>NZ_CP197224.1:0-4638837 GCF_057529065.1 Terrabacter sp. R4-6 | reverse complement strand
TCGAGGCGTACATCTGGTTCGTCAGGGCGACGAACTGCTTGTTGCGCATGAGCGTCTCGAACCAGTTGTGGCGCTTGGCTCTGAGGTACGTCGTGGACTTCACGTACTCTGCCGTCGGGTCGCCGCCCCACTCGCGGGCCGAGAAGTTGCCCATCGCGACGTCCATGTCCCACACCGGACCGGCGTGGAGCTTGTCGTTCGGGCCGTCCTTGTAGAAGTAGACGCTCGACCGGTCGAAGTCGTAGTTCTCGGTCAGCTCGTGGATGAAGTAGTACTTGACGAACGAGTCGACGTCGATGAGCGAGCTGATCTTCTGCCAGTCGGGACTCGGGGCGTAGAGCTGCGTCTCGAGCGCGTTGACGTCGGCCTTGATCTCCTCGTAGGCGATGGCGACCGTGGGGTCGAGCACGTCGTCGACGCCGAGGGTGGCGTCCTTGAGCACGAAGAGCGTCTTGGTCCGGTCGGTGAGGAAGTAGTGCGGCTCCTCGGTCCCGTGGACGTAGTCGAGCTCGAGGAGCACGCCGTGGTCGTCGGTGAGCTCGATCCGGTTGGTGCCGACCTCCGTCTTCTCGACGAGCAGGTAGTTCCCGAGGTACTCGCCGTTGATCGTGAGGTCGACGAACCGCGACTCCGGTGAGTACTGCAGCCCGAAGGCGTTCGCGAGGTCGTAGGAGATCTTGTTGCGCAGCAGCGAGGGGTCCTGGTGGTTCGCGAGAAGGACCCACGTCCGGCTCGTCTGCATCCCGAGCGGGCCGACGGCGGTCGTGAACTTGATCTGGTAGGGCCGCTTGTCGAGGGTCCACGTGTGGTTGCCCCGACCCTTGATGGTGGCGCTGGCGTCGACGATGTCGTTGGCAGCGTTGGAACCGTCGACGAGGTTGACCGTGGCCTTGACGGAGTTGTCCTTGGAGGCGTGGAGGTAGTCGAGCGTGTTCTTCGTCGGGTCGGGGTCGGTCAGCGCCACCGACACGAGAGGCAGGGTCGTCGGAGGCACCGGCGCCTCGGCCGCCAGGCTCGAGACGGTTGCCACCGGCCCCGAGGCCTGCGCGACGGCGGCCGTGCCCGGCACGAGAAGTGTGAGTGTCGCAAGGGCTGCGAGAACGCTGCGTCGTCGAAGTCTCATGGTGGCCAGTCCCTCCCCATGCCCGGTATGGGCGAAATGCCGTGCATCAGCGTATTTGCTTATGCACCAAGGCAATTGCCCTCCCCGGCAACGTCCTCTGCGCAGAGGTTAGGCCGACAAACGCCCCGTTGTAGCCAGATGCTGGAATGTGTGTCCTGCGGAACATCCGCGGGAACCGGGGAGCGGCCCCGGGTGGGCGTCAGGTAGGGGGTGCCGGCAGTGCGGCGTCGATCCAGGCGCCATGCGGATGGCAGCTGCCGAGGAGGGCGGAAGGGAGAGCGCGTCCGTCACGCCACCGATGCAGGCCGAGCACGGTGTTCCCCGCGACGGCGACGGTGGACCCTTCGAGACCGGGCACGCATCCCGGCGGCTCGGCGGTGAACCAGGACAGGTAGGGGACGTCCCGGGCCAGCTCCTCGAGGGCCGCCGCGAGGTCGGTCCGGCGCGGTGGGGCGAGGTAGGTCATCGCCCACGAGCTCAGGACCACGGCGTGGGCATCGCCACCGGCCTCGGAGAGGGCGAGCCGCACGGCCTCGGTGAGTCGGTCGACCATGTCCCCACGGAGCACCGTCGGGGGATCGTCCCGGAGCAGGTCACGAGCCGTGCGGAAGCGGTCGATGCGGCCGGCCACCTCCGGCCAGAGGCACGCCTCGAGCCAGCGCACCTCGACGGCCGAGGCGAGGTCGACGGGATGGAGGTCCAGCCCCACGCGGCCGCGCACGGTCGGGGCGGTGGCACCGGCGGCTGTGATCACGGCCCCCACACCGGAACGGTCCTCACCGGCACACCGGACCGGTGAAGCCTCGTCGCCGAGGAGCACGGTCCCGTCGGGGGAGGACAGCTCGACGGCGTAGCGGTCGACGCCGAGAAGCAGGCCGGCACTCGCGCCGAGCTCTACCAGTGCGAGAGGCACGTCGCCACAGTCGGCCGTGGCCGCGGCCAGACCCACCGCGACGTAGACGGCGCGGTTGACCTCGTTGGTCTGGGTGCCGTGTGTCCCGATGAGCCGGGTCAGCTCGTCGACGTGCGCGCGAACGGTGCCGCGGACGTCTGGCCACGGGTCGCCGAGCGGTGCTGAGGCTGCCCCGGTGACGCTCGGGAACCACTGTGCCGCAGGAACATCCGGGTTGCACAGGACCAGGTGGTGCAGGGCTGCCAGCCAGAGCACGGGTCGGGCCTGTCCCGGTCTGGCCGCGAGCAGGAGGGAGGCGGTCTCGTCGTCTTGGGACACGTGTCTGCAGATGGTCGAGTAGAGCGGGAGGGCGGCATACTCCTCGGCGAACTCGGCGAAGCGTCGCCGGATCCGCGCGAGCCGCACGGGGTCCGGTGACGGTCGCGTCGGCTCAGGCACCGGTGGCACCGTCGACGCGCTCGCGCACGAGGTCGGCGTGGCCGTTGTGCCGGGCGTACTCACCGATGAGGTGGAGGTAGACGAAACGCAGCGAGAAGGGGTCGCCGCCGGCCTCGACGACGTCGTCGAGACCGCGCCCTGAGACGGCCTGGTCGGCCAGCACCCACTCGTCGAGCAGCGCCTCGTAGTCGGCCTGGGCCGTGGTGGGGTCGAGGTCGTCGAAGTCGAGATCCCGGCCACTGCCGAAGCCGTGCAGCGGCTCGACGTCCTCGCCGGCCACCCGCTGGCGCAGCCAGATCCGCTCGACCTTGCGCAGGTGGCGCAGGAGGCCGAGCAGGCTGAGGCCCGAGGGGGCGACGGACCGCTCGGCCAGCTGCTCGCCCGTGAGTCCGGAGCACGTGGACAGCAGCGTCGAGCGGTGCCAGGCGAGCATCTCGGGCAGCATCGTCGCCTCGGGCGCCACGAGTGAACCGCCCGGGCGCACGACGTCCGGTGCCGTCCAGGGTGTCGCTGGGGGGCTCGTCATGGGCGCGCGGCCCCTGAGGTGAAATCGCTTGGTCGAGAATGGGATTCGCGCTCAAGCAGGACGATGACCTCATGGTGTGACGTCTGCGGGAACATGTCGAAGAGCCGGGCCTCGCAGGCCGTGTACGAGGGCAGCAGGGCGAGGTCGCGAGCGAGGCTGTCGACGTTGCAGCTCGAGTACGTCACGTGCGAGGCGCCGGAGCCCTCGAGCCAGCCAGCGAGGTCCGGGCCGATCCCGCGACGGGGCGGGTTGACGACGACCATGGACCGTCCGGTCCCCAGCAGCTCCCGGTCGAGCGCGTCGACGTCCGTGGCGTCGCCGGCACGGAACTCGACGCGGCCGAGGTCGGGATGGTCCTCGCGCAGCCGGGCCGCGCTGGTCTCGGCACTGCGCACCGCCTCGGGCGAGACCTCCACGCCGACGACGTGGAGAGCGCCTGCCTGCGCACAGTGCAGCGCGAACCCACCGACGCCGCAGTAGAGGTCGAGCACCGTGGCCGGACCGACGGTGCGCGTCCAGGCCCGCGCCTGGCGGTAGAGGCCGGCGGCGACGGTGGTGTTGGTCTGGAAGAAGCTGTTGGGGCGCAGGTGGAGGGTGACGCCGCCGACGGGCATGGCGAGGTCGTCGTGCTCGGTCAGGACGAGCTCGGTGTCGCCTTCGAGGACGGCCTTGTGCTCGGGCTGGAGGTTCACGGTGACGACGGACACCTCCGGCAGCCGTGCCTGCAGCGCCGTCAGACGCGACTCCAGCAGGGCCTGGTGGCGGCGCGACCGCAGGACGATCCGGAGCATGACCTCGCCGGTGGGGGAGAGGGTGAGGATGAGGTGCTTCAGCTCGCCGCGACGGGCGGTGACGTCGTAGGGCTCCAGACCGATCTCGTCGACGACCGCCGCGAGACGAGGGATGAGGTGCTGCAGCGGCTGCTCGTAGAGTCCACAGCCGCGCAGGTCGACGCCGTTGGCGTCGGCGTCGAGGATACCGACGGTCACCGCGCCGGTGACGCCGCCGACGACGAGCTTGGCCTTGTTGCGGAAGGCCGACTCGGCACTGGGGAAGGGCTCGAGCCAGGAGACGCTCGGGGCCACGCCGGCCAGCGTGCGTCGACAGCGCTCGTCCTTGTCGGCGAGCTGGACGGCATACGGCACACCCATGAGGGCACACGAGCGGCAGCGTCCGGCATCGAAGTAGTCGCACTGCATCAGGGCAAGGCTACGGCGCCGAGGCTTCGTCCAGGACCACGGGTACATCGCCGCTTCGGGGAGTGCCTTACTCACTAAAGTGACATAATGTCGATTATCGGCGTTATGCGGGAGGTGACGAGAGCGGACGACCCGTGCGTCGGGCACGAAAAAGGAAGGAGGCGCCGAGCGCTTCCTTCCACTCCCAAGGTATAGCGCACCCGGGGTCTTGCGGCAAGACCCCCGTCGTCACCGAGAATCACTGGCCGACACCAGAAACCTCGGGACGGAGCCCCTGCGTGAACCCGCTGACGACCAGCGCCTTCGACCTTCGCGACCACCTGACACCCAAGGCCGACCCGGCCCTCATCGCCCACGACGACGCCCACTTCGCCGCCATCGCCGAGACTCTCGACGCGACGGTCGCCGAGCTGTCCGACCGCCTCGACACCGTCCGGCGGGCGCCGGCACGCACCGGCCAGGCCGCCCTCGACCGCGACCAGGAGGTCCACCGCCTGTCGGCCCGCCTGCGGACGCTGCGCCGCTACGGGATCGACCTGTGCCTCGGCCACATCATCTCTGAGAACGGTTCTCACCCTGTCTACATCGGCAGGCTCGGCCTGACCGACAGCGACGGGCACCGTCTGCTCCTCGACTGGCGCTCCCCCGCGGCCGAGCCCTTCTTCGGCGCCACCCACGGCAACCCCATGGGCCTCGCGAGCCGCCGACGCTACCGCTGGACGCGCGGACGGGTCACGGACTACTGGGACGAGGTCTTCGCGACCGACGGGCTCGACGGACGCGTGGCGCTCGACGACGAGTCCGCCTTCATCGCCTCGCTGGGTGCGAGCCGCTCGCCGCGGATGCGCGACGTCCTGAGCACCATCCAGGCCGACCAGGATGCCATCATCCGCGCCGGGTCCCGGGGCGCGCTCGTCGTCGACGGAGGGCCCGGCACGGGCAAGACGGTCGTCGCACTGCACCGGACGGCATACCTGCTCTACTCCGACCCGCGCCTCGGCCACCGACGCGGCGGGGTGCTCTTCGTCGGCCCGCACGAGCCCTACCTCGCCTACGTCTCGGACGTCCTGCCCAGCCTCGGCGAGGAAGGTGTGCAGACGTGCACGCTCCGAGACCTCGTCGCCGAAGGCGCCGCGGCGGCACCGGACACCGACCCGGAGGTGGCCCGGCTCAAGGCGTCCATGGACCTCGTCAGGGCCATCGAGCCGGCGGTGGCGCTCTACGAGGAGCCACCGACCAGCGGGATGGAGGTCGTGACGCCGTGGGCGGACGTGTGGCTCTCCCCCGCGGACTGGGCCGAGGCCTGCACCGCCGGCCTGGGCACCCCGCACAACGAGGCCCGCGACGACGTGTGGGAGGCGCTCCTCACGATCCTCGTCGAGCGACACGACCTCGAGGGGCGGATCGACGACGACGGCGCGGACGTGGAGGCCGAGGCCACCCCGGCCATGGTGCGGCGTTCGCTCGAGCAGAACCGTGAGCTGCGCACCGCCTTCGACCGGACGTGGCCGCTCCTCGACGCCGAGGACCTCGTCGGCGACCTGTGGAGCGTCCCCGCGTACCTGCGTCGGTGCGCCCCGGCGCTGACCGTCGAGCAGGTGCGGCGACTCCAGCGGGCCGAGCCGAACGCGTGGACGGTGTCGGACCTCCCCCTGCTCGACGCGGCCCGGATGCGCCTGGGCGACCCGGAGGTCGCGCGGCGGCGGCGGCAGCGCGACGCCGCCCTCGCCGCGGAGCGGGTGGAACGGGCGGCCGTCGTCGAGCACCTCATCGCCTCGGACGACTCCGACATGCACGTCATGTCGATGCTGCGGGGTGAGGACCTCCGGAGCGCCCTCGACGACGACTCGGCCGGGCCCGGCGTCGATCCTGACCTGCTCGCCGGCCCGTTCGCCCACGTGGTCGTGGACGAGGCGCAGGAGCTGACCGACGCCGAGTGGCAGATGCTCCTCAACCGGTGTCCGTCGCGGAGCCTCACCATCGTCGGCGACCGAGCCCAGGCGCGGCACGGCTTCACGGACACGTGGCAGGAGCGCCTCGACCGCGTCGGCCTCGCCCGCGTCACGGTCTCGTCGCTCAGCATCAACTACCGCACGCCCGAGGAGGTCATGCTCGAGGCCGAACCCGTCATCCGTGCCGTGCTGCCGGATGCCAACGTGCCCACCTCGATCCGTGAGAGCGGCGTGGCCGTGCAGCACGGCTCGACGGCAGACCTCGCATCGGTCCTCGGGACGTGGCTCGACGCGCACCCCGACGGGACGGCCTGCGTCATCGGCGACCCCACCGTCGAGGAGACGAGCCGCGTCCGGTCGCTCACGCCGGTGCTCTCGAAGGGCCTCGAGTTCGACCTCGTCGTGCTCGTCGACCCGGAGGCCCTCGGTGACGGCATCGAGGGCGCGGTCGACCGCTACGTCGCCATGACGCGCGCGACGCAGCAGCTCGTCGTCCTCACACCTTCGTGACGTCGGCTGCACCGTGGCCGGGGCCGGGCTCCAGCGCGTCGAGCCACGCACGCAGCAGCTCCTCCAGAGCGGCCCGCTGCCTCGGCTCCAGCCCGGACAGGAGCGACTCGTCGCCGGCCATGACGTCCGCGAAGATCCCGTCGAGCCGAGCCAGACCCTCCGGGGTGAGCTGGACGTGCACGGTGCGCCGGTCCGGCTCCTCACGGACGCGCTCGACGAAGCCGAGCGCCTCCATGGCCTGGACCCGCTGGGTCGTGGCCCCGGCCGTGACGCGGCAGCGCCGGGACAGCTCGCCGGCCGTGAGCCGGAAGGGCGCGCCGCTGCGCCTCAAGGTCGCGAGGACGTCGAGGTGGCTCTGCTCGAGGCCGTGGCCGGCCAGCACGTGGGCGCGGTGGTCCGTGACGACCGCGGCGAGCCGCACGACCGGCGTGATGATGCCGATCGACGACACGTCTACGTCGGGCCTCTCCCGACGCCACGCCTCGATGATCCGCCCGACCTGGTCCCCCGGTGCACTGCCCATCCCGATACTTTAGGGCTAAACGAGAGGGTCGGCACCCATCGGCGGTGGGACGATTCCGAGGGGGAAAGGAAGGCGCATGGACCTCTCCACGTTCTATGCCGTCGTGTCGGCCACCTGCTTCACGCTCGTCGGGCTCTGGTGGTCCGCCCTGGACCGCCGCCGTGAGCTGCTGGCGGGCGACGAGACCCGTCGGCTCGTGGGTGGCGTCTACCTCACCTTCCTGCTTCCCGGCGTCATGGGCCTCTTCGCCCAGGTCGCGCCCACCCAGCCGTGGCTCTGGCGATCGACCTTCGGCCTCGTCGCCCTCCTCGGAGCGTGGTCGACGCTGCGCCTCATCCGCGCCGACAGCGGCCCCGGCGTCCGCGGTCCGTTCCGGCGCCACCGCTGGCTCGTCGCCGTGCTCTACGGCGTCATCGTCGTGCTCGGTGTCGCCCCCGAGCTGGCCGGTGCCGTCGGGCTGAGCGGCCTGCAGGCGGCCGCCCTCGCCGTCGTCTGCCTCGTCGTGCTCGCCCACGGTCTGGCGTGGGAGCTGCTGACGACGACGCCCGACGTCCGGGAGCCACCCCTCCCCTCCCCCGCCGGCGACTGAGCAGGGGAGGCGGAGGAGCGCCGGGCCCGGCGTCGGTGAGGTGGTGCCCAGATGGTGCTCAGGTGGTGCTCAGGTGGTGCTCAGGTGGTGCTCAGGTGGTGCTCAGGGCCGTGTCGTCGATGACGAACGACGTCTGCGCCGACGAGTCCTCGGTCGCGAGGAACGTCACCGTGACGCTCTTGCCGCGGTAGGCCGTGAGGTCGAAGGTGCGCCGCGTCCACGTCGCGTCGGCGCCGACGTTGCTGTACGTCGCCAGCGTCGTCGTGACGCCCGAGGCCACCACCTGGACCTTCAATGTGTCGTAGACCGTCGACCCCGTCTCGGCGGTGTCGAAGCGGCCCCAGAAGGACAGCGAGGCCGTCGTCGCGGCGGACGGGATCGTCACGGTCTGCTGCTCGGTCTCGGTCGCGGTGGTGCCGTTGCCAC
This sequence comes from Terrabacter sp. R4-6, assembly GCF_057529065.1. Lineage (NCBI taxonomy): Bacteria > Bacillati > Actinomycetota > Actinomycetes > Micrococcales > Intrasporangiaceae > Terrabacter > Terrabacter sp. R4-6. The sequence goes on along the minus strand of NZ_CP197224.1, from coordinate 4,630,638 downwards.
CGAGCCACAGCTTCCACGTGCCGGAGTGCGCCGGCCGGCCCGCCCCGCTCGTGATCGGCCCGCTCGTCCCCGTCCACGAGACGGCACCGGACTCGAAGCCCGGGTTGGCGAGCAGGTTCGACCCGGTCGGCGGCGTCGTCGTGCCGTAGTCCTTGGCGGCGTAGCGCCACACCATGTAGCCGATGGTGTCGACGTTCTTGTCGAGCGCGACGAGGTCGAGGTTGGTGTTCGTGTCGCACGAGCGGTGGTAGCAGGCGTCGAACGCCCGCCCCGCGGTGCCGCCCCACTTGCTCGCCTGGGCGCTGGTCTTGATCGTCTCGGCCCCGCTGAAGATGCCACCGGTCGCGATGCCGCTCGAGCGGAAGGCCGCGTGGTCGCTGCGACCCTGCACGTCGATGTACTCCCAGGGGATCCCCTGAGTGTCGTAGTACGCCGTGAAGTCGTCGCGGACGCCGTTGCCGACGGCGTTGTCGTCGTAGACGAAGTAGCCGACGTTCGGCGAGGCGATCATGTCGAAGTTCTGGTAGCTCCTGATCGCCGTGCGCTGCGCCGTCGTCAGCTGGCCGACGTAGTACTTCGAGCCGAGCAGGCCGAGCTCCTCGGCGCCCCAGAAGCCGAAGCGCACGTGGTTGCGCGGGGTCTGGCCGCTCGCGGCGTACGCCAGCGCCGTCTCGAGGATGCCGGCGCTGCCGCTGCCGTTGTCGTTGATGCCCGGGCCGACCGACACCGAGTCGAGGTGGGCACCGAACATGACGACCGACGACAGGTCGCCGCCCGGGAGGTCCGCGACGAGGTTGTAGGACGTGCCCGACGAGGTGCTGAAGCTCTGGACGGTCGTCGTGTAGCCGACCGCGTCGAGCTTGGCCTTGACCCAGTCGACGGACGCCTTGTAGCCGGGCCTGCCGGTGCTCCGGTTGCCTCCGTTGGCGTTGGCGATCGACTGGAGCTGGTCGAGGTGCGACCTGGTATTCGTCACCGAGATGTCGGGGCCGGCGGCCAGCGCGGGCGTCGGGGCGATCGTGAGGCCGGCCGTCGTGACAGCGGCGAGCACCAGCGGGGTGAGCAGGGCGCGCGTGCGCATGGATCTCCTTGTGGGTGTGGGGGGTCGGGCGAGCGAAACCCTGTCGATGCGCGGGCGCGCCGGGCAATGCATCTGGCGAAGACTTGGCACCTGGTGACCAAGTCCTGACGCCCCCGCGGTCGCCCGCTGAGTGGTCGTATGCCGTCCGCTGACCACGGGCGCCCGACGCTGCGGCGTGTTTCGGCCTCTCCCCCTGTCCCCGCCACGGCCGTGTGGGACAGTCCTCGCATGTCGAACGTCGTCGTCAACGCCGCACGCCCGGAGACCCGGGAGCAGCGGGCCTGGTACTGGTACGACTGGGCCAACTCGGCCTACGTCACCACGACCGCGACGGTGCTCATGAGCCCGTACCTCACGTCCGTCGCGGAGCAGGCGGCCTGTCCCGGCCTGCCCGAAGGCCAGGACTGCACGACCAACCTCTCGGTGCTCGGCGTCCCCGTGGCGCCGGGCTCGCTGTGGTTCTTCACCGTGACCTTCACGACGATCCTGTCGGCGATCGTGCTCATCTTCATCGGCGCCGTCGCCGACCGCAGCCCGAGACCGACCCGGCTCTTCGCCGCCTTCGCGTGGGCCGGCGCCCTGGCGGCGAGCCTCATGTTCTTCGTCGCGGGCACGAACTGGCAGCTGGGCGCCCTGCTCGTCGTCGTGGCCGGCATCTGCCTCGGCTCCTCGCTCGTCATCTACGACTCGATCCTGTGTCGCATCGCCAACGAGAACGAGCGCGACCGCGTCTCCTCGAAGGGCTGGGCGTTCGGCTACCTCGGCGGCGGCATCCTGCTCGCGCTCAACTTCGCCCTCGACTTCTTCCACGAGGACCTCGGGCTCGACCGCGCGCTCAGCACGCGCATCAGCATCCTGTCCGCGGGTCTCTGGTGGGCCGGCTTCACGCTCATCCCGTACCTCGGCCTGCGCCACCTGACGGGCACGGTCGAGACGCCCGTCGACCGCTCTGCCGGGGTCGTCGGCGGCAGCATCGCCCAGCTGCGGAGCACGTTCCGCGACCTGGCCGGCTACCCGCAGACCAAGCTGTTCCTCGTCGCCTACCTCTTCTTCAACGACGGCATCCAGACGGTCATCGGCAGCTCGAGCGTCTACGGGTCCAAGGAGCTCGGCTTCTCCGAGACGACGGTGCTCGGCGTCTTCCTCTTCGTGCAGTTCGTCGCGTTCTTCGGTGCACGGCTCGCCGGCCGGGTGGCCGCCACGAGGGGGGCCTGGCGCACGGTCCTCTACGGCATCGGCCTCTGGACGGTCGTCGTCGTCTTCGCCTTCCTCGTGCCCTCCAAGTCGCTCGTCATCTTCCTCGCGCTCGCGCTGCTCATCGGCCTCGTGCTCGGTGGCACCCAGGCCCTGTCCCGCTCGCTCTACAGCCAGCTGATCCCCCGCGGCCGAGAGGCGGAGTACTTCAGCCTCTACCAGGCCATGGAGCGGGGCACGAGCTGGTTCGGGACGCTCATCTTCGGACTCGTCTACCAGTTCACCCTCAGCTACCGCTGGGCGATCATCGCGCTCATCGTCTTCTTCGCCATCGGTGGCGTGCTCCTGTCGAGGGTGCGGATGCGGGAGGGCATCGAGCAGGCCGGCAACCCGGTTCCCGCCGTGATCTGAGAAACGCCTACACTTCGCCGCGCGCCGGGGAACAAGTGGGCCGTTTCGCTCGTTCAAGCGTCTGTGAGGGTAAGACACCAGCGAGGTGTCACACGGGCATACGTCTTGGAGGGGTCCACATGGCCGATCGAGCACTACGCGGTTCCAACCTCGGCGCGAGGAGCATGGAGTCCGACGAGAACGTCGTACCGAGTGAGCGTCAGCTCACCGTCTACGTCTGCGCCGACGGGCACCGGACCGAGCTTCCCTTCTCGATCGAGGCCGACGTGCCTCCCACGTGGGAGTGCCGCTGCGGACTCGACGCGAAGCTGCAGGGCGGCGGTCCCGAGCCGGAGGCCAAGCCGGTCAAGCACCAGCGCACGCACTGGGACATGCTTCTCGAGCGTCGTTCCATCCCCGAGCTCGAGGAGCTCCTCGAGGAGCGCCTGACGCTCCTGCGTGAGTCGCGTGGCGAGAAGCCGCGCCGCCGCAAGACCGCCTGACCTCGCCAGAACGCACCACCGAGAAGCCCGCCCCGTTCGTGGAGGCGGGCTTTCTCGCGTTCAGAGGCTTGTGCATGCCGTCCGCCCGTGGCTCGAGGTGAACCTGACAGCGCGGAGCACGACGAGCAGGCACCGCCGAGGCGCGCTCAGTCCTCGTCGTCGATGATCTCGCCCTCGACGACCTCGTCGCTCGTCATCGAGCGCTGCGGGCCGTGGGGCGTCTGCTCCTGCTCCCACGAGGGCGCGGCGGGCTGTCCCGCGACCGTGGGGCCCGTGAAGCGCTCGGTCTGGGCGAGCAGGCGACGGGAGATGACCGCGGCGAGCATGCTGCGCGCGACGGGCCGGCTGAACGGGAGCACGAGCACGAGACCGAGCACGTCGGTGACGAAGCCCGGCAGGACGAGCAGGCTGCCGCCGACGAGCACGACGACGCCGTCGGCGAGCTCGCGGGCCGGCATCCGACCGCTGCGCAGGGCCTGCTCGAGGGCGCGCCAGGCTCGGCCGCCCTCGCGTCGGATCAGCCACGCACCGAGCAACGAGGTCGCGACGAGCAGCAGGAAGGTCGGCCAGCCGCCGATGGCCTGACCGACCGCGACGATGACGACGACCTCGATGATCGGCAGGAGCAGGAGCGCGACGACCGCCAGGCGGGTCAGCCGCACCCGCCGGACCCGTGACGGGCCGCGCGACGGGCCGGAGGTCGCACTCACGACCGGTCCCCGACCGGCTCGCGCCCACGCACCCGGCCGGCGACGGAGCGCAGCTGGCCGAGCCGGTGCTCGACGCCCCACCGCGTGACGCTGGTCAGCGCCTCGCGGACGATGTCCTGGCCCATCTTCGAGACACCGACCTCACGCTCGACGAACGTGATCGGCACCTCGACGACGGTGAGCCCGGCGCGGACGGCCCGCAGCGTGAGGTCGATCTGGAAGCAGTAGCCCTGGGACTCGACGCCCTGCAGACCCATGGCCCGCAGCGCGCTCGCGCGGTAGACGCGGTAGCCGGCCGTCGCGTCGTTGACCGACATCCCGAGGAGCACCTTGGTGTAGAGGTTCGCCCCGACGGAGAGCACCTTGCGACGGGCCGGCCAGTTGCGCACCTCGCCGCCCTTGACCCAGCGGGCGCCGATGACGAGGTCCGCCTCACCGAGCGCGGCGAGCAGCGACGGCAGCTGCTCGGGAAGGTGGGAGCCGTCGGCATCCATCTCGACGACGGCGTCGTAGCCGCGCTCGAGGACGGTGGCGAACCCGTCGAGGTAGGCCTTGCCGAGGCCCTCCTTGGCGGTCCGGTGCACGACGTGGACCTGCGGGTCGGCGGACGCGAGGTCGTCGGCGATCTGTCCGGTGCCGTCGGGAGAGCCGTCGTCGAGCACGAAGACGTCGGCGGCGGGCACGCTCGCGCGCACCCGCGCGACGATGCCGGGCAGGTTGTCCCGCTCGTTGTACGTCGGGATGAGCACGGCCACTCGGGTCACCGGCTCACGCTGCGTCGTCGTCATCCTCTTCCTTCGTTGTCTCCGGCGCTGCCGGGCGACCGCTGCGAAGGCCCAGGGCGAGCATCGTCAGCAGTGCGGCGGCGGCGACCCACTCCGGGGCCTCGCCCACCCGGGTCGCCAGCGTCGTGGCGTCCCGCAAGGGTAGTGCCCCTCTGACCACCGCCTGTGTGAACAACGACGTCACCTGGTGCGCGGTTCCGTCGGGTGTGATGAGGGCGCTCTGTCCGACCGTCGACACGTGGACGACCGACCGGCCGAACTCCATGGCCCGCACGCGGCTGATCGCCAGCTGCTGGGGCGACTCGGCGGTGTAGCCGAAGGTCGCGTTGTTCGTCTGGACCACGAGGACGTTGGCACCGGTCTGCACGGCGTCGCGCATGATGTCGTCGTAGGCCACCTCGAAGCAGATCGCGAGCCCGGCCCGGATCTGCTGGCCCGAGGCCGTCGTCACGCGGAAGACGCCGGGCGCCGGGCCCTGGACGAAGTCGCGGGTGACGAGGTCGACCTCCTTGCTGAAGGTGCGCCAGAACGACCGGTTCGGGATGTACTCGGCGAAGGGCACCGGATGGCGCTTGACGTAGCGGTCGGTGTTGCCCTTGCCGGGCTCGAAGAGCAGCGCCACGTTCGAGACGAAGCCGACGGGCTCCTCGAGCAGGCCCCCGACGATGAGCGGCCGCTTCAGCGCGTCGACGGTCTCGAGGATGAGGCCCTTGGCGTCGGCGTTGCGCAGCGGGTCGATGTCCGAGGCGTTCTCGGGCCACACGACGAGGTCAGGGGCCGGCGCCCTCCCGGCGTCGACGTCCTCCTGCGCCTCGAGCGTCGCGGTGACGTGGTTGTCGAGGACCTGGCGGCGCTCGGCGTTGAAGTCGAGACCCGGCCGCGCCACGTTGCCCTGCACGCCGAGGAACTGGGCGGTCGGGCCGTCGGTCGGCAGCGGGACGGCCAGACCGACGAGGCCGAGCACGAGCGCTCCCGCGACGGGCAGCACGAGGCGACGGGACGGCATACGCGACCGGGGCGTGGCGGTGGCGCCGCTCCCCCGCCGGTCGGCGAGGGCGGAGACGGCGTGCTGGGCGGCGAGCGCGAGCAGGCCGCCGCTCAGGGCGATGACGAACCCGACGAACGGCGCTCCGCCGAAGGCAACCAGGCGACCGAAGGGCGAGTCGGCCTGACCGAAGGCCAGCTTGAGCCAGGGGAAGCCGCCGTAGGGGGCCCGGGCCCGGAAACCCTCGGCGACGACCCACACGAGCGCGAACGCCAGCGGGCGGACGCTCCCCCGGCGGCCCAGCCAGCCGTAGAGCGCGCCGGCGACGCCGACGAAGAGGGCCTGCAGCGTCGCGAGCGCGAGCCACGGCAGCGAGCCGACGTAGATGCCCGACCAGCTGAGCGTCGGCACGAAGAAGACGAGCCCCCCGGCGACCCCGCGCAGGAAGCCGCGACGGGCCCCGGTGCCGGTCCAGGCCCACGCCCACAGCGCGAGGGCCGCAGGTGCGGCCACCCAGATGTCGAAGGTCGGGAACGCGAAGCAGAGCAGTCCACCGCCGAGCAGGGACACGAGGAGACGCCGCACGGGGTTCACCGTATGCCGTGCGGCCGGGACGTCAGCGCTCAGGGCACGACGACGACGCCACGGGCGGTCGTGGCGACGATCGGCGGGTCGAGCATCTCGGCCGCGGACTCCCCGCGCTCCTGGTTGCCGCGCCCGACGACCCGCACCTCGAAGTCCATCTCGCGCGAGCGGGTGCCGACACGGACGATCTCGGCCGAGATCTCGATGACGTCGCCGGCCGTGATCCGCGAGCGGAACTGGACGTCGCTGTAGGAGGCGAACAGGCCCTCGTCGCCGTCGGTGACGATGCACATCTCGGTGGCGACGTCGCCGAAGGCGGCCATGGAGTAGGCGCCGTCGACGAGGTTGCCGGCGTAGTGCGCGTGGCCGTAGGGGACGTAGCGGCGGTGCGTGATGCGCAGCCCGACCTTGGCCTTGGTCAGCGTGGCCGGCGTGGTCGTCGCCGTGGCCGGCGAGGTCGGCGCGGTGGCCGACAGGGGCTCCGGCGCCGTGGCGTCGGGGGTGCTCTCGCTCATGACTTCTTCCCCTTCCGGAGGCCGATCTCGTGGACCAGGTAGCTGGCGACCTCGCCGGGGGTCGTGCCCCGGCCGAAGATCCGGTCGACGCCGAGGGCCTTCTCGGAGCCGTCCTCGAACCGCGGGCCGCCGGCGATGAGGATCGGCACCTGCCCGGCCGGGTAGGCCTCACGGAAGGCGGCCGACATCTGCGTCGTGTTGTGGATGTGGGCGTCCTTCTGCGTGACGACCTGGCTGACGAGCACGGCGTCGGCCTTCTCGGCGCGGGCCCGGGCGACGAGCTCGGGCACGAGCACCTGGGCGCCGAGGTTGACGACCTTGATCTCGCGGTAGTACTCGAGGCCCTTCTCGCCCGCGAAGCCCTTGATGTTGAGGATCGCGTCGATGCCGACGGTGTGGGCGTCGGTGCCGATGCAGGCCCCGACGACGACGAGCTTGCGGCGCAGCTGCTTCTTGATCGTCAGGTTGGCGTCCTTGGCGGACAGCAGTGGGTACTCGCGCTCGACGACGTGGACGTCGTCGAGGTTGACGAGGTGCGTCGAGCTGCCGTAGACGACGAAGAAGGTGAAGTCGGGGCCCATGGCCTTGGCGTGCACGAGCAGGGCGGGGTCCAGGCCCATCTTGCGGGCGAGCTGGAGCGCGGCGCCCTCGGCCTTCTTGTCGTGCGGCAGGGGCAGCGTGAACGACATCTGCACCATGCCGTCACCGGTCGTGTCGCCGTAGGGCCGGATGACGGAGCCCTGCGGGGCGGCGGTGGTGGCTGCCTGTCCGGGCTGCTGCTTCGCGGCGCTCATCGGCCGGCCCCCTTCGCCGGCGGCGTCCACGCGTCGAGGGCGGTGGTGGCCGGGTTGTCGTAGTCGTCGGCGCGCTCGCTGACCCCGTCGAGTCCCTTGCCCCCGGTCGCCGGTCGCTTCATGAGGCCGAAGGTGCCGTCGGCGATGGCCGCGAGGAGCGGCGCGTCCCCGGCGGCGTCGGTGTCGCTGACGATGCGGTCGAGCAGGTCGACGGCCTCGGAGAGCACCTGGCGCGCGCGCGTCTGGATGAAGCCGTCGCGCGGCGGGTGGAAGTCCTCGGTGAGGCCGCTGGCCGCGTTCATGACGTAGCGGACGTTCTGCAGCGCCAGGTCACGGTCGGAGAGGAAGGGGGTCACGACGGCCTCGGTCATCATCCCGACGAGCAGGATGCCCTGACCGGTCATGGCGCCGACGAGGTTGAAGAACCCGTCGAGCAGGTAGCCGCGGAAGACGTCGCCCGTCATGTGCTTCGTCGGCGGCATCCACTTCAGCGGGGCGTCCGGGAAGAGCTGCCGGGCGAGCATCGCGTGGGCGAGCTCCATCCGGAAGCTGTCGGGGATCTCGGGGTTGATCTCGAAGGCGTGGCCCAGGCCCAGCTGCCAGTCCTCGAGGCCGGCCTCCTTGGCGAAGCGCTCGTTGAGCAGCTGGCTCACGGTGACGGTGTGGGCGGCCTCGACGGCGTCGGCGGTCGTGAGGTAGTTGTCCTCACCGGTGTTGATGATGATGCCGGCGCGGGCGTGGACCTGGCGGGAGAAGCGCTGGTCGACGAAGGTGCGGATCGGGTTGATGTCGCGGAAGAGGATGCCGTACATCGAGTCGTTGAGCATCATGTCGAGACGCTCCATGCCGGCGAGGGCCGCGATCTCGGGCATGCACAGGCCCGACGCGTAGTTCGTCAGGCGGACGTAGCGGCCGAGCTCCTTGCTGACGTCGTCGAGGGCCGACCGCATGAGCCGGAAGTTCTCCTGCGTCGCGTACGTCCCCGCGAAGCCCTCACGGGTCGCGCCCTCCGGCACGTAGTCGAGGAGGGACTGACCGGTCGAGCGGATGACGGCGATGATGTCGGCGCCCTCGCGCGCGGCAGCCTGGGCCTGCGGGATGTCCTCGTAGATGTCGCCGGTGGCGACGATGAGGTAGATCCACGGCTTGGTCTTCGGGTCGCCGTGCCGCTTGATGAGACGGTCACGGGTGGCGCGCGAGCGGTCGATGGTGCGCAGCCCCGCACCGACCCCCTTGGCGGCGGCACGACGGGCCGCGGTGGCCTCGCGCCCGGTGGGCAGGCGGAAGGAGACGTTGCCGCTCGCGGCCTTCTGCGCGAGCGTCGTGAGGTCGGGGGCCTCGCCGCGGAGCAGCGCGTCGTAGACCGGCGTCGTGACGCCGTGCTCGAGGCCGACCTCGTCCCGGACGGCCGTCACGAGGTGGTTGACCCACGGCACGCGCTCGTGGTCGGCGCCGGCCAGACCGGCGAGGCGCAGGGTCGCGCGCTCCACCGACACCGTGGTGTGGCTGCGCGCGATCTTCACGACGGGGGCGGCGGCCTTGCGGGCGAGCGAGCGGGCCCGGCGCACGACGGCCGGGTCGAGCTCGAGCATGGCGTTGGGGCGGGTCATGCGTCAGATCCTGCCTTCTCGGTGGCGAGGCGACCCTCGAAGAGGGCCCGCACGGCCGGGACGTCGCGCACGAGACGCAGCGCCGTCTCGGCGTGGCCGGGCACGTAGCCGTTGCCGACGAGCATCCGCACGTCGGCGGCGAGGCCCTCGGCGCCGAGAGCGGCTGCGGCGAAGTTCGTGGCCATGCTGAAGAAGATGATGGTGCCGCCCTGGGCGGTCGCGAGGATCGCGGGCTGCTCGCAGCCGGGCACGTCGACGCACACGACCGTGACGTCGGCCGGTCCGCCTGCGGACTCGACCGCGGCCGCGAGACCGAGCGGCGAGCGCGCGTCGGCGAGGACGACGGCGTCGGCGAGTCCACTCGCCTCGAGGACCGAGCGCTCGCCCTCGACGGGGACGACGCCGATGGTCCGCCCCGCGCCGGCGGCGCGAGCGGCCGCGAGCGAGAGCGAGCCGGACTTACCCGCCCCGCCGAGGACGGCGACGGTCGGCGCGACGCCGCGGGCGGCGTACTCCCCCACGACACGCTCGACGAGCGCCGGGGCGCCGCACACGTCCATGACCATGAGCGCCAGGTGCGGGTCGAGGTCGGCGGGCAGGGTGGCCGCGATGCTGCGCCCGAAGAGGATGGCGTGGCCGGCGGCGGGCACCTGCTCGGACCGGCCGTCCCAGCGGGCCAGGCCGTCGGTGATGGCGAGCGGCGTCAGGGAGAGCGACACGAGGGTCGCGACACGGTCGCCGACCGCGAGTCCGAGGGTGCTGTCCGGCCCGACCTCCTCGACGGTGCCGATGAGCATGCCGCCCGAGCCCGTCACGGGGTTCTGCATCTTGCCGCGCGTCGCGACGATGTCGAGGACCTCGGCGCGGACCGCCGCCCCGTCCACGGTGCCGCCCGTGCTGTGCTTCTCGGCGAGCTGACGGTAGGACGCCGCGTCGAGGTTGAGGGTCTCGACGGCGATGCGGACCTCGTCGGACCACAGCTCCGGTCGGGCGTCGAGGCGCTGGGCGGCCTGAGGAAGGGTGATGGCGTCGCCGGTGGGCTCGAGCACGCGGTGCAGGCCGACGGGCGACGACACGCGGGCGGCGTCCGTGCGATCCGGGGCGGCCGACGTCGGGTCTGACACGTTCACAAATCCTTCTGTATGTACGGACGGGGACCGAAGATCTTGCGTCAGCATAGGGCTAGGTCGGAGGTATCTTCACAATTTCGTGAGCCGGACGTGTTTGAGCCGGACCGCACCTGCCGTTACTGTTCTCCGCATGAGCAAGGTTGAGCAGCCCTACGCGTACCGCCGACGCGAGCTTGTCGAGCCTGACTGGACGCGTTTCCCGGGCTGGGCGAGTGTCACCCAGGCCGACTGGGACAGCGCACAGTGGCAGCGGGTCAACTGTGTCAGGAACATCAAGCAGTTGCGAGCCCTCATGGGCGAGCTGCTCGACGACCGCTTCTACGACGACCTCGCCAAGGACCAGAGCGAGCGCGCGACGATGTCGATGCTCGTCCCGCCGCAGATGCTCAACACGATGGTCCCGTCCACGGACTCGCCGATGCCGTCGGCCGGGCACGACTTCACCGAGGCCTTGTACGCCGACCCGATCCGCAACTACATGCTGCCGGTCTTCTCCGACCGCCGCACCGACTGGCCGTCGCACCCGCACGCCTCGCGCGACTCGCTGCACGAGCACGACATGTGGGTGGCCGAGGGCCTGACGCACCGCTACCCCACCAAGGTGCTCGCCGAGCTGCTGCCCACGTGCCCGCAGTACTGCGGCCACTGCACCCGGATGGACCTCGTCGGCAACTCGACGCCCCAGGTCGCCAAGCTGAAGTTCGACCTCAAGCCGGTCGACCGCTACGCCGCGATGCTCGACTACCTCCGCACCTCCCCCGTCGTGCGCGACGTCGTCGTCTCCGGTGGCGACGTCGCCAACATGCCGTGGAAGAACCTCGAGGCGTTCATCGACCAGCTCCTCGACATCGAGAACATCCGCGACATCCGGCTCGCGACGAAGGCCCTCATGGGTCTGCCGCAGCACTGGTTCGCCGAGGACGTCGTCGAGGGCGTCGCCCGCGTGTCGACCAAGGCGCGCTCGCGGGGCGTCTCGCTCGCGATCCACACGCACGTCAACAACGCCCAGTCGCTGACCCCGTCGGTCGCCCGCGCGTCGAAGGCGATGCTCGACGCCGGCGTCCGCGACGTCCGCAACCAGGGCGTCCTCATGCGCGGCGTCAACGACACGACCGAGCAGCTGCTCGACCTGTGCTTCGGGCTCGCCGACGGCGCCCAGATCACGCCGTACTACTTCTACATGTGCGACATGATCCCGTTCGCCGAGCACTGGAGGCTCTCGCTCGCCGAGGCCCAGCACCTCCAGCACTCGATGATGGGCTACCTTCCCGGCTTCTCGACGCCGCGCATCGTCTGCGACGTGCCCTTCGTCGGCAAGCGCTGGGTGCACCAGGTCGAGGAGTACGACACCGAGCGCGGAATCTCCTACTGGCGCAAGAACTACCGCACCTCGATCGAGGGCGACGACACCGAGGCGATGTCGCGCGAGTACGTCTACTACGACCCGATCTACACGCTGCCCGAGGCCGGTCAGCAGTGGTGGCACCAGTCGGTGGACCACGAGTCGGTCTTGGCGCAGGCGACCGAGCAGGCCGCCACGAGCCGTGCCGCTGCCGAGTCGCAGCTCGTCGTCTGACACAGCACGAGAGCACGTATGCCGTGTGGCCCGGGACCGTCGAGGTCCCGGGCCACACGTCGTCCGGGGTCGAGGACCGGGCATCAATTCCGTTGTCGCCCTCCCCCGGGCCGCCTACCGTGGCTCGGGTCCGTGCACCAGCCGACCGGAGACGAGGCCCCGATGACCAGCAGCCTGACCGAGCTGTGCGTCGACGCGAACGACCCGCTGGTCCTCGCCGGGTTCTGGGCGGGGCTGCTGGGGCGGGAGACCGACGCCGACGGCGTGGTCATCCTCCCGAGGGAGGACCCTGAGCTCGCGATCCGGTTCCTGCCGGGGCCGGTGCGCAGGACGGGGCCGAACCAGATCCACCTGCACCTGACGAGCGCCACGCCCGAGCAGCAGCAGTCGACCGTCGACCGGGCGCTCGCGCTCGGCGGCCGGCACCTCGACGTGGGCCAGAAGCCCGAGGAGGGGCACGTCGTGCTCGCCGACCCGGAGGGCAACGAGCTCTGCGTCATCGAGGCGGGCAACTCCTTCCTCGCCGACACCGCGTTCCTCGGGGAGCTCGCCTGCGACGGCACGCGCGCGGTCGGTCTCTTCTGGAGCCGGGCCCTGGACTGGCCGCTCGTCTGGGACCAGGACGAGGAGACGGCGATCCAGTCGCCCCTCGGCGGCGCGAAGATCGCGTGGGGCGGCCCGCCCGTGCGGCCGAGATCCGGGCGCAACGTCATGCACTTCCACGTGAGCCCGCCGTCACCCGACGAGCAGGAGGCTGAGGTCGAGCGGCTCGTCTCGCTCGGGGCCACCCAGCTCGACGGCGCACGCGGGGACGCGTGCGGGATCGCCCTCGCCGACCCGGACGGCAACGAGTTCTGCGTCCAGACCCCCGGTCACGGCCCCCGTAGACTGCGGCGGTGACTTCCCGCTCCCCCGGCACCCGCGTCCGCATGCCCCGCGCCGAGCGGGAGGCGCAGATGCTGGCGGTGGCCGAGCAGGTCTTCTCGGCGCGTGGCATCCAGGCCGCGACGATGGACGAGATCGCCGAGCTCGTCGGCGTCACCAAGCCCCTCATCTACGACTACTTCGGGTCGAAGGAGGGGCTGCTCGCGGCGACGATCGAGCGGGCCCGCGGGCAGCTGCTCGCGGCGCTCATCGACTCGTGGGTGGCCCAGCCGGGCGCGCCGGCCCGTGCCCGGGTCCGCGGCGTCGTCCACGCGTTCTTCTCCTTCATCGACGAGCACGACCAGGCGTTCGCGCTGCTGCGCACCGAGGGCGCGCTCATCGGTGAGGCCTCGGCGTCCGTCGAGCGCATCCGCCAGCAGACCGCCAAGGCCTTCGCCGAGGGCCTGCGCACGCTCCCGGCGTTCGAGGCCCTCGAGGCCCGACGGGTCACCGTGATGGCCGAGATCCTCATCGGCGGGTGCGAGCGCCTCGCGGTCTGGCGCAGCACGCACCCGGGCACGACGGCCGACGAGGCCACCGACCTCGTCGTGACGACGATCTGGGACGGGCTCGCATCCGTCGCCGACGCCTGATGGCGAGGCACCGCCCGGCCGACGGGCCGTCGACGCCGGCCACCGTCGCGCTCGACCGTGCGGGCATCACGTACTCACGCCACCCGTACGAGCACGACCCGGCGGCGGCGAGCTACGGCCTCGAGGCCGCCGCCGCGCTGGGGGTCGCGCCGTCGCACGTCTTCAAGACCCTGCTCGTCGACACCGGCACGACGCTGGCGGTGGGCGTCGTCCCGGTCGACGGCCAGCTCGACCTCAAGGCCGTCGCGGCGGCGCTCGGCGTCAAGAGCGTGACGCTGGCCGACCCCGCGGCGGCCGAGCGCAGCACCGGCTACGTCGTCGGCGGCATCTCCCCGGTCGGGCAGAAGCGCGCGCTGCCCACGGTCCTCGACGAGACGGCATACGACCTCGGGACCGTCTACGTCTCCGGCGGGCGACGCGGCTTCGACATCGGCCTGTCACCCGAGGACCTCGCGGCGGTCACCCGCGCCCGCCGGGCCCGGATCGGTCGCGCATGACCGTCACCCAGGACACGTCCCGGGACTCGTCGTCCGGTGCGTCGGCAGGGTCCCGTGTGCCGCGACTGCAGCTCGTCCTCGTCCTCGCCGCCCTGACGATGGTCGGGCCGTTCACCATCGACGCGATCTTCCCTGCGTTCGAGGTGATGACCGGCGAGCTCGGCGTCGACAAGGTCGCGATGCAGCAGACGGTCAGCGTCTACCTCGTCGCGTTCGCGGTCGCGAGCCTCTTCCACGGGTCGCTGTCCGACGCGCTCGGCCGTCGACCCGTCATCCTCGTGGGCTGCGCGCTGTATGCCGTCACGAGTGCCCTGTGCGCGCTGGCGCCGAGCATGCCGCTCCTGCTCGGTGCCCGCGGCGCGCAGGGCCTCGTGGCGGGTGCCGGGATGATCGTCGGGCGCACGGTGGTGCGCGACCTCTTCGACGGTGCGCAGGCGCAGCGCTTCATGAGTCACATCTCGATGATCTTCGCCATCGCTCCGGCGCTCGCGCCGATCGTCGGTGGCGCGATCCTCGGCTGGGGCTCGTGGCGCACGATCTTCTGGGTGCTCGCGGGCTACGGCGTGCTCCTCGTCGTGCTGACGCTGACGTCGCTGCCCGAGACGCATCCGGTCGGTGAGCGCGTCCCGTTCCGGCCGAGGCCGCTGCTCGCGTCGTTCACCTCCGCGGCCGGTGACGGGGCCGTGCTGCGCCTCAGCGCCGCGATCGCCCTCAACTTCGGCGCCCTCTTCCTCTACATCTCCTCGGCGCCCGCGATCGTCGTCGACCACCTCGGGCTCGGCGAGCGCGACTTCGGCGTGCTCTTCGTCCCGCTCGTGGTCACCATGATGATCGGCTCGTTCCTCACCGGACGGCTCGCCGGTCGCGTGCGTCAGGGTGCCTTCGTCCTCGTCGGCTTCCTCGTGGCCCTCGCCGGCGGCGCCTTCGCCGTCGTCTACCAGGCGGTCGTCGACGTGCCTGCTCTGCCGTGGACCGTCCTGCCGGTGGCGGCCGCCTCGCTCGGCGTCTCCCTCGTGTTCCCGATCCTCACGATCGCGCTGCTCGACCTGCGCCCGCGCGAACGGGGGGCCGTCTCCTCGTTCCAGTCCTTCCTCAGCACGTGCGTCAACGCGCTCGTGGCGGGGGCGGTCTCGCCGCTCGTCAGCGGGTCGCTGACGACCCTTGCCGTCGTGGCGGGGTCGATGACGCTCTCCGCGCTCGTGCTCTGGTGGTGGCACCGGCGTCGTATGCGTGCCCGCGCGGGCGCTGCCCGTCGACGGGACGACGTCGTGGTCCCGTCACCCGCACCGGAACCGATCGACCAGCTCTGAGCGCGGTCCCTCCGGCCGCCCTTCGGGGGTCAGGGGGTCTCGCGCGGCATGGCCGACGCGCTGCGGGCCTCCCACGGCGTCGACAGCACGACGGTCGTGCGTGTCGCGACGTTGGCGGCCGACCGGATGCGCGCGAGCAGGTCCTCGAGGTTGCCCGGCGTGGCGACCCGCACCTTGAGGATGTAGCTCTCGATCCCGGCCACCGAGTGGCAGTCCTCGATCTCGGTGATGTGCCGCAGCCGCTCGGGCACATCGTCGGGCGCGCTCGGGTCGAAGGGCGTGACCGAGATCAGCGCCGTGAGCGGCAGGCCGAGCGACTCCGGCGACACCTGCGCCGTGTAGCCCGTGACGACCCCACGCTCCTCGAGTCGACGGACGCGCTGGTGCACCGCGGACGTCGACAGGCCCGTGGCCTTGCCGAGGTCCGTGTAGCTCATCCGGCCGTCCGCGAGCAGCAGGCCGACGAGGCGACGGTCGAGATCTTCCATGGCCGAAGGGTAGACCAGCGGTTACCTGACGGGTGCTCCATTCCTCATGCCGGTACGACCGCCCCGGGACGGGCGGGCGCACCGGCATGCTGACGGAGGTTCAGGGAGACTCAGCGGAGGTCCGGGGCGGCTCAGGGGAACGACGTGACCGTGCTCGGCACCCCGACGGCCGCCGAGCTCACCGGCGCCCCGGTGTCGTTGACGACGTGGTCGAGCGTGCCTGCCCCCAGCTGGACGGTGAGGAGGGAGTGCAGGCGTACGCCCGGGGTGACGGGCACCTCGAAGCCGCGCGTCGCGTGGATCGTCGGGTCGACGTTCGTGTAGATGTAGCTGCCGCCGCCCCACAGCCCGTGGGTGCGCACCGTGTCGGCGACCTTGTAGCCCGCCCACCCGAGCACGCCGTCGTGCTGCCAGGCGGCCTGGTTCGGCGCGTCGTACGGCAGCTCGTTCTGGTAGAACACCGTGCGCCCGCGCTCACCGTTCCACACGGTGTTGTACTCCCGGAAGTGCTCGGAGAAGAGGCCGGTCGCGGTCACGTCGTCGCCGTTGACGACGACACCGTTCTCGGACGGGTTGACCGTCCAGCCGACGCCCTCGCCGTGGTCGGCGCGCCAGGCCCAGATGTCGTCGAGCAGCGTGTGGTCGCTGTTGACCTCGAGGCCGACGGTCGCGCGGCCCGCGAAGGGACCACCGACGCGGAGGAAGACGTCGAGCAGGGTCGTGGGGTTGGCGGCGTCCGACCGGGTCGCCGCGCGCCCGGAGCCGACGCGCACGAGCGCTGGCGAGTTGACCGGGCCGGCGTCGACCATGAGGCCGGCGACGACGACACCGGGCACGTCCCCGATGACGAGCGGCACCGCCCCCCCGCGGGCCGTGAGGCTCGCGAGGCCCATGGCGAGGACGACGGTGTCGGCCCGGCGCACGGTGATGCTGCGGTCGACGTCGTAGACACCGGGCGTCAGCAGCAGATGCTTCCCGCGAGCCAGCTGGCTGTTGATCGTCGACACCGAGTCGGAGGGGCGGGCGACGTAGAAGTCCGAGAGCGGCACCGATCGGCCGGGGGTCTGGCCGTTCGCCCACGTCACACCGGACGAGTCGGCCGTGGCCGAGGGGACCCGCACCTGCCACGTGCCGGAGGCGTCGACGTAGAGGAAGGGCCGCTCGCGGCTCACCGGCGTCTCGTCGAGCGTCGTGTAGGGCGGGCTCGGGAAGGAGGTGGCCGGTGCCCCGTCGACACCCGAGAAGACCTGGTTCCAGACGGCGTTGGACCAGCCGCCGATCTCGCTGTTGCGCACGAGGTACTGCTGCTGGGAGCCGTTGATGACGAAGCCGGTGCGCGAGTCGGCGATGAACCCGCCGCTGGCGTACTGGGGGCCGGCCGTGCAGTAGTCCATGAGCGTCAGGTTGCCGCCGACGATGTTGACCCGGCGCATGGGCGCGGCCTGCGAGGCCGCCCAGAAGTTGCCCGAGGCGCGGCAGTCCGACAGGCCCGTGACGTTGATGGTGAGGTTGGACAGCGACCGCCAGAAGTTGTTGAGGGCGATGCAGTTGTCGGGTGCCAGGCACCGGTTGTAGACGTCGACGTGCCCGTTGATGACGACGTCGGTGGGCAGCGCGCCGAGCCCCGCGACCTCGGTGTAGTAGCCGACGCGCACGATGAGCGGGTCGGCGGCCGTGCCGTACGTGCCGGGCTTGAACAGCAGCGTGTAGCGCGAGGAGCCCATCTCGTTGTCGACCTGCTCGTCGTAGACGGCGTCGACGCTCGCGCGGATGTCGGCCACCGACATGCTCGGGTCGTAGACGCGGACGTTCGGGCCGAGGTCGGGCCCCGGGCGCGGTGGGGGTGCCGCCGAGGCACTGCCGGCACCCACGAGGGCGACGGCGGCCGCGATCGCGACGAGCACGGCCGACGCGCGGCGCGCCCAGCCTGCACGGGCGGGGGTGGACGTGGGGCCAGCACTGCGAGACGTCATCGTCGTCGTCGCCTCTCCGCGAGGGGGGTGCGCTCCGGGTGGTCGCGCTCTCACGCCATCATCGTGGCCCCACGGGGCCGCGGCAAGGTGCGCTCCCGTCGTGGCCCGGTACCCTCTCGCGTATGCCGTCCCGAGCCCCCAGGATGCTCCTGCTCGACTCCGCCTCGCTCTACTTCCGCGCCTTCTTCGGCGTGCCCGAGGTGATCGGTCCGAGCGGGGTGCCGACCAACGCGGTCCGCGGGCTGCTCGACATGATCGCCTCGCTCGTCGAGCGCGGTCGCCCGACGCACCTCGTCGCCTGCTGGGACAACGACTGGCGTCCGGCGTTCCGCGTCGAGGCCATCCCGTCCTACAAGGCCCACCGCGTGGCGGAGCCGGGGCCCGACGAGCTCGCCGGCGAGACCGTCCCCGAGGCCCTCGGCGTGCAGGTGCCGATCATCGTCGACGCGCTGACGGCCCTCGGCATCGCCCGGGTGGGCGTCGACGGCTATGAGGCCGACGACGTCATCGGCACCTTGGCCACCGCGTTCAGCGGCCGCATGCCGGTCGACATCGTCACGGGCGACCGGGACCTCTTCCAGCTCGTCGACGACGCGAACCAGGTGCGCGTCATCTACACCGCCCGTGGCGGCGTGCGCTCCCCCGACCTCGTCGACGAGGCCTTCCTGGCCGAGAAGTACGGCGTCGGCACGGGACCGGCGTACGGCGACATGGCGATCCTTCGCGGTGACACGAGCGACGGTCTGCCGGGCGTCGCGGGCATCGGCGAGAAGACCGCGGCCAAGCTCATCACGACCTACGGGACCCTCGCGGCGATCCGGGCGGCGATCGACGACGGCGACCCCGCGATCAAGGGCGCCCAGCGTGCCCGTCTCGAGGCCGCCGGCGACTACCTCGACGCCGCCCCCCGCGTCGTGGCCGTGGCCAAGGACGCCGCCGTGCCCGACATCGACCTCGCCGCACCGTCGGCCGTCGCCGACCCCGCCCTGATGTCGCGGCTGGCCGTCGAGCACGGCCTCACGTCGTCCTTCGACCGCGTCATCTCCGCCCTCGGCATCGACTGACCCGCGGCACGTGCGCCGGACCGTCCGCGACGTCACGGTACGGTCACCTTTCGGTCGGCCGGACGCGTGCGTGAGCATCCGAAGGCGACCCGGGGTTCACCACCCGGGCGCAGAAAGGCGCATACTGAAGGGTGCCCACCCATGGAACCCCCGACCGTCGTCGCCACCTGTCCAGCAGCCCGTTCAGGCCGGCCCCGGCTCCGGACATCGAGGAGTTCGCGGTCGGTGACCGGGTCTCCCACCTGCGTCACGGACTCGGCGTCGTCGTCTCGTGCACTCCCGCCACCGTGACCCTGAAGTTCGAGTCCGGCGTGGTCCGCGTCAACAGCCCGTTCGAGCGTGTGACCCGGCTCTGAACGCACGCTGAACGATCTTCGCGGCGAGCCCGGAGCTGCTGCGGACCGGCCATGCGGCCGTCCGCCCGCCACCGGACGCCGCCCCGGACCGCGACCGGCACACGGCACGACGCGGACCCGGGCATGACGAAAGGCCGGTCCACACGGGGACCGGCCTTCGTCGTACGGACTCTTGGGTCCGACGAGATCAGCGAGCGATCAGAGAGCGCGGACGCGCATCGCCTGCGGGCCCTTCGGGCCCTGCTCGACGTCGAACTCGACGGCCTGGTTCTCCTCGAGGCTGCGGTAGCCGTTGCCCGTGATCTCCGAGTAGTGGACGAAGACGTCGGGACCCTCGGTCGGGGCGATGAAGCCGAAGCCCTTCTCCGAGTTGAACCACTTGACGGTTCCCTGTGCCATGTTTTTCTCCTTTGGGTGGAAGTGAGTCGTTGCTTGTCAGCGACCCCCGGTCGGCAGAGACGCGACCACTTTCCAGAAACCCTGAAGAAACAGTTGCGCTCGCAATGGCGTTCCTTGCGAGCGTGTGAAGACACGAGCACCAAAAACGTCGACCGGTGCCCCAACCATAGCCGACCGGGCACCCCCGACGACAATCGCGACGGGGGCGCAGCAGCGCTGCTCAGTCGAGACGGTCGGCCGCGACGACCCCGCGCAGGACGCCGTCGCTCGCCCGGCGCGCCGTCGTCGCGAGGTCCGGGTCCGCCGCGTCGGTCAGCTGTCCCAGCAGGTCGATGACCTGCTTGCAGCGGCGCACGAAGTCGCCTGCGGCGAGGTCGGTCCCGCGCAGCACGTCCTCGAGCCGCTGCCCGCTCGCCCACCGGTGCATGGCCCACGCGAGGCCACCGTCCGGCATACCGGTACGCGGGAGCGCCAGGGCGCCCTCGGCGTCCTCGAGGTCGGACCAGATCCGGATCATCCGGTCGTACGCCTCGCGCACGTCGTCGTTGGGCCAGCGCGGGGTGAGCCCGGTCTCCTCCCGCCGAGGCTCGTGCACGAGCGTCGAGACGACCGCCGCGAGCGACGGCGGGTCGAGACGTCTCCAGACCCCCTCGCGCAGCGACTCCGCGGCGAGCAGGTCCTTCTCGGTGTAGAGCTGGCGCAGGCGGTCGCCGTCGGTCGTGACCGTCTGACCCCCCGGGCCGAGGTAGCCCATCTCGACGAGCAGCTCGCAGATGCGGTCGAAGGTCTTGGCGACGGAGTTCGTGCGCCCGTCGATCTTGCGCTGGATGCCGTCGGTCTCGCGACGCAGGCGCCACCATCGCTCGGCCCAGCGCGCGTGGTTCTCGCGGTCGGGGCAGCGGTGGCACGGGTGCGCCTTCATCTGCCGACGCAGCTCGTCGACGCGGTCGTCGGACGGGTCCGCCTCGGCCTGTCGCCGCCGTGACGGCGGGTCGTGCGGCATCGTGGCACGCAACGTCGCCGCGAGGTCACGACGCGCCTTGGGGTTGCGGGCGTTGAACTGCTTGGGCACGCGCATCGAGCCGAGCGGCTCCAGGGGCGTCGGGACGTCGTGCAGGGTCAGGCGGCGCAGCTGGTGGTCCTCGGTGACGACGGCCGGGGACGCCGACTCCCCCTTGCCGCCCCGGTTGGGCATGACGACGACGGCCAGGCCGCTGTGGCGTCCCGCGGGGATGCGCACGATGTCGCCGATCTTCAGCGACTCCAGGGAGATCGCCGCAGCTGTGCGCACCGACGCGGAACGGGCCCTCGCCCCCTCCTTCTCGACATCGCGGATCTCGTTGCGGATGGCGGCGTACTCGGAGAAGTCACCGAGGTGGCACGTCATCTGCTCGGCGTAGCCGGCCAGGGCCTCCTCGTTGCGGCGGACCGTGCGGACGAAGCCGACGACGGCCCGGTCGGCCTGGAACTGGGCGAACGAGGTCTCGAGGATCTCGCGGGCGCTCTCCCGGCCGAACTGGCGCACGAGGTTGACGGCCATGTTGTACGTCGGCCGGAAGCTCGAGCGCAGCGGGTAGGTGCGCGTCGACGCGAGGCCGGCGACGCCCGCTGGGTCGAGCCCGCGGTTCCACAGCACGACGGCGTGACCCTCGATGTCGATGCCGCGGCGACCGGCACGCCCGGTGAGCTGGGTGTACTCGGCCGGCGAGATGTCGACGTGGCTCTCGCCGTTGAACTTCACGAGCTTCTCGAGCACGACGGTGCGCGCCGGCATGTTGATGCCGAGGGCCAGGGTCTCGGTCGCGAACACGGCCCGCACCCGGCCGGCGGTGAAGAGCTCCTCGACGATCTCGCGGAACGTCGGCAGCATGCCGGCGTGGTGGGCGGCGAAGCCGCGGGACAGCCCGTCGACGAAGTCCCAGTAGCCGAGCACCGAGAGGTCCTCCTCGGCCAGACCCTGGATGCGCTCCTCGACGAGGCGCCGGTTGGACTCCCCCTCGGACTCGGGGATGAGGCGCATGCCGCTCGACAGCAGCTGGCCGACGGCGCCGTCGCAGCCGGCGCGGCTGAAGATGAAGGTGATCGCGGGCAGCAGCCCCTCGCGCTCGAGGCGCTCGATGACCTCGGCACGGGTCGCGCCTCCACCGGGCCGGCCACCGCGGGCGAAGCCGCGTCCACCGTCGCCGCCGCCGGGTCCGCGCCCCGACGGGGAGTCGTTTCCGCGACGGCCTCGGCCGGCCCAGTCGTCCCGTCCGCCGCGGCCGCCGCCACCGGACCCACCCCGCGCGCCCTTGCCGCGTGGACGGCCCTTGTCGCGCCCACCCCGCGAGCTGACCCAGTGCGAGTCCCACGCGCCCCGACCCTCGGTGCCGCGGATGGCGTGCACGAGGTCGGGGTTGACGCTCACCGAGTAGCGGCCGGGTGCGGCCACGAAGTGCTCGTCGTCCGCGCGGGCGTCGCGCTCCTCGACGAAGAGGTCGAAGAGGGTCTGGCCGACCATCATGTGCTGCCAGAGCGGCACCGGACGGTGCTCCGAGACGATCACCTCGGTGTCGCCGCGGACCTCGCCGAGCCAGGCGCCGAACTCCTCGGCGTTGCTCACCGTCGCCGACAGGGAGACGACGCTGACGTCGGGGGGCAGGTGGATGATGACCTCCTCCCACACCGCCCCGCGGAAGCGGTCGGCGAGGTAGTGGACCTCGTCCATGACGACCCAGCCGAGCCCGCGCAGGGTCGTCGACCCGGCATACATCATGTTGCGCAGGACCTCGGTCGTCATGACGACGATCGGGGCCTCGCCGTTGACCGAGGAGTCACCGGTCAGCAGGCCGACCTTGGCGGCGCCGTGGACGCGCACGAGGTCGGCGTACTTCTGGTTCGACAGGGCCTTGATCGGCGTCGTGTAGAACGCCTTGCGTCCCGTCGCGAGGGCCAGGTGCACGGCGAACTCGCCGACGATCGTCTTGCCGGCACCCGTCGGTGCCGCCACGAGGACTCCGCGGCCCTCCTCGACCGCCCGACAGGCCTCGGTCTGGAAGTCGTCGAGGGGGAACTCGAGCTGCGCGGCGAACTCGGCCAGCCTCGGCCACGTGGCGATCACGCGGGCACCTCCATCGGGGTCACGACGTGCAGGGCACCGGGCACTGCCTCGGCGTCGATCGGTAGGTCGGCGAACGTCTCGCCATCGGCCTGTGAGTGGATACCGCTCGCCTCCAAGCGAACTCGCCGGGCGCGATGGATCTCGACGGCCGGGTGGGTGGTGTGCGTTCCGGAGTAGACCTTGGGGAAGACCCGCAGGAACGCCGGGATCGACAACGCGTGGACGATCAGGACGTCGAAGAGGCCGTCGGTGACGTCGGCATCGGGACAGACCCGCATGCCACCACCGAAGGAGGTCGTGTTGGCGACGGCCACGAGCATCGCCCGCGTCTCGAGACGACGCCCGTCGAGCTCGACGGCATATGGGATGGGGCGGAAGACGGGGAGCTCACGCAGGACGGCGAGGTTGTAGCGCATCTGCCCGCGCGGCCACGTCATGCGCTGGGCGCGGGCGTTGACGACGGCGTCGAAGCCGGCGCCGAGCACGCCGCCGAACCACCTCTCGCCGGCCACGCCGTGGGTGACCCGGCCGAGGTCGATCTCGCGCGTCCGACCCTCGGTGAGCAGCGCGACCGCAGCGCGCGCGTCACGGACGGGCAGACCGAGGTTGCGCGCGAAGTCGTTGCCGGTGCCGGCAGCGACGACGCCGAGCCGAGAGGGCGTGCCCGCGCAGAGGTTGACCCCGAGGTGGACCATGCCGTCGCCCCCGACGACGAGCACCGTGTCCACGCCGGTGGAGACGACCTCGCGGGCCCGCGCGCGGGCCTGCTGGTAGTCGCTGCCCGACACGTCGACGACGTCATGACCCGCCTCGTGCAGCAGCCTGCGCGTCTCGTCGCCCATCTGCCGTCCGACGCCCTTCCCGGAGGTGGGGTTGACGATCAGGGCGACACGCTGGGACACACCCGAACGCTACAGGGCAGAGGCCTGGTCGTCGGGGACGTCCAACCAGTCGGGCTTGTGCTCCTGCTTGCGCCGGTCGAGCAGGTAGGCGATCCCGACCGAGGCGAAGTAGAGCAGCACCATGGGACTGGCGAGGAAGAGCATGGTGTACGCGTCGGGCGTCGGGGTCATGATCGCCGCGAAGACGAGGATGATCATGACGGCCGGCCGCCAGCCCTTGAGCATCGCCTGCGCCGACAGGACGCCGACGAGGTTGAGCGCGACGAGGAAGACCGGGAGCAGGAACGCGCAGCCGAAGGCGACGATGAACTTGAGGACGAAGTTGAGGTACTGCGACCCGTCCTGCAGGTTGTAGGCGCCGTCCGGAGTGAAGCCGAGCAGGACCGCGACGGCCTTGGGCACCATGATGAACGCGAAGAAGCAGCCGGCGAGGAAGAGCGGCACCGCGGCGACGACGAAGAGTCGCGCGATGAGCTTCTCCTTCTTCGTCAGGCCCGGGACGATGAATCCCCAGATCTGGAAGAGCCAGACCGGCGACGCGACGATGAGCCCGACGAAGAGCGACGTCGTCAGCTGGAGCGCGAACGCGTCGGTCATGCCGGCGAAGTTGATGTTGACGACACCCTCGCGGCCGACCTGGAGCTCACGCAGGGGCTTGGTCAGGGCGTTGATGACCTGGTCGTAGTAGATCCAGCCGAGGACACCGCCGATGATGATCGCGATGGCGCTGATCGTGATGCGGTTGCGCAGCTCACGGAGGTGATCGCCGAGCGACATCCGCCCCTCGGGGTCGCGCTGGCGTCGCAGTGACGGCATTCAGGTGATTCCGTGTGA
Source organism: Terrabacter sp. R4-6 (assembly GCF_057529065.1). NCBI lineage: Bacteria > Bacillati > Actinomycetota > Actinomycetes > Micrococcales > Intrasporangiaceae > Terrabacter > Terrabacter sp. R4-6. The sequence continues at coordinate 4,606,340 of NZ_CP197224.1, read as the reverse complement.
AGGGTTCGGGATCCGACCCACTCAGAGCGTCGTGTCGCGACGGACGTCGTCCGGGCTGCTGGTCGGCGTGGGGGTCGTCGTCGGCGTCGGGGCGCCGGCCCGGAGGCGGTCGGCCTCGGCGCGGGCCTCGGCGGCGCGGCGCTCGGCGTCGGCGAGGCGGGCGTCGGCGGCGCGGCGCTCGGCCTCGGCGTCCACGACGTCACCGGGGACGGTGGTCTGGGAGGCGTCGCTCGGGACGGGCTTGCCGTCCTTCTTCAGCTCGTCGACCTCGGACTTGAAGACCCGGGCGGAGCGGCCGAGGCTGCGGGCCATGTCGGGGAGCTTCTTCCAGCCGAACAGGGCGATGAGCACGACCGCGATGATGATGAGTTCGGGGGCACCCAGGTTGGGCATGGTTACGTCTCCTCGTCGAAAGCCGGTCCGGATCCGAACCGTCATGGTGCAGCCTCGGTGCTGCAGGTGTCCAGCATACGTGCGCCCGGTGAACCTGACCCGTGCGGCGCCCGTGAGAACGGCCAACTGCCCGGTATGTGGGCACCCGGGTTCACTGGGTGGACAGCGGTCGCGTCGCCGCGGGACCCGCGGCGCCCCGGCGTGTCGGGTGGTCAGCTGTCCGAGCCGTAGGCCGACAGCGCGGCGCGGGCCTCGTCGGCGACGGCGTCGACGAGCTCGGGCGGCTCGACCACGCGGGCCTCTCCCCCGAGGCGCAGCACGAGCCGACGCACGAGGGCGGGGTCGGCCACCTTGAGCGTGACGCGCAGCGACCCGTCGGGGCCGCGCTCCACGCCCTCGTTGGGGTAGTAGTCGGCGATCCAGGCGGCCCAGCGGCTCGCCTCGATGACGACGGTGACGTCGTTCTCACCGGGGACGAAGACGTCGTCGAGGTCACGGGGACGCGCGTCCTCCGGCGGCGTGCCGTCGACGTCGAGCACCGACGCGTCCTCGATCCGGTCGAGCCGGAAGAGCCGGACGTCCTCGGCGCGGTGGCAGTAGCCCTCGACGTACCACTGGGCGTCGAGGTTGAGGATGCGCATGATGTCGACGTCCCGCTCGGTCGACTCGTCGCGCGTCGCGACGTAGTAACGCAGGTGGACCCGACGCCCGCGGGCGAAGGCGTCCTTGAGGGTCGCCATGGCTGCGTGCTGGCTGCCGTCGTCGAGGTCGAGGTCGATCCGGCCCGTGGGCCCGCCGACGGTCGTCGCGGCCGCAGCCCGGATCTTCTCGAGGGTGCGCTCGGCGACGTCCGAGCCGACGAGCGTCGATCCCAGGGCCTGGAGGCCGGCGGTCAGGGTGACGGCCTCGTCGCGCGTCAGCCGCATCGGCGCCGCGATGTCGTCGGCGTTGTCGAGGTAGATGTGGCCGCTGTCCCACTGCGCGTCGATGAGCTCGGCATGCCCGTAGCCGGGCGTGCCGCACACGAAGAGCAGCTCGAGGTCCTCGACGACCTGCTGCTCGTCGACCCCGAACTCCTGCGCCGCCTCGGCGATCGACACGCCCCGGTGCTGCAGCAGCCACGGGACCATGTCGAGCAGCCGTCCGAGGCGTTGCGTGGCCGTCTCGGGGGCACGCCGTGCCGTCGTGCGTCGTGTCGTGCTCATGCCTGCTCCCCCGTCCGGACCTGCTCGCCGTCCGCCTGCCCATCCTCTTCGGCCTGTCCAGCCGGCTCGGCCTGCGCCTCGAGCACGGCCCGGAGCGCGGACCTCACCCCGTCGACGAGCTCGGGCGGCGACACGGCCACGGCATGCGTGCCGAGGGCGACGACGTCGCGCTCGGTCGTGCCGCGGCGGTAGGGCACCTCGATCTCGGCCCACCGCTCGTCGAGCTCGGTCGTGCGCTGGGCGTGCCGGCGCAGGGTGTGGCCCCGGCCGTGCCGCACGCGCACGACCGCGGTGCCCTCGGGCTCGGGCAGCTGCGCCTCGAGGGCCACCTCGGGCACGTGGTCGGTCGGGACGGCATACGAACCCGCCCGTCCCTTGCGACGGACGGCGCCCTCGAAGCGGCTGAGCCGGAAGGCGCGCTCGTCGCCACGGTCGACGTCGAAGCCCGTGAGGTACCAGCGGCCGTGCCAGTTCTTCAGCGCCCAGGGCTGCACGTGACGGGTCGTCAGCTCACCGTCGTTCTTGCGGTAGTCGAAGGTGATCGGCTGCAGGGCCGACACGGCGGCGTGCACCGCCTCGAAGGCCGGCTCCTTGGTGCGGATGCGCGGCTCGGCACCCGCGGCCACGGACTCGTCGATCTCGACGCCGGACAGCCGCAGCTTGCGCAGACCCGCGGACGCGGCGCCCGAGATGCTCGCCGTCGACCACGCGCGGGCGGCCAGCGCCAGGGCGGCGACCTCGTCGGCCTCGAAGCTGATCGCCGGCAACGTCGTCTCGCTCGCGTCGATGCGGTAGCCGACCTCGTCGTCGAAGAGGACGTCGAGGACCGTCGTCGTGATGGGGATGCCCATCTCGCGCAGCTCGTCCTTGTCGCGCTCGAACATGCGGTCGAAGGCCTCGTCGGAGCTCGCCTGGGCGTAGGCCGGCAGCGACTCGCGGATCTTTTGCTTCGAGACCGGTCGCCGCGCGGACTTCAGCGCGAGGATGAGGTTGAGCAGCCGTTCGGTCTTGTCGGCCGAGGCAGACGCAGGGCTCATCGAGACCTTCCTGAAGGGGCGCGGCGCAAGGGGGGCAGTCCGACGCTACCCGAACATGCGATCGAATAGGGTCAGCCCATGATCCAGTGGCGCCGGGGTGTCGTGGTCGAGGTGCGCTCGCGCTGGGCGGGCGCGGTCGAGTATGCCGTCCGGCTGCCCTCCGGTGACGTCGTCCGCGCGCTCGGCTACGTCGACGTCGTCGGTGACCTCCGTCCCGGGACCGCCGTGCTGCTCAACACGACGGCCCTCGAGCGGGGGCTCGGCACCGGCGGCCTCGCCATCGTCGTCGCCGCGCCGGACGCCCTCCCCCGCCCCGTCGACGACGTCACCGCCATGCCCGGGCACGTCGTCAAGGCGCGCTACACCCCCTCCCAGACGATGGTGCTCGGGGTCGACGAGCAGGACAGCGAGCACCACGCGGTGCTCGCCGACGCCGACGACCTCGACGGGCTGCCCGTCGTCGTGGCCGACCTCCACTCGGCGCTGCCCGCGATCCTCGCGGGCGTGCGCGAGACCGCGCCGACGCTGCGGGTCGCCTACGTCATGACCGACGGCGGCGCGCTGCCCATCGACTTCTCCCGCACCGTGGCCGGTCTGCGCCAGGCCGGCTGGCTCGACGCGTCGATCACCGTCGGTCAGGCCTTCGGCGGCGACCTCGAGGCGGTCAACGTCCACACGGGGCTGCTCGCCGCGCGCCACGTCGTCGGTGCCGACGTCGTCGTCGTCTCGCAGGGGCCGGGCAACCTCGGCACGGGCACCCGGTGGGGCTTCTCCGGGACCTCGGCGGGCGAGGCCGTCAACGCCGCAGGCACTCTCGGCGGCCGCCCGGTCTGCTCCCTGCGCATCTCGGAGGCCGACCCGCGCGAGCGGCACCGCGGCGTCTCGCACCACAGCCTGACGGCATACGGCCGCGTGGCGCTCGTGCCGGCCGACGTGCCGGTGCCCGACCTCCCCGGGGAGGTCGGCACCCGGGTCCTCGCGCAGGCGCGCGCACTCGCGGCGGCGAGCGACGGGCGCCTCACCCTCCAGGAGGTGGCGACAGAGGGGCTCGACGCCGCCCTGCGCGCGTCGCCGGTGCCGCTGCGCACCATGGGGCGCGGATACGACGACGACCGCGCCGGGTTTCTCGGCGCGGCCGTCGCGGGGAGGTATGCCGCTCGCGTGGTCCGGCGCGCGTCACGCCTGGCCTGACGAGCGACGCGAGCGCATCGAGCGAGTCGAGCAGGGAAGGCGTGACGTCAGGCGCGCCGAACCCTGCGAGCGAAGCGAGCCAGTGTCAGCGCACGTCGTCGAGGTCGACGACGAAGATCAGCGTCTCACCGGGCTTGATGGCAGCGCCGGCACCGCGGTCGCCGTAGGCGAGGTGCGCCGGGATCGTCAGCTTGCGCCGACCGCCGACCTTCATGCCCTCGATGCCCTTGTCCCAGCCGGGGATGACCATGCCGACGCCGAGACGGAAGTCCAGCGCGCTGCCCCGGTTCCAGGACGAGTCGAACTCCTCGCCCGTCGAGTGCGCGACGCCGACGTAGTGGGCGCTGACGGTGTCGCCGGCCTTCGCCTCGCGGCCGTCACCCTCGATGAGGTCCTCGACGACGAGGTCGGCGGGCGCGTCGCCCTCCGGGAAGTCGATCTCGGGCTTCGTGCGGTTGGGGTCGAGTGCCATGCTGCGTGTTCCCTTTCGTCGGTGAACTCGGTGGGTGGAGCGGTCAGTACGCGTCGAGGATGTCGACGACGAAGACGAGCGTGTCGGTGCCGGAGATCTTCGGCGCGCTGCCGGCCTTGCCGTAGCCGTCAGCCGGCGGGATGACGAGCAGCACGCGGCTACCGACCTTCTTGCCCACCAGCGTCTTGTCCCAACCGGGGATGACGCCGCCGACGCCGATCGGGAAGTCCGCGGCCGCGCCGCGCTGCCACGAGGAGTCGAAGACGCTGCCGTCCTTCCAGAGGACGCCGTGGTACTGGGCGCTGATCGTCTGGCCCTTCTGGACCGTCGCGCCGGTGCCCTCGATGAGGGTCGCCTGCTGCGTCGTCGTCGGGGCCGCCGTCTTGGGCACCGTGACGGTGGGCTCCTTGGTCGGGCCGTTCTTGAACTCGACCGTGGGCAGGCCCGCGGGCACGGCCGTCTGGGTGCCGTCGATCGTGGTCAGGGGCGTGTGCACGTCCTGGATGTCGGCAACCACGACGATGGTGTCGGTGCCCTTGACGCCGAGCTGGTCGTTGCCGGCGCTGCCGAAGCCCTTCTCGGGCGGGATCGTGAAGGCGATGCGGCCGCCCTTGGTGGCGCCCACGAGGCCCTCGGTGAAGCCGGCGACGATGTCGGTGCGGCCGAGGCGGTAGGCCTCCGCGGACCGTCCGGCGGCGTAGCCGTCGTCGATGAGCTTGCCGCTCGTGCCGTTGTAGATCTGGGCGCGCAGGCGCACGGTGTCGGCCTTCGTCGCGGCCTTGCCGGTCCCCGGGGTCAGCACCTTGTGCTCGACGGCCTTCGAGCTGATCGGCGTGGCGCCGAGGGTCACCTTCGGAGCCGTCTTGAGGTCGACGGCACCGGTCGCGGTCACGCCCTTGAGCGCGGCCGAGGCGGCGACGGTCGTCGTGGCGGTGCCGGTGGAGCCGGACGACCCGGACCCGCAGGCAGCGAGCGTGGTCAGGCCGAGGGCAGCGATGAGGGCAACGGCCGTGCGAGCGGCCGGACGGTTGGGGCGCACAGGGGAAGACTTTCGGTCGAGGCGGGCGGGCGTGGAGGTCCCGCAGGGCAAATCCCAGCCACTGTAACGCCCGCCCTTGTGCGCGCTTCACAGCGCACTGACAGGTCCACACAGGTTCCCACGGGCTGTCGCGCGGCGGGGAGGAGGCCCGGTCGGGACCGTGCGGACCCGGGTGGGTTCAGAGCGGGCGCTGGATCGTCGGCGACCGGTCGATCGTCTCCATGAGGCGCTCGACGCGCTCGTCCACCGACCGGAAGGGGTCCTTGCACAGCACGGTGCGCTGCGCCTGGTCGTTGAGCTTGAGGTGCACCCAGTCCACCGTGAAGTCACGCCCGTGGGCCTGGGCGGCGCGGATGAAGTCGCCACGCAGCTTGGCCCGGGTCGTCTGCGGCGGGCGCACCTTCGCCTCGAAGATCTCGACGTCCGAGGAGACGCGCGCCGTCCGGCCGTGGCGCTGGAGCAGGTAGAACAGGCCCCGACGGCGGTTGATGTCGTGGTAGGCGAGGTCGATCTGCTGGATCCTCGCGTCGGTGAGCGCCAGCCCGTGCTTGGCGCGGTAGCGCTCGATGAGGCGGTACTTGATGACCCAGTCGATCTCGGTGTCGATGGCGTCGAGGTCGCCCGAGCCGATGGCGTCGAGGGCGCGGCCCCACAGGTCGATGACCTGCTTGGTGTCGGGGCTGTCCATCCCCTCGCGGTCGACGAACTCGACGGCCTTGTCGAGGTACTCGCGCTGCATGTCGAGGGCCGAGAGCTCGCGGCCGTTGGCGAGCCGCACGGTGGCCCGTCCCGTCGGGTCGTGGCTCATCGTCCGGATCGCACGGATGGGGTTCTCCATGGACAGGTCGCGCATGACGACGCCCGACTCGATCATCCGCAGGACGAGGTCGGCACTGCCCACCTTGAGCAGGTTGGTCGTCTCCGACATGTTGGAGTCGCCGACGATGACGTGGAGGCGGCGGTACTTCTCGGCGTCGGCGTGCGGCTCGTCACGGGTGTTGATGATGGGCCGGCTGCGGGTCGTCGCCGACGACACGCCCTCCCAGATGTGGTCGGCACGCTGACTCACCGCGAAGCTCGCGCCGTGCGCGGTCGCGACGACCTTGCCGGCACCGCAGATGATCTGGCGGCTGATGAGGAACGGGATGAACATGTCCGAGACGCGCTGGAAGTCACCCGAGCGTCCGTAGAGGTAGTTCTCGTGGCAGCCGTAGGAGTTGCCGGCGGAGTCGGTGTTGTTCTTGAAGACGAAGATCTCGCCCTCGACGCCGTCGTCGCGCAGCCGACCCTGGGCATCCTCGACGAGGCCCTCGAGGATGCGCTCGCCCGCCTTGTCCTGGATCACGAGCTCGCGCACCGAGTCGCACTCCGCCGTGGCGTACTCCGGGTGGGACCCCACGTCGAGGTAGAGCCGCGCGCCGTTGCCGAGGAAGACGTTGCTCGAGCGGCCCCACGCGACGACGCGGCGGAAGAGGTAGCGGGCGACCTCGTCCGGAGTCAGGCGCCGCTGGCCCTGCGTCGTGCAGGTGACGCCGTACTCGTTCTCGATCCCGAAGATCCGCCGCTCCATGAACCAACTCTAGGCGGCGGGTCCCGCGGCCGTCGGGCACGACCACCCGTCGGCGCGGCTGGGCGGCCTCCGGAGGCTCCGAGAGGCGTCGGGAGACGCCCACGGCGCCCGCGGCGTACGCCGCTCGAGGAGGGCCGCGGCGGGCCCGTGTCTCGGTGTCGCGACGATCGCTCCGGCACGGTGTCCGACAGGCCGACGTCTGTGATAGTCAGTCAGGTGTGGCTGTCACAATGGCCGCTGTCCCCCTCTTGCCGTACCCCTCCACGATCCCCTGCATTGGACGGAAATGATCGACAGACCACACTTCAAGTTCTCCCGCCGCGGCTACGAGCCCGAAGAGGTTGACTCGTTCATCGAGTCGCAGAACCGCACCCTGCAGGCGGCCAAGAAGGACGCCGCCGAGCGCAGCGTCGAGCTGACCAAGCTCAACGCCGCCCTGACCGACCTGCGGGGACAGCTCGGTCAGCAGTCGCGCGTCATGGCCGACCTCAAGAAGAACAGCTCGCCGGCGCCCGCCCAGACCTTCGCCGACCTCGGTGAGCGCATCGCCCAGATCCTGTCGCTCGCCGACCAGGAGGCCGGCGAGATGCGCACCCGGGCCAACGGCGAGGCCGACGAGATCCGCGAGCGCGCCAACCGTGCCGCCGCAGAGCTCAAGGCGACGACGGCGAGCTACGCCGAGCAGGCCCGCGCCCGCGCCGACGAGGAGGCCGTCCGCATCATCGCCCAGGCCAACCGCGAGGCGCAGGCCATCGTCGCCGAGGCCCAGAGCGTCACCGCGGCCCAGCGCCAGGAGGCCGCCGCGGAGTACGAGGCGCACCGCCTCAAGGCGTCCACCGCCTCCGCCGAGCTCGAGGTCAAGCTCGCGGCTCGCCGTGAGTCGGCCGACGCCGAGTTCGAGGCCCGCCGCCAGCAGCAGGAGGCCGCGCTCAACGAGAGCGAGTCGCGCCTGCGCCAGCTGACCGAGCGTGCCGAGCACGACGCCCACGAGATGCGCGCCAAGGCCGAGCGCCTGCTCGAGAACGCCCAGGCCCAGTCCGACCAGATCGTCTCCGAGGCGCGCGACCACGCCTCGCGCCTGCGTGAGGAGTCCGACCGCGAGCTCGCCGCCGCGACGGCGCAGCGTGACAGCATCACCGCGCAGCTCGGCAACGTCCGTCAGATGCTCGCCACCCTCGGTGGCGGTGCCCTCATGGACACGCTCGGCGCTCCGGACAAGCCGGCGCAGCCGCCGCAGGTGCCCGACGTCCAGCAGCCGGTCCCGGCCGTGCAGCAGGCGTCCGAGACCGAGGACAACGACGACCGCACCGACGAGGCCTCCCCCGAGGCCGTCGCGCCCGAGCCCGAGCAGGCCGAGGACGACGCGCAGCCCAGCGCCGAGGCCGACGTCGCGCAGGGCGACGACGTGCAGGGCGACGACGTGCAGGACGACGCGGACGGCGAGAGCTCGTCCTACGGCTCCGACCAGTCGTCGTACTACCAGCGCAGTGCCTCCAGCGACCGGGTCGGCGCCACGCGCCGCTGACCCGACGGCGTCGCCCCGGTGACGGGGTCACGGCACCGCACGGCGGCACACCGGACGACACGAAGGCCGCCCACCGTCACGGTGGGCGGCCTTCGACGTGTGCACCCCCGGGTGCAGCCTCGCCGGCTCAGGCAGGCGGTGGCTGGGACGCGGGACCATCAGGGGTCTCCCCCGCGGCCACCGAACCGCCTTCTCCTGCAGGGGGCTCCGTCGCCGCCACCTCGGTTGGAGCACCGGGGGCACCGCTGTCTCCGGTGGCTCCGGGCGCGTCACCGAGGAGCCGCGTCAGCAGCGGACCCACGATGCGCCGGAACGAGCGGCGCGGACGGTCGCGGTCGAGCACCGCGACCTCGAGCTGGGCCTCGTCGAGGGCCCGGCGCTCGCCGTTCTCGCCGGCGCCGAGGACGTCGACGGCCAGTCGCAGGACCTCGGCGAGGGTCATGCCCGGTCGCCAGCCGGTGCCGAGGCGCTCCTCGGCGGCGTCGCTGGCGCCACCCATCGCCACGAAGCCCTGCTCGTCGGCGACCGACCCGTCATAGGTGAGCCGGAAGATCTGGTCGGTGTCGCTGTCGACCCCGACCTCGGCCACGACGATCTCGATCTCGAACGGCTTGGACTCCTGGGTGAACACCGCCCCGAGCGTCTGGGCGTAGGTGTTGGCGAGGGCCCGCGCCGTGACGTCGGTGCGGTCGTAGGAGTAGCCGCGCAGGTCGGCATACCGGATGCCGGCGACCCGGAGGCTCTCGAACTCGTTGTAGCGGCCGACGGCGGCGAAGGCGATGCGGTCGTAGATCTCGGACACCTTGTGCAGGGCCCGCGACGGGTTCTCGGCGACGAAGGCGATGCCGCGGTCGTAGCCGACGACGATGACCGACCGTCCACGCGCGATCCCCTTGCGCGCGAAGTCTGCCCGGTCCTTCATGACCTGCTCGGGAGGGACGTAGAACGGCATGCTCATCGGGCACCTCCCGGGTTGTCGCGACGGGCCGCGACGACGCGCTGCACGTGTCCTTCGAGGACGTCCTGCGCGACGAACCGCGCACCGGAGTGGTCGACGACGGCGACGGTCGGCCAGATCTGGCGGCCGAGGTCGGGGCCACCGGTGGCGGAGTCGTCGTCGGCGGCGTCGTAGAGGGCCTCGATGGCGACCGACACGGCCTGCTGCTCCTCGAGACCGGGGCGCCAGAGCTTCTTGAGGGCACCACGTGCGAAGACGGACCCGGAGCCCGTCGAGTGGTGGCCGCCCTCGACGTAGCAGCCGCCCGTGACGTCGTAGGAGTAGATCCGCCCCGTGGCCGACTCGAGGTCGAAGCCGGCATACGTCGGGACGACGGTCAGACCCTGCATCGCGAGGGCGAGGTTGCCCCGGATCATCGAGGCGAGGCGGTTGGCCTTGCCCTCGAGCGACATGATGGCGCCCTCGATCTTCTCGTAGTGCTCGAGCTCGACCTGGTAGAGCCGGACGAGCTCGATCGCGATGCCGGCCGTGCCGGCGATCCCCACGACGCTGTAGTCGTCGGCCGCGAAGACCTTCTCCATGTCGCGGTTGGCGATGACGTTGCCCATGGTGGCCCGGCGGTCGCCGGCCATGACGACGCCGCCGTCGAAGAGCAGGGAGACGATGGTCGTGCCGTGCGGGGCCTCGATGCTCGCCCCGGACGGCAGGCGCCGACCCGAGGGGAGCAGCTCAGGACGGTAGGCGGAGACGAACTCGGCGAACGACGACGACCCCGCGCTGAGGAAGGCGTCGTCGAGGCGGCGGGGCTGCCCCGTTGACCACTGGGTCACTGGCCGCCCTTCTGCACGAAACCGCGGACGAACTCCTCGGCGTTCGACTCGAGGACACCGTCGATCTCGTCGAGGACGCTGTCGATGTCGTCGGACAGCCCCTCCTTGACGGCGGCGCCGGCGGGCGCGGTCGGGGGTGCCTCCGGTGTCTCCGGCGGCTCCTCGTCACGACGCTGTGGCTTGACGTGCTCCTGACCCGGCATGGCTACCTCCCAGACGTGAAAGACCTCGTGCCCCGACCCTAACCCGTGCACGCCCCGCGGTCCGAGCACCCACCGCCGACGATGGACGCGCCTCTCCCCCGGCGCGGCTCACGATGGCGTCACGCCCCCACGGACGCCCGGCGTTGCCCGGCCGACCGGTCGCCTCGGCTCGGGTGTCACGGCCCCGCTCCCGGACCGCTCGCGGACACGGCTGGGACACAGCGGGGGGGCACGGTCGTGACACAGTGGGGCAACCCGGACACCTTGTGCGCCAAGCGTTCCCATCGATGGCGGTGGCTGTTACGTTGTCGCCGGACGCCCTCGTTCTCGGCGTCCACACAACTGCATCTACTCGGGGGAGTAACCATGAACGCTGCTCAGCAGCAGGCGACCGCGCCTTCTCGCGGCCAGTCGCGACGCGCCGTCGTCACGGGGGCCGCGTGGGCGGTGCCCGTCCTCGCGATGGGGGCACCGGCCGCGCACGCCGGCATCAGCCGGTGCACGGTGACCGGATCGATCCAGATGGGGCCCAACGTCTTCACCGACGTCGACGCCGTCTGCCAGGCCAACGCCCAGAGCCCGGACCTCAACGTGCCTCGCATCCGCACGGGTTACGGCCGTGCCTACCTGCCGGTCTACATCGAGATCTGCAACTGCACCGTCGACTCGGCGTGGTACCGGTTCCGCGAGGTGGACACGCTCGGCAACTTCCAGATCGAGGTCGCCGGTCGGCACAACGACCAGAACGGGGCGGGGGCGGGCTACCGCCCCGGCTTCAAGCTGAGCCCGGTCGGCGAGTCCGGCGGCTGCCAGCGCTTCCCGCTCACGTACCGCACGTCACAGAGCCGTCCGTTCTCGTCGAGCCTGAGCGGCGTGCCGGGCAACGCGGTCGGCGTCTCGATGACCGTCACCCTCCAGCGTCACCCGAGCGCGAGCGGCAGCGCGCCGTCGCAGAACGACCCGGGGTGGGCGACGGTCTCGACCTTCACCGTCTCGGGCTCGGTGTGGCGCACGGTGCGGGTCGGCGCGTCGAACAGCTCCGACCCCGTCAACTTCGGCTCGTGCGCGCGGCAGTCGGGGGTCGCCGGCGCGGCCGTCCAGGCGGAGACCCGCGTCGCGGGCCTCGATTGAGGCGTCAGACACAGCAGGCCGTCACCCGCGATGACGACGGCCTGCTGTGCCTGCGCGTCCTCGGCGAGGTCGTCGGTGTGCGCTTCGCGGCCTCCGGCCCACGGGAGCAGGTGCGGGCGGCGTGGTCGAGGTGTGTCGTCCCGACGCCCGACGGCGCCGTACGCACCATCCGGTCCGAGGAGTCCGACCTGCCGTTGACCCGGCCGCTCGCGCACCGGCTCGCCCACGACCTGACCGACCTCGGGATCGACCTGCAGGCGGGCCGCGCCGTCATGCTGCACGCAGCGGGGCTCAGCCGTGGCGACGGGTCGGTCGTCGCACTCGTCGCGACGTCGGGGACCGGCAAGACGACAGCGGCGGCGACCCTGGCCCGCAAGGGGTTCGGCTACGTCACGGACGAGACCGTGGCGGTCCTCGCGGACGGCACGGTGCTGCCGTTCCCGAAACCCCTCTCGGTCGTCGTGAATCCCGACGTCGCCGACGACAAGGTCCACGTCGGTCCGGACGAGCTCGGGCTCGAGCCGTGCCCCCACGGGCTGCGGCTGCGTGCGGTGGTGCTGCTCGACCGGGACGCCACGCAGGCGGGTCCCGCGCGCCTGGAGCGGCTCGACGTCCTCGACGCCGTCATGCACCTCGTCGGTCACACGAGTGCCCTGACCCGCCTGCCCCGACCCCTCCTGCGCCTCGCGCGGCTGGCGGCCGACGGCGCCGGGGTCCATGTCGCGCACTACGCGGAGGCCGGGGACCTCGAGCCGCTCCTCCACGCGTTGCTCGAGGCACCCCCCGCGGCCCCCTCCGTGCTCGACGACGTGCGCACGGGCACCGGAGCGCGTATGCCCGCCGGTGCACCCGGGCGGCCACGCGAGGGCTACGTGCGCGCCCGGGTGGCGGACGGCATACGCACGCAGGACGGTGCGGTCCTGCTCGTCGGGGCCGACCCGGTCCGGCTCGGCCCGCTGGGGCTCACGCTGTGGGACGCCGCGGCCGGCGGGGCCGGGCGCGAGGACCTCCTCGCGGCGGCCCTGCGCGAGCACGGACCGCACCCGGACGCGGAGGGTCTCGTCGACCGTGCCGTCGCGGCCCTCGTCGACGCGGGGGTGCTCCGGGCTCGGTAGGCCGTGGTGTCGCCTACTCGGGCGTGGCCAGGCCGCGGAGCAGCTCGCCCACGTCGGCGCTCTGCTCGAGGAGGGTGCCGACCTGCGCCCGGGTGCCGCGCTCGGGCTCGAGGATCGGCACGCGCTGGAGGCTCGCCCGGCCCGGCACGTCGAAGACGACGGAGTCCCAGCTGGCCGAGAAGACCTGGCCGGTGAAGCGGCGGACGCACTCGCCGCGGAACCATGCGCGGGTGTCCTCCGGCGGTGTCGTCTGGGCCGCCTTGACCTCCTCGGGGGTGACGAGGTCACGGAGCAGCCCCCGGTCGCGCAGCCGGTGCACGAGCCCCTTCTCGGGGCGCACGTCGGCCCACTGGATGTCGATGGCCGCGAGCCGGTGGTCGTCCCACGCGAGGCCGTCACGGGCGCGGTAGCCCTCGAGCAGCTGCAGCTTGGCGACCCAGTCGAGCAGCGGCGCGCACGACATGACGTCGCGCCTGAGGCCGGTGAGCACCTCCTCCCACAGGCCCATCACCTCGGCGGTCGCCTCCCCTTCCGGGTCGTCGCCGCGACGGTCGAGCCAGGCGCGGGCGGCCTCGAGGTACATCCACTGGAGGTCGAGGGCGGTGACGGTGCGACCGTCGACGAGCTCGACGGTGGCGGTGAGCGTCGGGTCGTGCGAGACGGCCTGGAGGGCGGCGACGGGCCGGCGGACCGACCAGTCCTCGGTGAGGTGGCCGTCCTCGATCATGCCGAGCACGAGCGAGGTCGTGCCGGTCTTGAGCAGCGTGGCGACGTCGAGGTGGTTGGCGTCGCCGATGATGACGTGGAGGCGCCGGTAGCGGTCGGCCACGGCGTGCGGCTCGTCGCGGGTGTTGATGATCGGGCGCTTCAGCGTCGTCTCGAGCCCGACCTCGGTCTCGAAGAAGTCGGCGCGCTGCGAGATCTGGTAGCCCGCTCCCCTGCTGTCGACGCCGATCCCGACGCGTCCCGCACCGCAGACGACCTGCCGCGTCACGAAGAACGGGATGAGGTGCCGCACGATGTCGGGGAAGGCCGTGCGCCGTGGCATGAGGTAGTTCTCGTGGGTGCCGTAGGACTGGCCCTTGCCGTCGGCGTTGTTCTTGTAGAGGTTGACCGGCGGCTGCCCGGGACGCGCGGCGAGCAGGCGCACCGACTCGAGCGCGATCGCGTCCCCGGCGCGGTCCCACGTCACGGCGTCGCGCGGCAGCGTCACCTCGGGCGAGCTGTACTCCGGGTGCGCGTGGTCGACGTAGTAGCGGGCACCGTTGGTCAGCACGACGTTGGCGAGCGTCGGGTCCTCGACGTCGGTCAGCTGGCTCGGGTCGGCCGTCTGCCGGTCGAGCTGCCACCCGCGCGCGTCGCGCAGCGGGTCCTCGAAGGCGTAGTCCCAGCTCGACTGGTTGGACCGGATCCCCTGGGCGGCGGCGTAGACGCTGATGACCTGGCCCGAGAGGAACATCGGGTTGGCCATCGGGTCCCCGGGCACGGAGATGCCGTACTCGGTCTCGAGCCCCATGATCCGCCGCACCGTCATGGCCCGACGATAACCGTCCGGGCCGGCTGCGCCGCGTCCGGTCCCGCCGTGACCGATGGCGTATGCCGTCCGGCCGGGGCTAGATGGCCCCGACCTTCTGCAGCCGGTTGAGCGAGAACCACCCGAACGGGATCGGCAGCCAGTACGTCGCGAGCCGGTAGAGCAGGACGGACGAGACGGCCGTGCCGCTGTCGACGCCGATGGAGATGAGCCCGAACGACATCGCGGCCTCGATGCCGCCGAGGCCGCCGGGCGTCGGGACGGCCGAGCCGACGATGGCACCCGCGAAATAGACGACGGCGATGGCGGCCACGGGCGCGTCGGCACCGAACGCCCTCGTGGCGCAGACGAGAGCGGCGACGAACGACATGTCGAGCAGGAGCGCCCCGCCGAGCAGCTGGGTCAGCTTGGCCGGGTGCTGCAGGACGGCGAGCACCTGCGGGACGGCGGACTTGACCTGCGGGAGCACCCGGTCGGTGAGCAGCGCCCGGACCTTCGGCAGCGCGAGCAGCCCGAGGGCGAGGATGACGACGACGAGGATCGCCGCCACGAGCACCGGCGACGGGCTGAACGAGACCGCGGGGCCGGTGCCGGCGAGCACGCCGGAGATGACGAGCAGGACGAAGTACGAGCAGAACTGAGCGACCTGCGCGACGCCGACGCTGGCGCCCGCGACCGTCGGGGACAGTCCGGACGTCTGCAGGTAGCGGGTGTTGAGCGCGATGTTGCCGACCGCGGCGGGGGCGACGAGGCCGCTGAACGCCACGGCGAGCTGCGTCATGTAGGTCCGGACGAACCTGAGGTGGATCTGGACGGCGCCGGCGAGCGCGACCGAGGCACCCGCGAAGGTCGCGGCCGCGAAGAGCAGCAGCAGGGCGGCCCAGCGCCAGTCGGCCGTGCTGACGACCTGGCCGATGTCGACCTGGGCCAGCTGCGTCAGGAGCAGGTAGCCGGCGATGCCGCCACCGATCAGGGTGACGATGCCGCGCGCCGAGATGCGACGCAGCTGGACGGGCTCGACGGCCTCGGCCTTGGGCCGCAGCGCCACGAGGCGCTCGCGCAGCTCGCCCATGACCGACTTGGACTCCTTCAGCGCCACGCGTGCGTCGGGGCTCAGGGCGACGGGCTGGAGCACGGGCACGGCTCGCAGGACGGCGTCCTCGCCGAGGGCCGCAACGGCCGAGTCGACGGTCCGCTCGGGACCCACGGCGAGGGCCACGGTCGTGAGCAGCTGCGCGAGGTCGATGCGCAGGCTGATGTCGTCGGCGGCGACGTCCCCGCTGCCGAGGCGGGACAGGGCGACCCGCCCGTGGTCGTCGATGAGGATCGTCGACGGTCCGAGCTGGCGGTGCACGATGCGGCGTCGGTGCAGCGTGGCGGCGAGTCGCCAGATCGCGGCGAGCCGGGCGTCGTCGAGATCACCGTCGACCTCGGTGAGCGGGGTGCCCTGCGGCTCGTCGTAGGCGATGACCGCCGAGAAGGGGCCGACCTCGGACACGGCGACCGGCCGTGGCGCGCGGATGCCCGCGTCGTGCAGGGCGAGGCCCATCAGGGTGCGGTGCTCGATCTCGGAGCGCAGGGTCAGCGCGGGCGGTCTCGTGAAGCCGCTGCGCAGCCGCAGCACGCGCAGCAGGCGCCGACCGGAGGCGAGCCCGAAGGTGTCACGGTCGATGACGTGGACGTCGAGGGTCCCGTCGTGGGTGGCCCCCACGTAGCGTCGGTCGCCGGCGTCGTTGGCGTCGATCAGCTCGAGGCGGGTCAGGGGCACCCCGCCCGAGACCAGCACCGCGGCCACCTCGATCCCCGGTGGGCGGGTCGACGTCACGCCGAAGGCGAGTCGGAAGGCCAGGCCGACGATCCAGCCGAGCAGGAGCGAGCAGACGAGGGCCGCGAGGGTCATGGCCCCCGAGAGGAGGGTCGTGACGAGCGTCGCGATGACGACGACCGTGGCGATCGGGGAGATCCACTTGCGGCCGGAGATGTCGGCGACCGTGAGCAGCGCGACCATCGAGACGATGACGATGTCGAGCGGACCGGTGCGGCCCGTCGCCGTGGGTCGGGTCAGCACGTCGGTGAGGAACCCGCCGTTGCCCGAGTGCACGAGCACGGCCACGACGATGACGAGGACACCCCCGACGACGGCGGCCCCGAGCGCCTGGATCAGCTGCATCGGGCGGCGACGGACGAGCAGGTCGGCGCCCACCCCGATCGGCAGGAGCAGGACGCCGAGGCCGCTCATCCAGCCGAGCAGCGTGAGCAGCAGCCGCGGGAGCCCGCTCGTCGCCTCGGTGAGGTCCTGCTCGACCGCACCGCGCGTGCCCGACGCGACGTCGGCCACGACGAGGCCGAGCACGAGGAAGACGACGGCCGCGGCCAGTCGGACGCCGTCGACGGGACGGCGTACCCGCTCCGGGATGGGTGGCTCGATCACCTCGACGTCGGGGAGCTGCGGCCGGGAGCGTCCGTCGGACGGCGGTTGCGCGCCGGGCACGCCTCCGTCGTCGGCACCGGCGACCGGTTCCCCCTCGGTCACCTCGGCGCGCTCGTCACGCTCCTCGGTCTCGTCGTGCACGTGCTCCGCCGTCCGGCGCATGGTCTCCCCCGTGGTGTCGTCCGATGACCCGGCGGGTCGGGAGACGGCCCCGTCCATGGGGGGCTGCGTCCTCTCCGAGTCGCCGGGCATGTCCCAATCCTGCCTGAGGCGGGGGCCGAATGGCCGCAGCGTCGCCGTGCGAGCGTCCGTGCTCCCGGTGCGGCGACCATCAGGAAGCGGTGCGAGACTGACGCCGTGACGGTCACCGACTCGTGGGACATGCCCCTGCGCACCAAGCTGCTCGCCCGCGTGCTGAGCCGCACCCGCGACGGGTCGCGGATGCTCTCCGGTGACGAGATCGCCCGCAGCAGAGCGTGGTTCGCTCCTGCGCGGGTGCCCTTCACGTGGGTCACCGGTCCGGTCCCGGCCGGCGTCGAGATCGGCGAGACGAGCTTCGCCGCCCGGGACGGGCACGTCGTCGACGTCCGCACCTACCGTCCGAGACACGCCGACGGCGAGGCCCTGCCCGCGATGCTGTGGTTCCACGGGGGTGGCTGGGTGCTCGGCAACACGCGAGGGTATGACCCGATCTGCGCCTGGATCGCCGACCGCGCCCGGGTCGCGGTGCTCAACGTCGACTACCGCCTCGCGCCGGAGCACCGCGCCCCGCAGGCCGCCCACGACTGTGTCGACGCCGCCCGCTGGGCCGCGTCCGACGCGTCCGGCGACCGCATCCGCCACACGGGTCTCGGCCTCGCCGGTGACTCGGCCGGCGGCAACCTCGCGGCCGTGGCCGCACAGGTGCTCCGTGCCGAGGGTGGCGCCGACGTGGCCTACGAGGCGCTCGTCTACCCGGCCGTCGACGCGACGATGAGCTCGCCCTCCGTGGCCCAGCACGCGGCGGCACCGATCCTCACCCGCAGCGACATGGACGCGTTCCTCGCCCACTACCTCGGGGACGGCGACGACGCCCTCGACCCGCTCGACCCGCTCGTCTCACCGCTGCACGCCGACGACCTGAGCGGGCTGCCCCCGACGCTCGTGCAGACGGCCGACCTCGACCCGCTCCGCGACGAGGGCACGGCCTACGCCGAGGCGCTGCGCGAGGCCGGGGTCGAGGTCCGGCACACCAACTACCCTCGTGTCCCGCACGGCTTCATGAGCTTCCCCGGGGCCACCCGGGTCGGCGGCGCCGCCCGTGCGGAGCTCGCCCAGTGGGTCGCCCGGCACGCGCGACCGGGAACGGTCGGATAGTCTGCGAACGCACGCGAGTCTCGTGAGGGATGGTCTCGAAGTGAACGATGTCGTCGTGTTCAGCGGCTCGGCGCACCCCGCCCTGGCCGACCGGATCTGCTCCCACCTCGGGGTGACCCGGTCCCCCGTCGACATCAAACGGTTCAGCAACGACTGCCTGCAGGCGCAGCTGCTCGCCAACTGCCGCCAGCGCGACGTCTACATCGTTCAGCCGCTCGTGCCCCCGACGCAGGAGCACCTCATGGAGCTGCTCCTCATGATCGACGCGGCACGCGGCGCGTCGGCGGCGCAGATCACCGCGGTCATGCCGCACTACGCCTACGCCCGCTCCGACAAGAAGGACGCCTCGCGCATCTCCCTCGGTGGGCGGCTCGTGGCCGACATGATCTCGACGGCCGGCTGCCACCGCGTGCTGACGATGGCCCTCCACGCTCCCCAGGTGCACGGCTTCTTCTCGACACCCGTCGACCACCTGACGGCCATCGGGGTGCTCGCCGACCACTTCCGCGACAACGACCTGACCAACTCGATCGTCGTCAGCCCCGACCTCGGCAACGCCAAGGTCGCGACCCAGTTCGCCCGCCTCCTCGCGCTGCCCGTGGCGGCCGGCTCGAAGCAGCGGGTGGCCGACGACCGCGTCGTCATCGACTCGATCGTCGGCGACGTGTCCGGTCGCCGGGCCATCATCCTCGACGACGAGATCGCGACCGGCGGCTCGATGCTCGAGCTCATGGACCGCCTCAAGGACGCCGGCGCGACCGAGGCGGCGATCGTCTGCACCCACGGACTCTTCGCCGGCAAGGCGGTCGAGCGGCTGCGCGACCACCCCTTCGTCACCGAGGTCGTCACCACCGACACGGTCCCCGCGCCGGACGGCTGGCCCGAGCTCAAGGTGCGGTCGGTGTCGGCCCTCTTCGCCGAGGCGATCAGCCGGATCCACCACGGTCGCTCGGTGAGTTCGCTCTTCGAGGGCGTCGACCCGACCCACGCGCCGCCGCAGGCCAAGCTCCCCTTCGACACGCCTTCATGAGCCGGCCCGCCTGGTGGCGCCGCCCCGCGGTCGCGCTGCTCCTCGACGTCGCGCTCGTCCTCGTCTTCGCCGCCGTCGGTCGGGCGAGCCACGAGGAGTCGAGTCCGGTGGTCGGTGTCCTCGCCACGGCGTGGCCCTTCCTCGTCGGGACCGGCCTGGGCTGGCTCGTCGTGCGGGTCCGGCGTCGCGCGTGGCCCCTCGACGTCGGGCCGGGCATCACCGTGTGGTTCGCGACCGTCCTCGTCGGCATGCTGCTGCGTCGCGCGGTCGGGTCGGGCACGGCGCTCAGCTTCGTCGTCGTCGCCTCGGTCGTGCTCGCGCTCTTCCTGCTGGGATGGCGTGCCCTCGGGACGTACGCCGCCCGCCGCGCCACCCGGCACACGCCAGCCCCGCCGACACACCGAGCAGGTCACAACCCACCGTGATCCGATCCCGGTGGGTCGTGACCTGCTCGGTGTGTTGCGGACGGTGTGTCTCGTGACGAGGCTGCCAGGGCGTTGGCCGAGGACTCAGAGGTACTGGCCGGTGTTGGCCGTCGCGATGGAGCGGCCCGGCTCGGTGCCGTCCTTGCCCTTGAGCAGCGTGCGGATGTAGACGATCCGCTCGCCCTTCTTGCCGCTGATCCGCGCCCAGTCGTCGGGGTTGGTCGTGTTGGGCAGGTCCTCGTTCTCCTTGAACTCGTCGACGCAGCTGTTGAGCAGGTGCTCGACGCGGATGCCCTTCTGGCCGGTCGTGAGGAAGTCCTTGATCGCGAGCTTCTTGGCCCGGTCGACGATGTTCTGGATCATCGCGCCCGAGTTGAAGTCCTTGAAGTAGAGGATCTCCTTGTCGCCGCCCTGGTAGGTCACCTCGAGGAAGCGGTTCTCCTCCATCTCGGAGTACATCCGCTCGACCGCGGCCGTGATCATCGCCTCGACGGTCGCGTCCCGGTCACCGCCGTTGACGGCGAGGTCGTGCTCGTGGAGCGGCAGCGACTCGGTGAGGTACTTGCTGAAGATGTCGCGCGCGCTCTCGGCGTCGGGACGCTCGATCTTGATCTTCGCGTCGAGGCGACCCGGCCGGAGGATCGCAGGGTCGATCATGTCCTCGCGGTTGGAGGCACCGATGACGATGACGTTGTCGAGGCGCTCGACGCCGTCGATCTCGGCGAGCAGCTGCGGCACGATCGTCGTCTCGACGTCGCTCGAGACGCCCGAGCCGCGGGTGCGGAACAGCGAGTCCATCTCGTCGAAGAAGACGACGACGGGCGTGCCGTCGGAGGCCTTCTCGCGGGCCCTCTGGAAGATGAGCCGGATGTGCCGCTCGGTCTCGCCGACGTACTTGTTGAGCAGCTCGGGGCCCTTGATGTTGAGGAAGTAGCTCTTCTCCGTCTGCTTGCCGGTGCGCGCGGCGACCTGGCGGGCGAGGGAGGCGGCGACCGCCTTGGCGATGAGCGTCTTGCCGCAGCCGGGAGGGCCGTAGAGCAGCACGCCCTTCGGCGGCTTGAGCGCGTGCTCCTTGTAGAGCTCGGGGTGCAGGAAGGGCAGCTCGACGGCGTCGCGGATCTGCTCGATCTGGCCGGCGAGGCCACCGATGTCCTCGTACTCGACGTCGGGCACCTCCTCGAGGACGAGCTCCTCGACCTCGAGCTTGGGCACGACCTCGTGGACGAAGTTGGACCTCGGGTCGAGCGTGAGCGAGTCGCCGACCCGGAAGTGCTCACCGAGCAGGGGCGTCGCGATGCGGCACACGCGCTCCTCGTCGCCGTGGGTGACGACGACGACGCGGTCGTCGTCGAGGCGCTCCTTGACCGTCACGACCTCGCCCACGCGCTCGTAGCCGTGGACCGAGACGACGTTGAGGGCCTCGTTGAGCATGACCTCACGGCCGAGGCCCAGCTCCTGCTGGTCGACGGAGGGGCTGACCGCGACGCGCATCTTGCGACCACCGGTGATGATGTCGATCGAGCCGTCCTCGGGCGGGTCGATGACGAGGCCGTAGGTGCTTGGTGGCTGCGCGAGACGGTCGACCTCCTTCTTCAGGGTGACGATCTGCTCGCGGGCGTCCTTGAGCGTGCGCACGAGGCGCTCGTTCTGGGACGAGAGCGTCGACAGGCTCGTCTGGACGTGGGCCAGCCTCGCCTCGAGCTCACGTGTGCGCTGGGGCGAGTGTCGCGCCACCTCGCGCAGCGACTCGACCTCGGCGCGCAGGGCTGCGAGCTCGCGGTCCCCCGCTCCGGGGACTCCGGCGCCGGCGGCACCTTCGGGGTCTGGGTTGCGGACGTCATCAGACATCTCGGCCTCCTCAATCCGTCACTCGCACATAGTGACGATTCGACCCTAACCCCGTGTCAGCCGATGTCGTCGGACGTTTCAGCCAGTGATCGGCGCAGGCGTCGGATCGTCTTGTCGCTCTTGACGCGCTCGCCGAGCGCCTCGGGCGTCCACGCGTCCGCCGGGATGTCCGTCGAGGCGGTCGAACCGGCGACCGGCGCGGCGGCACCCGCAGCGTCGTCCGAGGCGTCGACGCCCGTCGCGGCCGCGTCGCCCGCGTCGCCGTAGGCGCCCTTGGCCGGACGGCGCTTGCGCTCCGGCGGGACGACTCCCGGCGCGAGCCGCCGCGTCGTGATGAGGAAGCCGGTGTGCCCGTGCATGCGGTGCTGCGGACGCACGGCGAGGCCCTCGAGGTGCCAGCCACGCACGAGCGACTCCCAGGCGGACGGCTCGGTGAACCCGCCGTGGGCCCGGATGCCCTCGGCCACCCGGCTCAGTTGGGTCGTCGTGGCGACGTAGCAGATGAGCACGCCACCGGGGATGAGTGCGTCGGAGACGGCGTCGAGGCACTCCCAGGGCGCGAGCATGTCGAGCACGACCCGGTCGACGGTGCCGGCCTCGGCGACGGACGGCAGGGACTCGACGAGGTCACCGACGGTGACGGTCCAGGCCGGGTGGTCTCCGCCTAAGAACGCCCGTCCGTTGCCACGGGCGATCTCGGCGAAGTCCTCGCGACGCTCGAACGACAGCAGGCGTCCGCGCTCGCCGATGGCGCGCAGCAGGGACATCGACAGCGCACCGCTGCCGACGCCGGCCTCGACGACCGTCGCGCCGGGGAAGATGTCGGCCATCTGGACGATCTGGCCGGAGTCCTTGGGGTAGACGACCGCGGCGCCTCGCGGCATCGACATGACGTAGTCGCTGAGCAGCGGCCGGAGCGCGAGGTACTCGACGCCGGCGGTGTTCGTCACGACGGAGCCGTCGTGGGAGCCGATGAGGTCGTCGTGGCGCAGGAAGCCACGGTGCGTGTGGAACTCGCGCCCGGGCTCGAGCGTGATGGTGTGCAGACGTCCCTTGGGGTCGGTCAGCTGGATGCGCTCCCCCACCTCGAAGACGCCACGACGGTCGTGCGCGCCGGCGACGTGGGACCGCTCCGTGTCGGCGCTGCGGCCGGCGCTGGGGCCGTCGCTGGGGACGGCGCTGGTGCCCGACTCGTCGCGGGTCCCGGCGTGCCCGGTGTCAGGCCCGGAGCGCTCGGAGTGCTCGGCGTCGGGCTGCTCGGCGTCGGTCGTGGGAGCGGTCATGGGAGCACAGTCTAGGTGCCGGCGAGGCCTCCTCCGGACACCTTCCGGAGCGCCGCCGCCTCGACCTCGTAGCGGCTCTGGCGACCGGCCGGCCCACCGAAGAACCGTCGCCGCAGGGCACCCTCGACCTCGACGAGGTCGCCCGCGCGAAGACGCAGCGCGCGCCGTCTCGTCACGGCCGTCCAGCACACGACGTCGATGGTGTCGACCGTCGCCCGCCTCGGCTCGTCGGCGCCTGCGCGGCGTCGCCCGGGCAGCGGAGGGCGTGGGACGACGACGCGCAACGTCGCGATGCGGTCACCGCTCGGGAGCTCACGCTCCTCCGCCTCGGACCCCAGGCGCCCGCTCAGGACCACCTCGTTGCGGCCCGGCACCGACGCGCTGCCGACCGGTCCGCCGCCTTTCGCCTGGCGGCCCGGGCGCGGAGAGGACCGAGGTGCTGCCCCGCCCGCAGTCGTCGTCTCGCTGCGGCTCGTCCTCATGGTGTCTCCCTCCGGCCCGCCCGTCGGGCCCTGGACCAACCGTGACGGGATCGTGGCCGTCCTGCTGCCGCGGTGGGAGCGCCTGTGGACGACGGACCGAGCCGTCGAGGGGGTGTGGACACGACGAACCGACACGGGGCGCTGAGGTGACGGACGCGGGGGCCTGCGCCGCACGGCACACGCCGTCAGGGGCCCTGGCGGCCTGGCCCGACTCGGTGGAGGCGGGTCAGCGACGACCGCGGCGCGCCAGCTCGGCCCCGACCACGGCGTTGATCCGCTCGGCGCTCGCCAGGCCGCGGATGTCGCGGGTCGCCTCGTCGACGACGACGGCCAGCGAGAGCTCGCGCTCGCTCATGACGCGGATGAGGTCGGTGAGCACGGCGTCGTCGGGCAGCGCCACGACCCACGACGCGGGCTGGGCCAGCGTGACGGACGCGATGGCCGTCCGCGTCCGGCTGTCGGCCGGCACTCCGGCCGCCGACTCGGCGTCGACGACGCCGAGCGGCCACCCGGTCGGGTCGGCCGCCGCCACCCATGCGCCTGCAGCCACCGCGGTCTCGACCTCGGACACGGTGGCCGTGCCCGCGACGAGGGACAACGGCTCGAGCACGTCGGTCGCGCGGCCGGCGGTCGCCTCGTGGATGTGACCGGCCCGGACGGCTCCCGTCGCGCCCTGCCAGAGGAAGAAGGCGATGGCGAACGGCCAGACGAGGTCGAAGATGTCGGGCGCCCGCCCCTCGGCGAGCGGGCGCAGGGCGAACCACGCGACGGTCAGCACCGAGACGACGCGTCCCAGCCAGCCGGCCGTGACGAGGCCGCGACCCTTGCTGCCCGTGGCGCGCCAGACGAGGGCGCTGACGATCTGGCCGCCGTCGAGGGGCAGGCCCGGCAGGAGGTTGAAGACGCCGACGAGGACGTTGGCGAAGGCGACGATGCCGAGCAGCGTCAGCGCGGTCTCGTTCGTCGTCAGGGCACGGAGGCACCAGACGACCGCGGCGAGCGCGAGGTTGGACAGCGGCCCGACCACGGCGACGATGGCGGTCGTGCTCGGCGACGTGCGGGTCGCGTCGTAGACGGTGTGGCCGCCCCAGACGTCGGCGACGATCCGGTTGACCGGGTGCCCCCGCCACCGCGCGGCGAAGGCGTGGGCCGCCTCGTGCACGAGCACCGAGACGAGCAGCAGGAGGGCGTAGGCCGAGGCGAGCAGGTAGCCGTAGGCGGCGCCGCGGTCGGACCTCGACAGGTTGGGCCCGAAGACGACGACGATGAGCACGGCGATGATCGGCCAGGACCGACCGAGGTAGACCGGGATCCCGGCGAGGCTGCCGATCCGCCACCCGTGGGACGCGTCCGGGCGGGCGGGAGTGCTCATGGGCTCGACCCTATGCCCTGCGCGACCCGCTCCCCTGTGCCGGTCCCGTGCGCGGGCTGTGGGTGCCGGCCGTGCGGTGTCGGCCCCGCGGCATACAGTCGCCCCATGGTTGCAGCGCTGTCCCCGAGTCGGGCCTCCGACTTCATGTCGTGCCCGATGCTCTACCGCTTCCGGGTCATCGACAAGCTCCCGTCGCCGCCCACGCAGGCGACGGCCCGGGGCACGCTCGTGCACGCCGTCCTCGAGCGGCTCTTCGACCTTCCCGCGCCCGAGCGCACCATCGACGCCGCGGTCGGGCTCGTCCCCCAGGAGTGGGAGCGGCTCGCGGAGGAGGAGCCGGCGATGCTCGACCTGCTCGCCGAGCACGACGGCCGCACCGACGAGTGGTTCGCCGGGGCGGCGACGTTGCTCCAGACGTGGTTCGGTCTCGAGGACCCGACGCGACTCGAGCCGGCCGAGCGCGAGCTCTACGTCGAGACCGAGGTCGACGGGCTCGTCCTGCGCGGCTACGTCGACCGGCTCGACGTGGCCCCGGGCGGCGCGATGCGCGTCGTCGACTACAAGACGGGCCGGTCACCCTCCGAGCACTTCGAGGCCAAGGCGCTCTTCCAGATGAAGTTCTACGCGCTCGTGCTCTGGCGCCAGCGCGGCGTCATCCCCAAGCGGCTCCAGCTCGTCTATCTCGGCAACGGCGAGATCGTCGCCTACGAGCCCGACGAGCAGGACCTGCTCGGCACCGAGCGCAAGGTCAAGGCGCTCTGGCAGGCCATCGAGCGCGCGGCGACGACGGGCGACTGGCGCCCCAGCCCCAGCCGGCTGTGCGACTGGTGCGACCACCGCGCGCTGTGCCCGGCCTGGGGCGGCACTCCCCCGCCGCTGCCCGACGACGCTGCCCAGCGAGCCGTCGACCCCACCGTCACGGGGCTCGTCGAGCTCGACGCCTGACCCACCGACGACCGAGGGCGTATGCCGCCGGGCGCCCGACGGCATACGTGCGCCCTTCGTGTCGGGCGGAGGTCGGACGCGCCTCAGACGGTGAACTCGTCGGCGACGTCGAGCGCCTCGTCGAGCACCGCCAGGCCCTCCTCGACCTCGGCCGGGGTCGTCGTGCACGGGGGCACGACGTGGGTGCGGTTGAAGTGGGTGAACGGCCACAGCCCGCGCTCCTTGCACGCTGCCGCGAAGGCCGCCATCGGAGCGGCCGCCTCACCCGCCGCGTTGTAGGGCACGAGCGGCTCACGCGTCTCGCGGTCACGCACGAGCTCGACGGCCCAGAAGACGCCCAGTCCGCGCACGTCGCCGACGCTGGGGTGCTTCGCCGCGATCTCGCGCAGGCGCGGCCCGATGACGTCGGTGCCGAGGCTCCGCGCGTTCTCGATGATGCCCTCCTCACGGAACGCGTTGATCGAGGCGACGGCCGAGGCGCAGGCGAGCGGGTGACCGGAGTAGGTCAGTCCGCCCGGGAAGGCGCGCTGGTCGAAGGTCCCCCGGATCTCGTCGGAGATGACGACGCCCCCGAGAGGGACGTAGCCGGAGTTGACGCCCTTGGCGAAGGTGATGAGGTCGGGGCGGATGCCCCAGTGGTCGACGGCGAACCACTCGCCGCACCGACCGAAGCCGGCCATGACCTCGTCGGCGATGAGCATGATGCCGTGCTCGTCGCAGAGGTCACGGACGCCCTGGAGGTAGCCGTCCGGCGGGACGAGGATGCCGTTGGTGCCGACCACCGTCTCGAGGATGATCGCCGCGATCGTGTGGCCGCCCTCGACCATGATCGTGTCGCGCAGGTGCGCGAGCGCGCGGTCTCGCTCCTGCTCCTCGGACTCGGAGTGGAAGGCTGAGCGGTAGGTGTAGGGCCCCCAGAAGTGGACGATCCCCGACAGGCCGGGCTCCGAGGGCCAGCGGCGCGGGTCGCCGGTCAGGGTGATCGAGCCACCGGTGGCGCCGTGGTAGCTGCGGTAGGTCGCGAGCACCTTGTGCCGGCCGGTGTGCAGGCGGGCCATGCGGATGGCGTTCTCGTTGGCCTCCGCCCCGCCGTTGGTGAAGAAGACGGCGGAGAGCCCCTCGGGAGCGACCTCGGTGATGAGCCGGGCCGCCTCGCTGCGCGCGTCGTTGGCGAACGACGGCGCGATCGTCGCGAGCCGCGCGGCCTGCTCCTGGATCGCGGCGACGACCTTCGGGTGGTTGTAGCCGATGTTGACGTTGACGAGCTGGCTGCTGAAGTCGAGGTAGCGCGTGTCGTCGTAGTCCCAGAAGTAGGAGCCCTGGGCCCGGGCGATGGGCAGCGGGTCGATGAGCCCCTGGGCCGACCACGAGTGGAAGACGTGGTCACGGTCGAGGGTGCGCACCTGCTGCTCCGTCATCCCGTCGAGGAGGTCTGCGATCACGGTGCGCTGGTCGAGGTCGGTCATGGGTGGGTCCTTCTCTCTCAGCGGGTGCGCGGGAAGCCGAGGTCGACGGTCGAGGTGGCCGGGTCGGGCCACCGCTGCGTCACGACCTTGCCGCGCGTGTAGAAGTTGATGCCCTCGGGGCCGTACATGTGGGTGTCGCCGAAGAGCGAGTCCTTCCAGCCGCCGAAGGAGTAGTAGGCGACGGGCACGGGGATCGGCACGTTGATGCCGACCATGCCGACCTCGACCTCGTTCTGGAACCGGCGTGCTGCGCCACCGTCGCGGGTGAAGATCGCGGTGCCGTTGGCGTACTGGTTGCGGTTGATGAGGGCCAGGCCCTCGTCGTAGGTCGCGACGCGCACGACCGACAGGACGGGGCCGAAGATCTCGTCCCGGTAGACGGTCATGTCGGGCGTCACGTCGTCGAGCAGGGTCATGCCGAGGAAGAAGCCTTCCTCGGGCACGTCCTGCTCGCGCCCGTCGACGACGACGGTGGCGCCGGCCTCCGCTCCGGCCGCGACGTAGCCGGCGACCTTGTCGCGGTGCTCGCGCGTGATGAGGGGACCCATGTCGGTGCCCTCCGCCGAGCCGGGGCCGACGGTGAGCTTCGGCAGGCGGGTGGAGATCGCGGAGACGAGCTCGTCGCCGACGTCACCGACGGCGACCGCGACCGACAGGGCCATGCACCGCTCACCCGCGGCGCCGTACGCGGCGGAGACGATGGCGTCGGCGGCCATGTCGATGTCGGCGTCGGGCAGCACGAGGGCGTGGTTCTTCGCGCCGCCGAGGGCCTGGACACGCTTGCCGTTGGCGGTGCCGCGCTCGTAGATGTACTTCGCGATGGGGGTCGAGCCGACGAAGCTGACGGCCGCGATCTCGTCGTGGTCGAGGAGCGCGTCGACGGCCTCCTTGTCGCCGTGCACGACGGTGAAGACACCGTCGGGCAGGCCGGCCTCCTTCCACAGCCGGGCGAGGAAGAGGGCAGCCGACGGGTCCTTCTCGCTGGGCTTGAGCACGAAGCTGTTGCCGCAGGCGATGGCGTTGGCGCACATCCACAGCGGCACCATGACGGGGAAGTTGAAGGGCGTGACGCCGGCGACGACGCCGAGGGGCTGGCGGATGCTGTAGACGTCGACACCGCTGGCCGCCTGTTCGGAGAACCCGCCCTTGAGCAGGTGGGGCACACCGGTGGCGAACTCGACGTTCTCGAGGCCACGGGCGATCTCGCCCACCGCGTCGGACAGGACCTTGCCGTGCTCGGCGGTGACGATCGCGGCGAGCTCGTCGGTACGCGTGTGCAGCAGCTCGCGGAAGGCGAAGAGCACGGCGGCCCTCCGCGACAGCGAGCTCGTGCGCCAGTCGCGCCCGGCGGCGACGGCGGTCTTGACCGCCGCGTCGACCTCGGCGGCGGACGCGAGCGCGACCTCACCGGTCTGGCGCCCCGTGGCGGGGTCGTGGACGGGCGCGGTGCGGCCGGAGGTGCCGGGCACGAGGGCGCCCGAGATCCAGTGGTCGATGGACGTCACGGTGGGGGTCGTCATGCTCCTCACGCTACGTTCCAGTTGCACCCCATACAAAGCATTGATTGCTATGTTACGAACATGCGCGCCCTCATCTCCTCCATCGAGGAGCGCCTCGACGCCCCCACCGCCAAGGGCCTCGCCCAGGCCGTGTCCCGGGCGATCCGCGACGCCACGCTGGTCCCCGGTGACCAGCTGCCGCCGATCCGTCGCGTGGCCGAGGAGCTGATGATGTCCCCGACGACGGTGAGCGCCGCCTGGCAGCTGCTCGCCCGCTCGGGCACCATCCGCTCGGACGGCCGCCGGGGCACGACGGTCGCCCCCACCGCTCGCGGCGGGGAGCGCTACACGAGGGCCTTGCGGCACGAGTCGCCGGTGAGCCTCGACCTGTCGACCGGCATCCCGGACAGTGCCCTGCTGCCCGCCCTCGTCCCGGTGCTGTCCGCGCTGACCGACCCGACGACGCCGAGCAGCTACCTCGACGACCCCGTGCTCGACGAGCTGCGGGACGAGCTGACCCGCGACTGGCCGTATGCCGCCGACGACCTCCTCGTCGTCGACGGCGCCATGGACGCGCTCGACCTCGTCACCCGCGCCCTGCTGCGTCCGGGAGACCTCGTGATCGTCGAGAACCCGGGCTTCCCTCCCCTGCTCGACCTGCTCGAGGACCGCGGCGTCGCCGTCGTCGGCGTGCCGCTCGACGAGACCGGGCTCGACCTCGACACCGTCGAGGCGCTCCTGCCCCGCCGACCCGCCGCGGTCGTCATCCAGCCCCGTGGACAGAACCCGACCGGCGTGTCGATGTCGCCCACCCGCGCGCGACGTCTGGCCGCGCTGCTCGAGGGACGCGACTGCATCGTCATCGAGGACGACTCGAGCGGCCCGATCTCGACGTCGGCCGCGACCAGCCTCGGTCGGTGGATCCCCGACCAGGTGCTGCACGTCCGCAGCTTCAGCAAGTCGCACGGGCCGGACCTGCGGATCGCCGCCCTGAGCGGCCCGGACGCGCTGCTCGCCCCGGTGCGGCACGCACGGGCCATCGGACAGGGCTGGACGAGCCGGCTGCTCCAGCGGGTCCTGGCCGGACTGCTGCGCGACGAGGGCTGCGCCCGCGGGATCGCGTCGGCCGGCGCCGAGTACGCCCGCCGCCGGGAGCTCGTCGTCCGCCGTCTCGCGGAGCACGGCATCGAGGTGCCCGGCACCGACGGGCTCAACATCTGGGTGCCGGTGCGGGACGAGGCGGCGGCGGTGCTGCGGCTCGCGAGCCAGGGCATCGCGGTCACGCCGGGGTCACCGTTCTCCGTCGAGCACGTCGCCGGACCCGAGGGGCACGTCCGCGTGACGACGGGGCTGGTCCGCGAGAACCATGCCGAGGTCGCCGACCTCATCGCCGAGGCTGCGAGCGCCGGCGCCTGGACGGCGCAGCACCGCTGAGCTCCACGTCGAGCACCGACACCCGAGGTCGACGAGAATCGGTGGCGCGCGGTGTCCGATCCGGCCCGGGGTGTTCGTTGCGCAGGTGAGAGGCGGCCCGCACGGGCGGCCCGAGTCACAGGAGATGGTCCGACATGCAGTACCTCGTATCCGTCATCGACGACGGCACCGGCCCGGAGACCGCCACCGAGGAGGCCGCCATCGATGCCTTCAACGACCGGCTCCGGTCCGAGGGCTACTGGGTCTTCGCCGGCGGCCTCGGCTCCCCCGACCCGGCGACGGTCGTCGACAACCGCGGCAGCGAGGCCGTCTTCACCGACGGGCCCTTCCTCGAGTCGAAGGAGTACCTCGCCGGCTTCTGGATCCTCGAGGCGCCGGACCTCGACGTCGCGCTCCGGCTGGCGGCCGAGGGATCCAGGGCCTGCAACCGCAAGATCGAGGTGCGGCCCTTCCTGTGAGCCGGGTCGACGTCCGTGAGGCGATCACCCGGGTCCACCACGACGAGTGGGCCCGGCTCGTCGCCACCCTGACCCGCCGCTTCGGTGACCTCGACCTCGCCGAGGACGCCGCGGCCGAGGCGTTCGCGACCGCCGTCGAGCGGTGGCCCGCCGACGGCATACCCCCCAACCCCGGTGCGTGGCTGACGACGACGGCCGCCCGCAAGGCGATCGACCGGCTGCGGCGCGAGCGCAAGCGGGACCACAAGCACCAGGAGGCTGCGATGGTGCACGACGACCTCGGCTCCGAGCCGCTCGGCGCCATCGACGACGACCGGCTCCGTCTCGTCTTCACCTGCGCTCACCCCGCGCTGGCGATGGAGGCCCGCGTCGCCCTGACGCTGCGGATGGTCGGGGGCCTGACCGTGCCCGAGATCTCCCGGGCCTTCCTCGTGCAGGAGTCCGCGATGGCTCGGCGCCTGACCCGGGCCAAGGCCAAGATCGCCGCGGCCCGTATCCCGTACCGCGTGCCGACCGCGGAGGACCTGCCGGCGCGGGTCTCCGGCGTGCTCGCCGTGCTCTTCCTCGTCTTCAACGAGGGCTACCTCGCCTCCGGTGCGGACACCGACCCGGTCCGCCAGGACCTCACCGGCGAGGCGATCCGGCTCACCCGGATGGTCCGGGACCTGCTGCCCGACGACGGCGAGGTGGCCGGGCTGCTCGCCCTGATGCTGCTCACCGAGGCCCGCCGGGAGGCCCGGGTCTCACCGGCCGGTGAGCTGGTCCCCCTCGACGAGCAGGACCGCGGAGCCTGGGACCGCGCACTCGTCGCCGAGGGCCACCGTCTCGTGCGCGAGCGCCTCGACTCAGGGGCGGCACCGGGTCGCTACCAGGTCATGGCCGCCATCAACGCCGTCCACACCTCGGCCCGCGGGATGCGTGACACGGACTGGTCACAGGTCGTCGCCCTCTACGACCAGCTCCACCTCCTCGACCCCTCACCGATCGTGGCCCTCAACCGGGCCGTCGCCCTCGCCGAGCTCGACGGGCCGGAGGTGGCGCTGGCCGTCGTCGACCGTCTCTCGGACGCGTTGGCCGGCTACCACGCGTTCCACGCGGTCCGGGCCGACCTGTTGCGCCGCTCGGGCCGCGACGAGGAGGCGCGCGAGGCGTACCGACAGGCGGCCTCGCTGGCCGGGAACACGGCCGAGTCGGCCTACCTGACCCGCCGCCGCGACGAGCTGGCCTAGCGTCTCCCGGCGCCGTCGCGGAGGGCCTCGACCACCTGGGAGAGTCGTCGCTCGCGGGTCTCGTCGGTCCTGGCCGAGGACACCGAGAGCGCATGCGCCTTCTGGTTGCCGGCGGACAGGGCCGTCCAGGCGGCCCGCAGACCGGGGTCGGCGTCGAGGACCTCTCGGAGGGTATCGGGCACGTCGACCTCACGCGGTGCGTCGTCGACCTCGAGCCGGACCTCGACCTCGTCACCGGCCCCGCGTCCTGTCGCAGCCCGCGTCTCGGCGTTGAAGGAGACGAGGAACCGGCCGCCCATGGAGGCGATCGACGTCCGGTAGGTGTAGCCGCCGTCCACCGTCACGGAGACGGGCACCCGCTTGCCCCGGGCGAAGGCCGCGACGACCTCGTCGGGGACGACGATGCCCACGTTGTTGCCGCCTGTCGCCTCGAGGGTGGTGCGGAACGTCCGGACGGTCTCGCCCACGGGGTCAGGCCCGTCCGGCGTCTCTGGCCTTGAGGCGAAGGTCCTCGGCGCGGACCTGCGCGAAGGTGTCGCGCTCGGCGACGAGCCAGTCGGGCATCTCGTCGAGGACGGCCTTGATCTCGTCGGTCGTCAGGTGCTCTCCGACTCCACCGCGGGCCAGTCCCGAGTTGGAGATGCCGAGCCGCCGGGCCGTCTCCTGCCGGGTGTGGGGCCCGTTCCGGCGCAGGGTGGCCAGCCACTCCGGCGGCTCGGCCTGCAGCGCGTTGAGCTCGGTGCGGCTGACGACGCCCTCCTGGAACTCCGCAGGGGTCTCGGACAACAGGACGCCGAGCTTCTTCGCGGCCGTCTGGGGTTTCATGGTCTGCGGCTTCGGCGTGGGCATGGGTCCAGCCTAGGGCGTCACCCGACCACGCCGGCCCGCACGTCAGGCAGCGGAGCGACCAGCCGTGTCCGCTCCGGCGGTCCGGTGGCGCCGACGCGGTGGACTAGCCTCGGAGGGACCTGTCCCGACCGCGAAGGCCCACCATGACGGATCCGTTCCACGTCGAGTTCGTGCCCGGCGTGACGCCCGACAAGTGGCTGCGTGTGTGGAGCCAGCGCCTGCCGGACTCTCCCCTTCAGGCCGCCCCCGTCGAGGACGCCGACGCCCTGGCCCACCTGCGCGACGGCACGTCCTCGATGGCGCTCCTGAGGCTGCCGGTCGACCGCGACGGTCTGCACGTCATCCCCCTCTACGAGGAGGTCCCCGTCGTCGTCGTGGCCAAGGAGCACGTCATCGCGGCGTTCGACGAGGTCGACGTCGCCGACCTCGGCGAAGAGGTCCTCATCCAGGACCCCGCACTCGTGCCCGAGTGGGTGGCGGTCGCCACGTCGGAGGTGCGGGACCGGGCTGCCGCCATGCCACCCATGACGACGAAGCAGGCGGTGTCCGTCGTGGCGACGGGCTCTGGCATCGTCGTCGTGCCGATGTCGGTCGCGCGACTGCACCACCGCAAGGACGTCGTCCACCGGCCCGTCACCGGCGTCGCGCCCTCACGGGTCGGCCTTGCGTGGAGGGTCGACGACGACGACCCCCGCATCGAGGACTTCATCGGCATCGTCCGGGGCCGGACCGAGCGCAGCACGCGTGGCGGCGGGTCGGACCCGACGTCGCCGTCCGGCGCGGACGGGCCGGCCGAGCAGCGCGGCAACGCCAGCTCCTCCAAGACCTCGAAGCCCGCCAAGGGCGCCAGGACCTCGGCCGGCTCCCGTGCGCACGGCGCCGGGTCCCGGCGCGGTCAACAGACCGGGCGCAAGGGCGCGACGCGCGGCGGTGGCCCCAAGCGCAAGGGCCGCCGGTGAGCTCATGGCAAGCGGCCGGCTCGACGGAACTGGACGGGCTCCCTTGGCGCTGGGGCGAGTTCGGTGCATCGAGCCTTCCCAACCGTCTGGTCGGCCATGCCGGTCCGGTCGTCAGCCGCGCGGTGACGGTCCGCGCCGAGCCCGCGGTCGTCTTCCGATGGCTCTGCCAGCTGCGCGTCGCGCCGTACAGCTACGACCTCGTCGACAACCTCGGGCGCCGGAGCCCCCGCACCCTGACACCGGGCCTCGAGTCCCTCGCGGTCGGACAGCGCTTCGCGACGATCTTCACCCTCGTCGACTGGGTGCCCGACGAGCTGGTCACCCTCGAGATCACCGCGCCGGCCGGCATACGCCTCTTCGGGAGGCTGCCGCTCGTCTACCAGACCGTCCCGCTGCCGGGCGGGCCGGAGGCGCGCACCACCCTGCGCGGCGACATCGCGCTCCCCCGCGCCGGGTCACGCTCCGGCCGCGCACGGTCGGCCGCCCTCGCGTGGGGCGACCTCGTGATGATGCGGCGTCAGCTGCTGACGCTCGCGCGCCTCAGCGAGGAGACCGCAGGCTCGAGACGATCGTCGTGAGGTCGGCCGCACCGACCCCGGCCAGCGTGTCGATGTGCACGGCGCCCTCGACCTGGGGCACGGGCACGACGTGCGGGATCGCGATGGTCGGGACCCCGGCGGCCGTCGCGGACCGGACGCCGGCCGGTGAGTCCTCGATGGCGATGCACTCGGCGGGCTCGGCGCCCACGAGACGCGCCGCCGCGAGGTAGGGCTCCGGGTGCGGCTTGCCGTGGCTCACCTCGTCACCGGTCACGAGATGGTCGAACGCCCCCTCCGGGAGTCGACCGACGACCGTGTCGGCGAGCGAGCGCCACGACATCGTCACGAGCAGGGACGGCACCCCGAGGTCGCCGAGCTCGAGCAGCAGCTCCCGCGCACCGGGACGCCACGGCACGCGCTGCTCGACCTGGGCGATGACCCGCTCCAGTAGGGCGTCGATGATCTCGGGGACCGTCAGCGAGATCCCCGACTGGTCGATGATCAGCTGCGCCGAGACCTCGAGGGCGTTGCCGACGAGCTGGTGGGCGAACTCGTCGTTCCAGACGCCGCCGTGCGCCGCGACGAGCTCGTGCTCGGCCTGGATCCAGTAGGGCTCGGTGTCGACGAGGGTGCCGTCCATGTCCCACAGGACGGCAGCCGGGAGGGCCGGCACCGTGCGGTCGGGGTCGGCGGTGTGCGAGAGGGTCACCGGGTCAGTCCTCCGGGTCGTAGGCGAGGTTCGCGGAGAGCCAGCGCTCGGCCTCGGCCAGCGTCCAGCCCTTGCGGTCGGCGTAGTCCTGCACCTGGTCGCGGCCGAGCCGGCCGACGACGAAGTACTGCGACTGGGGGTGCGAGAAGTACCAGCCCGACACCGAGGCACCGGGCGCCATGGCCATGCTCTCGGTCAGCGTCATGCCGGTGTTGGCCTCGACGTCGAGCAGGCGCCAGAGCGTCTCCTTCTCGGTGTGCTCGGGACAGGCGGGATAGCCCGGGGCCGGACGGATGCCGGCGTACTGCTCCTTGATGAGGGCCACGTTGTCGAGGTGCTCGTCGGGCGCGTAGCCCCAGAACTCCTTGCGGACCCGCTCGTGCATGCGCTCGGCGAAAGCCTCGGCGAGGCGGTCGGCGAGCGACTCGAGCAGGATCGCGTTGTAGTCGTCGAGGTCGGCCCGGAACGCCGCCACCCGCTCCGCGCCACCGAGACCGGCCGTGACCGCGAAGCCTCCGATCCAGTCCTTGGTCCCCTTCGGGGCGACGTAGTCGGCGAGCGACCGGTTGGGCACCCCGGCGCGGTGGTCGCCCTGCTGCCGCAGGTGGTGCAGCACGGTGAGCGGATCTCTGCGGGCGTCGTCGAGATAGACCTCGACGTCGTCGCCGACGGAGTTGGCCGGGAAGAAGCCGATGACGCCGTTGGCGGTCAGCCACCGCTCCTCGATGACCTGGTCGAGCATGGCCTGCGCGTCGTCGTAGAGCTTGCGGGCGGCCTGGCCGCTGGCCGGGTTGTTGAGGATGTCGGGGAAGCTGCCCTTCATCTCCCACGCGTTGAAGAAGGGCTGCCAGTCGATGTAGCGGCGCAGCTCACCGAGGGGATAGCTGCGGAACACCTTGACGTGCTGGGAGATCCGGTGCGAGCGGGTGATCGAGGAGACGTCGTGGTCCTGCTGGAGCAGCAGGTGCGGGTGCGGCGGACGGTAGCCGGACCAGTCGACCGGCGT
Organism: Terrabacter sp. R4-6; assembly: GCF_057529065.1. Classification (NCBI taxonomy): domain Bacteria; kingdom Bacillati; phylum Actinomycetota; class Actinomycetes; order Micrococcales; family Intrasporangiaceae; genus Terrabacter; species Terrabacter sp. R4-6. The sequence continues at coordinate 4,570,817 of NZ_CP197224.1, read as the reverse complement.
GCGTCGCGCACGGGCCTCCTCGAGCGGCAGCAACGGCCGGTCCGCCTTGCCCGCGTGCCGCGCACGCAGCGAGTCGTAGTCCTCCTTGACCTTGGCCATGAGGGTCGGCCGCAGCTCGTCGCTGAGCAGGGCCGCGGCGGTCGGCACCGAGCGGGACGCGTCCTTGACCCAGACGACGGGGCCGTCGTACTTCTGGTCGACCTTGACCGCCGTGTGGGCGCGCGAGGTCGTCGCCCCGCCGATGAGGAGCGGGATCGTCAGGCCCTGGCGCTGCATCTCGGCGGCGAAGCCGACCATCTCGTCGAGCGAGGGCGTGATGAGTCCCGAGAGGCCGATGATGTCGGCGTCGTGCTCGCGGGCCGCGTCGAGGATCTTCTGGGCCGGGACCATGACGCCGAGGTCGATGACCTCGTAGTTGTTGCACTGGAGCACGACGCCGACGATGTTCTTGCCGATGTCGTGGACGTCGCCCTTGACCGTGGCCATGACGATCGTGCCGTTCGTGTCCTTCTGCGTCGCCAGCGAGGGGTCGTCGATCTTCTCCTGCTCGATGAACGGGATGAGGTAGGCCACGGCCTTCTTCATGACGCGCGCGCTCTTGACGACCTGCGGGAGGAACATCTTGCCGGCGCCGAAGAGGTCGCCGACGACGTTCATGCCGTCCATGAGCGGACCTTCGATGACCTCGATCGGTCGGCCCCCGCGCTCGGCGATCTCGGCGCGGAGCAGCTCGGTGTCGGCCTCGACGTGCGCGTCGATGCCCTTGACGAGCGCGTGCGTGATGCGCTCCCCGAGCGGCAGGGCGCGCCACTCCTCCTCGCTGACCTCGGCCGCCTGACCGACCTTGTTGTACTCCTCGGCGATCTCGAGCAGCCGCTCGGCCGCGTCAGGACGCCGGTTGAGCACGACGTCCTCGATGCGCTCCCGCAGCTCCGGGTCGACCTCGTCGTAGACGGCCAGGGCGCCGGCGTTGACGATGCCCATGTCGAGGCCGGCGCCGATCGCGTGGTAGAGGAACACGGCGTGGATCGCCTCGCGCACCGGGTTGTTCCCGCGGAAGCTGAACGAGACGTTGGAGATGCCACCGGACACCTTGGCGCCGGGGAGGTTCGCCTTGATCCAGCGCGTCGCCTCGATGAAGTCGAGGCCGTAGGAGGCGTGCTCCTCGATGCCGGTCGCGACGGCGAAGACGTTGGGGTCGAAGATGATGTCCTCGGCCGGGAAGCCGACCTCCTCGGTGAGCAGGCGGTAGGCGCGGGAGCAGATCTGCCGGCGCCGCTCGAGCGAGTCGGCCTGGCCGTCCTCGTCGAACGCCATGACGACCGCGGCGGCGCCGTACTTGCGCACGAGCCGGGCCTGCCGGAGGAAGGGCTCCTCCCCCTCCTTGAGGGAGATCGAGTTGACGATCGCCTTGCCCTGCACGCACTTGAGCCCGGCCTCGATGACCTCCCACTTCGAGGAGTCGACCATGACGGGCACACGGCTGATGTCGGGCTCGCTCGCGACGAGCTTGAGGAAGCGGTCCATGGCCGCGACCCCGTCGATCATCCCCTCGTCCATGTTGACGTCGATGACCTGGGCGCCGTTCTCGACCTGCTGCGCGGCCACCGACAGGGCGGTGTCGTAGTCGCCGTCCTTGATGAGCGTGCGGAACCGGGCCGAGCCGGTGATGTTGGTGCGCTCGCCGACGTTGACGAAGAGGCTGTCGTCGGTGATGGTGAACGGCTCGAGGCCGGAGAGGCGCATCGCCGGCGTGACCGTCGCGGGCTCGCGGACCGGCTTGCCCTCGACCGCCTGCGCGATGGCGGCGATGTGCTCGGGGGTCGTGCCGCAGCACCCGCCGACGAGGTTGACGAGGCCGGCGTCGGCGAACTCGCCGACGATGCCGGCGGTCTCGGCGGGCGCCTCGTCGTACTCGCCGAAGGCGTTCGGCAGCCCGGCGTTCGGGTAGCACGACACGAACGAGTCGGCCAGGCGGGCCATCTCGGCGATGTAGGGGCGCATCTCCTTGGCGCCGAGGGCGCAGTTGAGCCCGACGGCGAGCGGCGACACGTGCCGGATGGAGTCCCAGAACGCCTCGGTCACCTGGCCGGACAGGGTGCGTCCGGATGCATCGGTGATGGTGCCGGAGACGACGACCGGCCAGCGGCGCCCCTGCTCCTCGAAGAGCGTCTCGACGGCGAAGATCGCCGCCTTGGCGTTGAGCGTGTCGAAGATCGTCTCGATGAAGATGACGTCGCTTCCGCCGTCGACGAGCCCGCGGGCCGCCTCGAGGTAGGCCGCGACGAGCTGGTCGTAGGAGACGTTGCGCGCGCCGGGGTCGTTGACGTCCGGGGAGATGGAGGCCGTACGCGTCGTCGGCCCCAGCGCCCCCGCGACGTAGCGCGGCCGGTCGGGGGTGCGATCCGTCATCGCGTCGGCCTCGCGGCGGGCCAGCGCGGCCGCCTCGACGTTGAGCTCGTAGGCGAGCTCCTCCATGCCGTAGTCGGACAGGGAGATCGCGTTGGCGTTGAAGGTGTTCGTCTCGATGATGTCCGCGCCGGCCTCGAGGTACTCACGGTGGATCCCCGCGATGATCTCGGGCGCCGTGAGCGTCAGGAGGTCGTTGTTCCCCTGGACGTCGCTCGGCCAGTCGGCGAAGCGCTCGCCGCGGTAGCCGGCCTCGTCGGGCCGGTCGCGCTGGATGGCCGTGCCCATGGCGCCGTCGAGGATCATGATGCGCTGGCCGAGCGTGGCGGTCAGGCTCTCGGTGGCGTCGGGTCGCTGCTGCGACTGGGACAACGTGGCTCCTCTCGGCGGCACGGGTTTCGTGCCGAGTGACGGGACCGGCCCGATTCTACGGACCTGCTGTGTCCGGCGCGTCGCCGCCCGCACTGCGGTCACGCGACCGCGCCACACGGCATACCCCGTCCGGCCGCTGCGTGGGCAGCGGACGTCTCCCCGACGCGGGTGGGGCGCGCCCGCCCGCGGGACTCCGGCGCTTCGGTGGCGGCAGGTCCTAGGCTGGAGGTGTGGACGCGAGCGCGCCCACGGTGAAGGAGACATGGTGCTGGAGTTCGAGGACGTGCCGGAGCTGACCGATCCGGTGCTCATCGCGGCCTTCGAGGGCTGGAACGACGCCGGCGAGGCCGCCACGAGCGCGGTCCGTCACCTCGCGGAGGTCTGGGACGCGGAGGTCGTCGCGGCCTTCGACCCCGAGGACTACTACGACTTCCAGGTCAACCGCCCCCGCGTGTCGCTCGAGGAGGGTCGGCGCATGCTGGCCTGGCCCACGACCCGCATCCTCGTCGCGACCGAGACCGGCTTCGACCGCGACGTCGTGCTCGTGCAGGGCATCGAGCCCTCGATGCGCTGGCGCGCCTTCTCGATCGAGCTGCTCGAGCTCGCCGACCAGCTCGGCGTCACGACGATCGTCACGGTCGGCGCGCTGCTCGCCGACGTGCCGCACACGCGCCCGATCCCCGTGACCGCCACCGCCGAGGACGAGGCGGCGATCCACCGCTTCGACGTCGAGGCCTCGCGCTACGAGGGCCCCACCGGCATCGTCGGCGTGCTCAGCCACGCCGCCTCCGACGCGGGCATCCCGACGGTCTCGGCGTGGGCCGCCGTGCCGCACTACGCCGGCGGAGCCCCCTCCCCCAAGGCGACCCTCAGCCTGCTGCGCCGCATCGAGTCGCTCATCGGTGTCACCGTGCCGCACGGCGAGCTCGAGGAGAACGCCCGGGCGTGGGAGCGCGGCGTCGACGAGCTCGCGCAGTCCGACGAGGAGGTCGCCGAGTACGTCCAGTCCCTCGAGGAGGCACAGGACACCGCCGAGCTGCCCGAGGCGAGCGGCGACGCGATTGCGCGCGAGTTCGAGCGCTACCTCCGCGGGCGCGACGACGACCAGACGGGTCGCTAGGACCTCCTCGGCGACCCAGCGACCACGTATGCCGCCGGGTGCCCTCGGGTGCCCGGCGCTGGGCACCCGATCCACACACGTCCGGCCCATCACCCTGAGCAAACGATGAGTCAAGACGCCCGGACATGCCGCATTGAGACGGGACGTCCGATCATGCCGGAAAGGGTGCGAGTGTCCAGCAAGCTGCTAGGCATGAATGCTGTAGAGCCGCAGGCGATGGACTGGCTCGGCTGGGCCGGCGACGAACAACCCTCGAAACGTTCAGCATCGCTCGGACACGAATACGTTCCTTCGCTTCTTGGCAGCACTCGGGGCGCACGGTGAGGGCTGTGTCGAGGTTTCGCGAGGCGGTCACCCCCTTCCCCTGCTCGCCCTCTCGGCTGTTTCAGGTCACGGCGTGATCCATCAGTTCGAGTCCGAGGAGGAGTCCTACGTGCTCGGTGGCGACGGTTCTGTCCACGTCAGCGAACTCGTCGAGGTCCCGATCGTCGAGGGGTCCGGCACCTTCACGGGTGACTTCGTCCTCAGCCTTGACCTTGCGGTCAGTGTCGTCGAGGCGTTCGCTCAAGGCGCTCCCGTCGCCAGTCTTGGCGATTGGGTCGCCCTCCAAGAACGCGAGGCACATTGCGCGTTGAGGACGGGACGTCCGACCATGCCGCTCTCCGCGACCCGATATACCGACGCATCGTCGTTGGGAAGCCAGTAGCCGTCTCGTTTCACACGGACGGCAACTACGCGTGCTCATGGTCGATGCCCCATCCCTGTGCTTCCATGAATCATGGCAACCGCCCAGCGGTCCCGACTCTCCGCACGAGGCATCATCGGCGTCGGCCACCTGCTGGTGGGTGGGACGGCGTTGGCCTTCGCCGGCGTGATGATCGTCGCGGGTTCAGACTCCGGCGCCGAGCTGGGCGGAGTGTTTCTCCCCCTGGGGTTGTTGCTCGCTCTAGCCGCAGGAGTCTTCACGTACACGGCTGCCAATGGCCTCTTGCGTGGACGAAGGGATCGTCACGGCCCCTCGCTGATCCTCAGCATCGTCGAACTGGTAGCCGGAGCGGCCTTGGCCTCTGGGGTGATTGTCGCGGTGCAAGGCTACGGCGACCCCTGGCGCTCTCCTCTGCTGCCGCCATCGGCGCTATTCGTCGCTCTGGGCCTCGCCGGCCTCGTTCTTGAGCTCTCCGCACCCACGACAGCGCCGCCGACGCACTGAACTGCGCTGATCGTTCGTCCGACGAGGGTGTGTTCGACGTTGGCCGACACGGTGGCAGTTGGCTCGGCTCAGGCCTCCCCGCTGACTCACGGCTGAGCCTAAAATCTGGTGTGCTCGAACTCGTGCTACCCACCACCCGCCTGCACGACGCTCTCCTCGACTGCCGCAGGGAGTGGGGGCCCGGCGAGCATGAGGACGGGTTGATGCTCACTGACGAGGATGAGATCGAAGCGGTCGCGGGTTTCGCCGAATGGGTGCATTTCTGGCTGAGTCGCACGCATCCCGCAGGAGAGCGGTGTCCACCGTCCCCGCACTGCTCACCGCGGTGGATCATCGACGACGGGCAGGTGCTGGGCGGCATCGTCCTGCGGCACATCTACGACGACCAGGTCGGCCAGATTGGTTACGGGGTGCGCCCCTCTGCCCGCCGTCGCGGAGTCGCGAGTTGGGCCCTCGGCCAGATGCTCGTGGAAACGCGTGCGGCTTTGGACGTCGACCACATTCTCGTTCCGTGCCTCGATACGAACATTGCGTCTGCCAGGACGATCGAAAGCCAGGGCGGCGTCCTCGAGGGTCTGCGTGAACGTGAAGACGGCGTGCTCCTACGTCGCTACTGGGTCCCGGTGCCCGAGGCGGCGTAAGCGCTGCGCGGTTGCGTGCGCCGACTCGACGGCAAAGGCATGACGTACCTCAGGAGACGGCCACGATCGACAACCAGTCGGCAGAAGCTCGACGCCTGCTGACCACGACGCGAACGTACGGAGCAGACTCAAGGACGGCCTGACACACACGTTCAGCCTCGACTGGATCAACCAGATCCCGGTCGGCGCAGTATTCGGTCACCATCTCAACCAGAGGTTCCAGCGACATAATTGCGAAGCGGTCCCGTCGTGCTAGCCGCCGTGGCACCGAAGGCGGGCGGGCCCACGAAGCCAGATCAGTGGGCGATGCCGGCCAAGCACGACCGCCGTGACGACCTCCCATCCATCGGAGGTCCCGAGCTGCAGTCCCGTCGCGAACACCTGAGATCATCGGGGCGCTGCCCACGTCCTGACCTGCACGGCTCCGGCTCGCGGGCCTCCCGCAGGGTCAGGTGTGCCAGCGGACCGGGCCGGCCTGGATGGGCGGGTCGCCCGGCGGCGTAGGGGCATGGTGGACCCGGACGTTGACGGGGATGGCTGATCCGGAGGAGGAGCGTGGCCGGTCGTGGGCGGCGCGCCGGGCTGGGTCGCGGAGCTCCTCGTAGGCGGATAGGACCAACTGCAAGGCTTGGGCCGCTTCGTCTGTCCGGTCTGCCGCGTCGCCGCCTCCGCGGGGTCCGGCGCCACGGGTGTCCGGGTGGAGCTGGCGGAGCATCGCACGGTAGGCACGCCGTAGCTGGGCCGGCGTTGCGCTCGGCGTGACTCCGAGGACGGCGTAGAGGTCGATGGGTCTTGTCCTCATGGGCGTGATGTCCTTGGTGGCTGGCGGGTGCGGTGGGTGGGATGGTCGTGGTCCCGGCCACCGGAGCGGCCGGGACCACGGGTGGACGACTGCTGCCGGCCCGGTCAGGTGTGTATGCCGTGCGGGCGCGAGCGTCGCGAGCTGTTCCGTCAGACGCTCAGAGTGAAACGTGCGGGCGAGCAAGGCAGTCACGTCCGAAACGGTGCTCGGGGTGTGGTCATCACCTGCCCTTCATTCTGTAGCTGTCGTGTCGTGGCTGTGCGTGGCCGGTGGCCTCATCCGCGCGGGTCGGGCGGGGGGCCGATCGCGGTCGGCGGGCATGTTCAGGGTCGCAGGCACGTCACTCACCCACCCGTCTCAGGCGTCGATGGAGCGCCGATCCTCACCGTTGCTGGTGATGGAGATCTTGCGCGGCTTCGCCTGCTCGGCGACGGGGACCGCCAGGGAGAGCACCCCGCTGTCGTAGCTCGCCGTGATGTGCTGCGTGTCGAGGTTGTCGCCGAGCATCAGCTGGCGGTTGAACACCCCTCGTGGGCGTTCTGCCGCGATGAGCTCGGCGTCGCTGGCTCGAGCCGCGCGTTCGGCTTTGACGGTGACCACGTTGCGTTCGACGTCCACGTCGATCGAGTCCGGGTCGACGCCCGGCAGGTCGAACTCGACATGGAGGGTGTCACCATCACTCCACGCGTCCATAGGCATGACCGACGGGCGTGCCAAGGTGCCGTTGGTGCCGAGAACTTGTTGGGTCAGGCGGTCCAGCTCACGGAAAGGGTCGGTGCGCATCAGCATCGTCTCCACCTCCATCGCGTCGTCTTCTGATGCTCCTTGCCTCGTCCACAATCGCGGCCACGACGTGCGGTGCGCTCTGTGGCATGCGCTATAGATTTTTTGTAGCACCGGTGGGAGGCTGGTGCAAGAGGGCAGCTGCCAGAAAGTTGCCGCACGAAGGAGCGTGGTCGATGAGCGGGCCGAGACCAGCGAGCGACCAGGGCGTCTACGGGATCTCGACCGCCGCGGAGCTGGTCGGGATGGGCGTGCAGAACCTGCGACTCTACGAGGCCCGTGGCCTGCTGGAGCCCGATCGCACCGAGGGCGGCACGCGCCGCTACAGTGCCGACGACCTCGCCCGGTTGCGTCGCATCAGCGACCTGCTCGGGGCCGGGCTCAATCTGGCCGGCATCGCGATGGTGCTCGATCTCGAAGCCGAGAACACCGCACTACGAGCGCGTAGAAGGAGGACGACAGTGGCTGACAACCGCATCGACCCCAGCGAGGAGATCCCCGAGGCCGACCTCCTCGAACAACGGGCTCCGGTCGACCCCGACGCCGTGCCCGACACCCCCGCCGCCGTCCTCCTCGACGCCCCGGCAGACCCCGTCGACGAGGCGGACCGGCTCGAACAGCAGGCGGAAGTTCCAGACGAGGCCGAGGATGACTACCCACGCGAGTGACGGACGCTGCGTAGACCGCCATCGGTCCTGTCACGCGCCTTGAGGACGGGACGTCCGACCGTGCCGCGGACAGATCACGGGGTGTCTGCCTCCGATACGTTCTGGAGACGCCTCTGTCCCTCGATTCCGACGAGTTCACGACGAGCATCGACGACGGCTCACCGACCACGGCCCATCACGGCGCGATGGTCTCCTCCACCGAGGGATGGTCGTTCCACGGTCGAGCGACCTTGCTCGTTGCGAACGGTCCAGGCGAGGACGCGTTCCTGCTGCCTCGGATGACCGGCTCCGGCCCGGATCTGGCACCTGAGCGTTGGGATCAGGCCGTCGCGTCAGCCGGTGCGGTGCGGCTGCTGGCTTCGCGGGCGCACATCATCTGCCCTGTCATAGACCTGCTCCACGCGAACCGGGAGCCTGGTCGCCCGAGGCAGGGCACCACGGCCGGCGGTGGCGGGTAGCTCTCGCGAACTCCGCATCACCGCAGGTGGCGAACGGCCCCGCGCCGCCGCCGGGCGCGCTACAAGTCCAAGAGCCCGCTGGCCAACTCCCTCCTGATCGTCCACTGCCGATCGCCGGGTACGGCGGCAGGAAACCCGCCGCACCGGAACAGCAGGTTCCGGTAGGCCACGAACGGCACCTCCACCTCCCCGACGAACAGACCCTCGGCGGTCCCGTCCGGAACTCGGACGCCGTAAGGGTCATCGCCGCTCTTCGGGTCCTCTTTCTCGCCGCTCCATTCCCGCCAGGCCTCGTACTCGCCCTCGAAATGGTCACGGATCGACATCTCCGGGTACATGGCGCCCTCGGCCAGCTCGGATGCGTGCCCACGAGCCATACGTCTCCCACGGTCCGAAGCCAGGACGACACAGCTATCGGCACCGGGCCGAACCGGTTCTGGAGCCAGGAGTCAAGAGCCGGAGCCGCAGCTGACGGGGGGGTGGTGTGGGGTCACGGGACTGCGTGTCTCGTCGTTGGTGTGGAAGACGTAGCCCTGCGATCGCAGCCGCCCCACCAGGACCTCGATGTCGTGCCGAGCCCGGGAGGCGATTGCCGCACACGCCCGCCGTCGGCGCGACGCCCTGAGGTGATGTCGCCATCGGGCACGTACCGGCAGTACGAGCACCTTCTGCCGATGGACGCTGGTCGCGGTCCCGTCGGGGACACTGGGGGAACACCGACCGTAGCTTCGACAAGGAGTCAGCCGTGACCGAGGGAACCGTTCGCTGGTTCGATGCCGACCGGGGGTTTGGATTCATCGCCCTCGGCCAGGAGGCAGAGGACCTGTACGTGCACGCGTCCGAGATCGTCAGCGACGACGCGACGAAGCTGCTCCGGGAGGGTCAGGTGGTCGAGTTCGAGATCGGCGAGGGGGACCGCGGCCCGCAGGCACGCCGAGTCCGGGTCACAGCCGACCAGGCCGCCGATGCACCGTTGGGCGTGCTCGGCACCGTTGCCTGGTACGAACCTGCCAAGGGGTACGGCTTCATCACACCCGACGACGGTGGTGCCGAGGTCTTCGTGCACAGTTCGGCCATCGTGGCCGGCGGCGTGGTCTCGGAGGGGCAGCGGGTGGCGTTCCTCGTCGTCGACGGGGAGAAGGGGCCGCAGGCGGACCATCTGCTGCCCTTGGGCGCCCAGGGCGCCGAGCAGGCCGTGGCATCCGACGGGGCGGACGGCAGCGTGTCCTGGTACGACGCGGACAAGGGCTTCGGGTTCATCACCCCCGATTCGGGCGACCCCGATGTGTTCGTCCACGTCCGGGCGCTGGCCGACGGGCTCCCCGAGCTGGGCGAAGGGGACCGGGTGACGTACGACATCGTCGTGAGCGACAAGGGCCCGCAAGCTCGCGACGTGCGCCTCGTGCGCAGCTCGACACCGCGGCGCGCGCCCGCGGCGTCGACGACCCGCGCTCGGTCGGGCCACCGGGAGGCATCCCACGTCCCGGCGCGCGGAGGCGAGGGAGTGGTGGCGCGATACGACGCGGAGCGGGGGTTCGGCTTCATCGCTCCGGACGCGGGAGGCGCGGACCTGTTCGTGCACGTGTCGGTCCTCAGAGGCGCTGACGCGCTGCACCAGGGCGATCGGGTCCGTTACCAGGTCCGTCAGAGCGACCGAGGACCACAGGCCGACCGGGTCGAACGGGTGTGACGGCCCGCCGGGCACACACGCTTGGATGGGCAGGTGGATGCGACACCGAGACCGCCCGCCGCCGTGACTCCGACCCTGACCGTCCTGGCGGGGCGGCCTGGCACTGGCAAGACAACGCTGGCGACTGCTCTGGCCCGCCGGCTGCGGGCGTGCTGCGTGTGAGTGGATGCGGCAGAGACAGCACTTCGACGGGTTCGGCCTTCAGGTCCGCACGGAGGGCTACGCCGTGGTTCATGAGCTCGCCGTCTCCAACCTCCTTGTCGGTCTCGACGTCGTCGTTGACGCCGTCAACCCGGTTCCAGAAGCTCGAGCTGGATGGCGCGAAACGGCCCACCGTGGCAGGGCTCAGCTGCTGCAGGTCGAGACATGGCTTCCGGACCAGGTCGAGCACCGTCGCCGGGTCGAGGCTCGAACAGGCGACATCCCTGGCCATCAGGTCCCGTCGTGGCACGAGGTCGAGACCCAGCTCTGGGTGCCGTGGGACTCGGAGCGGGACGGCCCTCGCACCCTCATCGACACCAGCGACTCACGCGACGCCCTGATCACTCTCTTGGCAGTCCATCAGTCTTCGTAGCGACGTCCTCTCTCGCGACAGACAGCCATAGTCCCCTCCATCGGCGTTGCCCCTGCGCCTGGTCGCTAGGTTGCGTCCATGCGAACCATCACGTCAGAGCGACTCATTCTCAGACCGTGGGATGCCGACGACGCAGATTTCCTTCTTGATCTCGAGGGTCGCTGGGACGTGGTGCGCTACCTGGGGGCCGACCCGACGACCATGACCTCTCACGACGAGGCGGTCGCCTCCATCGAACGCCGCCGTACCACCAGCGCGCACCCCATCCATGGCATCTGGGTCATCACCGACCGGACCGGCGCACGGCTCGGGAACCTTCTGCTCAAGCCCATCCCGCTGTCGACAGGCGAAGAGCCGTCGGACCCTGCCGAGGTCGAGATCGGATGGCACCTGCACCCTGACGCCTGGGGGCGCGGATACGCGACCGAGGCCGCCGCCGCCGTGTCCGCCGCCGCCTTCGCCCGCGGCCAAGGCCGGATCATCGCCGTGACCCACCCCGACAACCACGCTTCGCAGGCCGTATGCCGGCGCATCGGCATGCGCCACCGGGGCACGACGACCCGATACCTGGACATGTCCAGCGAACTGTTCGAGCTGGCCTCGGAGCGATGAGCGGCATCGTGCCGCACACCGAGCGAGCGTACGCACGTGCCGCCTTCCGAGGGATCGTGCCGTTGGGCGAACGTGCCGTTGCGGGAACGACCGCGCTTCACCGAGGTTGCCCGGCCCGTCATCATGAGAGACTGCCGGTCCCTTGGCTCTTGAGAGGTGTTCATGTCCGACGTGGCCGTTGACCGCCCGAGGATCGTCTGTCTCTGCGGTTCCCTGCGCTTCGGCAGAGAGTTTGCGGCTGAGCGCACGCGCCTGACGCTCGATCTGGCGATCGTCTTGGCTCCGGAGGCCACCGACGTGTCCGTGCCGGACCCTTCCGTCGTCCGCTCACTGGGAGAGCTGCACCTCCGCCGGATCGACCTCGCAGACGAGGTGCGAGTCGTGAACCCCGGCGGCTATGTCGGAGAGGCCACCCGGCGCGAGATCGCGTACGCCGACGCATTGGGCAAGCGCGTGACGTACGTCCACGAGCCGGCTACGACGGACAGCTGAGCACGACGTTGTCGAGTGGGTGGGATCGTGCGCGACGGGAGATGACGCCGACAGTTCTCGGTACCGTCCGTTGAAGACGCGCCGCGCATCAAGGGAGAGCAACGAGATGAGACCACTTCGATACTCGATCAACGTCACCCTCGACGGCTGCTGCCATCACGAGGCAGGGCTGCCCCCCGACGAGGAGTCGATGGGCTACTGGACCGCCGAGATGGAACGAGCCGATGCCCTGCTCTTCGGCCGGGTGACCTACGAGATGATGGCGTCGGCGTGGCGGCGGCCGGCCACGGGCACGTGGCCCGACTGGATGGATGAGTGGGAGATCCCGTTCGCCGAGGCCATCGACCGGACGAGGAAGTACGTCGTGTCGAGCACGCTGGACGGCGTCGACTGGAATGCCGAGCTGGTGCGAGGCGACCTGGGGCAGGCGGTCCAGCGGCTCAAGCAGGAGCCAGGCCAGGGCCTGTTCGTGGGTGGCGTGACGCTCCCCCTGGCTTTGGCCGACCTCGGCCTGATCGACGAGTACGTGTTCCTGGTGCAGCCGGTCCTTGCCGGACACGGGCCGACGTTGCTCGCCGGCCTGCGCGAGCGCATCCGGCTCGAGCTCGTGGACCGCCATGAGTTCCGGTCGGGTGCGGTCGCCCTGCGATACCGGCCCACGCGAGGAACGGCGTGACCTGACCCGGCCTGGCACGTGGGCCAGCCGGTGCACGCCCGAGCCGCACCGCGGCCGCGAGCCTCCCGACGCCGCCCCGGTGACCGAGATGCCCGAGCGCCCCAGAGCTGGTCAGAGACGCACGCCGAGGAGCGCGTCGAGGGCGCGGCCGAGCACACCCGGAGCACCCGGGTCGTCGCCGCCGCGGGTCAGCGACTGGCTGGCCCAGCGGTCGACCGCCTCGAGCGCCCGGGGGCTGTCGAGGTCGTCGGCGAGGGCCGCCCGGATGTCGTCGACCGTCTGGTCGGCGACCGGTCCGCCGTTGCCCGACAGCGCCTCGCGCCAGGTGGCGAGCCGCTGCTGGGCCTCGGCGAGCTGGTCGTCGGTCCACATCCAGTCGTGAGCGTGGTGGCGGGCGAGGAGGGCCAGGCGGATCGCCATCGGGTCGACGCCGTCTCGGCGCAGCTTCGAGACGAGCACGAGGTTGCCCTTGCTCTTGCTCATCTTCTCGCCGTCGAGGCCGACCATCCCCTGGTGCACGAAGGAACCGGCGAACGACTCCGAGCCGCTGAGCGCGCGACCGTGCGCCGAGCTCATCTCGTGGTGGGGGAAGACGAGGTCGGTGCCCCCACCCTGGACGTCGACCGGGATGCCGAGGTGGTCGAGCGCGATGCAGGCGCACTCGATGTGCCAGCCGGGGCGGCCGGACCCGAGGCTGCCGCCGTCCCACTCGGGCTCGCCCTCACGGTGCGCCCGCCACAGCAGGGCGTCGAGACGGTTGCGCTTGCCCTCGCGGTCGGGGTCGCCGCCGCGCTCGGCGAAGACCGCCATCATGCCGGCCTCGTCGAGGTGGCTGACGGAGCCGAAGCGCGGATCCCTCGCGACGTCGAAGTAGTAGTCCTGCGCACCCTCGCGGGACGCGTCGGGGGCCGGCACGGCATACGCCCAGCCGTCGGCGACGAGCTTTTCGACGGGGCCCACGAACGTCGGGATGCTCTCGACCGCGCCGAGGTACTCGTCGGGCGGGATGACGGCGAGCGCGGTCATGTCCTCGCGGAAGAGCGCGATCTCGCGCGTCGCGAGCTCCCTCCAGTCGACGCCGTCGCGCTCGGCCCGCTCGAGCAGCGGGTCGTCGATGTCGGTGATGTTCTGGACGTAGCGCACCTCGTGCCCGCTGTCGCGCAGGGCCCGACCCAGCAGGTCGAAGGTCACGTAGGTCGCCGCGTGGCCCAGGTGCGTCGCGTCGTAGGGCGTGATGCCGCAGACGTAGAGGGTGACGACGTCGCCGCGCGCGGCGGGCACGAGGTCTCCGGATGCCGTGTCGCGGACTCGCACCTCGGGTGCGCTGCCGGGAACCTTGGGGATGAACGGCATCGGCCAACTTCTCACGCGCAGACTCTATCCCGGCGCCGACCGTGCCTCGGGACCGGTCAGGACCGCGGGCTCCCCTCGGCGGGTGACGTCACAGCGGCGGCCACGGGACGGACGGCCAGTCCGGGCTCGGGAAGGGGTGCACACCGCGGTCGATGAGGCGCCTCACCCGCTGGGCCAGGGCGTCCACGTCGTCCTCGGGGAGCAGCGCGAGGAGACGCTGCCGCGGCTCGTCGTCGGCCAGCGCGTCACGCAGGCGAGCCAGGCGCGAGAGGTCAGCCTCGGCGATCGGCTCCCCCGCCCAGCCCCACAGCACCGTGCGCAGCTTCGGGGTCGGCGAGAACGTCACGCCGTGGTCGATGGCCCAGAGCCGCCCCTCCCGGTCCCGGAGGCAGTGCGAGCCCTTGCGGTCGGAGTTGTTGAGGGCCGCGTCGAGCACGGCGAGGGACCGGACGTCCTTGGCGCCGGAGTGCACGACGGTCACGGCCGAGCCGGCCGGGGTCTCGCCGTCGAAGACCGCGTGCCAGCCGTCGGGCGTACGCCCCTCCGGCACCAGGTCGACGACGACGTCGTCGTCGACGGGATCGAACGGGTCGCCGATCCACAGCTGCACCGACCCGGGCCCCAGGGGCCCGTCGCGCAGGACCGTCGGGGGGACGACGTGCCAGCCGCCGAGCTCCGAGACCACCTGCGCCGCCACCTCCCTGCCGGCCAGCGTGCCGTCGGGGAAGTCCCAGAGCGGGCGCTCCCCCCGGACCGGCTTGTAGATGACGTGGCCACCGGGAACGCTCGAGATGCGCGCCACGACCGCGAGGTTCGAGGACTCCGTGATGCGCCCGAGGACCTCGAGCTCGCCGGTCAGGTCGACCGACGCCGGGGTCGCGTCAGCGCTTGTAGCCATTGGCCCGCGGGCAGATGTGGCCCGTGGGGTCGAGCGGGCTGCCGCAGAAGGGGCACGGCGGACGGCCGGCGGCGACGAGCGCGTTGCTGCGCCGAGCGAAGGCGCGGGCCTCGGCCGGCGTCAGCGCGACCCGGATCGAGTTGCGCCCGAGCGGGCCCACCTCGTCGTCGTCCGCGTCCTCGTCGACCTCGTCCGGGTCGTGGTCGTGGCACTCGATGACGAGCTTCTGCGACTCCTCGTCCCACGCGAGCGAGAGGGTCTGCACGTGCCAGTCCTCGTCGAACGGCGTCTGCAGCGGGTCGGTGTCCTCCGGCGCACCCCCGGGCTCCCCCGGCTCGACCGCGGCGCCGGGCGCGAGCTGGTCGAGCACGTCGTTGATGCGGTCGGCGAGGATCGAGACCTGCTGCTTCTCGACGCCCACGGTGACGACGAGGGGGCCGGTGCTCGCCTGGAGGTAGAAGGCCCGCTGGCCGGCCGGGCCGACCGTCCCGGCGACGAACCGGTCAGCGGGATCGAAGTCCTGGACCGTCATGCGCTCGACCCTATCCGACGCTTCCGGGTGCTCCGGCGCCCCCGCCCACGACGGCGTCGCCGTCCTCGGCGGCGGGCTTCTCGGGCGGTCGCAGGCCGGTCAGGTCACCCCCGACGTCGTTGAGCCGCAGGACGAACGGCTTGCGGCTCGTGTAGCGCACGACGCTCACCGAGGCGGGGTCGACGTTGATCCGCTGGAAGTCGTCGAGGTGGGCACCGGTGGCGTGCGACAGGATCGACTTGATGACGTCGCCGTGCGACACCGCGACCCAGACGGCGTCCTTGCCGTGCGTCTCGAGGATGCGCGCGTCGGTCTCGCGGACGGCCCGCAGGGCGCGCTCCTGCATCTCCACCATCGACTCGGCTGGGTATGCCGCCGAGTCGGGGAAGCGCGCCTCGCTGGGTCGGTCCTGCACGACCTTCCAGAGCTCCTCCTTCGCGAGCTCCGCGATGGGTCGCCCGGTCCACGCGCCGTAGCGGCACTCACCCAGCCCCTCGTGCACGCTGCGGGCCACGTGCGCCGGGAGCGGGGCGGCCAGCAGGTCAGCCGTCTGCACGCACCGGTCGAGCGGTGAGCTCAGGACCTCGACGACGGGCAGCACTGCCGCGGCGAGCCGCTGGCCGACGGCGGCGGCCTGGGCCTCCCCCGTCTCGTCGAGGAAGACCCCGGGCATCCAGCCGGCGAGGGTGCCTGCGGTGTTCGAGGTGGAGCGCCCGTGGCGCACGAAGATGACGGTGGGCACGAGCGCCACCCTAGCCCGGCCTCGTCACGCCACCCCACGTCACCACCACCGTCACCACCACGTCACCCGCCACGCCAGCACCGCGTCACCCGCGGCACGCGCCTGCCTGCGGGACGTCGACGAGCGGACGTGGTGAAGTAGGAGATGTGATCGTGGACAAGGCCATCTACCGCAACGGCCGGCGGCAGGGCTGCGGCGACCTCAGCGACGAGCTCGACGTGCTGCGCCTGACCCAGGACGGCTTCCTCTGGATCGGCCTCAAGGACCCGACCGACCAGGAGTTCGACCTCGTCAACGAGGAGCTGCACCTGCACCCGCTCGCCGTCGAGGACGCGGTCAACGGGCACCAGCGGGCCAAGATCGAGAAGTACGAGTCGTCGGTGTTCGTCGTGCTCAAGACGTTGCGATACATCGAGGTGACGAGCGACATCGAGACCGGTGAGGTCATGCTCTTCATCGGCGACCGTTTCGTCGTCACCGTCAGGCACGGCGAGGGCAACCCGCTCGCCGGCGTGCGCCAGCGGCTCGAGACCGAGCCGGAGCGGCTCGACCACGGCCCGATGACGGTGCTGCACGCCGTCATGGACTCGGTCGTCGACAACTACCTCGTCGTCGACCGGGAGGTGCGCCAGGACCTCGAGCAGATCGAGGAGCAGGTCTTCGCCTCCGACATCGGCGGCGACGCGAACACCATCTACCGGCTCAAGCGCGAGGTGCTGGAGTTCCGCCGGTCCAGCCAGCCCCTCGCCGACACGCTGACCCAGTTCATGGAGCGGGCCCGGGGACGCGGGCTCACCGAGGAGATGCTGCCCTTCTTCCGCGACGTCGCCGACCACCTGCGCCTCGTCAACGACCACGTGGAGTCCTACGACCGCCTCCTGACCGACGTCCTGTCGGCGCACCTCGCAAGCGTCTCGGTCAAGCAGAACGAGGACATGCGGCGGATCTCCGCCTGGGTCGCGATCGCCGCGGTGCCGACGATGATCGCCGGCATCTACGGCATGAACTTCGAGCACATGCCCGAGCTGACCGCGAGCGTGCGCCTCGGTGACGGCGAGTTCCAGTACGGCTACTTCCTCGTGCTCGCGGTCATGGCCACGGCGTGCGTCGGCCTCTACCGGGCGTTCAAGCGCTCGGGCTGGCTCTAGGACGACGGACGGCCGGCCCCCTCGATGGGGAGCCGGCCGTCCGGTGTCTGTGCGGGACGTCAGGTCGCGGTGATGACGCCACCGGCGAGGACACCGGCCAGCAGGACGCCGAGCACCACGCGGTACCAGACGAAGGGCATCAGGGTGTGACCCGCGACGAAGCGCAGCAGCCAGGCGATCGACGCGTAGGCCACGACGAAGGCCACGACGAGGCCGACGAGCACCGGGCCGACACCGAGGGCCGACAGCCCGTCCTTCTCCTCGACGGCCTGGAAGAGGCCGGCGGCGGTGAGGGCCGGGATCGCGAGGAAGAAGCTGAGCCGGGTGGCCGTGACGCGGTCGATGCCGCGGGCGATGCCGGCCGAGATCGTCGCGCCCGAGCGCGACACACCGGGGATGAGCGAGAAGCACTGGATGAGCCCGATGACGACGCCGTCGACCGGGCGCACGGAGTGCTCACCACGGAGCTGGCCACGAGCCTCGTACCCGGCGTAGATGCGCTCGGCGAGGACCATGACGACGCTCCAGAGGAGCAGCGCCGCCGCCACGACCCAGAGGCTGCGCAGCCCGCCCGAGATGAGGTCGCGCCCGACGAAACCGACGATGCCGACGGGGATCGAGCCGATGACGACCGCCCACGCGAGGCTGTAGTCGGGGTCCTTGCGGCCCTCCGCGCTGGCGAGACCGCGGACCCAGGCGAGCGCGAAACGCACGATGTCGCGGAAGAAGTAGAGCAGCGTCGCCGCGATCGCACCGAGCTGGATGACGGCGGTGTAGGCCGTCACGGCCGGGTCGCTCACCTCGAGGCCGAGCAGCTTCTCGGTGATGGTCAGGTGACCGGTCGAGGACACGGGAAGGTACTCGGTGAGGCCTTCGACGACACCGAGGATGACGGCGTCGAGGTAGCTGAGGTCAGCCATGGGTCAGGGTGGGCCTTCTGCGCAGGAGGAACGGGACGGGCCGCTGGTCCCGACGGGGAGCGGCCGCTGGGCACAATGTCGCACCCTATCCGCAACGTGGACTGGGAGTGGTCGTGGGCGAGCGGCGCGGAGACGAAGCCCTCGGGAACGTCCGGCGCCGGGTGCTGCGCCTACCGGCTCGGTGTGAGACCGGCGGTCGCGGCCACGACCTCCAGCGTCGCCAGCGCCTGGTCGCGCGTCATGCCGCCCCCGACGGCGACGGCCAGTGTGGTGACGCCGGCCTCCTCGTAGCGGCCGAGCCGCTGGGCGATCCGCTGGGGCGAGCCCAGCAGGGCCGTCTCGTCGATGAACTCGAGCGGCACGGCCGCCGCGGCCTCGCGGTGGCGTCCGGCGAGGTAGAGGTCCTGGATGCGCGCCGCGGCCTCCTCGAAGCCCATCCGGCACGCGAGCTGGTTGTAGAAGTTCTGCTCGCGCGAGCCCATGCCGCCGATGTAGAGCGCGCAGTAGTCGCGCACGTGCTCCGCCGCCTCCTCGACGTCGTCGACGAGGACGACCGGCGTCGTCGCCACGACGTCGAAACCGGTCATCGGCGCGTCGGCGGGTCCCCGCCCGCCCCGTCGGCGACCGGCCTCGAGGGTCGCGAGCTGCTCGGCGGCGTGCTCGGGGCTGAAGAAGATCGCCAGCCAGCCGTCGGCGATCTCACCGGTCAGCTCGAGGTTCTTGGGGCCGACGGCCGCGAGGTAGACCGGCAGGTCGGGTCGCACGGGGCGCGCGGAGAGCTTGAGCGGCTTGCCCGGGCCGCCCGGCAGCGGGAGCGGGTAGTGCGGACCGGCGTGCGTGACGGTGTCGCGGCGCAGGGCGGCGCGCACGATCTCGACGTAGTCGCGCGTGCGGCCGAGAGGGCTGCGGAACGGCACGCCGTGCCAGCCCTCGCTCACCTGCGGACCGGACACCCCGAGCCCGAGCCGGAACCGGCCGCCGGACATCGTGTCGATCGTCGCCGCCGTCATCGCCGTCATCGCCGGGGTGCGCCCGGGGATCTGCATGACGGCCGACCCGAGGTCGACGTGCTCGGTCAGCGCCCCGATCCACGCGAGCATCGACGGGCTGTCCGAGCCGTACGCCTCTGCCACCCACACGCTGTCGTAGCCGAGCCGGTCGGCGGCCTGCGCGACCGCCACCTGGTCCTGCCCCGTCGTGCCGCGTCCCCAGTAGCCGAGATTCACACCGATCCTCATGGATCGCAGGCTATCGGCGCCGTCGCCGACGTGGCGGCCCTCGGGGTGCGGCGTCGGCCACTACCGTTCGTGGCATGCGCAGGCGTCTCGGCTCGTCCGGTCTCACGGTCACCCCCCTCGCCCTCGGGACCATGCTGTGGGGCAACGCCGTCGACCGCCACGAGGCCGGTGACCACCTGCGCGCGTTCGTCGAGGCGGGGGGCAACCTCGTCGACACGGCGTACGGCTACGGGGGCGGTGACGCCGAGACCATCCTCGGAGGCCTGCTGGACGGCACCGTCCCGCGCGAGGAGCTCGTCATCTGCACCAAGGCGGGCATCTCCCGGGCCGGTGGCCAGCGTCGGGTCGACGTGTCGCGGCGCGGGCTCATGGCCCAGCTCGAGACGTCGCTGGGGCGACTCGGCACCGACCACGTCGACCTGTGGCTCGTGCACACGTGGTCCGACGAGGTGCCGCTGACGGAGACGCTCTCCGCGCTCGAGTGGGCGGCGGCGTCAGGTCGGGCCCGCTACGTCGGCGTCTCCAACTACTCCGGCTGGCAGTCCGCGCGCGCCTTCAGCCTGCTCGAGTCCGCTCGAATCCCCTTGGTGGCCAACGAGATCGAGTACTCCTTGGTATGCCGCACGCCGGAGCACGAGGTCGCGCCGGCTGCGACGTCACTCGGTTACGGGCTGCTGCCCTGGTCGCCGCTGGGACGCGGCGTGCTCACCGGCAAGTACCGCAACGGCATACCGTCGGGGTCGCGGGCGGCGTCGAACGACTTCCCCGGCTTCGCCGAGCGCTTCCTCGACGAACACGCCAGGCATGTGGCCGACGCGGTGGCGATGGCTGCGCGTGGCCTCGGGGCCAAGCCCGCCGAGGTGGCGCTCGCCTGGGTCCGTGACCGGCCCGGTGTCGCCGCGCCCATCGTCGGCGCCCGCACGGCCGCCCAGCTGCGCTCTGCGCTCGCGAGCCTCGAGCTGTCGCTACCGTCGGAGATCGTCGCCGCCCTGGACGACGTCTCGGCCTGATCCGGCCGCACGCGGCCCGCGGGGCCGCAGTGACCGCCCCACGTAGGTCTCAGGCTCGCGTGTCGGAGCCCTCGGTCACGCCGTCGTCGAGGGGGTCGTCCTCGTCGTCCTCGTCCTCGTACTCGTCATCGTCGTCGTCGTCGTCGTCGTCGTCATCGTCATCGTCGTCGTCGTCGTCGTCGTCGTCGTCGTCGTCATCGTCGTCCTCGTCGTAGTCGTCCGAGTCGAGCCCGGCGTAGACGCGGCCCTCGGTGCCGTCCTCGTCCTCGTGACCGTCGAAGTCGTCGCCGTAGATCGCGAGGGGCGTCGCGACCTCGGTCGCCTCGTACAGCGCCTCGTCGTAGTCGTCGAAGGCCTCGGCGAGGTCCTGCGCCGCCGCCATGACCATGGGGTGGTCGGGGTCTCGGCTCGCGTTCGCGGCCTCGAGGTGGCGTTCGAGGGCGGCGATCAGCTGCTCGAGGGCGGAGCGGGGGTCGACGGTCATGCATCGACCGTAGTCGACCCGCACGACCGAGCGCACCGAATCCGGGCCCGGAAACACCCGGGAACACAGCGATCCCGCAGCGAGCCGTGCTCGCTGCGGGATCGTTCACGCGTGGTTGGCGGGCCGTTCACCGGTCGCCGGCGTGGCGTGTCACGAGGACGTCACATGGGTGCCTTGACGGTGTCGGCGGCCGGCGGGGCGGTGATGTCGACGGGCTCGCCGTACTTGCTCATCGTCATGTCGGCCTTGACGCCGGAGAGGTCGAAGGTGACCTTGCGCAGCTGGTCCTTCTCGTCGAGCCACGCGGTGTACGTGATGGTGGCGGGCATCTTCGTCTTCTCGTCGGCGGGCAGCTGGGCCTGCATCGCCTTGGTGTCGAGCGTCAGGTCGTACTTCCAGGTCTTCTCGCCGTCGATGGTGTCCTCACCGACGTACTTGACGTCCTGCACGGCCGCGCCGAACTGGTCGTACATCTTGGTCGGGTCGGCCTGGTCGAGGGACTGCGAGAGCTGCTTGCCGAGCGTCGAGCTGCTGTCGATGACGGCCCACTTGCCGGCGGCGAGGCCCGGGAAGCCCTTCATGTAGACCTTCTTGTCGACGAGGATCATGTCGAGCTTCATCGAGGAGCCCATGTCCATCGTCATCTTCATGGCCGGGTTGCTCGCGTCGACCTTCGTGTCGCCGGTGATCGCGATCTTCTGGCCGGCGGCGTCCATCGCCATCGTGACGTGGGCCGTGGTGGCGTTCTTGCCGGCGGCCTTCATCGCGGCGACGAACGACGCCTTGTCCTTGTACGGCTGGCCGGCGGCGGGCGCGTCGCTCGTCGCGGACGCGGACCCGGCCTGGGTCTGTCCGGCCGCGGGAGCCGGGCTCTCGCTCTTGCCACAGGCGGCGACGCCGAGGACGGCCGGAAGGACGATGACTGCTGCCGCGACGCGGCGGGTGTTCCATTTCATGTGTGTTGACCTCCTGGGCCCTTGACGCCGGGCGGTGCCAGGCGGTTCCCCTGCTCGCCGCGCGGGACCGCACGCGGTCCCGGGTCTGCGGACGGATGACCCAGCGACGGTACCGCGGCCGCCTGAGCGCCACGCCGCGCATACGGTCTCGGTGGGGTCACGGTTGGTGTCAGAATGGACGGCGATGACGGAGTACGAGTACCGGGTTCTCACGTTCGACCGCCACACGTCGAAGGCCCAGGCCAGACAGGCGGTGCGTGAGCACGCCGAGTACGGCCGCTGGGAGCTGTCCCGCACCGTGATCTACGAGGGCGGCATCCGGCGGATGTGGCTGCGCCGAAAGATCATGCGCGTCGAGCGCACGGCCTGACCCGACGCCTGATCTGGCGGTGGGGCCGGCCGTCAGCAGGTGCGCAGGAAGTCGCCGAGGACGCGCGCCCCGAAGCGCAGCGACGACGTGGGCACGCGCTCGTCGAGGCCGTGGAACATCGGCGCGAAGTCGAGGTCGGCCGGCAGCCGCAGCGGTGCGAAGCCGTAGCCGCTGATCCCGAGCCGGCCCAGCGCCTTGTTGTCGGTGCCTCCGGAGAGGCAGTACGGCAGGACGGCCGCCTCGGGGTCCTCGCGCAGCAGCGCCTGCTTCATCGACTCGACGAGGTCGCCGGAGAAGGGCGCCTCGATGGCGACGTCGCGGTGGACGACCTCGACCTCGACGTGCTCGCCGGCCAGCTCACGGATCGTCGCCATGAGCGCGTCCTCGTGCCCGGGCAGGAAGCGGCAGTCGACGGCAGCGGTCGCGGTCTGGGGGATGACGTTGTGCTTGTAGCCCGACTCGAGCATCGTGACGTTGGCCGTGTCGCGCAGCGTCCCCCGCACGAAACCCTGGGCCCCGCCGAGCGTGGCGAGCAGCGGCTCGAGGTCGTCGTCGGACGACGAGATCCCGGTCATCGTGCCCAGGGTGTCGAGCAGCTCGCGGACCGACGCGATGTACTCGCGCGGCCACTCGTGGGCAGCGATGCGGCCGATCGCGGCGGCGAGGCGGACGATGGCGTTCTCGTCGTTGGGCACCGACCCGTGACCCGCCCGGCCGTGGGCTCGCAGCCGCAGCCACGCGATGCCCTTCTCGGCGGTCTGCAGGAGGTAGGCGCGCTGCTCGCCCCGGGGGGTCGGCACCGTGACGCTGTAGCCGCCGACCTCGCTGATCGCCTCCGTCACACCCTCGAACCACTGGGGGTGGTGGTCGACGAGCCAGTGGCTGCCGTAGGTGCCGCCGGCCTCCTCGTCGGCGAAGAAGACGAACGTCGTGTCACGGGCGGGCTTCGTGCCGGTGCGGGCGAAGTGACGGATGTTCGCGAGGATCATCGCGTCCATGTCCTTCATGTCGACCGCTCCCCGGCCCCAGATGCAGCCGTCGCGCTCCTCCGCGGCGAAGGGGTCGACCTGCCAGTCGGCGGCGTCGGCCGGCACCACGTCGAGGTGGCCGTGGACGGCGAGTCCGGGTCTCGAGGAGTCCTCACCCTCGAGGCGGACGACGACCGTGGCCCGGCCCGGCTCGCTCTCGAGGAGGGTGCCCTCGAGGCCGACCTCGTCGAGCTGCGCCATGACGTACTCGGCGGCCTGGCGCTCCCCCGGACCCGACCCGTCGCCGTAGTTGGAGGAGTCGATCCGGATGAGCTCGGCGCAGATCCGCACGACCTCCTCCTCGGGCGTCACGGCAGTCTGTCCCGAGGTCGTCACGGTGCGGTCGGCGTCGTCGTGGCTCATGCCGATCAGCGTATGCCGCCGCATCCGGCCGCCTGCAGCCGCCCGTTTGGTCTTTTGGTCGGGCCCCGTGTAACGTTTCGCCTCGCCGCAAGGGATTCCCACGAGCCTCTTGCAACACCTTGTCGGGGTGGCGGAATGGCAGACGCGCTAGCTTGAGGTGCTAGTGCCCTTAACGGGCGTGGGGGTTCAAGTCCCCCCCTCGACACCATGAGACCCCCGGGTTCCTGCAGGTCAGGACCCGGGGGTCTTCTCGTGTCCCGACAGCGTCTTCGGGACACGGCAGCTCCGCGTTTCTCTGGTCACTGCTCTGCGACAGACGTAATCTTCGACCGTGAGCGACGAGAACGTGGCCGGGCTGGCGGACGACCTCTACGACGTCATCGGACTGCTGCGCCGTCGGTCGCGCCGTCTCGTCGGCGCTCCCCTGCCCGAGCTCGCCCTGTCCGGGGCCCAGCTCGAGCTGCTGCGCGTCGTGCGCCGCAACCCGGGCATCACCGTGGCCGAGTCCGCGCGCGTCCTCGGGCTCGTCGCCAACACCGTCTCGACCCTCGTCGGCCAGCTGCTCGCCCTCGGGGTGCTCGTCCGCGAGCGCGACGCGACTGACCGCAGGGTGGCCCGGCTCGACCTCACGCCCTCGGCTCGCGAGGGCCTGGAGCAGTGGCGGGACCGTCGGGCGCAGTCCACCGCGGTGGCGCTCTCGGGACTCCCGGCCGCCGACCGCGCGCGACTGGCCGCGGCGCTGCCGACCATCGCGCGCATCGCCGCGGACCTCCCGGAGTCCCCCGAGTCCCCCGAGTCGCCGGAGTCCCCGGACGTCACCGCACCGCAGCGCCCCGAGCCCACCGTCGCCGTCGCCCTGGCCGTCGACCGCCCGGACGAGCCGTCCGCCGACGACCGTCCATGACGTCGGCCATCGACATCCGGGGGCTCGGCTACAGCTTCGGGACGCACCGGGCCGTCGACGACCTCACCCTCGCCGTCGAGCAGGGAGAGTGCTTCGGTCTGCTCGGGCCCAACGGTGCCGGCAAGACGACGACGATCCGCCTGCTCAACACCCTCCTGCCCCTGCAGACCGGCGAGGTCGCGATCTTCGGGCGCTCGGTGCGCACGGACGCGATGGTCGTGCGGCGGCTGCTCGGCTACGTGCCGCAGCAGCTGTCCATCGAGGGCGCGCTGACGGGCCGCGAGAACGTCGAGTGGTTCGCCCGACTCTTCGACGTCCCCCGTCGCGAAAGGCGGGCTCGCGTCGACGAGGTGCTCGACATGGTCGACCTGCGCGGGGACGAGTCGCGGCTGGCCGCGACCTACTCCGGCGGCATGGTGCGTCGCCTCGAGCTCGCGCAGGCACTCGTCAACCGCCCCGCGCTGCTCGTCCTCGACGAGCCGACCGTCGGGCTCGACCCCGTCGCCCGGGACAGCGTGTGGCAGCGGGTCGCCGAGATGCAGCGTGACCACGGGATGACGGTGCTGCTCACGACGCACTACATGGAGGAGGCCGACGCCCTCTGCGACCGGGTGGCCCTCATGCACCGCGGCGCCCTGCGCGCCCTCGGCTCCCCCGACGAGCTGAAGACCGCCGCCGGCGAGGGGGCCAGCCTCGAGGACGTCTTCCGCCACCACACGGGCGAGGCCCTCGGCGAGCGCGGCGACGTCGAGGGAGAGAAGGGAGGGCTGCGCGGTGTCCGAGCGACTCGTCGAACCGCCCGCCGTCTGGGCTGACCGGCAGAGCCGGACCGGCACACGGCTCCTCGTGTCGCGCATCGGCACGTTCTGCCTCGTCGAGCTCCAGAAGCTGCGGCACGACCGCAGCGAGCTCGTCACCCGGGCGATCCAGCCCATCCTCTGGCTCGTCATCTTCGGTCAGACCTTCAGCCAGATCCGCGCCATCCCCACCGGCGGCATCCCCTACCTCGACTTCCTCGCCCCGGGCGTCATCGCCCAGTCGGCCCTGTTCATCGCGATCTTCTACGGCATCCAGATCATCTGGGAGCGCGACGCCGGGGTGCTGACCAAGCTCCTCGTGACGCCGACGCCAAGAGCCGCCCTCGTGGCCGGCAAGGCGTTCGCCGCGGGTGTGCGATCGGTGGCGCAGGCCGTCATCGTCGTCCTCGTCGCGGCCGTCATGGGAGTGGCGATGACGTGGAACCCCGTGCGGCTGCTCGGGGTGGTCGTCGTCGTCATGCTCGGCGCCGCGTTCTTCTCGTGCCTCTCGCTCAGCATCGCCGGGATCGCCCTCAAGCGCGACCGGCTCATGGGCATCGGCCAGGCGATCACGATGCCGCTCTTCTTCGCCTCCAACGCGCTCTACCCGATCGAGATGATGCCGGGCTGGCTCCAGGTCATCAGCCGGGTCAACCCGCTCACCTACGAGGTGTCGGCGCTGCGCGGTCTGCTGATCGGCACACCCACGAACTACTGGGTCGACCTCGGGGTCCTCGTCGGCAGCGCCGTCGCCGGCATCGTGTGCGCTGCGGCCCTCATCGGGCGACTCGCGCGCTGACCACGTCCCGACACCGGGGACGGCACCGGTGACCGTACGCTGTGCCGCGTGACCTTCCTGCGCGCCCTGTTCACCCTGCTGCGTGGGCGCGGATTCCGTCGGCTCTTCGTCAGCCGGGTCACGTCGTCGTTCAGCGACGGCATCTTCCAGGTCGCCCTCGCCAGCCACGTCCTGTTCAACCCGGAGAAGGCCGCCGACGCACGCGGGATCGCGATCGCCTTCGCCATCGTGCTGCTGCCCTACACGGCGCTCGGGCCGTTCGTCGGGGTGCTCCTCGACCGGTGGCCGCGCAAGCGCGTCATCGTCGTGAGCCAGCTCATCCGCGCCGTGGCGATCCTGGGCGTCACCGGCCTCGTCACGGGCGCCGACACCGGACCGGCCTTCTTCGGCCTCGTCCTTCTCGTCTTCTCGGTCAACCGGTTCATCCTCGCCGGGCTCGCATCGGCCATGCCCCACGTGGTCCCCCGCGAGGACCTCGTCAGCGCCAACTCGGTCGCTCCGACGTGCGGCTCCCTCGCCTACCTGCTCGGTGGGGTCGTCGGCACCGGGGTCCGCGCGCTCGGCGGCAGCGACGTGCTCGACGTCCTCCTCGCCGCCGTGGGGGTCCTCGTGGCGGCGTGGGCCGCGACCCGGCTGCCGTTCATCGGTCCGGACGACACGAGCGGCGCACCCTCGGTCGGGCAGATCACGAGGTCGGTCGTGACGGGCCTCGTCGAGGCCGTGCACACGCTGCCGCGGCGGGCCCGTCTGCTGCTCGTCCTCGTCTTCCTCACCCGCCTCCCGTTCGGCTTCCTGCTGCTGCAGACCCTGCTGCTCTTCCGCGGCCCGTTCGAGTCGGGCCACGGCGCGCGCGGCTTCGGCATCGCCGCCGCCGCGTCGGCGCTCGGGTTCGCCTCGGCGGCCTTCGTCACCCCGTGGCTGGCCCCCCGGCTGACCGCCGTGCCGTATGCCGCCCGGATGCTCGCGCTCGGCGCGCTCGTGTGCGCCGTGCTGGGTCCGTTCCTCACGCCCTGGAGCATCGTCGTCGTCGGCTTCGTCGTCTCGTTCACCTCGCAGTGCGTCAAGATCACCGTCGACTCGCTCCTGCAGGCCCACGTCGACGACCACCTGCTCGGCCGGGCCTTCTCCGCCTACGACGTCGTCTACAACGCCGGCATGGTCGCGGCCGCTGCCCTCGGCGCGCTCGTCCTGCCGGAGAGCGGGCTCGCGTGGTGGCCGCTCGTGGCCTTCGCCTGCCTCTACGGGGCGACCGCGATGCTCCTCGGCCGGCTCTGGACCCGGGCCACGGTGCTCGACCACGAGCGGCCACTAGGCTGACGGCGTGCTTCCTGAGCTGACCGCCACCCGCTACGTGACGCCGCTCAAGGAGGGCGGCTCGCTGCCCGGCATCGTGGAGGCCGACGATGACGGCACCTACGTCCTGAAGTTCCGGGGCGCCGGTCAGGGGCTCAAGGTCCTCGTGGCCGAGGTGCTCGTCGCCGGGATCGCCCGGCTGCTCGAGGTGCCGGTGCCGGACCTCGCCGTCGTCAGCCTCGACCCGCGCATCGCGAAGTACGAGGCCGACGAGGAGGTCCAGGACCTGCTCACCGCCTCTGTCGGGACCAACCTCGGTGTCGACTTCCTGCCCGGCTCCCTCGGCTACGACGGCTCGAGGCCGCCCGACGCGGACCTCGCCGAGCGGATCATCTGGCTCGATGCGCTGACGGCCAACGTCGACCGCACGTGGTCCAACCCCAACCTGCTCGTGTGGCACGGCCGCACGTGGGCCATCGACCACGGTGCCGCGCTCTACTTCCACCACTCGTGGCCGAGCAAGGCGCCCGCGCCGGAGCGTTTCGCCGTCCAGCCCTTCGACGCCAGCCGCCACGTCCTGCGCGACGTCGCCGGCGACGTCGCGCGGCGCCACGACGAGCTCGCCGCGCGCCTCACGCCCGAGGCCGTCGACGCCGTGGTCGCCGAGGTGCCCGACGAGTGGATCGAGCCCACGCCCCACCTCGCCGACGCACCCGCGGTGCGGGCGGCATACGCCCTCATGCTGCGGGCCCGTCTCGACGGGCCGCTCACGTGGGTGCCGACGGGTGTCGCCGCGTGAACGCCTACCAGTACGTCCTGCTCCGGCTCGTGCCGCGCGTCGACCGGGAGGAGTTCATCAACGTCGGCGTCGTGCTCTACTCGCAGGACGCCGGCTTCCTCGACGCCGCCTGGGAGCTCGACGAGCGCCGCGCGGACGCGCTGTCGCCGACGTGCGACCTCGACGGGGTGCGGTCGATGCTCGAACGCGTCAGGGCCGTGTGCCGCGGCGAGACGGGCCGCGGCCTGCCGACCCTCGACAAGCCGGGCCAGCGCTTCGGCTGGATCATCGCGCCGCGCTCGACCGTCGTTCAGCCGGGACCGGTCCACGGCGGCCTCTGCGACGACCCAGCCGTCGAGCTGGAGCGCCTGCTCGGCCGGCTCGTCCGGGCCTGAGCCGGTCGGTCAGGCCCGCGTCCGCGGTCGCAGCGCCCACATCGCGACGGCGCTCGCCGCGGCGACGTTGAGCGAGTCGACGCCACCGGCCATGGGGATGCGCAGGGTGAGGTCGGCGTCGGCGACCGTCCGCTGCGACAGGCCGTCGCCCTCCGTGCCGACGACGAGCGCGAGGCGCTCGGGCGGCCCGCTCTCGAGGTCGTCGAGCGAGACCGAGTCGTCCGAGAGCGCCATGGCCGCGACCGTGAGGCCGGCGTCGTGCAGCAGGGCCATGCCCTGCGGCCACGGGTCGATCCGCGTCCACGGGACCTGGAACACCGTGCCCATCGAGACCCTGATCGAGCGTCGGTAGAGCGGGTCGGCGCACCGGGGCGTGATGAGGACCGCGTCGACGCCGAGGGCAGCGGCCGACCGGAAGATCGCGCCGACGTTCGTGTGGTCGACGACGTCCTCGAGGACGATGACGCGCCTCGCGTCGGCGATGAGCGACTCGACGCTCGGCAGGGCCGGCCGCTGCATCGCGGCGAGGGCACCGCGGTGGAGGTGGAAGCCGGTCAGCTGCTCGATGACGTCGTGGTCGCCGAAGTAGACGGGGACGCCGTCGGCCTCGGCGTCGGCGACGATGTCGGACAGGTCGTCGAGCCACCGGCGGGCCATGAGGTAGGACCGCGGCCGGTGCCCGGCCCGCAGCGCGCGCCGGATCACCTTCTGGCTCTCGGCGATGTAGAGGCCGCGCTCGGGCTCGTGCCGCCTCCGCAGCACGACGTCGGTGAGCGACACGTAGTCGGTCAGCCGTGGGTCGGTCGGGTCGGTGATCTCGATCGGCACGCCCGACAGGCTAGTGGTGATCGCCCGCTCCCCCGGCATCGGGACTCGGCCCGGACGCCGGTGAGGGTCACGCGAGGGTCACGGAGGGTCAGGGCAGCCACACGAGCTTGACGATGGCGACGAGGCCGATGGCGATGATGAGGCCTCGCAGGACGTTCGGCGGGATGCGCCGGCCCACCCGGGCGCCGATGATGCCCCCGACGAACGCGCCGGTGCCGATGAGCACGACGATGAGCCAGTCGATGTGCTCGCGGGCGAAGAGCACGAACACCGCAGCGGCGACGACGTTGACGACGAGGGAGAGGACGTTCTTGTAGCCGTTGAGGCGCTGCAGCGGCTCGAGGCTGAGAGCGCTGAGCAGCCCCATGAGCAGGACGCCCTGGGCAGCGCCGAAGTAGCCGCCGTAGACACCGGCGGCGAACACCCCGGCTGCCATGGCCGGGGTGTGCCAGCGCGGCACGGGCCCGTCGTGACCCTCGGGGTGGACGCGCGCCTGGATGCGCGGTCCGAGAACGACGAGCACGAGGGCGATGAGGATGAGCACGGGGACGATCGCCCGGAACGCCGCGGCCGGCAGGACGAGCAGCAGACCCGCCCCCACCACCGAGCCGAGGAACGACATGGGCATGAGCCGCCGCAGGGTGGGCGCCTGGCCCTGCAGCTCCCGGCGGTAGCCCCACGCCCCGGTCACGCCTCCCGCGACGAGGCCGATGTTGTTCGAGACGTTCGCGACGAGCGGGTTGACCCCGAAGAAGAGCAGGGTCGGGAAGGTGATGAGCGTGCCGGAGCCGACGATCGTGTTGATGATGCCGGCTCCGGTCCCGGCCAGCGCGACGGCGACGGCGGACCAGAACGACACCCGGTCACCCTACAGAGGGTGACCGGGTGTCGTTCTGGTGGTGTCGCCGGTGGGTGTCGCCGGTGGGTGTCCGTCAGCGCGCGACCGGGGGCTCCGGCGGTGCGTCGGGCAGGTCCTCCACGGACGCCGGGGGCGCGACGACCGGCGGCGCGGCGGCGGGCGGCGGGGGCACGTCGGCGCCGCCCGGGTGCATCGGCGGCAGCTGGCGACCCATGGGTGCGGCGTGCTCGGTCGACTCGGCGCTCGCCTGCGCGGCCTGGCCACGGGCCTCGGCCAGTGCCTTGGCCGGGTCCTCGAGCACCGTCTCGGCGAAGGCGTTGTCGTCGGCGTCGCCGGTGTCGACCCACTGCTCCTCGTCGTCGCCGCCCGTCGGGGCCTGCTCGCTGCCACCGAGCGCGTTGCCGATGCCCTTGAGCGCGTCGGTCAGCTCGGACGGGATGATCCACATCTTGTTGGAGTCGCCACGAGCGAGCTGCGGCAGCACCTGGAGGTACTGGTAGGCGAGCAGCTTCTGGGTGGGCTTGCCGCGGTGGATGGCCGCGAACACCTGCTGGATGGCGCGGGCCTGGCCCTGGGCCTCGAGGATGCGGGCCTGCGCCGAGCCCTCGGCCCGCAGGATCTGGCTCTGCTTCTCACCCTCGGCCGTCAGGATGGCCGACTGCTTGAAGCCCTCGGCGGTGAGGATCGCGGCACGACGGTCGCGCTCGGCACGCATCTGCTTCTCCATCGTCTCCTGGACGGAGTGCGGCGGGTCGATGGCCTTGAGCTCGACACGGTTGACGCGGATGCCCCAGTTGCCGGTGGCCTCGTCGAGGACGCCGCGCAGCTGGCCGTTGATCTGGTCGCGACTCGTCAGGGCCTGCTCGAGGTCGAGCGAGCCGATGACGTTGCGCAGCGTCGTGACGGTGAGCTGCTCGATGCCCTGGATGAAGTTGGCGATCTCGTAGACGGCGGCCTTGGCGTCGGTGACCGAGTAGTAGATGACGGTGTCGATGTTGACGACGAGGTTGTCGCTGGTGATGACGGGCTGCGGCGGGAAGGTGACGACCTGCTCACGCAGGTCGATGTTGGCGCGCACCTTGTCGACGAACGGGATCAGGAAGTGGATACCTGCCGTCAACGTCTTGTTGTAGCCGCCGAGTCGCTCGACGATCTGTGCCGTCTGCTGCGGCACGATGCGCACGGTGCGCAGCACGACCACGAACGCCACGACGACGATGAGTATCGGAATGATGAGTACCGGGTCCACGACCTTCTCGACCTTCTCCCTGTGCGGTCCGTGCTCCCCCGAGGAAGCACGGTTGGTGCGGGCGGATCGGTCGATCCGCTCGGTGGTTCGGTGGTTCGGCGGCGTCGCCGGGCGCGGAGCCGGAGGCCGGCTCAGCTCCCCACGACGCGAGCGCGGCTCACGATCGCGGTGGCGCCGTCGATGGAGTCGACGACGACCTCCTCGCCGGGCTCGATGTCGTCGCCGAGCGTGCGCGCCGACCACGTCTCGCCGGAGAGCTTGACCCGCCCCCCGGCCGGGTTGACGCGGTCGATGGCGACGGCCGAGCGGCCGACGTGGGCCGCGGCGCCCATGAGCTGTTGTGGCGTGCTGGCCGACAGGCGGTTCTTGAGCCACGGACGCACGATCGCGAGGAGGGCGACGGCCACGAGGGCCGCGACGATGGCCTGCACCACGGGGGGCGCCCCGAAGGCTGCGGCGATCGATCCGCCCACGGCCCCGCCGGCGAGCATGAGGAAGGTGAAGTCGACGGTGACCGCCTCGATGGCGACGAGCACGAGTGCCACCGCCAGCCAGACCATCCAAGCGTGTCCCTCGACCACGTGCCCCCACCCTGCCTTCGTCCGCGCCGGCGACGGGCCCCGATGTCCCGTGCGTCACTCCTGTGACGTTCTCGATTCTGCCTCAGTTCCCTCTCGGGACCTACGGATCGAGCGGCCGGGACTGGTTGCGATCAGGACTCGGCCCGCGCCGACCAGCGCTCACCGTGCTGCTCGAGCACGAGCGGGAGCCCGAACGTCCTGCTGAGGTTCTCGGCCGTCAGGGTCAGCGGGATGGGTCCTGCGGCGACGACCCTGCCGTCGCGGATCATCAGCACGTCGGTGAACGACGGCGGGATCTCCTCGACGTGGTGCGTCACGAGCACCATCGCGGGGGCCTCGGTGTCGGCGGCGAGGTCGGCCAGGCGACGCACGAGGTCCTCGCGGCCGCCGAGGTCGAGACCGGCGGCCGGCTCGTCGAGGAGCATCAGCTCGGGGTCGGTCATGAGCGCCCGCGCGATCTGGACGCGCTTGCGCTCCCCCTCGCTCAGCGTCCCGTAGGCACGGTCGGCGAGGTGGTCGGCCCCGAGGGTCTTGAGCAGCTCCATGGCGCGCACGTAGTCCACGTGGTCGTACGTCTCGCGCCAGCGGCCGATGATGCCGTACGAGGCGGTGACGACGACGTTGCCGACGAGCTCGTCGCCCGGGATCCGCTCGGCCATCGACGAGCTCGCGAGGCCGATGCGCGGCCGCAGCTCGAAGACGTCGACGGCGCCGAGCACCTCACCGAGGACGCCGGCGACACCGGATGTAGGGTGCAGCCGTGCTGCGGCGACCTGGAGCAGGGTGGTCTTGCCGGCACCGTTGGCGCCCAGCACCACCCAGCGCTCCCCCTCCTCCACCTCCCACGTGACGTCGTCGAGGAGCGTCGAGGCACCGCGACGAACGGTGACTCCGGCGAAGGCGAGGACGTCGCTCATGGCTCGACCCTATGACAAGGCCCCCGAGGCCGCCGCGGCGGCGCACCCTACGATGACGGGGTGTCCGAGCTGCCCGCGTCCGTGCGCCTCGCGCTGTGGGTCACGGCCTCGTGGCGCGGTGACCTCGCGACGACGGACGCGCTGGCTCGAGCCTTCCCCGACCTCGACCACGTCGCCGGTGACCTGGCCCGGCTCGACGTCTGGCGCGACCTCGGCGAGCGGGCGCTGTTCGTGGCACTTCCCCGTCCGGGCGACCTCAGCCGGATGCCGCGTGGGTCGTCGGCGGCCACGGCGCACGCCGCCGACGCCGGCGAGTGCGTCTTCGTGGCCGGCATCGGCGGGGTCCTCGTGCCGACGCTCTCGGAGTTCGGCCCCGAGGGGGACGTGGGCGTCCGCGCGGACTGGACGGCCTACGAGGCGGACCCGCTCCCCCGGCACCGGATGGAGATGCTCGACCTCCGCGAGATCGAGCGCGACCTCATGCGCCGCCTGCGTGAGCACACGATGCGCTTCGAGCAGGTCGGCGGCCACCCGTGGGGTGACGAGGCGCGCGCCGAGGCGCAGTCCGAGCTCGACACGACCCTCTGGGGCATCCCGTCGGCGACCTCCGGACGCGCCCTGCGGATCATGGCCCTCTCGGCCAACCTCTCCCGCGTCGCGCACCGCAACGCGAACCGGACCTCGCTGGGTTCTGGCGGGCTCGACGCCGCCACCACGGCGAACCGGACGCGACTGCTGCGCGACCTCGCCGCCGATGCCGACGCCGCACTCGCCGACGCGACCAACGTCGCCGTCATGTCCATCGCGGGCTGGCGCCCCGCCTGAGGATCGGCTCGCGAGACGGCGTGCCCGACCGGCTACTCCTCGGGAGCGAGCGTCTCGAGCTGCGCGAGCAGCGCCCGCGCGTAGGCGCGCTCGGCGTCGATGTCGGCGTGGCGCCCGACCGCACCGTCACGCCCACGGACCGACACGGCATACCCACCCTCGAGCTGTTCGAGCGAGACGAAGGACTCGCCGAGCAGGTCACGCAGCTGGTCCTCCCGCGGGAGCCAGACGGCCTTGTCCTGCTCGACGCTGTCGAGAGCCCACTCGGTCGTGCCGTTGAAGCCGATGACGTCACCCGTCGTGAAGTGGTGGACGTCGACCGTGATCTCGCTGATGACGAAGACGTCGTCCTCCATGCCGCTGACGGCCACGACGAAGCGGTCACCGGAGACGGGCTTCCACGTCAGTCCCGCGTCGGAGAGCCGGCGGGCGAGCTCGAGGGTCAGCATGGTCCCCATCGTCACATCCGCCCCGGACTTCGCCAAGCAACCCTAGATTTGGTCCATGACGGAGCACCCTGGACTGGAGCCGCTGGACGAGAGCACCTTCGAGACCGTGCTGTGCGTCGTCGCGCACCCGGACGACCTCGAGTACGGCACGGCAGCCGCCGTCGACCGCTGGGTCCGCGCGGGCAAGACCGTGACGTACCTGCTGGCGACGCGCGGGGAGGCCGGCATCGACACCGTGCCGCCGGAGCAGGCCGGTCCGCTGCGCGAGCAGGAGGAGCGGGACGGAGCGGCGAAGGTCGGGGTCGACGTCGTTGAGTTCCTCGACGGGTTCACCGACGGGGTGGTCGAGTACGGCCTCCCGCTGCGTCGCGCCATCGCCCGCGAGATCCGGATCCGCAAGCCCGACCTCGTCATCACGTCGACGTACGCCGACCGCTTCCCGGGCGGTTTCGCCAACCAGGCCGACCACCGGGCGGTGGGTCTGGCCGTCGTCGACGCCAAGGCCGACGCGGGCAACCGGTGGATCTTCCCGGACCTCGTCGACGAGGGGCACGAGCCGTGGCAGGTCGCCCGACTGCTCGTCGTCGCCGACCCGGACCCGACGCACTTCGTCGACGTCACGGACCACTTCGACGCGGCGGTGGCCTCGCTCTCGGCCCACGACGCCTACCTCGCGGCCCTCGGGCCGGACTACCCGAAGCCGGCCGAGCTGCTCGGGATGATCCTCGGCGGCCCGTCGGAGCTCGTCGGCGTGCCGTATGCCGTGACCGGGAGACTCCTCGGCGGCTGACGTCCGCCGCCCGCGCGAGGGCCTAGCCCAGCGCCGCGATCGCCGTCCGGACGGCCGCGAGGTCGTCGGCAGTGACGCCTTCGGGGCGCATCACGGCATTCCAGGCGTCGACGTACTCGGTCGTGTACTTGTGGCCGTGGCCGGCGGGGACCCCCGTGGAGAACGGGAGGTCGGCGGTGACCTGCCAGAAGGTCACGAACGGCATCCAGAACATCCCCTGGAGCACGTCCTCGCCGGCTGCCTCACCGATCCAGTCGGGCTCGCTGAACACGAGGTTGGGGCTCCACCACACGATCGGGTCGGAGGGGTGCATGAGGTAGAGGACGCGGGTGCCGTCCCACGGCTGGCCCTCGGGCGGCATCGAGGCGGCAGGGTCGGTCGCGAAACGCACCGTCCGCCCGTTCTTGTAGACCGGCTGGATCTCGGGGCTGCCCGGGTCACGCTGGTCGCTGAACTCACGGAACAGCGTGTTGAAGTTCGGCGGCCCGGCGAAGACCGTGCCGGCCGTCCGGTTGCGCAGGTCGTACTCCCCGCTGAAGGCCGTCTCGCCCCCGAACGTCCCGAGGCTCTCGCCCGACACGAACAGCTTCGGACGGGAGTCCTGGGGTAGCCGGGACCAACGGTCGTAGACCGCGTCGAAGAGCGCCCGGCCCGCCTCGCGGGCCTTCGACTGGTCGACGAGGAACGAGAGCCACGACGGCAGGTACGAGTACTGCATCCCGACCGTGGCCGCGTCGCCGCCGGTCAGGTACTCGAAGGGGGCGACCAGCGCAGGGTCGACCCACCCGCTGCCCGTCGTCGTCACGACGAGCAGGTTCGTCCGCTCGAAGCCGCCCGCCCGCTCGAGGTCGTCGACCGCCAGGGCGGCCCGCTGCTCGGCGTCCTCGGCCGAGTCGAGACCGGCGTAGGTGCGGATGGGCTCCTCGGCCGCGTGGTGGACGACCGCCTCGATGTCGCTCGCAGTGGGCCCCGACGCCGTGAACGTGCGTCCCTCCCGACCGAGGGAGTCCCACGACACCATCGAGCCCGGCCCGCCCGAGCGAAGGCCGCTCGTGGGCTGGACCACTCCCTCCTGCGTCACCGTGTTGCCGACCGAGAAGGCCTCGTCCATGGCACTGACGAGGCCGTCGAGCAGGATGCCGCTGATGACGAGGTAGGTCATCGTCGTGACGAGGACCCAGCCCGTCGCGCCGGCCGCCCGCCGCCCGAACCTGCGGCTCAGCCGGTCCGCGACCCAGTGGTAGACGCGTCGGATGCCCCGGCCGATGAGCAGGAACACCGCGAAGAAGAACACCGCGACGAGCGGCGAGACGATCACGAGTGCGATGTTGTACTCCGTCACCCCCATCAGGCTGCGGATCTCGTGCTGCCAGTACTGCCCGAGGCCGAAGAAGACGAGCAGGAGCACGCCTCCGCCGACGACCAGGGCGCGCCAGGACGACGCCTTGGGCGGTCGTGGCTCGCGATCCGCGAAGGCGCGCCACAGCCATGCGCCGAGGACCCCGAGGCCGTAGCCGATGGATGCGGTGATCCCACAGACCAGTCCCTGGATGAAACCGCCGCGCGGGAGCAGCGACGGGGTGAACGACAGGGCCGCGAAGAGGACCGCGCCCCAGCACCCGGGGATCGTGAAGTGGAGCAGCCCCCGGAGCCGCCCGGGGCGGGGCTCCGGCCCGTCCGCCCCTTCGACCGACCCGGGGTCGGTGCCGGGCAGTGCTTCGTGGCCAGCCACATCAGTCGCCATCTCGAGCTCGATCCGGTCAGCGGGGTCGGGACGTGTCATCCGAACGGTCCCACGCCTCCCGGCCCGCAACCACCGGAACGCCGGATTCGCGACCGCTTCGCGTCCCGTCCGAGACCCACCGCGTCAGCCCTTGGCCCGGGCCTGCGCCTCCTCGCGGAGCCGGGGCTCCGTGCGCCGTTCGGGGTGGATGCCGCGCTTGTCGCGGTAGAACGCCCGAACCTTGTCCATGTCCGCGACCACGTCTGCCGTGGCTGTCATGGTGGGCCCGAATCCGGCTGTGCGAGAGGGCCCGTCGATGAACGCCAGGGCGATGGGCAGGCCGGCTGACCGCGCGATGCGCCAGAAGCCGGACTTCCAGTAGCCGCCCTTCGTGCGGGTGCCCTCGGCAGCCAGGATCAGCAGGAACGGCTCCCCGCTCCGGGCCTCGCGCACGAGTCCCCGCACGACGTCGCCGGGGTTGTCACGGTCGATCGGGATGCCACCGAGCCGCGGCAGGAGCCACCCGAGCGGTCCACGGAAGAGTTCCTTCTTGATGAGGACCCGGGGTGTGACCCCGCCCCGCCACATGACGAGGAGCATCATGACGAAGTCCCAGTTGGACGTGTGTGGGGCGCCGACGAGGATGCCGGTGCGGGGTACGTCACCCACCGCGGTCCACCCGCTGAGGCGCAGGACGAGGCGGGCCAGGCGACTCCTCATGACATGTCCTCTCGACCTGCGGCGGTCGTCCGCCTCCCCCAACCTACGCGAGGTGCACGCCGGAGCCGAGGGGGTGTGGTGGGCCCTTGGCTGCGGCGCAGGCCCGGGCCGACACCCGTCAGGGGCCGAGAACCGAGCGGTAGACCTCGAGCGTGCGGTCGCCGATGGAGGCCCACGAGAACGAGTCGACCGCCCGCTGTCGGCCGGCGCGGCCGAAGGCGCGGGCCCGCTCGACGTCGGAGACGGCGTCGGTGAGTGCGGCGGCGAGGTCGGCGACGAAGCGGTCGGGGTCGACCGGCGTGCCGGTGCCGTCCTGGACCTGCTCGATCGGCACGAGCCACCCCGTCTCGCCGTCGACGACGACCTCGGGGATGCCGCCGGTGGCCGTGGCGACGACGGCGAGCTCGCACGCCATCGCCTCGAGGTTGACGATGCCGAGCGGCTCGTAGACGGACGGGCACGCGAACACGGTGCCGTGGCTCAGCAGGGCGACGACCTCGTTGCGGGGCAGCATGTCGGGGATCCAGACGACGCCCTCGCGCTGGGCCCGCAGCTCGTTCATGAGTCCCTCGACCTCGGCGAGGATCTCCGGGGTGTCGGGGGCGCCGGCGCAGAGCACGAGCTGGACGTCCGGAGGCAGCTGCGCGCAGGCGCGCAGCAGGTAGGGCAGGCCCTTCTGGCGCGTGATCCGACCGACGAAGACGACGGAGCGCTTGTCGGGGTCGACGCCGTGGCGACGGACGATCTCGGTGGCCTCGGGCGACCGGTCGGCGGACCATAGCTGCGAGTCGATCCCGTTGTGCACCACGTGGACCCGCGCCGGGTCGAGCGACGGGTAGCTCTTGAGGATGTCCTCGCGCATGCCCGCGCTGACGGCGACGACTGCAGCGGCCGACTCGTACGCGGTGCGCTCGGCCCACGACGACACGCGGTAGCCGCCACCGAGCTGCTCGGCCTTCCAGGGACGCATCGGCTCGAGCGAGTGCGCCGTCACGACGTGCGGCATGCCGCCGAGGAGCGACGCCAGGTGTCCGGCCATGTTGGCGTACCACGTGTGCGAGTGGACGAGGTCGGCCCCGACGCAGTCACCGGCCATGCTGACGTCGACGCCGAGGGTCTGCATCGCCGCGTTGCCGGCGGCGAGCTCGGGGAGATCGGCGTAGGCCGTCGTCCCGGGCTCGTCGCGCGCTGCGCCGAAGCAGCGCACCTGCACGTCGATGTCACCGCGCTCTCGCAGGGCCCGGACGAGCTCTGCCACGTGAACACCCGCGCCTCCGTAGATGGCCGGCGGGTACTCCTTGCTGAGGATGTCGACGCGCACGTTCCGACCCTAGTGCCGCGTCCGTCCCGCGGAGCGGAAAGCTCGGCCGATCTTGCGTGCTGAACCTGTCAGCCGACGGACGCCTGCCCTAGGGTGGCGCTCATGGCCCGACGAAGCCCAGCTGCTGGTCCGAAAGTCCTCGCGATCGTGCTCGCTGGCGGTGAGGGCAAGCGATTGATGCCTCTGACCGCCGACCGGGCCAAACCTGCCGTGCCGTTCGCCGGCATCTACCGCCTCATCGACCTGGCCCTGTCCAACGTCGTCAACTCCGGCTACCTCCAGGTCGTCGTCCTGACGCAGTACAAGTCCCACAGCCTCGACGCGCACGTGACGAAGACGTGGCGCATGTCGACGCTCCTCGGCAACTACGTCACGACGGTCCCGGCGCAGCAGCGCGTCGACAAGAACTGGTACCTCGGCAGCGCCGACGCGATCTACCAGAGCCTCAACCTCATGCACGACGAGCGGCCCGACATCGTCGTCGTCGTGGGTGCCGACCACGTCTACCGCATGGACTTCAGCGCGATGGTCGAGCAGCACATCGAGTCGGGGGCAGCCTGCACCGTCGCGGCCATCCGCCAGCCCATCACCCTTGCCGACCAGTTCGGCGTCATCGAGGTCGACGACGCAGACCCGTCCAAGATCGCGGCCTTCCTCGAGAAGCCGAAGGACCCCAAGGGCCTGCCCGACAACCCCAACGAGGTCCTCGCGTCGATGGGCAACTACGTCTTCACCGCCGCAGCGCTCGAGGCGGCCGTCATCGCCGACCACGACAACGAGGCGAGCAGCAACGACATGGGCGGCGACATCGTGCCCTACTTCGTCAGCCGCGGAGAGGCAGGCGTCTACGACTTCAAGGACAACGAGGTGCCGGGCGCCACCGACCGCGACCGCGGCTATTGGCGCGACGTCGGGACCATCGAGTCGTACTACGACGCCCACATGGACCTCATCTCGATCCACCCCGTCTTCAACCTCTACAACTACGACTGGCCGATCTACACGAGCCACAGCCCCTACCCGCCGGCGAAGTTCGTCCACGGCAGCGGCGACCGCATCGGCGAGGCCCTCAACTCCGCGGTCTCCCCCGGCGTCGTCGTGTCCGGAGCGCACATCTACGCCTCGGTGCTCTCGCCCCTCGTCAAGGTGCACTCCTACGCGAGCATCCAGGGGTCGGTCCTGCTCGACGGCGTCGAGGTGCACCGGCACGCCCAGATCCGCCGGGCGATCATCGACAAGAACGTCGTGATCCCGGAGGGCTGCCAGATCGGCATCGACCACGAGCACGACCGGGCCCGTGGCCTCCACGTCACCGAGACCGGCATCGTCGTCGTGGGCAAGGGCCAGCTCGTCACCCGGTGAGCATCGCGCGATGACATCTGCAAAGGTCTGACCATGACGTCCACTGCCACGAATCCCCCTGCCAGCGCAACGGACTCCCGTCCGGCCCGCGTCGGGATCCAGATCCCGCCGCAGCACGCCTCGTGGGCCCAGATCCGCCGGACCGCGGCGACGCTCGAGGAGATGGGCGTCGACGTCCTGCTCAACTGGGACCACTTCTTCCCGCTCAGCGGCGACAGCGGCGGCCAGCACTTCGAGTGCTGGACGATGCTCGGCGCGTGGGCCGAGTCGACCGAGACCGTCGAGATCGGCGCGCTCGTCACGTGCAACAGCTACCGCAACCCGAGCCTGCTGGCCGACATGGCGCGCACGGTCGACCACATGAGCGAGGGACGCCTGATCCTCGGGATCGGCTCGGGCTGGAAGCAGCTCGACTACGACGAGTACGGCTACGACTTCGGGACGGCCGGCGGCCGCCTCGACGACCTGGCGCGCGACCTGCCGATCATCCGGGACCGGTGGACGCGGCTCAACCCCGCCCCGACCCGCGACATCCCCATCCTCATCGGTGGCGGTGGCGAGAAGAAGACGCTGCGGATCGTCGCCGAGCACGCGGACATCTGGCACGGCTTCGGCGGTCCCGAGGAGATCGCGCACAAGCACCGGGTCCTCGACGAGTGGTGCGCGCGCCGCGACCGGGACCCCCTCGAGATCGAGCGGTCGGCCGGCGTCGCCTTCGTGCCCGGCCGCAACCCCGACCAGTCGGGCGACTACGCGAGCAACGCCCAGCAGCTCCACGACATCGGGACGCGCCTGTTCACGGCGAGCGTCGCCGCGGCGGACCCCGACCTCGCGCGGGTGCGGGACCTGCTCCAGTGGCGCGACGAGGTCAACGCGGTCAGCTCGTCGTGACGTGCTGACCGCGACCTTCTGGGGACTCGTCGGGGGCGCCGCCCTGCTCGTCGGCGCGCTCCTCGGGCTCTACGCCCGCGCCTCGTACCGCGTCATCGGCCTCGTCATGGCCTTCGGCGCCGGTGTGCTCATCAGCGCGGTCGCCTTCGAGCTCACCGAGGAGGCGTTCCGCTCCGCCGGGGCCGCGCCCGTCGTCGTCGGCCTCGTCAGCGGCTCGCTCGTCTTCTTCGCCGGCGACTGGCTCATCGACCGTCGGGGCGGCCACCGGCGCAAGAGCCCGACGGGTGAGCCCCAACAGGGGGCGGGCGCGATGGCGCTGGTCCTCGGGGCCCTGCTGGACGGCATACCCGAGTCGGCGGCGATCGGTGTCAGCGTCATCGGCGGCGGTGAGGTCGGGATCGCGATGGTGGCCGCGGTCTTCCTCTCCAACGTGCCCGAGTCGATGTCGGCGAGTGCCGGCCTCAAGCGAGCGGGACGGTCGACGCGCCAGATCCTGCTCTTGTGGTTCGTCGTCATGCTGGCGTCGGGCCTCGCCGCAGGCCTCGGCTACGTCCTGCTCGAGGGTGCCTCACCGGCCGTCGTGGCGGGGATCCAGACATTCGCGGCCGGTGCCATCATCACGATGCTCGCCGACACGATGATGCCCGAGGCGACCGAGCACGCCGGGCGCCTCGTCGGGCTCGTGACGATGCTCGGCTTCGCCCTCGCCTTCCTGCTCAGCGCCCTGGGCTGAGGCGCGCGGGACGCCGCCGGACGGCATACGCCCTCCGCCATGACGGACGTCACCGGCCGTATGCCGGAAGGTGGCGCGGGCGCGCCCGCGTGCTCACTACCCTGACCCGGGTGACCGAAGTGAACAGCACGGACGGAACGGACATCCAGACCCTGAGCGTCACCGTGACGGGCGCCGACCGTCCGGGCGTCACCGGCACGCTCCTCGGAGCGCTGTCGGGGGTCGACGCGGAGGTCCTCGACATCCAGCAGGTCGCCGTGCACGGCCACCTCACCCTGACGGTGCTGCTGCGCCCGGGCGCGCACGTCGACCAGCTGCGCGACGCCGCAGCGGTGGCCGCCCACCGGCTCGGCCTCGCCCTGACGGTCGTCGAGGGCACCGGCGTCAACGCCCGCTCGCGCCAGGGACGTGCGGCCGTCGTCGTCCTCGGCGCCCCGCTCAGCGCCGACGCCGTCTCGCTCGTCACGACCCGCATCGCAGACCACGGCGCCAACATCGACCGCATCCGCCGGCTCTCGCGCTACCCCGTGACGACGGTCGAGTTCGACATCTCCGGTGCCGACGTGCCGTCCCTGCGCACCGAGCTCGCCCTCGTGGCCACGTCCGAGGGCATCGACATCGCCGTCGCCCCCGGCGGGCTCGCGCGGCGCGGCCGCCGCCTCGTCGTGCTCGACGTCGACTCGACCCTCATCCAGCAGGAGGTCATCGAGCTGCTCGCCGCGCACAGCGGCCGGGAGGCCGAGGTGGCCGAGGTGACGGCGCGCGCCATGGCGGGCGAGCTCGACTTCGAGGAGTCGCTGCGCGCCCGCGTGGCGACGCTCGCGGGACTCCCGGAGTCGGTCCTCGACGAGGTGCGCGAGTCGGTGCAGCTGACGCCCGGGGCGCGGACGCTCGTGCGGACGCTCAAGCGACTCGGCTTCACCGTCGGCCTCGTCAGCGGAGGCTTCATCGAGATCGTCGGCGAGCTCGCGGACGACCTCGGCATCGACCACGCCCGGGCCAACCGGCTCGAGATCGAGGACGGCCACCTCACGGGACGCGTCGTCGGCGAGGTCGTCGACCGGGCCGGCAAGGCGCGCGCGCTGCGCGAGTTCGCCGAGCAGGAGGGCCTCCCGCTCAGCCGCACCGTCGCGATCGGCGACGGCGCCAACGATCTCGACATGCTCGACGTCGCCGGCCTCGGGGTCGCCTTCAACGCCAAGCCGATCGTGCAGGAGCAGGCCCAGACGGCGGTCAACGTGCCCTACCTCGACTCGGTGCTCTACCTGCTCGGCATCTCCCGCGAGGAGATCGAGGAGGCCGATCTCGACGACGGCACGCCGACCCAGGCTCCGCCGGTCCCGCACGCCGGTCACTAGGCTGGCGCGATGCAGTCCGTGGCCTCCTCGTCCGTAGCCCCGAACCCGAACGGCGTCCGGAGGACGCTGCTCATCATCGGCGGTGCCGAGGACCGGATCGGGCGGTCGGTCGTGCTCAAGCGCTTCGTCAAGCTGGCCGGCGGCCGTCGGTCGCACATCGTCGTCATCCCCACGGCGTCCTCGTACGCCGACGAGGTGTCCGAGGCCTACCGCGACGTCTTCACCCGGCTGCGCGGTGGTGAGTACTCCGTCGTGCACCCCGAGACGCGTCGGGACGCGAACGACCCGGCCATGGTCGAGGCGCTCGACACCGCGACCGGCGTCTTCATCACCGGCGGCAGCCAGGTCAAGCTGGCCCAGAACATCGTCGGCACGCCCGTGGGCGACGCCGTGGTCCGCGCCTACGAGCGCGGCGCCGTCGTCGCCGGCACGTCGGCCGGCGCCTCGATCATGAGCCGCTACATGATCTCGCTCGGCGAGGAGGGTCTGACGCCCAAGCAGCGCGCCAGCCAGATCTCGGCCGGCCTCGGCCTCGTCGAGGACGTCATCATCGACCAGCACTTCGACCAGCGCGGCCGCTACGGCCGGCTCATGTCCATGGTCGCCGCCTCACCGAACCTGCTCGGCATGGGCATCGACGAGAACACCGCGGCCGAGATCCGTGGCGGCAGGGTCATGTCGGTCATCGGCGCCGGCTCGATCTTCGTCGTCAACGCCCGCAACGCCATCACCGACGCCCCCGACGCCCGTCGCGGTGCGCCCCTGCTCGTTTCGGGTGCGGTCGTGCACTCGCTGCCCACGGGCAGTACGTTCGACCTGGACCACGTCGAGCTGACCGCGTTCGTCGAGCGCCACCCGGACATCGAGGGCGCGGTCGTCCCGGCCAAGGTCCGTGCGGCGCGCTCGTCGACGAGCAGCGCCGCTCACTGAGTCCCCGTTCGTCCAGCCGCACCGAACCGCACCAACGGTCGACCGGGGTATGCCGCACGGCACGTCCCGCACGACCCCGTAGGAGGAGATCCATGGCCGTCGAGGTACCCACCCCCACAGGCCCGGCCCGACCGGACCTGAAGATCCTCGAGACCCGGATCTACCGCGGACCCAACGTCTGGTCCTACCAGCAGGCCGTCCACCTCGTCGTCGACCTCGGCAGCCTCGAGGAGTACCCCACGGTCTCGCTCCCCGGCTTCACCGACCAGCTCGTCGAGCTCGTCCCCGGCCTCGAGCGCCACACGTGCTCGCTCGGTCGGCGGGGTGGGTTCATCGAGCGGCTGCGGGAAGGGACGTGGCTCGGCCACGTCGCCGAGCACGTGGCGCTGCAGCTGCA
The DNA here is from genome assembly GCF_057529065.1 of Terrabacter sp. R4-6. Lineage (NCBI taxonomy): Bacteria > Bacillati > Actinomycetota > Actinomycetes > Micrococcales > Intrasporangiaceae > Terrabacter > Terrabacter sp. R4-6. The sequence continues at coordinate 4,526,369 of NZ_CP197224.1, read as the reverse complement.
GACCCTCGCGGGGCACGACTCGCGCCGTGGCAAGACGCGTGCGGTCAAGGGCAAGCCCGGCCAGTACAACGTCGTCTACAGCTACACCGACGAGACCGTGGGTGTCGCCGCGGGCAAGCTCGCCGTGCGCCTCATCAACCACCTCGTGGAGCCCGAGGACGGCTTCGACTTCGAGACGGAGTTCAACGCCTTCCTCCGTCAGGCCGAGCGGGTGGCGTTCGGACCGTCGACGGCCGCCATCCTCGAGGAGGCGGCCTCGCGGGACATCCCGTACATCCGCCTCAACTCCGCCTCCCTCGTCCAGCTCGGCCAGGGCGTCCACGCCCAGCGCATCCGCGCCACGATGACGTCCAAGACGGGCGCCCTCGCCGTCGACATCGCCAGCGACAAGGACCTCACGACCAAGCTCCTCGGCTCGGCCGGGCTGCCCGTGCCCAAGCAGGAGGCCGTGCGCACCCTGCGCGGGGCCATCGAGGCCGCGCGTCGGATCGGGTTCCCCGTCGTCGTCAAGCCGCTCGACGGCAACCACGGCCGCGGGGTCTGCCTCAACCTCATGAGCGACGCAGACGTGGAGAAGGCCTACGACATCGCCAAGGCCGAGTCACGTCGCGGCACGATCATCGTCGAGTCCTTCGTCACGGGTCGCGACTACCGCTGCCTCATCGTCGGCGGACGGATGCAGGCCATCGCCGAGCGCGTGCCCGCGCACGTCATCGGCGACGGCACGCACACGGTCGCCGAGCTCGTCGAGATCACCAACGCCGACCCGCGCCGTGGCGTGGGGCACGAGAAGGTGCTGACGAAGATCAAGGTCGACGCCAACGCCCTCGAGATCCTCGCGGGCCAGGGCCACACGACCGAGTCGGTGCCGCCCGAGGGCGAGATGGTCAAGCTGGCGCTGACGGGCAACATGTCGACCGGTGGCATCTCGATCGACCGCACCTTCGACGCGCACCCCGACAACGTCGAGATCGCCGAGGAGGCCGCCCGCATGGTCGGGCTCGACGTCGCGGGCATCGACTTCATCTGCCCCGACATCACCTACCCGGTGCGCGAGACGGGTGGCGCGATCTGCGAGGTCAACGCCGCCCCCGGCTTCCGCATGCACACACACCCGACCATCGGCGAGCCACAGTTCATCGCCAAGCCGGTCGTCGACCTGCTCTTCCCGCCCGGCGCACAGTCGCGCGTGCCGATCGTCGCCGTCACCGGCACCAACGGCAAGACGACGACCTCCCGCATGATCGCCCACATCTTCAAGGGCCTCGGCCGCAAGGTCGGCATGACCTCGACCGACGGCGTCGTCATCGACGAACGGCTCGTCATCAAGGCCGACGCCTCCGGCCCGCGCTCGGCCCGGATGGTGCTGCAGAACCCCCGCGTCGACTTCGCCGTCATGGAGGTCGCCCGGGGCGGCATCCTGCGCGAGGGCCTCGGCTACGACCGCAACGACATCGCCGTGGTCACCAACGTCGCTCCGGATCACCTGGGGCTCAAGGGAATCGACACCCTGCGCCAGCTCGCCGACGTCAAGGCCGTCATCGTCGAGGCGGTGCCGCGCGACGGCTTCGCCGTGCTCAACGCCGACGACCCGAACGTGCGCAACATGCGCCGTCGCTGCTCGGGCGGCATCGTCTGGTTCTCGATGGCCGAGCCCGGCAGCGAGACCCGGGAGTTCGTCGACGACTACTGCCGCCGCGGAGGACGTGCCGTCGTGCTCGAGCCGAGCGAGCGCGGCGAGATGATCGTCATCAAGCACGGCCGACGCAGCATGCAGCTCGCCTGGACCCACCTGCTCCCGTCGACGTTCGGCGGTGCGGCGCGCTTCAACGTCGCCAACTCGCTCGCCGCCGCGGGCGCAGCCTTCGCGGCAGGGGCCCCGCTCCACGACATCCGCCAGGGCCTGCGCACCTTCGCGACGACGTACTACCTCTCCCCCGGCCGCCTCAACCTCGTCCAGGTCGACAACGCGGACGTGTTCGTCGACTACTGCCACAACGCGGCCGGCATGAAGGAGCTCGGCGCCTTCGTCGACCGCTACGCCGACCAGAAGCAGCGCCAGGCCGACCTCGGCAAGACCTCGCGCATCGGGATGATCGGTGCCGCCGGCGACCGACGTGACGACGACATGCGCGAGCTCGGGGCGGTGGCCGCCCAGCACTTCGACGTCCTCGTCATCCGCGAGGACGAGCGCCTGCGCGGTCGCAAACCCGGTGAGACGGCCGAGCTCGTGGCCGAGGGCGCGCGCGCCGCCATGAAGGACGGAGCCCGCTGCCGCCAGGTCGAGATCGTCCTCGACGAGCTCGACGCCACGCGCCACGTGCTTGCGCGCACCAACCCCGGCGACCTCGTCGTCATGTGCGTCGACCAGCACGCATTGGTGGTGGCCGAGCTCGAGGAGCGCACCAAGCACGCCCAGGCCGGTGCCCGCATCGGTACGGCCGCAGCGGCGACGAGCGACCCCGACCTCGATCCCAGCACGCTGACCGAGACCGCCGAGGCGGAGGGCGACGAGGCCGAGGGCGAGGCCCTGGGCGCCGTGCCGTCGGACTCGCAGCCGGACCAGTCGGACGACACCGCCATCTGACGCGGGGGGTCGACCCCCGCCGACCGACGCCGCAACATCCCCAAGCCGCCCGGGCGGAGTTGGAGCAGTCGAAACACCCCGCCGCTTCACCACAACTCCGCCCGGGCGGAGTTGTGGAGGCCCGCCAGCGCCGATGGGAGCGCGATGGACTGATCAGTCCGTGACGGGGGCCAGCTCGTCGGCGTAGGCCCGCAGGGCCCGGCGGTAGGCCTGGGTGTCGACGTCGGTCGTCGCCTCGAGCGTGGCCCGGATGAGGTCGGCGACGGCCTGCCGCTCCTGGCCAAGGTCGGCCTGCACGAGCGCCCTCAACATGAGCGCGGCCGTGTTGTGCGGCCGTGCCTCGAGCACGTCGGCGACGAGGTGCTGGGCCTCGGCGGTCCGACCCACGACGCGCAGGCTCGAGGCGAGCTGGAGCTGCGCGCGGTGGCGGTGCGGCTCGCGGAGCCCACCTGCCAGGGCCTCCTCGTAGAGACCGATGGCGCCCTGCTCGTCGCCCATCGCGTCCTTGACGCCGGCGAGCTCGAAGACGAGGCGCGGGTCGCCCGGGTGGCCGTCGACGAGCTCTTGGGCGGCGGCGAGCCGAGCCTGCTCGTCGTTGCCCTCCCACAGGGCCGCGATGTCGGCCTCGAGCTCGTGCTCGCCACGCGCGGCGACGACCTTGCGGCGGATCGAGCGCGCGTCGTCGACCTTGCCGCCGTGGGCACGGATCCAGCCGTCGACCTCGGTGCGCTCGGCGTGGCACATGAGGGCGATGACGTCGCCGTCGAGGGCGTGCGGCACGAGGGCCTCGAACGACTCGAGCTCGGTGTCGTAACCGGGCACGTCGAGGACACCGACCTTGGCCAGACCCTCACGGAAGAGTCCGAGCAGGTCCTCGGCCTCGCGTCCGCGCAGGTAGTGACGGGCCACCTTGAGGACGACCTCCTCGGCGCCGCGACCGGCGATCTCGCCCATCGCGACGATCGCCTCGTCCGCGCGGTCACCCGCGCAGCCGAGACCGAGGCGCACGGCCCCACCGGGCGCGGCGAGCCCCCGGGCGACGTCGAGGAGGGCCTCGAGGCCGGCCTCGTTGTGGGCCATGTCCATGATGACGGTGGCCTTGCCGCCGCTCGGCAGCGGTAGCGAGTACGTGTTGAGCCGGCCCCAGTTGTGCTCGGGGTCGGGCGCGAAGGTCCGCAGGCCCTCGACGACGGCCGAGCGCGGGACACCGAGGCCCAGAGCCGCGGCGGCACCGGCCAGCGCGTTGGCGATGTTGTTGCGGGACAGGCCGCTCAGCGTCATGGGGACGTCGACGATCTTGACCAGGCGGTCCGGGTCGCCGTTGGGCGACAGGACGACGATCTCGCCGTCGAGGACGGTGATGCCGCGGCCGCCGGAGTTGATCGACTCCCAGAGCGCCGGAGACGCGGGGTCGAGGCTGAAGGCCCACGGCTTGGCCTTGATGCCGAAACGCATGGCCCACACGCGGGGGTCGTCGCCGTTGAGGACGACCCAGCCCTGCGGCTTCGTGACGGTGGTGACGATCGCCTTGACCTCGGCCAGCTGGTCGAGGGTGTCGATCCCCTGCAGCCCGAGGTGGTCGGCGCTGACGTTGGTGACGACGCTGACGTCGTTGGCCGTGACGCCCATGCCCTTGAGGAGCATGCCGCCGCGGGCGGTCTCGAGGATGCCGATGTCGAGGCCGGGCGTCTCGAGGACGCCGCGCGCACCGGCGGGTCCGGAGAAGTCCCCCTCCTCCTTCGTCTCCCCCATGACGACGACACCGTCGGTCGAGCTCCAAGCCGTCGTGAGGCCGGCGCTCATGCACATGTGCGCCATGAGCCGGGTCGTCGTCGTCTTGCCGTTGGTGCCGGTGACGGACGCGACCGGAACCGTCGGGGTCAGGACGCTGGGGCCGGGACCGTCCGGCGCGGCCAGGATGACCGCGGCGGCCTCCTCGATGACCTCGTCCGCCCGCCGGGACGGGTCGAGCAGCCCGGCCATGACGGCGCCGACCTGTTCCCCCGCGACCCGGCCGCGCGTGCGGTGCACCCACGGGAAGGCGAGCACGACGTCGTCGACGGTCTGACCCGCCCGGACGCGTACGCCCAGGCGACCGGCGCCGATCTCGGTGCCGACGCGACGCGTCACGGTGCGGATGACACGCATGACGAAGCGCTGGCGCAGGGCGGTGCCCCGCTTGCCGGGACGGGCCGAGCGCATGCCCAGACGGCGGGCCAGGGCCTCGGCGTCGGTGCGCTTGAGGTCGAGGAAGCCGGGGACGTGCAGGATGACCTTGATCGCCGGCCGGGCGAAGTAGAGGTTGGGCCCGTCGAGCACCCTGACCTCGTCGACGCGGACCTGGTCGACGGGCAGCGACACCACCTCGGGCTCGGTCGTCGTCAGGGGGCTGGACTCGGTCCCGGCGTGAGGCATGGGCAGGACTCTAGCGAGAGCACCCGTGGCCGTGCGCGGTCACTGCCCCATCGCGTGGACGCCGCCGTCGACGTGGACGATCTCGCCGGTCGTGGCGGGGAACCAGTCGGAGAGCAGGGCCGCGCAGGCCTTCGCCGCGGGTACCGGGTCGTTGACGTCCCAGCCGAGCGGCGCGCGGTCGTCCCAGATCTGCTCGAACTGCTCGAAGCCCGGGATGGACTTGGCCGCCGTCGTGCGGATCGGGCCCGCCGCGACGAGGTTGCAGCGCACGTCCTTGGGGCCGAGGTCACGGGCGAGGTAGCGGTTCGTCGACTCGAAGGCGGCCTTGGCCACGCCCATCCAGTCGTAGACCGGCCACGCGAACTTCGCGTCGAAGGTCAGGCCGACGACGCTGCCGCCCTCGGACATGAGCGGCAGGGTCGCGACGGCGAGCGACTTGAGGCTGTACGCCGAGATCTGCAGGGCCGTCGAGACGTCCTCCCACGTGCCCTCGAGGAAGTTGAAGGCGCCCTGCGGGGCGAAGCCGATCGAGTGCAGGACCCCGTCCAGGCTGTCCACGTGCTCGCGCAGGCGGTCGGCGAGGGTGTCGAGGTGCTCCTGGTCGGCGACGTCGAGCTCGATGACGACGGGCGTCTCGGGCAGCCGCTTGGCGATGGTCTGGGTGATCTTCATCGTCCGGCCGAACGAGGTGAGGATGACCGTCGCACCCTCCTGCTGGGCGATCTTGGCGACGTGGAACGCGATCGAGCTGTCCATGAGGACACCGGTGATGAGGAGCTTCTTGCCTTCGAGGATTCCCATGCCTGCGACTTTCTCGTGTGGGTGGGGAGGCTTGCTGCACAAGGGGGCTGACGGCATACGACCGTATGCCGTGGGGTGGGCTCAGTGCCCCATGCCGAGCCCGCCGTCGACGGGGATCACCGCACCGGTGATGTAGCCGGCGTCGTCGCTCGCGACGAAACGCACGACGGAGGCGACCTCCTCGGGGGTGGCGAAGCGGCCCGCAGGGATGTTGGCGAGGTAGTCCTTCTTCTGCTCGTCGGGCAGCACGGCCGTCATCTCCGTGTCGATGAAACCGGGCGCCACGACGTTGGCCGTGATGCCCCGGCCGCCGAGCTCGCGCGAGATCGAGCGCGCGAGGCCGACGAGGCCGGCCTTGGACGCGGCGTAGTTGGTCTGGCCGGGCGAGCCGTAGAGGCCGACGACGCTGCTGATGAGGACGATGCGGCCACGGCGCTTGCGGATCATGCCCGTGGCGGCGCGACGGGCGCACCGGAAGGCGCCGGCGAGGTTGGTGTCGATGACCGAGTCGAACTCGTCGTCGCTCATCCGCATGAGCAGGGTGTCGCGGGTGATGCCGGCGTTGGCGACGAGCACCTCGACGGGGCCGCCGAAGATCTCCTCGGCAGCCGTGAAGGCCGCGTCGACGGAGGCCGAGTCGGTGACCTCGCAGATGACGCCCCGGAGGCCCTCGGGCGGCTCACCGGAACGATGCGTGATGACGACGTTGTCGCCCGCGTCGGCGAAGGCCCTGGCGATCCCCAGGCCGATGCCGCGGTTGCCTCCGGTCACGAGCACGTTGCGCGCCTCGGTCGTTGACACTGTGCGTTCCTCCGTCCGTCCGGCCACTGCCGGGTCGCTGCCTTGCCCCGAAACCTAACGGACTACCGAAGGGTAGACAGCACGGTGCCGCGCGCGTGGGACGGGCTTATGGTTGAAGGGTGCCAAGAGCCAAGAACGAGCCGGTCGTCTACTCCGTCACCTCGGCGTCGACGTCCACGACGGACGACCAGGACCAGCGGGTCCGCCGCTACCTCACGATGATGGGCATCCGCATCGCGTGCTTCGGTCTGGTCTTCGTCACCTCGGGCTGGCTCCGCTGGACCGCCGTCCTCGCCGCGGTCTTCATCCCCTACGTCGCCGTGGTGCTCGCGAACGCCGTGAGCCCGCGCCAGCCGGGCAGCATCCAGTCGGTCGTGCCCCGGGACGACACGCAGCGCCTCGAGCAGTGAACGGCCCACTCTCCCTGTCGCCCGGCGGCGGCGCCGAGATCGAGCACGTCTGCAGCGCCAAGGGCTGCCGCGCCACGGGTGTCCACGCCGTCATCTGGAACAACCCGAAGCTGCACACCCCCGAGCGGCGCAAGGTGTGGCTGGCCTGCGACGACCACGAGAAGTCCCTCGCGGACTTCGTCGCGCTGCGCGGCTTCCTCATCGAGGTCGTCCCCGTCGAGGCACTCACCGACGCCGACGGCTGAACACGACGGTCTCGGGATCCCCGGTCAGACGCGGTGCTGTCCCGTCTGGAGCACCCGCCGGGTCGAGGCCGGATGGGCGTCCAGCTGAGCGGCTGGTCGAACGGGTCGGGGCTGCAGGTCACCACCGCAGTTCGGGCACGTGCCGCTCAGGCAGGCATCGACGCACCGCGCGCACCACGTGCACTCGAAGGTGCAGATCATCGCCTCCGTCGACTCGGGCGGCAGGTCACGGTCGCAGCACTCGCAGCTCGGGCGCAGTTCCAGCACCGCCACGGTGTCGCAGCGATCTCGCGGTCCGGGAACGGAAGGGTCAGAGCCCGCGTGCCGGATCCCGCCTCGTGCGATCCCGTCGTCGGGAGCGCAGCCTCGGTCGTCGCGCACGCCCAACGCCCCTGCTGACCTCCACCCAGACGTCACCGGCTGCCGTCACCGGGATGCGCGGAACGACTCTCGCCGTCGATCGTCGCCCGTGCCCGAGCTAACGTCGGCCGGGCCCTCGGTGGGGGCAGCCGCGGTCAGCCGCCGATGGCGGACATGGGTCGGTCGGGCTGGACGAAGTCCGGGTCGCCGATGCCGTGGCCGCGGCGCTTGCGCCACATCTCTCCCCGCATGAGGCCGAGCAGCTCGTCGTCGGTGGCGCCCTCCCGGAGGGGCCCACGCAGGTCGGTCTCGGTCGTGGAGAAGAGGCAGTTGCGCACCTGCCCGTCGGCCGTGAGCCGCGTGCGGTCGCAGGCCGCGCAGAACGGTGCGCTGACGCTGGCGATGATGCCGACCGTCTCGGGTCCGCCGTCGATGAGGAAGCGCTCGGCCGGCGCACTCCCCCGGTCTGCGGCCGGCAGCGGCGTCAGCTCCCAGCGCTGCGACAGTCGCTCGCGGATCTCGTCGGCGGAGATCATCTGCGTGCGGTCCCAGGCGTGCTGGGCGTCGAGCGGCATCTGCTCGATGAAGCGCAGCTCGTAGCCGCGCTCGAGGCACCAGGCGAGGACGTCGGCGACGGAGTCGTCGTTGATGCCGCGCATCGCGACGGCGTTGACCTTGACCGGCGTCAGTCCCGCGTCCGCGGCGGCCTTGAGGCCTGCCTCGACGTCGGCGAGGCGGTCGCGGCGGGTCAGCTGCGTGAAGGTGTCCGAGTCGATGGTGTCGAGGCTGACGTTCACCCGGTCGAGGCCGGCCTCCTTGAGCCCGATGGCGACGCGCTCGAGGCCGACACCGTTCGTCGTCATCGCGATCTTGGGACGCGGCTCGAGCGCGGCGATGCCCGCGACCAGGTCGACGAGCGAGCGGCGCAGGAGCGGCTCGCCGCCCGTGAGGCGCACCTGCGTGATCCCGTCGCGCACGAAGACACCGATGATCCGCAGCATCTCCTCGTCGGTCAGCATCTCCGCCTTGGGCATCCACGGCAGTCCCTCGGCGGGCATGCAGTAGGTGCAGCGCAGGTTGCAGCGGTCGGTGACCGACACTCGGAGGTCGCGGGCCCGGCGCCCGAACTGGTCGGCCAGCCCTGCCGGTCGGACGCTTGGGTCGGGAAGGCGGGTCATGGGCTCCACTCTAGGCCGGGTCCTGCAGCGAACCGATCTGCTCATGCTGCCGATGTTGTCCCAGCCCTCTGAACTGCGGTGATGTGCCGTCTGGGTGGTTCGTCAGGATGGCAGGGGGAGGGTCGTTTCTGGACCTCCTGCGGACGGGTTGCGGACTGCCCGAGCTCATCACGCCGGGCTGGCGCGTCTGCCCTCGTGCGACCTGCGTGCCTGATGAGTGCCTTGCACCTCAGGGCCGATGACCTCGTATCGCAGCCACCAAGGCGGCCCGCGCTGCAAGCCGGCTACGTCAGCGGTCGACTCGTCAGGCTGTCCGGCGGGCTGACGGCCACCAGCGGGCGCTGGTGCGGCGTCACGTCGAGGGCGCCGGTCTCCACGACCTCGTGCGCAAGGTCGACGATCTTGCGGTTGGTGTTCTGGCTGGTGATCCGCAGCAGGTCGAAGGCTTGGTCCTCGGTGACCTTGTGGTTGGCCATGAGCACTCCCATCGCCGTTCCGATCCCTCGGTTGCTCCGAAGTGCACGCTCGAGGTTCTGCACGTGGCGGTCGTAGAAGGCAGCTGTCGCGACCAGTGCGCCGTGGGTCGCAAGGAGCAGACCGATCATGGTGTCGCGTTCGGTGAACGCACCCTGAGCCTCGGCATAGAGGTTGAGGCCCGCGCGGTGCCTGTGGAGGGCAACAGCATCCTGTAGGACAGCATGCTGTGGAGGCCGAGCTCGTCGGCCACCCGTCGGCCGTAGGCCGGCCAGCGATCGTCGGTCCGCAGATCGCACGGGCTGTACATCGTTGACGTGACGATGGCATCGAGGCACGGTCCGGAGCCCAGCTCGAACTGGATGGCGTCGGCGCGTCGTACGCGCTCGTCGGTCGCCGCCACGGTCAGGAACTCGCCGTACCGCAGGGTCGTGATGCTGGCACCCACGGCTCCTCGCACGCGTTCGCAGGCGACGCTGGTGATGGCCTGGAAGGGGTCGTGTCCGCCCTCGTCCTCCACGCGTCTGCCGAGCTGGGCGAACCCTTCGGCAACGTCGCGTAGGTACTCGACGCCGGGGTCGAGTCCCATCTCGATGTACTGCTCGTCCATGGCCATCCTTCGTCGGTGTGTTCGCGCCCGGGAGGGCAACACCGGCGATCCCCGCTCTCTGACTGGCCCCTGATGCTCCGGGACCGCGGCTGGTGACCATGTGTCGCTGCATCACCGACTCTACGCTCCCCCGCGGCAGTTCCTCTCGCGAGAGGCTGACCACCGTTGGGAACCGGCCGAGGTCCAGTCGGGATCGTCGTGATCCGACAGTGCTCGGAGGCCCGCCCGCACGCATGGGCCGGCTCACGATGTTCCTGTCTCTGCTCGGGGTACGGGAGGTTCGGGTAGGCGAGTTCAATGGGTAACTCAAGAGCATGGAACCGATCCCAGAGACGCGGCTCGCCCTCGAGCGACTCGGCCGGTACGGCGACTCAGCGTTGCAGGACGACCTGACGGAGATCGCGGCGATGGTCGTCGCGGTGGTCCCCGGGATCGTGGGGTTCAGCCTCGGCCTCGTCCGCCAAGGTGTCACCTTCACCTACGTGGCGACGTCCGAGACCGTGGCCTCGCTCGACGCCGTCCAGTTCATCGACGGCGGTCCCTGCGTGGATGCGGTCAGTGCCGGCGAGCCCGTGCTCACGGACGAGGAGCATCTGTTCGACGAACGGCGCTGGCACACCTTCGCCCAGGCCAGCGCCTCTGCTGGTGTCCGCAGCACGCTGTCTCTCCCGGTCCTGACGGGCGAGACCGTCACGGCCGGCATCAACGTGTACGGCGCCGGGACCGACACGTTCAGCGGCCGCGAGAAGCGACTGGCTGAGATCTTCGGGGCGTGGGCTCCGGGCGCGGTGCACAACGCCGATCTCGCCTTCACCACGCGGCACAGGGCCACTGAGGCCCCGGCGAGACTCGAGGACCTCGAGACGATCAGCCAAGCGGCCGGCATCCTGGCGGTCCAGCAGGGTATCTCGCCCCAAGAGGCCGACAGCAAGCTCCAGCGTGCCGCTGAACGTGCCGGAGTTTCCGTCGTGGCTGTCGCGCGGCTGATCGTTCGCTCCCGTTTCTGATCGCACCCGGTGGACGCTGCTCCAGTCGGGAAAGTGCCGTCGCAAGGCGCTGAGAGTCACGACCATGCGGCGGCCGTGGCAGCACGGAGTGCCGTTGGAGGGGATTCACCAGGACCGAGGACGCGCGGAGTCGTTCAGCCCGGCGGCGCAGGCCTCATGACCGGTTCCGCTCGAGCTATCCCGACGCGCTGATCGACGATCTGCTCGCCGCCCGCCCCTCGGGCACGCTGGACGTCGGGTGCGGTGCCGGCAACGTGGAGGCGGCCATCGCCTCCCGTGGTTTCCGCGTTGTCGGTGTGGAGCGGACCACCGAATGGCGGCGGTGCCGCGCTCCACGTGCTCGACGACTCCGTGCTCACCCGGTTTCGTGCCGCCTACCGGCTGCATGCACCTGGCCTGGCCGTCGTGGGACAGGACCCGAGCGGTCTCGAGGACGCGGACCCCTTCCGTGACGTCCCGTCGCTGACGCCGGGAGAGACGCGCACCTACCGGTGGGTCCGCGAGTTCGACGGCGCGGACTGGACCGGGATGGTGGGAACGTTCAGCGACCACCAACGTCTGGGTCCAGACCGTCTGGCCGCCTTGCAGCGGGACCTGCGCCGCATCATCGATGAGCACGACGGGCTGGTCGTTGCGCGGGGCGGCACGTACGTGTGGTCGGCTCGCACGCTGCCGACCTGAGCCGCGGCGACGCCGCTTGCGTCAGCCGGTGTGCGCTTCACGTCGACGGCCGCGGCTCCGAAATGCTCTGCAGAAGAACGGCTCTCGTCGCCGCCAATGAGGCAGCGGAGGCACGCGCCGGGCTGGGCACGCGAGCGCCACCAGCACCAGCATCGACCTGCCGGCCGCTCCTTCAGTCCGTCATGCCCAGGGCTTCAGCTGCACCTTGACGTGTCCGTCCCGCTTCTCCTGGAAGGCCTTGTAGGCCTCCGGCGCCTCGTCGAGGGTGAGTCGATGGGTCGCGAACGTGTCGACGCCCAGCGGGTCCTCATCCGAGAGGAGCGGCATGATCTCCTCGACCCAGCGCTTGACGTTGCACTGGCCCATCCGCAGCTGCACCTGCTTGTCGAAGAGGGTCAACATGGGGATCGGGTCGGCCGCGCCCCCGTAGACGCCGGTGAGTGAGATCGTGCCTCCGCGGCGCACGATGTCGATGGCCGAGTAGAGGGCGCCGAGACGATCGACTCCGGCCACCTCCTGCAGGGGTCCCGCGACAGCCGATGGCAGCAGTCCCACCGCCTTCTGCACGACGGTCGTGACGGGCGAGCCGTGTGCCTCCATGCCGACCGCGTCCAGTACCGAGTCGGGACCCCGCCCTCCGGTCATCTCACGGATCACGTCACCGAGGTCGTCCTGGTGCTCGTCGAGGTCGAGCACCTCCACACCGCGGGCCTCGACCCGACGCAGACGGTCCGAGACCCGGTCGACGCCGATGACCCGGTAGCCCTTCAGCGTGCTGATCCTGCAGGCGAAGTCACCGACGGGGCCGAGCCCGAGCACGACGATGGTGCCGCCGTCAGGCACGCCGGCGTACTCCACGCCCTGCCAGGCGGTCGGCAGGATGTCCGACAGGTACGCGAAGCGATCGTCCGGCGGCCCTTCCGGAAGCTTGGTGTGGGTGAACTGGGCCTGAGGGACCCGAAGGTACTGCGCCTGCCCACCAGGGACCGACCCGTAGAGCTTGGAGAAGCCGAAGAGCGCGGCGCCAGTGCCGTGCTCGCGGATCTGAGTGGTCTCGCACTGTGTGTACAGGTGCTGGTCGCACATCCAGCAGGAACCGCAGGAGATCTGGAACGGGATCGAGACGCGATCTCCCACCCGGAGATCCCCGCAGTCGGCACCCACGGCCTCGACGACACCCATCGGCTCGTGCCCCAGGATGTCACCCGGGGTCATGAAGGCCGCGAGCGGCTCGTAGAGGTGCAGGTCCGATCCGCAGATGTTGGTGGTCGTCACCCGGATGATCGCGTCAGTGGGCTGCTCGATGACAGGATCAGGCACGGTCTCGACCCGCACATCTCCCTTTCCTTGCCAGGTGACTGCTCTCATCGGGGATCTCCTTCGGAGGATGCGTCGGTTACGTGGGCCGTACCCCGGACCCTCCCGTCCGAACCCGCACGTCCAGGACCCAGACGTGACGTCACCGCAGGTCAGGGACGGACCGGTAGCCGGGTCCGTCGTCGTGCCGGGTACCGTCGATCCGTGCTTCGACTCTGGCTGACGCGGCGCTGGCTGCTCTGGACCCTCGTCGCGGTCCTCTTCGGGGTCGCCTGCTTCTACCTCGGCCTGTGGCAGTGGCACCGTCACGTCGAGCAGCGGACCAAGGTCGACGCCATCGCGCGCAACTACGGCGCAGCACCTGTCCCCTTCGCTCCCAGCCTCGTCGAGTCCCCGATCCCGGCTGAGCAGCAGTGGACCCGGGTCACCCTGACGGGGACGTATGCCGTCGGCACCGACCTGCTCGTCCGCAACCGGACGCTCGACGCGACCGTCGGCTTCGAGGTGCTGACACCGATGCGGACGGGTGACCTGACGCTCCTCGTCGACCGGGGCTGGGTGCCCAACGCGGACGACGCCGAGACGAGCCCGCCCGTCGACCCGCCGCCCACGGGCCCGGTGCAGGTCACCGGCTGGCTGCGCACGGGTGAGGTGAGCCTCGGTCGCGACCTTCCTCGGCCCCAGCTGGCGAGCATCAACGTCGCCGACGCCCGGACGCAGGTGCCCGCGCTGAGCCCGGTGGACGCCTACGTCGTCCTCGGCGCGCAGCAGCCGACTGCTACCGCGGGAGAGCACCCGCTGCGCCTGCTCCCACGCCCCGAGGAGGACCTGGGACCCCACCAGGCGTACGCCTACCAGTGGTGGCTCTTCATGCCCGGCGGACTCATCTTCATCTTCTTCGCCGTCCGGCGCGAGGCAGCCGCCCAGCGTGCCGAGACCGCCGGTCCCGACGCGGCACCGGCCAAGCCGAAGAAGGTGCGCATCTGGGACGAGGAGGACGCCTGAGCCGGCCCTCCCCCGCCAGCACCGGTGCAGGTGAGAAGGTCGACGTCCGACCACACCGAGGAGTCACCCCACATGGACATGCGTCTTGAGCTCGTCCCCCTCCCGACCACCGACGTCGACGCCAGCCTGGCCTTCTACGCCGAGGGCATGGGATTCCTCCTCGACCACGACGTCGAGCCGGGCAACGGTATGCGCGTCGTGCAGCTGACGCCGCCGGGGTCGAGCTGCTCGATCGTCATCGGGGTCGGGATGAGCGCACCCGACGCGCCCCGCGTGCAGAACCTGCACCTCGTCGTCGACGACATCGTCGAGGCGCGGGCGATGCTGAGCAGCAACGGGATCGAGGTCTCCGAGGTCCAGGACATGGGCGGCGGCGTCAAGTACGCACACCTCAGCGACCCGGACGGCAACACGTGGGCGCTCCAGCAGCTCTCGCGATGAACGGGGCGACCATGACGACCGGCGACTCCGCGACCAGCCCGCTGCTCGCCCGCCCGACGGGCTCCGAACGGCACGCCCGCCTACCGGGTGACGCCCTCGTGGCCGCCGACGTCGTCATGGACCGGGCCTTCACCGTCTCGGGCGCTCCAGAGTCGGTCTGGCCGTGGCTCGTCCAGCTCGGCCGGCACCGCGCCGGGTGGTACCTCCCACGGGTCGTGGAGCGTGCCGTCCCGCGGGCGCGGCGGGCCCTGCGCCACCTCGAGCCCACCCTGCAGGGGCTCGCCGTCGGCGACGTCATCCCCGACTGGGGCGGCGCGGACGCGACCTTCACGGTCGTGGAGCTCGAGGCGGCCTCGCACCTGCTCTTCGCCTCCACGAGGGGCCACATGCAGCTCACCTGGTGCCTGCGACTACGACCCGCCGGCGACGACCGGACGCGGGTCCACCTCCGGCTCCGGCTCGGTCCGGTGCGTCACCGGCTCGCGGCCCGGAGCCTCGGCGGTCTCGTCGACCTCGCGACCGTGACCGGCCTCGCCGCCGGGCTCGAGGAGAGGCTGACGGCCGACGTCGCCTGACCCGGGCGCCGGCGCTCAGACGTGGTCGAGCGCGTCACGCTCCAGCGACGTGAGCTCGCGGTCGGCACGACCCGGACGCTCGACGGTCTGGTCGTCGAACTGCGTCGCGTGGAGGTCTGCGTAGAGGCCGCCGGCCACGAGCAGCTCGGAGTGCCGCCCGGTCTCGACGACGCGGCCGTGGTCGAGCACGACGATGAGGTCGGCCTGGCGGATCGTCGAGAGCCGGTGGGCGATGACGATCGAGGTGCGGCCCTCGAGCGCGGCGTCGAGGGCGCGCTGCACGGCGACCTCGGACTCGGAGTCGAGGTGGGCGGTGGCCTCGTCGAGCACGACGACGTCGGGTGCCTTGAGCAGCAGCCGCGCGATGGCGAGGCGCTGCTTCTCGCCGCCGCTGAGCCGGTGGCCGCGGTCGCCGACGACGGTGTCGAGGCCCTCGGGCAGCTCGGCGACGAGGTCGCTGATCTGGGCGGCCCGCAGGGCGGCGTGGATCTCGTCGTCGGTGGCGTCGGGACGGGCGTAGAGGAGGTTGGCCCGGATCGTGTCGTGGAAGAGGTGGGCCTCCTGGGTCACGACGCCGACGCGGTCGCGCAGCGAGGTCATCGTGACGTCACGCAGGTCGACGCCACCGACGCGCACCGTGCCCTCGCTCGGGTCGTACAGCCTGGACACGAGCGAGGTCAGGGTCGTCTTGCCGGCGCCCGAGGGCCCGACGAGCGCGACGAGGTGGCCCGCAGGAGCGCTGACGGTGATGTCGCGGAGCACGACGCCACTGCCGCGCCGGTCCCCCGACGCCACGGACTCGAGCGAGGCGAGCGACACCTCGTCGGCCGACGGGTAGCGGAACCCCACGTGGTCGAGCTCGACCCCGAGCGGCCCGTCGGGCAGGTCGACGGCGCCGGCGCGCTCCTTGACGAGCGGCTCGAGGTCGAGCACCTCGAAGACGCGCTCGAAGGAGATCAGCGCGGTCATGATGTCGACCCGCACGTTGGACAGCGACGTGAGCGGGCCGTAGAGGCGGGCCAGGAGGGCGGCGAGCGCGAGCAGCGTGCCGACCGAGAGCGTGCCGTTGACCGCCATGACACCGCCGAAGCCGTAGACCATCGCGGTCGCGAGAGCGGCGACGAGGGTCAGGGCGGCCATGAAGATCGTCCGGTTGAGCGCGATCTGGATGCCGATGTCGCGGACGCGTCCGGCGCGCTCGGCGTACTCGGCCTCCTCGCGGGAGGGCGTGCCGAAGAGCTTGACGAGCAGGGCCCCGGCGACGTTGAAGCGCTCGGTCATCCGGGTGCCCATGTCGGCGTTGAGCGTCATCTGGCGGTGCGCGAGGGTCGCGAGCCGCTTGCCCATGAGCTTGGCCGGGACGAGGAAGAGGGGCACGAGGAGCAGTGACCCGAGCGTCAGCTGCCACGACAGGGCCAGCATGGCCGCGATGACGAGCACGACCGACACGACGTTGGAGACGACGTTGGACAGTACCGACGTGAAGGCCTGCTGGGCGCCGACGACGTCGTTGTTGAGCCGCGAGACGAGTGAGCCGGTCTGGGCCCGGGTGAAGAACGCGATCGGCTGGCGCAGGACGTGCCCGAAGACCTGGGTGCGGAGGTCGTTGATGAGCCCCTCGCCGATGCGCGAGGAGTACCACCTGGAGATGACGGTCAGCACGGCGTCGACGATGGCGATGGCCGCGACGACGAGCGAGAGCCGCACGACGACGGACGAGTCCTTGGGGATGACGCCGTCGTCGACGAGGCTCTTGAGCAGGAGCGGCACCGTGACGACGAGGACAGAGTCTAGGACGACGACCGCGAGGAACGCGATGATCGCCCGGCGGTACGGCGCGGCGTACGTCAGGACGCGGCGACGGGTGCCCGGCGACAGGCTCCGCTCGGCCACCGACGAGTCGCGCGACATCGATCGCATCGCCATCCACGGCTGCATGCCCACGGCACAGACCTCCTTCAGTCCCTTGATCCAACCGCGAGGGACCGACAGCGATTCCCCCGGGCCCCGGATCAGCCGCGAGCCGCGGCCGGACTCAGGCGCCGAAGCCGCCGAGCATCGTCTGGAGCAGCCCGGTCTGGGCCTCCCGCTCGCGGGCGAGCTGTCGGTCGCGGTCGCCGTCCATCGCCCCGCGCAGCAGCGGCTTGAGCGCGCGCAGGGCGGGTGCCGGGGCGGCGAGGAGCGCCTCGAGGAGCGACCCCGTCGCCTCGTCGAGGTCTGCCGCGGGCGCGAGCGTGCCGACCAGGCCGATGCCGTGCGCCTCGGGCGCCGAGATCTTGCGCCCCGTCGCGCAGATCTCGAGGGCGCGGGCGTAGCCGACGAGGTGCACGAGCGGACCGGTGCCGCCGAGGTCGGGCACCAGGCCGAGGCTCGTCTCGCGCATGGCGAACCACGCGTCGAGCGCGGCGACGCGCAGGTCGGCCGCCAGCGCGAGCTGGAAGCCGGCGCCGATGGCGTAGCCGTGCACCTGCGCGACGACGACGGCCGGGCACTCGGCCCAGGCGGTGAAGCCCTCCTGGTAGGCCGCGATCCCCCGCTGGACGGCCTCGGGACCTCCCGCGGCGAGCTGGGCCACGCTCTCCTCCCCGGGCACGCCCTCGGGCGTGAACATGGCGGTGTCGATGCCGGCGGAGAAGGCGTCCCCGGCCCCGCGGAGGACGACGACGCGTACGTCTTCGGGGAGGGAGCGTGCCTCGTCGGCGAGCGCGGCCCACAGCGAGGGGGTCTGCGCGTTGCGCTTCTCCGGGTGGTCGAGCGTCAGCGTGCGGACGGGCCCGTCGGTCTCGACCCGGAGGTGGGGATGCGTCATGGACGCAGGTTACCCGCGGGTCACCCTGGTGGCACCGGGCTCAGGCCGCGACCGCATGACCGACAGTGGTCGGCGAGACGACGCGCAGGATGCCCCACCCCGTGACCGATGCCGGCTGGACCAGCTCGACCCGGAAGACCCGGGCACAGTCCAGGCACGACCACGCGGACGTGGGGTCCGGAAACGGCGTCAGGTCCTCGCCCGAGCAGAACGGGCAGGTGAGGTGGTGGTCGGTGGGCATGGCACACAGTGTCCCGAGCGACCCACCCAGATACAATAACCGTCCATTATGTGAGCCCAACTATTTGCTTATGTATGCCGTTCGCCGCCCTCACTGCCCCAGGGCCCCGACCGCACGGGCCACGACGAGCAGCGACGTGAGCAGCGCGGCGGTCGCCTCGAGGCCCATGAGCGCCTTGGCCCGCGCCGACAGCGGCATCGTGTCGGTGGGACTGAACGCGCTGGAGTTCGTCAGTGACACGTAGAGGTAGTCGACGAGCTCAGGTCGCCAGTTGCTCCTCTCGCTCGAGGTGGCGGCCACCTCGGTGACGGCGTCCTGGTTCTCGTCCTGCGAGAACCGCCAGTCGGCCGGCGGCAGCCGGTCGCGCACCACCGTGTGGCGGGCGACCGGACCACCACGGTCGATCTCCCAGAAGAGCAGGCCGAAGCCGATGACGTTGGTCAGCCACACCTGCATCCCGGCGAGCAGCAGGGGCATCCCGCCCGGCTCGGACGAGGTGAGGCTGCGCACGAGCATGCCGAGCGCCACGAGGTTCGTCGCGATGACGAGGCAGGCGAGGGCGATGGAGATGCCGCGCGACCAGCGCGTCTGCCGCACGAGGCGCCGCGGGTTGGTGACGACCAGCGCACCGAGCAGCACCAGCTCGATGACCGGGATGGCGAGGCGGGGGCCGACGAGCAGGCTCTCGGGCAGCACGGCATACGCCAGCGCCGCCACGACGACCGCGAGCGCCGGCCACAGACGGTTCTCGCCGGCGCTCGACCGCGGCTCACGACGTCGCCGTCGCCTCGCGCTCGATGTCATGGCGCCAACGTAGCCAGTGGCGCCCTGCCACGAGCGCCGACAGGCTCAGGCGAGCGAGATGAGGTCGAGGTAGTCCGGTCCCCAGAGGTCCTCGACGCCGTCGGGCAGCAGCAGGATGCGCTCGGGCTCGAGCGCCTCGACGGCTCCTTCGTCGTGCGTGACGAGCACGACGGCACCCTCGAACGTCGACAGCGCCCCGAGGATCTCGGCGCGGGAGGCCGGGTCGAGGTTGTTGGTGGGCTCGTCGAGGAGCAGCACGTTGGCCGCCGAGACGACGAGGAGGGCGAGCGACAGACGGGTCTTCTCACCACCCGAGAGCACCCCGGCGGGCTTGTGCACGTCGTCGCCGGAGAAGAGGAAGGAGCCGAGCACCTTGCGCACCTCGGTCTCGCCGAGCTCGGGCGCGGCCGACTTCATGTTCTCGAGGACCGTGCGACCGACGTCGAGGTTCTCGTGCTCCTGGGCGTAGTAGCCGAGGCGCAGCCCGTGACCGGGCTCGACCTCGCCGGTGTCAGGGGTGTCGACGCCGGCGAGCATCCGCAGCAGCGTCGTCTTGCCGGCACCGTTGAGCCCGAGCACGACGACCTTGCTGCCGCGGTCGATGGCGAGGTCGACGTCGGTGAAGACCTCGAGCGAGCCGTACGAGCGGGAGAGCCCGGACGCGCGCAGGGGCGTCTTGCCGCAGGCGGCCGGCTTGGGGAAGCGGAGCTTGGCCACCTTGTCCTGGACCCGCTCGCCCTCGACGCCCGCGAGGAGCCGCTCGGCACGCTTGGCCATGTTCTGGGCAGCCGTGGCCTTCGTGGCCTTGGCCCGCATCTTGTCGGCCTGCGCCATGAGTGCGCCGGCCTTCTTCTGGGCGTTCTGCAGCTCGCGGCGCCGACGCTTCTCGTCCGTCTCGCGCGCCTGGAGGTAGGTCTTCCAGCTGACGTTGTAGACGTCGAGGGCCGAGCGGTTCGCGTCGAGGTGGTAGACCTTGTTGACGACGGCATCGAGCATCTCGGCGTCGTGGCTGATGATGATGAGCCCGCCCTTGTAGGCGCGGAGGTACTCCCTCAGCCAGATGATCGAGTCGGCGTCGAGGTGGTTGGTCGGCTCGTCGAGGAGCAGGGTCTCGTTGCCGGAGAAGAGGATCCGCGACAGCTCGACGCGGCGGCGCTGGCCACCCGACAGGGTGCCGAGCGGCTGGCCGAGGATGCGCTCCTCGAGGTTGAGGGCGCTGGCGATGGACGCGGCCTCGGACTCGGCGGCATACCCGCCCTGCGCCTCGAACTCCGCCTCGAGCCGCGTGTAGGCGCGCATCGCCTTGTCACGGACCAGCTCGTCGTCACTGCCCATCCGGGCCTCGGCCTCGGATCGCCGGCGCACGATCTCGTCGAGGCCGCGCGCGGAGAGGATGCGGTCACGGGCGAGCATGTCGAGGTCACCCGTGCGCGGGTCCTGCGGCAGGTAGCCGACGGCGCCCGTGCGGGTCACCGTGCCGGCGGCCGGCTGGCCCTCGCCCGCGAGCACCTTGGTCAGGGTCGTCTTGCCGGCACCGTTGCGGCCGACGAGACCGATGCGGTCGCCCGCGTCGATCCTGAAGCTGGCGTCCTCGACGAGCAGGCGCGCGCCAGCACGCAGCTCGATCCCGGTGGCGACGATCACGGCATTCCTCCTATCGGTGCCGCACTACGTCAGCGGCCGGACAACCCCTCCAGTCTAGGAGCCGCGGAGGGGTGCTCTCGACGCCTTATCCGCGCGGCGGCCTCGTGGCAGGCGTCACAGCCACACGTCGTCGTCGCGTGCATCGTGCCGACGTTGCGCCGGGTGCCGGGCTCCCACAAGGGCTCGATGGAGCCGGGGGTGGCGTCCCGGAGAGCTTGCTCGACGCGACGCCACCCATCCGGAATGCCGCCGGGCGAGGTCACCGTCGGCAGCAGGGTCGGCGAGGGGTCGGGGTCCGCCGTCCCGGCCCGACAGCACCGGCACGGCGTGTAGCCGCCGTTGCCGGACTCGTGCCACGCCTGCTGGTGACCGCAGCCTCGGCACAGGTGGACGAGGACGCTCACCGACGCGAGGTCTCGGGCGCGACCGGCATGAGGACGGAGAAGCCGGCACCGTCCCCGCGGATGGCGAGGGGACGGTGCGGACCGTCGAGGACGAGCGTCGGCCGGGCACCGGCGACGGCGAGCGCCTCGTGGAGGAACTCCGGGTCGACGAGGACGTCGGCGACGTCGCCCGTGCCCGCACCGGACGTCTCGGCGACGTGGACCGAGCCGTCACGGACGACGAGCCCGACGGTCTGCCGCTCCACCGGCAGGAGGGCCTGGAGTCCCCCGGCGTCGACCGCACCCCGGCCCGGGTCCTCGGCGACGATGCTCCGGTAGTCGGGGAACGAGCCCGGGAGCACCGGGGTCGCGAGCAGCTCACCGTCCACGAGTGCGACCAACCGACCCGGGCGCAGCTCGAGCACGACCTCGGCGTCCACGGCGAGGGCGGCGCACGCCGCGGCCACCCCGTCGGCCCAGCCGACCGGGACGACCGCGGCCACCGGCTCGTCCGGCGAGGCCGCGGGTGGACCGAGGACGGGGGCCCACCCGACGGCGAGGCGGTAGCGGTCGGTCGCGACGCACCGCACCTCGGCGCCGCACACCTCGACGAGGATCCCCGTCAGCACGCGCAGGTCCACCCCGTCGGGGGCGCCCGCGACGGGCTCCCCCGAAGCCACGGCGAACCGGACGGCCGCCAGGGCCGCGGCCAGGTCGCCGGCGCGGACCCCGACCCGGCAGGCCTCCGTCCCCGCGAGGTCGCGCTCGGCGAGGAGCGCCAGCGTGCGCACGATCTCGCGCCGGGCGTCCGCCAGGCCGTCGACGAGGCGCTGCTCGTGGGCGGTGACGACGTCCGCGGCAGCGCCGGACGCACCCCGCGCATCCTCGTCGAGCACGAGCGCGACCTCGGGGAGCGGCATGCCGACCCGGCGCAGCGAGGCGAGCAGGCGCGCGGCGCGGACCTGCGCGACGGCATACCTCCGGTAGCCCGTCAGGGCGTCGACGTCGGCGGGGACGAGGACGTCCTCGCGGTCGTAGAAACGCAGCGCGCTGGCGGTGAGGCCGCTCCGACGGGCGACCTCGCCGATCGTCAGCAGGCGGTCGGCGTCGTCGGCGTCGTCGGCAGCTGGCACGGGGGTGGCGGGCATGACGACAAGACTGGGCCCTCGACCGGGTCGAAGGTCAAGACCCGTAACGACGTCGACACATCGATGCAGCACGATGTCCTCCATGAACAGCCCCCTGCCCCCGGGTGAACCGCTCAGTGCGGAGCACGCGCGGCTCATCGACTCCCCCGGCCACGACGCCCCGTGGCGCCTCTGGGGCCCCTACCTCTCCGGCCGGCAGTGGGGCACGGTCCGCGAGGACTACTCGGCCGAGGGCAACGCGTGGTCCGAGTTCCCCTTCGACCAGGCCGTGTCGCGCGCCTACCGCTGGGGCGAGGACGGGCTCGGTGGCATCAGCGACCGCTTCGGCTTCCTCAACTTCTCCGTCGCCCTCTGGAACGGCAAGGACCCGATCCTCAAGGAGCGCCTCTTCGGCCTGACCAACGAGGAGGGCAACCACGGAGAGGACGCCAAGGAGTACTGGTGGGCCCTCGACGGCACGCCGACGCACTCGTGGATGCAGTGGCTCTACCGCTACCCGCAGGCCGAGTTCCCCTACGAGCAGCTGCGCCGTGAGAACCGCGAGCGCACCCGTGACGAGCGGGAGTTCGAGCTCGGCGACACCGGCATCCTCGACAGCCACGAGTTCTTCGACGTCACGATGACGTACGCCAAGGCCGGGCCCGACGACATGTGCATCCGGATCTCGGCGACCAACCACGGGCCGGCCGCAGCGCCGCTCCACGTGCTGCCGACGATCTGGCTGCGCAACACGTGGAGCTGGGGCATCGACGACCGCGTCACCGAGCTGCGCGAGATCCGTCGCAACGGCCGGCCGCCACGCGGCTACCGCGCCGCCGAGGTGACCCACGGCTTCCTCGGCCGCTACGTCCTCGCCGCGTCCGGCTCGCCGACGACCCTCTTCTGCGACAACGAGACCAACGCCAGGCACGTCTTCGGCGACCACGCCCCCGCCAACCAGTCGCTCTACCCGAAGGACTCGATCAACGAGCGGGTCGTCCACGGCCGCACGCAGGCGGTCAACCCCGGCGGTTACGGCAGCAAGTGCTCCTTCTGGTACCGCTTCGACTCCGTCGGGCCCGGCGAGACCGTCACCGTCGACCTGCGCCTCGCTCCCGGTGACCCCGGGCTCGAGTGGTTCGGCGACGACTTCGAGGACGTGCTCGGCGCCCGGTCCGCCGAGGCCGACGAGTTCTACGGCCACGTCATCGACGCCTCCCTCGACGAGGCCGACCGGCACGTCGCGCGCCGCGCCTACGCCGGCCTCTTGTGGGGCAAGCAGCTCTACCGCTACGACGTGCGCCAGTGGGCGAACGGAGACCCCGTCGGCCCGGCCGTCGCCGAGTCGCGGAAGAAGGGGCGCAACGAGCACTGGAAGCACCTCGCGCTCGCCGACGTCATCTCGATGCCCGACGAGTGGGAGTACCCGTGGTTCGCCGCGTGGGACCTCGCCTTCCACACCATCCCGCTCGCCCACGTCGACCCGGAGTTCGCCAAGGAGCAGCTGGTCCTCATGTGCCGCGAGTGGGCCATGCACCCCAACGGCCAGCTGCCGGCGTACGAGTGGGCGTTCGGCGACGTCAACCCGCCGGTCCACGCGTGGGCGGCCTGGCACGTCTACCGGATCGACGGCTACCGCGACCGCGAGTTCCTCGTGCGCGTCTTCACCAAGCTGCTGCTCAACTTCGCGTGGTGGGTCAACCGCAAGGACGCCAACGGCTCCAACCTCTTCGAGGGCGGCTTCCTCGGGATGGACAACATCGGCCTCTTCAACCGCTCCGCTCCCCTGCCGCCCGGCTTCCGGCTCGAGCAGTCCGACGCGACGAGCTGGATGGCCTTCTACTGCCAGCAGATGCTCAAGATCGCCCTCGAGCTGGCCCGCACCGACAAGGCGTGGGACGACGTGGCGACGAAGTTCCTCGAGCACTTCCTCTCCATCGCGCAGGCGATGCGCCACTTCGGCTCGAGCGACAAGAGCCTGTGGCACGAGGAAGACGGCTTCTACTACGACGTGCTCGTCCAGCCCGACGGGCGCGCACCGCACATGCGGGTGCGGTCGATGGTCGGCCTCCTGCCGATCCTCGGCGCGACGGAGATCCCGTCGTGGGTCGTCGACGAGTGCCCCGACGTGACGAGCCGCTTCCAGTGGCTCCAGGAGCGCCGGCCCGAGCTCGTCAAGCCGATGCTGGCCCGCGACGACGGCAAGATGCTGCTGACCCTCGTGCCGCCCAAGCGACTGCGTCGCATCCTCGAGCGGATGTTCGACACGGAGGAGTTCCTGTCCCCCTACGGGATCCGCTCGTTGTCGGCCGCGACGCGCCAGGCCGTCACGGCGACCCTCGGCAACGAGACCGTCTCGATCGAGTACGAGCCCGGCGAGTCGCGCACCGGCATGTTCGGCGGCAACTCCAACTGGCGCGGGCCCGTGTGGTTCCCCACGAACGTGCTCCTCGCCGACAAGCTGCGCACCTACGGCCGCTACTTCGGTGACGACTTCCGCATCGAGATCCCGACCGGCTCGGGCGACTGGCGCACGCTCGACGAGGCGGCCGACGTCATCGACGGGGGCCTCACGGCGCTCTTCCGTCCCGTCGACGGCCGTCGTCCGTCCGACGGCAAGCGCATCGAGTCCTCGCCCGACCCGCTGTGGTCGGCGCATCCCACCTTCTCGGAGTACTTCGACGGCGACACCGGCGAGGGCCTCGGCGCGACGCACCAGACCGGGTGGACGGCCCTCGTCGCCCACCTGCTCAACCCGCGGCTGCCCCCCGACCCACGCACCATGGGCTGGGCCTGAGCGACCCGGCATACGTCCTCCGTCGGTCCGGCTCGTGCCGGCGGGTCGGCCGATGGCGTATGCCGTCCGGCGGGCGAGGCGTGTCGGGTCACCCGTCGCGCTCGGGTAGCGTGAGCCAGCGTGAACGCGCCCATCTCCGTTCGTGACATCACCGCAGCCGAGCACCTCGCCTGGCTGCGGTCCCAGCCCTCGGCGAGCTTCCTCCAGACGCCGGCCTGGGCCGACGTCAAGAAGGAGTGGCGCGCCGAGTCGGTCGGCTGGTTCGAGGGCGAGGAGATGGTCGGCGCCGCACTCGTGCTGCACCGCTCGCTGCCCCGCATCAAGCGCTCGCTGGCCTACGTGCCCGAGGGCCCCTGCATCGACTGGGCCTCACCGCGGCTCGTCGAGCTGCTCCGCGCGCTGCGCGACCACCTCAAGGCCAAGGGCGCCTTCGCGCTGCGGCTCGGGCCACCCGTCGCGACGCACCGCTGGCGCACCGCCACGATCAAGGCAGCCATCGGCGACCCGGCCGTCCGTCGCTACGACGACGCGACGCCCGACGTCGTCGAGCCGGTGGGCACGGCCGTCGTCGCCGAGCTCCGGCGGCTGGGCTTCAGGCACCTCAGCCCCGACGACGGCTTCGCGGCCGGCCAGCCGGAGTACGTCTTCCAGGTGCCGCTCGCGGGCCGCACCGAGGCCGACGTGCTCGCCGGCATGAACCAGCTGTGGCGCCGCAACATCAAGAAGACCGCGAAGAACGGCGTCGAGGTCCGCGTCGGAGACGCGTCCGACCTGCCGGCCTTCCACCGCACCTACGTCGAGACCGCCGAGCGCGACCGCTTCACCCCGCGCGGGCTCGCCTACTTCGAGACGATGTACGCCGCCCTCTCGGCGGAGGATCCCGATCGGATCCGCGTCTACCTCGCCGAGCACGAGGGCGACGTGCTCGCCGCGACGATCTTCATCCAGGTCGGCGAGCACGCCTGGTACTCCTACGGCGCGTCGACGTCGGCCAAGCGCGAGCTGCAGGGCTCGACGGCCATCCAGTGGCGGATGATGCAGGACTCCATCGCCGCCGGCGCGAGCGTCTACGACCTGCGCGGCATCACCAACACGGTCGACGAGGCCAACCCGCACATCGGTCTCATCCGCTTCAAGGTCGGCACGGGCGGCGAGGCCGTGCGACTGGCCGGCGAGTGGGACCTGCCGCTGAACCGCTTGCTCTACAAGGCTTTCGACCTCTACATGAAGCGGCGGTGATCGGACGTGTCCTTCGTCCTCCACGTCGACGGTGAGCGCTGGCGCGCCGCCCACGACCGCTTCGTCGCCGACCACTCCGGCGTCGTCCCCGTCATCAAGGGCAACGGCTACGGCTTCGGCCGTGACCTGCTCTGCGCCGAGGCCGCCCGACTCGGGGTGCCGATGGTCGCGATCGGCGCCTACGCCGAACTGCCTTCTGCCCTGGGCGCGTTCGGCGGTGACGTGCTCGTCATGGAGCCCTTCCGTGCCGCCGTCCACGCCCACCTGCCCGACCTGGCGAACCGGCGCGTCGTCCACACGTTGACGACCGGGTCCGACCTGGCGAGCCTTCGCGAGGTGCTCGCCGACGCGCGGGTCGTCGTCGAGGGCCTGACGTCGATGAACCGCTACGGCACGCCCGTCGCGGACGTCGCCGACCTGGCCGGAGTCGCCGACGCGGTCGGGGTCACCCTGCACCTGCCGCTCGGGACGGGCCACGTCGAGGAGATCTCCCGTTTCATCGCCGCCGTGCCCGGGGTCCGCACGTGGTTCGTGTCCCACGTGTCCGCGGCCGAGCTCGCCACTCTCGCAGCGGGGTTCCCGGAGCACGAGTTCCGGCCGCGCATCGGCACGGACCTCTGGTACGCCGACAAGGGCTCCTACGAGGTGCGCGCCCACGTGCTCGACGTGCGACCCGTCGCCAAGGGCACGCGGGTCGGCTACCGACAGCGCGCCGTCGCCGCGGGCTACCTCGTCGTCGTCAGCGGCGGCACGTCGCACGGGGTCGCGATGGAGAGCCCGTCGTCGGCCGCCACCGCGCGGTCACGTGCCATCGCCGTCACCGAGGGCGTGCTCGAGGCCGCGCACCGGGTGCGTTCGCCCTTCACGGTGTCGGGGGTCATGCCGCGCTTCGCGGAACCGCCGCACATGCAGTGCAGCCTCCTCGTGCTGCCGGCCGGCGTCGCTCCCCCACGGATCGGCGACGAGGTCCCGGTCCGGATGCGCCTGACGACCACCACCCCGGACGCCGTCGTCGTCTCCTGAGACGCCTGGCTTCCGGTCCCGTGCCGCGCGGACCTAGGGCCGTGCCGTCGTCGGGACGGTGAGGATCTCGACCCCGTCGCCCGTGATGGCGATCGTGTGCTCGCTGTGGGCCGACCGGCTGCCGGTGGCGCTCCGGAGCGTCCACCCGTCGGCATCGGTCACGAGCTCGGCGGTGCCGGCCATGACCCACGGCTCCAGGGCCAGCAGGAGGCCGGGACGCAGCGTGTATAGCCACGGCCCGGCCGTCCGGCGTTCGCGACGTGCGGGTCCTGGTGCATCGTCGACCCGACGCCGTGGCCCCCGAACTGGGTGTTGACCGGGTAGCCCGCCTCGGAGAGGACCGAGCCGATGGCATACGAGATGTCCCCGACGCGAGCGCCCGGCCCGGCCGCGGCGATGCCGGCGGCCAGCGCCCGCTCCGTCGCCTCGATCATCGCGACGCTCTCCGGGGGCCGCGACTCGCCCACGACGAAGCTGATCGCCGAGTCGGCCACGACTCCGTCCAGGGACACGGCGAGATCGAGCGAGACGAGGTCGCCCTCGGCGAGCGCCCGGTCATGAGGCAGTCCGTGCAGCACGGCGTCGTTGACCGACGTGCAGATGTAGTGGCCGAACGGTCCCCGGCCGAAGGACGGCGCGTAGTCGACGTAGCAGGACGACGCCCCGGCCTCGACGATCATCGTCTCGGCCCACCGGTCGATGTCCAGCAGGTTGGTACCGACGGTCGCGCGGCCCTTCAGCGTCTGCAGGATGTCGGCGACGAGAGCTCCCGCGGCCCGCGCGCGGGGCAGCTCGGAGGGGCTCAGGATCTCGATCATGCGGCGCCTTTCCATGCGACTCTGGTGCGACCAATAACTATCCCGGCCATGTTATCCCGGTCTAGGATCGAGAGCATGGTCAGGTTGCCGCTCACACCCGCCGAGGTCGAGCGCGGACAGCGCCTCGGTGCGCTCCTGCGTCGCGCCCGCGGTCAACGCACGATGCTCGAGACCGCCCTCGAGGCACGGATCTCCCCGGAGACCCTGCGCAAGATCGAGTCGGGCCGCGTGGCCACGCCGGCCTTCCCGACGATCGCGGCGGTCGCCGAGGTCCTCGGCCTGTCCCTCGACGCGGTGTGGGCCGAGATCAGCCCCCGCGAGACCGACGGTGCCGCTCAGGGCTCCGGTCGGGCCGCGCGGGACCGCATCGCCTCGTAGGACGACCCGCTCGGGACGTGGGCGTCGTCGCCCCAGCCGTGCGGCGGGGTCAGGCGCCGGCCCCCGCCGCGATGACATCGAGGTCGCGCACGGCGTAGCGGTGGTGCTCCCACTCCTCCTCGAGGATCGTGTGCAGGCAGGAGAGCACGGTCTCGGGGTAGGCCGGGTCGTGCGGGTTGGGTCGCGCCGACGCAAGCAGCTCGGGCGTGACGCCCGCGATGAGGTCGCGCACCATCGCGACGCGTCCTGCCCGCACCTCGAGGACCTCGCCGTAGGACGGCGCGACCTCGGCGAGGACCGACGTGTCGAAGCCGTCGCCCTTGGTCGCAGCGTCGACCAACCCGAACGGGTGGAAGGGCTGCTCCTCCCCCAGGATCGCCTGGCGCAGCCACGTGTCCGTGGCCATCACGAGGTGCCGCAGCGTCTGTGCGAACGACCACTCGCCCGCGACCGACACGTCCACCGTGCCGGCCGGCATCGTGTCGACCCGCTCGAGCGTGGAGACCCAGGTGCGCTCCAGCCGGTCCCACGCAGCGGCGAGTCCCTCCGGATCGGTGGCGCGCCGCTCGGCGCGTCCCGGGAATCGACGGTTCAGCTCGGCCTCGACGAGCGGGACCACGTCGACGCCGTTGACGCGTAGGAAGGTGTCGGTGGAGAGCCACGGCGCGTCGATCTCCACGCCCTCCGCCTGCACACCGCGCATCACGACGCCGGAGATGTCTGCCCCGACGAAGCGCGCGCGACGCAGGTCCGTGTCGACGAACTCCGCCGCCTGCAGGTCATCGGACGGGCCGAAGGTTGCCATCACGTCTCCTCGTCGTGCGCCGCGCCGGGAGGCCAGACTACCGAGGCCGGGCGCCGTCCCACCGTGCGAGCCCCTGGCGCCGAGTCGTGACATCGACATCCCGCGCGGCCTGCCCGTGATCGACGTCGCGAGGCCCCCGGCCGTCGGCACCGAGCGATACCGTCGTTCCGGACGGTCGGCGTCCGGGAGGTGACAGGTATGCGGTACGACACGAGTCCCACGGCGCGGGCGCTCCTCGCCCTCGAAGCCATCCAGGACTGCCCCGGCATCACCGCGCAGCGGCTCGGCGACCACCTGGGCGTCACCGAGCGCGCCGCCCGCCGCTACATCGCCATCCTCCGCGAGGCCGACCTGCCCATCGAGTCGGTCACCGGCCCGCACGGCGGCTACCGCGTCGGCCGCGGCCTGCGCCTCCCGCCGCTGATGTTCACGGCCGCCGAGGCGCTCGGCCTCGTCATGGCCGTGCTCGAGGGACACCGGGGTGCGGCCGACCCGACCGAGCTCGTCGGCGCGGCCCTCTCCAAGATCCTGCGCGTCCTCCCCCAGCAGGTCGCCGAGCCGGTGCGGGCGGTCCGCCGTGTCACGGGCCCGCCGCCCGACCCGAGTCTGCGCGTCGACCCGGCCCTGACGGCACAGCTCGTCGAGGCGTGCACGAAGTCGCGCCGGGTGCGCATCGACTACCGCCTCGAGGACGGCCGGGAGCGCCCGATGGAGGTCGACCCGTGGGCCGTCGTCCTGCGCCACGGCCGGTGGTACCTCCTCGGCTGGTCGCAGACGAGCGACGCCCAGCGGGCCCTCCGCGTCGACCGGGTCGTGTCCGTCTTCACGACGTCGCTGACCTTCGATCCCCCGAAGGACCTCGACGCGCTCCGGACGCTGGAGGAGCACCTCTCCCAGGGCTGGCGCCACGAGGTGGACGTGCTCCTGCGGGCCGACCTCGACGAGGCCTCGCGCTGGCTCCCGCGCAGCCTCGGACGCCTCGAGCCGGTCGAGGGTGGGGTCCGGCTCCGAGCCACGACCGACGAGCCCGAGTGGTACGCCCGCCAGCTCGCCGTCACCCCGCTGACCTTCGAGGTGCTGGGGTCACCCGCGCTCGTCCAGGCCACCGAGGACCTCGCCGCGCGCCTCGTGAAGTCGGCGGGCGCCACCGACTCCACCGACAGCCGCGCCGCCCACCGCTGACCCGGGCCCAACGGGTACGACACCGGCAACGGCCGCACGTGCAGCAGCCGACGTCCACAGGTCCCCGCGCACTAGGGTGATCTCGACCGGACCGGGGAGGCCCCCGGTCCCGACCCGAGGAGCGGCAGATGAGCTTCAACGACAGCGCCCAGCTCGACACCTCCCAGGTGCAGAGCGGCGGCAGCGGAGGTGGCGGCGGAGGCGGAGGCTTCCCCGGCGGCATCCAGGTCGGCGGAGGCATCGGTGGCCTCATCCTGCTCGTGCTCATGCTCATCTTCGGCGGCGGCAAGATCCTCGGTGGCGGCGACTCCGGCAGCACGACCGGCGGTCTGCCCTCGCAGCAGCTCCAGTCCGACCAGGTCCGGGCCACGGGCCAGGTCGACCAGGGAGACTTCTCCCAGTGCAAGACGGGCGCCGACGCCAACAAGAACGACGTCTGCCTCATCATCGCGACGGTCAACAGCGTCCAGGACTACTGGGGCAAGACGCTGCCGAAGTACCAGATGAACTACGAGCCGGTGAAGACCGTCATCTACCAGGGCCAGACCCCGTCGGGCTGCGGCACCGCCAACTCGCAGGTCGGGCCGTTCTACTGCCCGCTCGACTCCAAGGTCTACGTCGACGCCAGCTTCTTCGAGGAGCTGCAGAGCAAGTTCGGCGCCGACGGCGGCCAGCTCGCCAAGGAGTACGTCATCGCGCACGAGTACGGCCACCACGTCCAGAACCTCCTGGGCATCCTCGACCGGGCGCAGCAGGATCCCCAGGGCCCCAACTCCGGAGCCGTCCGCATCGAGCTTATGGCCGACTGCCTCGCCGGCACGTGGGTCAAGCACGCGACCGAGACCACCGACGCCAACGGGACCCCCCTGCTCAAGCCGATCACCGAACAGGACATCACCTCGGCACTCTCGGCCGCGTCAGCCGTCGGTGACGACCGCATCCAGAAGAAGATGCAGGGCCGCGTCACTCCCGAGAACTGGACCCACGGCTCGTCGGAGGCCCGCCAGAAGTGGTTCCTGCAGGGCTACCAGACCGGCGACCTCAACCAGTGCAACACCTTCGGCGTCGACACCGTCAGCTGACGCCGCCCTGGGTCGTCTCGGTGAGCTCGATGCGCACCGCTCGCCCGCGACGCAGCGCCTGCGCCAGCACGTCGCGCTTCGGGTCGGGCAGGTCGTAGAGCTCGCGGAGCGGCAGCCCCGACAGGGCCCGAAGGGCCCCCGCGCCGAGGACCTCACGCACGAGGGTGCGGTCCCCGCCGACAACGAGACCGTGAGGTGTGCCGTCCGCTCCCGTCGCCGGTGACTCGTCGTCCCCGAGGAGCACCCGTCGCGCATGACCCACGACGGCGTCGACGAGCTCGTCGGCCTGCTTGCCGCGCCGGCGGGCGAAGCGCTGCTGCGACCAGCCGCCCGCCGCGGTGCGCGACTGCACGTGACGGGTCCCGACCTTCGAGGCCGTGAAGGCGCTCGCGGAGGCCAGCCCCACGGCATACCCACCGCGCCTGACGAGGATGACACCGAGCGGCTCGTGGGCGAAGGGCGTCGCCACGACGGTGGATCCGTCGGCCGCGCGGGCGGACACGACGACGCCGCCGGGAGTGGTCTCCTCGGCGGCGTCGTAGGGGCCGTGTCGCTCGGCGAAGCCCGCCATCCAACGGTCGAACCGCCCGGGGTCGACCTCGATGACGCGCGTCGTCACGAGCGCGGGTGCTGCTGGCTCAGAGGTTGAAGCCGAGGGCGCGCAGCTGCTCGCGGCCGTCCTCGGTGATCTTGTCGGGACCCCACGGCGGCATCCACACCCAGTTGATGCGGTGCGTCGTGACGAGACCCTCGAGCGCCTGCGCGGTCTGGTCCTCGATGACGTCGGTGAGCGGGCACGCGGCGGACGTCAGCGTCATGTCGATGACGGCATGGGACTGGGCGTCGACGGTGATGCCGTAGACGAGGCCGAGGTCGACGACGTTGATCCCGAGCTCGGGGTCGACGACGTCGCGCATGGCCTCCTCGACGTCGGCCACGTTGGGGGGGGTAGCAGTCTGGGTCATGACGAAACTCCTTGGGGGGAGACGGAACTCGTGGAAGAGATGTCGACACCGGCTCGGGCGAGGGCGTCGGTGAACGCGGTCCAGCCGAGCAGGGCGCACTTGACGCGCGCGGGGTACTTCGAGACGCCGGCGAAGGCGACGCCGTCACCGATGACGGTCTCGTCGCCGGCCACCTGGCCGCGGGAGGTCAGCATCGCGCGCATCGCCTCGAAGGTCTCGAGGGCCTCGGCGACCGGGTGGCCGATGACCTCCTCGGCGAGGACGGACGCACTCGCGACGGAGATCGAGCAGCCCTGCGCCTCGTAGGACACGTCGGTGACGACGGCGTCGGCGCCCGTGCCGGAGACGTCGACCCGGAGGGTCACCTCGTCGCCGCACGTCGGGTTGATGTGGTGCACCTCGGCGTCGAACGGGTCGCGCAGGCCCGCGTGGTGCGGGCGCTTGGAGTGCTCGAGGATGAGCTCCTGGTAGAGGTCCATCAGCTCGCCTTCCTCTGGGTGTCGAGTCCGAAGACCACCGGCACGCGGTCGAGGGCCGCGAGCAGCGACTCGACCTCGGCGACGGTGTTGTGGACGGCGAACGAGGCGCGGGTCGTGGCGGTGGCCCCGAGCGCACGGTGCAGGGGCCACGCGCAGTGGTGGCCCACGCGTACGGCCACGCCGGCGTCGTCGAGCACCTGGCCCACGTCGTGGGCGTGCACGCCGTCGACGACGAACGCGACGGCGCCGCCACGGGCCGTGCCGACCTCGGGCCCGACGACACGGACCCACGGGCGTTCGGCGAGACCGCGCTGCAGCAGGTCGACGAGCGCGGCCTCGTGCGCGTGGATGCGCTCGATGCCGAGTCCCTCGATCCACCGGACGGCGGCGGCGAGGCCCACGGCCTGGGCCGCGTTGGGCACGCCGGCCTCGAACTTCTGCGGTGCCGCAGCGTAGGTCGAGCGCTCCATCGTGACGAGCTCGATCATCGAGCCGCCCGTCAGGAACGGCGGCATGACCTCGAGCAGCTCGCCGCGGCCCCAGAGGACGCCGACCCCCATCGGGCCGTACATCTTGTGACCGCTGAAGGCGATGAAGTCGGCGCCGAGCGTCGTGACGTCGACCGCGAGGTGCGGCACCGACTGGCACGCGTCGACGACGACGAGCGCCCCCACGGCATGCGCGCGGGCGGCGAGGTCGGCGACCGGGTTGACCGTGCCCAGCACGTTGGACACGTGCGTGAACGCGAAGACCTTGGTGCGCTCGGTGAGCAGCTCGTCCAGCCCGGACAGGTCGAGGGCGCCGTCCGCGCCCACCGGCACCCAGCGCAGGGTCGCGCCCGTGCGACGGGCGAGCTCCTGCCACGGCACGAGGTTGGCGTGGTGCTCCATCTCGGTCACGAGGATCTCGTCACCGGGCCCGAGCACGAAGCGCTCGTCCTTCGGGTCGTCGGTCGGGGCCGCGTTGGAGAAGGCGTACGCGACGAGGTTGATCGCCTCGGTGGCGTTCTTCGTGAACACGACCTCGTCGGCCGGCGCGCCGATGAACGACGCGACGGTCGCGCGGGCGGCCTCGAAGTCGTCGGTCGCCTCCTCCGCGAGCTGGTGAGCGCCGCGGTGGACCGCGGCGTTGTGCTGCTCGTAGAACGCGCGCTCGGCGTCGAGGACGGGCGTCGGCTTGTGCGAAGTCGCCCCCGAGTCGAGGTAGACGAGCGGCCTGCCGTCGCGCACCGTGCGCGCCAGGATCGGGAAGTCACCGCGGATCGCGGCGAGCTCCCCGTCCGAGAAGGGCAGGACGTCGGTCATTCGGCTCAGACCTCGACCGCCGCGGCCGGGGCCGCGGTGAGGTAGCGGTCGTAGCCCTCGTCCTCGAGGCGGTCGGCCAGCTCGGGGCCACCCTCCTCGACGACCTTGCCGTCGACGAAGACGTGCACGAAGTCGGGCTTGATGTAGCGCAGGATGCGCGTGTAGTGCGTGATGAGCAGGACGCCGAGGTCGCTCGAGTCCTTGGCCCGGTTGACGCCCTCGGAGACGATCTTGAGCGCGTCGACGTCGAGGCCGGAGTCGGTCTCGTCGAGGACGGCCACCTTGGGCCGGAGCAGCTCCATCTGGAGGATCTCGTGGCGCTTCTTCTCGCCACCGGAGAAGCCCTCGTTGACGTTGCGCTCGGCGAACGCGGGGTCCATGCGGAGGTTGCCCATGGCCGCCTTGACGTCCTTGACCCACGTGCGCAGCTTGGGGGCCTCGCCGTCGATGGCCGTCTTGGCCGTGCGGAGGAAGTTGCTGACCGTCACGCCGGGGACCTCGACGGGGTACTGCATCGCGAGGAAGAGCCCGGCGCGGGCGCGCTCGTCGACGCTCATCGCGAGGACATCCTCGCCGTCGAGCGTCACGGTGCCGCCGGTGACGGTGTACTTGGGGTGGCCAGCGATGCTGTAGGCCAGCGTCGACTTGCCGGAGCCGTTGGGCCCCATGATCGCGTGGGTCTCCCCCGACTTCACGGTGAGGTCGACCCCGCGCAGGATCTCCTTGGGGCCGTCCTCGGTCTCGACCGAGACCGTCAGTCCCTTGATCTCGAGCGTGCTCATGGGTCAGTTCTCCTTGTGGGTGCTGGGGGTGTGCTGGGTGGGAGCGGCGTAGGCGGTCGACGCGAGCTCGTCCTCGATCGCCGCGGTGATCTCGTCGCGCAGGTCGGCGAGCGGGATCTCACGGATGATGTCGGCGAAGAAGCCGCGCACGACGAGGCGCTTGGCCTCGTCCTCGTTGATGCCGCGGGACTGCAGGTAGAACAGCTGCAGGTCGTCGAACCGCCCTGTGGCAGAAGCGTGTCCGGCACCCTCGATCTCGCCGGTCTCGATCTCGAGGTTCGGCACCGAGTCGGCGCGCGCGCCGTCGGTCAGCACGAGGTTGCGGTTGAGCTCGTAGGTGTCGGTGCCCTCGGCCTCGGCGCGGATCAGGACGTCGCCGACCCACACGGTGCGGGCGGTCTCGCCCTGGAGGGCACCCTTGTAGGTGACGCGGCTCTTGCAGTGCGGCGCGTTGTGGTCGATGTACGAGCGGTGCTCGAGGTGCTGGCCGGCGTCGGCGAAGTAGACGCCGAGCAGGGTCGCGTCGCCGCCGGGACCGGCGTAGCGCACGTTGGCGTTGACGCGGACGACCTCGCCGCCCAGCGACACCGAGAGGTGCTTGTAGCGGGCGTCGCGACCGACGAGGGCGTCGTGCTGGGCCAGGTGCTGGGCGTCGTCGGCCCAGCGCTGGACCGACACGACGGTGAGGTCGGACCCGTCGTCCGTGACGACCGAGACGAGCTGCGAGTAGCGGGCCGACCCGGTGTGCTCGACGACGACGGTCGCCTTGGAGAAGCGACCAGCGCGCACGACGAGGTGGCCGTGGACCGGCTCGCCGCCCCGGCCGACGAGCGACAGGCGCACGGGCGCCTCGAGCTCGGCCTCGGCCGGGATGTCGAGCAGCAGCGCGCCGTCGCCGGCCGCGCCGGCCACGACGGCCGCGCGGTCCTGCGGCGGCAGGACGCCGAGGGCCTGGGCCTGCTCGGCGGTGATCGTCGACGTCGTGACGCCCTCGGGGAGCGTCGTGGTCCAGTCGAGGCTTCCCGAGGCACCCTCGGCCAGCAGGCCGGTGAGCTTCTTGACGGGCGTGAAGCGCCAGTCCTCCTCGCGACCGGTCGGGAGCGGGAACGCCGCGACGTCGAAGGACGCCGTGCGCTCGGCCCGCGACTGGTCGGGCACGAAGGCCGCGGCGGAGTCGGTGTGGGCGGCGGCGCCGGGCAGGGTCGTCGTGGCGGTGGGGGCGGCGTCGGGCACCGTGGTCTCGCTCTGCTGGGTCTCGGGGGTGTCGGTGGTCGTGTCAGCCAGAAGGCTCATCAGCCGACGGCTCCTTCCATCTGCAGCTCGATGAGGCGGTTGAGCTCGAGGGCGTACTCCATGGGCAGCTCACGCGCGATCGGCTCGATGAAGCCGCGCACGATCATCGCCATGGCCTCGTCCTCGGCCATGCCGCGGGACATGAGGTAGAAGAGCTGGTCCTCGGACACCTTCGAGACCGTGGCCTCGTGACCCATCGAGACGTCGTCCTCGCGGATGTCGACGTAGGGGTAGGTGTCGGAGCGGCTGATCGTGTCGACGAGCAGGGCGTCGCAGCGCACGGTCGAGGCCGAGTGCGACGCGCCCTCGAGCACCTGCACGAGGCCGCGGTAGCTCGCTCGACCGCCACCACGGGCGACCGACTTGCTGATGATCGAGCTCTTGGTGTTGGGAGCCGCGTGCACCATCTTGGAGCCGGTGTCCTGGTGCTGACCCTCGCCGGCGAAGGCGATGGAGAGCGTCTCGCCCTTGGCGTGCTCGCCCATGAGGAAGACGGCGGGGTACTTCATCGTCACCTTGGAGCCGATGTTGCCGTCGACCCACTCCATCGTCGCGCCGGCCTCGCAGGTCGCGCGCTTCGTGACGAGGTTGTAGACGTTGTTGGACCAGTTCTGGATCGTCGTGTAGCGCACGCGGGCGTTCTTCTTGACGATGATCTCGACGACGGCCGAGTGCAGCGAGTCCGACTTGTAGATCGGCGCGGTGCAGCCCTCGACGTAGTGCACGTAGGAGCCCTCGTCGGCGATGATCAGGGTCCGCTCGAACTGGCCCATGTTCTCGGTGTTGATGCGGAAGTACGCCTGGAGCGGGATGTCGACGTGGACACCCTTGGGAACGTAGATGAACGAGCCGCCCGACCACACGGCGGTGTTGAGCGCGGCGAACTTGTTGTCGCCGGCCGGGATGACCGTCGCGAAGTGCTCGCGGAAGAGGTCCTCGTGCTCCTTCAGCGCGGTGTCGGTGTCGAGGAAGATGACGCCCTGCTGCTCGAGGTCCTCACGGATCTGGTGGTAGACGACCTCCGACTCGTACTGGGCGGCGACACCGGAGACGAGGCGCTGCTTCTCGGCCTCGGGGATGCCCAGGCGGTCGTAGGTGTTCTTGATGTCCTCGGGCAGGTCGTCCCACGTGGCGGCCTGCTTCTCGGTGGACTTCACGAAGTACTTGATGTTCTGGAAGTCGATGCCGGTGAGGTCCGAGCCCCACGAGGGCATGGGCTTCTTGCCGAAGAGGCTGAGGCTCTTCAGGCGCAGCTTCGTCATCCACTCCGGCTCGCTCTTGCGGGCCGAGATGTCGCGCACGACGTCCTCGTTGAGCCCTCGACGCGCCGTGGACCCGGCCACGTCGCTGTCGGCCCAGCCGTACTCGTAGGTGCCGATGCCCTTGAGGCCGGGGTTCAGCTCTTCGATGTGGGTGGTCATGAGGAACCTTCCTTGACGTGCGTGAGCGTGTCGGTGGTGCTCGGGCGAAGTGGGGCAGCCTCGGGGTCAACACCCGGGGGCTGCGTGGTCTTCCTCGGGCGGGAGCCGATCCCACCGGTCGGGACGAACGTCGTGCAGACGTGGTGTCCGCCCGCGAGGGTCGCGAGGCGCTGGACGTGGACCCCGAGCAGTCGGGAGAACGCGTCGGTCTCGGCCTCGCAGAAGGCCGGGAACTCGGTGGCGACGTGCTGCACCGGGCAGTGCCCCTGGCACAGCTGGACGCCGGTCAGGCCGCCTGCGCCGACGGGCCGGGCGGTCGCGGCGAAGCCGTCCTCGCTCAGCGCCTCGACGAGGGCCTCGGTGCGTGCGGCGGGGTCGTCGCCGACGGCCGCGAGCCGGGCGGCGTACCGCTCCTCGAGCGCACCGACGCGGCTGCGGGCGAAGTCGCCGACGGCCGCGGGTCCCGCGTGCTCCTCGAGGTAGCGCAGCACCTCGACGGCGAGCGAGTCGTAGTCGGCCTCGAGGGCGCTGTGGCCGGCGTCGGACACGACGTAGGCGCGGGCAGGGCGCCCACGACCGCGGCGACCACCGGTGGGCTCGTGCGGCACGACGGCGCCCTGCTCGACGAGCGCGTCGAGGTGACGACGCACGGCGGCGGGTGTCAGGTCGAGATGACGCCCCAGCTCGGCGGCCGAGATGGGGCCGTCGGCGGAGACCATGTGGAGCACTCGCGAGCGCGTGCGCGACTCGAGCGGCGAGACGTGCAGGCCGTCCTCGCCGTCCTTCGTCTCACGCGGGGCATGCGCTCCGATAAACACCACACCATTGTGACGTAATTGGGGCCACGACTCCAGTTAGGGCGTCCTTACCGCCCTACGCCGGGCTCAGCGGTCGTCGTCGTCCCCGTCGTCGTCGTCATCGTCGTCGTCCAGGCCCGGCGGCATGATGACCGACGGCATCCGCGTCCGTGGCGGCGCGACGGCGTCCTCGCCGAACCAGCGCCTGCGCAGCGGCGCCGTGACCCAGCCCAGCGGGCAGGTGAGGACGTAGCCGTAGGCGAGCGCCATGCCCGTCGCCCCGGGGAGGAGCACGAGCCCGAGGACGACGACGATGCCGAGCGGGACCGTGATCCGCAGGTGCCGCGGCGAGAGCAGGTCGCGGAAGGAGCGGAAGCGGAACGACGAGGCCATGAGAGCCGCCGGGACGACCCCGGCCACGACGGGCACGAGGGGCGCCCAGTCGTAGAGCGGCTCGCCGATGGCCAGCACCGTCGAGATGACGACGCCGGCCGCACCGGGACTGGCGAGACCGACGAAGTAGCGCTTGTCGGCGAGCGGGTCGATGGTGACGTTGAAGCGGGCCAGGCGGTAGGCCGCGCAGGCCAGCCAGAACATCGCCCCGGCCCAGGCCCACACCGGGTAGGCCGGCAGCGCCCACGTGTAGACGAGCACGGCAGGTGCGATGCCGAACGAGATGAGGTCGGCGAGCGAGTCGAACTGCAGGCCGAACGGCGTGATGGCACCGACCGCGCGGGCCACCGCGCCGTCGCAGATGTCGAGGACGATCGAGATGCCGACGAGCACTGCGGCCGCCCGGAAGTGCCCCTGGAACGACAGGAGCACCGAGGAGAAGCCGCACAGCATGTTGCCGAGCGTGAAGAGGCTCGGCAGGGTCGCGCGGGCTCGGACGCGCGGGTTGAGCCGCTCGAGCGGGATGACCCGGGCGCCCGTGGCCGACACGAGCCGGATCCGCCGGCTCACGCGGTCGCGCCGGCGGGGGCGCTCGTCGGAGGCGGAGGCGGAGGCGGAGGCCGCGTCGGAGGCGGCGTCGGAGGCGGAGGCCGCGTCGCCGCTCACGAGGCGTCCGCCGCCGGGAAGCGGCCCAGCACGGTCTCGCCACCGATGGCGCGCTTGCCCTTGGTGACCTCCAGCTGCACCTCCGGCGGCACGAAGACGTCCATCCGGGAGCCGAACTTCATCAGGCCCATGCGCTCACCGGTGGCGATCTCGTCACCGGGCTCGATGCGGGTGACGATGCGTCGCGCGAGCTGGCCGACGAGCTGGCGGTAGACGACACGGCGAGGGCGGCCGGCGACGACCCGCTCGACGATGATCTCGCTGCGCTCGTTCTTCGTGGCGCTCTCGGCACGGTAGGCGGCGAGGAAGCGCCCCGGCGTGTGGGTGACGTCGATGACGCGGCCACCGTAGGGCGAGCGGTTCATGTGCACGTCGAGCAGCGAGAGGAAGATGCTGACCTGCTGCCAGTCACCGGGCGGGGCGATGCCCGGCTGCGGCTCCCCCACGTGCATGACGATCCCGTCGGCCGGGGCCAGGACCACGTCGGGGTCGGCCACGGGCGTGCGGTCCGGGGTGCGGTCGGGATCGCGGAAGAAGAGGGTCACCCCTGCGGTCAGCAGGCCGAGGGCGGCGGTCGTGCGCGGTCGGCGGGCCAGCGCGGCGATCACCGTGGGCACGGCGGCCATCGCGGTGAAGGGCTTGGCGGCTGGGTCGATCTTCACGGGTGGGGTCTCCGTCAGGGTCGAGTGGGGCGAGCAGGTCGAGTGGCGCGGGCGCAGCTGGGCACGGCGGAGGGGTACGCCGGTGGCGACCGAGGTGCGGTGACCGGGGTCGTCGGCACCGAGCCTAGACTCATGAGCCATGACCGATGCGGTGACACTGTCCGACCTCCGCCGCACCTTCGGTCAGGTGTCGG
This sequence comes from Terrabacter sp. R4-6, assembly GCF_057529065.1. Classification (NCBI taxonomy): domain Bacteria; kingdom Bacillati; phylum Actinomycetota; class Actinomycetes; order Micrococcales; family Intrasporangiaceae; genus Terrabacter; species Terrabacter sp. R4-6. The sequence goes on along the minus strand of NZ_CP197224.1, from coordinate 4,486,174 downwards.
CCCTCGACGGGCTGACGTGGACGGCCCCCGCCGGGCGCATCACCGCGGTGCTCGGCCCCAACGGCGCCGGCAAGACGACCGCCATCGAGTGTGCCGTGGGGCTCGCGCGACCCGACGGCGGCACGGTGCGCGTCCTCGGCACCGACCCGTGGCAGGCGGACGCCGACCACCGGGCGCGCGTCGGCGTCATGCTCCAGGCCGGCGGGCTGCCCAACGGCACGAAGCCGCTGCGGCTGCTCCACCACCTCTCCCGCCTCTACGCCGACCCCGTCGACGTCGATGCGGTGGCGCGGCGCCTCGGCGTCACCGACTTCGCCTCGACGACGGTGCGCCGGCTCTCGGGCGGCCAGAAGCAGCGCCTCGCGCTCGCCGCGTCGCTGCTCGGTCGGCCCGAGGTGCTCTTCCTCGACGAGCCGGCGGCCGGTCTCGACCCGCACGGCAGGCTCGACGTGTGGGAGCTCGTGGCCGAGCAGCGCGACGCCGGCACGACCGTCGTCGTGACGACCCACTCCTTCGAGGAGGCCGAGCGCCTCGCCGACCACCTCGTCATCATGAACGCCGGACGCACCGTCGCCGAGGGGACCCCTGCCTCGGTGACCGACGGCCGCTCCCTCGAGGACGTCTACTTCAGCCTGACCCGCAAGGGAGCCGCGTGAGCACCTCAGCCACCCCGACGACGCCGACCGCCGCGGCCGCCGCCGCTCCCCGCCGCCGGGTCCTCGCCCAGGCCGGGTTCGAGGTCGGGAGCCTGCTCCGCAACGGTGAGCAGCTCCTCGTCTCCCTCGTGCTGCCGGCCATGGCGCTCGTCGGGCTCAGCGTCACGACGTCACCGTCGCTCGGCCCGGGCACGCGCATCGACGTGGCCACGCCGGGCGTCATCGCCCTCTGCGTCATCTCCGCGGCCTTCACCGCACAGGCGATCTCGACGGGGTTCGACCGGCGCTACGCCGTGCTGCGCTACCTCGGCGTGACGCCGCTCGGACGGGGCGGGCTCGTCGCGGCCAAGGTGCTGGCCACGCTGGCCGTCGAGGTGCTCCAGATCGGCGTCATCTCGGTCCTCGGCCTCGTCCTGGGCTGGCGACCCGAGGTCGCCGGGATCGCGTATGCCGTCCTCTTCGTCGTCCTCGGCACGTGGGCCTTCGTGGCCCTGGCCCTCCTGCTCGCCGGGACCCTGCGGGCCGAGGCCGTGCTCGCGATCGCCAACCTCGTGTGGGTGCTGCTGCTCGCGGTCGGCGGCGTCATCGTGCCCCGGTCGGAGCTGCCGGCGGGACTCTCGCACGTCGTGGGCTACCTGCCGTCGGCGGGCCTGGCCGACGGGCTCCGGTCGGCCCTGGTGGACGGGCAGCTGAACCTTTTCGCGCTCATGGTCGTCCTCGCGTGGGGACTGGTGGCGACGGTCCTCGCGGCGCGTCTCTTCAGGTTCGACGACTGACCGGACGACACTGGCCGCAGCACGACCGCACGACCGCACGCCCGCACGGAGCAGCCGCACCACCCACCCATGACCCCGACCGGCCCGGAGGCGACGTGTTTGACTACATCTTCGGACTTCCGATGCACGCTCTCGTGATCCACGCGGTCGTCGTCCTCGTGCCGCTCTCGGCGCTGTGCGCGATCGCCTACGTCGTGCGCCCCGCGTGGCGACGACTCCTGCGCTGGCCCACGGCCGCCGGTGCCCTGATCTCGGGCGTCTCGGCGTTCGTCGCGGCCGAGAGCGGCGAGGCCCTGCAGCGCCGGGTGTCCGCCGTGCGAGCGAGCACGACCGACGTCGACCTGCTGCGTGAGCACGTCGAGTGGGGCGACCGTGCCAAGCTGTTCTGCCTGCTCTTCATGGTCCTCACCCTTGTGGCCCTGTGGTTCGCGCGTCCGCCGGAGGAGGAGTCGCCGCGCGGCCACGCCTTCGACGTCATCATCGGCACGCTCGTCGTCCTGTCGGCCGTGGCCGCCATCATCACCGTCGTCCTGGCCGGCCACGCGGGATCCCAGGTGGTCTGGAACGGCCTCGCCTGAGCGCGTCCCCGCGACACGGGGCGATGCGGGGGGACCGGGCCGTGCGGCATACCCTTGCGGGGTGTCCTCCACGCCTACCGTGACCGACGCCGACCCGGCGACCGGTCTCAGCCGTCTCGCCCGGGCCGCCGGCCGTCTCCCCGCCGCCCCCTCCCGTTGGGTGCGTCCGCTGCTGCTGGCCAACCTCGTCGGCGAGGTCGGCATCGTCGTGACCGGGGGCATCGTGCGCCTCACCGGCAGCGGGCTCGGGTGCAGCACGTGGCCGGAGTGCCAGCCCGGCTCGTTCACGCCGGTCCGCACGCCCGAGAGTGAGTTCCACGACCTCGTCGAGTTCGGCAACCGCACCCTGACGAGCGTCGTCACCGTGCTCGCGCTCGCGTCGCTGTGGGTCGTGCTCACGCACTGGCCTCGACGCCGTCGGCTGCACCGCGTCGCCATCGGCGTCCTCGCCGGCATCCCCGCGCAGGCCGTGCTCGGCGGCATCACCGTCCTGACGGGCCTCAACCCGTGGACCGTCATGTCGCACTTCCTGCTCTCCATGGTCCTCGTCTCGCTGTCGACGATGCTCGTGCGCGGTGCGCAGGACGACGTGTCCGGCCCCGGCGAGCTCGTCGTGCACCCGCTCGCGCGAACGCTGGCCCTCGGCACGAGCGCCGTGGGGGCGGTCGTGCTGCTCCTCGGCACCGTCGTCACCGGCTCGGGGCCCCACTCGGGCGACGCCGACCGTCCCGCGCGCACGGGCTTCGACCCGCGGTTCGTGTCGTGGATGCACGCCGACGCCGTCATGCTCTTCTGCGGTCTCGTCATCGCGACCCTCGTCGCGGTGCGCATCACGGCGACCACCGACGAGGCCCGCCGTGCCTGGACCATGGTGCTCGTCGTCACCCTCGCGCAAGGACTCATCGGCTACGTCCAGTACTTCACGAAGCTGCCCGAGCTGCTCGTCCTGCTCCACATGCTCGGGGCCAGCCTGCTCGTCGTCGCCCTGACCTTCGGCGTCCTCGCGACGAGACGCCACCCGGTCTGACCGCACCGACCGCACCTGACCGCACCTGACGCACCCGACAACCGGACGACGTCACCGGACCGCAAGGACTTTCGCGGTCCCCGCAGGACCGTCGCTCCGTAGGCTGATGGCGTGCCCACCGTCCTCGTCGTCGACGACGACCCCACCCTGCGCGAGGTCGTCGCCGGCTACCTGACCCGCGCCGGGCTCGACGTCCTCGAAGCACAGGACGGCCACGACGCGCTGGCCGTCGCCCGGGACCGCTCCCCCGACCTCGTCGTGCTCGACCTGACCCTGCCCGGGCTCGACGGTCTCGAGGTCTTCCGCAGGCTGCGCTCGGAGCGCGGCGACCTGCCCGTCGTCATGCTGACCGCCCGGGGCGAGGAGTCCGACCGGGTGCTCGGCCTCGAGATCGGCGCTGACGACTACGTGACCAAGCCGTTCAGCAGCCGCGAGCTCGTGCTGCGCATCCAGTCGATCCTGCGCCGGGCGACGCCCGCCACCACCCCGCCCGCCGCGACCACCCTCGTCGACGACGACCTGCGGGTCGACACCCGACGCCACCAGGCGTGGCTCGGCGACGGCCTGCTCGCCCTGACCAGCCGCGAGTTCGACCTGCTCGCCCACCTCATGGCGCACCCGGGCACCGCCTTCTCCCGGCGCGAGCTGATGGAGCGGGTGTGGGGCTGGGAGTACGGCGACGAGTCCACGGTCACCGTCCACGTACGCCGTCTGCGCGAGAAGGTGGAAACCGATCCCGCGCGACCGGTCCGGCTGCAGACCGTGTGGGGCGTCGGCTACCGCTGGGACGGCGCGGCTCCCGCGACGGCGGCCGGGCCGTGATCGCCGAGGCGGCGCTGCTCGCCGCGCTCGCGGCCGTCGCCGTCGGGACGGTCGGGGCCCTCGTCGTCCGGGCGCTCGCCGCCCGGTCGCTCGTCGCCGCCGCCGTCGTCGCACCCGTCGTCGTCATCCTCAGCGTCGCGCTCGGCGTCGTCGTCACGGCACGCGCGATGTTCATCAACGAGCACGACCAGGCCGTGGTCCTCGTCGTGACGGCGACCTCCCTTCCCATCGCGGCCGTCTTCGGCTGGCTCATCGCCCGGCGGGTGCAGGAGCTGATGCGCGCCTCCGCCGAGGAGGCCGCCGAGCGCGACCGTGACCGGCAGGTCGAGGAGAGCCGCCGTGAGCTCGTCGCCTGGGTGTCGCACGACCTGCGCACGCCGCTCGCCGGCATCCGTGCGATGGCCGAGGCCCTCGAGGACGGCCATGCCCCCGCCGACGGGTCGTATCCCGCACGCATCCGGTCCGAGGCCGACCGCATGTCCGACATGGTCGGCGGGCTCCTCGCCCTGTCCCGCCTGCAGTCCGGCACCCTGCGGCTCGACCGCGCGCCCGTCGACCTCGGCGACCTGGTCTCCGACGCCCTCGCCTCGGCGCGCGTCCTCGCGGACCGCCGTGGGGTGCACGTGGCCGGCTCCGCCCCGGCCGACTCCGTCACCGCCTCGGCCGACGCGGGCGAGCTCTCGCGGGCCCTCGCCAACCTCGTGACGAACGCCCTGACCCACACCGACGCCGGCGGTAGTGTCGACATCTCGCTCGCGGCCGACCACGACGTGGCTCGCATCGCCGTCGCGGACGGCTGTGGCGGCATACCTCAGGACGAGCTCGACCGGCTCTTCGAGCCGGGCTGGCGCGGCACGAGCGCCCGGACGCCGGCGGCAGGAGTCGGCGCCGGCCTCGGCCTCGCGGTCGCGCGCGGCATCGCCAGGGCGCACGGCGGCGACGTGACCGTGACCAACGTCCGCCCCGGCTGCCGGTTCGAGCTGACCCTGCCCCTGTCGGGCCCCCTCACCCAGCCGCTGCCGGGCGGTCATCCCTAGGCTGGGGCGGTGACCGACCAGCCGACGCTCCGTGAGGGCGAGCTCGTGCTGCGGCCGTGGACGCTCGACGACAGTGACGCCACCCGGCCCCTGCACGACCGCGAGATCGCCCGCTGGTTCGACTTCCCCGCGGTCGAACCGCCCCCGGACGAGCACCGGGCGTGGATCGAGCGCACCCACACCGAGTGGACCGCGCGGTCCAAGGTCACCTACCTCGTCGAGTGGCGCGGGCGCGCCGCGGGCACCGTCGACGTCCGGGTGCAGGACCCCGGGGTGGGCGTCCTGTCCTGGGCGGTCTTCGCGCCCTACCGCGGCCAGGGGCTCGCGTGGCGGGCCGTCCGCCTCCTCGTCGAGTGGGCCTTCGACGCGCTCGGCCTCGAGCGGGTCGAGGCGCACGTCAACCCCGACAACCGCGCGTCCGTGCGCACCGCGCTGCGCGCCGGACTACGGCGGGAGGGCCGCCTGCGGGGCAACGCGACCCTCGCCGGGCTCCGGCAGGACACCGTCGTGCTCGGTCGGCGTCGCGACGACGCCCACCCGGACACGCGTGAGGGCTTCACGGCCATGCTCGACTCCACGCTGCCGACCAAGCGCGCCATCGCCCAGGGCGTCCTCCACTCGGACGCGGGTCACCTGCTCCTGTGCGAGCTCGTCTACAAGCGCGAGTGGGACCTCCCCGGCGGCGTCGTCGACCGGCACGAGTCCCCCGCCGCCTGCGTCGTGCGCGAGGTCCGCGAGGAGCTCGACCTCACCGTCACGGCGGGGCCGCTCCTCGCCGTCAACTGGCTCCCCGCGCTGCACGGATGGGGTGACGCGACGGTCTTCGTCTTCGACCTCGGCATCGTCGGGACCGACGTCGTCGAGGGGGTGCACCTGCAGCAGCGCGAGATCCGCGACATCCACTGGACCGGCCCCGACGACTGGCCGGGTCGGGTCGCCCCCTACAACGAGCGGCTGCTCACCGCCCTGCACGGGCACGAGGGCGGGACCCTCTACCTCGAGGACGGCACGCCGAGCCCCTAGCGAGCCCCTAGCGAGCCCCTGACCGCGCCACGCGGCATACGCCCGCTGTGGGCGCCTCCGGTCAGGAGAAGAACGGCAGCGGCAGGTGCCAGATGGGGTCGAGCGCGACACCCACGAAGAGGACCGTGAGGTACGTGATCGAGAAGTGGAAGAGGCGCATCGGCTTGAGGACGTCCTCGGCCGCACCAGCCTTCGCCTTGGCGAGGAGGCGGTGCGCCTCGGTGAGGAAGAGAGCACCGGCGACCACGGCGGCCGCGGTGTAGACCCAGCCGACCTGCTGGACCGGCACGAGCGCGAGGGACGTCAGCACCATGGCCCACGAGTAGGCCACGATCTGGCGCGCGACGACGACGAAGCGCTCGACGACCGGCAGCATCGGCACGTGGGCCGTGGCGTAGTCGTCCTTGTAGCGCATCGACAGCGGCCAATAGTGCGGCGGCGTCCAGAAGAAGATGACCATGAAGAGGATGAACGCCGACCAGCTGAGCGAGTCGGTCACGGCCGACCAGCCGATGAGCACCGGCATGCAACCCGCGGCACCGCCCCAGACGATGTTCTGGGCCGTGCGGCGCTTGAGCAGGAGCGTGTAGCCGAAGACGTAGAAGAGCAGTGCCCCGAGGGCGAGCCACGCGCTCAGCCAGTTGACGAGCAGGCCCAGCCAGACCGTCGAGACGACAGCGAGCGCCACCCCGAACACGAGGGCGCCGCGCGGGCTGACCGTGCCGGTGACGAGCGGCCGGCGGCTCGTGCGGTGCATGACGGCGTCGATGTCGCGGTCGATGTAGCAGTTGAGCGTGTTGGCCGCTCCGGCGGACAGCGTGCCGCCGACCACGGTGACGACGACGAGCCACAGGTCGGGCACGCCCTGCTCGGCCAGGAACATCACGGGGATGGTCGTGATGAGGAGCAGCTCGATGATCCGCGGCTTCATCAGCGAGACGTACTGTCCGAGGAGGAACTTCAGCCCACTGCCGTCGGGACCGTGCAGCGCCGAGAGGTCGGCGCGGGGGTCCACCGTTGTCACTGAGATCCTCACCGCTGGTACGTCGCTCCGACCCGCTGGGTACGTGAGCATTGCGTCGCAAGTCTAGACCGTCACTGCGGACGGCCGGCACCGCACCAGGAGAACGCTGTACCGACCCCCGGGCGAGGTGTCGTCCCTCACAGCGCGGGCACTAGGCTCGTGGCCGTACGTGATCAACCCTTGTTGAAGGAGACCCGTTCCGTGCCCACTGCTGCGTCCAGCACCGCCACGAAGGCGAAGAAGCCCACCCGATCCGGCACCACGCGGACGGCGAAGACGAAGGGCCTGCTGGCACAGCGCGACCCGGGTCTGCCGCTCCCCGTGGCGAAGAAGGCCGGCTGGAACGACCTCGACGTCCGCGCGGTCGACACCACGCGTCTGCTCGCCGCCGACGCCGTCCAGAAGGTCGGCAACGGCCACCCCGGCACGGCCATGTCGCTCGCGCCGCTCGCGTACCTGCTCTACCAGAACGTCATGACGCACGACCCCTCCGACCCGGCCTGGCTCGGACGCGACCGGTTCGTGCTCTCCTGCGGGCACTCGAGCCTGACGCAGTACATCCAGCTCTACCTCAGCGGCTACGGCCTCTCCCTCGACGACCTCAAGTCGCTGCGCACGTGGGGCTCGCTGACGCCCGGGCACCCCGAGGTCCACCACACGCCGGGTGTCGAGATCACGACCGGCCCGCTCGGCTCGGGCCTCGCGTCGGCCGTCGGCATGGCCATGGCGCAGCGCCGCCAACGCGGCCTCTTCGACCCGGACGCCAAGCCCGGGACGAGCCCCTTCGACCACCACGTCTACGTCATCGCCTCCGACGGCGACATGCAGGAGGGCGTGTCCCACGAGGCCTGCGCCCTCGCCGGCCACCAGGAGCTCGGCAACCTCACCGTCGTCTACGACGCCAACCAGATCTCCATCGAGGACGACACCGACATCGCGTTCAGCGAGGACGTCGCCGCGCGCTTCGAGGCCTACGGCTGGCACGTCGTGGAGGTCGACTGGCGCAAGGACGCCGACGGCGCCACCTACGTCGAGGACGTCGACGCCCTGCTCGCCGCGATCCGCTCCGGCGACAAGGTGACGAACAAGCCGACCCTCGTCGTGCTCCACACGATCATCGCGTGGCCCGCACCGACGAAGCAGAACACCGGCAAGTCGCACGGGTCGGCCCTCGGTGACGAGGAGATCAGCGGGACCAAGGAGCTGCTCGGCTTCGACCCGAAGAAGACGTTCGTCGTCGAGCCCGCCGTCCTCAAGCACGCCCGCGACGTCGTCAAGCGCGGCAAGGCCGCCCACCGCGAGTGGGACAAGGCGTACAAGGCCTGGCGCAAGGCCAACCCCGACCGCGCGGCCCTGCTCGACCGCATCCTCGCGGGCCAGGCCCCGGCCGGTCTCGCCAAGGCCATGCCGACCTTCCCCGCCGACGAGAAGGGCGTCGCGACCCGCGCCGCCTCCGGCAAGGTCCTCACCGCCATCGCCGACGTCATGCCCGAGCTCTGGGGCGGCTCTGCCGACCTCGCCGAGTCCAACAACACGACGATGGAGGGCCAGCCCTCCTTCATCCCGACCTCGAAGCAGACGTCGACGTGGAAGGGCGGCCCGTTCGGGCGCACCCTGCACTTCGGCATCCGCGAGAACGGCATGGGCATGATCCTCAACGGGATCGCGCTCGAGGGGCTGACCCGTCCCTACGGCGGCACCTTCCTCGTCTTCTCCGACTACATGCGCCCCGCCGTGCGTCTGGCCGCGATCCAGCAGGCACCCGTGACGTACGTCTGGACGCACGACTCCATCGGCCTCGGCGAGGACGGCCCGACCCACCAGCCGATCGAGCACCTCGCGGCCCTGCGCGCCATCCCCGGCCTCGACGTCGTCCGCCCGGCGGACGCCAACGAGACCGCTGCGGCCTGGGCCCAGATCCTGACGAACACCGACGGCCCGGCCGCGCTCTGCCTGACGCGCCAGCCCGTCCCGACCTGGGACCGCACGACGTACGGCAAGGTCAGCGGCGTCGCCAAGGGCGCCTACGTCCTCGTCGAGGAGTCGCGCGCCGGTGACCCCGACGTCGTCATCGTCGCGACCGGCTCGGAGGTGCAGCTCGCGGTCCAGGCCGCCGAGCGCCTCGAGAAGTCCCGCATCGCGACGCGCGTCGTGTCGATGCCCTGCCGGGAATGGTTCGAGAAGCAGACCCGTTCCTACCAGGACAAGGTTCTGCCGCCGGCAGTCCGGGCCCGCGTCAGCGTCGAGGCGGGGATCTCGATGGGCTGGCACGACATCGTCGGTGACGCCGGACGCATCGTGAGCATCGAGCACTTCGGCGCCTCCGCCGACCAGGCCACCCTGTTCCGCGAGTTCGGCATCACCGCCGACGCCGTCGTCAAGGCCGCCAAGGACTCGATCAAGGCCGCCAAGGGCGCCGCGACGAAGGCCCCCGGTGTCACCGAGACCAACCCGGCCCGCGCCGCCCAGAGCGCCTCCACCGATGTCATGGGTGGCGACGCGCACACCGGCAGCGGCAACGCCGCCGGCGCGGCAGCCGCATCCGCTACGAGCAAGGGGAAGTGACCAGCATGACCAACCCGAACACCCAGGCCCTCTCAGAGGCCGGCGTCTCCATCTGGCTCGACGACCTGTCCCGCGAGCTCATCGAGACGGGCAAGATCTCCGAGCTCATCGACGAGCGCAACGTCGTCGGCCTGACGTCGAACCCGTCGATCTTCCAGGCCGCCCTCTCCAAGGGTGAGCGCTACAACGACGACCTCGCCGCGCTGACGAAGGACGGCAAGGACGTCGAGGAGGTCGTCTTCGAGCTGACCACCTCGGACGTGCGCCGCGCCTCCGACCTCTTCCTCCCGATCTACGAGTCGACGAAGGGTGTCGACGGCCGCGTCTCCATCGAGGTCGACCCGCGCCTCGCCCACGAGACCGACAAGACCGTCGAGCAGGCCAAGCAGCTGTATGCCGCGGTGGACCGCCCGAACGTGCTCATCAAGATCCCCGCCACGAAGGCCGGCCTCCCGGCCATCACGGCGACCATCGCCGAGGGCATCAGCGTCAACGTCACGCTGATCTTCTCGCTCGAGCGCTACCGCGCCGTCATGAACGCCTACCTCGAGGGCCTCGAGAAGGCCCACGCCAACGGTCACGACCTCTCGACGATCCACTCCGTCGCCTCGTTCTTCGTCTCTCGCGTCGACACCGAGATCGACAAGCGACTCGACGCCATCGGCACGCCCGAGGCGCGCGCCCTCAAGGGCAAGGCCGGGCTCGCCAACGCGCGCCTCGCCTACCAGGCCTTCGAGGAGGTCTTCTCGACGCCGCGCTGGGGCTCCCTGGCCGAGGCCGGCGCCAACGTGCAGCGTCCGCTCTGGGCCTCGACCGGCGTCAAGGACCCGGCCTACCCCGACACGATGTACGTCGACGAGCTCGTCGCCGCCGACGTCGTCAACACGATGCCCGGCAAGACGCTCGAGGCGACGGCCGACCACGGCGACATCCACGGCGACACGGTGACGGGCGGCTACGAGCTGGCCGCCAACGTGCTCGACGACCTCGAGCGCCTCGGCGTCTCCTACACGGAGGTCGTCGACCTGCTCGAGACCGAGGGTGTCGACAAGTTCGAGAAGGCCTGGGGCGAGCTGTTGGACGGCGTCACCGCGGAGATGGAGAAGGTGACGGCATGAGCTCGCTGTCCGTCAGCGCATCGGGAGCAGCGGCGGACGCGATCGGGAGGCACGTGCCGAGCCTCGTCGACGACTCCGTCGCGAGCCGCCTCTTCGCCAAGGACGCCACGCTGTGGGGTCCCGACGCCGAGTCCGAGTCGCGGATCCGCCTGTCGTGGGTGGGTCTCCCGCGCTCTTCGCGCCCCCTCGTCGGCGAGATCGCGGCCTTGCGGGACTCCTTCGTCGAGCAGGGCCTGACCCATGTCGTGCTCTGCGGCATGGGCGGCTCGTCGCTCGCGCCCGAGGTCATCTGCGCGACGGCCGGCAAGCCGCTCGTCGTGCTCGACTCGTCCCAGCCCGACTACGTCCGTCGCGCGCTCGGCGACGACCTCGAGCACACCGTCATCGTCGTCTCGAGCAAGTCCGGCTCCACCGTCGAGACCGACTCACAGCGCCGTGCCTACGAGCAGGCGTTCACCGACGCCGGCATCGACCCCGCGTCGCGCATCGTCGTCGTCACCGACCCGGGCAGCCCCCTCGACGAGGAGTCGCGGGCCAAGGGCTACCGGGTCGTCAACGCCGACCCGGACGTCGGTGGCCGCTACTCGGCGCTGACCGCCTTCGGCCTCGTGCCGAGCGGGCTCGCCGGTGTCGACGTCGAGGCCCTGCTCGACGAGGCCGAGTCCGTCGCCGACCTGCTGGCCGCCGACGACGACGCCAACCCGGGCCTGCGCCTCGGCGCCGCCATGGGCGGCACCGACCCGCTCCGCGACAAGCTCGTCCTCGTCGACGACGGCTCCGGCATCGTCGGGTTCGCCGACTGGGCGGAGCAGCTCATCGCCGAGTCCACCGGCAAGAACGGCACCGGCGTCCTCCCGGTCGTCGCCGGAGGCGAGCAGGACCCGGAGGTCGCCTGGCCCGCTGCCGACGTCACCGTGGCGCGTCTCGTCGCCGCCGACAGCGAGGCGATCCCATCCGACGACGTGGCCTCGGAGGTACGCGTGGGCGGCGCCCTCGGTGCCCAGCTGCTCCTGTGGGAGGTGGCGACCGCCGTCGCCGGCCGCCTGCTCGGCATCAACCCGTTCGACCAGCCCGACGTCGAGAGCGCCAAGAAGGCAGCTCGTGCCCTGCTCGACCAGGGGACGGGCGCGAGCGCCGACCCGGCTGCCACGGAGGGTGCCATCGAGATCCGCGCGCTGGGTGGTCCGAGCGACTGGCTCGGCGACGCGCAGACCGTCCCCGCGGCCCTCGACGCCCTCTTCGCGCAGCTCGACCCGGAGCACGGCTACGTCGCCGTCATGGCCTACCTCGACCGGCTGGCCGACGCCGACCTCGCCGAGTGCCGCGTCCCGCTGGCCCGCCGCACCGAGCGTCCGACGACGTTCGGCTGGGGCCCGCGCTTCCTGCACTCGACCGGCCAGTTCCACAAGGGCGGCCCGGCCGTCGGCGTCTACCTCCAGGTGACCACGGCGCCCAAGGAGGACCTCGCGATCCCCGGACGCGAGTTCACCTTCGGTGACTTCATCGCCTCGCAGGCCGGCGGCGACGCCGCGGTCCTCGCCGACCACGGTCGCCCGGTCCTCCAGCTGCACCTGACCGACCACGACGCAGGGCTCGCGCAGCTGCGCGAGGCGCTGCTGGCCGGGGGCCGCGCATGAGCCCGGCGCGCATCTCGCACGGGAACAACCCGCTGCGCACCGCCGAGGACAAGCGCATCCCCCGGATCGCCGGACCCTGCGGTCTCGTGCTGTTCGGGGTGACCGGCGACCTCGCCCGCAAGAAGCTCATGCCGGCGATCTACGACCTCGCCAACCGCGGACTGCTGCCGCCGGGCTTCTCGCTCGTCGGCTTCGCGCGGCGCGACTGGGCGACCCAGGACTTCGGCCAGGTCGTCCACGACGCCGTCAAGCAGCACGCTCGCACCCCGTTCAGCGAGGACGTCTGGCGCAACCTGTCCGAGGGATTCCGTTTCGTGCCCGGCACGTTCGATGACCCCGCGGCGTTCGACCTGCTCGCCAAGACGGTCGAGGAGCTCGACCGGGACCGCGGCACCGGCGGCAACCACGCCTTCTACCTCTCGATCCCGCCGGGTTTCTTCGCGACGGTCTGCGAGCAGCTCGAGCGCTGCGGCCTGACCACCGCCGAGGGCGACAGCTGGCGACGGGTCATCATCGAGAAGCCGTTCGGCCACGACCTCAAGAGCGCACAGCAGCTCAACGAGATCGTCGAGGGCGTCTTCCCGCCCGACTCGGTGTTCCGCATCGACCACTACCTCGGCAAGGAGACGGTCCAGAACCTCCTCGCCCTGCGCTTCGCCAACCAGCTCTTCGAGCCGGTCTGGAACGCGAACTACGTCGACCACGTGCAGATCACCATGGCCGAGGACATCGGCATCGCGGGTCGCGCGGGCTACTACGACGGCATCGGTGCGGCGCGCGACGTCATCCAGAACCACCTGCTCCAGCTCCTGGCCCTCACGGCCATGGAGGAGCCGGTCTCCTTCGACGCCAAGGACCTTCGCGCCGAGAAGGAGAAGGTGCTCTCGGCGGTCCGCCTCCCTGCGGATCTCGACAAGGGTGCCGCGCGCGGGCAGTACGCGACCGGTTGGCAGGGTGCCGAAGAGGTCGTCGGCTACCTCGACGAGGACGGCGTCGACCCGAAGTCGGTCACCGAGACCTTCGCTGCGGTGACGCTCGAGGTCGACACCCGCCGCTGGGCAGGTGTCCCGTTCTACCTGCGCACGGGCAAGCGTCTCGGCAAGCGCGTCACCGAGATCGCGGTCGTCTTCAAGCGGGCACCACACCTGCCCTTCGAGCACACCGCCACGGAGGAGCTCGGCCAGAACGCCATCGTCATCCGGGTGCAGCCCGACGAGGGTGTCACCATCCGCTTCGGCTCCAAGGTGCCGGGTGCCCAGATGGAGGTCCGCGACGTCACCATGGACTTCGGCTACGGCTCGTCGTTCACCGAGGCCTCGCCCGAGGCGTACGAACGCCTCATCCTCGACGTGCTCCTCGGCGACCCGCCGCTCTTCCCGCGGCACGAGGAGGTCGAGTCGTCCTGGCGGATCCTCGACCCGCTCATGAAGCACTGGGCCAAGGCCGGCAAGCCGGAGCAGTACCCCGCAGGCACCTGGGGTCCGCCCTCGGCGGACCACATGCTCGAACGCGACGGACGAACGTGGAGGATGCCGTGATCCGCGACCTGACCGACACCACGACGACAGGGATCAGCAAGACCCTCGTGCGCCTGCGCAACGAGGTCGGCGCCCTGGCGCTGGGGCGGGTGTTGACGCTCGTCGTCGTCGTCGAGGACACCGACGCCGGGCACGCCATCGAGGTGGCCAACCAGGCGAGCCGCCAGCACCCCTGCCGCATCGTCGTCGTGATCCCCGGCGACCGACGAGGCAAGAACCGCCTCGACGCGCAGATCCGCCTCGGCGGTGACGCGGGTGCGAGCGAGATCGTCGTGCTGCGGCTGTACGGCGCACTCGCGAACCACGGGCCCAGCGTCGTCGTGCCGCTGCTGCTGCCGGACTCCCCCATCGTGGCGTGGTGGCCCGGCCAGGCTCCCGCCGACGTCGCCAAGGATCCCATCGGTGCGATGGCCCAACGCCGGATCACCGACGCCGCCGAGCACCACAACCCGCGGCTCATGCTCAAGAAGCGCGCGGCCAACTACGCGCCGGGCGACACCGATCTCGCGTGGACCCGCCTGACCCGCTGGCGCGGCCTGCTCGCAGCCGCCCTCGACCAGCCGCCCTACGAACCGATCACCGGCGCCGTCGTCAGCGGTGCGCCCGACTCCCCGTCGTCGGACCTCCTCGCGGGCTGGCTCTCACGCCGGCTCAAGGTGCCCGTGCACCGGGTGTCGACGCCACGTGGCTCGGGGATCAGCTCGGTGCGGCTGGAGCGCAAGAGCGGTCCGATCGACCTCGTGCGACCCGGCGACGACGTCGCCACCCTCTCGCAGACAGGTCAGCCAGACCGGCGGATCAGCCTGCCCCGACGCGAGCTGCCCGAGTGTCTGGCCGACGAGCTGCGACGCCTCGACCCCGACGACGCCTACGAGGACTCGCTCCTGCACGGCATCCCGGCGCTCCAGCCGGTGCGTCTCACCGCAGCCGCCGCGGCCAAGGTCGGCAAGGCTCCGGACCCTGCGGAGTCCCGCCGCCTCGCGGCTCGCCTGGGCCGTGACGAGTCGGCGCAGGAGGCGAGCGCGATGATCACGGCTCCCCCGGCGCCCGAGCACGCCGAGACCGCCGACGTGCACGCGGCCACCGCGCGCAAGCTCGCCGGCAAGCGGACGCCCCGCGAGAAGCAGGCCGCCAAGAACCGCAAGGCGTCGACGGGGACCGAGACGGCGTCCACGGGCACGGCAGCGACGAAGCGGGCGCCGGCCAAGCGGGCGACCACCAAGCGGGCGACGACGACCACGCGGACCGCGGCGAAGAAGACTGCCGCGAAGACGGGTGGCGCCGCCAAGAGCACGACGAAGAAGACCGCGTCGCGCACCACGGCCGGCACCCGCAAGGCCACGGCCCGCAAGGCGGCGACGAAGACCGCCGCCAAGAGCACGGCGAAGAGCACGGCGAAGAGCACGACGAAGTCGGCGAGCGGGACGGCGACCTCGTGACCGCCGAGCCCCGCCTCGTCGTCCATCCGGACAAGCAGTCCCTGGCCGACGCCGCAGCCGCCCGGTTCGTCACCGCGCTCCTCGATGCCCAGACCCGCAACCCCGAGGCCCAGGTGGCGCTCACCGGGGGGTCCATGGGCTCGGCGATCATCGCCTCCGTCCTGACGACGCCGGGTCGCTCGGCCGTCGACTGGTCACGGGTGCGGGTCTGGTGGGGCGACGAGCGCTACCTGCCGGCGGGTGACCCCGACCGCAACGACACCCAGAACGACGAGGCCGGGCTCAGCGCGCTGGGGCTCGACCCGGCCAAGGTGCACCGGGTGGCCGGCCCCGACGCGTCGGAGAGCGCCGAGGCCAGCGCCGAGGCGTACGCCCGCACCATCCGCGAGCACGGCCAGAAGGCGTGGGACGTGGTGCTCTTCGGCGTCGGCCCGGACGGTCACGTCGCCTCGCTCTTCCCGCACCACCCCGCTCAGAGGGTCACCGACGCCATCGCGGTCGCCGTGCACGACTCGCCGAAGCCCCCACCGGACCGCGTCAGCCTCACCTTCGAATGCTTCGAGCGCTCCCACGAGGTGTGGTTCCTCGTCTCCGGGGGCGACAAGGCCGACGCGGTCAAGGCCGCGCTCGACCCCGCTGCGGACCGATGGGACGTCCCGGCGTCCGGACCCGCGGGCACCGAGGCGACGCTGTGGCTCGTCGACGCCGACGCGGCCTCGGTCCGCGGCTGACCGACGCGGCCGGCAGCGCCGCCCACGGGACGGCATACACCCGCTGACCGCACGCGCGGGCAGACGGCACACACGACGAAGGGCCCGGGAGGATCTCCCGGGCCCTTCGTCGTCAGGTCACCCGCAGGGCGACCCGTGAGGTCACTGGATGAGGCCGCGCTCGCGCAGCGTGCTGAGGGCCTCGTCGAGGATGGCGGCGCCGTCGGCGTCGCTGCGACGCTCCTTCACGTAGGCGAGGTGCGTCTTGTAGGGCTCGACCTTCGGCGGAGCCGGAGGGTTCTCCTTGTCCTGGCCGGCCGGGAAGCCGCAGCGCGGGCAGTCCCACGTCTCGGGCAGCACCATGCCGGGCTCCTCGGCGAAGCTCGGACGCGTCTCGTGCCCGTTGGAGCACCAGTAGGAGATGTGGACGCGAGGGGCGGCGTCGCCGCGCTCGGCCTCGCCCATCGGGCCGGCGCCGACCCGGCTTCCACGAATGGCGTTACCGCTGGCCATCTGTTCCTTCTCTCAGCTCGCGAAACGGGCCAGCAGGCCCAGACCGATGATCGCCGTCGCCCACACGAGCGCCACGGCCACCGTGAAGCGGTCGAGGTTGCGCTCGGCGACCGAAGAGCCACCGAGCGACGTGGACATGCCCCCGCCGAACATGTCGGACAGGCCGCCACCCTTGCCCTTGTGCAGCAGGATGAAGAGGGTCAGGACCATGCTGGACAGCACCAGCAGGACCTGAAGCACGATGCGAACCGCATCCACGTGGTCACTCCAAATCGTCGGGATCTCGGGGTCGTCGGGCCGGACGGCCACTCCCCCGCGTGTTCCGGGGCTCGGGCAAGGATACCTGCCCGAGTGCCCATCGGCCGAACGGCCCCGTCGGAGTCCGTGGGAGTCCGTCGAAGTGCGCCCGACCGACGGGAACGGGTCAGGACGTGCCGACGTGGTCGCGGTAGCGACAGATCGACGCGAACTCCGTCGGGTCGATCGATGCGCCGCCCACGAGGGCGCCGTCGACGTCCTCCTGGGCCATGATCGCCGCCACGTTGCCCGACTTGACGCTGCCGCCGTAGAGGACGCGTACGCCGTCGGCGACGTCGCCGCTGTAGAGCTCGGCGAGCAGCGTGCGGATGGCCGCGCAGACCTCCTGCGCGTCGTCGGGGGTCGCGACCTCGCCGGTGCCGATGGCCCAGATCGGCTCGTAGGCGATGACGACCGAGGCAGCCTGCTCCTTGGTCACCCCGTCGAGGTTCTCGCGCAGCTGGGCGACGACGTGCTCGACCTGACGGCCCTCCTTGCGCACGTCGAGCGCCTCGCCGCAGCACAGGATCGGCGTCAGGCTGTGGGTGTAGGCCGCCTTGACCTTGGCGTTCACGACGGCGTCGGTCTCGCCGTGGCCCTCACGCCGCTCGCTGTGCCCGACGACGACGTACGTGCAGCCGAGCTTGGCGAGGAAGGCGCCGGAGATGTCACCGGTGTAGGCACCCGAGGGGTGCGGCGACAGGTCCTGCGCGCCGTACCTCAGGTCGAGCTTGTCGCCCTCGACGAGCGTCTGCACGGAGCGCAGGTCGGTGAAGGGCGGCAGCACCGCGACCTCGACGGCCGCGTGGTCGTGCTTCGCGTCGCGCAGTGTCCAGTCGAGCTTCTGCACGAGGTGCGTCGCCTGGAGGTGGTCGAGGTTCATCTTCCAGTTGCCGGCCATGAGCGGCACGCGCCCGACCGGCTTGGTGTCCTTGGCCATCAGGCGTCGCCCTCCTCGAGCACGGTGAGTCCGGGCAGCTCCTTGCCCTCGAGGTACTCGAGGCTGGCACCGCCACCGGTGGAGATGTGGCCGAAGTCGGAGTCGGCGAAGCCGAGCTGGCGCACCGCGGCCGCGGAGTCGCCGCCCCCGACGACGGTGAGCGCCCCCTGGGCGGTGATGTCGACGAGCGCCTGGGCCAGGGCCTTGGTGCCGGCGGCGTAGGGCTCCATCTCGAAGGCACCCATCGGGCCGTTCCAGAAGACCGTGCGGCAGTCGGCGAGCTTCTCGGCGAACAGCGCGCTCGACGCGGGGCCGATGTCGAGACCCATCCGGTCGGCCGGGATGGCGTCGGCCGCGACCACCTCGTGGGCGGCGTCGGCGCTGAACGCGTCGGCCGCGACGACGTCGACGGGCAGGACGATCTCGACGCCCTCCTTCTCGGCTCGGTCGAGGTAGCCCTTGACCGTGTCGATCTGGTCGGCCTCGAGCAGGCTCTTGCCGACCTCGTGGCCCTGGGCGGCGAGGAAGGTGAAGACCATGCCGCCGCCGATGAGGAGACGGTCCGCCGTGCCGAGGAGGTTGCCGATGACGCCGAGCTTGTCGGAGACCTTCGCGCCGCCGAGGACGACGGCATACGGCCGCTCGGGGTCGCGGGTCAGGCGACGCAGCACGTCGACCTCGGTCGAGACGAGGTCGCCCGTGGCGTGCGGCAGCAGGCGCGCGACGTCGTAGACGGATGCCTGCTTGCGGTGCACGACCCCGAAGCCGTCGGAGACGAAGACGTCTGCGAGAGAGGCGAGCTCGCGCGCGAACTCGGCACGCTCGTCGTCGCTCTTGGCCGTCTCACCGGCGTTGAAGCGGAGGTTCTCGAGGAGCAGGACCTGCCCGTCCTCGAGCGCGGCCGCCTTGGCCTTGGCGTCGTCACCGACGGTGTCGTGGGCGAAGACGACGTCACGGCCGAGCACCTCGCTCAGGCGCTTCGCGACGGGAGCGAGGGAGTACCTGGCCTCGGGGGCGCCCTTGGGGCGTCCGAGGTGGGCGCAGACGATGACGCGGGCGCCGGCGTCGGCCAGGCCCTTGATCGTCGGGGCCGAGGCGCGGATGCGGCCGTCGTCGGTGATCGTCGAGCCGTCGAGCGGCACGTTGAGGTCGGACCGGACGAGGACGCGCTTGCCGCGCAGGTCCCCGAGGTCGCTGGTGGTCTTCACGCGGGATGCCTCTTCGTCAGTTGGGAATGGGGCGGGCACGGGTGACAAGGGTGCGGCCACCGCCCGGGGTGCTCAGGAGAGCACCGAGGGCGGTGGCCGAGTGGCTCAGAGGGACGTGCCGACGAGCGCGACGAGGTCGACGAGGCGGTTGGAGTAGCCCCACTCGTTGTCGTACCAGCCGACGACCTTGACCTGGTTGCCGATGACCTTGGTGAGGCCGGCGTCGAAGATGCACGAGGCGGGGTCGGTCTCGATGTCCTTGGAGACGATCTCGTCCTCGGTGTAGACGAGGAAGCCCTTCATCGGGCCCTCGGCGGCGGCCTTGACGGCGGCGTTGACCTCTTCGACGGTCGTCTCGCGGCCGGCCTCGAACGTCAGGTCGGTGGCCGAGCCGGTCGGGACCGGGACGCGGAGCGCGTAGCCGTCGAGCTTGCCCTTGAGCTCGGGCAGCACGAGCGCGACGGCCTTGGCGGCGCCGGTCGTGGTCGGGACGATGTTGAGGGCGGCGGCGCGGGCCCGGCGGAGGTCCTTGTGCGGCGCGTCCTGGAGGTTCTGGTCCTGCGTGTAGGCGTGGATGGTCGTCATGAGCCCCTTGACGATGCCGAACTCGTCGTTGAGGGCCTTGGCCATCGGCGCGAGGCAGTTCGTCGTGCAGGACGCGTTGGAGATCACCGTGTGGGCGGCCGGGTCGTACAGCTCGTGGTTGACGCCCATCACGATCGTGATGTCCTCGTTCTTGGCCGGTGCCGAGATGATGACCTTCTTGGCCCCACCGTCGATGTGGGCCTTGGCCTTCTGGGCGTCGGTGAAGAAGCCGGTGGACTCGACGATGATGTCGGCGCCGACGCCGGCCCAGTCGATGTTGGCGGGGTCGCGCTCCTCGAAGACACGGATGGCCTTGCCGTCGACGATGATCGACGTGTCGTCGTAGCTGACCTCACCGGGGAAACGGCCCAGGATCGAGTCGTACTTGAGCAGGTGGGCGAGGGTCTTGTTGTCCATGAGGTCGTTGGTTGCCACGACCTCGATGTCGGCTCCGGACGCCACGATGGCGCGGAAGAAGTTGCGGCCGATGCGGCCAAAGCCGTTGATACCAACGCGAACGGTCACTGCTGTGCACCTCTTCGGTGAGACTGTGTGTCGGACGAAAATGCCGGACCTCGGACCGCCCCGTTGCGACCTCGATCACACCACACCCTAGTGCGTCGCCTCCGACGCCGAAGCGGCAGTCTCAGCGCTTGGTGAGCGCGCGCTCAGCACGCGCCACCCCGGCGGGCAGGCCCCGACCACCCCCGTGGACGGGCGCGTTCAGCTCTCGAGCATGTCGGGCGTGAGGTTGGCGTCGGTGCCTGCGACGCCGAGCTCCTCGGCCCGCTTGTCGGCCATGGCGAGCAGGCGGCGGATGCGCCCGGCCACGGCGTCCTTCGTCATCGGCGGCTTGGCCAGCTGGCCGAGCTCCTCGAGGCTCGCCTGCTTGTGCTCGAGGCGCAGCACCCCGGCCTCGCGCAGGTGGTCGGGGACGTCCTCGCCGAGCAGCTCCATCGCGCGCTCGACCCGGGCTCCGGCCGCGACCGCGGCGCGCGCCGAGCGGCGCAGGTTGGCGTCGTCGAAGTTGGCCAGTCGGTTGGCGGTGGCCCGCACCTCGCGGCGCATCCGCCGCTCCTCCCACGCCATGACGGCGTCATGGGCGCCGAGACGGGTCAGCATCGCGCCGATGGCGTCGCCGTCGCGGATGACGACGCGGTCGACGCCGCGGACCTCGCGGGCCTTGGCCTGGATGCCGAGCCGACGGGCAGCGCCGACGAGGGCCAGTGCGGCCTCGGGCCCGGGGCAGGTCACCTCGAGCGCGGACGAGCGGCCGGGCTCGGTCAGCGAGCCGTGGGCGAGGAACGCACCCCGCCAGGCCGCCTCGGAGTCGCACGTCGCGGCGCTGACGACCTTGGGCGGCAGGCCGCGGACGGGACGGCCACGGGTGTCGATGAGCCCCGTCTGCCGAGCGAGCGTCGCCCCCTCCTCGACGACCCGGACGACGTAGCGCGAGCCACGACGCAGGCCGCCGGCCGCGAGGACGAGCACGTCACTCTT
Organism: Terrabacter sp. R4-6; assembly: GCF_057529065.1. Lineage (NCBI taxonomy): Bacteria > Bacillati > Actinomycetota > Actinomycetes > Micrococcales > Intrasporangiaceae > Terrabacter > Terrabacter sp. R4-6. Next base: position 4,465,181 of record NZ_CP197224.1, on the reverse strand, counting down.
GTGGCCGTAGACCTCGGCGATGTTGCGGCGCAGGCGGCGTGCGGCGTTCGCGGTGTCGAGCTCTGCCTCGACGACGATCTGTCCCCCGATGATGTGCAGGCCGCCGGCGAAGCGGAGCATCGTCGAGACCTCGGCCTTGCGACAGCAGGGTTTGGTCACCTCGAGGCGTGAGAGCTCGTCCTTCACCTTCGCTGTCATGGCCATGGGCGACATCCTGCCACCCTGATCAAGCACCCTCGTGCGGGAGCGCCGGCCCTCTCGGTGAGCGGCGTCGCCGCGCGCTCAGGAGATGACGTCACGCAGCGCCGCCGCGAGCCGCAGCGGGTCGTGCACCCCGGGCTCTCCCCGGGCCGCCACGGGCGCGACGACGAGCTCGGCCCCGAGCTCGGCCGCGGCCGCGCGCAGGGACGCGTCGTCGGGCACGACGCTCGGGTCGGCGAGGACGACGTCGAGCCGGAGGTCGGGCGCGTTGGCGGCGAAGGAGGCGAGGTGGTCCTCGGCGCGGAAGTCGCGGGTCTCCCCCTTGTGCACCTCGAGGTTGAGGTTGAGCAGTCGTTTGGCCGGCGTCGAGACCAGGGCGTCGACGAGGTCGGGCACGAGCAGGTGCGGCATGACGGACGTGAACCACGACCCGGGGCCGAGCATCACCCAGTCGGCGTCGCGGACGGCCGAGAGCGCCTCGTGGCAGGGCTCCGGGCAGGTCGGCACGATGCCGATGGACGACACGATGCCCGGCGACGACGCGACGCGGTGCTGCCCGCGCACGTCGACGGTGGCGTCGGGGTGGGCGGGGTCGTGGCCGCGGATCTCGGCCACGATCTCGAGCGGCTCGGCCGCCATCGGGAGCACCCGGCCCCGCGCGCCGAGCAGGCGCCCCACGAGGTCGAGGCCCTGCACCGTGTCGCCGAGCAGCTCCCAGATCGAGACGATCATGAGGTTGCCGAGGGCGTGGCCCCGGAGGTCGCCGGTGCCGGCGAAGCGGTGCTGGAGCACGTCACGCCAGGTGTGGCCCCAGTCGCTGTCGTCGCAGAGCGCCGACAGCGCCATCCGCAGGTCGCCGGGAGGCAGCACGTCGAACTCCTCGCGCAGCCTCCCGCTCGACCCGCCGTCGTCGGCGACCGTGACGACGGCGGTGACGTTGTCGGTGAGCAGCCGCAGCGCGGTCAGCGCTGCTGCCAGGCCGTGGCCACCGCCGAGCGCGACGATGCGCCGGTGGTGCGACGAGCCGAGGGGCAGTCTCTGGGTCGTCACCGCGGTCGTCCCGGTCACTCCCGACCCAGGTCGCGGTGGACGACGAACGTGTCGACGCGGTCGCGGCCGCCGAGCCGCTGGCTCAGCGCCTCGGCGATGGCGACGGAGCGGTGCTTGCCGCCGGTGCAGCCGACGGCCACCGTGACGTAGCGGCGCCCCTCTCGGACGTAGCCGTCGATCATCGTGTCGAGCAGGTCGCCGGCGCGGTCGAGGAACTCGTCGGCGCCCTCCTGCCTCATGACGAACTCGCTGACGGGAGTGTCACGCCCGGTCAGCGACCGCAGCTCGGGCACCCAGTACGGGTTGGGCAGGAAGCGCATGTCGAAGACGACGTCGGCGTCGAGCGGCAGACCGTACTTGAAGCCGAACGACATGACGGCGATGCGCAGCTGCACGCGTCGGTCGCCCGCGAAGAGCGAGGAGAGCTTGGCGCTCAGCTGGTGGACGTTGAGGCCCGAGCTGTCGATGACGACGTCGGCCGACGAGCGCAGGTCGAGGAGCAGCTCGCGCTCGCGCTGGATGCCGTCGAGGAGGCGGCCGTCACCCTGGAGCGGGTGCGGCCGGCGCACGCTCTCGAAGCGGCGCACGAGCGCCTCGTCGGTGGCGTCGAGGAAGACGAGGCTGGGACGCTCGCCGCGCTCGCGGGCCGCGCCGATCGCGCCCTCGAGCTGGGCGAACCAGCCGCGTGAGCGCACGTCGACGACGACCGCGACCTGCTGGAGGTGGGCCTCCGGGTGCTGGGCGCGGGCCTCGTCGCGCAGCTCCGCGAGGTGGGTGAGCAGCTGGGGCGGCAGGTTGTCGACGACGAGCCAGCCGAGGTCCTCGAGGACGTTCGCGGTCGTGCTGCGTCCGGCCCCGCTCATCCCGGTGACGATGACGATCGGAGCATCGGCCAAGGGCGTCTGCGGTGTGCGCCTGGTGTCGGCGGTCATTCGAGCACTTCTCCCGTCGTGAGGTTCACGGCTGGCTCCTGGGGTGCTCCCTCAGCCAAGTGGTTGACGACGGCCGAGGCAAGCGACCGGCCGAAGCCGGGTACGGCCATGATGTCCGTTGTGTCCGCCGCGCGAAGGCGTTTGACCGAACCGAAGTGGCGCAGCAGCGCCTTCTGACGGCTCGCGCCGAGCCCGGGTATGCCGTCCAGCTGGGACGTCGTCATCGCCTTGGACCGTCGCTGGCGGTGGAACGTGATCGCGAAGCGGTGCGCCTCGTCGCGCAGCCGCTGGAGCAGGTAGAGCCCCTCGCTCGTGCGGGGCAGGATGACCGGGTGGTCGTCCCGAGGGACCCACACCTCCTCGAGGCGCTTGGCGAGCCCGACGAGCGCGACCTCCTCGATGCCGAGCTCGTCGAGCACGGCCTGGGCGGCGTTGACCTGCGGCAGGCCGCCGTCGACGACGACGAGGCTGGGCGGGTAGGCGAACCGCCGCGGGCGTCCGGTCTCGGGGTCGATCGGGCCGGAGACGGACGGCTCGTCGTCGTCACCGGACGACTCGGCGCCGGTGGACCGGTCCGGGCTGTTGGGGCTGTCGGCCGATCCGCCGACGACCCCGGTGGACAGGTCGAGGTCGCCCGCACCCTCGGCGTCCTCGAGGTAGCGCCGGAACCGGCGGGTCAGCACCTCGCGCATCGCGGCGGTGTCGTCGACGGTGGCGGGCTCGCCGCCGTCCTCGGTGGCCGCGCCACGGACGATGAAGCGGCGGTACTCGCTCTTGCGCGCGAGGCCGTCCTCGAAGACGACCATCGACGCGACGACGTTGGTGCCCTGGACGTGGCTGACGTCGTAGCACTCGATGCGCAGTGGCGCGTCGTCGAGGCCGAGGTAGTCCTGCAGCTCCTGCAGGGCCTTGCTGCGCAGCGTGAGGTCCCCGGCGCGGGCCACCTTGTGCCGGGCCAGGGACTGCTCGGCGTTGCGCCGGACGGTCTCCATCAGCGTGCGCTTGTCGCCCCGCTGCGGGACGCGGACGCTGACGGCCGAGCCGCGCACCGACGAGAGCCACTCGGTGACGGCCTCGACGTCCGCGGGGTCGGTCGGGACGAGCACCTCGCGCGGGATCGCGTCGCGCTCGGCGTCGCCGTAGACCTGCAGGAGCAGGTGCTCGACGAGGGTCGGGAGGTCCTCGCTCTCCTTCTCCACGACCCAGCCGCGCTGGCCGCGGATGCGCCCGCCGCGGACGTGGAAGACCTGCACGGCGGCCTCGAGGTCGTCGTCGGCGAGGGCGAAGACGTCGGCGTCGGTGGCGTCACCGAGGACGACGGCCTGCTTCTCGAGCGCCTTGGTCAGCGCCCCGATGTCGTCGCGCAGACGGGCGGCCTGCTCGAAGTCGAGCTCGGCGGCCGCCTCCTTCATCCGCGTCTCGAGGCGCTTGGCGAAGCGTGTCGTGTTGCCGGCCATGAAGTCGCAGAAGTCCTCGGCGATGGCCCGGTGCTCCTCGGGGGTGACGCGGCCGACGCACGGGGCGGAGCACTTGTCGATGTAGCCGAGCAGGCACGGGCGGCCGCTCGCCGTGGCGCGCTTGAAGACGCCGGAGGAGCAGGTGCGGATCGGGAAGACGCGGAGCAGCAGGTCGAGGGTCTCGCGGATGGCCCACGCGTGGCCGTAGGGCCCGAAGTAGCGGGTGCCCTTGCGCTTGGCGCCGCGCATGACCTGGGCGCGCGGGAACTCCTCGCCCATCGTGACGGCGAGGAAGGGGTAGGACTTGTCGTCGCGGTACTTGACGTTGAAGCGCGGGTCGAACTCCTTGATCCAGGAGTACTCGAGCTGCAGCGCCTCGACCTCGGTGCGCACCACGGTCCACTCGACCGAGCTCGCCGTCGTGACCATCGTCGCGGTGCGCGGGTGCAGCGCCGAGATGTCCTGGAAGTAGGACGACAGCCGCGGGCGCAGCGACTTGGCCTTGCCGACGTAGATGACCCGGCCGTGCGCGTCGCGGAAACGGTAGACGCCCGGGTCGGTCGGGATCTCCCCCGGCTTCGGTCGGTAGGTCGTCGGGTCCGCCACGTTCCCACCCTATGTCGGGCCACCGACGTCGCCGCAGGGCGTCCTCGCGTATGCCGTGTGGCCGCGGGCGCAGGGCCGCCGGGTGGGCGTCCGGCGGGGCACGCACGACGCCCGGCCGGCGCCGAGGAGGCGCCGACCGGACGGCATACGACAGCAGGTGGCTCTCAGCCGACGGTGAAGGTGTCTCCGGTGACCGTGATGGTCTTGGCCGTGAGGCCGGTCGGTGCGGGACCGGACACACGGTCGCCGGTCGACGCGTCGAAGTGGCTCTGGTGGCAGGGGCAGATGATCTGGCCGCCCTCGACGGAGCCGACGGTGCAGCCCTGGTGCGGGCACACCGCGTCGAACGCCTTGAACGTACCGGCCGCCGGCTGGGTGACGACGGTCTTGGTGTCGGCGAAGATCGTGCCGCCGCCGACGGGGATCTCGGACGTCGGGGTGCCGCCCGCCGCGGCCGACGTCGCGTCGGAGGTGGCGCCGGAGGCCGGCGCCGCTGCACTGCTCGACGACGAGTCGGCCGGAGCCGTGGGGACGGGCGGGCTGCTGCAGGCCGCCAGCGCCCCGGCCCCGACGACGACGCCGGCGACGCGAAGGACGCCGCGCCGGTCGGTGAGGATCGAGATGCGGTCGCCGAGGCTCGGCTCGGCCGTGCTGGTGGTGGATGGGGTGGTGGATGGGCTGGTGGATCGGCTGTCGGAGGTGCTCGTGCTGCTGGTCGGCTCGGTGGTGCTGGAGTGCGTGCGCTCGGTCATGCGTTCCTCTTCCGGGTCGGGGTCGACCTCGTCTTGCTCACGGTGGTGCTCGACGTGGTCTTCTTCGCAGCGGCGGTGGTGGCACCTCCTCGTGCGCGACCGCTCGCCTTCGGTGCCGTGGTTGCCTTCGCCGTCTTCGTCGCCGTCTTCGTCGCCGTCTTCGAGGTCTTCACCGTCTTCACGGTGCGGGACGCGGATGTGCCCGCGCCGTCAGCCCGCTGTGAACCGGCCGAGTCCGCGGGGCCCGAGGACGCCGTGGCCTTCTTCGCGCGGGTGCGGGCCGGGCCGCGGGTCGTCGTGCGGGCCGTGCGCTCGAGGATCGGCTTGAGGAACCGGCCGGTGTGGCTGGCGGCCACCTCGGCGACGTCCTCGGGCGTGCCCTCGGCGATGACCGTGCCACCGCCGGAGCCGCCCTCGGGGCCCATGTCGATGATCCAGTCGGCGTTCTTGATGACGTCGAGGTTGTGCTCGATGACGATGACGGTGTTGCCCTTGTCGACGAGGCCCTGGAGCACGTCGAGGAGCTTGCGGATGTCCTCGAAGTGCAGGCCGGTGGTCGGCTCGTCGAGGACGTAGATGGTGCGTCCGGTGGATCGCTTCTGCAGCTCGCTGGCGAGCTTGACGCGCTGGGCCTCACCACCGGAGAGGGTCGGCGCCGGCTGGCCGAGGCGCACGTAGCCCAGGCCGACGTCGTTGAGGGTCTTGAGGTGACGCGCGATCGCGGGAACCGCCTCGAAGAACGTGGCGGCCTCCTCGATCGGCATGTCGAGCACGTCCGCGATCGTCTTGCCCTTGAAGTGCACCTCCAGCGTCTCCCGGTTGTACCGGGCCCCGTGGCACACCTCGCACGGGACGTAGACGTCGGGCAGGAAGTTCATCTCGATCTTGATCGTGCCGTCGCCGGAGCACGCGTCACAGCGTCCGCCCTTGACGTTGAAGGAGAACCGGCCCGGCTGGTAGCCGCGCACCTTGGCCTCCGTCGTCTCGGCAAAGAGCTTGCGCATGTTGTCGAAGACGCCGGTGTAGGTCGCAGGGTTCGATCGGGGCGTGCGTCCGATCGGGCTCTGGTCGACGTGGACGACCTTGTCGAGGTGGTCGAGGCCCGTGACGGACTTGTGCCGGCCGGGCACGTGGCGCGCACCGTTGAGCTTGTTGGCGAGGACGTTGTAGAGGATGTCGTTGACGAGGGTCGACTTGCCCGAGCCCGACACGCCGGTGACGGCCACGAGGTTGCCGAGCGGGAAGTCGACCGACACGTTCTGGAGGTTGTTCTCGCGGGCGCCGTTGACCGTGATCTGGCGACCGTCGTGGCCGCGGCGCACGTCGGGCGACGGGATCTCGCGGCGGCCGGAGAGGTACATGCCGGTCAGCGAGTCGGGGTGCTCGAGCAGACCCTTGACGGTGCCGGAGTGCACGACGTGCCCGCCGTGCTCACCCGCGCCGGGGCCGATGTCGACGACCCAGTCGGCCGTCGCGATGGTGTCCTCGTCGTGCTCGACGACGATGAGCGTGTTGCCGAGGTCGCGCAGACGGGTCAGCGTCTCGATGAGGCGGTGGTTGTCGCGCTGGTGCAGGCCGATCGAGGGCTCGTCGAGGACGTAGAGCACGCCGACGAGGCCGGAGCCGATCTGGGTCGCGAGTCGGATGCGCTGGGCCTCGCCACCGGAGAGGGTGCCCGCGGGCCGGTCGAGCGAGAGGTAGTCGAGCCCGACGTCGAGCAGGAAGCCGAGCCGCGCGTCGATCTCCTTGATGACGCGCTCGGCGATCTGCTTCTCGCGCGCCGTGAAGTCGACGGTGTCGAGGAAGCCGGCGGCCTCGTTGATCGCGAGGCCGCAGACCTCGGAGATGTTCTTGCCGCCGACGAGCACCGCGAGCGACTCGGGCTTGAGGCGGGCGCCCTTGCAGACCGGGCACGGGACCTCGCGCATGAAGCCCTCGTAGCGGTCGCGGCTCCACTCGGAGTCGGTCTCGGAGTGGCGGCGCTTGATGAACGGGACGACGCCCTCGAAGCCGGTCGTGTAGGAGCGGTCGCGGCCGTAGCGGTTCTTGTACTTGACGTGGACCTTGTAGTTCTGGCCGTGCAGCAGCGCCTCCTTGGCGCGGGCCGGCAGCGCCCGGAAGGGGGCGTCCATCGAGAACTTCATGTCCTCGGCGAGCGCGCCCATGACGCGCTGGAAGTACTCGGCCGAGCCGGACCCCTGCGCCCAGGGCGCGATGGCTCCCTCGGCGAGCGACAGGTCGTCGTCGGGCACGACGAGCTCGGGGTCGACCTCGAGCTCGGTGCCGATGCCCGTGCACTCGGTGCACGCGCCGAACGGCGAGTTGAACGAGAAGGACCGCGGCTGGATCTCGTCCATGCCGAGCGGGTGGTTGTTGGGGCAGGCCATCTTCTCGGAGAAGCGGCGCTCGCGCTCCTTGTCCTTGGCATCGCGGTCGACGAAGTCGATGATGACGACGCCGCCGGCGAGGCCGAGGGCGGTCTCGACGGAGTCGGTGAGGCGCCGCTTGGAGCCGGCGTCGTCGCCCTTTGCGACGAGGCGGTCGACGACGACCTCGATCGTGTGCTTCTTCTGCTTCTCGAGGGCCGGGGGCTCGGCCAGGGACACGACCTCGCCGTCGACACGGGCGCGCGAGAAGCCCTTGGTCTGGAGCTCGGCGAAGAGGTCGACGAACTCGCCCTTGCGGCCCTGGACGACCGGCGCCAGCACCTGGAAGCGGGTGCGGTCCTCGAGCGTCAGGAGCTGGTCGACGATCTGCTGCGGCGACTGCCGGGTGACGGGCTCGCCGCAGACCGGGCAGTGCGGCCGGCCGGCGCGCGCGAAGAGCAGTCGGAGGTAGTCGTAGACCTCGGTGATGGTGCCCACGGTCGAGCGCGGGTTGCGGTTGGTCGACTTCTGGTCGATGGAGACCGCGGGCGACAGGCCCTCGATGAAGTCGACGTCGGGCTTGTCCATCTGCCCGAGGAACTGCCGGGCGTACGCCGACAGCGACTCGACGTAGCGACGCTGCCCCTCCGCGAAGATCGTGTCGAACGCGAGGCTCGACTTGCCCGACCCCGAGAGCCCGGTGAAGACGATGAGGCTGTCGCGTGGGAGGTCGACGGACACGTCGCGCAGGTTGTGCTCGCGCGCGCCGCGGACGACGAGGGAATGGGCGTTGCCGGTGGGCGTAGCAGTCACGCGCAACATGCTAGGTGGGGTCACCGACAGTGCCCCCATCGGCGGCTCAAGGCTGGACATGACACGAGACGTACCCACCCCGCCACGCGCCCGGGCGACAGGAGCGCCCGACCCGGCTGGACGGCATACTCGCACTCATGAGTGAGCCCGTGCCCACGCCGATCGAGGACTACGCCGTGCTCGGCGACCTCGGCACCGCCGCCCTCGTGAGCCTCCGGGGCTCGGTCGACTGGCTGTGCCTCCCCCGTTTCGACTCGCGTGCCTGCTTCTCCGCGCTGCTCGGCACGCCGGAGCACGGTCGCTGGCTCATCGCCCCGGTCGACCCGGACGTCGTGACGACGCGCCGCTACGTCGGCAACTCGTTCGTCCTCGAGACGATCCACGAGACCGCCACCGGCCGGGTCCGCGTCACCGACGTCATGCCGCTCGGCGACGGGCGCTCCGACCTGCTGCGCCGGATCGAAGGGCTCGAGGGCACGGTGCGCATGGTCCACGAGTGGACGGTGCGCTTCAACTACGGCCGCACCCGCCCGTGGGTCATGCGCCACACGGACGACCGCGAGGACCACACCGACGAGATCATCACCGCCATCGCCGGTCCCGACATGCTCGTCCTGCGCGGCGCCCGCCTCCCCCACGCCCAGGACGGCCACCACGTCGACGAGTTCGACGTCGTCGCCGGCCAGACCCTCACCTTCTCGACGACGTGGTTCCGCAGCCACGAGGAGATCCCGCCACCGCTGCGGGTGCGCGCCCGCATCGACGAGACGATCGCGCTCAGCGAGGAGTACGCCGCGCGCAGCGACTACGTCGGTCCCTACGAGGAGGCCGTGACGCGCTCGCTCCTCGTGCTGCGCGGCCTGACCCACCAGGCGACCGGCGGCATCGTCGCCGCGGCCACGACGTCGCTGCCCGAGGAGTTCGGCGGCGAGCGCAACTGGGACTACCGCTTCTGCTGGCTGCGCGACGCCGCGCTGACGCTCGAGGCGCTGCTCGGCTGCGGGTACGTCGAGGAGACAGCGCTGTGGCGTGACTGGCTGCTGCGCGCCGTCGCCGGTGACCCCGAGGACATGCAGATCATGTACCGCGTCGACGGGGGCCGTGACCTCCCCGAGCGCGTCCTCGACCACCTGCCGGGGTATGCCGCGTCGCGCCCCGTGCGCGTCGGCAACGCGGCCGTCGACCAGCGCCAGACCGACGTCCTCGGCGAGGTGATGATCTCGCTCGACCACGCCCGGTCGAAGGGCCTCGTCGAGACGGACGACTCCTGGCACCTCCAGCGGGCGCTCGTCAACCACCTCGCCGAGCACTGGGAGGAGGCCGACAACGGCCTCTGGGAGATCCGTGGCCCGCTGCGGCACTTCACGCACTCGCGGGTCATGGTGTGGGCCGCGTTCGACCGCGCGATCCGCGCCGTCGAGCAGCACGGCGTCGAGGGGCCCGTCGAGCTGTGGCGCGAGCTGCGCGACCAGGTGCGCGACGAGGTCATGGCCAAGGGCTACGACCCCGAGCGCAACACCTTCGTCCAGCACTACGACACGACCGAGGTCGACGCGTCGCTGCTGACGCTCTCGTCGATCGGCTTCGTCGCGGGCGACGACCCGCGGATGCTCGGCACCATCGCCGCCGTCGAGTCCGACCTGCTGCGCGAGGGCCTCGTCATGCGCTACCGCACCGACACCGGCGTCGACGGTCTTGCGGGCGACGAGCACCCCTTCCTGGCCTGCTCCTTCTGGCTCGTGACCGCCTACGCCAAGGCGGGTATGAGGACGGAGGCCACCGAGCTGATGGACCGGCTCGTCGGCCTCACCAACGACGTCGGACTGCTCTCCGAGGAGTACGACCCCGTCGCGGGGCGCATGGTGGGCAACTTCCCGCAGGCGTTCTCGCACCTGACGCTCGTCGGCGCTGCACTGGCCCTCGCGAAGGCGTCGGGCGAGGCGTCCGACACGGAGACCGAGAAGCAACCCGGGAGGGCCACGGCATGAGGCACGCCGACGTGACACCCGCGCTCGTCGCGGCCGAGACCGACCGGGTCGCCTCGACGGCGGCCTCCTTCCGCAACGACGCCGTGCTCGCCCCCTCGCTGTGCGCGGGCTGGTCGCGCGGCCACGTCCTCGCGCACCTCGCCCGCAACGCCGACGCCCTCGTGCGGGTGTGCGACGTCGCCCTGACCGGCACCGCCGACACGATGTACGACGACACCGAGTCACGTGACGGCGACATCGAGCAGGGCGCCCGACGCTCGGCGCACGACCACGCGACCGACATCCGCGACACCGCGGCCCGCCTCGCCGAGCGGCTCGAGGCGCTGCGTCCCGAGCACGCCGACGTCCGGGTCGAGCGCACCCCGGGCGGCTTCCCGATCCCGGTCGGGATGGTGCCGTTCATGCGGCTGCGCGAGGTCGTCTACCACCACGTCGACCTCGACGCCGGCTACACCTTCGCCAGCGCTCCGGCCGAGGTCGCGTCCCTCTTCCTCCGCGACGCGGCCAACCGCCTCGCCCACGACGACGCACCGCCGTCGCTGCACATCGTGACGACCGAGGGCGACGAGCACGTCGTCGGTGACGGCGCGACAGGGGTGACCGGGTCCGTCGCCGACGTGCTGCTGTGGCTCGCCCGCGGGCGCACCGACGGCGTGACCTTCGACGGCCCCGTCCCGACCCTGCCCTTCGGAGGCTGACCATGACGCACACACCCGACGACACCTACACCGGCCACGTCACCGCGACCGGTCCGGCGGGCGTCCGCGAGCTCGCCGACCTCACGATCCGCAAGCTCGAGGTCGGCGGCTTCGGCAACAACGCCTACCTGCTGACCTGTCGCGCCACCGGCGCGCAGCTGCTCGTCGACGCGGCCGCCGAGCCGGACCGCCTGCTCGAGCTCGTGTCCTCCGGTGGCGGCGGCCTCGACACCGTCGTCACGACCCACCAGCACCACGACCACGTCGGCGCGCTCGCCGAGGTCGTCGCCGCGACCGGCGCCCGCACCGTGGCCGGCGCCGACGACGCGGACGCGCTGCCCGTCCCCGTCGACGAGCGCGTCGGCCAGGGCGACACGGTGTCCGTCGGCGACGTCACGCTCGACGTCGTCCACCTGCGGGGCCACACGCCGGGCTCGATCGCGCTCGCCTACGCCGACCCGGCGCCCGGTGGGCACACCCACCTCTTCACGGGCGACAGCCTCTTCCCCGGCGGCGTCGGCAACACGAAGAACCCCGGGCAGAGCTTCGACTCGCTCATCGAGGACGTCACGACCCGCGTCTTCGACGTCTACCACGACGACACGTGGTTCTACCCGGGCCACGGCGACGACTCGACCCTCGGCGCCGAGCGCCCTCACCTGGCCGAGTGGCGCGCCCGCGGCTGGTGACCGCCTGAGCCGGCCGGACGGCATACGTCCTCCAGGACGACGCCATGACGACGCCATGGCAGGGCGATGGCGTATGCCGTCCGGCGCGGCGGGCGCTCAGGGGGCAGGTGGGTGGGCGGCGCGGACCGGCAGGCGCACCCGCAGGCGGGTGCCGCCCGGCCGGGACTCGATCTCGATCGACCCGCCGTGGCGGTCGACGACGATCCGGTGCGCGATGTCGAGCCCGAGGCCGGTCCCGCGGCCGACGTCTTTCGTCGTGTAGAACGCCTCGAAGGCGCGCTGCTGCACCTCCGGGCTCATCCCCGCGCCCGTGTCCGCGACCTCGACGACGACCGCGTCACCGTCGAGGCGCGTCGACACGCGGAGGGTGCCGTGGCCGTCCATGGCGTCGACGGCGTTGTCGACGAGGTTGGTCCAGACCTGGTTGAGCTCGCCCGGCATCCCGTCGACGAGGGGCACGTCGGCGCCCCAGTCGCGCACGACCGTGACGCCGGGACGCAGCCGCGGGCCCATGACGAGCAGCGTGCTCTCGAGGCCCTCCCGGACGTCGACGCGCTGGTGCGAGGCGCGGTCCATCTGCGAGTAGGACTTGATGCCGGCGACGAGCTCGGACACGCGACGGGTCGACTCACGGACCTCGCCGAGCAGCGACGCGACGTCGATGGTGCGCGCGACCCAGCCGAGGCAGGCCCCGAGGCCGTCGGGCGGGGACGCGGCGGCGGCCCGCTCGAGCCAGCCGACGTCGGCGCCCGCGGAGACGAGGGACGCGGCGAGCTCCCACGGCCGCTCGACCCCGGCCCGGTCCAGCCACTCCCCCAGCGCCTCCTCACGGTCGGCCGTCTCGAGCGGGTCGGGCAGCGTCGTCGGCGGCTCGAGCTCGCGGCGCAGCGCGTCGAGCTCCCCGAACTGCGCCGCGGTCAGACCGGCCGTCGCCATCTGGCGCAGGGCGTCGAGCAGACCGTCGCAGGCGTGCTCGAGCTCGGCGGACGACCGGGCCGCGGCCGCGGCGGGGTTGTTGATCTCATGGGCCAGACCGGCGGCGAGGGTCCCGAGCGTCACGAGGCCGCTGCGCTGCCGGGCCGTCGCCTCGATCGACCGGGCCGTGCCGTAGAGGCCGGCGACGAGGTGCGCGGCGAAGGGGAACCAGACGTTGGCGAGCTCGTGGAGGCGTTGCGCCGGGACCCGCAGGAGCCGCCCGGGCGCGACGCCCCGAGCCGTCGCGAGATAGACGCCGTGCTCGTCCCAGGCCCGGAACCCACCGGCCCAGCGGCCCGGCACGTCCATCCGGCCGACGACGACGTCCTCGCGGCCGATGTGGCGCGAGAGGTCGAGCGACCCGTCGACGACGACCCACCAGTAGTCGGCGCGGTCCCCCTCGAGCCAGACCACCTCGCCGGGGACGATCGGCACCTCCGAGCCCCCGTCGAGCAGCTGCACGAGCTGGTCGTCGTCCAGCCCGTCGAAGAGCGGCACCGTGCGGAGGTCGGGCAGCTCGAGCATCGCGGGTCCCGTCTGCCGGTCAGATCGTGGCGAGGTAGCGGTGGACGAAGTAGACCGACATCGATCCCTCGCCGACGGCGGACGCGACGCGCTTCATCGAGTCCGAGCGCACGTCGCCCGCCGCGAAGACGCCCGGCAGGCTCGTCTCCAGCGCGAACGGCGGACGGGCGAGCGTCCACCCGTGGGCCTGCTGCCCGGTGACGAGGTCGTGGCCGGTGACGACGAAGCCGTGCTCGTCGCGCACGACGTCGGCACCGAGCCAGTCGGTGCGCGGCGACGCGCCGATGTAGACGAAGAGCCAGGCGGCCTCGACCTCCGCCGTGGCGCCGGTGTGCCGGTCCGCGAGGGTCAGCCGCTCGAGGTGGCCGTCCCCGTCGGCGCCGACGACCTCGGTGCGACACAGCACGCGGATCCGCTCGTCGGCGCGGATCCGCTCGACGAGGTACTGCGACATGCTCGCCTCGAGCGACTCACCACGTACGACGAGGGTGACGCGGCGGGCGTGGCGGGCGAGGTTGAGGACCGCCTGGCCCGCGGAGTTGGCGGCCCCGACGACGTAGACCTCGTCACCCTCGCACGCCGCCGCCTGGCCGGCGTTGGACCCGTAGTGGACGCCGCGTCCGGCGAGCGCGTCGACACCCGGCGCCTCGAGCCGCCGGTAGGAGACGCCGGTCGCGAGCACGACGCTGCGCGCCTCGATGTCGTCGGCGCCGTCGAGCCGGACGGCGCGGACGGGTCCGCGCTGCTCCAGCGCCACGACGTCACGCGCGAGGACCATCTCGGCACCGAAGCGGCGGGCCTGGGCGATGGCCCGCTGGGCCAGGTCGGCACCGGAGAGCCCCCGCGGGAAGCCGAGGTAGTTCTCGATCGCCGCGCTCTGCCCGGCCTGGCCGCCCGGGGCGTCGTGCTCGACGACCACGGTGCTCAGCCCCTCGGATGCGGCGTAGACCGCGGCGGCGAGCCCCGCCGGTCCGCCGCCGACGATGCAGAGGTCGTAGAGCGCGCGCTCGGCCCGGGTGCGCAGCCCCAGGGCCGTCGCGACGGCGACGGGCGTCGGCGCGCGGAGCGTGTCGCCGTCGGGGACGAGGACGAGCGGCAGGTCCTCCGGGCCGGCGTCGGCGAGGTCGCGCAGCCTGGCCCCTTCCTCGTCGCGCTCGACGTCGAGCCAGACGTAGGGCACGTGGTTGTTGGCGAGGAAGGTCTTGACGAGGTGGCTCGCCTCCGACCACCGGTGGCCGACGACGCGGACGTCGGACGAGCGCTCCGGGTGCGCGTTGTGCCAGTCGGAGAGCAGGTCGTCGACGACGGGGTAGAGCCGGTCCTCGGGCGGGTCCCACGGCTTGAGGAGGTAGTGGTCGAGCCCGATGTCGTTGATGGCCGAGATCGCGACGTCCGTGTCGGCATACGCCGTGAGCAGCAGCAGCTTCGCGTCCGGGACGTCGACGCGCACCCGCGCCAGCAGCTCGATGCCGGTCATCCCGGGCATCCGCTGGTCGGAGGCGACGAGCGCGAGGGGCTGACCCCGCAGGACGAGGCGGGCCACGAGGTCGAGAGCCTCGGCCCCGGAGGAGGCGCGCAGGATGCGGTGCTCGGCGCCGTAGCGGGCCCGCAGGTCCCTGGCGATCGCGGCCGAGACCGGCGCGTCGTCGTCCACGGTGATGATCGCGGGTCTCGCCACGCGCTCAGCGTACGAGCGGGACCCGGCGCGTGGGGGTGAGTCGGGCCGGTTCACCCCGTCGAGGTGAGAGGGACGAGAGGGGCGGACCGGGGCACGACGTCACGAACCGGGCACGCGCGGGTGAGGTGGCCGCGTCGGCCGACGCCCGCGGCGCCCGCGGCGCCCGCGGCGGCCCCGGCGCCCTCGGCGCCGCTGCCGCGTGGCGTCCGGCTACTGGGCGTCCTCGAGGTCCGACGTCGCGTCGGGGTCGAGCTCCGCGATGAGCGACTCGAGCTCGGACCGGAGGAAGTCGAGGTCCGGCGGGACGTTGGTCAGGAGGATGTGGCGTCGCGGGTTGCCCGCGACGGAGAGGCCGACACCGAGGCGCGACCGGCCGTGGCGCTCGCGCCAGGCCCGCTCCAGACGGGGCCCGCCGATCCAGTCGACGGGAGCGTGCAGCCAACCCTGGACGTCGACGAGGTCTCCGTCGGGGCCGTGACGTCGGTTCTTCGGGGGATCGAATCCCTCGAGGGTGATTCGCTCTTCCATACCTCTGACGGTACGGGTCCGGGAGCCCGCGGACCAGTACCTCGCGCAGGTCCACACCGATTCGTGAGGGAAGAGACAGGCAGGTATCAGGCAACGCATCGGCGGCCACTGACCGGCAACCGTGCGAAGGAGCCACCATGTCCGTCACCACCCCCGTCGTCAGCCAGGAGTCCGAGCGCCACGTCGCGCTCGCCGCCGCCCACGCCAGCCTCCTGCTCAGTGTCGACGCGCTCCCGCGCTCGCTCGCGGGAGCCGACGTCGAACCGGCCGCGACACCGGTGCACGACCTGTCGGGAGACGTCCTCTTCTGGCGGGCCCGTCTCAGCGGCAGGAAGGCCCGCGGCTACGTCGATGTCGGGGCCAGTCCTGCGATGGGCGCCGTCCTCGTCGCCGCGTCGCCCGACGCCGTCTGGGAGCCCGAGCGTCTCGTCGAGCAGGCCTTCGAGGTGCTCGCCAAGCAGAACGACGGCACCCAGGTCGAGGTCGACGAGGTCCGCTTCGTCGACTACAGCCACCCCAAGCTCGCGCTCCAGCTCCTGCGCGAGGGCCGCGAGGTCGCGATGCTCGAGCTGCACACGTGGGAGGTCGTGCCGCCGGCGAGCAAGCGCGAGCGTGGCGCTCCCCCGGGGAACTTCGAGCGTTGGTCCTTCCTCGGGAGCCTCACGGCGAAGGCGCGCGAGTCCCGGACCGCGCGCTACGACACCGCGGTCGGCGAGCTGTCGCGGCTCGTCGAACGCCTCGACCGGGACCGCTACACGGTCTCCGTCGTCGACACCGTCGACATCCTCCTGCGCACCCGCCGCCGGGACCTGCACTACAGCACGCGCAACAGCGACCACCAGGTCTGCTACGAGCTGCGGGGCCAGCAGACGAACGTGTGGTGCGTCGCCGCGAGCGTCCAGATGGTCCTCGACTTCTACCGCTACGAGTACGGCCAGGTCCGCATCGCCGCCGAGCTCGGGCTCGGGACGCTCGCGAGCCCGACGGGACTGCCGTACGCGAACGACGCGCTCGTCGTCACCGTCCTCGAGCGGCTCAGCAGCAACGCCCTCGACGCGACGATGTACACGACGAACCCCTTCTCGCGGTTCGTCAGCGAGATCAACGCCAACCGGCCGCTCGTCAGCTTCGTCCCAGGCCACTCGCGCACCGTCGTCGGCTACTCCGAGACCGTCTGGCTGCTCCTCACCGCCACCGACCGTGGCCTCACCGTCTTCGACCCGTGGCCGCCCAACGCCGGTGTCATCACGCGGTGGGAGAACTTCGACGCCACGACGTACCGCCGCACCTTCACCGCGCAGGTCACACTGGCCTGATGGAGCGCGACGCCGACCGGACGCGCGAGCCGCCCGACGCGGGTTCGCTCGCGGCGCAGGCCCGGACGGCGACGCTGCGGCTCGTCGCGGACGTGGGCCGGGTCGGTCCGCTCGTCCACGGCCGGGGCGTCGTCGGCCGGCCGGTGCCGGTCCGGGCGCCGGCCCCGCCGACGTCGTCGGGCCCGTCGGGCTCGTCAGGCGGCCCGGTCGCCGGGGTCTCTACGTGGTTCGTGCCGGTCACGACCGGCGACCGCCTCGCCGGTTTCGCGCTCGTCGACGTCGAGACGACCCCGCCACCCGCGGACCGCGCCGACGCGCGCGAGCCCGCTGCACGCATACGCCGGTGGTCGACGTTCCAGCGCCACGAGGGCGACCTCGAGTCGTGTCCCCCGGCCCTTCTGTGGACCGACCCGCCGACGATCACGGCCACGGCCGTGGCCGCCGTCGGCGCGCCCGACGGCGTGGTCACGGGCGAGCCGACCCTGACGTGGGAGCGCACGCCCGAGCACCTCGTGTGGGAGGTGACCGTCGGAGGCCGGTCCGTGCACGTCGCGGGGTCCAGCGCCTGGCCGGCGTGAGCGAGGCGCGGAGCGTGGTGCGAGGATGACGGGCGTGAGCTCGTCCGTCGCCGTCCACGCCGTCACCGCCACCCACCTCGTCCGCGTCCCCGTGACGACGGTGTGGTCCAGTCCCGGGAGCCCCCGGCCCGTCGACGCGCCCGTCGTCGCCGACGAGCCCGATGCCGCCGCCTGGCTCGCGGCGCTCGACGCGCACGCCTCCGACGACGAGTCGGGCCAGGGGCGGCTCGGCCTGCACGGCCGCGTCGAGTCGCAGCTGCTCGCCGGCGAGCCCGTCGTCGTCACCGACACCGCCGAGTCCGGCGCCTGGTCGCACGTCGTCGCGCCGTGGCAGCTCTCCCCGAAGGACGACCGGGGCTACCCGGGCTGGGTGCCGTCGGCCCACCTGGCACCCGTGACCGACCCCCTGATGGAGGGGCCGACGCCCGTCCTCGACGCGGCGGGCGCGGCAGACGGGGACGACACGCACGCGGCCGTCGCCGAGGCCCGCCGCCACCTCGGGCTGCCCTACCTCTGGTCGGGCGTCTCGCCGCTCGGCTTCGACTGCTCCGGTCTCGTGCTGCACACGTGGCGACTCCTCGGCGTCGTCGTCGCGCGCGACGCGTACGCCCAGGCGGAGCTCGCGACGCCGGTCGAGCTCGACGCCGTGCAGGCGGGCGACCTCTACTTCTTCGCCCGGCCCGGTCGGCGCATCCACCACGTCGGCATCGTCGTGCGCCCCGGTCGCATGGTCCACGCCTCGGAGACCGGCGGCGTCCTCGTCGAGGAGGACCTGCCCGCCGAACGCGTCGCCACCCTCGTCGCCGCCGGGCGCCTGCCGATGCCGTGAGCGTCGACCACCGCACTGCTCCCCTTCTCGTCCTCGGCGGCGTCGTCTCCGTCCAGTTCGGCGGCGCCTTCGCCGCCACGCTCGTCCCCCGCATCGGGGCGCCCGGCTCGGTGCTGCTGCGCCTCTTCTTCGCGATGGTCATCCTGTATGCCGTCGCGCGGCCCTCGTGGCGGGGGCGCAGCCGGTCCGACTGGGGCACCGTCGTGCTCTTCGGGCTGGCGCTCGCGGCGATGAACACCTCGTTCTACGCCTCCCTGGCCCACCTGCCCATCGGGGTCGCGGTGACGATCGAGTTCCTCGGCCCGCTCGGGCTCGCGGCCGCCCTGAGCCGTCGGCCGCGGGACGTCGTGGCCGTCGCGGCGGCGGCCCTCGGCGTCGTGCTCGTCTCCGGGGTGCTGCACACGTCGTGGGACCGGCTCGACCTCGTCGGCGTCGGGTTCGCGGCACTGGCGGGCGTCATGTGGGCGGCCTACATCGTCCTCAGCCAGCGCACCGGCAAGGCGTTCGGGGGCCTCGACGGCCTTGCGCTCGCCCTCATCGTGTCGACGGTCGCGGTGGCCCCGCTCGGTCTGACCTCCGTCGACCGCTGGACGCCGCGGGACGTCGCGCTCGGCCTCGGCATCGCCGTCCTGTCGTCGGTGCTGCCCTACTCGCTCGAGCTCGTCGCGCTGCGTCACCTCGCGCAGCGCGTGTTCGGCATCCTGCTCAGCCTCGAGCCGGTCGTCGCGGCCGTGGCCGGCTTCGTCGTCCTCGACCAGGTGCTCGACCGGGGACAGGTCGCGGGCATGGCGCTCGTCGTACTCGCGAGCGTCATCGTGCTCGGAGCCCAGTCCCGGCCCGAGTCGCCGGACGCCGCGATGGGGCCGGGTTGATGCGCCGTGTGGCCGACTGCTTGACCTCAAGTGCGCGTGAGGTCCTAACGTCGCCGGATGACCTCGAGCACGATGCGCCCTGACACCGGCACGACCGTCCCCGAGGAGGGCGGCGGCATCATGGCGCCGGCCCTGCGGGCCACGACCATCGGCGTGCTCGCCCTCGTGTCCCTGCACGCCTTCGAGGCCCTGGCCCTGACGACCGTCATGCCGACGATCGCCCACGACCTCGACGGTGCCTCGCTCTACGCGATGGCCTTCACGGCGACGCTCGCGTCGGGGATCGTCAGCATCGTCTGGTCGGGCAACCTCGCCGACCGGCGCGGGCCACGGCCTCCCCTGCTCCTCGGCCTCGTGCTCTTCGCCGCCGGCCTCGTGGTCGCCGGCCTCGCGCCCTCGATGGGGGTCCTCGTCGCTGCGCGGGTCGTGCAGGGCCTCGGCGCCGGGATGACGAGCACGGCGCTCTACGTCCTCGTGACTCGCGTCTACCCGCAGCGGCTGCACACGGCGATCCTCGCCGGCTTCTCGGCAGCGTGGGTCGTGCCGTCGATCGCGGGGCCGTTCGTGGCCGGCCTCATCACCGAGACGATCGGCTGGCGCTGGGTCTTCGGGCTGGCGCTCGTCGTCCTCGTCGTGGCGTCCGTGCTGCTCGGCCGCATCATCACCGGCCTGCGGCAGGACGTCGTCGACGTGCCGTGGCGGTGGCGGACGATCGCCGCGTCGGTCGTGCTGGCCGTCGCCGTGCTCGGTCTCAACGCGGCCGCCGAGCGTCTCGACGCCGTCGGCGTCACCCTTGCGGTGCTCGCCCTCGTCGTCGTGGGCCTCACCCTGCTGCCGCTCACACCGCGGGGGACGTTGCGGGCCGCCCGTGGGCTGCCGACCGACATCGCCCTGCGCGCGCTCGCCTTCGCCGCCTTCAGCGGCGCCGAGGTCTACCTGCCCCGTCTGCTGACCGAACGCGACGGCCTCAGCCCGAGCCTCGCGGGCGTCGCACTCACCGTCACGGGCGTCACGTGGTTCGCCGGGTCGTGGGTCCAGGGACGGTGGGACCGGCGCTTCGAGATCGGTCGCACCGCGGCCGTCTCCCTCGCGGCGATCGCCCTCGCTCTCCTCGCCCTGGCCGGCGCGGTGGCGCTCGACGCGCCGACGTGGGTCGTCATCGCCCTCTTCCCCGTCGTCGGCCTCGGGATCGGGACGCTCTACCCCCGCGTCACGGCCCAGGCGCTCGCCCGGGCCCAGTCGACGGAGCAGGGCTTCGTCAGCTCGGCCCTGCAGATCGGCGACTCGTCGGGGGCCGCGACGGCGATCGCGCTCTCGGCCATCGTCTTCGCCGGAGCGGGGTCGACCGTCCCCGGGGCGTATGCCGTCGTCTTCGCCGTCACGGCCGTGCCCGCCCTGCTCGGCTGGGTCGTCGCCCACCGGGTCCGCTGACGACCGCGAGCGCCGGGACGAGCGCCGGGACGGGCGCCGTCCTCCGCCCGCCACCTCGTCACCCGCGGTCGTCGCCCGGTCACTGGTCGCCTACTCCGTGCCGAGGGCCGGCAGGCGCTCCGGCAGCCCCAGGCACGGGAACCGGTCGGCGTGGAACGTGGTGATCTCGGCGACGGCCCCGCCCGTGACGCGCAGCGCGTCCACCGTCAGCGGCAGGTACGCGGCCTCCGCCTCCTGCCAGAGGTAGAAGGCCACGGCGGGCTGCCGGTTCAGGGCGGTGGGGACGGTGCGCAGGTGTCCCAGCTCCTCGAAGCCGCCCTCGACCCAGTCCTGCACCACGGCCTCGCGGCCCACGAACAGCCCCGGGGTGGGCGGCATCGAGCAGCGGACGTCGTCCTGCACCAGGGCAGCCAGCCCGTCGATGTCCTTGGCCACGCTGGCCTCGGTGTAGCGGCGCACGAGCTCTCGCGTGCCCGCGTCCTCGTCGCCGCCGGTCCAGTCCTGGCGCTCCGCCGGCAGGTGCTCCCGCAGTCCTGCGCGGGCGCGCTGCAGCGCGCTGTTCACCGAGTTCACGGAGTCCCCGAGCAGGTCCCCGACGTCCTTGGCCGGCCAGCCGAGCACGTCGCGCAGGATGAGCACGGCCCGTGGGCGGGGCGCGAGGTGCTGGACCGCGACGAGATAGGCCAGCTCGATCGTCTCGCGCGCGAGGGCGACGGCTTCCGGCTCGTCCCCGCCGTCGGCGGGCAGCTCGTCGAGCAGCCGGTCCGGATACGGCTGGAGCCACGGCACCTCACCGCCGGTGGCGGCCGTCGGGCGGCGCTTGGCGAGCAGGTCCAGACAGGTGTTCGTCGCGATCCGGTAGAGCCAGGCCCGGAACGTGGAGCGCCCCTCGAAGGTCTCTCTCCGGCGCCACGCCCGCAGGAACGTCTCCTGCACGGCGTCCTCGGCGTCCTCGAAGGACCCGAGCATCCGGTAGCAGTGCACGTGCAGCTCCCGGCGGTGTCGCTCCACCGTTCCCGAGAAGGCCGGCTCGTCGACCTTGTCCAGCTCGTCCCGCTCGTCCAGCTCGTCCACCCGTACGTCCGCGCTCATCACGTCATCCTTCCGTCTCACCGTGTTCCTGTCGTAGGTGAGACGGCTGCCGGGCCCACAACTCATCACCGGCGCCCAGGGCGGTGCGGAGCGGGCGGCCCCCTGTCACTCGTCCGAGATGACAGGGGGCGCGCCGTGCCTCAGAGGATGTAGCCGCTGGAGGCGCTCCAGATCGCGTGGGTGCGGCAGTTCGAGTCGGCGTACTCCTTGGAGGTCGACTCGAAGACGGAGTAGAGCCGCTTGACCGACGAGCCGGCCGACTGCGGGGCCCAGACGATCCCCTCCATCATCGGCAGCGTGTTGTGGCTCGAGCGGGCGCCCGTGGACCGCACCTGCGTCGTCACCTTGCTCAGGTTGTCCCGACCCCACGAGCGGCTGAAGACGAAGTGGCTGCCGGTGACCTGCACGCCCTGGACGATCGAGGGCGTGCCGTAGGCCGCGTTCGACGTCACGGTCACGTAGCCCGCGCTCGACGTCGCGTAGCGGCGCATGAGGTTGGAGTAGAAGTCCCCGACGTAGAGGTTGCCGCCGTAGTAGTCGACGTACGAGGCGTGCGTCAGGCCGCCCATGGTGTACCGCGCGGCATACGACACGGCCCGGCGCGCGCCCGCGGGGACGGCCCGGATGCGGTCGATCGGGATGCGGTAGACGTAGGCACCGCCCTCGCTGTCGGAGACGTAGAGGTTGCCCCGCCCGATGGTCACACCACCCGCGTGCCCCTTCTTGGGGACCCCGCTCAGCTCGATCGTCTTGACCCACGCGGACGTCGACCGCTTGTAGACGACGACGCGCGGCACCTCGAGGGCGTCGCGGTGGTACATCGAGACGTAGAGGTAGTCGCCGTTGGAGTCGTAGGTCATCCCCTGCGGCACCCAGTTGGTGTCCTTGTAGGCGCCGAGCGTGTGCCCCGACCAGTTGTCGAACGCGTTGAGCTGCGGATCGGCGCAGCTGCTGACCTTGGCGAAGCCGACCGGCTCGATCGCGCTGGCGGGACTCGCGGCGACGACGCCGAGGGTCGATGCGAGTGTCAGCGCGAGCCCGGCGGCCGCGGTGCGAAGTCGTGTCCTCATGAGGTTCCCCTGTGCTCGTCGGAGGACCTCTTCCCCCGATGCTCGGACCCTACTCGTCGTCATCGGCCACCGGCGGCAACGTCACGAGGTGATTTCCTCCCGGCACCGTGGTCGACCGGGCGGAACCTGGACCGATGGGTGGTCGAGCGACTCCCCTTCGCCCGAGCGACGCGTCATCTCGCTTCGGTAGCGTGCCCCTCATGCCCATCAAGCTCGAGAACGTCGGGATCGCCGTGCAGGACCTCGAGGCGACGATCGCCTTCTTCACCGACCTCGGACTGACGGTCCTCGGTCGAGACACGGTCAGCGGGGAGTGGACCGACACCGCCGTGGGCCTCGACGGCAACCACGCCAGGATCGCCATGCTCCAGACCCCCGACGGCCAGGGCCGCCTCGAGCTCTTCGAGTACATCCACCCCAGCGCCATCGAGACGACCCCCACGCTGCCCAACGAGATCGGCATGCACCGGGTCGCCTTCTCGGTCGACGACATCGACGAGGCGCTCGAGATCGCCGCGAGGCACGGCTGCCACCCGCTGCGCGGGGTGGCCACGTACGAGGACGTCTACAAGCTCACCTACGTCCGCGGACCCAGCGGCATCCTCGTGATGCTCGCCCAGGAGCTCACGGCGAGCTGAGCCGGGCGGCCTGCCGCCCACGCAGCGTGGACCCAGCTGTTTCGCGGTAGCCCCGGCCGTACGACGGTGGAGGCCTCCCGCACTCCCGACGCGACCCCGCCCGCCGACCAGGCGGTCGGCGGGCGGGGTCGTGACGGCATACGTCGTCAGCGCTGGTCGTGCGTGGCGTGGGGTGTGGTGACACCCTCGTCGCCTGCGAGCCCCGCGGGGTCCTGGGACGCGCCGCTGGTGCCGGCCTCGCCCTCGTCTGCGCTGTCCACGTCGGAGGTGCCGTTCGCGGCCTCCAGCTTGGCGTCGCGGCTGGACTTCCAGAGGCTCGCGACGGTGGTGACACCGAGGATGAGGACGATCGCACCGAGCGAGACGAGGATCGGGATGTCGGGCACGCCCTCGATCGGCTGGCCGCCGTTGATGAACGGCAGGTTGTTCTCGTGCATCGCGTGCATGACGAGCTTGACGCCGATGAACGCGAGCAGGACCGCGAGGCCGATGCTGAGGTAGACGAGCTTCTTGAGCAGGCCACCGATGAGGAAGTAGAGCTGCCGCAGTCCCATCAGGGCGAAGATGTTGGCGGTGAGGACGAGGTACGGCTCGTTGGTCAGGCCGTAGATCGCCGGGATCGAGTCGAGCGCGAAGAGCAGGTCGGTCGTGCCCAGAGCCAGGATGACGATGAGCATCGGCGTGATGAGGCGCTTGCCGTTCTCGATCACCGTGAGGCTCGTGCCGTGCCACTCCTTGGTCGCCGGGAAGCGCTTCTCGACCCAGAGGAGGAAGCGGTTCTCGTGGTACTCGTCGTCGTCGCTCTCGCCGCCGGTCGCGAGCTTGATCGCCGTGTAGACGAGGAAGGCGCCGAAGATGTAGAAGACCCACGCGTACGCGTTGATGACGACCGCGCCGAGCCCGATGAAGATGCCGCGCAGGACGATCGCGATGACGATACCGACCATGAGCGCTGACTGCTGGAGCTTCTTCGGCACCTTGAAGCTGCCCATGATGAGCAGGAAGACGAAGAGGTTGTCGACCGAGAGGGAGTACTCGGTGAGCCAGCCCGCGTAGAACTCGCCGGCGTACTGGCCGCCCCACTCGAACCAGACGAAGAGTCCGAAGAGCACGGCCGCCCCCACGAAGAAGGCCAGGTGTCGGCCCGCCTCGGCCATCGACGGCACGTGCGGTCGCCGCGCGATGACGAAGACGTCGACGAGGAGGAACACGGTCATCAGACCGATCGTGAGGAACCAGCCCCAGGCGGGAACGTTCATGGGCACAACCTTCCGGTCACCAGATCAGCAACCGGAGGTCTCTCCCGCCCGGAGCGCCCGAGGCGCTGCCGGACCGACGGGACCGGGAGCGGCGGTGAGACCCACTCCGTGATGACGAGCCCGTCGTGTCGGGGATACTCCCCTCCGTGAACGCCTGAGTCTTTCACTCCCGGTGCCATGCCTCAAATCGGTCCCGTCCCGTGGGCAGGCCGTGGGCGTCACGAGGCATCCTCCGGCGGGAGCTCACGCCACCGACGCTCAGTCCGTGGGCCCGGGTCGCCTGCTGCGCGGCAGGCCCGACACGACGATCTCGTAGGAGGTCTCGATCGCCTCGAGGAGCTCGTCGGGGTCGATCGCCCCGGTCGTGCGCAGGGTGTTCCACCCGTGCCGGCCGATGTAGGCCATGACCGATGCGTCGTCGGGGTAGCGGTGCAGCCACTCGTCGGCCTCCGTGCGGCTGCGGGCGCTCTTGACCCCGATCGACTCCCCGCCGAGGAAGACGAAGATCTTGTCTCCGACCTTGGCGACGGTGTCACCGTCCCACGGCGAGTCCTCCCACGCCCCGGGCAGCGCGAGGGCGGCGGCACGAAGCCGGGCAGCCACGCTGCCCTTCCCGGCCCCCTTGGGCGTCATCGGGCCATCACCGGGTCGCGGCACTCATCTGCCGGAGCTCCTTCTTGAGGTCGCCGATCTCGTCGCGCAGGCGCGCGGCCAGCTCGAAGTGCAGCTCGGCCGCCGCCTGGTGCATCTGTGTCGTGAGCTCCTGGATGAGACCGGCGAGGTCGGCCGCCGCCATGTCGGCCGGACGGTTGGTCGTGCCGCCGGCCGACACCCCGACGTCGGCGGCCATGGCGCCGCGACCGGCACCGCTCTTGCCGCGGGACTGCATGCGCCCGGAGCCGAGCAGCTCCTGCGTGTCGGCGTCCTCGCGCTCGAGCAGGTCGGTGATGTCGGCGATCTTCTTGCGCAGCGGCGTCGGGTCGATGCCGTGCTCGGTGTTGTAGGCGATCTGCTTCTCGCGACGCCGGTTGGTCTCGTCGAGCGCCTGCTCCATCGACGGGGTGATCTTGTCGGCGTACATGTGCACCTGGCCGGACACGTTTCGGGCCGCGCGACCGATCGTCTGGATGAGCGACCTGGCCGAGCGGAGGAAGCCCTCCTTGTCGGCGTCGAGGATCGACACGAGCGAGACCTCGGGCAGGTCGAGGCCCTCACGGAGCAGGTTGATGCCGACGAGGACGTCGAAGACGCCGGTGCGCAGCTCGCGGAGCAGCTCGACCCGCCGCAGGGTGTCGATGTCGCTGTGGAGGTAGCGGACCCGGATCCCCTTGTCGAGGAGGTAGTCGGTGAGGTCCTCGGCCATCTTCTTCGTCAGGGTGGTGACGAGCACGCGCTCGTTGCGCTTCGTGCGCTCCTGGATCTCGTGCATGAGGTCGTCGATCTGGCCCTTGGTCGGCTTGAGCACGACCTCGGGGTCGATGAGACCGGTGGGTCGGATGATCTGCTCGACGGGCGGGCCGGACTTGGCCAGCTCGTACTCCCCCGGCGTCGCCGAGAGGTAGACCGTCTGCCCGATGCGCTCGAGGAACTCCTCCCACTTCAGGGGACGGTTGTCCATGGCGCTCGGCAGGCGGAAGCCGTGCTCGACGAGCATCCGCTTGCGGGACATGTCGCCTTCGTACATCGCGCCGATCTGCGGGACCGTCTGGTGCGACTCGTCGAGGACGAGGAGGAAGTCCTCGGGGAAGTAGTCGATGAGGCAGTTGGGGGCCGAGCCGGACGTGCGACCGTCGATGTGGCGGCTGTAGTTCTCGATGCCGTTGCAGAAGCCGACCTGACGCATCATCTCGAGGTCGTAGGTCGTGCGCATGCGCAGCCGCTGGGCCTCGAGGAGCTTGCCCTGCTTCTCGAAGAGCGCCAGCTGGTCCTCGAG
Organism: Terrabacter sp. R4-6; assembly: GCF_057529065.1. NCBI lineage: Bacteria > Bacillati > Actinomycetota > Actinomycetes > Micrococcales > Intrasporangiaceae > Terrabacter > Terrabacter sp. R4-6. The sequence continues at coordinate 4,438,905 of NZ_CP197224.1, read as the reverse complement.
CTCGAGCTCGATGCCGCGGATCGCCCGCTCCATGCGCTCGGGGCCGGCGACGTAGTGCGAGGCAGGGAAGACGTACATCTCCTGCTCCTCGTTGACGACCTCGCCGGTCACGGGGTGCAGGGTGTAGATGCGCTCGATCTCGTCGCCGAAGAACTCGATGCGGATCGCGAGCTCCTCGTAGACGGGGATGATCTCGACGGTGTCACCCCGGACGCGGAACGTGCCGCGCGTGAAGGCGAGGTCGTTGCGGGTGTACTGCATCTCGACGAACCGGCGCAGCAGGTCGTCGCGCACGACCTCCTGCCCGACCTTGAGGCGGGCCATCCGGTCGACGTACTCCTGCGGCGTGCCGAGGCCGTAGATGCACGAGACCGAGGCGACGACGATGACGTCACGCCGGGTCAGCAGCGAGTTGGTCGCCGAGTGCCGCAGCCGCTCCACCTCGTCGTTGACCGAGCTGTCCTTCTCGATGTAGGTGTCCGTCTGGGGGATGTACGCCTCGGGCTGATAGTAGTCGTAGTAGCTGACGAAGTACTCGACGGCGTTGTTGGGCAGCAGCTCACGGAACTCGTTGGCCAGCTGCGCGGCGAGGGTCTTGTTGGGCGCCATGACGAGGGTCGGGCGCTGGACCTGCTCGATGAGCCAGGCCGTCGTCGCCGACTTGCCCGTGCCGGTGGCGCCGAGCAGCACGGTGTCGGTGTCGCCTGCCCGCACGCGCTTGGCCAGCTCGGCGATCGCCGTGGGCTGGTCACCGCTCGGGGTGTACTCGGAGATCACCTCGAAGGGTGCCACCGTGCGCTGGAGGTCGGTCGTGGGACGCATGGCTCAACCGTACGTCGCACGACCGACAGCGCCCATTCGCCTACTCCTCCCAGACGTACGCCGGACGCAGCTCGATGGTGTCGCCGGGCCCCGCGAAGTTCACGGCGAGCTCCTCCGCCCGCTCCCGCGACGCCACGTCGAGCAGGAAGAAGCCGGCGAGGTGCTCCTTGCTCTCGGCGTACGGCCCGTCCGTCGCGACGGTCCCGCTCTCGCTCCACCGGTAGATGCGCGAGGAGGCGGGGTCGCCGAGCGCCTCACCGCCCTTGAGCTCGCCGCTCTTCGAGAGCTCCTCGAGCATCGCGTCGAAGGCGGCGCCGCCGGCGTCGCGCTCCTCCTGCGGGCGGGCCAGCGCCTCGGCGACGAAGTCACCGGTCGGGTGGCCCCACGGCTGCGGGTTGGAGTGGATGAGGATGACGTACTTCATGGGGTGTCCCTTCGGTTCGCGGGCGGCCAGTCTGCCGCCTCGGGAGGGACGTCGGAGCCGACACGCCGGTCTCGACATCACGGCACGCGGTGGGTCCACTCCGGGGTCGCGAACTTGTCGTCGACGAGCCGCTGGGCCTCGGCGAGCTCGGCGTCGGTGTAGTCGGAGAGCGTCGTCCGGTAGCGCCGGGCGAAGGAGGCCGCGAACGACTCGAGGATCGCGTCACGCGTCATCCCGGTCTGCGAGCGCATCGGGTCGACGCGCTTGTTGGCCGACTTCGTGCCCTTGTCGCTCATCTTCTCGCGGCCGATCCGCAGCACTTCGAGCATCTTGTCCGCGTCGATGTCGTAGGCCATGGTCACGTGGTGCAGCACGGCGCCCGACACGAAGCGCTTCTGCGCGGCACCGCCGATCTTGCCGCGGTCGCTCGCGATGTCGTTGAGCGGCACGAAGTGGGCGGTGACGCCGATGTCGGCGAGGGCCTCGATGACCCACTCGTCGAGGAAGGAGTAGGAGCGCTCGAAGCTGAGCCCCTCGACGAGCGAGGTCGGCACGACGAGCGAGTACGTGATGGTGTTGCCCGGCTCCATGAACATGGCGCCCCCGCCGGAGACGCGCCGCACGACGTCGATGCCGTGCCGTTCGGCCCCGTCGGGGTCGACCTCGTTGCGGACCGACTGGAACGAGCCGATGACGACGAGGGGGCTGTCCCAGTCCCAGAAGCGCAGCGTCGGCGGCCGCTCACCGGCGGCGACCTCGCGGGCGATGACCTCGTCGAGGGCGACGTGGAGGGCCGGGTCGAGCACGCGGGCCGGGATGACGTCGAAGTCGTGGTCGTCCCAGCCGGTCGCCTTGCCCAGGGCGCGGCGGATCGCGATGCCGATCGACTCGGCGGTGAAGCCGATGAGCGACACGTCGTCGGAGAGGGCGCCGGTCACGGCGCCGGCCAGCTGCTCGACCCCGGCGTCGACGGGCATGCCGGTCAGGGCGGCGTTGATGTCGCCCAGCGCCTCGTCCGGCTCGAGGAAGAAGTCGCCCGACACGCTGACGCCTGCGAGCCTCCCGTCCACCTCCTCGACGTCGACCGCCACGAGCTTGCCACCGGGGACCTTGTACTCACCACGCATGTCACGCTCAACACCGCACACGGCGTGGGTATGCCGGCCGCTCCCTACCGCGGCTGCCACCCGGTGCGCTCGGCCCAGTCCGTCGCGCGCTGCCACGCGCCCTCGAACCACGCCTCCTTGGCATCGACGTAGTCCGAGGTGGACTCGTGCAGCCCGAGCAGCCGGTGCTTCTCCGCGGCATACGCGTCCCGCTCTGCGGGCTCGTGGCGCAGCCAGTCACGGAAGAGCAGGGCGAAGCGCCAGCCGGCGGAGCCGTGCTCGCGGACGTGGACGTGGACGTGGTTCGCCGGGTCGCAGCCGCCGAGGAAGCGCTTCGTCCAGTCGGCCGGGTCGGACCCGAGCGGGTGCGCCGTGTCGCTGTGGTTGCCGTGGGAGAACACGTAGCCGGCGTCCCGGAAGGCCTGCTGCACGTCGTCCCGGTCGGCGTCGGACAGGTGGTGGACCCCGACCTGCACGTCGATGACGTCCTTGGCCAGGAGGCCGGGCACGGCCGTCGACCCGACGTGCGACACCTCCGTGGCCACGCCGCACGGCGCGAGGGCCGCGGCGAGACGGGCGACGACGCGCTCGGCTCGTGGCTCCCAGTCCGGGCGGGGGTCGACGACGCAGTCACGGGCGAGGTCGGGCCGCCGTGACCGGGTGCCGGTCACGAGGTTGCTCTCGTAGGGCACGAGCCGCTCGTGCCAGAGCGCGTCGACGGCGCGGACGAGGTCGTCGGGGCTGCCGGTGTTGTCGAGGACGACGTCGGCGACGGCACGGCGCTGGTCGTCGGTCGCCTGTGCCGCGATGCGGTGCCGGGCGTCCTCCTCCCCGAGCCCGCGCTGCTCGACGAGTCGGCGCACGCGCGTCTCGACGTCGGACTCGACGACGACCGTCAGGTGCTCGTGCACCCAGAGCCCCCGCTCGACGAGGAGGGGCATGTCGTAGACGGAGACCGTGTCGTCGGGTGCGGCGGCCCGCTGCTCGGCGACACGGGACGCGATCGCGGGGCCGGTGATGGCGTCGAGCGCGTCGAGTGCGTCACGGTCGGGGAAGACGATCGCGGCCAGGGCCGCGCGGTCGAGGCTGCCGTCGTCACGGATGACCGCGTCGCCGAAGCGCGCCCTGATCCGGTGCAGCGTGGGCTCGTCCGGCTGGACGACCTCGCGGGCGACGGCGTCCGCGTCGATGACGTGCGCGCCGAGCTCGCCCAACCGTCGTGACACCGTGGACTTGCCCGACCCGATCCCTCCGGTGACTCCGACGCGCAGCACGGGGGTCAGCCTACGGGCGGGTCCCGGCGCCCGCCCGGGCGGAGGGCCCCGTCACACCGCCGCCTCCGCCCACCGAACGCCGCATTCGGTCTCGACAGCCGTGCTGGAGCAGCGGGTTCGGCACCGAACGCGGCGTTCGGTGAGGTGGGCGGAGGGGACGGGAGACCTCACGCGAGGCGGGCAGGGAAGCCGCCCCTGGCCACCGGACTCCACCGCGTCGGCGTGACGCGGAGCAGGGACTTGCCCTGGTCGCGCATCGCCTGGCGGTACTCGTCCCAGTCGGGGTGCTCGCCCGAGATGGCGCGGAAGTAGTCGACGAGCGGCTCGACGGAGTCCGGCAGGTCGATGACCTCGCAGTCACCGTCGACCTGCACCCACTCGCCGCCGAAGTCGTCGGAGAGCACGAGGACGCTGACCTGCGGCCGACGGCGGGCGTTCGTCGTCTTGGCGCGCTCGGGGTAGGTGGAGATGACGATGCGGCCCTGCTCGTCGACTCCGCCCGTGACCGGCGAAGCCTGCGGCCGGCCGTCCGCGCGCTGCGTCATGAGCACCATGGAGTGGCGCGGCCGCACGAAGTCGAGCATCGCGTCACGGTCGACCTCGGTGTTGGTCGCGATCTGACGGGGCATGGTCAGTCCTCCTGCTGGGTGCTGGCGCGGTCGAAGATCGCGACGACCGCCTCGGCCAGCCAGGCGGCATACATCGCGTGGGTCCACCCGCAGCGTCGCACGAAGCGGTCGTAGATCTCGGGCGAGGTCACGGTCCAGACGATGTCGATGAACCGCTCGCGGTCGAGCTGCGGCGGCAGCCCGTGCGCAGCCTCCAGGGCGTTGAGGGCATTCGTGTTCCCGGCGCGACGCTCGCGGTCGATCGTCGCGACGAACTCCTGAAGGCCGGCGTCGCCGCCGGCTCCCTGGGCGAGGAGCACGCCGAGGAGGGGCCCGACGCGTTCGTAGATCGTCGCGCACAACGCGGCGTACGCCCGGACGAAGCCCTCGCGGTCGGGGGCCGTCGACATGGCGCAGAACTCCGGGCGGTCCTGCATCGCGACGGGCGCGTCGTCGCCGACGAGGAGCACGTCGTAGACCGCCTTGACGACCGCCGCCTTGCCACCGACGGCGTTGTAGACGGTCTGCGCGCTGACGCCGGCGTTCGCCGCGAGCGCGCTGACCGACATGGCGTGGTAGCCGTCGCGCAGGAGCATCTCGCGGGCTGCCTCGATGATCCGGCGCCGGGTGGCCTGGGCTGCTTCCGCACGCGAGCTGTTGTCGTACGCCCGGTCTGTTGACATCGGAGCCCTTCGAAAGCATCATGAGTTCGCTGGAACGGCGTTCTAGCGAATGGGTGGGGTCCAGGGGTCCCCACCCAGCTGCTGCACCGGACGGTGGCAGCGCCGACATCGGCGCCTGTCGACCGCACGAGTGTGCCACGGGCGCCGAGTCCCCCGCCCCGGCGGGGCACCGGGAGGGGGAGCGAGGGGCCGGACCACGGGGGTCCGGCCCCTCGCTACGGGGCGAAGTCCGGTCCGCGCCGGAGGGTCCGCTCAGGCAGGCGCGGGGGCCAGCACCGACAGGGCGCGGTCGGGGTAGTCCGACACGATGCCGTCGACCCCGGCCTCGACGAGCTCGACCATCCGCCGGGGCTCGTTGACGGTCCACGGCAGCACCGCGAGGCCGGCTGCGTGCGCACGCTCGACGAAGTCCGGGTCGACGAGCACGTGCTCGGGTGAGATGACGGCGGCGCCGACGGCGGCGGCCCCCGCACACATGTCGTCGTGCGACTCCCCCACCGTGACGCTGCCGGTCCACGGGCTGCCCGGCACCCACGTCACCGAGGCCTCGACGAGGGCCGAGCGGACCACGTCGGGTGCCAGCTGCGCCGAGAGCTCGAGCACGGTCCAGTCGAACGAGTGCATGAAGCACTGCCGCTCGAGGCCCGCCTCGTGCACGCTCGCGAGGACGCCCTCGAGGAGCCGACGGCGTCCGGCGGACTCCCCCGCGTCGAGCGGGTTGACCTTGAGCTCGATGGTCCACCACACGTCGGGCGCGCGCTCGAGCCCGTGGGCGAGCACCTCGTCCAGCGTCGAGATGCGGGCGCCCGGCGACGGACGCTGCTCCGGGAAGCCGGCGAGGGTCTGGCTGCCGACGTCGACCGTGCGCAGCTGCTCGAGGGTCAGGTCGGCGACCCGGGCACCGACGAGGTCGGGACCGGTCGGCCGGCACTTGAGCGGCAGGAGCACGGGGTCGTGCCAGACGACGACCTCGCCGTCGGCCGTGAGACGGACGTCGAGCTCGACGCCGGTCACGCCGGCGTCGTAGGCGGCGGCGAAGCTGGCCAGCGTGTTCTCGACGACGAGCCCCTTGGCACCGCGGTGCCCCTCGACGTCGAAGCGGCCCGAGGCCCAGGGGCCGGGGCGTGACGCCATGCTCAGGCCTCGATCCGCTCGCCGGAGGCCGCGTCGAAGAGGTGGACCTCGCCGTGGTTGGGCTCGACGTGCACGGTGTCGCCGACGGTCAGGTGCGTGCGCTTGTCGAGGCGCACGGTGACGCGGTCGGAGCCCTCCTCGGCGCCGACCGGGCGACCGTAGACGAACGACTCCGAGCCCAGCGACTCGACGAGCTCGACGTTGAGCGCGAGGGCCGAAGGGTCGGACCCGTTGCTCCCCCCTCCCGCGGGCGTCTCCACGACGTGCCACGACTCCGGGCGCAGACCGACGACGACCCTCTCCCCCGCGCGACCGGCGACGGCGCGGTCGAGGGGCACCGGGACGCCGTGGACGCGGGCCACGCCCTCGCGCACGTCGGACTCGACGAGCGTGATCGCGGGCGAGCCGATGAAGGCCGCGACGAAGGTGTTGACCGGGTGGTCGTAGAGCCGCTCCGGCGTGTCGACCTGCTGGAGCTTCCCGTCGCGCAGCACCGCGACGCGGTGGCCCATCGTCATCGCCTCGACCTGGTCGTGGGTGACGTACACGGTCGTGATGCCGAGCCGGCGCTGGAGCCCGGCGATCTGCGACCGCGTGGAGACGCGCAGCTTGGCGTCGAGGTTGGACAGCGGCTCGTCCATGCAGAAGACCTTGGGGTTGCGCACGATCGCACGACCCATGGCGACGCGCTGGCGCTGACCGCCCGACATCTGGCCGGGCTTGCGGTCGAGCAGCGGCTCGAGCTCGAGGATCTTGGCGGCCTCGGCGACGCGCTGCTTCGTCTCGGCCTTGCTCACCTTCGCGTTGTCGAGCGCGAAGGCCATGTTCTGGGCGGCCGACATGTTCGGGTAGAGCGCGTAGCTCTGGAAGACCATGGCGATGTCGCGGTCACGGGGGCGCACCCCCTTCTGGTCGTGGCCGTCGACGAGAATGCGCCCGCCGTCGACGGGCTCGAGACCCGCGAGCATCCGCAGGGTCGTCGACTTGCCGCAGCCCGAGGGGCCGACGAGGACGAGGAACTCACCGTCGGCGATGTCGAGCGTGATGCCGTCGACCGCCGGGGCGTCGTCCTTGGAGAACCGACGAGTCGCCTCGTCGAAGTACACGGTTGCCATCGGTGGCCTCTCGGGTCGTTCTGGTTCGGGGGTGGTAGCCGTCCGGCGGGTCCGTGCGGAGCCCGCCGGACGGCATACGACCGGGGTGGAGCGGTGGTGCGGTGGCGCGTCAGGCGCCGAGCTTGCTCTTGATCTGCGAGTCGAAGACCTGCTGGCTCTCGGCGTCGAGACCCTTGAAGACGGTCGCGACGTCCTGGCCCTGGACGATCTGGTCGAGGCCCTTGCCGATGCGGGCGCCGCCACCGGGCAGCAGCACGCGGACGTTGTCCTGCGACCGCGTCTTGGGCAGCTGCTCGATCGCCGTCTTGGCGTTCGGGTTCTTCTCGAGGAAGGCCTGCTCCGCCGGGAGGTCGACCGCCGACTTGCGCACGGGCATGTAGCCGGTGGCCTGCGTGAACGTCACGGTGTTCTCGGCGTTCGTGAGGAACTCGATGAACTTCAGGGCGTTCTTCTTGCGCTCGTCGGAGATGTTCGCCGGGATGCCGACACCCGCACCGCCGGTGGGGCAGTTGCCGTCACCGGGCAGGAAGGCCGTGCCCACGGGGAACTTCGCGTCCTTGGCCACGCCGCCGAGCGAGCCCGTCGACATCATGCTGCAGCCGACGATGCCCGCCGTGAAGTCGGGCGCCGGGTCCTTGGACAGCTTGAGGTAGCCGTCCTTGGCGAGGTTCTGCAGGTAGGTGCCCGCCTTGACCGTGTTGGGGTCCGAGAACGTGGGCGTCCACTCCTTCGAGTAGGCACCGCCGTAGCCCCACACGATGTTCTGGAAGACCCAGTCGAGGTAGTTCGAGCCGTCGGGCAGCTCCATGACGATCTTGTCGGAGCCGGCAGCCGCCTTGAGCTTCGGTGCCCACGTGAGGAACTCGTCCCAGTCCTTCGGGCCACGGTCCTCGAGACCGGCCGCCTTCCAGAGGTCCTTGTTGTAGTAGAAGAGCGGCGTCGACCGCGAGAACGGCAGCGCGTAGTGCTTGTCGTCGAGGTTGTAGTCGTTGTACAGCGCGTCGACGTAGTCGCTCGTGTCGAGCTTCGCCGTCGACAGCAGCTCGTCGAGCGGGCTCAGCTGCTTGTTGAGCGCGAAGTTGAACCACGTGACGTCCGAGACGACGACGACGTCGGGCAGCGAACCGCCGGCGAGGGAGGCGTTGAACTTCTGCGCGACCTCCTCGTAGTTCTTGCCGGCGTCGACGAGCTTGACCTTGAGGCCCGGGTTGGCCGCCTCGAAGGCCTTGATGATCTGCTGCTCGACCGGCTTGCTGTTGCCGGGGTGGTTGCTCCAGAACTCGATGGTGTTGCTCGAGCCGCCACCGCCGCCGGTCGTCGGCGAGGTACCGGTGCCCGCGCAGGCCGCGAGACCGGCGACGCCGGCCGCGCCGGCGAGACCGAGGAAGCCTCGACGTGAGAACTCGTTCATGGATGGTGCCTTTCCCTGTGGTGGTGGGTGGGGTCGTTGAGATGGATCGGTATACAGCAGAGCCGGGTTCAGCTCTTCACGGCCCCCGCCGTGAGTCCCTTGATCATCTGGCGCTGGAGGAAGAGGAACAGCACGAGGATCGGCAGCATCGCCAGCACGGTGCCTGCCATGACTGGTCCCCAGTTCGTGACGCCGTCGTTGTTCTGCAGGAACGTCAGACCGACGGGCAGGGTGGCCGTCGACTCGTCGTCGGACATGAGGAACGGCCAGAGGTACTCGTTCCACTCGTTGACGACCGTGATGAGCGCGAACGCGACCAGCGTCGGCCACGACATCGGCATGACGACCCGCCACAGCAGCTTCATCGGTCCGGCGCCGTCGAGGCGGGCCGCCTCGATGATCTCGCCGGGCAGGTTGAGGAACTGGTTGCGCATGAGGAAGGTGCCGAAGGCGACGCCGGCCAGCGGGATGATGATGCCCTGGTAGGTGTTGCGCCAGCCGAGCTGCGCCACGAGGGCGTAGTTGCTGATGACGGTGATCTGGTTGGGCACCATGAGTGCCGCGATGACGACGAGGAAGACGATCGAGCGTCCCGGGAAACGCAGCAAAGACAGGGCGTACGCGCTGATAACGCCGAGGATGATCTTGGCGAGCGACGTCGCCGTCGTGATGATCACCGAGTTGCGGACGTAGTCGAAGAACGGGATGCGGGTCGTCAGCTCGCTGTAGTTCTGGGTCGTCGCGGGGTCCGGCCACCACTGGGCCGGACGCACGTAGATGTCTCCCCGCTCCTTGAACGAGGTGAGGAGGATCCAGAAGAGCGGGACCGCGACGACGAGGACGACGAGGACCATCCCGGCGTAGCCCGCGGCGGTCCAGACGGGTCCGCGGTTGTGCGTCGAGGCCTCGACGTTGTGGGCTTCCCGGCGACGCTGCCGGCGGGTCCGGGTCGGCGGGGCCTTCTCGTCGTCCAACGTCCCGACGATGGTGGAGGTGCTCATGCCTTCTTCCCCCTGTCCATGAAGCGCACCTGGACGACCGTGACGGCCAGCAGGATGACGAACATGACGGTGGCGACGGTGGCGCCGTAGCCGGCGCGCTGGTTGACGAACGTCTCCTGGTAGACCTGGTAGACGAGGGTGGTCGTGGCGTTGCCCTGCGGGCCGCCGCGGGTCATGACGTTGATGATGTCGAAGACCTGCACCGAGCTGAGCAGCACCGTGATCGACAGGAAGAACGTCGTCGGGCGCAGCTGCGGCATGAGGACGCGCCGGAAGCGGGTCCAGGCGGAGGCGCCGTCGATCTCGGCCGCCTCGTCGAGGTCGGCCCGCCGGCCCTGCAGGGCGGCGAGGTAGATGACGAAGGTGTAGCCGATGTTCTTCCAGATGTAGGTCACGGTGACCATGAACAGGGCCCAGCCCGGCTGCTGGTAGAAGTCCGGCACCCCGACGCCGATGCGGACCAGCAGGTCGCGGATGAGGCCGTAGTTGGGGTCGAAGACGAACTGGAAGGCGATGCCGATCGCGGCGCCCGAGATGACGAACGGCGCGAACACGACCGAGCGGACGAGGTTGCGACCCCTGAGCTTCTGGTCGAGCAGCAGGGCGAGGCCGAGCCCGACGGCCATCGAGATGCCCACCGTCGCGACCGTGAAGACCAGCGTGTTGCGCACGATGATCTTCGTGTCGTCGCGCCCGAACCACTCGATGTAGTTCGACAGGCCCACGGGGTTGGCGATGGGCGAGGAGATGTTCCAGTCCGTGAACGACAGCCTGATGTTGTCGAGCAGCGGACGGTACGTGAAGACGATGAGCAGCACGAGGTTGGGCAGCAGCAGGAGGGCCGCGAGCGACCACTCCCAGGCCCGTCCACTCGACCGTCGCGGGGGCGGCCCCACCTCGGGCGGGGGTCCCCCGGATCCGGGCGTGGCACTGCGGGGTTGGGTCACCGATGACTGCACTCGGCAAACCTAGCCGCGTCGGTGCACCGATTGCGGCTTTGGTGCGTCGGGCATTCAACGCGTGTCTGAACTCCTGTCCCCAGCGGACCCGTGCGGTCCACGCGCGCAGCACGCGAAAGAGCCCCGGACCACAGGGGTCCGGGGCTCTTTCAGAGCGTGTCGCTCCGAGCAGTGACTGGCGTCAGTTGCCCGTCAGCTTCTCGCGAAGCGCGGCGAGCGCCTCGTCCGAAGCCAGGGTGCCCTCGGCCGGGGCCGGGGCGTTGCGCGGTGCGCGCTCGCCACGGTCGGCGTCAGCGGCCTCGGCCACGTCACCGGTCGCGGACGAGTACGACGTCGCGGAGCCGGCGTTGGCCGCAGCCTCGGCGTCGGCCTTCGTCGCGGCGTCGACCTGGGCCTTGTGGGCCTCCCAGCGGGCGTGGGCGTCGGCGTACTGACGCTCCCACTTCTCGCGCTGGGCGTCGAAGCCCTCGAGCCACTCGTTCGTCTCCGGGTCGAAGCCCTCGGGGTACTTGTAGTTGCCCTGCTCGTCGTACTCGGCAGCCATGCCGTAGAGCGTCGGGTCGAACTCCGACGCCGCGACGGCCTGGTCGTTGGCCTGCTTGAGCGACAGCGAGATGCGACGACGCTCGAGGTCGATGTCGATGACCTTGACGAAGATCTCGTCGCCGACGTTGACGACCTGCTCCGGCAGCTCCACGTGGCGCTCGGCCAGCTCGGAGATGTGGACGAGGCCCTCGATGCCGTCCTCGACACGCACGAACGCGCCGAAGGGGACGAGCTTGGTGACCTTGCCGGGGACGACCTGGCCGATGGCGTGCGTGCGAGCGAAGTGCTGCCACGGGTCCTCCTGCGTCGCCTTCAGCGACAGGGAGACACGCTCGCGGTCCATGTCGACGTCGAGCACCTCGACGGTGACCTCGGTGCCGACCTCGACGACCTCGGACGGGTGGTCGATGTGCTTCCACGACAGCTCGGAGACGTGGACGAGACCGTCGACGCCGCCGAGGTCCACGAACGCACCGAAGTTGACGATGGAGGACACGACCCCCGAACGGACCTGGCCCTTCTGGAGCTCCTTGAGGAACGTCGTGCGCACCTCGGACTGCGTCTGCTCGAGCCAGGCACGGCGCGACAGGACCACGTTGTTGCGGTTCTTGTCGAGCTCGATGATCTTGGCCTCGATCTCCTTGCCGACGTACGGCTGGAGGTCGCGGACACGACGCATCTCGACGAGCGAGGCCGGGAGGAAGCCGCGGAGGCCGATGTCGAGGATGAGACCACCCTTGACGACCTCGATGACGGTGCCGGTGACGACGCCGTCCTCCTCCTTGACCTTCTCGATCGTGCCCCAGGCGCGCTCGTACTGCGCACGCTTCTTGGACAGGATCAGACGGCCTTCCTTGTCCTCCTTCTGGAGGACGAGGGCCTCGACCTCGTCACCGACCTTGACGATCTCGCCCGGGTCGACGTCGTGCTTGATGGACAGCTCGCGCGAGGGGATGACGCCCTCGGTCTTGTAGCCGATGTCGAGCAGGACCTCGTCCCGGTCGACCTTGACGATGCGACCCTCGACGATGTCGCCGTCGTTGAAGTCCTTGATGGTGGCGTCGATCGCCGCAAGGATGTCTTCCTGAGAGCCGATGTCGTTGATGGCGATCTCAGGCGCGGTCTTCTCGACCGTGTTGGCAGTCATGTAGTAGGAACTCCGATTGTGGACAGTTAGATTGGGGACCTCGGGGCGGCTGACCTGACGGCCTGCGCCACGATGCCTTGTGGACAGGTGCAACATTGATCGTGCGCACACGGATGTGCACGGCAATCCTATCCGTGCTGTCACCAGCCGGTCAAAAGAGAGCACGTATGCCGTGAGCACGCCCACCGAGGCCACCCGCCGTCCCGCCCCCCCGGACGAGACGGTCGCCGCGAACCGCACGTGGTGGGACGCCGAAGCCACGTCGTACTACGTCGAGCACGGGTCGTTCCTCGGTGACACGGACTTCGTCTGGGGTCCCGAGCGGCTCCGCGAGGAGGACGCCCAGCTCCTCGGCGCCCCCGAGGGCCAGGTCGTCCTCGAGATCGGCGCCGGCTCGGGCCAGTGCTCCCGGTGGCTGGCGGCCCACGGCGCGACCGTCGTGGCCACCGACCTGTCCGCGGGGATGGTCGCCACCGGCGTCGCCGTCAACGAGGCCCTCGGCGACGGCCCGGGCGACCCCGTCCGGGTGCCCTTCGCGCAGTGCGACGGCCGCGCCCTCCCCTTCGCCGACGCGTCCTTCGACACGGTCTTCACGGCATACGGGGTCGTGCCGTTCGTCGCGGACTCGGCCGTCGTCATGCGGGAGGCCGCCCGCGTGCTGCGCCCCGGTGGGCGCTTCGTGTTCTCGACGACCCACCCGGTGCGGTGGGCGTTCCCCGACGACCCGGGTCCGGGCGGCCTGACGGCACGCCACTCCTACTTCGACCGGACGCCCTACGTCGAGCAGGACGACCGGGGCCACGCGACCTACGTCGAGCACCACCGCACGGTGGGCGACCGGGTGCGGGAGATCACGGCGGCAGGGCTCGTCCTCGTCGACCTCGTCGAGCCCGAGTGGCCCGAGGGGCACGAGGAGCCGTGGGGCGGCTGGTCGCCCCTGCGTGGACGGGTCATCCCCGGCACGGCCGTCTTCGTCTGCCACAAGCCCGCTTGACGGCATCGACCCCGGCGACGACCGCGTCCCGGCACACGACGGCGGCCACGGACCCGAAGGATCCGTGGCCGCGTCGTCACACTGCCGTCAGAGGAAGCGGCGCCGCAGGAGGACCGCGCCTCCGGCGAGGCCGAACACAGCGGCTGCCGCCGCGGTCCGACCCAGGTTCGCCGAACCCTGCCCGTCGACACCCGCGAGCTCGTACGAGTACGCCGTGGCGCCCATGGCGCCCTTGGGCGCGCCGTACGCCATCCCCTCGGCCTTGGCCCGCCGCGCACCGATCTCGATGAGGGCGTACTTCTCGCCGTAGTCCGCCGCCGTGGCCTTGCCGGCCGCGACGAGCTTCTTCGTGCCCTCGTCGGAGAGACGCTGCGCGCCGTCCTTGAGCCGGGGCGCGCCGGCTGCCGCGTCGGTCAGGCCGGCAGCGAGCTGGCTCGTGCCGTCCGCCGCGTCGGCAAGACCGTCGGAGAGCTGACCGGCACCGTCACTGAGCTTGCCCGCGCCGTCGTCGAGCTGACCCGCGCCGTCCGCGAGCTTGCCGACGCCGGCATCGAGCTGACCCGCACCCGAGGCGACCTGGCTCGACCCGTCGGCGAGCTTCGAGGCCCCCGCGCCGAGGTCCTTGGCGCCCTGGGCCACCTGCGACGTGCCGCCGTGCACCTGGTCGGCCCCGACCGTGAGCTGGTCGATGGCGTCGAGCAGGTCGAGGCCACCGAGACCGAGGAGGTCCACGCCGTACTGGAGGTCGTTGACGCCCCCGCGCAGCGTCCGGTTCTTCGCCGTGTCGGTCGGGCTGCCGATGCCGCCCTGGACCTTCGTGACGACGCCGTCGACGAGCGTCGACACGCCGGCGTCGACGAGGTCGACGCCCTCGAGCAGGCCCGGCACCTTGGGGTCACAGATCCCCTTGAGCGTCGTGTTGCTCAGGCCGCACTCGACCTTGGCGAGCCCGAAGGCCGCGTCGCTCAGCTTGCCCTTGAGCAGACCCAGACCACCCGACACCTGACCCAGGCCCGTGGACACCTGACCGAGGCCACCGGAGACCTGACCCAGACCGTCCGACACCGAGCCGAGCCCGCCGGCTGCGGCCGTCGTCTTCGTCCGGAGGTCTCCGAGTCCTGCCTGCACCTGCCCGAGGATCCCTTGGCACACCGCGCCGCAGTCGGTGGTCTTGGCCAGCGCCACTCCACCGTCGAGCTGGTCGATGCCGCCCCCTGTCTTCAGGGCGTCCTGGAGGCCGGCGCGGACCTGGTCCACGCCGCCCTTGGACTGGTCGACCCCACCCTTGGACTGGTCGACCCCCCCCTTGGACTGGGTGACCCCGCCCGTGAGCTGGTCCAGGCTCCCGCCGTCCTTGGTGGCCTCCGCCAACCCGCCGCGGATCTGGTCGACGCCGTCGATGAGGGTTCCGGTCTGGCCCTTGTCGCCGAGCCCGGCACGCACCTTCGCGATGCCCGCGTGCAGCGGCTTCGCCTGGTCCGGCAGCGCACCGACGCCGTCGTAGAGCTGGGTGAGACCGGCATCGACCTGGTCGAGACCGTCGGCCACCTGTGCGAGCCCGTCCAGCAGGGCCGGCGCGTTCTCGCCCACGAGGTGCAGACCGCCGGCCACCTGGCCGGCACCGTCGTCGACCTGACCGGCGCCACCGCTCAGCTTCTGTGCGCCCGCGTCCAGCTGCTTGTTGCCGTCCGCGACCTGGGTCGCGCCGTCGGCCAGCTTGGCCGAGCCGTCCTTCGCGTCGCCCGCTCCGGCGCGCAGCTTGGACGTGCCGTCCTTGAGCTGGCCGGCGCCACTGGCGAGCTCGCGCGAGCCCGGCAGGGCCTGGGCCCCGAGGCCGGCATCGAGCTTCTTCGCGCCGTCACGCAGCTGGATCAGCCCCGCGAGGAGCGTGCTCGCCCCGTCACGCAGCTTGAGGAGGTTCGTGTCGATCTCGGTCGCACCGGCCGTCAGGGTGGCACCCGTCGTGGCACCGCCCTTGTAGCTCTCGGCCCCGCCCTTGAAGGACGGGCTCTCGAGCGGGCTGACCGGCAGGGCGGACACGGACGCCTTGGGAAGCGTCCCGTCCACGATGTCGGCGGCGTACCCGAACGTCGCGGTGGGCGTCCCGATGGGGCCGAAGAGCGTCATCGTGAAGGTCAGCTTCGTGCCGCCGCGCCCGTCACCCGCGAGGTTGGCCTCCTTCGAGCTGACGTTCGTGAACGTGCCCGGCAGCGTCGTGGTGAGCGAGCCCACCATGGGGATGACGACGTCCTCCGTCGCCGACGCCTGGTTGCCCGTCCCGTCGTCGAAGGTGACGAGCTGCGAGGAGCCCGTGACGTTCTTGACCGTGTAGCGCACCTCGAGACGGCCGCTGCGGCCGAGCAGGTCACCGGGCTCGACGGGCTGACCGTCCAGCGTGTAGGCGGCCCGGACCTCGAGGGGCAGCTTCTTCGTGAAGTCGCTGACGGTGCGCAGGCGCTGCTCGCCGTCCACGTCGAAGCTGCCGGTCATGACGCCGTCCTTGACGTCGAACCCGCTGAAGCCGTCGAGGTTGCGCAGGCCCTGGGTCTCGATGGGGTTCTGCAGGTCGACGGTGCCGCGGCCCTTCATGGCCACCTGCTCGTAGACGCGCGCGACGTCCACGTTGCCCGTCGCGTCGAGGTAGGCCTGCACCGTCTCCGTGTTGGAGACCTGCACCGATCCGTCCCCGGCGGCAGCCGCCGGCGACGCTGCCAGCAGCAGGAGGGTGGGCATGGTCGCCAGGCCGGCGACGATGGTGGCGAGGGTCCGCTTGCTCACTGTGCTGCTCCCTTCACGAGGTCATCGAGGTCTGTGGTGCTGGAGGAGTCGTCGTGCTGGTCGTGCTGGTCGCGCTGGTCGCGCTCGGCACGCCTCGCCTCGACGGCCGGCTGCGGCCGCGCCGACGCGTGCGGTTCCGACTGTGCTGCAAGCAGGTTCGTGGCGAGATAGCCGAGACCCACGGCGAGCAGCACCGTGGTGGCGGCCGCGGGCGACTCGGTGAGGAACTGCGAGGGCGCGTTCGTGTAGACCGACTCGTAGGCGCCGACGATCGAGGCCGCACCCACGAGCCCGCTCCACAGCGGGAGACGGCCACGGCTGACCGCGGCGACGACGGCGATGAGCGCCACGACGACGAAGGCCGCGACGGCGCGCCCCGCGGACGAGTCCGGGAGGACGGCGGCACGCAGCGCGAAGCCGAGCCAGGCCAGGAGGAAGCCGGCGAGGAAACCCGCCACCTTGCCCCAGGCAGGACGGTGCGGGACGAGCCCGAGAACACCGCCGAGAGCCGCGCCGAGAAGGGCGACGTGCTCGAGGTCGAGACCGAGCAGGTCGCTCAGTCCGATGATGACCGCCGCGAAGACGGCGAGACACAGACCTGTGACCAGGCTTCTGACCATGTCCACCTCACAGTAAAAGCACCCGTCTCCGATGACGGGTGCAAGTTACCGAGCAGTATGCAGGTGCGGTGGGGTCCGTGGTGTGTCAAGTGGTGGACACCACGTCGCCGTTGCCAGAACGTGACCTAACGGACATCGTGAAGTGGGTAGGCGGGCCACGGAGCGTCGCGCGGACGGTGCCGGGTGCCCAGCCCCGTCAGTGGGCGGCGTCGTGCCAGGAGTGACCGACGCCGACGTTGATGTCGAGCGGCACGTCGAGCTCGGCGGCGTGACCCATCTCGTGGCGCACGAGCTTCTCGACGTCGTCGCGCTCCCCTGCGGCGACCTCGAGGACGAGCTCGTCGTGGACCTGGAGCAGCACGCGCGACCGTGCGCCCGCGTCGGTGAGCGCGCGGTCGACGCCGATCATGGCGACCTTCATGATGTCGGCGGCCGAGCCCTGGATCGGGGCGTTGAGCGCCATCCGCTCGGCCATCTCGCGGCGCTGGCGGTTGTCGGACGTCAGGTCGGGCAGGTAGCGCCGTCGGCCGAACATCGTCGCGGTGTAGCCGGTGCCGCGGGCCTCGGCGACGACCTCCTTGAGGTAGTCGCTGACGCCGCCGAACCGCTCGAAGTAGCCGTCCATGAGGCCGCGGGCCTCCTCGGTGCTGATGGTCAGCTGCTTGGACAGGCCGAAGGCCGACAGCCCGTAGGCGAGGCCGTAGGACATGGCCTTGACCTTGGAGCGCATGGCCGAGGTGACGTCGTCGGGCTCCACCCCGAAGACCTTCGAGCCGACGAAGTTGTGGAGGTCCTCGCCGGTGCGGAAGGCCTCGATGAGGCCCTCGTCGCCGGACAGGTGCGCCATGACGCGCATCTCGATCTGGGAGTAGTCGGCCGACATCAGCGCGTCGTAGCCGTCACCGACGACGAAGAGCTCGCGGATGCGTCGACCCTCCTCGGTGCGGATCGGGACGTTCTGGAGGTTGGGCTCGGTCGAGCTGAGGCGGCCCGTGGCGGCGATGGTCTGCAGGTAGGTCGTGTGGATGCGCCCGTCGTCGGCCACCGACTTCTGCAGTCCCTCGACCGTCACCCGCAGGCGAGCGGCGTCGCGGTGGCGCAGCAGCGCCTCGAGGAACGGGTGCTCGGTCTTGGTGAAGAGGTCGGACAGCGCGTCGGCGTCGGTGGTCCAGCCCGTCTTGGTCTTCTTCGTCTTGGGCAGGTTGAGCTGGCCGAAGAGCACCTCCTGCAGCTGCTTCGGCGACCCGAGGTTGACGTCGCGACGGTCGATGGCGTCCCACGCGTCCTCCTGCGCCTGGGCGACCTTGGCGGCGAAGTCGCCCTCGAGGGACTCGAGCCCGGCCACGTCGACGGCGATGCCGGTGCGCTCCATGCGGGCGAGGACGCCGACGAGCGGGATCTCGACCTCCGCGAGCAGCTGCTCCCCGCCGGTGGCGCCGACCTGCTCGTCGAGGACGTCGGCGAGGTCGCGCACGGCGGTCGCGCGCACCATCTCCTTCTGCGCGGCGACCTCGTCGGCGTCGCCGCCGAAGTCGAGCATGCCCTGGCCGTCGGTCGGCGCGGCACCGCTGAGCTCGCGGTGCAGGTTGCGCAGCACGAGGTCGTCGAGGTGGTAGGTGCGCTGGTCGGGCTTGACGAGGTATGCCGCGAGCTGGGTGTCGCTCGTCAGGCCGCCGAGCGTCCAGCCCCGGGCGCCGAGCGCCTCGATCGGCCCCTTGGCGTCGTGCATGGCCTTGGGTCGCGCGGCGTCCTCGAGCCACCCGCCGAGCGCGGCCTCGCCCTCGGGGGTCAGGGTCTGCAGGTCGATCCACGCGGCGCTGCCGTCGGGTGCGGCCACGGCCACGCCGCTCGCGTCACCCGTGCCCCGAGCCCACGTGCCGGCCACGGAGAGACCGGCACGCTGGTCGGACGCGAGGTGCTCGGCCACCCAGGCCGGCACGGCCTCGGGTGCGAGGACCTCGCCGTCGACGTCGAAGCCCTCCTCGGCCTCGGGTGCAGCGGCCTCGACGGTGGCGAAGAGCCGGTCGCGCAGCACGCGGAACTCGAGCCCGTCGAAGACCGTGTGCACCTCCTCGCGGCTCCACTGCGTGCGCTGGAGGTCCTCGACCTCGACGCCCACGGGGCTGTCCTTGACGAGCTGGTTGAGCCGACGGTTGCGCAGGACCTGGTCGATGTGGTCGCGCAGCGACTGCCCGGCCTTGCCCGGGATCTTGTCGATGCTCGCGACGATGCCGTCGAGGTCGCCGTACTGGGTGATCCACTTCGCCGCGGTCTTCGGGCCGACACCGGGCACGCCCGGCAGGTTGTCGGAGGTCTCGCCGACCATGGCCGCGAGGTCGCTGTAGCGGGTCGGCGGGACGCCGTACTTCTCCTCGACCTGGGCAGGGCCCATCCGCGACACCTCGGAGACACCACGGACCGGGTAGAGGATCGTCACCTTGTCGGAGACGAGCTGGAAGGTGTCGCGGTCGCCCGAGCAGATGAGGACGTCGATGTCCTGGGCCTCGGCCTGCGTCGCGAACGTCGCGATGATGTCGTCGGCCTCGTAGCCGTCGAGCTCGACGTAGCGGATGCGGAGCGCGTCGAGGATCTCCTTGACGAGCGGGATCTGGCCCTGGAACTCGTCGGGTGTGCGCGCCCGGCCCGCCTTGTACTCGGCGTACTCGTCGGTGCGGAACGACTGGCGGGCCTTGTCGAAGGCCACGACGACGTGCGTCGGCTCCTCGTCGCGCAGCATGTTGATGAGCATCGAGGTGAAGCCGTAGACGGCATTGGTGTGCTGCCCCGTGCTCGTCGAGAAGTTCTCGGCGGGGAGCGCGAAGAACGCGCGGTAGGCCAGCGAGTGTCCGTCGAGGAGGAGAAGTCGGCTCACACCGCAACCCTAGTGGCGGCCACCGACGGGGTGAGCCCCGGCACCGGGAGGGCGGGAGGGCGGCATACGATCCCGGCATGACCGACTCTTCGACGCAGGCAGCCGACCATAACCTCGACGACATGCGGTCGATGGCCGAGGGGACGCTCCTCGAGCGGATGCACATCGAGCTGACCGAGGTCTCCCCAGAGCGCCTCGTCGCGACGATGCCCGTCGCCGGCAACACCCAGCCGTACGGCCTGCTCCACGGCGGGGCCAGCGTCGTGCTCGCCGAGACCCTCGGCTCCGTCGGCGCCCAGATCCACGCCGGCCCGGGTCGCGTGGCCGTCGGTCTCGACATCAACGCGACGCACCACCGTGCCGCTCGCACGGGCGTCGTGACCGGCACGGCGACGCTGCTGAGCGCCGGCCGCACGCTCGTCAGCTACGACGTCGTCGTCACCGACGAGGACGGCAGGCGCGTCTGCACGTCACGGATCACCTGCCTGCTGCGCGACGCGGCCCCGGGGGCCTGACGCCGGACGCGCCGACCTCCTGAGCGGTCTCAGCCGGCGATCTTGGGGTCGTGCCGCGGCGCCCGCGCCCGCAGGTCACGACGCCGCTGGAGCAGGTCGAGCGAGACCCGCTGGGGTCGCGGCTCCCCCGCCAGCTTGCGCTGCATCGTCGCCGAGGTCGCGACGCGCCGCACGGTCTCGGGTGCGAAGCCGAGCCGGGCGAAGAAGCGGTTGGCCTCGCGGTCACCTGCGGGCACCGAGCTGGCCAGGTGCTCGCAGCCCTGGCGGTCCGCGTAGCGCCCCGCGGCCGTGAGCAGGGACCGGCCGACGCCCTGACGGCGGAACTCGGGGTGGACGAAGAGCATGTCGATCGACACGCAGGGCGAGTCGACGAGCAGGCTCCGCGTCGAGTCGGCGAGGACGACGTAGCCCGCCGGACGTCCGTCGATGGACGCGATGAAGGCGCAGATGTCGTTGCGCTGCAAGGCATTTCGCAGGGTTCCGTCGAGCGCCAGCCGCTGGGCCGCCTCTGGGGTCGTGCCACCCTCGATCCGGTGCGTGATCCACAGCTCGATGAACTGCGAGTGCAGGCTCTCGTCGACCCGCTGCACCGAGACCAGTGCTCGACCCATCATCCCTCCCGTTCCTGCCCCGAGGTCACCCGGGAGACACTACGACCAACGAGGCCGGGGCGGAAGAGGAACGCGCAGGTGCACAGCTGGCGAACGGGGCGTCACGACCGTGGTCGTGACGCCCCGTTCGGATTGCTGGACCCGGCACCAGGTGCCGGGATGCCGAGCCGACCGTCCGGCCCGGAGGCCGTCCTAGACGTCGCCGCCGAGGTAGGCGGCCTTGACGGCCGGGTCGTCCGCGAGGTCCTTACCCGTGCCCTCACGGACGATCTCGCCCGTCTCGAGGATGTAGGCGCGGTGCGACCTCTTGAGCGCCTGCGCGGCGTTCTGCTCGACGAGCAGCACGGTGGTGCCCTGGCTGTTGATCTCCGTGACGATGTCGAAGATCTGCTTGATCAGCTTCGGCGCAAGACCCATCGACGGCTCGTCGAGCAGCAGCAGCTTCGGCTTGGCCATGAGCGCGCGGCCCATCGCGAGCATCTGCTGCTCACCGCCCGACATCGAGCCGGCGGCCTGATTGCTGCGCTCCTTGAGCCGCGGGAAGAGCTCGAAGACCCGGTCGAGGTCGTCCTTGACGGCCTTGCTCTTGCGGTCCGGACGGGCATACGTGCCCATCTCGAGGTTCTCCATCACGGTCATGCCGACGAAGCACCCACGGCCCTCGGGCGACTGCGAGATGCCGAGGACCGGCCGCTCGTGCGATGGCAGGTGCGTGATGTCCTTGCCGTCGAAGACGACGGACCCGGCGCGCACGGGGCGCAGACCGGAGACCGTCTTCATCGTCGTCGTCTTGCCCGCACCGTTGGCGCCGATGAGGGTGACGATCTCACCCTCCTCGACGGTGAAGCTGATGTCGCGGATGGCCTCGATGCGCCCGTAGTTGACGCACAGGCCCTTGACCTCAAGAAGCATCTTCCTCATCAACTCCCAGGTAGGCGGCGATGACCGCCGGGTTGTCGCGGATCTCCGCGGGCGAGCCCTCGGCGATCTTGCGGCCGAACTCGAGCACGACGATCCGGTCGGTCACGCCCATGACGAGCTTCATGTCGTGCTCGATGAGCAGCACCGTGTAGCCCTGGTCGCGGATCGTGCGGATCAGCTCCATCAGCTTGGCCTTCTCGGCCGGGTTGAAGCCGGCCGCCGGCTCGTCGAGGCAGAGCAGCTGTGGGCTCGTGGCCAGGGCGCGCGCGATCTCGAGACGACGCTGGTCGCCGTACGGGAGGTTGCGGGCCAGCTCGTCGGCCTTGCCGTCGAGCCCCATGAACGTCAGCAGCTCCATGGCCCGGGCATAGCCCTGGGCCTCCTCCCGGCGGTGCTTCGGCAGGCGGAACATCGCCGAGACGACCCCGGTCGAGTGGTGCGCGTCGACCCCGACGAGGACGTTCTCGAGCGCCGTCATGTTGGCGAAGAGGCGGATGTTCTGGAACGTCCGCGCGATCCCGAGCTTCGTGATCGCGAACTTCTTGCGCTTGCCCAGCGGCTTGCCGAGGTAGCGGACGCCACCCGAGGTGGGCTGGTAGACGCCGGTCATGACGTTGAAGCACGTCGTCTTGCCGGCACCGTTGGGCCCGATGAGGCCAAGGATCTCGCCCTTGTTGATGTGGAAGCTCACCTCGTTGAGGGCCACGACACCGCCGAAGCGGAGGGTGACCTCGTCGACCTCGAGCAGTCGCTCGCCCTCGGACACGACGGGGACGCCGATGTCCTCGGGGGCGATGTCGACCTCGGGGTTGATCTCGGTGACCTCGTCGGCCGGGTCGGCGAGCGTGCGCTCCCCGGCCGGTTCGGCGAGCGTGCGCTCCCCGGCCGGTTCGGCGAGCGTGCGCTCCTCGGCGGGCTCGTCACCCGTGGCGGGTCGTGTGGGGTCAGACATGGGCTTCTCCTTCCTCGAGGACGGCCTGTCTGTCGTCGGCCCGCTTGGCGCGGACCGTGCGCCGCGGGGGCAGCAGCCCCTGAGGACGGAAGATCGCCAGCAGCATCAGGGCGAGACCGAAGACGAGCACGCGGAAGTCCGCGAACTCGCGGAAGCGCTCCGGGAAGTAGGCGACGACGATCGCACCGACGATGACGCCCCAGCGGTTGCCGGCGCCACCGACGACGACGGCGGCGAGGAACAGGATCGACAGCAGCAGCTGGAAGCTGTCCGGCGAGATGAAGCCTGCCTTCGTCGCGAAGAGGGCACCCGAGAGGCCACCGATGGCAGCGCCGAGGGCGAAGGCGAGCAGCTTGAACCGGAAGGTCGGCACACCCATGAGCTCGGCGGCGTCCTCGTCCTCACGCGTGGCCTCCCAGGCACGACCGACCCGGCTGCTCTTGACGAGAATGTCGAAGAGCAGGACGAGCCCGATGATGCCGAGGGCGAGCCAGTAGTACGGCACGAAGTCGTTGATCCCGAACTTGAGGAACGTCGAGGTCGTGTCGAGGTCGACGACCGGGGTACCGCTGCTCCAGTCGATGCTCGGGACCTCGAACAGCTCGAGTCCGGGCGGCTTCGGGATGTCGGAGATGCCCTGGGCGCCGCCCAGCCACTGCGAGTTGACGAGCGTCAGACGGACGATCTCCCCGAAGCCGAGCGTCACGATGGCGAGGTAGTCGCCGCGCACGCGCAGGGTCGGAGCACCGAGGATGATGCCCGAGATCATCGCGACGACGATCGCGATGGGCACGACGACGATCCACGACATGTGGGCGTGCTCCGAGGTCAGGACGCCGACCGTGTAGGCGCCGATCGCGTAGAACCCGACGTAGCCGAGGTCGAGCAGTCCGGCGTAGCCGACGACGATGTTGAGGCCGAGGGCGACGAGCACGTACGTCGCGACCGTGAAGAGGACGCCACCGAAGTCGGAGCCCTCGGTCGTGATGAACGGGATGTTGAGCAGCGGGAGGAGGAACAGGAAGATCGCGAAGAGCACCCAGAGGGCGATCTTGACGGCCTTCGGCAGGGTGTCGACCCGCTCCTTGAACCCCGGCGAGGACGGCTTGCGAGCCGCCGGGGCTGACGTCGAGGTGCTCATGCGCGCGCCTTTCCGAGGGACTCACCGAGCAGGCCGGTGGGTCGGAAGAGCAGGATCAGGACGAGGAGCACGAAGGCCACGACGTCCTTCCACTGCGAGCCGACGACGGCGGAGCCGTAGTTCTCGGCCAGCCCGAGGATGAAGCCACCGAGCAGCGCGCCGCGCAGGTTGCCGATGCCGCCGAGGACGGCCGCGGTGAAGGCCTTGACGCCGAGGATGAAGCCGGCGTCGTAGCGGGTGATGCCGATCTTCAGCATGTAGAAGACGGCTGCGGCACCGGCCATGACGCCACCGACGAGGAACGTCACCTGGATGACGCGGTCGCGGTTGACGCCCATGAGGGCGGCGGACTCGGGGTCCATCGCGACGGCGCGGATGCCGCGGCCGAGGCGTGAGCGCTTCACGAACTGGTCGAGGACGACCATGATGACGATGGCCCCGACGATGACGAACACGTCGACGTTCGTCACGTTGTAGCCGCCGATCGTGAAGATCGGCTGCGGCGCGATGATCGTCGGCATGCCCGCGTTGTTGCGCGAGTTGCGGACGTAGTCGCGCAGGTTGTCGTCGAGGCCGACCCAGCCGCTGATGCGGCTTCGCAGACCCATGATCTCCGCGAGGACGAACGAGGCACCGATCGCCGAGATGAGCGCGATGAGCGGTGGCGCGTTGCGTTTGCGGAGTGGCCGGTAGGCCACCCGTTCGAGCAGCACGGCGATGAAGCCGGACATCGCCATGGCCGCCACGAACATCATGGCGACCCAGAAGACGACCTGCCCGACGCCGGCACCGGGTCGGCCCCCGAGGAGCATGACGACCCACAGCGCCGCGAAGGTGCCGTACATGAACACCTCGGAGTGGGCGAAGTTGATGAGGCGCAGGACGCCGTAGACGAGGGTGTAGCCGAGGGCCACGAGCGCGTAGACCGCGCCGATCGTCAGGCCCGTGATGGTGTACGCGAAGAAGTTGTCGATCAGGTTCTGCATCCAAGACCTCCTGGGCCGGGTGCGGTGGACGGGACCAGAGCTCGCGCGTCAACCGAACGGAGGGGCGGTCGGAGCGTACTGCCCCGACCGCCCCCCTTCGATGACGTTCGCGCTACTTGATCTCGCCGGTGCCGACGATCTTGCCGCCCTCGACCTTGTAGGCGAAGACCTTGATGTCGGCGGACTCGCCCTTGTCGTCGAACTTGAGCTGCTTCGTCACGCCCTTCTTGTCGTACGCCTTGACGAAGTCGACCATGCTCGCGCGGTCCTTGCCGGCGGCGATGCCGTCGAGCAGGATCGTGGCGGAGTCGTAGCCCTCACCGGAGTAGGTGTTGGGGTCCTCGTTGTACTTCGCCTTGTAGGCGGCCTGGAAGTCCGGGGCCACGTCGGCCGGGACGCACGGGCAGGTGATGACGGTGCCCTCGGCGGCGTCCTTGGCGTTGTCGATGAAGGACTGGTCCTTGACACCGTCGGCCACGACGAACGTGCCCTTCCAGCCGGCGTCGCGCAGCTGCTTGATGAGCGGCGCGGCCTCAGGCGAGTAGCCACCGAAGAACAGCGCGTCGGCGCCCGAGCTCGTCACCTTGGTGACGGAGGCGCTGAAGTCGGTCTGCTTCTGCTGGATGGTGTCGTTGCCGGCGACCTGGGCGCCGAGGTCCTGACGGACGATGTCGGCCAGGCCCTTGCCGTACTCGGACGCGTCGTCGATGACGAAGGTCTTCGTCGACTTGACGGTGTCCTTGATGTACTTGGCGGCGGCGGGACCCTGCGTCGCGTCGTTGCCGAGCGCGCGGAAGAACGTCTTCCATCCGTTCTCGGCGAGCTTCGGGTTGGTCGCGGACGGCGTGATGGTGACGAGGCCCGCCTCGTTGAACGCCGGGTCCGCGGCCTTGGACTCACCGGAGAACGCGGGACCGACGATGCCGACGACCTTCTTGTCGTCGATGGCCTTCTTGGCCAGGGCCGGAGCCTGCGTCGGGTCACCCTGCGAGTCGTAGTTCTCGAGCGTGACCTTGCAGTCCGCGTGCTTCTTGTTGTAGTCGTCGAGGGCGAGGTTCACGCCGTTCTGGATGTAGATGCCCAGGTTGGCGTTCGGGCCGGTGAGGGCGCCGAACATGCCGATCTTGTAGTTGCCGCAGGCTGCAGCACCACCGCTGGCGGCAGGTGTAGCAGTGTCGCCACCCTTGGTGCCACAGGCGCCGAGGGCAAGCGCTGCGACCGCGAGCGGCACAGCGAACTTGAGGGTAGAACGCACGGGTGTCCTCCTGATGTCACACATCCCTCGGTCGAGGGCTGACTGGAGACTAAGCCCCACCCTGCGCCGGGGTCACGGGAAACTCGCGATGAGTGACCGTGTCGTGACCTGTTCGGGACGTGCTCCCGGAGGATGTGCGGTCGAGGACGCGTCAGGACGCCGGAAAGCCGTTGATGACGGCCTCGGCGACCTCCTTCATCCCGAGGCGGCGGTCCATCGCGGTCTTCTGGATCCAGCGGAAGGCGTCGGACTCGCTCAGCTTGAGCTGGGTCATGAGCACACCCTTGGCACGGTCGACGAGCTTGCGCGTCTCGAGGCGCTCGCCGAGGTCGGCGATCTCGGCCTCGAGCGCCTTGAGCTCCTGCCAGCGCGAGGTCGCGATGTCGATGGCGGGGCGCAGGTCGTCGGCGGTGAACGGCTTGACGATGTAGGCCATGACGCCGGCGTCGCGGGCGCGCTCAACGAGCTCGGTCTGCGAGAAGGCGGTGAGCATGATGACGGGGCACAGCTTGGCCTCGTGGAGCTGCTCGGCGGCCGAGAGCCCGTCGAGGACGGGCATCTTGACGTCCATGATGACGAGGTCGGGCTTGACCTCCTTGGCGAGCTCGACGGCCTGCTCGCCGTTGCTCGCCTGGCCGACGACGTCGTAGCCCTGCTCCCCGAGCATCTCGACGAGGTCGAGACGGATGAGCGCCTCGTCCTCGGCGACGAGGATGCGGGTGGCCCCGCTGACCGGCGCAGCGGCGCCGGCGTCCTCGGGTGCCGGCGTCGCCTCGGGGACGGCCGGGGCCGCGGAGGCCGCGGAGGCATCGGCGGCGGTGGCGGGGGTCGGCCTGGGGGTCGTGCTCTCGTCAGTGCTCACGGGCAAAGCGTAGCCGGGGCCACGTTTCCGGCGCGTTTCGGGACCGTCGACCCGGCAGTCGCGCCGGGAGCGGGCGCGGTCGTGGGCGCCCAGGGTGCCGAGGGCGGGACTCGAACCCGCACGGCCTTGCGGCCAGAGCATTTTGAGTGCCCCGTGTCTGCCATTCCACCACCCCGGCCGGAGTGCCGCGCCAGCATACCCGTGGCGACGTGGGAGCCGCGGCCGCCGGCCGCGCCGCACTCCCCCGGACACACGTATGCCGCCGGGCGGGCCCGGCGGCATACGTCATCGGTCGCTTCTGGCGAGCCGTGCGTGACGTGCGTGACGTGCGGTGGCACGCCTCAGCTCGTGACCTCCTCCGGCCGGTAGGCCGGGGCCGCACGGTTGACGGCGTCGCCGACCCGGTGCACGCGCAGCGCGTTCGTCGAGCCGGGGATGCCGGGGGGCGACCCGGCGACGATGACGACGCGGTCGCCCTCGGTGACGCGGCCCTCGGGGATCAGCTTGAGGTCGACCTGCATGGCGAACTGGTCGGTGTGGTGCATGCGCGGCACGAGGTAGGTCTCGATGCCCCAGACCAGCGCGAGGCGCGAGCGGACGCGGGGCTCGGAGGTGAAGGCGAGCATGGGCAGGCGCGGACGGATGCGGGCCATCCGCGTGGCCGACCCACCCGTCTCCGTGAAGGTGATGAGGAACTTCGCCCCGACGACCTCGCCGATCTCGGCCGCGGCCTTGGTCACCGCTCCCCCGACCGTCTTGGGGTTGGTCTTCATCCGGGCGATCTTGTCGTAGCCGTGCACCTCGGTGGACTCGATGATGCGCGCCATGGTGCGCACCGAGTCGATCGGCCAGGCACCGACGGACGTCTCGCCCGACAGCATGAGCGCGTCGGCGCCGTCGAGCACCGCGTTGGCGGCGTCGGACGCCTCGGCGCGGGTCGGACGGGGGTTCTCGATCATCGACTCGAGCACCTGCGTGGCGACGATGACCGGCTTGGCCTCGCGGCGGGCCAGCTCGATGGCGCGCTTCTGCACGAGCGGGACGTCCTCGAGGGGCATCTCGACGCCGAGGTCGCCGCGGGCGACCATGATGCCGTCGAACGCCGCGATGATGCCCTCGAGGTTGTCGACGGCCTGCGGCTTCTCGATCTTGGCGATGACGGGGATGCGCTCGCCGAACTCGTCCATGATCGCGTGCACGTCGTCGATGTCGTCGGCCGAGCGGACGAACGACAGCGCGATCATGTCGACACCGAGGCGCATGGCGAAACGGAGGTCCTCGCGGTCCTTGTCGGACAGGGCCGGCACGCTGACGGCGACACCCGGCAAATTGATGCCCTTGTTGTTGCTGACCTGGCCGCCGATGACCGTCTCGGTGAGCACGTCGGTGTCGGTGACCTCGACCGCGCGGAGCATGACCTTGCCGTCGTCGATGAGCAGGACGTCGCCGGGAGTCACGTCACCGGGCAGCCCGTCGTAGGTGGTCCCGACGATCGTGTCGTCGCCGTCGACCGCGCGGGTCGTGATGGTGAAGCGCTGGCCGGGGCTCAGCGTGACCGGACCGCCGGAGAAGCGACCGGTGCGGATCTTGGGGCCCTGGAGGTCGACGAGGATGCCGACGGCTCGGCCGGACGCGTCGCTGGCGGCGCGGACGTCGCGGTAGACCTGCTCGTGCACGGAGTGGTCACCGTGGGAGAGGTTGAGGCGGGCGACGTCCATGCCGGCGTCGACGAGGGCGCGGAGCTGGGTGGGTGATGAGGTCTTGGGTCCGATCGTGCAGACGATCTTGGCGCGACGCATGCTTCAACCTTATGGGTGCTGTGACGTGGGTCACCACACGGGTTCGTCCTGTGGACGCCCCGCGGCGTCGTCGGCGCGGGCTCCGTTGTGGCTCAGGGTGATCATGAGCGTATGCCGTGTCGCCGAGGTGGCGACACGGCATACGCCGGGATGCGGCGGGGTGGCCGGATGCCGGCCGGTGGTCAGACGGTGACCGGGCGGTCGCTCGGGCCGATCGGACGCGGGAGCGAGCTGGACCCGGTGAGCCACGCGTCGACGCCGGCGGCCGCGGCGCGGCCCTCGGCGATGGCCCAGACGATGAGCGACTGGCCACGACCGGCGTCGCCGGCGACGAAGACGCCGGGGACCGAGCTCATGAAGTTCTTGTCCCGCTGGACGTTGCTGCGCTCGTCGAGGGCGACGCCGAGCTGCTCGACGACACCCGGGCCCTGCGGACCGAGGAAGCCCATCGCGAAGAGGACCAGCTGCGCCGGGATCTCGCGCTCGGTGCCGGGCTTGGAGGTCGGGCGGCCGTCGACGAACTCGACCTCCGTCAGGCGCAGCGCCGAGACGTTGCCGTCGTCGTCACCGACGAACTCCGTCGTGCTGACGGCGTAGAGGCGCTCGCCCCCCTCCTCGTGGGCGCTCGCGACGCGGTAGAGCATCGGGTAGGTCGGCCACGGCTGGTTGCCCGGGCGGTCCTCCCCCGGCTGCGGCATGATCTCGAGGCTCGTGACGGACGCCGCGCCCTGGCGGTGCGCGGTGCCGATGCAGTCGGCGCCGGTGTCACCGCCGCCGATGACGATGACGTGCTTGTCGGTGGCGAGGATCTGGCCCTCGACCTGCTCGCCGAGCGCGGCCCGGTTGCCCTGCGGGAGGTAGTCCATCGCCTGGTGGATGCCTCCGAGCTGACGGCCCGGCACGTCGAGGTCGCGCGGGACCGTGGCCCCGAGGGCGAGCACGACGGCGTCGTAGCGGTCGCGGAGCTGTCGGCCCGTGATGTCGACGCCGACGTTCATCCCGTTGCGGAAACGGGTGCCCTCGGCCGTCATCTGGTCGAGTCGCCGGTCGAGGACCGACTTCTCCATCTTGAACTCGGGGATGCCGTAGCGCAGCAGCCCGCCCGGCTTGTCGGCTCGCTCGAAGACGGCGACGGTGTGGCCCGCGCGCGTCAGCTGCTGGGCCGCGGCGAGGCCGGCGGGGCCCGACCCGACGACGGCGACCGTCTTGCCCGAGAGCCGCTCGGGCGGGAGCGGCGTGACGAGACCCTCGTCGAAGGCACGCTCGATCGTCGTCACCTCGACCTGCTTGATCGTCACGGCAGGCTGGTTGATGCCGAGCACGCACGCGGTCTCGCAGGGCGCCGGGCAGAGACGTCCGGTGAACTCCGGGAAGTTGTTCGTCGCGTGGAGCCGCTCGATGGCGTCGGACCAGTCACCGCGCCAGGCGAAGTTGTTCCACTCGGGGATGAGGTTGCCGAGCGGGCAGCCGGAGTGGCAGAACGGGATGCCGCAGTCCATGCAGCGCCCGGCCTGGCGCTGGAGCTGCCCGAGCTCCTGCTCCTCGTAGACCTCCTTCCAGTCCCGGATGCGCACGGGGACGGGGCGGCGGGCCGGGAGCTCGCGCTCTCGGGTGGTGAGAAAGCCTTGGGGGTCAGCCACGGGAAGCCTCCATGATCCGGTTCCACACTTCGGGTCCGTCGAGGTCGAGGCCTTGCGCCTCCGCCTCGGCCCGGACGTCGAGGACACGCTGGTAGTCGCGCGGCAGCACGAGCGTGAAGCGCTCGCGGGCGTCCGCCCAGTCGTCGAGCAGGGCTTGCGCGACCGGCGACTCGGTCCACCTGACGTGTCCCTCGAGCAGCTCGCGGAGCGGCTTCTCGTCGTCGGGTCGCAATGGCAGGAGGTCGACCATCTCGCGGTTGACGAGATCGGCGTCGAGGTCGAGGACGTAGGCGACGCCGCCGGACATGCCGGCCGCGAAGTTGCGACCGGTCCGACCGAGCACGACGGCCGTGCCACCCGTCATGTACTCGCAGCCGTGGTCACCGACGCCCTCGACGACCGCGTGCGCGCCGGAGTTGCGCACGCAGAAGCGCTCGCCGACGATGCCACGCAGGAAGAGCTGGCCTGTCGTCGCGCCGTAGGCGATGACGTTGCCGCCGATGACGTTCTGCTCGGCCACGAGCGAGGCGTCACGGTGCGGCCGGACGGCGACGCGACCACCGGAGAGGCCCTTGCCGACGTAGTCGTTGGCGTCACCGAAGAGCTGCATCGTGACCCCCGCCGGCAGGAAGGCCCCGAAGGACTGCCCACCGGAGCCGGTCATCGTCAGCTCGATCGTGTTGTCGGCGAGACCGTGCGGGTGCGCCTTGGTGACGTGGTGCCCGAGCATGGTGCCGACCGTGCGGTTGACGTTGCGGACGGCGATCTCGGTGCGCACCGGCTCACCGGTCTCGATGGCCGACAGGGCGCGGCTCAGCAGCTCGTTGTCGAGGGCCTTGTCGAGGCCGTGGTCCTGCGTGGCCGACTGGTGGAGCGTGCCACCGGTCGGGTTGTCGGCGACGGCGAGGATCGGGCTCAGGTCGAGACCCGACGCCTTCCAGTGCGCGATGGCCTTGTCGAGGTCGAGGCTGCCGACCTGGCCGACGGCCTCCTCGATCGAGCGGAAGCCGAGCGAGGCGAGGTGCTCTCGCACCTCCTCGGCGATGTACTCGAAGAAGGTCTCGACGAACTCCGGCTTGCCGGAGAAGCGCGAACGCAGCTCGGGGTTCTGGGTCGCGATGCCGACCGGACAGGTGTCGAGGTGGCAGACGCGCATCATGATGCAGCCCGAGACGACGAGCGGCGCGGTGGCGAAGCCGAACTCCTCGGCGCCGAGCAGCGCGGCCACGACGACGTCGCGACCGGTCTTGAGCTGCCCGTCGACCTGGACGACGATGCGGTCGCGCAAGCCGTTGAGCACGAGGGTCTGCTGGGCCTCGGCGAGGCCGAGCTCCCACGGCGCACCGGCGTGCTTGAGCGAGGTGAGTGGCGAGGCGCCCGTGCCGCCGTCGTGGCCGGAGATGAGCACGACGTCGGCGTGCGCCTTGGACACGCCCGCCGCCACGGTGCCCACGCCGATCTCGGAGACGAGCTTGACGTGGATGCGGGCCGCCGGGTTGGCGTTCTTGAGGTCGTGGATGAGCTGCGCCAGGTCCTCGATCGAGTAGATGTCGTGGTGCGGAGGCGGCGAGATGAGGCCCACGCCCGGCGTCGAGTGCCTCGTCTTGGCCACCCACGGGTAGACCTTGTGGCCGGGCAGCTGTCCGCCCTCGCCGGGCTTGGCGCCCTGGGCCATTTTGATCTGGATGTCGTCGGAGTGGGTGAGGTAGAGGCTCGTCACACCGAAGCGTCCGGACGCGACCTGCTTGACGGCCGAGCGGCGCTCGGGGTCGAGCAGGCGGTCGATGTCCTCGCCGCCCTCGCCGGTGTTGGAGCGACCGCCGAGGTGGTTCATCGCTACAGCGAGGGTCTCGTGCGCCTCCTTGGAGATCGAGCCGTAGCTCATCGCGCCGGTGTTGAACCTCTTGACGATCTCGCTGACCGGCTCGACCTCCTCGATCGGCACGGGAAGGCGCCCGGTGACCCCGGTCGGCCGGAAGCCCATGAGACCGCGCAGCGTCATGAGGCGCGACGTCTGGTCGTCGATGCGCCCGGTGTACTGCTTGAAGATGTCGTAGCGACGCTGGCGCGTCGAGTGCTGGAGGCGGAAGACCGTCTCGGGGTCGAAGAGGTGCGGCTCGCCCTCGCGTCGCCACTGGTACTCGCCACCGACCTCGAGGGTGCGGTGCGGCTGGTGGACGCCGTCCGGCGGGTAGGCCCGGGCGTGGCGCTCGGCCGTCTCGCGGGCGATGACGTCGAGACCGACGCCGCCGAGCTGGCTGACCGTGCCGGTGAAGTAGCGGTCGACGAGCGGCTGCGCCAGGCCGATGGCTTCGAAGACCTGCGCCCCGCGGTAGGAGGCGACGGTCGAGATGCCCATCTTGGACATGACCTTGAGGACGCCCTTGCCGAGTGCCTTGATGAGGTTGGCGACGGCCTTCTCGGCCGTGACGCCCTCGATCTCGCCGGCCCGGACGAGGTCCTCGACGGTCTCCATGGCGAGGTACGGGTTGACGGCAGCGGCGCCGAAGCCGATGAGCAGGGCCACGTGGTGCACCTCGCGCACGTCGCCCGCCTCGACGAGCAGGCCCACCTGGGTGCGGGTCTTCTCGCGGATGAGGTGGTGGTGCACGGCGGCCGTGAGCAGCAGCGACGGGATGGGCGCGAGGTCACGGCCCGAGTCACGGTCCGAGAGCACGACGAAGCGGGCTCCGCGGCGGATCGCCTGCGAGACCTCGGCGAAGATCTCCTCGAGGCGGTCGCGCATGGCGGCCGCTCCCCCGGTGACGTCGTAGAGGCCGCGGACGACGTGCGTGGCGTAGCCGGGCAGGTCGCCGTCGGCGTTGATGTGCACGATCTTGGCGAGCTCGTCGTTGTCGATGACGGGGAAGTCGAGGACGAGCTGGCGGGCGTGCGACGGCGTGGCCGACAGCGCGTTGCCCTCGGGGCCCATGTAGGTGCCGAGGGAGGTGACGAGCTCCTCGCGGATCGCGTCGAGCGGCGGGTTGGTGACCTGCGCGAAGAGCTGGGTGAAGTAGTCGAAGAGCAGCCGCGGCCGCGACGACAGGACGGCGATGGGCGTGTCGGTGCCCATCGAGCCGAGCGCCTCGCCGCCCGAGCGGGCCATCGGCGTCAGCAGGATGCGCAGCTCCTCGGCGGTGTAGCCGAACGTCTGCTGACGTCGCGCGACCGAGGCCGCGGTGTGCACGATGTGCTCGCGCTCCGGGAGGTCCTCGAGACGGATGAGGCCCGCGTGCAGCCACTCGGCATACGGCTTGGCGGCGGCGAGCTGGCTCTTGATCTCCTCGTCGCTGACGATCCTCCCGTGCTCGGTGTCGACGAGGAACATCTTGCCGGGCTGCAGCCGGCCCCGCTGGACGATCGTCTCGGGGTCGAGCTCGAGCACGCCGGACTCCGACGCCAGCACGACGAGGCCGTCGTCGGTGACGGTGTAGCGGCCGGGGCGCAGGCCGTTGCGGTCGAGGACCGCGCCGACGAGCGTGCCGTCGCTGAAGCAGACGTTGGCCGGCCCGTCCCACGGCTCCATGAAGGTCGAGTGGAACTCGTAGAACGCCTTGCGGGCGGGGTCCATCGTGGCGTGGTTCTCCCACGCCTCGGGGATCATCATGAGCACGGCGTGCGGGAGCGAGCGGCCACCGAGGTGGAGCAGCTCGAGCACCTCGTCGAAGCTCGCCGAGTCGGACGCCTCCGGCGTGCAGACCGGGAAGATCCGCTCGAGGTCGCCCGGGATGATGTCGGACGTCAGGAGGCTCTCCCGGGCGTGCATCCAGTTGCGGTTGCCCTTGACGGTGTTGATCTCGCCGTTGTGCGCGATGAACCGGTACGGGTGCGCGAGGGGCCACGACGGGAACGTGTTGGTCGAGAAGCGCGAGTGCACGAGCGCGAGCTCGCTCTTGAACCGCGGGTCGGACAGGTCGGGGAAGAACGGCTCGAGCTGGCCGGTCGTCAGCATGCCCTTGTAGACGATGGTGCGCGAGCTGAGCGAGGCGAAGTAGACGTCGACCTCGTGCTCGGCACGCTTGCGCAGGCAGAAGGCGAGCCGGTCGAGACCGAGGGCCACCTGGCGACCGATCGAGCTGCTGACGAAGAGCTGCTCGAAGAACGGCATGCAGTCGCGTGCGACCGTGCCGACGAGGTCGGCCTCGACGGGGACCTCGCGCCAGCCGAGCACCTTGAGGTTCTCGGCGACCGCGATCTCCTCGATGCGGGCCTTGGCCGCCGCCCGCTCGATGGGGTTCTGGGGCAGGAAGGCGATGCCGGCGGCATACGCCCCGCTGTTGGGGAGCGTGAAGGGGACGCTCGCCCGGAAGAACTCGTCGGGGACCTGCGTCAGGATGCCCGCGCCGTCACCGACGAGCGGGTCGGCGCCCGTGGCGCCACGGTGGTCGAGGTTGCGCAGCGCCGTGAGGGCGTGGTCGACGATGTCGTGACCTGCCGTCCCCCGCATCGTCGCGATGAGGGCGACGCCGCAGGCGTCGTGCTCGAACTCGCGTCGGTAGAGACCGGAGTTCTCCGGGTGTGCACTGAAGAGGGCACGGGTGCGGGTGTGCGGCGGCATCTTCACCGTCCTTCTGCTGGGTCCCAGGCGGGCGACCGCGACGGGGCCACGCGACATGACTGAGGGCATGTGGACGGCACTGGCCACAGGCGTTGCTGACGACGATATCGGAGGGACCGCTCGTCCTACCTGTTGATACGGCGGATTCCGAATCGTGAGACGTCGTGCTCACGTCCACGGTCGGGACGTGACGCAGACCGCATCAGCACTGCGCCGGACGGTCCACCTTCGACGCGGTGTCCGCGGTGTCGTTCGGCCGGTCGGCGAGGGTCTCCGCCGAAGGATCTTCGGAGCCGTCGGCGTCCGGGCGCTCGCCCGCCTCGGTGGCCTGCTCACCCTGCTCGGCCCGCTCGTCGCCGTGGTCGGGCTGGTCACTGCCCTCGGCGAGGGCCGGGTCGTCCGGAGCGGTCGGGCCGGGGGGCTGCTCCATCCGGCCGAAGTGCCGCCACAGGTAGACGCCGAGGAGGAAGACGAGGATCGAGACCCACGTGTTGACGCGCTGCCCGAGGATGAGGTTGGCCGAGTCGGTGCGCATGTTCTCGATCACGATGCGGCCGATCGGGTAGCCCATGACGTAGGCCGCGAAGACCTGGCCCGCCTTGAGCCGGCGGTGGTGGCCGAGCCAGATGAGGAAGGCCGCGAGCAGCAGGCACCAGAGGGCCTCGTAGAGGAAGGTGGGCTGGAAGTAGCCCTTGACGACCGGGTTGCCCTGCGCGTCGACGACGGCGCGACCGAGCGAGGTGTCCCACTCGTAGATGCGCAGCCTCCACGGCAGGTCGGTGGGCGCTCCGTAGATCTCGTTGTTGAACCAGTTGCCGAAACGGCCCATCGCCTGGGCGATCGCGAGACCGGGAGCCGCCGCGTCGACGAAGTCACGGAAGGCGACGCCGTTCTTGCGGCAGCCGATCCACGCGCCGACGGCGCCGAGCGCCACGGCGCCCCAGATGCCGAGCCCGCCCTCGTAGATGGCGAACGCCTTCCACGGGTCGCCGTTCTCGCCGAAGTACGGCTGCGGCGTCGTGATGAGGTGGTAGATCCGTCCGCCGACGATGCCGAACGGCACCGCCCACGCCGAGATGTCGATGGCGATGCCCTTGCGGTGACCACGGGCCTCGAGACGCTTCTGCGTCAGCCAGACCGCGACGACGATGCCGGCGAGGATGCACATGGCATAGCCGCGGATCGGCAGCGGGCCGAGGTGCCAGACCCCGACGCTCGGCGACGGGATGTCGGCGGGCAGGGCGGCGCCCAGTGCGGCGGGGACGCCCGCGAGCACGCTCATGACCGGCCCCGACGGACTCCGTCGGCGAGCTCACGGGCCAGGGCGCCGAGCGCCTCGAGACCCTGCTCCTCGGAGTCGGCCTCGGTGAGGCAGCGCACGAGCGCCGAGCCGACGATGACGCCGTCGGCGTAGCGGCCCACCTGCGCGGCCTGGTCGCCGGTGGAGACGCCGAGCCCGACGCAGACGGGCAGGTCGGTGTGCTCGCGGGTGCGGGAGACGAGCGCGTCGGCGGCCTCGCCGACGCTGGCGCGCGCGCCCGTGACGCCCATGACGGCGGTCGCGTAGACGAAGCCGCGGCACTGGGCGGTCACGGCCTCGAGGCGCTCGGGCGTCGAGCTGGGCGCGACGAGGAAGACCTTGTCGAGGTCGTGGGCGTCGGCGGCAGCGATCCAGTCGCCGGCCTCGTCGGGGATGAGGTCGGGCGTGATGAGCCCGGCTCCCCCGGCCGCCGCGAGGTCGGCGGCGAAGCGCTCGACGCCGTAGCGCAGGACGGGGTTCCAGTACGTCATGACGAGCGCACCGGCGCCGGCGGCCGAGACCTCACGGGCCGCGGTGAAGATGTCGGTCAGGTGCACCCCGGCGGCCAGGGCACGCACGGCGGCGTCCTGGATGACGGGGCCGTCCATCACGGGGTCGCTGTAGGGCACCCCGATCTCGACGATGTCGACGCCGGAGTCGACGAGGACCTTCATCGCGGCGATCGACCCCTTGACCGACGGGAAACCGACGGGGAGGTAGCCGATGAGCGCGGCGCGGTCGTCGGCGCGGCACTTCTCGATGATCGTGGCGACGCTCACTGCTGCACTCCCATGCCCTTGGCGCCGTCGTCGTCGGGCAGGCGCGCCGACCCGTCGTCGCCGATGAGGCCGAACCACTCGGCGGCCGTGTGGACGTCCTTGTCGCCGCGGCCCGAGAGGTTGACGAGCAGCACGGCGTCGGGGCCGAGCTCGCGTCCGACCTTCATCGCGCCGGCGAGCGCGTGGGCGCTCTCGATGGCGGGGAGGATGCCCTCGGTGCGCGAGAGCAGCGAGAACGCCTCCATCGCCTCGACGTCGGTGACGGGGCGGTACTCGGCCCGCCCCGACTCGAGCAGGTGGGCGTGCTCCGGACCGACGCTGGGGTAGTCGAGACCGGCCGAGACGCTGTGCGACTCGACGGTCTGGCCGTCCTCGTCCTGCATGACGTAGGTGAAGGCGCCGTGGAGCACGCCGGGGATGCCGGCCGAGAAGCGCGCGGCGTGCTTGCCGGACTCGACGCCCTCGCCACCCGCCTCGAAGCCGATCAGCCGGACGGCGCGGTCGTCGATGAAGCGGTGGAAGATCCCCATCGCGTTGGAGCCGCCGCCGACGCAGGCGAGGACGGCGTCGGGCAGTCGACCGACGAGGTCGAGGACCTGCTGGCGCGCCTCGACCCCGATGACGCGGTGGAAGTCGCGGACCATCTCCGGGAAGGGGTGCGGCCCGGTCACCGTGCCGAGGACGTAGTGCGTCGTCGACACGTTGGCGACCCAGTCGCGGAACGCCTCGTTGACGGCGTCCTTGAGCGTCTTGCTGCCGTTGTCGACCGGGACGACCTCGGCGCCGAGCAGGCGCATCCGGGCGACGTTGAGTGCCTGGCGCTCGGTGTCCTTGCGGCCCATGTAGACGACGCACTCGAGACCGAGCAGGGCCGCCGCGGTCGCCGTCGCGACGCCGTGCTGGCCCGCGCCGGTCTCGGCGATGACGCGGGTCTTGCCCATCCGCTTGGTCAGCAGCGCCTGGCCGAGCACGTTGTTGATCTTGTGCGAGCCGGTGTGGTTGAGGTCCTCGCGCTTGAGGATGACGCGGGCTCCGCCGCAGTGCTCGGCGAAGCGCGGCACCTCGGTGATGATGCTCGGCCGTCCCGTGTAGGTGCGCTGGAGGCGCTCGAGCTCGCCGACGAACTCCGGGTCGACGACGGCCTTGCGCCAGACCTCCTCGAGCTGCTCGAGGGCGGGGATGAGCGCTTCGGGGACGTAGCGTCCGCCGAAGCCCCCGAAGCGGCCGTATGCCGGCACGTTGGATGTCGTGGTCATGCTCACTCTCCTGCCGCGCCGGGGCGGGCCGTGGCCCGGACCGCGGTCGCGGCGTCGATGAAGCCGCGGATCGCGGCCTCGGGGGCGCCGTCCTTGACGAGGGCCTCGCCGACGAGCACGGCGCCGGCTCCGGCGCGCACGTAGACGGCGACGTCCTCGGGGCCACCGACTCCGGACTCGGCCACGCCGACGACGCTCTCGGGCACGCGGGGCAGCAGATCGGTCACGGTGCGGGGGTCGACCTCGAGGGTCTTGAGGTTGCGGGCGTTGACGCCGACGAGCGCGGGGTCGAGCGCGAGGGCCCGGTCCAGCTCGGCGGCGTCGTGGACCTCGACGAGCGCGGTCATGCCGAGCTCGCGGGCCTGGTCGTGCAGGTCACGCATGAGCGCGTCGTCGAGAGCCGCGACGATGAGGAGGATGAGGTCGGCGCCGTGGGCCCGGGCCTCGGTCACCTGGTAGGCGTCGACCATGAAGTCCTTGCGCAGCAGGGGGGTCCGGACCGCCGCGCGCACCTCGTCGAGATCGGCGAGGCTGCCGGAGAACCGGCGCTCCTCGGTGAGCACGCTGATGGCGCTCGCTCCCCCGGCGGCATACGACCGCGCGAGCAGGCCGGGCTCGGGGATCTCGGCGAGCGCACCCTTGCTGGGGCTGGACCGCTTGACCTCGGCGATGACGGCGACACCCTCGGCGGAGCGGATGCCCGGCATCGGGTCGAGCGCCGGAGGGACCGAGGCGAGGCGCGCCTCGAGGTCCGGGAGCGACAGCGCGGCACGACGGCGCCCGAGATCCTCGCGGACGCCGCTGATGATCCCGTCGAGAACCGTCGGCACTGCTCTCAGCTCTTGCCGATGGTGTCGGCGCCCGCCTCGTCGGGGGCGTCGACGATCGAGCCCGCCTGCGCGTGGTGGCCGTTGCTGCCGTAGCCGGCCATGGACATCGTCTTGCCCGCTGCGACCCCGGCGACGATGACGGCGGCACCGATGATGCCGAGCAACAGGCTGGGGATGACGACGGCCACGGACGCGATGGCCGTGCCGAGCAGGATGATCCCGACCCCGGTCCAGGCGGCGGTGCTGTGACCGTGGTCCTCGTGCTGCTCTTCCATGGCGTCCTCTCTGGTCCGGTCGGCTCCACTCTCGTGCGGGCCGACGACGTTCATTCTGTCAGGTCTCGTCGGGGGCGTCGCGCAGGGTCGGGTCCCGGCCCTCGGACAGCTCGTCCCACGTCGTGCGGACCTCTCCCCGGGGCCCGCTCGTGGGCTTGTCGCCCCGCTCGTAGCGACCGGAGAGGCCGGCCCACGTGCGGCTCGACACGGCGGCGAGCACGGAGCCGAGGACCAGCAGGACCGCCGCGGCGACGGCGAGCCAGACCCAGACGGTGCTCGCCCCGGTGGCGGCCGGCGCCGTCGTGCGGGCGAGCTCGCGGGCGACGGCGTCGGCCACGGTGTCGACGGGGCGCAGGGCCACGAGGAGCGTCATCCCCAGCGCCCCGAGCGAGGCGAGCACGATGACGGCGGCGGCGACGGCGCGGATGACCCGACCGCCCGTCATGAGGCCGAGCAGCGCGACGACGCAGACGACCGTCAGGCCGACGACGCCCGGTGCCGCGGTGCCGCCGGTCACGTCGGTGACCGCCTGGCTGAGGACGTCCTTGGACTCACCACTGGCCCACGTGCGCGTCGTGAGGCCGAGCAGCAGGGCCGCGGGCACGAGGACGACGAGGGCCGCGCGCTTCTTGTCGAGCGCGACGGGCCGGGTGTCGGACGGGGTGCCGGACGAGGTGCCGGACGGGCTGCCGGAGGTCATGGGCGGTGCTCCCCCAGGGGTCGCAGGCCCGCGGCGGCGGCCACGGCGCGCAGGGCGGCGGCGGCCTTGTTGACCGTCTCCTCGTACTCGAGGTGCGGCACCGAGTCGGCGACGATGCCGGCGCCGGCCTGGACGTGCGCGAGCCCGTCCTTGATGAGGGCGGTGCGGATCGCGATGGCCATGTCGAGGTCGCCGGCGAAGTCGAGGTAGCCGACGACGCCGCCGTAGAGGCCGCGGCGCAGCCCCTCGTAGGCGTCGATGAGCGCCATGGCCCGCGGCTTCGGCGCCCCGCTCAGGGTCCCGGCGGGGAACGTGGCGACGAGCGCGTCGTAGGCGCTCTGGTCGTCGCGGAGGTCACCCACGACCGTCGACTCGATGTGCATGATGTGGCTGTAGCGCCGGATCGCCATGAAGTCGACGGTGTCGACGGTGCCGGCGCGGCAGATGCGCTGGAGGTCGTTGCGGGCGAGGTCGACGAGCATGAGGTGCTCGGCGCGCTCCTTCGCGTCGCCGAGCAGCTCCTCGGCGAGGTGCGCGTCGTGGTCGGGGCTCTTGCCACGCGGGCGCGACCCGGCGATCGGGTGCGTGATGGCCTGGCGCCCGGTCACCTTGATGAGGGCCTCGGGGCTCGAGCCGACGATGTCGTAGGCCGTGCCATCCGGGTGGGGCAGCCGCAGGAGGTACATGTAGGGGCTGGGGTTGCTGACCCGCAGGGCGCGGTACACGTCGAGGGCGTCGGCGCGGCAGGGCACGGTGAAGCGCTGCGAGACGACGATCTGGAAGGCCTCGCCGGCGCGGATCGCCTCCTTGGCCTCCTCGACCATCTCCTCGTACTCGGTCTGCGTGTGGCTGCTCGTCGGGTTGCTCGGGGTGGGCTCGATCGTGGCCACGGTGCTCGGCGCGGGGGCCGCGAGCTCGTCGGTCATCCGGTCGAGGCGGCTGACGGCGTCGGCCCACGCGTCCTCGATGCGCTCGTCAGTCGCGTCGTGGTTGACGGCGTTGGCGATGAGCAGCAGGGACCCGTCGCTGTGGTCGAAGACGGCGAGGTCGGTGGCGAGCATCATCGCCACCTCCGGCAGGTCGAGCTCGTCGCGACCGCCGTCGGGCACCTTCTCCCAGCGCCGGACGGCGTCGTAGGTGATGGCGCCCACGAGGCCCCCCGTCAGGGGCGGCAGACCGGGCGTCCGGGGCGTGGCGAGGGCGGCGACGGTGTCGCGGACCGCTGCGGTCGGGTCGCCGTCGGTGGGGAGCCCGACCGGCGGCTCGCCGATCCAGTGGACGCGGCCGTCCTTCTCCGTCAGCGTCGCGGCGCTCCGGGCGCCGACGATCGAGTAGCGCGACCACACTCCGCCGTGCTCCGCCGACTCGAGCAGGAAGGTGCCCGGGGCGTCCTTGGCGAGCTTGCGGTACACGCCCACCGGCGTCTCCGCATCGGCGAGCACCCGCCGCACGACGGGGATGACACGTCGGTGCTCGAGGGCGAGCTCGGTGAAGACCTCGAGGCTCGGCCACGTGCGGCCCCACGCGAGGTCGGCGTGTGGCGCGGGCGCGGCGGCGAGCGAGGTGTTCGAGTCGGGCACCGAGCCATTCTGGCCCACGCGGTGGTATGCCGTGTCCCCGCCTCACCCGTCGAGCACCACCCCCGCTCGCGAACCCACCTCGAGCGAGCGCGCAGCCACGGACGCTGCGCGTAACCACCGACGAGCGAGCGCCACCTCCGGAGCCGGCGGGACGGAGCGCTCACTCGAGTGGGACGGAGCGCTCACTCGACGTGGGGGGTCTGGCTGTGGCGGTGGGGTCAGGCGGTGGCGTCAGGCGGTGGGGGGTCAGGCGGTGGGGGTCGGTTCGCCGACGGTGGCGGGGAGGACCCGCGCGTCGAAGCACGTGCGGTCCCCGGTGTGGCAGGCCGCGCCGACCTGGTCGACGGTCACGAGGAGGGCGTCCCCGTCGCAGTCGAGGCGCACGCCCTTGACCCACTGCACGTGGCCGCTCGTGTCGCCCTTGCGCCAGTACTCCTGCCGGCTGCGGGACCAGAAGGTCACGCGGCCCTCCCCGAGTGTGCGACGCAGGGCCTCGTCGTCCATCCAGCCGACCATGAGCACGTCTCCCGTGTCGTGCTGCTGCACGACCGCGGCGACGAGGCCGTGCTCGTCACGCTTGAGCAGCTCGGCGATCTGCGGGTCGAGCGTCGTGGGGTCGGGGATCGGGTCGAGGGCGTCGGTCACCCACCCATTGTGCCGGGCCACCCGTCAGCCTTCCGGCCCGGTCCCGGTCCGGCCCCGGGCCGAACCGGACCGCCCGGACCTACGATCGGCGGGTGGTGACCGACCGAGCGACCCGGGCCGTGCTCCTGCTCCCGAGCCCGCTCCTGCCGGGCTCGGTCCACGACGGCCTGCGCGACGCCCTCGGTCGCCACCGCCTCGAGGCCTCCGTCGCCCCAGCACGACTCAACCGGGGCGAGGGGGCCGTCGACCTCGTCACGCGCTGGCTGCGCCTCGTCGGTCCCGGCACGGTCCTCGTCGCCCACAGCAACGCCGGCTACCTCGCACCGCTCGTCCGCGCGGCCGGCGACGCACCGCCTCCGGTCGTGTTCATGGACGCAGCGCTGCCGCCGGCCGACGGGTCGTGCGCTCTCGCTGCGGCCCCGTTCCGCTCCTGGCTGGCGACGCTCGCCGACGCCGAGGGGCTGCTCCCGCCGTGGACCCGGTGGTGGCCGCGGACCGACCTCGAGGAGGCGCTGCCCGCGGACCGTCTCGACGCCGTCGACTCGGTCTGCCCGCGCCTGCCGCTGGCCTACTTCGACACCGAGGTGACGGCGCCTCCCGGATGGGTCGACGGGCCCAACGCATACCTCGCCTTCGGCGACACGTACGGGGACGAGCGGGCCTTCGCCGAGCGCCACGGCTGGCCCGTCGCCGACCTCGAGGGGTCGCACCTGTGCTTCGTCACCGAGCCGGACGACGTGGCCTCGACCATCGCCTCGCTCGTGGAGCGGCTCAGCGCGTAGGAGCGGTCAGACCGCCTGCTGCTGGGCGACCCACGACTCGTGGAGCTTGGAGTAGACGCCTCCGAGGCGGACGAGCTCCGTGTGGTGGCCGCGCTCGACGATGCGCCCGGCGTCGACGACGATCACCTCGTCGGCGGCCTGGGCCGTCGAGAGCCGGTGCGCGATCGCGATGGACGTGCGGCCACGGGTCAGCGAGTCGAGGGCGCGCTGGATGCGCACCTCCGTGCTCGGGTCGACGGCGGACGTCGCCTCGTCGAGGACGAGCAGGTCGGGGTCGGCGAGGTAGGCGCGAGCCAGGGCCACCAGCTGCCGCTCGCCGGCCGAGAGCGACTCGCCGCGCTGGCCCACGTCGGTGGCCAGCCCGAGCGGCAGGGTCGAGACCCACGGGTCGAGGCCGAGCTCGGTGAGGGTGAGCCGTACGTCCTGCTCGCTCGCCTGGGGCCGCCCGAAGCGGATGTTGTCGAGCAGGGTGCCGTCGAAGAGGAACCCCTCCTGCGGCACGAGCACCACGCGCGACCGCAGGGACGAGAAGCGGATCGTGCGCAGGTCGACACCGTCGAGGAGGACCTGGCCGCTGCTGGAGTCCATGAGCCGCGTGAGCAGCTTGGCGAGGGTCGACTTGCCCGAGCCGGTCTCGCCGACGATCGCGACGCGGCTGCGCGGCGCGATGGTGAGGTCGATGTCGTGGAGCACGGGAGCCCCACCGGGGTAGGCGAACCCGACCTCGTTGAACTGGACGGTGATCGGTCCGCGGGGCAGCGTCACGCCTTCGTCGCCGGGGTCGGAGACGTCGGCCGGGGTGTCGATGATGCCGATGACCCGGCGCCAGCCGGCGACGGCGTTCTGCATCTCGTTGAGGATCTCGGTCGCCTGCTGCACCGGCTGGGTGAAGAGGTTGACGAGGAAGAGGAAGGCGAGCAGCTCACCGAGCGTCAGGCTGCCGCGCGCGGCCAGCACGGTGCCCACGACGAGGACGACGGCCGTGGTCAGCCCGGAGACGAGCTGGCCGGACGTGAAGGCCACGACCGAGCGGGCCTGCGCGCCGATGGCGGCCTTGCGGTGGGCCTCGACCGCGGCGTCGATGCGCTCGGCCGTGCGGTCCTCGACGCCGTAGGCGCGGATGGCCTGGGCCCCGACCACGGCCTCGGAGATGGCGCCCAGCATGTCGCCGACCCGCTCGCGGACCGTGGTGTACGCGCGCCCGACGATGCCCTGGAACTTGCGGATGATGACGAAGAGCGGCACGAAGCAGAGCCACACGACGAGGCCGAGCAGCGGGCTGTAGACGACCATGAGGACCGTCGCGAGCGTGATCTGCGCGATGTTGATGAGGAGCATGAGCCCGCCGAACTGCACGAACATCGAGATCGTGTCGACGTCGGAGGTCACGCGGGAGACGAGCGACCCGCGGCGCTCGGTGTTCTGGGTGAGCATCGCGAGGTCATGGATGTGACGGAACGCCTTGAGGCGCAACGTCGCCAGGCCGTTCTCGGAGGACCGGAAGAGGCGGATGTTGACGAAGTAGGCGGACACCGCCGTCACGGCGACGCCGACGAGGGCGATGCCGATGTAGACGGCGACGACCTGGGTGTCGGGGCCTCCCTCGGCGAGGATGCCGTTGTCGGTGATGCGCTGGACGACGAAGGGCACGAGCACCCGGCCGAGGGTCGAGAGCACGGCGAGCAGCACCGTGACCCAGATGCCCCTGCGCAGCTCGGGTGAGAGCTCGACACCCCGACGCAGCGTCTGCGCCGTCGTCATCTCCTTGCCCGTGGCGACACCGTGGTGCTCGACGAGGACATGGGACCGCATGCTCATCGGGAGACCTCCTCGGCCGCGTCGGCGCCACGGCCGTGGTCGTCGAGCTCCTCTGCGGCCGCGATGGCCTCGCGCTCTGCCGCCTCGCGGGCGTATGCCGTGACGAGC
The DNA here is from genome assembly GCF_057529065.1 of Terrabacter sp. R4-6. Lineage (NCBI taxonomy): Bacteria > Bacillati > Actinomycetota > Actinomycetes > Micrococcales > Intrasporangiaceae > Terrabacter > Terrabacter sp. R4-6. The sequence continues at coordinate 4,394,098 of NZ_CP197224.1, read as the reverse complement.
CTCTCGTAGCCGACGCACCGGCCGAGCAGCTGCTCGTGGGAGCCGTGGTCGACGACGCGTCCGCCCTCCATGTAGACGACCTCGTCGGCGAGCAGGATCGTGGCCATGCGGTAGGCGACGACGAGGACGGTCGTGCCCGAGCTCGCCTCACGCAGTCGGGCGAGGATGGCCTGCTCGACGCTGGGGTCGACGGCCGAGGTGGCGTCGTCGAGGACGAGCAGCTGGGGCTCGCGGATGACGGCGCGGGCCAGGGCGATGCGCTGGCGCTGCCCGCCCGAGAGGCTGGCGCCGCGCTCGCCGACGTGGGTCTCGAGACCGTCGGGCAGGCGCTCGACGAAGCCGGCGCCCTGCGCGACGTGCAGCGCACGCCAGACGCTCACGTCGTCGTGCTCGGCCCCGAGCGTGATGTTGCCGCGCACGCTGTCGTCGAACATGAACGTCTGCTGCGCGACGAGTGCGGCGACGTCGCTGACGCCACCATGGCGAACCTGGCGCAGGTCGACCCCGTCGACGAGCACGGCTCCCGAGTCGGGGTCCACGAGCCGCATGACGAGGTTGGTCAGCGTCGACTTGCCGCTGCCGGTGGGCCCGACGATCGCGACGGTGGCGCCGGGCGCGACGTCGAGCGTCACGTCGACGACCGCGGGGTTGAGGTCGGGCTCGCCCGTCTCGGACTCGATCTCGTAGGCGTACGCGAGGCGCTCGGCCTGCAGGTGGCTCGCGGCGCCTCGGGGCAGCGACCGGTCACCGAAGGTCATGCTGCCCGTCGCGTCCAGGACGGCCGAGACGCGATTCCACCCGACGACGGCCCGCGGCAGCTCGGCGAGGACCCACCCGAGCGCACGGACGGGGAAGGCGAGGATGGAGAAGAGGTAGGCGATCTGGACGACCTGGGCGGCCGTGATCTGGCCGCTGCTGACCCGCAGGGTGCCGACGAAGAGCACGGCGAGCGTGCCGATCGTCGGGATGGCCTCGATGGCGGGGTCGAACCGGCCGCGGGTGCGGCCGACCTCGATGTTGGCGTCGCGCAGCTCGTGGGTGACGACGCGGAAGCGCTCGGCCTCGTGGTCCTCACGGCCGAGCGACTTGACGATGAGGGCCGCCTCGAAGCTCTCGTGCGCGACCTCCGAGACGTCGGCGCGCAGCTGCTGCGCGCGGGTGACCCGCGGCGACATGGCCCGCTGGAAGGCGACGTTGGCCAGGAAGAGCATCGGGAAGACGGTGAGCCCCACCAGCGCGAGCCAGGGGTCGACGATGACCATCTGGACGATGCCGAAGACGAGCATGACGACGACACCGAGGGCCATGGGCAGGGGCGCGAAGATGTTCCACGTCGCCTCGACGTCGGCGTTCGCGTTGGAGAGCAGCTGACCGGACGGGTGCTTGTGGTGCCAGCTGAGCGGGAGCCGGAGGTACTGGCGGGTGACCTGGCGGCGGTACATCGCGCCGAGGTTGTACATCGCGACGCCGCCGGCGATGCGGCGGCCGATGACGCCGATGATCGTCGTCAGCACGACCGCGGCCATGACACCGCCGATGAACCACAGCTGGGACGCGGTGACGTAGCCGGCCTCGATGGCGGGCGAGATGGCGTGCTGCACGACGAAGCCGATGGCCGCCGCCGTCAGGCTCGTCATGACGCCGTAGACGACGCTGCCGACCACGGCGAGGGAGAACCAGCGCGGCTGGCCCTTGATGCCCCGACCGATGACGGCGAGACCCTCCCGAAGGGTCGAGGTGGGCGGGACGTTCACGGTGTTGCTCCCCTGGTGACGTGCTCTGTGGTCGACCCCTCAGCCTCTCACGCGTCACCGACACCTCTGACATCCGACCGTCTGGCCCAGAGCCACTCGGCGCCCGCCTCCCGGGGCCGCACCGGCTCCCCCGGCTCCCTCGGCTCGTCGGCCCGCTCGAACCCGAGGCGGGCGAGCACGCGGTGGCTGGCGACGTTCCCGGGCTCGGTGTGGGCGACCACGGAGAGCCCGGCGGCCTCGAGCGAGCGCACCATCCCCGACAGGACGTCGGTCATGAGGCCACCTCCCCGGGCCTGCGGGACGAGGCCGTAGCCGACCTCGACGACGCCCGCGTCAGGCGGTCCGAAACAGCCGATCGAGCCGACGACGAGCCCGTCGGACCTCCGGACGACGTGGCGCGGTGACCACGCGTCCGGCCCCGAGGCCATCATCCCGACTGCATCGAGGTCGTCCTCGCGCGGGTAGCCCTCGGCCCAGCCGGCCCGCCTCTCCCCCGCGCGCATCGCCGCGGCCTCCTCGGACGTGACGGGCACGAGCCGGGCCTCACGCGTCTCGACCGGGCCGGGACCGATCGGCCGCGCCGGCGCGCCGGTCCGGACCCAGTGCCGCAGGACCCCGTCCCGCTCGTCCTCCAGGACGCCCCCGCACGAGGTGATGGTCCTCGCGGACGCCGTGTTCGTCGCGTCGCACGTCACGAGGACCGGGTCGATGCCGCGGGACGCGGCGAGGCCCAGTGCGAGTCCCAGCGCCTCGCGGGCGATCCCCTGCCGCCGCACAGCCGGCGCGACGGCATACCCGATGTGGCCGCCCTCGACGAGGAGGGACGGGGTGAGCGCGTGGCGCACGGCGATCGTGCCGACGACGCGACCGTCACGGACGATCCACCGGTTCGACGACGGCACCCGGCCCTCCGGGAGGGCCTCGTCGGAGCGCTCCATCCGCCCGAGCCAGTCGACCCACTCCTCGAAGGCCGTGCGGTCCCGGAGCAGCTCCCGGTCGCTCGAGCGGTAGCTCGAGCCGTGGACGGTCTCGCCGCCGAAGTCGTCGACCATCTCCCACCACGAGTCCGACAGGTCGACGGTGGGGCGCACGAGCTCGATCACCGTCCGACCCTAGGGACCACGCACCGCCGGGTGCCACCGGATTCGACTCGCCCCGCGACCCTGAGAGGATGGGGCCATGACGCGCCACGCCCAGTCCGAACGCCTCCAGCTCTGCGACGAGCTCGACCGGCTCGGCCCCGACGAGCCGACGATGTGCGGCGGGTGGGACACCCGCGACCTGGCGGCGCACCTCGTCATCCGTGAGGGCCGGCCCGACCTCGCCGTCGGCACCCTGGTGCCGTTCCTCGCGGGTCGGCTCGAGAGGGAGCAGCGCCGGATCGCGCACGGCGACTACCCCGCCCTCGTCGAGCGCATCCGCAAGGGCGCCCCGGTCTGGAACCCGATGGCGCACCCGAAGGTCGACGAGCTGACCAACCTCATCGAGTACTTCGTGCACCACGAGGACGTGCGCCGCGCCCAGTCCGGCTGGGAGCCGCGCGAGCTGCCCGCGGCGCTGCAGGGCAAGCTGTGGTCGGCGCTCAAGCGCTCCTCGCGCCTGATGTTCCGCAAGTCGGCGACGGGCATCGTCCTCATCGGCGAGGGGCAGGGCCGGTACGCCGCCAAGCTCCCGGACGAGCACGGCACCGTCGTGCTCCGCGGGACGCCCGCCGAGCTCGTCCTCTACGCGTACGGACGCAAGAGCGTCGCGCGGGTCGAGTTCGAGGGGGACGCCGACGACATCGCCGCCCTCCAGAAGGCCGAGCTCGGCATCAGCTGAGCCGGCCGGCCCTCACGCTCAGCGCACGGTCACGCCGGCTGCCCGCAGGGCGTCCTTGACCTCACCGACGGTGAGCTCGCGGAAGTGGAAGACGCTCGCGGCGAGCACCGCGTCCGCGCCCGCCTCGACGGCCGGGGCGAAGTGCTCGACGCGCCCGGCTCCCCCGCTCGCGATGACGGGCACCGACACGGCCGCACGGACGCGGCGGATCAGCTCGAGGTCGAAGCCGTCCTTCGTGCCGTCGGCGTCCATCGAGTTGAGCAGGATCTCGCCGGCGCCGAGCTCGGCGGCGCGCGCGCACCACTCGACGGCGTCGAGATCGACGGGCGTGCGCCCGCCGTGCGTCGTCATGACGAAGTCCTCCGTGGGGCGGCCGTCGTCGCCGATGCGCCGGCGGACGTCGGCCGACAGGACGAGCACCTGCGCGCCGAACCGCGCGGCGATCTCGGCGATCAGCTCGGGTCGGGCGATGGCGGCGGTGTTGACGCCGACCTTGTCGGCGCCGGCCCGCAGCAGCCGGTCGACGTCGTCGACGGTGCGGACGCCGCCCCCCACCGTGAGCGGGATGAAGACCTGCTCGGCGGTCCGGCGCACGACGTCGTAGGTCGTCTCCCGGTCTCCGCTGCTCGCCGTGACGTCGAGGAAGGTCAGCTCGTCGACGCCCTGGTCGTCGTAGAGCTTCGCCAGCTCGACGGGGTCGCCCGCGTCACGGAGGTTCTCGAAGTTGACGCCCTTGACGACGCGCCCCGCGTCGACGTCCAGGCAGGCGATGACTCTCGTGGCGACCGGCATACGACAAATCTAGGGCAGCCCGGGTGACACCCCCGGGTCGGTAGGGTCGCGCCCATGTGGGACGAGGTGACGCGGCCGCCGCGCGAGGAGCACGTTGCCGCCGTCGTGTCCCTCGCGCTCGCGGCCCAGGCCCGCTGCGGCGACGTCGTCGTCATCGCCCTCGACGGGCCGAGCGGCGCCGGCAAGACGACCCTGGCCCGCGGCATCGAGCTCGCGCTGGCGCCGTCGGGCCCGGTCGCCGTCGTGCACATGGACCACCTCTACCCGGGCTGGGACGGGCTGGGCCAGGCACCAGGGCTGCTCACGACGCAGGTGCTCGAGCCGCTCTCGCGCGGCGCGCGGGCGGCCTACCGGCTGTGGAGCTGGGTCCGCGAGGAGTGGTCGGGCACGCGCGAGGTGCCACCGTGCCGTTTCCTCGTCGTCGAGGGGTGCGGTTCCAGCGTCGAGCCGGCGGGGTCGTATGCCGCCGTGTCCGTCTTCGTCGACGCCGACACCGCCCTCCGGATGCGCCGCGGGATCGAGCGCGACGGCGAGGCCTACCGGCCCCAGTGGCAGCGCTGGGCCGACCAGGAGGCGGCCCTCTTCAGCGCCGACGCCACGAGGGAGCGCGCGGACCTCGTCCTCGACACATCTAGTCTCTGATGGTGCTTCGACGAGACCGACCGCTCCGCCCGCTCCCGCCCGTCTGGGTCATGGCGCTCGCGCTGGTCGCGGTCGCCGCCAACCTCCGGATCGCGATCACGAGCGTCCCCCCGCTGCTCGACGCGATCTCCGCCGACCTCGGCCTCAGCCACGCCGCCGCCGGGGCGCTCACGACGTTGCCGGTCCTCTGCATGGGCCTCTTCGCCCCGGTCGCGAGCCGCATCGCCCACCACATGGGGGCGGCCGCCGCGGTCCTCGGTGCCGTCATCAGCATCCTCGTCGGCACGGCCAGCCGTTTCGCCGGCGACCACGTCGTCGTCCTCTATGCGGGGACCTTCCTGTGCGGCGTCGGGATCGCTGTCGCCGGCACCCTGCTGCCCCGGCTCGTCAAGACGTTCTTCCCACCCGAGCGGACCGGGCTCGTCACGGGCCTCTACATGCTCGCGATGATGGGCGGCGCGGCCCTCAGCTCCGCGGTCGCCGTGCCCCTGGCCGACCGCTTCGGCAGCTGGCAGGCCTCGCTCGGGTCGTGGTCGCTCGTCGCCCTCGTCGGCGCGCTCGCATGGGCGCCGTTCACGGTCCGGGCCAACCCGCACCACACCCCCGACGAGGAGGGTCCGGGCCGGTTGCCCTGGCGGCACCCGACGGCCTGGCTCGTCGCCGGCTACCTCACCCTGCAGTCCTGGTGCTTCTACTCGGCCGTCACGTGGCTCGCGCCGACCTACGTCGAGCACGGGTGGTCGCGGGGCTCGGCCGGCTACCTCGCAGCGGTCTTCAGCGGGGCCCAGATCGTGTCGGGCCTGCTCGGACCCGTCCTCAGCGACCGGACCCGGGACATGCGCCGCCTGCTGTGGCCGGCCGCCGTGCTCGGGACCATCGGGTCCCTCGGGATCTGGCTGTCGCCCCTCACGGCGCCCTGGGTCTGGGCGGTCGTCACCGGGCTCGGCCAGGGCGCGGCGTTCTCCCTCGCGCTCGTGCTGCTCGTGCGCTACGCCGTCACCCCCGAGGCGAGCGGGCGCCTCACCGGGATGGCCTTCCTCATCTCCTACGGCATCGCCTCGATCGGACCGCTCGCGATGGGGCTCGTGCGCGACGTCACCGGCAGCCTGTCGCTCGTGTGGGGCATCCTCGCCGCGATCGGGATCGTCCAGATCGTCGTCGTCGTGCGCCTGCGCCCCGACCTGCGTCGCGTGGAGTAGCCCGCCGGACCACCGTGCCGACCCCTACATCTGGGGCTCGTGGTGCGTCTGGGACGACCCAATTAGGGCGAAACGGCGTACAAGGGACGATTTGCCTGTGCAGAATGCTCGCCGGACGTGCTGACTGCAAGGAGACGGACGAATGCTGCCCCGCCCCACCCCGCTGACCGAGCGTCACCGCGACGTCGACCGCAGGACGACGACCGGGCGCCTGCTCTCCGTCCTCGTCGTGACCGCCCTCCTCGCCGGCGTGCCCGGGCTCGCGACGGCACCGACGGCGTCCGCGGCCGGGCTGTCGGCGGTCCCGTCGCTGTCCGCCGTCACCGGCACCGCCCCGACGGCCGTCAGCCTCTCGGTCGTGGCGGGACCGACCCGAGGCGGCACGACGGTCGAGCTGTCGGGCACCGGCGTGGGGGCCACGACGACGGCCTGGTTCGGCTCGACCGCCGTCACACGCATCACGAAGGTGTCGAGCACCCGGGTCCGCGTCGTCACCCCGGCACACCCCGCCGGCGTGACCGGCGTCCGCGTCACCACCCCGGCCGGCACGTCGCCCCTCTCGTCGCGCGCGAGCTTCGCCTTCGACGCCGTCCCGACCGTCACCGCCCTGTCGTCCCGCACGGCAACGACGCGTGGCGGCACCACCGTGACGCTGACCGGCACCGGCCTCTACCGCACGAGCGTCGTGCGCTTCGGCACCACGCCTGCGACGGGCCTCACCCGTCTGTCCGCCACGCAGGTCCGCGTCACCGTGCCGGCACACACGGCCGGCGCCGTCGACGTCCGCGCCACGACGCCGGGCGGCACCTCGCCGGCGACCGTGGCCACACGGTTCACGTACACGACCCCGCCGGTGGTCACTCCGCCCACGGTCACCCGGCTGTCCGTCACCGCCGGCCCCGTGCGGGGCGGCACCGTCGTGACCCTCACCGGCACCCGGTTCACGGGCGCGAGCGCGGTGACCTTCGGTGCGACCGCGGCGCGGTTCACGGTGCTGTCGAGCACCCAGATCCGCGCGACGTCGCCGGCGCGACCGGCCGGGCTCGTCAACGTGCGGGTCCGGACCGCGGCCGGCACGTCGTACGGCTACTCCGCGAACGCCTTTGCCTACGAGTCAGTCCCGACCCTCACCGGGATCTCCTCCACGACGGGCCCCACGGCCGGTGGCGTCACCGTGACCCTGACGGGCACCGGTCTCGGCCGAGCCACCAGCGTCGCCTTCGGCTCCACGACGACGACGAAGGTCGTGCCGGTCTCGGCGACGACGCTGCGCGTCACCACCCCCTCGCGCCCGGCGGGCACCGTCGACGTCCGCGTGAACACACCGGGCGGCACCTCGGCCGTCACCTCGCGAGCCCGCTACGGCTACCAGGCGCCGCCTGCCGTCGCGTCCCTGTCCACCACGGCCGGGCCGGTCCGCGGTGGCACGGTCGTCACGCTCACCGGGGCGAGGTTCACGGGCGCGACCCGGGTCGCCTTCGGCGGCACGGCCGCCCGCTTCACCGTCCTGTCGGCCACGAGCATCCGGGCCACGGCGCCGGCCCACACGGCCGGGGTCGTCCCCGTCACGGTGACGACCCGCGACGGGACGTCGGCCCAGCACACGTCGAGCACCTTCGCGTACGTCCCGGTCCCGACCATCACGTCGCTGACCCCCCAGACGGGCCCACCGGCCGGCGGCACCGTCGTGACACTGACCGGCACCGACCTGGGCCGCGCCACCGCGGTCCGCTTCGGCACGGCCGCCGCCACCACCGTCGTGCGGGTCTCGGCGACGACCGTGCGCGCCACGACACCGCGCCACGCATCCGGCCCCGTCGACGTCCAGGTCATCACCCCGGGTGGCACGTCGGCCACCGGGGTCGGCGCACGCTTCGCCTACGGCTCTCCGCCGGTGGTCACGGGGCTGTCCATCAAGGCCGGCCCGCTGCACGGCGGCACGGTCGTGACGATCTCGGGTGCCCACCTGGCCGACGCCACGTCGGTACGCTTCGGCGCCGTCGCGGCCACCGGTCTCGTCCGGCTCTCCGACACCAGCATCCGGGTCACCGCCCCGGCACAGGCCGAGGGAAGCGTGGCCGTACGCGTCACCAACCCCAACGGCACGAGCCCCGAGAGCGCGACCGGCCGGTTCACGTACGTCGGCGTGCCCGCCGTGTCCGCCCTGTCGGTCCCGGCGGGTCCGCTCCGCGGCGGTGCCGTCGTCACGGTGACAGGCACCCGGCTGGGCCTCGCGACCGGCGTCGACTTCGGCGGCGTGGCCGGGACCGGGCTCGTGCGGGTCTCCGACACGACACTGCGGATCACGGCACCCGCCCACGCCGTCGGCACGGTCGACGTCCGCGTCACGACCCCCGGCGGCACGTCCCCCGTCATCCCGGCCGGTCGCTTCACCTTCCAGGCCGTGCCGACCGTCGTCGCTGTCTCCCCCACCCTCGCCCCGACGCAGGGGGGCGGCACCGTCGTCCTGACCGGCACGGCATACGACCGCGTCTCGTCCGTGACGTTCGGCGGTGTCGCGGCCACGGCGGTGACCCGCCTGTCCGCGACCCAGCTGCGGGTCACCCTTCCGGCCCATGTCGAGGGGGACGTCGACGTGCGCGTCACGACCCCCGGCGGCACCTCTCCCGTCGTCCCGGCCGGTCGCTTCAGCTTCCAGGACCCGCCCGTCGTCGCGTCGGTCTCGCCGGCCGCGGGGCCGCTCGCCGGTGGCACGGTGGTCACCCTGCGCGGCACGTCGTTCACCGACGTGCGCGACGTCCTCTTCAACGGCGTCGCGGCGACCGCGTTCACCCGGGTCTCGGCGACGCAGCTGACCGCGGTCGTCCCGGCGCGGATCGCGACCGGCACCATCCCGATCCGGGTCACGACCCGGGCGGGAACCGTCGTGCGCACCGACGGGTTCACGTACATCGCGGGGGCCACCCTGCGGACCGGGCAGTACCTCTCCTCCGCCACGGCCCTGCGCTCCTCGACGGGCGCGTTCGTCGCGACCATGCAGGCGGACGGCAACCTCGTCATCAGCACCTCGGCTGGCGTCCGTCGGTGGTCGAGCGGCACGACGGGCGCCGGCAACCGCCTCGCCGTCCGGGCCGACGGCAACGTCGTCATGCTCCGCACCAACGGCACGGTCGCGTGGTCGAGCGGGACCAACGGCTGGACGGGAGGCCTGCTCACCCTGACCAACGACGGCCTGCTCCAGGTGCGCCAGGGCACGACGACGGTGTGGGACCAGCGCGGCTACCGCTACGACCGGATGCTGCCGGGACAGGTGCTGCGTTCCGGTGAGTCGATCCTGTCCACGAGCCAGGCGTGGCGTCTGACGATGCGCTCCGACGGCAACCTCGTGCTGACGTCCGCCGCCGGTGTGCGGGAGTGGGCGACCTTCACCACGGGGACCGGCAGCACGGCCACGATGCAGACCGACGGCAACTTCGTCGTGCGCAACTCCCGCGGTGTGACGCTGTGGTCGACCGGGACGAGCGGGAGCGGGTCGGTCGTGCGCGTCCTCGGCAACGCCAACGTCGCCGTCTACCGCTCCACGACCGTCACGTGGGCCATCACCGGCGGCCCCGCACCGTCGAGCTGGAAGTGCTACTCGCGCGCCACCCAGGACTGCATCGAGCGGTTCGGCTACTACGGCCAGCGCGCGTGGAACTACCCCGTCGACCCGTGGGGCAACAACTGCACCAACTTCTCCGCGTACCGGCTCTCGCGGGACGGGGTGAAGAACCCGGGCAACCTCGGCAATGCCACGAGCTGGGACACGAACGCCCGGGCCAAGGGCTTCGCCGTCGACCAGAAGCCCCGCGTCGGCGACATCGCCCAGTGGAACTCCAACCACGTCGCCTACGTGGACTGGGTCAGTGCCGACGGCGACACCGTCGCGATCTCCGAGAGCGGTTACGGCGGAACGGTCCTAGGGGCGACGTACACGTCGATGAGCGGTCGCCGCATCCTCGAGCGCGGCAGCTACTCCTGGCCCTCGAACTTCATCCACTTCCGCTGACGACGAGGCCTCGGGACCCCGGACGGTCCCGAGGCCTTGTCGTGCCGCGCGCCGGGTGGGAGCCTGCGACGGTGACCCGGACCCTCTACGACGCCGTCGGCGGGATGCCCGCGCTCGTCTCCCTCGCGCACGCCTGGCACGAGCGCTGCCTCGCCGACCCGGTCGTCTCGCACGCCTTCTCGCACGGCTTCCACCCCGACCACACCGCGCGGCTCGCGGCCTACTGGGCCGAGGCGCTCGGCGGCCCACGGACCTACACGGAGTCCGTGACGAGCGAGTCGGAGGTCGTGCGGATGCACTCCGGCAACGGCCCGCACCGCGAGATGGACGAGCGTGCGGTCACGTGCTTCGAGCGGGCCGTCGAGGACGCCGGCCTCGCCGGCGACACGGACGTACGCGATGCGCTCGTGGCGTACTTCACCTGGGCCGTGGGCTACATGGGCTCCTACCACGGCTCGGCGGGCGAGGTCCCCGACGACCTGACCGTGCCCCGGTGGTCGTGGGACGGGCTCGTCGACGGCACCGACGCCCGTCTCCCGCAACACACCGAGTAGGTCACAACCCACCGCGATCCGATCCCGGTGGGCTGTGACCTGCTCGGTGTGTTGGCGGCGTTGCGTCGTGAGCGGGGTGGCGCTCGGCGGGTGGGTCAGCCCCAGTAGTCGTCGATCGTCTCGGGTCCCTCGTCGGTCCCGGCAGACGTGCGCCGCTCGGTGACCGTCAGACGCCCGCGGTAGAAGAGCATCGGCCGGCCGGACTCACCGTCCTCGAGGTCGAGCACCCGACCGACGACGACGTCGTGGTCACCGGCGACATGGACCTGCTCGACCGAGCAGTGCACGCGCATGAGCACACCGGGCAGGCTCGGACCACCGTGCTGCGACGGCTCCCAGTCCAGAGACTCGAACCGCGCGCCGCCCGCGGAGCCGAACCGTGCGATGAGGTCGTGCTGCTCGTGCCCGAGGACGTTGACGGTGAAGCGCCCGTCGTCACGCATCCGCGGCCACGACCTGCCGCGGTGGTCGGCACAGAAGAGCACGAGCGGCGGGTGCAGGGAGACCGACGCGAAGGACTGGCAGGCGAACCCGACCGGCTCACCGCCGTCGGCGAACCCGGTCACGATCGTCACCCCGGTGGCGAAGTGGCCGAGCGCGTGGCGCATCCGCTCCGGAGTCGGCTGATGCGTCATGCCGGATCCTGCGGACGGCCGGGCTCACGCGCCTCGCCGAACGCCTGCACGAGGGCTGCCAGGCGGGACGCCTCCCGGCCGGCGAGCGGACCGTCGGCCTTCTGGATCGCCATGACGGCGACCGTGTCGCCGTCCTCCAGGTCGAGGGTGACCCAGGGCTCTCCCCCACCGAACTGGATACCGACGATCTCGGCCCACTCGAGCGTGCGGGTGAGCACGAGGTTGCGCACGACGAGACCGGCGCGGCTCGGCACCGCGCGGATCGACGCGTAGCGCCAGGCGAGGAAGGCGACCACGACACCGAGTCCGAAGAACATGAGACGGTCGCCGAGGCCCCACCGGCCGTCGACCTGCGCCGGCATGACGACGGCGATGATGCCGAAGACGGCGAGCGAGGCCCAGACGACGCCGAGCGCGACGGCGCGACCCCGCTTGGGCCGGAAGGGTGCCCACGCGGCGGAGTCCGCAGCCGGGTCGTGCTCCGGCCGGGAGGAGGGTTGCTGCGTCATCGGGTCACGTCCGTCGCCCACCGTTGCCCACCCTTGCCGACCGTCACAGCCGGCAGGCGGCGATGTCGGTCACGAGGATCGCCCGCGCGCCCAGGTCGTAGAGCTCGTCCATGAGCCGGTTGCGGCCGACGCGCGGCACCATGGCCCGCACGGCGACCCAGGCCTCGTCCTGCATCGGCGAGACCGTGGGCGACTCGAGGCCCGGCGTCAGCCGGCAGGCCCGGTCGACGAGGTCCCGGGGGCAGTCGTAGTCGAGCATGACGTAGGTACGGGCCGTGAGGACGCCGGCGACGCGTCGCTGGAGCACCTCGATGGCCTGGTCCTCGCCGGGGCCGTCGCCGCGGATGAGGACGGCCTCGGACTGCAGGATCGGCTCGCCGAACACCTCGAGCCCCTGCTGGCGCAGGGTCGTCCCGGTCTCGACGACGTCGGCGATGCAGTCGGCGACCCCGAGGGTGATGGCCGTCTCGACCGCGCCGTCGAGGCGCACGACCTCGGCCGACAGCCCTCGCGCGGCGAGGTCTGAACGGACCAGGTCGGCATACGACGTCGCGACGCGCCTCCCGGCGATGTCGTCGACGGTGGCCACGTGGCCGGGCTTGCCGGCATAGCGGAAGGTCGAGGCCCCGAAGCCGAGCGACATGACCTCGACCGCGCTCGAGCCCGAGTCGAGGAGCAGGTCGCGGCCGGTGACGCCGGCGTCGACCGTGCCGGAGCCGACGTAGACCGCGATGTCGCGGGGGCGCAGGTAGAAGAACTCGACGTCGTTCTCGGCGTCGGTGACGACGAGCTCCTTGGTGTCACGGCGCACGCGGTAGCCCGCCTCGCGCAGCAGCTCGACGGTCGCGTCGGAGAGAGAGCCCTTGTTGGGCACGGCGATTCGCAGCATGGGGATGGGAGTCCTCAGAGGTGGGAGTAGACGTCGTCGAGCGAGATGCCCTTGGCGAGCATGAGGACCTGCAGATGGTAGAGGAGCTGGCTGATCTCCTCGGCGGCCTCGTCGTTCGACTGGTACTCGGCGGCCATCCACACCTCGGCCGCCTCCTCGACGATCTTCTTGCCGATCGCGTGGACGCCGGCGTCGAGCTGCGCGACGGTGCCCGAACCCTCGGGTCGCGTCTGCGCCTTCTCGGCCAGCTCGGCATACAGCTGCTCAAAGCTCTTCACGGTGCCCCAGCCTACGGGCCGGGCAGCCGTGCCCCCGACGGTGCTCACGTCGTGGCGACGCCACGGAGGGCGGCGACGGTCGCCACGGCCGCCGACGCGGCCTCGTGACCCTTGTCCTCCGCGGACCCGGGCAGCCCGGCCCGGTCGAGGGCCTGGGCCTCGTCGTCGCACGTGAGGACCCCGAAGCCGACCGGCGTGCTCGTGCGCACCGAGACATCCGTGAGGCCGACGGTCGCGGCCTGGCAGACGTAGTCGAAGTGGGGCGTGCCACCGCGGATGACGACGCCGAGCGCGACGAGGGCGTCGTAGCGGTCGGCGAGGCTCGCGCACGCGACGGGCAGCTCGAACGTCCCGGGGACGCGGACGACGTCGACGTGCGTGACGCCGGCGTCGGCGAGGCCGCGGCGCGCGCCGTCGAGCAGGCCGTCCATGACCTGCTCGTGCCAGCTCGCCGCGACGACCGCGACCCGCAGCCCGGTGCCGTCGGTGGCGATGGTGGGGGCGCCGTCCTTCATGCCGTCTCCTTGCCGTGCCGGTCGGTCGTGACCGGGATGTCGTGACCCATGCGCTCGCGCTTGGTCGTGAGGTACTGCTCGTTGTCCGCGCCCATCGGCCCGTGCAGCCGCTCGACCGCGACGACGTCGAGACCGAGGTGCCGCAGGGCCGAGACCTTGTTGGGGTTGTTCGTCAGGAGCACGACCTGCGTCGCACCGAGGTCGTGCAGGATGGCCGCGCCCGCGGCGTACTCCCGAGCGTCGACGGGCAGCCCGAGCGCCGTCTGGGCGTCGACGGTGTCGGCGCCCCGGTCCTGCTGGGAGTAGGCACGGAGCTTGTCGACGAGGCCGACGCCGCGGCCCTCGTGGCCGCCGAGGTAGACGACGACGCCCCCGTCGCGCCCGACGCGCGCCAGCGACGCCTGCAGCTGGGGCCCGCAGTCGCAGCGCAGGGACCCGAAGGCGTCGCCGGTCAGGCACTCGGAGTGCAGGCGCGTGACGACGGGTCCGCTGCGGCCACGGCCCTGCAGCCCGCGCGGGCTGACGAGGGCGACGTGCTCGTCGCCGGTGAGCGTGTCGCGGTACCCGTGCGCGGTGAACGTGCCGTGGACGGTCGGGATGCGGGTCGTCGCGAGCCGCTCGACCCGGTCGAGGCGCTGGCGGTGGTCGATGAGCTGCTCGATGGTGATGACCGGGAGGCCGAACTCGCGGCCGAGCTCGAGGACGGCGTCGAAGCGCATCATCGTGCCGTCGTCGTGGACGAGCTCGCCGATGACCCCGACGGGCGAGAGGCCCGCGAGCCGAGTCAGGTCGACGGCCGCCTCCGTGTGGCCCGGACGCGTCAGCACGCCGCCGTGGCGGGCACGCAGCGGCAGGATGTGCCCGGGCCGGATGAGGTCGGCGGGCGTCGAGTCCACGTCGGCGAGCACCCGGACGGTGTGCAGGCGGTCGGCCGCGCTGATGCCGGTCGTGACGCCCGAGGCCGCGTCGACCGACACGGTGTAGGCGGTGCGCAGCGGGTCGCGGTTCTCGGCGACCATGAGGGGCAGCTCGAGCCGGTCCGCGATCTCGTCGGGCATCGGCGCACAGAGGTAGCCGGACGAGTGGCGGATCGTCCACGCCATCCAGTCCTCGGTGGCCGTCTCCGCCGCGAGGACGAGGTCGCCCTCGTTCTCGCGGTCCTCGTCGTCGAGGACGAGGACCGGCCGGCCGGCCTGGAGTGCCTCGAGGGCCACCTCCACGGTGGAGAGGCTGGTCATGACTCGACCTCCTGTCGGTCGCTCCGTCGGCGGGTGAGCAGTCGCTCGACGTACTTCGCGATGACGTCCACCTCGAGGTTGACGACGTCGCCGACTCCCTTGTGCCCCAGGGTGGTCAGGTCGAGTGTCGTGGGGATGAGCGAGACGCCGAACCCGTCGTCGCCGACGTGGGCGACGGTGAGCGAGACGCCGTCCACGGTGATCGAGCCCTTCTCGACCACGTATGCCGCGAGGCCGGGCGGGAGCGTGAAGTCGACCGTCTCCCAACGGTCCCCGGGCGTGCGCGCCGTGATGGTGGCGGTGCCGTCGACGTGCCCCTGCACGACGTGACCGCCGAAGCGGCCGTCGGCCGGCATGGCGCGCTCGAGGTTGACGCGGTCGCCGGGGGCGAGGGCCCCGAGGCTGCTGCGGTCGAGGGTCTCGGCCATGACGTCGACCGTGAAGCCCGACGCGTCGTGCTCGGTCACGGTGAGGCAGACACCGTTGACGGAGATGGAGGCGCCGTGCGTGGCGTCGCTGACGACGAGGGGGCCGTCGATGCGCAGCACGGCCGAGTCGGCGCCGTGCTCGATGGCTGCGACGGTGCCGAGCTCTTCGACGATTCCGGTGAACATGTCTGTCTCCTCAGGGTTCTGCGTGCACTCGCTGGGTGGCGCCGTCCGGCTCGTCCCTGGTCAGGGCGTCTCCCGTCGCGCCGTCAGCGCTCGGCTCGTCGGCGGCGGGCACGGCGTGGATGCGAACGTCTCCCCCGACGACCGTCACGTCGACGAGGTCGAGGCGGCGGACGTCCGCGATGGTGGCGATGCCCAGGTC
The DNA here is from genome assembly GCF_057529065.1 of Terrabacter sp. R4-6. NCBI lineage: Bacteria > Bacillati > Actinomycetota > Actinomycetes > Micrococcales > Intrasporangiaceae > Terrabacter > Terrabacter sp. R4-6. Next base: position 4,378,450 of record NZ_CP197224.1, on the reverse strand, counting down.
GGCCACCGCGGCCCGGCCCGAGCCGAGCAGCGCGGGCGCGACGTAGGCGTAGACGTCGTCGACGAGCCCGGCCCGGAGGAACGCTGCCGCCAGCCTGGGGCCGCCCTCGAGCCACACGTCGCGGACTCCTCTGTGCCACAAGCGATCCAGGGCCTCGCGAGGGTCACGGGTGGTCAGGTGCAGCACCTCTCCCGGCCCGTCGTGGAGACGCGCCCCGGCCGGCAGGGGGCGCTCTCCCATGACGACGCGGAGAGGCTGCTGCGGCGCGAGCGCGCCACCCGGCATACGCACGGTGAGGCGGGGGTCGTCGGCGAGCACGGTGCCGGTCCCCACGAGGACGGCGTCGCGGGTGGCGCGCAGCGCGTGCACGTCGGCGCGAGCCGCGTCTCCCGTGATCCACTGGCTGCTCCCGTCGGCCGCCGCACTCCTGCCGTCGAGGGTCGTCGCGAGCTTCCACGTGACGAGCGGTCGACCGCGGGCCACGCTGCGCGCCCAGCGCTCGTTGAGGGCGGCCGCCTCGTCGGCGAGCACTCCCCCGGTCACCTGGACCCCGGCGGCGTGCAACCGCTCGGCGCCGCCGGCGGCGTCCGGGTTGGGATCGGACTGCGCGAAGACCACGCGGGCGACACCCGCCTCGACGAGAGCCTCCGCGCACGGGCCGGTGCGGCCCGTGTGCGAGCAGGGCTCGAGCGTGACGTAGGCGGTCGCCCCCCGTGCGGCGGCACCGGCCGCGCGCAGGGCCTCGATCTCCGCGTGCGGCGTGCCGGCCCCGTGGTGGTGGCCCTCACCGACGACGGCGCCGTCCGCGGCCACGATGACGCAGCCGACCCGCGGGTTGGGGTCGGGCCACGGCCCGGAGGCGGCGAGCCGGAGGGCTCGTCGCATCCACGCCGGGGCGGCCGTGTCACCCATGGGTCAGCTCGACGTCCCGGTCAGCTGCGGCTCGACGTCGGGCTCGCTGACCCGCGAGACCTTGACCCACTGGGTGAAGCCGTAGATGACGAAGAGGCCGTAGAACGTGTAGAGGACGCCGGTCGGCACGTAGTCGGTCGCGAAGGCGAACGGCACGCCGACGAGGTCGACGGCGATCCAGGCCAGCCAGAACTCGTTCCAGCCGCGCGCCATGGCGTACGTCGCGACGATCGATCCGACGAAGATCCAGGCGTCGCACCAGTAGAACCACCACTCGGGCGTGAAGAACGGGTTCGGCGAGAGGTTCCACAGCCAGACGAACGCCTGGTGCACGACGACCGTGGCGACGAGCCAGAAGGCGACGACGGCGACGCGCTCGCGGGTCGTGGCCCACCGCGGGGTGATCGCGACGCCGCTCGAGTCTCCGGCGTGGTTGAGCCGGCGCACCTGCGACCAGCGCCACCAGCCGTAGATGCTCGTGATGATGAAGAAGACCTGCCGGCCGGCCTGCCCGAAGAGCGGGATGCGCTCGTCGGCGCCGAAGACGGCGCCCAGGTAGACGAAGAACAGCATGATGTTCGCGAGGATCCCGACGGGCCAGGCCCAGACCCACCGGCGCATGCCGAGGTAGGCGGAGGCGAGTCCGATGAGGACGCCGATCAGCTCGAGCCAGTGCAGTTGGTAGGGCCCGATCGGGATGGTGGCGTCGATGGCCTGTTGGAAGACGTTCTTCGTCTGGTCAGCCAGAGCAAGAGCCTGCATGTGGTGTTCGTCCTTGGTCGTTCGTCGTGGCACGGACGAACTCCGGGGTAACTCCACACGCCAACGTGGTCGAGCCGGAACGGACGACGCCGACGGCCCAGGCCACGACGGCCTGTTTCGTGCTGCCTCCCATCCGGACTTTCACCGTCGGTCCCGGAATTTCACCAGGTCAACCGGCCGCTGGATGCGGTCGGGTCGCGGACTGTAACCGCCGGCTCGGAATTACACCGACCCCGGAGCACGTACAGCCAGTATGCACCCGCGTCGGTGGGCGACGCACGTCGCGCCCGCGTGACGGCCACCACGACAGGTCTGCTCACCGTCCGTGGGCGCCCCCCTGTTCAGCGCTGCTGCCCCCGCTGCAGTGCCAGATGGACGGTGGTCGGGTCACCGGGGTCCACGAGGGCGTACCGGGACCACGCGGGATGCGTGGTCGAGGTGCTCGCGCACCATCGGGATCCCTCGGTCACGCGAGGACTGCCGAGGGCGACCATGACGTCGTCCGACACGTCGCCGGGCACCGCGACCGCGCCGCCGAGACCACCCTGCTCGCAGAACGCGGTCGCTGTCGACCGGTCGACCCGGAAGGCGAAGAGATAGCTCTCGGTACCGATCGGACCGCCGTGGGTCCCGACCTCGGTGACCGTGGCCGTGGCCGGCAGTCTGAGCCCGGACCGCTCGACCGCGTCGACGGGTGTGCCGACCGGCCTGCCGGACGCGTCCGTCGAGCCGAGCGGCGCGTAGGCGAACCAGCCGAAGCCGACGCCTCCGTCCGGCACGGCCGTCGTGCTTCCGCCCGGCTGGTTCGGGGTGCCGCACCCGGCGACGGCCGCAGCGGTGGCGACGGACACGAGCGCGGCCATGAGGACTCGTGGCCCGCGTGTCATGTCTCCCCCGTCCCGGCCATGTGTGTCACCGCCCTGGGCTCCAGTGTGGCGCGCCGCGTCCACCGACCACGGCACAACACGATCCTCGATCGTGTCGAAATCGCCGTCAGCCGTTCGTGTAGTAGGCATGACGCGGACAACAGGGTCCGCCGCAACAGAAGGAGCCCGTCGTGGCCGAGTACCTCCTCTACTTCAACCAGCAGTGGGTCGGTGACCACTCCGAAGAGTGGTTCCGTGGTCGCGGACCGCTCGCGATGGCGGTCGTCAACGAGATGAAGGCCGCCGGCGTGTACGTCTTCGCCGGGGGCCTCGAGGAGGAGGACGGTCCCGTCTACCACGCCGACCCCACGAGCGGCAGCGTGCTGGTCACCGACGGGCCGTACGTCGAGACCAAGGAGTTCCTCGGTGGCTTCGCCATCGTGAGGGTGCCCGACGACGAGACGGCGAAGATGTGGGCCGGTCGGATCGCCGAGGCGTGTGGCTGGGCGCACGAGGTCCGCCGCTTCAAGCCGCAGCCGAAGGTCGACTGACCGCGGCGGTCGCCGTGGCTGGCGTCGTCAGTGCCGGTGCGTGAGCGCCAGCGCGCGCAGCTCGTCGACGGCGGCCGCGGCGTCCTCGGCCCCGTAGACCGCGGAGCCGGCGACGAACACGTCGGCGCCCGCCTCGGCGCACTGCTCGATCGTGTCGGCGCTGACGCCACCGTCGACCTGGATCCAGATCTCGCCGCCGTGGCGGCGCACCGCCTCGCGCACCTGGCGCACCTTCGGCATCTGGTCGGCCATGAAGGACTGGCCGCCGAAGCCCGGCTCGACCGTCATGACGAGCACCATGTCGAGGTCGGGCAGCAGGTCCTCGTAGGGCGCGAACGCCGTGCCGGGCTTGAGCGCCATCGACGCCCGGGCCCCGGCCGCGCGCAGGGTCCGCGCCAGCGCCCGGGGGTCGCGGGCCGCCTCGACGTGGAAGGTCACCGACTGGCAGCCGGCCTCGGCGTAGGCCGGCGCCCATCGGTCCGGGTCCTCGATCATCAGGTGCGCGTCGATCGGGACCGGGGTCACCTTCAGCAGCGCCTCGACGACCGGGAGGCCGAGGGTGAGGTTCGGCACGAAGTGGGCGTCCATGACGTCGACGTGCGCCCAGTCGGCGTTCGCGATGCGCCCCAGCTCCGACTCGAGGTTGGCGAAGTCGGCGGAGAGGATGCTCGGTGAGATCTGCACGCGCACAGCCTAGGGGCCGGTGGCCGGCGTCAGGCAGCACCCTTCGTCCACACCGACACGTGCGACTCCGACTCCGCGGTGAAGGGAGTGCGGTCCCAGTCCGCCCAGCGGTGCGTCAGGGTCAGGCCCGCGATGCGCGCCATGAGGTCGAGCTCCGACGGCCACACGTAGCGGTGCGCGGAGCCGGCATACCTCGCCACCTCCCGACCCTGGGCGTCGTGCAGCCCCTCCCGGACGTAGTGGTGCGACACGCACTGCTGCGTGACCACGTCGACCGTGTCGAAGCCGACGTGGCGGCTCCCGACGTGGAAGGGCACGGCGGTCTGCCCGGGCGGCATCCGACGCAGCTGTGGCACGAAGACCTCGACGACGAAGCTGCCGCCGGGCGCGAGCTGCTCGGCGACGGTGCGGAAGCACTCGACCTGCTCGTCCTGGGTCAGCAGGTTCGTGATCGTGTTGTAGACGAGGTAGGCCACGCGGTAGCCGCTGCCGACGCGGGTCGTCGCCATGTCACCGATGGTGACGGGGATCCCGTCCCCGCCGGGCTTGCGTCGCAGCTCGGCGACCATCGCCTCCGAGACGTCGATGCCGTGCACCTCGACGCCGCGCTCGGACAGCGGCAGCGCGACCCTGCCCGTGCCGATGGCGAGCTCGAGCGTGGCTCCGTCGCCGGCGAGGTCGTGCAGCACGTCGACGGTCGGCCCGAGGACCGCCGGCGCGAACATGTGTGCCGATCCCGCGTCGTACGTCGGTGCCACCCGCTCGTCGAAGGGGGTGGGCTCGAGGTCGTCGATCGCGTATGCCGTCACGGCCCCACCCTGCCCACGGCTGCGCGGGCGCGCGAGCGCTTTTCGGGCGCTACCGCTTGCGGAGCAGGGCGAAGAACATCGCGTCGGTGCCGTGGACGTGCGGCCAGAGCTGGACGTAGGGCCCCTCGCCGAGACCCGTCAGCTCGCGACCGGACGCGTCGACGAAGAGCGGCCGTGCGTCGATGAGCTCCACGTCGTCGCGCCGCTTGAGGATGTCGGTGACGACGAAGCGTGTCTCGTTGAGGTGGGGGCTGCACGTGGCATAGCCGACGAGCCCTCCCGCCGCGGTGGCCTCGATGCCGGACTCGAGCAGCTCCCGCTGCAGCCCGGCCAGGGCCGCCACGTCTCCGGGGCCGCGCCGCCAGCGCGCCTCGGGACGACGCCGCAGCGCCCCGAGACCCGTGCACGGGGCGTCGATGAGGACGCGGCTGAAGCCGCCGGGCTCGAGCTCGCCGAGCTCGCGCCCGTCGCCGTGCCGCACCTTGAGGCTCGTGTCGAGCTCGCGCGCCTCGGCGCGCGCGGCCGCGAGGGTCTGCCAGACGAGGTCGGCGCGGTGCTCGCTGATCTCGTTGGCCACGAAGGGGATCCGGCGCTCGATGGCGAGGGCTGCGAGCAGCCCGGCCTTGCCGCCGGGTCCGGCACAGAGGTCGAGCCACCGCTCGTGCTCGGCGGCCTCTCCCTCGGTGTCGGCAGCGGCCAGGGCGAGCACGAGCAGCTGGGAGCCCTCGTCCTGCACGGCCGCGCGACCGTCGCGCACGGCCGCGATCGCTCCGGGGTCGCCCTCGGGCAGCGTGGCACCCACGGGACTGAGCCCGGAGCGCTCTGCGCCGGCATCCTCGAGCTCGTCGAGCGAGGCGAGGCCCGGGCGCGCGACGAGCGACACCTTGGCCGCGGCGTTGTCGCTCTCCAGGAGCGCTGTCAGCGACTCCCCGACGTCGGTCGGTCCCGCGGCACCGTGCCCGATGAGCGCGGCCCTCAGGGCCTTGGCGATCCACACGGGATGAGACGTGCGCAGCGCGAGGCGCTCGACCGGGTCGGCGACGTCCCGGGTGACGAGGTCGGTCCACTCCTCCGGCTCGCGCTCGCTGATGCGCCGCATCACGGCGTTGACGAAGCCGGCGGCACCGGCGCCGTTGACCTGCCGCGCCAGGGCCACGGTCTCGTCGACGGCGGCGTGGCTGGGCACGCGCATGCCGAGCAGCTGGTGCGCCCCGAGGCGCAGCGTGTCGAGCACGTTGGCGTCGATCTTGTCGACGGGCCGACCGGCGGCCGACGCGATGATCGCGTCGTAGAGACCGGACAGGCGCGTGGCGCCGTAGACGAGCTCGGTGGCAAAGCCTGCGTCGCGGCCGCTGATCCGCTTCTCGCGCAACAGCTTCGGCAGCGCGAGGTTGGCGTAGGCACCGTCGGCGATCTCGCGCATCGCGGTGTAGGCGGCGAGCCTGGGCGCGTCGGTGCGCCGGGCCCGCTCTGACGGCCGCTGCTCGGACCGGTGACCGGCCGATCGCTCCCGGGCCTGGGGCCGCTGGCGCTCTCCCCGGCGCCCGTCGCCCGGTCGTCCGTCGCCCGGTCGTCCGTCGCCCCGTCGCCCGTCACTCATCGCCGACCCGCTCCCCCGCCTCGATGCGCGTGCCTCGCGCCCAGTCGGCGGCCGGCATCGGCTTCTTGCCGTGCGCCTGCACCGTGCCGAGGCGCACCGGCCCGGTGCCGGTGCCGACGAGGACGGCCTTCTTCGTCACCCGCAGCTCGCCGGCGCCGAGGGCGTCCCCGGTGGACGCGTCGGCGCCGTCGGCGCCCTCCGCGAGGGTCACCGGCGACACCTTGAGCCGCTCACCGCGGAAGGTGGTCCATGCGCCGGGCGCCGGCGTGCAGCCCCGCACGAGCCGGTCGACGGCGGTCGCCGGACGGGTCCAGACGATGTGGGCGTCCTCGACCTCGATCTTCGGGGCGAGCGACACGCCCTCGGACGGCTGCGGCACGGCGACGAGGTCACCGGACTCGAGCCCGTCCAGGGTCGCGACGAGCAGGCCGGCCCCGGCTGCCGACAGCCGACCCAGCAGGTCGCCGGCGGTGTCGGTGGGCCGGATCGTCTCGGTCATGACGCCGAGGACGGGGCCGGTGTCGAGACCGCGCTCGATGACGAACGTCGACGCTCCGGTCACCTCGTCGCCGGCCATGATCGCGTGCTGGACCGGCGCCGCCCCCCGCCACGCGGGCAGGAGCGAGAAGTGCAGGTTGATCCAGCCGAGCCGCGGGATGGCGAGCGCGTCGGGCGGGATGAGGTTGCCGTAGGCCACGACGGGGCACGCGTCGGGCGCGAGCGCCGTGAGGGCCTCGAGGAAGTCGGGGTCCTTGACCCGTGCTGGGGTGAGCACCGGGATCCCGAGCTCGTCCGCCCGGCGGCGCACGGGCGAGGCCTCGAGCCGCCGGCCCCGGCCCGAGGGGGCGTCAGGGCGGGTGACGACGCCGACGAGCTCGTGGCCCGAGGCTGCGACGGCATCGAGGCTGGGCACAGCCGCCTCGGGGGTGCCTGCGAAGACGACTCTCATGTCACATCGCCCGGCCGAAGGTCGAGTGCGGGCTGATCCGCACCTCGGGTGGGTCCTCGGCGAACCACTCCGCTGCTCGGATGGCCCGCATCGCCTCGCGGCGTGCCTCGGGGTCGAGCCGGTCGAGGAAGAGGATGCCGTCGAGGTGGTCGGTCTCGTGCTGGACACAGCGCGCGAGCAGCTGGGTGCCCTCCAGCACGACGGGCTCCCCCCACATGTTCTGGCCCTTGGCGACGACGGACAGGGCGCGTCTGGTGTCGAACGCCAGACCCGGGATCGAGAGGCAGCCCTCGGGACCGTCCTGCTCCTCGTCGGAGAAGTCGAGGACGGGGTTGACGAGGTGGCCGAGCACGCCGTCGACCCAGTACGTGAAGACCCGCAGGCCGACGCCGATCTGCGGGGCCGCGAGGCCGGCGCCGGGGGCGTCGAGCATCGTGTCCTCGAGGTCCTTGACGAGCACGCGCAGCTGCTTGTCGAAGTCGGTGACCTCGGCGGCGGCGGTCCGCAGGACCGGGTCACCGAAGAGTCGGATGTCCTTGATCGACACAGGTCTCCAGGGGTCGGGAAAGGCGTGGGGCGCCGCCAGTCTAGGACCGCGGCGGCCCGTCGGCCTCGGCGCCGGCGGCTGCACCGGTCACGTCGCGGGTCGGGTCAGGCGTGGCTGCATCTCCGGGCGACCCGACCGCGGCCGGGTCTTCGCTGCTGCGCCCCAGCTCACGCACCGACCGCGACAGCAGCGCGGAGAGGGAGATGACGACGTAGACGCCGGCGCTGACGAGCATCAGCACCTCGGTGTCGACGGTCGTCGCGAGCCAGCCGTAGAGGAACGTCCCGATGGGGATGGCGACGAACGACCCGAGCGCGTCGTAGCTCGACACGCGTGAGAGCACCGAGACGGGGACGTGCTCGTGCAGGGCCGTGCTCCAGCCGACGCCGAAGACCTCCACGGCCGCGCCGGCGAGGAAGAACCCGATCGCGACGGGTACGATCGCCGGCGCGACGCCGAGGAGGACCATGGGGACGGCAAGCACGCAGATGGCGAGCATCCCGGCGCGAAGCGGTCTCCGCAGCTGCAGCCGCAGCATGACGATGGTCATCAGGACGGTGCCGGCGGCCTCGGCACTGAGCACGACGCCCCACCCCGCCTCGCCGATCGAGGCGGACGACTTCGCGATGAGCGGACCGAGCACTCCGACGATGCCGGAGTGGATGGCGTTCGTCAGCCCGAAGACGAGGACGATGACCCACAGCCACTCGCGGCTCGTGAACTCGCTCCACCCCTCGCGCAGCTCACGCACCATCGAGTGCTGCGGGCCGCCTGCCTCCTGGGACCGACGGGGCAGACCGACGCGCGTCAGGCAGACGATCGCGACGACGTAGGTCAGTGAGTCGACGGCGAGGGCCCACCCGGGCCCGACACCGACGACGAGCAGGCCGGCGATCGCCGGTCCGATGATCGACAGGCCGCTGCGGCTGAAGGAGAGCAACGCGTTGGCCTGCTGGAGCCGTCGGCGGTCGACGACGAGCGGGACGATGCCCATCATCGCGGGCATCGTGAAGGCCGACACCGCGCCGTTGACGCCCTCGATGACGGTCAGCTGGGTCAGTGTGGCGTCGCCGCTGATGATGAGGTACGCCGAGAGCGCCTGGGTGAGGCACGTCAGCACGTGTGAGACCTGGAGCACGACGATCCGCGAGAAGCGGTCGGCGACGACTCCCCCGACGAGGAGGAAGACGACCATCGTCAGGGTCCGCACGCCGAGCACCTGCGCGAGCGCCGCCGCCGACTGGTCGATGTGGAGCACGGCGAACGCGAGGGCGACGGGCACCATGACCGAGCCGGCCGTCGAGACCGTCCGGGCCGCGAAGTACCACGCGAACCTGCTGTCGGCCAGGGCGCCCAGCGACTCCCGGACCTTCATGACGTCTCCTTCCCGTCGCGGAGCCGGAAGGCGGCCACGGACAGGGCGGTCCGGATGGTGCCCTCGGTGCGTGGCGGGCGTGCCGACGCGTGCAGCAGGGCGCTCGCCTCGTGGACGAGCGCCGTGACCTTCTCCCAGACCTCCGGCTCGACCCAGAGGTCGGCGTCGGTGAAACGGCTCTGCGTGCCGGGAGCGAGCTCGAGGAAGCGCCGCGGGATCATGTCGGCGAGCACCCGCACGTCGGCGAGCCGGTCCTCGTTCCGCGCGGCCTGCGGACGCACGACCGCGGCGTCCCACGGGTGGCGGTACTTCTTGGCCCTGCCGCCGCGCACCGTCTCCTCCCCCGCGACCTCGAGCAGGCCTGCGGCGTGCAGCAGGCGCAGGTGGTAGCTGGCGTTGGCCTGGGTGACGTCGAGCTCGCGTGCGACCTCGGCCGCGCTCAGCTCGGCGCCGGTCAGCAGCGAGAGCATCTGCAGCCGCAGCGGGTGGGCCGTGGCGCGGAGCTCGCTGATCCGCTCTTCCTCCAAAGACATGTTTGGGAGTATGCCGTCCGGCTCAATCGACCGTCAAGCATTCCTTTGGAGGTCGTCCCTTCGGTCGGTCCGAAGGCTTCAGCCCTGGCCGTAGGCGAGGTGCACGACGCCGCTGTCGTAGGCCTCGGTCTCGAACAGTCGCAGCCCCGTGACGCCCTCGTCGGCGAAGAGCCGCTCCCCCGCGCCGAGCACGACGGGGAAGACGAAGAGGTGCAGGCCGTCGACGAGCCCGTCCCGCAGCAGCGCCCGGACGAGCGTGCCGCTGCCGCTGACGTAGAGCGACCCGTCCACCTCGTCGCGCAGGCCGCGGATCACGTCCGCGTCGTAGGGGCCCAGGACGCGGGAGTTGTTCCACTCGGGATCGCGCAGCGTCGAGGAGACGACGTTCTTGCGGGCGCCGTTGAAGAAGGACGCGCCGGGGTCGTCGTCGTCGCTGCGGGCCGACCAGGCGGGCGCGAACATCTCGTACGTCCGGCGCCCGAGGAGCAGCTCGGAGCCGGGGGCGGTCAGGCGCGCGATGGCCTCGCCCATCTTCGGATCGAAGGGGAACTCGGCCGTCCAGCTCGGGCTCTCGTACACCCCGTCGAGCGAGATGAACTCGTGGACCTCGATGCGTCCCATGTGCTGCCTCCTGTCGGTCGTGGTGCTCAGTCGGTGGGCCGGTCGTCGCGCTCGACGTCGAAGGTGAAGCCCTGCTCCCGCAGCCGCTCGACGAGGACCTCCCCGAGCGCCGTCGCGGGCGTGCAGACACCGCTCCGTCGCGGCAGTCCGTCGTCGAGGGCAAGGGCCAGGGCGGTCTGGCCGAGCATGACCGCCGTGCCGCCGTAGCCCGGGTCGTAGTCGGCCCCCACGCGCGTGCGGTAGCGCGCACCCGTCGTCGTCGTCGAGCGGATCTCGAGCCGGAAGCGGCCGGCGGCCTGAGCCTCCGGGCTGGGACCCTCGCCGGGCCTGGGCAGGAAGCGGTCGATGACGGCCCGGGTCGGACGGAACGCCATGCCTGCCACCACCCCGCCGAGCCCGACGGCCATGCCACCGGCGAGGACTGGCGACATCGGGCCGGAGCCGAAGTCGGTCGCCTCGCGGTAGCGCAGGTCGCGGCCGTAGGACCAGTCGGTGAGCGTGTTCGACAGCCGCACGATGCGCGTGTTGAACGACGCCATGACGAACGGCCCGGTCCAGCGACCGGTCGACGGGTCGCGGTCGACGGGCACGAGCCGACGGAGCCGACCGAGGACGCCGGTGGCCGGGCGACGACCCGAGGACGGCTCCTCGGAGCGTCGGGGGCTGAGCGCATACGAGTCGCCCAGCACGCGGCGGGCGCCTGCGTCGGCACGGGCCGTGATCGCCTGCTGGCGGGCGGAGTCGATGGTGCCGCCGGAGAAGCCGCCCTTGAGCGAGCGGACGAGCAGCGTCGTCTCCGCCAGGGTGCCCTCACCGTCCGCGGCCACGCGCTGGGCCGTCGTGAGGACGCCGAGGTCGGAGGGGATGGAGTCGAAGCCGCAGGCGTGCACGATGGCGGCGCCGGTCTCGCGGGCCCGGGCGTCGAGCTCGTCGAGGGACCACCGGACGAAGAGCACCTCGCCGGTGAGGTCGGCGTAGTGCGTCCCTGCCTCCGCACAGGCACGCGCGACCTCCTTGCCGTACGTGGCGTACGGGCCGACGGTCGTGGCGAGGACGCGCGTGCGTCCCGCCAGGGCGCGGAGGGCGGGAGCGTCGGTCGCGTCGACGGCCACGAGCTCCCAGCCGGCCGCGGCCCGGCCGAGCTCGATGCGCAGGGCCTCGAGCTTGGGGCGCGACCGGCCGGCCAGGGCGATCCGCACGTCCGGCCCGGCGTGGGCGGCGAGATGGGCGGCGGTCAGGGCCCCGACGAAGCCGGTGGCGCCGTAGAGGACGATGTCGAGCTCGCGTTCGGGCATGCCGTCACTCTGTCACGACGGCGTCCCCGTGACGCCACGGAGACGCCCGCGAGACGCCGGCGAGACATCACCGGAGACCCGACGGCGGGTCAGAACGTGTCGAGCGGGTCGACCCGCACCGCCACGACGTCCGCCTCCTTGCGCGCCGAGCGAAACGCCTTGAGCGCCAAGAGCGCCCGGGTCAGGGACTCCGTCTCTGAGGCAGGCACCCGCACGAGCACGTGGTGGTCGGCGACGGCACGCTCGGGCTCGCCGTCGACCGCGGACCGACGGGGCGGGGCACCCGCGTGCGAGAGGCGGACCGGACCGAGCACCTGGGCGGCTGCGGGGAGGTCGGCCTGCTCGAGCGCCTCCTCGAGGGCGCGCCGGCCACCGGTCAGCTGGGCCACGCGCACGGCCGGCGGGAGGCCGAGCTCACGCCGCTCCGCCAGCTCACGGGCCGCGAGCCACGCGGGGTCCCATCGCACGAGCGCTTCGACAGCAGGCAGCGCGACGGCCTCCGGGGCGCCGCTCAGCACGACGGCACGCCCTTCGCGGGCCAGCGCGGCCGCAGCCATCCACCGGCGCACCGCCTCGAGGGGCGCATCGAGCACGGGGAGGTCGAGGCTCGCCCACGCGTCGAGCAGCAGCACCGCGGTGTAGCCGCCGTCGGCGACCGGCTCGGCTCCAGGGGTCGCGATGACGAGGGACGGCTCGCGCCCGACGACGGCGAGCACCTCGCCGGAGCCCGACGTGTGGACCGGGAAGCCGGGGAAGGCGCGGCCGATCTCCTCGGCGGTGCGCCGCGCGCCCGTGACCGACGAGCGCAGGCGTCGCGAGCCGCAGTGCCCGCACTCGAAGCCGTCTCCGGTCAGTGCCAGCCCGCACCACCGGCAGGCCGGGGACGTGCCCGCGGCACCGAGGGCGACCGGGCCCTGGCATCGGACGCACCGCACCGGTGTCCGGCACTCGGCACAGCTGAGGGAGGGCAGGTAGCCCCGCCGCGGCACCTGCACGAGGACCGGTCCGTCGACGAGGGCGTCCTTGGCGACCCGCCACGCCCGGGAGGGGATGTGGGCCCGAGCCGCCGGGCCGTCGCGCTCCTCGTCGACGCCCTCACCCGCGATGGTGACGCGGGGGGCAGCTGCGCGCACGGTCGGGGCGTCCGCCTCGACGGGCACGAGGGCGCCCGCCTCGACGGCGACCTGGACGCGCAGGCTCCGCCCGAAGCCTCCCGTGAGCAGGGCCGCCCCCGTCGCGGCGGCCCGCAGCCCGAGCACGACCCCCACGTGGTGGTAGGGGGCACGCGGCTCGGCGAGCAGGTCGTCACCGTCGTCCCACCAGACCACGAGGCCGAGGTCGTGCACGGGGGCGAAGGCGGCCGCGCGGGTGCCCATGACGACCCGGACGTGGCCGCGCAGCACCTTGAGCCAGGCGGTGTAGCGGGCCTGCGGGCCCTGGTCGGACGTCAGCCGCACGTGCCGTCCCTTGCCGAGGACGGCGGTCAGGGCCGCGTCGAGGCGGTCGACGTCGCGGTGGTCGGGCACGACGACGACCGCGCCCCTCCCCGCGGCCAGCGCCGTGGCCACGGCGACGGCCAGGGCGGCCGGCCAGTCCGCGACTCCCGCGCGCCCAGGCAGTGCGGCCCACGCCGCGGCGGGAGCCTCACCGGAGGCGACGCGACGCAGCCACGCCGGACCCGCCGGGTAGGCGGCCCACGGCCCGGGGTCCGGCGCGGCGAGCTCGTCCTGGGGCGGGCACTCCATCGCGAGGTTGCGCTCGGCCGTGGCGTGGCGCTTCGGCACCGCGAGGCGCAGGACGTCGCTCAGCGTGCCGGCATACCGGTCGGCGACGGCGCGGCAGAGGGCGAGGACCTCGGGGGTCAGCACCGGCTCGGGACTGACGACCCGGCGCAGCGGCGTCAGGCGGCCGTCGTGCTGCGGCCGATCCCGTCGTTCGACGACGAAGCCGTCGAGCTCACGGCCCGAGAAGCGCACACGCACCCGCGCACCGGGGACTGCGGTCGCGTCGAGCTCCTCCGGCACGGCGTACTCGAAGACGCGGTCGAGGTGCGCGAGCGGGGTCTCCACGACGACGGCAGCGACCGGCCGTCCGGCCGGTCGCTGCTTGGTCTCGTCGTCGCCCACGGGGGCGAATCTAGCCTCAGCGGGAGACGGCCGTGCGCAGGGCCTCGACGCGGTCGGTGCGCTCCCACGTGAACGGGTTCTCGACGCCGTCGGCCTTGGTGCGGCCGAAGTGGCCGTAGGCGGCCGTCGGGCGGTAGATCGGGCGGAGCAGGTCGAGCGCGTCGACGATGGCGGCCGGGCGCAGGTCGAAGACGTCGCCGATGGCCTGCTGGATCTTGTCGACCGGGACGGTCTCGGTGCCGAAGGTCTCGATGTAGAGGCCGACGGGCTGTGCCTTGCCGATGGCGTAGGCGACCTGGACCTCGCAGCGACGGGCCAGACCCGCGGCGACGACGTTCTTGGCGACCCAGCGCATGGCGTAGGCGGCCGAGCGGTCGACCTTGCTCGGGTCCTTGCCCGAGAAGGCGCCGCCGCCGTGGCGGGCCATGCCGCCGTAGGTGTCCACGATGATCTTGCGTCCGGTGAGACCGGCGTCGCCCATGGGGCCACCGATCTCGAAGCGGCCGGTCGGGTTGATCAGGGCCCGGTAGGCGGAGACGTCGAGGTCGGTGCCGCTCTCGCGCAGCTCGGCGAGGACGGGCTCGATGACGTGGGCCCGGATGTCGGGCTCGAGCATGCCCTCGAGCGACACGTCGGGGGCGTGCTGGGTCGAGAGCACGACGGTGTCGAGGGAGACGGCGCGGTCGCCCTCGTAGGCGATGGTGACCTGCGTCTTGCCGTCGGGGCGCAGGTAGGCGAGCTCGTCGCTCTTGCGCACCTGCGTCAGGCGCTCCGAGAGGCGGTGCGCGAGGTGGATCGGCAGCGGCATGAGCTCGGCCGTGTCGTCGCACGCGTAGCCGAACATCAGGCCCTGGTCACCGGCGCCCTGCTTGTCGAGCAGGTCGTCGACGTCACCGGTGCGGTGCTCGTGCGCCGTGTCCACGCCCTGGGCGATGTCGGGCGACTGCGCGCCGATGGAGATGGAGACGCCGCACGTACGACCGTCGAAGCCCTTCTGCGAGCCGTCGTAGCCGACCTCGAGGATGGTCTCGCGCACGATCTTCGGGATCTCGACGTAGGCCGTCGTGGACACCTCGCCGGCGACGTGGACGAGTCCGGTCGTGACCATCGTCTCGACCGCGACGCGCGCCTGCGGGTCGTCGGTGAGCAGCGCGTCGAGGATCGAGTCGCTGATCTGGTCGCAGATCTTGTCCGGGTGTCCCTCGGTGACGGACTCGGACGTGAACAGACGTGCGGACACTTGCTCTCCCTCGGTCGGGTGCGGAGTTGGTGCGGGTGGTTCGGCGGCCCCGGTCCTGCGGATGGCAGGCCATGCTGGGGCGAGAGTCTAGTGCTCAGTCCAGCAGGGGCGAGATGGTGTCCCACAGCGCGTCGGCGACGGCGTCCTTGGATGCCGGTCCGACCGTCGTCGCCTCGTCGCTGCCGCGGCGGAGCAGGTGCACCGTCGTGTCGTCCTTGCCGAACGTCAGGTCGGTGCCCACCTCGTTGACGACCTGCAGGTCGCTGCCCTTGCGGGCGAACTTCGCGCGCGCGTGGTCCATGACGCTGCCCCGGGCATCGCCCGTCTCGGCGGCGAAGCTGACGATGAAGGGCGTGGCCTCTCCACGCGCCTCGCGTGCTGCGACGAGACCCCGGACGATGTCGGGGTTCTCGACGAGCTCGACCCGCAGGCCGGCGTCGGGGTCCGAGGACTTCTTGATCTTGCTCTCGCTCACGTGTGCCGGGCGGAAGTCGGCCGGCGCGGCAGCCATGACGACGACGTCGGCGTCGGCCGCCGCGTCCTCGACGGCGCGCTGCAGCTCGAGCGTCGTCTCGACATGCACGACGTCGATGCCCTCGGGCACCGGGAGAGCGACGTTGGCGGCGACGAGGGTGACCTTCGCCCCGCGGTCGGCGGCGGCGCGCGCGATGGCCACGCCCTGCTTGCCGGACGAGCGGTTGCCGAGGTAGCGCACCGGGTCGAGGGGCTCGCGCGTGCCGCCGGCGGACACGACGACGCGGCGACCCTCGAGGTCACGCGGCGGCTCGCCCGCCACGACGGCGCCGTCGCCCGACACGATCGCCAGGCACGCGGCATACAACGCCTCGGGCTCGGGGAGCCGGCCGGCGCCGGTGTCCTTGCCGGTGAGGCGTCCGACGGCGGGGTCGATGACGTGCGCCCCGCGCGAGCGGAGCGTGGCGACGTTGGCCTGCGTGGCCGGGTGCTCCCACATCTCCGTGTGCATCGCCGGCGCGAAGGCGACCGGGCACCGGGCGGTGAGCAGGGTGTTGGTGAGGAGGTCGTCGGCGAGGCCGTGCGCGGCCTTGGCGAGCAGGTCGGCGGTGGCCGGGGCCACGACGACGAGGTCGGCGGACTGGCCGATGCGCACGTGCGGGACCTCGTGGACCGACGCCCACACCTCGGTGCTGACGGGCTTGCCCGAGAGGGCCGACCACGTCGGCGCCCCGACGAACTGGAGCGCCGCCGCGGTGGGGACGACGGTGACGTCGTGCCCGTGCTCGGTGAAGAACCGGAGCAGCGAGCACGCCTTGTAGGCGGCGATGCCGCCACTCACCCCGAGGACGACGCGCATCGGCTGCTCCGGACCCGTCGGGTGGCTCAGGCCTCGGTGGGCGTCGAGGTCAGCAGGCCCTCGTTGATCTCGCGCAGCGCGATCGACAGCGGCTTCTCGTGGACCTCGGTCTCGACGAGCGGGCCGACGTAGTCGAGCAGGCCCTCCTGCAGCTGGGAGTAGTAGGCGTTGATCTGGCGCGCGCGCTTGGCGGAGTAGATGACGAGCGCGTACTTCGAGTCGGCGGCGGTCAGGAGGTCGTCGATCGGCGGGTTGGTGATGCCGATGGGAGCAGCCTGGGTACCGGACACAGTGATCTCGTTTCGTTGGTTTCAGCGGGCTTGAGGTGCGTGCCGCGACGTCGACGGCGGTGCGGTCGTATGCCGTCGGCTGGCACACATCACGTCGGGACTCACCGGTCGGCGCGTCCCGATCTCATCAATGATACGAGTTCTTCGCTCGCCCGACGAACATCGTCGTTGACGATGACCTCGTCGAACTCGCTCTGGGCGGCCAGCTCGGCCCGCGCGGTCGACAGGCGACGCTCCCGCTCGGCCTCGTCCTCGGTGCCGCGGCCGACGAGCCGCCGGACCAGCTCGTCCCAGCTCGGCGGCGCGAGGAAGACGAAGAGCGCCTCGGGCCACGTGTCGCGCACCTGGCGGGCACCCTGCAGGTCGATCTCGAGCAGGGCGTCGCGGCCCTCGCGGATGACGCGCTCGACGGGACCCCGTGGGGTGCCGTACTTGGCGGCCCCGTGCACGACGGCGTACTCGAGGAACTCCCCCGCCTCGACGAGGCGGTCGAACTCGTGGTCGTCTACGAAGTGGTAGTGCACCCCGTCGACCTCGCCCGGACGCGGGCGGCGGGTCGTCATGGAGACGGAGAACCACACGCCCGGGAAGTGCGTGCGCACGTAGGCCGCGATGGTGCCCTTGCCGACGGCGGTTGGGCCGGCCAGCACCGTGAGACGGCCACGCCGGGGGCCGGCTGCGTCGTGCTGGGGCTCCGCGGGCGTCGTCGGGTCAGCCGACATCACGGCTTCTCGAAGCGGTGGAGCAGGGCTGCGACCTGGTTGGCCCCGAGACCACGCACGCGGCGCGACTCGGCGATGCCGACCTCGGCCATGATCGCCTTGGCGCGGACGCGTCCGACGCCGGGCATCGACTCGAGCAGCTCGGTGACCTTCATCTTGCCGATGACCGGGTCGGCCTTGCCGTCCTCGAGGACCTCGGCGAGCGAGCCGCTGGAGTACTTGAGCCGGTTCTTGACCGCTGCTCGCTCCCGACGTGCGGCTGCAGCCTTCTCGAGTGCTGCGGCCCGTTGCTCAGGGGTGAGCGGTGGAAGCGCCACGGTCTTCGGTCTCCTCGCTGCCTGCGGGGAGCGCCCTGCGCCCCCTGCCGTTCTTCACGCCTCGCGTGTTGTCTCCGCCGAACCTAGCGATCCGGCCGTCCGCGCCGCAACGCGGGGGCCCAGCCCGACGGCCGCCCGTCCCGCTCTGCTCAGCTGCCGAGGTCGATCCCGCACGTCTCCTTGGCGTGGGTCTCGATCCGCTTGGCCGAGCTCTCGAAGCCCTGCATCTGCTTCGTCAGCGCCGTGAGGTCGGGCTGGTCCACCGTGAACTTCGCCACGAGGGCGTGCAGCGAGGCCCAGTCGGCCTTGACCTCCTCGGGGGCGCTCGCCTCGACCTGCGTGATGGTGGCGACGAACCGGGTCGCGGCGGCGGGGTCCTTGAGCGTCGCGCCCGCGTCCTTCCAGTCCGCCTCGGCGGTCGTCAGGGCGTCGCAGTAGGAGCCGGTCGACCCCGACGAGCAGGCGCCGAGGGAGGTCGCCGAGAGGAGCAGCGCGAGCGCCACCGAGGGGCCCCTGCGCATCGCGGTCGTTCGCATCCCCACACCGTATGCCGTGGGGTCGGCGCCGGTCCCGCGACTGCCCGAAGCGAGTCGCTCCGGCCGGTGGAGAGCCGGTGACGTTTGGAGCCACCCCCGGGGGCGTGGGGAGCCCGGGGGCGTGGGGAGCCCGGGGTCAGGAGATGTCGAGGTTGCAGGTCGCCTTGGCGTGCGCCTCGATCTTCGTGCTGGAAGCGTCCATCTTCGCCGTCGCAGCGGTGACGGCGCTCTTGTCGCCCGACGCCGCGGCGTCGACGAAGGCGATGAGGTCGCCCCAGGCCTGCTTGACCTCGTCGGGTGCGGCGGCCTCGATCTTCTCGAGCACGACCTTGCCCTGCTCGAGGGCGGCCTTGTCGCTGATCTTCGACGACATCGACTCGAGCTCCCTCTGCCCGGACTCGAGCGCCGTGCAGTAGGCGGAGTCGGCTCCGGACGGGGCACTCGTCGTGCTCGGCGTCGCGCTCGGTGCCGAGGACGCGGATGACGAGCTGCTGCCGGCGGCGGTCGTCGGCGGGGTGCTGGAGCCGCACGCCGTCGCGAGCGGGATCGTCGCGGCGAGGGCGACGGTGACGAGCAGTCGGCGTACGCGTGGAGTGTGAGTCATGCCACATCGCATACCCGGCTGGGAACGTGCTGTGACACGGCTGGGAACGTCAGGTCGACCGGAGCGTCTCGGCGACCTCCGCCGTCCGGGCGACGAGGCGGCGCGGATCGGGACCGGCGCCGAGGATCTCGCGGCTGGAGGCGGCGAGCACCTGACCGCGGGCTGCACCGAAGGTCGACGCGAGCGACTCGACGGTGCCGCCCTGGGCTCCGAAGCCCGGTGCGAGCACCGGCGTCGCGGCTCCCACGAGGTCGAGCCCGAGGTCGTGCACGGCCGTGCCGACGGTGGCGCCGATGACGAGTCCGATGCTGCCGAGCTCGCCCCTGCCTCGCGCCGGGGCGTTGTCGCCCGCGGCGCCGTCGACGACGGACGCGGCAACGGACCGGCCGTCGCGGACCGCGTGCTGGACGGAGGCGCCCTCGGGGTTCGACGTCAGGGCGAGGACGAAGAGCCCACGTTCCGTCTGCTCCGCGAGGTCGATCGCGGGACGGAGCGACTCGTAGCCGAGGTAGGGGCTCACGGTGAGGGCGTCCGGTGGGGCGACGGCGTCCGGGCCGAGGTAGGCCTCGGCGTAGGCACCCATCGTCGACCCGATGTCGCCGCGCTTCGCGTCGAGGACGGTCAGGGTGCCTGCCTCGCGCAGCTCGGTGAGCACCCGCTCGAGCACGGCCAGGCCGCGGCTGCCGAAGACCTCGAAGAAGGCCGACTGAGGCTTGACGGCCGCGACCCGGCCGGCGAACGCCTCGACGCAGGTCAGGGCGAAGCGCTCGAGGCCGGCGACGTCGTAGGACAGGCCCCACGACTCCACGAGCCCCCGGTGGGGGTCGATGCCGGCGCACAGCGGCCCGTGGGTCTGCATGGCGTCGTGGAGGCGGGCCCCGAAGGCCTTGCTCATCGTCGGTCTCCGTTCAGGGTGTCAAGTGGCTCGTCAGCGGCCGTGGGCCACGGCGACGGCATCGGTGAAGTGCTCGAAACCCTTGGCGTCGAGCAGCTCGCAGAGCTCGCGCAGGACGCGGACCGGCGCCGAGGGGTCGTTGAAGACCGCGGTGCCGACCTGGATCGCGCTCGCGCCGGCAGCGACGAGCTCGAGGGCGTCACGACCCGTGCGCACTCCCCCGACGCCGATGATCGGCACGGTGGGGATGCGCCCCTCGAACATCGCCTGGCGCACCTGCCAGATGGCACGGACCGCGACCGGCCGGATGCCCGGACCCGAGAGGCCGCCGGTGACCCCGCCGAGCTGCGGCCGCATCCGGTCGGTGTCGATGACCATGCCGAGCAGGGTGTTGATCATCGTCAGGCCATCGGCGCCGGCCTTGACGCAGGCGGCCGCGATGGCGGTGATGTCGGTGACGTCGGGGCTCAGCTTCGCGAACACCGGGATGTCGCGCGGGAGCTGCTCGCGCACGAGGGCGATGACCTTGGCCGAGGCCAGCGGGTCGCAGGCGAAGACCAGTCCGCGGTTGGCGACGTTGGGGCACGAGATGTTGACCTCGACGCCGATGACGGCGTCGAACGCCCGGCTCGCGCGCAGCGTCGCCGCGACGTGGGCGTACTCGGTGCTCGAGCTGCCGGCGATCGAGGGCAGCACGCGCGCGCCCACGGACTGGAGCCACGGCAGGTCCTCGTCGACGAACGCCTCGATGCCGGGGCCCTGCAGGCCGATCGAGTTGAGCATCCCCGACGGGGTCTCCGCCATGCGGGGCGTGCCCCGGCCGGAGCGCGGGTCGGCCATGACGGACTTCGTGACGAACGCGCCGAGGTCGGCGACGTCGAAGAAGCGGTGCAGCTCCCTGCCGTTCGCCGCGCAGCCGGAGGCGGTCATGAGCGGGTTGGGCAGCCGGTGGCCGCCCCCGAGGTCGACGGAGAGGTCCACCATCAGTGACCACCCACCTTCGGGGCGCCGACGGCATCGTCCGGGACGCGCGCATGACCTCCGTCGAAGGCGTCCCAGCGGACGCGGTCCCCGCGGAAGACGGGTCCCTCGACGCACGAGCGCACCATCCGGGTCCTGCCGTCGGAGCCGACGACGGGCATGACGCACGTCATGCACACGCCGACGCCGCAGGCCATCGACTCCTCGACGGCGACCTGTGCGACGGCGCCGTGCGCCTGGGCGACCCTGGTGATCGACTCGAGCATCCCCATCGGACCGCAGCCGTAGACGACGCCCGCCTTCGTGCGCTCGATGATCTCGGGCAGCGGGTCGCTGACCCAGCCCTGCTGACCGGCGGAGCCGTCGTCGGTCGTCACCGTGACGCCGTCGCAGCTGCGGCGAGCCTCGACGACGCCGAAGAGGCGGTCCTCGCTGGCGGCGCCCAGGACCATCTCGACGTGGCAGCCGCGCTCGCGCAGCTCGCCGGCGAGCCAGAAGAGGGGCGCGCTGCCGTAGCCGCCGCCGACGAGGACGCAGGCGACGGGCTCGGTGGGCAGCGGGAACGCCTTGCCGAGGGGTCCGACGACGTCGATGGTGTCGTGCGGCGCGCGGTCGACGATCCATCGCGTACCGGTGCCCACCGCCGAGACGACGACCTCGACGGTGCCGCCGTAGGTGCCGCTCGGGCTGACCTTGTGGATCGAGAAGGACCGGCGCAGCAGGGTGCCGGACGTCTCGCCGCCGACGGCCAGCGCGACGAACTGGCCCGGGCGGGCGAGCTCGGCGACGCCGGGGGCGACGAGGGTGAGGTGCTGGTAGGCACCGACCCGCCGGGTCGCGATGACCTCCGCGACCTCCTGGGTGACCCGGGCCCGCAGCTGGCGCTCGCTCATGCGGTCGCTCCGGCCGTCGCCGTGGCTTCCGCCGATGCCGTGGGCGTCGCCGTGGACCGCGCCGTGGTCGCTGACGTGGTCGCTGAGGTGGTCGCTGAGGTGGTCGCTGACGTGCCGCGTCCGTAGAGGTCGAGGTCGCGCGCGTGGTCCTGCAGCGACTTGACCCGGATCTCCTCGGTGAGACCCGCCTCGATGCCGAGGACGGCGGCGGCGAGCGTCGCGATGGTCGTGATGATCGGCTTGTCGGCGCTCGTCGTCGCGGCACGGATCGCGTAGCCGTCGGCACGCGCGTCCTGCCCCGACGGCGTGTTGACGACCATCTGGACCGTGCCCTCACGGATGAGGTCGACGATCGACTTCTCGCCCGGCGCGTCGCCGTCCCGCTCGGTGATCTTGCGGACCAGCGTCGCGGGGATGCCGTTGCGCTTGAGCACCGCGGCCGTGCCGCTCGTCGCGAGGATCGTGAAGCCGAGGTCGACGAGGCGCTTGACCGGGAAGAGCATGGCGCGCTTGTCGCGGTTGGCCACCGACACGAAGATCGCACCGGAGCGCGGCAGCGCCGACCCGCCTCCCTGCTGGGCCTTGGAGAAGGCAGAGCCGAAGTCGACGTCGATGCCCATGACCTCGCCCGTCGAGCGCATCTCGGGGCCGAGGAGCGAGTCGACCGCGACGCCCTCCTTGGTGCGGAAGCGCTTGAAGGGCAGGACCGCCTCCTTGCACGAAACGGGTGCGTGGTCGGGCATCCGGCCGCCGTCGCCGGTCGGGGGCAGCATGCCCTCCTCACGCAGCTCCTTGATCGTGGAGCCGAGCATGACCCGGGCCGCGGCGCTCGCGATGGGCACGCCCGTCGCCTTGGCGACGAACGGCACGGTGCGCGAGGCGCGTGGGTTCGCCTCGATGACGTAGAGGATGTCCTGGGCCAGCGCGAACTGGACGTTCATGAGGCCGCGGACGCCGATGCCCTCGGCGAGCTTGCGCGTCGCGATGCGCACGCGCTCGAGCTCGCCGTCGCCGAGCGTCGCCGGCGGCAGCGTGCACGAGCTGTCGCCCGAGTGGATGCCAGCCTCCTCGACGTGCTCCATGATGCCGCCGAGGTACATGTCCTCGCCGTCGAAGAGCGCGTCGACGTCGATCTCGATGGCGTCGTCGAGGAAGCGGTCGATGAGGATCGGGTGGTCGGGCGAGGCCTCGGTCGCCTTCTCGACGTAGGTCACGAGCGAGTCGTCGTCGTAGACGATGACCATGCCGCGGCCGCCGAGGACGTAGGACGGACGCACGAGCACCGGGTAGCCGATCTCTCGCGCGACGACGAGGGCCTCGTCCGAGCTGTAGGCCGTGCCGTGCTTCGGGGCGATGAGACCCGCCCGGGACAGGACCTGACCGAACGCACCACGGTCCTCGGCGAGGTGGATCGCGCTCGGCGACGTGCCGACGATCGGGACCCCCTCGTCCTCCAGCGCCTGCGCGAGACCGAGGGGCGTCTGCCCACCGAGCTGCACGATGACACCCGCGATCGGGCCGGCCTGGCTCTCGGCGTGGATGACCTCGAGGACGTCCTCGAGCGTCAGCGGCTCGAAGTAGAGACGGCTGCTCGTGTCGTAGTCGGTCGACACCGTCTCGGGGTTGCAGTTGACCATGACCGTGTCGAATCCCTTGTCGCGCAGGGAGAACGACGCGTGGACGCAGGAGTAGTCGAACTCGACACCCTGACCGATGCGGTTCGGGCCCGAGCCGAGGATGATGACGGCGGGGCGATCGCGTGGCGCGACCTCGGTCTCCTCGTCGTACGAGCTGTAGTGGTAGGGCGTCGTCGCGGCGAACTCGGCCGCGCACGTGTCGACGGTCTTGTAGACCGGGCGCACCCCGAGGGCGTGGCGCACGCCGCGGACCACGGCTTCCGGCATACGCCGGACGGACGCCACCTGCGCGTCGCTGAAGCCGTGGCGCTTGACGAGGCGGAGCAGCTCCGGCGTCAGCTGGGGGGCGTCGGCGAGCATCGTCGCGACGTCGTTGATGAGCGCGATCTGGTCGAGGAACCACGGGTCGATGCCGGTGGCGTCGTGGACCTCCTCGACGCTGCACCCGCCGCGCAGCGCCTGCTGCACGAGCACGATGCGGCCGTCGGTCGGGACCGTGGCCTCCTCGAGCGCCCGCTCGGCGGCGGCCTTGGTGATCTCGCCGTCCCAGTGGAAGCTCGCGCCCTTCTTCTCCAGCGAGCGCAGCGCCTTCTGCAGCGCCTCGGTGAAGTTGCGCCCGATCGCCATGGCCTCGCCGACCGACTTCATCGTCGTCGTCAGCGTCGGGTCGGCCGCCGGGAACTTCTCGAAGGCGAAGCGCGGCACCTTGACGACGACGTAGTCGAGCGACGGCTCGAAGCTCGCCGGGGTCTCGCGGGTGATGTCGTTGGGCACCTCGTCGAGCGTGTAGCCGATCGCCATCTTCGCCGCGATCTTGGCGATCGGGAAGCCGGTCGCCTTGGAGGCCAGGGCGCTCGACCGCGAGACGCGCGGGTTCATCTCGATGACGATGATGCGTCCGTCGTCGGGGTTGACGGCGAACTGGATGTTGCAGCCGCCGGTGTCGACGCCGACCTCACGGATGACCGCGATGCCGATGTCGCGCAGCCGCTGGTACTCGCGGTCGGTGAGCGTCAGGGCCGGCGCCACGGTGATGGAGTCACCGGTGTGCACGCCCATCGGGTCGAGGTTCTCGATGGAGCAGACGACGACGACGTTGTCGGCGTGGTCGCGCATGACCTCGAGCTCGTACTCCTTCCAGCCGAGGATCGACTCCTCGAGGAGCACCTCGGTCGTCGGGCTGTACTGGAGGCCGGCGCCGCCGAGGAGGCGCAGGTCCGCCTCGTCGTAGGCGAAGCCCGACCCGAGGCCGCCCATCGTGAACGACGGGCGCACGACGACCGGGTAGCCGAGCTCGTCGGCGGCCGCGATCAGCTCGTCCATCGAGTGGCAGATGAGGGACTTCGCGGACTCCGCGCCGCACCGCTCGACGACACCCTTGAACTTCTCGCGGTCCTCGCCGAGCTGGATCGCCTCGACGTTGGCGCCGATGAGCGGGCAGCCGTACTTCTCGAGGACGCCGTTGTCGTGCAGGGAGATCGCGCAGTTGAGCGCCGTCTGACCGCCGAGGGTGGCGAGCACGGCGTCGGGACGCTCCTTGGCGATGATCGCCTCGACGACCTCGGGGGTGATCGGCTCGACGTACGTGGCATCGGCGAACTCGGGGTCGGTCATGATCGTCGCGGGGTTGCTGTTGACGAGGATGACGCGGATGCCCTCC
Organism: Terrabacter sp. R4-6; assembly: GCF_057529065.1. NCBI lineage: Bacteria > Bacillati > Actinomycetota > Actinomycetes > Micrococcales > Intrasporangiaceae > Terrabacter > Terrabacter sp. R4-6. The sequence goes on along the minus strand of NZ_CP197224.1, from coordinate 4,353,712 downwards.
TCGCGCAGCACGCGGCAGGCCTGGGTGCCGGAGTAGTCGAACTCGCAGGCCTGGCCGATGACGATCGGGCCGGACCCGATGACGAGGACGCTCTTGATGTCGTCGCGCTTGGGCATGTTAGTTGCTCCCGCTCTGCTCGTGGCTTGCTTCGCTCGCGTGTCCGGCGCTCTTGTGCGTAGCGCCTTCCCGCCTCGGCTCGCTCGCTTCGCTCGCATCGCTCGTCTGTCCGGGCGCTACGCGCGCCGGACCGTTCTGCTGGGTGGTCTTGCCAGTGCCGCTGGCTTCCATCAGCTCGATGAAGCGGTCGAAGAGGTAGGCGGCGTCGTGCGGTCCGGCCGCGGCCTCGGGGTGGTACTGGACGGAGTAGGCGGGACGGTCGAGGCACTCGAGACCCTCGACGACGTCGTCGTTGAGGCACACGTGCGAGACACGCACGCGGCCGTATGCCGTGTCGCTGTCCTCGTCGAGGGGCGCGTCCACGGCGAAGCCGTGGTTGTGGGCGGTCACCTCGACCTTGCCGGTCGTGCGGTCCATGACCGGCTGGTTGATGCCGCGGTGGCCGTACTTCAGCTTGTAGGTGCCGAAGCCGAGGGCACGCCCGAGCAGCTGGTTGCCGAAGCAGATGCCGAAGAACGGGATCCCCCGGTCGAGCACGTCGCGCAGCAGCGCGACCTCGCGCTCGGCGGTGGCCGGGTCACCGGGCCCGTTGGAGAAGAAGACGCCGTCGGGGCCGGACTCCCCCACCGCGAGGACGTCGTCGATCGTCGCGGTGGCCGGCAGCACGTGCACCTCGATGCCGCGCTGCGCCATGAGCGCCGGCGTCATCGCCTTGATGCCGAGGTCGACGGCCGCGACGGTGAACCGCTTGTCGCCGACGGCCGGGACGGCATACGGCTCGGTGGTGGTGACCTCGGCGGCGAGCGCGGCGCCCGCCATCCGGGGGCTCGTGCGGACCGCGTCGAGCAGCTCCGCCTCGGGGCGCGCGGCGGCGTCACCGCTGAAGATGCCGACCCGCATCGCGCCGCGCTCGCGCAGGTGGCGTGTCAGGGCACGCGTGTCGATGTCACAGATGCCGACGACGCCCTGGTCGACGAGCTCGTCCTCGAGGTCGCGGGTGGCACGCCAGTTGGACGAACGGATGGCGGGGTCGCGCACGACGTAGCCGGCGACCCAGATGCGGGTGCTCTCGTCGTCCTCGGTGTTGACGCCGGTGTTGCCGACGTGCGGGGACGTCATGACGATGACCTGCCGGTGGTAGCTCGGGTCGGTCAGCGTCTCCTGGTAGCCGGTCATGCCGGTGGAGAAGACCGCCTCGCCGACGGTCTCGCCCAGAGCGCCGTAGGACGACCCGCGGAAGGAGCGGCCGTCCTCGAGGACGAGGGTCGCCGCCACGCGAGTGCGGGTGGGCCACCCGTCACGGCTGGGCACGGTCAGGGGGGTCTGGGTGGTCACAGGTCTGCTCCCGAGGTCGTCGCGTTCGTCAGTTCTCGTCGGGTGCCCGCGCCGTTGCGGACGTCGTGGGTGACGCGTCCCGCGTGGACCGTCGCGAGGACGGCTCCGCGCAGGGTGCGCCCGTGCCACGGGTTGTTGCGCGAGCGGCTGCGGCTCGCGGCGGCGTCGACCGTGATCTCGCGGTCAGGGTCGACGAGGGTGATGTGGGCGGGGCTGCCGACGGCGAGCTCCCTTCCCTGGTGGGCGAGCCCGCCGATCCGGGCCGGGGCGGTCGACATGACGCGCGCCACGTCGGCCCAGTCGAGCAGGCCCGGTCGCACGAGGACGTCGCTGACGACCGAGAGGGCCGTCTCGAGGCCGAGCATCCCGAAGGCTGCGTCGACGAAGGCGTGCTCCTTGTCGTGGCGGGCGTGCGGCGCGTGGTCGGTGGCCACGGCGTCGATGGTGCCGTCGGCGAGGGCGGAGCGCAGGGCCTCGACGTCCTCGGTCGGGCGCAGCGGCGGGTTGACCTTGTAGACGGGGTCGTAGCCCAGGAGCAGGTCGGTCGTCAGCGCGAGGTGGTGCGGCGTGACCTCGGCGGTGACGTCGATGCCCTGGGCCTTGGCCCAGCGGATGACCTCGACCGTGCCGGCGGTCGAGACGTGGGCGACGTGGACGCGGGAGCCGGTGTGGCGGGCGAGCATGACGTCGCGCGCCACGATCGACTCCTCGGCGATGCCGGGCCAGCCGGGCAGGCCGAGCCGGCCCGAGACCTCGCCCTCGTGGCAGCAGGCCTCGCGGCCCGCGAGGCGAGGGTCCTGCGCGTGCTGGCTGACGACGCCACCGAAGGGCTTGACGTACTCGAGCGCCCGGCGCATGATCCGCGCGTCGTGCACGCAGTGGCCGTCGTCGCTGAAGACCCGCACCCTGGCCCGCGAGCGGGCCATGAGACCGAGCTCGGCGAGCTCGGCGCCCTCGAGGCCCTTGGTCACGGCGCCGACCGGGACCACCTCGGTGAGCCCGCAGGCGCGCCCGAGGTCGAGCACGCGTTCGGCCGCCTCGGCGGTGTCGGTGACGGGGCTCGTGTTGGCCATGGCGAAGACGGCGGTGAAGCCGCCGGCGGCCGCCGCGGCCGAGCCGGTGGCGATGGTCTCGGCGTCCTCGCGGCCCGGCTCACGCAGGTGGACGTGGAGGTCGACGAGGCCGGGCAGCGCGACGAGTCCGTCGGCGTCGAGCACCTCGGCGTCCGAGGGTGCCGAGACCGAGCCGACCTCGGTGATGACGCCGTCCTCGACGAGCAGGTCGGCCGAGTCGGCGCCGAGCAGGCGGGCGCCGCGGATCACGAGGCGGGTCATCGGACGGCTCCTTCACTGGGCGCGGTGGCGGCGGTGGCGGCGGGCACGGGCGCGGGCGTCTCCTCGCCGGCGAGCAGGTGGTAGAGCACGGCCATCCGGACCGCGACGCCGGCCGAGACCTGGTCGAGCACGACCGACTGCGGGGAGTCGGCCGCCTCGGGGGCGATCTCGAGGCCGCGGTTCATCGGGCCGGGGTGGAGCACGAGCACGTCGTCGTTGCGGGCGACGAGCCGCTCGAGCCGGTCGCGCGTCAGGCCGTAGCCGACGGTGTACTCGCGCGCCGTCGGGAAGTAGCCGCCGCTCATCCGCTCGCGCTGGACGCGCAGCATCATGACGGCGTCGACGGGGCCGTGCTCGCCCTCGCCGTCGAGGACGGGGTCGAGGTCCCAGCTCGTGGCGAAGCCGTCGGCCGCGCTCCACGCCCCGATACCGCTCGGCATGAGCGTGGGCGGAGCGACGACGGTGACGCGTGCACCGAGGGTCTTCAGCGTGATGACGTTGCTGCGGAAGACCCGGGAGTGGGTCAGGTCGCCGACGATGACGACGTGCTTGCCGTCGAGGTCGCCGAGGCGGGTGCGCAGCGTGTAGGCGTCGAGCAGGGCCTGCGTCGGGTGCTCGTGGGTGCCGTCGCCCGCGTTGATGACGCTGCACCGGACCCACTGCGCGACCTGGTGGCAGGCGCCCGACGCGTTGTGCCGGATGACGAGGGCGTCGACGGCCATGGCGTCGACGGTCATGGCCGTGTCCCGCAGGCTCTCGCCCTTGCTCGTCGAGGAGCCCTTGGCCGAGAGGTTGATGGTGTCGGCCGACATCCACTTGCCCGCGATCTCGAACGAGCTGCGGGTGCGAGTCGAGTCCTCGAAGAAGAAGTTGATGATCGTGCGCCCGCGCAGGGTCGGCACCTTCTTGACCTCGCGTCGCTGGAGGTCGTGCATCGAGGCCGCGGTCTCGAGGATGTCCTCGACCTCGGCGCGGCTGAGGTCCGCGGAGGAGATGAGGTGCTTGGTCATCGCGCGTCACCCCCGCTGATCCGTACGATGTCGAGACCGTCGACCTCGGCGACCCGGACGTGGACGCGCTCGTCGCGGGAGGTGGGGAGGTTCTTGCCCACGTGGTCGGCGCGGATCGGCAGCTCCCGGTGGCCCCGGTCGACGAGGACCGCGAGGCGCACGGCGCGGGGACGGCCGAGCTCGGAGAGCGCGTCGAGGGCGGCGCGGATCGTGCGCCCGGAGTAGAGGACGTCGTCGACGAGGACGACGACCTGGTCGTCGATGCCGCCCGCCGGGATGCGCGAGCGGTGGGCCGTGCGCACCGGGTTGCGGCGCAGGTCGTCGCGGTGGAGCGTGATGTCGAGCTCGCCGACGGGGATCGCGGTCCCCTCGACCTCCTCGATGCACGCGGCGAGACGGCGCGCGAGCGGGACCCCGCGCGAGGGGATGCCGAGGAGGACGAGCCCCTCGCTTCCCTTGTTGCGCTCGAGGATCTCGTGACCGATGCGCCGCAGCGCCCGGGAGATGTCCCCCTCGCTCATGACGTCGCGAGCGTCCTCGGGGATGCTCGAGCGATCTGTCGATGACTGGTCGGGTGCGCTCAGGTCAGGGCAGGGCATCGCCGCTGGACCTCCTTCCCCGCCTCACAGGACGGTGGTTAAAGGATGTCTTCGCGAGGGAGTCTAACGCGGCCCCGCTCCCCAGCCGACACCGGTCCGCCCCTCGGCACGGCGCCACCCGCGGTGTCGGTCCGCGGAGCCCCCTGCACCCGGGACGCCGCGAAGCCACCCGCGCAGGGGTGGCTTCGAGGAGTCGTGCGGGCACGGTCGGGCGTTCAGACGATGGTCGCCTTGACCTCGGCGATGCGCGCGAGCAGCCCGTTGACGAAGGCCGGAGACTCGTCGGTCGACAGGTCGGTGGCGAGCGCCACGGCCTCGGAGATCGCGACGCCGTCGGGGATCTCGTCGTTCCAGAGCACCTCCCACGCGCCGAGGCGCAGGATCGCGCGGTCGACGGCGGGCATCCGCTCGAGGGTCCAGCCCTGGCTGTAGTCGGTCAGCGCCGCGTTGATGTCGTTCCAGCGCCCGACGACACCGCGGACGAGGTCCGCGGTGTAGGGGTTGTTCGCCGCCCGGGACTCGCTGTCGGCCAGGCGCTCGTCGAGGAGCGTCTCGGCGTTGAGACCGCGCTGGTCCGCCTCGAAGAGGATGTCGAGCGCCCGCGTACGGGCCTTGCTGCGTGCTGCCAAGGGAATTCGCGTCCGCTCAGTCGTTGACGCGGCCGAGGTACGACCCGTCGCGGGTGTCGACCTTGACGCGGGTGCCGGACTCGAGGAAGAGCGGCACGTTGATCTGGGCACCGGTCTCGAGCGTGGCCGGCTTGGTGCCGCCGGTGGAGCGGTCGCCCTGCAGGCCCGGCTCGGTGTGGGTGATCTCGAGGACGACCGACGCGGGCAGCTCGACGTAGAGCGGCAGGCCCTCGTTGGTGGCGACGAGCGCGTTCTGGTTCTCGAGGAGGTAGTTCGCGGCGTCACCGACGACGGTCTCCGACACGTTCAGCTGGTCGTAGGTGTCGGTGTCCATGAAGACGAAGTCGGTGCCGTCCTTGTAGAGGTACTGCATCGTGCGCTTGTCGACGTTGCTCGTCTCGACCTTGGTGCCAGCGTTGAACGTCTTGTCGACGACCTTGCCGGAGAGGACGGCCTTGAGCTTGGTGCGCACGAACGCGGGGCCCTTGCCGGGCTTCACGTGCTGGAACTCGACGACGGACCAGAGCTGTCCCTCGATGTTGAGCACCATGCCGTTCTTCAGGTCGTTGGTCGAAGCCATCGTCACAAACCACTTTCGTATGCCGGCCGGTCGGGGCGCGCGCCTGCGGGCACGCCGGATCGCCGGGCGTTCACTGTCTTGGGGAGTTGCCGCACGAGTCTAGCCGTGCGGCCACCGGATCGCGGAATCGCGCCCGTCCGCGCGACCCCTGCGCGGTGTACCCTGGTCCGTTCCCCCCGCCCCGCAACACACCGAGCAGGTCACGACCCACCGGCGTCCGATCCCGGTGCGCCCACACCTTCTCGGTGTGTTCCGCTGCAGAAAGGTCCTCGCGTGCCCTCGCCCGACCACGGACTCGCCACCGAACTCGCCCGGGAGCAGGCCTACCTCGACGACGCGCGCGAGCAGCTGGCGCGGATGCGCCGGCTCGCGGAGTCGCTCGACGCGTCGAAGGCGAGCGACGCGGTGTCGGGTGAGGTCCTCGGCTGGGTGCTCGCGCGACGCATCGCCTCGCTGCAGGACGACCCGCGCACGACCCTCTTCTTCGGCCGCATCGACGTCGACCCTGCCGACGGGCCGGCCGAGCAGTTCCACATCGGCCGGCGGCACGTGTCGGACGAGGCGGGCGACCCGGTCGTCGTCGACTGGCGCGCCCCGATCTCGACCGCGTTCTACCGGGCGTCGCCCCTCGAGCCGATGGACGTCGTGCTGCGGCGACGGTTCGGCGTCGACCGCGGGCGCCTCACCGCCCTCGAGGACGAGCACCTGCGCGAGCCGGAGCAGTCCCGCGGCACGGCCGGCTCGATCCTCGCCGCCGAGATCGAGCGCCCGCGCACCGGCCCCATGCGCGACATCGTCTCGACGATCCAGCCGGAGCAGGACGAGATCGTCCGCAGCGACGTCGCCGTCAGCGTCTGCGTCCAGGGCGCGCCGGGCACGGGCAAGACCGCCGTCGGACTGCACCGGGCGGCCTGGCTGCTCTACTCCTTCCGCGAGCGGCTCGACCGCTCGGGAGTGCTCGTCGTCGGCCCCAACCGCGCCTTCCTCGACCACATCGGCGCCGTCCTGCCGTCGCTCGGCGAGGTGCGGGTCGGCCACGCGACGATCGAGAGCCTGCTCGACCACGGCCGGGTGCGCGCCGACGAACCGGCCGACGTCGCCACCCTCAAGGGCGACGCACGGCTGGCGGCGGTGCTGCGCCGCGCGGTGTGGTCGAGCATCGTGCGCCCGACGGATGCGGTCGTGGTGCCGCGCGGCGTGCGCAAGTGGCGCGTACCGGCATACGAGGTCGCTGACGTCCTCGACGAGCTCGCAGCCCGCGGCGTGCGCTACTCCGCCGCACGTGACCTGCTCCCCCAGCGGCTCGCCCACCACCTGCTGCTCGAGATGGAACGCGCCGGCGACGCGCCCGACGACCGGGTGCAGGACGCCGTCGCGAAGTCGGCCGCGGTCAAGAAGTACGTCTCGTCCGTCTGGCCCGCCCTCGACCCGCAGGGGGTGCTGCACCGGCTGTGGTCCGACGCCGACGCGCTGCGGGCTGCCGCCGGTGACGACCTCACCGAGCGGGAGCAGTCGATGCTGCTGTGGGACAAGCCCGCCCGCACCAAGGGCGCAGCGCGCTGGTCGCGCGCCGACATGGCCCTGCTCGACGAGCTCGACGACCTCCTCCGTCGCGTGCCGAGCCTCGGCCACGTCGTCCTCGACGAGGCGCAGGACCTCTCCCCGATGCAGCTGCGCGCCGTCGGCCGACGGTGCTCGACGGGGTCGGTGACCGTGCTCGGCGACATCGCCCAGGGCACGACGCCGTGGGCGACCGCGTCCTGGGACGACGCGATGCGACACCTCGGCAAGGACGACCACGACCTCGTCGTGCTCGACCGCGGCTTCCGCGTCCCCGCTGTCGTCATCGAGTACGCCGCCCGGCTGCTCCCCGTCATGGCGCCGGGGCTCGGCGCGCCGGTGTCGGTGCGCGACAACCCGGGGCGGCTCGAGATCCGGCCGGCCGACCCGAGCGCCCTCGACGCCGAGGTCGTGCTGGCGGTCGAGCGGGCTGCGAGCGCCGTCGGTTCGGTCGGCGTCATCGCGCCGGACGCCGACGTCGAGCGGGTCTCGGCCGCGCTCGCGGCCGCCGGGGTCTCCCACGGTCGGCTCGACCGCGACCACGGCGACGACGAGGACCACCAGGTCGAGGTCGTGCCGGCGAGCGTCGCCAAGGGTCTGGAGTTCGACCGCACCGTCGTCGTCGAGCCGGCAGCGATCGCGGCGGCCGAGCCCGACGAGCGAACCGGCCTGCGGCGCCTCTACGTCGTGCTGACCCGCGCGGTGTCGGAGCTGACGATCGTGCACGCCCAGCCGCTGCCAGAGGCTCTCGACGCCGCCTGACGCCCGCTCAGCGGAGGCCCTGGTGGGCCGCCCACCTGTCAGCGGCTCGGTCCGCGGCGGCCGCGACGAGCGCCGCGAGCTCGGGTCGCTCCGGCACGGTGAACGAGACGTAGGCCCCGCGTCCGCCCTCGACCGGTCGCCCGTAGGCCTTGGCCGCGAGGTGTCCGTCGGGGAGCATGCGGACGTTCAGGGTGTCGAGCCGGAACTCCTGTCCGCGGCGGCTGTCGGTCCAGCGCAGCGACTCGGGGATCGTCACGTTGATCGCCATCGCGCTGACGACGAGGTCCTCGTCCTCACTCATGGGAGCAGGCTCCCACGCGCGGGCCGGTCGGCGGGTCAGACGCCGATCGTCAGCGCTGCCGTGTAGCCGGACGTCGCGTTGCCCGACATCGTCGCGAGCTGGTGGATGCCGCCGTCGTCACCGAAGACGTTGTCGCGCTGGAGACTGACCTGCGAGAGGTTGCCGACGCTCTGCTCGTAGCCGCTCGTGGCATAGACCGTCTCGCAGGTAGCCTGGGGCAGGGCGATCTGCGAGGTCTTGACGATGGGGCCTCTCGACGTCGCGTCGCTCACCTTCGAGTAGACCTCGAAGTGGATGTGCGGCCAGCGTCCCGAGTAGCAGGCCGGGAAGATCGACGTGAAGGTCGCCGTGCCCGAGTCGTCGGTGGCCTGCACGCCGCGCAGGTAGTTCTCGTCGGCCGCGCCCTGGCTGTACATCGAGTAGCGCCCGTCCCGGTCGCAGTGCCAGACGTAGACGGCAGCGCCGACGAGCGCAGAGCTCGTCGCGAGGTCCTTCACCGTCAGCTTGATGGTGAGGGGAACACCCTGGGCCGTCGTCGTCGAGGAGCCGAAGCTGCTGCGGATGTCGCGGCGCACGATCCCCGAGTCGTCGAGGACGTTCTGGCCGTTGGAGCCGTCGCCCGGGAAGGGCCCGGCCGTCTCGTCCGGGGCCTCGACGAGGTCGGCGTCGGTCACGGCGGCGGCTGGGGTCGTCGAGGTCGCCCCACTCGTCGTGACCGCCGAGGATGTGGCGCTCGTCGGGATGCCCGTCGAGCCGCTCGTCGCGACCGGTGCGGCGCCGGTGCTGCATGCCGCGAGCGCGCCCGCGACGCCGAGACCACCGAAGAGGGACAGCGCCCGACGCCGGTCGACGAGCGTCTGGAGGTCGTAGACGAGGCCTCGGTCGTGGTCCTCGATCTCGTTGCCGTGCTCGTCGAGCCACTCGTGCTCAGGAGCCGAGGGAGTGCGCGGTGCCATGGTCCGACCTTTCGTCGTGGGCCCGGCGGGCCCGTCTGGCAAGACTCTGGGAGCCAGGCCGTTGAGACAGCGATGCAGCGTCTGTGCCGTCGCTGTGAAGGGGACGGACCGCGCTCGGCGGACGGGCCGAGCCTGCCGGTGCTCTCATGATGAGGTGAGATTCGACCTGGAGACGCGAGCGTCACCGGGACAGGTACGTCACGCCCTGACGGACTTCAGCGAGCACCGTCTCCAGACCTGGCGCCGGAGCCTGGACCCCAGGACGTATGAGCTGCGCGACCACGGGGAGGGGTCGGCGGTCGCCCGCGAGAGCAGCTCGGGATCGCCCGCCTGCGTCGTCTCCCGCTACGACTGGTCCGATCCCGACGTGGTCCGCTGGACCGTGGTGGAGAGCAGCTACGGGGGCGGTGGCGACGGGTTCGTCCGGATCACGCCACGCGAGGACGGTGGGAGCAGCCTGCACGCCGAGTGGAGCGCTGCGGACCCCACGCGTCAGAAGCTGCTCCTCTTCCTCATCCACCACGGCCCCATGAACAGGCTGATCGCCCGGATGTGGGCGTCCGCGCTGGACGACGTAGGCACGGAGGGCACGCACTGACCGTGAGGTCATGAGCGCGCGTCCTGCGTCGACCGTCCCGGGTCGAGCGCACACTCCTTGAACCTCGAGGCCTCGGGAGTGTCGACCGTGGCGAGGTAGACGAACCAGCTGCCGTCGTGCTGCGCCGCGAGACGGCACGCGGTCGGCCAGCCCGACAGCCCGTAGACGGGTGACCAGGCCGGGATGAAGCCGGCCGAGTGCTCGGTCGCCTCCGGCAGCTCCGACTGCGTCAGCTCGTTGAGACTCGAGTACGTGCAGGAGACGCGGAAGACCTTCGGTCCGAGCCGGTCCGGCGTCAGAGCCTGCGACCGGTCCGGGCGCGAGCTGTACGTGACTCCGTCGTGCACCACGAAGTCCGTGAAGTCGATGAGCGCCCGCTGCACCGGCTTGACCACCACCGGCGGGCAGCCGGGCACCACCACGGTCGTCGACGCCGGGGCCCGGGCGGGCTGCGGAGACGGTTGGGCGCACCCCGACAGCACGGCCGCGGCGACGAGCACCGCGGTGCCGATGCCGAGCCGCCCCGCGTGGGTCACGTCGGCACCGTACGACGCCCCGTGGCGGTGAGGATCGGGACGGTCGTTGCCGTCACCACATCGTGACGGCCGTCGCCCCTCAGACGAGGGCGCGCAGGGCCAGCAGGTAGGACTGCAGGCCGAAGCCGGCCACGGTCCCGGTCGCGACGCCGGCGACGACCGACGTGTGCCGGAACTCCTCCCGCGCGGCCGGGTTGCTGAGGTGCACCTCGACGAGGCTGCGACCGCTCGTCGTCACGATGGCGCACGCGTCGCGGACGGCATACGAGTAGTGCGTGAACGCGCCCGGGTTGAGCACGACGTCGGCGCCGACGTCGACGGCCTCGTGCAGCCAGTCGATGAGCTCGCCCTCGTGGTTGGTCTGGCGGCAGTCGGCGACGAGGCCGAGGTCACGCGCCTCGCGCTGGACGGCCGCGTGCACGTCGTCGAGCGTGTCGGAGCCGTAGACCTCCGGCTCGCGGGTGCCGAGACGGTTCAGGTTGGGGCCCGACAGGACGAAGACCGTGGGTGCCGTCATGCCCGCGAGTCTAGTGAGCGGACGCGTCGGGGCGCCGCGACACGAGGCCGTATGCCGCCCGGAGCAGTGCGTCGTCAGGCCCGGCCAGTCGGCTGGGCCGGCCCAACCCGTCGAGCACGACGAAGCGCAGCGTCGAGCCGCGGGACTTCTTGTCGCGGCGCATGGCCGTCAGCAGATCGTCCCATCGCCCGGCGGCATACGTCGTCGGGAGGCCGAGCGACGCGAGGACGGAGCGGTGTCTGGCCACGAGGGCGTCGCCCTCCGTGCCGGTGAGGTGACCGGTGAGCCGGGCGAGCTCGGCGACGTAGACCATCCCGACCCCGACCGCCTCTCCGTGCCGCCACGAGTAGTGCTCGACCTGCTCGATGGCGTGGCCGAACGTGTGGCCGTAGTTGAGGATCTCGCGCAGCGAGCTCTCGCGCAGGTCGGCCGCGACGACGTGCGCCTTGACCCGGACCGCGCGTTCGATGAGCTCGCGCAGGTGCGGGTTGCCCGCGGTGCGGGCCCGCTGCGCGTCGTCCACGACGGAGGACTCCACGAGGTCGAGGATGACGGGGTCGGCGATGAAGCCGCACTTGACGACCTCGGCGAGGCCTGCGACGAGGTCGGCCTCGGGCAGTGTCGAGAGCACGTCGACGTCGCACAGCACCCCGGCCGGCGGGTGGAAGGCACCGACGAGGTTCTTGCCCTCGGCGGTGTTGATGCCCGTCTTGCCGCCGACGGCCGCGTCGACCATGCCGAGCAGGGTCGTCGGCACCTGGACGACGCGCACCCCCCGCAGCCAGGACGCCGCGACGAAGCCGGCGAGGTCGGTGACGGTGCCGCCACCGACCCCGACGACGGCATCGGTGCGGGTGAAGCCGGCCCGGCCCAGCTGTGCCCAGAGGGCCGCCGCGACCTCGGCCGTCTTGGCGGCCTCCGCGTCGGGGACCTCGGCCACGTGGACGGCATACCCCTGCTCCGCGAGGGCAGCGGTCACCCGCGACGTGAGATCCGGCAGCGTCGGGGGGTGGACGACGAGGACGCGCTCGACGTCGTCGCCGAGGAGGCCACCGACCCGGTCGAGCACACCGGACCCGATGACGACGTCGTAGTCGTCGCCGACGGGGATCGTCGTCGGGTCGGTCGCAGCGCTCACGCGCGGGCCGCCTCGAGCTCGGCGACGACGACGTCGACGACCTCGTCGGGCGTGCGTCCCGCGGTGTCGACGCGCACGGTCGCCACGCGCTCGTAGGTGGGACGGCGGTCGTTCATCATCCGCACCCACGAGGCACGCGGGTTGACCGACAGCAGTGGTCGCGAGCGGTCGAAGCCGATGCGCCTGCTCGCGTCGGCGATGGCGACGTCGAGGAAGACGACGGCGTGACCGGCGAGAGCCACCTCGGTGAGCGGGTCCATGACGGCTCCCCCGCCGAGCGAGACGACGCCCGGCTCCTCGCTCAGCGCGCGAGCCACCTCGGCGCGCTCGAGGTCGCGGAAGACCGACTCGCCGTCGTCGACGAAGATGTCGGAGATCGAGCGGCCCTCGGCGGCCTCGATCGCGGCGTCGACGTCGTGGAAGGCCACGCCGAGGCGCGCCGCGAGGGCCTGGCCGACGGTGGTCTTGCCGGCGCCGGGCGGCCCGACGACGACGGCGACCGGGCGGGTCACCTGCTCGTTCACCATGTGCGCAGCCCCTCCCGGATGCCGGCGAGGTATGCCGTGTGGTTGCGTGACGTCTCGGCCACCGAGTCTCCCCCGAACTTCTCGAGGCACGACTGCGCGAGCACGAGCGCGACCATCGCCTCGGCGACGACGCCGGCAGCCGGCACCGCACAGACGTCGGAGCGCTGGTGGATCGCGGTGGCGGCCCCGCCCGTCGCGACGTCGACCGTCGACAGGGCGCGGGGCACCGTGCTGATCGGCTTCATCGCGGCGCGGACGCGGAGCACCTGACCGGTCGACATGCCGCCCTCGGTGCCGCCGGCCCGACCGGTGCGACGGGTGATGACGCCGTCGACCATCTCCATCTCGTCGTGCGCCTCCGAGCCTCGACGACGGGCCGTCTCGAAGCCGTCGCCGACCTCGACGCCCTTGATCGCCTGGATGCTCATGAGGGCCTGCGCGAGCTGGCCGTCGAGCTTGCGGTCCCAGTGGACGTGTGACCCCAGGCCCGGCGGTACGCCGTAGGCCAGCACCTCGACGACGCCGCCGAGGGTGTCACCGTCCTTCTTCGCCGCGTCGACCTCTGCCACCATGGCCGCCGAGCCCGACGGGTCGAAGGCCCGTACCGGGTCGGCGTCGAGACGCTCGACGTCGTCGGGCGTCGGCAGGGCGGCGCCCTCGGGCACGCCCGCCGTGCCGATCGAGACGGTGTGCGAGACGAGGCGGATGCCGTAGGACTGCTCGAGGAATCGGGCGGCGATCTCGCCGAGGGCCACGCGGGCCGCGGTCTCGCGGGCCGAGGCGCGCTCGAGCACGGGGCGGGCGTCCTCGTGGCCGTACTTCTGCATCCCGACGAGGTCGGCGTGACCGGGCCGCGGGCGGGTCAGCGGCTTGTTGCGCGCGACCTCCTTCTCGGCGTTGACGTCGTCGGAGGCGGCGTACGCCTCGTCGCTGACGGCCTCGGGACTCATCACGGTCGTCCACTTGGGCCACTCGCTGTTGCCGATGCGCACCGCGATCGGCGAGCCGAGGGTCAGTCCGTGGCGCAGGCCGCCGAGGAACTCCACCTCGTCCTGCTCGAACTTCATCCGCGCGCCGCGGCCGTAGCCGAGACGGCGACGGGACAGGGCGGCCTGCAGGTCCTTCGCGCCGACCTCGACGCCGGCGGGGAGTCCCTCGATCATGGCGACGAGTGCGGGACCGTGCGACTCACCGGCCGTCAACCAACGCAACATGACCCGATCCTCCCACGCGGTCCGTCGTCGCCCCCGACCCGCCCGCTCCGCGGGACCGTCGGGCGGTGGCCGGCTCCGGCCGTCAGACGAGCGGGCGCACCTGGACGACGAGGGAGATGAGCAGACCGAGCAGCATCCACGGGCCGAACGCGATGTCGTCCTTGCGGGTGCCGCGTCGCAGCACGAGGCGGACGAGGCCGTAGACCCCCGCGAGGATGAACGCGGCATACGAGGCGACGAGGGTCGTCGACACGCTGACGTAGCCCGTCGCGAGACCGACGAGCCCGGCGAGCGTCACGTCGCCGTAGCCGAAGCCGCTGCCGAGCAGCGCCGCCACGAGGGCGAGCACGAAGTAGATCGTCCAGAGGACGGCGCCGGCGACGGCCGCCCGGCGCAGCGCCTCCCAGTCGCCCGAGGCGAGGGACGCGAGCGCGAGCTGGGCGACGAGCAGGGGGTATGCCGGCCGCGTCAGTCCGCGCGGGAGGCGGTGCACGTCCGCGTCGATCCAGGCGAGGGCGACCGCGACGAAGGCGAACGCGAGGTAGGCGGGCGTCAGCGCCCACTCCGACAGGGGTCCGAACCGCCAGCCGAGCAGCGCCCAGAGGACGGCGAGGGCGACCGGCACGACGGCCGACGGGACCCGCGGCAGCGGACCGGTCTCGTCGTCGAGGCGGTAGCCACCCGTCGCGAGGCGACGCCGGAGCACCTCTCCGACGAGCCCACCGGCCACGGCGAGGGCGACGACGAACCACCACGGCGCCCCGGGCCCCTCGGCCCACATGAGCGGCGGGATCACGAGCCGTCGCGCCGTTCGCGCAGCGCCGCGCGGAGGGCGTCGGACATGGCGCCCAGGGGTGCCTCGCGACCCGTCATGAGGCGTACCTGCTCGGTGGCCTGGTGCAGGAGCATGTCGGTGCCCCGGGCGATGGCCCAGCCCCGCTCGCGGGCCGCGCGCTGGAGGGGCGTCTCGCCCGAGCCGTAGACGACGTCGAGGAGGACCGGCCGGCCGCCGCCGGCCTGTGACGCGACGGGGAACACCCCGAGGTCGGGCACCGACGTGGGTGGCACGGTGCTGACGACGGCGTCGACCTCGCTCGCTGCGGCCCACTCCCCCAGCCCGACGACGTCGACGGCCAGTCCGGCGGCCTCGGCCTGTCGGAGCGTCGCCGGACGCACCCGGTCACGGACCATGAGCACGATGCGGCCACCGTGGGCCGTCACCGCCGCGACCGCCGAGCGCGCCGTCGCGCCCGACCCGACGACGAGCAGGCTCGCGGGGGCGGTGCACCCGGCGAGACGCAGTGCCGTGGTGAGGCCGTGGACGTCGGTGTTGTGCGCGGTCCAGCGAGACGGGTCGTCCGTGTCCCGGACCAGCGTGTTGGCCGCCCCCGTGGCCACCGCGAGCGACGTCGCCGTGGTCGCGGCGCGCAGCGCGACCTCCTTGAGCGGCATCGTCAGGGAGAGGCCGACCCAGGTCTCGTCGAGCCCCGCGAAGGCGTCCGCGAAGCCGGCCTCGTCGACCTCGCGCCGCTCGTAGGACCAGCCGTCCAGGGCGAGTGCCGCATATGCCGCCCGGTGCAGCAGGGGCGAGAGCGAGTGCTCGATCGGGCTGCCCCACACCGCGCAGTGCCGGGCGACCCCGCGCCCCTCGCTCAGCACTTGCCCTTGTTGTCGGTGCACCACTTCTGGAACTGCGCCACGTTGCGCTGGTGCTCCTCGTACGTCGCGGCGAACTTCGTCTCGCCCGTGTCGAGGTTGACCGTCACGAAGTAGAGCCACGGCCCGGCCACCGGGCTGGCGGCCGCCTCGAGGGCGCTCTCGCCCGGGTTGGAGATCGGTCCGGGCGGCAGGCCGGTGAAGCGGCGCGTGTTGTAGGGGTTGTCGCTGTCGAGCATCTGCTGGGTGGGCACGCCACGCTTCTTGAAGATGTAGTTGACCGTCGAGTCGAACCCGAGCGACATCTTCGCCGCGAGCCGGTTCTCGACGACGCGCGCGACCTTGGAGCGGTCGGCCTCGATCTGGGCCTCACCCTCGACGAGGCTCGCGACCGTGACGACGCGCTCCATCCGGTCGGGCGTGATGCCGAGCGCATCGAGACGCTTCGTCGACTCGGCGACCATCTGCTTGAGCTGGTCGAGCGCCGTGGCCGTCGGGCCGAACTCGTAGCTGGCCGGGAAGAGGTAGCCCTCGAGGTTGCCCTTCGCGGACGGCGGCAGGCCGAGCTCGTCGACCTGCTTGGCCGCCGCGGTGTACTGCGCCACCGGGATGCCCGAGGACTTGGAGAGCTTGGCGTAGATCTCGCTCGCCCACAGCCCCTCGGGGATGGTGACGCGGGTGATGAGGCGGTTCTTGGGGTCCACGAGGATCGAGAGGGCGTCGGACGCCTTCATCTGCTTCTTCATCTCGTAGACGCCCGGCTGGATGCCGGCGCTCTTCGGGTCGTTGTTGGCGGCCTCGATGAAGGCCTTGCTCGACTTGACGACGTCCTGGTCGGCGAGGGTCTTGGCGATCGCGCTGCCGCCCGCGCCCTGGTCGACGGTCACGCGGACCTCTCCCGTGCCCGGCCCCGGGTAGTCGTTGGACTCGAGGAAGCCCTCGACGACGGGCCTCAGCGCCTTGTAGGCCACGGCCACACCGCCACCGATGACGGCGAGCGCCAGCACCATGACGACGAGCCTGCGGAAGATCGAGGGCTTGCCCTTGGGAGCGCCACTCTTGGTGTCCTTGCCGGACCGGCGGCCGCCGCGCTTGCGGGCGGCGAGCTCCTGCTCGCGCATCTCGCGTCGGCTCATCGGGGGCGCGGCGTGCGTCTCCTCGACGTGCTCGACGGTCTCTTCGTGGTCGCCGAAGATGGATGTCTCGAGATGGTCCTTCATCGGCGACGTTCCTTCTTCCGTTTGCCCCCCGGCGTGACGGTCTCCCCGGGCGGCCTGCCCGACAGCGCTTCCGTGTCGAGGGCCGATTGCAGGATGAGCACCGCGGCAGCCTGGTCGACGACGGCCCGTTGCCCCCGACCCGGGACGCCGCTGTCGCGTAGTCTGCGATGCGCATCCACGGTGGTCAAGCGTTCATCGACCATCCGCACCTCCACCGTACCCAGACGGGCCGCCAGCCGACCGGCGTAGTCGCGCGCGATGCGTGCGGCCTCGCCCTCCTGGCCCGACAGCAGCCGAGGCAGGCCGACGACGACCTCGATCGCGTCCAGTTCCTGCGTCAGGGCGACGATGGCCTCGACGTCGCTGTCGGCCTCGACGTCCCGGGGCAGGGTCCGCACCGGGTGGGCGAGCACCCCTGAGGCGTCGGACGCCGCGACGCCGACGCGGGCATTGCCCACGTCGACGCCGACGCGTGCACCGGGACGGGTGCGGGGTTCGGTCAAGTCAGGCGCCTCGGTTGCGGAGCTGGTCCTCGACGGTGCCGAGAGCCACCGAGACACGAGTCGCGTCGGTGCCTCCGCCCTGGGCGAGGTCGTCCTTGCCGCCGCCACCGCCGCCGAGTGCCTGGGCGGCGAGCTTGACGAAGGCGCCGGCCTTGAGACCGATCTCGCGGGCGCGCTCGTTCGTCGCGACGATGACGACGGGTCGACCGGAGGCGACGGAGGCCATCGACACGAGCACCGGCCGGTCGTTGCCGAGGCGACCGCGCACGTCGGTGACGAGCTTGCGCAGGTCCTCGCCGGTGACGCCCTCACCGGCGTCGTGGCTGACGAACGTCACGCCGTCGATGTCGCGAGCCGACTGGACGAGACCGGACGCGGCCCCCAGCACCTGGCTCTGGCGCACGGCGGCGATCTCCTTCTCGGCCTCGCGCAACCGGCCGAGGATGCCTGCGATGCGGTCGGGCAGCTCGTCCCGACGGACCCCGAGCGTGTCGGTCAGCTGGCTGACGATCGTGGCCTCGCGCGCCAGGTGGGTGTACGCGTCGGCACCGACGAGCGCCTCGACGCGCCGCACGCCGGAGCCGATCGAGCTCTCACCGAGCAGCTTGACGACACCGATCTGGCCGACGCGGGGCGTGTGCGTGCCGACGCAGAGCTCGCGCGACCACTCGCCGATGGACACGACGCGGACCCGCTCGCCGTACTTCTCGCCGAAGAGCGCCATGGCTCCGAGCTTCTTCGCCGCATCGATGTTCATGACGTCGGCCGTGACGGGCAGGTCGTCGAGCAGCACGGCGTTGATCCGTCCCTCGATCTCGCCCATCGCCGCGGCCGGGACGGCCTGGAGCGACTTGAAGTCGAAGCGGAGCCGGCCCGGGGAGTTCTCCGAGCCCGCCTGCGTCGCCGTGTCACCGAGCTCGTCGCGCAGGGCCTGGTGCACCATGTGCGTCGCGGTGTGCGCGCGCGAGATCGACCGGCGGCGCACGACGTCCACCTCGGCCTCGGCGTCCTCGCCCACTCCCGCCTCGCCCTCGAGCACCGTCGCGCGGTGGACGACGAGCCCGGTGATGGGACGCTGGACGTCGGTGACCTCGATGAGGGCGCCGTTCGCGAGACGGATGTGGCCGTGGTCGGCCTGCTGGCCACCGGACTCGGCGTAGAGCGGCGTCCGGTCGAGCACGATCTCGACCTCGTCGCCGGGGCCGACCCGGTCGACGACGACGCCGTCGCGGATCAGGCCACGGATGCGGGTGTCGGTCTGGGTCTGGTCGTAGCCGGTGAACTCGACGTCGTGGCCGATGGTGTCGGACAGCTGCCGGTAGACGCTCGTGTCACCGTGCGCCGACTTCTTCGCCCTCGCGTCGGCCTTGGCGCGGTCACGCTGCTCACCCATGAGCCGGCGGAATCCGGGCTCGTCGACCTGCAGGCCCTGCTCCGCGGCCATCTCGAGGGTCAGGTCGATCGGGAAGCCGTAGGTGTCGTGCAGCGCGAACGCCTCCGCCCCACCGAGGGTCGTCGCCCCGGACGACTTGGCCCGCGCCACCGCCGTGTCGAGGATGGTCGTGCCCGAGCTCAGCGTGCGCCGGAAGGCCTCCTCCTCGGCGTACGCGACCTGGCTGATCCGGTGGAAGTCGGTCTCGAGCTCCGGGTAGGAGGCCTTCATCCGCTCCATGCTGACCGGCAGCAGCTGCTCGAGGGTGGGCGCGTCGACGCCGAGCAGGCGCATCGAGCGGACCGCGCGGCGCAGCAGACGGCGAAGGACGTAGCCGCGGCCCTCGTTGCCGGGAGTGACGCCGTCACCGATGAGCATGAGCGAGCTGCGCACGTGGTCGGCGACGACGCGGAAGCGCACGTCGTCCTCGTGGTCGGAGCCGTAGCGACGGCCCGTCAGGTCCTCCGCGGCCGCGATGACCGGGAAGACCTCGTCGGTCTCGTAGATGTTGTCGACGCCCTGGAGCAGGAACGCGACGCGCTCGAGCCCCATGCCGGTGTCGATGTTGCGCTTGGGCAGCTCGCCCGCGATGTCGAAGTCCTCCTTCGACCGGACGTTCTCGAGCTCGTACTGCATGAACACGAGGTTCCAGAACTCGAGGTAGCGGTCGCCCGCCTCCCAGTCGCCGTCGGCGCCGAACTCGCGGCCACGGTCGAGCAGGATCTCGGAGCAGGGGCCGCCGGGACCGGCGACGCCCATGTTCCAGTAGTTGTCCTTGCGTCCGAGGCGCACGATGCGGTCGTCGGAGAGGCCCGCGATCTTCTTCCAGAGCGCGATGGCCTCGTCGTCCTCGTGGTAGACGGACGCGTAGAGGTCCTTCTCCTCGAAGCCGAGACCGCCCTCGGCCTGGCTGCGCGTGATGAGCTCCCACGCGAGCTCGATGGCGCCTTCCTTGAAGTAGTCGCCGAAGCTGAAGTTGCCGTTCATCTGGAAGAACGTGCCGTGCCGGGTCGTCTTGCCGACCTCCTCGATGTCGAGGGTCCGCACGCACTTCTGCACGCTCGTGGCGCGCGAGAACTGCGGGGTCTCCTGGCCGAGGAAGTAGGGCTTGAAGGGGACCATGCCGGCGTTGACGAACAGCAGGTTGGGGTCCTCGTGCACGAGCGGGGCGCTCGGCACGACGGTGTGGCCGCGGCTGCCGAAGTACGAGAGCCAGCGACGCCTGATCTCAGCGGTTTCCATGATGAGTCCTTGGGGTCGACGGGTGTGGTCTGCGGGAGGCCCGTCGCACGTGCGGACGGGCAGGCGGGGCGGGGTCAGCGAGGCGCCTCACTCGGGCGCGGCTGACCCCCGGAGAGCTCGCCTCGCCGGCTGCAGGCCACCGCTGCGGGTCGGCCTGGGTCCCTTGTGGGCCACGGTCATCGTCCTTCGGTCGTCGGCGCACGCTCGCGCCGAGGTGGTTCAACCCTAACGGACCGCGTGAGACTCGTCCCACCACCTTTGACCGGGTATGCCGCTGGGCCGGCTCCCGCGTGCGGGAGCCGGCCCAGCGGCATACGTCATCGGGCAGCAGCCCGTCGGTCAGGCGGAGTCTCTGCCCGCCTGAGCCGAAGCGGCGCTCCGCTCCTCCCTCGCTGGCGCTCGGTCGATGCTCACGCCTTGGCTCAGGCGGTGTGCTCGACCTCAGCCACGAGGTCGGTCTTGACCTCCGGGAAGTGGCACGCCTGCAGGTGCACGCCGGCCTCGCGGTACGTGCGGGTCGACGCCTCCGAGGTCGCCGAGACGAGCGGCGGCTCCTGCTGGGCACAGATGTCCTGGGCCTTCCAGCAGCGGGTGCGGAAGCGGCACCCGCTCGGCGGGTCGATCGGGCTCGGCACGTCGCCGACGAGGCGGATGCGCTCCTTCGGGGCGATGCCGCGGGCGACGTTGATGTCGGGCGCCGCCGAGAGCAGGGCCTGGGTGTAGGGGTGCTCCGGTGCCTCGTAGATCTTCTTCTTGTCGCCGTACTCGACGATCTTGCCGAGGTACATCACCGCGACCTGGTCGCAGAAGTGACGCACGACGCCGAGGTCGTGGGCAACGAAGATGAACGCGAGGTCGAGCTCGTTGCGCAGCTTGGCGAGCAGGTTCATCACCTGCGCCTGGATCGACACGTCGAGGGCCGAGACCGGCTCGTCCGCGATGATCAGCTTCGGCTCGACCGCGAGGGCGCGGGCGATGCCGATGCGCTGGCGCTGACCGCCGGAGAACTCCGAGGGGTAGCGGTTGATGTGCTCCGGGTTGAGGCCGACGAGCTCGAGCAGCTCCTGCACGCGGGCCTTCTCCTTGCCCTGGTGCAGGCCGTGCACGCGCAGCGGCGTGCTGAGGATCGCCCCGACCGTCTGCCTCGGGTTCAGCGAGGAGTACGGGTCCTGGAAGATCATCTGCACGTTGCGACGGATGTCGCGCAGCTCGTGCTCCTTGAGGTGCGTGATGTCACGCCCCTCGAACTCGACCGTGCCGCCGGTGGGCTCGTCGAGCCGCGTCACGAGCCGCGACGTCGTCGACTTGCCGCACCCGGACTCGCCCACGAGGCCGAGGGTCTGGCCCTCGTTGACCGTGAAGCTGATGCCGTCGACGGCCTTGACCGTCGCCTTGACCATCCGCAGGCCCTGGACCTCGCGGAACGGGAAGTAGCGCTGGAGGTCGGTGACCTTGAGCAGCGTCTTGTCGCTCATCGGGCTCCCTCGTCGTGCTGCAGCGTGGCCACGGGGTCAGCCAGGTGGCAGCGGATCTCACGGTTGGACAGACCCGGCGTCGGACGCCACTCAGGGAGCCGCGTCCAGCACGCGTCACCCTCGACCTGCGTCTTGAACTCGCAGCGCGGGTGGAACGAGCAGCCGGTGGGCAGGTTGAGCAGGCTGGGTGGCGTGCCCTTGATGGCCTTGAGCTCTGCGAGGTCCTCGGAGTGGGAGGGCAGGGACTGGAGCAGACCGTAGGTGTAGGGGTGCGACGGCTGGGCCAGCACCTCCTTGGCACTGCCCTTCTCGACGCCGCGACCGGCGTACATCACGAGGATGTCGTCGGCCGTCTCGGCCACGACCGCGAGGTCGTGCGTGATGAGGATGACCGCCGAGCCGAACTCCTTCTGGAGGTCGTTGACGAGGTCGAGGATCTGCGCCTGCACCGTGACGTCGAGAGCCGTCGTCGGCTCGTCGGCGATGAGCAGCTTCGGGTTGTTGACGAGGCCGAGCGCGATCATCGCGCGCTGGCGCATGCCGCCCGAGAACTCGTGCGGGTAGGAGTTGGCACGTCGCTGCGGGTTGGGGATGCCGACGAGGTCGAGCATCTCGACCGCGCGCTTGAGCGCGACCTGCTTGCTCACCTTGTTGTGGGCCTGGTAGGCCTCGGCGATCTGCTTGCCCACCTTGTGGAACGGGTGGAGCGAGCTCTGCGGATCCTGGAAGACCATCGCCGCCTTCGTGCTGCGGATCTTCTGGAAGGTCGAGTCCGGGGCACCGACGAGCTCGATGCCGTCGAGCTTGATGCTGCCCGTGATCTGGGTGCGCTTGGGGTTGTGCAGGCCGAGCACTGCCATGCTGCTCACGGACTTGCCGGAGCCGGACTCGCCGACGATGGCGAGCGTGCGACCCAGGCGGGCCTGGTAGTTGAGGTTGGAGACGGCCCTGACCACGCCCTCCTCGGTGGGGAAGGCCACCGAGAGGTCGGTGACGTCGAGGACGACGTCGCCGGCGTTGCGGGCTTCGGCGCTCTGGGTCGAGATGGTGTTGACGGTCGCGGTCACGAGAGCCTCACTCGCGGGTCGATGAAGGAGTACGCGATGTCGACGACGAGGTTCATGACTACGACGACGACGGCTCCGATGAGAACCGTCCCCATGATGACCGGCAGGTCGAAGGTCTTCAGGGCCAGGAGGCCGCGCTTGCCGATGCCGTCGACACCGAAGATCTGCTCGGTGATGAGCGTACCGGTCAGCAGGGCGGCGATGTCGAGGCCCAAGATCGTGGCGATCGGGCTCATCGCGGCGCGGAAGCCGTGCTTGAACAGGACGGTGCGCTCGTTGATGCCCTTGGACCGGGCCGTGCGGATGTAGTCCATCGACAGCGTCTCGATCATCGAGTTGCGGGTGTAGCGGACGTAGGACGACGCCGTGACGAGCCCGAGGATCAGGGCCGGGGCGAGCATGCCCATGAAGTAGGGGCCGACTCCGGCGGATATGGAGGAGTACTGGGGAAGGATGTTCCACAGGATGACCGGGTAGAGCGCGACGAGCAGCGCGAGGACGTAGTACGGGATCGAGCCCATCACCTGGGAGGCACCGACGAGACTGCGGTCGGCTGCGGAGCCGCGGCGAACCGCGGCGATGATGCCCAGGGTCACACCCACCGTGACGAACACCACGGCGGCCATGAGGGCCAGCACGACGGTGTTCGGGAAGCGGGTGAAGAGCTCCTCGTTGACGGAACGACGCGTCACGAAGGAGAACCCGAGGCAAGGGGCGCCGCAGTGGACGGTGTCGCCGGCGTACACGAAGTCGCGTCCGACGAAGAGGCCCTTGAAGTAGGTGAGGAACTGCTCGATGAGGGGCTTGTCCAGCCCGATGCTCTTGGTGATCGCCTCGAGCCGTGCGGGGTTGCACTTGGTGTCCGGGCACATGGCCTGGGCCGGGTCGGAGGGCCCTGCGAAGAACAGCAGGAACGCCGAGACCAGGGTGGCCATGATGACGCTCAGGGCGAGAGCCAACCGCCTGAGGATGTACGTGAGCACGTTTTGCCTTCCAAACGAGGTGGGCGCCGGTGGTGGGGGCCCGGGAAACCCGGACCCCCACCACGGCTTCAGTTCAGATCCTGCTCCCCCGGAGGAGAACTGTCACTGACGACTTACTGGTCGAGCCACACGTCGGTGAGGTCCGGCATGCCCTTGTTCGGGTTGTTGTGGACGTTCATGACCTTCGTGCCGAAGACCGAGTTGCCCTTGTCGTTGTTGTCCGGGATGGCCAGCAGGTAGTTCTCCGTCAGCCACTTGTCCATCTTGCCCCACTCCGGGCCCTGCTCCGTGATGGAGAGGTTCTGGATGCGCTTGATCTCGGCGTCGATCTTGGCGTCGGAGAAGTTACCGAACGTCGTGCCACCCTGCGAGAGGGCGATCGTGCCGAAGGTGGGCGGGATGATCGAGTCGGCGGACGGCCAGTCGAAGCACCAGCCACGCGGCGACTGGAGCATGTTGTACTTGCCCTTGGGGTCGCCGACGAGCTTGCGACGCTCGGCGTTCGGCACACCGATGTCCTGAACCTTGAAGCCCGCGGCCTCGAGCTTCTGCTTGCGGACCTGGTTGACCTTCTGCGCGATGTCGTCGTCGTTCGTGTAGTAGTAGATGAGCTCGAACGGCTTGTCGGGGCCGTAGCCGGCCTTGGCAAGCATGTCCTTGGCCATCGTCGGGTTGCCGTCGCCCTGGCCGTTCATCTTGAAGCCCGGGGCTGCCTCGGCCGTGTAGTCCAGGTGGCCCGCGATCTGCGGCGGGATGATCGTGCTGGCGGGCGAGAACGAGTGCGTCGTCTCACCGCCGGCCTTGTGGATCGAGTCGAAGGGCCACGCGACGGCGATGGCCTTGCGGATCTCGAGCGGGATCTTGCGGGCGTCCATGTTGACCATGAGCACGCACGAGGAGGGGCCCTCCTCGAACTGGGCCTTCTTGTCGCCCTCGATCTGCGGGATGAGCGAGGAGTCGATCGGGTCCCAGTTGAGGCTCGTGGCGTCGTCGCCGTTGGAGGCGAGGATGGCCGTCTGCGTCTTGATGGTGTCGACGCCCCACTTGAAGTGGAACCCGTCGGGGTAGGCGTTGCGCGCCGGGTCGGTGGCCGGGTCCCAGTTGGGGTTGCGCTTGAGGACCAGCTCGGTGCCCGGGGTGTACTTGTCGAACATGTACGGGCCGGTGGCGAGCGGGTGCAGCTGGTAGTCGGCCTTCTTGTCCTTCGCCTCGGGGATCGGCGTGAACTGGTTGAAGGAGACGAAGTAGGGCAGCGTCTCGAAGCGCTTCTCGAGGTGGAAGACGATCGTCTTGTCGTCGGTGGCCTCGACACCCTTCCAGTTCTTGTCGCCCTTGTAGGGGCCCTGGTAGTCGGCGCCACCCTTGAAGAACTCGCGCTGGTACGTCGGGCCGTTCGCCGCGAGGTCGGGGTCGAAGGACCGCTTGGCCGCGAAGACGATGTCGGCGGCCTTGACCGGCGCGCCGTCTTCGTACTTGATGCCGTCCTTGAGCGTGAAGGTCCAGGTCAGGCCGTCCTCGGACGCCTTGCCGAGGTCCGTGGCGAGGTCCGGAACGAGGACCTGCTTGCCGTCACGGCTGACGTAGGTCGTCAGGGCACGATGCGTCAGCGAGAAGATGACGGCCGTGTCCTGGTAGAACTGGTCGCTCGGATCCATGTTGGCGGGCGTCGAGGCGTAGGGCACCGTGAGGATGCCACCCTTCTTCGCACCGGGGACCTCGGGGGCGGGGCCCTTGGCGTTCGGGTCGAGGGCGGCACCCGCCTGGTCGACCGGCGCGTTTCCGCCGTTGGTGCCGTTGCCGGCACCGCCGTTGTTGGCTGCGGGGGCGCCGCAGGCCGCGACGAAGCCGAGGGAAGCCGCGGCTCCCACGGTCAGGACTTTGGTCCAGCGCATTGTTGTTTGCTCCCTTTTGTGCTTGTCCCGGCGCTTTGCCGAGAACATCTGGTGACCGTGACCCGGTGGGGTCAGCGGCGGCTGGTGGGGTCGAAGGCGTCGCGGATCGAGTCGCCGAGCAGGCTCAGGGCGAGCACGAGGAGCGACAGGCCGATGACCGACGGCCAGAGCCACAGGGGGTACGTGGCGAAGAGGTTCTGCGCGTCGGCGATGGTGCGGCCCCATGACGCGGTGGGCTCGACGAGACCGGCACCGAGGTAGCTCAGCGTCGCCTCGTAGGTGATGTAGGCCGGGACCGCGATCGACGCCGAGACGATGATCGGACCGACGAGGTTGGGCAGGATCTCGCGGAAGAGGATCGAACGGGTCGGGACACCGATGGCCCGGGCGGCCTGGACGAACTCTCGCTCGCGCAGGCTCTTGACCTCGCCGCGTACGAGTCGCGCCAGGCCCATCCAGCCGAAGACGACGAGGATGACGATGAGGACCCAGAACCGGACCGTCGAGGTCTCCTGAGCCGTCAGGTTGCCACCCGCGGCGATGCGCTTCTGCATGATCGGGATGATCGCGAGGACGAGCAGCAGGATCGGCAGCGACAGGAAGAAGTCGATGACCCACGAGACGACCTTGTCGGAGGCGCCGCCGAGGTAGCCGGCGACAAGTCCGAGCGTCACGCCGATGAGGGTCGACGCGAAGGCCGCGACGAAGCCGATGATGAGCGAGGGCCGGGCGCCGTAGGCCCAGCGGGCGAAGAGGTCGCGTCCGAGGCGCGGCTCGACGCCGAGCCAGTGGGCCGAGCTCGCCCCGACGGTCGGCAGGCCGTTGAAGTCGACGAGCTCGGTGTGCACGGTGCTGGGATCGGCCTTGGCCCCGGTGATGGGGTCGACGGCCTCGAGCGAGACGAGGAACGGGGCGAAGATCGCGACGAGCAGGAAGAAGAGGATGATGGCGGAGCAGACGATCGCGACCTTGTCCCGCTTGAGCCGGGCCCAGGCCACCTGACCGGGAGAACGGCCGGTGCGCACCTCCTGGTGCTCAGGCGCGGTGGTCGAAGCGTTCTCCTCGGATTCCTCTACCAGCGTGGCTGCTGAGGGCTCCGGCATTGCGTTCAACGCGTTGTCTCCATCCTTGTGGGATCACATCCGACCCGGGGATTGGTCACCCGAGCCGCCCTCGGGAGCACACCAGATGATCCGGATGCCACCCCCGCCGGGACGACGCGAGCCTGCCACACAGTTTCGCGCTGTCCAAGCATCGAGACGTGCATGGATGACAAATCGTTACCGAGCACGACGTCCCGCCACACATTGTCCGTTCATGCCGCGCAGGCCCGAAACAATCCCCGACGACGCACGGGCCGACGGTCCCTCCGGTCACTCCCCGCGCGTGCGCCCCAGTCGTCCCGAGAGCCATTCCCAGCGCGCCCGGAGACGCTCCTCGAACCCGCGGTCGGTGGGGCGGTAGTAGCTGACGGCGTCGTGGAGGTCGTCCGGGAGGTACTGCTGCGCAGCGACCCCGTCGGGCTCGTCGTGGGCGTAGACGTACCCCTTGCCGTGGCCGAGCCGCTCGGCCCCGGCGTAGCCGCTCCCCCGCAGGTGCGCGGGGACGACGCCACCACGGCCCGCGCGCACGTCGGCGATCGCCTCGTTGATCCCGAGGTATGCCGCGTTGGACTTGGGTGCCATGGCGTTGTGCACGACCGCCTGGGCGAGGATGATCCGCGCCTCCGGCATGCCGATCTGGGCCACCGCGTGCATCGCGGCGACGGCCGTCTGCAGGGCGGTCGGGTCGCCCATCCCGACGTCCTCGCTCGCCGAGATGACGATGCGGCGGGCGATGAAGCGGGGGTCCTCCCCCGCCTCGAGCATCCGCGCGAGGTAGTGCAGGGCGGCGTCGACGTCGCTGCCCCGCATCGACTTGATGAGGGCGCTCGCGACGTCGTAGTGCTGGTCTCCGGCGCGGTCGTAGCGGACGGCCGCCTGGGCGACGGCCTGCTCGACGTGGGCGAGGGTGATCTCGACGGGGTCGTCGGACACGCGACCGGCAGGCTGCGCGTCGAGCGCGACGCCGGCAGCGGCCTCGAGGGAGGTCAGCGCCCGGCGGGCGTCGCCGCCGGCGATCCGCACGAGGTGCTCGGTGGCGTCGGCGGCCATCGTGTGCGCGCCGCCGAACCCCCGCTCGTCGGTGAGGGCCGCGGCGAGCAGCTCGGCGATCTCGTCGTCGGACAGCGACTCCAGCGTGACGAGCACCGACCGCGACAGCAGCGGCGCGATGATGCTGAACGACGGGTTCTCGGTCGTGGCGGCCACGAGGATGACGGTGCGGTTCTCCACCCCGGGCAGGAGCGCGTCCTGCTGCGCCTTGGTGAAGCGGTGGATCTCGTCGAGGAAGAGCACCGTCTGGCGGGCGTAGAGGTCGCGCTCGCGCACGGCCGACTCCATGACCGAACGGACGTCCTTGACCCCGGCCGTGACGGCCGACAGCTCGACGAAGCGGCGTTCGGCGGCCGTGGCGACGAGGTGGGCGAGGGTCGTCTTGCCCGTCCCGGGAGGGCCCCAGAGGATCGCCGACAGCGGGCCGGCGGCACCGCCCGAGCCCTCGATGAGCCGGCGCAGCGGACTGCCGGGACGCAGCACCTTGGCCTGGCCCCGCACCTCGTCGAGGGATCGGGGGCGCATCCGGACGGCGAGCGGGGCGACGCCGGCCGACGCCGGCTGCTCGCCGCGCTCGGCGGCGGAGGCCGCACCGAAGAGGTCCTCCGTGCTGTTCGACATCACTGTGGAAGGCTATCCGCGTGCAGAACCCCTCACCCGCGGGCCCGGCGCCGCGCACCCGTCTGGCTCGTCTCGGTGCACTCATCGCGCGGCACCCGCGCTCCTGGGTCGCCGCCTGGGCCGTCGCCGCGATCGCGTGCTTCGCCGTCGCCGTCGGCGGTGTGACCGGGGAGTCGCTCTTCGAGCGGCTGCACTCGGGTGCCCCGACCGTCGAGTCGGAGTCGTCGCAGGCTCAGGAGATCATCGCCGAGACCCAGCCGGCGCTCGAGACGCTGACGATGCAGGTGAACGGAGCCGACCTGGCCGATGCCGCGACGGTGCAGGCCGGGGCGTCGGCGACGCGCGAGGTGGCGCAGGTCCCCGGGGTCAAGAGCGTCCGCTCGCCCCTGCTCGCGCCGGCGGGCCTCACCGACCCGTCCGTGGCGCCCCTGCTCAAGGGCGGGACCCCGACGGCGGGCGGGTTCGTCACCGTCGTCGACTTCGAGCCGGGGCTCGACAAGGCTGCGCAGGACTCGGCCGAGACCCAGGCCGAGACGCGACTGCTCGCGGTCGCCACCGCCATGGACGCCCAGGGGTCGGTGGGCAGCACGAGCAAGGTCATCCAGGCCATCACGAGCACCGTCGAGCGCGACCTCCTCCGCGGCGAGGGCATCGCCCTGCCACTCACGTTCATCGTCATGTTCTTCGTCTTCGGCGGCTTCGTCGCGGCGGGCATGCCCATCGTCGGGGCGATCGTCTCGATCGGTGGTGCGCTGCTGTCGCTCTTCGGCTTCTCGCACGTCGTCGAGCTCGACGCGACCGTCGTCAACATCGTCACCCTGCTCGGTCTCGGGCTCTCCATCGACTACGGCCTGCTCACCGTCAGCCGCTTCCGCGAGGAGCTCGCGCACCGGGAGCACGAGGTCCCGACCCGCGAGGAGGTCGCCCACGCAGCCGAGCGGACGGTCGCGACGGCCGGACGCACCGTCCTCTTCTCCGGCCTGACCGTGGCGATCGCCCTCGCGGGTCTGCTGATCTTCGAGGCGTCGATCATGCGCGCCATCGGGGTGGCCGGGGTCAGCGTCGTGCTCGTCGCGATGGTCGTCGCCATCACGCTGGTGCCGGCGCTGTGCGTCGTGGGAGCAAAGCGGTTGTCCCGCAAGGCAGTCGAGAAGCCGTCCGACGTAGGGCTCTTCTCGCGCCTCGCCGTCGGCGTGCAGCGGCGCCCGGTGGCCGTCATCATCGGTGTCGTCGTGGTGCTCGTCACGCTGGCGCTGCCCACCCTGTCGATGAAGCTCACCTCCTCGGGCACCGAGCTGCTCCCGAAGGACGCCCCGCAGCGGGTCTTCTTCGAGCAGCTCGACCGTGACTACCCGGCCCTGTCCGCCCCGGAGGTCACCGTCGTCGCCCGCACGGCCGACACCGCCGCCGTCACGGCGTGGGCCGAGCAGTTCCGCACCCGACCGGGGGTCGAGGGTCTCGTCGTGCGCCCGCTCGGCAGCGGCGACCAGCGCGTCGACATCCGGGTCGCCGGACGTCCGACCTCCGACGAGGCGCAGGACCTCGTGTCGACCATCCGCGGGACGAGTGCCCCGTTCGAGACACTGACGACGGGCCAGGCCGCAGGACAGATCGACTTCCTCGACTCGATGTCGGACCGGGCGCCGTATGCCGTGGCGCTGGTCGTGCTGGGGACGTTCGTGCTGCTCTTCCTCATGACGGGGTCCGTCGTCCTACCGATGAAGGCGTTGCTGCTCAACGTCATCTCGCTCGGGGCCGCGCTCGGCGTCGTCGTGTGGATCTTCCAGGAGGGCCACCTCGAGGGCCTGCTCGGCTTCTCGTCGGTGGGCGCCCTCGAGTCGATGGTGCCCTTCCTCGTGCTCGCCTTCGGGTTCGGGCTGTCGATGGACTACGAGGTGTTCCTGCTCTCGCGGATCGTCGAGTTCCACCGGCACGGCGCCGACAACGACCGCGCCGTCTCACTGGGCCTCCAGCGCACGGGCCGCATCATCACGTCAGCCGCACTGCTCATCGTCATCGTCTTCGGCGGCTTCGTCGCCGGCGACATCCTCATCATCAAGCAGATGGGCGTCGCGCTCGTCGCAGCCGTCGTCATCGACGCGACACTCGTGCGGATGCTGCTCGTCCCGGCGACGATGACGGTGCTCGGCCGGTGGAACTGGTGGGCACCGGCGCCGCTGCGTCGCCTGCACGACCGGTTCGGGATCACGGAGTGACGGCCGTCGTCACGGCGCACGGCCTCGACGACCTGCTCGACGCGACCGGTCGCCACCCGTTCGTCCGCTGGGAGGTCACCGACGACCTCGCCGCGACGTGGTGGGCCTCGTCCGACGCCGTCGCCTTCCAGCGCACCCGCAAGGCCGTGCACCGCACCGTGAACGTCCTCGGCGACGACGACGGGGTCACGACGCTGCTCGACCACCTGCCGGAGATCGCGGCGACCGTCTCCCCCGCGCGCCGCGCCTTCTCGGTCAGCGTGCCGCAGCACCTCGAGCCGCGGCTCCGGGAGCGCTACCGCGTCATGGACGGCGGCGACTGGGAGTGGTTCCACACGACCACCGCCCCGGACGAGCACCCCTCGTACGAGCGGGTCGTCGTCCTCGACGACGTCGCGCGAGCCGATGAGGTGAAGGCCTTCCTCGAGGCGCACTCCCCCACAGCCGACACCGTGCCGGGAC
This sequence comes from Terrabacter sp. R4-6, assembly GCF_057529065.1. Taxonomy (NCBI): domain Bacteria; kingdom Bacillati; phylum Actinomycetota; class Actinomycetes; order Micrococcales; family Intrasporangiaceae; genus Terrabacter; species Terrabacter sp. R4-6. The sequence continues at coordinate 4,323,077 of NZ_CP197224.1, read as the reverse complement.
AGGGAGAGCGCTGGTTCGCCGTCGAGGCTCCCGACGGTTCCCTGCAGGCCGTCGCGGCGTGCGGCACCACGCGGGGCGGCGCACCACACCTGTCGTCCGTCGCCGTCGACACCGACCTGCGCGGGCACGGCCTCGGACGCACGATCGTCGGCGCGGTCACGAGGAGGGCCGTGGCCGAGAGCGGCGTGTGCACGCTCGGGATGTACTCCCACAACGACGTCGCGCGCGGGCTCTACCTCTCGCTCGGATACGACCGGCTGTGCGCGTGGTCGAGCCGCCCGGTCGTCATCGACCGCTGACCGGGCGGCGCACCGCGTCGCGCGTCAGGCGAAGTCGGCCGCGGTGACGGTCCGGTCGGCCGGTTCCACGAGGACGACCCAGTTGCCCGAGTTGTCGCGGCAGACCGCCTCGGTGCCGTAGGGGCGGGCCGACGGCGGCTGGAGGAACTCGACGCCCTTGGCCGACAGGTCGGCATACGTCTGCTCGCAGTCGTCGACGGTGAGACCCAGGCCGTTGAGCCCGCCGGCGTCCTGCGCCCGCTTCATGGCGGTGACGAGCTCGTCGGGGAAGGGCGGCCCGGGGATGGCGAGGCTGACCTGCAGCTCCGGCTGGCTGGGGTGCACGACCGAGCACCAGCGGTAGCCGTCGCCGAGCGTGATGTCGTCCTTCTCCTCGAAGCCGAGGACGTCGACGTAGAAACGCTTGGACTCGTCGATGTCCTTGACGAAGACGCTGACGATGGAGATGTTCGTGATCATGCGACCACGCTAGGCCGGGTCCGGCGCCTCGCGCTTCTCCTGGGTTGCGGAGCCCTCCACGAGCCCCCACATGAACAGGACGCAGCCGGGGATGTGCGGCGCGCCTGTCGCGGCATACCTCGCCTGGAAGTCGCTGGGGCTCTCGCCCACGACCGACCGGAAGCGGCTGCTGAAGGAGCCGAGGCTCGAGAAGCCGACCGCGTGGCACACCTCGGTGACGGTGAGGTTGGTCGCGCGGAGCAGGTCCTGGGCGCGCTCGATGCGGCGGCGCGAGACGTACTCGGCCGGCGTCACGCCGTACGTCGCGCGGAAGAGCCGGAGGAAGTGGTACTTCGAGAGGCGCGCCTCGGCGGCGAGCCCGTCGAGGTCGAGCGCCTGGGCGTAGTTCCGGTCCGCGTGGTCGCGAGCGCGGCGCAGGTGGACCAGCACGTCATCGGGCGCGCGTCGCTCCGTCGTGGTCACCCGCCCATTGTCGCTCTCCGCGCCTCAGCCGACGGCATCCGTGACGAAGGTGCCGTTGACGGCGCGCAGCCGGTGGTCCCAGGACGTCGCGGGCCGGCCGAGGACCTTCTCGCTCAGCGTGGCCCGGGCACTCGTGTCGGCGGTCGCGTGCCGCTGGTCACGCGGCACCCCGTAGATCCAGCTCGCCTGCCCGTCGTAGGACGAGGTCTCCGACCTGCTCGACAGGCGCGCAGCACCGCGCGTCAGCGAGTCCTGGCGCGACCACGTGATGGCCAGGTCGCCCGTGACGTCGTACGCACCGGCGACGTCACTGCGCGGGTGGAAGCCGAGGACGCCGTCCTTGACCCAACGGTGCTGGGTGCGCTCGACGGTCGGGGTCGCGTTCCCGTGGCCGGTCGCCACCTCCTGGGTGTCGGTCCACGACGCCGCGAGCGTGTCGTCGGCCTCGTCGTCGGTCCACGAGTGTCGCGACGTGTTCTCGAGCCGGCGCGTGACCGTGGTCGTCACCGGGCCTCGTGACGTGGACAGGGTCCCCGTGACGCGGAGCTGACGTCTCGCGTCCAGATCGACGTGGCCCGCCTGGTCGCCGGCACCCGACACGGTGCTCTCGACGACAGGGTCACCTGCGTATGCCGTTCCGGTCGTCCCTGCCACGACGCTGCGGCCCGCGTCGCGCCAGACCCGAAAACGTGGAGCGAGCGTCCAGCCGCCCTGCCCGGCCGGCAGTCCTACGACGGAGATGCGCACCTCGTGGGGGCGACCGTCGTTGAGGCGCCCGAGGTAGGGGGTGAGGTCGTAGCCGAGCGAGGGGATGTCGAACGCCTTGGGCGAGGGGATCGTGTACCAGAGGAAAGGGTTGCTCCAGCCGCCGGTGTAGACGACGGGGTACGGCGCCGCGATCCCGGCGAGCTGCCCGTCGATGCGCACGTCGACCTCGCGGTACGGCAGTCCGTCCGGACACGAGTAGCCCGTGCTCGCAGGGGCGCTCGTGTCCCAGAACTCCTCGCAGCCACCGCCGGACCCGGTCGCGAAGACGTCCGCGAGCAACCGCGTCGAGTTGCGGGGCACCGTCAGCGTGCCGACGAGGTCGGTGCCGTCGCGGGAGGTGTCGGAGAGGGGAAGGACCGCGTCGGACGTCCGGGCCGCCGGGGCGTCGCGGCCCGTGGTGTAGAAGTCGAGGTCGACCGTCACGTGGATGACTCCGGTGTACGTGGAGTCGACGACGTTGCCGATGAACGCCTGCACCTGCTGCGGGTCCGCGAGCAGCGGTGCAAGGTCGGTGACGTCCTTCTCGACGTGCCACCGGATCCCGTCGACACTCGGCTCCGGCGTCGAGAGCGTCAGCATGCGCACCCCCCCGACGTCGACGTAGCCGATGCGGTCGAACTGCCTCCCGGCCACCGAGCCCTCGAGCCGCATGACCACCGTGGACCACGGACCCGCGCACCCGGCGGGCGGGGTGTAGCCCCGTGTGTGGACGTCGAAGTCGTCGAACGCGTCGTCGACGACTCGCACGGTGCAGTGGCGTGTGGCCGGCACGGGGACGGGCGGCTCCGGCGTGCGCGGGTCGTCCCAGTCGGTGCCGAACTCCGGTGGCGGCGCGGCGGCGGGCACCACGGACGGGCCGGCGGTGGGGGCGGCGGCGGAGGGCAGGCCCGTTGCCGCGGTCGCACCGGACAGGACGAGGACCGTGCCCAGGAGCACCGCCGTGACCGGACGCCGACGTGGTGTGCGCATGGCTCCGACCGTAGGACGGCGCAGGTCAAGGATGGGCAAAGCGCGTGGCAGGTGACGGCATACGTGCGGAGGGGCTGTCGTCACCGAGGTGACGACAGCCCCTCGCCGGGCACGGGTGCCGAGGTCAGCTCTGCTTCGGGTTCACCTCGGGGGCGCCCTGGGCGGCCGGTGCGGAGGCCGCCGGCTTCGCGTCGACGCCGGCCTCCTTGCGCTGGGCGGGGGTGATCGGCGCCGGGGCCGCGGTCAGCGGGTCGTAGCCGCCACCGGACTTCGGGAACGCGATGACGTCGCGGATCGAGTCGGTGTGCGCGAGCAGCGAGACGATGCGGTCCCAGCCGAAGGCGATGCCGCCGTGCGGCGGGGCACCGAAGGCGAAGGCGTCGAGGAGGAAGCCGAACTTCTCCTGCGCGTCCTCCTCGGACAGGCCCATGACCTGGAAGACGCGCTCCTGAACGTCGCGGCGGTGGATACGGATCGAGCCGCCACCGATCTCGTTGCCGTTGCAGACGATGTCGTAGGCGTAGGCGAGCGCCGGCGCCGGGTCGGTGTCGAAGGTGTCGAGGAACTCGGGCTTGGGCGAGGTGAAGGCGTGGTGGACGGCCGTCCACGCGCCGGCACCCACGGCGACGTCGCCCGAGGCGACGGCGTCGGCCGCCGGCTCGAAGAGCGGGGCGTCGACGACCCAGAGGAAGCTCCAGGCCTCCTCGTCGATGAGCTCGCAGCGACGGCCGATCTCGAGACGGGCGGCGCCGAGGAGGGCCCGCGACGGCTTGGCCGCACCGGCGGCGAAGAAGATGCAGTCGCCCGGCTGGGCGCCGACGTGCTCGGCGAGGCCCGCGCGCTCGGCGTCGGTGAGGTTCTTGGCGACCGGGCCGCCGAGCTCGCCATGCTCCTGGACGAGGACGTAGGCGAGGCCACGGGCGCCGCGCTGCTTGGCCCACTCCTGCCACGCGTCGAGCTGCTTGCGCGGCTGGCTCGCACCACCGGGCATGACGACGGCACCGACGTAGTCGGCCTGGAAGACGCGGAAGGTCGTGTCGGCGAAGTAGCCGGTGCACTCGACGAGCTCGTTGCCGAAGCGCAGGTCGGGCTTGTCGGAGCCGTAGCGGGCCATCGCGTCGGCGTAGGTCATCCGCTGGAACGGGGCGTCGAGCTCGACGCCGATGAGGCGCCACAGGGCCTGGACGATCGACTCGCCGAGCTCGATGATGTCGTCCTGCTCGACGAAGCTCATCTCGATGTCGAGCTGGGTGAACTCCGGCTGGCGGTCGGCGCGGAAGTCCTCGTCGCGGTAGCAGCGGGCGATCTGGTAGTAGCGCTCCATGCCGGCCACCATGAGCAGCTGCTTGAACAGCTGCGGGCTCTGCGGAAGGGCGTACCACGAGCCGGGCGCGAGGCGCGCGGGCACGAGGAAGTCGCGCGCGCCCTCGGGCGTGGAGCGAGTCAGGGTCGGCGTCTCGATCTCGACGAAGTCGCGGGCGCCGAGCACGGCTCGCGCGGCGGCGTTGACCTTGGAGCGCAGGCGGATCGCGGCGCCGGCCGAGCTGGCACCGGGTCGGCGCAGGTCGAGGTAGCGGTGCTTGAGGCGCGCTTCCTCGCCGACGGTGACGCGCTCGTCGATCTGGAACGGCAGAGGGGCGGCGGGGTTGAGGACCTCGAGCTCGCTGACGATGACCTCGATGTCGCCCGTGGGCAGGTCGGGGTTGGCGTTGCCCTCGGGGCGCTCGCGCACCTCCCCGGTGACCTTGACGCAGAACTCGTTGCGCACGTCGTGGGCACCGCCCTGGGCGAGCACCTCGTCACGCGCGACGACCTGGGCGACACCCGAGGCGTCGCGCAGGTCGAGGAAGGCGACCCCGCCGTGGTCTCGACGCCGCGCCACCCAACCGGTGAGGGTGACGGTCTGGCCTGCGTGGTCGGCGCGGAGAGTGCCGGCCTCGTGAGTGCGGAGCACGGAGGGTCCTTCCGGGACGTGGTTCCCGCGGCACGAGGGCCGCCGGGGCTGAGCGAGGTGGTGAGCGAGTGTCGTGAGCAGGTGCCCGGCCGCTGGTCGGCCGTGGGCACCGAGGACCAATCCTAGACCGCCTGCACCTAGGCTCTTCGCCGTGCAGCACTCCCGCAACCGCGACCTCGACGGCGTCCGAGGTCTCGCGATCCTCCTCGTCGTCGCCGCCCACTCCGGGTTGCCAGTGCGCTGGGGCGGGCTGTCCGGGGTGACGCTCTTCTTCGTCCTGTCCGGCTACCTCATCACGAGCCTGCTCATCCGGGAGTGGGACCGCTGGGGCTCGGTGAGCCTGTGGCGCTTCTGGGGACGTCGGGCCCTGCGCCTGCTGCCCGCCCTCGTGCTCCTGCTCCTGCTCGCTCCCGTGCTGCTGTGGGCGACCGGCGACGACCGGCTCTCGACCTACCCGACGGCGGCGCTCGCGTCGCTCTTCTACGTCGGCAACTGGGTGCGCATCGCCGGGACGGACCTCGGGGTGCTCAACCACCTGTGGTCGCTCTCCGTCGAGGAGCAGTTCTACGTCGTCTGGCCGGCGATCTTCATCGTCCTGATGACGTGGCTACGCAGCCGGGCGCTCGCGGTCGTCCTCAGCCTCGCGGCGCTCGCGACCTTCTACTCGGTGTGGACGGTCGGCAGCGCGATCCGCCTCGACATCTCGACCGAGACGAACGCGTTCGCGCTGCTGCTGGGCGTGGCGCTCGCCTTCGCGCTGGCGGCTGTGCAGTCCCGGGGCTGGGAGCTGCCGGCCACGAGCCCCCTCGTCCCGTTCGTCGTCATGGTCGCCGTCTCGGCCTTCCCGGGCCACGGGCTCGCGGTCGACCACCCGCTCTTCCGCCCCCTCGGGGCCGTCTACGCCGTCGTCGGGGTGTGGCTCGTGTATGCCGCCGTGTCGGGTCACTCGCGGGTCGTGGGCTCCCGCTTCATGGTCTTCTTCGGCACCGTCAGCTACGCGCTCTACCTGTGGCACCAGACGTTCATCAACAGCTTGCTGCTCGGTGAGCACACGACGCCACGCAACCTGCTGCTCATCGCGGCCGCGGTCCTCGTGTCGTGGCTGTCGTGGGTGCTCGTCGAGCGGCCCGTCGGTCGGCTGCGCGGACGTCTCCGCCTCGACCAGCCGTCTCGACGCCAGCAGCAGTTCGCCGAGGCGCGCGACGTGCCGGCCGGTCCGCGCGCCAATCCGACGGCGTAGGGAGGGGGTCCCACAGGGCGTGGCCCTTCGGTCCTGAGAGCTCCCATGCGGTCCCGGCCGTCGTCGGCTTCGTCGTCGGCACGGCCGACACGGGCCGGTCACTGTCCTGAGAGGGGCTGGAGATCCCGGGAGGCTTCTGCCGCAAGGCAGTCCACGGCCACGGCCAGCGCGGGACTCGCCGTCATGGTGCGCCGCCAGACGAGGCTCACGGTGCGCTCGGAGACCGGGTCGACGATGGGGACGGCGACGACACCCGCGGGCAGCGGTCCCCGGCCGAGGCGGGGCACGAGGGCGATGGCCTCCCCCGCCGCGACGAGGGCGACGTGCGTGGCGAACTCGAGCGCGACATGGGCGATCCGCGGAGCCCGGCCGACGTCGGCATACATCTTCTGGAGCCACTGGTGACAGATGGATCCGGGCGCGACGCTGGCCCAGTGCACGTCGAGCACGTCCCTCACGCCGATGCTCCGTCGCGTGGCGAGGGGGTGGTCCTCGTGGACGAGGACGTCGGCGCGGTCCCGGCCGAGGTGGCGCACGTCGAGGTGGTCGGGGATGGCGAGCGGCAGCGGCTCCCAGTTGTGCACGAGGGCGAGGTCGTGGGTGCCGGCCGCGACGGCATCGACGGCGTCCCAGGGGTCGATCTCGTCGGGCCGCAGCACCACCTCCGGCGCGGCCTCCCGCAGGCGACCGATGGCGCCGACGACGACACCCCGGTAGGCCGTGGCGAACGTCGCGAGGCGCACCGTGCCCACGGTCTCGCCGCTGGCGCCGTGGAGACCGGCCTCGAGTCGCTCCATGTCGGCCAGCAGTCCCCGCGCCGCCCCGGAGAGCGTGCGACCGGCCTCGGTCAGCAGCACGCCGCGCCCCTGCCGCTCGAGCAGCTGCACCCCCGTCTGGGTCTCGAGGCGCTTGATCTGCTGGGACACCGCGCTCGGGGTGTAGTCGAGCGCGGCCGCGGCCGCGCCGACGGAGCCGTGGGCCTCGACGGCGACGAGGGAGCGCAGCGCGACCGGATCGATCATGCAGTGATGCTACACATTCGATGCCAGAACAGTTTGATGGACGTGAACAGTCCCGGGCCGCCACGATGAGGACATGCGCCGCCGTGACACCGCCCTCGCCGTCCTCGTCGCCCTCATCTGGGGCACGAACTTCGTCGCCATCCGCACCGGCATAGACTCGGTGCCGCCGCTGCTCTTCCTCGCGGTGCGCTTCGTCGTCGTCTGCGTCCCTGCGGTCTTCCTCGTCCGGCGCCCTGGCCTCCCCTGGCGCGACCTCGCGCTCATCGGGCTCTTCACGAGCCTCGGACAGTTCGCCCTCATGTACCTCGCCCTGCACCTCGGCATGCCGCCCGGGCTCGCCTCGCTCGTGCTCCAGGCGCAGGTGCTCCTCACCGTGGTCATCGCCGCGGTCTGGCTGCGCGAGCGCCCTTCGACGGCGCAGCGCCTCGGCGTCGCCCTGGGCGGGGCGGGACTGCTGACGATCGCGGTCGGGCGCGGGTTGTCGGCGCCGCTGCTCCCCCTCGTCGTGCTCGTCCTCGCCGCCGCGTCGTGGGCCGTCGGCAACGTGCTGACACGCCGAGCCGGAGCCCTCACGGGTCCGGGAGCCGGCCTCGGGGTCACCGTCTGGTCCGGCCTCGTCGTGCCGCTGCCGGCTCTCGCCCTGTCGTTCGTCTTCGAGGGACCCGATGCCATCGGGGCCGCTCTGGGCCATCTCCAGTGGCAGGCCGTGGCCTCGACCGCGTTCACGGCCTACCTCTCGTCACTCGTCGGCTACGGCATCTGGAACACCCTGCTCAGCCGCCACCCCGTCGCGAAGGTGACGCCGTTCGCGATGCTCGTCCCGGTCTTCGGCATGGCCGCCGCGGCCGTCGCCTTCGACGAGCGGCCCAACGCCCTCGAGCTGACCGGCGGGCTGGTGCTGCTGGCGGGCGTCGCCGTCGCCGTCATGCGCCGACGCGGTGACGTGACGGCTCCTGCGCCGACCGTCCCCGCGGACGGATCACCCGTGCTCGCCGTCGACGTAGAGCCAGCGGCCACCCCGGCGGCCGAAGCGGCTCACCTCGTGCAGCTCGCCCCGACCCACGGTCCCCGCTGACGGCTCGGCCCACCGGGCCACGAACTCGACGACGCCGTCGACGTCATCGGGCCCGCCGCGCTCGGTGCGCAGCACCGTCAGGCCCGTCCAGCGGGTCTGGGGGTCGAGCCCCACCCGCTCGGGCCGCGTCCGCGGGTGCCAGGTGCGCAGGAGGTACGCCTCGTCCCCCACGACGAAAGCCGTGTAGCGCGAGCGCATCAGCTCGTCCGCGGTCCCGGCCGGACGGTCGCCCGCGTGGAGCGGACCGCAGCACACGGCATACGCGAGCCCCTCGGTGCCTCCTCCGCACGGACACGTTCCGAAGAGCCCGGGGCCGAAGGGACCGCTCACGACCGCTGGGCGCGCTGGGCCTCGCGGGCGGGCCACGGCGCGTCGTGCGGCCGCAGGGTCGACCAGCCACGCCTGCGGGACAGCCCCGCGGACAGCAGGCCGACGAGCGTGGCCGAGTTGCTGATGCGTCCGTCGAGCGCCGCGTCGACGGCGTCGTCGAGGGACACCCAGAGCGGCCGGATCCCCAGCTCCTCGGCGGTGCGCTGGTGGGCGTCGGCGGCGGCGACCTCGTGGAGGCCACGAGCGAGGAAGATCCGCACCGTCTCGGGGAAGGCCCCCGGCGACGTGACGTCGTCGGCGAGCACGTGCCACTCGTCGGCGGTCAGGTCGACCTCCTCGGCGAGCTCGCGCGCGGCAGCCTCCCACGGCGGCTCACCGTCGACGTCGAGCAGGCCCGCGGGCAGCTCCCACACGTGGCCGCCGCTCGCGTGGCGGTACTGCCGGATGAGCAGCACGTGCGGGGTCCCGTCGAGCTCGCGCAGGGCAAGCACGGCGACGGCGCCGGGGTGCGTGACGAAGTCACGCGTCACGAGACCCCCGGCGCCGAGGTCGACGCGCTCGCGCACGACGTCGAAGATGATCCCCTCGAAGGGCGTCGACGACTCGACCACCGGCTCGGCGGTCCAGTCCTCGACGAGGTCGGCTCCAGTGCCTCGCGGCGCGTCCAGGCTCACCCGCGGCTCAGTCGGCGTCCGGGCCGGCACCCGACGCGGACACCGAGGCGAGCTCGTCGTGCGCGGCCCGCGCGCTCGCGTCCCGCTCGACCTGGCCGGCGTCGACGGCGGCACGGTGGCGCTCGACCTCGACGAGACGTTCGCTGCGCTGGCGCTCCAGGGCGGCCCCGACGAGACCCGCGAAGAGCGGGTGCGCGCGGTTGGGGCGCGACAGGAACTCCGGGTGGGCCTGGGTCGACACGTAGTACGGGTGGACCTCGCGCGGCAGCTCGACGAACTCGACGAGGCTGCCGTCGGGCGAGGTGCCGGAGAAGACGAGACCCGCCGTCTCGAGGTCGGCCCGGTAGGAGTTGTTGACCTCGTAGCGGTGGCGGTGGCGCTCCTTGACCTCGGCCTCGCCGTAGGCCTCGCGGATGACACTGCCCTCCTTGAGAGCGGCCGGGTAGAGGCCGAGGCGCATCGTGCCACCGAGGTCGCCGGCGCCCTCGACGAACGCCTTCTGCTCCTCCATCGTGGCGATGACGGGGTGCTGCGTCTCGGGGTCGAACTCCGTGGAGCTCGCGTCCTGGTTGCCGAGGACGCTCCGGGCGTACTCGATGACCATGCACTGCAGGCCGAGGCAGATGCCGAGGGTCGGCACCTGCTTCTCGCGGGCCCACGTCAGCGCACCGAGCTTGCCCTCGATGCCGCGCACCCCGAAACCGCCGGGCACGAGGACGGCGTCGACGCCGCCGAGCGCCTTCTGGGCGCCCGCCGGGGTCTGGCACTCGTCGCTGGCCACCCAGCGGATGTTGACCTTCGCGTCGTGGTGGAAGCCGCCGGCGCGCAGTGCCTCGGTGACCGAGAGGTAGGCGTCGGGCAGGTCGATGTACTTGCCGACGAGGGCGATCTCGATGTCGTGCTCCGGGTCGTGGACCCGCTCGAGCAGCTCGTCCCACTCGGTCCAGTCGACGTCGCGGAAGTTGAGCCCGAGCCGGCGGATGACGTAGGCGTCGAGACCTTCGCGGTGCAGCACCTTGGGGATGTCGTAGATGCTCGGGGCGTCGACCGCCGCCGCGACGGCGGTGACGTCGACGTCGCACATGAGCGAGATCTTGCGCTTGATGGGGTCGGGGATCTCGCGGTCGGCGCGCAGCACCAGGCCGTCGGGCTGAATGCCGACCTGGCGCAGCGCGGCGACGGAGTGCTGGGTCGGCTTCGTCTTCAGCTCGCCGCTCGGCGCGAGGTAGGGCACGAGCGAGACGTGCAGGAAGAAGCTGTTGTCGCGACCGATGAGGTGGCGCACCTGGCGCGCGGCCTCGAGGAAGGGCAGCGACTCGATGTCGCCGACCGTGCCGCCGATCTCGGTGATGATGACGTCCGGGGCGTCCGGACCTCCCGTGGCGAGCGCGCGCATCCGGGCGACGATCTCGTTGGTGATGTGCGGGATGACCTGGACGGTGTCACCGAGGTACTCGCCGCGGCGCTCCTTGGCGATGACGTTGTTGTAGACCTGCCCCGTCGTCACGTTGGCACTGCCGACGAGGTTGACGTCGAGGAAGCGCTCGTAGTGGCCGATGTCGAGGTCGGTCTCGGCCCCGTCGTCGGTCACGAAGACCTCGCCGTGCTGGAACGGGTTCATCGTCCCGGGATCGACGTTGATGTAGGGGTCGAGCTTCTGCATCGTGACCCGCAGGCCCCGCGATCTGAGAAGTCGTCCGAGGCTCGAGGCGGTGAGCCCCTTGCCGAGCGAGGAGGCGACGCCCCCGGTCACAAAGATGTGCTTCGTCGTATCCACCACGGGCTTTGAGTCTACGTCACTCAGCGAGGGTCCGTGACGTAGCGTTCCACCCACCGGCGCGTCTCGTCGTCGGGAGTGGGCCACCCGGCGGCCCGGGCACGTCCCGCGGCGCCCTCCCGGAGCCGGGCGTCGGCGTCGGTGAGCAGGCGGTCGACCTCGGCTGCAACTGCGGCCGGGTCCCCCACGGGGACAAGGGATCCCGTGTCACCGACGAGGTCGGGCAGACCGCCGGTGCGGGTCACCACGACCGGCACGCCGGCGGCCATGGCCTCCTGCACGACGAGCGCCCGGGCCTCCCAACGGCTCGTGAGGACGAACACGTCGGCCGCTCGGAGCCATTCCGACACATCGGTGCGCGCCCCCACGAAACGGACCTCCGCCCCCGCGCCCTCCCCGTGTCGTATGCCGTCCGCCTCCTCCTCGAGCCGCGCGCGGAGCCGCTCGTCCCCGCTTCCGATCACGACCCACGTCGCGACCGTGCGGGAGAGCCGGGCGGCCTCGACGAGCGTCGGAAGGTCCTTCTGGGGCGCGAGGCGCGACACCGTGAGCACGAGCGGACGGTCGGTCGGCACGCCCGCCCCGGCGAGGAGCTCGGCCCGCTCAGCCGGTTCGAGAGCGTGACGGTGGAGCAGGGCGGCGACGGCGGAGGACGGCACGAGGGCCAGCTCGGTCCGCCGGGCCCCGAGCGCGTCGGCGAGCGAGACGAGGTCGGCGCTCGCACCCGTCACGAGGTCGGCGCGCCGCAGGGACCAGGCGAGCAGTCGCCGGGCGGCGGACCCCCCCGCGCGTGCGGCCGCCGAGCGGGAGACCGGTGGGAGGTCGTTGTGGAGCGAGACCACGAGCCGCGGCCGGGGCCGCGCCCGGGCGACGGCCACGGCGGCGACGACCGCACCCTGGTGTCCGTGCGCGTGGACGACGTCGACCGTGCCCGCGAGGCGCATGATGCGGTGCCAGTCGATGAGGCCGCGAGGCGCGCGCAGCCCCCCGTAGACCGGCCAGAGGCGATGGGCGTCGGCCCAGCCGAACGTCCGCGCCGTCGAGTCCGCCGTCACGACCTGCACGTCGTGACCGTGCTCGCGCAGCCCCGACACGAGGGTGTCGACGTGCGCGCCGACACCGCCTGCGGCGCGGCCGAGGACCATGAGCACCCTCATGACGTCTCCGAGGGCCCGGCCGCGCGGGGGTCGGACCCTCCGGTCGGGGAAGACGTGGACGCGGCGTCGTCGGCCGGACCCCGACCCGGCGAGGTCGGTGAGGTCGGTGAGGTCGGTGAGGTCGGTGAGGTCGGTGAGGTCGTGGCGGGCGTGGTCGACGTGGTCGTGGTCGACGAGGGCCGGCGCAGGCGGGTGAGGACCGAGCGGTCGAGGAGGAGGACGACGACGACGAGCGTCACCGCGGCCGCGAGCGCCACGGCGAGGCCCTGCGCTGCGGCGACGAGCAGTCCGTCCGCGGTCCAGAGGCCGCCGAGCCACCAGCCGAGGACGGCTGCCGACGCGGCGCCGGCCAGCCCGGCGAGGACGGGCCGGGCGGGGACGGCCAGCGCCGCCGCGCCCCAGCTCCAAGCGACGAGGACCGCGAGGGCGAGCGCCCCGGCCACGAGCCCGACGCTGGTGCCGAGGGCAAGGGTGCGCACGGTCGCCGCGGGTCCGGGCGCGCCGTCGAGGGCCAAGAGCGGGACGACGGTCGTCGCGAGCCACGCGACGGCGACCACGGCGCCGGCGACCCGGGCGCGGCCGCGCACGTACGACGCGCGGGTCAGCAGGCCGATCGCGCAGAGCCCCACGATGCCGGGCGCCACGAGCACGAGAGCGTCGGGGATGGCGGACAGCGCGTCGGCTCCGTCGCCGTCCGCGCGCCCCGCGTCGAGCAGGGCGAAGAAGGCGCCGACCGGGCGGGCGACGGCCACGAGCAGGCCCCCGGCCAGCAGTCCGGCCAGCAGGGTGGCGAGCCACGTGCGCCGCAGCACGTCCGCGGCAGCGGGCCCCGGCTCGGACCCCACGGGATCGCGCTCCGGGCCCCGGCGGCCGGCCTCCGCACTGCCCGCCAGCGTCGGGAACGCCGCGGTGGCGAGCGGGACGGCGAGGACGGCATACGGCAGCAGGGAGACGGCCTGGACGTAGGTGTAGACGTTCAGCGTCCCGGGTCCGCCGCGGTCGTTGGCGAGGCGGATGAAGACGAGGGTCGCGAGCTGCTGACCGGCCACGGCGAGCAGCCCCGCCACCGCGAGCCGCCGGACGCGGGCGGCCACGCCGTGCGGGAAGCGCGTCGTCACGGTGAGGTGGACCCCGGCGCGACGCACCGGCACGAGGAGCGGCAGGGACAGCGCGACGACTCCGAGGGTCGTGCCCACGGCGAGCACCGTCGTCGCGGACGTCGGGACCTCCGCGATCGGAGCGGCGGGGTCGGTGGCGGCGGCGGCGTAGGCGACGTACGTCGCGATGACGACGAGACTGGACAGGAGCGGTGCCAGGGCCGCCGCGACGAAGCGGTGGTGCGACTGGAGCACCCCACCGAGCACGATGCCGATGCCGTAGAGCGGGATCTGGATCGCGAACACCCTCAGGAGGTCGGCGCCGAGACCCACCGCGCCGGGACAGGCGTCTCCCGCTCCGAGCAGACCCCGCGCGATCGGCTCGGCGGCGAGGGCGACGAGCAGGCCCAGCGGCACGAGGACGACGACCACCCACGTGAGCAGGGCGGAGGCGGTGTGGTCGGCCTCGACCCGGTCGCCCCGAGCCAGGGCGCCGGCGACGAGAGGCACGGCGACGGCCGCGAGCACTCCCCCGGCCGCGATCTCGAAGAGCACGTTGGGCACCGCGTTGACCGACTGGTAGACGCTGCCGACGCAGGTGGCGCCGACCGAGTGCGAGAAGACGAACCACCGTCCGAAGCCGACGACCCGGGCCACGAGCGTGATCACCGCGATGGTGCCCGCGGCGGCGAACATCCCGCGGCGGGAGACGGGCCCGGTCCCCGGGGTCCGCTCGGTCATCGGAGGTCCCGGCCCCACTCGTCGAGACGGCGCAGGACGGGGTGGTCCTCGATGACGCGGGTGAAGCTGACGCGCTCCGAGGCGATCGTCAGGGCCGCGAGGCCGGCGAGCGCGACGGCCCGGCCGGCGAGCCCGGTGCGCTCGACGATCGCGAGACCGACGAGCGCCCCCGCGGCGTTGGCGCCGGTGTCGCCGAGCATGGCGGTGGCCCGGAGGTCGTCGCGGACGACGCCGAGCGAGGAGCCGACGGCGGCCGCGGCCGGCAGCCCGCCCACGAGCGGGAGGCCGGCGGCGACGGTGACCTTGAGCGCCCGTCCGGGACGCAGGTCGAAGAGGTTGACCGCGTTGGCGGCCCCCGCTACGACGGCACCGCCGACGAGCGTGGCCAGCACCCCCGGACGGGAGGGACGGGTCGCGTCGGAGAGCGCCGCACCGATGAGACCGGCGGCGCCGAGACCGACGATCTTGACCGTGCCAGTCGTGACCTCGCCCCGCGCCAGGGCGCCGAGGTGGCCCTTGAGGCCCTTGTCCGATGTCCCGCCCGCGAGGTCGTCGAGCGCCCCCAGAGCGCCCGCGGCCACCGCGACCACGACCGCAGAGCGCGCCGACCCCCGGACGGCTCCGCCGGGTCCGACGGGTCCGCCGGCCAGACGTGACGCGGCGGCTCCGGCGACGGCACCGCCGACCCAGGCGGGACCCTCGAGCAGGGTGACCGGGTGGCCGGCGTGGTTGATGCGCTCCCAGGGCTCGCGGAGGGCAGGTGCCCCCCTCCGGCCGAGGCGCAGGAGGGCCCAGGACGCCGCCGCCGAACCGAGGACGGCGGCCAGCGACGCGACGGCGGACGAGCCCGCGCGCGAGGTTGGCGTCACGGAAGCACCCGCGGGACGGTGGCCGTGGCTCCCGCGGCGACGCCGTAGTGTCCGACGCGCTCGTCGAGGACACCCTCGATCGCGAGGACCACGGTCGCCGGACCGTCACCCGCCCGGGCGTGGTCGACCGTGGAGGCGATCCCGGCCGTCTCGGACTTCTCGCGGACGGCCTGGACGGCGTTCGACGTCACGGGCTGGCCTGCGGCCGCGGCCGTCTCGCCACCGGCGACGACGGTCGCCCGGGTCGAGCCGGCGAAGGACGTGACCAGGGCGCGGACTGCGTCGGAGCGCGCGTTCACGACGGACTCGGTGCCGGCGTAGTCGCCGGACACGACGACGGCGAGGTCGGCGGGCGCGAGATCGGCCACCGAGCTGTCGACGAGGTCCGCGTCGACGAGCACCTTGAGGGCGGCGGTGCGCTGGGCCGAGGTGCCGGTGTCGCTCGTCGAGACCGTGAGATCGGTGAGCACCTGCACGAGCAGGTCGTCGCCCGTCGCGGTCGACTCGACGCCGTATGCCGACGCGGCCTCCTTGGCGGCCTGCGCGCGATCGGCGGCCTGGGTGGGGTCGAACCAGTCGGGGCTGAGCGTGACCGTCCCGGTGAGGACCGCGCCGCTCTGCGTGACGACACCCTCGAGGTTCG
The DNA here is from genome assembly GCF_057529065.1 of Terrabacter sp. R4-6. Classification (NCBI taxonomy): domain Bacteria; kingdom Bacillati; phylum Actinomycetota; class Actinomycetes; order Micrococcales; family Intrasporangiaceae; genus Terrabacter; species Terrabacter sp. R4-6. The sequence continues at coordinate 4,307,541 of NZ_CP197224.1, read as the reverse complement.
TGACCATCGTGCCGTCGGCGGACGGCAGCACGACGACGACCGTGCGGTGACCGGACAGCCGACCCTTGACCACCCGCTGCTGCACGGCGGTCGCGTACTCGTCGGACGCGTCCACGAGCTTCTCGCTCGTGGCCAGCTTGTCGTTGAGGGTCTGCTTCTCGGTGCGCAGGGCGGCGACCTGGTCGCTCAGCTGGTCGCCGAGGTTGGCCTGCAGGGGCCCCGCCCCGAGGACGATGCCCACCGCGAGCGCGAGGAAGACCGAGATGATCGAGACGAGGTGGTAGCGGAAGTCGATCACGTGAAGATCCCAACGATGGCGGTCCAGAGGTCGTCCCAGCGGGCGGCGAGGACCTGCAGCCACGCCTGACCGGCCGGTGTCGACGCGAGGGCTGCGAAGAAGGCGAGGACCCCGGCGAGCAGCATCGTCACGAGCAGCCGGCCCGGGATGCGGGCGCGGTAGAGCTGGCTGACACCCTTGGCGTCGACGAGCTTGCTGCCGACGCGCAGGCGGGTGAGGAACGTCGACGCCTGGCCGTCGCGCCCCTTGTCGAGGAACTCTACGAGCGTGACGTGGGTCCCGACGGCGACGATGAGCTCGGCACCGGAGTCGTCGGCCAGGAGCATCGCGACGTCCTCGCTCGTGCCCGCCGCGGGGAAGACGACGGGAGTGATCCCGAGGGCCTCGACCCGCGCGAGGCCCGGGGCGCGCCCGTCACGGTAGGCGTGCACGACGATCTCGGCGCCGCAGCGCAGCGCCTTGTCCGAGACGGAGTCCATGTCGCCGACGATGAGGTCGGGCTGGTGACCGGACTCGAGGATGGCGTCGGCGCCGCCGTCGACCCCGATGAGGATCGGACGGTACTCGCGGATGTAGGGCCGGAGGGTCTCGAGGTCCTCGCGGTAGTGGTAGCCGCGCACGACGATGAGGCAGTGCCGGCCGTCGAGCTGGGTGGTGATGGGTGGCACGCCGATGCCGTCGAGGAGCAGGTCGCGCTCCTTGCGGATGTACTCCATCGTGTTCGTCGCGAAGGCCTCGATCTGCACGGCGAGCCCGGCCCGAGCCTCGTGCATCTGGGCCTGGACGGCCTCGGCGTCGAGCAGCGTGCCCGTCGCGACCTGGGTCTCGCCCGCCCACAGGTCGCTGCCGTCGAGGCGCACCGTCTGGCCCTCGGTGAGAGCCATGACATCGGGCCCGGCGGCGTCGAGCACGGGGATGCCTGCCTCGACGAGGATCTGCGGACCGAGGTTCGGGTAGCGACCGCTGATCGAGGCGCTGGCATTGACCACCGCGGCGGGCCGGACGGTGACGAGGGCGTCCGCACTCACCTTGTCGAGGTCCGCATGGTCGATGACGGCGATGTCGCCCGGCTGCAGCCGCTTCGTCAGCGCCTTGGTGCGCCGGTCGACACGCGCGGGGCCGACCACGCCGGGACCGGTGTCCCGGGCGTGCGAGCGACGTCGGATGGAGAGGGCCATGATGGCCTCAATCGTGCCACGTCGGAGGATCGGCGACCCCATCGGTCCGGGCCGTGGCGCGGCGCTCGGGACGCCACTCGGAACGGCGGTCCGACCGATGCTCGGAGGCGTGTCCCAGGATCAGGCGCGGGCGCCGCTGCGGTCGGTCGGACGCGTGCCGACCCGGGCGCCGCTGGTCTGCTCGAGCAGGTCACCGGCGTGGGCCAGCCCGGCCTCGGAGTCGGGGTCGCCGCCCATCATCCGGGACAGCTCCCGCAGCCTCGCGTCACCGTCGACGACGGTGACGCTGCTCGAGGTGATGCGGCCGTCGTCGGCCTTGTGCACGACGAGATGGCGGTCGGCGAAGGCCGCGACCTGGGCGAGGTGGGTGACGACGATGACCTGGGCGTGCTCGGCGAGAGCGGCCAGTCGCGCACCCACGTCGAGAGCCGCCCGACCGCCGACCCCGGCGTCGACCTCGTCGAAGACGAACGTGGGCGGTCCGCTCGCGGCCTCGCCCGACGCGCTGCGCGAGCCGACGACCTCGAGCGCGAGCATGACGCGGGAGAGCTCACCGCCCGAGGCGGCCCGGGCGACGCTGCGCGGCGTGGCTCCCGGGTTGGCCGCGAGCAGGATCTCGACGTCGTCGATGCCGTGTCGGGCCAGCCGTACGCGGTCGCCGTCGGGCAGCGCCACGCCCTCGGGGTCGGTGCGGCGGCGCAGCTCCACGTGGACGACAGCCTTGCCCATGGCCAGGTGCGAGAGCTCGTCGGAGACGCGGGTGCCGAAGTCGTCCCCCGCGGCGCGGCGGGCCTCGGACAGCGAGACGGCGGCCGCGACGACGGCGGCCTCGAGCTCGGCCACCTCGGCGCCCAGCCGCTCGACGCGGTCGTCGGCGGTCACGAGCTCGTCGAGGCGAGCAGCCCCTCGACCCGACCACTCGAGGACCTCGTCGACGGTCTCGCCGTACTTGCGGGTGAGGACCCCGAGCGCCGCCCGACGCTCCTGGACGTAGCCGAGCCGCTCCGGGTCGAGGTCGACGTCCTCGAGGTATGCCGTGAGGTCGGCGGACAGGTCGGTGACGAGCGTGCCCACCTCGTGCAGACGCTCGTCGAGGCCCGCGAGGGCCTGGTCGTGCGCCGTGGCCGGACCGAGGGCACCGCGCGCCGAGCCGATGAGGTCACGGACGTTGGGAGCCGGCTCGGCGGCATACTCGTCGCCGCTGAGGTCGGCGAGTGCCTGGGCTGCGGCCAGGCGAAGGGTGTCGGCGTGCGCGAGGCGCTCGTCCTCGGCACGCAGGGCCGCGTCCTCGCCCGGCTGGGGGTCGACGGCCTCGATCTCCTCGAGCGAGGCGGTGAGCGAGTCGATCTCACGGGCACGCTCGCGAGCCTCCGAGACGAGCCGCTCGTGCTCTCGAGCCGACCCGCGCCAGCGGTCGTAGAGCTCGCCGACGCGGTCGCGGAGCGCCGTGAGGTCGGGCCCCCCGAAGTCGTCGAGCACCACCCGGTGGGCGTCACCCTGCTTGAGCCGCCACTGGTCGGCCTGCCCGTGCACGGCGACGAGCATCTGGCCGAGCTCGGCGAGCACGGAGACGGGCGCCGTGCGACCACCGACGTGCGCGCGCGACCTGCCGGCCGCGGCGATGGTGCGGGCGATGACGAGCTCGCCGTCCTCGTGGTCGGCGCCCGCCTCGTCGGCCCGGACGAGGGCCGGGTGGTCCAGGGGCAGCTGCACGACTCCCTCGACGAGGGCCGAGGCGGATCCGGTGCGCACGAGGCCGGAGTCTGCTCGCTCACCGAGCAGCAGTCCGAGACCCGACACGACCATGGTCTTGCCGGCGCCGGTCTCACCGGTGAGCACGTTGAGCCCGGGGCTCAGGTCGAGGACGGCGTCGTCGATGACACCGACGCCCCGGATCCTCATCTGGCTGAACACGGGTCCACCTTAGGGCCGGGCACCCTCACCGCCGTCGACGTCGTCCACGGGCGGGGCGGTGTCGCCGTTGCCGCGCCACCCGGCGACCGAGAGGTTGAACTTCGCGACGAGGCGGTCGGTGAACGGTGCGCTCGTCAGCCGGGCGAGGCGCAGCGGACGCAGCCCGCGGCGTACCTCGATGCGGGCACCCGGCGGGAGGTCGACGTGGCGCCGGCCGTCGCACCACATGACCCCCGCTCCCTCGGTGGCCGCCTTGATCTCGACGGCCAGGTGGGTGTCGGGACCGAGCACGAGCGGCCGGGCGAAGAGGGCGTGGGCCGCGCTGGGGACGAGGAGCATGGCCTCGACCTGTGGCCACACGACCGGCCCACCGGCCGAGAAGGCGTATGCCGTCGAGCCCGTCGGCGTGGAGACGATGACGCCGTCGCAGCCCCAGCTCGACAACGGTCGGCCGTCGACCTCGACGGTGACCTCGAGCATGCGCTCGCGGGCCGCCTTCTCGACGCTGACCTCGTTGAGGGCCCAGCTGCTCGCGATGAGGTCGCCGTGCAGCTTGGCGTCGACGTGGAGCGTCATGCGCTCCTCGACGGCGTAGTCGTTGCTCGCGATGTGCTCGACCGTGGCGTCGAGGTCGTCGCGCTCGGCCTCGGCGAGGAAACCGACGTGGCCGAGGTTGACGCCGAGCAGCGGCACGTCGACGCTGCGCGCGAACTCGGCGCCGCGCAGGATGGTGCCGTCGCCGCCGAGCACCACGACGAGGTCGCACCCCTCCGCGACCTGCTCCTCGGCCGACGCGACGTGCACGCGCGAGCTGTCCTTGAGGTCGAGGGCCTCGGCCTCGTCGGCCTGGAGCGACACGTCGATGCCGAGGTGCGTGAGGCGTTGCACGACGCCCTTGGCGACCGTCAGCGCCTCGGGGCGCCTCGGGTGGGCCACGAGCAGGATGCGGCGCGTCACGGGGCTCCTTCCAGGTCGACGGCCTCCAGCATGTCATCCACCGCCGTCACGGAGGCGCCCGGGACCGGTCTCGGCGCGAGCCAGAGGAGGAACTCGCGGTTGCCGTCACCGCCCGCGATCGGGCTGGCCGTCGCGCCGTGCAGGTGCAGGTGCAGGTCGGTCGCGACCTGGACCACGTCCCGCAGCACTCGGCGGCGCTCGTGCGGCGAGGTGACCACGCCCGTGCGGCTGAGCCGCTCGCGCCCCACCTCGAACTGCGGCTTCACGAGGACGACGACGTCGCCCTCGTCGGTGACGAGGGGTCGCATGGCGGGCAGGGCGATGGCGAGTGAGATGAAGCTGAGGTCGGACACGACGAGGTCGAAAGGGCCTCCGAGCGTCTCGGCGTCGACGTCGCGGATGTTGGTGCCGGGCAGGTCGCGCACCCGCGGGTCGGCACCGATCGACGCGACGAGCTGGTCGTGGCCGACGTCGAGCGCGGTCACGTGAGCGGCGCCGCGCTCGAGGAGCACCTGGGTGAAGCCGCCGGTGCTCGCCCCGACGTCGAGGCACCGCCGGCCCTCGACGGGGACCGGCCACGCGTCGAGGGCGTGGAGCAGCTTGACGGCCGCGCGCCCCACCCAGCGGTCGGGCTCGCGGGTCAGCTCGACGGTCGACGAGTCGTCGACGGGCAGGGCTGGCTTGCTGGCCTGCCGGCCGTCGACGAGCACCACACCGGCGGTGACGAGCTCACGGGCCTGGGTGCGCGACCGGGCCAGGCCACGGGCGACGAGCTCGACGTCGAGACGACGCGTCACGCGCCACCCAGACCGCCGAGGCGGCTCTGCAGGCTACGGTGGGCGTGCTCGCCCGACTCGATGCGCTCGGCGAACGACCCGGCCTGCGACTCGGCCAGGCGCATCATCGCCTCGTCGACCGCCTGGTCGCCCGTCAGGGGCGGGGTGGGCACGTCGGGCGTCGCGTCGAGCGGGGCATAGGGCACTTCGGCCGTCGCGGTGTCGGCGTCGCTCGCGTCGTCGGACGGGTCGTCCTCGTCGTCCTCGTCGTCCTCGTCGGTGAGGTCCTCGAGGTCGTCTCCGGACACGTCCGCATCGCTCGAGTCGTCGGACTGGTCGTCGGAGTCGTCCCACTCGTCGGTGGTCTCGTCGCCCGCGTCGGAGTCCGAGTCCATCGGGTCGAGCTCCTCGGCGACCTCGAGCGGTTCGCCGGACCCGAGGTCGTCGCGCCGAGCGTCACTGTCGCCGAACATGTGCTGCCTCCGTGCCGAGTGGTTGGTTCGCTGCGGTCACGCTACCGGGTCGGGGTCGCCGAGTCGTCGACCAGGCGGTCGAGCGTCGCTGCCTCGCGGCGCAGCTGCTCGCGCGGCACTCCCTCGCCACGCGCGTCCAGCAACGCCGCCAGGCCGGCCCGCACGAGCTGAATGCCGCCCGCACCCCGCCGCTCGATGACGAGGTCGTCGCCGTTGCGGGTCACCCGCGCCGCACCGCACCGCCAGCCTCCGGCGTCGGCCACCGGAGCGGCATACGGCATGAGCAGCTCGGCCAAGGAGGCGATGACGTAGGTCGGTGACGACTCGCTCACGACGAGGTCGGAGGGTCGGTCGACGCCGGTCACGACCCACGCCGAGTCGAGACCGGTCGCCTCGGCGCCGACGATGTCGGTGCCGATCCGGTCGCCGACCGCCAGCGTCCTGGCGGCGGTGGTGCCGAGACGCTCGAGAGCGAGGCCGTAGAGCGGCGGGTGCGGCTTGCCGACGACGTCTGGGCGACGCCCAAGCGCGGCGGCGAGCAGGTCGACGTAGGCACCGTTCCCCGGGGACTGGCCCCACGGCAGCGGCAGGGTGGCGTCGTCGTTCGTCGCGACCCACGGCAGGCCGGTCGTCAGGAGTCGCGTCGCCGTCTCGAAGTCGCGCACGCGCAGGTCCTTGCCGAAACCCTGCAGCACGGCATCGACCTCGTCCGGGCCGGGTCCGTCGTCGTCGCCGACGACGACGGGCGTGAGGCCGGCATCACGCAGCGCCTCGACGACACCCTCTCCCCCCAGCGCGAGGACGGCAGCGCCCGACGGAAGGTCGTCGGCGAGGCGGGCAGCGCCTGCCTGCGCACTCGACACGACGTCGGATGCCGTCGCTGGAGCGCCGAGGCCGGCGATCTGGGCGGCCACCTCGGTGGGGACCCGGGAGGCGCTGTTCGTCGCGTAGACCACGCGGATCCCGCGACTCACCAAGTCCTGCAGCGCTTCCGGCGCCCCGGGAACGGCGTCCGCACCTCGGTACACGACGCCGTCGAGGTCGCACACCACTGCGTCGTAGCCCGCGATGAGCGGCTGCGCCGGCGCCTCCGTGGCTGTCTCCGTGTCCATGCGACCTCCTGCGCCAGACCCTACGACGAGCGGTGGCCAGGCACGCCGGTCGGTCCGGAACGCAGAACGGGCCCGACCGCGGCGGTCGGGCCTGTTCTGCGTTCACCGCTTGGTGCTCAGCGCTCGTCGGCATCCTCGTCGGCGTCGGCGTCGGCGTCGTCCTCGTCGGCGTCGTCCTCGTCGGCGTCGTCCTCGCCGTTGCCGTAGGACTCGAAGGCGTCGTCCTCGTCCTCGTCGCCGAGCAGGTCGGTGACATCGACTCCGTCGAGCTCCTCGAGACGTTCCGCCGCGTCGGTGGTCAGCTCGTGGTCGGCGTCCGCGGCCCGTGCGAACCAGTCACGCGCGACCTCGAGGTCACCGGCGGCGAGCTTGGCGTCCGCGTAGGCGTAGAAGAGCCGCGCTGCCGAGGGACGGTTCGGGTTGATCCGCTTGACCAGGTCGCTGAGGCCGGCGACAGCGGCATCGAGCTGACCGAGGTCACGGCGGATGCCGGACACCACGATCGCCAGCTCGACGCGGTCGTCGATCGCCAGGTTGGCAGCCTCGTCGGACTGGGCGAGCTCGAGCGCCTTGTCGTGACGACCGAGGGCTCGCTCGCAGTCGACCATGAGCGGGAGCAGGTGGCTCGAGCCGGAGAGACGCCGGACCGTGCGGAACTCCCCCAGCGCCCGAGCCCAGTCGCCGAGGCGGTAGGCGACGAGACCCAGTGACTCCCTGGCCGCCGGGACACGGCCGGCGCGGCGCACCGCGGTCTCGGCGTGGGCGAGGGCGGCCTCGGGCTCGACGTCGAGCAGCTCGGCCACCATGACGAGGTGCTGGGCGACGCCCTCGGCGTTCTCCTTGGAGAGCGTGCGCAGCTGGTTCTTGACGCCTCGGTCGACCTCCTGGCCGGTGACACCCTCGCGGATGGCGGGCTCCGGCTTCCTCGGCGACTTCGGCGTCAGACGAGCACCACCGCGCCGCTCGTCGTCCTGAGGACGGCCGGACCCGCCGCGCGGCCGGTCGTCGAAGCGACGCGGGCCTCTGTCGTCACGACCGCCACCGGAGCGACGGTCGTCAGAGCGGTAGCCACCACGGTCGCTGCTGCCACCGCCGGAGCGACGGTCATCGGACCGGTAGCCGCCACGGTCGCTGCTGCCACCGCCGGAGCGACGGTCGTCAGAGCGGTAGCCCCCACGGTCGCCGCCGCCACTGTTCGAGGGGCGGTAGCCGCCACGGTCGCTGCTGCCACCGCCGGAGCGACGGTCGTCAGAGCGGTAGCCCCCACGGTCGCCGCCGCCACTGTTCGAGGGGCGGTAGCCGCCACGGTCGCTGCTGCCACCGCCGGAGCGACGGTCATCGGACCGGTAACCACCACGGTCACTGCCACCGCCCGAGCGACGGTCGTCCGACCGGTAACCACCACGATCACTGCCACCGCCGGAGCGACGGTCGTCCGACCGGTAACCACCACGATCACTGCCACCGCCGGAGCGACGGTCGTCCGACCGGTAACCACCACGATCACTGCCACCGCCGGAGCGACGGTCGTCCGACCGGTAACCACCACGATCACTGCCACCGCCGGAGCGACGGTCGTCCGACCGGTAACCACCACGATCACTGCCACCGCCGGAGCGACGGTCGTCCGACCGGTAACCACCACGATCACTGCCACCGCCGGAGCGACGGTCGTCCGACCGGTAACCACCACGATCACTGCCACCGCCGGAGCGACGGTCGTCCGACCGGTAACCACCACGATCACTGCCACCGCCGGAGCGGCGGTCGTCAGACCGGTAGCCCCCACGGTCATCTCGACGCGGTCCCGCTGAACGGGGGGCGCCCGACCGGGGAGCCCCCGAGCTCCGGCCGGCGCCGCTGCCCCGTGCGGGACCTCGCTGGCCGCCGTCGCGGTCGCGTCGGTCGCCTCGGCTGTCGTTGCCGTCCTGGTCACTCATGTTGTTCATCCTTCCGCGCCGACCGCGGTCGGCGCCACCTCTGGTGTCGTCGAGCACAAAAAGAAAGAGCGCCCCAGTCGGATCAATGAAGTTCCGTCTGGGGCGCTCTGACAAAGTGTGTCCGGCTGCGTCCTACTCTCCCACACCGTCACCAGTGCAGTACCATCGGCGCTGAAGGGCTTAGCTTCCGGGTTCGGAATGGAGCCGGGCGTTTCCCCTTCGCTATGACAGCCGAAACTCTATGGAGATATCAATTCAGTGGGTGTTGGTGTCCCGTTTGTATCTCGGGAACCGCACAGTGGACGCGTAGCATCTTTGTAAGTCAAGTTATCGGCTTATTAGTACCGGTCAGCTCCACACATTGCTGTGCTTCCACATCCGGCCTATCAACCCAGTAGTCTAGCTGGGAGCCTCTCGCCCTCGCGGGCCTGGAAACCTCATCTTGAAACGTGCTTCCCGCTTAGATGCTTTCAGCGGTTATCACTTCCGAACGTAGCTAATCAGCGGTGCTCTTGGCAGAACAACTGACACACCAGAGGTTCGTCCATCCCGGTCCTCTCGTACTAGGGACAGCCTTTCTCAAGTTTCCTACGCGCACAGCGGATAGGGACCGAACTGTCTCACGACGTTCTAAACCCAGCTCGCGTACCGCTTTAATGGGCGAACAGCCCAACCCTTGGGACCTACTCCAGCCCCAGGATGCGACGAGCCGACATCGAGGTGCCAAACCATGCCGTCGATATGGACTCTTGGGCAAGATCAGCCTGTTATCCCCGGGGTACCTTTTATCCGTTGAGCGACGGCGCTTCCACAAGCCACCGCCGGATCACTAGTCCCGACTTTCGTCCCTGCTCGACATGTCTGTCTCACAGTCAAGCTCCCTTGTGCACTTACACTCGAAACCTGATTACCAACCAGGCTGAGGGAACCTTTGGGCGCCTCCGTTACCTTTTAGGAGGCAACCGCCCCAGTTAAACTACCCACCAGGCACTGTCCCTGATCCGGATCACGGACCGAGGTTAGATATCCAGAACGACCAGAGTGGTATTTCAACGTTGACTCCACCATCACTGACGTGACGGCTTCACAGTCTCCCACCTATCCTACACAAGCCGTACCGAACACCAATACCAAGCTGTAGTAAAGGTCCCGGGGTCTTTCCGTCCTGCTGCGCGTAACGAGCATCTTTACTCGTAGTGCAATTTCGCCGAGTTCGTGGTTGAGACAGTGGAGAAGTCGTTACGCCATTCGTGCAGGTCGGAACTTACCCGACAAGGAATTTCGCTACCTTAGGATGGTTATAGTTACCACCGCCGTTTACTGGCGCTTAAGTTCTCAGCTTCGCCGTGAGGCTAACCGGTCCCCTTAACGTTCCAGCACCGGGCAGGCGTCAGTCCGTATACATCGTCTTGCGACTTGGCACGGACCTGTGTTTTTAGTAAACAGTCGCTTCTCCCTGGTCTCTGCGGCCGATCACGCTCAGGAAGCAAGTTCCGTCACGATCAGGGCCCCCCTTCTCCCGAAGTTACGGGGGTATTTTGCCGAATTCCTTAACCACGATTCACTCGATCGCCTTGGTATTCTCTACCTAACCACCTGAGTCGGTTTGGGGTACGGGCGGCTCGAACCTCGCTAGAAGTTTTTCTCGGCAGCATAGGATCACCCTCTTCCCGCATTCGCGGTCACTATCAGGTCTCAGGCTTATGTGCGATCCGGATTTGCCTGGATCGCGCCCTACACCCTTGGACGTGGACAACCATCGCCACGCGGAGGCTACCTTCCTGCGTCACTCCATCGCTTGACTACTACCAGATCGGGTCGTGCGCTCCACGCGCCCTGTGGACCCGAAGGTCCGGTGGGCGTGCTTCAGGCACTGAGCATCACTGGGTTCATCATGGGCGGTCCTTCGCCGGTTCCGGAATATCAACCGGATGTCCATCGACTACGCCTGTCGGCCTCGCCTTAGGTCCCGACTTACCCAGGGCAGATTAGCTTGACCCTGGAACCCTTGGTTATTCGGCGGACGGGTTTCTCGCCCGTCATTCGCTACTCATGCCTGCATTCTCACTCGTGTGGCCTCCACGGCTGGTTCACACCGCCGCTTCCCTGGCCACACGACGCTCCCCTACCCATCAACACGCCTGGACACCGAACCCGCAGGTGTCGGTGCCGAGCAGTATGTCAATGCCACAGCTTCGGTGGTGTGCTTGAGCCCCGCTACATTGTCGGCGCGGAATCACTTGACCAGTGAGCTATTACGCACTCTTTAAAGGGTGGCTGCTTCTAAGCCAACCTCCTGGTTGTCACAGCAACTCCACATCCTTTCCCACTTAGCACACGCTTAGGGACCTTAGCTGGTGATCTGGGCTGTTTCCCTCTCGACTACGGAGCTTATCCCCCGCAGTCTCACTGCCACGCTCTCACTTACCGGCATTCGGAGTTTGGCTAACGTCAGTAACCTGGTGAGGCCCATTAGCTATCCAGTAGCTCTACCTCCGGCAAGAAACACGTGACGCTGCACCTAAATGCATTTCGGGGAGAACCAGCTATCACGGAGTTTGATTGGCCTTTCACCCCTACCCACAGCTCATCCCCTCAGTTTTCAACCTAAGTGGGTTCGGTCCTCCACGCAGTCTTACCTGCGCTTCAACCTGGCCATGGGTAGATCACTCCGCTTCGGGTCTAGACCCAGCGACTATGGGCGCCCTGTTCGGACTCGCTTTCGCTACGGCTTCCCCACACGGGTTAACCTCGCCACTGAGCACTAACTCGCAGGCTCATTCTTCAAAAGGCACGCTGTCACCCCACACGCCCAACGGCGGGAGGCTCCAACGGATTGTAGGCACACGGTTTCAGGATCTATTTCACTCCCCTCCCGGGGTACTTTTCACCTTTCCCTCACGGTACTTGTCCGCTATCGGTCACCAGGGAATATTTAGGCTTAGCAGGTGGTCCTGCCAGATTCACACGGGATTTCTCGGGCCCCGTGCTACTTGGGAAATCCACCGGGAGTCCACACCATTTCGTCTACGGGGGTCGCACCCTCTATGCCGAGCCATTCAATGCTCTTCGACTATGACGCAGATTTCTTACTCCCCGACGACCTGTCAGAGCCGGCTGGTGGGTCCCACGACCCCGAACGTGCAACGCCTGACAGCTATCACACACGCCCGGTTTAGCCTCATCCGCTTTCGCTCGCCACTACTCACGGAATCACATGTTGTTTTCTCTTCCTGTGGGTACTGAGATGTTTCACTTCCCCACGTTCCCTCCACACACCCTATATATTCAGGTGCGGGTGACTGGACTTGCCTCCAGCCGGGTTTCCCCATTCGGAAATCCTCGGATCACAGTCTGGTTATCGACTACCCGAGGCTTATCGCAGATTCCTACGTCCTTCTTCGGTTCCTGGTGCCAAGGCATCCACCGTGTGCCCTTAAAAACTTGACACTACAAAGATGCTCGCGTCCACTGTGAAGTTCTCAAAATACAACCGGCACCCCACACCCACCACAAGCACAGCTCGCGATCTCGGCAGGGCCCACAACCAGAAGAACCAGCCCACACACACCACCCGAACCGTCCCGACCCCGCAAGGCCAAGACCGGCTCGAGCCGGCATGCGTCGTCCGATCCTTCAGGACCCAACAACGTGTCAAGCACCGCCCTGCCCAGACCCCCTCGTTCCACTGCTGTCTCCAGCTTGTACTTGAGGAAGGCCGACCAGGTCGGTGCCAAAATCGATGTTCCACCCTTGAGCACCCGCTGCCCCACATTCGGGGACAGACCGGGCTCTGGCACCACACCCGGATCCACGAGGGACCGGTGTGGGCAGTGCTCCTTAGAAAGGAGGTGATCCAGCCGCACCTTCCGGTACGGCTACCTTGTTACGACTTAGTCCCAATCGCCAGTCCCACCTTCGACGGCTCCCCCCACAAGGGTTGGGCCACCGGCTTCGGGTGTTACCGACTTTCGTGACTTGACGGGCGGTGTGTACAAGGCCCGGGAACGTATTCACCGCAGCGTTGCTGATCTGCGATTACTAGCGACTCCGACTTCATGGGGTCGAGTTGCAGACCCCAATCCGAACTGAGACCGGTTTTTTGGGATTCGCTCCACCTCGCGGTTTCGCAGCCCTTTGTACCGGCCATTGTAGCATGCGTGAAGCCCAAGACATAAGGGGCATGATGATTTGACGTCATCCCCACCTTCCTCCGAGTTGACCCCGGCAGTCTCCTATGAGTCCCCACCATGACGTGCTGGCAACATAGAACGAGGGTTGCGCTCGTTGCGGGACTTAACCCAACATCTCACGACACGAGCTGACGACAACCATGCACCACCTGTACACCAGTCCGAAGACGCACCCATCTCTGAGTGATTCCGGTGTATGTCAAGCCTTGGTAAGGTTCTTCGCGTTGCATCGAATTAATCCGCATGCTCCGCCGCTTGTGCGGGCCCCCGTCAATTCCTTTGAGTTTTAGCCTTGCGGCCGTACTCCCCAGGCGGGGAACTTAATGCGTTAGCTGCGGCACGGATCTCGTGGAATGAGACCCACACCTAGTTCCCAACGTTTACGGCATGGACTACCAGGGTATCTAATCCTGTTCGCTCCCCATGCTTTCGCTTCTCAGTGTCAGTAATGGCCCAGAGACCTGCCTTCGCCATCGGTGTTCCTCCTGATATCTGCGCATTCCACCGCTACACCAGGAATTCCAGTCTCCCCTACCACACTCTAGTCTGCCCGTACCCACTGCAAGTCCGAGGTTGAGCCTCGGATTTTCACAGCAGACGCGACAAACCACCTACAAGCTCTTTACGCCCAATAATTCCGGACAACGCTCGCACCCTACGTATTACCGCGGCTGCTGGCACGTAGTTAGCCGGTGCTTCTTCTGCAGGTACCGTCACTTGCGCTTCTTCCCTGCTGAAAGAGGTTTACAACCCGAAGGCCGTCATCCCTCACGCGGCGTCGCTGCATCAGGCTTCCGCCCATTGTGCAATATTCCCCACTGCTGCCTCCCGTAGGAGTCTGGGCCGTGTCTCAGTCCCAGTGTGGCCGGTCGCCCTCTCAGGCCGGCTACCCGTCGTCGCCTTGGTGAGCCACTACCTCACCAACAAGCTGATAGGCCGCGAGTCCATCCCAGACCGAAAAACTTTCCACACCATGGTCATGCGACCTGGTGTCATATCCGGTATTAGCTCCGGTTTCCCGGGGTTATCCCAGAGTCTGGGGCAGGTTACTCACGTGTTACTCACCCGTTCGCCACTGATCAGACCAAGCAAGCTTGATCGTCACCGTTCGACTTGCATGTGTTAAGCACGCCGCCAGCGTTCGTCCTGAGCCAGGATCAAACTCTCCGTTGATGTTCAAACACCCACCACCAGGCCCGAAGACCCAAACAGTGAGCAAACTTTGAACCCGTTGAAGGGCTCGAAAACCCGACTGAAGTCGAACAACCAGCTCAAAAAGAGTTGATCATTCAGTTTCAACCAAAGGATAATTCGTTCCGAAACAGACACAGACACCACCAAACGGTGGCACCGCGCCAGCCCCGAGACGAGGTAATTGGCATCGATTTTTGACACGCTGTTGAGTTCTCAAGAATCGGACACACACCATCAACCACGTCAACGAGGAGGCCTCCGGGGCAACCCTTCAAACTTACCCGCCGCAAGCTTGGGAGTCAAACCCGCGAACCGTCCTTCAGGACGACCGGATCCGACCCGCTTGGTGTCAGCGGTCCTGCTCTCCGAGAGTACCCGATGAGATCGAGTGCCGCGGACCTTCTGCCACCCCCGGGACCGGCCTGCTTCGCGTCGCGATCACTCGCTCTGCGGTGGTGTCCGGTGCTCCCCGTCGGGCTGACGAAGAGAACATTAACCCGGCCCTCCGGGGAAACACAAATCCGCCTCCCCGAACGGAGCGGGCAGGCACGGAAGGGGCGGATCCCGTTGCGGCCCAACGGAATCCGGCCCTGTGTGCGCTTGCAGACGCGTGGTTCAAGCCCAGGTGGGTGCCGATCCACGCCCGGTCTCAGGCGCGTCGCGCCGCCGCCAGGTTGCGCCGACCTCGCTTGAGGACGGCCACGCTCCCGTGCAGGAAGTCACCCTCCCCCAGCACCTGATCCGGGTCGGTGACCTTGACGTTGTTGAGCGAGGCTCCACCGTCGCCGATCGCCCGCCGCGCGGCGTTGCGCGAGTCGACGAGACCGACGGCCACGAGGGCGTCGACGACCGATGTCCCGACCGCCACCGCGGCCCCCGGCAGCTCGGCGGTGGCGTCCCGCAACGTCGATGCGTCCAGACCGGCCAGGTCGCCCTTACCGAAGAGCGCCTCGGAGGCCGCCTGGACCGACGCCGTGGCCTCGGCTCCGTGGACGAGGGTCGTGACGTCGGCGGCGAGCGCCTTCTGGGCAGCCCGGCGGAACGGCTCCTCGGCCACCTGCCTCTCGAGCTCCTCGATCTCCTCGCGCGAGCGGTCCGAGAGCGCCTTGAGCATGCTGACGACCGAGGCGTCCTCGACGTTGAGGAAGTACTGGTAGAAGACGTACGGGCTCGTCATGTCGGCGCTGAGCCAGACGGCGTTGCCCTCGGACTTGCCGAACTTGCGCCCGGTGGAGTCGACGAGCAGCGGCGTCGCGAGCGCGTGCACGGACGTGCCCTCGACCCGGTGGACGAGGTCGACGCCGGCCGTGATGTTGCCCCACTGGTCGCTGCCACCGATCTGGAGGGTGCAGCCGCGGCTCCGGTGCAGCTCGAGGTAGTCGAGCGCCTGGAGCATCTGGTAGCTGAACTCCGTGTAGGAGATCCCCTGGTCGCTCTCGAGCCGGCGCGCCACCGCCTCCTTGCGGATCATCTGGTTGACGCGGAAGTGCCGGCCGACGTCGCGCAGGAAGTCGAGCGCGCTCATCGGCGCCGTCCAGTCGAGGTTGTTGACGAGCACCGCGGCGTTCTCGCCCTCGAAGTCGAGCAGCGGCCCGACGAGCTGCTGGATCCGGCTCACCGCAGCAGCGATGGTGTCCTTGTCCTGCAGGACGCGCTCGGCGTCGGGCTTGGGGTCACCGATGAGTCCCGTCGATCCCCCGACGAGGCAGATGACGTGGTGGCCGGCAGCCTGCATCCGGCGCATGACGGACAGCTGGACGAAGTTGCCGAAGTGCAGCGAGGGCGCGCTCGGGTCGAAGCCGCAATACAGCGTGAGGGGTCCCTCCGCGAGTGCTTCGCGCAGCGCCGCCTCGTCGGTGGTCTGTGCCACCAGGCCGCGCCACTGCAGCTCGTCGAAGATGTCCGTCACGGGTATCGGTGTCCTCTCGTTCGAGTGGGCTCCCTGCCCACCGGCACACAGCCTGCCGTATGCCGCCGCGCCCGGGCCACCGAGTACCACCGAGTACCGCCGGGTCCCGCATGGCGGGCGTCACGGACGTCGCCGACGGGCGCCCGGTCGGTAGGCCGAGACGGTGGGGTCACCGTCGAGCCAGAAGCGCCACGGGAAGGCGGTCCCGTCTCCCCCGGGACCGCTGACGCCCACGCGCGGTCCGGTCCGGACCGAGCGCCGGTGCACCACGTCGCCGTCACCGTCGCCGTGCACGTCACCGAGCGCGTCGCCGTGGCCGAGGACGAGTGGCGATCCCGTGCGGCAGACGTCGACCCCGGAGATCGAGCCCGTCACCGCCAGAGCGCTCGTCAGCCGGCCCGGGCCACGGCACCAGTCGCGCTCACGCACGCCCGCGCGGCGAGCGGCGGCGACCTCGTGGCCGGCCACGACCTCACCCGCGCGGAGCAGGACCACCTCCGGCACGCCCTCGTCGCCCGTCGCGACGCAGAGCATCCAGTGGTGGCCGTAGGTGACGTAGACGAAGGCGTGCCCGGGCGGCCCGAAGACCGGGGCGTTGTGAGGGTTCGGCCGGCTGAGCACGCGTGACGCGGGGTCGACGAGACCGGCATACGCCTCGGTCTCGGTGACGCGCACGGTGACCCCGCCGTGCTCGACGTGCCGGCCGAGCAGGTCGGGTGCCACGTCGAGCACGGGGCGGGCGAAGAACGACCGCGACAGCCGACTCACGGACGTCGGCGCCGCTCGACGCCGGGACGGTAGGTCGAGACGAACGGGTCGCCGTCGACCCAGAAGCGCCACGGGTATGCCGTCCCGTCGCCCCCGGGCCCGCTGACCCCGACCCGGGGTCCCACGCCCACGCGCGCCGCCGCGACCGGCTCGCCCCCGGACACGATGAGGTCGATCGGCTCCCCCACCGGCGGGCGACAGAAGTCGAGACCGGTGTGCTCCTTGGTCATCGCGAGCGCCTGCCCGAGCCGGCCCGGGCCGCGCGCCCAGTCACGCTCTCGCACCGGCCCCCGTCGGGCCCGGACGAGGTCGTGACCAGCCACCACCTCACCGGCCCGCACGAGGACGGCCGAGGCGGCGCCCTCCTCGCCGACGACGAGGTTGACGCACCAGTGGTGGCCGTAGGTGAAGTAGACGTAGGTGAACCCGGGGGGCCCGAACATCGGTCGCGTGCGTGGCGTCTCGCCCCGGTAGGCGTGCGACCCGGGATCGAGGGCACCGGCATACGCCTCGAGCTCGGTCAGGCGCAGCACGACGCCACCGAACGCCAGGTGCCGACCCAGCAGGTCGGGCGCGACCTCGACGGACGGCCTGGCGAAGAACGCGCGCGGCAGGCGGGTGTCGTCGGGGCTCACGGACGACACGCTAACGGCAGGGTCAGACGGTTGCCGAGGTCCAGGTGCGGGCGCCGGCGAGACGCTCGCGCGCGGCCGCCAGCTGCTCGGTGACGCGCACCGGGGCAGTGCCGCCGAGGGCGTCGCGCGACGCGAGCGACCCCTCGACCGACAGGACGGATCGCACCTCGGGGGTCAGGTGCTCGCTGATCCGGGCGAAGTCCTCGTCGGTGAGGTCCCACAGCTCGATGCCGCGCGGCTCGCACTCGCGGACGCACGCACCGGCGACCTCGTGAGCGACCCGGAACGGGACCCCCTGGCGCACGAGCCACTCCGCGATGTCGGTGGCGAGGGCAAAACCCTGCGGCGCGAGCGACGCGAGGCGCTCGGTGTCGAAGGTCAGCGTGTCGACCATCCCGGAGAAGGCCGGCAGGAGCACCTCGAGCGTGTCGACGGCGTCGAAGACGGGCTCCTTGTCCTCCTGCAGGTCGCGGTTGTAGGCGAGTGGCAGGGCCTTGAGCGTCGTCATGAGGCCCGCCAGGTCGCCGACGAGACGACCTGCCTTGCCGCGGGCCAGCTCGGCGACGTCGGGGTTCTTCTTCTGGGGCATGATGCTCGACCCCGTGGAGTAGGAGTCGTGCAGCGTGACGAAGGAGAACTCCTTGGTCGCCCAGATGACGACCTCCTCGGCGATCCGGGAGATGTCGACCGCGGTCATCGCCGACACGAAGGAGAACTCGGCCACGAAGTCGCGCGAGGCGGTGCCGTCGATGGAGTTCTCGACCGCATGGTCGAAACCGAGGTCGTGGGCGACGGCCTCCGGGTCGAGCCCCAGGGAGGAGCCGGCGAGGGCGCCGGAGCCGTAGGGCGAGGCGTTGGCACGGACGTCCCAGTCGCGCAGCCGGTCGACGTCGCGGAGCAGCGCCCACGCGTGGGCGAGCAGGTGGTGCGAGAGGAGCACGGGCTGGGCGTGCTGCAGGTGCGTGCGCCCCGGCATGGCGACACCGAGGTGGCGGTCGGCCTGCGACACGAGGGCGTCGACGACGTCGAGGACGAGGCCTCCGACCACGCGCGCGTGCTCGCGCAGGTACATCCGGAAGAGGGTCGCCACCTGGTCGTTGCGGGACCGCCCGGCGCGCAGCCGTCCGCCGACGTCGGTGCCGACGCGCTCGAGGAGACCGCGCTCGAGCGCCGTGTGGACGTCCTCGTCGTCCTCCGCCGGCGCGAAGTCGCCCGACAGCACGTCGGCCTCGAGCCGGTCCAGGCCCTCGAGCATCGCCGTGAGGTGCTCGTCGGAGAGCAGCCCGGCGGAGTGGAGCACACGGGCGTGGGCGCGGGACCCGGCGATGTCGTGCGGCGCGAGACGCCAGTCGAAGTGGGTGCTCTTGGACAGCGCGGCGAGCGCCTGGTCGGGACCGCCGGCGAAGCGTCCGCCCCACAGGCTCACCCGCGCGGCCGGTGTGCCCTCCGTGCCCTCCGTGCCCGGCGCGCTCTCCGGGTCGTCGGTGGAGCTCGGGTGGGTGGGGTCGGTCATCGCTGGGTCTCCTCGTCCGTGGGTCTGGTGGTGCTGCGTCGGGTGCCGGCAGGTGCCGGAGGTCTCAGTCTCGCGTGCCGGAGAGCGCCTGGAGCCGCTCGGCCACGGCGCTCGCCTGCTCGGCGCTGCCGGTCACGAGCAGGATCGTGTCGTCACCGGCGATCGTGCCGACCACCTCGGGGTCGCGGGTCTGGTCGATGGCCGACGCGAGGTAGTTGGCGGCGCCCGGAGGGGTGCGCAGCACGACGAGGTTGACGGCGGCTGCGGCCGACACGAGCAGCTCTTCGCAGGTGCGCCGCAGGCGCGCCGAGGCCGCGTCGCCGATGGACCCGACGGCGGCGACCTCGCCGCCCTCCCCCGGGACGGCATACGCCAGGGCGCGGCCGCGCCTCACCTTGACGGCGCCGAGCTCGACGAGGTCCCGCGAGAGGGTCGCCTGGGTCACCTCGGTGCCCTCGGCAGCGAGGAGGTCGGACAGCTCGCCCTGGCTGTGCACCTCGTGAGCGCCGAGCAGCTCGACGATGCGGCGTTGTCTCTGGGTGCGGCTCACGGCGTCGCCTCCCCCGCCGCGCGAGCGGCCTCGAGGATCGAGGGTAGGGCGTCGAGGAAGCCCTGGAGCTCGTCCGTCGAGATGACGAGCGGCGGCGCAAGGCGCAGCGCGGTCGGGGTCACCGCGTTGACGATGAAGCCCGCGTCGCGGGCGGCCGCCATGACGGCCGGAGCAGGTATGCCGTCCAGCTCGATCGCCCGCAGCAGACCGCGTCCGCGCGTGCCGCTCACGCCCTCGATCTCGACGTCGTCGAGCAGCGCGGCGACGTCGCGGACGTGCTCGAGCAGGTGGTCGCGCTCGATGGTGTCGAGGACGGCGAGGCCCGCTGCGCACGCGAGCGGGTTGCCGCCGAAGGTCGTGCCGTGCTGGCCGGCGCTGAGCAGGGCGGTGACCTCGGGGCCGAACGTCACGAGCGCGCCGATCGGCACGCCACCACCGAGACCCTTGGCCAGCGTCATGGCGTCCGGGACGACGCCCGACTGCTGGTGCGCGAACCAGTCGCCGGTGCGGCCGATGCCGGTCTGGATCTCGTCGACGACGAGGAGGGCACCGTGGGCCGAGGTCACCTCGCGGGCGAGGCGTAGGTAGTCGGTCGACAGCTCGCGGACGCCTGCCTCGCCCTGGACCGGCTCGACGACGACCGCTGCCGTCGTGTCGTCGACGGCCGCACGCAGGGCGTCACCGTCGTTCGGCGGGACGAAGACGACCTCAGGGATCAGTGGCTCGAACGGCTCGCGGTAGGCGGCCTTGTGGGTCAGGGCCAGCGCCCCCGTGGACCGGCCGTGGAAGGACCCCTCGAGCGCGACGATGCGGGTGCGACCCGTGCGCCGCGAGAGCTTGATCGCGGCCTCGGTGGCCTCGGTGCCGGAGTTGGCGAAGAAGACGCCGGAGCCCTCCGGCGCCGCCGCGACGGCGAGGATGCGCTCGGCGAGCGCGATGGCCGGCTCGGACGTGAAGAAGTTGGACACGTGGATGGCCGACTCGGCCTGCTTCGTCACGGCCTGCACGAGCGCCGGGTGCCCGTGGCCCAGGGCGTTGACGGCGATGCCGGAGAGCAGGTCGAGGTAGCGCTTGCCGTCGACGTCTGTCACCCAGCAGCCGTGGCCGGAGGCGAGGACGAGCTGGGGCGTGCCGAAGACCTGGACCATCGAGCCGGCGTAGCGGCCGAGCAGGTCGCTCCCTGCGGTCATGAGACCTCCTCGGTCGTGGCGGGTGCGCGCGGTGTCGTCGGCTCGGAGCCGGTGATGTCGGGCAGGACCATGGTGCCGATCCCCTCGTCGGTGAAGATCTCGAGCAGGATCGAGTGCGGCTTGCGGCCATCGACGACGTGCGTCTGGGGCACGCCGCCCTCGACGGCGCGGATGCACGCCTCGAGCTTGGGCACCATGCCGTGGTCGACGCGCGAGAGCAGCTCCCGCGCCGCGCTGACCGTGATGGTCGAGAGCAGCGACCCGCGGTCGGGCCAGTCGGCGTAGATGCCCTCGACGTCGGTGAGGACGACGAGCTTCTCGGCACCGAGCGCGACGGCGATCGCCGCAGCGGCGGTGTCGGCGTTGACGTTGAGCACCTGTCCCTCGACGTCGAGGTCCGGCGCCACCGTCGAGACCACCGGCACGCGGCCGGCGTCGAGGATGTCGATGATCGCGGACGGGTTGACGCTCTCGACGTCCCCGACGAGCCCGAGGTCGACCTCCTGGCCATCGACGATCGTGCCGCGACGTCGAGCGCCGAGCAGCGCGGCGTCCTCGCCCGACAGTCCGACCGCGATCGGGCCGTGCTGGTTGAGCAGGCCGACGAGCTCGCGCCCGACCTGACCGGTGAGCACCATCCGGACGACGTCCATGACCTCGGGCGTCGTGACTCGCAGGCCGCCCTTGAACTCGTTCTCGAGCCCGACCCGCTCGAGCATGGCCTTGATCTGCGGACCGCCGCCGTGCACGACGACGGGGAGCAGGCCGGCATACCGGAGGAAGGCGATGTCCTCGGCGAAGGCGGCCTTGAGGTCGTCGTCGACCATGGCGTTGCCGCCGTACTTGACGACGACGAGGGCGCCGCGGAAGCGCTCGAGCCACGGCAGTGCCTCGACGAGGGTCGCGGCCTTGCCCGCGGCGACACGGAGGGCCGCGGCGTCGATGAGGCCCCGCAGGTCGGCGGGCTGGTCGGGACGCGTGCTCGTGCTGCTCATGTGCTGTAGGCCGAGTTCTCGTGGACGTAGTCGTGGGTCAGGTCGTTGGTCCAGATCGTGGCGGCCTCGGGGCCGGCATGGAGGTCGACGAGGACGTGGACCTCGCGCGGGGCGAGATCCACGAGGCTGCGGTCCTCCCCGACCCCGCCGGCGCGGCACACCTGGACGCCGTTCATCGTCACGTCGAGCGTGGCCGGGTCGAACGCCGCCTTCGTCGTGCCCACGGCCGCGAGCACGCGCCCCCAGTTGGGGTCGTAGCCGAAGATCGCGCACTTGAAGAGGTTGTTGCGGGCCACCGAACGCGCCACCTCGAGCGCGTCGTCGACGCTCGCCGCGCCGACGACCTCGATGGCGACGTCGTGCGCCGCGCCCTCGGCGTCGGCGATGAGCTGGCGGGCGAGGTCGGAGCAGACGGCGGTCAGGCCCTCGGTGAGGTCGGCCCGGTCGACGGTGACACCCGAGGCCCCGGAGGCGAGGACGACGACGGTGTCGTTCGTCGACATGCAGGCGTCGGAGTCGATGCGGTCGAAGGAGACGGCGGTCGCGGCCCTCAGCGCCGCGTCGAGGTCGCCCTGGTCGACGACGGCATCCGTCGTCACGACGACGAGCATCGTCGCGAGTGCCGGCGCGAGCATGCCGGCGCCCTTGGCCATGCCGGACACCGACCAGCCCGCGCCCGCGTGGGTCGACACCTTGTGCACCGTGTCGGTCGTCTTGATCGCGACCGCGGCCGCCTCGTGCCCGTCCGGCGACAGGGCTGCGGCCGCGGCGTCGACGCCGGCCGTGACCTTGTCCATCGGGAGCAGCTGGCCGATGAGGCCGGTCGAGCAGACGACGACGTCACCGGCCGAGAGGCCGAGCGTGCCGGCGACGTGCTCGGCGGTGCGGTGGGTGTCGAGGAAACCCTGGGCGCCCGTGCAGGCGTTGGCGCCACCGGAGTTGAGGACGACGGCGTCGACGCGGCCGTCGGCGACCACCTGGCGCGACCACGTGACCGGAGCCGCCTCGACACGGTTGGTCGTGAAGACCGCTGCCGCGTGGTGGTCGGGACCGTCGTTGACGACGAGCGCGAGGTCGGGGGTGCCGCTCGCCTTGAGGCCGGCGGTGACTCCCGCGGCACGGAAGCCCGCGGGCAGCCGGACGGGCGGGTGGACGGGCGGGTGGCCACTCACGGTGCGACTCCTGCGATCGGGAGGCCGAGGGTCTCCTCGAGGCCCAGGGCGAGGTTGGCGCACTGCACGGCGGCGCCCGCCGTGCCCTTGGTGAGGTTGTCGATGGCCGACACGACGACGACGCGACCGAGGCGCTCGTCGACGGCGACCTGGAGCTGCACGTGGTTGCTGCCCACGACCGATGCCGTGGCGGGCCACGAGCCCTCGGGCAGCACGTGGACGAAGGGCTCGTCGGCGTAGGCCGTCTCCCAGGCGGTGCGCACGGCTGCAGGGTCGGTGCCGGGGCGCAGGCGAGCCGTGCACGTCGCGAGGATGCCGCGCGGCATCGGGGCGAGCGTTGGCGTGAAGGACACCGTGACCGCCTCACCGGCGGCCCGGGAGAGGTTCTGCTCGATCTCGGGGGTGTGACGGTGCACGCCGCCGACGCCGTAGGGGGACATCGAGCCCATCACCTCGCTGCCGAGCAGGTGGGGCTTGAGGGACTTGCCGGCACCGGACGTCCCGGAGGCGGCCACGACGACGACGTCCTCGGCCTCGAGGAGCCCGGCCGCGAAGCCGGGAGCCAGCGCGAGCGAGATGCCCGTCGGGTAGCAGCCAGGCACGGCGATCCGGCGCGCGCCGGCGAGGCGTTCGCGTTGCACCGAGCCCGCTGGCCCGGGGAGCTCGGGGAGGCCGTAGGGCCACGAGCCGGCATACGCCGTGTCGTAGAAGGTGGTCCAGGCCGACTCGGACTCGAGCCGGAAGTCGGCCCCGCAGTCGATGACGACGACCGAGTCGGGCAGCTGCGCGGCGAGCGCGCCCGAATGGCCGTGCGGCAGCGCGAGGAAGACGACGTCATGGCCGGACAGCGTCTCGAGGGTGGTCACCTCGAGCACGCGGTCCGCGAGAGGGACCAGGTGCGGGTGGACGCCCCCGAGTCGTTCACCCGCACTGCTGGCCGCCGTGACGGCGCCGACCTCGAACTGCGGATGGGCGAGCAGCAGCCGGAGGATCTCTCCTCCGGCGTAGCCGCTCGCCCCCGCCACTGCTGCCCTGATCACGATGCATGACTATACACGCTCATGCATATTCGTGCATTCAAGATCTCAGCGCTGCACGGCTCCCGTGGCCGAGGCGGCCGCCGCGACGGCCGCGTCACGGAAGTCGTTGACCTCGTCGGTCGTCAGCGTGCGGTCGGGTGCCCGGAAGGTGAGGCGGTAGGCCAGCGACCGGTGCCCGGCCTCGATGCGCTCCCCCTCGTAGACGTCGAACAGCACGACCGACTCGAGCCACTCCCCCGCGCCGGAGCGCAGGGCGGTCTCGACGTCTGCGGCGGGGACGTCGGCCGCGACGAGCAGCGCGATGTCGGTCATCGCCGGCGGGAACGTCGAGAACGGCCGCGCCTGGACGGGCTCGGCGCTGGCGGTGACGAGCACGTCGACGTCGAATTCGGCGGCCACCGTGCGTGCCGGCAGCTCGAGGGCGGCGACGACCTTGGGGTGCAGCTCGCCCGCGTGACCCACGAGCGTGCCGTCCTCGAGCGTGATCCGCGCGCACCGGCCGGGGTGCCACGGGGCGTGGCCGGGGTCGTTGGCCACGAGGATCGGCACCGCGAGCGCGGCGGCGACGGTCTGCACGGCGGCGACCATGTCGCTCCAGTCGGCGGCGCGTCCCGGGCCCCACCAGCCGGCCTCCTCCGCCTGACCCGTCGCGAGGATGCCCGCGCGACGCGGCTGGGGGGGCACGGCGGCATACAGCTGCTCGAGCGTCTCGGCGTCGGGTCGCTCGGAGACGCCCGGGATCGGCGCGGTGCCGATCGGGCCACCGGGACGGAAGACGAGACCGAGCTCGTAGATCGCGACGTCCTTGAGACCGCGGGCGATGTTGCGTCGCAGCGGGTCGACGAGGCTCGCGAGGACCGACGTGCGCAGCAGGGGCCGCTCCTCCGACAGCGGGTTGGCCAGCCGGACGGCGTGGCGACGGTCGTCGTCGGCGGGCAGCATCAGCTGGTCGGCGAGCTCCTCGGACACGAACGGGTAGCTGAGGACCTCGGTGAGACCCGCGCCGGCCAGCGCGTCGGCAACGACCCGACGGGCCTTCTGCGCATGGGTGAGGCCTCGGCCGTCGCTCGGCGTCGGGGTGATCGACGGGATGTTGTTGTAGCCGTCGATCCGCGCGACCTCCTCCGCGTAGTCGGGGGCGTCGACGAGGTCGGGTCGCCACGACGGCGGGGTCACGAGGACGTGCGTGCCGTCGGCACCCTCGCCGGACTCGTCGACGACGCAGCCGAGGTCGCGCAGGATGCCGACGACCCGCTCGCGGGGGTAGTCGACGCCCACGATGCGCGCCGGCTCCGTGACGTCGAGCAGGTATGCCGTCCGGTCAGTCGTGCGGTCGACGTCGGTCACGGCGTCGTCGACCGTGCCGCCACCGTGCTCGACGAGCAGGTCGACGGCGAGCTGGGCGGCCGCCGCGGTCACCTTCGGGTCGACGCCGCGCTCGAAGCGCTTGGACGCCTCGGTGACGAGGCGGTGCCGGCGCGACGAGCGCGCGACGGTCGTCGGGTCGAAGTGCGCCGCCTCGATGAGCACGTCGGTCGTCGTGTCGGAGACCTCGGAGGAGGCACCACCCATGACACCGGCGATGGCCAGCGGCTGCTCGCCCCCGTCGGTGATGAGCAGGTCGTCGGCGTGCAGGGTGCGCTCGACGTCGTCGAGGGTCGTCAGCACCTCGCCCGAACGGGCCCGCCGCACGACGATCGAGCCCGAGAGCCGGTCGACGTCGAAGGCGTGGAGGGGCTGGCCGACCGCGAGCATGACGTAGTTGGTGACGTCGACGGCGAGCGAGATGGGACGCATGCCCATCTGCGTGAGGCGCCTGCTCATCCACGGCGGCGAAGGCCGCGTCGGGTCGATGCCGCGCACGATCCGCGCGACGTAGCGGTCGCACCCCTCGTTGCCGTCGATGGGAGAGTCGTCCTTGAGCTCCACCGGGTAGCCGCCAGGCGTGGCCGCCGGCGTCGCGACGTCGGCCGGGTCGCGGTAGCCGCCCTCGGGGCTGCCCTGCGCGTGCCAGTACTCACGGGCCAGGCCGCGGACCGAGAAGCAGTAGCCGCGGTCGGGCGTCACGTTGGTCTCGACGATCTCCTCGCCCAGGCCGAGGAGCGCGATCGCGTCGTCGCCCGGCTGGAGGGTCGCCGCCTTCTCCTCGCCGAGCAGGCGGCTGAGCACGATGATGCCCTCGTGGTCCTCGCCGAGACCGATCTCGTCCTCGGCACAGATCATCCCGTGGGAGACGTGGCCGTACGTCTTGCGCGCGGAGATCGCGAAGCCCCCGGGCAGCACGGCGCCCGGCAGCACGCACACGACGAGGTCGCCGACCTCGAAGTTGTGGGCGCCGCAGACGATCTCCTGGTGCTTGCCCTCGGTCAGCATCTGGCCGTTCTGGCCGACGTCGACGGTGCACCAGCGGATCGTCTTGCCGTTCTTCTGCGGCTCGAGCTCGAAGGACAGCACGCGCCCGACGACGAGCGGACCGACGATGTCGCCGCCGTGGAGGTCCTCCTCCTCGAGACCCACGCGGACGAGGCTGGCGGCCACGTCGGCGCCCCGGGTCCCGGGCGCGAGGTCGGTGTACTCGGCGAGCCAGCTCAGTGGCATACGCATGTCAGACCCCCATCCCGAACTGCCGCGAGAAGCGGACGTCGCCCTCGACGATCTCGTGCATCCCCTGGACCCCGTGACGCAGCTGGAGCGCCCGCTCGATGCCGAGCCCGAAGGCGAAGCCGGAGTAGACGTCCGGGTCGATGCCGCACGTCCGCAGCACCTTGCGGTTGACCATGCCGGAGCCGCCGAGCTCGATCCACCCGGAGCCGCCGCACGTGCGGCACGGCTCGGCGCTGCCCCACGTCTCCTCGCCGTGGCAGGCGAAGCAGAGGAAGTCGGTCTCCATGCTCGGCTCGGTGAACGGGAAGTAGTTCGCGCGGACGCGGGTGCGCGTCTCCTCGCCGAACATGATGCGCACGAACGCGTCGAGCGCGCCGCGCAGGTGGGCCATGGTCAGGCCCTTGTCGATGGCGAGGCACTCGATCTGGTGGAACACCGGCGTGTGCGTCGCGTCGAGGTCATCGGTGCGGAACACCTTGCCGGGCGCCACGACGTAGATCGGCGGCTCCTGTTCGAGCATCGTCCGGATCTGGACCGGTGACGTCTGCGTGCGCAGGACGAGACCGGAGTCGACGGGGTCGAGGAAGAAGGTGTCCTGCATCTGCCGGGCGGGGTGGTCGGGCCCGAGGTTGAGGGCGTCGAAGTTGAGCCACTCGCTCTCGAGCTCCGGGCCCTCCGCGACCTCCCAGCCCATGCCGACGAAGGCGTCGACGAGGCGCTGCGAGACGAGCTCGATCGGGTGGCGTGCTCCGGGCTCGCGACGGAGCGCCGGGAGGGTGACGTCGACGCGCTCGTCGACGAGGATGCGCTCGTCACGCTCGGCCTCGAGCTCGGCCTGTCGGACGGCCAGGGCCTGTCCGACGCGACCCCGGGCCTGTCCGACGCGCTTGCCGGCCTCGGCCTTGGCGCTCGGCGGCAGGGCGCCGATCTCGCGGTTGGCGAGGGCGAGCGGGCTCTTCTCGCCCTGGTGGGCGATGCGGGCGGCCTTGAGGTCGTCGAGGGACGCGGCCGCGCTGATCGCGGCAAGGGCATCCTGCACCGCTGCGTCGACGTTCGCCGGGTCGAGCGCGGAGACCTCGACCGGGTCGTAGTTCGTGTTGGGTCCGGACATCGGCGTGCGTTCGCTGCTCTCGCTCGGGTTCACGGGTGGCTGTCGTGCGGGTGCCCAGTCTAGGGGCGGCGTCGAACCGGTGTGCCGGGCCATCCGCCCCGCGGAGGGTCAGCTGCCGACGACGTCGGGCAGCCCCGCCGGGAGCGTCACGACGAAGCGCGCGCCGCCGGCGTCGTTGTCGCGGACGAGCACCGAGCCGCCGTGGGCCTCGACGAGACCCCGCACGACGTAGAGACCCAGGCCGGTGCTCGCGTTGGAGGGGCCGTGCCAGAAGCGCCCGAAGATTTTCTCGCGGTCGGACGGGGGGATGCCATCCCCCTCGTCGTCGACCTCGACGACCACCGACTCCGGCGCCTCGCCGAGGGCACCGCCGCGGTCGAGGGTCACCGTGACCTTGCCGGCGCCGTGCAGCAGGCCGTTCTCGATGAGGTTGAAGAAGATCTGCTCGAGGCGGTCGGTGTCGGCCCACATCTCCGGCAGCCCGTCGGCGAGGGCGGCCTCCCCGAGCCCGAGCTGGACGACCCCGGACGAGCGACCGAGCTCGTAGCGCACGACGTGCGTCGTCAGCAGGGCGTGGAGGTCGACGGGACCCCGCCGCAGGTTGAGGCTGTCGGAGTCGAGCCGCGAGATGTCGAGCAGCTCCGTGATGAGCCGGGTCAGGCGGGTGGCGTCGGCCTCGATCGTCTCGATCATGAGGCGCTTCTGCTCGTCGGTGAAACGGTCCCAGCGGCGCAGCAGGCTGCTCGTGAAGCCGGTCACCGACGTCAGCGGAGCGCGCAGCTCGTGCGCCACGGTGGACAGGACCGTCGCCTGGTCGCGCTCGGCCCGCTGCCGCGCCTCGGCGTCACGCAGCCCGAGCATGACCCGCTCGACCGTGCCGCCCGGCTCGGACCGCACGTAGCGCGCCGTGACGAGGACGTCCTGGCCCTTGGGTGCGACGAGCAGCTTCTCGCGATGGCCGGGCCGCGTGGCCAGGCCGTTCCAGGGGTCGGTGTGCGCCCACCAGTCCCGGCCGTACTTGTCGGTGAGCGGCAGCCCTTCGTGGAGCGTGCGACCGACGACGTCGGCGTGGTCGCAGTCGAGGATGCGCAGCGCCTCGGCGTTGGCGAACCGGATGTGCCGGTCGCCGCCGATGACGACGAGCCCGTCGGGGAGCAGCTCGCCCAACATGGCGACCGGGGCAGTCGCGCCCGCCGATCCGGGCAGCTGCGCACCGGTCCCGTCGACGGAGGTCATGGCCCGAGGATAGCCATGAGGCTGCCGGGAGGGGTCGGTCAGCGGCTCGTGCGGCGCGCCTCGGCGGAGGCGTAGAGACAGATCGTCGCGGCCATGGCGAGGTTGAGCGACTCCGCGTGGCCGTGGATGGGGACACGGACGACGTCGTCACAGGCGTCGCGCACCTCCTGCGGCAGTCCCCACGCCTCGTTGCCCATGACCCAGGCGTGGGCCCCGGAGAGGTCGGCGTCGTGGAGCAGGGTCGTCCCCGCCCCGTCGGCGGCGAGCAGCCTGACCCCGCGCTCACGCAGCGCCGCGAGGATGTGGGGCACGGACGCGCCGAGGCTGAGGGGAAGGTGCCACAGGGACCCGACGGTCGACCGGACGACCTTGCTGTTGTAGACGTCGACGCTCGCGTCGCTGACGATGACGGCATCGGCGCCGGCCGCGTCGGCGCCCCGGATGACGGTGCCCGCGTTGCCGGGGTCACGGACGTTCGTCAGGACGCACACGAGCGCGTCCGGCGGCAGGTCCGCGAGGACGGCGTCGAGCGGCACGTCGAGCACCCGGCACACGGCGGCGATCCCCTGCGGGGACTCCGTGTCGCACATGGCGGCGAGGACCTCCGGGGTCACCTCGTGCACCCAGAGCTCGGCGGAGCGGGCGGCCTCGACGATGTCGGGGTGCCGGTCGGCCGCCTCGGGCGTCACGTAGACGTCGCGGACGAGGTCGGGACGGAAGGCGACCGCCTCACGGACGGCCTGGGGCCCCTCGGCGAGGAACTCACCCGTGCGCGAACGCACCGAGCGCCGGGACAGCGCCCGCACCGCCTTGACCCGATCGGATCGGGTGTTGGTCAGCACGGGGGTGTCCCGGCGCTCGTGATGCTGGTGCGTCGTCGGTCGACGTTGCTCAGGCGGCGTCGCCGGCGACCTTCGCCTCGGCTGCGTTGACAGCGGCCGGGACGTTGGCGCGGGAGAGCTCCACGAGCGCGGCGAAGGCCGGCGCGTCGTTGACGGCGAGGTCCGCGAGGATCTTGCGGTCGACCTCGACACCGGCGACCTTGAGGCCCTGCATGAACCGGTTGTAGGTCATGCCGTTGGCGCGGGCCGCGGCGTTGATGCGCTGGATCCAGAGGCGGCGGAAGTCACCCTTCTTGGCGCGACGGTCACGGTAGGCGTAACCCAGCGAGTGGGTGACCTGCTCCTTGGCCTTGCGGTAGAGGCGCGACCGCTGACCGCGGTAGCCGCTGGCGCGCTCGAGAACGACTCGACGCTTCTTCTGGGCGTTGACCGCCCGCTTCACGCGTGCCACGTGAATACTCCTTCTCTGCTTGACGCAGTGCTTGCTGCTGCTGGCTTACCGGAGACCCGGCTGCTCAGCGAATCGCTGATGGGTGGGGGTCCCGGCTCACTTGCCGAGGAGCTTCTTGGCCTTCTTGGCGTCCGGCTTGGCGAGCTCGACGTCGTTCGCGATGGAACGCATCTTCTTGCTCGACTTGTGCTCGAGCAGGTGGCGACCGCCGGCCTGCTCACGCATGACCTTGCCGGTGCCGGTGAGGCGGAAACGCTTCTTCGCACCGCTGTGCGTCTTCATCTTCGGCATGGGGGCCGATCTCCTTCGTGTTGCGTGCGCCAGTGGACGCACGTGGTGTGTCGTGCCGGTGGCTCGAGACTGGGCTCGCGCCTCCGGCGGGTCACCGCCCGCCGATCACTCGGCGGCGGCGGTGGCCTCGTCGGTCTGCGGGGCCTGGGCCTCCGGCTGCTCGCCGGACGCGGCCGGCTCGCTCGCGGGGCGCTGGTCGTGCTGCTCGCGGGAGCGACGCTGCTCGGCCTTGGCCTCCGCCTTCTTCTTGGTCGGGCCGATCACCATGATCATGTTGCGGCCGTCCTGCTTCGGGGCCGACTCGACGAAGCCGAGCTCGGCGATGTCGTCGGCGAGACGCTCGAGCAGGCGGCGACCGAGCTCGGGACGCGACTGCTCGCGACCGCGGAACATGATCGTCACCTTGACCTTGTCGCCGGCCTTGAGGAACCGCTCGACGTGGCCCTTCTTGGTGCCGTAGTCGTGCGGGTCGATCTTCGGACGGAGCTTGATCTCCTTGATGACCGTGTTGACCTGGTTCTTGCGCGCTTCCCGTGCCTTCATGGCGGCTTCGTACTTGAACTTGCCGAAGTCCATGAGCTTGGCGACCGGCGGCTTGGCCATGGGGGCCACCTCGACGAGGTCGAGGTTCGCCTCCTCGGCCAGACGCAGCGCGTCCTCGACGCGGACGATGCCGACCTGCTCGCCGTTGGGGCCAACCAAGCGCACTTCCGGGACCCGGATGCGCTCGTTGATGCGAGGCTCGCTGATGTGGTGCTCCTAAGTTCGATGAATGGTGTGACCAGACGGGGTGGTGCCTGTCCTGCTGCGACCACAACGAGAAAAGGGCTCCCCGTGTGTGCACGAGGAGCCCAAGGGTCGCGTATGCCGGACGGTCGCCGTCGCGTCACACGGCTCGAGGCGCATGCCGCGGACGGCATCCGGTCGAGCAGACCTTGACCCGGCGACCGTGAGGTCGACGCGGGTGGAAGCGAGCTTCTCTTGCACGTCGTCACCGGCCTCCGCCGGAGCGGGAGCATGGGTGACGGCTGGTCAGTGCTCCATGCTAGCAGTCGTGACGCCGTGCTCCGAATCGGTGGCGGCGCCGCGGCTCGCCCGCCGGCCCGACCTCCGAGTGGTGCGCGACCCGAGGAGGCCGGCGACGGCGACGAGGACACCGAGCGCGGACACGACGAGGAACCCCCACTGCCAGCCGCCCTGGTCGATCGCGAAGCCGGCCACGGGGGCCCCGACGGCCGAGCCGGCCGTCATGGCCGACCCGTGCCAGCCCATCATCTCTCCCCGGAACCGCTCCGGGACCTGACGGCTCAGCTGCTCGACCGTGGCCGTGATGGTCGGGGCGCACAGGAAGCCGGACACCGTGATGAGCACGGCGAAGCTCGGCACGCCGACGGCGAGGGCGACTGGGGCGGTCGTGGCCGCCAGCCCACCCAGGAGCCAGAAGACGGAGAAGGACCGGTGCCAGGCGCCGTAGAGGATGCCGCCCACGAGGGACCCGGCGCCCCAGAGCGCGAGGACCCAGCCGATCGAGCCGGTGGCCCCGAAGGAGCGCAGCGCGGCGACGATGCCCACGTCGGTGCCGCTGAGGACCAGGGTCGAGCAGGCGGCGGCGAGGTAGACCGCGGCGACCGGGACCGTGATGAAGCCGCGGACCCCCCGGCTCGGCGCGGGGTCGTCGGGAACGGCCGGGGCGGCGATGGACTCGGCCCGGGCGGCCTCGCCCTGCTCGTCCAGGGCACCGGACTCCCCCGTCGGCCCACGGTCGGAGTCGGCGTCTCCGTGACCGGGCTCCGACGTCAGGCGAGGGTTGACGACCCACAGGACGAGTCCCGCTGCGGCGGAGGCGAGCTCGCACACGAGCAGGGCCCACGCCGTGTCCCAGGACGTCGCGAGCCACACGCCGATGGCGGGACCTGCCATGAACGACAGCTCGGTCGCCGACGAGTCGAGCGAGAGGGCCGTGCGGCGCTGCTCGCTCGGCACCGACCGGATGATGACCTGGCGCAGGATCGAGAAGGTCGGCACGACGAAGAGCCCGGCGAGCGCCGCGAAGGCGACGAGCGGGGCGTAGCCCACCCACGGCGCGATCGACCAGCAGACGACCTGGACCACGAGCGAGGGGCCGACGGTGCGGCGCAGGCCGATCCGGTCGAGCAGCCGGCCTCGCCACGGGCCCGAGACGGCGATGGCGACGGTCGACGCGGCGGTGACCAGGCCCGCCGCGCCGTAGCTGCGCCCGAGGGACGACACGACGTGGAGGGTGAGGATCACCCCGCCCGCCCACATGGGCACGCGGATGAGGAAGCCGAGCAGCAGCGCGTTGCGCGTGTCCCGGTTGGCCAGCACCGGCCGGTAGGCCCCCAGATCCATGGCGCCAGCCTGTCACCCCGCGCCGACGGTCCGCACGCGGGTTTGCCGGACGGGACGCGCGGGAGGTGTCGGCCGGCATACGCCCGGGGTCTTGTGACGGCTGGGCGACAGGTGAAGGGTGGGGGCATGGCAAAGACGCCCGGCAGATCAGACCTTCCTGCGGCCCCCAACCCCGCCTCGCCGCAGGACATCCGCAACGTCGTGCTGGTCGGACCCGGCGGGGCCGGAAAGACCGCACTCTTCGAGGCGCTCGTCGCGGCACGCGTCCCCGGTCAGCGCACCGGCACGGGTGACCACGTCCGCACCACGACCCTCACCGCCGCCTCGTTCGAGTCCGGCCAGGTCACCCTCAACCTCCTGGACACCCCCGGCTACCCCGACTTCGTCGGGGACCTCCGCGCCGGTCTCCGGGCCGCCGACGCCGCGGTCTTCGTCATCTCGGGCGCCGACGACATCGACCGACCCGTGTCGCTGCTGTGGCGCGAGTGCGCGGCCGTCGGCATGCCACGAGCGGTCGTCGTGACGCACCTCGACCAGCCGCGCGCCGACTTCGCCGCGACCGTCGAGACGTGTCGTCGCACGTTCGGCGACGCCCGGGCCACGCACTGGCCGGTCGTCGAGGACGGCTCGGTCACCGGGGTCGTGGGCCTGCTGACCGGCGAGACGTCCGACGAGCACGAGGACGCGAGGTCCGCCCTCATCGAGTCCGTCATCGAGGAGTCCGAGGACGCGACCCTGCTCGACCGCTACCTCGAGGGCGAGACCATCGACACCGAGTCGCTGCTCGGCGACCTGCGCACCGCCATCGCGCAGGGAACCTTCTTCCCCATCGTCCCGGTGTCACCGCTCACCGGTGCGGGCGTCGCGGAGCTGCTCGCGATGGTCGAGCAGGCCTTCCCCGACCCGACCGTGCACCCGCTCCCGGCCGTCACGTCGCCCGTCGGTGGTCCCCTGTCCGGGGTGGCGTGCGACCCGTCCCAGCCACTCGTGGCCGAGGTCGTGCGCACGACGACCGACCCCTACGTCGGGCGCCTGTCGCTCGTGCGGGTCTTCTCGGGGACGCTGCGGGTCGACGAGACCGTGCACGTCTCGGGTCACCTCGGGGACTTCGTCGGGCACGAGGTCGCCGGCCACCCGGCCCACGACGACGACGAGCGCGTGGGCCCGCTCGCGTCACCTTTCGTCGACGGGCACCGCCCGCGGGGCACCGCCATCGCCGGTGACCTCGTGCTCGTAACCAAGCTGACCCGGGCCGAGACCTCCGACACCCTCTCCTCGGTCGACCGGCCCGCGGTCGTCGCCCCGTGGCTGCTGCCCGAGCCGCAGCTGCCCGTCGCGATCCGCGCCGCGACGAAGTCCGACGACGACAAGCTCGGTGGCGCCCTACAGCGCCTCGTGGCCGAGGACGTGACGATGCGCATGGAGCACTCCCACGAGACCGACCAGGTGGTCCTCTGGACGATGGGCCAGGCGCACGTCGACGACCTCATCGGCCAGCTCGCCGAGCGCTACGGCGTCACCGTGACGGCCGAGCCCTACCGGACCTCGCTGCGCGAGACCTTCGTGCGCCGGTGCTCGGTGCAGGGCCGCCACGTCAAGCAGTCGGGCGGCCACGGACAGTACGCCGTGTGCTCGATCGACATCGAGCCGCTCCCCCGGGGCGCGGGCTTCGAGTTCGTCGACAAGGTCGTCGGCGGCTCCGTGCCGCGCCAGTTCGTCCCGTCCGTCGAAAAGGGCGCCCGGCTCCAGCTCGAGAAGGGGCTGCTCACCGGCCACCCGGTCGTCGACGTGCGCGTCACGCTCACCGACGGCAAGTCGCACTCCGTCGACTCGTCCGACGTGGCCTTCCAGACGGCCGCGGCGCTAGCCCTCAAGGAGGCCGCGAACGCCTCGACGATGGCACTGCTCGAGCCGATCGACCGCGTCGACATCACCATCGCCGACGAGTATCTCGGCGCGGTGATGTCGGACCTGCGTGGACGGCGGGGCCAGGTGCTCGGCACCGAGCCGGCCGACGGGATGGGCCCCGAGGGCGGCTGGACCGTCGTGCACGCCGAGGTGCCGCAGGCCGAGCTGTCGCGCTATCCCATCGACCTGCGCTCGGTGTCGCACGGCACCGGGTCGTTCGTGCGCGAGCCACTGCGCCACGACCTGCTGCCGGCCGACAAGGCCAAGGAGCTGCTCGGGGGCTGAGCGGCGCGAGGACGTGCGAGGACGTGCGAGGACGTGCGAGGACGGAGGAGGGCGGGCGCCGCAGCACCCGCCCTCCTCCGATGCGTCCGTCGGACGTCCGGGTCGTGCGCCTCAGAGGCGGACGACCATCTTGCCGACGTTTCCCCCGCGCAGGACGCCGAGGAAGGCGTCGACCGCGTGGTCGATCCCGTCGCCGAACGTCTCGCGCGAGGTCAGCGTGCCCTCCGCGATCCACCCGGCCGCGCGCTGGGCGTACTCGCCGGCGAGGTCCCAGTGGTCGCCGACGAGGAAGCCCGTGATGGTGCCGCGGGTCTGGATGAGGCGCGCGAGGTTGCGCGGCCCCGGGGCGGGCTCGGTGTTGTTGTAGACCGAGATCGCGCCGCAGATCGCGATGCGGCCGCCGAGGCGCAGCGAGCCGATCGCGGCCTCGAGGTGGTCGCCGCCGACGTTGTCGAAGTAGACGTCGATGCCGTCGGGTGCCGCCTCGCGGAGCAGGTCGGAGACGCGGCCGTCCTTGTAGTTGAACGCGGCGTCGAAACCGAGGTCGTGCAGAAGGTGGTCGACCTTCTCCTGGGAGCCGGCACTGCCGATGACGCGGCTCGCGCCGAGCGCCTTGGCGATCTGCCCGACAGCGCTGCCCACGGCGCCTGCGGCGCCGGACACGAAGACGACGTCGCCCTCCTTGATCCGGGCGACGCGCGTCAGGCCGGCGTATGCCGTGAGGCCGGTCATGCCCAGCACGCCGAGGTAGGCGGACGCCGGGGCCACCGACGTGTCGACGACGCGGACGGCGGAGCCGTCGACGACGGCCTCCTCGCGCCAGCCGAGGCCGTGCAGGACGTGGTCGCCGACGGCGACGCCGTCGGCCCGCGACTCGGTGACGACGCCGACCGCGCCGCCGTGCATGGCCTCGCCCAACGCATACGGCTCGGCGTAGGACTTGGCGTCGCTCATCCGACCCCGCATGTAGGGGTCGACCGACATGACCTCGTTGCGGACGCGGACCTGGCCGTCGGCGAGGTCGACGGGCGCGCTCTCGACGAGGGCGAAGTCGTCAGGCGTGGGCCAGCCGACGGGGCGGCTGACGAGCTGGACCTCACGGGGATTGGTCATCGGGTCTCCTTCTGGGACAGGGGTGCTGGGTCGTTGCGTGTGGCGCCGGCAGTCAGTCGACGACGATCTCGACGGGGATGTTGCCGCGCGTGGCGTTGGAGTAGGGGCACACCTGGTGTGCGGTGTCGACGAGCTCACGGGCCAGCTGGGGGTCGAGGCCCTCGGGCAGCTCGACGTGGAGGACGACCCCGAGTCCGAAGCCGGTGCCCGACGACCCGGAGAGGCTGACGTCGGCGGTCACGGCGACGTCGAAGTCCTCGACGCGGCGCTTGCGCGCGACGAGCCCGAGAGCGCTCGCGAAGCACGCGGCATACCCCGCGGCGAAGAGCTGCTCGGGGTTCGTGCCCTCCCCGCTGCCGCCGAGCTCGCGGGGTGCGGCGAGCGTGACGTCGAGGCGGCCGTCGGAGGTGACGGCACGGCCCTCACGTCCGGAGGCGGTGGCCGAGGCGACGTACTGGGCGGTCTGGGTGGTGGTGCTCATCGGGGCTCCTTGTATTGCCAACAATTAGATTGTGCGCAATTTGATAGTACGCTTGGGTCATGAGCCCGTCCAATCCGCCGTCCGCCGCGACCGGCACCCTGAGCCTCGAGCAGCAGATCTGCTACGCCATGCACACGACCGTGCGCGCCTTCGACGCCGTCTACCGCGAGCTGCTGTCGAAGCACGGGCTCTCCTACCCGCAGTACATCGCCCTCATGGCGGTCGGCGAGCACGGGCCGCTCACCGTGAGCCGTCTCGGCGAGCACCTGCGCCTCGACTCGGGGACGCTGTCGCCGCTGCTCAAGCGGATGGAGGCAGCCGGGCTCGTGGAACGCGTCCGCGACCCCGAGGACGAGCGCCGCGTCCTCGTGTCGGCGACCGCCGCGGGCCGCGACCGCCTCGCGGGCCTCGGCGACCTGCCGCACCAGATCGCGGTCCGCAGCGGGCTCTCGCGGCAGGAGCTGCTGGACCTGCACCGCACGCTCCGCCAGGTCACCGAACGACTCGACACCGGGGTCTGAACGCGTCCGGGTCGACCGGCAGGGCCACCTCAGGAGGGCAGCACGATCGAGACGGCGTGGATGAGCATCCCGATGAGCCCGCCGACGAGGGTGCCGTTGATGCGGATGAACTGCAGGTCGCGACCCACCTGGAGCTCGACGCGCTCGGCCGTCTCCTTGCCGTCCCAGCGGTCGACGGTGTCGCTGATGATCCTCGTCAGCTCGGTGCCGTAGCGGTCGATCGCATAGATCGTCGCGTCGCAGATGCGGGTGTCGATGCGCTCGCGCAACGACGCGTCGGCGAGCAGCCGCTCGGCCAGCGCCGCCACCTCGGTGACGGCGCGGGCGCGCACCGGCCCGTCCTCGTCCTCGAGGGCGGCGACGACGACGGCGCGGAGCGAGCCCCACAGCGACATCGCCGTGTCGGCCACCTGCGGGTGCGACAGGACCCGTTCCTTGAGGCGCTCGGCCTTGGCCTGCGTCACGGGGTCGTGCTGGAGGTCGTCGGCGAGGTCGATGAGCAGCTTGTCGAGCGCGAGGCGCACGTCGTGCCGCGGGTCGTTGCGGATGTCGGCGAGCCACTTGAGCGCCTCGACGTGGACCTTGCGGGCCACGATGTCGTTGATCGCGTCGGGCACCCACGCCGGGGCGCGCTGCGTGATGAGCGACTCGAAGACGTCCTCGTTGTCGACGAGCCAGACGCGGACCTCGTCGAGCGCGAGGTCGACGAGGCCGACGTGCGCCTCGTCGCGCACCACCTGGTCGAGCAGCCCACCGGCCAGGGAGCTGATCGGCTCCTGCGCGAGACGCGGGAGCAGGGCCTGCTCGATGACGGCGCGGACGTCCTCGTCGGGGATGCGGTGCAGCGCGTGGACCGTGACCGTGGCCACCTCGTCGACGAGCCGCTTCGCGTGACCGGGGGCCAGGGCCCACTCGGCCGCCCGCCGGGTGGGCTCGGCGTCGAGCACCCGCTCACGGATGATGTCCTCGCGCATGAAGTTCTCGCTGACGAACTCCTCGAGGCTGCGGCCGATCATCTCCTTCTTGCGCGGGATGAGGGCCGTGTGCGGGATCGGCAGGCCGAGCGGGTGCCGGAAGATCGCGGTCACGGCGAACCAGTCGGCGCAGGCGCCGACCATCGAGGCCTCGGCACCGGCGTTGACGAAGCCGAGCAGGCCGTCGTCGTGTCCGCGGGTGAGGACGTAGACGATGGCGGCGAACACGAGGAGCCCGGTGGCGACGAGCCGCATCTGCCGGAGGTCACGGCGGCGCTGGGCCTCAAGGGCCGGGTCGACGATGAAGCCGAGAGGGCCGCTGGCACCTCCCGACCGTCCGCTCGAGCGTCCGCCCGACCGCCCGCCGGAACGGCCGGGGCCGGTCGAGGCGTCACGGGCTCCTGCGGCGCCGCCCGTCGCGGGAGGGACCTCGGGGTCGCGCTCCCGAGTCGCCTGGGGTGTGGTGTCCACGTCCGGCACCTCCACGGGTGATGTGCTCAGCGCGCCGCTTCGAGCGCGAAGGTCAGAGCATCGATCCTCGCACGGGTCTCGCCGTCGGTCGCGATGCGCTCCCCGATCCGTGTCGCGACGGCCCCGACGAGGGCGGCGTCGAGGCCCGGCTCGAGGGTCAGCACGACCCGCAGCACGCCGGCCCCGGCCGGGTCTCCGGCCTCCAGTCGGTGGCTCGTGACCTGCGGCTCGCGCTCGACGGCCGCTCGCACGGCCGCCGCGACATGGGCGTCCCGGTGGCTGGGCTCCCACGCCCGCTCCTGCGCGAGCGCCCACAGCATGCTCGGCCGCAGCACCGTCGCGTGGGACGAGGCGACGTCGACGAGGAGCACGTGGCAGTCCTCGCCGATCGCCGCCTGCGCGGCGGCGGCCGCGCGCACCGGCACGGGCCGGGCGCCGGCGTCCCACGCGGCGAGGCTCTCGAGGGAGGTGAACATCGGCAGCGCCCGCGACCCGTCGGGGGAGGTCAGCGTGACGGCGGCCATGTCGCTGCGCGTGTCGACGGCGTGCGGCCCGGAGTCGTCGACCTCCGACGCCACGGCGACCACGGGGACGAGCCAGCGCGCCTGCGCGACGTGCTCCATGACGGCGGTCTCCGCGTCGTCGCCCGGGGTCGCGTGTGCCGCCACCAGCGCCGCGACGAGCGCCGCGTCGGCCGCGCCCGGGTCGCCGGAGAAGCCGTGGGACGGGATCGACTTGCCCTCCCACGCCTGGCCGGCCGAGTCGGCGGGACGACCCTGCCCGTCGTGACGGCCCGAGCCGGGCGGCGGTGTGGTCATGCGCCCGGGCGCCCGGCGACGTCGAGGGCCTCGGGCAGCGTGAACGCGCCGCGGTAGAGGGCCGAGCCGACGATGGCCCCCTCGACCCCGTCGCCGACGAGCTCGCGGATCGTCACGATGTCCTCGAGGGTGGAGACGCCGCCGCTGGCGACGACCGGACGGTCCGTGCGGGCACACACGTCGCGGAGCAGGTCGACGTTGGGACCCTGGAGCATGCCGTCCTTGTTGACGTCGGTGACGACGTAGCGGGCACAGCCCTCGGCGTCGAGGCGCGCCAGCGTCTCCCACAGGTCCCCGCCCTCGCGGGTCCATCCCCGGGCCGCGAGCGTCGTCCCCCGGACGTCGAGGCCGATGGCGACGCGGTCACCGTGCGTGGCGATGATCGTCGCCGTCCACTCGGGGTCCTCGAGCGCGGCGGTGCCGATGTTGACGCGGCGGCAGCCGGTGGCGAGCGCCGCGTCGAGGGAGTCCGTGTCGCGGATGCCACCGGAGAGCTCGACCTGCAGGTCGAGCCGGCCGACGATCGAGGCGATGAGCTCGCGGTTGCTGCCGCGACCGAAGGCTGCGTCGAGGTCCACGAGGTGGATCCACTCGGCACCCTGCTCCTGCCAGCGCAGCGCCGCCTCCCACGGGTCGCCGAACTCGCCACCGCTGCCGGCGACACCCTGCACCAGCTGGACGGCACGGCCACCGGCGATGTCGACGGCGGGCAGCAACTCGAGATGGGGCTGGTCGGTCATGGCGTCGTGTGCTCCTCGGGTCGTGGTGTGGCCACCCGAGTATGCCGTGGGCCACCTCCCCCGTGCCGTCCGGCCCACGTCGTGGCCGGGTCGACGGGCACCCTCGACCTCGTCGGGGTCGGGTGTCACCTCACGCTGTCGGCGGGGCGGGGTCCGCCGGGTCGCCGGACGCCCCGTCAGGACGCGTGTCCGTGCCCGCCGAGAGGGCTGGGGGTGCGTCGGCAGCCGCCCCTGCGCCCTCCTCTGCAGCGCTGGGTGCGGCCGCGATCTCGGCCCGGTGACGCCAGAGGACGTAGCCCAGCCCGGCGACGACGACCACGACGACGAGGGCGATGCGCACCGGCCACGACAGGTCGAGCAGGGTCGTGACGAACAGCGTGCCCAGCGCCGTGCCCACCGTCGTCGGCAGGCCCGGCTGGCTGCGCCGACGCCTCGGGTAGAGCGCGCCGGACGACGTGCGCCTCGCCGACGACGTGGTCCGCCTCGTCGTGCTCCTCGTCGTGCTCTTCGTCGTCCTGGCCGTGCGCTTCCGGCCCGCACTGCTGGAGCTGCTCGCCGTCTTTCTCGTCGCCACGGGTCCACTCTCGTCGAGGCCGCGGCCGCCGGTCAGTCGGCGGACGTCGGCACGGTCACAGGTCGCGGACCCAGTTCTCGAGCAGGTGCAGCCCGGCGTCGCCGGACTTCTCGGGGTGGAACTGGGTCGCGCTCAGAGGCCCATTCTCGACGGCGGCGACGAACTTCGCACCGTGGCGCGCCCACGTGACCGCAGGCGCGACGCGGGCGAAGGCGCCGGTGGCCTCGAGCGACCACTGCTGCACCGCGTACGAGTGGACGAAGTAGAAGCGCTCGTGCTCGACGCCGGCGAAGAGACGCGAGCCCTCGGCGACCTCGACCTCGGACCAGCCCATGTGCGGCACGACGTCGGCCGGGAGCCGCTCGACGGTGCCGGGCCACTCCGCGAGCCCCTCGAGGGGGTGGTCGGAGGGCTCGGTCGAGCCGTCGAAGAGGGCCTGCATGCCGACGCAGACCCCGAGGACGGCTCGGCCGCCGCTGATCCGCCGGCCGATGATGCGGGGACCGTGCGCCGCCGCGAGTCCGGCGATGCAGGCGTGGAAGTTGCCGACACCCGGCACGAAGAGGCCGTCGGCCTCGAGCGCCCGGACGGGGTCGGACGTCAGGGTGACCGTGGCGCCGACGCGCTCGAGGGCGCGCACCGCCGAACGGACGTTGCCGCTGCCGTAGTCGAGGACGACGACGTCGGCGCTCATCGACGACCCACCATCGTCAGAGCGCTCCCTTGGCGCTCGGGATGCCGACGACGCGCGGGTCGGGAGCGATGGCGGCCCGGAGCGCCCGCGCCACGGCCTTGAACTGCGCCTCGACGATGTGGTGCGGGTCGCGGCCGGCGAGGACGCGCACGTGCAGGCAGAGGCCCGCGTTGTAAGCGAAGGACTCGAGGACGTGACGGGTCATCGAGCCGGTGAAGTGTCCACCGATGAGGGCGTACTGCTGCCCCTCCGGCTCGCCCTCGTGCACAACGTA
This sequence comes from Terrabacter sp. R4-6, assembly GCF_057529065.1. Taxonomy (NCBI): domain Bacteria; kingdom Bacillati; phylum Actinomycetota; class Actinomycetes; order Micrococcales; family Intrasporangiaceae; genus Terrabacter; species Terrabacter sp. R4-6. The sequence continues at coordinate 4,265,976 of NZ_CP197224.1, read as the reverse complement.
CGGACGGCCGGCGACGTCGACGACGGCGTGGCACAGCGCCTCGTCCAGCGGGACGGTGGCGTCACCGAAGCGGGAGATCCCGGACTTGTCTCCGAGCGCCTCGCGCAGGGCCTGTCCGAGGACGATCGCGGTGTCCTCGACCGTGTGGTGCACGTCGACGTCGACGTCACCGGTGGCCTTGACCGTGAGGTCGATGAGCGAGTGCTTGCTCAGCGAGTGGAGCATGTGGTCGTAGAACGGCACACCGGTCGAGATGTCGGACGTGCCGGTGCCGTCGAGGTCGAGCCAGAGCTCGACGGAGGACTCGGAGGTCGCACGGCTGATCTTCGCGGTGCGGCTGGTGGGGCTCATGCGGATGGCTCCTGCCGGTCGGCGCTGCTGGGGAGGACGTGGGTGGGAGCGAGGCGGGTCATGGCCTCGAGGAAGGCCGTCGTCTCGTGGGGGTTGCCCGCCGTGACGCGCAGGTGGTGGGCGATACCCATGTCGCGGACCAGGACTCCCTCGTCGAGCAGGGCGTTCCACGTGGCCTTCTCGTCGCGGAGTCCGCCGAAGAGGACGAAGTTGCTGTCGCTGGCGACGGGCCGCGCGCCGAGCTCCGCTAGACGGTCGACGATGCGGTCGCGCTGGTGCTTGATGACCTCGACCGTGCCGAGCATGACGTCGGCGTGCTCGAGCGCGATCCGGGCGATCGTCTGCGTCGGGCTGCTCAGGTGGTAGGGCAGCCGCACGAGACGGAGCGCGTCGACGAGCTCCGGGGCCGCGACGAGGTAGCCGAGGCGGCCGCCCGCGAAGGCGAACGCCTTGCTCATCGTGCGCGTCACGACGAGCCGAGGGTGCTCGGCGAGCAGCGTGAGCGCCGATCGCGTGCCAGGGCGGGCGAACTCGGCGTAGGCCTCGTCGACGACGACGACGGCGTTCGGGGCCGCGTCGAGCACGGCACCGATGACGTCGAACGGCAGCGCCGTGCCGGTCGGGTTGTTGGGCGAACAGAGGAAGACGATCGACGGGTCGTGCTCCCGCGCCTGCTGCGCTGCCGACTCCGCGGTCAGGTCGAAGGCATCGGGATCGGTTGCCGCAGAGCGAAGCCCGTCGACCCACGTCGTGCCGTGCGTCTCGCTGATGATGGGGTGCATCGAGTAGCTCGGCGTGAAGCCGAGCGCGACCCGGCCGTGGCCGCCGAAGGCCTGCACGATGTGCGAGAGCACCTCGTTGGAGCCGTTGCCGGCCCACACCTGCTCGGGCGTCACCGACACCCCCGACTGCTTCTCGAGGTATGCCGTCAGCGCCTTGCGCAGGTCGGTGAACTCGCGGTCGGGGTAGCGGTTGAGCGAGGCCACGTCGTCGGCGAGGGCCGCGACGACGGCGTCGACGACGACCTGCGGCACCGGGTAGGAGTTCTCGTTCGTGTTGAGCCGCACCGGCACGTCGAGCTGCGGCGCGCCGTACGGGGTGCGACCCCGCAGGTCGGGACGGAGCAGCCGCTGCACCTCGTCGGCGGCGCTCGGCCGTTCGCTCACCGGGGCACCTCGTCGCCGAACCGCGCCGTCACGGCCTCGCCGTGGGCCGGGAGGTCCTCGGCCTGGGCGAGCGTCACGACGTGGCGGGCGACGTCCCGCAGCGCGGGCTCGTCGTAGTCGACGACGTGGATGCCACGCAGGAAGGACTGCACGGACAGGCCGCTCGAGTGGCACGCGCAGCCGGCGGTGGGCAGCACGTGGTTGGACCCGGCGGCGTAGTCGCCGAGGCTGACCGGGCTGTGCGGACCGACGAAGACGGCACCCGCGTTGCGCACACGGGCAGCGACGCCCGCGGCGTCGCGCGTCTGGATCTCGAGGTGCTCGGCGGCATAGGCGTTGACGACCTCGAGGCCGGCGTCGACGTCGTCGACGAGGACGATCCGCGACTGCGTGCCCTCGAGGGCCTCGGTGACGCGCTCCGCGTGCTTGGTGGCGGGCACCCGGCGCGCCAGGGCACGTCGGGTCTCCTCGGCGAGCACCTCACTGTCGGTGACGAGCACGGAGGCCGCGAGCGGGTCGTGCTCGGCCTGGCTCACGAGGTCGGCCGCCACGTGGTCTGGGTCGGCGGAGTCGTCGGCGAGGATCGCGATCTCGGTGGGGCCGGCCTCGGCATCGATGCCGATGAGTCCCTTGAGCAGCCGCTTGGCGGCGACGACCCAGATGTTGCCCGGGCCTGTGACGAGCGACACCGGGTCGCACACGACCTGCTCACCGTCGACGTCGCCCCACTGCGGGTCGTCGTCGACGAAGCCGTGCGCGAACATCGCGACCGCCTGGGCGCCGCCGACGGCATACACCTCGTCGACGCCGAGCAGGGCGCACGCCGCGAGGATCGTCGGGTTGGGGTAGCCGGCGAACTCGCCGACGTTCTCGCGCTGCGGCGGCGAGGCGACGGCCAGCGAGCCGACCTCCGCGAGCTGGGCCGGGACGACGTTCATGATGACGCTGCTCGGGTAGACCGCGAGGCCACCGGGCACGTAGAGGCCGACGCGGTCGACGGGGACCCAGCGCTCGGTCACGGTGCCGCCGGGCACGACCTCGGTGGTCGTGTCGGTGCGGCGCTGGTCGGCGTGGACGATGCGGGCGCGACGGATGGACTCCTCGAGCGCGGCACGCAGGTCGGGGTCGAGGCGGTCGAGGGCGGACTGCAGCACGGCCCGCGGCACCCGCAGGTGGGTCGGCCGGACGCCGTCGAACCGCTCGCCGAGGTCGCGCAGTGCGGCGGCCCCGCGATGCTCGACGTCCTCGCAGATCGGCCGCACCTGCTCGAGGGCTGCCGTGACGTCGAACTCTGCTCGTGGCAGGGCCTTGCGCAGGAAGCGCACGTCGAGCGTGCGACCGCGCAGGTCGAGGGAGGACATCATGGGTCACCAGTCTAGAAGGCGTCGCGCGGGGCGCTGACCACTGTCCAGGGTGCGGAGCGAGCGGCGCAGGGACGACCGCTCGGCCTGCCGAATCTTGGACCGGGCCTGACGAAGGTCAGACCAACGACTGACCCGGCGTTCACGGGCGGTCCGCCACGCTCGTGCTGCCGCCGTCCGACCGGGCGAGAGGCGCACACGCCCACCGACTTCCCGTCCCGACAGGAGAACCGTGCCCGTCGTCATCCCCCGGCGTCGCATCGCAGTCGTCGTCACCGGCCTCGCCATCGCCCTCGTCCCACCGAGCGTCGCCCTCACGAGCGCCGCCGGCGCGCCGGCCACGACCCTGCCGGTCCCCCACGTCGCCGCCGCGCCGGCCCTCGCCACGGCTGCCCCGCTGACGGTCTCCCAGGCCATCGGCTCGCAGACCGGCGAGAGCGCCACCGTCCGCGGCTACATCGTCGGACAGCCGACCGCGACGAGCACCGTCGTGCGGTCGGGCTTCCCCAACGACTACGCGCTCGCCATCGCCGACTCCGCCGCCGAGACGTCGACGAGCCGGATGCTCTACGTCCAGATCCCCTCCGCGTTCCGGTCCTCGTGGGGCCTGCGGAGCAACCCCTCGCTCATGGGACGCCAGCTCGACGTCACGGGTGCGCTGTCCGCGTACTTCTCCCACCCGGGTATGACCTCGACGAGCGCCTTCGCGTTCAGCGGCACGTCGACGACCACGACGACGAGCCCGACGAGCACGACGACGAGCCCGAGCCCCACCGGCACGACGAGCCCCTACGACTCGACGTACTACGCATCGGCCATCGGCAAGTCCGGCTCGGCGCTGCACACCGAGCTGCACCGGATCATCTCGAGCGGCGTCACGACCCTGACCTACGACCAGGTCTGGACCGCCCTCAAGGACACCGACCAGGACCCGAACAACACGAGCAACGTCATCGAGATCTACTCGGGACGCTCGATCGCCAAGTCCGACAACGGCGGCGGCGTCGACCAGTGGAACCGCGAGCACGTCTGGGCCAAGAGCCACGGCGACTTCGGCACCGTCAACGGCCCCGGCACCGACGTGCACCACCTGCGTCCCGAGGACGTCACGGTCAACAGCACCCGCGGCAACCTCGACTTCGACCTCGGCGGGTCGGCGGTGTCGCAGTGCACCGGCTGCCTCAGCGACGGGGACTCCTTCGAGCCGCGGAACGCCGTCAAGGGCGACGTCGCCCGGATGATCCTCTACATGGCGGTGCGCTGGGACGGCGGTGACGGTTTCGCCGACCTCGAGCCCAACAACCTCGTCGGCAACGGCACCGCGTCCTACATCGGCAAGCTCTCGGTGCTCAAGCAGTGGAACCTGCAGGACCCGCCCGACGCGTTCGAGAAGCGCCGCAACCAGGTCATCTTCGACACCTGGCAGCACAACCGGAACCCGTTCATCGACCACCCGGAGTGGGTCACGGCGATCTACGGCTCCTGACCCGCGCCACGGTGCGGCCGGGGGACGGCCGGCTCACGACGTCTGGTCGATGAGAACGGCCGTCTCCCACGCCCACTGGCGCCACAGGTCGTAGCGGCCGGAACGACCACCGTGGCCCGCGGACATCTCGGTGCGGAAGAGGATCTGCGCCGGGTCGTCGACCTCGAGGTCGGCGTGCCGCAGCGCCGCGACCCACTTGGCCGGCTCGGTGACGTAGACGCGGGTGTCGTCGAGACCGGCCGTCACGAGCAGGCTCGGGTGACGCGTCGGCCGGACGTTCTCGTAGGGGCTGTAGGACTTCATGAGGGCGTATGCCGCGGGGTCCTCGAGGGGGTTGCCCCACTCCTCCCACTCCACGACAGTGAGCGGCAGGCTGGGGTCGAGCACCGTCGTCAGCGCGTCGACGAACGGCACCTGGGCGTGGACGAAGCGGAAGCGCTCGGGCGCTAGGTTGACGACGGCCCCCATGAGCAGGCCGCCGGCCGAGCCGCCCTCTGCCGCAAGACGGTCCGGGGCGACGATCCCGGTCTCGACGAGGTGGTCCGCGCAGGCGATGAGGTCGGTGAAGGTGTTGGGCTTCGCCTCGAGCTTGCCGTCGTCGTACCACGACCGCCCCATCTCCGACCCGCCGCGCACGTGCGCGATGGCGAAGACCCAGCCGCGGTCGAGCAGCGAGAGGCGCAGGACCGAGAACCACGGGTCGCTCGAGATGCCGTAGGCGCCGTACGCGTTGAGCAGGCCGGGCGCCGAGCCGTCGGCCGTGACGTCGTGGCGGTGCACGACGGAGATCGGGATGCGGGTCCCGTCGGGCGCGGTGGCCCACTCGCGTCGCTGGCGGTACTGCGCCAGGTCGACGTCGCCGCGCACGTGCTGCTGCTTGAGGAGCGTGAAGGTGCGCGCGCGCACGTCGTAGTCCTCGACGGTGCGGGGCGTGACCAGGGACTCGTGGACCACCTGGAGCGTCGGCGTGTCCGCCTCGGGGTTGACGCCGACGTGGAGCGTGCCGATGGGCTCGCCGACGGCGATGTCGTGGGCCTCCCCCAGACCGTTCGGGGCCGCAGGGTCGCGCAGCACGACCCGCACGCCCGTGCCGCCCTCTCGTCGCAGCGAGACCGCGATGAAGTCGTCGAACCCCTCTGCGCCCGTGACGTACTCGTCGTCCGTCGTGACACCCAACGGCACCCAGTCGTCGGCCGTCGTGCTCGTCACGGGAGCGGTGGCGAGCTCGAAGTTGACCCGGTTGGCGTTGTGCGTGACGAGCAGCTGGTCGCCGAAGGGCTCGATGTCGTACTCGACGCCCTGGCGGCGCTCGGCCACGACCCTGGGCGTCCCCAAGGGATCGTCGGCGTCGAGGAGTCGGAACTCGCTCGTCGTCTTGGACCCGATGGCGATGATGACGAGCCGGTCGTCGCGCGAGGTCCCCACCCCGACGAAGAAGCGCTCGTCGGTCTCCTCGTGGACGAGCACGTCGTCCGCGGCGGCGGTGCCCACCTCGTGGCGCCAGACCTGGTACGGACGCCAGGCGTCGTCGACCCGCGTGTAGAAGAAGTGTCCGGCGTCGAGCGACCACGCGAACGAGCCGCCGGTGCGGCGCACGACGTCGTCGAGGACCACGCCGTCCTCGATCCTGCGCACGCGCACGTCGTAGCGCTCGTCGCCGACGACGTCGACGGCATACGCGAGCAGGTCGCCGGACGGCGACACCTCGCTCACGCCGACCGCGAAGAACTCGTGGTGCCGGCCCTCCTCGTTCTGGTCGAGGAGCACCTGCTCACCGGCCGGCGGACCTCCGTCGTCAAGGGTCGGCCGCTGCGGGTGGTCGGCGACGAGCACCCGCGCCTCGACGGCGTACTGCTCCCCCTCGACCGTGCGCGAGTAGTACCACCAGCGGTCGTGGCGCACCGGCACCGACAGGTCGGTCTCCTCGATGCGCGAGCGGAACTCCTCGAAGACCTGCTCGGCGAGCGGACGCAGGTGCTCGGTGCGCTCGGTGGCGTGGGCGTTCTCGGCCGCGAGCAGCTCGCGCACCGCGGCCGAGTCCCGGTCGGCCATCCACGCGTAGGGGTCGTCGAAGCGGTCGCCGTGGTGCTCGCGGGCGACGGGGTCGCGCCGAGCGGTCGGGGGGTGCTGCATCCGCGCAGTCTAGGTCGCGGTCCCGGTCAGTCGGTCGTCGGCGTCAGTCTCACGACGGCGATCCGCCGGCTGACCTTCGCCTGGTAGGAGTCGAAGTCGAAGACGCGGTCGTTGAGCTCGGCCCAGAGCCGCTCCCGCTCGGGGCCGGTGACCTCCTCTCCGCGCACCGGCACGGCCCGGCCGTCGACCTCCACCGTGCCGACCCCACCGGCTCGGAGGTTGAGCCACCAGCCCGGCTCCCAGTCCGCTCCGCCATTCGAGGCCACGACCAGCCAGCCCGCGTCGCGCGCCAGGTGCAGCAAGGGCGTCGTGCGGCGCTTCCCGCTCCTGCGTCCGATCGTCGTCAGCATGAGCAGGTCGCCGCCCCGGAAGCGGCGCAGCCCGAGCCGACGCACGACGACGTTCGCGACCCTGTTGACCCGCACGAACAGCGTTCGTCTCATGGGGTCACGGTAGCCGCCGCACGGCCCCGCGCAGGGCCGTGCGGACACGCCGTGCGGCCCGGGATCCGAAGATCCCGGGCCGCACGTGTCGTGGGCGGTCAGTGGATGACGATCTGACCCTTCACGGCCTGCGTGCCGGAGTCGTAGGCCACGGAGCCCGAGGCGGCCGTCACGACGAGGCGGAACGTGTCGTTCCTGCCCTTGTCGGTCACGGTGACGACGGCACGGTAGCCGACGGTTCCGTCGACCGTGACCGGGGCCGAGAACGTCGCCGTCGTGCCCGTCACGACGAGCCAGTCGAACGTCGTCGCGGCGACGGCGAAGGACGTGCCCGCGAGGCTGTACGTGAACGACCCTGACGGGACGGTGGCCCCGCGGCCGTAGGCGACGGACAGCTCCAGGCTGCCCTTGCCGCTGTGCGACGGGTTGTCGGCCAGAGCGCCGGCCGGGGACGCGATGGTGCCACCCCCGGTGACGAAACCGGCCGCGCGGTCGTAGACGACGACGGTCGTCGTGCCCGCGCCCGCGTTGCCCCACTGGTCCGTGACGGTGACGGTCACGGTGTAGATGCCGGCCGCGGTGTACACGTGGCTGCCGCTGACGGTGCCACCGGTCACGGTGCCCGCCAAGGACTGCCCGTCACCCCAGGCGATGCTCGCCGAGTGGGTGTCGAGGCGGTCGGCGTCGGTGAACGTCGCGCTGACGCCCGCCGGGGCGCCGACCGAGACGGCCGAGGTCGGCCCGGTGACGGTGCCGACGACCGGGGCGGCGTTGGTCAGGTCGAGCCCCACGACGACCGGGTCGTGGTCCGAGACGCGGAACTGGTCGGGCGCGTACAGGCTCGTGACCTGGGCCGCCGTCTTGAACTCGGTGTTGTAGTCGAGGATCGAGGGCTCGTCGGCGTTGACGTGCCAGTCGCCGACTCCCGTCACCTGGCTGGTGATCGACGCCGAGCCGAGCGCGTGGTCGAGGTAGCCCCACTGCCCGTCGAAGGCGTAGGAGTACGCCTCGCGCCCGTTGCGCTGCTCGATGAGGTTGGTGAAGCCGGCCTTCTCGAGCGTCGTGATCGGGTCCTCCTTGGCGTAGGAGTTCATGTCGCCGAGGATGAGGACGTCGGGGTCACCCGTGCCCGTCGGGTCGCCGGCCAGCCACGTGGCGAGCAGCTGTGCCGAGCGGACGCGGACCTCGGTGCAGTTGCCCTGGCCGTCGCCGGCATCGGGCTTGTCGCACGCGCTTCCCTTGCTCTTGAGGTGGTTCGCGACGGCGACGAACGTGCCACCGGTCGTGTTGTCGCGGAACGCCTGGGCGAGCGAGGGACGGTTGCGGGGGCCGGAGTCGCCGCCGTTGACGAAGTCGACGGAGTTGAGCGCCGCGGTCGTGCCCACCGGTGTCACCGCGCCCGGCTTGTAGAGCATGCCGACCTTGATGGCGTCGTTGCCGAGGGCGTCGGTCTGACCCGTGCGCGCGTCGGCGTCGATGAAGGCCCACGTGCCGGCGCCGTCCTTCTCGTTGAGCTTGCCGACGAGGAACTGCTCGGCGCTGTCGGCGCCGTAGCCGTCGTTCTCCATCTCCATGAAGGCGACGACGTCGGCCTGCGTGCCCGAGACGGCGGCCAGCGTCTTGTGCCACTGGCGGTCGAACTCCGTGGCGGTGTTGGCGCCTCGGCAGTCCATGGCCGCGCCGGTGAGCCCGCCACGACAGTTGTTGCCGGTCGTGTCGAGGGTGTTGAAGAAGTTGAGCAGGTTCATCCCGACGACGCGGGTGTCACCGCCGACGGCCGGCGGGGTCGTCGGTCGTGGGTTGGTCGGCTGGAAGTCGACCGTCGCCGCCGGGGACACCGGGCGGATGCGGTAGGCGTTGCCGCTCGCGGCGTTGCCGCCCCACGTGTAGTTGAGGACACCGGTCAGGTCGGTGACGGTGTCGCCCCCGCGCAGCGTGTTGGCCGCGGTGAGCGGCTGGCCGCCCCGACCGAAGACGATCGGGTCGACGTTCTGGGCCTGCGTCGTGTCGTCGAGGATGATCTTGCGCAGGTTGTTGGACGCCTGGAGCGCGGCGGCGGGGGCGCCCGGGGCGACGACGTTGGTCGGCTGCTCGAGGCGGCCGCCCTCCGAGAGCGTGACCTGGCCGAAGCGGCCGAGCTGGAAGTGCTCGGTGACGGACATGTCCTGCGGCAGGGTGACGAGCATGCCCTCGTAGCGCTCGAGCGCCGTCGGGCTCGCCACGGGGAACCGCACCTCGGTCGGGGCGACCGTGCCGGTGCCGCAGACCGTGATCGCGCCGGCGCTGACCTGGGTCTGGCCCTGGTTCTCGCCCGCGTTGCCCGTCACGGTGACGAGGTCACCGAGCTTGACCGTGTTGGCGTTGCTGCCCTCGAAGACGAAGATGCCGTCGGACGTCGCGGCGTCGCCGTCGCCGTTCGGGTCCTGGATGAAGAAGCCGCGCAGCGCGGGCGACGGGCCCTCGTAGTCGCCGACCACGACGCCGCGCGTCGTGACCGAGCCGGTGACCGCAGCCGTGTCACCGCTGCCCTGGATGGTCGGGATCGAGGTCGGGGTGACCTCGCACGGGCTGACGGCGGGGACCGAGAAGCGCACGACGACGTCGCTGGCCAGGGAGTCCGGCGGGTCGATGGCGTCCTGGTCGGTGACGGCGGCCGCCGAGACCGTCAGGCTGCACGCGTCGCCGAGGGCGAAGTCGGCCGACGGGTCGAGCGTGAACGTCGAGGGACCGCCCGTGACGGCCAGCGTCTTGGCTCCCGAGAGGGAGCAGGTGACGGTGAAGGCTCCGGCGGCGTTGACCGGCTCGGAGAAGGTGACCGTGGGGCTCGCGTCGACCGCGACGTTCGAGGAGCCGTCGGCCGGGGTCGTCGAGGTCACGCTCGGGGCGACGTCGGTCGCCGGACCGCCGTCGACGGTGTGGGTGCCGAGGCCGTCGAAGGTGCCAGCAGGGAAGGAGTCCCACTCAGTGGCCGGGTCGAAGGCGTCAGCACTGTTCGTGTCGCCGACAGTGATGCTCGACTTGCGCCGCAGCGTGTGGTCGGCCGTCGTCACGGGAGAGGTCCCCCACGCAGTGCCCGGGTCGACGCCGACCTGGCCGATCGAGTCGACGACGGTCGATCCCTTTCGCAGCTCGATGGCGTCGTCACCGTTGAAGGTCAGGGAGCCGCTCAGCTGGTCAGCCGCGAGGATCGCCGGGTCGTTCGTCGTGCTGCTGTTGCCCACGAAGAAGGCGTCACCCGGCTGCACCGTGCCGACCAGGGCGATCGTCGAGTTCGACGAACCGCCGTTGATCGAGGTGTAGAGGCTGTAGGTGCCGGTGAGCGTCACCGGAGCACTCGTCGGGTTGTAGATCTCGATGGCCTTGTTGTTTCCGGTGGCCGGTTCGACGTACTCGCTGATGAACAGCTCCGTCGGGGCCGCCGCCGAGGCCGGTGCGGCCACGACGAAGGGGGTGACGCCCACAGCGAGTGCGGCGGTGGTGACCGCGGCGACCCGGCGCAGGGCAGGACGAGAATGACGCATGGATTTCCTCCCTGGGACCGGCTCTTCCGCGCGGTCTGCGGGTCACCCTAGACCGGAGCGGTCCGTCTCGCGCGTCGAGAGGCCCACGGGATCCTGAACACCCGGTGACATCGCGCGGTCGGCCCCGAGGCAGGCCCGGGGGCGGGTCTCAGAGCGCCGGCCAACGGCCAGGCCACCGGGCGAGACGGCGTCGCGTCACGAACCGGCGCGGCGTCCCGTCGACGGGGTCGTCGAAGGCCAGCACGGCCGCGAGCAGCTGCAGCGGGGCGCTGAAGTCCTCCGCCGGCACGTCCCGCTCCACCGGGTAGAGGGGGTCGTCGACGATGGGGATGTCGAGCCCCTGGAGCTGGCACCGCAGCTGGTGCGTGCGCCCGGTGCGCGGCGTGAGGCGGTAGAGCCCCAGGTCCGCTCCCGATCCTCCGGGACCGGACGCCGTGCCCACGAGCTCGACGAGCGTCTCGGCGTTGGGCTCGGCCCCGTCGACCTCGTGCGCCTGGTGCGTGCCGTGCTCCTTGACGAGGTGCGTGCGCCGCACGAGGGGCAGGGCGAGCCCGTCGCGGACGGGCGCGACCGCGAGGTACTCCTTGTGGGCGAGCGCCTCCGCGAAGACGCGTTGGTACGGGCCACGCCACCGCTGCTCGGTCGTGAACATCAGGACGCCTGCCGTGGGTCGGTCGAGCCGGTGGGCCGGGGTGAGGCGGTGCTCGCCCGTCAGGACGCGGGCACGGGCCAGGGCGCTCTGCACGACGTGCCGACCCCGCGGCATCGTCGCCATGTCGTGGGGCTTGTCGACGACGACGATCCGCTCGTCACGGTGCAGCACGACGAGCTCTTCGGGGTGCGCGACCTCGACCGGCAGGTCGCGGTGCGCCCACACGGCCGACTGGGGCACGAACGGGGCGTCCGCCGGCACCGGCGCTCCCGAGCCGTCGACGAACTCCCCGGCCTCGAGCATCCGGTCGACCTCGTCGGGCGTGAGCCCGGGCGCGAGCCGCTCGACGAGGTGGTCGCGCAGCGACGACCAAGGGCCTGCCTGCGGCATCCGGAAACGCTGGGCGTCGACACCGTGGCGCGGGGGCAGCGGGGAGGGTGGGACCGGCCCACGCGCCACGTCAGCCGGTCCTCTCAGCCGGCCCGACGCGTACGACCTCGGCCTCGGTGTCGAGGAACGTGCCGTAGGCGGCCGCGGCCGTCTCGACCTCGCGCCACCGGCGCGCCGAGAGGTCGACGAACGGCGAGACCTCGATGACCACGTGCTCCCGCTTCTGGACGCGACGCCACGTGCCGGCAACCTCGCCGTCGACGACGAGCGTCGGCTTGAACACCATGTTGCGCCCGGGCACGACCTTGACGAAGTGCTCGGGCGGCAGCGTCACCTCGCGCGACTTGTAGCCGAGGAGGAACTCGTCCCACTGGGGCAGCAGGTGCACCCCGCCGGGACCGTCGGGGACCGGGCGCGCGTCCACGTGAGTGAGCCACGTCTGCCCGTCGAGCTCCGCGCGCACGATGCGGTCGCCGACGAGCGCGAGCGCCTCGCGCGTGAGTCCGAGCGGCTTGAGGAGCCAGCCGGCAAGGTCCTTCTCCGTGACGGGTCCGTGGCTCCGGACGTAGCGCTCGGCCACCGTCGCGAGTCCCTCCTCACGGGAAGGCTTGCGGGAGTGGGGAACCCACGAGTCGATGAGGACGAAGCTCGGTTGCCTGCCGATGACCGGCCCCTGGCAGATGAGACCGCTCATGCAGTGGTGGCCGATGAGGTGGTAGTTGCGCTGGTCGGTGGGGTCGATGCCGTGGGCGACGAGCAGGGCGGCGACGTCGGGACGGCTCATCGGCTCCCGCAGGTGCTCCTCGAAGAGCCGTCCGGACAGCTCGACGTCGGCCTCGGTGAGGCCGAGCTGGGCGAACCGCGTGGCCAGCGTCGTGCTGCGGGGCGCCGCGAGCAGCTCGCACATCCAGCGGGCGTCCTCGGCCGGGACCCAGTGGATCGTGCCGCGCATCGGCCACGTGCGCACGACCTCGCGGTCGACGACCGCCCGCTCGACCTGCTCGAGCGTCAGGCCCGAGCGCACCCCGAGCGACCACGCGCCGCTGCCGTAGTCCTGGGCCTGCAACGCGCCGAGCTCCCGGGCGACCGCCAGCGCCGACACGGGCCCGTCGCTGCCGAGCGCGGGCGCCAGTCCGAGCGCGGCCATCCGCGTCCGGCGCATCTGCCGGCGGTCAGCCTCGCGCATCAGCTGAGGCAGGCCGGACCGAGGAGGGCCTTGAGGTCACCGAAGAGCGCGGAGGTGGCGTTGACCCGGAGGGAGTCGTCGAGGGACATGAGCACCGAACGCCCGGGCTGGGTCAGCTTGACCTGCACCTCGGTGGCACCGGGGTGCTCCCCCAGCACGCGCTTGAGGCTCTCGGCCACGGCCGGGGTGGCCCGACCGAGCGGGAGGGTCAGCACGACCGGACCGCGCGGGCCCTCCTTGATGTCGGGGATCGTCAGCTCCTGGGCGAAGATCGAGATCGAGTCGTCGCGGGCGCTGATGCGACCCTTGACGGCGCAGACGGTGTCCTGGGCCAGCATCGTCGAGTAGGTCATGTAGGCCGAGGGGAAGAAGAGGCACTCGATGGCGCCGTCGAGGTCCTCGACGGTCGCGATGGCCCACAGGTCGCCCTTCTTCGTGCGCTTGAGCTGGAGGCTCGTGATGAGCCCCGCCACGGTCACCGGCGTGCCGTCGGCCTTGGGGTCGTCGCCCATGAGCGAGGCGATCGAGGTGTCCGCGTGCGTGGCGAGGATGTGCTCGATGCCGAAGAGCGGGTGGTCGCTGACGTAGAGGCCGAGCATCTCGCGCTCGAAGGAGAGCAGGCTGGCCTTGTCCCACTCGAGCGTCGGCACGGGCGGCAGGCCGTCGAAGGCCCCCGGCCCGTCGGCGGCACCGGCGTCGGCGTCGTCGCCGAAGCTGCCGAAGAGGCTGTCCTGGCCGATGGCCTCCTGCTTCTTGACCTCGACGAGCGCGTCGATGTAGCGCTCGTGCACCTCGACCATGCCGCGACGGCTCTCGCCGAGGGAGTCGAACGCGCCGCCCTTGATGAGCGACTCGATGGTGCGCTTGTTGCAGACGACGGCCGGCACCTTCGAGAGGAAGTCCTTGAACGAGGCGAAGGCGCCCTTCTCCTCGCGGGCCTTGATGATGGCCTGCACGACGGGCAGGCCGACGTTGCGGATCGCCGCGAGCCCGAAGCGGATGTCGGTGCCGACGGCGGCGAAGTTGGCGATCGACTCGTTGACGTCGGGCGGCAGCACCTTGATGCCCATGTGCCGGCACTCGTTGAGGTAGAGCGCCGACTTGTCCTTGTCGTCGCGCACGCTCGTCAGCAGGGCCGCCATGTACTCGGCGGGGTAGTTGGCCTTGAGGTAGCCCGTCCAGTACGACACGAGGCCGTATGCCGCCGTGTGCGCCTTGTTGAACGCGTAGTCCGAGAACGGGACGAGGACGCCCCACAGCGCCGCGATCGACGCCTCGTTGAAGCCCTGGGACTTCATGCCCTCGGAGAAGGGGACGTACTCGGCGTCGAGGACCTCCTTCTTCTTCTTGCCCATGGCCCGGCGCAGCAGGTCGGCGTTGCCGAGGGTGTAGCCGGCAAGCTTCTGGGCGATCTCCATGACCTGCTCCTGGTAGATGACCAGGCCGTAGGTCATCCCGAGGATGGGGTCGAGGGCGTCGATCATCTCCTGCTGGAGCTTGCCCTTGAGCTGGGGGTCGAGCGGGACGACCTCCTGCTTGCCGTTCTTGCGCAGCGCGAAGTTCGTGTGGGCGTTGACGCCCATCGGGCCCGGTCGGTAGAGCGCGAGGGCGGCCGAGATGTCCTCGAAGTTGTCGGGCTGCATGAGGCGCAGCAGCGAACGCATGCCGCCGCCGTCGAGCTGGAAGACGCCGAGGGTGTCGCCGCGACCGAGCAGGTCGTAGGTCGCGCGGTCGTCGAGGGTCTTGGACAGCTCGTCGAGGTCGATGTCCTCGTCGCGGTTGAGCTTGATGTTCTCGATGGCGTCGTCGAGGATCGTCAGGTTGCGCAGGCCGAGGAAGTCCATCTTGACCAGGCCGAGCGACTCGCAGCTGGGGTAGTCGAACTGCGTGATGATCTGGCCGTCCTGCAGGCGGCGCATGATCGGGATGACGTCGACGAGCGGCTCGCTGGACATGATGACGCCGGCCGCGTGCACGCCCCACTGGCGCTTGAGGCCCTCGAGGCCGAGCGCCGTCGCGACGACCTCCTGCGCCTGGGGGTCCTCGTCGTGGACGACACGGAAGTCGGCCGCCTCGTTGTAGCGCTTGGAGTCGGGCTTGAAGACGTCGGCGAGCGGCATGCCCTTGCCCATGACGTCGGGCGGCATCGCCTTCGTGAGCTTCTCACCCATCGCGAAGGGGTGGCCGAGGACGCGGCTCGCGTCCTTGAGGGCCTGCTTGGCCTTGATCGTGCCGTAGGTGACGATCTGGGCGACGCGCTCCTCGCCGTACTTCTCCGTCACGTAGCGGATGACCTCACCGCGGCGGCGCTCGTCGAAGTCGACGTCGAAGTCGGGCATCGACATGCGCTCGGGGTTGAGGAAGCGCTCGAAGATCAGGCCGTGCGGCACCGGGTCGAGGTCGGTGATGCCCATGGCGTAGGCGCACATGGAACCGGCACCGGAGCCACGGCCGGGTCCGACCCGGATGCCGTTGCGCTTGGCCCAGTTGATGAAGTCGGCGACGACGAGGAAGTAGCCCGGGTAGCCCTTGGAGACGATGACGTCCTCCTCGAAGGCCGCCTGCTTGCGGGCGTAGTCGGGCACCCCCTCGGGGAAGCGGCGCGAGAGGCCGGTCTCGACCTCCTTGATGAACCACGACGTCTCGTCCTCACCCTCGGGGCAGGGGAAGCGGGGCATGTAGCGCCCCTCGCCCTCGGTGAAGGAGACCTCGCAGCGCTCGGCGATGAGCAGGGTGTTGTCGCACGCCTCGGGCAGCTCGCGCCAGAGGTGACGCATCTCCTGGGCGGACTTGAGGTAGAAGTCGTCGGCGTCGAACTTGAACCGGTTGGGGTCCATCAGGGTCGAGCCGGACTGGACGCAGAGCAGGGCGGCGTGGGCCTTGGCGTCCTCGGCACGCGTGTAGTGCAGGTCGTTGGTGGCCACGAGCGGCAGCTTGAGGTCGCGCGCGAGCCGGATGAGGTCCTTCTGCGTGCGCCGCTCGATGTCGAGGCCGTGGTCCATGAGCTCGACGTAGACGTTCTCGTTGCCGAAGATGTCGCGCAGCTCGCCGGCGACCTCGCGCGCCTCGTCGTACATCCCGAAGCGCAGCTTCGTCTGGATCTCGCTCGACGGGCAGCCCGTCGTGACGATGAGGCCCTTGCCGTAGGTCGAGAGCAGGTCGCGGTCGATGCGCGGCCACTTCGTGTAGACCTGGTCGAGGCTCGCGATGGAGCTCATCCGGAAGAGGTTGTGCATGCCCTGGTTGTTCTCGGCGAGCATCGTCATGTGCGTGTAGGCGCCGCTGCCCGAGATGTCGTCGCGCCCGCCGTCGCCCCAGCTGACCTTGGTGCGGTCGGTGCGGTGCGTGCCCGGCGTGATGTAGGCCTCGACCCCGATGATCGGCTTGACCCCGGTGCCCTGCGCCTTCTTCCAGAACTCGTAGGCGCCGAAGACGTAGCCGTGGTCGGTCGTCGCGAGGGCCGGCATGCCCATCCGCGCCGCCTCGCTGAAGAGGTCGCCGATCCGGGCGGCCCCGTCGAGCATGGAGTACTCCGTGTGCACGTGGAGGTGCACGAAGTTCGGGTCGTTGCGCGGGGCGGCTTCGGTCGACATCGTGGACGAGTCTAAGCCTCCGCGAGGACACTCCTCGGCGTGTCGGGACCGGGTGTCGTGGGCCCGGTGGGCCGAGACGCCGACGACCCCACCGTGCCGACCCGACGGCATACGCCATCAGCCTTGACGGTGAGGTCGAAGGTCAAGCTCTCAGAGGGTCCCGATGATGTCGAGGGCGCGCTGGAGGTCGTCCGGGTAGGTGCTCTCGAAGTGGACGTACTCCCCCGTGCCCGGGTGCTCGAAGCCGAGGCCCACGGCGTGCAGCCACTGGCGGTCGAGCTTGAGCCGCGCCGCGAGCGTCGGGTCGGCGCCGTAGGTCGGGTCGCCGCAGCAGGGGTGGTGCAAGGCCGCGAAGTGGACGCGGATCTGGTGGGTGCGCCCCGTCTCGAGGTGGATGTCGAGCAGGCTCGCGTAGCGGAACGCCTCGATCACCTCGTAGTGGGTCACCGACGGCTTGCCGCTCTTCATCACGGCGAACTTGTAGTCGTGACCGGGGTGCCGGCCGATCGGGGCGTCGACGGTGCCGACGACCGGGTCGGGCAGGCCCTGGACGAGGGCGTGGTACGTCTTGTCGACCGTCCGGCTCCGGAAGGCCTGCTTGAGCCGCGAGTAGGCGGCTTCGCTCTTGGCGACGACCATGAGACCCGACGTGCCGACGTCGAGACGGCTGACGATGCCCTGGCGCTCCGGGGCTCCCGAGGTGGAGATGCGGTAGCCCGCCGCGGCGAGCCCGGACACCACGTCGGGACCGCTCCAGCCGACGCTCGGGTGCGCGGCGACCCCCACCGGCTTGTCGACGACGACGATGTCGTCGTCGTCGTGGACGATCGACATGCCCGGGACCGGCTGGGCGACGACCTGCAGGCCCGGGCGGTCCTCGGCGCGCGGCAGCGACACCTCGAGCATCGAGCCGGCCGAGAGCCGCTCTGACTTCGCGACCGCCTTGCCGTCGATGACGACGTGGCCGTCGGCGGCGAGGTCGGCGGCCTTGGTGCGCGAGACACCGAAGAGCCGCGCCACACCGGCGTCGACGCGCTCGCCCTCGAGGCCGTCCGGCACGAGCACGGTGCGCACGTCAGGCATGGTCGCCCCCGTGGCGCCGCGCCTCGTGCGTCTCGGGCGCGTCGGGCGTCAAACCGGCCTGCTGCGTCATGTCGGTCTCGCCGTTCGTGGTGGTCGCGCCGGTGGTGCGGGCGGTGGTGTCGTCGATGGTCTGTCCGGAGGCCTCGCCGGTCGTGGTCTCGCCGGTCGTGGTCTCGCCGGACTGAGGCTCGGTCGCTGTCGCGGTGGCGGCGCGACCGTGATCGCGCCGGCCGTCGACGCCGATGCCGAGCAGCGCCAGGAGGACGACGAGGCAGGCCGCCGAGACGATCCAGATGTCGGCGACGTTGCCGATGAACCATCGGTTGTAGTCGATGAAGTCCACGACGTGGCCCTGGCCGCCACCCGGCGGGCGGACGAAACGATCCGTGAGGTTGCCGACCGCGGCGCCGAGCAGCAGGCCGAGCGCGACGGCCCAGGCCAGCGACCCGAGCTGGCGAGCGACGACGATGATCGCGACGAGCACCGCGAGGGCGATGCCCGTCATGACCCAGGTGTTGCCCGCCCCGAGCGAGAGGGCCGCTCCGGGGTTGCCGATGAGCTTGAGCCGGATGAAGTCTCCGACGAAGGGACGGGACTCGCCGTCGGCGAGCACGTCGAGGGCGACCATCTTCGTCAACTGGTCGGTGACGAGGGCGAGGACGGCGACGACGCCGAGGACGACGAACAGTCGCCTGCGCCGGTCAGGCGTGGGACGGCTGTCGTCGGCGGGCGTCGAGCTCACGATCTCGGTCGAGGTAGTGGTGGACACGCCGTCGACCCCCGCGCGGGGGGTCGACGTGGCGTGCGTGGACGTCAGTGGCGGTCTTGCTTCTCCTGGCATGTCATGCACAGGGTCGCACGAGGACGGGCCTGAAGTCGAAGCTTGCCGATCGGGTTGCCACAGTTCTCGCAGATGCCGTAGGTGCCGGCCTCGAGCTGCTCGAGCGCGTGCTCGGCCTGGCGCAGGCTCGCGCGAGCGTTGGCGGCGACCGAGATCTCGTGCTCGCGCTCTGCCGTCTTGGCACCGGCGTCCGCCTGGTCGTCACCCGACCCGTCGCCCGAGGCGCGCAGCAGGTCGTCGAGCTCGTCCTCGGCGAGCTTGAGCTCGACGCGGTGCTGCTCGATCTCCTCGAGGAGGACACCGCGCACCTCGCTGATCTCGTCCTCGCTCCAGGGGCTCTCGTCGTCCTTGACCCGCAGCTGCTCGGCGATCTTGCGGGCGCTAGTCCGGTTCGTCGTGGTGCTCGCGGCCTTCTTGGTGGCCGTGCGGGGTCCTGCAGTGGAGCTCGTCGTCACGGATGCCTTCTTGGTTCGGGTCGCCGGGGCCTTGGCGGCGGACTTCGCGCTCGCGGCACCGGCTCGGGTGGACGTCGTGGCGGACGGCTTCTTCGCCGCCGTGGACCTGGTGGTGCTTCCAGCCGCCGGAGCGGACTTCTTGACAGGCGCGGTCTTGGTCGCGGTCTTCTTGGCCGGCGCGGCCTTCGTCGCGGTCTTCCTGGCCGGCGCGGCCTTCGTCGCGGTCTTCCTGGCCGGCGCGGCCTTCGTCGCCGTCTTCTTGACCGGCGCGGCCTTCGTCGCCGTCTTCTTGACCGGCGCGGCCTTCGTCGCGGACTTCTTGACCGGCGCGGCCTTCGTCGCCGTCTTCTTGACCGGCGCGGCCTTCGTCGCGGCCTTCTTGACCGGCGCGGCCTTCGTCGCCGACTTCTTGGCCGGCGCGGTCTTCGTCGCGGACTTCTTCGCAGTCTTCGCCGCAGGCGCCGCCTTCCCGGCTGCGCCCGTCGTCCTGCTCGCGGTGGACCGCTTGGCCGCGGTCGTCGCCGCTGCCGTCTTCTTCGCCGCCATCAGACCCTCCGTCGCTCAATCCGTCGACGCTGACAAGTGGGGCTGACAATAAGCCCCGCACGGGTCGTGCACAAACGCGAAACGCTTATGCGGGCGAAGTGTTCGCTCTTCGGATACACCTCAGGCCGCCCGGGACGATGCCCGGACGGCCTGCGTGCGTCTGTTCGAGGTGGGACTCAGCCCTGGTTGCCGTCTCCGGCACCGGCGTGCGCCGGCTCCTGGACGCTCGAGTCGAGGTCGTGCAGCTGGCCCTCGATGTAGGACTTGAGGTTGCTGCGGTAGTTCTTCTCGAAGCCACGCAGCTCGGCGATCTTGCGGTCGAGCAGGCCCTTCTGCTTGTCGAGCTCCTCGAGCAGGGCCGCCTTCTTCTGCTGTGCCTCGGCGACCATGCCGGTGGCGCGCTCGCGTGCCTCGGTGAGCATCTCGTCGCGCTTGGACGTCGCCTCGGCGATCATCTGGTCGCGCTGCGAGGTGGCCTCGGCGATCATCTGGTCACGCTGGGACGCGGCTGCGGCGGAGATCTGCTCGGCTTCCTGAGTGGCCTTGTCGTGACGGCTCTGCCCGGTGTTGATGAGGTCGTCGTGGCGGGCCTGGGCCGCGGCGAGCAGCTCACGGTGACGGTTCTCGGCCTCGGAGATGAGCTCGTCGCGGCGGGTCTCGCCGGCGGCCACGTGCTCGTCGTGGAGGCGCTGGGCGAGCGCGATGACGCCCGCGGCGTCGACGTTGCCGGTCGCGGCGGCAGCAGCCGGTGCGGCAGCGGCAGCGGCGGCAGCAGGGGCGGCCGCCGGCGCCTTGGCGGCCTCCTCGCGCAGGCGGGCCGCGGTGGCGGCGGCTGCCTCGGCGTCGGCCTGGGCCTTGGCGGCCCGCTCCTCGGCGGCGCGGGCGTTCTCCTGGGCCTTGGTGAGCTTGCCCTCGGCGTCGGCGACCTGGGAGTTGAGGCCGTTGAGCTTGGCCTGTGCGTCGTTGAGCGCCTGCGAGTCGACGGCGGACTTGGCGGCTGCCTCGGCGCGGTCGGCCTCGGCCTTCGCACGGTCGATGCGCTCCTTGGCGACGCGCTCGGCGTTCTCGGCGTCGGCCTTGGCCTTGGCCGCGCGGTCGGTGGCGGCCTTGAAGGCACGCTCCGCGTCCTGGATCTTCGCGGTGAGGCCGCCGAGCTTGGCGTCGTCACCGGGCCGGCCGACGGCCGGCATCGCCGCGGTCGCGCCGTCGGCTCGCACGGCCGACTGGTTCTTGCTCGCGCGGCAGTCGTTGAGCTGCTTCAGGTAGTCGTCACGCTGCTCGATGAGCGAACGCATCTCCGCCACGATCTCGTCCAGGAAGTCGTCAACGTCCCGCTCCTCGTAGCCACGACGGAACTGCGTGGTCTGGAAGTGCTTGTTGAGCACCTGTTCAGGCGTAAGCGCCATGTGTCACCTCGATACAGACGTAATGGTTCGGGTCAACGGTATCTAACGTTCCGGTCACGAACCAAAGCCATGCTCACCGGTCGGCGTGTGGACACCCGCGGTCCGTGCTGCGGGACGGGTGACCGCCGGTCGGTCAGAAGAAGCTCGGCACGTTGAGAGCGAGAGAGGTCAGCAACATCAGGACGAGGAAGCTGAGGTCGAGTCGTACGCCACCGAGGCTCGGTGACGGGATGACCTTGCGCAGGGCGCGCAGGGGCGGGTCGGTCACGGTGTAGACGGCCTCGGCGAGGACCAGGACGACCCCCGTGGGTCGCCACGACCGGGCCAGCACCTGCACCCAGTCGATGACGAAGCGGCCGATGAGGGCGATGAAGAAGGTGAAGACCACCACCCCGTAGATCGTCCAGAACGCGTCCATGTCGGTCAGTGTCCCTGATGTCGGGGCAGGAGTGTGAACCGGGGCCCAGGTCGATGGTCCTGTGACCCCGGTTCGCGCTCACGGCGGTGGACGGTCGGGCTCAGCTCTGGTTGAAGAAACCGCGCGTCGAGGCGGCCGGCGCCTCGGGCTCGTCGGCGGAGATCTCGACGTGGGCGGGCGAGAGGAGGAACACCTTGGAGGTGACCCGCTCGATCGTCCCGTGGAGGCCGAAGACGAGGCCGGCCGCGAAGTCGACGAGACGCTTGGCGTCGGCGTCGTCCATGTCGCTGAGGTTCATGATGACCGGCACCTGGTCGCGGAACCACTCGCCGATGTTCTTGGCCTCGTTGTACGTGCGGGGGTGGATCGTCGTGATGCGGTTGAGCGAACCGACCTCGACGTCGCGCACGACGGCGGCGACCGGCCGCTTCGTGGGCAGCTGCGTCACGGCAGCGGTGTGCTCGGTCTCGTCGTCGTAGCGGTCGGACTCGTCGTACGCGTCGTAGTCGTCGTAACGGTCGTGACGCTGGTCCTCCTCGCTCAGTCCGAGGTACACCATCGTCTTGCGCAGTGCCCCTGCCATGGCCAACTCCCAAAACGTCGGATTGTGATCGTTGACGACGTTACAGAAGTGACGGGCGTGAACCGAGGATTGCCGTGCCGACACGCAGGAGTGTCGCTCCGTGGCGCAGCCCCGCCTCGAGGTCGCCGCTCATGCCGGCGGAGATCCAGTCGGCACCGGGGTGCCGAGCACGTATGCCGTCCGCCACCTCCCGGAGGCGCGCGAACGCCGCGTCGGGGTCGGCACCCAGGGGCGCGACGGCCATGACGCCGCGCAGCTGCAGGAGCTGTTGTGCCGCAACGGCATCCGCGAGGGCCTCCGCGTCGGCGGGCAGGACGCCGCCGCGCGAGGTGTCGCCGTCGAGGCTCACCTGCAGCAGCACCTGGACGGTCCGGTCCGCGGCGTGGGCGCCCTTGGCGAGCGCGCCGACGAGCTTCGGGCGGTCGACCGACTGGACGACGTCGGCATAGCCCGCGACGTGCGCCGCCTTGTTGCTCTGGAGCTGCCCGATGAAGTGGAGGGTCAGGCCCGGCGCGCCGGCCTCCGAGAGGGCGAGGCGGACCTCGCGGAACTTCTCGGCCGCCTCCTGGTCGCGGTTCTCGCCGAAGTGCCGGACGCCGAGCTCGTGGAGCAGCAGCACGTCGGAGGCCGGGAAGTACTTCGTGACGACGACGAGGGTGACGTCGCCGGGATCGCGTCCGGCCTCGGCACAACCGCGCTCGATGCGCTCGTGCACGGCGGCGAGACTGTCGCGCAGCTGCTCCCGCCGGGCCGGGTCACCTCCCGACACCACGCCGGTCATGGACCCACCGGCCGCAGCGCGACGATGCCGGCGAAGCGGCCGGTGCGGCCGTCGCGCCGGTAGGAGTAGAGGTCACCGGTCTCGCGGGTGCATCCCGGA
Source organism: Terrabacter sp. R4-6 (assembly GCF_057529065.1). NCBI lineage: Bacteria > Bacillati > Actinomycetota > Actinomycetes > Micrococcales > Intrasporangiaceae > Terrabacter > Terrabacter sp. R4-6. The sequence continues at coordinate 4,243,482 of NZ_CP197224.1, read as the reverse complement.
ACCCATTGCACCGCGACGTCGGCCGCAGCAAGCTGCTCGACGACTCCGGCTGCCACGTCGATGGCCGGCGTGCCGGTCCAGGAGCGTGCAGCGGCCGCCGCCGAGGTCTCGGCGGCGGTGCGCGCCATCTCGGCGGGGACCTCGTAGCAGCGGCCGCAGACGGACGGTCCCACGGTCGCCGAGACAGTCGTCGCGCCGAGGTCACGCATCGCCGAGACGGCCCGACCGACGATCCCCGCGAGCATCCCGGGGCGGCCGGCGTGCACCGCCCCCACGACGCCGGCGTCGGCATCGTGCAGCAGCACGGGGACACAGTCGGCGACCAGCACCCCGAGGGCGAGATCGGTTGCGCGCGTGACGATTCCGTCGACGGCAGGCGGCTCACCGACCCACGGCCCCTCGACCTGCACGACGTCGGCGCCGTGCACCTGGTTCATGAGGACGAGACGCTCTCGCGGGAGGTCGATCTCGTGGGCGACGGCGGTGCGGTTGCCCTCGACGTCAGCGGGGTCGTCGCCGACGTGCCCGCCGAGGTTGAGGCCGGCATACGGCCCGCTCCCCCGGCCGGCCGACCGGCCCGTGAAGGCGAGGTCGACCGCACGGGCGTCGCCGTCGCTGGGGGTGGTGGTGCGCCAGTAGAACACGATGACAAACCTATCCCGCGGACCCGCCGGGCCCTGCGACGGACCTCCCCGTGGCGGGTCCGGCGCCGGGACGCCGACGGGTGGGAGACGCTGAACGCGTCTCCCACCCGTCGAAGCGGATCTCGGCCTCGGGCCGCCCTCGCTCCTACTTGAGGAAGTCGGGCACGTCGAGGTCGTCGCCCTCGTCGAACGTCACCTGGCGTGGCGGCTGCTGCGCCGGCTGGGCCGCGGGGGCCGGAGCGTGGTGCTGGGGCTGCTGCGCCGGGGTCGCAGGCTGCTGGGTCGGCAGCTGCTGGGCGGGCTGCTGCTGGTGGTGCACCGGAGCCGGCTGGCCCTGCTGGGGCGCTGCCGGCTGCGGAGCGGCCTGTGGCACGCCGTTGGAGTGCTGCGGCGCCGACTGCTGCGGGGCCGGCGTGGCCGGACGCTGCTGGGCCGGCTGCGACCGGCCCATGACCTGTCCGAGGGCGCGGTCGTCGTGCCGCTGGCTGGGGCCGCCGCTGTCGAAGCCCGCAGCGATGACCGTGACCCGGACCTCGTCGCCGAGCGCGTCGTCGATGACCGCACCGAAGATGATGTTGGCCTCCGGGTGCGCGGCCTCCTGGACGAGGCGGGCGGCCTCGTTGATCTCGAAGAGGCCGAGGTCGGAGCCGCCCTGGACCGAGAGCAGGACGCCGTGGGCACCGTCGATGGACGCCTCGAGCAGCGGGCTGCTGATGGCCAGCTCGGCGGCCTGGACGGCCCGGTCCTCACCGCGCGCGGACCCGATGCCCATGAGGGCCGAGCCGGCACCCTGCATGACCGACTTGACGTCGGCGAAGTCGAGGTTGATGAGTCCGGGGGTCGTGATGAGGTCGGTGATGCCCTGGACACCGGAGAGCAGGACCTGGTCGGCCGAGCGGAAGGCGTCCATCATCGAGACGTTGCGGTCGCTGATCGACAGCAGCCGGTCGTTGGGGATGACGATCAGGGTGTCGACCTCCTCGCGGAGGCTGCCGATGCCCGACTCGGCCTGGTTGGCGCGACGGCGACCCTCGAAGGTGAACGGGCGCGTCACGACACCGATCGTCAGGGCACCGAGCTCGCGGGCGATGCGGGCCACGACGGGAGCGCCGCCGGTGCCCGTGCCGCCGCCTTCACCGGCGGTGACGAAGACCATGTCGGCCCCCTTGAGGACCTCCTCGATCTCCTCGGCATGGTCCTCGGCGGCCTTCTTGCCGACCTCGGGGTCGGCGCCGGCGCCGAGTCCGCGCGTCAGCTCGCGGCCGACGTCGAGCTTGACGTCGGCGTCGCTCATGAGCAGCGCCTGGGCATCGGTGTTGATGGCGATGAACTCGACACCCTTGAGGCCGACCTCGATCATGCGATTGATGGCATTGACGCCGCCGCCGCCGATGCCGACGACCTTGATGACGGCCAAGTAGTTCTGCGGTGCTGCTGCCACGAGAGTGGGCCTTCCTGACTGGTGGTGCCGGTGCTGCGGGTGGTCTGGGGGACGGGCGGTGCGTGGTGTGGGTGGTGCGGCTCGTTCCGAGCCTGTAGCCCTCAAACCTTAAACGTAGACATAAAGGTTACAGTTTGGTCACGAACCAGTGCCCTGACGGTATGACGAGGCACAGGGTCGATCAACCCACGGCGCGGCGTGTCGTCGCGGGGATTGCCCCAATTCCGAGGGCCGCGCCCCAAGGGCCACACCAGCACCACCGGACACTCGGGTCCCGACCGCCGGGATCACCCTCCCACGGCCGGACTGCGGCCCCGTGGCCGGGTCCCCGCGTCGGACGGCCGGCACCACGTGGGCGTCAGCGGGTCACCGGCGACGACGGGACGCTGACGTCGATCGTCGAACCCGGTTCTGGCAGAAGGATCTTCACGAGGTCGGCCTTGCGCTTGCCGTGATCGGCGCCACCCCAGACGACCGTCTTGCGCTTCTCGCCCTTGGCCTTGACCGTGAAGGAGACCTGGTCCGCCGTCGACACCGACACTCCGGAGACCTCGGCGCGCAGGGTGGGGTCGAGCGACCCCAGCGCCGCCAGCGCCGCCTCGACCCCGGCCTTCGTGACCTGCGACGCCCCGGAGCTGACGAGCGGCACGCCGGCGGGGGCGCGGTCGACGGTGCGGAAGGCGACCCCGTCGCGGTCCACGACGTCCACCTCACCCTGAGGGTTGCGGACCGCGAGCACGGCGACCCGGGGGGTCACGGTGATGACGACGGTGTCGGGCAGCCCTCGGCCCACCGTGACCGCGCTCCATGCCTTGCCGGCGAGCAGCCGCTGGGTGACGGCGTCGGTGTCGACGCGCATGAGGGGCCCGCCGAGCGGCACCCGGGCGACGGCGCGCACCTGTGCCGAGGCGGCCGCGCTCACACCGTGGACCTCGATCCGCGACGCCGTGAGCGCGTTGCTGAACCAGCCGACCCACACGAGCAGGCCGGCGAGCAGCACCACGCCCGCGAGCACCCCGGCGACGAGGCGGGGCCGTCGACGGGCGGCTGCCGCGCGTCGCTCGAAGCGCGTGCGCGACGAGGCGAGGCCGGTGCCCGCGACGCGACGACGGGCGGTGCCGTGCTCGAGCATCATGGCGTCCCTCCCCCGAGGATCCGCAGCACCTCCGGGCCGATCATGGTGACGTCGCCCGCGCCCACGGTGAGCACGAGGTCCCCGGGACGGGCGAGGGCGGCGACCCGACCGGCGACCTCCGACCACGAGGGCACGTAGTGGACCTCGACCTCGGGGCGGGCGGCGGTCACCGCATCGGCGACGAGGCGGCCGGAGACCCCGGGCACGGGATCCTCGCGTGCGGCGTAGACGTCCATGAGCACCACGACGTCCGCCGGCGACAGGCCGGCGCCGAGCTCGGCGGCGAAGTCGCGCGTGCGGCTGTAGAGGTGCGGCTGGAACACGACGACGAGCCGGCCGCTGTCACCGACGAGGGCCTTGGCGGTCTCGACGACCGCCGCGACCTTGCCCGCGTTGTGGGCGTAGTCGTCGACGACGACGACTCCTCCGGCCTCCCCCTTCGGCTCGAAACGGCGACGCGTGCCCGTGAAGGACGCCAGCCCGGACAGGACCTGCTCCGGTGCCTGACCGAGGCCGTGGACGGCGGCGGCGTACGCGGCCGCCGCGTTGAGGGCGTTGTGGCGCCCCGGCACGCCGAGGGTCATGCGTCGCTCGGTGCCCTCGTCGAGGAGGGTGACGGAGGACGTGACGCCGTCCTGCTGGTGGTCGGCGAGGACGACGTCGGACGACGGGTCGAAGCCGTACGTGACGACACGCGTCCCCGCCGCGCGGGCACGCTCCGCGAGCGCCACCGCCCCGGCGTCGTCGTCGCACGTGACGAGCAGGCCTCCGGGACGGATCGTGCCGACGAACGCGTCGTAGGCCGCCTGGACAACATTGAAGTTCGAGTAGAAGTCGAGGTGATCCGGCTGCACGTTCGTGACGATCGCGACCTCGGGACGGTAGACGACGAACGAGCCGTCGCTCTCGTCGGCCTCGACGACGAAGATGTCGTCGGAGCCGTCGTGGGCGTTGGTGCCGTGCTTGGCCAGCTCACCGCCGACGGCGAACGACGGGTCGAGTCCGCAGCCCTGCAGCGCCACCGTCAGCATCGAGGTCGTCGTCGTCTTGCCGTTGGCGCCGGCCACGGCGACCGGTCGGCGACCCTGCATGAGCGCAGCGAGCCCCTGGGCGCGGTGCAGCACGGGCACGCCCCGCTCCCGGGCGGCGACGAGCTCGACGTTGTCGTCACGGATCGAGGAGCTCATGACGATGGCGTCCGCGCGCTCCTGGTGCCCCTCGTGGAAGCCCACCCAGACGCCGGCGCCCTCGCTCTCGAGAGCCTTGAGGACGGGCACGTCCTTGGCGTCGCTGCCCGTGACGCGGATGCCGCGCGCGAGCATGATGCGGGCGACCCCCGACATGCCGGCCCCGCCGATGGCGAGGAAGTGCACACGACCGAGCTCGTCGGCACCGGGCACGGGAGCCCGGAAGTCGAAGCGCGCCGCCGCGAACGGGTCGTCGACGGTGGGGGTGCGCGGGGTCTGGGTCACGTGCGGTTCCTGCCTTCTGCGGCCTGGTCGACCAGGTCGGCGAGCTTCTCGTCGGCGGCGGGTTCGCCCAGCGTCCGGGCGGCCGCCGCCATCCGCGACACCCTCTGGCGGTCGGTCGCGAGCCCGACCAGCACCGCGTCGACCCACGCCGGGCTCAGGTCGGCGTCGTCGACGAGCAGGCCGCCACCGGCGGCGACGACGTCGGCGGCGTTGACGCGCTGCTCGCCGTTGCCGACGGGTAGCGGGACGTAGACGGCCGGCAGGCCGACGGCCGTCAGCTCGCACACCGTGTTGGCACCGGAGCGTGCGACGACGAGGTCGGCGGCGGCATACGCCAGCTCCATCCGGTCGGCGTACGGCACCACGACGTAGGGGGCACCACCGGAGGTGGGCTCGGGGACGAACTCCTTGCCCAGGCCCGTCACGTGCAGCACCTGCACTCCCGCGCTGCTCAGCTCGGTCACGCGCGCCCGGAAGGCGTCGTTGAGGCGCTGCGCGCCGAGGGATCCTCCGGTGACGAGGACGGTGGGCCACTGTGGCTGGAGCCCGAAGTGCTCGAGGGCCTCGGCACGGACGGCAGCGCGGTCGAGCGTCGCGACCTCTCGGCGCAGCGGCATGCCGATGCGCTGCGCGTGCGGCAGCGAGGTGACCGAGAAGGTCGTCGCCACGGCGCTCGCCCAGCGGGCGCCGAGACGGTTGGCCAGACCCGCACGGGCGTTCTGCTCGTGGACGACGATGGGGACGTGACGGCGCCGCGCGGCGAGGTAGGCCGGGGTGCTGACGTAGCCGCCGAAGCCGACGACGACCTCGGCGCCCGTCTCGTCGATGGCGGCACCGGCGGCGTCGACAGCCGCCTTGAGCCGGCCGGGGAGGCGGAGCAGGTCGACGCTCGGGCGACGCGGCAGCGGCACCTTGGGCACGACCCGCAGGTCGTAGCCGCGCGCGGGGACGAGGCGCGCCTCGAGCCCCTCCTGCGTGCCGAGCGCCGTGACCTGCAGATCGGGGTGGCGCCGACGGAGCGCGTCCGCGAGGGCCAGCAGCGGCGACACGTGGCCGGCACTGCCTCCCCCGGCGAGCAGGACGGAGGTGGGCGAGGACAGGGGGATCACCGGCTTCTGCGACGTTGCGGGACGGACCGCACGCGGGACGGGAGCACCGCGAGCGACCGACGGACGAGACTCGGGCGCGCGTCGAGCAGGGCCTTGCAGCCCGGCTCGTTGCGCGCGAAGGACAGCAGGATGCCGAGGGCGAGCAGGGTCGTCACGAGGGAGGACCCGCCGGCCGAGACGAGCGGGAGCGGGACCCCGATGACGGGGAAGAGCCCGATGACGGCCCCGATGTTGATGATGGCCTGGCCGAGGAGCCACGCCATGATGCCGAAGCCGGCGATGCGCACGAACCGGTCCTGGGTGCGGCTCACGAGCCGGAAGCAGGCCCACGCGAGGATGCCGAAGAGGAGCAGCACCATGAGCGTGCCCGGCAGCCCCAGCTCCTCGCCGATGATCGCGAAGATGAAGTCGTTGTGGGCCTCGGAGAGCCACTCCCACTTCTCCTTGGACGCGCCCAGGCCGACGCCCCACCACCCGCCGTCGGCGAGGGCGTAGAGACCGTGGACGGACTGGCCGCACCAGCCGTCGGGGTCGGCGTTGCACGAGGGGCTGAGCCAGTTCGCGATGCGGCTCGTGCGGTTGTTGCTGCCGGTCACCATGACCACGACCCCGAGGGCGGCGAAGCCACCCGCGATGGCGAAGACGCGCTTCGGCGCGCCCGCCACGAGCAGGACCGCGGCGACGATGACGAGCACGACCATCGCCGTGCCGAGGTCGTGCCCGGCGAGGATGAGCCCGATGACGATCGTGGCGATGGGCACGAGGTAGGGCAGCACGACGTGGAGCATGCTCGCCATGCGCGACGACTTGTTGGCGAAGATCACGGCACCGACGAGCACGAGACCGACCTTGGCGAACTCGGCCGGCTGGAACTGGATCGGCCCGATCGCGAGCCAGTTGCGGTTGCCGTTGACGGTCTTGCCGAACGGGATGACGGCCGCGAGCAGCAGCACCGACACGATCATCGTCGGGAAGGCGAGGCGCTTCCACGAGGCCACCGCGACCCGGCTCGCCGCTCCGGCCGCGGCGGCGCCGATGACGGCGAAGAGCAGCTGGCGCAGGAAGACGGTGTAGGAGGCCTCGTCGGCGAGCAGCTGCTCGACGCTCGAGGCCGAGAAGACCATGATCAGCCCGAAGACGACGAGCGTCGACGTGGCGCCGAGGATGAGGTAGTACGTCGTCAGCGGCGACTCGAGCTTGCCGATGACGGGCAGCGACCGGTGGCCCGTGTCCACAGCGGCGCCGTTGGCGCCCGGGGCGCCCGACTTCTCGTCAGCGGTGGTCGCGCTCACTCCAGCCCCCCGTGTGCCTCGAGGTGCCGCCGGACCGCCTCCTCGAAGGCGTCGCCGCGGGCTCCGTAGTTGGTGAACATGTCCATCGACGCCGCGGCCGGCGCGAGCAGCACGACGTCGCCCGGCTGGGCGAGGCGGGCAGCCTCCCTGACGACACGGTCCATGACCCCAGTGTCGGTGTCGGACACGTCGACCACCGGGACATCCGGCGCGTGTCGGGAAAGGGCCTGGGCGATCTGGTCGCGGTCGGCACCGATGAGCACGACGCCCCGAAGCCGGGACGCCATCTCCTCGACGAGGCTGTCGACGTCGGCTCCCTTGAGCAGGCCGCCCGCCACCCAGACGACGGAGTCGAACGAGCGGATCGCCGCGGCGGCGGCGTGCGGGTTGGTGGCCTTGGAGTCGTTGACGAAGCGGACGCCCTTGACGGTCGCGAGCTCGGCGATGCGGTGCCGGTCGGGACGGAAGGCCCGCAGACCGTCGCGCACGGCGATGGGTCCGACGCCGTAGGCCCGGGCCAGCGCGGCGGCCGCCAGGGCGTTCGCGACGTAGTGCGGTGCCACCGAGGGAGCGTCACCCCGCAGGTCGGCGATCGTGCACAGCTCGGCCGCCGAGCGCTGGCGCTGCTCGACGAACGCGCGGTCGGCGAGCACGTCCTCGACGACGCCGACCATCGACGGGGCCGGGATGCCCGTCGTGAAGCCGATGGCGCGGCACCCCTCGACGACGTTGGCCTCCATGACGAGCTGCTCGGTCTGGATGTCGGCCACGTTGTAGATGCACGCGAGGTGGGTGTTCTCGTAGATCTTGCCCTTGGCCCGGAGGTACTCGGCGTAGCTGCCGTGCCAGTCGATGTGGTCGGGCGCGACGTTGAGCACGGCGGACGCGACGGCCGAGACCGACCGCTGCCAGTGCAGCTGGAAGCTCGAGAGCTCGACGGCCAGCACGTCGTAGGGCTCGGGGTGGAGCACGGCCTCGAGCAGGGGGGTGCCGACGTTGCCCGCGGACGTGGCGCGCAGGCCGGCCGCGCGGAGGATCGAGGCGAGCATGTTGACCGTCGTCGTCTTGCCGTTGGTGCCGGTGACCGTGAGCCACGGGGCGGCGCCCTCCTGGGCGCGCATGCGCCAGGCGAGCTCGACCTCCCCCCACACGGGTATGCCGGCCGTGGCCGCCGCGAGCATGAGCGGGTCGTGCGGGGGCACCCCGGGCGAGGTGACGACGAGCTCGGTGCCTGCCGGCGGCTCGACGACGTGCTCGGGGCCGAGGCGGACGTCGACGTCGAGGATCTCGAGGATCGTCGCGCGCTCGCGGATCGCCTCGGTCTCGTCGCGGGAGACCGCCGTGACGCGGGCGCCGCGGTCGGCGAGGGCGTCGGCCGCGGCGAAGCCGGAGACCCCGAGACCGACGACGAGGACGTTGATGCCCGACCAGTCGGCGTCGCGGTGGGTCAGCCCCTCGCGGGGCTCGTAGAGCGGGTCGAAGCTCACTGGGACCCCACCACCCACTCGGCGTAGAAGACGCCGAGGCCGAAGGCGACGAAGAGCCCGGCGATGATCCAGAAGCGGACCACGACCGTCACCTCGTTCCACCCGACCATCTCGAAGTGGTGGTGCAGCGGCGCCATCCTCAGCACCCGTTTACCGGTGGTCTTGAACGACGCCACCTGGGCGACCACCGACAGCGTCTCGAGGACGAACATGCCGCCGAGGATGATGAGGAGCAGCTCGGTGTGGGTCGTGATGGCGAGACCGGCGAGCGCGCCACCGAGGGCGAGGGAGCCCGTGTCGCCCATGAAGATCTTGGCGGGCGTCGCGTTCCACCAGAGGAACCCGAAGCAGGCGCCCATGCCCGCGGCGGCGACGAGCGCGAGGTCGTGCGAGTCGCGCACCTCGTAGCACTTGATGCCCGGGTTGGTCTGGCAGTTCTGGTTGAAGGTCCAGATGCTGATGAGGACGTAGGCGCCGAAGACCATCGTCGAGACGCCCGTCGCGAGGCCGTCGAGGCCGTCGGTGAGGTTCACGCCGTTGGACGCGCCCGCGATCATGACGTTCGCGAAGATGACGAAGAGGATGACCCCGACGACGGTGCTGCCACCCAGCGCGAGGCTGATGTTCGTGTCGCGGACGAACGACACGAGCAGGGACGCAGGCGTGCGGTACTGCTCGTTGGGGAACTGCAGCGCGAGCCCGGCGAAGGTGACGCCGACGAGGGCCTGCCCCAGCAGCTTCTGCTTCGACCGGAGGCCGAGGCTGCGTTGCTTCGTGATCTTGATGAAGTCGTCGAGGAAGCCGACGAAGCCGAGCCCGGCCATGAGGAAGAGCACGAGCAGGCCGCTGGCCGTCGGCGGGTTGAACGTCAGCAGGTGTGCCAGGAAGTAGGCACCGAGCGTCGCCGCGAGGATGACGGCACCACCCATGGTCGGCGTGCCGCGCTTCGTGTGGTGCGACGTCGGGCCGTCGTCGCGGATGAACTGGCCGTAGCCGCGCTTGACGAGGAACTTGATGAACAGCGGGGTGCCGAACAACGAGATGAGCAGCGAGATCGATGCTGCGAGAAGGACGCCCTTCACCGCGAGACCGCCTCTCCGGAGGTCGTGGGGACGGGTGTGGTGGTGCGCGCGCCACCCTCGGAGGCGAGGCGGTCGCCGAGCCAGCGCAGTCCGCTGTCGCGGCTCGACTTGAGCAGGACGACGTCGCCGGCCCGCACGCGGGCGGCGAGCAGGTCGTGCGCTGCGTCGGTGTCGGGCACCCACTCCGAGCCCGGGACGGCATCGGCGAGCGGGCGGGCGCCCTCGCCGACGGCCACGACGTGGTCGAAACCGCGCGACACGGCATACGAGCCGACGGCCGCGTGATCGGCGTCGCTGTCGGGACCGAGCTCGAGCATGCCGCCGAGGACGGCCCACCGCTCCCCCGTCGCGTGCATCGCGGCGACGGCGTCGAGCGCGGCCCGCATGGAGTCGGGGTTGGCGTTGTAGGCGTCGTTGACGACGACCACGCCGTCGGGCCGGTCGGTGATCTCCATCCGCCAGCGGCTCACGGCCTCGGCGGCGCCGAGCCCGGCCACGACCTGGTCGAGCGACAGCCCGAGCTCCAACGCAGCGGCGGCAACGGCGAGAGAGTTGCCGACGTGGTGGGCACCGCTCTGGCGCAAGGAGACCCGGGCCGAGCCCTGCGGGCACACGAGGGTGTATGCCGCCCTCCCGCGCTCGTCGAGGCTGACGTCCTCTGCCCGGACGTCCGCCTCGGGCGAGAGCCCGACGAGCTGGACCCGCGACGCGAGACCGGTGGCCATGGCGGCGACGACGGGGTCGTCCGCGTTGAGGATCGACAGCCCCTCGGCGGGGACGGCCCTCGGCAGCTCGGCCTTGGCGCGGGCGATGTTCTCGCGCGACCCGAACTCGCCGATGTGCGCGGTGCCGACGTTGAGCACGATCGCGACCTGGGGCGGTGCGATGCGGGTGAGGTAGTCGATGTGTCCGATGCCCCGGGCGCCCATCTCGGCGACGAGGAAGCGGGTGGACGGGGTGACGCGGCACACCGTGAGCGGCACGCCGATCTCACCGTTGAGGGAGTTGACCGGTGCGACCGTCTCGGCCACCGACGACAGGACGGAGGCGAGGAGGTCCTTGACGCTGGTCTTGCCCGACGAGCCGGTGACGCCCACGACCCGCAGCTCCGGCGCGCGGTCGACGACGCCGCGGGCGAGCCGGCCGAAGGCCGTCTGGACGTCGTCGACGACGACGCACGGCACGCCCTCGACCGGACGCGAGGTGAGGGCGGCGACGGCTCCGGCCGAGACGGCGGCCGCGACGAAGTCGTGGCCGTCGGCGGTCTCGCCGAGCCGTGCGACGTAGAGGCTGCCCGGGCCGCACTCGCGGGAGTCGGTGCTCACCGGGCCGTCGACGACGACCGCCTCAGGCGTGTCGGTGCCGTGGACGGAACCGCCGGTGAGATCGCGAACCTCGCTGAGGGACAAGGCGATCACGACGTCACCCCCGACGAGGTCACGGCTGCGAGGGCGGCGCGCACGGCGTCGCGGTCGTCGAACGGGTGCTTCACTCCGTGGATCTCCTGACCCTTCTCGTGTCCCTTGCCGAGCACCACGACGGTGTCGACAGGGCGGTCCTCCCCCGTGTCGACCACCGCGAGCGCGATGGCCTCGGCGATCGCGCTGGAACGCGCGCCGCCGTCGATGATCTCGGACGCCCGCGCCGACCCGGCACCGACCTCCTCGCGAGCCCCGGCGATGACGGCCGAACGGATCTCGGCGGGGTCCTCGGAGCGCGGGTTGTCGTCCGTGACGACGACGACGTCGGCGCGGCGGGCTGCGGCAGCGCCCATCGCCGGTCGCTTGCCACGGTCACGGTCGCCCCCCGCGCCGAGGACGGCGATGAGCCGTCCCTCGGTCGAGGCACGCAGCGCGGCGAGGGCCGCGTCGACGGCGTCGGGAGTGTGGGCGAAGTCGACGACGCAGCGCGGACCCTCGGGGCCGCCGGCCGCCACGACCTCCATGCGGCCCGGGACGTCCGGTGCCACGGACATGGCGGCCTCGACCTCGGTCGGCGAGAGGCCGATCCGCAGGAGCGCGAGCGCGGCGAGGGCGGTGTTGGCGACGTTGAAGTGGCCGGGCAGGTGCGAGACGAGGCGCAGAGCACGGCCCGACGACCGCTCCCGCAGGGTGAACGCGCCACCGTCGCCCTCCTCGGCGACCCAGTCGGCGTCGCGGCCGCCCTCGGTGGTCGTCGCGAGGGTCGTCACCGGGACGGTGGTCTCGGTCGCGAGGCGTCGGCCCCAGGCGTCGTCGACGCACACGACCGCGGCGCGGGAGCGCAGCGGCGTGAAGAGGGAGGCCTTGGCCGCGAAGTAGTCGTCCATCGAGGCGTGGAAGTCGAGGTGGTCCTGCGAGAGGTTGGTGAAGAGTGCGACGTCGTAGACGACGCCATCGACCCGGTGCAGCTCGAGGGCGTGGCTCGACACCTCCATGATGCAGGCGTCGATGCCCCGCTCGGCCATGAGTCCCAGGAGGGCGTGCAGGTCGGTCGCCTCGGGCGTCGTGCGCACCGACTCGACGCGCTCGTCACCGATACGCGTCTCGACGGTGCCGATGAGCCCCGTGCGCTGGCCGTGCGCCCGCAGCGCCGACTCGACGAGGTAGGCCGTCGTCGTCTTGCCGTTGGTGCCCGTGACACCGAGCATCGTCAGCGACTCCGAAGGCCGGCCGTAGACCTGCGCCGCGACGTCGCCGAGGACGCCCCGAGGGTCCTGCGTCACGATGACGGGCACCGGGAGGTCGGCCAGCTCGGCGAGGCCGGCCGTGTCGGTGAGGACGGCGACGGCTCCGGCGGCCACGGCGTCGGCGACGAAGCGCGCGCCGTGCACGTTGAAGCCGGGCAGGGCCGCATACAGGTCGCCCGGGAGCACGGCTCGGCTGTCGAGCGTGACCCCTGTCACGACGGCGTCGACGCCGGCTTCGGAGGCCACCTCGGCCCGGATCCGGGTCGTCAGGTCGCGGAGGTGCACACCCGACGTGGCGGGTCGAAGGGGGGAAGGTGACACGTCATCCCAACTTACAGGCCATCCCGCTTCGCCCGCGCATTGCTGATGACCTCGGGGTCGTCGGACGACAGGGGCTTGTCGGCCCAGACGTGGTAGTCGAGGGTCGACTTGGGGCTGGGCGGTGCGCCGGTGCGCTCGAGCAGGTAGGACATCACCTGGTTGAAGACGGGTCCGGCGAGCGCGCCACCGAACATGCCGGCGCTGGGCTTCTGGATGAAGACGGCGACGACGTACTTCGGCGCCTCGGCCGGGGCGAAACCGATGAACGAGGCGGTGAAGCCGTTGTAGCGCCCCAGCTTCTCGTCGTAGCGGTCGGCCGTGCCGGTCTTGCCGGCGACGCGGTAGCCCTTGATGCGGGCCGCGCTCGCGGTGCCGTTCTCGCCCGTGACCTCCTCCATCATCCGCGACAGCTTCACCGCGGTGTCCTCGGTCACGACCCGGCTCGGCGTCGTCGGCGTCGACGGGATGAGGGTGCCGCTCTCGTTGACGGTGCCCTCGACGAGCGACGGCGGCACGCGGACACCCTTGTTGGCGATGGTCTGGAAGACGCCGGCCTGCTGGATCGCCGTCACGGCGTAGCCCTGGCCGAAAAGGATGGTGTAGCGGCGCGTCGAGACCCAGTCCTTGGCGCCGGCGAGCAGACCCGCCGACTCCCCGGGGAAGCCGACGGGAGTCTTGGAGCCGATGCCGAACTTGCGGTAGTACGCCTCCATGATGGCCGGCGAGACCCGCTCGCCGATGAGCATGGTCCCCATGTTGGACGACTTGGCGAGCACGCCGGTGGCCGTCATGTTCTCGACCCCGTGCGGCTCGTTGTCCTTGAACGACGTGCCGGCCCGAGGCAGGCGCGACGGCACGATGACGCCGGTGTCGGGGGTGATGACGCCCTGCTCGAGGGCGGCCGCCATCGTCATGAGCTTGCCGGTCGAGCCGGGCTCGAACGCGTCGTTGAAGGCGTAGTTGCCGAGCGAGGCCTTCGTGGCGTCGCCGAGGTCGTTGGGGTCGAACGTCGGGTAGCTCGCGGCGGCCCGCACCTTGCCCGTGGCCACCTCGATGACGACAGCGGTGCCGGACTCGGCCCCCACGCCGGTCACCTGCTTGGCGAGGGCGTTCTGGGCGTACCACTGGAGGTCGGCGTCGATCGTCAGCTTGACGTCGCGCCCGTTGGCGACGGGTGTGTCGACGCGCTGCGAGCCGGGGATGATGTAGCCGTCGCGGGCCCGCTCGGCGACGCTGACGCCGGGGGTGCCCTTGAGCGCCATGTCGAGCATCTGCTCGACGCCGCCGGCACCGCTCTGGTCCGAGGGGCGCACGAAGCCGACGAGCTGACCCAGGGCCATGGAGGTCGGGTAGATCCTCTGGGCCGTGCGCTCACCGGTGATGCCGGGGATGCCCAGCGCCCGGATCTCACGGTAGATCGCGGGGTTGACCTCCTTCTTCACCACGACGTAGCGCGTGTTGGAGCGCGTGAAGAGCTTCGTCAGCGCCGACGGCGTCATGTCGAGCAGGGGCGCGAGGTCGGCGGCGGCCCGGGTGACCCCGACCTCCTGCCGCACCCCGTCGATCTTGACGGTGTAGCCCGGGATGATCTTCGGGTCGGCGGCGATGGTGAACCGCTCGACCGAGTCGGCGAGGACCTGCCCGTTCGTGTCGAGGATCTGGCCGCGCATGGCCGGCGTCGTCGTCTTGACCGACCGCTTGAAGAGCGCGGCCTCCTGGGTGGCCGAGGCGTCGAAGGCCTGGATGCGCAGCAGCTGCCCGGCGAAGATCGTGAAGACGAAGAGGATGGCGACGAAGATGACGCGCGCCCGACGACGCGGGTTGGCGCGCGAGATCTTGAGCGGGCGACGGGGCCCGCGCGGACCCCGCGGACCTCGTGGACCTCGTGGTCCGCGTGCCGCAGCGGCCCGCTGCTGGGCCGGCCCGCGATCGCGGCTCGGCGCCGCCTGGGTCCGGGGAGCGTTCGTACGCGTGGTGGCTCGTGCGCTGCCGCCCGACGTGCCGCTGCGGCTGCGGGCCGGCGCGGCGCCCCGACCCGCCGGGGTCGCGCGCGCCGACGAGCTCGCGCGTGCGCCGGCGGCCGCGCCCGACTTCTGGCCGGACTTCGGGCTGGGCTTCTGGCCGGGCTTCGGGCTGGGCCTCTGACCCGTGGAACGCGCGGGAGCGCCCTGCCGGACGGCGGCCGGCTGACCGGACCGAGTCGGGGTGGCTCGACCCTGGCTCGTGCGCGCCTGGCCCACGCGGGTCGTACCCGTCGCGGAGGAGGCGCGACGGTTGTCCGCTGCGGGCGCAGGACCGCGACCGGTCCGTCGTGGATCGGTCGCTCGGTTCTGCGTCACGGGATCACCTCACCGTCGTCTGCTGGGCCTGCCCTGCCTGGCCCGCCGCGTTCCCGCCCGTGGCCCGGCCGGACGCTCCGGGCGTCGTGCCCAGTGTGGGCGCTGCGGGGGCCTCCGGCTCGGCACCCGGCGTCGTCGGCGTGGCGGCCTGGGCCGGCTTGGCGGAGGCCGCCTTGCTGGCCTTCGTCGCCGAGGACAGGACCTTCTTGACCTTGGCCGTCACCGCGGGAGGCGTCGGGCTCGTGACGATCGGGAAGGCGTTGTTCTTCGTCGCGGGCTCGGGCTCACCCGACACCGTGCCCGTGGAGAGGTCGATGTAGCCGCGGGTGTTCATCCGCACCATGCCGATCTCGGCGGCGCTGCGGGCGAGGGCGCCCGTGGCCGAGGCACGGTCGATGTCCTCCTGGAGGTTGCCGGCCGTGTCGCTGAGGCGCGCCGACTCGCGCTGGAGGTCGCCGAGCGCGAGCGATCCCTGCGCGAGGGCCGTGTTGAGCAGGAGCAGGGCGATGAGCCCGGCGGTGAGCAGGCCGATGCAGATCGTGGCGAAGGCGCCGTTGCCGGTGCGCGTGATGCTGCTCGGGATGACCCGGAGGGGCGTGGGGGCTGGGCCGCGTCGCGGCGCGCGGAGCGGCCGGGCCGTGGCGGTCATCTGGCTCATCGGGTGGGTCCCTTCCTGGTCCTGCTGGCTGAGGTGTGCGTGGAGGTGTCGCGCACGCGCTCTGCGACGCGAAGTCGGGCCGAGGCGGCCCGTGGGTTCGTGGTGACCTCGTCGTCCCCGGGCGCCTCGGCGCCGCGGGTGACGAGCGAGAGGTAGGCCGCGTGCTCGGCGAGCTCGACCGGCAGCCCTGCGGGGGTGCTCGAGGTGGCGCCCGCGGCGAAGGCCCGCTTCGTCGCGCGGTCCTCGAGCGAGTGGTAGGACAGGACCGCGATCCGGCCGCCGACGGCGAGGACGTCGATCGCCTCGTCGATGGCGCGGCGCCAGACCTCGAGCTCGTCGTTGACCTCGATCCGCAATGCCTGGAAGGTGCGCTTGGCCGGGTGGCCGCTCTGGCGCTGCGAGGCCGCCGGGATGACGCGTCGCAGCATGTCGACGAGACGACCGGACGAGGTGTACGGCTCGACGGCGCGGTCCTGCACGACGGCCCGGGCGATCTTGCGCGCGTAGCGCTCCTCGCCGTAGTCGCGCAGGATGCGGGTGAGGTCCTCGACGGAGTAGGTGTTGAGCACGTCGGCGGCGGTCATGCCCGTGGACTGGTCCATCCGCATGTCGAGCGGCGCGTCGACCCGGTAGGCGAAGCCACGGTCGGCCTCGTCGAGCTGGAGCGAGCTGACGCCGAGGTCGAAGAGGATGCCGTCGACGGCCGGCACGTCGAGGTCGGCGACGACGTCCTTGATGTCGTCGTACACGGCGTGGACCGGACGGAAGCGGTCACCGAACCGGGCGAGCCGCTCCCCCGCGAGGGCGAGCGCCTCACGGTCGCGGTCGATCCCGACGACGACGCACTCCGGGAAGCGCTCGAGCACGCCCTCCGCGTGGCCGCCCATGCCGAGCGTGCCGTCGACGTGCACGGCGCCGGGACGCTCCAGGGCGGGCGTGAGCAGCTCGAGGATCCGGTCGCGCATGACGGGGACGTGACGCTCCTGCGCCTGTCCTCGATCGCTCATGGTGCGTCCCTCTCACGCTCGTGCTGCTGGGCCCGTTGTGGTGCGCCTGTGGTGCACGGGGCTTGTGTGACTCGTGTGACCTGATGGCGGATAGGCATCCGCCTTGGCTGGTGGTGGTGGTGGTGGCCGGTCGGCCGCAGTGGCAGCGATCAGGTGGAGGGAGCTGATCGGGTGCCGGGGGGTGTGGTCGTGTGGTGCCGGTCTGCTGGTGCCCGTCGACCTGGGGGCTGGTCCCCATCCGCTGCCTCGCCCGGGACGGGGGAAGTCGTCCCGGGAGTGGAGCGGCTGGAGGCCGGCGCTCAGGTGCTGGCGGTGGTGTCGGGTGGTCCGGGTGGCTGGTCTCGCCGGCGGGTCTCGTGGCGGTGTCGGTGGAGGTGGTCGTCCGGACTCAGAAGAGCCCGGGGATCACCTCCTCCGCCGTGTCGGCGAAGCTCTGCTCGGTCTGCTCGAGGTAGGCGTTCCACACCGCGCTGTCCCAGACCTCGAGGCGGGCGCCCGCGCCGATGACCGTGACCTCGCGGTCGAGGCCGGCGTACTGGCGCAGGTTGGCCGGGATGGTGAACCGGCCCTGCTTGTCGGGGATCTCGTCGGACGCACCGGAGAGGAAGACGCGCATGTAGTCGCGGGCGACCTTGCTCGTCGTGGGGGCCTGGCGCATCTGCTCGGCGACCTTGACGAACTCGTCCATCGGGTAGATGAACAGGCTGCGTTCCTGGCCGCGCGTGACGACGAGCCCGCCGGCCATCCGCTCGCGGTACTTCGCGGGCAGGAAGAGCCGGCCCTTCTCGTCGAGCCGGGGCGTGTGCGTCCCGAGAAACATGGTCCGCCACCTCCCCTTTGTCGACCCGAAGGCGTCCCCATTCCTTACCTTGGAGCCCCACGATACTCCACTTTGCTCCACCGTCAACGAACCTTGCCCTTTCTGGGAGCGGCGAGTCCCGTGTTTTCGCAGGTCAGCAGGGGTGGAGCGAAGTGGAGGGGTTGGGGCGCCGCCGCGCGACGGAGGCCCATGCGACGGTCACGGTGACGCCCGACCAGGGCGGACGGCATACGGCCACGAGCCTCGGCTCGTGCTCAGCGGCGGCCACGGCGTCACGTCGAACCGCTCGGACCCGCACGGAACCGAACCGAACGGCCACCCCGGACGTTGGAGGTGGAGGAAAGTGGAGGTGGTCCCGGGAGCGCTCCCGGGAGCGTCCACCACGAGCCCTCGGGCAAGGTCTCCATCCGGTCACGACCGGAGCAGCCCTACCGGTGTCGAGGGTCCATGGGAGAAGATCACCTGACGGGTCGCGCAGCCCGCCACGAGCAGTGCTGCGCCACGACATGGGGACGACGACGGAGGACAGTGTGACGACGACGGACACGGGGCTCGGGACCACGGCATCACCGGGCTCGGGGACGGGCTCGACCGCGAGCCCCACCACGGGCGCGGCCGACCTCGGCCTCATCCATGACGTGGCAGAGCGCCTCATGGGCGCCATGACGAGCGTCATCGAGGGCAAGCCGGACGTCGTCCGCACGACCGTGACCGTCCTCTTCGCCGGCGGTCACCTGCTCATCGAGGACGTCCCCGGCGTCGGCAAGACGATGCTCGCCAAGACCCTGGCGCGCTCGATCGACGCCACGGTGCGCCGCATCCAGTTCACGCCCGACCTGCTGCCGAGCGACGTCACGGGCGTCAGCATCTTCAACCAGGACGCCCGGCGCTTCGAGTTCCGACCCGGCGCCATCTTCGCCAACGTCGTCGTCGGCGACGAGATCAACCGCGCCTCCCCGAAGACGCAGTCGGCCCTGCTCGAGTCGATGGAGGAGCGCCAGGTCACGGTCGACGGGACGACGTACACCCTGCAGGCCCCGTTTATCGTCATGGCCACCCAGAACCCCATCGAGATGGAGGGCACCTACCCCCTCCCCGAGGCCCAGCGCGACCGCTTCATGGCCCGCATCTCGATGGGCTACCCCGCACCCAGCGCCGAGCTCGACCTGCTCGAGACGCACGGCTCGAGCTCACCGCTCGACGCCCTGACACCGGTGACCGACGCCGAGACGATCAACCGCGTCGTGCACGCCGTCAGCCAGGTCCACGCGAGCCCTGCGATCCGCCAGTACATCGTCGACCTCGTGACCCGATCCCGGTCGACGACCGCGCTGCGGCTCGGCGCGTCGCCGCGTGCCGCCCTGCACCTGCTGCGCGCGTCCCGGGCCTTCGCCGCGCTCGAGGGGCGTGACCACGTGATCCCCGACGACGTGCAGGTGCTGGCCGGACCGGTCCTCGCCCACCGGCTCATGCCGTCGAGCGAGACCCAGCTCGCCCGCCGCACCACCGCCGAGGTGGTCACCGACCTGCTGCGCCAGGTGCCGGTGCCGCCCGCAGCCCGCTGAGCGGGGGCGCGCGCCCATGCGCTCGCTGCGCAGCGTCCTGACGACGAGGGGCCGGGCCTTCACGGGCTCGGGTGCCGTCCTCGTCCTCGCCGGGGTCATCTTCGGCTTCCGCGACCTCACCCGGTTCGGGGTGCTCCTCGTCGCGCTCCCCCTCATCTCCGCCGTGCTCGTGCGCACCCGCAAGACGCGCATGCGCATCGAGCGGCACACCCACCCCGAGCGCATCAGCGTCGGGCAGGACGCACACGTCACGCTCTCGTTCGAGAACGTCTCGACGAACACCACGCCGATCTTCCTCGCCGAGGAGCGGCTCGACTACGTCCTCGGCGACCGGCCGCGCTTCGTCGTGGGCCGGATCCCCCCCGGCCGCGTCCGCGCCATCGACTACGCCGTCCGCTCCCACCTGCGCGGACGCCACCACCTCGGGCCGCTCGGCGTCCAGGTGCAGGACCCGTTCGGTCTCGCCAACCGCAACGCCGTGCTCGAGGGCACGGCCGACCTCGTCGTGCTGCCGGCGGTGCACCCGCTGTCGTCGAACCGGCAGCCGAGCGCGGGCGTCGGCTCCGAGGGCGAGCAGGCCCACCTCATCGCCCTGCACGGAGAGGACGACGTCACGATCCGCGAGTACCGCGACGGCGACGACCTGCGCCGCATCCACTGGCCCGCGACCGCGCGCACCGGCGATCTCATGGTGCGCCAGGAGGACCGTCCGGCGCAGCGTCGCGCCGTCGTCCTCATCGACCCGCGGCCCTCGGCACACGGGGGGACGGGCGTGAGCAGCTCGTTCGAGTGGGCGATCACCGCGGCCGCCTCCATCGCTGTGCACCTGTGCGACTCGGGGTACGCCGTCCACCTCGTCTGCGCCGAGACGGTCGAGACGTCTCGCGCGGCCGAGACGATGACGCCCGAGGAGATCCTCGACGTGCTCGCCGTGGCGACACCGCGCGACGACACCGGCGAGGACGAGATCCTGCGCGCCGGACAGGCGCTCGCCGCGGCCGGAGGCTTCCTCGTCGCCATCGTCGGGCCGTCGGGACGCGACATCACCTCCCGCGTGGCGAGCCTCCGCCAGCCGGGCACGACGGGCCTCGCGCTCGTCCTCGATGCCCGAAGCTTCGGCACGACCGATGCCGACGAGGCCGAGCCGCACGTCGACACGCTGCGCCTCGCCGGGTGGCGAGCCGTGTCCGTCCAGCGCGACGAGGACGTCGCGCACGTCTGGGCCGTGCTGACGGCCGCCACCGTGGGAGGCAGCCGATGACCCGCCGTCGCTGGAGGATCACCGTCCTCGCCGCGCTCGCGACCCTGGCTGCGGTCTACCCGATCACGAGCCTCTTCGTCGAGACGACGTGGCTGCCGCAGGCGGCGTTCGTCATCGCCCTCGTCGCCGGACTCGGCCTCGTCGGCCGCGGACTCACCCGCTCGCGCGGCCTCGTCGTGCTCCTCCAGGTGCTCGTCACGGCCTACGTCATCCTCGCCCGCTACACCGGCGAGACGTTCACCCTGCTCGTGCCGACCCCGGCGACGCTCGAGGCCGCCAACACCCTCGGGCTGCAGGCGCTCGAGACGATCAACCGCTACTCGGCGCCCGCGCCACTCAACGACGGCATCACGTTCTGCCTCGTCGTCGCCGTCGCCCTCGTGGCCATCGCCGTCGACGCGATGGCGGCCACGTGGCGCAGCCCCGCGGCCGCGGGACTGCCACTGCTGACGGCATACCTCATCACGGCGGCCAACGGCGACGCGGCCCTCGCGCTGCGCTACTTCGTCGTGCCCGTCGTGCTGTGGCTCGTCATGCTGCACACGACCGCCCGAGCCCAGTTCGGCCGCTGGGGCACCGCCAGCGCGGCCGACCACAGCGAGATCGACGAGGCCGCGCACGACCGTGACGCCCTGCGCTCGTTCACGGCAGGGGCGCTCAAGCTCGGGGCCGTCGGTGTCGTCGTCGCGCTCGTCGTGCCGGCCGTCATCCCGCACTTCCCTCCGCGCTACCTCACCGAGGGGCTCGGCCGCTCGGGCGGCGGCGGCGGCGAGGGGTCCGTGGGGTTCAACGACACGCTGGACCTCTCGCGCAGCCTCAACAACCAGGACCAGTCGCCCGTCCTCACCTACACGACGACCGCCTTCACGCGGTCTCCCCTGCGGGTGCTCGCGACGTCGTACTACTCCCGCGGGCAGTGGAGCGTCGCCGGCGCCACCGGCGACCGTCCCGACAGCCCGGCGCCCCTCCCGCCTCCGGACAAGCGGCGTGACTACGAGATCACCGTCACGGACAACACGCTCGCCGCTCCCCGTGTCGCCGCGCCCTACCCCGTCGTCGCCGTCGCGATGGAGGGCACGCCGTGGAGCATCGACCCCGTCACGCGCGACGTCCGCGTCGACCGTGCCGTGAGCAGCTACCGCGTGACCTACTCCGACCTCGCCCCGTCACCGCCGCAGCTGCGGGAGTCGGGAGCGCCGGACTCTCCCGACATCACCGACGACGACCTCACCATCCCCGACCGCTCACGTGACCTCATCCAGCAGTGGTCCGACGAGGTCACCCGCGGCGAGGACAACCCCCTCGACAGGGCCATCGCGATCCAGAACCACCTGCGCGACACCAGCCGCTACACGTACTCGCTCGACCTCGGCGAGCAGCTGCGCGACAGCCAGGGGCGCCTGCTCGAGCCGATCCAGAACTTCTACCAGACCCGGCGCGGCTACTGCGTGCAGTTCGCGACGGCGATGATCATGCTCGCTCGGGCCCAGGGCATCCCCGCCCGCATGGCGATCGGCTTCCTGCCGGGACAGCTCTCGGGCGAGCGCTACATCGTCCGCGCCAGCGACGCCCACGCGTGGCCCGAGCTCTACTTCCAGGGATACGGCTGGCTGCGCTTCGAGCCGACCCCGGGTGCCCGCGCGGGCTCACCGCCGCCGTATGCCGTCCTCGGCGCGGACGGCGGGGCGACCGGTGGTGGCCGCGAGGTCAGCGAGACGAACACCGCGAGCGGCGGATCCACCGCCACGCCCTCGACCACGACGGCCACGAACGCACCCGTGCAGCCCGAGACGTCGTTCCTCGACTCGGTCGGGCAGGCGTTCACGCTGCGCAACGTCGTGCTCGCCCTCGCGGTGCTCGTCGGGCTGCTGGCCGCCTTCGCGATGCCCATCACGGCGTGGCTGCTGCGGCTGCGCCGCCGACGCGCAGCCGTGACCCAGCAGGACCTCATCGAGGCGGAGTGGGACGACCTCACCTCGCACTTCGGTGACCTCGGGCTCAGTGCGCCCGAGGGCGTCACCCTGCGCCAGCTGCGCGAGCGCTACGTCGCCGACGGGCACCTCGACGAGGAGAACGCCACCGCCATGCGACGGGTCACGGCCACCCTCGAGAAGTCCCGCTACGACCTGCCCGAGCGCACGACCCCGCAGGAGGCCTTCCGGCTGCACGACGACATCCGGTCGATCCGGCGTCAGGTCGGCCGCACCCGGGCCTGGCAGACCCGGGCACGGTCCTTCTTCTGGCCCGAGGCGGGCGTGTCGTTCTGGCGCTCGCTCCCGGACCGCCTGCTCCCTCGGCGCCGCTGACCCCGGCACACGGCAGCCTGCCGAGCACGGACGCGAAGGAGCCCACGACGACGAGTCGTGGGCTCCTTCGGTGCCGGACCGACCGGCGCGGCGCGACCTCAGTCGAGGTAGTCGCGCAGCACCTGGCTGCGGCTCGGGTGACGCAGCTTGCTCATCGTCTTGGACTCGATCTGGCGGATGCGCTCGCGCGTCACGCCGTAGACCTTGCCGATCTCGTCGAGCGTCTTCGGCTGGCCGTCGGTCAGGCCGAAGCGCATCGAGACGACGCCGGCCTCGCGCTCGGACAACGTGTCGAGCACCGAGTGCAGCTGCTCCTGCAGGAGCGTGAAGCTCACGGCGTCGGCCGGGACGACCGCCTCGGAGTCCTCGATGAGGTCACCGAACTCGCTGTCGCCGTCCTCGCCGAGGGGCGTGTGCAGGGAGATGGGCTCGCGGCCGTACTTCTGGACCTCGACGACCTTCTCAGGGGTCATGTCGAGCTCCTTGGCGAGCTCCTCCGGGGTGGGCTCGCGGCCCAGGTCCTGAAGCATCTGACGCTGCACGCGGGCGAGCTTGTTGATGACCTCGACCATGTGCACCGGGATGCGGATGGTGCGAGCCTGGTCGGCCATGGCGCGGGTGATCGCCTGGCGGATCCACCACGTCGCGTAGGTCGAGAACTTGTAGCCCTTGGTGTAGTCGAACTTCTCGACCGCACGGATGAGGCCGAGGTTGCCCTCCTGGATGAGGTCGAGGAAGAGCATGCCGCGACCGGTGTAGCGCTTGGCGAGCGAGACGACGAGTCGCAGGTTGGCCTCGAGCAGGTGGTTCTTGGCCTTCTTGCCGTCCTGGGCGATCCACCACAGCTCGCGCTTGAGCTTCATGTCGATCTTGTCGCCGGAGTTGAGCTTCTCCTCGGCGAACAGGCCGGCCTCGATGCGCTTCGCGAGCTCGACCTCCTGCTCGGCGTTGAGGAGGGCGACCTTGCCGATCTGCTTCAGGTAGTCCTTGACCGGGTCGGCGGTGGCGCCGGCGGTCACGACCTGCTGGGCCGGGGCGTCGTCCTCGTCGTCGTCACGGATGACGAAGCCGGACTCCTCGGTCTCCTCGGTCTTCGCCGCGGCGGCCGGGGTGGCCTCGTCGCCGTCCTCGGCGTCGTCGTCCACGTCGACGGGCTCGACGACGACCTCCTCGAGCTCGCCGACCGGGGCGTCCTCGGGCTCGGCGTCACCGGCGACGACCGTGCCGTCGGCCGACGTCGTGGCCTTCTTCGCCGCCGTCTTGCGGGTGGCCGTCTTCTTGGCTGCGGGCTTCGCAGCCGCCTTGGCGACACCCGCGTTGGTGGCGGCCTTCTTGGCCGTCCTGGCTGCGGCCGCCTTCGGCGCGGCAGCTGCCTCGTCGTCGGTGGCGGCGGCCCGGGCCGGCGCTGCCTTGGCCGTCGCCTTCTTGGCGGCGGTCTTCGTCGTCGCGGTCGTGGTCCGCGTCGCGGACTTCGTCGCCGCGGCGGTGGTGCTGCGTGCGGTGGCCACAGTGCCTCCCTTGGTCCCTGTACGGGTCTTCTTCGTCGTGCTGGAGTGCGGCGCGTCGACGACGATCTCGATGTCGTGGGCCTCGAGGGTCGTGAGGACCGGCTTCATCTGCTTCAGGTCGAGTCCTGCATCGACCTGGGCACGCGCGATCTCCGTCCCGGTGATGGTGCCGCTGGTGCTGCCCTTGACCAGGAGCTGCATGATCGCCTCGTGCTGGAACACCTTCGGCAGGGTCTTGGGAGCTCCAGCGGTTGTTGCCTTAGGCACGGATGCAGTCGCCTTTCGTCGCAGGTCTCGTCAGATGATCGACCCGAATCCGGGCATGCACCATCACAACGAACGAGAATGGGGGTTGGTGCCGGAAGAGCTTGGCCTGTCGGAGTCGATCCCTGTTTCGAGCTCTCGGTGCGCCTCGTGCGATCCGGTACTCGGACATTATAAAACGGCGCACGCCCTCCGAGCGAACGCACGTCGAACCCGCGCGCCGGACCAGGCCCACACGGCCGCTCTCCGGGCCACCGGGACGGAGGCCGGGCGCGGGTAGACGGGCCCGCAGGAAGGGCTCGGGAGGCCTGCCAGGAAGGTCAGTCGCCCTTGACCGCGAGCACGGGACAGCTCGCGTCGAGCAGGATGCGCTGCGCGTTGGATCCGAGGATGAGCTTGCCGACGGGGCTGCGGCGACGCAGGCCGATGACGATGAAGTCGGCCTTCTCCTCCTCGGCGACGGAGATGAGGTCCTCGGCGGGGTCGTTGCCCCGGACGAGCTGGCGCACCTCGTGCTCCAGGCCCTTGTCCTCGAGGAGCGCCTGCACGCGGCTGAGCTCGCTCTCGAACTGGCTGGCCTCGTTCGCGTCGAAGTCCTTGCCACCCCGGTGGGAGCTGATGACGACGAGCTTCGCTCCGCGCAGGACGCACTCCTCGGCGGCTCGCTTGAGCGCCGCGCGACCTTCCTTGGTGGCGACATAACCAACGACGATGGCCACTTTCCCGGACCTCCTTGGGACGGAAACAACCAGTGCTCGCACCGTACCCGATAACGCGACGTCCGGCGCGTCCCGCGCGAAGTCTCACCGCGTCGTCGGCGGCGCACACGACTGGGCCGTGGCCTCGGCACGGATCTGCGAACCCGCCCGGGCCGCAGAAGGGTTCAGTCGCGACGGCGCTCGAGCGCGTCGCGGACGATGCGACCCACCTGGTCCTCCTCGATGAGGAAGCCGTCGTGCCCGAACTCGGAGGTGATGTGCGCGCGCCGCGACCCGGGAAGGGCCGCGTGCAGCTCGTCCGAGAGCCGGGGCGGGTAGAGGCGGTCGGTGTCGACCGAGACGATCGTGCAGTCGGCGCGCACGCGCTCGAGGGCGGCCTCGAGACCGCCGCGGTCGCGCCCGACGTCGTGGGAGTTCATCGCCTCGGTCAGCACGACGTAGGAGTTCGCGTCGAAACGCCGGGCCAGCTTGCCTGCGTGGTGGTCGAGGTAGGACTCGACGGCGAACCGTCCGCGGTCACCCGCACGCAGCGGGTCCTCGCCGAGCTGGGCCTCGCGTCCGAAGCGCGAGCCGAGCTCGGTCTCGGTGCGGTAGGTGATGTGGGCGATGCGCCGGGCGAGGCCCAGGCCGGTGTCGGGACGCGCGTGGCCCTCGTAGTAGTCGCCCCCGGCGAAGTCCGGGTCGTTGCGGATCGCGAGCAGCTGCGGCTGGCACCAGGCGATCTGGTCGGCGGTGGCGTACGCGGTCGACGCGAGCACGATGCAGCGGTCGACGTCGTCCGGGTGCGAAACGGCCCACTCCACCGCGCGCATCCCGCCCATCGACCCGCCGACGACGGCTGCGAGGCGGCGGATGCCGAGCCCGTCGAGGAGGCGGCGCTCGACGGCGACCTGGTCGCGGACCGTGACGTAGGGGAACCTGCTCCCCCACGGCCGACCGTCGGGTGCGGGGCTCGCGGGGCCGGTGCTGCCCTGGCAGCCGCCGAGGACGTTGGACGCGATGACGAACCATCGGTCGGGATCGACCGGGCCGCCGGGGCCGATGAGGGCGTTCCACCAGCCGGGCGAGGCGTGTCCGTCACCGGCCTCGCCGATGACGTGGCTGTCGCCGGTCAGTGCGTGCTCGACGAGGATGACGTTGTCGCCGGCGTCGTTGAGCCGGCCCCACGTCTCGTAGGCGATGCGGACGTCGGGCAGCATGCCCCCGCGCTCGAGCTCCACGTCGCCGATGTCGGCGAACTGGCGCCGACCGACGGGGTCCCCGTCGCGCCAGGCGCCGTCGGGCCGGCGCGGCCCCGGGGCCATCGGGTCGACGTGGCTCCTCGCTGCACGGGCGGGCGCTGCTGCTGCGTCGCCGGTCTGGCCGGTGCCAGCGGCCGCGAGCCGCGCGGGTCGGCGCGTGCTCTGCTTCCGGTGGGTGACGGTCATCGGGGTACTCCTCGGTCCTCGCGCTTGCGCACACCCGGGGACAGGTGCGGCCTGGTCCTCACCCGGGGCACCCCACCGCGAAGGAGGGTTGCCGACCAGCGAGCCGGGGCTTGTCGCTGGTACTCATGACCTGGTCCAACCATACGCGAGGCCTCCGCCCGACGAGATCGACCGGTCCACGACATGGACTCCCGCGCCGCGACCCGCCACGCCGGAGCGCGGGTGGGTCAGGCACACCGGCGGGGCCGGAGGCCGTGGTCGAGCGCGTCTCGCACGAGCGTGCCCAGCGAGTGGTCCGGCTCGAGCGCGAGGGCGTGGTCGACCGCGACACCGGCACGCGCGCCGTCGCCGCACCACCAGGCGAGCGAGGCGACGACCGACAGCAGCGGAGCAGCGTGGGCCGCCGGGGTGAGGCGACACACCTGCTCGAGCCGCGACAGGAGCAACCGGGGCGTCGCGGCCCCGTCCCAGTCGTCCCAGCCGGGCTCGCCTGCCGGCCCGTCGATGCCGTCCCACGCCTCGCGCTCGACCCGCTCGAGCAGGCACGCGAGCGCGTCGAGCTCGTCCAGCTCGTCCGTCTCGTCCAGCTCGTCCATGTCCTCGAGCTCGTCCAGCTCGTCCAGTGCGCGGCGGGTCGCGAAGGCGTCACTCTCGGGCACCTCGTCACCCCCTTCGTCGGCGTGCTCGCCGCCGTCCGTATCGGGACCCGTCCCTGACGCCGCGTCCTCGCGGGCCAGCAGCTCGCGCAGGGCGCGCAGGGCGTCACGGTCGGGGTCGGGCAGTCGGGCCCCGACGTCGGCCCCGAGCCCGCGGCCTGTCGCCCCACCACCGGTCCGCCCGGACGGCCCCGGGACGTCGTCGAGGTCGCCCGAGGCCGGGGCCATGCGCACGTCCGGCCCGAGCAGGAGCTCGAGCAGCACGGCGACGTCGTCGGAGCAGGTGTCGGTCGGGAGCATGCCCGGGCACAGCCAGCTCATGAGGGCGTCGCGGACCTCGCGGTCACGCAGCGGTCCGACGAGGGACGGCAGCCAGTGCTCGACGCCGAATCCCTCGATCTCGCCGCGCAGCACCCCGCCCCACGCCACGAGGGACTCGTTGACGAGGAACTGCCGGGCCGTCGGTTCGCCGCCGTCGAGGAGCCCCAGACGCAGCTCGGCCGGTCGAGTGCGACGTCGCGGGCTCGGGCGGCGCCCGGGCGGGTCGGGCTTCTCGGAGATCGGCCCGCCGGCGGCGGCATACCGACGCTGCCAGTCCTCGATGGCCGCGACCGCCAGGTCGTGCCGGGGCTCCGAGGAGTCCAGCGGGGCGACGAGCCGCGCGAGCTCGTCGCGGTCCGGCAGCACGGCGTGACCCAGGGCGACATAGCTCGCGACCGCGGGCACGTCGGCCTGCTCGGGGAGGCGCCACCCCTCGTCGGGACAGCAGTCGCAGCCCACGGAGCGCCACCGTCCGTCGCGCACGACGAGCCGCTCCCGGACGACCACGCGCTCGGACTCGACCCCGGCGGCCAGCGCCTCGAGCAGCGGCAGGGACTCGTCCTCGTCGTCCTCGAAACCCACGAGGGCCACGGACGACGGAGAGCCCTGCAGGAGGGTCGGCAGCGTCTGGGCGACGGCCTCAGGGGCCAGGGTCTCGTCCACGAGGTCGAGCCGGGCGACGAGCCCGAGCCGTTTGCCGTGGAAGCACACGACGACGACGCTCCGCGTCGGCTGGAAGCCGAGGTGGAAGGGGATGACGGTCAGCAGCTCGGCCGGCCCGGACAGTGAGATCTTCGGCATGTCCCGAGCCTGTCCACCGAGCGTGGCGGCCGACAGACCCGACCGCGCGCCTGTGGACCACCGCCCTCCCCCGGAAGGGGGTGTGGATCGACGTCCTCCGAAGGACGCCACGTCCCAGGCCCCCAGGCCCTCTCAGCACCCGGGGCGGCCGCCCCGGGTGCTCAGCGCTCGAGGCGCTTGCGGACCGACTCGAGCACGTAGTCGGTCGCCGCCTGGCGCGTGCCCTCGGGCAGGCGCACCCGCTCGTTGCCACCGGGCCCACCGGGCCCACCCGGCCCATCGGGCCCGCTCGCGCTCCCGGCACCGCTCGCGGTGCTGCCGCTCCCACCCCGGGCACCGCCCGGCCGGCGGAACGAGCCCGTGACGCGCGTGACGCGTCCGGCGATGCGGCCGGGCGCTGCGGCACCGGTGGTGTCGCGGTCACGGCGGAGGCCGTCCTCGAACCCTCCGGTCCACGCACGCGTCTGCGCGTCCTGCTCCCCACCCAGGGGCACACCGGGAACGGTGGCCCGTGACGCATCCGACGGGACGCCGCTCGCGGGCGCCCACGGCGCGGGCCCCCGCCGGGAGCGCGGAGGGTGCAGTCCCTGACCGGCCTCCCACGCGATGAAGCGCTCGGTCTCCTCGAAGAAGGCCTTGACCGCCCACGAGATGACGACGGCGTCGTCGGCCGCGCCGATGACGGGCAGGACCGCCTCGGGCAGAAGGTCGACGGGCGAGGCGACGTAGACGACCGCCCCCGCGACGAGCCCGAGTCGCTTGAGGGTCGTGCCGGCATACGACCCGTCGCGCGTGGCGCGCACGAGGCGCGGCACGGCCTGCACCCGCTCGGGGAGGCTCGGGGCGCCGGGGCGCGTGGAGGCACGCACGACCGACGCGACGGTCGCGGCCATCTTGATGCGGGACGCGCTCTTCATGCCTGACCCAACGAACGGCCGCCCGGGGCGATTCCCCGGCGCGGACGGCGATGCGGAACGGTGATCTCGGGGCTCATCACGGGCTCATCACCGGCTCATCACGGGTCAGGCGTTCCCGTCGGGGCGGTCAGCGACCGAACGTCTCGACGGGAGGGAACTCCTTGGCGGCCTGCTTGCCGATGCGGCCCAGCATGTAGACGTCGACCGCCGCGCCGATGAGTCCCCCGACGACGGGCACGAGGCGACCGAGCCGGGCGAAGGTGCCCTGCCCGATGCGACCCAGCAGGCGGAAGCCGATGGCCTTGTTGAGGACCATGAGCGCCGGGGCCGGCAGACGGTCGAGGGCGACGGACGACAGCTTGCCCCCGGGGGCCTGCAAGCCGGCCTTCTTGAGGAGATCGTCGCTGTCGGCGCCGGCGAGGGTCAGCAGGATCGCGGAGCGGATCTCGGGCTGGTCGATGTCGTAGCCGCGCACCTTGGCGGTCGCCGCGGTCATGCGCGTGGCCAGCAGGTAGAACTCCAGGACGTTGGCCGGCAGCGAGATGGGCATCGTGAAGAAGCCGCCCAGACCCGTGACGAAGCCACCGACGGCACCGAGCTGCCGGTGGTCGCGGACGATGATCCGTAGCGCCTGGTCGCTGTCGCCCCGGGCGTGCTTGAGCGCGTTGGCGGCGATCTCGTGGGCCGGGTCGAACGGGCCCTGGCCGTCGATGCCGACGTCGAGGAGGCGCTCGACCAGCCGGGTCGCGGCTCCCGAGAGTCCTCCCTCGGCGGGCATGGCGGCACGCTCGAGCGCGCCGGCGTCCTTCGCCGTCCGCAGCTTCACGGCGGTCGCGTCCGATGCCTCGACGGTCTCGTCCCTGCCCCAACCCAAGATGCCCACCGGCTCCACCCCTTCGTCCGTCGTCCCTGTGTGGCGGCTGTCGATTCGCCGCCGACGACACCGTATGCCGCCCGGGTCGCTCGTGGCACCCTCGTACCCAGTCGAGTCGCCCGGGGACCGCGGGAGACGACGTCGGCTGGCTCTCGTAGGGTCGATCCCATGGGTGAGAGCCGCGGGAGCAGCGCGACGATCTTCGGCGTGCCGCTGGCCGACCTCCGGCGCGACCGCACATCGGTGAAGTGGGGACGCTACGACCCCGACGTCATCCCGATGTGGATCGCCGAGATGGACTGCGCGCCGTGCCCGGCCGTCGTGGACGCCGTGAGCGCCGCCGTGGCCCGGGGCGACACGGGCTACGCCCTGACGCAGGAGTATGCCGCCGAGATCGCCGCGTTCGCCGATGCCGAGTGGGGCTGGGGCTTCGACGCGCACACGACGACACGGGTGGCCGACGTGCTGACCGGCGTGACCCACCTGCTCGGCCTCCTCACCGACCCGGGCGGTCCGGTGGTCGTCAGCCCGCCCGTCTACAACGCCTTCTACGAGGTCATCGAGGCGTGCGGGCGCACGGTCGTCGAGGCGCCGCTCGGCCCCGACCACCGACTCGACCTCGACCGTCTCGCCGACGTCTTCGCCGAGGTGACCGCGCGGGGCGACCGGGCGGCATACCTTCTCTCCAACCCGCACAACCCGACCGGCACCGTGCACACGCCCGACGAGCTGGAGGCCCTCGCCCGGGTCGCCGACGAGCGCGGCGTCCGGGTGGTCTCCGACGAGATCCACGGTCCGCTCGTCCTGCCGCCGAGCACGTTCACGCCCTACCTCACCGTCGCGGGCACCGAGCGCGGCGTCACCGTCACGTCGGCCTCCAAGGCGTGGAACCTCGCCGGGCTCAAGGCCGCGATCATCGTCCCCGGCGCCGAGGCCGTCGACGACGTGCGCCGGCTGCACCCGTGGGTGACGTTCGGCGCGAGCCACCTGGGCGTCATCGCGCAGACGGCCGCCTACCGCGACGGCCGCGAGTGGGTGCACCGTCTCGTCGGCGAGCTCGATGCGAACCGCCGTCTGCTCACCGACCTCGTGGCCGAGCAGCTGCCCGGCGCCCGTCTCGTCGTGCCCGACGCGACCTACCTCGCGTGGCTCGACCTCTCGGGGCTGGGGCTCGGCGACGACCCGGCGGGTGAGGTGCTGCGGCGCGCACGCGTCGCGCTCTCCCCCGGGCCGATCTTCGGCTCCGGCGGTGCGGGACACGCAAGGCTCAACTACGCGACCTCGCCCGACATCCTCCGCGAGGCGATTGAGCGGATCGCGGGCTGCCTTGACTGACAAGGCTTCCGGTCCGCCGCTCGTCGCGCTCGTGGTCGGCCCCCAGGGAGCGTGTGCCGTGGGGCCGGGTGTCGACGAGGCGTGGCCGCTGGGCGACGTGGTGCGGCGGTTCGTCGACACGACGACGCGTCTGGGCCCGCGCTGGGTCGTCTGGTCGGCCGCGTCGACCCTGACGGGCGTCGTCGCGGCCGGGGTCGACGTGTCCCGCACGTGGGACCTGGCGGAGGCGCACCGGATCATCCACGGCGGATGGTGGGCCACACCCGGTCACGTCGTGGCTGGGTGCCGCGGGCTCGACGAGGCCGACGTGCCGGCGCCTCGCTCGCCCCGGCTCAGCGGGTTCGACGGCGACCTCTTCGACGTCGCGGCCGGCGAGGACGTGTCCTTGCTGACCGCCGCCGGCCACCTCCGTGCCGACGCCCTCGCGTGGGCCACCGACGACGCCCGGCTGCGTGAGCTGGCGGTGCTGGCCCTCGACTGCCGGTCGGCGCAGCTCGAGGCGCTCGCCCGCCTCGGCGGCGTCCACGTCGGCCGCCTCGAGCGCACCGTCTGGTCCGAGTCCGCGGCGGCCGTGCTCTGCCTCGAGCTCGAGCGCGACGGGCTGCCCGTCGACCGCCCCGCCGCCGAGGACCTCATCGCGGCGTCGGCCGGGGCCCGTCCGCACGACGAGGCCGACGCGGCGCGCATCCGGGCCGAGCGCGACGCCGTCGTGCTGCGCCTCGCGCCCGGCCGTGAGCGCACCGACCTGCGCAACCCTGGCCAGGTGCGCGACCTGCTCCTCTCCGTCGGCGTCGACGTGCCCAACACGCGCGCCTGGGTGCTCGAGCCCTACCGGCACACGCACCCCCTCGTCGACGCCCTGCTGCGGTGGCGCAAGGACGAGCGGATCGCGACCACCTACGGCTACCGCTGGCTCGACGACCACGTCGGCGCCGACGACCGGCTCCGCGGCGGATGGACCGCGTGCGACGGGGCAGCCGGGCGCATGACGGCGCAGAACGGCCTGCACAACCTCCCCGCTCCCCTGCGCCCCGCGATCTGCGCCGCCCCGGGTCACATCTTCGTCCGCGCCGACCTCGGCCAGATCGAGCCGCGGGTGCTCGCCGTCGTCAGCGCCGACCGGGCGTTCGCCGAGGCGACCAGGGCCGACGACCTCTACGCTCCCGTCGCCGCCAAGCTCGGGGCCGACCGGCCGCGGGCCAAGGTCGCCGTGCTCGCAGCCATGTACGGCCAGCGCTCCGGTGCGGCGGGCGAGGCCCTCAAGGACCTCGAGCGGGCCTATCCCGTGGCCATGAGCCTGCTCGACCGGGCCTACGCCGACGGGGTCGCGCGTCGTCCGGTGCGCACGTGGGGTGGCCGGCTCATCCGCTTCGGCGGAGTGCCCGTGCCTGCGCTCGAGCCGGGCGCGCCCGAGCCCTCGGGGAGCGCCGAGTTCTCGGCGACGGGCGCGGACGGAGCGCGGGGACGCTACGCGCGCAACGCGATCATCCAGGGCTCGGCCGCCGAGCTCTTCAAGGCCTGGGCGGCGACGGTGCGCCACGCGGTGCGCCCGCTCGGCGGCCAGATCGTGCTGTGCCTGCACGACGAGCTGCTCGTCCACGTGCCCGAGCAGCACGCGGCGGCCACGGCGGCCGCCGTCGAGGGCATGCTGACGAGTGCGGCGCGCACGTGGGCCGGCACCGACGAGGTCCGGTTCGTCGCCGACACCTCGGTCGTCCGCCGCTGGAGCGAGGCCAAGGCCTGACCCGAAGCGGCCGGCCGGGCGCGAGCGGCCCCAGCATCACGAAGGCGGGCCCGACCAGCTGGTCGGACCCGCCTTCGTGATGACTGCGTCAGCTCCGGTCGTCGCCGGACTCGTCCTCGGTGACGTCCTTGAGGAACGCCTCGAACTCAGCGCCGATCTCGTCGGCGGTCGGCAGGTCCGAGAGGTCGGTCGCGAGCAGGTTGCGCTGCTGGCGACCCTCGAGGAAGGTGTCGTACTGCTGCTCGAGGGCGTGCACCACCGCGGTGATCTCGTCGGACTCCTCCATCTGCCGGGTGATCTCGGCGCGGTTGAGCCCGGCGGTCGCGGCGAGCTCGCGCAGGTCGAGGTCGAGGCCGGTCGCCGCCCGCACCCGCTCGAGTCCGAGCACGGCCGCGTCGGCGAACTCGCTCTGGCCGAGGTAGTGCGGCACGTGGACGGCGAAGCCGATGGCGTCGAGGCCCGCCTCGCCGAGCCGCAGCTCGAGCAGGGACGAGAAGCTCGCCGGCACCTGGACCGTGCCGAAGGCCGGGTCGTTGCCGGTGACGAGGCGCGGGTTGGTGCCGTGGGCGGTCACGCCGAGGGGGCGGGTGTGCGGCACCGCCATGGGGATGCCGTGGACGCTCACGGTGAGGTCGACGCCGAACGCCTTGACGAGCATCGAGGTCGCCTCGACCATGCGGTTCCACTGGTAGTCGGGCTCGGGGCCGACGAGGAGCAGGAAGGGCACGCCCTCCTTGTCGAGGACGCGGTGCAGCAGCAGGCTCGGGTCGTCGTAGCTGCTCCAGTGGTCGCGGTCGAAGACCATGACGGGACGGCGGCCGCGGTAGTCGAGCAGCTGGTCGACGTCGAAGGAGGCGATGACGCGCGACTCGTGCGTCTCGAGGATGTGGTCGGCCATCAGTCGCTGGGTGTGGCCGGCGTCGATGAATCCGCCGAGGGCGACCACGAGCACCGACGCCTGCAGCTGCTGGAGCTGGCTCGGTGAGGTGTCGCTCTCGAACTGGAAGAGCTCGGTCGGGTCCTGCACGGGTCTGGCCTTTCGTCGTACGGGGTCCTTCGTGCAACGCTCCGCTGCATCCCATGATTCCCCACCGGTGGGCGCGGGACGGGTCAGGCGTCCACCTTGGCGATCGCCTTGAGGATGCGCTGCGGCGAGACGCTGTATGCCGTGCCGACCGTCTGCGCGAAGAGCGAGACCCGCAGCTCCTCGATCATCCAGCCGATGTCGACGACGGCAGCGGCGCCGCGCTGGGCGGGCCGTAGTGCGTCGAGCAGGTCCGCGTAGCGGCCCTCGACGAGGTCGACCTGCTCGAGCGCCTGGGCGTCGCGTGCCAGGTTGGCCGGTGCCTTGTCGAGCCGGTGGGCGATGCCCCGCAGGTAGCGGTCGAGGTCGGGCAGGCGGCGCAGCCCGGTGTCGGCGACGAAGCCGGGACGCACGAGCTCGCGCAGCTGGGCCCGCACGTCGGCGAGCATCGGCCGCACGGCCGGGTTGCTCGACCGGTCGAGCTCGGCGAGCCGGTTCGTCAGGGCGAGGTGCTTGGCGAGGATCGGCTCGACGAGCCCGACGACCTGGACGACCTTGGCGGTGGTGTGGGTGCGCACGGCCGACAGGGCCCACTCGAAGTCCTCTCGGGTGCGCACCGTGTGGTCGGACCGGTCGGTGACGGCGTCGTCGCGGATCGCGTCGATGGCCGCGGCCAGGCAGTCGTCGAGCAGGGCCGGGACGCTGCCGTGCGGGTTGTGGCCCAGGGCGAGCTTCTGGGTGTTGGTGAGCCGGGCGAGGATCTGCTTCCACGGCGGCGAGATGCCCAGCAGCAGCAGCCGTCGCACGCCGAGGCGGTGCTCGGCGTCGGCCTCGGCACGCGTCGGGAGCACCCGGAGGTCGACGGCCGAGCCGGTGTCGACGAGGGCCGGGTAGCCGTGGACGCCCTGCGCGCTCTCGAAGGACTCGGCCACGCCCTCGTCGGGGAACGAGGTGAGCCCGGTGCGCTCGAGACCGGAGCCCGCGCGGCTGACCTGTCGGCGCAGCTGCGGCGCTGCGGTGTCGCGGACGGCCTCGAGGTCCTTGCCGGTGGCGACCGGGCGACCGTCCACCCCGTCGACGCTGAAAGTGACCTGCAGGTGCGCGGGGACGCGTTCGACGTCGAAGTCCGCCGGGGTCACCGCGACACCGGAACGGCGCCGGAGCACGGCTGCGAGCGCCGCGAGGAGCGGGCCGGAGGTCGGGTCGAGCTCGGGCAGGACGGCGCGGGCGTGGTCCGGCGCCGGGACGAGGTTGCGGCGGATCCCCTTGGGCAGGCTGCGGATCAGGGCCGTGACGAGCTCCTCGCGGAAGCCGGGCACCTGCCAGTCGAAGCCGTCCGGCGTCACCTGGTTGAGGCGCTCGACGGGGATGTGGACGGTGACGCCGTCCTGTGCCGAGCCCGGCTCGAACTGGTAGGTCACCGCCAGGACGTTCTCGCCCTGCGTCCACGTCGTCGGGTGGTCCTCGTCGGCGATGCTGCCCGCGCTCTCGCGGAGCAGCAGCTCCTCGGTGAACGTCAGCAGGTCGGGCGTCTGGCGCCGGGCCTTCTTCCACCATGTGTCGAAGTGGCGCCCCGACACGACGTCGGCGGGAATGCGCTTGTCGTAGAAGGCGATCAGCGTGCTGTCGTCGACGACGATGTCGCGGCGTCGGGTGCGGGCCTCGAGCTCGCCGAGCCGCTCGACGAGCGCGGCGTTCTCGCGCAGGAAGGCGTGCTCGGTGTGCCAGTCGCCCTCGACGAGGGCGTGCCGGACGAAGAGGTCGCGCGCGAGCTCGGGGTCGACCTTGCCCAGCCCGACGACCCGCCCGACGACGAGCGGGACGCCGTAGAGCGTGACCCGCTCGGTCGCGACGGCCGAGCCACGCTTGCCCGACCAGCGCGGCTCGGAGTACTGCCGCTTGACGAGGTGCTCGCCCAGCTGCTCGGCCCACACGGGGTCGATGCGGGCGTTGACCCGCGCCCACAGGCGGCTCGTCTCGACGAGCTCCTCGGCCATGACGAACTGGGGCTGCTTGCGGAAGAGCGCCGACCCGGGGCTGATGCCGAACCTCGTGCCGCGCGCACCGGCATACTCCCGCTTCTGCTCGTCACGGACGCCGACGTGCGAGAGGAGGCCGGCGAGCAGCGACTGGTGGATCGCGTCGACGTCGATCTCGCCCTGCGCCACGTGGGTGCTCCCCCGGCCGAGGTCCAGACCGGCCTGCTTGGCGGCCTGCTTGACCTGGCTGTGGAGGTCCTGCCACTCCCGGATGCGCAGGTAGTGGAGGAACTCGGCCTTGCACATCCGTCGGAAGGCGCTGCTGCTCAGCTCGTGCTGCTGCTCCTTGAGGTAGGCCCAGAGGTTGAGCCACGTGACGAAGTCGCTCGTCTCGTCGGCGAAGCGCTTGTGCGAGGCGTTCGCGAGCTCCTGCTTGTCCTGGGGGCGCTCGCGCGGGTCCTGGATCGAGAGCGCGGCGACGATGACGAGCACCTCGCGGAGCACGCCGCGCCGGTCGGCCTCGATGACCATGCGGGCGTGGCGCGGGTCGATCGGGAGCGCCGCGATGGTGCGGCCGTATGCCGTCAGGCGACGTCCCGGACGTCGCCTCCCCCGCGCGGCGGCGGGTTCGTCGTCCTCGGGCGAGAAGGCCTGGAGCTCCTCGAGCAGCCGGACGCCGTCGGTGATCTGGCGGCTGTCGGGCGGGTCGACGAAGGGGAAGCGCGCGATGTCGCCGAGCCCGAGGCTCGTCATCTGGAGGATGACGGACGCGAGGTTGGTGCGCAGGATCTCGGGGTCGGTGAACTCGGGACGGCTGTCGTAGTCGTCCTCGGAGTAGAGGCGGATCGCGATGCCGTCGGAGACGCGGCCGCAGCGACCCGAGCGCTGGTTGGCCGACGCCTGGCTGACCGGCTCGATGGGAAGGCGCTGGACCTTGGTGCGCTGGCTGTAACGACTGATGCGCGCCGTGCCGGTGTCGATGACGTAGCGGATGCCCGGGACCGTCAGGGAGGTCTCGGCGACGTTGGTGGCCAGGACGATCCGCCGGCCGGTGTGCGAGGAGAAGACGCGGTGCTGCTCGGCCGCCGAGAGCCGCCCGTAGAGCGGGACGACCTCGGTGACCGGCAGCTTCATCCCGTTGAGGGCGTCGGCCGCGTCGCGGATCTCCCGCTCGCCGGAGAAGAAGACGAGGATGTCGCTGCTCGTGCCGGTGTGTCGCTCGGTCCACAGCTCCTCGACCGCCTCGCAGACTCCGGTCACCATGTCGCGCTCCTCCGCGTCGGGGCGGTCGGGGTCGACGAGGGGGCGGTAGCGGATCTCGACGGGGAAGGTGCGGCCGGACACCTCGATGATCGGCGCCGGCTCGCCCGTGGTCGGGTCTGCGAAGTGCTCGGCGAACCGCTGGGGGTCGATCGTCGCCGAGGTGATGATCACCTTGAGGTCGGGGCGCCGAGGCAGCAGCTGCTTGAGGTAGCCGAGGATGAAGTCGATGTTGAGGCTGCGCTCGTGGGCCTCGTCGATGATGATCGTGTCGTAGCGGCGCAGCTCGCGGTCGCGCTGCATCTCGGCGAGCAGGATGCCGTCGGTCATGACCTTGACGAGGGTGTCGCGGCTGCTCTGGTCGGTGAAGCGCACCTGGTAGCCGACGGCGGTGCCGAGCTCGACGGCGAGCTCCTCGGAGAGCCGCTCGGCGACCGCTCGGGCAGCGATGCGCCGGGGTTGGGTGTGCCCGATGACCCCGTCGAGCCCGCGCCCGAGCTCGAGGCAGATCTTCGGGATCTGGGTCGTCTTGCCCGACCCGGTCTCACCCGCGATGACAACGACCTGGTGGTCCCGGATGGCCGCGGCGATGTCGTCGCGCCGCTCGACGACGGGCAGGTGCTCGGGATAGGTGATGGGAGGGACCGTGGCGGCGCGCGCAGCGCGCCGGGCCTCCCTCTGCTCGGGTGTCAGGGTGCGGCCGCCCTGGCGGCGAGGGGCCCCGGCACGGCCGTGGTCGCGCCTCCCCCGGTCGTCGGGCCGGTCGGGGCGGTCGGGCCGGTCATGGCGATCGCCGGATGCCTGGGGAGCAGCCGTTCCCGGGGCTGCAGACGTCGACGGCGTCGGCTCCGCGCCGGCCGGGCGTCGGCGTCCTCTCCGACGGGGTGGCCGCGAGCGCGCGCGTGCGGTCGCAGGCTCGTCGGACATGCTCGACAGGATAGGCGGGCCACGAGGCCGGCTCCGAACGGATATCCCGGCCTCCGGCTGTGTGGTGACGGTGAGGACCTCGTCGAGGACTCGTGGGACCGGTTCGATACAGCCCGGCCCTCGCCTAGCGTGGAGGCATGGGAGCGACGGGCGTGGACGGGGCGGCAACAAGGACGCGGACCGGATCCCTCGCGGCCGCGGCAGCCCTCACGTTCGTCGCCGTCCTCGTCGCCGGCTGCGCGAGCCCGCCGCCCGAGCCCACCCTCGACGCGACCGCCCCACCGGCCACCGAGCCACCGACCGGGCAGACGCCGACGGTGCTGCCCACCGAGCCACCGCTCGCGCTGCCGCCGAGAGGGAGCCCCAGCGCACCGGGAGGCGACCTCGACGCGGCGCCACTCTTCCCGGACGGGCCGTGCCAGCCGAGCCGGCTCGACGTCGCGGCGAGCCCGGTCGACCCCGCACTGGGGTACCGCCAGATGCGCGTGCGCGTCACGAATGCCGGCCGGGTGCCGTGCGTGCTCACCGGGTACGCGGTGGTCTCCGCGCGCGGATCGTCCGGGACGGTCTTCGCCAACCCTCGCGGTCGCATGCACGACTCCGAGACGGCGAGCGCGCAGACCGTGCCCCTCGACCCCGGCGACACCGCCCACGTCGACCTCGGGTGGCGGGGTGACCTCGCTGCCGCCGGTGTCGAGCAGACCGCGTCGATGACGATCGTCGTCACCGAGGGGTCGTCACCCGTGGCCGTGCCGCTCGACCCGACCTCGTCCGTCGACATCGTCGACGGCACGGAGATCAGGGTCGGCGGCTGGAGGCCCGGCGCCGACTGACCAGGCCACCACGCGGGGTGGGCCCGGTGGTTGGATGGGCGGACCGTCACCACGAACAGGGGCTCCGCCGTGACCAACCATCCTCCGACCGACCCGTCGTCGGCCACCGTCGACCCGATCAGCTCGGACCCGCTCGCCGACGACTACGGCTCGGTCCTGCAGCCTGCGTCCTCGGGATCGGCGATCCCGCCTGCGCCGTCAGGGTCTGCGATCCCGCCTGCACCGTCGTCCGCGCCGATGCCGGACCCGACCTCCGACCGGTTCTCGGCGTTCGACGACCCCGCGGCCACGCCGCCCCCGAAGCCCGCGCGGGGCACCCGCAGGCGTAGCCGCACCAAGGGCCGCGCCGGCTCCGCAGCGTCTCGCCCGAAGACTGCGCCGCAAGTGGGCAGCCCCTCGGGTCAGGGTGGTTCGCCGTCCTCCACCCCACCTGCCCGTCCCTCGGGCCGTAGGACGTCCGGCGTCGCGCGCGGCGTCATCCTCGTCGTCGGGGCCCTCGTGCTGCTACCCGTGGTCGTCGGGTTCGCGCTGAGCCGCCTCGTCGGTGGCGATGACGGTGACGGCGCGGACTCCTCCGACCCGGCCGACCGTCCCCTCGTCGCCACCGAGGTCTCCGTGCCGGCGTCCTCCGTCGCGGAGGTGCCGGCGACCGTGACGTCGGTGCGTGTCGAGCTGCAGGGGCCCGGCCGCACCGCGGACGTACGCCTCTTCACCCCCGACGGGACGAGCAACCTCAGCAACCGGGTGCTGCCGTATGCCGTGGACGTGCCGGTCGCCACCGACGACGCCTACCTCTCGGTGTCGGCCGACGACTACGGCTACCGGGGGAGCCAGCCGATGCGATGCACCATCTCGGTCGGCGACACCGTGCTGGCGACCGCGGTCGGCACCCGGTCCGTCGACTGCAAGGTCACCGACTCGACGTGGAGCCGCGTGCGCTGAGCCCGCACCATCGCCCGCGGTCCGAGTGGACCGAAGCACGGAACGCGCCGGGCCTGCGCACGGTCTGAGGTGCGACGACCCCGGCACCGAGGACCCACCGGGGTCCCACCCGTCTGAAGCGAGGCATCGTTGTCCGAGCCCGACCGCACGCGCCCGGCCCTCCCGGACCCTCAGCGGGACCGCCACGTGTCCTTCCCGGACGACCGGCCGAGCGCAGACCCCGCCCCCTCCGGCACGTCGATGCCACCGGAGGCCTGGGCACCGCGGTCCTCGCCCACGCCACCCTCGTGGCAGACGCCCGTGCCGCCCGTCCTCGCGTCCGCGCCGGTTCGGCAACCGCCACGACGGCGCCTGCCGGGCTGGGTCGCACTCTTCCTCGTCCCGCCGCTGCTGCTCGGCATCTCGAACCACACCGACGCGACCGAGGTCGACGGCTGCTGGTCCTACGACACGGGCGCGGGCCCCGGCGTCTCCGACTGCAACGGCACGATCGACGGCAACGGTGAGGTCCCCGGATCCGTGGAGGGGGTCTGGGTCGAACCCATCACCGACCCCACCGGCTTCGCCGAGGTCCTGACCGGCACGCCGCAGGTCCGACGCGTTCCCGTCGACGCCTCGCTCCTGCGGGTCGAGGTCGTGTCGACGACGGGACTCGACGGTGACCCGATCGAGGCGCAGGTCGACACCACGGTCGGAGACGTCACGCTGGACTCGTCGTACGGCCCGCTCCCGACAGCCTTCGAGATCCATCTGGACACGCACCCGAAGGATCTGTCCGTCTCCGTCGTCGTCGGCTCGGGCACCGTGCAGTGCCGCGTCTACGCCGACGACCTCCTCGTCGCCGTCTCCACGTCGACCAGCCACGCGACGTGCAGCCCGAAACTCTGACATGGCCGGGTCCGACGCCGGGCCGCACTACATTGAGCAGTCGCACGCACGAGACGAGGGGACCCCGTGTCTGAGATTCCGCCCTACCAGCCCGACCCGACGCGCGACACGACAGGAGATGTCGCGCCCGAGCGGACCGACGCCGCTGACGGGGGCCTCAGCACCGACACCGGCGACCCGGCCGGGTCGCTGGACCCGGCCGACCTGCCCGCCGACGCGTCGGCGCCCTCGGATGTGACGGCATACGACAC
This sequence comes from Terrabacter sp. R4-6, assembly GCF_057529065.1. Lineage (NCBI taxonomy): Bacteria > Bacillati > Actinomycetota > Actinomycetes > Micrococcales > Intrasporangiaceae > Terrabacter > Terrabacter sp. R4-6. The sequence continues at coordinate 4,202,205 of NZ_CP197224.1, read as the reverse complement.
GAGCTTCGGCCGGGAGCGGCCGGCGGCGACGAGCTGGGTGCCGCAGAAGGCGGGGCCACCCCTCGCGGCGCCGCCACCCCCGCCTCCCCCACCGACCTCGCCGGCCGTGACCGAGCGCCTGCGCACCGTCACCCTCCCGGGCGTCGCGGGACGGTCGCTCGGCGGCCGACTCCAGGCGTGGCACGTCGTGGCGGTCGTGGTGGGGCTGCTCGTCCCCCTCGGCTTCTGGGCGGCGACGAGCCTCGTCGACGACCTCGACCCGGTCGCCCGACCCGCCATCAGCGTGACCCGCAACCGTCCCGTCGTCACCCGCACCTTCCAGGTCCCCACGATCACCCCCGTCGTGCCCGGCGTCAGCCCGACCCGGTCGGTCCCCGGTGCGACCACGAGGCCGACCACCCCGACCCGCGGCGCCATGACGTCGCCGCCCACGCTCCTCCCGGTCCCGGCCGTCCCCGTGACGCCCGTCCCCGCGGACGCGCGGACGATCCGCTTCGAGGCGTACGCCGAGAAGGGCGCTCGCATCGAGGTGTCCCTGTCGGACGCGACGCACCAGCGCTACGACTACCCCGCTCAGGCCGCGCCCCTCGGCTTCGAGGTGCCCGTCAAGCCGGGGGCCACGAGCAACGACTACTTCAGCCTCCGGGTGCGCACGAGCGACCCGACGGGGTCAGGCGCCCGCGGCGCCGTGTCGTGCCGGGTGCTCGTCGACGGGATCGTCGTCACGGCGCAGCAGGGGCAGGGCTACGCCACGTGCTACATCAGCCCGTACTTCGACATCCAGCGCCGCTGAGCCGCCGTCAACCGGGTCTCCGCCACGGTCCGTTCAGATGTCGGCGGCGTCGGCCGAGGCGCGAGCGGCCTTGCGGCGCTTGTTGATCGCGATCCGGGCAGCCATGGCCTTCTCGAAGGCGAGGTGCCAGAACCTGCTGATGACGAGCTCGCGCTCCCCCACCATCTCGACGACGTCGGCCCCGGCCCCGAGCTTGAAGAGCAGCAGACCGGTGAGCGGGCTCGTCGCACCGAGGGAGGTGTTGAAGCCGCGGAAGTCGTAGGCCTCACAGCCCGCCGCGGCTGCGTCACGCATCGCCTGCCACTGCAGGGCGTTGGAGGCTCGGGCATCGCGGTTGCGCTCGGTCGAGCCGCCGTAGAGGTAGGAGAACGTGCGGCCGAAACGGATCATCAGCGCCGAGGCGAGCACGTCACCGTCGACGTGGGCCTCGTAGAAGCGCGCCGACACAGGTCCGTCGGAGTCGCCTGAGCCGTCGGACGCGAACGAGCGCGCCATGACGTCGAAGTACGCCTTGGGGCGGGGCAGGAAGTTGTCGCGCTCGGCCGACTCGACATAGAGCGCGTGGAAGGTGTCGAGACCCTCGGGCCCGACGGCACGCACCTGGACGCCGGCCTTCTCGGCCTTCTTGACGTTGCGACGCCACTGCTGGTTCATGCCCTTGAGCAGCTCGGCGTCGGAGCGGCCCCGGAGGTCGACGATGCAGAGCAGACGGGGCTGGCCCACGGCGACGCCGTCGGCGCCCAGCGGGAGCCAGTGGTTGCGGTCGAGCCAGGCCTCGAGGGTGCGTGCGGCCGGGTTGTCGACGGCCGTGGGCAGGCTCGTGAAGCTGAGCAGACCGTTGTCGACGACCTGCTTCTTGACCGGCTCGCGGTCCCAGATGCGGGAGACCACGGGGTAGCCGAGTCGGAGCGCGAACGCCTTGTTGGCCTTGGCCCAGGCGACGAGCGGGTCGAGCCACGCGGCCGGGTCGGTCGCCACGACGTCCCACGGCAGTCCGGGCCCCTCGGGCAGGTAGGCGTAGGAGCGGGAGAGGCGCGGGATGGTGCGCGAGAGCGCGAGGCCCGCGCCGACCCGGGCACCGGAGGCGTCGAACCAGCCGAGGTGCGTGCGCCGCCAGCCCGCCTTCGCCCGGCCCCAGGCGGGCGTCTGGAGGAAGCTGCCGCCGAGCTCGAGGAGTGTCTCGACAGCCTCGTCTGCGCTGATCTCGCGCACGGTGAGCGGGCCGGCGACGGGTGTCGCGTGCGGGGTCGGCGCAGGGGCAGGGGTCTGCTCGGTCATGGCGGCAACCCTATCGGCGGCGCGTCACTCCGCCGACCGCGCCACCTCGGCGTCGGACGCGGCACTCGCGCGGGCCGTGCGGCGGATCCACCACAGGCCGACGAGCGGCAGCACGAGGGGCACGTAGCCGTAGCCCGCCCCGAAGTGGGACCAGACGGTCTTCTCGGGGAAGGCGGCCGGCTGCCTGACGCTCCATGCGCCCACCGCGAGCACCCCGACGAGCTCGACGGTCAGGGCCACCGTCGCAAGTCGCACGGAGGCGCGGTCACCGCGGGCCAGGCCGATGGTCGCGACGAGGTAGATGAGCGCGGCGAGCGCGGACAGCAGGAACGGGACCGGCGCCCGGTCGAAGTACTCCGTGATCTGCAGGATCGACCGGCCGGTGGCGGCGAGGGCGAGCAGGCCGTAGACGGCGACGAGCACGCGACCGAAGCCGTGCCCGGTGTGGGGTCGCTCAGCGGTCTCCGGGCCCGGGGTCTCCGGGGCAGGGGTCTGCGGGGTGGGGGTCGGCTCAGACATTGAGGGTCCAGACCTGCTGCAGGCGGGCGACGAGGATCGCCACGACGAGGGCCCCTCCGAGCACGACGGCCATGGCCCACTGCGTCTTCTCCTTGACGGCGATCACGATCGTCGCGGGGATGACGAGCAGGACGGTGAAGAGGTAGGCGATGAAGGTGGCCCGCTCGGCGCCGTCGCCGATCGCGGACGCCTTGGTGAGTCCCACGACGAGCTGCACGAGGAGGGCCACCTCGATGGCGGCGCCGACGATGATGAGCGGGTCGTCGACGAGACGGCCCCGGAGCAGGTGGTGGGCGGCCAGCAGGCCGAGCAGTCCGCTCGCGACGAGGAGCACGACGGTCAGGGGTTGGAGCACGCGAGAAGCCTACGGCGTCGGTCACACGCTGCCGGAGCCGGCGTCGAGGGTTGGACCGGGCCTCGGGCCGGCCCCGCGCGGGCGGTAGTTTCTTCCCGGAGCATCCCCACCCACCCCAGCGTCACCGAGGAGCCGTCGTGTCGATCCGCCCCATCGCCGTCGATCGCGCGGCGGGGGTGCTGCTCGGCGAGGCCTGCGGAGACGCTCTCGGTGTGCCCTACGAGATGGCCGCTCCCCCGGTCGGCGAGGCCGTCATGAAAGGTGGTGGCCTCGGGCCGTACGAGCCCGGCGAGTGGAGCGACGACACCCAGATGACGCTCTGCGTGGCGCGCATCGCCGCCCAGGGCATCGACCTCACCTCCGCCGAGGGACTCGACGGCGTGGCCGACGCGTTCACGGCGTGGCTCGACGGTGGCGCAACGGACGTCGGGATCCAGACGCGCTCGGTGCTGACCGAGGCCAAGGAGCTCTCCGGCGCCTCGCACGAGCGCCTGACCCGGGCGAGCGAGGCGCTGCACGCCCGCACGGGGCTGACCGCCGGCAACGGCGCGCTGATGCGGACGCCCATCGTCGGCCTGTCGGCTCTCGACGACCGTGACGCGACGGCGCGCGCCGCACGCGCCATCGCCCTGCTCACCCACGCCGACCCGCTCGCCGGCGACTCGGCGGTGCTGTGGTCCGAGGCGATCCGGGTCGCCGTCACCGAGGGACGTCTCGACCTCGCGGCCGGTCTCGACCTCGTGAGCGCCGCGAACACCGGGCGGTGGGGTGACTGGATCGAGGCCGCGACCGGCGCCGAGCCGGGACAGTTCGGCAACAACGGGTTCACGGTGACCGCGCTGCAGGACGCGTGGGCCGCGATCACGACCACCGACCGCGGCGACGGGTCGGCGATGCACCTGCAGCGGGGACTGCAGGCGGCCGTCCGAGCCGGCAACGACACCGACACCGTCGCGGCCATCGCCGGCTCGCTGCTCGGCGCCCGCTACGGCGCGTCCGCCGTGCCCACCCAGTGGCGTCGCATGGTGCACGGGTGGCCGGGTCTGCGCGCCCACGACCTCGTCGAGCTCGCCGTGTCGACCTCGGAAGGTGGGCGTCGAGTCGGTGAATGGCCGTCGGTCGTCTCGATGGGCGACGCGCAGATCCCGACGCTGGGCATCCCGCACCCGATCGACCCCGACATCGTGCTGGGCACCATCAGCGATCTCGCACGCGTGCGCGAGCTCGACGTGCAGGCGATCGTCTCGCTGTGTGCGCTCGGCCTGGAGGACATCCCCGCCGCCGGCATGACCGCCCGCGACCACATCGAGTTCTGGATCAACGACGAGGAGCAGGAGGAGAGCAACCCCCACCTCGACTTCGTCCTCGACGACGCCTCGTCAGCGCTGCGACAGTTCCGCGCCGAGGGCAAGCGGGTGCTCGTGCACTGCCGCCAGGGTGTCCAGCGCACCCCGGCCGTCGCGCTGCGGTATGCCGTCGACCTCGGCGTCGCACCCGAGCTCGCCGAGCGGTCCATCCGGGAGGCCCTGCCGGGCATCCGCGGTGAGGGACGCCTCTGGGACGTCGCCGCGCACGGCGCCTGACGCACGTCGGGTCTCGCCGCGACGACGGGCACGGGACTAGGTTGCGGCCATGAGCGAGATCGACCACCGCCGCCTCGGCGTGGACCTCTACAACGCGACGTGGGATCTGCTCGAGCAGACCGACCGGTCACGGGAGGACGACGACGAGATGCTCGCCCGCGCGCACGCGTCGATGTACCACTGGGGCAGGTTCGAGGGGGTGCAGCCGGAGAACCTGGGCCGTGGTCACTGGCTCGTCTCCCGTGTGCACGCAGTGCTCGGGCAACCCGACGCCGCGGCGTACCACGCGGGCCGGTACGTCACGATCGCGCGGAGCGGGGCCGGCGAGCCCTGGGACCTCGCGGCTGCGCTGGAGGCGTCCGCGCGGGCAGCCGCGGTCAGCGGGGACTTCGACGCGGCCGAGCGCTTCGAGGCGGAGGCCCGTGACGTGCTGGCCACGATGGACGACCCGGAGGACCGCGAGGTCGTCGAGAAGGACCTGGCCACGCTCCCACGCCGCGCCTGACGGCTCGGATCTGACGGCCCGGACCGCAGCGGGCCGGCGATGACGACGGCGTCGCGGGTCAGACCGTCTTGGCCTCGTCGACGAAGCGGCACAGCGCGTTGACGGCCCGCAGCTCCTCCGGCGTGTGGACCTCGGCGTCGGTGAGCAGCGGACTGCCGACGATGACGGCCATCGCCCGGGCCCGGGAGATCGCGACGTTGAGCCGGTGCAGGTCGTAGAGGAACGAGACGCCGCGGGGGGCGAGCGCAGCCGTGGTGCTCGCCATCGAGTAGATGACGACGGCACCCTGCTGGCCCTGGAACTTGTCGACGGTGCCGACGCGGGCGCCGTCGGGCAGCTCGGCCGCGAGCGTCGCGACGTGCGCGTTGTAGGGCGCGACGACGAGGATGTCGGCGAGACCGATCGGGCGTGAGTCGCCTTCTGCGGTGGTCCAGCTGCCGCGGAGCAGGTCGTCGACGAGGGCGCGCACGACTCCGGCCTCCTGGCGGCTCGACTGCTCGCACAGGGCCTCGTGCTCGACGGGGACCCAGCGCAGACCGTCGCCCGACAGGGCACCCGGCGCCTCGATGCGGAGCCGCTCGCGCCCCGGCGCCGACTCGAGCCGGCCCTCGTAGGCGAGCTGCGACACGAACGCCGTCAGGCTCGGGTGCATCCGGTGCGTGCGGTCCAGGAAGACGCCACGGTCGTCCGGGATGACGTCGTGGACGAGCCCGTCGTCGTCGGTGCGGAGGTGGTCGAGGGCCGAGACGCCGGACCCGTAGGGGTGGACGGCCTTGGTGGGCTGCGTCAGCTGCTGCGGGTCACCGAGCAGGACGAGCGAGCGGGCCGCCGGGGCCACGGCCACGGCGTTGGCGAGCGAGAACTGACCTGCCTCGTCGATGACGAGCACGTCGACGGCGTCGACCATGTCCTCACGCGACCACAGCCAGGCCGTGCCCCCCACGAGCGCCGCGTCCCCGCTCGCGAGAGCGGCCGCGATGGCGGCGTTGTCGGAGGTGTGACGGATCAGGGCGTCGGGGTCGTCGGGCTCGTCGCCCTCCTCGACGTTGGTGCCGTCCTTGTGCCAGGCGGGCCGCGCCACCTCGTCGAGGAGGTTGAGCACGACGGCATGCGACTGTGCGGTGACGCCCACGCGCAGACCGGCATCGAGCAGCTCGCGGATCAGGGCCGACCCTGCATACGTCTTGCCGGTGCCCGGGGGGCCCTGCACCGCCAGCACCTCACCCGCCAGGCCGCGACCGACGCGGACGACGACGTCCTTCGGCGACTCGCCGCCCCGGGCGGCGAGGACCTCCGGGGCCGGGACGACCCGGTCGACGAGCCGCGTCGCGAGGTTGGTGCCGCCGGCCAGGGCGAGCTCGCCGGTGCGGGCGATGCTGGCCCGCAGCGCCTGGTCCATGACCGGGCCGGGGCCACCGAGCCCGCGCGGGCGTGGCGGCTCGAGCGACTTCTTCATCGACAGCTCGACCCAGCCCTCGACCGGGTCGAGGTCGACGACCTTGCCGACGGGCGCGTGGGTGTCGACGTCGGGGACGTACTTGCCGACCGACACCTTGCAGTCCTGCGGCGGGAAGGGGTAGCGCCAGACCTTGGAGAGCTTGACGATCCGCATCTCGCGGGGCTCGCCGAGGTCACCGATGGCGGTGCCGTCCTCGACGAGCTCGGCCGTCTCGAGCTCCTTGTAGCGGAAGAAGTCCCACCACTCGGGTCGCTTCTCGCGCCGGTGCCACCCGACGAGCCCGGCGAGGAGCGGGTGTTCGTCGGCGACGAGCCGCTCGGAGAGCGCGATCTCGGCGCGCTCCTCGTCACCGATCTCGCGCAGCTGCTCCGGCACCGGCCGGCTCAGGGTGTGCCCCGTGCGCGCGAGCTCGGTGCGCCGCTCCTCGAGCCACTCGTGCAGCGCGAGCGTCGAGCGGACGTCCTCCTCGTTGTAGCGCCGGATGTCGTCGAGGATCGCCTGGTCTGCCGACCCGTCGTCGCGACCGGCGAGCCAGCGTTCGTACTCGACGACGGACGACAGGCCGTCGGCGACTCCGGCCCCGTCGGCGGATCGCGTGTGACCCCAGTAGAACTCCTCGAGCTTCTTGATGGAGTAGGAGCCCTTGCTGATGCGCACGCCCTGGCGCACGACGGCGTAGAGGTCGACGAAGACCTCGTGGCGCAGCAGCTGGTCGAGCTCGGCCTCGCGGGTCGCGTGCTGCCCGACGAGCCGCTTGAGGGCCGTGGTCTCGTAGGGGGCGTAGTGGTAGACGTGGAGGTCGGGGAATCGCTGCCACCGCTCGGTCAGCCAGTCGACGAGGTCGGTGGTCAGGCGCCCCTCCTCGGCGAAGTCGTGGGCCCAGAACTCGACGAACTCCCCCTGCCGCGTCCAGATGCCGGCGAGGTACTCGCGTCCCGCGCCGCCCTCGGCCCACGGGTCGCCCTCGAAGTCGAGGTAGACGTCGCCCTCGTCGGGCTCGGGCAGCATCTGCAGCCCTCGGGCGGGCTCCGGGTCGAGCAGCTCGTACTGGGCCTGTCCGGTCTCACGCTCGGCGAGCTGGAGCCGGGCCTGCTGGAGCAGGCGCCGTCGGCTCGCGGTCGACAGGGCCGGGGCCAGCCGCTCCTCGCTGGACTCGGCGAGCGAGCGCAGGGTCGGGATGCCGAGGTCGATGAGAGCGGCGCGGTGGTCGGCGCGCATGCCCGCGACCTGGATGAGGTCGTCGCGGTCGAGCCACTCCTGGGCGCACCGCTCCTTCCACCGGCACTGGCCGCAGTGCTGGACGCGCGCTGACTCGGTCTCGCGGGGGTTGGCGATGGCGTCGAGCAGCTCGGCACGTCGACGGCGGGCGTAGGGCGCCACGTCGACGAGCCGCCACGGGTGCGACTCGGTGTCGCCGGTGACGACGGTCAGCCACTGCGGCGGCACGCCCTGGAGCACCTCGAGCCGGGCGGCATACGTCGCCATCTGGAGCAGCGCCGGCACCTTGAGCCGGCGGGCGAGCTTGGTGTCGGCGATGTCGTAGCGCCACGGGCCGAGGTCGCTCGGCTCGTCGACGCGCAGGAGGAAGTCGGCCAGGCCCACCCAGTGCCCGTCGAAGAAGGTCGCCTGGTAGATGACGTCGACCCCCCGGCGCATGGCGTCGAGCGTCGCCGCCTCCGCCTCCACACCGCGCACGCCGAGGGCCGCGATGTCCTCGACCACGCGGCCCTCGGCGACGAGACGCTCGAGGTAGGCGCGCTCGTGGTCGAGGCCCTTGGCGAAGACGAGGTTGAGGGAGTCGTCGGCCCCGCTGGCCCGGGCAGGCGTCCCGCTCCCGGCGTCGAGGGCCTCGAGGTCGAGCGTCGTTATGTGCGCGCAGGCCACGTGCTTCGTCAGGTCCGTGGGGCTCAGGACGAGGTGACCGTCGATGCGCTGCATGGCGCCGAGTATGCCGTCCGGCACCGACACCCTCGACACCCCGCGAATCAGTTTCTCCCGAACGCGCACGAACGACCCGAACGGGGATAGGTTGCATCCGGCGTGGCAGGCAAGTTCGGGGGCGAGCGTCCCTGCGCACGCGATGCGCTGACGCGTCGCGTGCGAATGGAGCCACGCAAGGAGGATCCGTTGTCCGACAACACTCGGGGACCATGGCGCTCGCGCCGTGGCGTGATGAGCTCGGTGAGCGCAGGTGCCATCGCGGCCCTGGCCGCCACCACCCTCGGGGCCACGCCGGTGTCGGCGAGCCCTGACCCGTCCGTCAAGCACCGCAGCGACCGCTCGGTTCCCGACGGCCTCACGAGCGCCGGCTCCCTCGCGCTCGGCACGCAGCGCGTGGCGTCCGGCGACAAGGTCGACGCCGGCCTGCGCAAGGCCACGGGGCCTGTCGACGTCATGATCGAGCTCGACGCCGCGCCCGCGACGACGGCGTTCGGCCAGGCTCGCGGACGCGGTCTCGCCGCCGCCAAGAGCGCGGCGCGCACCCAGACCTCGACGGTCAAGGCCGCCCAAAAGGGGGTCGAGTCCCGCTTCGCCGCCACGGCGACGAAGGCACGGACGCTCTACAAGGTGCACGCGGCATACGCCGGCATCGCAGTGCGCACGGACGCCGCGAAGCTCAGCGCCCTCGCGGCGATCCCCGGCGTCAAGGCGATCCACCGCCTGACGCCCAAGGCGCCGACCAACTCCTCGTCCGTCCCGCTCATCGGCGCACCCAAGGTGTGGCAGGCGATGTCGCAGACGGGCAAGGGCGTCCGCGTCGGCATCATCGACACCGGCATCGACTACACCCACGCCGACTTCGGCGGCCCGGGCACGGTCGACGCGTTCGAGGCTGCGGGAGCCTCCAACACCTTCACGCCGACCGCCAAGGTCGTCGGCGGCTACGACTTCGCGGGAGACGACTACAACGCCGACCCGGCCTCGGACACCTACGACCCGAACCCGCAGCCTGACCCCAACCCGCTCGACTGCAACGGCCACGGCTCGCACGTCGCCGGCACGACCGCCGGTCTCGGCGTCGCGTCCGACGGCACGACGTGGTCCGGCGGCTACAGCTCGGACATCGACCCGGCCAGCCTCGACATCGGCCCCGGCGTCGCCCCCGAGGCGAGCCTCTACGCCCTCAAGGTCTTCGGCTGCGACGGCTCCACCAACGTCGTCGGCGAGGCCCTCGACTGGGCAGCCGACCCCAACGGTGACGGCGACCTGTCCGACCGCCTCGACGTCGTCAACATGTCGCTCGGCAGCTCCTACGGCTCGCCCGAGGACCCCGACGCCGTCGCCGCCAACAACCTGGCCGCGCTCGGGACCGTCGTCGTCGCCTCGATGGGCAACTCCGGCGACGTCTACGAGGTCGGCGGCTCCCCGGGCGACGCGCCGCGCGTGCTCGCGGTCGCCGCGTCCGACGACGGCAACGACGTCGTCGACGGCCTCAAGGTCGACTCCCCCGCCGGCATCGAGCCGGCCGACACCGTCGACGGCACGCAGGACAACGTCTTCGCCGCCCTCAAGTCGGTCGCCTACGACTGGGCCGGCCAGCCCGGCGTGACGAACGTCCCGGTCGTCACCGTCGGCGACTGGTCCCAGGACCCCAGCGCCGGCAACAACACCGACGGCTGCTCGCCCTACTCCGTCGCCGACCAGGCGAAGGTCACCGGCAAGGTCGTCATGCAGATGTGGCTCGACGGCACCGGGCGCCGATGCGGCTCGAAGGACCGCGCTGGTCTCGCCAGGGATGCCGGCGCCGTGGGCGTCATCTACGGCAGCGACGTCAACGCCTTCTCGGCCGGAGTCACCGGTGACACGGTCATCCCCGCGATGCTCGCCGTCAACCAGGCGACAGTGGCCATCAAGGCCCAGCTCGACGCCTCCACCGAGGTCCGCGTCACGCTGACGAACGACCTCCGCAACGGTGTCACCATCCGCAACCCCAAGGCCATCGACCAGCTCGCCGGCTTCTCGTCGCGTGGCGTCGGGGTGGCCGGTGGCGTCAAGCCCGACGTCGCTGCCCCTGGTGTCACGACGTTCTCCGCGGCCGTCGGCACGGGCAACGAGGGCATCGCCGAGAGCGGCACCTCGATGGCCTCGCCGCACGTGGCCGGTGAGGCGGCGCTCGTGCGCGGCTCTCACCCGACGTGGACGGTCGAGGAGGTCAAGGCCTCGATCATGAACACCGCGACCCAGGACGTCTTCGTCGGTCCCGACCACACGGGCGACGTCTACGGTCCCGAGCGCGTGGGCGCCGGCCGCGTCGTGGCCGACGCCGCCGTCGGCACGAGCACGCTCGCATACGTCGCGGACGACAAGGGCGCCGTCAGCGTCTCGTTCGGTCCCGTCGCGGTGACGGCTCCGACGCAGACCCTGACGAAGACCGTGCGCATCGTCAACAAGCGCCCCGTCACGTCGGCGGCCTACGTCCTGTCCTACGACGCGGCTCACCCGACGCCGGGTGTGACGTACTCGTTCAGCCCGTCGCAGGTCCGCGTCCCGGCCAACGGCTCCGTCGACGTCACGGTCACGGCGACGTTCACGCGCTCGGCGCTGCGGGCCGTCGCCGACCCGACGACCCAGGCCGACCCGCTCGAGATCGGCATCCAGCGCAGCTACCGCGCCGACGCGAGTGGCCGCATGGTCCTCGAGCCTGCCCAGGGCACGTCGGGCGGCGCGCTGCGCGTGCCGGTCTGGTCCGCGCCACGCGCGGCGTCGACGATGTCGTCGCCCGCGAGCACGACGGTGACGAGGCAGTCCGGCCTCCCGGCCGGCATCGCCACCTCGACGCTCCCGCTCACGGGCACCGGCATCGACCAGGGCAGCGACAGCACGTCGTACGTCTCGACGGTCTCGACGTTCGAGCTGCAGGGCACGAGCCCGCGCCGCGCGGACTGCTCGGCCACTCGCGTCGTCGACTGCAACGCGACCGCCGACGACCGTGGGGCCGACCTGCGTTACCTCGGAGCGGCCACCGACGCGCCGCTCATGCCCAGCCTCGACCAGGCGATGCTGACCTTCGGGATCAGCACCCACGGCCCGTGGCGCACGCCGGCCACGTCCACGGAGTTCGACGTCTTCCTCGACACGAACGCCGACGGCACGGCCGACGCCGCCGTCTACAACACGCGGCTCTCGACGACCGACGACTACGACTACTTCGTGGCCGAGCTCGTCGACCTGCGACCGGGTGACGGCTTCGGCGACGTGCTCGACCAGGCGCTCGTCAACGGCGTGGACGGGTCGTTCGACACGAACGTCTTCAACAGCGACTCGCTCGTCATGCCGGTCTCGGTCAAGGTGCTCCAGGACGCGGGCCTCGTGACGGGCTCCGCACCGAAGGTCCGCTACTGGGTCAGCTCCTACGCCCAGGGCGCGTCCGTCGACGCCGTCGGCTCCGCCGCGAAGCCGATGACGATCAGCCTCGCGTCCCCCGGCCTGTCGGCCTACGGGGACTACGGCACCCTCCTCAACACCGACCTCCCCGGCGAGAAGCTCGAGGTCCGGCGCGACGAGGCCACGGCCGCGGTCGACAAGCCGCAGGGTCTGCTCCTGCTGCACCACCTCAACACCAACGGCTCCCGGGCCAAGGTCGTCACGGTGCGCACGACGTCGGCCACGAAGCTCACGGCGAGCCCGTCGAGCTACACCTACGGCGGGCACACGACGCTCACGGCGACGGTGTCCCCGTCCACCGCGACCGGCACCGTGACGTTCATCCTGAGCGGCAAGGTCGTGCGCACGGTGGCCGTCACCGGCGGCAAGGCGGTCCTGCCCCTCAGCAGCAGCCTCGGCCGCGGCGCCCACGCGTTCACCGCCCGCTACAACGGTGACGCGAACCTCGCCGGCAGCACCTCGGCCCCCGCCGTGGTGACCGTCAAGGGGCTGGCGAGCCGCACGAGCGTCTCGTCGAGCAGCACCGGCTACCGCTACGGCGGGCGACCGGTGCTGACGGCGACCCTGTCGCCGAGCGCGGCCACGGGCACCGTCACCTTCCGTGACGGCTCGCGCGTGCTGGGCACCTCGACGGTGAGCAAGGGCAAGGCCACCCTGTGGGCCCCCGTCCTCTCGCGCGGGACGCACTCGGTCAAGGCGACGTACAACGGCTCCGGCGCCTACGTCCCCTCGACCTCCACGGCGGTGACGCTCCGCGTGAGCTGAGCGGTCTCCCGCACCATCCCGACGACGTATGCCGTCCGGCCCCCTCGGCCGGACGGCATACGTCTGCCCGTGGTCGGCGAAGGCCGGGCGGCACGGCGGCGCAAGGGACTACGGTCGGTCCATGCCGCTCGCGACGTACAAGGACCTGTGCATCGATGCCGTCGACCCGCACGCCCTGTCGGCGTTCTGGGGACCCTTGCTCGGCTGGGAGTCCCACCCGCACGAGGACGGGGACTCGTGCCTGCGCGTCGGCGAGGAGGTCAGGGTCTGGGTCAACCGCGTACCCGAGCCCAAGACGGTCAAGAACCGGCTGCACCTCGACGTCCGGGCCGCCTCGCTCCAGCCGGCGCTGGACGCCGGCGCCGTGGTCCACGACGAGCAGGCCCGCTGGACCGTGTTGCTCGACCCCGACGGTCAGGAGTTCTGCGTCTTCGTCCGGGACGAGTCCGTCGTCGACCCGGTCTACGAGCTCGTCTGGGACGTCACGGGCGAGGAGGGCGACGCCCTCCGGGTGGCGCAGTGGTGGGCCGAGACCCTCGGCGGCACGGCCGTGCGCGACGAGGGTTGGAGCCACGTCGAGGGCATCAGCGGGCTGCCGTTCGAGTCGATCGTCTTCCAGCCGGTGCCCGAGGACAAGACGGCGAAGAACCGCATCCACGTCGACGTCACGACCGACGACGTCGGGACCCTCGTGGCCGCGGGTGCGACGTCGGTGCGCGAGAAGGGCGACGGGGGCATCGGCTGGACCGTCATGGTCGACCCGGCCGGCAACGAGTTCTGCGCCTTCACGCCGGACTGACGCCACGCAACAGAAGGCGGCCCTCCGAGGAGGACCGCCTTGCTGCTCGGGCCCGAGGGCCCGTGCTGGTGACCGTGTCAGGGAACGCGGCCACCGACCCATTCACCGAAGGAAGCCGTTACCGACGTGGCGGCCCCACCACTTGCCAAGGCCCCAGGTGTCCCCGGCGAGCGTCGTGGCGAGAACCGCAACGCCCAGTGCCTCGATCCAGTGGCTGTCGATGAGCGGGTTCGTGTAGGCGCCGGTGGTGCCGAGGGGGAACTCGGCGAGGTACATCAGCGCGAGGAGGAGGCCGGCGGTCCAGGCGGCGATCTTGAGGCCGGCGCCGGCAAGGAGGGCGATGCCGATGCCCAGGAGGCCGGCCATGAACAGCCAGTCGGCCCACGGGCCGGCGATGTTCTTGAAGAAGGAGGCGAACGGGCCCTCGGCGTTCTTCATGAAGCCTTGGGCGGGCGTGCCGCCGTTGATCCAGGCCCTCGCCGTGGGGGTCATGTAGCCGAGACCGAACATCTTGTCGATGAAGGGCCAGAGGAAGGTGAAGCCGAGCACGATGCGCAGACCAGCGAGGAACTTGCGAGCAACGGCCGAACGGACCACCTCCTCCTGGAAGGTGACGACGCCCTGGGTGGGGTCGTGCGCGCTGACTGGCGTGGCGCCTTGGGCGTGCGTTCCGCGTGGGATGGTGCTCATTGAACTCAACTCCAGAACTCGGTGTGTGTTCCGGCAGCTTCTCTGTCGGTACTACAGAGCGTAGTAGCAGCTTCCTGACAGGCGCTACACAATCGCGTGTGATGTAGAGGACAGCGGCCAGCTCTCCGGCGGGGTCAGCGGCGCGAGCGGATGAGGGTCGGGACCTCGAGCTCCCCTGGTGTCTCGGCTAGCTCGCGCACCAGCTCGGCGAGCGCGTCGAGCGAGCGGCACACGGCGGCATACGAACCGTCGAGGCGGATCGGGCGGCAGAGGATCCGCGTGCCGGCGTTGCGGATGACGATCTCCGACTCCGGAGCCCGGTCGGTGTTGCAGTGGATGAGCAGGCCGGTCGGCAGGCCCATGGCGGTCGTGTACGCGATCAGCTCGAGGTAGTCGCGCGACGCCATGTAGCCGTCCGCACCCATCGAGTACTTCGCGTCGCCGACGAGGACGACCTCGCTGCCGCGGCGCACGACGAGGTCGGGCGCCATCGTGACGGCACGACCCTCGTCGAGCCAGACGTCCTCGTCGCGCTCGATGCGCATCTGAGGGGCGAGCCGGAGGTCGAGCTCCTGCGCGATCCAGCGCTGGAAGAGGTCGTCCATGTCGACCATGAGGCTGTTGGCCTGCTGGTCCCCGGCCTCATGGCTGAGCGACATCGCCTGCAGGACAAGGCGACTGAGCCGCATCGCGTCCTCGTAGTGCTCGTTGAGCCGCGTGATCGGCAGCGGCGCCGCGTGCTTCGTCGCCGGTGTGTCGGCGACGCCGTCGAAGCGGCCGAGGACACGCAGGGCCTCGCGGCGGACGTGCGGCGCGAGCTGGGGCCACGACAGCATCGCCTGCAGGGTGCAGCGGAAGAGCTGGTTCTCGACGATGTCGGCGGTGAAGTCGTCGAAGCGGCACTGCGGCTCTGCGGCGCTCCACGGCCGGCGCGCGAACTCCTCGACGAGCAGCCGCCCGCGGATGGTGCGCATCCGCTCCTCACGAGGGACGTAGCCGTGCACGAGGCCGCGCATCGTCGCCGAGTCGATGAGCCGGATCGCGAAGTAGGCGACGCCGTCGATGAGCTCGTCCGTGTCGCTCCACGTCACGTGCTCGTGGTCGAACGCGTCGGGTGAGACGCCCGCGCCGAGCATCGCGAAGAAGTTGGTGACCGACACCTTCGGCGTGACCCGCACGACGAGGCCCGGGACGGCGAGCGCGCCGACCCAGCTCGTCGCACCGATCGTGACGACGTCGGGGTCCGCGGTCGCGTGGATGACGAGCCGCTCCCCCGCCGCTGCGACGAGAGCCGCACGGGTCTCCCGGGACAGCCGGACCGGCCCCGAGCGTCCGTGCTCGGGGATCGGGGCCAGCTCGATGGTCATCGGCGCGTCGACTCCACCGTCACGGCCTCGTCAGGTCGAACTGGCCGTAGCGGGCTCGGACGTTCTCCCAGCGGAACTGGGCCAGCTCGTGCTCGCGACCGTAGAGCTGGTCCTCGATGAAGGGGTAGACGTTGTAGTCCCAGATGCGGCGCAGGGTCGCCTCGTCACCGTCGAGTCCGGGGCGCATGAAGTAGCTGTGGCCGATCTGCAGGTGCGGGCCGCGCAGCGCCCGGCGCAGGTCCTCGTTGACGCGGTCGACGAGCTCGGCGACCCACACCGGCCCGTCGTGGACCTCGAGCCACCGGCGCAGCAGACCCTCCATCGGCCCGTCGTGCGGCATGAACGGCACGAAGTCGAAGCGCCGTCGCAGGGCCGCGTCGACGAGCGCGATGGACCGGTCGGCGGTGTTCATCGTGCCGATGAAGTAGAGGTTGGGCGGCAGCTCGAAGCCCTCGTCGGGTCGGTAGCTCGTCTTGACCGAGTGCGAGCGGTACTCGAGCAGGAAGAGCAGCTCACCGAAGACGCGCGGGAGGTTCGCGCGGTTGATCTCGTCGATGATCATGATGTGCGGCGTCAGCGGGTCGGCCTCGGCCGCCTCGGCGAGGAGGGCGAGCGGACCCTTGCGCAGCTCGTAGACCATCTGGCCCTGGTGGTCGATCTGCGGCCGGAAGCCCTCGAAGAAGTCCTCGTAGCTGCTGCTCGGGTGGAACTGGACGATGTCGCGCTTGGCCGGGTCGGGCTGCAGCGCCTGCGCGAACCGCTGCGCGAGGTAGGTCTTGCCGGTGCCGGGGGGACCGTAGAAGATGACCTGCTTCTTCTCCTCGAGCAGGCCCTGGATCTCGCGGAGGAAGTCCTCCTCGATGAGCAGCTCCTGCGCGGCCTCGCCGAGGGCGTCGTGGTCGGGCATGAGCGCCTTGTCGGAGCGGCGCATGAGCCAGTAGGCGAGCTGCGCCTGGCCCCACGGGTCGTCCGGCAGCAGCGGGTCGAGCGTCTGCTTGAGCAGGGCGTTGGTCTCGACGTGCGTGCGGCCGCGGGACTTGCCCTCGGTCCAGCGCGCCGGTCCGCCGAGGCGGCCGAGCATCGCGATCTTGCCGGAGTCGCCGCCGAGGGCGAAGAGCGGCAGCCAGTGCTCGGGGTGCGCGATCGAGAAGAGCTTGAGCACGACGCTCTCGCCGAAGCCTTGGACCGGCACGTCATCGGAGCCGAGCACGCGGTTGATCCGCTCCTCGTCGCGCCCCTCGCCCCAGAGCAGGTCGCGCACCATGACGCGCAGCTCGTCGATGCCGGCGGCGTCGAGGGCGTTGATGCTGCTGATGAGGACGGACTGGGCGCCGATGTCGCCGTAGCCACGCGTCGACACGATCCGCTTGAAGGTCGGCAGGTCGAAGGCCTCGAGGCCTTCACGCGACAGGCAGGCGGCGAAGACGCGACGCTGCTCCTGGTGCCAGGCGTCGCGCTCGCTCGGGTAGGGCCTCTCGGTCTTGAAGATCTCGACCTCGCTGTCGAGGTCGACCATGGAGGCCAGCTCGAGGCTGGGGTCGTCGAGGGGCCCGCGCTGGCTCGAGGTCATGAAGCGCAGCAGCGGCGTCAGGGCACGGGCGGTCGCGATGACGTCGTCGGCGAAGTCGGCACGGCCGACCGCCTCCTCACCCTTCCACCACCGGCCGACGAAGGCCTCGCCGCCGGGGTACTCGCGCCCGACCGGCTCGAGCCGGTCGGTGCGGCCGTCCTCGTGGACGCGCAGGAAGCTGAGGCCGCGCGGGAGGTGCTCCTGGACGATGGTGCCGACCTCGCGGTGCTGCTGGTCGCTCTCGCCCTCCCAGCCGCCGTGCAGGCCGAACGCGACGCCCGACGGGGTGACCCAGAGCCGGAAGCCGGGGGCGCCGGCGCCGCCGACGAGGATCCACGCGGCATACAGGTCGGAGCGGTAGGCGGCGTCCTCGCCCGCGTGCTGCTGAAGCGCGAGCGTCGGGGCCTCGAGGTAGAGGCCCGTCTCGCTGGAGAGCCGGTCGATGAGGCTGTCGCTGATGTGGTCGGCCTCGCCGCGCAGCTGGCGGGCGAGGTCGGCGGCGCGGTCCTCGCGCTTCGCGTCGCCGTAGCCGGTCGACGCGCGGAAGTCGGCCGCGATCTCGGCCGCCTCGACGCACACGTCGAGCACCTTGGGGGCGATGCCGACGAACGCCCCGGTCTCCTTGAGGTACCAGAGGATGCGGGCGGCATACTTCGGGTCCTCGGGCCGCAGGGCCGCGCAGAGGTCGGCGAAGGCGACGTAGCGCTCCGCGTGGCTCAGACCGCGCTCGAGCCAGCCGAGGCGCTGGAGCATGTGCGGGGCGTTCTCCCACATGAGCGGCCACTCGCCGCCGTCGTCCGTGGACCAGAAGAGCGAGAGGACGTATGCCGTGTGGCCGGGTCCGGGGGCCCGCTGGCCGCGCGAGCCGCCGCGGGCGAGGAAGGCCTCCATCGCCTGGAGCTTGTCGCCCGCGTCCTGCGGGGAGGCCGGGGTCTGGAGGGTGAGCTTGAGCAGGCCGACGACCTCGGCGTACTCCTCCTCGGCACGCCGCACGAGCGAGGCGAGCCACGGGCCGCCGATGGGGCCGAAGCCGACGTAGGGACCGTCCTTGCGGGTCCACTGGTTCATCGCCTCCTTGAAGGCGACGAGGTCGCTGGAGGCCACGAGGTCGGCGAGGATCTCGCGCAGCTCGCCGTTGCGGGCGCCCCGCTCGGAGTCGAGCTCGGCGAAGAGGGCCTGGGCGTCCTTGTCCGCCTCAGCGGCACGCTCTATGAGGGCGTACTTGGCGCGCCAACGCTTGACGTCGACGGTGTCGGTGCGAGACATGGGGCTCCCTTGCACGCCCACTTCTAGGGCGCATAGCTACTGCGCGCGTGGAGGTGCGCGCAGGACCGCGAAAAGGTTACCTGCCGGTCGCCCATGCTCCGAACTCGTGGGTGTGTCGCCGGTGAGACCCCAGTAATCGCAGCGTCGAACGGCCCCTGACGGCAGCGAATCGCCACCATTGTCACCCGAGCACCCGGGCACTGCGCACCCGGGGTGCCTGTGGATGACGGATCGGCCTCGGCGTGCGGGTGCGGCACGATCGTCGTAGGTTGCCGTCGAGGAACGAAGGGTGCGAAACGCACCTCACACGACACAACCGCACGATGATCGACGATCGACAGGGGACGCCGATGACCGCCGCCGCACGCCCGCACCGACACCGCTCGCTCCTGGCGTATGCCGTCGCCCCCGTCGCGCTCGCGACGCTCGGTGCGTGCACGGGCGGCGACCCGGCTCCCGCGGTGACGACTCCCCCGTCGACCTCGGCCGTCCCCAGCTCCGCAGCCCCCACGACCACCACGTCGACGGCACCCAGTCCAACTGGCTCGGTCGACCCCGTCATCGCCAAGATCCCCGCCGCCGCCCGCCCCCATACACAGG
This sequence comes from Terrabacter sp. R4-6, assembly GCF_057529065.1. Lineage (NCBI taxonomy): Bacteria > Bacillati > Actinomycetota > Actinomycetes > Micrococcales > Intrasporangiaceae > Terrabacter > Terrabacter sp. R4-6. The sequence goes on along the minus strand of NZ_CP197224.1, from coordinate 4,183,271 downwards.
ATGGGGCCGAGGCCTTCGCACGCTTCTACATGGAACAGGTCAACCAAGCTTTCACGACCGCTGACCCAACGGCGCTGACAGCGCTGGCGGGAGCCGACTGCAAGACGTGCTCAGCATTTCTGGCTGGTGCCAAGGACCTAAAAGACAAGGGTCACCGGCACAAAGGCGTCTCGATAAGCGTCGACGGGGCGCCAGCGAACACTTACACGCCGACAAAGGCCGTGGTCCAGATCTTCGTGACGCAGCATTCCGTACCTGTCATCGATCAAAGCGACAACAAGGTGGAGCAGACGAAGGAAGGGCAGGGCATCTTCCTCGCGACCTTGACCTTCGACAAGCATTGGGTGGTCCAGCGACTGCAGGTCGCAAAGTGAGGCCCTTGCGATGGATCCCGACGTGCGCGATGGCCTTGTTGGCTAGTCCGCTTGCAGTGGCACTGCCTGCTACAGCGGACGATCAGCCGTGCACGATTGACATCTTTCACGAGTGCGAGACCGATCCCGACGCAGTCACAATCGGGCTGATGACCCGAGATGAGGTGCTGGCCCTCGAACAGTTCCCTGGGGATAAAGGCGGCCCGATCGTTGACAGGCCCAAGAATGCCCCCGTGTACGAGTACGTGTCTCTCAATGACTGTCCACAGGCAAAGCCGGAATCCATGACCGAGCAGGTTTCGTGCGCTCACGCGCTGCGCGACTGTCCTGAAGGCGAGCTCGGCCCCCTTCTTCGTATCTGGCGACGCACCATGACGGCCGGCGAGGTGACCGAGCCCTGGCGCGCCCGCGGCCTCACCTGCGCGTCCGACGTCGCACCGGGCGCCCGGCCGACGTTGACGATGGCTGACCTCAAGGCAGCGTTCATGCGGACGCCGTGGTCGAAGCCGCAGATCTCCAGCCAGCCGGCCGGCAACACGACCCTCGTCAACCTCCGCACCTTCTACCGGGTGAACTGGACGTCGCAGGGCTTCCAGCCGGGCGAGGTCGACCGGTCCGTGCTGCGAGGGATCCCGGTCCAGATCCGTCCGAAGCTGGTCGGTTTCACCTACGTCTTCGGCGACGGATCGAGCACCGGCCCCACCACGTCGACCGGTGGTGTCTACCCGGACGGAGACATCACGCACCTCTATCGCGCCAAGGGTGAGTATCCCGTTCGCGTCGACACCACGTTCGGGGCCGACTTCAGCCTCGACGGGTCGACCTGGGACGAGATCCCCTCGACGGTGACCGTTCCCGGCCCGTCGACGACGGTCACGGTGCGGGAGGCGAAGGGCGTGCTCGTCAACCACTGACCCCTTCCCAGCGGTCGCGTGCGAGCGAGAGGGAGCCGGGTCAGGGTTGGTCCTCCGGGGGGACGGACTCCTCGGGCTCGTCGAAGGTGAGCTCGCCCTGCGTCGGCCGTGCCCGCGACCCGCCGACGCCTGCCACGTCGCCACTCGGGGTCGCGTCCGCGACGGGCACGACGCCGTCGGCCGGCTCCACCGACACGTCCGCGTCGAGGTCGTCCTCGGGGCTCAGCCCCACGTCCGGCACCTCGTGCGCGCTGGACGCCGCGTCGTCGGCCTCGACCGCCTCGTCGAGTGCTGCCACCACGACCGGCTCACCGACGCCGGCCACGTCACCGTTCGGGGTCGCGTCGACGACAGGCGCGGCGTCTGCGACCCCATCACCGTTCGGGGTCGCGTCGACGACAGGCGCGGCCTCGTCCCGCTCCGTCGAATCCTCGGTCAGCAGCGCATCCTCGTCCTGTGCGTCACGGTCCCACGACTCCGCCGCACCTCGAGGCTCGGAGAGCGGCGTGTGGGCCCCACCGAATCCGGTCCCGTCCGCGTCATCCGCCTCGTCGGCGTCCGCCCCCGCGGCCGCGGCGACGTCGTCCGCCTCGTCCCGCGAACCAGCATCCGGAGCGGCTTCGGTCGTCTCGGCGGCCATGGCCCCTGCACCGGCCGCGGCGGCGAGGTCGGCGCCTCCGGCGATGCCCACGGCACCCGTCACCGGCTCGCCCGGGGAGACCACCGGCGTGAGCTCAGGCCCCGTGGGGTCGGCGTCAGCCTGCACGCCGGCGCCGGCCTGCTCGCTCGCTGCAGCGGCAGGCGATGCACCCGCGCCCGTGCCTGCCTGGACCGTCCGGCTCGCGCGCCTGACGGTGAGGAACCACGTGATCGCCGCACCGAGGACGAACGCCAGCACGAGGAGCAGCCACTTCATCGCGTGACCTCCGAACCGCTCGCGGCGCCGAGATCGGCGAACGCCTCGTCCTCGGAGCGCGCCGGCACGAGCCGTCCGGCCACCGCGATGGCGACGAGCGACCCCACGACGAAGCCGACGATGCTCCACAGGAAGCCGCTCCAGAAGCCGCTGTCGCTACGACCGAGGAAGCCGAGCAGCACGGTCACGACGACGAGAGCCGCCCACCAGGTGCCACCGACACCGGTGCGGTACGAGCGCGTCACGGTCTTCCCACTGCTGTGGGCCTGCTGGGCCATCGGTCCTCCACGGGTCGGGCGTCGCGCGGTCGCGACCACGGCTTGGACGCTACCTCGCCCACCCCCGACGACGCAGGGAACGCCACGGCATCTTCCCCACGAGGTGGCGCCCTACGTGCCCGTCTCAGGCCGCGGCGCAGTCACCCTGCGGCGGCAGCACCGCAACGGCTTCCGGGGCCGCGATCGCGACGGCGTGCAGGGTGAACCCAGCCGTGCGGCAGGCGCCTTCGAAGGCTGCGCGCAGGTCGTGGTCGCGCGGGGTGGGCGTGGCCCGGCCGGGGCGGGCGATCACCATGACGACGTCGTGCACGTCATGGCGCGCCACCTCGGCGAGCAGCAGGCCGACTCCCTCGAGGACCTGGCCGACGTCGACGCGGCGCGGCTCGTCGGGCAGGCAGATCGGCTGGAGCAGCCGCCCGTTGGGGTGCATTAGGAGCAGGTAGGTCGCTCCGTCGGACCTCGTCTGCTCGGTGACGATGAGGTCGACGACCCCCTCGAAGACGTCGGGGTCGGTGATGGGTCGCTGGGCCCAGTCTCGCGGTAGCTCGTCGAAGCGCATGCCACGAGCATGGCCGCGACCGGTGACAGTCGACCGGCGTCGTCCACAGCCCCCGAGCCCGCCGGGAGCCTCACAGCACGTCAGGTCGGAGGCGTGTACCGGCCGTCGATGACGGTCCAGCCGCCGTCGACGAAGAGCTGGCTCCCGGTGACGAACGACGACGCGTCCGAGGCCAGGTAGACGACGGCCCCGACGAGCTCGTCCGGCCGTGACCAGCGTCCCAGGGCACTCTTGCTCGCGTACGCCTCGGACCACTCCGGTACCGAGCGGATCTGCGCCGTGAGGGGTGTGTCGACGATGCCGGGGGCGATGGCGTTGACGCGCACGCCCTGCTGACCCAGCTCGACGGCCGCCGTCCGCAGCAGCTGCACGAGCCCGGCCTTGGTGGCCGCGTAGACGCCCTGCCCCGGCTCGACCGTCACCGCACGGATGGAGCTGAACCCGACGATGCTCCCGCGTCCCCGCTCGGCCATGCCCGCACCGAAGGCCCGCACGAGGTCGAAGGAGGCGCGCAGGTTGAGCCCGACGACCCGGTCGAACTCCTCGGGTGTGTAGTCGAGCAGCCGCTTCCGCACGTTGGTGGCGGCGGTGAAGACGAGCACGTCGACGTCGCCCAGGTCCGCTGCGGCGCGGCTCACGGCGTCGCCGTCGGTCACGTCGAGCTCGTACGCCTCCGTGCCGGCTCCCAGGGCCACCGTCTCCTCGGCGGCGGCGAGGTCGCGGTCGGCACAGACGACGTCCGCGCCGTGGGCGGCGAGCGCCAGGGCGCTCTCCCTGCCGATGCCGCTGCCGGCGCCGACGACGACCGCGCGCCGTCCGTCGAGCCGGAACATCCTCGAGTAGTCCGGGCGCCCGGTCGGGTCGGTCGTCGTGTCGGTCGTCGTGTCGGTCGTCGTGTCGGTCGTCTGGGTCATCTGGTCACTTCCTCGTGCGTGCTGACGGGCGGATGATCGCCATCCGGGTCACGGTCAGCTCCTCGATGGCGAAACGGGGCCCCTCGCGGCCCACGCCGCTGTCCTTGACCCCGCCGTACGGCATGACGTCGGACCGGAAGCCCGGCACCTCGTTGACGACGACGCCGCCGGCCTCGATGCGGTCGATCGCCGCGAAGGCCGAACCGAGCCCCTCGGTGAAGACGCTCGCGTGCAGTCCGTAGCGCGAGCGGTTGACGACGTCGATGGCGGCGTCGAGGTCGGGCACCGAGCGCACGACGACGACCGGCCCGAAGACCTCCTCGTCCCAGGCGAGCTGCCCGTCGGGGACGTCGAGCAGCACCGTGGGCTCGATGACCCCGTCCCGTATGCCGCCTCCGTGCACGAGAGTGCCCCCGGCGTCGCGGGCCGCGCGCACCCACTCGACGACGCGCTCGGTGGACCTCGGGTCGATGAGGGCCGAGACGCGGGTGGCCTCGTCGCGCGGGTCGCCGACGACGACCTGGCCGATCCGTGCCGACAGGGCGGCGAGGAAGCCCTCCCGTGCGGACTCGACGACGACGACGCGCTGCACGCTGATGCAGGCCTGGCCGGACGCGTAGTAGCCACCTCGCACGACGGCGTCGGCGGCCGCGTCGAGGTCCGCGTCGGCGGCCACGACGAGCGCCGCGTTGGAGCCGAGCTCGAGGAGCACCTTCGTCGGCGCGGCATCTCGCGCGATCCGGTGCCCGACCGAGGCCGAGCCGGTGAACGAGACCGCAGCGACGCGCGTGTCGGTCGTCAGGGCGACGCCGACCTCCACCCCGCCGGTGACGAGCTGGATGCCGGCCCGGGGTCCGCCGGCCGCGGCCAGGGACTCCCTCAGCACGTGCACGAGCCACAACGTCGCGAGCGGCGTCTGCGGGGCCGGTTTGACGACGACCGGGCAGCCCGCCGCGAGGGCAGGAGCGAGCTTGTGGACTGCGAGGAGCAGGGGGTAGTTGAAGCCGGCGATCCCGACGACGACCCCGACGGGCTTGCGCACCCAGAAGCCGATGAGTCCCTCGCCGCTCGGCAGCAGGTCGAGGGGCACCGTCTCGCCGTGCAGACGGGCGACCTCCTCGGCGGCGGTCACCAGCGTCAGCAGGGTGCGGTCGACCTCGACCCGGCAGTCGACGAGCGGCTTGCCGGTCTCGAGCACGAGGAGCCGCTCCACGTCGTCGCGCCGCTCCGACAGGATGCGGTGCGTCTCGGCGAGGGCGGCGCGGCGGACGTGCGACGGGAGCGAGCCCATCTGCTCACGGACGTCAGCGGCATACGCAATCGCTCGTGCGGCAACGTCGCTCGTGCCGACGGGCGCTTCCGCGACTGCCTCACCGGTGAAGGGGAAGGTCACCGTCGCCGTCTCGTCGACGGCGACCCAGCCGTCGCCGACGGGCAGGCCTGCAGGGTGCTCAGGGGTGTACGTCGTCACGATGCGTCTCCGAGGAGGTCGGCCGCGCCGGCCCCGGCGAGGGCGCGGCGCATGCTGGGCGCCGCCCGCAGGAGGCGCTGGGTGTAGGGGTGCTGGGGGTCGTCGAAGATCTGCTGCGTCGGCCCGGTCTCGACGATCTCGCCGTCGCACATGACCACCACCCGCTCGCACACGTGACGCACGACGGACAGGTCGTGCGAGACGAAGACCAGGGTGAGCCCGAGGTCGCCGACGAGGTCGGTGATGAGGTTGAGCACCTGCGCGCGCACCGACACGTCGAGGGCGCTGACCGGCTCGTCGGCGAGCAGGATGGACGGCTTCGGTGCGAGGGCCCGCGCGATCGAGATGCGCTGGCGCTGACCGCCCGAGAACTGGTGGGGGAAGCGGTCGCCCGCCTCGGGGCCGAGACCGACGGCCTCGAGCAGCTCGGCGACGCGGGCCTTCCGGTTCGGGAGACCCTGGGCCACCAGGGGTTCCGCGATGATGTTGCGGACCCGCATCCTCGGGTCGAGCGAGCCCATGGGGTCCTGGAAGACGAGCTGGAGGCTCGAGCGCAGGAAGCCGAGCTGCTTCTCGGGTAGCCCGGAGACGGTGCGCCCCTCGACCTGCACCTCCCCGCTCGTCGGCTGGTCGAGTCCGGCGAGCAGGCGCATGAGCGTCGACTTGCCGCAGCCGGACTCGCCGACGATGCCGAAGCGCTCCCCGGGCGCCACCTCGAACGACACGCCCTTGAGGGCCTCGACGACCGGCCCGGGGCTGCGCAGCGAGGATCGTGGCCGCCGGTAGTCACGGCGCAGGTCGCGCACGCTGATCGCGGGGGTCGTCATGACGCACGCTCCTCGTCGGCGGGGTGGTGGCAGGCGAACCCGTCACCCGGGTCGGGGCCGGTCCACGGGGGCTCGGTCGCGCACTCGTCGGTCGCGTGGTCGCACCGGCTGCGGAAGACGCAGCCGTCGGGGAAGGACCCCGCCGAGGGGACCGTGCCCCGGATCGTCGGCAGGCGACCGCCCGGGGCGGCGGAGTCGAGGTCGGACGCGGCGAGCAGTCCCTGCGTGTAACGGTGGCGCGGCCGTCGGAAGACGTCCGTCACGGGCCCGGCCTCGACGACGCGACCGCCGTACATGACGAGGACGCGCTCGCACACGGTCGCGACGACGGAGAGGTCGTGGGTGATGAAGAGCATCGCGGCGTCGCGCGCGGCCACGCCCTTCACGATGAGGTCGAGGACCCTCGCCTGGACGGTGACGTCGAGAGCCGTGGTCGGCTCGTCGCAGACGAGCAGCGCCGGGTCGTTGGCCAGGGCGATCGCGAGGACGACGCGCTGGCGCTGCCCGCCCGACAGCTGGTGGGGGTATGCCTTCGCCGCCTCCCCGGGGTCGGGCAGGCCCACCTGGTCGAGGAGCTCCACGGCACGTGCGCGGGCGGCGCGCCGGTCCGGCCCGGTCCGGCCCGCGTGGACCGTGATCACCTCGGCCACCTGGTCCCCCACGCGCATCGTCGGGTTGAGGGCCGTCATCGGCTCCTGGAAGACCATGGCGACGTCGCGGCCGCGCACCGCGGCCAGGTCGCGCTCGCGCGCCCCGACGAGGTCGTATCCGACACCGGCCAGGCGGATCGAGCCGCCCACGCGCGCGTCGTCCGGGAGCAGGCCGAGCAGTGCGAGGCTCGTCAGCGACTTCCCGGAGCCCGACTCGCCGATGAGGCCGACCCGCTCCCCACGGTCGATGCTGAAGGTCACGTCGTGGAGCAGCTGGAAGCGTCCGAGCCGCACGTCGAGCCCCTGCACGTCGAGCACGCGCGACGTCGGGACCTCGACCGAGCGGGTCTGTGCTGCAGGGGCGCTCATCGACGGTCCTCCATCCGGGGGTCGTAGTGGTCGCGGAGACCGTCGCCGAGCAGGTTGAAGCCGAGCACGGCCAGCGCGATCGCGACACCGGGCACGATGGCCAGGCGCGGAGCCGCGAAGAGCAGCTCCTGGCTCTCCTGGAGCATCCGGCCCCAGCTCGGCGTCGGCGGCGGGGTGCCGAAGCCGAGGAACGACAGCGCGGCCTCCGCGAGGACCGCGATGGCGAAGGACACCGACGCCTGCACGATGACGAGGCCGTTGACGTTCGGCAGCACGTGGTGCACGCCGATCGCCCAGGGGCCGCGCCCGGCTGCCCGTGCCGCCAGGACGTACTCGGTGCTCATGACCTGCAGCGAGCCGCTGCGGACCACTCGCACGAAGCTCGGCACCGACGCGATACCGATCGCGACCATGGCCACGAGGGTGCTGCCGCCGTAGACCGCGCTGAACATGATGGCGAGCAGCAGTGCCGGGAAGGCGAGGAGGAGGTCGATGCCGCGCATGAGCGGCTCACCGATCCTGGCCGGGGCCATCGCGGCGACGATGCCGAGCGGCACCCCGACGAGCCCGGCGACCCCGACGGCGACGAGCCCCACGAAGAGCGTCGTCCGGGCGCCGACGAGGATCTGGCTCAGCACGTCGCGGCCGAGCTTGTCCGTGCCGAGAAGGTAGTCGGGGTCGCCGATGGGGCGCAGCCGAGCGGACGCGTCGACGAAGGTCGGGTCGTGCGGCGTCCACACGAACGATACGAGCGCCATGAGCGCGACGACGCCGACGATCGCTGCCCCGACGAAGAAGCTGGCACCGGGCCGACGCCGCGTCGGCGGCGCCCCGGGCGGCCCGGGCGGCGCCCCGAGTGGGGCGACGGCCGCGTCGGCGGGACGGGGCGTCAGGTCTGCGCTCATCAGGTGGCCACCTTCAGTCTCGGGTCGATGACGAGGTAGAGCAGGTCGACGACGAAGTTGACGAGGAGGACGGCGAGGACGAGGAGCATGACGATGTCCTGCACGAAGATGAGGTCCCGGTTGGCGACCTGGTCGAGCAGCAGGCTGCCGAGACCGGGGATGACGAAGACGCGCTCGACGACGACGGCCCCGATGAGCAGGGTCGCGAGCTGGAGCGCCAGGACCGTGACGACGGGGATGGCCGCGTTGCGGAAACCGTGCCGTCGCAGCGCCCGGGAGGGCCCGAGCCCCTTGGCACGTGCCGTGCGGATGTAGTCCTCGCGCTGGACGTCGAGGACCGCGCTGCGCACGTAGCGGGTGAGGACCGCACCCTGGACGAGCCCGAGGGCGAGCACCGGCAGGATGAGCTGGCGCACGAACTGCACGGGGTCCTCGCTGGGTGGGGTCCAGCCGTTGGCGGGCAGCCACTGGAGCTTCACGGCGAAGACCGTGATGAGCAGGATGCCGGCGAGGAACGCGGGCACGGCCACACCCACCTGCGAGAGCGCCGAGAGCACGAGGCCGCTCGGCCTGCGGTGCCGCAGCGCCATGACCGTGCCGAAGGGCACGGCGATGACGAGGGCGAGCACCATGGCGCACACGACGAGCCACAACGTCACCTGGAGCCGGTCCAGGATCTGCGGGGCGATCTCGGCCTGGGAGACGTAGCTCGTCCCGAGGTCGAACCTGACGAACCCGCCCATCCACGAGAGGTACTGGCTCACGAGCGGCCTGTCGAGACCGAACTCCTGACGCAGCTGCGCGACCGACGCCTCGGAGGCGTTGACGCCCAGGGCGACCCGGGCCGGGTCGCCGGGCAGCAGCGCCATGAAGACGAAGACGAGCATGGAGCTGACGACGAGGCTCGCGACGAGGGTCGCCGTGCGTCTGAGGATCTGGAGCAGCATGATGTCCTGTCCTGGGTCAGGCGGGTCGGCCGCGGACGGCCACCGGGTCGTGCGGGACCGGCCGGCCCGGTCGAGCAGCCACCGGCCGGTCCCCGACGGTCACGACCGGGCCAGCGGGGCGAGCTCGAACGACTCCGTGATCGCGTTCTTCGGCAGCCCGGTGATGCCCTTCTCGGCGACGATGAGGTTCGGCAGGACGAAGAGCACGTCCCCGGCTGCGTCCTCGGACAGCTCCTTGGCCGCCTTCTTCATGAGCGTCACCTGCTCCTCCGGCGTGCCGGAGTCGGCGGCGGCCAGGTCCGACTGCAGCTGCTTGTTGTCGTAGCGCGTGTAGTACTTCGGGTCGCCGAAGACGGCCGGCAGGTCCCGGGGCTCGACGTGCGCGACGATCGACATCTCGTAGTCGGCGTCGGTGAAGACGGTCGAGAGCCACACGGCCGGGAACTCGAGCTGGTCGAGGGTGACCTTGAAGCCTGCCTGCTCGAGCTGGCTCTTGACCACCTGACCGCACGACACGGCATACGGCAGGGACGGGATGCGCAGGCGCACGGGCGTCGCGGCGGCGTTCGTCTGCGACAGAAGAGACTTCGCCTTGGCGACGTCGTGGGGGTAGAGGCCGGTGAGGTCCTCGTACCACGGGTCCGTCGGCGGGACCATGCTGCCGACGAGCGTGCCGCGGCCGGCCCAGCAGGTGTCCATCAGCGCCTTGTGGTCGATGGCGTAGCGCGCCGCCTGGCGGACCTTGAGGTCGTTGAAGGGAGCCTTGCCGTTGTTGAACGACAGCAGCACCTCGCCGTTGGTCGTCCCCTCGATGATCTGGTACGCGTCATTGCCCTGGAACTGCGCCAGCGACTCGGGTGCCTGCACCGTCCCGATGACGTCGATCGTCTTCGTCAGCAGCGCGTTGTTGAGGGCCGTCGGGTCCTTGAAGTACTTGAGGGTGACCTGCTGGAAGTAGGGCTTCGTGCCCCAGTAGGCGGGGTTGGCCTTGAGGCTGATCGAGTCGCCCCGGCGCCACTGCTCGAAGACGAACGGGCCGGTGCCGACGGGCTTGGTGGCGAGGTCTGCCACGGCCGTCTCGGTCATCATGGCGCCGACGCGCGTCGACATCCGGTAGAGCCAGTTGTTGCTCGGCTTGCTCAGGGTCACCTGGAGCTGGGTGTCGCTCAGCGCCTTGGCGTCCTGGACGACGTCCATGGCCGCCTTGAGCGAGACGGTCCAGTCCGTCTTGACGCGGTTGATCGAGTAGACGGCGTCCTTGGCGGTGAAGGGCTGGCCGTCGGTGAACTTCGCGTTGTCGACGAGGTCGAACGTGTACGTCTTGCCGTCGTCGGAGACCTTCCACGACTTCGCGAGCGAGGGCTTGAGCTCACCCTCCTGGTCGACGGTCACGAGGGTCTCGTAGACGTTGTCGAGGAGGGCCTGCGGGATGGCCGCGCCGTCCTTCGTCGTGAAGTCGAGGCTGACGGGCTCGGCGACGAGCCCGACCGTGAGCGAGGTGTCAGCACCGCCGCCGCCCCCTCCCCCGGTGCCGCCGGAGCCCGATGAGCCGGAGCCCGCGGAACAGGCCGCCGTGAGGACGAGGAGCAGCGCCGCGGACGCCGCCGTGCCGATGCGGGTGGGCTTCATCGTGACTCCATCTCGTGCAGGACCGCTGCGGCCAGCTGCGAGGTGCTCGCAGTGCCGCCGAGGTCGGGGGTGTGGTGGTGTGCTGAGCGGAGGGTCGCGGCCAGGGCCGCGCGGACCGCTTTCGCGGGTCCGGTGTGGCCGAGGTCGTCGAGGAGCATGGCCCCGGAGAGCAGGCAGGCCGTGGGGTTGGCGATGCCGCGTCCGGCGATGTCCGGCGCGGAGCCGTGCACCGGCTCGTAGATACCCGGCACCGTGCCGCCGGGCAACACGTTGGCGCTGGGCGCCATCCCCATGCCACCGGCGAGCACGGCCGCGAGGTCGCTGAGGATGTCGCCGAAGAGGTTGCCGGCGAGGAGCACGTCGAGCGAGTGGGGGTGCTGGACGAGCCGGGCTGCCATGGCGTCGACGAGCACGATCTCGAGCTCGACGTCGGGGTGCCGCTCTCCCACCTCGCGCACGACGGCGTCCCAGAGCGGGTAGCCGTGGCGCATGGCGTTGGACTTCGTCACGAGGGAGAGGCGACCGCGCCGCTGCTCCGCGAGTCCGTACGCGTGCTCGGCGGCCCGCTCGATGACGCGCCTCGAGTGGACGGCCACCTCGATGCCGAGGTCGTGGCCGGTACCGGCATGGGCGAGGCCACCGGCGCCGACGTACTCGCCCTCGGTGTTCTCGCGGACGATGACGAGGTCGACGCCCTCGACGTCGCGGACGCGGCTCGGCACGCCCTCGAAGGCGCGCACGGGTCGCACGTTGACGGCGAGGTCGAGCTGCTGGCGCAGGCCGATGATGAGGCCCCAGACGAGCTCGTGGTCGGGCACGTCGGGACGTCCCACCGCGCCGAAGAGGACGGCGTCGTGGCGGCGCACGATGTCCGCGCCGTCGGCCGGCATCGCGGCTCCCTCACGGAGGAACCGGTCTGCGCCCCAGTCGAGCTCGGTGACCTCGAGACGCTCGCCGTGGCTCTCGAGTGCTGCGTTCAGCACCGGGAGGGTGGCGGCGACGACCTCGGGACCGACACCGTCGCCCGGGATCGCTGCGAGTCGCACCGTCATGGCTCTCCTTGTCCGGGGCAGGTCGTTCGTGGAGGGTCCGACGTCGTCATCGTCGCCGGTCCGCGATGTTCACTGGTCTGACCAGTGGACTTTCTCGCCGTGAGAGGTACCGTTGCCCTCATCAGGCCGGATGTCAAGACCTCGTCCGGCGGACCAGGCGGCCCGAGGGCCGTCCGACGCGGAAGGACGTCCATGCCGCACCCGTCTGGCCGACCGGCCGGTCTCACCGCCACCGAGCTCGTCGCCGCGTACGCATCGCGAGACCTCTCCCCCGTCGAAGTGCTGCACGACGTCGCCGACGTCATCGAGGCCCGTGAGCCCGAGCTCAACGCCTTCTGGCACCTCGACCTGGAGGCCGCCGCGACTGCGGCACGTGCGAGTGAGGAACGTTGGCGCAGAGCGGAACCCGCGGGTCCCATCGACGGCGTCCCGGTGACGGTCAAGGAGAACCTCGGGCGCGCCGGCGTGCCGATGCCTGCAGGCAACGCCGGTGTCGAGCCGGTCGTGCCGACCCGCAGCAGCCCCGTCGTCGAGCGTGTCGAGGAGTCCGGCGGCGTCATCCTCGGCTCCACCGTCATGCCGGACTGGGGCATGCTCAGCTCCGGCGTGTCGAGCCTGCACGGCATCACACGCTCCCCGTGGGACCCCACCCTGACGACGGGCGGCTCGAGCTCGGGCGCCGGTGCCGCGGCCGCGGGTGGCTACGGGCCGCTCCACGTCGGCACCGACATCGGCGGCTCGATCCGCCTGCCCGGCACGTGGCTCGGCCTGACGACGCTGAAGCCCAGCGCGGGTCGCGTGCCCCTCGACACCCCCTACCTCGGACGCGTGGCGGGACCCCTCACCCGCTCGGCCGGAGACGCGGCGCTCCTGCTCTCGGTCATCAGCCGACCTGACGCGCGTGACTGGACGAGCCTCCCCCCTGTCGACCTCGGCACCGTGCTGCCGGCCGAGCCGCTCGACGTCAGCGGGCTGAGGGTCGGTCTCCAGCTCGACGCCGGGTGCGGGCTGCCGCTCGACCGCGAGGTGCACGCCGCCGTCGAGGCGGCCGCCGAGGTCTTCGCCGCAGCCGGTGCCGACGTGGCGCCCCTCGGGCCCTTCATGACGCCCCAGATGCTGCGCGACCTCGACGAGTTCTGGCGGGTGCGGTCGCTGACCGACTTCGACGCCCTGTCGCCGGAGGCCCGCGATCGCGTCCTCCCGTTCATCCAGCGGTGGGTGCTCGCGGTACGCGACGTCGACGGGCGCTCCGTCCTGCGCGACTACGCGAGCATCATGCAGCTCCAGCAGGCGACGGTCGCGGCCACTGAGGCCTTCGACCTCGTCCTGTCTCCCGTCGCCCCGGTCACGGCCTTCTCCGCCGAGTGGCCGATGCCGTGGGGCGAGGACGACAAGGGCATGGCGCACATCGGCTTCACGGCGCCCTACAACATGTCCGGCCAGCCGGCCGCGTCCGTCAACTGCGGCTTTACCGCCGACGGGCGGACCATCGGCCTGCAGGTGTCCGGACGTCGCTTCGACGACGTCGGTGTGCTCCGCGCCGTCGACTGGTACGAGCGACACCGCAGCGAGGCGGCGACACCCCGGTGGCCCATCCCCCAGACAGGAGCAGCACGTGCCTGACGCCCCGGTGACCCCAGCGGCCACGACCGGCTTCGAGCCGGTGCGCTCGGTCCGGCTCTACGAGCGCATCGTCGAGCAGGTCGAGGAGGCCATCGCGCGAGGCGAGCTGCGCCCCGGCCAGCGGCTGCCGAGCGAGCGCGAGCTCGTCGTGCAGTTCGGCACGAGCCGCGCCACCGTCCGCGAGGCCCTCCGGGTGCTCGAGAGCAACGGCGTCGTGCGCTCACGGGCCGGCGACCCGAACGGCCCCGAGATCATGCCCTTCACGACCGGCGGCCTGACCAAGCAGATGCGCCGCCTCGCTCGCGCCGACGGGCTGTCGCTCTCGCAGCTGCTCGTGTCGAGGATGATGCTCGACTCGACCGCCAACCGGCTCGCCGCCGTGCTGCGCACCGAGGCCCAGCTCGCCGAGATGGACGCCGCCATCGAGCAGATGCGCGCAGCCGTCGAGGGCGGCTACGGCTCGTTCAGCGAGGCCGACTTCGCCTTCCACGAGGCGATCGCCCGCGCGAGCGGCAACACCCTCATTCAGGTGTGCAACTCCGTCGTCCGCGACACGGTGCTCTCCCTCATCTCCGACAAGATCGCCCACGCCCGCAACGCTCAGGCGCTCATGAAGCGCTCGCTCGGCCACCACGAGCAGGTGCTCGCCGCGATCCGCGCCGGCGACGGTCCCGAGGCGGGTCGGGCCTCGCTCCACAGCCTCTACGACTACTACGCGAGCTACGTCCCCAAGGCCGAGCGCGTCGCCCTCGAGGCCCTGCTCGACGACTGACGGGGCCCGCACGGCAGAATGCGGGGCTCGGTGTGTCGTCGACGTCAAGGAGTTCAGCCCCCGTGAGCGTGCAGGTGAAGGTGCAGTCCATCGAACGTCGCATCGCAGAGGAGCTCGGCGTCCGCGACGGACAGGTGACCGCGGCCGTGGGCCTGCTCGACGGCGGATCGACCGTCCCCTTCGTGGCGCGCTACCGCAAGGAGGTGACGGGCGGCCTCGACGACGCCCAGCTGCGCACCCTCGAGGAGCGCCTCGGCTACCTCCGCGAGCTCGAGGAGCGGCGCGCAGCCGTGCTCGCCTCCGTCGACGAGCAGGGCAAGCTCGACGACACACTGCGCGCGCAGATCCTCGCCGCCGAGACCAAGGCGCGCCTCGAGGACATCTACCTCCCGTTCAAGCCCAAGCGACGGACCAAGGCCCAGATCGCCAGGGAGGCCGGCCTCGAGCCGCTCGCCGAGCTGCTGCTCGGCGAGCCGGGCACCGACCCGGCCCAGGCTGCGGCGCGGTTCGTCGACACCGACCGCGAGGTCGCCGACGCAGCCGCTGCCCTCGACGGGGCGCGCGCCATCCTCGTCGAGCGGTTCGCCGAGGACGCCGACCTCATCGGCGACCTGCGCGAGCGCGTCTGGAAGCAGGGCCACGTCGGCTCGCGCGTCCGCTCCGGCAAGGAGGAGGAGGGCGCCAAGTTCTCCGACTACTTCGACTTCTCCGAGCCGCTGTCGAAGCTGCCGTCCCACCGCATCCTCGCGCTCTTCCGGGGCGAGAAGGAGGACGTCCTCTCGCTCGAGATCCACCCCGAGGACCCGGCGGCCGAGCAGCAGCCCGGCCCGACGGCATACGAACGGGCGATCGCCCACCGCTTCGGCATCGAGAACGCCGGGCGGCCGGCCGACCAGTGGCTCGCCGACACCGTCCGCTGGGCCTGGCGCACGAAGATCCTCGTCCACCTCGGCATCGACGCCCGGATGCAGCTGCGTCGCGCCGCCGAGGAGGAGGCCGTACGCGTGTTCGCCGCCAACCTGCGCGACTTGCTGCTCGCCGCCCCCGCCGGTGCCCGGGCCACGATGGGCCTCGACCCGGGCTTCCGCACCGGCGTCAAGGTCGCCGTCGTCGACGGGACCGGCAGGGTCGTCGCGACCGAGGTCATCTACCCCCACGTCCCGCAGCACCAGTGGGACCGCTCGCTCGCGACCCTCGCGCGGCTCGCCGAGGAGCACTCGGTCGACCTCATCGCCATCGGCAACGGCACCGCGTCGCGGGAGACCGACCGCCTGGCGGCCGACCTCATCAAGGCACACCCCGAGCTGCAGCTGACGTCGGCGGTCGTCTCCGAGGCCGGCGCCTCGGTCTACTCCGCGTCGGCGTTCGCCTCGCAGGAGCTGCCCGGGATGGACGTGTCGCTGCGCGGAGCCGTGTCGATCGCCCGTCGCCTCCAGGACCCGCTCGCCGAGCTCGTCAAGATCGACCCGAAGTCGATCGGCGTCGGGCAGTACCAGCACGACATCAGCCAGACGGCCCTCTCGCGCTCGCTCGACGCGGTCGTCGAGGACTGCGTCAACGCCGTGGGCGTCGACGTCAACACCGCCTCGGCTCCCCTGCTCACCCGCGTCTCGGGCATCACGCCCGGGCTCGCCGAGAGCATCGTGGCGCACCGCGACGCCACCGGCCCGTTCCGCACGCGGAAGGCCCTCAAGGACGTGCCGCGCCTCGGGCCCAAGGCCTTCGAGCAGGCGGCCGGCTTCCTCCGCATCCCCGGCGGCGACGACCCGCTCGACGCGTCCGCCGTGCACCCCGAGGCCTACCCCGTCGTGCGTCGGATGCTCGAGTCGACCGGGCAGAAGCTGACGTCAATCATCGGCAACACCGTTGCGCTGCAGTCGATCCGACCCGCGGACTACGTCGACGACACGTTCGGCCTGCCGACCGTCACCGACATCATCAGCGAGCTCGACAAGCCCGGCCGCGACCCGAGACCGACGTTCAGGACGGCGACCTTCAAGGAGGGCGTCGAGGAGATCAAGCACCTCCGGCCCGGCATGACCCTCGAGGGCGTCGTGACCAACGTCGCGGCCTTCGGCGCGTTCATCGACATCGGTGTCCACCAGGACGGCCTGGCCCACGTCTCGGCCCTGTCGAAGAGCTTCGTCCGCGACCCGCACGACGTCGTCAAGTCCGGCGACGTCGTCATGGTCAAGGTGCTCGACGTCGACGTGCCCCGCAAGCGGATCTCGCTGACCCTGCGCCTCGACGACGAGGTGACCCCGGGCGCGCCGCGGGAGCGCAGCGGGCAGGGGCGCGGCGGGCAAGGGGGCAGCGGACAGCCGCGCGGCGACGGGGGCGGCAGCGGACAGGGTCGCGGCGGCCAAGGCCGTGGTGGCCAGGGCCGTGGTCAGGGTCAGGCCGGTCAGGGCACCCGCCCCCGCAGGGACGAGGCCCCGGCCGACAGCGCCATGGCCGACGCCCTGCGCCGCGCCGGCTTCACCGGCTGAGCGCCGGACCGGGCGCCGGGTGGGCGCGTCGCGCGTCACACGCAGCGTGGGTGAGACGCAGCGTGTCAGGCGCGGCGCGTCACGCGTCGGGTCCGGCGCGGTGGAAGACGGCCTCGACGTTGTTGCCGTCGGGGTCGCGGACGAAGGCGCCGTAGTAGCCGGGGTGGTACTCCGGCCACAGCCGCGGCTCGTGCAGCGACTCCACCCCGAGCTCGAGCCCCTTGGCGTGGAAGGCTCGCACGGCCTCGACGCCGTCCGCCTGGAAGGCACAGTGCATCTCGCGGTTGGGCTCGGTGCCCGACCAGCGGCTGATCCAGAAGTCGGGGTGCCCCTCGGTCCCGTAGCCGATGGCCACGCCGACGTCCATCTGGCGGCTGTAGCCGAGCACGCCGAGCACCTCGTCGTAGAAGCGGGCGCTGGCCTCGAAGTCGGAGCAGTTGATCCCGAAGTGGTCGATCATCCCCCGAGGCTAGGCCCGGACGGGACCGAAGAGGGGCCCTTGACCCATTGTCATCGGCGCCAGTCTTTGGTCGACTGTCTGTGGTGGGTCCGGCCCATCAGGGGGCCGGTCCGTAGACCCGGAGGTGCCCATGAGCAGTTCAACGCAGTCGATCCCCGAGAACGCAGAGGATGCCGAGCTCGAGGGATCTCCCGCGGGCGTGCACTCGACGCTGACCGTCGAGGCGCCCGTCGACCGGGTGTGGCAGCACCTCATCAGTGCCCGCGGCACCGAGGCCCTGCTCGGCCCCGGCGTCACGCTCGGCAACAAGGGCGAGTCGTGGCACAGCGCGGACGGCCCGCACGGCGTCGTGCGCAGCTACCACCCGATGGAGCAGGTCCGCGTGTCGTGGCACCCGCACGAGGACGGCCCCCTCAGCATCGTCGACCTCCAGCTCAAGCCCGACGGCGACCGCACCCGCGTCGACCTGTACCACGAGGGCGAGGGCATCGCCGAGGACGGCGCAGGCGACAAGTCGCGTTGGGACGACGCGCTCGGCCGTTTCGCGCAGGCCCTGGACGCCTGAGACGGACGCCCGGAGCTCAGCGGGGACGCTCAGCGGACGACCATGACGGGGCAGGCCGCGTCATGGATGGCGCGATGGCTGACCGAGCCGAGCAGCATGCCCGTGAACCCGCCGTGCCCGCGCGAGCCGACGACGATGAGCCCTGCCGTGGCGCCCAGGTCGGCGAGGGACTGGCCAGGGTCGCCGTAGAGCACCTCGGTCGTCACGATGACCTTGGGGTTGCGCGCGCGCACGCGCTCGGCCGCGCGCAGCACCGACTGCTCGGCGTGGTCGCGGATCGCGTGGGTCTCCTCGGTGCCGCCCTTGGCGGTCTCCACGTACGTCCATGCCTCCATCGAGCGCGAGTGGGCGACGCGGACGATGTGGAGCACGGCGTGCTCCCGCTCGGCGACCTCGACGGCGGCATCGACGGCGCGCATCGACGCGTCCGAGTCGTCGATGCCGACGACGACGTCGTGTCCGCGGCCCGGTCGAGGCGGGGCGGGGACGTCGTCGGGTGCCTTGCCCTCGGGTCCGCGCACGACGACGACGGGGCAGTGCGCGTGCGCGGCGACGGCATACGACGTCGAGCCGAGCAGGCCGGCCAGCAGGCGTCCGCGGCCGCGGCTGCCGACGACGACGAGGTCGGCGTCCCTGGACATCTCGACGAGCTGGGCGGCCGGGCTGCCGAGCCAGTACTGCGTCGTCACCTGGGACGCGTCCAGCGTGGCGCCGGCCCGGACCGCGCCCTCGTCGACGATCGCCTTGGCGGCGTGCTCGAGCGAGGGCTCGATCTCCGAGAGGTCCATCGCCGGGAACGCCGGGGTGGAGGCCAGGTTGACGCTGTGCATGAGGGTCAGGTGCTTGCCCTGCTGCCGAGCCGTCTCCGCGGCCCACTCGAGCGCGAGCTGTGATGATGCCGAACCGTCGTAGGCGACGACGATCCCGTTCGTGGTCCGCACCGGGCCGTTCATGGTGCTCCCCTTCTCTCGTTCGCATGGCCGGGCCTCTGCTCCGTCCACCTCCATCGTCCCGCCCGGCCCGCGGCCCGTCGGTCCTTTGTGACCACTCAGACAGGGGGACGCGCCCCCCGAGGGCGTATGCCGCCGGGCCGGGTCATGCGCCCCGGCCCGGCGGCAGACGTGGTGGGTCAGCCGACGGCCTTCAGCGCGTCGACCTCACCCGCCCCGAACCAGCTGTTCTGCGTCAGCGTGCCCTCGCAGGTCTGCGGCGCTCCCCCGTCGACCGCCGGGTAGAAGGCGTACATCGAGACGTCCGTCGGGCACGGCATCGGGTTGACAGCGTCCTGCAGCGCCGCGGACAGCGCCCCTCCCGTCTTGCCGGTGACGCTGGCGACGAGGGCTGCCACGCCTGCCGCGTGGGGTGACGCCATGGAGGTGCCCTGCTGGTAGCAGTAGGCCGCTCCGCTCGCGTCGACGACGCGTCGTGCCGGGAGGCACGTCACGGTGAGCACGGAGGCGGGCCACGTCGAGAGGACCCGTCCGTTGGGAGCGGCCGGCGTCAGCTGCAGGACGGAGTCGCCGCCGGGTGCTGCGACGTCCACCTCCGAGATGCCGTAGGACGAGTAGAACGACTTCATCTGCTTGTTCCCGGTGGCGCTGACGCCCACGACGCCGGGCACCTCGGTCGGCACGACGGCGCACGCGTTGCTGATGTCGCGGAGGACCGGGGTCGAGTCGTCGGGGCTCGTCGCGTCCTGGGTCGGGTGCGACAAGTCGTCGGCCTGGTTGCCCTCGGCCGCGACGACGAGCACGCCCTTGTTCTGGGCGTACTTGATGGCGCGACGCTCGGCGGTCCAGATGGCTCGCTGCTCGGCGTCGTTGCGGCAGTTGAAGAGCCACGGGTCGGCGAAGTAGCTGTTGTTCGTGACGTCGACGCCGTGGTCGGCCGCCCACATGAACGAGCAGACGACGGCCTCGGGGAAGAAGAAGCCGGCAGCATTGCCTGCCTTGATGCCGGCGATCCTGACGCTCGGTGCGACACCGACGATGCCGAGGCCGTTCGCGGCTGCGGCGATCGTGCCGGCCGTG
This sequence comes from Terrabacter sp. R4-6, assembly GCF_057529065.1. Classification (NCBI taxonomy): domain Bacteria; kingdom Bacillati; phylum Actinomycetota; class Actinomycetes; order Micrococcales; family Intrasporangiaceae; genus Terrabacter; species Terrabacter sp. R4-6. The sequence goes on along the minus strand of NZ_CP197224.1, from coordinate 4,163,527 downwards.
TGCGTGCCGTGGCCGTTGTCGTCGGCCGCGGCCGCAGCGCCGGGCACCGCCGCCCCGCTGACGCAGTTGGCGCTCGCGGCGGAGTCGACGTTCGGTGCGAGGTCGGGATGCGTGTAGTCGAGGCCGGTGTCGATGTCCCCGACGAGGATCGAGGGGTCACCGGTGCTGACGGCGTGGGCCTCGCCGACCTTGATCTGGGTCATGTCCCACTGCAGGCCTGACAGCGAGTCGGCGAGGCCCGGGAGCCCGGCGCCGTTCTGGGTGGTCTGGGTCGTCGTCGAGTCGTCCGCGCTGTCGCCCGAGACCGCTCCACCGTCGATCGCGCTGGCGAACCTCGTCGTGGCGACGGCGCCCTCGACACCCTTGACGTTGCGCATCTTCGCGGCGAAGTCGGGGCTGGCCGACCGTGCGACGACGACGCTGATGGGGGCGTAGGTCGCGACGACCTGGCCGCCCGCTGCGGTGACGGCGCTCCCGGCGCCGTTCGTGGAGGTCTTCTCCCTGTAGACGACCAGATAGGTCGAGCTCGCACCGGTCGTGGAGGCGTCGGCCGACGCCACCCCGGTTGCGAGGGCGGCGGCCGCGACGACCGCGACCGCCCCGAGTACTGCAGTTCCCCGAGATCCACCCCTTCGTGACACGGACATGGCTCTCTCCTCCGCGGCGGCGGCGTGTGCGTCCCGCCGCTCCGGGCCGACTCCTGTGGCGGCCCAGTTGTCCACGCTAGGGCCGTCGAGTCGCCGGCACGGCTCTTCGCCGGAGCCTGTGAGTCCGCTCGGAGATCGCTGGGACCGATTCAGGCCATAAGGGCCCCGTCGGGCGAATCCTCCCGTGGGAGTGGCGGACTCGTCAGCCGGAGTCGCGGGCTGCCGCCGTGGCGCGGTCGTTGGCGCGTTGGATCGCCTCGACGAGCTCGTCCTTGCTCATGCTCGAGCGGCCCGGGACCTCGAGGCGTCTCGCGATGTCGTAGAGGTGCCGCTTCGAGGCGTTGACGTCGACACCCCCGGCGGAGTCGCCGTCGTCCCGGTGGGCGCGCGCCTCGGCCCCTCGCCGTTCGGCCTGGGGGTCGCTCGGGCCTTTCTCGGCCTTCTCCTCCCAGTGGTCGCCGACCTTCTCGAAGGAGTGCTTGAGAGAGGCGAACGCCGTGCGGTGGGCACGCTCGCCCTCCCCGTACTGCTCGACCGCGGCGTCGTGCGTCGCGAGCCACGTCTCCTGCGCCTTCTTCGAGGACCGCTCGAGGGTCGAGGGCAGGTCCGTGCTGGCGCTCGATCGCTTCTTGCCCGGCATGTCGTTCCTCCTGCGCTGTCGAGGGGGGCGTCGGTGCCCTCGCCCGTGACGTACCCAGCCGGAGTGCGTCAGGGCACCCCACGGCATACGCACCACGGGAGCGCACCGGGACAAACCGTCACGAAGCACGTTCGTCGCGCCCCGGCCCGGGGTACGACCTCCCGCGGTGAGGACGCGGCGCCGCGCGCCCTACCCGACGGTTCACTGCGATTCGGATCGAAGGAGATGGGATGAGCGAGGCTGTCGCACAACGCACGGACGGTGCCATCAGGAGTCTGGTGCCCGCCCGCATGGACCGGCTTCCGTGGACGAAGTTCCACTGGTCGGTCGTTCTCGGACTCGGGGTGTCGTGGATCCTCGACGGACTCGAGATCCAGATCGTGTCCGAGTCGGGCTTCCAGAAGACGCTCGGCATGTCCGCCGCGCAGGTCGGGCTGACGGGCACCGTCTACCTCATCGGCCAGGTGGTCGGAGCGCTGACGTTCGGTCGCCTGACCGACCGCCTCGGGCGCCGCAAGCTGTTCATCATGACCCTCGTCATCTACCTGGTCGGGTCGGGTCTCGCAGGCCTCTCGCCGAACATGTGGTTCCTGTGGGTCTGCCGGTTCGTCGCCGGCATGGGCATCGGCGGCGAGTACACCGCCATCAACTCGGCGATCGACGAGCTGATCCCGTCCCGCTTCCGAGGCCGGGTCGACATCGCGATCAACGGGACGTACTGGTTCGGCGCGTTCTTCGGTGCGCTCGCCAACCTCTACCTGCTCAACCCCGACAACGTCGCCGAAAACGTCGGCTGGCGTCTGGCGTTCTTCATCGGCCCGATCCTCGGCCTGTCGATCATCTGGCTGCGCCGGCACATCCCGGAGAGCCCGCGGTGGCTCCTGACGCACGGTCGCGCAGAGGAGGCCGAGCGCACGGTCGACGAGATCGAGGAGCGGGTGCGTCGCGAGGGCGGCGACATCCCGGAGGTCGATGACAGCAAGGCGATCCTCGTCAAGGCCGAGGACCGCATGGGGCCGAAGGTGCTGTGGGACGTCTTCGTGCGCCGCTACGGTCGCCGCACGGTGCTCGGCCTGACGATGATGGTGACGCAGAGCTTCCTCTACAACGCGATCTTCTTCACGTACGCGCTGGTCCTGACGAACTTCTACGGCATCAGCAAGGCCCAGACGTCGCTCTACTTCCTGCCGTTCGCGGCCGGCAACCTGCTCGGGCCGCTGCTGCTCGGTCATCTCTTCGACACCATCGGGCGCCGCAAGATGATCTTCAGCACCTACACGATCGCGGGCCTCGTCCTGCTCGTGTCGGCCTGGGCGTTCCACGCCGAGATCCTCACCGCGACGACGCACACGATCTTCTGGTGCGTGTCGTTCTTCTTCGCGTCGGCCGGCGCGTCCGCGGCCTACCTCACCGTCAGCGAGATCTTCCCGCTGGAGGTGCGCGGCCAGGCGATCAGCTACTTCTTCGTCGTCGCCCAGTGCGCCGGCGCCGTCGCGCCCGTGCTCTACGGCGTGCTCATCGGCGAGGGCACGGACCGCGGCCCGCTCACGTGGGGCTACGTCGCCGGTGCGGTGATCATGATCATCGGCGGGGCCGTGGCCCTGGCGATCGGGATCGACGCCGAGCAGAAGTCCCTCGAGGACGTCGCCGACCCGCTGAGCAAGGTCTCGGAGGAGTCGGGGGTCAGGGTATGAATGTCGCGGACCTCGGGCGCGAGCACACCATCGTCGTCGGTGTGAGCCCGACGAGCGGCTCCCCCGGCGCCCTTCGGTGGGCCGTCGAGCAGGCCGCGCTGCGCGGTGGCCGCGTCGTGGCCGTCAGGGCCTGGCGCCCGCACGCCCCCGAGACGGCGACCGGCGGCCGCGTGCCGTCGGTCGTCTCCGACGACAGCGCGCTGTCGGCCGAGCAGTCGCGCCTGGCCGAGGACGTCGCGCACGTCCTCGGCCGCGACAACCTCGTCGAGACGCGCGTCGTGGCGGGCAAGCGCCGCGCCGTCCTCGTCGAGGAGAGCCGCGGCGCCGACCTCGTCGTCATCGACGCCGGCCACTCCACCGAGGTGGGCGCCCGCTGGCTCGGAAGCCGCCTCGTGCGCGCCTCCCACTGCCCCGTCGTCGTCGTGCCGCCCGCGCTCGGCGACCGTGGGTCGAGTCCTCTCGGGGCCGCGGCAGGACGCTTCGGCCGCTCGGTCGAGCGTGCCGCCGGCACGGCCGGTCGCCCGGGCTTCCAGCGCCCGCCCTCGGGCTGACGTCTTCGTCACCCCCACGCGGCCGTATGCCGTGTGGCCCGGTCCCGGGACCCGAGTCCTCTGCGAGTTGCATCGATTCGGGCCCGGGACCCACCGCGCCGTGCCTAGAGTCTCCGGCGACAGGGCACAGGGGGCTCGGATGGCAGCAGGTGGTTCGGCGCAGTCGCGCGCCGAAGAACTCAGGGCACAGGCCGCGCAGGCGCGTGCCCACGCGGACGCACTCGAGGAACAGGCCGGTGCCTGGGCAGCCGGCGCCGACGGTGAGCGGCGCGTGGCCGCGACTCTGGCACGTCTCCCGCTCGGGTGGCACGTCCACAACGACCGTCTCCTGAGACCGGGTCGCACGCAGACGAACCTCGACCACGTCGTCGGACCGTCCGGCGTCTACCTCGTCGACACGAAGAACTGGGCGGGTGGCACCAGCGTCCACGAGGGAGACCTGTGGCAGCACACGAGCAGCAGCTCATCCAAGGGACGAGAACTCGACGCCGTGGCGCGCTTCGCAGGTGAGATGGAGAAGACGCTCGGCCTGCCCGTCGTACCCGTCGTCGTCCTGGCCGGTGCGCGCTCCACGTCCTTCCCGAGACAACGCGTGCGTGGGGTCGAGATTATCCCTCTCGACGACCTCGTGGCCTGGCTCCTGACCCAACCCTGGACGGCCGAGGCCGAGGGCGCGGACCTGTTGTCCCGCAGAGTCGCCCACACCTATCCCTCGGCGTCGGAAGAGCCTGCAAGCACAGACCCCGACGTGCTCACGGTCGCCGACGTCCTCGGCGCAGAACGATCGACCTCACGTCGCACGCCGCCGCCGGCCCACCTCCCCTTTCGGCCCCCTCGCCGGCAGACCCACCGCCGGTCACGTCGGCGCGGGTCGGTGGTCTCTTGGCTCGTGGGACTGGTGGCCCTGTGGGCTTTCAGCCAGGTCGGTCCGCACCTCTTCACCGGTCTGCTCTCACCCCGGGGAGGCGACTCCGTGCCGAGGTCGGTCGGGGCCCTGACGCCGACGGGGGATCCCGGCCTGTGCCGATCCTTGACCGCTACGACCATTCGGAAGGTGACCGGTGCGAAGACGGCAATCGAGAAGCCCACGGCCAACAACGGCATCTGCATGTGGTGGTTGTCCAAACCGAGGTACTCGACCGACGGTGCTGACGTCACGGTGGAGATGGGGCGGGTGGTCCTGGTTCGCTTTGCAGCATCCGGAACCGCGAGACCTCGCACCGACATGAGTCCCGGCGGGGTGTCAGCGTGGCTGCCCCAGAACACTGCCCTGCCGGGCTGGAAGGCGGGGCTCCGGACGAGTCAGCCGTTCTTCCTCTCGTGCCGCTTCAGCTACCCCGAAGGTGCGAGTGAAGCCAAGGCCCGGGCTGCCGAGGCGGCTGCCGAGAAGAAGGTGACGCGGTTGGCCGAGGAGCTCGCGAAGGCCCTCGCCCCTCGGCGAGCCACCTGACCCCGGCGGAGGGGACGTCCGTCAGGGCACGAGCATGACCGGGCAGGTCGCGTCGTGGATGAGCCGGTAGGACGAACGCCCGGCCAGCACCGCCCCGACGCCGCCTCGGTGGGGAGCGCCGACGACGAGCAGACCCGAGCCACGCGTGGCCTCCGCGAGCGTCGGAACCGGATCACCGGTGAGGGTCTCGACGGTGACCACGAGCCCGGGATGCCGTGACGTGAGGGACGTGACGGCATACGGAAACCGCTGTCCCCCAGCGTGACCGCGACTTCCGGGCAGGACCGTGACGAGTCGCAGCGGGGCCGCGCAGGCGGCCGCGATCCGAGCCGCAGCGGACACGATCCGCTCCACCCGCGCCAGGTGCGCCTCGTCTCCGCCACCAGTGACGGCGCAGACGACCTCGTGGCGCAGACCGGGAATCGGGATCTCGTGGTGGGCACCGCGCGCGAGGTGACCGAGGTCGTGCAGGACGACGACGGGGCAGTACGCGTGGGCGACGACCGCGAAGGACACGGAGCCGATGAGCGCACTGCGGGTCCGTCCGCGCCCGCGGGTCCCGAGCACCACGAGCTCGGCCGACATCGACGCGTCGACCAGCCCGGCGGCCGGACCACCGAAGGCGTGGACGGCACGCACGCGCGACCGGGCGAGCGGTGGGCCGGGCCAGGTCGACGGACCGCCGACGAGCGTCTCGGCCACCATCTCCAGCGACGGGCTCAACGGACGCAGGGCATAGCCGCGTCGGCTCGGCACGAGGTCGAGCTCGACGGCGTGGACGATCTTGAGCGAGTCGTCGAGCGCCCGTGAGACCGCCGCGGCCCAGACGAGGGCACGCTGCGAGGCCGCGGACCCGTCGTAGCCCACCACGACCTGACCGTCGGCCGGAGCGACAGCGTGGACGCGAGTTCCCTTGACCACCAGCAACGTCGACTCACTGATCGCGTCAGCGGATCACCATGACCGGGCACGGCGCGTCGTGGACGACCCGGTGGCTCACGGATCCCAGGAGCATCCCGGTGAATCCGCCGTGACCGCGGGACCCCACGACGACGAGGCCTGCCTTCTCGTCCACGGCGTAGGCGGCGATCGCCGGGCCGGCACCTCCACCGAGGACAGCGGTCTGCACGTCGAGCCCGGGGTGAGCGCGCCGCGCGTCGTCCGCGACGTCGCGCAGCACCTGACCGACGCGGCGGTGCATCTGGTCGATCATCTCCTCGCGCCCGAGGATCGTGTCGGTCTCGGGCCACGCCTCGAGGCCACCCACGTTGTCGACCGCGACGATGTGCAGCGACGCCTCCGCAGCCGTGGCGATCTGGACGGCCGTCTCGAGCGCCCTCGGCGAGTACTTGGAGTCGTCGAAGGCGACGACGACAGGGTTCGACGGACCCGCGTGGATCACGGACGACCCGCGCACGACGACCGCGGGGCAGTGTGCGTGGGCGGTGACGGCATACGACGTCGAGCCCAGCAGACCGGCGGAGACCGCGCCATGACCGCGCGACCCGGTGACGACGAGGTCGGCCCGGGACGAGATCCCGACGAGCTCGGCAGCCGCGCCTCCGATGACGCTCAGTGGGTGGACGTCCTTGCGATCCAACGTCTTCGCGGCGATGTCGATGGCCTCCGCGAGGACACCCCGGGACATCTCGTCGTACGCGTGAGCCTGGACTCCGGGGTCGTAGGCTCGGAAGGTCGGCGTCATCGTCAGGCCGACGCAGTGCAGGAGCGTCAGCTGGCGGTCGTCCCGCTTCGCTGTCTCGATGGCCCAGTCGAGGGCCAACCGTGCTCCCGGGGACCCGTCGTAGCCCACGACGATGCCCAGGTCCGTCGTCTCGTCGGTCGACTCGTGCGTCGACTCCGTCGTCGAGCTCTCTGCGGCGCTCATCGCTCTCCCCTTCCACGGCGGTCGGGGCCGCATGCTCCGGCCACCCCCATCGTCCCGCGTCGGGCGTGAGTCGGCAGGCGGTTGTGACTGCTCTGACATGCCGGATGCGAGAGCAGGCCGCCGTCACGGGTATCGGTCCGGCCGACCGGCACCCTCAGGGCAGTGTCGCGGTGCCGGCGGCCCGGAGGATCCCATCGGCGGACACGTCGATGTCACGCTCGGTGGTGGTCGCGTTGGACACCGAGACGCGGATGAGTCGCCGGCCGTGCCACGTCGTGCCACCGACCCAGCACGTGCCCTCGCGCTGGACGGTGTCGACGATGGTGTCGGTGCGGCTGGGGTCGCCGATGCTCACGAGCACCTGGTTGAGGACGACGTCGTTGTGGACGGTCGCCCCACCGGCCGCGAGGCGTTCGGCCATGCGGACCGCCAAGGCGCACGACCGGTCGACGAGGTCCGCGACTCCGTCCGTGCCGAGCTCCCGCAGGGCGGCCCAGACCGCGAATCCCCTTGCCCGTCTTGATGACTCGGGCGTCAGATCGCCGAGGACGGGGTCCGACACCGCGCCCGACCCCGTGAGGTATGCCGCCGCGTACGACATCGTGGCAGCGTGCAGCTCCGCGTCGGCGCAGAAGGCGAGCCCGCAGTCGTAGGGGACGTTGAGCCACTTGTGGGCGTCCGTCCCCCACGAGTCGGCGAGCTCGACGCCGTCGACGAGGCGGGCGGTCCGGGGGCTCGCGGCCGCCCAGAGTCCGAAGGCGCCGTCGACGTGCACCCATGCGCCGTGCTCGTGCGCGACGGTCGTCGCCGCCCTGAGGTCGTCGCACGCTCCGGTATTGACGTTGCCTGCCTGGAGGCAGACGATCACCGGTCGGTCGCGGACGGCATCGAGGGTGGTCCGGAGACCGTCGACGTCGATGGCGCCCTGCGAGGTGGCGGCGACCGGCTCGATGCTGCCCGTGCCGAACCCGAGCAGCCGCGCGGCCCGGTCGATCGTGGCGTGTCGCTCCTCGCTCGCGACGACGGCCACACGGGGCGCACCGAAAAGACCATCCCGCGCGACGTCCCACCCGACGTCGGCGAGCACGCGTTGTCGCCCGACCGCGAGGCCGACGGTGTTCGCGGCCTGCGCGCCGGTGACGAAGCCGACCGAGGCGGTTTCCGGCAGCCCCAGCAGGGCCTTCGCCCAGCCGCCGGCCGCCCGCTCGGCGGCTGCGACAGCCGGCGAGAGGACCTCGTTGTAGGCGCACTGGTCCCAACCCGCGGCGAGCAGGTCTGCGGCCGTGGCAGCCGGCGACGCGCCGCCGATGACGAAGCCGAAGAAGCGAGGACCGACGGTGCCGACGAGACCGGGGCGGGCTGCAGCGATCAGCTCGTCGACGACCTCACGCGGATCGGTCGGTGCGGCTGGTAGCGCGCCACCGAATGCCGCCGCCAGGGCTGCGTGGTCGGGCGATGGCTGGACCGGGAGGTCGGCGACGGCAGCGCGGTGCCGAGCCCCCTCGGCGGCGGCCCGGGCGAAGAGCTGGTGCAGGTCGACATCCATCCCTGCACGTTCCTCCGCACGGCGGCGGGGGCGCAAGGGGATGGCCGGGCTCCGTCGATGCTCGGCTGGGACTAAGACGTTCGAGAGCGCGTATCGCGAGTCAGTTCCTCTGTGCAGCAGCGGATCTGAGGTGGCTTGGGTCTTGACGGTGAATTCGAACACATGTACTACATATCTGCTTAGGTGAAGTCCGGTATGCCGGTTTCTGGCTTGAGGAGGTCCTTCAGCGGATGCGGGGTTGTGTCGACGGCTTGCTCGAGCAGGCGATAGAAAAGGAGGCCGCGTGACTTGGCGTTGCGGCGGTTGAACCGGAAGGTGTACTCGTCGAGGTAGTAGGGCAGGTGCGCTTCCTCGACGCGGAAGTGCAGGGTGCCGATGAGCCAGCGCTTGAGCAGCGATGCGACCAGGTGTACGCCGGGCAGCACGCTGGCCTTGTCGGGGGCGGAGTAGCCGAGGGTGAACTCGTGGGTGTAGCCGAGGTCGGCGAGCCGGCGCAGGGTGCGGGCGCCGTCGGTGCGGATCGTGGAGCCGGGCTCGATGACGGTGGTGGCGAAGTCGACGAGCTGGGCTGTTCCGGGGTGGTCGGCGACGGCGAGCCGCACCCGGCCCAGACGATGAGTCTCGTTGCGCTCTATGGCAATCATGACCGCGACCTTGTCGCCGTAGCCCCCACCGCTGTTACGAGTGGCGCCACCGATCATCGTCTCGTCGAGCTCCACGATGCCGGAGAGCTTGTCGCGTTCAGGCCGGACCATGGCCCGGCGCAGCTTGTGCATCCACGCCCACGCCGTCTCGTACGAGCCGAACCCGAGGACCCGTTGCAGCCCCAGCGCGGACATCCCGTTCTTCTGCGAGGTCAGGAACCAGATCGCCGCGAACCAGGTCGACAACGGCGTCCGCGTCCGGTCGAAGATCGTCCCTGCGGTCACCGACGTCCGCCGCCCGCAGGCCCGGCACATCCACAACCCGGCACCCGTGCGCCAGAACTCGCGCTGCTCACACTTGGGGCACACGAACCCGTCCGGCCACCGCAGCCCGGCCAGGTAGTCCAGGCACGACTCGTTGTCCGGGAACCACTCCAGCAGCTGCTGATACGTCGACGGATAATCCACACCCCGAACCGGATTCGCGGTCATCCACAGATCCTACTTCACCCAAGCAGATATGCAGAACACATGTTCTAATTGACCATGGACGACGCGCTGGAGGTGAGAGGCCACTCTCCGCTCCATGCTGTGCGAGGTGCCGACGCCATCGTGGATCTCGAGCGTCTGGCCGATGTCTACCGCTCGCGCGCCGTCGGCCGCGTGCCGCTCCGCCAACGCCACCTGTCGCTCCTCGAGCGGACGCTGCGCAAGCAGGTGGCAGAGACGCTGCTCACCCACCTGCTGCCGGCGCTCGTCAGCGAGCTGCTCGAGGCCGCAGCCGACGACCTGTCCCACGCGGGGCCCGAGGATCCGCTGTCGGAGCTCGAGTCGCTGGCCGACGCCGAGCTCGGGGTCGTCGAGTCGGTCGAGCGCTGCAAGGCGGTGCTCGACGCCGCGGGCCTAGAGTCACTGGCCCGGCTCCGCTCGACCATCGAGTCGGCCGAGCTGGCGCGTTTCGCCGAGCTCGACCGACCGCGACCCCCGGGCTGGGTCGACGCCGACGAGCTCACGGCCATGGAGGTCTCCACGGCCACCGGCCTCGGCACCTACGAGGTGCGGGCACGGCTCGACCTCGCCACTGCGCGCACGCCCGGCGCGACCGCGCTCCGGGGACGCCTGCGGCAGGGCGCGGTCACGCTCTACCGGGCGTGCACGATCCAGAGCGAGATTGCCACGTTGCCACCCGAGTCCGGGCCCGGCATCGTCGACGCGGCGCTCCGGTTCAAGGACGACGCTCCGCCCTCCCCCAGCCTCTTCCGCCAGCGGCTCACGCGCGCCTGCCTTGCCGCCGACCGCGAGGCCGCCGAGCGCCGACGCGCAGCCCGACGGCGTCGGAGCGCCTACGCACAGATCGACCGCGACGGCCTCGGGGTGCTGACCGTCGTCAACGACGCCGACAAGATCATCGCCGCGATGGAGCGAGCGGATGCCGTGGCCAGGGCAGCGCGGGCGCAGGGCGACCCACGCGATCTCGACTCCCTGCGCGCCGACGTCATCACCGACACCCTGATGTTCGGATGGCCCGTGCCCGCCCCAGACGCTGCTTCGTCTGCCCGGAGCACGGTGGACGATGACGTATGCCGCCCCGGCAGTGAGTGGTTCACGCGCCTCGGTCGCCGGCCGGCGGCGACGGTGACCCTCGTGGTTCCCTTCACGACGGCGGTCGGCCTGACCGACGCGCCGTGCGAGGCCCCGGGCCATGGCTGGGTGACGGCCGAGCACGCCCGTCAGATCATGCTCAACGACGGCTCGACGTGGCGCCGCCTGGCCGTCGACGCCGACACCGGCGCCGCCGTCCATCTCGAGACGCTCGCCTACCGGCCGACGGCGGAGATGCGAGCCCATGTCGAGGCCGTCGACGGGACGTGTCGCGCACCCGGATGCACCGTGCCGGCCGCGCGGTGCGACCTCGACCACGACGTCCCGTGGCCGCATGGCCCGACCGACGTCACCAACCTCACGAGCAAGCACCGGCAGCACCACAACGTGCACACCCACGGCCACTGGCTCGTCCGCCGCGATGGTGACCGAGTCCGTTGGCGCACCAAGGCCGGGCGGGTCTACGACACCCACCCGAAGGACTGGCTCGACGGGGTGCGCGACGCGCGACCGCTGGCTCCCACACCGGGACGACCAGCCATCGGGTCGTCGCGCGAGAGCGAGCCGCCGCCCTTCTGAGCCCGTGCGTCATGCCCGCCCTCGCCTGCGCTCAGGATGCCGCCGTGAGCGGCTCGGGCAGACGGAAGACGCCGTCACGGGTGGCGAGGTAGAAGCCGAGCAGGTCGACCCCGTGGACCGCGCAGCGGTCGATCGCCAGCTGGTGCCACGCCCGGTCGACGTCATCAGGCCCCGTCCCTCGAGGGCGGCCTCGACCGATGAGGACCGAACCGTCGTTGTCGGCCACGAGCGGCAGGAGCAGGCTGAGCAGCTGGGCCAGACCACTCGCCTCGGCGTCGGGCGGCACGTCGTGGAGCAGGATCGGCTGGATGCCCCGAGCCTCGGCGTCGCAGATCACCAGGGCGACACAACCGGTGGCGCGGTCCGTCTCGCCGACGATGAGGTCGATCACGTCCGAGGCGACGCGGCGGTTGGTCAGTGGGATCTCGCTCGCCCGAGGGGGCAGGTCGTGGAAGGTCATGCGCCTCATCGTCGCCAGAGTCGGGCGAGGCGTGCCGGAGTTGTCCCCAGCCCCGTCGCGGGCCACTGTCGTCGGCACCCTCCGGTCCGCGGTCGGCCACGATCTACGGCGAGCAGCGAGCCGGCGCGCGGGACGCGTCGACAGCGAGGGACCGCCTCTCGGGCCTCATCGCCCGCCTCGACGCCCTCCCCAAGGAGAACGCCTCTCTGATCGCGCAGTATGCCGACGACCCCCAGACCCTGGCCAACCTCGGGTCATCCACCCAGACCGAGCTGGTGGTCACCTCGCAGCAGGCAGCGGACATCACCTCGGTGATCCCGGACGATGTGTCCGGTGCCGAGTACTACGCCGTCGGGGCCGGACTCGCGTTGGCAGGCAACTACGGCAGAGCCCAGGCGATGTTCGATACCGGACTCACGCGAGAGAGCGACCCTCAGACGCAGGCCGCCATCTGGCGTACCAAGGCAAGCATCTACTTCGGTTCAGGCGATCTGGATCGTGCCCGCACGGCGATGTCGGAGGCGTTGAGCGTCTTCACCAGCGCCGGTGACAGCGGCTCGGAGCTGCAGGCCACCTACACCGAATGGCAGTGGTCGCTCGGCGAGCTGTCCGCCCGCCAGTGCTCGGACGCCCAGGTGCACCTCGGTCGCGCGCGCGAACACCTCGCCAGGACGCCCGCGAGCCCGGTCGCGCAGATGTACGACGGGCTGGTGACGCAGACCGAGTCGGCCGCCCAGGAGTGCGTGCCCTGAGGGCCCGGTCCGGGATGGACCGGACACGACAGGGCCGGGAGCACCGCCATCTGGCGCGGCTCCCGGCCCCCTCCCGCTGGCTTACGGCATACGTCAGGCGACGCGCTGCTGCGGCGCGGTCTCCTTCGTCTTGCCCGGGTCCTTCTCGACGATGTCGCCGAGGACGTCGTCGATCTTCGTCATGAGCTCGGGCTCGAGCTTCACGCCGGCCGCCTTGACGTTCTCGGCGACCTGCTCGGGACGCGAGGCGCCGACGAGGGCAGCCGCGACATTGGGGTTCTGGAGCACCCAGGCGACGGCGAGCTGCGCCATGGTCAGACCGGCCTCGTCGGCGATCGGCTTGAGGTTCTGCACACGGGTCAGCACGTCGTCGTTCATGAAGCGCTTGATCATGTCGGCGCCGCCCTTCTCGTCGGCGGCACGCGAGCCCTCGGGCGGCTGCTGACCGGGCTGGTACTTGCCCGTCAGCACGCCCTGGGCGATGGGGCTCCACACGATCTGGCTGACGCCGAGCTCCTCGCACGTCGGGACGACCTCGCCCTCGATGACGCGCCACAGCATGGAGTACTGGGGCTGGCTCGAGATGAGCTGGAAACCGAGCTCCTTTGCGAGAGTGACGCCCTCACGGATCTGGTCGGCCGTCCACTCGCTGACGCCGATGTAGAGCGCCTTGCCCTGGCGGACGACGTCGGCGAAGGCCTGCATCGTCTCCTCGAGCGGCGTCTCGGTGTCGTAGCGGTGAGCCTGGTAGAGGTCGACGTAGTCGGTCTGCAGACGTTCGAGCGAGCCGTTGATCGACTCCATGATGTGCTTGCGCGACAGGCCCGTGTCGTTCTTGCCACCGGGGCCGGTGGGCCAGTAGACCTTCGTGAAGATCTCGAGGCTCTCGCGCCGCTCGCCCTTGAGGGCATCGCCGAGGACGCTCTCGGCCTTGGTGTTGGCGTAGACGTCCGCCGTGTCGAAGGTGCTGATGCCGGCGTCGAGCGCGGCCCGGACGCACTGGGTCGCGACGTCGTTCTCGACCTGCGACCCGTGGGTCAGCCAGTTGCCGTAGGTGATCTCGGAGATCTTGAGTCCGCTGTTGCCGAGGTATCGGAAGTTCATTCTTCTACCGTATGCCGCCCCGCAGACGGCGCCAGAGGCGCCCGGTCGACTGGTGAGACGGTGCGCGACGAGTGCACGCGGAACTGCCGGGGCGGGTACGAGCGTTGCTCAGTGACCGGCGGCCCGACCGCCGCGTGAAGCGGAATCTTCACGTTCACTTGAACGTTGGACTGCTTGAGGAACGCGTGGACAGAGGGTCCACGCCCGAACCCGGAGGGGGTGCACCATGAGGCGAAGGAAGTACGAGGAGTTCGAAGAGGACAACGGAACCGTGCTGCGCTACGCCCGCCACGACAACGGTGGCGGTTTCGTCGAGTCGCACGCCCACGTCGACCCGGCGGCCTACGTCGCCGAGAACGCCTATGTCGACCGCGGAGCCGTCGTCGGCGCAGGGGCACGCATCGCGACCGGCGCCTGGATCGACCGCGGCGCGGTCGTCCACGCCGGAGCCAGCATCGGCACGACGGCCCACGTGGCCGCGGGCGCCGTCGTCGGACGCGACGCCCGGATCGGCGCACGCGTCAAGATCGGCGCCAACGCCCATGTCTGGGACGGCGCCCGCGTCGACAGCGACGACGTCATCGCCGAGAGCTCCGTCGTCCGCACCGGCTCGCAGCGCCGCCGCGCCGCCTGACCCGCGCCACCCGACGCGCGGACGGCAAGGCCGGAGTCACCCGGCCCGCCGTCCGGCGTCGCCGGCGAGCGAGCGCACCGACGTGCACGACAGCCAGGGGTATGCCGTCCGGCTGGCTGACGGGTCGAAACGCAGGTCGGCGCGGTCCATCGCCAGGCTCATCCGGGCCAGGCGGGCCAGGGACGGCCGAACGGGGCGCGCGGCCTGACCCATGACGTGCAGCACGAGTCGCGGCACGTGACGCGGAGCCTGACCCGGCCGGACGAGACCGGCGAGCTCGTCGAGCGTGAGGTCGTCGGGGCCGCCGACGTCGACCACCTTCCCCCTCAAGGTCTCGTCGGTCGCCGCACGCGCGACGGCGGCCGCGACGTCCTCGACGCTGACGAAGTTCATGGGGTTCTCCCCGTCGCCGAAGACCTGTGGTCCCTTGCCGCCCGCGGCCGACTGCTGAAGCATCTCGATCCACATCTCGGCGAACGCCGAGGCCCGCACGATGGTCCAACGGACCCCGCTGGCACGGAGGTGCTGCTCGGCGGCCCACTTCATGCGGTGCAGCTCGAGCGCATGGTCGGGTGACGCGTCGACCACGGAGACGAGCACGACGTCGGCCCCCCGGGCTCGCGCTGCGTCGATGAGCGCGATGTTCCCATCGCGGTCGACGCCAGCCGGCGACTCGCCCTTGGTCGGGTCCATCCCGTGTGCCGCGGCGACGACGACGCGGGCCCCTTCGAGTGCCCGATCCAACGTCTCAGGGCGGCGCAGGTCCGCGGCGACGAACTCCGCACCCGGGACCGGGGACGCGGGAGCAGCGCGGGCAACGACCCTGACCCGGTGCCCTCCGTCGACCAGCCGAGCGGAGACGAGACGTCCGAGGCGGCCGGTGCCGCCGATGACCGCGATCATGGCCACTGTCCTTCCGTGGACTGCCCTGGCGTGGGCGCGCGGCGCGGGAAGATGCTCGCGTCCCTCCCAGACTCCCACCCGGCCGGGCGCGAGGGCAGCGCGTCGCGGTGATCTCCCGGTCACACCGGTCCGCCGTCAGTGGGTGCCGGCCACCCGGCATACGGCAGCGGCGACGGCCGGGGCGACGCTGGCGTCGAAGACACTGGGGATGATGAAGCTCGGGTTGAGCTCACCCGGCTCGACCGAGTCGGCGATGGCGCTGGCCGCGGCGACCATCATCGCGTCGGTGATGTCGGAGACACCCGCGTCGAGCAGGCCCCGGAAGAAGCCCGGGAAGACGAGGACGTTGTTGATCTGGTTCGGGTGGTCGGAGCGACCCGTGGCGACGACGGCGGCGTGCTCGCTCGCGGCGATGGGGTCGACCTCGGGCACGGGGTTGGCGAGCGCGAAGACGATGGCATCCGGCGCCATGGTCGCGATGTCGTCACCCGTGAGCAGGTCCGGCGCCGAGACGCCGATGAAGACGTCCGCACCTACGAGGACCTCCTTGAGCGTGCCGCTCTGGTGACTGGTGTTCGTGTGGTCGGCGATCCACTGGCGGAAGGGCTCCATGCCCTCGTTGCCGTTGTGGACCGCACCGGTGCGACCGCAGGCGACGATGTCGCGGGCACCCTGGGTGAGCAGGAGCCGGATGATGGCGTGGCCGGCGGCGCCGACGCCGGAGACGACGATGTGCACGTCGTCGATGGACTTGTTGACGACGCGCAGGGCGTTCTTCAGGGCGGCAAGGACGACGATCGCCGTGCCGTGCTGGTCGTCGTGGAAGACCGGGATGTCGAGGAGGTCACGCAGTCGTGACTCGATCTCGAAACACCTCGGGGCAGAGATGTCCTCGAGGTTGATGCCGCCGTAGACCGGGGCGATCGCGCGCACGATGTCGACGATCGCGTCGGGGTCCTGGGTGTCGAGGCAGACCGGCCAGGCGTCGACTCCCCCGAACTGCTTGAAGAGCGCTGCCTTGCCCTCCATCACCGGCAGCGCCGCGAGCGGGCCGATGTTGCCGAGCCCCAGGACCGCCGACCCGTCGGTGACGACGGCGACGGTGTTGCGTTTGATGGTGAGCCTGCGGGCGTCCTCCGGGTGGTCGACGATGGCCTGGCAGATGCGCGCGACGCCTGGCGTGTAGGCGCGCGACAGGTCGTCACGGTGCTTGAGTGGCACCTTGGGGTTCACCTCGATCTTGCCGCCGAGGTGGAGCAGGAAGGTCTGGTCGCTGACCTTGCGGACGACCGCCCCCGGGATCGCCGCGATCGCCTCGGTGATGAGGTGACCGTGGGCCTCGTCCCGTGTGTCGCACGTGACGTCGACGACCAGTCGGTCGGTGCGGCTCTCCGCGACGTCGAGCGCCGTGAGGGCTCCACCGGTCGAGGAGACGGCGGTCGTGAGGGCCGAGGTCGCGTTGGCGGCAGCAGGCACCTCGACCCGGACGGTGATCGAGTAGCCAGGACTCGGGATGGCCATGACAGTCCTCTCGCGCAGAGCAACGTTGCCTGACGAGCCCATCCTCTACCCGCCACGCCGACGCGGCGGGACCTCGCGGATCTGTGGGCCGGCCACCAGGGCTCTGACACTCCATGACTGCACGAAGAGGGTGACCCGGACGGGTCACCCTCTTCGTGGTGGGCCTACGGCGTGGTCAGCTGTCATCGGTCAAACGATGTCCGTTCGACTGTCACGATGACATTGCGACGTGCTCGATCACACGCACCAGTCGTATCGGCGGGCGCTCACGCAGGAGCCGACGACGCCGCCTGCGCGTCCACGAAAGCTTGCACCACGTCTCTCGGAAGCCTTCCACGGACGCCGACCTCGAGGCCGTTCGCGCGAGCCCAGGAGCGAACGTGCGCTGGGTTCGGTGCCGCGAGGTCCGGGCCGCCAACCGCGGGCTTCACGAACGGCGTGCCGATCGACACCTCAGCGGATGCCGGCGCCTCATCAGGCTGCCCAGCCGATGCCGGACGGGTGCTTCCCCACGTCCGCGGAAGTGACGGCTGAAGGTAGGTCAGCATGACCCCGTAGACGTCAGGATGCACGACGCGAGTGCCCAGCTCCGCGGCCCTTCGCGCCTTGCCGCCATCCATCGAGCCGTCACTGACCAGGAGAGCTACCTTGGCAGACACCGCTCCCAGCACCCGTACTCCGAGCCGCTCGGACTGTGCCTCCAAGCGGGTCCTCTCCGCTTCACCGCACCCGGTGAAGACGACCTTGTCCCCGACGCGAAGTGGCTCCCCGTGCTGCCACGTGTCGGGCAGGGCCTTGAGGCCTTCGCTGAGCCGCATGTGCCGCGCATCCTCTGCTCGATCCAGCAACGCTGGGATGACCGTCGGACTCACGCCCAGCAGGTGCGCGACGGTCGTCAGCTCCTCGCGTTCAGCCCGGGTGACCTTGCCATCGGCGAGGGCCTCGTGCGCCAGCGCCTGGACGAAGGCCTGGTTGGCTGCGGCAACGTCGTCTGGCGTCAGCGCCATCGCGGTCGTGACGGCGGCGAGGTCCGCAGCCTCTTCCTCGGTGATCTCACCGTCCTCGAGCACTTCCGCCAGCTTCTCGAGGTAGGCCAGTGACCCCTGCGGCGCACCCTCGTCGAGCGCGTCGACGAGGGAGAACCGCTCGATCAGCTCCAGCAGGCTGGCAGCGGGCGTCGCGGTCGACTGAAGCGCGATCACGTGCCGCGCCCGCGGGCTCAGCGCCCCACTCCCGCCGGAGGCGGATCCCACGACAGGCACCGGCGGCAGGTCGGCTCGTGTTGGCCACTCGACCGAGAACGCCTGCTTGAGCATCGTCGTGTGCTGAGGCAGGGGCGGGTACCCGGTGGTGGAATGCATGAAGGCCGCAAGGAGCGAGGCTGTCGCTCTCGCGTCGCCCAAGGCCGAGTGAGCCCCGTCCAGGCGAGAGCCGACCGCCCAGCAGCAGTCGGACAGACGTCGCCGGTCAAGCGTTGGCAAGTGGTAGGTGGACGCCTCCAGGGTGCAGAGTGCCGGCACGAAGGGCAGGCTCCAGCCCGCCCTGCGGTACTCATGGCGCAGGAAGGCCAGGTCGAACCTGGCGTTGTGCGCCGCGACCGCCGCCTTCGACAGGCGTCGGTTCAGCTCCGGGAGCACCTCGGCGAAGACGGGTGCGTCTGCGACGTCGTCCTGCGTGAGTCCGTGTATGCGGGTCGCACCGACTGGCCCTTGCGGATTCACGCGCGTCGACCACTCGTCGAGCACGCGGCCACGTGCGTCCGTCGTGACCACCGCGACCTCGACGACTCGGTGCTCGTCCGCACGCAACCCTGTCGTCTCGACGTCGACCACCGCGAACCGCGGGAGTTCCCAGAGATTCCCGGAGGAGGCACCGGGCGCCTCGCCGCTCCGCGACTGCGATGGCGTCGTTGTCGGCCCTTGTCGGCCCAGCAGCCGTCTGAAGAAACCCATTCTCGCTCCCCTGTCCTGTCCGGTTTGATCCAAGGGGATCCAAGGGGATGATGCCAGCGACGGCCTCCGCGGACAGAGAAACGGGGTGCGTGTCCCCGGCCCACTCGAGCCTGCTCATGGCGGCCAGGAGTGGGCCGGCGTCACTGCAGCGATTCGGTCGGCGCTTCTCCCTCGGTGTTCAGGGCGTACCGCCTGAACGTCAAGGAAAGCCGCGGCCCGGCATCGGCCTGTCGGTTGATGGCGTGCTGGAACTCGGACTGGGTGGCGCCACCCATCATCAGCAGGTCTCCCGCCGCGAGATCGAGCGTTGTGAGCGTTGGACCCGGCCCCGGGGGCTTGAACCGCATCCGCCGGGTGGCCCCGAACGAGACGCTCACCACGACCGGGTCCACGCCGAGCGCCGGCTCGTCGTCCGCGTGCCACCCGATGGAGTCCGTCGCGCCGCGGAAGAAGTTGGCTATGAGTCCGTTGGGTCGCCAGCCGTCAGCGACCGTGCGGACCGCCCCGGCGACGGCGTCACGCAGCTCACTCGCGGTCGGCGTCCAAGGCACGTCGGGGTTGGGGCGCCGGTAGCGGCTGGCGGGGTCCATCGACCGTCCGGCCACGGCGGTGAGGCGTGGCTGCTCAAGCACCCTGCCGTACATGGGGATGTGCTCCTGCCGCAGGCGCAGCTCGCGCAGTAGCTGCTGCATCGTCTCGTCCGGGCTGGGCCACCAGCCGGGGCAGTGGATGAGCCAGCTGCGGGCGCTGAGCTGGATGCGAGGCGAGTCAGGGGTGAGGGCATGTCGCATTGGTCTTCCTTCGGTGCGGCTGAGTGTGTCAGTGGGAGAGTCCGAGGTCAGCACCTCGGCGCAATCCCCCAGCGAGCGCATTGCCCTGGAGATGTCCCGTCAGCGGCCGACCGGGCGGCACCGCCTCGCCGGGCAGCCACTGCTCGACGAGCCGGCACTGCTCGGTGTCCAGGTACACCACGCGCGCCCACCACTGGGAGTCATGCTGGCGCCATTCGACGAGCAGGGCCGGGTGGGGTCCGCCCCGCCCCGGGTGCCGGGTGACCCAGCAGTGCTCACGCGCTGGAGGAACAGGTGGGATGGGATGCTCATGCCCTCGCCCGGAACCACCCGCCATGATTCAAGTAGAACACGTGTTCGAGGCACGGGGTGAGGAGGCACTCATCAACCGGCCGAGGCTGCAGGCCGGTACAGAGGGTCAGTTCGCCTCCGCCGGGTCGACATCCGGCCTGGCCCGGTGCAGCTGGGCCGCGTGACGCAGCACGCCAGCCGGCGCCGAGGCGTCTGCTTCGACTTCGACGACGAAGGGCGTCACGACCGTGACTCGCGTCGGCGCGCCGGCCCGCCACGCAAGGGTGCGCTCGAACGTCTCCCCCGTCGGCTGCAGCAGGCGCGACAGGCGCTTGCCGACAGCCTTCGACAGCACGGTGGTGGACCCTGCCGTGACCGGGCGTCCTTCCTCGTCGACATCGCCGGGGAACGCGAGGACTAGGGCGTTGGGAGCGTCCGGGTCACCCGTGAACCCGACGACGAGCATGTCCAGCATCCGTTGCGCCTTCACCTTGGCCCACACGCGCTGCTTCGGCACCGTCGGGTAGCTGCCGCCGGCCTCCTTGATGACCAGCCCCTCGATGCCCCCGGCGGTGAGCGTGCGGAACCACTCACGGGCCAGCGTCACATCGGCTGTCTGCTGACACAGGACGATCGGAGACGACAGCCCGGCCAGAACCTCCTCGAGCACCGCCCGGCGCTCCCGCAGCGGTTGGCCTCGCAGGTCCTGCGTTCCGGCTGCCAGAACGTCGAAGGCGACCAGCTGCGCCGGGCGTCGAGCGGCGACCGCCCGGATCCGTCGTCCTGCGGTCATCCGTGCCTGCAGCCCCTCGAAGTCGAGTCGACCACCGCCCGGGTCCCACGCGATGATCTCCCCGTCCAGCACCAGGTCCGACGGCAGTCGGGCCTTCAGGACTGGCGTCAGGTCCGGGAACAACGGCGTGAGATTGATGCCGTTGCGCGAGTAGATGCGCCCGCCGGAGACCAGCACCCGGTACCCGTCCCACTTGGGCTCCCACACCAGGTCCCTGGCCCCGGCAGGGATGAGGTCATCCACTCGACGGGCCAGTGCGACCGGCGCATGCAGGGAGACCGCGGGCATGCTCACACCCTCCCACTACGTCACAGCCCGACGGGAACACGCTTTAGCCGGGCGGCAGCCAGCGCGCCGACACATCCGGGTGAGCGGTCGCAGGCGTCGCAAGCCCTTCCGCGATGGCGCGCACCGTGATGCGATCTGATGCGTGCGCGGAACGCGGAAGCAGTCTTCCTGTCATGCCGATGTCCGCGCGTTCTGTCATCGCTGCGGAGGTGAGCAGGTGAGGCAACTGGGCTCTCGAGCCCTGGTCTCAGAAGAAGACCGCTCCGATGGCCGTGCCGACCACGACGGTGGTGAACGACAGGACGAGCATCGGGATGAAGTAGCTGTGGTCGATGAGCTTCGTGCCGAGCTTCGTGGTCCCGGACAGATCGAAGTTGGCGCCGGCGATCTGGGGGCCGCCGGTGGGGAGCGTGTAGACGCCGCCGATGGCTCCTGCCCACATGCCGGTGACGACGCCCGTGGGCAGGCCGGCCGCCAGACCGATCGGGACCATGGTCCGCGTCGCCGTCGACTGGCTCGTCGTCAGAGCAGCGACGATGAAGACCGAGAGCGCGAAGACGAACCGGTAGTCGTTGACCCACCCTCCGACGGTGTTGAC
This sequence comes from Terrabacter sp. R4-6, assembly GCF_057529065.1. Classification (NCBI taxonomy): domain Bacteria; kingdom Bacillati; phylum Actinomycetota; class Actinomycetes; order Micrococcales; family Intrasporangiaceae; genus Terrabacter; species Terrabacter sp. R4-6. The sequence continues at coordinate 4,142,199 of NZ_CP197224.1, read as the reverse complement.
GATCGCCTCCTCGTTCGCCGAGATGAAGGTGGCGGTCAGCCACGCGATGCCGAAGAGGGCGATGGCCGACATCATGCCGGCCTTGAACACCGACTGGTCGGGCACGGTCTTCACCGACGGCTTGCCCAGGAAGAGGATCGCGACGCCGACCACGAACATCACCATGACGATCGTCGTGGTCATGTCGATCGGGACCGCTCCCTCGCCGGTGTCGAAGGCCGGACGCAGGTCGGGGAAGAGACCCAGGACAACGATCAGTAGCACGCCGGACAGGAACGCCATGGCCGCGTTGCGCCCTTCCTTGGTCGCGGTCAGCCGCGCGGAGGCCGGCTCCACCGGGTCGCTGACGACGGCGTCGGGCCCATCGGGGCCACCCGGTCCACCCGTGGCTCCCGCCACCCCGCCCGACGACAGTGCCACGGCTCTGGCCGGGGCGCCGGCGTGGCCGGGGGCGGTCAGGAGCCCGGTGCGGATCCGCTCCTGCACCTCGGGGTCGTCGTCTAGCTCCGGACCCAGGCGGTTGACGACGAGAGAAGTCACGACGATGCCGATGACACAGGCCGGGAAGGTGATGAGCAGGATCTGGGTGAGCCCCAGGCCGTACGTCGGGGTGTCCGTGAGCGTGAGCATGGCCGCCATCGCTGCCGACACCGGGGAGGCCGCCAGAGCCACACCGGACTGGACCACGCTGACGCTGATCGGCCGGGACGGGCGTATGCCGTTGCGGTACGACACGTCGTAGATCACCGGCAGGAGGGGGTAGAGGATGTTGCTCGTCCCCGCCCCGACCGAGAAGAGGAAGGCCGTCAGCGGGGCGATCAGGGTGATCTGCTTCGGTCGGCTCTCGATGATCTTCGCGGCCACGAGCACCATCCAGTCGATCCCTCCGGCCGCCTGCATCATCGAGGCAGCCGTCACGACGGCCAGGATGATGGCGATGGCTGCCGCGGGCGGCTCACCCGGGGGCTCACGGAACACGAAGACGAGCACGAACACGCCAAGGCCTCCCCAGAGCCCGACGCCGACGCCGCTGACCCGGGTGCCCATGAGGATGCACCCCAGGACGACCAGCGCTTCCAGGACGAAGATGATGCCGTCCATGCCTGGACCTGCCTCTCGAGACGAAGTGTCCGGGGCGGACCGTGGTCCACCTGTGACGTGTGATGAGGCACGAGTACCGGAGCTGAGGCTCCGGGACGCCGCCTAGTGGATGGATCCGCCGACGGTGCGCTCGTCCGGTTTGCCGTCGTACTCGACGATGGCGCCGATGCCTGCGGCGAGCGCCGTCGTCATGTCGTCGATGCCCATCGACGGTTGGGGAGGCTGGTTGACGACCTGTTGCGGCGAGTAGGGCACGTGGATGAAACCGGCTCTCTTGCCGGGGAACTCGTGATCGCTCATGTAGAGGGACTGGTACATGATGTGGTTGCACACGTACGTCCCCGCCGTGTTGGAGACCCGCCCCGGGATGCCGGCCTGCCGCATCGCGGTCACCATCGCCTTGACGGGCAGCGAGGTGAAGTAGGCCGCCGGGCCGTCCTCGCGGATCGGGGTGTCGATGGGCTGCTGCCCGTCGTTGTCCGGGATGCGTCCGTCGTCGACGTTGATGGCGACGCGCTCCGGGGTCACCTCGAACCTGCCGCCGGCCTGCCCGACGTGGAGCACGACGTCGGGGTCGTGCTTGACGATGGCCTCGTGGACGACGTCTGCCGACCGACCGAACACGACCGGGATCTCCACCTTGATGATCTCGGCGCCGGAGATCGTGTCGGGGAGGTGGCGGACTGCTTCCCACGAGGGGTTGATGGGCTCGCCGCCGAACGGCTCGAAGCCCGTGACCAAGATCTTCATTGGGAGCTACCTCCACCTTCCCTGGTCAGAACGCCCAGAAGTACATCAGGACGACCTGGATGACGAACAGGATTGCTGCAAGTGGTGCTTGCGCCTTGATGACCCCGTAGGTGTTCTTCATCTCGAGCAGGCCGACGGGCAGGGCGTTGAAGTTGGCCGCCATGGGGGTGACCAGGGTGCCGCAGAATCCCGTCGTCATGGCGATCGCCCCGACGATGACGGGGTTGCCCCCGAGCGCGATGACGAAGGGGATGCCGATGCCGGTCGTGATGACGGTGAACGCGGCGAACGTGTTGCCGACGATGATGGTGAACAAGGCCATCCCGACGCAGTAGGCGATGACGCCGGCGAGCTGGTTGCCTTCCGGGACGATCTTGGCGATGCCGTTGGCGACGACCTCTCCGACGCCTCCGTTGGTGAAGACGACCCCGAGCATGGCGAGGAACTGCGGGAGCATGCCGATCGGTCCGACCTGCTGGATCATGCGGTCGGACTGCGCCACGACCACGGGGGCCGGAGCACGCGTCAGGACCCAGGCGATGACCAGGGCGAGGACGGACGCGATGCCGATAGCGATCGAGCCCGACTGGTCCCCGAACGGCGCCCAGGTCGAGATGAGGACTGCGATGGCGGCCAGGGACAGCGCTGGGGCGAAGAGCCAGTTCCCGAGCCGTCGGGCGTGTGCTCCTCGGTCCTCGGGTGTGCCCTCGTCGAACGTTCCGGTCTTGACCCCCCGCGCCAACGACAGCGCGCCGATGGCCAGGACGATGACGCCGGCGAGCCGGTCCGGCAGCACGGCACCGAAGGCGAACGTGATGCTGAGCAGCAGCCAGAACGCTGCCGTGGTCACCCGGCGGGGGTTCGAGTGGTCGAGGAACGCGCGGATGCCGGTGACAGCCAGCAGGACTCCGATGAGCACGAAGGTGGCTTCGAGGAGCCCCGGTCCGAGGTCACTCATCGCGGGCCACCTCGCTCCCCTCAACGTCAGCGGTGTGTTTGGTCAGGCGGCGGTCGACGTTCCAGAAGTGCACGCCTGCGACGATGGCTGCGATGAAGATCATCGGCAGTGACGCTGCCGCGATGAGCTCCGGGGTGACGTCGTAGCCGGCCTCCGTCAAGGTACCGACGATCAGCAGGACGCCCGATGCGGCGACGAAGCCGTTCTGTCCGAAGAAGTTTCCGATGTTCTCGGACAGCGCGCTCTCCGCCTTGACCAGCTCGGTGTCCGACTCCGAGCTCGCGCCACGGCTCCTCGCCGCGGCCGAGCTCATCGGGTGCACGATCGGACGCACGAACTGCACCATGCCGCTGATCCGGATCCCGAATATGCCGGTGAGCTGCCGGATCACCGTGTAGATGGTCAGGAACCTGCCCGGCGTGAGCGCATGCAGCTTGCTGATGAGGTTGATCGCCTGTTCCTTGAGGCCGTACCGCTCCGACAGGGCGATCATCGGCAACGTCAGCAGGAACAACGACACCGCACGGTTGTCCACGAACGCCTTGCCGAGCAGGTCCAGGAACGCCAGGAACGACTCCCCCGCCGCAAGGGTCGTCACCAGTGCAGCGGCGATGACCACGGCGATGACGTCGAGTTTGAGAAGAAACCCGACGACGATGACCAAGACACCGACAAGCACGAACCATTCCGGCATGGCGACCTCCCTGTATCGGCTGACCTGCCCGGGCACAGCTCCCGAATGGGAACCACGTTCATCCCGCCCGACCACCGTGACAGCGCACAACTACTCCGTACTCAGCCCTTGAGAGTGAGAAGTCGCTTCGGCCTTTCGCAGGACTCGACGTCCTCGCGACGTTGCCACGGGAGCCAGAGTCTTAGCGCTAAGTCCACCGCACGGGTGTCACCGGCCAGATGGAGGTTGCTTGTCCAGGTGCCCCGCGCGTCGGCTTCTCCCCAGCAACGCGGGGCAGCTAGAGGTCTTCTTCCGTCGGTCGCGTCATGCTGACGACCGCGCGGGAGTCGCCCAGCGACCTGAAGGCCCAGCCGATCATCACGAGCACGATGCCCAGCACGACGGCGAGGGCGGCCACGCCGAAGGCGACGACCGAGGTGAAGAGCGAGGCTCGCAGGAACGAGGCCTGCATGGCCGTCGTCCGGGCGGGGTCGTCCTTGGCGAGCTCGGCATAGGTCTTGCCGCCGGTGGCCTCGAGGGCGTGCTTGTTGATCACCTGCGCCTGGGCGTAGGCGGTGAAGGGCCCGGTGACGTCCTGGCCGGCCAGGAAGTCGGCGTCCTCGGACACCGTGATCTTCTCGGCGGCGAGCTGGTTGTCGACGACGATCCACGTGACCACACCTGCGACTGCGAAGATCACCCCGACGATCGCGATGATCATGCCGATGGTTCCGACCCGTCCTGCCGTGCGCGCCATGGGAGTCCCTCTCGCTCTGTCGATGTCGACCCGGCAAGTCTGGCGCTCGCCCCCACCTGAGGTGGTCACTCGCGCGGGGTGAGAACGACGGCCGCTTGTGGGACGCACGAGCTCGACTTAGGTCGCCCTGATGGGGTGATCCCTTCGTGGCTTCTCATCCGTAGCGTCACACCTGCACGGACATCACGACGGCCGCACGGATGCCATCTCCACCACCTCGGAAAGAGGCTGGGTCGGTCGTCCTCACCTGAAGGAGCGCGTCGTGACGACACCGATCCGGACAGAGGCGTCGGACCCGGGTCCGGCACGCGATGAAACCGTGTGGCATGTGCTCGGCGCCGACGAGGTGCTGCGACGCATCGGTGCCGACGCCGCGGGCGGCCTGACCTCCGCCGAGGTGGAGGACCGGACCCGACGCTTCGGTCCCAACCGGTTCACTGCCGGGGCGTCGGAGACGCGGCTGCACGCGTTCCTGCGCCAGTACGCCGACCCGATGCAGGTCGTGCTCCTGGTGGCGGGGATCGGGAGCCTGTATCCCCTCAAGGAGCTCGGGACCGGCATCCTGCTGCTGCTGCTCACCGTGTTCAACGCCGTGCTCGGCCTACGCCAAGAGGGCAAGGCCGCCGCTGCGGTCGCGGCACTGCAGAAGATGATGATCGTCAAGGCCAGGGTCACGCGGGACGGACAGCTCACGCAGCTGCCCGCCGAGCAGCTGGTGCCGGGCGACATCGTCGCGATCGAGGCGGGCGACATCGTCCCGGCCGACGGGCGGTTGCTCCGTGCCGCCACGCTTGAGGTCGCCGAGTCGGCTCTGACGGGCGAGAGCCTGCCCGTGTCGAAGGGCACAGCAGCCGTGGAGCAGCCGGAGACGCCGCTCGGAGACCGCAGCGACATGGTCTACATGAACACCAGTGTCACGCGAGGTTCCGGCGTGTTCGTCGTCGTCGCCACCGGGATGTCGACGGAGGTAGGCCACATCTCGGGCATGTTGCAGTCGACGGAGGAGGCCAAGACCCCTCTCACGCGCCAGCTCGATGCGCTGACCCGACAGATCTTCCTCATCGCCGGACTGGCGCTTCTCGTGTCGGTGGTCCTCAACCTCGCGAGGGGCGAGACCTCCACGGCCATCTTCCATGCCGCGGTCGCCTTCGCCATCGGTGCGCTTCCCGAGAACATGCCCGCGGTGGTCACGACGATCCTCGCCTACGGCACCCAGGCGCTGGCCAAGGTCGGCGCGATCATGAAGCGTCTGCAGTCCACAGAGACCTTGGGCTCCACCTCGGCGATCAACTCCGACAAGACCGGCACGCTCACCCTGAACGAGATGACGGCGGTCCAGATGGCCTTGGTCGGGCGGCGCTACTCCATCGAGGGCTCGGGCTACTCACCCCAGGGGCGGATCACCCGGGTGGCTGGTCAACCCGAGATCGGCCTGGACCCGTTCCTGCTGCCGATGGTCCTTGCCTCTGACGCGGTCCTCGACGGCGGCGCCCTGATCGGTGACCCCACCGAGGGTGCGCTGGTCGCGCTGGCCGCCAAGGGCGGAGTGGACGCCGTGTCCACTCGTCAGGCATACCCGCGCGTGGCCGAGCTCCCGTTCGACGCGGCGTACAAGCTGATGGCCACCTTCCACCGCATGTCCGACGGGTCCGGCACCGAGGTCGTCCGGTGTTTCGTCAAGGGCGCCCCGGACGAGCTGCTGGCGCGGGCCGCCTTCGTCCACGACGCCGACACGGGCCCGGTCCCGGTCGACGAGAACGCCCGGGACCTCTACCTCGCCGAGAACGCCCGACTGGGTCAGGAGGGGCTGCGCGTGCTGGCCACGGCACGCAAGGACTTCGACGCCGCGACCTTCGACTCCCGCGCGGACCTGCTGCCGCTCGTGTCGGACGGTCTCGAGCTGATGGCGCTGGTCGGGATCGTCGACCCGCCCCGGCCGACCGCGAAGGCCTCGATCGCGTCGGCCCGTGGTGCCGGCATCAGGGTGCGGATGATCACAGGAGACCACGCCGTGACGGCCGGCGCCATCGCCCGCCAGCTCGGCATCGAGGGGGGCGTCATGACGGGGGCGGAGTTCGCCGGCCTCGACGATGACCAGGTGCTCGGGCGAATCGACGAGGTCGGGGTCATCGCCCGGGTGACGCCGGAGGACAAGGTCCGACTCGTCGACCTGTTGAAGCGACAGGGACACATCGTTGCGATGACGGGTGACGGCGTCAACGACGCGCCCGCCCTGAAGAAGGCGGACATCGGCATCGCGATGGGGATCACCGGCACCGAGGTCGCCAAGGATGCGGCGGTCATGGTCCTCACCGACGACAACTTCTCCTCGATCGTCAAGGCCGTGGAGCTGGGTCGTGGGCTCTACGACAACCTGGTGAAGTACATCCGGTTCCAGATGGGCTGCCTCTTCGGCTTCATCGTCTCCTTCCTCGGGGCGGCCATCCTCAACATCGCCGGCGGGGTCCCGTTCCTCCCGCTGCAGACGCTGTGGATCAACTTCACGACGATGCTCTTCCAGGCGGTCGGCCTGGGCTACGGCGAACCCGGCGCCGGCCTCATGGAGCGGCGCCCGCGCGACCCGGAGGAACCGATCCTGTCCCGACCGACGATGCTCTGGCTCGTCACCATCGGCCTCGTCATGGGCGCTGCCACCTTGGGCACCATCGCGGCGGCCGAGAGCGCCTACGGCCGTCCGGTCGCGCTGACGATGGGTGTCGTGACCTTCTCGTTGGCCTGCCTGGTGTTCTCCCTCGCCACCAGGGACGAGGCCCGCACCGTCTTCAGCCTCGACACCCTGGCCGACAAGACCCTCGTCCGGTGCACCGCGGCGACGGTGGTCACGCTCCTGCTGACCACCGTGTTCGGGCCGCTGCAGACCTTCCTCGGGACCGTCGCGCTGAGCACCATCCAGTGGCTGATCTGCGCTGGTGCCCCGCTGCTCGTGCTGATCGCTTCCGAGCTGCGGGTTCTCGTCCGTCGCAGGCAGGCCGGCGTCATCGCCGCATGATGGGGCCCGGTTTGGTGGTGGCTTCCGTGTTACACCAGACGCGGTACCTAGGACCGGGGATGGTCCAGCATCGGCTAGGGGTGATGCGCCGGATGCCTGCAAGCCGGATAGAGCTCCTCGGTGCGAGGCCGTCGGAGGCACCGTGCGCCGCACCAGCGCGACCGCATACGGGGATACGTCGCCGGTGCCACCCACTCGACGACGACACCACGTCACGCGCTGGGACGCCGTCCGACCGTCGTTGTGAAGGACGGTCGCAATGATCTCGCGTCGGCCCCATGACCGGGCGTCACATGTGGCCGAGGTTGCTCTTGGTCAGCCCCCAGACGACCAACACGTCTAGGGCGATCACGATGATGCCCCACAGCGGGTAGTAGGGCAGCCACATGAAGTTGGCGATCGCCGACAGGATCGCCGCCGCGATGCCGACGGACCGCGCAACCACGTTGCCGGTGAAGATGAACCCACCTGCCAGGGCGAGCACGAGACCGAGGATGAGGTGGATCCAACCCCACGTGGTGGCGTTGAAGGTGAAGACGAAGTTCGGCGTCCTCACGAGGAAGTCGGTGCCGTTGATGAGCGCGGTGAGACCCTGGATGATCTGGAACACGCCGGCTGTGAGCATCATCAGGGCGGCGAAGATGCTTGCTCCGCCCGCCCAGAGAGACTGGGTGCGACCGGCGGCGGGGACAGGGCGGGCCTGGGACATGGAATCCTCCGTTTCACACGGTGTGCAGGTGACTTCGAGGCTATGAAGTGCGTACGCCGCGGCGCGCCATCCCAAAAGGGTGAGATATGCCGGGGTCCGCCGGCGGGGTCAGTCGAGGCGGTCGCGACCTCGACTCGCACGGTGCCGTGATGCCAGAGACTGACGGACGCGCAGGTGGCGCCGCCGATCGCTGCCACCGCTGCGGCGGCGACTTCGGTCAAGGGCCCTGCGCTGCGTTCGGGTCGGGCATAGAAGTGGTCCAGCAGTGCGAACTTGGCCAACAGCCGCTTCGGATCCTCGCTGGCAACACTGGCCGCCCCCCTGCGTGCCACGTCGGCGGGCACGTCACCGGGCACGGCCGGGGCGGCGCGTCAGGGGTCTGGTGTCCCCGTCCCTGCTGGGTCGAACGTGCGCGACCACCTACGCCTCAAACTGCGGATCTAGAGCAGCCCGCTCGGTGACGGTGCAACCGGGTAGGTCGTGCGGATCGCTGGTGTCAAGGCCCGTGACATGAGCGATGTCAATGATCCGTGCCGGGACTCCCACACGTTACGGACGGCGCTCGAGGCGGAGATGCCCGACGGTTGGCTGGGGAACCAAGGCGTCCAGCGAGGGGTGACTGACCTGCGACGCCTGGTAGCGCCGTCGTCGCTCGCGCCGGCTCGCTGCCTCGGTGTCGCGCCAAACCCGAGAGCGTGGGACCTGTCGGTGCCGGGAGAAAAAGGGCAGCATGGCTCCCAGTCGTCCCAAAGCTGGTTGTCCGGGCTTGGAGGATCTATGAGTCAGTCCAAGATGTCGCCGGTCGCCCCGTCCCTCCGGGCGGCCTTGGTTCCGCTCGCGCTGGCACAGTTCATCTGCAGCTTTGCCGGCTCGAACATGAACGTCATGATCAACGACATCAGCAGGGACCTCGGCACGAGCGTCCAAGGGGTGCAGCTCGCCATCACGTTGTTCCTGCTGGTCATGGCCGCGTTGATGATTCCGTGCGGCAAGCTCACCGACCGTTACGGACGAAAGAAGTGCTTCGTCACAGGGCTGGTCGTGTACGGCGCCGGGGCGCTGATGAGCGCAGTGTCGCCCGGTCTGGGGATCCTCATCCTCGGGAACTCCCTTCTCGAAGGCATCGGTACCGCGCTGCTGATCCCGCCGGTCTACATCCTCACGACGTTGCTGTTCAAGGAGCTGACCAGCCGTGCTCGCGCCTTCGGCGCCATCAGCGCGATGGGCGGCATCGGGGCGGCTGCCGGACCCCTCATCGGCGGCTTCATCACCGCGGCCATCAGCTGGCGGGCCGCGTTCGTCTTCCAGACGGTCGTGATCGCGGTGATCGTGCTGCTCAGCCGTTCGGTCGACGACCCGCTGCCGCCGGAGCCCGACCGCCCGTTCGACGGTGTCGGCGCGGCGTTGTCGGCCACCGGGCTCGTCCTCGTCGTCACCGGCATCCTCGCCGCCGACGACAACGGCTGGCTGTGCGTCGCCCTCATCGTCGCGGGCGCTCTGGTTCTCCTGTGGTTCTTCGCGTGGATCCGGGCCAGGGAGCGTGACGGGGTGGAGCCGCTGCTGTCGACGAGCATGTTCCGCAACCGCACTTCGAACCTCGGGCTGGTGACCCAGAACGCCCAGTGGCTCCTGCTCACCGGCGTGTCTTTCGTCGTGTCTGCGTACCTGCAGGTCGTGCGGGGGTACGACGCCATCGAGACCGGCGTCATCTTCACGGCCGTGACAGCGGGGCTGCTCGTCACCTCGCTCGCGGCAGAACGCCTTGCCAAGCGGCGCCCGCAGCGCACCCTCATCCTGACCGGCTTCCTCGTGACCATCGGCGGGATCGTGGGGCTGCTCGCCATGGTGATCGGCAACCCCAGCGTGTGGGCGTTCATCCCGGGCCTGCTGCTGGTCGGGCTGGGGCTCGGGCTGATGCTCACACCGTCTGTCAACGTCGTGCAGTCCAGCTTCGCCGAGGACCAGCAGGGCGAGATCTCTGGCCTTTCGAGGAGCATCTCCAACCTGGGCTCGTCGCTCGGGGCGGCAGTCGCAGGCACGGTCCTGGTGGCCGGCCTGACCGCGACGCCGGAACGGGCCTATGGGTTGGCCATGGCAGTGCTCGGGGCTGCGGGACTGCTGGGGCTCGCGGCGGCGCTGCTGCTACCGCGCGAGCCGGCACCGCACCGGCCCTAGGCCCTTCCCGTCGCCTGCTCGCCCTCGCACGTCCCCGGTCGTCAGGAATCCAGTGCTGCGTCGAGGTTGATGGCGGCGTCGATCAGCGCCAGATGGGTGAAGGCCTGCGGGAAGTTGCCGAGCTGTTCGCCGGACGGCCCGATCTCCTCGGAATAGAGGCCCAGATGGTTGGCGTAGGTCAGCATCTTCTCGAACGTCAGCCGTGCGTCGTCGACGCGGCCGCCACGAGAGAGTGCGTTCACGTAGTTGAAGGTGCACAGCGAGAACGTGCCTTCCGAGCCCTGCAGCCCGTCGGGGGTCGCCGAGGGGTCGTACCGGTAGACCAGGCTGTCCGTCACGAGCTCTTTCTCCATCGCGGCGAGGGTGGAGGTCCACATGGGGTCTGTTGCCGAGACGAATCCGACCATGACCATCTTCAGCAGGGACGAGTCCAGGACGTCGCTGTCGAAGTGCTGCCGGAACGCCTGTCGTTCGACACTCCACCCGCGCTCCATGATCTGGGCGTAGATCGCGTCGCGTTGCGTCGTCCAGTTCTCGATCGAGCCCGGCCGGGACCGGCTCGTGGCCAGGCGGATGGCGCGGTCCAGTGCGACCCAGCTCATCAGGCGCCCGTAGGTGAAGTGCTTCTGGCCCCCGCGGGTCTCCCAGATCCCCTCGTCTGTGGCGTCCCAGTGGGCAGCCACCCAGTCCACGACCTTGCGCAGTGCCAGCCACCCCTCGTGACCGAACTGGAGACCCTGCTGGTCGGCGGCATAGATGGCATCGAGGGCCTCGCCGTAGATGTCCAGCTGAAGCTGGTCACTGGCACCGTTGCCGATCCGCACCGGGCGCGACCCGCGGTATCCCTCCCAGTGCTCCAGGGACTCCTCGTCCAGGTCGGAGGACCCGTCCACCCGATACATGATCTTCAGTGGCCCGCTGGACTCGCCCACCTGCTCGGTCACCCGGTTCCGCAGCCACCGCGCGAACGCGGCGGCCTCGTCCGTGAAGCCTAGGCCGAGCAAGGCCGAGACCGAGAACGACCCGTCTCGCACCCAGGTGTATCGGTAGTCCCAGTTCCGCTCGCCGCCCACCTGCTCCGGCAGGCCCGCCGTCGGCGCAGCGATGATGGCACCGGTGGGCGCGTAGGTCAGCAGCTTCAACGTCACCGCTGAACGAAGCACCGCCTCGCGCCACCGACCCCGGTACGTGCAGTGTCCGAGCCAGCCGTCCCAGAACTGGCGCGCCTCGCCCATCGCCGCATCGGCTTCTTCCGGCGAGATCCGCCGTGGCGGTCCGGAGGAGGCGTACTCCAGGACCACGCCACGCAGCTCGCCCACCCTCAGTGACAGCGAGGCGCGTACGTCCCCTTCCTCGTCAAGACCGGCCAGGGCAAGCGGTTCGTCGCTCGCGTCTCGCACCACGTGGAGGGTGACGGCCTCCTCGCCCGACTCGAACACGGCCCCGAACTCATGGAGCTGGGTGCGGTGCTCACGCCGGCCGTAGTCGAACCGTGGGGCGACCTCGATGTCGAAGGTCATCTGTCCCCGCACGCAGCGCACCAGGCGGTACAGATGGTGTCGCTCGGAGGCGCTCTCGCCGAGCACCGGCATGAAGTCCAGGATCTCGCCCACGCCCTCCTCGGACATGAACCGGGTGATGAGAATCGCCGAGTCGGGCAGGTAGAGCTGCCGCGACGTGAACGGCCCCCTGGCCGGAGAGATCCGGAAATGGCCGCCCTTGCCCGCGTCGAGAAGGCCCCCGAAAAGACTGGGCGAGTCGAACCGGGGACAGCAGAACCAGTCGATCGTGCCGTCGCGGGCGACCAGCGCACACGTCTGGAGATCTCCGATCAGCCCGTGGTCCTCGATCGCGGGGTAGCCGTCCACGGGGGAATCCTCTCGCCGGGTGCAGAGTCATTCCGAACGCTATGCGAGCCGCCTTGTGAAAGGAAGGTTGTACGGCTCGGCCCCGGAGGCCGTGTCGCACTCGCCTGCGCGGCCCGAGGCACCACAAGAACTGGATAGCCGCCCGAAGCACTAGACGAGGTCACTGAACCCGTCGTCTACAGGTGATAGAGCCGACGTGAGGCTGAGATGCTTCCCCACGAGGGCCGCGTCACTTTCAACGGTGGTTTCCCGCTCCGGCCATGCGGCAAGCGCGATGCCTCTGGGATGTGTCGATCCCATCAGTGATTCGATCGACTCATCCGCTCATGCCGCTGTCGGCGCAGCGCCGGATGTCGTGGATGTCGCAGTCGGGCACGTGTCACCACGGTGCGAGCACCGTCGGGGGCCGGGCGTCATGGGAGACCGTTGACCCGCTGAACGGAACATCTTTCACAGCGCCTGCGCGCTGCAGGCCTCGGAGGGACGATGGGGGTGCGACAGAGGACCGACTCACCCCCTGAAAGAAGGTGGCCCTCGATGACCACAAACACTCGACCGAACCCAGGCCCAGCACGAGCTGAAGACGACGTCCCGCCGCCGGCCCCGGCGGAGAAGCGGCCATGGCTCATCCCGGTCGTGGTCGGCGTCGTCGCCTTCGGCGCCGGTGTCGGTGTCGGCTCGAAGCTGTCCTGGCGGTTCTCGGCCTGGTGGAAGCCGACCTGACGGCAGGAACGTCAGAGTTCTGCAGCCTCTGTCCAAGACGATCGCGGCTCAGCGTGCTGCGGCAGGCGCGAGCTCTACCTCACCTGCAGGGCTGTTCACGTTGCTGAGGGCGTCTCGCGAGGTCGGCGCCGGGGTGGGCCGTGGATGGTGGATCGCCCATACATGCTCTGGCCACGCGGCCACCTGCTCCGTCGCCGCGTAGCCCTCGACGGTCGTGTCGAAACCGGCCGCCGCCCAGGATGGTCTCGTCAACGGACATCACCTGGATCCTCAGTCTGCGCCTGTGCGGGTCCTTCGCGAAGACGACCCGCGGAACCTGCGGCACCATTGCCATCGACGGCCGGTGGGAACCACGTGCAACGCAATCGTTCGGGAACGCTGCGCCTCCGCTCTTCAGAGATGATTGCGTTGCTCCCGCCTCGCCGGAGGCAATCCCGATTGTGTTTTTGCCGGGCCTTGAGTACCGCTCCGCGAGTGGCGCCACCCTGAGTCTCGCGATGCACTGGCTGCTCGAGCGCCGAAGGGCGCGCCAGCCGGATGTCGACGACCGGCAATAACGAGTTCAGGGCTCGTCGTAGCTGGTGATGACCGAGCTGATTACGGCACCAAGGGCGCGTCGTGCCCAGTTCCGATGGTCCCAGCGGTCGGCGTGTGGCGCCTGGCCAGCGAGCTGCGCGAACGCCCGCGCGGCGTGGCCCGCACCTGGACTGCTGCCCAGCTCGCGCACAGGGATGGGCCGCCCCTGGACTCGAGCTGGTGGTGTATGCCGGGGACGTGCCGCCACGAACATGAGATCCAACGTCCACGACTTCAGCGGCCCCGACTCGCTCCCATCCCGGGCGACCGTCATCCGCCGCGCATGCCGCCTTGCTGACAACAACAGCGATCTCGATGAAGACCAGAGCCGCGTCAATGACTCCTAGCGCTGGCAGTACGCGCGGGTCCAAGGCGCGAACCGCCACTGCGAAGCTGGACGTGTCGCGCGTATCGACCGACGACTCACGCCCGGTAACGCTCTTGCTCACCCTTCACCCCCAACCTCATTCGGGTGGTGGCCCTCCCCAGGGCCACCACCCGAATGTCACAGTGCCTCAACCAACGACATTGCTGACCAAGCGAATGTCACTCGTGACCGAGGTCCGCATGACATTTCTTGACCGCTGACATCAGCTGCAGCCGCTGGTGCTTCCGCAGCCCTCGCAGACGTAGCAGGAGCCGGCGGGACGCATCTTCGTGCCGCAGGTCATGCAGATCGGCGCGTCGGCGGTGATGCCACCGAACTTCTCGAGCAGCTCGGCCGAGCTGTGCACGTCGTTCGAGATCTCGCGGGCCGAGGCCGCGCCGGCACCCGACTTGACCTCGGCGGCCGCGGCCGGGGACTCGGCCTGGACCTCCTCGGCCTTGTGCTCGGCCTTCTTCGAGACCGGCGCCGACTGCTGGAGCGACTCGAGCTCGTCCTCGAGGTCCTCGTCGGACTCGTCGGACTCGGTGGCCTCGTAGGAGCCGGTCTCGACCTGGCGGGCCCGCTCCGACGCCGTGTGGATGCCCATGAAGGAGCGCGTGTCGAAGTCGAGGTAGTCGAGCGCGAGGCGGCGGAAGACGTAGTCCATGATCGACTGCGCCATGCGCACGTCCGGGTCGTCCGTCAGGCCGGCCGGCTCGAAGCGGAGGTTCGTGAACTTCTCCACGAACGTCTCGAGCGGCACGCCGTACTGCAGGCCGATCGACACCGCGATCGAGAAGGCGTCCATCACGCCGGCCAGGGTCGAGCCCTGCTTGCCGAACTTGAGGAAGATCTCGCCGAGCTGCTGGTCGTCGTAGGTGCCGGCCGTGAGGTAGCCCTCAGCCCCACCGACGGCGAACGACGTCGTCTGCGAGGTGCGGCGCTTGGGCAGGCGGCGACGGACCGGGCGGTACTCGATGACCTTCTCGACCTTGACCTCGGCAGCAGCAGCGTCAGCAGCGGCCTTGTTGTCCTTGGCCGTCGAGCCACCGTCGGACAGCGGCTGACCGACCTTGCAGTTGTCGCGGTAGATGGCGAGCGCCTTGATGCCGAGCTTCCAGCCCTGCATGTAGACGTCCTGGATCTCCTCGACCGTGGCCGTCTCGGGCAGGTTGACCGTCTTGGAGATGGCACCGGAGAGGAACGGCTGCGTCGCGGCCATCATGCGCACGTGGCCCATGGCCGAGATCGAGCGCGCACCCATCGCGGTGTCGAAGACCTCATAGTGCTCGGGCTTGAGCCCGGGGGCGTCGATGACGTGGCCCTTGTCGGCGATGTACTCGACGATCGCCTCGACGGTCTCGCCGGTGTAGCCCATCTTGCGCAGCGCGCGCGGGATCGTCAGGTTGACGATCTGCATCGAGCCGCCACCGACGAGCTTCTTGAACTTCACGAGCGAGAAGTCCGGCTCGATGCCGGTCGTGTCGCAGTCCATCATGAAGCCGATGGTGCCGGTCGGGGCCAGCACCGACGCCTGGGCGTTGCGGTAGCCGTGCTTCTCACCGAGCTTGACGACGTCGTCCCACGCCTTCGTCGCGAGCTTGTGGACGTCGGAGTCCATCGTGTCGAGCGTCTTGATGTTGTCGTTGGCGGCCTGGTGCTTGCGCATGACCCGCTTGTGCGCGTCCGCGTTGCGGGCGTAGCCGGCGTAGGCGCCGACGACCGAGGCCATCTCGGCGGAGCGCTTGTAGGCGGCACCCGTGAGCAGCGACGTGATCGAGGCAGCGAGCGCGCGGCCACCCTCGGAGTCGTAGCCGTGGCCGGTCGCCATGAGGAGCGCACCGAGGTTGGCGTAACCGATGCCGAGCTGGCGGTAGTTGCGCGTGGTCTCGCCGATCGGCTCGGTCGGGAAGTCCGCGAAGCAGATCGAGATGTCCATCGCCGTGATGACGAGCTCGACGACCTTCTGGAAGGTGACGGCGTCGAACGTGTCGTCGTCGCGCAGGAACTTCAGCAGGTTGAGCGAGGCGAGGTTGCACGAGGAGTTGTCGAGCGACATGTACTCCGAGCACGGGTTGGACGCGGTGATGCGGCCCGTCTCGGGGTTGGTGTGCCACGCGTTGATCGTGTCGTCGTACTGGATGCCCGGGTCGGCGCACTCCCACGCGGCCTTGGCGATCTTGCCGAAGAGCTCGCGGGCGTCGACGGTGTCGATGACCGAGCCGTCGCCGCGCGAGCGCAGCCCGAACTCCGTGCCGTCCTCGACGGCCTTCATGAACTCGTCGTTGACGCGGACCGAGTTGTTGGCGTTCTGGTACTGGACGGAGACGATGTCCTTGCCGCCGAGGTCCATGTCGAAGCCGGCGTCACGCAGGGCGCGGATCTTGTCCTCCTCGCGCGCCTTCGTCTCGACGAACTCCTCGATGTCGGGGTGGTCGACGTCGAGCACGACCATCTTGGCTGCACGACGCGTGGCGCCGCCCGACTTGATGGTGCCGGCGGACGCGTCGGCGCCGCGCATGAAGGACACCGGACCCGAGGCCGTGCCCCCGGAGGAGAGCAGCTCCTTGGAGGAGCGGATGCGGGAGAGGTTGAGGCCGGCGCCGGAGCCGCCCTGGAAGATCTTCCCCTCCTCCTTGTACCAGTTGAGGATCGAGTCCATCGAGTCGTCGACGGCGAGGATGAAGCAGGCGGAGACCTGCTGGGGGCTCTTGGTGCCGACGTTGAACCACACGGGCGAGTTGAACGAGAAGACCTGGTGCAGCAGGGCGTGGGTCAGCTCGTGCTCGAAGATCTCGGCGTCGTCGGGCGCGGCGAAGTAGCCATTGCTCTTGCCGGCGGCGACGTAGGTCAGCACGACGCGGTCGATGAGCTGCTTGAGCGAGACCTCACGGGCAGCCGTGCCGACGGCGCCGCGGAAGTACTTGGTGGTGACGATGGTGCTGGCGTTGACCGACCAGAAGTCGGGGAACTCGACCCCGCGCTGCTCGAAGATCGTCTCGCCCGTCTTCCAGTTCTGCTGGACGACGTCGCGCTTCTCCCACGTGACCTCGTCGTACGGGTGCACGCCGGGCGTGGTGTAGATGCGCTCGATCTTGACGCCCTTGGCGCCTGCCTTCGAGCGTGAGCTGCGGTTACCGATCTCCGTCATGTCGTGCGGCCTCCCTGACCGAATCTGCTGCTGGTTTAAGTGTTGCGTGGGCCACCGACAGTGCGGGGCCCCGGACGTGCTGTGGAGGGTGGTTACCGCTGGACGTCGAGCCGGGACGGAGCGGTGGGCTCCTCCCCCAGCGCGTCGTGCTCGGCTCGGAGGAGCGCGATGGCTCCCTCGAAGTCCTCGAGGCTCTCCCACGCCTGGTAGACGCTGGCGAACCTGAGGTACGCGACCTCGTCGAGCTCGCGGAGCGGTTCGAGGACGGCCATGCCGACCTCGTGCGCCTCGATCTCGGCGTTTCCCTGCGACCGGATCGTCTCCTCGACCTTCTGGGCGAGAAGGGCCAGGTCGTCCTCGCTGACGGGCCGCCCCTGGCATGACTTGCGCACGCCGGAGAGGACCTTGGCCCGACTGAACGGCTCGGAGGCCCCCGACCGCTTGATCACGTTGAGGCTCGAGGTCTCGAGCGTCGTGAAGCGGCGGTTGCACTCGGGGCACTGGCGCCGACGCCTGATGCAGGCGCCGTCGTCGGTCGTGCGTGAGTCGATGACCCGCGAGTCGGTGTGGCGACAGAACGGACAGTGCACGTCTGGTCACCTTCCCTTCCCCGAGACCCAGTCGTTCAACGGTTCCAGGCCCTCCCGTATGCCGCCTCGAGCCCGGCCCGCACCCGCCCGGTGTTCGTGGGACCGGTCGGGCCTTGGGGACGGATCTGGGGATGACGTGGGGATGACCTGTGCGTAACCCCCGCTTGCCTGGGGACTACATGTGGATGTCTTACATCTGTGTAACTACTAGATGTAGGGGTAACTGTAGGCATGGTGTGACCCCGATCGCAAGCACGTCAGCGCGGTCCGGCGCGTCGCGCCCCTGACCTGCACAAACGTCACTCCAGTCCCAGCCCTCCCGGCGCGTCGCGAGACGTCGACCCCCAACATCTAGGGGTGGACCATGCCCTCCACTCCCCCATCTGCGGGTCCACGAGCGTATGCCGTCCCGCCGCGATCGCGGTCAGCGACCCCTGCGCGCCCGGAAGTCCCACCCGGCCCGGCGGACCGGGCGCGGGCGCGACCCGCGCCGCGGGCGCGTCAGCGGGCTGCGTCCTCGCCGACCTGTGCCTCGAGCTGGCGAACGCGGGACACGAGGCCCTTGAGAAGCAGCACGGCGGTGTGCGGGTGCTGGTCGATGAGGTCGGTGAACGCGGCCGGCGACAGCCGGAAGGCGGTGAGGCCCTCGGGCCCGCTCGTGACGGTGGCCGTGCGCCCCGACCCGTCGATGAGGGACATCTCCCCGAAGTAGTCGCCCTTCGCCAGCGAGCCAACGGCACGACCGTCGACGTCGACGTCGGCCGAGCCGTCGAGCAGCATCACCATGCCGGCGTCGCGGTCGCCCTGCTTGACCATCGGCACACCGGGGCTGACCTTGACGGTGGAGCCGCGGGCGATCACCTCCTCGACGAGGTCGTCCGGCAGCTCGCAGAAGAGCTCGACCGCGCACAGAGAGTCCTTCAGGCTCATGCTTGCCTCCCACACCCGGGCCCGCCACACGGGCCAGCCCTTCGACGGTAGCCCTCCGGGGCACGCGTGGGGTCCGCATTCGACGAAGATCCGTGGAGGCTCAGGGGTCGGTCAGCGTAGCCGCGCGATGCCCGGCCGCGTCGCGAACCACAGGCAGAGCACCGACATGGCGGCACCGTAGACACTGGCGGCCGTGAGGACGGAGGTGGCGGCCGCGAGCGCACCGAAGGCCGGGATCGCGAGCGGCACCAGCGCCATGTCGCCGAGGCTCGAGACCGACGAGACGCGTCCGAGGTGGCTCGGCGCGATGGTGCGCTGGTAGGTGCCGGACAGCCAGACCGACGCCGCGCCGGCCGCGACGCCGACGAGGAGCATCGACACCAGCAGGACGGCGCGCGAGCCGACGCCGGTCCCCGCGATGCACACGCCCTGCCCGACGAGGACGGCGAAGCCGGCGCGGGCCGGGCGGGCCACGCGCCACCGGATCCCGAGGACGCTCCCCGAGATCGCGCCGACCGCGAACGCGGCCTCGGCGGCGCCGAGCCAGGCCGGGCCCCACCCCGAGCCGCTGACACGCAGGGCGATCCCGAGGGCGATGACCGGCGAGACGAAGACGTTGAGGGCCGCGAGCCCGAGCACGAGAAGCCGGGCCGACTCGTCCCGACGCAGGTATGCCGCCCCGTCCCTCAGGCTGGCCGTCCACGACGAGAGGGGCACCCGAGGCATCCGGAAGCGTGGACGCACCACGACCGCGAGGACGGCGGCGACCGCGAGGAAGGTGACGGCATTCGCGAGCATGGCCCCGGCGGGGCCGAACGCGGCCACGGCCACGCCCCCGGCCGGGGCGCCCAGCAGGCGCGCGACGCGTCCCCCGATCTGGTTCCAGCCACTCACGGTCGCGAGGTCGGCGGGCCGCACGAGCTGGCGGGCGAGCGTGGCCCCCGCCGGCAGGGTGAGCCCCGTGGCGGTGCCGAGCAGGACACCCATCGTGACGAGGAGCGGTGCGCCCTTGACTCCGGCGGCCCACGCGGCTGCGCCGCCGAGCAGCACCACCGCCTGGGCGAGCCGGCCCGTCACGAGGATGCGACGGGTGTCCCACCGGTCGGCGATGACCCCGCCGAGGAGGACGAACACGGCCTGCGGCAGCGTCTCGGCCCCGAGGACGACGCCGGCCATCGCCGGGGACAGCGTGTGCACCGCGGTCCAGGCCAGCGCCACCGTCCACACGGCGTCGCCGAACCACGAGAGCGCCATCGAGCCCACCCAGGTCTGCACCATCCGGTCGCGGGTGACGGGCGGAGGTGCGGCGCCGAGGAGGGTCGGCTCGGCCGGCTGCGGGTCCGCGGCCGCGCGCGCGGTGAGGGTGGTCGTGGCGTCGGTGCGGTCGCTCACGGCTTCACCGGCCCGCTCGGGAAGACGCGCGCTGCGACGCGGACCGGGAGGCGCTCGGCGTCCGGGCGCGCCTGCGCGTCGGCACGGCACTCCTCGCTCCACTCGACGACGAGGTCGGTGAGCCGGCGACTCAGCTCGCCCATCTGGTCGACCGTGGCGGTGACGAGCGTGTCGGACGCGACCGACGCGTGCCGCACGTCGGGCGGGGCGGACTCGCCCT
This sequence comes from Terrabacter sp. R4-6, assembly GCF_057529065.1. Taxonomy (NCBI): domain Bacteria; kingdom Bacillati; phylum Actinomycetota; class Actinomycetes; order Micrococcales; family Intrasporangiaceae; genus Terrabacter; species Terrabacter sp. R4-6. The sequence continues at coordinate 4,122,249 of NZ_CP197224.1, read as the reverse complement.
CGGCCAGCCACCGCTGGACCGCCCGCACGTGGTGGCGGAAGTTCTCGGCCTCCGCCGCCCCGGCGATCCGTCGCGCCACGGTCCCCTCGCCGTAGTCCGTGGCGTCCCACGAGAGCTGCCGAGGACGACTGCGCCACCAGCTCTCCCGGGTGTCCCGGGCCAGCTCCGGCGCCGGTTCGACGAAGCCGTAGCGGTGCAGCGTCCCGAGGTGGTGGCTCACCGAACCGGCCGCGAGGCCCGTGCGCTGTGCCAGCCGCCCGACGGTCGCCGGGCCCTCGACGGCCAGCAGCTCGCACAGCCATCGGCGCGTCGGGTGGTGGAAGGCCGTGAGCACGTCGAGCAGGGCGTTGCCCCTCTCGCTGCCGAGCTCGTCGCCGTCAGACGGACGAGTGGCGGTGTGGCGTTCGGAGGCGGTGCGACGTGGCATGCGACCCACCCTCAGGGTCCGCGGCCACGTTGCACAAGACTTCTTGTATAACTGGGTGGGCGTCGCCGACCACGAGACATGGCGGGGTGGGTTCTTGCCCTCGAGCGCCTCCATGACAGAGTCTGCCTATCGTGACAAACCGGACATCATCACCAGACGTCCTCGACCCCGCCCAGCGACGCGAGGACGCGTTGGCGGGCTACGACGTGCTCGGCAACGCGCCCGAGCGCGAGCTGCAGGCCCTGGTCGACATCGCGGCACAGGTGTGCGCCGTCCCCCGGGCGGCGATCAACCTCATCACTGCGACGCACCAGCAGCAGATCGCCACCACCGGCTTCGCCGCCTCGATCTGTGCCCGCGAGGACTCGATGTGCGCCGCCGTGCTCGAGCACACCGACCGGGTCGTCGTCCCGGACGCCAGCCTCGACGCCAGGTTCCGCGAGAACCCTTTCGTGACAGGCATCCTCGGCACCGTCCGCTTCTACGCGTCAGCACCACTGACCACACCGGACGGCGTCATCATCGGTCGCCTCTGCGTCTTCGACTCCCAACCCCGTGAGCTCGACGAGTCGCAGGAGGAGGCCCTCGTCGCCATCGCCGAGCGCGTCGTCGACGTCCTCGAGCTGCGCCTGCGCACCCGGGAGCTCGAGGACTCGCTCGCCGCACTCACCGAGACGAGGGACGAGCTCCACCGTTCCAACGAGGCCCTCTCGGTCTTTGCCGGACAGGTGAGCCACGACCTGCGCACCCCGCTCACCGCGATCATGGCGAGCACCGAGATGCTGGGCCAGCAGCCCGCGGTCGCTGCGGACGAGTGGTCCGAGCGTCTCGTCGCCACGGCCTTCCGTTCCGCGACACGCATGGCCGGCATGATCGAGCAGATCCTCGCCCACGCCAGGGTCGGGGCCGAGCTGCACCGCAGCGACACCGATCTCGACGGCGTCCTCTCCTCGGTGCTCGAGGACCTCGCCCCGACGCTCAGCGCCCGGTCGGCCACCGTCACGGCCGGCGCCCTCCCGACGCTGCCCGCGGACGGGCAGCAGCTCTACTCGGTGCTGCTCAACCTCGTGTCCAACGCCGTGAAGTACGCCCGGCCCGGTGTCGCTCCCCTCGTCGAGATCTCGTCGACGCGGGTCGACGGTTCATGGCGTGTCTCGGTGCGTGACAACGGGATCGGCATCTCGGCTGCCGACCGTGACCGCGTCTTCGGTCTCTTCAACCGGGTCGAGACCTCCGTCGACGGCAGCGGCATCGGCCTGGCCACGGTCAAGCGCATCATCGAGGCCCACGGCGGGTCGATCGGGATCAGCTCGGTGGACGGCCCTGGGACCGACGTGTGGTTCGAGCTCCCGGCGGAGCTGCCGGGCCGGGACGGTCAGGACCAGCCGGACGGCACCCGCGCGGACTGACCGGACGGCGCGCCCGGGTGAGCACGACGAGCGCGACGACGGCGGCCAAGGGGGCCCGCACGTCCATGAGGAGCACGTGCAGGACCGTGGCGACGTAGGCCCAGACCGCGGATCCGTCGTCGAGGGCCTCGCCCACGGCGAACGCCCCCGAGCGTGCGGCGTCGTCGAGCAGTACGGCCCCCGCGTGGGCCGCGGCGCCACCGATGGACGCGAGACCCGCCCACCGCAGTCGCGTCAGCACCGACCTCGTCGTCCGGGCCGCCCCCGTCCCGCCCGACGCCAGGAGCGGACCGGCTGTGCCGCCGCCGGCGGCCGCTCCAGAGTCGACCCGTGGCCGCAACCCCGGCCGGGACAGTGCGACGGCGAGGACGACCCCGAAGCCGACGACGCCCAGCAGTGCGCGGGGCGAGAGCGCGTACAGGGCCCCGTCTCCGGCAGCGGTCCCGCCGTCGATGACCCAGCCCACCGCGACGTAGGGCAGCGTCTGGAGCGCGACGAGCCACCCGCACGCCCAGAGGACGAGGCGATCTCGGCGGATCGCGACAGCCAGCGCCTCGAGGTCGCGGGTCGGGCCGTCGGCGACGGTCCTCACGGGACGAGCCTCGGCCAGCGCATCGGGTCGGTCCCCAGACTCGGGCCGGTCGTCGTGCACGCTCGTTCGTCGGCGCCCTGGAGCACCCGCAGGTCGGGACGACCCGCCGCGACGGCGACGAGGTTGCGCGCACTGTCGGTGCCGGCCCGGAGGTAGTCGGAGTGGCCTCCCGACGTGCGGCCCGTGTCGACGAAGTCGGATCGCGAGTGGAGCCAGTGGTTGCACCCCGTCCCGGACAGCTTCAGGGCGAAGGTCGAGAGCCGGGTCGCGCCGGAGACGTCAGCCGCCGACGTGCCGTGCACCAGCCAGCCGTAGCTGAAGACGTCGTCTCCCACCGCGCCGAGGACGTTGAGGGACCCGGGCTTGAGAGCCGTGCGGGCGACGTCGCTGAACGGCAGACCCGGCACACCGAAGACCGCGACGTCGTCGACAGCGCTCGTGCGCAGCGCGGCGTAGCCGGCCAGGGTCCCGCCGTAGGAGTGGGCCCAGAACGTCTGGTGGGCCGGTCGTTCCCGAGCCGCCTCGACGCCGGTGACGAAGTCGGACAAGGCACCGGCGTTGTCGCGGGCGAGCTTGGCGCTGAGGACGTTCCGGTCGACGGAGGTGACGATCTCGTGGACCTGCGGCGCGTCGTAGCCCATCCACGTCACGACCGCGACGTCCTCGCCGCGCGCCACCTCGCGGGCCTCCGAGCGCATCCGCACGAAGGTCTCGTCGTAACGACGCAGGTCGGCGCCGACCATGGTCGAGAGCCCACCGACGAAGGTGACGACGTGCTCGGCCCGGTCGACGTCGCCGACCGCGACGACCGCCTTGACGTCGGGCCCGGTCGCGTCGACGAGGAGCAGGCGCCGCTGTCCGCCGTCGCGCCGTGACAGCACGTCGCGCACCGCCTGCAGGGCCGCGACGTGCTCGGCCGAGCGGGTGCGCTCGGCGGCATTGCTCACGGACGCCCGAGCCTGCGCCTCACGAGCACGGGCCCGGGCTGCCTGCTCCGCTCGGGCCAGCAGGGTGAGGTTGGCCTCGTGGCGAGCGGCGGCGGGCACCCCGTCGCGGGGACCCACCCACTCCGGACGATCGCGGACGACGCGGCGCCGCTCCTCGTCGGTCAGGGACCGCCACCAGGCGGCGGAGGCGAACACCTCGCCGCCGGGTCCACCGGCCGCCGACTGCTCCGCCGGTGGGGGTGGCAGCGGCGCCGGGAGCACATGGGCAGCGGTCCCCGGCGGCGCGGTAGAGCCACGAGCCGCGGTCAGCAGTGCCCGCCACAGCTCGTCGTCGGTCTCGAACGCCGATCGTCGGGCCTGCGTCAGGCAGGCGTGCACCTCCACCCTCAGCAGCTCGTCGAGCCGGGCCCGGTGCGCCTCGCCCGCAGGGTCTCCGAGCGAGGCGCGCACCGGCAGGAAGAGGCGACCCTCACCGTCGACCCAGGCACCCTCGTCGGCGGCCCGCCGGTCGGCGCGACCGACGAGGTCGAGCGCGGACTGGAGGCGTGACGCGGCGTGCCCGACGGCGTGACCCGTCGCGGCGATGCTCCCCGCGAGCCTCCCGAGCCCGGCGACGACGAGACCGTAGCGGTCGACTGCTGCCGACGAGGCGGCACCGGACCACCGGGGAGCAGCCGAGCGACGCCAGAGCACGAGCTCGGCCAGACCGAGCACCCGGCACCGGCGCTCCTCGAGACGCCGACTCAGCTCGACCAGGGACTGCGGCCGGCAGGCGCGCAGGTCACCGACCGTCATCATCAGCGACGCGCTCGAACCGGTCCCGCCCGGGCTCCCCGGGCTCCCCGGGCTCATCGGGCGCCACCGGGCGACCGCACGGCCAGACGCGCCGCCTGCTCGACCGCGTCATAGGTGTCGGCCGCGGCGGCGAGGCAGCGACCCAGCTCGCGCAGCTCCCAGCGCATCCCGGCCAGCCGCGCCTCCCAGGCCGCCGCCACCTGACCGAGGCCCGAGGCGACACGACCCCCGGGCACCGCCGCGCCCAACGGCCGCAGCTCGGCGGCGATCTCCAGCCGTTGCACCCGCGCCAGCACCTCACCGATCGAGGTGGCGTCGTCGCGCAGCGCGTCGGTGTCCACGTCGTAGCGCATCCCCTGCTCCCTTCCCGAGGCAGCAACGCTAGGCCGGGCCCGGGACGGCGGGAGCCCGTCATCCACGGGACCGCGGTCGAGCCCGGTCGCGCGGGCGACCTTGCGCCACAAGGACGGCGCCACGGCCAGGGGTGGGGACAGCAGGACGCCGCACCCCCGGTCAGGGGTGCGGCGTCCGGGGCAGGAACGGCGGGGTCGAAGCGCCGCTACCGCCAGCCGCTGAAGGTGGAGCCAACGCGGCGGATCAGGAGGGCCGGGACCGGCGCAGCCGAGCACACGGCATACGACACGGGACGGGCCCTGGACGGGCTGGACGGGTCAGCGACCCGGGACGACGAGCTGCTGGCCGCTGTGGATCGCTGTGGTGCTGAGGGCGTTGGCGATCTGGAGCTCGACGACGCCCTCGGCCGTGGTCAGCTCGGGAAGCTCGCGGGCGGCGATGCCCGACAGGGTCTGGCCGGACTGGACCGTGATCGTGCGTGGCTCGCCCGTGGCCGACGCGAGCTGGCCCGCCAGGCCGACACCGAGGACGGAGACGACGCCCGCGACGAGGAGCGTGACGACGAGGCGGCCGAAACGCGTCAGGCGCATCGGCGGCCTCGCGGCACGGGCCGCACGCGCGGCCTCGGGCCCGGTGGGGACGAGGACGAGGCGAGGCCGGCCGGTCGACTGCGACCGCGCGGGCTCCTCGGTGTGCGGCTGACGAACGGCCTCGAGGACGATGGCGCTCATGGTGACCTCCCCTTGCTCCTGAACTGGCGAACACATGTTCGATAGAACGTCTGTACGAGTTGTAGCACGGATGTTCGACGAAGTCGAGACACGCATCGAACAGGTGTTTGGCAACTGTGTTCGAACTGCGTAGTCTTTCCTCACACCACAGACCTCACCAGCCACCACTGACACTGGCCCCACACCCAGCGTCACGACGCGGTCTGACGAGCCGACGAAGGGGACACCATGGGCGTGACCGAGCTTCCCGATCGCGAGACCGGCGACGGTCTCACCGTCCGCCAGCGGCGGGTGCTCGAGGTCATCCGCAACTCCGTCGACCGGCGCGGCTACCCGCCGAGCATGCGCGAGATCGGCGACGCCGTCGGCCTCGCCAGCCCCTCGAGCGTCTCGCACCAGCTCAACGCCCTCGTCGCCAAGGGCTACCTGCGCCGCGACCCGAACCGGCCGCGGGCCCTCGAGGTCGTCTCGCCCGACGCGAAGGCCGAGGAGCTCGGCTACCGCGGGGGCGACGCCACCGCGCCGCGTCCGCGCGGCGACCACTACGACACGGAGACCGACTCGGGCGATGCCCGCCCCGAGGCGTCGTACGTGCCGGTGCTCGGCCAGATCGCGGCCGGTGTGCCGATCACGGCCGAGGAGGTCGTCGAGGACGTCTTCCCGCTGCCCAAGCAGCTCGTCGGCGAGGGCGACCTCTTCCTCCTCAAGGTCAACGGCGACTCGATGGTCGAGGCCGCGATCTGCGACGGTGACTGGGTCGTCGTGCGCCAGCAGCAGCACGCCGAGAACGGCGACGTCGTGGCCGCGATGCTCGACAACGAGGCCACGGTCAAGACGTTCAAGCGCACCGACGGGCACGTGTGGCTCATGCCGCACAACCCCGACTTCTCGCCCATCGACGGCGACCACGCGACGATCCTCGGCAAGGTGACGGCGGTCCTGCGCCGGCTCTGACAGCGCCCGCTCCCCCACCGACGACGATGCCGTCGGCGCCCTCCGCGCCGACGGCATCGTCGCGTCCCGGGAGGCGTATCGGGTGAGGCGGCGACAGACTCTGACCCGTGAGCCCTGCGAAGGAGACCGCCATGGCACCTGGCCGCACCCGCGACGTCGTCCTCACCTACCGCTACCTGCGCGGCGCGATGATCGCGCTGCTGCTCATGCTGCTGCTCTCGGTCGGCTACCAGTGGTGGTGGGAGACCGACCACTCGTGCTGGCTCGGCTCGATCAGCGCGTACTACTACACGCCGGCGCGGACCGTCTTCGTCGGCTCGCTCTGCGCGCTCGGGGCCAGCCTCATCGCCTACAAGGGCCACTCGCCCGAGGAGGACGTGCTGCTCAACTTCTCGGGCTTCATGGCCTTCGTTGTCGCCATGGTGCCGACGGTGCCGGACGGACGGTGCGGGCCGAACGCGTACACCCAGACCCCGGCCGAGATCGCCGCGGCCGTGCGCAACAACATCTGGTCGCTCGTCATCGTCGCCGTGCTCGCGGCCCTGGTGGCCGCCTGGCTCAAGCGGGGCGCGATGACGCGCGACCCGTCCGAGCGGCCCACGGTGCGCTCGGTGGTCGTCTCCGTCGTGTGCGGTGCGGTCCTGCTCGGTGAGCTGACCCTCTTCCTCGTGCTGCGCGACCGCTTCATCGCGCTGAGCCACGGCGTCGCCGCGGGCACCATGGTGGCCGGGGTCATCGCCGTGATGGTCCTCAGCGCGCTGAGGGCCGAGGAGCGGCACCGGGGCGCAGCCGGGGCCGCGGGGGCGAGCGGGACCGCCTACAAGCGCATCTACATCGCCATCGCGGTCGCCCTGGCCGTCGCCCTCGGGGTGACGGTGCTGACGGCCCTGACGGTGAGCGGCTTCGACCACCTCGTCCTCATCGCCGAGGTCATCATCATCGTGCTCTTCGCGGCGTACTGGGGCGTGCAGACCAAGGAGCTCTGGGACTTGCGCGAGGCCGACGGCGCCGAAGCGCGGTCGGCCCGGTCGGTGGCCGAGTAGCCCTCAGGACAAAGGCGGTTCGTCGCCCAGGGCACCGAGCCACCAGGTGCCTGCATCGCCGTGCTCGACGGCCTCGGCCGGCGTCAGCGTCGCGGTGACCCGTAGCCACGACTCGGCCCGGCCGAGCCGACCGAGCCGCAGCGCGGACGGCAGCGCCGCCCGCAGCTCACCGGCCGGGACGACGTCGCCCCAGACCTCGAGCGCGGCGTCCCCCACCCGCCGCAGCCGGGGATCGTCGGGGGTGGTCTCGAAGCGGTGGAGCAGCACGTTGAGCGGGACGAAGAGCGCCGAGAGCGGGTGCGCGAGCAGGGCGTCGCCGAAGTCGAAGAAGCGCATCCCGTCCGCCGTCGCGAAGACGTTGCTGGCGTGGAGGTCGTTGTGCACGAGGCTCTCGGGCAGGCCGAGTGCCTGGACGTCCTCGGCCCACGCCGTGACCGCGGGGAGCAGGGCGCGCAATCGGTGCGCGACGTCGCCGGACATGCGGCGCGGGTCGTCCGTGGGCAGCCCCGTCAGGGACGCGACCCGCGCCTCGACGTACGCCGCCGCCTCGGCCGGGCACAAGCTCGTGACGCCCGCAGCGACGAGGTCTGACCCGTGGCCGACGAGGTCACGTTGGAGGCGCATCGCCTCTGCGGCGACTCGGCACCAGGCATCGACGTCATCGTCGTCGACCGTCTCGGCGAGGACGGGACCCTGGTCGGGGACGAGGTGCAGAGCCCGCTCGAGGTCGACCGCGACGACCGGGACGACCCGGCGGGGCGAGAGCCGGTCGAGCACGACGAGCAGCGCCGCCTCGAACGACTGGTGGTCGCAGTTCTGCTTGGCCCAGTAGGTGGCGCCGTTCGACGCGACCGCGCGCCACACCGTCGACCACGGACGCTGGTGCACCGCCTCGAGCGACACGAGGTCGGCGCCGAGACCGCCCAGGACCCCACCGACCCAGTCGCGCAGCTCGCCCTCGAACGCGGCCGAGGTCCAGCGGACGGACGGCCCGGGCCCGGACTCCGGGAGGGCGGCATACCAAGGAAGCTCAGTGCCCGAGAGCATCACGCAGCTCCGTCAGGGTCGTGCCGAGAGGCGCGTGGAGGCGCAGGGTGGCCTCGGCGTCGCCGCGCGTCGCCGAGCGGGTGACGATCGCGACGGGCACGTCGCGCTGGTGCGCGCGACGGACGAAGCGGTAGCCGCTCATGACCGACAGCGACGACCCGAGGACGAGGACGGCGCCGGCACCCTCGACGAGCGAGAAGCAGTGCTCCACCACCGCCTTGGGCACCGACTCGCCGAAGAAGACGACGTCGGGCTTGACGGTGTCGTGGCCGCAGACGAGGCAGCGCGGGGCGTGGAAGGACTCGACGAGCGCGTCGGCGAGCACGATGTCTCCGTCGGGACGCACCTGCTCCCCCCACTGCGAGCCCACCGCGTGCGCCGCCTCGGCGAAGCGGTCCATGAAACCGGGGTTGGCCTCGGTCATCCTCTCGTGCAAGCCGATTCGGGAGGTGTACTCACCGCACGTGAGGCAGACCGCGCGCTCGAGCGACCCGTGCAGCTCGATGACGTCGGTGGCGCCCGACGCCTGGTGCAGGCCGTCGACGTTCTGGGTGATGATCGGCCCGACGTAGCCCGCGCGCTGGAGGTCGGTGACGACGCGGTGGCCCTCGTTGGGAGCGGCGGCGTTGAACCGTTGCCAGCCGATGTAGCTGCGGGCCCAGTAGCGTCGACGGGCGTCGCTCGACCCGGCGAACTCGCCGTACGTCATCGGCTCGACGCGACGTGTCCCGTCGGGTCCGCGGTAGTCGGGGATGCCGGAGTCGGTCGAGAGCCCCGCGCCGGAGAGCACGACGACCCCTCCGCCGCTGACGAGGTCGACGAGGTCGTCGAAGCTGCCGAGGTCGTGCGTCCGGAGGGGAAGAGTGCGCGACGTGGACAGCCGGGTGGTCGCCGTGGTGACCGCCGCGGCCGTCGTCTGCGCGGGTATGCGGTCCGGCTGCTGCACCCGGTCAGCCTACGTGCCTCTCGGGGACCATTGCCTGCCGACCGGATCCCGCATGATTCCATAATCATCGGTTATGATCAGGGCATGATCGATGCTGCCGGCCTGCGGGTCATGAAGGCGATTGCCGACGAGGGAAGCTTCACGAGCGCCGCCAACGCGCTGGGCTTCACGCAACCGGCCATCTCGCAGATGGTCCGGCGCCTCGAGCAGCGCACCGGGACCGTCCTCGTCGAGCGCTACGGCCGCCAGGTCCGCCTCACCGAGGCCGGTCAGGTGCTCGCGCGCCACGCCGTCGGCGTCCTCGCCGCCCTCGACGCGGCCGAGGAGGAGATCACCGCGATCGCCGGCCTGCGCGCGGGACGCGTCCGCCTCCAGGCCTTCCCCAGCTCGTCGGCGACCCTCGTGCCTCGCACGCTCGCGATCCTCAAGGCCCGCCACCCCGACATCACCGTCACCTTCACCGAGGCCGAGCCGCCCGAGTCGCTCGCGGCCCTGCGCAACGGCGACTGCGACGTCGCGGTCGCCTTCGCCTACGAGGGAGGCGACCTCGGCGAGCTCGAGGAGGACCTCTCGCTCCTCGTGACGCGCCGGCTCATGGACGACGAGGTGCGTCTCGTCGTCCCCGGCACGCACCCGCACGCCGACGACGCGGCCGCCTCCCTCGCCGACTTCTCGGACGAGGAGTGGATCGCCGGCTGCCCCCGCTGTCGCGGCCACCTCCTGTCGCTCGCCGACACCGCCGGCTTCCGCCCCAACGTCGCCTTCGAGACCGAGGACTACGTCGCCCAGCTCGGGCTCGTCACGGCCGGGCTCGGCGTGGCCCTCGTGCCCGACCTCATCCTCAACGCGGCCAAGCACGACGAGGTCGCGACCCTTCCCCTCTCCCCCGCGTCGCGCCGGCAGATCCTCGCCGTGACCACGCCCGACCTGCAGCGCGTCCCCGCCGTCGCCGCTGCGCTCGACGCGCTCTGCGAGGCGGCCGGGGCCGACCCGCTCGTCTCCACCGCCGAGCTCGTCGGCGCCAAGGCCTGAGGGCCGACCACTCCGGCAACCAGCACCACCACGCGCCCGGCCACGACCCGGCATACGGTGGCCTCATGACCAGGGTCGCCCTCGCCGCTCCCAACGCCTCCGCGCTCGACGCCGGTCTCGAGGTGGCCGCCGAGGGTGGGAACGCCGTCGACGTGGCCGTCGCCGCATCGGTGGCCGCCATGAGCACCGAACCGGGCGTCGTCAGCCTCATGGGCGGCGCCTTCGTCAACGTCTGGCTCGCCGGCGCCGAACCGGTCGTCATCGACGGCAACGTCGAGATGCCCGGGCGCGGCCTCGACGCGTCGGCGTTCGGGCACGGCGTGCGAGAGGTGCGCACCGACTACGGCGGCGGCGTGGCGATCGGGGCGGGCCACGGCTCCGTCGCCAACTCCGGCGCGCTGCAGGCGCTCTCGGCGGCACGGGACCGCTTCGGAGTCGTCCCGTGGCGCCGCCTCGTCGAACCCTCGGCGCGGGCGTGCCGCGAGGGCTACCGGATCGGCGCGGCCGCAGCGCTCTACCTCGGCCTCGTCCGCGAGAGCCTCTTCGGCGACGACCCCGAGGCGCACGCGCTGGTGACGGGGGCCGACGGGGGTCCCCTCGAGCCGGGCGAGACCTCGCTCAACCTCGACCTCGCCGACATCCTCGACCTCCTGGCGGCGCAAGGCGTCTCGCTCGTCACCACGGGCGCCGTCGGACATGTGCTCGTCGACGACATGGCCGCGAACGGCGGGCTCGTCACCCAGGCCGACCTCACGGCATACGCGCCCGTCGTGCGCAGCCCCACGATGCGGACCGTCGGGTCGTGGCGCATCGCCCTCAACCCGCCGCCCTCCGTGGGCGGCCCGATGCTCGCCGTCATGCTGGGAGAGCTCGCGCGGCACGAGCACTGGACGTGGAGCGAGGTCATCGAGATCCAGCGCCGGGTGCTCGCCTACCGCCTCTCGGTCCACGACCGGAGCCACGACCTCGAGGCCGACGGCCACGCCCTCCTCGAGGCGGTCGAGCGATACGGCCTGCCGGGCCTGCCGACATCCGCCTCGACGGCCCACGTCTCGGTCGTCGACGAGCACGGAAACGCCTGTGGCATCACGATGTCCGCCGGCTACGGCGCCGGCATGGTGATCCCGGGCACGGGCATCCTGCTCAACAACGCGCTCGGCGAGCCTGAGCTCAACGGGCTCGGGCTCCACGCCGTCGCGCCGGGCACGCGTCTCGCGTCCAACATGGCGCCGACGACCGGCCGCAGCGCCAGCGGTGGGGCGCTCGCCGTCGGCTCGCCCGGCGCCGACCGGATCACGACCGCGCTCATGCAGGTGCTCGGGCGGGGCCTGCTCCGCGGCGACGACCTCCAGCACTCGATCGACGCCCCGCGGCTGCACGTGCGCTTCATGGCGGACGGCTCCCCCCGGGTCGAGCACGAGCCCTCCGACGACATCGCTGCGGCCGTGCAGGCGAGCGGCCTGCCCTCCCACCACTACCCCGGACCCCACATGTACTTCGGTGGCGTCGGTGCGGCCGTGCTCGGTCCGGACGGCCTCGTCGCCGCCGGGGACGCGCGACGGGAGGCAGCCATCGGGGTATCTCCATGAGGACCTGCCGAGCGGTCCCATCCGGGACGCGGCCGGCACCGAATCATCTCGAGTCGACCCCCAACGAGAGGCCACCCCGATGACCATGACCGACGACCGCCCCGACGCTCCCGCCCCCTCCACGGCGTCCTCCCGTCCGAACGGCATCGCCGCCCGGCTGGCGGCCGTCGTCGAGCCCCTCTTCGGCGGGCAGCTGCCGGTGCGCCTCAAGGCGTGGGACGGCACCGTCGCCGGACCCACCGACGCCCCGACCGTCGTCCTGCGCGACCCGGCCGCCCTGCGCCGCCTCGTGCGCCACCCCGGCGAGCTCGGTCTCGCGCAGGCCTACGTCACCGGCGAGCTCGACGTCGAGGGTGACCTGCTCGACGGCTTCCGGCGCGTCTGGTCGACAGCCCGCACGCTCGCGGGTGGGCGTCCTTCGGCCGGCACGGTGGCCGCCGTCGCGAAGAACGGCATCCGGACCGCGTTCGACCTCGGGGTCGTCGGACTGCCGCCCGAGCCTCCCGTCTCGCAGGCCCGCCTCCGCGGTCGGCTGCACACCAAGACCCGCGACCGCAGTGCCATCGAGCACCACTACAACCTCTCCAACGACTTCTACTCGCTCATCCTCGACCCGCACATGGCCTACTCCTGCGGCTACTGGACGAGCACCGAGCCCGGCTACACCGTCGAGGACTCCCAGCGCGACAAGCTCGACCTCGTGTGCCACAAGCTCGGCATCGAGCCCGGCGGCCGGCACCTCGACATCGGCTGCGGCTGGGGCTCGCTGTCGCTCCACGCGGCCGAGAAGTTCGGCGCCCAGGTCGTCGGGGTGACGATCTCGAGCGAGCAGAAGGCCTTCATCGACGAGCGGATCCGCGAGCGTGGCCTCCAGGACCGCGTCGAGATCCGGCTCCAGGACTACCGCGAGGTGCCGGACGGCCCCTTCGACACCATCTCCTCGATCGAGATGGGCGAGCACGTCGGAGAGAAGAACTACCCGACGTTCACGGGCCAGATCCACCGTCTGCTGCGACCGGGTGGCCGCGCCCTGATCCAGCAGATGTCGCGCACGACGCGTCCGGGCGGCGGTCCCTTCATCGAGGCCTTCATCGCCCCCGACATGCACATGCGCCCCGTCGGCGAGACCGTCGACCTCATCGAGCAGGCCGGCCTCGAGGTGCGCGACGTCCACGCCCTGCGCGAGCACTACGTGTGGACCGTCAACGCCTGGTACGACACGTTCGAAGCCAACTGGGACCGCGTCGTCGCCATGGTCGGCGAGGAGGTCGGCCGCGTCTGGCGCCTCTACCTCGTCGGTGGCGCCCTCGCCTTCGAGGAGGGTCGCATGGGCGTCGACCAGATCCTCGCCGTCAAGCCGACGGCCGACGGCCGCAGCGGTATGCCGCCCGTCCGGGCCGGGTGACCACCGTGACCTCGGTCTGGGCGACCATCGCCCCCGGTGTGGCTCCGGCGGCCGAGGCCGCCGGCTTCGACGGCGGCGCCTTCGGGCGCACGCTGCTGCTCACGGCCCTCGCGGTCGTCGTCGTCCTCGGCATCACCTTCGCCGTGGCGATGCGCGTCGGCAAGCAGGCCGTCATCGACGTGACCTGGGGGCTGGGTTTCGTGGCGATCGCGCTCACGGCCTTCGTGACGAGCGGCGGTCATGGCGACGCGCTCCGCCGCTGGCTCGCGCTCGTGCTCACCGCGCTCTGGGGACTTCGTCTCGCGGCCCACATCTTCAGCCGGTCGCGCGGCAAGGGCGAGGACCCGCGCTACGAGGCGATGTTGAAGCGCGCCGACGGCAACCCGAGCACGTACGCGCTGCTGCACATCTACCTGCCGCAGGGCGTCATCATGTGGTTCGTCTCGCTGCCGGTCCAGATCGCGATGTTCGTCGAGGGCGGCATCGGCTGGGTGCTGTGGCTGGGCGTCGTCGTCTGGGTGATCGGCTTCTTCTTCGAGTCGGTGGGCGACCTGCAGCTGACGCGCTTCCGCAACGACCCGGCCAACAAAGGCACGGTGCTCGACACTGGCCTCTGGCGCTACACCCGGCACCCGAACTACTTCGGCGACGCGAGCGTCTGGACAGGGCTCTTCCTCGTCGCGGCGAGCGCCTGGCCCGGCGTGCTGACGGTCCTGTCGCCCGCCGTCATGGTGTGGAACCTCTACGGCGGCACCGGCAAGAAGCTGCTCGAGAAGGACATCGGCGACCGCCGCCCGGACTACGCCGACTACGTGCGGCGGACAAGCGGCTTCTTCCCCTGGCCGCCGAAGCCCGCCGACCCGTCGGTGAAGCGCGGCTGATCGCGGCCGAGCACGGCCGAGCACGGCCGAGCGGACGGTGCGAGGGGCGGGGATGATGGACGGCATGCGCCCGCCCCTCGCCGACGTCCTCGACCTGCAGCCCCACCCCGAGGGTGGCTGGTTCCGCCAGACGTGGGTCTCCCCCGACAGCGTGACGCTGCCGGACGGTCGCGTGCGCGCGACCGCCACCCTCATCCACTTCCTGCTGCCCGCCGGCCAGTCCTCGGCGTGGCACCGGGTGGCCTCGGACGAGGTCTGGCTCGCCCACACCGGCTCGGTCGTTCTCGAGCTCGGCGGGGCCGGGGCACAGCCGCCGTCCGACGGTGACGTGGAGTCGGTCGTGCTCGGCCTCGACCTCGCGGCAGGCGAGGTGGCCCAGGCGGTCGTCCCCGCGCACGTCTGGCAGCGCACCGTGCCGGGCGGCGCCGACGCGCTCGTCAGCTGTCTCGTGTCGCCCGGCTTCGACTTCGCGGACTTCGAGCTCGCCGGGCCTGCCACCGAGGTCGCCGACGAGGTCGCCGACGAGGTCGCCGACGATGTCGACGGCGACGTGCCTCGCGCTCCGGCAGGCCCGGAGGACGCGCCGGTCGACCCCTCGACACCGACGAACCCCGCCTGACGGGACCCGGCGCGGGGTGTCACCCGCGACGGCCGTCATCCCGAGACGGCCCGGACGCCGTCGGCGTCGCTGACGATCGCGACGTCGCCCTCGAGGTCGGTGCGGTGCACCTCGAACCCCCGCTCCTGCAGGGCCTTCATCGTCGCGGGCGCCGGGTGGCCGTAGTCGTTGCCGGCGCCGACGCTGATCAGGGCCAGCCGTCCGTCGACGTGGTCGAGGATGCGGTCGTCGCGGTTGCTCGACGCGTGGTGGGCCACCTTGAGCACGAGGAACGGGCGGCATCAACGAGCACGAGGCAGACCTGACGGCGAACGGAGCTGATGCGCTCGGGGAGGGCATGGTCGGACGTCCCGTTCTCAACCCCACGGGCGAGCGTCAGCACCGTCGAGGCATGCTCGGCAGATCTATTCCACGGGGAGCGTCGAAGATAGGCGATCAGGGTTTTGGCACTCGTAGTGGGCTGCTAGCCGGTCCTGCAGTTCGGCGTGGCGGAACTGGTACACCGTCCCTGCCTGCCGCAGGACCTGCCGGTCAAATGCTTGGTCAAGCAGGGGCATGAAGCGGACTTGTCGCCGGGTGGTCAACCACAACCTAAGTTCGGCGACTGACAGGATGACCGCCGGGCTCTCAGAGCCGATCCAGAGCATGCCGCATGTCCCGGCCACGATCCCGGTCGCGAGTCCGCCCACGAGTCCGAGCTGGAGATAGCCCGAGCGCCCGAAAACGAGCCCCATGGCGAGGCAAGTCCCGAGCCCGACCACCAGCCCGACCGCGACGGCCGCAGTGAGCGAGTAGCGCCTGTCCGCCCGATGAGTACGCCGCGGCGACATGTCCGTTGCTGCAGACGTCGGCCCCGCCCAGATTTCGAAGAGAGCAAGGCCGAAGGACATGAGCCCGATCAACAGCCCGACGACGAGGCCTGCCAAAGGCCCGTCCACAGGCCCGCCTGTAATCTTGCGCGCGAGCCCGACCGCAAGTCCACTCGCGAGCCCAGTCACGAGCATGGTCGGAAGCGTCCATCGGAACACCTCCGCGACTTCCTGTCGCGACAGCCGTCGCGGCGCAAACACTTTGGGTTCGAGCACTTCTGGCGCCGTCCGGGCAAAGGGCCGGCGGCGGCGCGGGAAGTAGGACGGGATGTGCCACCAGGGAAGGTCGCGCGTGGGTCCCCCGGGGCGGGTGTTCATGTGGTGGGCGAGCGAGCCGAGCCAGTATCGGGCGTGGTCGCGCTCCTGCCGGTCGGGGTAGGCGTTCGTGAAGGCATGGTCAATCAGGTGTCCCCGCACGGCCCGCGGGGTGTCGAGGTCTTGATGAAGGAGCAGGCCGGGGTCGGTGTCGGGGTGCTGATAGGCGGCCCGGGCCAAAGACAGGGCCAAGGGGGTGCTCAAGGCATCGGCGAGGACGCCCTCCGGATGGGTAGTGAGGTGGGCGGTGAGCTTGGTCCAGCGGCCGGCGTCGGTGGGGGTGCGGTCCGCAAGCAGGTATTGGGCGGAGGCGCCGACCCCGACGGGCCGCATCTCGAGGACGGCGGTGTTGGGTACCTGCTCACCGGCATGCAAGATGGCGCGGTACTCATCAGGTCGGCTTGTGAGCACCACGCGCAAGCCGGCGGACTCCTCCCGCAGTCGCTGCGCGGCGCGTGGGCGCTGGGCTTCCGGCATCTCGTCAAGGCCGTCGAGAAACAGCGCGATCCTGGCCGTGTTGAACAACCGAGCGGGCGCATCCGGGCCGAAGTTGGCGGCCCTCAGGTAAGGGTGGTCCCGTTGCAGAGAGCGAATGACCCAGTCCTGCAGTCCTTGCTGATCGGGGTCCCATGATCCAAGGGTTAGCCAGACCGGCACGGGCACCTGAGCACGATGCTCGCGGGGGGAACCGCTGCGGTGGCGCAGGGCGGCGAGCAAGAGCAGGAGCATCGCGCCGGTCTTTCCCGTGCCCGCGCCCCCGATAAGCACGAGCCGGCCGTGCCGCAGCCGGGTGTATACCTCGTCGTGCAAGCGGGCCACCACACCGGAGGCAAGCACCTCGCCGCCCAGTTCGCGTATCGGTGCGGGGTCGACGGCGAGTGCGGGGGACCGGTTCACCTCATCCCGGGACGCGCCGAGGTCCGAGGTCGCCCACCGCCAGCGCACACGGGCAGGGGCGGGGGTCACGATGCCCCGCGCGGTGGCCTGCTGCGCCCAGGTTTGGAGGGTTCGCTCGGCGAGAAGGTCCGCGGCGGCCTCGACCTGGTCCAGAGTCGCGGTCGCGATCTCCGCGCTGGTGATGTTCTGCCACCGTGAAACGAACCAGACGATGAGCGCCACCACCGCAGCACCGATCGCCCAGAATGTCCCGTTCACCTGCGCAAGGTCCGCCGCGGTCACGGGCGCGGTACCTTGCCGAATCCACAGCACGACGACCACCGCGGCTATTAGCACGAGAGCGACGCACAGGATGAGCACCGCGCGCCGCCACCACTTGTTCATGTCGGACATCGTCGCAGCCGGAGGTGGCCCGCGGGGCGGGGACGGACGGGTGCCCTCGTGGCAGGTCCCATCTAAAATGCCCGGTCATACGCTTGACGGGCTTGCCGAACGTCCCGGCCAGAAGTCAGTTATCGATACCCGTCGCCCGTCACCCGGTGAGAGCGCTCGGCATCCGCGACCCAAACCCACACACGGCCAGACCTGTCGATACGCCAGGGGTCGTCGACACAGCCTGCTCCAGGCGCTCGTGTATGAGCTCAGCATCTTCACGGGTCGTGTCCTGCGGCCGAGGCGCTCGCTCCCGGTCATGGTTCCCTGTCGGTATAGGCCCGGCACTCAAACTGTCTGATGTCTCCTCTACACACTTTCGGTACGACGATCGGGAAGCATCAACGACGCATGAGGCTGACCTGAAGGTGAATGGAGCTGATGCCCTCAGCGCGGCAGATGCGCATGTCCTCGCCGGCCGGTTCAAGATGTGCGAATCCGCTGGGCTCGACGCACCTAGACTGGTTCGCCGTGTCTCTTGAAACGAGCAGGCTGCGGCCCGACCAGGTGGCGCTCCTAACCCGCTGGGTCCCAGATGCGCGGGTGGTGGCCGACCTCAGCTGGGGCTTGGTCGAGACGAGAGTCCTGAAACTGACGAGCGCAGAGGGCCCGCTGATCCTCAAGGCGGGCGGCCCCAGTGATGGACACATCGTCCGTGAGCTCCGAGCCCACCGCGAGTGGCTGCAGCCGTGGGTCAGCACCGGTCGCGCCCCGCAGATCCTCTTCGGCGATGAGGCAGCCAAGGTACTTGTGACCGGCTATCTGCCGGGCGAGCTCGTCGAGGGCACAGCCGCGCAGGACGACCCCGACACATACCGTCAGGCCGGTTCGCTGCTGGCGCGCTACCACGCGCAGACGGCGACGTTCGACCGCGCGTGGAACCGCAACTTGGGCGCCCGCGTCCAGCGGCACCTCTCGATGCCACACCGGATCGACCCTGAGGTCGTGAGCGACGTCCGCGAGGAGTTGTCTCACTGGCCCGACGAGGGCGCCTGGGTAGTCCCAACGCACGGTGACTGGCAGCCGAGGAACTGGCTCGTTGACGGCGGACTGGTCCGGATCATCGACTTTGGGCGTGCGGACCTCCGGCCTCCGAGTGAGGATTTCGTGCGTCTCGCGCGACAGGACTTCGCGCGGAACCCGGAGTTAGAGACCGCTTTCATGACCGGCTACGGCGAGGATCCACGCGAGCCACAGGACTGGCGCCGAGCGATGGTCGCCGAGGCAGTGGGGACAGCCGTCTGGGCGTTCGGCGTTGGAGACCAGGACTTCGAGCGGGTGGGCCATCGCATGCTGGCCCAGCTCTACTCAGCCTGACCGTCGGGTGAGAGCCCGTCCCACTCGCCGCGCTTACGGCCCCCACGTAATCATCCTCCAGGCGGCGAACCGGAACGCCCTGACATCGGCATGACAGGAAGTTGTCGAACGTCCCGGCCCTGGGACCTACCGGTGGGCGCCCTCCGGTCGTCTGGAGAGAGCGCTTCGGCAGCCGCGAACCAAACGCAGGCGCAAAGTCGGTCCCGTCGGGACGACAGCGGTCGTCGACACGGCCTGCTCGAGGCGCTCGCGTATGAGCTCAGCGTCTTCACGGGTCGTGTCGTGCGGCTGGTGGCGCTCGCTGGCTGTCATGGTTTCCCCTGTCGATCTAGGCTCGGCTTCTGCCGCGGTCCGATGTCTCCCATACACACCTTCGGTACGTCGACGCGGCCCCAGCGCTGCGGGTCGAGCTGCGACTCGTGGAGCACCTGCCCGGCGGCCTCGCGCTCGATGTCACCCGCGAGCAGCACGGTCAGCCCGTGGACGTGCATCGTCATCACGACCGAGCCGTTGTTGGGCACGGAGCCCGCGTCGATGCGCCGGGCGGGCCACCAGACGTCCGCGCTGACCGCGCCGACTGTGAGGCGCTCCCCCGCCCGCAGCTCGCCCAGAGGGATGCGACGGGCCGCGGCCAGCCGGGCGACGCGGGCTGCCTCGGCTGGCGGGTCGAGGACGGGCGAGGCCCGGATCTCGGCGACCGGTCGCTCGAGCACCGCGGCCAGTCCGCCGACGTGGTCGGCGTGGTAGTGGGTCAGCACGACGAGGTCGACGGCCGTCGCGCCGATGCGGTCGAGGCACGCCCGCATCGGCTCGGGGTCGGGGCCGGCGTCGACGACCACGACGTGCCCGCCGCCGTTGTCGACCACGAGCCCGTCGCCCTGCCCGACGTCGCAGGCGATGAGGGCCCAGCCGGGTGGGGGCCACGCGATCGGGGCGGTCGGCGCTGCGAAGCCCGCGGTGAGCACGACCACCGCGACCGCGACCGTGGGTCGGTGTCGGGTGCGGAGCCACGCCCAGGGCGCCGCTACGACGACGCCGACCGTGAGGAGCGCGAGCAGGATCGCCGCGCCGGCGGAGTCACCCCAGGCGATGGCACCGAAGGGCAGGTCGGCGCACGACCGGGCCACGGCCGCGATGGCCTGGGCAGGCAGGGCCGCCACCCACGCGAGCCAGCCCGCACCCGTGACCCAGACGACCGAGACGAGCGCGACGATGACTCCCACGACGGTCGTCGGCGCGACGAAAGGCGCTGCGAGGAGGTTGGCGAGCACGGCGACGACCGAGACGCTCCCCTGCAGCGGCACGACGACCGGTGCGCAGACCACCTGTGCCGCCACCGGGATCGCGAGGACGGGTCCCAACGGCTTGAGCGGGCCGGGGAGTCTTCGCGCGAAGACACGCCCCCACGGGCGGGCCAGGACGAGCAGACCGAGCGTGGCGATGCTCGACAGGGCGAAGCCGTAGGAGCGGGACAGCCACGGGTCCCAGACGAGCAGCACGACGATCGCCCCCGCGAGCGCCGGGATGCCGGCTCGGCGCCGTGACGTCGAGAGCGCGAGCAGCCCGACGAGACCCATGACGGCGGCGCGCACGACGCTGGGCTCGGGCCGCGCCAGGATGACGAAGCCGAGCAGGCCGAGCGCAGCCGCCGGCGGGCGCCAGCGGCGCCGGACGCCGACCAGTCCGCAGAGCCAGACCACCGCGGCGAGCACGAACGTGACGTTGCTGCCGGACACGGCGCTGAGGTGGCTGAGGCCCGTCCCGAGCATCGCCGCGGTGAGGTCGGCCGGGGTCTGGGTGGTGTCGCCGACGACGAGCGCCGGGACGAGGCCGCGCGCATCGGGCCAGAGGGACTCGGTGGCGGCCCGGAAGCGCTGACGCACGACATCGGCCGCCTGGAAGACCCCGCCGGCTCCCCCGACGACCTGCACGGCTCCCTTGGGCGTCGCGACCGCGACGACGTCGTCACCGGGCTCGGCCGGCCCGAGCCGCAGGACGACGTCGACCTCGTCGTGCCAGTGGAGCCTCGACCATTGCGGGCCCCGTCCGATGACGAGCACGGGAGCCGTCACCGCCGTCGTCCGGCCCCGGCCCGCGACCTGGGTCACGTCGAGTCGCACGACGCTCACGGACGGGGCGTCCGGACGGTCCGTCCCCGCCCCGGTCCCGCTGCGGACCGCCCGGGGATCGGCGGCCACCGTGGCCCGGACCGTGACGATGGCCCGCTCGGCGGCGAGGTCCCCGACCGGACCGGCGGTGCGCACGGCCCGGTGGCCGACGGCGGCGCCGAGCAGGAGGGAGAGGACGGCGCAGACGGCTGCGACGCCGCGCAGGGCAGGCGGACCGAACGCCACCGCACTCGCGCGCACGCCCCCACCGCGACGCGGCAGCCGCACGCAACGCAGGCACGCGGTGACCCCGCGCCGTGCCGCGGTGGCAGCAAGGACCCCTCCAGCGATGGCGGCCAGGGCGACCGTGGCGACGACCCAGGTCGGGGCGAGGAGTCCCCAGAAGGCCACGGCGGGCCAGGCGAGCAGCACCGGCACGAGCAGCCGCAGGTCGAGACGGCGCGAGGCGCGTGGCCGGACCCGACGCACGGTCTCCCGACCGGTCAGCACGACGAGCGACGGACCCCGTGGCGCCTGCTCGCGCTCCCTCGGCGGCACGGGTGCCCGCCGCGTCACAAGGTCACCTTCGGGCGTAGCTGCGCCATGAGCTTGTCGCCGATGCCGCTCACCTCGCCGAGCTCGTCGACCGAGGTGAAGCGGCCGTGCTCGGTGCGCCAGTCGATGATCCGCTGGGCGAGCACCGGACCGACACCGGGCAGCGTGTCCAGAGCGGCTGCGTCGGCAGCGTTGAGGCTCACGGGACCGCCCGAGCCCCCGGACGAGCCGGACCCGCCCGTGCCCACCGTCCCGGCGCCGCCGGACCCACCGGCACTCCCGACAGCAGCCGGCGGCTCTCCCGGCCTGGGCACCCGGATCTGCTCCCCGTCGACGACGAGCCGCGCCAGGTTGAGGGCCGCGAGATCCGCCCCCGAGCGGGTGCCCCCGGCCGCCGTGATGGCGTCGGCCACGCGAGCGCCCTGCCGCAGCCGCACGAGCCCCGGACGCACGACCTGCCCCACGACGTGCACGACCAGCTCCGCGCCGGAGGTCGGCGCACCCGTCGGCGCACCCGTCAGGGCGGCCGGTGACCCACCCGCCGGCGCACCCGTGGAGTCGACCGCCGCCGTCCCACCCACGACCTGGACCGTCCTCGACGGTCCGGGCGTGACGTCGGGCGCCGACGCCGATCGTTCGGCCCACAGCACGCGCAGCACGAAGACGCAGCCCACGGCCACGACGAGGGCGAGCAACGAGACGACGGCGGAGCTGCTCACCCCACGCCGCCCACTGCGCAGCTCGTCCGGGACCGTGAGCACGCCCGGCCGGCGGGCCCGGCGCAGGTCGGCGTCGAGACGCTCCACCTCGTCGTCGTCCGTGGCCCGTTGGGTGAGCCTCCGCACCGCTGACGCCACCGGGCTGCCAGCCTCACTCGCACCGGGGGCGCGCGGCACCCAGCCACCGGCCTCCTCCTCCGCCACGACGAAGCCGGCCGCGTCATCGCTCGGCCCCGCCCGCACCCCGCCGGCCCCGAGGATCCGCGCCACCCGCTCGAGGTCCGGCGGTCTCTGGGCGAATCGGAACGGCATACCCCGACGCTAGGAAACCGGCCGCGCACCCGCCCGCGCCCGGGCACCCGCTGGGGACAACCGGTCCCGCGCCGGATGGGGTGTGGACGGCCACGGCCCGAGACGGCCCGCGCGTCGATTCACGCCCTCACGCCCGGCTGGTCCAGACTGCTCCAATGGCTCGGCACATCATGACCCTCACCTGCGACGACCGACCCGGCATCGTGGCGGCCGTCTCCGCGGCGCTGCTCGCCGTCGACGCGAACATCGTCGAGAACCAGCAGTACTCCGACGAGGACACCGACCTCTTCTTCATGCGCACGGTCTTCGACGCCGAGCCGCACGAGGTCGAGCAGGTCCTGGCCGCGGTCCGCGAGAGCCCCGCCATCGCGCACCACCACCTCGCGGCCCGGCCCGAGGACGAGCACTGCCGCACCGTCATCCTCGTCAGCAAGTTCGACCACTGCCTCCTCGACCTGCTCTACCGCTGGAAGTCCGGCGACCTGCCCATCGACATCGTCGGCGTCGTGAGCAACCACGAGGACTGCCGCGGGCTCGTCGAGTACTACGGCCTGCCCTTCACCGTCATCCCCGTCACCAAGGACACCAAGGCCGACGCCGAGGCCGAGCTCCTGCGTCTCGTCGAGGCCGAGGACGTCGGGCTCGTCGTGCTCGCGCGCTACATGCAGATCCTCAGCGACGACCTGTGCCGCGCGCTCGAGGGCCGCGCCATCAACATCCACCACTCGTTCCTGCCGGGCTTCAAGGGCGCCAAGCCCTACCACCAGGCGCACGACCGTGGCGTCAAGCTCATCGGCGCCTCGGCCCACTACGTCACGGCCGACCTCGACGAGGGCCCGATCATCGAGCAGGACGTCGTGCGCGTCACGCACGCCGAGTCACCCGAGCGGCTCGTCGCCATCGGCCGCGACGTCGAGCGCCGCGTGCTCTCCCGCGCGGTCCGCGACCACGCGGAGTCCCGCGTCTTCCTCTCGGGTCGCCGCACCATCGTCTTCTGAGCCGTCACCCGCTCGCGTATGCCGTGTGCCCCGGGACGCTGACCGGGCACCGCCGGCCACGTGGCTCGGTCACCTGCCGGACCCAGCCGGTCTGTAGCGTGCTGGCATGAGTGGGTCGAGGTTCGTCGTCGGGGACCCGCACTTCGGACGGTTCACCCGGACGGCGGAGGAGGACGACGCTGCCCTCGAGGCCGCTCGCGCCGACCTCGCGTCCGCCGTCGAGGCAGCGCCCGGCGACGGCGCGGGCGCAGCGGTGCTCGACGCCGCCGTCGACCTCGCCGAGGCCCTCACGATCGCCGGGCAGGAGCAGGAGGCGGTCGCGCTCGCCCGCCCGGCCGTCCGCGTCGCCCGGGAGACAGGCCGCGACGAGACACTGCGCTGGGCGCTCCTCGTGCTCGGGACGGCCGAGCACTACGCCGACGAGACCGCCGCCGCCGAGGCGCACTTCCGCGAGGCCCTCGACCACGCCCGCTCGTCCGGCGACCGGGTCCTCGAGCACTACACGTTGCACCACCTGGGCCGGTTCCTCGTCGACACGGGCCGCACCGACGAGGCGGTGGTGTGCTTCGAGGCGTGCCTCGTCATCCGCGAGGAGCTCGGCGAGCCTCGGGCCGAGACGACGCGGGCGGCCTTGGCCGCCCTCACCGCCCTGACCGAGGGCTCCTGACGGCCGGCGCGGAGCCGCTGACCACGTCGGACGGGGTTTGGGGCGCGGCTCGTCCCGCCGTGGTGGCAGCACCACGGCGGGACGAGCCTGCACACGTCAGAGCCCGAAGGCGTACAGCTTGTTGTTGAAGGTGCCGAAACCGAAGTTGCTGTAGCCGGAGCCCCAGTAGACGCTGCCGTTCGAGATGGCCGCGCCGGAGAGGCATGACCCGCCGCTCTCGAAGCTCCACAGCACGCCGCCCGTCGCAGCGTCGAGGGCGTACATGTGCCCCAGCGAGTCGAGGGAGCAACCGAACACGACGCCGTTCGCGGTGGTCACGGGTCCGGAGGTGCTGCCGCCGTCCGGCGGACGCGTCTCCCACACCCTCTGTCCGGTGACCGCGTCGAGCCCCGACCAGACGCCGCTCGTCTGACCGCTCGGGCCCCACGGGACGAGGTTGCTGTTGGCGTTGGCGGTGTAGACCCGCTTGCCGTCTACGGCCGACCCCCACTGCAAGCCTCCGGCGGTGCCGCCGGGACCGGCCTGGGTGCGCCAGATGAGCGCACCCGTGTCGGCCCGCAGGGCCCAGTACTGACCGCTCTTCTGACCGGCACCGACGACGTCGACCGAGCGGCCGCCGGCGTCCTTGACGGTATAGAGGTTGGGTGCCTGCCCGAAGTCGTAGTCCGGACCGGCCGGCTCGGGACAGTTGACACCGTCACCGAAGAACGGGATGCACCCGACCGTCCAGGCATCGAAGGGCAGGGCTTGAGTGGCCCACTTGATCGCGCCCGTGCGCATGTCGAGCGAGAGGATCGAGTCGAAGTGGTCGTCGGCCGGCAGGCAGGCTCGCTTGGCCGCGTCCGTGGGCGCCGTCGCAACGCAGTCGAGGACGGTGTCGGGCACGTCGTAGTTGTTGCCCGTGGCGATGTAGACCGAGCCGCGCTTGGTGTCGATCGCGGGCGAGCTGCCCCACACCGCGTTGCCCGGGTAGCCGACGGGAGTCAAGAACGTCTTCCAGAGGATCGCTCCGGTCGCGAGGTCGAGCGCGGCCATGCTGCCGCGGAACGAGCAACATTCGTAGTCGCCAGACGCCGAGAAGGCCTCCTCCTGCGAGGCGACGCCGACGTAGACGACGCCGTCGAACACGGTCGCCGACTGCGTGATGATCGCTGCGGGGTGGCTCTCGACCTGGGTCTTCCACAGCAGGGCGCCGGTGTTCTTGTCGACGGCCATGACGGCACCGCCACCGCCGAACGGCCCTTGGTTGCCGATGACGAGCGCGCTGTCGGTCACGGCCGGGGTGGCCCGGGCCTTGTCCCCGGGGATTCCCGTGTAGCTGGTGATCGTGCGCTGCCACACGACGGCACCGGTAGAACGGTTGACGGCGTAGAGGTTGCCGGCCCAGTCAGGGACGTACACCCGGCTCCCGTCGACGGCAGGAGTGGCCGACACGTCGCCACCGGTCGTCAGCTCCCACTTCTTCGTCAGTCCCCCGACCGTCGCCGCGGAGATCTTCGTCTCGCTCGCGGCGTACCTCGTGTTCTGCCGGTCCCCGCCGGCAGAGTTCCATCCGTTTCCCCCTGGAGCGGCTGCTGCCTGTCCCCCGACGAGCAGGGTCCCTGCGATCCCTGCTGCCACCCACAGCCGTGCATGACGCATCATCCTGGTCATCTCAGCTCCTAGCCCGACGACCCCTCGGGGGTCGCCATGGTGACCCCCGAGTGGACGTCTTCGAAAATAGACCCGTCGGACGGGCGCGGTACGCGGTTCCGGCCAGACTGACGACGGACTCGGGGGACGCAGCGGTCGAAGTGGGACAAGCCGCTCAGGGCAGCTCAGGGCAGCTCAGGGCAGGTGTCGCTGGCGCCACCAGCCGACGACGTTGTTCTTGTGGCGAGCGAGGACCAGCAGCCCGATCGCCATGAGCCACAGGCCAGTCCACACATCACCGGGTGCATGGCCGGTCCAGATGAGGACGGCCACGACGAGCATCGCGAGGGCGCCGAAGATCGAGCCGGCCGCGACCCAGCGGGTGACGGCGACGGCGACGCCGAAGACCACGACGACGACGAGGGCCACCCACGGGTGCACCCCGAGGATCGCGCCCAGCGTCGTCGCGACCCCCTTGCCGCCGCGTCCCTTGAGGAAGGGCGACCAGATGTGTCCGAGCACCGCGGCGATGCCCACAGCGTAGGCCGCGTGGGCGCCGAAGAGATGACCCGCGACGAACGTCGGGACGAGTCCCTTGAGGACGTCGAGGACGCCGACGACGACACCCCACTTGCGCCCGAGGACCCGGCCGGCGTTCGTCGCACCCGGGTTGCCCGACCCGGACGAGGCGAGGTCCTCGCCGAGGAGACGGGCGATCATCGTCGCCGGGTTGAGCGAGCCGACGAGGAAGGCGGCGACCACCCCTCCCGCCCAGGCGAGACCCGTGCCGACGTTCACGACCCGGGGACCTCGCCGGGTGACGGACGGTGAGCGAGAGCGTCGCCGGGACGCGGGCTGACGGCGATGGCCACGGTGCCGGGCCCCACGTGGGCGCCGACGACCGCGCCGAGCTCGACGACGAGCACCTCCGGCGAGCCCGGGACCATCGTGCGCAGCTCCGACGCGATCTGCTCGGCACGAGCCGGTGCGTCGAGGTGGTGGACGGCGATGTCGACGACGACGCCGCCCTGCTCGACCTGCTCGACGACCATCGCCTCGATGCGGGCGACGGCACGCGAGGACGTGCGCACCTTCTCGACCGGCACGATCCGGCCCCCGCGCACGGCGAGGATCGGCTTGATGGCGAGGGCCGACCCGAGCAGGGCCGACGCGGCGCCGATCCGGCCGCCACGGCGCAGGTGCTCGAGCGTGTCGACGTAGAAGAGGACGCCCGAGGGCTCGAGCCGCGAGCGCACGGCCTCGAGGACGGTCGGCACGTCGGCTCCCCCGGCGGCCGACTCGGCGGCGGCGATGACGGCGAAGCCCATGGCCATCCCGATGGTCTCGCTGTCGACGACCTCGACCGGGACCGGCGCCTCGGCCGCCGCCAGCCGGGCCGCCTCCACGGTCCCCGACATCTGCGACGACAGGTGGATCGACACGATCGCCGTCGCGCCCTCGTCGGCGAGCCGCTGGTAGGTCTCGGCGAACACCTGCGGCGTCGGGCGCGACGTCGTCACGATCGTGTATTCGCGCAGGGCCGCTGCGACCCGCTCGGCGGAGATGTCCCGCCCCTCGACGTGGTCACGGCCCCCGACGACGACGTGGAGCGGGACGACCTCGATGCCGTGCTCCTCGACGACCTCACCGGGCAGGTAGGACGTCGAGTCGGTGACGATCCTCGTGGTCACGTCCCGCTCCCTCCGTCGTCGGTCAGGTCGTCACATCGGGACGACGTTGACGAGCTTCGGTGCCCGCACGATGACGGTGCGGATGCCGCCCTCCGTCGCCGCCCTCACCTTGTCACGACCGAGCGCCAGCTCGCGCAGGTCGTCCTCGGAGATGTCGGGGCTCACCTCGACGCGGTCGCGGACCTTGCCCTTGATCTGGATGACGCAGGTGACCTGCTCCTCCACGATCTTCGCGGGGTCGCTGACGGGGAAGGCGGCATACGCCACCCCACCGTCGTGCCCGAGCCGCTGCCACATCTCCTCGGCGATGTGCGGGGCGACGGGCGCGAGCATGAGCACCATGGCCTCGACGACCTCACGCGGCGGCGCGTCGAGCTTCGTCACGGCGTTGTTGAGCTCGATGAGCTTGGCGATGGCCGTGTTGAAGCGCAGACCCTCGAAGTCCTCGCGCACGCCGGCGATCGTCTGGTGCAGCTGCGTCGTCAGGGCCTGGTCGAGTGGCGCGTCGACGACCCGCACCTCGCCCGTCGTCTCGTCGACGACGTTGCGCCACAGGCGCTGCAGGAAGCGCTGGCTGCCGACGACGGCGCGGATCTCCCACGGCTTGCTCAGCTCGAGCGGGCCCATCGACATCTCGTAGACACGGAAGGTGTCGGCGCCGTACGCGTCGTACATCTCGTCGGGGCTGACGGAGTTCTTCAGCGACTTGCCGATCTTGCCGTACTCACGGTTGACCTGCTGCCCCTGCCACGTGAACGTCGGCTCGGCGCCGTGGCTGCCCGCGTGCTCCTCGACCTCGGACGCGGTGACGTACTGGCCGCGGCTGTCGGTGTAGGCGTACGCCTGGATGTAGCCCTGCGAGAAGTACTTCCGGAAGGGCTCCTCGCTGCGCACGTGGCCGAGGTCGTAGAGGACCTTGTGCCAGAAACGGGCGTAGAGCAGGTGCAGCACAGCGTGCTCGACCCCGCCGACGTAGAGGTCGACGCCACCCGGGTCGCGGGTGCCGGGCGGGGCGCCCTCGACGGGGGTGTCGTGCCGGCCCAGCCAGTACGCCTCGTTGGCCGGGTCGACGAACGCGTCGTGGTTGGCCGGGTCGAGGTAGCGCAGGTAGTACCAGCACGAACCCGCCCAGTTGGGCATGGTGTTCGTCTCGCGGCGGAACTTCCGCAGGCCCCGGCCGTCGCCGAGGTCCTGCTCGACCTCGACCCACTCGGGCACACGCGACAGCGGCGGCTCCGGGCTGCTCTGGGAGTCGTCCGGGTCGAACGTCTTGGGGCTGTAGTCCGGCACGTCCGGGAGGGTCAGGGGCAGCTCGTCGTCGGGGACGGCATACGCCACCCCGTCCTCGTCGAACATGATGGGGAACGGCTCGCCCCAGTAGCGCTGGCGGCTGAAGAGCCAGTCGCGGATGCGGTAGCTGATGGTGCCCTCGCCGAGCCCCTCGGCCTCGAGCAGCTCGATGATGCGCGCCTTGGCCTCGGCGACGTGGAGGCCGTCGAGCGAGACGCGGTCGTTGGCCGAGTTGATCGCGACGCCGTCGCCGAGGAACGGCTCGTCGTCCGGGTGTCCCTCGGTGGGCTGGACGGTGCGGACGATCGGGATGTCGAACTTCTCGGCGAACTCCCAGTCGCGGGTGTCCTGACCGGGCACGGCCATGATCGCGCCGGTGCCGTAGCCCATCAGGACGTAGTCGGCGACGAAGACCGGGATGCGCTCTCCCGTCAGGGGATTCGTGGCCCACGAGCCGGTGAAGACACCGGTCTTGTCCTTGCCCTCGGTCTGCCGCTCGACGTCACCCTTGCGCGATGCCGCGAGCTGGTATGCCGTCACGGCCTCCGTCGGGGTGCCGGCCGCGTCGGCGTCCGCCCCCTTCCAGGCGTCCTGGGTGCCCTCGGGCCACGGGCCGGCGGGGACGAGCGCGTCGACGAGCGGGTGCTCGGGAGCGATGACCATGAAGGTCGCGCCGAAGATCGTGTCGGGGCGGGTCGTGAAGACGTCGATGCCGTCGTCCTCGCCGGTGCCGGTGACGACGGGGAAGGTGACGCGGGCGCCCTTGGACCGACCGATCCAGTTGCGCTGCATGAGCTTGACCTTCTCGGGCCAGTCGACGCCGTCGAGGTCGTCGGCCAGGCGGTCGGCGTACGCCGTGATGCGCATCTTCCACTGGCTGAGGTTGCGCCGGAAGACCGGGTAGTTGCCGCGCTCGGAGCGACCCTCGTTGGTGACCTCCTCGTTGGAGAGCACCGTGCCGAGGCCGGGGCACCAGTTGACCGGGGCCTCGTCGGTGTAGGCCAGACGATGACCCTCGAGGACCTTGGCGCGCTCGGTCGCGGAGAGGTCGGCCCAGCCGCGGCCCTCCGCGTCGACGACGCCGCGGGCGCCGGACTCGAACTGCTCGACGAGCTCGCTGATGGGGCGGGCCTTCCCGCGGCCGCCGTCCTCGCGCACGGCGTCGACGTCGTACCACGCGTCCCAGATCTGCAGGAAGATCCACTGCGTCCAGCGGTAGTAGTCGTCGTCGATCGTCGCGAAGGTGCGGCGGTTGTCGAAGCCCAGCCCGAGGCGGCGCAGCTGGCGCTTCATGTTCGTCATGTTCTCCTCGGTGGTCTTCCGAGGGTGCTGCCCGGTCTGGACGGCGTACTGCTCCGCGGGCAGGCCGAAGGCGTCGTAGCCGAGGGCGTGGAGGACGTTCTTGCCGAGCATCCGGTGGAAGCGGCTGTAGACGTCGGTCGCGATGTAGCCGAGCGGGTGGCCGACGTGCAAACCGACCCCCGAGGGGTAGGGAAACATGTCGAGGACGACGAGCTTCTCGCCGCGCGCCGCGACCTTCTCCGGCTCGGCCCACGGGCCGGCGGGGTTCGGGGCGTTGAACGTGCCCTCTTCCTCCCAACGGTCCTGCCAGGAGGTCTCGATCTGCTGCGCCATCGCCGCGGTGTAGCGGAACGGCGTGTCGTTGCTCTGCTCGCTCATGTCTTCTCTTTCGTCGCTGCTCGGTCTGGGCAAAAGAAAACCCCTCGCACAGGAGGGGAAGCCGCGTTGATGTCGGGAGTCCCGACCTTCGTCAACGCGGCTGCGGAAGGAGCAGCAGGCCAGCCATGCGCCCAAGGTTAGCGCAGCCCCGCTCCCCACCCATGTCGAGTGGCCCCGTAGTCACAGGCACGAGCGCCGCATGCAGTCGAGTGGCCCCGTAGTCACAGGCACGAGCGCCGCATGCCGTCGAGTGGCCTCGTCGTCACAGGGCGGCGAGGGGTGTCAGCCGCACGCGGAGCGCCGCATCTGCCGTTGGATCGCGACGTCGATGGCGTGGCTCGAGAAGAAGCGGGCATCGACGTCAGCAAGCCTCAGCGTCTCGTGCGGCACGCGCAGGGCATCGGCGAACCGCACCAGCGTCGCCCTCCGGGACGTCGAACCGTTCAGGTCGTCGTTCCAGATCTCCTGCACGTCCCAGCCATCGGCCTCCAGCCCATCTCGGCGGTAGCCGTCCGCGACCCGTTGCTCGTCGTCGGAATGGTAGAGCGCGCCCTGGTACTCGCCGACGACCTTGACCACCCTGCCGTCGAGGTCCAGCACCCGCCAGACGAGGTCACCGACGCCGAGCAGCACCGTGGGGTCCCAGGAGGCGTGGATCGGCTCGTTCAGCGTTGGCTCCGGGAGACCGCCACGCGTCAGGATGAGCCGAGCGAGCGACTCGCGCGGCGACGCCGAACCGACCCGGATCTCCTCGTACGCCTCGAGCAACGTTTCCTTGCCGCGTGGCCGGTTACGGCTCAGACACCTCTGCATGAGTGGAGTCCGCGCGTTGAGTCGTGTGGCACAGGCGTCCCCGAGCACCACCAGGTCGTCGAGTCCCACCGGTTTGCCCCGACCGACCAACTCACCCAGGTCGACCCACGTGTCAGCGACATCGACGACGGGAAGACCGTCGATGTCGACGATCTGCCGAGCATGCAGAGCCCGATGTCCGATGACCCCGGGGAGCCTCACCCGGTTCCTGACGATCGGGCGCATCACGTGGAGGCGCACGTCCTCCTCCACGGCATACGACATCGGGAGTCCGAGGAGCCGGGCGGCGGTCACGTGGGAGAAGGCACTGTCGGCCGGGAGCGCCGACAGGGTCACGCGACACTCCTGCAACAGAGCCTGCCGCGCAGCCATGACTGCCTCGTCTGAACCTGAGGCCCGGGTTGTCGATGGTGCCGCCACGCTCACACCTTGCGCCGTCGGCTCCCCCTCGGGCACGGCGAAGTCCGCGCCTGTGCACAAGCCCGCGAGTGAGGAGAGGGATGTGGACGGTGCCGTGTGACGACGGGGCCACTCGACGGCATACGTCGTCTGGTCCTCGCGACGACGGGGCCACTCGACGAGGTGGGTGGGGACGCCGGTGAGGCGGATGGGACGGGGAGGCCACTCGACGGGCTGGGGTGGGTGGCGGCGTCAGCGGTAGAGGGCTACGACGATGAGGGTCTGGGCCACGTGGTAGGTCACGATGACCGTGAGCGGCGCCCAACGCCTCTCGTGGACGAAGCGGTCGTGGCCCAGCACGGTGTCGGAGACGACGAAGACCATGCACCCGAGCAGCAGCAGCCAGTCGCCCGTGCCGGCCGCGACGAGCACGAGCACGAAGAGGACGAGCTGGTAGACGAACACCGGCCCCCGCTGCGTCCCGGAGTGGCGCACGATGTCCCGCCCGGCCTTCGCGTGCAGCACCGCGAGGAAGGGCACGGCCACGAGGATCGGCCAGGGGAAGCCGTCCGCTCGGACCGTCTCGAGGATCGCCCAGACGTAGGCCAGGTGGCCCACGAGGAAGGCCCCGAGCCCGACGAGGAACCGCGTCTCGGTCGCGTGCAGCAGCGCGACGTCGCCGAGGAGGCAGAAGGCGAGCGCCACGATGACGGGCAGCAGCGGCGGAGAGCCCGGCACGCGTCCTTCCCAGTAGAGCGACCAGGCCAGCCCCATGAGGAGCAGCACGACGAGCGGCTTCGTGATCCGCTCGACGACGTGGTCGCCGCGCAGGACGGAGCCCCAGTTGATGAGCGCCGTCACCCCGAGCGCCACGCTGATAACCCACAGATGGGTGGTCACGTGCCCACGTTCCCAGCCGCGGCTCAGGTTGGCGGCGCAGACACGCTGCGGAGGCCCACCACCTGTCGAGACGAATCGGCGTACGTCCAGTTCTCTGCCAGACTCGTCCAATGCCCATGCGCAAGTTCCAGCACACGGTCACTGCCGACGACACGTCTGCCCGGGTCGGCAGCGGTGACCTCGACGTCCTCGCGACCCCGCGTCTCATCACGTGGTGCGAGAACGCCGCGTTCCAGGTCTGCAAGCAGAACATCGACGCCGACCACACGACGGTCGGCACCATGGTGAAGATCGAGCACGTGAGGGGCAGCGCGGTCGGCTCCGAGATCACCGTGCTGTGCGCCGAGCCGATCAACGACGGACGCCGGCTCGTGTGCCACGTGACCGTCAGGGACTCCGACGGCGAGGAGCTCGCCAAGGGCGAGTTCCACCGGGCCGTCGTCGACCCGGACCGCTTCATGAGCAAGTGCCAGCGGGTCCTCTGACCCGCAGCCACCTCCCAGCCGCGGTTGCCACGATGACCGTGTGACGCTCGGACTGCTCGGTGCGCTCCTCGCAGCGCTCGCCTACGGTGCGGCCACCGTGCTCCAGGCCGTGGGTGTACGTCGTGCCGCCGCACTGCCGCCCGGCACTCCCTGGCGCGGGCGCGTGCGGGCCGGCCGGCCGTATGCCGTGGGCCTCGCCCTCGACGGGATCGGCTTCCTCGCGTCCGTGGCCGCCCTGCGCACGCTGCCGCTCTTCCTCGTCGAGTCCGCGGTCGCCTCGTCGGTCGCGGTCACCGCCGTGCTCTCCGTCGTCGTGCTCGGCGTCCGTCTCGGAGCGGCCGAGGTCGTCGCGCTGCTCGTCGTCGTCGCCGGCCTCACCGGCCTCGCCCTCACCGCGGCGGCCGGACCGGCCGTGCAGCCCGGACCCGGGGCGACCTGGTGGCTGCTCGCGTCAGCAGCGGTCGTCGCCGTGCTGGGCGTCGTCGGGACCATCGATCACGACCGACGACGCGGGTCCGTCGTCCTCAGCATCGCGGCAGGCCTCGGCTTCGGCGGTGTCGGCGTGGCGGCCCGTCTGCTCGAGGTCCCCACGCCGGTGTGGCGCCTCGCGACGGACGGCGCCACCTGGGCCCTCGTCGCCCACGCCGTGCTGGCCACCGTCGCCTACGCCCTGGCCCTGGCCCGGGGCCGGGTCACGACCGTCGTCGCCCTGACCTTCGCCACCGAGACGGTCGTCCCCGCCCTCGTCGGGGTGATCCTGCTCGGCGACCGGGTCGGACCGGGCCGTGGTCCCGCGGCCGTGCTGGCCTTCGTCGCCACGCTCGGAGGGTGCGTCGCGCTGGCCCGTCGCGCCGAGCCCACCGCCGCCCGATCCCCACCCCCCGGGCGACGAGGCGAGGCGCCAGACCGCCCCGCAGGACGCGTCCCGGCGGCGCTGACCTGAGGTCACCGACGCCGCAGGCGCTCCATCTCGGTCTCGATCTGATCCTCGGTCGGCGCGTCGACCGCATAGGCATCGACGGCGTTCGCCACGATGCCGATGCCCCACCCTGCGATCGGGAAGATGGGCCAGAAGAAGGCCGCGCCGGTCACGGCCCAGAACACCACGAGCATCCCGTTGACGAGCACGTAGATGAGCAGGTGGGTGCGGAAGTCGGCCTTCTTCTTGAGCCTGGCGAGCGCTCTGCCGCGCAGGTCGACCTCCGTGACGGCGCGGTCGACCGTCGGGTCGGGCACGTCGTGGTCGGGTTCGACCGGAAGCTGGTTCGCGGTCATGGTCGTCACCGCTCCTTCGCGGGCCGCTGCGCAGGAACTCCGCGCAGCTCCCTGCTTCCAGCGTAGGCCGGGCGCGGTCGCCCGGTCGGCGAGCGTGCCGGACGTCACCGTCGCACCGGCACCGCCGGGCTCTCGTGCCGTCAGAGCACGTACGCGTCGCCGTCGCGGCGGTAACCGAGGCTCTCGTAGTACGGCTCGACCATGTCCGGTGGCGTCAGCACCCGCCGGAACCCGCGCCGACGGAACGGCCCCTCGGGACCGAAGACGAACTCCCCCGGCATGACGTCGCGGTGGCGCGGGGTCACCCAGTCGAGCAGCAGCTGGGCGGTGCCCTCTCCCGCGTCGTGAATGAGGACGACGCCGACCATCTCGTCGCCGCGCAGCACGAGGTAGGACGGGTTCCCCGCGAACGGGTCGTGCACGAACTCCGGGTTGTAGCGGCGGATGTCGCCCTCGTGCACCCGCAGGACGTGCCGCAGGTAGGTGTCGTCGCCGGCGACCTCGAGCACCTCGTAGACGCCGGAGTCGTGCTTCTCACGCGACATCCGCGTCAGGTAGTAGACGTTGATGCCGGCGAGGACGACGTTGAGCCCCACCATCGGCCAGACGTGGTTGACCGCGTTGTAGGCGATGAGGACGACGCAGCCGACGAGGTTGATGATCCGCAGCCGGCGCAGCTGCGTCTGCAGCAGCGACCAGACGAGGATCGCCGACCCGATCCAGCCGACGGCCTCGAGCCACCAGGTACCCATGGCCGCGACCCTAGCGCCCGGGACGCCCCGGCTCGCCGGGATCGGGGTGGTCCGCGTCGTGCCCGGCGCGGGCCACCCCCGTCACGACGACTCAGGCGTCGGGCGCGACGAACTGCGGGAGTGCCGCCTCGAACCGGGAGTCGAGGGTGAGCGACGGCAGGACCTGCCCCTGCTTCTGCGCATCGGCCGCGACCGACGCGCCCCACGACGAGGCCCGGAGCCGCTGGTCGGGCGTGCCGTGGTGACCCGCGCTCGCGAAGTCGCAGTCGCCCACCTGGTACAAGGACTGCTCTGCCTCGAGGACGCGCCGCGTGTTGAGGGCGAGTCCGCGCTTGTGGGTCACGAAGTACGTGCCGAACGCGTCGGCCATGAGCTCGGTGCGGCGCGTCGCCTCCGGACCGGTGAGCGGCGAGGCGAACAGGTTCTGGTCGTACTGCACGTGGTGGCCGTACTCGTGGCCGAGGACGGCACGGGGCCCGACGTCGCCGACCCCGATGGCGGCGAGCGCGTCGAGCATGCCGTCTCCGAAGACGAGCTTGTCCGGCAGCGAGGAGATGACCGGGTCGGGGTCGCTCACACCGCTGAAGGCGAAGGCGTTGAGGGTGAAGATCGGGCTGGCTCCGCCGGCGAGGCCGGGGTCGGACGTCACGACGTCGACGACGATGGCGCCGAGCTCCGCCGCGTCGGCGTCGGACACCCCGTAGAGCACCGCGATGAGCCGGGCGAGCCGAGCCGGGTCACGCATGACGTCACCGTGCATCGCCATGAGGTGGATGTCCGTGCCGTCGGTGTCCCAGAACCTCTGCGCGGCCCGGAACGAGCTCGTCAGCTCGTTGCGGGACGCCTTCGTCAGGGCGTAGGCCGGGTCAGCCGTCGACCCGAAGAGGAGCGCGTCGTAGGTCGGGAAGTCGAAGCCGCCGAGCAGTGAGAGCACGAAGAGGCTCGACGGGTCGATGCCGGCGATGATGCCGTCGACGTAGGCGTCGAGCCGGGTCGGCGCGCACTGGTAGGTCGTCGGGTCGATCGCGCGCCCCAGGGCGTCCTGCGCTGCGGAGGGCTCGACACCGAACCTCTCGAGGGCGCTCGCCCGGCGGGTCCGCCAGTCGGCAGGCAGGTGGGCCCGCGCCGCGGCGATCAGCGCCGACGCCCTCGGGTCGTTCGTCGTGCCCGCGACGTAGTCGTACGTGTGGCCGGTTCCGGCGACGGACGTCGGGACGGCCGTGCCTGTCGCTCGGGTCTGGTCCTGGGTCTGGGTCTGGGCTGCGGGAGCCGCCGTGGCGACCGCCGATCCGGTGGCCCCCGAGATGGCCAGCGACGTGACGAGAGCGATCGTCCTGGTCGTGGTCCTGCGCACGTGAGAGCTCCTTCGTGTCGTGCCCCCGCCCGATGCCGGGGCGACGCGCCCATCATCACCGCCGAGGACGACACCAACCCCCGAAACAGCCCATATCCGGGTGAACGGTGCGATGCGTCTCAGCCCGCGGGAGCGTCGTCCGTCCCGGAAGCCTCGGAGGCCTCGGAGGCCTCGGAAACCTCCGCGGTCCCGGAGGGCTCGTGACCGACGAGCTTGAGCCCCACGACGGCGCCGACGATCCCCGCGAGCAGGACGACCTTGACGGCCGAGAACGCCTCCCCGCCCGTCGTCATCGCCCACGTCACGGTGAGCGCGGCCCCGAGACCGGTCCACACGGCATACGCCGTTCCGATGGGGATGGAGCGCACGGCGTGCGCGAGCCCGGCCATGCTCAGCGCGCCGGCGACGAGGAACACGACGGCGGGGACGGGGCGCGAGAGTCCCTCGGACGCGGCGAGCGCTGAGGCCCAGACTGCCTCGAGGACGGCGCTGGCGAGCAGGACGACCCACGGCATCACGCCACCGCCTTGAGGCCGGCGACGCACGCGACGAGCACGAGCAGCAGGGCGGCACGGGCGCCGCCGAGGCGCTCCTCGCCGCGGGCGACCGCGAGCAGGACGGTGCCGACGGCGCCGATCCCGACCCAGACGGCATACGCCGTGCCCGTGGGCAGGCCGGTCATGGCCCACGCGAGGCCGACCATGCTGAGCACGAGCGAGACGGCGAAGAGCGCGGTCGGTCGGGGACGGCGGAAGCCGTCGGACGCGGCGAGCGCGGTGGCCCAGACGGCCTCCAGCGCGCCGGAGAGGATGAGGACGAGCCAGTGCACGGCGATTCCGATCCGGCCGTCTTGTCGCTGTGCGGGTACGGCTCCCTCGTCCGCGAGCGCGGCTCGCGCGCTCACCGACGATTCTACCGAAGGGGCGCGTCCCGGTCGAAACGGCGTATCAGGAGCACCCGCCCGGCGTACTGTCGGGTGCAGGCGCGCTCCTGCGAACAGAGGATCGCCATGAGCCGTGACTATCTCGACTTCGACGTCGCCGTCACCCGTGAGGGCCAGGGGTATGCCGCTCACGTCCTCGCCTCGCCCGCTGGCGAGGCGTCGGCTCCCTTCACGCTGCCGTTCGCGGCCACGGACCTCGCCCAGTTCATGATCGCGGTGGGCCCACCGCGCGTGTCCTCGAGGCGCCTCGTGCCGGCGGAAGCACGGGTCGTCGACGTCAAGGAGTACGGCCGCCGCCTCGGTGACGCCCTGCTCTCGGGCGAGGTCGGACGGGCCTTCCGTGACAGCCTCACGACCGCCACCGGCCAGGGCAAGGACCTGCGCCTGCGGCTGCGCCTCGACGCCGTCCCCGACCTCGACCCGGTGCCGTGGGAGTACCTCTACGACTCGCGGCTCGGCCGCTTCCTCACGCTCTCGCAGGAGACCCCGATCGTGCGCCTGCTCGACTCGCTCGAGCGCCCGCCGGTCGTCCACGTCGACGCGCCGCTGCGCGTCCTCGTCATGATCTCGAGCCCGAGCGACATGCCCGAGCTCGCCGTCGACCGCGAGCGGCAGCTACTCACGGCGACGACCGGCGACCTCGTCGCGAGCGGACGTCTCACCGTCACCGGCCTCGAGGACGCGACCCTGACGGGGCTGCAGCGGGCCCTGCTCGACGACTTCCACGTCTTCCACTTCATCGGCCACGGCGGCTTCGACCAGCAGGCGCAGGAGGGGGTTCTCGTCCTCGAGCGCGAGGACGGCACGGCGCACCGGGTCTCGGGCGCGCGGCTCGGGACGCTGCTCCACGACGCCCGCACCATGCAGCTCGCGGTGCTCAACGCGTGCGAGGGGGCGCGCACGTCAGGACGCGACGCGTTCTCCGGGGTCGGCCAGGCCCTCGTGCGCCAGGGGCTGCCCGCGGTCGTCGCGATGCAGACCGAGATCTCCGACCGGGCTGCGCTCGTCTTCAGCCACGAGTTCTACTACTTCCTGACCCGAGGGCTCGGCATCGACGCCGCGATCTGCGAGGTGCGCAAGGCCATGGCCGTCTCCGACGAGGCCTCGGAGTGGGGCACCGCGGTGCTGCTGCGGTCGGGTGCCGACCAGCCGTTCTCCTTCACGGCGAGCGCCGGCGTCGCGACCGAGCGGCCCGAGAGCCGGCTCGAGTCGCTCTACGACGCCGCCAAGGACGCGCTGCTCGCCCGGGCCCCGGCGACCGCGCTACCGCTGCTCGAGCAGATCGCGGCTGAGCACCCCGACTACCAGGACGTCACCCAGCTGCTCGAACGGGTCCGGCCGGAGGCAGCCCCCGTCGACGACGGGCCGGTGCCTCGGCCGCGGCCCGAGACGGACACCCAGGGCGGCCGCACGCCGCCGCCGACCGAGCCCGACACAGACACCGACACAGACACCGACACCCACGACACCGACACCGACACCGACACCGACACCGACAACGACACCGACAACGACACCGACAACGGCCGGGGGCGCAGGGGCAACGGCTTCGTGCGCAGCCTCATCGGCCTCGTCGTGCTCTTCGGCCTCTTCTGGCTCGGGGCGACCCAGGTCCCGAAGTGGTTCAAGGGGGCCACGGGCGACGTCACGAGCGCCTGCGGGCCGGCGCCCGCCGCCGCGAGCAGCGCGGCGACGACGTTCGTCGCGGGCTGCGCCACGACGACTCCTGCCGTCGACGGGGACTTCGCCGACTGGGACGGCGTGCCCTCGCACTCGATCCCTCACGTCATCGCCCAGCAGGGCACGCCGCAGCGCGAGTTCGGCGGCGACTGGCAGGTCGTCTGGGACAGCAGCGCGCTCTACCTGCGCGTGCACGTCGTCGACCCGGACGTGCGCAGCGTCAACCTCGCGACCCCCGGCGCCTGGTTCAACGGCGACGGCTTCTCCTTCGAGTTCGGCCCTGACGCGCGGGGCCTCGACCCCGCCGCGACGACCCGGCGCGGGCAGGACGTCCACGTCATGGTGGGGCTG
Source organism: Terrabacter sp. R4-6 (assembly GCF_057529065.1). Classification (NCBI taxonomy): domain Bacteria; kingdom Bacillati; phylum Actinomycetota; class Actinomycetes; order Micrococcales; family Intrasporangiaceae; genus Terrabacter; species Terrabacter sp. R4-6. The sequence goes on along the minus strand of NZ_CP197224.1, from coordinate 4,083,044 downwards.
TCCCGTGACGCGCCCACCTCCGGCGTCGCGTCGATCAACCCGGCCGGGCGCGGCACCTTCACCACCGGCACGCGCCACCCCGAGATCACCGTCGGACGCGCCGACACCCTGACCGGCTACGACCTCGAGGCCCGGGTGCCGTGGTCGTCCCTGCAGCTGAAGAAGGCGCCGGTCCGTGGCTCGGTCTTCTCGATGAACGTCAACCTCAGCGACGCGACGAGCGCCCCGGCGGCGTGGAAGCTGCGCACCATGAAGAGCACGAACGCCGCGCGCACCGCCGAGACGCAGGGCTTCCCGCACGGCTGGCAGACGATCACCCTCGCCGACGAGGCCTCCTGAGATGACCCCTGAGATGACTTCCTGAGATGACTTCCTGAGATGGCCGGACGACTCCTCGCCCTCCTCGTCGGGATCGACGCCTACCCGGCACCGATCCCGCCCCTGTCGGGCTGCGTCAACGACGTCACCGGGTTCGCCGAGGTCCTGCGCGACCGCGTGGGCGCGGACGCGCTCGACCTCGTCGTGCTCACCGACGCCGAGGCCACCCGCGCCGCCGTGACCGGCCGCCTCGCCGAGCACCTGGGCCGGGCCGGCCCGCAGGACGTCGCGCTCTTCTACTACAGCGGCCACGGTTCGCAGCAGACGACGCCGGAGGAGCTCTGGTCCATCGAGCCCGACCACCGCAACGAGACCCTCGTCTGCGTCGACAGCCGCTCCCCCGGCAGCTGGGACCTCGCCGACAAGGAGCTGGCGGGCCTGCTCGACGCCATCTCGTCATCGGGCTGCCACACGCTCGTCGTGCTCGACTGCTGTCACTCGGGCGACGGGACGCGTGACGCGGAAGAGGTGGTGCGGCTGGCGCCGCCGGACCCGCGCGCCCGACCCGCGTCGACGTTCGTCGGGCTGGGCGACGTGACGACCGGCTCGCCCACCCGCGGCACGGCCAGATGGACCCCGGCCGGCCGACACGTGCTGCTCGCCGCGTGCCGGTCGTCGGAGAAGGCGAAGGAGGTGACCGTCCTCGGCCGTCAGCGGGGCGCCCTGTCGGCGGCCCTCGAGGCAGCGCTCCTCGGCAGCGACGGACGCCCGTCCTACCGCGACGTCCTGCGGATGGTGACGGCCGACGTGACGAACCGCGTCACCGACCAGCACCCCCAGGTCGAGACGGCCGACGCGACCGAGCTCGACCGGCCCTTCCTCGGCGGCGCGATCCCGGCCACCGCGAGGCCGCTCACCCTGAGCCGGCTGCCCGACGGCTGGTCCATCGACTCGGGCGCCGTCCACGGGGTGCCCGAGCCCATCGGTGACGACACGACCGAGCTCGCCGTCTACCCTCTGACCGGCGAGACGTCGGGCTCACCCCTCGCCACGGCGCTCGTCACGAAGGTCCTGCCCGACCGGAGCCTGGTCCGCCTGACCCCCGAGCTCGACGAGGCATACGTCTATCGCGCGGTCGTCACGTCCATCCCGCTCGCACCGCTGCGCGTGGGAGTCGTCGGCGACGCCGCCGGGACCGCCGCGCTCCGCACCGCGGCGGACGCCGCCGACGAGACGCTCGTCGACCTCGTCGAGGGTGCGGGAGACGAGGACGGCGGGGCCGACCTGCTCGTCGAGGCCACCCCGGACGGCTTCGTCATCACCCGTCCCGGCGTGACGCGTCCGCTCGTCCCGGTCGTCGCCGGCGAGGCCCGTGAGGAGCGCACCATCCTCGCCCTCGAGCGCGTGGCCCGCTGGCTGCGCCTGTCCGCCCTGACCAACCCCGCGACCCGCCTGCCCGACGGCGCCGTGCGTGTCGAGGTGGACGCGGGCACGGGCCCCGTCGGTGCCGGCGGCACCCTCCGGATCGCGTATGCCGGCACGGACGCCCCGCGCTTCACCGTCCGTCTCGCGAACACCACGTCCACCCCCCTGTGGGCAGCGCTGCTCGACCTCACGGAGACCTACGGCATCTTCACCGACGCCTTCCCTGCCGGTTCGGTCGCGCTCGGACCGGGTGAGGCGGCGAGCGTCGACCTCATCGGGCAGGTCGCCGACGCGCTGTGGGAGGCGGGGACCGTGTCGCTGCGCGACCAGCTCATGGTCGTGTCGAGCACGCTGGAGTTCGACCCGCGGTCGCTCGAGCAGGAGGAGCTCGACGTCAGCGCGGTGCCTGCTGCCGGGACGACGAGAGGCGCCGGCGTGCCGCCCGCGCTGCGCTCCAACCTCGAGCGGGTGCTCGGCGGCACGCGGACGCGGCGCCTGGGCCCGAGCGCCGCGGCCGCCGCGGTGGCCGACTGGCGCACCGACTCCGTCTTCGTCGTCACGACCCGACCCCGTCCCTGACCGACCACGGACGCGCCACGGACGGGCCACGGACGGGCCACGGACAGGCCACGGACAGGCCACGGACAGGCCACGGACAGGCCACGGACAGGCCACGGACAGGCCACGGACAGGCCACGGACAGGCCACGGACAGGCCACGGACAGGCCACGGACAGGCCACGGACAGGCCACGGACAGGCCACGGACAGGCCACGGACAAAAAGAAGGACCAGACGGATTCCGTCTGGTCCTTCTTCGTTCGGTGGAGCTGAGGGGACTCGAACCCCTGACCCCCTGCATGCCATGCAGGTGCGCTACCAGCTGCGCCACAGCCCCTTGCGGGTGTCACCTCGTCGAAGCGACTGCGTAACCATAGCGGGTCTCCGGCCGAGAGCCAAAATCGGGGGCGGCCTTTCGGGTCAGACGTTCCAGGGCCCGAGGTTCCAGCCGCTGATGCGCCACCGGGTGATCTCGGAGAAGCTCTTGCCCGCCTCGACGAGCTCGATCCAGTGGCAGTTGTCGAGCCCGCGGAACACGGCGTCCGACACGTCCTGGTCGAGCCCCACGAGGGCGCTGGCCGCGACGCGGGCGGAGACCCCGTGGGCCACGACGACGGCGGTCTCGCCCGGGAGCAGCTCACGGGCGACGTCGCGCAGGGCAGCACCCGCCCGCTCGGCCACCTGCGCCCGGGTCTCCCCCGTGACGCCGCGCGGGGTGTCCTCGCCACGGTCGAGGGCCGCGATGACGTCCGGGTAGCGCTCACGCACCTCGTCGGCGTGCATGCCCTGCCACTCGCCGACGTGCACCTCGCGCAGGCGGGCGTCGAGGCGCACCTCGAGGCCCGTGAGGCCCGAGATGGCGTCGGCCGTCGAGGCCGCGCGCCGCAGGTCGCTCGAGACGATGAGGGCGGGCGCGTAGGCGGCGAGGTGCGGCGCCGCAGCCTCCACCTGCTCGTGTCCGCGGTCGGACAGCTCGGTGTCCTTGTGGCCCTGCCAGACCCGGGCCGCGTTGTCGACCGTCTCGGCGTGCCGGACGATGACGATGCGGCGCGGCCCCACGGGCGGCACGGACCCGGCTGCGGTCACGCCTCGTCGGCCTCGTCGCTCGCGCCGTCGGCACCCGGACGGGCCGGCGCCTGGACTGCCCCGAGGTCGATCTCGGGGCAGTCCTTCCAGAGGCGCTCGAGCGCGTAGTACTCGCGCTCCTCCTCGTGCTGGACGTGGACGATGATGTCGCCGAAGTCGATGAGGACCCAGCGGCCCTCGCGCTCGCCCTCGCGGCGGATCGGCTTGCTGCCCAGCTCACGCAGCCGGTCCTCGACCTCGTCGACGATGGCGCCGACCTGCCGCTCGGACGGTGCCGAGGCGATGACGAACACGTCGGTGAGCGGCATCTGCTCGCTCACGTCGATGGCCATCACCTTCTCGGCGAGCTTCTCCTCGGAGGCCAGGGCGGCCACCTTCGCGAGCTGGATCGAATGGTCTGCTGCGGTCACGAATCTCCTCGGGGCGGTGCCGGCGACAGGTGCGTCGGCACGGTGCCTGCGCTCGCCAGGTCGGCGGCATACAGGCGGTACTTGTTGATGTACTGGACGACCCCGTCGGGCACGAGGTACCAGACCGGGGCGCCGTCGGCGACGCGCGCCCGGCAGTCGGTGGAGCTGATCGCCATGGCCGGCACCTCCTGCAGCGTGACGCGGTCCTCGGGCAGCCCTTTGTCGGACAGCTCGTGGCCGGGCCGGGTGACGCCGATGAAGTGGGCCAGCTCGAAGAGGTGCTCGGCGTCCTTCCAGGACAGGATCTCGGCCAGGGCGTCGGCGCCGGTGATGAAGAACAGCTCGTCGTCGGGCCGCTCGGTCCTGATGTCGCGCAACGTGTCGATCGTGAACGTCGGCCCGGGCCGGTCGATGTCGACCCTGCTGACGGTGAAGCGCGGGTTGGAGGCCGTCGCGATGACGGTCATGAGATAGCGGTCCTCGGCGGGCGAGACGCGACGGTCCGCCTTCTGCCACGGCTGTCCCGTGGGGACGAAGACGACCTCGTCGAGCTCGAAGCGCGACTGGACCTCACTGGCGGCCACGAGGTGGCCGTGGTGGATCGGGTCGAACGTCCCGCCCATGACGCCGAGGCGCATGGTCAGTGGTGGGCCCCGTCGGATCCGCTCGTGCTGCCGTGCGTGCCCTCACCGCGCCGCGGGGACTGCACCTTGTAGGCGGTGTTGCGGAAGCTCCACGTGACGCCGAGCGCCACGAGGAAGAGCGCGAACGTGATGAGGAAGTAGGCGATCACCGGCATGGGAAGCTCGCGAGCGGCTTCCTCCCCCTCGGTGACGAGTGCGAGGACACGATCAGACATGCGCCCAGCCTAGCGCCCGCACGCCCCGGCCGACGCAGCGCGTGCCCACCGAGGGCGTATGCCGTCCGCCCGGCTCAGTGCCCGCCCGTCCCCTCGGCGCCACCGGGCGCCTCCTCCCCCGGGTCCGCGCCTCGCAGCCACGCATGACCCACGGTCGCGAACGGCTCGTCACCGGCGACCACCGCCGCGAGGACGAGGTCGCGCCAGCGCTCGGCGAGAGCGACCACGTCCGCCGGGTAGCCGAGCTCGACCCGGTGCTCGGCGAACTCGTCCTCGTCGTCGACGAAGAGATGTCCGTCGCGGGTCAGCACGACGTCGAGGTCGAGGTCGACCATCGTCACCTCCCACTCCGGCCCGCCGTGGGTGGCCTCGCGGCGCTGCCAGACCGGTTCGGTCGTCATGTCGACGTAGACGCTGATCTCACGGTGCCCCGGGTAGAAGCCGCCGACGTACGCCCCCTCGTGCGGCACGAGCGAGACCCAGCCGCTGGACTCGACGAACTCCGCACCGGGGCGCGCGCAGCGCGTGCCGGCCGGCGCGTACCACCAGTGGCCGTGCTCGTCGGACCCGAGGTAGCGACCGTCCCACTCCCAGTGACGGCCCCCGCCCCACTTCGTGAACCGACCCGCGACCGGGGTGCCGGGCTCGAGCCCGCCCGGCGGCATACCTCGTCGGGACGGGCGGTCAGCGGCGGAGGCGGTCACGCCCGGCACGTTACCGGCGGCGCCGTGGACTTGCAGGGTACGAGCGGGAACAGCATCCGCACAGCGAGGTGACAGGCGCAGCCCATCGGCGGCCGTACCCTAGAACCCATGGTTCCCGAGTTGTCCGTGGTCATCCCGATGTACAACGAGGAGGAGGTGCTCCCCCTCCTCGTCGAGCGGCTCCGACCGCTCCTCGACGGCATGGGCACCACCTACGAGGTCGTCGCCGTCGACGACGGCAGCAAGGACCTGACGGCCGCGCTCCTGCAGCGCTACCACCGCGAGTGGTCCGAGCTGCGCGTCGTGCGCCTGCGCGCCAACGCCGGGCACCAGGCCGCGATCTCCGCCGGCCTCGTCAGCGCCCTCGGCGACTACGTCGTCACCATCGACGCCGACCTGCAGGACCCGCCCGAGATCATCCCGCAGATGCTCGCGGCCGCGAAGGACGACGGCGTCGACGTCGTGTACGGCGTGCGCAACGACCGCTCGACCGACACGTGGTTCAAGCGGGCCTCGGCCCAGGCGTTCTACAAGCTCATCGGGCTCATGTCGCAGACCTCGGCGCATGCCGACGCCGGCGACTACCGCCTCATGTCGCGCGCCACCGTCGACGCCATCAACAGCCTCCCCGAGCACAACCGCGTGCTGCGCTTCATCGTGCCGGCCCTCAACTTCCCGTCCGACACGGTCGAGTACAAGCGCGAGGAGCGCGCCGCCGGGGACTCGAAGTACCCGCTGCTCAAGATGATCAAGCTCTCGCTCGACTCGCTGACCGGCTTCTCGACGGCGCCGCTGCGGCTCGCGACGTTCGCCGGCTTCGGCGGTGCGGTCCTGGCCGTGCTGCTCGTGCTCTACACCCTGATCTCCCGGTCGCAGGGCCACACCGTCGCCGGCTGGACCTCGACGGTCGCCATCGTCGCGGGCGTCGGCGCGGTCCAGCTCGTCTGCGTCGGCATCCTCGGCGAGTACATCGGCCGGATGTACGGCCACATGCAGGGCCGCCCGACCTACTTCATCGCCTACGACTCGAAGACCGCCGACACCGGCGCGCACGGGCCGACCGACACGCCCCTGCCGGCCCAGCCGAGCGAGGCGCACATCCGCACGACGTCGGAGGAGCCGGACACCGACGCCGTCGACACCATGCCCGACACCGCGTCCGACACCGTGCACGACACCGCGTCCGACACCGTGCCCGACACCGTGACGGTGCTGGACCCAGAGCCCCGGACCGAGCCCGAGCGCACTCAGCTGCGAGGCTGAGCCCGCACGAGCAGGCTGACGCCGGGCAGGCCTCCGACGGGCAGGTAGCGCTCGGCAGTGATGATCGTGCGCAGGCCGAAGTTGACGACCGGGTGCAGGTTCTCGAGGTCCGAGCCGGAGCTCGTCCGGCGCCGCATCGCCACGACGGGGCGCAGGAGCACGTTCCACGACCGTACGTCGGTGACGTCGAAGCCGCCGCGGTCGAGCAGGTCGAGCAGGCCCTCGCGGGTGTAGCGACGCACGTGGTCGACGGCCTCGTCGTGCTCTGACCACAGCCTCGGGTCGGCCGGCACGGCCACGAGGTACGTGCCGGTCGGCTTGAGCACGCGACGCACCTCCGCGACGGCGGCGTCGTCGTCCTGGAGGTGCTCGAGCAGGTCGAAGGCCATGACGAGGTCGAGGGAGTCGTCCGCGAGAGGCAGCCGCGTCGCGTCGCCGCGCAGCGTCGCGAGTCCGCGACCGTGGGCGACCTCTGCGCCGTCAGAGCCGTACTCGAGCGCGACGGCGTCCCAGCCGTGCTCACGCAGGACACGGGTGTTGCCCCCGCCTGCGGCGCCGATGTCGAGGGCGCGTCCGGGCACCAGCCCCGCGATGGCCTTGGCCAGGAGGTGACGCCGCTCGCGGTACCACCAGTGGTCGTCCTCGAGCTCAGCGAGCTTGCGGACCTCGGTGCCTTCCATGGTGGGCCATCATGCCATCCGGGGTGCCCGGATGCGGCAGCGCCCGTCAGCGGGTGTGGCCGTCGCCCTCGACGATCCACTTCGTCGTCGTCAGCTCGGGCAGCGCCATCGGTCCGCGCGCGTGCAGCTTCTGGGTCGAGATGCCGATCTCGGCGCCGAAACCGAACTCGCCGCCGTCGGTGAACCGGGTGCTCGCGTTGACCATGACGGCCGCCGCGTCGACCTCCGCGGTGAAGCGCCGGGCGGCCGCCCGGTCCTCCGTGACGATCGCCTCGGTGTGCCCGGTGCCGAACCGACGGATCCGGTCCATCGCCTCGTCGAGGTCGTCGACGACGGCCACGCTCATCTCCAGGCCGTGCCACTCCGTCCCGAAGTCCGCCTCGCTCGCGAGGTCGTATGCCGCGCCGGCCGCCTCGGCGTACTGCGTGACCTCGGGTGCCACGTGCAGTCGCACCCCGGCGCCGGCGAGGTCGGTGAGGGCCTTGGGCAGGAAGTCCGCGGCGACGTCACGGTGGACGAGGAGCGACTCGGCGGCGTTGCAGACGCTGGGCCGGTGCGTCTTGGCGTTGAGGGTGATGGCCCGGGCCCGGTCGAGGTCGGCGGCACGGTCGACGTAGACGTGGCACACGCCGACGCCGGTCTCGATGACGGGGACCGTCGACTCGCGGACGACGGTCTCGATGAGGTCGGCTCCCCCGCGCGGGATGACGAGGTCGACGTGGCCGCGAGCGGTCATGAGGGCCCGGGCGGCGTCGCGACCGCCCTCCTCGAGCAGCGTGACGGCGTCGACCGGAAGGCCCTGGGCGGCGAGGGAGCCGCGCATCGCCTCGACGAGGGCGTGGTTGCTGCTGGCGGCCGCGGAGCCACCGCGCAGCAGGACGGCGTTGCCGGACTTGAGGGCCAGGCCTGCGGCGTCGACGGTGACGTTGGGCCGCGCCTCGTAGATCATCCCGATGACACCCATCGGCACCCGCACCTGACGGATCTGCAGGCCGTTGGCGAGGGTCGAACCGCGCACGATCTCACCGACGGGGTCGGGCAGGGCCGCGACGTCGCGCAGCGCCTGGGCGACGGCGGCCACGCGCGGCTCGTCGAGCCGGAGCCGGTCCTGCAGGCTCTCGCTCATGCCGCCCGCGCGACCGCGCTCGATGTCCTCGGCGTTGGCCGCGATGACCTCCGGCGCGGCGGCGTCGACGGCGTCGGCGAGCAGCAGCAGGGCCGCGTCCTTCTCCGCGCGGGACATGAGGGCGAGCCGTCGCGAGGCGGTGCGCGCGCGCTCCGCCAGGGCCGTCACGTGCTCGACGACGGCAGGGTCGATCGTCTGGGACATGCCTCCAGCGTAGGTCGTCGTGCAGGCCGTGAGCCGTCCGTCTCCGGGGGCTGGACCGAAGGCCCGGTCCGGACGGCCCTGCGTGCGCCCCTGCCCGTCACTAGAGTTCGACGTGTGTCGCCCCACTCCGTCATCAGCACCGCGCGACGGCTCGTCGTCAAGGTCGGCTCGAGCTCGCTGACCGGCGTCGACGGCGGCATCGACCACGGCCGCCTCGTCGCCCTCGCGAACGCCTTGGCGCACAAGCACCTCGACGGCACCCAGATCGTCCTCGTCAGCTCCGGTGCCATCGCGGCCGGCATCCACCCGCTCGGCCTGACCGCCCGACCTCGCGACCTCGCGACCCAGCAGGCCGCCGCCTCGGTCGGCCAGGGCGCCCTGCTCGCCGGCTACACGCAGGCGTTCGGCCGGCACGACATCACGGTCGGTCAGGTGCTGCTCACCGCCGACGACGTCACCCGGCGCACGCACTACGCGAACGCCCGCCGCACCCTCGAGCGGCTGCTCGACCTCGGGGTGCTGCCCATCGTCAACGAGAACGACACCGTGGCCACGAGCGAGATCCGCTTCGGCGACAACGACCGGCTCGCCGCCCTGGTCGCGCATCTCATCGACGCCGACGCGCTCGTCCTGCTCTCCGACGTCGACGCGCTCTACGACGGGCCTCCGAGCCGACCGGGAGCCCAGCGCATCCCCGTCGTCCGCGGACCGCAGGACCTCGTCGGCGTCGAGATCGGCGGCAGCGGCTCGAAGGTCGGCACGGGCGGCATGACGACGAAGATCGAGGCGGCCCGCATCGCGACCGCCGCCGGCGTCGTCACGTCCGTGACGGCGGCGGACCGGGTCATCCAGGTCCTCGCGGGCGAGGACGTCGGCACCGTGTTCCTGCCGATCGGGGTCCGCGGCCGGTCGAGACGGCTCTGGCTCGAGCACGCGACGACCGCACGCGGCCGCCTCATCATCGACGACGGCGCCGTCACGGCGCTGGTCCAGCGCAAGAAGTCGCTGCTCCCGGCCGGGATCACGGCGGTCGAGGGCAGCTTCCACGACGGCGACCCCGTCGACGTGTGCTCCCCCGACGGCACCGCGATCGCCCGTGGTCTCGTCAACTACAGCTCCGCCGAGCTGCCCTCGCTGCTCGGCCGGTCGACGAGGGAGCTGGCCCGCGAGCTCGGCCCGGAGTACGAGCGCGAGGTCATCCACCGCGACGACCTCGTCGTCATCTGAGGCAGGACGCGCGAACGGCCGCGCACACCCCTGGCGTGCGCGGCCGCTCCGCGTCCCCCGCGACCTCGCGGGGGACGCGTCGGATCAGTGGTGGGTCGCCGTCTCGGCTCCGTGACCGGTGAGCGAGCGCACCTCCATCTCGGCGTACTTCGCCGCGTTGTACTCCTTGCTCGTGACCGTCCCGATGTAGCCGAGGACGAAGCCGAGCGGGATCGAGATGATGCCCGGGTTGTCGAGCGGGAACCAGTGGAAGTCGACCCCCTGGAGCATCGAGGGGCTCTTGCCGGTCACCGGGTCGTTCGGCTTGCCCGAGACCACGGGGCTGAAGATGATCAGCGTGATGGCGCTGATCAGGCCGCCGTAGATGCTCCACAGCGCACCCCTGGTGTTGAACCGCTTCCAGAAGAGCGAGTAGAGGATCGTCGGCAGGTTCGCGCTCGCCGCGATGGCGAACGCCAGCGCCACGAGGAAGGCGATGTTCTGGCCGAGGGCGAAGATGCCGCCGATGATGGCGATCGCGCCGAGGACGAGCGCTGCGATGCGCGCGACCTTGACCTCCTCCTCCGGCGTGGCGGTCCCCTTTTTGACGACCGTGTTGTAGATGTCGTGCGACAGGGACGCGCTCGCCGTGATCGTCAGACCGGCGACGACCGCCAGGATCGTCGCGAAGGCGACCGCCGAGATGATCCCGAGCAGGATCTCGCCGCCCAGCTCGAAGGCGAGCAGCGGGGCCGCCGAGTTGACGCCACCCGGTGCCGCCTTGATGGCTGCCGCTCCGACGAGCTCCGCCGCCCCGAAGCCGAGGATGAGGGTGAAGATGTAGAAGATGCCGATGAGCCAGATGGCCCACACGACGGACCGACGGGCCTCACGCGAGGTCGGCACCGTGTAGAAGCGCATGAGCACGTGCGGCAGGCCGGCCGTGCCGAGGACGAGCGCCATCGACAGGGAGATGAAGTCGACCGGGTTCTTGTACTGAAGCCCGGGCTGGAGCAGGTCCTTCCCGCCCGCCTCCTGCGAGGCGGTCGTGGCCTCGCCGAGCAGGTTCGAGAGGCTGACGCCGAACTTGGCGAGGACCCAGAAGGTCATGATCGCCGCGCCGATGATGAGCAGCACGGCCTTGATGATCTGCACCCAGGTCGTGCCCTTCATGCCGCCGAAGATGACGTAGAAGATCATGAGGATGCCGACGACGACGATGACGAGCCGCTGTCCGACGGCCCCCTCGACGCCGAGCAGCAGGGCGACGAGACCACCGGCCCCTGCCATCTGGGCGAGCAGGTAGAAGAACGACACGACGAGCGTCGAGATCGCCGCGGCGATGCGGACCGGGCGCTGTCGCAGCCGGAAGCTGAGCACGTCGGCCATCGTGTACTTGCCGACGTTGCGGAGCAGCTCGGCGACGAGCAGCAGCGCGACCAGCCAGGCCACGAGGAAGCCGATGGAGTAGAGGAAGCCGTCGTAGCCGTTGATGGCGATGGCGCCGGCGATGCCGAGGAACGAGGCCGCCGACAGGTAGTCACCGGCGATGGCGATGCCGTTCTGGCGGCCGGTGAAGGCACGCCCACCCGCGTAGTACTCCGCGGCACTGCGGTTGTTGCGCGAGGCGCGGATGACGATGGCGAGGGTGACGACGACGAACAGGGCGAAGATGCCGATGTTGATCGCCGGGTTGCCGACCGTGGTCGCCGCGGGGACGAGCGACGGGGCGGTGGTGAGGAGGGCGCTCACTGCTGCACCCCCATCTTCTGGGCGAGGGCTTCGGCCTCGGGGTCGAACACGCGGTCGGCCCAGCGGGCGTAGACCATCGTGATCGTGAAGGTCGAGACGAACTGGAGGAGGCCGAGGATCAGGCCCCACGTGATGTTGCCGACGACCCTCGTCCCCATGAAGTCCTTGGCGAAGACGGACAGCAGGACGTAGAGGAAGTACCACGCGAGGAACAGCGCGGTCAGCGGGAACACGAACTTGCGGAACTTGCTGCGCAGCTGGGCGAACTCGGGCGAGTCCTGCATGGCGACGTTGGGATCGTCGGCCACGCGCTCTGGAGCGTCTTTGCTCACTGGGGCCACCTCCGGGGCGGTTGGGTCGTGCCTGGTCTGCTGGGCGGTCGGCGCGGGTCCTGCTGCCGCCGACGCTCCCCGGACGGTCCCGTGGTGAGTCGACGCCCCTGTCGCTCCGCGCTGCCGGCACACGGCCGGCGAGAGCCAAGGTAGGAGCCGGCGGGGTGCCACGGCAGGCTCGGCGGAGGCGACATCGCTCAGTGGGGCCGACGGCTCGCCGTGCGCGGGATCAGCTGCGACGAGCGGTCGTCCCCGGGCGACGAGCGGTCTCCTCCGTGCTGCCGTATGCCGGGTGCTGCGTGCCGTCGGACGCCCCCTCCGCGGTCGGCGGGCGGCGGTACCAGCGCTCGGGGTGGAACGAGCCACGGTTGAGGTCGATGTGCTCGGGGGCGTGCAACCGGACCATCGTCTGCACGACGTGCTCCGGGGTGCTCGACCGGGTGGCCAGCGACACGAGCACCATCGTCGTGAAGGCCAGCGGCACGCTGACGGCCGCGGGCTGCGTCAGGACGACACCGAACCAGCCACCGGTGGCGATGCCGAACGTCGTCGTGACGACGGCGCCCATCGACAGCGCACCCCCGACGACGAGGCCGGCGATCGCCCCGCGCGAGGTGAGTCCCCGCCACCAGATCCCGAGGAGGAGCATCGGGCAGAACGTCGATGCAGCCACCGCGAAGGTCAGCTCGACCGCGTGGGCGACCGGGACCCCGGCCGAGACGACGGTGAGAAGGAGGGCACCCGCCACGACGGCGACCGTCGTCAGACGGAAGGTGCGGATGCCCTGGCGGTGCCCCGCGCCCCAACGCACGAGGTCCTGGCTGACGACGCCGGCGACCGACACGACGAGACCGGTCGACGTCGACAGGAACGCCGCGAAGGCGCCTGCGGCGAGAACGGCGGTCAGCCCCTCCGCGACGGGACCGTCGAAGAGCCGGCTCGGCAGCTCGAGCACGACCGAGTCCGCACGCCCGGCGGCGACGAGGTCGGAGGCAACGTAGCGGCCGATGACGCCGTAGACGACGGGCAGCAGGTAGAAGCCGGAGAGGAGCACGAGCACCGCGAGCGTCGTCCGCCGGGCGGCCCGCCCGTCGGGGTTGGTGTAGAAGCGGACGACGACGTGGGGCAGGCCCATGGTCCCGAAGAAGGTCGCCAGGACGAGGGAGTAGGTCAGGTAGAGGGCGTGGTCGCCCTGGAGCGGCTCGACCCAGTCCGACACGAACACCGCTCCGACGTCGGGGTCGTCGCGGCGCTCGCCGACGGCGCCGAGCAGGAGGAACAGCGGCGTCAGCAGTGCGAGCAGCTTGAGCCAGTAGTGGAAGGCCTGCACGAGCGTGACGCTCCGCATGCCACCGGGCAGGACGTTGAGGCAGACGACGAGGGCGACGGCGAGCTGCCCGACCCAGGACGGGGCCCCGGTGAGGGTGCGCAGGGTCAGTCCGGCGCCCTGGAACTGCGGGATGAGGTAGAGCAGGCCGATCGCGACGACGAGCAGGCTCGACGCCCGGCGGGCCACGACGGACTCGAGGCGCAGCTGGGCGAAGTCGGGAAGCGTGTAGGCCCCGGAGCGACGCAGCGGCGCGGCGACGAAGACGAGCAGCAGCAGGTAGCCCGCGGTCCAGCCGATCGGGAGCCAGAGCATGTCGACGCCGCGCGCGAGGATGAGCCCCGCGACCCCGAGGAACGATGCGGCAGAGAGGTACTCGCCGCTGATGGCCGATGCGTTGAGCACCGGGCTGACCCCGCGCGAGGCGACGTAGAAGTCGCTCATGGTCCGCGAGAGGCGCAGCCCGAAGGCGCCGACCACGAGTGACGCGACCGAGACGAGGACCACGGCGACGATGCTCGCGGAGTTGTTCACCCGTGACCCACCCGGCTCATCGACCGTCGAGGAGGTCGCTGAAGGTGTCCTCGTTGCGCTCGGACCGCCGCACGTAGAACCAGCCGAGGCCGATGATCTCGGCGAAGGCGACGACCGTGAGCAGCATCCAGGGCAGGGGCACCCCGAGCACGTCGACGTCCGCGATGCCGGGGACGGCCGTGAAGAGCAGCGGCAGCAGACCCAGCGTCGAGGCGAGCACGAGGAGCACGCCGAGCGCCAGCCGCAGCTGGCTGCGCATGAGGGAGGTGATGTAGACCTCGCCGAGCCGGGTCTGCTCGTCGATCTCGGAGGCGATCGAGACGCTCCGGGTGCGCGCGGCCGAGGTCCGGGGGCTCGTGACCCGGACCCGCGCCCGTGGCGGCTCGGGCGGCGTCATGACCCGCCGCGCCCGAGGGGCTGGGCACGCCGCACGAGCAGGTCGCGCAGGGCGCGCGTGTGGCGGCGGCTCACGACGAGCTCGTGGCCGCCGACGACGACCGTCGTGCGCCCACCCTCGGTGCGCCACTCGGTGATGTGGCCGAGCGAGACGAGCGAGGACCGGTGGATGCGCACGAACCCCGCCTCGCGCCACTGGTCGGCCAGGGTCGTCAACGGCACGCGGACGAGATGGCTCTCGCTCGCCGTGTGCAGGCGGGCGTAGTCGCCCTGCGCCTCGACGTAGAGGACGTCGGACCGCGGGACGAGCCTGCTCACCCCGGCGAGCTCGACGACGATGCTCTCGTCGGCCGCCGACGGGGCCGGTTCGCGGCCCTGGATCTGCCGGACGACGCGGCGCACGGCCTGGTCGAGCCGCTCGTCGCGCACCGGCTTGAGGACGTAGTCGACGACGTTGAGCTCGAAGGCGTCGACGGCGTGCTGCTCGTGGGCCGTGACGAAGACGATCGGGGGCTGGGTCGTGAAGCGTGAGAGCACGCGGGCGAGGTCGAGCCCGCTCAGGCCCGGCATCTGCACGTCCATGAAGATCGCGTCGACCTGCTCCTCGTGGAGCACCCGAAGCGCCGCCTCCCCCGAGCCGGCGGGGACGACCTGGCGCACGCACTCGTGCCGGCCGAGCATCCAGGTGAGCTCGTCGAGGGCCGGCGCCTCGTCGTCGACGGCCAGCACCCGCAGCAGCGGCGCCGGCTCGGTGTCCGGGGCGGCGGTCACACGTGCACCCCCGGCCGGAACTTCGGCAGCCGCACCACGACCTTGGTGCCGGCGCCGGGCGCGGTCTCGACGACGAGCCCGTAGTCGTCGCCGAAGGCGGTGCGGAGGCGCTCGTCGACGTTGGCCAGGCCAACGGAGTCGCTCCCCGGGTCGCCGGCGAGCACCCGGCGCACCCGCTCGGGGTCCTCGCCGACGCCGTTGTCCTCGATCGTGACGACGCACTCGTGGTCGGCGTCCTGGGCGAGGATGCTGATCTCGCCACTGCCCGCGCGGCCCTCGATGCCGTGCTGCACGGCGTTCTCGACGAGCGGCTGGAGGCACAGGAACGGCACGACGACGGGCAGCACCTCGGGGGCGACGCGGACCGTCACGGTGAGGCGGTCGCCGAAACGGGCCTTCTCGATGACGAGGTAGGCCTCGATGGACCGCAGCTCCTCGGCCAGCGTCGTGAACTCGCCGTGCCGTCGGAAGGAGTAGCGCGTGAACTCGGCGAGGTCGACGAGCAGCTCACGGGCCCGCTCGGGGTCGGTGCGCGTGAACGACGCGATCGCGGTCAGCGAGTTGTAGATGAAGTGCGGGCTGATCTGCGCCCGCAGGGCGCGCACCTCGGCCTCCATGAGCCGGGTGCGTGAGGCGTCGAGCTCGGCCAGCTCGAGCTGGCCGGAGACCCAGCGCGCCACCTCGTTCGTGGCGCGGACCAAACCCGCCGAGGCCCGGCCGGTGAAGACCTGCAACGTCCCGACGACCTTCTCGTCGACGTCGAGGGGCGCGACGATGGCCTGTCGCACGACGCACGACGGCTCGGGGCACGCGACGTCCGCGCCGTCGACGACGGTCGTCCGCCCGTGGCCGAGCGTCCCGGCCGAGATGACGGCGGGCTGGTGGGCGTGGTGCGAGCGACCGCCCTCCCAGGCGAGCAGAGAGCTCGTGTCGGTCATCGCGACCGCCGGCGCGCCGAGGAGCGAGCGCAGGTGCCTGAGCGACCGCTCGGCAGCCGCCGGCGTCAGGCCCATCCGCAGCGGCGGCGAGGCCAGCAGCGCGGTGTGCAGGGTGCGGTACGTCGCGCGGTCGGCCTCGGTGCCGAGGTGACCGCGACGCAGCAGCGCGCCCCACGAGCTCATGCGGCCACCCTATGCGGTCACCCATCGTGGGGGCGCGGTCCTCGCGGACCTCCCGGAGCAACCCAGCCCCAAGCGCAACACACCGTGCAGGTCACAACTCACCGAGATCGGATTCGGGCGAGTTGTGACCTGTTCGGTGTGTTGCCGCAGGAGAGGTGCGGTGGGCTCAGGCGTCGTCCTCGTCGGCGGCGACGTGCCACAGACCGGACCGGCGCTCGGCCTCGAGCTCCTCCTGCGTGGCCGCGCGGGCCGCGTAGCGGTCCTTCTGGGCCTCGCGCTTCTCGTCACGCGTCGGTCGCGAGGACTCCGCGAGGCGCAGGTCGGTGCCGCGGGTGCCGAGCAGCTCGGCGCCCGCCTGCAGGGTCGGCTCCCAGTCGAAGACGACGGCGTCCTCGGCGGTGCCGATGACGACGGTGTCGCCGGCGACGGCGCCGACCTTGTAGAGCTCCTCCTCGACACCGAGACGGCCGAGACGGTCGGCGAGGTAGCCGACGGCCTCGTCGTTGGAGAAGTCGGTCTGGCGCACCCAGCGGTACGGGCGCTCGCCGGCGACCCGGAAGATCGGCCCGTCGGGACCGTTCTCCTTGACGATGGTGAAGCCCTTGTCGTCGACCGACTTCGGGCGCAGCACGACGCGCTTGGGCACGGCGGCCTCGGCCTCGATCTCGGCGCGGGCGGCGTCGACGTGGCGGGCCATCGCGAAGCTGAGCTCGCGCAGGCCCTGGTGGGCCACCGCGGAGACGATGAAGACCTCGATGCCGCGCGCCTCGAGGTCGGGCTTGACCATCTCGGCCAGCTCGCGGGCCTCGGGCACGTCGGCCTTGTTGAGCACGACGATGCGGGTGCGGTCGGCGAGCGGCTTGCCGCCGAGGTCGGCGTCGGGCACGTAGAGCGACAGCTCGTTCTCGATGACGTCGAGGTCGCTCATCGGGTCACGGCCCGGCTCGAGCGTCGCGCAGTCGATGACGTGGACGAGGACCGAGCAGCGCTCGACGTGGCGCAGGAACTCGAGGCCCAGGCCCTTGCCCTCGTGGGCGCCCGGGATGAGGCCCGGGACGTCGGCGACGGTGAAGCGGGCCGAGCCCGCCGTGACGACGCCGAGGTTGGGCACGAGGGTCGTGAAGGGGTAGTCGGCGATCTTCGGCTTCGCGGCCGACAGCACCGAGACGAGCGAGGACTTGCCGGCGCTCGGGAAGCCGATGAGCGCGACGTCGGCGAGCGTCTTGAGCTCGAGCACGACGTCGACCTCCTCGCCCGGCTCGCCGAGGAGCGCGAAGCCGGGCGCCTTGCGCCGGGCCGACGACAGCGCCTTGTTGCCGAGACCGCCGCGGCCACCACGCGCGATGACGTGCTCGGTGCCCATGCCGACGAGGTCCATGATGATCCGGCCCTCGCCGTCCTTGACGACCGTGCCCTCCGGCACCGACAGCACGAGGTCGTCGCCGTCGGCGCCGTTCTTCTCGTCGCCGGCACCGGGCAGCCCGTTGACCGCCTTGCGGTGCGGGTGGCGGTGGTAGTCGAGCAGCGTCGTCGCCTGCGGGTCGACCCGCAGGATGACGGAGCCGCCGTGGCCGCCGTTGCCGCCGTCAGGACCGCCGAGCGGCTTGAACTTCTCGCGCTTGACGGAGGCGACGCCGTGCCCCCCGGCGCCGGCGCTGAGGTGCAGCACGACGCGGTCGACGAAGGTCACTGCCATGGGGTCACTCTTCCAGATCAGGGTGGGCGGACGGCATACGCCGGTTGGGGGATGCTGTGTGCCCGGGAAAGGCGGAAGGGCGGGCCACGCGGGCCCGCCCTTCCGGTACAAACTCAGTGGTGATCAGCAGATCACTCGGCAGCTGCGGTCTCGACCTGCTCGATGTTGACCGTCTTGCGGCCGCGCTTGGAGCCGAACTTCACGGCGCCGGCGACGAGGGCGAACAGCGTGTCGTCGCCACCGCGACCGACGCCCTCGCCCGGGTGGAAGTGCGTGCCGCGCTGACGGACGAGGATCTCGCCCGCGTTGACCTTCTGGCCACCGAAACGCTTGACGCCGAGGAACTGTGCGTTCGAGTCGCGACCGTTGCGGGTCGAGGACGCACCCTTCTTGTGTGCCATGTCAGTCCTTCTCTCGTGAGTCTCTGGGTTCCGGGTGGATCACGCGTTGATGGCGGTGATCTTGACCTGGGTCAGCGGCTGACGGTGGCCCTGACGCTTGCGGTAGCCGGTCTTGTTCTTGTACTTCATGATGACGATCTTGGGGCCCTTGGCGGCCTTGACGACCTCGGCCTTCACCGACACCTTGGACAGCTTGTCGGCATCGGACGTGACCGTGGTCCCGTCCACGAGGAGCAGCGGCGTGAGCTCGATGGCATCGCCGGGCTGACCCGTCACCTTGTCGACGAGCAGGACATCGCCCACCGACACCTTCTCCTGGCGACCGCCAGCGCGAACAATCGCGTACACAGTGAAACTCACTCTCTCATCAAGGGTTGGTATCGCCGCTTTCGGCACCGGCCCGTCAACACGGGCCCGGTGGGCGCACCAAGGAAGAAGATTACCGGCTGAACGGCCCCAGCTCCAAACCGAGGTCAGCCCTCGCCCGAGGCGCCGGGCTCGCTGCTCCCACGCGGCGGGCCGGCGGGCGCGACGACCCGGCCACGACGGCGACGGCCGCGTGCAGCGGGCTGCACCTCGACCGCGGCCTCGACGGGTGCGGCGCCGCTCGTCTGCACGCTCGCCTCCGGCTGCGTGGCCGGCGGCTCGTGCTCCGCGTCGGCGGACGAGGACACGTCGTCACTGGCATCGGGAACGTCGGCGGCACCGGCCACGTCGGACTCGAGCTCGACGTGGGCGCCGCCCTGGGTCGCCTGCTCGTCGCCGGGGTCGACGTCGTGCGCGTCGTCCCCGGACCACGGGCCGTCGTCCTGCGGGAAGCCCCGGCCGCCGCTGACCTCGGCGACGGCCTCGGCGGCAGCCTCGCCCACCGGCTGGCCGGACGCGCTCTTGAGCGCGGCCGCGTGCGCCGCTGCTGCGATCTGGGCGGCGGTGGGGCCGTTGCTCTTCGACTCCGGCTGACCCTGGCCCGACTGCTGGCCCGACTGCTGGCCACCGTTGTTCTGGTTGCCGCCCTGGCTCGCACCCTGACCGGTGTTCTGGCCACGGCCCCGACGACGGCTGGTGCTGCTGCCGACGTTCTCGCCCGGGCTCTGCTCGTGCTGGTGCGCGCCCTTGTCGACGGGGTCCGTGTGGATGATGAAGCCGCGGCCGTTGCAGTGCTCGCACGTCTCGGAGAAGACCTCGATGAGGCCCGACCCGACACGCTTGCGCGTCATCTGGACGAGACCGAGCGAGGTGACCTCGGCGACCTGGTGCTTCGTGCGGTCGCGGCCGAGGCACTCGAGCAGCCGACGCACGACGAGGTCGCGGTTGCTCTCGAGGACCATGTCGATGAAGTCGATAACGATGATGCCGCCGATGTCGCGCAGCCGGAGCTGGCGCACGATCTCCTCGGCCGCCTCGATGTTGTTCTTGGTGACGGTCTCCTCGAGGTTGCCGCCCGAGCCGACGAACTTGCCGGTGTTGACGTCGACGACCGTCATGGCCTCGGTGCGGTCGATGACGAGGGAGCCACCGCTCGGCAGCCAGACCTTGCGGTCCATCGCCTTGGAGAGCTGCTCGTCGACGCGGTGGTGCGTGAAGAGGTCCTCCTCGGAGGTCCACTTCGTGACGCGGTCGGCGAGGTCGGGAGCGACCGAGGAGATGTACGGGTGGATCTCGTTCCACGCCTGGTCGCCGGCCACGACGAGCTGCTTGAAGTCCTCGTTGAAGACGTCGCGGATGACCCGGACCGTGAGGTCGGGCTCGCCGTGCAGCAGCATCGGGGCCTGGCCGCCCGTGGCGGACCCGGCCGCGCCGTTCTTCTTCTTGCCCTTGCTCTTGCCCGCGCGCGGGGAGGAGGCCGCCTCGGCCTTGGCCTGGATGTCCTCCCAGGTGCGCGTCAGTCGCTCGACGTCGGCGCGCAGCTCCTCCTCGCTCGCGCCCTCGGCCGCGGTGCGGACGATGACGCCGGCCGAGTCCGGCACGACGTCGCGCAGGATCTTCTTGAGGCGGGCGCGCTCGGTGTCGGGCAGCTTGCGGCTGATCCCGGTCATCGAGCTGTTGGGGACGTAGACGAGGTAGCGGCCCGGCAGCGAGATCTGCGAGGTGAGGCGGGCACCCTTGTGGCCGATCGGGTCCTTCGTGACCTGGACGAGCACGGTCTGGCCGGAGCCGAGGGCGTTCTCGATGCGCTTGGGCTGGTTGGCCTCGAGACCGGCGGCGTCCCAGTTGACCTCACCGGCGTAGAGCACCGCGTTGCGGCCCTTGCCGATGTCGACGAAGGCGGCCTCCATCGAGGGCAGGACGTTCTGCACGCGACCGAGGTAGATGTTGCCGGCCATGGAGACGTTCGTGGCCTGGTCGATGTAGTGCTCGACGAGGACGCCGTCCTCGAGGACGCCCATCTGGGTGCGCCCCTCCTTGTTGCGCACGACCATGACGCGGTCGACGGCCTCGCGGCGGGCGAGGAACTCGGCCTCGGTGATGATCGTGCGTCGGCGTCCGGCCTCGCGTCCCTCGCGGCGGCGCTGCTTCTTCGCCTCGAGGCGGGTCGAGCCCTTGACGGCGACGGGCTCGTCGCTCTGGCTGCGCGGCTGGCGCACCCGGGTCGAGACGTTGGGGGTGTCGTCACCGGAGTCCGAGGAGGAGCCGGCCCGACGGCGGCGACGGCGACGACGGCTCGAGCCGCCCTCGTCGTCCGAGTCGCCCTCGGAGTCGGCGTCGCCGGTGCTGTCGTCGCCGGAGTCGACGGAGTCGTCGGTGTCGAGGGTGTCGCCGGACCTGCCGCGCGCGTCGCCCGAGCCACGGGAGTCCCGCGAGTCACGGGAGTCCTTGGAGTCCTCGGCGTCGGGCTGCTGGTCCTGGGTGTCCTCGTCGTCGGCGGCGCGGCCGCGACGGCCCTTGCCTCCGCGGCGACGGCGCGACCGGCGGGGGCTGGTCTCCTCGTCGGGCTGCTCGTCGGCCTGTCCGTCGAGCTCGGTCTGGTCCTCGTCGGCGACGGTGGGCTCGTCCTCGACGTCGGGGGCCGGCTCCTCCGCCTCGACCGGCGGCGTGCCGCGGCGTCGGCGCGTCGGCACGGCCTGGCTCGCGTCGGGCGCCTGGAAGAGCACGCTGAAGCTGGGCACGACGGCGGCCTGACGGGCGGCGTCGACATCGCCCGCGGCGGCCGCGGCGTCGTCGGTGTCCTCGGACTCGTCCAGGGCGTCGACGTCGATGAGGTCGGAGATGTCGATCGCGCCGGGGTCGGCCGCGGTGGACGTCGCCGTGCTCGTGTCGGCGGACGTCTCGGGGGCGGTGCCTGCGTCGCCCGAGAGGGTGCCCGCGACGAGCTCCTCGACGGCGGCGCTGGCCCGGTCGGCCTTGGTGCGCGAGCCACGCTTGGTGGCCCGAGCGGCCCGCGGGGCCTTCTCGGCCTTGGGTGCCTTCTCGACCGGCGTCGCCTCGGCGGACCCCTCGGTGACCTCGGCGGTCACGTTCGTGCCGTCGGTGTCGGAGGTCGGCGCGTCCGGAGCGACGGTCGTCTTCTTGCGCGTCGCGCGCTTGCGGGCCGGACGCTTGGTCTCCGGGGCGGCGTCAGCCACGGCCTCGCCGGTGGAGCTGTCCTCGGGTGCTGTGGCGACCGAGGGCTCCTCGGCGGGAGCCACGGCCGGGGTGTCGGCGGTGGGCACGATGGTCGTGGCCTTCTTCGTCGTGCGACGCGTCGCACGACGACGCGGTGCCGGAGCGTCAGTGCCCTGCTCGGAGGGGAACAGCGTGGCTTCGTCGCCGTTGGTGGTGTCGTTGGGTGCCATCAGGCAGCCTCCCGTCAGGTGCGGTGTGACCCACACGCGGCCGGGGCCGTCGACACCGCACGAGTGCGGTTGCAGTCGTCGCGCCGCGTGTGCGACGGGACGGAAGTCGTCTCGCTACACCCGAAAACGGTTCGCGCTGGGCGCGGCCCCGTGATCGAATGCCGTCGGCGTCCTGGTCGGCAACCATTTCGTCGTCATGACCTGGCAGGTCATTCCAGCGGGTCGGTCACCCGCACGTTTGCGGTGTCGAGCGGTCCCTGCGCCAGTCGCGTCACCAGTGGGGGGCGCGGAGGCTGCAGGTCGGCGATCTCACGCAGCGCGGTCAGAATGTCGTCGGGGCGTACAGCAGGTGTGGTGTGCCGTACGACCATGCGCAGTATCGCACAGTCGGTCCCGACTTCGTGAGTCGTGACCGTGTCGTCGAGCGCGTCGCGCGGGTCCAGCACGCGTGCGGCCACGATCGAGCCACGCACGTCGAAGGTGCGCGGACCCGACTTCGTCAGGCGTGTGACCTCGGCTGTGGCGCGCCCCATGAGGGCCGCGACAGCCGCCTCGAGGACCTCGAGGGAAACCCCGGCGAACTCGAGCACCCAGTCGCTCGCCTCGAGACGGTCGGCGAGCGCCCCGGGGGCGGCTTCGACGACCTGGAGGATGTCGATCCCCTCGGGCAGGGCCTCGTCGAGCGCGGCGCGCACCGACTCGGGCTCGACGCGCTGGGTCACCGAGATCTCGAAGTACTCCGCCTCGCTGCCCGTGCCCGTGGCCGCCGCGTTGGCGTAGCTGATCTTCGGGTGCGGGTGGAAGCCGGCCGAGAAGGCCATCGGCACGTCGGCGCGGCGCAGCGCCCGCTCGAGCGCGCGCTGGAAGTCGCGGCTCGAGGTGAACCGCAGCCGACCCCGCTTCGTGTAGCGGATCCGGAGCTTCTGGACCGCGGGGTCCGGGGCCGGACCCTCGGGGACGCGCTGACGTGCCTGACGAGCCATGCCCGGAAGGCTACCGGCGCCGAGGCGCCGGCCCGAACCACCGGCCACCCGCTCAGTCGGTCGCGAAGCCCCGCTGCTCGTCGGCTCGGCGCTGACGCTCCACCGTGTCGGCCTCGTCGAGGCGGGTCGCCTCGGCGAGGGTCGGTGCGGTGCCGCCCATGCTCGCCGGGAGGAACTTGAGGTCGGGCCCGGTGAGCGGCTCGTACGCCGCCCGGGCGACCGCGAGCAGGTCGGCCAGGACGGCCTTGTACTGCTCGGTGACGGCCACGGGGTCGGCGTCGGGCGCGACGGCGATCGGCTCGCCGACGTTGATGAGGATGGGCACGTTGGTGCGGCCGAGGCGCTTGGGGTGCCCCTTGGTCCAGACGCGCTGCGAGCCCCAGATGACGACGGGCAGGATCGGGACGCCGGCCTCGATGGCCATCCGGGCGGCGCCGGTCTTGAACTCCTTGAGCTCGAACGACCGGGAGATCGTCGCCTCCGGGAAGACCCCGACGATCTCGCCGGACCGGAGCGCGTCGACCGCGGCGGCGTACGACGCGGCACCGGCGGTGCGGTCGACCGGGATGTGGTGCATGCCGCGCATGAGCGGACCACTGACGGCGTGCGAGAAGACGCCGTCCTTGGCCATGAACCGCACGAGGCGGTCGGACTTCTGGGCGGCGAGGCCTGCGTAGGCGAAGTCCATGTAACCGGTGTGGTTGATCGTCATCACCGCACCGCCGACGCGTGGGACGTTGTCGTCTCCGAGGATGGTGAACTTCAGCCCCTGCATCGCGAACACCCCGCGGGCGAAACCGATGACGGACGAGTAGACGGGCTCCATGGGGACACTCTGCCCTGCGTCGCTACGCTTCGGCACGCCGATGGGTCGATCGGCCCTGCCGACGAACAGGGGATGACCGTGATCGCGAGCGCCGCAGTGACGCACGCCACGCCGGACAGGGGCCTGAGGGCCCTCGGGTATGCCGCGGCGCCGGCTCTCGTGGACCGTGACACCGTGGTGGGCGCCGCACTCCTCGGGCTCGTCCCCCTCGCCGTCGCCGGTGTCGTCGTGCTCGTGAAGTGGTGGCGCGGACGAGACGAGATGTTCGACGACGTGACTCCCGGTCTGCTGCCCGCCGATCCCGCGCGGGCCTCCCGGCGCCGTGTCCGGGGCGGCGAGTGGTCCGGCGTGGTGGCCCCCGCCTTCGCTCCCCCGCGCGACGTCCGGCCCGGCGCCGTCGGCACGGTCGTCGACGGCGTGGCCGATGCCCACGACGTCAGCGCCACGCTGCTCGACCTCGCGGTCCGCGGTTGGTTCCGCATCGTCGACGTCCGCGAGCAGGAGGGCGAGCGTCCTCGCGACTGGGCGCTGCGCCGCAGCGAGCCGGCGCCGGACGAGACGCCGACCGCCTTCGAGCAGCTGCTCCTCGACCGGATCTTCGACGCACGGGACCGGGTGCGGCTCTCGGCGCTCAGGGGCTCGTTCGGCCTGACGATGCGCGAGGCCCAGATCGGGCTCTACCGGGAGGTCGTCGACCGCGGCTGGTACGCCCGGCACCCGCGCGCCCGCAACGGCCGGACGCGCGCCGCCGGACTCGCCGTCCTCGTCCCGCTCACGGTCGTCGCGGCCGTCGTCGTCGGAGCCGGGCTCGTGGACGCCCACGACTGGTCGCTGACCCCGGTGCTCGTGGGGCTGGTCGCGGCGCTCGTCGTGCTGGCCCGCTGGGGCGGTGCACGGACCCCGCGCACCGCCGAGGGCACGGCACTGCGCATCCAGGCGCTCGGCTTCCGCGAGTACCTCGCGACGGCCGAGGCCGACCAGCTGCGCTTCGAGGAGAAGCGGGCGCTGCTCAGCACCTACCTGCCGTATGCCGTCGCCTTCGGGCTGACCGCCCACTTCGCCGACCTGCTCCGCGCCCTCGCGCAGGAGAGCCACTGGACCGACTACGTCGACGGGCTCGACTGGTACGACTTCGGCGGCTCCGGCCCGGACGGCGCGGACCTCTCGCTCGGTGACGCGCTCGGCGACATCGGCGACGCCTCGACCTGGCTCACCGACCCCGGCGACCTCCTCGACGGTGTCGACGGGTTCACCGACGCCGCCGACTCGCTCTTCTCCTTCGACGGCCTCCCCGGCTGCGGTGACGGCTGCGACGGGTGCGACCTGCCCGGCTGCGACGTCTGAGCCGGCGCGCGGGCCGCGCCGGACGGCATACGCCCGCTGCTCGCCCGCTGAGGAAAGGCGGTCGAGGGCACCCCCGCGCGCATGGAAGGATTGGGCGCATGACTGACACACCTGCACCCACGACCTCGCGGATCCCCGAGCGGCCCACGCTCGACGGGCTCGAGGAGAAGTGGATGCAGGTATGGGCCGACGAGGGCACCTACTCCTTCGACCGCGAGAAGGCCCTGTCGCTGCCCCGCGACCAGGTGTTCGCCATCGACACCCCGCCGCCCACGGCGAGCGGCAGCCTGCACGTCGGCCACGTCTTCAGCTACACCCACACCGACTGCATGGCCCGCTACAAGCGCATGCGCGGCCTCGAGGTCTTCTACCCCATCGGCTGGGACGACAACGGCCTGCCCACCGAGCGCCGGGTGCAGAACTACTACGGCGTGCGCGGCGACGCGAGCCTCCCCTACGAGGAGGGCTTCACGCCGCCCTTCGAGGAGGGGGTCGACAGCAACGGCAAGGCCATCAAGGCCGCCGACCAGCGCCCCATCAGCCGCAAGAACTTCATCGAGCTGTGCGACGTCCTCACCGTCAAGGACGAGGTGACGTTCGAGTCCCTCTTCCGTCGCCTCGGCTTCAGCCTCGACTGGGACATCTCCTATCGCACCATCGACGAGCGCTCGCGCGCCGTGGCGCAGCAGGCCTTCCTGCACAACCTCGAGCGCGGCGAGGCCTACCAGAGCGAGGCCCCGGGCCTCTGGGACGTGACGTTCCAGACGGCCGTCGCGCAGGCCGAGCTCGAGGCGCGCGACTACCCCGGCGCGTACCACCGGGTCGCCTTCCACCGGGACGGCGGGGAGCCGGTCTTCATCGAGACGACGCGACCCGAGCTCATCCCGTCGGTCGTGGCCCTCATCGCCCACCCCGACGACGAGCGCTACCAGCCGCTCTTCGGCACGACGGTCACCTCGCCGCTCTTCGGCGTCGAGGTGCCGGTCCTGGCCCACCGCGCCGCCGAGATGGACAAGGGTGCCGGCATCGCCATGTGCTGCACCTTCGGCGACCTCACCGACGTCATGTGGTGGCGCGAGCTGCAGCTGCCGATCCGGTCGCTCATCACCCGCAACGGCCGCCTCCAGGCCGAGACGCCCGAGTGGCTCGCCGGTGGTCCCGGCGAGGCGTTCTACGCCGAGTCGCTCGCGACGAAGACGACGTTCAGCGCTCGCGAGGCCGTCGTGGCCGCGCTCCGCGAGTCCGGCGACCTCGACGGCGAGCCGCAGAAGACCCAGCGCAAGGCGAACTTCTACGAGAAGGGCGACAAGCCGCTCGAGATCGTCACCTCGCGCCAGTGGTACATCCGCAACGGCGGCCGCGAGGAGGCCCTGCGCTCCAAGCTCGTCGGCATGGGCGACGAGGTCGACTTCCACCCCGCCTTCATGCGCTCGCGCTACAAGAACTGGGTCGAGGGCCTCAACGGCGACTGGCTCATCTCGCGCCAGCGCTTCTTCGGCGTGCCGTTCCCCGTGTGGTATCCCGTCGACGCCGCCGGCGAGGTCGACCACGACCACCCGCTGACGCCGCCGGCCTCGGCGCTGCCCGTCGACCCCCAGATCGACGTGCCGGAGGGCTACGAGGAGTCACAGCGCGGCCAGGCGGGTGGCTTCGTCGCCGACCCCGACATCATGGACACGTGGGCCACGTCGTCGCTGACCCCGCAGATCGCCGCCGGCTGGCCGGTCCGCGAGGGCGCCCCCGACGGCGACCGGCTCGGGTCGGACGAAGCGCTCTTCGCGAGCATCTTCCCCTACGACCTGCGCCCCCAGGGCCACGACATCATCCGCACCTGGCTCTTCGCCACGGTGACGCGCTCGTACTTCGAGCACGGCGTGGCTCCGTGGAAGCACGCCGCGATCAGCGGCTGGATCCTCGACCCCGACCGCAAGAAGATGAGCAAGTCCAAGGGCAACGCCGAGACGCCCGAGGACGTCGTCAAGGCGAACGGCGCCGACGCGGTGCGCTACTGGGCGGCCTCCGGGCGCCTCGGCACCGACGCCGCCTACGACACCGGCCAGATGAAGGTCGGGCGCCGGCTCGCCATCAAGGTGCTCAACGCGAGCAAGTTCGCCCTCGGCTTCGGCGACGTCGACGGCGACCTGCGGGCAGCCGTCACCCACCCCCTCGACCTGTCGATGCTCGCGGCCCTCGCCGACGTCGTCGACAAGGCCACGCAGGGCTTCGAGGGCTGGGACTACACCCGCTCGCTCGAGGCCACCGAGACCTTCTTCTGGACGTTCTGCGACGACTACCTCGAGCTCGTCAAGGACCGCGCCTACGGCGGCCAGGGCGACGAGGCGGCCGCGAGCGCCCGGGCCGCGCTGCGGCTCGCGCTCGAGACGCTGCTGCGCCTGCTCGCGCCGTTCATCCCCTACGCGACGGCCGAGGTGTGGTCGTGGTTCGGTGAGGGTTCGGTGCACCGCCAGCCCTGGCCGACCCGCGACGAGCTGCCGACCGGTGGTGAGCCCGCGCTCCTCGCGTCGGTCGGCGCCGCCCTCGCCGGCGTGCGCAAGGTCAAGTCCGAGGCCAAGGTCGGCATGCGCGCCGAGGTGCGCACCATGACGCTGGTCGCCCCCGCCGCATCGGTGGCCCACGTGCAGGCGGCCGAGTCCGACCTGCGGGCCAGCGGCCGCATCAGCGAGCTCGCGTATGCCGAGGGTGAGGTCGTCGAGGTGCGTGACGCCGAGCTCGTCCCCGTCGAGAAGGCGCCGGCCCAGGGCTGACCCCCGAGCGACCCGTCGGTCGTTGCCACCCCGACCTATCGGGACGGCAACGATCGGCCGGCTCCGCGACTGTCGGCGACCGCGCTGGCATAGGGTCACTCGCATGTCGAGGCGGGGGGCTCAGGTCACCATCGTGGGTGGCGCCGTCGTCATGGCCGCTCTGGTCGTGGCCGCGCTCGGCCAACCCGTGTCGCTGCTCTCCCGCCCGGTCGACACGCAGACGTTCACGCCGCTGCCGACCCTCACGTCGCTGCCGCCGTCCGCCACGTCGTCGCGGCCCACGTCGACGTCGACGGCGATGCCCTTCGACCCCTCCCCCGTGCTCGTCACCCTCGTCCAGATCGTCCTCGTCCTGGCCGCCCTCGTCGTCCTCGTCGTCCTCGCGCAGCTGGTCCGGTCGCTGCTGCGCCGACGACCGCACCTCGAGCTGCACGAGGAGCCGGACTTCGCGATCCCCCTCGTGCCGATCGAGCTGCTCGAGGGGGCCCGGGACCGGCTGCGGGACCTCGAGACCGGCGAGCCCCGCAACGCCATCGTCGCGGCCTGGCTCGGCCTCGAGACCTCGGCCGCAGCGACCGGCCTGCCGCGCCTGCCCGCCGAGACGTCGACGGAGTACACCGAGCGCGTCATCGGCGTGTGGCCCGTCGACTCCGCCCGCCTCGGCGACCTCGCGGCCCTCTACCGCGAGGCGCGTTTCTCGGTCCACGACCTCGGCGAGAGCCACCGCGACCGGGCGATCACCGACCTCCGGGTCCTCATCGCCGACCTCGAGCAGGTGGCCTCGCGCCACGCGGCCGAGCGGGGCGCGTCCGCTGCCGTCGGGGAGGAGGGATCGTGAGCAGCGAGCCGGACGGTACACCTCCTCGGACCCGGCGCGAGGCGCGCGAGCGCGCAACGGCGGCGGCAGGACGGCCGCTGCCCCGCGGCGCGGTCCGGCGAGCGCCCTCCCGGACGCGGGAGCTCGCCGCGGTGCTGCGCCCGTGGCGTCGACGCCTCGTCGGGTTGCTGCTCACCTGGGTCGTGCTGGCTGCGCTCACGGCCGGGCTCGGCCTCGCGCCCGACGTGCCGGTGCTCCTCGCGATCCTGCTCGCGGGGGCGCTGCTGGTCTGGCACCTCATCGACCACACCGCGCCACAGCACCTCACGGTCTGGCCCCTCGTCGACGGCGACCTCGGTGGACACTCCCGCGGCAACGACTTCCGCGTCACCAACCTCGCCGGGCGCCTCGAGGCGGCCAACACCCGGCGAGAAGGACGCGAGAGCGTCGTGCACGACCTCCACCTGCAGCTGCAGGTGCTGATCCGCGAACGGCTCTACGCCCGCCACGGCATCGTCGCGGAGGAGGAGCCGAAGTGGGCCCAGAGCGTGACCCCACCCGAGCTGTGGGACCTGCTCGTCGGGCTCCCCCCGACCGACCTGTACCGTCCCCAGCGCCTCGACCCCATCCTCCGACGAATCGAGCAGTGGTAGAGCATGACCGAGATGAACCTGACCCGGGTCAGTGAGCTGAGCAGCGCCGTCCTCGACGAGGTCGACCGGGCGGTCGTCGGCAAGCGCGAGGCGCTGCGGCTCGTCCTCTCCGGCATCCT
Organism: Terrabacter sp. R4-6; assembly: GCF_057529065.1. Classification (NCBI taxonomy): domain Bacteria; kingdom Bacillati; phylum Actinomycetota; class Actinomycetes; order Micrococcales; family Intrasporangiaceae; genus Terrabacter; species Terrabacter sp. R4-6. Next base: position 4,053,594 of record NZ_CP197224.1, on the reverse strand, counting down.
CGCCGGCGGCCACGTCCTCATGGAGGACTTCCCCGGCCTCGGCAAGACGCTGGCCGCGCGCAGCTTCGCCCAGACCCTGGGGCTCGACTTCAAGCGCGCCCAGTTCACGCCCGACCTGCTGCCCGGCGACATCACCGGCTCGTTCATCTATGACCAGCGGGCGGGCGAGTTCGAGTTCCGCGCGGGGCCGCTCTTCGCGGGGCTGCTCCTCGCCGACGAGATCAACCGCACGCCACCGAAGACGCAGGCCGCGCTCCTCGAGGCGATGCAGGAGAAGCAGGTGACGGTCGAGGGCCGCACCTTCCAGCTGCCCCGCCCCTTCCACGTCCTCGCGACCGCGAATCCCGTTGAGTACGAGGGCACCTACCCGCTGCCGGAGGCACAGCTCGACCGCTTCCTCATGCGCATCTCGTTCGGCTACCCGACCCTCGACGAGGAGTGGGAGATCCTGTCGAACCGCATGGCCCGCCAGCGGGAGGAGCAGGAGCTGGGCCGCATCGTCGACGCCGAGCAGCTGCTCGCGATGCAGGCGGCCATCGAGGCAACGGCGGTCGACGAGTCGGTCGGGCGCTACTGCGTCGCGCTGACGGCGGCCAGCCGCACCCACGGCGACGTCCTCATGGGCGCCTCTCCCCGTGGCGCCCTCGGTCTGCTCCTGTGCGCCCGGGCGTATGCCGTCGTCGACGGCCGCGACTACGTGACCCCCGAGGACGTCAAGGCGGTCGCCGTGCCGGTCCTCGCGCACCGCATCACGGTCAAGCCGGAGCTGTGGATGAGCAACGCGTCGGGGCGCAGCATCGTCGAGAGCCTGCTGCGCACCGTGGCCACCCCGTCGGCCCGCGAGCACCTGGCACCGGGGCCGGCCGCCGACCCTTCCGCGAGCCCGGCAGCGGGCCGGGCAGCGGGCCCGGCAGCGGGCCCTTCGATGGGCCCTCCAACGGGCTCGGCAGCGGGCGGCTGAGGACCCGTGCAGCCCTGGCGTCCGCACCGGACCGCCACGCGCCGGCTCGGCGGGTGGGAGCCGACCGCTGCCCACCAGCGGGCGATCCTCCTCGCGGCGGGGGGCGCGATCGTCGCCGTCGTCGGCCGGCGCGCCGACCTGCTCGTCATCGTCGCGCCGCTCGTCGTCGCCGCCCTGTGGGGTCACCTCGTGCGGCCGCGCACCGAGGTGACCGGCACGGCCCGCCTCGGCGACACGACGCTGCGCGAGGGGTCGGTGACCGGGGTCCACGTCACCACCGAGCCGTCCCTGCCCGACGTCCACGGCATCGTCACCCTGGCCCGGGCCCCGTGGGTCGAGCGCAAGCCGTCGAGCGGGATCGCCGAGCTCGAGGACGGCCGCGCGACCCTCGGGCTGAGGTCGACGCGCTGGGGGCGCCGCCGGGTCGGCACCGTCAGCGTCGCGCTCGTCAGCACGTGGGGAGCCTTCCGCGCCGGTCCCGTCGACCTGCCCGACCTCGACTCCGCCACCCTCCCCGTGCCTGCGTCCTTCGACGCGAGCGCCCCGACACCGCACCCGCGCGGCATCGTCGGGCTGAACCGGTCGAACCGGCCCGGCTCCGGCTCGGAGTTCAACACGATCCGCCGGTTCCACCCGGGTGACCGTCTGCGGCGGATCCACTGGCCCGTCTCGATGCGCACCGGGGCCCTGCACGTCACCTCGACGTTCACCGACGAGGACGCCCACGTGTTCCTGCTCGTCGACTGCTTCAGCGACGTCGGCCCGCGCGAGGGCATCGACGGACGCCCGACGAGCCTCGACGTCACGGTGCGTGCCGCGGGCGCGATCAGCGAGCACTTCCTCCGGAGCAACGACCGGCTCACGCTGCGCACCGTCGGTGCGGCCGAGGTGCCGACGCTCGGCGTCGGCTCGGGCACAAACCACCTGCGCCGCGTGCTCGACACGCTCGCGGCGATCTCGCCGGCCACCGAGCGCCGCGACACGGGTGAGCACGCGATCCGCGGCGTCGACCCGCATGCCCTGTGCCTCGTGCTGTCCCCGCTCATCGACCCGACCATGGTGACCCTGGCCCACACGCTGGCCGCGCGCGGCATGACCGTCGTCGTCGTCGACACCTTCCCCGACCACCTCGTCGCCGACCCCTCGAACGTCTACCAGGCGCTGGCCTGGCGGATCCGGCTGCTGTCGCGCGACGCCGAGGTGCACAACCTGCGGCTGCGCGGCGTCCCGGTCGTGCCGTGGCGTGGCGCCGGCTCGCTCGACCAGGTGCTGCGCGACATCGCACGGCGAGCGTCGGCGCCCCGGATGGCGAGGCGGTGACCGTGCCCGGACCTGCTGACGACCCGCTGCGCTCGACCCGGACGCCGTGGAGCCCCCGCCGCGTCCGGCTGCGCCGGACCGTGCGGTTCGGCGCCGGCCCCGAGTGGTCGCTGAGCCAGCTCGGTGTGACCGCCGCGGCCATGGGCGGCGTCGCCGTCTACCTCGCGAGCCTCTCCCTCGCGGTCGGCGGGTTCGACTCCCTCTGGTGGGGGCTCGTCCTGCTGCCGCTGGTCACGATGACCTGGGCCGGCTCGGCCGGCCCGCTCGCCTACTGGACCCTGCTGCTCTACGGCTGGTTCACGCTCACCCCGGCCGGGAGCTTCTCGTGGTGGTCGCTGCCGGCCGCGGCCGGGTGCGTCGTCGGCCACGCGGCGACCGCGCTCTCCGCGTCGTCGCCGCCGGCCGGCTCCTTCACCGCCTCCACCGCCCGTCGCTGGGTGCGGCACACGGCCCTCGCCTTCGCGGCGGCCGTCCCGGTGGCGATCCTCGCGGGGCTGCTCGTCGGGCGTTCCGCGGGACTCGTCCCGGCGGCATACGTCATCGGGCTCGGCGGCGTGGCCGCCGGCCTGTGGTTCGTGCGCACGAGCCCGCCCGTCGAGCGGGTCTGAGCCGCGCCGACCGTCGCTGAGGGCACTGACGGGGACGAACGGGGACGGACGGGACGTCCGGGCCCGAGGCTCGACAACGGGTTTGCCAACGCCGTCGACCCGACCTACTCTTTGATGAAACGAAACAGTTTCGTTTCATCGGGGTGGGACCGGGGTGAGCATGAGCACGACCAGCGCGAGCACGACGGACGCGGCACACGCGAGCCGTCCACGCGTCGCCGGTGACCGCGAGGTCGAGATCCTCGAGGCCGCGATCGACGTCCTGCGCGAGACCGGCTACGACCGGCTCACGTTCGACGCCGTCGCCACGGCTGCACGGGCGTCCAAGGCGACGCTCTACCGACGCTGGCCGCACAAGCGCGACCTCGTCATCGACGCCGTCGGGCTCTTCATCGACTGCCCCGCCGAGCAGGACCCCGACACCGGGAGCCTGCGCGGCGACCTGCTCGCCCAGGCCTGCGCCGACGGGGGCCTCGACGACGAGGTCGTCATCGGCACGTGGGGGGCGCTGCTCCCCGTCATCCACCGCGAGCCAGAGCTGGCACGCGGCATCCACGAGCGGTTCCTGGCCCCGAAGATCGAGGCCACCCGCACCATCTTCGAGCACGCCCGAGAGCGCGGTGAGGTCGCCGCCGACGCCGACCTCGACACCCTGCTGATGATCCTCCCGTCCCTGTCGATCCACGAGGCGCTGCTCTCGGGACGTCGACCCGGGCCGGACCGCATCGCCGAGTTCGTGGACAGCGTCGTCCTCCCGGCCTGCGCCGCCACCCTCGCGCCCGCGCCCAGCACTCGCTGAGCCGGCCCGCGACGGGCGACACCACCACCACACCTGCACGTCTTCGAGAGGAACACCCATGTCTTCGACCACGGTCGAGCAGGTGGACGAGCCCCAGGGCGAGTTCACCTCCCACGACACGCCGCCGAAGCGCCTCGGCCTGGCGCTCTTCGTCATCTGCGCGGCCCAGCTCATGATCGTGCTCGACGGCACCATCGTGAACATCGCGCTCCCCCACATCGAGGCCGACCTCGGCTTCAGCCAGGCGAACCTCCAGTGGGTCATCACCATCTACACGCTCGCCTTCGGTGGCGTGCTGCTCCTCGGCGGTCGCCTCGGCGACCTCTACGGCCGGCGTCGGCTGTTCTTCTGGGGCATCGTGCTGTTCACGCTCGCCTCGCTCGTCGCCGGTCTGGCCCAGAACGAGGCGATGATGCTCGGCGCCCGCGCCGTCCAGGGCCTCGGTGGCGCGCTCGCCGCCCCGAACGCGCTCGCGCTCATCACGACGACCTTCCCGGCCGGCAGGGAGCGCAACCGCGCCATGGGCGTCTTCGCCGCCATGTCCGGTGCCGGCGCCGCCATCGGCCTCATCCTCGGCGGTGCGCTGACCGAGATCGACTGGCGCTGGAACTTCTTCATCAACCTGCCGATCGGCATCGTCGTCGCGTTCCTGGCCCAGCGGATCCTCACGGAGTCCGAGGACGGCGGCGGCACGCTCGACATCCCCGGCGCCATCACCTCGATCGCGGGCCTCTCCTCGCTCGTCTACGGCCTGACCCACGCCGCGAGCACCTCGTGGAGCGACCCGACGACCGTGACCTACCTCGCCATCGGCGTCGCCCTGCTCGTCGCGTTCGTCGTCATCGAGACGCGGGTCAAGCACCCGCTCCTGCCGATGCGCATCCCCGGCGACCGCACCCGCGGCACGTCCTACTTCGTCATGCTCGTCGTCGGCGCCGGCATGTTCGCGATGTTCTACTTCCTCGGCATCTACATCCAGACGATCCTCGGCTACTCGCCGCTCAAGACGGGCCTCGCGTTCCTGCCCTTCTCGGTCGGCATCGTCGTGGCCGCGCAGGTCGCGTCGTTCCTCATCGCCAAGGTCGACCCGCGCTGGATCTCCGGCGCGGGCGCGGGCTTCGCGGCCCTCGGCATGTGGGGCTTCACCCACCTGACGCCGCAGAGCACGTACGCCGCAGACCTGCTGCCGTGGATCGTCGTCCTCGCCTTCGGCCTGGGCCTGATCTTCGTGCCGCTCACCCTGACGGCTGTCCACGGCGTCGCGCACGAGGACTCCTCGGTGGCCTCGGCGGTGCTCAACACGATGCAGCAGGTCGGCGGCACGCTCGGCCTCGCGACGCTGAGCACGATCTTCGTCAACAACATGGGCGACAAGGTCGCCGAGCTGACCGCGAAGCTGCCGCAGGGTGGCCCGGCTCCCTCCAAGGAGCAGCTGGCAGCTGCCCAGAAGATGATCGCCGACGAGGCGTTCACCTACGGCGCCAGCCGCGCCTACCTCGTCGCGGCGATCATGATCGCCGTCGCCGGCGTCGTCACCCTCGTCGCGCTGCACGTGCGACACGAGGAGCTCGCGACCGACGGGGCGGCCCCGGCCCACATGGGCTGACCCGCACCACCCGCCGAGAGGCCACCGTTCGTCGCGAACGGTGGCCTCTCGCCGTGTCAGGGGTGGGGATCGGCCCAGACGGCGGCCCACGGGACGTCCCAGCCGGCGATGGCGAGGCGACGCTCGACGAACGCGTGCTCCGGCAGGTCGACGACGCGCCCGACCGAGGGCTCGTAGACGTCGAGCTCCTGCTCCCCCGTCGGCGGCAGGACGAGCACGACGTGCCGCGGCGCCCACGCGTTGCCGACGTAGAGCAGCGCGGGACGGCCCGGGCGCACCCGGGCACGGAGGGCGGCATACGTGTGCTGGAGACCGACCCGACCACGCTGGCGGAACCACGCGAGGTCGTAGTCGGCCGCGGGGTCGGCGGCGCCGTACTCGAGCTCGTTCAGCGCGCCCCACGGGGGCGTGCCGAGCGCGCGCGGCCACGGCAGCTGGAGGCGGCGCCCCGCGCCGACCAGGGCGTTGGTGCGCGACGCGACAACCTGCTCGTAGGCGGCGAAGCGCTGGGCCTCGCTGCCACCGTCGGGGACGTCGCCGTCACGTGCGTCCTTGCGTATGCCGTCCCGGATCCACTGCGCGAACGCGGGGTTGGCGAGCATGCGGGCCACGGTCAACGACGCCGACCCGCACGTCGTGCTCGTCTGCTGCACGGGCGCATGGTCACCGGCGACGAGCCGGAAGGGAGCGGTCACGGGTCAGTCTCCGTTCACGCGGACGCGGCGCGGGCGACCTCGAGGGTCAGGCGGACTCCTTGCGCGGACGCTTGGCCCGCGGCTCGGCCTCGCGGCGCACGATCGTCGGGTTGACGTTGTCGAGGACGACCTCGCGGGTCACGACGACCTTGGCGATCTCGTCGTCGCTCGGCACGTCGAACATCACGGGGAGGAGGACCTCCTCCATGATGGCGCGCAGGCCGCGGGCACCCGTGCCGCGCAGCAGCGCCTGGTCGGCGACCGACGCGATGGCGTCGTCGGTGAACTCGAGGTCGACGCCGTCGATCTCGAACATCTTCTGGTACTGCTTGACGAGCGCGTTGCGCGGCACCGTGAGGATGTTGACGAGGGCCTGCTGGTCGAGCGGCGCGAGCGTCGTCAGGACGGGCAAGCGGCCGATGAACTCGGGGATGAGACCGAACTTCAGCAGGTCCTCGGGCATGACGTCCTGGAAGGAGTCGCCGAGGTCCTTGGGGTTGTGCAGCGGCTGGCCGAAACCGAGGCCCTTGCGACCCGAGCGCGACTCGATGATCTTCTCGAGGCCGGCGAAGGCGCCGCCGACGATGAAGAGCACGTTGGTCGTGTCGATCTGGATGAACTCCTGGTGCGGGTGCTTGCGCCCGCCCTGCGGGGGCACCGAGGCGGTCGTGCCCTCGAGGATCTTGAGCAGCGCCTGCTGGACGCCCTCACCGGAGACGTCGCGGGTGATCGACGGGTTCTCGCTCTTGCGGGCGATCTTGTCGACCTCGTCGATGTAGATGATGCCCGTCTCGGCCTTCTTGACGTCGTAGTCGGCGGCCTGGATGAGCTTGAGGAGGATGTTCTCGACGTCCTCGCCGACGTAGCCGGCCTCGGTCAGGGCCGTCGCGTCGGCGATGGCGAACGGCACGTTGAGCATCTTGGCGAGCGTCTGCGCGAGGTAGGTCTTGCCCGAGCCCGTGGGGCCGATGAGCAGGATGTTGGACTTCGCGATGTCGATGTGGTCGTCGTCGCGCTTGACGCCCTCACCGGCCTGGATGCGCTTGTAGTGGTTGTAGACGGCGACGGCGAGCGACTTCTTGGCGACGTCCTGGCCGATGACGTAGTTCTCGAGGAAGTCGAAGATCTCGCGCGGCTTCGGCAGGTGGTCGAGGCCCAGCTCGCTGCTCTCGGCGAGCTCCTCCTCGATGATCTCGTTGCAGAGGTCGATGCACTCGTCGCAGATGTACACACCGGGACCGGCGATGAGCTTCTTGACCTGCTTCTGGCTCTTCCCGCAGAAAGAGCACTTGAGGAGGTCTCCGCCTTCTCCGATGCGTGCCACCGATTCGCTCCTGGTTCGTCGGCGCCGAACGCTGGGGTGCACCCGGCCGGCCCCAACGTAGGGGCCGACTCCTATTAGACGACGGAGGGGGCCACCCCCGCTCGCGCAACGCCGTTTGTCCGCTGATGGCGGACAAACGACGAGGCTGTCACTTGAACGGCGTTCCAGCCGAATCGGGCTGTGTCCCATCGTCGCTGCCGCCGGTCCGTCCACGCCGACGTCGCGTCAGGAGCCCGAGCCCGACCGCCAGCGCGAGACCCCCGAACGTCACGACGAGCAGGCCCACGAGCCCGATGACGAGCATCGTCGTCAGCGACATCCCTTCCCCGTCGCCCAGGTCGAGGTCGGCTGAACCCGGTAGGGCCGTGCCGCCTACCGCCGGCGCGTGTGCGGGCCCCGCAGCGTCCGTCAGGGCGGCGGCCTCGTCGGTGCCGGCGGCCACGACGTCCTGGCAGCCACTGGCCGTGAGCGCGCTGCCGGACACGACGAGGGCGAAGACGTAGCTGCCGCCGATGCTCACGAGGTCGGGGCTCTCGGGCGTCGCCCAGACGTGCGTGGTCTGTGCGGCGTCGCCCTGGTGCACCGCGCTGACGGCGACGGTCCACGCGACCGGCCGGGGGTTGTAGTCGCCTCCCGGGTCGTCCACGGCGGTGACGCGGCCGGTGAGGACGACGTCCGCGTCGGCGACCACCTGTGCCGGCTCGCGGCCCGCGCACGACGCGTCCGCGGCCGACGGTGCGGCACCCAGCGCGACGGCGAGCAGACCGAGCACCGCGACCAGGCGCACGGCATACGTCCTCATGCGCTGAAGCGTACGCAACGTCATGGGGGCATCCGCCTGCGCGCAACAACCGACCAGGTGGTGCGATGCGGTGGTCCCAGCGGTCGGTCGGACGCGTCAACCGACCAGATGGTGCTCTTCCCGGTTCACGCGGGCATCGAGGCGTCTCCCGGCAGGCTCGGGAAGTGCCGCCGCCACTCGTCCGCGAGCCGCGGCACGCGCATCCCGCGAGAGCGCATCACGGCAGTGATCCGAGAGAGCGTGCGAGCGGGGGTGCGGTAGATGTCCTTGGACCGCACGACGACGAGGCGCACGCCGTTGCCGTCCATCCACTCGCGCCGGTCGATGTCGCGGTCCCACTGCTCGTCGGACTCGGCGTGCTGTCGACCGTCGTACTCGATGACGATCCCGACGGCCGGGAACGACAGGTCGAAGCGCCACCGCACCCGGCCGTCGGGCCACCGCACCGTGTGATTCACCACCGGTTCCGGCAGCCCTGCGAGGACCATGAGCATCCGAACACGCGACTCCATCGGGGAGTCCACGCCGTCACGGACCAGCGATGCCGCTCGGCCTGCCAGCCTGCGGGCCTTGCCAGCGTAGGTCGCGGCGGCCTCGACGAGCTCGCTCGGCGTGGTGCGTCGTGCGCGGACGAGGGAGTCGCCGAGGACGACAAGGTCCACGAGCCCGAGCTCGTCGCTGAGGTCCAGGAAGGTCGACGCCGGTGTCGTCACGGCGACGTCGGCCATCACGGTGCCCCGCTGACCCGCCTTGGGGCGATGCGCCTTGAGGCCGGCTCCCCTTGGACGTCGCACACAGGTGACGTGGACGAGGCCGTCGTCGGGCACGATGCCGCCCCAGAGCCGCGCCGCGGTCTGGTGTGACACCACCGCTCCCTCCCCCGCGGCGAGAGCCCCGGCCCGAGCCAGGACGAGGGGCGTCACCGACACCGACGCCTCGACGTAGACGCCGCGCAGCAGCCGGCGGTAGCGCCCCGAGCGCAGGTCCCACGGTGTGATGCCAGGAGGCGGGTCGGGCACGCGCCGACCGGTGGCCGCGTCGGTCACGGAGCCGACGCGAAACGGTCCACGGGTCGAGGTATCCACGCCAGCGATCGTGGATCACGGACGTCGACGTCCGGGCCGCTCATCCACAGGCCACCCACGGTCGCCACGACACGGCACCAGATGGTCGGTTGATGTGGCGCCCGGTCGCGGTCCGACACCACGAGCCGCCACGTGGCGGAGTGTGGCGGGGTGGCGGGGTGTGGCGGGGTGGCGGGTGGCGGGGTGTGGCGGGGAGCGCCGGCCCGGTCAGGCGGACGTGAGGTCGCGGACGATCGCGACGTACTGCTCCTGGGCCGCCTCGGGCGAGGTGCCCGAGAGCTTGGCCCACGCGTCGTACTTCGCGCGCCCGACCGGGTTGGTGAAGCCCGGACGCGAGCCGCTCACGTCGCCGGCCGTCGCCTGCTTGAACAGGCCGTAGAGCCGCAGCTTGACCTCGTTGCCGGGGTCGGTCGTCAGGCCCTTGACCGACTCGACCGCCTGCTCGAACTCCGCACTAGCCATGACCGGACCTCCACGCTCGACACCAGGTTCAGGCCCATCCAAGCAGGTACGCCGAGGGCCGGGTCCCAGCGGAACCCGGCCCAGCGGCATACGTGCTCTGACGAGCGGGAGGTCAGTCCTCGAGCGAGGCCTTGCGCGAGGCGAGGACCTCGTCGATGAGGCCGTAGGTCTTGGCGTCCTCGGACGACAGGATCTTGTCGCGCTCGATGTCGGTGCGGACCTGCTCGGACGTGCGGCCCGTGTGGTGCGCGAGGGTGTCCTCGAGCCACGTGCGCATGCGCAGCACCTCGTTGGCCTGGATCTCGATGTCCGAGGCCTGCCCGTAGTCGCCACCCGAGAGCGCCGGCTGGTGGATGAGGATGCGGGCGTTCGGCAGGGCGAAGCGCTTGCCCGGCGCACCGGCGCCGAGGAGTACCGCGGCCGCCGAGGCCGCCTGGCCGATGACGAACGTCTGGATGTCGGGCCGGACGAACTGCATCGTGTCGTAGATCGCCGTCATGGCGGTGAACGAGCCACCCGGGCTGTTGATGTACATGAGGATGTCGCGGTCGGGGTCGAGCGACTCCAGCACGAGCAGTTGGGCGATGATGTCGTCGGCCGACGCGTCGTCGACCTGCACGCCGAGGAAGATGATGCGGTCCTCGAAGAGCTTGTTGTAGGGGTCGGACCGCTTCATGCCGTAGGAGGTGCGCTCCTCGAACTGGGGCAGGATGTAGCGGCTCGAGGGCTGGGCCACCGCGAGGCGGTTGGTGGGTTCGATGTTCATGTGTGTCTCCAAGTCCTGGTGGCCGCGGTCAGTTCTCGGCCTTGGCGTCGGCCTGGCCGACGCCCTTGCCCTCGACCGCCTGGTCGGAGCGGCTGAAGACGTGGTCGACGAAGCCGTACTCCTTGGCCTCCTCCGCGCTGAACCAGCGGTCGCGGTCGGAGTCCTTCTCGATCTGCTCGATGGTCTGGCCGGTGTGCTCGGCGATGAGCCGCGCCATCTGCTTCTTGACGTAGAGCATCTGCTCGGCCTGGATCTTGATGTCGGTGGCCGTGCCGCCGATGCCGCCCGAGGGCTGGTGCATCATGACGCGGGCGTGGGGCGTCGCGTAGCGCTTGCCCTTCGTGCCGGCCGAGAGCAGGAACTGGCCCATCGAGGCGGCCATGCCCATCGCGACGGTGGCGACGTCGTTGGGGATCCAGTTCATCGTGTCGAAGATGGCCATGCCGGCGGAGATCGAGCCGCCGGGGCTGTTGATGTAGAGCCAGATGTCCTTCTCGGGGTCCTCGGCCGAGAGCAGCAGCAGCTGCGCCGCGATGGCGTTCGCGTTGTCGTCGCGCACGTCGGACCCGAGGAAGATGATCCGCTCCTTGAGCAGGCGGTTGTAGATGTGGTCGTCCAGACCACCCGGCATGCCGTTGCCGTTGGCGGAGGTCTCCGAAATCACCGTGTCTCCATCGTCGAAGTGGTCCAGCCTCTCGCCACGGGATGTGGCGCCTGGCTGGCTCGTCACTGACCCTAACGCCCGACCCCTCGGCCAGATTTCCCGAACCGCGCCGTGTTCGCCGTGAGCGCACAAACCTGAGCGGAAGCGGCGCAACCACACGCACGGACCCCACCGGTCGTATGCCGTCCGGCGGGGTCCGTGACCAGGTGCGGTCCCCGGGTCGGTGCCCGGGCGGTCAGGCGCTCAGCTGTTCAGGCCGTTGTCCTGGCCCGAGTCGCCGAGGTCGGAGGCGTCGCTCTCGGTGCCGGTCTGATCCGACGCGTCGTCGAACGAGCCGTTGCCGCCGGCGTGGTCGAGCGAGCGGTCCCGCGGCTCGTCCACGGCGTTGCTGCCGTCGAGGTTGCCGCGCTCGGCGTCGTCGCCCTGTCCCTGCGGCGTGGGGCCGTCGCTGCCGTCGTCGTGACCGGGCACGTTGGTGCCGTCGGCGTCGGTGCTGTTGATGTCGGTGTCCGCCATGCCGGCGCCCGACTCGTCGGTGCTGCTCATGTCTGGCTCCCTCGTCGAGGTGCGTGCCGCCGGACGGCGACCGTAGGCGACGTACCCGGGCCACCGGGTGGACAACCGTGGGGACCGTCTGCCGGACGAGCGGTCGGCCGAAGCCGGACACGGCGAGAGGCCGGCTCCCGAGCGGGAGCCGGCCTCACGGCACACGTGGTGGTGACGCTCAGGCGTCGGCCTTCTCGGCCTTCGGCTCGTCGGCGTCCGTCGCGTCGGCGGCCTCGTCCTCGTCGCCCTCGGTGCCGGGGACGGCCTCGTTGAGGTCGATGACGTTACCGGCGGTGTCCTTGACGGAGACCTTCTCGAGGACCGTGGCGAGCGCCTTGCGGCGGGCGACCTCGGCGACCATGGCGGGGATCTGACCCTCCTGGTCGAGCGACTGCGCGAACTGGTTGGGGTCCATGCCGTACTGCTGCGAGCTCATGACGAGGAACTCGATGAGCTCCTGCTGCTCGACCTTGACCTCTTCCTTCTCGGCGATGGCGTCGAGGACGAGCTGGGTCTTGAGGCCCTTGCGGGTGCTCTCGCCGACCTCGGCACGGTGCTCGTCGTCCTCGAGACGACCCTCACCCTCGAGGTGGCTGTGCACCTCGGCCTCGACGATGCTCTCGGGGATCGGGACCTCGATCTTCTCGAGGATGGCCTCGAGGAGCTGGTCGCGAGCCGCGACGCCCTGGGCGAACTTCGCGTCGACCTCGGCCTTGGCCGTGAGGTCGGCCTTGAGCTCGTCGAGCGTGTCGAATTCCGAGGCCAGCTGGGCGAACTCGTCGTCGAGCTCGGGCAGCTCGCGCTCCTTGACCGCGGTGACGGTCACGGTGCAGTTCGCGTCCTGGCCCTCCTGGTCGCCGCCGGCGAGCGGGGCGGTGAACTGCTTGGTCTCGTCGGCCGTCATGCCGACGAGCGCCTCGTCGAGGCCCTCGAGCATGTTCTTGCTGCCGACCTCGTAGGAGACACCGGTGACCTCGTCGATCTGCTCGCCGTCGATCTCGGCGGACAGGTCGATGGAGACGAAGTCGCCGTCCTGGACGGCACGGTCGACGCCCTTGAGCGTGCCGAAGCGCGCGCGCAGGTCGGTGAGGCGCTGCTCGACGGCCTCGTCCTCGACCTTCGCCTCGTCGACGGTCAGCTCGATGTCGCTGAAGTCGGGCAGGTCGATCTCGGGGCGCTTGTCGACCTCGGCGGTGAAGACGAAGTCCTCGCCGTCGGTCGCGGGCACCTGCAGGTCGGTGATCTCGGGCTGGCCGAGCGGGCGGACCTCGTTCTCCTCGAGGGCCTGGCCGTAGAACGTCGGGAGGGCGTTGTTGACGGCCTCCTCGAGGACGGCCGCGCGGCCGACGCGCTGCTCGATGATGCGGGCAGGCACCTTGCCCTTGCGGAAGCCGGGCACCTGGATGTGCTCACCGATGTGCTTGATGGCCGCGTCGAGGCTCGGCTTGAGCTCCTCGAACGGGACCTCGACGGTCATCTTGACCCGGGTCGGGCTGAGGGTCTCGAGCGCACTCTTCACTGCGGGGTACTCCATAGGGGCTGGTGCCGACGTGGTCGTCGACGGTGAACGGACGGGCCAGCGCACCATGCTATAGGCCCCGCGGCCGATGGCTAAATGCGCGGATCGTCCGCGGGCCGCCCCCGCCTATGCTCGGTAGCCATGAGCACCCCTCCCGGCCCCTTCGCGTCTCCCGAGAGCGCGGCCCTGCGCCCGATCCAGATGGTGTCGGTCGCGGTCGGCATGGGAGCGCTGATGCTCAGTGCCGTGCGCATCCTCGTCGACCCGTCGGCGCCGCTGCCGTCGGCCTGGGCCGTCGGCATCGTGCTCGCCTCGCTCGTCGGCTCGGCCACCCTGATCCGCTACGTCGGCTACGCCGTGCCCGCTCTCCCGCACGGCCTGCCGCGCGAGAACGCCGAGGCCACGAGCCTGCGCTACTTCACGTCGACGACGACCCTGCGCACCGCGCTCGCCGAGGCTCCCGTGCTCGTGGCGTTCGCGTGCTCGTTCGTCTTCACCCCGCACTCGTGGCTGACGCTGCTCATCGCGCTGCCGGGCGGGCTCGCGCTCTTCTGGGTGCACGGGTGGCCGTCGCCGCGCACGGCCGCCGCCGTCGAGGAGGGTCTCGAGGCCGACGGCGCGGAGAGCTGGCTCAGCGAGGCGCTCGGCTTCCGCTGAGGCGCCTGTCGTATGCCGTGTCGCCGGCTCGGGTCGGGGGTGCGGTCAGTCGACGGTGCCGCCACTGCGCCAGTAGAACCCGTCCGCCCGGTCGAGGAAGCCCTCCTCGACGAGGTAGCGGCGCAGGGCCGCCACGTCGGGGTGGAAGGCGCGGAGCCGGTTGTTGACCTGGGTCTCGTCGTAGCGCTCCCCCGGCTCGAACTCCTGCGAGAGCAGGTCGAGGACGACGAGGCGCTTGCGGATCTTGGTCGGGGATGCTCGTCAGGGTGCCGTCGGAGGCGACGAAGGAGCGGAGGACGGCGTCGCGGTCACGCAGGGCGTCCTGCAGGTCTGGGCGGAACATGCGTCCACGCTAGGCGCGGGTCCTCAGGCGTCGCCATCCGTTTTGGGCGCCCGGCGGCGGTCGCGCCGCTTCGGCAGCGGGCTCAGGATCGTCGACTGCACGGCGGGGTCGTGGGTGGCCATCGCGTCGTGCGTGCGGGCGACGACAGCGAGCGGGAAGAGCAGCACCGACGTGGCGCCCTCGACGAGCCAGGTCCTCACGCGCCCCCCCTCGGGCCTCGTCCCGTGAACGGCGCCACCCCCGCCCGAGGATCCGGACGGGGGTGGCGATGCTGGAGCGGGCGACGAGAATCGAACTCGCGTGATCAGTTTGGAAGACTGAGGCTCTACCATTGAGCTACGCCCGCGGGGCACCGGTCGAGCCGGCGATCCGAGGCGTCAGCCTACTGGTTCGCGCCCGATCCGCAGAAATCGACCCGCCCGCGCCGCGTGGGAGCCGGTCGGTCCGCCGGCCGGTTGTCGGCTACGATTCCGACGCCACGGGGTGTGGCGCAGCTTGGTAGCGCATTGCGTTTGGGACGCAAGGGCCGCAGGTTCAAATCCTGTCACCCCGACTTCGCAGCACGGCAGCATGGCAGCACGGCCCGGGGTCGTGGAGGTCCACCGGCACCAGGTGCCGACAGGACTCCACGACCCTCGCGTCCCTCACGACCGACGTCAGGGCAGCAGGTCGAGGCGGAGCTCGTTGATCGTGCGCCCGGCCGCAATCCCCTTGGCCTCGAAGCCGTCCCGCGGCCGCCACTGCGGCCGGTCAACGCGGTGGGCCTCGAACCGGGGGTGAGCCGCGACCTCGGCGAGGGCGTGCTCGGCGTAGAAGTCCTGGTCGGTGGCGACCAGCACGTGGCCGCCGGGCTTGAGCACGCGCGCGAGCAGGTCGAGGTTCGCGGGGCTGACGAACCGTCGCTTCGTGTGCTTCTGCTTGCGCCACGGGTCGGGGAAGAACAGGTGGACGGCGTCGAAGGTGGCGGCGGCGACCCGCTCCTCGAGGAAGAGCACCGCGTCGCCGATCTCGACGCGCAGGTTCGGCACGCCGGCCTCGTCCGCGTCGGCGAGCATCCGGGCGAGGCCGGGGGTGTGGACGTCCATGGCGAGGATGTCGCGCTCGGGGAACGCGGCGGCATACGCGATGGCGGCGTGGCCGTGCCCGCAGCCGATCTCGAGGACGACGGGGGCGGTGCGGCCGAAGGCGGCAGCGGCGTCGAAGGGGCCCTCGGGCAGGGAGCGGGCGGGCGCGAGCCGCTCGACGCGGTCCTTGGTCAGGGACGACAGCCGCCCCCGGCGCACGAAGGTGCGCACCCGGGCGGGGGTGACGCCCGGCGGCAGGTCGGGCACGACGTGCTCCTTGCGCCGTTCGGGGCCGGCCTCGTGGATCGTCGCTTCGGGGGGGTGCTCGCTCACGCAGGCATCGTAGTGACGGGGGCGCGTCGACCCGAAGTCTGCGGCGACGGCTCCCCGCTCCGGACGGGAGGACGGCTACTCGGACGGGTCAGGTACGCCAGATCGTGACGACGGCGCGGTCGTCGCCGAGACCCGCCGCAGCCTGGTCGCAGAGCCGTTGGGCGAGCCCCTCGAAACCGGTGCGGATGAACGACTCGGCGCGGCCGAGCATGCGGTCGATGCCGTCGACGAGGGCCTTGTCGCGGGCCTCGATGACGCCGTCGCTGTAGAGCACGAGGGCGTCGCCGCGACGGATCGTCCCGGACTCGCGGGGGTACTCGGCGTGGTCGATGACGCCGAGCAGCGGTCCGCGGCCGCCGGAGAGCATCCGCCAGCGGCCCGACCCGGCGGCGAACTGCGCGGCGGCGGGGTGGCCGGCATACCCGATGGTGAAGTTGCCGGTCTCGAGGTTGACGGCCACGTGCACGGCCGTCGCGAAGCCCTCGGGCCAGCGCAGCCGGAGCAGGTGGTTGTTGGCGGACTGGAGGAAGCCGCGCTCGCTCATCTCGCCGAGCAGGCCACCGAGTGCGCCGGACAGGAGCAGCGACCGGGCACCGACCTCGCGCCCCTTGCCCGAGACGTCGACGAGGGCGATCTCGAGGGTGCGGCCGTCGGTGGAGCGACTGGCGACGACGAAGTCTCCGGCGAAGCTGTCGCCGTAGGCCGACTCGAGGGCGACCTCGGCCCCCCACTGCGGCGGCAGCGGGGGCAGCTCGCCCTGGGCCCGGAGGCGGTCGCGCATGTCGACGAGCATGGACTCACCCGTGACCCCGACGACGCCGACCTGGGCCCTCGCGTGCGAGAGCCAGATCATGAGGAGCATCGTGACGACGGTGACGATCTGCGCGCCCGTCGTCGTCGGCTTCGCGGGACCGAGGTAGGCCCCGAGGATCGCCATGGCGAGGAAGAGGCCGATGTAGACGACGAGCAGGTAGCGCGGCTCGAGGAACAGCCCGGCGGCCACGACGATGAGGCCATACACGCCCCAGGGGATCACCGTCGGCCACACGAAGACGGCGGCCGTCGCGAGGATGCTGAGGACGAGGAAACCGGTGACGACGGCCCACGGGGCACGGCTCAGCCACGGGCCCAGGAGTCGGAGTCGTCGCATCGGTCCGGCAGCGTAGCGCGGGCGTCGAGAGACGGAGCTCTCGTTGTGGGCCACGTGCCTCCCTTGCGGCGATGAAGGGGGACGGCGGACGTCGCGACGTCAGCGTGCGTCCGAGTCCGGCAAAGCCGGCAAGTCCCCCGTGGTCTCGTACGCGGAAACCATACCCAGACGGCGGCTGTGGCGCGCCTCATCGGTGAAGTTCGTCGCCACGAAGGTGTCGACGATCTCCTTCGCGACGTCGTCGGGGGTGAAGCGTGCCCCGATGGAGACGACCTGCGCGTTGTTGTGCTCGCGCGCAAGGCTCGCCAGCTCGGCGTTGTAGGCGAGCGCGGCCCGGATGCCGGCGACCTTGTTGGCCGCGATCTGCTCGCCGTTGCCCGACCCACCGAGCACGACGCCGAGCGATCCCTCGTCGGCCGCGACGGCCTC
This sequence comes from Terrabacter sp. R4-6, assembly GCF_057529065.1. NCBI lineage: Bacteria > Bacillati > Actinomycetota > Actinomycetes > Micrococcales > Intrasporangiaceae > Terrabacter > Terrabacter sp. R4-6. The sequence continues at coordinate 4,036,461 of NZ_CP197224.1, read as the reverse complement.
GGCGGCCCGCAGCACGAACACCGGGTAGTCGTCCTGGGCGTCGTAGGCGAAGGGGCCGTGGTCGACGACCTCGTGGCCTGCGTCGCGCAGGTGGGTGACGAGGGACTGGTGGAGCTCGTATGCCGCGTGGTCGCCGCCGATGTGGATGCGCATGTCCGTCCTTGGTTGCGTCGGTGGATGTCTCGGGTGGAGCTGGAGGGCGTGGGTGCTCAGGTGAAGATGGGTCCGAGGGTGCGGGTGCGCTTGAGCTCGAAGAAGCCGGGCGTGCTCGCGACGAGCACGCAGCCGTCCCAGAGCCGGGCGGCGTCGTCGCCCTTGGGCGCGGGGGTCACGACGGGGCCGAAGAAGGCGACGCCGTCGACGGCGATGATCGGCGTGCCGACGTCGGTGCCGACGAGGCCGATCCCGCGCTTGTGGCTGCGGTGCAGGGCCGCGTCGTGCTTCTTGTGGTGCGCCTCCTTGGCCAGCTCGGCGGGCAGGCCCACCTCCTCGAGCGACTCGCGGATGACCTCGTCGAAGTCGTTCATCCTGCGCAGGTGGATGCGGGTGCCCATGGCGTCGTAGAGCGGCTTGATGACGGAGTCGCCGTGCGCCTCGACGGCGGCGATGATGACCCGGACCGGGCCCCACGCCTCGTCCATGCGTGCGCGGTAGGCGGCGTCGAGGTCGTGCCGGTGCTCGTTGAGCACGGCGAGGCTCATGACCGACCACGTCACCTCGATGTCCCGCAGGGTCTCGACCTCCATGAGCCAGCGTGACGTCATCCACGCCCACGGGCAGATCGGGTCGAACCACATCTCGACGGCGTCGCGGCTCGTCTTCGGGCTGTCCTTCGCATCGGCCATGCGGCCCATCATGGCACTGCCCCCTGCATGCCCATCGCGGTGGTGGACGGGTCGGGGTTCCGTGCGAGGATGGCCCGCGACGACGGCGTCCGACCGACGATCCGTCGCGCCCCCAGCACCCTTCCCAGGAGGTCCCTACGTGCCCGGCAAGAACCTGACCCGCGACGAGGCGGCGAGCCGCGCCAGCATCCTGCGCGTCGACTCCTACGACGTCCGTCTCGACCTGACGACGGGTCCGGAGAACTTCCACACCGTCACCACGGTCACGTTCACCTGCTCCGAGCCCGGCGCCGACTCGTTCATCGACCTCATCGCCGACTCGGTCGAGAAGGTCACGCTCAACGGCGTGGACCTCGACCCCGCCGCGGTCTTCGCGGACTCGCGCATCGCGCTGCCCGGTCTGGCCGCCGAGAACGAGCTCACCGTCGACGCCACCGGCCGCTACACCAACACCGGCGAGGGGCTGCACCGCTTCGTCGACCCGGTCGACAACGAGGTCTACCTCTACACGCAGTTCGAGGTCCCGGACTCCCGCCGGATGTACGCCGTGTTCGAGCAGCCCGACCTCAAGGCGTCCTTCCGCTTCACGGTGACCGCACCGGCGCACTGGAAGGTCATCAGCAACTCCCCCACCCCCGCCCCCGAGGCGGCCGGTGTCGCCGACGGCGTCGAGCGCGCGACGTGGGCGTTCGAGCCGACGCAGCGCATCTCGTCGTACATCACGGCACTCATCGCCGGCCCCTACGACGAGGTCCGTGACGAGGTCGAGACGCGCAAGGGTGTCGTGCCGCTCGGTGTCTTCTGCCGCAAGTCGCTGACGCAGTACCTCGACGCCGACAACATCTTCGACTGCACCAAGAAGGGCTTCGCGTTCTTCGAGGAGGAGTTCGACCAGCCGTACCCCTTCGAGAAGTACGACCAGATCTTCACGCCCGAGTACAACATGGGCGCGATGGAGAACGCCGGCGCCGTGACCTTCGTCGAGGTCTACGTCTTCCGGTCCAAGGTGTCCGAGGCGAAGATCGAGCGCCGGGCGCTGACGATCCTGCACGAGCTGGCCCACATGTGGTTCGGCAACCTCGTGACGATGAAGTGGTGGGACGACCTCTGGCTCAACGAGTCGTTCGCCGAGTGGGCGTCGACGACGTGCCAGGCCGAGGCCACCGAGTGGACGAGCGCGTGGACGACCTTCGGCACGTCGGAGAAGGCGTGGGCCTACACCCAGGACCAGCTCTCCTCGACGCACCCGATCGCAGCCGACATGCGCCACCTCGAGGACGTCGAGGTCAACTTCGACGGCATCACGTACGCCAAGGGCGCGTCGGTGCTCAAGCAGCTCGTCGCCTACGTCGGGCGCGAGCCCTTCGTGGCCGCGCTGCGCGAGTACTTCCGCAAGCACGCGTGGGGCAACACGACCCTGGCCGACCTGCTCGGTGAGCTCGAGAAGGCCTCGGGCCGCGAGCTGGGCGAGTGGAGCAAACTGTGGCTCGAGACGGCCGGCGTCAACACGCTGCGTCCCGTCTTCGAGGTCGACGCCGACGGTCGCTACAGCTCGTTCGCGATCACGCAGACCGCGACCGAGGAGTACCCGACGCTCCGCCCGCACCGCATCGGCATCGGGCGGTATGCCGTCCGGCCGGGTGCGGACGGCGACGTGCTCGAGCGCGTCGGCTACGACGAGGTCGACATCGCCGGCGAGCGCACCGACCTGTCCGAGCTCGTCGGCCAGGAGCAGCCCGACCTGCTGCTCCTCAACGACGACGACCTCGCCTACGGCAAGATCCGCCTCGACGAGCGGTCGCTCGCGACGGCGCTCTCCCTCCCCCGCGGTTTCACCGACTCGCTGCCGCGCTCGCTCGTCCTCGGCGCGACGTGGGACATGACGCGCGACGGCGAGATGCCGGCACGCGACTTCGTCCGCTTCGTCCTCGAGTCGATGCCGGGCGAGACGGACTCCACCCTGCTGCGGGTCCTGCTCGGCCAGGTGTCGACGGCGGCCCGGCTCTACACGGCCCCGGAGCACCGCTCCGAGGTCTCGGCTCTCCTGTCGTCGTCGCTGCGCTCGCTCGCCGAGACGGCCGAGGCCGGCAGCGACGCCCAGTTCCAGCTCGTCGAGGCGTGGGCGGGCTCGACGTCCGACCCGGCCGACGAGGCCCGCCTCCGCGCCCTGCTGACCGGGGCCGAGTCGCTGCCGGGCCTCACCACCGACACCGAGCTCCGGTGGACCTTCGTCAAGGCCCTCGCGGCCCTCGGGGTGGCCGACGACATCGAGATCGAGACCGAGCTCGACCGTGACCCGACGGCCACGGGCAAGGAGCGCGCCGCCGAGGCGCTCGCCGCGCGCCCCACGGCGGAGGCCAAAGCCGACGCCTGGGCCAAGGCCGTCGAGCGCAACGACCTGTCCAACCAGATGGTCGAGGCCGTGAGCGCCGGCTTCCGTCGCAGCAGCGACCTGTCGCTGCTCGAGCCCTACGTCGAGAAGTACCACGCGATGCTCGTCGACGCGTGGGCCGAGCGCAGCGTCGCCATCGGCGAGCGCGTCGTCGGCGGCTTCTACCCGTTCTCGCTCGCCAGCCAGGAGCTCAAGGACGCCTCGGACGCGTGGCTCGCAGCGAACGCCGACGCCGCTCCCGGCCTGGTGCGCACCGTCGCCGAGAACCGCGACACGATCTCGCGCGCCCTCGTGGCGCAGGAGCGCGACCGCCGCGGCTGAAGCCCGGGTGCGGGGCCGTCCAGCCGGGCGGCCCCGCACCAGTCTCCACCTGAACCCGACCCCTGACTGAGACCTCTGTGATCGACGCCTTCACGAACCTGACCCCCTTCTCCTCCACGCCGACCCCGACTCCACCCCCGACTCCCGGCCCGAGTCCGTCTCCCTCGCAGGAGCTGCCCGTGACCCTCTCGATGCCCGACCTGGCCAGCCTCACGTGGGAAGAGGTCACTGACTGGCTCGTCGGCACACCGTTGCTCATCATCACGGTCATCGTCGTCGGCCTCGTCGCGCGGTTTCTGCTGCACCGGCTCATCAACCGGGTCGTCTCGACGGCAACGTCACGCCGCGCGGAACGCCTCGCGAGCATCCCGGGCGCCGGCCGGGCGCTGCAGGCCGTCGGGGTCGCCAACGTCCGCCACGTGCAGCGCACCCAGACGATGGGCGCCCTGCTCAAGAGCATCACGACGTTCGTCGTGGGGGGCATCACCGTCCTGACCGTCCTCTCACTCGTCGGGATCCCCCTCGGCCCGATGCTGGCCTCCGCCAGCGTCGGCGGAGTGGCCCTGGCCTTCGGTGCCCAGAGCCTCGTCAAGGACTTCCTGTCGGGCGTCTTCATGATCGTCGAGGACCAGTACGGCGTCGGTGACGTCATCGACACCGGCGAGGTCGTCGGCACGGTCGAGAACGTGTCGCTGCGCGTCACCCAGCTGCGCGACGCGGGCGGCATGACGTGGTACGTCCGCAACGGTGAGATCGTCCGCATCGGCAACAAGACGCAGGGCTGGTCGACGGCGATCGTCGACGTGCCGATCGCCTACGACCAGGACGTCGAGAAGGCGATCGCCGTGATCCGCGACGTCGTCGGCTCCATGGACGACGACGACGCCTTCAAGGACATCCTCCTCGAGGAGCCGAACGTCGTCGGCGTCGAGTCGATCGCCAACGGCGTCATCACGATCCGCATCATCGCCAAGACGATCGCCAACGAGCAGTTCGGCGTCCAGCGCGAGATGCGCGAACGGGTCAAGGCCGCCTTCGACCGTGCGGGCGTGCGCAGTCCCGTGCCCGTCATGCCGCCCTACGGCGGGGCGGCCCCGCAGTGACCTCGCAGTGACCCCGCAATGATGACGGGCACCGCTCTGGGAGACTGGCCGACGTGACGTACTACGACGACTTCGGTGGCCACGAGACCTTCGCCAAGCTCGTGCACGAGTTCTACCGCGGCGTCGCCGAGGACGAGCCGCTGCGCGCCCTCTACCCCGAGGACGACCTCGGGCCGGCCGAGGAGCGCCTGCGGATGTTCTTCGAGCAGTACTGGGGGGGACCCACGACGTACTCCGAGCAGCGTGGCCACCCGCGGCTCCGGATGCGCCACATGCCGTATGCCGTGACGCCAGACATGCGGGACCGCTGGCTGCTGCACATGATGAACGCCGTCGACACCCTCGGGCTCTCCCCCGAGAACGACGACCGGCTGCGCGACTATCTGACGCGGGCGGCCTACTCCCTCGTCAACGCGCCGGGGCCCGACGGCACCTTCTGACGAGCTTCTGACGGCTTCGCGACTCTCACAGCAACTCACAGCCCATTCACGGGTCACGGCCCTCGCTGCGGGTGTTCTCTGGAGTCAGGTGTTTCCACGGTCGGGCCGCGCGTCCGACGACCACGACGGAGGGATGCGGCATGGTGTCGATCAACAAGAAGGTGGCAAGCGTCGCGGCGGTCGGTGCCGCAGCCGCCGCCATCGGCCTCGGCGTCTCCCAGGTGGCCCGCGCCGACGACGCGACGACGACCCCCACCCCGTCGGCGACCTCGACGCAGGGCGACCCCAACCAGGGCACGACCGACAGCACGCCGGGCAACGGCCGGGGCTGGGGTCCCGGCGGCCGCCACGGCGGCCTGGGTCCCGGCATGGGAATGGGCAAGGGCATGGGGAAGGGCGCGGACCTCGCGGCGCTCGCGACGACGCTCGGCGTCGACCAGACCAAGCTCGAGGACGCCCTCAAGGCCGTGCGGGACGAGCTGAAGGCCGGCCGCACTCCCGGGCAGGGCGCTGCCACGAAGCCCGACCCGGCGACGATGCAGGACGAGCTGGCGACGAAGCTCGCGAGCAAGCTGGGCATCGACGCGGCCAAGGTCAAGGCGGCCTTCGCCGACCTGCGGGCTGCCCACGAGGCCGACGAGCAGAAGGCGTTCGACGACCGCCTCGCCCAGGCCGTCAAGGACGGCACGCTGACGCAGGCGGAGGCCGACGCGGTCGAGAAGGCGGCCAAGGCCGGCGTCATCGACATGCACGGCGGTCCTCGCTGACCGTGCCGTGAGCGTGCCGTGAGCGTGCCGTGAGCGTGCCGTGAGCGTGCACGGAAGGTGCGAGCAGGGCGTCACCCGGGTCCCGGGTGACGCCCTCTCAGCGTGTCGCGAGGTGCGCCCGCAGCGACGGCACGACGTGGTTGCGCAGCAGGGGCGCGAGGTCTGCCGGGAGCTCGTCGTCGAGGCCCAGCCACCGCTGCTCGGCGATCTCGGCGAGCGGTGCCGGGGCGTCGTCAGGGCGCAGGTGCGTGACGTACACGGTCGCGTCGACCCAGGCGTCCGGCTCGTTGGCCGCGACGTCGTGGAAGCGCCCCAGCGGTTCGCCGACCCCCGAGACGTCGAGCCCGACCTCCTCCATGACCTCGCGGACGGCTGCCTCCCGCGCGGACTCCCCCGGGTCGATCTTGCCGCCGGGCAACATGAAACGGGTCGAGCCGGCCTTGCGCACGGTCAGCAGCCGACCGTCCCGGACGAGGCAGAAGGCAGCGGTGACAAACGTCGTCATGACCCCGACGGTAGTGCGGGCGCGTCGGCGGGCTCCCAGCGGACCCGGTGGCCGGTGACCCAGGCGCTCGAGCGCTCGGTGACGACGAAGCGGAAGACGAGGCGCATCATCGCGTCGCGCACCGCCCGCCCGGCCCGACCCGGGATCTTCGAGCTGCTGCTGCGCGCTCCGGCGGCCACGATGCGCTCGACGCGTCGCCGCCGCGCGGTGTCGTATGCCGTCAGGGCCTCCTCGACCGTGCCGGCGTCACGCAGGCACGTGGCGAGGACCACGGCATCCTCGAGGGCCAGGGCCGCTCCCTGACCCGAGCTCGGTGACGGCGCGTGCGCGGCGTCGCCCACGACGACCATGCGGTCGCGGTGCCAGCGGGCGACCCGGGGCAGGTCGTGGGTGTTGTCGGCCCACAGCTCGAGCCGGCCGGTGCGCACGAGCTCGGCAGCGGGGCCGGCATCGTCGGCGAGCAGGTCGACGAGGAGGCCGCGCCACTGCTCGGGGGTGCGGGCGGCGCGCTCGGCCGGCGTGATCGCCGGGCCGGGCACGTTGACGAACCACACGACGTCACCGTCCGGGGTCGGGTGGGCACCGAAGAAGGCGCGGGACCCGAAGACGAAGTGCCACTCCCGGGCAGGGAGCGTCGCGGCGACCGATGTCCTCTCGGTGATGCCACCGAAGTTCGTCAGCCCGACGTAGCGCGCCGCAGCCGCCTCGGGGTCGATGGTGCGACGGACCAGCGAGCGGACACCGTCGGCGCCGACGAGCAGGTCGCCGTCCGCCGTCGACCCGTCCTCGAGGGTCACGGTCACCCCACCGGGCCGGCTCGCGACGTCGACCACCCGGCTCCCGTGGCGCACGACGATCCCGCGTCGTTCGGCCTCGTCGACGAGAGCCGCGGCGAGGCGGGAGCGCTTCATGGTCACGGCGACGGTGCCGTCGTCGAGCGGGACGCCGAGGCTCATCGTGCCGAGCACCCGACCGGTGGCGCCGACCATGACGTTGCGCTCGCTCGGGAAGCCGATCGGTGTGACGAGTCGCCGGGCGCCGACCAGGTCGAGGGCGTGCAGGCCGTTCGGGGCGAGCGTGAACCACGAGCCGGCCTCGCCGTCGGACCGCGGCCAGGCCTCGAGGACGACGGCCTCGATCCCGGCCTGCTGCAGGGCAAGCGCGGTGGCCGGACCGGCGATGCCGCCTCCCACGACGAGAGCCTTCATCTTGGTAGCCTTCCTTACGAGAATCGAATGTTTCGAGATTCGAAAGGTAAGGCCGATGTCGTCCGCCCGTCAACCCCCGCTCCCCGACAGCCGCGAGCAGCTCGTCCACGCGCTCGGCGACGCGATGCAGCAGTACCAGCGCTCCGTGCAGGCGTTCGACGACACCGTGGGGCGCGCGCTCGGCCTGGGGCCGGCCGACCTGCGCTGCCTCGACTGGCTCGTCGACGGACCGAAGTCGGCGGGCCAGCTGAGCACCGCGACGGGTCTGCGTCCGGCCGCCACGACGGCGCTCATCGACCGCCTCGCCAAGCGCGGGCTCGTGCGGCGGACGCGTTCCGAGACCGACCGACGCACCGTGCTCGTCGAGATGACCGAGCTCGGCCAGACGCGGACGTGGGAGGCCTACGGGCCTCTCGTCCGCGCCGGGCAGCCGATGCTCGACGAGCTGAGCACCGAGCAGCTGGGGTTCATGGCCGACTACCTGCGCCGGATCACCGCCCTGACCGACGAGCACCGGGCGCTGCTCGCGCAGCACCCGCCCGAGCCCGCCTGAGCGGGCGACGCCGCCCCCGGCATACGCCGTCGTCGTGGCCCGGCGGAGCCGCGCTCAGCGGGTCGCGGGCGGTCCTGCCTCGACCCGGCGACGGACCTCGGCGAGGCCCTGCGGCCCCGGATCGAGGTCCCACCAGCTCTCGATCCACCACGTGGCGCCGGCCTGCTCCCAGGCGGCGGGCTCTGCCGGCTCGAGCGAGGTGAACGAGCCCCACGAGTCGGCCTCGATGACGACGTCGTAGTGCTCCCAGGGCAGGCCCGCCTCGGTGCGGAGCCGGCGCACCGGGTCGACGACGGCCGCGAACGCCTCGACCGTCTTGGCCTGCCCGTCGGGTGGCGCGATCGCGGGAACGAGGCCCTGCCATCGGGCGGCGCGCTCGAGCGAGCGCTGGCGCCCACCCCCCGGCGTGGGCGCCCCGACGACCCAGACCGGCGGGTGGGGGCGCTGGGGGGTCGCCGGCGGCAGCATGAAGTCGTTGGGGCCAGCGCTGTAGTGCTCACCCGCGTACGTGAAGGTCGCGGCGTCCTCGAGCAGCCCGGCGTAGATCGCCAGGCACTCGTCGAGCTTGCGGGCGCGCACGGCGCGCCCCTCGTCTGCCTCGAACGCCGTCCAGCCGGGATGGAGGGCCCCGAGACCGACCGACATGAAGGCCCGCCCGCCGCTGATGCGGTCGACCGAGCCGACCCGGGAGGCGAGGTCCCACGGCCGGTGGCGGGACGCCGGCGTCAGGAGCGTGCCGAGCCGGATGCGCTCGGTGACCATGGCGGCCGCGCCCAGCTGCACCCAGGCGTCGACGCCGTAGAGGGCCTCCCAGCCCAGGACGGCGTCCCACCCCCGCTCCTCGCCGAGGCGCGCCAGCTCGGCGAACTCGCGCTCGGTGGCGTACGGGACGACGAAGCCGCTCTTCATGCTCCGTTCCTACCAAGGGGTGGGGACAGCGGGGCCCTCGTCGCGCGAGAGACGACGCGTTGCAAGAAGTTGCAGAACTTTCTTTGAGTTTTCGGCCTGATGCGGAACGATGGTGGCCCGTGACGCGATCAGCAACCCAGACCCTGACCCACCCGGCGCGCGACCTCGAGGTGCGCGAGGAGGCGACCCCCGTGCACGCCGCGGACCGCCCGGACGCCGCCTGGTGGCGCCAAGCGGTGATCTACCAGATCTACCCGCGCTCGTGGGCCGACAGCGACGGCGACGGCATCGGCGACCTTCCCGGCATCACCTCGCGCCTGCCCCACCTGCGCGCGCTCGGCGTCGACGCCATCTGGCTCTCGCCCTTCTACACCTCGCCGCAGGCCGACGCCGGCTACGACGTCGCCGACTACCGCGACATCGACCCCATCTTCGGCACGCTCGCCGACGCCGACGCGATGATCGCGCGCGCCCACGAGCTCGACCTCAAGGTCATCGTCGACATGGTGCCGAACCACTCCTCCGACGAGCACGTGTGGTTCCAGGCCGCCCTGGCCGCCGGCCCCGGCTCGGCCGAGCGTGAGCGCTACATGTTCCGCGAGGGCCGCGGCGAGCACGGCGAGCTGCCCCCGAACAACTGGGAGTCCGTCTTCGGCGGCGCCGCGTGGACCCGGGTCACCGAGGCCGACGGCAAGCCGGGCCAGTGGTACCTCCACATCTTCGACACGAAGCAGCCCGACTTCAACTGGGAGCACCCCGAGGTGCGCGCCGAGTTCGAGTCGATCCTGCGCTTCTGGCTCGACCGCGGTGTCGACGGCTTCCGCGTCGACGTCGCGCACGGCCTCATCAAGGAGCAGGGCCTGCCCGACACCGAGGAGGAGCGCACGACGATGCTCGGCCACTCCGAGCACGAGCACGGCCTCGAGGGCCTGCACGAGGCGGCTCCGGTCGAGGAGGCACCGCGGATCGACCACACGAAGCGCAGCCCCATGTGGGACCAGGACGGCGTGCACGAGGTCTACCGCGCGTGGCGGCGGATCCTCGAGTCCTACGGCACGCCCGACCGCATCCTCTGCGCCGAGGCGTGGGTCGAGCCGCAGGAGCGGGCCGTCGCCTACGTCCGTCCGGACGAGATGCACCAGGCGTTCAACTTCGACTTCCTCACCGCCTCCTGGACGGCCGAGGACCTGCGCACCGTCATCACCTCGTCGCTGCACGCCGCCGACTCCGTCGGCGCTCCGTCGACGTGGGTGCTGTCCAACCACGACGTCGTGCGCCACGCCTCGCGCCTCGGCTTCGCGCCCGGCACCCCGCGGATGAACGGTATCGCGGCCACCGACCCGCAGCCCGACCGCGAGCTCGGCCTGCGTCGGGCGCGGGCCGCCACGGCGCTCATGCTCGCGCTGCCCGGCGGCGCGTACATCTACCAGGGCGAGGAGCTCGGCCTGCCCGACTCCACCGACATGCCGGCCGAGTTCCGGCAGGACCCCACCTTCGCGCGCACCGACGGTGCCGAGACCGGCCGCGACGGCTGCCGCGTCCCGATCCCGTGGTCCGCCGACGGCCCGTCGCTCGGCTTCGGCCCCGGCGACAGCACGTGGCTGCCGCAGCCCGACGTCTACGCCGACTACGCCGTCGACCGCCAGGAGGGTGTGGCCGGCTCGACCCTCGAGCTCTACCGCGCGCTCCTCGCCGCCCGTCGTGAGCTGTCCCTCGGGACCGGCTCGCTCACCTGGGTCGAGGGGTATGCCGGCGACGTCGTCGCGCTGACCAACGGCTCCTCCCAGCGTGGCCGGGTCCTCGTCGTCGCGAACCTCGGGGCCGAGCCCGTCGCCCTCCCCGAGGGCGCGGAGCTCGTCGTGGCCTCCGGGCCGCTCGAGGACGGTCTCGTCCCGACCGACACGACGGTCTGGGCCCGCTGGTCCTGACGTCCTGACCACAGGTCCCCGACCCGCTCGCGCGTGAGGCCCCCGTCCTGCTGGACGGGGGCCTCACGGCATACGTGCTCGCGACCTGCGGCGCCGGTCAGGTCACCGGCGCCCGGGCCCGGACCCCGTCGACCGGGTGTAGTCGGCGGTGGCGCCCGACGGTGGGGTCAGGGAGTCCGCCGACGCCCAGGTCGTCGGCCGGGGCGCCAGCGCGAACCTCACGTCGGCGCCGTTCCTGACGGAGCGCAGCGGCAGCCACGAGCCCGGGTGGGTCGCGCCGTCGACGGTCATGCCGGCGATGAAGGGCGACGACGCCGCGTCACGGTCGGTGGTGATGCGAACCGCCTTGTTGCGCAACCACATCGTGACGCCCGGGAACTGGGGCGTGGACAGCGCCAGCCCGGACGACGAGCCGACCGTCGGGTACATCCCGAGGGCGGCGAAGACGTACCAGCTCGACAGGGCTCCCATGTCGTCGTTGCCGGGCAGGCCGTCCCGACCGGTCCCGAACGTCACGTCCATGAGCTTCTGCACGATGTACTGCGTGGACGCCGGCGCGCCGGCCCAGTTGTACGCCCACGGGGCGTTGAACCCCATCTCGTTGCCCATGTAGAAGGTCTCGGAGTCCTGGCCTCCGTTGAGCTGCTGCATCGTCGGCACCGTCGAGAGGGAGGCGTCGATGGAGAAGAGCCGGTCGAGGCGTGCGACCGCCTGCTCCTTGCCGCCGATCGCCCTGATGAGGTCGGTCCACGCGTAGCCGAACGACCAGAAGTAGTTCGGCTCCGTCGACTCGTGGAAGGTGCCGGGCTGGAGCGCCCCCGGCGTTCCCGGGGTCGTCGGGGCGGCGCGCGTCGCGATGCGGCCGTGGTCCGCGTCGAAGATGTGACGCCACCAGCCCGTCCGGTCCACCAGCGTGTCGAGGTCGGACTGGGTGACGTCGACACTCGGGTCGGTACGCACGGACTGCGGGATCTCGGCGAGGAAGGCCGCGGCGGCACGGTCGCTGTTCCAGCGCTCGATGTTGCTCGAGGACCACTCCGGGCTCGGGTAGTAGCCGTCGCGGAGGTACTGCTCGGAGCTGCTCATGCTCTTGTTCGCGTTGCACGTGCTGCTCTGGTCGAAGACGGACTGCTTCACCAGTCGGGCCGCGTTCCTGACGTCGAAGTCCCTGGCCCCGAAGGAGTAGACGCCCGCGAGCACCGGAAGGGCGTTGTCGCCGGCCATGGGGGTCGAGTCGTCGCTCGCGTCGACCCAGTGCGGGAAGGCACCGCACTGCTCGGCGTCCACGACGAGCGACTGCATCATCTCGCTCGACTCCTTGGGCGCGAGCAGTGCGAGCAGCTGGGCCTGGGAGCGGTAGGTGTCCCACAGGGAGAAGCTGCTGTAGTGCGTGCCGTAGCCACCCGTGCTGCCGTCCGGGCGGGTGTACGCGTAGTCCGCCACGTTGGCGACGGGTCGCTGCTCGATCCCGCCCGTCGTGTCGACACCGGTGGCGAGGGGCCGCCCGGCCTTCATGCTGCGGAAGTCCCCGTTGACGTCGGAGTAGACCGTGGGCGAGCCGAAGACCCGGTAGAGCGCCGTGTAGAACTTCACGAGCCCGTCGCGCTGCCCGGGCGTGAGCGTCGTGGGGTCTGCCGCACGGTCGACCTGGATCGTGTTGAGCCGCGCGTTCCAGGCGGCGTCGGCGGCCCGGCGGGTCTGCTCGAAGCTGTTCCGGGCGTTCTCGGCGTGGAGGTTGCGCTCGGCGTTGGCCACGCTGACCGCGGAGATCCCGACCCGCATCGTCAGGGTCGGGTCCGAGGCGGGCAGGTCGTAGTGCAGCAGGGCGGCCCCGTCGCGGACGGTGTTGACGCCGGGCTCGGCGGCGTGGGTCAGCGGACGGTCGAGCTCCGCGTAGAAGTGGACCGGCGAGTTGTACGGCGTGCCGTACGGGGTGCAGAACGCCGGGGCGACCGACGTGCCGGACAGGACCCGCCCGGAGCTGCTCACGGTCAGCGACACGTGGTCCGACGTGATCTTGCCGGCCTCGGTGGCGCGGTTGCTGTTCCCGTTGAGCCTGGTGTCGATGGAGAAGTAGCCGGAGCCGGCGTCCGGGTAGGTCAGCTGCGCCATGCCCGTGCGGGTCGTCGCCGTCAGGTCGACCTTGACCTTGTTGTCCATCGTCACGCCGTAGTAGCCGGGTGACGCCGACTCCGTCTCGGTGTGGAAGCCGACACCCGTCGGGACGCCCGTGCTCGATGCGACGGCGGTGGGCGTCGAGGCGGGCATCATGCCGACAGCTCCCTGCCCGGGGCAGCCCACACCATTGAGGTGCGTCAGGCTGAAGAAGTTGATGCGTCCCGTGGGCGCCTCGGGCGGGTTGAGGTAGCCGCCGGACCCGTTGAAGTTCGTCCGCGGCATGTCGGGGCCGAAGTTCGTGAAGCCGAAGGGGACCTTGGCGCCGGGGTTGTTGTTCCCGGCGTAGCCGCTCGTGGCAGAGACCGCCGTGCCGATGAACGGGTCGACGTACTGCGTCAGGGGCAGCACCTCCCGGTGGTGCGGGGGGACGGCCGGATGGCCCTCGGCGAGAGCCGTCGCCCCCGAGCTCGCTGCGAGGAGGCCGACGGCCACGAGCGCGACGGCCCGCCTCCTCCGGTAACTGGGATGGGACATGGTTGGCGCTCCTTCTCCCCCGACGCTGGGGGGTGGTCGTCTGGCCGGGCCACCGTATGGGCGTGCCGGAACGGCGGACAAGGCGGATTGCCCTCTTTGTCCGATCAGGACGTCCGGCGGGACACGTCGTGTCGGCCACCGGCCACGAGTCCTGCGCCTGCCCCGGGACGCGCTCGTCACGGCATACCCGGGCCTGTGGATGACGGCCGAGGGGGCACGCGCGGCTCTCCTACGGTCGAGGACATGACGCGCTACGCCATCGACGCCCACGGGGTGTCCCGTGAGCGGCTCGCGCTGGCGCACGACCCCGCCGAGCTGCGCGAGTGCGCGTCACTCGTGGGCGCGTCGACCTCTGGTGGGCTGGCCTCGCTGGGTGACGAGGGTGACGTCCTGAGGGTCGCGCTCGAGCGGTTCCGCGTCGTCCACACCCACGCCCTCGATGCCGTCGCCGACGCGGCCGACGCGCTCGGCGGCCGGCTCGACCGGTCGACGCTCGAGGCACGGGCGGCGGAGCTGTTCGTCACCGCCCAGTTCGCCGGAGTGACCACGAGCAGCGCTGTGGCTCTTGGTGATCCGACCAACGCAGCGGCGTCGTGAGTCGCGTCCACGAGACCGGTCACGCGTCCGTGACGATCCCCGGCGACGTCGCGCTCCCGCTACCGAGGGGTGACGTCGCAGGCCTCCGAGCGGCCGCGCGCTCGCTCGACCGGGCCGCATCTCGAGCCCGTTCGACGGCCACCGTGCGCGGGACGCTGGGGACGCGGCTCGCAGCCGTCTGGACCGGGGACGCCGCGACCGCGGCCTGTTCGGAGGCCGACGAGCTGGGCGTCCGGGCGCGTCGCGTGGTCGGCGCGCTGCCCGTCGCGTCCCGGTCCCTGCTCACGTATGCCACCGCGCTCGACCACGCCCAGGCGCGCGTTCGCTCGTTGCAGCGTCAGTGGGACGCACTCGACACCGAGCACGCGCTGGCTCTCCTGCGTGTCGCGGCGCTGCCCGACCCGACGGGCGCCGTCGGACTGCTGGCGACGGAGCAAGCCCGCTCGGAGCAGGCGGTAGGCCGCAGCCGGCTGAGCCGCACGTACGCCGGCGTCCTCGACGACCTGCGCGCGGCGGCACGACGTGGTGCGGGGCTCGTGGCCGGCGCCACCGACGTGACGCTCCCGTCCGGCACGGTGGCCGGTGCGGAGCGGGTGCGGTCTGCCGTCACGGGTGGCCTGTGGTTCGCGGATGGCGTCGTGACCGCACGCGTGTCACGTGACGCCGCGCTCGCCGACAGCCTCCTCGTGCGCCGGGCCCTGACCGCGGTGGGGGCAGCGCGCGCGACGGGCGACGGGAGCACCGCGCAGGTCGTGAGCCGTGTCCGGGCACGAGTCGACGACCCGGTCTACGCGCAGGCGCTGCTGTCGGAGCTCGGTCCCGACGGGCTCGCCCGGCTCCTCATGGCCGCCGGTGTGACCCGGAGCGCATCGGGTGCCCGCGTCGACAGGGTGCGCGATCTCCTGGGCGCGTTCGGTTCGCTCGTCATCACGGCCACGAGCCACGCAGCGCCCACCGGGACCGACCCGCGGACTCGTGCCCAGCTGGCGTCGAGTGCCGCCCTGCTCGCGGACGACCTCGTCGCCGGTGTCGACACGGTTCACGTCGACCCGGTGGGCGGGGGCAGGGCGACCGGGGCGTGGCTGCTGGGCCAGCTGCTCTCGGGGGCCCGGTCCGCCGGCGACGACCGCCGGCTCCCGCCCGGGCTCGCACGACGCGCGGCCGCCGCGGCAGCCACCGCGGAGATCGCCGGGACCCGCGACGCCGACGTCGCGCTGACGCACGGGACGACGCTGCTCGCCGACGCCGGGGCGGCCTTCGCCTCGTGGTACGACGACGGCACGCTCACCGGTGACCCGGTGCACGTGCTGCTCGGTCAGGTCGGCAACGACCCCGTGGAGCAGTCGGCTCTGCTGGCCGAGCCGCTGCCCGGGTCGCCGACCGCCGGGGGTGCGTTGTCCAACGCACGGGGCGACCGCCTCACCCTCGGTGAGCACCTCGTGCGTCGATGGGTCACCCACGAGGCCAACGGGATCGAGAGCCACCCTGATCTCCGGCTGTCGACCGACACCGACCTCGTGCGGCTTCTCACGAGCGTCGCGACGTCCACGGACGAGGGAGCAGCCGAGACCCGCGCGCGGGTGATGCTCGAGGTCTCGCGCACGAGCGCGCACGCGATGCTCGAGGCGTCGACGACGCGCATCTACGCCGGGGCGACGGCGCCCGTGGAGCACCTCGTCGTCGACTGGTTCTCGGCGATGCGCGAGAACGTCGACCGCGCTCTCCGGGCGCCGATGCTGGGCTCGGAGCCTGCCTCGGGCTATGCCGTCGCGACCTCACACGGTATGCAGCCGTGGCTCGACGGTCCGGAGCTGACCGGAGTCGTCGGCGCCCTGGCGCTCGACACGGGCATGGGCCTGCGCGCCAAGGACACTGGTGTCGCCTACCAGCGACTCGTCGACCGCGAGCTCGGGGCGGCGCGGGAGACCGTGGAACGCGGGGGCGACGTGAGTCGCGACGTCGTGCGGGTGGGCTTTCTCGACCAGGCGGCGTCCGCGTCGCTCGTGGCCGTCGCCCGACGCCAGGACGCGCTGAACCGCTCGGCGTGGCAGTCGCTCGCCGAGGCCGGTCACGTCATCGCCGAGGTCCGACGCAGGGGCGTCAGCGGCCTGGTCGCGACGGTGCACACCTACGTCGACGGCGGGACGATGCGCACGTCGACCGACGACCTCGTCATCGCCCTCGTCCGTTCCCACGTGGAGCTGGCCCAGACCGAGCTCGACGACGGTCGTCGCGCGGAGCTGGTCGCCCGCATCGAGGCGATCACCGGAGACTGCACCGACGTGCTCCCGGCCATCCGACTCGGGGCCGGCCGCGCTCCTCTCCTCCCGACGGTCGCCGACCTGCGGGCGGCTCGGGACGCCGAGATCCGGGCCGCGTTCGACGCCGCCGTCAAGGACGGCGCAAGCAGCAGCGCGAGCTCGGCCACGGACCGCCTCAGACAGCACACGGGCCCTCTCGACCGGACCCATGTCGTCCCCGGGCGGGCGCAACCGTGGGAGCCTTCGCCCGCCGATGCGGAGACTCGAGTACGCGACGCGCCGCTGACGGGGTCGGCGCAGAAGGCCGATCCGTGGCATCGCGCCGGTTCCTGGGTGATCGACGACATAGGCGAGCGCGCAAGCGTGTTCCCCCTGCTCGGCGGGGACGGGCGACGACGGACGCTCATCCAGATGCCCGGTAGCGTGAACGGGGTGCCCGGCCGGTTCGAATGGATCCTCGACGGGGACCACCTCACTCATCAGCTGTTCGTCCGAGACGGAAAGATCAACGGGGTGCCCATCAAGCCATGAGTCACGAAATCCGGACACCGATGGCGGCCGACTTCGTCGCAGAGCACGTCGAGCTGACGCCCGCTGAGCTGGCTCGTGGCTTTCGCCTGCGGTTCGTGGACGAGGCCGCCGTCGTCCACCTCGCCGAGCGGTCGATCTCCGACGGAGGCTCGCCCGATCCCGCCCTCGACGCGCTCAGTCTGCTGCTCGCCGACGAGCTCGACCGCGTGGAGCCATTGATCTCCGACGTCGAGGAACGACATGCGGTCGACGGCACCGAGGCCAGCAGGATCTGGCTCTACCTCGTGCTGCTCCTCGCCTTCGAAGGACGCAACGCCTCCGGCAATCCGATGTCCGAGATCGAGCGAATCTACGCCGACTTCGACTATCCCGAGGAGATCGAGAACTTCGTTCCCTTCCTCCCCGCGCCAGAGGGGCAGGCTCCGGGACCCGAGGGGATCGAGGCGCGCTGGGTTTCCTACCTTGAGGCTCGTGACATCGAGTTCCGCGAGCGCGGCAGGAGTGACTGACCCGTCGCGCACGAGGCAGACGGACGTGGTGGTCCGACGTGACCACCACACAGGCGGATAGCCTCGGAGACATGGTGACGACGCGGGCCTACCTCGCACACACGCCCGTGGCACTCGCCCACCGAGGCGGGTCGCTCTATGCGCCGAACGTCGGCCTCGAGAACACCATGACCGCCTTCAGCAACGCCGTCGACCTCGGCTACACCCACCTCGAGACCGACGTCCACGTCACCCGTGACGGGGAGCTCGTCGCATTCCACGACACGAGGCTCGACCGGGTCAGCAACGCCCGCGGACGCATCCGCGACCTGCCCTGGTCGGAGGTCTCACATGCGGAGGTCGGCGACGGTGGCCATGTGCCGCTGCTCACCGACGTGCTCGACGCGTGGCCGGAGGTCAACCTCAACATCGACCTCAAGGCGCCCGGCACGGCCGAGCCGCTCTGGCGCATCATCGAGGAGCGCGGCCTGCACGACCAGGTCTGCGTCGGCTCCTTCTCCCAGCGCAACATCTCGCACTTCCGCCGTCTGTCGCGGGGCACCGTCGCGACCGCTGCGGCTCAGGTCGGCACCGCCCTGGCGCGCTTCGGGCCCGGCGCGCTCACCGCGGTCTTCCGCACCCCGGCGGACGTCTTCCAGGTGCCGCCGTCGGTCCCGCTGCGAGGGCGTTCGGTGCCGGTCGTGACCCGGCGCCTCGTCGACACGGCCCACCGCTTCGGCAAGCAGGTCCACGTCTGGACCATCGACGACGCCGACGAGATGCGGCGCCTGCTCGACCTCGGTGTCGACGGGCTCGTCAGCGACCGCATCGACGTGCTCAAGGAGGTCCTCGTCGAGCGCGGCGCCTGGACCGGTCGCGCCTGAGCGCCGGTCCTGCACCACGGCGCGACCTGGCGGAGACGTCAGCCGCAGCGGACGGCATACGCCATCGGGTCAGCGGACGAGGACGTGCCCCCGCGACGTGCTGAGACGCGTCCAGCGGCCGTGGGCCGCGATCGACGCCGGCTCGCCCGGCGCCGTGAAGCCGAGCACGTGCGCGCCGAACGCGAGTCCTGCCGCGATGGGCGGCACGGTGTCGCTCATCGTGCCCCAGGTGCGCCGCCGGAGAGCGTCGACCGCGTGACCCCCGGCATTCTCTGGAGTGCCCTCTGCGACCTGCGAGATGCCTTGGCGCGCAATGGAGTCGATGACCTCACCGTCGAGCTGACCGACTGGCTCCCATCCGTCCCGTGGAGGGGTGAGCCCGCTCCATGGCGCGCGGACGGTCGTCGGCGGGACGCTGAGGACCGCACCCGCACCGTCGCGGGCGAGTCGGTCGCTGACCGACGCGAACGACACGGTGGTGTCGACCGCGTCGGACGGCGCGATCGTCACGACGCGCATGCCGAGCACCGTGCCGTCCCCCATGAGACCGGTGCCCTCGATGACCGCGACCGTGGTGACGAGGAGGGTGCCGAGCACCTGGAGGCGCACGGCGCCGTCGGGGTTGGCGCGGCCCGCGCGCGCGAGGTAGGTGCCGAGGTCGGCGAGCCCTCGCTGGTCGCCGAAGTCGATCTGCGGCGTGCCCGTCATCGACGTCGCCTCCGGAAGGGTGCGGGGGCACCGACGTGGGACTGCACCGATGCACGCTCGTCGGGTCGCATGCGCCTCGGCGACTCGCTCGCGAAGTCGTAGAGGGCGAGCTCGGTCTCGGCGACGGCGTAGACGGGCCGCTCGCCCTCACCGACGTCGTCGGGGTCGGTGACGATGTAGGCGACGTCGAAGCCCGCACCCCCGACCCGCGAGACCCACATCTGGATCTCGACCGGTGCGTGCCGGAAGCCGAGGGGGCGGCGGTACTCGATCTCGTGGCGCGACACGAGCACGCCCTCGTCGAGCATCGTCTTGTCTCCCGCTCCCCCGCCGTCGAACCAGTCGCGGAACGCGATGACGCGCGCGTCCTCGAGCAGGCGCAGGAACTGCACGTTGTTGATGTGCGCGTACGCGTCCATGTCGGACCAGCGCAGCGACACGTGCGCGGCATACGGCGTGGTCTGCGGTTCCGTCTCCGTCATGCCCCCATCCTTCCAGCCGCGCGGGCGCGGCCTCGTCCACATCCCCCCCGTGGACCGGCCGTCGGTCCACAGCCACGGGGTATGCCGGTCGGCCCGGTCGCTGGCGCCCCGTAGGTTGGGTGCCATGACGTCACCCCCCGCCGCTCCCCCCGTTGCCGACGTCGACCCCGACCTGCGCGAGCGCGCGACGACCGCGCTCCGGCGCCTCGTCGGCCGCGACGACGTCGACTTCCGCGACGGTCAGCTCGAGGCGGTCAACGAGCTCGTCGCCGGACGACGGCGCGTGCTCGTCGTGCAGCGCACGGGGTGGGGCAAGTCCGCGGTCTACTTCGTGTCCACCGCGCTGCGTCGAGCCGAGGGTGCCGGGCCGACCGTCATCGTGAGCCCGCTCCTCGCCCTGATGCGCGACCAGATCGCGGCCGCCGAGCGAGCCGGCATCAAGGCCGTCACCCTCAACTCGACGAACGCCGACGAGTGGGGCGCCGTGTCCGGCGCGCTCGCGCGTGGCGAGGTCGACGTGCTGCTCGTCAGCCCCGAACGCCTCAACAACCCCCGGTTCCGCGACGAGCAGCTCCCTGCGCTCGCGGAGTCGTGCGGTCTCCTCGTCGTCGACGAGGCCCACTGCATCAGCGACTGGGGTCACGACTTCCGCCCGGACTACCGGCGCATCCGCGACCTGCTGACGACGCTGCCCGAGCGCACTCCCGTCCTCGCGACGACGGCCACCGCCAACGCTCGGGTCGTCACCGACGTCGTCGAGCAGCTCGGCGCCGGCGGGCGTGACGTCCTGACGCTGCGCGGCCCGCTCGCCCGGGCGTCCCTTCGGCTCGGCGTGCTGCCCCTCGCGGCACCCGAGCAGCGCCTCGCCTGGCTCATCGCGCACCTCGGTGAGCTGCAGGGGTCGGGCATCGTCTACGCCCTGACGGTCGCCGCCGCGGAGGACGTCGCGGTCGCGCTGCGCGAGGCGGGACACCAGGTCGCCGCCTACACCGGACGCACCGAGCCCTCCGAGCGGATCCGGCTCGAGGAGGCCCTGCGCGACAACGAGGTCAAGGCCCTCGTCGCCACCTCGGCCCTCGGCATGGGCTTCGACAAGCCCGACCTCGGCTTCGTCCTGCACCTCGGGGCCCCCTCGTCGCCGGTCGCCTACTACCAGCAGGTCGGTCGAGCCGGCCGAGCCACGGAGCGCGCCGACGTCCTGCTCATGCCCGGGCCGGAGGACAAGGACATCTGGCGCTACTTCGCCTCCGCGTCCATGCCCAGGCAGGACCAGGCCGACGCCGTCATCCGCGCACTGTCCGAGTCCCCCAAGGCGCTGTCCACGGTGGCCCTCGAGTCCATCGTCGACGTGCGCCGCACGCGCCTCGAGCTGCTGCTCAAGGTCCTCGACGTCGACGGCGCCGTCCACCGCGTGCCCGGAGGATGGACCGCCACCGGACAGCCGTGGACCTATGACGCCGAACGCTACGGCCGCGTCTCCGAGGCCCGTGAGCGCGAGCAGCAGCTCATGGTCGACTACGAACGCACCGACCGCTGCCGCATGGCCTTCCTGCAGGAGACTCTCGACGACGACTCGGCCGAGCCTTGTGGTCGCTGTGACCGGTGCACCCAGCCCTGGTTCGACACGACGATCCCCGAAGCCGCCGTCAACACCGCCCGGTCGCGCCTCGAGCGCCCCGGCGTCGTGCTCGAGTCGCGTGCGCAGTGGCCGTCGGGCATGGACCGCCTGGGAGTCCCCCTCAAGGGCAGGATCGCACCCTCGGTGTCGATGCAGGAGGGGCGAGCCGTCGCCCGCCTCAGCGACCTCGGGTGGGGCCAGCGGCTCCGCGAGCTGCTCCGCGGTGAGGACCGGGAGGTCCCGGCCGAGGTCGTCCGCGCCTGCGTCGACGTGCTCGCCGGGTGGGGCTGGCAGGAGCGGCCAACCGCCATCGTCTCCGTGCCGTCGCGTCGGCGCCCGATGCTTGTCGAGTCGCTCGCCACCGGCCTCGGACAGCTCGGACGTCTCCCCTACCTCGGGGCGCTCGACCTCGTCGAGGGCGGGCCGGTCGGCGAGCCCGGCGGCAACAGCGCCTTCCGGCTCGCCAACGTGTGGGGTCGGCTCGCCGTCGGCTCCGAGCTCGCGGCCTCGCTGAGCGGCGTCCCGGGTCCGGTGCTGCTCCTCGACGACGTCAGCGACTCACGGTGGACGCTCACCGTCTGTGCCGGGCTCCTGCGCGAGGCCGGCGCGCCGGCCGTCCTGCCGATGGCCTTGGCGATGGAGGCGTGACGCGGGTCGGGGGTCGCAGCGAGCACTCGCCCGGGGCCACTAGGGTCGACCTGTGAGTGCCGACGCCCCCGCCGAACCGCGCCCGCTGCCCCCGCTCGAGGACCTCATCGAGGTGCTGACCCTCCGCGACGTCGGCACCGCGCAGATCGCCGTCACCGACGTCCAGGGACGTGACGCCGCCGAGTCGATCGGCGCGTCGTCCGCCCGCGTCTTCGAGGGTCGCAGCCAGAAGATGCCCCACGGGCGCGTCTTCGGTGGCCAAGTCCTCGCCCAGTGCGTCATGGCCGCCGGCATCACCGTGCGCGACCTCAACGACGGCGACGGTGCACGACCGATCCACTCGCTCCACGGCTACTTCATGCGTCCGGGCGACGACACCCTGCCGATCCGCTTCGCCGTCGAGGAGATGCGTGACGGCAACTCGTTCTCGACGCGCCGGGTCCACGCCGTCCAGAAGGGCGCGCCGATCATGTCGATGGTCTGCTCGTTCCAGGAGCGTGCCGGGGGTCTCGACCACCAGAACGCGATGCCCCAGGTCGCCGGACCCGACGGGCTCACGTCCCTCGCCGACGCCTTCCGCGGGGTCGACCACCCCGGCGCCCGGCACATCTCCGAGTCGCGCCCGATCGAGCTGCGACCCGTCGAGAGCAACATGTTCCTCGACGCCGGGCCCGAACAGGTCGCGACGAACCACGTGTGGATGCGGGCCATCGACCGGCTCCCCGACGACCCGCTGCTGCACGCCGCCGTCCTCGCCTACTCCAGCGACTACTCGCTGCTCGAGCCGGTGCTGCGCCGGCACGGCCTCGTCTGGACCGACCGTCGCCTGCGGGTCGCGAGCCTCGACCACTCCATGTGGTTCCACCGCGACGTGCGCCTCGACGAGTGGCTGCTCTACGCCCAGCAGTCGCCGTCGGCCGTGAGCGGCCGTGGCCTGTCCATCGGCGAGATCTTCAGCCAGGACGGCACCCTCGTCGCCACGACGGCCCAGGAGGGCATGGTCCGCGTCAAGGAGTCCTGACACACGAGGTCGGCTCCGCCCCGGAGGGCATGGTCCGCGTCAAGGAGTCCTGACACACGAGGTCGGCTCCGCCCCGGAGGACGGGCAGCCCGCCCGTTCAGCACATCGCCTCGCAGACGCGCACGCCGCCGCACTCCTTCGCCTTGGGCGGGCCATTCCCCCTCGCTGCTCGCCCGCTCGCCCGCCCGCTCGCCGGCTCGAGCGAGCCCTCACAGTCGAGTGGCCTCGTGGCCCCACGTGCACCAGGTAGGCATGGGACCACTGTGACGTCGCGGCCACTCGAGCGGCGAGCGTGGTGGGGCCACTGTGACGTCGCGGCCACTCGAGCGGGGAGCGTGGTGGGACCACTGTGACGTCACGGCCACTCGAGTGGGGGTGAGGTCAGACGGCTGTGCGCAGGACCGCGACGTCGTGGCCGTCCAGCCTGACCCCGTGGGAGTCGACGATCGGCGATCGGCCCCACGACGCGAGCACGTGCTCGACCTCGCCCGCGAACGGGACGACGCCGGCGCGCCCGGCGAGGTTGGCGACGACGTGGACGGACCCGCGCGACATGATGAGCCACCGGGCGTCCTCGTCGTAGGTCACCGACGTGCCGCGCAGGTCGCCGGAGGCGACGTCGGGCTGCGTGCGCCGCACCTTGATGAGCTCGCGGTAGAAGTGGAGCATCTCGTTGTGTCCCGGAGCGTTCGGCTCGCTCCAGTCGAGAACGCTGTGCGCCCGGGTGGCCGGGTCCTGCGGGTCGGGGACGTCGGCCTCGTTCCACCCGTGAGCGGCGAACTCGGCACGCCGGCCCGTACGCACGGCCTCGGCCAGCCACTCCTCCTCGAAGGAGGTGAAGAAGGCGAATGGGGTGCTCGCTCGCCACTCCTCTCCCATGAAGACCATCGCCGTGAACGGGGAGAGCAGGTAGAGGGCGGCACCGATCGCCTGCTGACCGGGCGAGACCTGGTCGCTGATGCGGTCGCCCGTGGCACGGTTGCCGACCTGGTCATGGGTCTGGAGGTAGGCGAGGAACTCGTGCCCTGAACGCACCTCCGGGTCGACCCGTGCGCCCCAGACCTCGCCGCGGAAGGTGGAGAGGCGCCCGTCGTGGAGGAACGCGTCGGTGAGCGTCTTGGCGAGCACCGAGATCGAGCCGCCCTCGGGCCACGCCTCGTTGCTGCCGGCGAAGTCGGCGTAGTACCCCTGCGTCTCCCCGGTGAGGGCGACGTGGAGCGCGTGGTGGATGTCGTCGTCCCACTGGGCCGTCATGCCGCGACCGCCCTCGACGGTGGGCGTCACCATGATGGCGTCGTTGAGGTCGCTCTCGGCGATGAGGTCGAGCGGTCGCCCGAGCTCTGTTGCGAGAGAAGCGGTCTCGTCGGAGAGCTGCGCGAGGATGTGCGGCTCCGACGCGTCGCGCAGCTCGTGCACGGCATCGAGCCGGAGGGCGTCGACGTGGAAGTCGCGGAACCACCGGAGGGCGTTGTCGACGACCCAGCGCCGCACCTCGTGGCTGCCGTCGGCGTCGAGGTTGACGGCCGGGCCCCAGGGCGTCGTGTGGGTATCGGTGAAGTAGGGCCCGAACTCGGCGAGGTAGTTGCCGGTGGGACCGAGGTGGTTGTAGACGACGTCGAGGCACACGCCGAGGCCACGACCGTGGCACGCGTCGACGAAGCGCTGGAAGGCGGCCGGTCCGCCGTAGGCCTGCTGCACGGCATACGGCGCGACCCCGTCGTAGCCCCAGCCGTGCGTACCGCCGAAGGCGGCGACGGGCATGACCTCGACGACGTCGACGCCGAGGTCGACGAGGTGCCCGAGGTGGGCGATGGCTGCGTCGAAGGTGCCCTCCGGCGTGAACGTCCCGATGTGCAGCTCGTAGAGGACGCCGCCGAGGACGCCACGGCCGTCACGGGTGCCACGCCACTCACCGTCTCCCCAACGGTGCGCCGCCGCGTCGAAGGTGCGGCTCGCGGCGTGGACGCCGTGCGGCAGCCAGGCGCTGCGCGGGTCGGGCCGCGGGTCGCCGCCGTCGATGCTGAACGCGTAGTCCAGGGTGACGTCGTCCGGACGCGCCCACGTCCACCACCCGTCGTCGCCGGCCGTCATGGCGTGCCGTTGCGCCGCCGAGGTCGGCTCCGCGCCGGACCCGTCGACACGGGCGACGACGACGTCGACCCTGGACGCTGATGGGGCCCAGACGCTGAGCATGTCGGAGGTCATGACTCGTCCCGTACCCGCACGAGCAGCGCGACGGGCAGGGCGCCGTCGCCGACGAGGTCGGCCAACGGCGTGGGTCCCCCGTCGAAGGTGCGCGCGGAGACGACGTCGGACCATGGTCCCTCGGGCAGGTCGAGGGCTGCGTCCCCGAAACCCCCGCTGTCGGCGAGCCGACCGGCGAGACGCGTCACGACGGTCACGACCTCCACGTCCTCGCCCGTGCCCCGCCCGAAGGCGACGACGTGCTCGGAGCCGGTCACGACAGGGACATACGTCGCGTCCTCACCGGTGAAGCACTCGGGCCATTCACGACGCGTGCGCAGGGCGGCTGTCGTGACGAGGAGCTTCTCGTCGTCGAGGTCCGCCGGGGAGCCGCCGCCGTCGAGACGCGCCAACCGGTCGCGACGGTCGTCGTAGTCGACGAGCCGCCGGTTGTCGGGGTCGACGAGCGACAGGTCGACGAGGTCGGTGCCCTGGTAGACGTCGGGCACGCCCGGCATCGTCAGCTGGACGAGCTTCTGGCCCAGCACGTTGGCGCGTGTCTCGCGCTCCGTCGAGCCGACCCAGGCCTCGACGTGCGCCACGATCTCGGGTGTCGTGACGACGCCCGAGACGAACCGCTCGACCGCGGCCTCGTAGGCCTCGTTCGGGTCGGTCCACCGCGTGTGCAGCTTCGACTCGCGAATCGCCTTGAGCGCGTAGCCCTGCAGCCGCTCCTCGCTGATCGGCCAGGCGCCGACGACGGTCTGCCAGAGGAAGTACTCGGTCAGCGCGTCGAGCTCGGCGGCCCGCACCGGTGCAGCGATCTCTCGAGCCGCCCGCACCCAGGTCGCCCACGCCTCGGGCCGCTCGGCGAGCACGAAGAGCCGCGCCCGCACGTCCTCGGCACGCTTGGTGTCGTGGGTCGAGAGCGTCGTCATCGACTGCGGCCACTGCGCGAGCAGGTCCTGCGCGAACGAGTGGAACTCCGCGGTCGGAAGGCCCACCTGCGTCGGGTCGCCGCCGACCTCGTTGAGCCCGACGAGCCGGACGTAGCGGTAGTAGGCCGTGTCCTCGATCGCCTTGGCCATGGCCGGACCGCACGTCTGCTGGAAGCGCACGACGAACTCGTCGCGCGCCGCGTCGTCCCGGACGTCTCCCTCGCCGAGGGCGAGCCCGACGAGGCCCTGGACCACCGCGTCGTCCAGGGCACCTGAGGCGCTCCTCGCACCACGTGCGGCGGCCGACCGGAGCTCGGCCGCGTCCTCGCTCGCAGCGGGGACTCCCGGCCGGACGTAGACGCGGTAGCGGTCCATCCCGACGAGCATCGCCTCGAGCACCTCCCGCGCGGCGGCCTCCTCGAGGTCCGGGCGCGCGCGGGCGACGAGCCTCATGAGCCGGCTCACCTCGGTGGCGAGCATGACCTGCACGACCCATCGCTTCGACTCGGTGACGATGGCCCCAAGGTCCTGCCGCTCGCCGAGCAGCTCGGTCGAGAGGTCGTCGAGCGGGGCCGCCCCGGCGGGGTCGACGAAGAGCCCGCTCATGCGCAGCAGGGCGTCGTAGCCGGTCGTGCCGGCGGTGCGCCACGCGTGCGGCAGCGGCTCCTCCCCCTCGAGGATCTTCTCGACGACGACCCAGGCGTCGCCCGTGGCAGCACCGAGCCGCTCGAGGTAGCCCTCGGGGTCGGCGAGGCCGTCGGGGTGGTCGATCCGCAGGCCGTCGATGGCACCCGAGCGGATCCCGTCGACGAGCAGTGCATGGGTCGCGTCGAAGACCTCGGGCTCCTCGACCCGCACGGCGATGAGCGAGGTGACGTCGAAGAAGCGGCGGTAGTTGAGCTCGGAGTCGCCGACGGTCCACGACGCCAGGCGGTAGTGCTGCGCGTCCAGCAGCTCACCGATCGGCAGCCTCGGGTCCGTGCCGGGCGCGAGGGGGAAGACGTGGTCGTAGTACTGCACGACCGGTTCGCCCTCGTGCTCCGCGATGGAGATCTCCCCGGCCGCAACCGCCTCGTCGAGCGAGGCCCCGAGCACCGGCATGAGGATGCGGCCGTCCTGGGCGTCCCAGTCGACGTCGAACCACGTGGCGTATGCCGACTGCCGGCCCTCGCGGAGCACCGACCACAGCGGGCGGTTGAGCGAGAGCGGCGTCGGCGTCGTCATGTGGTTGGGCACGACGTCGACGACGACGCCGAGTCCGGCCGCGTGCGCCGCCTCGACGAGCCGCTCGAAGGCGGCGTCGCCGCCGAGCCCCTCGGCCACCGTCGTGTGGTCGGTGACGTCGTAGCCGTGCTTGGAGCCCGCCGTGGCCTGCAGCACCGGCGACAGGTAGAGATGCGTGATCCCCAGTGCCGCGAGGTGCCTCACCTGCGCGACCGCGTCGTCGAGCGTGAAGTCCGGTTCGAGCTGGAGCCGGTGGGTCGAGACGGGTGCGCTGGCATACCTCACGCGGTGGCCTCCTCCGTGACGCCCGGGATGATCGGCGAGACGATCTCGCGCGGGCACCTCAGCACGACGATGCTGCGCGGCTGGACCTGGATCTGCCACGTCGCGTCGAGGTGGTTGGCCTCGACCTCGTGCAGTGCCGTGTCGATGACCGGGATCCACTCCGCGCCGTACTCCTCGTCGGGCAGGGTGAAGGTCAGCGGCTCGTCGTGGGCGTTGAACATCACGAGGAACGAGTCGTCGAGGATCTGCTGGCCGCGCGGGTCCGGCTCGGGGATGGCCGAGCCGTTGAGGAAGATCATGAGCGACTTGGCGAGGCCGTTGCTCCAGGCCTCCTCGTCCATGTGCTGCGCCTCGGGCGTGAACCAGGCGATGTCACCGAGCTCGCTCTCGCCGCCGTGGTCGGCGTTGCCGGCGAAGAACCGGCGGCGACGGAACACCGGGTGCTCGCGGCGCAGCTTGACGAGCGACTGCGTGAAGACGAGGAGCTTCTGGTCGTCCTCGTCGAGGACCCACTGGATCCACGAGATGTCGTTGTCCTGGCAGTAGCCGTTGTTGTTGCCGCCCTGGGTGCGGCCGAGCTCGTCACCGTGCAGCAGCATCGGCACGCCCTGGGAGAAGAGCAGCGTCGTGAGGAAGTTGCGTTGCTGGCGCAGGCGCAGGTCGCGGATCTCGGGGTCGTTCGTCGGCCCCTCGACGCCGCAGTTCCACGACCGGTTGTGGCTCTCGCCGTCGTTGTTGCCCTCGCCGTTGGCCTCGTTGTGCTTCTCGTTGTAGGACACGAGGTCGCGCAGGGTGAAACCGTCGTGGGCCGTGACGAAGTTGATCGAGGCGATCGGCTTGCGGCCCGAGTGCTCGTAGAGGTCGCTGGATCCCGTGAAACGAGAAGCGAACTCGCCGAGCGCGCCGCCCTCGCCGCGCCAGAAGTCGCGCACCGTGTCGCGGAACTTGCCGTTCCACTCGGTCCACAGCGGCGGGAAGTTGCCGACCTGGTAGCCGCCCTCGCCGACGTCCCACGGCTCGGCGATGAGCTTGACCTGGCTGACGACCGGGTCCTGCTGGATGAGGTCGAAGAAGGCCGACAGCTTGTCGACCTCGTGGAACTGGCGGGCCAGGGTCGCGGCGAGGTCGAAGCGGAAGCCGTCGACGTGCATCTCGGTGACCCAGTAGCGCAGCGAGTCCATGATGAGCTGCAGGACGTGCGGGCTGCGCATGAGGAGGCTGTTGCCGGTGCCGGTCGTGTCGTAGTAGTGGCTGAGATCGTCGCTGACGAGGCGGTAGTAGCTGTTGTTGTCGAGCCCGCGGAACGCCAGCGTCGGGCCCATGTGGTTGCCCTCGGCCGTGTGGTTGTAGACGACGTCGAGGATGACCTCGATGTTCGCCGCGTGCAGCGCCTTGACCATGGCCTTGAACTCGAGCACCTGCTGCCCGCGCTGGCCACCGGCGGCGTACTCGTTGTGCGGGGCGAGGAAGCCGATGGTGTTGTAGCCCCAGTAGTTGGACAGGCCGCGGTCGACGAGCGGCGCGTCCTGGACGAACTGGTGCACGGGCATGAGCTCGATGGCAGTGATGCCGAGGTCGCTCAGGTGCTTGATCATCGCCGGGTGCGAGATGCCGGCATAGGTGCCGCGGATCTCCTCGGGGATCTCCGGGTGGAGCATCGTCAGGCCCTTGACGTGGGCCTCGTAGATGATGGTCTCGTGGTACTCGTGGCGCGGCGGGCGGTCGTCGCCCCAGTCGAAGAACGGGTTGATGACGATGGAGTGCATCGTGTGGCGCACGTTGTCGTCGGTGTTGATCTTCGTCGTCGTCGCGGCCTTGGCGTCGCCGAAGGTGTACGAGTAGAGCGACTGGTCGTTCTCGGCCTGGCCCTCGATGGCCTTGGCGTACGGGTCGAGCAGGAACTTGCTCGGGTTGCAGCGGTGACCGTTCGCGGGGTCGTAGGGCCCGTGCACGCGGAAGCCGTAGCGCTGCCCGGGCTGCACGTAGGGCACGTAGCCGTGCCAGACGAAGCCGTCCGTCTCGGGCAGGTCGAGGCGCGTCTCGTTGAGGTCGTCGTCGAGCAGGCAGAGCTCGACGCGTTCGGCGACCTCGGAGAAGACGGCGAAGTTGACCCCCGAGCCGTCGTACGTCGCTCCGAGTGGGTAGGGCTTGCCCGGCCAGATCTCCATGGACCTTCTTCCGTCGTTCGGTCGCGGCAGCGCCGCGGCGCCACGGCGTGGCGACCTGCGGACGACGGTGGCCGCACAGCGCATTCTCCCCTGCCGAGGCCCGTCGAGCGCAAGCGGCCGTATGCCGGTCGGCGCGCCGCGCGGCGACGCGCCGTCCGGGGCGTGGTGGAGAGGGCGCTGGTCAGCCGGCGCGTCCCTGCTTCCAGTACCCCATGAAGGCGACCTGCGGACGGGGCATGCCACCCTCGCCGACGAGGAGGCGCCTACAGGCCTTGACCGTGTCGGAGTCCCCGGCGACCCAGGCATACGTGTCGACACCGCCTGATCGGGGCCGCGCTCGGGCCGTTGCCGTGACGTCGTCACCCGAGGAGCTGTAGGCCGGCGTCTCCCACACCTCGTCGTCGTCGAGGTCGGCGGACGGTCCGAGCAGCCCACGGTCCGCGACAGGACGCGCGTCCGCGTCGAGGCCAAGGCACTCCCGCAGGGCAGCGAGGGTCTGCTCACCCCGGGGGTGGGACCCCCGCGCGATCCAGTGACACCGGACCCCGGCCGGGAAGCGGACGTCGAGGAAGTCCGCCGCGCCCGGCACCTCCACGACCGCCACGCCGCGAGTGCCGGCCGGCAGGGACTCGACGATGGAGGCGAGGGCGGGCAGGGCCGTCTCGTCGGCAGCGAGCAACAGACGCCGCCCGGTCCCCGGCTCGAACTCGATCCCGCCGAAGGCGCGTTCGTGACCGCGGCGGGGGGCGAGCAGGCCGATCTCGTCGCCGACGGTCGCAGCCGCCGCCCACGTGCCCGCCGGTCCCGCAGCCGCGTCGGACGCGCCGGGCGTGGCGGGCATGCCGTGACCGTGCAGCACGAAGTCGACGACGAGCTGGCGCTCGTCACCCTCCCCCTCCACGGCGCGGGCGGTGTAGGTGCGCAGGTGCCCACGCTCGGCCTCGGGGAGCGCGAGCCACGCGGCATACCACCCGTCGGGTTCGAGGAGCATGCTCGGAGCCGGCTTCCCCGGCGACGGGATGAGCAGCTTGACGCGCTGGTCGAGCGTCGGCCCCTCGGGGCCGAGGTGCTCGAAACCGTTGCCGCCGAAGCGGATCCGGACGAAGGACGGACTGAGTCGCTCGACCCGGCGGACGACGGCGGTGAGCAGCAGGACGGGACTGACGGTGGTCGTGGTCACGAGGTGGGTCCGCTCTGGTGGTGGGTGGAGGTGGGCACGACGAGCGGGGAACCGGTGACGGGGTCGGCGATGACGCGGCAGCCGAGGCCGAAGACCTCCGCCACGAACTCCTCGTCGACGAGGTCGGCCGGTGCGCCGCTGCCGACGAGACGGCCGTCGCGCAGGGCGACGACGTGGTCGGCGTAGCGGGCCGCGAGGTTGAGGTCGTGCAGGACCATGACGACGGTCGTCCCCCGGCTGCGGTTGAGGTCGCGCAACAGGTCCAGGACGTCGACCTGGTGGGCGAGGTCGAGGTAGGTCGTGGGCTCGTCGAGGAGCACGACGTCGGTCTCCTGGGCAAGGGTCAGGGCGATCCAGACGCGCTGTCGCTGGCCGCCGGACAGCTCCTCGACGTGTCGCTCGGCCAGCTCGACGGTCCCGGTCGCCTGCATGGCGCGGACGACGGCCTCGTCGTCCGCCGCCGACCAGCGCCGGACCAGCGTGTGGTGCGGGTGTCGGCCCCGACCGACGAGGTCCACGACGGTGATGCCCTCGGGCACCGGCGGACTCTGCGGGAGGAGCGCGACGCGACGGGCGAACTCCTTGGGTCGCAGCGACCACACGTCGTCGTCCGTGCTGCCGGGCCCCCCGGGGCCGCCGGAGACGAGGTGGACGCTGCCCTCGGCGGGACGTAGCAGGCGTGAGAGGCCGCGCAGGACCGTCGACTTGCCGCAGCCGTTGGGCCCGACGACGACCGTGACCCGGCCGGCCGGCACGTCGAGGTCGAGCCCCTCGACGACCCGGCGACCGTCGTAGGAGAGCGCCAGTCCGCGGGCCTGCAGGGCGACGCCGTCCGTCCTCGTGCGGGCCAGGGTCGTGGAGGTCATGTCAGGCCTTTCCGGCTCGGCCCGCGGTGACGACGACCGCGAGCATGAGGGGGGCACCGAGGGCGCCGGTGACGACGCCGACGGGGAGGTTGACGTCGGGGATGAGGTAGTCGCCGGCGAAGTCGGCCAGCACGACGACGACGGCGCCCACGAGGGCGGCCGGCCACAGGGAGGGCCGGCCACCGCAGAGCCGGCGCGCGACCGGACCCGAGAGGAAGGCGACGAAGGCGATCGGGCCGGTGGCGCTCGTCGCGACGGCAGCCAGCGCCACGGCCACGACGAGCCCGAGACGAGCCCGGCCCGCGGGCGCCCCGAGGGTCGTCGACAGGTCGTCCCCGAGCTCGGCGAGCCGCATCCACCGGGCGCACACCGCGAGCAGGGGGGCCAGCACGAGGACCCCGGCCGCGAGCAGCCCGATGGCGGGCCACGTGGCGCGCGCGAGGCTCCCGGTCAGCCACACGAGGGCCGCCTGGGCGTCCTGGATCGACGTGCGCGTCATGACGAACTGGATGACGCTCGACAGGAGCGCGGCGATGCCGATGCCGACGAGCACCGTGCGCTGGCCGGCGAGGACGGTGCCGCGGCCCACCGCATACATGAGCAGGCTGACCGCCACCGCGCCGACGAGGGCCGCCGCCGGAAGCCAGAGCCCCTGGGCGTCGAGGAACGTCAGGGCGATGACGGCGGCGGCGGACGCGCCGAGGCTGATGCCGATGATGTCGGGGCTCGCGAGCGGGTTGCGCAGGGTCGTCTGGAACATCGCCCCCGCGGCCCCGAACGCCAGCCCCGCGAGGAGTCCCATCAGGGCCCGCGGCAGCTTGGCCTCCATGACGATGAAGGAGGCGCCCGGGGCGTCCGGCAGCGTCTCTCCACGCAGGATGGGCAGCAGGTCGGCGAGCGCGACGACGTAGTCCCCGAGGAGCACGCGCACGAGGACGGCCGCGACCGCGGCCACGGCGAGGGCCGCGATGACGAGGCGCACCCGACGCGCGGGAGCTCGCCGGGCCCGGACGACGCGCGCGAGGTCGGCCGGACCGTCCACCGTCCCGCCGTGGGCACCGGCCTGAGCCGCGGTACGGGTGCGCACGTCGACGGTCACAGGCTCGCCATCCGTCCCCGGCGCACGAGCACGACGAAGAAGGGCACGCCGACGACGGCGGTCATGATGCCGGCCTGCACCTCGCTCGGCTGGGCGACGAGCCGGCCGACCGTGTCGGCGGCGAGCAGCAGCGTCGGCCCGGCGACGAGGCACACCGGGATGATCCGACGGTGGTCGGGGCCGACGACGAAACGGGCGACGTGGGGCACGACGAGGCCGAGGAAGCCGATCGGCCCGGCGAGCGCGGTCGAGGCACCGCAGAGGACGGCGACACCCACGGCGACGGTGGCCCGGGCCAGCAGGACGTTCTCGCCGAGACCGCGGGCCAGGTCGTCGCCGAGGGCGAGGGCGTTGAGCCGGCGGACGGCGAGGAGCACGACGACGAGCCCCACGGCGAAGAACGGCAGCACGGAGACGACGAGGTCGAGCCCCCGCCCCCCGATGGTGCCGACCTGCCAGAAGCGGAAGGAGTCGAAGGACTGCCGGCTGGAGACGAGCAGGCCCGACGACCAGCTGGCGAGGCCTGCCGTGACGGCAGCGCCGGCGAGCGTGAGGCGCAGGGGCGTCACGCCCCCGCCGAGGCCCGCGAGCGCGTGGACGAGGACGGCCGCGAGGCCCGCGCCCACCATGGCCCACCAGACGTACCCGCTGAGCGAGCCGACGCCGAAGACCGAGATCGCGACGACGACGGCCAGACCGGCGCCGGCGTTGACGCCGAGCAGGCCGGGGTCGGCGAGCGGGTTGCGGGTGAGCCCCTGCATCGCGGCACCCGCGAGGGCGAGCGCCGCGCCGACGAGGACGCCCACGACGGTGCGCGCGACTCTGGCCTCGACGATGCCGCGGTCGGCAACGGTGTCGCCGTGCCCCGTGAGCACCTGGAGGACGTCGCCGAGCGGGATGGCCTTGGAACCCAGCACGATCGAGGCGACGACGGCCACGACGAGCAGCACGAGGAGCAGGGCGGCGAGCGCGGGGGTGCGGCGGCGCGCACCCCCGGCTCCCCCGCTCCGACCTCCGCGGCCCCCGCCCACGGAGGTCGACGGGGCCGCCGGCAGGGTCGCTTCGGCCGAGGCCGTGAGCCCCTCCCGGTCGGCGGTCCGGGTGGCGCCCATCAGGCTGCGTCGGCCTTGTCGGCCGCGGCCGCCACGAGCGGCACGAAGAGCCGGGTCATGTACGGGATGGACAGCGGCGTCGGCGAGCTCATCGTCAGCCCCACCTTCTGGTCCTTCGTCGCCACGATCGCACCCGCCTTGATCGCCGGCACCTGTCCGACGAGCGGGTCCTTCGTCATGACACCGACCTCCGAGTCCTCCGTGATGTAGGTGAGGAAGACGTCGGCCTCGAGCGTCGAGGCCTGCTCGGCGCTGACGGTCAGGTAGAACTCCTTGGAGCCCTTGGCCTTCTCCTCGACGACGGGCGCGTTCTTCATGCCGAGCTCGGTCAGCATCTGAGGTCGCAGGTCGCTCGGGGTGTAGAAGCCGATCTGCGAGAGGTCGGTCGGCGCGACGTAGCCGTAGATGAAGGTCTTGCCGGCGAGCTGCGGGTACTTCGCCTTTGCCGCGTCGAGCGCCGCGACGGTCTTCGCCGCGACGGCGTCAGCCTGCGTCGAGCGGCCGAGCGCCTTGCCGATCGTCTCGAGCGAGTCCTGCCACGGCGTGCCGTAGGCGACGCCCGGGTAGGCGACGACGGGGGCGAGCTTGCTCAGCTTGTCGTACTCGTCCTTCGTGATGCCGGAGTTCGTCGCGAGGATCAGGTCCGGCTGGAGCCTCGCGATCTCCTCGACGGGGTTGCCGTCGGCGTCGTCGAAGCGCGTCGGGGCGGCGCCGCCGAAGGTGGCGAGCTGCGCGTCGAACCAGTCGGTCGAGAGGTTCGCGTTGCCGCCCCAGGTCACCTTGGGAGCACCGACGGGGGCCACCCCCAGCGCCGCGACGTGGTCGGCGTCGGACCAGCCGAGGGTGACGACACGCTGCGGCTCCTTCGTGATCGTGGCCGTGCCGAAGGCGTCCTCGAGGGTGACCGGGTATGCCGCCGGGTCGGCTCCCGGGGCGCCGGCAGCTGCCGCTGCCGTGCCCGCGGGAGTCGGGGCGGCGCCCCCGGTGGGGCCGGTGGTGCAGCCGGCGAGGACGAGGGCCGCGGCGACGGCGGCGAGGAGGGCGGTGCGAAGGCGCGACACGGTGACGGTCTCTCTGTCGGGGACGGGACCCACGCCACCCCTGTCGGACACTCCCCCGAGACGGCATTAGGTGAGGCTTACCTTAGTAAGTCTCACCTAACTGATGTCAAACCCGGCCCGGCATGCGTCCGGCCCCGTGCGAGCGCACGGGGCCGGACGGCATACGTCGTCGTCGAATCGCCTTGTGGCGGAACGGATCCGCCTAGAGCGCGCCACCGAGGGTGACGCCGCCGTCGATCGTCAGCGTCTGACCGGTGACCCACGACGCGTCGCTGCTGAGCAGGAAGCTGACGGCGCCGGCGACGTCCTGGGGCAGGCCGAGACGCTTCATCGGGTACGCGCGGACGACCTTCTCCTCGCGCCCCTCGTAGAGCGCCTCGGCGAACTTCGTCTTGACGACGGCGGGGGCGACGGCATTGACCCGCACGTCGGGACCGAGCTCGTAGCCGAGCTCGGTCGTCAGGTGGATGAGCGCCGCCTTGGACACGCCGTACCAGCCGATGACGCCGCTCGCGCCCTGCCCCGCGACGGAGGCGAGGTTGACGACCGACCCGGGATGCGCCTCGTCGCCGAGCCCCGCCGCGACGGCCTTCTTGATCCACGAGAAGGCGGCGACGACGTTGACGTCGAGCACCTTGCGCGCGATGTCGAGCCCGGAGTCGAGCATCGGCCCGTAGACGGGGTTGATGCCGGTGTTGTTGACGAGCAGGTGCAGGCCGCCGAACGTCTCGCGGGCCGCCGCGATCACCTCGTCCTGGTGCGCCTCGTCCGCCGCGTTGCCCGCGATGCCGAGGGCGTGCTCGGGGCCGCCCAGCTGCTCGACGGCCTCCGCCAGGGCCTCGGGCCTGCGAGCCGTGATGACGACCTTGGCCCCCTCGGCCACGAGGCACTCGGCGATGCCGAGGCCGATCCCCCGGCTGGCACCCGTGATGATCGCGACGGCGCCCTCGTGGCGCGCGCCGCGTGCGTCGACCCCCATCAGAAGCCGAGGTCCCGGCCGATGAGCTCCTTCATGATCTCGTTGGAGCCCGCCCAGATCTTCGTGACGCGGGCGTCGCGCCAGGCGCGGGCCACGCGGTACTCGTTCATGAAGCCGTAGCCGCCGTGCAGCTGCACGCAGTGGTCGAGCACGTCGTTCTGCACCTCCGAGCTCCACCACTTCGCCTTGGCGGCGTCGACGGCGGACAGCTTGCCCTCGGCGTGCGCCGCGATGCAGTCGTCGACGTAGGCCTCGGCGACCTCGATCTTCGTCACGAGCTCGGCCATGAGGAACTTGTTGTGCTGGAAGGCGCCGATCGGCTGGCCGAAGGCCTTGCGGTCCTTGGCGTACTGGATCGTCTCCTCGAGGATCGCCTTGGCGTGGGCGACGTTCGAGACGGCCGCGCCGACGCGCTCCTGGGGCAGGCGCTGCATCATCGAGATGAAGCCCATGCCCTCCTCACCGAGGCGGTTCTCGTCGGGGACGCGGACGTTCTCGAAGACGAGCTCGGCCGTGTCGGACTCGTCCATCCCGACCTTGTCGAGCTTGCGGCCGTTCTGGAAGCCCTCCATGCCGCGCTCGACCATGAGCAGCGTGATGCCCTTGGCACCCTTGGACGGGTCGGTGCGCGCCGCCACGATGACGAGGTCGGCCTGGTAGCCGTTGGTGATGAAGGTTTTGGAGCCGTTGAGGATCCACGAGTCACCGTCACGGACCGCGGTCGTCTTGAGAGCGGCGAGGTCGGAGCCGCCGGAGGGCTCGGTCATGGCGATGGCACAGATGAGCTCGCCGCTCGCCATGCCGGGCAGCCAGCGCTGCTTCTGCTCCTCGGTGCCGAGGTCGACGATGTAGGGCGGGCACACGTCGGAGTGGATGCCGAAGCACGAGCTCGTCGCCGCGTTGAAGCGCGACATCTCCTCGGCGACGACCGCGTTGAAGCGGTAGTCGTCGACGCCGGCGCCGCCGAACTCCTCGGGGATGTCGAGGCCGAAGAAGCCCTGCTTGCCGGCCTCGAGCCAGATGTCGCGCGGGATCGACTTGCCTTCGATCATCTCCTCGGCGCGGGGCGCGAGCGTGCGGGCGACGAACTCCCGCGCCGACGCGCGCATCGCCTCGTGGTCCTCGTCGTAGATGTTGCGGGGCATGGCGTCCTCCATCGGGCGTGCTCACGGGTGCGATGCGCCGGTACCCGTCGGTAACTAAGCGCTTGCTTAGTTTCCCTCCCCTGCGGCATGCTGTCAACGTGCCGCAGCCCACCACGACCCCGCCGACCGTCGGCGCCCGGACGTCCGACCCCGACGCCTCGACCGTCGAGCGGCTCCTGCAGGCCGCGGCCCATGCGTTCGCCGACACGGGCTTCCACGCGACGACCACCCGCGACATCGCCTCCGGGGCGGGCCTCTCCCCGGCCGGCGTCTACGTGCACTTCGGCTCCAAGGAGGAGCTGCTCTTCGCCCTGAGCCGCAGCGGGCACGAGTCGGCCCTGCGTCTCATGCGCTCGGCCATCGCCGACGGCTCGACACCCGCCGAGCAGCTCGTCACCGTCATGGCGCGCTTCACCGAGTGGCACGTCGAGCAGTACCAGGTGGCACGCGTCGTGCAGTACGAGCACCACCACCTGACCCCCGAGCACCACGCCGAGGTCCTCGCCCTCCGCAAGGAGATGGACTCCCTCGTGCGCGACGTCCTCGACCGCGGCGTCGCCGACGGCACCTTCTCCGTCGACGACAGCGCCGACACCGCGCTGGCGCTGCTCTCGATCGTCGTCGACGTGGCCCGTTGGTACTCCCCGACGATCCGACGCACTCCTGCCGAGATCGGCGCGACGAACGCCGCCCTCGCGCTGCGGCTCGTGGGCGCCGGGCACTGAGCGTGACGCCGGCCGTCACCGGCCACACGGTCCTCCAGGTGCCGGTGCCCGCGCTCGAGCCGTTCGTGCTCGCCCGCACGCAGCACTACGACACCGACTACGTCTCCGCCGACCCGGACTTCGTCCACGCTCACGTGACGGCCCTCGCGCCGTTCCTGGGCGAGGAGGCCCTGACGGGGGCGGATCTCGACGTCGTCGCCGACGTCGCGGCCACGACGACGCCCTTCGACTTCGTGCTCCGGACCGTCGACACCTTCCCCAACGGCATCGTGCACCTCCTGCCCGAGCCATCGGGCCCCTTCGCGGCGCTCACCGCGACGCTCTGGGCGGCTTTCCCGCAGTGCCCGCCGTATGCCGGCCGCTTCGGTGACGTCGTCCCCCACCTGACGCTCGACGCCCTGTCCGACGAGGTCACCGAGCGGTCGACGCGCCGACTGGTCGCCCCGCACCTCCCGGCCCGCTGCCGGGCCAGGCGACTCGACCTCGCGTGGTACGAGCCGGGCGCGTGCCGGGTGCTCCGCTCCTGGCGCCTCGGCGGCACCTGAGGGGTCAGCTCGTCGTCGAGCCCAGCGCCGACGTCGGCGTCACGGGCACGACACCCTCCTCGGGGACGGCCAGGGGCGCCTGCTCGCGGCGCAGCTCGACGGTCAGGCGGGGGAGGAAGAACTGGACCAGCGGGCCGATCGACACGGCATACAGCACCGTGCCGAGGCCGACGGGTCCACCGAGCAGCCAGCCGACGGCCAGCACGACGACCTCGATGGTCGTGCGGACGAGTCGGATCGACAGTCCCGTGCGCCGCGCGAAGCCCGTCATGAGCCCGTCGCGGGGGCCGGGACCGAGCTGGCTGCCGATGTAGAGCCCTCCGGCGACGCCGTTGAGCACGATGCCGGAGCCGAGCAGCAGCACGCGCGCCCACATCGACTCGGGCGGCGCGATGAGCGCGAGGCCGGCGTCGGCGGCGAGACCGATGACGACGACGTTGGCCACGGTGCCGAGGCCGGGCCACTGCCGCAGCGGGACCCAGAGCAGCAGGACGAGGGCCCCGACGATGATCGTCACCTGCCCGAACGACAGCGGCACGTGCGAGGCGATGCCGGCGTGGAAGACGTCCCACGGGTCGAGGCCGAGCGTCGAGCGGATCATCATCGCCATCGAGACGCCGTAGAGCACGAGCCCCACGAGGAGCTGGACGACGCGGCGCGGGAGGTGGCCGGCGCGCAGCTGCTGGCGCGGGGTGAGGTTGGCGAGGGGGACGTGACGTCTCACACCGTCCATGATGGGTGCCGGTGGACTGCCTTTTAAGGGCCAGTCGTGGGACAGTGGACCGGTGCGCACCATCTCGGCCCGGTCACTGGCCCTTCTTCTCGGGTCCGGTCCACTCCCCCGGCCGGCCTACCGCGGCCTCGCCGACGGCATCCGCCGGCTCGTCTCCGACGGACGGCTCCTCGTCGGGACGCGGCTGCCGAGCGAACGCACGCTGATGACCGAGCTGGGCCTCAGCCGCACGACCGTGGGCGCGGCCCTCGACACCCTCCGCGACGAGGGCTTCGTCGCGACGCGCCGTGGTTCCGGCAGCGTCGTCTGCCTGCCGGCCGGCCCGTCCGGCCTCGCGCTCTCGCAGGCGGGCCTCATCCCCACCGACGTCCCGCCGGACGTCATCGACCTCACGTATGCCGCCCTCCCGGCCGCGGCCGGCGTCACCGCGGCCTACGAGCGGGCACTCCTGGAGCTCCCGCGCTTCCTCGCGACCGCGGGCTACGACCCGCGGGGGCTCCCCGAGACCCGCGCCGCCGTGGCTGCCTGGTTCGAGGGGCGGGGGCTGCCCACGTCACCGGACCAGGTCGTCATCACCTCGGGCGCCCACGGCGGCCTGTCGGCCGTGCTCCGCTCCCAGCTCGAGATCGGTGACCGGGTCCTCGTCGAGAGCCCCACCTACCCGAACGCCTTGGTGGGGGTGCGCCGTTCGGCGTACCGAGCGGTGCCCGCCCAGCTGACGGCGACGGGGTGGGACGTCGAGGCGATCGAGGTCGGGCTCCGTCAGAGCGGCGCGCGGGCGGCATACCTCATCCCTGACCACCAGAACCCGACCGGGCTCGTCATGGACGGGCCGACGCGACAGGCGCTGGCGGGCGTGCT
This sequence comes from Terrabacter sp. R4-6, assembly GCF_057529065.1. Lineage (NCBI taxonomy): Bacteria > Bacillati > Actinomycetota > Actinomycetes > Micrococcales > Intrasporangiaceae > Terrabacter > Terrabacter sp. R4-6. Next base: position 3,996,495 of record NZ_CP197224.1, on the reverse strand, counting down.
CGCCCGTGCGAGCTCCGTCCCGGTCATCGACGAGACGTTCGTCGAGCTCGGCCTCGAGGACCACCCGACGACGAGCCGGCCGTCGCCCTTCGCGGCCTCGTCCGCCACCGCCCACACCCTCGGCAGTGCCGGCAAGACGTGGTGGGGCGGTCTGCGCGTCGGGTGGGTCCGTGCTCCCCGCGGCGGCGCCGAGGCCGTCATCGAGGCCCGCCACAGCCTCGATCTCGGCACGGCCATCCTCGAGCAGCTCGTCGTCACCGACCTGCTGCACCAGGGCGAGAGCCTGCTGACCGAACGCCGGCGCGAGGCGCGCGCCCGACGCGACGCCCTCGTCACGGCGCTGCGCGAGCACGTGCCCGACTGGCGCCTGACCGTGCCGACCGGCGGCCTCAACCTCTGGTGCGAGCTGCCGGAAGCACGCGGCGACGAGCTCGCGCGCGTCGCCGAGTCCGCAGGCGTCCGACTGGCCCGAGGTGGGCAGTTCGGGGTCGAGGGCGGCTTCACCCGCTGGGTCCGCGTGCCCTTCTGCGTCGCACCTGACGAGGCCGACGAGGTCGGCCGACGGCTCGCCGCCGCCTGGCAGCTCGCGCTCGGCGAGCGCCCCACGACCCGCGAGGTCACTCCCCTCATCGCCTGACCGTCCCTGACCGTCCCTGAGCCGTGGGGCTGCGAGACTGATCGGGTGAGCAACGACGGAGCCGGGCGCATCACCTCCTTCCGGTGGGAGCACGGCAAGGTCGTCGACGAGGGCTTCCCGCTCGAGGACGTCTCCGAGCTGCTCGGGCGCGAGGACTCGCTGATCTGGGTCGACCTGTGCGAGCCGGACCACGCCGGGCTCCGGGCCCTGTCCGAGGAGCTCGGGCTCGACCCGCACGCCGTCGAGGACGCCGTCTCCGCGGGCGAGCGACCGAAGGCGACCCGGCACGCCAGGCACACCTTCCTCACCGTCTACGCCACGCGGCTCGAGCCCGGCGTCACCCCGACCGGAGCCGAGGACCGCGAGCCGCTCGGGCCGGAGTCCCGGCTGCGCACCGCACGGATCTCGGCCTTCGTGCTCCCCGGCGGCATCATCACCGTCCGCGGCAGCGACGACGTCGACATGCAGCAGGTGCTCGACCGGTGGAACGACGACCCCCAGCTGCTCGAGCTCGGCGTCGGCGCGCTCGTCCACGGGCTCCTCGACACCGTCGTCGACGGGCACTTCGAGGCGATCCAGCAGCTCGACGACGCGATCGAGGACCTCGAGGACCTCCTCTTCGACGAGAGCGGCCGCACCCACGCCGTCCAGGTGCGCACCTACCGGCTGCGCAAGGAGCTCGTCGAGCTGCGACGCGTCGTGCTGCCGATGCGCGACGTCGTCAACGCCGTGCTGCGGCACCGGGGCGAGCTGGACCAGCGGCACACCGAGCTCGACGGCTTCTACGACGACCTCTACGACCACGTCCTCCGGGCCGCCGAGTGGACCGAGTCGCTCCGCGACATGGTGACGACGATCTTCGAGACGAACCTGTCGCTGCAGGACGCCCGCCTCAACACGGTCATGAAGAAGCTCACCGGGTGGGCCGCGATCATCGCCGTCCCGACCGCGGTGACGGGCTGGTTCGGCCAGAACGTGCCCTACCCGGGCTTCGGGCAGCCCTGGGGTGTGCTGTTCAGTGCGGCCGTCATCGGCGGCGTAGCCCTCACGCTCTACGGCGTCTTCCGGCGCAAGGGCTGGATCTGACGCGAGAGGGCCGGGATGCGGTGCATCCCGGCCCTCTCGTCGACGGCGTGGCCGACGCTCGCGGTCAGTCGCGTGTCAGCTTGCGGTAGGTGACGCGGTGCGGGCGAGCGGCGTCGGGGCCGAGACGCTCGACCTTGTTGGCCTCGTAGGACTCGAAGTTGCCCTCGAACCAGTACCAGCTGGCCGGGTTCTCCTCGGTGCCCTCGTAGGCGAGGATGTGCGTCGCGACGCGGTCGAGGAACCACCGGTCGTGGGTGATGACGACGGCGCAGCCGGAGAACTCGAGCAGCGCGTTCTCGAGGGAGCCGAGGGTCTCGACGTCGAGGTCGTTGGTCGGCTCGTCGAGGAGCAGCAGGTTGCCGCCCTGCTTGAGGGTGAGCGCGAGGTTGAGACGGTTGCGCTCGCCACCGGAGAGGACGCCCGAGAGCTTCTGCTGGTCGGGGCCCTTGAAGCCGAACTGCGACACGTAGGCCCGCGACGGGATCTCGACGTTGCCGACCTTCATGTGGTCGAGGCCGTCGGAGACGATCTCCCACAGGCTCTTCTTCGGGTCGAGGCCCTCGCGGCCCTGGTCGACGTAGGAGATCTTGACGGTCTCGCCGATCTTGACCTCGCCGCCGTCCGGCTCCTCGAAGCCGACGATCGTCTTGAAGAGCGTCGACTTGCCGACGCCGTTGGGGCCGATGACGCCGACGATGCCGTTGCGGGGCAGGGAGAAGGAGAGGTTGTCGATGAGGACGCGCTCGCCGAAGCCCTTCTTGAGGTTCTTGACCTCGATGACGGTCGAGCCCAGGCGCGGGCCCGGCGGGATCTGCAGCTCCTCGAAGTCGAGCTTGCGGGTGCGCTCGGCCTCGGCCGCCATCTCCTCGTAGCGGGCCAGACGCGCCTTGCTCTTGACCTGACGGCCCTTGGCGTTGCTGCGGACCCACTCGAGCTCGGTCTTGAGCCGCTTGGCCAGCTTGGCGTCCTTCTTGCCCTGGATGGTGAGTCGCTCGGACTTCTTCTCGAGGTAGGTCGAGTAGTTGCCCTCGTACGGGTAGAGGCGGCCTCGGTCGACCTCGGCGATCCACTGCGCGACGTTGTCGAGGAAGTAGCGGTCGTGGGTGACGGCGATGACGGCGCCGGGGTAGCCCTCGAGGTGCTGCTCGAGCCAGAGGACGGACTCGGCGTCGAGGTGGTTGGTGGGCTCGTCGAGCAGCAGCAGGTCGGGCTTCTGCAGGAGCAGCTTGCACAGGGCGACGCGGCGGCGCTCACCTCCGGAGAGGTTGGTGACGGGCGAGTCCGGCGGCGGGCAGCGCAGTGCGTCCATCGCCTGCTCGAGCTGGCTGTCGAGGTCCCACGCGTCGGCGTGGTCGATGTCCTCCTGCAGCTTGCCCATCTCGGCGAGCAGCGCGTCGTAGTCGGCGTCGGGGTCGGCCATCTCGGCGGAGATCTCGTTGTAGCGGTCGAGCTTCGCCTTGATCTCGCCGGCGCCCTCCTCGACGTTGCCGAGGACCGTCTTGTCCTCGTTGAGGGGCGGCTCCTGCAGCAGGATGCCGACGGTCGCCCCGGGGGCCAGACGCGCCTCGCCGTTGCTCGGCTGGTCGAGTCCGGCCATGATCTTGAGGATCGTCGACTTGCCGGCGCCGTTGGGGCCGACCATGCCGATCTTCGCGCCGGGGTAGAAGGACATCGAGACGTCATCGAGGATGACCTTCTCGTTGTGTGCCTTGCGCGCACGGGTCATGGTGTAGATGTACTCGGCCATGCGCAGAAGGCTATCTGTCAGCGAGCGCGGCACCGAATCGGTGTCCGCGCTCGCGGACCGTCACCGACCTCAGGCCGTGAGCCGCTCGACGACCTCGTAGTCGTCGGTCTCGGGATCGCCGGTGGCCAGCACCGTGCCGGTGTCGTCACGCGCGCCGTCGACCGCGTCCGCTCCGGGGTCGTAGTCGTCGTCGACGACCCCGTCGGCGTCGACGTGGGCCGGGCGCTGACCGGCCACCGCCGACTCGCCCTCGGCCATGGCACGCACCGTCGCCTGGACGTCGGGGTCGGCCGTGCGGTCCTGGCCGAGCGCGGCCGCGCGGCTGACCCGCTCGAAGCTGGCGCGACCCCACGACAGGTCGTGCCCGACGTGGTCGGCGTCGATCTCGGGCGAGGTGCGTGGCTGGCCGTCGTTGCCGACGTACTGCTTGATCGACAGGTTGCCCTCGACGATGACGGGCTGGCCCTTCCGCAGCGCCGAGGCGGCGTTGGCCGCGAGCGCGTTGAAGGCGATGACGCTGTAGAAGCTCGTGTCGCCGTCGACGAAGCGTCCGTCGGCCGTGCGGCGGTAGGGCGTCGTGGCGACGCGGAAGGTCGTGAAGATGCTGCCGTTGCGTCCCTGACGCTCGACGGGCTCGGACACGACGTTGCCGTGCACGGTGATGCGGGTCTCGTTCATCGCTGCTCCTCGGGGGTTCCAGGGGCGGCCTCGCGCCGCCTGCAACCACCTTCTGACCCGGCGGGACGGCACGACAGTCGCCACCGGTCCCCTGTGGACAGAAGGGCATCGGGCCCGAGGGGTGTGGACGACGCCGAGGCGCCGGAGCCGCGTCAGCCCGCTGCGGCCTCGAGGTGCTCGCGGGTCTCGCGGTGACGGAGGAGGACCTCGTCGACGGGGATGAGGATGTGCTCGTCGGCCACCGCTGCGACCGACTCGGTGAGCCGCTTGCCGACCACGGTCCGTCGGTGCCTGGCACCGACGCGCGCCCACCACCGCGACAGGATCCCGAGCCCGACACCGAGCAGCACGCCGAGGATGAGCATGACGAGCGGCAGCGGCAGGATGCCGACGGCGGGGGTCTCGGGGCGCGGGAGCTGCAGCAGCGCGAAGACCCACAGCACGGCGTACCAGACGAGCCCTGCGAGGGCGACGAGACCCAGCACCCACTGGAGGATGTTGACGACGAACCACCAGACCGGGCGACGTGCGCGCAGGGACGTGCCGATGACGGCGCGGTCGAGCGAGTCGCTCAGGGCGCCGTCGCCGCCGTCGACGGCGTCCTCGACGGCCTGGGCCCAGCGCACCGGCAGTCCCTCGGACGCGTCGCGCACGAAGCTGCGCGTGGCGAGGTCGACCGCCGACACGGTCGACACGGTCGGTGCCGGGATCGACGAGCGGCCGAGCACGGCGCGCACGTCGGCGCCGTCGATCTCGACGGGGATCGGCGGACGTCCACCGGTGCGGTCGAGCCGGAGGCGACGCAGCGGGTCGGCGGCGAAGCCCTTGGTCCAGCGAGCGAAGAGCCAGCCGGTGTGCGCGAACGCCTCGCGGCGGTAGTCGCGCGCGACGGCGTCGAGGACGATGGGCACACCGGCCGCACGAGCCAGCGACGCGTCGAGCGCCTCACGCGGGACCCGTCCCACGTCGGCCTCGGAGTCAGCGACACCCGGGCGAAGAGCCGTCGCCGCACCGACCACGTCGGCCTTGAGGCGCTGACGCGAGGCCGCATGTCCTGCAACGGCATTCGCGAGTCGCTGCTTGAGCTCGAGGATGCCCTGACCGGTCACGGTGGAGGTCGCGAGAACCTTCGCGTCGGCGACGCCGTCGGCCACGAGGAGCTTGGCGAGATCCTGGGTCACGGTCTTGGCGCTCTCCCCGGTCAGGCGGTCGGACTGGTTGAGCACGCCGAGCGTCACGGCGTCGTGGTGCGACATGAGGCTCACGAACTCGTCGTGCAGCCGGGCGTCGGCGTACTTCTGCGGATCGGTCACCCAGACGAAGACGTCGACGAGCTCGAGCACCCGCTCGGCCTCCCGTCGGTGCTCGAGCTCACGGGAGTCGAAGTCCGGCAGGTCGAGGAGCACGAGCCCGTCGAGCGAGCCGGCGACCTGGACCGGCCCCTCCCCCGCGTCGGCCGGCGTGTCGACGACGTGACGGGCGGCGACCCCGAGCCAGTCGAGCAGCTCGGACGCGTCGGCGTCACCCCAGAGTCCGGCCGTCGGGAGGGAGGTCGTGGGCCGGCGCGCGCCGATGGTGGCGACGTCGGCGCCGACCAGGGCGTTGAAGAGCGAGGACTTGCCGCTGCCCGTGGCACCGGCGAGCGCGACGACCGTGTGGTCCCCGGCGATACCGGAACGCTCGACGGCCTTGTCGACGACCCGCCGGGCGACATCGACGCCCGAGGGGTCGAGCTCGTCGGCACCCGACACGAGCGCCATCGACAGCTCCGTCGTGCGCGTCCCGAGCTCGGCCGCCGAGACCGTCGCCACCTTGGCGCGGCCCATCCTGATCGGGCTCATCGCGCAGCCTTGACCGCTGCAGCGGCCGCGGTCAGGTGCTCGGTCTGGTCGGTGTCGACGTGCAACGTCGTGACAGCTCCTTCGTAACGGGCGAGCTCGGCGGCATACAGCTCGTCGACGCGCGCGGTCAGCTGCTCGCGGGCCTTGCGCGCGAGCTCTCGGACGGCCTGGTCGCCGAAGACCGCCTCGAGCAGCTTCTGGCCGACGACGGCCGTGCCACCGGCGATGCCGACCTCGGCGCCGGTGATGCCGGCCGTGCTCGCGAAGGTCACGAGCATGAGGACCACGCCGAGGCCGTTGACGCCGTAGGCCATGATCCGGGCGGTCGTGCGTCGGTCGCGACCCTCGTCGCGAACCATCTGGAGGATGTCGCCCTGCCAGTCCCGCACGAGGCGCTGGATGCGCTTGTCGACGTCGGTACCGGACCGCGCGAGCGTCGGGTCGGCCGTGAGCAGCTGGTCGCCACCGGGCAGGGTGCGCCACGAGCGCGCGATGGCGCCGGCGGCGAGCTCGGCGCGGTTGACGACGAGGGACTCGACGCCGGACTGGAGCGCCTCACCGAGGTGGTCGGCCCGTGCGGGCTCGCCCTTGAGGAACGAGGTGAACCGGTCGCGCACCCGGGAGACGGTCGACTCGACCTGCCGGAAGAACTCTCCGGTGCCGACGAACTCCTGCCACCGCGCGAGGACCTCGCCGCGAAGCAGCGTGCCGTCGAGCATGCCCTCGTGGACCTGCGCCTTCGCATCGTCGTAGGCCGCAGCGGCCGCGGCGACGAGCGCCTGGCCCGCCGCCGTCTGCTCCTTCGAGGCGGTCACGAGCGACTGCGTGCGGGTGTCGAGGGAGACGAGCGCACCCTGGAGCGTCTGGCGCACGACGTCGGCCCGGGCCTGCGCGTCGCCGGCGAGCGCCGCGAGCCAGCCCCGCAGGCGCTCGGTCTGGTCGGCGGGCAGCAGACCGTCGACGAGCTCGGACTCCACGACCGTGAAGATCGGCGCCTGGTCGAGCCCCTGCTCGCGCAGCATCGACGCGAAGTGCGTGCGGATCTCGTCGACGGCCCCGACGGGCACGCGGTCGAGGACGACGGCGACGGCGGTGCCGCGCTCCGAGGCCTCGCGCAGCAGCTCCCACGGCACGGCGTCGGCGTAGCGGGCGGCCGTCGTGACGAAGACCCAGAGGTCGGCGGCGGCGAGCAGCTGCGTCGCGAGGTCGCGGTTGGCCTCGACGACGCTGTCGATGTCCGGCGCGTCGAGCAGGGCCAGGCCGGCGGCGACCTCGTCGGTCGAGACGAGGCGCACCGCGCCCGGGCCGTCGGACGACGAGTGGCGACCCGTGATGCGCGCCAGGGTCGGCAGGATCCGGGGCCCGGAGAACCACGCCGCGTCGGAGGGGTGGTGGATGAGCACCGGCGAACGGGTGGTCGGTCGCAAGACGCCGGGCAGCGTCACCTCGCGCCCGACGACCGAGTTGACGAGCGTCGACTTGCCGGCGCCCGTCGAGCCGCCGACGACGGCGAGCAGCGGGGCGTCGAGCGAGGTCAGCCGCGGGATGACGTAGTCGTCGAGCTGGTCGAGCAGCCGCGTGCGCGCCAGCCGGGCAGCCGGGGCGGACGGGAGGTCGAGGGGCAGGGTGGCGTCGTCGACGGCAGACCGAAGTGCCTGAACGCTCGAGAGGAGACGGGCATTGCCCACCCCTGAATCACCTGCCACGCCCGTATCCTTCCGTGTCGCACTGGCACAACCAAACCGAAAGGCGGCGCGCCACCACGACATACCCCGAGTCGTGACCTGAGAGTGCCACGGGCAGACGTGATCCGCCCTGCTGACACGGCTGTCCGGCGGGTCAGTCCTCCGGCGGTCCGGCCTGCACCCGGCGCTCGGCCTCCACCGCCCGGGCGACGTTGCCGTGGACGTGGTCGGCACCGAGACGCTCCATGACGCCGTCGACCTCGAGCGTCGACCGCACCGCCGCCTTGAGCCTGGCCAGTCGCAGGACGACACCGGAGTCCTCGGCGAGGTCGAGCACGTCGGCCATCTTGGCCGACCCCTGGGAGTCGACGAAGTCGATGCCGCCGCAGTCGAGCACGATGGCCTTGACCCCCGGGTTCTCGTGGATGACCTCGCGGACGCGGTCCTCGAGGGCGTCCGACGTGGCGAAGAACAGCCCGCCGTCCATCCGGATCACCACGATGCCGGGGATCGTCTCGCCCTCCGGGTGGTCGGCGAGGTCGCGGTAGACGTCCGTGCCCGGCTCGCGAGCGAGCGTCGGGATGTACGGTCGGGTGGAGACCTTGATGAGCCAGAAGATCGACAGCGCCACCCCGATGACGACGCCGGCCAGCACGCCGAAGACGAGCGCGCCCAGCAGTGCGGCGACGGCCACCGCGAAGTCGAACGGCTTGACGCGCAAGAGGCGTCGCATCTCCGGCAGGTCCATCATCCCCATGACGACGGCCTCGATGATGATGGCGGCCAGCACCGGCTTGGGCAGGTCGGAGAAGAGCGGCGCCAGCAGCAGCAACGTCAGCAGGACCGCGAACCCCGTCGTCAGCGAGGCGAGTCCCGACCTGGCTCCCGAGTGGTCGTTGAGCGAGCTCGCCGACAGGCTGGTCGACACCGGCATCCCCTGGAGGACCCCCGACCCGGCGTTGGCGAAACCCTGCGCGACCGACTCCTGGTCGATGTCGATCTGGTAGCGGTGCTTCGCGGCGAAGGCGCGTGCGTCGCCGGCCGTCTGCGAGAAGCCGATCAGCACGAGGGCGAAGGCCGCCACGGCCCCGACACCGACGTGGTCCCACATCAGCTGCATGTCGGGCAGGACGACCGTCGGCAGACCTCTCGGGACCTCGCCGACGAGCGCCACACCACGGTCACCGAGACCCAGCAGCCACGAGCCGAGCAGGCCGCCCACGACGAGCACGAGGGCGCCCGGCACCTTCGGGGCGACGACGCGCAGACCGAAGACGACGGCGAGGGAGACGAGCCCGACCACGACGGTCGTGCCGTGCGCGTCACCGAGGGTCGTGAACCAGGACCGCAGCTCCTGCAGGGGGTTGCTCCCCGAGACCTTCGTGCCGGTGAGCTTGGGCAGCTCGCCGATGACGACGTCGATGGCAGCACCGAAGAGGAACCCCGTGACGACCGCACGCGAGAGGAACTGCGCGATCCACCCCATCTTCAGCACCGCGACGAGCAGGTAGAGCACCCCCGAGGCGAGGGTGATGCCGGCGACGAACGACGCGACGGCCTTCTCGTCGACGATGCCGGCGGCGAGGACGGCGCTCGCGGCGACGGCCGCCAGTCCTGAGCTCGGCCCGACCGAGATCTGCCGGCTGGTGCCGAAGATCGCGTAGAGGATCGCACCCGCGGCCGCGGCGTAGAGACCGTTCTGGACGGGGATCCCGGCGATGCCGGCGTAGCCGAGGTTCTTCGGGACGACGAGGGCCAGCACCGTCACGCCGGCGATGAGGTCGCCGCGCAACCAGCTGCGGTCGTACGAGCGCAGCCAGCCGAGGATGGGGATCCGGCTCGTTCCCGTGGTCCGACCCGCCATGAGAGCGTCATCCCTCCCGTCAGGCCGCGAGGCCGAGACCGTTGGGTGGACGAGGTCCCTCGCGGGCCGGCTGACGACCCCATGATCGCAGCAGGTGGCGGCGTACGTCCCGGTTTCCGAAGCGTCGCCGGCGGCGCGCGTGCTGCGTCGCCATCGGAGAGTGCCCCCGGCAGGACTCGAACCTGCGACCAAGAGATTAGAAGGCTCTTGCTCTATCCGCTGAGCTACAGGGGCGGGTCGCCCGATCCGGGCGCCGTCCAATGATAGGCACCGCGGGGCGGCACGCCCGCTCAGGTCACGGGCGAGCCGACGAAGTCACGGCGGTGCGAGGTGATCGCCTCGAGCAGCACCATCTCGCGCTGCGACGCGTCGTCCTCGGCCGTGCCGTGGACGAGCCGCGAGCGCAGCAGCGCCAGGTCGCTCGCGCTGTCCTGGAAGGCGTCCATCGAACGCCTCGCCGGACGACCACCGTTCTGCCGCGCCCAGGCTCGCGCCGCCCGGCGCAAGCGCAGGTTGGAGAGCATCATGACCTCGGCGTGCGTGAGCCAGCCCGCGTCGGCGTACGGCGAGAGGTAGCGACCGATGAGCCGGCCCTCGCGACGACGCAGCCAGAAGAGGAAGCCGACGAAGGCGAGGAAGAGCGGCACCTGGTAGGTGACGTACGCCGCGAAGAAGCCGTCCATGCCGGCGAGCGCGGAGAGGTTCCAGAGCCCGTGGAGCAGCATGGCGAGGACCCAGCCGGCGAGGATCGCGACGACGCGCACCGCCGGGCGTCGGGCGGACACGGCGATGCCGATCCCGATGCCGGTCAGCGACGTGAAGAGCGGGTGGCCGAACGGGCCCATGAGGCCGCGGACGAGGAAGGTCGACGTCAGGCCTTCGCCGCCGTACTCGTTGTAGGCCTGCCCGAGGTAGAGGATGTTCTCGCTGAAGGCGAAGCCCGCCCCGATGAGCCCGCCGTAGACGATGCCGTCGATGATCCCGTCGAACTCGCGCCGACGGACGAGGTAGATGAGCAGGATGCCGAGGCCCTTGAGCGTCTCCTCGGTGACGGGCGCGAGGTAGACGGCGCCCGTCTCGAGCGGGTCGGTCCAGCGCGCCTCGACGAGCATCTTGAGGCCGAAGGTGTTGAGGAAGAAGGCACCGACGACGGCGACGAGCGCGCCCCAGAGGAACGCGAAGACGATGTAGCGCGCCGGCTCCGCCTCGTAGCGGTCGAGCCAGAGGAAGGTCGGCACGATGATGAGCAGCGGGATGACCGCCATGAGCGCGGACGTGATGATCGTCTGGGCCGTCAGCCGCTCGCCGAGGATGCCGACGAGGATGAGCAGGCAGACGAGGAAGGCGGATGCCGCGACGCCGATGGTGAGGGCGGTGCGCAGCATCGGCCGCCGGGTCGGGTTGCGCACCGGGCTCCACTGCTGCGCCTGCCCGTCCGGGCTCGCGCCCGTCCCCTGTGTCGTCACGTCCCCTGAGGTCATGAGGGCAGGCTAGTGCAGCGCCGGGGCCGCGCACCCGGGCTCGTCCTCCTCAGCCTCTATGGTGGACCGGTGAGTGACACCAACCACCGAGCCATCGCCGACCGGATCATCTGGATCGACTGCGAGATGACGGGCCTGTCCCTGAAGTCCGACGCCCTCGTGGAGGTGGCCGCCCTCGTCACGGACTTCGAGCTCAACCAGCTCGGTGACGGCATCGACGTCGTCGTCAAGCCGCCGGACGAGGCGCTGGAGCAGATGGACGACTTCGTCCGCGACATGCACACGAGCTCGGGCCTCATCACCGAGCTCGACTCCGGGGTGACGCTCCAGGAGGCCGAGCACATCGTCCTCGACTACGTCCGCACGTTCGTCCCCGAGCCGCGCAAGGCCCCGCTCGGCGGCAACACCGTCGCCACCGACCGTGGCTTCCTCTCGCGCGACATGCCGGTGCTCGAGTCCTACCTCCACTACCGGATCATCGACGTCAGCTCCATCAAGGAGCTCTCGCGCCGGTGGTACCCCCGCGTCTACTTCAACGCCCCGAAGAAGTCCGGCGGGCACCGGGCGCTCGCCGACATCCGCGAGTCGATCGCCGAGCTGCGCTACTACCGTCAGGCGGTCTTCGTGCCGCAGCCCGGCCCCGACAGCGCCACCGCGAAGGCGCTCGCGTCGCCTCACGTCATCGAGCACTGAGTGCTCCCGGGCAGCCCTTCGGGCGATGGCGTATGCCGTCGGGCGGGGTGGTCACGAGCACCTCACGAGAGCCTGTAGCATTGTCGACGCCGTGACACGGCGCCGAGCCTTCGGGCCCGGCTCGTGTTGTGCATGGTGGGTGTAGCTCAGCTGGTAGAGCACCTGGTTGTGGTCCAGGTGGCCGCGGGTTCAAGTCCCGTCACTCACCCCACGGTCCTGCTCGTCAGGACGAACGCATGGCCCGGTTCCCCCGCGGGGGAACCGGGCCGTGCTGCTTCCACGGCACGGTCCGAGCCTGGTCCGAGGCGGGTCCGAGCCTGCGCGGCTAGGCTCGTGGCAGCCGCTCACACCAGCCCGCAGCCCGCAACGCTGCCCTGCGGTCGCTTCCCCGCCGACCCCCGAGGTGACCCCATGAACGACCCGAGCGTGCCGTCGGTGGACGCGCGGTTCTCCCCGTCTGCAGGTCAGACGCTGGGCGTCGAGTGGGAGATCGGCCTGCTCGACCCGGCCACGCTCGACCTCACCTCGCGCGCCGTCGAGCTGCTCGGCCTCGCCAACGGGCCCGAGGACACCGGGCATGCCCGACCGACGAAGTCGCGGTCGACCGTGACGCAGGAGCTGCTGCGCAACACCGTCGAGATCGTCACCGGCATCTGCGCGAACGCCGAGGAGGCGGCTGCGGATCTCGCCGACGGCCTCGGGCGCGTCCAGCGCGCGGCCTCCGAGCTCGACGTCCTGCTCTACGGGGGTGGGGCGCACCCGTTCGCGCGGTGGGAGGACCAGGAGGTCACCGAGGGACAGCGCTACGCGACCCTCATCGACCGCACCCAGTGGTGGGGCCGGCAGATGGTGATCTTCGGGGTCCACGTGCACGTCGGCGTCCGGTCCGCCGCGAAGGTGTGGCCCCTCGTCAACGCCCTGCTGACCTACCACCCGCACCTCACGGCGCTGTCGGCGTCGTCGCCCTACGGCTCGGGGGCCGACACCGGCTACGCGAGCAACCGCACGATGCTCTTCCAGCAGCTGCCGACGGCGGGCCTGCCCTTCCAGTTCGAGACGTGGGCGCAGTACCGCGCGTACCTCCACGACGTCTTCACGACCGGGGTCGTCACCGACGCGAGCGAGCTGCGCTGGGACGTCCGACCGTCGCTGCGCCTCGGCACGATCGAGGTCCGGGCCTGCGACGGCTTCTCGCGACCGCAGGACGTGGCCGCGATCGCGGCGCTCATCCACTGCCTCGTCGCCCATCTCGAGCACCAGCTCGACGAGGGCGTGCTCGCGCGCCCGCTGCCGCCCTGGCACGTGCAGGAGAACAAGTGGCGGGCGGCGCGCTACGGGCTCGACGCCATCATCATCCGCGACGCCGACAACACGGAGGTCCACGTCGTCGACGACATTCACGACCTGCTCGAGCAGCTGCAGCCGACGGCGCGACGCCTCGCCTGCACGCGCGAGCTCGCGGGCGTCGAGGACATCCTGAGCGACGGGGCCGGTTACCAGCGGATGCGCGCGGCCGTCACGGACGACGGCACCGGTGACCTGCGGGCCGCGGTGCGCGCCATGCTCGTCTCCGACGGCCGGTGAGACCTGACAGTTACTCCGCGACGCTCGCCATCGCCGTCCGGGCGGTCTCGCCGTCGGTGTCGGGGGGCAGGACCGTGAGCACGAGCCGGCCGTAGTTGCTCAGGGACAGCAGGACGTGGTCGGGGAAGCGGCTGTGCTCGAACCAGCCGAGGTGCGTGATGCCGATCGGGCTGCGCACGGTCCGGGGTCCGTCCTCCCACCCGGCGCGCTCGTAGCCGAACCGGGCGATCCGCGCGCGGGTGCGGTCGTTCACCGCGACGTCGAGCAGCGGCACCTCGACGCGGAGGTCGCTCGACCGGGGCCACCACACGCCGTCGGAGGCGTCGACCCCCGGACGGGGCGACAGGGCGAGGCGGCTCGAGAGATCGTCTCCGGGCGACTCGGCGGCGGGGGCCGGCAGGGGGGTGGACACTGGCGGGGACAGGGGCAGGGCGTTCACGGTGGCTCCTCGGGGAGCAGGTCGAGATGGGTGGCCGCGGCTCGCTCGTCACTTCCTGCCCTGGAGGACCGACGCCGCGCAAGGGTCGGTTCCTCTCCTGCCGACGGGCACCCTGACCGGGTGACCCTGTCTCCACCCCAGCGTACGCCCGCGTCGTCGCACCGGCCCCGCGACGGCATACCGCACAATGGGGTCATGCTCATGGGAAACAAGAAGGCCCAGCGGATCACGGTCGGTGTCATCATCGGCGTCATCGTCGTCAGCCTCGCGCTGTCCCTCATCTCGACGGCGAGCGCGACCCCGTAGGCACGCGAATCCGCCCGCAGCGCCGGGTCGCCCGGTCAGAGGCAGGGGTGGGTCGCGCGGCTTTGGACGCCTCGCGCCGACCGATTTTGTCCCGGCCCGGGACGGCTGCTAACGTTTCCCCTCGTTGCGCCGCTAGCTCAATTGGCAGAGCAAGTGACTCTTAATCACTGGGTTCGGGGTTCGAGTCCCTGGCGGCGCACTTCAAGACCCCCGTTCTGAGCGATCTGGACGGGGGTCTTCCCTTTGCCCGTCCTGATTCGCGTATCAGGCTGACAACGCCACGACTCCCTTGGACGATGGACGTACCACCCGGGACGCGGGTGACCGCGTCACCGGCTCGAGGGGAGATGCGATGAGCGGCTGGGACGACGAGCTGGACCGAGGCGACCAGGGCGAGCGTGAGGTCACGCCCGACCTGCCGTGGACCGACGAGCCCCCGCCGCCGGGCGGGGGCGACCGCGACGTGACGGTGCGCGGGCCGGGTGCGAGCGTCGGCAAGGCGCGGGCCTTCACGACGTACCTGCCCGTCGGAATGTGCTGCAACTTCGTCTGGAACTGCATCGCCGCCCCGCACCGGTTCGGGCTGGCCGACGCCAACGCCGCCTGGGCGCGTGCCGCGAAGCGGCGCGGCGGCACCGACGCCCCGGCCGGCGCCCCGGTCTACTGGGCGGGCGGCAAGCACGGCCACATCGCCCTCTCCGTCGGCGGGGGCCGCGTCCGCTCGACGGACTGGCCCGCCAAGGGCAAGGTCGGCGAGGTCGGCATCGCCGAGATCACCAAGGCGTGGGGCATCACCTACCGTGGCTGGTCGGCCGACTTCGCCGGCACGACGATCCCAGGGCTCGGCGGCGACGGCCTGACCGCCCTCGCCGGTGGCGGCGCGGCCGTCGACGACGAGGCGATCCGGCCGGGCAAGCGCAACGCGGCGGTGCGGCGCTTCAACAAGGCGCTGTGGGACTCGATGCCGGCCGACTACCGCGCGTCGCACCAGAAGGCGTGGATGAGCGAGGCGGCCGACCTCTACGGACCCGTCGCCCAGCAGGTCTGCTTCGACAAGTACGTCATGCTCAACCGCAAGGACCCGAAGAAGTGGCCGCTACCCAGCAAGCCGGTGTGGCCCGGTCCCGGCCTGCTGCGCAAGCTCGGGCTGCGCCCCGACTGACGTCGGCCCGCACGGCGGGCGAGGGTGGCTCAGAGGTAGAGGCCGGTCTGGCCGTCCTCGACGCGCCGGGCCGCGACGGCGTGGATGTCGCGCTCGCGGAGCAGGATGTAGTCCTTCCCGTGCAGCTCGACCTCGCCACGGTCCTCCGGGTCGAAGAGGACGCGGTCGCCCAGCTCGACCTGGCGCACGTTGGCGCCCGTCGCCACCACTTCGGCCCACGCGAGGCGCTTGCCGACCGACGCGGTGGCGGGGATGAGGATGCCGCCGCCGGAGCGCCGCTCCCCCTCGCTCTCGATCGAGACGAGGACGCGGTCGTGCAGCATCCGGACCGGCAGCCTGGCCGCCGACGCGGCAGCATCCTTCTTCGCCATGGGACTGGTCGGACCCGCCGGCCGGCTCAGCGCCGGCGGCGCAGGAAGCCGATGGCGACCACGACGACGACGGCCGCCGCCACGACGGCACCGATGCGCTCGATGCGCAGCTCGCCGTCCTCGGTGTGCGTGGCCGCGGCGAGACGCAGCCGGAGGCCCTGCACCTGGCGCTGGGCGATGACCTGCGGCTGGGCGCGGTAGGCCAGCTCGTTGACGGTGCCCTCGAGGCGCGCGCGGGCGGCCTGGATGTCCTGCTCGATCCGTACGGTGTCGCTCATCTGGCTTCCTTTCGGGGGACGGTGCGACTCTAGTCGGCGATGCCGAGGTCGCGACGGAGCTTGGCCACGTGGCCGGTCGCCTTGACGTTGTAGAACGCGTGGCTCACCTTGCCCTCCTCGTCGACGACGAAGGTCGACCGGATGACGCCCTCGACCGTCTTGCCGTAGAGCTTCTTCTCACCCCAGGCGCCGTATGCCGTGTGGACTGCGAGGTCCTCGTCGCTGAGCAGCGGGATGGTGAGGTGGTCACGCTCGCGGAACGCGGCGAGCTTGGCCGGCTTGTCCTTGGAGATGCCGACGACCTCGTAGCCGTCCTTCTTCAGCGAGTCGAGCGACTCGCTGAAGTCGCAGGCCTGCTTGGTGCAGCCCGGGGTCATGGCGGCCGGGTAGAAGTAGACGATGACCTTGCGGCCCGCGAAGTCGGCGAGGCTGACGGTCTGGCCGGTGTCGTCGGTGAGGCTGAAGGCAGGGGCCTGCTCGCCGGGCTCGAGTCGTGCGGTCACGATCTGCTCCTTCGTCGTCATGTCTGCCGGGCTCGTACCCGTTCCGGACACCAGGTCGGTCCGGCTGGTGCGGACGGCGGGACTCGAACCCGCACACCTAGGGCACAGGAACCTAAATCCTGCGTGTCTACCAGTTCCACCACGTCCGCTCGCGTCATGCGCGGCCCCCACTGTAGTTGGCGGCCCCCGGGTATCAGGAGCCACCGTCCCGCCCTCCGTCTCCCATGAGCCACGGACCAGGAGGTACGTCATGGACGGCACGAACGCACCGGCGGGGGCCGCGCTCGACACGACGACGTGCCCGGAGTGCGGTGCCCTCGCCGAGGTGACGGAGCGGGCGGTGCTCGAGAGCACCGGCGGGCCGGTCGAGCACGCCCGGGTGCAGTGCGTCGCACGGCACTGGTTCCTCCTGCCCGCCGCGTCGCTGACGAGCCCCTCCGCTCCCACGCCGGTCAGGACTAGCCTTCGGTCATGAGGCGGAACATCGCGACGGGCAGCGCCTGGGAGGGTGTCGTCGGCTACTCGCGGGCCGTCCGCGTCGGGGACACCGTCCACGTGGCGGGGACCACGGCGATCCGCGACGGACGCGTCGTCGCGCCCGGCGACGCCTACACCCAGGCGAAGGTCGCGCTCGAGATCGTCGTCGAGGCCCTCGCGGCCTGCGGCGCCGCACCGGCCGACGTCGTGCGGACCCGGATGTTCGTCACCGACATCCGCGACTGGGAGGCGGTGGGCCGCGCACACGGCGAGGTCTTCGCCGACGTGCGACCGGCCTCGACGATGGTGCAGGTGACGGCGCTCATCGACCCCGACCTTCTCGTCGAGATCGAGGCCGAGGCCGTCGTGGGCTCGGGGGCGACCGAGGTCACTCCACCCTGACGTTGACGACGTGGATGCCGGTGGCGCCGTCGGGCGCCGGCGCCGCCTCGAGCGGCGACTGCACCTGCCCCTTGGCGTCGTAGGCCCGCACCCGGATGTCGTGGCTGCCCGGCGTGGCGTCCCACTCGTAGACCCACTGCCGCCACGTGTCGATGCTCGCGTCGGCCGCGAGACGGGCCTCGGTCCACGGCTGCTGGTCGACCTGGACCTCGACCTTGGAGACGCCGGTGTGCTGCGCCCACGCGACCCCCGCGACGGCGACGGTTCCGGCCTTGACGCTGGCCCCCGCCGTGGGGACGTCGATGCGCGATGCCGTCTTGATGGGTCCCGTCGCCGACCAGCCACGCGGCGTCCAGTAGGCCACGTCGTCGGCATACGTCGTCACCTTGAGCTCGGTGACCCACTTCGTGGCCGACACGAAGCCGTAGAGGCCCGGCACGACGACGCGCACGGGGAAGCCGTGCTCGAAGGGCAGGGGCTCGCCGTTCATCCGGATCGCGAGCAGGGCGTTGCGATCGTCGGTGAGCGCGCCGAGCGGGGTCGAGGCGGTGAAGCCGTCGATGCTCGTCTGCAGCACCATGTCGGCGCCCGCCTGGGGGCCGGCCATCGCGAGCAGCTCGCGCACGGGCCAGCCCGTCCAGACGGCATTGCCGACGAGGTCGCCGCCGACCTCGTTCGAGACGCACGTCAGGGTGACCAGCGCCTCCTGCATCTGCTTGCCCTGCAACGTCTTCCAGTCGATCTCGACCTCGCGGTCGACCAGGCCGGTGACCTTGAGCTTCCAGTCGTTGGCGTCGATGCGAGGCACGACGATCGCCGTGTCGATGCGGTAGAAGTCGGCGTTCGGGACGATGTACGGCGTCAGGCCCGGCACCTTGAGGTCGGCGCCGGCCGGGATGGCGAGCTTCGTGCCCTTGAGCGGCGTGCTCTTGAGGGCGTCGCGCGAGACCGTGGCCGCCGCGGAGTCACCACCGAGGTAGCTGCCGGCGTATGCCGCCACGGCACCGACCGCTCCCCCGATGATCCAGCGTCGGCCGGGACCGGCAGCGCCCGTCGCGCTCGCCGACGGGGCCGCGGCGCGGCTGAGGAACCAGAGACCGGCCGCGGTGCCGAGGATCGTCGGCAGCACGTCCGCCGGGCCGGCGCCGGGTCGGGTGAGCACCGCGGCCGCGCCGATGACACCGATGACGGCGAAGACGACGAGTCCCGCGACGAGCCGTCGGCTGGCGAGGATCCCCACCGCCGCACAGGCCAGGGCGAGCACGACGACCGTCCCGACGAGCAGGGCCCGTTTGTCGTTGGTGCCGAAGGTCGCGATGGCGAAGTCCTTGAGCCACGGCGGCGTCCGGTCGATGAAGGCCCCGCTCACCGCGGCGATGGGCGCTGGCTGGCCGGAGGACTGCCCGACGGCCGTGAGCAGCGCCGCGGCGAGCGTCGCCAGCCCGACGGTGAGCAGCCCGGCCACCAGCCCGTCGAGGGCTCCCCACCAGAGCGGACGGGCCGCCTGCTGCGGGGCGGTCTCGGGACGCGTGGCCGGGCTGGTCGTGGTCATGGCCTCAGGTGCTCCTTCAGGTGTGGCACGAGTGCACGGAAGGCGAGCGCCCGGTGCGAGACGTGGTTCTTCTCGTCGGCGTCGTACTCCGCCAGTGTGCGTTCGTTGCCGTCCGGCTGGTCGGATGGGACGAAGATCGGGTCGTAGCCGAAGCCGTTGGTCCCTCTCGGCTCACGGCCCACGGTGCCCGGGAAGCGCCCGAGCTCGGCGGCCGAGCGACCATCGGGCAGCACGAGGGCTGCGGCGCAGACGAACGCCGCGGCGCGGTGCTCGTCGCGGACGTCGCCGAGCTGAGCGAGGAGCAGCTCGAGGTTGGCGCGGTCACCGCCGCCACCGGACCAGCGGGCGCTGAAGATGCCGGGTGAGCCGCCGAGCACGTCGACGGCCAGGCCCGAGTCGTCGGCGAGTGCCGGCAGGCCCGTCACGTGTGCCGCGGACGCGGCC
The DNA here is from genome assembly GCF_057529065.1 of Terrabacter sp. R4-6. Lineage (NCBI taxonomy): Bacteria > Bacillati > Actinomycetota > Actinomycetes > Micrococcales > Intrasporangiaceae > Terrabacter > Terrabacter sp. R4-6. The sequence continues at coordinate 3,977,265 of NZ_CP197224.1, read as the reverse complement.
TTGAGGATGGCGTTCTGCTCGAACGTCACACCGTCCTCGACGACGTCCGGCGCGTCGGGGAAGCCGTCGAGCCCGATGATCTCGAGACCGAGGTCGGCGCTGACGTCGGCGAGGATCTCGCGCAGCTCCTCGACCTTGTGGGCGTTGCGGGTGGCGAGGACGACCCGCGTCACGAGGCGACCTCCTGGGCGGCCAGGGCGGCCTGCTGCCGGTCGGTGAGGTCGGCGCAGCCCTTCGTGGCGAGGTCGAGCAGCTGGCCGAGCAGGTCGCGGTCGAAGGGCGCACCCTCGGCGGTGCCCTGGACCTCGATGAACCGGCCGTCGCCGGTCATGACGACGTTCATGTCGGTCTCGGCGGTCGAGTCCTCGGGGTAGTCGAGGTCGAGGACGGCACGTCCGCCGACGATCCCGACGGAGACGGCTGCGACCGAGCCGGTCAGCGGCTGGGCCTTCGCGCCGATGAGGCCCTTGGCTCGGGCGTGCTCGACGGCGTCGGCCAGGGCCACGTACGCGCCGGTGATGGCGGCGGTCCGGGTGCCGCCGTCGGCCTGCAGGACGTCGCAGTCGAGGACGATGGTGTTCTCGCCGAGGGCCTTGGTGTCGATGACGGCGCGCAGGCTGCGGCCGATGAGTCGGCTGATCTCGTGGGTGCGGCCGCCGATGCGGCCCTTGACGCTCTCTCGGTCGGAACGGGTGTTGGTGGCGCGGGGCAGCATGGCGTACTCGGCGGTGACCCAGCCGGTGCCCTTGCCCTTGAGCCAGCGCGGGACGCCCTCGGTGAAGGACGCCGCGCACAGCACGCGCGTGCGCCCGAACTCGACGAGGACGCTGCCCTCCGCGTGGTCGAGCCAGTTGCGGGTGATCCGCACCTCTCGGGTCTCGTCGGGGGCACGGCCGTCATGTCGGTCAGTCATGCCCACGAGGCTAGCCATGACTCCACGCTAGGCCTCAATCGCGGGTGCGGGGACGGGCCCCGACGGCTCGTTCGCGAACCGTAAGGACCCGTCCCTGCGACGCCGCGAGGGCTCGTCAGTCGAGCGTCTCGGCCGAGAGACGCTCGACCTCGTCGGCCGTCAGCTCGAGGTCGGCGGCCTGCACCGAGTCCTCGATGCTCTCGGGACGGGAGGCACCCGGGATGGGCACGACGGTCGGGGCGAGCGCGAGCTCCCACGCGAGCGCCACCCGCTGGGGGCTCACGTCATGGGCCTTCGCGACCTCCGCGAACGCGTCGTGCCGGCTGCCGAGGTCGCCCGCCCTGCTGATGCCGCCGAGCGGGCTCCACGGCAGGAAGGCGATGCCGAGCTCGGCGCAGAGGTCGAGCTCGGCCCGGCTGCTGCGGAAGGCGGGCGAGAACTGGTTCTGCACGGAGACGAGCCGGCCACCGAGCACGTCCTGGGCCTCGCGGATCTGCGCGGGGTCGGCGTTGGAGATGCCGGCCATCTCGATGACACCCTCGTCGAGCAGCTCGACGAGCGCACCGACGGACTCGGCGTAGGGCACGTCGGGGTCCGGCCGGTGGAACTGGTAGAGCCCGATCGCGTCGCCGCCGAGCCGCTGGAGCGAGGCCTTGGCCGCCTCCTTGAGGTGGTCGGGGCGGCCGTTCTGCGTCCACGAGCCGTCGCCGGGGCGCAGGTGGCCGCCCTTGGTCGCGACGAGCACGTCGGCCGCGCTCCCGGACCACGACGAGAGCGCCTTGGCGATGAGGGACTCGTTGTGACCCACCTCGCCCGCGTCACGGTGGTAGGCGTCGGCCGTGTCGATGAGGGTGACGCCGGCGTCGAGCGCGGCGTGGATGGTCCGGATCGAGCGGTCCTCGTCGGGCCGGCCCTCGATGGACATCGGCATGCCCCCGAGACCGATCGCGCTGACCTTCCTCGATCCGATGGTTCGCTGCTGCAACGGTGCCTCCTTGGTTCGGTCGTTCCGGTCGTCGGCGCTCGGCCCGGCGACTGCCGGGCGCGCGCCGCACCGTCACGGTCCATACCCGGCTGCTCGGGCGGACCACCCGCGAGGTCAGGCCCGTCAGCGCCCGTCAGCGCCCGTCAGCGCCCGTCAGCGCCCGTCAGCGCTCGTCAGTGCCCGTCAGCGCCTGTCAAAGGCGGTAGGTGGCGTCGGGCTCGGCGAGCTCGACGCAGCCGGGCCACACCGCGGCGGCCTGCTGACGGCACACCTCGGGGTCGTTCCAGGCAGGGATGTGGGTGAGCATGAGTCGCCCCACTCCCCCGGCCCGGACGGCCGCCTCGGCGGCGCGACGACCGGAGAGGTGGATGTCGGGCACGGTGTCGCGCCCCTCGACGAAGGCCGAGTCGGCGAGCACGAGGTCGGCGCCCGCCATGAGCTCGTCGAGCTGGTCGCACGTGTCGGTGTCGCCGGTGTAGGCGAGCACGCGGCCGTCGGCCTCGACGCGGAAGCCGTAGGCCTCGACGGGGTGGTTGACGCGGACCGGGGTGATCGTGAACGGCCCGACCGTCACCGGCTCGCGGTGGCGCAGGTCGTGGAAGTCGAAGACGCCGAGGACGTCCTCGGCCTCACCGCCGCCGTAGGCCCGGGCGAGGTGCACCCCGGTGCCGGGTGGGCCCCAGACCGGCATCGTCGCGCGACCCGGCCCGCCGGGGAGGTAGCGCATCATGACGTAGAGGCCGCACATGTCGATGCAGTGGTCGACGTGCAGGTGGCTGAGCAGGACGGCGTCGACGGCATACGGCTCGACGTGGCGCTGGAGGGCGCCGAGGGCGCCGTTGCCGAGGTCGAGCACGATGCTCCACGTGCGGCCCTCGTGCTCGGCGCGGACGAGGTAGGACGAGGCGGGCGAGCGGGGCCCCGCGAAGGATCCCGAGCACCCGACGATCGTGACGTCCACGTGACGAGCCTAGGTGCCGACGCCGACGACGGCCCGACGACGTGGCGTCGGGTGCGTCACATCGTGTCGTCCGGCCGCGCGCCTTCGTCGTCGTCGAGGTCGTCGTCGACGCCGTCGTCGAGGTCGTCGTCGTATGCCGCCACGACGTCGCGCAGGTCCGTGCCCATGAGCGCCTGGGTCAGGGTCTCCTGCAGCCAGGTGAGGAAGTCGTACCACGCCATGGCGTAGCCGAGGGGGTCGTCGTCGTCGATGTCGTCCATCGCGGCGTGCAGCGCCTCGGCGTCCTCCTCGGTGCGCATGCCCATCCGCTCGCCGAGCAGGAGGCGGACGTCGGTGAGGGCCATGAGGAAGGCCGGCGCCTGGGACTCGTCGAGCACGACCCGGTTGCCGACGGCCTCCTCGACGCACGCGAGAGCGACGTCGAGGTTGCCGCTCTTGCGCTGCCGAAGGCCCTCCTCGGTCAGGCGACGGAACTCCGCCGCGATCTGGTCGTCACCCCGATGGGCCGTCGGCAGGAGCCGGTCGAGGGCTGGGTCGCGGTCGGCCAGCGATGCCGAGTCGGCCTGTGCGGCAGGGCCGCCCGCGTCGTCGGCCTGCTGGTCCGCGGCACTCAGCGACAGGCCCATCGACGCCACGAGGTCGTCGAACGCGTCGCCGGTCGGCTCGATCTCCGGAGAGAGCAACAGTCGCGTCTGCTGCATGAGGCCGAGGAGCACGGTGCGCTCGGTGGACTCGAGGAGACCGACGTAGTGGTCCTGCTCGCGCAGGAAGGCGCGTGCCATCAGCGGTCCTTCTCGAACGTGGCCCAGAGGCCGTAGCCCTGGAGCGCCTCCGCGTCGCGCTCCATCGACTCGCGGGGGCCGTTGGAGACGACGGCACGGCCCTTGACGTGGACGTCCATCATCAGCTTCTCGGCCTTCGGGCGGGCATAGCCGAAGTAGGTCTCGAAGACCCACGTCACGTACGTCATGAGGTTGACGGGGTCGTTCCAGACGATCGTCACCCACGGCACGTCGGGTGCGACGACCTCGTCGGTGGAGGTCACCTCTTGCTCGGCGGGCGCGAGGGAGAGGGTGGCTGCGGTCACAGGGCCACCCTAGGTCCACCGAGGCGCGTGGGGCAGACGGTCCCCGGGACCTGCTGACACCTAGGGTGGGCACGTGAGCCCGACGAGCCCTCGCGCCGCGAGCACGGCGCTGCTGACCGACCACTACGAGCTGACGATGCTCCAGGCCGCCCTCGCCTCGGGCGAGGCGCACCGGCGCTGCGTCTTCGAGGCGTTCGCCCGCCGGCTTCCCGACGGGCGCCGCTACGGGGTCATCGCCGGAACGGGCCGGGTGCTCGAGGCGCTCGAGGAGTTCCGCTTCGGCGACGACGAGCTGCGCTTCCTGTCCGACCGGAAGGTCGTCGACCGCGCCACCGTCGACTGGCTGGCGGACTACCGCTTCTCCGGTGACGTCAGCGGATACGCCGAGGGTGAGTGCTACTTCCCGCAGTCGCCGGTCCTCGTCGTCGAGTCGACCTTCGCCGAGGGCGTCATCCTCGAGACGCTCGTGCTCTCGATCCTCAACCACGACACGGCGATCGCCTCCGCGGCCTCGCGCATGACGACCGCGGCCATCGGCAGGCCCTGCATCGAGATGGGCTCACGACGCACCCACGAGGAGTCGGCCGTCGCGGCCGCTCGCGCGGCCTACGTCGCCGGCTTCGACGCGACGAGCAACCTCGAGGCCGGGCGCCGTTACGGCGTGCCGACGACGGGCACGGCCGCGCACGCCTTCACCCTCCTCTACGACTCGGAGAAGGAGGCCTTCACCGCCCAGGTCGAGTCGCTCGGCAAGGGCACGACCCTCCTCGTCGACACCTACGACGTCCGGACGGCCGTCGCGCTCGCGATGGACATCGCCGGCCCCGAGCTCGGGGCGGTCCGTCTCGACTCGGGCGACCTGCTCATCCAGGCCACCGAGGTGCGCGCCCAGCTCGACGCGGCGGGCAACACCGACACCAGGATCATCGTCACCTCCGACCTCGACGAGTACGCCATCGCGGGCCTCGCGGCCGGCCCCGTCAGCGGATACGGCGTCGGCACGGCGCTCGTGACCGGCTCCGGGGCACCGACGGCGTCCATGGTCTACAAGCTCGTCCAGCGCGAGGACGCGTCGGGACGGATGCAGGGCGTCGAGAAGAAGAGCAAGGACAAGACGTCGGTCGGCGGGCGCAAGTGGGCCATGCGCCGCCTCAGCGACTCCGGCGTCGCCCAGGCCGAGGTCATCGGCATCGGTGAGCAGCCGCACGACGACGGCAACGACCGACGCCTGATGATCGACCTCGTCCGCGGCGGCGAGGTCGTCGACCACCAGGACATCCACGAGGCGCGCGCGCGACACGAGGCGTCGCGGGCGGAGCTGCCCCGGGCGGCTGCCCAGCTGTCACGAGGCGAGCCCGTGATCCCCACGATCTACGAGAAGGACTGAGCCATGGCCGGATCCACGCATGACGGCGGACGCGCGCTGATCATCGTCGACGTGCAGAACGACTTCTGCGAGGGCGGGTCCCTCGCCGTCACCGGCGGCGCCGAGGTGGCGCGGGAGGTCACCGAGCACGTGAGTCGCCACGCTGCCGACTACGACCATGTCGTCGCGACCGCCGACTGGCACGTCGACCCCGGGCCGCACTTCTCGTCGACCCCCGACTTCGTCGACTCGTGGCCGGTGCACTGCGTCGCGGGCAGCGAGGGCGCGGAGTTCCACCCGAGGCTCGCGGGTGCCCTCGGGCACGTCGAGGCGGTCTTCCGCAAGGGCGAGCACGCCGCCGCCTACAGCGGCTTCGAGGGGCGCTCCGACGACGGCCGGGACACCACGCTCGCCGCCTGGCTCACGGAGCGCGACGTCTCCCGCGTCGACGTCGTCGGCATCGCGACCGACCACTGCGTCCGGGCCACCGCGGCCGACGCGCGACGCGAGGGCTTCGAGACCACCGTGCTGCTCGACCTCACGGCCGGCGTCTCCCGGCCCACGACCGACGCGGCCCTCGCAGAGCTGCGCGAAGCCGGCATCCACCTTCTCGGCGCCCCCAGGGTCGGCGGCTGACCCAACCGTTCCCCCACGTCGCCGGCTGACCCCAGCCCGTCCCCAGCTCGAGTGGCCAAGCAACCCCATCAACCCCATGGGTCACCGATTCGGGGTGTGACGACGCGGCCACTCGACGAGCCTCGGATGTCTGGCGTGTGACGACGGGGCCACTCGACGTGAGAGGAGGCCGAGGGGTCATCGGAGGACGGCGCGCAGGGCCCGGGCCGCGTGCTCGAGCCGTGGACCCACGGTGCGCACGTCGAGGGGCTCGAGGGAGACGACCCCGACCGAGGCCTCGACGCCTCCGGGGGCGGGGTCGGTGCGGGTCGACAGCGACACGGCCAGGCCGTGCGCCCCCGCCTGCAGCTCGCCGTCGGTGCCGACGACACCACGCTCCCCCGCCCGACCGGCGAGGATCGCCCGCCCGGCGGCGCCCTGGTCGAGCCGGTGCCGGGCCCCGGAACGGTAGGCGACGTGGACGTCGGTCCACGACGGCTCGACGACGACGAGCGCGAGCGCCTCCTCACCCTCCGCGATCGTCAGGTGCGCCGTCGCCCCCACGGCGTCGGCGAGGTCGCGCAGCGCGGGCCGTGCCTCGGTGCGCACGACGGGAGTGACGGCCGACGCGAGGCGGCTGATGCCGAGCGCGAGACGGACCCTCCCGTCGGCGGCCCGTGAGACGAGGTGGTGGTCCTCGAGCGTCCTGACGAGGCGGTAGACGACGGGCCGACCCACACCGAGCCCGGCCGCGAGCTCGGTGATCGTCAGGCCTGCCGCTGCGCCGGTCCCGGCCAGCGCCTCGAGCACCCGGATGCCACGGTCGAGCGTCTGGGAGGACTCGCCCCGCGGCGCAGCCTGTCCTGGCACGCGCTCAGCCCTCGGAGTGGGGGCGGCCCGTGGGCGAGCCCCGGTCGCTCCCCTTCGACCACGACATCGCGTAGAGGCCGTCGTCGACCGCGAGGCCACCCTCGCCGAGCTCGAGCGGGCGGAACGTGTCGACCATGACGGCGAGCTCGTCGAAGCTCTCGACGCCGATCGAGCCCTCGGTCGCACCGGGCTGCGGCCCGTGGGGGTGCCCACCCGGGTGGACAGAGATCGATCCCCTGCCGATGCCCGAGCCCTTGCGGGCCTCGTAGTCGCCGTCGACGTAGAACATGATCTCGTCGCTGTCGACGTTCGAGTGGTAGTAGGGGACGGGGATCGCGAGCGGGTGGTAGTCGACCTTGCGGGGCACGAAGTTGCAGATGACGAAGTTCGAGCCCTCGAAGACCTGGTGCACCGGCGGCGGCTGGTGGATGCGGCCGGTGATCGGCTCGAAGTCGCGCACGTTGAAGACGTAGGGGTAGAGGCAACCGTCCCAGCCGACGACGTCGAGCGGGTGGAACGGCAGCGTGTGGATGGTGCCGACGACACCGCCGGGGGCGTTGCCCCGGTGCTTGATGTAGACCTCGGTCTCCTCGTCGGGGCTCGCGCCGACGTCCTCGGCGAGGAGCGGACCGTCCGGCTGGCGCAGGTCGCGCTCGCAGTAGGGGGCGTGCTCGAGGAGCTGGCCGTACTTGCTGAGGTAGCGCTTCGGCGGGGCGATGTGGCTGTTGGCCTCGATGCAGTACGCGCGGAGCGGGTCGGTCGTCGACCGCTCGGGGAGCCACCGGTGGGTCGTGGCGCGCGGGATGACGACGTAGTCGCCCTCCCCGACCTCGAACGAGCCGAAGACGGTCTCGACGCGGGCTCGGCCGCGCTCGACGTAGACGCACTCGTCGCCGATGCCGTTGCGGTACCACGGGCTCGGCGCGCCGGCGACGGCATACGAGATGCGCACGTCGCCGTTGCCGAGCACGAGGCGGCGGCCGGTCACGACGTCCGTGCCGTCGACCGAGGCGGCGTCGAAGAGGTCGTGGAGCTTGAGGTGCCGGGGCGTGAGCGGGTGGTTCGGGGTCGTCGACTGGTCGGGCACCTCCCAGACCGCGGCGCCGACCGTCGTCGACGGGATGTTGCGGTGGTAGAGCAACGAGCTGTCGGAGCTGAAGCCCTCCTCACCCATGAGCTCCTCGTAGTAGAGCTCGCCCGGCGTGCTCCCCGGCCCAGGACGTCGGTGCTGGGTGTGCCGCTTGGGCGGGATGCTTCCGACTGCCTGGTAGTGCGCCATGGGCGGGGGCCTCTCCGTCGAGCGCGTCCGTTGAGCGGACGCTGGTGTATCACTATTGCAACAGTGGAGTACGCTCCCAGTCATGTCAAGGACGCCCTTCGCGCCCCTCTTCGACCGCCTCGTCGACGACGCCGCGGTCTTCCCACCGGGGCTGGCGCCCCTCGACGTCGCCGTGCGCGAGCACCTCGATCGGCGCACGGGGCCGTATGCCGTCCACATCGGCCCGCTGCTCGTCCCCGCCACTGCGGCGGGTGAGCTCGCGACCCTGGCCGCCGCGGACCCGCGCACCGCGCAGGAGCCCCTCGAGGTCAGCCTCGTCGTGCGCCCCGGAAGCCCGGCGCAGCCCCTCCTCGACGCCCTCACCACGCTGCGGCACGACGACCGGGTGCTCGTCACGGCCGCCGAGCTCGGCTGGGCCGGCGGGTGGCGGCAGGTCCTCGACGCGGAGGTTCCCGTCGTCGTCGAGGTCGGCCTCGGCGACGACCAGGCGCGCGGGCTCGACGACATCGCCGCCGCCGTCGACGACGAGCACGACGTGACGGCGAAGTTCCGCACGGGACCGACCCCGGCCTGGCCGTGGCCCGACGAGGCGGCGCTCGGCGGCTTCCTCGACGCGGTCGTGCTGCACGGACTCCCCTTCAAGCTGACCGGAGGCCTGCACCACGCGATCCGGGGCACCCACGGCGGCGAGCCGATGCACGGCCTGCTCAACGTGCTGCTCGCGACGCACGAGGCGCTGGGCGGTGCCGAGGCGCACGAGCTGTCCGGTGCCCTGGCCCGCCGCGACACGGAGGTGCTCGTCACCGCACTCTCGAGCCTGTCCACCGAGGACGCCGAGCAGGTCCGCGACAGCTTCACGGCCTTCGGCTGCTGCGGTGTGCTCGACCCGCTCACCGAGCTCGAGGCGCTCGGGCTGATCACCATCGAGGAGTCCCACGCATGACGCCGCCCACCCGGACGAGCACCTGGCTCGACGTCCCCGCCGACCACCCGTTCGGCATCGACACCCTCCCCTACGGCGTCTTCAGCACCGCCGGCGACCCGGTCCGGCGCGTCGGCGTGCGCATCGGCGACCACGTGCTCGACGCCGGCGCCGTCGCCGCGATCGGCCGGGACGCCGGGCTCGTCGGTGACGGACCCGACCTCGCGACGGCGTGGCAGACCCCGACCCTCAACGCCTTCCTGGCCCTCGGCCGCCCCGCCTGGACCGTGGCCCGGGAGTGGCTGACCGAGGTCCTGCGCGACGACGTGCACCGCGACGGCGTCTCGCCGCACCTGCACCCCCTCGCCGAGGTCACGCTCCACCTGCCCGTCGAGGTGGCCGACTACGTCGACTTCTATGCGAGCGAGGACCACGCGAGCAACGTGGGCCAGATCTTCCGGCCCGACAACGCCGCCCTGCCGCCCAACTGGAAGCACCTGCCCATCGGCTACCACGGCCGCGCCGGCACCGTCGTCGTGTCCGGCACCGACGTCATCCGACCGACGGGGCAGCGCAAGGGTCCGAACGACCCCGCCCCCGTCTTCGGCCCGAGCATCCGCCTCGACATCGAGGCCGAGCTCGGCTACGTCGTCGGTGGCGCGACCGCGCTCGGGTCCCGCGTCTCGGTCGACGAGGCGCAGGACCACCTCTTCGGTGTCGTCATCCTCAACGACTGGAGCGCCCGCGACCTGCAGGCCTGGGAGTACGTCCCGCTCGGTCCGTTCCTCGGCAAGTCCTTCGCCACCTCCGTCTCGGCGTGGGTCACGCCGCTCGAGGCCCTCGCTGCGGCGCGCGTTCCCCTTCCGGGACAGGCGGATCCGCAGGTCCTGCCCTACCTGCGTGGTGACGCGTTCGGCCTCGACGTGCACGTCGAGGTCAGTCTCAACGGGACCGTCGTCTCACGCCCGGAGCACGCGGGGATGTACTGGTCTCCGGCGCAGATGCTCGCGCACCTCACGGTCAACGGTGCGTCGATCCGGGACGGCGACCTCTTCGGCTCCGGGACCATCAGCGGTCCCAGCCGCGACACCCGCGGCAGCCTGCTCGAGCTGACGTGGAACGGCACCGATCCGCTGACGCTCGGCGACGGCACGACGCGCGGCTTCCTCGAGGACGGGGACACCGTCACGATGACGGCGTGGGCACCCGGACCGGGGGGCGCGCGCATCGGTCTCGGCGAGGTCACCGGCACGATCCGCCCGGCCGTCTGAGCCGTGCCCGCTCCCCGACGTCGGGGAGCGGGCTCTCGGTACCGCGACGGGATCAGTGGATGACGACCGGTGCCGCGTCGGCCTGGTCGTCGAGGAAGTGCGACTCCTCGTGCTTGCGGGGCAGGAACGAGGCGGGGATCAGCGTCAGTGCGACGAGGATCGCGGCGACGAGGAAGGTGGCACCGAACGCGTCAGCGGCCTCGACCAGGCCCTGCTGGACGGCGGCCGGCCCACCGACGTCGTCGACGAGGGTCGGGTCGTGCAGCGCCGCGATGGCCGGCCCCGCCAGCGCCGAGGCGCTGAGGTAGTTCGTGAAGACCACCGAGATGACGGCGACGCCGACGGAGCTCGCGATCTGCTGGGTGATGTTGAGCAGCGTCGAGCCACGCGCCACCTGGTGGCTCTGGAGCGTCTTGAGCGCCGAGGTCATGAGCGGCATCATCGTGCCGCCCATGCCGAGTCCCATGACGAAGAGCACCGGGATCATGAAGCCCCAGTACGGGGTGTCGACGCCCACCTGCGTCAGGGCGAACATCCCGCCCGTGATGGCGAGCAGACCGAAGGGCACGATGCGGCCCACCGGGATGCGGTCCGACAGGGCGCCGGCGATCGGCATCGTCACCATCGCGCCCAGGCCCTGAGGCACCATGAGGAAGGCCGCGTGGAGGGTGTCGAGCCCCCGCACCTGCTGGAGGTAGGTCGGCACGAGGAGCAGGCCACCGAAGAAGGCGGCGGCGAAGAGGAACATGGTGATCGTCGCGACGCTGAGCCGCCGGTTTCGGAAGAGCCGCAGGTCGAGCAGCGGGTGCTGGGGGCGGAAGCTGTAGAAGACGAAGGTCACGAGCATGGCGAGCCCGATGCCGAGCGGGATGAGCACCTTCTTCGAGACGAAGGTCCCCTCACCGGGGATCGAGCTGATGCCGTAGAGGAAGAGCGCGAGGCCGGGCGACATGAGCAGCATGCCGACGACGTCGAAGGACTCCGACGGCTCCGGCGCGTCGGACGGCAGGGCCCACAGCGCGTAGAGCGCCGCGACGACGCCGATCGGCACGTTGATGAGGAAGATCCAGTGCCAGCTCGCGACCTCGATGAGCCAGCCACCGAGGATGGGTCCGAAGATCGGGCCCAGCAGCATGGGGACGCCGAGGATCGCCATCAGCCGACCCATCCGGGCCGGGCCCGCGGCGCGCGTCATGATCGTCATGCCGAGCGGCATGAGCATGCCTCCGCCGAGCCCCTGGAGCACGCGGAAGCCGATGAGGAGCTCGATGGACCCGGCCGTGGCGCACAGGGCCGAGCCCGCCGTGAAGAGGACGACGGCGAGGACGTAGAGCCGCTTCGTGCCGAAGCGGTCGGCGGCCCAGCCCGTGAGTGGGATGACCGTCGCGAGCGCCAGGGTGTAGGCCGTCACGGTCCACGCGACGGTGGAGTAGGGCAGCGGCTGGTCGGGACTCTCGGCGAAGACCGTCTGGAAGGTCGGCAGGGCGATGTTGACGACGGTGATGTCGAGGATCGACATGATCGCGCCCAGCACGACCACGCCGGCGATCTTGAGGACCGGCCCGTCGATCTTGTCGGGGTAGGTGGACTGGCCGGTGGCGCTGGGAGCAGACACGATGACTCCGGTTCGGGCGAGGGGCATCGACGGCATCGGGTCGTCGACGCCGAGGGCGCGGGCCTGCCCGCGCACCCTCCATTCTCGCGCCGACCACCGACAGCGACGCAACCGAGTTACGCCGTCGGCCGACCCACCCGGACCGCGGCGCGGAGCCCCGTCAGACCGGTCAGCCCTGCTTGCGCGGCTGCTTGCCCTCGACGACCTGAGTGCTCGCGACCTTGTCGTGCAGGGCCTGGCGCTTGTCGTCCCAGAGCGGCCACAGGCCGTCGAGCAGCGACAGGAAGGGGACGAACTGGCCGGCCAGCGGGACGAGCCGACGCATGACCGCGGTCCCGAGCGGCAGGGGTCCGGGCTCGGCGGCCCGGCGCACGCTGATGCCGAGCGCCATCTTGCCCGGGGTCTGCGCGATCGTCGTCCAGAAGACGAGGCAGTAGGCCGTCGCCACGAGCCACAGGAAGAGCGAGAACTGCACGGCGGGTCCCGTCAGCTCGTTCTGGATCTCGACGAGGCGGGTCTGGTCGCCGGCCTGTGCGGCGGTGACCATCTGGGAGAAGAGCTCGGACAGTCGCGGCGTCGCGGCCCACGAGATGATCCCGCCGACGACGGCGAGGATGAGGCCGTCGATCACCCAGGCAGCGAAACGCTTGCCCCACGAGGCGAGCGGCACGCCGTCGGCGGTGGTCTTGATGTCGTGCATCCACTGGGTGTTGGCCGGCGCCTGCTGGTAGTAGCCCTGCGGCGCCTGCTGCTGCGGCACCTGGGACTGCGTCTGCCACCCGCTGCCCTGCGGCATCGGTGTCGTCGGCGTCGGCGCCCCGGTGCGGTCGGACGGCACCTGCCCCTGCTGGCCCGCCTGGCCCTGCGGGCTCTGCTGCGGCAGGCCGATGGTGCTCTGCGCGATGGTCGGCGACTTCTTCGGGGCGGTGTGGTTGGTCCACGACACGCCGTCCCAGTAACGGAGCATGTCGGTGTTGCTGGGGTCGTCGTACCACCCGGAGGGCTGCTGGCTCATGCCCCAACTGTGCCACGGCATCGGCGTTCCCAGACCGGCGGCGCCCCGACTGGTCCCGGGCGCGCCTCGGCCCCGGCCGGTTCCCGCCCGAAGGCAGGGACCGGACCGGGGCCGAGGGCCACGTCGGAGCGGGTCAGAGGTTGCCGCGCTTGTCCTGCTCTCGCTCGATGGCCTCGAAGAGCGCCTTGAAGTTGCCCTTGCCGAAACCGAGCGAACCGTGCCGCTCGATGAGCTCGAAGAAGACCGTCGGGCGGTCGCCGAGCGGCTTGGTGAAGATCTGGAGCAGGTAGCCGTCCTCGTCGCGGTCGACGAGGATCTTGCGCTTCTGCAGCTCCTCGATCGGGACCCGGACGTTGCCGATGCGCTCGCGCAGCTCGGCGTCCTCGTAGTAGCTGTCGGGGGTGTCGAGGAACTCGACGCCGTTGGCGCGCAGGGCGTCGACGGAGGCGAGGATGTCGTTCGTCGCGACCGCGAGGTGCTGGGCGCCGGCGCCGCGGTAGAACTCGAGGTACTCGTCGATCTGGCTCTTCTTCTTGGCGATCGCCGGCTCGTTGAGCGGGAACTTGACGCGGTGGTTGCCGTTGGCGACGACCTTGCTCATGAGGGCCGAGTAGTCGGTGGCGATGTCGTCGCCGATGAACTCGGCCATGTTCACGAAGCCCATGACGCGGTTGTAGAAGGAGACCCACTCGTCCATGTGACCGAGCTCGACGTTGCCGACGATGTGGTCGAGGGCCTGGAAGAGGCGCTTCGGCTGGCCGTCGCGCTTGACGTACGTCGACGCGGTCGGGACGTAGCCGGGGAGGTACGGGCCGGCATACGTCTGGCCGTTCACCTGACGCTGGACGAGGGTGTGGCGCGTCTCGCCGTAGGTCGCGATGGCGGCGGTGCGGACCGTGCCGTGCTCGTCGGTGTGGTCCGTGGGCTGCTCGAGGACCGTGGCGCCGGCCTTGACGGCCTGCGCGACGCACCTGTCGACGTCGGGCACCTCGAGGGCGATGTCGACGACGCCGTCGCCGTGGCGGCGGTGGTGGTCGGCGAGCGGGCTGTCGGGGTCGACCGCGCCCTTGATGACGAAACGGATCGAGCCGCTCTTGAGGACGAACGCCTTGTGGTCGCGGTTGCCGTTCTCGGGACCCGAGTAGGCGACGAGCTCCATGCCCCAGGCGCTCTGGTAGTAGTGCGCGCTCTGCGTCGCGTTGCCGGCGACGAAGACGATCGCGTCCCATCCGGTGACGGGGAAGACGTCGGTGTTCTCGTCGTACTCGACGAGACCGACGAGCTGCTTGAGCTGGTCGAGGTCGAGGTCGGCCTCGCGCTCCTGGTCGGTGAGGTCGGTGGCCGGAGACGGCATCGTGTCGGTCATGGAGCGAGAGTGACCGAGAGCGTCGAGGTGTGCAACAGCAGCCGGGGCGGCTGAACACAGTGCACAAAGTGTTGCCTGTATGCCGGATCGTGCTGGACACTCTGTCCATGACGTCTCCGGCGACGCCCTCGGCGCGCGCACCTGTCGACGCGCTCGACTGCCGCATCCTGCTCCTCCTGCTCACCGAGCCGGGCATCGGCGTGCTCGGCGCCTCGCGCCGGCTGGGCGTGGCTCGCGGCACGGTGCAGGCCAGGCTCGACCGGCTCCAGCGGACCGGCGTGCTGCGCTCGATGGCCCCGGACGTCGACCCGGCCGCCATCGGCTACCCCGTGACGGCGTTCTGCACCCTCGAGATCCGGCAGGGTCGCGGCGGGCACTCCCCCGTCGTCGACCACCTCGCCGCGATCCCCGAGGTGCTCGAGGCGCACACGATCACCGGCTCCGGAGACGTGCTCATCCGGATCGTCGGGCGCGACAACGCCGACCTCCAGCGGGTCATCGACCGCGTCGTCGACGACGCGCACGTCACGCGGGCCTCGACCGTGATCTCGCTCGCCACCCGCCTCGACCACCGCACCATCCCGCTCGTCGAGCACCTGCTCGACGAGTCGTCCTGACGTGCGACCCTCGCACGAGCCCCACCGCACCGCCGATCCCACCGACCCGGACCAGGAGCCACCCGTGACCGCCAACCCCTACGCCCCCCGGCCCGACGTCGAGCTCACCCACCCGGAGTGGAGCCGCAGCGCGACGATCTACCAGATCAACCAGCGCCACTTCACGCCCGAGGGCACCTTCCGGGCCGCCGAGGCCCACCTGCCGCGCCTGCGCGACCTCGGCATCGACATCGTGTGGATCATGCCGGTGCACCCGATCGGCGAGCTGAACCGAAAGGGCGTGCTGGGCAGCCCGTACGCCGTCAAGGACTACCTCGGCGTCAACCCGGAGTTCGGCACGCTGGAGGACCTGCGCCACTTCGTCGACACGGCCCACGCCCTCGGCCTGCGCGTCATCCTCGACTGGGTCGCCAACCACACCGCGTGGGACAACCCCCTCGTCGAGGAGCACCCCGACTGGTACGCGCGTGACTGGAAGGGCGACCTGCGTCCCACGCCCTGGTGGGACTGGGACGACATCATCGACCTCGACTACGACAACCCCGAGCTGCGCCGCTACATGACCGAGGCGATGAAGTTCTGGGTCCGTGACGTCGACGTCGACGGCTTCCGTTGCGACGTGGCCGGATTCGTGCCGGTCGACTTCTGGGACAACGTCCGCCGCGAGCTCGACGAGATCAAGCCGGTCTTCATGCTCGCCGAGTGGGAGTCGCGCGACCTGCACGTCCGCGCCTTCGACATGACGTACGGCTGGAGCTGGAACGAGACGCTGCACAAGATCGCGCACGGCAAGGCCGACGTCGAGGCGCTCAAGGTCTACTACGCGTGGAACGACCGCTTCTACCAGCGTGACGCCTACCGGATGCTCTTCGTCAGCAACCACGACAAGAACGCGTGGGAGGGCACCGAGTACGAGCAGTTCGGCGAGGCACTCCTGCCCTCGATCGTGCTGTCCGTCGTCAGCGAGGGCATGCCGCTCGTCTACAACGGTCAGGAGGCGGGCAGCGACAAGCGGCTCGTCTTCTTCGACAAGGACGAGATCGACTGGCGCGAGGACGATCAGGGCGAGCTCTACCGGCAGCTCTTCGCCCTCAAGAAGGCGCACCCCGCGCTGTGGAACGGTGCCGCGGGCGGGCGCATGGTCCGCGTCCCGAACTCGGCCGAGGCGTCGGTGCTGAGCTTCGTGCGAGCCGTCGGCGACGACCGGGTCTTCGGGGCCTTCAACTTCAGCGACGAGGACCGGACCGTGACGCTCGGCGACGGCCCGCAGGTCGGAGCGTGGCGCGACGCCTTCACCGGCGAGACGCTCGAGCTCGAGCAGGGCCAGGAGTACTCCCTGCCCGCCTGGGGCTACCAGGTGCTCGTCGGCGCCTGACGCCTCGGAGCAGGACCCCGAGCCGCTCCTCCACGGGCGGCCCGAGGCCCCGGACGGCACAGGGGTCGTGTCCCGTCGACTGGTAGACGATCGAGCGCGCAGATCATGACGTGATCCCGTCGAAACCGTTCACGCAGCGGCCCTCGATCCGAGAGAATGGAGCTGCGTACCCGTCGGTGCTCCCCTGTCCCGGCGGGTACGCCTCTGCCGTGCCGACGTCCCACCAACCGGTCGGCCGGGGCGGGGCGTCCTGCTGAACTCCCAAGCGGCGGGACGCCCCCGGGCAGGCCGGGTCAGCGGCGGCGGCGCGCCTCGATCAGGTGTCGCGTCGAGTGCGCCACGAACGGACGGCCGGCCCTGAGCTCGGCATCGAGGCGCTCCAGCGCGTCACGGTAGCCCTCCACCGAGAAGTCCGGCACCCACCAGACGCACGTGCGCAGGAGCCACACCACCGCGCCCACGTCGCGGATCTCCATCCGGCACCGCGCGGTCCGCAGGTCGACGACCTCGAGGCCCGCCGCGCGGGCCGCCCGCGCCTCGGCGTGCGGGTCGCGACCGAGCCGCTCCTGAGGGAGGGGCCCGAGGAAGTACTCGATGAGCTCGAACGCCGAGGCCGGGCCCACGTGCTGGGCCAGGTAGGTGCCGCCCTCGACGAGGACCCGGGCGATCTCGTCCCAGTCCGGTCGCACCGGGTGCCGGCTCGTCACGAGGTCGAAGCTCGCGTCCGGGAAGGGCAGCGAGTCGCCCTGCGCGACCGGCACCACCTCGACGCCTCGGTCCGCGAGCAGGGCGCGCGCCCGCTCGACGTTGGGAGCCCAGCCCTCGGTGACGACCATGCGGTCCGGCAGCACCGGTTCCTCCGCGACGATCTCGCCACCGCCGGTGTCGAGGTCGAGGGCCGCCGCGGCCTTCGGCAGCCGAGCGGCGAGCAGCCGCGCGTCGCCCCGGCCTCCACCGGATATCGACCGACGTGCCGCGGCCCGGCCGGTGACTCCGGCCGGGCCATCGACATCAGGGCGTGACGGTGATCGCGCTGCCGTTGCTGACGAGCCTCCAGTCGAGGCTCGAGAAGGCCGCCGGGTCGATGACCTTGTTGGCGGTCGCCCAGTCGATGAGCAGCTGGCGGATCTCGATCTGACGGTTGTAGACGACCGGGGCGGCCACGACGCCCGGGAAGTTGCCGCCGCCCGACTGGCGGTAGTTGTTGATCGCGACGACGAAGCGCGCGTCGAGCGCGACCGGGCTCCCGGCATACGCGAGGTTCACGATGCGCGAGCCGACCCCCTTGGCAAGGTCGATGTCGTAGGTCAGGTCGGCGTCGAGCCCGCCCATGACGTCGTAGTTGTAGTCGGGCGTCGCGTTGGCGTTGGTGATCGCGTCGGCGGCGACCGGGCCGGTCGTCGTGCACGGCTTGAAGTACTCCGCGCTCTTCTCGAGGTAGGCCTTGACCTGGGCGCCGGTGAGGACGATGCCGAGGAGGGTGTTGTCGTAGATGTAGAGCCCGGCCACGTCGCGGATCGTCACGTCGCCGGCCGGGATCGCGGCGAGCTTGTTGAACGGCGCGGCGATCGACAGGACCGGCAGCGAGGCCTCCGGCGTGCCGGCGAGGGCCTTCTTCACCGCGTCGGCCTGGACGTAGTTGATGAAGTCGATCGCGGCGGTGTCCTCGTAGCGCGACGTCGCCGCCGACATCGCCTGCGTGCACGTCCCGATGACGCCGTTGACGTAGGTGAGCACCTTCTGGTGGGCCGCGGCCACGGCTCCGGTGACGGCGGGGTCCTCGGGCGCGACGTTGCAGTTGTAGAGCGTCGCCTCGGAGTGGACGACCTGCCACTGGCCGCGGACCTTCTGGACGTCGATCGACATCCGGGTCACGCGCATGCCCCAGTAGTAGGGCTCGGAGAGCAGGACCTGCTTGCCGGTCGCGGCGTTCGTGACGTAGCGCTGCGGGATCTCGAGGTGCGCGTGGCCGACGAGCACGGCGTCGATGCCGGGGACCTGCTCGGCGAGGAGCGCGCTCGCGTTCTCGACGTAGGGCAGCGCGTCGCCCCACGACGACTTGCCGTTGTCTCCGGAGTGGCACGCGACGATGACGACGTCGGCGCCGGCGGCCTTGAGGCGGGGCACCATGACCTTCGCCTGCTCGATGATGCCGGGGAACTTCACCTTGCCCTCGACGTTGGCCTTGTCCCAGATCGCGACGCCGGGGGTCACGAGACCGAGGATGCCGACCTTGATCGCCTTGGTGTCGGGCAGCTTGACCGTCTTGATGACCCACGGCTTGAAGACGGGGGCACCGGTGTTCCAGTCGACGGAGTTGGCCGAGAGCAGGGGGAAGTCGAGCTGCTTCTCGAACGCCCGCAGCGTGTCGAGGCCGTAGTTGTACTCGTGGTTGCCGAGGGCGGCGGCGTCGTAGCCGACCTGGTTCATCGCCGCGGCCATCGGGTGCGTCGAGCCGCCGGTGACGGGGTCGATCTTGGCGTAGTAGTAGGCCAGCGGCGTGCCCTGGATCGTGTCGCCGGCGTCGATCGTCAGGGTGCGCTCGGCACCGACCTCGGCCCGGATCGCCTTGATGATCGAGGAGGCCTTGGCCACGCCGATGTCGTTGGCCTTGGAGTCGGTGTACTCGGCGTTCTTGAAGTAGTCCCAGTTGTAGACGTTGCCGTGCAGGTCGGTCGTGCCGAGCACGGTCAGACGGACGACCTCGCCGTTGGTGCCGGGGCCGGCCGCAGCAGCAGCGGCGTCGGCGGGCGCGGCCGAGCGCACGGCCGCGAGGCCCGCGCCACCGACGGCGGCGAGGGCCAGCAGCTGGCGACGGGTGGTGGAGGATCCGAGGAGGTCAGGGGTGGGGTCGGTGCTCATGTCGTCCTTCGCTGTCAGGTGCTCGATCGGAGCAGTCCCGGTTCACGGTGCGCGGCTCGCCCCCGAGGCGCAGGGCACGACCATAGCCGGACACGTCCGCCGACAGGCCGACAGCACCGGTCGGTTTCGTGAACCCTCAGCGTCGACCGACGAGCCAGAGCCGGATCTTGTCGATCCGCTCGGTGACCTGCTCGGACGAGGCGGCCGCCAGGTCGGGTCCGCCGCAGACGCGCCGGAGGTCCATGTGGACGTTGGCGTGCGGCAGGCCCTTCTGGCGGGCGTACGTCGAGACGAGCTTGTTGAGCTCCTTGCGCTGCGCGGCGAGGGCGCGGTGCGCGGCGACGGGCACGGGGGCGGAGGCGCCCTGGGGCGCCTTCCTGACCTGCCGGCTCTGGCGCTCGCGGAGCAGGGCCGACACCTGGTCGGGCTCGAGGAGGCCGGGCAGACCGAGGTACTCCTCCTCGTCCTCCGACCCGATCTGGGCGTGCATGCCCCACTGCTGCTTGTCGAAGAGCACGTGGTCGAAGTGGGCGTCCGACTCGAGCGCCTCGAAGGCGCCCTCGTCGAGGGCACCGCTCGCCTTGTCGGCGCGGTTGGCCTCGTCGAGCAGGCTCTGCTCCTCGGCCCACATCTGGCCGATGTCGTCGGGGTTCGGCTTGCGGTCGAGCGCGTGGTCGCGCTGCTCCTCGAGCCGCGCCGCGTGGTCGAGGACGACCGGCACCGACGGCAGGAAGACGGACGCGGTCTCGCCGCGCCTGCGGGCACGCACGAAGCGTCCGACGGCCTGGGCGAAGAAGAGCGGCGTCGACGTCGACGTCGCGTAGACCCCGACCGCGAGGCGGGGCACGTCGACGCCCTCGGACACCATGCGGACCGCGACCATCCAGCGCTCGTCGCTCGCGCCGAAGTCCTCGATGCGCTTGCTCGCGCCGAGGTCGTCGGAGAGGACGACCGTGGGGGCCTCGCCGGTCAGCGAACGGAGGATGGCGGCATACGCCCTCGCCTGGGTCTGGTTGGAGGCGATGACGAGCCCGCCGGCGTCCTCGACGTGACGGCGGACCTCGGTGAGGCGCCGGTCGGCGGCGGCGAGGACCGCGGGGATCCACTCGCCCTTGGGGTCGAGGGCCGTGCGCCACGCGTGGGCCACGAAGTCCTTCGTCATCGGCTCGCCGAGGCGGGCCTCGAGCTCGTCGCCGGCCTTGGTGCGCCAGCGCATGCTGCCGCCGTAGGCCATGAAGAGGACCGGTCGCACGACGCCGTCGCGCAGCGCCTCGGCGTAGCCGTACGTGTAGTCGCTCGAGCTGACGAGCGTGCCCTCGGCGTCGAGCTCGTAGGTGACGAACGGGATCGGCGAGGTGTCCGAGCGGAACGGCGTCCCGGTCAGCGAGAGCCGGCGGGTCGCGGGCTCGAACGCCTCGCGGATGCCGTCGCCCCAGCTCTTCGCGTCACCACCGTGGTGCACCTCGTCGAGGATGACGAGGGTCGAGCGCGACGTCGTCAGCTCGCGGTGCAGCGACGGGCGCGACGCGACCTGGGCATAGGTCACGGCGACCCCGTGGTAGTCGTCACTGTGCCGGCCGATGCTGTTGCTGAACTTCGGGTCGAGGCTGATGCCGACGCGGGCGGCGGCGTCGGCCCACTGGGTCTTGAGGTGCTCGGTGGGGGCCACGACGGTGACGCGCGAGACGATGCCCGCGCTCAGCAGCTCGGTGGCCACGCGCAGGGCGTACGTCGTCTTGCCGGCGCCCGGCGTCGCGACGGCGAGGAAGTCGCGCGGCGCCTTGCCGAGATAGAGGTCGAGCGCCTCCTGCTGCCACGCGCGCAGCTTGCTGGCGGTACCCCACGCAGCCCGCTCTGGAAAGGCGGGTGGGAGGTGGAAGGCGGCCCCTGAACTCATAGAGAGGCCACCGTAACGAATCCCCGGGGACGACATGCCGAGGCCCCGCCTTGCGGGCGGGGCCTCGGACTGGATGGTAGGCCGCTCAGTCGCTTTCGCGGCCGGGCGCAGGTGGGAGGGGGCTCAGTTGCCGGCGCGGTAGGCGGTCCACTGGGCCTGCATGCGCGAGACCTGGCCGGTCGTGAAGGTGTTCATGCAGGAGTCGTAGGTGTAGTCCATGAAGTTCTTGATCGGGTCGAGGCCGGGGCTCGTGCACGTGTCGCGACCCGTCGGGCACTCGTAGGCGGGGCTCGCCTCGGCGGGCGTGTCGGCGACGTAGTCGCCGTTGCCGTTACAGCCGCCCTGGAAGGTGTGGTAGAGCCCGACCCAGTGGCCGACCTCGTGGGTGGCCGTGTCGCCCTGGTTGTAGTTCGTCGCGCTGCCGCCCGGGAGGGACGCGGTGAGGACCACGACGCCGTCCATGGGGTCGTAGGTGCTCTTGGGGAAGGTCGCCCAGCCGAGCAGGCCCTGACCGATGTTGGCCGAGTAGAGGTTGAGGTCGGCCATCGTGCCCTTGCGCAGCGCGGTCTTCATGTTGCGCTCGGCGCTCGAGCCCGGCGTCACGGTGTACCAGGACGAGTTGCTCGTCGAGTCGGACCCGGCGAGGCTGAAGCTGAGACCCGTGCCGGCGTAGGCGTTGTTGAGGACGTTGATCTGGCTGCTGATCGTGCTGCTGCTGACGGAGCCGGTCGTGCCGTTGGTGATCGTGTGCCAGTAGACCTTGACCGTCGTGGGCGCGAACGTGCCCCCGGTGCCGGGCTTGCCCTTCTGGCCCTCCTTGACGACCTTGCCCGACGAGTCGCGGGTCAGGCCCTTGGCCTCGAGGGCCTTGGTCAGGGCCGCCTCGTTGGCGCGCACCTGTGCGTCCGTGAGCTCGTGCGGGTCCTTGGCGGTGCCGTGGGTGCCGCGGGCTCCGACCGCGCCGACGGCCGCCGGGTCGAGGCACGCGGCGCTGCCGCGGCCGTCGAGCACGGGCGCGGCCTGCGCCGGCGCGCCGAGGGATACCGCGGCGAGTGCGAGCGGTGCCGCGAGCATCAGGGAGCGAAGCTTCATGGGGTGACCTTTCTCGTCCGACACGACACCCGATCGGGGGTCGATCCCAGCGACTGTAGGTACGCGACCGTCAGTGGCGGAGCCGGGGCGAGTAAAGAACCGTTAAGGAAAGCGCAGCCGGTCGGGTGCCGGGGTTCGGGCGAGGAGGGAGCCGCCGGTCAGGACTGGCCGCCGCCGCCCTGGTCGCCGTCGCCGCCGTCCTGCGGGTCGCGCAGGCCTTCGTAGATCTCCTTGCAGACCGGGCAGACCGGGAACTTCTGGGGGTCGCGGCCGGGCACCCAGATCTTGCCGCAGAGGGCCACGACGGGCTCGCCCGACAGTGCGCTCTCGAGGATCTTCTCCTTGCGCACGTAGTGCGAGAAGCGCTCGTGGTCGCCGGGCTCCTGGAGCTCCTCGCGGACCTCCTCGCGCTCGATCGTGGCCGTGCTCGTGCGCCGCAGGGGCTCGGGCTCGG
This sequence comes from Terrabacter sp. R4-6, assembly GCF_057529065.1. Lineage (NCBI taxonomy): Bacteria > Bacillati > Actinomycetota > Actinomycetes > Micrococcales > Intrasporangiaceae > Terrabacter > Terrabacter sp. R4-6. The sequence continues at coordinate 3,954,703 of NZ_CP197224.1, read as the reverse complement.
GCTCGAAGGGGTCGGGAGGCATCGTGCTCATGACGAGAGTGTATGCCGCCCTGCCGCACCCCGAAGGAGCCGCTCCCCCGCCGGGTAGGCCCCCCAGGACGCGGGCAGCGAGCCGGGTCGGCCGCTGAGCAGCACCGCCTCGACACCGGCCTCGGGGGCCGTGGGGTCGGGCTCGAGGCCGATGCGGCGGAGGGTCTGTCGGGCCACCGCGACGGGCGAGTCGAAGATCGTCACGCCTCGACCCAGGGCCGCGACGATGCGCTCGACGACGAGGCCGTAGTGCGTGCAGCCGAGCACGAGCGAGCGCACGCCCGCCGGGGTCTGCGACGCGGCATACGCGATGCACTCGTCGACGGCGTCCGGGTCACCGGACTCGATGGCCTCGGCGAGGCCGAGCGCCGCGACCGCGTAGGTCTCGACGTCGGCGGCGAAGGCGTCGACGAGTCCCCGGAGGTAGTCGCTCGACGTCGTGGCCGCCGTGGCCCACACGGCGACCGGCCCACCCCCGGCGGCTGCCGGGCGGATCGCAGGCACGGTGCCGATGACGGGGACGGCCGGCTCGAGCTCGGCACGCAGGGCCCCGAGGCCGTGCACCGAGGCCGTGTTGCACGCGACGACGATCGCGGCGGGCTCGTGGGGCAGCGTGGCGCGCGCCGAGGCGAGGATGAGGCGCTGGACCTCCTCCGGCGACCGCGGGCCGTAGGGCATGTTGTCCGGGTCGAGCGACAGCACGAGGCCGAGGTCGGGTCGCAGCGCATGGAGCGCGTCGGCATACCCGAGGAGCCCGAGCCCGCTGTCGACGAAGGCAACTCGCCTGGTCGACGTCGGCATCTCGGGATGCTCCTCGGTGTCGGGCCGCACGGGCTCCGTGACGCCCACGTCAGTTCATCGACGGGTCGTCGGGGAAGTTCGCGACGTACGCGAGGCTGTCGCGCTGGCGTCGGAGCACCTCGCGCCACAGCCCGTCGGGGCGCGGGGTGAAGGCGTCGCGCACCTCCGCGTCGACGACGTACCAGTCGCCTCGCAGCACCTCGTTCTCGAGCTGGCCCGACTCCCACCCGGAGTAGCCGGCGAAGATCCGCAGACCCGCCAGCTCGGCCGCGACGACGGGGGTCGGCACGTCGAGGTCGACGAGACCGATCGAGCCGAAGAGTCGCTTGACCCCGAGCGGCTCGGGCTCGTCGCCCGGCACCGTGACGAGCCCCAGCGCCGACGACGTCGACACCGGCCCGCCCTGGAAGAGCACGTGCGGCGCTGTCACGACGCGCTGCCAGCCCGGCAGCACCGAGTCCACCTCGGCCGACAGGGGCTTGTTGAGCACGACGCCCTGGGCGCCGCCGTCGTCGTGGTGGAGCATGAGGATGACGGACCGGTGGAACACGTCACCCCCGACGGACGGCGTCGCCACGAGGAGGCGGCCGGTGTGGAACGTCGAGCTCACGGGCCCAGCCTTCCACACCGGCGACTGCTCAGAAGCGCGCGCCCCGCTGACCACGGCGGTCGTCGTCGCCCCAGCGGGACACGAGACCGTCACCGCGGTCGTTGCGGCGGCCCCGACGGTCGTCGGAACGACCGCCACCGTGCTGCGGACGCGAGCCGCTGCGCTGGCCCTGGCGCGGACCGCGCGGGCCGGCAGGTCCTCGATGGTGCTGCTTCGGACCGGCGATGAGGCGCTGGAAGTCGTCCTCGGCGATCGCGACACCACTGGGGGTCGTGGCACCGGTCGCCGCGATGATCGCGTCGCCAGGCGTGGCCCGGACGGGCGAGATCTCGAGTCCGGCGTCCTTGAGCTGGCGCTCCATCGTGCGGCGCTGGTGCGGCAGGGCGAGGGTCACGACGGTGCCCTTGTCGCCGGCGCGGGCCGTACGGCCGGAGCGGTGCAGGTAGTCCTTGTGGTCGGCCGGCGGGTCGACCTGCAGGACGACCGAGACGTCGTCGACGTGGATGCCGCGGGCGGCGACGTCGGTGGCGACGAGCACCGGGAGGGTGCCGTCACGGAACGCACCGAGGACGCGGTTGCGCTGGCCCTGGTTGAGCCCACCGTGCAGCGCCGCCGCCATGACGCCCTGCTCGCGCAGCTGGAGCGCGATGCGGTCGGCGCCGAGCTTGGTGCGGCAGAACACGACGGTGCGGCCCTCGCGGTTGGCGACCTCGGCGGTGATGACCTTCTTGTGCTGCGGGTCGATGAGCAGGACGTGGTGGTCCATGCCCTCGACCGATGCGGTCGCGTCGTTCGTCGAGTGCGTCACCGGGTCGGTGAGGTACTTCTCGACGAGCGCGTCGATGCCGCGGTCGAGCGTCGCAGAGAAGAGCAGGCGCTGGCCGTCGGACGGGATCTTGTCGAGGCTCGTCGTGATCTCGGCCATGAAGCCCATCTCGGCCATGTGGTCGGCCTCGTCGAGCACGGTGATGGCGATGTCGTCCATCTCGACCGCGCCGCGCTCGAGCAGGTCGTTGAGGCGGCCCGGCGTCGCGATGAGGATGTCGACGCCCTTGTTGAGCGCGTTGATCTGCGTCGTGTAGCTGAGGCCACCGGCGACGAGCTTGTGGCGCAGGCCGGCGACGTGCACGAGCGGCTCGAGCGCGTCGGAGATCTGCATGGCGAGCTCGCGGGTCGGCGTGAGGATGAGGGCGTGGGGCTTGCGCGGGCGACGCTTGAGGTCGGCCTCGAGCAGCCGCGCGATGAGCGGCAGGCCGAAGGCGAGCGTCTTGCCCGAGCCCGTCTGGCCGCGGCCGAGGACGTCCTTGCCGGCCAGGGCGTCGGGGATCGTCGCGGTCTGGATGGGGAAGGGCGAGGTGATGCCCTCGCGGGCGAGACGCTCGACGATCCGCTCGGGCAGGCCGAGGGCGGCGAAGCCGTTGTCGGCGGCGACGTCGACGGGTCCGTCGGACACGTCGGCGCGGGTCGACTTGGTCCAGCTGTCGGCGTCCATGCGCTCGGCCTCGGCGTCGTCGAAGCTCACGGGAGCACGGTCGGGGAAGCGGTCGGCGCCGCGGTCGGTGCGGCGGTCGAACGACGGACGGTCGTCACGACGCTGGAAGCCACGGTCACCACGGTCGTCACGGCGCTGGTAGCCACCACGGTCGCCACCGCGGTCGTCACGGCGGTCGAAGCTCGGGCGGTCCTCACGACGCTGGAAGCCACGGTCACCACGGTCGTCACGACGCTGGTAGCCACCACGGTCACCGCCACGGTCATCGCGGCGGTCGAAGCTCGGGCGGTCCTCACGACGCTGGAAGCCACGGTCACCGCGGTCGTCACGACGCTGGTAGCCACCACGGTCACCGCCACGGTCATCGCGGCGGTCGAAGCTCGGGCGGTCCTCACGACGCTGGAAGCCACGGTCACCGCGGTCGTCACGACGCTGGTAGCCGCCGCGGTCGCCGCCACGGTCATCGCGGCGGTCGAAGCTCGGGCGGTCGTCACGACGCTGGTAGCCACCACGGTCGCCACCGCGGTCATCACGGCGGTCGTACGACGGACGGTCGTCACGACGCTGGTAGCCGCCACGGTCGCCACCGCGGTCGTCGCGGCGGTCGTCGCGGCGGTCGAACGACGGACGGTCGTCACGACGCTGGTAGCCGCCACGGTCGTCACGACGGTCGGAGGAGCGGTGCTCGTCACGCGGGGCGCGCCACTCGCGGCCGCCGACGTGCGAGGAGCCCGACGATGCCGGGCGGGAGGTCTTGGGACCGGAGAAGGAACCGGACTTCGGTCCGCCCTGTCCGCGGTGCGGCTTCTTGGTCGCGGCGGACTTCTTCTCGGTGGACCATCGGGCCTTCTTGGGCGCGCCGGAGGAGGTGTGCTTGGGCATTGCGTATTCAACTCTCTTGACTCGATGCAGACTTCGCCTCGAGCCGTGAGTCACACCACGACCATGCAGACGAGCCTCAGGCGCAGGAATCTCTGCGCCCCATGTGTACCGGTCCCCGGCATCTGTGCCGTCCGGTGTTCGGATCCGCTCCGCGTCGGTGCCGGGCCGCGCCGTCTGCGCGATCTTCCGGTAGGGGTGTCACCCCGTCGGACGAGCCTGCCCGCCGGGCATCCCCGGCGCCATCTCTTCCGTCGTGATCCGAGGAGACCTCGGAGTCGGATGCCGGCAAGTCTACCAGCGACGCAGCCTGGCCCCGACCACGAGCGCGACCGCCCCGAGGGCCACGCCGACGAGGTCGAGGACGGCGTCCCACACGTCGCCGGAGCGGCCGGGGAGCAGGAAGTGCTGCACGAGCTCGCTCACCGGGGCGTGGATCGCGAAGACGACGACGGCGGTCCGCACGGACCCCAGGGCCCGCCCGACGGCATACGTCGGCACGGCGAAGACGAGGAGGTGGACGACCTTGTCGGTCCAGCTCACCGGGCCCTCGACCGTGACGACGGGCCAGTAGAGGACGAGCAGCTGCGCCACGACGGCCACGACCGCCAGCCCCACGACGAGGCGCGAGGCGGGGGCGGAGCGTCGCGGAAGGCTCGTCATGGCACCGCAGTCTAGGTAGGTTGCGACGAGGGCCCCGACCCCCTCGGCGAGGGCCGCGACGAGAGGAACCCCATGGGCAAGCGCACGGTCACCGTCAACGGCGTCGGCAGGGCGGCCGTCTCCCCCGACGTCGTGCGGCTCGATCTCCGCGTCGGGCACGACGCCGACGACGTCGCGGCGGCGCTCGCCGGCGCGGCCGAGGGCATCACGAAGGTCGGGGCGGTCGTGCGCGACCACGACGTCGCCGACGCCGACATCCGCACGCTCGACGCCGGCGTCAACCAGCGCTGGGACGACACCGGTGTGGCCGTCGGCTTCACGGCCCAGCAGCGGCTCGCCGTCACGGTGCGCCGGCTCGAGTCGGTCGGCGAGATCCTCGAGGCCGCCGCGTCCGCGGTGGGCAACGCCCTGCTCGTCGACCAGGTGCGGCTCGACGTGTCCGACCGCAGCGACGGGCTGCGACGCGCCCGGGACGCCGCCTTCGCCGACGCCAGGGACAAGGCGCAGCAGTATGCCGTCCTCTCCGGCGCCGAGCTCGGCGCGGTCCTCGGGGTGGCCGAGGCGGGCGCCGTCCCGGTCCAGCGCCGCGAGATGAAGCTCATGGCGGCGTCGATGGACGCCGGTGGCATGCCGGTCGAGGGCGGTGACCTCGACCTCGGGGCCTCCGTCACCGTCACCTGGGAACTGCGCTGACGGCGGAATACCGCTCACACACCGATCGTTGGGAGAGACATGGCTACCACTGACCTGACCGCGCAGTCCTTCGAGAAGACCGTTCTCGACAACGACATCGTCCTGGTCGACTTCTGGGCGTCCTGGTGCGGCCCGTGTCGACAGTTCGCCCCGGTCTACGACGCCGCCTCGCAGAGCGGCGACAACGAGGGCATCGTCTTCGGCAAGGTCGACACCGAGGCCGAGCAGTCCCTCGCGTCGGCGGCGAACATCACCTCGATCCCGACCCTCATGGCCTTCAAGGAGGGCGTGCTCGTCTTCGCCCAGCCCGGTGCGCTGCCGCAGTCCGCGCTCCAGGACGTCATCGAGCAGGTCAAGAACCTCGACATGGCCCCGATCAAGGAGCAGATGGCGGCCGAGGCCGCCGCGGGCGCCGCCCCCTCCGACTCGACCGGGCAGGCCTGAGTCCTTGCGGCTGGTCCTCAACGTCGTCTGGGTCGTCTTCGGCGGCTTCTGGCTCTGGCTGCTCTACCTGCTGGCCGGGGTCGTCGCCTGCGTGACGATCGTCGGGATCCCGTTGGGGCTGGCCGCCTTCCGCATCGGGTGGTTCGCGCTGTGGCCGTTCGGGCGCACGGTCGTCGACCACCCGGCCGCCGGCGTCGCCTCGACGCTCGGCAACGTGCTGTGGGTCGTCTTCTTCGGCTGGTGGCTCGCACTCGGGCACGTCACGACGGCCATCGCGCAGGCCCTGACGATCGTCGGCATCCCGCTGGCCCTCGGCAACCTCAAGCTCATCCCGGTCTCGCTCTTCCCGCTCGGGAAGCGGATCGTGCCCGTCGACGGCGGGTCCTGGTCCGCGTTCGGACCGGACCTCGTCGGACCGGGCCGCACGGGCGGCAGCGAGGACCTGCGCCTGCGCTGAGCCGGCCGGCCCGCGCGACCGGCGTGACGGCATACGACAGGAGGGCGTCCCGCGAACGGGACGCCCTCCTGCGCTTGTCGGCGACAGCGTGACGTGGCCACCACGTGAGTGGTGGAGGTGGCGGGAATTGAACCCGCGTCCGATGACGAGAAACCAGGGCTTCTCCGGGTGCAGTGCGCTATGGCTTTTCTCGGCCCCAGGGCTCGCACGCACGCGTCCCCTGACAGGCCCAGTTGAGTAAGAGTCCCGCGCAGCCCCCCAACATGACTGCGCAGCAAGTTTCCTAGCTGATGCCAGACACTGAGTCGGAAACTAGCTCAGGCTGACAGACTTCGAGGCTCGCTCAGGCGGCGAGGGCGAAGTCGGTGCGCTTGGAATTGGCACCTATTGTTGTGCAAGGAGCGTTTACGAGATAACCCTGCATCCTCGACCCGCTTCCCCTGATGTGTCGACCACCGTCGAAACCGATCACCCCCGTGAGGGGTGTCCACGTCGCGCTGTTCACTTGTCAAGCTGCCCTGTGCTCCACCGGGGTGAAGTCCACAGTATGCAGGAGGAACGTCGGGACGGTCCAAGGCATTCCCGTCTCGAAGGGGAGCACCGCGCCCGGGGGTCAGGGGCCCGCCACTAGGCTGCCGACCGTGGTCGACGCGGACCACACCAGTCGCCCCCGCACCCTGGAGGTCCGATGTTCCGCAAGGTACTCGTCGCCAACCGTGGCGAGATCGCCGTCCGCGCCTTCCGGGCCGCGACCGAGCTCGGCGCGCGGACGGTCGCCGTCTTCCCCTACGAGGACCGCAAGAGCGAGCACCGGCTCAAGGCCGACGAGGCCTACCAGATCGGCGAGGAGGGCCACCCGGTCCGCGCCTACCTCGACCACGGGGCGATCGTCGCGAAGGCCGTCGAGGCGGGTGCCGACGCGATCTACCCCGGTTACGGCTTCCTCTCGGAGAACCCGCTTCTCGCCGAGGCGTGCGACGCGGCCGGCATCACCTTCATCGGGCCCCCGGCCTCGGTGCTGCACCTCACGGGCAACAAGGCCCGCGCCATCGCTGCCGCGCGTGACGCCGGCCTGCCGACGCTGCGCGGCTCCGAGCCCGGCACCGACCTCGACACCCTCGAGGCCGCGGCCGAGGACATCGGCTTCCCCGTCTTCGTCAAGGCGGTCAGCGGTGGTGGCGGCCGGGGCATGCGCCGCGTCGAGGCCCGCGAGGGTCTGCGCGACGCGCTCGAGGCCGCCCAGCGCGAGGCCGAGTCGGCGTTCGGGGACCCGACCCTCTACCTCGAGGAGGCGGTGGTCAACCCGCGCCACATCGAGGTCCAGGTGCTCGCCGACAGCACCGGCGAGGTCGTCCACCTCTACGAGCGCGACTGCTCGCTCCAGCGCCGCCACCAGAAGGTCGTCGAGATCGCGCCGGCGCCCAACCTCGACGCGGCGACGCGAGAGAGCATGTGCGCCGATGCCGTCGAGTTCGCGCGCTCCATCGGCTACGTCAACGCCGGCACCGTCGAGTTCCTCCTCGGTGAGGACGGCCGCTACGTCTTCATCGAGATGAACCCGCGCATCCAGGTGGAGCACACGGTGACCGAGGAGGTCACCGACATCGACCTCGTCGTCATGCAGATGCAGATCGCGTCGGGCGACACCTTCACGTCGATGGGTCTGCGCCAGGACGACATCCGCACCAAGGGCTTCGCCCTGCAGTGCCGGATCACGACCGAGGACCCCGCCAACGGCTTCCGTCCCGACGCCGGGACCATCACGGTCTACCGCTCGGCCGGTGGCAGCGGTGTGCGCCTCGACGGCGGCACCGTCTTCGTCGGCGCCGAGATCAGCGCCCACTTCGACTCGATGCTCGTCAAGCTGACGTGCCGCGGGATGACGTTCCCGATCGCCGTGCGACGGGCGCAGCGCGCGCTCGCGGAGTTCCGCATCCGCGGCGTCTCGACCAACATCCCGTTCCTCGAGGCGGTGCTCGGCGACCCGGTCTTCCAGGACGGCCTGGCCACGACGTCGTTCATCGACCAGCGTCCCGAGCTGCTCTCGGCGCGCGTCAGCGCCGACCGTGCGACGAAGCTGCTCAGCTACCTCGCCGACGTCACGGTCAACCAGCCCAACGGCCCGGTCACGACGCGGATCCGCCCCCGCACCAAGCTCCCCCCGCTCCCGGACGCCCCGCTGCCTCCCGGGGCCCGGGGCCGGCTCGTCGCCGAGGGGCCGGCCGCCTTCGCGCGTGCGCTCCGCGCAGCGAACGACGTCGCCGTCACCGACACGACCTTCCGCGACGCGCACCAGTCGCTCCTCGCCACGCGCATGCGCACCCGCGACCTGCTCCACGTCGCCACGCACGTCTCGCACCTGACCCCGCAGCTGCTCTCGATGGAGGCCTGGGGCGGCGCCACCTACGACGTCGCGCTGCGTTTCCTCGCCGAGGACCCGTGGGAGCGCCTCGCCGCCCTGCGCGAGGCGATGCCCAACATCCCCCTCCAGATGCTGCTCCGCGGGCGCAACACCGTCGGCTACACGCCCTACCCGACGGCCGTGACCGACGCCTTCGTGCGCGAGGCCGCGTCGACGGGCCTCGACATCTTCCGCATCTTCGACTCGCTCAACGACGTGTCGCAGATGCGCCCGGCCGTCGAGGCCGTGCTCGCGACGGACACCGCGGTCGCCGAGGTCGCGCTCTGCTACACCGGCAACCTCATGTCGCCCGGCGAGAAGCTCTACACGCTCGACTACTACCTCCGCCTCGCCGAGCAGATCGTCGACACGGGGGCCCACGTGCTCGCCATCAAGGACATGGCCGGACTGCTCCGCGCCCCGGCCGCGGCCCGCCTCGTCCGGGCGCTGCGCGAGCGCTTCGACCTCCCGGTGCACCTGCACACCCACGACACGGCCGGAGGCCAGATCGGCACGCTGCTGGCCGCCATCAACGCCGGGGTCGATGCCGTCGACGCGGCCACGGCGACGATGGCGGGCACGACGAGCCAGCCCTCGCTCTCGGCACTCGTCGCCGCGACCGACGACACCGACCGCCCGACGGGTCTCGACATCGAGAACGTCTTCGCCCTCGAGCCCTACTGGGAGGCGGTGCGTCACCTCTACCGGCCCTTCGAGTCGGGTCTCGACTCCCCCACCGGGCGCGTCTACTTCCACGAGATCCCCGGTGGCCAGCTGAGCAACCTCCGCCAGCAGGCGATCGCCCTCGGCCTCGGCGACCGCTTCGAGGCCATCGAGGACATGTATGCCGCCGCGAACCGCATCCTCGGCAACGTCGTCAAGGTGACACCGAGCTCGAAGGTCGTCGGTGACCTCGCCCTCGCGCTCGTCGGCGCGGGCGCCGACCCCAAGGACTTCGAGGACGACCCGCAGCGCTTCGACATCCCCGACTCGGTCATCGGCTTCCTCAACGGAGAGCTCGGCGACCCGCCCGGTGGGTGGCCGGAGCCCTTCCGCACCAAGGCCCTCGCCGGTCGCCGCTCCAAGCCGCGGCTGACCGAGCTCACGCCGGACCAGGAGCGTGCCCTCGACGAGGCCCCCCGACGCACGCTCAACGAGCTGCTCTTCCCCGGACCGACGAAGGAGTTCGAGAGCTCCCGCGAGTCCTACGGCGACCTCTCCGTGCTCGGCACCGTCGAGTTCCTCCACGGCCTCGAGGCCGGCGAGGAGTACGAGGTGGAGATCGAGCCGGGCAAGCGGCTCATCCTCGGCGTCCAGTCCATCGGCGAGGCCGACTCCAAGGGCATGCGCACCGTCATGTGCACCCTCAACGGACAGTTCCGCCCGATCCAGGTGCGCGACCGGTCCGTCGAAGCCGACGTCAAGTCCGCCGAGAAGGCGGACCCGGGGGCCACGGGCCAGGTCGCTGCACCCTTCGCCGGCGTCGTGACGCTCGCGGTGGCCGAGGGCGACGCGGTCGAGGCCGGCGGCGTCGTCGCGACGATCGAGGCCATGAAGATGGAGGCCAACATCACGAGCCCCACGGGTGGCACCGTCTCGAGGGTCGCCATCGGTGCGCACCAGCAGGTCGAGGGCGGAGACCTGCTCGTCGTCATCGGCTGACCGCGGGTTCGCCCACCGCAGCAACCCACGCACGGCGCGTATGCCGTCACCCCCGCCCGGCGGCATACGCCCGGTTCTCGTGTGCACCGGTGTCCGACGTCGCTACGCTCGTGGTCTCGGGGAGATCGAAGCAGGTGCGTCATGGGCGATCCCGAGGAGCTCCGCCCGGACCCCGAGCCATCGGGACGCGGAGGGCTCAGCGCGAGCGGATGGGCGGCCGTCACGGCGCTCGGAGCCGCCGCGATCACCGCTGCCGCGACGCTCGTCACCCACTTCCTGCCGCCTCCGGGGTCGCAGCAGGACGTCGTGGCCGGGTCGGAGGCCTCGGGTTCGTCGCGAGCCGGGTCCCTGGGCAGCGCCTCCTCCACAGCGCGACCCCTGACGCCCGTCCCCGCACCGGTGCCCGCGCCACGGTCGGAGCTGCTCGAGCGGCTGACCGGGACCTGGTCGGGTCCCGCCCGGTCGGGGGCGCTCGACTACACGCTGACGCTCGTCGTGACGAGCACGTGCGCCGAGAGACGGCCGTGCGGCACCATGACGACGAGCCTGCTCCCCTGCGTCGGCAGCATCACGCTCGTCAAGATCGACGACGGCCCGGCCTTCGACTTCGCGACAGGGTCGTTCAGCCCGGACAGCTCCTCGTCCTGCGAGCTGCGGACGGGCGGGGGTGACTACTTCGTGCTCGGGGATGAGGTCCTCGCGTACCGCACCGGCTACGACAGCGGCACGCAGGGCATCCTGCACCGCGTCAGCTAGGCCTCACGTCGGGCTCGGCGACGGACGCCAGCTCGCGGACGAGCCGCAGGGCGTCCTCGACCGAGCCGGTGACGTCGGGGATCGGGAAGAGCGTCGCGCGCACGACGCGGTCGCGGTCGACGACGAGCGTCTGGCGCTTGAGCCGGGTCGTGCCACCGGCGCGGAAGGTCGGCAGGCGCAGCGCCGTCGTCAGCTCGAGGTCGGCGTCCGAGAGCAGGGGGAAGCGGATGCCGTTCGCGGCGGCGAACTCGGCCTGCTCCGCCGGGCGCTGGGTCGAGACGCCGACGACGGCGGCCCCGAGGCCGGCGAGCTCGCCGAGCCGGTCCCGGTAGGTGCACGACTCCAGCGTGCACCCGACGCCGCCGGGGATCTCGTCGGCCCCGGGGAACGCGTTGCCGGGGTAGCAGTAGACCACCGTGAACGGCTGGTCGGTCACGGGGTCGAGCGCGTGCAGGCGCGGGATCCTCTGTCCGATGAGGCTGCTCACCCGCATGACCTCGTTGGAGTCGGTGGCGGCACCGGCGTCGGGGCGGCCGTCGCCGAGCAGCCAGGTGTCGCCGAACTCCTGCAGGGCGCTGAGGACCGGGAGGGCGCCGCGGCCGAGGGCGGTGAGGACGTACTCGTGACGGGGCGGACGCTCGGAGTAGGCGCGGCGCTCGAGGACGCCGTCGGCGACGAGGGCGTCGAGGCGTTGGGTGAGGACCTTGCGGGAGATCCCCGTCTCGGCGACGAGCTGGTCGAAGCGGGTGCACCCGCCGGCGACGTCGCGCAGGACGAGCAGGCTCCACGGGTCTCCGAGGACACCGACGGCGTGGGCGATGCCGCACGGGTCGACGGCGCTCGCGTGTCGCCTCGTCATGTCGCCATCCTAACTTAGTTCCCAAAAGAGACTCACTGTGGTCTGATGTCGGGGTGCGCGACCTGCGAGACCTCCCGAGAGTCGTCTGGGTGCTGGCCGCCGGGCGGTTCGTCAGCTCGGCCAGCGCCTTCCTCATGCTCTTCCTCGTGCTCTACCTCACCGGGCCCCGAGGACTCGGGGTCGTGCCGGCCGGCATCATCGCCGGCTCGAACGGCGTCGGAGCGCTCCTCGGGAACGTGACGGGCGGTCGGTTCGGCGACCGCTACGGCCACCGCCGCGTCCTGCTCCTCGCGGCGAGCGTCGTCGGCGTGCTCACGGCGCTCATCCCGTGGCAGCCGGTGTGGCTGCTCGCCGTGACGATGCCGGTAACCGGCTACCTCGGGGCCGTCGCCTCCCTCGGGCAGGGTGCGCTCGCGGCCCTCGCCGTCCCGGCTGGGTCGCGTCGGTCGTCGGTCGCCGTGAGCCGCGCCGCGTCGAACGCCGGCTTCGTCATCGGCCCTCCCGTCGGAGCACTGCTCGCCGGCCACGGCTACGACACGCTCTTCGTCCTCGACGGCGTCCTCACCCTCGTGCTGCGCCACGTGACGTCGCGCTTCCTGCCCGAGGACGCGCCGGTGGCGCCCGCACCCGACGCCCCGGCCGGGCTCTGGCGGGCCGTCCGTGGCGATCGCTCGCTCCTGATGCTCCTGCCGGGGGTCGTGCTCGTCGACCTCGTCTACCGTCAGCTCTACTCGACGCTGCCGCTGCACCTGCGTGACCACGGCCAGCCACTGGCGCTCTACACGCTGCTCGTGGCGGTCGGGTCGGGGCTCATCCTCGCCCTCGAGATCCCCGTGGCCCTGTGGCTCCGGGACCGGCCCTCCATCCCCATCATCGCGACCGGATACGCCCTCGTGGCAGTCGGCTTCGTCATCTTCGGGCTGACCTGGCTGGGTGTCGCGGCCGCGGCCGTCGTCGCCATGGTGGTGCTCACCGCCGGCGAGATCCTCTACAAGACGACGGCCACCGCGCACGTGCTCGACGCAGCACCCGCTCACCTCGTCGGGCAGTACCAGGGCCTCTACACCGGCGCCGCGACGAGCGGGACGATGCTTTCCGCGCCGCTGGGCGGGATCGTGTATGCCGCCGCCCCCAATCTGCTGTGGCCGCTCTGCGGCGTCGTGGCGGGCGTCGGGGCCCTGCTCGCCCTGGCCTCGGCACGGGTCCCGGCGCGGGTGCCCGCGCCGGCGACGCACGAGGCCCGGGCCGCCCGACAGCGCTGAGGGGACACCTTGCGCCGGGCGGTGCCGTGTCTCACTGACCTACCACGAGCCGGACGACGAACCGCCGCCACCACCACCGGAGAAGCCGCCTCCGCCTGAGAACCCGGACGAGCCGGACGATCCAGGCGTCGAGGTGAAGGTGCCGGTCGACGTCGTCGAGAAGGAGTCGACGCCGTCGGCGATGCTCGTGAAGTCGGGGAACGCGTTGCCGCTCCAGACGTACCACGTCGGCATCACGAGCGGACGGTTCGCGGCCTCGGCCGCCCTCGCGACGTCGGCGAACGTGCTGGCCCAGCGGTCCGCGACACCGAAGACGACGGCATACGGGAGGTACCGGCTGAAGATGTTGGACGCCTCCTCGAACTCGATCTGCCCGGCCTCGGCGGTCGTGAGGTACTCCTTGAAGCCGAGGGACTGGGCGAGCACGGCCGAGCCCTCGGCGGTCTTGGCGGCCATCCGCCCGCCGAGGATCCAGACGATGAGGCCCGCGACGACGAGGCCGATGCCGAGGGCGACCCCGCCACCGAAACTGCCGCCGAGGATCGCGCTGATCGCGGGGCGGCCGTAGAAGAGCATGAGGCCGCCGAGCACGGCGATGACGAGCCCGAGGCCCTGCCACGCGCTGCGCTGGGTCTGGGGTGAGGACCGGAACCAGCCACGCGTGACGACCTCCTCGTACATCCCGGCCTGGATGCGCTTGAGGGTGCTCGCGAAGGTGTTCTTCAGCTCCGAGAGGCGCACGACGTCGCCTCGGCTGGCGAAGATGCCGTCGAGCAGCTGGCGCTCGTAGGGCAGCAGCCGCTCGTCCGGGGGTGGCGCGAGCCGGGTCAGCGTCCAGTCCGTGCGGCTGAACACTCCCCCGCCGCCGCTCTCCTCGATGCGGATGAAGCCGCGCACCGCGAGGTCGATGACCGTGGCCGAGACGTCGATGGGGTTGGCGGTCTCGTCGATGATGGTGCCGACCATGCCCGGCTGCACGCCCTTCGGCGGCTGGAACTGGACCGCGACGGTGGACGACCCGCCGCGCACCGTGGTGGCACTCGGGGTCCCGTCGCCGGTGGCGCCGGTGCCGTAGGCGGGCGAGAGGCCCGGCGTGAGGTCGGCGTAGCGCTCGTCGCGGCCGCGGGTCCACACGAGGGTCCCCATGACGGCCAGCGCGAGGACGGGGGCTCCCACACCGCCCACCCAGGCGGCGGCGTTGGCGGCCGGTGCCGCGTCGGAGCCGATCGTCGAGCCGGAGTCGCCCTCGCGCACGTCGGCGCGCACGTTGTCGAACGCCGAGGCGGGGTAGGCGGCGAGCACAGACATGGCATCGCCGGCGGTCAGACCGCTCGCGGAGAAGCGGGCCGGGTCGCCGGCCGTCGCCTGGCAGGGCGTGTCGGACCGGTTGACACCCTGGTAGCAGGCCACCTGGCTCGGGGTCGCCGGCGACTTGACGGTGATCGACACCCGGTCCCGGGCGGTCATCTCGTTGGTCCCGAAGACGTTGTAGTAGAGCTCGACGGTGTCGGCCTGGCTCGAGTCGGGGGCGGGCTTGCCGTCGGCGGTGATCGGGTTGAGCACGTCGTGCAGGGTGTAGCTGACGGTGTAGACCTGCGTGCCGCTCGTGAGCTCGTCGGCCGAGCCGATCCGGATCTCCTTGGCGGCACCGTTGTCGCTGACGCGGAAGGCGTCCGGTGCGCCGCTCGGGCTCGACACCGCGACGTCGGTGAGGTCGTAGTAGCGGTAGCGGTTCTCCTCGCCGTTCCACCCCATCCGGACGACGATGTCGCGGAAGATCCCGTGCCGCTCCTCACCGCTGGGGAAGCGCCAGGTGATCGTCTCGGTGACCTTCATGCTGCCGTCGGGCTGCAGGTCGTAGACCGCCGCGAAGGAGTCCATGCCCTCGTCGGCGGCGGCCTGCGCGCCGGACGCGGGGGCGAGCAGGAACAGTGCGGCCGCCAGGAGCAGTGCCAGCACGCCGACGCGCCGGGCGCGGGTCACGCTCGATCGGGTCGATCCGGTCGGTCCAGCCATCGGGGTCCCTCCACGTCGTTGGTCCCTTGCATCCTGACACCGGACGCGGGATCGGGGCCCGTGGTTCCGGTCGGAGGGTCAGCGCCGGCGGTTGGCCGCGCTCATCGCCCGGTCGGCCTCGCGGTTGTCCTGGCGCTCGCGCAGCGCATGGCGCTTGTCGTACTCCTTCTTGCCGGTCGCGATGGCGATCTCCACCTTGGCGCGGCCGTCCTTGAAGTAGAGGGCCAGCGGCACGATGGTGCGCCCGCTCTCACGGGTCTTGTGCGCGATCTTCGTCAGCTCGGCGCGGTGCAGGAGCAGCTTGCGCTTGCGGCGCGGCGCGTGGTTGTTCCACGTGCCGTTGAGGTACTCGGGGATGTGGACGTTCTCGAGGTAGAGCTCGTCGCCGGTGAACATGGCGAAGCCGTCGACGAGCGACGCGCGCCCCATCCGCAGCGCCTTGACCTCGGTGCCGGAGAGGACGATGCCCGCCTCGAAGGTGTCGTCGATGAGGTAGTCGTGTCGGGCCTTGCGGTTGCTCGCGATGAGCGACCGCCCCTTCTCCTTGGGCACCGGACCGTCCTTCCGCCTACTGGGTGTGTGGTCAGCGCACCAACGCTACCCCGAAGGGACCCTCGGCTCAGAGTCGGTTTTGTCCGCGGGCCGGCTCAGAGCCACTTGCGCGGGTTGACCGGCGTCCCGTCCTCGTAGGTGCCGAAGTGCAGGTGGCAGCCCGTCGAGTAGCCGGTCGTGCCGGAGTAGCCGATGAGCTGGCCACGCCTCACACTGCCGCCGAACTTCACGATGCTCGACAGGTGGTTGTAGCTCGTGACGAGGTCGACGCCCCGGTGGATGCCGTGGTCGATGAGGACCTGGTTGCCCCAGCCGCTCGCGCGCCAGCCGGCGCGGATGACCTCGCCGGGCGCCGCGGCATACACCGGGGTGCCGCAGGCGATGCCCCAGTCGAGACCGTCGTGGAGCATCCACTTCTGCAGCACGGGGTGCCACCGCATGCCGAAGCCGGACGTCGTCGGGCCGATGGCCGGGTAGCTGAGGTAGTTCGAGGGCGTCGGGTCGCTCTGCACCGGCGGCGGGGTCTTGGGGATGTAGACCTGGCCCCGCTTCTTGGCGGCTGCGGCCTTGGCCCGCTCGGCGCGGATCTTGGCGGCGCGCTCGGCGCGCAGCTTGGCCTGGCGCTTCTGCTCCGCGATCCGGGCCTGGCGGGCCCGCTCGACGAGGATGGCCTGCAGGCGGGACGACTCTGCGCGGGCGGCGGCGAGGTCGGCGGCCTCGCTCTTCCTCTGCACGGCGAGGTCGGCGGTGTAGGCCGACTGCTTCGACTTCAGCTGGTCGAGCTGGGTCTTGGCGGCGGCGGCGTTCTGCGCTGCGGTGACGGCGTTGTTCTTGGCGATGATCGCCTGGTTCTTGGCCTGGGTGGCTGCCGCGGCCGCAGCCTCGGCGCCGCGCAGCGCGGCCTCGGCCTGGCGCTTGAGCTCGGCGATCTCGCCCCGCACCGACGTGAGGTAGGAGCGGGTCGAGGTGTTGTCGGCCGTCATCGCGGCGAGCTTGTCGATGGTGTCGCTGGCGACCGCGCTCGCGGTGTCGGCCATGACGAGCCGGTTGGCGAAGTCCTCCGGCGAGGTGGAGCCGAAGACCATCCCGAGCTGGGACTCCTGGCCGGACCCCTGGAAGACCTCGGCGGCATACGAGTCGAGGGCGTCCTGGCTGCTGACGAGGTCGGCCCCGCTCTTGGCGAGCTGCTCCTTGGCGCGCTGCTCGTTGGCCAGGGCCACGGCGAGCTTCTGGGCCACGGCCTCGTTGTGCGCGCGGGCCTTGGCCTCGGCGGCGATCGCCCTGGCCTCGGTGGCCTCGGCCGCGACCTGGGCGGCCTGGGCGCGCATCTGGGCCGCCTGGGCCGAGGCGACCCGCTGCTGGGCGATCGGGAGCGCTGCGTTGGTGCGCTGGAGGTTGACGTAGGCGCGCGCGAGAGCGGCGTTCGTGCCCTCGAGCTGCTGGCCGAGCGACGCGATCTTCTGGTCGTTGCGCTTCTTCTGGTCCGACACCGAGTCGGCGCGGGCGACGAGCGCCGAACCCAGGGAGACGGAGCACGCGATGACGAGCCCTGCGGCCGTCAGTCGGGTCGCGGGTCCGCTCGTCTCAGAACGCCTCATGAGCCACATATGCTCCATTGGTACCACACGTCACTCGCGTTGGGGAGAGTTCGTCATGATCAGGGCCGAAGGTCGGCCCGGGACAGCATGCGACGGCGCCCGATCGCCCCGCGGCGAATTCGGGAAATCTTGCAGTTCGTGCCGGGTCAGACGCGCAGGTAGCGGCGCAGCGTCACCCAGGACGTCAGGCTCGAGAGCACGATGACGCCGAGGATGACGAACGGTGCGACGTAGTAGACGTCCGCGACCCCGATGAACGCCGTGTCGGTCAGCGTCTGGCTCAGGAAGCCGACGACGCCGTAGCGCACCGTCGCCCACAGCATTCCCATCGCCAGGACCGCCCCGAGCACGCTCGACAGGACGGTCTCCATGACGAAGGGGAAGCGGATCGTGAAGTTCGAGGCACCGACCAGCCGCATGATGCCCGTCTCGCGCCGGCGGCTGAAGGCGGTCTGGCGAATGGTCGTCGAGATGAGCATGACGGCGGCGAGCACCATGAGCGAGGACAGCGCGATCGCTGCCCAGGACACGGTGTTCATGAAGGTGAAGAACTTCTCGAGGAGCTTCTTCTGGTCCTGGACGTCGGCCACGCCGGGCATGCCCTTGATCGAGCTCGCGACGACGTCGAACTTGCCGGCGTCGTTGAGGTTCACCCGGTAGGAGTCGGCGAAGTAGGACTCCCCCGCCCGCGCGAGCGGCGAGTTCTTGTAGGTCTGCTTGAACCGCTCGTACGCCTCGTCGCGCGACTCGTAGTACACCTCCTTGACCGTCGGCTTGAGGGCCTCGAGCTCGGCCTTGATCGCCGTTCGCTGGGCGTCGGTCGTCGCCTCGCCCGCGCAGTTGGTGAAGCGGGTCTTCTCGGCGCAGAGCATGACCGTGACCTGGACGCGGTCGTACCAGTAGTCCTTCATGGTGTCGACCTGCCGCTGGCCCATGAGGCCGAGGCCGAGGAGGTACATCGAGATCATCGTGACGATGACGACCGAGACGGCCATCGAGAGGTTGCGTCGGAGGCCGTTGCCGATCTCGCCGAGGAGGAACTGGAATCGCATGTCGTGTCTCGCTTCGTCTCGCGCTCAGCGGTCGCTCGTCTGGACGGCCTTGTGCCGCCGGAAGATTCCGCCCTTGCTGCGTGGCGCGTCGGCGTCGCGCCCGATGGGCGGCAGCCCGTCCGGCTCGTCGTCAGTGTCGTATGCCGTGGGGTCCCCGTCGTCGTAGCCGTCGGACACCTCGGGCTCGACCGCGCGGCGCGGCGCCTCGGGCTCCTCGTCGAGCCGGATGCGCGGGATGGAGCCGGTCGTGTAGTCGCCGGCCTCCATGTCGCTGACGAGCACGCCACGGTCGAGGCGGATGACGCGCTTGCGCATGGCGTTGACGGTGACGGTGTCGTGGGTGGCCATGACGACGGTCGTGCCGGTGCGGTTGATGCGGTCGAGCAGCTGGACGATGCCCAGGCTCGTGTCGGGGTCGAGGTTGCCGGTGGGCTCGTCGGCGAGGAGGATCGGCGGCCGGTTGACGAAGGCGCGGGCGATGGCGACGCGCTGCTGCTCGCCACCCGAGAGCTGGTGGGGCAGGCGCTTCTCCATGCCGGCGAGGCCCACCAGCTCGAGCGTCTCCGGCACCGTCTGGCGGATGCGGGCGCGGCTGCTGCCGAGGACCTGGAGGGCGTAGGCCACGTTCTGGAAGACCGTCTTGTTGGGCAGCAGGCGGAAGTCCTGGAAGACACAGCCGATCTCGCGGCGCAGGGCCGGGACCTTGCGCTCGGGCAGGCGGTCGAGGTCACGCCCGGCGACGAGGATGCGGCCGCGGGAGACGTCCTGCTCCTTCATGACGAGCTGCATCATCGTCGACTTGCCCGAACCGGACGTGCCGACGACGAAGGCGAACTCGCCGCGCGGGATCTCGAGGCTGACGTCGTCCAGGGCCGGACGAGTCGTCCGCGGGTAGGTCTTCGTGACGTTCTCGAAGAGGATCATGCGACGGGCCTCGACTCGTACTGGACATCAGCTGGGCATCAGCGGGACAGCGGCTGGGCCGGGAGGCACGTGACGGCATACGCCGGCGTGCACAGGGCCGGCTCCGAGGCTACGGGCCGACAGGCGAAACCCCCGGAAAACGGCCGGGCCCGGCGTGGCGGCGTGCTGCGCCCGTCCGGGCGCTCAGCAGACGAGCGTCGTGAGGCCCTGGGCCGACTCGGAGCCGGCGCGGTAGAGCTTGCCCCAGCCCTGCGTGCAGAGCGAGGTCGTGCGCACCGGCGTCGAGTAGCTCAGCTGCTGGCGGTTGGCGCTCGAGGTGAAGCCGCGAGTCTCGGGCTCGCCGCGGACGGCGACCCCGGAGTACGAGCGGTAGGCGAAGCCCCGCGCGTGGTACTGGTCCCAGACGTAGACGGACGCGAAGTTCATCCACGCCGAGCCGCGGGAGTCGCTGCACCACCCGATGTACTGGCGGACCGTGAAGGCGGACATCCCGAGGTCGGAGACGACCTTCCGGTCGCCGATCTGGCGGACGCTGCTGCACGGCTGGGAAGCGCTGCCGGTGGCCGCGGACGCCGCGGGAGCCAACCCGACGGCGACGACGGCGGCCGCGACGAGCGCGGCGAGGGTCATGACGAGACGGTGGAGGGGTGACATGGGTGGAACCTCTCGAGCGGGAGCCGTCGGGTGGAGCCGACGACGCGACCCTACGAGGGCTGCGGCCGGCGCGCCCGGCGAAAGCCGAGATCGCCCGAGATGTCAGTCCTCGCGGCGGTTCTCACCGATCTGCCACCGGATGCCGGCCTCGATGAAGCCGTCGATGTCGCCGTCGAAGACCGCGCTCGGGTTGCCGGTCTCGAACTCGGTGCGCAGGTCCTTGACCATCTGGTACGGGTTGAGCACGTAGGAGCGCATCTGGTCTCCCCAGCTCGCCTTGACGTCGCCCGCCATCTCCTTCTTGACCGCGGCCTCCTCGGCCTTGCGCTGCAGGAGCAGGCGCGACTGGAGCACGCGGAGGGCGGCGGCGCGGTTCTGGATCTGGCTCTTCTCGTTCTGCATCGAGACGACGATGCCGGTCGGGATGTGCGTCATGCGCACCGCCGAGTCGGTCGTGTTGACGCTCTGGCCGCCGGGACCGCTCGAGCGGAAGACGTCGACCTTGAGCTCGTTCTCGGGGATCTCGATCGAGTCGTCGCTCTCGATGAGCGGGATGACCTCGACCGCAGCGAAGCTCGTCTGGCGACGGCCCTGGTTGTCGAACGGGCTGATCCGGACGAGGCGGTGCGTGCCGGCCTCGACGGAGAGGTGGCCGAAGGCGTACGGCACGTTGACCTCGAAGGTGGCGGACTTGAGGCCGGCCTCCTCGGCGTACGAGGTGTCCATGACCTTCGTCGGGTAGCCGTGGCGCTCGGCCCAGCGGAGGTACATCCGCATGAGCATCTCGGCGAAGTCGGCGGCGTCGACCCCACCCGCGCCGGCGCGGATGGTGACGACGGCCTCGCGCTCGTCGTACTCCCCCGACAGCAGGGTGCGGACCTCGAGCTCGCCGACGTCCTTCTTCAGCGTGGCGAGGTCGCGTTCGGCCTCCTCGAGGGTGGCGGCGTCGCTCTCCTCCTGGCCCATCTCGACGAGGGTCTCGAGGTCCTCGATGCGGGCGTCCATCCCGAGGATGCGGTCGCGCTCGGAGTTGGCGCGGGACAGGGCGCTCGTCACCTGCTGGGCCGCGTCGGGGTCGTCCCACAGGTCGGGGGCGGAGGCCTGCTGCTCGAGCTCGTCGATGGTCCGGGCGAGCTCGTCGAGGTTCGTGACCCCGCGCACGGAGTCCATCGTCGCGCGCAGGTCCTTGATCTCTTGCGTGAAGTCAACAGCCACGATGGAACAGCCTACGGCAGCGGCGAGCCGCGTCGCGCACGCCGGGCTCCGCTCCGGCGCCGTCACTCACGCCGCGGACTGGGTCGCCGGGACGCGCATCGGGCCCACGGCGTACGCCGTGGGCCCGATGTGGTTGCGGTGCAAGCTCCCCCGAGCAGTGGTGCGGGTCGATCAGTAGTTGCCGCCCATCCAGCGGATGTCCTGCGCTGTGGGCTTGGTCAAGGCCGTGTTGGAGTTCGTCGACGGGTACATGACGCTCTTGGACGACGTCGAGTGCGGCAGCCCGCCGCAGTGGCCGAGCTCGTGGATCGCAAGGTGCTCACCGGCGTACATCGTCGCGAACAGGGGGTCGAGACGAACCGTGCAGCCAGTGATGGCGCTTCCGCTCGTTACGAGCGTGGCGTCACCGATGGCCCCATCTGATGTTGCCTGCGCCGCGAGGACCTTGATGTTGGCCTTGGTGGCGTCCGACGTCATGACGACGTTCCAGCCTGACTTGCGCCACTCGGACACGGCCTCAGGGACCTTGAACGAGTTGTTGCCTCCGGTCGCGTCGTAGACGAGGGCCTGGGTCGTCCAGTGACCCCAGTAGGCCGCCGTGACGGTGGGGCTGGGCTTGGCGGCCTGCGAGGGCGCGGCCGCGCCGACGGCGAGACCGATGGCTGCGAGGACGACGAAGATGATCCGCTTCATGTGCCTTCTCCTGCTGTGGGGGATGTGCTGGGGGCTCAGGACTGATGGGGCTCCATGCGGTGTGTTCGGACAGACGCCGAGACCACCCGTGGGGTAGGTGGTCTCGAGGGGGTTGGCGCTGTTTGTCCAAATTATCGATTTCGTGGCGTAATGAGACCTTTTTGACGATCTCTTGACCTTTACTGGCGGGTTGCTGGGACAACTCCCAGTTCCGCGGGGACGACGAAGGCCCGCCCCCGGGTGCGGGGCGGGCCTTCGTCGTGCGCTGTCTCTCGTGCCGGGCGGGTCGTGCCGGGCGCGCGGGGCTGGCTGGCTCAGCAGTACTTCGCGGTGCCGCCGCCGCTCCATGCACACGTGTCGACCGTCGTGCCCGAGGCGTTCTTGAGGTATGCCGTGTCGCCCGAGTTGTTCCAGACGTACCAGGTCTTGTTGTAGTAGCGGTGCGTCGACGTCGCCGACCCGCGGCCGGTGTGGACCGTCACGGTGGCGCCGGCCTTGAGGGTGAAGGTCGGGAACCGGTAGGTGTAGCCGGTCTTGTCGCGCAGGGTCCAGCCGGTGAGGACGCGGTTGCTGCGCGTCGTGTTCTTGATGACGACGTACTCGGCGTTGAGGCTCGTGTTGCTGCCGGTGTCGGAGCCGGGCGAGTCGTACTGGACCTTGTAGATCATGATCGCCGGCAGGGCCTGGGCCGAGCTCGCGGTGGCGATGGGAGCGGCCACGGCGAGGCCGAGTCCGGCGGTGGCCACGAGGGCCTTGGTGATGAACGTGCGCATGCTTCCCTGTCTGTCGTCGCGGCCCCGTGGCCGCGGCACGTGCGGATGGCGCCGCCCGAGGGGCGGCGCCATCACTCCCTGTCTCGACGCGCCACGCCGCCGGGCCTTGGACGTGCTGGGCGGTGCGGGCGTCGTCAGCGGACGCTAGTGCGTGTCCACCTGTCGCGTGAGCGTTTTGGGGTTTTTGCGTCCTTGCTGCGCGGGCCGTCCGCGGGCCGGAGTGCGACGGACGTCGTCAGACTCACGTCACCCGAGCGGAGCGCGGGCCCGCGACGTCACGGTGATGGTGACGCTGCCCCCGAGCGACTCGAGGACCCAGCCGCTCATCGGCAGGGTCGCCGTGCCCTGGATCGTGACGACGGCGGTCGCACCGTCACTCATTCCGGTGTCGGGGACCACCGACCAGGACGTGATGCCCGACGGCAGCGGCGTGCGTGCCAGGTGCGCGGCAGCCGCGTCGGCCACGGACTCGTCGGTGAGTGCGAGCTGGTCGAGGACGCCACCCTCGTAGGCGTCGCGCTCGTCGAGGGCGTCAGCGGCGTCGAGTGCCGCGGAGTCGGCAGTGTCGAGCAGGCGCATCCGCGCGAGCTGGGCCGCCGTGACGTCGACGGTCCCCAGGACCAGGAGTGCCGCGAGCACGAACAGGCCGAGGGCGAGCACGCCGATCTGGCCGTCGTCGCCGGCTCGACGGTGAGCCGACCGGGAGCGGAGCCGACGGTGGACGTGCCGGAGGCGGACGGCATACGTGCTCGTCATCGCGCCACGAACCGGTCGACCGAGGCGACGTGCGTCGACGTGATGGTGACGGAGGCCGGGACGTGGGCCGCGATGAAGTCCGGTACGAGCGGGAGCTGGACCTCGATGGACGCGGTGGAGGTGACCGTTCCGTCGGGGCGCAGGCACGGGGAGCCGTCGCACGTCACCGAGACGGCCGCGCCGTCCTCGAAGGAGAAGTCGGTGAAGGCGAGCTGGGCCGCTGCGCGGGCCCGGGCGTAGCCGTCGTCGTCGGACGGCGCCGTGACGAAGGCCCGGCCGGCCTCCCGGCCTGCCAGCGACGCCGAGAACGACGCAGCCTGCAGGCGGGCCGCCGTGAGCACGAGGTAGGTCAGCGGCAGCAGGAGCAGGATGCCGAGGAAGATGAACTCGAGGATGGCGCGGCCGGCCTCGCCGTCGGTCCGGGTCACGGCTCGGCCGGCGGCCCTGGTAACGACGTCCTGCGGCCGGATCATCGACTCGCTCCGGCCGTGACCTGCTCCTCGCTGAAGGCGCGGCCGGACACCGTGAGCGCACCCGCCGGCCCGACCGGACCGATCACGGGCAGGGGTGCAGTCACGCGGACCTCGACCACGCGCACTCCCGAGGCGGTCACGGAGCGGGTGGCGCTCACGTCCTGGGCGAACGTCGAGCTCAGCGCCGAGGTGATCAGCGCCTCGGTGCGCGCGATGCCGTCACCGGGCTGAGCATCGGCTCGAGCGCCGTAGCGGGCGCCCTCGGACGCCGCCGAGATGAGCGTGTTGCGCACGTAGAGCGCCAGACCGAGCTGGAAGACCCCGAGCGCCACGAACAGCAGGAGCGCCGCCACCATCACGAACTCCGCGATGGCGGAGCCGCGCTCGCGGTCCGCGGCCGTCGTCGAGCGGCGCTCCAGACGAGCCAGGACCGTCCCGGGGCTCGGCACGGCCGGGCCGACGAGCCTCACGGGCCCTTGACGTCCGAGATGGCGTCGCTGAAGAGCTGCCCCAGCTGGGGGCCGGCGAGGGCCCAGAGCGCGGTGACGAGACCGGCGGTCATGATCGTGATGAGGACCCAGCCTGGGACGTCGCCGCGGTCACGAGGGCCGGCGATCCGACGCGATACGACGGTCGCGACGGCTGCCAAGGCTCGGGTGCGGGCCGTGATGATGTGGTTCATTCTCTTTCTCCCTGTGTCGGATTCGTGCCGGATTGCGATGAGGACACTCGGTGGCCCGGGTGTCAGAGCTTGAGGTGGAGGAAGCTGAGTCCTGGGTAGAGCGCGAAGAGCACCGTCACCGGCAGCGTGAGGAAGACGATCGGGAGTATGTTTGTCTAGACCTTCTCTCTCGGAGCGTGCCATGACTCTGCCAGCAGGCATCTACGTGCGGATCTCTCGTGACTCCGAGGGTCTGGGTCTCGGGGTCAAACGTCAGCTCGCCGACTGCGAGCGGCTAGTCGCGCAGCTGGGCTGGGCCGTCGCCGGCCTCTACGAGGACAACGACGTGAGCGCCACCCGCGGCAAGCCCCGGCCGGCCTACGAGCGAATGATGCGCGACGTCGGTCACGGGGTCATCAAGGCTGTAGTCGTGTGGGACGTCGACCGACTCACCCGGACGCCGAGAGAACTCGAGGACGTCATCGACCACGCAGACCGACTCGGGCTAAGACTCGCGTCCGTCGGCGGTGATATCGATCTGGCCACCGAGCAAGGCCGCATGATGGCCAGGATGAAGGGCACGGTCGCCCGGTACGAGGTCGAACAGCAACGCCGCCGACTCAAGGCCAAACACCGCGAGCTCGCGGCCAACGGTGCTCATATCGGCAAGCGCCCCTACGGGTGGGACTTCCGTTCCGACCGAACGCTTGCGATCAACCCAGAGGAAGCAGCGGTCGTCCGCGAGTGCGTCGACCGCGTGCTCTCCGGCCAGGGGCTGTGGAAGATCTGCAAGGACCTGAACCGTCGCGGCATCCGCACGAGCACCGGGAAGCCCTGGCAGACCGTCGTCCTGCGCCAGATGCTGCTGCGCTGGCGCAACTGCGGGGTGCGCACCCACCTGGGCAAGGAGGTCGGGCCCGGACAGTGGGAGCCGATCATCGACCGGCCGACCCATGAACGCGTCGTCGCCCTCCTCACCGACCCCGGACGGCGAAGCAACAACCGCGGCACCGAACCCAAGTACCTGCTCACCTCCATCGCCCACTGCGGCGTCTGCGGCGGCCCGCTGGTCGGCACTAACGAGTACACCTACGTGGTCAAGAACGGACGAACGCGCGTCTACCCGCACAGCTACACCTGCGCCCACGCCGGATGCATGAAGGTCCGCCGCCGCATGGCTGACCTCGACCAACTCGTCACCAGCGTGGTCCTGGGTGTCCTCAAGCGCGACGGCGTCCGACTCCTCGGCGGGGATCCCGCCGCCGATACCCGCGCCCGGGACCGAATCGGAGGCCTGGAGGCAAAGCTCGCCCTTGCAGCCGACCAGTTCGCCGACGACACCATCACCGGCGACCAGCTCCGCCGGGTCTCTGAGCGCCTCAAGCCGCAGCTCGCCGAAGAGCGCGCCCGGCTGGCCGCGGCCCAACCCAACCCCGAGCTGGCGGAATTCGCCGGTACGACGGTCGACGGCGCCTGGAACACGGCCGACATCGAGACGCGTAAGCGCATCATCCGTCTCCTCGGCATGCGCATAACCATCAACCCCATCGGCTCGGGCCAGGGACGGACCTTCGACCCCGAATCCGTCACAATCGAGTGGTCGGCCGCAATCGAAGCATAGGAGCCCATTCCAGCCGCGAGCCGCCTTGCCGTGTACGGCATGAGCCCCGAAGGGGCCTGCAGTCTTGAGGTCGGCGGCCGGTCCCGGTCCCCGCGGCTTCCACATCTCTTGAGCCTTTGTCCTCATCGCTTGCCAGCGTTGGCCGCGGACTGCTCCACCATCGCACAAGCCCAGGGGACCTCGTTACAGATGGCTTAACGTGACAACTTCCCATCCAGGTTCATACGTGAGAATCGCCCCCGAGAATTTGTCAGTGAACTCGTCCCGAATGAGGTTGACGACGGCCGGAGAGTTCGTTGCCACGTCCAGCATCATCTGCGCCGATGTCTGAACCCCCGGCGCGATCCAGGAGTTTCGCACTTTAAAGGACCACACGACGATCCACGTCCCGGCCGAATCTGGCGCAAGCTTCACAGCGCCGAACGGGATCGTGGAGTTGATATCAGCCACCGCATTAAGGAGCTCGACCGTGGCGCCCATCTCAGTCATGACGAGGGCCCCAAACTGCGTTATATCGTCTGCGACTGTGCCAACGACTCCCACGTTGTCACGAACGTAGGAGAATCCAAACTGGGGGACAAACTCAGAAACGTAGACACCGAATGCATGCGTCGCAGCGCCGAGGGCGAAGTCGTAGTGCTCGCTCATTTCTACTGCTCGATAATCTTGCGACAGTGTTCACAAGGATCGTTATACCCACGACGCACCCAGGTCTGCCTCCCGCAGTGAGGGCAAGTCACTTTGATGTTTTCCCACATTTCCCCTCCGGAGTGCCAGTGTCTGGATCGACTCTCAAGGCCCGACCGCTTGGCCTCAGACTAGGAGGGGATCGCACGGGGCGAACCCCAAACCGCAACATGTGTTCACCGGCTTGGCCGTGACGGTTCGCCTCCCTGTCGCACATCCGGGGTCCATCAAAAGCCACAAGGTGTACGCCGCTCGTGTCCACCTCCAGCACCGCCGACTGAGCGCTCGCGTAACCTTGAGGCGGGGCGGTCTCAGATCGTCTGCGCAACACGGATGTCGTGTGGAGGCGGGACGATGGCTGGTGGACTGAGGAGGTATTCGCTATCTCAGCGGGAGCAGGCGTTGGGGCTGCTCGAGCAGGGGCTGTCGGGGCTGGAGGTCGCCCGGCAGGTCGGGGTGGACCGGTTCGCGGTGGCCCGGTGGGCCAAGGTGGCCGGCATGAGGATGCGGATCGGACCGGTCGGTGGGATGGTCAACCCGACCTTGGCGGCGCCGTCGGTGCGCGGTGACTTCACCGACCCGCGGGGCCGGTTGACCGAGGCCGGTCGGGGCCTGATCGCGCTGCGGCTGCGTGAGGGCCGGTGCCCGGCCCGGATCGCGGCCGAGCTGGGCGTGCACCGCTCGAGCGTGACCCGGGAGCTGCACCGCAACCGCGTCGCCGGGGTGTACTCGGTGCGGGTCGCGCAGGCCCGCACCCGCGCCAACCGGGCCCGTCCCCAGCCGCGGAAGCTGGACCGGCCCGAGCACGCCGCGCTACGCGCGGTCGTCCTGCACGGGTTGACCTCGCACTGGTCCCCGCAGCAGATCCAGGGCGAGCTGGTCCTGCGCTTCCCGGACGATGAGTCCATGCGGATCTGTCACGAAACTCTCTACCAGGCCCTCTACGTGCAGGGCCGCGGCAGCCTGCGCGCCGAGCTGGCCCGGGAGAAGGCGCTGCGCAGCGGGCGCACCTCGCGGGTGCCGGCCTCGAAGCTGGCCGCCCGGCCCCGGGGGAAGTCCTGGGTCGGGGACGCCGCGATCACCGCCCGCCCGGCCGAAGCGGCCGACCGCGCCGTTCCCGGGCACTGGGAAGGCGACCTGGTCATCGGCGCCCGCGGCTCCAGCGCCGTGATCACGCTGGTCGAGCGGGCCACCCGGTACCTGATGCTCGCGCGGCTGCCGGGCCGGCGCGACGCTGCCACCGTCACCGACCGGCTCACCACGATGATCACCACGCTCCCGGCCCACCTGGCCAAGACCCTGACCTGGGACCAAGGCGCCGAACTGGCCGACCACGCCCGGTTCACCGTCGCCACCGACTGCACGGTCTACTTCTGCGACCCGCACTCGCCCTGGCAACGCGGCACCAACGAGAACACCAACGGCCTGATCCGCGAGTTCTTCCCCAAAGGCACCGACTTCACCACCGTCCCCGACGAGGAGATCACCCGCGTCGAGCAGCTGCTCAACACCCGGCCCCGAGCCACCCTCGGCTTCCAGACCCCCGCCTCTAAACTCAACGAACTACTCACCGTTGCGCACACGCCCTGAAACCGCCCGGTGTCGCTCAGCGACCTCAATCGCGTCTGCGGCGATTCGCGAGCGTCGTGCTGGCGGACCATCTCCCGCCAATCCGCGACCGTTTGACGGCAAGGCTGGGCTCGACGATCGGCAGGCCGACGCCGAGCGGGTCGGAGCCCACGGGTCGTCTCGAGGACCGTTCCGAGGCTGAATGGAGTCAAGCTGGCCTGCACCGAGTGGCGCAGGACGCGCTCCACGGCTCAGGGCTGCCAGTTTTCGGACCGGCCGGCCACCCTCGGGACGCCCTACTCGGTGAGCCGCAGCGCGGTCGAGTAAACCCTGTGGCCCTCCCGCGCGCGCCGGACAGCCTCGCGCAGCCATTCGGCGGCTTCGGGGGGCCTTGTCGACCACCTTGCCGCCCACGACGCGGCCCTGCTGGAACAGGCGCCCGCAGGGGCGCGGCGACGTGCTCGCTGAGGTTCAGTGCCGTCATCGGCGACGCCGGCGAGGACCGAGGCGATGATCGTGCTCGTGTCGGTCCAGAGGTCGACGTTCTCCAAGGCGCTCGCGAGGCTCATCCGTACTCCTGCAGGTCGCGCACCGTGTCCCAGAACCGGAGGAAGTTCCGCGGCCCTTCAGGCCGTCATGCGTGCGGTATCTGCCGGCCGATACCCCCCCTCCCCCCCGAGCGCGAGCCGCCACGCTGCGTCCAAGACGGCGACTGCGAGGGCGCGAGGAATGCCTTGTCCTATGTATCCCCGACGCAAGCCCTAGCAGATGCGTGGTCAGTCCAACGTCCAGCGGCGCGCGACTGAACACGGTTCAAACTTCGATTTCGCCGATGCCGGAGCTCATCTGGCTTACTCTTGCCGCGTGACGCCTTCCCGGGGAACAACGCCAGTGTCCTCTCTCATTGTCGATGGACAGAACGCGGAGCGCGGGAGAACCAAGTCGACAATTATTGCCTCCATCCTCGCGATCATAGTGCTGAGTGGGCTCTACTTTCTCGCGGCCAGTTGGGATGCGCCTGATTGGAAGACTTTCGCGCAGAGCCTCATACCGAACGTAATAATCGTGCTGATCGCGTTCGTCTTTGTCGCCCTGTCCAAAGGGCTTGGCCTTTGGGGTCGAGGGGACAAGTTGGACGCGATCGTGGAGTTTCTTGAAGCGGAGATGCGAGCGCGAAGGGATGAGATTAAGGCATATTCGTCGCCCCATGAAGTGCCTTGGAACACCGTTTTCGGCCCGCCGGGCCCGATCCAAGTGCTGTGCAACTTCGCTGCACTGCCGCTTAGGCAAGGTTCCCATGCCTTGCGGCAGACTCTGGCGGACCACCGTTCTGGCCACATGTTTGTCTTCTTGGATCCGAACGCAACCGATGCGGTTTCGTCGGTGGCCACCATTCGATCGAAACTGAATTTCGCAAATGACGCTGACAGTGTGCAGGCAGCCATCCACGAATCGATCGCCCTGCTGCTCGAGCTGCTCCCCCATGCTGGTGGCGATCCGACTCGCCCCATCCCTGGCGTCAGAGTTGTCCTTGCATCATCTCCGGTACCGTACACGAGCTACTGGACACCATCTGTTGTGGCTCTCATTGGCCACGAGGTCTCCCCGTTAGGTCTTCTAGGCGCTCCCAAACTGTTTACTCGAGGGGAATCGAGTTCATCCCTGCGCGAGTTCAATGACCTGTTAGTCAAGTCAATCCTGGAAGACAATTCCACAGAACCGACCCTAGATGAATTGTTGGATATAGCCACCCATGTGCGAGACGCCAAATGGGCGGCTCGGATGAAGCGGAAGTTGGTGTCGTGAATGAGTGAGTTTGTAACGATGGTGCGCGAACGTACGGGGGACGACCCCCTGACGGCTTCACATCGCTGCACTGAGCTGGTTCGTTTTCTACGCCTCGTCCATGAGTCAGGAGAACCTCAGGTTCCCTCTAGGTGGGTAGACGAGGCCTGGCATGTGCTGCTCGAGAATAGGGAAACATATGCCGCCTTTCTTGCGCAGAATGCACTCTCCTACGTGCTTCATGTTCCCGGCACCTCGACGCCAGAGCGATACTCCGGCACACGATCCCGGGTGCTCAGGCAAGCAGGCACATACGTTCCCGGTTGGCCACCGGCCCAGGGCGCGGAATGTGAAGGATGTAGCGGAGATGGCGGGGGCACTGGCTTGTAGCGCCATACAGATGAACTGCCCGGGCTCCCCGTCGGCGCAGAAGTGGATCCTGCCGACGCGATCCGCGCTTGGCTGCGTCCCGGCGTCACTGTCCCGAGGAGCCGCCGGAGGTTCTAGCCAAGTAGCCGATCGCCATCATCGACCCTGCCCGGAGGCGCGGAAAGGTCACCTTGCCCCAGAACTGCATGGTTAAGGGTTTCAAGGGGTCAGTGCTTCGGCCAGCGCTTTAGCGCCGCCTCTGCGAGCGTCTTCGTCCGCGCATCGATTCGGTCCGGAAGTCCATCGCTTTCCTCTCGAAAACGAGTTGTGCAACTTGAGGTCAGCGGTCGCTGCGACTAACAGTTGCTTCTCGGCAAACCGCTTCTTGCCAGACGGAGATGACCATCGTCGCGGCTGACCTCGGTCGACGGCGCTGTGACGGCAAGCGACTTCGCGGTCGGTGCCGCCTCGCTCCCCCGCGGCTACCGAGTTCGAGCGGAGAACACAGCGGCGTCCGCCACGATCGGCACGACGGTCGGCGCCGCAACCACCAGCGAGTTGAACCGACTCATCTGGACACGTCATGTTGTTGACGTTTGCCATGAAGAGGTGGCACGGCGGGTCATCGATCACGAGCCCCGGCGCCCAATGTGAGCCCGACCCTGCCCTGTGTTGGCGATCGGTAATACAGTGAGGCCGTACCGACGAGCGTCGATACGGCCTCACGCGGCTACCGGATGGGCGGCCAGTAGGTCTTGAGGAGATCGACCGCGGCGAGCATGTACGGGACCAGGGCTATCAACCAGATCCGTACATCCGCCGCGGTCGGCCACTCCGACCTGTGTCGCTTGGGGCCTTCGGGCTCCCGCGACGCTCGTGGTCTTCGTCTCTTTGCCAATCGTCCTCCTTGGCTTGCCATCCGTGGGATCCGCTGCTCGGAGCCCTCCTCAATTGGACAACGTGACGCCGACAGCGCTCGGTGTCCCTGAGGTCACCCAGGCTGGTAAATCCCAGCGGTGTTGTTCTCCTCCATTGTCACGAATCCCGGGGACCTGCACCACAGACACTCCTCCCTGCACGTGTGGGCCTGTGGACAACCGGTGGACCCAGATGCACGACACGCCGTCCACGGGTGTGGACAAGCTGTGTGGATTACTGTGCAAACTCATCGGCCATGTCGGGCTCACATGCCTGCTGAGCAGGGCAAACATGTATCCACGCCCTGTGGACAACAAATAACGCACCCGTGTGTGTCGTCCACAGATGCCCAGGACACGCCGATAGCCGTGCAGTCGGCGTCGTCGACCTTCTCGCCGTCGATGTCGATCTCGACGAGGTTGAGGGCCTCGTCGTAGATCAGCTCGTAGTCGCGACGGTAGAACCCCTCGCGGCCCCACGAGTCGTTGAGCACGATCTCCCTGTTCATCACGCCGATGACGATGTCCTCGTGCTTGAGCATCATCTTTAGTCCCGTCCTGTGGGGCGCGGACGCTTCGCCTGCACCTTGCCGCATCGCTCGCCGCCCGCCTGTTCATCTCGTTACACGAGAGGTATGGATGCATGCGACGCGGCGATCCATAGTCGGGTCCGCCACCGTGGGACGTCGCCGGGTGGTTCGGTATGGGACATGCAGATTCTTGCCAACGCCCTGCCAGGCTTCCGCGACATGCGCGCACCGCTGACCGCGGGGTACCTGTGGCTGGTGTTCGCGTGGCTCGTGGCGCGGCCGGACGTCTCGAAGACGCCGGAGAACCCCATCGCTCGCTCGGCATACCAACTTGCAACCGGGGTGGGTCCGCTATGGGTGGGTATTGCGGTGGGCACTCTCGCGTATCTCGCTGGGTCGGTGACGCAGATCGTCACCGACTACCTCGAGCGTGAGCTTTCCCCCTCCGCGAGGCGGCGCATGGCCCGGGAGTTCCAGGCCGACCCGGCACACCAGAATCTGCGTGTTCGAGACATGCCGAGCGGCGCACTCATCGAGGAAACACGGATGGCGGTAGATGAGGCGATTCTGGGCGCCAACCCAAGCGATGTGGAGCTAGAGCGGTGGGTGTTGCGCGCCCAGTCGGCACATCGCGAGGCGCTGGACCGAGCGACATCGGAACTCGACCTACCTGCAACTCTCCTCGTCGGCAACGAACCCGCCCTCTTCGCCGAGGTCGATCGCATGCGTGCCGAGGGCGAGCTTCGAATTACGACAGCCCCAGCACTGATCCTGATCACAATCCTCATCGCGGTCGACTGGACCCCTTGGGCATGGTGCGGGCTCCTGGCCGTGGTCGCCCTCGTTTGGCAAGGCGGCAGCCGTAAGGCCGAGTCTCGTCAACTGATCGAGGATGCCATGCGCACCGGGCGCATCGAGTCTGCCGCCGCAAGGGCCTACAAGGACTCAATGGATCGACTGCTGGCAGAAATAGCAGCTGCGGTGGCCGCACGGACGTCAAACGCAGAGATCGCGACCCCCTATGACGTCACGATGACCCGCGCGCGCCTTCAGAACAATGATTAAGCAGCATTCTCCAACTCGAAGACCTCCTCGCACGTGACGATGCGCTCGCGCGGCAGATGGCTGCGGCGAGGCAGTTGAGGAGCGTCGTCTTGCCTGCCTGAGTTCCTCCTGCGACGAGCACGTTGAGACCGCTCGCTACCGCGGCCTCGAGGAACGTCGCCGCCTGTCGTGGCATCGTGCCGAGCCGGACGAGATCGTCGAGGTGGTCGGCCTTGACGACGAACTTGCGGATGTTGACCTGCCAGTGGGCTCTGCTGATGTCGGGGATGACGACATGGAGCCGTGAGCCGTCGGCGAGCGTCGCGTCGACGAAGGGGCTGCTGAGGTCGACGCGCCGGCCGCTGCTCTTTGAGCATCCGGGTCCGGGTGAGTCGGTCGACGTCCCACACGACCTGAGATCCGGAGAGCCCGCATGTTGGCCCGCGACGCCGCCTGAGTGTTCTGCGCTACTTCTACGTGGCGAACCATGCGTGAGAGGTCCTTGAGACCTCACGAGAACTTGGCCAATAGATACGGACTGTGTCCGCGGCAGGCGAGGGGCTGGCGCGTATAGGTTGCCTGACATGCCCAAGAGGGCGGTATCGCGTGGAGGTAGAGATGGCATCATTGCGTTCGTTGCTGCTGACTGCGG
This sequence comes from Terrabacter sp. R4-6, assembly GCF_057529065.1. Taxonomy (NCBI): domain Bacteria; kingdom Bacillati; phylum Actinomycetota; class Actinomycetes; order Micrococcales; family Intrasporangiaceae; genus Terrabacter; species Terrabacter sp. R4-6. The sequence goes on along the minus strand of NZ_CP197224.1, from coordinate 3,921,153 downwards.
CCAGTCGTACCAAACCTGACCGCAGCCAGGACGAGCGAACGGCTCTTCAGGTCGCATTGAAGGAGGTCCGCGCGGCGATCGAGGAGCTCTCGCCAGGCCATGTCACCCGACACAGCGAGGGACAGACCATTCCCGCCGACATCCCTTGGGTGATTGCCTTCCCGAAGGGCGTAGAGACCCCTGACCCGCAATCGGGCTACTACGTGGTGTACCAACTCGCGTCGGACGGGAAGGCGGTGAATCTGAGCTTTGGTCTGGGAACCTCCAAGGTAGGGAGCCTCGGTGCCCTCCGGGCACGTACGACTGCCTTGCGCGAGTTCTGCCCGAACAGCGCGGACCTCTCCTTGGTCCCCGAGCTCTCGAAACAGGGGGGGCGAGCGGCGGAGTACATCAAGGGAACTGTGGTGACAAAGGTCTACCCCAGGGAGCAGATGCCGCCCGAGGAGGAACTGCGTGAGGACCTCGACCGATTCCTTGAGTTCGCCGACAACGCATACGCGGCAGGACTCCGATTCCACGAATCGATGGAGCCGACGCATCTTGTCTACCCATGGGTTGAAGACCTATCGGGGCCTGGCATAGTCACGTCGCGCAAGGCGATCGCGGACTCTAATGGCTCTGCCTGGTGGGTCACGAACACCCGGATCGCGACCCCCAAGCTGGAGCAGATGCGAGCGCAGCTCGCACAGGACATAGACACATACGTGTACCTGTACGCCGCCGGCGACTCGTGGCGGACCCGACTTGTCGACCTGACCACTTCCAAGGTCGACGTTGAAGCGGAGCCCCAGTTGCTTGCGCCAGGCGCCGCGCCCATCGATGGTCGGCTGGCCATGAAGTTGGCCGACTTCGAATCAATGCCTACCTCGTGGGCCGGCGAGGGCTTGTTCTCGGCCGGCAACGGAACGTCGGTGCAAGAGAGCTTCGCTGGTCGACCTAGCTTCACCTACGTCCACAGCGGCTTCCCGGGTGATGCAGGCACCCCCACAGCATCGATGCCCAAGCCCGAATCGATCAGGAAGCCGCTGTCCGCCACGAGCCCAACCAACGCAGGCGACGAAATTGAGAAGCTAGCAGCGGATTCGGGCATCTCCGTTGATGTACTGCAGGAGATGGTTGACGTACTCCGAGGCCGCCAACCTCAACTGATCCTTGCGGGACCTCCCGGGACAGGGAAGACATGGCTCGCGAAGCGTCTCGCCCAGATTGGCTCCTCGGCCGCATCATCGGCATATGACCTGGTCCAGTTCCACCCCTCCTACGCATACGAGGACTTCATCCAGGGCCTCAGACCTGTGGCGAAGGACGGGACCGTGGTCTTCCAGAACGAGCCTGGGCATCTCTTGAACCTGGTTCAGGCACTCCCCAACGGCCCAAGCACGTTGATCATCGATGAGATGAACAGGGCAAACATTCCGTCGGTGTTCGGGGAACTCATGTATCTGCTCGAGTACCGGGGTGAACGAGCGAGGCTCCGACTCTCAGGTGAATTCGCGTTACCTGCGGAGGTGCGGATCCTCGCAACCATGAACACCGCCGACAGGAGCATTCGCTCGGTGGACGCGGCGCTCCGCAGGCGGTTCGAGTACTTCGAGGTCTTCCCAGACCATGCGGCCCTGGCCAACTACTACGCCGGGTCTGCCGTCCTTGAGGTGCCTGATCTCATCCAAGGGTTCGTTGAATTAAACAGGCGACTGGAGGCTGCCATCGACCGTCACCACGGCGTCGGCCACAGTTTCTTCATGCGCGAGCGTCTGGACTCCCGGACCCTACGGGGAGTCTGGCATCGCCAAGTACGACCGCTCATCGAGGAGTACTTCTTCGATGAGCCGAACCGCGTTGACGCCGAGTTCCAGCTGACCGAGCTATGGCCCAGTCAGTCGGTTTGACCCGGCTCCGCGAGTCGACTTGGTGCCGAGTCCCAGGGCTCACTCAGGAGGGTGCTCGGGCGCTAGAGGGTCTAGGCGAGGAACTCTCCGCAGCCGACCAGGAAGGCGAACTCGCGACGAGCCTCATCCAGTGTCGGTTCACGACATCGGGCCAATGGGAGGTCCGCGTGGCGGAGGCAATCGGACTGGTTGGAGTCGGATCGGACTCTTGGCCGGTTGACCCGAAGATCGAAACCGACCACCTCTTCTACCTCCTGCAGCGTGGCCACATGCTCCCAACGACGTCGAATCTGGCGGCGGAGATGGCGTCGGGAGAGAGCCTATGGCACCTCCTCTACGACTGGTTCCTGCGCAGTACGGAAGCTGTTGTGAGATCGGACCTCGCCAAGGGCTACGTCTCCGAGGCTCGGGAACTGTCCTACATCAGAGGGACCCTCGACTCCTTGAGCCTCTCGAGGGCCTTGCTTCGCGGCCACACACGGATCCGATGTTCATATGAGGAATTCCGTTCGGACATCGCCCTCAACAGGGTCCTAAAGTCCGCCCTGCTACTTGGGCTCAGTTCCGGGACTCTCCCCGCCGACGCTGCGCGGCGCACCAGACGCCTCCTCGCCCGCTTCACTGATGTATCAGAGGCGTCGGCACATGACCTTCGCGTCGGGATCGACAGGCAGACAACCCGCTATCGGGACGCCGTCCCCCTCGCGCTCCACATCCTCCGTGGCCGACAGCGAGAGCTTGCCATCGGCACGACTCGCGCCTGGTGCTTCCTCTGGCGCACACCGGAAGCCGTTGAGGCCGGCATACGTGAAGTCCTTCGCGAGGGCCTTCTAGACACGACGGGGGTCAGCAAGGAATCGAGGCACTACCCCCCGTTGCGGTTCACCCCTGACCTAAGACTGGGTGACGCTGCGATCGGGGATGTGAAGTACTCGATCGACTCGGGGTCGTGGAGGCGCACGGACGTGTACCAGCTCCTGGCCTTCGCAGTCGCACACCAGTGCACTCGCGCACTGCTGGTCAATTTCAACCCTGCATCTCCCCCGCCGGCGCGCGTGAATGTCGCCGGGATAGAGCTGGAACGGTTTTCGTGGCAGCTCGACGCCGCCCCTGAGAAATCCGCCGAGCTGCTGGTCCACCAGACCCGCGTGTGGTTGGCTGCCTCGGGGCCGGTCAGCTGACCAACGCCATCGGGATGACGTCCTCAATGGGTCGGAGACAGTCGAGACGCCGACACCGAGGCGCTCCGCTGAGTCGTGTAGACGGCGACGGCGACGGATGGTCACGTGGGCGCATCACCTTCAAGCACGGCACTCGAGAAAAGGCAGTGCAGCTCCATCGTCATGCCGGTGGTCCGCTCCAAGCAGCGCTGGCGACGGACGTGGAGACCCGGCTGGCCTAGGTCGCACGCCCGCCGGCTTGGCTGGTCCGCCCCCCGGTGAGCCGAGATCTGGGCCGGAACTTCCGCCCGCACGGACGCGAAAGTGAACCGCCCGGTAAGTCCGGAGACTTCTCTCGGCATCGCGCCACGCGTTCTCCGAGCGCTTCGCGCTTTGGCCCACGCTGGATGAGTTGCTGCACTAGTTACGACATGTAGGGCTGATCGTGATTGTCGGACCATCGACCGCGAACACGACGGTTTTGCTCGACTTGTCTTTGAGGTGGCGGCAGCGGGTGCACGCTCGGAGTTCGCGGTGCATGTCGAGGTACTGCTGCGAGGTCCCCTGCGATCCGGTTCCGCCCGCAAGGAGCACGGGAATCTTCCGGTCGAATACCTTCTCGGCCTCGGCAAGTGCAGCCCAGATCTCCTGATGTGGCTCCCCCTTCGAGCCGTGATGAGGGGCCGTCATCGCGGCGATGTGCTCCCAGGGCACAAGGTCGTTCTCCACTCCCCCTACCCATCCGACCCGACAGGACTCGCCAGCGCCGTCGCTCCAGATCAATACGCCCCATGGCTTGACGTACTGGTTGCGGACGAGTGGGGTCTCCCAGATGTTCATGGGGATGTCAGTGGCTCGTTCCAGGTCCAATCTGGCGCGGATCTGTTCGACCCCGCAGAGGCAGGCTCGCTCCCACAGGAACACGGCCAATGCCCGACGGTTCTGCACAGTCAGCTGGTGTGCGAGGTAGAGGGCAAGCGCGGGTTCACGGAACTTCGCGGGGAGCCGATGGACCTCGACGGCGTTAACGACGGTGGCGACCCCTGCCATCCCCTCGATGGTCCAGGGTTCGGCTCGGTCTCCTCGGACCGCGTCTGTCGAGAAGTAGCGGACCCGCGCCCCGTGCAATGCAGCGTTGGCAAGGATTTCAAGGATCGCACCCGACTTCTTGATGACATCCTTCGCAACGCGCTGCGCCTTCGCAGGGTTCGGTACCGGCGGCCAGGTGGGGTTGGCCTCACGCTCCTTCTCGATGACCTCGGTGATCGCACCCTCGAGGACATCGGAGTCGATCACCTCGTCTACCTCGCCGTGGACCAGGTGGCGCATTTGCCCCCACGTGAACTCGAATGGATATCCCAGTACCTCGTCATCGCTGTCGCCGTTGATAACTACGGCGGCTGGCACAGGAACCGGTTCTTCAATCACCCCGAGCGCTCGAATCTGATGAGGCCGCAGCTCTCGTTCTGGTTGAGGGTGATCCCGTCCCGTCACCGCAGCGCGCGCCTCGGCGAGAAGACCCCACTCATACGGCACCCAGACCTCACGTAGCCGATCCGGCCATGCGCTCGCAAGCGCCTCGAAGCCTCCGATATGGTCATCATCTGAATGAGTCAGGATCAAGATGTCCGGGTTGAACTCGGCCGCCCGCTCGCCGGCGCCGCTGCTCCGCTTGCCGAGGTCCACAACCACCTTCGCGGCTTGGTCGCGGATGAAGCCCAAGGCGGAGCCGCAGTCCCCGCACCAAGCCGTGGATGCGGCCCACATGTGCGACTCCCCGAGGAAGGCATCCTGTCCCCGTCTCCCCGTCCCGCCAGGGTTGATCAGCGTTGCCACAAAGTCACCCTGCCTTCCGAATCATGACTCCTCTACAAGCGACTCCGCGAATCATCCGGGTCGGAGCTGTGCCGTTCGGGATGGCGCGAGCCAGCGCCCCGCCGTGCTCAGGGGTGCAGCTTGTCGTCCACCAGGTACTTGATCAGCGCCTTGAGGTCATCGAAAGACCTCACCGTGATGGTGCCGTCGTCCGCGAGACCCCACGCCGTGTACCCCTCCCGGCTCGTCTGGTTAAGGCCGTCGTCGTAGTGGCCAACGGAGACGAACTGCACGTCCAAGCGAGGACCTATCGAGGCCGCCTTGATCCTGAGCATCTTCCGCGCTGCGGTTTCTCTGATCAGGTGCTCGCCCTTCGTGTCCACCAGGACGACCCGCTCCTCCGTCCAGACCAGGAAGTCCGGGTAGAAAAAGGAGGTGGGTCCGACGGTGATCAGGGGCAGCTTGTAGCCGCTTCGGACGGGGTTCCGGGCCCAGGTCAGTCCGGTGTCGTCGATGGCGGCTGCGAATGCCTTCTCCTCACCGTTTAGCCCTGAGTACCCGTCGTGCACCGCGTTGTCGTACTTAATCAGCTCATCAGGTCTGCCCATAACGGAGCCGACTGTGAACGGGTTAGATCTACGCTGCACGAGACGGACACCTTTTACGTAGGCCTTCACAACGTCATCGGCCAGCCTGATCACCTGCTTCTGCGCGGCAGAGCCGATACCGATGATGGCGTCCAGTTTCTTGTCCGCGAGGTTGACCACACCGAGAGCCTCTTTAAACTGCCGCTGTATCTCTCGGTGAAAGACCCATCTCGCCGATGCCTCTGCGGAGTGCTGGTACTCCTCCCAGCCCTCCGCCTGGCCGGACTGGCCGACCCTCAGGCGGAGCACACGGCGGCTGCCGGCACCCCTGGTGTTGGTCTGATCCGTACGGTAGTCCGCGAACCCATCCAGCAGCGTGGCGATGTCAGACTGGGCCAGTGAGGAGTCGGAACCAGTTTCGGGGACGGTCACCGTCACCTTGGGCATGTATTCATCGGGCTTAGTAGCACCTGGTTTGGTGACCACGATCCTGATGCCGGATTCGTCGCCACCCAGCTGCTTCTGGACGTCCTCCATGACGTCGTTGAAGACAGAGTTCTTGTCCACCCGAACGTAGAAGTGCGCAGAGTTGAGCCGATCCGAGGGGTAGTGCTTCGCCCCCGGTTGACGGAGCACGCGGCCGATCACTTGTGTGATCTGAACCGTGGACTCCATGGACTTGTCGATATAGGCGAAGTAAACCGAGGGGTCATCCCAGCCCTCTTGCAGCGTCAGGTTGAAGATGACGTGCTGGTAGTCCCCGGAAGTGAACGCCTCGTAGTCCTTGTCCCCACCCTTGAAGAGGACAAAGTCGTCCGGGAGCGGGAACTCCTTATCGGTCTTCAAGTCCGAGTACACCGCCACCTTCACCGGGTCTACACCCATCTGCTCGGTGAGATACCGCCAGATCAAGATGGGCGGGGCCTGGCGCTGCGCGAAGGGTTGCTTCGGGCTGTCGATCTGGTTGGGCGTGTTCGCGACCACGTTGGTGTTGCAGACGTAGATCGCCTTGGGGTGGAGGTCCAGACCCAGAATGGTCGCCTCATCCGTGGCCGACTTCATGTCCGCGAGGAGCTGAGCGACGGTCTCCTCCATCGGGGTGTTGTACCCCTCCAGGAGGACCGTGCTCTTGACCAGACCCTCTTTGACCACGTCCGCCGTCTTCACTTTGGTGATCAGCTCGGACTCGGGGTATCCGGCGGTCTGGATGTATCCGATCTCGGTGCCGATCTTGGTGGGCAGTCGCATCGTCGCGGAGGCGACCAGAAAGCCGTCCGGCTCCAGCTCCATCAGCAGGTCGGTCTGCTGATTGGAGAGGTTCTGGGCCTCGTCGTAGACCACGATCAGCGGACGCCGGTTGCCCTCGGAGTCGAGGCGCTTCCCGAGCGCCTTCCAGACGGACTGCTCCATGTTGTCCACTTCGGACTTGTGGATCAGGAGGGTGGACCCCTCCTTGTCTTTCTGGTTGAACGTCCCCACCGTGGCGAAGTAGACCAGCGGCTGGCTGGCTTCCTCCACGACCTCCGGCTTGTAGTTGGCCAGTGCATCGACGGCCATGCCATCGAGGAGATGGTGGTACTTGCCGCCCGCCGAGAGGTTGGCGTAGGTCTGCTGCACCACGACCTTGCCCTTAGACAGCCACAATATGACTGGCTTGATTGGCATCAGATCCGAGATCTGAGACACGGCCTCAGCGAGGATCACGGTCTTGCCGGCGCCGGTGAGCGCGCCCAGCGACTGGAAGAACGGCGCCACGTGCGGCTTCCGGTTGACCGTCATCCTGGCAGGGGCCTCCAGGTAGTCAGACACCCGCTGCGAAATGGTCGCCGCCGCATCCTCCTGGAACTGGAACAGAGACAGCATCAGTGATCCTCTTCAGTGAATGCCTCGGTGCGGATGTCTAGGCCGAAGTCGGCCAGAATCCGATCCGGGATTTGGTACCAGTGCACCCCGGGGGTCATGAACACGTTGAATCGCGAATATACGTGGTACACCGGCTTGAGGCTGGCCTTCTCCCCTTCGGCGACGCATGCCTCGTACACGTCCTCGTTGAAGTCGGTGTTGCCATCCACACCGCCCCAGACGAGGTAGAACCCTTCGTCCTCGGCGTTCCGGGCGACGAGATACTCGTAGGCAGGGTCGGAGACTCGGATCAGCGACTGGCCCCGTCGTCGGGCGGAGTCGAAGTAGGACGCGACCACCGTGTCCACCATCTCCTCACGCTCCATGGCGAGTAGTGCGGTAGCGTCGACGGTTTTGGTTAGTGAGCGGAACTCGTAGCCGCCACCCAAAGGCACGCCCTTGCGATTCGCCCAGTCGCCGGACACGACGCGCTGCAGCCGATCCGCGGTGAGGGTCTTGGCGTAGGAGTCACCCTTCTCAGGGCGCCCCTGCTCGATCAGGACGAACCGCCGATCGGCGCCGACTGCGTCGTTGAGGGCAAGAACGGCATGGCCGCTGGTCCCAGATCCTGCGAAGGGGTCCAGGACGGTGCCGCTGTCCGGGCACCAGATCTGGATGATCTTCTCGAACAGCCTGAGTGGCTTGACCGTCTTGAAGTTGTGATCCTTGCCCACGATGGCGCTCAGCTCGTTGACCCCGGTCTGGGAGTGCCCCGACTGTTCGTGCTCCCACGACACCGAGCCGAGCATCTCCGGAAACTCGTGCTCATCGCTGGCCCAGAAGGTCATCGGCACGACACCCTTCTTGACGTCCTCGAGGTACCGCTTGTGGGCCGGCCGTCCCTTGCCATCGACCCCGAAGTACACGATGGGCCACGGCCCCGTGTCGAGCACCTTCGCCGCCGCCGCCTTGGCCACATTCAGTTCGTCAGCGAGCACCAGGCCCTTGACGCGGGGCTGGATCTCATCGGCCCGCACTCCCGCCGCCGTAGCACGACGGGCGTCGTCCTCGAGGTCACGCTCCACATAGCGAACGCCCCACTGCTCCAGAATCTTCTTGACCTCGCGGCGAGGGATCCGCCAGCAGTTCCCCTCCGGCGGGTAGTGCATCTCGCCGGTGAACGGCGACTGGATCGCGTACACCATCGGCTGGTTGGTGGGCCCCTTACCCGCCGAGAGATCACCGGACTTCCATGCGCGCTCGTCCCCATCACGGCGCTGGTACCGGGCGTCCATCTCCTCGCTGCGAGGCATCAGCGCAGTCTTTGCCCGCTCCTCGTCCTTGGCGTACACGAGGACGTACTCGGTGGCAGTGGAGACGTGCTCCTTGTCCGAGCGGGGCGAGTACGACTTCTCCCAATTGATGATCGCCAGGCGGTTTGTCTCGCCGAATAGTTCATCGAGCATCTGCCCGAGGTGGAACAGCTCGCGGTGGTCGATGCAGATGGCCAGCACCCCGGTCGGCTTGAGCATCTGCTTCATTAACAGCAGCCGCGGGTACATGAACTTCATCCACTTGGTGTGCTTAGCGGTGTCATCGCTCCGGACTAAATCACCGATGCCGGGGTCGTTGGGGTCTTCGTCCCACTTGTCGTTGTACCGCCAGTCGCCACCGGTGTTGTACGGCGGATCGGTCAAGATCAGGTCGACCTGACCCCGCTCTCGGTACAGCGTGGCGAGAGCTTGGAGGTTGTCGCCCTCGATCAGCAGGCTCTTAGCGCGTTGCTCCGCGGAACCAGCGCCGTACTTGGCGATGGTCCTCTGCACCCGCGGCCGGACCCGTCGCGTGATCCTCCGGGACATCGCCTTGCCAGGGAAAGTTAGCTTGACCCCGGCCTCGGTGGCCTGCGCACGGAGCATCTCGATGAGTTCATCCTTGCTCAGCAGTTCAAGATCATCCAGCGCGTCCACGTATCCCTCTTTCGTTCCACAAGTCGTAGCCGACCCTAGTCGCCCGTGCTCCTCGCATAGTCGATCAACAAGGACCGACAGTGCCCATCCTTCCCGTGCCCGACCGTCGTCGAGACGGTGGGGTCGATTGGTCGGGCGTGATGCCCGCGCCGGGGCGAATGATGGCCGCGGCTCAAGGGTCAGCGCCTGACGGCACCTTCTAGAAGGAGCATCGCGCCCACCTCATCCTCCGCGGCCGCAGAGGTGGGTGTTGTCGCCGCGAGCCGTGCGCACGACGCGATGAGGCGGCTGGATGAGGGTGGATCTCTCGCGTGGTAACCACCTGATCGCAGGCAGGTTTGCTCCTCGCGGAACGGGCGCCGCAGGCCGCTCAGCTCATCGGCGACGTCGCAGCGCCGTGATTGACGCTCTGTTAGCCGCTTCAGGAGGGCGGCTGACGGCCATCCTCCTGAACTTCACACCTTCGGAGGTCGCGGCGCAGCTGGACCAGCGCGCCCGCTCGGCCTTCCTCCTGAGTTGGGTGATTTTCACAGGGCGCGGCAGAGTTGGCTTGCAGGGTCGCTGACCTGCTGTTAACAGGCCACTTGCCCACGGGCCCCGGGTTACTCATCCTGCTGGCTGCACTTGTCACTGCCGTGTGGGAGCCCGGACCGACACCGTCGTGAGTCGTCCGATCCGACGAACCTTGTCGACTGGTCGTGCCGCGAAGATTGCGTGGAACGACCGTCGGAAGCAATACGTCGAGCCCGCAGGTACGAGCCGCCAACGACCCCCCTCCACCTCTGCGGGAGGGGGCCGGTGCCCTTTTTGCGTCCACTGGTCCCTGATCACATCGCCCTAACGGCGCAACGCAAGACATGCAACGAATAGGCGCTAGAGATCGAGCAGCTCGCGGTCCTCGTCTGACAAGACCACGGTCAGCGGAGTAAACCCGGCAGGGGGCTTCGACTGCTCCCTCAGCCCGAGCAGCCGGCAGCGAGCTTCAATGATCGCCCGGACTTCACGCGCCGCTTCCACATCGCCGGCCATCGCCTTATCCCACAGGGCGGCCTGCAGAACGTCCAGCCGTGCCAGCTCGAGCTGCTGGTGGTCGTCGACAGCGTCCTTGCGGTCACGGGCCAGCGCGTCGTGCACGATGTGGTGCACCGTGCCGCGGTTGGCGTAGCCGAGCTCGTCGGCGATCTCCTGGTAGGTGCGGCCCTCGGTCGCGAGCTGGATGGCGCGGGCATGACGGGCAGAGGCGAGGGCCCGATTGCGGTGACGGCCGCTGACAACCGGAAGGGCTGCGAGAACGCTCATGGCAATCATTCTCGCTGTGAGTCTCGTCGTCGTGCAGCAACCCCGCCGGTCACGTCAACCCTCGACGCGTGCCGATCGTCCGGCCATCCTCGGCGCGGCCCGTGGCTCGAAAGTCCCGCACGGCGTGAAAACCGATAACGACAAATCACCCGCTCCTGTGGTGCGACGATCAGTGGACAGGGGGCCAGGGATCTCGAGGCCCGGATATACCGTGTGGAGGATCTCGTGAGCACCAGCCCATACCGACCCGTTCGTGAACCAGAAACGCTGAACGGTTCACCGTTGCCCGAAGCCCTTTCTCCGGTACCTGGCCGAGGTCAAGGAAGAGTCGCGACCTGGGTGGTCGCGGTTCTCCTGCTCGTGAACTTGGGGGTTGTGGGTTACGGTGCCGCGCAGCAGCGTCAGGGCGATGCCAAGGTCACCGAGTTGACAGCGGCTTTGGGTGAGCAGGCCTCACTGATCAAGGATCTGCGCACGGACCTCGGTACCGTGAGCAAACGAGCGGCGGGGGCTGAGGCTGCAGCCAAGGCCGCCAGCAAAGACGCGGGGAATGCAAATGACGCCGCGTCGAAGGCAAACAGTGAGGCCTCCAAGGCGAACGACCAAGCCTCGAAGGCCACTAAGGCGCAGCAGGAGGCAAAGGCAGCCACGCTCGATACCAAGAGCGTCGCCGACAAGGCGACGCCTTCCATCGTCACCGTCCACTGCGGCACGGCCCTCGGGTCAGGGTTCGCCATCAAGGCCGCGTCACCCAGCGGTTACCAGACGGCCATCCTGACCAACGAGCACGTCGTCGACGAGTGCACGTTCGTCGGCGGGCCCGACCCTTACGCCTCGCAGGGGACCACCAAGTTTGCCGCGACGCTAGGCGATTACGACACCTACAACGACCTCGCGATCCTCTACATCAAGCCGAAGCTCTCACCACTTGAGGTCGCCGCATCCGCGACCGTCGGCGACCCCGTCGTTGCTATCGGCTCCCCGTACGGTCTGGAGGGGACTGTCACCACCGGGATCATTTCGCGCATCGAGCGGGACTGGTACCAGACCTCTGCGCTCATCAATCACGGCAACTCAGGCGGACCACTGCTCGATCGGAAGGGCGACATCTTGGGCGTGAACACGATTGACGTCGGGGGCGGGGGCACCGGGCTCGGTGGCTCGATCAGGTTCCGCCTCGTATGCCAAGTCATCGCCAAATCGGCGTGTAGCTGACCTGCTCAGCTACCAGGCAGTCCGGCCGCCCGAGCGCGAGGTCGGACCACAGACTGAGCGCTAGTGCTCCACGGCGGTCACTGCCTGAACGCGGCCTCGTACTTCTTGGCGACAGATGGCTTCAGCTTCCCCGTGACGCGCAGCAGGACTGGCCCGTTCTGCGTGTGATACTCCTCCCCCAGCGCCCCGTTAGCGCCCTTCAGGATCGCGAGGATGTACTGGGAGCGCTGCGTGGCCGACGCCTCGTCCGGCCAGACCTCGACAGATGCGCCGCACTCAGCTCCGAGCTGGGAACAGGACACGCCCTTGTCGTACAAGGTTGCGGCCGACACGTACCCGCCCGGACGGCCGACCTTGTTGTTCGGATCGTTGTCCTCCGTAATGGTGACGACCTTGGTCACGGACGGCACCGCCGCCTTCACCCGGGCAGCCACCGCCGACGCGTCACGCGCGGCTGACATGGTCGCGGTCGTCGTCGTGGCCGACGGAGGCGAGCTCACGGTGGCCGACGTCGCCACCGACGGGCGCGGGACCGATGGCGAAGCGGCTGCCGGCGCGGCTGTCTGGTCAGCCGCGGTGCCGCAACCAGTCACCGCCAAGGACACCAGAAATAGAGGTACAGCTGCCCGCGCCAGGTTCGTCATGGCGCTCAACGTACCCGCCAAGGGGACAAATGAGCGCAAGTGCCTCGTCTGGGCCCACGGCGGAACTCCGGAAGGTGACGAAGGTCCCGCCAACGTCCAAGGGCCCAAGCCCCGACACGGATGTCGGATGCAGATGCCCAGCCATAACGTGAACAACAGAAGACACCTCCGCCAGTGGTGTTCTCTGTTGTTTCCTTGTGGCTCGTTGTTTCCTTGTGGCTCCGAAGACCCGACCCAGACCGATAGCCGACACTAGCTCGCAGGGGAAGCCCTGGGCCCGAGCGGCGCGGTGCCCGGATGAGCTCTGTTTGGGACGGCACAACAGGAAGCCTCAGTGACGATGCTGATCTCACTACCGTCTCCCCGTCCGTGGAGAACCACCGAAGTTGACGCCGCTCAGCCCTCCGCGCTCCATGTAAGACCGCACCGCTCGCATTGCCGGTCGTACCCCGGGTGCATGCACCCGACCCACTCCACCCAGGACGGCGTCGCGGTCAAGGCATCTGCCGCTGCGGGGAGCCCGATCACAAGATGCCGGACATGGCTGCTCCCGCAGGCCGGGCAAGCGCCCCGAGGAAGGTCATAGGGCGAAGCGTCGTCGGCGTCGCTTCCACTGGTGGGAATCATGATCATGCCCGATTCTCTGTCTAGGCGGTGGCACTGCGCAGCGCTTCGGTGACCAGACCGGGAGGCAGGCGCCGGTCAACCGATTCGGGTGAGCAGCTCGGCCGAGAGCCACTGCTGCACGAGGACGCGGTCGGCCTCGACGACGTAGGCGACGAGGGCGAACCATGCGCCGTCGCGCTGCTGCCACTCGAGCACCATGCCGGGGTGAGGCCCAGGCGCATCCGAACCACCTCGAACCCAGCAGTGGCGGCGGCTGGGTGGCACGGGAGGGATCGGGTGCTCGTGTCCCCGTCCTGAACCACCTGCCACGTCACCAGTGTGGCGCATACTCGAACGCGTGTTCGACAGTGGCTTCTCCTGCATGACACGGGGCTGGTAGCCGCGGTCCGGGGCATTTGCTACAAATCCCATGCCGCGGGGGGAGATGCGCGACAAGATCGGGTATCAGCTCGTTGAACAGGGGAACCACCGTGATCATTGGCCTCATCTGCCTTCTTCTCGCCCTGGGCGCCTTCGCATCAGGCAGTCCCGCAGTCGGGGTCGTTCTCCTGGTGGTCGGTCTCGCTGGTATTGCTTGGAACCGCCTGGGCAAGACACCGCCGGAGGCGCAGGTCCGCGACGGCGCGGCTTCGCCATCGGCCGGACAGCTCCACGACGCCACGCCGGCGCCTGCGCCGGGGCAGGCCTCGGCCCCACGGCCATCGTCGAAGAAGAACTACCGGAGTCCGGCGCCGACCGGCCGCGCGGTGGAGTCGTGGGCACCGAGCTCGGTCTACACAGCCGTCGTTGGCGAGGCGTATCGGGATGACGAGATCAGGTCGCTGTTCAAGAAGCGCGGGATGCGCATCCCTCAAGAGGGGCGGGAGATCGACGATGCCACCGCACATCTGGAGCCCGACCCGACCAACCCCGACGACCCACAGGCCGTGTCGGTGTGGGTCGAGGGTTGCATGGTCGGCTTCCTCGCCCGGGAGACCGCCAGTGAGTACCACGGGCCGCTCTCCGAGCTTGCTGAGGAGGAGACCCACCTGGCAGTCCCGGCGCGGGTGTGGGCCATGCCGCGGCACGGGGGCGGGCTGAACTCCAACGTCGTGGTCTGGCTCCCGCCGGCTCGTGGGGTTCAGTCCTTCAGCGCGTTTCCGGATGAGCCGTACCACGTACTCCCGCGCGGCAAGTCGGTGCAGGCGACCCGCGAGGAATACCACATGGAGGTGCTTACTCGGTACGTCAGCGACCACGAGCGCTACTTGGCGGTCACTCTCCACCTAGCACAGGAGGCGAGGACGCAGCGTTCGACGCCCTACGAGGCCGTTGAGGTCCGACTGATGGGCGAGCGGGTTGGCGTGCTGACGAAGGCCATGTCGGCGCAGATGCGAGATCTCGTTGCTCAGGTCGCCGCTCGAGGCAGGATGCCTGTCTGCCGGGCCACGCTCCGGGGGTCGCCGCTCCGAGCGGAGGTCACCCTGCAGGTCGCTAGGTCTACCGACGTGACCCGGGACTGGCTCGAGGACGTCCCGCTCGCCCTGCCTCACGCCTGACGGTCCGGGAGACCTCAACATGAAGGTCGACGCGCCGGCATGGTCTCCGGCGAATGAGCGCTGGTCCCTCTCGATCACCAGGGACGGGCTTCTCGTGCGGGACGACCAGGGCGAGGTTCTCATCCCGGCCGAGCAGGCGAGCCACATCCGAGTGAGCCGGCAGCGATGGCGGTGGTGGCGGGCTGACGTGACCGTTCAGGACCACGAGGGGTCCGACCGTGACGTCCTTCGCGGGCTGCCTTGGTCACAGGCACGGACCCTTCGTCGTGCGCTGCGCCAAGCCGGGGCGCGGGCCCAACTCGCCGCCACTGCCGCATGGTCCGCTGAACTCGATGCGGTCCTCGCCAGCGCGACGCATGCCCTCCGGTGGGTGACCACTGAGCAGGTAGACGACCTGGTGGCGAGCCGCCCAGAGCCGCCCGTTGGATTGACGCAGGAGCTCGGGCCCCTGACGCCCGCGGAGGAGCACGCCCTCGGCACCACGGGGGCCGACGTCAGAAGAAGAGCCGCGGCCGACAACGAGGCGATCGCTGCCCGAACCGTCCAGGAATACAAGTCCTTCTTCGATACCATCGAGACCAGCCCGCTCACCGCGGAGCAGGCCCGAGCCGTCTACACGTACGACAACAGGGTCCACGTCATCGCCGCCGCCGGCTCGGGCAAGACGTCCGTCATGGTGGGGCGTGCCGCGTACGCCGTGCACCGCGGCCTCACCACCCCAGACCGGATCCTGCTGCTGGCATTCAACAAGGCCGCAGCCGCCGAGATGAAGGAGCGCATTCGCGCCCGCTTCAGAGCGGCCGGCATCCCTTCATCCGGGGTGCACGCCACCACGTTCCACGCCTTCGGGCTCGAGGTCATCAGTCACTCGACCGGCACCCGGCCCTCGGTCGCGCCGTGGGTCGCCGAGGGCCACGACGCCGAGATGCTCGCCGACATCGTCGCCGAGCTGCGCCGCTCCGACGCGGCCTTCGCCGTGGCGTGGGACAGCTTCCGGCTGCTCCACTCGCGTCTGCCGGATGACCCGGACGCGGAGCCGGAACCCGATGCGTGGGATCCGAAGCGTCACCTGGCCGGGTTCGCCACCTTCGGCGGGCACGTGGTTCGCAGCCACGGCGAGCGGATGCTGGCCGACTGGCTGTACCTGCACCATGTCCCGTTCGAGTACGAGCGGCCCTACACGCACCGCACCGCCACGGATCGCCGACGTCAGTACCACCCGGACTTCTACTACCCGAGCATCGACGTGTGGCACGAGCACTGGGGCATCGACGCCGACGGGAACCCGCCGGCGCACTGGCACGGCTACGTCCAGGACATGGCCTGGAAGCGCGACCTGCACCGCCGGCACGGCACGAAGCTGCTCGAAACTACATGGGCCGGTGTCATGAACGGGACCGACCTTCCGCGCCTGGAGGACGAACTGCGCCGCGCCGGGGTGCATCTGCGCTGGGACCCGACCCGCGCCGACTCCCATCGGGCGCTCCCGGAGGAACAGCTGATCCGACTGGTCCGGACCTTCATGACGCACGTGAAGTCGAACTCGCTCACCGCCGAGCAGGTCCAAGGCAGGGTTTCAGGCCGGCTGCGCAACGCCCACCGGGCCCACCTGTTCCTTGATCTGTACTGGCAGATCCACCACGAGTGGCAGCGCCGGCTGGCGGCCGGTGGCTACGTCGACTTCGAGGACATGCTCGTGCAGGCCGCGGAGCACCTCGAGGCCGGCGCCTGGAGAAGCCCCTACGACCTCGTCATGGTCGATGAGTTCCAGGATGCGAGCCAGGCCCGGGCCCGGCTCACCCGGGCCCTCGTGGACGGCCGTGGCCGACACCTGCTTGCGGTCGGCGACGACTGGCAGTCGATCAACCGGTTCGCCGGCGCCGACGTCAGCCTCATCACTGGCTTCCACGACTACTTCGGCCCCGGGCCCGACCTGCAGCTGAGCACAACGTTCCGGTGCCACCAGTCGATCGCAGACGCTGCCAGTGGGTTCATCATGAAGAACCCGGCCCAGTTGGCGAAGACGGTCACCTCGGAGCACACGGCGCCAGCCCGCCCCGAGGCGCTCGAGGGCATCCACCTTCGACAGGTCGCCACGAGCGCTGACACGCAGGCTGCGGTCGGTGACGTCCTGGCCCAACTGGAGAGGGACGTCGCCGCCGGGGCAGTTCGGGGGCGCGGCTCCGAGATGGTGAGCGTCGACGTCCTCGGTCGGTACGGCTTCGACCGCAAGCACGTCCCGACTCGCCCCTACCGCAACCTGCGCGTCACGTTCCGCACCGTGCACGCCGCCAAGGGCCTCGAGGCCGACTACGTCATCGTGCCGAACCTGACTTCCGGCACCTACGGGTTCCCTTCGACCATCACCGATGACCCTGTGCTCGCATTGGCGATGACCGACCCCGACCCGCACCCGCACGCAGAAGAACGTCGACTGCTCTACGTGGCACTCACCAGAGCTCGACGTGGGGTCGTGCTCGTCTTCCCGGACGCGACTCCATCCCGTTTCGTCGCGGAACTACTGCGCGACGGGACGGTGACGGTCGCGGGCGGCGTCGGCCCGCCACCGGTTGTGTGCCCCTCGTGTGGCACCGGAGTCCTGCGACAGCGGCAGGGTAGGTACGGGAGGTTCTGGGGGTGCAGCACCTTTCCCCGCTGCTTGCACACCACCAATAGGTCGCCGACGTAGCCGAGCAAGGAGTCTCAGACCTGTCTCTGCCCTCCCCCCGGCTCGAGACGCTCGCCCGAAGTGGGGCATCGCTCGCGATACGAGCCACGTGTGTCACGTCGCTTCGCGCTCTCCCTCGCCGGGAACGATGAACGAGACGAGCGCGTGGACGGCATGGTCGTCCAATTGAGTGCGATTCCGGTCGTAGCGCATCGTCGTGCGTGGCTCGCTGTGCCGGGCCAGATCCATCACCTTCCTGAGCGACGCCCCCGCCTCCAGGGCGTTGGTAATGGCGCTGTGGCGCAAGACGTGAGAGCTGATCCGGTGCTCGATGCCTGCCCGTCGTCCCATCGTGGCCACGATCGTGTTCAAGCCGGAGCGGCCCAAGGGCAGGCCATCCAGGCGAAGCAGGATGTGACCGTCGGTTCGCTCGCCCACCGCGGCGTCCAGAGCGCGGAGCACTGGCACGGGTAGCGGCATCTGGGCGGGCAGACTCGCCTTCCCGATGAAGTCGAGGACCCGATGCCCGCGCACCGTCTGCTGGTAATCGCCCACTTGCAGGGAGCAGGCTTCGCTGGCGCGCAGGGCCATGCAGCCGAGGAGGAAGGCGGCCGCGTAGTAGCGCCCGCCCATGGAGGCCCCCGCGGTAAGGAAGGCCGTAAGCTGAGCCCGCTCGAGCCCCAAGGTATCGCTGGGGCGGTAGTAGTACCGGGGGCGCCGGGCGTGGACGGCAGGATCCCGGTCCATGGCCCCCTCGTGATACCCGAAGCGGTAGAACCCGCGGACCGGGGTCAGGGCCGTGGCCACGCTCGACGGGCGCAGGCCGAGCTCGATGTGGAGGTGGTGGACGTAGCGCTCGACGTCCGCTCGTGTGACAGTCAAGGGCTCGTACGTCTGGAGAACGCACCAGTCGAGGTACCGGTCGAGGTAGTAGGTGTAGAGGGCGCGGGTGCCGCCGACGTAGGGCAGCAGGTACTCGTCGCGAATCACTTGGACATCTGTGTTGAGGGTCATCTACCTCATGGAACTCCGCCACGCACGCTTCTTGCCAGAGTGCCGGCAGTCGCGGGGGACGGACGGGCAAGGGGCCTCTCGCTTGACCCGCTCGAGGTTGCATCCCTTGCTTTGGGGCCTGAGCAGCCAGCTGGATGGCACTGGCGTGCCGGGCAGCAGCCAGGGCCCGGTTCCGCCGCCGACCGCTGACCAAGGGTCCAGTACTGGGGCGACGCTCACGGAAATCATTATGGGCGCGCTCCTCCCCAAATTCACGAACGCGCAGCCTCAGTCGCACGTCGCCTGAGTTAGCCGAGGTTTTCCAAATCGTGTCCAGCTCTGTGCGCGAGGACCAGGGCAGCGCTTTCGGCGAGTAGCCGGCCGGCCTTCTTACTCAAGTCCAGAGGCTCAGGATCGCTGTCGGCGACCCGCAGCGCGGCCGCCATTGACACGTCAAGGCTCACCTCTCCCCCGAAAAGCAGGTGCCTTCTCAAAGCGCCGTTCACTCGCAGGCTCGTCTGTTGTCGCGGTCCGGGGTTGCGGTAGTTGGAGCCGAGCCGACGGCGCAGGTTGTCTGTCTCCCCAATGTAGTAGCGCTCCACTTCGCGGCCTGCACCGGTGAAAACCAGCCGGTACAGCCCCGGAGTCATCGGCAGAGGACGGGGGAACTCGAGCTTGCCGACAGAGTCCAAATGCAGGACGCCGAGCCGCTGCCAGACAAAACTCACTGCCACCACCACGTCACGTGCCTGGCCGAAGAACTGCACGGCACCGACGACGGCCGAACCAGAAGATGCCGTGGCCGGGAGCGTGCCGCCCGAGGTGACCGCGGCCCTGCCCTGGCTAGCGATGGCGGAATGGCTCTCCATGAGCTCGATGGTTGGGTCCGCGACGTCCGGCGTTGTACCGGGCGCCTGGGTCGCGGCTGCCCAGTTGTCGGCGCGCGAGCCCCCGACGCGGCCGCGACCGAAGCGGACTCGGCGTGCCGCCATCTGTACGGTTTCGACATGCCAACCAGCGTCGCGCCAGGCCAAGGCGTGACCATGGGAGTTGTTCGCCCACCATGTGCGGTGGATCCGTGCCGACGTCGGCAAGCCACCAACCAGTCGGTCAACTCGCTCAAATGTCAGGTCCACCGTCGCCTGGGCCGCCGGCAACTGCGCCAAGTAGTCGGCCAGAGGTAGATACTTGCCTGCCATTGATCCCACCCCTTCTGGCGGACCGCACTGGCTCCTAAGCCGAGCCTACGGCGACTACGCCGCACAGGCGGCTGTGGCCAACGCCATGTGTCGAGCCGGCAGCCAACCTCTTCCTCGAAGCCCCAACTGGCGGCGTTGCTCGGCGGTGCTTGCGGCTGACCTTGCTACCCGGTCAGCCGCAAGTAGCGGACGGCTAACTGCTCCTTGTCAGGAGCTGGAAACGCTCTGCGAGCGGTCCGGCTCCTGGTCGATGCGGCGGTGCAGAACGTCAATCTTTTCGGCCATCGATGTCAACCCGTTGGCGAACACGAGGAATCCGATCAGTGCCATGACGGCGCCGACGAGGACGAATACGACAGGCGCGGACGAATTACTTGAGTAGCCGTACGTGGGCTGCATGGAGATTGGCAGAGCTATGCCGAAGGCGAGGCTGCCAATGAACCAGAGGAAGATGCCCCATCCCATCTGACGGGAAGTTGACGTGCGAGCAAGGCGGGTGGTTTCCACAGTTCTCCTTGGGGTGGGACGGGATGACAATGAGGGCCAACATAACGCCGCACACACATTCCTATGAGCAACTTGTGCGGGACGCCGTCGTTCTTGACGAGCACGCGGCGGCCTGCGCGGCCCGGAGGGCGACGGCTCGGGTGTCCGGACCGGAATCGGCGCGTTCGACGTCCTCCGGGACTTCAGTGAGGCGCGGAAACTCAGCCCTGCCCACCTCGGGACGCCGTGCACGGTTCGAGTTGGCGCCAGTTGCAAGCCGATCGACAGCCCGAGTCCTTTACTACCGGCGCGACCCGGGTGTGCACTTAGTTGCCAGCACCAAGCGGAGCGCCGCTCTTGAGGGGCGGTCAAGCCCGTGCGTGCTCGATTCTCCGGAGGACGTTCTCGAGCCGATTGATTGCGATCTCGCTGTTGGCCCGACCGCGTTCCATGTCCGCCTCGATCTGGGCCATCGCCGCCACCAATCGGTCCGTGCGCGATCGCACAGTGTCCACCTTCGCGGATCCCCAGCGCTGGCGAGCCGCTTCGATGGCGCAGGCCCAGCACCACCGCCGCGAGCTCCTGCGGGTAAACGAGGTGCTTGTCATGCACCTAGAGTACGAAGGTAGAGCGGATCCAGCCACGAGCCACGCCGCACTCGCCGCACTCGCCGAAACCTATTCTCTCGCAACGTAATTGGATGGTAGAATGGGTACCACGAGGCATTGGGACAACCACGTCCAACAAAGGACTGGAGAAACCCCTCGCACGAGTTCACGAAGGGCCTGTCACATCAGTGGCGGGCCCTTTTGCATGCCCGGACTCGCCGGGCCCCATCGAAAGGAAGACCATGACCGCACCACCTGTCACCCTGCGCACCCCCGCCGATCTGCTCGCCGTCATCCCCCACCTGCTCGGCTTCGAGCCGCGGCAGTCCATCGTCGTCGTGGCCATGCGCGACAACAAGATCGGCCTGACCCAGCGGATGGACCTCCCCGATGCCGAACGCGTCCAGGAGCTCGGACGCGCCCTCGTCGCCCACGTCCTCAGAGATCGCGCCAACGCTGCCCTGCTCGTCGGCTACGAAGAGTCCGACGGCGAGAGCCTGCCCCTCGTCGAGACGGTCAACGAACGACTGCAGCGGAGTGACGTGTCGGTCCGGGACCGGATCGTCGTCCGCGACGGTCGGTGGCGCTCCCTCGACTGCGACCGCCCGTCCTGCTGCCCACCCGAAGGCAACCCGCTACCGTCCCCAGCCCAGGCCGCGTCCGTAGTCGCCGAGTTCATCGGCGTGGGCAGCGCTCCGCTACCCGACCGGCAGACACTCGCAGCCCAGCTCGAACCTGGCCCGGCCGCTTATGTGGTCGCCGAGCTGCTGCGTCGCGGACAGGAGGCAATGTCGACCATGACTGACGCGGAGGCGCGTGATCGGCTCGCTGACGTCTGGGCCCGGGTCCTCACCATCGGGGATGCTCCGATCACAGCGACGGACGCAGCCGTCGCCCTGCAGTCCCTGACCGACGTCAGCACCCGGGACGGCATCACTTCGCTACTCATCCCGAACAGCCTCGGCCTCGACGTGCTGCCTGAGGGCATCCAGTCGCTGATCCGACGCATCCACACCGTCCGTGGCACCCACGAAGATCACGACGCGGACCCGACGGCAGGGGCCATGAAGGCCCGGCTGATCGACCTGTGCCAGCAGGCTACCGACGAGCATGCAGCACCCGTGACAACCCTGCTGGCCACTTACTCCTGGTGGCACGGCGACGGAGCCCTCGCCCGGGTCGCGATTGAACGGGCGCTGGCGTGCGATCCCAGATACCGACTGGCCCGGCTGTTGTGCCTGATGCTCGACGAGGGCATCCGACCCGAACCTTCCTGACACCTCACCACCCGAAGAACCAGGCCTGCCGCCCGATGCGGCAGGCCTTTCTCATGCCCGAACGCAGCACGCGGCCGGGTTTCAACCAGAAGGAGACCCACCATGTCCACAGCCACACCCATCGACCGGGGCCTCTACGCCGTCCCGGCCCCACCACAGCAGAAACGGTTCGCGCTCCTGCTCCGCCTCCGACGGGCCGCCCGACAAGCTTTTGACACCCTCCTCGCCCTACCCCGCGGCGCTGCCGGCTGGGTCTTGCGACAGGCCCGCACAGTCCTGACGGCAGTCGGTGGCAACCCGGTCCTTCAGCGTCTTGGCGCACGGCTCGCGAGCCTCAGCGACCTCCTCAGGTCCGTCGGCCCCCTCACAGCCGCGGCAGCTGTCCTCAGCATCCCTGCCGTTTGGAACGCGATGCTTCGAGGGGGACGGTTCCTCGGGTCGAAGATCGCCGCCGGCGCCGGCACCCTGTGGCAGCAGACCACCTCGCTGCTCGGGAAGCTCGGGCCGACCGGCATCCGTGTCGCTTCCGGCCTCGCCAACGCTGGCACGGTGGTCCGCCGAGTGTTCGCCGCATTCGTCACCCACCCGGTCACCCAGTATGTGGCCCGCGGGGTGGCTGCCCTCGCTGGCCTGGTTCGTCCGGTCAGCCAGACCACCGTCCTGCACCGGCTCCTCGGCCGGCTCGTCGGGTCCGCCTGGCTGCGCTGGGGTCTCGAGGTGATCCTTCTGCCGCTGGTCCTGCTTCCGGGCATGCTCGCGGATCTCACCGGCGGACTGCGCGCTACGCCAGCGTCCTCGACGAGGGCCACGTCACAGCATGCGGACCGTTCGGCGCCCTTCGCCCCCGACCTTCACACGCCCATGGACGAGAACGCCGTCCCATCAGAACCCCCAATCAAGTCGGACAACTGGGGCGACACCTCTGGTCCACGCAACCGGGCCGAACGCCGCGCTGCACAGCAGGCCCAGACCCACGCCAAGCGCACCCGCGCCCGGCATTGACCGAACACCCTTGGGAGGAGGTTCGCCGCGCTACGGCGGGCCTCCTCCCCTGTGCCAGAGGAGAACCCATGCTCATCGTCCTGTCCGTGGCCGCCGCGGCGGCCCTGGTCGTCGTCGCCTATAGCAGGCTCCGAGAACACGAACCCGAGACCGCGACAGCAGGTCTGCGAGCCGTGCGCGACCTCGCGGACGTCGTCATCGTCTGCGTCAAAGCCGTGGAGGGCGTCGTAGACGTGCTTTCACGTCCCGCGCGCCTCAAAGACGGAACGCGGGACCGCCACTGGTCCTACGGTTCCGAAGAGGGCAGCGACTACGACCTTGAGGACGAACCGCTGTGAACGCCACGCGTCCTCACCTCGAGGTGTCCAGCGGGGTAGACCCCAAGGAGACACCACGGGCCCACTGCGCAGCGCGTCGGACTGGGGTCCCTTTCGATGTTGCTGGACACATTCGAGCGGTGGTCTAGAGATGCCTGGACAGGTCCTCGCCTACGTCCGTGTCTCCACCGTCGACCAGCACCCCGACCGGCAGGTCGCCGCCATCCGCGATGCGCTTGGGGGCGAGCCGGACCGGTGGTTCACCGATCACGCGTCCGGGGCAAGCACCGACAGGGCCGCCCTGACCGCCATGCGGCAGCACGCCCGGGACGAGGACACGCTCGTCGTCTCCTCGATGGACCGCCTCGCGCGCAGCGTCGTGGACCTGGACCGGCTCGTCACCCAGCTCACCAGCGAGGGCGTCACCGTGCGCTTCCTCAAGGAAGGCTTGATCTTCCAGCCGATGACGCGCGCCGATCCGCTGGCAGTGTTTCAGCTCCAGGTCATGGGCGCGTTCGCTCAGCTCGAGCGGGCGCTCATCCGTGACCGGCAACGGGAAGGCATCGAGGCGGCCAAGGCGCGCGGTGCCTACCGAGGCCGCCGGCGCAGCCTCACGCCCCAGCAGGTGGACTCCGCAGTGGCCGACATCGAGGCCGGCGTGCCGAAGGCTGCTGTCGCTCGCCGGCTTGGTGTCGCGCGACAGACGCTCTACACCGCCCTACGCCCTGGTCCTTCCTCGTCCACGGGGGCGTGAGACTACGGCCCGTTCCACGAACCACCATGACCGGAACCCACTCTCGCACTCGCGGCGAAAGGGCCACGCGGTCCCTTTCTTAGCCTGAAGGGGCTTCAACGACATCGGCAAGGGCGAGTCCGCGCGGTGGCCGAGACAGCTTGGCAAGCGCGCCATCCTTTGGTGTCAGCGCTTGGGTGAGACGGGCCTATCGTCGGCGTCACTCGACTGGATCTGGAATCGACCGCATGGCGGTGAAGGTCAGATCAACGTCCCGCGCCTGGCGACCTTCGGCGGTGGACCGGACTCACGAGCGAACTTTCGTTGGGTGGGACATTGACAACGCTGTCCGGGCACCGTCCCCTACCGTAGTAGTGGATTGCGTGGCCCCTTCAGGCTGCCTAGAGATCGCCCACAGACGCGCTTGAAAATCGATCGTGGGCACGCCAGCGGCCACCGACTCGCCCCGAGTCAGCGGCAGCAAGGTCACTCGGTTCGAGCTCAGCCGCCGGACCCGTCGAGAGGCCCGTCAATGGCGACAACGTCGACCTCGAGACCCGCTTCCTGCTCATCGCCACGCTCGCGAGGTTCATGCCCGCGACTCCGTCAACGTTGCCGGGGCACTGCTGAAGCTCAGGTGCAAGGCTGCCACTCCGTGACAACGTCCAAGGTGTGGCTGAGCCGCCAGTAAGGATGTCGCGTTGGTGGCGACGTCCAAGGCCTGTCGTCACTTCGCGGTCACAGCGCCTGCGGCGCGATGAACTTTGTCGCGGCTCGCGCGGGCGCCAGGATCGTGGCCTGACCCAATAGTTCATGTTTCAGCAGTGAGAGCGATTTTAAGGTGCCATCCTCCTTCCATGCGTCGCCGAATAGTCGCCCTCCTGGTCGTCCTCTGCGCTGTGACGATGGCTGGCTTAGCTCAGGGAGAGTTGCCCCTAGCGGTTGCTTCGGTGGGACCTCGACAACTGGCCGCCAGGTCAGACGCTTGTCAAGACGTGCTATTTGTAGGCGCCCGAGGGTCTGGCCAACCGTTCGATGCTTCAACTCGGTTCATGGGTCAGCAAGTCTCCGGCGCACTGACCGAATACGCGAACCGTGTCACTGCGCGTCGCGTCGGCTACTGGCCAATCGCCTATCCAGCTCAGCCGGTGTCCAAATTGCTCACTGACCCGAAATCATACTTCCAGGGTTTGGACCAGGGCGTTACATCGACACTCAGCCTGCTAAAGGCTCGGACCGCAATCTGCCCTCGGGAGAGGTATGTCTTATCTGGCTACTCTCAAGGCGCGATGGTAATGCATCGGGTGCTGTCGCGCCTCCCCGGAGCTGGCATTAGTTGGCGAAAGCTCGATGGAGCGATACTAATCGCGGATGGTGACAGGCAAAGGAATCGTACCGAAGTGAGCCTAGGGACCGCCGTGAGCCCAGCCGGGCGGGGAATAACCTGGCGCCTGTATTCAGTTTCGCAAGCCATTACGGCGCAAGACGCTTTTACGTCACTTCTTCCGAGCGATTGGGCAGCTCGAACTTATTCCATTTGCGACCTTGGAGACTCCGTTTGTGACGCCGATTATGCATTGGCCACTCTCGCTAGGACAAAGGCGGGCTTTGCAGTTCACACTTCGCACTACCTCAGATCTGGCGCTATCCAGACTGCGGCTATTGGGACGGCGAGACGCACTATGGCTATAGCGGCGGTCCCCGCAATGGCGATATCGCCGAGCGCGCTCGCAAGCGCCATTTGGGGCAAGCCTTACGCTCTCCAACTTGCCGGTCTACATGGCGTCTCACCCTACCGATTCTCCCGCACCAACGCAGGCGCTTGGCCTGCGGAGCTCTCAATCTCGGCGAGCGGCCTGATCTCAGGTCTTCCAATGTCTTCTGGCGCCTATTCATTGGGCGTGTCGATGACTGACGCGAAGGGTCAATCCATCACGCGAAGCTTCAAACTGCAGGTCGGAGCGCCAGTCGGCCTTGGACCTGAGCGCGGGCACATCAGTGCTGAGTTCGACCAGACATGTGTCATCAGGGATGCCGACGGCGTATCATGCTGGGGCCCTGGCACGACGGTCCTGCCTTTGGGCGGATTTGGATCGTCAAGCATCCCAGTTCCCGTTCCGGGACTGCAGGGCGCCACGTCCGTGTCCGCTGGTCCGGACGCCGCTTGCGCCGTCGCCAACTCTTCTTTGTACTGCTGGGGAAGCATTCCACTTGATCAACCGGAGGGCTACACGAGGGTCGACACGGCGTCTCCCGTGGTCTTCAGCGTTGGGGCACCCGTTATAGGATCCAGCGCTGGCTTCCTTCATTCATGCGCTACGACCACGGAACAAGCCGCTACCTGTTGGGGAAGGAACACCGAGGGTCAAGTGGGGCCATCGGTGGAAAGGTTTGGGTTGCAGCGACCCAGCATCGTGCCCGGGATATCGGATGCGATACAGGTTGCTGCCGGTGGCCATTACACATGCGCTCTGAGGGCTTCAAGGAAAGTTTCTTGCTGGGGCAACAATGGAGCCTGGGGCTTGGGCGACGGAACGACGAACGCAAGCCGTACCCCTGTTGATGTCAGCGGCGTCACAGATGCCATCCAAATCAGTACAGGGAGTGCGACCACCTGCGTAGTGACCGTAAGAGCCACGGTACAATGCTGGGGCGACAATTCCTATGGCCAACTGGGAATCGGCGACAACGCGCCACCGGTAGCACTAAGTGCGGTGCCAGTACCGAACTTGTCAGGCGTGACACAGGTCTCGGTCGGCTCGTTTCATGCCTGCGCACGTATCGTCGATGCAACGGTGAAATGTTGGGGATACGGTCCTTTCGTGGGTCTTGAGCAGCCTGTCAGGGCCTACGCCCCCATAGCCATCCCGACTCTTACAAGGGTAGATGAAGTTGCCGCTGGCCAGTTTCACACTTGCGCCCTGCTTCTAGACGACTCGGTGAAGTGCTGGGGATCGAATGAGTCGGGGCAACTTGGCAACGGGTCCACCGTCGCTGCCGTGCTCCCCCAGGCGGTCGCCTTCCCTTAACGACGGCCACGGATGCCGCCACGACTGCAATAGGGCTGCTCCATTGATACAAGCGGTTTTGAGACGCCCCGCCACCAGCCCGGTGGCGGGGCGTCCTGCTGCTCCATAACCCGTCTTCAGAAACAACGTCTCAGAAGGAGGCTCAACCATGAGAAGTGAGACACCCAGCGCTGGCTACCGAGTCGGGTACGCCCGCGTCTCGACCCTCGATCAGGACGCCGCCCTGCAGAACGACGCCCTGGAAGCGGCCGGCTGCCAACGGGTCTTCCGCGACCAGGCCTCCGGCAAGCTCGAGCATCGTCCGGCCCTCGACGCGATGCTCGACCAGCTTCGATCGGGTGACACCGTCGTGGTGTGGCGACTCGACCGGCTCGGCCGCAACCTGCGTCACCTCATCGACACGGTCCAGACGCTCGAGAGCCGCGGCGTCGCCTTCCGCAGCCTCACCGAGAGCATCGACACGAGCACCCCCGGTGGCAAGCTCATCTTCCACGTCTTCGGCGCCCTCGCCGAGTTCGAGCGCGACCTCATCCGCGAGCGGACGATGGCCGGTCTCGCCGCGGCTCGCGCCCGTGGCCGCAATGGTGGTCGGCCGACCGTATGGACTCCCGAGAAGCTGAAGGTCGCACGCAGCATGTACGACAGCCGTGAGCACGACGTTGCCAGCATCGCTCGCGTCGTGGGTGTGAGCAGAGCAAGCGTGTATCGCGTGCTTTCACAGGCGAACACCGCCGGGCCCCCGACTTGACCAACTGGCCGGCTCCTCTCGTTCCAACTGGACGGGCGGAGCCGGCGAGGCAATTTATTCGTGCGTTCGGGAGTCGTTGCCTCGACGTGCCAGAGAGACAACGACGAGCTCCACGGGAGACGCTTCCGCTAGATCCCGCAGGGATGTTTTGACGTCCGCCCAGGCGGGGCCGCCAATGCCAGCACCAAGCCTCGGCAGCCCGAGTTCGCCGATTCCCCGCTGGGCCAGGTCGGCAAGGGCTGCGGCGACGGCGGCATCGACCGCATCGAGACTCGCGTCCGGGCCGGGACGTACCTGGGTGGCCAGGTTGTATATGAGCTTGTCCCCGACATCGAAGGCGTGGAAGGACCCGAGCGGGAACTGCCCGGTACGGCACCGTTGCGCGGACTCGGCGTACAGCTGCGGCCACCGGTCCGCGATCTGGCGTGCGATCCCGCCGGCCATGGAGCCTGCGGTGTTGCAGCCGTGCCCGATCGCGGGAAGATCGAGTGTGAGCAGGTCGCCGGTGATCTCGGTGTACCCCACGGGTGGCTACACCGCGTGCGGGATCGCGTGCAGGGCTGCGTAGGTGGCCGGCACCAAGAAGAGTTCGAGGCCGAACATCTGGCAGAGCGCTAACTGGCGGTCGGCCAGGTTCCCCGAACCTGCGGTCAGCTCGGGGAGCACGACTCCGGCGCGGACCTTGACTTGATCGAGGCCGTAACGGTCGAACCAGGGCCGCAGCGGGGTGGCGGTCTTGATGAACTGGGCGTAGAGCACGGCCTGGCCGACCGCGTGCCGGTAGTAGCCCCGCAGACCGCTGCCGGGGAGCGCCGCCTTCAGCTCGAGGGCCCACGGGGTGTCGCCGTCGCGCAGCAGCGCGTCGAGGTACCGGGCCGAGTTGCCGCCGTCGTGTCCCCACCGGGTCGGGAACTGGCTGCCCCAGTTGACGACTCGCGTGTGGTCGCCGCCGCGCTCGCCCGGGTCGAGCAGCTGCAGGCGCGTGCCACCGCCGCGAGGCGTGAGCGCGACGAGCCCGCGCAGCACCCGGGACTCCAGGGCGTGCTCTTCCTGCTTGGCGTCGGCGTGCAGGCTCCCGCGGGCGGGCAGCCAGGCGTCGGCGAAGGCGGCGAGCGCGGTGACGGCAGCGGAGAGGTCGTCGTCCTCGCTGATTACCAGCGGCGACGTCAGGCCGGTTGCCTGCTGCCATTTGGCGCGCGGCGAACTCAGCCGGCGAGTGCCAGAGACGGGGTCCGTGGCTCCGTCCTTGCCGACGCTGAGGGTCAGCTGGCCCTTGGCGTACCGGCCCGCCTCGACGCCCTCGATCCGCAGGGACCACTGGCCCTTGGCGGTGAGCTGGGGGTAAGCCCGCAGCTCGGGGCGGCCGGCCTTGTCGAAGACCTCGGCGAGCAAGGCAGGGGGCGCGCCGACACCCATGAGCAGGTCGTGCCACCGGGTGTACCTGTACTCCTTGACCGGGTCCGCTCCGGCGCCGAAGTCGACCGGCTCGGGCTCGACGCGCGTCGAGGATCCGTCCGGGGTGACCTGGACGAGGTTGACGCGGGGCCCCGCCACGACGCTGCCGGCGAGGGTTCGGAGCGCGTCCGCCCCTTCCCGATGCTGCGGGTCGGCCGCGAACATCATCGTGACCTCGTCCGGTGCCACCGAGGCGTCCCCGGGAGCCGGCTGGTTTGACGCGTGCAGGTCCAGCAGATCGAGCAGGGCCCCGCACATGAGCTTGGTGTCGCCCGACACGGCGACCGCGCGTGTCCCCTCATAGACCCCGCGGATCACCGCGGTCCCGATGCCGTTCGTGAAGTCCTTGCGGTTGTGGGCGTGCTCGAGGCCGAGCAGGGTCGCGGCATCCATCAGGTCTTCACGGGTCAGCATGTGGCGGTCCTTCTCTGGTGGTGGATCAGACGGCTCACCAGTCGCCGTCGGCGACCGGGGCGGCGCGGGGGAACATGCCGGCGAACGCGTGCGGTGTGTCGGTGTGGATGGGCACGACTCGGCCGGGGTTGATGACGGCCACGAGCCGTTGCAGATCGGGCACGGTCGCGTGGCCGGAGCTGTGGGCCTCGATCAGCCGCACCCCTGCAGTCGCGAGCGTCTCCTTTAGGCGTCGGCCGGAGGCCTCGCGCAGGTATCCGGACCAGAGTGACCATATGACGGCCCCGTCCGGTCCGAGGGCGCTTTGTGAAATGAGCTCGGGGACGGTGGATCCGCTGGAGAGCACGACGTACCGGCTGGGGGCCTGGGCGATCTGCTCGGGGAAGACCCGCACCGAGCGGATCTGCTCGGTGCGGTGGAACTGGCGGCTGGCCTTGACCGCGACACGCTGCCGGTTCGGCACGTAGACGACGAGGTCGGGGAATCCGGGCTGCGGGATGGTCGCCCGCCCGGTTGCGACTGCGACGGTCGCCGTGTACAGGTCCACCAGCAGGATGCGGTTGCAGCGTCGGGCTGCGCGATAAACGGTGACCAGCCGGTCGATGTTCTGGGCCGAGGACGCCACCGCGAGCAACCCCTCGGTCAAGCTGAAGATCTCCGTCATGCGCTGCTCGAGGTCATCCTCGGACCCGCCCCGCGGTGCGTCGCCCCCCGACGGCGTCGGGACTGTTGAGGGGTCGGCGACCTGGGTTCCCTCCATCAGTAGGACGTCGACGTCCTCGGGGGGAGTCCGGAGCATCGCCTCGAACAGCGACTTCTTGCGGCCGAGACCGCGCACGTCGCCGGTGTACAGCAGTCGGCGACCGCCGGCCTCGACGAGCAGCGCGTACGAGTCGAACGCAGAGCGGTCCACGAGATACGGCGTCACCGTGAAGGGGCCGAACGGTTGCGGAGTCAGGTGGCGCCAGTGGCCAGCAGGCGTCAGAAGGGGTCCTGAGGTGTTGAAGAACGAGGCCGCCTCGATGATCGCTGCCGCCTCACTGCCCACGAAGAGCGGCACAACCGCCGAGACCTGATCTACAAGGCCGTAGTGGTCCAGGTGCGGGTGCGAGATCAAGAGGCCCAACAGGCCCGGGTCAGAGCCATCCGCCAGACCCGGCACGTCAGGCAGCGGAATGGT
Organism: Terrabacter sp. R4-6; assembly: GCF_057529065.1. Taxonomy (NCBI): domain Bacteria; kingdom Bacillati; phylum Actinomycetota; class Actinomycetes; order Micrococcales; family Intrasporangiaceae; genus Terrabacter; species Terrabacter sp. R4-6. The sequence continues at coordinate 3,890,458 of NZ_CP197224.1, read as the reverse complement.
CTCTCCCCAGCCTGCGGTCAGTGGCTTGCCGACGTCCAGGACCAGCCGAGAACCGTCGTGCTCGACCTCGACACAGGAGCCGCCCACCTCGTGGCTGCCTCGATAAACCCTCACTCGCAACTCCAACCCTCCTGCGTCGTGGCTGGACCGTAGCGCTCGGTTCGGACAGCGCTGAGCCGACACAGGTAGTGGCCCATTCCGCTGTCAGTTGAGAATCAGGACACGGCTCGTCGACCCGGGACTCAGCGAATTTGCGGGCTTGGGCCTCGCCCATGAGATTAGGGTCGCCCGCAGCATGTATGACAGCCGTGAGCACGACGTCGCTGCCATCGCTCGCGGCGTCGGCGTCAGCCGGGCCTCCGTATACGGAACCTCGCACAGACGAACATCGACAAGCTCCCGCCTTGAAGGACCGGTCGGCTCCTCTCGTCATGCGTCGGGCGGGGCAGGACATTACCCTCTCTGCGTTTCCGGTCCCGCTCGAATTCCGCTTCCCACTTCGCCACTCGGCCAGGACCTGCTTGGCGGTCTTCGGCCTCGCCAGGTTCGGCGCCCTCACACTCCTCCCTGATCAGCGGCGCTCGCTCCAGCTCCGTAGCCTCCTCGTCCATCGGCCAGCGGTTCCAGCGCTGGTCCTTGGTGCAGATTGATGAACAGCGCTCTGGCTGCGACGTGCTCCTCGAACGACGACATCGCCCCCGCCTTGGCACGCCACGCGCGGCCCTCAGGCTCAAACTCTTCGTCCGGGTGATGCAGTAACCGTCGACTTTGGGCGTGCCTCCGACTGCGTCCGGCCCCTGCCTCGCGCGCCAGGGACCGTCTCAATGCCGTGCGATCGGCCCTACCCTGAGTCTCGTGGACGATCTTCCTGACCCGCTCCTCCGCCTCCCGGACGAGACCATCCGCGTCCCCGAGGGACTCACTGGCGACGAGAAGCGCGAAGCCGTCATGCGGGACGCGCTTGACCACGTGAACTTCCACGCCATGTCGTGGCCGGCCAAGAACCGCGAGGGTGCGCTCGTTCCTCCGCCGCCCGAGCATGTCCTCGACCAACTCGCGCGGGATCACGACTTGGCCGACGAGATCGAGATGCTGGTCCACCCTGGAGCTTGTACTACCGCCATCCTAACGGAGCTGCCCACCTGCGACTTCTGTGACAACTTGGCGCGCTACGACGGTCGCGTCGGGCTAGAAGAGGGACGGACGGGGGGCGCCTACCTCTGCCCGGACCACTACCTCGAGTTCGGATGCGGCTCGCTCGGCGCGAGCGGCGACACCTACCTCATGCTGTACTCGGAGGTGCCCGCGTCCGTTCAAGCGACCTGCAACCGGATACGCGCGGCCCAGGGCAAGGACCCGATCTTCTGACCCTAAGTCCTCCCAACTCGGCCGAGGTCGTCCTGACACACTGATCTCCGTGGCTGTGAACATCAAGGTGACTCCGCGATTCGACATCGACACCGCGACCGACTCGATGGGGCGCAACTGGGCGGGTTGGGACGAGAATGGCTCTGACCAGGTCAACTGGGACCACAACCGCGGGCGTCACACCTTGGGCCGACGCGTAGATGGCGAGCGATACGCCACGATCTCGTTTGACGGCCACATCCGCCTTGTCGCACAGATCACCGGGCGGAAGGAAGAGTCGAACCCCAATGGCACCGGTCGGAAGTGGTCATTGGAGGGCGCAGTCCTGCCACCTGGTCACCCGGTGCGCGAAGCCTTCCTCAAGCTCCCAGCCCCGACCAGCCGCAGCACCATCGAGTACATCCAGGATCCGGACGTCGCGACTGCGACCGACACCTTCCTGCTCACCAACAACCCGAGCAAGTGGGATCTCGATCCCGACGAGCTGGCCGACTGGGTGGATGCCACCACGGCCGGGCACCCGGTTGAAGGACGGTGGTCGACGGGAGCGACTACCAAGAAGATCGCCCCTGGAGACCGGGCGTTCCTGCTCCGCCAAGTCGTACCGCAGCGCGGCATCTTCGCGAGCGGCATGTTCGACTCGCACGTCTACCAGACTGAGCACTGGGACGGCCAGGGTGGGTTCGCCAACTACGCCGATGTCCTGTGGGACACGGTGCTCGACCCTGAGGATGCCCTTCCCATCGAGACGCTCTTCGCCGAACTCCCAGAGGGTCAGTGGGAGCCCCAGGCAAGCGGAAGTCAGGTCAAACCTGCGGTCGTCGAGCCGTTGGAGAAGCTCTGGGCCGAGCACGTCGTCCTCGTTCGCGGCGCTCTGGCGCCTTCAACTGGCCCGAAGCTCAGCACCGGGCAGGGACGGCATCTGGACGCCAAACTCCGCAGCGAGATCGAGAATCTCGCCCAGGCCCGCCTGACGAAGCTCTACGAGAACCACGGCTGGTCGGTGGACGACCTGCGCTATGGCAACCCCTTTGACGCGAAGGCGACCAAGGGCGACGACGTGATCTACCTCGAAGCCAAGGGCACGGTCACCAGCGGCGAGCGCGTCATCGTCACCCGTGGAGAAGTGGCTTGGGCGCGCAGCCACCCTGGCCAGTGCATCATGGGGATCTTGTCCGGCATCACGCTTCAGAAGGATGGCTCGGTCGACCCAACGAGCGGCACGATCCGGCAGTACACCTGGGAACCCGAGGACGATGACCTCGATCCACTGGACTACGACTTCTACCCGCCGGACGACGCCAGGATCGAGGAGAGCTGAGAAGAGCCGTGGCGAACGGCTTCCGCGGCGCCCAATGCGCCGCGTTACGTCAACAGCGCCTTGAACAACAGCGTTTTCGAGGTGAAGCGGCGCAACATCATCGAGCAGGACAAGGCAGGCGCCTACATCCCGGTCTGCACGCGCAACGCGTTCTTGAAGTACTACACAGCGGCCGAGGCTCAGCAGATCCACTTCTGGAGCGCTCAGGACCGGGAGGGGTACCTCGAGGAGCTGGTCGCCACCGTGGCTCCGTACCTGCTCCCGAACCCACAGCCCGAAGACACCGGGGCGACAGGCGCGGGGTCGGCAAGCCAGCCTGAGGGACGGGACGGACAGTGACTGAGAAGCGCGAGGGCTACCTCACTTCCTATGTCGGCTTGTTCGACGGTCCTCCCGACCGCCCGCCGATCACGAGCATCCGCATCCCTCTGATCCAGCGCGACTACGCTCAGGGTCGACCCGGACGCCAGGTCGCCGAGATCCGGACGTCCTTCCTCGAAGTCCTTCACAGTGCCGTTAGTGGAGGCGAGCCCGTGGGTCTCGATTTCGTCAATGGCGATGTCGACAACGGCACGCTGCTTCCACTCGACGGGCAGCAGCGCCTCACCACCTTGTTCCTGCTGCACTGGTACTTGTGCACCCGGGCGGGCAACGCCCCCGCCGCTCAGGCATGGAGCCGATTGAGTTACGACACCCGGGCTAGCGCGCGGCGCTTCTGTGAACGCTTAGTCGCCCACACCCCACCGGCGAACCAGGTCGAACTTGCCGACTGGGTCCTCGACCAGCCATGGTTCCTGCACGGCTGGACTCTCGACCCCACGATCAGCTCGATGCTGACCATGATCAAGAGCATCGAGCACCGATTCGCTGACACCGATCCTGTCGCCGCCTGGTCTCGCCTCGTCGACCCGGACCAGTCCGCGATCTCGTTCCTGCTCCTGCCGATCGACGAGATCGGTGCCGGCGACGAGCTCTACATCAAGATGAACTCGCGCGGGAAACCGCTGACACCGTTCGAGAACTTCAAAGCGCGCCTGGAGCAGACACTCGCGTGGTCCCCGGATCGAGCCGACGAGCTGGCCCACAAGATCGACGGGCCCTGGGCAGACCTGCTCTGGCCCTTGCGTGGCGACGACGACATCGTCGACGACGAGTTCATGCGCCTGCTCGAATTCGTCACCGAGCTCTGCGAATGGCGAGAGAACCGCACCGACGCCGATGACCTCCTCCACTGCCGCGCGGCCACGGTGTTTGGTGCCGACAACCCAAGGACGGAGCAGCATCTGTCGGTGCTCTTCGACACCTTCGATGTCTGGCCGGACTACCAGGAGATCAACCGCACCTTCCGAGCGTTGCTCACCACGACCCACCGTCCTGCCGCGGAGGGTTCTCCGCAGTCCGTGGTCCTCTTCGGGAACGACGTCCAAATCGACCTATTCGCCGAATGCTGCAACGAGTACGGCACCATGCGCGGGAAAGTCCGAGTGTTCCCACTCATGCAGACCCTCCTGCTGTACGCGGTCCTGCTCCATCGCATCAAGGCCAGCGCTGACCTCCCGCGCCGATTGAGGATCCTGCGCAATCTGCTCGCTGCCTCTGGCGATGAGGTGCGCCGCGAAAACATGCCCAAGCTCGTCGCTGACGTGGAGGCGCTCGTCCTCGGAAATTCCGCGACGCAGGCCCTCAGCGAGACCAGTGGCTTCACCCGGGCACTGGTGGCCGCGGAGCGCGAGAAGCTGGACTTCCTGCAGGCACACCCAGAGCTCGCGCCGGTCGTCTATCGCCTCGAGGACCACGACCTGCTCCGCGGATCCCTCGGCGTCTTCGAGCTCGACGCGGATCACCTGTCGCGTCGTGCGGACGCATTCACGGAACTCTTCAGAGACCCCGCGCATTGGCCGAGCCTGACCGGCGCCCTGCTCGCGGCAGGCGACTACCAACGACGCCGGCCGAACTCCGAGGCGTGGCAGTTCGGCACCGGATCTGCCGCCAACGACGGGGTGTGGCGAACCGTCTTCACCGCCGCGCGCGCCGACCTCACCTCAACGCGCGAAGCGCTCACAGTTCTGCTTGACGACCACAGCGCAGCCGCCCGTCCGCCCGCCCAGTTCCTGTCAGCCTTCACCGACACTTGGCTGCAGCAGCGCCGACAGCAGGCGTACTTGGACTGGCGGTACTACCTGGTCCGTTACCCCTGCATGCGCGAGGGCGCCACCGGCATCTACTTCGGCAGCGACGGCACACTCGGCTACTCCCTGTGCATGTTACGTAGGACACAACTGAACAGTCTTTATCGAGACCCGTTCCTGCTCGCCATCCTGCGGGAAAGCGCAATGGCCGAGCACGTGACCGACCCGTGGTTCACCGGGTATCCCAACACGCCCCGCTGGATGCAGTTGCGACGTAGCAGCACCGGGCTGCGTTCGGTCCAAGCCGGCATCGCACTCGAGGCCCCGGGTCTTGCGGATCACCGGAGCATCTTCGAAAGGTTCTGCTCCGAGCGAGAGGACGTCGTCGCCGACGATGAGGGTTTCCGCATCCGAATCGCCCAACGGGAACTCGAGGACGGTGCCCTTGTCGACCTGGAAGACAGGGTCGTCAAGGGAGCCGAAGTTCTGCAAGGCCTGGTCGACGCCGGCCTCTAGTTCAATCATTTCAACGCAGAACAACGCGCCTCGCGCCTTCGGCGCGAGCGGTCAGGTCGATGTGAACCAGTCGTACGGCCGCGGTTCCGCCGGGCCGGGGCGTCCGTGCCTCAGACGGTCCTGGTGGCTCCACTCCGGGACGTCATCCGGCGGTGGCGAAGCGGTCTGGACGGGATGGGTGGCCTCAAGGTGCGCCTTCCCCCACTCGATGTAGGTCGCGAACGAGACCGCGCGAGGGCTCGCCTCCAAGGCCTCCAGCCACGCCGCTCTGCGGTTGTGAAGCTCCCACGCGTCTGCACCCGCGTCGAGCTCGACCTCCCACGCTTCGTAGGCGGCTCGCAGCCTTGCGGTGCGCTCTCGTTCCTTCCGGTGTTCCTCGGCGGCCATCGCCTCGAGGCGTTGGCGTTCCCGTCCCTCCCGAACCAGGTGCGTGGCCGTCGCGATGGCCTGGATGACCCGGGCCAGCTTGTGCTCGATCGGCGTCCGCGTGGTGTCCTCGAAAGCCTTCACCTTGGAGCCGCCGTGAGTCAGATGGAGCCTCAGGACGTCGGTGGGCACTTGGTCCCAGCGCGGCGCCCACGAATACCGTCCCGCCTCCCGAGCACTTCGCTCCCGGTCAGTCTCCACGTGGTCGATCCGTTTGGTCTTGATCGTGAACTGAATTCCCACGGGGCATGCGCCGGCGTCGACGACAACCAGGTCGGGCGCGTCGTACTGCGACTCCGCCTTCCCCCACGCGTCGCGCCGCGTCCGTGCGCTCACTGTCCGTACGCTCCACCCGCGCCGGACCGCTTCCTGTCCAAGTGTGTGGAGCATGAGCTGGCACCGACGACGGTAAGGGCTCGGGAGCCGGCCCGGCCTGTCGATGACCGCTCGGATCGCCGGGTGCGGTCGACGCAGTGAAGTTGACACAGGGAGCTCGGGCGGCCGGTCCAGCCGTTCAACCTTCGTAGGCGGTGACAGCGACGGTGTCGGCGCCACTGACGTCAACCGCTCTGGCACATGCCGACCGGAGCGCCTTGCTGGGCGCGCGGCCGGGTAGTCCCCATGCTGGACGTAGTGGAGACCCGCCTCCGTGAGCGCGGCCGTCCAGACACCGCCAGATCGCCGCACCTTCATCAGCCCCCGCGACTTCAACGCCGCCGCCGAGATCTTGTAGGTCTCCGATGGTGGTTCCCCCTGCGAGCCGGCGGCGACCCACGCCAGCCCGCCTTTCTGGGCATCGTTCAAGGGGCGATTCATGTCCACGACGCTACGACGATGTATCCAGGGCAATCTCCTGGGCTGCGGCGCTCATCGTCAGTCGCCGCCTGTCCCGCCGAGGACGTAGGTGGACTGGCATCCCAGAGCCGCCCACGAATTCTCGGTCGACCAGGCCGGCTCTGGTGGGAGCGCCCACCAGGAGATGCTCGGGTTGTAGGACCAGAGGCCGGTGGCCGGTCCTCGGCGCTGAAGGACAGTGCCGGCCCTGCCCAGTTGCACCAGTGTTCGGCTGATGTACGCCGAGGCTGTGTAGCCCGGCACTGACAGCATCCGATGTCCGTACCTAGCGAGGAGCAGTTCGAAGGCCTCCGGATTCGCGTGGGCGTATTCATGCTCGAGAACCCCGTACTCCACCCAAGAGCCAGCAAAGGGACAGAGGGCTTGCAGCAGGCCGGCGGCCAGCCCAAGCTGCGAAGCGATCGTGTCTACAGCAACATCGAGGGGAGCTTGGGCGCGGGGGAAGGCACCCCGGACTTCACCAGTTGAGGTGTCGACGAACATCGAGCCATCAGCGTTCTCGTGTCTCTCCACCAGCGGCCGTTCAGTGCGAGACAGTGCCTCGAGGTTCGCTTCCCTCTGCCTTTCGTGCCGCTCCCTGCGTCGCAGGGTGCGCGTGCCAGCGTTGCCTCCTCGAGAAGGTGCCTGATCGACCGGTAGGCGCCACCAGTGCGATGCACCTGACGTGCGCGTCGCTTTGCGGGCAAGATCTTTCGTGGCCAGTTCGTCCAGGTGCCGGGCGACCGTTGTCCGGTGTAGCCCCGCCGCGTCTGCCAGAGCGGCCACGGTGAGGCCCACAGCGTTCTCCTCCCCAGTCCATTCCGTAAGCATTGAATAGGTCGGTGCCAGCGCTCCGGAGATCCCGACTCCGGCGAGGGCCTGAAGTGTCCGCGTGTGCGTTAGAGCATCAATCCCAGTACCCGCGGATAGGAGGGTAATGGGGGTGGCGTCGCTCTCGACGTTTGCGTCGTCCTGACTTGAGTTTGGCGGCGGCAGGAGGCGGAAGGGATCTGGCGCAAGAGGGTCGACGGCCCGCACCTTCCGGATCCAACCAAGTTCCTCGAGGCGGTCTGTGGCTCGGGAGACGGTGGACTGCTCCAGGTCTATCGCCTCGGCGATGTAGCGCTGTGACTCGCGCACGAGTTGGGAGCGAGCCTTGGTGGCGGCGTGGATCAGGTGGGCCACGATGCGTCGTTGGGTGGTTCCTTTACGTCCGCGGTCGAACCGGGTGGGGTCGTGAGCGGCTCGAGTCAGGTCCTGCAGGAAGCAGTCACAAGCCTTGTCGCGAGGGAAGGAGCCTGCGGTCCCGAGCACCTCGGCGAGCGCACCGACGAGGGCCCGTTGGAACTCCGTGTGAGCTTCGGATGCGCCGCCCGGTCGATCGGGCGCGACGAGGTGAACGAAGTCCTTCTCCAGGCTGACCAAGCCTTTCACCAGGCCCTGATGGCCTTCCCTGCCGAGACGGATCAACTGGACCAGGGGTCCGAGGATGACTTGGTGCCGGTTCGAGGACTGCAACTGCTCCGACATCGTTGTGACCTGGGCTTGCGTTGCGGTGCAGGGCTGCTCGCGAGAATTCAGCACCTCAAGGCGATCGAGGACGTGCCGCCCAGGGGCTGATCCGCTCTTGCTTGGCTCTGACTGACGATTGTTTGCAAGGAGATCTGCGATCGCCGAGCCGGATCCGTCGGGTCTTGGCGGAGGGCCGGTGGGTGGGACCGTCCAGCGGTAGGCGATGAGCCCGCCTGTCGACTTGGACTTCCGGATCGTGGGGGCGATGAAGGCGAAGCCATGGCCTCGTCCGTCGACGCCGGCCTTCAGGTCCAGGCCGGGCAGCACGGCGTCGCGCGAGCGCAGGCCAAGTGGCGCGGTGAACTCGTGGCGTCCGCCGGAGGGGGTCGCCGCCTCACACCACACTGTCGGCCAAGCTCCGGCACGCACCAAATGGTCCCGAGAAGCCTCAGCCCCATTCCGGGGGTCGGTGTCCAAGAGATCGATCCCGAATCCCATGACGGCGCACAAGGCCACGCCGGGGCGCCAGCGCGAGAGCACCGTCGGTCTCGGCCGTGTTTTGTGCCAACGCTTCGGGAACCAGTAGCCGGTGCCGCGGTGACCCCCGTCCGGGTCCCAGAGCCCGTCGGGTCCGATGGCGGGATAGGCGAGGAACAGGGGCACCCTCCATGCGAGGAGTTGTCGGGCAGCCTGCATGGCTGCGCGCATCTCGGGGCCTGATAGCGCCGGTGCGGAGACCTGCCTCGACGACCGACGGGAGGAGCGTGCGTCTCCCTTCCTCACGATTCGCCCTCCAGCCAGCACGCGGCACACCGTGCGACGAAACGGTCGGCCAGCTCGACGGGAACTGAGTAGAACCCGCCGCTGGCCCACTGCCTGTCGATGGCCCGAGCACGGCCGGCGCGCAGGGCGGGGCAGTCAAGACTGCGATGACTGGCCTGCCCCCGGCCCGCCACGACCACCTCTCCGGGTCGGGGCGTCTCTCCCAAGTGGATCCGGCGACCGCCGTTCCAGGACCAGCGGATGTGGCTGGGAAGGTCTCTGCTGGAGCTCATAGCTGCTGCTCCAGATCCGGGGGTGCTGACGCCGGGTGGCTGGGGACCTGTCCATGGAGCTGCTCTGGCTCAGGTACGTGGGCGCGATCATGGCTGACCGCCAGCCTGGGTCGAAGGCGGGACAAGGCAGCGCTTTCGATCTGGCGTACGCGCTCCGCAGTGACACCCAGCCTGCGCCCAACGTCGTGTCGGCTCAGCGGCCGGCCGTCTTCGAAGCCGAAACGGAGCCGGATCACCTCCGTCTGACGGATGTTTAGAACCGTCATGGCGGCACGAACGTCAGGTCGGGTGCGGGCCACGGCGCCGGGGACGCGTAAGCTCGGCTGCCCGCCAATGAGCTCGTGCATAGGCGCGAACCGCTCCGACTGCTGCTCGTCGTCATCCATCCATCGCCGTCCCAGCTTCCGGTCAAGAAGGCAGAGCCTGTCAAGGGAGCCTGGAGTGTCCGCCAAGCTGAGCGCGGCATCCAGCTCGCTGCGCAAGACGCCCAGGTGGTCAGCTAGCTCCTGACGGGCGGGGGTCCTGCCTAGGTCAACTTGAAGGCATGCCTCGGCTCGGCGGATCGCTCGTAGGTCTTCAACTACGTGGTGTGGGAGCTGGATCAGTCGATGCTGCCGGCCCCCTCGCTGGAGGGCCTGCCAGATCCACGGGGTCGCGTAGGTCGAGAACTTGTGGCCCTTGGTGTAGTCGAACTTCTGCGCCGCATGGATGAGGCCAAGATTGCCCTCCTGGATGAGGTCCAGGAACTCCGTGCCGCGCCCGATGTGGCGCTTGGACAGCCTGACGACCAAGCGAAGGTTCGCCTCGATGAAGCAGGACTTGGCGGCCCTGCCCTCCTCTGCGATCTGCGAGAGGTCTCGCTCAAGCTCGGGATCCCTCCCGCGGCCGTCGGCCAGCTGGTGCTCGGCGAACAGCCCCGCCTCAATTCGCTTGGCGAGCTCGACCTCCTGCTCGGCGTTGAGGAGGGCGACCTTGCCGATCTGCGACAGGTAGACGCTAACGGCGTCCGGACCCGACGGGACCGCCGTCGCGTGCGGCGTCGGAGTCCGCCCCAGTTGTGCTGCCTTCGCAACGGCCAATACGTCGCGTCCGGCGACATGCGACTCGACTGCGGAGGGAAGGTCAGTGGCTGGCCTTGATGTTGAGGCAAGCGTGAGGTTGGCAGCCGAATCGCCCTGCGCTGCTTCGGACATGCGTCCGGGGCGGCGCAACCCAGCGCTCACCGCTTACCGCCATGCAGAAGAGCCGAGATGGCGTCTCGCTGATCCTGCGTGAGCCGGGGGGAATCGGCCAGAACTCGCTCGACGTAGTCGCTGATTCTCGCGGCAGCGAGGTCCCTGGGGGGCGCCTCGTCGGGCGACCGCCACCTCTTTGCGGCACCAGCCTTGGCTACAGCAACGCGAAGGTGCTTGCGGTTTGCGGGCATGTAGAGACTCCTATTGAGCCTCAGACCGCTACCCGTCTGCCAAAGTGCGCCGCCCACGGCGCGTCGGAGGAGCTTATGTGTTTGTGCTGTCGACGATAGCAGTCAGACGTCGATCTGAGCTGCTGCCGGCGAGTCTCCCTCGTCGAGGTGAGCAGAGAGCCATGACTCAAAGGTGCCTGGCTCAGTAAGGTACCGGCTCTTCTCGGCCTCGAACTCCGACAATTCGAGCTCGTACTGGGCGATCTCTTCGGGTGATGCGTAGCGGCGCGGCCGGACCAATCGGGGACGGCGGCCGATGACGGTCTCAGCGTCCCTGTCGTATGCCTTGCGCACCGCCGCCACCATGCTCGCCCTACTAGGCGGGTTGAACTCGCGGCACGACGCGCAGGTTGCATCTCGTACATCCAACTGGCGCCACTGACCATGGGACAGAGCGTCGTCACTTGAGGAAGTGCGGGACTTGTCCACGACAAAGTAGGCCCGGCGCTTGTGACACTGGTCGCACCGTGCTAGCAGCACCCTTCTCTCCGGAATCCCCGCAGCGACGTCGGCCGCGATCATGCGGCCGAAGGGGTTCTCCAGCATCGGACCTCCTGGGGGATTCGTTGTTGCAGACAGTGTGAGGCGCCTCTCTCAGCTGGCTCGCCGGCTGCGACGGGCCCAGCCCCCGTGTGCAGGGTCAACGCTACGTCGCGCGGCTGGGGCGATGAAGCCGCGGGCTGTAGCGATCGTCGGGCCAAGGCAAGGGACGAGTCTGCCACTCCCCTGGCCCTGGCCGCCGTCCCGACATCCCACCTAGATGCTGTGCCTTCAGCTACGTCGCCCTAGCACGCTCGGACTGCGGGTCTCCGCGTTGCAGGGTCACGGGCCACGGAGGAGTGGTCTGCTGCACGAACGGGTGACAGGTTCGGTTAGGCCGCCTGGGTGGCGGTTGTCGTCATGATCAACCCGTATTCGATCCGGCCCCAGACCGGTAGCCCGTCTCACGCATCTCGCAGCCACATGGAAGGACGGCCCTGTTTTCACAGGCTCGACGTCGCCGGACGCGGGCGAGGACGGCTCCTGATCGTCGCCCGCAGTGTGGACCCGTGTCGGCCTAACCGCGAGAGGCGCACAAGCACGGGGCCCAGCCCGAAGCGGCACACGCGCCCACACTGCGCCACGAGCGCGCCAACTGCGCCCCGGCCGATCACGGCTGAGGCGCAGCCGTCGTCGCTGTGGGAGCGCTGAGGTGGTCGTAGAGCTTCCAGCCGAATCTGGTCGTCACGAACGCGACGTGCCACGCCTTCCACGTGTACAGCGGGCTGCCGCCGCTGCTCATAACGTGCAGACCGCCGGGCGCCCGGTTGTGAATCGTCGGCCGTCGCGCGGTGATCGACCAGCCCGACCCGTGAGCGTCAGCACTCGTGCTGTGCCAGAGCCCTGCCGCCTGGTCCACCCAGCCGCTCACCTTGCCCCCCAGCTCAATCCTCATGGCTGCGTGCTCTATGACCGCCCCACCGCCGCTCTTGCCGACCCTCCGTGGGTCCAGCGTGAGCTTCAGCCCTGCGCTCCGCAGCCGAATATGACCGCCCAGCAGCGCCGCCTTCTCCCAGATAACGCCGGCCCCGGACGCCGTCCGCTTCAGCCATTCGAGGCGATACCGAAGGTCGCGATCAGCGACGCTCATCCCACGCTGCTGACGAGTCGGCGGGTCCGGGTCCATCAGCCAAACCGCCTCACTGGCCGACAAGAGCGCAGACCGTGTCAGCGTGAACGACGCGCTTGGATGCCACGAGTCGGCCTCACACAGCACCCGCAGAGCTTGCAGGTGATCGACCGCAGACGCGAGCCGCACCCCAATCTGAGCCGAAAGCGGCTCATACGGCCAGGCCATGTCGTCGGCGGCGAGCACCGAGGTCGGCGCCGGGAGTAGTCCACTCGGTGATCGAACCCGCTGCCTCCACCGATCCAGAAGTGGGTAGTCCCCGGCAAGCTCAGCTCGAGCCGAAGCATCGTCGGTGGGGGGCCTCGAGGACCGGCCGGTCATGGGAGAGCTCCGTCCGTCACGGCTGACGTCTATCGGCCTTGATCCTCTCCCCTCTGGCCCGGTCCACCGAGCAGCCACGCCCAGAAGGGCACCTGCCGCGCCGGCTTGTGGTTGCGCGTAACGGTCGCCAACTCCGGCCCGATTGTCACGGTGCGGTGGCTTATCCATGACGCCCTACAGCGGTGTTGTACTACCGCTAAAGTAGAGGGCAGCCGCCGGTAGCCCCGAGTTGCGACTTTTCTGGTCGTCTCAAAGGAGGCGAGCCACGGGCGCCGGCGGCCCCCCATCCAACACCTGCTCAGCTAGCTCGCGTCCCCCTGCGTCCCGGAACGACTAGGACCGGAGATAGGTCCCACAGATCAAGGTCCGTGGACAGATTGAGGGCTTCTCGTAGTTGTTCGATGTGTTCACCCTCGGGGCTCGACGTGTAGAGGTTGTGAGCGAAGCCTGCAAAGCCACCTCCTGGTTTCTTGAGCGCGAGCTCACGTATCCACGATCCGAAGATGTTGTGCAATGGTCCGCCGATCGGGTCGCCCTTGACGAAACCTTCAACTGGAAAGTACATATTCGTCCACCTCGTGAGCGCGAACAGGGCGCCGAAGTGCGGCACGAGGACAGACCGGGAACCTTGACCACTAGGGTCTGGGTAGGCATGCGTGAAAGTGAACGCGTCTCGCGTGCGGCCGTGGGTCGCCGTCCTAGTCGGTTCAGTTTGCGGCGGGCAAGTAGGGAACGTTCTATCGCCGACAAGCTCACCAAATGGTGTCTGCCGGTCGAGATTCAGCAGCATCCTCGCGTGCGTTAGCGGGGAGCCCGCTGTCACGAAGTCTGACACGCGCCAGTCGAACCCATTACGGCGGTACTCTCGCCAAGCTGAATGCTGCCTCGCTTGAACTACATCGATGGACGGCGCTGGCGCATCGGGGATCCGAGGATTGAGCAGGTCCTCGACCCGCAGCAACCCCCTGCTGCTCATGGCGCGATCTGACCTATGCATGCGGGATCGGCGGATCCAAGCGAAGCTCAGGATGTCGTAGGCAATGACGCTACCCAGGCTGTGACCGTAGACAATGATGCGGTTGTAACGGCCAGAGTTATGCAGGGAATCAATTAGCTCCGCCCCGGACTCACGAATTGCTTGCCGCTGCAAAATGTTCCCGGGAAGGGGCTCCAGATAGCGCGCCGCATCACCAAGAAAGCCAAGCACGAATCGGTTCTGCATGAGCTTCCCGACTGACCAAAACAGCCCGGGAATAAGCGCAAATGCACTCACGGCGACCGCGCCTCCCCACGCGGCCCAGACACCACTAACGGACAGGCCCAAAAAGGTCAGCGCGACGATTACGGCAACGATGCGCAGAACCCAGACTTTGCCTAGGAGCTCCGATGAAAGGCTCCGGTTCGGGGCGATCATAAGCCGTGAAAGCCACCCATATACTTGAGCAAGGGTTGTGTCTCTAATCAGGTGGGCCCAGTACAGCTCGTAGACGTCTGTCGTGGGACGCCTCATCTCTTTGCTTCCCGGAACCGAGACGCTACGCAGCTCGAACAACTTCGACACGTAGTCAGGCTTGAAATATCGCCGCTGTTGACTTGAGGCATCCGGGAACACGGCGTCGACGAACCGACGCAGGGTTTGCCCCGGACGTTGTTCCCCGATCCCATGCACGACTATGAGCGCCTGTCGCATCCTGCGTCGATCCCGAGCTAGTGGGGCCAAGAGGCTATCCAGCCGGTTAAGCGCGGCCTGCCAGTACCGGAGGACGAGAGCGCGGCTGTTCCCGTCGAGCACCCCCGACTCTGAGATGCGAACGTAGCTCCGCCCGCCGGGCCGTGGTGTCACCAAGAGCCGGAATCCTCTCGGACTGGCGGCGTTGAACTCTATGACTAGTTCGAAGACCTCGCGAGTGAATCCCGAGTGATAGACGACCCCATGCTGCGGAAGTGGCTCATCGGGGGGATAGAGCGCATCGAGGTCGCGCCGGGGCAAGCGCACATTGTCGCCAGGTGCGATGCTAAGTACCCCTCCCGCCCCGAGCCACTCGCCCTGGATGTCCGCGCGAATCATGAATCGGATCAGGTCCTGCGGAGCAAATTCCGTAGGGAGGCTGACCTTGACGTGGCGGGCAGCTGGTCCCTGCACTTCGGAAGACGCGGTCACGCGGAGCCCCTCTTCTTTAACCTACGCGTGCTGCCCACCACAGGACTCTCCTAGAACCAGCACCGTCGGACGTTGTTTGAGACGATTCATAAGCCTAACGGTCGGGTCACCTATACAGCCGGCGCAACGGCAGATTCGATCAATTCAGGCCATGCTCGAGCGCTTGCGGCGACCAGCCATTATTCGCGCGGTCCCGCCGATCTTGGCCGACGTGGCGGCAGCTTGTCGGCCGGACCTGGGAAACACGTTGCCTGGGCGCATGGCGCGGACTCGCGGACGGAGCGGTCCTGAGACACGCGACGCGATCTCCTGGCGGACGTCGTGCGGGAACCGACCGACCCTTACGACAGGGACGGAGAAGGCGGTCTAAAAGATGACAGCTGGGACCATCATGTAGATCTCCTTCTTCCCGCCCTCCTCCATGAGCGTGCGTCGCCCGTCCTCGCGGACGTCCTGCGCCTGGGCCCGGAGCACGTCGGCAAGAGGCGTTCCGCGCTCGACCGCGACGACGATGCCGTCGACGAAGCGGGTCAGGCTCATCAGCCCGGTGCGGTCGGCGAGGCCTTGGAGCGCCGTGGGCAGGTTGGCCCCCGCGCGTGCGTCGGCCAGGCACCGGCGCAGCTCGTCGGACAGCTCTCCGCGGGAGAGACGGCAGACGCGTTCGAGCGCGCCGACGGCTCCTTCTCCTGCGCTGACCGCCAGTGCGAGCAGCTCGGCGACGGTGGGGAACTCGGTGAGCATGCGGGCCTCGCGCCGGGTCGCGGCACGGCTGAGGAGGTAGTCGCGCCCGGCGATGCCGCCGAGCACGCCGACGAGCACCATCGACACGAGGACCGGCACCGGGAATCGTCGTTGCGCGACGGCGACGACGGCGGTGAAGACGAGCCCACCGAGTGCCCCGATCGCCCCGAACATGACCTGCTCGGCGCGGAAGCGGTCGACGTCCGCGGCCTGGCCGGCCCGCAGCTGACGACGGACCACGGAGGGGGCACCACCGACGAGCGAGCCGACCCCGGACCCCAGCCGGGCCACGTAGGGGGCGAGCAGCTCACCGAAGCCGAACGGCCCACGAGGAGGAGCCGGCCGGGCGAGCAACGTCGACGGGCGCGGGGTGTCACGCAGGTAGGGCTCCAGGCGGTCGTCGAGAGTCGGGCGACGGCTCGCCGGCAGACCGGCGACGACGAGTGCGAGACCCGCGACGACGAGCACACCGGCCGTCGCGCCCGCCCACGACCACCCGTCGCCGAGGAGCTCGCCGAGTCGACCCGTCAACCCGTTCACCGCAGGACCCGCTCTTCCTCGGGAAGCCGACCGATCCAGACCATGACCCGGTAGGCCACGACGCAGAGGCCGGCGCCGACCGCGAGGACGGCCCAGCCGGTGGGCGACGAGTAGGCCGCGAGCGAGCTGCCGTTGAGGGCGAGCAGACCGAGGATGACCCAGGGCGCGAAAGCCGCGAGGCGGGCCGCGTTGACCGTCCAGCTCTGCCGGGTCTCGAGCTCGGAGCGGGTGCGGGCGTCCTCCCGCAGGAACGACGAGAGCGTGCGCAGCAGCTTCCCGAGGTCGCTGCCACCCACCTCGCGGGCGATCCGGAGCGACTCGACTATCCGGTCACCGACCGGGTCGCTGAGCCGGTCCTTGAGACGGTCCAGGCAGTCATGGAACCGACCCGTCGTCCGGTAGTCCTCCGCGAACGCGGCGAAGGCGGGACGCAGCTCGGCCGGACCGCGGACAGCGAGCTGAGAGAGCGCCTCGGGCAGCGCCAGTCCCGCTCGCACACCCGACGTGATGTTGTCGACGACGTCGGGCCACAGGTCACGGAGCTTGTTGCGGCGCTTGCGCGCCCGCATCCGCACGAGCGACAGCGGGATCGCGCCGGCCATGAGGGCGAAGCACAGCGAGATCGGCACGACCCGTGTCAGGGCGAGGACCATGACGAACGCGATGACCAAGAGGACGACCGATCCGACGACGACGTTGCCGGGTGTGACCGAGGAGTAGCCGGCCTGGGTGAGGTGGTCACGCAGCTCGACCGTGAAACCGCCCTTGCCGGTCTTCGCGCGCGCGGGCTCCTGCGGCCAGAACGACCAGTAGACGAAGAAGACGCCTACGCCGAGCACCAGGCCGACGACCAACGGCGAGATCATGAGCTCGCCTGCCCGAGAAGGGCCGCCACGTCGTACCCGGCCCGCTCGAAGGCCTCTCGGTGGGGTGGGAACCCGTCGGCGCGTCTCAGAGCACCGTCACGCGTGACGAAGAGGTCGGCGATCTCGATGACGTCGCCCTCGGCCCGTCCCGGGATGGCGACGATCTCGCGGACCCGCCGGACGCCGTCACGCTCGAGGGCCACGTGGACGACGACGTCGACCGCGGCCGCCACCGTCGGCACGACGAACCGGCTCGAGACGTTCTCACCGGCGAGGAGAGGCAGCGTGCACATCTTCGTGACGGCCTCGCGGGCGCTGTTGGCGTGCACGGTGCACATGCCGGGCACGCCGCTGTTCAGGGCGATGAGCAGGTCGAGGCTCTCCTCCTGCCTGACCTCGCCGACGATGATCCGCGACGGACGCATCCGCAGCGCCTCCTTGACGAGGCGGCGTAGCGGGACCTCCCCGGTGCCCTCGAGACTGGGCTGACGGCACTGCATGGCGGCCACGTCACGCTGCGGGATCTTCAACTCGAAGACCTCCTCGCACGTGACGATGCGCTCACGCGGCGGGATTGCGGCGGCGAGGCAGTTGAGGAGGGTCGTCTTGCCCGCCTGGGTGCCTCCGGCCACGAGCACGTTGAGGCCGCTCGCGACCGCGGCCTCGAGGAAGGTGGCCGCCTCTCGGGGCATCGTGCCGAGCCGGACGAGGTCGTCGAGGTGGTCTGCCTTGACGACGAACTTGCGGATGTTGACCTGCCAGTGGGCCCGGCTGATGTCGGGGATGACGACGTGCAGCCGCGAGCCGTCGGTGAGCGTCGCGTCGACGAACGGGCTGCTGAGGTCGACGCGACGGCCGCTGCTCTTGAGCATGCGCTCGACGAGGTCGCGCACGTCGTCCGCCGTGAGGATCGTCGGGGTCAGCTCGGCGATACCGCCGCGGGCCACGAACACCCGCGAGGGTTCGTTGATCCAGAACTACCCCAGCGTGATTGACGATTCATGGTGATGACGATCGCTGGCCGTCTGACGTGCGCAAACACGATGGGGAGCGTTGGCAGCGTCCGGCGGTGTTCGACTCTCTTGCGGACTTGGGGCGGACTAAGCACGAGACCCCCGGAGCGGGCACTCCGGGGGTCCCTTGTTCGGCGCAGGTCGACACCCGGGGGGCCATGTGCTGTCGGCCATCGTTCCTGGACTCGGCCGAAAGTAGACCCCGCGAGGTGGCCGTTTACGCCGGCCTACCGAGCGCGAGCTCGGTAGGAGTGCAGGATGGCCAGCTCGGGCAGGGTCCAGCCGTTGAAGGTGCCTTGCCGGACCTGCGCGTCGTCGACGGCCGCGAACTGGGTCATGGTCGGGTTGCTGACGAGGCGTGCCGTCGAGGACACGATGACGGCGGCCAGAGCGTCATCGGGCTGGCCAGGGTCGGCGAGGCTGAAGCCGACTCCTCGCACGTACCGCTTGACCATCTGGGTCACGACGGCGAGGTGTGCCTCGATCTGGGTGCTGGAGGCTCCGGCGTCCCGACCGAGGAAGGCCTGCACGTCGGCGACCGTGGGTGTGTCCATCAGATCGTGATGCCGGTGAGCTTGATGATCGCCTCGGGGTTGAGCGGGGCGGCGTCGTAGCGGGCCACGACGCGGATCGCCTGCTGGTCGTAGTCTCCGAATGTCTGGTCGAGGATCTTGACGCTGGGGGCGAGGTCGCGGGCGACGACGATCTGGGAGAAGTCGACGAGGGCGGCGCGGCCGGTGTTCGGTGTGCCGGTCGTGTCGGGGACGCGGTTGGTCACGACGACTGGCTTGCCGAAGATCGTGTAGCCGCCGGCCCTGGTCATGTCGGGCTGCAGGACGTAGGCGTTGGAGCCGGTGCCCTGCTTGATCTTGCGGAGGGCGATGAGCTCCCGAGACGTCATGACCCACTTGAGGGCGTCGGTGTTGACGTTGGCACCGAGAGCCAGGGCCTCGGCGTCGAGGAGGGCGTCGAGGGTGAGGGTGCCGATGGTAGGGAGGGTCTGGGTGCCGGGGTAGGCGAAGAGGCCTCGTGGCTTGGTGGTGCCGTCGCCAGAGGCGCTCCAAAGTTGCGCGTCGAGGGTGTCTGCCACGTCCTTGACGAGCCGTTCCTTGAGGGCGGCGTCGAGGGCGATGACGGACTGGCGGGCAAGCTCATTGCTGAATCGGGTCAGTGTCTTGATCGACTTCATCGTCGAGGGCAGGAGGGTGACTTCGTCGAAGTCGGGGTCGACCTCGGTGATCTGCTCGTTCTCGCCGTGCCAGGCCGGGGCGGTGGCTCCGCCCATCTTGGGCAGGCGCAGCGGGCCGGCTGTGTCGATGATCCGCGGCCCGGCGGCGAGAAACGTCGAGCGGGCCTCGAGGGGCTGGACGAGGACGGCCTGGACCTGCTCGGCGGTGAGCTCGGCGGCGGAAGATGCGGAAACGGCCATGACGGGACTCCTTGGGACTGAGGCGGATTGGTCACGCGCTCCGTCCGGGAGCCACGAAGGGGAGCCGCACCAGGCGACTCCCCTTCATTGTATCAGACTGAGAACGATTCTCAACTCAGGACGCGGCCCGGCTCTCGCGGCGCGTTCCCATCGTGCTGTGCGACGAGGGCGAAGGCCTCCGCCAAGGACCTCAGACCATCCGTGTTCCTATTCTGTATGGTCGGTGCTGCTTCCTTTATGGCGTCGAGGAGGACCTTCGCGGTCTCCGAGATGAGATCGGCGTTCTGCTTGGCCATGTGAGCTGCCCTTTCAGCCGGCGTTGGTGCGGAGGATTCCGCTCAAATCGACAATAGGTGTGACCGGCGACGCTCCCTGCCCAACGTCTCCGAGGATGCGGCGTGTCGCGAGGTAGGGCTTGCGGGCGAGGAGGTCGTCGATCGCGGCCGTGAGGCCGTCCGGGTCGCTCAGGTGGCCTTCGTCGAAGGTGAGCTCGTCTGGGGCGGCGAGACGGCCGTCTGCGGCGGCCAGGGCGGCGTGGAGACGCAAGGCGAGGGCGTCTCGGTCCTTGGCTCGGTCGCGGTAGCCGGCGTTCTCCTTGCGGAGCTTCTCGACGTACTCGCGCGGGAAGGCGTCTGGCTCGTCCTGGATCTCGTCTGCCTCGGTGGGGTCGAGTTCGGTGGGCTCGTCGGTGGGCTCGAGCTGTGCGTCGGGGACGTTCCCGGTGGCGGGGGTCTGGTTGTCGGGCAAGGGGTTTCCCTTCAGTGCTGGACCGGGCGGACGCGCTCGGTCACGACGGGGACTTGGGTGCAGGTGCAACCCTTGTGGCGGGGCATGGTGTGGTCGGCGGGCCAGACGCGGCCGTCGCGGCTCCACCAGGTGCAGAGCTGGCAGCCGGAGCCGGAGACTGATCGGACCCATCCCTCGACGAGGTCGGATCGGGCGATGCCTTCCCCACGCGCCGTCTGAGCGCTTGTGAGCAGCTCTGAGCGGCCGAGGCGCTCGACTCTGGCTTGCGGGTCAGGCGTGTCCGGTAGGAGCGTCAAGAGCGTTCTGGCCGCCTTGTTGAGCCGTGCGACGTCGTCGGCCGCCGGAAGGAGTCCCAGGGGCGGCACCGGCGTCCTCGTGGCGAGAGTGAGGGTCGCGGCGAGCCCGAGGTCGGCCAGGACGGTGGCGCGGCTGTTGGCGGTGGCGACGATCGCAGCGATCAGGGCGACGGCCTCATCCTCGCTGATATGGCCGGCTTCGTGGGCGGCGAAGGCTGCGAGGACCTTTGCGGCGGTGGCGTCCCCGAGCTGGCGGAGGATGTCGCGGTAGGTCATGAGGCCAGCGCGGTCAGGTCGAGGCCAGCTCCGTCGAGAGCTTCGGCGCGGCGGGCGGTTCGGATGGCGGTGATTTCGTCGTCGGAGTAGCCGAGGCGGGCCAGGGCGTAGTTGGTCGGGAGGATGCCTGCGGCGTGGAGCTTGACGATGGCGTCAGCCTCTTGCGCCACGGACCTTGTCGACGGGTCGGCCCACTTGACCTTCACGTCGACTCTGGCCGGGTCGACGCGGTCGCGGACGGCGACGACGAGACGGGCGACGTCCTCCCACGACCTGCCGAAGGTGCCTTGCCGTGATTCGGCTTTGGCGGTTAGGGCGGCCTCGGAGGCCCGGATCGAGTCGGCGCTGGTGGGGTTGTCTCCGCCGATGCCGAGCATGTGCTCGGGGAGGCCGGACACGGCGGAGATCTGGCGCATGATGACGCCGACCGCGTTCTCGTAGCCGGCGAGGTCGGAGCCGGGGAGCTGGCCGAACTTCGACTCGGGGGCCTCGGAGACGAGCATCCGGTCCCCTTCGGGGAATGGGTTGACGGCTTCGCCGGTGTCCTCGTCCTCGACGAGCTCGACGCCGGTGGCCCAGCGGCGGGGGCGGGCGCCGTACTCGCTCGCGGTCAGCAGGTCGGTGGTGAGCTTGGTGACGGCGTCGGTCAGGGTCAGGACGTCGGTCATCTCGGAGACGCCGTCGTCGAGGAGGCGGCCGCCGTTGCGGAACCGGACGACCGGGACGACGCCGAGCGGGTTGTCGAGGGTCTCGACGAGGCGGAAGCCGGTCGTCGTGGCTCCGGGCTGGTTGCTCGCGTAGCGATCGATCCGGTCGGGGCGGTAGAGGACCGCGAGAGTGCCGGTCGGGGTTTGCCAGCGCTTGACGGCAGTAAGGATCTTCCTGGTGCCGGGGTCGGTGAGGGCAATCACCTGTTCGGCGGACTCGATGCTCACCTTCGGGGTGCCGTCTGGGTTGGCCCACACGATCGCGTAGGCGTCGCCCAGGACGAGGGCCTCGCGGTGGGCGACTCCGGCGAGCTGGTCGAGGTCGTTGCGTGTCCAGTCGGCCCAGAGGTCGGCGCCGGCGAAGCCGCTCACGCGGAGGCGCTCGGCGATCGCGTCGACGAGCAGGCGTGGAACGTTGACCGAGACGCGGGACAGACGGTTGTTGAGCTGGCTCCGGATCTCTGGGGCCAGGAACGTCAGAGGCTGCTCGCCGGCGTAGTAGCGGTTCAGCGTGCCGTACCGGGCGGTCCGCTCGTCGAGGGACTGCAACAGGGTGGTCAGGGTGTCGGTGCTCATGCGGCGAAGCTCCTTGCTCGTCGTCTGGTCTTGGTATTGGTGTGGAAGGCGGCTCGGTCGAGGGCGACGATCGCGGCGACAGCGGCGTCGATCTTGCGCGGAGACCCGCGTTTGTCCTTGGAGACGAGGTCGCCCATCGGGGTCCGTTTGGCGATGCAATGCGCGACATGCGCGGCCAGGCGCGGGTCGCCGTCGTGGGTGAAGCCGTGGTCTGCGGCGGCTTGGTACAGCCGGTCGGTGGCCGGGGCCATTCGGGCCGCGTGAGCGGTGTTCCACTCGATGACCCGCTTCTCGCCGTGCCGCTCGGCCCAGGCCTCGAGCTCAGATCGCCACCCCCACGGGTCCGCGGCCAGCTCGAGGACGTCCCAGGTGGCGAAGGCGGTGTCGACGGCCTTGTCGACGTCACCGCGCGGGACTCTCCAGCGCGGTTCGCCGGGGTTCTCCCAGAGGCCGATCACAAACAGGTGAGGATCCGAGCCAACGGTGCAGCCGACGAGGGCGGTCGAGTCGCCGGAGGCGCTGCCGTCGAACGCCAGGACGACCTTGGACCTGGGCTCGACGTGACCATGGTCGTCCTTGAGCTGGTCCCACAGGCCGAATGGCATCCATGCGTCGGAGCCGGTGACCCACTGGCCAAGGCGAAGCTGCCGGAAGACGGGCTCGCGGAGCGTCCGCCTCGCGGCGGCCATGCCGTCCTCGGAGAGGAAGGGCCGCTTGCACGCCAGGGCCGGGTTCGCGGTCCGCCACGCCTCGACGTCGTCGGTCGCGCACCCGGCCGGCGCGGCGAACTCCCGGAGGTAGAAGGCCGGGTCATCGCGGTGGCGGCCGTGCGCGACGAGCTTCCACATGATGCTGTCCGGCGAGGATGCCGGCGTCGAGATCGCGAGCGTCAGGGACTCAGGGCGTTTGCCGGTCACGGATGAAACGGCCTCCCAGACGTCCTCGGTGACAACGTGCAATTCGTCCACGACGAGGAGGCTCGGGTCGTGACCGTGCAGCGCTCCCGGCTCCGCCGGCAGGGGCAGGAGCAGCCCGTCGTTCTCCGGTACGACGATCCGGTCGGCGTAGATGTGAGCGCGCTCGGCCAGCTGTGAGTTGAGCTCGATCATGCGCTTGGCCATTCGAAGCGTGATACCAGCCTGACGGGCATCGGAGGCCACGACGAGGACCTCGGGCGACGGGTCCCCGACCCAGAGCTCCGCGACGGCCAGCATCGCGGCAAGGGCGGTCTTGCCGTTGGCGCGCGGGAGAGACACGAGCGCAGTCCGGACGCCCGGAGCAAACGAGCCGCGCACGATCTCCTTCTGGAACTCCCGGAGCGCTATCGGTTTGCCAGCGCCGACACCTTTCGGGATCACGAGGTACTCGCGGATGAAGCGCTCTCGGCGCTTGGCGCGGTCCTTGGGCCAGCCGGTGAAGTCCAGTGGCTCGACGGTGATCTCGCCCTTAGGGCCGGCTCTCATGAGAGGCTCGCGAAATGAACGCGGAGATCCAGGGTCCGGGACCGGGCGGAGTCGATAGGCAGCCACAGGAGCTCGTCCAGAGTCCCGTTGTGCGAGTCGTCCAGAGTCCCGTTGTGCGAGTCGTCCAGCGTCCCGTTGTGCGAGTCGTCCAGCGTCCCGTTGTGCGAGTCGTCCAGCGTCCCGTTGTGCGAGCTTCGGACGAAACAGACGGGCCGGCTGAGGGGGAATGACCTAGCGAGGTCTTCGTCAATCAGACGCTCACGACTACCCGCGCGGTCTTTGGGCCAGCCGGCGAAGTGGAGCGGCTTGGCCCTGATCTCACCCTTGAGTCCAGCCCTCATGAGAACCTCGGCCAATGACGGACCAAAGTGCTCCCGAGCCGCCGGGAAGGCAGCGCCAACAGCGCCAACAGCGCCAGGTCGAGGCGGTGGTCGAGCGCACTCCAGCTGAGAGAACGCAGCCTGAGCGCCGGCAGCCAGAGCGCCGGCAGCCAGAGCGCCGGCAGCCAGAGCGCCGGCAGCCAGAGCGCCGGCAGCCGGAGCGTCGCCAGCATGAGCGAAGGCGACACGAGCGACGGCAGCATGAGCGAACGCAACACGAGCGACGGCAACCTCCTCCCGAAGGCGTCGACAGTCTCGACTGACCGAGACTCCGCCTTACGGAACCTCCTCGCGCCCTCACCCAGGGTCGGGCGCAATGGTGTGCGGCTGACGCAATTCCGTTGCCGGGCGCGGTCCTTGTGCCGCCGGATGAAGTCCAGCGGTTCTGCTTCAATCACACCCTTCGGGCTGGCCCTCATGGCAGGCTCCCGCGCATGAAGAAGATCGACTACGCGGACGGCGTCGAGCGTTGGCGTGCCGCGAACCACGACCTGTTGATGGGCCTGGTTGGCGTCGTGCAGGGGCGCCGGGACGTTGTCGAGGTCTACGACGATTTTTGGGCCACGGACACCACGGGCAAGATGAAGTCGCAGATGATGTTCCAGGTGCTCCTGGGGCTCCTCGGGGCGCACGTGCACGAGGTCGGGGAGCAAGCCGCCTCTGCGAGGCTTATGGAGATCCTGTCGAAGACAGACGACCGTTTCGCCGAGATGGAGAGCGAGGAGGCCCTCGATTTCGTTGCCCAGCTTGAGAAGGCGATTGCGAAGAAGGAACGCAAGAAGGCAAGGCAGGAGCGCAAGGAAGGTCACAGCTGACGTGCAGGTAGCCACCGTGGCGGCGAAGCCTCCCGAGACTGAATCGAACTTCGCGATCTCCGGGCTGCCAGTACCACCGCTCTTGGACACCAGCTGGAACTCCCGGACGAAGCGCTCGCGACGCTCGGCTCGGTTAGCCGACCAGCCCGACAAGTCGGGAGGCTCAGCCTTGATGGTGCCCAGAGCGGCAGCCTTCATGACAGACTCCCGCGATGGACATCAGAGTCGAGCTGCCGAGCGGCGAGAGCGAAATCTTCCGTGATCAGCACAACGGCAGGGCTGGACGTAACGAGATGACGATCGTTCACGAGTTCACCGTCGATGGTGACATCCTCACCATCTCGGCTCAGGAGCATTGGCCCTATAACGGCGAGCTCAGCGAGCCCTTCCCAGTCGCCCACTACAGGGCCAAGACGTGGGTCACAGTCCGACGGGCCCGCCTGGATGAGTGACTCGGACTCTGCCTTCCCCGGGGGTCCTGCCGAGGCGGGGGGCGGGTCGACTCGGGCTGGTCTCGCTGCTCCTCGTCTCGCGTTGCATCCGCGGCAGACGACCGCCACGTCGCTGAGCCTGATGGGCTTGCCTTCGGCTTTGCGCTTCCATGCCGCGGGCGTGTGGTCGACTGTGAGGTCCTCGGTGGTGCCGCAGTCGGTGCAGAAGGGCTGGAGCCGACGGGCTCGATGCGAGAGCCGGTTCCAGGCGGCGTCGTAGCCTCGCCTTGTGGCGCTCGGCTTGTCCTGGGGCGGGCGGCAGTCCTCGCAGCGTGCGCGGTCGGTGAGCTCGCCGCAGTCGGCGCAGGCCTTGAGCAGGTTCACTGGTCGTCGCCTAGGACTTTGGGGTGGAGGAGCGCGACGACCGCTTCGACGTGGTCGCATACGTCCTCGTCCGCCTCAACGAGGCAGTCGCAGTCCCAAGCGGTGCGCGGCTGCCATCGGACCCGGAGCTCGTCGACGATCGCTTGGACGACGGGACCGCGTGCGCGGACTCCGAGAACGCGGAGGATCTGGACCTTCACGAGGCCTCCCTGTTTGGTGTGTCGACGGGTGGGTGGAGAAGAGAAGAGGGATTGAGCGTGAAACGACGTTCGCGAGATACGTCGTTCTGACCAAAACGACCAGTTTCGTTAACGTCGTTTCGAGGGAAAGGACGTTGTTCAGGTACGTCCTTTCGCAGGCGCGTCCGGACCGCGTGGTCGCGGTCGCAGCGCCGGTCCGGGTCGCCGATGCCGCCTTGGACGTGGTGGCTGCTCACCACCAGACACAAGGCCTTCGAGCCGGCCGTGAGGTACCCGAGGCCGATGGCCCGGTCGATTGAGTGCCGCACGTTGCGTCGGTCTGGCAGGGTGCCGTCCTTGCGGACGAGGAAGCGTGACAGCTCACCTTGGTCGAGGCGCGCGTGACCGTTGGCGGCGTGCCGCCCGTATGCGACGAACACGATGCGCAGATAGTCGGGGAAGTTGGGGTTGCCGGCGAAGTCGAGCCAGTGGTCCTGGGCGTGTGCTGCCCAGTCGCGGCCGCCGAAGTCGATCCTCCTGATGCTCAACCGATCGGGCCTTTCGCCGTGACCCGGAAGCCATCAAACTCTGCCCTTGCGATGAGGTCGGCAACGCGCTCGGTCCGCACATGCCAGCCGCCGTTGGCCGCAGACCACATCGCTGGGATTCTGTTGTGGCGCAGCCAATCTCGGATGCTTCCTTGTCCTCGCAGTAGTGAGTAGCGCTCGTTCTGCGGCAGTTCGTACAGATACACGATTCTCATCGGCCATCACCGAAACCGCGCTCCAAGGCGCTCAACAGGGCGTGGATGCCTGCGGCGTTGTGTCCGACGACCTCGACGCCGGCGCAGGCGCGCAGCTCAAGGGCCAGCGGCCCGGGCGTGACTACGAACGATGCATGACCGATCTCGAGGCGCACGAGGCGGCCGGTGACGTCTCCCATGTTCAGAACCAGGCGGGCCGCCTCGCGGCCGTCGAGGCAGTGGCTCTCGACGCAGCGCGACAGGTCGAGTGTCGCAATGCCTCGAAGTGCTGGGAGCCCGATGGCTCGTTGGGGTCTTGCGCTTACAGACACTCGATCACGACCTCTTTGCTGGCGAGGGTGGTGGTCATGAGGGCGGCCTAGGCCGTGGCCCTCGGTTCGGCGTCGAACTGGGCGTCGATCCAGTCCTCGACGTCCTGCTCGCGGTACATGATTCGGCCGGCGATCTTGGCTGATCGTGGCCCAGAGTCGTTGTGGCGCATCCAGCGCAGTTGCGCAGGTGAACGGCGGAGCCGGTTAGCCACCTCATCCAGGGTGAGCAACTTCTGGAACATGCTTGATCCTCTGGTGCTTCATTGGTGTGTGCTGCATGACACTGAAATGGTACACCCAAACTGGTTGCTACTGTCTAGTGCCGTTCTGGTGTGTCGCGCTATGGTGTGACGCGTGACGACGAGAGACGAGTTGATCGGCAAGAACATCAAGGCCCTTCGAGAACGAGTCGGCCTTTCTCAGGCGACACTCGCAAGTGCCCTCGCTAGCGAGGGAGTGCCCTCGATGCATCCGCAGACGATCACGAAGCTGGAGGCAGGGACCAGAGCCTTGAAGTTCGACGAAGCGGTGGCGCTCGCTCGAGTCTTCGAGGTCAGACTGGACGATTTGGCGACGCTTGCCATGGGCGATGACGCAGCATCCGAGATGGCAGAAGCAGAGAAGCGTCGTGTGATGTTGGAGGCTGAGTTTGCCCACTTAAGCGCCGAACTCAGGGCAGCCGAGAAGCGAGCAACCGAGACGATCGCAGAACTCTCCAACCGTCGGGAGCGAGCGCGACGCGAACTGCAGCTCATCCGATCGCGGATCCCATCCACCGCGACAGGGGGTGGAATCCATGGCAAGCATCAAGAAAAGGACTGACGGCGTCTGGCGCGCCCGTTACCGAGACGCGGCCGGCAAAGAGCACGCTCGACACTTCAAGCGGAAGATCGACGCTCAGGGCTGGATCGACGAGGTCACAACGGCGGTCGTGACCGGGATGTACGTCGACCCACGGGCGGGCACTGTTACCTTCGACGGCTACTTTCAGAAGTGGGCGGCGAGGCAGATCTGGGCTCCCATGACCGAGGTGTCGAACAACCTGGTCCGCAGGTCAGTCCCGTTCCGCTCAATGAAGATTGGCTCGATCCAAAGGTCGACTCTCGAAGAGTGGGTCAAGGACATGCAGGTCGCGGGGTACGCGCCTACGACGATCGCCACGAGGATGAACATCGTCAGGGCCGTATTGAAGGCCGCTGTCGCGGACCGCGTGATCGCGGTGGACCCCTCCCCCGGCATCAAGCTGCCAAGGCGCCGTCGGGCGGAGGTAGGGATGAGCATGCCTTCCGAGGACCAAGTCGCGTCGCTCATCGAGGCATCGGACGAGTCAATGCGGGCTTACATCGGGGTGTGTGCCTTCGCTGGACTACGCCTCGGCGAGGCGTCTGGGCTGAAACTCGACGACGTTGACTTCCTGCGTCGCACGCTCACCGTGGCCAGACAGATCCAGCGGCGCGTCGGAGGCCCCGCCGAGATCCGGCCGCCGAAGTATGAGTCAGAGCGGATGATCTTCATCCCCAACGAACTGGTGGGGATGCTTTCGGCCCATGTCGATCGCTTCGGGACAGCGTCGGAAGGATGGCTCTTCTTCTCGGGATCGGGGCGCGCACTGCCACCGACGACGGTGAACTCGTGGTGGCAGCGGACGACGAGGGGGGCCGGAGTCTCTGGCGTCCACATTCACGGACTGCGTCACTTCTATGCATCGGGCCTGATCGCGGCTGGGTGCGACGTGGTGACGGTGCAGCGGGCCCTCGGGCACTCGAAAGCGAGCGTCACGCTCGACACCTACGCGCACCTGTGGCCCACCGCGGAAGACAAGACACGAGCGGCTGCAGCCGGGATGGCGGCGGCGGTGCTTCGTCCTGCGGACTCTGAGCGGACTTTGGCGTCTCCGCTGCAGGTCAGCCACCGTTTAGGTCGTTGATCCAGATCTCTTCGACCGTGGGGTCGTCGAAGTACTGCTGGAGCGGACCGTAGCCGGCGACGACCGCGAGGATGGAGTGGACCGCCAGGCGCTGGTCGCCGAGCGACGGCAGCCCCCCGTGGAGGGAGCGCTCGTCGTAGTCCTGGACGGCGTCCTGGACGAGGCGGCGGACGGCCTTGGCGTCGCTGGCGGGATCGAGACCAGAGCGACGGATCAGCTCACGGACCTCGCCCTCGACGTGGCGCACCGCTTCCTGTGTGGACATGCGTTCCCCTGAACCCTGTGAGTTGCTACGCCCGACATCCTGCCCGGACTGTCGTGATCTGGCGCGTCCAAGCTAGGTCAAATGCGCGCAAACACGTGGTCCTCCTCCACAGGCGTGCCGTGGACTCGCGGGTGGGCCGAGCACCGTAGCGGGCGCCGGGACAGCCCCGCCGTCGTCGTCCACACCTGTGCACGCGACGGTGGGCGGCCGGCTGGCCGGCGGTCTCATGGGGGCACCACGAGAAGGAGGAGCCGGTGCGCCTGACCATGACCGTCGTCGCCCCCCGTCAGGTCGGCGTGCCGCCGCGACACGTCACGGTCGAAGCCCCGTCGGGCACGACCTTCGGCGCGGTCCGTCCCGAGCTCACCGCCGTCGCCGGTGTCCCGGGCTGCGGCTTCAGCGTCGGCGGCCGCGTCGTCACCGACGATGCCGTGGTCGGGTCACCGCCGCTTCTGCGGGGGGCCCTGCTGACCATCACCCGGCCGGACGACCCCGTGGAGGCCGCGCCGGGTCGCGGCGCCGTGGAGCTGCGCCTGGCCGGTGGGGTCGGGGCGGGAAGAGTCGTGTCTCTCGGCCGCGGTGAGCACGTCATCGGCCGGGCCGCGTCCGCGGACGTCCGCCTCGACGACCCTGGCGTCTCGCGCGTGCACGCGGTCGTCACCGTGGCCCCCGACCACATCAGCGTCACGGACCACCACCCGACCAACGGTTCGCGCATCGACGGGGTCTTGTTGCCGAGCGAGGGTGCGCGGCTGGAGCCCGGCCGGCTGTTGACCGTGGGGTCGACGACGCTCGTCCTCGGCAGCGTGGACGTCCGCAGCGGGCACCACGACATCGTGGACGGTGAGGTCCGGATCCACCGCCAGCCACGCTTCCGCGACCCGGGCACGCCGCCGTCGGTGATCTTCCCCGAGGCCCCGTCGCGCCCGGAACGACACCGGATGCCGCTGCTCACCTCACTGGCTCCCGTGGCCCTGTCGGCCGTTCTCGCCGTCGCGCTCTCCTCACCGGCCCTCCTCCTCTTCGCCCTCATGTCACCGCTCCTGCTCGTCGGCCAGTGGTGGAGCGACCGGCGCGCCGGTCGGGTGTCGTACCGCAGGCAGGTCCGGGACCACGCCGTGCTGCTCGCCCGGGCCCGCGCTCACCTCGCTGAGGCTGCCGCGGCGGACGCCGAGCGACGACGCGAGCACCATCCCGACCTCGGCCACCTCCAGGCCGTCGTGCGGCGGCGCGGCACCCGCCTGTGGGAGCGCCGCTCGTCGGACGACGACCACCTGGTGCTCCGGCTCGGCACGGCGACGCAACCGGCCGCGGTCGACGTGTCCGGTCCGGCGCCCGAGGGCATCCCGCTCGTGGACGGACTGCCTGCCCTGCTCAGTCTCGGGACGTCCGGCGTCGTGGGGATCGCCGGCCCACGTGAGCACACGGTGTCGCTCGTCGGCAGCCTGCTCCTGCAGGTGGCGACCTGGCACACGCCGCGCAGCGTCCAGGTGCACGTCCTCGCCGACACGCACCAGCGCGCGCTCGACTGGGAGTGGGCTGCGCACCTCCCCCACCTCCGGGAGGACGACGGCTCGGGGGCGCGTCTCGCCGGCGCCGCGACCGACGTGGCAGGACACGTGTCCGCGCTCCGCGAGCTCGTCGACAGCCGCCTCGCGGCGGACGACGGTCGTTGGACGGGCACGCACCGTCCCTCCCCTGACCTCGTCGTGCTCCTCGACGGAGCCAGCGGGCTGCGTGCCCGTCCCGGGGTCGCAGACCTGCTGCGGGCCGGGCCCCTGGCCGGGCTCACCTTCGTCTGCATCGACCGCGACGTCGCCTCGCTCCCGGCCGAGACCCGTGCCACGGTCGAGCTCGCCGACGCGGCAGCCTCGGCCACGGTGCGCGAGGACGGCCACACGCTCACGGGAGTGGTCCCGGACCTACCCGCCGACAGCTGGCTCGAGGACGTCAGCCGCTCCCTGTCGCCCTGCGTCGACGCCACGCCGGAGGCCGGGTCTGCAGCCCTGCCGCGCACCGTCTCGTTCGTCGAGCTGCACCGGGGCGTGGGCATCGACCCCACGACCGCCGACGGTCTGGCGCGGTCCTGGTCGCGAAGCACGGGTCGGCCGATGGCTCTCCTGGGCCGGACCACAGATGGCGACCTCGCGGTCGACCTGGCGACGGACGGTCCGCACGTGCTCGTCGGCGGAACCACCGGCTCCGGCAAGTCGGAGCTGCTCCAGACCCTGGTGACCGGCCTCGCCGTCAGCAACCCGCCGGACGAGCTGGGCCTGCTGCTCGTGGACTACAAGGGCGGCTCGGCCTTCAGCGACTGCGCGCGACTACCGCACACGGTCGGCCTCGTCACCGACCTCGACGCGCACCTCACCGCACGAGCGCTGACCTCGCTCGATGCCGAGATGAAGCGCCGCGAGCGGCTGCTCTCACAGGCGTCCGCGCGCGACCTCGACGACTACTGGCGCACCGCGGGCGTATGCCGTGAGCTCCCACCGTTGTCCCGGCTCGTCATCGTCGTCGATGAGTTCAAGGCCCTCGCGGACGAGTTCCCGGAGTTCGTCGCCGGCCTGGTGCGCGTCGCGGCCCTCGGCCGCTCGCTCGGGCTCCACCTCGTGCTGGCGACCCAGCGCCCGGCCGGCATCGTCTCCGCCGACATGCGTGCCAATGTGGCCCTCCGCATCGCCCTGCGGGTCCGTGACCGCGCCGACAGCGAGGACGTGGTGGACGCCGCAGACGCCGCGTCGCTCGACCCGCGAGCGCCCGGACGGGCCTGCGTGCGCTCGGGCGACCGAAGCCTCACCACGGTGCAGACCGCCTACCTCGGGGATCCCCTGGGCGACGGCCGCGAGACCACGGACCGCGTCCGTGTGGTCGTGCGCGACCTGCTGTCCGCGGTCGAGGCGCCCGCGGACGCCGCGGACGAGCCACGCCCACCGAGCGAGCTCCTCGCCGTCGTAGACGCGGCGCGCGCCGCCGCTCACCGCTCCGGCGTCGGGACCCAGCCCCCGCCCTGGCTGCCGCCGCTCCCGACAGAGCTGACCCCGACCGAGCTGACCCCGACCGAGCTGACCCGGGCCGAGCCGACCGGGCGTGACGAGGCCGCCGACGGCGGGCACTGCTCGGGCTCGACGGAGGCACTCGACGTGCCCATGGGCATGGTCGACGTGCCCGACGAGCAGCGACGTGACACCTTCCGGTGGTGTGCGAGCGACCATGGGCACCTCGGGATCGCCGGCGGTCCACGGTCGGGTCGCTCCACCGCCCTGCTCACGCTCGCCCTCGGCCTCGCCGCGAGCGCCTCACCCGACGATCTGCACGTCCATGTGCTCCAAGGTGTCGCCGGACCGTGCTCCGCCCTCGGGTCGCTTCCCCACGTCGGGACGGTGACCGACGGTGGCGACCCGACCCGCACCCGACGCCTCGTCCGCCGTCTCCTGCAGCTCGTCGAGGGGGACGAGCCCGGACCGCCCCGCACAGTGGTGCTCGTCGACGGCTGGGAGTCGGTCGAGGAGTCCTTGTCGCGACTCGACCACGGCGCACCCGTGGACGAGCTGCACCGCCTGCTCCGTGACGGGCCCGGCGCCGGCGTGAGGTTCGCCGTGACGGGTGGCCGGGCGATCCTCTCCGGCAGGCTGCCCGGGCTTCTCGACCACCGGCTGGCCTTGCAACTGCCCGACCCGCTGGACCTCACCCTCGCCGGCGTCTCCCCCGAGCTCGCGGCCACGGCAAGGCCGCCGGGACGGGCGGTCGACCTCCGCACCGGACGCGAGGTGCAGCTGGCCACGCCCGGCCCCGGCCTCTCCGCCGTCGCGGACGCCGTCGAGCGCACCGCGGCAGCACATCGCGCGACCCCGGGCCAGAGGCCAACCCGCGCCCCGTGGCGCCTCACGGCGCTGCCGGAGCGGGTGCGGCTCAAGGACCTGACGCCGACGCGCGACGGCGTGTGGGTCGGCGTCGGGGGTGACGACGCGGTCCCTCTGGCGGTGCCGCTCGGTGCCGGCCACCGTCGCGTCCTCGTCGCCGGCCACCACCGGTCCGGTCGATCGACGACCCTGGTGACCATCGGTGAGCAGCTGCTCCAGCAGGGACGACACGTCTGCGTCGTCAGTCCGCGACACTCCATGCTGTCCGTCTGGGCGGCCGGCCAGGAGTGCCCACTGCTGGCCCAGCACGACTCCACGGACCTCATCCGCATGAGGCGCCACGACCCCGACCTGTGTCTGCTCGTCGACGACGCGGAGCTCGTGGACGGCAGCCCCACCGAGGCCGCGCTCGTCGAGGCGGCTCGGGTCGTCGACGGCACGGACGGGGTCGTCGTGGTCGCCGCCGACCTTTCGCGCGCCAACGGGGCCTTCCGCGGGCTCGTGCCGGAAGTGGCCCGCGACGGCGTCGGCATCCTCCTCGGTGCGACGTCCTCCGGTGACGGCGACGTGCTCGGCGTCCGCCTCGAGATCGGGACGACCCGTCGGCCCGGCCAGGGCCATCTCGTGCTCGACGGCCGCTCGACACCGGTCCAGGTGGCCCAGCTGGACCCGCCGGCGTGCCGGACGTCGGACTCACCACCCACGACGGCTCCCTCTCTGCCACTCTCGTGACCCACACCCCAGGCCCCGAGGAGGACCCATGCCGCGTGGCGCCCGAGAGATCACCCTCCGTTTCCTCGCCGCGCCCACCGACGCCGGGTACTCCGGCACGGTCGGCGGTGGACGCGTCCTCGAGTGGATCGACAAGGCGGGCTACGCCGCAGCCGCGGGGTGGAGCGGGACCTACAGCGTCACGGCATACGTCGGCAACGTGCGCTTCACCCGGCCCGTCGAGGTCGGCGACCTCGTCGAGGCCACGGCTCGTGTCATCCACACGGGCACGACGAGCATGCACATCCTCGTCACGGTCTCGGCCGGCAACCCCAAGGACGGCGACCTCCGGCCGACGACCGACTGCATCATGGTCTTCGTCGCCGTCGACGAGCACGGCCGGCCGACCCCGGTCCCCCAGCTCGTCCCCGAGGACGAGCACGACCGCGAGTGGCAGGAGAGCGCGGTCACCCGGATCGGGCTGCGCAACGAGATCGCCGCCGCGATGTCCGCCCAGACCTACAGCGACGCCGGCACCGCACCCCGCGCCGTGCTGCGTTTCCTCGCCGCCCCGACCGACGTCAACTGGGGAGGCAAGGTGCACGGCGGGATCGTCATGCGCTGGATCGACGAGGCCGCGCACGTGCTCGCCACCCAGTGGACCGGCTCGGCGTCCAACGTCGCGGTCTACGCCGGCGGGGTCCGCTTCTACCGGTCGCTCCGCATCGGCCACCTCGTCGAGGTGGAGGCGCGGCTGCTGCTCACGGGCACGTCGAGCATGCACATCAGCGTGCACGTCCGCTCGGGCGACCCGTCCACCGGCGACCTCGACCTGACGACCCACTCGCTCATCGTCTTCGTGCCGCTCGACGTCGACGGCAACGCCGTCGCCGCGCGCCCGTGGGTGCCGGTGAGCGACGAGGACGTCGCCCTGCGCGACCATGCGCAGTCGCTCGTCGAGATGCGCAACGAGGTCGATGCCGAGCGCCACATCCCCTGACGCCGGGACGTGCCCCACCCGTCACGCCGATCGCGGCGTCACGTCACGTTGGGGCGGCCCACGGCAAGCCCTTCGACGACCTCGACGACCTCCGAGATGTCTGGCAGAGAGGCGATCTCGTCAGCAAGTCCTCTGGCCGCCGCTCGCATGGTCGGGTCCGCGAGGACCCGTGTCACAGCCTCGGCCAGGTGCTCCGTCGCCCGTGTCCGGCCGCCCAGTCGTATGCCGGCACCTGCCTCGTGGACGCGCGTCGCGTTGATCTCCTGGTCGGACGCGAAGAGCGGCAGGACGACCTGCGGAACCCCGGCGGCCACTGCCGTCATGGTCGTGCCGAAACCGCCGTGCCCGACCATCGCCGACGCGAGCGGCATGATCTCGTCCTGGGGCCACCACTGCTCGACGTGCGCGTTGTCAGGCCACGGACGGAGCGCCTCCGGGTCGCCGGCGTGGCCCGTGGTCAGCAGCACCCGGACGGGCAGGCCCGCAAGCGCCTCGAGCGATCCACGGAAGACCGGGCTCAGGTCATCGAGCCCGCCCGTGACCGACCCGAAGGTGACGTAGACGAGCGGCTGGTCGCCGTCGCCCCACGCCGCCGGGAGCGAGCCCTCACGAGCCTCGACCGGTCGGGCGCGATAGCGGATCGTGGCCTGGCTCGGCGATGTCCCCGCCTCGCCGTCGAGCGACGCCGGGACGGAGGTGAGCACCGGCGCCGTCGTCGACCCGCGAGTGCACGTGCCGGACGCGAGTCCGGCCATCTCGTCGAGCTCGAGCAGCGGCTCCACGAGGTACTCCCCCGCCCAGGCGCGAACCCGGCCCACCCCGATCGCCACCTCCGCGTGTGGCACACCGGACCGCTCGGCGGCGGCGAGCGACCCGAACTCGCAGGGCTCGCGGAGGATGACGTCCGGCGCCCAGTCATCGACGACCTGCTGCACCCGCGGATAGGCCGCTCGGGCGTCGAGCCGGCCGAAGACCTCCCGGACGACCGTGGCGTTGGCCTCCTCCGGCGTCATCGACGGGATCCGGGCGAACACCGCACCCATGACCTCCGGTGGCACGTCGTCGAACGGGACGTGCTCGAGACCGGCCCGGGCCACGTGATCCGCGAAGGATCCCGGTGCCGCGACCCGCACCTCGTGTCCCGCAGCCACGAGGGCGTGGGCCACGGGGACCATCGGGCCGAAGTGTCCTGCCCCTGCAGTCGACGCGAAGAGCATGCGCATGGTTCTCAGCGTCCCACCGCCGCGCCGGCCCCACACCGGTTCCTCACCATCCAGGGTGACGCGTCACCGGCGGCGATCACTTGGCGAGGGTGTACCGGGCCAGCTCGGTCGGCGGGCTGCACGCGGCTCCTGAGTCGCAGAAGACGCCGGCTACCGTCCACGTCTGGCCCTTGACGGGCTTCACCGTGCCGGTGAGCGAGAAGGTGCCGTCGGCCTTCGCCGCGACGACGGACACGCTTCGCGTCGCGGACGGCGCCGTCGACGAGACGACGACCCGGTACGTCCTGCCCGGCAGCACGTCGTAACCCTCGACCGCATAGGCCACCTCGGCTCCCGTCGCCGAGGTCATCGAGGCCGTCACCCGCTCGCCGGCCCGGGGCACCTGCAGCGTCACCTGGTCCGTCCACTCCGTGCAGTCCTGGGAGCCTGGCCGGGGAGCCGCCGCGTCGGTGCTGTCGGGGACATCCGCCTGCACCGACGGCTGCTTCTGACAGGTGTGCACCACGACCTTCGCTGCGCTCATGGGAATCAGGACCGCCGTCGACCCCTCGAGCTTGCCACCGCGATCCGGAGCGAACTGGGCCGAGCCGAAGGTGCTCGCGCCGCCGTCGTCGACCTTGACGTAGACGGTCGAGTAGATCGCGTCGCCACCGACCTTCACCGTCAGCTGCCCGGGGCTAGGTGCATCGCCGAAGGACGCGGTGGCGGTGATGGCGCCCTCGGTCGTGCTGTCCAGGATCGTCGTCTTCGCCGCGATGTAGAGGCCGGCACTGACCAAGGCCACCGCGAGGACGGCGAAGGCATAGGACCACGGCATCCTCAGGCTCGTGAACCTGAGCAGGACGATGACCGCGACGGACACCACGGTGAGGGTGATCTTGGCGGTGTTGAACTGGCCTGACCACGGGGAGCCTGCGAAGTCCTTGCTGAGCCACTCCGTCGCCAGCATGAGCGCCACGATGACGAGGAGCAGGAACCACAACGGCGCCCGGGCCGCCCCGGCTCCCATCTTGATCGACGGCGCAACGACGGCCAGCAGCACCCCCAGCCCGAGAAAGAGCAGGATGCCCATGGCGGCGAGGGGGTTGTCGTGCACGACCCGGGCCAGCACGCCTTCCTTGATGCCGAAGAAGGTGAGCAGTCCTGTCAACAGTGCGAATCCGCCCCCGGCCCAGGTGAACAGGGTGTTGCCACTGCTCTCGTCGACCTCCGGCGCGCTCGCTCGGAGGGCTGCGTCGACACGATTCAGCGGGGTCACGGGTTCGGTCATCGGACGCTCACTCTCACTCGCGTTGCGATGGGCTCTCAGTGTCGTCCAGATGCACGAACGGCGTGTCCTGATACGAGAAGTCGACCGCCGGCCGCAGCACGAGGCGCCCTCGTGGCCGTCGTCGGCCTGAGCAGACACGCGGAGTTCACCAGATGGCCACCGCAGCAGCACCCGACCGCTCCCCCACCGCTCATAGCGTCACAGGCGGATCCCGGCCGCGCCGACCCCAGGGGCGCGGCGGACTCACTCGCCGAAGGAGCGCCCGCGTGACCCCCAAGCTTCTCCCCCTGATCGCCACACCCCGGCACGGCTCGCGCAGCCGCATGACGTGCCACTACCGCTGCAACAACGCCTGTGACGCGCCCGTCCCCAACGAGTCGGCCGGTCCCGCCATGCGCGACCTCGTCGAGAGCGCCCTCGCCCGTCGGTCCCTCCTCAAGGGTGGCGCCATCGGCGCCGGAGCCCTCGTCGTCGGCAGCCTCGCGAGCGCCACGCCCGCCGCGGCGGTGGGCACCGGCGCCGGCACCGCGGCCGGTCGCAGCCGCACCTCCGGCGACGTCGGGCGCGCTGCCTTCACGCCGGTCGCGCCGAACCGCGCCGACACCGTGACGAACGCCCCCGAGTTCACCCACAACGTCGTCATCCGCTGGGGCGACCCGGTCGAGGCCGGTGCGCCGCGCTTCGACGCACACGCCCAGACGCCCGAGGGCCAGGCCAGGCAGTTCGGCTACAACAACGACTACGTCGGCGTCCTGCCCCTCGACGGCCGGCGCGCGCTGCTCGTCACGAACCACGAGTACACGGACGAGAACCTCATGTTCCCGACGGGCGAGTACGACGACGCCACCATCAAGAAGATCGCGATGGCCGCCCACGGCATGTCGGTCGTCACCATCGAGCGCGGCCGGGCCACTGGCTCGTGGATCCGCTCGGACCACCGCCGCGCCCACCACAACCGCCGCGTCACGGTCCACACGGAGTTCGCCTTCCACGGCCCGGCTGCGGGTCACGAGCTGCTCCGCACCGCCGCCGACCCGACCGGCACCCGCGTCCACGGCACGTTCGGCAACTGCGCCGGAGGCACGACGCCATGGGGCACCGTCCTGTCCGGCGAGGAGAACTTCAACGGCTACTTCGACGCGAGTGGCACCGTCGACCCCGCCGACGCGACCTCGTTCAAGCGCTACGGCCTCGCGACGGCGGCCGTGACGAACCGCGGCTGGTCGACCGTCGACGAGCGCTTCGACCTCAGCAAGCACCCGCACGAGGCCTACCGCTTCGGCTGGGTCGTCGAGGTCGACCCCTTCGAGCCCGACTCGACGCCGGTCAAGCAGACGATGCTCGGCCGCTTCAAGCACGAGGGCGCCAACGTCACCATCTCCGACTCCGGCCACGCCGTCGCCTACATGGGTGACGACGAGCGCGGCGACTACCTCTACAAGTTCGTCTCGGCCGACCGCTTCCGCAAGGGCGGCTCGCGGGCTGCCCGCGCGCACAACAAGACCCTCCTGACGAAGGGCACGCTCTACGTCGCGAAGTTCGTCGGCGACGGCACGGGCGACGGCGAGTTCGACGGTGCCGGCACGTGGGTCGCGCTGACCTCGGACACGACCTCCCACGTCGCGGGCATGAGCGTCGCCGAGGTGCTCGTCAACACCCGCCTCGCCGCCGACACGGTCAGCCCGACGAAGATGGACCGTCCCGAGGACGTCGAGCCCAACCCCGTCAACGGCAAGATCTACGCCGCCCTCACCAACAACTCCGACCGCGGCGTGAAGTACCCGACCGACGAGACCAACCCGCTCGCGTCGAGCATGGTCCGCTCGGCCCTCGGCGCCCCGCTGACGAGCAAGTCGGGCAACCGCAACGGCTACGTCCTCGAGCTCACCGAGCACGGGAACGACCACACCGCAACGACGTTCACGTGGGACCTCTTCCTCGTCTGCGGTGACCCCGCGGCCCCGGAGACGTACTTCGCCGGCTACGACAAGTCGAAGGTCAGCCCGATCAGCTGCCCCGACAACGTCGCCTTCGACGCCGTCGGTAACCTCTGGATCTCGACGGACGGCAACGTCCTCGGCTCCAACGACGGCCTCTTCCGGGTGCCGGTCGCCGGCCGCGACCGTGGCCGCGTCGAGCAGTTCCTCACCGTGCCGTTCGGCGCCGAGACGTGCGGCCCGCTCGTCTCCGAGGACCAGCGCTCGGTCTTCATCGCCGTGCAGCACCCCGGCGAGACGGACGGCGCGACCTTCGAGACCCCGTCGAGCACGTGGCCGCACACCGACGGCTTCCCGCGCCCGAGCGTCGTCGTCTCCTACCGCCGCTGACCGAGCGTCACGACCGGCGAAGGCCCGGCACCGTCAGGGGGTGCCGGGCCTTCCTGCGTCCGAGGACGTATGCCGTGTGCTGCGACCGAGGGGACGCTCAGGCCGTGAGCAGCATCGTCTTCCAGCCGCCGCCCTCGCTGAAGACCTCGCCGGGGACGAAGGTCCCGTCGGCGTAGAGCTCGTAGCCGACGAGGTCGCCCGTCGCCGTGCGGGCCCACACCTGAGCGCGGCCGTAGGTCGTCTCGGTCACCGTGAGCGAGGTGAAGCCACCCCAGCCGGTGCCGATCTGACGACGGGCGAGGAAGCCGCCCGTGCCGTTGCCGGGGTAGACGAAGAGCTTGCCGAGGCCGTCGCGGGCGATGAGGTCGGTCTTGCCGTCGAAGTCGGCATCGCCGCTCGCGACGATCGCCGTGATGCCCGACCAGCCCGTGCCGATCTGGACGCGCGGCGCGAGCGAGCCACGGCCGGTGCCGGCGTAGAGCCAGAGGACACCCTTGCCGTCGCGGGCCACGATGTCGGCGCGGT
This sequence comes from Terrabacter sp. R4-6, assembly GCF_057529065.1. Taxonomy (NCBI): domain Bacteria; kingdom Bacillati; phylum Actinomycetota; class Actinomycetes; order Micrococcales; family Intrasporangiaceae; genus Terrabacter; species Terrabacter sp. R4-6. Next base: position 3,850,653 of record NZ_CP197224.1, on the reverse strand, counting down.
CGTCACCGTTCCAGTCGCCGGGGCCGACGATCGTGTAGCTGCCCCACCCGGTGCCGAACTGCGTGCGGGCGAGGAACCCGCCACCGCCGGGACGTCCGCGGTAGAGCCACAGGGTCCCGGCCGAGTCGCGGGCGACGAGGTCTGCCTGGTCGTCGCCGGTCAGGTCACCGACGGCGACGACGGTGTTGTAGATGCCCCAGCCGGAGCCGATCTGTGCCCGGCCGGTGAGCTCCCAGCCCGTGTTGCGGTAGGCCCACAGCGCGCCGGCGCTGTCGCGGGCGATGAGGTCGTGGTGGCCCTCGGCGGTCCGGTTCGAGCTGCCCTTGGACTGCGGCTGGCGCACGTCCCAGCCGGCGAGGCCGGTGCCGTCGGGGGCGTCCTCCCAGCCGATCGCGGTGAGCTCGTCGTCGTCGCCGTTCGTGGCGCCACCCGGGGCCACGACGTACACGCCGACGGAGTACGCGTCGGGCGTGACGGGGTCGGGGGTGTCACGCTCGACGTAGAGCGTGCCGTCCAGCGTCAGGCGCGGCGAGGTGTACGAGTCGGTCGTCGACGTGCGCAGCGTGGTCACGGCGCCCGCGGCCGTGCGCTTCTTCAGCGTGCTCGCCGTCCCGTTGTCGGTCGTGAACCACACGGTGCCGTCGGGGCCGACCTCCGCGGTGTAGCCGCCGGCCGTCCCGGACAGCGGGGTCACCGTCGCGCAGGTGGCGCACAGGGTGCCGAGGCCGTCGGCGTCGGTGCCGAAGGTGCTGACGACGAGGGTCCCGTCGGGACGCCAGGCCGGCTCGGCCGCGGCCGGCTCCGTCGTGACGGAGCGCTTGGTGTGGGACCCGAAGACGTCGACGAAGCCGAGCCCGACCGGCTCGCCGTTGGCGTCGTAGCGGGAGTACGCGAGCGTCTGCCCGTCGTAGGAGAAGGCCGGGTCGGCCGGGATGAAGCTGCTGCCCAGGTCGACGGTGAAGGCGACCGCGGACGTCGACGAGCGACGGACCTCGAGCACCGGGTGGCCCACGGCCGCGTCGGTGCGCGTCACCGCGAAGAGCCGGCCGTCCGTGGAGTAGGCCGGCCCGACCCAGTCACCGGTGGTCGAGCGGTCGCCCGGGTCCCAGCGGCCCTGCTGGTAGATGCCGGACGTCGTCGCGACGACGGCGTCGGACTCTCCCCAGCCGTCGCGGGTCCAGGTGCCCTGGAAGTCCTCCGTGACGCAGTCCTCGAGGACGGCGCCCGACGAGGTCTTGGCGATGAGGCGGTACTTCGTGAAGGCGCGCTGGTTGTTCGTCCGGTCGTCGACGACGACCGAGCTCGTCGACGCCGAGCCGACGGTCCGCCACGTGCCGTACTCGCGCTGGCGCTGGACGGTGATGCTCGCGGCGCCGGCCGAGCTCGCGTGCACGACGGTGCGATCGGCGAGGGTGTTGAGCCAGAAGTCGTCGGGCACGCACGCCACCGCCTGGGCGGAGTAGGTGGTGTCGCCCGGGGCCGCCAGCGACGCACCGTCGCGCGCGCTCGGGTCCTGCTTCGTGCGCGACGGCTTGGTGCGCCCCGTCGACGCGGCGGCGACCTTCTCGGCACCCGTCCGGACGTGGGCGTCCGAGGCGTCGAGCTGGCCCGCGAGGACCTGGCCGGCTCGGCCGCGCAGGTTGCCGGGGTCGATCGAGCCGGCATCGGTGGCGGCACCTGCCGGTGCCGAGACGGCGATGGGTGCGAGCAGCGCCGCGGCGAGCCCGATGACGAGGGCGCGCGCCCCCTGATGCTGACGAGCCACGTGGCTGTCCTTCCCTGTGTGGACGAAGGCCGTTCCCCCGGACGGCCGACGCAGAGCATAGATGACATCCCCGACGAACCGGGCAGCGAGCGAGCGACCGCCTCGGTCGGTCCCCCGGCGGCGCGGGTCAGCGGGTGCGCGTCGGCAGGTGCGTGCGCGGCGCCATCCTCGGACCACGGCGCGGCCGGTGGTGGCCCGCGAGGCCGAGCAGCTGCTGCACGCGGTAGCGGTGACCGCGGTAGGGCTCGAGCAGCTCGGCGAGCCCGTCGTCGTCGACCGGGGTCCCCGTCAGCGCCCACCCGATGTCCTTTGCCACGTGGTAGTCGCCGAACGACACGGAGTCGGGGTCGCCGAGAGCCCGCTGCGCCACCTCGGCCGCCGTCCACACCCCCACGCCCGGCAGGGCGCGCAGGCGACGGTTCGCCTCGGCGACGGACACGGAGGCACCCTGCTCGAGCCGGCCGGCATACCCCGCCGCCCGCACGATGGTGCGCGAGCGCGCGCCGTCGACGGACGCCTGCAACCACGCCCACGACGGGACCGCCGCCCACCCGGCCGCGGTCGGCGGGGCCATGAGCCCCGGGAACGGCCCCGGCGCCGGCTCGCCGAAGCGGCGCACGAGCACGCGGTAGCCCGAGAACGCCTCCTGGCCGGTGACCTTCTGCTCGATGACGGCCGGCGCGAGCGCGTCGAACACGAGGCCCGACCGCGGCACCCGCCAGTGGGAGAAGCGCCGCCACGCCTCGGCGACGAGGTCGTGGTGCGGCTCGAAGCCCGAGGGGTCGTCCTCCTCGCCGAGCAGCGCCGGCACCGCGTCGAGGAGCCACGCCGCCCCCGGACCCCACGCCTGCGCGTGCACCTCCGAGTCGCCCGGGCGGCACGCGAGGTGGAGGGTGCCGACACCCTCGGGCGTCTGCGCCGCGCGCGTCACCGTGCCCTCGCGTCCGAAGCGCGAGGTGGGGTCGCCCGAACCCCGGCGGAAGACACCGAGCTGGGCGCGCAGCGCGATCTCACGGTCGCTGCGCCACAGGCGGGTCGAGGCTTCGGGCACCACAACATCCTCGCTTACACTCGGCACCGTCGCCGCACGGGACGACCCGTCCGTCGACAGTGCGACTCACACCGCCCCGCCCCACCGGCCCCACCGGCCGCCGCCGACAGACCGACAGGAACGAGGAACGATGGCCCGCGAGACGAGCCGAGACCGCCGCGAGCGCGTCGCCGAGATGCAGGCCGCCCAGAAGAGGGCCGAGCGACGTCGCCTCCTCGTCGTCATCGGGGCCTGCGTGGCCGTCATCGCCATCATCGGCGCAGCCGTCGCCTGGGCGATCATCGGTGAGCAGAACAAGAAGGACGAGGCGCTCCAGAACATCAGCGGCGACGTCGCGGCCGCATCGTGCGACCCCGTCACCAACGACCCCGCCAGCGGCTCGAGCGACCACGTCGGACCCGGCACCAACCAGGCCGACGTCACGAAGATCGAGTACTCCACCGTCCCGCCGTCGAGCGGCAAGCACTTCGCGGTCCCGGCCGTCGACGGGCGCCGCGTCTACACCGTCGCGGACGCCCCGCAGATCGAGACGCTCGTGCACAACCTCGAGCACGGCTACACGATCCTCTGGTACGACCGCTCCGTCGAGAAGGAGCAGGCGGCCGCGTTCGAGGCGCTGTCGACGAAGGTCAACGCCATGAAGGAGTCGGCCAACAAGTTCCTCATCAGCCCGTGGGACCCCGCCTACGGTGCCCTCCCCGCCGGCAAGAAGTACGCCCTGTCGCACTGGTCGGCCGACGTCGACCAGGCGAGCGGCAAGGTGTCGAACCAGATGGGCCACCGCCAGCTGTGCGGGGGCCTCAACACGACGGTCGTCGAGGACTTCGTCAAGAAGCACCCGTGGAGCTCCGCCCCGGAGCCCGGCGCCGCCTGAGCAGCCCGCTGGGCGACGCCCACGCACCCGCCTCCCGGCCCCCGGTGACCCACCGGGGGCCGGTCGCGTGCCCGCCGGGTTACCCTGCCGTCATGGCGATCACCGGCGAGTACGTCCCCAGCCCCAGCGAGTGGGTCCGCAACCAGGTCGAGACGATCGAGAGCACCGGCACGACCGACTCCGTCGACATCATGGGCCTGCCCGTCGTCATGCTGACGATGCGCGGCGCGAAGACCTCGGCGATCCGCAAGGTCCCGCTCATGCGCGTCGAGCACGACGGCTCGTTCGCGGCGGTCGCGAGCCAGGGCGGGGCGCCGACGCACCCGAACTGGTACCACAACCTCCTCGCCCACCCCGACATCGACCTGCAGGCCGGCACCGAGACGTTCCCCGTGCACGCCCGCGAGCTCGAGGGCGAGGAGCGCGAGCAGTGGTGGGAGCGGTGCGTCGCGGCCTACCCGCCCTACGCGGAGTACCAGACGAAGACCGACCGCCTCATCCCGGTGTTCGTGCTCGAGCGCCGCTGACCGCGGGCGCGGGCCTGCTCACACGCCGGCTCAGACGCTGACGTCGCTCTCCGCGGCGGCGTGCCGCTCGCTGATGAGGTGGTGCGAGCGGGCGTAGAGCCACCCGCCGAGCGCTGCGACGACGTCGACGATCGTCACGATGAAGCGCGACATGATCGCGACGGCGGCCGCGGCCGGCGTCGGCATCGCCGTGGACAGGATCAGGGTGAGCAGTCCCTCGCGGGCACCCAGGCCGGCCGGCAGGACGATCGTCAGCATGCCGAGCGACACCGACAGGGCGTAGCCGGTCATCGCCGCGGTCGTCAGGTCGGGGTGCGGCGAGGCGTCGCCGGCGACGGCCCGGGCCAGCAGCAGGGTGTGCACGCCGAAGGCGACCCACACGAGGATGAAGATGACGACGGCGCGCAGCACGGCTCCCGCCGACAGCCCGTGCTCGAGCGGCTCGCGCTTGATGGTGCGCAGCATCTTGTCGATCACCGCGTTGAGCAGCTTGGGCACGCAGAGCACGACGAGGATCGGGATGCCGAGCAGCAGCCACCAGTCGAAGCCGGCCGAGCTGCTCGTGAGCAGGAACGATGCGGCCGGGAGCCCGACGAGCAGGCCCGTGAGCAGGGCGAGGCCGAGCGCGAGGAGACCGGTCACGGCGGTGCGCCGGCGCGGGACCTTGAGGTGGCTCGCGATGTCGGCCTGGACGAGCACCGACCACAGCGACCCGGGGAGGTACTTGCCGAGCTGGCCGACGAAGTAGACGCCGGAGGCGGGTGCCAGGTGCAGGTCGGACCCGAGGTCGCGCAGCAGCGTCTTCCAGCCGATCATCGTCAGCCAGGTGCCGAGGGCCGCCGCGAGGGTCGACCACACGAACGTCGTCCACGAGATCTTGTCGAGGTGCACCGACACGTCGGCCCAGTTGTGGACGACCGCGTAGACCACGGCGGCGAGGGTGATGACCGCGATGGCCACGCGGAGGGCGGTGAGGATCTTCTTCCGGGTCATGTCGCCACCATCATCGCAGTGTCACCCGGGTGCTCAGCGCCGTCGCAGGGTCAGGCGCACGAGACCGTATGCCGCGTCGTCGGCTCGCGCGCGTGACGCGGCCTCCCGCATCCGGGCGTTGACGTCGCCGTCGAGGTCCCCGATGAGCACGAAACCGAGGTCGTGGGCGCGGGCCAGGATGCCGCGCACGTCGGCGGGCCCGACGGCGCCCTCGGCCGCACGCGGGCCGATCGGGACGGTGACGACGAGAAGCCCGCCGGAGCGCAGCGCCCACGAAGCCTGCTCGAGCACGTGGTCGACGTCGTCGGCGTCGCACCCGTGGGGATGGATGCGCACGATGACGTCGAGGGAGCCGGTGTCGACGTCGAGCGCCGCGACGCTCGGGTGCGATCCCGTGAAGTCGATCTCGACGGGAGCGAAGCCGACCGCACGGGCCCACCGCGACAGGAGCGAGCGCGTGCCGCCCTCGTCGACGATGACCGCGCTGCGACGGCCGTCGTCGCGCACGCGCAGGATCGCCGCGAGGCTGCCGAGCGCCGCCCACGCCGAGACGCTGTCGAGCGACCGGGGCAGGCCGAGGATGCGCGAGAGACGGCGGGCGTCGTCGGCCTCGTCGGGCTCGCCCAGCACGTCGGTGGCGAGCACCCACTCGGGCAGGTCGTCGGGACGGAGGGAGACCAGCGGTCGCCGCGCCGCGATGGCCCGGGTCGCGCTGCGTCGGGCCCGGCCGGCGACGCGGCGGGCCCCTCGACCGAGGACGCGACGCGCCCGCGGGACCAGGCCCCGGCCTGCTGCCTCGGCGCCGTCCGCGACCTCGAGCGCGTCGGGGTCGTCGGGGTCGTCGGGTCCATAGGGGTCATGGGCACCCACGACGGGGTCGGGGTCGTCGGCGGGCGCGCCGACGTCGCCGAGCAGCACGCTCTCGTCGACGGACAGCGCCTCGAGCGTGCCGAGGTAGTGCGCCCACGGTCCCGAGAGGTCCGGCGTCTGCACTCCCTCGGCGAGACGGCGGCGGACGTCGGGGTCACCGAGTCGCCGCAGGGCTCCGGCGAGCGCCCGCTCGTCCTCCGGCGGGACGAGGATCCCGTTGACGCCGTCGGCCACCTGCTGCGAGAAGGGCGCGATGTCGGAGGCGAGGACGGGCAGGCCGTGGGCGTGCCCGAGGATGACGTTCTGCGAGGCCGTCGCCGAGCGGTAGGGCAGGGCGAGCACGTCGTGGTCGGCGAGGAGCGAGGCCAGGGCGTCGGCCGGGACGTAGCCGTCACGGATCTCGACCCGGCCGGCGAGAGCCGGGTCGGACGCCAGGCGGGCGATGACGCCGCGGTTGGCGCCCCAGATCTCGCCGGCAATGGTGAGGGTCACCTCGGGCACGGTCCGCATCGCGCGCAGGAGCACGTCGATGCCCTTGTACTCACGGATGAGACCGAGGGCGAGCAGCCGGGTGGGCCCGGGTCGCGGGCCCCGGTGGATCGGGTCGCCGCCGGGCAGGTGGGGCGGGAGGTCGGCCACGGACACGCGACGCGCCCCGAGGTCGTGGGCCACCGTGGCCTGCTCGGCGCTGTGCACGAGGACGGAGTCGACGCGCGAGAAGAGCACCGACATGAGCCTGGCGTCACCCGGGTGCGGCTCGTGGGGCAGGACGTTGTGACAGATGACGACCGACTGGGGTCGCGGTCCGGCCCCGCCCGGCACGGCGCCGGCGGCCCGCAGCAGCGCGAGGTGCGCCGGCACGACGGGGGGCATGACGTGGACGACGAGGATGGCATCGACGTCGCGCAGCCGCCGACCGGCTCGCACCCACGTGTCGGGACGAGCCCAGCTGAGCGCCCGGATCGTCCGCGGGAACGGCGGCACCTCGGGCACCCCGTCGGGCACCGAGGCGTCGGCGTGGTGCAGCTTCGAGGGATACAGGTGCGCCCACGACACGAGCGTCACGTCATGCCCGGCGTCCGCGAGGTGGTGGGCGAGCATCGTCGTGTGCGCGGCGACGCCGCCCTTGTGCGGGTGGGTCGGGCCGACGATCGCGATGCGGAGCGCGGCCGATCCCGTCGAGTCGTCCGTCATGGTGTCCCGACTCTAGTTCCCGGTGGGAGCCCTCAGGCGTGCTGCCGCGCGCGCCTCGCGTGTCGGTCAGAGCACCGGCGGCGCTCTACGCTGGGCGCATGCAGAACGAGGACGTGTGGCTGGTCGTGCCGCTCTACGACGAGGCAGCCGTCATCGCCGACGTCGTGCGCGAGGCCCGCACGGTCTTCCCCAACATCGTGTGCGTCGACGACGGGTCGCACGACGCCTCGGCCGAGCGTGCCGAGCAGGCCGGTGCGGCCGTCGTGCGCCATCCCGTCAACCTCGGGCAGGGAGCGGCCCTGCAGACCGGCTTCGACTACGCCCTCGGTGACCCGGCCATGCGCTACGTCGTCACCTACGACGCCGACGGCCAGCACCAGATCCATGACGTCGAGGTCATGGTCGAACGCATCCGACGGGGCGACGTGCGTGTCGTCTTCGGCTCCCGCTTCCTCGACGAGCGCACCGAGGCCTCGGCCTCCAAACGGCTCGTCCTGCGGGCCGCGGTCGCCTACACGAACTTCACGACGGGCACCCGCCTGACGGACGCGCACAACGGCCTGCGCGTCCTGCATCGTGACGTCGTGCAGCGCCTCGACATCACCCAGAACCGGATGGCGCACGCGTCCGAGATCGTCGCCCAGATCGGCTCGATGCGCTTCGACGGCGCGAAGGTCGCCTACGCGGAGGAGCCCGTGCACATCCTCTACACCGACTACTCCAAGGCCAAGGGCCAGTCGCTCTGGAACGCCGTCAACATCCTCGCGGAGCTGATCTGGCGATGAGTCGACAGAGCGTCATCCAGATCCTGCTCATCGCAGCCGTCCTCGCCATCGCCTGGCGGCTGCTCATCGGCTCGGGCCAGCGCACGCAGGCGCTGCGACGGCTCGGGCTGCTCTTCCTGCTCGGCATCGTCATCTACTCGATCATCGACCCGAGCAAGACGTGGACCAACCTCGCCAAGGCGCTGGGGATCGGACGTGGCGCCGACCTCATCCTCTACGGGCTCGTCGTGGCCTTCCTCGGCTTCGTCGTGACGACGTACAAGCGCTTCCGCGCGATGGAGACCCGCTACACCCGCCTCGCGCGGCGCATCGCGCTCGACGAGGCACCGACCGCGGCCGAGCACGTGAGGTCGACAGGTTCGGCTGTCACACTGTCCGGCGAAGTTCCCCCGTCCCCGAGCGTGAAGGCAGCCGATGCCGACTGATCCGAGCACTCCGCGCCGTCCCGGCCGCGACGACGCCTACGTCGTCGACACGCGCCGTCGCCCCAGGCGACCCGGTGGAGGGGCCATCGCCCCGTCGCGCGACGACGAGCGGGACGCCCGGCCGGAGGCCCGGCCCCGGGAGCCCCGGGAGCCGCGCGAGCCCCGCTACCGCTGGCGCCGCGGACGCATCGCGCTCATCGTGCTGCTCGTGCTGGTCATCGCCTGGATCGGCTTCATGGTCTGGGTGCCGATGCACGCCTGGGGCGCCGTCAACAAGGTCGACAACATCCCCGACGGGGAGCGCCCGACCGACACGTCGGGCTACAACTACCTGCTCGTGGGCTCCGACAGCCGCGAGGGCCTGACCAAGGAGCAGCGCAAGAAGTACGCGACGGGCAACGCCGCGGGCAACCGCACCGACACGATCATGCTCGTCCACGTCCCCGAGAGCGGCGGCAAGCCGGTCATGGTCTCGCTCCCCCGCGACTCCTACGTCCCCATCCCGGGCCACGGCTCCAACAAGATCAACGCCGCGTACTCCATCGGTGGACCCAAGCTGCTCACCAACACCGTCGAGCAGGTCACCGGCATCCACGTCGACGGCTACATCGAGATCGGCCTCGGTGGCTTCGCCGCCGTCGTCGACAGCGTCGGCGGCGTCGACCTCTGCGTGCCGCGCGACATGAAGGACAAGAAGGCCGGCATCGACCTCAAGAAGGGGTGCCAGACCCTCGACGGCGGCAACGCGCTCGGCTACGTCCGCTCCCGCTACGAGGACCCGCTGGGCGACATCGGCCGCGCCGCCCGCCAGCGCCAGTTCCTCGGCGCCCTCATGAAGAAGGCGGCCACGCCCTCGACCGTGCTCATCCCGTGGCGCTACAAGAGCTTCGCCGACGCCTCCGCCGCAGGCCTCGCCGTCGGCCAGGAGACGGGGATCATGGACGCCGTCCGCGTGCTCCAGGCGATGCGCGCCGTGAGCAACGACGAGGGCCTCTCGCTCTCCGTCCCGACCTCCGACCTCGCCTACCGCACGAGTGCCGGCGCCCTCGCCGTCAAGTGGGACACCGAGCGCGCCAAGGCGCTCTTCAAGGCGCTCAAGGACGACGAGCCGCTGACGGAGCCGCCACCCGGCACCACCGTCGAGGGAGCGAAGAACAGCTGATGGCCGACCTGCTGCCCGCCGACGTGCTCGCGCGGATGGTCGTCTCCGACCCGGGCCGGCCGCGCCTGACGTGGTACGACGACGAGCCGGGACCGACGTCGGGCGAGCGCATCGAGCTCAGCGCGCGCGTCCTGGCCAACTGGGTCTCCAAGGCCGCGAACCTCCTGCAGGACGACGCCGCGGCGGGACCGGGCACGACGGTCGGCCTCGACCTGCCGACGCACTGGCGCTCGCTCTACTGGGCCCTGGCGACGTGGTCGGTCGGCGCGACGGTCGTCCTCGGCAGCGCGGCCGCCGGCGCCGACGTGCTCGTCACCGACTCCCCCGCTGCCGCCGCCGGGCACGGGGGCGACGCGGTGCTCGTCTCCCTGCCGGCGCTGGCCCGCCGTCACCCGGAGGCGGACGAGGCCGGTGGCGCCGTCGACGAGGCCCGCGAGCTGGCCACGCACGGCGACCTCTTCTCGCCGATGTCCGACCCCGAGCCGGGCGACGTCGCCCTGGCCGCGGACGGCGTCGACACGGCATACGGCGCCGTGGTCGTGCCCGACGAGGGCTGGGGCACCCTCCCCCGCGTCGCGCTCGGCGGCCGGCTCGAGCCGGTGCTGCGCCTGGCGCTCGCCGCGTGGGCGGTCGACGGGTCGGTCGTGCTCGTGCGTGGCCGGCGCGACGACCTGGCGGACCGCTTCGCGTCGGAGGGCGTCACCGTCGACGCGCGCGAGACCGCCTGAGCCCCAAGGGTCTACGCCGAGAGCCGGTCGAAGAGCGACCAGGTGCGCGACGCGACGACACCGGTGCTCGCGAGGCCCGCTCGCGCCTGGGCGGACTTGACCGCCTCACGGGTGGCCAGGTCGAACACGCCTGTCTGACGCACGCCGAGGAGGCGTTGCACGGCGACGACCTGAGGCCCCGTGTCACCCGCGCGCAGGACCGTCGAACGGTCGGCCACGAACGGGAAGTCGCGCGCCTCGAGCACGTCCCACAGGTCGGGTGTCATGACCCCGGTCTGCGGCAGTGCGAGCGAGCGCTGGAGCGAGACGACCTTGTCGCGCGTCACGGAGCCGAAGACGCCGTCGACGGCGAGGCCACCGAGCGCCCGCTGGAGGACGCGCACCGCGGCGCCGCGCGAGCCGGTCGCGAGCGTCAGGCTCTTGTATGCCGTGTAGCTCGTGCCGATGTCGACGCTGGCGACCCCGGCGCTGCTGCGTGACGACGTGCTGGCGTAGGCGGTCATGGCGAGGTCCCTCCCGGTCGTGGTGCTGCTGGTGACGAGCGCGACGGTGCTCGCCGTGGCGGACCAGCCGCGCGTGTAGAGCCGCTGCTGCGTGGCGGAGTCCGCGACACCGGTCTGCGGCAGCCCGGCGAAGCGCTGGTAGGCCGTCACCCGGGCCCGGGTCATCGTGCCGTAGTAGCCGGTCGTCGGCAGCGAGCCGAGCCGGGCCTGGAGGGTCTTCACGGCCGCGGAGGTCATCCCGAACCGCAGGGTCGGGTAGGCCTTCGTCGTCGTGCCGGACGCCGCCGCGGTCCCGGTCCAGCCGCGGACCCACAGCCGAGCCTGGGTCACGGGGTCGGCGACGCCGGTCTGAGGCAGCCCCACGAACTTCTGGTACGCCGTGACCCGGGCCTTCGTCAGGCTGCCGTAGTAGCCCGTCGTGGGCAGCGAGCCGAGCTTGGTCTGAAGGACCTTGACGGCGGCCGAGGTCATGCCCGGCTGCAGCGTCGGGTAGGCGGCGGTGACGCTCTTCCAGCCGCGCGCGGCGAGGATCTCCTGGGTGCGCAGGTCGGCGACGCCGGTCCGGGCCAGCCCGACGAAGGTCTGGTACGCGATGACGCGGGCCTTCGTCTGGTCGCCGAAGTAGCCGGTGGTGGGCAGGTTGCCGAGCCGGACCTGCAGCTGGCGCACGGCCTCGGAGCGCATCCCGTAGGACAGCACGACGGGCTTGGTCGTCACCGGGGTCGTCGGCACCGTCGACGCAGCCGCCGGCGGCAGCGAGGTGAGGTAGCTGCGGGTCGCGACCCCGGTCCACCACGACGTGCGGCCGGCGGCCCCGTCGTAGTTGAAGCTGAAGTGGATGTGGTCGGTGTGCGGCGAGGTGCCGTAGTACGGCGCCCAGCCCCGCTCCGGTGCGTACGAGCGCCACATCTTCCGGTTGTGGATGATGTACATGATCCCGAAGCGGCGGGCCATGGCGCCCTTGACGCCGTTCCTGTCCGGCGCCGTGAGCCACGCGAGCACCGACTGGGCGACCGCCTCCTGCGAGGGGTTGCTGACGTTGAGCATCCAGTCCCAGGCCCGGCCGTCGTAGTGCTCGGACGGGCCGCTGCCGCAGGTACGTCCGATGAGTCCCGTCGACCCCATCCCGTAGTGCGAGGTCATGAGCCGGGCGAAGGCGAGCACGCCGGGACGCGCCACGGGGTCGCAGATCGTCTGCTCCTGGTAGGGCACGTACACGTCGAGCGCGCTCGGGAGCGTCCGGGTCGGTGGTGCCTGGACCGCCGCGGCCGGGCTCGCCGCCAGGGGCACCGTCAGTGCGGGCAGGGCGAGGACGAGGCCCATCGGGCGTCGGCGCAGGGCCATGGTGAACCTCTTGTCAGGGGTGGAACGGGGCGGAACAGGGGTCGAGCAGGTTTACTCCCGCACCATTTATGCACTCCAGTCACACCCATCACAAGGCGGTCCGCCGAATTACAGCGCTGTTCTTATCGGAGGGGTGCACATGACAGCGCTGCCATTCGGCACCCGCCCGCGCCGGACGGCATACGTGCTCGGCGACCACACGTCGGTCCGCTCGTGTGGGTCGACCCCACGGCACCGACGCGCGGCGGCGCGGATAGAGTCCGACCCATGGACAAAGTCGTCTCCACCCCCCAGGAGGCCATCGCCGGGATCAGCGACGGAATGTCGCTCTCGGTCGGCGGCTTCGGCCTCTGCGGCATCCCCTCCGTCCTCATCTCGGCGATCCACGACGCCGGCCTCACCGACCTCGAGGCCGTCTCGAACAACTGTGGCGTCGACGACTGGGGGCTCGGCATCCTCCTGCGCGACAAGAGGATCCGCCGCATGGTCAGCTCGTACGTCGGCGAGAACAAGGAGTTCGAGCGGCAGTACCTCTCCGGCGAGCTCGAGGTCGAGCTGACGCCGCAGGGCACGCTCGCCGAGCGGCTGCGCGCCGGCGGCTCCGGCATCGGCGCCTTCTTCACGATGACCGGCGTCGGCACGCAGATCGCCGAGGGTGGGCTCCCCTGGCGCTACGACGACTCCGGCAACATCGCCGTGGCGTCCCCGCCGAAGCAGACCCAGGACTTCGAGTGGATGGGCGAGACGAAGACCTTCGTCCTCGAGCAGGCCATCACGACCGACTTCGGGCTCGTGCGCGCCGCCAAGGGCGACCGGCACGGCAACCTCGTCTTCAACCAGTCCGCCCGCAACTTCAACCCGCTCTGCGCCATGGCCGGCCGCGTCACGGTCGCCGAGGTCGAGGAGCTCGTCGAGCCGGGCCAGCTCGACCCCGACGAGATCCACCTGCCGGGCATCTTCGTCCAGCGCGTGCTCCCGCTGACCCCCGAGCAGGCCGCCGAGAAGCGCATCGAGCGGCGCACCGTCCGCCCGCGCACGACCACCGAGCAGGAGGCCTGAGATGGCTCTGACCCGTGAGCAGATGGCGGCCCGCGCCGCCGCCGAGCTGGCCGATGGCGCCTACGTCAACCTCGGCATCGGCCTGCCGACCCTCGTGCCCAACTACGTCCCCGACGACGTCGAGATCGTGCTCCAGTCCGAGAACGGCATCCTCGGGGTGGGCGCCTACCCGCTCGACGGTGACGAGGACCCCGACCTCATCAACGCCGGCAAGGAGACCGTCACCCTGCGCAAGGGCGCGGCCTTCTTCGACTCGGCGACGAGCTTCGGGATGATCCGTGGCGGCAAGGTCGACGCCGCCATCCTCGGCGCCATGCAGGTCTCGCAGGGCGGCGACATCGCCAACTGGATGATCCCCGGCAAGATGGTCAAGGGCATGGGCGGCGCGATGGACCTCGTGCACGGCGCCAAGAAGGTCATCGTGCTCATGGAGCACAACGCCAAGGACGGCTCCTACAAGATCGTCAAGGAGTGCTCGCTGCCCTACACGGGGCGCGGCGTCGTCCAGCGCATCATCACCGACCTCTGCGTCCTCGACGTCACCGGGGCCGGCCTCGTGCTGCGTGAGCTCGCCCCCGGGGTCACCGAGGACGAGGTGCGCGAGAAGACCGAGCCCGAGCTCACGGTCGACCTCCAGCCGGCACCCACGCACGGCTGACCCTTCAGTCGGCCCGGACCTCCCGAGAACGCCGAAAGGCGCGGTCATGAATGTCATGACCGCGCCTTTCCGTTATTCGGCGCGGACCGCGGAATTTACCTCCCGCTGACATTTCATGGACGGATCATGGCGCCTTTCCTGTGAATTCGGCTGGCACGGTCACGAATTGGCCACCAAAGCCTTGCGCTCACCGCGATGAATGGGACATTTGGGACCATTGTGTCTTCCGACCCAGGAGTGACTTCCGTGCGCCCCATCCCCACCTCGCTCGCCGTCGTCGCGATGGCGGCCACCTTCATGGTGGTCCCCACCGTGACGTCCGGCGCCACGCCGCGCCCGGTCTCTCCGGTCGTCCACGACGTCGCCATCCCGGCCGTGGCCGGCGTCGGCGCGGGCACCGCGAAACGGTCCGCGACGACCTCCACGGCGACCTCCGGGACCGGCGTCGCGGCCGGGGACCGCCACGGCGCGGGCGACCCCGTCGTCGCCACGAAGCAGGTCCAGGGCGTCGACTTCGACCTCGCGGGCGTCACCTTCGACGCGGCTCCGCCCGCCGGCACCCACGTCGAGGTGCGCACCCACGGCGAGAGCGGCTGGTCGGGCTGGACCGACCTCGGCCTCGACGGTGACGGCCCCGACCCGGGATCCGCCGACGCCCGCCACGCCCGCCCCGGCACCGAGGCCGTCGCCGCGGCGGACTCGGACGGCATCGACATCCGGGTGACGACCCCCGACGGCACCGTGCCGCGTGGCCTGCGGGCGAGCCTCGTCGACGGCGGCCGGTCGAGCGCCGACGACGCGCTGTCCGCACCCGCCGGCTCGGCCGTCGCCGCCGTCACGCGACCGACGATCATCTCGCGCGCGCAGTGGGGAGCCGACGAGAGCCTGCGCACGTGCGACGCCGAGCGCCTCCCCGGGTTCAAGGCCGTCGTCGTGCACCACACCGTCAACTCGAACACCTACAGCGCCGACCAGGCTCCCGCCATCATCCGCTCGATCTACGCCTACCACACCCAGAGCCAGGGCTGGTGCGACCTCGGCTACCAGCTGCTCGTCGACCGGTTCGGTCGCGCCTACGAGGGCCGCAAGGGCAGCCCCACCGGCTTCGTCCAGGGCGCCCAGGCCGGCGGCTTCAACGCCGAGACGACCGGCATCTCCGTCATCGGCGACTTCACGTCGGTCCCCTTCCCGGCCGCCACCCAGAGCACCGTGACCAAGCTCGTCGCCTGGGAGGCCGACCGCTCCCTCTTCGACCCGACAAGCTCGGTGACCCTGACCTCCGCGGGCAACTCGAAGTTCGACCCGGGCGAGAGGGTGACGCTGCCGCGCACGATCGGCCACCGCAACCTCAGCCTGACCGGCTGCCCGGGCGACACGGCATACGCCCAGCAGCTGCCGGCGATCCGCAGCAACGCCGGCACGATCTGGCGCGACGGCCAGTGGGACCCCCAGCCGGCCGTCACCGCCGTCGAGACGTACGCGCTCCCGGCCTCCTCGACGTACGCCCTCTCGGGCCGCGGGTTCGGCCACGGCGTCGGCCTCTCGCAGTGGGGTGCCTACGGCGCGGCCACCAAGGCCCTGACGTGGCAGGCGATCGCCGGCTTCTACTACCCCGGCACGACGCGCACCTTCCAGAGCGACCCGACCCTGCGCGTCTGGCTCTCGGCGGTCGGGACGTCCGGCGTCCAGCTCTCCCAGCTGAGCGGGCTCGTCGTCAGCGACGGCACCCGGACCTCGTCCCTGTCGAGCTCCTACCGCTGGCGGGTCGTGCCGGAGGGCTCGGCCGTGACGCTGCAGGCGAACTCGGGCTCCGGTTGGGCCCCCGCGACGAACTGGCGCGGCTCGACGAAGCCGCTGACCGTGAGCCGCCCCTCGACGTCGTCGATCCGGGTCCTGCTGCCCAGCGGCACCCAGCGCGAGTACTCCGGCTCGGTGCGCGTCGTGCCCGTCTCGGGCAAGGCGTATGCCGTCAACATCCTCGGCTTCGAGCGCTACACCCGGGCCGTGGTGCCCGTGGAGATGTCCCCGAGCTGGCCGGCTGCCGCCCTGTCCGCCCAGGCCGTCGCGGCGAGGACGTACGCCGCCCACTCACGGGCGGCCGCCGGCTCGCGCGTCTACGACATCTGCGACGTCTCGTGCCAGGCGTACAACGGCGTCGCCGACTACAGCTCGACGGGCACCCTGGTGCGCCGCTACGAGGACAGCCGCTCGACGAACGCCACGGCGGCGACCGCCGGCACCGTCCTGACCTACGGCGGCAAGCCGGCCTTCACCCAGTACTCCGCCTCGAACGGGGGTCGCACCGTCAGCGGCGGCACGGCCTACCTCCCGGCGAAGACCGACCCCTACGACGGCGCCGTGGCGTCCTCGGCCAACCCGGGCCGATGGACGTTCTCGCTGCCCGCCGCCTCGGTCCAGAAGGCCTTCCCGACGGTCGGGACCCTGCGCACCGTTGCCGTCGGCTCCCGCTCGGGCGGCGGCGGCACGGGGACGTGGGGCGGGCGCGTGGCCTCCGTGACGGTCACCGGGTCGGCCGGCACGAGCACGGTGAGCGGCGAGACGTTCCGCACCCGGCTCGGTCTGCGCAGCACGTGGTGGACCGTGACGTCGGCCCCAGTCCGGTCCGTCCCGATCTCACCGCGCGATGTCACGGGTGAGACCCTGCCCGACGTCATCCTGCCCTACGGCTCGACGCTGAAGACCGTCAGCTACACCGGCTCGATGGCCTTCACGACGAAGCAGATCCTCTCCGGCGGCTTCAGCGGGATGCGAGCCGCGGCGGCCGTCGGGCCGTGGAGCCAGGACAGCCTCGGGGACGTCGTGGCCATCGACGGTGCCGGCACCGCGTGGTACTACCCCGGGCTCGGCAAGAGCGGCCTCAACGCGGGCCGCTACCAGCTCGCGACCGGCTGGGGGTCGGTCAACCTCGTGGTCCCCGTCGGCGACTGGGACGGCGACGGCAAGACCGACATCGCCACCCGGACGACCGACGGTCGACTCGTACTGCACCGGGGCGACGGCACGGGACGCATCGTGTCGAGCGCGACGATCGGGACCGGATGGAGCGGCCTGAGCCAGGTGACCTCCGGCGAGTACGACGGCGACGGCCGACGGGACCTCGTCACGGTGCGCGCCAAGGACGGCGCCCTCGTGCTCTACCCGGGCAACGGCACCGGCGGCTTCCGCTCCCCCGTCGTCATCGGCTGGTCCGGCTGGAACGCCATGAGCGCCGTCCGTGGCGTCGGGGACATCACCGGCGACGGGCGAGACGACATCCTGACCCGACGCGCGAGCGACGGGAAGCTGCTCGTCTACCGCGTGCAGGGAGCGGCCCGGCTCACGCCGCCGCTCTCCGCGGGGACGTATGCGTCGACGGCCGCCTGGGGGCAGTGAGGCCGTCGTCGGCGGGACCCGGGACCGGGTGCATCGGTCCCGGGTCCTCTGCGCGACCGGCCTCAGCCGAGGCTGGCGATGTGCTCGATGAGGCCCGTGGTCGACACCGAGGGCGTGCGCGGCAGGTAGACGACCTCGCAGACGTCGCCGACCCAGTCGAACTTGCCGGCCCAGTCGTCACCCATGACGAGGACGTCCGCGCCGTGCTCGACGATGTAGTCGCGCTTGAGCTCGAGCGACTCCTCGACGAAGACCTCGTCGACGACCTTGAGCGCCGAGATGATCTCGAGGCGCTCGTCCTGGTTGAAGACCGGCGGCCGGCCCTTCTTCGCGATGTTGAGGGCGTCGGCCGAGACCCCGACGACGAGGCGGTCGCCGAGCTCGGCGGCTCGCTGGAGCACTCGGACGTGCCCGACGTGGAAGACGTCGAAGGTCCCGAAGGTGATGACGGTCCGCTGGCTCACTCTTCTCCTAGGGCAGGTGGACGGGTGGGGAGGCCCACCGCGTCGTCAGCGAGGGTACCGGTCCCCGTGCTTAGCGACGAGCCGCCGCGGACTCGGCGGCCCGCACCGCGTCGGCGAGCGTCGTCTGGGCGAGACCGCTGCCGTCGCTCACGGGTCCCCCGTCGGTGACGGCGGTCGCGAGAGCACGCGCCTCGAGCGGGGCCAGCACGACCCCGGCCGGCCGGGGTGCCGCGTCGCTGGCCACGACGGTGGCGCCGGCAGCCTGGGCCTCCCGGACGATGACGGAGTCACCGTCCCAGCTCGTGGGGCGCAGGAAGGTGCCGACGCGCGACAGGACGGCCGACACCTCGTCGGCGCTCGAGTCGAAGGCCACGGTCAGCCACGGCTCCGCGTCGGCGAGACGACGGAGCGCCTCGACCTCAGGCGTGTCGTTGCCGTAGGCGAGGACGGTGAGCGTCGCGTCGCCCCAGCGCTCGCGCACGACGCGGGCCGTCTCGATGCCGAGCAGCGCGTTGTAGTGCGGCAGCCCGGCGTTCGTGGCGAGGGCGAGGGCGTGCGGCTCCCGCTCGTAGGGGCTCGGCACCGGTGCCGCGGACGAGTCGAAGGGCGTCACGACGGTGATGCGGGCGCGCAGGGCTGCGGGGAGGATCGCCCCGATCTCGTCGTTGACGGCCCAGATCTCGTCGTAGGCGTACAGCGCGAGCACGAGAGCCCGCCGCCGCCAGGCCGTCATCCGCGCGACCTGCCCGCCCGTGGAGCCCGAGTGGAGCACGAGGACGGTGCGACCGGGCAGCAGTGCGAAGGCCGGCGCGAGCAGCATGGCCCGCCACAGGCGCGTCAGGTGCAGCAGGTGGAGGGACCGTCGGGCCAGTCGTGGCAGCATCGCGGCCGCGCGCCGGGCCGAGCCGGTGTCGACGTAGGAGACCGGGATCCCCTCGGCACGCAGGACGGACGTCAGCTGGGCATGGCTCGTGCGCACGCCGCCGACCTCGCCGTGCTCCTGGGCCCACTGGACCACGGGCAGCGGCGTGGCGTCGGCCGACATCAGTCGAGCCTCGAGCTGGACAGCACGCCCAGCAGGTGACCCCCGGCGGTGACGACGATGAGCGGCACCATCGCGACGACGAGGACCTGCGTGCCGAGCAGGTCGCCGTGGACGGCGTCGACGACGGCTGCGACGAGCGCGAGGATCGAGGCCTCGACGGCGACGAACGCCCGGAAGATCGGCACGTAGTCGAAGGCGCGCCGCAGCCGCGCCATGCCCGACGCCTTGGGGCGGGCCGTGCCCTCGACGTCCTCGAGCGGCGGGCGTCCGGTCTTGGCCCGGGCCACGTGGACGAGGTCGGTGAAGGCCTTGTTGAGCAGGACGCCGAGGGCCACGAGCATGCCGAGCGCGGTCCAGCCGCCGACGTCGCCCGGCGCCGACAGGCTCCACCCGTCGGCCCGCAGCCCGATCGCGACGGGGATCGCGCCCTCGGTCACGTAGTGCCCGATGCGGTCGAGGTAGATGCCGGCGGGCGAGAACCGCTGGCGCCACCGGGCCACCTCGCCGTCGGAGCAGTCGAGCAGGATCTGCAGCTGCATGGCGACGACGGCGACGATCGGGCCGACGAGGCCGCCGAACGGGATGGCCAGCGCGCCGACGAGGCCGGTGAGGATCATCAGCCAGGTCACGCCGTTGGGCGAGATGTGCGTCGGCAGGAGGGCGCGCGTCGCGTAGATCGAGAGGTGACGGATGTAGAGCGCGCCGGCCCAGTGCTCCGCGTTGTAGCGGGCGATGTGCTCGGGCGGCTGGGCGACGGCCTTGAGCTCGGCGATGCTCGGGCGGTCGTTCGTCGGGTCGTGCGTCACGAGGAGCCATCCTGCCGTGTCGCCGGGCTCGACGCCGCATCGGCCGGCGCCCCGATGACCGCGCGCCACGCGCGGGCCGACTCCGCGGCATACGCACCGAGGAGCAGGACGGCGCCGACGAGCAGCGGCACGGCGGGGCGGTCGGTGAAGCCGCCGATGACGGCGAGGACGACGACGCGACCCTCGACGCCGAGGGTGGCGCGCACCAGGGAGAGCGGCGTGCCGCGGCCGGTCTCGCGCAGCCGGTAGACGTTGTCGTAGACGTGCCAGCACACGGCGGCGAGCCAGGCGTAGGCGGCCGCGCGCGCGACGGGGTCCCCGCCGGCGGCGAGGAGCAGCGCCGCCGCCTCGACGGCGACGAGCAGGCCGGGCACCTGCCAGGCGAGCCTGCTCCGGCCGGTCGGTCGCGGCAGCACGGCGAGGTCGACGAGGTGCGGCAGCGTGGGGTCCGGCTGGTCGGCGCGGAAGCGGTCTCGCCCGGTCAGGGCCTTGCCGAGACGTCCCACCTGGGTCCAGGCGAACGCGAGGGCCGACGCGATCCCGAGCGCCCACAGCAGGAAGGCGGGGCTGAAGACGAGGAGCCCGACCGACATGACGAGGTAGCGCTCGGCGATGGGCAGGTGCAGCACCTGCTTGACGTCGCGGACGACGCGGGCGCGGCCCCTCGGGGCGGGCGGCACGTCGGTGCGAGCTCCCTGCGCTCCCCCGTCGCCCGGCACGTCGAGTGCCCGTGGCACGACCGGGCGGGCCGACAGGGCACGGTGGCGCATCGCGTAGGCGAAGTCCTCGGCGTGCCGGGCCGCGAGGAGGGTCAGGACGACGATGGCGAGCCACCACAGGTCGTCGCCGCGGCGCGCTGCGACCCAGGCGACCGCCGCCACGAGGGTGAACTCCTTGATGCGGTCGCTGACCGCGTCGAGCCACCCCCCGAGCGGGCTGTAGCGACGGGTGAACCGGGCGATCTCGCCGTCGACGCAGTCGACGACGAGCGACGCCTGGAGCAGCACGGCGGCGAGCACCCACGTCCAGCGCGTGTCGACGGCCGCGAGACCGCACGCCATGAGGCCGAGGAAGAGGCTGACGAAGGTGACGACGTTGGGCGTCCAGCCGCGCCCGAGGCCGTATGCCGTGAGGCGCCGTGAGAGCGGACGGATCGCGTGCGTCGAGAAGACCCCGTCGTTGCCGCGCGACGCGGCCCGGAGTCGCTGCTGCCACGCGGACCCGGCGGCACCCGGACGCTGCTCGTGCCCGCGCTCGACGGTGACGTGGGCCAGGGGCAGGGCGGCGACCGGGACCGTGGCGTCGCGGACCACGGCCAGGAGCGCCAGGTCGAGGGGCTGCATGCCGGGCTCCCGCGCCGACTCGCTCGTCGCCGCCGCGCGCAGGACCTCACCCGCCCGGGCCCGGTGGGCTGCGGCGACGCGGAGGATCCCGGCGGCATAGGTCGTCGGTCCGCTGACGACGTGACGCACGGTCCCCACGGAGGTGACCCGCCGGGACACCGGGTCGACACGCACGGGGGTGAACCCACCCGGTGCCTCGTCGGACCCGTCGCCGCGCAGGTCGGTGACCGGGCCGTCGACGACCGCCGCCGAGGTCACGTCGCGCGGGCCGTCCAGGACGTCGAGGAGGGCCACGGGGCTGATCCGCAGGTCGTGGCTGACGAGGACGAGCGGGACGTCTGCCGACCTCGCGGCCGCGTCCGCCGCGGCCGCGAGGGCCGAGGAGACGTCGTGCCCGTCGCTCGGGCCGGTGAGGTCGGTGAGGCCGAAGGGCTCGAGCGACTCGAGCAGGTCGGTCACCGGGGCACCGCCGAGCACGACGAGGTCACCACCGGACGACCGGCCGTGCACGGCCCGGGCACGAGCGTCGCCGACGAGCGGGCGCTCGTCGAGTCTCACGAAGCGGCGTCCGCGTCGGCGTCGGCGTTGTACTGGGCGATCACCTCGTCGATGGGGCCGTCGTCCTTGAGCTCGCCCGCGCGCAGGTAGAGGCCGCGCTCGGAGAAGCGGCGCAGGTCGTGCTCGCTGTGCGACACGAGGAAGAGGGTCTTGCCGCCCGACAGCATGTTCTCCATGCGCTGGTAGCACTTCTCGCGGAACGTGCGGTCACCGACGGCGAGCACCTCGTCGACGAGGACGACCGGCTGGTCGAGCGTCGTGATGAGCGCGAAGGCGATGCGCACCTGCATGCCGGACGAGAAGTGCCGGAAGGGCATGTCCATGCCCGCCTGCACCTGGGGTCCGGCGAAGTCGACGATCTCGTCGTAGCGGGCGTCGATGTCGCGCTTGGTCAGGCCGTGGAGGCCGGCCGCGAGGTACACGTTCTCGCGCGCGCTGAGGTCTCCGAGGAAGCCACCCGTCAGCTCGATGAGTGGGGCCACCCCGCCACGGATCTTGGCATGGCCCTCGTCCGGGAGCATGACGCCGGCGATCATCTTGAGCAGCGTGCTCTTGCCGCTGCCGTTGCCGCCGACGAGACCCACGGCCTCACCCTTGTTGACGTCGAAGGAGATGTTGCGCAGGGCCCAGAACGTCTCGTTGGTCGCCCCGGACCTGCCCTTGAAGACCATCTCGCGCAGCGACATCCGCCGCCGCCGCGAACGGTAGAACTCGATTCCCAGGTCTCGGACCTCGATCACCGGCTTGGCCATCAGATCTCCTTGAGCACGGCCGGCTCGAGCCGCTTGAACACGAACGCCCCGGCGAGGAGCAGGACGACGGTGAGGACGCACGCCGACGCGACCGAGAGCAGGTTCATCTCACCCTTGAAGAAGCCGGACCGGAAGAGCTCGAGGATGCCGCTCATCGGGTTGAGAGCGAGGACGGTGCGCAGGGTCGGCGGTGCCATGTCGGCGCTGTAGAGGACCGGTGTCGCGTAGAACGCGAGCCGCAGCACGATGCGCACGACGCGCGCCATGTCGGTGACGAGCACCGTGACGGGCGCGAGGATCATGCCGATCCCGACGGACAGCAGGAAGGTCAGCAGGAGGGCGACCGGGATGAAGACGAGCGTCCAGTGCAGCTTCGTCTGGCCGGTGGCCACGTAGTAGATCGTGAACGCGATGATGACGGGGAGCGTGAGGATGAACTCGATGCCCTTGGCCAGGACGACCCGCACGACCCACAGCTCGCGGGGCAGGTTCGCCGAGCGCACGAGCTTCGACTCGGACAGCAGCGCCCTGGAGGTCTCCGACATGTTGGAGGCGAACCACTGCCAGAGGAAGAGGCCGGTCACGAGGTGGAGGAAGTAGGGCTGGTTGCCGCTCGTGCGCGCCGTGAAGATCACGGTGAAGACGACGAAGTAGACGAGGGCCATGAGCAGGGGGTCGAGCACGGTCCAGATGTAGCCGAGCACGCTGCCGGCGTAGCGGACCCGCAGGTCACGCTCGACCAGGGTGCGCAGCACTTGGCGTTTGGCCATCAGGCCTCGGAACTGGGACACGCCGATCATGCGCGCAGACCACCTTCTCCTTCGTGCTCGGGGGCCCTCTGCATCCAGGGCCGGGCTGGGCGATCCCCTGCCCGATCCTCGCCGAAGTCTAGGGGTGCTCGCCGTGTGCCGCGTCCAGGCCCGCGCGGGGCGCGTGGCGGGGCACGGTCAGGACGGACTCAGGTCTGGTGCACCATCCGGTCGACCCGCGCGTCGATGAGCTCGGTCGCGGCCTGCACGAAGCGCTGTGTCGCCGCGCCCGGGCTGGTGTCGCCGAAGTAGTGACGCACGACCTCGGCACGCGAGTCCTCGGGGGCCGACATCGCGTCGTCGAGGATGCTGACGATCTCGCGGGCGCGGTCGACCTCGACCATGGGCACGCTCGTGTTGAGCCGGGTCGGCTCGACGTCCGCGAGCGGGCTCGCGGGACGCGTCAGCACGAGCGGCTTCCCCGTGGCGAGCCAGTCGAGGGCGACGGCGGAGATGTCGGTGACGCACGCGTCGAGGCGGGCCAGGTGCCAGCCGAAGGCCGTCTCCGTGTCGACGAGGTGCCCGGCCGTCGGGTCGGCGTGGTTGGCCTCCGCGACGAGGCGGGCCAGGTGGGTGGACGCCGTGCCGTATGCCGGGTCGAACGTCCCGGAGCGCGGGTGCGGTCGGTAGACGACACGGAACCTGCGGTCGGCGAGCAGGCTGGTCAGCAGCGCCGCGCCGTGGCTGGCGATCGACCCGTAGGCCATGCTCTGGCGGTCGCCCTCCCAGGTCGGGGCGTAGAGGACCGTAGTGCGCCCGTCGTCGGGCAGCTGCGGCGCCTCGTAGGTCACGTCCGCCTGGGGCCGACCGATCTCGACCGCCCGCGTGGCGACGTCGAACTCGACGAGCGCCCCGCGGAGGCGCTCCGCGGCGGCCGGTCCGGCGATGAACACCCGGTCGTAGGCCTTGAGCTGGTTCGAGGCCATGTAGGACTTGTCGCTCTCGCCGTGGCTCACGAACACGTGGGCCGGGTCGGCGAAGCGGAGCATCTGGAAGTTGCGGACGTTCTGGTTGACGTAGAGCACGAGCCCGATCTCGTGTCCCGCCATGAAGGCCTCGATGTCGGTGACGCGCGGGCCGTGCACGACGGGGAGCGGGCACTCGTCGAGCAGCAGGCTCGTCGTCTCGGGCATGCGCGAGATGACGACCACGGGCTGCGTCTTGGCGAGCTCCTGCAGCGGGGCGTACCACTGCCGGATCTGGTAGAGGTTCACCGGGTCGTCGGAGAAGTAGACGGCGCACCGGAACGGGGCGTCGGCGCCCGGCTCGAGGCCGGATCGCTGCAGGCGCTCGGAGAGCCTGCGCTTGGCCAGCTGGCGGCGAACGACCTGTTGGCCCAGCTGCACCAGCAGCTTCGCGTTGTCGAGCACGATCGACGTCCCTTTCCGATGCGGTGTCGTGAGGTGAGGTCGGGCGGTGGCGCCCTGGGTCAGCGCTTGAGGCGGCTCGGGCTCGTCAGGAACCCTATGCCCCACGACCAGTGCATCGTCGCCAGGACGACCGGCGTCACCGCTCGGGTCGCGGGTGACTCTCCCCTGCTGATGGCGAGGCCTCCTGCGGTCACGCCCGCGGCATACGCCGCCGGGACGAGCCAGGCAGGCGCCCAGACGAAGCCGGCGATCGTGGCCACCGTGGTGACACCGACCATGGTCGGTGGTGCGAGGTAACGCGGGTTGATGGTGCCCTCGTGGTGACGGGCGACGACGCGGCGCCAGCGTCCGTAGTGGAAGTACTGCTTGGCCAGGGCCTGGACGGACGCACGAGGGCGGTAGGTGACCTTGAGCGCCGGGGTGAACCACACCTTGCCGCCCGTCTCGCGGATGCGGTGGTTCATCTCCCAGTCCTGGGCCCGGGCGAAGTGCGGGTCGTAGCCACCGACCCGCTCGAGGGCTGCGCGGCGGAAGACTCCGAGGTAGACGGTGTCGGCGTCACCGGCCTCACCACCGGTGTGGAAGCGTGCGCTGCCGACGCCGAGCGGGCTGCGCATCGCTGCGGCCACGGCGCGTTCGAAGGGCGACGTCCCCTGGGCGTCCATGATCCCGCCGACGTTGTCGGCGCCGACCCGCAGCAGCTCACCGACCGCGACGCTGATGTAGTCGTCGGGGATCTCGGCGTGGCCGTCGACGCGGACGATGACCTCACCGGTGCTGGCGCCGATCGCGGCGTTGAGCGCGTCGGGCGTGCGACCGGTCGGGTTGGCCACGACCCGCACGCGGGCATCGGCTGCGGCCAGCTCGGCGGCGACCTCGTCGGTGCGGTCCGTCGACGGCCCGAGCGCGAGGACGACCTCGAGAGGTCCGGGGTAGTCCTGCGCGAGGATCATCGCGACGGCGTCGCGAAGGTGCCTCTCCTCGTTGAGGATCGGCATGATGACGCTGACCGTGGGCTGGGGGTCCGGCTGGGGGTCAGGACTCAGGTCCACAGGCGTCCTTCTCGTCGTCGGGTGTCATGGCGCGATGGCCCGGCCTCCCCGCGCGAGCGGCGCCCAGCCTACTTGAGGACCTGGCGGGCCATGACCAGGCGCTGGACCTGGTTGGTGCCCTCGTAGATCTGGGTGATCTTCGCGTCACGCATCATCCGCTCGAGCGGGAAGTCGCTCGTGTAGCCCGCCCCGCCGAGCAGCTGCACGGCATCGGTCGTGATCTTCATCGCGACGTCGGAGGCGTAGCACTTGGCGGCTGCGCCGAAGAAGGTGAGGTCCTTGTCGCCACGCTCGGACTTGGCGGCCGCGACGTAGACCATCTGACGGGCGGCCTCGAGCTCCATCGCCATGTCGGCGAGCATGAACTGGATGCCCTGGAAGTCGGCGATGCGCGTGCCGAACTGCTTGCGCTCCTTGACGTAGGCGACCGCCTGGTCGAGGGCGCCCTGGGCGATGCCGACGGCCTGGGCCCCGATGGTGACGCGCGTGTGGTCGAGCGTGCGGAGGGCGATCTTGAGGCCGTCGCCGACCTCGCCGACGACGCGGTCGCCGGGGATCCGCACGCCGTCGAAGATCAGCTCACGGGTGGGGCTGCCCTTGATGCCGAGCTTGCGCTCCTTCTCACCGAACGTGAAGCCCTCGTCGGACTTCTCGACGACGAACGCCGTGACGTTGCCGCCGCGGGGTCCGTCGGGGTCGGTGACGGCGAGCACGGTGTAGTACTCCGACACACCGGCGTTGGTGATCCACGACTTCTGGCCGTTCAGCACCCAGCCGTCGCCGTCCTGGCGGGCACGGCACTTCATCGCGGCCGTGTCGGAGCCGGCCTCGCGCTCGGACAGGCCGTAGGAGAAGGTCGTCTCGCCCTTGGCGAGCGGCGGCAGGTAGCGGGCCTTGACGTCGTCACTGGCGGCGAGGATGAGCGGCAGCGACCCGAGCTTGTTGACGGCCGGGATGAGGGACGCGGAGGCGTCGACGCGCGCGACCTCCTCGATGACGATGCACGTCGCGAGGGCGTCGGCCCCGACACCGTCGTACTCCTCGGGCACGTGGGGGGCGAAGAAGTCGGACGCGACGAGGGCGTCGTGCGCCTCCTGGGGGTAGCGCGCCTCCTCGTCGACGGCCGCGGCGTACGGGGCGATCTTGTCCTCGGCGACCGCGCGGACGGCCTCCCTCAGGGCCTCGTGGTCCTCGCTGGTCCGGAACAGGTCGAAGTCGGCATTCGTGCTCACGGATCGTGATCCTACTCGCGAGTTCGGTTTAGTAGGACGTCCTCGTGATTCACGCCACGGAGGCTTCGACCGGGTCAGAAGGGCGGCGACTCGTCGTCGGTCGCGGAAGGGGTCTGCGGGGTCGGGCTCTGGAGGCGTCGTGCGTCGGGAGGGTCCGGTGGGGAGACGCCGGCGCGCCAGTTCTTGGGGTGGGTGGTGTAGCTGCGGCCGGTGAGGGTGGTCCAGGTGAGGCCGTGGTCGGTGTCGGGTGCGGAGGTCCAGGTGCCGGTGGTCTTGAGGTTGTGGTGGAGGCGGTGTTTGGCGTGGAGGTTGTCGGTGCTGGTGGGTCCGGTGGGCCAGGGGGTCTCGTGGTCGAGGTCGCAGCGGGTGGCGGGGACGTGGCAGCCGGGTCCGCGGCAGGTGCCGTCGACGGCTTGGACGTGCTCGAGGACGGCTTGGGTGGGGCGGTAGGTGCGGGTCGGTCGGGTGAGGGCTCGGCCGGTGCGCAGGTCGACGGGCAGGGTGGCCCAGACGGAGCCGGGTCGGGTGATGATCTCGCGGGCGTGGGTGGCGGTGACCCAGCCGTGGCCGGGCAGCTCGCACGCGGTGTCGGACTGTCCGGTGGCGACCTCGAAGGGCACGACGATCCACGCCAGCGATGCCGCCTGACCAGCGGCCGCGTGGGCGGGAGCGGGCTCGGTGGTGCCCGATCCGCGCAGGAGGGCGTCGGTGGCGAGGTCGGCGCGGAGCTGGTCGAGGCTGCGCGGGTCGCCCGCGACGCGCAGTCCCCGTGCGCTGGTGTCGAGGCGGTCCATGACCGCGGCGACGGACGCGGCGTCGGTGGTGACGGTCAGACAGCCCATCCCGTCGTCGGTGACCCGGCCGAACACCCCGCGTCGGGCCCGGGCGTGCGCGTGCCGCTCGGCGCTGCCCCGGGCATCGACCGAGGCGACCGCGCGCCGCAGCCGGGCGGTGAAGGTGCGCTGCGGGACGGGCTGACCGTCCCGGGACGGGGCGAGCACCGCGTCCGTGACGATGGCGAGGTCCGCGTCCGGGAGCGGGCCGGTCTCGGAGGCGACCTGCAGCACCCGGTGCAGCGAGGTCGCCCCGGCGCGGAGCGCGCCGAGCAGCGCCCGGTGCCGTCGCGGGCGGGTGGCCACCGCGAGCCGGCGGCCGACCTCACCGGTGCCGACGCCGGTCGCGAGCGCGATCTCCTCGGTGACGACCCGCTCGGGAGAGACCCGCGCGGACACCCGGGCGGCGGCACCGGCGGGCAGGGCCTGGATCTGCTGGGCCTCGATGGTGGCCAGTGCGCCGTACGCGGCGAGCAGGTCGGCCTCGAGGCGGGCCTTGGCGACCTCGAGCGCCTGGATCTCGGCGAGCACCCGCTCCCCGGCCCGCGCCAGCCCCTCCAGCGCCGCCGCCGCTCGGGCCCGCCCGCGCCCCGCGCGCAGCCGCTCCAGGACGGGGTCGAGGACGGGGTCGAGGGTGCGCGCCCAGTGGTCCGGGTCGGAGGACCATCGGGCACGCAGCACCGGCCAGGGCCCTCCGGAGCGCGCGCCGGGCGGCTCGACCGGTGACGGGGTGAACGGCACGGTGAGCCTCCTCTCGATGGTCCTTGCCTCTCCCTCGATGAGAACACGTGTTCGAACGACTCGCAAGACCCGCTGGCACATCTGTGGACAACGAACTCCTCTGCCCTGCAAGCGATCCCACCCGAGCCGGCACTTCCCAACACGCGCCAGGCGCCCACGCCGGTGACGACGCGTCCACGATGAGGACACGCCCTCCCACGTGGCGGACACGCATACGTAGACTCGCCGGTAGGTCATGAGCGCCAGCGACAAGCCCCGGCTCGCTGGCCGGCAACCCTCCAACCGCGGTGGGGTGCCCCGGGTGAGGACCTGGCCCGTCGACGCCACCCGGCGCGCGGGCAAGCGCGGAGAGCCTCTCTCCCGCACCGACCCGTCGGTGCACGGGGCCCGGTGACACGGGACCCCGGTCAGCGACACGACCCAGGAAGAGCAGGACGACCGATGACCGAGCCCAACTGGTCCTTCGAGACCAAGCAGATCCACGCCGGCCAGGCCCCTGACAGCGCCACCGGAGCGCGCGCGCTGCCGATCTACCAGACGACGAGCTACGTCTTCAACGACACCGACCACGCCGCGAACCTCTTCGGGCTCAAGGAGTTCGGCAACATCTACACCCGCCTGATGAACCCGACGACCGACGTCGTCGAGCAGCGCATCGCGGCGCTCGAGGGTGGCGTCGGCGCCCTGCTCGTCGCCTCGGGCCAGGCGGCCGAGACCCTCGCCGTGCTCAACATCGCGGAGGCCGGCGACCACGTCGTCGTCTCCCCCAGCCTCTACGGCGGCACCTTCAACCTCTTCAAGCACACGCTGCCCAAGTTCGGCATCGAGGTCGGCTTCGTCGAGGACCCGACGTCGATCGACTCGTGGCGCGCTGCCATCCGGCCCAACACGAAGCTCCTCTTCGGCGAGACCATCGCCAACCCCAAGAGCGAGATCCTCGACATCGAGGCCGTCGCGGCCCTCGCGCACGAGCACGGGGTCCCGCTCGTCGTCGACAACACCGTCGCGACGCCCTACCTCATCCGCCCGATCGAGTGGGGAGCCGACGTCGTCGTGCACTCCGCGACGAAGTACCTCGGCGGCCACGGCACCTCGATCGCCGGTGTCATCGTCGACGCGGGCAGCTTCGACTTCGGAGCCGACCCGGAGAAGTTCCCCAACTACAACACGCCGGAGGAGAGCTACCACGGGCTCGTCTTCGCCCGCGACCTCGGCGTCGGCAGCACCCTCGGGGCCAACCTCGCCTTCATCCTCAAGGCGCGCGTCCAGCTGCTGCGCGACCTCGGCCCCGCCGCGTCGCCCTTCAACGCGTTCCTCATCGCCCAGGGCATCGAGACGCTGTCGCTGCGCATCGAGCGCCACCTCGAGAACGCCCACAAGGTCGCAGCCTTCCTCCAAGGGCACGACCAAGTCGAGAAGGTCGTGTGGGCGTCCTTGCCGGACAGTCCTTTCCACGCCCTGGCGGAGAAGTACACGCCGCGCGGCGCGGGTGCCGTGCTCTCCTTCGAGATCGCGGGCGGCCTCGAGGCGGGCAAGAAGTTCGTCGAGGCGCTGACCCTGCACAGCCACGTCGCCAACATCGGTGACGTGCGCTCGCTCGTCATCCACCCCGCGTCGACGACGCACTCCCAGGGCCCCGACGAGGACCGTCTGGCCGCCGGCGTGACCCCGGGCCTCGTGCGCCTCTCGGTCGGCATCGAGCACATCGACGACATCGTCGCCGACCTCGAGCAGGGCTTCACGGCCGCCAAGGCCTGAGGCACCGACGGGCCGGGCCCGATATCGGGCTGAAGCGGATCGGCATGGCTGGCACGATGGCAGCCATGCCGATCCGCTACCCCGCCCCGCTGCGCCCCGGCGACCGGATCGGCGTCACGTCGCCGAGCTCCGGCGTGTCCGATGCCCTCTGGGGACGGTTCGCGTATGCCGTCCAGTCCCTCCGCGACCGTGGCTTCGACGTCGTCGTGGGCGAGCTCAACCACGCGCCCAGCCACGTCAGCGGGCCGCGCGAGGCACGTGCCGCCGAGCTGATGTCGATGCTCCTCGACCCGAGCATCCGTGCGGTCGTCCCGCCGTGGGGCGGTGAGACCGGCATCGACCTGCTCGACCTGCTCGACCTCGACGCGGTCGCCGCCACCGAACCGACGTGGTGCGTCGGCTTCTCCGACACCTCGACGTGGCTGACCCCACTCACCCTCACCACGGGCATCGCGACGATCCACGGGCAGAACCTCATGGACACCCCGTACGCCCTGCCGGACGGCATACTCCACTGGGTCGACGTCGCGGGCACCGCGGGCGGGGACGAGCTGCGCCAGCACTCCCCCGGCCGGCACCGCTCCGGCGGCTGGGACGACTACGCCGACGACCCGACGGTGTCCGAGATGACGCTCGACGGCCGTGGCACGTGGACGCGGATCGACCCGGGCCACGAGGACGAGCCGGTCACGTTCTCCGGGCGTCTCGTCGCGGGCTGCGTCGAGACGGTGAGCTTCCTCGCGGGCGGGCGCTTCGCCGACATCGGCGCCTTCACCCGCGACCACGCGCCCGAGGGCACCGTCGTGCTGCTCGACATCGCCGAATGGAGCTCCTACGACATCTGCCGAGCCCTGCACGCCATGCGCCTGAGCGGCTGGTTCGACGCCGCCAACGGCGTGCTCGTATCGCGCACCAGCGCACCCGAGCCGCACGGTTTCACCCAGCACGCCGCCGTCGTCGACGCCCTCGGCATGCTCGGCGTGCCGATCGTCGCCGACGTCGAGTGCGGCCACGTGGCCCCGTTCCTCGCCCTCGTGCAGGGCGCGACGACGACGGTCGTCCAGGACGGCGGCACGCACACCGTCACGCAGCGCCTCGACTGAAGGCCGGTCCGCGGTGACGGGTACGCTCGCCGCGTCATGGAGAAGCACCTGGTCGGGTCCGAGCTCGAGGTCGTCGCCGCCGAGGTGACGGGCGACGCGCCCGTCGCTCCGGACGAGCGCCCGCACGACGGCGGGGCCGCAGGTCGCGTGCTGCACGACGTCTTCGGCTTCAGCTCGTTCCGCGGCGCCCAGCAGGCGATCGTCGACCGCGTCGTGACGGGTCACGACACGGTCGTCCTCATGCCCACCGGTGGCGGCAAGTCGCTGTGCTACCAGCTGCCCGCGCTCGTGCGGCCCGGCGTCGGCATCGTCGTCTCGCCGCTCATCGCGCTCATGCACGACCAGGTCGAGGCCCTGCGCCTGCTCGGTGTGCGGGCGGCCTTCTGGAACTCCACGTCGTCCGCCGAGGAGTCCGACGCCGTCCGCCGCGACGTGCGTGAGGGCCGCCTCGACCTGCTCTACGTCGCGCCCGAGCGCCTGCTCATGCCCTCCTTCCTGCGTCTGCTCGACGACGCGGCCACCGGAGCCGGCATCGCGCTCTTCGCCATCGACGAGGCGCACTGCGTGTCGCAGTGGGGCCACGACTTCCGGCCGGAGTACCTCCGCATCGCCGAGGTCACCGCACGCTTCCCCGGGGTGCCGCGCATCGCGCTGACCGCCACCGCCGACGCGCTCACCCGCAGCGAGATCCACCAGCGGCTGCGCCTGGACGGCGCCGCCGAGTTCGTCTCGAGCTTCGACCGGCCCAACATCCGCTACGTCGTCGAGGAGAAGAGCGACGCGCGCGCCCAGCTGCTGCGCTTCCTCGAGAGCGGCAACGACGGTGCGAGCTTCCGCGGCTCCGCCGGCATCGTCTACTGCCAGTCACGCAAGCGCACCGACGAGATCTCGGCGTTCCTGCGCCAGCAGGGCTACGACGCGATCGCCTATCACGCCGGCCTGCCCAGCGAGGCGAGGGCCGCCGCCCAGCAACGGTTCCGTCGTGACGAAGGCGTCATCGTCGTGGCCACCATCGCCTTCGGGATGGGCATCGACAAGCCCGACGTGCGCTTCGTCGCGCACGTCGACCTCCCGAAGAGCCTCGAGGGCTACTACCAGGAGACCGGTCGGGCGGGCCGCGACGGCGAGCCGGCGGTGGCGTGGATGGCCTACGGCCTCGCCGACGCCGTGCAACAGCGCTCGTTCATCACGAGATCCGACGGCAGTGCCGAGCACCAGCGCGTCGACTCGATGAAGCTCGACGCCATGCTGGGCTACGCCGAGGCCTCCACGTGCCGCCGGCGGCTGCTGCTGGCGTACTTCGACGAGGAGTCAGGCGACTGCGGCAACTGCGACACCTGCATGGAGCCGCCCCAGATGTGGGACGCCACCGTGCCCGCGCAGAAGGTGCTCTCGGCCGTGATCCGCACCGGTCAGCGCTTCGGCGCCGGGCACGTCATCGACGTGCTGCTCGGCAAGCGCACCGACAAGATCGCGAGCTGGGGGCACGACCAGCTGCCGACCTTCGGGGTGGGCAGCGACCTCGCCGACCGGGAGTGGCGCTCGGTCATCCGCCAGCTCGTCGCGCGCTCGGTGCTCGTCCCCGACCCGGGTCGGATGGGTGCTCTCACCATCACGGAGGCGGCCCGTCCGATCCTCGACGGAGCGGAGAAGGTCGAGCTGCGTCGGCTCTCGGCCGCGCCGGCACGCAGCCGTTCGTCGTCGGGCTCACGCTCGGCCGGGTCCGGGTCTGGAGCCGCGACTGGGGCCGGAGCCAGCCCTGCCGACCGGGCGCTCTTCGAGCTGCTGCGCACCGAGCGGCGGGCGATCGCCGACGCCGAAGGCGTGCCGGCCTACGTCGTGCTGCCCGACCGCACGCTGTGGGAGCTGGTGAGGGCACGACCGGGCAGCACCGCCGCGCTGCTCACGGTCAACGGCATCGGGCCGGTCAAGGCGGAGAAGTACGGCGCCGCGTTCCTGGACCTGCTGGCCGAGCACACCGGCTGAGCGATCCCGGGGTTCAGCCGACGACCTCGTCGACGAAGCACCAGCGCCACGCCTCACCCGGCTCGATGGAGCGCATCACGGGGTGCTGCGTCTCGTGGAAGTGCGCGGTGGCGTGCTTCATCTCGGAGGAGTCGCAGCAGCCGACGTGCCCGCACTGGAGGCACAGACGCAGGTGCACCCACGTCGTGCCGTCGCGCAGGCACTCCTCGCACCCCTCCGGCGTGCGCGGCTCGACGCACGTGTCGGTCTCCTGCAGGTGCTCGCACGGGGCTTCGATCGTGTCCACGGGCAACATCTCACTCTCTGCCAGGCGGCTCTCCTGGTCGTCGATGCGGTCGAGCATGGTCTCTTCGAGGTCGAGGGTGCTGAGGACGACACGGAGCACGACGTGGTCGGCTCGCCCCTCGTCGCGCAGCCGGAGGACCTCGTCGCGCTCGGCCTGCAGCATCTGCATCCGGGCCCGTCGGTAGCGGACGCTCGGCGTCTCGTCGTCGTTGCCGCTGCGCGGTCCGAGGCGCTCCCACATCTGGTTGAGCCGGTCCTCGGAACGGGACCGCAGCATCTCCCGCGTCGCCTCGTCGACGTCGTCCATCCGGTCGAGCACGTCGAGGCCGGACCGCGTCGCGGCCTGCAGCACCGTGGCCGCTTGGAGCGCGTCCTCGCGGGGGTCGGGTCCGCGCACGTCGAGCCAGCGGGCCAGGGCAGGCAGCGTCGTGCCCTGGATGAGCAGCGTGCCGATGGTGACGACGACCGCGATGAGGACGAGCACCTTCTGGTGCGGCGTCTCCGGGGGCAGCAGCAGGGCCGCGGCGAGCGTCACCACACCACGCATGCCGGCCCACGACAGGACGACGGTGTGCGTCCACGGGGCATGGGCCTCGATGCGGAACACGCGTGTGCTGAGGAAGCGGAACGGCACGATCCAGAGCGGCCGCAGGACCAGCACCGCGACGAGCGTGCCGACCGCGGCGAGCGTGATCTGCCCGGCCGACAGGCTCGAGGTGCGGACGTCGGCGATGACGTAGAAGACCTGCAGGCCGATGAGCAGGAAGACGGCGTTCTCGAGGAGGAACTGGATCGAGGTCCAGTTGATCCGCTCGCTGAGGCGCGAGGCGCCGGTCTGGGTGCGAGGCGACTTGTGGCCGAGGACGAGACCGGCCGTGACGACGGCGATGACCCCGGAGGCGTGCAGCTCCTCCGCCGGGACGTACGCCGCGAAGGGCACCATGAACGACAGCACCGTGTCGAAGGCGGGCTCGGTCGAGAAGTGCCGGCGCAGCACGGAGACGACGAGCGCCACGGCGACCCCGATCGCGATGCCTCCGACCGACGCCCAGGCGAAGTCGAGCACGACGCCACCGAAGGACACCCCGCCGGAAGCCACCCCCGACGCGAGGCCGGCCGCGGCCAGGGCCGTGCGCAAGGAGACGAGGGCCGTGGCGTCGTTGACGAGCGACTCGCCCTCGAGGATCGACACGAGGCGTCGTGGCAGCCCGATGCGGCGGCCGACCGCCGTGGCCGCGACCGCGTCGGGCGGCGCGACGACCGCGCCGATCGCGAAGGCGACCCCGAAGTCGAGACCGAGCACCCACCGGAGGAAGAGCGCCACCCCGAGCGCCGTGAAGAGCACGAGCCCGACGGACAGGCTGAGGATGACGCCCCGGTTGTTGCGGAAGTCCACGAGCGAGGTCTGGATCGCGGCGGCATACAGCAGCGGCGGGAGGATGCCGAGCAGCACGATGTCGGGGCTGAGGGCCACCTCGGGCACGAACGGCAGGTAGGAGCCGAGGATGCCGATGACGATGAGGACGAGGGGCGGCGGCAGGTCGAACCGGTCAGCGAGCCACGACCCGCCCAGGACGGTGGCTGCGATCGCGAGCAGCCCGATGGCGATCTCCACGTCGACATCCTGCCCCACCTCGGGGCTCGGCGCGTCGGCCGTCCGGACTAGACGAAGAAGGAGCGCACCGCCGCGACGACGCGGTCCTGGTCGGCCTCGGTCAGCTCGGTCGCGCAGGGCAGCGAGAGACCGCGCGCGAAGAGGCCGTCACCGACCGCCCCGCCGACCAGTGGCGCCGACAGGAACGGCGGCTGGTCGTGCAGCGGCCGCCACAGGGCCCGCGCCCCGACGCCGAGCCCGTTCAGGTGGTCGAGGAACTCGTCGCGTCCACGCCCGTCGGACTCGGGCACGAGGACCGAGTAGAGCCAGTACGTCGCGTCGAGCCCCTCGACGCGCGGCGGCAGGACGAGCGGGAGGTCGGCGAAGGCCTCGTCGTAGTGGGCCGCGATGCGGTGCTTGGCCGCGACGAACTCGTCGAGCCGCTCGAGCTGGGCCAGGCCGAGGCCGGCCGCGATGTTCGTGAGGCGGTAGTTGTAGCCGACCTCGTCGTGGAGGTAGCCGACGTCGGGCACCTTCGCCTGCGTCGTCAGGTGACGGGCGCGCGCCGCGAGGTCGTCGTCGTCGGTGACGATCATGCCGCCGCCGCCGGTCGTTGCGATCTTGTTGCCGTTGAAGGAGAAGCAGCCGATCCGGCCGACCGTGCCCGTGTGGCGTCCGGCGTACGGTCCGGCCGTCCACGTCGCGCCGAGCGACTCCGCCGCGTCCTCGAGCACGGGTATGCCGTGTCGGTCGCAGGCGTCCATGAGGGGTCCCATGTCGGCGGGCTGCCCCAGCACGTGGACGACCTCGACGACCTTGGGCTGGGTCTCGCCCGCGGCGGCGCGGCGGTCGAGCTCGGCGGCGAGCAGGGCGGGGTCGATGTTCCAGGTCGTCCACTCGGCGTCGACGAGCACGGGCCGCGCGCCGCAGTAGGCGATGGGGTTGACCGAACCGACGAAGGTGAAGTCGGAGCAGACGACGTCGTCGTCGCGTCCGACCCCGAGCAGGAGCAGGCCGATGTGGATCGCGGCGGTGCCGGTGGCGCAGGCGATCGCGTGCCTCGACCCGACCCGCTCGGCGAAGCGCTGCTCGAACTCCGAGACGAAGGGTCCGACGGACGAGACGAAGCCCGACTCGACGGCCTCGAGGACGTAGCGGCGCTCGAGCTCGCCGATGTTGGGCACGGCGAGCGGGATCGTGCCCTCGGGGCCGCGCGCTCCGGGAGCGTGGGCCTCGCCGGTCGCCGTCACCGGTGGTACCGCCCGGCGGTCTCGGGGTCGACGCGCGGCCGCAGCCACTCGGCCGTGGCCGCGAGGCCCTCCTCGAGCGACACCGTGGGCGCCCACCCGAGCACCTCGTTGGCGAGCGAGGGGTCGGACAGCAGGATCTGCACCTCGGACCCCTCGGGCCGGATGCGTTCGCTCTCGGTGACGATCTCGGCGTCGCTGCCGGTGACCTTGCGGCACAGCTCGACGACGTCGCCGACCGAGACCGTGCGTCCGGTGCCGAGCTGGATCGTCGTGCCGGGGGCGACGTCGGCCAGCGCAGCGCGGACGAAGCCGTCGGCCGTGTCGGCGACGAAGGTGAAGTCGCGCTTGGGCGTCACGTCACCCAGCCCCAGCTGACTCGCCCCGGCGAGCAGCTGCGACAGAACGGTCGGGATGACGGCGCGCGTCGACTGGCGGGGACCGAACGTGTTGAACGGGCGCAGCGTCGTCACCGGCGTCTCGAAGGACAGGGCGTACGACTCACACATCTTGTCGGCCGAGATCTTCGTCGCCGAGTAGGGCGACTGGCCGCGCAGCGGGTGCGCCTCGGTGATCGGCACCGACTCCGGCGTGCCGTAGACCTCGGAGGTCGACGTGTTGACCATCCGAGGCGTCCCGTGACGGCGTACGGCCTCCAGGACGTTGAGCGTGCCGATGACGTTGGTCTCGACGTAGGAGCGGGGAGCCACGTAGGAGAAGGGGATCGCGATGAGCGCCGCGAGGTGGAGCACGACGTCGACGCCCTCGGTGGTGGCCATGACGTGCTCGGGATCGCGGATGTCGCCGAGGACGACCTCGGCCTGCCCGTCGCGGACGGCGGCCTTGAAGGCGTCGGACTCGTCGAGCCAGCCCGTCGACCCGTTGGAGTTGTAGAGGCAGAAGGCGCGCACGTGCGCGCCGTCGGCGAGCAGCCGCTCGACGACGTGCGACCCGATGAAGCCGTCGGACCCGGTGACGAGGACGGTCTTGCCGGCGACCGATCCCTCGACGGGTCGCGCGGCCAGCTCGATCTCGGGGATGTCGCCGTTGGTGCTCTGGCCGGAAAGTGTTGTCACAGCTGCCTTTTCGTCGTACGTGTGTGCTCGTATGCCGTCCGCCACGTCGAGCGTGACCGTGGCGCTCGCGTCGTCGCTCACGCGGGCGCTCACGTCTCGCCCTTCGCGCGGGCCAGGTCCTTGGGGGTGCCGACGTCGATCCAGTCGCTCTGGATCGGCCACGCCGTCACCGGCTCGTCGCGCTCGAGGCACGTCTCGACGAGGCCCGGCATCGTGCTGGCGCGCCCGGTGGGCAGCCAGGCGAGCGCTCGCGGCTCGACGGCATACACGGCGGCGTTGATGTCGAAGCTCAGCGTCGGCTTCTCCGAGACGCCGGTGACGCGCCCGTCGGTGCTCTCGACGACGCCGAACGGCACCTCGTGCTGGTAGGTGCGGGTCGCCACGGTGACGGCGGCGCCGGTGCGTCGGTGGGCGTCGAGCAGGTCGCTCGCGTCGAACTCGACCATGAGGTCGCCGTTCATGACGAGGACGGCGTGCTCGAGGTCGGGTCGCTCGTCGCGCAGCAGCGTCAGGGAGCCCGCTGTACCGAGGGGTCGCTCGGGGTCCTCGCGGAGGTAGCGCACGGTGCAGCCGAGGCGCGACCCGTCCCCGAGGTGCTCCTCGATCTGCTCGGCGAGGTAGTTGACGCTGACGTAGATCTCGCGGATGCCGTCCCCGACGAGCCCGAGGACGATCCACTCGAGGATCGAGCGCCCCGCCACGGTCATGAGCGGCTTCGGGGTGTCCTTCGTCAGGTCACCGAGGCGCGTGCCGCGGCCGCCGGCCATGACGACCGCGACGTTGGGCAGCGGCGCCGACCCGACGACGTCGGAGAGCGTGTGGAGGCCGACGAGGGTGCGGTCGTCGGCGAGCTCGGGCACGGCCGAGATGCGCAGCGCCTGCATGAGGTCGAGGACGAGTGCCCGCGGTGACCCGGCGGCGACGAAGTGCGGCGTGCGCGTCGCGTGGTCGAGGGCGAGGTCGTCGAGGCTCGTGCCCTTGAGGAAGGCACGGCGCAGGTCTCCGTCGGTGAGCAGCCCGGCGAGGCGGTTCTCGTCGTCGACGAGCAGGCACACGAGGTTGCCGCTGCGGTCGACGACCTCGAGGGCGTCGCGGATCGTCGCGGTGGTCGGCGCGCACGCCGCGCGCAGGTCTCGCGCCGTCACTCCTCCTCCTCCTCGTTCGTGTCGCGGGTCCGCTGCCGGCCCGGCGTCGGCGCCGGCCGCAGGTCCACGAAGTGCTTGGACCGCGGGGCGAGCGCCGCTGTCCGAACGATATCGAGGATGGCGGCACTCGCCCTACCGGTGCCGTAGGGGTTGGCGACGTGCGCCGAGTGCTCCCGCCACCGGGGGCTGAGCGCGGTGCGCAGCGCGGCCTCCACGGCCTCCCGCCCCTCCCCCGCGTGCACGACGTTGTCGCCGCGCAGGCGACCGCGCTGGCGCTCGCCGATGTCGACGGCAGGCACGTGCAGGGTGGCGGCCTCGATGACTCCGGAGCTCGAGTTGCCGACGACGACGTCGGCGGCCGCGAGGACGCGCGGGTAGTCGCGGCCGAGGGCGGCGACGAGCCGGAGGCGGGGCTCGCTCTCGGCGAGAGCGCTCAGCGCCGTGAGGATCTCGTCGCGCCCCTCGTCCATGCCGGGGTGGGTGGCGACGACCGTGCCGCACGTGGCCAGCGCGGCCTCGGCGGCCTCGCGCGCCCACTGCCCGACGGGCGCATCGGGCTGGGCGGTCGGCGGGTGGTAGGTGAAGAGCCCGAGCGGTCGCTCGACGCTCGTGCCGAGGAGGTCGCCGAGGTCGGCGTCCGAGATCGGCGACGCGCTGGCGAGCCGGTCGAGGCCGGGCGCTCCGGTCACGTGGACGCGGTCGGCCGGCTCACCGAGCTGGCGCACCCGCGCCGCGGCGTCCTCGGACGCGACGCAGTGCTGGTCGGCGAGCTTGGTCACGGCGTGGCGCACCCGTTCGTCGAGCGCCCCTTCGGTCACCTCTCCCCCGTGCAGGTGCACGACCGGCACGCCGAGCAGGACGGCCGGTGGCACGACGTAGAGCAGCTCCCAGCGGTCGCCGAGGACGACGAGGACGTCGACGTGCCCGTCACGGAGGGCACGGCCGGCGGCGCGGGCGAGCAGCGCACCCTGCTCGAGCTGGGCGTCGACCGTCACGTCGGACATCGGCTCGGCGAGCGGCACGACGATCTCGCGCCAGACCCCCCGCGGGGCGCTCGTCGGCAGGGCCGCGACGAGGTCGTCGGCGGCATACATGACCCCGGTCAGGACGCGCAGCGTCACGTCGTCGGCCGACTGCAGGGCCTCGAGGACCGGCGACAGAGGTCCGAGGTCGGCGCGGGTGCCGACGAAGACGGCGACCGTGGGCGTGGCGGCCACAGGTCAGCCGACGAGGTCGGTGTCGGTCACGGGAGCCCCGGCCTCGACGGCGCGGGCCAGGACGCGTCCGCGGATGTCGACGGCCGGGCTGACGCCGCCCTCGGGGCGCAGCAGCTGCAGGTCGGTGCCCGCGAGCTCGGTGCCGGCCGGCATCGCGTGCGCGGCGTGCCACGACCGGCGGACGAGGACGGCGTTCTCCTCCTCCGAGGGCATGCGCACCTTGACGCCGTCACCGAGAGCCAGGGCGAGCTGCTTCGTCGTCGCGACGTAGTCGGTGAGGGCGTCCGGCTCGAGGCTGGCGAGGTGGTCCGGGCCGGGGAGCGTGCGGTCGCTCGTGAAGTGCTTCTCGAGGATCGGCGCCCCGAGCGCCACGGCGCCGAGCGCCGTCGTGAGCCCGGGGGTGTGGTCCGACCACCCCACGGGTATGCCGT
The DNA here is from genome assembly GCF_057529065.1 of Terrabacter sp. R4-6. NCBI lineage: Bacteria > Bacillati > Actinomycetota > Actinomycetes > Micrococcales > Intrasporangiaceae > Terrabacter > Terrabacter sp. R4-6. The sequence continues at coordinate 3,810,475 of NZ_CP197224.1, read as the reverse complement.
GCAGCTCGGTCAGGCGCGGGATGACCCGCAGGTTGCACTCCTCGACGGGCGCCGGGTAGGCCGAGACGCAGTGGAAGAGCACGAGCCCCGGCGCGTCGGCGCAGGCCTCGACGGCTGCCTCGACCTCGTCCTGGGTGCCCATACCGGTGGAGACGAGCAGGACGACCCCGAGCCGTGACATCTCGCGCAGGTAGGGCAGGTTCGTCAGCTCTCCCGAGCTGACCTTGAGGGCGGGCAGCCCGAGCTCGACGAGCATCTCGGCGCTGTCGAGGTCGAACGGGGTCGACAGGAAGGTCGTCCCCGCCTCGGTCGCGTGGTCGCGCAGCTCGACCCACGCCTCCTTCGGCAGGGTGAGCGCCTCGAGCAGGCTGCGCTGGTCGGCGCTGCCGCCGCGGTCGCGCTGGTAGGGCGTCGTCGCTGCCGCCGACGAGACGAGCTTGTCGGGTGAGAACGTCTGGAACTTCACGGCATCCGCGCCGGATGCGGCTGCGATGTCGACGAGGCGGTGGGCCAGCTCGATGTCGCCGTTGTGGTTCACGCCGGCCTCGGCGATGACGTAGACGTCGCCGGGGGTCGGGACGTCGACGTCGCCGATCGCGACCGGTGTGACGGCGTTCAGGTGGTCGCTCATGCGGTGCCTCCGGTGGGGCGCGTGGCTGCGGGGACGCCGACGACGGTCTCGCCGTCGGCGACGTGGGCGGTGACGACGGCGCCGGCCCCGACGGTGACGCCCGCCCCGACGGTGACGCCGGGCAGGACGCGGGCGCCGCTGCCGACGAGCGTGCCCTCGCCGACGGTGGCGGCGCCCAGGAGCACGGCGCCGGGCGCGACGTGGGTGCCGGCGCCGACGGTGCAGTCGTGCTCGACGACGGCTGCGGTGTTGACGACGACCGCGTCACCCAGGCGGCTGGCGGGTCCGACGTGCGCGTGCTCGAGCACGACGCTGCCCGCCCCGAGGAGGCTGCGGGGCGAGACCGTCGCGGTCGCGGCGACGACCGGCGGGACGGAGAGCCCGCGTGCCACGAGCTCGCGCACGAGCCGCGCCCGGGCCGGGTTGGCGCCGATGGCGACGACCGCGTGCAGCCCCTGCGCCGCGACGAGCTCGAAGGCCGCCCGGTCGTCGGCGAGCACGTCGACGTGCCAGGGCTCGCCCGCCGGGGCGGCGCCCGAGACCGCGACGACGGTGTGGCCGGCGCGCTCGAGGACGTCGACGACCGAGCGAGCGTGACCGCCCGCGCCGAGGACGACCCAGCCGGGCTCGCCGGACGTCATGTCGGACCGCCCCCGTGGCCGAGTGACGCCGCGGCCTCGCCGAGCGCACCACCGACCTTGCGGATGTTGTCGGGCTCGAGGACGGCGGGCACGCGCGGCGGGTCGAGCACGAGGCCCTCCCACGAGTTGCGCACGTAGTCGTGGACGAACCAGTCGTCGATCGAGGTCTGGTCGGCGCGCAGCGACTCCCAGCCACGGTCGGCGACGAACTGCGTCAGGTCGTCCGGCGAGTCGAGCCGCGCGACGTTGCCCAGGCCGCTCCACGGCATCTCGGCGCCGGTGACGACGGGCAGGCCGAGCAGGCCCGCCTCGAGGCCGACCGTGCCGGTCGCGGTGACGGTGAAGACCGCCTGCTTCATCAGCTCGCGCGAGTCGGCGAACGGGTCGATCGTCGCGATGTTGGGGTGGGCGTCGAACTGCGGCCAGTAGTCGGGGTCGCGGCGCCACATGAAGTGCGCGTGCTCCTTGACGGCGACACCGATGTCGAGCGGCGCCAGCGCCTCGGCGAGCACGCGGGCGGTGTAGGCCTGGTCGCGCCACTCCTGGCCCATGACGTCGGCGCTGGACTCGGGCTGCACCTGCAGCGGCAGGAAGACGAACTTCTCCGGCACCGGGTCCCACCGCCGGTCCTGGTACTCGCGCAGGTTGAGGCGGGCCTTGACGGGGTTGAGCCACGGCAGTCGGGCGTAGTCGGAGGGGCGGGGCAGCTGGAGGTTCGCTCCCCGGTCGACGGCGAACTCCTTGAGGCGGTCGCTCGCGAGACGCCAGATCTCCTGACCGGTCTCGACCCGGAGGTTGCGGGCGAAGCCCATCGGGCGGCCCTGCTCGGCCCGCCACGTGTCGATGAACGCCCGGCCCGCGGCCTCTGCCGACGGGTCCTCGACCTGCCGCTCCCACAGGGTGATCCCCTTCGGCGCGCCGATGAGGCCGAAGCGGTCGGACGGGAGGCGTATGCCGCGTGGCCAGGTCGCGAGGCCGCCGTGGTGGGTCACGAGGCCCGCCGTGAGCAGCTCGGAGGTCACCGTGAACTCGACGAGGGCGAGCACGGGGCCGCGACCGGCGACGGCCACCTCGAGCTCCTCGGCGGCGAGGTTGAGGAAGTTCATCGCCGTGTCGACGCGGTTGCGGCGCAGGGCCCGCTCGGACACGAGCAGGTCGAGCGGGTCGAGCCCGACGCCGGCACAGGCCCGCTTGAGAGCCGCGTGGGGCGCGAGGCCACTGACGACGTTGGCCTTGCGCGCGGCGGCATACGGCAGCCGGACGGTCGTGGCACGCGGCGCGTGCCTGCGCACCCACGCGAGGTTGGCGTCCGTGCGGACGACGAGGATGAGGTCCTTCGTCTCGAAGCCCGCGTGCACGAGGGCCGGGACGAGGAGGTCGTCGTAGCCCAACCCCATGTGGACGAGCGGTGTCACCACGAAAGCGTCTCTCCTGCGGTCGGTGCGGGTCGGTGCGTGCCGGATCGAGGTGAGCCGGGCGAGCGCCTCATCCTATCCGCGCAGCGTGCGCAGGATCCGCGGCGCGACGGCGGCGGCACCCGCCCCGACGAGGACGGCGAGGACGACCCGCAGCCACGCGGCGGGCCCCTCGAGCGGCAGCACCGCACCGACGAGCGCCAGGGCGACGCCGGCGAGCGCCACGGCGGCGGCCCGCGGGGGCCAGCGCAGCGGCGAGTGGGTCCGCGCGAACCACGTCGTCAGCGCCATGAGCACGACGTAGCCCACGGCCTTGGCGACGGCGACGCCGACGACCCCGCCCGTCGGGCCGGAGCCCGGTGCGAGCCAGAGCGAGACGAGGACGAGGACCGCGAGGGCGACGAGGGCCGCCCACGCGAGCCGGCCGGTGCGCTCCGCGTCGAGCACGGCGAGCGACGATCCCTGGTAGAGCATGTACGACACCGACACGGTGCAGATGACGCCGAGCGCGCCGACCATGGCGACGTGGTCGAAGCCGGGGTCGGCCATGACGGCGACGAGCCACGGCCCGAGCAGCGCCACTCCCGCCGCGCCCGCGGCGACGACGGTCGTCAGGGCGGTGCCGGTGCGTGCCGTCCAGGCCCAGCGCCGCTCCAGGGGGTGAGAGAGCACGAGCGGTCCCCAGGCGTTGAAGAGGGCGACCGCGAGGACGAACGGCATGTTCCCCAGCTGGAGCGCCACCTGGTAGGTGCCGGCCCCGGCCTCACCGACGAGGACGCGGGCGAGCAGGACGTCGCCCGAGAGCAGGCCGAGCATCGCGGCCGCCTGCGGCAGCAGCGGCGTGGCCAGGCGGATGCCCGCCCGCACCCGCTCGCGCTCGACCGTGGGCGGCAGCGGGCGACCGAGGACGAGTGCCAGGACGGCCGTGAGCACGACGACCCCGGCGTATGCCGTGAGGTACGTCCCCGCGGTGGGCTCGTCACGCGCTGCGAGGAGTCCCGCGAGCTGTGCCCCGACGGTGGCGAGCACGGCGAGCGCGAGGAAGCCCCAGGGCTGGAGGCGCGCCCGCATCAGCGTCTGGCCGGCCACGACGGTCGTCAGGGCCACCGCGGCCACGACGAGCGGCACCCACTGGCGGAGGTCGGCGTGCCCGGCTGCGGAGAGGACGAGCGCCAGGACCAGCCCGACGACACCGAGCGCGAGGGCGAGCAGGACCATCGTGCCGGCGAGCGCCCGCGCGACGCGCGGCCCCTCGGCGCCGCGGTGGTGCTCGCGGAGCACGACCTGGGGCAGTCCGGCGGCGGCGATGGTGCCGACCATCTGGACGACGACGAGACCCGTTGCGACGCGACCGAACTCGACGGCTCCGAGCACGCGCGTGGCGAAGGGCAGGACGAGGAGCACGCCGAGGCCCTGCAGGGCCGTGCCGACGAGGTAGACCACCGAGTGCGCCCCGAGCGAGGCGCCGGGACGGCCGTCGGGGGGCGCGGGGCTTCCGGGCGGGCTCGTCACAGACCGAAGGTACCGGTGCCGGGCCTGCCGACCGGTCAGCCGCACAGGGCGGTGGACGTGCGCGCCCGGACCTCGCGTCCTCTAGCCTGCAGGTGTGCCCAGCCCGTCTCCGTCGCCACTGCCCGTGGTCGTCCGCGGCTCCGGCTCGATCGGGCAGCGTCACGCACGCGTCTTCCGGCAGGAGGGCGCCGACGTCGCCCTGTGGCCGGTGCGCGACCGTGGACTCGGGCCCGACGCCGTCGACGACGCCACGGGAGCGCGCCTCCTCGACGACGCGACGGGCCGGGCCGCCATGGCCGACACCCTCGTCGTCGTCGCGACCGACACCGCCCGGCACGTGGCCGACGCGATCGAGGCGCTCGACGCGGGGGCGCTCGCCGTCCTCGTCGAGAAGCCCGTCGCCGCGACGGTCGACGACGTCCTCGCCCTGCGCGACCACCCGCGGGCGGTCGACGTCTGGGTCGCGGCCCCGCTGCGCGCTCACGAGGCGTTCCGGCACCTGCGCCGTCTCGTCGGGCGCATCGAGGGCAGCGCATCGGCGCACGTGAGATCCCAGTCGTGGCTCCCGGACTGGCGACCCGACCGCGACTACCGCGCGTCCTACTCGGCACGACCCGGCGAGGGCGGCGTGCTGCGCGACATGGTCCACGAGATCGACTACGCCACCGTGCTCTTCGGCCGTCCCGACCTCGTCGGCTCCCACCTCGAGACGACCGGCCCGCTCGACATCGAGGCAGAGCAGGCCGCCACCCTCCTCTGGACGACCGAGCACCCCTTCACCGTCACCACCCGGCTCGACTACGTCACCCGTCCCACGTCCCGCGGGGTCGTCGTCCACTCCCCCGACGGCATCCTCGAGTGGGACGTCACGCGGGCGGTGGTGCGGCACACGACCTCCGAGGGCGAGGTCAGCGAGCAGGTCTTCGACCACGACCTCGACCGCGACATCGTCATGGGCACGCAGGCCCGGGCCGCCCTCGACCTGCGGCCGTCGGCACCCGCCGCCCAGCGCCTCACCCGGGGTGCCCCGGCCACCCTCGCCGAGGGCATCGACGCCGTGCGGCTGTGCGACGAGGCCCGTGCCGCCGGGGTCCGAGCGGCCCCCACCGACACCGACCCCGAGGACGCCTCGTGACCGACCTCCGTCCACCCCGCGTCCTGGCGGTCATCCCCGCGCGCGGTGGCTCGAAAGGCCTGCCGGGGAAGAACATCCGCCCGATGTGGGGTCTGCCGCTCATCGCGCACAGCGTCCGCGCGGCAGCCCTGACACCGGAGGTGACGCGCTGCGTCGTGACGACCGACTCGGCCGAGATCGCCGACGTCGTGCGCGCCCACGGCGGGGACGCCCCCTTCCTGCGCCCGGCGGAGCTCGCGGCCGACGACACCCCGATGGCCCCGGTGGTCCGGCACGCCCTCGAGTGGGTCGAGCACGAAGAGGGCACCGCCTACGACGCCGTGCTCCTGCTCGACCCGACGAGCCCGGCCCGCGTGCCCGCCCAGCTCGCCGGGGCCGTGACGCGCCTCGCGGGCGACCCGGCGCTCGACGGCGTCATCAGCGTCTCCGAGCCCACCTTCAACCCCGTCTGGGTGGGGGTGCGGCCCGACGACGGGCGCGCCGGCGCCCTCTCGCGCTACTTCGAGGCCGGCACCGGCATCACCCGACGCCAGGACGTCGGACGCTTCCTCCGGATCAACGGCAACTTCTACCTCTGGCGGGCCGACTTCGTGCGCCGCCTCGAGGCCTCGTGGTTCGACGAGGGCACCCACGCGGGCCTCGAGATCCCCGAGGCGCAGGCCTTCTCGATCGACGACGAGTACGAGTTCCGGCTCATCGAGGCCCTGATCGGTGCCGGCCTCATCACGCTGCCCTGGCTGGACGTCCCTGCGCCGGCCCAGGCCCCGACGGAGGAGTCCCGATGACGACCGCACCCATCACGTCCCTCGAGGGTCGCACCGCGGTCGTCACCGGAGGCGCCGGCCCGCTCGGCCGCGTGCTCGCCGACGCCCTCGCGACCGCGGGCGCCCGCGTCGTCGTCGTCGACCTCGACGAGGCCGTCTGCGCTGCGACCGCGAACGGGCTCCCCGGCGCCACCCACGTGCCGCTCGGCGCCAACCTCCTTGATCCGCAGGGAGTCTCGCGCGTCGTCGATGCCGTCCGTGACATCGGCGCCTGTGACGTGCTCGTCAACAACGCCGCCTTCACCGGCACCTCCGGGGTCCCCGGGTATGCCGTCCCGTTCGACGAGCAGACCGACGACGCCTTCGCGATGGCGCTGGCGCTCAACCTCACCGCGCCCTTCTCGCTGACCCGGCAGCTCGCGCCCCTCCTGCGCGCCTCGGGACACGGGAGCGTCGTCAACGTCTCGAGCATCTACGGGCTCGTCGGGCCCAACATGGGCCTCTACGAGGGGACCCGGATGGGCAACCCCGCCGCCTACGCCGCGAGCAAGGGCGGCATCGCCCAGCTGACGCGCTACCTCTCCACCGTGCTGGCCCCCGAGGTGCGGGTCAACGCCTTTGCCCCCGGCGGCATCGCCCGTGGCCAGGACGACGCCTTCGTCGAGCGGTACGAGCGCCTGACCCCCCTGGGCCGGATGGGCACCGAGGACGACTTCCGCGGTGTCGTCACGTGGCTCGCGTCGGATGCCTCGGCCTACGTCACCGGCCAGGTCGTCGCCGTCGACGGCGGCTGGACGGCCTGGTAGCAGGCCGTCCAGCCGAGCGCCACGAAGACCGTCAGCCCTTGAGCTCGGGAGCGACCGTCTGCTCGAAGAGCTCGATGCCCGAGCGGTCGTAGGCGGCCTCCGCGAAGTACGTGATGGCATACGTCATCCCGCGGGCCTCCATGTCCTTGAGGGTCGTGACGATCTTGTCCGGCGTGCCCACCGCGGGCTGCTTGCGGAGGTCCTCCACGGACGCGGCGGCTTTGTCGTCGGCCACACCGCCCTTGCGGAGCAGCTCGCCGTAGAACTGGAGGCGGTCCTCGACGTCGGCGTCCGTCTCGCCGATGACGACGTTGTAGTTGGCCGAGCGCACGATCTCGCCGAAGTCGCGGCCCCGGTCGTTGCAGTGGCCCTTGAGGATCGCGCTCTTGTGGTCGAAGCCCTCGGCGGTGCCGTCGAAGTTCGTGTAGTCGGCGTACTCCGCCGCGATCTTGAGCGTCACCTTCTCGCCGCCTCCGGCGATCCACATCGGGATCCCGTTGAGGGCGCTGCCCGGGTGGCTCGTGCCCTGCAGGGGCCGCGGGGCGCAGAGGGCGCCGTCGACCTGGTAGTACTTTCCGTCCAGCGTGGCCGAGCCCGTCGTCCACATGTCGCGGAAGACCTGGACACCCTCGCGCAGGGCGCCGAGGCGGTCGCCGGCCTTGGGGAAGCCGTAGCCGTAGGCACGCCACTCGTGCTCGTACCAGCCGGCGCCGATGCCCATCTCGGTGCGGCCGCCCGAGATGACGTCGACGGTCGCGGCGACCTTGGCGAGGTAGGCGGGGTTGCGGTAGGCCATGCACGTGCACATCTGGCCGAGTCGCACCCGGCTCGTCGCGGCCCCGAAGGCGGCCATGAGCGACCACGCCTCGTGCGTCGCCTCACCCGACGGCTGCGGCACCGTGTGGAAGTGGTCGTAGACCCAGATGGACTCGAAGACGTCTCCGTCGTCGGCGTGCTTGGCGAGGTTGACCATGGCTTCCCACTGCTGGGCCGGCTCGATGCCGACGAGGTCCATACGCCAGCCCTGGGGAACGAACATTCCGAATCGCATCCCGCCATCCAATCACGGCCGGCTGGACGTCGTCGGGGCGCGATGCGCGCGGGATCCGGGCGCGATCCGGGTCCGATCCGGGCGCGATCCGGGCGCGATCGGTGGGACGACGCGTGTGAGGATGGCGACATGAGTCCGCACCACCACAACGACCCGGACGTCATCCGGGACCTGCTGCACACCCCGGCCACGTGGGCCGTCGTCGGCCTCGGTGACAACCCCGACCGCACGGCCTACCGCGTCTCCCTGTGGCTCCAGCGCGAGCTCGGCATCCGTCTCGTCCCGGTCCACCCGAGCGCGGCCACGGTGCACGGCGCGACGGGTCACCAGACCCTCGCCGACATCCCGGACGGCACGGTCGTCAAGGTCGTCGACTGCTTCGTCAACAGCAGGCGCGTGGGTGCGGTCGTCGACGAGGCGATCGCGGAGCGGGAGCGGCTCGGCATCGAGGCGCTGTGGCTGCAGCTCGGCGTCGTCGACGAGGACGCCGCCGCCCGCGCCGAGGCGGCCGGGCTCTCGGTCGTCATGGACACCTGCCCCAAGATCGAGTACCCCCGCATCCAGCCCGGTGACGGCGCGTCGGCCGTGACCGACTGACCCGACCGTGGCTGCGGTCGCGCTCCACGCCCGGCGCTGGGGCGGGCCGGGCGGTCTGCCGCCTGTCCTGCTCGTCCACGCCACGGGAGACACCTCGGCGGACTGGGGCGAGGTGGCCGAGGGCCTCGCGGACGACCGCCTCGTCGTCGCCGTCGACCTGCGCGGTCACGGCGCGAGCCCGTGGCCCGGCAGCTACGCGCTGTCCGAGCTCGCCGACGACCTCGTCGTGGTCGCCGCCGACCTCGCGGCCGAGGCCGGTCGACCGGTCGACGTCGTCGCCCACTCGCTCGGCGGCCTCGTCGCGTGCCTCCTCGCGAGCCGTCGGCCCGATCTCGTCCGGCGCCTCGTCCTCGAGGACGTGCCCGTCCCCCACCCGCGCGAGCCGCGTCCTGCGCACCGTCCCGGCGGCGACCTCCCCTACGACTGGGAGGCGGTGCTCCAGGTGCGCGCCCAGATCGACGACCCCGACCCGCACTGGCCGCACGTGGTCGCCGGGGTCACGGCCCCGACGCTCGTGGTGTGGGGCGGTCCGAGCAGCCCGATGCCGGCCGAGCACGTCACGGAGATGGCCGGGACCGTCGCCGACGGCCGCCTCGTGCGCATCGACGCGGGACACCTCGTCCACGCCCACCAGCCCGGCGTGTTCACGGCCGCCGTGCGCGGCTTCCTCGCGCAGCCGGACTGACGACGGGCGTACGCGGGCAGCCCGGTCCGCAGCCGCCGCGGGGTGGGACGACGGCTCAGTCCGTGAGGCCGCGGGCGACCTGATCGCGCAGCGACGCCCCCTTGGCGTGCGCCTGGTCGCGCAGGTCGGCCTGGAAGGTGACCATCCGCTCGCGCACGTCGGCGGCGAGTTCGTCGGTGCCGGTGCCGACGATGCGTGCGGCCAGCAGTCCGGCGTTGCGCGCGCCACCGATCGACACGGTCGCGACCGGCACGCCCGCCGGCATCTGGACGATCGAGAGCAGGGAGTCCATGCCGTCGAGGTACTTCAGCGGCACCGGCACCCCGACGACCGGCAGCGGCGTCACGGACGCGAGCATCCCGGGCAGGTGAGCGGCTCCCCCTGCGCCGGCGATGACGACGCGCAGGCCGCGCTCGGCGGCGTTCTGGCCGTAGGCGATCATCTCGTCCGGCATCCGGTGGGCCGACACGACGTCCGCCTCGTAGGGGATGCCGAACTCCTCGAGCGCACGGGCGGCCTCGCGCATGACGGGCCAGTCGCTGTCGCTGCCCATGACGATGCCGACGACGGGCGCGGGGCTCTCGGTCATTCGGTGATCACTCCTCGGAGGTAGTCGGCGGCGTGCCCGGCACGCTCGCGGGCCTCGCCCAGGTCGGGGCCGCTGACGTTCACGTGCCCGATCTTCCGGCCGGGGCGCACCCCCTTGCCGTAGACGTGCACCTTGGCGCCGGGGTCGCGAGCCATGATGTGGCGGTAGGCCGGGTAGAGGTGCTCGTAGTCGCCGCCGAGGACGTTGGCCATGACGGTCCAGGGCGCCCGGGGGCGGGGGTCGCCGAGCGGCAGGTCGAGCACGGCGCGCAGGTGCTGCTCGAACTGCCCCGTGACGGCGCCGTCCATGGACCAGTGGCCGCTGTTGTGCGGCCGCATCGCCAGCTCGTTGACGACGTAGGCGGACGTGCCGCCCGTCCCGGGCCGCACCTCGAACATCTCGACGGCGAGCACTCCGGTGACACCGAGCTCGCCGGCGATCCGCAGGGCGGCCTCGGTGGCCACCGAGGCGAGGTCGGCGTCGAGGGCCGGGGCGGGGGCGAGCACCTCGGTGCAGATCCCGTCGGTCTGGACCGTCTCGACGACGGGCCACGCCGCGGCCTGGCCGGACGGACTGCGAGCGATGAGGACGGCGAGCTCGCGGACGAAGTCGACCTTCTCCTCGAGGAGCAGGCCGTGCTCGAGCGGGCCGGGCTCGCCGATCCGCGAGATCCAGTCCGTGAGGTCGCTCGCCGAGGACGCGACCGCCACGCCCTTGCCGTCGTAGCCGCCCCGCGGGGTCTTGGCGATGATCGGCCAGCCGACGTCGTCACCGAAGGCGGTGACCTCCTCGGCGGTCGTGGCCCGCACCCAGCGGGGGCACGCGATCCCCAGGGCGGTGAGGCGCTCGCGCATCGCGAGCTTGTCCTGGGCGAAGTTGAGGGCGGCGCGCGTGGGGTGGATGGCCACGCCGTCGGCCTCGAGCGCCTCGAGCACGGCCGGCGGCACGTGCTCGTGGTCGAAGGTGATGACGTCGCAGTGCTGCGCGAAGGCGCGGACCGTCTCGAGGTCGGTGTGCTCCCCCACGGGTGAGCTCGGCACGACGAGGGCCGCTGCCGCGGTGTCGCTCTCGGCGAGCACCGACAGCTGGACGCCGAGCTCGACCGCTGGGCCCTGCATCATGCGGGCGAGCTGTCCGCCGCCGACGACGCCGACGACGGGGAATCCTCCGGGGGCGCGCTTCGGCTGGGTCACGACGCCCAAGCGTAGCCGTCGTCAGCCGAGCGGGTCGTGGCGGCCCGGGACGGCGCCGGCCCTCCGGTCCGCGTCGCTCGGCTCCGGCAGCTCCTCGCCCTCGTCGGAGAGCACCGCCTCGACGTGGCTGGGATCGGCGAGGTCGGGGTGGTGGGCGCGCACGGCGGCGAAGGTCCACAGCTTGTTGAGCACGAACGAGACGGGGGTGACGACGGCGATGACGATGAGCTGCGCCCAGTAGAGCCGGGTGCGGAAGCCCGTGGAGTCGTCGAGCACCGTGGGCGAGAGGTGGATCGGTGAGTCGAGGTGCATGAGCAGCGTCAGCAGGACGAGGCCGATGACCTGGCCGAGCAGACCCACGGCGAGGAACGGCCAGTACTCGTGCCACCAGCGGGCGTGCTTGCTCGTGCGGAACGTCCACGTGCGGTTGAGCTGGAAGTTCCAGAGGTTGGCGACGAGGAAGGCGATGGTCGAGTAGACGTGGTACCAGCGGACGTTGAACTCGGTGCCCGGCACGCCGACGATCGCCTGGTCGAAGCTCGGTCCGAGCTTCTTGACGACGACGAGGGTGAGGAGGTTGACGAGCACGCCCGAGGCGCCAACGGCTCCGAACCGGAGCAGCAGCAGCCAGTTGTGCCGGTGGCGCACGAACAGGAACTCATGCAGGCGCCTCACCGGGGCACCCTACCCCGGCCGGTAGGGGGTCCCGTGGGCGTTCAGTCGGTCTCGGCCTCGGAGAGGAAGAGCGCGAAGCGTGCCGGCTGGGCCTGGACGAGGTCGAGGCGACCGCCGTTGGACTCGGCGAGGTCGCGCGCGAGGGCCAGACCCAGACCGGTGCTGCCACCGGCGCCGCTGCTGACCGAGCGCTCGAAGATGTGGGGGGCCATCGCGGCGGGCACGCCGTCGCCCTGGTCGCTGACCTCGACGATGACCGACGGGCCGGAGCGGCGCGCGTGCACGTCGACGGTGCCCCGACCGTGCACGAGGGAGTTCTCGAGGAGCGTCGAGAGCACCTGGGACAGCGCGACCGGCGTCGACCGGACGAAGAGGCCGCGCTCGCCGCGCACCCGCACCGACCGGCGGGCCTGCTCGAAGGCGGGCTGCCACTCGCGCTGGAGGGCGGCGATGACGGAGTCGAGCGACACGGCCGGCGACGGCCCACCGGATCCGCGGGTGCGGCCGAGCAGGTCGTCCACGACCCGGGTCAGCCGCTCGACCTGCGCGATCGCGATCGTCGCCTCCTCCTTGACGACCTCGGCGTCATCGGTCTCGGAGATCTCCTCGAGGCGCATGAGCAGGGCCGTGAGCGGGGTGCGCAGCTGGTGCGAGGCGTCGGCGGCGAAGTCACGCTCGGCCGCGAGCGACTTCGTCATGTCGTGGGCCCGACGGGTCATGACGCCCGACACGTGGTCGATCTCGTCGATGTCGGAGTGCACCGGCGTCAGACGGGCCTCACCGGCCGCGAAGCGGGTGGCGAGGTGGACGAGCTCCTGGGAGGACCGCTCGACGTGGGCCCGGGTGCCCGAGGTGGCGAGGTAGGCGGCGGCGCCGCTCAGCGCACCGACCCCGAGCATGACCGCACCGAACCGGGCGATCCCGACCGAGGGCTCCGAGGCGATCCACGCGGTGACGGTGCCGGGTTGCTGCGTCACCGCCCAGACGACGACCACCGTCGAGAGCAGCACGAAGAGCCCGGCGCAGACGACTGCCCCGACGAGCGCCATCCGGTCGAGCACCCGGCGCACGGTCAGTCGACCTGGGGACGCTCGAAGCGGAAGCCGACACCACGCACCGTGGCGATGTACTGCGGGGAGGTCGCGTCGTCGCCGAGCTTCCGGCGCAGCACCGAGATGTGCATGTCGAGGGTCTTCGTCGACCCGAACCACGCGGTGTCCCAGATCTCGCGCATGAGCTGCTCGCGAGAGACGACCTTGCCCTGCTCGCGCACGAGCACCCGCAGCAGGTCGAACTCCTTGGCCGTCAGCTGCAGCTCCTCACCCTTGAACCAGGCGCGACGCCCGTCGGAGTCGATGCGGACGAGCTCACCGGAGGCGACGACCTCGGTGGGGGTGCGCCGCAGCAGCGCCCGCACCCGCGCGAGCAGCTCGGCGAGACGGAAGGGCTTGGTGACGTAGTCGTCGGCCCCGGCGTCGAGCCCCACGACCGTGTCGACCTCGTCGGCGCGGGCCGTGAGGATGAGGACGGGGATCGCGCGCCCCTCGGCCCGGATGCGGCGACACACCTCGAGCCCGTCGATCTTCGGCAGGCCGAGGTCGAGGAGCACGAGGTCGGGGTTCTCCTTGGCACCGTCGAGCGCAGCGACACCGTCCTCGCGCACGTCGACGTCGTAGCCTTCTCGCCGCAGCGCACGCGCCAGCGGTTCGGAGATGGCTGGGTCGTCCTCCGCCAGGAGCACTCGGGTCATGTCACCGTCCTCAGGATCTGCCGGCCCGGGGGTGCACCGACCGTCGTGAGCCTATCGACAACGGCCCGATTCGCACCCTGACGCCCCCGCGACACGGCAGATGGGGCCTCAGCGACCCGGCCAGACCGGGCGCCGCTTCTCCGCGAAGGCGGCCACACCCTCGCGGCGATCGCCCGAGAACGCCGTCGCGCGCCAGCAGCCGTCCTCGATCTCCAGGCCCGCGTCGAGACCCACGTCGGCGCCGAGACGCATGGCCCGCTTGGCGTTTCGCAGCCCGATCGGCGAGTTCGCCGCGATCGTCCGGGCCAGCTCGAGGGCCCGGTCACGCGCGGCGCCGGCCGGGACGACCTCGTCGACCGCGCCGAGCTCGAGGGCCTCGGCGGCCGGGAGGCGCGCGGCCGTGAAGATGGCCCTCGCCGCGCGCGACCACCCGACCCGACGCACGAGCAGCTGGGTGCCACCGCCCCCCGGGATGACACCGACGCTGACCTCCGGCAGCCCGACGACGGCGCCCTCGCCGGCGACGACGAGGTCGCACGACAGGGCCAGCTCGAAGCCACCCCCGAGCGCGAAGCCGTCGACGGCGGCGATGGCCGGCACCGGCAGGTCGAGGACGCCGCCGTAGGCCGCCCGGGCGACGGGGCGCTGCTCCATGAGGTCCGCGTCCGAGAAGGCGTTGCGCTCCTTGAGGTCGGCGCCGACGCAGAACGCCTTAGCGTGGCTCGAGGTCAGCACGACACAGCGCACCGACTCGTCCGCCGCGACCTGAGCCGTCGCCGCCGCGATGGCGCGGGCCATCGCCGTCGACACGGCGTTCATCGCCTCGGGTCGGTCGAGGACGATCTCGGCGACGTGGGCGAGCTCGGGGTCCTCGAAGCGCTCGACGCGCACGAGGGCGGGCTGCCCCGACCCCGCGCTCGCGGTGGCGTCGGCTGCGGTCGGCTCTGACGGCATGCGTTGGTCTCCTTCGGGGGTCACGCGTCGGTGCGCGACGTGGCTCGGTGGGTGGTGTCGGGGAGCGGCTCGCCCGAGACGGAGCGGCGCCCGGCCGACGTCGCACGGCGGAGCAGCGAGGGCGTGACGGGCCCGACGCCGCGCAGGATGCGCCGGCGCTGCCCCGTCAGCTCGAACCCGGAGAGGCTCGCGAGCTCTCGCGCCATCGTCGCGTCGACGAGGACGCTGCCGGCCTGGGCCACGGCGGTCAGGCGCGAGGCGCGGTTGACGGTGGTGCCGAAGACGTCGCCGAGGCGCGAGATGATCGGGCCGCGCGCCATCCCGCACCGCACGTCCGGCAGCACGTCGTCGTCGGTCATCGTCTCGACGAGGTCGAGCGCGATCGCCGCGGCGGGTGCGGCCCCCATCGTCGTGAAGAGCACCTCGTCGCCGACGGTCTTGATGAGACGGCCGCCGTGGGCCGTGATGACGTCGGCCGAGAGCGCCTCGAAGCGCGACACGAGTCGGGCGAGGTCGCGCTCGGACATGCGGCGCACGAGCGCCGTGAAGTTGACGAGGTCGGCGAAGCCCACCGAGCGCATCTTCGTCATGCCGTAGGACTCCGGGTCGGCGTCGGCGAGCATGCGCGCGACGGTGGCCGACAGGTGCCGGCGCCAGGCGTAGACGAGGAGCGGCTCGAGGCGGTCGGTGAGCACGGCGAGGCGCTTCGCGGTCTCGGTGGCGGTCTCGAGGCTAGGGACCGAGCGCGACTCGTGCTCGTCGTCGTCGCCCTCGTCGGCCAGCGCCGCCGTCATGTGGTTCTCGACGGCCTCGGCGATGAGCTGCGACTGCCAGCCGGCGAGGCGGTCGGCCGAACGCGCGAAGGCACGGGTCATGGCGAGCGCCGTGGGCTCGTCGAGC
The DNA here is from genome assembly GCF_057529065.1 of Terrabacter sp. R4-6. Taxonomy (NCBI): domain Bacteria; kingdom Bacillati; phylum Actinomycetota; class Actinomycetes; order Micrococcales; family Intrasporangiaceae; genus Terrabacter; species Terrabacter sp. R4-6. Next base: position 3,795,177 of record NZ_CP197224.1, on the reverse strand, counting down.
AGACCGTCTCGCACGATGCCCGCGACGGCGGCGAGCGCCTTCTGGTCGGCCTCGGTGAACAGCTCGTCGTCGGTGTCGACGACGGGGAAGCCCAGGGCGTGCCAGAACTTGCGCGCCGAGAGCAGGGAGACCTCGGCGCCGCGGCTCACCTCGCGGCGGCGCAGCTCGAGCGGACGCCCCAGCAGCCGCTCCGTGTAGTCCTCGCTCGCCCGCCCGACCGGCTCTGAGCCCTCTGCGCCCTTCGAGCCCTGGGTGGCCTCGGTGCCCGGCTCGGTCATGGCCCGATCATGCCAGTCCGCCGGCCGCGGGCCGGACGTGGACGACGTCACCGGCCGCGAAGGTCCGCACGCCGTCGTCGGTGCGCACGACGAGGGCGCCGGCGTCGTCGACGCCGACCGCGGTGCCCTCGACCGCGACCCCCGTGGGCAGGTGCACCCGGACCGTGAGCCCGATGGTCGAGCAGGCCTCCCGGTATGCCGTCCGCACCCCGGCGGCCCCGGCCGCCCCGCCCACCCCCTCCACCCCGTCCGCGCCCGACGGGCCGGTGCCGACACCCGCTCCGGCGAGCACGGCCGTCAGCTCGTCGAGGTAGGCGACGAGCACGTCCTCGCGCCGCACCCGGGCCCCGGCGAGCGCCAGGGACGTGGCGGTGTCGACCGGCAGCTCCTCGCGGGTCTGGTCGACGTTGACCCCGGTGCCGACGACGACCGCCTGCCCCCCGACGCCGGACCCGAGCGTGACGAGCTCGCAGAGGATGCCGCTCAGCTTGCGGTCACCGTCGTCGGCCAGGAGCACGTCGTTGGGCCACTTGAGCCTGGCCGTGAGGGCGTGCCCGGAGGACTCCGTCACCCGGCGCACGGCCCGCGACAGCGCGAGCCCGGCGAGCAGCGGCATCCAGCCCGCCTGCCCCGGGTCCGTGACCGGCACGGCCACGCTGACGGCGAGCGAGGCCCGGTCGGGCACCGTCCAGGCCCGGCCGAGACGCCCGCGCCCGCCGGTCTGGTGGTCGGTGACGACGACCCACCACAGCCCGCGGTCGTCAGGAGCCCGCCCGGCGGCATACGCCCCCGTCGGCTCGGCCGCGCCGGTCAGCAGCTCGCGCAGGCGGGTGTTCGTCGACCCGAGGGCGGGGTGGAACTCCACCCCGCGCCACGGCCGTCCGGACGTGACCAAGGCCGCACTCACAGTCTCGATGTCGAGCGAATCGCGCACGTCCACAAGGCTAGAGTGCCGAGCATGGCCACCGATCACGCCGTCGCAGAACAGCCGACCAGCACGTCGCCGGAGAGCCCCGGGCCCGACCTCGGCACGACCGCCGGAAAGCTCGCCGACCTCAAGCGGCGCGTCGCCGAGGTCGCCAACGCCGGCTCGGAGCGCGCCGTCGAGAAGCAGCACGCCCGCGGCAAGAAGACCGCCCGCGAGCGCATCGAGATGCTCCTCGACGAGGGCACCTTCATCGAGCTCGACAAGTACGCCCGGCACCGCAGCAACACCTTCGGCCAGGACAAGAACCGTCCCTACGGCGACGGGGTCGTCACGGGCTACGGCATGGTCGACGGTCGCCAGGTGGCGATCTTCGCGCAGGACTTCACCGTCTTCGGCGGGTCCCTCGGCGAGGTCTTCGGCGAGAAGATCGTCAAGGTCATGGACTTCGCGATGAAGATCGGCTGCCCCGTCATCGGCCTCAACGACTCCGGCGGCGCCCGCATCCAGGAGGGGGTCGTCTCCCTCGGCCTCTACGGCGAGATCTTCTTCCGCAACGTCCGCGCCTCGGGCGTCATCCCGCAGATCTCGCTCGTCATGGGCCCGTGCGCGGGCGGCGCGGTCTACTCCCCCGCCATCACCGACTTCACCGTCATGGTCGACCAGACCTCGCACATGTTCATCACCGGTCCCGACGTCATCAAGACCGTGACCGGCGAGGACGTCGGCTTCGAGGAGCTCGGCGGCGCCCTGACCCACAACAGCAAGTCGGGCGTCGCGCACTACATGGGCACCGACGAGCAGGACGCCATCGACTACGTCAAGGCGCTCCTGTCCTACCTGCCGAGCAACAACCTCGAGACCCCACCCTCCTACGGCGAGGGTGAGGCCGACCTCTCGGTCACCGACGACGACCGCTGGCTCGACACGTGCATCCCGGACTCGCCGAACGTCCCCTACGACATGAAGCAGGTCATCGAGCACGTCGTCGACGACGGCGAGTTCCTCGAGGTGCAGCCGCTCTTCGCGCCCAACATCCTCACCGGGTTCGCCCGCATCGACGGCATGTCGGTCGGGATCGTGGCCAACCAGCCGCTGCAGTTCGCCGGGTGCCTCGACATCGACGCGTCTGAGAAGGCCGCGCGCTTCGTGCGCACGTGCGACTGCTTCAACGTCCCGGTGCTGACGTTCGTCGACGTGCCCGGCTTCCTGCCCGGCACGAGCCAGGAGTGGGACGGCATCATCCGTCGCGGCGCGAAGCTCATCTACGCCTACGCCGAGGCCACGGTCCCCAAGATCACCGTCATCACGCGCAAGGCCTACGGCGGCGCCTACGACGTCATGGGCTCCAAGCACCTCGGTGCCGACATCAACCTCGCCTGGCCGACCGGCCAGATCGCCGTCATGGGCGCGCAGGGGGCCGTCAACATCCTCTACCGCAAGGAGCTCAAGCACACCGCTGAGCAGGGTGGCGACGTCGACGCCCAGCGCCAGGAGCTCATCACGCACTACGAGGAGACGCTGGCCAACCCGTACGTCGCGGCCGAGCGCGGCTACATCGACACCGTCATCAGCCCGTCCAACACGCGGATGAACGTCACGCGGGCCCTGCGCGCGCTGCAGAACAAGCGCGAGACGCTCCCGCCCAAGAAGCACGGGAACATCCCGCTGTGAGTGATCCCACGACGTCCGCTGCGGGGCCCGTCCCGCCCACGATCCGTGTCTCCGGGCGCCCGACGCCCGAGGAGGTCGCGGCGCTCGTCGCCGTGCTGTCCGCCGTCGGTGGGGACGAGCCTGCTCCCGAGCACGACCGCTCGGCCTGGTCCGACCCGTCCTGGCGGCTCGTCGGGCCGTCGGCCCGCAACGGCGGGTGGCGCCGCACCGGCCTGCCGCGCTGAGGCGGGACCCGTTTCGGTTGGCCGTCACCCGACCCGCTGCCCTACGCTCGTTGCCCATGTCTGTCGAGTCGAGCCCCACCGTCCGGATCGCCGAGCGCTACTCCCTGCGTGAGCGCCTCGCCGTCGGCGGCATGGGTGAGGTCCACCTCGCGACCGACGACCGCCTGGGTCGGCTCGTCGCCGTCAAGGTGCTCGCCGCCGGCTTCGCCGACTCCCCCGACTTCGTCGAGCGCTTCCGCCGCGAGGCCCTGACCGCCGCCGCGCTCTCGCACCCGAACATCGCGCAGGTCTACGACTACGGCGTCGACGGCGACTCCCACTTCATCGTCATGGAGTATGCCGAGGGCCAGGACCTCGCCCACGTGATCCGGGAGCACGGCCGGCTCACCCCCGGCGACGCGGTCCGCGTCGCCGAGCAGGTCTGTGCGGCGCTCGGCGCCGCCCACCGGGCCGGCGTCGTCCACCGTGACGTCAAGCCCGGCAACGTCATCGTCCGTTCCGACGGCACCGTGAAGGTGACCGACTTCGGCATCGCCCGGGCCCTCGGGCAGGCCTCGCTCACCGACACCGGCACCATCATGGGAACGGCCGCCTACGTCGCCCCCGAGCAGGCCCGTGGCGAGGCCACGACGCCGTCGTCCGACCTCTACTCGCTCGGCATCCTGCTCTTCCAGATGCTGACCGGCTCGGTGCCCTTCGAGGGCGACACCCCGGTCGCGATCGCGATGCGCCACCTCGACGAGCCGGTGCCGCTGCCCAGCTCGCGCGTCGCCGACCTCCCCGCCGACCTCGACGAGGTCGTCGTCCGCGCCACGGCCAAGTCTCCCGCCGACCGTTACGCCGACGCCGACGCGATGGCCGCCGCCCTGTCCGGTCACGAGACGCGCGCCGACGCCGCCACCCGCGCCCTGCCGGCCGGCGAGGCCACCTCGGTGCTCGACCTCGCCGCCGGCGGCGCCGGCGCCAGCACGGCGATGATGCCCACCGTCGGCGTGCCGTCGAGCGTTGCGCGCACCGCTCCGACGACGCCCGTTCCGGCCGCGACGCGGCGCGGCGCGGCACACCGGCGCAGGTCCGGACCGAGCCCTGTCGTCTGGGTGCTCCTCGCCGCCGTCGTGGCCCTCGTCGGGATCCTCGGCTACGTCCTGCTGTCGGGCTCGGACGCGCCGACGGCGGCCGCCCCCGGCAGGCGCCCGTCGGCGACCTCCGGAACGCCGAGCTCCCCGCCGTCCACGACGGCCGCGCCGTCCGACGGCAGCACCGTCCCCGGCGGGCTCGTCGGCCAGCAGCGCGATGCCGCGGTCGACGAGCTGATCGGGCTCGGCGTCAACGTGCGCTGGGTGCTCGTGCGCTCCACGCAGCCGGACGGAGCGGTCATGGGCAGCTACCCCGCCGAGGGCCAGCCCATGACGAAGGGGCAGACCGTCGCCCTCGTCGTGAGCCGCGGCCACGCCCCCGACCGGGTCAACTCCTCCTTCGTCGTCCCCGACGGTCTCGTCGGCACGGACGCCAAGGACGCGGAGAAGACCATCGACGGCGAGGACGTGCGCGTCACCCGGGTCACGGTCCCCTCCGACGGGGACGGCGGCCAGGTCATCGCGACGTGGCCCGCGGCCGGCACCCCGACGGCCGACGGGATCGTCGTGCTCGTCGTCTCGGGCGGCGACAAGGGCGGCGACAAGGGCGGCTCGTCCGACGGGGACGGCTGAGTCCCGGCCGCTCCACCCCGGGCCCACAATGCACTGGCACGTGACCGCGGGCTGGATTACGTTCGCCGGGTGACCGCCAACACCCAGACCGCGCGACCCCAGACCGACGTCGACCGCATCGCGGAGACCTACTTCGACGCCTCCGTCGCCCTCAGTCCCATCAACGCGACCTTCCTCGGTGTCCCCGGCGCCGAGGAGGAGCTCGACGACCTCTCCCCTGCCGGCAACGCCGCCGCCTCCGAGCTGCGCCGGGCGACGCTGGCCCGGCTCGCCGCCGCGAGCCCGACCGACGACGTCGACCGGGTCACCGTCGACGCCATGACCGAGCGCCTCCAGCTCTCCGAGGACCGGTATGCCGCCGGCCTTGACGAGATGTCCCTCAACGTCCTCGCGTCGCCGCTCCAGGCCGTGCGCGACGTCTTCGACCTCATGCCGCAGGAGACCGAGGACCACTGGCGCACCTTCGCCGTCCGACTCACGAAGATCCCGGCCGCGCTCGAGGGCTACAAGGAGTCGCTGCTCCTCGCGCGAGAGCGCGGACAGGTGTCGCCGCGCCGCCAGGTCGAGGCCTGCGCCGAGCAGTCCCGTGACCTCGTCGCCGACGACGGCTACTTCGCCAAGGTCGTCACCGACGCGACGGTGGGGGACGCGCCGCTCGCGGGCGACGTCAAGGACCAGCTCGCCGAGGGCGCGAAGGTGGCCGCTGCGGCATACGGCGACATCGCGGACTGGCTGGAGCGTGAGCTGCTGCCGCACGCCCCGGAGGCCGACGCCTGCGGCATCGAGCGCTACCGGCTCGAGTCGCGCTACTTCCTCGGCGCCACGGTCGACCTCGAGGAGACCTACCGTTGGGGCCAGCAGGAGGTCGCGAGCCTGCACGCGCAGATGAGCGAGATCGCCGAGGGCCTCGAGGCCGGCGCGAGCGTGCAGCGCGGTGTCGAGATCCTCGACGCCGACGACCGCTACGCCCTGCACGGCACCGACGCGCTCAAGGCCTGGATGCAGGAGCGCGCCGACGAGGTCATCGCCGACCTCAAGGACGTCCACTTCGACATCCCCGAGCCGGTCCAGCGCATCGAGTGCATGATCGCCCCGACGCAGACCGGCGGCATCTACTACACCGGCCCGTCCGACGACTTCAGCCGGCCCGGCCGGATGTGGTGGTCGGTGCCGAAGGGCAACACCGAGTTCCGCACGTGGAACGAGCTGACGACCGTCTACCACGAGGGCGTCCCGGGCCACCACCTGCAGGTGGCCCAGACGGTCTACCGCTCCGAGCTGCTCAACAAGTGGCGGCGCCTCGAGGCCTGGACCTCGGGTCACGGTGAGGGCTGGGCGCTCTACGCCGAGCGGCTCATGGCCGAGCTCGGCTACATGGACGACCCCGGCAACCGGATGGGCTGGCTTGCGGGACAGTCACTCCGGGCTGCCCGCGTCGTCATCGACATCGGCGTCCACTGCGGCTTCGACGCCCCCGAGGAGGTCGGTGGCGGCGCGTGGGACTACGACAAGGCCTGGGCCTACCTCACCCGCTACGGCTTCATGGACGAGAAGATCCTCCGCTTCGAGCTCAACCGCTACCTCGGCTGGCCGGGGCAGGCGCCCAGCTACAAGATCGGCGAGCGACTGTGGCTGCAGCTGCGTGACGAGGTCAAGCAGCGCGAGGGCGACGCCTTCGACCTCAAGGCCTTCCACCGTCGCGCCCTCGACATCGGCGGCGTCGGCCTCAACACCCTCCGCGGCGCGGTGCTGCAGGAGATCTGACGGTCTCAGGAGGCCCCCGACCCAGCCGGTCGGGGGCTTCCTGCGTCCCGGGCACCGCTCCCCATGGTCACCGTGTCGACACGCACCTATGCTGACGTCGCGTCCGACGACAGCGCGGGCGCCGACACAGCTCACACAGGGGAGACAACAGTGTTCAGCCACCGCCTTGCGGTCGGCCGGGCCCGGGGGACGATCGCGCGCCGTGCTGCGCGCCGCCTCCTGACCGTGCTGACCGCCACCACCGTCGCGCTCGGGCTGCTGCCGCTGGCAGCCCCGTCCGCCAGCGCCGCCACCTACACCATCACGGGCAGGGTCACCGGACTGTCGTCGACCGGCACCGTCGTCGGCGTTCCCGACGCGGGTCTCTGGATCTACGACGCCGACTACGACTACGCCGGCTCGGTGACGTTCAGCAGCGATGGCACCTACACGGCGACGTTCGGCTCGCCGGGCCCGTACAAGATCCAGGCGGGCTGCTGGGGCACCATGACGTGCGCCTCGCAGTGGGGCATCGAGTGGTATCTCGACAAGGGCAGCTTCGAGGACGCGGCCGAGGTCACCGCCGGCGCCACCCCGACCGTCGCCGACATCCGGCTCGACCGTCGCTCGACGATCAAGGGCACGGTCCGGAACATCCTCGGCCAGCCCGTCCAGGCCGCCGAGGTCAGCGTCTCCAAGAGCACGGGTGGGCAGGTCGTCACGGCCACCCCGGCTAGCGATGGCACCTTCACGCTCACCGGTGTCGAGGCCGGCCCGAGCAACCTGCACGCCGAGGACACCTCGGGCCAGCACCTCTACGAGGGCGAGAGCTGGAACGGCACCGCGAGCACGCCCGACTACGTCGACTGGTCGGTGCCTGCCGGCGCCACCGTCACGGGCGTGAACTTCGTCCTCGACCCCTGGACCGGCGTCGTCGTCACGGTCACGGACGCCGCAGGCACCCCGCTCCAGAACATCAACTGGAACCTCTACGAGTACCGCCCCACCGAGGGCGACTGGTTCGGCCGGCAGTACGGCCCCCTGCTCACCGGGGCCGACGGCACCTTCGCCGAGGGCACCGACGTCGGCACGACGTACAAGATCTGCGTCTACGACACGTGGTACCAGGACTGGGCTCCCGCGACCCGCTACCAGGACCGGTGCTACGACGACGCGGCCACCCTCGAGACGGCGACGCCCTTCACGGTGACCACCGACACGCGGCGACGTGAGCTGACCCTGGTGCTGCCGGTCGCGGGCAAGGGCCTGACCGCCCGCGAGCCGTTCGTGAGCGGCACCGGGTCGGTGGGCAGCACGCTCAGCGTCGACGCCGGAGCCTGGGGACCCTCAGGAGTGGCCCTGTCCTACCAGTGGATGAGCGCCAAGGGCAATGGGGGCCTCGTCGCCATCCCCGGCGCCACGGGCCCGAGCTTCACGCTGACGAGCGACCTCGCCGGCGCCTACGTCACGGCCCGGGTCACCGGCACCCTCGCGGGGTACCGCACCGCCCAGCTCCTGTCGAACGGCGTCGAGGTCCGCACCTCGGCCGCCACGTTGTCGAGCCCGCTCACCATCTCGGGCACCGGCGTCGTGGGATCCACGCTGACGGCGAGCCACGGCACGATCAGCCCGGCCGACGACTGGTACCCGACCTACACCTGGGTCGTCGGCGGCGTCCCGCGTCCGACGGACTACGGCGGCGTCCAGCCGCTGACCGTCACGAGCGACATGGTCGGCAAGCGGGTCACCCTCCGCATGGCCGGCTGGACGGAGACCAACGGCAGCCTCCAGCAGGCCGCCACCGGACCCGTCGTCACCGCGGGCACGCTCACGGCCGCGACCCCGACGGTCACGGGCACGGCTCGTGTCGGCACGGCGCTCACCGCGGCGCCGGGGACCTGGGGTCCGGCACCGGTCAGCCTCGCCTACCAGTGGCTCGCGGGCGGCGTCGCCGTCAGCGGTGCCACGGCGAGCACCTTCACCCCGACGGCGACCGAGCTCGGCAAGACGATCACGGTCCGAGTCACGGGCAGCAAGGCCGGCTACACGAGCGTCTCGCGGACCTCCGCGGCGACCGCGGCCGTGGTCGCCGGAACCCTGACGGCACCGACACCGACGATCAGCGGCACCAAGGCCGTCGGCTACACCCTGACGGCCGTGCCCGGCACGTGGGGCCCGGCACCGGTCACCCTGGCCTACCAGTGGTACCGCTCCGGCGTCGCGATCTCGGGTGCCACGGCGAGCACGTACAAGCTCACGACCACCGACCAGACCAAGACGGTCACCGTCCGGGTCACCGGCAGCAAGAGCGGCTACACGACGGTCGCCCGGACCTCCGCGGCGACGACGGCGGTCCTGGGCGCGCTGACGGCACCGACACCGACGATCAGCGGCACCAAGGCCGTCGGCTACACCCTGACGGCCGTGCCCGGCACGTGGGGCCCGGCACCGGTCACCCTGGCCTACCAGTGGTACCGCTCCGGCGTCGCGATCTCGGGTGCCACGGCGAGCACGTACAAGCTCACGACCACCGACCAGACCAAGACGATCACCGTCCGGGTCACCGGCAGCAAGAGCGGCTACCTCACGACGGCGCGCACGTCAGCCGCCACGACCGCCGTCCTCGCCGTCTTCACCGCGCCGACCCCGACACTGTCGGGCACGCAGCGGGTCGGCTACACCCTGACGGCCAACCCCGGCACGTGGAGCCCGACCCCGACGACCCTGACCTACCAGTGGTACCGCTCGGGCACGGCGATCTCGGGAGCCACGGCCAAGACGTACAAGCTGACGACCACCGACAAGGGCACCTACGTCAAGGTCCGCGTCACGGGCGCGAAGTCCGGCTACCTCACGAAGTCGATCTACTCGGCTCAGACGGCAGCGATCGGCTGACGTCGGTCCCGCGCAGACGGCCGACGGCGCCGCTCCCCATGGGGGGCGGCGCCGTCGGCCTTCCACCCGCGGGCGTGCCGCCTACCATGGCGTCATGCCGCCGAGCCCCCTCCCCGACGTGCCCGCCGTCCAGATCGTCCTCGCCTCCGCGTCGCCCGCTCGCCGCGCGACGCTCCGCTCCGCCGGCATCGAGCCGGTCGTCGTCGTGAGCGAGGTCGACGAGGACCTCACCGTCGCCGAGGCCACCGACCGCTACGGCCCGCTCGAACCCGCCGACATCGCGCTGCTCCTCGCGCGCGCCAAGGCCGAGGACGTCGCGGCCCGGGTCGACGCCGGGGTGGTCGTGCTCGGCTGCGACTCGGTGCTCGAGCTCGACGGTGAGGTCCACGGCAAGCCGGGTGACGCCGCCGAGGCCGTGTCCCGGTGGCGCCGGATGCGAGGCCGGTCAGGGGTGCTGCACACGGGGCACTGGCTCGTCGACGAACGCGGCAGCGGCGGGGCGACGCTCGGCGCGACGGCGTCGACGACCGTCCACTTCGCGACGCTCTCCGACGAGGAGATCGAGGCCTACGTCGCCACGGGCGAGCCGCTCACGGTGGCCGGGGCCTTCACCATCGACGGTCTGGGCGGAGCGTTCGTCACGGCTGTCGAGGGTGACCACCACAACGTCGTCGGCCTGTCGCTCCCGCTGCTGCGCGATCTGCTGGCCGACGCCGGCATCGAGTGGTTCGACGTCGTCGGCAGGCTCCGTCGCGAGGCCGAGTGACCAGGGCCCGTCAGGGGTAGAGGTCGTCGGTGAGGTTCTCGATGACGAGGTAGTGCTCGGTCCACCACCACATCTGGGCGGCGCCGATGACGACGATGAGCCCGAGCAGCCAGTAGCGGTAGCGCCGCCACCACCGCAGCTTGAGGAACCACGCGATGATGAGCGTCATCGGGAAGGCCAGCAGGGCGTAGCGCACTCTGCTGGGCGTCGTGCTCGTCACGAGGACGATGTAGGCCGGGTAGGCGCCCGCCCAGCCCCAGATCTCCGGGCCCCAGCGCCACGAGTTCTTCGTCAGCATGAACCACGTGAACGCCGCGATGCCGAGCACGCCCGCGACCTGTCCGACGACGCCCCAGTAGTCGTAGAGCAGGTTCCACCACAGGTAGAGCTTGATCTTCGTCTCGATGTTCCAGGCGAGCATCGTGTCGTTGTACGCGTTCGGCGTGTCGGTCGCGATCGTCACGATCGTCGGCCAGAGGAAGGTCAGGGCGCCAGCGTATGCCGCGAGCGCTCCCAGCGCGACGCGCAGGCGCACCGGGTGCTCCCCCTCGTCACCCTGCCGCCAGCGGACGACCGCGTGGGCGATGATGACGGGCACCATGGCGATGACCACGTTGCGGCTGAGGGAGAGCACGAGCAGCGCCAGGGCGACCCACCAGTACTGCCGCCGGCGCAGCAGCCACAGGACGGTGACGACCCCCAGCAGGGCGGTCGACTCGGTGTAGGAGGCCGAGAAGGCCGGCGACGCGATGAAGAAGCAGGTCGCGACGACGGCGACGATCGCCTCCCAGCGGCCCACGGCCTGGTCGACGAGCTTGAAGAGGACGTGCATCGCCGCGAAGCCGATGACGATCGAGAGCGTCGGCGCCACGACGGCGAAGGGCAGGCCCGTCACCGTCATGATGAGGCCGGCCGTCATCGGGAACACCGGGAAGAAGGCCCACGGGTTCATGTCGATGCCGCCCCAGCCGACGCGGGGCAGCACGGCGGGATAGCCCTGTTCGGCGATGACGCGGTACCACTGGCCGTCCCAGCCCGTCATGACCGCGGCGTAGCCGGGGTCGGCGGGCGAGGGGTAGAAGATGCGGATGTTCGCCGTCCCGATGGGCAGCGGGATCTGGTAGCGCGAGAGGTAGGTCGCGGCGACCCAGACGAAGAGACGGGAGATGCCGAAGACGGCGAACGGGAACCACACCGGGAAGCGGCGCCAGAACGGCTGCTTCCGCTCGAGGTCGCGGTCCGGGTGCTCCAGCTGGTGACCGAGGCGCGGCTCAGACCGGCGGGACGGCGCGTCGGCGCTCGCTGAAGTGACGGTCACGCCGGGAAGCATAGGCCAGTCGGCGCACCAGGTCCGAGCGCAGCTCATCGGCCTCGATGATCGAGTCGAGCACGAGGTCGGCCGCGAGACGCTCGATGTCGACGTCCTCCTCGTACTCCCGGCGGCGGTCTGCGACGAATCGTGCCTGTTCGTCCGGGTCGGCGATCTCGGCGATCTTGTTGGCGTAGACGGCGTTGACGGCGGCCTCCGGTCCCATCACCGCGATGCGCGCGGTCGGCAGCGCGATGGTCGCGTCGGGTCCGAAACCGGGCCCGCCCATGGCGTAGAGCCCGGCGCCGTAGGCCTTGCGCACGACGACGCAGAACTGCGGCACGGTCGCGGACGAGACGGCGCTGACCATCTTGGCGCCGTGGCGGATGATGCCGCCGCGCTCGACCTCGGATCCGATCATGAAGCCGGGCACGTCGGCGAGGTAGACGAGCGGGATGTTGAAGGCGTCGCACAGCCAGATGAAGCGCGCGGCCTTGTCGGCGCTGTCGGTGAAGAGCACGCCGCCCTTGACCATCGAGTTGTTCGCGACGATGCCGACGGTCTGGCCCTCGAGGCGGCCGAAGCCGATGACGAGCTCGGCGGCCCACAGGGGCTTGAGCTCGAAGAAGGAGTCGTCGTCGACGAGACCGTCGATGACCTCGTGGACGTCGAAGGGGACCGACTCCCGCTCGGGCACGGTCTCGCGGGTCAGTGGCGTCGCGGGCTCCTCGGCGGCATACGTCGGCGGGTGGTCGCGCCAGCTGCCGGGGACGTAGGAGAAGTAGAGCTTGGCCAGCTCGATGGCCTCGGCGTCGTCGTGGGCGAGCAGGTCACCGACACCGGAGACGGTGCAGTGCATCCGGGCGCCGCCCATCTCCTCGAGCGAGACCTTCTCCCCCACGACCATCTCGGCCATGCGCGGGCTGCCGAGGTACATCGAGGCGTTGCCCTCGACCATGATGATGAGGTCGCAGAAGCTGGGGATGTAGGCCCCGCCGGCGGCGCTCGGGCCGAAGAGGCAGCAGATCTGCGGCACCTTGCCCGAGAGCGCGACCTGGTTGTGGAAGATCCGGCCCGCGCCGCGGCGACCGGGGAACATCTCGACCTGGTCGGTGATGCGGGCGCCTGCCGAGTCGACGAACCAGAAGACCGGAAGCTCCTCGCGCAGCGCCATCTCGGTGGCGCGGACGATCTTCTCGACGGTCCGGGCTCCCCAGGAGCCGGCCTTGACGGTGGGGTCGTTGGCGATGACGATCGCGGCCCTGCCGTCGACGGTGCCCCGGCCCGTGACGACGCCGTCGGCCGGCAGCCCCGGCTGCAGGGCGTTGGCGTAGCGGCCGTCCTCGACGAAGGAGCCCTCGTCGAAGAGCAGGGCGATGCGGTCGCGGACGTAGATCTTGCCCTGCGCGTCGAGCTTGGCCTGGGCCTTCTCGGGCGCGGCCGCCGACGCCGCGTGGGCGGTCGCGAGCCGGGCCCGGACGTCGGCCACGCGCGGGTCGCCCTGCGAGCTGGGGCTCGCTGCGGCCTCGTTCATGCGGGCAGCCCCAGACCACGGGCGATGAGCATGCGCTGGACCTCGGAGGTGCCCTCGCCGATCTCGAGGATCTTGGCGTCGCGGTAGAAGCGGGCCACGGGGTACTCCTCCATGAAGCCGTTGCCGCCGAAGACCTGCGTCGCGATCCGGGTGGCGGTGACGGCGGCCTCGGTCGAGTAGAGCTTGGCGATGGCGGCGGCCTGCTTGACCTCCTTGACCGATCGCTTGCCGGCGTGGAGCTCGTCCTTGAGCCAGGCAGCCTTGTAGGTCAGCAGGCGGGCACCCTCGACCATGACGGCGAGGTCGGCGAGCTGGAAGGACACGCCCTGGTTGACGCTGATGGGGCGGCCGAACGCGATGCGGGTCTTCGCGTAGTCGGTGGCGAGCTCGAGGCAGGCCTGGGCGCAGCCGACGGCGAGCGCCGAGATGGCGATGCGGCCGTCGTCGAGGGTCTTGAGGAACTGCTTGAAGCCCTCCCCCTCCTCGCCGAGGAGGTGGTCGGCGGGGACGCGGCAGCCCTCGAAGGTGAGGCCGTGGGTGTCGGAGACGTGCCAACCGAGCTTGTGGTAGGCCGGCTCGACGACGAAGCCGGGGGTGCCGGCGGGCACCATGATCGCCGAGATCCGGGGCGAGCCGTCCTCGTTGGTGCCGGTGCGTGCAGTCACGGTGACGACCGACGTGATGTCGGTGCCGGAGTTCGTGATGAAGGCCTTGGCGCCGTTCACGACCCACTCGTCCCCCTCACGGACCGCACGCGTGCGGGTCGCTCCGGCGTCGGAGCCGGCCTCGGGCTCGGTGAGGCCGAAGCCGGCGAGGGCGCGGCCCGCGACGAGGTCGGGCAGGAAACGCTGCTTCTGCTCCCCGGTGCCGTAGGTGAGGATCGGGTTGATGCCGAGGCCCACGCCCGCGGACAACGTGATGCCGATCGACTGGTCGACCCGCCCGAGCTCCTCGATGGCGACGCAGAGACTCGTGAAGTCGCCGGAGTCTCCCGCGCCGCCGTACTCCTCAGGCACGACGAGCCCGAACAGCCCGAGGTCACCCATCTTCGGCACGAGGTCGGCCGGGAAGTGGGCGGCGGCGTCCCACTTGGCGATGTGGGGCGCGACCTCCTTCTCGGCGAAGTCGCGGACGACCATCCGGAAGTCCTCGTGGTCCTGGCTGAGCTCGAACATCGCTGTTCTCCTGAAGGGTGGTGGCGGCCATCACGCGCTCGTGACGCGTGCTTGACGTTGACGTAAACGTAAAGCACTATCGACCTCATGACAAGCGACACCGCGACCGCGTCGACGGGGCGCCCGTCCTCGCGGACCGGCGAGACCTGGACCATCGCCCAGGTGGCCGAGGAGTTCGACGTCACCCACCGGACGGTGCGCCACTACGAGGACCTCGGGCTCATCTCCCCCGAGCGTCGCGGCACGCAGCGCGTCTACCACCGCCGCGACCGCACACGCCTCGGCCTCATCCTGCGCGGCAAGCGGCTCGGCTTCCCGCTCGAGGAGATCCGCACGATCATCGACCTCTTCGACGCCCCGCGTGGGCGGCGGACCCAGCTCGAGTACGTCCTCGGGCAGATCGACGAGCGCCGCACCGACCTCGAGCAGCGCCTGAGAGACGTGCAGGACGCCATCGCCGAGCTCGGCGAGTTCGAGCGGCGCTGTCGCGACGACCTCGGGCGCCTCGACCACGTGTGAGAGGCTCGGCCCCGCGTGACACGATGGGGTCATGAGCGCTGAAGACACGAAGATCTCCGCCTACGCCCACCCCGAGCGCCTCGTCACGACGGAGTGGCTCGCGGAGCAGGTCGCAGCCGGTGGCATCGGTGGCCCGGACGGCATCGTGCTGCTCGAGTCCGACGAGGACGTCCTCCTCTACGACACGGGCCACATCCCGGGCGCGCTCAAGATCGACTGGCACGTCGACCTCAACGACCCGGTGACGCGCGACTACGTCGACGGCGCCCGGTTCGCCGAGGTGATGGGCCGGCGCGGCATCAGCCGCGACACGACCGTCGTCATCTACGGCGACAAGAGCAACTGGTGGGCGGCATACGCCCTGTGGGTCTTCAGCCTCTTCGGACACGAGGACGTCCGCCTGCTCGACGGCGGCCGCGCCAAGTGGGTCGCAGAGGGCCGCGAGCTCACCCGCGACGTCACGTCGCCGGCGACGGCGGACTACCCCGTGGCCGAGCGTGACGACGCGCCGATCCGCGCCTTCAAGGACGACGTGCTCGCCCACATCGGCAAGCCGCTCGTCGACGTCCGCTCCCCCGGCGAGTACTCCGGCGAGCTGCTCCACATGCCCGACTACCCCCAGGAGGGGGCCATGCGCGGCGGTCACATCCCCGGCGCGAAGTCGGTGCCGTGGGCGCGCGCCGCCGCCGAGGACGGCTCGTTCAAGTCGCGGGAGGACCTCGAGGCGATCTACCTCGAGGAGCAGGGCCTCGCGCCCTCGGACGACGTCGTCGCCTATTGCCGGATCGGCGAGCGCTCCTCGCACACGTGGTTCGTCCTGACGCACCTGCTCGGCTTCGAGGCGGTGCGCAACTACGACGGCTCGTGGACCGAGTGGGGCAACGCCGTGCGCGTGCCGATCGAGAAGTGACCCGGACGCGAGTCAGGAGCCTCTCGTGAGCGACACCCCACTGCCGGCCTCCCTCGCCGAGATCGTCGAGGACTTCCGCTCGGCGAGCAACGACCTCAAGCTGCAGCTGCTGCTCGAGTTCAGTGACGAGCTGCCGGGACTGCCCGAGCGGTATGCCGGCCACCTCGACCAGCTCGAGCGGGTCGACGAGTGCCAGTCGCCGCTGTTCCTCACGGTCGAGGTCGCGGACGGCACCTCGCTCGACGACCGCGTCGTCAGCCTCTTCTTCGACGCTCCCGCCGAGGCTCCGACGACCCGCGGTTTCGCCGGCATCCTCCACGAGGGGCTCGACGGCCTCTCGGCCGCCGAGGTGCTGGCCGTCCCCGACGACGCCCCCATGCGCTTCGGCCTCGCCGAGGCGGTGTCACCCCTGCGCATGCGCGGCATGGTAGCCATGCTCGGCCGCATCAAGCGCCAGGTCCGCGCCAAGACCTCTGGCTGAGCACCTGAGCTCGGCGCCTGCTACGTCACTGCCCCACTCACCGGAGCACTGACGTAGCGGCCGCGCACCCCCGACCCCGCGAGCCCCACCCACGGGCTACGTCACTGCCCCGCCCACGGGAGCACTGACGTAGCGGCCGGGCACCCCCGACCCCGCGAGCCCCACCCGCGGGCTACGTCACTGCCCCACTCACCGGAGCACTGACGTAGCGGCCGCGCACCCCCGACCCCGCGAGCCCCACCCACGGGCTACGTCACTGCCCCACCCACCGGAGCACTGACGTAGCGGCCGGGCACCCCCGACCCCGCGAGCCCCATCCACGGGCTACGTCACTGCCCCGCCCACGGGAGCACTGACTAGCTGGTGACGCCGCTCCTCGACGGTTCCACGCCCACAGGGTCGGTCACTGCTCCGTGGTGCGGGGCACTGACGTAGGGGTCGTCCACATCCCCTGCCCTGACGGCTGCGTCTGTGGATGTGCGGCCGGGGAGACCCGTGACCTGTCGGTGCGCGTCCTCAGGATCACCTCATGAGCGCCGATCCCGCGAATGAGCAGAGACGAGATGAGGTCGCGCGCTACGTCGTGCGCGCCCGACGGATGGCTGACCTCAGCCAGCGCGATCTGGCCGCGCTCCTCGGTGTCTCCTCGAGCACGGTCGGCAGGTACGAGACGAACGTCGCGGCGCCGCCTCTTCGGCTCTTCGAGGAGATCCTGGCCGTGGCCGGGTTGCGTCTCGTCGTCGTCGACGGCGACGGGAACGAGGTGCGGCCCGTGCCGGTCGACACCGTGCGGGACAACCAGGGCCGACGGTTCCCGGCCCACCTCGACGTCGCCCCACCCGACGAGGTGCCGTTCGAACGCTGGGCCTTCCCGCGGTACGACCGGCCCGAGGCTCGGGGCTGGTTCCGCCACCGCGCCGCCCGGGACGACCTGGCCGAAGCCGCACCGCACCGCGAACGCCCGACCGACCACCCGACCGAGCCCACGCTCGCCCTCCGGCGCCGTCTCATGCGAGGACGGCAGCCACGCGTCGAGGCACCACCCGTCGCCGACGTCGAGTGCGCGTGCCCCGACGTCTGCTTCGAGGAGCTGTGCATCGCCGAGTGCCCGTGCCAGTGCGAGCCGCGCCGATACCGGGACCGCAGACACCTCGCGCTCCCCGTCGAGACCGACGAGGAGCGCGAGGGCACCGATGGCCGGGCGAGCTGAGCAGGCCTAGTTGACGGGCCCACCGCCGCTGAGGTCGTCCGTGTCCCGGAAGTACGTCTTCTTCGCGCGCAGGCCACGGTTGGCCATCCACGTCAACGCCCAGAGCACGACGCCGAGGGCGAGCAGGCCGCCGCCGATCGTGTAGTGCTCTCCGGGTCGGCCGGAGAAGGGCAGCACGAGGAAGAAGCAGCAGATCGCCCCGATGACCGGCAGCACCGACGGGGTGACGAAGTGGTCGCTCTGCTGCGGGTCGCGACGCAGGACGAGGACGACGATGTTGACGATCGTGAAGACCCCGAGGAGCAGCAGCGACGTCGTGCCACCGAGGGCCGAGACCGCGTCCTCGCTCGCTCCCGACACGTAGATGATGAGCCCGAAGGCCAGGAGCGTCGTGAAGACGATGGCCGCCCACGGCGTCTGGCGGCGCGGGTGCACCTTGCCCAGGAAGTGCGGCAGCACCTCCTGGCGGCTCATCCCGTAGAGCAACCGCGACGCCATGAGCATGTTGATCAGGGCCGAGTTCGCGACGGCGAACATCGAGATGAAAGGGAGCAGGTCCTTGATCGGCACACCCGGCGCCGCCCGTTCGACCACCGTCACGAGGGGCGTGTCGCTGGCCGCGAGGTCGCCCACGGGCACGATCGCGACAGCGCACAACGACACCAGGACGTAGATGACCCCGGTGATGCCGATGCCCGTGATCATCATCTTCGGGAAGATGCGCACCGGGTCCTTCGTCTCCTCGGCCATGTTGACCGAGTCCTCGAAGCCGACCATCGCGAAGAACGCCAGCGAGGTCGCCGCCGTGACGGCGAAGAAGGTGGACTTGTCGCTCGGCGACTCGAAGATCATCGTTCGCGAGAAGTCACCCTTGCCCGCGAAGATCGCGAAGAAGCCGACGAAGATGACGAGCAGCAGCCCCGACAGCTCGACGAGCGTCAGGACGATGTTGGCCTTGACGCTCTCCCCCACACCGCGCAGGTTGACGAGGGCCACGACGGCCATGAACCCCAGCGCGACGAGCATGATCAACGTCGCGTTCTCGTCGTCGAGGCCGAAGCCCTTCGCGAGGTTCGACGCGAACGCGCGCGACGCAGTCGACGCCGACGTGATGCCCGAGCACATGACGGTGAACGCGACGATGAACGTCAGGAAGTGGATGCCGAACGCCTTGTGCGTGTAGAGCGCCGCCCCCGCCGCCTGCGGGTACTTCGTCACGAGCTCGAGGTACGAGAAGGCCGTGACCATCGCGATGGCGAACGCGACGATGAACGGCGCCCACGCCGCTCCCCCCACCTCGGCAGCGACGTCTCCCGTCAGGGCGTAGACGCCCGTCCCGAGGATGTCGCCGACGATGAAGAGCAGGAGCAGACCCGGCCCCATGACCCGTTTGAGCTCGCCGCCCTCGTGCGTCTCCTGATCCGTTGCAACCTGAGCCACGTCGCCTCCCATGCGTCTGGTGTGGTCGCGCCACGAATGTCGCTGTGACACCACCGTGGCGCATGACACCTACCCCGGCAACGTCAGACACGAGGGCGGCACACCGGAAGGACCCTCCGGTCAGCCCCCGATGCGGGTGCGCACCTCATAGAGCTCCGGGAAGAAGGTCAGGTCGAGCGCACGACGCAGGAAGTCCACTCCGGTCGAGCCCCCGGTCCCGGTCTTCTGCCCGATCGTGCGCTGCACCACCTGGAGGTGCCGGAACCGCCACTGCTGGAAGTTGTCCTCCAGGTCGACGAGCTCCTCGCACGTCTCGTAGACGCCCCAGTGCTCGTCGGGCTGGGCGTAGACGGCCGCGAAGACGTCGACGAGGCCCTCGTCGTGGCGGTAGGGCTGCGTCCAGTCACGGTCGAGCAGGCCGGCCGGGACGGCATACCCCCGTCGTGCGAGGTAGGCGAGGAACTCGTCGTAGAGGCTCGGCTCGTGCAGCAGCGCGTCGAGCGCCGAACGGGCGCCCTCGTCGTGGGAGAACACCGCCACCATGTCGGGGTTCTTGTTGCCGAGGAGGAACTCGACCTCGCGGTACTGCGCCGACTGGAAGCCCGAGCTCGCGGCGAGGAAGGGTCGGATCTCGGCGTACTCGCTCGGCGTCAGGGTCGCGAGCACCGACCACTGGTCGGTCAGCGTGTGCTGGATGTGCTTGACGCGCGCGAGCCGCTTGAGCGCCGGCGCCAGCTCGTCCGCCTTGAGCAGGCTTCGGGCAGAACGCAGCTCGTGGATCAGGAGCTTGAGCCACAGTTCCGAGGTCTGGTGCTGGATGATGAAGAGCAGCTCGTCGTGCTGCGGCGGCTCGCTCAGCGGCTGCTGCGCGCTGAGGAGGGTGTCCAGCCGCAGGTAGTCGCCGTAGGACATCTTGCGCGTGAAGTCGCGCTGGATCCCCTCCTCCAGGTCGCGCTTGCTGCGTCGGTCGGGCCCGTCCGGGGCGGCACTGTCCATGCCGGCGATCCTAGGGGCCTGCTCAGCGGGAGCGAGGGCGGATGCCGACGAGGTGGGAGACGACGCCGGGGATCCAGCCGGTCTCGCCGCGCATCCACCGTGCTCCGACGAGGTTGTGCGGCACGACCACCGTGTCGGCGCGTGCCGCCACGAGGCCGAGATCGGTGCCGAAGACGTCGGTGACGATCGCCCAGTCACGCGCGCTGTGGCGCGCGAGGTGCTCGCCGATGGCGACCGCATACGTCTCGACGACGACGTCGGGCCCCTCCCCGGAGCCGCCCTCGTCGGCCCAGCGACGGTAGGCCGAGTCGTAGTGGGCGCCGATCGACGTGAGGTCGTCGACGTCCACCCCGTCGGCGGCGGCGTGCTCGAGCGCCGAGGCGATGCGCGCCCGCTCCTCGTCGCCGAGCGGCACCGCCACGGGTCGTCCGGTGAAGTCTGGGCCGAGTGCATCGTCCGAGTCCTCGCCGACCGCGGGCTCGACGTCCGAAGGCTCGTCGGTGTCGTCCTTGCCCTTGCGCGAGAACAGTCCCATGGCCCCAACGTACTGCCGCCCCCGGAGTCCTCCTAGGGCCGCACCCTGCGGATGGCGATACGTGGCGCGGGGCTGCCAACCGGCTCGAGTTCGGGAAACGCATCGTCCCATGCCGCGACGGTACGACGCTCGTCGTCTCGGTCGACATCGTCGAGGACGACGATGGCGCCGGGAGCGAGCCGGTCGCGAAGGAGTGGCAGTGCAGCATGTCTGGCCTCCGGGCCCGTCGCCCCGGGCGGCCCGTCAACGACGAGCATTCCGATGGGTTCGACCCCGCTCAGCGCGGACAGGTCGTACCACCGCACCGAGCGACCCCCCACCTCGATGTCGACCAGAGCGGCCACGACCACCGTGCACGTGTCCCCCAAGCCGTGCGCGTCGACGGCCTCACGGGTCGCCCGACCGAACGCCTCTTCATGGTCCAGCGAGACAACGCGGCCGCCGAACGACCGGACCGCGTGACCGAGGATGACGGTGGATGCGCCACTGCCGAGCTCGACGACGACTGCCGGACGATTCCTCCGCGCGAGGTGAAACATCGTGACGAGGGCGCTCGGCTGCATGGCCCAATCGCCCATGGCGGGTAGCGGAGCGGTCGCGTCTATGAGCGAGACGAGCTGGGTCGCCGCGGTCGACTCGCGGACGGCCTCACCGACGTGGAACCGGGTTGCCTGATGTTCGAGGCGCAGCTTCCGGCGCACCTCGACGAGCAAGACCGCAATCAGTCCCAGCAGCACGAAGCCGACGACGTAGGGCAGGATGGATTCGCGGAGCACGATCGACGTGGCTCCGATGACGCACAACAGCGCCAACGAGATCAGGGCGACCTGTTCCAGACGGTCGTAGCGTCGACGCACGCGTGGAGGCTAACAGGTGCGGATGGCTGCGCGCCTGCGCGTTGCTCGCTAGCCTTGGTCCCGCCCGGCAACGTCTCTGGAAGGTCGCGATGCGGGAATTCGAATACACCGTCGTCATCCCGACACACAACCGGCGCGACCTCGTGCTCCAGGCGGTCGAGAGCGCATGGGCGCAGACATGGCCACCCCTCGAGGTTATCGTGGTCGTGGACGGCGACGTCGACGGCACGGCGGAGGCCCTGGGGTCGGCCTACTCGCATACGCGCGTGCACACCCTCGACGGCAACACGGGTGCGGCGGGCGCCCGCAATGCCGGCATCGCGCTCGCCACTGCGCCGTGGATCGCTTTCCTCGACGACGACGACTTGTGGCACCGGGACAAGCAGGACGTGCTTCGACGGTATGTCGAGGCGCATCCGGACTGCCTGGCAGTGCGCCCGGAGTTTTGGTTGTTCCACACGCCCGACGAAGACCCGGGCGGCGCATTTGGCCTGCTCCCAGAGCTCGTTGGCGCCAGTCGTGAGCAGCTCGAGCGAGCAGCCGTGGGCGCGACGCCCCTCAACGACCTGTCGTACCTCGACACAGAGGGACGCAGCCTCGAGCTCATGCTCGAACGCAACCGTGGGGTGATCTCGGGCTCCGTCGTTCGACGGGAGGTCATCGACGCGTTACCGCCTGTGCCTGACGGGCTCCGACGCGGGCAGGACTGGCTTCTGTTCATCAACATCGCTGCAGTGACCGAGTGGCACCTCGTTCCGGAGCGGCTCGTGTTCATCCGGCTACACGCTGCGCAGATCACGCGCACCAAGCGAAGCGCGGGCCCGGAATACATCACCGCCGTGCTCAACGAGGTTTGGGACCGTTACGGCAGTCGGCCCGCCATCGACCTCGACGACTACCGTCGTGAGTACCGCGGCATGGTCCAGGGATGGGTGTGGTCACGAATTCGAGCCGCCGACGTGCCCGGTGCGCTGTCCGCGTACCGGGGCGCGCGGCGGTTCCTGCCCCACGTGAGCGACCGCGTGCATGTGTGGACCCCACCCCCCCTGACCTGGCGACTCGAACGCCTGCGTTTCAAGCTCGTGCACTGATCCCCCCGTCGGAAGGGGATGTCGGTCACATCGGCTCTGGTCCATTCGGCCTCGGCTCCATCAGGCGCCCTGACGTTCAAGGCGGGGTAGTCGTGGCCGACTTCTTTGCCACTTCTAGATCGCAGGATCGCAGCCGGTCTAGGTCTCCACGTCCCTGTTGACTCCGCGGCTAAGGACGACGCGGGCCAGTGGTCGGCGGGGGATCAGGGCCGCAGCGCGCATCAGGTCGTCCTGGCTCGCCCGTACGCGATCTGCGTCTGCGGTTCGGACCGACCGGAGCACCTCAGCCAGTGTTGTCGACGGGTCGAGCGCGATCTCGCGAGTACGGCCCGGAGTGACGACCTTCTCGTAGTCCTCGAACTTGAAGCGGCCCCCCATGAGCTCTTCCGGCATGGCCCAGGCCGCTGGAATGCCGAAGGAATCCGCGACGATGAGTCCATGCAGCGACGTCGTCAGAATCGTTTCGCACGAGGCGATGTGACGCAGCACGCGATGGACGGGTTGGTACGTCAGCACCTGACTCACCTCGCCCGGTGCTGCTGATGTGAGTGCCGCGAACTCTGGACGGCCTCGGTGGCTGCCGTGCGGGACGACCCCTACTGCGTGCTTCACGGAGGGGCGACGCATCAAACGCGCGACGAGCAGGCCCGGATCCCCAAGCGCCACCGATCCCTGTTGCTCCACATCGAGCAGATCGCGCGTCAGCGGTCCCCGGACGGCCGCCACGGTCGCATCAGGGAGCCGCAGGGGCAGGCCATACATGCTCCCTGAGCCCCAGATGACTCCCCCGAACTGCTCAGGGAGCATCTCGAGGATGCTGCCGACGCCCGCGACCTGAGCATCGGAGGGTGCTGCAAGGACCGGCACGACGCCGAGGTGGGGCAGGAGCCACGGCGTGAGGGCGTCGCCGAAGTTGGGGTGGCCGTCCCACCAGAAGGTGCCGACCCCGCTGGGCAATGGCCAAACCTCCGGGCGAGTCAGCGCTAGAGCTGTGCGCAGCGCCTGGCGGGCACGCCGCCGCGGCGGCGCCTCGTACGCAGGCAGCCGTGCGCGGAATGCCGCCAGCCTTCGTACCTCCGCGGGTGACACGTGTCCTCCTTTCCGGGCCAGGCGCCGTATGTCGGCTTCGGTCCCGACGCTGCCAGTCGGCGCGGCGCGCCGAGCGTACCCGACCGGGTGCTTGACGGAGCCTCAGCCGAAGGTGTCCGGGTCGGGTCCGGTGCGCGTCCCCCGGTCGAGCCCGGCGAGGGCCTCGAGGTCGTCCTCGCCGAGGCTGAACCCGAAGATGTCGACGTTCTCGACGATGCGGGCCGGGGTGACCGAACGCGTCAGCACGACGTTGCCGAGCTCGACGTGCCAGCGCAGCACGAGCCGGGCCGGCGTCACCGCGTGCTTCGCGGCGAGGTCGACGACGACCGGGTCGTCGAGCAGACCGGCACGCACGGCGAGCGGGCTCCAGGCCTCGGTGACGATGCCGTGCTCGGCGTGGAAGGCGCGCAGCTCCCGCTGCTGGAGGTACGGGCTCAGCTCGACCTGGTTGACCGACGGCAGGACCCCGGTCTCGTCGAGCAGCCGCTGCAGGTGGGGCACCTGGAAGTTGCAGACACCGACCGAGCGGACCCGGCCCTCGCGCTGGAGCTCGAGCATCGCCCGCCAGGCGTCGACGTAGGCGTCCTGCTGCGGGGCCGGCCAGTGGATGAGGTAGAGGTCGAGGACCTCGATGCCGAGGCGCTGCATCGACGCGTCGAAGGCGGCGGGCACCTGCGCGTGGTCGTCGTTCCAGACCTTCGTCGTGACGAAGACGTCGTCGCGGTCGACGTCGTCCCGGGCGAGGACCCGACCGACGCCCTCCTCGTTCCCGTAGATGCGGGCGGTGTCGATGTGGCGGTAGCCGGCGTCGAGGGCCTGCCCGAAGGCGGCGTCGACGGCGGCGTCCGGCACCTCCCAGACACCGAAGCCGATCTGCGGGATCGTGAGGCCGGGGGTGGAGGCGTGGCCGAGCTCGAGGGTGGGGACTGACCCGTGTGTCGTCATGGCGTCCACGCTAGGCCGGACCCGACCGCGGTGGTGTGCGCGACCTCACTCCGAGACGACCGGGAATACGGCCGAGGAGGCCGAATTGACGTGACGTCAGCCCGATAGAGTCCGAGCCATGGCACCCATCAGCAAGGTACTGATCGCAAACCGTGGTGAGATCGCCGTCCGCATCGCGCGGGCGTGCGCGGACAGCGGGATCGCCTCGGTCGCGGTCTACGCCGACCCGGACCGGGATGCCCTGCACGTCAAGGTCGCCGACGAGGCGTACGCCCTCGGGGGCTCGACCCCCGGCGAGAGCTACCTCGTCCAGGAGAAGCTGCTCGACGTCGCCCGCCAGGCCGGCGCCGACGCCGTCCACCCCGGCTACGGCTTCCTCGCCGAGAACGCGTCGTTCGCCCAGGCCGTCATCGACGCCGGACTGGTCTGGATCGGCCCCGGGCCGCAGGCCATCGACTCGCTCGGCGACAAGGTCAAGGCGCGCCACATCGCGACGAAGGCCGGCGCCCCGCTCGTGCCCGGGACGAAGGACCCCGTGTCCGGGGCCGACGAGGTCGTCGAGTTCGCCAAGGAGCACGGGCTCCCCGTCGCGATCAAGGCGGCCTACGGCGGCGGCGGACGCGGCCTCAAGGTCGCCCGTGCGATGGAGGAGATCCCCGACCTCTACGACTCTGCGGTGCGCGAGGCCGTGACGGCCTTCGGCCGCGGCGAGTGCTTCGTCGAGCGCTTCCTCGACCACCCGCGCCACGTCGAGACGCAGTGCCTCGCCGACCAGCACGGCAACGTCGTCGTCGTGTCGACGCGCGACTGCTCGCTCCAGCGCCGCAACCAGAAGCTCGTCGAGGAGGCTCCCGCGCCCTTCCTCACCGAGGAGCAGCACACCGAGCTGCTCCGCGCGAGCAAGGCGATCCTCAAGGAGGCCGGCTACGTCGGCGCCGGCACGTGCGAGTTCCTCGTCGGTCCGGCGGGCGACATCAGCTTCCTCGAGGTCAACACCCGCCTGCAGGTCGAGCACCCCGTGACCGAGGAGGTCACCGGCATCGACCTCGTGCGCGAGCAGTTCCGCATCGCGAACGGCGAGTCCCTCGACTACGGCGACCCCGAGCCGCACGCCCACTCGATCGAGTTCCGGATCAACGGCGAGGACGCCGGTCGTGGCTTCCTCCCGGCACCGGGCACCGTGAGCCGCATGGTCGTGCCGCAGGGACCCGGCGTGCGCTGGGACGCCGGCATCGTCGAGGGCGACACCGTCGCCGGCGCGTTCGACTCGATGATCGCCAAGCTCGTCGTCACCGGCCGCACCCGGGAGCAGGCCATCGAGCGCTCCCGCCGGGCGCTGGCCGAGCTGACCATCGAGGGCATGCCGACCGTCGTCCCCTTCCACCGGGCCGTCGTCGCCGACCCCGCCTTCGCGCCCACCGACGGCGCGCCCTTCTCGATCCACACGCGCTGGATCGAGACGGAGTTCGACAACACCATCGAGGCGTATGCCGGTGGGTCGGCCGAGTCGGCCGAGGCCGAGGAGCGTCAGACCGTCGTCGTCGAGGTGGGGGGCAAGCGCCTCGAGGTCTCGCTCCCGGGCGGCCTGTCGCTCGGTGGTGGCGGGACCGCGTCCGCGGCGAAGAAGAAGGCGCCGAAGCGGTCCGGTGGGGGCAAGTCCGGTGGCGCGGCCTCCGGCGACTCCCTCACGGCGCCGATGCAGGGCACCATCGTCAAGATCGCCGTCGAGGAGGGCGCGACCGTCGCGGCGGGCGATCTGGTCATCGTCCTCGAGGCGATGAAGATGGAGCAGCCGATCACCGCGCACAAGGCCGGTGTCGTCTCCGGCCTGACCGCGAAGGTCGGTGAGACCGTCACGTCGGGCGCCGTGCTCGCCGAGATCGCGGACGCCGCCGAGGGCTGAGCGCCGCAGGACACACGACGAGGGCCGACCTGCCGCGAGGCAGGTCGGCCCTCGTGCGTCGCCGGGTGGGCGGTGTCGCGTCAGCCCTGCTTGGCCGGCGGGTCGCCGAGGGTGATGTCGCCCTCGCCGGTGCCGGGCAGGTTGGGGTCGGGGACGCCGGGCAGGTCCTGCTCACCGGCGGGCTCGCCCGCGGGCGGGATCTCCGAGGGGCCGGGTCCACCGGGCAGGTGGGGGTCGACGGGGGCCGGGTCGGTCGGGTCGACCGGGGGCCTCGGCTCCGAGGGCCCCGGACCGGGGGTCGGGGTGGGAGCGGGTTCCGGTGTCGGCGCCGGCTCCGGGGTCGGCGCGGGCTCGGGCGTCGGCGTCGGCGCAGGGCTCGGGGCCGGCACCGGCGGAGCCGGCGGCTCGGGGGTGCCGGGCGGCTGCGTGCCCTCGGCGTCGGGCGGCAGGCCGAGGCCCTCCTTGAGCTTGTCGGTGCCCTGGTCGACCTTGTCTGCGTACTTCCCGCCGGTGCGCTCGTTGATGAGCTCCTCGGCCTTGTCGAGACCCTGCTGGGCCTGCTCGGGGTGCCCCTTGACGAAGTCCTTGGCCTTCTGGATCCAGTCGCTCACTGCGTGTGCCTCCACGGTCCGACCTGCTCAGGGACCTCCGCCCGCAGCACGGGCGGCCTCCCTGACGTGGCGACGACGCCGCCACGGGCCCGACGCTACGCCTCTGGCACACTGCTCATGTGTTTGCGACCCTCCCCACTGCCACGGCCGACCAGCCCGTCTTCTCCGTGGCGAACCTCGTCATCCTCATCGTCGTGGCCGCGGTCGTGTACCCGCTCCAGAAGAAGCTGCGCCAGGTGGTCTCCCGTCGCCGCCGCGAGCGGTGGGCCGAGGAGGACCGTCTCGCCGAGCTCGAGCGCGAGCAGGCGGACCGCCCCGCGCCGGGCGACGAGCGGCACTGACCCGCCACCGACGACGTATGCCGTCCGGCCGGGTCCCGGGGCGGCGCGCAGTGCCGCGGGCCTCCGGGGTCGCCGACGCGCCAGTCGGGGCGCCGGTCGGGCGTCGGTCGGGTCAGTCGGACTGGTGCAGCTGGCGCGCCGCCTCGGCGATCGAGCCGGAGAGCGACGGGTAGACCGTGATGGTGCTCGACACCTGGTCGACGCTGAGCCGGTTCTGCACGGCGAGCGCCACGGGGTAGATGAGCTCGGAGGCCTTCGGCGCGACGACGACGCCGCCGAGCACCGTGCCGTAGACCTTGCGGCAGAAGAGCTTGACGAAGCCGTCGCTGATGCCCTGCATCTTGGCGCGCGGGTTGCGGGCGAGGGGCAGGGTGACCGACTCGACGTCGGGTGACTCGTCGGCCGCGTTCTGGCTGATCCCGACGGTCGCGATCTCGGGCTCGGTGAAGATGTTGGCGGCGACGCCACGGACGTTGAGCGGCGACACGGCGTCGCCGAGCGCGTGCCACATGGCGATGCGTCCCTGCATGGCCGCGACGGAGGCGAGCGGCAGCACCCCGGTGCAGTCGCCGGCCGCGTAGACGCCGCCGACGCTGGTGCGAGAGACGCGGTCGACCTGGACGTGCCCGGAGGGGCTGAGCTCGACGCCCGCCTCCTCGAGGCCGAGGCCCGCGGTGTTGGGCACGGAGCCGACGGCGAGCAGGGCGTGCGAGCCCTCTACCGTGCGTCCGTCGACGAGCGTCACGACGACGCCGTCGGCGGTGCGCTCCACCGAGGCCGCCCGGGACTTGCCCATGACCTCCATGCCGCGCTTGCGGAAGACGTCCTCGATGACGGTGGCGGCGTCGGCGTCCTCGCCGGGGAGCACCCGGTCGCGGGAGGAGACGAGCACGACCTGGGAGCCGAGGCCGAGGTAGGCCTGGGCGAGCTCGGCGCCGGTGACGCCGGAGCCGATGACGATGATGCGCTCCGGGAGCTCGTGGAGGGAGTAGATCTGCTGCCACGTGAGGATGCGCTCGCCGTCGGGTCGCATCGTGTCCATGATGCGGGGCGCCGCGCCGGTCGCGACGAGGACGACGTGGGCGGTCAGCTCCTGCGTCGTGCCGTCGGCGAGCTCGGCCGCGACACGTCCGCGGCCGGCGAGCCGGGCGGTGCCACGCAGCACGGTGACGCCGACCTGCTCGAGGCTGCCCTGGATGTCGGCGCTCTGGGCGGCGGCGAGCTCGAGGATCCGGTCGTTGACGGTGTCCGCCTGGGCGACGGCGTCGGACACCTCGTCGCCGTCGTCGTCCTGCAGCCGCACCCCGAGGCGCGAGGCCGTCTCGAAGTCGGACATGTAGTCGGCGGTCGCGATGAGGGCCTTGCTGGGCACGCAGTCGGTGAGGACCGCCGCGCCGCCGAGGCCGTCCTTCTCGACGATCGTGACCTGCGCCCCGAGCTGGGCCGCGACGAGGGCCGCCTCGTAGCCCCCGGGGCCGCCGCCGATGATGACAACGGATGTCTCGCGCGTGATCACGGGACCATCCAACCATCCTCCGCGCCGGGCCCGGTCGGCCCCTGCGGCACCACCGGGGATCGGTTCCTGCCCCGCGTCGACCTCGCTAGAGTCCTGAGCGTGACCCGTTCCCACCGTGATCTCAGCGACCCCTCCACCGACCCCTTCGACGTCGCCGCCGACGCCGCCGCCGTCATCGCCGAGCGCACCGGCGTCGACCACCACGACGTCGCGCTCGTGCTCGGCTCGGGCTGGGGCCAGACCGCCGACCTCATCGGTGAGACGCTCGCGACCGTCGAGAACGCCGACGTCCCCGGCTTCCACAAGGCCGCCGTGGCCGGCCACTCGGGCAGCATGCGCTCCGTCGCGATCGGCGACACCGGCCGTCGGGCTCTCGTCTTCGGCACCCGCACCCACTTCTACGAGGGACGCGGCGTGCGCGCGGTCGTCCACGGCGTCCGCACCGCGAAGGCCGCGGGCTGCTCGACGATCGTGCTGACCAACGGGTGCGGCGGCCTCAACCCCGCGTGGTCGCCCGGCACCCCGGTCCTCATCCGCGACCACATCAACCTCACCGCGCACTCCCCCATCGAGGGGGCGAACTTCGTCGACCTCACCGACCTCTACACCCCGCGGCTGCGCGACCTCGCCCGCGAGGTCGACGCCGACCTCGACGAGGGCGTCTACGTCCAGTTCCGCGGACCGCACTACGAGACCCCGGCCGAGGTCCAGATGGCCAAGGTCATCGGCGGCGACCTCGTCGGCATGTCGACGACGCTCGAGGCCATCGCGGCCCGCCAGAGCGGGCTCGACGTGCTCGGCATCTCGCTCGTCACCAACCTCGCCGCGGGCATCTCGGACCAGCCGCTCAGCCACGCCGAGGTGCTCGAGGCCGGCCAGGCCGCCGCCGATCGGTGTGGCCGGCTGCTCGCTGCGGTCGTGGGGCGCCTCTGATGACGACCGTCGACACCACCGAGACCCTGTATGCCGCGGCGCGGGCCTGGCGCGACGACGACCCGGACCCGACGACGCGTGACGAGCTCGACGCCGTCCTCGCGCGTGCCACGGAGGGTGACGCGGACGCCGCGGCCGACCTCGCCGACCGCATGTCCGGCCTGCTCGAGTTCGGGACCGCGGGGCTGCGCGGAGCCCTCGGTGCCGGTCCCAACCGGATGAACCGCAGCGTCGTCATCCGGGCGGCCGCCGGCCTCACGGCATACCTCAAGGACGAGGGGCGCTGCGGCGACGCACCGACCGTCGTCGTCGGCTACGACGCGCGCTACAACTCCGACGTCTTCGCCCGTGACACCGCGGCCGTCGTCGTCGCGGCCGGTGGCCGGGCGCTGCTGCTCCCCCAGCCGCTGCCCACGCCGGTCCTCGCCTTCGCGATCCGCCACCTCGGTGCCGACGCGGGCGTCATGGTGACGGCGAGCCACAACCCGCCCCAGGACAACGGCTACAAGGTCTACCTCGGCGACGGCAGCCAGATCGTGCCGCCCGCCGACGCGCAGATCGCCGCCCACATCGGACGGGTCGAGCGGGTGGCCGACGTGCCCCGCGCCGCCGAGGGCTGGGAGACGCTCGGCGACAACCTCCTCGAGGACTACGTCGACGCCGTCGTCAGCGTCGTCGACCCGCACTCACCGCGTGACCTCCGCATCGTCCACACGAGCCTGCACGGCGTCGGCCACGGCACGGTGCACACGGCCTTCGTCCAGGCGGGCTTCGCGGCACCCGTCGTCGTCGACGAGCAGGCCGTGCCCGACCCGGACTTCCCGACCGTCGCCTTCCCCAACCCCGAGGAGAAGGGTGCGATCGACCTCGCACTCGCGCGAGCCCGCGCCGTCGGGTGCGACCTCGTCATCGCCAACGACCCCGACGCCGACCGGTGCGCCGCGGCCGTGCTCGACCCCGCCCTCGGCGACTGGCGGATGCTGCGCGGCGACGAGGTGGGGGCGCTGCTCGGTGCGCACATCGTGCGGCGCGGCGTCTCGCGCCGGGACGTCTTCGCCAACTCGATCGTGTCCTCGCGCCTGCTCGCCTCGATCGCCAAGGCCGCCGGGCTCGCCCACGAGGAGACGCTGACCGGCTTCAAGTGGATCTCCCGCGTCGACCGGCTGCGCTACGGCTACGAGGAGGCCCTCGGCTACTGCGTCGCCCCGCAGCTGGTGCGCGACAAGGACGGCGTCAGCGCCGCCCTGCTGCTCGCCGAGCTCGCGGCCACCCTCAAGGCGCAGGGCCGCACCCTCATCGACCTGCTCGACGACCTCGCGATCGAGCACGGGGTGCACGCGACCGACTCGTTCTCGGTGCGCGTCTCGGACCTCGCCCAGATCGAGACCCTCATGGGACGGCTGCGCGCCGAGCCGCCGACCACCGTGGCCGGCGTCGACGTCGACCGCGTCGACGACCTCGCCGAGGGCGACGGAGGGCTGCCGCCCACCGAGGGCCTGCGCTACCACCTGACCGACCTCTCGCGGGTCATCGTGCGCCCGAGCGGGACCGAGCCCAAGGTCAAGGTCTACCTCGAGGTCATCGAGCCGGTGGCCGGTCCGGCCTCGCTCGGTGAGTCCCGCGCGGTGGCCGAGACCCGCCTGGCCCGGGTCCGGGCCGACCTCGAACGCCTCACGTCCCTGTGAGCGAGCCCCGTGCGTAGCCGTCGACGGCGTACGCGTGGGGCGGGGTCACCCGCGGACCGTCAGACGACGAACGTCCCGATGACGAAGAAGGCCGCGGCGGCGAGGAGCAGGCCGACGGAGACCGGGTCCCAGACCTGGTGGGCGATGCGCGGCGTCCGGCCGTCCTTGCGCTTGCGGTCGGCGCTCATGCGCGCCTCGACCTCGGCCGCGACGGCCTGCGCCTCGACCTTGGACTTCGTCGGCTCCTCGGTGGTCCCCTTGCCGCGCACCTTGTTGGCCCCCACGGTCAGCATGCCGCGGCCGTACCTCGGGCGGCCCGGGTCGGCCGGGACGCCCCACGCGGTGTAGCGACGGCCGTCCGCGACGAGCTCGAGGGCCCATCGTGACCGGACCTCGCTGATGGCGGGCCACGTGACGTCGACGACGCGCACCGGGTTGACGAGGCGGATGCCCTCGGCGTGGATGACGACGCACGGGCGCACGACGAACAGCCACAGCAGCACGAGGGCGAGCACCACCGTCGAGATGAGGGTCCAGCTGCGCGGCTCGGTCAGCACGGCGGGCACGAGCAGGGCGACACCGGCGACCGCGCCGATGACGCCGACGGTGACCGACGAGCCCGGCCGGAGCGTGCGGGCGTCGCGCAGGGCGACGCGCTCGAGGTGCTCCTCGGCGGGTGAGTCGGAGGGCGGCGGGGACACGTCGGGGCTCACGGACAGACTCTCTCACGCGTCACGGGCCGTCTCGATAGGTGGATAGACTCCGGTGGTGACAGTTAGCACCACGACGCGCTCCGCGCAGGACCTCACCGCGCAGGCGCGGGACGTCCTCGGGGTGTCGCGCCTGACGAACCATGCCCTGACCTCCTGGCTGCACGGCCTCCCCGGCGTCGACCAGGTCGGCTGCGAGGCCCGGGCCGCGTCGCTCGGCACCCGCTCGATCAAGACGACGAGCAAGGCCTGGGCGATCGACACCGCCATCGGGATGATCGACCTGACGACCCTCGAGGGCTCCGACACGGTCGGCAAGGTCCGGTCGCTGTGCGCCAAGGCCCTCGTGCCCGACCCGCTCGACCCGACGACGCCGCGGCCCGCCGCGATCTGCGTCTACGGCGACATGGTCGCGACCGCGAAGGCCGCGCTCGGCGACAGCGGCATCCACGTCGCTGCCGTGGCGACCGCCTTCCCGTCCGGGCGAGCGAGCATGCCGGTCAAGCTCGCCGACACCCGCGACGCCGTCGAGGCCGGTGCCGACGAGATCGACATGGTCATCGACCGCGGGGCGTTCCTCTCGGGCGACTACCTCACGGTCTTCAACCAGATCGCCGAGGTCAAGCAGGCCTGTGGCACGGCGCACCTCAAGGTCATCATGGAGACGGGCGAGCTCGTCACCTACGACAACGTCCGCCGTGCCTCCTACCTCTCGATGCTCGCGGGCGGCGACTTCATCAAGACGTCCACCGGCAAGGTGCAGCCCGCGGCCACCCTCCCGGTCACGCTCATCATGCTCGAGGCCGTGCGCGACTGGCGCGAGCTCACCGGCAGCCAGGTCGGGGTCAAGCCGGCCGGTGGCATCAAGACCACCAAGGACGCCGTCAAGTACCTCGTCATGGTCAGTGAGATCGCCGGCGACGACTGGCTCACGCCCGAGTGGTTCCGCTTCGGCGCCTCGAGCCTGCTCAACGACCTCATCCTGCAGCGTCAGAAGCTCGCCACGGGTGCCTACTCCGGCGCCGACTACGTGACGATCGACTGACCGCGCCTGACTGACCGACCGCGCCTCACACGACAGCGCCCACGAAAGACACCCTGATGCCGAAGTTCGAGTACGCCCCCGCGCCGGAGTCGCGCGCCATCGTCACGATCGAGAAGTCCTACGGGCTCTTCATCGACGGCGCCTTCACGCGGCCCAAGGCGACCTTCCCCACGATCAACCCCGCCGACGAGACGGTCCTCGCCGAGGTGAGCCAGGCCGGCCCCAAGGACGTCGACAAGGCCGTCGCCGCGGCCCGCCGCGCCTACGAGGGGGTCTGGGGCCGCATGAGCGGCGCCGAGCGCGGCAAGTACCTCTTCCGCATCGCCCGCATCCTGCAGGAGCGGGCCCGCGAGTTCGCCGTCCTCGAGACGCTCGACAACGGCAAGCCGATCAAGGAGACCCGCGACGTCGACGTGCCGGTCGCCGCCGCCCACTTCTTCTACCACGCGGGCTGGGCCGACAAGCTGGAGTATGCCGGCCTGTCCGCCTCGGGCGCCGACGTGCCGCGCCCGCACGGCGTGGTCGGCCAGGTCATCCCGTGGAACTTCCCGCTGCTCATGCTCGCCTGGAAGATCGCACCGGCCCTCGCGACGGGCAACACCGTCGTGCTCAAGCCCGCCGAGACCACCCCGCTGAGCGCGCTGCTCTTCGCCGAGGTCTGCCAGCAGGCCGACCTGCCGGCCGGCGTCGTCAACATCATCACCGGTGACGGCCGCACGGGTCAGGCGCTCGTCGAGCACCCGGACGTCGACAAGATCGCCTTCACCGGCTCGACCGAGGTCGGCAAGGCGATCGCCCGGTCCATCGCGGGCACGTCGAAGAAGGCGACGCTCGAGCTCGGCGGCAAGGCTGCCAACATCGTCTTCGACGACGCCCCGCTCGACCAGGCGGTCGAGGGCATCGTGGGCGGCATCTTCTTCAACCAGGGCCAGGTCTGCTGCGCCGGCTCGCGCCTGCTCGTCCAGGAGAACGTCCACGACCAGGTCGTCGCCAAGCTCAAGCGTCGCCTCGGCACGCTGCGCGTCGGTGACCCGATGGACAAGAACAGCGACCTCGGCGCGATCAACTCCAAGGCCCAGCTCGACCGCATCACCTCGCTCGTCGAGGCCGGTGTGGCCGAGGGCGCCGAGCGCTGGAGCCCCGAGTGCACGCTGCCCGCCAAGGGCTACTGGTTCCCCCCGACGGTGCTCACCGGTGTCTCGCAGACGCACCGCGTCGCGACCGAGGAGATCTTCGGGCCGGTCCTGTCGGTGCTGACCTTCCGCACGCCTCAGGAGGCGGTCGCCAAGGCCAACAACTCGGCCTACGGCCTCTCGGCCGGCGTCTGGACCGAGAAGGGCTCGCGCATCCTCTGGATGGCCGACCAGCTCCGCGCCGGCGTCGTCTGGGCCAACACCTTCAACCGCTTCGACCCGACCTCGCCCTTCGGTGGCTACAAGGAGTCGGGCTACGGCCGCGAGGGCGGCCGCCACGGCCTCGAGGCCTACGTCACCACCGCCCCTTCGACCCTGACGGGAGCCGCCCGATGAGCCGCCTCGACGTGCGCAAGACCTACAAGCTCTACATCGGTGGCGCGTTCCCGCGCAGCGAGTCCGGTCGCTCCTACGAGGTCGTCTCGGCCTCGGGCGAGTTCCTCGCCAACGCCGCGATGGGCTCGCGCAAGGACGTCCGTGACGCCGTCGTCGCGGCGCGCGGCGCGCTGGCCAAGTGGTCCGGGGCCACCGCGTACAACCGCGGCCAGGTGCTCTACCGCGTCGCCGAGGTGCTCGAGGGCCGCCGCGCCCAGTTCGTCGAGGAGGTCGCCGCGAGCGAGGGCCTGTCGGTCCGCGCCGCGGGCGCCGTCGTCGACGCCTCCGTCGACCGCCTCGTCTGGTACGCCGGGTGGACCGACAAGATCGCCCAGGTGCTCGGCAACCTCAACCCCGTCGCCGGCCCCTTCTTCAACGTCTCGGCGCCCGAGCCGACCGGTGTGGTGGGCGTCCTTGCACCGCAGGCCTCCTCGCTGCTCGGTCTCGTGTCGGTCGTCGCCCCGGTCATCGCGTCGGGCAACACCGCCGTTGTCGTGTCGTCGGCCGCTCGTCCGCTGCCCGCCGTGACGTTCAGCGAGGTGCTCGCGACGTCGGACGTGCCCGGTGGCGTCGTCAACATCGTCACGGCCCAGACCGGCGAGGTGGCGACGTGGCTGGCCGCGCACCGTGACGTCAACGCCATCGACCTCACGGGCATCGCGGGCGCCGAGGGCGTCGACTGGGCCGCCCTCGAGGCGGAGGCCGCAGGCAACCTCAAGCGCGTCTACCGTCCGGCGCTGGCCGACGGCGCTCCGGTCGAGCCCGACTGGAACGCCGACCCCGGCCTCGGTCGCATCCGGGCCTTCGTCGAGACGAAGACCGTCTGGCACCCCAAGGGTCTCTGACCCGGGTCCCTGGGTCGGTTGAGGAGGCGAGGTGGCGTCGGTCGACCACCGCTCGGGCGGCACCGCGGGCGAGCAGCCGGCGGGGCAGCCCGTGGCCGACCCCGTGAGTGCACCCGAGGCCGGTGCGACCGATCGTGACCGTCGCCGGGTCATCCTCCTCACCGGGCCGAGCGGCGCGGGCAAGAGCCGGCTCTCGGCCCGGCTGAGTGCCACCCACGGGTGGCCCGTCGTCCGCCTCGACGACTTCTACCGCGAGGCGAGCGACCCGGCCCTGCCCCGCTCCCCCCTGGGCATCCCCGACTGGGACCACGCCGACTCGTGGGACGCGGGGGCGGCCGTCGACGCCCTCCGACAGCTCGTCGACGAGGGGCACGTCGAGGTGCCCGTCTACGACATCGGGGCCTCCGCGGTGACGGGTCGGCACGTCCTGGACGCGCGCCCGACCGACTTCGTCCTGGCCGAGGGACTCTTCGCCGGACGCCTCGTCGAGCCTCTGCGTCGCGAAGGCCTGCTCGCAGACGCCCTGTGCGTGCGACAGAACCGCACCCTGACGGCCCTGCGCCGCCTCGTGCGTGACCTCTCCGAGCGTCGCAAGCCTCCGCACATCCTCGTGCGCCGTGGGCTCGCCCTCTGGCGAGACGAGCCCCGGGTCGTCGGGCAGGCTCGCGCCGACGGTGCCCGCTGCCTGCACCCCCGCGAGGCGGAGTCCGAGCTCAGCGCCCTGCTCGGCGTCGGCACGTCGACGTGAGGCTCGTCGGCCTGCTCGGCGGGATGAGCTGGGAGTCGAGCGCGGAGTACTACCGGCTCGCCAACGAGCTGGTCCGTGAGCGTGTGGGCGGCCTCGCCTCTGCGCGGCTGCTGCTGCACTCCGTCGACTTCGCCGAGGTCGAGCGGCTCCAGGCCGAGGCCCGCTGGGACGAGGCGGGGGCGCTCCTGGCCACGGCTGCTGCGGGACTCGAGGCCGGAGGCGCCGAGCTCATCGTCCTGTGCACCAACACGATGCACAAGGTGGCCCCCGCCATCGAGGCCGCCGTCACGGTCCCCCTGCTGCACATCGGCGACGTGACAGGCCGGGCCGTGCGTGCCGCGGGCCTGGGACGCGTCGGGCTGCTCGCGACGGCCTACACGATGGAGCAGAACTTCCTGCGCGACCGGCTCGCCGGTCACGGGCTGACCGTGCTCGTGCCCGACGGCGACGACCGCGCCGTGGTGCACCGCATCATCTACGAGGAGCTGTGCCTCGGGGTGGTCACCGAGGAGTCCCGGCAGGCCTACCGCGAGGTCATCGCCCGGCTCGTCGCGGCGGGAGCCCAGGGCGTCGTCCTCGGCTGCACCGAGATCGAGCTGCTCGTGGACCAGTCCGACGCGGAGGTGCCGGTCTTTCCCACGACCCGTCTGCACGTCGAGGCCGCGGTCGAGGCTGCTCTCGCCCTCGACTGAATCTCCTCACCGGGCGCTCTCGGCTTCGAAGTGATAGCGCGCCACCGCGGTGGGCGCCGCGACCACTTCGCACCGTGACGGATCGACGGCCTCAGGCGACGGGTGCGGCCTCGTAGCCGAGAGCGGCGTACCCCGGCTTGATGACGTCGTCGATGAGGGCGAGCCGCTCGTCGAAGGGGATGAACGCCGACTTCATCGCGTTGATCGTCACCCAGCGCAGGTCCTCGAGGGTCCAGCCGGCCTCGTCGCGCAGCAGGGCCGCCTCCTTGCTCATCGACGTGTCGCTCATGAGCCGGTTGTCGGTGTTGAGCGTGACGCGGAAGCGCAGGCGACGCAGCAGGGTGATCGGGTGCAGCGCGATCGACGGAGCAGCAGAGGTCTGCAGGTTGCTGCTCGGGCACATCTCGAGGGGGATGCGCTTGTCTCGGACATAGGCGGAGAGCCTCCCCAGCCGCACCCGGTCCAGCTCCAGGGACGTCAGGGCACCGGGGTCGTCCTTGTTGTCCTCGACCCACTGCGCGAACGGTGCGCCGTCGATGGTGATGTCGTCGACGATGCGGACGCCGTGGCCGAGCCGGTCGGCGCCGCACCACTGGATGGCCTCCCAGATGGAGGGCAGCCCGAAGGCCTCGCCGGCGTGGATCGTGAAGTGGAAGTTCTCGCGGCGGAGGTACTCGAACGCGTCGAGGTGGCGGGTGGGCGGGTAGCCGGCCTCCGCGCCCGCGATGTCGAAGCCCGACACACCCTGGTCGCGGTAGCGGATCGCCAGCTCGGCGATCTCGGTCGACTTCGCCGCATGGCGCATCGCCGTCAGCAGCGAGGTGACCCGGATGGGGTGACCGTCAGCCGCAGCCTTCGCCTCCCCGTCGAGCAGACCGGCGTTGACGGCCTCGACGACACCCTCGAGCGTCAGGCCACGCGTCAGGTGCTGCTCGGGGGCATAACGGCTCTCGGCGTAGACGACGCCGTCGGCAGCCAGGTCCTGCGCGCACTCGCTGGCGACGCGGAACAGGCCCTCGCGGGTCTGCATCACGGCCAGGGTGTGGTCGAAGGTCTCGAGGTAGCGCGGCAGCGACCCGGAGTCCGCGCTCTCGCGGAACCACGTGCCCAGGGCCTGGGCCTCGGTCTCGGGCAAGGCGTCGTAGCCGACGTCGGCCGCGAGCTCGATGATCGACTGGGGGCGCAGGCCGCCGTCGAGGTGGTCGTGGAGCAGGACCTTGGGGGCCCGACGGACGTCGTCGGCGCTCACGAGGCGTCCTCGGTGGCTCCGGCGTCGCCGTCCTCCTCGCGGTGGACGGAGTCCGGACCGAAGGCGGGAAGGCAGACCGCGACGTACTCGGCCCCCTCGGGACCGCACGAGTAGCGGATGCGCTCACCCCCGCGCGTGATCACCGACTGGCCAGCTCCGACCTCGAGCGTGCCTCCGTCGTGGTCGATGAGCACCGTCCCGGCCAGGACGAGCGTGATCTCGTCGAACTCCGGGGTCTGGAAAGGCTCGGACCACCCGGCCGGCGCCACCATCCGGGCGACCGACACGGAGGCCTGGAGGTCGGCGTCCGGGGTGTTGACGGCACCGACGTGCTCGTCGATGACCTTGCCGCCGGGGACGGGGATACGGGTCGGAGAGGGAACGAGTTCAGGCACGAGCCCAGACTAGTGGACATCAAATGCATCCGGGAATGGACATGGGAATGCGACAACCCCGCCAGGTGTCCTGGCGGGGTTGTCGTGAATGGTTGTCCGGCTGCGTCCTACTCTCCCACACCGTCACCAGTGCAGTACCATCGGCGCTGAAGGGCTTAGCTTCCGGGTTCGGAATGGAGCCGGGCGTTTCCCCTTCGCTATGACAGCCGAAACTCTATGGAGATATCAATCAGTGGGTGTTGGTGTCCCGTTTGTATCTCGGGAACCGCACAGTGGACGCGTAGCATCTTTGTAAGTCAAGTTATCGGCTTATTAGTACCGGTCAGCTCCACACATTGCTGTGCTTCCACATCCGGCCTATCAACCCAGTAGTCTAGCTGGGAGCCTCTCGCCCTCGCGGGCCTGGAAACCTCATCTTGAAACGTGCTTCCCGCTTAGATGCTTTCAGCGGTTATCACTTCCGAACGTAGCTAATCAGCGGTGCTCTTGGCAGAACAACTGACACACCAGAGGTTCGTCCATCCCGGTCCTCTCGTACTAGGGACAGCCTTTCTCAAGTTTCCTACGCGCACAGCGGATAGGGACCGAACTGTCTCACGACGTTCTAAACCCAGCTCGCGTACCGCTTTAATGGGCGAACAGCCCAACCCTTGGGACCTACTCCAGCCCCAGGATGCGACGAGCCGACATCGAGGTGCCAAACCATGCCGTCGATATGGACTCTTGGGCAAGATCAGCCTGTTATCCCCGGGGTACCTTTTATCCGTTGAGCGACGGCGCTTCCACAAGCCACCGCCGGATCACTAGTCCCGACTTTCGTCCCTGCTCGACATGTCTGTCTCACAGTCAAGCTCCCTTGTGCACTTACACTCGAAACCTGATTACCAACCAGGCTGAGGGAACCTTTGGGCGCCTCCGTTACCTTTTAGGAGGCAACCGCCCCAGTTAAACTACCCACCAGGCACTGTCCCTGATCCGGATCACGGACCGAGGTTAGATATCCAGAACGACCAGAGTGGTATTTCAACGTTGACTCCACCATCACTGACGTGACGGCTTCACAGTCTCCCACCTATCCTACACAAGCCGTACCGAACACCAATACCAAGCTGTAGTAAAGGTCCCGGGGTCTTTCCGTCCTGCTGCGCGTAACGAGCATCTTTACTCGTAGTGCAATTTCGCCGAGTTCGTGGTTGAGACAGTGGAGAAGTCGTTACGCCATTCGTGCAGGTCGGAACTTACCCGACAAGGAATTTCGCTACCTTAGGATGGTTATAGTTACCACCGCCGTTTACTGGCGCTTAAGTTCTCAGCTTCGCCGTGAGGCTAACCGGTCCCCTTAACGTTCCAGCACCGGGCAGGCGTCAGTCCGTATACATCGTCTTGCGACTTGGCACGGACCTGTGTTTTTAGTAAACAGTCGCTTCTCCCTGGTCTCTGCGGCCGATCACGCTCAGGAAGCAAGTTCCGTCACGATCAGGGCCCCCCTTCTCCCGAAGTTACGGGGGTATTTTGCCGAATTCCTTAACCACGATTCACTCGATCGCCTTGGTATTCTCTACCTAACCACCTGAGTCGGTTTGGGGTACGGGCGGCTCGAACCTCGCTAGAAGTTTTTCTCGGCAGCATAGGATCACCCTCTTCCCGCATTCGCGGTCACTATCAGGTCTCAGGCTTATGTGCGATCCGGATTTGCCTGGATCGCGCCCTACACCCTTGGACGTGGACAACCATCGCCACGCGGAGGCTACCTTCCTGCGTCACTCCATCGCTTGACTACTACCAGATCGGGTCGTGCGCTCCACGCGCCCTGTGGACCCGAAGGTCCGGTGGGCGTGCTTCAGGCACTGAGCATCACTGGGTTCATCATGGGCGGTCCTTCGCCGGTTCCGGAATATCAACCGGATGTCCATCGACTACGCCTGTCGGCCTCGCCTTAGGTCCCGACTTACCCAGGGCAGATTAGCTTGACCCTGGAACCCTTGGTTATTCGGCGGACGGGTTTCTCGCCCGTCATTCGCTACTCATGCCTGCATTCTCACTCGTGTGGCCTCCACGGCTGGTTCACACCGCCGCTTCCCTGGCCACACGACGCTCCCCTACCCATCAACACGCCTGGACACCGAACCCGCAGGTGTCGGTGCCGAGCAGTATGTCAATGCCACAGCTTCGGTGGTGTGCTTGAGCCCCGCTACATTGTCGGCGCGGAATCACTTGACCAGTGAGCTATTACGCACTCTTTAAAGGGTGGCTGCTTCTAAGCCAACCTCCTGGTTGTCACAGCAACTCCACATCCTTTCCCACTTAGCACACGCTTAGGGACCTTAGCTGGTGATCTGGGCTGTTTCCCTCTCGACTACGGAGCTTATCCCCCGCAGTCTCACTGCCACGCTCTCACTTACCGGCATTCGGAGTTTGGCTAACGTCAGTAACCTGGTGAGGC
Organism: Terrabacter sp. R4-6; assembly: GCF_057529065.1. Lineage (NCBI taxonomy): Bacteria > Bacillati > Actinomycetota > Actinomycetes > Micrococcales > Intrasporangiaceae > Terrabacter > Terrabacter sp. R4-6. The sequence goes on along the minus strand of NZ_CP197224.1, from coordinate 3,754,188 downwards.
CCATTAGCTATCCAGTAGCTCTACCTCCGGCAAGAAACACGTGACGCTGCACCTAAATGCATTTCGGGGAGAACCAGCTATCACGGAGTTTGATTGGCCTTTCACCCCTACCCACAGCTCATCCCCTCAGTTTTCAACCTAAGTGGGTTCGGTCCTCCACGCAGTCTTACCTGCGCTTCAACCTGGCCATGGGTAGATCACTCCGCTTCGGGTCTAGACCCAGCGACTATGGGCGCCCTGTTCGGACTCGCTTTCGCTACGGCTTCCCCACACGGGTTAACCTCGCCACTGAGCACTAACTCGCAGGCTCATTCTTCAAAAGGCACGCTGTCACCCCACACGCCCAACGGCGGGAGGCTCCAACGGATTGTAGGCACACGGTTTCAGGATCTATTTCACTCCCCTCCCGGGGTACTTTTCACCTTTCCCTCACGGTACTTGTCCGCTATCGGTCACCAGGGAATATTTAGGCTTAGCAGGTGGTCCTGCCAGATTCACACGGGATTTCTCGGGCCCCGTGCTACTTGGGAAATCCACCGGGAGTCCACACCATTTCGTCTACGGGGGTCGCACCCTCTATGCCGAGCCATTCAATGCTCTTCGACTATGACGCAGATTTCTTACTCCCCGACGACCTGTCAGAGCCGGCTGGTGGGTCCCACGACCCCGAACGTGCAACGCCTGACAGCTATCACACACGCCCGGTTTAGCCTCATCCGCTTTCGCTCGCCACTACTCACGGAATCACATGTTGTTTTCTCTTCCTGTGGGTACTGAGATGTTTCACTTCCCCACGTTCCCTCCACACACCCTATATATTCAGGTGCGGGTGACTGGACTTGCCTCCAGCCGGGTTTCCCCATTCGGAAATCCTCGGATCACAGTCTGGTTATCGACTACCCGAGGCTTATCGCAGATTCCTACGTCCTTCTTCGGTTCCTGGTGCCAAGGCATCCACCGTGTGCCCTTAAAAACTTGACACTACAAAGATGCTCGCGTCCACTGTGAAGTTCTCAAAATACAACCGGCACCCCACACCCACCACAAGCACAGCTCGCGATCTCGGCAGGGCCCACAACCAGAAGAACCAGCCCACACACACCACCCGAACCGTCCCGACCCCGCAAGGCCAAGACCGGCTCGAGCCGGCATGCGTCGTCCGATCCTTCAGGACCCAACAACGTGTCAAGCACCGCCCTGCCCAGACCCCCTCGTTCCACTGCTGTCTCCAGCTTGTACTTGAGGAAGGCCGACCAGGTCGGTGCCAAAATCGATGTTCCACCCTTGAGCACCCGCTGCCCCACATTCGGGGACAGACCGGGCTCTGGCACCACACCCGGATCCACGAGGGACCGGTGTGGGCAGTGCTCCTTAGAAAGGAGGTGATCCAGCCGCACCTTCCGGTACGGCTACCTTGTTACGACTTAGTCCCAATCGCCAGTCCCACCTTCGACGGCTCCCCCCACAAGGGTTGGGCCACCGGCTTCGGGTGTTACCGACTTTCGTGACTTGACGGGCGGTGTGTACAAGGCCCGGGAACGTATTCACCGCAGCGTTGCTGATCTGCGATTACTAGCGACTCCGACTTCATGGGGTCGAGTTGCAGACCCCAATCCGAACTGAGACCGGTTTTTTGGGATTCGCTCCACCTCGCGGTTTCGCAGCCCTTTGTACCGGCCATTGTAGCATGCGTGAAGCCCAAGACATAAGGGGCATGATGATTTGACGTCATCCCCACCTTCCTCCGAGTTGACCCCGGCAGTCTCCTATGAGTCCCCACCATGACGTGCTGGCAACATAGAACGAGGGTTGCGCTCGTTGCGGGACTTAACCCAACATCTCACGACACGAGCTGACGACAACCATGCACCACCTGTACACCAGTCCGAAGACGCACCCATCTCTGAGTGATTCCGGTGTATGTCAAGCCTTGGTAAGGTTCTTCGCGTTGCATCGAATTAATCCGCATGCTCCGCCGCTTGTGCGGGCCCCCGTCAATTCCTTTGAGTTTTAGCCTTGCGGCCGTACTCCCCAGGCGGGGAACTTAATGCGTTAGCTGCGGCACGGATCTCGTGGAATGAGACCCACACCTAGTTCCCAACGTTTACGGCATGGACTACCAGGGTATCTAATCCTGTTCGCTCCCCATGCTTTCGCTTCTCAGTGTCAGTAATGGCCCAGAGACCTGCCTTCGCCATCGGTGTTCCTCCTGATATCTGCGCATTCCACCGCTACACCAGGAATTCCAGTCTCCCCTACCACACTCTAGTCTGCCCGTACCCACTGCAAGTCCGAGGTTGAGCCTCGGATTTTCACAGCAGACGCGACAAACCACCTACAAGCTCTTTACGCCCAATAATTCCGGACAACGCTCGCACCCTACGTATTACCGCGGCTGCTGGCACGTAGTTAGCCGGTGCTTCTTCTGCAGGTACCGTCACTTGCGCTTCTTCCCTGCTGAAAGAGGTTTACAACCCGAAGGCCGTCATCCCTCACGCGGCGTCGCTGCATCAGGCTTCCGCCCATTGTGCAATATTCCCCACTGCTGCCTCCCGTAGGAGTCTGGGCCGTGTCTCAGTCCCAGTGTGGCCGGTCGCCCTCTCAGGCCGGCTACCCGTCGTCGCCTTGGTGAGCCACTACCTCACCAACAAGCTGATAGGCCGCGAGTCCATCCCAGACCGAAAAACTTTCCACACCATGGTCATGCGACCTGGTGTCATATCCGGTATTAGCTCCGGTTTCCCGGGGTTATCCCAGAGTCTGGGGCAGGTTACTCACGTGTTACTCACCCGTTCGCCACTGATCAGACCAAGCAAGCTTGATCATCACCGTTCGACTTGCATGTGTTAAGCACGCCGCCAGCGTTCGTCCTGAGCCAGGATCAAACTCTCCGTTGATGTTCAAACACCCACCACCAGGCCCGAAGACCCAAACAGTGAGCAAACTTTGAACCCGTAGAAGGGCTCGAAAACCCGACTGAAGTCGAACAACCAGCTCAAAAAGAGTTGATCATTCAGTTTCAACCAAAGGATAATTCGTTCCGAAACAGACACAGACACCACCAAACAGTGGCACCGCGCCAGCCCCGAGACGAGGTAATTGGCATCGATTTTTGACACGCTGTTGAGTTCTCAAGAATCGGACACACACCATCAACCACCTCAACGAGGAGGCCTCCGGGGCAACCCTTCAAACTTACCCGCCGCACCCCACCGAGTCAAACGACGGTCATGCGGGCGGATCCTGCTCACCGGAGCCCGACACCGTCGGACACTCCGGACACTCATCAGGCCCCGGGACCGGCCAGCTTCGCTCGACGATCTCTCGCCGCCGCGGTGGCGTCCGTTCCTCCCTGTCGGGCTGACGAAGAGAACTTTAGCCCGCTCCCCGGGGAATCCCCAAATCGCTCCCCTCGCGGGGGTACGGACCCGTGGTGGGCGGTCGGCCGGAGCGCCGGCCGCCTCCCTGCGGGCCCGCACGGCGGGGTCAGGACACCCGGTCGATGACGATCGGCGGGAGGTCCGGCCGCGACCCTTCGGGGGCGATCGTGAAGCCACCCTCGAGCGCCTCGAGAGCGCGGGCGAACCGCTCCGGCTCGTCGGTGTGCAGCGTCATGAGCGGCTCTCCGCCACGCACCGTCGCGCCGGGCTTGTGGTGCAGCTCGACGCCGGCGCCCGCCTGCACCGGGTCCTCCTTGCGGGCTCGCCCGGCGCCGAGACGCCACGCAGCGACCCCGACCGCGAGCGCGTCCAGCTGGACGAGCACCCCGTCGGCGGGCGCCAGCACGCGGTGGGTCTCCTTCGCCGTCGGCAGCTCCGCGTCCGGGTCTCCCCCCTGGGCGCGGATCATCCGGCGCCAGACGTCCATGGCCCGTCCGTCCGCGAGCACGTCGGCCGGGTCGATGTCGGAGCGACCCGCACCCGCGACCATCTCGCGTGCGAGGGCGAGCGTGAGCTCGACGACGTCTTCCGGGCCCCCACCGGCGAGCACCTCCACGGACTCCCGCACCTCGAGCGCGTTGCCCGCCGTGAGCCCGAGCGGCGTCTCCATGTTCGTGAGCAAAGCGACCGTGTGCACCCCCGCGTCGGTGCCGAGGCGGACCATCGTCTCCGCGAGCTCGCGGGCCTGTCCGAGCTCCTTCATGAACGCGCCCGACCCGACCTTGACGTCGAGGACGAGGGACCCGGTGCCCTCGGCGATCTTCTTGCTCATGATCGAGGTGGCGATGAGGGGCACGCAGGAGACGGTCCCCGTGACGTCACGCAACGCATACAGCTTCTTGTCGGCCGGGGCCAGGCCCGAGCCGGCGGCGCAGATGACGGCACCGACGTCCTCGAGCTGCGCCATCATCTGCTCGTTCGTCAGGTCGGCCCTCCACCCGGGGATCGACTCGAGCTTGTCGAGCGTGCCGCCCGTGTGCCCGAGGCCGCGGCCCGAGAGCTGCGGGACCGCGACGCCGCAGGCGGCCACGATCGGCGCCAGGGGCAGCGTGATCTTGTCGCCCACTCCCCCGGTCGAGTGCTTGTCGCTCGTCGGGCGGGACAGGCCCGAGAAGTCGAGCCGCTCACCCGAGCGGATCATCGCGTCGGCCCACCGGGCGATCTCCCGCGGGGTCATCCCGTTGAGGTAGATCGCCATCGCGAGCGCCGACATCTGCTCCTCGGCGACGGCGCCCCTCGTGTACGCGTCGATGACCCAGTCGATCTGGGCGTCGGACAGCTCGGCCCGGTCGCGCTTGGCGGAAATGACGTCTACGGCATCGAAGGCTTCACTCACGGGACCATCATGTCCCAGCGTCGGCGGCGCCGGAGCACGACCGGGTGCGGAGCCGTTCAGCCCTCGGCGTGACGCAGGTCCTCGGCGCCGAACGCCTGCGGCAGCACCGCCGACATCGGCAGCACGCCCTCGGGGGTCATGAGCAGGCACTGCGGGCCGCCGTTCTCCCAGAGCAGCTGGCGGCAGCGGCCGCACGGCATGAGCGCCTGCCCGTCACCGCCGACGCAGAAGACCGCCGTCAGCCGCCCGCCGCCGGACGCGTGGAGGTCGGAGACCATCCCGCACTCGGCACAGAGCGCCACGCCGTAGGCGGCGTTCTCGACGTTGCACCCGCCCACGACCCGGCCGTCGTCGACGAGGCCGGCGACACCGACACGGAACCGGGAGTACGGCGCGTACGCGCGCTCCATGAGCTCGACCGCGCGCCGGCGCAGCGATTCCCAGTCGACCGCGCCGGCATCGGTGGTGTCGACAGTGCCGGGCTGCGGGCTCGTGTCGGCCACTAGTGCCCCTCGCCCTTGCGGTAGATCTGTCCGTCGGCCGCCGGCATGCGCAGGCGTTGCGAGGCGAACGCGAGCACGAGCAGCGTCGTGACGTAGGGCAGCGTGCTCGACAGCTCCGGCGGGACGATGTCGGTCAGGGCGTACCAGACACCCACGACGACACCGACGACGAGGGCGATGACGCCCTGCACCACGCGGCCCTTGCGGACGATCTGCCAGATCCCGATGCCGATGAGCAGCACGGCGAGCAGCAGGAGGAAGGCGTGCACCGTCGTGCCGCCACCGCGCAGCTGTGCCGCGTCGGTGTAGCCGAAGAGGACCGACCCGGCCATCAGGCCGCCGGGACGCCAGTTGCCGAAGATCATGGCTGCCAGACCGATGTAGCCGCGGCCACCCGTCTGCCCGTCACGGAAGACGTTGGCGGCCACGAGGGCGAGGAAGCCACCGCCCAGGCCGGCCAGACCGCCGGAGACGAGCACCGCCGTGAACTTGTAGCGGAGCACGTTGACACCGAGGGACTCGGCCGCGACCGGCGACTCGCCCACCGAGCGCAGGCGCAGGCCGAAGGCCGAGCGCCACAGGATGTAGGCGGTCGCGATGAAGAGCAGGACGGCGAGGATCGTCACGACCGACACGTTGGTGCAGAACGCACGGAGCACGCCGGCGAGGTCGGAGATGAAGAAGATGTGCTGCTGCTCCAACTCACCGAGGGCGTCGGACAGCCACGGGATGCTGATCGTCGGCAGCTCCTCGAGGGGCGGTGACTGCGTCGGACCGCCGCCGGGGAGCGTGCTGAAGAAGCGCACCGAGAGGTACTTCGCGAAGCCGAGCGCCACGATGTTGAGCGCGACACCCGAGACGATGTGGTCGACGCCGAAGGTGACCGTGGCGATCGCGTGGATGAGACCGCCGACGGCACCGCCGATGACCGCGCCGACGAGGCCCCACCAGGGGCCGAGGTGGTAGCCGAGGAAGCCGGCGCCCCACGTGCCGAGGATCATCATGCCCTCGAGGCCGATGTTGACGACGCCCGCTCGCTCGGACCACAGACCGCCGAGACCGGCGAGGGCGATGGGCACAGCGAGACCGAAGGCTGCGATGAGCAGCCCGGACGAGTCGACGTCGTTGGCGCCGGTGACGACACGCAGGATCGAGAGCACGAGGACGGCGCCGAGGCCGACCCCGACCCACTGGAGCGGGCTCAGCCGGAGCCGACGCGGGGTGGCGGTGACCTTCTCGACGCCGGCGTCGAGACCAGTGACACTCATGCCGTCGCTCCTTCCGGGGTGGGGGCATCGGATCTCGTCGCGGCCAGCTCCCTCGCCACCCGCTGCTGCTCGAGGCGCACGTCGGCGCGACGGATCAGCTCGTAGGCGATGACGACGGCGAAGAGGATGACGCCCTGGATGATGAAGACGACCTCGGACGCGACACCGGCCCGGATCTGCAGCGCGTTGCTCTGCACGTCGAGGAACGACCACAGCAGCGCCGCGGCCGCGATGCCAAGCGGGTGGTTGCGACCGAGCAGCGCGATGCCGATGCCCGCGAAGCCGAGCCCGGCCTGGAAGGTCGTGCCGTAGCTGTGGTCCTGGCCGAAGAGCAGCGGCATGCCGATGAGACCGGCGAGCGCACCCGAGGCGATCATCGTCGTGACGATCATGCGGGGCACCTTGACGCCGCTGGCGACCGCCGCGCTCTCGGAGCGGCCCGTGGCGCGCAGGTCGAAGCCGAACCGGGTCTTGTTGATGACGAACCAGTAGAGGGCGCCGACGAGGACGGCGAGCAGGATGAGCGTGTAGACCTTGTTCGTCGCGCCGGGGATGAGGCCGAGGCCCGAGAGCTGCGACGACTCGGGGATGGGCTTGGTCGAGATCGTGTTGCTGCCCTGTTGCTTGACGGCGACCTTGAGCAGCAGCCACTGCACGACGCCGGTCGCGATGGCGTTGAGCATGATCGTGCTGATCACCTCGGAGATGCCGCGGCGGATCTTGAGGTAGGCGGCGATGCTCGCCCAGAAGCCACCGGCGACCATCGCGACGACGATCGTCAGGATGACGTTGAGCGGGCCGGGGAACCAGGCCTGCCCGGCGAAGGCTGCTCCGGCGAACACCGCGACGCGGTACTGACCGTCGACGCCGATGTTGAAGAGGTTCATCCGGAAGCCGACGGCGACCGCGACGGCCGAGAGGTAGTAGACGGTGGCGCCGTTGACGATCTGGACGAGCTGACGCGGCTTGGGCCAGCTGAGGATCGTCTGCCAGACCTCGACGACGGGGTCGCCGAGGGCCAGCAGGATCGCCGAGGTCACGAGGAACGCGACGACGAGCGCGAGCAGGGGCGCCGCGACGGCGAGGAGGAGCTTGCGGGGACTGAACGTGCTCATCGGGTCTCCTCCGGGCTGCCAGCAGCTCCGGTCATGGCCGCGCCGAGGTCCTCGGCGGTGACGGTGTCGGGGTCGAACGTGCCGGTCAGGCTGCCGCGCAGGATCACCTCGATGGTGTCGGAGAGGCCGATCAGCTCCTCGAGGTCGGCCGAGATGAGCAGCACGGCGAGGCCGTCGCGTCGGGCCTGCCGGATGATGTCCCAGATGCTCGCCTGGGCGCCGACGTCGACGCCTCGCGTCGGGTGCGCGGCGACGAGCACCTTGGGCTGGTGGCTCATCTCGCGGCCGACGATGAGCTTCTGCTGGTTGCCGCCGGAGAGCGACCCCGCCTTGACGTTGATCGAGGGCGTGCGGACGTCGTACTCCTTGACGATCCGCTCCGTGTCCGCCTTGGCGCCGGCGGCGTTGATGATGAAGCCCCGGACGTTCGGCTCCTCGGTCTGGTGACCGAGGATGCGGTTCTCCCAGAGCGGCGCCTCGAGCAGCAGCGCGTGCCGCTGGCGGTCCTCGGGGATGTAGGCGACGCCGGCCTCACGGATCTCGCGCGTGCGCCAGTCGGAGATGTCGGTGTCGCCGAGGAAGACGAGGCCGGAGGTGGGCTCACGCATGCCCATGATGACCTCGACGAGCTCGGCCTGGCCGTTGCCCTCGACGCCGGCGATGCCGAGCACCTCACCGGCGTGGATCGTCAGCGAGATGCCGTCGAGCACGTTGCGTCCGGCGCCGGGGCCGGCGAGCACGATGTCCTCGGTCCGCAGCACGACGCGGTCGGTGACCGTGGACTCCTCGGTCTGGGGCGTCGGCAGCTCCGCGCCGACCATGAGCTCGGCGAGCTGGCGCGCGTTGACCGACGACGGGTCGACCGTGTCGACGGTCGTGCCGCGCCGGATCACCGTGATCGAGTCGGCGACCGAGAGCACCTCGTCGAGCTTGTGCGAGATGAACAGGACCGTCAGGCCCTCGGACTTCAGCTCGCGCAGGTTGTCGAAGAGCTCGTCGACCTCCTGCGGCACGAGGACGGCGGTCGGCTCGTCGAGGATGATGATCTTGGCGCCGCGGTAGAGGACCTTGAGGATCTCGATGCGCTGGCGGGCGCCGACACCGAGGTCGGCGACGAGGGCGTCCGGCGCGATGTCGAGGCCGTAGTCGTCGGAGATGCGGCGGATCTCGGCCCGCGCGCCCTCACCGATCCCGTGCAGCTTCTCGGCGCCGAGGACGACGTTCTCGAGGACCGTGAAGTTGTCGGCGAGCTGGAAGTGCTGGAACACCATGCCGATGCCCTCGGCAATGGCGTCGGACGGCGAGTGCAGGTGCACCTCGCGGCCGTCGATCGCGATGGTCCCCTCGTCAGGGCGCTGGACGCCGTAGAGGATCTTCATCAGGGTCGACTTGCCGGCGCCGTTCTCACCGACGATGGCGTGGACCGTGCCCTTGCGGACCTTGAAGCCGATGTCCTTGTTGGCCACGACTCCGGGGAAGCGCTTGGTGATGCCTTCCAGCTCGACTGCGTAGTCGGCCCCAGCGGGGGCGGCCGGTCGCTCGGGTGCGGATGCAGTGATGGCGACAACTCCTCGTCCGGGCCCGGAGTGCGGGCTCCGGGCAGCAGGTGGTCAGGGCACCGGGCCGGCCGTCACGGGACCGTCCCCATGTCCGGTCGGACCGACCGGCGGTGCTGGGGACGGACACGGCCCGCGACGACGCTACCGCGCCGCACGGGCCGTGTCTCCCCATCAGGGTGTGATGCAGATGGTGGTGCTGAAGGTGGTGCTGAAGGTGGTGCTGGGTGCGGCTGACTACGGCTTGGTCGGGACCGTGATCTCGCCGGAGATGATCTTCGCCTTGAACCCGTCGAGCTGGCTCTTGATGTCGTCAACCTTGCCACCGGTGGTCGCGTAGTCGACACCGTTGGCCTTGAGGTCGTAGACCTTGTTGCCCGTGATGTCGGTGCCCGCGGAGGCCGACTTGAGGAAGTCGTAGACCGCGACGTCGACCTTCTTGATCATCGAGGTGAGGATGACGTCACGCACGTCGGGCGTGGCCGTCAGCGCCTGGTCGGAGTCGACACCGATGGCGAGCTTGCCGGCAGCCTTGGCGGCCGTGAAGACACCGCTGCCCGAGCCGCCCGCGGCGTGGTAGACCACGTCGGCGCCGCCCTGGTAGAGGCCCTCGGCGGCCGTCTTGCCCTTGGCCGGGTCGTTGAAGCCCGAGAAGTCCGGCGGCTGCGAGAGGTACTGGCTCTTGACGACGATGGACGGCTTGGCCGCCTTGGCGCCGGCGACGTAGCCCGCCTCGAACTTCTTGATGAGGTCGACACCGACACCACCGACGAAGCCGACCGTGTTGGTCTTGGACTTCAGGGCGGCGGCCGCGCCGACGAGGAAGGAGCCCTGCTCCTCGGCGAAGGTCAGCTGGGCGACGTTGGCGCCGGCCGAGTCGGGGGACGCGTCGTCGATGATGGCGAACTTGACGTCGGGGTTGGCCTTGGCGACCGTGCCGATGGCCTTGGCGTAGGCGAAGCCGACACCGATGACGTGGGTCGCGCCCGCGTCGATGAACTGCTGCAGGCGCTCCTCGGTGGCAGCCTCGCTCTCACCGTTGACCTGGGTGGCCTCCTTGAACTCGACACCGAGGTCGGCCTTCGCCTTGTCGAGGCCCACGGCCGCCGACGCGTTGAAGGACTGGTCACCACGACCGCCGACGCCGTAGGCGATACCGACGACGAGCTTCTTGCCGGCGGCCTGCGTGCCGGTGCCGCCGGCGGAGGTGTTGCTGCCCGCGGGCGTGTTGTCGCTGCTGCTGCCGCAGGCCGCGAGGCCCAGCGCGGCGGCGGCGACAACGGCCGCGACCTTGGTTGCGTGACGCAAGAGGTGCTCCTTAGATTCCGCGGGGCCGACGACGACATCGGCCCAGATAGCACGGAACTGTAGACCCCGGCACGACAAGATCTGAACGGCTCGGGGGAAGTCGCAGGAAGTGTTACCGATCCGCGACCGCGCTCAGAGGAGAGACCCCTCCGAGGGCCGGTGTCCCGGCCAGCCGGGCCGCTGCGGCGAACACGACGCCGGCCAGCGTCCGCGCCCCGACCGCGATGGCGCCCTCGTCGACGACGAGGTCGCCCCGGTGCAGGTCGTAGGTCGGACCGCCGGGCGAGCGGGTACCGAGGCGGGCCATGGCGCCGGGCACGTGGGTGAGGTACCACGCGAAGTCCTCGCCGCCGAGCGACTGCGGCGTCGGCGCCACGAACGACCCGGTGCCGGTGACGGCCGCCGTGAGGGCGTCGATGCAGCCGGCGTCGTTGACGACCGGGGGCACGCCCTTGGTGATGAGCACGTCCGCCTGGACGGCATACGGCTTGACGACCTCGTGGACGACGGCCTCGAGGAGGCGCTCGACGCCCTCCCAGATGCCGGCGTCGAGCATGCGGAGCGTGCCGCCGACCTTCCCCGAGGACGGGATGACGTTGTGCGCCCCGCCGGAGTGGATCGACCCCCACACGAGCGCGGCGCCCGCGCGCGGGTCGAGCCGCCGCGACAGCACGGCCGGCACGTCGGTGACGACCTTGGCGAGGGCGTACGTCAGGTCCTGGGTCAGGTGGGGTCGCGAGGTGTGTCCGCCCCGGCCGGAGAGGGTCACCTCGATCTGGTCCGCGGCCGCCGTGATGGCGCCGACGCGCAGGCCCACCTGGCCCGCGTCGAGGCTGGGGTCGCAGTGGAGCGCGAAGATCCGGTCGACCCCGACGAGACCGTCCTGCGCCACGACGTCCTCGGCGCCACCGGGCATGAGCTCCTCGGCCGGCTGGAAGACGAGCCGCGCGCCGACGCCGGCGGCGACGAGCCGGTCCTCGACCCCCTTGAGCGCGAGCGCCGCGCCGATGAGCGCGCTCGTGTGGACGTCATGACCGCAGGAGTGGCTGACACCGTCGGTTCGCGAGGCGAAGTCGAGGCCCGTCTGCTCACGGATCGGCAGGGCGTCGATGTCGGCCCGCAGGGCGATCCGGTGCGAGGGGTTCGCGGCGCCGAGGTCGGCGACGAGCCCCGTGCCGCGCAGCCGGCGGACGCCGATGCCGGCCCGCTCGAGACGCTCGGCCACGACGGCTGTCGTGCGCACCTCGCCACGTCCGAGCTCCGGGTGCGTGTGCAGGTCGCGACGGATCGCGACCAGCTCCGCGGCATGCTGCTCGACGGTTCGGGCGATGGCCTCGAAGGGCAGCGGAGCGGAGCGGTCGGTCACGAGCACGGGAGTCTAGCGAGAGGATGGACCGGACCCCCGCACGCCGGGGTCGCCGGGACCGGTCTGACGACGGAGAGAGGGGCCACGCGTGGAGTCGGCAGCACCTACCGGGACGTCCCTCGGCACGGATGCCGTCCGGCACGTCGTCGGGCTCGTCGACCGGGCGCTGCCCTTCACCACCGTGACGAGCCGAGCCTCCTCCGCGACCGTCTGGAGCGCCGACGTGCTGACCCACGTGCGGACCGGCGCCGACCCCCTGGCGCCGTGGCGGTCGGCGCTGCTGACGCAGATGGAGCAGCGCAACGCGGCCACGGTGCGCCCCCACGTCGCTGCCGCCTTCGTGCTCCAGTGGTGGTGCGAGGTGGCCGCCACCCCGATCGCGTATGCCGCCGTGCTCGGTCCCTGGCTCCTCGTCCCGTCGGGTGCCGGGCTGGGCTTCGAGCTCGCGCCGGCCCTCAACCCGTTCCGCATCGTCGTCGCCCCCGAGCGGACCTCGCTGGAGGTCGACGACGACCCCGCACGGCGTCTGGAACGCAGCCGGGCGGCATACCTCGCGCTCGTCAGGGAGGTCGTGACGGCATACGCACCCGACGTGAGGATGGGTTCGCGGCAGCGGTGGGGTGTCGTCGACGACATGTGGGACACGGCCGTGCGGCTCGCGCGGGGCGCCGCCGGGGGGAGCGTCGGCCCCGAGCCGACCCGCGTGTCGTGCTGCTTCATCTACGCGATCCCCGGGATGCGCGAGTGCGCCGCGTGCCCCCGCAGCGGCCGGGGTCACGGCGGTGACCGGACCGCACCGAACTAGGCTCTGCGCCATGCCGCAGCACCTGCCCGAGTCCGACCTGCTCGTCGTCCACGAGGAGGTGCGCGAGGCCCTCGATGCCGGGGTCGGCGTCGTCGCCCTCGAGAGCACCATCCTCGCCCACGGCCTCCCCCACCCCGACAACATCGAGATCGGCGGGCAGATCGAGGACGCCGTGCGCGCCGGCGGGTCGGTGCCCGCGACGATCGCCGTGCTCGACGGCGTCGTGCACATCGGCCTCGGGGCTGCCGAGGTCGAGCGCATCTGCACCGACCCCGACATCGCGAAGCTGTCGGTGCGTGACGTGGGCGTCGCTGCGGCACTTGGCCTTTCGGGTGCGACGACGGTGGCGTCGACGTCCGCGCTCGCACACCTGGCGGGCATCCGCGTCTTCGCCACGGGCGGGCTCGGCGGCGTGCACCGCGGCGCGTCCGAGACCTTCGACGTCTCCGCAGACCTCGGCGTCATCGCCTCCACGCCGGTGCTCGTCGTGTGCGCCGGCGTCAAGTCGATCCTCGACGTGGCAGGCACCCTCGAGACGCTCGAGACGCTGTCCGTGCCGGTGCTCGGCTACCGGACCGACGCCTTCCCGGGCTTCTACCTGTCGGACTCGGGCCAGCCCGTGCCGTGGCGGGTCGAGTCGGCGGCAGAGGCGGCGCGCGTCGTCGTCGCGCGGGCCCGGCTCGGGACCGACGCCGCCGGGGTCGTGCTCGCCAACCCCCTGCCCGCCGACCGCCAGGTCGAGCGAGGGCTGCACGACCGTCTCGTCGACGAGGGCCTGGCGCTGCTCGAGCGCGAGGGCGTGCACGGCAAGGACGTCACGCCGCGGCTGCTCGAGTACTTCCACGACCACTCCGGCGGCGAGTCGCTGCGCGCGAACGTCGAGCTCGTCCTGTCCAACGCGCGCCTCGCCGGCGAGGTGGCGGCCGAGGTCGCCGCGCAGTCAGCGGGTGTGGTCGGCACGGCGCAGTCGGCGGGCGCGTGACGACGCGGCCGGTCGTCGTCGTCGGTGACGTCGGGCTCGACGTCATCACCCGTCCGTCCGGCGACATCCGCTGGCACTCCGACACCCCGTCGGCCGTGGCGCTCGTGCCGGGCGGGGCGGGCGCCAACTCCGCCTCGTGGCTCGCCGGCCTGGGCGCCGACGTGACGCTCGTGGCCCGAGTCGGCGACGACGCGGCCGGCACGACGTGTCGTCGTGAGCTCGAGTCGGCCGGCGTGACCTGCGCGTTCGCGGTCGACGCCGCCCTGCCGACGTGCATGGTCGTCATCCTGCTCGACGCCCATGGCGACCGGACGATGTTCCCCGACCGCGGGGCCAACAAGGCCTTCGCGGTCTCGGACGTCGACCTCGCGGCGCTGCGGCTCCCGGCCGAACCGCGGCCGCACCTGCACCTCTCGGGCTACGTGCTCTTCGACGCCGGGTCCCGCGCTGCCGGCCTCGAGTCGCTGCGCCAGGCACGGTCGCTCGGGTGGACGACGTCGGTCGACCCGCAGTCGCCCGCGCTCATCGAGCGCGAGGGCGTCGAGTCGTTCCTCGGGTGGGTGTCGGGCGTGGACCTGCTCCTGCCGAACGAGAACGAGGTCGCGGCGCTCGGGGGGCTGGCCGCGATCCTCGCGCACACGAACGAGGTCGTCGCGACCTACGGCGCGGCCGGGGCGCGGTGGGTGGGTGCCGACGGCGTCGACGAGTCGGCCGAGGCGCCGGTCGTCGAGAACGTCGACGCCACCGGGTGCGGCGACGCCTTCAACGCCGGGCTCCTCTCGGCCTGGCTCGGCGGCCAGGACCGGTCGAGCGCGTTGCGTGCCGGGGTCGCGGCCGGCAGCGCCGCGGCGGCCCGCGTCGGAGCGCGACCCGGCTAGGCGGCATACGCCCTCAGCGACCCGACGGGTCGACGAGCCGACGGACCTCCACGATCTGGCGTACGCCGTCTGCGGGCGCGCGACGAACGCTGCGGCCCCGAGTCATGGCGGTCCGTCGGTCCTGTGGATGACCTCGGCCGAGGTCGGCGGCGGCCGGGCAGCCTGAGTCCGTGGACGTCGCGACGGTGCTGGCCCAGTGCGGTGGCAGCGCCAGGTGGTCGCAGCTGCGGCCGATCGTGCGCCGCCGCCAGCTGCGGCGCGCGCTCGAGGACGGCAGCGTCGTCCGGCTGGGCCGGGGACGCTACGGCTTGTCGAGCCTGCTCGCGGCCCGCGCTGCGGCCGAGTCCGTGAGCGCCACGGCGTCACACCTCACGGCGGCGCTGCACTGGGGTTGGGCGGTCAAGCACGAGCCCGACGTCGCCCACGTGACACTGCCGCGCGGCCGCGGGCTGCGGGAACGGGCGAGGAGCGGGGTGGTGCGTCACTGGCGCGACCTGGCGTCGGACGAGATTGCCGAGGGCTGGGTGACGAGTCCCGCGCGCACGGTCATCGACTGCTGCCTCGATCTGCCGTTCGACGAAGCCCTGGCCGTGGCTGACTCGTCGTGGCGCGCCGGCCTGTCACCGCTCGTCGTACGGGACCTGGCGCTGCGCCTGCCGTCCCGGTCACGACGCAAGGTCGGCCGGGTGCTGCAGCACGTCGACCGTGGCGCCGCCAATCCCTTCGAGTCGGTGCTGCGCGCGTTGTGCCTGCAGGTGGACGGACTTCGCGTCGAGACCCAGTTCGTCGTCAAGGGGCCCGGCTTCTTCGCCCAGGTGGACCTTGCGGACGAGTCGTCGCGCATCGTGATCGAGGCCGAGGGTTTCGAGAACCACGGCACCCGGCCGGCGCTCAAGCGCGACTGCCGGCGCTACACCGGGCTCGCCGCGCGCGGCTGGGTGGTGCTCCGGTTCACGTGGGACGAGGTGATGTTCGAGCCCGACTACGTCCTGACCGCCCTGCGCGAGACGGTTGCCGTGCGCCGACCGACCGCCACGAACCTGCCGACAGTGTCGTAACCGTGCTGAGCCGCCAGCCGTGGCGGAGCTCGTGGCGGTCCGTCGGGCCGTGCGGCACGGCATACGGCATACGGCATACGGCGGGCGTATGCCGTGCGTCTCAGAAGGTCTCGCGGGGCTGGTAGACGCCCCAGACCTCGCGCAGGGCGTGCGCGACCTCACCGCCGGTCGCGCGGGCCGCCAGCGCCTCCTTCATCGGGTAGAGGAGGTTGTCGGTGCCGCGCGCCGCGTCCTGGAGGCGACCCAGTGCCGCCTTCACCGCGTCGTTGTCGCGGTCGGCGCGCAGCGCCTCGAGCCGGGCGCGCTGGTCGGCCTCGATCGTCGGGTCGACGCGGAGCGGCTCGTAGCGGTCCTCCTGGTCGAGGACGAAGCGGTTGACCCCGACGACGGTGCGCTCTCCGTTGTCGATCTCGAGCTGGACGCGGTAGGCCGAGCGCTCGATCTCGCCCTTCTGGAAACCCTGCTCGATGGCGGCGACCGCGCCACCCTTGTCCTCGACGGCCTGGATGAGGGCCAGCGCCGCGGTCTCGATCTCGTCGGTCATCGACTCGACGACGTACGAACCGGCAAACGGGTCGACGGTCTTGGTCACGTCGGTCTCGTAGGCGATGACCTGCTGGGTGCGCAGGGCGAGCCGCGCGGCCTTCTCGGTCGGCAGGGCGATGGCCTCGTCGAACGAGTTCGTGTGCAGCGACTGCGTGCCGCCGAGCACCGCACCGAGACCTTGGAGCGCGACCCGGACGAGGTTGACCTCGGGCTGCTGGGCGGTCAGCTGCACGCCGGCGGTCTGCGTGTGGAAGCGGAGCATCATCGACTTCGGGTTCTGGGCGCCGAACTCCTCCTTCATGATCCGCGCCCAGATGCGACGGGCCGCACGGAACTTCGCGACCTCCTCGATGAGGGTCGTGCGGGCCACGAAGAAGAAGGAGAGGCGCGGCGCGAAGTCGTCGACGTGGAGGCCCGCCGCCTGGGCGGCGCGGACGTACTCGATGGCGTTGGCGATGGTGAAGGCGATCTCCTGCACGGGCGTCGCCCCGGCCTCGGCCATGTGGTAGCCGGAGATGGAGATGGTGTTCCAGCGCGGCATCTCCTTGTGGCAGTAGGCGAAGATGTCGGCGATGAGGCGCAGGGACTCGCGCGGCGGGTAGATGTAGGTGCCGCGTGCGATGTACTCCTTGAGCACGTCGTTCTGGATCGTGCCCGTCAGCTGGTCGCCGGCGACGCCCTGCTCCTCGGCGACGAGCTGGTAGAGCAGGAGCAGCGTCGAGCCGGGCGCGTTGATGGTCATCGACGTCGAGATCTTGTCGAGCGGCAGGCCGTCGAAGAGCGTGCGCATGTCGTCGAGGCTGTCGATGGCGACGCCGACCTTACCGACCTCGCCGTGCGCGATGGCCTCGTCGGAGTCGTAGCCCATCTGCGTCGGCAGGTCGAAGGCGACGGACAGTCCGCCCGTGCCGGCCTTGACGAGCTGGTGGTAGCGCTGGTTGCTCTCCTTCGCGGTGCCGAAGCCGGCGTACTGCCGCATCGTCCACGGACGTCCGGTGTACATCGACGGGTAGACGCCCCGCGTGAAGGGGTAGCTGCCGGGCGCGCCGAGCTTGCTGTCGGCGTCGAAGCCGGCGAGGGCCGATGCGTCGTAGACGGGCTCGATGGGCAGGTCGGACTCGGAGCGCGCACCAGTGCTGTCAGCCATGCTGCCGAGCGTATCGGCGTGGCGGTCCGCCGCTGCCGCCCGCCGGGTGAACGTTGCCGATCTCACGTCACCGATGGCGTATGCCGTCGGGCCGGGTCCCGACGGGACGTGGCCCCCTCGACGGGTGCCGTGGGGGCAGATCGTGGCCTCTCGACGGTTGGGGTCAGGCGTCGGTGGGCCAGTCGCGGGTGATCTCTGCCTTGTGGGCGGCCCACTCCCCCTCGAGCGCGGCGAGCCGGTCGCCGAGGAACTCGAGGAAGGCGACCGAGAGCTGCAGGCGCCGCCCCGCCTCGGTGTCGAGGCCACCGACGGCGGGCACGCCCGCGCGCAGGCTCGTCTCGATCTGGGCGAGCATCCGGTCGCGGGAGAGCATCGCGCCGTGCCAGGCGTCGGCCTGCACGACGTAGACGTCGCGGCGTGACCCCCGCTCGCGCTCCTTGCCGATGAGGTAGGTCTGGGTGAGGTAGCGCACCGCGCCGGACACGGCGGCCGGGCTGACGTCGAGTGCCTCGGTCAGCTCCGCGGCGGTCATCCTGCCGTCGTCGTCGGCGAGCAGCTGGGCGAAGACACGGGAGGCCAGGCGCGGCATCCCGGCGTCGGTGAGGGTGTCGCCGAGACGCTCGACGTAGGCGGAGACCGCCCGCTCGTCGCGGGTCACACGCTGTCGCACTGTCGTCACCACTCCTCCTCCGTCTCGTGGACCGACCCTAACCCAACTCTCATTGCATTCAGTAAACCGTGAAAGTTGTGTACCGTCGACACATGACCTCCGCCATCCAGGTCCACGACCTGCACAAGAACTTCGGGCACACGGTCGCCCTCGACGGGCTCGACCTCGACGTGGCCACCGGCGAGATCCACGGCTTCCTCGGCCCCAACGGCGCGGGCAAGTCGACGACGATCCGCATCCTGCTCGGCCTGCTCCGCGCCGACGGCGGCACCGCCACGCTGCTCGGCGGCGACCCCTGGCACGAGGTCGAGACGCTGCACCGGCGACTCGCCTACGTCCCCGGCGACGTCGCGCTCTGGCCCAACCTCACCGGAGGCGAGGTCATCGACGTCCTCGCCCGGCTGCGCGGCGGTGTGGACGAGAAGCGCCGGGCCTCGATGATCGAGCGCTTCGACCTCGACCCCACCAAGAAGGGTCGTTCGTACTCCAAGGGCAACCGGCAGAAGGTCGCTCTCGTCGCGGCCCTGTCGTCCGACGTCGAGCTGCTGCTCCTCGACGAGCCGACCTCTGGCCTCGACCCGCTCATGGAGGCGGTGTTCCGCGACGTCGTCCACGAGTTCCGGCACGCCGGCGGCACCGTGCTCCTGTCGAGCCACATCCTCTCCGAGGTGGAGCAGGTGTGCGACCGCGTCAGCATCATCCGCGCCGGCGTCAACGTCGAGTCGGGCACCCTGACCGAGCTGCGCCACCTGTCCCGGACGACGGTGCGCGCCACGCTCGCGCGCCCCGTCGACGCCGCGCAGGTGTCCGGCCTGCCCGGCGTCGACGACGTCGTCGTCTCCGGGGACCAGGTGAGGTGCACCGTCGGTGGCGACGACCTCGGCCGCCTCCTCGAGGTGCTCGGCACCCACGGGATCACGGCCCTGACGAGCGCCCCGCCGACGCTCGAGGAGCTGTTCATGGACCAGTACCGCACGCCCTCGACGGCGACGTCATGACGACCCTCGCCGCGCCAGCGCGCTCGGTGGGTGCCGGACTGACCGGGACGACCTCGCTGCTCCGGCTCGCCGCCCGACGCGACCGGGTGCTCGTGCCGGTCAGCGCGTTCGGCCTCGCCGCCTTCGTCGCCCTCTCCGCCCAGGCGACGTTCGCGCTCTTCCCCGACCTCCGGGCGGCACAGCAGTCGATGGCCTCCACGCTCGCCAACCCGGCGCTCGTCGCGATGTACGGGCCGATCTCGAGCCTCGGCATCGACTCGATCGCGACCTTCAAGTCGGTGCTCCTCGGCGGTGTCTTCCTCGCGCTGCTGGCCTACGTCGTCGTCCGGCGCCACACGCGCACCGAGGAGGAGGCCGGGCGGCTCGAGCTGCTCGGGGCCGGCGTGGTCGGCCGCCGCGCCGCACTGACGGCCGCCGTACTGCTCGGCACGGCCGCCGTGCTGCTCACGGTCGTCCTCACGGTCGTCTGGTCGGTCGCCGTCGGGCTCGACCCCGCCGGCTCGGTCGCGCTCGGCGTCTCCTGGCTCGTCATGGGACTCTCGTGGGTCGGCGTCACCGCGGTCGCCGCCCAGCTGACCTCGAGCACCCGCGGCACCGCTGCGTGGTCGCTCGGTGCGCTGGCCGTCGCCTTCCTCGTCCGGGCCGTGGGCGACACCGCCGCGGCCGACAGCCCGGCGCGCGCGCTGTCCTGGCTGTCACCCCTGGGCTGGGGCGTCCAGGTCTCGCCCTACGGGGAGAACCGGTACTGGGTCGTGGTGCTCAGTCTCGCGCTCTACGCCGCGCTCGTGTCCGCCGCCTTCGTGCTGCTCGACCGGCGCGACCTCGGGTCCGGGGTGCTGCCGAGCCGGGCGGGTCACGAGCGCAGCCCCATCAGCACCGCAGGAGCCCTGACCCGACGCCTCGCCCGCGGCACGCTCGTCGGCTGGGTCGTCGCGTACGTCGTGCTCGGCGTCGTCCTCGGGTCGATCGCGGGGAGCGTGGAGACGTTCGTCGACTCCCCCGAGGTCGCCGACATGCTGCGGGCGATGGGCGGTGACGCCGGCTCGATCACCGACATCTACTTCGCCACCGAGCTGCACTTCGCGGCCGTCGGCGCGTCGGCCCTGGCCGTCGCCCTGGTCACGAGGATGCACACCGAGGAGACGACGACCCGCCTCGAGTCCCTCCTCGCGACACCCGTGCGGCGGACCGGGTGGGCCCTCGGGCACATCGCGGTCGCCGTCGTCGCCTCCGCCGTCGTCATGATCGTCAGCGTCGCCGTGGCCGGCCTCGTCCACGGAGCCGACGTGGGCGACATCGGCGGTACCGTCGGGCGCCTGACCGGAGCCGCTCTCTCGACGCTCCCCGCCGTGTGGGTGGTCCTGGCCGTCGCCGTGCTGCTCTACGGGGCGCTGCCGCGGTTCACCGGCCTGGCCTGGGCCGCGCTCATCGTCTTCCTCCTGCTCGGCGAGTTCGGCGACCTGCTCGACCTGCCGGGGTGGCTCGTCGACCTCTCACCGTTCACGCACCTGCCGGCGCTGCCCGGCGGGGCCTTCGAGGGGGCACCCCTCGTCGGGCTCACCCTCGTCGCCGCCGCCCTGGGCGCTGCGGGTCTCGCGGCCCTGCGCCGTCGCGACATCGGCTGACCGGTCCCGACGGGTCGCCGGCGCGTTCGGACGGGTTCGGGCATCGCCGCACGGGTCGGTACGGTGTCCCCCATGACAGGCATCCCCGGCTTCTGGGCCGTGATCCCCGCCGGCGGCTCGGGCACCCGGCTGTGGCCCATCTCGCGCCGGAGCTCGCCGAAGTTCCTGCACGACCTGACGGGGTCCGGGCAGTCGCTGCTGCGGGCCACGTGGGACCGTCTCGAGCCGCTCGTCGACGACCGGATCCTCGTCGTCACCGGCGTCGCCCACGAGGAGGCCGTCCGCCGCCAGCTGCCGATGCTCGGATACGACGCCGTCATCGGCGAGCCCTCGCCGCGCGACTCCATGCCCGCCATCGGCCTCGCCGCCGCCGTCCTCGAGCGACGTGACCCCGAGGCGGTCCTCGGCTCGTTCGCCGCCGACCACGTCATCACCGAACCCGTCAACTTCCAGCGAGCCGTCGCCGAGGCCGTCGTCCTCGCCCGGCGCGGCGAGCTCGTCACCATCGGCATCGAGCCGACCGAGCCGGCGACCGGCTTCGGCTACATCCGGCTCGGCGCGCAGCTCGACGTCGAGGGCGCTCCGAGCGCCCACCGCGTCGACGACTTCGTCGAGAAGCCCGACCTCGAGACGGCGACCCGCTACCTCGAGAGCGGCGAGTACCGCTGGAACGCAGGCATGTTCGTCGTCGGCGCGACCACCCTGCTCGAGCTGCTCGCCGAGAACCACGCCGAGATGGTCGACCACCTGCGCACCATCGCCGCCGACCCCCGCCGGATGCGCGACCTCTGGCCGAGCCTGCAGAAGATCGCCATCGACCACGCCGTCGCCGAGCCCGCTGCCGCCGCAGGCCGCGTCACCGTCGTGCCCGCCGCGCTCGGCTGGGACGACGTGGGCGACTTCAACTCGCTCACCAAGCTCGTGGCCGAGTCGACGGAGCTGCCGGGCATCACCGCCATCGGCCCGGCCGACGACATCATCAGTATCGACTCGAACGCCACGGTGTCAGCAGGAGGGCGGCTCGTCGCCCTCATCGGTGTCAACGACCTCGTCGTCATCGACACGCAGGACGCCCTGCTCATCACCCGACCCGACCGCGCCCAGGAGGTCAAGAAGGTCGTCGAGACCCTGACCGCCCGGGGCCGTACCGACCTCCTCTGAGAGCTCGGCTACCTGCGCATCGAGCGGTGGACCTGCTGGCTGCGCCCCTGACGGGCGGCCGAGGACGGATGCCGTCCGGCCGGCTCAGGCGCCCGCCGCCGGCACCCCGGTCGCCTCGCGAACGAGCTCCCAGAGCCGCTCCGCCTGCTCCGGCGTCTCGACCCCGACGGGCGCGTAGTGCGTCGCGCGCCGGCGCCGGTCGTGCCAGAAGCCCCCGGTGCCGATGACGTCGGCGGTCGCCGTGAGCCACACCGCGGTGTCGGCGCCCGCGTCGGCGTCGCGCAGCAGCGGACCCGTGAGCGCGGCGAAACGAGGGAGCGAGTCGGTGACGCCCGGGGTGTCGGCCCAGCCGGGGTGCATCGAGTGGACGCGGATGTCGTCGGAGGCGAGGTCTCGCGCCCACAGCTCGGTGAGGACCAGCTGCATGCGCTTCGTGCGGGCGTACGCCGTGACACCGGAGTAGTCGCCCGAGGCGTACTCCCAGTCGTCTACGTCGAGCCGCTGGCCGTAGGCACCGCCGGACGTGACGAGCACGACTCGCCCCCCGGCGAGCGACGCGCGGAGCCCGTAGGTGAGCACGTGCGGGCCGAGCACGTGGGTGGCCAGGGTCAGCTCGTGGCCCTCCGGCGTGACCGTGCGCCTCGGTGGCATGACGCCCGCGTTGTGCACGACGGCGTGCAGCCTCGGCACCTCCGCGACGAACCGGCGCGCGAACTCGGCCGTCGCGGCGAGGTCGCTGACGTCCGCGACGTGCGCGGTGACCTCGGCGAGAGGCTGCTCCTCGAGCAGCCGGGTGCGGGCGTCGTCGAGACGGGAGGCGTCGCGGCCGGTGATGTGCACGACGGCGCCGAGGTGTGAGAGACCGCGAGCCGTCGCCAGACCGAGGCCACCGCTCGCGCCGGTGACGAGGACGTGACGCCCGACGAGCGCCCCGGGCACCGGGTCGTGCGGCCACCAGGCGCGGCGCACGGCAGGCCCGATCTTCGTGTAGCCAAGGACCAGGGACTTGTCCATGGCCCAGTCGAGAGCCGCGGCCGCTGCGTGGAGCACCATGGGACCACCCTAGGTGCGCGCACGAGCTCGTCACCGAGGTGTCACCCCACGCACCCCGGGGCGTCGCCCGGACCGAGCCCGACCTCGGGAGGGTGGAACCGTGCGCGTCGCCATCGTCACCGAGTCCTTCCTGCCGACCGTCAACGGCGTCACGACGAGCGTCTGCCGCGTCGTCGAGGAGCTGCGACGCCGCGGTGACGAGGTCGTCGTCATCGCGCCCCGGACCCGCGAGGACGGCCCGGTCGTCCTCCACGGGACGCCGGTGCATCGGGTGGCCTCCGTCCCGGTGCGCCAGTTCGACGTCGGCCTGCCGACGCCGGAGATCGAACGGCTGCTCGAGGGTTTCGCGCCCGACGTCGTCCACGTCGCGAGCCCGTTCGTCCTCGGCGCCCGGGGGCTCGCGGCGGCCCGCCGGCTCGACCTGCCGACCGTCGCCGTCTTCCAGACCGACGTCGCCGCCTACGTCCGGCAGCACACCCCTGGGCCTGCCGGTGCGGCAGCGGCCGCGACGACGTGGCGCTGGATCCGGCGCATCCACGGATGGGCGGACCTCACCCTGGCCCCGTCGTCGGCGGCGCTCTCCGACCTCCGGGACCAGGGGGTGCCGCGGACCGCCTTCTGGGGACGTGGCGTGGACGCCACCCTCTTCAACCCGGCGTGGCGGCTCGACGCCCTGACCCGCGCGCTGCGCCGAGAGCTGGCCCCCGACGGCGAGCGGCTCGTCGGCTACGTCGGGCGGCTCGCACCCGAGAAGGAGGTCGAGCGCCTGGCCGAGGTCGCGGACCTGCCCGCGACCCGGCTCGTCGTCGTCGGCGACGGGCCCTCGCGCCGCGCGCTCGGAGCCGTGCTCGCGGAGGCCGTGGCCGCCTCACCGACGCGGCCGAACCGGCCACCCGTCTTCCTCGGCCCCCGCCACGGTGACGACCTCGCCCGGGCCTACGCCTGCCTCGACCTCTTCGTCCACACCGGGACCGCCGAGACGTTCGGGCAGACGATCCAGGAGGCCGGCGCGACCGGTCTGCCCGTCGTCGCGCCGCGCCGGGGAGGCCCGGTCGACCTCGTCACGGACGGCGACAACGGCTACCTCTTCGACCCGGACCGCGCCGATGACCTGCGCGAGCAGGTCTCCCGGGTGCTCGGCTCCCCGACCAGGCGGCCGGCCTCGGTCGGCGCGGGCGCCTGCGCGTCCGCGCGCGGTCGTGGTCCGCCCTCGTCGAGGACCTCGCGGGGCACTACGGCCAGGTCGTCCGGGACCGCCGCGGCGTCCGCGCGGCCTGAGCGGACGGCATACGCCCTCCCTGTCGAGGGTTCTTGTCGTCATTGTCACAACAAGCCGTTTACCAGCGGGTAGGAATTCGGGTGCGGAAACCGCGGCGATAGGGTGCGGACGTGGCCACCAACACTCTCCCAGCGACGGGAACTCCTCGACCTGCGTCGGCACGCCGCACCACCGTGTTCATGAAGCTGCTCATGGCCCTGTCGGGCGCGCTCTTCGTGTTCTACGTGCTGCTGCACATGTACGGCAACCTCAAGATCTTCGGCGGTGTGGAGGCGTTCGACGAGTACGCCCTGCACCTGCGGACGCTGCTGACGCCGATCCTGCCCTTCGGCGGGTTCCTCTGGCTCTTCCGCGCCCTGCTCGTGGTCGCGCTCGTCGCGCACGCCTGGTCGGCGTTCTACCTGTGGAGCAAGGCCCGGGGCGCGCGCACGAACCGCTACGTGGCCAAGGAGGCCGCGAAGGCGACCCTCAAGAGCAAGATGATGCGCTGGGGCGGCGTGGCCCTGCTCCTCTTCCTCGTGTGGCACCTGCTCCAGTTCACGATCCTCAAGTTCAACGTCGGCCCCGACGCGGTCGGCGACAGCGCCGGCAAGCTCGTCATCTCGAGCTTCCAGGTGTGGTGGGTCGTCGTCATCTACCTGCTCGCGCTCGTCGCGCTGGGCATGCACCTGTGGCACGGCGTGTGGAGCGCGTCGCAGACCCTCGGCTGGACGGGCAGCGCCAGGTCGCGCCGCACCGCCAAGGCGACCGCCACCGTCATCGCCCTGGTGACCGCCGTGGGCTTCGCGCTCCCGCCGCTCGCCATCCTGTTCGGAATCGTCAAGGGGAACTGATCCATGACCGACACCCAGACAGCCAGCACCGTCGCGCCCGAGGCCCCCGCGGCTCCCGCCCGCGAGGCGGCGCCCGGCGTCGTGCACGGGCTCTACACCGAGGGTGAGCCGATCGTCGACACGAAGGCGCCCGGCGGCCCGATCGACAAGCGGTGGGACAAGCGCAAGTTCGAGGCTGCGCTCGTCAACCCGGCCAACCGGCGCAAGCTCACCGTCATCATCGTCGGCACCGGCCTCGCCGGTGGCGCCGCGGCGGCCACGCTCGGCGAGGCGGGCTACAACGTCAAGTCCTTCTGCTACCAGGACTCCCCGCGCCGCGCGCACTCGATCGCCGCGCAGGGTGGCATCAACGCCGCGAAGAACTACAAGGAGGACGGCGACTCGACGTTCCGTCTCTTCTACGACACCGTCAAGGGCGGCGACTACCGCTCCCGCGAGTCGAACGTCTACCGCCTCGCCGAGGTCAGCGCCAACATCATCGACCAGTGCGTCGCCCAGGGTGTGCCCTTCGCCCGTGAGTACGGCGGCCTGCTCGACAACCGCTCGTTCGGTGGCGTGCAGGTCTCGCGCACCTTCTACGCGCGCGGCCAGACGGGCCAGCAGCTGCTCATCGGCGCCTACCAGGCGCTCGAGCGACAGGTCGCGGCCGGCACCGTCGAGATGTTCAGCCGTCACGAGATGCTGGAGGTCGTCGTCGTCGACGGGAAGGCGCGCGGCATCATCGCCCGCGACCTCGTCACGGGCGAGATCGAGACCCACCTCGCCGACGCCGTCGTGCTCGCCTCCGGTGGCTACGGCAACGTCTTCTTCCTCTCGACCAACGCGATGGGCAGCAACGTCACCGCGACGTGGCGCGCGCACCGCAAGGGCGCCCACTTCGCCAACCCCTGCTACACGCAGATCCACCCGACGTGCATCCCCGTCGCCGGCGAGCACCAGAGCAAGCTGACGCTCATGTCGGAGTCGCTGCGCAACGACGGCCGCATCTGGGTGCCGAAGAACGCCGCCGACTGCGAGAAGGACCCGCGCGAGATCCCCGAGGAGGACCGCGACTACTACCTCGAGCGGATCTACCCCTCCTTCGGCAACCTCGTGCCGCGTGACATCGCGAGCCGCCAGGCCAAGAACGTCTGCGACGAGGGTCGCGGCGTCGGCCCGAAGGTCGGCGACTTCCGTCGCGGCGTCTACCTCGACTTCACCGACGCCCTCAAGCGCATGAGCGCCGAGGCCGTGGCCGAGAAGTACGGCAACCTCCTCGACATGTACCAGCGGATCACGGGGGAGAACCCCTACGAGGTGCCGATGCGCATCTACCCCGCCGTGCACTACACGATGGGTGGCCTGTGGGTCGACTACGACCTCCAGTCGAGCATCCCCGGCCTCTTCGTCACCGGTGAGGCGAACTTCTCCGACCACGGGGCAAACCGCCTCGGCGCCTCGGCACTCATGCAGGGCCTGGCCGACGGCTACTTCGTCCTGCCGAACACCATCCGCGACTACCTCGCCAAGGGGCCCTTCCCCAAGCTCGAGGAGTCGCACGAGGCGGTCGTCGAGGCGCGCGCCTCGGTCGACGCGCGCGTGGCCAAGCTGCTGTCGATCAACGGCGACCGCTCGGTCGACTCCTTCCACAAGGAGCTCGGCAACATCATGTGGGAGTTCTGCGGCATGGAGCGCTCCGAGGAGGGGCTGCTCAAGGCCATCGACCTCATCCGCGGCCTGCGCGACGAGTTCTGGCGCAACGTCAAGGTGCTCGGCAGCGCCGACACCCTCAACCAGAGCCTCGAGAAGGCCGGCCGCGTCGCCGACTTCCTCGAGCTCGGTGAGCTCATGTGCATCGACGCGCTGCACCGCCGCGAGTCGTGCGGTGGTCACTTCCGCGCCGAGTCCCAGACCGAGGACGGCGAGGCCCTGCGTCACGACGACGAGTACGCCTACGTCGCCGCGTGGGAGTGGGGCGGCCAGGACGGTACGCCGGTCCTGCACAAGGAAGACCTGGTCTACGAATTCGTCGAGATGAAGCAGCGGAGCTACAAGTGAACCTGACCCTGAAGATCTGGCGCCAGTCCGGCCCCAAGGCCAAGGGCGAGATGGTGACCTACCCGGTCACCGACATCTCCGAGGACATGTCCTTCCTCGAGATGCTCGACGTGCTCAACGAGCAGCTCAACGCCCGCGGCGAGGAGCCGATCGCCTTCGACTCCGACTGTCGCGAGGGCATCTGCGGCATGTGCGGCCTGATGATCTCCGGCAAGGCCCACGGCCCCGAGGTCACGACGACGTGCCAGCTGCACATGCGCAGCTTCTCCGACGGCGACGAGATCACCATCGAGCCGTGGCGCGCCGACGCGTTCCCCGTCATCAAGGACCTCGTCGTCGACCGCAGCAGCTTCGACCGGATCATCCAGGCCGGCGGCTTCATCAGCGCCAACACCGGCTCGGCCCCCGAGGCCCACTCGGTGCCGGTGCCCAAGCCGAAGGCCGACCGCGCCTTCATGGCGGCGGCCTGCATCGGCTGCGGCGCCTGCGTCGCCGCGTGCCCGAACGCGTCCGGCATGCTCTTCATGGGCGCGAAGATCACCCACCTCGGCGAGCTCCCCCAGGGCCAGCCGGAGCGTGACGCCCGCGTCGTCAACATGGTGAGCCAGCACGACCACGAGGGCTTCGGCGGCTGTACGAACATCGGCGAGTGCTCCTCGGCGTGCCCGAAGGAGATCCCGCTCGACGTCATCAACCAGCTCAACAAGGACCTGCGCGGCGCCCTGATGCGCGGCGAGTGACGCGCGACGCGCCACCTCGCAGGACCACCGCTGACCCGCCCCGGAACTCCGGGGCGGGTTAGTCTGTCCCGGCCATGACGCCTCCCCATCGCCGCCGACGCCGACCGTGGACCGTGCCCGCCGTGGGTGCGACGCTCAGTGCCGTCGCGCTCGGGCTCGTCGTGACGACGTCGTATGCCGCCCCGTTCGCCGGCGGCAGTCCGCTCCCCCGCGTCGTAGGCCCGGTGGCCGCCCCTGCGGTGACCCCGTCGTGCCAGCCGTGGCAGACGCGGCAGGCCGTCCCGTCGGGTGTGACGCTGACGCCGCGGGTCTTCCCCACCGACGAGCCCGCGGCGAGACCCACTGCGAGACCCACTGCGACGACTGCGACCGCGACCGCGCCGAAGCCACCGAAGGTGCGGGTCGTGTGCCGCAACGCCCCGCCCACCCCCTTCGCGCACCCCGCCTGGGAGCCCGAGAGCGTCGTCGGCGGGTCCCGCATGGCCGAGACCGGCGTCCTCGTCGACCGGCCGGCGTCCGTGCCCGCGCCGCCCGAGGTCTACGACGTCTCGTACGTCGTGGCCGACCTCGAGACGGGTGAGATCCTCGCGGCCAAGTCACCGCACGCGTGGCTGCGCCCGGCGAGCACGCTCAAGACCCTCACCGCCCTGACGCTGATGCCGCGGCTCGACCCGCGACGGGTCGTCGTCGCCGGCCAGGACGCCCAGGACGCGGCCGGCTCGCGCGTCGGCATCCTCGCCGGGAACCGCTACCCCGTCTCCAGCCTCTTCGACGCCATGCTCATGTTCTCGGCCAACGACGCCGTCTACGCCCTGGCCGACGCCGCCGGGGGCTACGACGCCACCGTGGCGCTCATGAACGCCAAGGCCGAGCAGATCGGCGCGCACGACACGCTCACCGTCGACCCGAGCGGCCTCGACGACGGCGCCCAGCGCTCGAGCGCCTACGACCTCGCCCTCATCGGGCGCGACGCGATGCGGCTGCCCGCCTTCCGCGCCGCGATCACCAAGCGCGACGCCGTCTTCCCCGGCGGCAAGGACAAGCAGGGCAAGGTGTGGCCGGCGTTCCACGTCTACAACATCAACGAGCTGCTGCGGCACTACCCCGGCGCCATCGGCATCAAGCCGGGCCGCACCGACCGCGCCCAGCACACGTTCGTCGGGGCGGCGACCCGCGGTGGGCGCACCCTCGTCGTGACGCAGATGGGCAGCATCACCGGCTCGTGGAAGCCGACCGCGGCCCTGCTCGACTGGGGCTTCACCAACGCGGACCGGGTCACACCCGTCGGGCGGCTCGTCGAGCCCGGCGAGGCCGCCGCGCCCGCCCCGGCGCCGGAGCTTCCCGCGCTGCCCACGGGCGGCGCGACCGGCACCGGCGGTGACCCGGGCACCGCACCCCCGTCCGGGACGGGCACCCCCGCCCCGGCGGCGGCCCCGACGACCGAGGCGACGGCATACGACCGCACCCTGTCGCTCGTGGTGCTCGCCGGGGCCGGCGTCGTCGTCACCGCGGCCGTCGCGCTCCTCGCGCTCGCACGGCGCCGCGGCCGCGCAGCCTGACGCTCACGCGCCGGCGGGGGCCGATCCCTGCACGGGCCTCGCGACCACGACGAAGTGCACGAAGCGCATGTCGCCGAACGGCACGGGCAGCACGCGAGCGGCTGCCCGAAGGAGTGGGTTGCCGCTCGCCGCCCAGCGTCGGCCCATCGTGTTGGCCCCGACGCAGGAGAGCACCTCGTAGCCGCAGCTCTCGAACATCTCGACCATCGTGGCCCTGGTGAAGAAGCGGACGTGCGTGCGGTCGAGGGTGCCCTGGTCGACGTAGTCCCATCGACCGCGCAGCAGCTTGAACACCACGGGGGCGTACTGGATGCTCGGGATCGCTGCGACGACGCACCCGTCGGGCGAGAGGAAGCGCGGCACCTCGCGCAGCACCTGCCAGGGGTCGACGATGTGCTCGAGCACGTCGTTGAAGAAGATCGCGTCGAACGTCCCCGGGCGGTCGAGGGCCTCGGGGAAGTAGCCCGTGACGACCTCGTCGAACCCGTGGCCGTGCCGCGCGGCCTCGGCCTGGCTCGCGACGGCCTCCAGACCGACGACGGTGGCGCGGTCACCGAGCGCCGCCCGGAGGGTCGGGCCGAAACCCCCGGCTCCGCACCCGACGTCGAGCACGCGGGTCGCGCCCGGCGGGATGAACGGAGCGACGTCGAGTCGGGCGTTGTCGACGTAGACGTCCTGCTGTGGCGGCTGCACGGGACTCCCCTCGGTCGTGGGCCTGCCGGGCCCTCGGGGCCCTACTGTCGCCTGACCCTACGCAATCCTCGGACGGCCGACGCGAGGAACGCACCGATGACGACGCCGGCCGCGACACTCACACGGTCCGCCGCTCGCGTCGGCTGCCGGCGCCCGTGGTCCTGCGCCGCCGACCCGACCGGGGCCGCGGCATACGGGACGAGGCTCGTGTCGGCACCGTCGGCGAGCGAGGAGACGAACACGGGGCGGGAGGCCCTCGACGGCATCGAACGGACCGTGTCATCGCCCTGCCCGCCGAGGTCGACGTCGTTCGCGGCCCACGCGGCAGAGAGGAGGATGACCTTGGACATGAGGTCGAGCCAGAAGAGCAGCCCCACCGAGAGGGCCACGGCCCCGAGCAGCGGGTTCGCGGTGGCGTGGCTGACGAGGAAGCCGCCGAAGAGCTTGAGGAGCGTGAGGATGACCGCGCCGATGACGGCGCCCTGACGGATGTCGCGCAACGGCAGCGATGCTGCCGAGAGTGTCCGCAGGAGGACGACGAGGATGAAGGTGTCGAAGACGACGCCGACGAGCAGTCCCAGCAGGCCGACGAGCAGTCCGTTGCCCTCGAGGCCGACCCATCCGGCGACCTGTTCGGCCAGACCTCCGATGCTGCTCGTGATGATCGCGGAGACCGCGACGGCCGTGCCGACGGTCACGAGGACGAGGAGGTCGCTGGCCATCGTCCGCACTATGGCGTGCGTCGCGACCTCCAGTCCGAAGACGCCGCGGATGCCGGTGCGCAGGGCCCGGACCCACCCCATGCCGGCGAAGAGCAGCGTCACGAACGAGATGATGCCGGTCAGGGTCAGCGTGAGGCTGGCCGGCGCCTCGATGCTGATGATGCCGTCGGGGTTGCTCGGCGTCTTGACCATCCCGGGGAGGGCGTTGTTGAGCGAGTCGGCAATCGCGAGGACGAGGTCGGGGCGGTCCTGCAGGACGAAGCCGAAGATCGCGAAGGCGAGGGCGAGGGCCGGGAAGATGGAGAAGAAGGCGTAGTAGCTGACCCCGGCCGCGAGCAGGTTGCCGCTCGACTCGCTGAACCGCGTCCACGCCCGGTACGGCGCCAGGGCCTTGAGCCGGTCGAGGAGGGGCCGCCACGCCGGCACCCGTCAGCCCCCGGTGAGGGCGAACTCGTGCACGGGACGCCACACGTCGTCCTCGCCCAGCTCGTAGAGGTGGTACGCGCCGACCGCGAACGCGACGGAGTAGTCGGCGAGGTCGGTGAAGGCCCGGTCGAGCGACTCGGCCGGCACGTTGTGCGCCACCGTGACGTGCGGGTGGTAGTAGAAATCGAGGTCGCGGCTCACCGGCCCCGAGCGCAGCGACACCTCGAGCGCCTCGCAGTTCGAGACGCCCTGGGCCACCTGGATGAAGACGACGTCGGACAGCGGACGGAAGGTCCCCGTGCCGCGCAGCACGACGTCGAAGGGGGCGTGTGCGGCGGCCACGTCGGCGCAGTGGCTCCGGAAGGCGGCATACGCCTCCGCGTCGACCTCGGTCGGCGGAAGCAGCGTGATGTGCGCGGGGATCTGCCAGGCCTGGGGATCGCCGAAGTCGGCCCGGCGGTGCTGGAGATAGTCACCGTGCGGGGCCGGGATCGGGATCGAGACACCGATCGTCGTGGGGCGCGCAACACTCACGCACCCGACCGTACCGAACTCGACCGGCTGTCGCGGTTCCGGGCCGGGCCTTTCGCATGATCGGGGCCACGGACGCTCCTAGTCTGGGCGCATGACGGACACCACCGGGACTCCTGCGCGCGAGCACCTGCGCATCGCAGCCCTCTTCGTGTCCGACTGGGACCACGAGTTCGCGGCCGTCGCCGCGGGAGAGGTCCCCTCCCACCGGCTCTTCGGGATGCGCGAGCTCGAGAGGCGCGGGCACACCGTGCTGCACCACACCCGGAGACCACAGGCACGCCTTGCCCGACGAGTGGGCTGGCGGCTGTCCCAGCTGCTGTGGCTCTTGCGGGTCCAGCGCGACGTCGACGTCGTCATCGCCACGCACGAGGCCGCGGCTCTGCCGGCGCTCCTGCTCCGACGACTGGGTGTCGTCCGCCGACCCGTGATCGCCATGACGGTCGCAGCGCTCGAGGCCACCTCGCGCCCCGGGGTCGCGGGAGCCCTCCAGAGGACTGCCCTGCGAGGCGCCGACGCCATCACGGTCTTCTCGTCGTCGCAGCGCGACGACCTCGCGAGGCGCCTCCGGAGACCGCTGCAGGACCTGCGGCCGGTCCCGCTCGGCGTCGACACGGAGTTCTTCACGCCTCGATCGGGCGCGCGTGGCGGTGGTCTGTTGTCCGTCGGCACCAACGCCGGCAAGGACTACCCGACGCTCATGGCGGCCCTGCGCCCGGGCGAACGCTGCGTCGTCGTCACCGACGCGTGGAACCGCGCCCAGGCGACCCCTCTGGCAGAAGGTCTCGACGTCTCGTTCCGCAGCGACGTCCCGATCGCCGAGCTGCGTGAGCTCTACGCGGACGCCGACGTCATGGTGCTCCCCCTCCGCGAGGCCGAGATGTCCTCCGGCCAGACCGTGCTGCTCGAGAACCTCGCCATGGGCACACCGGTCGTCATCAGCGACGTCACTGGCGTCTCCGACTACCTCGACCCGCAGGTGACGAACGTCGTGCAGGCCGGCCGGCCCCTGCTGCTCAGAGAGGCCCTCCTCGACACGTCGTGGCACGACCGCGCGCGGGGCGGCCCGGCGCTCGTCGCCCGACGGTTCACCGTCGAGCACCTGGCATCGGCCGTCGAGTCGATCGCCCACGAGCTGGTGGCCGACCGGGCCTGAGGCGACACCGGCCCGTCGCCCTGCGGTGCGGACGAGTGGGTCAGGGACGCAGCGTCGAGGGCAGCAGGCCGACCTTGTCGTAGACGCGGCGGACCGTGGCCTCCGCGACGGCACGGGCACGCTCGGCACCGTCCGCGAGGATGCGGTCGAGCTCGGCGCGGTCGGCCATGAGCTCGAGGGTGCGGGTGCGGAACGGCGTGACCGCCTCGACGACGACCTCGGCGACGTCCTTCTTGAGGTCGCCGTAGCCCTTGCCGGTGTACTGCTCCTCGAGGATCGCCACCGGCGTGCCCGACAGGGCCGAGTGGATCGAGAGCAGGTTGGAGATGCCCGGCTTGTTCTCCTCGTCGAAGCGGATCTCGCGCTCGGCGTCCGTGACGGCCGAGCGGATCTTCTTCGCGATGCGCGCGGGCTCGTCGAGCAGGCTGACGAGCCCGGTGTCGGAGGCCGCCGACTTGCTCATCTTGGCGGTCGGGTCCTGGAGGTCCTGGATCTTGGCCGTCGCCTTCATGATGTGCGGCTCGGGCACGACGAGCGTGTCACCGAAGCGCTGGTTGAAGCGGCCCGCGAGGTCTCGCGAGAGCTCGAGGTGCTGGCGCTGGTCCTCACCGACGGGGACGACGTTCGCGTCGTAGATGAGGATGTCGGCGGCCTGGAGCACGGGGTAGGCGAAGAGGCCGACGTTGGTGTTGGTGCCCTTGGCGGACTTGTCCTTGAACTGCGTCATCCGG
This sequence comes from Terrabacter sp. R4-6, assembly GCF_057529065.1. Classification (NCBI taxonomy): domain Bacteria; kingdom Bacillati; phylum Actinomycetota; class Actinomycetes; order Micrococcales; family Intrasporangiaceae; genus Terrabacter; species Terrabacter sp. R4-6. The sequence continues at coordinate 3,720,666 of NZ_CP197224.1, read as the reverse complement.
CTCGCCTCACCGAAGCCGGTGAGCGTGCCGAGCACCCAGTAGAGCTCGGTGTGCTGGGCGATGTGGCTCTGGACGAAGAGCGTCGAGCGCGCCGGGTCGACGCCGCCGGCGATGAACTGGGCCGCCGTGATGCGGGTGCGCTCGCGGAGCACCTCGGGGTCCGGGGCGACGGTCAGGGCGTGCAGGTCGGCGACGAAGTAGAAGGCGTCGTGCGTCTCCTGGAGGCGCACCCACTCGACCAGCGCACCGATGTAGTTGCCGAGGTGGAGCGAGTCGCTCGTCGGCTGCATGCCCGAGAGGCTTCGCGGCGTCGTGGTCGGGAGGGAGGGCGTCGAGGACATGGGTGCATTCTGGCCCATGGGCGGCCGGGGTCCCCAAACCGGCCCGGCTCGAACGGGCTCCGCGATGCGCGTCAGGCGGGCTCGAGCGCGTAGTCGGCGACGACCGGTGCGTGGTCGCTCCAGCGCTCGGCGTACGTCGGCGCCCGCCCGACGACGACGTCGGTGACGGTCTCGGCCAGCCGGCGCGTGGCCAGCTGGTAGTCGATGCGCCAGCCCGCGTCGTTGTCGAACGCCTTGCCGCGCCAGGACCACCACGAGTACGGACCGGCGACGTCACCGGCGTGACGGCGCTGGACGTCGACCCAGTCGCCGCCTGCGAACCACCCGTCGAGCACGGCGCGCTCCTCCGGCAGGAAGCCGGCCTTCTTGAGGTTGCCCTTCCAGTTCTTGAGGTCGGCCTCGCGGTGCGCGACGTTGAGGTCGCCCGTGACGAGGACGAGCTCGTCGGCCTCGGCGGCACGGCGCATCCGCTCCGTCATGGCGGCGAGGAAGGCCATCTTGACGTCCTGCCGCTCGGTGCCCGCCTCCCCGGTGTGGACGTACGCGGAGACGACCGTCAGCGGACCCGCCGCGGTGACGACGTCGGCCTCGACCCAGCGGCCGTCGTCGGCGAACGCGCCGTCGATGCCGACGCGCACCGCCGTCTGGGGCTCGCGCGTGACGACGGCGACGCCCGCACGTCCCTTGGTCGAGCCCTCCGTGTGCGCGACCGACCAGTGGGCCAGGCCGGCGTCGGCGAGCACCTTGGCGAGCTCGACGTCGTCGGCCCGCACCTCCTGGAGGCACAGGACGTCCGGCTCGGCCAGCTCGAGCCACGGCACCATGCCGCGCCTGGCGGCTGCCCGGATCCCGTTGACGTTGGCCGTGACGACGCGCATGGCCCCGATTGTGCAGGAGGTGCCCGTCGCCCTGCCGGCCGGCCCGTGGGATCGCCCGATCACCCCCGGTGGTATGCCGTCCCCTGCCTAGAATGCGACGTGCCCTCCGACGCCCTCGCCCTCGCGCCCGTCATCCTCGCGGTCGTCCTCGTCGTCAGCGCGGTCGGCAAGCTGCGGTCGCCGAGCGCCTCTGCCGAGGCCTTCCGGGACCTCCGCGTGCCGGCGCCCCTGTCCCGGCGGCTCGTCGTCGAGGCACTGCCGTGGGGTGAGCTGCTGCTCGCCGCCCTGCTCGTGCTCGTCGGCGGACCGGTGGGCACCGTCGGCGCCGTGGCCGCGCTCCTGCTCTTCACGGCATACCTCGTCCTCGTGGTGCGGGCCCTGGGCTTCGACGAGGACGTCGAGTGCGCGTGCTTCGGGGAGTTCGCACCCGGACGCATCACGCGTCGCACGGTCGTGCGCAACGCGTGGCTCGTCGCGCTCGCGGTGACCGCCTTCGGGGTCGCGACCCAAGGGTCCTCGGTGGTGGCGCGCGTCGTCGACGGACGGTTGCCGTGGTGGTGGCTATCCGCGGCGGTGGCCGCGGCGCTGACGACCTGGCTCGTCGCCGGAGCGACGCCGGAGACCGACTATGCCGCCAGGACCACGCCACCGGCCGACGAAGAGGGCGAATACCTGCGCCAGCGCACCCCTGCCCTGCCAGTCGTGCTGGGTGACGGTTCGGAAACTGACCTACGTCGGCTCAGCGCCGCGCGCGCCCAACTCCTACTGTTCGTCTCTGAAGGGTGCGGGCCGTGCGTCGACGTCATCGCAGCGACATCGAAATGGCGAGCTCAGCTACCCCAGATCGACATTCGCCACGTGATCAGCCTCGAGCCCGGCATAGGCACTCTTACCAGGACTCATGAGCCAAGGAGCGTCCATGACCCTGCCCGGCGGATCTTCGAGAGCTTCGACTTCCGGGGGACGCCCTCCGCGCTGCTGTTGGGCGCCGACGGGATGCTGGCCGGCGGACCGGTCGTCGGTGACCTCGACGTGGTTTCGTTCATCGCTCACGTGGCAGAGGAGCTTCAAGGCGCCGCAGCCGAGCCGGGATGACGAAGAGGCGCCGTCCACATATGGACGGCGCCTCTTCGATTCTTTCAGTTCCTGGAGCTCAGAGTCCCGTAGGAATCGGGAAGATATTCTCGACCTTGCAGTTGCCCTGGTTGGGACCAGGCGCAGACGGGGTGCTTCGTTCCCCGCTGCTGAGTGGTGTCGCTTCGCCGATCGCCTGGCATACACCGCCGGCAAGACAGTCGTAACGCTGGTACGTCAGCGACATCTCAGCGTTTTGGCTATTGCCGGTGGGCTTGTCTGCGGTGTATATAAGCACCTGCTGTGTGGCTCCATCCGGCGTGCAGAACACGTGATCCGGATCAAAGCCGCAGTTGGTCGTAGCACAGGTGCCGACGCACTCGTCACCATCGCGCACGTCGACACTAAAGCCCGAGACAGACACACCGTTGATCTTGACGTCGCTGATCACAGTGATGCCTGTGGTGGGCAGCGGCCCGGTGGTGTTAACAGCAGTCAGTTCGAAGACGTAACCCTTGAGCACGTCCGTCGAGTTGCCAGGCAGCTTGCACGCCCCGCCGGTGAAGCTGAGCGGCCCCGCCGATGCGGCGACCGTGGGCGCGGCCCCCGCGACCACGACTGCGGGCACGGCCCACGCCGCGCCCTTAACGACCGAGCGACGGCTCGGAGGCGCCGTGTCGGCGCCTTGATTCTGTGACATGTGTGAATCCCCCACTCGATGACTGAAACCCCCGCGTGCCTCGTCAACATACCGGAACAAGGGGCCCCCGATGCCGGAAATCGCACACTGTGCGACCTTGGTCGTACATCACGATCGCATGACGCCCGAATTGTCGGCTTTAGGCCTCTGACCTGCGACGATGACGTGCTCGTCCATGAGCGCGAGCACCGCCGAACGGACCAGTTCTGACACTCCCCCGGCCGGCGGGGCCCCGAGCCTGGACACCAGCTCGACCTCGAGCTCGGCGAGGGTCCGGCCCGTCCCGACAGCCGACCGGACGGCGTGGCCCAGGGGCGAGAGGCGCACGACGCGGTGTCCGGAAGTGCCCGCGACGAGGACGACCGTGCCGTCGTCCGTCGAGTACGTGTCGAGCACGTCACCCGAGCGCAGGAGGGTGTGCGGCGTGAGGACCCCGGCGGTGTCGCTCATCGTGACCTCCCGAGGACCTCGCGCAAGACGGGCTCGACGTCGGCGGCGTCGTGGTAGCGGACCCGTCGCAGACCGCCGACCGACTGGACGAGGTCGGCGAGCCGGTGGAGCGGGCGGTCGAAGGACGCGAGCGACGACGTCTCCGGCGCCAGCAGGACCAGGGCGTCGAGCACGTCCACCTCCTCGACGACGACGGGCTCGCCTGCCTCGCGGTCGCGTCGCAGGATCACCATCCCGGCGAGCCAGGGCCGTACCTGCGGGCGTTGGAGCCCGAGATCGGAGGGAGCGACCTCGTCCTTGGGCTGGCCCACGTCGGGCCGCCGCACCGACAGGGGCTTGCAGTACGTCGAGATGGAGCCGTCCGCGGCGACCCCGGTGGTCTCGTCCGTGACGTAGCCGCGCCCGGGCCCGAGCGTGCGGACGAGCGTCGTCTTGCCGGTGCCGCCCGGCGCGACCATGGCGATCGTCGCGCCCGACCGCTGGTCGCAGAGGGCGGACGCGTGGAACATCATCAGCTCGCCCGCTCGGGCGAGGATCGCCGCGCGGGTGACGAGCTGCGTCAGGGACTGCAGGGCCTGCGCCACGTGGTCGGCACCCGCGTCCGGCGAGAGCTCGGGCGCCGCCGCGACGGGGCACCCCTGGACGGGCGTCGTGCGACACGCCGACCACGCGTGCTCGACGGCCGGCCGTAGGCGGTGGTCCGGCACCTCGATGGCGATCGTGGCGCCGAGCGCCTCGACGTGGAGGAGGCCCTCGGTCGGCTCCGCCGACGTCACTCGGCCGCCCCCCGCTCGATCAGCCGGTGGAGCACCTCGGCGACCTGGTCGACGCGGCGCGACCAGTCGGCACCGGCAGCGCGCTCCGGGTCCACGACGCGGCCGGCGTCCGCGCCGACGCCGCCGAAAGCCCCGACGGCCGCGACAGCCCCGACGACAGCAGCCACGAACGTCTCCTGCCCGGCCACCGTGACCCGGTCGTCGACGACGTCACGGAAGCCGGCCACCGGCGTCGCGACGACGGGTCGACCCGCCGCCTGGTACTCGTAGAGCTTGATCGGGTCGAGGCTGTCGGTGAACGGGCTCACGACGTGCGGCACGACGAGCACGTCGGCGTGCTGGAGGTAGGCCGGCACATCGGCGCTCGGGCGTGCACCGAGCATGACGACCCCGGCGGCCTCGAGACGCGAACGTTGCTCTGTCGCAAGCGCGTTCGGCCCAACGAGCACGAGGGTGCCCGACCCCGACAGGGCTCTGGCCGTGGCCGCGCAGAGGTCGACGTCGAGACGGTCACCGTGCAGCGTGCCGACGTAGATGGTCACGGCTCCGCCGGGAAGGTCCGCGGGACGGTCGCGGGCGACGAGGTAGGCCGCCGTGTCGACCCCGTTGGGCACGAGCGTCACCTCGCGGAGGGCGCCCTTGCTCGCCGAGAGCGCCGGCGAGCACACGACCACCTCGTCGCACCGGGCCAGCAGCACCTGCTCCTGGGCGATGACCCGCTCGGTCTCGGCGTTCGACCGGTCGGCGAGCGTCCAGTCGTCGGTGACGTCGTAGAGCGAGCGCCACTGCGTGGCCTCGACGAGCAGCGAGCCGGTCGGGTCGTTGACCCAGAGGACCGGTTCGGCCATGCCCAGCGACCGGGTGGTCCGGAGCACCTGCCGGGCCCAGCGCTCGTCGACGCGACGGTCGACCCGTCGCGGCAGCCACTTCGTCGGCTCGAGGAGCCACAGCGCCTCGGGCCGTATGCCGTCGAGCGGCGGCCCGGCACGCAGGCCGCGCCCCAGCCTCGGCTGGCTGGCGCCAAGAGCCGCGTGGAGCGGGTCGGTCGCCGGCTCGACGAAGAGCACCCGCAGGTCGGGGTCGCGGCGCAGCAGTCCGGCCACGAGGTGCTGGTTGCGGCGCCAGACGCCGTCCCAGGCCTCGAGGGAGGTCACGACGAGGTCCATCAGAGGACCTCCCCGTAGACCGCTGCGGTCTCCCGCGCCTGGTGCGCGGGAGTGAAGAGGTCGCGCTGGACGGCCTGCAACGCGGCTGCGTACGTGTCGCGGCGCCCCGGGTCTCCGGCGAGAGCTGCGAGCAGCTCGCCGGCCCTCCGTGCGTCACCGGGTGGGTGGAGTGCAGCACCGGCGACGGCGCCGACGGTCTCGAGGTGGCCCCCGGCACCCACCGCGACCACCGGCAGCGCGGCAGCCATCGCCTCGAGGACCGTCAGCCCGAGCCCTTCGATGCGACAGGGTGCGAGCAGCACCCCGGCCCGCTCCATGAGCTCGGGCACGTCACGTCGGTGACTGAGGAAACGCGTCGAGTCCGTGATGCCCAGGTCGTCCGCCAGGGCGGTCAGCCGGTGACGCTCCGACCCGTCTCCCGCGATCTCCAGGCGCCACCCCTGCGCAGCGACACCGGAGGTGGCGAACGCACGCAGCGCCACGTCGGTGTCCTTCTCGGGCTCGAGGCGCTGGGCCACGAGGACGACGCGGTCGCGCCCCTCGGCGGGTGTCGTCGACGTCGTCGAGTCGACGCCCGGATGGATGACCACGCTGCGGCCGGCGACGGTGTCGGCCACGTAGTGACTGATCGCGATCTGTGCGTCCACCCGTCGTCCTGCAGCGTTCGCCGCGACCGTGGACACCGGGTTGCTGCCTCGGGCGCGGGCAAAGTGACGCGTGACGACCAGTGGAGTGCTCACACCGAGCATCGCTGTGGCACAGGCGATCTCGGCTGCCGTCATGTGCGCGTGGACCACGCCGGAACCCTTCGCCCAGCGCCGAACTGCCGCCAGCACCCCGTGGACGGTGGACGCCGGTAGCGTCCGGACGCCCGGTCCTGCGGCCAGGGCCATGCGGGTCGGGTCACCGCCGACGACGAGCACGTCGTTTCCCGACTCCAGCTGGGCCCGGGACAGCCTGGCGATGTGGCTCTCCACCCCGGCGAACGCGTCGGAGCGGACCGCGTGGACGATCCTCACCTCACGTCCTCCTCGGTGCCTGCCGACGCGACACCCGTCCCCACCGGAACACGGAGCACCTCGAGGTAGTGCCGCGCCACCGAGGCCCACGAGTGCTGCTCCGCGGTCGCGCGGGCCGCGCGACGGGTCGGCTCCTGCTCGAGGCCGAGCACCCGGGAGAGCCCGGCGGCGAGTCCGGCCACGCTCGAGTCGACGACGGCGCCGTTGACGCCCTCGACGACGACGTCGGGCACGCAGCCCGTGGCCGTCGCCACCACGGGCACCCCACAGGCCAGTGCCTCGAGGACGACCAGGCCGTAGGACTCGTAGGCGCTCGGCATGGCGAGGACGTCGGCGGCGTGCAGCCAGGACCGCGGATCGGGATCGGAGCCCGCGAAGCGCAGGCGCCCACCGACACCCCGGGAGGCGGCGCGTGCCGACTCGGCCTGGATCATGTCGGCGGTGCCGCCGACGACGACCAGGTGCACGTCGTCGTCGAGGGCTGCCACGGCGTCGACGAGGACTGGCAGCCCCTTGCGCCCGAACTCGTTGCCGATGAAGAGCACCATCCGGTCCTCGTCGCGGAGGTCGAGCGCCTGTCGCGCCAGCCGACGCTCCTCGTCCGTCGGCGGCCGGAACCGGTCGACGTCGACGCCGTTGCCGATGACGACGGTCGGGATGGCGAGCCGCGGGTAGGTCTCGCGCAGCAGCCGCTCCTCGTCGGTGACGAGGTTGACGACGACCCGGTGCGTCCCCGCGCGGGAGTAGCGGATCCGGTCGCGCGTGGTGGTGAAGAGATGGAGGGGGTTGCGCACCATGCGCAGCCGGTGGTGCCCCCGCGCGCGCATGGCCACGGCGACCAGCCCATGGTTGACGTAGACGTCGCCCGCGACCGCGTCGTTGTGGCACACCGACAGCTGCTCGGGGTGCTGACGCAGGTGGCGTCGCGCCCGAGCCGTGCCCACGGTCGAGAACCAGACGACGCGCCCGACGAGCGCCAGACGTCCCACCACGCCCCCGCCCGGGGTGGGGAGCCACCCGCCGCCGGCCTCGACGAGCGTGAACCGCCGGACGTCGACGCCGAGCCGCTGCCACTCCTGCTCGAGGTGGTGCGCGACAGCACCGACGCCCGTGCCCGGGCCGATCTCGGGCGTGATCTGGACGATGGTCGTCATGCCGTGTCCGCCGGCACCCGAGGGGTCGCGGCGACGTCGACCGACCGCGCCCTCTCGCGTTCCGCGTGCCAGCTCGCGCCGAGGCAGATCCCGAGCACGACGAAGGGAACGGAGCCCTGAACCGCCGACCAGAACAGGTCGAACTGGCCCTGGACCAGACGCGACACGAGCACGGCGACCGCCAGGGAGCCGTAGGCCGGGTCGAGCCGCCAAGCCACCCGGAGGGCGACGACCATGAGCAGCACGAAGGCCGCGAGGCCCACCACGCCGGCCGAGGTCAGCACCTCGATCTCGGCGTTGGGCGGCTGGAACTGGAAGGGGAAACGGTCGGTGTACCACCACCGCAGCCCCACGCCGAACCACGGGTCCGAGGACCACACGGTCATCGAGTCCTGGAACCACGTCAGACGCTGGAAGACGGAGTTGAACTGGTTGCCCGACTGGACCTGGTCCTGCACGAGGTTCGTCACGAAGAGCACGAGCGGGGCGACGAGGAGCAGCACGAGCTTCGACCTCTTCCGGTCGGTCTTGGACCGCAGGACGAGGACGAAGACGGCCGCCACGAGCCCGATGAGGGCCTGCCTCGACTGCGTGAACAGCACGGCGGTGAGCATGAGCACCATGAGGACGACGGACCAGCGCCGGTTGATCCCCGCCCACGTCGGCCGGGCGTAGACCATGATGGCCCCGGTCGCGCAGACCGTGCCGGCGAAGTTCTTGTGCATGCCGTAGGGAAAACTCGGGTAGACCGGTGAGAAGTTTCCCTGGGCGAAGTGCACACTGCCCTCCATGACGGTGATGAGGGCGAGCACCGCGATCGTGCCGACGAGGAGCCGTACGCCCACCCGGCCGTGGCCGTTGGCGCCGACGGCCCATCCGACGACGAGCGACCCCGCCACCATCATCCACGCGTGCGCCCACTCGACGGCGTTGGCGGCATACGGGTTGTTGACGACGGTGACCAATGTCGCGAACTGGTAGATCGCCGAGGCCCAGAGGACGGCGCGCATCCCCGGTGAGAACGGACGCTTGGCGAGGAAGAGGGCCGGGAGCACCGCGGCGGCGAGGGCGAAGTCCGACAGGGACAGGTCGATGCCGCCGGTGCCGACACGGAGCACGACGAGCAGCAGGGGCAGGACGGCGACCGGGATGAGTCCCGGCTGGACAGCGGTGAGCCCGACGCCCAGGACGCCGACGGCGATGATGACCGCGGCCTCGGGCAGCGTGACGGCGAGGTGACCGACCACCGCGACGAGCACGAGACCACTGAGCACGAGGGCCCCCTGGACGAGCAGGTCACGGCGTCCGGCGCCGCGGAGCCCGACGGGGACAAGGCTGCTCACGACGCCTCCCCCTCGGCGGTCGAGCGCGGTCGCCGCCCCCGGGCCGACGCCGCGGCGGAGTCCGCCGGCCGCAGCTCGGACCGGGCGGGCCCGGAGAGGTAGAGGCGGACGCGGGCGCGAGCCGCCCGACCGCGCTCGCCGGGGAGCACGACGCCACGCACGGTCGAACCGACGAGCTGCCCGGCGCGCGCCACCTGCCAGCCGACGGCACCGAAGTGCTTGCGGAGGTAGACCTCCTGTGCGGCGTGGAAGTGCCCCTCCCGGCGCGCCGGGTCGGTGCTCGTCGCGGCACCCACGTGCGTGGCCCGCGCGGCGGGCACGAGGGCATGTCGCCAGCCGAGCAGGACGGCGCGGTGCGCCCAGTCGGTCTCCTCCGCGTAGAGGAAGAAGCGCTCCTCGTCGAAGGGACCGACGTGGTCGAGGGCCTCGCGGCGAAGCAGCAGCACCGAGCCGATGACGTAGCGGTTGCGCCGCAGGCGTCCGAGACCGGCCGCCTCGACCCAGGTCGCGAGCGGTGACGGGAAGGGCCAATCGACGCGGGAGGGCGTGCCCGTGGCGTCGACCTGCGACGGCCCGACGCTCGCGAGGTCGGGCTCGGCGTGGAGGGCTGCGCGCAGGACCTCGATGTCGCCCGAGGCGACTACCGCGTCAGGGTTGACGAGCAGGACGTCGGCGCGGGGGTCGACCCGTCGCAGCCCCTCGTTGACGCCGGCCCCGAAGCCCCCGTTGCGACCCGGGTCCACGTAGCGGGCGCCCGCGGCCTCCACCACGGCGCGCACCGCAGGCGAGGAGGAGTTGTCGACGACCGTGACCGACAGCGAGCCCAGTGGAGCCAGCGCGTCGGCGAGCAGGTCGGGCTGGCCGTAGGCGACGACGACGACCTCGAGCGGCCGGTCGTCCGGTCCGGCCTGCGTCCACTGCTTCGTCGCGGCGCGGTACATCGCGTCGTGCTCCACCGCGATGCGGTCCCACGACGTCGCCGCGGCGCGGGCGAGGCCGGCTGCTCTGAGCCGCCCGGCCACGTCGCCGTCGTGCACGACCTCGCTGATCGCCTTGGCGAGCTCGACGGCGTCGCCCTCTGCGACGACCAGGGCGGCGTCGCCGACGACCTCGGGCAGCGCGCCGCTGTCGCTGACGACGACCGGGGTGCCACAGGCCATCGCCTCGACGGCGACCCTGCCGAACTGCTCGACCCAGGAGGGTGTCGTGAGAGACGGGACGGCCAGCACGTCGAGGGAGCGGTAGAAGTCGGGCAGTCCCTCGGGCGCCAGTGCGCCGACGAAGTCGACGCGGTCGGCGATGCCGAGCCGCGCCGCGAGACCCATCAGGACGTGCTTCTCGGGTCCGTCGCCGGCGAGGCGTACGCGCACGGCGGGCTCGAGGGCCACAGCGCGCAGGAGCACGTCGGCCCCCTTGCCGGCGTCGAGGCGACCCGCGAACCCGACGACGGGCACCTCACGGGCCGCGACGGCATACGGCGGCGGGGTGAAGACGGTGAGGTCGGTCCCGAGGTCGAGGGTGCGGGCCCGACCCGGGAAGCCCTTGCGCTCGACGATGCGGCCCGCCGCGTCGTTGCAGACGTTGACGCCGCTCGCGTGCCGCAGCGCGGCCCGCTCGAGCCACCGGAAGGGCACGGGGTGGCGCTTGTCGATGTTCTGGGCCGAGTAGAGCAGGTAGGGTGCCCGCTGGCGCCGCAGCCACCGGAGCAGCAGCACCTCGGCGGTGGCGAGGGCGAAGGGCTCCTCGTGGACGTCGATGACGTCGACGGGGCGGCCGAGGGCCCGCCACAGCGGGCGCGGGTCGTAGAGGAAGAGGGCCGGATGGGAGCCGACGGTGCCCGCCGGCACGACCGGCTCGTCGGGGCGCACGGACAGCGCGACGCGGCGACCGCCCTCGGGCCACGCCGCAGCCGACACGACGTCGACACGGTGGCCGAGGCGTCGCAAGGCCCGCTCCCGTTCACGCCACGCGTCGACGACGGCGCTGTGGGACACGCGCAGTGCCCACATGACCACTCACCCCTCTCCCCGTGCCGTCCCCCGGATGTCCGCGACTCGGCACAACCCCTTGGATGATATGGGAGGATCACCGCACGTACTGTCGAGTTGGGCCGGGGGGGCAAAGTGACGTTCCGGGAGTTCCTGGGCGTTCTGGGGGCACGGTGGCGCATCATCGCGGTGAGCCTGCTCGCCGTGGTGGCAGCGGCTGCCGTCCAGACGATGCTGACGCCTGCCGTCTACACGTCCACGGCCAAGATCTTCCTGTCGGCGACCCAGCCGGCCGGCGCGTCCACCAACAACCAGGTGACGACGTATGCCGTGAGTGCCGACGACCTCGCCCGTTACCTCGACGTCCTCAACGCACCGTCGGTCATCGAGCCGCTCCGCGAGCGACTGGGCCTCGCGCCCGGCGCCCCGCTGTCGGTGTCCGGCGAGGTGGCCCAGACGTCCAACATCATGACGATCACCGCCACCGGTGGTGATCCCGTGCTGCTGGCCCGCATCGCCAACGAGGCAGGGCCCGTGCTCGCCGAGGTCGCGACGAAGAAGTTCTCGCCGCTCCTGGCCGCCAACGGGCAGTCCGTCGAGGCAACTCCGATCGCCCCGGCCACGGTGCCCACCGAACCTGTGTCGCCTAACGCGAAGCGCAACCTGCTGCTCAGCGGCCTCCTCGGTCTGGCGCTCGGCATCGGCCTCGCTCTCCTCCGGCACACCCTCGACACGAAGGTGCGCACGGAGGACGACATCAAGGCGCTGTCCAACCGGCCCATCCTCGGCGACATCCCCATGGTGAAGTCGGTCAAGAACGGTCTGCTCTCGCTCGAGAGCGACCCCCACGGCCGGCACGCCGAGTCGATCCGGCGGCTGCGCACCAACATCCTCTTTGTCGACGTCACGACGGCCGGCCACTCGTTCGTCGTCACCTCCTCGGTGCCGGGCGAGGGCAAGACGACCACGACGGTCAACCTCGCGATCGCCATGGCCGATGCCGGGTCGAAGGTGCTGCTCATCGACGGCGACCTGCGCAACCCGTCGGTCGCGAGCACGATGGGCCTCGACGGCTCCTTCGGCCTCACCACCCTGCTGCTCGGGCAGGCGGACACCGAGGACGTCATCCAGCGCTGGCGCGAGAGCACCCTCCACGTGCTGCCGGCCGGGCCGGTGCCGCCGAACCCGAGCGAGCTGCTCGGCTCGGAGCCGATGGAGGTCCTCTTCGGCAAGCTGTCGCACGACTACGACTTCATCCTCGTCGACAGCCCGCCCGTGGTCCCCGTCATCGACGCCGTGCTCATCAACAAGCTGACCCACGGCCTCATCATGGTCGTCGGCGCCGAGCGCACGAAGAAGCGCGACCTCGCCAGCGCCGTCCAGTCGCTCGAGACCGTGGACGCCCCCGTCGCCGGATTCGCCCTCAACATGGTGTCGTCCGGCTCCTCGACGGCCCACCGCTACGGCTACTACGGCTACAACCGCGACGCCGACGTGAAGCTGAGTCGGCGCGAGCAGCGGGCGCGAGCCAAGCACCAGGCCTGACGACGCGGTCTCGCTCCGGCTCAGCTCGTGGTGTCGGCCCGGGGGTCGGGCTCGTCCGCGGTCTGGGGCACGAGCAGCCTCCGCGCGCTCAGGTCGGCGACGAACGCCGTGACGTCGGCGGCGATGGCGTCCTCGGGCTGCCCGACGAGCTCGGCGACGCGGGCGACCCAGCCCGTCGCCGGAGCCGTCGTGGCCTCGACCCAGATGACCGCTGCGGCACCGTCGAGGACGACGAGCGGTCCCCCGGGCAGGTGCGCCACGTAGACGGAGCTCCCGTCGTCGCTCAGGGTGACGCCGGCTTCGGGTCCGGGCCGGAAGGCGGCGGTCACTGCCGGCCCCCACGCGCCAGACGGACGACCTGCTCGCGCAGGCCGCGGACCGGCCGGTCGAAGAACTCGGCGACGATCTCCCGGCGCGAGACCGGTCGCCCGCGAACGATCGTCAGGTGCTCGACGTTGACGAGCACCGACCGCGAGGCGACCGTGAGCTTGCCGCGGATTCCCTGCGCCGCACGCACCCGAGCCTGCCACTCCTCCATCCGCGTGCCGCCACGTGACGCGACGCGCCAGAGGTCGTAGGCCGGGTCGTCCCGGTGGTCGTCGAGGGTGCCGGTGATGACGGAGAAGCCCAACCCGGCGTCGAGCCGGTCGACCCAGTCGAGAATGGCGGCACGTCGGGCGTCGTCGGCCGAGGTCCACACCCACTCGACGTCGTGGGCGGCCTTGGGGTCGCTGCCACCCCGAGCGGCGTGGAGCAGCAGGAGGGCGGCCTGGGCGTCACGCGGCGGGACCGCGCACTCGACCCCGCCCAGCACCGTCGTCGTCCGATCCGCCCAGAGCGTGTCGAAGGCGCGCTCCGGCGTGGGACCGGTGCCCGGGAAGATCCGGTGCAGGTCGAGGAGGCCGAAGTCGTCGTGGCGCAGGGTCGCCGAGTGCTCGAAGGACGAGCCGTAGGCGAAGGAGTTGATGAGCTCCCAGCCGTGCCTGCGCAGCTCGTCGAGCAGCATCCGCACGTGCTCCGGCCTGGCGAGCACGTCCGCGTCGGAGAAGCCACGCCCGGGGACCAGGGTCGGGTCGAGGGCGGCGCCCTTGACGTGCAGCAGGTCGGCGCCGCACCGGTCAGCGACCCACTGGAGGCAGGCGTGCGCGAATCCGATCCGGACCTCGAGAGGCACCGTGACCCCCTCCGCGGGAGCCTCCGTCGCCTCGTGGGCTGCCATCGCGCGAACCCCCATAGACTGCAAGCGGACTGGTCGATCGCACCCTAACAGCCCCGTAGGAGGCGCACGTGTCGCATCGCGATCGGCTCCGCTGGGGCGGCATCGCGGTGATCGCGGCCACGGCCTTCGTGCTCCTCGCCCTCGCGTCGACCCGCACCGGCGCCGGGGTGTCGCTCGACGCCACGCTGCGCGGATGGATCCTCAACGGGCTCCCCACACCGCTGCGTCAGGGACTGGACCGGCTGGCCCGTCCGCTCGTCATTGTCGTGCTCGCCCCGACCGTGATCGTCCTCGCCCTGCTCGCCCTCGTGCGTGGGGGCTGGCGGCGCGCGCTGGCCGGCGTCGTCATCCCCGCCGCGGCGACGTTCGTCGCTCTCGAGCTGCGCGTCCGCGACGTCTTCGGCATCGGGGGCGACGCCTTCCCCTCGAACCACGCGGCCGCCGGCCTCGGCCTCCTCGTCGGGGTCGCGGTCGTGTGGGCGCGCCCCGTGACGCGACGCGGCCTGGTCGGCGTGGCGGTGGCGGCGTCCTGCATCGGGCTCGGCAACGTCACGTGGTACGCCCACCAGCCCCGCGACGTCGTCGGCAGCGCGCTGCTCGTGGCGGCCGTCGCGGCGGCGACCTTCGCGGTCGTCGGCGGCGACTCCCCCAACCTCGCCCCGGACGTCCGGGGCTCGCGTCGCGCGGCGCGGGAGACGGCGGGGCCCGTCGGCTGAGTCAGCCGCCGACCGAGCGCCAGACCCGGGCGTGGCCCGCGGCGCTCGCCTCCCACGTGAACCGGCGTGCCCGCTCGAGACCGCGTCGGGCCATCGCCGTGACGTCGTCGCCACCGGCGAGGACGTCGAGGATCCCGTCGGCGAGTGCCATGCCGACCGGCTCCACGAGCAGCCCACCGTCACCGACGACCTCGGGGAGGGACGAGCGGTCGGAGGCGACGACGGGAACACCCGTGGCCATGCCCTCCAGCGCCGGCAGGCCGAAGCCCTCGACGAGGGAGGGCACGACGACGAGGGACGCGGCGGCATACAGCCTCGGCAGCACGTCGTCGGCGACGCGTCCGACGAGGCGCACGCCGGGGAGCGCGGCGAAGAGCTCGGTGCGACGCGGGTGCGCCGGCCCGGCGAGCACGAGGGTCAGGTCGGGACGGGCGGCGTGCACCCGCGGCCAGGCGTCGGCCAGCGCGGCGAGGTTCTTGCGCTCCGACGCACCCCCGGCCGTGAGGACGAACGGGCCCTCGATCCCCAGCCCGGCCAGCGTCTCGGCGCCCATCGGCCGGGCGCCGAAGAAGCGGTCCTCGACGCCGTTGGGCACGACGACCGGGTCGACGAGCCCCAGCAGGTCGACGGCCTCGGTGGCCGTGAACGTCGACACGCACACGACGGCCGCTGCACGCCGCAGCTCCTCGGCCGCCGCGGCCACCGGCGGGGACTCGTCGGCGTAGCGCCACGCCACGACGTCATGGAGCGTCACGACCTCGTGGGGTGCCGGCGGCAGCTCGAGGTCCATCCGGTGCACGAGGTCTCCCCCGGCGTACGCGAGACGCCCGGCCCCGGCCCGAGCGCGCGGCGAGGCGCCCGTGAGCCAGCCCATCGGAAGACGCCGGGTGCCCGGGAGCGGGGAGCGGAGCGAGCGGGCGACCGCGTGTCGCACGGACCACGTCTCGTCGGGTCCGGACAGCGCGTCGAGCGCCGCGGCGGCGCGGGAGGCGATGTGCCGCTGGTAGGCCTGCGCACCCATGGGCACCGCCGTCGCGGTCGTGGCGATCGTGAGCCGGGGCACGCGGGGCCTGCCTGTCTGAGAGCGGTTGGGGATGCCCTCGCATCGTAGGGTGGAACCGTGCAGGAGCCGGTGACCACGCGTGCCCGAACGGGAGGAGCCGCGATGCGCCGTCGCGTCGCCCTCGTGACGTCCTCGTACCACCCGCACCTCGGCGGCGTGGAGTCGCACGTGCGTCACGTCGCGCGCGAGCTGCGGGCTGCCGACACGCAGGTCGAGGTCTGGACCGTCGACCGCGGTGAGCACCTCGGTGTCACCGAGCTCGACGGGATCGTCGTGCGACACCTGCCGACCCCGCTGCCGGCACGCTCCGCCCGCGCCCTCCTGAGCTTCACGAGTGCGGCGCCGCCTGCGTGGCAGACGTGGCGGTCGGCGTTCCGCGAGTTCCGTCCGGACCTGCTCCACGTCCAGTGCTTCGGACCCAACGGGGTGTATGCCGCCGCGCTGGCCCGCCGGACCGAGGTCCCTCTCGTGGTGTCGAGCCACGGTGAGACGACGGCCGACGACCACGCCGCGTTCGACACCTCCGCCCTGATCCGGTGGGGGCTGCGGCGGGCGATCGCGACCTCGACGGCGACGACGGGGTGCTCCGAGCCCGTGCTCGACGACCTGCGCCGGCGCTTCGGCCTCGTGGGCGGCGTCGTCGTGCCCAACGGCGTCGGACCCGTGCCGTCGGCGCCACCGTCGGGCGTCCGGCCGGACGAGGTCGACCTCGGCGACCGCCCCGTCGTCCTCGGCGTCGGACGGCTCGAGTCGGCCAAGGGCTTCGACCTGCTCGTCGAGGCCGTCGCGGCCTCCCCCCTCGAGACCAGCCTCGTCCTCGCCGGCGACGGGTCGCAGCGGGAGCCGCTGCGGCAGCTCGGCGCGCGGCTCGGCCTCGGTGAGCGGCTCCAGCTCGTGGGTCCGGTCGACGAGGCCGGCGTCCACGCGTGGATGCGTCGCGCCGACGTGGTCGTCGTGCCGAGCCGCAAGGAGGCCTTCGGCATCGTCGCCCTGGAGGCGTGGCGCGCCGGGACACCCCTCGTGGCGACGAGTCTCTGCGGCCCGTCCTCGTTCGTGACCGACGGCCACGACGGCCTGCTCGTCGACCCGGTCAACACCGGGGCCCTGGCCCACGCCATCACGACGGTGCTGGGTGACCCCGGACGCGCGGCCGAGCTGGCCGCCGCGGGTCGGTCGAGCGTGCTCGGCTACTCGTGGACGACGGTGGCCCAGAGCTACCTCGAGATCTACGACCGGGCCCGCGGCGCGTCCGACTGACCGCTGACCCCGGGCGTCACGAGGCGCGGCGGTCGGGCACGGAGACCCACTTCAGGAGCAGGTCGGCGAACCGACCGGCGCGGGACGGAATGGCCCGACCGACGGCCCCGCGGTCGTCCGACGTCAGGCCCACCCGCAGCAACCCCATGACGGTGACGCACAGCAGTCCTCCGACGAGACCCGCTCCGACCGCACGGGCGACCACCGGAGCGTGGATCTGGGCCCCCACGACGAACACGACGGCCGCGCACACAGAGCCGATGATGGCC
Organism: Terrabacter sp. R4-6; assembly: GCF_057529065.1. Taxonomy (NCBI): domain Bacteria; kingdom Bacillati; phylum Actinomycetota; class Actinomycetes; order Micrococcales; family Intrasporangiaceae; genus Terrabacter; species Terrabacter sp. R4-6. The sequence continues at coordinate 3,703,708 of NZ_CP197224.1, read as the reverse complement.
GGCAAGGCGTCACGCAGGGCCGTGCGTGCCGGGAGCTCGAGCGCCCGCAGCTCCCGGGTGCCGAGGATCGTCAGGGTCGTGGCGGCGCCGCCGGCGTTGGCGATGACCGCTCCCCACGTGCCGAGCGGCGGGATGAGCAGGACGGCCAGACCGATGTCCACGACGAGGGCGACGAGGTTCGCGGCCAGGATGGCCTTTCCCGAGAGCCTCGCGGAGACGAACGCGAAGACCGGCCCACCCACCGTTGCGAGCCCAGCGGTGATGCCGAGAGCCAGGACGACCGGGGACGCGGCTTCGAACTCCGGCCCGTAGAGCAGCGGCACGAGCAGGGCCAGCGGAGCCAGGGCGGTGGAGAGGATGAGGGCGACGACGGTGGACCCGGCTCTCGTGACGCGGCGGAACGCAGGTCTGACCGCTGCCTCGTCCACCTCCCGCAGACCGGAGATGGCGGGGATCAGCGGACCCACGAGGGCTTGGGCGGGCGCGAAGGCATGCACGGCGAGACCGAACGCCAGGGCGTAGATGCCGAGCGCGGCCGGGTCGGCCAGCCAGCTCATCACGAAGACCTCGCTCCGCGAGGAGATGAGGCCGCTGACGACGCCCGCGAGCCCCATCGGCACGGCGAACGCCCAGAAGCCCGGCGGCAGCCCGCGCGGCAGCATGGGCCGAAGGACGGCGACCCGGTAGGCCGGTGAGATCCGGAACAGACACAGCGCCACGGTCGAGCCTGACACGACCAGTCGAGTCGCCCACACCGCGTCGGGCGTCCGCGCGAGCCACGCCACGGCGAGGACCGCGACCTGGGTGATGAGAGTCGTCAACAGGGCGATCTTGGCGCCGTCGGCGGTCTTGTTCTCGATGCCGAGGCAAGCCGCCCCGCCGTCCAGGGCCGCCGGGAGCACGACGCCGAACACCAGGGCGAGGACCATGGCCTCTGGCGGGACGTCTGCGACGACGAAGACGACGGCGCCGAGCACGGGCATGGCCACGAGTAGTCGGAAACCCTGCCACTGCGACAGCAGGCGCGCCACGTCGGCGGTGCGGCCGGCGGCGTGCTCCTTCGACCCGAACTGGATGACCGCCGTGGCCACACCCCTCGTCAGCACCGCGCTCACAAACTCCATGAGTGCCGTCAGAAGCGCGAGGCGGCCGTAGTCGGCGGCGCCTAGGACCCGGGCCACAACGAGGTTGACCCCGAAGGCGATCGGGATGCCGACGAACGTGTTGATGACCGTCCAGGCGGCACCCTGGACCGCTCGCTGCTGCAGGTTGCCGGCACTCATCACCTCCTGCTCGTCCCCGATGCCGTGCTCCGCGGACAGCGGAGGCGGCATGATCAGTCCGTCCGCAACCTGGGCGGCAGGGCTCTCCTCGGGCTCCCCCGGGTCGGTGGAGGGCACGTCAGCCGTGGCGGCGGTCGCCGAGTCGGGTGCGGACCGCCGCGGTGGTACCGACCGCGAGGCCGCCGAGCACCGCGGAGGCATGCAATGCCTTGCCACCCACCGAGCGGACCCGCTGGCGCGGCGAGCGCTCGCCGTCGACGACCGTCTTGACGCCCTCGACGACGCTGCCCCCGACGCCCTGCAGGGCCGTGCCGTAGTAGCGACGGAGGATGGGGGCGGTCATGCCGAACGCGTGCGCGAGCAGCACGACGTGGTTGCGGTGCCCGTAGAAGGTGTAGCGCACGTCGAAGCGGCGCCCCCGCGTGTAGGGCGCCGCGACGTGCTCGACGAGGGCCGTCGGCGTGTAGACGATGCGATGGCCGGCTCGGCCGAGGCGCAGCATGATGTCGCTCTCCTCGCGCAGGCAGGTGCCCGGGAAGAGGTCGACGATGCCGCCGATCTCGTCGAGCGCGGAGCGCCGCACCGACATGTTGGCGCCGAGGACGTGGTCGACGTCGAGGTCGCGACCGGTGTCGGCGGCGAAGTTGCCCGTCAGCGTGCCGTCGGGCAGGAGGCGTCCGACGGCGTCGAGCCCCTCGTGCTCCTCGCCGGGGCGGCCGTTGCTCGCGCGACCGCCCACGGCACCGACGGCAGGGTCGGCGTAGCGGGCGACGATGTTCTCGAGCCAGTCGGGCTCGGCGTAGGCGTCGTCGTCGACGAAGGCGACGATGTCGGACCGGGTCTCGGCGACGCCGATGGCGCGCGAGGTGGCCAGGGTGCCCGGACCGGCGTCGTTGCGGATGTAGCGCACGCCCGGGAAGTCGGCGACGACGTCGGCGGTCAGCCGGTGCGGGGACGAGTCGACGACGACGATCTCGTCGGGCGTGAGCGTCTGGCGGCCGAGGTGCTCGAGGCAGATCCGCACGTTGTCGGGGCGGTTGAACGTCGCGACGACCACGTCGACGGAGGGCGAGGAGGCCGGCATGTGCGGAAGTATGTCAGCAAACCTGCACGGATCGACCGAGTTCGACGAGGTCCGTGGGTAGCCTCGGGGCGTGCCTCCCGCCGCCCCTCGTCCGCCCCGTCCCGTGCGCGTGGCGATCCTCGACCACACGGCCGAGCTGGGCGGGGCAGAGCTCGCGCTCCTGCGGCTGTTGGACGCCGTCGACCGGGCTCGCATCGACCCCGTCGTCGTCCTCTTCTCGTCGGGGCCGCTCGAGGAGCGGCTGCGCGACGCCGGCCACCGGGTCGTCGTCGTGCCCCTGGACCCGACGGTGCGCGACCTCAGCCGAGCCGCGGGACCGCTCGGTGTCCTGCGCGGTGCTGCGGCCGGGTCGGCCTTCCTCGGTCGACTCGTCGCGTCCGTGCGTCGGCTGGACGTCGACGTGGTCCACACGACGTCGCTCAAGGCGGACCTGCTCGCGGTCCCGGTGGCCCTGCTGCTGCGCAGACCCCTCGTCTGGCACGTCCACGACCGGATCGCCGAGGACTACCTGCCGGCGCGGACGGTGCGGTTGCTGCGAGCCCTGGCCCGGTCCGTGCCGCGAGCCGTGGTCGCCAACTCCGAGGCCACGGCCGCCACGCTGCCCGGAGCCCGCGGCCTCGTGGTCGCCTACCCCGGCCTGGCCGTCGGCCAGCTGGCTGCGACTCCCCGTCAGGCTCAACCCGAGGGGGACCCGGTCGTCGGGATGGTGGGCCGGCTGAGCCCCACCAAGGGCCAGCTCGTCCTCGTCGGCGCAGCCCGGCGCGTCGTCGACGCGCGCCCGAGGGCCCGGTTCAGGCTCCTGGGGGCCGCGGCCTTCGGAGCCGAGGAGCACGAGCGCGCGATCCGCTCCGAGATCGACCGGCTCGCGCTCGGGGCCAGTGTGGAGCTGGTCGGCTTCGTCGAGGACCCGCGGACCGAGCTCGACGCCCTGTCCGTGTGCGTTCACGCGTCGACGGTCCCCGAACCCTTCGGCCAGGTGGTCACGGAGGCGATGGCGTGGGGCGTGCCCGTCGTGGCCACCCGTGGAGGCGGCGTCGACGAGATCGTGCGGACGGCTCCTCCCGGAGCAGAGACCGGACTCCTCGTCGACCCCGGCGACGAGGAGGGGATGGCCCTCGCCCTCATCGACGTCATCGACCACCCCCGGGAGGCGCTGGCGCGCGCGGCCCGCGCCCGTGCCGACGTCTCCGGGCGCTTCGACCTCGCACGGACCGCAGAGACCGTGACCCGGGTCTGGGAGGACGCCGCCTCGTGAGCCGACAGGAGCCCCCGGCCGACCGACCACGCGTCGCCATCGCGCACGACTACCTGACCCAGCGCGGCGGCGCGGAACGGGTCGTCCTGGCGCTGCACCGTGCCTTCCCCGACGCCACGATCCACACGACGCTCTACGACCCGGCCGGCACCTACCCGGAGTTCCGCGACGCCCGCGTCGTCGTCTCCCCCATCAACCGCATCGGCGCGCTGCGCCGCGACCACCGGGCCGCGCTCCCCCTGCTCCCGTATGCCGTGTCGCGCCTTCCCGTGGACGCGGACGTCGTCGTGGTGTCGAGCTCGGGCTGGGCGCACGGCGTGCCGACGACGGGGCGCAAGCTCGTCTACTGCCACGCCCCGGCGCGCTGGCTCTACCAGGCCGACGCCTACCTCGGGGACGGGGCCGGCCGGTCCGTGAAGGCACGCGCCCTGGGCCTGCTCGGCGGGTGGCTGCGTCGCTGGGACCGCCGCGCCGCGGCGTCCGCAGACCGCTACCTCGCGAACTCGACGGTCGTCCGCGAACGCGTCGCGGCGGCATACGGCATCGACGCCCAGGTGCTCGCCCCGCCCTACGGCATCGACCCGGCCGACCCGCAGGAGGCGGTGGCCTCGCTCGCCGACTGGGCCGACGACGGCTACCTGCTCGTCGTGTCACGGTTGCTGCCGTACAAGAACGTCGACGTCGCGATCGACGCCGTGCGCGACCTCCCCGAGCGGCTCGTCGTCGTCGGCGCCGGTCCCCTCGAGGCGCGGCTGCGGGCCGAGGCTCCGGACAACGTCCGCATCGTCTCGGGCCTGTCGGACGCCGAGCTGCGCTGGACGTATGCCCACGCGCGCACCCTGCTGGCGCCGAGCCTCGAGGACTTCGGGCTGACGCCGCTCGAGGCCGCGGCCTTCGGGCTGCCGACGGTGGCCCTGCACGCCGGCGGCTACCTCGACACGATCGACGAGCGCGTCAACGGGACGTTCTTCGAGGAGCCGACCGTGCCGGCGATCCGGGCCGCCCTCGTCGCCGCCCGAGAGCGGGCCTGGGACGCCGCCGCGATCCGGGCGCACGCCGAGCGCTTCTCGGAGGCGCGCTTCTGCGAGCGGATCCGGGCGGAGGTCGACAGCCTCCTGTCGGTCAGCTGACGGCGCGCACCACGAGGAGCCAGGCGACGACGGGTGCCCCGACGACGAGGATGATCGCGAGGACCCGCAGTGCCGCCGCGTGGCTGTAGACCTTGGCGACGACGGCTCCGAGGATGCCGACGGCGAAGATCGCGAGCGAGTAGTTCGCGAACATCGCGCTCAGCTCGACGATCTCGGGGGACTTCGTGATGTTGGCGATCGTCGCGGCCTTGCCGGCGGGGCCCCACGGCGCCGGCAGCGGGACCTGGGCGAGGAGCAGGGCCGCGAGGCCGAGGACGTCGGTCCGCACGTAGGAGCGCCTCAGGGCCGAGGCCTGACGACGACTGCGGACCGACGGCTGCACCGTCGACGCGGGCGGCGTGAACGCCCGGGGCAGCGTCAGCAGGAGCCCGGGCAGTCCGGCCAGCGCGGCCAGGAAGGCCGCGTACAGCTTGGGGTGCCCGTCGGAGGCGAAGCCGAAGACGGTCACGAGCGGCACCGTCGCGTGCATGAGCACCCAGACGTAGACCACGAAGCCCAGCACCGCCCCGACCGCGACGGGGAGGTCGGCGCTCACACGTCGGGTCTCTCCTCGCGCTCCGGGCATGGCGGACAGTGTAAGCAGCAGTGCGAACGACTCCCGACACCTACACTTGGCGCCGTGGACAGCACCCGAGAACGCGACACCGACCTGTTCGATTCCGAGCAGGTCGCTGCCGGCGACGGCTCCTCCGGGGGCTCGGGCGGGTCCGGCGACGACGGCGACGGCGGCACGCCCGCCGACGGTGGGTCCGGCCGCCGGGAGAAGAAGCGCAACCGCAAGGTCCTCGTGGCCGCGCTCGTGCTGCTCCTCGTCCCCGTGCTCGCCGTCGGCGGCTACCTCGCGTGGCTCAACCACATCGTCACCAACAACGTGAAGCAAGAGCTGCTCCTGCCCGACGACACGTCGGCCGGCAGCCAGCCGACCGACAAGAACGGCAACGTCGTCGCGCAGCCGGTCGGCAACGGCACGAACTACCTCGTCGTCGGCAGCGACGCCGGGCCGGGCCGCGTCGGCGGCCGGTCCGACGTCATGGTGCTCGTGCACGTGCCTGCCGACCACTCGAGCGTCACCCTGATCCACTTCCCCCGTGACCTCTACGTCTCGATCCCTGGCAAGGGCAAGAACAAGCTCAACGCCGCCTACGCGTTCGGTGGTCCCCCGCTGCTCGTCAAGACGATGCAGAACATGCTCGGCATCCGGATCGACCACGTGGCGCTCGTCGGCTTCGAGGGGTTCAAGGCGATGACCGACGCGGTCGGCGGCGTCGACGTCAATGTCGAGGAGGGCAGCAACCAGCCGCCGTACGTCTTCACCGAGGGCGCGCAGCACATGGACGGCGCGATGGCGCTGGCCTTCGTCCGGGAGCGCAAGCAGCTGAGCGACGGCGACATCTCCCGCGGCCAGCGGCAGCTCGCCTTCATCAAGGCGCTCATGCTCAAGACGCTGAACAAGGACGTGCTGCTCAACCCCGTGAAGTTCAAGGACTTCGTCGAGGCGGCCACGACCAACCTCACCGTCGACCAGAAGCTCGACGTCGGCACGATGCGCTCGGAGGCGCTCGCGCTGCGTGACCTGCGCGGCGGCGACATCCGGTTCATCACGGCGCCCTTCACCGGCTTCGGCACGAGCCCGGCCGGAGCGTCGATCGACATCGTCGACGAGGTGAAGATGGCTGAGCTCGGTGACGCCATCCGCAACGACGAGCTCAACGCCTACCAGTAGGAGCCGTCGCGGCCGCCCGGTCGGCCGGGGTCAGACCCGCTTCCACGAGTTCAGGTCACCCTGCGAGAGCCAGGTCTGGTTGCCGGAGACGATCCAGCCGGCGCGGTCGGTGACCGACAGGCCCACGCTGCCGCGCTCCGGGTTCGCGACGGGGACACAGGCCACGACGTCGGCGTTGCGGCCCTTGGCCACCTCGACGAGCTGGACCCCCTTGCACGCAGCGACGATGCGGACGGCATACGTCTTCAGGGAGCCGTCGACGAGGAGGTTGCTGAGCGCCACCGCGCCCGGCGCGTCACCGGAGTCGGTCCACCTCGTGCCGCCGTCCTCGGTGACGACGACCGAACCGTCGGCGCACAGCGCCTGCGCCTGGGTCGCCGAGGTGCGGGAGAGGTCGACGACGACGGCGTCACCGCAGGGCGTGGCCGCGGTCTCCCGGGGCGCCAGGACCTGGGTCGGCGCGTCGAGGCGGCGGGCCCAGCCCCCGACGACCGCCGTGGGGGCCTGCCACGTCTGGCCCGCATCGCGCGAGGCGTACTGCTTGGGGGTGCAGTCGGCGCCGGCCCCGATGACGAAGGCACGGGCCTCGTCGAGCGGCTGCACGCGCACGAGGGCCCGGGCGGGCGACCGCACCTTCGTCCAGGTCTGGCCGCCGTCGGCGGTCACCTCGACGGTCGCTCCCCCGGCGTCGCAGGCGCCGGTCGTGGCTCGCCAAGCCGTCGCGGCGTCGAGCGCGGAGACGAGACGGGTGACCGGGACGGACTTGGACGCCGGCGGCGTCGTGCCCTCGGTCGGGTCGGACGTGCCGGTCGCGGGCGGGCTCGTGGTCAACGCCGCGGTGCGCGTCGTCGAGACCGGGGGCAGCGCCTCCGAGATGTGGTGGCCCGACCGCAGCGCGAGCGCGACGAGCGCGACGTCGACCGCGAGGAAGGCAACGAGACCTGCCGTCGCCACTCGGTTATTCATTGCTCCAGCTTCCCCTCGACACGCCTGATGACCCTTCCCCCGGGGACATGCTAGGGGCGAATCCGGCTGTCGGACGCGGCAGTCCGCGTTCGGATCGGCGCTCGTGTCAGACGGCGGGAGGCGTGAGGGCTGCGACGACGACGGGCAGCTGCGACTCGATCTCGGTCGACATCAGGTCATAAGCCGCAGATCCGCGTCCGTATGGGTCGGGTATGTCCGATTCGGCCGCGGAGCGTGCCGGGTTGAGCCCTCGGCGGCCACGAGCCACCTCGGCCACGATCGCGGCCCACGGCGTGTCGCGGTCGGCCGCCGCCACCTCGGGCCCCGCGGCTGCTCCGTCGAGGTCGGCGTCGCGGACGAGGTCGGCGAGCTCACCGAGGGTGAAGGTCTTGCGCAGGGCCCGCGGGTGCAGGGCCACGGCGTCGGCGCGGTGCTTCTGCGTCGCGGTGATGACGATGTCGGCCGCGTCGAGCATGGCGGGAGACAGTTGGCGCGAGGCGAAGCCCGTCGTGTCGGCGCCCAGAGCCTCGAGCGCCGCCACCGACCCGGGTTCGATGTCGGCTCCGACGAGGGCGCGCGTGCCGGCGCTCTCGACCTGGATGTGCTGGCCGTCGAGGAGCTGCCGCAGGCGGCGCTCGAGGTAGGGCGAGCGGCAGACGTTGCCCGTGCAGATGACGAGGACGCGACCCACCGACCTCACCGGCCGGCCCCGGCGAGCGAGGAGGTGTGGGCCAGGCATGCCTCGAGCGTCGGCAGGAGCCCGGACTCTGCGGCGGCCGCCAGCGTCGGGGCGGCGGCATCCTTGGGCGAGAGCACCGGGGTGAAGCCGTCGGGCAGGCGCAGCCCCACCGTCGGGTCGAGCGGGTTGATGCCGCGTTCGACCGAGGGGGTGAACACCTCCGAGCAGAGGTAGACGGCCGTGCCGTCCTCGATGCAGGCGAGCGCGTGGCCCAGCCCCTCGGCGAGGTAGACGGCCCGGCGGTCGACGGTGTCGAGCACGACCGAGTCCCACTCCCCGAAGGTCGGTGACCCGACCCGGACGTCGACGACGAAGTCGACGAAGACCCCGCTCGTCGCCGTGACGTACTTCGCCTGCGAGGGCGGGACGTCGGCGAAGTGGATGCCGCGCAGGGCTCCGGCCGACGAGACGGAGATGTTCGTCTGGCGCACCTGCAGCTCGTGGCCGATCGCCTCGGCGAGCCGGTCGACGCGGAAGCCCTCGGCGAAGACTCCTCGGTCGTCGGGGAACTGGCGCGGCGTGATCTCGAAGGCCCCGTCGATGCGGAGCGGGCGGATGTCCATCAGGTCCTTGCCTTCACGGGGTGTCCTTGCCCTCGGCGAGGAGGGCGTGCAGGTAGAGACCGTAGCCGCTCTTGGCCTGGTCGTCGGCGTGCCGTCGCATGCCGTCGTCGTCGAGCCACCCGTTGCGCCAGGCGATCTCCTCGACGCAGCCGATCTTCTGGCCCTGCCTGGCCTCGACGACGTGGACGTACTGGCTGGCCTCGATGAGGCCCTCGAACGTGCCGGTGTCGAACCACGCCGTGCCGCGGGGCAGGACGCTGACCGACAGGGTGCCGCGACGGAGGTACTCGTCGTTGACCGCCGTGATCTCGAGCTCGCCGCGGCCGCTCGGCGTCAGGTGGCGGGCGATGTCGACGACGTCGTTGTCGTAGAAGTAGAGGCCCGGCACGGCATAGCTCGACTTCGGGTGCTCGGGCTTCTCCTCGATGGAGATGACCTGCCCGTCCGGGTCGAACTCGACGACGCCGTAGGCCGTGGGGTCGGCGACGCGGTAGGCGAAGACGTGGCCGCCCTCGACGTCGACGTGGTCGGCGAGGCGGGTGCCGAGTCCCGGGCCGAAGAAGATGTTGTCGCCGAGGACGAGGGCCACCCGGTCGTCGCCGATGAAGTCGGCACCGAGCACGAACGCCTGGGCCAGGCCCTCGGGACGCGGCTGGACGGCATACGTGATCGACATGCCCCACTGCGACCCGTCACCGAGGAGGCGCCGGAACTGCTCCACGTCGACGGGGGTCGTGATGACGAGGACCTCCCGGATGCCGGCCATCATGAGCGTCGACAGCGGGTAGTAGACCATCGGCTTGTCGTAGACGGGCATGAGCTGCTTGCTGATGCCGCGCGTGATCGGGTGCAGCCGGCTGCCCGTGCCCCCCGCGAGGATGATCCCCTTCATGGTCGGCCAGCGTATGCCGTGGGCGACGTCGTCGTGGACGGGTGCGTCACGCGACCGCGCGCCACGTCTCGAGGCTCGTGTCGGAACGCCAGGTCGCGTCGGCGACGGCGAGCCAGCCGCCCTCGTCGACGACGCTGATCGAGACCTTGCCGTCGGCGCCGCCCAGAGAGGTCTTGACGCAGGCGACCTTCGAGGCCGCCGCGCCGGAGACCTTGGCGACCTCGACGCCGGCGCAGTCGTCGGTGGAGCGGGCGACGTAGACGGCCACCGTGCCGGCGTCGTCGCGGGCACCGACGGCGAGCGCGCCCTCGACCCTGGCCAGCGTGGTCCACTTCCCGCCGCCGTCGCTCGAGCGGACGAGGCGCCCGTCGGCGCAGACGACGACGGCCCGGGTGGCGCTGACCCGGGCGAGGTCGACGACGGTCGTGCTGCCGCAGGGGCGGGCGTCAGGACGCTTCGGGGTGATGACGGTGGTGGGGTCGCTGCCCGGGAGGCGTGACCAGCCGCCCTCGACGTCGCGCGGGCCTCGCCACGTCGCGGCGTCGTCGTCGGTGGCGTACTCCCCCACCGAGCACCCGGCACCCTTGGCCCCGATGACGAAGCCGCGGTCGGCGTCGACGGGCTGGACGCGCCCGAGGGCCTGCACCGGGGTGGCGCGCGTGGTCCACGTGCGGCCACCGTCGGCGGTGACCGTCAGCCTCGCTCCGCCGTCACGGCACGAGCCGAGCGTCCCGCGCCAGGCGCGCCTGCCGTCGACGGCCGCGATGACCTCACGCACGGGCGTCACGCCGGCGGGGGGCGCTGCGCTGCTCGTCGAGGCGATGGTGGTCGGCGTGGACACGGGCGTCGGGGCCTGCGCGGACGCCCCCGCGGCGTCGGGACGGAACGCGAGCGCGACGAGGAGCAGGTCCACGATGACGAGGGCCAGCAGGCCCACGAGCGCCAGCCGACCCACCGAATTGTCCGACATCCACCGAATCACGACCTTCACTCTACGGACCCACTGGACTGAATCCGTGCATCTCGGACAGTCGGCACTAGGATGCGCGGGAGTGATGTGTCGGAAATGTCCGACTGAGTCGTGACACCAGGGCACGACCGACGAGAAAGAAACGACTGTGGAGCTGCAGGACTACCTGAACGTCATCAGGAAGCGGTGGATGATCATCGCAGCCGTGGCTCTCGTGACCCTCGGCCTGGCGGCCGCCTACACGGCTTTGACGCCACGGACGTATGCCGCGACGACGCAGTTCTTCGTCTCCACCTCGGGCGACGACACGACCTCCTCCCTCGCCCAGGGCAACACCTTCACGCAGGCGCGCGTCAAGTCCTACTCGCAGCTGCTCGAGTCGCCCAAGGTCCTCGATCCCGTCATCAAGAAGGTCGGGCTCGACACGACCGCCGACCGCCTCGCCTCGCAGGTGACCTCGACGATCCCGCTCGACACCGTCATCATCGACGTCAGCGTGACGAGCGGCTCGCCGGCCAGCGCCCAGCGCATCGCCGCGGCCGTCGGCGATGTCTTCCCCCAGACGATCCAGGAGATCGAGCGCAAGCAGGGCCAGGAGAGCCCGGTCAAGGTCACCGTCGTCAAGGAGGCCGCGGTCGACACGACGCCGGTCAGCCCGAAGCCGACCCGCAACCTCGCGCTCGGCCTCGTCCTCGGCCTGCTGCTCGGCTTCGGCGTCGCCCTGCTGCGCGACGTGCTCGACAAGTCCGTGAAGTCCCAGCGCGACCTCGAGGCGGTCACCGACCGCACCATCCTCGGTGGCATCGCCTTCGACACCGACGCATCGGCCCACCCGCTCATCGTCCAGGTCGACCCGCGGTCGCAGCGCGCCGAGGCCTTCCGCTCGCTGCGCACCAACCTCCAGTTCATCGACGTCGCCAACCCGCCGAAGTCGATCGTCGTCACGTCCTCGCTCCCCGGTGAGGGCAAGTCGACGACGACCGCCAACCTCGCGCTCAGCCTCGCCGAGACCGGCCTCAAGGTCGTCGTCATCGAGGGTGACCTCCGCCGGCCGCGCCTGCTCGACTACCTCGGCTTCGAGGGCTCGGTCGGCCTGACCGACGTTCTCGTCGGGCGGGTCGAGGTCGACGACGTGCTCCAGCCCTTCGGTCGCACGGGGCTGCGCCTGCTCGGCGCCGGCCCGATCCCGCCCAACCCGAGCGAGCTGCTCGGGTCGGCCAACATGGAGCAGCTCGTCGAGGACCTCAGCGAGCGCTTCGACTACGTCCTCATCGACGCCCCGCCGCTGCTGCCGGTGACGGACGCCGCCGTGCTCAGCACGATCGTCGACGGCGCCATCGTCGTCGTCGGTGCGGGCGTCGCCCAGCGCGAGCACGTGCGGCGGGCGCTCGACTCGCTCGAGGCCGTCAACGGCTCGGTGCTCGGCCTCATCCTCAACCGGGTCAAGGCCAAGGAGAGCGGCGGCGGCTACGGCACCTACGAGTACGACTACCGCCCCGAGAGCGAGCGACAGCGGGCCAAGGACCGGTCTCCTCGCGCTCAGCATCGCCCGATCGCGTCCGAGGACGACCTCGGCCCCGTCACCCCGCGCCCGTCGACGACCGGCGCCAGGCCGGGTGTCGAACCGGGCGTGGAGCCCGGACGGGCCACGACCGCGCCTGCGGGCCCGCAGCCGCAGCAGCCGTTCCCGGCGGGCGACTCGGTCTACCGCTGACTCAGGGTGACGCGCGGGGTGACCCGGGGCAACCGCCCTCGTTGAACGCAGACGACGGAAGACCCCGTGACCGGACGGTCGCGGGGTCTTCCGTCGTCTCAGCCCAGGGTCTGGACGCGTGAGGAGCCGGCGACCGTGCCGAGCGCCGCCACGACCACGGCGAGGAAGTCCTCGATCCGGTCGAAGGCCTCCGTGTGCGTCTTGCTGGAGCGTCCGTAGGGGTCGACGACGTCGACGTCGACCGCCTCCTGCGGCGCGACGGTGCCGCGGGCGGCGGCGGCCTCGGTGACGACCTGGGGCAGCCAGGGATGCGTGGGGACGATCGGCCGCCACGTCTGGGACGAGCGGCACAGGTCGGCGAAGTCGCCGAGCGCGAAGATCCGGCGCATCGCGGCCGGGTGCAGGCGCGCCACCTCCCCACGCTGGGCGCGCGTCATCGTCAGGACGAGCTCGGACCCGTCGAGCATCTGCGCGGTGGCCGCCCGAGCGGCGAAGCCGGTGACGTCGGCGCCCAGCCGCCGCAGCTGCTCGCTCGTCTCGGACTCGATGCCGGACCCGACCATGGCGCCGGTCCCGGCGCTCGATATCGGGACGCCGGTGTCGGGCAACAGCTGTCGCAGTCGCCGCTCGGCGTAGGGCGACCGGCAGATGTTGCCAGTGCAGACGAATAGGATGCCGCGGGTGTTGCGAGGGGTCTCCCCGAGCATCATGCCCCCAAGTTTCTCTCGGCGTGATCGGGTGAGACTCGATCCTAGGTGTCGCTCCTGTGACGGACGTGCCCAAAAGGCCGTATTGGGGGGTTTGTCTCAGGAAGCTGCCAGCCGGGCCGAATCCGGGCCGAGGCGGGTCAGCCCGACAGCACGCTCACCAGATCGAGCTGGACCTGCGCCCCATGCCCCGGTAGTCCCAGCCGGCGTCGGTCCACGCGCGCGGGTCGAGCACGTTGCGCCCGTCGATGATCCGCGGCGTCGCGACGAGCGACTTGGCGTGCGCCGGGTCGAGCTCGACGTAGTCCTTCCAGGCCGTGAGCAGCATGACGAGGTCGGCGCCGGTCAGCGCCTCCTCCGCCGAGTCGACGATCTGCATGTCAGGTCGCGCCAGGCGAACGGCGTCGGCGCCCGCGGGGTCGGTGGCGACGACGTTGGCGCCGCGCCCCCAGAGGCGGCCGGCGATGTCGAGGGCCGGCGAGTCGCGCACGTCGTCGCTGTCGGGCTTGAAGGTGAGGCCGAGCACGGCCACCTTGACGCCGACGAGGCGGCCGCCGGCCATCTCGGAGGCCAGGTCGACGGCGTGGTCGCGGCGGCGCATGTTGATCGAGTCGACCTCGCGCAGGAAGGTCAGCGACTGGTCCACGCCGAGCTCGCCGGCGCGGGCCATGAAGGCGCGGATGTCCTTGGGCAGGCAGCCGCCCCCGAAGCCGATGCCCGCCTGGAGGAACTTCGCGCCGATGCGGTCGTCGTGGCCGATGGCCTCGGCGAGGCGGGAGACGTCCGCCCCCGACGCGTCGCACAGCTCGGCCATCGAGTTGATGAAGGAGATCTTCGTGGCGAGGAAGGAGTTGGCCGCGACCTTGACGAGCTCGGCCGTCGGGTAGTTGACGAGCAGCCGCGGGATGCCGGCCTCGATGATCGGGGCGTAGACCTCGTCGACGACGGCGCGGCCGATCTCGCCGCGGTCGCGGTCGTCGGGCAGGCCGTAGACGACGCGGTCGGGGCGCTGGGTGTCCTGGACGGCATACCCCTCCCGCAGGAACTCCGGGTTCCACACGACGACGGCGTCGACGCCGGCCTCGGCGAGGCGGTCGGCGACGGCCTGGGCCGTCCCGACGGGGACGGTCGACTTGCCGACGACGACGATCGGGCCGTCGGGCGACGGGGTCGCGTTGGCGATGATGTCCTCGACGGCGGTCCACACGTAGCTCATGTCGGCGGCGTAGCTGCCCCCGCGCTGCGGGGTGCCCACGGCGATGAAGTGGACCCGGGCGCCCGCGAGGGCGGTCTTGTCGGTCGTGAAGCGCAGGGAGCCGTCCGCGACGCCCTGCCTCAGGAGCGGTTCGAGGCCGGGCTCGTGGAACGAGGGCACGCCGGCGGCGAGCTTGGCCACCTTGCGCTCGTCGATGTCGAGGCCGACGACGTCGTGGCCGAAGTCGGCCATGCACGCGGCATGCACCGCTCCGAGATAACCGCATCCGATGACCGAGATCTTCACGCCGGGCAGCATATCGAGCGCGGGAGAACGGCTGGTGGCCGTGAAGTTGCCGGCGCTTCGTTACCCTCGGCCCCATGCGCGTGCTCGTGACCGGCGGGGCCGGCTTCATCGGATCGAACTTCGTCCTGCGCGCCCGCGAGGTGCGGCCGGACTGGGGCCTGACCGTCATCGACTCGATGACGTATGCCGCCAACCGCCGTTCGCTCGCGCCCGTCCTCGCCGACCTGGGCGGTGACGGCTCGGTCGAGCTCGTCGAGGGCTCGGTCGCCGACGCGCCGCTCGTCGACCGGCTCGTCGCCGACCACGACGTCGTCGTGCACTTCGCGGCCGAGTCGCACAACGACAACAGCCTCGACTCGCCGTGGCCCTTCGTCGAGTCCAACGTCGTCGGCACCTTCACCCTCCTCGAGGCGATCCGCCGGCACGAGAAGCGCCTCCACCACATCTCGACCGACGAGGTCTACGGCGACCTCAAGCTCGACGACCACGAGCGGTTCACCGAGAAGACGCCCGTCAACCCCTCCTCCCCCTACTCGGCCACCAAGGCCGGCGCCGACCTGCTCGTGCGTGCGTGGATCCGCTCCTTCGGGATCCGGGCGACCGTGTCGAACTGCTCGAACAACTACGGTCCGCGCCAGCACGTCGAGAAGTTCATCCCGCGCCAGGTCACGAACGTCCTGGACGGCATACGGCCCAAGGTCTACGGCTCGGGGCTCAACGTGCGCGACTGGATCCACGTCGACGACCACAACGACGCCGTCATCGCGATCCTCGAGCAGGGCCGCCTCGGCGAGACCTACCTCATCGGCGCCGACGGCGAGCGCAACAACCTCGAGATCGTCGGGATGATCCTCGAGCTGCTGGGCAAGCCCGATGACTGGTTCGAGCACGTCGACGACCGCCCCGGCCACGACCTCCGCTACGCCATCGACGCGACGAAGCTGCGCCTCGAGACGGACTGGAAGCCGCGCTACGGCGACGTGCGCGCGGGCCTCGAGGCGACGATCGAGTGGTACGCCACGCACCGCGACTGGTGGGAGGCCGCCAAGGTCGAGTCCGAGCGCACCTACGCGAGGCTCGGGCGATGACCGCCTCGGCGGGTGGTCCGGCGGGCGCCGGGCGCGCGCTCGTCACCGGGGCGGGCGGCATGCTGGCGCACGACCTCGTCCCGGCGCTGAGTGCGGCCGGATGGGTCGTGACGGCGCTCGGTCGCGGTGACCTCGACGTCACGGACCCGGCGCAGTGCGTGGCCGCGGTGGACGGGCACGACCTCGTCGTCAACGCCGCCGCCTACACGGCCGTCGACGCCGCCGAGACCGACGAGGCGGCCGCCTTCGCCGTCAACGCGGTCGGCGCCGCCAACGTGGCGCGCGCGTGCTCGCGCGCCGGGGCACGACTCGTCCACGTCTCCACGGACTACGTCTTCGACGGCACGGCCACCGAGCCGTATGCCGTCGACCACCCCGTCGCGCCGCGCTCGGCCTACGGCCGCACCAAGGCCGCAGGTGAGTGGGCCGTGCGGGCCCTGTGCCCCGAGTCGTGGGTCGTGCGCACGGCGTGGCTCTACGGCGCCGGCGGCCCGAACTTCGTCTCGACGATGCTGCGGCTCGCGGGCGAGCGAGAGACCGTGTCGGTCGTCGACGACCAGGTGGGCCAGCCGACGTGGACGATCGACCTCGCCGACCTCGTCGTGCGTCTCGTCGCCGGCGATGCGGCATACGGCACCCACCACGGCACGGCGAGCGGGCAGACGACCTGGTTCGGGCTCGCGCGGGCCGTCTTCGAGCTCAGCGGGCTCGACCCCGAGCGGGTGCTCCCGACGACGACGGACACCTTCCCGCGGCCGGCGCCGCGGCCGGCCTGGAGTGTCCTGTCGCACCACAGCCTCGAGGAGGCGGGCATCGCTCCCGTCGCCGACTGGCGCACGGGCCTTCGGACGCACCTGGACGCCTGACGGCAGCAGGGGTCGAACTGCCCTAGAATCGGGCAAGTCGGTCAGACTGCTACGGAAAGCGCAAATGCGACTGCTCATCACGGGGGGCGCCGGGTTCATCGGCTCGAACCTCGCACGACTTGCCCTCCAGTCCGGTCACGCGGTGACGGTGCTCGACGACTTCTCGACCGGCTACCGGGAGAACGTCGACGACATCGACGTGCGCCTCGTCGAAGGCTCCGTCGCCGACCGTGACGCCACCGACGACGCCGTCACGGGGGCCGATGCCGTCGTGCACCTCGGCGCCCTCGGGAGCGTCCCGCGCAGCATCGTCGACCCCGTCGCCAGCCACGTGGCCAACGCCACCGGCACGCTGACCCTCCTCGAGTCGGCACGCGCCGCCGGCGTCTCCCACGTCTCGTGCGCCTCGTCGAGCTCGGTCTACGGCATGAACCCCGCGCTGCCGAAGCACGAGCGCGAGTGGGTGCGCCCCATGAGCCCGTATGCCGTCACCAAGCTCGCGACCGAGCAGTACACGCTCTGCTACCAGCAGGCGTACGGCATGGACACCCTCGCGTTCCGCTTCTTCAACGTCTACGGGCCGCGCCAGCGCGCCGGACACGTCTACGCGGCCGTCATCCCCGTCTTCCTCGAGGCGCTCCTGCGCGGCGAGGCCCTGCCGATCAACGGTGACGGCAGCAACTCGCGCGACTTCACCTACGTCGGCACGGTGTGCAAGGTGCTCCTCGACGCCGCCGAGCGTCGGGTGACCCACCCCGAGCCGGTCAACCTCGCGTTCGGCACCAACACGACGCTCCTCGAGCTCGTGTCGCGCATCGAGCACGCCGCCGGCAGTGCCGCGGAGGTCGTGCACCGCGACCCCCGACCGGGCGACGTCAAGCACTCGCAGGCCGACAACGCGAGCCTGCGCGCCCTCTTCCCCGACGTGTCGCCCGTCTCCCTCGACGAGGGCCTGGCCGAGACCGTCACCTGGTTCAAGGAGATCTCATGAGCAAGACCCTCGTCGTCGTCGGACAGGGCTACGTCGGCCTCCCGATGGCGCTGCGTGCCGCCGAGGTCGGGCTCAAGGTCCACGGCCTCGACACGAACTCCGCGACCGTCTCGGCGCTCAACTCGGGCGTCTCCCACATCGACGACGTCAGCGACGCCGACCTCGCCGCGGGCATCGCCAACGGCTACGAGGCGACCGACGACCCCGGCTGCATCGCCAACGCCGACGTCGTCGTCGTCTGCGTGCCCACGCCGCTCGCGGCCGAGGGCGGCCCCGACCTGCGCCCGGTCGAGGGCGCCGCCCGCGTCATCGGTGAGCACCTCGCCCCCGACACGCTCGTCATCCTCGAGTCGACGACCTACCCGGGCACGACCGAGGAGATCTTCGCGCCCCTCGTGACGCGCGGGCGGTTCGACGTCGGCAGCGACGTCTTCATCGCCTTCTCCCCCGAGCGCATCGACCCCGGCAACGCGACCTTCGGCGTGCGCAACACGCCCAAGGTCGTCGGTGGCATGACGCCCGAGTGCACCCACCGGGCACGGGAGTTCTACGCGCTGTTCATCGACACGGTCGTCGAGGCTCGAGGCGCCAAGGAGGCCGAGATGGCCAAGCTTCTCGAGAACACCTTCCGGCACGTCAACATCGCCCTCGTCAACGAGATGCTGCGCTTCTCGCAGGAGCTCGACATCGACCTGTGGGACGCCATCGACTGCGCCGAGACCAAGCCCTTCGGCTTCATGGCCTTCCGCCCCGGCCCCGGCGTCGGCGGGCACTGCATCCCCGTCGACCCGTCGTACCTCTCGCACCGCGTCAAGGCCAAGCTCGGCTACGCCTTCCGGATGGTCGAGCTCGCCGAGGAGATCAACCACGCGGCCCCCGACTACGTCGCCTCGCGCGTCTGGTCGCTGCTCAACGACCAGGGCAAGGCCGTCAACGGCTCGAACGTCCTGCTCCTCGGCGTCACGTACAAGCCGAACATCGCGGACTGTCGCGAGAGCCCGGCCGACCCGCTCGCGGCGCGGCTCGCGTCGTGGGGAGCGAAGGTCTCGTACCACGACCCGTTCGTCCCGCAGTGGAGCCCGCGAGGCAGCGCGGCCGTGCTGACGTGCGCCCCAGACCTCGACGCTACGCTGGCCGCGGCCGACGTCGTGGTGCTGCTCCAGCCGCACGCCCAGTACGACCTCGACGCCATCGGCGCGAGCGGCGCCAAGATCCTGGACACCCGCGGCGCCCTGGAGCCCGAACTCGGGGTCCAGCGTCTGTAATGGTTGTGCTGGTTGGATGCCGCCCTGGACCCGCATATCTGGCGGCGCGCGGCTGAAGCCCTTCGGCGGCGTCCTGTCCGCGAGAGGTCGCGGCCTGCTTGCATCGCTCACGTGTTGGAGCTAGCCGGTCAACTCCCGCGGTGGGGAACTTGACGAGATGCGTTGGCCGATTGCATCCGCACGGCCGAACGCCGCGCTTTCTCCTCACGACTCGCCTTGGTTTCCCTTGCACTCCTCATGCGACCCAAGGCGAAGATCGCGAAATATAGGACGATGGACATGGTCGATCCGTAACGGTTGTTGAATCCGGCCAAGCCAGAAAAGCCTAAGAGCAGACCAGCAAATAGAAGAGCCTCTGGGGATGAGAGCGCTCGCCTGCCCATCTGGCCCAGGACCAACCCCAGGGCGGACACTGCAATAAGCACACCCCACGTCTGGAAGTCCCGATACCAAGGCTCTAGCCATGTGAAGACGTTCGTCGGAACTGGTGTCACGACAAAAGGCGAGACCTCTTGCCAATTTGGTTCAATCGCCATGCGGGATGTGACGGCGGAAAACGTCGCTAGCCCGTTAGTAGGCGGGTTGAAGTCCCCATACACCGGCCCCACTGTCTCAGTGGGAGGCCAGGACGCGTTGTCGCTGCGCACGAGCTTATCGAAACCCACGACGCCACTGGACGCGTAGATGAGAACCCCAGTAGCTTGACTTCCCGCCAGGGTTGTGCCAACCGTCGAGGTAATTGCCGTATTCTCCGTACCAGTTTTCCCAAGCGCCACTGCCAAACCTTGAAAGATGATGAGGGCGAGCGCTCCCAGCGCAACGAACCTTCGGATCGGCAACTTAACACCCTCAGCGCCCCAGCGCAGACGCAAGATTGCGATGCCTGCGGCCCACATCAGGCAAACGAAGATGTTGGTTCTCTGGAGAAGCGCCGCCTGCAAGATAAGAATTCCTGCCGCGACAATCCCGCGCACCAAGGGCTTCACTCGTTGCCCTCCCTCAACGAGCCAAGGAAAGATCGTCAGGGCGAAGCAGAGCGGGCCCAGGTAAACGAGCAGTTTGCCGTAGATAGGGAATTCTTCTAGGTACTTGACCACCCGAGAACCTCTGATACTCGACGGATCCGTGACCAGAGTCGAGAGGCCAAAGAGACTGGCCATTCGGTAGATATATACGGCGATCCCGACCGCGAAGGCAAACAACAACAGACGATATATCGTGCGTGTCACTAGGGGCTTCGACGCACCCCTCGATGATTCTTCGGAGCTATTTAAAGCGGCCGCAGCAGGACTAGTAGCTCCGTAGCCCAACGCCACCGCTCCATTGAAAAGCACCACGCTGGCCACAATTATCGAAATTGCCGTGAGAGAGACCTCGTCGTACGCAACAAGACCCGATCCAACGATCAGTAGCGCCGTCGCCCAGCCGGCATTGTGGAGCAGCGCTCCTCGGAGCCGTGGACTCTTGGCACACGTAGGGAGAGTGGCGAGTATGGCGAGACCAAGGAAGAAGCACCACCAGTTTGCATTCATCGGCACACGGCTTGTCGTCGATCGGACGGGCTCCAGCCCAGAGAGAGATCAGTCATCTGCTGACACACCCACTAGTGACGCTCGACGGACCTTAAGCCTGGCGAGTACCGCAAGAACGACGTAGGCGACGAAACTTGCGATCGCCGCCCCCATGGCGCCGAACGGAGGGATCAGAATCACACAGAACGCCGCCAACACAACCGATCCTGCAGCCGTTATACGCCCGGCGCTACTTAGCTGTCCGAGGCCGTTGATCACTGCAACATCGAGCTGGTAGCTGGCCATCGGCAACGCTGCGGCACTGAGGAGCCACACCAGCGGGATGGCCTCTCGGAACGCTTCGCCCAACAGGGCCGGCACCAGCACTGGAGCCAAGGCAGACATGATGAGGCATCCGAGCCCAGTCAGCACTAGCGCATATCGTCGGTTTCGCTCGCTCGCACCGCTGGAATTCGTCTGGGTTGAGCGCTTGAATGCAACCTGTCCCACTCCGGTGGCGATCAGCCAGAGGAGCTCCGTGAACGTGGCGGCCGCTCCGTACACCCCAACAGCAGCTGGAGCGGAGATGGCACCGAGGATCAAGCGATCTCCGCGAATGACGAATGCCTGCCCGAAAAGCATGGGCACTGCGGAAAGGCTGAACCGGATCACGTCGACGGCCGGACGGTCGGCATAATCGACCGGATCCCCCAGGCGCTGCGCCTTCTGCTCTCGTCGCAGATTCCACAGGTGGTGCACGACTTGCAGGGCTTGACCGGCGAGCATGGCCCCAAGCACGAACCGCAAGCTAACGAGGCCTAGGGGCGCCGCAGCTAACACCAGGACGGTCTGCGCGGAGGTGGTCACGATGTCGCCGCGAACCGCAGTCGTGTGTTTGCCTAGGCCATGGAGACCCTCGCGCAACAGATACGTCATCAGCATGAGAGCCGCGTAAGGCACGAAAATCAGGCCGACGACGGGGTCGTCCAGACTTTTGGTGACCCATAAGATGCCAAGCCCGACGATTGTCACAGTCGCGACATGTGAAGCCGTCAACCGTGCCACTACGGACATGTATCGGGTGAGCGGCAGAGCCGGCCAGCGACCCAGTAGTACTCGGCCTCCGGTACTGACGCCAAGTGAGCCGATCAGCATTAGGAGAGACCCTGTGGTCGCCGTCACAACGACGATGCCGCGGTCAGCCGGACCAAGCCACCGGGAAGTGAGGACCGCGAAGATGCTCGCGCTAGCGGCCATGAATCCCATGGCGACAACAACCGACGCCTCTCGACTGCGCGCCGTTCTCGACAGCTTGGCGTACGCGGACAGAGCGCTCACCCCTCAAGACCTGTTGCGACAGACCACTGCCGCTTCCAGGAAGTGAAGGCGTAGTGCTGTTCCACACCAGTACGCGCGGCCCTTCCGCGCCTCTCCCGCTGGGATGCCGGCTCCGACAGCAACGTGGTCATGGCTTCCACCCAGTCAGCGGGCGTCGACGCCGACAACCCTTCAAAACGCTCCAGCGCGAGACTGTTCGCACCTACAGGGCTAGCCGCGATCGGCAGCGATGCAGCGGCATATTGAAGAAGCTTGTAGGCACACTTGCCTCGCGCGAAGGGGGTGTCGGTCAGCGGACCGATAGCGATGTCGCTACTTGCGAGTGCGGGCGCGAAGGACGTGGGGCTCCACGGGATGCGATCAATCATGTGGTTGATAGAGCCGAGAGCTGGGTTTTCGCTCGCTCCACTCACTAGGCGAAGGCGCGCTCCCGTCATCTCATGAACCGTTCTAAGAGGGCCTGCGATGTCTGCGACGTACTGCTCCGTCGATGGAGAACCCAGCCATACGATGACAGGCCGCTCTGCGGCTTCCCAAGATGACTTCTCCAGGTAGTCGTCTGGTTCGACGCAGGAGGGCACCATGGTGACGTTGGACGAGAATGATGAAGCCCAATCAGCCAGATAGTCATTCCCAGCAATGACGACGTCCGCAGTCGAGACCAGACTCTGGCACTTTCCACGTTGACCCAAGTATCGACGGACCGCCGAGAGATCGTGAAACAGGGCATCGTCGAAGTCATACACCGAATGCCCTGCGTCATGCAGCAATTGGCGCTCGACTCCACCCGAACTCAACGGACTCGCCTCGCGAGACATGATCACGGTGGATCCCCGGACGTCTTCTCGCCGCAGACGCAGCTCTGCCCTAACCACGTCGGAGACATTCCGGACAAGAGTGGAACCTCGCGCGTCGCGCTGCCCAATGAAGGTGTGGCTCACGGTCGCCAGGCCCAAGTGCCGGAACCAGTCATACAGCCGAACGCGCGTGCTTCCTGCCTCCGGGCTGTACGAAGAGAACGCGTGGACCGTCACAGCCGCTCCTCGAGCGCGGGAACGGACACGCCGTTGACAATCTGTCCGGCGATGCGATCAGGCAGGAACTCAGACGTGACCCATGCGCGAGCAGCGCGACCAAGTGCATCGCGAGCTTCGGCACTTGCAAGAAGTTCTCCTAGAGCATCGGCCAGGGCTCGTCCATCCTCGGCCGGACAGAGCAGCCCTGTTGTCCCGTCGAGCACTGAGTCTCGACATCCTGTAGCAGTCGTCGTCACTGTGGGGATCTCCATGGCTGCCGCTTCGAGCACCACGTTCGGGAACCCTTCGCGCAGTGACGGTAGGACGTGAACCTGCATGAGCGCAAAGTAGGGCCGCACGTCTTCTGCGGGGCCGACCACGGTCGCGGCAAGGGTTGTCTGCCGGATCCGCTCCACGTAGGCGGCAGAATCTGGCTCGTCCTGAGGACCCACAATGAGGAGTTGGAATGCTCGCCCCTCCTCCTCCAGCAAGACAGCAGCCTCGATCAGGGTGTCGATGCCTTTGTCCCGAGTCAGGCGCCCAACGAAACCCACCACAGGGACGTCAAGATTCAGACCCAACGAGAGCCCAAGAGCCCGATCAGCGGGCCGCGGGACAAAGTGCTCTGAGTCGACACCATGGCTGCTGCCAGGGACGGTCTGACGCAGCGCTGCCGGCCTGACCAGTCCGGCAGCGAGCACCTCGTCGTGGAGCGACCGGGAGTTCACGACGACTTCTGTAGCCGCCCCCATGGCGATACGTTCCATGGCGACGAGAAGCCTTCTGCGCCAGCCGCGTTCGCCCTCGAGCCGCAGTCCACCGCACATGTAGACCCGTCTCGGCACGCGCGTCGCTCGTGCTGCGGTTAGTGCCAGAAGGGCACACTTGGGTGTGCCTGCGACGACGACCCCCGGCCTGACCCGGGCGAGTAGGCGCAGCCAACGAATCAGGGCGGCGACATCGCTCACCGGCGAGATGGCGCGGGACATGGCGATGGGGTGGGCGGCCCCGCCGCTCTGCTCGGCGGCCTCGGCCAGGTCAGCACCGTCGGACGACACGAGTGTCACGTCGTAGCCCCGCGCCCTGAGCATGCGGACGGTGTTGACGTGGAACTTCAGGATGGTGACCGGAACCGTGGAGGCGAAGACGGCCCTCCCGTTGAGCACCGGCCTCACGCCGCGGCCTCTTTGGTGACGTCGCTTCCGCGGAACTCGGGCATGGTCACCGAGTCGGCGGCAGACACCCCGTCCCGCCGCAGGACGGCCATCACCGTGTCGCGAAGGATGCGCATGTCCATGCCGAGGCTGCGACGGTCGACGTACTCGACGTCGAGACGGAACTTCTCCTCCCACGTGATCGCGTTCCGGCCGGACACCTGGGCGAGGCCGGTGAGGCCCGGGCGCACCTCGTGGCGACGGGCCTGCTCGCGGGAGTACAACGGGAGGTACTGCATGAGCAGGGGCCGCGGACCCACGAGCGACATGTCCCCCCGGATCACGTTCCACAGGGTCGGGAGCTCATCCAGGCTCGTCGACCGCAGCACTCGTCCGAAGCTCGTCATCCGGGAGGCGTCGTCGACGTGCCCCAGGGCCTCGTCGACCGGGAGCATGCTCCGGAACTTGCGCATCGTGAACGGGTGGCCGTGCAGCCCCGGTCGTCGCTGCTCGAAGAGCACGGGGCGGCCGAGCTTGCGGCTGACGAGGAGGCCCACGAGTCCCTGGACGGGAAGGGACACGACGAAGGCCGGCACCGCGATCGCCAGGTCGAGGACCCGCTTGCTGTCGGGAAGCCGTGCGCTCATGAGTCGAGGTGCCCGGTCAGGGCGCCGATGACCCGGTCGATGTCGTCGTCGGTGAGGCTCGCACCACTCGGGAGCGTGACACCCGTGCGGAAGAGCTCGTCGGAGACGCCGTTGACGAAGGCGCGGTGGTTCGCGTAGATCGGCTGGAGATGCATGGGCTTCCACACGTGGCGCGCCTCGATGTCTGCGAGGTTGAGCGCGGACACCGCCGCGTCAGCGACCCCCGGGCCTTCGCGATCGATGACGATCGTCGTGAGCCAGCAGTTGTCACCGTCGTCGGTGTCGGTCCCTGAGCGCCCCAGCAGGCGTACGTCGCCGTAGGGGGCGAGCGCCTTCGCGTAGCGGTCCCTGATCTCACGACGACGGGCGACCATGGCATCGAGTCGCTCGAGCTGCCCCCGCCCCAGCGCCGCGAGGATGTTGGACATCCGGTAGTTGTAGCCGACGTCCGTGTGCTCGTACCACGGCACCGGCTGGCGGGCCTGGGTGGAGAGATAGCGCGCCCGGTCAAGCAGGTCGAGGTCGTCGCTGAGCAGCATGCCGCCACCCGACGTCGTCATGATCTTGTTGCCGTTGAACGACAGCGCGGACGAGCGGCCGAACGACCCGGCGGCGCGGCCGGCGTGGGAGGCGCCCAACGCCTCGGCGGCGTCCTCGACGACGACGACGTGCCGATCCGCGAGCAGCGGGAGCAGTCGGGAGTAGTCGACACAGCGACCGAACAGGTCCACGGGCACGACCGCGGGGACGGACCTGCCTTCTTCGCGCAGCACGTCGACGGCCCGGACGAGCAGGTCGACGTCGACGTTGCCGTCGGCGGCCTGGGAGTCCACGAGCACCGGCTCGGCCCCGGTGTAGAGGATCGCGTTGACCGTCGCCGCGAAGGTCAGGCTCGAGACGGGGACGTGGGTGCCCGGCCCCACTCCCGCATCCAGCAGCGCGAGGTGCAGGGCGGCCGTACCCGACGACAGGGCGAGGGCGCCGGCCACGCCGACACGCTCGGCGATCGAGGCCTCGAACGCGTCGACATGGGGACCGAGCGGAGCGATCCATCCCGAGCGGAGGGCATCGAGGACGTAGGCCTCCTCGACCTCGGTGACCTCGGCCTTGGACAGGTGGATACGGCTCACCGCTGGATCGCTTCCGTCGTGAGTTGCCCGTTGAGGAGTGCCTCGCGCTTCATCCACTCCCGGCCACCCTCGGCTCCTGCGAAGGCGGTCTCGAGCACGGCTTCCGGCTGGATCGAGGGAACGCCGACGCTGTCGACGAGCGGATGACCGGTGCTGCGGCGATCCTCGCTGGGTGAGAAGAGCTCCTCACCCATCTTCTCGCCGGGCCGCAGGCCGGTGAAGACGATGTCGATGTCACGCCGCCCGCTCATCCGGATGAGGGTCTGGGCGACCTCGAGGATCTTCACCTGCTCCCCCATCTCGAGCACCATGACCTCGCCGTCGACGCCGATGGACGCCGCTTCGAGCACGAGCTGGCAGGCCTCGGGGATGAGCATGAAGTAGCGGCACACGTCGGGGTGGGTGACCGTGATCGGGCCGCCAAGCTCGATCTGGGCCGTGAAGGCGTGCACGACCGAGCCGCGCGAGCCGAGCACGTTGCCGAAGCGCACCGACACGTAGCGGCCGCTGGCGCGGTGGGCGAAGTCGGCGGTCAGTCGCTCGGCGAGGCGCTTGCTGTAGCCGAGCACGCACGTCGGGTTGGCGGCCTTGTCCGTGGAGATGTTGACGAACGTCGAGACACCTGCGGCCTCGGCAGCGGTGAGGACGTTGAGGGTCCCGATGACGTTGCTCTTCCAGGCTTCGAGTGGGTGCGCCTCGAGCAGGGGCAGGTGCTTGAGGGCCGCGGCATGGAAGACGACCTCGGGCCGGGCCCGGTCGAAGGCCTCGGCGAGCGCCTTGGGGTCGCGGATGTCGGCGAGGATGAGGTCGTCGGAGTCGAGCAGCCCGTGGCCGGAGAGGCTCATCTCGGTCGCCTGCAGACCGGACTCGTCGCGGTCGAGCATGTAGAGCCGGGACGGGCCGAAGCGCGCGATCTGACGGCAGAGCTCCGAGCCGATGGAGCCGCCGGCTCCGGTGACGAGGACGCGACGACCGGAGATCTGGTCAGCGATGGCCGTCGTGTCGAGCTGCACGGGGCGTCGACCGAGCAGGTCGGCGACGTCGAGGTCACGCAGGTCGTTCGGGGTCGGCCGTCCGCCGATGATGTCCTTGAGCGGCGGCAGGCTGACGACGTCGAGCCCGGCGTCGGCGGCACGGGATGCCAGGTCGCGCAGGGTGGCCGCCTCGGCGTTCGGGAGCGCGAGCACGAGGGTGTCCGCCTCGTAGCGCTCCGCGACCGCTGCGAGGTCGGCGCGGGTGCCGCGGACCCGCAGTCCCTCGAGGCGCAGGCGGTGCTTGGAGGGGTCGTCGTCGAGCAGTGCCACGGGCACGAAGGGCCCGGCACCGTCGTACTTCATGCTGCGCAGCAGCCGACGTCCGGCCTCACCGGCACCGAGGACGATGGCCCGGCGCTCCGCCGCGGTCTGCATCGCCCGGTGGGACCGCACGGTGCGCACGACGAAGCGGAGGGCGAACATCAACCCGATGGCAAGCGCCCCGGCGGTCACGGGCACGCCGCGCGGGATGACCAGCGGCTCCGCCAGGAGCGACCAGAGGAAGAGGACGGTCCCGACGATCGCGGTCGTCGTCATGAGCTCGACGATCTCCTCGAACGAGCCGAGTACGTGGCTGATCGAGTAGGGCCCGACGAGGTAGCCGACGGCGAGCTGTCCGACCATGGCCGCGAGCGCGAAGTAGGCCGTGCCCTTGAGGTACGTCTCGTCGATGCCGAAGTCGAGGCGGATCCAGAGCGCCGCGAAGAGCATCACGACCCAGATCAAGGCGTCGACGGCGGCCCAGCCGAGGCGGACCCATCGAGCCCTGCGTACCTGTGCTGTCACCCTGTACTCACCACA
Source organism: Terrabacter sp. R4-6 (assembly GCF_057529065.1). Taxonomy (NCBI): domain Bacteria; kingdom Bacillati; phylum Actinomycetota; class Actinomycetes; order Micrococcales; family Intrasporangiaceae; genus Terrabacter; species Terrabacter sp. R4-6. Next base: position 3,676,319 of record NZ_CP197224.1, on the reverse strand, counting down.
ATCCCTGACGTGCCCCGATTTCACGTACGCGTCTTGGGTTCAGCGACGGCGACGACCTTTGTCCCGGAACCCGACGTGACTGGTGACTTTCCCACCAATTCGGTCAAACCACGCGTAAGCCGAATGATAGCCGTGAATCCGTACATCGCCGGACATGTCGGCATCGTGGACACCCCCCGCGCCGGCGAACGACAGGATCTCCGGGACCGCCACGAAGACGCCCCACGCGCATCCGGCCCTGACGCACCGAGCGCGGCGATGATGAGGCGGTGACCGAGTTCACCGAGCGGGGCCGTGCAGCGGGAGTCACGCCCCTGCGGTCGAGGCCGGGCGCCGCCGCGGTCGGCCTCTGCCTCGTCCTCGTGCTCGCGTGGCGCCTGACGCTGGGCGCCAGCTCGGACGACGACGGTCACGTCGTGACGCTGGCGCTGCGGCTCTCCCGTGGCGACACCGCGTTCGGAGACGAGATGAACCTGCAGGCGACGGGTGCGCTCCTCGCCGTGCCCTTCGTCTGGGTGTGGGACCACACGGTCGGGACGACGGGCATCGTGCTGCGTCGCGCGTGTGGTTCGTCGTCGTCGCCCCGGTCGTCGCGCTGGTGACGTCACGCGCGCTGCGCACGAGGTATGCCGCCGGGCCGGCTGTCGTGGCCACGGTGGCCGCCCTGCTCGGCCTGCCCTACCAGCTGCCGCTCGTCAGCTACAGTTCGGTGCCGGTGCTCGCCCTCGTGCTGGCCGCCGCGTCGGGAGTCGCGCTCCGGGAGACGCGCTCGGCAGCCTGGGCCGGGGTTTTGGGTGTCTCGACCGCGATGGGCACCGTCGCGAGCCCGCAGCTGGCGCCGGCGTTCGCCCTGGCACTCGCCGTCGGGGTCGTCCGGGTGCGAGGCGCCCGCCCCAGGGTCGTGGCACTGGCGTCGAGCGCCGGGCTCATCGCGGTGGCGGCCGCGTGGGTGCTGCTGGCCGCCGGCACCGAGCCCGTTGCCGACACGATGCACTACCTGCTGGCGGTTCGCGGAGACGGCCTGTCGCCGCTCGAGCGCGTCGGCCGGGCGGTCGGGACGTACGAGGGTCTGCGCTTCCCGCTCTACTGGCCGCTGCTCGGGTGCATCGGGCTGACCGTCGGGTGCCTCCGCCCGGACTGGCGCGCGCTGCGGGTCGGCGCGAGCGGCGCGGGCGTCGCGTGGTGCACCGCCGTGACCGTCGCCGCCGCGCTGGGGTTCCTGCCGCAGCTGTGGTTCGGCAACACCGTGGCCGCCCTCGAGACCCTCCTGGTCCTCACCCTCCTGCTGCCCGTCCTGGCCGAGCTGCGCTGGTCCCACCGGCCCGGGGATGCCGGCGACCTCGCCGCGGCCGCCGCGCCCGGCCTCGTCGCAGCGACCGTCATCGCTGCCACGACCAACTCCGGCCCGGCTTACTCCGTGCACGGAGCCGCCCTCGGCGGCCTCCTGCTCGTGCTCGTCGTCCAGTGGTCCACGGCCGCGCGCCGACTCGTCGGGGTGCGCGCACGACGCGGGGCGGGACCCGCTCGGGCGACGAGCGCCCTCGCGGCCCTCCCCGCCGTCGCGATGTCGCTCGGGCTGCTGGCCCTGCCGTTTCGACGACCCCGGCTCCGTCCGCGTCGACACCCGGATCCTGACCGGGCCGTGGGCCGGCCTGGTCACGACGTCCGACCAAGCCGCACGCCTCACGGCCCTCTCGTCCACCGTCGACGAGGTGACCCGTGGCGGGCGTCCCGTCCTCGTCCTGGGCGCCTCCGGCGGCTACCTCGCCGCCAACGGCCCGATGGCCACCCCGTCGGTGTGGCTCGACGACCACGGAGCCGCCAACCAGTGGGCGGTCGACTGGTACCAGCGGACCGGACGCGCTCCGGACGTCGTCGTCGTCACGGCAGCGGCGGACGCCCGGGCCGGGGGTGCAGCGGCCTGGTCGGCCCGTGACCCGCTGCGCGCGTGGGTCGCGACGGCATACCCCGTCGTGCGCACGGTCCCGGGTGTCGGCACGGTCCTCGAGCGACGCTGACGGGGCACGCGGCGCAGCTCTCATCCCCCGCTGGGGCGGTGACGGTCCACTACGCTGCGGGCACCGGGAGCCTCCCGGGCGGTTCGGCCTCGACGTCTGTGCTGGAGGAGCCCGATGTACACCCCCAAGATGAGTTCACGCCTCGCCGTCGAGGCGCTCGGGACCTTCTGGCTCGTCTTCATCGGCTGCGGCTCGGCCATCTTCAACGCGAAGTTCGTCGCCCGGACCCTCGACGGACAGGTCATCGACTACGGCATCGGCCACCTCGGCGTCGCCATCGCCTTCGGCCTCGCGGTCACGACGATGGCGTATGCCGTGGGGCACGTCTCCGGGGCGCACTTCAACCCCGCGGTCACGATCGGCATCGCCGTCGCGAAGCGCTTCGAGTGGCGTGAGGTGCCGGCCTACGTCGGCGCCCAGCTCGTCGGCGGCCTGCTCGCCGGAGGCGCACTCGCCGGGCTGCTGTCCTCGACGGGACGCCCCGTCACCGGCAACCTCGCGGCCAACGGCTTCGGCATCCACTCCCCCGGCGGGTTCGCACTCGGCGGGGTGCTCATCGTCGAGGCCCTCGTCACCGCCTTCTTCGTCTACATCATCCTCGGCGCGACGAAGGACGACGCCCCCAAGGGCTTCGCCCCGCTCGCCATCGGTTTCGGCCTGCTCCTCGCGCACCTCGTGGCCATCCCGATCAGCAACGCCTCGATCAACCCGGCCCGCTCGACGGCCGTCGCCTTCTTCAACGGCAACGGCGCCCCCGGGCAGCTGTGGGCCTTCTGGGTGGCGCCGATCGTCGGTGGCCTCATCGCCGGCAGCACCTACGCCTGGATCACCGGCGAGCGCCGCGACGACATGGACATCAGTGGCTCGACCGACATGGTCGAGAACGCCGCGGTCGACGACGAGGGCCGTCCCGTCCTCGACGTGGACTCTGGTGAAGGCCAGCGCTCCATTTCCTGAATATGAAGATATGATCTTCACATGTCAGATCTGAAGGCAAAACCTTCACCGGTGGCGCTCATCGGGGACATCGTCGAGTCCCGCACCCACCGCGAGCGCCAAGCCCTGCACGACGCCTTCCAGGCCGCCGTCGCCCGCGCCAACGCCGAGGTCCCGATCGACGACCCGGCTGTCATCACCGTCGGCGACGAGTTCCAGGGCGTCTACCCCAGCCTGGGAGCAGCGCTGCGTGCCAGCTTCGTCGTCCGCAGCGAGCTCTTCCCCCGGGCCGACGTCCGTTTCGGGCTCGGCCGCGGCGCCGTCTCGACGCTCGACCCCGTCCGCGGCATCCACGACGGGCCGGCCTACTGGAACGCCCGCGAGGCCATCACCGTGGCCGAGGAACGGGCGCAGCGCGCACAGACGCGGACGTCGCGGACCGCCTACGTCGCTCCGGACGAGCCGCCGGCCACCGTCGCGGCCGTGCGGGCTGCGCTCGACTGTCTGGACTTCATGGTTGGCTCCATGTCGACCACCTCACGCGAGATCCTCGGAGGACTCATGCACGGCCACGCGCAGCAGGACGTCGCCGACCGGGTCGGCATCAGCCCGTCCGCGGTCTCGCAGCGCGTGCGGCGCGACGGCATCGGCGTCGCGCTCGAGGCCATGACGACCCTGGGTGACCTGCCGTGACGTGGCTGTCGATCGCCCTCGCCGGCATCGGCGTCGGCGACGTCGTCCGGTCCACGACGTGGCGACCGGGCCGCGTCGTCGGGCACGTCGCCGCACCTGTCGTCGTGGTCGCCCTGGCCCTCGTGGCCGGGATGCACGGCTGGGCCGACCTGCTTGCCCTCGCCATCGCCGCGGCCGCCGGTGCCGGATGGGCCGAGCTCTCACGTCGCACGCAGATGACGGGTCGAGGCGCCCTCGCGCCGCTGGCCGTCTTCGCGGGCCTCGTCGTCGGGCTGCTCGCCTTCTCCGGGGCGGCGTCACCTGCGGGTGGCCCCCTCGCCACGTGGCTGCAGTGGGCCGACCTGCCCGGCAGCGGCCCGCTCCCCGCCGCACGGGTGCTGCTGCTCACCGGGCTCGTGCTCTTCAACGTCGCGACGGCCAACGTCATCGTCCGACTCGTCCTGCTCACGATCGGGGCCCTGCGCCCGTCCGACGTCACCAACGCCAACGCGGCCGCCGCGGCTGCCGCCTCCCTCACCGGGCGGGCCGCTCCCCCGACCGGCGGCCAGCCCGCCGACCGCCTCAAGGGTGGGCGTCTGCTCGGGCCCATGGAGCGTCTCGTCATCCTCGGCCTCGGCGTCGCCGGTGAGTTCGGCGCCGCCGGTCTCGTCATCGCCGCCAAGGGGCTGCTCCGCTTCCCCGAGATCCAGGCGGCTGCCCGCTCCGCCAGCGGTGGACCGGCAGGCACGGGCTCCTACCCCGGCGGCCCGGCCGGCATCGACGACGTCACCGAGTACTTCCTCGTCGGCAGCTTCGTCAGCTGGCTCATCGCCCTCGGCTCGCTCGCCCTCACCGTCTGACGCATCGCTCTCGGCCAGCATGCGTGATCGTCGTCACGGCTCTTGCGTGTGCGTGCTGGGGGCTCGCGCTGAGCACGGGCGCCCGTCCAGCCCGGCACGCAGCCACTGATAGCGTCGGAGCGTCCAGCGCCACACCGATGTGAAGGGCCTACCTGTGAGCACTACCCCCGTCAAGGTCGCCGTCACCGGCGCCGCCGGCCAGATCGGCTACAGCCTCCTGTTCCGCATCGCGAGCGGTGCCCTGCTCGGGCCCGACACCCCGGTGGAGCTGCGCCTGCTCGAGATCACCCCCGCGCTCAAGGCGCTCGAGGGTGTCGTCATGGAGCTCGACGACTGCGCCTTCCCGACCCTCGCCGGCGTCCAGATCGGCGACGACGCGACGAAGGTCTTCGACGGCGTCAACCACGCCCTCCTCGTCGGCGCCCGCCCCCGCGGCCCGGGCATGGAGCGCGGTGACCTCCTCGAGGCCAACGGCGGCATCTTCGCCCCGCAGGGCAAGGCTCTCAACGAGGTCGCGGCCGACGACATCCGCATCACCGTCACCGGCAACCCCGCCAACACCAACGCGCTCATCGCCATGAGCAACGCCCCCGACATCCCGACCGAGCGCTTCTCGGCCCTGACGCGCCTCGACCACAACCGCGCGATCAGCCAGCTCGCCGCCAAGCTCGGCGTGCCGGTCACCGAGATCACGAAGATGACGATCTGGGGCAACCACTCCGCGACGCAGTACCCCGACCTCTTCCACGCCGAGGTCGGCGGCCGCAACGCCGCCGAGACCGTCGGCGACCAGGACTGGCTCGCCGGCACCTTCATCCCGACCGTCGCCAAGCGAGGCGCGGCGATCATCGAGGCGCGCGGCGCGAGCTCGGCCGCGTCGGCCGCCTCCGCCACGATCGACCACGCCCGCACCTGGGTCCAGGGCACGCCCGACGGCGACTGGGTCTCCATGGCCGTGCGCTCCGACGGCTCCTACGGCGTGCAGGAGGGTCTCATCTCCTCCTTCCCCGTCACCGTCAAGAACGGGCAGTGGAGCATCGTCCAGGGCCTCGACATCGACGACTTCTCGCGCGGCAAGATCGACGCGTCGGTCGCCGAGCTCGCCGAGGAGCGCGACGCCGTCAAGGGCCTCGGCCTCATCTGAGCAGGCCCCCTCACGTCGAAGGGCGCCGTCCACCACGAGGTGGGCGGCGCCCTTCGCGTATGCCGTATGCCGTGCGCCGTGTGCCGCTCAGCGACGCCAGCCGAGCCGGGCGGCCCCGGCCTTGACCACCTCGGTCAGCGGAGGCGTCGTGCCCTGCGGCCGCACGTGCGTGCCACGCAGTCTCCAGTACCTCGCCTCGGCCCACTTCGTCATCTCACCCGGGTGCTGCACCCACAGGCGGACGAGGCGGGCGCGGTGGACGGCTTTCTGCCGCAACAGGTCCCGGGTCGACACGTCACGGTCGTAGACGAGCTCGAGGTCGAAGCGCTCGTTGACCACGCGCGGGGAGACGCGTGCGCCGACGGTCATGTTGAGCAGGTTGGTGCCGTGGATGACCTGCACCCACATCGGCGGTGCGCTCACCTCCCGCACGGGACCCCACTGGCGCGCACGGGCGTGGCGGGCGGCATACACGGTGCTCGGAGGCGAGTCGGGGCGGCGCTGCTCGACGAGGGTGAGGAACGGGCTCGAGAGCTGGTCGTAGCGGTAGGTCGCGCCGCTCCGGTCGATCTGGATGCCGCGCGGGAAGTCGACGAAGAGGCCCTGGGTCGGCGTGAACTCGCGCTGGGCCGCTGCCATGAAGTCCCGGGCGATGGCGTCGTCGCTGTCGAGACGGGTCGTGAGCAGCCAGGACGGTGCAGTGTCGGCCGGGCTGAGCTCGGCGATCGCCTGCCCGAAGATCCAAGGCGACCACGGCTCGTGGCTCCAGACCGGGGTGAACGTGCCCTCGGCGAGCGCCTCGACGTCGCCGCGGAAGTCGTCGCTGCAGCGGTCGTCGAAGAGGACGAGCCACGTGAAGTCCGCGCCCTGCTGGCTGCGCACGGATGACCAGCACGCGTCGACGAAGAAGCCGAGGCGGTAGCGCAGCCACTCCTCCTGGGCCGGGACGTCGGGCGAGAAGGCCGCGCTGAAGCGCGTCAGGAGGTAGTGCTCGAACGCCTGCGGCTGGGGGCTCGGCACGGTCGTCCCGTCAGCGGGCGCTGCGGCCGACGGACGTCCGGTCCGGCACGTCGGCGCGCACGTTGACCGTGGCCGACGCGATGAGCACGCCGATGCCCAGGGTCAGCAGGATGACGACGTCGAGGGTGCGAGAGCGGACGTTGAGACCGCCCGCCTTGCGCGAGGGCCGGGCCACGAGGCGGATCAGGGCGCCGACGAAGAACGCCGTGGCCATGATGCGCCCGCCCCAACGGACGTCGAGGAAGGCCATGACGAGGACGCCGACGGCGGCCATCCCCGCGACGAGGTACCACCAGCTGAGGACGACGAAGCCGCTACCCCGCCACTGCATCGGAGCCGCTCAGGCGCCGGACGCGACCGAGGACTCGGCCGCCTCGACGATGTTGGTGAGCAGCAGGGCCCGGGTCATCGGTCCAACGCCGCCCGGGTTGGGGCTGACCCAGCCGGCGACCTCGGCGACGTCGAGGGCGACGTCTCCGGCGATCTTGCCGTCGACGCGGCTCACGCCCACGTCGAGCACGGCGGCGCCGGGCTTGACCATCTCCTTGGTGACGATGCCGGGCACGCCGGCCGCGGCGATGACGATGTCGGCCTGGCGCACCTCGGCGGCGAGGTCCTTCGTGCCGGTGTGGCAGAGCGTGACGGTGGCGTTCTCGCTCTTGCGCGTGAGGATGAGGCCGAGCGGGCGGCCCACGGTCAGGCCGCGGCCGATGACGACGACCTTCGCGCCCGCGATCGGCACGTCGTGGCGCCGGAGCAGCTCGATGCACCCCATCGGCGTGCACGGGAGCGGGGCAGGCTTGCCGAGGGCGAGCCAGCCGAGATTCATCGGGTGAAGGCCGTCGACGTCCTTGGCGGGGTCGACGCGCGAGAGGAGCGCCATCTCGTCGAGGCCGGTCGGCTGCTGGACGAGGAACCCCGTGCACGTGGGGTCGGCGTTGAGCTCGTCGATGACGGCCTCGACCTCAGCCTGCGTGGCCGTGGCCGGCAGGTCGCGGCGCAGGCTCGTGATGCCGATCTCGGCGCAGTCCTTGTGCTTGGCGTTGACGTACCAGTGGCTGCCCGGGTCGTCGCCGACGAGGACCGTGCCGAGGCCCGGGACGACCCCCTGCTCACGCAGGCGAGCGACCCGCTGGGTCAGCTCGACCTTGATCGCCTTGAGGGTGGCCTTGCCGTCGAGGATCTGTGCCGTCACGGTGCACATCCTGCCACCCCCGCCGCTCGGGCGGTCAGGTCAGGTCGGCGAGCGGGACGCCGGGGTCGGCGAGCCGGTCGCGGTCGACGACGGTGCGGTCGCGCACGAGACGCTGGACGTCGTCGATGGTGTCCCAGACGTTGACGTGCATGCCGGCGAGCACGCGCACGCCGTCCCCCTCCGGGACGACCCAGAACGCCATGAACTCGTTGCCCGACGGCTCGCCGCGCAGCACCACCTCGGCGTCGGTCCCGCGCGGGACGTAGCCGGCGTACTCGAGGCCGATGTCGTACTGGTCGGAGAAGAAGAACGGGATGGGGTCGTAGGTCACGTCCTGGCCCGCCATCGACCGGCCCGCCGCGAGCCCGCCGTCGTGCGCGTTGGCCCAGTGCTCGACGCGGACGAACGCGTCGAGCGCCGTCGACCGCCAGCTCGCGACGTCGCCGGCCGCCCACACGCCATCGGCCGACGTGCGCAGCGCCTCGTCGGTCGTGATGCCGTTGGCCGTGTCGATGCCGGCGCCCTCGGCCAGTCCGGTGTTCGGGGTGATGCCGACGCCGACGACGACGGCATCGGCCGGCAGGATGTCGCCGGACGTCGTGACGACCCCGGTCACCGAGGTCTCACCCTCGATCCGCTCGACGCCCTCGCCGAACCGGAAGTCGACGCCGTGACCCCGGTGCAGCTGCGCGAACCAGCCACCGACCTGCTCGCCCATGACACCGAGGAGCGGCGCGGCCTGGGGCTCGATGACGGTGACGCTGCAACCGGCGTCGCGGGCGGCTGCGGCGACCTCGAGGCCGATCCACCCGGCGCCGACGATGACGATGCGCGCCCCGCCGGTGAGGCGGGCCTTGAGCGCCTCGGACTCCTGCATCTCGCGGAGGTAGAGCACGCCGTCGAGGTCCGCGCCGGGCACGTCGAGAGCGCGTGCCGACGAGCCCGTGGCGATGAGGAGCCGCTCGTAGGAGAGCACGTCGCCGTCGGCGAGCGTCAGCGTGTGCTGCTCGGCGTCGAGGGAGGTGGCGGGGCTGCCCAGACGCAGCTCGACCCCCTGCTCGGCGTACCAGTCCCGGTCGTGCGTGAACGCCGTCTCCATCTCGTCCTCGCCCTTGAGCACCGCCTTGGACAACGGCGGCCGCTCGTAGGGCAGCCGGTCCTCCTCCGTCACCAGGACGATCGCGCCGTCCGTGTCGCTCTCGCGGATGCCCTCGATGGCCTTCGCCGCGGCGAGTCCACCGCCGACGATGACGTATGCCGTGCGCTCCTGCTGTGCGGTCGTGTCAGTGCTCATGTCCACACCTTCACACGCGGGCCGGTGCCCGTCGAGACCCGTCGTCGGCCCTCGTCGTCGAGTGGCCCCGTCGTCACACGTGCCCCTCGTCAGGTGTCAGGTCGGTCCGGACACTGCTGGGACACGTGGGGTTGCGGGGCCACTCGAGCAGGGAGGCGCACCCACTCGAGTGGCCCCGTCGTCACACGCGACACACCCCGGGGGTCGCCCAGCCGTCGTCGAGTGGCCCCGTCGTCACACGGGACACACCCCGGGGGCGCTCCCCGTCGTCGAGTGGCCCCGTCGTCACACGGGACACACCCCGGGGGGCGCTCCCCATCGTCGAGTGGCCCCGTCGTCGCACGGGACACGCCCCGGGGGCGCTCCCCGTCGTCGAGTGGCCCCATCGTCACGCGTGCCCCTCGTCAGGTGTCAGGTCGGTCCGGACACTGCTGGGACACGTGGGGTTGCGGGGCCACTCGAGTGGGGCGGGGCGCTCGTTCGAGTGAGGGTGGCGGGGTCAGGAGGTCCAGGCGCGCCAGAGGGCGGCGTACTCGCCGTCCTGCTCGACGAGCTCGTCGTGGCTGCCGAGCTCGGCGACGCGACCGTCGATGACGACCGCGATGCGGTCTGCGTCGTGCGCCGTGTGGAGGCGGTGCGCGATCGCGACCACGGTGCGCCCGGTGAGCAGCGCGTTCATCGAGCCCTCGAGGTGGCGTGCGGTGCGCGGGTCGATGAGCGAGGTCGCCTCGTCGAGGACGATCGTGTGCGGGTCGGCGAGGATGAGGCGGGCCAGGGCGATCTGCTGGGCGCGGCCCGGCGTCAGCACCTGGTGGCCCGACCCGAGCTTCGTGTCGAGACCCTCGGGCAGCCGCTCGACCCAGTCGAGGGCGTCGACGGCCCGCAGGGCCTCACGGACCTCGTCGTCGGCCGAGCCCTCGCGCGCCAGCACGACGTTGTCGCGCACCGACCCGATGAAGACGTGGTGCTCCTGGGTCACGAGGGCGACCTCGGTGCGCAGCTGGTCGAGCGGGAGCGACGTCAGCTCGACGCCGCCGACCGTCACCGACCCGGTGCGAGGGCCGTGGATGCCCGACAGCAGGCGCCCCAGCGTCGACTTGCCGGAACCGCTCGGGCCGACGATGGCGAGGCGCTCCCCCGTGCTGAGGTCGAGGTCGATGCCGTGCAGCACGTCGTGGCCGGCGCGGTAGGCGTAGCGCAGGTCGGTGCCGACGAGCTCGGGTCCGGTCGGCCGGTCCTCGCCCGCCTCGCGGTCGGCCGGCACGGTCGCGATGCCGAGCAGGCGGGTCGTCGACGCGATGCCGACCTGCACCCGATCGACGGTGTGGACGAGCATGTCGAACGGGCCCCAGAGGGCCTCGGTGTAGAGGATCGCCGTGGTGATCTGCCCGAGCGTGGCCCAGCCCTGGGCATACCCGATGGCGCCGAACAGCAGGACGAGCACGCGCGGCAGGCTGAAGGCGACGTCCATGACGGCGAAGAGCAGGTTGCGCAGCGTCATCGTGTAGCGCTCGGCCTGGCCGGACACCTCGATGTCCTCGTCCCCGCGGCGCAGGCGGTGCTCCGTCAGGCCCAGCGCCTCGACGGTGCGGGCACCCTCGACCGTCTCGGTGAGCGTGGTGTTGATGCGCGAGTAGGTGCCGCCCTCGGTGAGGTAGCCCTTCGGCGCGCGCCCGAGGTAGCGGCGCACCTGGAAGAGCGCGAGCGACATGAGCACGATCGACGGCAGGGAGAGCACCGGCGAGTTGCTGACCATGGCCACGAGGGTCAGCACGACGGTGATGCTCGCGATGATGGCCTCGGGCAGGGCCCAGCGCACGCTCTCGCTCATGGTGCCGACGTCGCGGGTGACGCGCGTGACGAGGTCGCCCGAGCTCGCGCTCTCGACGCGTGAGAGCGGCAGCCGGAGGATGGCGCGCACGATGTACTCGCGCGCCGTGGCAAGGACGCTCTGGCCGAGCACCGTCGAGGACATCTTGGCCGCGAAGGTGAAGGCGCTCTGCAGGACGACGAGCCCGGCGACGACGAGCGCCGCCGAGTTGGCCCCGGCGAGGGCGGCGTCGACCCGGCCCGCCTCGACGTCGGCGACCGTCGAGTCGACGAGCTCGCCGAGCAGTCGCGGGACGAGCAGGCCCGCCGTGGCGGCGAGCGCGTTGGCGAGGATGACGGCGACGACGAGCAGCCGCTCCTGCGAGAGCAGGCCACCGATGAAGCGCACGACGCGCGCGTTGTCGGCGATCGGCAGACCCGTGCGCGCGTTCATCGTGTCGGCGACGAACTCCTGGGCCCGCCGCTCGCGCAGCAGGTGCCGTCGGTGCAGCGCGCTGAGGCGCTGGCGCATCGAGGCGGACCGGGGCGGCCGCAGCTCGTCGGGCACGGCCGGGGCGTGGACGGCCGAGTCCCACGTGCGCGCGGACTCGGCCGCGAGCACCTCGGGCAGCGGAGAGACCCACGTGGTGTCCACGGGGTCCACGGTGTCCGCGGCGCCCGTGACACCGGTCGTCGCGACCGTGCTGTCGGCGCGGCTCATCGGGACTCCTCGGCGAGGTGGGAGAGGACGGACGGGTCGGCGTCTCCGCCGCGGACGACGACGGAGCGGTATGCCGGCGACTCGGCCAGCAGGTCGGCGTGCCGTCCGTGGGCGGTCGCGACACCACCCTCGAGGAGGATCACCTCGTCGGCGTGGTGCAGCAGCAGCGGGGACGCGGTCATGACGACCGTGGTGCGCCCGCGCCGGTGCTCCCCGAGACGGGAGGCGATGCGGGCCTCGGTGTGGGCGTCCACGGCGGACGTGGGCTCGACGAGCACGAGGACGTCGGGGTCGGCTGCGAGGGCGCGCATGAGCACGAGTCGCTGACGCTGCCCGCCGGACAGCCCGCGACCGCGCTCCTCGAGCTCGCCCTGCCACCCGCCGGGGAGGGCGTCGAAGACGTCGTCGGCGGCGGCCGTGTGGAGCGCCCGCTCGGCCTGCTCCCGCGTCAGCCGGCCGATCGGGTCGACGGCGGAGCGCAGGGTCCCCGCGAAGACCTGGGGTGAGGTGTCGCTGACGAGGATGCGCCGGCGCACCTCGTCGAGCTCGACGCGCGAGAGGTCGACGCCGCCGACGGTGACCCCCCACGGTTGGCGGGCCCGCTCCTCGTCGCGGAGGGCCTGCTCCTCGCGGGCCTTGGCGCGCGCCGAGCGCTCCCGCCTGGCGGCACGGCCCTTGAGCGCTTCGGGGATCTCGTCGCTGACGAGCGCGCCCTCGTCGCTCGGCAGGTAGCGGCCGAGACGGTCGGCGAGGGCTGCCGAGTCGTCGGGCACGGCCGAGACGACCATGGTGAGGATGCCCGGGCGGATGGTGGCGCCGGACTCGCCGTCGACGATCTCGGCGCTCGTGTCGAGCCCGGCGGGCTCGTCGGGGTGGACCCACGGCGGGCGCTGCGACAGCACGGCGACCGCCTTGCGGGCCGAGACCACCGAGCGCGTCCACTTCTGGGCGAACTCGACGAACGTGCGCATCGGCTGGACGAGGAAGAGGCCGTAGCCGAGGAAGCTGACGAGCTGGCCCACCGTGAGCCGGCCCTGCGCGACCTCGCGCGTGCCGAGCCACATGAGGGCGACGACGAAGCCACCCGAGAGCAGGACGCCGACGGACTCGACGGCGGCGAGCCAGCGACCGGCCGAGACGCCGGACTGGCGCACGCGCTGGGACTGCCCGGCGTAGTTGCCGCCGAAGGTCTCCTCACCACCGATGCCGCGCAGGATCCGCAGGCCGCCGACGATGTCGGTCGCCATCGACGTCAGCTCGGAGTTGCGGGAGCGCTCGACTCCCTGCCAGCGCTGCATCGGCCGGAGCAGCGGCGTGCCGAGGACGACGAGCAGCGGAGCCGAGACGAGGACGAGGACGCCCATGCGCACCGACGTGCTGAGCACGATGGCGGCGACGACGAGGTAGGCGGCGAGCTGCGAGATGGCGCGCGTGCTGATCTCCATGAGGGCGCCGAACTGGTCGCCGTCGCTGCCCGAGACCGAGAGCACCTCGCCGGTCGGCGTGCGCCGCGTCAGCACGTGGCCGAGCTGGAGCGCCTTGCGCGTGACGAGCTTCGTCGTGCCGTAGAGGGCGATGAGCCACTCGCGGACGATGACCGTGTGGAAGAGGATGCCACTGCACGCGCCGAAGACGGTGACGACGGCCAGCACGAGGACCCACTGCATGGTCGCCGCGGGGTCGCCCGCGACGATGCCGGTGTCGATGGCGCGGCCCACGATCCACGGTCCGACGGTCTGCGGCACCATCCAGATGAGGGCGACGAGCAGCCCGGCCCAGAACAGACCGCCGTTCTGCCTCACCATCCACCAGAGGAAGGCCCGCGGCGGGCGGGTGTCGGGCGTCTCGGCGCCTCGGTCGGTGTAGGCCCGGATCTGGGGCGGAAAGTCTCGCATGGCCTGTCCACCCTAGGTCGCGGCGCCGACAGCGCCCCACTTCTTTTCTCTGTCGGCAGATGCGTGTCGGATCCGGAGTGAGGGTCGGGCCGCGCGGCCGACGACGACCGCGCGACCCGAGCTGTGGGGGCCTGCCCGGTCAGTCCTCCCGCGCGGCCGCCGCGAGAGCGGTGAGCGCCTGCGTGAAGCACTGCTCGGGAGGGGTCACGAGACCCGCGCCGACCTGCCCCGTGCCCGCGACCCGCCCGGCCATGCCGGTGTTGATCTGGGGCAGGATGCCGGTCCGCGCGACGGCGGCCACGTCGATGCCGGTCGGCGTGCCGCGGAACTCGAGGATCGGCACCTGGTAGGCCGTGTGCTCCCCGACCGTGATCTCGTACATCGTCTGCGTGGCCCGCAGCGCGAACGGCACGTCGCCGCCGACGAACTTCACGATCGCCGGTGCCGCCGCCATGGCGAAGCCGCCGATGCCTGCGGTCTCGGTGATGGCCGAGTCGCCGATGTCGGGGTTCGCGTCGTCCGGGCCGTAGGAGCCGAGGAAGAGCCCCTCGGGTGTGTTGGCCGGGCCCGTGAACCAGGCGTCACCCGTCCCCGACACGCGGATGCCGAAGTCGGTGCCGTTGCGCGCCATCGTCGTCACGACCGAGGATCCCGGGATGCCATGGGCGGCAAGGGTGCTCAGCTTGCAGGCCGGCATACCGAGGTTGAGGAAGAAGTGCTCGTTGGCGCCCGAGAAGCGGACCGCCTCGGCGATGTCGGCGGACGACGCGTCGGCCGTGATCATCGTCGGGAGCAGCTCGCGCAGCAGCATGAGCGAGCCGGCGCGGTTGCGGTTGTGGCCCTCGTCGCCCATCTGGAGCATCTGGGCGATGATCGCCTTGACGTCGATGGAGCCCTGCTGCTCGACCCGGGCGCGCACGGCCTGCTGGAGGATCGGGCCGAGGACGGTGTTCATCCACCGCAGCCGGTCGATGACCTCGGGACCGTAGGCGCCGTAGCGCAGCACCTTGCCGAGCCCCTCGTTGAGCGAGCACCACGACGTGTTGTCGTGCACCTCGTCGCGCAGCTCGTAGACCCACATCGACGGGCTGATGACACCGGCCATCGGGCCGACGGCGTCGCGGTGGTGGCACGGCTCGAGCGTGATGCCGTCGCCCTTCTCGAGCTTGGCCTCGGCCTCCTCGGCCGTGTCGGCGAGGCTCTCGAAGAGCATCGCGCCGATGAGCGCACCCTTGAGCGGCCCTGAGGCGCGGGCGAACTCGATCGGTGGCCCGGCGTGCAGGAAGGTGCCCCGCTCGAGCCCGAGCACCTCGTGGGCCGGTCGGACGTCGACGAGGTCGGCGCCCGCGGCGGTCATCCGGCGCAGCGCCTCGGCGTTGGCTGCGTCGCGGCGGGGGTCGGCGAGGACCCGGCCGAGCTCGCCGGCCGTGCCCGGCATCGGCGGCTGCCACGAGGCCTCGGTGACCGAGACCGCCTGCGCCCGAAGGGCGTCCGAGAAGAGTGACACCCCGGCGGCCGCGACCGTGACGTCCGCGGACAGCAGCCCGTGGAGCGGCTCGGTCCCGGCGCCGGTCGCCGTCCCGGCGCCGGGGGCGTATGCCGTGTCGCCCGGCGCGCGCTCCGGCGCGGGCACGTCGTGGCCGAGCAGGTGCAGCGCCCGGCGCGTGGCGGCGGCGTTGGAGAGCAGGACGTCGGCACCGGCGTCCGCGAGGGCCCGGGCCGACCGCTCCAGGCCCTGGGGGTCCGACGCCGTTCCGGTGACCGAGACGACGACGAGCAGGTCGCGTCCGGCCGCAGCGGCCGTCTCACGGGCGGCGCGCACCGCTGCTGCGAGCTCGGGGGCCGGGTCGGCGTGCGCCCCGTGACCGAGCACGAGGTCGAGGAGGAGCACGCCGCACGTCGGGTCGGCCGCCTCGACGGCGATGCGGTCGAGGCGCAGCGACGGGTCGATCATCGGGTGGGCGCGCCCGCGGGTCATCGTGTCGTCGCCGAAGTCGATGACGACGTGGCCGGGGTCGCGCAGGTCGGCGCCCAGGGCGAGCTCGGGCCGGAGCGGGATGTTGGACCGGATGTCGCCGAGCACCTCACCGGCGACGAGCATGGCCTCGTCGGCGAGGGTGCCGCCGCAGAAGAGCCCGCGCAGCGACCCCGACGACCCCGACGACCCCGGGGCCGCGGGCGAGCCCGAGGCCTCCCAGGTCGGCCACTCCGGCACGGTCGCGCCGACGGCGGACAGCACCGGCTCGACGGCTGCCGTGAGGTCCGGCCGCCCGGCCCCGAGCGTGGCCCAGTGGACCGGCTTGCCCAGCCCGGCGGCATACGCCTGCAGGTCGGCGAGGACCTCGGGAGCGGGGGGCTTGGAGACGACGACCACGGACGTCGTCTCCGGGTCGGCCGCGAGGGCGGCGAGGGCCTGCTTCGTCGAGCGGGCGGCGACGGCGGACGACAGGTCGCGGCCGCCGACGCCGAGGCAGTGGCTGATCCCGACCCCGGCGGCGTCGAGCAGGCACATGACCTGCTGGGCACCCGTGCCGGACGCCGCGACGAGGCCGACGGAGCCCGGCCGCACGACGTTGGCGAAGCCGAGGGAGACGCCGCCGACGACCGCGGTGCCGCAGTCGGGGCCCATGACGAGGACGTCCGCGGCGGCCGCGGCGTCCTTGAGGCGCACCTCGTCCTCGACCGGGACGTTGTCGGAGAAGACCATGACGGACACCCCGGCACGGACCGCGTCGAGGGCCTCGGTGACCGCGTGCTCGCCGGGCACCGAGACGAGCGCGAGGTCGGCGCCCGAGAGGCGGATCGCACCGCCGAGCGTCCGGGGCGCCGGCGCGTCGCCGAACCCGCCGGAGGAGCCCCCGGCGGCACGGCCCTGGGTGAGGGCGGTCTCCAGGGCGGCCTGCCCCGCGGCGATGCCCGCCGCGTCACCGCGGATCGCGACGACGAGGTCGTTCGGCGCCGAGTCGGGCACGTCGAAGCCCATGCCGCGGATGACCTCGAGGTTGAGCTCGGTCGCCATCGCGACCTGCGCGGCCTCGACGCCGGGCGCGGAGGCGACGGTGCGTGAGACCTGCATGAGGGTCACGGAGTCGAGGTAGGCACCGGTTCTCAGCTCGACGTGGTCAGCCACGGTGGAGTCCTTCCTGGGGTTCGGGTCGGTGTGGGCGTCCGGGTTCGGGTCGGGGGCTGGGCTCGAGGACTGCGTCGACGGCACGGAGGGCACCGCTGACACCGGACAAGAGGTCGCGGCCCGACGTGTGCCCGATGGCGAGCACCCGGTCGACGAGGTCGGCCAGCTCGGACAGGTCGGAGGGGTCGCTGACGTCACTGAGGTCGGTGGGCCCGCTTCCCTCCGGCGGGTCGAACGGATTCGACGGTGCAACGGCCCGGGCAACGCGCGGCGAGGCGCCGGCCGACCTGATGGTTGACCCCTCTCGGGAGACCAGACGGGTCACGAGGCGCGCGACGTCCGGGACGGCATACCCGGCCCCGGCTGCGACGAGGAGGGCGGCCGACAGGCTCGTCGTCCACGGCAGCACGCCGCGGACGGCGGTGCGCACGGCCGACAGGGCGCGCCGGGACGGTGGCGCGTCGACCGCGGCCAGGGTGAGCAGGACGCCGCAGAGGGCGTCGTCGCCACTGGGGGTCAGCCCACGCCCGACGCCGACGAGGCCGCGGACGCCGGGGTCGGCCGACCGGCCGGCGAGCGCCTCGGCGGTGAGGTCGTGGGCCAGGTCGCCCAGGACTCCGGGCTCGGGGAGACCGCTGTCGCGAGCGGATCCGCGAGGCGCGGGGCGCACGCGCGCCGGCCGGAGCAGCCGGGCCGCGACGACGTCGGCGCGCGGCAGGCGTACGCGCCCCTCCCCCACGACGACGTGCGCGCCGGCCTCGACCCCCCACCGGACCGCGCTCGACGGCAGGGCCAGGCGCAGGCCGATGGGCAGCGCGACGGCGTCGGAGGCGAGCACGGCGAGGACCCGCTCGTGGGCGCCGAGGTCGAGGTAGAGGCAGGTGGGGAAGGCGGCGAGGACGCGGCAGCGCCGCGGGGCACCGGCCACCTCGCCAGCCACGAGGGGCGACACGGCGGCCGGCAGCAGCGTCAGGTCGAGGTCGTCCATGCTCGCGCTCACCTCCACCGTCAGACCCCCGTGCCGGCACGAACCGGCTCCGTCACGGTCCGCCCCGGCGCGGACCGCTGACGCGACGCTATCGACGGTGGGTAGGGTGCGCTCATGGTGAAAGTTGCCAACGATCCGGCCCTCCCCGAGGGTGACTTGCCAGCCGCGGGTCGCTCCGGCGAGGCCGAGCCCGAGGTGTCCGGCATCTCGCTGCGGCTCATCGCCGGCCTCGCCGCGACGGCGCACGGGGTCGTCCGCGCCGAGGCAGCGCGCCTCGACGTCAGCGTCGACAGCACGACGCCGCTGCGCTCCGCCGTGCGCGACGGCGGTCCGGCTCGGCTGACCCACCGGCTCGTGCTCGCCGACGCCGCAGCCCTCGCGGAGCAGGACGGCGACGCCCGCTCGCTCGGCGACACCGTGTCGGCCCTCGATGCCGCCGGCGCCGCAGGTCTCGTCGTGTCCGGGCTGTCGGGCAAGCCCCTGGCCGCCCTCGTCACGGCCGCCAAGTCCACCGGTCTGCCGCTCATCGACGTCCCGCTCGACCACATCGCCACCTTCACGACCGACGTGCTGAGCGCGATGCTCGAGCACCAGACCGCGATCCTGCGCCGGCTCGAGGACGCCGACCGCGCCCTCGTGCAGATCGTCCTCGCCGGCGGCTCCCTCGACGACCTCTGCGAGCAGGTGGTCGGCTTCCTCGACGGCGCGGCGATGGTGACGACGACCGACGGTCGCGTCATCGCCCGCGCCGGGTCGCAGCGCGAGCTCGACCACGCCCTGTCCCTCGAGTGCTTCGACCGCACGGGGCGCCTGCTCACCGAGGCCGAGCCGATGGGGCCCCGACCCGACGGCCCGACCGCCAACCGCTCGGCCGTGCGCATCGTCGCCGGGCACCTCGACCACGGCGTCCTCATGGCCTTCTGCAGCCACCGGCACCTGACGGTCGACGACGTGCGTCTGCTCGAGCGCGCCGCGACGGTCGCCGCGCTCGCCATCACCAAGGACCAGGCCGTCTCGGCCGTCGAGAGCAAGTACCGCGCCGAGTTCCTCCGCGACGCCCTCGCCGGACGCGCCGGCTCCCCCGTCGACGCCGTGGCCCACGCGAGCTCGCTCGGCTGGGACATCGACCGGCCCATGGTCGTCGTCGTCGCCGAGACCGACGAGGACGACGACCGGTCGACGCGCGACGCGGAGGAGGTGCGCTTCCTCCAGCAGCGGTTCGCCCGCGCCTGGACGCACGCCGTGGCCGTGCGCGACTCCCGTTCTCCCGTCATGGGATTCAGCCGTGAGGTGGTCGCCCTCATCGGTGTGCCGGCCGGGGCCGACACCGAGCAGGTCATGCGGATCGTGGGCGAGTACGTCCGGGTCGTGCGTGGCGACGGCGGAGGCGGTCGACGCAGCTTCTCGGCCGGCGTCTCCCGGCCGATCACCTCGGTCGCCGGCCTGCCCCAGGCGTACGACGAGGCGCTCTCGGCGGTCACCGTCGGTCGCCAGATGCACGGCGACGGTGCGACGACGCACGTCGACGGCCTCGGCATCTACCGCCTGCTCGCGCTCATCCCCGACGGCGCCGACCTGCGCCGCTTCGTCACCGAGTCGCTGCGCGAGCTGGCCACCGACGACTCACCGGAGTACGCCGGCCTGCGCCAGACCCTGAGCATCCTCATCGACACCAACATGAACGTCGCCGAGACCGCCCGACTGCTCTTCTTCCACTACAACACCCTGCGCTACCGCATCGGCAAGCTCGAGAAGATCCTCGGCCCCTTCACGACCGATCCCGACCTGCGCCTGACTCTCGCGCTCGCGCTCAAGATCCACCAGATGCGCGGCATCTGACCGCCGCCCCTCGCGTATGCCGTGTCGCCCGGTCCGCGGAACATCGCACCCCGGTGAGGGGGTGCGACCTTCCACGGGCCGGCTCCTGTGGAAGCAGCGCACGCTGTGGCACGCGATCCGGTGACGATCCAGGGGTGGACGCACTCCTCCGCGCACGCGCCGCAGGTCAGTCCGGCCTGGTGACGCGGACCCAGGCACGGGACGCGGGCCTGAGCCCGAAGGCGATCGAGTGGCGTCTGGGCACTGGCCGGTGGCAGGTCGTCCACCCGGGCGTCTACCGGACGCTGCCGGGCCGCGGTGGCTGGGAGACCCGTGCCGTGGCAGCACTGCTCCACGCAGGTCCGGGGGCAGCACTCACGCACGAGAGCGCGGCGCACGAGTGGGGGCTCATCAGACAGGCACCGGGCACCATCACCGTCGTGATCCCGGCCGAGCGGAGGGCGCGACCGGTCGAGGGCGTCCTGATCCGGCGCAGCAGGCACGCCGCGGCTCGGACGGACCCCCGCGCCTGGCCGCACCGCACCCAGGTCGAGCACACCGTGCTCGACCTGTGCTCCGGACGAGGTCCGGATCGTGCGATCGCCTTGGCCGCGCAGGCCGTCGGTCTCGAGCTGACGAGCACCGGGCGCCTGAGGTCGGCGCTCGGCAACCGGCGGGGACAGCGGGACCGGTCCCTGCTGCTCGAGGTCTTCGCCGAGGTCGCCGACGGGTGCGAGAGCCCTGCCGAGCGACGCTACGTCCGCGACGTCGAGCGCGCCCACGGTCTGCCCCACGGACGTTCGCAGTCGCCCTTCGGTCGTGTCGGGCGGCGGGACCGCGAGTACGAGTGGGGAGTCGTCGTGGAGGTCGACGGGCGGCTCGGGCACGCATCGTGGACGGACGTGCAGCGCGACGGCCGTCGGGACCGCTCGGCGCTCGTCGCCGGCCGCGTGACCCTCCGGTGCTACTGGACCGACCTCGTCCCGAGCCCCTGCGGTCTGGCCGGCGAGGTGGCGCAGGTGCTGCGCGCCCGGGGGTGGGCGGGCCGGCCACGGAGGTGCGGGCCGGGGTGCAGCATCGACGACGGCGCCCGGCTGTGGAACCTCGCCCCCCGGTGAGGGGGTGCGACCTTCCACGTCGGGGCGGTGGCGGACCGCCGGGAACGGGGGTGACGGCATACGTCATGACGTGCCAGAGGGGCACCCTCGGCGTGTATCAACGTTTGACGAACGCAATCCCTTGCGGTGGGAGTAGTTTTCGCCCATCCCGGAGTGGGACGTGACCCACATCACCGAATGTGGCAACCATAGGAGTCGGAATGGCTTTGGGCTGGAAACTGCACGGGGACGGCAAGACGATGGGCCCCGACGACGTCGTCGCACCAGACGAGCGGCTGTCGTGGGGCAAGACGATCGGTCTCGGTGCGCAGCACGTCGTCGCGATGTTCGGTGCGACGTTCGTCTTCCCCCTGATCATGGGTCTCAACGCCCAGCTCGCGATCATGATGAGCGGCATCGCGACGATCTGCTTCCTGCTGATCGTGAACGGCAAGGTCCCGAGCTACCTCGGCACGTCGGCGAGCTTCGTCGGTGCCGTGGCGGCCATCCGGGCGCAGGGCGGCACGTCCGCCGAGGTCACGGGCGCCATCCTCGTCGCGGGCCTCGTGCTCGCGCTCGTCGGTGTGGCGATCCACTTCCTCGGCTCGTCCGTGCTGCACAAGGTGCTGCCGCCGGTCGTGACCGGCGCGGTCGTCATGCTCATCGGCTTCAACCTGGCGCCGGTCGTCGCCAACATCTACTGGCCGCAGGACCAGTGGGTGGCGCTGCTCGTCATGGCGTTCACGATCATCTGCGCCGTCGCCTTCAAGGGCTTCATCTCGCGCATCGCGGTCTTCCTCGCCCTGATCTTCGGCTACGTCATCTCGTGGCTCTTCGACCAGGTCTTCGGTCAGATCACGTCCTACGACGCCGGCGCGGGCAAGGTCACGACGCACTTCCGCACGAACTTCGACAACCTCGCCAGCCAGCCGTGGTTCGGCCTCCCGCCGTCGACGACGACCGGGGCCGACGGCAAGGAGCTCGTCGGCATCCACGCGCCGTCCTTCTCCGTCGCCGCGATCCTGCTCGTCCTGCCCGCCGTCATCGCGCTCATCGCGGAGAACACCGGCCACGTCAAGGCCGTCGCCGAGATGACGAAGACCGACCTCGACCCCTACATGGGCCGGGCCATCGCCGCCGACGGCATCGGCACGGTCATCGCGAGCTCCGTCGGTGGCTCGCCGACGACGACGTACGCCGAGAACATCGGCGTCATGGCGGCGACCCGCGTCTACTCGACGGCCGCCTACTACGTCGCCGCGGTCGTCGCCATCGTCTTCGGCCTCTCGCCGAAGTTCGGTGCGCTCGTCGCGTCGGTGCCGGGCGGCGTCCTCGGCGGCATCACGGTCGTGCTCTACGGCATGATCGGCCTCCTCGGCGCGAAGATCTGGAAGGAGAACGGGGTCGACTTCGGCAACCCGATCAACCTCGTCCCGGTCGCGGCCGGCATCGTCATCGGTATCGGCAACGTGTCGCTCGTCTTCACGTCGGACTTCTCGCTCGGCGGCATCGCCCTCGGCACCATCGTCGCGGTCGGCGCCTTCCACGTCGCCCGTGCGCTCGCCCCGGCCGACCTGCGTGAGCGGGCTGACGCCGCAGGAGGCACGATGATCTCGCTCGGGGAGCGGGAGGGCGACTACGGCGATGCCGACGGCATCGACGACCTCTACCAGGACCGCCCCGGCGGTCCGGACCTGCGGCGACGCTGACCCACCAGGAAGCACCGGCCCGTGGGCTCCCGATCTCGGATCGGGGGCCCACGGCCCGTTCAGGGCAGAAGTTGCCAAAAGCCCACGGGCAGCGATGCACAACCCTCACTAGTCCCCACCGGGGGTCGGAAGGCAGGATCAGTTCGGTGAAGCCCGCCCCCTTCGAGCACCACGCACCGCTCACCGTCGAGCAGGCCGTCTCCGTCCTCACCGAGGTCGGGCACGACGGCAAGGTCCTCGCGGGCGGCCAGAGTCTCATCCCGATCCTCAACATGCGCCTGGCCTCGCCGGCCCACCTCGTCGACATCAACCGCGTCGCCGGCCTCGACACCGTCGAGGTGACGCCCGAGGCCGTCCGCGTCGGCGCGCTCGTGCGGCACGCGGGCCTCGAGCGCTCCGAGGAGGCGTATGCCGCCCTACCCCTCCTGCGCCAGGCGCTCGTCAACGTCGCGCACCCGGCCATCCGCAACCGCGGCACGACGGTCGGCTCCATCGCGCACGCCGACGCGGCGGGTGAGATGCCGGCGATCCTCGCGCTGACCGACGGGGTCGTCGAGGTGGCGGGCCCGTCCGGGGCGCGCGAGATCGCGTGGTCCGACTTCTTCCTCGGCGCCCTCGAGACGTCGCTCGCCGCCGAGGAGCTGGCCGTCGCGGTGCGTTTCAGTCGGTTCCCGGCCGGCACCGGCACGGCCTTCACCGAGGCGGCCCGTCGCCACGGCGACTACGCGATGGCCGGAGTCGGGGTCGCGGTCACGGTCACCGACGGGGTCGTCTCCGCCGCCCGCGCGTCCTTCGTGTCCGTCACCGACGTGCCGTCGGTCCTCGACCTCACGCCGTCGCTGGGAGGGGTCGAGCCAGGCACCGCCGCCTGGGACGCGGCTCTCGACGCCGCTGCCGAGGCGGTGCGCGGGCACGTCGACCCCGAGGGCGACATCCACGCCAGCGCCGACTACCGCCGCATGCTCGTCACGGAGCTGACCCGCCGGGTCCTCCCCCAGGCCGCCGACCGCGCTCAACCCACCGCACCGAACGCAGCGTTCGATCGCGAAAGCGCTGCTACACCACTGAGTTCGCCATCGGACGCTGCGTTCGGTGGAGAAGGAGCAGGCGATGACTGACACGACCAGCGAGACCCTCCACGACGTGACGGTCTCCGTGAACGGCGTGCGCCACTCGGCCGCCGTGCCCGCCCGCCGCCTGCTCTCGGACTTCCTGCGCCACGACCTCGAGCTCACCGGCACGCACGTCGGCTGCGAGCACGGCGTGTGCGGCGCCTGCACCGTCCTCGTCGACGGGCAGCCGATGCGCTCGTGCCTCATGTTCGCCGTCACGGCGCAGGACCACGCGATCACGACCGTCGAGGGCCTCTGCTCGGCGCCCGACGCCCGGCTGGCACCGACCGGCGAGTCGATGAATCCCGTCCAGCAGGCCTTCGCCGAGTGCCACGGGCTCCAGTGCGGCTTCTGCACCCCGGGCTTCCTCACGACCGTCACGGCCTACCTGGAGGACAACCCGTCACCGACGAGCGAGGAGGCGCGAGAGGCGATCTCGGGCAACCTCTGTCGCTGCACCGGCTACCAGAACATCGTCAAGAGCGTCCTGCGCGCCGCCGAGATCAAGGCCGAGCGGGCGGACGAGACGGCCGAGGTGCACTCGTGACCACGCAGATGTTCGGCGCGCCGATCAGGCGCAAGGAGGACCCCCGCCTCGTCACCGGCGGCGGACGCTACCTCGACGACCTCGGGCACGACGCGCTCGCGGCCGCCTTCGTCCGCAGCCCGCACGCCCACGCCCGCATCGTCGACATCGACGCGTCCGAGGCCGTCGACGTCGAGGGTGTCGTCGGCATCTACGTCCACGAGGACCTCCCGGGCCGGGTCGGCGAGCCGCTGCCGCTGCTCATCCCGCACCCGACGCTGACCCACGGCCGCACCGGCTACGCGCTCGCCAAGGACGAGGTCAACCACGTCGGCGAGCCGATCGTCATGGTCGTCGCGACCGACCGCTACGTCGCCGAGGACGCGTGCCAGCGCATCCGCGTCACCTACGACCAGCTGCCCGTCGTCGTCGGCATCGAGGCTGCCCGCTCGGGCGAGCTGCTCGTGCACGACGACGTGCCCGACAACGTCGCGGCCCACATGCTCCAGGAGGTCGGCGACGTCGAGGCCGCGATGGCCGCAGCGCCCCACACCCTGACCCTCGACCTCGACATCGAGCGCAGCGCCTGCATGCCGATGGAGGGCAAGGGCGTCTACGCCCGCTGGGACCGCGACCGCGGCGAGCTGCGGATGTACTCCTCCACCCAGACCTCGACCGGCGTGCGCGCCGCCGTCGCCGCCAAGCTCGACCTGCCGCTCGCGAAGGTCGAGTGCATCGCCCCCGACGTGGGCGGCGGGTTCGGCGTCAAGATCGTCCACCCCTGGCCCGAGGAGGTCCTCGTCCCGTGGGCCGCGATCCTGCTCGGCCGCCCGGTCAAGTGGGCCGAGGACCGGCGCGAGCACTTCATCAGCGCGGCGCACGAGCGCGGCCAGCTCCAGCGGGTCACGGTGGGCTTCGACGACGAGGGCCACCTGCTCGCGCTCGACGTCAAGCTCTGGCACGACAACGGCGCCTACACCCCCTACGGCATCATCGTCCCGATCATCACCTCGACCCAGCTGCTCGGCCCCTACAAGCCGGGGACCTACCGCTGCGAGTTCTGGTCGCTCTACACGAACACCGTCCTCGTGACGCCGTACCGGGGCGCGGGCCGTCCGCAGGGCTGCTTCGCCATGGAGCGCACGATGGACGCGATCGCCGACGAGCTCGGACTCGACCGCGCCGAGGTCCGCTCGCGCAACTTCATCCTCCCGACCGAGATGCCCTGGGACCACGGCCTGCTCTTCCAGGACGGCCGCCCGCTCAAGTACGACTCGGGTGACTTCCCGGCGAGCCTCGCCAAGCTCAAGGACCTCGTCGGCTGGGACGACTTCGCCGACTACCGCCGCCAGGCCGAGGCCGAGGGACGCAAGGTCGGGCTCGGGATCGGCTGCTACGTCGAGGGCACCGGCGTCGGTCCCTACGAGGGCGGCCACATCCAGATCGAGACGAGCGGTCGCGTCAACGTGTCGACGGGCCTGACCTCACAGGGACAGGGTCACGAGACCGTCTTCGCGCAGATCGTCGCCCAGGAGCTCGGCGTGCGCATGGAGGACGTCTACGTCACGACCGGAGACACGCGCAAGATGGCGTATGCCGTGGGCACCTTCGCGTCGCGAGCCGCGGTCATGAGCGGCAGCGCCATCGCCCTCGCCGCGCGCAACGTCCGGGCCAAGGCGCTGCGCATCGCCGCGGACGCCCTCGAGGTGTCGCCCGAGGACCTCGAGATCGTCGAGGGCACGGTGCGCGTCAAAGGTGCCCCGGCGACGTCGATGAGCCTGGGCACGGTGTCGGTGCTGTCCAACCCGCTGCGCTACGCGTTCGACGAAGCGGCAAAGGCCGCAACGCAGTTCGCCGGCACCTTCGACCCCGACAAGCCGCCCGTCGCCGACGACGATGAGCCGGGTCTCGAGGGCAAGGACTTCTACTCCCCCACCCAGGCGACCTTCGCCAACGGCATGCACGCGGCGATCGTCGAGACCGACCCCGTCACGGCCGAGATCACGATCCTGCGCTACTGCGTCATCCACGACTGCGGCACGATGATCAACCCGATGATCGTCGAGGGCCAGGTCCACGGCGGCGTCGCGCAGGGGGTCGGCGGCGCGCTCTACGAGCGGATGGCCTACGACGAGTCGGGGCAGCTGCTCAACGCGAGCTTCATGGACTTCCTCATGCCCTACGCGTCCGAGGTGCCGACCATCGAGGCCGACCACCTCGAGACCCCCAGCCCGCTG
This sequence comes from Terrabacter sp. R4-6, assembly GCF_057529065.1. NCBI lineage: Bacteria > Bacillati > Actinomycetota > Actinomycetes > Micrococcales > Intrasporangiaceae > Terrabacter > Terrabacter sp. R4-6. Next base: position 3,650,138 of record NZ_CP197224.1, on the reverse strand, counting down.
AACCCCTTGGGCATCAAGGGCGCCGGTGAGGCGGGCTGCATCCCCGTGTCCGCCGTCATCGCGTCGGCCATCGAGGACGCCGAGGGCTTCCCCATCACCCGGATGCCGATCTCGCCCTACGACCTCTGGGAGCTGCGCCGCCGACACGCGGACGGCGAGATCCCGTCCCTGCACCGCACGACACGCACGACGAGCACGTCACCGAAGGAGCCGACCGCATGAAGATCACCGGATCCGCCACCCTCGCGGCCGACCCGCAGCAGGTGTGGGACGCCTTCCACGACCCGGCCGTGCTCGCGCGCTGCCTGCCGGGCTGCGAGCGCCTCACCGAGCTCGGGCCCGACCACTACGCGATGACCGTGACGGCGGGCGTCGCCGCGATCAAGGGCACCTACGACGGGGAGGTGTCCCTCCGGGACCCGCAGCACCCCGGCTCCTTCACGATGAAGGCCTCCGGCGCCGGCGCTCCGGGCACCGTCGACGCCGACGTCGTCGTGCGCCTTCGCCCCTCCACCGCCGGCGGCACCGACCTGACCTACGACGCCGACGCGTCCGTCGGTGGTGTCATCGGCGGCGTCGGTCAGCGCATGCTCGCCGGTGTCACGAAGAAGATGGCGGGACAGTTCTTCTCCGCCGTCGACGCCGACATCTCGGGCGTCCGCCCGGTCACCCCGAGCGCTCCCGCGGCCGCCGCGCTGGGCCCGGCACCCGGCATACCTGCTGGCGCTGCTGCGCCCGGCACCCCGGTGTCGTATGCCGGCCGGCCGGCTCCCGCGGGACCGTTCGCCGGGCGCGAGTACGCCCTCGGCGTCGTCACCGGCGGGGCCGTCGCGCTCGTCGGTGTCCTCGTCGGCTGGGCGATCGGGAGGCGATGACGATGCGCGCCTTCACCGCCGCGGCCGTCCAGGTCGCCCCCGTCGCGGGGCCGCTGACCGCCGACTCGATCCGCGCCAACCTCGACAGGTGCGTCGACATGACGCGCCAGTGCGTCGCCGCCACCGGGGCCGAGCTCGTCGTGCTCCCCGAGTCGGCGACGACGGGCTTCACCCCGGGCTGCTCCAAGGAGGAGCTCTGGGACCTCGTCACCGACCTGCCGGGCGCGATGGCCGAGCCGATCCAGGCCGTGGCCCGCGAGCTCGGCGTGCACATCTGCTTCGGCACCTACGAGCGCGGGCCCGAGCGCGGGGTCGTCTACAACTCGTCGGTGCTCGTCGGACCCTCGGGTGACGTGCTCGGCGTCTACCGCAAGACGCACCCCTTCTGCTCCGAGATCGTCAGCGGCGGCGGGTGGGTCACTCCGGGCGACACGGTCACGGTGTGCGACACCGAGCTGGGCCGCATCGGCATGATCATCTGCTTCGACGGCGACTACCCGGAGCTCGCGCGCATCCAGGCCGTCCAGGGCGCCGAGGTCATCTGCCGGCCGTCGGCGCTGCTGCGCTCGGCCGACATCTGGGACCTCACGTCGCGGGCGCGGGCCTATGACAACCACGTCTACGTCGTCGGGGCCAACGCCGTGGGCGCGGACCCCGCTGGCGTGCTCTACTTCGGCAACTCGCACATCGTGACGCCGATCGGCCACATCGTCGCCAAGGCCGCGACTCACCCCGGCTGGGTCTCGGCCCGGCTCGACCCGGCCGATGCGCTCGCGTCGCTGACGCCGGGCTCCAACGTCGGCCAGGCGTTCGACCACCTGCGCGACCGCAACCTCGACCTCATCCGCAACCACCGGGCCGAGCTCGAGGGCCGCGCCGAGACGTCGTTCCCGCACGCGCCGATCCACCGCGGCGAGGCCGGCTGACCTCCGCGCCCCGCCCGCGGCGACCGGCCGACCGACCGACGACCGTTGGTCGGTATGGCCGCCCGAGACCGGCGTGTCGTGCGGCGTGTCGAGCCGCACACGCCACCAACGGTCGTCCGTCGGCGCGGCCCGTCGGCTCAGTCCTCGGGTGGCAGCACGATCGCCCGGGGCGTCGACGTCGGCTCCTCGCCCCGTCCGCGAGTGGACGTCCAGTCGTAGACGACCGACGTGCGCAGCAGCAGGTCGGGCAGCGACCTGTTCTCGCGGCTGACGACGACCCAGAAGAGCACGATCGGGAACATGACGCAGGCTGCGGCGCGCAGGAACGCCCGCGTGAGCCCGATCGTGCGCCCGCCGTCGTCGACGACGCGCAGGCCGAGCAGGCGGTTGCCGAAGGTGCGGCCCGTCGTCGCCCACGCCACCGTGAGGTATGCCATGAGCAGCCCGAGCACGAGCAGGAGCAGCCTCAGCCCGCCCGGGTCCGGGAAGTGGAAGGACTGTGGACCGAGCAGGAAGATCGTCCCCGACCACGCGGCATACATGAGGGCGACGCCGAGGAGCGCGACGGTGAGGTCGACGGCGCCGGCAGCCACCCGGGTGACGATGCCCGCCCGGTGGCCCTGGACCGAGCGCGCCGGGCCGGGCAGGACGATCCGGGACACCGGGTCCCGGCCGGGCCGCGACGGTGACGTCATGACGTCGCGCCGCTCATCCGGCCGACCCCGGCAGCACCGGATGGCTCGCGATCTCGGTAGTCGGGAGGGCCGGCCCCGGCGTGCGCGGACGACGCCGAAGCATCCGGTCGACGACGTGCGCGACGCGCTCGTCGGCACCGACGCCCTGCCAGCGCACCTCGCGCATCCCCTCGGAGGCCATGGCACCCGACGAGCTCTGGATGATGCCCGGGAGGTCGATCTCCTCGACGACGTACTCGGCGAGGGCGATGAGGTCGATCCTGGCCACGACGGCGTCGAGGTCGAGACGCGCGGCGATGGCGTCGATGTCGACCCGGTCGATGATCGCCCCGATGTCCACACGCCCCACGATCGCGTCGATGTCCACCGCCGCCACGGCGCGGTCGAGGTCAGCACGCGCGACCACCGCATCGACGTCGACCCGGTCGATGATCGCCCCGATGTCCACACGCCCCACGATCGCGTCGATGTCCACCGCCGCCACGGCGCGGTCGAGGTCAGCACGCGCGACGACCTTGTCGACGTCCACGCGCTCGATGATCGCGTCGACGTCGACGCGGTCGACGACGGCCCCGATGTCGACCCGCGACACCGCCCGGTCCAGGTCGACCGCCTGCACGACCGCGTCGAGGTCGACGTGGTCGACGACGACGTCCGTGAGGTCCACGAGGTCGAGGACGGCCTCGACGACGGCTGCCGCCAGCCGTTGGGCCACCAGCTCGGCCCGTCGACCGATGTCGTCGCGTCGCGACCGCCCACGACGGCGCAGCTCCTGCGACCAGTCGGCGTCTCGCACCAGGGCGGACAGATGGCTCAGCGCAGCCGTCACCGGTGCCGTCACCACGGCCGTGACGAGCATCGGCGGCCGAACCCGCTCGACGACCCTGCCGGCCGTCTCGACCCCGACCGCGGCCAGACCGAGCACCACCTCGGCAAGGTCCGAGACGGTCAGCGGCTCGAAGCGCCCCACCGGCTCGTCCGGCCCGGCTGCCGTGGTCTCGTCCATGCCTCGTCCTCACCGTCCCGGGGCACCGTGACCCACACCGACCGGCGCCGCTGACTCGTTCTGTCTCCAGCATGCGTCCGACTGGCCCGGGCGGGCATCACCCGCGACGAGTGAAGGAGCGCCGATCCCGCGGATCGGCGAACGAGGCGCTCAGGACCCGGACGACCGCAGTCGAGCGGCCCGGGACGCAAGGTGCCGGCGCTCCGCCTCGTTCGTCGCGGTCGCGGCGGCCCGGTCGAGGAGGTCGGCCGCCTCGGGGGCGTCGCCCGCCATCTCGAGCAGCTGCCCACGCACCGCCATCCAGCGGTGCGTCGTGCCGAGCCGGTCCTCGACCTCGTCGACGACCTCGAGGGCCGCCTCGGGTCCGTGCGCCATGGCCACCGCCACGGCCCGGTTGAGGGTCACCACCGGGTTGCCCGTGACCTGCTCGAGCAGACCGTAGAGCGAGAGGATCTCGTCCCAGTCGGTGTCGGCGGCCGTCGATGCACGGTCGTGGACCGCGGCGATGGCGGCCTGCAGCTGGTACTCCCCGACCGCCTCTGACGCCATGGCCCGGCCCAGCAGGTCGAGACCCTCCGCCACGAGCGAGACGTCCCACCTCGACCGGTCCTGGTCGGGCAGTGGCACGAGAGCTCCCGAGGCGTCGCTGCGGGCCGGGGCGCGCGCCTCGAGCAGCAGCATGAGGGAGAGCAGGCCCAGGGCCTCGGGATGGTCGGGAGTCCCGTCCACGAGCATCCGCGTCAGGCGGATCGCCTCCCGGGACAGCGAGGTCCGCTGCACCGTGTCGCCGTGCGTGCTCGCGTACCCCTCGTTGAAGACGAGGTAGAGGACGTGGAGCACCGAGCGGACACGCTCCTCACGGTCGCCACCGGACGGCATACGAAAGCCGGCGCCGGAGGCGCGGATCGTGGCCTTGGCGCGGCTGATCCGCTGCGCCATCGTCGCCTCCGGCACGAGGAAGGCCTGGGCGATCTCGGCGGTCGTCAGCCCCCCGACGGCGCGCAGCGTCAGCGCGATCGCCGACGCCGGGGTCAGTGACGGGTGGCAGCAGAGCAAGAGCACCGTGAGGCTGTCGTCGCGGTCGACCGGGTCGTGAGCCGGCACCTCCCAGGCGATGACGCGCGCCTCGCGCTCACGCCGGGCCGCGTCGCTGCGCCACCGGTCGACGAGGCGTCGGGAGGCCGTGGTGACGAGCCACGCGCGCGGCTCGTCGGGCAGCCCGTCGACGGGCCAGTGCCGGGCTGCGGCGAGCAGGGCCTCCTGGACGGCGTCCTCGGCCGAGTCGAAGTCGCCGAAACGGCGGCTGACGATGCCGACGACCTGCGGCGCGAGCGTGCGCAGCAGGTCGTCGACGGCGGGCTCTGTGCTCAGCGGGTGCCGCCCGCCGTGCGCAGGAAGGCATCCATCTCGTCGGTGTTCGCCGGCGCCTCCTCCATGACCTGGCGCACGTGGATCGGCTGCCGCGTGGGCACGCCGCCACGGCCCGGCACCGCCGACATGAGCGACGCGATCTCCAGTGCGCGCTCCTCCGAGTCGACCTCGACGACCTGGAAGCCGGCGAGCCACTCCTTGAACTCCTGGAAGGGTCCGTCCGTGACGACCGGTGCGGCACCGTCGGACCGCACGATCTTGGCGAGGTCGGGCCCCGTGAGGATCGTCGACGAGACGAGCTCGCCGTTGGCCTCGAGCTCGCCGACGAGCTTCTCGTAGTAGTCGAGGTGGGCCTGGACCTCTTCTGGTGTCCAGTCGGACATCGGGGCCGGGTCGTCGCCGGCCTGGAAGTCGACGCCGATGAGGTACTTCGCCATGTCTCACTCGCTCCTTCGTCGCGTCGTGCCAGCGTGGCACGCTCACCCCGGGGACGGAGCGGACGGCGCGCCCTCGACATCGACCGTGCCCGACCGTTCGGCCCGAACGGATCTGGCGAGGGTTGGCGCGGAACCGGGCAGGTGTTGGCAGCATGTGCCAACGCCCCAGGAGGCGTCCCGCGGGTTGAATCCTCACCATGACAGCAGGCACCTCCGCACGCCGCCGGATCCGCATCGGCATCGACACGGGTGGCACGTTCACCGACGTCGTCGCGCTCGACGAGGACTCGGGCGAGCTCGTCACGACGAAGACCCCCTCGACGCCGAGCAACCCCGCCGACGGCTTCCTGGCCGGCGTCCGCAAGGTCCTCGACCTCATGGACGCGGGCGGCGACGACATCAGCGCCGTCTCGCACGGCACGACCGTCGCGACGAACAAGCTGCTCGAGGGCAAGGTCGAGGCCCTCGGCTTCATCACGACCGAGGGCTACGAGTTCATCCTCGAGATCGCCCGCCAGGCGGTGCCCGACGGCTACGGCAACTCCTACTTCTGGGTCAAGCCCGCACGCATCGTGCCGGCCGACTACGTCAAGACGGTCGGCGGCCGGTTCGACTTCGAGGGCAACGAGATCCGCCCGTTCGACGAGGAGCGCGCCGTCACCGTCGCGCGGTGGTTCAAGGAGCGCGGCATCACGACGATCGGTGTGTGCTTCCTGCACTCCTACGCCGACGACAGCCACGAGCTGGCGATGCGTGAGGTGCTCCGCCGCGAGCACCCCGACGCCGTCGTGTCGATCAGCTCGGAGGTGCTGCGCGAGTACCGCGAGTACGAGCGCTCGATGACGACCCTCGTCGACGCCGCGGTCAAGCCCAACGTGTCGCGCTACGTCGCCAACATCCACCACCGGCTCGACGAGTTCGTCGGCAGCAGCGAGAAGCTGCCCTTCTACATCATGAAGTCCAACGGGGGTGTGCTCTCGGCCGACGAGGTCGTGCACCAGCCGATCACGACCGTCCTCTCCGGACCTGCTGCCGGTGCGCTCGGTGCCGGTCTCATCGCGAGCCGCGCCGGCTTCGACAAGGTCCTGACGTGCGACGGCGGCGGCACCTCGACCGACGTGTCCGTCGTCCTCGCCGGTGAGCCGACGCTGACGACCGAGGGCACGGTCGGTGCCTACCCGAGCAAGATCCCGATGATCGACGTCGTCACCGTCGGAGCAGGCGGCGGTTCCATCGCCTGGATCTCACCCGAGGGCTCGCTCAAGGTCGGTCCGCAGTCCGCGGGCGCCGACCCCGGCCCCCTCTGCTATGCCAAGGGCGGCACCGAGCCGACGATCACCGACGCGCACGTGACGCTCGGGCGCATCCCCCCGCACCTGCTCGGCGGCGAGATCCCGCTCGACGTGGAGGCCGCGCGCGCCGGGGTCTCGGCCCTGGCCGAGCGCCTCGGCCTCGACTTCGAGCGCTGCGCGACCGGCATCCTCGAGATCTCCGCGTGGAACCAGGCCAACGCGCTGCGGCAGGTGTCGGTCAAGCGCGGACTCGACGTGCGCGACTTCATGCTCGCCACCTTCGGCGGCTCGGGCTCGCTGCTCGCCTGCCGCCTCGTCGACATCCTCGGCCTCGCCGGCGTCGTCGTGCCGCAGAACCCCGGCAACGTCTCCGCCTTCGGACTGCTCACCGTCGACGTCAAGAACGACTACGTCCAGACGTCCGTCGCGCGCCACCACGCGCTCGACCACGCCGCCGTGCAGAAGACCTTCGACGACCTCACCGCCAAGGCGGCGAGCGCCCTCGACGGCGAGGGCTTCCCGCGCGAGAGCCACCGCTACACGCGCACCGTCGACCTGCGCTACTTCGGCCAGGCATACGAGGTCCGCGTCGCCGCGCCCGAGGGCGACATCGACGAGGCATATGCCGCCGGCGTCGCCTCGCGCTTCCACGACGAGCACCGCGCGCTCTACGGCTACGACTTCCGGGGCGACCCGACGCAGCAGGTCGAGTGGGTCAACCTCCGCGTCACCGGCGTCGGCCCCATCACGCGGCCCGAGCTGCGCGACCTCGCGCCGTCGCACGGCGCGGCCGACGTGCGCGAGCGTGCCCACCGCAGCGTCCGCCCGGTCTGCTTCGACGCGGATGCCGGCTACGTCGACACGGACGTCTGGTGGCGGCCCGACCTGCTCGCCGGCGACACCGTCGAGGGCCCGGCGGTCATCGAGGAGTTCGGCTCGACGGTCCCGGTCCACCCCGGCTTCGTCGTCCGCGTCGACACGCTCGGCAACCTCGTCATCACCCGGTCCACCGCCGCCCCGACGACCACCCCGGAGGCCTGACATGTGCTTCTCCTGCCAGACCGCGGCCACCCGCCTCGCCCCCGTCGACGCCGCCACCGGGTCGCAGGGCACTGCCCCCCACGTCACGGACGCCGGCAGCTCCGGCCACGAAGCCACCTCGGTGAACCCCGCGGGGCTCCCCACGGCATACGAGCACGGCAACCGGCTGACGCCCGAGGGCACGACCGTCGACCCGATCCTCGTCGAGATCGTCGAGGGCACGCTCGCGAGCGTCGAGATGGAGGTCGAGACGGCCATCGCCCGTACCTCCCGCTCTCCCATGATCCGCGACGCGCACGACTTCCGGGCCGGCATCCACGACCGTCAGCTGCGCAAGCTGACGGGTCGCTCCTACAGCGCGCTCGTCCACCCGATCGCCCGCGACTTCCCGCTCGCCGAGATGAGCGAGGGGGACGTCTTCTTCCACAACGACGTCTACGAGTCCGAGGGTGGCATCGGCCACCTGCCCGACCTCTGCGTCACGGTCCCGGTCTTCTCCGGCGGCGAGGTCGTCGCCTTCGTCCAGGCGTTCGGCCACCACGACGACATCGGTGGCGCCGTGCCCGGCTCGATGCCGAGCAACGCCCAGACGGTGTTCGAGGAAGGGCTCTCGGTCCCGCCGATCAAGCTCTGGGACAAGGGAGTTCCCAACCAGGCGGCCCTGCGCATCATGACGCGCAACAGCCGCATGCCCGACAGCCTCGCTGCCGACCTCGACGCCGAGTGCTCGGCCTGCCTCATGGGCGCCCGGCGTCTCGGCGAGCTCTTCGAGCGCTACGGCCGCGACACGATCGAGGCCGCCTTCGACGCGATCCTGGACAAGACGACCGAGACCTACCGTCGCGAGATCCTCAGCAAGATCCCCGACGGCACGTACGTCTGGGAGGACTACGCCGAGCACGACGGCGTCGACGAGCCCAAGCTGCACACGCAGCGGATCACCCTGACCAAGCAGTCGACCGGAGGCCCCGGCCCCGGTGACGGCGGGCCCCAGCTCATCATCGACTTCACCGGCACGGCGCCGCAGGCCAAGGGCCCGATCAACCACTGCGGCGACTACGTCGGCGGCAACTTCCTCAAGAAGTGGCTCGCCCCGATCCTGCGCAACCTCGCCGACACCCCCGAGCGGATGGCCGAGCTCGACGTCAACGAGGGCATCGTGCCGCTCATCGAGATGAAGTTCCCCGAGAAGGGCACGCTCCTCACGCCGATCTACCCCGCGCCGACGAACGCCCGCACGTTCGTCATCCTGCGCCTGCTCGGCGTTCTCGCCGGGGTCGTCGCCAAGGCCGTCGACGGCAAGATGCCGGCCGACCAGGAGACGATCCGCTACACCGGCGTCTACGGCAAGGACCGCGACGGCAACGACTACCTCATGCGGGAGGTGCTCGGCGGCGGTTCGGGCGGGCGGTACTACGCCGACGGCGAGGACACGATCCACGTCGTGCCCGACAGCCGCAACCTTCCGACCGAGTTCACCGAGAGCCGCTTCCCGTTCATCGTCGAGCGCCTCGGCCTCGCCGTCGACTCGGGCGGAGCCGGCCGGCACCGCGGCGGTCTCGGCTACGAGAAGCACATCCGGATGCTCAAGGACGCCCACTTCATGTCGATCGCCGACCGGTCGATCCTCGCGTGCTGGGGCGTCAAGGGCGGCAAGGCCGGTCGCCCGTTCGAGGTCACCGTCGACGTGGGCGGACCCGAGGAGCGCACCGTTGACGCCCTCGCCGACGCGGAGGTCGTCAAGGCGGGACAGGTCATCCGCATCCGGACCACCGGTGGAGGCGGCTGGGGCGACCCGCTCGAGCGTCCCTACGACGAGGTCGAGCGCGACCTCCGTTGGGGCAAGGTCTCGTTCGAGGGCGCGCGCCGCGACTTCGGCGTCGTCGCCACCGGGGACCTCGACGAGCCCGTCATCGACGCGGCCGCGTCGGACGCCCTGCGTGAGCAGCTGCGCGGCGACCGCGCGGACGAGCAGCCGTTCTTCGACCGTGGCCCCGGCTACGCGACGCTGGCCGCGGGACGGTCGGCGGCGGATGTCGACTGGGTCTGAGCGTGACGACGGTCCTCGTGATCGGCGCGGCCGGCAAGACCGGCCGCGCCGTCACGCGCGCCCTCACGTCACAGGGCGTCACCGTGATCGCTGCCGTTCGCTCGCTGGAACGGGCCGAGAGAGCGTATGCCGTTGGGGCCCGGTCGATCTCGGTCATTGACCTCTCGACGGGGCAAGGGCTCGACGAGGCCGTGACCGGTGTCGACGCCGTCTACCACCTCGCGCCCAACGTCCATCCGGACGAGGTCGCCATCGCCGACCGGGTCGCCGGCGCGGCAGCGCGGGCAGGCTTGTCCCACTTCGTGTTCCACTCGGTGCTGCACCCGCACGACCCGTCGATGCCGCACCACCTGCGCAAGGCCGAGGCCGAGAAGGTCGTGCGCACCCACGTGCCGGGAGCCACGGTGCTGCGCCCGGCGGCATACCACCAGAACCTCCTCGACGCGGCCCACGCCGGGCGGCTCGCGGTCCCCTACTCGCTCGACGTCCCGTTCACGAACGTCGACCTCGACGACGTGGCCGAGGTCGCGGCGACGGTGCTGACCTGTCCCGGCCACGAGGGCGTGACCTACGACCTCGCCGGCCCCGAGGTGCTCTCGGTGCGCGAGCAGGCCCGCGTCGCGGCCGACGTGCTCGGGCACCCCGTCGAGGCCGTACGCGTGGAGCTCGCCGAGTGGGTCGCCGGACCCGGGGCGTCCCTCACGTCCCAGGCGCGCGACGACCTGTCGGCGATGTTCGCCTCCTACGACCGCGGCGGTCTCGTCGGCGACGCCAGGACGGCACGACGTCTCCTCGGACGCGAGCCGCGCTCATGGGCGGACGCGCTCAGCCGCTCCTGACCGGTCGCGGACCGGCCTGTCGCTCAGTCGATGTCGCGTTCCTCGATGGTCTGGCGCACGGTGCTCGTCGGCGTCGTCGCGCCGCTGGGGCGCTCCTCACGCGTGATGATGCGCTTGCGCCGGGTGCCCTTGCTCCCGTGCCAGATGAGCGCGGCGCCCGCGACCATGAGGATGACGCCGACGATGGGCAGGCTGATGACGGACGTGTTGGCCCGCACCGCGAAGGTCAGGATGGCCCCCACGACGGCGAGCAGGACTCCGACTCCCACGGTCCCCCACCTCTCGGCTCGGTCGGCGGCGCCCCGGACGGCGCCCCCTCGGACATTATGTTCCTCGTACCCGCCCGACCGGTATGCCGCGCGTCGTCCCGGCTGCCGCCCACCCGGCAGGCTCGGCACGGTCGCGGGCCGCACCCGACGGCATACATCTGCCAATGTCGGGGGCCGCGTTGGGCAGGAGGTGACAACGCGCCCGCTCGGCCGCGCTCCCTAGGCTCACGCCATGACGACCGAGGACGCGCCGTGAGGGTGCTCGTGGCGCTGGGCGGCAACGCCATGACCGGGCCCGACGGCAGCGCCACACCCCAGGCCCAGCGCGAGGCCATCGCCACCGCGAGCCACCACCTCGCCGAGCTCGTCGCCGCCGGGCACGAGGTCGTCGTCACCCACGGCAACGGGCCCCAGGTCGGCAACCTCCTCGTCAAGAACGAGCTCGCCGCGAGTGTCGTGCCGCCGGTCCCGCTCGACTGGTGCGGCGCGCAGACGCAGGGGACGATCGGCTTCACGCTGCTCGACACCCTCGAGGCCGCCTTCGCCGCCCGGGGCATCGAGCGTCGCGTCGCCGCCATCATCACGCGCACCCTCGTCGACGCCGACGACCCCGGCTTCACGCACCCGACCAAGCCGATCGGGCGATTCCTCCCCCGCGACCAGGCACAGACGCTCATCGACCACGGCGAGCGCTGGGAGGACCGCGGCGAGAAGGGGTGGCGCCGGGTCGTCGCCTCGCCCGAGCCCGTCGAGGTGCTCGAGACGCACACGCTCCACACGCTCCTCGCCGCCGGCTACGTCGTCGTCACGGCCGGCGGCGGCGGCATCCCCGTCGTGCGTGCCGCCGACGGCAGCGTGCACGGTGTCGAGGCGGTCATCGACAAGGACCTCACGGCAGCGCTGCTCGCCCGCGCCGTCCACGCCGACGTCCTCGTCATCGCCACCGACGTCGCACACGCCGTCGCCGGCTGGGGCACCCCCGGGGCCCACGACATCGGCCGGGTCACGCTCGACGACATGGAGGCGTATGCCGCCGCCGGCCACTTCGCGTCCGGATCGATGGGCCCGAAGGTCGAGGCCGCCCTGCGCTTCGTCCGCTCGGGCGGGTCGCGCTCGATCATCACGGCCCTCGAGCAGCTCGCGCCGGCCATCGACGGCCACGTCGGAACCGTCATCGAAAACCCTGAAAGAGAAAGGTGATTCACGTGCCCGAAGCCATTGAGGTGCGCAAGGTCCCCATCCACTCGGTCGCCGACGCGTCAGAGCTCGCGAAGCTCATCGACGACGGTGTCATGGAGGCGAGCCGTGTCGTCGCCATCATCGGCAAGACCGAGGGCAACGGCGGCGTCAACGACTACACGCGCATCATCGCCGACCGCGCCTTCCGCGAGGTCCTCGTCGAGAAGGGCGCCCCGGCCAAGCAGGTCAAGCAGGTCCCGATCGTGTGGTCCGGCGGCACCGACGGCATCATCAGCCCGCACGCGACGATCTTCGCCACCGTCCCGGCCGACAAGGCCGAGCAGTCCGACGAGCCGCGGCTCACGGTCGGCTTCGCGATGAGCGAGCCGATCAAGCCCGAGGAGATCGGCTACGTCGCGATGGTGCAGAAGGTCGCCGACGCGGTGAAGGTCGCCATGGAGCGCGCCGGCATCACCGACCCGGCCGACGTGCACTACGTCCAGACCAAGACGCCGCTGCTGACGATCCACACGATCCGCGACGCGAAGTCCCGCGGCCACGAGGTCTGGACCGAGCACACGCACGAGTCGATGGACCTCTCCAACGGCACGACCGGCCTCGGCATCGCCGTCGCCCTCGGTGAGATCGAGATGCCGACCGACGCCGACATCATGCACGACCGGTCGCTCTTCTCGTCGGTGGCCTCGTGCAGCTCGGGCGTCGAGCTCGACCAGGCGCAGGTCGTCGTCGTCGGCAACACGACGGGCATCGGTGGCCGCTACCGCATCGGCCACTCGGTCATGCAGGACGCGCTCGACGCCGACGGCGTCTGGGGCGCGATCAAGGACGCCGGGCTCGACCTGCCGGAGCGCCCGCACAGCAGCGACATCCAGGGCCGGCTCGTCAACGTCTTCCTCAAGTGCGAGGTGAGCCAGGACGGCACCGTGCACGGCCGGCGCAACGCGATGCTCGACGACTCCGACGTGCACTGGCACCGCCAGATCAAGTCGGCCGTCGGTGGCGTCACGGCCTCGGTCACCGGCGATCCGGCGGTCTTCGTGTCCGTGTCGGCAGCCCACCAGGGCCCCGACGGTGGTGGCCCCGTCGCCGCGATCGTCGACCTCGGCGAGGGCGAGCCCACCGGCTACCGCTGGACCCGCTGACCTCGCACCTCCACCACCGCCACACCGTCGAAAGACCACGCGTGGCCCCCCTTGTTCGGTCGAGAGGCCAGTTCTCGGTGACGAGTGCTGGCCTCTCGTCACGTCCGAGGTGGCGCGACGTGGCTTCTCGACGGTGGCGGCGAGGCGTGTCCTTGCCGGCCAGCGTCTGCGCCGCTACCTTGTGTCGCATGGTACCGGGCGACGAACGCATCCTGACGCACCTCCGTCGCGGTGCGGTCGAGCACTGCGTCCTCGCGATGGTCGCCGACGAGCCCACCTACGGGCTCGACATCGCGCGCCGGCTCGCCCGCGACGGCATCCTCATGACCGGCGAGGGCACCCTCTACCCCCTGCTGTCTCGGCTGCGGACCGCCGGGTTCGTCGAGACCAGGTGGGAGGAGTCGACCGAGGGGCCGCCCCGCCGCTACTACGCGATCACCGCCTCGGGACGGGAGACGCTCGACGCCTTCCGCCGCACGTGGGCACCATTCCGCGACGCCGTGGACGCGGCCGTCGACCTGCAGACAGGGAGCAGACCGTGAACCAGACCCACCCCCGCGTCGACGCGTATCTCCAGCACCTCGACGCCCTCCTCGAGGGCGCGCCGCCCGCAACCCGGACCGAGGTCGTCGCCGGCGTGCGCGAGCACCTCCACGACAGCCTCCCGGCCGACGCGGACGACGAGCAGGTCCGCAGCGCGCTCGCCGGGCTGGGCACGCCCGAGCAGATCGCCGACGAGGCCTGTGCCGCGGATCCGGGCTCCCGCACGGGCGCAGCGACGCCCACACAGGACCGGCGTTGGCTGCCGGTGGTCGTCATGGTGCTCGGCTTCCTCGTCCTGCTGCTGCTGACGTTCTTCGCCGTCACGGGCCCCCACCCGGCCGAGCTGCTCTTCGCCCTCTTCTATCCGCCGCTGTGGCCGGTGCTCGCCGTCCTCGTCGTGATCGCCCGCGGATGGACGACGCGTGAGAAGGTCGTGCTCATCGGCGTCTTCCCGGCAGCCTGCGCCCTGGTCGCGATCGTCGCCGGGGTCGCCTGGAGCGTCAACGAGACGGTCGGCGCAGCGGCTTCGGTCACGGCCTTGCTCCTGTCCGTCGTGGTCGCGGCCACGGTGGTCGTCGTCCTCGGTCGGAGAGGGCTGCGCCGCGCCGGCTGAGCCGCCCAGCACCCAGGCCAGCTCCGCCCAGACGACATACCCCGCCGCGGAGATGGGCGCGCGGGCTCTCCGCCGCGGCACACGGCATACGCCCGCGTGGAGACGACGACGGCCACGACCCGGGCGTGGGGCGTGGCCGTCGATCGGAGTCTCAGTGCGCGAAGTGGCGCGTCCCCGTGAAGTACATCGTGACGCCGGCGGCCTTGGCCGCCTCGATGATCTCCTCGTCGCGGATCGAGCCACCGGGCGCGACGACGGCGCGCACCCCGGCGTCGAGCAGGATCTGCAGGCCGTCGGCGAACGGGAAGAACGCGTCGGACGCGGCGACGGAGCCACGGGCGCGCTCCTCCCCCGCGCGTCGCACGGCGAGGTAGCACGAGTCGACGCGGTTGACCTGGCCCATGCCGACGCCGACCGCGGCGCCGTCCTTGGCGAGCAGGATCGCGTTGGACTTCACGGCACGGATCGCGCGCCAGGCGAACTGCAGGTCGGCGATCGTCGCGTCGTCCGCGGCCTCACCCGCGACGAGCCGCCAGTTCGCGGCGTCGTCGCCACCGGTGACCGCGTCACCCTCGCCGCGCACGACGGCGTCGACCTTGTCGACGGTCTGCACGAGCAGGCCACCGCTGATGGCGCGCGTCTCGATCGGGTCGTCCGCCTGCGCCATCCCGGCGGGCAGGCGCAGGACACGGAGGTTCTTCTTGGCCGTGAGGATCTCGAGGGCCTCGGGCTCGTAGTCTGGCGCGATGATGACCTCGGTGAAGACCGGCTTGGCAGCCGCCGCCATCGCCGCGGTGACGGTCCGGTTGGCCGCGATGATGCCGCCGTAGGCGCTCACGGGGTCGGTCGCGTGGGCCCGCTCGTAGGCCTCCTCGATGGTGCCGCCCACGGCGATGCCGCACGGGTTGGCGTGCTTGATGATCGCCACGGTCGGCTGGTCGCCGTGGTCGTGCGCGGCACGCACGGCGGCGTCCGTGTCGACGTAGTTGTTGTAGGACATCTCCTTGCCGTGCAGCTGCTCGGCGCTCGCCACGCCGGGACGCCAGTGGCGGTAGAGCGCCGCGCTCTGGTGCGGGTTCTCGCCGTAGCGCAGCGCCGCTGCGCGGTCGAAGGTCGCGCCCGTCCAGGCCGGGAAGCCGGTGCCGTCGCTCGTGTCGGCGACGACGTTGCCCATCCAGCTCGCGACGGCGTTGTCGTAGCTCGCGGTGTGCACGAACGCCTCGGCCGCGAGGCGACGACGCTCGGCCAGCGTGAAGCCGCCTGCGCCCAGCGCCTCCGTGACGTGGGCGTATGCCGCCGGGCTCGTCACGATGGCGACGCTCGCGTGGTTCTTGGCGGAGGCGCGCACCATCGACGGGCCGCCGATGTCGATCTGCTCGACGCACTCGTCCTCGCTGGCGCCCGACGCGACGGTCTCGCGGAAGGGGTAGAGGTTGACGACGACGAGGTCGAAGGCCTCGACGCCGAGGTCGGCGAGCTGCTGCATGTGGTCCTCGTTGCGCGTGTCGGCGAGGATGCCGGCATGCACCCTGGGGTGCAGCGTCTTGACCCGGCCGTCGAGGCACTCGGGGAAGCCGGTCAGCTCCTCGACCTGCGTCACGGGCACCCCCGCGGCGGCGATCGTCTTCGCCGTCGAGCCGGTCGAGACGATGGCGACCCCCGCGGCGTCGAGGGCCCGGGCCAGCTCGTCGAGGCCGGACTTGTCGTAGACGGAGACGAGGGCCCGCTTGATCGGGCGGCGGCCGTCGGTGTCGGTGGACGGCGCGGCGGACGGGGCAGCGGTCATGGGTGCACTCCTGGTTCGGTGACATCGGTCGCGGCGCGTCCGGTCGGTCTGGCCGGACGGCATCCGTTCTCGCGAGGCACCCAGGCGGTCGATGCTCCCGACGTCACTCCCCGGTGGTGTCCCACCCGCGCCAGTCGTGTGCGACCAGCGTAGCGGTCAGCCCCGCCCGATCCGAACTCGTCGACCGTCGACGGCGAAGCCCTCGCGCGCGAGCCGGCTCACGACGTCGACGAGCAGGTCGCGCTCCTGGACCTTGATCCGCTCGTGCAGGCTCTCCTCGGTGTCGTCGTCCTCGACCGCGACGACCCGCTGCTCGATGATCGGTCCGGTGTCGACGCCGGCGTCGACGACGTGGCACGTCGTGCCGGTCACCTTGACGCCGTACGCGAGCGCGTCGCGCACGCCGTGCGCCCCGGGGAAGCTCGGCAGGAGGGCGGGATGGGTGTTGACGACAGGCTGCGCCCCGAGGGTCGCCGGGCCGAGGATCCGCATGAAGCCGGCCGTGACGACGAAGCGCGGTCCGGCCGCGGCGACCTGCTCGGCCAGGGCGAGGTCCCACGCGGCGCGGTCCTCGAAGTCGGCCGGGCGCACGACGAAGGTCGGTATGCCGGCCCGCTCGGCCCGCTCGAGCCCCGCGCACGGGCGGTCGGCCCCCACCGCGGCGATCCGCACGCCGTACGCCGGGTCGGCCGAGGCGTCGAGCAGGGCCTGCAGCAGCGTGCCGGAGCCTGACACCAGGACGACGACGGGCACCGCGCCGTCGGTCGTCACGGACGTGCTGGCGAGGGCGTCGGTCGTCACGCGCCGGAGTGTAGCGCTGCGGCCCGATGCGGGTCCGGGCTCATCCATGGGCGAGGATGGACCGCATGACCGAGCCGCAGCAGGAGCAGGAGATCGCGTTCGCCCGTGAGAAGGCGAAGCGCACCCTGCCCGTCGCGCTCCTCGTCCTGCTCGGCCTCGTGGCGATGTATCTCCCGCTCCCGAAGCGCTTCGTCGCCGTCATGCCGCTCGTGCTCGCGGTCGTGCTGACGGTGCGCCTGCTCCGCTTCCTGTCGACGCGCGGCGGCAAGGAGAAGGTGTGGCCGGTCGTGACGCTCGTCATCTCCGCGATGCTGCTGTCGACGCTGGCGCTCCAGGTCGTCTTCTACGACTCGGTCCGCGCCTACGAGGAGTGCGTCGCCGGCGCTCAGACGAGCATCGCCGAGGGCGACTGCGCGCAGATGAGGGACGCCGGGATGATGGGCTTCGTCGTGCGCTGAGCGCCCGACCCGGTCGGCCGTTCCCCCCTCGTCAGCCCTCGTCAGCCCTCGTCGGACGTCGAGGTGTCCGCCTCGGGCCCGGCCTCCGCGGCCTCCACCGGCGGCTGCTCGCGCTCGGGCTCCTCGCCACGACGCTCTCGCAGCACGAGCACGCCCGCGAAGAGCAGCGCGCCACCGACGACCTCAGCCGTCAGGGCCGCCGCGAACGACCACAGGTGCGCGCCGACGGCCGAGAGGCGGTCGACGCCGACCGCACCGTTGCCGAGCGCCGTGAGCACGATGACGACCGCGACCGCGACGACCGCCGCGACAGCGGTGGCCGACAGCCGGGCCCGCACGTTGCCGAAGAACTCGAGCTCGGCATCGACCCGGCGACCGAGCCAGACGCCGACGAGCACGGGGGCCAGCACGACGGCATACATCGCCGCCGGGTAGTCGCCGGCCTGCGGCAGGGCGCCGAGGACGGGCACGAGCGGCAGCAGCCCGGGCTGGGCGGCGCCGGCCGAGATCGTCGAGCCGAGGGCGACCTGGAAGCCCGGGCCGGCGAGGAACGAGAGCGCCCACGTGGCCGCGTTGCCGAGGAGGGCGAGCTGCGCGAGCGCGATGACGACGACCGCGCCGAGGTTGGCGCCGTACTGGTCCTGGGTGTCGGCGACGGTGGACCACGACACGACGAGTCGCACCACGACGACGACGAAGCCGAGGGCGAGCAGCACGCCCGCGCCGCGCCAGCCGGTGCGCCACACCGTCGGCAGCCACGTCGGGCCGCGACGGAACCACGTGCGCACGAACGCCGGCGCGGTCTCGTCGTCGGGCCGGAGCATGACGAAGCCGAGCGCCGAGAGCGGCACGAGCAGGGACCCCACGACGGCGGCGGCTCCGGGCGTCGCCGGACCCCCGAGGGTGAAGAGCGCGAAGACCGCCGACACGAGGCCGTAGCCGATGACGAAGCCCGGCACGACGCCCCACTGCGCGACGCGGCTCCAGTCGCCCGCACCCACACGCAGCCGCTCGGTCGCCGCGAGACGACGGGCCCAGCGGTAGGCGATGAGGACGAAGACGAGCAGGAGGACCAGCGGTGTCATGGATATCGACACGTCGCCGGCGCCGACGGACTGGCCGTGGCCGAGGAACCAGACGGCGCTGGCGACCGAGACGGCCGAGAACCACCCGACCGAGCTCTCGGGCGCGGCCACCCAGCCGATGAGCGCGGGCAGGACGACGACCGCCCACGTGCCGACGGCGGCGAGGGCGCCGGCGCGCAGGGCGGCCGGCATCGCCGTCGACGGGCTGGTCGACGAGGTCGCCGACGTGGTCGTCGACGTCGTGGTCGTGCTCGGCGGGGCCAGTGGTCTCACTCCTGCGCTGCGGGTCCTGCGGCTCGTGCGGGGTCGCTCCCATGGTCACAAGATCGCCGCCGCGGAGCGAGCACCCACGCCGATGGGCACCGAGAGCGCCGGATGTGAGGCACGGATCAGCCCCGAACCCACGCGCCCCCGGCCCGGCAGAGGGACGATGGAGGTGAAAGGGATGACCCATCATGAGCAGCAGAAACCTCCACCTGCTGGCGACCCTCCTGGCAGTGCTCGCCCTCACCGTCACCGCCGGCGGCCCGACCGCCTCGACCCCCACCTCGTCCACGCCACCCGGCGTCGTCGCCACCGCGCCCGTCGAGGTCGACTCCGTGCCCGTGGCCTACGTGGGCACCGTCTACCTCACGTTCGACGACGGGCCGCACGCGACGTGGACCCCGAGGATGCTGTCCGTCCTGCGGAAGTACGGCGTGCACGCCGTCTTCTTCGAGGTCGGCCAGAACGTCTCGTGGTACCCGTCCATCACCCGCAGCCTGCGCACCTACGGCAACCTCATCGGCAACCACACGTGGAGCCACCCCGACCTCACGACCCTGTCGAGCTCGGCCGTCACGTCCCAGCTGAACCGGATGGAGTCGGCGCTCGGCTACCGGCCGCGCTGCGTGCGCCCGCCCTACGGGGCGACGAACTCGCGCATCGCGACGATCATCGCCAACCGTGGCCAGCGCCAGATCCTCTGGACCGTCGACCCGCGCGACTGGTCGCGACCTGGGACCTCGGTGATCGTGAGCCGCGTCCTCGCCGCGGTGCGTCCGGGCTCGCGGATCCTGCTCCACGACGGCGGCGGCGATCGGTCCCAGACCGTGGCCGCGGTCGACCTGCTCATCCCGAAGCTGCGCGCCCGCGGCTACGTCATCGGCCTCATGGCCTGCTGACCGGATCGCGTATGCCGTCCCGCCGGGCCACGCTCGCGGGCACCGTGGGCGCCGGGCTCACCACACGGCATACGCCCTCCGAGGACAG
This sequence comes from Terrabacter sp. R4-6, assembly GCF_057529065.1. NCBI lineage: Bacteria > Bacillati > Actinomycetota > Actinomycetes > Micrococcales > Intrasporangiaceae > Terrabacter > Terrabacter sp. R4-6. The sequence goes on along the minus strand of NZ_CP197224.1, from coordinate 3,630,458 downwards.
CGAAGCGGGCGGCCACCCGAGGGTGACCGCCCGCTCGAGATCGCTTGTCGCGCAGCTTACTTCGCGAGGTCCTTCATGATCTCGCGCATGAGGTCGGCCGTCTCGGTCGGCGTCTTGCCGACCTTGACGCCGGCGGCCTCGAGGGCCTCCTTCTTGGCCTGCGCGGTGCCCGACGAGCCGGAGACGATGGCGCCGGCGTGGCCCATCGTCTTGCCCTCGGGGGCGGTGAAGCCGGCGACGTAGCCGACGACCGGCTTCGTCACGTGGTCCTTGATGTAGGCGGCCGCACGCTCCTCGGCGTCGCCACCGATCTCGCCGATCATGACGATCGCGTCGGTGTCGGGGTCGTTCTGGAACGCCTCGAGACAGTCGATGTGCGTCGTGCCGATGATCGGGTCGCCACCGATGCCGACGGCCGAGCTGAAGCCGAAGTCACGCAGCTCGTACATCATCTGGTAGGTCAGCGTGCCCGACTTCGAGACGAGGCCGATGCGGCCGGTGCCCGAGATGTCGGCCGGGATGATGCCCGCGTTGCTGACGCCCGGGGTGATGAGGCCGGGGCAGTTCGGGCCGACGATGCGCGTCGTGCCCTTGTCCTTGGCGTAGTTGTAGAACTCCGCGGTGTCCTTGACGGCGACGCCCTCGGTGATGACGACGGCGAGCGGGATCTCGGCGTCGATCGCCTCGACGGCCGCGGCCTTGGTGAACTGCGCGGGCACGAAGATCACGGACACGTTGGCGCCGGTGGCCTCGACAGCCTCCTTGACCGTGCCGTAGACGGGGACGGAGACGCCGCCCTCGAAGTCGACCGTCGTGCCGGCCTTGCGGGGGTTGACGCCGCCGACGATGTCGGTGCCCGACTTGAGCATGCGCTGGGTGTGCTTCATGCCCTCGGACCCGGTCATGCCCTGGACGATGACCTTCGAGTCGGCGTTGAGGAAGATAGCCATGTTCGTCGTTCTCTCTTCTGTGGCTCGGGGGTCAGTTGGCGGCGGGGCCGGCGGCGAGCTCGGCGGCGCGGCGCGCGGCGCCGTCCATCGTCGGCTCGATCGTCACGAGCGGGTGGTTGCGCTCCTGGAGGATGCGGCGACCCTCCTCGACGTTGTTGCCGTCGAGGCGCACGACGAGCGGACGGTCCTCCTCGTCACCGAGGGCGTCGAGCGCACCGACGATGCCGTTGGCCACGGCGTCGCAGGAGGTGATGCCACCGAAGACGTTGACGAAGACGCTCTTGACCTGGGGGTCCGACAGGATGATGTGCAGGCCGTTGGCCATGACCTCGGCGCTCGCGCCGCCACCGATGTCGAGGAAGTTGGCCGGCTTCTGGCCGCCGAACTCCTCACCGGCGTAGGCGACGACGTCGAGGGTGCTCATGACGAGACCCGCGCCGTTGCCGATGATGCCGACGGAGCCGTCGAGCTTGACGTAGTTGAGGTCCTTCTCCTTGGCCGCTGCCTCGAGCGGGTCCGCGTGGGCCGTGTCCTCGAGCGCCTCGTGGTCCGGGTGGCGGAAGCCGGCGTTCTCGTCGAGGGTCACCTTGCCGTCGAGGGCGACGATCTGGCCGTCCTCGGTCTTGACGAGCGGGTTGACCTCGACGAGCGTCGCGTCCTCCTCGCGGTAGACGGTCCACAGCTTCTGGATGACGTCGGCGATCGCGGCCTTGTCGGCGTCGTCGAAGCCGGCGGCGTCGACAATCTCCTGCGCCTTGGCGGCGTCGATGCCCGTGTTGGGGTCGACGGCGATGCGAGCCAGGGCCTCCGGGCGCTCGACAGCGAGCTGCTCGATCTCCATGCCGCCCTCCTTGGAGCACATCGCGAGGTAGGTGCGGTTCGCGCGGTCGAGCAGCACGGAGAAGTAGTACTCCTCGGCGATGCGGGCGCCCTGGGCGATCATCACGGTGCCCACGGTGTGGCCCTTGATGTCCATCCCGAGGATCGCCTCGGCGGCGGCCTGCGCCTCCTCGGGGCTCTTCGTGACCTTGACGCCACCGGCCTTGCCGCGGCCGCCGGTCTTCACCTGCGCCTTGACGACGGTGACACCGCCCGACTTCGGTCCGATCTGCTCAGCGGCCGCTCGGGCCTGCTCAGGGGTGGTGGCGATGGCGCCGGCCAGCACGGGCACCCCGTGCTTCTCGAACATGTCGCGGGCTTGGTACTCGAAGAGATCCACGGGTGGGGTCCGTCCTCGTCGTCGATTCGAATCGTCGTCGATCGCGTCGCTGCGGCGTCCCGGGGCTCACGTGCTCACGCTCTCGCGCTCGGACGTGCCCTGCGCCGAGGCGCAACCGAATCAGGCTGTCCCTCGGACTCTAGTGGCTCTGACCTGTGGCGACGTCATCGGGTGCGCGCGACCGGACGAAGATCACACCGCCACCTCCCCCTCCGCTGCCTCCGTTTCGCGCGCTTCTGGTGCGAGCGCGCGAAACACACCGAGTGCGCGGGACTTTTCGCGCGCCCCGTCGGCGGATCGCGCGCTTCTGGTGTGAGCGCGCGATCCGGGCGTATGCCGGGTGAGTCACGCGTCAGTGGCGGCGCCGACGACGTGCACCCTTTCAGGCGGCGACGGCCGCCAGGCGTAGGGCCTCGAGGACGCGCCCTTGCACGAGCTCCGGCCGTGCGAGCTCGGACCAGGTGAGCCGAACCACGACCCACCCGGACCGGCGCAGCGCGTCCTCCCGACGCTTCTCGTCGAAGAGGACGGCGCCGGCACCCGAGGCGTACTTCACCCTGCCGTCGAACTCGACGAGGACGCGGGTGCCGGCGATCCGGAAGTCGGCCCGGTAGGTCTTTCCCTCGGTCACCACCGTGAACTGCGGCTCGACCTCGTGGCCGAGCCCACGCAGGACGTAGGCCGTGAGTGACTCACCCGGAGACTCGTGACGGGCGTCCGCACACCGAAGCGCGGCGCGCACGGGGCCCACGCCCCGGTGGCCCTCGAAGTCGGCAAGGGCTCCGGACAGCGACTCGGTCGTCAGCAGACCTCGGGCGAGGGCGGCGTCGGCAGCCACGAGGGCTCCCGTGGGGTCGCCCACGAGCCCGCTACCGACGACGGCGTACGCGACAGGTGCCAGTGGGACCGTCTCCCCGTGGGCACCATCCGGCTCGACACCGCTCCACGAGACTCCCTCCTGCTCGCGGTGGACCAGGAGGCCGGAACGACGGCGCGACTGACCACTCCAGGGTTGAGGCGGCTCGGCGTCGGCTGGCCTCACGCGAGTCAGGTGTACGACATCGAGGTCGACGCGGTGCAGGGGCAACCCGAGCAGGACGAGCGCCGAAGAGTGACTCACCACGGCGGCCCCTTCGTAGGCTCGGGACAGCGCGATGGCCGTGAGCCTGTGACGGTCACGCTCGCTCGCGGGGACGCCCACGGCATACCACCCATGGGTCAGCCGCGTGCAGGTCGAGCGGCGGCACAGCAGGGCCAACGCCCGTCCGTCGATGCCGGCGCGCAGGGCTTCTCGTGCGCTGAAGACTCCGTGTCTGGCGATGAGCTCGAGGTTCACCCTCGCAGGCTGTCGGCTCGAGGTGGTCGCGCGCAGGCGACGTCGGCCGGCTGTGGACGACGAGGCCTCGGGTCAGTGGGGTGTGGACAGTGGCCGGGAGGGTCCGGGCGCGCGAACCAGGCATCAGGCGCGCAGAATTCTGCGAGCTCGTGTCAGATTTCGCGCGCTCGGGCGTCGAGCGCGCGAAACGTCGGGCCAGCGCGGGGGTGGTCAGGCGGTCAGGCGGCGTGGACGTGCTCGCGGACCCAGCCGACGATCTCCATCGTCGTGGCGCCCGGCGTGAAGACCTTGGCCACGCCGAGCTTCTCGAGCTCGGGGATGTCGTCCTCGGGGATGATGCCGCCTCCGAAGACGATGATGTCGCTCGCGTCGCGCTCGGCGAGGAGCTCGACGACGCGGGCGAAGAGGGTCATGTGGGCGCCCGAGAGCACCGAGAGCCCGACGACGTCGGCGTCCTCCTGGATGGCCGCCTCGACGATCTGCTCGGGCGTCTGGTGCAGGCCGGTGTAGATGACCTCCATGCCGGCGTCGCGCAGCGCCCGAGCCACGACCTTGGCGCCCCGGTCGTGCCCGTCCAGGCCCGGCTTGGCCACGACCACGCGGATGACGTCGGTCGACGTCGACCCCGCTCCGGTCGCGCCCGCGGTCTCGTCGTCGGTCACGGCAACGGCGTCGGCGCCCAGGGACTCGCTCATGCCGGGCACTCTAGCCAGCCCCGCGAGACGCGACGCGCAATAGTGATGCATCGCCCACCGGTCGGGGTACGTTCGAGGCGTGGCAGTGGCAGCACGGGCGGCGATGACGCCGCGACAGGCCGGCACCCCGACGTGTGACGCGTCGGGACCTCGGGGCTTCCTCGCGGCCGTCGGGGAGGTGGCCGGTGCGCTCCTGACCCCGACCGGGATCGCCGGCGCGGCCCTCGAGGCGACGTGGATGGGCCTGCACCTCGGGCTCTACCCGCTCGGGCTGTTCGGGTCGCGCGCCAGCGACCGGCGCCAGGGCTACCGGCTCGGGCACCTGCCACCGAGCCAGCGTGGGCTCGCGATCCAGAACGTCGAGGCGGCCGAGACGCCGATCCTGCTCGTGCACGGCATGGTCGACAACCGGTCGATCTTCACCGTCCTGCGGCGCGGGCTCGTGCGCCGCGGCTTCGGGCGCATCGAGACGATCAACTACTCCATCTTCACCGGCGACGTCCGCGCCGCGGCGGCTGCCCTCGGCGCAGAGGTCGAGCGCATCGTCGAGGAGACCGGCTACGAGCGGATCCACGTCATCGGCCACTCGATGGGCGGCCTCATCGCGCGCTACTACGTGACCCGTCTCGGTGGCGACCAGCACGTGCACACCCTCGTCACGCTCGGCACACCGCACCAGGGCAGCTACCTCGCCTACACGTGGAACAACGGCCTGACCCGCCAGCTGCGCCCCGGCAGCGCCCTCATGGACGAGCTCGCCGCCCCGGTCAAGGAGTGCCAGACCCGGTTCCTCGTCTACTGGTCCGACCTCGACCAGGTCGTCGTGCCCCAGCGCAACGCCGCGCTGCACCACGACGACCTCACCGTGCACAACATCGCCCTGCACGGCGTCGGCCACATGAGCCTGCCCATCACGAGCAGCGTCGTGCACGGGATCTCCACGGCCCTCGCCCACCTCGACACCTCGGGGGCGACGGTCACGCCCGGCGTCAGCTCGCTGGGGAGCCGGCGCACTAGCACGTCGACGGCCCGTCGTGCTAGCACCGCGGGGCGTGTCGCACCCACGCGTTGACGACGTCACACGCCGGTCACGTCACGGTGCGAATTCGCGCAGATCCGCCTGTGCAAATCCTTCACCGAGGGCTCGGCATGCCCTAGTGTCGAGCGCAGTCGCGAGCCCTCCACCGCGACGCCGGGACGTCCAGATACGTGGCGTGATTTTGGATAACGAAATGGTCACGTTAGGCTGGCGGCTCGCAATCTGTGACCGTTAGGTAGTTCTTTCGTGCCCAAATCCAGTTACACCGGCCGGCACAGGCCGGCAGCCAAGCCTTCACGGGGTCGACAGTTCGTCGTCCCCGTTGCTCTGCTCTCCTCGACCGTCGCCGGTGGCCTCGTCATCCGCGACGCCGGCGCGAGCCAGCTCAGCCCCGAGGCGGCTGCCATGAAGAACGTCTCCAACTCGGTCGCCGGTCTCGGCCTGGCCGCAGACCCCGACGTCGTCGCTGCTGCCGCCGCGAACCGGTCGGGCGCCCGCTCCTCGCGGGACATGGCCCGCGACGCCAAGTCGCTCATCGTCAGCGCGACCGCCTCCGCCGAGCAGACCGCCGAGCAGGCCCAGGCCGCTGCGGCGAAGGCCGCGGCCGCCAAGGCCGCCGCCGAGAAGGCGAAGGCCGAGGCCGCCGCCAAGGCCAAGGCGGCCGCCCGCGAGCGCGCCATCGCCAAGGCCCACCGTTGGGTCTCCCCGGTCGCCGGCTACACCCTCACCTCGGGCTTCGGCTTCCGCTGGGGCAAGATGCACCCCGCCCAGGACCTCGCGTGCCCCACGGGCAGCACGGTCCGGGCCCTCTCGAGCGGCACCGTCGTCTTCGCCGGATGGTCCAACGAGGGCTACGGCAACATGGTCAAGATCCGCTACTGGGACGGCACCGTCTCGTGGATGGCGCACAACAGCCGCCTGCTCGTGTCCGTCGGCGAAGAGGTCTCCCCCGGTCAGCGCATCGCCTACAGCGGCAGCACCGGCAACTCGACCGGCCCGCACGTGCACCTCGAGATCCACCCCGAGGACGGCGGCGCCGTCGCGCCCCGCACCTGGCTCGCCAAGCACGGCGTCTACCTCTGACGAGGCCCGCTCACGTCACGCGGCCCGTCCCCTTCGGGGGACGGGCCGCGTCGCATCTGCCGTCCCGCCGGAGCCGGAGCCCGCAGTTGCTCTGCCGTATGCCGTATGCCGTTGTGCCGCAACGGAGCCCGGCTGACGCGGGGGCCCGGTCACACGGCATACGCCATCGGCTGAGACGAGCTCGACCCCAGCGGGCCCCGCGACCTCAGAGCTTGACGAGCGGGGCGTAGCGCAGCAGGAGGCGCTTCGTGCCGGTGTCGGCGCCGAAGTCGACGTGTGCCATCGACTTGTCGCCGTCGCCCTCGACGCGCACGACGGTGCCGAGGCCGAAGGAGTCGTGGCTGACGCGGTCGCCCGACTGGAGCGCGATGACCGGCCGCTTGCCGGCGCTGCGGACCCCGGGGCGGGCCGCGAGCGTCGCCACGGCGGGACGGTCGGAGCCGCGGGCGCCACTGAACGACGGGCCGAGCCGCTGCCAGTCGAGCAGGTCGCCCGGGATCTCGTCGAGGAAGCGCGACGGCGGGTTGTACTGCGGCGCACCCCAGGCGGACCGTACGGCCGCGCGCGAGAGGTAGAGCCGCTCACGGGCCCGCGTGATGCCGACGTAGGCGAGCCGGCGCTCCTCCTCGAGCTCCTTGGGGTCGCCGAGCGCGCGCATGTGCGGGAACGTGCCGTCCTCCATGCCGGTGAGGAAGACGACGGGGAACTCGAGGCCCTTGGCCGTGTGGAGCGTCATGAGGGTGACGACGCCCTGCGCCTTGGCCTCGGGCTCGTCGGGGATCTCGTCGGCGTCGGCGACGAGCGAGACCTGCTCGAGGAACTCCTCGAGCGCGCCTGCGGGACCGACGTCCTCGGGCTCGACGCCCGGCGCCAGCTCGCCGCCCGACTCCTCGAGCTCGGTGGCGCGGCGGTCGTCGTACTCCTGCGCGACGGCGACGAGCTCGGCGAGGTTCTCGACGCGGGTCTCGTCCTGCGGGTCGTGGCTCGCGCGCAGCTCGGCGAGGTAGCCGCTCTCCTCGAGCGTCATCTCGAGCAGGGCCGCGACGCTGTCGTCGGCCTCGTAGGAGGTGCGGAGCTTCTCGAGGAGCGCCGTGAAGCCCTGGATGGCCGCGACCGAACGGGTGGCGATGCCCGGGGCGTCCTCGGCCCGACCGAGCGCTGCGACGAACGGGATGCGTTCGCGCTCGGCGAGGGCCGCCACGCAGGCCTCGGCGCGGTCGCCGATGCCGCGCTTGGGGGTGTTGAGGATGCGCCGCAGGTTGACGGTGTCGATGGGGTTGGAGACGACCCGGAGGTAGGCCAGGGCGTCCTTGACCTCGCGCCGCTCGTAGAAGCGCGTGCCGCCGACCACCTTGTAGGGCAGGCCGACCCGCACGAGCACCTCCTCGATGGCGCGGCTCTGGGCGTTGGTGCGGTAGAAGACGGCGACGTCGCCGGGCTTGACGCCGTGGTCGGCGAGGTCGTCGATCTCCTTGGCCACGAAGGCGGCCTCGTCGTGCTCGTTGTCCCCGACGTAGCCGGTGATCATCGCGCCGTCGCCGGAGTCGGTCCAGAGGTTCTTGGCGCGGCGGCCCTCGTTGCGCTCGATGACGGAGTTGGCCGCTCGCAGGATGCGCTGGGTCGAGCGGTAGTTCTGCTCGAGCAGGATCGTGCGGGCGTCGGGGTAGTCGTTCTCGAACTCGAGGATGTTGCGGATCGTCGCACCGCGGAAGGCGTAGATCGACTGGTCGGAGTCGCCGACGACGCACAGCTCGGCCGGCGGCACGGCGTAGGCGCCCTCGGGGCCCTTGACCTCACCGACGAGCTCCTTGATGAGCTGGTACTGGGCCTGGTTGGTGTCCTGGTACTCGTCGACGAGGACGTGGCGGAAGCGGCGGCGGTAGTACTCGGCGACGTCGGGGAAGGCCTGCAGGATGTTGACGGTCATCATGATGATGTCGTCGAAGTCGAGGGCGTTGGCCTGGCGCAGGCGGCGTTGATACTGGGTGTACGCGTCGGAGACGGTGCGCTCGTAGTGGTTGCCCTCGGTGACCTGCGCGGCGTAGGTCTCCTCGTCGATGAGCTCGTTCTTGAGGTTGCTCACCTGGTGGGAGAAGCCGCGGGGCGGGTAGCGCTTCGGGTCGAGGTCCAGGTCGCGCAGCACGAGGCTCATGAGGCGCTGGCTGTCGGCGGCGTCGTAGATCGAGAAGGTCGACTTCATCCCGACCTTGGCGGCCTCGCGGCGCAGGATCCGCACGCAGGCCGAGTGGAAGGTCATGACCCACATGGCGCGCGCGCGGGGCCCGACGAGCGCCTCGACACGCTCGCGCATCTCGGCCGCGGCCTTGTTGGTGAAGGTGATGGCGAGGATCTGGCCCGGCTGGGCCCCCCGCTCGCCGAGCAGCCACGCGATGCGGTGCGTCAGCACACGGGTCTTGCCGGAGCCGGCACCCGCGACGATGAGCAGCGGCGTGCCCTCGTGGACGACGGCCTCGCGCTGCTCGGGGTTGAGCCCCTCGAGCAGGACCGTCGGGTCGAGGTCGGCGCGTCCCTGCGGTGCCGTCTCGACGCCGCCGCGGGCCGCGGCCTCGGCCCACGTGGGGACGCCCTGGTCGGTGACGTCCGCGCCACGCCCGGGGCGCCCGGACCCGCCGGAGGGCGCGCCCTGACCGTGCTCGAAACCGGGGATGGGGAGGTCGTCGAAGAGCGTGCTCATGATCGACCAAGCCTACGTCGAACCACCCACAGCACCGGACCACGACGCACAGCCACGCGCGACGGGAGAGGATGGCGCCGTGAGCGACTTCCTGATCCGTGAGGCCTCGGCCGACGACGTACCCGACCTCATCCGCCTCGTCCGGGGGCTCGCGACCTACGAGAAGGAGCCCGAGTCGGCCACGGCGACGCCCGAGCAGTTCCGCGAAGCCCTCTTCCCCGCCCACGGCGACCCCACGGCATACGCCCTCGTAGGGGTGCGGGAGGGCTCGGTCGTCGCCATGGCGATCTGGTTCCGGAGCTTCTCGACGTGGACCGGCCGGGCCGGCATCTGGCTGGAGGACCTCTTCGTCGACCCCGAGCAGCGCGGGCACGGCCTCGGCAAGGCCCTGCTCGCCCGGCTCGCCGCGATCTGCGTCGAGCGCGGCTGGACCCGGCTCGAGTGGTCGGTGCTCGACTGGAACACCCCGTCCATCGACTTCTACCGCGCCCACGGCGCTCGGTCCCTCGACGACTGGACGACCTTCCGCCTCGACGGCGACGCGCTCTCGCGACTGGCGGGCCCGTAGGTGGCACGCCCGCCGCGGCGGATGGGGTCGGCCGACGTCCTCTGGCTCAACATGGACCGCCCGACCAACCTCATGGTCATCGTCTCGGTCGTCCTGCTCGAGTCGGTGCCCGACTGGGACCGAGTGCTCGACGTGGTCCGCGAGCGGATCATCGAGCCCTACCCCGTCTTCAGCCAGCGTGCGAGGCGGCGCCGGGGGCCGTCCGGGCACCGCTGGGAGGACGACCCGGACTTCGACCTGGCGCGGCACGTGACGCGGGTGACGCTCTCCGGCGCGGGGACCCCGGCTGACGCGGACGCCGAGCTGCAGGCGTACGTCGAGGAGCACCTGCCTCGCCCGTTCGACCGCTCCCGCCCGCTCTGGGAGGTCCACCTCGTCGACGGTCACGGGCCGGGCGCCGCGCTCGTCTTCCGCATCCACCACGCGCTGGCCGACGGCATCGCCCTGACCCGGGTGCTGCTCGGCCTCACCGAGGACGCCGATGGCCGGCCCGGCGACCTCGTCGGACCGCCGGCGACCACCGACCTCGCGACCCTGCCCCTCGCCGCGTCGTCGAACGCGGGGGCCGGGGCCGTCGCGTCGGGTCTCCGGCTCGCCCGGGCGACCACCCTGTCGGGCTGGAACCGTCTGCGCACCAAAGGCGCCCGGGCCGCCGTGACGGACGCCGCCGGACTGGCCCTCCGCACCGGACAGGTCGTCTCCGACCTGCTGCTGACCACGAACCCGAGGAGTGTCGTCGGCGGCGTCCCGGGCCACCGCAAGCGCCTCGTGTGGACCGAGCCACTCCCCCTTCCCGGGCTCAAGCAGGCCGGCCGCCTCGTCGGTGCGACGCTCAACGACGTGCTCCTCAGCGCCGTCGCGGGCGCCCTGCACACCTACCAGGACGAGCGTGGCCGAGAGCCTGTCGACCTCGTGACGATGGTGCCCGTCAACGTCCGGCCGCTCGACGAGCCGCTCCCCCGCGAGCTCGGCAACCGCTTCGCGCTCGTCTTCCTGCGCTTCCCGAGCCGCGACGCCACGCCCCTCGGGCGCCTCGCCCTGTCGAAGGCACGGATGGACTGGCTCAAGGCCTCGCCCGAGGCGGCGCTCACCTTCGCCCTCATCTCCGTCATCGGCCGCTTCCCCGCCACGCTGGAGCGTCGGGTCGTGGACTTCTTCGCCGACAAGGCGATCGGCGTGACGACCAACGTCGCCGGACCGCGGGAGGTCCGCTACCTCGGCGGCGTCGCGGTCACCGGTGTGCTCGGCTGGGTGCCCGGGTCGGGGCGGCACACGCTCGGCTTCTGCATCGTCACCTACGCCGACGCCGTGCGCATCGGGATCATGGCCGACGAGTCCGTCGTCCCCGACCCCGAGGCACTCCTCACGGCGCTCGAGGACGAGGTGGCACTGCTCGTGCGCATCGGCGAGGCCGGGTCCGACGGGCCCACCGGCCCGAGGAGGAGGCGGCGGCGGTCGTAGGGTGGCGAGCATGAACCGAGCGACCAGCGTCTTCGTCTCCGAGCCCGGCGACCGCAGTGTCCTGCAGGTGCGCGACCACGACCTCCCCGACCCTGCCGAGGGTGAGGTCCAGGTCGAGGTGGCCGCCGCCGGCGTCAACTTCATCGACGTCTACAAGCGCCAGGGCATCTACCCCGTGCCGACCCCCTTCGTCCTCGGCGAGGAGGGCACCGGCACCGTCACGGCCGTCGGCCCGGGCGTCACCGACCTCTCCGTCGGTGACCGGGTCGCGTGGTGCCAGGCGACCGGGAGCGAGTCGACGCTCGTCAACAAGCCCGCCCACCTCCTCGTCCCCGTCCCCGACGGCGTCGACCTCGAGATCGCGGCCGCCGCCATGCTGCAGGGCCTCACGGCCCACTACCTCGTCACGAGCACGTATGCCGTGGGCCCCGGTGACATCGCCCTCGTGCACGCCGCGGCGGGTGGGGTGGGGCAGCTCCTCGTGCAGATGGTGACGGCCCGCGGCGGGACCGTCGTCGCGACGGCCGGGTCCGACGAGAAGCTCGAGGTCGCCAGGGCGCTCGGTGCCCAGCACCTCGTCAACTACTCGACCGTCGACGACCTCGCGGGCGCGGTCCGCGAGGCTGCCGGACGCGGGGTCGACGTGGCCTACGACGGGGTCGGGAGGTCGACCTTCGACGCGTCGCTCGCCTCGCTGCGCCCGCGCGGCACGATGGTCCTCTTCGGCGGGGCGAGCGGGCAGGTGCCCCCCTTCGACATCCAGCGCCTCAACAGCGGCGGGTCGCTCTTCCTGACGCGTCCGACGCTGGCGCACTACGTCGCCGAGCGCGCGGAGTACGAGTGGCGGGCCGGCGAGGTGCTCGGCGCGGTGGCCGACGGCTCCCTGAAGATCGACGTCGGCGGTCGATACCCGCTGGCCGAGGCGGCCGCGGCGTACGAAGCCCTCGAGGGTCGCCGCACGACGGGCAAGCTCATCCTGGTGCCCACCGCATGAGCCGCACGCTGTTCCGCCACGAACGCATCTGGACCGGCGACGCCGGTGACCCCTGGACCGACGCGCTGCTCGTCGAGGACGGCCGCGTCGTGGCGGTCGGCGCCGAGGCCGTCGAGGCTGCTGGGGCAGGCACCGACACCGTCGACCTCCCCGGCGCGCTCGTCATGCCCGGCCTGCACGACGCCCACATCCACACCGAGTGGCTCTCGCGCGACCTGTCGTCCGTCGACCTGCGCGAGGCCCGGTCGCTCGAGGAGACGCTCGAGCTCGTGCGCGCCCACGCCGAGGGGCTGCCCGAGGGCGAGTGGCTGCACAGCGGACGCTGGAACCACAACCGCTGGGCCGTCCCCGAGCAGCCCGACCGCCACGCGCTCGACTCCGTCTCGGGCGACCGCGTGGCAGCGCTGTCGAGCGTCGACGGCCACACGATCTGGGCCAATTCCCTTGCACTGCAACAGGCCGGGATCACCCGTGACACCCCCGACCCCGTCGGCGGCGAGATCGTGCGCGACGCGTCGGGCGAGCCGACCGGCATCCTCCGGGAGTCGGCGCAGGAGCTGCTCGACGTCATCCCGCGCGAGGAGTCCCCGCTGCGCCCCTGGCTCGAGCGCTGTCAGGACTGGCTCCTCTCCGTCGGCCTGACGAGCATCACCGACATCGACGGCGAGGACGCCCGCGCGGCCTACGCCGAGCTGCACGCGGACGGTGCCCTGCGGCTGCGCGTCACGAAGTGCACGCGCGACCCCGACCTCGAGCTCGCGATCGAGGAGGGCCGCCGTTCCGGCCAGGGCGACGACGTCTTCCGCGTCGGCCCCGTCAAGTTCTTCAGCGACGGCGCGCTCGGCTCGCACACGGCCCACATGACCGAGCCGTTCATCGGCCACGAGGGCTGCGGCATCGCCGCGATGCCCTACGACGTGCTGCTCGAGCGCACTCTGCTGGCCGCACGCAACGGTCTCGACGTCGTCACGCACGCCATCGGCGACGAGGCGAACCGGCTCGTGCTCGGCACGTTCGAGGCGGTGCGGGCCGACGGTCTCGACAGCCTGCTGCGCATCGAGCACGCCCAGCACGTGCTGCCGGTCGACATCCCGCGCTTCCGCGCCCTCGACGTCGTCGCGTCGATGCAGCCGACTCACTGCACCGCCGACCTCGAGCTCGCCGACGAGATCATCGGCCCGCGTCGCCTCGCCTCCTACGCCTGGCGCAGCTTCCTCGACGCCGGGGTGCGGGTGGCCTTCGGCTCGGACGCGCCCGTCGAGGACCCCAACCCCTTCTACGGCCTCCACGCCGCCGTCACCCGTCAGCGGGCCGACGGCCAGCCCCTCGGCGGCTGGCGGCCGGAGGAGCGGGTCACCCTCACCGAGGCCGTCCACGCCTTCACCGTCGCCGCGCACGAGTCGGTCGGGCGCACCGACGTCGGCCGCCTCGTGCCCGGCCAGCTCGCCGACCTCGTCGCGGTAGACCGCGACCTGTGGGCGCTCGAGGAGGCCTCGGCGGGCGACATCCGCGACACCGTGGTGCTGCAGACGTGGGTGGGCGGCGAGCTCGCCTACCAGCGGGGCTGAGCCACCCGGCATACGCCATCGGCCGTGGGCGCCACTGCCGACGGACGACCGTTGGTCGCGGACACGCGACGACACACCGGCACGACACGCGGGTGGTGCGGGTCAGGCACGACCAATGGTCGTCGGTCGGCGGAGGGGGCCGCGACGGCGAAGCAGGTCACCCCCCAGCCTGAGGTCCTGTCGGGTGGCCGCGCGGGTCAGCACGGAGGCGACCCACTCCTGCTGGAACATCGCCTGCACCCACGAGACCCTGATGAGGAGCCAGTCGTCGAGGACCAGCTCGTCGTAGCGCCAGCAGTCGGCATCGATGGCCCGCTCGCTCGTGTGGAACTCGCGGCTGTCGCCCTCGACGACGAGCCGCAGCTCCCGGTCGACGAGGTCCGGCCGGATCCGCCGGCCACCGACGAGCAGTCGCACCTGAGGCACGAGTCGCAGCCCCGGGACGTCGAGCGAGACTGCACGGATCACGGACTCGAAGGCGTTGGCCGGTCGCTCCCGGGCGAACCAGGCCACCTCCAGTGCCGCATCCCGTCCGCGTCCGGGCAGGCGCTCGGCCGCCATCAGCAGATCCGCCTGCGTGAGCCGCCGCGACCTCAGTGCCGAGTCGGCGACCGCCAGCGCCTCGTCGAAGGGCAGGGTCGTCGCGCAGTCCATCACCGTGCGCAGCGGGCTGGTGCGCCAGCCGTCGACGTCCGAGGGCTCGAGCCGCTGCCACCTGATCCTCGCCACCGACTGGTCACCGGCGCCCATCTTGCGGCCTCGGGGCACGACGAGCTCCGGACGATCCGGAGGCGCCTTGAGGGACCAGCCGTAGGAGGCTGCGGCACTGCGGAGTCCGACGACGGCACAGAGCCGATGGGCCTCGACCCGCGCGCCGTCGACGACGTCGGGGAGCACGTAGCGGCCCCGAGCCACCCTCCGGATCACCTGTGCGCGCAACGCCTCGTCGAGGGCAGGTCGCCCCGCGGCCGCCTTGAGCTGGCGATGGGTCGCCACCCCTCCCTGTCGGCGCATGGCCGTGAGGATGTCCATGGCGGCAGCGTGCCCGGGGCCGGGCCGCGCGCGCGGACGTCATCCACAGCCGACGGACGACCGTTGGTCGCCGACACGCGACGACACGCCGGCACGACACGCGGGAAGCGCGGTCCAGCGCGACCAACGGTCGTCGGCCGGTCGTGACGCGCCGGGTCAGCCGGGGACGACGGCGAGCAGGAGGGTCGCGAACCACGTGAGCCCGCCGACCACGAGCAGGAAGACGCCGATGACCGCCATGTTGCCGGCGCCGTCGGCGCGGGACACCCGGCGTCGCCGACGACCGACGACGACGAGCGCCAGCCCCACGACGAGCCACACGAGACCGATGAGCAGACCGGCGAGGACGCCTGCGTTCCAACGCATCTCAGCCGCCGAACCGGCCGACGAGCGAGGTCACCAGAGGGCGGCGACGAGCACGTTGACGACCGCCGCGCCGCCGGCGATGTCGAGCAGGTTGCCGGTGTCCTGGCCCTTGCGGCCGCGGGCGGCACCGATCTCGGCGGCGACGAGCACGACGAGCGCGATGACGAGCTTGACGGCGATCTTCGTGTTGTTGACCGTGTGGTCGTCGTCCTTGATCGCCGAGGCGATGCCGACGAGGGCCAGGCCCGTGACGAGCTGCGCCCGGGCGCCCCAGACGATCGGCGCGATGACGGTGCGGCCGCTGCGGACGGCGATCCAGCCTCCGACGACCGCGGCCATGCCGAGCAGGTGGAGGGCGACGAGGAGGTTGTAGACGAGGTCCATGGCCGACATCCTACGGAGCGTCGTACTTCGCGCGAGCCGGCCCCTCCGGGCGTCAGGAGCCGGGCCGGGCCGCGAGCTCGTGCAGAGCGGCCAGGCGCCGCCACGACGACGACAGCGGGTAGTCGCCGATCCGGTCGAACGGCACCCAGCGCGCGTCGGACGTCGTGCCACCGACGTCGTGGATGACGACCTCGGCCGGCTCGGGACACGTTGCGGCATAGACGATCCGGACCGCGTGGAAGTCCTCGAGCAGGCCGGACGGCGCCCGCCCCACCCAGTGCTGCGACTGGACCGTGAGCAGCTCGCCGAGCTCGATGCGCTGCCCCGTCTCCTCCCACACCTCGCGGTGCACGCCCTCGACGGGCGACTCGCCGTCGTCGAGCCCACCGCCCGGCAGCCCCCAGTCGCCGGACACGTGGGTCTGGCTGTTGAACTGCGTCAGCAGCAGACCGCGCCCGCTCGTCACGACGGCGTAGGCCGCGACCCGCTGGTACGGCTCGCCCACCTCGTCGTCGCCGACCCCGGCGTCCCTGGGCACCACTCCGTCCCGAGGGCGTATGCCGTCCAGCTCGCGCACGCGGTAGCCGAGCTCGAGCGCACCGTCCTCGACGACCGTCGCGAAGACCGGCGTGTCGACGAGCCAGCCGGCCGCGCCGAGCACGACGTCCGGGTGCTCGCCGTGGCCCAGGCGCGCCTCGGCGACACGGGTGCCGTCGGCCCGGACCGCGACGACACGCAGGCCACCGGGCACGTTGGTCCTCATCGCCGCACGAGCCCGACGGCGCGCTCGTACTCCGCCACGGCGAGCGCAGCGACGCGCGACCACTCCTGGTCGGGCGGGTTTTCGACGTTCCACCGACGCAGCCGTGCGACCTCGTGGGGGTCCTTGGCCAACCGTGCGATTGCGCTGGTCATCTCCGAGTCACTTGCCACGACAAGGCCGTTCACGCCGTCAGTGACGAACTCGCCGACACCAGAGCCCGATCGACCGATCACGGGCAGGCCGACCGTCCGCGCCTCGAGGGCTGCGATCCCGAACGACTCGAGTCGGGCAGGTGAGAGGTAGACGTCGGCGGCGGCATACCGCTCGCGCAGCTCGTCGCGTGACACGCGACCGGGCAGGGACACCCAGTCGAGGCCACGATCGCGCACGAGGGCCTCCACCTTGCGCCGGTCCGGCCCCTCCCCCAGGACCGTGAGCGTCACGGATCCGGGCCCCGCCACCCGCTCGGCCTCGGCGACGAGCTCGACGAGCGCGGCAGGTCGCTTGCGCGCTGCGAGCCGCATCGCGGTGACGAGGCGCAGCGGCCCCGGCTCGCGCGCGACGGGACCGGCGGCCCAGCGCGCCACGTCGATGCCGTTGGGCAGCACTCCGACCGACGCCCCCGGCCCGACGAGCCGACGCAGCGGCTCGGCAGCGACGTCGGAGACTGCCGACATCGCGACCCCTCGCGCCGCCCACCGCCGGACGAAGCGGACCACGTCGAAGACCGGCGCCATTCCGGCGAGCATGCAGTGCCACGTCATCGCGGTCGGCAGCCCCAGCCCCACGGTGACCCGGGTGCTGTCCCACGCGAAGGGCGAGACGACGCCCGTCTGCACGTGGGCCACGTCGAAGCCACCGGCCACGAGCCGTCGCCGCAGCTCGGCCGGGGCGAACGGATTGACCGGCAGCTCCCACGGCATCCGGGCCGCGAGCCGGTGCACCGGGACGCCGTCGACGACGGTGACGGCGCCGTGCATCTCCCCGCCGGCCCCACGGGTGGCCGTGAACACCTCCACGTCGTGGCCGGCCACCTGCAGGTGCTGCGCGAGGTCATGCGTCTGGACCTCGATCCCGCCCAGTCGGGGCAGGTAACAGTCGGACAGGAGCGCCACCTTCACGGAAGACACTGTGCCATGGGCCAAGATGGGTGACTGTGCCGCACACGCTCCTCGCCTTCCACGCGCACCCCGACGACGAGGCCCTGCTGACCTCGGGGACGATGGCGCGCGCCGCAGCGGAGGGCCACCGGGTCGTCGTCGTCGTCGCGACCGACGGCGAGCTCGGCCTGGCCTCCACCGACTTCACCGGTGACGGGACGCTCGCCGCCACCCGGATGGACGAGCTGCGCGCGAGCGCGCGCGCCCTCGGCGTCGCCCGCGTCGAGCACCTGGGCTACGCCGACAGCGGCCTCGGCCCGGACGTGGCGCCCGACCCGCCCGGCACGACGCGCTTCGTGCGCGCGGACGTCGAGGAGGCGGCCGAGCGCCTGGCCGCGATCCTCCGCGAGGAGCGAGTGGACGTCCTCCTCCACTACGAGCCCAACGGCGGCTACGGGCACCCCGACCACAAGCAGGTCCACGTCGTCGGGAGCCGCGCCGCAGAGCTCGCCGGCACGCCCAAGGTCCTTGAGGCGACGGTCCCGCGCGACACCATCTGCCGGGCCATCGACCTGGCCGCGAAGGTCTACCGCTTCCCGCCCGAGTTCGACCGGTCGAGCTTCGACCGCGCCTTCTCCGCGCGCAGCGAGATCACCCACCGGATCAGCGTGCGTCGCCACATCGCGGCCAAGCGCGCCTCGATGCGCGCCCACGCCTCGCAGGCCAGCGCCGACGGCGGCGCCGACCGGACCCTGGCGGCCTTCCTGCGGATCCCCCGCCCGCTCTACGACCTCGTCTTCGGTCGGGAGTGGTTCGTCGACCGCTCGTTGCCGCCGGGGGCCGCGGTCCGTCGCGACGTCTTCGACGGGCTCGCCTGACGCAGGTTGTGGCCTCTCGACGGTGGCCCACCGGCAGGTTGTGGCCTCTCGACGGTGGCCCACCGGCAGATTGCGGCCTCTCGACGGTGGCCTACCGGCAGGTTGTGGCCTATCGACGGTTGTGACGCGGGTCCCCAACGACGTCCACGCACTCGCGGGCGGCGGATCATGGAGGTGTGACCTGGTGGCGCGGCCGCTCCCCGGCGGTCTTCTTCGTCGCGTCCGCCGTCCTGCTGACCGGCGGCGCGCTCGCCGCCCTGTCGGGCCGGGACGACCTGTCCCGCACCCTGTGGGTCGCTGCGACGGTGCTGGGCCTCGCGCTCTCGCTCCTCTGGACGGTGCGGTCCGTCGTCGAGCGTCGCGCCACGGTCGACGTCATCGCCGTCCTGGCCCTGGCGGGGGCGCTGTGGGTCGGTGAGGAGTTCGCCGGCGCCATGGTCACCCTGATGCTCGCGAGCGGTCGCCTGCTCGAGGCGCGGGCTGCGGCACGGGCAGACCGCGAGCTGCGGCTGCTCGTCGAGCGCACGCCACGGACGGCCCGACGGCGCACCGGCCGCCGGGTGGACGGCATACCGGTGGAGGAGGTGGCCCCGCGTGACGTGCTCGTCGTCGGCACGGGCGAGGTCGTGCCGGTCGACGGTCGGCTGCTCGCGGCCGGCACGTTCGACGAGTCGGCCCTGACGGGCGAGCCGATGCCCGTCGAGCGCCCGAACGGCGACGACGTCCGCAGTGGAGTCGTCAACGTCGGGCCGCCGGTCGACGTCGTGGCCACCTCCTCGGCGTCGGAGTCGACCTATGCCAACGTCGTCCGGCTCGTCGAGCAGGCCCAGGCGACGTCGGCCCCGTTCGTCCGGACGGCCGACCGCTTCGCAGCGCTCTTCGTCCCGCTGACGCTGGGGCTCGCCGGCGCGGCCTGGGCCCTGACCGGGTCGCCGCTGCGGGCCGTCGCCGTGCTCGTCGTCGCGACCCCGTGCCCGCTGCTGCTCGCGGCCCCGGTGGCGATCATGTCGGGCCTGTCGCGGGCGTCGCGGATCGGCGTCGTCGTCAAGGGCGGCGCGGCCCTCGAGGCCCTCGCGGCCGGCGAGGTCGTGCTCTTCGACAAGACCGGGACGCTCACCCACGGTCGGCCGGAGCTGGCGTCCGTCGTCGTCGCCCCGGGCGCCCCACCCGCAGCGGACGTGCTGCGTCTCGCGGCCTCGCTCGACCAGGTGTCACCCCACCCGCTCGCGACCGCCCTCGTCGGGTCTGCTCGCGCCCGCAGCCTCGACCTCGTGCTCCCGACGGACGTCCACGAGGTGCACGGCTACGGCCTCGAGGGCCGCGTCGGCGACACCGGGGTCCGCCTCGGCAAGGCTCGGTGGATCGTCGGCGCCGACGACCCGGCCTGGCTGCGACAGGTGCGCCGCCGCGCCGCGCTCGACGGGTGCCTCACGGTCTTCGTCGCCGTCGACGGCGCGCCGGCCGGCGCGTTCCTGCTCGAGGACCCCGTGCGCGCGGACGCGCCACGCATGGTGTCGGCGCTGCGCGAGGTCGGGATCCGCCGGACCGTCCTGCTCACCGGTGACCGTGCCGACATCGCCGAGACGGTCGGCCGGATCGTCGGCGTCGACGCCGTCCTCGCCGACCGAGACCCCGCCGACAAGCTCGCCGCGATCCGCGACGAGTCGGCGGCAGCGCACACCATCATGGTCGGCGACGGCGTCAACGACGCTCCTGCCCTCGCGGCCGCCGGGGTCGGGGTCGCCTTGGCCGCGCGAGGTGCAACGGCGTCGTCCGAGGCGGCCGACGTCGTGCTCACGGTCGACCGGGTGGACGCCGTCGCCGACGCGATCCTCATCGCCCGTCGCTCCCGTCGCGTCGCGCTCGAGGCGGTCGTCGTCGGGATGGGCCTCTCCCTCGTGGCGATGGTCGCTGCTGCGGCCGGGCTGCTGCCACCGGCGTCGGGCGCCGTGCTGCAGGAGGGCATCGACGTGCTCGCGATCGGCATCGCCCTGCGTGCCCTGCTCCCGACCCGGCTGCACACCATCCCCATGTCCGCCGAGGACGTCGCCACGGCCCGTCGCCTGCGCGAGGGGCACGACGTCGCCATCGCCGCCGTCGAGCAGGTCCGTGCCGTCGCCGACGGGCTGCACACCCGCGACTGCGACCTCGCTCCCGTCCGAGCGCTCCTCGCCCGGCTCGAGGTCGAGCTCCTCCCCCACGAGCGTGCCGACGAGGCCGAGCTCATGCCCCTCGTCGCCCGGGCGCTCGGCGGGCCGGCCACGACGACCATGCGCCGGACCCATGCCGAGATCGAGCACCAGGTCTCGCGGCTGCGTCGCCTGCTCGACGGGATCGAGCCCGGCTCCGTCGCGCCCGAGGACGTCACCGAGCTGCGCCGGCTGCTCTACGGCCTCTACGCCGTGTGCCGACTGCACAACAGCCAGGAGGAGGAGGGCGCCTTCGCGCTCGTCCCAGCCGGCCGCCTCGTGACCACACCCACCCGACGCGGCGGTCGCCACCGTGCCCCCGGCTGACCGGGCGGGCGCCCTGAGCCGACGGACGGCGTATGCCGTGTGCTCCGGGGCGACCGTCGGTCCCGGTCCCCGCGCCGACGCCATACTGTTCGTGCCGCACTGGGCGGCAGCACCACCGGAGCGGAGGCTCGGATGACGGCTGGACTGGAGCACACGTGGGTGGCCCA
This sequence comes from Terrabacter sp. R4-6, assembly GCF_057529065.1. Classification (NCBI taxonomy): domain Bacteria; kingdom Bacillati; phylum Actinomycetota; class Actinomycetes; order Micrococcales; family Intrasporangiaceae; genus Terrabacter; species Terrabacter sp. R4-6. The sequence continues at coordinate 3,609,644 of NZ_CP197224.1, read as the reverse complement.
CTACGCCAAGGGAGTCCCGGCCGAGATCGACCCACCCGACTCCTCGCTCGTCGACCTGCTGGCGGAGGCCGTGGCGACCTACGGCGACCGTCCGGCGCTCGAGTTCTTCGGCGCCGAGATGGCCTACGCCGAGCTCGGGCGGCGGGTCGACCTCGCGGCCGAGGGCCTTCGGCGGCTCGGGGTGCGGGCAGGCGACCGGGTGGCGCTCGCGCTGCCGAACTGCCCCGAGCACATCGTCGCGTTCTACGCGGTGCTCCGGCTCGGTGCCGTCGTCGTCGAGCACAACCCGCTCTACACCCCGACCGAGATGGCCCACCAGTTCGGCGACCACGGTGCGTCGGTCGCGATCGCCTGGGACCGCATGGCCACGGCCGTCACCGCACTGGCCGGCGTCGAGCACGTCGTCGCCGTCGACATCACCGCGTCGATGCCCTGGACGAAGCGCGTCGCCCTGCGGCTGCCGGTCGCCCGGGCCCGGGCGCTGCGTGCGCAGCTCACGGGACCCGCGCCGGGCACGACCCCCTGGTCCGACCTCCTCGGCCACGGCCCGCTCGACCCGTCGACCCCCGGCCCGTCCGTCGACGACCTCGCCGCGATCCAGTACACGAGCGGCACGACCGGCGTTCCCAAGGGCGCCATGCTGAGCCACCGCAACCTCATGGCCAACGCGGCGCAGGGACGTGCCTGGGTGCCCGGCCTGACGCCGGGACAGGAGGTCGTCTACGCCGTGCTGCCGATGTTCCACGCCTACGGGCTCACCCTGTGCCTGACCTTCGCGATGAGCATGGGAGCCCGACTGGTGCTCTTCCCCCGGTTCGACGTCGACCTCGTGCTCGCAGCCGCGAAGAAGCACCCACCGACGTTCCTGCCCGCCGTGCCACCGATCTACGAGCGCCTCGCCGCCGCCGCCCGGGAGCGCGGGATCGACCTGACGGCAACGCGTTTCGCGATCTCCGGTGCCATGGCACTGCCGCGCGAGACGCTCGAGCTCTGGGAGGAGGTGACCGGCGGGCTGCTCGTGGAGGGCTACGGACTCACCGAGACCTCACCCGTCGCGATCGGCAACCCCATCGGCAGCGACCGTCGGCCGGGCGCCGTGGGGGTGCCCTTCCCCAGCACCGACATCCGCGTCGTCGACCCCGACGACCCGTCCCGGGACCGCGAGCCGGGCGAGCGCGGCGAGCTGCTCATCCGGGGCCCGCAGGTCTTCGGCGGCTACTGGCGCCGTCCCGAGGAGAGCGCTGCGGCGCTGCTCGACGGCGGCTGGTTCCGGACCGGTGACATCGTCGTCGTCGACCCCGACGGCTTCGTCTCGATCGTCGACCGCATCAAGGAGATCATCATCACCGGCGGCTTCAACGTCATGCCGTCGGAGGTCGAGGCCGTGCTGCGCACCGTCCCGGGCATCACCGATGCCGCGGTCGTCGGCCTGCCGAAGCCCGACGGCAGCGAGGACGTCGTTGCGGCCGTGACGACCGAGCCGGGCGTCGAGCTCGTCCCCGAGGACGTGCGCGCCCACTGCCGGGCAGAGCTCGCCGCCTACAAGGTGCCGCGCCGCGTCGTCGTCGTGGACGAGCTGCCCCGCTCACAGATCGGCAAGGTCCTGCGCAAGCAGGTGCGCGACTCGCTCATCGCGAGCTGACGCGCGGCACGCCACCGCACCGGACGGCATACGCGTGAAAAGCCTTCAGGCAGAAGGCGTCTCGAAGACGATCGCCATCGGCGTCTGCTCGGACCCCTGGCCCAGCGGGTTGTCGGCGAACATCAGCTCGTAGCGCTCCTTGGGTCCCGGCGCATCCTTGCCGAGGACGTTGCGCCCGATGTCGTTGGCGTCCATGACGACCGTGCCACCGAACGACTCGCGGTACGCCTCGGGCACCCGCGCGCGGATGGCGGCGGACAGGTGCGCGGCCACGTCGTCGGGGTCCTTGGGACCGAGCTTCGCCGACACGTTGGCCGGGTAGACGGAGTACTCGGTGGGCCCGTCGATGGCGCGGATGTCGCCCCCGACGAGGTCGTAGAAGAGTCCCCGCTTGCCGAGCACCTTGCCGACGGCACCGCCCGCCGAGGCGAAGAGCACCCGCGGCAGACCGGCCTCCTCGATGGCGAGCTGCATGGTGAAGGGCGAGCCGAGGCCGATCCCGGCCGGCGTGCGCGTGACGTAGCGGCTGAGCAGCCGGGCGGGACGACCGACCTTGATGTCCCAGATGAAGTACGAGCGGCCCTGGGTGATGGCGACGATCTTCTCCGAGATGAAGAAGTACCAGCGGCCGCTCGTCGCGGCTGCGTGCTCCGGACCGGCGTCGGGGAGACCGGCGAAGAAGCGCTCGATGTAGCCGAGCGTCTTGGCCTCGAGGTCGTCCTCGCGGGCGTAGAGGTCGGTGCGCAGCGGGTAGCGACGGACCGCGGTGCCGTCTGCGGTCACGAGGTCGAGCTGCTTGCGGGCGTTCGGCTCGTAGTCGGTCTTGACGTGCTCGGCCTGCCCGGCGTCCTCCGGCTCGCGCTCGTCGAAGAACTCCTGGAGCCACAGCTCGAGGTTGAGCATCCGCCAGACCGTCATCGAGTCGATCGAGTTCGTGCCCTTGATCCAGCCCTCGAAGGCGTGCAGCACGGCCGTCTGGTCGAAGTAGGGCCGGTTCGCGAACGACTCGGAGAGGAACTCCCCGTAGATGTGGTTCTTGAGGCGCATGAACCACTCCCCCTGCGGGGTCGTCGCGCCCACCTTGTCGCGGCGGTCGACGACGGAGGCGGGGAGCAGCCCGCGCATGGCGGCGCGGAGCACGCGCTTGCCGACGCCGTCCTTGACGAGCGCGTCGTCGGCCAGCCCGAAGACGAAGCGCACGAGGTCGCGGTCGACGAAGGGCATCCGCACGGCGAGGCCGAAGCGGCGGGCGTTCTTGTCGGTGTAGCGCAGTCGGGCCGGAAGCGAGCCCGCGAAGACGTCGTCGACGAGGCGGGCCCGCAGGTCGGCCTTCTCGACGTCGTAGCCCTCGGCGGCGTGGGCGCGCGCGAAGTCCGCGTCGAGCAGCGAAGCCACCGGCACGTCCTTGCGACCGTGCAGCCGGTCGCCGATGAGCGGACGGCCGCGGCGGTAGAGCACGTCGAGCGAGCGCCCGAGCTCGGAAGCGGCGCTCAGCGCGCTGCGGTGGCGCAGCTCGCGCAGGTGGATCAGGTGGTGCGGACCGAAGCCCGCGAGGGTCTCGTCGCCGCCGTGGCCGTCGAGGACGACGCTGTCGCGCTCGGACGCCGCACGCAGGACGCGGTACTGCGTGTACGCACCGGTCGAGACGAGCGGCTCCTCCTGGGTGCGCACGAGGTCACGGAGGTCCTGCTTGAACTCCGTCGGTGTGGGCTCGACGCGGTGCTCCCGCACCCGCTCGCCGAGCGCCGCGACGACGGCGTCGATGTGCTCCCGCTCGTCGTTGCGCGAGCCGGGATAGATCGCGGACCACGTGTCCTGCACGCCGTCGGCGGCCGACCGACCCGGCTCGTGCTCGACGACGTCGAGCAGCGCCGCGATGGCGGCGGAGTCGAGGCCACCGGACAGGGCCGTGCCGACGCGGCCCGACGAGGTCGCGCGGCGCCGCACGGCCGCGGTGAGGAGCGTGCGGAACTCGGCGGCGACCGCCGGGGAGTAGGCCCGTGGAGCGCTCCCGAGGGCCGCGAGCTCCTCGCGCAGCCGCGTGTAGGGACGACGCTCCAACCCGCCCGGCAGGTCGGCGCCGAGGGTGACGACCTCGCCCGCACCGACGCGCTCGATGCCGGCGAAGAAGGTGGACGTGCCGTCGTCGTGGACGCGGAAGCGCAGGTAGCGGTAGATCGTGCGGTCGTCGGGGCGGCGCTCGTGCAGACCGCTGTCGAGGATGCCGCGGATCTCGCTGGCGACGAGCCAGCCGTCACCGGCCCGGGCGAGGTAGAGCGGACGCACGCCGAAGTGGTCACGCGCCACCGTCATCCGCCGCGTGTCACGGTCCCAGACCGCGAGCGCGAAGGCGCCGTCGAGCCGGTCGAGGCCGTCGGTGCCCCACTCGGTGAACGCCGCGAGGACGACCTCGGCGTCGCTGCCCACGCCGAAGTCGTGCCCGAGGGTCTCGAGGTCGGCGCGCAGCTCGGCGCGGTTGTAGAGCTCGCCGTCGAGGGCGAGCGTGAAGCGCCCACCGGGGGCCACCGCGAGCCGGGCGACGCCCTCGGCGCCGTCGTCCGCAGACGCCTGGGCCGGGCGTGCGTCACGCACCCCCAGACCGGCGTCGCCGTCCCGTGCGGTCGCCGCCTCGCCCGAGCCCGGATGCGTCGCGAGCAGTCGGTCGAGCTGGGCCTCGTCGGCGTGGACACCAAGGTGTCCGGCGATTCCGCACATGATCTCCACCCTAGTTGGACCCGGGCGCCGGCCCGGACCCCGCTCCGCCCACCGGACCCGCCTCGCCACGTGCCGCTCCGCCCAGAGCCTCATCCCGGCGGACCGGGCGCCCGGTGAACCGCCCGCCCTCGCGTCGTCGTCCTCGCAAGGGGGTCACCTCCCCCGCCCTCGACCCACAGGAGCACGACATGCACGCGATCTCCCGCACCTCAGCCTTCCTCGCCGGTGCCGTCTTCGGCGTCTCCGCCCTCGCCGCGTCCACGAGCGCCTCGGCTGACGCCGGCGGGGTCCCGCGGAGCGACATCCTCCGCGCCCCGATCCAGGGGAGCCAGCTCGCCGACCCGCCGCTCTTCGGCCTGGTCCGGGGCGGCGCTCCCTGGGTCATCTCCGGGGGCACCGCCCGCCTGCGCGCGAACGGCGACCTCTCGGTGGAGGTCGAGGGACTCGTCATCCCGACGCGGGGCGACAACCCCCTGGCCACCCTGTCGGCCACCGTCGTGTGCAACGGCAGGGACCTGCGCATGACGTCGCCGGTGACCTTCAGCACGTCGGGCGACGCCGTCATCGACACGCACGTGACCCTGCCGGAGCGGTGCCTGGCCCCGGTCGTCCTGCTCAACCCGCTGGGCAACGCCGGCACCTACATCGCCGCCACCGGCCGCTGACGACACCCACCACCCACGGGGGCGTATGCCGTGTGGCCGGTCCCACGGCATACGCCATCTCTCGACGGGCCGGAGCGTCAGTCGGTGGAGGTCACTCCCACTCGATGGTGCCCGGCGGCTTGCTCGTGACGTCGAGGACGACGCGGTTGACCTCTTCGACCTCGTTGGTGATGCGCGTCGAGATCGTCGCGAGCACGTCGAAGGGCACCCGGGCCCAGTCGGCCGTCATGGCGTCCTCCGACGCGACGGGGCGCAGCACGACCGGGTGGCCGTAGGTGCGGCCGTCGCCCTGGACGCCGACCGAGCGGACGTCGGCGAGGAGCACGACGGGGCACTGCCAGATGTCGCGGTCGAGGCCGGCCCTCGTCAGCTCCTCGCGGGCGATGGCGTCGGCGCGGCGCAGGATCGCGAGGCGCTCGGCGTCCACGGCTCCGATGATCCGGATGCCGAGACCCGGGCCGGGGAACGGCTGCCGCCACACGATGACCTCGGGCACGCCGAGCTCGAGACCGACCTGGCGCACCTCGTCCTTGAAGAGGGTGCGCAGCGGCTCGATGAGCGAGAACTGGAGGTCGTCGGGCAGTCCGCCGACGTTGTGGTGGCTCTTGATGTTGGCGGCTCCCTCGCCGCCCCCGGACTCGACGACGTCGGGGTAGAGCGTGCCCTGGACGAGCCACTTGACGGGGTGCTCCTCGTCGCCGCGGTCGTGGACGACGTCGCGCGCGGCCTGCTCGAAGACGCGGATGAACTGCTCGCCGATGATCTTGCGCTTCGTCTCGGGGTCGGTGACCCCGGCGAGCGCCTCGAGGAAGCGCTCACGGGCGTCGACGACGACGAGGTCGACCCCCGTCGCCTGCACGAAGTCCTCCTCGACCTGCTCGGCCTCGCCCTCGCGGAGCAGGCCGTGGTCGACGAAGACGCAGGTCAGCTGGTCACCGACCGCCTTCTGCACCAAGGCCGCCGCGACGGACGAGTCGACGCCGCCGGACAGGGCGCAGAGGACGCGGTCCTCGCCCACCTGCTCACGGATCGTCGTCACGAGGTCGTCGACGACGTGCCCGGGCGTCCAGTCGGGCGCGATGCCCGCGCCCTTCCAGAGGAAGTTCTCGAGGACCCGCTGGCCCTGCTCGGAGTGGAGCACCTCGGGGTGCCACTGGACGCCGTAGAGGCGTCGGGCGTCGTCCTCGAAGGCGGCGACGGGCGTGCCCGCGGTCGTCGCCGTGACGGCGAAGCCCTCGGGTGCCGCGCTGACGGAGTCGCCGTGCGACATCCAGACGGTCTGGCTCGGCGGCTGGCCGTCGAAGAGCGTCGACCCGACGTCACTGATGGCTGCGTGGGTCTTGCCGTACTCGCGGGCGCCGGTGCGGGCCACGGTGCCGCCGAGGGCCTGCGCCATCGACTGGAAGCCGTAGCACATGCCGAAGACGGGGACACCGGCCTCGAGCAGGGCCGGGTCGAGGCGCGGGGCGCCGTCCTCGTAGACCGAGCTCGGCCCACCGGACAGGATGATCGCGGCCGGCTCCTTGGCGAGCAGGTCGGCCACCGCCATGGAGTGGGGCACGACCTCGCTGTAGACCTGGGCCTCACGCACGCGCCGGGCGATCAGCTGGGCGTACTGGGCGCCGAAGTCGACGACGAGGACGGGGTGGCTCTGCAGGTCGGTCGGCTCGGTGGGCTCGTTCGGCTCAGCGTCGGTCACGCGCCAAGCCTATCGGCCCTGCGGGGCCTCCCCCGACGACGTCCCGTCGCCCGCGACGTAGGCCCGTGAGAGCAGCGCCTCGGTCTGGACGGTGTTGCGCCGCTCGGCGATCCACGGGACGACGGGCACGAAGCCGGCGAGGAGGTTCTTGACGATGCGGACCGGGCCCCACGCGGCCTTGAGGCCCAGGTTGGCGACGGACGCGGCATACGCCATGTAGATGATCCCGTGGATCGGGCTCCAGTACTCGGTCAGGACGTTGGTCTGGTCGAAGACGTACTTCATGACCATCTCGAGGATGAGCACGAACAGGGCGATGCCGGCGATCGTCGCGAGGACCCGGTAGATCGACAGCGCCGACCGGATCTGCTGCGGCTTGGCCAGGGTCTGGGGATACGTGCTCACGTCGTGACGCCTTCTCTCGGTGCAGCGACGGGCTCGTCCGCCTGCTGCTCTGCTCGGAACATCTTCCACCACATCCAGATCGCGAAGATCCCGAAGACCCACCACTGGACCGCGTAGGCGGCGTTGCGCAGGTTGAGGGGAGCATCGAGCGTGGGCGGCGGGACGCGGGTCAGGTCGGCAGCCGCGATCGGGCTGCCGACGGTGGGCCCGGCGGACTCGGCCGACGCCAGCACGACGACGTTGTAGAGGTCACCGGGCCACTCGTTGACGAGGGAGGCGAGATCGACCGAGCGCACCTGCGGGGCGGGCAGCGGGGCGCCGTCACGGGGCGACTCACCCGGCCCCAGCGTCCCGCTCACGGTGACGACGCCGGACGGCGGCTCGGGCACGGACGCCGGCGTGCCGGCGACGAAACCGCGCAGCACCGGGACGGTGCCGCCCGCGGTCTCGAGCGGCGTCACGACCCACGACCCGACCCGGCCGTCCAGCCGACGGTCGACGACGAGCAGGCTGCGCTCCGCGGCATACGTCCCCGTGACGGTGACGGCGCGGTTGGAGTAGTCGCCCTTGAAGTCGCTGTGCGGCGCGGTGACCTGCTGGAGCGGCGCCCGCTCGAGCGTCGAGGCGGCGGCCACGGCGTCCTTGCGGCCGGAGTCGCGGGCCACGCCGAGCTGCCACAGGCCGAGCAGGACGCACGCGGCGACGACGACGGCGAGGGCGGCGAGCATGCCGACCCAGCGAGGGGTGAGCAGGCGCCGGAACACCTCCCAAGGGTAGGTCACCCCACGGGCTCCGACCTGACCCGGGGCGCCGATCCGTGCCAGACTCCCGAGCCATGTCCTCGCTGCGCCGTCGCCGAGCAGGTATGCCGGGTGGCACCGTCGTCGTGCTGGTTGCCCTCGCCGTGGTGTCCCTGCTCGCCTCGTGCGGGGCCACCGACATCCCGTCTCCCCGACGCACCGTCACCGTGACCGTCGACGCCCCGGGCACCGCACCGGCCACGACGCCGGCGGCGACCTCGACCCCGCCGGGCACGGTCGAGCCGCAGGCCTCTCCGAGCGGCGTCCCCACCTCTCTCTCGGCGGGCCGTCAACGGGGCGCCCCGCACTCGTACGCCGAGGCGAAGGCTCGCATCGACGCCGCGCGGCCCGCTCCACGGGTGACCGACCGCTTCGAGAGCCCCTCGGGCAACATCGTGTGCAACCTCGGCGGGTCCCCACGGCCCATGGCGGCCTGTGAGGTGGGGCAGGGCCGCATCGACCCCCCGCTCCCCTCCATCTGCCCACCCGACGGCCCGCCGGACATCGGCCGCATCGAGCTCGACGAGTCCGGCGCCTTCCCCGCCTGCAGCTCGGACTCGATCCGCGAGGGCGACGAGCCGAAGCTCGGCTACGGCTCACGGACCGGGTCGGAGGACCCCGTCGCGTGTCTCAGCGAGGAGTTCGGCGTGACGTGCGTCGACACGACGACCCGGCACGGCTTCTTCCTCGCCCGCGACACCTTCGTCACCTTCTGACACCCTCCCGCGGCGCTCCGACGGCAGGACCGAAGGGCACAACCGGGCGCAGACGCGGACAAACACGCGTCGACCGGACGAACGGGCCACGTCGCAATATCTCGAATTGGTAACGACGATGGCTCGAATCGGCCACATCCCCTCTCGGCGGTCTTGACTGCGAAGGTCGCGCTTCGGGGGCGAAGCGGAAGAACAGCGGCGGGCACGACATCCCACAGGAAACTCACACTTCTAGGGACGGTCCTCGTGAGGCAATCACTGCACTCCGGGCGTCGCAGGCTCATCGGCCTGCTCGCCTCGGGAGCTCTCGTCACCGGCGCCGTCGCGGCGTCTCCGGTGCAGGCGGCTCCCAGCGTCGGCAAGACCAAGGCCGACAACGCGGCATCGGGCAAGGCCCGCAACGACAACTTCCGGTCGCCCATGGCGGTCAAGCAGGACTCGATGCGCCAGAAGGCGCTCGAGAAGCGGCTCAAGGGCGACCCGAGCGCCCAGGGCAAGGTGGCCAAGCTCGGCAAGGGACAGTACGTCCAGCTCGAGCGCGAGGGCACCGACCGGATCTTCGCGGTCATCGTCGAGTTCGGCGACAAGCAGTACGCCGGCGGTGCCGGAGCCACGGCGCCCCCCGGGACCTTCCTCGGCGCGCCCAAGGACGGCAGCACGACCGACGTCACCGGGCCGCTCCACAACCAGATCCCTGCGCCCGACCGCGCCGTCGACAACTCGACGCTGTGGCAGAAGGACTACAGCCAGGCGCACTACGACGACATGTACTTCAACCGGATGGCGAAGTACTACGAGGCACAGTCCTCGGGTCGCTACTCGGTCGACGGCGACGTGACCGAGTGGGTCAAGGTGCCCTTCAACGAGGCGCTCTACGGCCGCAACTACTGCGGCGGCATCGTCTGCGCGACGAGCAAGGCGCTCGTGCGCGACGCCCTCGCCATGTGGGTCGACACCCAGCTCAAGAGCGGCAAGACGATGGCGCAGGTGCGGGACTACCTCAAGACCTTCGACATCCAGGACCGCTACGACATCGACGGCGACGGCAACTTCAACGAGCCCGACGGCGTCATCGACCACTTCCAGATCGTCCACGCCGGTGGCGACGAGGCCGCCGGCGACCCGAACCAGGGCACCGACGCCATCTGGAGCCACCGCTGGCAGACCAACCTCCAGCTCGGCGGTCCCTTCGGCGTCGGCGTCGACGTCGGCAGCAACGGCGGGCTTGTCTCGAGCACCGACGTGCCCAACAACCCGACGGGCATGTGGGTCTACGACTACACCGTCCAGCCCGAGAACGGCGGCCTCGGCGTCTTCGCCCACGAGTTCGGCCACGACCTCGGCCTGCCCGACCTCTACGACACCTCCGGCAACACCGGCGGCGCCGAGAACAACACGGCCTTCTGGACGCTCATGAGCTCCGGCGCCAACATCGGCGACGGCGGTCCCGACGGCATCGGCGACGCCCCGACCGACCTCGGCGCCTACGAGCTCTTCCAGCTCGGCTGGCTCCAGCCGCAGGGCAAGCAGGGACCGTTCTACGACGTCGCGTACGCCGGCAAGCGCTCGTCCCACACGCTCGGCTCCAACGTGCCGGCGACGAAGCAGGCCCAAGCTCTCTTCACGGTCCTGCCCGACAAGCAGGTGCCCCTCAACCTCGGTGCTCCGTTCGCCGGGTCCAAGATGTACTGGAGCACCCAGGGTGACGAGATCGAGACGACGATGACCCACGCGGCGACGCCGGGTCCGCTCGCCGCCAAGGTGAACTACCAGATCGAGAAGGACTGGGACTACGCCTACCTCGAGGCCAACGTCGGGGGAACCTGGACGCCGGTCGCGACGAACCGCTCGACGACGACCAACCCCAACAGCCAGAACCAGGGCCAGGGCATCACCGGCTCGACTGCCGGCGCCTGGGTCGACCTGACGGGCACGCTGCCCGCCGGCACGACGCAGGTGCGGTTCCGCTACTGGACCGACGTCGCGGCGACCGAGCCGGGCATCAAGATCGACAATGTGACCCTCAACGGTGCGCTGATCGGCACGGCCGAGACCGACGAGGGCTGGACCTTCGACGGCTTCGTCACGACCACGGGCCAGGAGACGCAGTCGTTCTTCAACGCGTACATCGCCGAGAACCGCCAGTACGACGGCTACGACACGTCGCTGAAGACGGCCTACAACTTCGGTTACGCCAACACCCGGCCCGACTGGGTGGAGACCTACCCGTACCAGAACGGCCTGCTCATCAGCTACTGGGACGGCTCGCAGTCCGACAACAACGTCGGCGACCACCCCGGCAAGGGCCTCGTCCTCCCGGTCGACGCCCACCCGGAGTTCAGCCACTGGCCGGACAACACCTTGATGCGCAACCGGATCCTGTCCTACGACTCGACCTTCGGGCTCGAGCGGACCGACGCGATCACGTTGCACAACAACGGCGTGGCCGGTTCGATCGCGAGCAAGCCGGCGCAGCCGGTCTTCGACGACACGAAGACGTGGTGGTTCAACTCCGACGCCCACGGCGTGACGGGATCGCACCCGGGCCGCTACCAGCCCGGCTGGTACAGCGTCGACGTGCCCAAGACGGGCACGACCATCCGCGTCGTCGGCAGCTCCAAGCAGGGCAACTCGCTCAACGTCCTCGTCGCCCCCAAGTGACCGGACGGCACGACCGCAACGACACGGCGACACGGCCCGGAGCGATCCGGATCCGCCGCTGACGAGGGAGGGCCCCGCCGACCAGTGGTCGGCGGGGCCCTTCGCTGCACCTAGGATTGGGTCACGACCGACGCAGACCTGGACCGAGCTCGACACACCCGACGACCGAGGGGCCGCCGTGGCGCAACTGTTGCTCCTGCACCTGCTCGCCGCCGCCCTCGCGCCGTGGCTCGCGAAGGTCCTGCGCACGAAGGCCTTCCCCGTCCTCGCGCTCGCACCCGCCGCGTCGTTCGTCTGGCTCCTGTCCGTGTCGAGCGACGTCCGCGCGGGCAACCTTCCGACACAACGGATCTCGTGGGTCCCGGGACTGGGGATCGACCTCGACTTCCGCGTCACGACGCTCTCGTGGGTGCTCGGCCTGCTCGTCACCGGCGTCGGCGCCCTCGTCCTGCTCTACTGCACGTGGTACTTCACCGACCGCGACCCGACGCTGTGGCGCTTCACGTCGGTGTTCACGGCGTTCGCCGGCGCCATGCTCGGCCTCGTCCTCACCGACAACCTCCTCGTGCTCTACGTCTTCTGGGAGCTGACGACGGTCTTCTCCTACCTGCTCATCGGCCACAACCCGGCGAGCTCGACGAACCGCCGCGCGGCGATGCAGGCGCTCATCGTCACGACGTTCGGCGGCCTGGCGATGCTCGTCGGCATCATCACCCTCGGGGTCCACCACACCTACTCCATCTCCGCCCTGACCGCCGACCCGCCGCCGCTCGACGCGCTGACCGTCACCGCCGTGGTGCTGCTGCTCGTGGGGGCCCTGTCGAAGTCGGCGCTCGTGCCCTTCCACTTCTGGCTGCCCGGCGCCATGGCGGCGCCGACACCGGTCAGCGCCTACCTCCACGCGGCCGCGATGGTCAAGGCCGGCATCTACCTCGTGGCGCTGCTCGCCCCGGCTTTCGCGGGAGCGCCGGCCTGGCACGCCCTGACCGTGGGCCTCGGCCTCTTCACGATGCTCGTCGGCGGCTGGCGGGCCCTGCGCCAGCACGACGTCAAGCTGCTCCTCGCCTACGGCACCGTGAGCCAGCTCGGCTTCATCGTCGCCATCGCCGGCCTCGGCACCAAGGCGTCGGCCCTCTCGGCGCTGGCCCTCGTCATCGCGCACGCGCTCTTCAAGTCGACGCTCTTCCTCACCGTCGGGGTCGTCGACAAGTGCACCGGCACCCGCGACCTGCGCGAGCTGTCCGGCGTGGGTCGGCGGCTGCTCCCCGTCGCCGTGCCGGCGACGCTCGCCGCGCTCTCCATGGCCGGGATCGTGCCGCTCGCGGGCTTCGTGTCCAAGGAGAGCGCGCTCGAGTCGCTGTGGGAGGACGTCCAGACCTCCGCCCCGCTGCCCGCTCCGTGGAGCTGGATGGCGATCGTCGCCGTCGTCGCCGGCTCGGCCCTGACGGTGGCCTACACGGCGCGCTTCCTCTGGGGCACGTTCGCCACCAAGCCCGGAGTGGCCCCGACCCCGGTCAAGGCCGCGCACCCCGGCTTCGTGCTCGCGCCCGTGCTCCTCGGCGTGGCGTGCCTGCTCGTCGGCCTGCTCTCGCCCCTCGAGTCCCCGTGGCTGCTTCCGTATGCCGTGGGCTTCCCCGCCGGGGCCGAGCCCCAGTCGCTCGCCCTGTGGCACGGCGTCACCGTGCCGTTGATGCTCTCGCTCGTGTCGGTGGCCGTCGGGCTCGTCCTCTTCGCCCAGCGCGACCTCGTCGCCCGGGTGCAGTCCGGCGTGCCGTCGGTCGTCGACGGCGAACGCGGCTTCGCCCGGACGCTGCGGTGGGTCGACCGCGGCGCCGTCGAGACGACCGCCGTGACCCAGCGCGGCTCGCTCCCGATCTACCTCGCCGGCATCCTCATCGTCTTCGTCGCCCTGCCGGGGCTCGCGGCGGTGACCCGCGGCACGATCCCCGACGTGCGGCTCTGGGACAACCCCGGGCAGGCCGTCGTCGGGGTCGTCGTCGTCGCGGCCGCCGTGCTCGTGCTCGTGACCCGGCGGCGACTCACGGCGGTCATGCTCGTGGGTGCCACGGGCTACGGCGTCTCGCTGCTCTTCATCCTCCACGGGGCGCCCGACCTCGCGATCACGCAGATGCTCGTCGAGACGGTGTCGCTCGTCGTCTTCGTCCTCGCGCTGCGCCGCCTGCCCACGAAGTTCACCCGCCACCCCCACTCGCCCTCGCGCACGTGGCGCATCGCGCTCGGCGTGGCCGTCGGCGCGTCGGTCGGCGCCATCGCCCTCGTCGCCTCCGGGGGCCGCACCGCCGAGCCGGTGTCGGCGGGGTTCCCCACAGAGGCCTACGCGTTCGGTCACGGCAAGAACATCGTCAACGTGACGCTCGTCGACATCCGCGCCTGGGACACCCTGGGCGAGGTGTCGGTGCTCGTGGCCGCCGCGACCGGCATCGCGAGCCTCATCTTCGTCCGCACCCGCAACACGAGGCTCTCGCGCGCGACGTCCAAGTCGCTGCCGTCGAGCAACGCCGCCCGCGGCACGTGGCTGCACGGGGGCCGGACGATGCGCAAGGAGAAGCGCTCGGTCATCTTCGAGGTCGTGACGCGGCTCGTCTTCCACATCATGCTCGCCGCCTCGCTCTTCCTCCTCTTCGCCGGCCACAACCAGCCCGGCGGTGGCTTCGCCGGAGGACTCGTCGCGGGCCTCGCCCTCGTCGTGCGCTACCTCGCCGGCGGCCGCTACGAGCTCGACGAGGCGGCCCCCTTCGACGCCGGGCTGCTCGTCGGCCTGGGCCTGCTCGTCGCGGTCGGCTCGGCCCTGGCCCCGCTCGCGTTCGGCGGGACGATCCTCGAGACGACGGCCATCGACTTCACGCTCCCTCCGTGGGGCGACGTGCACCTCGTGACCTCGCTCGTCTTCGACATCGGCGTCTACCTCATCGTCGTCGGCATGATGCTCGACATCGTCCGCAGTCTCGGCACCGGCATCGACCGGCAGATCGCCGAAGAGGAGGCCGACGAGGCCGAGGAAGCCGACGCCGCGGGCGAGCAGGAGGGGGCGGTCCGCTCATGACGACCATCGCGCCAAGCCTCATCGAGTCGACCCTGCAGCCCAACATCACGCTCGTCCTCGTCACCGTCGGCCTCGTCGCCGCCGGCACGGCCCTCGCCCTCGACCGCAGCCTCGTCCGGGTCCTGCTCGGCATGGTGCTCATCGGCAACGGCATCGCCGTGCTCTACCTCGTCATCAGCGGCCGCGCCGGGCGCGCACCGTTCGTCGGCGAGGACCCCGCCGCGATGAGCGACCCCCTGCCGCAGGCCATGGTGCTGACCGCCATCGTCATCTCGCTCGCGACCATCGGCTTCCTGCTGGCCCTGTCCTACCGCCTCTGGCAGATCTCGGGCACCGACGACGTCCCCGACGACGCCGAGGACGCGCGTATCCAGCGCCTCGCCCTCGAGGACCAGACGTCCTCGACCTACGACCCGTCCGAGGAGTCGACGACGACGTCGGACGAGCTCGCGGCCGGCGACGGGAGCCCGCGACGCCCATGAGCCCCACCGACTTCGCCGTGCCCAACCTCGTGCCGCTGCCCGTGCTCCTCCCCCTGCTCGGGGCCGCCCTGACCCTCGCGTTCCGACGCTCGCCGCGGCTGCAGCGGAGCCTCAGCATCGCCGTGCTCGCCGCCGTGGTCGTCGTCGCAGGCGTCCTCGTGTGGCAGACCGACGTCAACGGTCCGCAGGTGCTGTGGCTCGGCGCGTGGCAGGAGCCGCTCGGCATCTCGCTCGTCGCCGACCGCCTCAGCGCCCTCATGCTGCTCGTCTCCGGCATCGTCACGTTGCTCGTGCTCGTCTTCGCGATCGGCCAGGGCCAGGCCGACAGCGACGACGAGACCGAGAGCGAGACCCCGCTCACGATCTTCCACCCGACCTACCTCGTGCTGTCGGCCGGCGTCGCCAACGCGTTCCTGGCCGGAGACCTCTTCAACCTCTTCGTCGGCTTCGAGATCCTCCTCTTCAGCTCCTACGTCCTCATCACGCTGGGCGGCTCCGCGGCCCGCATCCACGCGGGCACGACGTACGTCGTCGTCAGCCTGCTCAGCTCCGCGCTCTTCCTCGTCGCCATCGCCGCCGCGTATGCCGCCACCGGCACCGTCAACCTCGCGCAGCTGGCGATCCGGATCGGCGACCTGGCCCCCGGCGTCGCCCTCGTGCTCCAGCTCTCGCTGCTCACGGCGTTCGCCATCAAGGCCGCCGTCTTCCCGATGTCGGCGTGGCTGCCCGACAGCTACCCGACGGCCCCGGCGCCGGTCACGGCCGTCTTCGCCGGCCTGCTGACCAAGGTCGGCGTCTACGCGATCATCCGCACGCAGACGCTCCTCTTCCCCGACTCACCGCTGCAGGGACTGCTCATGTGGGCCGCGCTGCTGACGATGGTCATCGGCATCCTCGGCGCCGTCTCGCAGTCGGGCCTCAAGAGGATCCTGTCCTTCACCCTCGTCAGCCACGTCGGCTACATGATCTTCGGCATCGCGCTGGCGACGCCCGAGGGCACCGCCGGCGCCATCTTCTACGTCGCGCACCACATCACGATCCAGACGGCGCTCTTCCTCATCACCGGCCTCGTCGAGCGGCTGGCCGGCACGACGTCGCTCGACCGGCTCGGGGGCCTGGCGGTCGCCTCGCCCGTGCTCGCGACCCTCTTCTTCGTCTCGGCGATGAACCTCTCGGGCATCCCGCCGCTCTCGGGCTTCCTCGCCAAGGTCGGGCTGCTCCACGCCGGCATCGAGCTCGGCACCCCCCTCGCGTGGCTGCTCGTCGTCGGCGGCATCGTCACGAGCCTGCTCACCCTCTACGCCCTGACCAAGGTCTGGAGCCAGGCGTTCTGGCGCACCCTCGCCGACGCCCCGCGCTCGACCGAGACGGCGGCCGCCCTCCAGGCCGGCACCCTCGACGTCGAGCCGAGCGCCGACCCTGCCGGCACCGTCCTCGTCGACACGGCTCCACGGGCCCTGCCCCGCACCATGCTGGGGGCGACCGCCGCGATGACGATCGTCGGGCTGCTCATCACCGTCGTCGCCGGACCGCTCTTCGCCTACACCCAACGAGCGGCCACCGACCTCATGAGCCGCGAGCCCTACGTCACGAGCGTCCTTCCGGTGGAGGTCCGCCGATGAGCGACGTCCGGATGGCCACGGCCCCGCGCGGGCCGGAGTCCCCGCACCGCCGCAGGCGGGTGCTCCAGCCCCGTGCCGTCGCGGCGATCGCCCTCGCCTGGGTGCTGCTCTGGGACCGGGTCACGTGGGGCAACGTCGTCAACGGGGTCCTCGTCGGGCTCCTCGTGACGTACGCCTTCCCGCTGCCCTCGATCGAGTTCCAGGGCCGGCTGCGACCGCACCGCGTGCTGCTCCTCATCGGACAGTTCCTCGTCGACCTCGTCGGCGCCTCGTGGCAGGTCATGCGACTGGCCTTCGGCCGGCGCAGCCCGCGCAACGCCGTCATCGAGGTGCAGCTGCGCTCGCGTTCGGACTTCTACCTCACCCTCACCGCCGAGCTCGTGGCCCTCGTGCCCGGCTCGGTCGTCATCGACGCGCGGCGCTCGACGTCGGTGCTCTACCTGCACCTGCTCGACGTCGAGCGCGAGGGGGCCATCGAGGCCCAGCGCGCCCACGTGCTCGCGGTCGAGCGGCGCGTCGTGCGCGCCCTCGGCTCGCGCGAGGAGATCGCCGCGCTCGAGACGGGCGGCCCGTGGCCGACGGCGCCGGCGAGCGCCCCCCGCGGCGCGGGCGAGCACCGGGAGCCCACCGGCGCCGCTGCCGAGACCGAGGCCACCGACCGTGACGACACCGCCCACCGCGACGGGGAGGAGCGCCCGTGACCATCGTCCTCGGCATCTCGCTCGTCATGCTCGGCGCGGCAGCGGCGCTCGTCCTCGTGCGCCTCTTCCGGGGCCCGAGCAACCTCGACCGCATCGTCGCGGCCGAGATCCTCCTCGTCATCGTCATCGCGGGGGTCGCCCTCGAGTCGGCGCGCCAGCGGACGACGACCTACCTGCCGCTGCTCATGATCCTCGGGCTCGTCGGCTTCGTCGGCGGGGTCGCCGTCACCCGCTTCCTGTCCCGTGACTCCGACGAGCCCGACGCCGTCGAGGTCGACCACCCGGAGCCGCGTCAGCAGCCCGAGGGGCGTGAGCAGTCATGACGTGGTCGTCCGTCCTCGACGTCGCCGGAGCCGTGTGCCTCCTGCTCGGCTCGTTCCTCTGCCTGGCCGGAGCCATCGGTCTGATCCGCTTCCCCGACACGCTCTCCCGCCTGCACGCCGCGACGAAGCCGCAGACCCTCGGGCTCATCCTCATCCTCGCGGGGCTCGCCCTGACGCTGCGCACCTGGGCCGCGGTCACGACGCTCGTCCTGCTCGCCGCGACGCAGTTCTTCACCTCCCCCGTGTCCGCGCACCTCGTCGGTCGAGCGGCCTACCGCAATCGCTGCGTCGACCCCGAGACCCTCGAGGTCGACGAGCTCTCCGACGCCCTCGACCGCTCGGGCTGGGACCCCACGCGCTGACGCGAGGTGACCCCACGGCATACGCCGTCGGTCGTTGACCTCAAGCGTGCTTGAGCTCCTACGGTCGGCTCGTGACCCCGACGAAAAATGGCATGAGGCATGCCCTCGCCGAACGTACGATGAACCAAGTGATCTCGCTGCCCCACGCCGACCCCGGCACTCCCGACCTGACCAGCCCGACGGCATACCTCCGCTGGGTCGGCAAGGGCCAGTGGCGCACCCTCGTGGTCGCCATCGCCTTCGGCATCGTGTGGCTCGTCAGCCAGGCGCTCTTCCCCGCCGCGATGGGCAAGGCCATCGACGAGGGCATCATCGGCGGCGACGCCGGGTCCCTCGTCCTCTGGTGCGGCATCCTCATCGGCCTCGTCACCATCAGCGCCCTCTCCGGCGCGATGCGCCACAAGTACGCCGTCGCCAACTGGATGCAGGGCGCCTTCCGCTCGGCGCAGCTCATCGGGCACAAGGCCGCCGACACCGGTGAGGCCCTGTCGCGCACCGTCCCGACCGGCGACGTCGTCGCCACCGTCAGCTCGGACGCCATGCGCATCGGCGGACTCTACGACGTGACAGCGCGATTCGCCGGTGCCGTCGTGTCCTACGTCGTCGTCGCCCTCATCCTGCTCGGCGCGTCGACGCCGCTCGGCCTCGTCGTGCTCATCGGCGTACCGGTGCTCGTCGCGTGCCTCACCTTCATCGTCCGCCCGCTCCAGGCTCGCCAGCTCGCCCAGCGCGAGGAGTCCGGCAAGCTCATCGGGCTCGGCGCCGACACCGTCGCCGGCCTGCGCGTGCTGCGCGGCATCGGCGGCGAGCACACGTTCCTGCGTCGGTATGCCGTCCAGTCGCAGTCCGTGCGCCAGGTGGGCAACAAGGTGGCCGGCTACCAGGCGGCGCTCGACGCCGCGCAGGTGCTGCTGCCCGGGCTCTTCGTCCTCGTGGTCGTGTGGCTCGGCGCACGTTTCGCCATCGATGGTGAGATCACCGCGGGCCAGCTCGTGGCGTTCTACGGCTACACCGCCTTCCTCGTCATCCCGCTGCGCACCGCGACCGAGATGGTCGACCGGGCGACCCGCGCCCACATCGGCGCCCGCAAGCTGACGAAGATCCTGCGCGTCCAGCCCGACCACGTCGAGACACCGGACGCCCAGCCGCTGCCCTCCGGGCCCGCGCGCCTCTACGACCCGCGCAGCGGTGTCACCATCGAGCCCGGCCGGTTCACCGTCGTCGTGTCGGCACGCCCGGAGGAGTCCGCGGCCCTCGCCGACCGGCTCGGGCGCTTCGGTGCCGGCGAGACCGACGTGCGGCTCGACGGCACGCGCCTCGCCGACGCCTCGCTCGCCGAGGTGCGCCGCCGCGTCGTCGTGTCCGAGACCGACCCGCGCCTCTTCACCGGCACGCTGCGCGACGAGCTCGACCCGTGGGGCGACCACGACGACGTGTCCATCCTCGAGGCCCTCTCGGTCGCGAGCGGCGACGACGTGCTCGAGGCGCTGCCCGGCGGTCTCGACAACGAGGTCGAGGAGCGGGGCCGGGCCTTCTCCGGCGGCCAGCGCCAGCGGCTCGCCCTGACGCGCGCCCTCCTGACCCAGGCGGACACCCTCGTGCTCGTCGAGCCGACGAGCGCCGTCGACGCGCACACCGAGGCCCGCATCGCCGGGCGCCTCACCGCGGCCCGCGCCGGACGCACGACGGTCGTCATGTCCGCGAGCCCGCTCATCCTCGACCAGGCCGACCTCGTCGTCTTCCTGCGCGGGGGCACGGTGGCCGCGAGCGGCACCCACAGCCAGCTCATGGCGGGCGTTCCCGACTACCGACGCACCGTCGTCCGAGGAGAGGAGGACTGATGTCGCTGACACCAGCGCCGTCCACGCGCACGCTTCCCGTGGCCGACATGGAGTCGGTCAAGGACCACACCCGTGGCCTGCTCCGTCGCCACCGCGGCAGCCTGCTCACGGTCATCGGCCTGCACGCCGTCGCCGCCTGCGCCGCACTCGTCGCGCCCCGCGTCATCGGTCTGCTCGTCGACGAGATCAGCCACGGCCGATCGCTCGACGTGGTCAACCGGCTCGCGCTCTGGATCGCCGGCGCGGTCGTGGTCCAGACCGTCGTCACGTGGTTCGCCCGGCGCGCCTCGTTCGTCATGGGCGAGACGATCTTCGCCGAGCTGCGCGAGCAGTTCATGGGTCGGGTCGTCGAGCTGCCCCTGTCGACCGTCGAGCGCGCCGGCACCGGTGACCTCGTCTCGCGCACGACGAACGACGTCGAGGCGCTCTCGCACGTCATCCGCTTCGGCATCCCGTCGATCTTCGTCGGCGCCGTCACGACGACGATCACCGTCGTCGCCGCCTTCCTCACCGGGTGGCAGGTCGCGCTGGCCATCGTCGTCGGCGTCCCGATCCTCGTGCTGTCGACGCGGCGCTACCTGAAGTACGCCCCCGACGGCTACCTGCGCGAGCGCGCGACGTATGCCGTGCTCAACGGCGTCGTCACCGAGTCGGCCGACGGTGCGCGCACCGTCGACGCGCTCGGCCTGCGCAGCCGTCGTCGCCGGCGCATGGACGACGCGCTGCACGACTGCTACGACGCCGAGCTCTACACGCTGAAGCTGCGCATGCGGTGGTTCCCCTCCGTCGAGTTCGCCTTCTTCGCACCCGTCGCGGTCACCCTCCTCTGGGGTGGCTACCTCATCTCGCGCGACATCGCGACGGCCGGCACCGTCACGGCCGTGGCGCTCTACGTGCAGCAGATGGCCGGCCCCCTCGACGAGCTCATCTCGTGGCTCGACGAGATCCAGGTCGGCGCGACCTCGCTCGCCCGCGTCATCGGCATCGCCGACGTCCCGGCTGACCGCGCTGCGACCGGTGAGGAGCCGGAGGACGACCACCTCGAGGTCGAGGACGTCCACTACTCCTACCGCGCCGGCCGCGACGTGCTGCGCGGCGTCTCGCTCGACCTCCAGCCGGGCGAGCGCCTCGCCATCGTCGGTCCGTCCGGCGCGGGCAAGTCGACGCTCGGACGGCTCATGGCGGGCATCGACGGTCCCCGGCAGGGCCGCGTCGACGTCGGCGGCGTGCGCCTCGTCGACCTCGAGCTGGCGCAGCTGCGTGGCCAGGTCGCGCTCGTGACGCAGGAGCACCACGTCTTCGTGGGGTCGCTCGAGGACAACCTGCGTCTCGCCCGGCCCGAGGCGTCGCGCGAGCAGCTGCTCGAGGCGCTCGCCGCCGTCGACGCCCGCAGCTGGGCGCTCGAGCTGCCCGACGGCCTCGACACCGTCGTCGGCTCGGGTGGACACCGCCTCACCGAGCCGCAGGCCCAGCAGCTCGCTCTCGCGCGGCTCGTCCTCGCCGACCCGCACACGCTGGTCCTCGACGAGGCGACGTCGCTGCTCGACCCGCGCGCGGCCCGGCACCTCGAGCGCTCCCTCGCGGCGGTCGTCGAGGGGCGCACCGTCGTCGCCATCGCGCACCGTCTCATGACGGCGCACGACGCCGACCGCGTGTGCGTCGTCGAGGACGGACGGATCAGCGAGATCGGCTCGCACGAGGAGCTGCTCGAGGCCGACGGCGCGTATGCCGCCCTGTGGCGCTCGTGGCGCGACGAGCCCCAGCCCGCTCGCTGACGACCAGCCGGCAGCATCCGGGGACACCCGGGACGACGGGGCCACTCGACGATCACGTCGAGTGGCCCCGTCGTCACACCGGACCTCGCAGCCAACCGTCGAGTGGCCCCGTCGTCACACCGGACCTCGCAGCCAACCGTCGAGTGGCCCCGTCGTCACACCGGACCTCGCAGCCAACCGTCGAGTGGCCCCGTCGTCACACCGGACCTCGCAGCCAACCGTCGAGTGGCCCTGTCGTCACCCCTTCCGAGAAGAGTTTCGACAACTTCGGGAAATAAATGACAGATGGCGTAACCCCCCTCCGGCTGCGTCGTTGTCAGCGCGGTGCCGGGCTGTTTCTCGACCGGTTGCTAGCCCGCACCGCCGGGTGGGGCCGTCTCTGAGGGGTGACGGCCTCACCCTCCCTCATCTCTCGGGTCGACCGGCCACCCGCCCGCCGGCCGGCGAGTCGGGTCAGGGGTACCACAGGCTCCCGGTCACGGCCGAGAAGAGCAGGAGCGGCACCCCCGCCGAGACGAGCAGGATGCCCACCCACCTCGGGCAGTGCACGAGGGGCCGTCCGGGCAGGTGCGGGGGTCGGGGCACCACCGACCCGCACCCGGCGGGCCCGACGTCGGACGCTGAGGACGTCAGGCGTCGACGAGACGGTAGGCCTCGCCCTGGGCCGGGCGCCGGTCGACCTCGCCCCGAACCGGCCACAGGGACACGGCCCGCTCGGCCTGCGCCGTGATGGTCAGGCTCGGGTTGACCCCGAGGTTCGCCGAGACCGCCGCCCCGTCGAGCACGTGCAGGCCGGGGTAGCCCCACACCCGCTGGTACGGGTCGATGACCCCGTGCTCCGGCGAGTCGGAGATGACGGCGCCGCCGAGGAAGTGCGCCGTCATCGGGATGTCGAGGACCTCGCCGACCGACGACCCGGGCCAGGCCCGCTCCCCCGTCGTGCGCTCGAGCCGCGACGCCATGGCGCGCACCGCCACGTTGCCCTCGGGGATGTACGTCGGGTTGGGCTCGCCGTGGCCCTGCGTCGACGTCAGGTGCCACCCGAGGAGGCCACGTCTGCGACGGACCGAGATCGAGTTGTCGCTGCTCTGCATGACGAGAGCGATCACGGTGCGCTCGCTCCAGCGCCGGGTCGACAAGGACCGGGCGAAGACCCACGGGTGACGCGCCGCGGTTCCGGCGAACCGCAGCCAGCGCGGCACCCGGCCACCGCCGTCGACCTGCATCACGGCGAGGGCCCCCATGAGGTTGGAGCCCTTGCCGTAGCGGACGTTCTCGACGTGCGTCGTGTCGGTGACGTGGAAGCTCGACGTGATCGCGACACCTCGCGTCAGGTCGACACCGTCGGACACCCTGGCCGTCATCGCCCCGCCGAGGGCCTCGGAGTTCGTGCGGGTCAGCCTCCCGAGCGCGTCGGACAGGCGCGGCAGCCCCCGCCCCTCGGGCTCGGCCTTCATCGCCTGGAGCAGCTGGGCCGTGCCCCACGCCCCGGCCGCGACGACGACCTGGCCCGCCGTGACGGTACGCTCCCCCGCCCGGCGCCGACCCCACGATCCGCTGCGCACGGTCGTGACGGCATACCCCTGCTCCGGCGCAGCCGGGTCGAGTGGCCGCACGCGGGTCACCGTGCGCAGGGGCTCGATGGTGACACCACGTCGCTCGGCGAGTGCGAGGTAGTTCTTGACGAGGGTGTTCTTGGCGCCGACGCGGCAGCCGACCATGCAGTTGCCGCACTCCGTGCAGCCGGTGCGCGCGGGTCCCTCGCCACCGAAGTAGGGGTCGGGGACGCGCTTGCCGGGCTCGCCGAAGAAGACCCCGACCGGCGTCTTGCGGAAGCTGTCGCCGACGCCGAGGTCGGTGGCGGTGTCACGCATCAGCTGCTCGACCGGGCCGTCGCACGGGTTGACGGTCACGCCGAGCATGCGCTGGGCCGTCGCGTAGTGCGGTGCGAGCTCGGCCTGCCAGTCGGTGATGTGACCCCACTGCCGGTCGCCGAAGAACGGCGCCGGTGGCACGTAGAGGGTGTTGGCGTAGTTGAGCGACCCACCTCCGACCCCGGCGCCCGCGAGGACGAGGCAGTCGGGCAGGCGGTGGATGCGCTGGACGCCGAAGAGCCCGAGCCGTGGCGCCCAGAGGTAGCGGCGCACGTCCCAGCTCGTCCGGGCGAAGTCGTCGTCCTCGAAGCGGCGACCCGCCTCGTAGACATGGACGCGGTAGCCCTTCTCGGCGAGCCGCAGTGCGGCCACGGACCCGCCGAAGCCGGACCCGATGACGACAACGTCGTGGTCGAACTCCATGCCCACACCCTAGGCAGCGGACGGCCGTAAGGCTACCGTCAGTAACCTTTGCCACACGGCCAGCCGTCAGGCGTCCGGCACACCCTCCAGGGCGCCGCGCAGCGCACGCGACACCTCGGGGAAGAGCGTGAGGGAGAAGGACTTCGTCATGTGCCCGTGGTCGAAGTAGGTGATGAGACCCCCGAGCACCGCCGGGCACGAGCCGTCCTTGCACAGCAGGTCGGTCACCTCGAGGAGGCTGACGGCCGTGCCGGCACGCGCCCGCGCCGCCTCGGCGAGCGGGTCGGGCTCGAGGCCCTTCTTCTGCGACGTGGCGCACCGCTCGACGTCGTCGGCGTAGCGGGCCACGCAGTCGGGCACGCTCGCCGCGGCGGCCGGTGTGTCGCGGATGGCGAGGACGCGGGCACCCGACGCGACGAACCCGTCGATGACCCGGTTGTACGCCTGCTTCGCGACGGCCGGCTTCTCGGCCGCGGCGACGTCCTTGAGCGGCTGGAACGTGCGGTCGGACATGACGACGAGGTCGTACTTGCCGCTCGTGATCTCACCGCGCGCCCACGCGTTCCAGTCCATGCAGTTGTCCTCGAGCGTCGTCGTCGGGAAGAAGATCGGGACGTCGACCGAGTAGCACTCGGAGGCGATGTAGGTGTCGACCCTCCACCCGCGCTCCTTGGCCGTACGCACGATCGGCGGCTGCCACTGGCCGGCGTGCGAGTTGCCGTAGAGGGCGACGCGCACCGGCGCGTTGCGGGGGCCGTAGGTGCAGACCTTGTGCCGGGTGAAGGGCCGGTTGTTCCAGCAGTCGTCGGCGTAGACGTCGGGCTTGTCGTCGGCCGCGCGCACCGGGTTGGTGAGCATCTCGGTCTGACGACCGGCGCACGACGCGGTGCGCAGGGCGTCGGCCCCGACGCACGCCGCGTCGGAGTCGATGACGACGGCGTCGGTCGCCGCCGTCGCGCGGGCGGTCTGCCACAGCGCGAGGCCGGAGGCCGACGCGGAGACGGCGAGGCAGACGGCCAGCAGGACGAACGAGCGCCGCGTGCTCCGTGCCAGCCTCGGCGTGAACCGCATGGCGTCCTCGACCCACCGCTTCGTCACGGCCGAGAGCACGAGCACGACGACGAGGATGAGCAGCTTCTGGGGCCAGGTGACGTTGTCGTCGTCCAGGACGAACGGCGCGATGGCGATGGCGGGCCAGTGCCAGAGGTAGACCGAGTAGGACACGTCGCCGAGCCACTGCACGGGCCGACCGGACCACAGCCGGCGCGGACCGGCCCGCAGGTCGTCGGACCGCGCCGCGATGACCGCAGCCGCTCCGACGGTGGGCAGCAGGGCAGCGACGCCGGGGAACGGGGTCGCTCCCGTGAACGCGACCGCCGACCACAGGATGGCCGCGAGACCGCCCCAGACGAGCGCCGAGCGCACGAGCACACCACGGGGCCGCAGGCCGGCGTGGACCGCCGCCGCGAGCGCCGCGCCGACGCCGAGCTCCCAGACGCGGGTGGTCGTGACGAAGTACGCCTGGGCCGCGTCCTCGCCGGTGAACCAGGCCGACCAGGCGAGCGAGGCGAGGCTGACGGCGCCGATGACGAGCAGCGGCGGGAAGCGGAAGGACCGGCCGAACCGCCGGGAGACGAGGTAGGCCAGGCCGATGAGCACGGGCCAGACGATGTAGAACTGCTCCTCGACGGAGAGCGACCAGTAGTGCTGGGTGGGCGAGTGCAGCTGGTCGGTCGCGAGGTAGTCGGTCGAGGTGAGCGCCAGCATCCAGTTCTCGACGTAGAACGCCGACGCGAGCACCTCCTTGGCCACGCGGGCGTGGACGGTCTGCGGCAGCCAGACCATGCTGGCCACGAGCGTGACCAGCAGCACCACGGTGGCGGCCGGGATGAGGCGCCGGACGCGGCGAGCCCAGAAGGCGAAGAGGTCCTTGGTCCCGCGGATCGGGCGCTCGAGCAGGTGCAGCGTGATGAGGAAGCCGGAGATGACGAAGAAGACGTCGACGCCGACGTAGCCGCCGGTGAGCCGCTGGGGCCAGAAGTGGTAGAGCACGACCAGGGCCACCGCGACCGCACGCAGTGCCTGGATGTCCTTGCGGGGACCCGCTGGCACGGACGGGGCAGCCGTCGCCGGGGCCTCGTCGCGCGCTGCGCTCCCGGGAGAGGCAGGCTCGGCCGCGACGTCCGTGGGTGCGCCGACGACCGCTGCGCTCGTTCCGTCGGGTGCTGCCAAGGGATCTGCTCCGAACTACTGGTGGTCCTGCACGGGCTGCCCCCGTTCAGCCGCGAATTGACCCCGACAAACTAACGCACGAACCTGCTGGGGACCGATTCCGCGCTGATGGTGGACCCGGAGCCGCCCATAGGATGAGCCGACCCTCCTCGACCGGAAGAGAACCTGCGTGCCCCACGCCGCTCCCCTGCTGACCGTCATCTGCAACGTCCACAACGACGCCGAGCGACTCCCGCGGGCCGTGCGGTCCGCCCTCGCCGCGTGCGAGGGGCCGGACGTCGAGGTCCTCGTCGTCGACGACGGCTCGACCGACGACACCGGCGCGGTCGCCGACCGGCTGGCCGCCGAGGACGACCGCGTACGCGTCGTGCACCGGGGCGTCAACGACGGGGCCCCGGGGGCGCCGCGCAACCTCGGCATCGACGAGGCACGCGGCGACTGGGTGGCCTTCGTCGACAGCGACGACACGTACGTCGCCGGTTCGCTGCGCCGGCTCGTCGAGATCGCGGTCGCCGAGGACGCCGACGTCGCGGCCGGGGCGGTCGCCCGCTACAACGAGCGGACCGACCGGCTCACACCGCTCCCGGCGACCGACTACACGGCTGGTCCCGTCGAGCCCCTGTCACCCGGCTCGCCCCTGTGGCAGGACACGATCGCCGTCGCGAAGGTCATGCGCCGGAGCCTCCTCGACGAGCACTCCATCCGCTTCCCCGAGCGCATCCTCTACGAGGACCAGCCCTTCACCGTGGCGCTCTGGGCCACGGCCCGACGGATCGCGACCCTCGACGAGGTCGTCTACCACTGGTACGTCAACAACGTCTCGGGCGAGGAGTCGATCACCGCCAGACGCCACGAGATCGCCAACTTCGACGACCGCCTCGCCGCCAACCGGGCCATCGACGTCCAGCTCGCCGGGCGGCCAGACCTCGCGGCCGCCAAGCTCGACAAGTTCGTGCGCCACGACCTGTCGCTCTACGGCAAGGACCTCGACGCCCGCGACGCCGACTACCGGGAAGCCTTCCTCGCCGCGGTGCGGGACTACCTGACCGGGCTGCCGGCCGAGCTGCGTGAGGGTCTGGACCAGCCCTACCGGCTCGTCGTGCGCGAGCTGGTCGACGGCAGCGCCGAGAGCGCCGTCGCGGCCTGCCTGTTCGCCTACCGCCGCAAGCACGTCGAGCGTCCCCTCGCGCACCGCGCCGACCGTTGGTGGTGGCCCTACCGCGCTGCGGACGAGACGTCCGCCGACCACGACCTCACCAGAGTCGTCACCAAGGAGCACGCCAAGGGCCGGCGCCTCCGCACGACGACGTGTCGCGACGTCCGCGTGGCCGGCGACAGCCTCCTGCTCGGCGGCACCGTCGTCGACGGTGACGACGGCATCGGGTCCCGCTCACGTCTCGCGTTCACGCTCGTCGACCGCGACACCGCGGACGTGCTCGCGACGTCCACCACACGCGTACGCCGTGGGGGCGCCTTCGAGACGGACCTGCGGCTCCCGACACCCGGCCCGGACGCCCCTCGCACCACGGCGTGGGACGTCAAGGTCGACGTCGTGGGTGCGCTGCGCTCCCGGCTCCCCGTCCGTCCGCGCAAGCCGCGCCCGGTCGAGGTGCCCGCCGACGTGGCCCTGCCTGCGCTGGACGGCGGGATCGAGCTCTACCGGACGCGCAACGGCAACCTGTCGCTGCGTCCGACGAGTGCCAGCGGCGACGAGGACGGCGACGGGGCGGGCCCGACCGGCGACGCCGGCTGAGCCCGCCCGACGTCAGACGCTCGCGGCCGGGGCTGCGGCGGAGGCCTCCGCCGCGGCCGGCGACTCGGTCCGGGCCTTCTTCGACCGGCTCGGGTCGCCCTGACGCGGCGAGTCGAGCTGCTCGATGGCTGCCGTGACCCGTGCGCAGCACTGGCCGTCACGCATCGGGAACGTCGCGTCGATGCGGCCCTGGAACTCCGGGCGGGCGGCATACCCGTTGTCGGCGATGTCGACGACCGCGGCGACCGCGGCGTCGACGTCCTCGACGACCGGGCCGAAGCCGTCGCGCGGGTACTGGAAGTAGCCCGCGCGACCGACGTGTCCACCGGCCATGACGCGCTCGGCGTCGAACTGGAAGTAGACGACCGGACGGTCCATGTAGGCCGCGTTGAAGGCCATCGACGAGTAGTCGGTGACGAGCACGGCCGAGCGGGCGAAGTACTCCTGCACGTCGGCACCGTCGAACGACAGCCGCAGCACCGAGTCCGGCAGGTCCATCTTGGCCAGGACCGGCTGGATGTTCGGGTGCGGCAGGAAGGCCACGGTGCGACCCGTGCGGGCCGCGAGCTCGGTCAGCTCGGGGCTGCTGAGGAAGGCGGTCCACGCCTTGGCGTACTCGGTCTCGAAGAAGTGCGAGTCGATGACCCGACGCTGGCTGCCCGGCTTGAGCGGCGGCACGAGCCAGTTGCGCCACGTGGGCGCGACGAGGATGAGGTCGCACGCGTCACCCTGGATGCGCTGCGCCTTGGCGTGCAGCCGGTCGAAGCGCGGCAGCCCGGTCAGCGCCACCTCCTTGCCGGTGAAGACGTAGGGCGAGCCGTCGCCGGCGATCGACTCGTACTCCCCCGGCGTCGACGTGACGAAGACGTCCACCTGCTTGGGGTTGAGCCACCGCGACAGGTCGTCCTTGATGACGCCGTGCTGGAGGAAGGTGAACTTCCACTTCGGCTCGACGTGCTTGAGGATGGCCGGCGGCTTCTGCACCGGCGCGTCGATGTGCGAGGAGATGAGGTGGGCCGCGTTGATCATGAGCAGCTTCCAGCGCAGCGTGCCGTGCGCGACGAGGCGCGAGCCGTAGCCCTCGGCCCTGAGGCGCTTCCAGTCCGGGGTGTCCTTCTCGAGGACGAACCACGCGTTGACGTCGGGTCGGTTGTCCCGGAGCCAGCGGTAGAGGATCTCGCCCGAGTCGTTGGCGTCGTGGATGCGGTCCATGAGCACCCAGGCGCCCCCGAACTGCTTGCGCACCTGGGACCGGGCGGCGAGCACGCGCACCGGGTCGACGAGCAGACGGTCGATCGCCTCGCGGCGCCGACGGCCCGGGCGGCGGAACCGGTTGGCGATGGCACGCGCACCGAGGGCCCGTGTGCGCACACCCTGCCAGCCGGTGAGCAGCTCGACGCGCGAGCCGTCGAGGCGCAGCTCGAGCGTGCCGCGGGCGTCGACCCAGAGGATGCGCTCCCACATGAGCACGTCGCCGAAGAACTCGATGGCGCGCGTCTTCGCGTAGCGCGGCGCCTTGAGCTCGCCCCGCAGGTACAGCCCCTCCTCGGGGGCCTCCCCGGTGTAGCGGTAGAGCACGCGCACCATGCGCTTGGTGCGGTCGTACTTGTCGGTGACGGCATACGGGGTGTGCCACGGCTGGCCGCCCAGGCCGTGCTGGAGGATGTCGCGCCAGTGCGGCTGGAACTTGCGGATCGTGAACGAGTCGACGACGTCCGGGGAGAGCAGCTCGGCGATCTCGCCGAGGGTCTTGCGGAAGCCCGCGGCCAGGTCACCACTGATGGCCGACGCCGAGTTGGCCATCGCGTCCTCGGACGAGAAGTACCACGACAGCTCGTAGAGGATGACGTGCTGCACCCACATCGGCGCGGTGCCGTGGCGTTCGGACGCCTCGCGGAGCAGCCCGAGGTAGCCGTCGCGCGGCACCGTCGAGTAGCGGCCCACGGCCGAGATGCCGGTCTGCAGCGTCGAGCTCTGGTCGGCCCGCTTGCGGTAGTAGTAGCGCGCCGACCCGATGAAGCCGGTCTGGCGGCTGGGTGCCCCGAGCAGGTAGCGCACGGCGAAGTCGCCGTCCTCGAAGTTCGGGCGCAGCCCCGGGTTGAACCGGAGGTCACCGATGACGTCGCGCCGCATCACGGACGTCGTCGAGCTGCCCGGGATGTAGGACGTCGCGACGTCGAGGTCGACGAGACGGTCGTCGGAGTACATCTTCCAGCGCGGGTGCTTGCCCAGCTCGCCCGTGCCCTCGTTGCGCAGCACGACGTTGGCCGAGAGGAACTGCACCTCGGGGTTATCGGCGGCGAACGCGGCCATCGAGGCGAAGAACTTCGCGTTGACGGTGTCGTCGGGGTCCATGAACGTGACCCACTCGCCCGTGGCCCGCTCCAGGCCGGCGTTGCGGGCGGCAGCCTGGCCGGCGTTCTCCTGGTGGAGCACGACGACCTCGCAGCGGGCTCGGGCGGCCCACTCCTCGAGGACGGCTCGGGAGTCGTCCGTCGAGCCGTCGTCGACGAGGACGACCTGCAGGCGGGAGAGGTCGAAGGTCTGCTCCTCGATGGCGGCGATGTACTCGTCGAGGTAGCGCGAGACGTTGTAGACGGCCGAGACGATCGAGAACAACGGCCTGCCCGGACTCGAGGGGGTCGCGTGCTCGGAGGTCGCCTCGGTCATGTCTGGTGCCTTTCCCGCACGGGGCAGCCACATGGCTCCCGCACTCTGGTGGATCTGGTCTCGCGGTGGACGTCCCCTGACGCCATCCCGACCGCGCCACCCCGTTCAGGGGCGTGTGCCGGACGAATACTATCCGGTGCGCCCGTGGGCCTGACCGGGGCGCGGGCCCTCGTGGACCCTCGCACGGTCGTGAACGGCGTCAGGCCCTGCTGTCGGCGAGCTGCTCGTCGCGAAGGGCCGCGATCTCGGCGAACACTCGTTCGCTCGCCCGGCCGTCGCGGTGCGCGAAGGCGTCCCGGAGCCGCTCGGCGTAGCCCGCCAGCAGGACCCCGTCCTCGGACACCAGGTCGACCGTGGCGTCGACGGCCTCGTCGACGGTGTGGCGCACCGGACCGAATCCGTCGTCCTCGTAGGAGAACTCGCCCCGGCGGAATGCGTGCTTGCCGGAGAAGAACTCGTCGCGGTCGAACTGGAAGTAGGCGACAGGGGTTTCGAGGAAGGCCGCCTCGAAGGCGAGTGAGGAGTAGTCGGTGACCATGACGCGGGCGCGGGCGATCGTCTCCTGGACGTCGACCTCGGAGTACCTGACGACCCGTACGTGGTCCGGCACCTCGAACGCGTCGAGGTGCAGCTGGAAGTTGGGGTGCGGCGCGAAGCAGATCTCGAGACCCCGCTCTTCGGCGGCCCGGCGCAACCGCTCGGAGCCGAGGAACGCGCGCCACTGCGTCACGTAGGTCGTCTCGGCGAAGTCCTCGCGAAGCCGACGCATGTGACCGGCCTCTGCCGGGAGCTGCAGCTCCTGACGCCACGTCGGCATGACAAGGACGAGGTTGCGCTGCTCGGGCGCCACCGCCTCGGCCTTGCGTTGGAGGGCGTCGTGGCGAGGGAAGCCGGTCAGACGCGTCTCCTTGTCGGAGTAGCGGTAGGGCGAGCCGTCGCGCACGATCGACTCGTGCTCCTTGGGGGTGGCCGTGAGCAGCAGGCTGACCGGCTTGCCGTTGATCCACCGCGACAGGTCGTTGTGCGTGACACCGTGCTGGAGGAAGACGTACTTCCACGAGCCGCGGCCGTACCTCCGCGAGGAGTACGGGTTGACGATGTAGCGGTCGATCTGCGAGCTGATGAGGTAGCTCGCCCGCTTCATGAGCAGCACGTGCTCGATCGAGCCGTGGTCGACGAGCCGGAAGCCGTCCTTCTCCAGGCGTTCCCAGTCCGATGACGACTGCGACAGCACGAACCACGCGTTGACGTCTGGCCTCTCGTCACGCAGGTACCGGTAGAAGGCCTCCGCGTTGTCGTGCGCCATGGTGTCGCGGTCGATGAGCACCCACGCGTCGCGGTACTTCTCGCGCGTCGAGCGAAGGCGCAGCAACCAGCTCACCCGCTCGGCCTGCGTCATGCCGCCCCGGTTGATCCGGATGTCGACGCCGAGGAAGGCGGCGCCCTTGCGGGCGACCTTGCCGTATGCCGGCCGCTTGAGTCGCCGGCGACGGCGCGGTCGGGTCTGTGGCGGCTGCTCGATGGCGGGCAGGCCCTCGGCGACGGGCACCGTGGTGAGGTCCTGCAGCTGCGTGTCACCGCGGTCGGCCTTGGGCAGTGCCGGCTCGGGGTCGCGCGGCACGACGACGGGGAAGCGCGCCTTGGTGAAGCGTCGCCACAGTCCGGCGGGGTCCGTCTCGAAGATCGGCGCGAACGGGCCGAGCACCTCGATCGGCACGTTGCGTCCGTCCACCTCGACAGACACAGCGTTGAGCGCCGAGACCCAGAGCTCGCGACGGTAGAGCCAGGGCTGGCGGAAGTAGACGAGTGCCGTCGTCTTGGCGAAAGTCGGCTCGGCGATGACGCCGTCGTAGCGGACTCTCTCGACGGGGTTCGGGTCGGACGTGAAGTAGTCGATCTTGAGCAGCCGCTGGAAGCGGTCGAGCTGGACGACGTGCACCGTGTCCGGCGCGACCGCGCTGCCCTTCAGGGCGAGCAGCGCCAAGCGGATCCGCAGTGGGACACCGGTCGAGTTGTACGTCAAGAAGCACGAGTCCTGCACGTGCGACAGGATCCGCCTCAGCAGGTCGTGGAGCGTGTCGAGCAGCTCGTGCGGGACGGCCGCGGTCTCGGAGACGTTGCGCTCGTCGGCCCTGGGGTACCACTGGATGTCGTAGAGCACGAGGTACTGCAGCCAGATCGGCGGTCCGTCCGGGCATCCGGTGAGCAGCGCGAGGTGGCCCTTCTCGAGGACCGTCGAGTACTTGTCGGGTCGGCTCCACACC
The DNA here is from genome assembly GCF_057529065.1 of Terrabacter sp. R4-6. Taxonomy (NCBI): domain Bacteria; kingdom Bacillati; phylum Actinomycetota; class Actinomycetes; order Micrococcales; family Intrasporangiaceae; genus Terrabacter; species Terrabacter sp. R4-6. Next base: position 3,576,955 of record NZ_CP197224.1, on the reverse strand, counting down.
GACTGCATGACGGACGAGTTGTCCTCGCGCTTGCGGTAGTGGTACTTCGCGTTGGGCACGAGGGTCACGAGCGGCGCGCCGAGCGCCAGCAGGTAGTGGGCCGTGAAGGTGGCGTCCTCGAAGATGTGCAGCCCCTCGACGAAGCGCAGGCCGTGCGCTTCGATGACGCGCCGGTTGAAGGTGGCGCTCGCCGCGTGCAGGTGGATGTGCTTGGGAGAGACCGCGAGGTCGACCGTCGTCAGGCCCTTGGAGAAGCGCCAGTCGAGCGGGTGGGCCCCGAGCAGCCGGGCGGTGTCGACAGAGAACTGCAGCAGCCGCGAGGCGAAGAGGCGCTCGTCGCCGCCGTCGGTCGCGACGGCACGCCGCAGCTCGAGGAGGTAGTCGGGGTCCAGCACGTCGTCGGGGTCGGGGAAGGTGACCCACTGACCTGTGGCCCGGTCGAGCCCGGTGTTGCGGGCCGAGCTGACGCCGCCGTTGGGCTGGACGAGGACCTCGGATTGCACGGCGCTCGTCGTGGCCCAGTCGCGGATGACCTGCTCGGAGTCGTCCGGGCTGCCGTCGACGACGAAGACGACGTCGAACTGCTGGGGGTCGAGGGTCTGCGCGTCGAGGGACGCGAGGAACTCGGGCAGGTAGTCCTCGACGTTGTAGACGGCGACGACGAGAGAGACGACAGGCGCGCCGTCCTGGTCGGTCAGGGCGCGCGGAGTCAGGTCATGGCGTGGCAAGGCAGAGTCCCCTGTTGCGGTGTGAGTTGTCGTTCAGCCCCCGGGCGCGTCACCCTCGTCCCCCGTGTCGGGCGGCGCCGGGGACATCCTAGCCGCCGAGATAGGGCGAGACGACGACCTCGACGCGCTGGAACTCCTTGACGTCGGAGTAGCCGGTCGTGGCCATGGCCCTCTTGAGGGCGCCGATGACGTTGGTCGCACCATCGGCCTGGCGACCGGGCCCGAAGAGGATCTCCTCGATGGAGGCCTGCGTGCCGAGGGCGATGCGCTCGCCGCGCGGCAGCTGCTGGTGGTGCGCCTCGGGGCCCCAGTGGTAGCCGCCGCCCGGTGCGTCGGTGGCCCGGGCCAGCGCCGCGCCGAGCATAACGGCGTCGGCCCCACATGCGACCGCCTTGACGATGTCGCCCGACGTGCCGACGCCGCCGTCGGCGATGACGTGGACGTAGCGTCCGCCGGACTCGTCGAGGTAGTCGCGGCGCGCCGCCGCGACGTCGGCGACGGCCGAGGCCATCGGGGCGTGGATGCCGAGGGCCGTGCGCGTCGTGTGCGCCGCGCCGCCGCCGAAGCCGACGAGGACGCCGGCCGCACCGGTGCGCATGAGGTGCAGCGCCGCCGTGTAGGACGCAGCGCCGCCGACGATGACCGGGACGTCGAGCTCGTAGATGAAGCGCTTGAGGTTGAGCGGCTCGGCGCGGCCCGAGACGTGCTCGGCCGAGACGGTCGTGCCGCGGATGACGAAGAGGTCGACGCCGGCGTCGACGACGGTCTTCCAGTGCTGTTGCGTGCGCTGCGGCGACAGGGCGCCGGCGACGGTGACCCCGGCCTCGCGCAGCTGGCGCAGGCGCTCGGTGATGAGCTCGGGCTTGATCGGCTCGGCGTAGATCTGCTGCATGCGGGCCGTGGCGGCCTCGGGCTCGATCTCGGCGATCTCACGCAGCTGCGCGGTCGGGTCCTCGTAGCGGGTCCACAGCCCCTCGAGGTCGAGGACCGGCAGGGCACCGAGCTTGCCGAGCACCGTCGCGCTCTCGGGCGAGACGACCGAGTCCATCGGCGCCGCCATGACCGGGATGTCGAAGTGGTAGGCGTCGATCTGCCACGACACCGAGACCTCCTCGGGGTCGCGCGTGCGCCGGGAGGGCACGACGGCGATGTCGTCGAAGGAGTAGGCGCGCCGTCCGCGCTTGCCTCGGCCAATCTCGATCTCGGTCACCGGCCGATCCTACCGACCCGGCCGGCAGCGGTCGTATGCCGTCCCGCGGGCTCCGCGGGACGGCATACGTCATCGGGTGGTGCGTCGGGCGACGCCTCGCGCGGCGGTCAGCCGATCGAGTAGTTGGGCGCCTCGACGATGCCCTGGATGTCGTGCGGGTGGCTCTCCTTGAGCGAGGCCGACGTGATGCGCACGAACTGGCCCTTGTCCTGCAGCTCGGGAATCGTCCGCGCACCGACGTAGAACATCGACTGGCGGAGGCCGCCGAGCATCTGGTGGGCGACGGCCTGAAGCGGCCCGCGGTAGGCGACCCGGCCCTCGATGCCCTCGGGCACGATCTTGTCGTCGGAGTCGACCTCGGCCTGGAAGTAGCGGTCCTTGGAGTAGGACTTCTTGCCGCGCGAGCTCATCGCCCCGAGCGAGCCCATCCCGCGGTAGCTCTTGAACTGCTTGCCGTTGACGAAGATCAGCTCTCCCGGGCTCTCCTCGCACCCGGCGAGCAGCGAGCCCACCATGACGGAGTCGGCGCCCGCGACGATCGCCTTGGCGATGTCGCCGGAGTACTGCAGCCCGCCGTCGGCGATGACCGGCACCCCGGCGGCCTTGCACGCCTGGGCGGCCGCGTGCACCGCGGTGATCTGCGGCGCTCCGACGCCGGTGACGATGCGGGTCGTGCAGATGGAGCCCGGCCCGACGCCCACCTTGACGGCGTCGGCGCCGGCGTCGACGAACGCCTGCGCGCCCTCGCGGGTGGCGACGTTGCCGCCGATGACCTGGACGTGCCTCGTCGCGGGGTCGCTCTTCAGCCGGTCGACCATCTCGATGAGCAGGCGCACGTGCCCGTGGGCGGTGTCGGCGACGAGCACGTCGACGCCGGCCTCGATGAGCGTCGTCGCACGCTCCCACGCGTCGCCGAAGTAGCCGATCGCCGCACCGACCATGAGGCGGCCGTCGGCGTCGTTGCTCGCGTCGGGGAACTGCTCGCCCTTGACGAAGTCCTTGACCGTGATGAGCCCGGCGAGGTGGCCCTCGGAGTCGACGATCGGCAGGCGCTCGCGCTTGTGCTGGCGCAGCAGCGCGGTGGCCTCGTCGCGACCGATGCCGACGGGACCCGTGATGAGCGGCATCGGCGTCATGACGTCGCGCACGAGGGTCGTGGCCCACTCGGCGACGGGCGTGAAGCGCAGGTCGCGGTTGGTCACCATGCCGATGAGCTTCTTGTCGTCCCCGATGACCGGCAGGCCCGAGACGCGGTACTCGCCGCAGATCGTGTCGAGCTCCTCGAGGGTGCGGTCGGGACCGATGGTGATCGGGTTGGAGATCATCCCGGTCTGGGTCCGCTTGACGAGGTCGACCTGGTAGGCCTGGTCCTGGATCGAGAGGTTGCGGTGCAGGACGCCGAGACCGCCCTGGCGAGCCATCGCGATCGCCATGCGGGCCTCGGTGACGGTGTCCATCGCCGCGGAGATGAGCGGGGACCGGATCGACAGCTCGCGCGTTAGGCGCGTCGTCGTGTCGATGTCGTTGGGGGCGAGGTCGCTGTAGCCCGGCAGGAGCAGGACGTCGTCGTACGTCAGCCCCATCGTGGCGAAAGCAGCGGGCACGTCAGACGATCCGAGGCTCATTGCCCGATTCTACGGGCTGGCGCGGGCGCGGCCGAACGCGCCTCAGGGGGTGGGCACGACAGGCGCCGTGAGGGTGTCGACGACGCCCTCCACGCTCGAGGCGGCGCCGGATGTGGACGACTCAGAACCGCCCGAGCTGCCCGAACCGCCGGTGGGGCGCGGCTTGACCGGCCCGGTCGTCCGCGTCTTCGTCGTCGGCGCGGTGGGGGTGGTCGTGGCGAGCGTCGTCTGGGGGACGACGGCGTCCGTCGTGGCCGTCGGCGTGGACGTCGGGGTCGGGGTGGGCTTCTTGCCGCCCTTGGTGCCGGCTGCCGGCTTCTTGCCGTTGTTCGTCGCCTGCGGGGTGCCGGTCTGGCTCCCCCCGGCCGTGGTGCCGCCGGAGTCGGCCGGCTTGCCGCCGGGGACCACGGCGCCTCCCGCGCCGCCCTGGCCGTTGCCGGTCTGGCCGGTCTGGCCGTTGCCGTTCGCGACCGGGCCACCACCCGGCGTCCCGGCGACGCCGGGGATCCCGTGGGTGCCGGCGGCCGCCGCGCGGCCGCGGGCCGCGACCACAGCGGCGGGCAGCAGCACGATCGTGCCGTCATCGGCGCGCGCGAGGACGAGTCCCTTGGCCTGCGTGGTGCCGGTCGTCTGGGGCAGGCCGAGGCGCGCGAGCAGCGCGCTGGGGGCGCCGCTCCGGGCGCTCTCGTCCATCTTCTTGACGATGGCGGCGCGGTCGGCCTGGCTCGGTCCGTTGGACGGCAGGGTCACGGCGGCCGCGACACCGGCACCCGAGGCCGCGACCGCGAGCGCCGCGAACGCGCCGAGGTAGCGGTGCTTGTTGGCGATCCGCCGGCGTCCGGTGCGCGAGGGCAGCGGGGTGTCGGCGTGGGCCGCGAGGGCGCCGAGCAGCCCGGCGACGGGCTCGGACCCGGCATCGACGCGGCCGGCGAGGCGGTCGAGCAGCAGGTCGTCGGCGATGAGGTCGCTCATGGGAGACAGGTCGTTCACGCGACGTCACCTGCCCCGGCCTCCGCGATCATCGCGCGGAGCTTCGTCAGTGCCCGGTGCTGGGCCACGCGGATGGCGCCGGCGGACATGCCGAGCGCGGCGGCGGTCTCGTCGGTGCTCATGCCGACGGCCACGCGCAGCGTGAGGATCTCACGCTGCTGGGATGGCAGCTGCTGCATGAGGGTCATCGCCATGGCGGCGTCGTCGCGCATGACGGCGACGGACTCGGGCGAGGGCCCGTCGTCAGGGCCGTCGGGCACGTCGGCGACGGGTGCGGGTCCCCGCATCGCGGCGCGCTGGGCGTCGGCGAGCTTGCGGGAGGTGATGGTGTAGACGAACGCCTCGAAAGGCAGGCCGCGCTCCTGGTAGGTCGGCAGGGCGGTCACGACGGCCATGCACACCTCCTGGGCGACGTCCTGGGCTGTGTCCTCGGCACCGAAGCGACCGAGGCGGACGCGGGAGTACCGCAGGGCCATGTCCCTGACGCGCGCCAGCAGGACGTCGCGTGCGTTGTCGTCACGCACGGCGAGCGCTGCAAGCTCACGAAGCGATGGAGCGTCCAACCGCTCCATCGCGCCGACGCCGCCGGGCGTTACGCCCGTGTGCGTGGACCAACCAAGACCCATGTGAGTCCTCGTCCCCCCGAACTGTCGTCTGTGCGGACGGCGCCTTCGCCTGCGCCACCGCCGGTGCTCGCGCAGAGCGGCCCCATGCTAGTGCGAACGGGCCCCTCAGGACGAGTACGGATGGTCGGATCCACCTCCTTGGACGAGCATGCCATCCAGATGGCAATTCTTGAACAAGTCCTTAAGATTCCGCTCTTTATCCGTGATCGCGTGCCCGGTTAGCGTCGATTCGGCGGCCCCGCGACCCACCACACGCACCGAGCGGGCCGGTACGACACGGCGGGCACCCCCGCCCGACCGAGAGACGAGTTCATGGCCGAGATCACCCGCTTGCCCGGACCGGTAGCCGACCTCTGGGACTGGCAGCTGGACGGGGCCTGCCGAGGCGTCAGCCCCGAGGTCTTCTTCCACCCCGAGGGCGAACGCGGCCCGCGCCGTCGCAACCGGGACGCCCAGGCCAAGGCCGTGTGCGCCGCCTGCCCCGTCGTGGCCCAGTGCCGCTCGCACGCCCTCGAGGTCCGCGAGCCGTACGGCGTCTGGGGCGGGCTGACCGAGGCCGAGCGCGAGGTCCTCTACGACGGCATCCAGGAGGCCTCCTGACCGTCTGACGGTCGCCGGCACACGCCGCCGGCGACCCACACAACCGCTCGACCGGACCGCGAGACACGACGGGGTCGCGGAGGTCGAGACGCAGCGAGGGCCGCTCCCCGTCGGGGAGCGGCCCTCGCTGTCGTGCCGGGTGCTTCACGGCCTACGACCGAGGCCCGTCAGGACCCCGGTCGTATGCCGTGTGGCGGGCTCGGTCAGTGACCGTGGCCGTGGCCGTGGCCGCCGGCCGCGGGCTCCTCGTTCTCGGGCTTGTCGACGACGAGCGTGTCGGTCGTGAGGATCATCGACGCGATGGACTCGGCGTTGCGCAGCGCGGAACGGGTGACCTTGACCGGGTCGATGACGCCGGCGGCGATGAGGTCGCCGTACTCGCCCGTCGCGGCGTTGAGGCCCTGGCCGATCGGCAGCTCGGCCACCTTGGAGGTGACGACGTAGCCCTGGAGGCCGGCGTTCTCGGCGATCCAGCGGAGCGGCTCGGCGACGGCCTTGCGCACGATGGACGCGCCCGTGGCCTCGTCACCGGTCAGCTCGAGGGCGTCGATGGCCGACGCGGCGTGGATGAGGGCGGTGCCGCCACCGGCGACGATGCCCTCCTCGATGGCCGCGCGGGTCGCCGAGATGGCGTCCTCGATGCGGTGCTTCTTCTCCTTGAGCTCGACCTCGGTGTGCGCACCGACCTTGATGACGCAGACACCGCCGGCGAGCTTGGCGAGGCGCTCCTGGAGCTTCTCGCGGTCCCAGTCGGAGTCGGTGCGCTCGATCTCGGCCTTGATCTGGTGGACGCGACCGGAGACCTCGGACTCGTCGCCCGCGCCGTCGATGATCGTCGTGTTGTCCTTGGTGAGGACGACGCGGCGCGCCTGGCCGAGGACGGTCAGGTCGGCCTGGTCGAGGCTGAGGCCGACCTCGGGCGCGATGACCTGGCCACCGGTGAGGATGGCGAGGTCCTGGAGCATGGCCTTGCGGCGGTCGCCGAAGCCGGGGGCCTTGACGGCCGCGACGTTGAACGTGCCGCGGATCTTGTTGACGACGAGCGTCGAGAGGGCCTCGCCGTCGACGTCCTCGGCGATGATGAGCAGCGGCTTGCCGGACTGCACGACCTTCTCGAGGACCGGGAGCACCTCGGCGACCGAGGAGATCTTGCCTTGGTTGATGAGCACGTAGGCGTCCTCGAGGACGGTCTCCATGCGCTCGGTGTCGGTGACGAAGTAGGCCGAGAGGTAGCCCTTGTCGAACTGCATGCCCTCGGTGAACTCGAGCTCGGTCGCCGTCGTCGAGGACTCCTCGACGGTGATGACGCCGTCCTTGCCGACCTTGTCGAACGCCTCGCCGATGAGGCCACCGAGGGTGGCGTCCTGGGCGGAGAGCGTGGCGACGGAGGCGATCTCGTCCTTGCCGTCGACCTCGCGGGCGTTCTCGAGGAGGCGGTCGTTGACCGCGGTGACGGCCTTGTCCATGCCGCGCTTGAGCGCGGCCGGGGCGGCGCCGGCGGCGACGTTGCGCAGGCCCTCCTTGACCATGGCCTGGGCGAGCACGGTCGCGGTCGTCGTGCCGTCACCGGCGACGTCGTTGGTCTTGGTCGCGACCTCCTTGGCGAGCTGGGCGCCGAGGTTCTCGTAGGGGTCCTCGAGCTCGATCTCGCGGGCGATGGTCACGCCGTCGTTCGTGATCGTGGGGGCGCCCCACTTCTTGTCGATGACGACGTTGCGGCCCTTCGGGCCGAGCGTCACCTTGACGGCGTTGGCGAGCGCGTCAACGCCGCGCTCGAGCGACTTGCGGGCGGAGTCGTCGAACTCCAGCTGCTTGGCCATGGTGTTCCTTTGGCTCGGGTTGCTTTGCGGTTGCTGTGATTCGGTCGAACGAGACGCACCCCGGGGAGACCCCAGCGGGGCTCACCGGGGTGCGGTCACGGCATACGGCTGGGTCAGCCGACGATGGCGAGGACGTCGCGCGCGGAGAGGATCAGGAACTCCTCGCCGCCGTACTTGACCTCGGTGCCGCCGTACTTGCTGTAGATGACCTTGTCGCCGACCTTGACGTCGAGCGGGACGCGCTCGGTGCCGGTGTCGTTGAAGCGGCCGGGGCCGACAGCGAGGACCTCGCCCTCCTGGGGCTTCTCCTTGGCCGTGTCCGGGATGACGAGGCCGGATGCAGTGGTCTGCTCGGCCTCGAGGGACTTGACGACGATGCGGTCTTCGAGCGGCTTGATGGAAACCGACACGGTGGTGACCTTCCCTTCGGGACAGTCGGAAAACTGACTACGGACTGTGGGCTCTTCGAGGCTGGCCGCCGTCGCGGGGGTCGACCTCCCTCGAGGAGGGTGCTGGCACTTTCAGGTCGAGAGTGCCAACAAGATGAAATCTAGGTTTGTCATTAGCACTCGGTCAAGTCGAGTGCCAGATTCGTCGGCGCGCCGCGGCCCGGTCGGGCGCACCCACGGGCGCTGGCAGGATGAGGCCATGGACGCCGCCATGGTCGATCGCCTCTCCGCAGGTGAGGGCTGGGCGCTGCTCCAGTCGCTGCCTCCCTACGACGAGGACGGCTCGCTGCACCTGCAGGGTCGGCTGCGCGAGGCGGGCTTCGCGGCCGACCTCGTCGCGGCCGCCATGACCCAGTCGCGGCTGCGCTCGCGCGGTATCGAGAAGTTCGGTGACTTCGCCGCCGGCATGCTCTTCACCCCCGACGGCCTCGAGCAGTCGACGCGCCTCGCGATCGCCGCACGCCACGCGCACCGGTACGCCGCGGCCGGGGTCCGCGACGTCTACGACCTCGGCTGCGGGCTGGGCGCCGACGCGATGGCGTTCGCCGGCCTCGACCTCACGGTGCACGCCGTCGACGCCGACGACACGACCGCCCGCATCGCCGCGGTCAACCTGCGCCACTGGCCGTCCGCGCGGGTCACGCACGGGCTCGCGGAGGACGTTCGCCTGCCGCAGGGTGAGGGCCGACGGCACCTCGGGCTGTGGCTCGATCCGGCCCGCCGCGTCACCGGGGTCGCCGACATCACCGGGCGCACCAAGCGCGTCTTCTCCCTCGACGCCATCTCGCCGTCGTGGTCCCAGGTCCTCGACTTCGCCGAGCAGGTCCCGGCGACGGGCGCCAAGCTCTCCCCCGCGTTCCCGCACGGGTCGGTCCCGTCGGGAGCCGAGGCACAGTGGACGTCATGGCACGGCGAGGTGCTCGAGTGCGCGGTGTGGTGGGGCCCGCTCGTCGCGACCCCGGGGCGCACCGCCGCCGTGTGCACCGAGACCTCGACCGCCGTCGTCACCGAGCAGGACGCGGCCGACGGCAGCCAGAGACCCGGGCTCGGGTCGGTCACCGACATCGGCGAGTGGCTCTACGAGCCCGACCGGGCCGTCATCCGGGCCGGTCTCACGGGCGCCCTCGTGGCGGCCGTCGACGGAGCCGAGCTCGCGACGGGCGTCGGCTACGTCTCGAGCGGCGTCGCGCGCGAGCTGCCGTGGGCGCGGCGCTTCCGGGTCGTCGAGGCGATGCCCCTGTCGACGAAGCGCCTCGCCCGTTGGCTGCGCGACCACGGCCACGACCGGGTGACGATCAAGAAGCGCGGGGTGACGCTCGACGCCGACCTGCTGCGCCGGCAGCTGAAGATGACCGGCCGGGGCAAGGGCGGGTCCGAGGCGACGCTCGTGCTGACACGCGTCGGCGGCGGCCAGGTCGCCCTCGTCGTCACCCCCGCCTGACCGGCAGCCCCGGCTGACCGGCGCGCCCCCGGCTGCCAGGGCGACCGCCACCGCTCCCGGCGTGGAGCGTCGGCGGGCGCCCGTCTCCGACGTGGCGTTCCAGCGTCAGCGGCCCGCCGCCGATGCCGCTCCCGGCAACGGACGCCTCGGCGCTCCTCGACTGAGCGCGACGCCGCCACGGGCCTCAGGCGATGGCGGCGTAGAGCGCGTGCAGGGCGCTCCACGTGGCGTCCCAGTCCGCCATCGCAGCACCCGCGACGTCCGACTCCAGGCGACGCACGTAGGTGTCCCAGCCCGCGGCATACCCCGCTGCCTGGGCGCCGGTGAGCCGCTGGTGCCGCAGGTGCAGGCGGGCGCCCTCCCCGTCGGCGATGACCTCGGCGGTGACGACCGACCGCACGTCGCCGAGCAGCCACTCCCAGACGAGCCGGGTCGGCGCCTCGCACGCCACGACGCGGCACACCGGGGTGTCGGCGTCGTCGAAGTGGATGGTGAAGTCGCCACCGGGTCGCAGGTCACCCACCACCGGGGCGAACCACCGCGCGAGGCGGTCGGGCTCGGTGCACGCACGCCAGAGGTCGTCGGGCGACGTCGCGTAGTGCCGGTCGAAGACGACCGCCACCTCCTCGCCGTCTTGCTCGATCCGGCCCAGCACCTGCGTCAGCTCGCTCATCGGTGTCCCTGTCCTTGTCGTCGGGCCCGCGCGCCGCGGGCGATCTCGGTGTCGAGGGCGTCGAGGCGCTGCCCCCAGAACGAGCGGACCTCACGGCACCACTGCTCGACCTCGTCGAGGGCGCCCGGCGTCAGCCGGTAGACGCGCCGCTGGCCGGCCGCCTCGGCCTCGACGACGCCGGCCTCGCGCAGCACCCGCAGGTGCCTCGAGATGCCGGGCCGCGAGGCGTCGAAGAGCGCCGCGACCTCGCCGGCCGTCAGCTCCTCACGCGCGAGGTGCTCGACGATGGTGCGCCGCGTCGGGTCGGTCAGTGCTTCCCAGGTCCCGCTCACGAGTGAAGAGTAACTCGTGAGTTACGTAACGCGCAAGGTACGCCTGGTCCCCAGCACGCCGAGTAGGTAGCGACCCACCGGGATCGGATCCCGGTGGGTCGTGACCTGTTCGGTGTGTTGCGGGGTCGGGTGGGGTCAGAGGGCGGCGTCCGGCTGTGCCCCGACCCACCGCACGGCGGCCGCGCCAGCCGCGTTGGCCGCCTCGAGAGCAGCCTGACGGTCCGCTCCCCCGGCGAGCGCTGCGGCGAGCGCCCCGCAGAACGCGTCCCCGGCACCGACCGTGTCACCGAGGTCGCGCTGCGCGACGGGTATGCCGTCGACGCCGTCCATCCCCCATCGCGCGCCCGCTGCCCCGAACGTCACGAGCAGCGACTGCGGCACGAGGTCGGAGTCGGCGAGGTCGCGCATCTCGGACTCGTTGACGACGACCGGGTCGGCGAGCGCGACGACGTCGGGCGGCAGGGCGGCATACGGGGCGAGGTTGACGACGACGCGTGCGCCGGCGGCGTGCGCCGCCCGGGCGGCGTCGGCCAGGGTGTCGAGGTGCACCTCGAGCGAGCAGAGGAGCACGTCGCCCGGGCCGAGTCGTCCGGCCCGCTCGACGAGCGCGGGGTCGCGCTCGCCGTTCGCGCCGGCCACGACGATGATCGAGTTCTCGCCCTGCTCGTCGACGGTGATGAAGGCTGTGCCGGTCGGGGCGCTGTCGCTCGTCGAGACGGCCGCGGTGTCGATGCCGAGTCCGGCGAGGCGGTCGAGGTAGGCGCGGCCGGGTCCGTCGTCTCCGACCCGGGCGAGCATCGACACGGCCGCCCCGGCCCGGGCGGCCGCCGCGGCCTGGTTGCCGCCCTTGCCGCCCGCGAAGGTGCCTCCCGCCTCACCGAGCAAGGTCTCCCCGGGCACGGGGTGACGCTCGACGAGGGTCACGACGTCGACGTTGAGCGAGCCGAGGACCGCCACGCGGCCCATCAGCGCTCCCCCACCCGCCCCAGCAGGGTGTCCGCCCAGAGACGGGCGTACCGCGCGCCGTCGACCTCGAGCGCGACGTCGACCCGCACCGGCGCCTCGCCGTGCGGGTCGTGGGCCATGTCGCCGCTCCAGTCGCGCCGGTCGACGATCGTGCGTCCCCGCGACCACGTGCCGGCCAGCTCGACGCGCAGTGGCAGCGGCTCGGTGCGCACGCCGGTGCGGTCGACGACGACGCAGACCGCGCCGGCGTCACCGATCGTCGAGGCGGGGCGCTCGAAGCGGGCGTTCTGGAAGCGGATCAGGCTGCCGGCGAGCTCGGCCGGGCCGCGCCCACCGACGGAGACGAGCTCGTCGGCGAGCTCGGCCGACACGACGGGCTCGTAGAAGACGTCGAGGCCGTACATCGTCACGGGGATGCCGAGGTCGGCCGCCGCGTCGAGGGCGATCGCCGCCGCCTCGGGGTCGTGGAAGACGTTGAACTCGGCCGAGGCGGTCGCGTTGCCGACGTTGGCGGCGCCGCCCATGAAGACGATCTCCGCGATGCCGGCCACGACGTCCGGATAGGTCCGGAGCAGCAGGGCGATGTTCGTCAGCGGCGCGAGGGGCACGAGCGTGACCGGCCGGTTCTCCGCCGCGGCCTCACGGCACACGTCACGGAGCAGCTCGACGGCGTGGCGCGGGTCGGCCCTCAGGGCAGCCGGCGGCCAGCCCAGGTCGGCCATGCCGTCGTCGCCGTGCACGTGGCGGGCGTCGACGGGCGACTCCAGCAGGGGGCGCTCGGCGCCGCGGGCCACCGGGACGTCCGTGCGCCCCGCGGTCTCGAGGACGAGGAGGGTGTTGCGCACGACGTCGTCGACGGGCGCGTTGCCGCCGACGCACGACACCGCGCGCAGGTCGAGGGCCGGGTGCAGGGCGGCGAGGAGCAGGGCGCAGGCGTCGTCGACACCGGTGTCGACGTCGAGCACGATCGGGGTGGGTTCGGTCGTCACAGCGGCAACGTACCGGTTCGGCCGCCCGTCGCTGCCACCGCGAGGACGACCGGCGGCCGGGGATAGGCTCGAACGATGCGCCCGAGCCACAGCCGACGCCCGTCCACCACCCGGTGGGTCGTCCTCGCGGCCGCCGTGACGTCCGTCGCGGCCGCCTGCTCCTCTGCCCCACAGACCGGCACACCGTCGGTGGCCGGGACCACCGCGCCCTCCTCGACGTCGGCATCGACCGCGCCGTCGACGAGCGCGTCCCCGTCGACGACCAGCGCTCCCGCCCCGACGACCACCACGCCGTCGGCTCCCGCCTCCTGCGCGCCCGCGATCGTCGAGGGCATGGACGACGACGAGCGTGCCGGACAGCTGCTCATGGTCGGTCTCGACAACGGCGCGAGCCGCACGAGCCTCGACGCACTCGTGGCCCGCCGCCACCTCGGCGGAGTCATCCTCCTCGGTGGCTGGGACGGCGGCACCGAGCGTGTTCGCGCGACGACCCGCCACCTCGCCACGCTCGCCTCGGAGGAGGACACCGCCGGCCTCGGCCTGCTCATCGCGGCCGACCAGGAGGGCGGGTCCGTCCAGCAGCTGCGCGGCGACGGCTTCAGCCGTATGCCGTCCGCCCGAGTCCAGGACCAGGGCTCGGCCCGCGCCCTCACCGCCGACGCCACACGCTGGGCGACCCAGCTGCGCACCGCGGGCATCAACGTCAACCTCGCGCCGGTCGCCGACACCGTGCCGACGTCGATCGGACGCGACAACGGGCCGATCGGGCAGTACGACCGGCAGTTCTCGAGCGACCCCGAGCGCAACTCACGCATGGTCGGCGCCTTCATCGCCGGCATGCGCGCCGGGGGCGTCGCCTCGACGGTCAAGCACTTCCCCGGCATCGGCCGCATCACCGGCAATACCGACGTCACGGCCCGCGGCATCACGGACCGCACGACGACGGTCGACGACCCCTACCTCGAGCCGTTCCGCACCGGCATCCAGGACGGCGTCGAGCTCGTCATGGTCGGCTCTGCCATCTACAGCCGCATCGACCCGGACACCAACGCCGTCTTCTCGAAGCCCGTCGTCACCGACCTGCTCCGCGACCGCCTCTCCTACGACGGGGTCGTCATCACCGACGACGTGGGCGCCGCGAAGGCCGTCGCCGACGTGCCCGTCGGCGCGCGCGCCACCCGCTTCGTCGAGGCCGGTGGCGACATCACCCTGACCGCCCGCCCGGCGACGGTCCCCACCATGCACGACGCCCTGACGAAGAAGATGAACGCGAGCCCCTCCTTCGCGCGACAGGTCCAGGCCGCCGCGACGAGAGTCGTCGACCTCAAGCTCCAGATGGGCCTGGCCCGCTGCCCCTAGCCCCGGACCGCGACACCTCCAGACGCAAAGCCCCCAGAACCGGCCCCGACATCACGACCCGTCCCACCGAACCGCAACCTCCTCAGGCGTGAACCACCGACCGAGCCTGACTGCCGCTGCGGCCCGGTCACACCCAGCCAGGACGAGAGAGTGCCGGGCGGGCCCAGGAGCAACGCGCCGAGTGCGCAGTGCGACACGCCGGGAGGTGGGCAGCCGTTCGTCCGCGCGGCATCGAAGGCGGCACCGTGCCCCTGCGGGGCCACGTGCCGGCATACGCCGCCTTCGCTCCACGCCGCGCGGGCGTACGGGTGCCCGCCGCCCCCCAGGACGCACGCTCGACGAGACCCAACCAGCGGGCAGTGACGAGAACTACGCCTGGACGAGAGTGACCGGCATCGACGAGTCGGTAGGAAGCCCGAGGTCGCTGGGCTCGCGCCCCTTCGCCACCATCTGCGCCCCGAGCGCCGCGACCATCGCCCCGTTGTCGGTGCACAGCCCGGGACGGGGCACACGCAGGGTGACGCCGGCCTTGGCGCACCGCTCCTCGGCGAGCGCGCGCAGCCGCGAGTTGGCCGCGACGCCGCCGCCGATGAGCAGGTGGTCGACGTCGTGCTCCTTGCAGGCCAGCAGCGCCTTGCGCGTCAGGACGTCGACGACGGCCTCCTGGAAGCTCGCAGCGACGTCGGCGACGGGCACGGTCTCGCCGGCGCGCTGTCGGGTCTCGACCCACCGCGCGACGGCCGTCTTGAGTCCCGAGAAGGAGAAGTCGAAGCGGTGGCGCTCCATGTCGCGGCCGGTGGTGAGCCCGCGGGGGAAGTCGATGGCGATCCGGTTGCCTTCTCGCGCAGCACGATCCACGTGCGGGCCTCCCGGGAAGGGCAGACCGAGCACGCGCGCGACCTTGTCGAAGGCCTCGCCGGCTGCGTCGTCCATCGTCGAGCCGAGCGAGCGCACGTCGTTGGTGACGTCGGGCACGAGGAGCAGCGAGGAGTGCCCGCCGGAGACGAGCATCGCCATCGTGGGCTCGGGCAGCGGGCCGTGCTCGACGATGTCGACGGCGACGTGGGAGGCGAGGTGGTTGACCCCGTAGATGGGCTTGCCCAGGGCGAGCGCGAGGGCCTTGGCCGAGGCGACGCCGACGAGGAGGGCCCCGGCGAGGCCGGGACCCGAGGTGACCGAGATGGCGTCGAGGTCGCGCAGCTGCACACCGGCCTCCCGGCAGGCGCGCTCGATGGTCGGCACCATGGCCTCGAGGTGGGCGCGGCTCGCGACCTCGGGCACGACGCCGCCGAAGCGGGCGTGCTCCTCGACGCTGCTCGCGACCGTGTCGACGAGGAGCGTCTGCCCGCGGACGATGCCGACACCGGTCTCGTCGCAGGACGTCTCGATGCCGAGGACGAGGGGCTCGTCGCTCATGCGTCTCCCTTCGTGACGAGGAGGCGCATGACGAGCGCGTCCACGTTGCCTGGTTGGTAGTAGCGGCGGCGCACCGAGATGACCTCGAACCCGGCCCGGTCGTAGAGGCGCCTCGCCGCGTCGTTGTCGGCGCGCACCTCGAGCAGCACCGCGTCCACACCCCGGGCCGTGGCCCGGCGGACGAGCTCGGCGAGCAGGACGCGCCCCGTGCCGCGGCCCTGGAGGCCGGGGGTCGTGGCGATCGTCATGACGTCGGCCACGTCTCCAGCGACGTCGAGTCCGGCATACCCGGCGATGGTGCCGTCGGGGGTCGCGGCGACGACGTAGTCGCGACGCGGACGGCCGGCGAGCTCGCTCCACCACGTCGCCTCGGACCACGCGTCGTCGGCGAAGAGCTGCTGCTCGAGCGCCGCGAGGTGGGCGAGGTCGGTCCACTCGAGGTCGCGCAGCACGACCTCCGCGCCGGGGTCCGTGTGCGGCTGCGCCACGGTCATCCGAGGGTCGACTTCGTGGAGGGCGGGGCGGGCGCGGCGTCGGGACGGCGCAGGTAGAGCGGCTCGAGACCGTCGAAGCCGTGGCCGGGGTCGACCTGCTGCAGCTCACCGCCGGGTGCGGTCTCGCGCAGGCGGCGGACCGCGAGGTCGGCGAGCGCTCCCCCGCTGACGTCGAGCGGCGCCACCGCGTGCGGGAGCGCCTCGCCGTAGAGGGTCGGGCCGCGTCCCGCGGTGGGCAGCGCCCGGGTCTCGGCGGGCAGGTCGGCCGCCCGGGACACGGCAGGCTCGGTCACGCGGTCGACCCGGGCGTCCCCGAGGAGGTACGCGGCGGCATACACCTCCTTGCGGCGGGCGTCGGTCGCGACGAGCAGGTCGCCGCGCCGGCCACCGACCCACGCCTCGTGGGCGATCGCGTCGAGGCTCGTCAGCCCGCGCACGGGCAGCCCGAGGGCGAAGGCGAACGTGCGGCCGGTGACGATCCCGACGCGCAGGCCGGTGAACGGCCCCGGGCCGATGCCGACGACGACGTCGGTGACGTCGCCGGGCTCGGCCCCGGCCGAGCTCAGTGCGTCGCGGATGTTGGGCGCGAGGTGCTCGGCGTGCGCGCGGGCGTCGAGCGTCGTGGCCTCCGCGACGACCGAGCTGCCATCGTGCAGGCCGACGGTGATGGCGGTCGTGGAGGTGTCGATCGCGAGCAGGAGCACGTCGGTCAGGCTATCCGAGCAGCCGCGGGCTCCCCGAACCCGTGCCGCTCACGTATGCCGTCCGCTCCGCCCGCCCGGCCGCAGTCAGGTCGCGGGCGCCACGGCGTCGAGGACGTCGCCCCAGCGCTCACCCACCCCGACGAGCCGCGCCGTGCGCACGTCGTCGCCGGTGATCGTCAGCTCGAGCCGCGACTCGCTCAGCTGCTCGGCGAGGCCCGCACCCCACTCGACGACGGTCACGCTCGCGTCGAGGTCGGCGTCGAGGTCGAGGTCGTCGAGCTCGAGGGCGCTGCCGAGGCGGTAGGCGTCGACGTGGACGAGCAGCGGTCCGCCGACGAGCGACGGATGCACCCGCGCGATGACGAAGGTCGGCGACGTGATGGGCCCGCGCACGCCGAGGCCCTCGGCGATGCCCTGCGTCAGCGTCGTCTTGCCGGCACCGAGGTCGCCGGTGAGGACGAGGACGTCGCCACCGAGCAGCAGGGCGCCGAGGCGGCGGCCGAAGTCCTGGGTGTCGTCGGTGGTGGCCCAACGGACCTCACGTTCCACGTGCTCAGGCCCCCTTGCTGCGCGCCTGCTTGGCGCGGCCGGAACGGACGAGCTCGGCGGCCTCCTTCTCGAGGCGGCGCTGACGGCGGTTCTTCGCGACGTCGGTGACGATGCGACGCACCCGCGGCTGCTTGTCGACCTCGATCTGCTCGGCCCGCGCCCGTGCCGACTGGTCGACGAGCTGCACGAGGTGGGCGTTGAGCAGGTCGGGGTGCTCGAGCATGATGACGTGTCCGGCGTCGTTGACGACGATGTGCTCGGCGCCAGGGATGCCCTCGACGATGAGCTCGCTGTGCGACGGCGGCGTGAGGATGTCGTCGCGGCCGTTGAAGACGAGGACGACGGCGTGCCGGAACTCGAGCAGGGCGGGCCGCTTGTCGAAGCCGTCGAACGTCTGGAGGTAGTCGTTGACGACGTCGAGCGGCGTGCCGAGGAGGATGTCGCTCGTGTAGCGCACGACCGAGCGGGGCACCGGCGAGGCGAACGAGTTCTGCTCGACCATGAAGTGCTCGATGTCGCGCCCGACGCGCCGGATCCGGGTGAAGAGCTCGGGCCGGCTGCTCAGCGGACCGAGCACGCCCGGTCCGAGGCGCTCGAGCATGAGGCGGCCGAAGGTCGCGGTGCGGCCGCCGTTGGCCAGCATGATGCCCCCGGGGCTGGTCGCGACGAACGCGGCGCCGACGACCCGGTCGACGACGAACCGCGGGTGCTGCTCCCCGAGCGCGAGCATCGTCATGCCACCCATCGAGTGGCCGACGAGGACGAGGTCGCCGTCGGGCACGAGCTCAGTGATGACGGTGTGGAGGTCCTGACCGAGCCGGTCGATGGTGTAGCTGTCCTTCTCGCCGCGACCCGACATGCCGTGGCCGCGCTGGTCCCAGCTGACGACGCGGTAGCCGGCCTCCTTGAGGGCCCGCCGCTGGTAGACCCAGCAGCGCAGGCTGAGGCAGTAGCCGTGCGTCAGCACGACGGTCGGCAGCTCGTCGGGACGTCCGTGGCGGGTGGTGCCGTCGGCGGCGGTCCCGGCCGCTGCGGCGGAGGGCAGGTCGATCTCGACGTGGAGCGGGACGCCGTCGTCGGTGAGCACGACGTGCTCCTCGTCGGGCGTGATGTCGAGCAGCTCGGGGGTCTCCAGGGCCGCCATCGCGGCCCGGTGCTTGCCGGCGCGGTCGGCGGCGATGCCCGCGGCCACCCCGGCGGCGACGCCGAGGGTCGCGGCGGCGATGCCGAGGACGGGGTTGCGGCGAGGGCTCATGCGCGACCCTCGGGGTCCCCGACGTAGAGCCTGGGCACACGCGCCCCGAGCCGCGTCACGATCTCGTAGCTGATGGTGTCGGTCGCGTCGGCCCACTCCTGGGCCGTGGGCTCGCCCGGTGCCCCGCCGAAGAGCGTCACGACGTCGCCGGCCCGCGCCTGCGAGGCCGGCCCGAGATCGACGACGAACTGGTCCATGCAGACGCGACCCGCGATGGTGGTGCGGCGCCCGTCGACCAGGAGCGGCCCGACGTTGGTCGCGTTGCGCGGGACCCCGTCGGCGTAGCCGGCCGGCACGAGCCCGACGACCGTGTCGACCTCCGGGACGTACGCGTGGCCGTAGCTGATCCCCTGCCCCGCCGGCAGCGCCTTGACGAGGGCGAGGCGGGCGCGGAGCGTCATGACCGGACGCAGGCCGAAGTCGTCGTCGACCTGCGGCACCGGGGTGAGGCCGTACATCGCGATCCCGGGCCGCACGAGGTCGGCGTGGGCCGAGGGGTGCACGAGCGTCGCGGCGGAGTTGGCGAGGTGGCGTACCTCGGGGCTCAGCCCGGCCTGCTGGGCCTCGGTGACGGCCTCGAAGAAGCGCTCCTGCTGCGCGAGCACCGTGGGGTGCTCGGGTGAGTCGGCATGGGCGAAGTGGGTCCACACACCGACGACCGTGACCGAACCCTCCTCCTCGACGCGGCGGGCGTGCTGCACGAGCGTGGTCCAGTCGCTGCCGTAGGCACCCCCGCGTCCGAGCCCGGTGTCGACCTTGAGGTGGACGCGGGCGGTGCGGCCGAGCGCGGACGCCGCGTCGGCGATCTCGTCGAGGACCCAGGGCGCCGAGGCGGAGAGGTCGATGTCGCGCTCGACGGCGCCGCGGAAGTCCGAGCCGGGGACGGTGAGCCAGGTCAGCAGGCGGGTCGTGATGCCGGCATCGCGCAGGGCGAACGCCTCGGCGAGCTGCGCCGCGCCGAGCCAGGTGGCACCGCCGCGCACGGCGGCGCGCGCGACCGGCAGCAGCCCGTGGCCGTAGGCGTCGGCCTTGACGACGGCCATGAGCTCGGAGGCGGGCGCGAGGGCGCGCAGGGTGCGCACGTTCGCCTCGAGCGCGGCGAGGTCGATCTCGGCCCACACCGTCAGGCCGTGGGTCTCCGGGGCGGCGGGGCGCCCGCCCGCGGTGGGCGTCGCGGTCCGCTCGGCGTCGGAGGCGTCGATCTGGCTCATCGGTTCAGTCTCGCAGTTCGTCTGGGTGGTCCGGGTGCGGGGCGCCGCGTGCGGGACGCGGGGGCCGGGCTCACCCGGGCGCGGACCGTCCCCGGGCCAGCAGGTCGCGCACCGTCGGTCGTATGCCGTGGGCCACGGCGAGCGCTCGCAGCGGGCCGCCGCCGGAGACCCGGTCGGCCGTGACACCGTGGACGAGCGCGCCGAGCGAGGCCGCGTCGTGCGGGGAGAGTCCCGTCGCGAGCAGGGCGCCGATGACGCCGGAGAGCACGTCGCCCGCCCCCGCCGTGGCGAGCCACGGCGGCGCGTCGGCCTGGGAGCGCACCGGCACGTCCCCGTGGCTGACGACGAGCGTCGTGGCTCCCTTGAGCAGCACGGTGCCGCCGATGAGGCCGGCGAGGTCGCGGGCGGAGCGCAGTGGGTCGGCCGTGACGTCGGCCGCGCTGATCTCGACCTCGTCGGGGCCGGCGTCGGGCCGGACCATCCGTGCCAGCAGACGGCCGAGCTCTCCGGCGTGCGGGGTGACGACGGTCGGCGCGTCGCGCCAGCCCTCGATGAGGTCGAGCCCGCCCGCGTCGATGACGACGGGCAGGTCGGAGGCGAGGGCGGCACGGGCCACCGCGACCTGGGCCTGCGCCTCCGGGCCGGTGGCCGTGACGTCGAGACCGGGGCCGATGACCCAGGCCTGCACCCGGCCGTCGCCCATGACCGCCTCGGGCACGGCTGCTCGCACGAGGCCGGTCGGGGTCGGGGTGCCGACGTAGCGCACCATGCCGACGCCGGCCTCGACGGCCGCCATGACGCTGAGCACGGCGGCGCCGGAGTAGGACTCCCCACCCGCGACGACGCCGAGGACGCCACGGGAGTACTTGTCGTCGCCGCGCGAGGGCACGGGCCAGAGGGCCGCGACGTCGTCCCAGGTGAGCCGCTCGACGGCGGCCGGCACGTCGGTGACGTCGACGCCGATGTCGATGACGGTGAGGCGGCCGGTCGCGGCCTCACCGGCGGGCAAGAGGTGGGCCGGCTTCGGCGTGCCGAAGGTGACGGTCTCGTCGGCCCAGACGGCGTCGTGGTCGTCGGACTCGCCCTCGGGGTCGAGTCCGCTCGCGACGTCGACGGCGATAACCCACGCGTCGTCGTCGATGGCGTCGACGAGGGCCGCGGCCTCGGGACGCAGCCCGGGTCGCCCGCCGATGCCGACGATGCCGTCGAGCACGAGGTCGGCCTCGGCGACGACGGCCACGGCGGCTGCCGGGTCGTCGGCGGCGACGTGGACCATGACTCCCGCGGTCTCGGCCGCCGCGAGGCCGTCGGCGTGCACGCCCTCCCGCCCCGACGCGGGTAACAGCACCACGGCGCACGGGAAGCCGGCCTCGCTCAGCAGGCCCACGGCATACAGGGTGTCGCCGCCGTTGTCACCCGCGCCGACGAGGCCGACGACGGTCGCCTCGTCGGAGTCCTCGAGGCGCGCTGCGGCCACCTGCGCCAGGCCCTGCGCGGCGCGGGACATCAGCTCACCGTCGGGCAGCAGGGCCATGGCGGCGGCCTCGGCGGCACGGACGGCCTCGACGGAGTGTGCGCGGATCATCAGCCCTCCGCGATGACGACGGCCGACGCGACACCCGCGTCGTGCGACAGGGACACGTGGAAGGAGTCGACGCCGAGGTCGTTGGCCCGGGCGAGGACGGTGCCGCCGATCTCGAGCGAGGGGCGGCCGTCGTCGTTCGTCACGACCCGGGCATCGGTCCAGTGCAGGCCGACCGGTGCTCCGAGCGACTTGGCGAGCGCCTCCTTGGCGGCGAAGCGCGCGGCGAGCGAGGCGATGCCGAGGTGGCGCTCCTCGACCGTGAAGAGCCGCTCGCGCAGCGCCGGGGTGCGCTCGAGGGTGGACTCGAAACGCGCGATGTCGACGACGTCGATCCCGACCCCGACGATCACGTCACTCGACCGTGACCGACTTGGCGAGGTTGCGCGGCTGGTCGACGTCGAGGCCCTTGGCCGTCGAGAGCCAGAGCGCGAAGACCTGGAGCGGCACGACCGTCAGCAGCGGCGCGAGAAGCGGGGAGGTCGCGGGCACCCGGATGACCTCGTCGGCGAAGGGCTCGACGGACTCGTCACCCTCCTCGGCGATGACGAGTGTGCGGGCGCCGCGGGCGCGGATCTCCTGGATGTTGCTGACGACCTTGCCGTGCAGACCGTGCTCGCTCGTCGGCGACGGCACGACGACGAAGACCGGCTGGCCCGGCTCGATGAGCGCGATCGGGCCGTGCTTGAGCTCACCGGCGGCGAAGCCCTCGGCGTGGATGTAGGCGAGCTCCTTGAGCTTGAGCGCGCCCTCCATGGCGATCGGGTAGCCGACGTGCCGCCCGAGGAAGAGGACCGAGCGGGTGTCGGCCATGAACTTCGCGATCTCCCTGACCCGGCCCATCTGGCCGAGCAGGGTCTCGATCTTGGCGGGGACGCCGCTCAGCTCCTTCATGACCGACTGCGCGTCGTCGGCGAACGAGCCGCCGCGCAGCTGAGCGAGGTAGAGGCCGAGGACGTAGCAGGCGGTGATCTGCGCGAGGAAGGCCTTGGTCGAGGCGACGGCGATCTCGGGGCCGGCGTGCGTGTAGAGCACGGCGTCGGACTCGCGCGGGATCGTCGAGCCGTGCGTGTTGCACACGGAGACGGTGATGGCGCCGAGCTCGCGGGCGTGCTTGACGGCCATGAGGGTGTCCATCGTCTCGCCCGACTGGCTGATCGAGACGACGAGGGTGCGCTCGTTGACGATGGGGTCGCAGTAGCGGAACTCGTGCGCGAGGGCGACCTCGACGGGGATGCGCGTCCAGTGCTCGATGGCGTACTTGGCGACCATGCCGGCATACGCGGCGGTGCCGCACGCGACGATCGTGATGCGGTCGACGGAGCGCAGCTGCTCCTCCGAGATGCTCATCTCGTCGAGGACGAGGCGTCCCTCGGCGTCGGTGCGCCCGAGGAGGGTGTCGGCCACGGCGTGCGGCTGGTCGTGGATCTCCTTCTCCATGAACGTCGCGTAGCCGCCCTTCTCGGCAGCCGCGGCGTCCCAGGTGACCTCGTACGCCTTGCCCTCGGCGGGCGTGCCGTCGAAGTTGATGACGCTGGCACCGTCGGGCGTGATCGTAACGATCTGGTCCTGGGCGAGCTCGAGCGCGTGCCGCGTGTGGCCGATGAAGGCCGCGACGTCGGAGCCGAGGTAGTTGGCGTCGTCGCCGAGGCCGACGACGAGCGGGCTGTTGCGGCGGGCGCCGACGACGACTCCCGGCTGGTCGGCGTGGATCGCGAGGAGGGTGAACGCGCCCTCGAGGTCGGCGACGACGGCGCGCATGGCGTCGGTCAGGTCGTGCTCGCGCTCGTAGGCGGCGGCCACGAGGTGGGCGACGACCTCGGTGTCGGTCTCGCTCGTGAACTCGACGCCGTCGGCCAGCAGGCCCTTCTTCAGGCTGTGGAAGTTCTCGATGATGCCGTTGTGGATGAGGGCGAGCTTGCCGTCCTTGCCACCACGGTGCGGGTGGGCGTTCTGGTCGGTCGGGCCGCCGTGCGTGGCCCAGCGGGTGTGGCCGATGCCGGTCGTCGACGACGGCATCGGGTGGGCCTCGAGCTCGGCCGTCAGATTGGCCAGCTTGCCCGACTTCTTGCGGGTCTCGACGTGGTCACCGTCGAGCAGCGCCACGCCTGCCGAGTCGTAGCCGCGGTACTCCAGACGCGCAAGACCCTCCATGACGACGTCGAGCGCCGTCCCGTCGTCGGTCCGCCCGACGTATCCCACGATTCCGCACATGAGGTCCAGCCTAGGGGACCGTGCAGGGGCCCCACGCCACCCCCGGCCCCGGCGTCCGACAGAATGTCGCTCGTGTCGGAGCCATCCAGCGGTACCGGCGGGAACGGCGGCAACGGCGCCAACGGGACCGCGATCCCGTCGCCGTACGTCGAGTTCGACCGAGCCGCCTGGTCCCGGTTGCGCGAGAACCACCCGCTCAACCTCGACGACGCCGACCTCGCGCGGCTGCGCGGCCTCGGCGACCGCGTCGACCTCAACGAGGTCGAGGAGGTCTACCTCCCCCTCTCGCGCCTGCTCAACTTCTACGTCGGCGCCACCCGCCAGCTGCACCAGGTGACGAGCGACTTCCTCGGCGAGCGCCCGGCCAAGACGCCGTTCGTCATCGGCGTCGCCGGCTCGGTGGCCGTGGGCAAGTCGACGACCGCCCGCATCCTGCGCGAGATGCTCGCGCGCTGGCCCGACACCCCGCGCGTCGCCCTCGTCACGACCGACGGCTTCCTCTTCCCCAACGCCGAGCTCGAGCGCCGGGGCATCCTGCAGCGCAAGGGCTTCCCCGAGTCCTACGACCGGCGCGCCCTACTCCGCTTCGTCGCCGAGATCAAGTCGGGCCGGGCCGAGGTGACCGCCCCGGTCTACTCGCACCTGACCTACGACATCGTCCCCGGCGAGCGCATCGTCGTGCGCCAGCCCGACGTGCTCATCGTCGAGGGCCTCAACGTGCTCCAGGCGCCCGAGGTGCACCCCGTGCGCGGGACCGGCCTCGCGGTCAGCGACTTCTTCGACTTCTCGGTGTACGTCGACGCGTGGGTCGACGACGTGCGCAAGTGGTACGTCGAGCGCTTCCTGCGCCTGCGGGAGACGGCGTTCTCGGACCCCGACTCCTACTTCCACCGCTACGCGGTGCTCAGCGACGACGAGGCCGTCGCGACCGCCAACCGGATCTGGCGCGAGATCAACGGCCCGAACCTCGTCGAGAACATCCTGCCGACCCGCTCGCGGGCGAGCCTCGTGCTGTCCAAGGGCGACAACCACGAGGTGCGCCGGGTCCGCCTGCGCAAGATCTGACCGTCGGGCCCACAGAGCCCACAGAGCCCACAGAGCCCACAGAGCCCGTATGCCGGGTGGCGGGCTCTCGATGGAGCCGGCCACCCGGCATACGGCTGGGTCAGGTCAGGTCAGTACCAGTGCGGCGAGCGCGCCTGCCAGGTCGACCAGGCGTTGCACGGGTTGCCGTAGGACATCTCGATGTACCAGAGGCCCCACTTGATCTGGGTCAGCGGGTTGGTGCGGTAGTCGGCACCGAACTGCGCCATCTTGCGGGCCGGCAGCGACTGCGGGATGCCGTAGGCACCGGAGCTGGGGTTCTCGGCGAACCAGCGCCAGTCGCTCTCGCCGGTCCACAGGTTGACGAGGCAGTTGTACTGCGCGTCGCTCGTCCAGCCGTGGTCGGCCATGAGCACCCGGGCCGCCGCCTGCGGGTCGTCCTTGGCGTTGTCGATGGCGCGCTGGCGCTCCTTGGCGCGCTCGGCCTTGGCCGCCTTCTCGCGGGCCAGCTCGGCCTGCTTGGCGGCCTCCTTCTTCTTCTTGGCCTCGAGCTCCTTGGCCGTGCGCAGGCCGGTGGCCGCGATGGCGGTGCGGCGCTCGTTGCGCGAGACCGAGGCGGCGGCGCGATAGGTCGTGTCGACCGTCGAGGCGCGGGCCAGCTCGTCGGTCTGGGCGACGACACCGCTGCCGACGACGAAGGCGGCCGCGTCGGCGCCGATGAGGTTGGTGGCCTTGGCGTAGGCGAACCCGGAGGCCCCGAGGCCGAGCGCGAGCGCCCCGGCGAGGATCGGTCGGCCGACGTGACGCTTGCGCGAGGACGACGTCGTGTGGCGGCTGCTGCGCGTCGCGTGCGGCTGACCCGACGGGTGTCGGGTCTCGGGACCGCTCACGGCGTCGCGGCGGTCAGGGCCGGCGGTGGCACGGGCAGCGGCAGGGGTGACGGGGATGGCACGGGTCGGGTCGAAAGCCCGCCGGGCCCCCTGGGTCGAGCCGGTCGAGCCGGTCCTGACGGTCGAGCTGGTCGAGGTGCGGGTCACCGGTCGGGGGCTGCGGGGGACGGCTGGAGACGTCTCGGGGTGGACGCGGCCGGACCGCGCCGAGGGAGTGGCGGGGTTCGGGCGCGGAGCGGTCGAGGGAGCCGGAGCGTTGCGGTGCCGGCCTTCATACCGTGCCATGAACAGACGTCACGCCTTCCTGTGTCGAGGGGGGTGCCCGGCGCGTGCGTCTGCGGGCGCTGGCCCGTCGACGGCTGCGCCCGACGTGTGGAGGGTGATCCCGGCGCCGATCGCGCTCACACCCCGACGTGAGCGTTACCGTTCCGAGATCTTTCAACCTCACACGGTGCCAGCCGACCGCATCAGGAGCAAGTCGGTGTCCACCGTCGAGGAGTGGTTCCGGGGTCGTGGCGAGTGGTCCAGCGCACAGCGTCCCCGAGTCCCGTGCTCGGGGATCGCTGTGCGACCTGTGACTCAGGTCACATCTCGAGACCTTCGAGCATGTCGGTGACGAGCGCCGCGATGGGGCTGCGCTCGCTCCGCGTCAGCGTGACGTGGGCGAACAGCGGGTGGCCCTTGAGCTTCTCGATGACGGCGGCCACCCCGTCGTGCCGGCCCACCCGGAGGTTGTCGCGCTGGGCCACGTCGTGGGTGAGCACGACCTTGCTGTTCTGCCCGATGCGCGACAGCACGGTGAGGAGCACGTTGCGCTCCAGCGACTGCGCCTCGTCGACGATGACGAACGCGTCGTGGAGGGAGCGGCCGCGGATGTGCGTCAGGGGCAGCACCTCGAGCAGACCGCGGTCCATGATCTCCTCGACGACCTCGGTCGAGACGAGCGCGCCGAGGGTGTCGAAGACGGCCTGGCCCCACGGGTTCATCTTCTCCTGCTCCGTGCCGGGCAGGTAGCCGAGCTCCTGGCCGCCGACGGCGAAGAGCGGGCGGAAGACGAGGACCTTGCGCTGGGCCCGGCGCTCCATGACCGACTCGAGGCCGGCGCAGAGCGCGAGCGCCGACTTGCCGGTGCCGGCCCGTCCGCCGAGGCTGACGATGCCCACGTCGGGGTCGAGGAGCAGGTCGAGGGCGATCCGCTGCTCGGCGCTGCGACCGTGCAGGCCGAACGCGTCGCGGTCGCCGCGCACGAGCCGGATCTGCTTGTCGGCGCCGACCCGCCCCAGACCGCTTCCCCGCGGCGAGAGCAGGACGAGGCCGGTGTGGCACGGCAGCTCGGCGGCACCGGCGTGCTCGATGCGGCCCCGGTCGTAGAGCTGGTCGAGCTCATCGCTGCTGACCTCGAGCTCCTGCAGGCCGGTCCAGCCCGAGTCGACGCCCTGCTCGTGGCGGTACTCCTCCGCCTCGAGACCGCAGGCCGAGGCCTTGACGCGCATCGGGAGGTCCTTGGACACGATGGTGACGTCGGCGCCCTCGTTGGCGAGGTTGCGCGCCACGGCGAGGATCCTCGTGTCGTTGTCGCCGAGGCGGAAGCCGGCGGGCAGCGACGACGGGTCGGTGTGGTTGAGCTCGACGCGCAGGGTGCCGCCGTCGGTGCCCACGGCGACCGGCTTGTCGAGGCGACCCTCGCTGACGCGGAGGTCGTCGAGCAGGCGCAGGGCCTGGCGGGCGAAGTAGCCGAGCTCCGGGTGGTGCCGCTTGCCCTCGAGCTCGGTCACCACGACGACCGGGAGCACGACCTCGTGCTCGGCGAAGCGGAGCATGGCGCGGGGGTCGGACAGCAGCACCGACGTGTCGAGGACGTACGTCTTGTGCTCGGGCTCGCGTTCGCGGGCCGTCGTGCGCGTGGAGGCGCGTGTCGTGGCGCGTGTGGAGGCCGCGGCCGGCTTGGTGTTCGTGCTGGCGGGGTCCGACGTGACCTGACGGGTCGTACGAGCCATGTGCCACTCCCTACGCGGCGCGCGGTGCGCGCCTAATCGCTCCCGAGATGCCGGGCGGTGACCACCAGAGGGTGGCGCACTGCCCGACCCTCCGTCCTGAGCGATCGCTCCATGGGTGGGCCTCCTGGCAACGTCCGACGGGTGTCGGCCGTTGGGACGACGGTACGACTCGGGGGCGACACCGACGGGGATTGAGCCGTGACGTGTCGTCGTGTCGCAGAAGAGTTCACGCGGCCGTAACGCCACGGCCGCTCGAGGTGGGGCAGGCGGTCGACGAGCACACCGCATACGACCTCGGGGTCACTCCCGGCCGGGCTCGCGTGCGCGCTGGGCGGGCGGGCTCAGCGGTCGAGCTCGAGGTCGTCGAGGTCGTGGTGCTGGATCCGGGTCTCGCCCTCGTCGCCCTGGTACTCCGACGCTCCGCTCTCGTGCGTCACGTAGACGTCGTCGCCGACGACGTTGATCCCCTCGGCGTAGTAGGGGACCTCGGCGACGTCGCGCGCATCGCCCGAGTCGACGAGCCGGAAGCCGTCGGACTGGTCACCGTCGAAGGGCTGGTAGACGAGCTCGTTCGGGGAGATGCCCGGCTTGTCGCCCCACGACGTCGTGAAGAGCAGCCCGCCGTCGGTGGCGGCGACACCCTGGGCGTTGTTCGGGATCCGCTGCGGCCCCGACTGGTTGACGAGCGTGCCGGTCTCGTGGTCAACCTCGTAGCGGTAGAGCTCGGGGTAGCCGGGGCTGCTGTCGCCGGGCAGGACGGTGTTCTTGTCCCACTCCCCCACGTAGGCGTACCGGCCGTCGGGTGAGAGGTTCATGAAGCTGCTGACCGGGACGTCCTGCGAGTGCGAGGCGTTGACGGGCGTGCTCGGGTCGGCCGCGTCGATCTCGGCGCGGTCGTAGACGAGGACCTTGCCGCCGTCGGACACGTAGACCCATCGCCCGTCGGTCGCGACGCCGCCTCCGTGGCCGAGCTCGCCTCCGTCCTCGTCCTTGAGCTGGACGTAGGCCGTCTCGTAGCCGGTGCGCTTGCCCTGGATCGAGAGCCGCACGTCCTCGGAGGAGTCCCCGTGCTTCGCGTAGTACGTCGTGAGGAACTCGTCACGGCCCGCGTCGTAGCCCTGTCCCTGCGGGATGCCCTCGTAGTCCTCGTCGCGCAGGTGGAGCAGCTCGGGCGGCAGCGTGCCGCCGAAGAGGGCCTCCATGAGCTCCGCGGTGACGACGGCCTGCCGCTCCTCCTGCGTGACGACGCCGTCGCCGTCGAGGTCGTAGCGTTCCCGGTCGACGCGCGCCGCGGCCTGCGCCGCCGCGTGCCGGTCGGCGGCCGTGTGCGCCCAGCCGTCGGTGGCGCCGCCATCGCCGCTCGCCCCGTCCTGTCCCGCGGCGTTGCGTCGCAGGGCCGCGGCCAGCGACGAGAGGTCGTCACCGACCCGCTCGAGCTGCGCCGCGACCGGTGGCCACCGGTCGAGCAGGTGGTCGAGGTCGCCACCGCCCCAGTGCCCTTTGAGGCCGTGGACGGAGCGGTTCGCCTCGGCGCGCAGCGACTCCAGGTCACGGGCGTGGGCGGTGAGCCGCTCGGCGCTGGCGCGCAGGGCCACGGGGTCGGACCCCTTGCGGTAGATCGCCATGGACGTTCCTCCCCCGGACGACCCCGGCAGGGTCGTCGCTGTCGCGCTGGTCCCCGCCCGGCGCGGCGGGGACCGGCGTGTGCCTCGTGGTGGCGCGTCCCGTCAGGCCCAGGGAGAGCGGCCCATGACGCGGACGTACTCGCGCTTCCAGCGCCATCGGACCGCGGCGATGGCCATCCCGACGACGCCGAGGATCCCGAAGATCGCGAGGATGAGGAAGGCGACGCCCATGGCGCCCTCGGCCCCTTGGTCGGCGCCCTTCTTGACCATGAAGAAGAAGATGACCCCGACGACGGTGAAGGCGAGGAAGAAGACGAACATCAGCGCGGGCTCGCGGATCTTGAGCGTGAGCAGCCCGCGCTCCTGGCTGACGTAGGAGAACGGCTCCTTCGGCGGCGTCGGGCCGGCGGGGTCCGTCTGGCGCGGCGTCGGGGCGCTCATGCGGGCACCGTCTCGGTGTAGAGGGCGGACACGGCACCCAGCAGGCCGTCGGCGTCGACGACCCCACCCGTGCCCGTGCCCGGCCCGGCGACGTCGGTGAGCGCCTCGTAGTCGCTGCCCGAGCGGCGGACCGCGAGGTTGGTGCTGCCCTCGAGGGTCTGCACCTCGAGGAAGACGCCCGCGTCCGCGTCGGCCGCGAAGCGCTCGCGCACGAGCCCGGTCACGAGCGCACCGGTGTTGCCGTCGCGCTCGCCGAGGCGGATGAACCACGACGCGAGCTGGCGCGGTTGCATGAGCGCGATGACGGTGTCGGACTCGACGAGGATCGCGAAGTCGGCCTGGCTGACGTTCTCGCCCACGAGGCCGATGCGGGTCCAGCGCGTGGCCGCGCCCACGGCGTACTCGACGAGGGCGGCGTTCGAGCGCGACTCCGGCGTGCCGTCGTCGGTGACCGTGAGCCAGCCGCGCGAGGCGAGGCTGGAGGCGCCGGCGAGCAGGGCGGCGTCGTCGGCAGCACGGGGGTCGAGCATGAGCAGGCGGCGCGAGCGCTCACCGGCCGGGGTCTCGTGGCGGGCCATCAGGTAGGCGAGCTCGGCGGCTCCCAGCCCGAAGACGTCCTCGGGGAGCTCGAAACCCTCGAGCGGGGTGCCCTTCATCGGGTCAGCCATGGTTCTCCTCGGTCGTGGTCTGTGTGTCGTTCGCGGGATGGTCGTGCGGCCGGCGCGTGGGCCCTGTCGTCACGTCAACGATGCCGGGTGCCCCAAGGTTTCGCCTCCCGGGGCCCTCGGGACCGGTCAGAACGGCCACGCCTTGTCGGCGAGGTCGCCGATCGCGTCACCGGCGTCGGAGGCGAAGTCGCCCACCGCGTCGGCG
Source organism: Terrabacter sp. R4-6 (assembly GCF_057529065.1). NCBI lineage: Bacteria > Bacillati > Actinomycetota > Actinomycetes > Micrococcales > Intrasporangiaceae > Terrabacter > Terrabacter sp. R4-6. The sequence continues at coordinate 3,546,852 of NZ_CP197224.1, read as the reverse complement.
GCGTCACCGGTGAAGTCGGTGATCGTGTCCCAGTTGTCGTAGACGAGCTGGCCGACCGCCATGCCACCGGCGGCGATGCCGCAGACGACGTCGACGGGAGGCGGCGTCATGAGCGCTGCGGCCCCGAGGCCGGTCATGACGGAGTCGTAGCCCGCGCGGCCGTAGTTGCCCTCGGAGATGTCGTTGGCGACGGTGAAGCCACCGAACGCGACGCCGATCGGGCCCAGCGCCTTGCCGACGGTGCCGAGGGTTCGGGCGAGCGCGCCGCCCTCGGCCAGGGACGGCATGAAGCGCGAGAGTGTGCCCCAGTTCTTCGGGTTGAGCGCGTCGCCGAACTCGGCGAGGCGGCCGGTGCCCCAGGCGTTCTTGAGGTTGGCGAACAGGCCCGTCGCGCGGTCCCAGCTGCCGAGGTTGGACAGGAAGTTCTTGACCTTCATGCCGGTGCCGAGGAGGCCGACTGCCGTGCCGAGGCCCTTGATCGGGGTCCACAGCGACTTGAGCAGGTCGTAGCCGGGGATGCCGCCGTTGCCGCTGCCGCCGCTGCCGCCGGACCCGCCGGGGCCCCCACCCGAGCCCGAGCCGCCCTGGCCGCTTGTGCTGTCCTGCGCCCCTGCGTTGCGTCGCAGCGCCTCGGCCAGCTTGCCGAGGTCCGTGCCGAACTGCGTCAGCTGCGCCTCCACCGGCGGCCACCGGTCCATCAGGTGGTCGAGGTCGGCGCCGCCCCACTGGCCCTTGAGGGCGTGGACCGCACGGCTCGCCTCTCCCTTGAGGGTGTCGCACTCACGGGCGTGCCCGGTGATGCGCTCGGCCGACGCCCGCAGGGCCACCGGGTCGGCACCCTTCTTGTAGATCGCCATCTCTCGTACTCCCCTGACGTCGTCGCCGTGTTCGTCGTGCTCGTGCTGGTGCCGGCCGGCTCGGAGCGGTCTGTGCACGCCCCCGGCGTCTCGGCCCACCCGCAACCTACGCAACCGCGCCAACCCGGACAATGGGGAGCACTCCCCACGGGTGCGGCGTGTCGCGGCCGGCCGCCCGTCCGGTCAGCCGAGCGGCCGGTCAGCCGCCGAAGCGACGGTGCCGGCCGGCATACGCCCTCAGGGCACGGAGGAAGTCGACGTGACGGAAGTCGGGCCAGTACGCCTCGCAGAAGTAGAACTCGGACGTCGCGCTCTGCCAGAGCAGGAAGCCGCCGAGCCGCTGCTCGCCCGAGGTGCGGATCACGAGGTCGGGGTCGGGCTGGCCCTTGGTGTAGAGGTGCTCGGCGATGTCCTCGACCGTGAGCTCCGCGGCGATCTGCTCGATCGTCTCGCCGTCGGCGGCGCGCGCGAGCAGCAGGTCGCGCACGGCGTCGGCGATCTCGCGGCGCCCCCCGTAGCCGACGGCGACGTTGACGGTCATGCCGTCGACGTCCTTGGTGCGCTCGGCCGACGCGCTGAGGCTCGCGGCCGTCTCGGGCGGCAGCAGGTCGAGGGCACCGACGATCTTGAGGTGCCAGTGCCCCGACTCGGCGAGGTCGGCGACGGCCGTCTCGATGATCTTGAGGAGCGGCGCGAGCTCCTCCTCGGCGCGGCGGAGGTTGTCGGTCGAGAGCAGCCAGAGGGTGACGTACTCGACGCCGGCCTCACGACACCACTCGAGCAGCTCCTCGATCTTGTCGGCCCCGGCCTGGTGGCCGCTCGCCGTCCCGGCGCCGCGGGCCCGGGCCCAGCGCCGGTTGCCGTCGAGCATGACGGCGACGTGCCGCGGGAGCGCCTCCCTGGGGAGGTCCTTGAGGACTCGGCGCTCGTACGCGCCGTAGACCACATCGCGCCACCCCACGGGGCCTCCTCGTCGACTCGCTCGTGTCATCGCCGGTCACGGTCTGGCAGCCCCGGGCGGGCCGCGGTCCCACCGTACCGCTCACCCATGGACGTGCCGAGGCGGTCGGGCGGGAGCCGGCGCGAGGCTTTCGTGAGGGCGTCGTGACGGTCTCGTGAAGGCCCCCTCGGGGCAGCTGCTCCCAGGAAACCTTGAACCTACGTTGCCGTAACTTACGGTCGCGTAGGTTACAGTGGGGCGATGAGCCGCACCCCCGAGCCCACCGCCGACCACGGCACCGAGGACGCGTCGAGCACCCCCGTCGCCGACCTCGTCGCGATCGTCAAGCCCCGCCTGCGCGGCTGGCTGCACCTCGCCATGTTCCCCGTCGCCCTCATCGGTGGCCTGGTCCTCGTGCTCGTCTCCGAACCCGGCTCGGTGCGCACGGCCTCGATCGTTTTCACGATCAGCGCGGCCCTGCTCTTCGGCGTCTCCGCGGTCTACCACCGCGGCACGTGGGGCCCCAGGATGTCGGGCCTGCTCAAGCGGTTCGACCACTCGAACATCTACCTCATCATCGCCGGCACCTACACGCCGTTCGCCGTGACCCTGCTGCCGGCCGACCAGGCCCGGCTCCTGCTGCTCGTCATCTGGGGCGGCGCCATCGCGGGCGTCCTCTTCCGGGTCTTCTGGGTCGGCGCGCCGCGCTGGCTCTACACGGCCCTCTACCTCGCGCTCGGCTGGGCCGCCATCTTCTACGTCGTGCCGTTCTGGCGCGAGGGCGGCCCGCTCATCGGCTCGCTCATCGGCCTCGGCGGCCTCATGTACACCGCGGGCGGCATCGTCTACGGCATCAAGCGGCCCAACCCGTGGCCCCGGTGGTTCGGCTTCCACGAGGTCTTCCACGCCTTCACGCTCGGCGGCTTCCTCACGCACTTCGCGGCCGTGACGCTCGCCGTCATCGGCTACCAGGCGGCCACCTGAGCCGGTGGCCTTCGAGGCCCTGCTCGACGGACATGACGAACGCCCCGGCACCGTGCCGGGGCGTTCGTCGTGTCCGAGGGCGTATGCCGCCCGCTGCGTCTCAGGGACGCGGCGCCTCGCCGGGCGCCTCGCCGGACGGCCGGGGGTCGTCTCCCGAGGCGTCCGCGTCGGGCTTCGGGGTGTCGGTCGCCGGACGCTCGTCCTTCGTCCCGTCGGCATCGGCGCCCGCGGCGAACTGCTCGGCGCGGTCCCGGTCGCGGTAGGCCATCCGGCGCAGCCGGCTGTTCATGTTGCGCACGAGGAACCACAGCGCGACCGCGAGGACGAAGAACGCGATGAAGCCCCAGATGCCGGGACCGATCGGGAGGTTGCCGCCGCCGCTCATCGGACGTCCGCCGTCGCGCTGTCGGACTCGGCGTCCTCGTCGGCGTGCGTGTCCGAGCTGTCGCCGTGGGCGCGACCGGACTCCTGCGCAGCCTCCTCCGGCTCGGGCTCGTCGGTGACGCGCCCGTCGTGGAGGAGCTCGAGGTCGGTCCGGGTGGCGAGCGCGTCGGCCTCGGCTGGGGTCCCGAGACCGGCGAAGAGGTCGTCCTCGCCGTCGGTGATCTCGACGTACGACATCGCGGCCTCGAACTCCTCGACGCCCCACACCCGCTTCTGGATCTCCAGCGGCACCTGGAACCAGAAGCCGTCGGGGTCGACCTGCGTCGCGTGCGCCATGAGCGCACGGTCACGGGTCTCGAAGAACTCGCCACACGCGATCGTCGTGGTCGGGCGGCCCGAACGCCGCGGCTTCCAGTTGGCCAGCCACTCGGCATACGGGCTCTCGAGCCCCTCGGCCAGCATCGCGTCGTGGATCGCCTCGAGGCGGTCCTTGGACCAGCCGCCGTTGTAGTAGATCTTGAGCGGCTGCCACGGCTCCCCGGCGTGCGGGTAGCGGGTCGGGTCGCCCGCCGCCTCGAAGGCCGCCATCGAGACCGTGTGGCACATGATGTGGTCCGGGTGGGGGTAGCCGCCCTTCTCGTCGTACGTCGTCATGACGTGGGGGCGCCACGCGCGGATGACCCGCACGAGCGCCTCGGTCGTCACGTCGACGTCCTCGAGCGCGAAGCAGCCGTCGGGCAGCGGCGGCAGCGGGTCGCCCTCCGGCAGACCGGAGTCGACGAAGCCGAGCCACGTGTGCTCGCAGCCGAGCACGTCCTGGGCGGCCTTCATCTCGTCGCGCCGCACCTGGGCGATGTCGCGCAGGATGTGCGGGTCGTCCTTGAGCTTCTCGTTGAGGATGTCGCCGCGCTCGCCGCCGGTGCAGGACACGACCATGACGGACGTGCCGTCGGCGACGTACCTGGCCGTCGTCGCGGCGCCCTTGCTCGACTCGTCGTCGGGGTGCGCGTGCACCGCCATCAAACGCATGCCCTCGGCCACGTGGCTCCCTGTTCGTCGTCAGTCGTCGTCAGTCGTCGGTGTGGGGCGCGGGTGGCTGGTGTTGCCCGATGCCTCTCGGCGCCCGGGTCCCTGCGGCTCTCGCCGTGCCATGGGAGACACTGGACCCGACCGCCATCCTCTCACTCCCCCGCACCTGACGATGCGCGGGCTCGAACCGCCAGGACTCCGTATGCCGTCCCGCACGACCCTGCCCCGCCCCGCCCCCGGCCAGCTCAAGTGGTGGGTCGTCGGCACGGTCGGCATCCTCGCCGGTGTCGGCCTCGCCATCTGGTTCGGCCTGTCGTCCACGCTGGGGCAGCCGAGCTGGCAGACCCTGGGCTACAAGGTGGTCAGCGACCAGCAGGTGCGCGTCGACTTCCAGGTCTACCGGCCCGGCGGCACGGCCCTGACGTGCACCGTCGAGGCGCTCTCTCGCGACTTCGCGCCCGTGGGGACGAGCACGGTGCAGGTGCCGGCGAGCGCCGACGAGACGACGAACGAGTCGGTGACGCTCCGCACGACCTCACGCGCGGTGACCGGCCAGGTCAGGACCTGCTCCTGACCCGGGCCTCCACGGCGGGCGCCCGGCGCGGAAATGCCGCGTGAACTGCACGTTTGCCGTTCATTTTGTTATCCTTGTTCCTTCATCCAGGGCCCGGACCCGTCGCCGACCGGCATACGAGTTGTCGACATCCCCGTTCGGGCCCTTCTTTTTGTGCAGGCGCCCACGCGGAGCACCGCGTGGGCGCTGTTCATCCGAGGAGTGACAACCGTGACCGAGACTGCCGCTGGCTTCCTGACCCAGGAGGCCTATGACCGCCTCAAGGCGGAGCTCGACCAGCTGACGGGCGAAGGTCGCATCGATATCGCTCGCAAGATCGAGGAGGCCCGCGAGGAGGGCGACCTCAAGGAGAACGGCGGATACCACGCCGCCCGCGAGGAGCAGGGCAAGATGGAGGCCCGCATCCGCCAGCTCACCGAGCTGCTCCAGACCGCGACGATCGGCGAGACGCCGCCCGACGACGGTGTCGTCGAGCCGGGCATGCTCGTGACGGTCGAGATCTTCGGCGACGAGGAGACCTTCCTGCTCGGCAACCGCGAGATCGCCGACGGCTCCGACCTGCAGGTCTTCTCCGAGAAGTCCGCCATGGGCTCCGCCATCAACGGCAAGAGCGTCGGCGACGAGACGAGCTACGAGGCCCCCAACGGCAAGACCATCGGCGTCAAGATCATCGCCGCGAAGCCCTACACCGGCTGAGCACCGCAGACGCCTGACGCACGGGCCGGGATCCCTACAAGGGGGTCCCGGCCCGTTCGCACACCCCCACCCCAACCGTCGAAAGGCCACAAACCGGGACGCGGCACTGCCTCCCCCACCGTCGAGAGGCCACAAACCGGGCCAGCCGGGCCGGGCCGGCCGGGCCGGGCGTCGCGAGCCTGGCGCTTCAGCCGCGACGCGGCCGTCGGAACTGCTGCGGCGCATGGAACTGCGGCCCGGCCTCGTTGAAGGCCAACGTCTCGGGATCCCTGCCCAACGCGACGGCGAGCTCGATGAGACGCTCCTGCCGGTCCGCATCGACAAACACGTCGTCGCTCACGATCGGGATCACCGTCCAGTCGTTGCGCCGGAAACGCTCGAAGCGGATCTCGTCGGCCGCCTGCTGCTCAGCGGAGGAGTGCCAGCGGACCCCTTGGTACTCCCCGACCACGCGCTCCTTCCGCCACACGAAGTCACCACACCCCAGCCACTCGTCCGACTCGCTCACCACCGGCTCGTTGAGCAGGGGTTCGGGCAGCCCGGCACGAATGATCATCAGCCTCGCCCGGGTCTCCATCGCGGATGCCGACCCCACCCGAATCCGCGGAATGGCATACGTCAAGGTCACCTTGCCGCGAGGTCTGACCCTCCGTTCGACGGCTCGTTTGAGTGGTTCGACCGCACCGACGAGGTTCGCCACCGCGTCACCGGCCGCGATGAGGTCATCGAGACCAGCCGGCTTGCCGGCTCCCACCATCTCGCCGAGGTCGACCCAGGTGTCGCACGGATCGATGACCGGGAGGCCGTGGACGTAGATGGTCCGTCGCCACTCCAAGCCACGGTGACCGCACACCTCGTCGCGACGCATCCGATTGGACACCGTGCCCCGCATGATGTGCAGCTGGCAGTCGGCCTCCATCTGCTCCGCGATGGGAACGTCGAGGAGCTGTGCGGCCGTGACGTGAGAGAACGCGAACGGCCAGCGCGATGCCGCGGCGAAGGCACGTGCCCGCTCGAGCAGGTCCAGCGGAGGGTCGGTCGTTCGCACCCCGTGGGTGGGGCGCCACAGGTCGGCCCCACGGAGACAGTCCTCCGTGACGCCGAGACCGAGGGCGTCCCGGACAGAGAACGGCCTGGCCAGCAGCGAGGGCGGCAACGACGGTTCCACGCCTCGACCATCGCGCCCTGAGGAGTGAGAAGGCCGACCAGCCCATAATCCTGGGGACAGTCCGCGCAGCCTCACTAGGGGTGTGGACAGCCCCGGTTTGTGGCCTTTCGACGGTTGAGGACCTGGTGCCTGGCCCCGGTTCGTGGCCTTTCGACGGTCAGGGGATCTGGGTGGCTACGCGCTCGGCGAGGGGGAGCTCGTCGGCGAGCAGGCCCGCCGCGAAGAGGAGGTATGCCGTGTCGACCGTCGCGCGGGCCGCGCGCGGCACCTTCCAGCCGCCGGCGTGGTCGGACAGGACCGCACCGAGCACGTGGTCCCGACCGGCCGCGTCGGTGTGCCGCAGCACTCCCCCGGACCCGACGAGGGCCGTGACGTTCGCGAGCGGCCGCGGCGACTCGGTCGGCTGGGCCGGGCGCGCGTGCCGGCGCACCGCGACGAGGGCCGCGAGCCGAGCCAGCTCGAGGTCGAGGCCCCGCTCGACGTCGTCGACGGGGAGCGAGCCGGGGCGCTCGTGGACACGGGCGGCATATGCCGTCAGCGCCTCGGGGTCGGCCACGCTGTCGAGCAGGTGCTCGGCCACGGCGGCCTCGACGACGTGCTCGGCGTTCCACCGCATGCCGAGGTCGCCCTCGACGGTGCGGGCGTGCCAGAGCGGCGCCACGACGTCCTTGCGCAGGCCGGCGTCCTCCCCCTCGGGCGTCAGGCACGAGTAGACGTCGGTCGTCGCGCCGCCGATGTCGACGACGAGGACGTCGCCACCGTCGGTCACCGACGCCAGCACCTCGACGCCGCGCAGGACGACGTCGGGGGTCGCCGCCTCGACCATCTCGGCGAAGGCCGGGTCGCGCGAGAGCCCCTTGCCGCCGATGACGTGGCGCAGGAAGGCGTCGCGGATCGCGGCGCGGGCCGACTCCGGCGCGATGACCCCGATCTGCGGGAGCACGTTGTCGGCGAGGACCGTCGGCCGACCCGTCGTCGCGAGGACGGCCGCCGCCTCGTCACGGGCGTCGACGTTGCCGGCGACGACGACCGGCACCGCGTGCGCGCCGTGGCCGCCGATCGCGCCCTTGGCGAGCCGGCCGGCGTTGTGCAGCAGGACGTTGCCGTTGCCGCCGTCGGTGCCGCCGACGAGCAGGATCATGTCCGGTCGGGACGCCCGGATGCCCGCGACGTCGGCCGTCGTCAGCTCCCCCGCCGCGACGTGGACGACCTTGGCGCCGGCGGACAGCCCGACGCGGTGACCGGCCTGGGCCGTGACGGTGCGCTCGTAGCCGACGACAGCCAGCCGGAGCCCACCTCCGGCGCTCGAGCAGGCCCGCACCGTCGCGTCGTCGGGGACGTCGAGTGCGCCCCGCAGCGTCCGGTAGCCGTCGAGGATGTCGCCCCGACCCTGCGTGCCCGTCGTCGGGGTCGACGCCGTGCCGAGCACGGTGCCGTCGTCGGCGAGGAGGGCACCCTTGGTGAAGGTCGACCCGAAGTCGACGGCGAGGATCGTCATGCGTGGTGGTCCGGTGTCGCGAGTGGTGCTCAGCCGTGGATGTCGAGCGCCTCGCGCAGGTCGGCGACGAGGTCGTCGACGTCCTCGATGCCGACCGACAGGCGGATGAGGTCGGACGGCACCTCGAGCTCGGTGCCGGCGACGCTCGCGTGCGTCATGCGACCCGGGTGCTCGATGAGCGACTCGACGCCGCCGAGCGACTCGCCGAGCGTCCACAGCCTCACCGCCGCGCACGCCTTGACGGCGGCGTCCTCGCCGCGACGCATCCGGAAGCTCACCATGCCGCCGAAGCGCTTCATCTGGCGCGCCGCGACGTCGTGGTTGGCGTGGCCGGGCAGGCCCGGGTAGAGCACCTGGGAGACGCCGTCGTGGCCCTCGAGGAACTCGACGACCTTCTCGGCGTTGTCGCAGTGGCGCTCCATGCGGATGGCGAGCGTCTTGAGGCCGCGCAGGGTCAGCCAGGAGTCGAACGGGCCGGCGACACCGCCGATGCTGTTCTGGTGGAAAGCGATCCGCTCCTCGGCGTCCTCGAATCCGGGCACCGAGATGTTCGTGGCCGTCACGACGGCGCCGCCGACGACGTCGCTGTGCCCGCCGGAGTACTTCGTCGTGGAGTGCGTGACGACGTCGGCGCCGAGCGCGAGAGGGCTCTGGAGGTAGGCGGTCGCGAAGGTGTTGTCGACGACGAGAACCGCACCGGCCTCGTGGGCGATCGCGGCGATGGCCTCGAGGTCGGCGATGCCGAGCAGCGGGTTCGTCGGGGTCTCGACCCAGACCATCTTCGTCTGCCCCGGGCGGATCGCCGCGCGGACCGCCTCGACGTCGCCCATGTTCGCGATGGAGTGCTCGACGCCCTGCGGCTTGGCGACCTTGTTGAAGTAGCGGTAGGTGCCGCCGTAGGCGTCGTTGGGCACGACGACGTGGTCGCCGGGGACGAGGAGCGCGCGGGCGACGGTGTCCTGGCCGGCGAGGCCGGACGCGAACGCGAAGCCGCGGCTGCCGCCCTCGAGCGCGGCGATGCACTCCTCGAGCGCCGTGCGGGTCGGGTTGGCCGACCGGCTGTACTCGTAGCCGTTGCGGAAGCCGCCGATGCCGTCCTGCTTGTACGTCGACACCTGGTAGATCGGGGGCACCACCGCTCCGGTGAGCTCGTCGGCCTCCTGGCCGGCGTGGATGGCGCGTGTGGAGAAGCCGTGCTCGTCAGACATGAGGACGAGCCTATGCCCTGGGCGACGGCCCCCTGACCGCCGTTGGGCTCCGCACCGCACCCGCCACGGCGGCGTTGCGGCGGAGGTCACCCCCACGTCTGCGATGCTGCCGTGGTGGCGCCCGACTTCGACTACAGCAACCGCAGCGAACGGCCGCGCGGTCCGGTGCTGTCGGCGCTCTCGACGGCCTTCCCCGGCATCCGCTCGGTCCAGGAGCAGGTGCTGCCGTATGCCGTGTGGTGGGAGTCCCACAACCGCGTGGCCGCCGAGGGCGGCGGGCCCCTGTGGGTCGCCCTCGGCGACTCGATGACCCAGGGCATCGGCGCGAGCGCCCCCGACCGCGGCTGGGTCGGGCAGCTGAGCGAGCGGCTCGCGGTGCGCGGGTGGGACCACCGCGTCGTCAACCTCGGCGTCAACGGCGCCCGGGTCGAGGACGTCCTCGACCGGCAGCTGCCGGCTCTCGAGGCCCTCGCCGCCGACGGACCGTCGCCTGCCCTCGTCACTGTCGTCATCGGCTCGAACGACGTCGTCGTGCGCCGCCACCGTCGCGGTCTCGTCGAGCGTTTCGCCGCGATGCTCGACCGGTTGCCCGAGGGTGCGCTCGTTTCGAACCTGCCCAACCCGCACCGTGAGGCGCGGCTCGTGGACACGATGCTGCGCGAGCGCGCCGACGCCGGCCGTCTCGTCCTCGTCGACATGCGCCGCGACGGCCCCCGCTCGTGGCGTGGCCGGCTCGCGTCCGACAAGTTCCACCCGAACGACCGCGGCTACGCCGAGATGGCGACCGTCGTGGAGCGCGCCGTCGACCGAGCCGGCCTCGTCGCCTGAGCCGAGCGGACGGCATACGCCTTCGGATTGCCCTGCGTGGCAGCCCTGTTCAGTCGAGCGGGTCGAGGATCCGGTGCAGGAACTGGCGGGCGCGCTCGGTGCGCGGCCGAGTCAGCACCTCGTCGGGAGTGCCCTGCTCGACGATGACGCCGCCGTCCATGAAGAGCACCTGGTCGGCGACCTGCTGGGCGAAGCGGATCTCGTGCGTCACGACGACCATCGTCCAGCCTTGTGCCGCCAGGTCCTTCATGACGACGAGCACCTCGCCGACGAGCTCGGGGTCGAGCGCCGACGTCGGCTCGTCGAAGAGCATGAGCTTGGGCTTGACGGCGAGCGCCCGGGCGATGCCGACGCGTTGCTGCTGGCCGCCGGAGAGCTGGTAGGGATAGGCGTCGGCCTTCTCCTCCAGCCCGACGAGTCGCAGCAGCTCACGCGCCTCCCGCGCCACCTCCGGGCGGTCCCGACGCTGGGCGAGCACCGGTCCGGCCGTGACGTTCTCGAGGACCGTCAGGTGCGGGAAGAGGTGGTGCGACTGGAAGACCATGCCGCTCTGGGCCCGGAGGGTCGCGACCTGTCGCTTCGTCACCGGACGTTGCGCGAAGTCGACCTCGACCTCACCGATGCGGACGACCCCGGCGTCGGCGACGTCGAGCGCGTTGAGCGAGCGCAGCACCGTCGTCTTGCCGGAGCCGGACGGGCCGATGAGGACGGTGACGCTGCCGCTCGCGACCTCGAAGTCGATCGACCGGAGCACCTCGTGGTCACCGAACGACTTCGCGAGGCCGGACACCGCGACGAGCGGGCCGGACTGTGCCGCAGTGGATTCCGCGGGCGTCGGGGGCGTGGTGGGCTCGGTCATGTCGCGACGTACCTGTTCTGTCGTTCCTCGAGGCGGGTCTGGACGAAGGAGAGGATGAGGCAGACGACCCAGTAGTAGACGGCGGCGACGCCGTAGAGGGCGAAGAACTGGTACGTCGGCGCCGCGGCCTCCTGCGCCACGCGGAGCAGCTCGGTGACCTGGATGGTCGACGCGAGCGAGGTGTCCTTGACGAGGGAGATGAGCGTGTTGGACAGGGGCGGGATGGCCGTGCGCGCGGCCTGCGGCAGGACGACCCGGCGCAGCGTCGTGACGTAGCCCATCCCGACCGTCGAGGCGGCCTCCCACTGGCCCTTGGGGACGGAGAGGATGGCCGACCGGATCACCTCGGCCGCATAGCCCCCGACGTTGAGCGTGAAGGCGAGCACCGCCGCCGGGAAGGGGTCGAAGCGCACGCCGAGGGCGGGCAGGCCGTAGTAGATGATGAAGAGCTGCAGCAGCAGCGGCGTGCCGCGGACCAGCGAGATGTAGACACGCGCCACGGACGAGACCACGCGCACCGACGACAGCCGCATGAGGGCGACGCCGAGCGCGAGGACCAGTCCGAGGACGAAGCTGATGATGGTGAGCGGGATCGTCGAGGTCACCGTGGCCCGCAGCAGCGGGCCCAGCGAGTCGAGGATCAGCTGGGTCGTCTGTTCGTCCACGACCCGATCACGAACCAGAGGCGCCGGCGGGCTGCTTCGAGACGTCGGCCGAGAAGTACTTCTGCGAGATCTTCGTCAGGGTGCCGTCGGCCTCGAGGTCGGCGAGCGCCTGGTCGATAGCGGCGACGAGATCTGAGTCCTTGCGGGTCGCGACGACCTGCTCGGAGACGTCACCGGTCCTGGCCGCGATCTTCACCGTCCGGTCGCCGGTCGACTTCTGGTAGTCGAGCACCGCGAGGCTGTCGTTGACGGTCGCGTCGACGCGCGACTGCTTGAGGAGGGTGACGGCCTGCGTGAACCCCTCGACCGACTCCACCTGCGCACCGGCGTCCTTGGCGACCTTGGCCCAGTTGCTCGTCAGGCTCTGCGCGGACTTCTTGCCCTCGAGGCTCGCGAGCGAGGTGATCGACGCGTCGTTCGCGCGGGTGGCGATGACGCCCTCGGACCACGTGTAGGTGCTGCTGAGGCCGTAGAGGCCGGCGCGCTCGGGGTTCTTCGTGACCTGGTTGACGACGACGTCGTAGCGGTCGGCGGCGAGGCCGGCGAAGATCGCGTCCCAGGGGGTCTCGACGTACTCGACCTTGACGCCGAGCTTGTCGGCGACGGCCTCGGCGACCTCGACGTCGTAGCCGGTGAGGGCGTTCGTCTTCGGGTCGTGGAACGAGAACGGCGAGTAGGTGCCCTCGGTCGCGACGCGCAGGACGCCTGCCTGCTTGACGGACTCGAGGTCGGAGCCGCCACCGGAGCCGGTGCTGCAGGCGGTGAGGACGACGGCGACGAGCGTGGCGAGCAGGGCGGTGAGGGTGAACCTCGAACGCATGGTGGGCACTTCCTGGAGGATCGGCGGGATGGCTTCCGGACGGCCGCCAACCTATAAGCCCACCTTGGGATGGGCATAATCAGTTGTCGACGTGGTCCATCGCGTGCCAACCGAGCCGGGGCCGCTCGCATTCCCGCCCCGGCGTGTCGCGCGTCGCCGCCGGCGCGCTCAGTCGTCGAGCGAGCGGACGTAGTCGGACAGCGCGGCACGGTCGGTGCCCAGCGTCTTGACGTCGTGCCCGAGCGTGGCGGTCGCCTCCCGCGCCGTCAGCGTGAAGGTCCGCCCGGGGCCGGTGACGTGGACGGCGTCGAGGTTGGTCACCGTGCCGAGCAGCAGCGTGGCCGGACCGGTGAGGTCGGTCGCGTCGAGCGGCTTGGCCGGGTCGGTGACGGTGATCGTCACGGCATACGGAGGGCGCGTCGTCCACAGCGACAGCGAGTAGCTGCCGGCGGGCCCGAACCCGGCGTCCCCGACGAGCGCGATGACCTTCGAGTTGTCGCCGACGTATGCCGTCCGGTCGGCCCAGAGCGCCTGCACGCGGTCCTCGGAGGCCACCGACCCGGACGGTACGGACGGCGCGTCCGCCCGGGACGTCGTGCACCCGGCGAGGGTGACGCCGATGGCCAGCGAGACGAGCGCGGTCCGGAGCATGAGAGGTCTCCTGTCTGCGGCACCGACCACCGGTGCGCTGCACCGCAGGGACGCCGGGCGCCCTCCCCCGGTTCCGGCCCGTCCGGAGCAGGGCTTGGCCGACACCGTGGTCGCGGACCCGGAGCGCCGCCGACCTCCGGTCACCGACATCGACGCGACCGACGGGACGGTGCGGGGCCGCCGTGGGTTCACCGGCCCGGGGCGCCTCGGAGGTCCTTGGCCCACTCCCGCGTCCAGCCCGTCACGACGAAGCCCATCCGCTCGTTGATCGCGACCATGTGGGTGTTCGTGTCGGCGTTCCACGTGCGCACGGTCGCGGCGTCGGGGCGCTCCCGCTGGAGGGCGCGGAGGTTCGCGAGCTTGACGGCCAGGCCCAGCGCCTGTCCCCGGTGCTCGCGCAGGACCAGGGTGTCCGACTGGACGGCGAGGTCGGGCTGCCCGGGTCGCACGACGATGTCGGTGAAGGCCACGAGCCGCCCGGTCGGCACGTGCCGCGCGACGGACTCGACGCCCCAGATGGGACTCGGCGTGTTCCAGACCTGCCGCACCCGCTCGGCGTCCCAGTCCTCCTCGTCGAGCTCGATGTCGCCCGACGGGGCGTCGGTGCTCATCCGTCGCGCGAGCAGCGCCCGGTCCTCGAGCCACTCCTCGGGAAGCCCGTCGACCGACGTCTCGATGACGTATGCCGCCGGGTCGGGTCGCGGGTCGAGCGCGGTCAGCGCGGCGTCGTCCACGGGCAGGGGCAGATCCTGACGGAGGTCGAGGAGCGTCTGGCCGTAGCCGTTCGCGAGGGCGAATCCCGTTGCGGCGTCGCCGTTCTCGACGGGGGCGCCGCTGTGCTCGTGGATGCGGTCGCGCCCGTCGTCGCGCAGCACCTGCTCGCAGTGGGCGAGGAGGGCCGAGCCGACCCCGCGCCTCTGGTGGTCGGGGTGGACCGAGAGCCAGAGGCCGGCGGTCCCGACGTTGTCGCGGGTCCGACGGATCGTCTGCGCCGCAGCGAGGGGGAGGTCCGAGCCGTCCTCGGTGACGACGAACGCACGCCGCACCTCGTGCCGACGCGCCGCGACGTCGACGACCTCCTCGATCGACGTGCGCTCGGCCGCGGGGCCCCACACGCCGCGGTTGGCCGCGTGGTGCACCTCAAGCCACGCCTCGCTCGCCGGGTCGGCGACTGCGAGCTCGATCTCCTTGACCTGCAGGCTCATTCGCCGCTCCCGGTGACCTTCTGCCACTCCCGGCTGTAGCCGTCGACGGTGTAGCCGAGCTGCCGGTTGACCGCCAGCATGTGCTCGTTGGAGGCGGCGTTCCACGTGCGGACAGACGTCACCGCCGGCAGCTCCTCCATGAGCCGCAGCGCGTTGGCGGCCTTGAGCCGCAGGCCCAGCCCGTGGCCGCGGTGCTCCGTGAGGACGAGCGTGTCCTGCTGGTAACCGACGTCGGGGGTGCCCGCGGAGACCCCGACGGTGGTGAAGGCGACGAGGCGCCCGGTCGGCGTGTGGCGGGCGACCGACTCGACGACCCGGCGGCCCGACTCCCTGGCCCGGTGCTGCGCCTCTCGCAGCCGGTCGGCGTCCCAGTCCTCCTCCTCGAGGTCGAGGTCGTCGGCCGGGGCGTCCGTGCTCATCCGCTGCTGGAGCACGGCACGGCCGTCGAGCCACTCGTCCGGCATCACGTCGACCCAGCTCTCCACGACGTAGTCCTCGGCCCCCGGGGCCGCCAGCGCTTCACGCAGCGCGTCACGGTCGGCGGGGAGCTGTTGCTCGCTGCGCAGCACCGTCTGGCCCACGGCGTAGCCCCGCTGCGTCGCGAAGCCCTCCGCCTCGTCGGAGCGGCCCTCTGCCCACTCCGTCTCGACCATGATCGTCGTGCGGCCCTCGGCGGCGCAGATGCGCTCGGCCTCGGCCAGCAAGGCCGAGCCGATCCCCCGTCCGCGGTGGCCGCGCTCGACCGAGAGCCACAGCATCGCCTGGCGCAGGTTGTCCCGCGTCGGCAGCATGACCTCGAGCGCGCCGACGAGCCGCTCCCCCAGCCAGACGGCCCGGTCGACCCGCTTCTTGTCCCCCGCCCGGTGGAAGCCCTGGATCTCCTCGAGCGTCCAGGCGCTGCCCCGATCGCCGAAGAGGTCGCGTTGGATGCCGGCGTGGACCTCGATCCAGCGGGCCGCGTCGTCGTGCGACGCCGGGTCGAGCAGGTCGATGGGTCGGATCTCGAAGTCGTCGCTCACGCGCCAGAGTCTGTCGACCCTGCCACGGCGGTGCCAGTGATTTGTCCCCAGCTGTGCGACCCGGCATACGCAGGGGGTCTCGGACGTTACAGGGACGTAAGACGCTCCCAGCACGAAGGATGTGACACTGGCATGGTGTTCGGATTCGGTAGGAAGTCCCAGATGCCCAGCCGCGACGAGGCCCTCCCGGGTCGCGCGGACCGCCCGTATGCCGTGAACCCGACCCACGTCGTGCTCGGCACCCCGCTCGAGGGCCCGTGGCCCGACGGCTCCGAGGTGCTCTACGTCGCGATGGGCTGCTTCTGGGGTGTCGAGCGGATCTTCTGGAAGCAGGACGGCGTCATCTCCACGGCCGCGGGCTACATGGGGGGCTACACCCCCCACCCGACGTACGAGGAGACGTGCACCGGCCGCACCGGGCACGCCGAGACCGTCCGGGTCGTCTACGACCCCGAGCGGACGTCGCCCGAGCTGCTGCTCAAGGCCTTCTGGGAGAACCACGACCCGACGACGGCCAACCGTCAGGGCAACGACATCGGCACCGCCTACCGCTCGGCGATCTACTGGACGACCGACGGGCAGCGGCTCGCGGCCGAGGCGACGCGTGAGGCGTTCCAGAAGGTCCTCGACGACAACGGCTACGGGCAGATCTCCACCGAGATCCGCTCGGCGGACGACGCAGGCCCGTTCTACCTCGCCGAGGACTACCACCAGGGCTACCTGCACAAGAACCCCGGCGGCTACTGCAACCACGGCCCCAACGGCATGACGTGCCCGGTGGGGATCGTGCGCCAGGACCAGCTGCCGGCCCAGCAGGACATCGCCCCGCCGGCCTGACGGCTCTCCGACGGCCCCCGGACGGACCCCGACAGGCACACGACTGACACACGACTGACACACGGCTGCGGCGCCGTGGGATCTCGGATCCCACGGCGCCGCAGCCTTTGTCGGGCGCTCGAGCGAGGCTCAGTTCTGGCAGGCGGCCTCCTCGAAGTGGCCCGGCGTGCCCGGGTACGCCGCACCCGCCCCGTGCTCGGTCTCGCCCGGGTGGACGAGGGCGAGCTCGCGGAAGGCCGACGTCCCTGCCGTCGTCACGTCGGCGGCCGACCGGCCGGCGCTCGTGGCCCACGCCAGCTGCTGCAGGAAGTCCTGCATCGCCGGCGAGTGCTGACGGACGTCGTTGAAGCCGCCGTAGGCCGAGTTGCAGTGCGAGAACAGGTTGTAGGCGCCGTTCCAGTCGATGAGCCGGTCGCCGGCGTTCGGGCCGTTGGCCGTCACGTCGCCCTGCATGACGTCGCGGTCCCAGCCGCCGTAGATCCAGTCGGTGCCCTGGTGGTGGTTGTTGTTCGCGGGGTCGGCGTCGTCGGTCCCGGTCATCTCGAACCACAGGCACGGGTCGACCGTCGTGACGGCCTTCTTCGTGCCCGACGTCAGCGGCCAGTCCCCGAGCGTGCACCCGGCGCCCGGCGTGTAGCTGCCGCGCGGCCTGAGGTCGAGCAGGTCGGAGCCGAGGACGTCCTGCTTCGCCGGGTCGGACTCGCCCGCACCGCCGAAGAGATGGTCGACGAACCGGTCGCCCGTGCCACGCGACGTCGGGTCGAACGCCCCCGCGGTGCGGCAGTCGGGGGTGTTGCCGTCGAGCCCCGCGTCGCAGCCCTGGCCGCCCCACAGCACGTCCTCACCGTCGCCGCCGAAGACGTCGTCGCCGCCGCTGTCACCGTTGGCGACGTCGTCGCCGTAGCCGGCGTGGATGGTGTCGTCGTCGGTGCCGCCACGGATGAGGTCGCGCCCTCCCTCGTCCATGCCGTTGTGCGGCATGGACGCGTCGGTCGACGAGCCGATCCACTGGTCGCCGTCGACGTCGTGGAGCAGGTCGACGCGACGGTCGTACGCCGTCCGCGTGAAGCCGGTGAAGCTCTCCTTCGGCGGGCTGTTGAGCGAGGTCGTGGACACGGCCGGGCTGTCGCCCGCGCTGAGGTACTGGTTCACGATCCCACCGCGGTCGCCGACGATGGCGTCCCGACCGGCGTCACCGGTCAGGCGGTCGTTGCCGAGCTCGCCGTAGAGGTCGTCGTCGCCGGAGCCACCGGACGCGGTGTCGTCACCGTCCTGGCCCCAGATGCCGTCGTTGCCGTCGTCACCCCAGATGACGTCGGAGCCGAAGGCACCGACCACCTCGCACGTCGCCTGCGCCGTGGTGCAGAAGCGGGTGCTCGGCCCCGGCAGGGCCGGGTCGTGGGTGCGCGACGCGGTCGCGTCGGCCGGGAGGGGCCCGTCGGGGTAGCGGTCGGCATACGCCTTCTCGGAGCGGGCGCCCGCTGCGCCGACGAGCGTGCGCAGGAGGGAGCCGTTGTCGCCGAGGATCACGTCGTCGCCGCCGTTGCCCTCGATGACGTCGGCACCGTCGCGGTATCCGGGCGCCGGCGTGCCACCGACGATGTCGTCCTGACCGGCAGCGGTGCTCGTGCCCCGGAGCAGCCCGGTCGGGCTGGCCGACCCGGGCCACGCGGCGCTCAGGGCCGTCGCCGCTGTCCCGTGCGCCGAAGCCGTGCCGAACGGCAGGTCACCGAAGAGCGCGTCGGCTCCCCCGTTGCCCTGCACGTGGTCGGCGCCGGCGTCACCCGTGGCGACGTCGTTGCCGTCCTGGCCCTCGAGCACGTCGACGCCGTCGCCACCGGACAGCCGGTCGAAGCCGTAGAGCGTCGCGGACGGCGTCGTGAGGAAGCCCGCACCCGCCGACCGGTCGTACGGCTCGATGACGCGTGTGGTCATCGCGGTGGCCGGCGTGCTCCCGAGCCGGACCGTCACCGACGTGGGTGCCTGACCCGCGACGGGGCGCAGCACCTGGCCGTTGTCGCCGAGGACGACGTCGTCGCCGGGACCGCCGAAGACGACGTCGTCGGTGTCGGGCTGGCCCGCCGTCGTGACGCCGGCACCGCCTGCGGGCGTCGAGCTGCCGCCGACGAGGTCGTCGTCACCGAGGTTGCCCTCGACCCAGTCGACGTCCGGTCCACCCTCGACGTAGTCGTCACCCGCGTCGCCCTTGAGACGGTCGGTGCCGCTCTGGCCGAGCACGACGTCCTGCTCGTCGCCACCGAAGACCTGGTCGGCCCCCGAGTTGGCGAGCACGGGGCTCGTGCCGAGATCGAGCAGCTCGACGCGGTGCGTGCGTGCGAAGCCGCGGTTCCGCGTGACCGGCGTCGAGTCGGCGGCCGTCACCCCGGCGGTGACGATCGCGTTGTCGCCCGCGATGAGGTCAGGGCCGGCGTCCCCGAAGAGGACGTCACCGGCGTCGGGGCGGCCAACGCCGGCCGTTGCCTGCTGGAACGAGCCACCGACGACCTGGTCCTCGCCGCGGTCACCGTGGACGGTGTCCGAGCCGTTGTTGCCCTCGAGGTGGTCGGCGTCGTCGCCGCCGTTGACGAGGTCGTTGCCGAGTCCGCCGTATGCCGTGTCGTCGTCGGAGCCACCGAAGATCTCGTCACCGCGACCGGCGTCGGGCGACGTGCCCGCGAGGTCGTACGGGATCGCCGGGGCGTCCGCTGCCGACGCGGGGTCATCCACGGTGCCGTTGTCGCCGATGATGACGTCCGTTCCGGTGTCACCGGAGAGGATGTCACCCGCACCGGCGGGGCCGACATCATCGCGCCCGGCGGCACGCGTACCGCCGTAGAGGACGTCGTCGCCGTCGCCACCGCTGGCGCGGTCGGAGCCGTTGTTGCCTTCGATGACGTCCGCGCCGTCCTGACCGTAGAGCTGGTCCTGTCCGGCGTTGCCGAAGACGAGGTCGGCACCGGCGTCGCCGTAAGCGCGGTCGTCGCCGCTGCCGCCCCAGACCCGGTCGGCGTCGTCGCCGCCGAAGAGGACATCATCACCCTGCTGGCCGCAGACGAGGTCGTCCGCGCCTCCCGCCAGGACGCGGTCGCTCGCGCCGCCGGCCGAGATGGTGTCGATGCCCGCCCCGCCGAGGACGAGGTCGTTGCCGTCCCCGTCTCCGCTCGAGGTGCCCTCGGGCACAGGGTCGCTCGCGACCGCGCTGCCGGGGCGGCACGTCTCGTCGGCACTCGCGTTGAGCGTCGCCGCGTCCCGCAGCATGTCACCGAAGACGACGGCCGGGCCGTCGCCCCCGAGGACGTGGTCGTTGCCGCGTCCGCCCACGAGAGTCTTGCTGGAGGACGACTCGCCTGCCGGCAGGTCGACGTGCCGGACGAACCGGTACGCCCCGAAGCCGATGCCGTCGACGACGTCCGGACCACGCGCGTTGCCCGCCTCGTCCAGGCCGCGGGCGCCGACCTCGCTCGGCTCGGCGATGACGTAGTCGTCACCGGGGCCGCCGAAGAGGGCGTCCGTGCCGTAGCCGCCGACGAGCGCGTCGGGTCCGCCACCGCCCACGATCTTTGCGTGCTCCGTGCCCTTCGAGTGGCTCGTCACGATGTCCTCGACGGCGCTGCCCCACACCTCGTCGTTGCCCGAACCCGTCTCGATGATGTTGGGGATCGAGGGCTTGCCCGAAGGCGTCGTCAGGGTGTCGGCCGTGCCGTTCTCGTCGACGCCGAACGCTCCTTCGGTGGAGGCGTAGCTCTTGTCGGGTCCGGAGCCGCCCGTGATCGAGTCGCTGCCGCGCCCGCCGATGAGGACGTTGCCCGCCGAGCGGATCGTCGATCCGGTCGTGGCGCCCGGCCGGTCGGATGCGACGCCGATCTTGTCGTCGCCGTCACCGCCGTTGACCCGGTTGTGACCGAGACCCACGCTGATGACGTCGAGCCCACCCGCGCCCTGGGGGCGAGTCGTCGGGTCCTCGTCGAGCGCCGTCCAGTCGACCACGTCGCCGAGGCTCACCGAGGTGATCTTCGGCTTGGAGTTCTCGACGTCCTCGTCGTTGAGGGCTGCGGTCACGGCCTTCGTGGTCGAGGGCAGGCTGCCGTCGCCGGACACGAAGTCGTCACCCTGCCCCGTCGTGATGGCGTCGTCGCCCGCCCCGCCGGCCACCCGGGCCACCTTGTCGGCTGCGTCCGCGGTGACGACGCGGTCCGCGCCGCCGCCCGCGTCGACCCAGGAGTTGCCGGTGCCGGTCTGGATCTGGTCGTCACCCGGGGTGCCGAAGACGACGGCGTCCTTGTCGAAGAGCGACAAGTCTGCCTGGCTGGTCGTCGACGAGGGGTTCGAGTCCTTCTTGCCGTCGCCGACGAAGCTGACGACGAGGGGCGTCGAGGACCCGCGGCCGTCGACCACGACCCGCTTGAGGTTCGCGTCGAGGTACTGCCGGCGCTCGCCGAGCATCTGGACCTGGAACCCGTCGAAGTCGGGGTTCGTGCCCTCGTCGTCGCCCGCCTTCTGGGCGAAGCGGAGCGCGGTCACCTTGACGACGTCGGCCTCGGTGTCCGCAGAGTTTCCCCATGGTGCGCCACGCGCACCGTCGGTGCCGAAGTGGCCGGCGAAGACGACGAGCGTGTCTCCGCTCGTCCCGCCCAGCCGGGGTGGGGGTGGTGTGCAGTCCGGTTGTGCCGTGAAGTCGAGCAGCGTGATGTCCGCGATGTTGATCGAGAAGGACACGCTGAACGGCGAGAAGCCGATCGTCACGTAGAGGCGCAGGAACAGGCTGAGCCGCCCGGTCGTCGTGAAGAGGCACAGCGGGTTGTTGACCGCGGTCTGGAGGAACTCGCTGACACGGAACTTGCCGTCGTTGTTCGGGTCGTTCCAGTGGAACCCGATGGTCAGGTGCAGCCCTCCCTCGATGCCGACGGTGATGATCAGCGCCGTCACGGCCGCGCCGGCGGCGATCTCGCCGTCGAGACGCACGACGGGCACCGGCACGCCGTCACTGTCGGTCGTGCGGAAGTACAGGCCGTCGAGGAGCTTGACGCCGTCGACCGGCGCGCCGGCCTGGGCTGCCTCGACGGCGTACCTGATGCCAGCGGTGTCGAGGCCGGCCATGAAGCGCAACGTCACCGACGCGGAGCCGGAGAGCGTCACCATGACGGGCGGCGGCGCGTAGACCGGACCGAACGCCTGCCGCCACGTGAAGCCGAGCGTCAGGGGTCCGCTGTCGAACTCGACGAGCGAGATGTCGCTGCCCATGAGGAGACTGAACACCGAGGCCGGGTCCTCGAGGATCGGGAAGGTGAAGCCGGACTTGTTCGCGCTGCCCGCGGTCCCGCCGGCGCCAAACACGTTGCCCTTGCCACCCTTGGTGTTGAGGGCGGTCTTGGCCTGGTCCTTGCTGATCGCGTTGGCCGTCTTGATGAGCGAGTTCGCCGTGCCCGGCGCGAGGCTGCTCGTCGGTGAGGCGTCCGTGTCGAGCGCCTTCTCGCCGCTCACCACGAAGCTGCCGATGGGGATGAGGCACGCGTCACCGGGGGCGTCGCATTTCGGCAGGTTGTTGATGAGCGTGGTGAGAGCCGCGATCTTGTCGACGAAGTCGAGCTTCGGTCCGCCGGCCAGCGTGTTGAAGGTCTTGGCGAGGGTGATGAGGCTGACGTCGCCGCCACCGGCCATGCGGCTGAGATCGGAGAGCACCGGGATGGGCGCGTAGAGGGTGTCGATGACCGGCTGGAGCGGCCCCGTCACCGACTTGACCTTCTTGAGCACCGGCCCGAGCAGGTTCGAGAGGAACCCGCCCGCGTCGATGGCGACGTCCTTGAACTCGATCGACGGCGCACCGAGGTTCTTGAGGTTCTTGTTCGCGATCTCCCAGTCGAGGACGAAGTTGGCCTGTACGCCGGGCAGGACCGAGTCGACCGAGGCCTTGACGAGCCAGTCGGCCTTGATCTTGGCGGTCAGGTCGATCCCGAAGAGGGACGACGCGTCACCGGCAGCCATGTCGGCGATGGTGAGCACCGAGTCGGCGGTCTCCGTTGTGTCGCGGGACTTCAGGTCGACGAGGAAGGCGCCGGCGAAAAGGGGCGCGGTGCCGTTCTTCTTGACATCGATGTCGAGGAAGGCGAGCTCTGCCTTCATCGTGGCCGGCATGTCGAAGCGGGCCCCGAGGCCGAACTCCGGCGCTGCCGCGCCGTCCTGCCAGGCGTCGTGGGTGTAGATGACGAAGCCGTCGTCGGTGTTGATCCCGGCCTTGACGTGCAGCTGCAGGCCGATCCCGTACGTGATGGCGTCGTCGTCGCCGGCCTTGAGAGCGAGGCCGGGGATGCCGATGTCGAGCGGCAGCTTCTTGCCGTCGCCCAGGCAGCCCGAGCCGGCGACGCAGCCGTCGTCGGCCGTGACCGTTCCGGCCTTGATGTTGAACGCGATGCTGACGCCGTTGATACTCGTCGTCGGGCAGTCGACGAGCATCGGTTTCGTCGTCGCCGGTGTGTAGTCCGCCGGGGTCGAGCTGCCGTCGTCGGTGAAGGACTGGGCCGACCCCGAGGCCGCGTCGACCGTGGCGACGAGCTGGTAGGCGCCACCGTCCTTGCTGCGCAGCACCTTGTACTTGGTGGCGCCGTCGCTGGCGGTCCACGAGACCTTGATCGAGTTGGCACCACCCAGCGTGGTCCATGACGTCGTCGTCGCCGCGCTGGGCGCCGAAGGCACGGTGTCCGCGTCGGAGCCGGACGCGTTGACCTGGCTCGCGACGATCTCGTAGCGCCAGGAGGTCGCGCCGGCCGTCGCCGGCGTGGCGACGAGAGTCGGTGCGGTCGTGGGCTCGAGCTTGACCTTGCACTCGTAGTCGACGGCGAGCGTCGTCTTCTCGAGGCCGGCGGCCGTGATGGCCTCGGCGAGCTTGGTGTTGACGAACTCGCGGGCCTCCTTGGGGCTCGCCGGCACGTTACCGAGCTTCTCCCGGATCTGCGCGCGCAGGCGCCCGATGGAGTCGGCGCCCTGCTGGAGGTCCTCGCCGACGAACGGCAGCTTGCCGTCGAAGGCCGCGAGGCGCATGGACTGCTCGATCTTCTCGAGGTAGCCGTCCAGGCCGGGGCCGATCTGGGTGAAGTCCGCGAACGCGTTGGCGAAGGCTGCCGAGAGGTCGGGCACCTCGAACCGTTTCTTGCCGGCGTCGGGCGCCGGCAGGTTGCCGGTCAGGTCGAGCAGGTCGGACGGGTCGGTCGAATCCTCCAGACGCAGGGCGACCGTGCCGAGGGAGGTCGGCGAGCCACCGGCGACGGTTGCGTACAGCGGGACGATGCCGCAGACCATGAGCGGGGTCGTGACGCCGCTCTCACCACAGCTCACCGGAGTGTTCGAGGCGTTGAAGTTGACGTCGAGGCCGGACAGGAAGGTCGAGAAGCTGACGGGCGTGTCGGCGGCGGCGCCCGAGTCGGACAGCTCGAGGCTGAGGTCGGCGCGCAGCTTCACCTGCTGGGCGGGGTCGCCGCCCGGATCACCGGCGGACACGGTCAACGGCCCGATCGAGCCGGAGGCCCGGCCGTCGAAGCTCGCGGCCGCAGCGATGCCGATCTTGGAGTCGGCGAGCACCTTGAGCGACGCGGCGTCACCCGGACCCGTTCCCGGCGCGAGCGGGACGACGAGGCCGACGTCGACACCGCCCTTGACGTGCACCGACCCCTGACCGGTCGCGGCCGCGGAGACGAGGGACTTGTCGCCGCCGAGGTCGAGACGCAGGGGGGCGTTGGTGCGGTAGTCACGCTTCCAGTCGAGGTCGAGCACCATGCTCGGGGTGCCGCCGTCGTCGAGGTAGCGGAAGTGCATGGCGCCCGTGCCGAGACGGTCGTCGAGCAGCCCGACGAGGTCCTGCATGGTCTGCGGCGGGTGCGCGGAGAGGATGTCGATGGCGTCGTCGAGGGGCGACCGGAAGCTGTATGCCGTGTCGTCGGCGGGCTTGGTCGCCCAGTTCTGCGTCAGGGTGAGCGTGTCGCCCGAGGCGGAGGCGACGACGGCCACCTGCGTGCCGACGATCACCGTGCGCCCGACGAACGACGCGTCGAAGGTCCGGCCGACGTGCTGGAGCGTGTTGGCCCCGTAGTTCACGTCGCTGCCCACGCCGGAGCTGTCGCGGCGCATGAGGTCACGCAGAGACGTCCCGGTGCCGGGGATCTCCTGGCTGTAGATACCGGAGGCACCGCCCGGCTGCGCCTCGGCGAGCTGGGCCGCGAGCGTCTGCAGCGTCTTGAGGACGATGGCGAACAGCTCGGACTGCGACCCGGGCTTGAAGTCCAGCGCGAGGATCCGGTCGAGCCGGCTGAGGTCGAGCTGCGGGCCGTCGACGCCGGACAGCTTCGTCAGGTCGTTCCACGTCGCCGAGACGCCGACGTCGGCGCCGGCGGGGAGGAAGCCGTCGGCCCCGGGGATCGACACGTCGAGGTCTGCGGTCGCTCGCACGTTGACGTCGACGTCGAGCAGGTCCCCTGCCTGGCTGGGCCCGGTCGGGGTCGAGGTGACGAGCTGCGCGAAGAGCTGGCGCAGCCTGATGTCGTGCTGGGCGTCACCCGCCTGCTTGAGGCCGATCGAGAGCATGTGGCCAGAGCCGGCCGCCGCGGAGCAGTCCGCCGGGGCGGCGCTGTTGCAGACCTTGAGGTTGCCCTTGAGGCGGACCTGGAAGAAGCCGGCGTTGGCGGTGAAGTCGACCGCGGTCTCGATCGGGAAGTCGGCGGTGAGAAGCGGACTGCCGGTGCGGACCATGATGCGGTCGGGACCGAGCGGGAGCGATGTGATGTTCGTCGAGAACGCCCCGGTCCTCTGTACGAACGGGCAGGCCTCGGTGTTGCCCTCGAACCCGACGCATGCGCTGCCGGTACGGGGGTCCTGGAGGTCGAGCACGAGGGTCAGGTCCGCCGCGAAGGACGGCTTGACCGTCGCGAAGGTCTGGGCGGAGTTGGCCTTGAGGATGCCTCGTCGGGGTCCGCCGGCGACCGGCTGGTCGGTCAGCTGGTCACCGAACGTCACGGCGCCGAGCTGGGCCTCTGGTCCGACGATGACGAACGGCGTCGTCGCAGCCGGCTGCCCGCCGATCCACGGACCCGCGAGGGTCAGTCCGTTCTTCGTGTTCGAGGCGATCTCACCGGCGGAGGTGCCGGCCATGACGCGCATGCCCGTCCACTGGTTCGCCGTCCAGGGCTGGGTGCCGTCATCGAGCGTGAGCCCGTTGGCGGCATACGTCGCGGACGGGCGCGAGGTGCGCGCGGCACCGGCGTCCATGGAGACTCCCGCGGACGGGGCCGTCTTCACCATGTGCATGCGGAAGACCAGCTTGCTCGTCGTCGGGTCCCACGCGAGGTCGTCGAGCCCGATGCCCGCCGCCTTGAGCTTGCCGATGAGGTCCTGGAGGGAGTCGAATGACGGGTTGCCTACGGTCGTCGCGTCGAAACCGGGCGGTGCCGGCTGGTCGGGGTCGGGCTGCTGGACGACGTTGGCCTTGAGGAAGTCGACGAGGACCTGGTTGGCCTTGACGGCGTCGGAGACGGTCCCGCGCAGGAAGGGCAGGTCGAGGTTGCCGGTCGTGGGGAGCGGTCCGGCACCGTCGGGATCGAACTTCGCCGCCTGTATGCCGGTCAGGGCCGTCGCCACCTGGGCGAGCCCGTCAGCGAGGTCACGCAGGCTCATGTTCTGGAACTTGCCGACGAGGCTGGCGAGGGTCGGGGCCGTGATGGTCGGCGCACCGGTGGAGATGTCGGCCCAGGCGATGGTGACGTCGGCCGCGACGTTGCTCGGGAAGCTCACTCCCGCAAGGCTGCTCGTGTCGGCGGCGATGCTCAGCTTGCCGGACACCGAGCCTGCGGTACCGGGGTCGGACGGCGACCCCGTCGGGTCGAGGGCAGCGGAGACCAAGCCGGCGAGGGAGCCGTCGGCCGCGAGCTCGCCGTCACCCGTCGCCGCTGCGTCGAAGGCGAGGACGCCGTCGTTGTTCGGGTCGTTGACCCGAGCGAAGGCGTGCACCTTGACCGTGAAGTCCGTGCTGCTCAGCGACACGCCGAGGATGCCGACGGCTGCCTTGGCGGCGGCCGACAGCTGGGCCGTGACGTCGACGTCGAGCCGTGGCGCGTGCGCCGCGTCGCTCGCGACGTAGACCTTGTTCGTGGTCGGGCCGGTCCAGACGACCCAGAGGGAGAGGGTGGCCTCGACGGTGGCCGTGACGCCCTTGGGCGAGGACAGCTCGACCTTGGGGCTCGCGGAGCTGACGGCGAGCGCCTGCTGGGTCGCCGTGCGGGTCACGACGAGGCTGACGTGGACGCGTTTGCCCTCACCGAGGTCGTCGACGGACACGTCGAGCGTCCCGGTGCGACCACCAGGCAGCGAGACCGACTCCCCCGACGTCGCGAGATCGGCCCAGGTCGTCGTGCCGGCGAGCGCCGTGGCGACGCCCTGCTCGACCAGGTCGTCGACGCCGGCGAGACCCCCGGGGCTCGCCGACACGAAGGGGATCGGCTTCCCGAGCGCGCCGATGCCGGCGAGCCCGGTGGTCCAGGCGGCGAGGTTCCGCGTGCCACCGCTGCCGCCGAGCAGCGTCACGACACGGTCGACCCCGGGATCGGGATCGGCGGCGTACGCCGGCGACTGGCCGGCGAGCGCTCCCACGACGACGAGGAGCGAGGTGAGACCCGCTCCGAGGGCACGACGAATGGTCTTGCGCACCATGATTCTCCCCATGAGGGGGCGTTTCGTGTGCCCGTTCCCTGCGCGAGCCGTGTCCGCCACGCCATCCCTCGGCCCAAGGTATTGAGGAACACGTCACATGTCCGGAAAACCCCCGGAACTCCCTCGGAATCGGTGATATCGGGACACGTGTGACACATGGGGCAAAGGGGCCGACCGCCCGGGCGTGCGCCCGCCCGGAGGTCGGCGATGGCAGGATGCCGCCATGGCCGACAAGAGCTTCCACATCAGCCGCGAGACGACGATCGCCGCTCCCCCGGAGCGGATCCACGCTCTCGTCAACGACCTCCACGAGTGGCAGGCCTGGTCGCCCTGGGAGGGCCTCGACCCCGCGATGGAGCGCACGTACGCCGGCCCGAAGACCGGTGTCGGCGCCGTGTATGCCTGGCGCGGCAACAGCAAGGCGGGCGAGGGCCGCATGGAGATCCTCGAGTCCGAGCCGCAGCACGTCGCGGTCGACCTGCTCTTCGCCTCCCCCATGAAGGCGCACAACCGCGTCGACTTCACCCTGACCCCGGCGGGCGAGGGCACCCGCGTCGAGTGGGCCATGACCGGCCCGCAGAACCTCGTCATGCGTCTCATGAGCAAGGTGTGGTCGATGGAGAAGCTCGTCGGGCCCGACTTCGAGAAGGGCCTCGCGCAGCTCAAGCTCACCGCCGAGAAGGCCTGAGGGCGTTGGAGATCCGTCCGGCCACGCGCGACGACGTGCCCGCGATCGTGGCCATGCTGGCCGACGACCCGCTCGGCGCGGCCCGCGAGGACCTCGGCGACCCGCAGACGTACGACGCGGCATACGACCGCGTGGCGGCCGACCAGGGTCAGCACCTCGTCGTCGCCGAGCGCGACGGCACGGTCGTGGGGACGCTCCAGCTCAGCGTCATCCCCGGGCTGTCCCGGCGCGGAGCGACGCGCTCGATCATCGAGGGCGTCCGCGTCTCTCGCGACGAGCGCGGCTCGGGCCTCGGCACCGAGCTCATCACGTGGGCCGTCGAGGAGTCACGCCGGCTCGGGTGCACCCTCGTGCAGCTGACGAGCGACGCGACCCGCACCGACGCCCGGCGCTTCTACGAGCGGCTCGGCTTCGTGGCCTCGCACGTCGGCTTCAAGCTCCAGCTCGACGACTGACCCCGCGGGCGCTGCCCACGGGGTCGGTCGTCACGAGCGGTGTCAGAGGCAGCGACCGTCCGTGTGGCCACCCGGAGGTCGCTCAGAAGATGCGGACCCGCTGGTCCTCCTCGAGCCACAGGGCGTCGCCGGGCTTGACCGCGAACGCCTCGTGGAACTCACTGAGGTTGCGCACGGCGTTGCCGCGCACGTCCTGGGGCGAGTGCGGGTCGATGGCGAGCAGCCGGATGGCCTCGGCCTCACGGGCCTTGCCCTTCCAGACCTGGGCCCAGCCGATGAAGAAGCGCTGCGGGCCGGTGAAGCCGTCGAGCTCGGGCATGCCGCCCTCCTCGGTGGCGATGCGGTAGGCGGAGTAGCCGATCTGCAGGCCGCCGAGGTCGCCGATGTTCTCGCCGACGGTCAGACCGCCGTTGACCTTGTGGTCGTCGGACAGCCCGGCCGGCGTGTAGCCGCTGAACTGCTCGATGAGCCGCTGCGACAGCGCGTCGAACCGCTCGCGGTCGGCCTCGGTCCACCAGTCGCGCAGGGCCCCGGTGCCGTCGTAGCGCGAGCCCTGGTCGTCGAAGCCGTGGCCCAGCTCGTGCCCGATGACCGCGCCGATGCCGCCGTAGTTGACGGCGTCGTCGGCCTCGAGGTCGAAGAACGGCGGCTGGAGGATCGCAGCCGGGAAGACGATCTCGTTCATCGAGGGCATGTAGTAGGCGTTGACGTGCTGCGGGAGCATGAACCACTCGGTGCGGTCGATCGGACCGCCGATCTTGGCGAGGTTGCGGTCGACCTCGAACGCCGTGCTGCGGCGGACGTTGCCGACGAGGTCGCTCGGGTCGATCTCGATGGCGGAGTAGTCGCGCCACACGTCGGGGTAGCCGATCTTGGGCGTGAACGCGTCGAGCTTGTCGACGGCCTGGGCGCGCGTGTCGGGGCCCATCCAGTCGAGCGACGAGAAGGACCGGCGGAAGGCCTCGACGAGGTTGGCTACGAGCTCCTGCATGCGCTCCTTCGCCGCCGGCGGGAACCATCGCTCGGCGTAGAGCTGCCCGACTGCCTCACCGACGCACGACTCGACGACGGTGACACCACGCTTCCAGCGCTCCTTGTTCTCGGGCTGGCCCGAGAGCGTGCGGCCGAAGAAGTCGAAGTCCTCGTCGACGAACGACTGCGGGAGCACGGACGCGAACTCCGAGAGGACGTGCCACGTCAGCCACGAGCGCCAGTCGGCGACGTCGGTGGACTCGAGCGCGGCGCCGAGGCCGGCGACGAAGCTCGGCTGGCGCACGACGACCTTGTCGAACGAGCCCGCGGGCGCACCGAGGCCGGACAGCCACGAGTCCCAAGGGAACTGGGGCGCGAGCGCCTTGACCTCGTCGAGCGTGTGGGCGTTGTAGGTCTTGATCGCGTCGCGGTTGCTCACCGTGTCCCAGTGCGAGGCCGCGAGGAGCGTCTCGAGCGCCATGATGCTCGCGGCCTTGGCTCCCGCGTCGGGGATGCCCGCCAGACCGAGCAGCCTCTCGATGTGCGCGACGTAGGCCGTGCGGATGTCGGCGTACTTCTCCTCGCGGTAGAACGACTCGTCCGGCAGGCCGAGACCGCCCTGCTCGAGGTAGACGACGTAGTCCTCGGGCGAGCGCTCGTCGGGCGACACGAAGTGCTGGACCGCGCCGGCGACACCGTCACGGGCGAGGCGGCCGAGCGCCGCGCCGAGGGAGTCGACGTCGTCGATGCCCCCGACCTCCGAGAGCACCACCTGCAGGGGCGAGAGCCCCAGCTCCTCGATGCGGTCGGTGTCGGTGAAGCTGGCGTAGAGGTCGCCGACCTGACGCTTCGGCGACCCGGGCGCGCTGCCCTCGTCGGCGGCCGCCGCCTCGATGAGGTCACGCACGCGGGCCGTGGACTCCTCGCGCAGGATGTCGAAGGTGCCGAAACGGGCCCGGTCGCCCGGGATCTCCGTCGTGTCGAGCCACGTGCCGTTGACGAACCGGAACAGGTCGTCCTGGGGTCGGGCCGACCGGTCGAAACCCTCGAGCATGATGCCGGACTTCATGAGCACGTTCTCTCCCCACTGCGAGTGCCGGACCTGACCGGCGAGCGTGCTCCCGAGCCTAGTCACGACCGCCGACGCCACGGGCGGCGACCACCCGAGGAGGTATGCCGTGTGGCGGCGTCGGCGACCGCGGCTCAGCGCCGCAGCCGGCCGGCGACGACGCCCGCGAGGCCGACGAGGAGGAGCATCCCGCCGAAGGCGCCGATCATCGACGGGCCCACCATCCGGAAGCTGAGGTCGGCGTCGGTGAGGTTGGCGACGAGGATGTAGGCCGCCACGAGCATCGTCAGCAGGCCGAGCATGATCGACCCGGGGCGCGGACCCTTGCGGACCGTGACGAGGGCCGGGCGCGGGGCGGGCTGCGGCACGGGCGCGGGCACGGTGGGCGCCGGCCACGACGGGTCCGCGGCCGAGGTCGTCGGCGGCGGCAGGTGCGGGAGGCGGGCCCCCTCGGCGACGGCGTCGTCGGGCACCGGCGTCGCCGGCTCGACGCGGAAGGGGGTCGCCGCCGGCAGCGCCTGGGTCGACGTGGCCGGGATCGTCGTCGTCTCGGCCGGGTCGGGCGTCGGGTCGGGCGTCGGGTCGGGCGTCGGGTCGGGCGTCGGGTCCGGGGTGGGTGCGAGCACCGGGTCGGCCGTCGGGTCGCGGAACTCCACGGTCGGGTCCGGGGTGTCGTTGCTGCTCATGTCGCTGCTCTCCGCTGGGTTCGTCATCGGGTCTGGGGTCGAGTCGCCGGTCGGGTCGTTCGTCGGACCCGTGGAGCGGGCGCTCATGACGCGCTCGCCGTCGTGATCGTGATCTCGCCGAGGCCGACCTCGGTGTCCACCACGATCTGCTCCGGCCCGGACTGGGGCCCGAACTTCACGGCGCGGTCCCAGCCGATGCCACCGGCGTCCACGCCCCCCTGGCCCGAGTCGATGTTGACGGTTCCGTCGATGCTGCCCGTGGCGTGCAGCGCCCCGGCCCGCGCCTTGGCGTTCACCGTGACCCGAACGCCTTCAGGCACCACGAGGTTGATCTGCCCCATGCCGATCGTCGCCGAGACGTGGTCGGTGCCCGGCGTGGACGCATAGTCCGCCTTGGTGAGGTCGACCTTCATCTCGCCGACGCCGAGCTGGAACTCGGGTGCCGGCGTCATCGACGTGACCCGGTGCGTCTCGTCGCCGACCTGCCAGGGCTGCGAGAGTCCCACCGGTGCGGCCGTCGTGGCCGCCGCCGCGATCATCCCGGTGACGGCGAAGAAGGCGAGCCCGCCCGACCGACGGCCGGCGATGCCGGCCACGAGGATGCCGAGCCCGAGCATGCCCAGCCCGGACGCGATCCCCACGGCCACGTGGTTGCCCGGCCACCCGGCCGCCTGGGCGACGGACGACATCACGACACCGGTGACGATGGCGAGGCCGAGGACGAGCAGCCCACCGGCGAAGCCGATCGCGGGGGTCCGCTCGTAGACCGGCGTCGGGGCGGGCGGACGCGGCGTCGCGAGGGTCGCACCGGCGTTGGCTGCCGCGTTGCCCGTGGAGCCGTATGCCGTCGCCGCCGTGGGTGCCGGGGAGGCGGGGCCCGCGCCGGGCTGGCCGACGGCCTCACCGGTCACGGGGTCGACGGTCGTCGCGCCGGTCGCGCCGGTCGCGCCGGTCGCGCCGGTCGCGCCGGTCGCGCCGGTCGAGCCGGTCGAGCCGGCCGAGCCCGGTCCACCGGTGCCGCGGTTGCGCCAGGGCGCCTGCTCCATGAGCTCGCGTCCGGTGGCGGTCCGGGTCGCGAACCACCACGCGCCGACGATGAGGAGCACGAAGCCGAAGAAGCGGAAACCCCTCGTGTCGCCGCCCCACCAGGGCCCTCCCCCGAGCACGGCGATGGCCGTGACGACGAGCAGGAAGATCGAGTGGCCCTCGCCGTGCTTGAGCGCGCGCTCGACATGGATCTCGCCGCGCTCGTCAGGCATGAGCAGCCACAGCACGAGGTAGAGGGCGACGCCCATCCCGAAGAAGATCGAGAAGAGGATGAAGCCCGCCCGGACGACGAGGGGGTCGACGCCGAGCCAGCGGGCCAGGCCCGTCGCGACGCCGGCGAACCAGCGACCGTCTCCCTGACGCACGATCCCCGGGCGTCGCAGAGCGGTGTAGAAACCGTCGAGGCCGTGCCCCTGCGGAGGGGCGTCATTACTTTTCGTCATGTCACCACAGTGGCGCTCCCGACGCCCGCCAGCCATGAGGGTCGACCCTGAGCGCACCCTGACGCGACCCCCAAAGCGGGCCGGGATGGTCGCCCTCGCCCGCCGGGTGGGTCAGGATGGAACGGTGCAGACGGCATACGAGAACGGAACGGGCCCCGTGCGCCCGGCCTGGCGGGCGACGCCACGGCCTCCGCTCGTGCGCCAGCGGCAGGGCAAGGTCATCGCGGGAGTCGCGATGGGGCTCGCCGAGCACCTCGGGCTCCCCGTCGTCGCCGTGCGGGTGGCGCTCGTCCTGACGAGCATCCCGTTCGGCGCGGGGCTCGCCGTCTACGTCTTCCTCTGGGCCACGATGCGCGAGGTCGGCGACGTCGACCCGGCCGTCGCCACCGCTCCTCCCCTGTCGTCGGGCAGCCCCGTCCCGGGGGGCGGTACCGCGAGCGCCGGCACGACGAGCACGACCACCGGCACGACGGCCGGTGGGCAGCACCATCTCGACCTCGCCGGCCTGCGCACCTGGCTGCGCAGCGGCAACCAGGCCGTCGTCATCACGCTCCTCGGCGTGGCCGCCTTGGCCGTCGCGGGCGCGCTCTGGCTCGGCGGCGCCGGACTCGACGTGCACGCCGAGCTGATCCTGCCCGTCGTCGCCATCGTCATCGGCGCGATCTTCTTCTGGTCCCAGCTCGACGACACCGATGCCATCGGCGCGCGCCGCCCGGTCCGCTGGATCTGGCTCGTCGTCGGTCTCGGCCTGACCATCCTCGGGCTCGTCGGCCTGCTCGTGCGCGGCACCAACCTCACCGAGCTGTGGCAGGTCGCGGGGGCCGTCCTCGCAGCGCTCGTCGGGGTCGCCGTCCTGTCGGCGCCGTGGATCCTCCGCCTGTGGAGCAACCTGCGCCTCGAGCAGGCCGCGCGCATCCGGGCCACGGAGCGCGCCGACATCGCTGCCCACCTGCACGACTCGGTGCTCCAGACGCTGGCCCTCATCCAGCGCCAGTCCGGCGACGCCGCGACCGTCGCGCGTCTCGCCCGGGCGCAGGAGCGGCAGCTGCGCAGCTACCTCTACGACGAGGACGCGCGGGCCGGCACGCTCGGCGCCGCGCTCACCGCGGCGACGGGCGAGGTCGAGGACCTCCACGGCGTGCCCGTCCAGCTCGTCGTCACCGGCGACCGACCCATGGACGAGCACCTCGACGCCCTCGTCAAGGCCGTGCGCGAGGCCACCTGGAACGCCGTGCGCCACGCGAGCCCGCCGGTCAGCGCCTACGTCGAGGTCGGGCCCGACGCCGTCGAGGCGTTCGTCCGCGACCACGGCGCGGGCTTCGACCTCGACACCGTGCCCGACGACCGCGCCGGAGTGCGCGAGTCGATCATCGGCCGGATGGAGCGCCACGGTGGCACGGCCCGCATCCGGCGCCGTGCCGACGGAACCGAGGTCGAGCTGCGCCTTCCCGTGCGGCAGCCGCACGAGCCCGAGGCGCCCCCCGCGGCGGCGCCTCCCGCACCCCCGACACCCACCAGCACCACGAGCACGACCGGCGCCACGCCGGACCCCGAGACCCAGGAGCAGGCTTCATGACCGACCCGCGGACCATCCGCATCGTCATCGTCGACGACCACCACATGTTCCGCACCGGCGTGCGCGCCGAGCTGACCTCCCTCGCGGCGACGCCACGGGCGGGCGGGTTCACCCTCGAGATCGCCGGTGAGGCCGGGGCGGTCGAGTCGGCGGTGCAGGTCATCACCGAGCAGCGCCCCGACGTCGTGCTCCTCGACGTGCACCTGCCCGGCGGCGACGGACACGGTGGTGCCGACGTCATCCGCGCCTGCGCCGGGGTCCAGTCGCGCGCCGACGTGCCGGTCCGCTTCCTCGCGCTGTCCGTCTCCGACGCGGCCGAGGACGTCATCGCCGTCATCCGCGCCGGGGCCCGGGGCTACGTCACGAAGACGATCAGCGCCGAGGAGCTGCTCACCGCCATCGGCCGGGTGGCCGACGGCGACGCCGTCTTCAGCCCGCGCCTGGCCGGCTTCGTCCTCGACGCGTTCGGGGCGACGGCGGGCGAGGTCGCCGAGATCGACGAGGAGCTCGACCGGCTCTCGGCGCGCGAGCGCGAGGTGATGCGCCTCATCGCGCGCGGCTACCAGTACAAGGAGGTCGCGAAGGAGCTCTTCATCTCCGTCAAGACCGTCGAGACCCACGTCAGCTCGGTGCTGCGCAAGCTCCAGCTCAGCTCGCGCCACGAGCTGACCGCCTGGGCGATGGGCCGCCGCCTCCTCTGACCTTCCCAACCGTCGAAAGGCCACAAACCGGGGCGCTCACGCCCCGGTTTGTGGCCTTTCGACGGTTGGAGAGCTGGGCGTCGTCGGTGCGGTGAGCCTGGGCTCAGCCGTCGGAGCCCGCGACGAAGCGGCGCAGGGCGGTGACGATGATCTCCGGCGCGTCGGTGTGCACCCAGTGCCCGGCGCCCTTGATCGTGAAGAGCCGGGTGCGCGGGAAGTGGCGTCGCATGCGTTCGCCGTCCTCACGCGCGATGTAGCGCGAGTCGCCGCCGGCGATCCACAGCACCGGACCCTCATAGGCGGGGAGCTCGTCGACGGCGTCGGGCCAGTCGGCGATGCGTGAGTCGACCCCCAGCGCGGCGTCGCCCGCCACGAGGTCGAGGTTGACCTGCCAGCGCCACCTCTGGCCGTCGCGGCGCAGGTTCTGCAGGAGGAACGCCTTGACGCCCGGGTCGGGCTCGGCGAAGCGTGCCTCCGCGTCCCCGCGGCTCGTCAGCTCGTCGAGCGGCAGGGCCTGCATCTCGCGGATGTAGCCCTCGAAGCGCTCGAGCGAGCCGTAGCCCTTCGGCGCGATGTCGACGACGACGAGCCGCTCGACGAGCTCGGGGTGGCGCAGCGCGAGCACCATGGCGACCTTGCCCCCGAGCGAGTGGCCGACGACGGTCCAGCGCTCCCCCTCGGCGGCCGCGCGGAGCGTCGCGGCCACGGCGTCGGCATACGCGTCGAGCGAGAACTCCTGCGACCACGGGGACCGGCCGTGGTCGGGGAGGTCGACGAGCAGGCAGCGGGCGTCCGTGCCGTCCGGGCCGCTGACGGCCTTCGCGATCTGGTTCCAGTTGCGGCCCTGGCCGAAGAGCCCGTGCAGGAAGGCGATGCGGGGCCCGGCCGTGCCCACGGACAGGGTGTTGAGCGAGGCCTGGTCAGCAGCCGTGGTCATGGCGGCGAGCCTACGCGGCGGCCCGCCTCACGCCGCTCCCGGTCGCCCGTGAGGTGCCCGACGGGGTCTCCCGTGCGTGACCTCACGGAGCGTCCCGGCGCGCGTGAGGCAGATGTAACCGCGGTGTCACAGCAGCCCCGGCGACCGGCAACACCGGCTTCCTAGCGTGAGCGTCACGCTCTCGCAGCGACCAGCCCGCACCGACCCGCCCCCCGCCTCACCCCCGTCACCGTCCGCTCGGCTCGAGCAGCCCAGGAGGAACCCCGTGAGCACCACCACCGGAAGCAGCACCGACAGCACGACCGGCAGCGCCGCCGAGACCACGGCAGCGTCACCCGCCCTCGCACCGGCCGCCGACCGTCCCAGTCGATTCCGCGAGCTCACCGCCCCCACGAAGCGGGTCATCCGTGACTGGGACCCCGAGGACACCACGGCCTGGGAGAGCGGGAACAGGGACGTCGCCCGCCGCAACCTCATCTGGTCGGTGGCGACCGAGCACATCGGCTTCTCGATCTGGTCGATCTGGTCGGTCATGGTCCTCTTCATGCCGCAGGCGGTCTACGGCTTCACGCCGGCCGACAAGTTCTTCCTCGTCGCCGTCCCGACGCTCGTCGGCGCCGTGCTCCGGGTGCCCTACACGATGGCGACGGCCTTCTTCGGCGGCCGCAACTGGGCCATCGTCAGCGGCGTCGCGCTCCTCGTGCCGACCACCCTGACGTGGTGGCTCATGGTCAACCCCGGGCACTCGCTGTCGACCTTCCTGCTCGTCGCGGGGCTCGCCGGTCTCGGTGGCGGCAACTTCGCGTCGTCGATGACGAACATCAACGCCTTCTACCCGCAGCGGATGAAGGGCTGGGCCCTCGGGCTCAACGCCGGTGGCGGCAACATCGGCGTCCCCGTCGTCCAGCTCGTCGGGCTGCTCGTCATCGCGACGCTCGGCAACCGCCGGCCGGAGGTCGTGTGCGCCGTCTACCTCGTCCTGCTCGCCGTCGCCAGCATCGGCGCCGCGGTCTTCATGGACAACCTCGACCACCAGACGGCCAACCCGAAGGCGATGCTCGAGGTGCTGCGGCACGCCGACGCCTGGGTCATCTCGCTGCTCTACATCGGCACGTTCGGCTCGTTCATCGGCTTCGGCTTCGCCTTCGGCCAGGTGCTCAACCAGACCTTCCTCGCCGGCATGACCGGGGGCGCCGCACCGACGCCGGCCCAGGCCGCCGCCGCGAGCCTGCACGCCGCACAGATCGCCTTCGTCGGGCCCCTCCTCGGCTCGGTCAGCCGGGTCTGGGGTGGCAGGCTCGCCGACCGCCGCGGTGGCGCCGCCGTGACCCTGTGGACCTTCGTCGGCCTCACCGTCGCCGGTGTCCTTGTGACCCTCGCCGCCCGCTCCGACGACGTGACGGCGGGCGCCGCGACCGGTCTCCAGCTCACCGGTCTCATCGGCGGGTTCGTGCTCCTCTTCGTCCTCTCGGGCATCGGCAACGGCTCGGTCTACAAGATGATCCCGGCGCTCTTCGAGGCGAAGTCGGCCTCGATCCCCGGTCCCGCGGTCGAGCGCACGGCCTGGTCACGCTCGATGGCCGGTGCCCTCATCGGCATCGCCGGCGCCATCGGTGCCCTCGGCGGCGTCCTCATCAACCTGGGGCTGCGCGCGTCGTACCAGGGAGCCGGCCACTCGGCCACGGCCGCGTTCGTCGTCTTCACGCTCTTCTACGTCGGCGCCGCCACCCTGACGAAGGTGCGCTACCGCCGATGACGACCACCTCATCGAGAATGCCGTCCCGCCCGCTCGGAGGGGACGCCCCCTCCGAGCAGGCGGGCGTCGCCACGCACTGCGCCTACTGCGGACTCCAGTGTGCGATGACCCTGAGCGGGACGTCGGCGGCCGACCTCACGGTCAGCCCGCGTCGGTTCCCGACGAACCGGGGCGGCCTGTGCCAGAAGGGGTGGACGAGCGCGGAGCTGCTGCGGACCCCCGGCCGGCTCACGACGCCTCTCGTGCGCCGCGCCGGCGAGCTCGTCCGCGCGTCGTGGGACGAGGCCCTCGACGTCGTGGCCGATGCCATCGTGCGGACGCAGACGGCATACGGCCGGGACGCCGTGGCGGTCTTCGGCGGTGGGGGCCTGACCAACGAGAAGGCCTACCAGCTCGGCAAGTTCGCGCGGGTGGCCCTGCGGACGAGCCAGATCGACTACAACGGCCGCTGGTGCATGAGCTCGGCCGCCGCCGCGGGCATCCGCTGCTTCGGCCTCGACCGTGGCCTCCCCTTCCCGGTCACCGACATCGGCTCGGCGCACGCCGTGCTGCTCCTCGGCGCCAACCCGGCCGAGACGATGCCACCCTTCCTGACGCATCTCGTCCGCGCCGCCGACGCCGGAGGCCTCATGGTCGCCGACCCGCGCCTCACGCCCACCGCGGCCAAGGCCGTGGACGGCGGCGGGCTGCACCTGCAGCTGCGCCCCGGCACCGACGCCGCCCTGGCCCTCGGCATGCTCCACCTCGCCGTCACCGAGGGGTATGCCGACCGGGGGTTCATCGCGGAGCGTACGTCGGGCTTCGACGAGCTGTGGACCGTCGCGGCGCAGTGGCTGCCCGAGCGCGTCGAGCGGGTCACGGGGGTCGCCGTCACGACGATGCGGGCGGCCGTCGCCGCGCTCGCCCGCGCCCGCGACACCGAGCGCGGCGCCTACATCCTGTCGGCCCGTGGCACGGAGCAGCACGCGAGCGGCACCGACACGGTGACGGCGTTCATCGCCCTCGCCCTGGCGCTCGGGCTGCCCGGCAACCCCGGCACCGGCTTCGGCACGATCACCGGTCAGGGCAACGGCCAGGGCGGTCGCGAGCACGGTCAGAAGGCCGACCAGCTGCCCGGCTACCGCAAGATCGACGACCCTGCCGCCCGGGCCCACGTCGCGGCGGTCTGGGGCATCGACCCGGCCGACCTGCCCGGCCCCGGCCGCAGCGCCTTCGAGCTGCTGTCGGCGCTCGGCACCGACGGCGGTCCGCGCGTCCTCATGGTCCACGGCAGCAACCCCGTCGTGTCGGCACCCGACGCCCGGGTCGTCACCGAGCGCCTCGCCGCCCTCGACCTGCTCGTCGTGTCGGACTTCGTCCTGTCCGAGACCGCGGCGGTCGCCGACGTCGTGCTCCCCGTCCTCCAGTGGGCCGAGGAGGAGGGCACGCTGACCAACCTCGAGGGGAGGGTCCTGCGCCGGCGCAAGGCGCTCGAGGCCCCCGAGGGGTGCCGCAGCGAGCTCGAGGTGTGGAGCGAGCTCGCACACCGGATCGGCTGCAGCACAGACTTCCCCACCGAACCGCGTGTCGTCTTCGACGAGCTGCGCCGGGCCTCGGCCGGCGGGCCGGCCGACTACTCCGCGGTGACGTGGGAGCGGCTCGACGCCGGCGAGTGCCTGCACTGGCCGTGCAGCACCGAGCGCCCGCAGGGCACGCCGCGCCTCTTCCTCGACGCCTTCGCGACGCCCGACGGCCGGGCCCGCTTCGTGGCGGTCGACCACGTCGGACCCGCCGAGTCCGACGACGCGGCCTACCCCCTGGTCGCGACGACGGGACGGGTCCTCCAGCACTACCAGTCCGGCGCCCAGACACGGCTCGTCGCCGAGCTGTCGGCCGCCGCGGGCGAGATGTTCGTCCAGATGCACCCCGACACGGCCGGTTCGGTCGGGCTCGGCGAGGGTGACCTCGTGGACGTCGTGAGCCGCCGTGGCCGCACCCGTGCCGTCGTCCGCGTCGACGAGGACATGCGTGCCGACGTCGTCTTCCTGCCGTTCCACTGGGGCGGCGACGCGCGCGCCAACTCCCTGACCCACGCCGCCCTCGACCCGACCAGCCGCATGCCCGAGTTCAAGGCGTGCGCCGTCCGCCTGGAGGCCCTTGCATGACCCGCACCCGCAGGCACGTCCTCGTCGTCGGCAACGGCATGGCCGGCGCCCGGCTCGCCGAGGAGATCCGTCACCGCGACCCCGACGCCGAGCGCTTCGCCGTCACGGTCGTCGGCGAGGAGCCGCACGCCGCCTACAACCGGGTGCTCCTGTCGACCGTCGTCGCCGGCGGCATCAGCCCACGCGACACGCGTCTCAAGCCCGACGGCTGGTGGTCCGCCCGCCACGTCGACGTCGTCACCGGCGCCCGGGTCACGGCGATCGACGCGGGGGCCCGCACCGCGACGCTCGACACCGACGGCGTCGAGAGCGTCGTCACCTGGGACGAGCTCGTCCTCGCCACGGGCAGCACGAGCTTCGTGCCCCCGACGAACGGGCTGTATGCCGGCACCCCGGGTCCCGGTGCAGCGCTGGCCGCCGGGGTCGTCGCCTTCCGCACCGTCGACGACTGCGGTCGCATCGTTACGGCTGCCGAGTCCGCTTCCACCGCAGTCGTGCTCGGCGGTGGCCTGCTCGGGCTCGAAGCGGCCCGCGGCCTGCTCGCCCGCGGCGTGGACGTCACCGTCGTGCACCCGCAGGACTTCCCGATGGACCGGCAGCTCGACGCCGACGGCGGCGCGGTCCTGTCGCGCGTCGTCCGCGGGATCGGGGCCCGCCTCGTCCTCGGACGCCTCGTCGTCGAGCGGCACGCACCGGCCGACGGTGCGTCGGCCCACGTCGTCCTCGACGACGGCACGACCCTTGCCGCCGACCTCGTCGTCGTCGCGACCGGCGTCCGGCCGCGGACCGACCTCGCCGTCGCGACCGGCCTCGACGTCGACCGCGGGATCGTCGTCGACGACCGGCTCGCCACCTCTCTCCCGCACGTCCACGCCATCGGCGAGTGCGCACAGCACCGCGGCGAGGTGCCCGGCCTCGTCCAGCCCGGCTGGGACCAGGCCCGGGTCCTCGCCGACGTGCTCACCGGCGCCGACCCCGACGCGACGTACGAGGGCACGAGCGTCCTGACCCGGCTCAAGGCACCCGACATCGACCTCGCGAGCATGGGCACGGTCGACGTCGACGTGCACGACCCGGGGCACGAGGTGCTCGCCTTCACCGACCCGAGCCGCGGCCGCTACGCCAAGCTCGTGCTGCGTCAGGACCGCCTCGTCGGTGCCATCCTGCTGGGCGTCGGCGACGCGGCGGGCGCGCTGACCCAGCTCTACGACACCGGCTCGGTCGTCCCACGGGACCGCCTGTCGCTCATGCTCGGTCGCGCCATCACCCGGTCGGGGACCGCCGAGGGCGTCAACCTCGCCGAGATGCCCGGTACGGCCGTCATCTGCCGGTGCAACACCGTGACGAAGTCCGCGATCGTCGGTGCCTTCCGGGCCGGCGCCGGGTCGGTCGGTGCGGTCGCCGAGGCCACCCGCGCGACGACCGGCTGCGGCTCGTGCAAGAGCGCCGTCGACGGCCTCTGCTCGTGGCTGCGCTCGTCCGAGCCGGCGCCCTCCCCCGAGTCCACCTCCTCGACCCCCGAACCGGTACCGGCAGCCGCCGCCCTGACCGAAGGAGCCGCCTGATGTCCACCACCACCACCGAGAGCCCGACGGGCACCGCCACCCGCACCGTCGTCGTCGTCGGCCACGGCATGGTCGGCCACCGCTTCGTCGAGGCCCTGCGCTCGCGCGACACGGAGAGCACGTGGAAGGTCACCGTCCTCTCCGAGGAGGCGGAGGCGGCATACGACCGCGTCGGCCTCTCCTCCTACGTCGGGACCTGGGACCGCGCGTCGCTCGCCCTCGCGGGCAACACGTATGCCGGCGACGACCTCGTCGACCTGCGCCTCGGCACCCGGGCCGAGCACGTCGACCGTGCGGCGCGCACCGTCACGACGAGCGCCGGGGACGTCATCGCGTACGACGAGCTCGTCCTCGCCACGGGCTCCTACCCCTTCGTGCCCCCGGTGCCGGGCCACGACTCGACCAAATGCTTCGTCTACCGCACCCTCGAGGACCTCGACGGCATCCGCGTCGCCGCCGAGACCGCGATCGAGCGGGCCGCCGCGGAGGGCCGCGAGGCCAACGGTCTCGTCGTCGGTGGTGGCCTGCTCGGCCTCGAGGCCGCCAACGCGCTGCGCCTGCTCGGCCTGACGCCGCACGTCGTCGAGTTCGCCCCGCGCCTCATGCCGCTCCAGGTCGACGACGGCGGCGGAGCGGTCCTCGAGGGACTCATCAGCCACCTCGGCGTGCAGGTCCACACGGGCGCCGGCACGAGCTCGATCGCCGCCCAGGACGACGGCCGCCTCGCCGTCGAGCTGTCCGACGGCACCGCGCTGCTCACCGACCTCGTCGTCTTCTCGGCGGGCGTGCGCCCCTCGGACGCCGTCGCCCGCGCCGCCGGCCTCGACGTCGGCGAGCGGGGCGGTGTCCTCACCGACCTCGCGTGCCGCACGAGCGACGAGAACGTCTGGGCCGTGGGAGAGGTCGCGGCCGTCGAGGGTCGCTGCTACGGCCTCGTCGCGCCCGGCTACACGATGGCGGAGGTCGTCGCGGACCGGCTGCTCGGCGGCGAGGCGACGTTCCCCGGCGCCGACCTGTCGACCAAGCTCAAGCTCCTCGGCGTCGACGTCGCCTCCTTCGGCGACGCGATGGCCACGACGCCCGGGGCGCTCGAGATCGTCCACACCGACGCGACGAAGGGCACCTACGCCAAGGTCGTCGTCAGCGACGACGCGCGGACGCTGCTCGGCGGCATCCTCGTCGGCGACGCGTCGGCGTACACGACGCTCAAGGCGTACGTCGGCCGCGAGGTGCCCGGCGACCCCGGCGCGCTCGTGTCCCCCGCCGGAGCAGAGCTCGGCGCCGACGCGCTCCCCGACGACGCCGTCATCTGCTCGTGCAACAACGTCACGAAGGGGTCGATCTGCGGCGCCATCGCCGACGGGGCGTGCGACCTCGCCGCCATCAAGGGCTGCACGAACGCCGGAACCACCTGTGGTGGTTGCCTGCCCACCGTCAAGAAGCTCCTCGTGGACTCTGGCGTCGAGCTGTCCAAGGCCCTCTGCGAGCACTTCGAGCAGAGCCGCGCCGAGCTCTTCGAGATCGTGGCCTCGACGGGCATCCGCACCTTCTCGGGGCTCGTCGCGCGCTACGGCACGGGCACCGGCTGCGAGATCTGCAAGCCGACCGTCGCCTCGATCCTCGCGTCGACGAGCAGCAACCACGTGCTCGACGGCGAGCAGGCCGCACTCCAGGACAGCAACGACCACTTCCTCGCCAACATCCAGAAGAACGGCACCTACTCCGTCGTCCCCCGCATGCCGGGTGGCGAGGTGACGGCCGACCAGCTCATCGTCATCGGTCAGATCGCCAAGGACTTCGAGCTCTACGTCAAGGTCACCGGCGGCCAGCGCATCGACCTCTTCGGCACCCGCGTCGAGCAGCTTCCCGCGATCTGGCAGCGCCTCGTCGACGTCGGCATGGAGTCGGGGCAGGCCTACGGCAAGTCGCTGCGCACCGTGAAGTCGTGCGTCGGCTCGTCGTGGTGCCGCTACGGCGTGCAGGACTCGGTCGGGATGGCCGTCGACCTCGAGCACCGCTACCGCGGGCTGAGGTCGCCGCACAAGATCAAGTTCGGCGTCTCGGGGTGTGCCCGCGAGTGTGCCGAGGCCCGCGGCAAGGACGTCGGCGTCATCGCGACCGACAAGGGCTGGAACCTCTACGTCTGCGGCAACGGCGGCCAGACGCCCGCCCATGCGCGGCTGCTCGCGAGCGACCTCGACGACGAGACCCTCGTGCGCTACATCGACCGCTTCCTCATGTTCTACGTCCGCACGGCCGACCGCCTCCAGCGCACGGCCCCCTGGCTCGACGCGCTCGAGGGCGGGCTCGAGCACCTCAGGGCCGTCGTGTGCGAGGACTCGCTCGGGATCGCCGACGACCTCGAGGCCGCGATGGGGCGTCACGTCGAGGGCTACCAGGACGAGTGGAAGGCCGTGCTCGACGACCCCGAGAAGCTCTCTCGCTTCGTGTCGTTCGTCAACGCGCCCGAGGAGGCCGACCCCACGGTCGCCTTCGACGAGTCCGGCCCGCGCAAGGTGCCGGTGCTGCTCGGGCTGCCCACGATCCGCGAGAACGTCTGAGTGCGAAGGGAACCCGTCATGACCACACTCGTCACCCCACCCGAGGCCGTCGCGGCCGAGGTTGCTCCCGCCGCCAGTCGCAGCGTCGTGCGGCCAGGCATCCTGCCGTCCCCCGGAGCGAGGCAGTGGGTGTCGGCCTGCCCGGTCGCGGCCCTCGTGCCCGGCCGTGGTGTCGCCGTGCTCCTGCCCGGCGGCGCCCAGGCGGCCCTCTTCCTGCTGCCGAACGGGATGATCTACGCCGTCGACAACCTCGACCCCTACGCGAGGGCCGCCGTGCTATCCCGGGGTTTGACCGGCGACCGCGGCGGTGAGCCGACCGTGGCCTCACCGCTGCTCAAGCAGGTCTTCTCCCTCCGCACCGGCGCCGCCCTCGACGACCCCGACGTCGCCCTGCCGACGTATGCCGTCCGCGTCCAGCACGGCACCGTGAAGATCGGCCTCCCCCTCCCCTGAACCGTCGAAAGGCCAGAACCTGTGCCCCCCAACCGTCGAAAGGCCACAAACCGGGGACCGAAGTCCCCGGTTTGTGGCCTTTCGACGGTTGAAACGGGTGGGGGCGGCGCGGGGGGGTTTGGGTCAGGCGGGGTGCGCGACGAGGGCGGCTCGGAAGGCGTCCTCGAGTCCGGTCGTCGGGCGACCGATGAGACGCGACAGGTCGCCGGAGCCGGTGAACAGCGCCCCCTCGGCGATCCCGCGGTCGCTGTCGGCGAGCACGCCGGCATACCCCTCGGGAAGACCGGCGGCGACGAGGACCGCGGTGTAGTCGGCGACGGACAGGTCGCGGTAGGCGACGTCACGTCCCGCGACGCGTCCCACCGTCTCCGCGAGCTCGCCGAGGGTGAACGCCTCGTCCCCACCGAGCTCGTAGACGGCGCCCTCGTGACCCCGGCCGTCCTCGCCCGCGAGGACGACGGCAGCAGCGTCGGCGTAGTCCGCGCGCGTCGCGGCGCTGACCCGACCCTCGCCGGCGGCACCAAGGACGGCGCCGTGCTCGAGGACCGTCGGCAGCTGGCCGGTGTAGTTCTCGAGGTACCAGGAGTTGCGCAGCAGGGCGTGCGGCAGGCCGGACGCGACGAGCAGCTCCTCCGTCGCGCGGTGCTCGGCGGCCAGCGCGAGGTCCGAGGTGTCGGCGCGCGTGATGCTCGTGTAGGCGACGAAGCCCACTCCCGCTCGCCGGGCCGCGTCGATGACGTTGGCGTGCTGGGCGACGCGCTGGCCGACCTCGCTGCCGGAGACGAGCAGGAGCCGGTCGACACCGACGAACGCGGCGTCGAGGGAGGCGGGGTCGGTGTAGTCGGCGCGGCGCACCACGACACCACGGTCTGCCAGGTCGGCGACGGACTCGAGGTCGCGGGCGATGGCGACGACGTCGGCTGCGGGCGTGCCGCGCTCGAGGAGGGCCTCGACGACGAGACGGCCGAGGTGACCGCTGGCACCGGTGACGAGAAGGGTCATGACGTTCCTTTCGGGTGGGGCTGA
The DNA here is from genome assembly GCF_057529065.1 of Terrabacter sp. R4-6. Classification (NCBI taxonomy): domain Bacteria; kingdom Bacillati; phylum Actinomycetota; class Actinomycetes; order Micrococcales; family Intrasporangiaceae; genus Terrabacter; species Terrabacter sp. R4-6. The sequence continues at coordinate 3,501,862 of NZ_CP197224.1, read as the reverse complement.
CACCCTCCGGAACGACCCCACCCCCGCCTTACTTCCCAATAGTTAGTACCCACTTTGAAGTAAGGTACTGACATGACGGTTAGTGACACCCTGCGTCGGCACTTCCCCGACGGCGTCTTCTCCTCCGACTGCCCCAGCCGTGTCGTGCTCGACCACGTGACGAGCAAGTGGGGCACGCTCGTCATCCTCGCCCTGGCCGAGGGCGACCCGCTGCGGTGGAGCGAGCTGCGCCGTCGCGCCGAGGGCGTCAGCGAGAAGATGCTCGCCCAGACCCTGCGGATGCTCGAGGCCGACGGGCTCGTCCACCGGGACGCCCGGCCCGTCGTCCCGCCGCACGTCGAGTACTCCCTCACCGCGCGAGGCGCCGACCTCGCCGAGCGGATGGTGCCGCTCATGGACTGGATCGCCGACCACGCGCCCGCCATCGTCGGTGACGCCGAGACGGCGGCCGCTACACGTTGAGCCGGTAGCCCCGGCGCACGACCGTCTGCACGAGGTGGCGGTCGGGCAGCGCCGACCGGAGTCGGCTCACGGCCATGTCGAGCGCGTGCTCGTTCTCCGCCTCGGGCAGCTCGTCGAGGAGCCGCTCGCGGCTCAGGACCGCGCCGGGCTCGGACATGAGCGCCGCGAGCATCGCCCGCGGACCGCGGGCCAGGGTCACGGTCTCGCCACCGAAGGTCACGACGCGCCCGTGCACGACGAGCGGCCCCAGTGCGGTCTGCACCTCGGCGACGCCGTTGAGCGTCAGGTGCTCGATGACGGTCCGGATGAGCGCGCCCATACGGAAGCGGTCGGGGAAGATGGGGGTCACCCCGAGGTCGAGCAGTGGCGCTGCGGTCACCGGCCCGACCGCAGCCGCCGTGACGCCGCACCGCATGGCATCGACGAGCACGCCGTCCATGCCGAGCTGCGCTGCGGCAGAGACGAGTCCGTCGACCGCGGGCGCCGACGTGAAGGTCACGACGTCGACCTCACGAGCCGCGACCGCCGCGACGAGCCGTCCCAGCCGGCTCTCGTCCGTCGGCCGCACCCAGCGGTAGGGCGCCACGGTCAGGACCGTCGCACCGGCCGAACGCAGCCGTTCGAGCTGCTCGACGTCCTCGTGGCCGTGGAGCTGCACCGCGACGCGGCGCCCGACGACGCCGCCCTCGAGGGCGAGCCCGACCGTCGACGCGGTGCGCTCGTCGTCGGCGATGCCGTCGTCGTCGTGCCCGGCCGCCCGGACGGCGCCACGCGCCTTGGGGCCGCGGACGATGATCCGCGCCTGGTCGAGGGTGCGAGCGAGGTCCTCGCCGAGACCCGCCGCGTCCGCCGCCTCGATCCAGCGACGGAAGCCGTACGCGGTCGTGACGATGACGACGTCGGGTCGGCCCTCGATGACGGCGCGCGTGTCGCCGATGAGGATCTCGTCCTCGTCGACGGGCGCGATGCGCACGGCCGGCGCGTGGAGCACCTCGGCGCCACGGCGCACGAAGGCGTCGATGAGGTCGCCCGACCGCCGGTCGGAGGTCACGGCGATCCGGAAGCCGTCGAGCACCGGGCCCGTGGGGTCCACGCGGACGGCGTCGGGGTCGGGGCCCGTCAGCTCGGCCGACCAGGCCGTACGCGGGTGGCCGCGACCCGCGGTCCCTGCGGCCTGCGTCGGCGGGGCGGTGGGCTCGCTCACGCGACGACGTCCATCGCGAGCCCGTCGGCGGACCGCGCGCCGACGCGGCGCGCCCACACGGCGGACTGGCGCACGACCTCACCGACGACGATGACCGACGGCGAGGTGGCGCCGGCCCTGGCGGCGAGGTCGGGCAGGGTGGCGAGGGTGCCGACGATGCTGCGTTGGTCGGGGGTGAAGCCCCGCTCGACGACGGCAGCGGGCGTGTCGGCGGCGAGCCCAGCTCGCGCCAGCGCGGTCGTCAGCGGGACGAGGTTGTGCATGCCCATGAGGACGACCACGGTGCCACCGAGGCCTGCGAGCGACCGCGCCTGCTCGGGCTCGAGCGGGACGTGACCCGACACGACGGTGAAGACGTGGCTGACGCCGCGGTGGGTCACCGGTATGCCGGCGCTCCCGGGCACGCCGACCGCCGAGGAGACCCCGGGCACGACGGTCACGGGCAGCCCGGCCTCGACCGCGGCCGCGACCTCCTCGCCGCCCCGGCCCAAGACGTAGGGGTCGCCGCCCTTGAGCCGCACGACCGTGAGGCCGTCGAGTGCACGCTCGACCATGATCCCCTCGATCTCGTCCTGGGGCACCGCATGGTGTCCGGGCCGCTTGCCGACGTCGACCACCTCGGCCCCCGGGGCGAGACGGGCGACGTCGCCCACCTCGGCGAGCCGGTCGGTGAGCACGACGTCGGCCTCGGCGAGGGCGCGGATCCCGGCGAGGGTCAGCAGCTCGAGACCCCCGGGACCAGCACCCACGAGGACGACCCGGCCCCGGGGCGCGTCCGGGACCGGCTCGGTCACGACGGGGCACCTGCCGGCGAGCGCCTCACGGACCGGTGCCCACGTGGACCCGGGACCGACGAGCACGGCGAGCCGGGCGCGGGCGCACACCTCCGCCGTGACGTCACCCGGTGAGGCGGCGACCGTGACCACGGCACCGGCCCGCTCGTGGCGACGCACGACGGAGTCCGTGAGGCCCGGAGGCCCCACGACGAGCACGGGCAGTCCCGTCAGGTCGGTCTCGATCAGCACGGCGGCCTCCCGTCGCAGCTCGCGTTCCACGTCGGCTCCCACGGTAGGAAGAGTGTGTTTCGTCCGCGTTTCCGTCCCGCGATGGCACGGTAACGGCCTGCTCACCCGGGCGCACGCGTGCCGTGCGTTCCGCGAGACCGCTCCCCGCGCGCGTGGTCAGGACGCCGACGGTCCGCCCGGACCTGACAGAGTGAGCCCATGACCAGCCCCGCGCCCGTGCTCGTGGCGGTGGCCCACGGCACGTCGTCCGCCGCCGGCCGGTCGGCGATCGGCAGCCTCGTGGCCGCCGTCGCCGCACGGCGCCCGGACCTCACCGTCCGCGCGGCGTTCGTCGACGTGCAGCCCCCGGACCCGGCCGCCGTGCTCTCCTCGCTGCACGACGCCGGCCCCGCCCGGCTGGTGCCGCTGCTGCTGTCGGCGGGCTACCACGTCTACGTCGACCTCGCGGAGGCCGCCGCAGCCGTGCCAGGCACCACCGTGGCCCCCGCCCTCGGTCCCGACGACCGCCTCGCGGGCCTGCTGCGCGACCGCCTCGTCGCGGCCGGGCTGCGTGACGACGACGTCGTGGTGCTCGCCGCGGCCGGGTCGTCACAGGCCTCGGCGGTCGCCGACTGCGAGCGCGTGGCCGCTGCACTGGGGCAGCGCCTCGGGCGTCATGTCGTCGCCGGGTTCCTGTCCGCCGCCGAGCCGAAACTCGTCGATGCCGTTGCGGCACAACGCCTCCCGGGCCGTCGCGTCGTCGTGGCCACCTACCTGCTCGCGCCGGGCTTCTTCGCCGAGCTCGCCGGCAGGTCCGGCGCCGACGTCGTCACCCCGCCGCTCCTGCTGCCCCACGAACCGGCTCCCGAGGCCCTCGTCGACGTCGTCGTCGAGCGCTACCTCAGCTGACGACCGCCCAGGCGCCCCAGGCCGCGAGGAGCCCGAGCGCGACGTTGGCGGCGATGTTGCCGACGGCGTCACGGCGACGGTTCTCGAGCCACAGCTCCACCGTGTCGGCCGCGAGCGTGGACAGGGTCGACAATCCGCCGCAGAAGCCACCGATGACGACGAGCGACCACGTCGGACCCAGCTCGACGCGGTCGGCCACGACGGCTCCGCCGACGACCGACGCCAGGACGTTGGCGGCGAGCACCCCGAAGGGCAGCGGTCGCTTCGACAGGGTCCGTACGAGCCACGTGCGCAGCAGGGCGCCGGTCGAGCCGGCTCCGACGGCGAGCACCCAGCCCCACCATGCGACCGCGCTCACGCGGTCTCCCGGTCACCGTCGGTGAGCAGACCGCCCAGCCACATCCCCAGCGCGGCCGCGGCCACCCCGAGGACGATGCTCGTCAGCAGGCCCAGCGCGACGGCGTACCCGGGGGTGCCGTCGACGAAGGCGATGCTGAGGGCCGAGAAGGACGTCAGCGACCCGAGACCACCGGAGCCGAGCATCGAGCGCAGTCGGGGCCGCACGGGGAGCCGGACGAGCACGCCGAGGAGGAAGGCGCCGACGACGTTGATGACGCTGATGCGCGGGTCCCACTGCGCACCGCCGCTGTGACCCGTCGTCAGGAGCAGCCGGAGCAGCGTGCCCACGGCGCCGCCGAGGGCCACTGCGAACGGGTGCATGGCGACAGTGTCTCAGCCGGGCCCGCGCACGACCGCGCGAAGGCCGGGCCCCGGCGTGCCGCGAGGTGGCCGTGCTCAGCGGATCGGCAGGCCGAGACCGTGCGCGGCCGCGGCCGCCACGTCGGCCGGCAGGACCGGCCCGTAGGTCGCGTCGACGGGCACGAAGGCAGCACCCGTCCCGTGGGTGCCGCCGATCCAGTGGCCCCAGCCCATCCCGTGCAACGGCTGCGGCACGCCCGGTGTGACGAGCGGTCGACCGCCGCCCGGGCCCCACCCGACGAGCACCTCGGACCAGGCGCCGACGGGCGTGGCGTGCAGCGTCGGCCGACCCCCGTGGCCACCCGGGTGTCCGCCACCCGGGTGTCCGCCACCCGTGGGGACCACGCCGCCGCCACCACCGCCGTGGTGCGACCCTCCGGCACCCGCGGACGTGCCGCTCGAGCGGTGCTGGAGGTCGGCGTTGTCGTGGAGGCGCCGCGAAAGCTGGTCGAGCTCGGCGGCGATGCGGGTGAGGTCGTGCTCGACCCGACGCCAGCGTTCGACGAGGTGCTGCAGGTCCGGCCCCTGCCAGACCCGCTGCATCGTGGACACGGCCCGCTGTCCACGCGCCCGGACGACGTCGACCTCACGGCCGAACGACGCCATCCGGCCCGCCGAGTCGCGCAGCGCGTCGACGTCAGCACCCTTCGAGAACACAGATCTCCCCTTCACCCCTGACAAGCCGGCCCCATCCTCACCTGTCGGCGGCGCCTCGTGCAATGGGGAGGCCTCCCCGGCCCCACGGCATACTCGGAGCGTCCCGCCCCGGCCCGAGGAAGGTATGCCGCTGAGCCCGCCACGCCGCTACCTCACCCTCGCGTCCCCCGCCTCCGCCGAGCTCGAGGTGAAGCGCTCGCGCTTCATCTGCGACGTCGCGCCCGTGCCGTCCGAGGACGACGCCCGGGCCTTCGTCGAGACCGTGCGGTCGGGGACCCGCGACGCGCGGCACCACTGCACGGCGTTCGTGCTCGGGCCCGACGGCGCCACCCAGCGCAGCAACGACGACGGCGAGCCGTCCGGGACGGCCGGAGCACCGATGCTCGACGTCCTGCGCGGCCGCGGCCTGACCGACGTCGTGGCCGTCGTGACCCGGTGGTTCGGCGGCACCCTGCTCGGCACCGGTGGCCTCATCCGCGCCTACGGCGACGCCGTCTCCGCCGCACTCGACGCCGCGACACCGGTGGCCTACGCGCTGCGCGACGGGCTCGTCGTGACCGTCGGGAGCGCCGATGCGCCGCGCGTCGAGAACGCGCTGCGGGGCCACCCCGGCTGTGCCGTCACGTCGACGACCTGGGGCGCGAGCGGTCTCGTCCTCGCCCTCGCCGTCGAGCCGGGCACCGGGGAGTCCGTCCGCGGCCTCGTCGGCGCCCTCACCGCGGGCGCGGGCGAGGTCACCGGCGGACGTGCGTCATGGGTCCGGGTCCCGTCGCCGTAGTCGTCCCACCCGGTCCCGCCGGCAGCGGATGGGCGCGTGAGAGCATGCCTGCATGGGCTTCCAGATCGCCAACGAACCAGCCGCCGACCAGGTCCTCGACGAGTACCCGTTCGCCGTCGTCGTCGGGATGATGCTCGACCAGCAGTACGGCATGGAGCACGCCTTCCGCGGTGGCTACAAGGTGCTGAGCCGCTTCGGCACGCTCGACCCCGCCGCGATCGCCGACGCGGATCCCGAGGCGTTCAAGGCCATGGCCAGCACCCCGCCGGCCATCCACCGCTTCCCCGGCTCCATGGCGGCCCGGCTGCAGGAGCTGGCCGCACTCGTCGTCGACCGCTACGACGGCGACGTCACGCGGCTCTGGACCGAGGCGACCACCGGCAAGGAGCTCTTCGCGCGCGTCCAGGAGCTGCCGGGCTTCGGCAAGCAGAAGGCGCAGATCTTCGTGGCCCTGCTCGCCAAGCAGCTCGGCGTGAGGCCCGAGGGCTGGGAGGCCGTCGCCGGGGACTACGCGCTCGACGGCTACCGCTCGGTGGCCGACGTCGTCGACGGCGACTCCCTCCTCAAGGTGCGGGAGTTCAAGCAGGCCAAGAAGGCCAGCGCCAAGGCCGCCCAGGACGCCTGAGCCGCAGCCCTTTTCGCACGTATGCCGCTGGGCTCGCTTCTCGTGGAAGCGAGCCCAGCGGCATACGTCGTCTCAGGCTGTGCCTGACGGAGGTCAGTCGGCGAGGAAGCCGAGCAGGTCGGCGCGGGTGAGGACGCCGATCGGCTTGCCGTCCTCAACGACGAGGATCGCGTCGGACTCCTCGAGCTCCTTGCGCGCCGCCGACACGGGCGAGCCGGCGCCGACGAGGGGCAGGCCCTTCTCCATGTGCTTCTCGACGGAGTCGGCGAGGTGCGCCTGACCGGTGAAGAGCGCGGCGAGCAGGGCCCGCTCGCTGACGGATCCGGCCACCTCACCGGACATGACGGGCGGCTCGGCCTTGACGACCGGCATCTGGGAGACGCCGTACTCGCGCAGGATCTGCACGGCGTCGCGGATCGTCTCGTTGGGGTGCGTGTGCACGAGGGCCGGCATGTCGCCGGACTTGCCGTGCAGCACCGAGCCGACCGTCGCCTCGGTGTGGTCGTTGAGGAAGCCGTACGAGTGCATCCACTCGTCGTTGAAGATCTTGCTCATGTAGCCGCGGCCCGAGTCGGGCAGCAGCACGACCATGACGGCGTCCTCGGGCAGGTCCTTCGCAGCGCGCAACGCGGCCACGACGGCCATGCCGCAGGAGCCGCCGACGAGCAGGCCCTCCTCGCGGGCGAGGCGACGGGTCATCTCGAACGAGTCGGCGTCGCTGACGGCGATGACGTCGTCGACGACCGACGGGTCGTAGGCGCCCGGCCAGAAGTCCTCACCGACGCCCTCGACGAGGTAGGGACGGCCCGTGCCGCCGGAGTAGACGGAGCCCTCGGGGTCGGCCGCGATGACGCGGACGGCGCCGTCGCTGACCTCCTTGAGGTACTTGCCGGTGCCGCTGATCGTGCCTCCGGTGCCGGCGCCGGCCACGAAGTGCGTGATCCGGCCGTCGGTGTCGCGCCAGATCTCGGGACCGGTCGTCAGGTAGTGGCTGTTGGGGCCCTCGGGGTTGTAGTACTGGTTGGGCTTCCACGCACCGTCGATCTCGCGCACGAGACGGTCGGAGACGGAGTAGTAGGAGTCGGGGTGCTCGGGCTCGACGGCGGTCGGGCAGACGACGACCTCGGCCCCGTAGGCCTTGAGCACGTCGCGCTTGTCCTGGCTCACCTTGTCGGGGCAGACGAAGACACAGTGGTAGCCACGGCGCTGCGCGACGAGGGCCAGACCCACGCCGGTGTTGCCGCTCGTCGGCTCGACGATGGTGCCACCGGGCTCGAGCAGCCCGTCGCGCTCGGCCGCCTCGACCATGCGCAGGGCGATGCGGTCCTTCACCGAGCCGCCGGGGTTGAAGTACTCGACCTTCGCCAGGACGGTGCACCTCACCCCCGCGTCCGCGACGACGGAGCCGAGCTTGACCAGGGGCGTGTTGCCGACGAGGTCGGCGACGTTCTCTGCGTACTTCACCCGCCCATCCTAGGAGGGCCGTCCCACGGGCCGAGACACGCGGTGCCGCCACCGCACCGGCGGGAGTCGCGAACCGGGCACGGACGGTCGGGCCGGGGCGTTACCGTGGTGGACCCGGTCGAGAGGGTCGACCACGGCACAGGAGGGGGCTTCGGGATGGGGCGTGCACGGCGCGCGCGCAAGATCGCCCAGGCGGCGGCCTACGGCGGCGGGATGGGAGTCGCCGGTCTCGGCGCGCTCGGGGCCCTCGGCTACGGCATCCTGCGCGGCGAGGCGATGATGGCCCGGCGGATCGTGGGCCAGCGCTTCGAGGGCGCGCCGTCCGACAGCGGCACCTACGGGTCCGGCTCGGGCGTGCCCCTGCGGTTCCTCGTGCTCGGCGACTCGACCGGCGTCGGCATGGGCGCCGACCACCCGCACCAGACCGTCGGCGCGACGATCGCGAGCGGCATCGCCGCCTTCAGCGGCCGTCCCGTCGAGCTGACCAACGTCGCCGTCATAGGCGCCGAGTCCACGGGCCTCGACGAGCAGCTGGAGCGCGGCCTCGCCGCCGTCCCCGACCCCGACGTCGCCGTCATCATGGTCGGCGCCAACGACGTGACCCACCGCATCGACCGCTCCATCGCCGTGCGCCACCTCGAGATGGCCGTGTGCGGCCTGCGGGAGGCCGGGGCCGAGGTCGTCGTCGGCACCTGCCCCGACCTCGGCGCCATCCAGCCCGTGCCACAGCCGCTGCGCCTGCTCGCGCGCCGCTGGTCGCGCGACCTCGCCGCCGCCCAGACCGTCGCCGTCGTCGAGGCGGGCGGGCGCGCCGTGTCGATCGGCGACCTGCTCAGCGAGGCGTTCTCGGCCGAGCCGCACGTCATGTTCAGCAAGGACCGCTTCCACCCGAGCCCGGCCGGCTACGCCCGCGTCGCCGCCGCCCTGCTCCCGACCGTCAGCGCGGCGCTCGACCTCTTCGGTGAGGGCAGCAGCCCGACCGAGCCCAACCTGCACCGCGGCGAGAGCGTCGGCCCGCTGGCCGTGGCCGCGACCAAGGCGGTGACGCGGCCGGGCACCGAGGTGGCTCCGGCCGAGGTGGACGGTCAGGCCAGGGGCGCCCACGGGCGGTGGGCCGTGCTGCTGCACCGGATCCGCCCGACCGTACCCCTGCCGGCGCTCCCCGGGCGCCCCGGAGCCGGCCCTGCGGCGCCCGCCGACGACCCGACCGCGCCGGACCCCTGCGCGAGCGGGACGGCATACCCCGTCGGTGACGTGGACGCGGCGCTCACGGGCGGCGGGTCGACCGGCGCGGAGAGCGCGGACGGCGCGGAGAGCGCGGACGGGCGGACCGAGGACCCCGTCCTGCGCTGACCCGCACCCGACCGCCGATGAGGCGGGCACGACGAAGGGGCCGTCCGCTGTTGCGGACGGCCCCTTCGACGTGCGGTCGGACTCAGCTGATCTTCATGATCTGGTCGGCCTCGGGCGCCTTGATGCCGAGGTCGGCGTTCCACTGGGAGAAGTCGAGCTGTCCCGGGCTGGCGGTCGAGCCGGTGAAGCGCACGACCTCGTTCTTGTCCTTCGAGACGTAGAGCGCGCCCTCGGCCTTGCCCTTCTTGTCGGTGAGGACCCAGCAGTCCACGCCGCCGACGTTCTCGCTCGCGACGTCGGTGGCCAGCTGCTGCGAGGTGACCGCGCCGAAGGCCTTCTGGAGGAAGCTCTTGAGGCTGAGGCTCTCGGTCATCGACGCGGCCGAGGACGGCGCCTTGATGAACTTGTCGCCGGCCTTCTGCACGGCCGCGGGGGCACCCTGCTTCTTCCAGAACGTCTCGTCGCCCTGGATGTAGACGGCGTCGCCGACGGAGATGACGCGCGCCTTGCCGTCACCCTCCATCTCGATGGCGATGTCGGCCGTCTTGCCGTCGCTCGTGCCCTTGAAGTCGATCTTGATCGTCTTGCCGCTCTGGTCGACCTGCCCGACGAAGGCGCCGGACGTGGCGGCCAGCGCGTTCGTCTTGGCCTTGTCGAGGATGTCGGACGCCTCGGGGGCGTCGCTCGCAGCGGTGGTGGACGAGCTCGCCGAGGCGGGCGTCGACGCACTCGAACCGGTGGAGCCGGTGGCGGGCGTCTCGGACTTCGAGCACGCGGCGGCGCCGAGGCTGATCGCGATCGCGCCGGACACGGCGACGACGCGGGTCGTGAAGGTGTTCATGGTGGGCGTGCCCCCTGATCGTCGGAGGGTCCGGTGTGAGTGTCCGGACCGGGCCGGCGCGCGCACGCGCCAGCAACTCATCCACCCTAGCGGTCGCTCCGGCGGACCTCGGAGTCGTACCCGCTCGGCGGAAGCCGTCCTCGGTGCCTCGCCTGACGGCGCGGGGCGGAGGACGCGGCTGGGGTGGGGCCGGCGAGACGCACGTCATGGCCGGTGGCCTGTCCAACCGGTGCGAGGACGTCCTACCATCGTGGGGACTGAGCAAGCGCTTAGTCGCCCGTCGCACCGCCGCGCGGGCCGTCGATGCTGCACCAGGAGATCCCCCGTGACCGAAGCCGTCATCGTCTCGACCGCCCGCTCGCCGTTCGGCCGGGCCTTCAAGGGCTCGCTCAAGGAGGTCCGTCCCGACGACCTCGCCGCGACGGTCATCCAGGCCGCGCTCGACAAGGTGCCCGCGCTCGACAAGCGCCTCGTCGAGGACCTCTACCTCGGCTGCGCCGAGCCCTCGGGCCGCCACGGCTCCAACATGGCCAAGGTCGTCGCCACGCTCCTCGACCTCGACGCGACGCCTGCCGCGACGATCAACCGCTTCTGCGCCTCGTCGGCCCAGACGACGCGGATGGCCTTCCACGCGATCAAGGCCGGCGAGGGCGACATCTTCGTCTCGGCCGGTGTCGAGTGCGTCTCGCAGTACACCGACTGGGCCGGCGCCGGAGGGGCCAAGGAGGACCAGCAGAACGGCCGCTTCGCCGACGCCCAGGCCCGCACGAAGCGCATCGCCGAGACCAACGAGACGTGGACCGACCCCCGCGACGAGGGCCTGCTCCCCGACATCTACATCGCCATGGGCCAGACGGCCGAGAACGTCGCGACGGCCTACGGCATCTCCCGCGAGCGTCAGGACGAGTGGGGGGTCACGAGCCAGAACCGCGCCGAGGCCGCCATCGGCCGCGGCTTCTTCGACTGGGAGATCACCCCCGTCACGACCCCCGACGGCACCGTCGTGAGCAAGGACGACGGCCCCCGCGCCGGCGTCACCCTCGAGGCCGTGCAGGGTCTCAACCCCGTCTTCCGCCAGGAGGGCACCGTCACGGCCGGCAACTGCTGCCCCCTCAACGACGGCGCCGCGGCGCTCGTCATCATGAGCGACACCAAGGCCAAGGAGCTCGGCCTCGAGCCGCTCGCCCGCGTCGTGTCGACGGCCGCGACGGGCCTCTCCCCCGAGATCATGGGCCTCGGCCCGGTCGAGGCGACGAACCTCGCGCTCAAGCGGGCGGGCCTGTCGATCGGTGACATCGACCTCTACGAGATCAACGAGGCCTTCGCCGCGCAGGTCATCGGCTCGGCCGACCAGATCGGCATGGACTACGACAAGCTCAACGTCAACGGCGGCGCCATCGCCATCGGCCACCCGTTCGGCGCGACCGGAGCCCGGATCACCGGCACGCTCATCAACGCACTGCGCGAGCGGGACGGCCAGTTCGGCCTCGAGACGATGTGCGTCGGTGGCGGCCAGGGCATGGCCGTCATCTTCGAGCGCCTCAGCTGAACCGGCCCTTCCTGCACCACGTCGAGTGGGCACCCTCCCCCGCGGGAAGGTGCCCACTCGACGTCGTCGGGGCGTCAGTTCACCCCGGCGTCCTGACGGACGCTCCCGGCTTCGGTTCGACCTTCGTCAGGGAGTGATCTTGATGCAGGCCCTGGAAACGTAGGTGCGCCTGCTGTCGGCATAGAGGTAGGCGCAGGCGAGGCCGGTCTTCGCCCAACCCGTGCCCCGATGCCGGTTCCCCTCCTTGTCACAGCCGTGGGTCGAGGGGTCGCGGTCGATGTACCAGACCTTGCCCGCCGAGTCGATGTAGACGAAGTCCAGCGACCATGCGCACCAGGTCGGTCCGGAGAAGTTCAAGGTCCCGTTGAAGGTCGCGGTCTGGGACGTGATGGAGTTGCCTGAGCCGTATACGTAGTGACAGACCCTTCCCGTCGTCGTGTAGTTGTAACAGGTAGATGCGTTGGCGGACGCTGACGGTGTCGCCAGGAAACTACCCATCAGCGTGGCCAGGACCGCAGCCATGAGGACGCGCAGGCGCCGTGGTTTCGTCATTGAGACTCCCCTCCTGTGAAGTCGTCGACCGAACGGTCGACGCATGCTCGGTCTACTCCTCGAGCGGGAGGGGCTTCGCGGCGAACCTGTGCTGCCTGCGTGTACCGGCAAGAACGCGTCGTCCACGCCGCGCTCCGTGCTAGGAGCACGCGCCGGGGCCACGCGCAGACCGCGCCCGTCGACGGGCGCGCCCGTCGACGGCCGGGCACGTCAGAGGGAGCGGCGTAGGTCCGCCAGCTCGTCCGCGACCACGCGGGGATCGGTGTCGGGCCGGGCCCGGAAGAGGTCGAAGACCATGACGGACAGCTGGTCCGTGACGGTGGCCGGACCGAGGTCGGGCACCGGCTCCGCATCGTGTCCTCGGGCCTCGGCCACCCGGTCGGCGAGCGACTGGACGAGGGCCCGGACGGACGGCAGACGCGAAAGCGCGTGGTCGAGCGGCAGCTGGTGCCACCGCTCGACCACGCGCCGGAGCTCGTCGGACACCTCGTGCGGGGTCGGCGAACCCACGCTCGGAGGCGTCACGACGGTGTCAGTCGCGCAGACGCGCGAAGAGACGGACGAACTCGATGTAGAGCCAGACGATCGAGACGATGAGGCCGTGGGCGAGAAGCCACGAGTACTTCCGCGGCGCACCCAGCTGGACGGCACGGTCGATCGTGTCGAAGTCGACGGCGAGGGAGTACGACGCGAGGCCGACGCCGAGGATCGACAGGCCGATGCCGAGAGCACCGCTGCCACCGAAGCCCCAGCCGTCGATGACGCCGGTCATGAGCAGCACGACCTGCAGCAACGAGAAGAGGCCGTAGCCGACGAGGGCGAAGAAGAACATCCGGCGCGTGCGGTCGTTGACCTTGACGAAGCCGGTCGCGTAGCCGACGTACATGGCGACGAACACGCAGAGCGTCGCCATGACGGCCATGATCACGACGCCGGGGTACATCTCGTTGACGACGTTGCTGAAGGCACCGAGGAAGGCGCCCTGCAGCACGGCGTAGACCATGAGCAGCGGCACCGACACCTTCTTCATGAAGGCGATGACGAAGCCGAGGATCAGCGTGCCGACCATGCCACCGAGCCAGAAGGGCATGGCGATGGCCGGGCTGCGGTCGACCATGAACCACGACGCGAAGGCCACGGCGACCGTGACGACGAAGAGCGTGAGGCTCTTGACGACGACGTCGTCGACCGTGACGCGACCGGTGTCGGCCGGGCCGGCCGGCGGCTGCGCGTACATCTCGTTGAGCTGCTGCGCCGTCATCGCGTCCTGGGTCGCGTAGCCGGTCGTCGCAGCCTGGGCGCCCTGCTGCGCCTGCTGCGGGTTGCCCTGGGGCGAGCCGAAGCCGGCGTAGCGCTCCTTCTCGATCTGCTTGTTGAGCCGGTCGAAGACCGGGTTTCCACCTGCCATGTGAGTGCGCTCCTAAAAGCACTGGGTGCCACGACCCGCGACTGGGCGTGGCGACTGTCCCCAAGAGTAAGCGAACGCACCCCTCCGGAAGGTTCCCGCCGGCGAGAAGTGCTCCCCCGACACGGGATCGTGACGAAGGCCGGGGTGACCGCTCTTGCCCGGGGCGACGGCATACTGGGGACCCCGCCCCCGTGGCCCAACCGGCAGAGGCAGGCGACTTAAAATCGCCACAGGTGAGGGTTCGAGTCCCTCCGGGGGTACGACGCAGGCGTCAGTCGTGCGGCACGGTTCGGTAACGCCCTGCTCACGCCTTGGCGTGGCACGGCACGCACCTCGCCTCTCCGCCTAGACTGACCGAAGAGATCGAGGTCCAGGGGCCCCTCCGATGTGCTCCTGCACGGCCTGTGCCGCACCTCGAGTGCGTACCCCTCAGAGCACGAAGGAGCAGCGGGTGCTGGAGCATCGTGTCGCCGGTGCGACGACGGCTGCTCCCCTGCGCGCCTCGTGGTCCGTCGACCCGCGCGTCGTCGACTTCGGCGACCGGCTCGTCGCGGCGCTGCGGCGCACGTGGGCCGACCCGATGGTCCGCCGCGGCACGCTCGGGATGTCCTTCGTCGCGGCCGGCTCGATCAGCCCCGCCTTCCTGCCCGCCGACACCTTCGAGCTGCCCGCCTCGCCGCTCATCGAGCGCTTCGGCCTCGAGTGGCTCGGCACCGGGGCCGGCCGGGTCCTCACGACGATCCTGCTCGCCGTCGGCATGGCGCTGCTCGTCGACGCCTGGCTGAGGATGCGCCCGGTCCACGGCCGCAAGGCCCCGTCGATGGCCTGGCTCTTCTGGAGCCTTCCGATCATGCTCGCCCCGCCGCTCTTCAGCCGCGACGCCTACAGCTACGCCGCCCAGGGGCAGATCGTCCTGCGCGGCATGGACCCGTATGCCGTGGGTCCCTTCTGGGTGCCGGGGCCGTTCGCCGACCAGGTCGACCCCATGTGGGTCGACACGCCGGCCCCCTACGGTCCGCTCGCGCTCCAGGTGCAGCACCTCGTCGTCAGCGTCTTCCCCGAGAACGCCTACGTGTCGGCCGTCGCCATGCGCGTGCCGGCCCTGCTCGCGGTCGGGCTGCTCGCGTACGCCCTGCCGCGCCTCGCCGAGCGCTACGGCGTCAGCGGTCGGCACGCGCTCTGGCTCGGCGTGCTCAACCCGCTCGTCATGATGCACTTCATCGGCGGTGGCCACGGCGACGCCGTCATGGTCGCCCTCGTGACCTTCGCCCTCCTGCTCGGCAGCCGTGGCCGTTTCGTCCTGGCCGCCGTGACGATCGCCGGCGCCGCTGCCTACAAGCAGACCGCCGTCCTCGGGCTCATCGGCATCATCGGCATGGCCCTGCAGACCCAGGCCGACCTCGAGCCCGGAGCGCCTGCACGGCTCAAGGCGATGATCCGCCACGGCCTCGTCTACGGCGGCATCACCGCGGCGACCTTCACGGCCATCACCGCCGTCACCAGCCTCGGCTGGGGCTGGATCCCCAACCTCTCCGTGCCCGTCTCGCTGCGCTCGATGCTCTCGCCGCCGACGTTCCTCGGCAGTGCGGTCGAGTGGCTGCTGAAGCTCGCGGGCATGCCGGAGAGCGTGACCTCGGCGCCCGTCCCGATCGCCCAGACGATCGGCCTGCTCGCCGGCCTGGCCGGCATCGCCTGGATCACCTGGCGCGTCGCCCCCCGCAACCCGGTGCTGGCCACCGCGGGCGCCCTGCTCGTGCTCTGCGCCTCGGGGCCGGTCATCCACCCGTGGTACCTCCTCTGGGGAGGGCTGCTCCTCGCGGCCGTGCGCCTCTCGGCGAGGCACCTGCGCGCCGTCGTCTTCGTGACGCTCTTCTTCGTCACCTACGGCGTCGTCGACGCGACGGTCTCCAACGGCACGTGGGCACTCGGCGTCTCGGCCGCGCTGTGGATGGCGGCCCGCCTGCGCGCCAACCGTCGTCGCGTTCACGAGCAGGCCGGCGAGCCCGTGCTCGCCGCGCTCCCCCGCCACTGACGGGGCACTCTCGAGGGCCGCTGACGGGGCGGGTCAGCCGCGCCGGGCCGCGCTGAGCGCGATCCCGTCGAGGATGTCGTGCTCGGACGTGACGACCTCGGTGATGCCGGCGCGGTCGACGACTCGCTCGACGACCCGGCGCCACACGAGGGCGCCGGCGCCGATGACGTCGACGCGGCCCGGGTGCATGTAGGGCAGCGCGGCGCGCTGCGCTCGCGGCATCGCGAGCAGGTCGTCGCACGCCGCGACCATGTCGGCCGGGGACGAGCGGGCCAGGTGGACGCGCTCGGGGTCGTATGCCGTCAGGCCCAGCAGGTGCGCTGTGATCGTCGTGACGCTGCCGGCCAGGCCGACGAGCGTCGCGATCCCTTCGATGGGCACGGCCGACTCGGCGACGTCGAGCGCCGCGTCGACGTCGCGCGTCGCCGCCGCGATCTCGTCGTCGGTGGCGGGGTCGCTGACGAGGTGCCGCTCGGTCATCCGGACGCAGCCGATGTCGACCGAACGGGCGGCCTCGACGTGGTCAGTGCCGCGGACGAGCTCGGTCGAGCCTCCCCCGAGGTCGACGACGAGGTAGGGCCCCGAGACTCCTTGCGCCGCAAGGCCTCCGGTGGCGCCGGCGAACGACAGTGCGGCCTCCTCGTCACCGGAGACGACCTCGGGCGAGACCTCGGAGCCGTAGTGCTGCACGAAGGCCGCGCGGACGCCCTCGATGAAGTCGGCGGCGTTGCGGGCGTCGCGCGAGGCCGACGTGGCGACGAAGCGGACGTGCACGGCGCCCAGCTTACGGCAGGCGGCGGCATACTCCCGCGTGACGGCGAGCGTGCGCTCCATCGACTCGGGGGCGATGACACCCGTGCGGTCGACGCCGTGGCCGAGGCGGACGATCTCCATGCGGCGCCGCACGTCGACGAGGGCACCGGTCGCCGGGTCGACGTCGGCGACGAGCAGGCGGATCGAGTTGGTGCCGCAGTCGATCGCGCCGACGCGGACGGTGGGGTCACTCACCGGTGCCTCCTTCGGCGGCGGCATCCTCGGCCGCGTGCACGGCCGCGCACGACGTCGGCAGCCACCAGTCGTCGAGCATCGCGAGGGCCTCGTCACCGAGCGGGTTGACGCCCGGACCGGCCGCCAGCGAGTGGCCGACGAGGACGTGCAGGCACTTGACGCGGGTCGGCATGCCGCCGGCCGAGATGCCGTCGATCTCGGGGACGTCGCCGAGCTCGGCCCGCTGCGCGAGGTAGTGCTCGTGGGCCTTCGCGTAGGCCGCGGCGAGCTCCTCGTCGTGGGCGAGCCGCTCGGTCATCTCCTTCATGACGCCGCCCGTCTCGAGCGTGCTCACGGCGCCGGTGAGGCGCGGGCACGTCGCGTAGTACGTCGTCGGGAAGGGTGTGCCGTCGGGCAGGCGGGGCTCGGTGCGCAGGACGTCGGGCTCACCGCACGGGCAGCGGTGCGCCACCTCGGCCACGCCGCGCGGGCGGCGACCGAGCTGACGCTCGACGGCGTCGAGGTCGGCGACCTCGACCTGGTGGGCGCCGGCTGCAGGCGGTGTGGACGGACGGGAGGTGTCGCTCACGCGGGACTCGCTTCTCGGGCTCTCAGGGGTGACCGTGTTGACCGGGTTGACCGCGGTGAGAGTGTTGACCGCGGTGACGGCGGGTCACTTGGTGCGGGTGACCCCGGCGGTGGGTCGGTCGGCGATCTGGATGGACTGCCACACCTTGCCGTACCACGGTGACGCGGCGTTGGCCATGGGCGCGGCCACGACGGGGCGCTCCGCGGCAGGCGCGCTCGCCTCGTTGGTCGACGGGTCGATGACGGTGTAGGCGCGGTCGCCGACCCGCACGAACTTGAGGCGTTCGCGGGCCTGGACCTCGATGTAGGCGGGGTCCTTCCACAGCGCGGCCTCGCGCTCGAGCTGCGCCACGGTGTCGCGCTGCGCGGCGACCTTGTCCTGCATGGCCGAGGCGTCGCCACGCTGCTGCACGAGCGAGCGGAGCGTGGGGACGATGGTCACGGCGAGCATGACGAGGATGCCGAGCAGGATGGCACCGCGCACCCAGGCGGTCGAGGCCGACGGCGGGGCCGTCTGCGGGGTGCGCGGGCGAGCCGCGAGGGCCGGACGCTCCTTGCCCGCGCCGGGACGGCTCGCGCGTGAGGCGCCCGGACGGGACTGGCCGGGTCTGGTGGCCGACGTGCGGTTCGCGCCCGCGCGGCCGGTCGACCGCGCGGAGGACGCACGGCCGGTGGACGAGCTCGCCGGGCCGGCAATGCCGGTCCCTGATCTCGGGGCTGCCTTCGGGCCGGGCTTCGCGCCCGGCTTGGGGCTCGGCTTCGCGCCCGGCTTGGGGCTCGGCTTGGCGCCCGGCGTCTGCCGGGATCCGGCCGGTCGCGCGCCACCGCCCGGGCGGCCCGTCGACGACGGGCGGCCCGGGCGGGACGGCGTGCGGTCGGCCACGAGGTCAGCCCTCGGCGCCGAAGCGGCTCGCGTCGAAGCGCGGGAAGGCGCCCGTGCCGGCGTAGACGGCGGCGTCGTCGAGCTCCTCCTCGATGCGCAGCAGCTGGTTGTACTTCGCGACGCGCTCGGAGCGGGCCGGGGCGCCGGTCTTGATCTGGCCGCAGTTGGTGGCGACGGCGAGGTCGGCGATCGTGACGTCCTCGGTCTCGCCGGAGCGGTGGCTCATCATGCAGCGGTAGCCGTTGCTCTGTGCGAGCGTCACGGCGTCGAGCGTCTCGGTGAGCGTGCCGATCTGGTTGACCTTGACGAGCAGCGCGTTGGCGGTGCCGGTCGAGATGCCGCGCCCGAGGCGCTCGGGGTTGGTGACGAAGAGGTCGTCGCCGACGATCTGCACCTTGGAGCCGAGCAGGTCGGTCATGGACTTCCAGCCGTCCCAGTCCTCCTCGTTGAGGGGGTCCTCGATGGAGACGAGCGGGTAGGCCTCGACGAGCTCGGCGTAGTAGGTGATCATCTCCTCGGCCGACTTGCTGGCACCCTCGAAGGCGTAGGAGCCGTCCTCGAAGAACTCGGACGCCGCGACGTCGAGCGCGAGGGCGATGTCGCGGCCGGGCTCGTAGCCGGCGGCCTTGATCGCCTCGAGGATGAGGTCGAGCGCCGCGCGGTTGGACTCGAGGTTCGGCGCGAAGCCGCCCTCGTCGCCGAGACCGGTCGCCAGGCCGCGCTCGTGCAGGACCTTCTTGAGCGCGTGGTAGACCTCGGCGCCCCAGCGCACGGCCTCCCGGAAGGTCGGCGCGCCGACGGGCGCGATCATGAACTCCTGGATGTCGACGTTGGAGTCGGCGTGCGACCCACCGTTGAGGATGTTCATCATCGGGACGGGGAGCACGTGGGCGTTCGGGCCGCCGACGTAGCGGAAGAGCGGCAGGCCGGCCGACTCGGCGGCGGCGTGCGCGACGGCGAGCGAGACACCGAGGATCGCGTTGGCGCCGAGGTTCTCCTTGTTGGACGAGCCGTCGAGCGCCATCATCTCGGCGTCGATGAGGCGCTGCTCGCTCGCGTCGAAGCCGACGAGGCGCGGGTTGATCTCCTCGATGACCGCGTCGACGGCCTGCTCGACGCCCTTGCCGAGGTAGCGGCCCTTGTCGCCGTCGCGCCGCTCGGACGCCTCGAAGGCGCCGGTCGAGGCGCCCGACGGGACGGCCGCGCGGGCGAACGTGCCGTCGTCGAGACGGATCTCGACCTCGACGGTGGGGTTGCCGCGCGAGTCCAGGATCTCGCGGGCGCCAATCTCCTCAATGCTGGCCACTTGGCTCTCCTGTGCTGGTGCTGCTCATGGGTGCTCATGGAGTGCTCGGCGCGGACGAGTCGCAGCGGTGCGGACCCCCGCGCACCGAGCACAGGTGCTGGGGACGAGCCTAGCCCGTGGGGTCTGCGGGCCGGTGGAGCGACCCGGCATACGGGCAGGTGGAACGGCAGGTGGGGCAGACCGGGACGTATCGGGCACCGGGACAAACAGGGCCCTTCCGCCCATAGTTTTTTTACCTCTTCCTTACCAAAGCCTGACCGGGAGCAGGCATACTCACAACTAGCCATCCGGGGGGGTGGAGCTGGTCGTGAATAGGGCACCAGTGGGTGCCGGGGGTGGGGTGTGGTCATGGGTCAACCCATGCGCGAGTCGGGGGTTGTTCTACTGAATGTGAGCGCGCGTCCAGTGACGCAGCCGCTCAGTGAGAGGGGCCGGGGGCAGCGTCTGCTGCAGCTCGGGATCGCTGGTGGTGACCTCGTCATCATCACGGCGGCGACCGCCTTGGCGGCCGTCGGACGCACGAGTCTCGACGTCTTCGACGTCGCGAACGACGTCAACCAGGTCGCCCAGTCGGTCGGCCTGTGGATCGTGGCTGCCTGGATGGTCGCGAACCTCGCGCTCGGGACGTACACGAGCAGCCACCTGGGCGTCGGCACCATCGAGTACGCCCGGGTGTGCAGCGCCGCCGGTCTCACGGCCGGGGCCATCGGCATCCTCAGCTACCTGACGAAGTTCAACCTCTCACGAGGCTTCTTCGTGCTGATCTTCGCCATCGGCCTGCCGCTCGTGCTGCTGTGGCGGTGGTACGCCCGACGCCTCGTGCACCGGGCCCACGCCCACGGCCACCTGCTGACGCGGGTGCTCATCTCGGGCTCGGCCTCGCACGTCGACGACGTCGCCGCGGTGCTCGAGCGCGAGACGTGGCTCGGCTACCGCATCGTCGGCGCCCTGACGCCGTCGTCGCAGCCGACCCCGGAGACGCCGCGGGGCGTCCCGGTCGTCGGGAACACCGGGCAGACCGCGGAGTCGGTCATCGCCGAGAAGGCCGACATGGTCGTCTTCACCGAGGGCGCGTTCCCCTCGGCCGTCGACTTCCGCCGCATCGCGTGGGACCTCGAGGGACACCACGTGCAGATGGCGGTCGTGCCGAGCCTCAGCGACATCAGCTCGGGTCGGATGGCCATGCGCCCGGTCGGCGGCCTGCCGCTCGTGCACGTCGAGCAGCCCCAGAGCCTGGGCGCCTCACGTGGCCTCAAGCGGGCCTTCGACTTCGTCGGGGCGACGTTCCTGCTGCTGCTCGCCGCGCCCGTCATGGTCGTCGTCGCGATCGCCACCAAGCTCCAGGACGGCGGCCCGGTGCTCTTCCGCCAGACCCGCGTCGGCCGCGACGGCGAGCTCTTCGAGTGCCTCAAGTTCCGCAGCATGGTCATCGACGCCGAGGCGAAGCTCTCCGGCATCACGCACCTGAACCAGAACGCCGACGGCGTCCTCTTCAAGGCCCAGAGCGACCCGCGCATCACCCGGGTCGGCGCGTTCATCCGGCGCTACTCGATCGACGAGCTGCCCCAGCTGATCAACGTCGTCAACGGCGACATGAGCCTCGTCGGCCCGCGGCCGGCCCTGCCGGCCGAGGTCCGCCGCTACGTGCCCGACGTCCAGCGCCGCCTCCACGTCCGGCCCGGCATGACCGGCCTGTGGCAGGTCTCCGGACGGAGCGACCTGTCGTGGGAGGACACGGTGCGCCTCGACCTCTACTACGTCGACAACTGGTCGATCGTCCAGGACCTGTCGATCATGGCCAAGACGATCCACGCGGTCTTCGCCTCGCGCGGCGCCTACTGACGCCGCACCGCCGGTTCGCTGAGGGCCACGTCACCGCACCCCGGTGACGTGGCCCTCACCGTTCGCCCGGCCTCCGGGCGGCCCGAGGGCGTATGCCGTCCGGCCGGCTCAGGCGTCCGGGTCGGCCTGCGCGCCGGCCGCGCTCGCGGCCTCCAGGCCGCGCAGGGTCTCGCGCAGCGCGGCCTCGGCGTCGATGCCCTCGTCCCGTGCCGTCCGGACGAGGTCCAGCAGCTGGGCGCCGAGCCCACCGGACGCGACGGCGTCGTCGACGAGGTCCTCGCGGCCCGAGCGGCGCAGGCGCGAGACGTACCTCTCGGCCCGGGCCAGGGCCGGCAGCGAGCTCGGGACACCTTCGACGGGGTGGGTGCGGTGCTGCTTCTCGTCGGCCTTGATCGACTCCCAGTTGGCCTCGACGGCGTCGGCCGTGTCGGCCTCGACGTCGGAGAAGACGTGCGGGTGTCGCCGGACGAGCTTGTCGACGAGACCGCCGGCGACGTCGTCGATGTCGAACGGCTCGGTCGTGTGCTCCTGCGCGACGCGGGACTGGAACGCGATCTGCAGCAGCAGGTCGCCGAGCTCCTCCTGCATGTGCGCGGAGTCGCCGCTCTCGATCGCCTCGATGGCCTCGTGCGCCTCCTCGAGGAGGTAGGGCACGAGGGAGGCGTGGGTCTGCTTCGCGTCCCAGGGGCAGCCCCCGGGCGACCGGAGACGGTCCATGACGGCGACGACGTCGAGCAGCCGCGCACCGGGCACGTCGAAGGAGCCGATGAGCAGCTCGACCTCGGGCGGCTCCGGCAGGCGCGTCACCTCGACGGCGATCGCGTCACTGAGGCCGGGGTCACCGTCGGAGGAGCCGACCCACACGACGTCACCGACCTCGGAGGCGGTGACGAGGTCACGAGCGAGGTCGGCCGGGTGACCGTCCTCGCGGGCCAGCACCTCGATGCCGGCCTCGACCAGCGCGGCCACCTGCGGCTCGTCGGGACGGCCCCACACGGCATACGCCTGCTCGAGGCTCTGCCACGCCTCACGGGTCAGCAGACCCGGGGCGATGCGTGGGGTCGTGACGAGCAGGACGACGCGGGCGGTCACGACGGAGGGCTACGGAGGTCTACTGGGCCGTGGCCGGGGCGGTCGCCGGGGCGGTGTTGCCACCCGGCTTGACCCAGTTGGGCGTCTGCTGGCCGATGGTGAAGTACACCGGCCCCTCGTCGGACTGCACGACCGAGCCGTACTTGGGGTTGACGCTGATCTCGGCCTTCTTGAGGTCGGCGCGGTAGGCGGCGACGTCGGCCGGCGTCATCTTCTGCGACTGGATGAGGGCGACGGCCGCGACGAATTCCTTCGTCGTGTCGGTGGCGTCGGGGATCGAGGAGATGACCGAGGCGTACGTCTCGTCGGGCTTCCAGCTGCCGGAGGCGGAGACGGCGTCCTTGAGCATGGGCGCCGCGACGAGCGCGGTGACGACGATGTTCTCGGCGAAGTCGAGCTTGGCCTTCTGGAGCTGGTCGTACGTCTCGCGGACGTCGGACTCGTGGATGACCTCGCCGTTGACGACGGCGGCGGCCTGCTGGCGCGTCTCGAAGCCGCACCCGCCGAGCAGCGACACGGCGCCGAGCGCGGCGATGCCGACGACGGCCACGCGCTTCGCGGGTTGAGCAGACCAAGCCTTCACTGATTTCCTCCTCTGGCGGATGCGTCTGACATCCTACGGTGCTCCCACGCGGGTTTTCGCCGCGCCCGACGATGCGCCCGCCGAAGCCCCGGCGGCCGCCGCGATGTCGTCGAG
Source organism: Terrabacter sp. R4-6 (assembly GCF_057529065.1). NCBI lineage: Bacteria > Bacillati > Actinomycetota > Actinomycetes > Micrococcales > Intrasporangiaceae > Terrabacter > Terrabacter sp. R4-6. Next base: position 3,478,870 of record NZ_CP197224.1, on the reverse strand, counting down.
CAGGACGGCGGTGATCAGCTGCCGCGCCCATGTCAGCACCTCGACGTCGCGCAGCGGCTTGCCACCCACGCGGGCCGTCATCGGGGCCGGGACGAGGATGGTGCCGAGGGCGTCCTTGACGATGGTGCCCGGGTAGAGGCGCATGAGCCGCAGCTGCTGGCTCTCGCGGAGGTCCTTGACCGGGCCGAAGCGCACGACCTTGCCCTGCACGCCGATGTCGCCGATGCGGGCGGCACGGGCCACGACGCGCAGCCGCGCGACCTCGAGGAGGTTCTCGACCGGCTTCGGCGGCGCGCCGTAGCGGTCGCGCAGCTCTGCCTCGATCTCGTCGACGGCCTCGAACGTCTCGACGGTCGCGAGCTTCTTGTAGGCCTCGAGGCGCAGCCGCTCCCCCGGCACGTAGTCGTGCGGCAGGTGCGCGTCGACGGGCAGCTCGATCTTGATCTCGGCCGGCAGGTCGACCGCGTCGCCGCGGAAGTCGGCCACCGCCTCGCCGATGAGGCGCACGTAGAGGTCGAAGCCGACGCCCTGGATGTGGCCGGACTGCTCGCCGCCGAGCAGGTTGCCGGCGCCGCGGATCTCGAGGTCCTTCATGGCGACGGCCATGCCCGACCCGAGGTCGGTGTTGCTGGCGATGGTGCGCAGCCGGTCGTGCGCCGTCTCGGTCATCGGCTTCTCGGGCGGGTAGAGGAAGTAGGCGTAGGCCCGCTCGCGACCACGACCGACGCGGCCGCGCAGCTGGTGCAGCTGGCTCAGGCCGAGGACGTCGGAGCGCTCGACGATGAGGGTGTTGGCGTTGGAGATGTCGAGGCCGGTCTCGACGATCGTCGTGCACACGAGCACGTCGAACCGCTTCTCCCAGAAGTCCTCGACGACCGCCTCGAGCTTGTGCTCGCCCATCTGGCCGTGCGCGGTGGCGATGCGCGCCTCGGGGACCAGCTCACGCAGCCGCGCCGCCGCCTTCTCGATGCTGCTCACCTTGTTGTGCACGAAGAAGACCTGGCCCTCGCGCAGCAGCTCGCGCCGCACGGCCGCCGTGATCTGCTTCTCGTCGTAGGCGCCGACGAAGGTCAGCACCGGGTGGCGCTCCTCGGGCGGCGTCGCCAGCGTGGACATCTCGCGGATGCCGGTGACGGCCATCTCGAGCGTTCGCGGGATCGGCGTGGCCGACATCGACAGCACGTCGACGGCCGTGCGCATCGTCTTGAGCAGCTCCTTGTGCTCGACGCCGAAGCGCTGCTCCTCGTCGATGATGACGAGGCCGAGGTCCTTGAACGTCACGTCCTTGGCGAGCAGGCGGTGCGTGCCGATGACGAGGTCGATGGTGCCGTCGGCCATCCCGGCCATGACGTCCTTGGCCTCCTTGTCGCTCTGGAAGCGCGAGAGCGAGGAGACCTTGACCGGGAACTGCGCGTAGCGCTCGGCGAAGGTCTGCTGGTGCTGGCTGACGAGCAGGGTCGTCGGCACGAGCACCGCCACCTGCTTGCCGTCCTGGATGGCCTTGAACGCCGCGCGCACGGCGATCTCGGTCTTGCCGTAGCCGACGTCGCCGCAGATGAGCCGGTCCATGGGGACCTGCTTCTCCATGTCGGCCTTGACCTCGTCGATGCTGATCAGCTGGTCGGGGGTCTCGACGTAGCCGAAGGCGTCCTCGAGCTCGCGCTGCCAAGGGGTGTCGGGCGCGAACGCGTGGCCCTTGGTGGCCTGGCGGGCGCTGTAGAGCCGGATGAGGTCGGCCGCGATCTGCTTGACATAGCGCTTGGCCCGCGACTTCGTCTTGCTCCAGTCGGAGCCGCCCATCTTGTTCAGGGTGGGCTCCTCGCCGCCGACGTACTTCGTCACCTGGTCGAGCTGGTCGGTGGGGACGAAGAGGCGGTCACCGGGCTGGCCGCGCTTGCCGGGGGCGTACTCGATGACGAGGTACTCGCGTGTGGCACCGGCGACAGTGCGCTGCATCATCTCGACGAAGCGGCCGACGCCGTGCTGCTCGTGGACGACGTGGTCGCCGGGGCGCAGCTGGAGCGGGTCGACCTGGTTGCGGCGGCGCGACGGCATGCGTCGCATGTCCTTGGTCGACGTGCCGCTGCCCGGCTGGCCGGTCAGGTCGGTCTCGGTGAGCACCTCGACGCGGGCGCCCTCGTGGACGAAGCCGCGGCCGAGGGTCGCGGTCGTGACGTGGACCCAGCCGGGCTCGAGGGCGTCGTCCCGCGTGGTGTCCAGCGGGCGAACGGCGACCTCGTGCTCGCCGAGCACCTCCGCGACACGCTTCGCGAGGCCGGGGCCCTCGGTGACGACGGCGACGGCCCAGCCGTCGGCGACCCGCTCGCGCAGGTGCTCGACCGCGCGGTCGGTGTCGCCGCGGAAGGCCTCGGGGTCGGTCGTGCGCACGGCGAGGCGCTCGTCGACGTCGTCGTCCTCGATGACGAGATCGGCGTCGGCCGCGAACGGCGTCAGCGTCCACCACGCGCGGCCGGACCGCTCGGCGAGGGCGCGCACGTCGGCCAGCGACCAGTAGGAGGCGCTGCCGAGGAGCGACTGGAGGTCGACGGGCACCTGGTTGCCGGCGGCGGCGTTGGCCCAGCTCGCCTCGAGGAACTCCTCGCTCGTCGCGACGAGGTCGTGGGCGCGGCGCCGGACCCGCTCGGGGTCGGCGACGAGCACGATCGAGCGATGCGGCAGGACGTCGAGGACCGACTCCATGCCGTCGACGAGGGCGGGCGCGAGGGACTCCATGCCCTCGACGGCGATGCCCTCGGCGACCTTGGAGAGCATCTCGGCGACACCCGGCAGCTGGTCGGCGAGCGCCCGCGCCCGGGCCCGCACGTCGTCGGTGAGCAGCAGCTCGCGACACGGCGGCGCCCAGAGACCGTGGTCGGCGATCTCGAGCGAGCGCTGGTCGGCGACCTTGAACCAGCGCACCTCCTCGACGGTGTCGCCCCAGAACTCGATGCGGACCGGGTGCTCCTCGGTGGGCGGGAACACGTCGAGGATGCCGCCGCGGACGGCGAACTCGCCGCGCCGCTCGACGAGGTCGGTGCGGGTGTAGGCGGCGGCGACGAGCGCGTCGACGACGTCCTCGAGCGGCCGCTCGTCGCCCGCTCGCAGCGCGACGGGGACGAGTTCGCCGAGCCCCTTGGTCAGCGGCTGGAGGACGGCGCGCACGGGTGCGACGACGACGGAGAGCGGGCCGTATGCCGGGTCGTCGGGGTCGGGGTGCGCGAGCCGTCGCAGCACGGCCAGTCGCCGCCCCACCGTGTCGCTACGAGGCGAGAGCCGCTCGTGCGGCAGCGTCTCCCACGACGGGAAGACGGCGATGCGGTCGGCGGAGAGGAAGAGGCCGAGGGCGCTCGCGAGGTCGTCGGCCTCACGCGTCGTCGCCGTGACGACGACGATGGGGGCGGGCTCGGGGGCAGGCTCGGGGGCGGGCTCGTTCGTGGAGCCGGCTCCGGAGCCGTCGGCCTGCTGGGCCAGCGCCGCGACGAGGAACGGCCGCGTCCCGTCGCTCGCGGAGACGTCGACGAGACGAGCCCGCCCGACCTGGTCGAGGACGTGGCGGACATCGGGAAGCGCCCTGAAGGCGGACAGCAGTGGGTGCGGCATCAGGTCCTCCAGTCTAGGTCGGTGCGGCGACAGCCGTGACGCCGGTGCGGGCGCAGGCTCGGGGAGGTCGACGGGCCGGCCTGCCCGACGGCGGCGGGCGGTCAGCGTGGCGCGTGGAAGCGCTGCTGGGCGTCGAGCAGCCCGACCTCGATGAGCGCCTCGACGGCGTCGGCGCCCTCGTCGATGAGGAACGGCAGGACCTCGGTGCGCTCGGCCTTGGAGAAGTCCTTGAGCACGAAGTCGGCCGGATCCTGGCGGCCGGGCGGGCGCCCGATGCCCAGGCGCACCCGGAGGTAGTCGCGGGTGCCGAGCGAGCGCGAGATGGAGCGCAGGCCGTTGTGGCCGCCCTCGCCGCCGCCCTGCTTGAGCCGGACGAGCCCCGCGTCGATGTCGAGCTCGTCGTGGAGCACGACGATGCGGTCGGTGGGCACGTCGTAGTACTTCGAGAGACCCGCGACGGCCGATCCCGACTCGTTCATGAACATCGACGGCACGGCGAGGACCACCTTGGGGCCGCCGACGCGCAGCCGCGCCTCGGCCACGCGGGCCCGGGCAGCCTTGTGCGCCTTGAACGTGGCCCGGCCACCCGTCGCCCGGCCGGCGACCTCGTCGACCGTCATGGCCCCGACGTTGTGTCGGTTGCCGGCGTATCCGGGCCCGGGGTTGCCGAGTCCGACGACGAGCCAGGTGTCCATGCGGTCCTCGATCGGTGGTCGGTGGGTGGCCGGTGGGGTGACGAGCCCACGGTCACGTGCAGGGTGCTGCTGGTGTGCTGCTGGTGCGGGCACGGGCCCCGCCGAGCCGGAGCTCGGGCGGGACCCGTGGACGCGTGGTGTGGCGCGCGGCGCCACGGAAGGGAGGGAGGCTCAGGCCTCGTCGCCCTCGGCCTTGGCGGCGTCGCCCTCGGCGGACTCGCCCTCGGCGTCGGCGGCCTCGGCAGCCTCCTCGTCGGACTCCTCGCGCTCGATGCCGGCCTCGGCCTCGGCCTCGGCGAGCTCGGCCTCGAGGGCCTCGGCGGAGATGGCCTGCGTCACGTTGACGACGAGCGCCTCCTCGTCGGTGACGAGCGTCGCGCCCTCGGGCAGCTCGACGGCGCCGGCGAGGATCTGCGTGCCGGCCTCGAGGCCCTCGACGGAGACGACGACGTTCTCGGGGATGTTCGTGGCGAGCGCCTCGACCTGGAGCGTGTTGTGGTCGAGCGTGACGACGGTCTCGGGAGCGGCCTCGCCCTCGAGGTGCACGGCGACGTCGACGGTGACCTTCTCGCCCTTGCGGACGACGACGAGGTCGACGTGGTCGATGACCGGCTTGATGGCGTCGCGCTGGACGTCCTTGGCGAGGGCGAGCTGCTCCTTGCCGTCGACGACGATCGTCAGCAGGGCGTTGGCCTGCTTGAGGGCCATCATCGTGTCGTGGCCGGGCAGCGAGATGTGCACGGGCTCGGTGCCGTGGCCGTACATGACGGCGGGGATGTTGCCGGCGCGGCGGATCTTGCGGGCGGCGCCCTTGCCGAAGTCGGTGCGCTTCTCGGCGACGAGCTTGGTGTTGTCGGACACGGGGGTCTCCTGGGTATCTCGGGTGAGGCGGTCTCTGTGGTCGGCCTCGACGCGGGACGACGCGCGGTGATCGGCAGTGACGGAGCGGGACGGTCGTGTGGGCCGCACGCAGAGGCGAACCCGACCATGGAGTGCTCCACGTCAGGCCACCGCGTCGATCACGGACCTCGTCACGCCCTGCCGTGGCAGCCGTGCACCGTCCCTCGCCGAGGCAACTGCTCGATCTTACGGGACGGACGCCCGGGCGGGGAAATCCGGCGCCGCCTCAGGCATCAGGCCCGGCCGGGGGTTACAGGGTGGGTGTACGCCGGAGCACCCATGAGTCCGTGAAGCTGCCCCCCGCTCCCCGGACGAAGGAGTAGCGCAGCTCGTCGGGCGTGACGCGCAGGTCGGCGAAGCCGTAGGTCGGGTTGCTGCCGGCACCCGACGCGGTGGCGAAGTAGCCGCGCTCCGCGTCGGTCGCCGTGATCGGTCGCAGGGCCACGCCGCCGGTCCCGACCGTGGCGAAGACGGTGCCGGCGCCGGCCACCATCGACCGGTCGGCGTCGACGACGCAGGCAGGCGCGTAGGACCCGACGGGGATCCGCGCGCAACCCGAGCGCTCGCGCAGCTGCTTGGTGCGCTGGTAGAGGTGCTCGTGCCCGGAGAGCACGAGGTCCACCCGCTTGGAGACGAGCAGGTGCTGCAGGTCGGTCCCGCTCGAACAGCCGTAGCGGCCCATCGACAGGCACGGCATGTGCATGGCCACGACGACCCACCGGATGCCCGCCCGCCGGGCGCCGTCGATGGCTGCCGCGGTCCACGTGTAGCGCGGCGTCCCCGCCGCGTAGCTCCACGTGGCCGCGGGGAAGGTCAGGCCCGGGGAGATGAGCACGACGCGGACGAGGGGCGCCGTGCGGGGCAGGTCGACGTAGTACTGGCGGGCGTACGTCCCGACCATCCCGGAGAGGCGGTTGGGCAGGCAGCTCGCGAAACGGTCGATGTAGCCGTTGGTGCCGCTGCTCTCGTGGTTGCCCGAGAGCACCTCGAAGGGGAACCCGGTGCCGAGGCGCGACGTGACGAAGGAGCACCACGAGGGCTCCCCACCCGGCGAGCCGTAGGAGAGGTCGCCGAGGGCGAAGTGGCCGTCCGAGCCCGTGGCGCGCAGCGCCTGCAGCACCGCGCCGGTCGTCGCGACGTTGGCGCCGTAGTCACCGGCCGCGGTCAGGTGCACGCGCGTGGACGATGCGTTCGTCCCTGCGCCGGACGGCGGCGCCGAGGTCGTGGCCGGCGCCGGGGCAGGGGCAGGGGCAGGGGCAGGGGCGGGGTCGGTCGTCAGGGCGGCGACCGACGGAGGTGGCTGCGTGGTCGGGGCCGGCGGCGTGCACGCGGCGGCTCCCGCCAGGGTGACGACCCCCAGCACGCACGCCACGCCCTGACGCCACTGCATGCCGGTCACTCTAGGGCGCGCCCGTGGGTTCGGCGCGTTGGACCGCGGGCTCCTAGGGCCGGGCGGCCGGGCCCGTGACGGGCTCGTCGACGACGTGCGCCGGCCCGCGGGACTCGTCGGCGCGGACCGCCACGAGGCCACCGACGATGAGGAGCCCGCCGACGAGCTGGACCGGGGTCGGGAGCTCGGCGAGGACGAGCCAGGCGAAGAGCACCGCGAAGAGCACCTCGGTCAGGGCCACGAAGGAGGCCACCTTGGGGCCGAGCATCCGCACGGCCGCGATGCCCGTGACGTAGGCGAAGGCGGCGGCGACGATCGCGATGACGAGCACCGGCACCCACCACTCCACGACGACGCCACCGAGCGGCACCCGGGCCGCACCCCTCGACATGTCGAGGACGCCCACCAGTCCCGCGAGGCCGAGCGACGCAGCTCCGACGACGAGGCCCCCGCCGGCGAGGGCGAGCGGCGGCACGTCGTCGTCGACGTGGTCGGCGAGCAGGAAGAAGAGCACGAGGCAGACGGCGGCCCCGAGCCCCCAGAGCACGCCGGCGACGCTGACGCTCGCTCCGCCGCCGACGACGTCGAGGACGAGGAGCAGGCCGGCCACGGCCAGAGCCACGCCGACGAGCGTGAGCCGGCGCGGGGCCTGACGGTGGCGCAGCCACAGCCACCCGACGATGAGGACCGGCGCGAGATACTCGAGCAGCAGGGCCACCCCGACCGACAGGTGGGTCACGGCGTTGAAGTAGGCGAGCTGGCAGCCGGCGACGCCGGTGAGGCCGTAGCCGACGACGACCCACGCGTTGCGTCGCAGCGCAGCCCACCGGCCGTGCAGCGACCACAGGGCCGGGCCGAGCAGCACGACCGCAGCCAGGGTGATGCGCATCGTGACGACGGCGCCGGGTGACCAGCCGCCGACGAGCAGCGACTTGCCGAAGGCACCCGACGTCGCGAAGGCAGCGGCCGACGCGAGGGCGACCCCGAGGCCGACGAGCGGGTGGTGGACCGGCCGTGACGGAGACCGCGTCGCCCCGTCCGTCCCGGAGCCCGTCACGGTGCTTGCCACGGCGCCGACCAGCGCGGGCTCCCCGACCACGACCGGCTCCGCCATGACACTCCCCCACCGCTCCTGCCGACCGGCCCGCGTCGCGTGCGCCACGTCAGCACCAAAAATGCTTACACTCATGACAGTAGCGACCGCAACCGTCAGGAGTCAACATGCTTTTCACCCATGACACCGACGTCGCGCTCGCCGCTGCCGCGGCGCTCGTCAACACGATGCCCGGCTCCGTGCCAGGCGACGGTGACCCCGACCGGCTGACGACCCTCGACGAGCTCGGGGCGCTCTACCGCGACCAGGGGTGGACCGGCCGCTTCGACCACGACGCCGCCGAGCTCGCGGCGGTCCGCGCGCTGCGACCTCGGCTGCGCGGCTTCTGGGACGAAGACGAGGCCGGCGTCGTCACCCTCGTCAACGAGCTGCTCGCCGAGGCGCGCGCCGTCCCCCAGCTCGTCGACCACGACGGCGTGGGCTGGCACGTCCACGCCACCCCCGCCGACGCCCCGCTCGCCCGACGGATGGCCGTCGAGGCAGCGATCGCCGTCATCGACGTCGTGCGCGCCGGCGAGCTCGCCCGGCTGCGCGTGTGCGAGGCCGCCGACTGCGACGACGTCGTCGTCGACCTCTCCCGCAACCGTTCGCGACGCTTCTGCGAGGGCGGCTGCGCGGCGCGCGCCCACACCGCGGCCTACCGGGCCCGCCGGGCCGCGCACGCCTGAGGACGCCACCACGCACGGAGGGCGTATGCCGCCGGGCGGGTCCCGGCGGCATACGCCCTCGTCGTGCGGTGGGCTGCTCAGGCCTTGCCGTCGAAGAGGCTCGTCACCGAGCCGTCCTCGAAGACCTCCTTGATCGCCATCGAGACGAGCGGGGCGATCGAGAGGACCGCGAGCTTGTCGAAGCGGCGGTCGTCCGGGATCGGGAGGGTGTTGGTGACGATGACCTCCTCGACCTTGCAGGCCTTGAGGCGGTCGACGGCCGGGCCCGAGAGGATCGCGTGCGTCGCGGCGATGATGACACCGGCCGCGCCCTGGTCCATGAGGGCGTCGGCGGCCTTGGTGATCGTGCCGGCCGTGTCGATCATGTCGTCGACGAGGACGCAGACGCGGCCCTTGATCTCACCGACGACGCGGTTGGCGACGACCTCGTTGGGCCGGTTGATGTCGCGTGTCTTGTGGATGAAGGCCAGCGGGGCGCCGCCGAGGCGGGAGCTCCAGTCCTCGGCGACCTTGATGCGGCCGGCGTCGGGCGAGACGACGGCGAGGTCGAGGTGGCCGTACTTCTTGCCGACGTAGTCGGCGAGGATCGGCATCGCCATGAGGTGGTCGACGGGCCCGTCGAAGAAGCCCTGGATCTGCGCGGTGTGCAGGTCGATCGCCATGAGCCGGTTGGCTCCTGCCGTCTTGAAGAGGTCGGCCATGAGGCGGGCCGAGATCGGCTCACGGCCGCGGTGCTTCTTGTCCTGGCGGGCGTAGCCGTAGAAGGGCAGGACGACGGTGATGCGCTTGGCCGACGCCCGCTTGAGCGCGTCGATCATGATGAGCTGCTCCATGATCCACTCGTTGATCGGAGCGGTGTGGCTCTGGATGACGAACGCGTCGGAGCCGCGGACGGACTCCTCGTAGCGGACGTAGATCTCGCCGTTGGCGAAGTCGTAGGCACTCGTCGGGACGAGGTCGGTGCCGAGCGCCGCGGCAACCTCCTGCGCGAGCTGCGGGTGGGCCCGGCCGGAGAAGACCATGAGGTGCTTCTCGGTCGTCTTGTTGATGCCGCTCATCGCTGGGCGTCCTTCGTCTCGGAGGTTCGCGCGGAGATCTGCTCGGAGGTCTGCTCGGAGGTCTGCTCGGAGGTCGCCTGTGCCTGCGCGGCCTGCGCGGCCTCGTCGGTCCTCGTGCCGGCCCGGCGGCGGGCCACCCAGCCGTCGACGTTGCGCTGCTGCGCGCGGGTCACGGCGAGCTGGCCGGCGGCGACGTCGCTGACGACGGCCGAGCCGGCGGCGACGTAGGCGCCGTCGGCGATCGTCCGCGGCGCCACGATGACCGAGTTGCTGCCGACGAAGCTGTGCGCCCCGACGTTCGTGTGGCCCTTCGTCACGCCGTCGTAGTTGGCGAAGATCGTGCCGGCGCCGATGTTGGCGCCCTCGCCGATCGTCGCGTCGCCGCAGTAGGTCAGGTGGGGCACCTTGGCGCCCGCGCCGATGTCGGCGTTCTTCGTCTCGACGAAGCCGCCGATCTTGCCCCCGGCCCCGAGACGGGTGCCGGGGCGCAGGTACGAGAAGGGCCCGACGCTGGCGCCGGGCCCGATCTCGGCGAGCTCGGCCTGCGTGCGCACGACGCTCGCGCCGTCGCCGATCTCGACGTCGGTGAGTGTCGTGTCGGGACCGATGACGCAGTCGCGACCGATCGTGCTGGCGCCGAGGATCTGCGTCCCGGGGCGCACGACGGTGTCGGGGCCGATCGTCACGTCGGCGTCGAGCCACGTCGTCGCCGGGTCGATGACGATCGCGCCGTCGCGCATCGCCTGCTCGACGGTGCGGCGGTTGAGCTCGGCACCGAGACGGGCGAGCTGCACCTTGTCGTTGACGCCCTCGGTCTGCCAGAGGTCGGCGACGAGGTGTGCGCGAACCCCGAGGCCACGGCCGCGGGCGATCGCGATGACGTCGGTCAGGTACTTCTCGCCCTGCGCGTTGTCGGTGCCCACCTCGGCGAGCGCCTCGCGCAGGACCGCCGCGTCGAACGCGTACAGGCCGCTGTTGACCTCGCGGATCGCGCGCTGCTGCTCGTCGGCGTCCTTCTGCTCGACGATCGCCACGACCGAGCCCTCCGCGTCACGGATGACGCGGCCGTAGCCCGTGGGGTCCTCGAGGGTCGCGGTGATGACGGTGACGGCGCTGCCGGACGCGTGGTGCGCCGCGACGAGACCCTCGAGCGTCTCGCTCGTCAGCAGGGGCACGTCCCCGTAGGTGACGACGACCGTGCCGGTGAGATCGTGGGGCAGCGCCTCGAGCGCGCACTCGACGGCGCGGCCGGTGCCCTTGACGTCGTCCTGGTCGGCGACGACCGCCTCCGGGTCGACCTGCGCCACGTGCTCGGCGACGCGGTCGCGCTCGTGGCGCACGACGACGGCGAGGTGGTGCGGGCTCGTGCCCCGGGCCGCCCTGATCGCGTGGGCCACGAGACTGCGGCCCCCGATCGTGTGGAGGACCTTGGGGGTCGTGGACTTCATGCGTGTGCCCTCACCGGCGGCGAGGACGATCACGGCGGTCGGCCGTAGATCGCTCACAGGGCGCAGCTCCTTTTTGGATCGGGGTGCACTCGGGTGCATGCGACCCCGGCCCACGAGGGCGCCGGGGTGCGCCTCGGCCATGCTACTCGTGGGGAGCGAGGGTGCTGCCCCGGCCACGGGCGCGCCGTGACCCCACTCACACCGGCGCTGTCGCGCGACGGCGTATGCCGTGTGGCGACGGCGTCTGCCGTGTCGCCGATGACGTCGGTCGAGCCGTGACACGTCGTCCGGCACCGATCGCGCCTGCCCGTGCGACCATGGAAGGACGGGTCCGCCAGTCCCCCCTTAGTTGGCGGCCCGGGGCTGGCTCAGGCACGAACTCCCTGCCGAGCGGCCAAGGCGTCGCTCGACCGCGAACCCCCACGCACGTCGGGCGACGCCGCTCGTCGAGGGTCCCCCTCACCGTCTCCTGCTCCCCGGGCAGGAGTCGAACCTGCGTCGCTTGTCCTGATTCAAAGTCAGGCGGGCCCTGCCGGCAGACCAACCGGGGATCGTCGTCGTGGACGTGGACAGGGTAGTGCAGACCCGACGTCGCTCCGTCGCGGACTCACGCTCCTGCAGGGTGCGCGTCGCCGGTCGGCGTCCCCGGTGTCGGGACGACGGTCGCGGGAGCGCCGGCAGCCTGCGCAGGGGCGTCGGTGACGGAGGCCGGGGCGGCGACCGGAGGGACGACCGGGTCCGCGGTTGGAGCTGCCGAGCGCAGGAGTCCGTTCTCGGCCGCAGGGCTGGAGTCCGCGTTCGTCCCGGGGTCCGCCGGCGCAGCGTCACCCGCGGCCGGAGCCGGGTCCGGCCGCGCGGATGCAGAGTCGCCTTCGGCCGGACTGCCCTCGGCCGGAGCGGGATCCACGGGTGTGGGGTCGTTGGACGTCGTGTCGGAGGGCGTCGTGTCGGAAGACGTCGTGTCGGCAGAGGTCGTGTCAGCAGAGGTCGTGTCGGAGGGCGTCGCGTCGGAGGACGTCGCGTCGGAGGACGTCGTGTCGGAAAGCGCCGGGTCGGAGGGCGCCGGATCCGCGGGCGTCGCATCGGACGACGTCGCGTCGGGAGGTGCCGGCTCCACGAGCGCCGGGACCGCCGGCGCCGGGTCGGACGGCGCCGAGACAACCGGCGCCGGATCCGCGGATGCCGGATCGACGGCCGCCGGGTCCACGAGGGCCGGGTCCGCGGGCGCCGGGTCGGACGGCGCCGGATCCGTGGGCGCCGGTTCTACCGGCGCGGGGAGGAGGTCGAGGTGGAGCACGTCGACCGGGGTCGTGCCGACCTGCGGCGCGTTTCCCGAGCCCGCGTCGACGACGGCGGCCTGGGCGACGGTCGACGTCGTCGTGGTCCCGAGGTCGTGCGCCGCAGCCGGTGCCACCGAGAGGCCGAGCCCGACGACGAGTCCTGCCATGGCGGTGGCCAACGGCGGACCGATCGCGGTGCCGGCCAGGATCGACCCGCCCGTCACCGCAGCAACGGGAGCGACGACGGCCGCGCTCGACACGAGGGCCGTGGTGCCGGTCACGCCTGCCGCGGCCGGGACCGCCAGGACGGCGCTGCCCGCGCCCGCCGCGCCGGCTGCCGCGCCGGTGGCCGTGCCGGTGGCCGTGCCGGCGGACGCGGAGGTCGTCACCGCGGTGAGTCCCGCTCCTGCTGTCGCGGAGCCTGATGCGGTCGCGCCGGCACCGCTCACGGTCAGGGTGCCGCCCAGACCGGCACTGCCGCTCGCGGCGCTGCCGGTTGCCGCGCCGCCGACGGCAGGGCCGGCCCCGACCGTGGCGCCGGCGCTCGAGCCTGCGGCACCCGCGCCGGCCGCCCCACCGGCAGCGCCGCCACCCGTCGTCGCACCGGTCGCGGTCGACCCGACCAGAGCGGCCATCGCCCCCTTCGGCAGACTGGCCAGCACCGCCGCTCCGGCCGCGAGGACGAGCGGACCGGTGAGCGCACCGAACCCGTCGTAGACGCGCTGGAGCTCGGCGGCGAGCCCGGCCTCGCGAGGACAGCAGGCCAGGTGCGCCTCGACGCGCGCCCGCTGCCGCTCGGTCAGCCGCCCGCGCACGAGGCCGCCGAGATGGTCGAGGGTCCAGCGGCAGTCACGCGCGTCACAGACCGGGACGCGGCGCCGCACCCAGGAGTCGAGGTAGCGGTCCCGGAGCTCGTCACGGGCCCGCCTCGCGCGTGCACTGGCCACGTTGGCCGAGACCCCGAGCTCGGGAGCGACCACGCGCGGTGGGTGGCCCTCGACCATCGTCTGCCAGAGCAGCCGCCGGTCGCTCTCGCTCAGCCGGAGGAAGGCCTCCCGCACCAGGTCCGTGTCGACTCCCTGCGCGCTGAGGGCCGACAGTCCGTCGTCGGGTCCGGGCAGCAGGTCGAGGTCGGTCGTCGGTGTCGGCACGACGCTCATCTCGCGGCGCACGGCGTCGACGCCGGCGGTGCGCACGGTCGAGACGAAGTAGGCGCGGAAGTTCGACGACGGTCCCCGCCCCTCGCTCAGGAGCCGGAACAGACGGGCGGACGCCTCGGCCACGAGGTCCTCGGCCGACACGCGGCCGCGGAACGGCGTCGCCGCGGCGTGGGCGGCGGGCAGGTGCCTGCGCCAGAGCGCCGCGAAGGCCTCGTGCTCGCCCGACCGTGCCCGGGCGAGGAGCACGACGTCGGACGCCTCGACCCCAGCGGTCGCGGACGCGTCCGTCATGGGGTCGGACTGGGGTCCCATCGTGTGTGCTGACAAGTGCGGCACCTTCCGCCCGACGTGCCTCCCCAGTGTGCTCCATGACGGCCGTTCTGGGGACGGGGTTCGCCGAACCACCTTCGGGCATGACGGTGAGGTCGACCCGCGTCTGCCCCTCGTCCGACCGGATCGACCTCACCGGCGGTCTCGCCTCGGCCGTGTCCCCACACGGTGCCCGGCGCGAGCCGCCTCCTCCCTACCAATGACATAGACGTGTTCGGGGGGCGTTTCATGACGGGATTCGGCAAGAAAGTCGGGTGCGGCCTCGTCCGTCGCGGACGACGGCACCGCGACAGGCACAATGGCGGCGTGACCGCCGACCGACCAGACCGCGCCGACCGCTCCCGCCCGCGCGCCCGGATGACGGGCCCGGAGCGCCGCGAGCAGCTCATCGCCGTCGGCCGCAAGCTCTTCGCCGACAAGGGGTTCGAGGCGACGACGGTCGAGGAGGTGGCCGCCAAGGCGAGCGTCTCCAAGCCGGTCGTCTACGAGCACTTCGGCGGCAAGGAGGGCCTCTACGCCGTCGTCGTCGACCGTGAGATCCAGGCGCTGATGGGCGGCATCGGCGCGGCGCTCGAGGAGCCGGAAGGGGCGCGGGTGCTGCTCGAGCGGGCCACGCTGGCCCTGCTCGACTACATCGAGAGGGATCCGTCGGGCTTCCGCATCCTCGTGCGCGACTCGCCCCCGGGGCAGTCGACCGGGTCGTTCGCGAGCGTCCTCGGTGACGTCGCGGTCCAGGTCGAGCACCTGCTCGCCGCCGAGTTCAAGCAGCGCGGCCTCGACCCGAAGTCGGCACCGATCCACGCGCAGATGCTCGTCGGGATGGTGGCCCTCACGGGGCAGTGGTGGCTCGACCGGCGCAAGTTCAAGAAGGACCAGGTCGCGGCGCACCTGGTCAACCTCGCCTGGAACGGCCTCTCGGGCCTCGACCGCACGCCCCGGCTCGTGACGGTCCCCCACCGCTGACCCACCACCGCCCCACACGAGTGAGCGCCCCGCCCCACACGCGCCCCACTTGAGTGAGCGCCCCGTCCCACACCCCATGTGACGGATGGGACGACGGCACCACTCGACTGTGGCCGGGCGCTCACTCGAGTGTGGTCGGGCGCTCACTCGACGGGGTGGGGGTCAGGTGGGGCGGAGGGTCTCGGTCCAGGTGTCCCCGGCAGCGTCGGTGACGCGCACGACGACGGGCTGGACCGCGCCGGTGCCGGACTGCTCGAGCAAGGCCTGGCCGCGGCTCCCCGTGCACCGCACCGCCGAGGTGGTCGTCGGGGTGCACGTCCAGCTCGAGTTGCGCACCGTGAGCGATCCGGAGCCGGACACGTTGCTGATGCGCACCGTCATCGAGCCCTCGACCTGGGAGCGCACGCGCACGGAGATGCGCGCCGGGTCGCTCCCGGAGACGAGGCGGACCGTGATGGTGGGCGCGACGCCACCCGGCTCAGGTGCCGGGGGTGTCGTGGTCGGTGGTGGTGTCGGGCTCGGAGCCGGCGGCGTCGTCGTCGGCGGCGCAGGCGGCGGGGTCGTCGGCCGGCCGGGACCCGTGCCCGACGGCGGAGCCGGCGGCGCCGGGTCCGTGCCGCCGTTGTCCGCGGGCGTCGCGCCCGGCGGCACGGGGGTGCCGCCCACCGTCGAGGGAGTGCGGCCCGAGTCGACGACGGCGCCGCCGGACGAGGTCGCGGGACCAACGGCCGACGGGACGGTCGAGGCGCTCATGGTCCGGGTGGGCAGGCCGGCCGGGGACGTCGCACCTGGTGTGACGACGGCGCGCGGCGACGCCCCGGGCACGGCACCAGGGACGGCTCCGGGGACGGCGCGGGACATCGCGCTCGAGGTGGGCGCAGCCGGAGGCGGCACGACCGTCGCCGAGGGCGCCGCGACCGAGGCGCCGGGCAGGGCCAGCGCGCCCGCGACCCCGGCCGAGACCGCGAGACCGGCGACGAGCCCGGTGACCCGGCTCGCCACCTGGGCGACGACGTCGGCACCCGACCCGGCGGCCGACGACGACGAGGAGGAGGAGGAGGAGGACGGCGCCGGCTGCCCCGAGCTCACCGGACGGAGTGCTTGCGCACCTCCGCCCCCGGCGAACCCGGCGTGGCCGGCCACGCCGGCGCCACCGGAGAGACCGACGACGGCGGCGACGCTGACGAAGCCGGGCGTGCCGAGCCCGGCCAGGAGCGCGAGCGGCACGATGAGAGCCGGGAAGCCGTCGTGGATGACGCGCAGGTCGGCCGCGATGGCCGCGGCGTGCGGGCAGCCGGCGACGTGGGCCTCGGCGCGCTCGGTCTGCCGCTTGGGCAGCCGCCCGCGAACGAGGGCGCCAAGGTGGCTCACGGTCCACCGGCACTCGTCGGTGTCGGCAGCGGCCAGACCGCGCTCGGCCCGGGCGTCGAGGTAGAGCGCTCGGAGCGACTCCCGGGCCCGCATGGCCCGGACGCTGACGGCGTTGGCGGTCATGCCGAGTGCCGGCGCGACCGCGCGCGGCGCCGCCCCCTCGACGGTCGTGTGCCACAGCACCCGTTGGTCGCGCTCGGAGAGACCCGCGAAGGCCTCACGGACGAGCGCGAGCCCCTCGTCGTCGGTGGCGAGTCCTTCGAAGGGGTCCTCCGCCGGGTCGGCGAGGTCCTCGAGGTCGTCGGCCTCGGTGGGCACGACCCTCAGGTCGCGGCGGCCCTGGTCGATCGCGACGGACCGCACGGCGGACAGGAAGTACGCCCGGAAGTGCTCGTCGGGACCCTTGCCGTCGCGGATCAGCGCGAGGACGCGAGCGGCAGCCTCGGCGACGATGTCCTCCGGGGCTGAGCGGCCGCGGTGACGCCCGGCGACGGCATACGCGGCAGGCAGGTGACGGCGCCAGAGCTCACCGAACGCCTCGGCGGAGCCTTCGCGGGTCCGGACGAGGAGGTACACGTCAGGGGCCGAGGCCCATGCCTCGCTCGACCACAAGGTCGCGTCTGCCGACACCCTTTCGCCCTTCTACTGCCCCGGTGCGGGCCAGTCTGCCAAGCAGCGGGGCGGGCGTCGAGTCGGAACGCGGGCGTGTGCGCGATCGGGACGAACCGGTCCGGACCGGGCCCTGCGCGCAGACCCCACCCGGGGCCTGCGCCGACACGCGGTGGGCAGGTTTCGTCCTTCCGAATGATCCCCTCCACGAAACCACGCGGAAGGACGAAACCTGACGGCACCACCGAAGACAACCCGTAGGGGCCACTCCCTCCCCTGACCAAGCGGGAGACCCCTGCGGTGCCGTCATCTGTATGACGTGCCGAGACCCATTTCATGACACGGTTTTCCGAAATGGGTCGAAATGCCGGAAATTGACGGGGATTTTCTTCCCGGGCGAGACGGCCGACACCGACGAGACCCCGGCCTTACCGCCGCAAGACCCCGGGTTTACCCGGCGACGCGGCGCCGCCGTCGGCCCTCACGACTGTCGCAGGCCTCGGTCATGATGGGTCCGTGCCGCCGACGACGCCCCTGACGACGCCACCGACCCGATGACGAGGCGCTGGCTCTTCGCCGACCAGCTCGGCCCGCACTTCGACGTCGGTCGGGACGGCGTCCTGCTCGTCGAGAGCCGCCGGGCGCTGGGGCGTCGACCGTTCCACCGCCAGAAGCTGCACCTCGTGCTCTCGGCGCTGCGCCACCGGGCCGCCGAGCTCGGGGACTCCGCCGTGCTCCTGCGCACCGACAGCTACACCGAGGCGCTGCGCGAGCTGGGCGAGCCGGTGCGGGTCCACGAGCCGACGTCGTATGCCGCCGAGCGCCTCGTGCGTCGCCTCGTCGCGTCCGGGATGGTCGAGTCCGTCGACCCGACGCCGGGCTACAGCCTGCCCCGCGAGGAGTTCGCCCGGTGGGCCGGCGGTCGGCGCCGGCTGCGGATGGACGACTTCTACCGCTTCCAGCGCCAACGCCTCGACCTGCTCGTCGAGGGAGACCGGCCCGTCGGTGGCCGGTGGTCGTTCGACGAGGACAACCGCGAGCCCCCTCCGAAGGGAGCGGAGCGCCTCGACGTGCCGGCGCCCTACCGGCCGCGTGAGGACGACATCGACGCCAAGGTGCGCGACGACCTCGACCGGTGGACGCGTGCGGGGCACGTCTCCCCCACCGGCGTCGACGGGCCTCGCCTCTTCGCCGTGACGCGTCGCGAGGCCCTCGCCGCGCTCGAGCGGTTCGTGACGCACCGGTTGGGGAGCTTCGGGCCGCACGAGGACGCGATGCTCCGCGGCGACTGGGCGATGGCGCACAGCTTACTGTCGGTGCCGCTCAACCTCGGGCTCCTCGACCCCGTCGAGGTCGCCGACCGGGCCGTGCAGGCCTACCGCGACGGCGACGCACCCCTCGCGTCCGTCGAGGGCTTCGTGCGCCAGGTCATCGGTTGGCGCGAGTACGTCTGGCACCTCTACTGGCACTTCGGCCCGACCTACCGCCGCCGCAACAGCCTGCAGGCCCGGACGCCGCTGCCCGACTGGTTCGACCGGCTCGACGCCGAGGCCGTCGAGGCCGCCTGCCTCCACGACGCGATGGAGGGGGTGCGCGACCGCGGCTGGGTGCACCACATCCCACGCCTCATGGTGCTCGGCAACTGGGCGGCGCAGCGCGGCTACGACCCCGACGCGCTGACCGAGTGGTTCCAGACCCGGTTCGTCGACGGCTACGACTGGGTCATGCCGGCCAACGTCGTCGGGATGAGCCAACACGCCGACGGCGGCGCGATGGCGACGAAGCCCTACGTGTCGGGTGGCGCCTACGTCAACCGGATGAGCGACTACTGCGGCGGCTGTCGCTACGACCCGAAGAAGCGGGTCGGCGACGACGCGTGCCCCTTCACCGCCGGCTACTGGTCCTATCTCGACCGCAACGCCGAGCGCCTCGAGGGCAACCACCGGATGGCCCGGCCGCTGCAGCAGCGCCGGCGTCTGGCCGACCTCGCCGAGGTCGTCGCCCAGGAGCGGCACCGCGGCGACGCGGCGCCGTGAGCCGAGACTGCCTCAGCGCGGGGTGCGCGCCACGGCGAAGGTGCGCGTGAAGGGGAAGAGGACGCCGAACGCACGACGCGGGTATGCCGTCTCGAGCTCGGCCTCGTAGTCCGCGACGAACGCGTCGCGCTCGTCGCCGTCGAGGACGCCGAGCACCGGCCGCAGACCTGTGCCCCGCACCCACTCGAGCACCGGGTGCGGGCCGTCGGGCTCGGCGCTCAGCACGTGCTGGTACGTCGTCTGCCACACGTCGACGGCGTCGGTGCGGTCGAGGAGGAGGGCGGCATACGTCTCCGGGCGGGCCACGGCCTGGGCACGGTCGAGGCCCGGGCGCAGGTCGTCGGCGCGCGGGTGGCGTGCGGCGACCTCGCGCATGAGGCGGTGCGACGGCGCGTCGAAGTTCGCGGGCACCTGCATGGCGAACGTGCCTCCGGGCGCGAGGCTCTCGAGCCAGGAGGGGATGAGGCGCAGGTGGCTGGGCACCCACTGGAGGGTCGCGTTCGTGACGAGCACGTCGACCGACCCGCCGGACTCGGTGGGGTCCCAGTCCTCGGCGCTCGCCTCGACCCACTCGACGCGCCCGTCGGCGTCGAGGGCCCGGGCGCGCGCGAGCATCTCGGGAGAGCTGTCGACGCCGACGACCCGTGCACGCGGCCACCGCTGGGCGAGCCCGAGTGTCAGCTCGCCGGGACCGCAGCCGAGGTCGACGACGAGGGCGGGGTCGTCGGCGTCGACGCGGGCCAGCAGGTCGGCGAAGGGGCGGCCACGGTGACCGGCGAAGACGGCATACTGCCGCGGGTCCCAGGCCGAGTCGGCCGAGCGGGAGGCCGTGCCGGGCGCCACGGGCCGATCCGCGGCGTCCTCGGCAGCGCCCTCGGCAGCGCCTGCGGGCGGGGTGCTGGGTTCGGTCATGTCGTCCTCGCTTTCTTTCGATGTCAAGAGTCTTGACGGCGACTACAGTTGAGACCATGAGCGCCGACCGCAGGCCTGCCGACGACGTCGACGAGATCGTCGCGGCCTGGCGCCGGGAGCGCCCCGACCTCGACGTGTCGCCGCTCGAGGTGCTCTCTCGGGTGTCGCGGCTGGCGCGCCGCCTCGACCTCGCGCGCGGCTCGGCGTTCTCCGAGCACCTGCTCGACGGCTGGGCGTTCGACGTGCTGTCGGCGCTGAGACGTGCGGGCGAGCCCTACGAGCTGTCGCCCGGGCAGCTCGTGCAGCAGACCCTCGTCACCTCGGGCACGATGACCAACCGCGTCGACCGCCTCGAGCGCAGCGGCCTCGTCGAGCGGCGCCCCGACCCGGGCGACCGTCGGGGCGTCCTGGTGCGCCTCACGACGGCGGGACGTGACGTCGTCGACTCGGCGATGGCCGACCTCATCGAGCAGGAGAAGTCGCTGCTCTCGGAGCTGTCGGCGACCGACCGCGCACAGCTCGCCGGGCTGCTGCGGCGCATGCTGGCTCCGCTCGAGACGCGCGAGACGCGTCGCGACCCGCACGGCTGAGGCCCTCACGCGCTCACCGGTTCGCCTGCTGGAACTCCAGCCGGTTGCCGACGGGGTCAGCGGTGTGGAATCGGCGCAGACCCGGGATGTTCTCGTCCCACGTGACCGGCGCGCCGGCGGCCTCGACGACGCGGGCGAGGGCCTCGACGTCGCCGACCGCGATGCCGGGATGGGCCTTGCGGGCGGGGACGAAACCGTCCTCGATGCCGACGTGCACCTCGGCCGTGCCGGCTCGGAACCACGCGCCGCCCCGCGCTCGGAGCCGCTCAGGCTTGGCGACCTCGGTCATCCCGAGCACGCCGACGTAGAAGGCGCGCATGGCGTCCTCGCAACCGGCCGGACCGGACACCTGGACGTGGTGCAGGAACATTTCCATGCCCTCAAAGTATCTTGACATCAAGATACTTTCAAGAGCGTCCGGCGCGGGTCAGCCGACGATCTCGGCGGCCTCGAGCCACTCGAGCTCGAGCTCCTCGCGCTCGGAGACGACGGACTGCAGCTTGGCGTTGAGGTCGGCGAGCGCCGCAGGGTCCGTGGCCTTCTCGGCCATGTCGCCGTGCAGGCGCTCCTCGCGGTCCTGCAGCCTCGAGAGCTGCTTCTCGATGCGCGCCATCGACTTGCGCGCCTCGCGCACCTCGGCCGGGCTCGCGGTCGTCGCCGACTGGGGGCGTATGCCGTCCGGCCCGCTCGACGCGGCAGCCGAGCCACCGCTCGCGGCCGGGGTCGCAGCCGCTCGCGCGACCCGGGCCGCGATGTCCGCCGTGCGGAGCCGGAGGTACTCCTCGACGCCGCCGGGCAGCTCGCGCACCTTGCCGTCGCCGAGCAGGGCCAGCTGCTTGTCGGCCACCCGCTCGAGCAGGTAGCGGTCGTGCGAGACGACGACGAGGGTGCCGGCCCAGCCGTCGAGGACGTCCTCGAGCGAGGTCAGCGTCTCGATGTCGAGGTCGTTGGTCGGCTCGTCGAGGATGAGGACGTTGGGCTCGGTGAGCAGCAGCCGGGTCAGCTGGAGCCGTCGTCGCTCCCCACCGCTGAGGTCGCCGACCCTCGACTGCTGGCGACCACCCGGGAAGCCGAGACGCGTCGCGAGCTGGCTGGCGCTGATCTCCTTGTCACCCAAGGTCGTCCACTGCTTGACGTCCTCGATGGCCTCGATGACACGCCACTGCTCGAAGCGCTCGAGCTCGCGCACCTCCTGCGTGAGGTGGGCGATGGCGACGGTCTTGCCGATCTTGCGCCGGCCGCCGTCGAGCGGGATCTCGCCCGTCAGCGCGCGCAGCAGGGTCGACTTGCCGGCGCCGTTGACGCCGACGATGCCGATGCGCTCCCCCGGCGCGAGCCGCCACGTCACGTGGTCGAGCAGGCGGCGCTCGTGGGGCGGCTCGCCGACCGACACGGTGGCGTCCTCGAGGTCGAGCACGTCCTTGCCGAGGCGACGGCTCGCGAACGACGCGAGCTCGACGCTGTTGCGCGGGGCCGGCTCGTCGGCGATGAGCGCGTTGGCCGCGTCGATGCGGAACTTCGGCTTGCTCGTGCGTGCCGGCGCACCGCGGCGCAGCCAGGCGAGCTCCTTGCGCATGAGGTTGGAGCGACGGTCGGCGACGACCCCGGCGAGGCGGTCCCGCTCGGCCTTCGCGAGGACGTACGCGGCATACCCTCCCTCGAAGGCGCTGACCTTGCCGCCCTCGACCTCCCACGTGTTCGTCGCGTAGGCGTCGAGGAACCAGCGGTCGTGGGTGATCGCGACGGTGGCGTTGCCGGGCCGCGGCCGCTTCGTCGCGAGGTGGTCGGCGAGCCAGGCGACGCCCTCGACGTCGAGGTGGTTGGTCGGCTCGTCGAGAAGCAGCAGCTCGGGGTCCGAGACGAGCAGGCGGGCCAGCGCGAGGCGGCGACGCTCGCCACCGGACTTCGGGCCGACCCGGCTGTCAAGGCCGCCGACGTTCTCGGCGTCGATGCCGCCGAGCAGCCCGGTCAGCACGTCGCGGATGCGGGGGTCGCCGGCCCAGACGTGCTCGGGCAGGTCGCCGAGCACGGCCTCGTGGATCGTCCACTCGGGGTCGAGCGCGTCCTCCTGGGCGAGCATGCCGATGCGGATGCCGTCGGCGCCGCCCTGCTTGGTGATGCGGCCGGAGTCGGCCTCCTGCAGGCCGGCCATGACGCGCAGCAGCGTCGACTTGCCTCCGCCGTTGACGCCGACGACGCCGATGCGGTCGCCCGTGAGGACACCGAGGCTGACGTCGTCGAGGACGTGGGACGTGCCGAAGACGAGCGACACGCGCTCGAGGGAGATCAGGTTTGCCATCGCTGACTGACCCTACGGCCTGCGCGGGCGGCCGCCGAATCCCGCTCAGCGATGCCGGTCACGCACAGCAGCGCCGGTCCGGCTCAGGGGCGCTGCAGCGCTCCGGCGTCAGTGAGCGCGGAGCCCCGCCGTCGAGCCCCCCGCGGCTCAGTCGGCGTGGCGAGGGGTGGCGACGACGTGCGCGCCGTGGACCGGGCCCTTGGCGCGGCGCAGGTCGCGACACAGGTCGGAGGCCGCGAGCGACACCGACAGGTCGAGCGAGGCCTCGTGGCTCTCGGTGAGGAAGGCGACGGTCGGGCCCGAGCCCGACACGATTCCGCCGAGCGCGCCGAACTCGACGCCCGCGTCACGCAGCTCGCGCAGCTGCGGCCGCAGCGAGAAGGCGGCCGGCTCGAGGTCATTGTGCAGGGCCGCACCGAGCAGGGCGGGGTCACCCGAGCGCAGCGCCGCCATCAGCTCGGAGCTGACCTGGGGCTCGGGCACGTCGATGCCGTCACGTTCGCGCAGGCGGTCGCACTCGGCATACACCTCCGGGGTCGACAGTCCGGTGTCGCTGATGGCGAAGACCCAGTGGAAGGTGCCGCGCGCGAGCACGGGAGCCAGCTGCTCTCCCCGGCCCGAGCCCATGGCGTTGCCCCCGGACAGGATGAACGGCACGTCGCTGCCGAGGGTGGCCGCCAGCTCGGCGAGCTCGTCCCGGTCGAGACCGAGGCCCCACAGCTGGTCACAGGCGACGAGCGCAGCCGCGGCGTCGGCGGAGCCGCCGGCCATGCCGCCCGCGACCGGGATGTCCTTGTCGATGCGGATCGAGAGGCACTCGTCGACGTCCCACCGGTCAGCGATGAGACGGGCGGCGCGGACCGCGAGGTTGTCCCCGTCGGTGGGGATGCGGTCGGCGTACGCCCCCGCGGCGACGACCTGCCACTCGTCCCAGCGCGCGACGGAGACCTCGTCGTGCAGCGAGACCGCCTGGTAGACGGTCGCGAGCGCGTGGAAGCCGTCAGGACGCCGGGGACCGACGCGCAACTCGAGGTTGACCTTGGCCGGGACCCGCACGGTCACCGCGCCGGGCAGGGTCGGAGCGACAGTCATGCGCCCACCCTATGGGCCGACCAGCCGGGCTCAGGACGTACGGGCCCGACGGCGTGCGCGCGGCTGGGCGGGACCCACGCCCTCCGGCCGGGCCTCCGCGATACGCGCGAAGGTCGTGATGTCGAGCTGCTCACCACGGGTGCGGGGGTCGACGCCGGCCCTGAGGAGCGCCTGCTCGGCGGCGTCCGCGGACCCCGCCCACGACGCGAGGGCACCTCGCAGGGCCTTGCGCCGCTGGAGGAACGCCGCGTCGATGCAGCGGAAGACGTCCTCGCGGCTCGCCGTCGTCTTCGGCGGCTTGCGCCGGCGCAGCGCGACGAGGCCGGAGTCGACGTTGGGTGCGGGCCAGAAGACGTTGCGCCCGACGCGTCCGGCGAGCTCGACGTCGGCGTACCACGCGGCCTTGAGGCTGGGGACGCCGTAGATCTTGCTGCCCGGCTTGGCCGCGAGCCGCTCCGCGACCTCGAGCTGCACCATGACGAGGACGCGCTCGATCGTCGGGAAGTGCTGGAGGAAGGAGAGCACGACCGGCACCGAGATGTTGTAGGGCAGGTTGGCGACGAGGGCGGTGGGGTCGGGTCCGGGCAGCCTTGTGATGGTGAGGGCGTCGGCTGCGACGAGGCGCAGCTTGTCGGCGTTCTCCGGCTGGAGCGTGCGGACCGTCTCCTCGAGCGCGCCCGCGAGCCGCGGGTCGACCTCGACGGCCGTGACGTGCTTGACGACCGGCAGGAGCGCGAGGGTGAGCGAGCCCAGGCCCGGACCGACCTCGACGACGACGTCGTGCGGGCCGACGCCGGCGACCCGGACGATCTTGCGCACCGTGTTGGCATCGACGACGAAGTTCTGGCCCCACTGCTTCGTCGGCCGCACCTCGAGCCGCTCGGCGAGCTCACGCACCTGCGCCGGTCCGAGGAGCGCGGCATCGTCGACGTCCGGCGCGTCCTTCTTGCTCATGCGCCCACCCTATGGCGCAACGGCTGATGGCGTATGCCGCGTGGCCGGCCGCCCCGCGCCCGGGCACCGCGCGCCTGCGCCCGGGTGCTCGGTCCCCCAGGCACTCGAGTGGCCCCGGAACCCCACTGGTCCCAGCGGGGGCTAGTCACAGGTGGGGTTCAGGGGCCACTCGACGGGGTGGGACGGCTTGCTCGTGCGACGGCGGGGCCACTCGACGCGGTGGGACGGCTCGCTCGTGCGACGGCGGGGCCACTCGACGGGACGAGGCCCCCGACCGTGCTGGTCGGGGGCCTCGTCGAGCGGTGCTGGCGCTGCGCGGTTGGGTCAGGCACACGACCAGGGGGAGGTGCCGCTCGACGCGTAGAGCCGGTTGGCCACGGTGATCTGCTGCTCGCGGGACGCGAGGTCGGCACGCGGGGCGAAGTCGCCACCGCCGGCACCGAGCCACGTCGACGTGAGGAACTGCAGGCCGCCGTAGTAGCCGTTGCCCGTGTTGATGTGCCAGTTGCCACCGGACTCGCACTGGGCGATCTGGTCCCACATGGCGGCACGGGCGAGGTTGATGCCGGCGCCCGAGCTCGAGCCGCCGGTGCTGCCGGTGCTCGTGGTGCTCGGCGCGGCGGCCGGGCGGTCCTTGGTGCCGACGAGCAGGATGCGGTCGACGGGGGCCTTGGTGACCTTCGAGGAGATCTCCTTGGTGGAGACGACCTTGCCGTCGACGACCGTGCTGCGGACCGTGACGGTGCGCACGCCGGTGACGCCGGCACGCGAGACCTTGGTCTGGTCGGTGTAGAGGTCGCTCGTCTTCTTCTTCGTCGTGCCGAAGGCGATGGCCTCGTTGACCTTCTTGTCCTTCGTCTGCACGCGCTGGACCGCGACCTTGGCGCCCGACGTGAGGCGGGTCGTGACCGGCGGGTTGACCTTGTCGGTCTTGCCGAGGCGGACACCGAGCTGGGTCAGCGCCTCGCCGACGGTGGCGGCGGCGATGGTCTTCGTCGTCGTCTTGCCGTCGACGGTGACCGTGACGGCCTTCGGGGTGACGACCGTGACGGCCAGACCCTGACGACCGATGGTCTGCGAACGCGAGACCGACAGGCGGGCACCCTCGCCGCGGAGACCGAGCGCGAGGAGCGCGCCGTCGACCGTGGTCTCGGTGGTGCGCAGCTGGCGGGTCTTGCCGTCGACCGTGAGGGTCAGCAGGCGTGCGTACTTGACGGTGATCGTGTCGCCGTCGCTGATGGGGGCGTCCACGGCGGGGACGACGACGTCGCCCGGCTTCACCGCGATCCCCTGGTTGTCGAGGACGTCGCCGACCGTGCTGCCGAAGACGTGGGCCGAGCTGGCCGTGCCGTCCACGGAGAGGTTGACGGCCTTGTCGAGCTGGGCCGCGCCGACGGCGCCACCCGTGAGGACGACGGCCGCGCCAGCGGCGGCCAGGATCTTGGCGTTGCGAGAAATCAAAACACTCCGAACGTCGAACGACCCGGGTGCAACGCGCTCTCGATCCGTCCTCCTCACGTCGTCGGAAGGAGGTCGATGCGGGGTGGCAACCGGCCAACAGTCGTCAACAGTGACCGACACACCGTGGAGAGGTCAAATTTCGGTAACGGAGACCGGGGTCGGTGGACGGGACGTTCTGCGGTGCGCTAGGCGCTTTGCCCGTTTCGCTCCGCACCCCACGGGCCGTAGACCCGCTCGCTGTTGTCCGAGACGGCACGGCACAGCGCCGGAACGTCGATGTTGAGCACCGCGGCCATCGCCCGGATGGTCACGGGCACGAGGAACGAGGCGTTGGTCGCGCCCCGGTGCGGGGCGGGCGCGAGGTACGGGGCGTCGGTCTCGACGAGGACACGGTCGAGCGGGATCGCGGTCAGCGCGTCACGCAGGCCGCGCGCGTTCTTGAAGGTGACGGTGCCCGCGAAGCTGAGGTAGTAGCCGCGCTCGACGCACTCACGGGCCATCGTCAGGTCGCCGGAGAAGCAGTGCAGGACCGTGTGCTCGGGCGCCCCCTCCTCCTCGAGGATCCGGAGCACGTCGGCGTGCGCGTCGCGGTCGTGGATCTGCAGGGCCTTGCCGAGGCGCTTGGCGAGGCCGATGTGCCAGCGGAAGCCGTCCTGCTGGACGGCGACGCCCTCGGGGCCGGTGCGGAAGTAGTCGAGACCGGTCTCGCCGATGACGCGGATGCGGTCGTGGACCGCGCACCGCTCGACCTCGGCGTAGGCCTCGTCGAGTCGCCCAGCCGCCGCGAGACGGGGAACCTCGTTGGGGTGCAGGGCGATTCCACCGACGAGCTCGTCATGTGCCTCGATGGCATCCATGGTGAATCGGATCCCGTCGAGGTCGCACCCGACCTGGACGAGCCGCGTCACACCGACCGCCCGGGCGGCCTTGATCGCGTCGGCGACGTCGAACGGCTCGTCGCCCTCGCGCGTGATGTCGAGGTGGACGTGGTTGTCCACGACGTCGATGGGCAGCGGGTCGGGCGCCGTCTCCGGCAGGCCCCGCTGCCCCGACGCGTGCGGGGTCATGCGGTCGGCGCCTCGTCGGAGGCGGCACTGCCGGCCGCGTCGCCGTCGGCACCGGCTCCGCCCTTCGGCTTGCCCATCCTCGGCGCCGCGAGGGGGTCGGAGTGGTGCCGCGTGCCGCCCGGCGCGCTGTCGCCGAGACGGGCCCGCTCCTCCTCGATGACCTGCTCGGCGTCGAGCTTGACGAAGACGCCGGAGGGCTTCGCGACGGGCGTCCCGACGACGACCGGCCGCGACTCCCACCGCGGCGTCGAGGAGTACTCGCCGGTGATGACCGGGTAGCTCCGGGCGTCGTCGTCGAGGTCGGGGACGACCTCCAGACGAGGCATCGGCATGAACTCGCCCGCACCGCCGAGGACGGCGTGGACGCGGTTCGCCGCGTGAGGCAGGAACGGTGAGATCAGCGTATTGATATCTGAGACGGCCTGGGCCAGCGTGTGGAGCACGGTGGAGAGCCGCTCGCGCTGGTCGTCGCCCTTGAGCTTGAACGGCTCGGTCCTCGAGACGTAGGCGTTGGCCTCGCCCACGACCCGCATGACCTCGGCTAGGGCGGCCTTCTGCCGGTGCCGCTCGAGGGAGGCGCCGACGGTCGCGAACGCACCCCGCACGGCAACCAGCAGCTCCTCGTCGACGGGCTCGACGGCATACGCCCTCGGGATCTCGCCGAAGTTCTTGGCGATCATCGCGGCCGTGCGGTTGACGAGGTTGCCCCAGCCGGCGACGAGCTCGCTGTTGTTGCGCTGGACGAACTCGGCCCAGGAGAAGTCGGCGTCCTGGTTCTCCGGCCCGGCCGCGCAGATGAAGTAGCGGATCGGGTCGGGTCCGTAGCGGGCGACGATGTCCTGGACGTAGATGACGTGCTTGCGGCTCGTCGAGAACTGCTTGCCCTCCAGCGTCAGGAACTCGGAGGCCACGACCTCGGTCGGCAGGTTGAGCACGCCGTACTCCCCCGGCTCGCCGCCCTTGTCACCGTGCCCGGCGTAGCCGAGCAGCTCGGCCGGCCAGATCTGGCTGTGGAAGGTGATGTTGTCCTTGCCCTGGAAGTAGTAGGACACGGCCGAGGGGTCGTTCCACCACTCGCGCCAGCGCTCCGGTGCACCGACCCGGCGTGCCCACTCGATGGAGGCCGAGAGGTAGCCGATGACCGCGTCGAACCACACGTAGAGCCGCTTGCTCGGGTTGCCCTCCCACCCCTCGAGCGGGATCGGGATGCCCCAGTCGATGTCGCGGGTCATCGCGCGCGGGCGGACGTCCTTGAGGAGGTTCTTGGAGAACTTGATGACGTTGGGGCGCCACGTGCCCGACGCCTCGCGTCCGTCGAGCCACTCGCCGAGGGCGCCGGCGAGGGCCGGCAGGTCGAGGAAGAAGTGCTGCGTCTCGATGAACTCCGGCGTCTCGCCGTTGATCTTGCTGCGCGGGTTGATGAGCTCGTCGGCGTCGAGCTGGTTTCCGCAGTTGTCGCACTGGTCGCCGCGCGCCTCGGGGAAGCTGCAGATCGGGCACGTGCCCTCGATGTAGCGGTCGGGCAGGGTGCGGCCCG
This sequence comes from Terrabacter sp. R4-6, assembly GCF_057529065.1. NCBI lineage: Bacteria > Bacillati > Actinomycetota > Actinomycetes > Micrococcales > Intrasporangiaceae > Terrabacter > Terrabacter sp. R4-6. The sequence goes on along the minus strand of NZ_CP197224.1, from coordinate 3,450,336 downwards.
TCGACGGGCTGATGGCGCCCCGCGTCGTCTGCTCGATCATGTAGCCGTTGGCGTGGACCTGGCGGAACATCTCCTGGACGACGGCGTAGTGGTTGCGCGTCGTCGTGCGGGTGAAGAGGTCGTAGGACAGGCCGAGGTCGGCGAGGTCCTGGGCGATGACCGCGTTGTACTTGTCGACGAGCTCCTGCGGCGTCAGGCCCTCCTCCTCGGCGAGGACGAGGATCGGCGTGCCGTGCTCGTCGGTGCCGGAGACCATGAGGACGTCGTGCCCTGCCATCCGCATGTACCTGCTGAAGACGTCGGAGGGCACACCGAAACCGGCCACGTGGCCGATGTGGCGCGGGCCGTTGGTGTACGGCCAGGCGACGGCAGACAGGACATGGCTCATGGCGAGCAATCCTAGGCGGGGCCGGGGCGCCACCGCGCACGAGTATGCCGCCGGGCCGGGACGGCGGGTCCGGCGCGGACGCGCTGCCGCCCCCCACTGGCGCGAGACGGCTCCGGGCGAGTACGACAGGAGGATGACTGGACACATCGCACAGGCAGAGGTCATCGTCGACGCGTCGACGCGTGCCGTCTGGGACGCGCTGACGGAGCCGGACCGGGTGAGGTCGTGGATGGCCGGCACCACCCTGACCACCGACTGGCAGGTCGGCAGTCCCATCACGTGGCAGGGCGAGATGCAGGGCAAGCCCTACGAGGACAAGGGCGAGGTGCTCGAGGTCGAGGAGGGGCATCGCCTCTCGATGACGCACTACAGCCCGCTCATGGGCCAGGAGGACCGGCCCGAGAGCTACCACACCGTCACCTACACGCTGACCCCGACGAGGGACGGACGAACGACGCTCGCCCTCGAGCAGGACGGCAACGACTCGCAGGAGCAGGCCGACCAGTTCTCGCAGAGCTGGCAGGGCATGCTCGAGTCGCTGAAGGCCACGGTCGAGTCCGCCTGACACGCCCGCCCACGAGCGACGCTGGGCCACAAGGACATCGGCGCCGACCCCCGAGGGTCGGCGCCGACGGCGTCCAGTGGTGGAGGTCAGCCGAGACGGGCCTCGAGCGAGATCGGCACGGCCTTGAGCGCCTGGCTCACCGGGCAGTTGGCCTTGGCGTCCTCGGCTGCGGCCTGGAAGTCCTCGGCCGAGATGCCCGGCACGTCGCCGACGACGCTGATCGCGATCCCGGTGATGCCCGTGCCGGGGACGAACGTCACGTTGGCCGTGGTGTCGAGCGTCGTCGGGGGCGTGCCGGCCTTCGCGAGACCGTTCGACAGCGCCATCGAGTAGCACGAGGAGTGCGCGGCGGCGATGAGCTCCTCGGGGCTCGTCTTGCCGTTCGACGACTCCGCCCGCGAGGGCCAGTTGACCTCGTAGGTGCCGATGCCCGAGCTCTCCAGGCTGACCTGGCCCGAGCCCTCGAAGAGCGAGCCCTCCCAGTGCGTGCTGGCGGTGCGAGTGGTGCCCATGCCTTGCTCCTTCGCTGTGCTGTCGACTCGGCCGACGGGGTCGCCGGCCTCCGGAGAGGGGAACGACAGCAGCCTTGCCCGCTGTTCCCCGCGGGGCAAGGGGTTCGCCTGTCGAGACGGCGCCGGGCACGCCCGGGCGGGCGGTCAACGGGCGGTCAGCGGTCGGTCAGCGGGCGGCGAGCGAGGCGTCGTAGAGCGCCTTCTTCGACAGGCCCGTGCGCGACGCGACGTCGGCCGCGACGTCCTTGAGCCGCTCGCCCGCCTCCACCCGCGTGCGGATGCCGGCCACGGCCTCCTCGAGGGACGGCACCACCCGCTCGGCCCCGGCGACGACGATCGTGATCTCGCCCTTGACGCCGCCCTCGGCCCACGCGACGAGCTCGGCGAGCGTGCCGCGGCGGACCTCCTCGTAGGTCTTCGTCAGCTCGCGGCACACGGCCGCCCGACGCTCGGAGCCGAACGCGTCGCGCATCGCGGCGAGCGTCTCGGCGAGCCGGTGCGGGGCCTCGAAGAAGACGATGGTGCGGCGCTCGTCCGCCACGTCGGCGAGGACCTTGGCCTTCTCCCCCGGCTTGCGCGGCAGGAAGCCGTCGAAGCAGAAGCGGTCGACCGGCAGGCCCGAGACCGCCAGCGCCATGAGGACCGCACTCGGCCCGGGGACGCACGTCACGCGTACGCCCGCCTCGACCGCAGCGGCGACGAGGCGGTAGCCCGGGTCGGAGACGGACGGCATACCGGCGTCCGTCACGACGACGACGCGCTCCCCCGCGAGGAGGCGGGCGACGAGGTCGGGCGTGCGGGCGGCCTCGTTGTGCTCGTGGTAGCTGACGACCGACCCGCTCGGGGTGACGGCGAGGTCGGTGAGGAGGCGGCGCAGGCGTCGGGTGTCCTCGGCGGCGACGACGTCGGCGGTCGCGAGCTCCTGGGCGAGCCGTGGCGCCGCGTCCCGCGGGTCGCCGATCGGGGTGGCCGCGAGGACGAGGGTGCCGGTGGTCATGCCGTCATCCTCGCAGGGACCTCCCGCCGGTCCTCTCGACCGGCCGCCACGATGACCGGCCACGAGGCGGCTTGTCGTGGCCGTCGGCCGCGGACGACCACGACAACCGTCCACATGGCGGACTGCGGTGTCCAGCGCGTGGTCCCCATCGTGGACTCGAAACGCCTCCGAAACGTCGACGCGGTACGACAGACCCATGACGAGCCAGGGCCCCGCCACGACCGAGCAGCTCCTCGAGGCCGACCGCCGCGAGCCGAACGCCGCGACGTTCGCCTCCGGCGTCTCGTCGGCGCAGCAGCATGCCGCCCTCCGCGCCTCCGTGCGACAGCTCGGAGCGCTGCTCGGCGAGGCCCTCGAACGGCACGAGGGCGCCGACCTGCTCGCGCTCGTCGAGAAGGTGCGCGGCCTGGCCCGCGAGCCCGAGGACGACGAGCTGCGGGCGCTCCTCGAGGGCGTCGACGCACCGACCGCGGTCGTCCTCGCCCGCGCCTTCACGGCGTACTTCCAGCTCGTCAACGTCACCGAGCAGCTGCACCGCTGGCAGGAGCTGAGCGCCGTCGAGCAGACCCCGCTCGCCGCGACGGTCGGCCGCATCGGGGCAGCCCTCGACGAGGGCACGCTCGAGCGCGACGAGCTGGAGACGATCCTCGCCCGGCTGGAGTACCGCCCCGTCTTCACCGCCCACCCCACCGAGGCGACCCGCCGGACCGTCCTCAACCTGCTCCGCCGGATCGCCGTCACGGTCGACGAGCTCGAGGACCCGCGCCGTCCCGTCTCCGACGGCCCACGCGCCGAGCGTCGGCTCGCCGAGCTCGTCGACATGATGTGGCAGACCGACGAGCTGCGGATCGTCCGGCCCGAGCCGACCGACGAGGCCCGCACGGCCATGCACACGCTCCGCTTCCTCGCCGACCAGGTGGTGCCCGACCTGCTCGCCGAGCTCGACCGGACGCTCGCCGGCATCGGCGTGGAGCTGCCGCCGTCGGCCAGGCCGCTGCGCTTCGGCGCCTGGGCCGGCGGCGACCGGGACGGCAACCCCAACGTCACGCCCGACGTCACCCTCGCGGTCATCGGCATGCAGCACGACGCCGGGCTCGCCGAGCTCGTCGAGAAGCTCGACCACATGCTCCACGAGCTGTCGTCGTCGACTCGTTTCGTCGAGGTCACCGACGCCCTGCGGGAGAGCCTCGAGCGCGATGCGGAGGCGCTGCCGGTGACGTATGCCGCCGTGCGCCGGCTCAACGCCGAGGAGCCCTACCGCCTCAAGCTCAGCTTCGTGCGCGTCCGCCTCCTGCGCACGCGCGACCGCCTGACCCACGGCACCGCGCACGAGCCCGGTCGCGACTACGCGGGCTTCGACGAGCTGCTCGACGACCTCGTCCTCATGCGCGACTCGATGCTCGCGGCCGGTGACACGCTGACGGCCGACGGCGCGATCCTCCGTCTCATCCGCGCCGCGGTCGCCACCGGCACCGGACTCGCCACGCTGGACGTCCGCGAGCACAGCGCGAAGCACCACGCCGCCCTCGCCGACCTCTACGACCGCATCGGCGGGCTCGACACGCCCTACGGCGAGCTCGACCACGCGGCGCGCATCGAGGTGCTCTCCCGCGAGATGGCCTCGCGCCGGCCGCTGACCGGGGTCGGCGTCCACGACGTCGGCGAGGCCGCCGAGGCGTCGCTGTCGCTCATGGCGGCGATCGGGCGGGCGCTCGACACCTACGGTCCCGAGGCGATCGAGACCTACATCGTGTCGATGACCCACGACGTCGACGACCTCTTCGCCGTCGTCGTCCTGGCCCGCGAGGCCGGGCTCGTCGACACGGGCACCGACTCGACGCCGGCCACGGCGCGGATCGGCTTCGCGCCGCTCTTCGAGACCGTCGCCGAGCTCGAGGCCGCCGGACCGCTCCTCGACGCCCTGCTGTCCGACCCGTCGTACCGCCGGGTCGTCGCGGCCCGCGGCGACGTGCAGGAGATCATGCTCGGCTACTCCGACTCGTCGAAGGACGCGGGGATCGCCGCGTCGCAGTGGCAGATCCACCGGGCCCAGCGCGCGCTGCGCGACGTCGCCCGCCAGCACGGCGTCGTCCTGCGGCTCTTCCACGGGCGAGGCGGCTCGGTCGGGCGCGGCGGCGGCCCGACGGGCGAGGCGATCCTCTCCCAGCCCTACGGGAGCCTCGACGGCCCGATCAAGATCACCGAGCAGGGTGAGGTCATCAGCGACAAGTACACGCTGCCGGGACTCGCGCGCTTCAACCTCGAGGTCGCCCTCGCCGCGGTGCTCGAGGCCTCGGTCCTGCACCGGAGGTCGCTGCTGCCCAAGGACGTCCTCGACGGCTGGAACGGCACGATGGACCTCGTCGCGGGCCGCGGCCAGGAGGCCTACCGCTCCCTCGTGCGCGACCCCGGTCTCGTGCCCTTCTTCGTGTCGGCGACGCCGGTCGACGAGCTCGGCAAGATGAACATCGGCTCGCGGCCCTCCAAGCGACCCGGGGGCGAGGGCGGCCTCGAGGACCTCCGCGCCATCCCCTGGGTCTTCGGCTGGACCCAGTCCCGGATCATCCTGCCGGGCTGGTTCGGCGTCGGCTCCGGTCTCGCCGAGGCCCGCGAGGACGGGCGCGAGAAGACGCTGCGCGAGATGTACGGCTCGTGGGCCTTCTTCCGCACCTTCCTCTCCAACGTCCAGATGACGCTGACGAAGTCGGACCTCGACATCGCGGCGGGCTACGTGCGGGCGCTCGTGCCCGAGGACGTGGCCGGGGTCTTCGACACGATCCGGGAGGAGCACGCGCGGACGGTCGAGGAGGTGCTGCGCGTCACCGGCCAGAAGGAGCTGCTCGAGGCCTCACCCGTCCTGCGTCGCACGCTCGACCTGCGCGACAGCTACCTCGCGCCGCTGCACGCGCTGCAGACCTCGCTCCTCGCGCGGTCGCGTGCCGTGCCCGACGACGTCGAGCCGGACGCCGACGTGCAGCGGGCGCTGCTGCTGACGATCAACGGCATCGCCGCGGGACTGCGCAACACGGGCTGAGCTGAGCCACGTGTGACGACGGGGCCACTCGACACTCGAGTGGCCTCCCAGCCCCACCAACCCCACCAGCCCCTGTGACGACGGGGCCACTGGACACTCGAGTGGCCTCCCAGCCCCACCAACCCCTGTGACGACGGGGCCACTCGACACTCGAGTGGCCTCCTAGCCCCACCAGCCCTTGTGACGACGGGGCCACTCGACACTCGAGTGGCCTCCCAGCCCCACCAGCCCCTGTGACGACGGGGCCACTCGACTGCATGTGGTCAGCGGGTGGCGGGGTCACCTGCGGCGCGGAGCATGCGGGCTGCCTGCTCGCGCATGGTCTCGCGCAGCTCGGGCGGGTCGAGGACGGTCATCTCCCACGGCAGCGCACCGATGTGCATCGCCATGGCGCCCAGGTGGTTGCCGCCGGCCTCGAAGATGCAGCGGTGGGGCCCGTCGGCGGTGACCGTCCCGACCGATGGCGGGATGTGCTTGTCCACCAAGGACTTCGGCGCCTCGATGCGCACCCGCGCGACGTGGTCGTACGCGTCGCGGGTGATCGACCGCTGCACGTGCTCGGCCGCGTCGGGCGCGTCGTCGCGCGGGCGGAAGCGCCAGCCCCGGGTCTCGGCGTCGGACATGCGGTCGAGCCGGAAGGTGCGCCAGTCCTCGCGGTCGAGGTCGTAGGCGAGCAGGTACCAGCGGCGTCCGGTGGCGACGAGGCGGTAGGGCTCGACCCGGCGTTCGCCGGAACCGCGCGGGCCGGCATACGCGAAGGTGACGCGCTCGGTCTCCCGGCACGCGCGAGCGAGCAGCAGGAGGGTCGCGGCGTCGACGGGCGCCGCACCGCCGTCGAGCGTGACGGTGGCCTCGTGGATGGCCTCGACCTGCGCGCGGAGGCGCCCCGGCAGCACCTGGTCGAGCTTGGCGAGGGTGCGCACGGCCGCCTCTCCGAGTCCCTCGACCGTGCCGCCGGCCGCGAGCCGGAGGCACACGGCCACGGCGACGGCCTCGGTGTCGTCGAGCAGGAGCGGCGGCAGCCGTCGCCCGGCACCGAGCTGGTAGCCGCCTCCGGCCCCGTGGGCGGCGTTGACGGGATAGCCGAGGTCACGGAGCCGCTCGACGTCGCGGCGCACGCTGCGCGTCGTGACGCCGAGGCGCTCGGCGAGCTCGGTGCCGCTCCAGACGGGGCGGCTCTGGAGCAGGTCGAGCAGCCGGAGCACGCGGGCCGTCGTGCCGTTGCCGTCGGAGGTCGTGGACATGGCTACAGACTGCCACCCTCTGCGGACAGTTTCTGTCCTATATGCCTGCGACGATCGAGGCATGACAACGACAGAGACCCCCATCGACTGGACGTCCGTGCTCGTGGACCAGGCCGCTCGGCACTGGACCAACCAGCTGAGACCGCGCTTCGAGGGCCTGACCGACGAGGAGTACCTCTGGGAGCCGACCCCGGGCGCGTGGAACGTGCACCGGCGGGGTGAGGGCGCGACGGAGATCCAGGGTGGCAGCGGCGAGCTGACCATCGACTTCGCCTACCCCGAGCCCGTCCCCGCGCCGGTCACGACCATCGCGTGGCGCCTCGCCCACATCATCGTCGGGGTGCTCGGCGCCCGCGTGCACAGCCACTTCGGCGGCCCCGAGGTCGACTACCAGACCTTCGAGTACGCCGGCACCGCCGACGAGGCGCTGGCCCAGCTGGACGAGGCGTTCGCCGCGTGGACCGCCGGGGTGCGCACCTGGGACGAGGCCGCCCTCGCCGAGCCCTGCGGCCCGAGCGAGGGGCCGTGGGCCGAGTACCCCCGGGTCGAGCTCGTGCTCCACATCAACCGCGAGGTCATCCACCACGGCGCCGAGATCGCCCTGCTCCGTGACCTCTACGCCCACCGCAACGACTGACAGGAGCAACGATCATGCCCGCACACGTGCCACCCGTCGCCGACGAGCGCGAGAGCCTCATCGCCTACCTCGACCAGCAGCGCGACGCCTTCGCCACCGTCGCCTACGGCCTCACCGAGGAGCAGATCCGCCTCGCACCGACGGCCGGCACCCTCAGCATCGGCGGACTCGTCAAGCACGTCACCACCTGCGAGCGCGGCTGGACCGAACGGATGGCCGTCGCTCCAGAGGCACCCGCTCCGCCGGACCAGTCCCTCGAGGAGCAGGCCACCGCCTGGGGAGACGACTTCCGCGTCACCGACGGCGACACCCTCGAGTCCCTCCTGGCCGCTCTCGCAGCCCAGGGGGACGTGACCCGCGAGGTGCTGCGTCGCGCCGACCTCGGCGCCGCGGTGCCCGTGCCGCGCGACGCCCCGTGGTTCCCCCGCGACGTCGAGGCGTGGTCGGTGCGCTGGGTCGCCATGCACCTCGTCGAGGAGCTCGCGCGTCACGCCGGGCACGCCGACATCGTCCGCGAGTCGATCGACGGCGCGACGATGTACGAGCTCGTGGCCGCACGCGAGGGATGGCCCGAGACCCCGTGGCTCACGCCCTGGCGTCCGTCGGCGACGGCCGAGGTCTGACAGCGAGAACGCTTGCAGGACAAAGGCGAAGGGCCCTTGGGAGTATGAGTCTCAAGGGCCCTTCTGGTTGATCGGTCGATGGTGACGCTCCCGATCGACGTCTCGTCGTCTCCGGTCCCGGCCGCCTCGTCACCCGGCTGCCGCAGTGGGTTGCCCCACCGTGTGGACCCTCGTCTCCGAGCTGTCCCGCTCTCCCCGAGGGGAGGGCGTGAGAGATTTCTATCCCGCCCCGAGGAGGTCCGCAAGGGCTTTCGCCAAACATTTCCACCCTCCACAGGCCGACGGCGTGTCGTCCACAGCACGGGAGCGCTTCTCCACCGGACGGACGCGTCGGTGCACAGCTTGTGCACCGGCCCTGTGGACGACGGGCCTCAGCCCGCGACGCCACCCACCTCGTCGAGAACGGCGCTCAGGAGTGCGGCCCCGGCCGCCGCGTCCCGCGCCCGATCCGGCTGGCCCGCGGCGGCATACGCCACCTCGGCCTCGGCGAGCGAGCGCACCTCGGCGACGATGAGGGAGCGCTCGGTGGCGTCGTCGAGCCGGCGCCGCTCCGCCTCCGTCACGCCGAGCCCGACGCCAGCGCCGGCGACGTCCGCAGACGTCGTGACGGCGCTGCCCACGTCGGGCGGGACGGCCTCGGCGTTCTCGATCGCGGCGACGGCACTGCGCAGCACACTCACTGCAGGGAGGTCGCGCTCGCGCATCGCCGCCGTCAGTCGGGAGCGCAGGACGACGCGGAGGACGGAGGACATGCCGAGACCGTATGCCGTCACCGACCTTGTGCGCCAAACAGTTACGTCCTGACTCAGGTCAGTCCGGCGGAAGGAGACGCGTCCGGAAGAACCCACGGACGGCGGCGACGGCCTCAGGGTGCTTGTGGTCCGTGAGCGTCGCGTGGTCGTGGCCGTCGAGCTCCACGGCGATGAAGCCGTCGCCGAGCTCACGACGCAATGTCGCGAACCGCGTCCCCGTGGCCCAGTCACCGCGGTACCGGACGCCGAGCACGGGGCACCCCTGGGCGACGCGACGCCGCACCGCCTCGAGGTCAGCGGGCGCGAGGTTGATGTCCGCAGCCCGCCGCCGTCCGAGCGGCAGCGGTGTCGCCGGCTGGGCGACGACGGGTGCGACCACGACGGGGTCGACCATCATCGCGAGCGCGAAACCGCCGGTGACGCACATCCCGATCGCCCCCACGCCGGGGCCGCCCGCGCGGGCGTGCAGGTCCCGTGCGAGGGCACGCAGCCACCCGGCGAGGGGGGCGGTACGGCCGGTCACGAACATCGTGAACTCGCGAGTGACACAGAGGCGCGGGACGACTCGCAGTGCCTCCCAGGTGTGCGGCGGTGCGTGCGACGAACCGAACAGGTGCGGCATCGTCACCGTGAAGCCGTCCTCGACGAGCTCGTCACCGAGCTCGATGACCTCCGGGGTCAGTCCCGGGCTCTCGTGGACGACGACGATCCCCGGCCCCTCGCCGCGCTCGTAGACGGGGTAGGCGAAGCCGTCCGCGGCGAACTCCCCGCGCGCCCAGCCCGTCAGCAACGACATGCAACGACACTACGGCGGGCGTCACCCCCGCGGGCCGAGTCGGCCGCGCGGCTACAGTGACGCCATGTCGAGCGACACCGGCGCGGCTGCGACCGAGGCCCCCTCCACGGGCGGCAGCGCCCTCGCGCGGTTCCTGTCCCGGCCGTCACCACGCGACCCGTCGCCCGTCACCGACCCGGCCGCGAGGCGCGACCTCCGGTGGGAGACGGTCCTCGTCCTCGGGGTCAGCCTCGGGTCGTCGGCGGTCTACGCCGTGCTCAGCATCATCGAGAAGCTGACCCGCCCGGTGCCGCTGTCGCAGCAGACGACGGCGATGAACCAGTCGGCCACGCCCGGGCGTCCCTGGCTCGACCTCGCCTACCAGCTCGCCGGCATCGTCCTGCCGCTCGTCGCCGTGGCCCTCGCGCTCTACCTGCTGAACCACGTCCGCAGGCCCGCGGTCGACGTGCGCGCCGGCCACTTCGTCGGCCTCGACCGACGTGAGCCCGGCCGTGACCTGCTCCGCGGCCTGGGCCTCGCCGCCGTCATCGGCATCCCGGGGCTCGGCTTCTACTTCCTCGCCAAGGCGATCGGCATCAACACCCAGGTCTCGGCGGCCAACCTCGAGGCGGTGTGGTGGTCGGCACCCGTGCTCGTCCTCGCGGCCGTCGAGAACGCCCTCCTCGAGGAGGTCGTCATGGTCGGCTACCTCTTCACGAGGTGGCGCCAGACCGGGTGGTCGTGGCCGCTCATCATCGGGCTGTCGGCCGTGATCCGCGGCAGCTACCACCTCTACCAGGGCTTCGGCGGCTTCGCCGGCAACATCGTCATGGGCCTTGTGCTGGGTCTCGTCTTCGTGCGCACCCGGCGCGTCATGCCGCTCGTCGTCTGCCACGCGGTGCTCGACACGGTGGCCTTCGTCGGCTACTCCGTGCTGCGGGCGCGCGGGGTCTCGATCTGACGGGCCCCACGGGCCGCCGCCGGAGCGCTGCACGGGTCACCCAGCCACTCTGCATACGATGTCGCCCATGAACTCGGCCAGACAGGTGCGCGCTCGCCTGCTCGGGGACCCGGCCGACGACTTCCGGCTGTCCCGTCGCACCGCGGGCCGCGTCGCCTGGCTGGGCTGGGCCGGACCGCTCTTCTTCATGCTCGTCGGCGGCGTCATGCGCTTCTGGCACGTCGGCGCGCCGCACCAGCTGATCTTCGACGAGACGTACTACGTCAAGCAGGGCTGGTCGATGGTCCTGTACTGGTTCGAGATGAAGAACGACGACGTGCTGCAGCAGGCCAACCAGGTCGACCAGCACTTCACCGCCAACGACCCGATGGTCTACGGCACCGAGGGCGACTTCGTCGTCCACCCGCCCGTCGGCAAGTGGCTCATCGGCTGGGGCGAGGCGCCGTTCGGGATCCTCAACTCCTTCGGCTGGCGCTTCGCCGTCGCGCTCGCCGGCACCATCTCGATCTTCATGCTCGGCCGGATCGCGCGCCGGCTCTTCCGCTCCGACCTGCTCGGCACCGTCGCAGCCGCGCTCCTCGCCTTCGAGGGCCACCACTTCGTCCACTCGCGCACCGGGCTGCTCGACATCTTCGTCATGTTCTTCGGGCTCGCCGCCTTCGGCGCCCTGCTCATCGACCGCGACAAGGCGCGCGAGGTGCTGGCCCGGAAGGTCGGTGACCGCGCCCGGGCCGCGACGTCGTGGATGGGACCGTGGCTCGGCTGGCGACCTTGGCGCTGGGTCGCCGGCATCATGCTCGGCCTCTCGGCCGGGGTGAAGTGGTCGGGCCTCTACTTCCTCGTCTTCTTCGGGCTCCTCACCGTCCTCTGGGACCTCGGGGCCCGCCGCGCCGCAGGCGTGCGCGGCTGGTCGGCCGGCGGCATCGTCAAGGACGGGCCGTACGCGTTCGTGCAGCTCGTCGTCACCGCCGTCGTCACGTACGTCGCGAGCTGGACCGGCTGGATCCTCACCAAGGGCGGCTCGTTCCGCACGTGGGCGCAGAACAACCCCGACACCGACCACGGCTGGCTGCCCGACTGGTGGCGCTCGCTGTGGGCCTACCACCAGCAGATGTACGCCTCGACGCAGGCGATCACGAGCTCGCACCCGTACCAGACCAACCCGTGGTCCTGGCTCATCCAGGGGCGCCCCACGTCGTTCTTCTACGAAGGACCGAAGAAGGGCGCCGACGGGTGCGTCGTGGAGCAGTGCAGCAAGGCGATCACCTCGATCGGCACCGTCTCGATCTGGTGGGGCGCGACGCTCGCGATCTTCGTGCTGCTCTTCATGTGGGCGCTGCGCCGCGACTGGCGTGCCGGTGCGATCCTCTGCGGGCTCTTCGCCGGCTACCTGCCGTGGTTCTTCCTCGGCAACCGGACGATCTACTCGTTCTACGAGGTCGCGTTCGTGCCGTGGGTCGTGCTCGCCTGCGTGTACGTCCTGGGGCTCGTCATCGGCGGCCGTGAGTCGTCGCTGCTCCGGCGCCGCATCGGATACGGCGTCATGGGCGCCTTCGTGCTCGTCACGATCGGTCTCTTCGCGTTCTTCCACCCGATCTACGTCGCCGACGTCATCCCGCTCTCGGAGTGGCAGGCCCGGATGTGGTTCCCCAGCTGGGTCTGACCCGCCCTCGGGACGCAAAGTCTTGGTCAAGACGACGCTCCCGGCGCGACACCCGCCCCTCGGGCCCCTAGCGTCGATGGTCGATCCGGTGCGCAGACGCGCCGAACGACCTCGAGGAGAGCCCTGATGGACACCCCGGTGGCAACGACCCAAAGGCCGACGTCGACGCGTCGCGCCGTGCTCAACACGGTCCGGGGGTCCCTCGGCAACCTCGTCGAGTGGTACGACGTGTACGTCTACACCGTCTTCGCCAAGTACTTCGAGGAGCACTTCTTCGGCGGTGACGAGCCCAACGCCGGCATCTACACGATGGCGATCTTCGCCGTCACCTTCCTCATGCGACCGATCGGGTCGTGGTTCTTCGGCCGCTTCGCCGACCGCCACGGCCGGCGCCCCGCCCTCGTCACGAGCGTCAGCGTCATGGCCCTCGCGTCGCTGGCCATCGCCCTCGCCCCGACCGCGGCGACGATCGGCGGCTGGGCCGTCGTCGTGCTCGTGCTCTGCCGCCTCGTCCAGGGCTTCGCGACCGGCGGCGAGTACGGCACGTCCGCGACGTACATGTCCGAGGCGGCCACGCCGGAGCGCCGCGGCTTCTTCTCCTCCTTCCAGTACGTCACGCTCGTCGGCGGCCACGTGCTCGCCCAGTGCATGCTGCTGCTCCAGCAGTCGGTCCTCACCGACGAGCAGATCAGCCAGTACGGGTGGCGGATCGCCTTCGCCTTCGGCGCCGTCGCCGCCGTCGTCGTGCTGTGGCTGCGCTCGTCGATGGACGAGTCGCTGCAGGTCACGGCCGGAGAGGACGCGCGCCGGTCCGGCTCGATCGGCGAGCTGCTGCGCCGCTACCCCAAGGAGCTCGCCGTCTGCTTCCTCGTCACGGTCGGCGGCACCCTCGCCTTCTACACCTACAGCGTCAACGGGCCTACGACCGTCAAGGCCGCGTACGCCGGCCAGGGCATGACCGCCACGTGGGTCAACCTCACAGCGCTCGTCGTGCTCATGCTCCTGCAGCCCATCGGCGGGGCCGTCAGCGACCGGGTGGGCCGCAAGGCGCTGCTGCTCTTCTTCGGCGTCGGCGGCACCCTGTTCAGCTACCTCTTCATCACCACGCTGCCGTCGGTGACCAACCCCTGGGCCAGCTTCGGGATGCTCGTGGCGGCCTACGTCGTGCTCACCGGCTACACGTCGATCAACGCCGTCGTGAAGGCCGGGCTCTTCCCCGCGCACATCCGTGCCCTCGGTGTCGGCTTCGGCTACGCCGTCGCGAACTCGGCCTTCGGCGGCACCGCTCCCCTGCTCTACGAGGCTGCCAAGAAGAACGACGCGGTCGGCACGTTCGCGCTGTACGTCACCGTCGTCATCGCCGCCTCGCTCGTCGTCTACGTCCTCTGCCTCGGCAACGGACGCGACACCTACCTCGACCGCGAGCAGGCTGTCGGTGCAGCCGAACGCCCCCGGGTCGACGCCGGGCGCTGAGCCGCGGGCGTGGACGCTCCAGAAACATGAAGAAGGACCCGGCGAAAAGTGTGCCGGGTCCTTCTTCATGTTGTGGAGCTGAGGGGATTCGAACCCCTGACCTTCTCATTGCGAACGAGACGCGCTACCAACTGCGCCACAGCCCCTTGGTGCGAAGGAACGATAACACCACGCCGACCGGCATACCCAATCGACAGGCACCGCGTGGATCGTGGTGGATCGTCGGCGCCCGGTGCCGGGAAAGCACCGCCACTAGGACGTCGTGGACGCCTTCGGTGTCGACGTGGACGGCTCCGGCGCCGGCGGCGTGGCTGACCGCGAGGGACTCGGTGAGGGCGTCGGTGTGCCGGCCTCGGCGATGGCCTTCTCGAGCGCGGCGACCGTGGCGGCGTCGACCGTCCCGGTGGCAGTGACGTCGAGCTCGGTCTGGAACTCCTCGAGCGCCTCCGTCAGGGCAGGCGTCCACCGCCCGTCGACGGGGCCGTCCCAGAAGCCGGCGAGCTTGAGGGTCTGCTGCACGGCTGCTGTCGACGCGAGCTCCTCCTGCGCGGCTGCACCGCCCTTGGCCTGCAGGTCGGACGAGAGTGCCTCCTGCGTCGCCTTGTCGACGGTGCCGGTGACCGGGAGGCCGTGGGCCTTCTGGAGCGCCTGCACCGCGTCGACCGTCGACGGACCGTAGACGCCGTCGACCGTGCCGGAGAAGTACCCGGCGTCCTTGAGGGACTTCTGCAGTGCCGCCGTGTAGTCGTGCACGGCCTTCTGGGCGGACTTCTCCGCCTCGTCGGTGAGGCAGCCGGCGTCGGCGAACAGGGCCAGCCACGACATCTCGAGCGCCACCGCGGCGGCGTTGAACTGCTGGGCGGCCTGGCGCAGGGGCGTCTGGGCCGAGAGGCCTTCCTGAGCCGCCGTGAACTCGGTGTCGGCCTGCTTGACCCGGTTCACCGTGGTCGGCGGCACCGTGGGCGCCGGGCTCTGGCTCGTCGCCGGCGTCGTGGAGCTCGTCGAGGAGCCGGCGGTGGTGTTCGCCGAGGCCGCAGCTGCCCGGGCGGCTGCCAGCTCCTGCTCCGCCGTCACCACCGCAGCCTGGGCGTCGACCGCGGCCGTGGCGGCCGCGGTCGCGTCCGCGCGAGGCTGCTCGAGGTCGGCACCTGCCGTCTGGACGTCCCCGACCGTCGGGGCCGTCGCCGTCAGCACGTCCCCGTAGCGGTCGACGGCCGTGACGTAGTCAGCCGCGGTGGTGCAGAAGTGCGCCGATGCGGCCGCGGCGTCCGTCCGGGCCTGCGCGAGTGCCTGCTCCTTGACGGACACCCGCGCGTCGGGCAGTGCCGTCTCGTTGCTGCAGGCACCGAGGGCCAGGACCAACGCCACCGCGCACCCCCCGGCGCGGGCCCGACCCCAGCGACCCGCGCCGGCTTCTCGGCCTGCGACGTCCGTGCGGTCGCAGGTGTCGGACGGGCCGGGCAGCGGCGGCATTTCGGCCCTCTCCCGTCAGGCCAGCGCCTTGGCCTTGAGCGCGTCGAACTCGTCCTGGGTGATGGTCCCGGAGTCGAACAGTCCCTTGGCGCTGGCGATCTGCGCCGCAGGGCTCTCGGTGGCCTGCGAGCCGGCGGCCTGGCGGATGTACTCGTCCTGCTGGGCCTTCATCTGGGCCATCTCCGCGATCTGCCGCTCGGTCATGCTGCGGCCGCGGGCGATGAGGTAGATCAGGGCGCCGAGCCAGGGCACGAGGATGAGCAGGACGGCCCACCCCGCCTTGCCCCAGCCGCTGAGCTCGCGGTCGCGGAAGAGGTCGAAGATGCACCGGAACCACACGGTGATCGCGGCGATCCAGATGAAGAACCAGAAGCTCCACAGCAGGACGTCCCAGAAGTTGGTCGTGATGTTGTCCATGTCAGTCCCCTCGGTGCGGTGTGGCGGTGATCAGGGCGCTGACGTGCGCCGTTGACCCCAGCCTGCCACGGCATCGGGATGCTGCCTCAGCCGCTGAGGGTGAACCGTCTCGACGGTTCCCGGCCGGGGCGGCGGCCTGCGATCCCGTCCACGACCTCCCGCCTCGGGCGGACGCCGTGTCGGGGGATGGCACGCCGCGCGGTCTTTCATCCTTTTGGGGTGATGTTCACCTCGCGCAGAGCCCTGACCGTGGAACGTGGTGGGAGGGCTCACGTGGGGCCCCGAGCGGCGCGTGGACCGGATGACACCCGTCCGCTCGGGGAGCCCGACGCCGGAAGGACGCCACAGGGTGCTCCGGTGGCCTCGGCGGTCGCGGACGCCTCGTGGGTAAGGGACGGGCATGCCTCACGCATGGATCGGCGTCTCCGGGTGGCGCTACCCGTCGTGGCGCGGCGACTTCTACCCCAAGGGTCTCCCCCAGCGGCTCGAGCTGACGTATGCGGCCGAGCGGATGACGTCGATCGAGGTGAACGGGTCCTTCTACTCCCTCCAGCGCCCGAGCTCGTATGCCGCGTGGCGGGCGGCCGTGCCCGCCGACGTCGTGCTCGCCGTCAAGGGTGGACGGTTCATCACCCACATGAAGTCCCTCCGCGACGTCGAGACCCCGCTCGCGAACTTCTTCGCGAGCGGGGTCCTCGCCCTCGGCGCCCAGCTCGGGCCGGTCCTCTGGCAGCTCCCGGAACGTCTGTCCTTCGACCGGGAGCGCCTGGCCCGGTTCTTCGAGCTGCTCCCACGCTCGACGGGCGAGGCCGCCCGGCTCGCGGCCGGCCACGACGACAAGCTCGCCGAGGACCGGGTGCTGACGACGTGCGACGTCGAGGCGCCGGTGCGCCACGCCCTCGAGCCGCGTCACGAGAGCTTCGAGTCCGACGAGGCGCGCGCCCTCTGTGCCGAGCACGGCGTGGCGCTCGTCGTCGCCGACAGCGCGGGCCGCTGGCCGGTGATGCGCGACGCGACGAGCGACTTCCGCTACGTGCGGCTGCACGGCGAGAGCGAGCTCTACGCGAGCGGCTACACCGACGCCTCGCTCGACCGATGGGCCGGCACGTGCCGGGACTGGCTCGACGAGGGCCACGACGTCCACGTCTACTTCGACAACGACGCCCGGGGTCACGCGCCGCACGACGCCGTCCGCCTCGTCCGGCGGCTCGGGCTGTCCACGGTCGCCTGAACCGGCTCACGCCGGTCGACGCGTCGCCGGTCGACGCGTCGCCGGTCGACGCGTCCGCCCGGCAGCCGGCCACCCGGGATACGGTGTCGTCACGAGAGTCGTCGGACGACGGGAGACAGCCATGACCGAGCACCACCCGGGTGAGGCGGCGTGAACCGCGACGAGCTGCGCGCCGCGCAGGAGCCGCTCAAGGCCCGCTACCGCGAGGACCCGGCCTCGGCCGTGCACCCGCTGTCGGCCAGCGCCGTCTTCGGCGAGCCCGTCACGGTCGAGGTGCGCACCGCGGCCGGGGCGGTCCGCGCCGGGCTCCACCCGGCGGCGGGCGGCGACGGGTCCGACGCGTGCTCCGGTGACATGCTCATGGAGGCCCTCGTCGCGTGCGCGGGGGTGACCCTCCACGCCGTCTCCGTGGCGTTCGGCGTCGACCTGCGCGACGTGGAGATCCGCGCCGAGTCGCGGTTCGACGCGCGCGGCACCCTCGGCGTGGACCGGACGGCACCGGTCGGGGTGCTGTCCCCCCGGGTCATCGCCGAGGTCTCGACGGACGCCGACGACACCACCCTGCAACGGCTCGCGACCGCGACCGAGCGCTACTGCGTCGTCGGCCAGTCGCTCCGGGAGCCACCGACGGTCGAGGTGCGGCGCCGCGAGCCCCGCGACCGCTAGGTTCGTGGCGTGAGCCGCAGCGTCTACGTCGCCTCCCCCGAGGGCCTCACGGGCAAGTCCGCCGTGGCCCTCGGCCTGCTCGACGCCCTGCTGCGCGAGGTCGGGTCGGTGGGTGTCTACCGCCCGCTGACGACGCTCGGCGGCACCGGTCCCGACGACGAGGTCGACCACATCGTCGAGATGCTCGTCAGCCAGCCCGGTGTCGAGCAGACCTACGAGGAGGCGCTGGGCGTCACGTACGCCCAGGCCCACGAGGACCCCGACGAGGCGCTGCACGTCATCGTCGAGCGGTTCGGGGCGCTGAGCGCGCGGTTCGAGGTCGTCATCGTCCTCGGCTCCGACTACACCGACGTCTCGACCGGCACCGAGCTGTCCTTCAACGCGCGGGTCGCCGCCAACCTCGGCTCGGCCGTCGTGCTCGTGGTGCACGGCCGCGACCGCACGCCCGACCAGATCCGCGTCGCCGCCGACAGCGCCATCACCGAGCTGCGCGCCAACCACGCGCAGACCGTCGCCGTCGTCGCCAACCGCGTCGACCCCGCCGACCTCGACGAGGTCCGTGAGGTGCTGGCGACGCTGCCCTTCCCCGTCACGGCCGCCATCCCCGAGAACGCGCTGCTCTCGGCACCGAGCTTCCGGGCGCTCGCCGACGCGATCGGGGCGCGGCTCGTCCTGGGCAGCGAGTCGTGGATGGACCGCGACAGCCTCGGCCTCGTCGTCGCCGCGATGAGCCTGCCCAATGTCCTCGCGCGCCTCGGGCCCGACGTCACGGTCATCGCGCCGAGCGATCGCACCGACCTCATCCCGGGCCTGATGCTCGCGCACCAGTCCGGCACCTTCCCGACGCTCGCCGGGATCATCCTCACCGGCGGCTACCCGATCCCCGAGACGATCGCGCGACTGTCGGCCGGTGTGCAGCAGGACCTCCCGATCGCCCTCACCGACGACGGGACCTTCCGCACGGCCGAGCGGCTCATGCAGGTGCGTGGCCCGATGACCAAGGGCTCGCGCAACAAGATCGAGACGGCGCGCCGCCTCTTCTCCGAGAGCGTCGACCAGGCAGCGCTGCTGACGGCCATCGACGTGTCGGCCTCCGAGGTGCGCACGCCCCTGATGTTCGAGTTCCAGCTCATGGAGCGGGCCCGTTCGGACCGCAGGCACATCGTGCTCCCCGAGAGCCAGGACGACCGCATCCTCGAGGCGGCCGACGTGCTGCTGCGCCGCGGGGTCGCCGAGCTGACGCTGCTCGGCAACGAGACGAAGGTGCGCGCCCGCGGGTCGGCCCTGGGCCTCGACCTCGACACCGCGGCGGTCGTCTCCCCCACCGACCCCGACCTCGTGGAGCGCTTCGCGCAGGAGTATGCCGCCGCGCGGGCCCATAAGGGCATGACCGTCGAGCGCGCCCGAGAGGTCGTCACCGACATCTCCTACTTCGGCACGATGATGGTCCACCTCGGTCTCGCCGACGGCATGGTGTCAGGCGCCGTCAACACGACGGCGCACACGATCCGTCCGGCGCTCGAGTTCGTCAAGACGGCCGACGGCGTCAAGACGGTCTCGAGCGTCTTCCTCATGTGCCTCGCCGACCGGGTCCTCGTCTACGGCGACTGCGCGGTGATCCCCGACCCGACCGCCGAGCAGCTCGCCGACATCGCGATCTCCTCGGCCCAGACCGCCCAGCAGTTCGGGATCGAGCCGAGGGTGGCGATGCTCTCCTACTCGACCGGCACCAGCGGGTCGGGTGCCGAGGTCGAGAAGGTCCGTGCCGCAACGGATCTCGTGTCCCGGCGGGCGCCGGACCTCGCGCTCGCCGGGCCGATCCAGTACGACGCCGCCATCGACCCCGTCGTCGGTCGGGCCAAGATGCCCGACTCCGACGTCGCCGGTCACGCGACGGTCTTCGTCTTCCCCGACCTCAACACCGGCAACAACACGTACAAGGCCGTGCAGCGCAGCGCGCACGCCGTCGCCGTCGGCCCGGTGCTCCAGGGCCTGCGCAAGCCGGTCAACGACCTCTCCCGCGGTGCGCTCGTCGACGACATCGTCAACACGGTCGCCATCACCGCCGTCCAGGCGCAGGGCACCTCGAAGCAGCAGGGAGAGCACCGGTGAGCGGTTCCACGGACGAGCGGCCCGTCCTCGTCCTCAACGCCGGGTCCTCGTCCCTGAAGTACCAGCTGCTCCTGCCCGAGACGGGTGAGGTGCGGGCCCGAGGACTCGTCGAACGGATCGGTGAGTCGGGAAGCGGCGTGGCCGACCACTCGGCCGCGCTCGAGGCGATGAGCACGCGCCTGCGCCACGACCGCATCGACCTCGACGAGGTGCCGCTGCGGGCCGTCGGCCACCGGGTCGTCCACGGCGGACCCGACTTCTCCGAGCCGGTCGTCATCGACGACGCCGTCCTGGACCGCATCCGTGACCTGAGCACGCTTGCGCCACTGCACAACCCGGCCGCCGTCATCGGGATCGAGGCTGCGCGGGAGCGCTACGACGTGCCCCACGTCGCCGTCTTCGACACGGCATACTTCTCGTCCCTGCCCGCCGAGGCATCGACGTATGCCGTGCCCCGCGACCTCGCCGCGAAGCACTCGATCCGCCGCTACGGCTTCCACGGCACGTCGCACCAGTACGTCGCGCAGGCCACGGCCGACCTGCTGGGCCGTCCGCTCGGTGACCTGCGTCAGGTGATCCTGCACCTCGGCAACGGCTGCTCGGCGTCCGCGGTGCGGGGCGGACGGGCCGTCGATACGTCGATGGGCCTGACGCCGCTGCAGGGGCTCGTCATGGGCACCCGCTCCGGTGACGTCGACCCCGGGCTGCACGCCTACCTCGCCCGGGAGGCGGGGCTATCGCTCGACGAGATCGACACGGTGCTCAACAAGAGGTCCGGGGTGCTGGGACTCAGCGGGGTCAACGACTTCCGCCAGCTGGAGCAACGGCTGGCCTCGGGCGACGCCGACGCTCGCCTCGCGTTCGACGTCGTCGTCCACCGGATCAAGCACTACGTCGGCGCCTATCTCGCGATCCTCGGCGGCATCGACGTGCTCGTCTTCACGGCCGGTGTCGGGGAGAACAGCATCTCGCTGCGGGCCGGCGTCACGGAGGGCCTCGAGGAGCTCGGGATCACGGTCGACCGGGCGCAGAACGCCGCCCGGTCCCAGCAGGCTCGCGTCATCTCACCCGAGGGGGCCAAGGTCGTCGTCGCCGTGGTGCCGACGAACGAGGAGCTCGCCATCGCCCGGCAGACGGCCGACCTCGTCGGCTGACGCTCGCGGCGGCCGCAGCCGGGCGGCCGCTCGAGGTGGTGCCGGCACCCGCACGGTGCCGCGATCAGCTCGGCGGGCGCTGGGCCTCGAGGTACTCGCGCAGCGAGGTCGGCCGGCGACCCGTCAGCCGCTCGACGTCGCGGCTGACGCCGTCGAGCTCACCCGCGGCGACGGCGGTGTAGGTCGACACCCACGCGTCCACCTGCCAGTCCGGTGCCCCGTAGACCGCGCGGGACGCGTACGCCTCCTCGACCGTCTCGTCGTGGAAGCGCACGTCGCGTCCGGTGACCTCGCTGATGACCGCAGCCATCTCCGTGAAGGTCAGCGCCTCGGGACCGGTCAGGTCGTAGGTCGCTCCGGCGTGCGACGCCGGGTCGACGAGAACGGTGACCGCGACGCGGGCGATGTCGTCGTGCGAGACCACCGCCGCCCGCCCGTCTCCTGCGGGACCGCGGACGACGCCCTCCTCGCCGACCATGTGGTCCATGAACTCGAGGTAGAGGTTGTCGCGCAGGAAGGTCCACGCCATGCCGGACGCGCGCAGGTGCTCCTCGGTGGCGGCGTGGTCACGGGCGAGCGTGAACGTCGCGTCCGGAGCGGCCCCGAAGAACGACACGTAGACGACGTGGCGCACGCCGGCCGCCGCGGCCGCGTCGACGAAGGCCCGGTGCTCGGCCAGGCGGTCCTCGTTCTCGGCGGCCGAGACCATGAAGAGGGTCTCGACGCCCTCGAGTGCGGCCCGCGCGGCGTCTGCGTCACGGTAGCTGCACCGAGCCGCGACGGAACCCGACAGCTCGGGCGCTCGCGACACGTCACGCACGAGCAGCCTCTGGGCGACGCCTCGGTCGGCGAGCTCCCGGGCGACGAGCCCACCGAGCCACCCGGTCGAGCCGGTGACGGCGAGGGTCGGTCGGGGGCTTGTGGCGTCTGTGCTCATGCTCCGAGCGTACGACCGGCGTCGACGTCAGGTCCGGCGCACGAGGCGCGACAGGTCGACACAGGAGACGCCGACCGTGGCCATGCGCCGTGTGATCGCCTCTCCCCCGTCACGGGGCACGACCAGCGAGGCACGCCCTCCCCGCCGCAAGGAGTCGGCCACCTCGTCGCGAGCCACGGCGAGCGACACCCAGTCCGCCAGCCAGCCGTCGACGGGAAGGTCGTCGGCGCGGTCGGCCGGGTCGAGCCTGCGGATCTCGGCGACGAACGCGCGGATCGCCTCGTCCTGGGCCGTGATCGCCGCAGCCCTGACCAGCGCCGGCGACCCGACGTCGACGGGACTGGCCGCCAGACCGGCCCGGAGCCGGCCACAGCCGGCGTCGACGGCGGCGACCACGTCGGGTCGGTCAATCAGCTCGATCCGGTCGTGGTTCGCATACATCACGAGGCCGATTCCCGAGATGATGACGACCGCGAGCAGCGCCGTCGCGGACACGAAGGCGACGACGGCTACGGGCCACGACCACCGCGCGCGCTGACGCACCGGCTGGCGCGGCGGGGGCATCTGCTCCCAGAACGTCGTCATGACGAGAGTGTCCCGACGGGACGTCGGGTCCATGAGCACACCAGCCCGGTGTTGCCCGATCGTGACGAACGACCCTCAGGACGTTCGCCCGTCGAGGGCTGCAAGGCACGCAAAGCCGGCGCGGCAGCATACGGTGTGGTCGTGACCGACAACCATGCCGACCCCTCTGGCACGCCCTCCGACGCGACCGTGCCCGTCCGCACCCACGAGGGCAGGGACACCCTGCAGACCGACACCCGCGACGAGACCGCGGACCTGCCCGGCATCGACGCGGCGGCCGTGCCACCCGGCATCCGGGTCGCGAGTGACTGGGCGTGGCGCCTGCTGCTCATCGGCGCCGCCATCTACCTGTTCTCGCTCGCGGTGCGCTCGGTCTCCGAGATCGTCGTGCCGGTGGCGATCGCCATCCTCCTGACCGCGCTGCTGCGGCCCGTCGCGACGTGGCTGCACCGTCGGATGAAGCCGGGAGCCGCCGCCGGCATCACGCTGCTCGGCACGATCCTGCTCATCGGGGCGCTCTTCACGCTCGTGGGCACGCAGTTCAGCAGCGGCTTCTCCGACCTGACGAGCCAGGTCGCCACCGGTCTCGAGCGCATCCGTGACTGGGTGCGCACGACCTTCCACATCACCGACGCGCAGTTCGACGAGTACTTCAACACGATCCGCGACAAGGTGAGCGAGTCGGGCAACCTCGGCGACACCGCGACGTCGGTCGGCCTCACGGCGACGCACTTCGTCGCCGGCCTGTTCATCGCGCTCTTCTCGCTCTTCTTCTTCCTCTACGAAGGACCGCGCATCTGGAGCTGGATCGTGCGGCTCTTCCCGCGCGCCACCCGCCCCCGGGTCAACTCCTCGGGCATCATCGCGTGGCACCAGCTGTCGGCGTTCGTGCGCGCGACGATGATCGTGGCCTTCGTCGACGCGGTCGGCATCTCGGTCGGCGCCGCGATCCTCAAGGTCCCCTTCGCCTTCGCGATCGGCATCCTCGTCTTCATCCTCGCGTTCATCCCGATCGTCGGAGCGCTGCTGTCGGGCGCCGTCGCCGTCCTGCTCGCGCTCGTCGCGCACGGCCCGGGCGTCGCGCTCATCATGCTCGCCGTCGTCATCGGCGTTCAGCAGCTCGAGTCGCACGTGCTCCAGCCCTTCCTGCTCGGCAAGGCCGTCAGCGTCCACCCGCTCGCGGTCATCCTCGCGATCGCGACCGGCTCGATCATCGCCGGCATCGTCGGCGCCCTCGTCGCCGTTCCCTTCGCCGCGGTGCTCAACGCCGTGGGCAAGCACCTCTTCAGCGACGAGACCGAGGGCGAGCTCGACCGGGAGATGGCGGCGTCGGCCGACGACGGCGGAGCCCCGGCCAACGCCTGACCCCGAGGTCGTATGCCGTCCGGCTGGGTCCCGCTCGTGAGCGCGGACCCGGCCGGACGCGTACCAAGGCCCGGCCGGCCCGCCGCGCGCCGCGGTCCCCAGACCGACGGTCCGAGTCCCGAACCGAAAGCCGTCTGCGCGCCGCGGCCCTCACACGGACCGCCTACGGGAGCCGGGAGCGAGCGGGGAGCGAGCCGGCGTTACTGGGAGACGGCGCGACGGGCGAAGAGGGCCCGGTCGTCGAGCTCCTCGGCCTCGTCGGCGAACTCGGGGGTGTCGAAGACGTCGGCCGGGATGCCCGACTCGGTGTAGCGCGGCTCGGCCTTGGCCTTGAGCGAGTAGGTCGGGCGCGGCACGGGGACGGGACTCCAGCTGCCCTCGGCGGGCTGCTCGACGGCCGCCACGGCGACCGGCACCTCACCGGTGACCGCCGCCTGGACGTCGAAGACGCCGGGCTCGACGTGCTGGGCGACG
The DNA here is from genome assembly GCF_057529065.1 of Terrabacter sp. R4-6. Lineage (NCBI taxonomy): Bacteria > Bacillati > Actinomycetota > Actinomycetes > Micrococcales > Intrasporangiaceae > Terrabacter > Terrabacter sp. R4-6. Next base: position 3,426,298 of record NZ_CP197224.1, on the reverse strand, counting down.
ACGACCTGCGACTCCCGCGCGACCGCGACGCCCTCCGACGGCGTCGCCGCGCCGGTGCTGCGGATGATCTGCGTGTCGTCGCTCGAGAGGACCGGCACGTGGTGCGCCGCGTCCCGCGCGTCGTGGCGACGAGCGCGCCGGCGGCCGTGCGCGCGTCCCGCGGCGTCGGAGCCGGTGCGCAGGCGGTCGGCCTGGGCCTCGGCCCGCAGCCACACGAGCACGGCGGCGACGGTGAGCACGGCGAACGGGATCGAGATCCACATGAGGACGTCGGTGACCGTCAGCACGACGGAGACCGGCAGCCACGCGACCGCGACGAGAAGCAGCGCCGCTCGGAGACGGCGCTGCGCCAGCGGCACCCGGACGGGCGCCGGACCCGTTGGACGCGCGGGGCGTCGCTCGGCTCCGTGGCTCGTCGGGCGCGCTGACTCGGGCATGCGGTCCACCTCGGCGTAGGGGGCGATGTCGTGGTCGGTGTGGCTCGGGTCCGACGGTGCGCCCGAGGCGGCGAGCGAGGTCGCGAGGACCCGCTCGTCGGAGCGCCGGGCGACGAGCGGCGAGTGGCGGCGCGACGTGCCGGCCGGGACGGCCCGCTTCACGTCGACCGTGGGCCGGCCGGCGTTGGCGGGCTTGACGGCGTACGAGTGCGGCCGGGGGGTGCTCAGCGCGACGGTCGGCAGCGCGGGTCGCTTCTCGAGGACGCGCATGGCCTCGGAGAAGCCCTCGACCGACCGGGTCGCGGCTGCGTCCTCACGCCGGCGGGCCCAGTGCTGCACGAGATAGGCAGCCCAGATCGCCACGATGACGACGAAGATGAGGCTGCTGACTGGCACGTGACCCACGGTAGGACGCGGTTCGGTAACGGCCTCGCACATTCGAGGCGTGTCGCGCAAGAGGCTGGTGTTACACCTGTGACAGGCGAGCCGTGAGGGTCGAACCGGCCAGGTCCTCGGTCGTGACGGCGAAGGACCGGTGGTCACGCCACGCGCCGTCGATGTGGAGGAAGCGCTCTCGAACGCCCTCGTCGCGCAGGCCGAGCCGCTCGACGACGCGCAGCGAGGGCAGGTTGTCGAGCCGGATGTTGACCTCGACGCGGTGCAGCCCACCCGCGCCCAGCGCGTGGTCGACCGCCATCGCGAGGGCTCGGGTCGCGATGCCCTGCCCGGTGACGGACTCGTCGAGCCAGTAGCCGGCGGCGCCGGACTGCTGCGCCGCGCGGACGATCCCGAAGAGGTGGACCTGGCCCACGATGCGGCCGCCGACCTCGATGCACCACGGCATGGCGCGGTCGGCGCGCGCCTCGGTGTCGAGGTCGCGCACGAACTGCCGGAACGAGACCGGCGCCCGGGCCGGTGAGCCCGGCGGCAGGGTCGGCTCCCACGGCTGGACGTATGCCGCGTTGTCACGCCGCACGCGCTGCCAGTCGCGCTCGTCGTCCAGACGCAGGGGGCGCAGCACGATCGGCGGCTCGGACGAGCCGTCACGCAGGACGACGGGCCAGCGCGCCTGACCGTCCCGGTGCGGGCGCCACGGCATCCTCATGCGGCCGCTCCCCTCGACCTCGACCCAGGACGGATCACGCAGTGCCGCAGTCGGATCCGTGCCACCACGTCAGTGGTCACTGCCGGGGATCTGGTCGAGGGCGTGGCCCAGGACCGGCTCGAGCACGTCGAGCGCGTCGGCCACGCCGCCGCGCGACCCCGGGAGGTTGGCGACGAGGGTGCGCCCGGCGAGCCCGACGAGACCCCGCGAGAGCATCGCCGTCGGGACCCCCTTGGCGACGCCCGCCGCGCGGATCGCCTCGGCGACGCCGGGGACGATCCGGTCGAGCAGGGGGGCCGTCTGCTCGGGCGTCACGTCGTTCGGGGTGAGCCCGGTGCCGCCCGTCGTCAGCACGAGCTCGGGCTCGCTCGCGAGGACCTCGCGCAGCGCCAGGCCGAACTCGTCACCGTCTGCCACGACGACCGGCTCGCCCACCTCGAAGCCCCACGCGCGGAGCCGCTCGACGATGACGGGACCGGACCTGTCGGCGTAGACGCCGGCGGCGGCCCGCGTCGAGGACGTGACGACGACCGCGCGACGGCCCGCTCCCGGCCCCTCGGCCATGCCCTCGGCCATGCCCTCACCCCCGCCCTCACTCACGCCAGTCCCCCGACCGGCCACCGGACTTCGCCGTGACGCGCACGTCCGTGATGCGGCCGTGCTTGTCGACGGCCTTGACCATGTCGATGAGCGCGAGCGCGGCGACCGACACCGCGGTCAGGGCCTCCATCTCGATGCCCGTGCGGTCGGCGGTGCGCACCGTCGCCGTGATGTCGGCGCCGTCGTCGGCCACCGTCACGTCGACCTCGACGCCGTGCACGGCGATCGGGTGCGCGAGCGGGATGAGCTCGGGTGTGCGCTTGACGGCCTGGATGCCCGCGATCCGGGCGACCGCCAGGGCGTCGCCCTTGGGGACCTTCCCCGAGCGGAGCGCCGCGACGGCGTCGGCGCTGAGCAGCACGCGTCCGGCCGCGCTGGCCTCGCGCGCGGTCACGGCCTTGGCCGACACGTCGACCATGTGGGCGCTGCCGTCGGCCCGCACGTGCGTCAACGCCGGCCCCTCGGGCCGCACCGTCTCGGGCGGCGCTGTCTGGGGAGCCGCCGCCTCGGGCATCTCGTCGCTCATCACGACTCCTTGTCGAGGACGAGGACGTCGACGACCTCGCCGGCGACGAGCTCGGTCACGTCCTCGGGCACGACGAAAAGGGCGTTGGCCCGGGACAGGTCGGCCACGAAGTGCGAGCCCTGGCCCGCCACGGGGACGGCGACGAGCGTGCCCTCGGCCGACCGTGACACCACGGCACGGCCGAACTGGCGCCGGCCGCCGAAGGACTCGACGCCGGAGATGAGGGTCGCCGGCCGCAGCCGGCGCTTCTCGGGGGCCAGGCGCATGAGCCGGCGCAGCGCCGGCCGCACGAAGACCTCGAACGACACGAACGACGACACCGGGTTGCCGGGCAGGGCGAAGAGCGGCACCTGCTTGCCACCGGGTCCGGTCAGCAGGCCGTAGCCCTGGGGCTTGCCGGGCTGCATCGCGACCTTGACGAAGTCGATGCCCTCGTTGCGCAGGGCGCTCTTGACGACGTCGTAGGCGCCCATCGAGACGCCACCGCTCGTGATGACGACATCGGCCTCGGCGACGACCTCGTCGAGCACGGCGAGCAGCTCCTCGTCAGAGTCGCCGACGGCGGCCCGGATCTCGGCGGAGGCACCGGCGCCGACCGCGGCGGCCCAGAGCATCGACGAGTTGGAGTCGTGGATCTGACCTGGCTGCAAGGGTTTTCCGGGCTCGACGAGCTCGGCACCGGTCGACAGCACGACGACGTGCGGCCTCCGGTGGACCTCGACCTCGGCGTGCCCGCAGGCCGCGAGCAGCGCGATGGTGCGGGCGCCGACGACCTCGCCCGCCGAGACGATGACCTCGCCGGACGACACGTCCTCGCCCTGTGGACGGATGAAGCGACCGGGCGAGACCGCCACGCGACACTCCACCTCGCCCGTCGCGGCCGCGTCGGTGTCCTCGACGGCGATGACCGCGTCGGCACCCTCGGGGATCGGGGCGCCGGTCATGATCCGGGCCGCCTCGCCCACGCCGACCGTGAAGGTCGGGTAGGCCCCCGCGGCCACCTCGCCGACGATGCGCAACCGCACCGGGGACGTACCGGCGGACGCGAGCGACTCGGCGCGGACGGCATACCCGTCCATCGAGGAGTTGTCGAAGTGCGGGAGGTTGACCTTGGCACGGACGTCGCGGGCCACGACGAGGCCGAGGGCCTCGGTGAGCGGCGTCCACTCGGTCGGCGACGGCTCGAGCGTCGAGAGGATGGCCTTGAGGTGCTCGTCGACCGTGCGCACGTCGCCCGGCGTCGTGACGGGCGCCGGCGTGGGCGTCGGCAGCTCGCCGAGCACGGCGTCGTCGAGGACCCGGCGGTAGCCGTCGATGAGCACGTCGCCGACGCAGCGGACGTTGCGGCCGAAGACGGGGTCGCCGATGACCCGCAGGCTCGTGCAGTCGCGCATCGAGGGCACGCCCTTGGGGAAGCGCTGCTCGAAGCCGGACACGAAGCGGTAGGCCGAGTCGAGGTCGACGTAGGGCTCGGGCGCGTCGACGGTCGCGACGACGTGGTATCCCTCGTCGAGGGAGAAGAAGTCGGACCGGATGACGAGCAGGTCGTTCGTCGTCTTGACCGGCCGGAAGCGCGTGCGCGGCACGAGGATGGCCTCGGACCCCTCGAAAACCTCGATCGCCGTGCCCATCGCCGACTCCATCTGGATGACCTCGGGCGAGCTCGGGTCGGCGGGGTCGACGTTCTTGTGGTTGACGATGATCGGCAGGCCGAGGACGCCCTGCTTGGCCGTCATCCGCTCTCGCAGCACCTCGAGGTTGATCCACACGTTGTTGGCGTTGAAGGTGTTGTGGCGCTTGATGTCGCGGAAGTAGCGCTCCTCCCCCTCGGCCACCATCGCCGTGTCGCGCAGCACGATCCGGCCGTCGGACTTGCGCACCGCGAGGTGGCCGCCCTTGCGGTCGCTCTTCGTGCGCTTGCAGACCTCGGCGACGTAGGGCAGCCCGTGCTCGACCATCCACGCTGCGACGTCGGGGTCGCACGTCGCGCCGAGGTTGTCGGAGTTGGAGAGGAACGCGTAGCGGATCCCCTTCTCGAGCAAGGAGTCGAGCACGCCGGACGTCACGAGCGAGACGTAGATGTCGCCGTGGCCCGGGGGGCACCACTCGAGCTCGGGGTCGTCGGGCCACTTCACCGGCATGAGGTCGTCGGGGCGCAGCTTGGGCTCGGCGTTCTGGATGAAGTCGAGCGGCAGCCCGTCGACGGGCAGGTCCGGGTACTTCGCGAGGATCTTGAGCGACTCCTCCGACGTGCGGAAGGAGTTCATGAGCACGAGCGGGAGCTCGACGCCCCAGCGCTCGCGCAGGGCCAGCACCTGCAGCGCGATGATGTCGAGGAAGGTCAGGCCGTCCTTGACCTCGAGCGCCGACTTCGCGCCCGTCATGCCCATCCCGGTGCCGAGGCCGCCGTTGAGCTTGATGACCGCGGTGCGCGACAGCGCCTCGCGCGCCTCCGCGTCGGACACCTGCACCTCGCGGAGGGTCTGCACCTCGCCGAGCGGCTCGATGGACTCCTCGGGGATGGTGCCGAGGGCCCCGGCCTGCAGCTGCTCGTAGTAGTGCTCGAACACCCTGATCGCCTCGGGACCGAGGCCCCGGTCGCGCATCAGTGCGACGGACGCATGGAGCCCCTGGTCACTCATGGGCATCACCTTACGATGGGCCGCATGTGCGTCACCCGAGTGCGCGGAATGTGCCCCCCGTGAGCGGCCTGGGCAAGCGTGACCTGCGTCACGCGGCACGGGCCCGGCGGCGCGAGATCGCTGCGCACCTGACCCCGGCTGCGCGCGACGCTGCCGCGTCGGCGATCGCCGAGGCCGTGCTCCGCTTCGTGCCCGACCCGTCCCGGGTGGCCGTCTACGAGTCCCTCCCGGACGAGCCGCCGACCGGCCGCCTCGTCGAGGCCCTCCTCGCGGCGGGCCACGAGGTCATCGTGCCCGTCGTGCAGGGTGACTTCTCGCTCGAGTGGAGGTATGCCGTCCCGGGCGCCTCGGGCGACCACGCCACCGTGCGCCGCCCCGGCCACGGCGGCCACGCACCGGACGCCGACGACCGGCGGGGCTGGCTCGGCACCGACGCCCTCGCCACGTGCGACCTCGTCGTCACCCCCGGGCTCTCCGTCGACGCCCACGGCACCCGGCTCGGTCAGGGCGGCGGCTGCTACGACCGCGCGCTGCTCCACCGCGACCCGGCCACCCCCGTCGTCACCCTGCTCCACGAGGGCGAGCAGAGCGACACCGACCTCCCGGCCGACGCGCACGACCTGCCGGTCGACGGCTACGTCACGACGACCGGTCGCGTCGTTCGGCTGCGCTGACGCGCCGACGCACCGACGCGCCGACCACGGGGGCCCGGCACACGGCATACGCCATCGGGCCACGGGCCCCGGGACGCGCCGCGAACCGCGGTTGCTACGGGGTGGAGGTCGACGACGGCGGCACGAGCGTCAGCTCGTCGTCGGTCGCGTCGCGCACCGCCGTCGCGCTGAACGGCCACGCGAAGGTCTCGTTGGCCGCCCACGCGTCGACCTGGTCGGAGTAGTGGTCGTCGTAGGCGTGGCCCGACTGCCCGGTCGAGTTGACCCAGCGGGACGCGTCGAGATTGCCGAGGTCGACGACCATGCGCATCGACGGGCCGCTCGTCACGTCGTAGCCGGGCTTCGAGGCGTTCCACGCGTTGGCGTTGACGATGGAGTTGCCGCCGCCGAGCTCGATGTCGTCGCGGTTGAAGAGGTTCTGGACGAGCTCGGGCACGCCGTCGGCGCCCATGACCTGGTGCGTGAGGTCAAGCGAGTGCAGGCGGCCCCAGCGCCACGTGGCCGGCACCTTGCCGAGCTCACGGGCGAGGTCGAGACGGGCCTCGACGAGCGCCCGCTTGAGGATCTCACCGGACCCCTCCGTGACGCCGGGCGTCGTCTTGTCGTCCCACCAGTCGTTCTTCGGGTCCTTGAGCAGCTGCTCCATGACGACCATCCACCGGCTGCCGCCGTCGGCCGCGATGTCGGGCGGCAGCTCGTCGAAGGTGAACTCGAGCAGGTGCTTCCACACCGCGTTGTAGTACGCCGCAGACGCGGAGTCGCGGGTCTTGTCGTTGGGCTGGCTGCCGTCCCAGTCGCGCAGCAGGCGCTGGGCCTGGGCGGTGAAGTCGTCGACCTGCACGGCGAGGAGGCGCTCGACGAGGCCCGGGGCGTACGTGTTGCGGGTGTCGCCCTGGATCTGCGACATCGTCTCTGGCGAGACCTTCGGCGTCGCCGAGAGCAGCGTGCGGATGCGCTGGGCCCGGAAGCCGTAGTCCCACTCGGACGTGAGGAAGGGGGTCGGGCTCGCGGTGACCGCCTGGTTGGCCGTGACGAGGAAGCCCTCGGCCGGGTCGAAGGCGTGGGGCAGGTCCTCGAAGGCGACGTAGCCCTTCCAGTCCCACTGCGAGTCCCAGCCGGGCGACGGCCAGAAGCCCGGGGGCGAGCCCGGCGTCGCCGAGCGACGGACCGGGATCTTGCCGGGCGCCTGGTAGCCGATGTGACCGGCGGTGTCGGCATAGACGAGGTTCTGGGACGGCACCGAGAAGAGGGCCGCAGCCTTGCGGAAGTCCGCCCAGTTCGTGGCCTTGTTGAGGGCGAAGATCGCGTCGGCCGTCGTGCCCGGGGTCAGCGCGGTCCACGCGAGCGACACGGCATACCGGTTGGACTGCGGCGCCCCGCGCACGACGCTGCGGTCGCCCGCGGCGTCGATGGCCGGGACGACGTCCGACAGGATCGGGCCGTGCACCGTCGAACGCACCGTCAGCGGCACGTCCGCGCCGCCGGCGACCTTGATGGTCTCCTCCCGCTTGACGATCCGCGCGTTGAGGCCGTCGCGCAGGTAGGAGTCGCCCGAGACCTGCTCGAGGTAGAAGTCGGTGACGTCCGGGCCGAGGTTGGTCATGCCCCAGGCCACCTTGTCGTTGTGGCCGATGACGACGCCGGGCAGCCCCGAGAAGGCGAAACCCGAGACCTGGAACGGGCAGGCCGCGCTCAGGGTGCGGCACTGGAGGTTGACCTGGCCCCAGATGCCGGGGATCGACAGGGCGAGGTGCGGGTCGTTGGCGAGCAGCGGCTTGCCCGTCGTCGTGCGTGAGCCCGAGACGACCCACGAGTTCGAGCCGATGCCGTCACCCCGGCCGAGGCTCGACGGGACCGTGTTGACCGACGCGAGCGCCGAGTCGATGGCGGCGTTGCCGTCCTCCGAGCGCATCGCCGTCAGGGCCGTCGGCTCGGGGCTCGCCGCCTGCTCGCTCTCCGACGCCGGCTGCCAGTCCTGCTCCGACAGGATCGGCTGGTTGCGGTCGACGGGATACGGCGGGTAGAGCAGGTTGATCTGCTTGAGGGAGCGCGTCGTGCGCGAGAGGCGCGCGCGGGCGAGCTCGTCGTTGTAGTCGCCGCGCAGGTCCCAGGCCATCGCCTTGAGCCACGAGAGCGAGTCGACGGGCGTCCACGGCTCGACGCGGTAGCCGGGGTTGCGGCGCGCGAGCACGGTGTACTCGAGCGACATCTTCTCGGGCGTCTCGGCCTTCTTGATGTACGCGTTGACGCCGTCGGCGTACGCCTGGAGGTACTGCCGGGTCTCGGGCGCGAGCTTGGGCAGCTCCTGCTCGGCGACGCGGCGCCAGCCCATCGTGCGGATGACCTTGTCCTTGTCGATGCCGGCGCTGCCGACGAGCTCGGAGAGGCGGCCGGCCGTGACGTGGCGGCGCAGGTCCATCTCGAAGAAGCGGTCCTGGGCGCTGACGAAGCCCTGCGCCCGGAAGAGGTCGTTCGCGTTGTCGGCGTAGATCGTGGGGACGCCCTGGGCGTCGCGATGCACGGACACCGAGCTCGTCAGGCCCTCGATCTCGAGCTGTCCGGAGGTCTCGGGGAACGACTGCCGCACCACCCCGATCGCCAGGATCCCGACGCCGACCACCGCCATGACGACGAGGACGGCGACGAGCAGGACGATCCGACGGGCGCGCTTCAACCGTGACACGCGACGAGCCTAGGCCACGGCGGAGAGCGCAGCTCGCAGCCCGTGCGGGGCCGCGCCACATCGTTGCCGAACCGACGACAAACGCACTGGACCCGCGGGCCACGCCCGCGGACCGCTCCACGGGAGCCGGCGCCGGGATGGTTGGATTGGCCCACACCTGAGGAGCTGCCGTTGACCGCACTCGCGAGCATCACGTCGTCGACCATGGACCTCGACGACCTGACGCGTGTGCTCCTGATCGGCTCGCTCGTGCTCCTCGTGGCCGTCGCGGCCGTGCGTCTGTCGGTCCGCTCGGGCCTGCCCTCGCTGCTCATCTACCTGGGCATCGGGCTGGCGCTCGGCAACGCCGGCGCCGGCATCCAGTTCGACGACGCGTCGATCACGCGGGTCCTCGGCTACGCCGCGCTCGTGCTCATCCTCGCCGAGGGCGGCCTGACGACGTCGTGGTCGAACATCAAGGACTCGGTGGCCCCGGCCGCGGTGCTCTCGACGGTCGGGGTCGTCGTGTCGGTGCTCGTCGTGGCCGTGGCCGCGCACGCCTTCCTCCCGCTGTCGTGGACGATCTCGCTCCTCATGGGCGCCATCGTCACCTCGACCGACGCCGCCGCCGTCTTCGCCGTGCTGCGCAACGTGCCGCTGCCCAAGCGGCTGTCCGGGATGCTCGAGGCGGAGTCGGGCTTCAACGACGCCCCCGTCGTCATCCTCGTCGTCGCCTTCGCCGCCCAGGGGGTGCCGGGCGGCGAGGCCGACCCGTGGTGGGTGCTGCTCCTGCACGCCGCCCTCGAGCTCGCGGGGGGCGCGCTCGTCGGGGTGGCCGTGGGCTGGCTCGGCGGCCAGGTGCTGCACCGCGTGGCAGGCGCGTCGTCCGCCCTCTTCTCCATCGGTGTCGTCGCGCTCACCGTGCTCGCGTATGCCGTCGGCGCCGCGATCCACGTCTCGGGCTTCCTCGCCACCTACCTCTCGGCCCTCGTGCTCGGCAACATGGGTCTGCCCAACCGGGTGGCGTTCCAGAGCTTCGCCACCGCGCTCGGGTGGATCGCGCAGATCGGGCTCTTCGTGCTGCTCGGTCTGCTCGCCGACCCCACCCGCCTCGACGAACAGCTCGTGCCGGCGATCGTCATCGGCCTCGTGCTGCTCCTCGTCGCCCGCCCCTTGTCGGTGGTCGCCTCGGTGTCGTGGTTCAGGGTGCCCTGGCGCGACCAGGTCTTCCTGTCGTGGGCCGGCCTGCGCGGCGCGGTGCCGGTCGTGCTCGCGACCGTGCCGCTCGTCGTCGGGACCCCCGACACGGAGTGGATCTTCGACCTCGTCTTCATGCTCGTCGTCATCTTCACGATCGTGCAGGCGCCGTCGCTGCCCTGGGTGGCCAGGCGGCTCGGGCTCACCGAGCAGGTGCACTCCGTCGACGTCGACCTCGAGTCGACCTCCCTCATGGAGATCAGCGCCGACGTCATCCAGGTGACGGTCGGCGCCGAGTCGCGGCTGCACGGGGTCGCCGTCTTCGAGCTGCGCCTGCCCAAGGGCGCCAACGTCACGCTGGTCGTGCGCGGTGGCGAGGGGTTCGTGCCCGAGCGGCACACGACGATCCGCCACGGCGACCGGCTGCTCGTCGTCACGACCTCGAAGGTCAAGCAGCGCACCGAGCGGCGCATCCGCGAGATCAGCCGCGGCGGGCGCCTCGCCGGCTGGCCGTAGACTGACCCTCGGTCATCTTCCGCTCCCGACGTCCGAGGTTCACCTGTGCCCACCTACTCCTACGCGTGCCAAGAGTGCGGCCACGCCTTCGACATCCGCCAGTCGTTCACCGACGACTCCCTGACGGTGTGCCCGGAGTGCGGCGAGCCTCGGCTGCGCAAGGTGATCCACCCGGTCGGCATCGCCTTCAAGGGCTCGGGCTTCTACAAGACCGACTCGCGTGCGGCGTCCAAGAGTGCCTCGACGCCGGCCGCCTCCGACGGTGCGGGCTCGGGAGAGAAGAAGAAGGACGGCGGCTCGTCGTCGACCTCGTCGTCCTCCGACTCGTCTGGCGGCTCGTCGGGCGGCTCGTCGGGCGGCTCGTCAGGCGGCTCCGGCACGTCGACGCCGTCGAAGACCGCGTCCACCTCGTCTGGGACGGGGTCGACGTCCGGCTCGTCGTCCACAGCCTCCTGATCTCGGGGGACGTTGTCCCCACCCGAGGGCGTATGCCGTCCGGCGGGCCGGGTGCCCGCCCTAGGCTCCTCGCATGACGACTGAGCAGACGACCCTGTCCGACCCCGCCGTCCCGGGCGCGCCCGGCGAGCCCCTCGACGGTCCGCGCGCCGAGATCGGCGTCATCGGCGGGTCCGGCCTCTACGAGTTCCTCGACGACTACGAGACCGTCGACGTCGAGACCCCGTTCGGGCGCCCGAGCGAACCCCTCGTCATCGGTGAGGTCGAGGGCCGCAGCGTCGCCTTCGTCGCTCGACACGGCAAGGACCACCGCTTCGCGCCGCACCGCGTCAACTACCGCGCGAACCTCTGGGCTCTGCGGGCAGTCGGCGTCCGCCAGATCCTCTCCCCCTGTGCGGTCGGGTCGCTCAGGCCCGAGCACGGGCCGGGCACCATCGTCGTGCCCGACCAGGTCGTGGACCGGACGTGGGGTCGGGCCCACACGATCTACAAGGCCGAGGGGCCCGTCGTCCACGTCGGGTTCGCCGACCCGTACTGCCCCAACGGCCGCCAGGTCGCCGTCGACGCGGCCCGGCTCTCGGCGCTCGAGGTCGTCACCGACGGCACTCTCGTCGTGGTCAACGGGCCGCGGTTCTCCTCCCGCGCGGAGTCGCTCATGCACCAGCGAGCCGGGTTCGGCATCGTCGGCATGACGACGATGCCCGAGGCGGCCCTGGCCCGCGAGCTGGCCATGTGCTTCACGACGATCGCCATGGTCACCGACCTCGACGCCGGCGTCGAGGGCGGCGACGCCGTCACGCACGAGGAGGTGCTGCGGGTCTTCGCGACCAACGTCGAGCACCTCACCTCGATCCTGCGTGACGCGATCGGCCAGATGCCCGCCCACGAGCCCGACGCGACGGCAACCTGCCCGTGCCGCCGAAGCCTCGACGGCCTCGAGCTGCCCTTCCCGCTCCCCTGATCATGGCCGGCGGGCGGTGGGGATCCTCGTGGCGTCGCGAGCGGGGCCGGGCGGCGTGGCCCGACGGTCCCCGGCGACGCCGGGCCCGGCGCGCGCGCTGGCGACGGTGGGCTGCGGCGGGCCTCGCCGCGCTGGCGGTGCTCGTCACGGTCGCTGCCCTGCGCCCCACGCCCGCCGGAGGTGCGGGCGTGCCGACCGTCGTCATGGCCCGGGACGTCGCGGCCGGCCAGACGATCGGGTCCGACGACGTCGCGCTCAGTGCCCGCCCGGACGGGCAGCGGCCCGTGACGGCGCTGTCGAGGGTGGAGGAGGTGGTGGGCCGGTCCGCCGCCGCTCCCCTCTCGGCCCGAGAGGTCGTGACGCCGGAGCGTCTCGTCGGGCGCGACCTGCTCGCGGGCCAGCCCGCCGGCCGCGTGGCCCTCAGTGTCCCCGTCCTCGACGCCGCCTCGGTCGGGGTCCGACCGGGTGACCACGTCGACCTCTACGCCACCGGATCCGGCACGCGGGCCGCGACCGACGTCGTCGTCCTCACCGTCCGCGCTCCGGAGGAGTCGACCGGACTCGGCTCGGGCGCGCCTGCGCGAGTGACCCTGGCTCTCGACCCGACACAGGCCGCCGAGGTGGCGCGGGGCCTCAGCGCTCTCGAGGCCGGTCAGAGTCTGGTCGTCGCCGTCCGCCGCGGGTCGGGACCAGCGCAGTAGGCTTCGGGATGCCCGGAGTGTCGCCTCACGCGCCACTCTCGTCGCAGCGTCGCACACGGGCCGCAGGCTCAGCAGACAGGCAGGACGCTCGGGGGCGGGTCGCGATCCGACCCCGAGGCATCGAGATCACCCCGTCCGGGGGCACAGAAAGGGACGCGCATGATCAAGGGTTTCAAGGACTTCCTGATGCGGGGCAACGTCGTCGACCTCGCGGTCGCCGTCGTCATCGGCACCGCGTTCGCCAAGGTGGTGGACGCCTTCGTCAAGGTCATCATGGACCTGCTCGGCAAGCTCGGTGGCACCCCGAACTTCTCCGACTACAGGCCCGGCGGGGTCGCGTTAGGCGCGTTCCTCACAGCGTTGATCAGCTTCGTCATCGTGGCCGCCGCGGTCTACTTCATCGTCGTCGTCCCGATGAACCACCTCGCCGAGCGACGCAAGGCGGGTGTCGAGCCCGAGCCCGAGGCCCCCTCCGAGGAGGTCATCCTCCTCACCGAGATCCGCGACAGCCTCCGCGCCCGCTGATCCTCGACACGAACCGAAGTGCCCACTCGACCATCAGGTCGAGTGGGCACTTTCGTACACCCCCAGGGCCAAGCGGCCCCGTCCCGGTACCGAAGTGCCCACTCGACCCCCACGTCGAGTGGGCACCTTCGTACGCCCCCAGGGCCAAGCGGCCCCGTCCCGGTACCGAAGTGCCCACTCGACCCCCACGTCGAGTGGCCTCCCCGCACCACCCGTCACATGTGACGACGGGGCCACTCGAGGGTGGGCGCACCCGTCTCGTGTGACGACGGGGCCACTCGAGGGTGGGTGCACACGTCCCGTGTGACGACGGGGCCACTCGACGGGGTGGCGGGTCAGGCGGGGTCGGTGGGACCAGTGACGCCGGTGGCGCTGCCGTAGGCCTCGGGGCGCTCGTAGTCGCCGAGCACCTCGGCGAGGGCGAGCGGACGCGCGGCCTCGGCGTGCCGACCCGCACGCTGAAGCGTGCGGCCGAGCAGCAGGTGCGCGTAGGAGTCGGTCGGCGACTGCTCGATGACCTCGTTGAGGGTCGCCTCGGCCCGTCCGAGCTGGGCCGACTGGAAGTAGGCGCGGGCCAGCATGAGCCGCAGGTCCGTGACGGAGTGGAGCACGCCGTCGTCGACGGCCCCGGCCGTGCGCGACGACTCGACCTCGTCGACGAGCTCGGCCAGGGCGCTCGCGGCGGCCACGTGGTCACCTCGCTCGAAGAGACCCTGGGCCCAGGAGAGGCGCAGCGAGAACGGTGTCGTCGTGTTCATGAGGCCCACAACGCCGCGCGAGGTCACGGCATTCCGGGTGCCCCGGCTGCCGCGCCGGGGTGTCAGGAGGTCAGCTCAGGTCACTCGTAGTGCGGGGGTCGCTGCTCCTCGAGCCATCGGTCGCCGAGACCTGACCCGGAGGGGCGTTCGCCCCAGCCGAGGTCGAGCTCGTCGCTGCTGCGGCCGAGAGCTGCGCCCGGCTCGCTCGCGTCGACCTCGGGCGTGCTGTCCGCGGCACCGGTCCCCTTGCGGAACACCCTGCGCCGCTTGCGCTTCGGGGCCGGGGCGGGCTCGGCCGTCGAGGCGCCGGACCCGTCCGGGGACGTCGTGTCCGCCGCCGCACGGGAGCCGTCGGAGGTCGCCCCAACACCGTCGGCGCCGCCGGTCGAGCCGCTTGCCTCGTCGGGCGTCGACCCGGTCGACGCACCCGGCTCGGTCTCGCGGGGCGGCGACGACGTGCGCGCGAGCGTCACGATGCGGGCGATCTCGCGCGCGGGGTCACGGAACACGTCCGTGCTCCAGACCCGCTCGTGCACCCAGCCGAGGCGGGCGAGCTGCTCGGGGCGCAGGCGGTCACGGTCGCGCGTGCTGCGCAGGGCCGCATACCTGCTCCCGTCGGTCTCGACGGCGACGAGGGCCCGACCCCGGTGGTAGGGGTCCTCGACGGCGATGTCGATGCGGTGGGTCGCGGTTCCGTAGTCCTCGTGCACCGTGAGGCCCTGGCGGCGCAGGCGCTCGGCAAGGTCGTGCCGCAGGGGGTCGACGGTGGTCGGGGCCGAGGCGAAGAGGGTGTCGTCGTCGCCGACGCCACCGCGCCTCTCGGCGTACGCGAGGAAGTCACGGAGCATGAGTGCGCCGCGCGCCTTGAGCCGATCGGGGTCGAGGTCGACGGCGCGCAGCGCCGACACGACGGTCATCCGGGCGCGGGCGCGGGTGATGGCGACGTTGAGCCGTCGCTCGCCGCCCTCGTTGTTGAGCGGGCCGAAGCGGTGCAGGACCCGGCCGTGCGGCGTCTTGCCGTAGCCGATCGACAGGATGATCGCGTCGCGCTCGTCGCCCTGGACGCGCTCGAGGTTCTTGACGAAGAAGCGCTCGTCGCGGGAGTCGTCGAAGAAGGCGGCGACGTCGGGCGCGGTGCGCAGCGCCTCGGTGATCGCCTCCTCGAGGCGGTCGGCGTGCTTGATGCCGAGGGCGATGACGCCGAGCGACTCGGCGGGTCGGGTGCGGGCGTGCTCGAGGACGAGCTCGACGACGCGGGCCACCTCGCCGTCGGTCGTCTCGATGGTGTCGACGCCGGGCTGGACGACCGCTTGACCGTCGACCGGCTCGAACGTCACGGCCGACTCGAGCGAGGTGCCGGGAAAGGTCGTGAGGCGACCGTCGTACATCGCGTCGTTGGCGAAGGCGATGAGGCGCTCGTCGCGGCTGCGGTAGTGCCACGTGAGGTTGCGGGTCGGCAGGGCTGCGGCGAGCACGTCGAGCACCGACTCGAAGCCCTCCGTGAGGGTCTCGTCGGCGGGGGCCGACGCGTCGGACTCGTCGTCGGACACGACGGTGAAGAAGTTCGTCGGCGGGAGCTGGCGCTCGTCACCGGCGACGACGACCTGCCGGGCGCGCGAGATCGCCGAGATCGCCTGGGCCGGCTGCACCTGCGAGGCCTCGTCGAAGATGACGACGTCGAACCAGCGGCCGGGCGGGAGCGTCGACGCCACGACGAGCGGGCTCATCGCCCAGCACGGCTTGATCGCCGTGAGCGTCGCCGACGCCTGCGGCATGAGGTCGCGCAGCGGCTTGTGCCGTCGGGCCTTGCCGGCCTCGGCGCGCACGAGCGCCTCGTGGGCCGGGTGGTCGGCGAGGACCTCGCGGATGTTGCGGGCGACCGCGGCGCGCACCCGGTCGACGGTCGCCGACTGGTGGGCCCGGTCGGCCTCGGCGAACTCGGTGACGTCGCGGCGCAGGCCGGCGCCGTCGTGGGCGCCGTAGGCCGGGTCGCGGACGGTGATCTCCTGGGCGAGGGAGGCCCACCACACGTGCTCCACCTCGGCCGTGACCTGGTCGGTGGGGATCCCACGGGCAGCGAGGTCGTCGACGACCGGGCCTAGCCCGTTCGAGCGCAGCTCGTCGAGGGCCGACGTGACCTGGGGCAGCACCGCGATCCGGTCGGGTCGGCTCGCGAGCGCGGCGAGCCGGTCACGCAGGTCGCGAAGCGGAAGGGACGTCAGCGTCCTCCCGTCGGGCCCGGCCTGGAGCCGGTTGTCGAGCCACTCGAGGTCGGTGGTGAGGTCGGCCAGCAGTGCCAGCCCCTCGTCGAGGCGCGGCGAGATCTCGGGCCGACCGCCCCCACCGACGAGCTCGAACCAGTGCTCGCGCTGCTCGCTGGCCGACACCAGCTCCTCGTGGAGGTTGGCCGGTGGGCGGCCGGGGCGCAGGAGTCGCTTGGTCTGCTGACGGATCTTCCACCGGTCGAGCCACCCCATGTCGACGTCGCGCGCCTCGCGCCAGTCGCGCGTCGCCGTGGCGGCGATGTGCTCCTTGAGCGGGATGTCGAAGACCTCGGGCCGGAAGACCTCGAGAGTCTCGCGGACGCTCGACATCGTCGCGAAGGCCGACTTCCAGTCCTCGAGCGAGTTCGCTTCGGGCACACGGGACTCCGAGAGGATCCGGTTGAGCTGACGGGCTGCCTCGTCGAGGCCGCTCGTGCTGTGCCGCGTCGTGACGTCGAGCGCGCGAGCCGCGTCGTCGGCGGTGAGGATGCGGGCGCCGAACCACGGGTCGTCGCCGTCCCGGGTCCAGGCGCCGAGGCCGGCCGCGTCACGCAGCCGTCGGCCGAGCTCGACGGCGCGCGGGCGGCTCAGGCCCGCGAGGTCGCGGCTGCCGAGGCGCACGTGGCACGTCGGCGGAGGCGTGCGCGTGCCGAGCTCGACGAGCGCCTCCTGGGCGTCGTGCGCGGACACGCCCCACGGGTCGCGCACGGCGTGGAGCGCCTCGACGTGCTTCTGCAGGCGAGCCCGCCGGTCGCGCAGCGTCGAGGTCGTGCGATCGGTCTCGGGGGTGTCGTTCTCGACCGCGGCGTCGAGGCTCCTGGCGAACTGCTGCGCGGTCGCGCGCTTGTTCGTCGGCCCGTCGTAGGCGTCGAGCACGAGGTCACCGAGCCCGAGCCGGTCGAGGCGGCTGAGCACCGCGTCGATGGCGGCGCGCTTCTCGGCGACGAAGAGCGTCGACTTGCCCTCGGCCGCGAGCGAGGCGATGAGGTTGACGATGGTCTGCGACTTGCCCGTGCCGGGAGGTCCCTTGACGACGAGGTGGGCGCCCGCGCGTACGGCGTCGATGGCCGCGTGCTGGGAGGAGTCGGCGTCGAGGACGAGGTACTCGTGCTCCGGGTCGGGGTCGGGATCGCTCGCCGGCAGGCGCAGCCGCACGGCCGCGAGTGCCGACTCGTCGCCAGCGAGCGCCGCGACGACGTCGTGGTTGGCGAGGGTGTCGCCCTGCAGGGCGAGGTCGGCGACCATCGGGAGCTTGGCGTAGGAGAAGGTGCCGAGGACGAGCCGCGGGGTGATCTCGAACTCGGGCACGCGCTCGCACGCGTGGCCGAGCGCGGCATACACGGGGTAGGGGTCGAAGCCGTTGCCCGCCGTGGCGAGGTCGGCGAGCGCGTCGCCGTCGATCTCGATGCCCTGCTCTGAGCGGAGGTACTCGCGCAGCACGGGGTTGAGCTCCGCCTCGGGGCCGAGGTCGATCTCGAAGTCCTCCTGGGCGGCGCCGGTGGGACGCAGCACGCACGAGCGCAGCAGCACGGGCGAGGCCGGCGGACGCGCGGCCCGCGGCACGGACCACGTGGCCATGCCGATAGCGACGAAGCCGGCCGCGATGCCCCGCTCCTCGCGCAGCTCGAGCGCCTTGGACCGGATGGCGCGCGCCCGGCGGCGGGCCTCCTCGAAGGCCGCGGGCTCGCGCACGAGGTCGGACAGCCGCGTGCGACGGCCGGCGAGCAGCATCGAGACCCCGCCGGGGTGCGCGGTCGTCAGGTCGAGGGTGCCGGAGGGGAGGTCGCGGTACCAGAGGAGCGTGTTGCGTCCGCCGAGGTCGACGAGCGTGCGCTGCCACGTCCTGACGGCGGCCCCGACGCGGTCGGCACGCGGATCGCCCGAGGGCGACTCGGCCTTGGGGGCAGGGTCGGTCCTGGGGGCGTCGGTCATTCCAGCAGGCTAACGAACGAACCTTCGCGTGCCCGCCACCGACAGACCACCGTGCAGAGGATTCCGTGCTGGACTCCGTGCTGCGGCGGCCTCCCGCGAGCGCTCCGGTCAGCGGTCGCCGAGCGCAGCGCGGGTCGCGTCGACCAGGCGCGTCACGGACTCGACGGCAGCGGTGAGCGAGTCCTCGGTGGCGCCCAGCGAGCCCAGGGCGAGCGCGGCGTCCCGCGAGAAGCCGGCCGGCGCCCCGGGCAGGCTCGCCACGGCGGGCACGAGGCCCTTCTCGTTCGTCACCCAGCGCCCGGCGTCGGCGTGCAGCGCGTGCGCGCAGAGCAGGACCGCCCGGGCCAGCGCCAGCGACACGTAGGACGTGTCCTCGCGCCGGGCGCCCTTCCCGGCCGCGCCGACGAGGAAGTCGGCCTCCCACAGGGCGCCGACCATCGCGTCGCGCAGGGCGACGGGGTATGCCGTCACGACCGTCCGGAGGGACGCGAGCCG
Source organism: Terrabacter sp. R4-6 (assembly GCF_057529065.1). NCBI lineage: Bacteria > Bacillati > Actinomycetota > Actinomycetes > Micrococcales > Intrasporangiaceae > Terrabacter > Terrabacter sp. R4-6. Next base: position 3,407,847 of record NZ_CP197224.1, on the reverse strand, counting down.
ACCGGACGGGTCGGCCAGGACGACCCCGGTGGCCAGCTCGGCGGCATACGACACGTCGAGGAAGCCGAGCGGGTGACCTGCCTGCGGGTGGAAGGCGAACTCACCCCGGGCCGCCCGATCAGCTTGCGTTGCAACACGATCGACGTCGCGCAGGATCCAGTCGACGGCGGTGCCCTCGACGTCGAGCCAGCCACCGGCATCGACCCACGGACCCCACGAACCGGGCTCGCCCACCGTGACGTCACGCCCCGACCACCGGCTCGCGAGCCGGCTCAGCCCGACGGTGTCGGGGGTGCCCTCGTAGTAGACGCCGAGGTCGACGTCGGACGTCGGCAGCGCGTCTCCTCGGGCCCGGCTGCCGCCGAGCAGGACTCCGACCACCCCGTGCACGACGGTCAGCTCGTCGACCATCCGGCGCAGCGTCTCGTCGGCGATCATCGCGGCACGCTCGGCATGGGCCGGAGGCTACCGGAGCGGCCCCGCCTGCGACCCGCTCGGGAACGCTGACCGAAATGTCCGATAACGGAGCCAACGCCCGATCCGGTGGGTACCGTCCCTCGCATGACCGCTCACTCCCCCGAGTCTCCGTCGGCCGCCTCGCCGGCGCGGCGACGCGTGCTGTCCGGGCTCGGCGGCGGCGCAGCGCTCGCCGTGGCCACGGCGACGACCGCGTCCGCGGCGAAGACCTCGGCGAAGACTTCGGCGGCGACCTCGGCGGCGACCTCGGCGGCTCCGAGCCTGATGGTGGCGGCCACGACGACCGACCCCGTGCTCCACCTGCTGCGGCGCGCCACCTTCGGGCCGACCGCGGCACTGGTGTCCGAGGTGCGCACGACGGGCACGACGGCGTGGCTCGACGCCCAGCTCGCCCCCCTGACCAAGGTGCCCGACACGGCCATGGACACCATGCTCAAGCGCTGGCCCCGCCTGGGGTGGAAGACGTGGGAGGTGCGCGAGCGCCTCGAGGGCGGCGACACGTGGACGGTCATGATGGACCTCGTCGAGGCACACCTGGCCCGGGCGCTCTTCTCCCGCCGCCAGCTGCTCGAGACGGTCGTCGACTTCTGGACCAACCACCTCGTCGTCCCGGTCCCGAGCAGCGAGGTCTGGGACAGCTCGCACCTCTTCCAGCGCGACGTCATCCGCAAGCACGCGCTCGGCAAGTACTCCGACATGCTCAACGCCGCCGCACGGCACCCGTCGATGCTCAAGGTGCTCGACAACGCCGACAGCACGAAGAGGGTGCCCAACGAGAACTACGGCCGCGAGCTGCTCGAGCTGCACACCGTGGGCATCGGGACGTTCACCGAGGCGGACGTCAAGATGTCGGCCCTCGCGTTGACCGGCCTCAGCGTCGACTCCGAGTCGGGTCTCTACTACTACCGTCCCAACCGGCGTCACGTCGGGACCGTCAAGGTGCTCGGCTGGAGCGACCCCAACGCGACACCCGAGAGCGGCAGCACCGTGGCCACGCTCTACCTCAACTACCTCGCGAACCACCCGGCCACGGCGACCCGCATCGCGACGAAGCTCGTCACGCGCTACGTCAGCGACACGCCCCCGGCGACCCTCGTCAGCAAGCTCGCCCAGGTCTACCTCGCGAACGGCACGGCCATCGCGCCGGTGCTGCGGGCCCTCTTCCTCTCCCCCGAGTTCGCGGCGTCGACCGGGCAGAAGATCCGCACGCCCTACGAGGACGCCCTCGCGTCGTGCCGGATCCTCGGCCTGACCCCCGAGCCCGTGCCGGCGGCCGGGGTGACGAGCGACCTGCGCAGCCTCTTCTGGCAGATGGGCTCTTTCGGGCAGGCGCCGATGGGCTGGCCCGCCCCGAACGGCTACCCGGACGTCGCCACCGCCTGGAACGGCGCGTCGAGCACGCTCAACCGCTGGAACTTCCACCTCAGCCTCGCGGGCGGCTGGACGCTCAAGGCGATGAAGCGCCCCGACCTCACGACGCTCGTGCCGTCGCCGCTGCCGACGACGTATGCCGCCCTCGTCACCGCGCTCGCCGCGAAGCTGCTCATCACGCTGACCACCGCGCAGCGCGACGCGATCTGCCGCTTTCTCGACCACGCGCCGGGCGACACGCTCAAGGCCGGGTCGGCCGCCGTGACGTGGCGGCTGCCGTCCGTCGTCGCGCTCCTGCTCGACTCCCCGAACTTCGCGACTCGCTGAGGACGACCATGACCACACCGACGAACGCGCCTGCGTCCCAGCCCTCGTCGCGCCCCGCCGTCATCGCGGAGGGGTGCGGCTGCCCGCAGGGCGAGGCGCTCACCTCCCAGGTGTCGCGCCGCACGCTGCTGGCCGGCGCCTCGGCGCTCGGGGCGCTCGGCGCCGTCGTGGGCGTCGCCGGCCCCAGCGCCGCGACGCAGCTCGCCTTCGCCGGGACGGCATACACCGGCGACACCATCGTCATCCTCAGCCTGCGCGGCGGCTTCGACGGCCTGTCCGCCGTGGCCCCCGTCGGGGACCCCGCGTACGTCACGGCGCGGCCCACGATCGCGATCCCCGCCTCGCGGGCGATCAAGCTCGACAGCATGTTCGGCCTGCACCCGGCCCTCGCGCCGCTCAAGCCGATCTGGGACGCCGGCGGGCTCGCGGCCGTCCACGCGGTCGGCCAGGTCAACCCCACGCGCTCGCACTTCGAGGCCATGGCCACGATGGAGAACGCCGCGCCCGGCTCGTCGCTGCGCACCGGCTGGCTCGACCGGATGATCGGGCTGAGCGGCCCGGTCTCGACGTTCGCGTCCGCGTCGGTCGGGTCGGCGACGACACCCCAGTCGATGATCGGCCCGAACCCCGAGGTCGCGATCCGCACCGTCGACAGCTTCAGCCTCAGCGGGGCCAGCACCCCCGAGGAGCAGGCCCGTTGGACGACCGCCCTCAACGCCCTGTATGCCGGGGCGCCCGCTGCGCTCGCGGCGCCCGCGAAGGCGACGCTCGGGGCGCTGTCGACGATGTCACCCCTCAAGGCGGCCGGCTACACCCCGGCCAACGGGGCGGCATACCCCAAGGGCGCCGTCGGCGACTCCCTGCGCGACCTCGCGCGGCTCATCAAGGCCCGCATCGGGCTGCGCGCCGCGACGATCGACGTCGGCAACTGGGACATGCACTCGGGCCTCGGCTCCAGCGACTCGGGCTGGATGTTCCGCCAGCTCACCGAGCTCGGTCAGGCGCTCGCCGCCTTCAACCAGGACCTCGGCGCACAGATGAGCGACGTGACCCTCGTGACGCTCAGCGAGTTCGGTCGCCGCGTCGCTCAGAACGGCTCGGGCGGCCTCGACCACGGGCATGGCAACGTCTCTCTCGTCATGGGCGGCGGCGTGCGCGGCGGACAGGTCTACGGCCGCTGGCCCGGCCTCGCTGCCGCCAACCTCGACAACGGAGACCTCGCGGGGACCACCGACTACCGGACGATCCTCGCCGAGGCGCTCGAGAAGCGTGCGCAGCTCTCGTCGTCGACGGTCTTCCCGCTGCTCGGCACCGACCGCCTCGGGATGTTCGCGGCGAAGGCGTGACTCCCAGCCGCTGACGCGGCGTGCGGTCTAGGATCGGTGCCAGCCCGGCCGGCACCGGCAGAGGAGACGCTCATGAGGCTGTACATCTGCTGGGGCACCGGCGGAAGCGACCACCACGACTGCCACAAGGCGCACCAAGCCCTGGTCGACGCCGGCCACAGCCCCGAGGTGGTCAAGGCACGAGGACAGGAGCATCTCCCGACGTTCCTGCAGCGCAAGGTTCGTCGCGAGGTGCACGCCCTGACCGGGTCGTTCTTCGTCCCCGTGCTCGTGCTCGACGACGGCACGGCCATCAACTCGCCGGACGAGATCGTGGCCTGGGCGCGCGCCCACCCCGCCGGGTAGGTGGAACTCCCGGGGTCCGGTGACGTCGCGGTGGCGCGGCGGCACCGTCGTGCTGCGGCGCCCTGGCCACCTGCTACCTCGTGCCCCGGTCGACAAACGGGTGGGCACTGCTCGCTGCGTACGCGACACTGACCGACGTGGACACGGACGTGGACGAGGTCGAGGTCGTGGTGGCTCATCAGGCGCGCGCGACGCTCCGCGTCGGCGACGTGTTCCTCAAGGTCGACGGCGACCAGACGTACTCCGACGTCGAGGTCGAGGCGATGACGCTGGCGCCGGTCCCGACCCCCGAGATCCTGTGGCGCCGGCCGCCCGTGCTCGCGCTCGCGGCGCTGCCCGGAGTGGCGCTGGGTCGCCTGGGCCGGCCGTCGACCGCCTCGGGCGCGGCGTGGACCGCGGCAGGTGCCGCGCTCCGCGTCCTGCACGACGCGCCGTTGCCCGCGTGGTCCGGGAAGAGCTTGGACGAGAAGGCGGCGAGCCTCGACGTCGAGTGCACGTGGCTCCTGACGAACGACGTCCTGCCGGCCGACCTCGTCAAGCGCAACCGTGAGCTCGCCGAGGCCGCGCTGCGACCGTGGACGCCGGTGTTCATGCACGGCGACCTGCAGGTGGCCCACGTCTTCGTCGAGGGAGACGAGGTCACCGGCATCCTCGACTGGTCCGAGGCGGGTCAGGGCGATGCGATGTACGACATCTCGAGCCTGACGCTGGGGCACCCGGAGCACCTCGACGACGTCGTCGCCGGCTACGGCGCGGATGCCGTCGACCTCGACGTGGTGCGCGCGTGGTGGTCGCTCCGAAGCCTCACGGCGATCCGCTGGCTCGTCGAGCACGGGTTCGATCCTGCTGCGCCCGGGTGCGAGATCGACGTGCTCAGGGCCCAGCTCTGAGGCGGCGGTTCGGGGGCGGCGGTTCGGGGGCGGCGGTTCGGGGGCGGCGGTTCGGGGGCGGCGGTTCGGGGGCGGCGGTTCGGGGGCGGCGGTTCGGGGGCGGGTCGGCTCAGAGCTCTCTCACGGTGAAGAGCGTGGTGCCGTGGACCGGGTGCACCTCCCTGCGGTCGGTCTCGACGAAACCGACCTTCGCCAGCACCCGCCGTGAGGCAGCGTTCCAGTCCCAGACCGTGGCCCAGATGCGCTCGTGGCCCAGCGATCTCGCCCAGTCGAGGACGGCGACCGAGGCCTCGGTCGCGTAGCCCTGACCCCAGACGCGCCGCAGCAGCTCGAACGCGAGCTCCGGCTCCGCGTCGGCCCCGCGTCCGCTGTCCACGAGACCGCAGTAGCCGATGACATCGCCCTCGGCCTTGCGCTCGACCGCCAGCAGGCCTGTCGAGGAAGGATCCGCGGTGCGGATCGAGTGCTCGAGCTCGAGGAGCGTGGGGTGCCCGTCCGCGTCGATGCGCCGGTGCGGCGGCACGCGCGGGTCGCGCTCGGTCCACAGCTGACGCTGGACGCCGGCCTCGGAGACCCGCCACGGCCGCAGGAGCAGGCGGGTCGACTCGAGCACGACCTTACGGTCCGTCTGCGCTTCCCCGGTCATGGCGAGCACCCTCTCACGGGTGTCCGGGCCGGCCGCTGTGCGGGGGGCTCAGCGGTCGATCATGCGCTGCATCGCCTCGGGGTAGCGGTCGCCGAGGACCTGCACGCCGGTCGAGGCGGCGTCGAGCTCGGCAAGGTCCTCGTCCGTGAGGACGAGGTCGGCAGCACCGAGGTTCTCGTCCAGTCGCTCGAGCCGCCGGGTCCCGGGGATCGGCACGACCCACCGATGCTGCGCGAGCAGCCAGGCGAGCGCTACCTGACCGACCGTCGTGCCCTTGCGCTCGGCGACCGCGGTGACGAGGTCGACGAGGGCGAGGTTGGCCTGCAGGGCCTCCCGCTCGAAGCGCGGCAGCGAGGCGCGGATGTCCCCCTCGCCGAACTCCGTGGCGGCGGTGACCTTTCCCGTGAGGAAGCCCCGCCCGAGCGGGCTGAACGGGACGAAGCCGATCCCGAGCTCCTCGAGGGCGGGCAGGATCGCCTCCTCCGGCTCGCGCCAGAAGAGGGAGTACTCGCTCTGCAACGCCGTGACGGGCTGCACGGCGTGGGCGCGCCGGATGGTGCCGACTCCTGCCTCGGACAGGCCGAAGTGGTGCACCTTGCCGGCCTCGATGAGCTGCTTGACGGTGCCGGCGACCTCTTCGATGGGGACATCGGGGTCGACGCGGTGCTGGTAGAGCAGGTCGATGGCGTCGGTGCGCAGTCGTCGCAGCGAGCCGTCGACGGCGGCGCGGATGTCGTCGGGCCGGCTCGTGACGCCCGTCTGCGCGCCGTTCTCGTCGAAGGCGAAGCCGAACTTCGTGGCGATGACGACGTCGTCGCGAACCGGCTGCAGCGCCTCGCCGACGAGCTCCTCGTTGTGGAACGGGCCGTAGACCTCGGCGGTGTCGAAGAGGGTGACGCCACGCTCGACCGCGGCGCGCAGGAACGTGACCATCTCGTCCCGTGGGGGTCGGGGGCCGAAGGACTGGCTCATGCCCATGCAGCCGAGGCCGAGGGCGGAGACCTCGAGGCCCCCGGTGCCGAGAGTGCGTGGCTGCATGCGTGTTCTCCTTGGTCGTGTTCGGGGTGGGGCCGACTTGCGGCCTGCCCCTGACGCCCTGATCATCTCTTGGTGAACGAGATGCCTGCCACGGCGAGACGTCGACACGCAGTTCGGGCTCTCATTCTCGCCGACGGCGACCGGGTCCTCCTGTGCCGCTTCAGCTTTCCGCACCCGACGGTCCCGACCGGCGCGACGGGCGTGTGGGCGGCCCCCGGGGGCGGCGTCGAGCGGGGTGAGCTGCCTCTGGAGGCTCTGCGCCGCGAGCTGCACGAGGAGACGGGCCTCGTCGTCGACACTGATCCGCCGCACGTCTGGCACCAGGAAGTCGCGACCCCCGGCCGTCCGGACGGCTACGACGAGCTGGTCAACGACTACTTCCTCGTCCGCACGACGCTCTTCGAGGCCCGAGGCGCCCTGTCCGATGACGAGCTGGCCGCCGAGCACATCAGCGAGATGCGTTGGTGGCGGCACTCGGACATCGCCGGATACGACGGACCCGACCTGTTCTCCCCTCGCGACATCGCCACACCTCTGGCGGCGTTGATCGCCGGTGACATCCCAGCCACGCCGGTGACGATGGGCCTGTGATCCACCAACCCGTGAGCGTCCGCTCCCTTCGCCGATGACTCGCAAGGCTGCGGACACACCGGCAGTCTTGCGGGAGAGCGCCGCTGCGGTCCAATGAACTGTCCCCGTCGCTCCGCCCGGCGGGCCTCGTCGCGCGAGATCTCGAACGAAGGTTCAGCCGCTCCACGCCCTCGTGGCGTATGGCTGGAACCCGCTGACCTGCGGTGACCGGAGAACCCGGCAGTCGTGCCGCAGTGGGCGGGGTCGGCCCAGCGCGGCCAGGGAACGCAGAAGCACTCTCCCTGTCATGCCGATGAGCGAGCTATGTCTGGCACGAGTTCGGCGACTCGGCGCTGCTGATGCGCCGCTGAACTGCTCAGACCGCGATCACCAGCAGGGAGAACGCCGGCAGCACGGACGAGGCGACGGTTCCGCGGACGCTGCCGCCGCGCGGTCGCCAGAAGCCGAGCAGGTCGGCGACGCCCATGGCGAGCGACGACAGCAGCATGTAGATCAGCACGGTGACCACCACGGTGACGCCGGTCGACTCGTCGCCGTAGTGGAGGATCCAGAGCCCGACGAGCGCGCCGATCCCGGCGAGCGCGTTGCGGGCGCCGATGCAGAACGACCAGAGGTGGACGTTGGCGATGCCGTGCGGCTCGATGCAGAGGAAGCGCTGCACCCACGGCCGGTCGATGAGGAACGCCTCGAAGGGGAAGACGGCGATCAGGATGACGGCGGTGACCGCTGTGCAGAGCTGGGCGAGGAGGTCCATGTCAGGCCTCCGGTCGGGCTTCGACGAGGGAGATCGTCGAGATGGTCGGTACGACGCGGGTCATCCGAAAGCCGGCGTGGGCGAGCAGCGCGGCGAACTCCGCCTCCGTGCGCTCACGACCACCGACGAAGAGCAGCATGTCGAGGTCGAGCGACTTGGCGAAGTGCGGCTCGTCGCCAGCCGGTACGACGCTCTCCATCAACAGGAGCGTCGCTCCGGGCGGCATGTGCCGGCGGAGGTTGGTGAGCAGCTCGACTGCTGTGTCGTCGTCGAAGTCGTGCACGACCCGCCGCAGGACGTAGAGGTCGCCGTCGTCGGGCGCAGTCTCGAAGAACGAGCCGCCGACGAGGCGGCAACGGTCCAGCAGGCCGGCGTCGCCGAGGTGCTTCTCGGCTGGTCCGACCATGCTCGGCTGCTCGAGCAGCACGCCGTCGGCGGCCGGTGCCGCACCGAGCATCAGCGCGAGCAGCTGTCCGTGCCCGCCGCCGACGTCGACGATCGTGCCGAAGGGTGTGAAGTCGTAGACCGCCTCGACCGTCGGCCAGTCGAGCTGCGTCAGCCGGCCCATCGCGTCGTTGAAGTCCTGCGCGTAGTCGGGATCGCGGTCGAGCAGCTCCCACATCGAGACGCCGTGCACCGCCTCGGCGCGGGGACCGCCGGTTCGCACCGCCTCGGGCAGCTGGCCCCACACCGCCTGGTAGCGCGGGTCGCCGATCATCAGCACCACGGACCTCATCGAGCCAGGTGCGGCGGAGAGGAGCGTGCGACCTACGGCCGTGAGGTCGAAGCGGTCGCCGACGTGGCGGACGATGCCGTACGTCGCGCTGGCGCGCAGGAGCCGGAAGGTCGCGTCCGCGTCCGTCCCGAGGTCGGCAGCGACGTCCGCGGCGGAGCGCGGCCCGGCAGACAGGGCGTCGGCGACGCCGAGCCGCGCGACGGCGTACGCCGCCTGGGTCGCCATGAAGGCCGCGCCCAGCTCGAGCGCCCCGACCTCCGGCGGCACCATGCGCCTGGACAGTCCCTGGATCGCGGTCCGCACCCCGCTGGCCGCGCGCACGACGCGCACGGGAGGAAGTCTGGTCACGGGGCACCTCGCCTATGATCGTCAGCAATGCTAACCATAATGGTCAGCATTGCTGACTACGTCAAGGGATGCGATGGACCTCGCCACGCTCATGTTCGTCTCCTACCGCTCGATGGACGAGCGCGTCCAGCGCGCCATGCGCGAGGCGGGGTACGACGTCACAGTGGCGCAGTCGCGGCTCGCGCAGCGGATCGCCGACGAGGGATCGCGGCTGACCGAGCTGGCCGACCGCGCGCAGGTGACGAAGCAGACGGCGAGCCTCCTGGTCGCGGCGCTCGAGCGGGAGGGGCTGGTCGAGCGCGTGCCCGACCCGAGCGACGGCCGTGCCCGGCTGATCCGGATGTCCGAGCGCGGGCGCGAGGCGGCGGGACAGGCGATGCAGGTCGTGATGGCGGTCGAGCGGGAGTGGACCGAGCACCTCGGTCCGGAGCTCGCGGGCCAGCTGCGCGAGGGGCTGCTCAAGCTGCGCGAGATCACCGACCCCTACGCCTGAGGGTCCTAGAACTCCGCCGTCCCGCGCAGTCGGCGCGGCCGCCCGTCGGGGTCGAAGAAGCGGCGGTAGACCGGTGCCGCCCAACGGGCAGCGCGCGACGAGATCCGCACCGGCTCATGGACGTGCACGCGGCTGCCCGGAGCACCGATGCGCTCCATCCAGAGGGACGTCGGGTCGCGGATGCCGGATCAGTTCGGCAGTCAGGCGTCGGACTCTTGCCGCCATCTCGTCCGTCACCGCGACGCCCTCCTGCGCTAGCACCCACGCCAAGATCGAAACGCCCTCGGCAGGCTCGCCATGATCAAGCAGGGAGCGGGCATCTGCCAAGTCGCTGGCCGGAACTACGTCCCGCACCTCGTCGAAGAACGCCACACATTCAAGGAGGTAGGCGTTCATGGCATCGCGGCTCGTCACCTATCCATCTTCCCGGGTAACGCACGGATCTGCCGCTCCCCGAGCGATCGTGTCGATGTTCTGGCAACCTCGAGTTAGCGAGGGCGGAGTCGATCGACGGCTTCCCGTACGCCTCGGGACAGCGTGGCCCACGGCTCGGTCGTCCTGCCCATGCCGTTCATCACAAGCAGCAGCTCGTTCAGCAGCTGGGTATCCCCGAGATCCTCGTCGATCGCGTCCAGAAGTTCGGACACGCGGTTGAAGGTGTGGACGACCCCGTCGGAGGGTGAGGTCGTGTTCGCATCGGCCGCGTAGACCCAAGCGACGACTGCCCCGAACGCGAACCAGGAGGCAACATCCTCGGGCTCCTCGTCCCGGCCCATTTCCGGCATGGTCATCAAAGCGTGGCGCGCCTCGTCTACTGACGTGATGCTGGTCCGGGCCCAAATCGCGTCGGCGATAGGACCAAGTCCCCCCGGTGGCAGTCCAAGCGAACCCAGTTCTGCGAGCGGAAGCACGACGGACGCGAGCTCGGTCGCCGTCCGACGTTGTTCCTCCGAGGCCATCTGTCGGAGCCGGGATTCGAGCGTCGGCATGGAGTCGTGAGGCACGAACAGACATCCTGCACGCTCCGGAAGTGCATCGCACTCACCTGCCGCAGAGTTGTCGTGTCGATGTGAGCGCTCGTCAGATCTCACCGCGCGTTCGCGACGCTCCGCGTTGCCGGCGACCAGCAGTCGTCAGGTCACGATTGCCGCACACTGTCTGGTGATCGGCAGCCCGGAGCCACTGCCGCTTCTAACGTGGCCGCCCAGAGACAGGGGGCGTGATGAGAGGGACTCAAGCCGTCGCAGGCAAGGCGCTGCGGGTCGCCCTCATCATCATCGGTGTGGGCATCGTCGGCTATCTGGCGCTGATGGGGCTGCTTTTCTACGGGTTGCGGGAGCCATATCCGTACCTGAACGTCACCAACGAGACCGGTCGCCCGCTGCTCATCGAGCGCGCGGACACCCCGAGCTCGCCGGGTGAGGTCGGGCGGGCCTCACTCGTGTGGCCCACAAAGGGGTACTGGCCAGCCAGCAGCTACCAGTGTGACCTCGAGCAGCTGGTGGCTCGCGACCTGCAGGGCACCGTGGTCGCCCGCCGCGAGGGCGCCTGCAGCTCGGACAACTGGACCATCGCCGCAGACGGCTTGCCTCCAGCGCCCCGATACCAGCGCGGGCAGCTCCCGCCTGACCATGTCGAAGTCCGGCTCGTCCTTGGCTCCTACGGGACGGAGAAACCCGTTGTCATGTGGTGGCGCGAGCTGCCTCAGATCCTCTCCCGGGCCTCGGCCGCGGACCCGCGAGCGGGAATGACGGTGCGCGGCCCCTTCGTCGAAAATGATCAGCTGACGATCTACGTGCAGGGCCCCTCTGCCTCCACGGTCCTGGAGTTCGCCAGCGCTCACGTGCTGCGCCCCTCACCTGGCAGGGTGATCGCGTACGTCAGCGCCCCGGGTAGGCCGGCCCCACAGACGGGAGCATTAGTGCTTCTCGACGCCACGACCCGGCCGACGACCGCCCGCACCCGCTGAGGACAGCCGGAAAAAGAAGGAAGTGTGCAACTTCCGCTTCTGCCGCGTTGAGGACGGGACGTCCGACCATGTGGCTGTGGGGTTGTGGCGGGCTGAGGGCAGGTCCCCTCCCGTGCCCACGCTGCGGCCCGTGCCCTCTAATCGGCTCTGATGCGTCTGGTGTTGTGTGCCCACATAGCGATCTCGACACGATTGCGGGCGCCGAGCTTGGTCATCAAGGCTGCAACATGGGTCTTGACGGTGCTGAGGCCGACGAAGAGCTCGGTCGCGATCTCGGCGTTGGTCTGGCCCCGTGCCACCAGTGCGAGTACCTCTTCCTCGCGTTCGGTGAGTGGGTCGACGGGCTGAACGGGTGCCAGCGGCGCCTGCTCGGCGAAGGTGGCCAGCAACCGGCGGGTGACGTTGGGGGCGATGAGCGCGTCGCCGTTGGCCGCCGCGTGGACGGCCTGCACGAGGAGCGCTGGCCCGGCGTCCTTGAGCAGGAAGCCGCGGGCGCCGGCGCGCAGCGCGCCGAGGACGTACTCGTCGAGGTCGAAAGTGGTGATCACGACGACCGCCAACGGGTCCGCCACGTCCGGTCCGGCCAGACGCCGCGTCACCTCGACGCCGTCGAGCCCGGGCATCCGGATGTCGACGAGGAGGACATCGGGCCGCAGCCTGGTCGCCAGGTCGAGCGCCGCGAGGCCGTCTGCCGCCTCTCCCACGACCTCGATGTCGGGTTGCGCGTCGAGGATCATCATCAACCCGGTCCGGACGAGGTCCTGGTCGTCGGCCACGACGACACGGACGCTCATGCCGTCGCCCCCGCCGGCAGCACGGCCTCGACCAACCAGCCTCCGCCCGGCTCCGGCCCGGCGGAGAGGGACCCGCCGAGGAGCTGCGCGCGTTCGGCCATGCCCAGCAGGCCGAACCCGGGCTGCGGCGCCGGACCCGGCTCGGCCCGTCCGTCGTCGCTGACCCGAAGCCTGACGGCGTCGCCCTCCCGGCGCACCTCGATTCCGACGCGAGTCGCGCTCCGGGCGTGCCGGGCGGCGTTGGTCAACGACTCCTGCGCGAGCCGGTAGAGCGCGGCGTCCACGGGTCGTGCCAGCCGGGTCAACGATCCCTGGAGCGAGACCTCGACGGTGGGCGTCGCGTCGGCGCGGGCCAGAGAAGGCAGATCCGCGACACCCCGCTGCGGTGAGTAGGCGACGGCGTCCTCCTCACGCAGCACGCGCACCATGGACCTCATCTCCGCCAGAGTCCGCGACGCCTCGGACTCGATCGCGGCCAGCACCTCGGCAGCCTTCTCGGGCTGGGTGCCGACGACCAGGCTACCGGCCTGCGCCTGCACCGCGATGGCGGAGACGTGGTGGGCCACGATGTCGTGCAGCTCGCGAGCCAGACCCACCCGCTCCTCGTTGCGGATCTCACGCTGCTGGCGGTGCCAGAGGTCAGCCCGGTTGCGGAACACCGCCGCGAGGGCGACGACCGACAGCAGCAGGACGCTCCCGCCGAGGACGTCGGCGGCTCCCGTGGAGGAGGCGTACATCCCCAGCGCGACGACGACCGTCACGAAGGCGGTCCCCACAACCATCTCCCGGCCCGAGCCCCACCGCACGAGGGCGTAGAGCAGGATCAGGACGGCAGTCATCGAGTAGAGCGAGAGGTCCCCTGGATGCGCGGCCAGTCGGAGGCCCGAGAGCAGCCCGGCGACGCCCCACCCGACCAGCGCAGCCCGCAGCGGGCGTTCGCGCCGCCGGAGCAGGGCAGGGACCAGCGCCAGGGCGAGCACCGTCACCAGGGGTCGCCAGGCCAGACCCGGCCGGACGACCCCCTCGACCAGCGAGGCGGCCGCGAAGACTCCCACCAGCAGCCAGTCGAGCCGACCAACGGGTGGGGCATGAGCAGGCTGCGGCTCGTGCCAGATGGAGCGCCCGACGGTGACCACGACCCCAGCCTAGGGTCCGGTGCGCCCCGGCGGACCCGCCGAAAGGACGAGGGAGAGACCGTCCTTTCGGCCAGGTGGGATCCAGCCGTCGGGCGGAGGTGTCCGCCGTGGCGACCGGTCATCGTGGACGCACCGATTCCTCACCACGACAAGGGAGCCCATGATGAGCACACGTCAACCCCTCAGCGCCACCGCACTGGTCGATCGACCGATCCCGGTGCAGGCCAAGCTCGCCGCAGCGTGGACGGGCTTCATGCTCCTCTACGCCTACGTGGACATCCTCGGCTTCTACACCCCCGGCACCGTCACCGACATCCTCGACGGCAAGGTCTACGAGTTCGACCTCTCCCAGACCTTCTCGACCACCGTGCTGACCGTCCTGGCCATCCCGATCTTCATGGTCGTGCTTTCGATGACGTTGCCCGCCCGGGTGAACCGCACGACGAACCTCGTCGTGGCCTCGCTGTTCGTCCCCTTCACCGTCTTCAACGTGGCGGGTGGGTTCTACCTGCTCTTCTACGGCCTCGGCGTCGTGCTGGAGCTGGTCCTGCTCGCCCTCATCGTGCGGTACGCCTGGACCTGGCCCCGCACCGCACCCTCGGCGACCACGGCCTCCAGCCGGCACCGTGAAAACGCGCGCGCTCAGCAGGACGCGTGATGTCAGGGACGGTCCAGGTCCTATTGAGAGTCATGTGCACTCCGTCTGGACTCGTTCGCTCGTGGTCGGCAAGCAACGTCCGCGCTGCAGCTCTGCGAGCGATGGTGCCGATACGCGCGCTCGTCCGCGACGCCTCGGTCTGCTCAGGGGTGGAGAGACTGGTCCGCCTCGACGAGCCGCAGGTCGGTGAACCGCACGACAAGGCCCGAGCGCGTGGGCGCGCAGCACAGAAGTCCCACGCGTAGAGGCCCGGGCGGCAAGGGTGCTACGCGCACGAGCCGCCAGGTTTCGTCGCCGCTTCGGGCCCGGACCGTGAGTGCGTCGCCGTTGCGACTTGCCCGTACGACGACGGCGTGGCCCAACCACTCCGGCACGGGGGCGACCGACCAGTCCGAGACACCCCGCGTGACGACTGCTCCTAGCTGCAGGACGCCGTCGGCCAACTCGACACCGGCCTTGATCCACTGCTCAGCGTCGGCACGGATCAGCAGGCCCGCCTGATCGAACTGGGCTGAGAAGTCAGCGATGAACGTGACCTCAGCGGCCGTCCCGTCGGGGAAGTCCGCGAGCAGGGCGTGGCCTGTGTCGTGGATGAACCCGTAGGAGGTGGTTCGCCACAGGTCGCTGCCCTCCGCCGCCGTGACCAGCAGGTCGTCCTGGTCGCGGGAGACCTGCGGGGGTGGGTTCAGCCAATCAAGGTGCCGCCAACCCGTACGCCACCCGTCAGCCGGTCCTCGGTCGGTCACGGATTCACTCTTTCACGACTGCGGGTTCGCGCGGTTGCAGTGGACGTCCAACCCTGCGGCGGGTGTCCGACCCTCTGGCCGGCGGGCGCTGAGCGGTCGCCCTCAGCCTCGTCGCATCCATCTTCGTGGCCCTGCTCCACCAGGACCACCTCGGGGGCCCGTTGCATGGGACGACCTGGCGCCGCACCTGTTTCAAGGCCTCCCAAGAGCCAAGTGCACGCCAGCGACGGGAAGGGCGGGAGTCATCTGAGCGGCCTTCAATGACGCCTCCGCCAGCGCCAAAGCGTCACGGCTGCGGTGCGCCGTCCCGTCACCACGGCGGCGGCGAAGTCCCATCGTCCTTGGCGGTCGCTGTGACCCGCCACTGGCCGGAGGACTGTGTGAGAAGAATGTAGGTGGTGTATTCCGAGAAGGTGGGCCCGATGCCGTAAATGCGCTGACCGACCCGCCGCTCGAAGAGCGACGAGCAATACTTGCCGGCGTCTGTCTCTAGTCGGGTCGTTCTACAGTCGCCGGCGTAGGTGTATCCCCGCTTGGCCATCCAGGCCCGGATGGCGCCCTCGGGCGTGGAGAACCCGGGGGGAAGGTCGGCTGATGTGGGCACCCGGGGTGTCCCGCTCGACACGGTCGGCCTGGGCGATGCGGTTGGTGTGGGTGATGTGGTGGACGTCGGAACAGCTCTGCTTCTGGTCATCGACGGGGTCGCTGCCGTCACCGTGCCGGCGGAGGTGTTGATCGGCGTCACGGTGGCTGTCGGGGACACCGATCCCCCGACCGGGGCGTTGCCGCAGCCCGCAAGAACCAGCCCAACCGACGTCAAGCTCGACAGCAGCATCGTCCGAGTGGTCAGACGACCGCCCAAGGTCCCCTTGCCCATGTCCACACAGTGACGGAGTGGCGTGCCCGTTAGCAGGGCCGATGGTCCCGATATCTGGCCCGAACCCACTCTCCGACGGCCAACCTCCTGGGTACCGCACGGGGCGATCGAGTTCAGCACAATCGTTGCCCACCGAGCTTTACCCTGACCCCGTCGGCGGACAAGGCACTCTCCAGGGGGCGCCAGGAATCAACGCAGATCGAGCAAAGACGCCGCCCGACCAGAGGTCCGAAGATCAGGGTGAGGTGCAGCAAGCATGGGAACCTCCCGCCACAGACATCCCCTTCTGCCGCTCGTCGGACGACGTCCGACCATGCCGCTCGTCGGACGACGTCCGACCATGCCGCACTCAGCGAGGAAGCTAGATCAGCGTCCAGTCGTCTGTGCCGCTCTCTCGCCAAAGCAAGCGACCGGGCTCGGATAGGGCCAGCCGGGCATCCCGATCATCTACCTGGTGCGCGCCGCCGTCGGCAAGAAGACGCCTCGTCGTTCGCCGCTGAGCCACAGGGTTGCCGGAGGCGACGCGCGCCAAGGCGCTCGCACCTTCGGCCGCAGCCATGTACTCGACGAGTGTGCAACCGTCCTCAGGGCTCACGTCCCACCATCGCCACGCGGCCAGTGCCATCCAGCGATTGTGGCTCATCAACGCACTGTCATGCCGCTCGGAGGACGGGACGTCCGACATTGCCGCTCGGAGGACGGGACGTCCGACATTGCCGCGTAGCGCTAGTCCAAGTTCGGTCTGTCGCCCTTCCGTCGGGCGTTCCGGTTGTCGCCGCGACCAGGCAATGAAGCCATGAACCTGCTCAATCCGTTAGCCACCGCTCAGGCGACGTACGCTGCCGTCATGGCACCGAGGTCTCTGTCCAAGGTCTGGTGGGCAGTGAATGACTTCGCGAACTGGCCGTTCGGCCGAGCTATCCCGGCAGCTGAGCAGTCCAGACGCAGGCGAAGTAAGGACCTGCGTCGGGGAGCTGCTTTCAGCGCTCTGTGCGGTGGCGTTGTGGGATTGCTGGGTCTGATCGGTGGCATCGCGAGCACGGTCGACGGCGGACGTCCCAGCCTTCTTGGCGCCGCCGTTTGGATGGGTTTCGTTGGTCTGTGCGCAATGGACGCTTGGACGAAGCGGAATCTGGCAGCTCGGATTGAAGCGGCCGACCGAGAAGTGAGCGCGTTCGGACAAGATGCTGCCGCACAGCCGGGCGGGGACTCGAAGGGCTGAGGCCCGGCCCCGGCGAGAATGGTCCCTGCCGGGCGCTCACTGAGTGTCCGCTTCTGCCGCTCGGAGGACGGGACGTCCGACATTGCCGCGGTGGGCTAGCCGCTGGTGCCGCGGCCCTCGTTCAACAGCTCTTCGAGATGTCGCGCCAAGCGAGGAGCGACAGCGTTGGCGGGGAGCCCGAGCAGGCCATCGACCTCGTGAGCTTCGGTTGGTCTCTGCATCAGCCGGAAGGTGTCGGACAGCGAGCGCCCTTCGAAGTCCACTTCGCTCAGGGCGCCTCCGTCGTCGATGTGGACCCACAGGTCTACGCACCCTCCGGACTCGTTGCCGTGAGACTGCGGCAAGTAGGGGTAGAGGCGGCGGACGGCATCGTAGGAACCGCACCACACGAGACGGACCTCGTGGACAGGCCACTCGTGCGGCTCATCCTCGACCTGGGCGCGGAGCCTCGGCTCGGGTTCCCAGGGGGTGCCCGCGAGAGCCTCGTCGACAGACTGTTCGACCGCCTCCACGATCGACCGCATCCTCATGGCCCTGAGTCTGCCCGACGAGACGTCCGCATTTGCCGCGAGTCGCGCCCTCCTCAGAACTCGGTGCGGCAGACTCCAGACATGACAGCCGTGTCCAGCCGGTTACATCACCGCATCGTTCGCGACTTTCCGCAGGCCGGCTCGGCAGAAGAGGTGGTGCGCCTTCTGGCCGACGCGTCGGGTAGTGAACGAGTGCAGGCCGCGATCGTCCTGGCAGCGCGCGGCGACCTAGCGGAACTCAGACGCGAAGTCGAACTCGCGGCCGTCGACTGGCGAGACGTGCTGGTGAACGGCGGCCTTGCTGGTGACGACTGGCAGAGCGTTCTGACGTCCACACTCGGGCGAGACCAAACGTCCTGATCTGCCGCGTTGAGGGCGGCTACGCTCGCCCGATCATGCCGCTCTGAGGGCGACCGTGCTGAGCCGAGTGCGCACCCGTTCAGGTCGCGCTGTCATGCGACGCTGGACCGCAGCCCTCGACAGAACGTCCCTGTGACCGGGATGTCAGTCGGTGCCTTCATCTGTTCGGCGCGGTCGTCCCCCACGCAGCAGACTCCTCACCGGGGGCAGCTGCCCAAGTCCGAGCCCGAAGGCCACGCTGAAGAGAATCAGTGCGCTCAGTCTGGCGTGGGACGCCGTGTCCCACAGATAAGTGAGCGTCGCAGAGATCCAGAGGGCGGCAACGAGCGTCGGGAAGAGCGCGCCCCACTGACCATTGCGCCTCGACGGCACGGTCCCAAGCTGCCTGGGTCCGTCGGTTTCACGCTGCACAGGGACATGATGCACGACCGATCCACTCAACGTCCGGCCAATCACCCTGAAGCAAACGATGAGTCAAGACGCCCGGACATGCCGCGAGCAGCACGAGCGACACTCATCTGCGGGGCTTTCTGAAGGGGGCGTCAGCTGTCAGCCACTCGTGCGCGGCAGCGCAGCTGTCGCCACTTTCGAGGGCCACGGCGGACCTCGGCTCAGGAGTGAATTCTGGAGGGGTGCAGCGTGCTCCATGCACACCAGTCGGTCCCGCGAGTCCCAGGAGTCGACCACGGTGAAGCCGATCCGCTCGTAGACCCGGAGGGCATCCGTCCGCCACGCCCACACCGACAGCCGAACGGTGTCGACGCCGACATCCGCGGCATGCTCCAGGCAGGCCTTGACCAGGGCCGACGCGACACCTCGGCCACGCACAGCCGGGTCCACCCACAACCGTTTGATCTCCGTGCGTCGCTGGGCTGGTGCCGTCACCACCGCGCAGCCCACAGCCACTCCCCCGCTCATCGCCACCAAAACGATGTCGTCGGCGAACGCGGCGCTGGGCTCCAGGACCTCGGCCCGATATCGCTCTGGCAACTCGGCTAGATCGACAGCGGCCAAGCCCTTCTCCGCCTCGGTCTGAAGATGGTAGGCAGCCAGCAACCCCGCGAGCTCGCTCTCAGAGGATGCGCCGTGACCTGTCCAGCGTGCGACGACAATCTCGGGGTGAACCGTCATGGCGGCCAGCATCACACGTACTCCTAGCGGCCTCGAAACACGACTCCCAGATTCACGTCTAGAAACAGGGCGTCAGGACTCGTCCGCACGTGCCGCCGACAGGGCACTGAGCTCGACGGCCTACGGACGCTGAAGAGCCAGCTACTGTCTGTGCCATGGGCGCGGACGACCTCGAAGAACTACTCGCCCGCGCCCTGCGCGTACTCGTCGACTACATCGACGAACGCGAGGACACCTTCACCGCCGATGATGATCTGCGAGCACTCGAAGAGGTCGCAGCGGTGCTGCATGAGGTCTCGCCGGCGAGCCGTGACCGGCTCAGGACGCTGCTCGGCCCCAAGCTGTCCTTCGAGGTAGGACTCAGCGAATGAGGGATTGCCCGGTCATGCCGCGTTGAGGACGGGACGTCCGACCATGCCGCGCTGAGCAGGGCACGTGGGTCGACGGGCCCCTTCAGCGGTTCAGCGCGTCGGCCACCGTTGACAGCACCAGGTCGAGGCGTCCCAGCCAGATGATGGTGTCGGCGTCCGTCGCGGTGACGAGGTGGCTGTCGCTGGACAGGCTGGCCAACCGGCGCTGCCCGGCCTGCCACGCCGCCGTGAACGTGGCGGCGTCCACGGCCCAAGGCAGCCGTGGGGGCACGTCGGCGACGAGGACCCAGAGCGGAACGTCAAGGCCGCTGATCCGGTCGTAGGCGGCCCACGATGTCGGGTCGAGGCTCTCGCGGTTGGTTACTGGGTCGTCGAAGCGGCGCACAGCCTCAAGGAGACCGGTCAGCTCGGGGTCACCCGGGTCCGGCGGCGGCAACAGGGTGGGCAAGACAGCCCGCCAGCCCGGCGGGATGGTATCGAGCATCACCAAGGCACGCGCGTCAGACTGGTGGTGCGCGGCCCAGGTAAGGGCGATCGGCCCGCCGAGGTCCGACGCGACGACGACGACCGGACGAGGTAGCCGAAGGGCCGAGATGACCCCGTCGAGATCGTCCGCGATGTCTTCGAACGTCTGGGTCGGGGGCGGTGCGTCGCTGCGCCCGGTCCCGAGGCGGTCGTACATGCAGGTGCGGGCGGTGGCGCCGAGACGGGTGGGCACGTCCGCCCACTCGTCCATGGTGGCGTCGTAGCCGTTGACGAGCAGCACTGATCGTCCCCGGCCGGTGCATTGCGCCTTGAAGTGGTGACCGTCGACGACGAGGTCCTGCTCGGCCTCAAGCGTCGCCGCACTCGAGGTGAGTGCCGGCGTGGCCCGTGCCCCGGGCGATGACGCCGGGTCAGTTGTCGTACACCCAAGCAACGCGACCAGCATGCTGAGCGCCGCCACCGCAACGGTGCGAGGTCGGGACCACCGCATCTCGGGCATGGCTCTTCCTCTCTCGAGCAGCGTGCCTTCCACGCCGGCCGGAACATCAACGGCCCGCTCGTCGGACGCGCCGCGCAGCGCTGAACCGCTCACCTCGGGCCAGACGCCGGACGCGACGGCCCGCCCGGACCGAACCTGCTTCGCGCGGGCGCTATGACCGGTGTAATCGGTGGAGGTGGTCATGGCGGCCTCCTTCGGTGTCTCTGCGGTGTCGGCGGCTCCCTCAACGATGGCCGTGACCGGGCCCGGCGTCTGTGCGCGTGACGACACTGGGTCTTCGGACGTGCTGCCGCCAACACTGACGGCAGACGGGCCCCGGACAGCCGTCCGTGGCCCTGCACGGCGCCACGGTCTCCTCCACCGAGGGATGGTCGTTCCACAGTCGAGCGACCGTGCTCGTTGCCGGGCGGCCCAGGCGAGGACGGGTTCCTGCTGCCTCGGATGACCAGCTCCGGTGAAGATCTGGCACCTGAGCGTTGGGATGAGGCCGTCGCCTCAGCCGTCTAGTGCGGCTGCTGTCCTCGCGCGCCCACATCTTGCCCCGGTGCTCAGGCGTGTCCCGAGCCGCCGCACACTTATGCCGCTGTTGGTGCGTGCCTTCGGTGCTACTGGCAGCCAGGCGCGAGACCGCCGCTCGGGTCCAGTAGCCTGTCCCCGTTGGCCGCCCAGACGGCCCGAGTTACAGCGAGGGTTACAGCGATCGTTGCAGCGAGGGTTCCACGGAGGGCTTCAGCCATGCCCCGCCCTCGTAGCTCAGGGGATAGAGCACCGCTCTCCTAAAGCGGGTGTCGCAGGTTCGAATCCTGCCGGGGGCACCACCGAGCGTGTATGACTTCGCCTGATGCCTGACGCCGGGCCTGGCCGGACGCGTGTCAGTGTTTCGGGTGATGCGTGACAGCTACTTCGGCCGATCCTCGACACTCGTCACGCACGACCCGCGCTGAACTGCTGCGCTCGGCTGCCACACACTCGGTGGACGAAACGCTCGTCACACGACACTCGGTGCTCCTAGAGTCACTGCCATGGCGGGGCGTGGGCGGCTGGACTGCTCCCGACGATGACGACAGGCGTGGGGGCGGTGGACACCTCGGGCCCTGCCCGCCTGCCCACCGACGCCACCCAGGACCCGGACGGCACGGACACACCGGACATCTCCCCCGCCGTCGCCCCGCCGCGACGTCTCGTCCGCCTCGCCGCCATCGCCGTCGCCTACTATCTCGGGGCCCGCCTGGGCCTCTCCCTCTCCCTCGTCGGCAACGACGTGACGCCGCTCTGGCCGCCGACCGGCGTCGCCGTCGCCGCCCTCGTCGTCTTCGGGCGGTCCTACTGGCCGGCCGTCGCCGTGGCGGCCCTCGCCGTCAACCTGCCGATCAGCGCCAACCCGCTGGCCGCCACCGTCACGGCCGTCGGCAACACCCTCGCGCCGGTCGTCGCCGTCACCCTCCTCCTGCGGGTGGGCTTCCGCCGCCAGCTCGACCGCCAGCGCGACGCGCTGGCGATCGTCTTCCTCGGTGCCCTCGCGAGCATGCTCGTCAGCGCGACGATCGGCGCCGCGACCCTGCTCGCGTCGGGCTCCATCACGCCAGCGCAGCTCCCCGCCGCGTGGGCGGTGTGGTGGACCGGTGACGCGATGGGCGTCCTCGCCGTCGCGCCGTTCCTGCTGTGCCTGCCGCTCTTCCGGGAGCAGCGCCGCTGGCCCCTGCGGCTGTGGCTCGAGGCCCTGATGATCCTCGTCGTCGCGACCCTCGTCGTGGCTACCGCCGTGACCACGGGGCTGCACATCTTCTTCCTCACCCTCCCGCTGTTGGGCTGGGCCGCCTGGCGCCTCCAGCTGCGGGGAGCTGCTCCTGCTGCGCTGATCGCGACGCTCCTCGCCACCGCGGCGGCCACCCGGGAGCGGGGTCCCTTCGAGGGCAAGACGCTGCTCGAGCAGATGGTGACACTCCAGGCCTTCAACGCGTGCGTCGCTCTCACCTCCTTCTTCCTCGCCGCTCTCGTCACTGAGCGGATGCAGACCGCGGCCGCACTAGCCGCCGCCGCGTCCGAGCTCGAGCATCGCGTCGAGCAGCGCACGGCCCAGCTGTCGGCGGCCAACACCCGGCTCGTCCAGGAGATCCAGGAGCGGTCCGAGGCCCAGGAGCAGCTGAGCCACGAGGAGGCCCGGGCCCAGCGCGAGCACCAGATCGCCGAGACCCTCCAGCGCAGCCTCCTGCCCGACCGGCTCCCCGACGTGCCCGGGGTCTCGCTCGCCGCACGCTACGTGCCCGCGACCGCCGACGTGCAGGTCGGCGGCGACTGGTACGACGTCGTCCAGCTCCCCGGTGGCCTCATCGGGCTCGCCATCGGTGACGTCGCGGGACACGGCCTCAACGCTGCCGCGACGATGGTCCAGGTGCGGATGGCCCTGCGCGCGTACGCCCTCCAGGACCCGTCTCCTCCCGCCGTCATGCACGGGGTCCACCAGCTCGTCGCGCAGCTCCCGGTCCCCGAGATGGTCACCCTCATCTACCTCGTCTACGAGCCGGCGACCCGGCGCATCCGCTGGACCAACGCCGGACACCCGCCCGCGCTCGCCTTTGCCGACGGACACGGCACCTACCTCGAAGGCGCCCTCTCCCCGCCCGTGGGAGTCACGGTCGACGGCTCGTTCACCGAGGCCAGCCAGGTCCTGCCCCCGGGGGCGACGCTCCTGCTCTACACCGACGGGCTCGTCGAGCGGCGCGGTGTCTCCCTCACCGCCGGCCTGGACCGGCTCGACCGCGAGGCCTCCGCCGTCCCCGACGACGACATCGAGTCCCTCTGCGAGCGCCTCCTCGACACCTTCCTCGACGAGGAGCACGTCGAGGACGACGTCGCGATCCTCGCCATGCGACCCGTGCCGTCGGTCGAGGGCGAGCTCGACGTCCGGCTGCCCGCCGAGGCCCGCAACCTCGTGCAGGTCCGGAGTGCGCTGCGGCGGTGGCTCAAGGAGGCCTCCGTCTCCGAGCCCGACGTCAACGAGGTCCTCGTCGCGTGCGGGGAGGCCTGCGCCAACGTCGTCCAGCACGCGTACAGCGGCGACGTAGCGGGCGGCGAGCTCGTCGTCGAGGCCCGGCTCGACGGCGACGCGCTCGAGGTGCGCGTCCGCGACCACGGCCACTGGCGCCCGGCCGCGGACCGCGGAGGCGGCTGGGGGCTCCAGCTCATGGACGCGCTCATGGACGACGTCGACGTCGAGCACACCCCCGGCGGGACCGACGTCCGTCTGCGTCGCCGCGTCCACATCGGGGGCGAGGCATGAGCGACCTCGCCCGCGTCGACACGCGCCGCGCCGGCACCACCCAGCTCGTCCGCATCACCGGCGAGCTCGACCTGTCGAACTCGCGCGAGCTGACCGACGCCCTCGGACACGCCGTCCCCGACGACGTCACGCTCGTCGTCGTCGACCTCAGTGCCACGACCTACCTCGACAGCGGCGGCATCGCCGCGTTCTTCCGCCTCGCCCAGCGCCTGCGTGACCGCCGGCAGGACCTGCGCCTCGTCGTCCCCGACGCCTCCCCCATCCGCGCGGTCGTCGAGCTGACCCGGCTGAGCCAGGTGATCCCCGTCGACGAGAGTGCCCCCGACCTCCCGGGCCCGACGGCGTATGCCGCCCTCCCGCGGGACGGCGCGCCAGCCCCGACCCAGCCCCCGCCGACCGCAGACGCGCCCGACCCGGACGGGACGGGGCCGACGAGCAGCTCGGGGTCGTATGCCGTCACGCCCGCCGCGTCTGAGACCGACCCCGGTGACACCGACGCCACGGCTACCGAGGGCGGTCAGCGCAGCGGGTAGCTCCCTGACCCGGGCAGGGTCGTCCCCGAGCGGTCGGTGAAGAGGGCCACGAGGTCCCCGGTGAGAGCGGGCCGCTCGCGCGTGACCTCGACGACGAGCTCCCCACCGCGTAGCCGGCCGTCGAACTGCGTCGTCGGCGGGCCGACGTGCTCGACGACCCGTGCGCCGTGCACGTCGCGGACCGAGGTGATGAGCCAGCCGGTCGGCGCCTCGAGGTGGGCGAGGTAGCCGCGGTCGCTCGGCGTGACCGTCAGGCTCGTCACCGTGCCGACGGCTGCGGGAGACGGCGAGACGCTCGTCGTCGGGGTCGACGGCCTCGTGGACGTCGTGCTCGGGCTCGGCTTGCGCGTCGAGGTGGCGCTCGCCGCGGTCGAGGTCGGCGCGGGGCTCGAGGGCGACCCGGTCTGCAGTTCGGCGCTCCCGACCCGCCCGCCCGACGACTGGAAGCGCGAGACGCCCTCGGCCGTCGCGACGCCGATGACGGGTCGGGGCGCGGTCGACGTGCGCACCGCGGAGCTGGACGTCTCGGCCGGGTAGGACGACTCCGTCCCGTCCGCCGCTCCTGCCGACGAGTCACGACCCACCGGCGCATCGGCCGCGACCCGTCCTGTCGGCTGGAGCTGGAGCAGGAAGAGGGCAGCAGCGACGACGAGCGCAGCCGCAGCGAGCACCGCAGCCGCGGAGCGCGCCGGCACCGACAGCACGCGACCGGCGACGCCGCCCGAGCCACCGGACGCACCGCCGCCCTCGGTGGCGAGGCCGGCCACGTCGTCGAAACCGTCCATGAGCGAGGCCACCCCCACGGCGACCGGGACCGTCGCGCCGGCACTCGCCGAGGCCACCCCGGCGCCCGCCGTCGCAGCACCCGCCGCACCAGCACCCGCCGCACCAGCGCCAACCGTGCCTGCGCCCACCGCGCCCGCAGCACCGACGCCGGACGCCACGGCGAACGCCCCGGGCAGGAGCACCGGTGCGACGCGCAGCCGGATCGCCGCGTCGACGTCGACGACGTCGAGCACCGCGGCGCGGCACCGGGCGCAGCCGTCGAGGTGCCCGTCGACACGCTCGCGGGCCCGGACCGGCAGCGAGTCGCGCACGTAGCCTCCGAGCTGGCGCCGCACCGCTCGGCACTCGGCGTCGCCCGCGTTCGCGACGAGCTCGGACAGGAAGGTCTGGCGCAGCCGCTCGCGCGCCCGCTTGCTCCGGCTCGCCACCCCGTTGGGCGTCGTGCCGAGGCCGGGGGCGATCTGGTGCGGCTTCTCCTCGTGCACGACCAGGCGCCAGAGCAGCGACCGGGACTCGTCGGGCAGCGATCGCCACGCCGCCCAGACCGTGTCGCGTTCCTCCGCGTCGACGGCCTCGTCCTCCGCCGAGGCCGCGGTGCGCGTGTCGAAGGTCGTCTCGTCGTCGGTCAGCACGACCCGGTTCGTGTAGCGGCGCGCGACGTCGATGTTGGCGCGGCGCAGCGTGCTCAGCAGGTAGGGCCGGAAGGCCGTGTCGGGCCCGCCCCCGCTGCGGAGCGCATCGAGCGTGCGGGTGAAGCTCTCGCTGACGAGGTCGTCGACGTCGCTCGGTGAGGCGACGCGGGCAGCGAGGCGTCGGGCTGCCGGCTCGTGCCGTGACCACAGCACCGAGTAGGCGGAGTCGTCGCCCGCGCGCACCCGGTCGACGAGCGCCGCGTCGCTCTCGGGTCCGTCCACGCGTACGCCGTCGTCCGTCCCCGACACGGGCTCGCCTGCCGCGCCGTCGTGCTCGTCGTGCGCCCGCTCCACGATCCTCTGTTCCCCCACCCGTATGCCGACGTCTCGCCGGCTGTCTCGACCCACGCTCCACCGGGTGCGTGACGGGGCGCCGGGTCCCGTCCCCGACCCGAGGGCGCGTCCAGCAACGCACCTCACGCATCCTCTCCCCTGGAGACGCGCGAGGGTCCGAATCATGGCGCGACATGCCCGCAGATGTACAGGGTTGGGGCCACGCCGGGCGATTTGCGTGCGTTTGCGACACACCTGGCCCGCCGCGACGTCTTCCCCGGTGATGCGCCGCGCCGGACGCTCGGGCCAGGACCCGGGCGGGCCGTGGGGGCCATGGCGTGGGCGCATCACGGACGGCCGCGACGGGGTGGCTGTCCGACGGGTGGTGGGTGCTCCCGAGGAGGGGACGGGAGCACCCACCGAGCCCGGGGCCGCCTGCGCAAGAGACTGATCCGGCCCGACGCCGCGTGCGACGATGAAGCCTCCACGACCCCTCACCCGAGGAGCAGAGCATGACGGCGACCGACCCGAGCCACGGCTTCCTCACCGAGCCGGCGCTGACGCCGGAGCTCGAGGCCTACTTCGCGAGCGACGTCACCGACCACGGCTACGTCATGAACCTCAGCCGGGTCTGGGCCCAGTCCCCCGCCGCCCATGACGCGCTCTTCGGCCTCCTCGCCGACATGGTCTCCGTCGCCGGCCTGACCTTCCGGCAGCGCGGCATCCTCGTCGCCGCGACCGCCTCGACCATCGGCGACTCGTACTGCGCGCTCGCGTGGGGTGGCCGTCTCGCCACCGCTGCCGGCGAGGAGGTCGCAGGGGCCGTGCTCCGTGGCGACGACGATGCCCTCGACCCCACAGACGCCGCTCTCGCGACCTGGGCCAGGACCGTCGCGAGCAACCCGAACGCCACCACTCCCGCCGACCTCCAGCCGTTGCGGGCGGCCGGCTTCGACGACCGCCAGATCTTCGCGATCACCGTCTTCGTCGCGCTGCGTCGGGCCTTCTCGACCGTCAACGACGCGCTCGGGCCGCTCCCCGACCACCAGCTGCGCGCCGAGGCGCCACCGGCCGTCGACGAGGCGGTCTCCTTCGGCCGTCCGGCCGCTGACCAGCCCTCCTGACCTGGGCGTATGCCGTCCGCCCGGCTCCCGGGTCGGCCGCACCGTGGGTGCGGGCGCGGTCAGACCGTGTGGGTGGCGACGCCGCGCAGCAGGGCGAGGTAGTCCTCGACCGGGTGCGCTCCGCTCACGGCGGCATACCCGTTGGCGACGACGAACGGCGTCGACGTGACGCCCATCGAGCGTGCCTCCTGCTCGTCGGTCCGCACCTGCTCGGCGTACTCGTCGGAGGCGAGGACCGCCGACACCCGTCGCTCGTCGAGCCCGCACTCGCCGGCGAGGCGCTGCAGCACCGCGCGGTCGTCGATGGCGAGGCCCTCGACGAAGTGGGCGGAGTGGAAGCGCTCGACCGCCGCGGAGCGCAGCGCGGGGCCGCCCATCTCGCCCGCGAGGGCACAGAGCCGGTGGGCGTCGAAGGTGTTGGCGCGCACGGCGCGGTCCCAGTCGAAGACGAGGTCGTCGGCCACGGCCACCTCGCTGGCCTTGGCGTTCATCAGCCGACCGGCACCCGCGTCGCCGCCGTGGCGCACCGACAGGTGCTCGCTGACGGGCACCGACCCGCCCGCCGGGACGTCGGGGTCGAGCTCGAAGGAGCGCAGGTGCACGGTGACGTCGTGGGGACGCTCGAACGCGGCGACGGCGGCCTCGACGCGGCGCTTCGCGACCCAGGAGTAGGGACAGACCAGGTCGCTCCAGATGTCGAGCTCGATGAGGGTCGTGGACTCGGCGGCTGAGTGGTCGGTCATCGACTCAGTCAACCACGGACGCTCGCGTCGCCGGGAAGCCGACGAGCCCCCACCGGGATCCGGTGGGGGCTCGTCGTGAGGCGTGAGAGGTGACCGCTCAGATGCGGCCGTACATCGACGGCGTCGTCCAGATGGAGTGGTTGCCGATGACGGTGCCGGGGCGCTGGGCGTCGATCATGCGGCCCGGGCTGACGTAGATGCCCACGTGGTAGATCGGCGAGCCGAAGAAGACGAGGTCGCCGGGGCGCGGGTTGCTGACCGGCGTCGAGGCCGCGGCCTGCGCGGACGCGGTGCGCGGGATCGAGATGCCGGCCTGGCGGTAGACGTAGGAGGTGAAGCCCGAGCAGTCGAAGCCGGAGGGCGTCGTGCCGCCGTAGACGTAGGGCACACCGAAGAAGGACTGCGCGATGCCGACGATGCCGGTGGCGCTGGGGTTGGGCGCCACGTTGAGGGCGGCGCGCGTGGTCGAGCCGGAGCGCGACGCGCGCTCCTGCGCGGCCTCACGCTCGGCAGCGGCCTTCTCGGCGGCCTTCTTCGCGGCGCGCTCGGTCTTGACCTTGACGTCCTCGATGACGACGGGCTTGACCTTGGCCTGCTTGAGGGCGGGCTTGGCGTAGCCGATCGCCGACAGGGCGTTGCCGGCCTTGAGCGTGCCGGCGGCGGGGCCGACGGCCGCGGGACCCGCGACGGCGCTGCTCGAACCGTCAGCGGCGTTCGCCGTGCCGGCGAACGAGGCGACGAGGCCACCGGAGGCCGCGACGATGGCCGCACCCTTCACGGCGGGCTGGGCCGACTCCTTGGCGATCGTCTTGAGCTCCGAGATCGCGTTGAAGCGACCGGGGGCGCGGTGGCGCCCGGGAACGTTCTGAGCCACGTTTGACCTCTCGACGCCTACGAGGTGAGCTGTCGGGTTCGGGCTGGAGGTACTGCCCGGCCTTCGCTCGGACCGTGATCGGTCCACGGAGGGCTTCACCCCGAGGGCGTCTCTCGACGCCCGGAGAAAGTGGTTCCCCCGCTCCTGCCATGCGGTTCGTACTGAGCCTCAGGTCGATGGCAGGACTAGGCGGTCCGACCCGGGGCACTCACTCGACGGGGAGAGCAAGTTCGCCCACCGTACCCAAGTACCTGTGCCTTGTCACCTTCGAGTTCCCGGAAGTCAAAGAATTTTCAGCGACCTCGGATCCGGGCCGGACGAGGTGTGGCAAGGCATGCCAAAACGACCCCGCAGACGGGGGCAAACCCTGCCGGATACGGCGTGTTCAGGCGGCCTGGCAGAAGACGTGGACGGCCACGTCGTCGGGCAGCGACACACCGGTGGAGGGCTCGCTGCCCTCGCGGACGGCCAGGACCCGACCGCCGTCACGGACGACCTCGACGCGGGCGCCCGGCACGACGCCGGCGCTCGTCAGCAGCGCGAGCGCCTCGGGGTCGACCTGGACGGGCTCGCCGATGCGCCGGATCGTCACGACGGTCGGAGCGGCTCCCACGGCGGCGGTCAGGGTGCTGAGGCCGGTGAGGAAGTCCTCGTCCTGGCGCACCCCGAGCTCCTCGAGACCGGGGATCGGGTTGCCGTACGGCGACTCGAGGCCCTCCCCGATGAGGCCGAGGATCTTGCGCTCGACCTTCTCGGACATGACGTGCTCCCACCGGCAGGCCTCGTCGTGGGCGTACTCCCACTCGAGGCCGATGACGTCGACGAGCAGCCGCTCGGCGAGCCGGTGCTTGCGCATGACGCGGGTGGCGAGGAGCCGGCCGTGGTCGGACAGCTCGAGGTGGCGGTCGCCCGAGACGGCGACGAGACCGTCGCGCTCCATGCGGGCGACGGTCTGCGACACGGTGGGGCCCGAGTGGCCGAGACGCTCGGCGATGCGCGCGCGGAGGGGCACGATGCCCTCCTCCTCGAGCTCGAAGATGGTGCGCAGGTACATCTCGGTGGTGTCGATCAGGTCCGTCACGGTCATACCTTCTCAGAATCGGAGAGCGGTCAGGGACCGCCCGTCGCCGGGCCCGGCGTCCGGCGCGTCCTCGCGCCCCGGGTCGGGTCGTGCCGCGGCACCCAGACGCGCAGCCAGCCCGCGCCGACCACGGCCCCGATGCCCAGCACGACGGCGGAGGCGCCGAGCGACATGATGGCGCTCAGCCCTGACAACGCCAGCGGGCCCGCCGCCCTTCCCACGTCGGCGCAGAGGCGCCAGCCGCCGAGGAACTGCGCCCGCCCGTCCGCGGGTGAGGCGTCGGCGCCGAGGGTCATGATGAGCCCCGCCCCCAGGCCGTTGCCGAGCCCGAGCACCGTCGCCGCGGCCGTCACGGCCACGAGGCTCGTGGCGAGCGGGAGCAGCATCATGCCGAGGCCGAGCACGAGCATGCTGGGCACGGCGGCCGCGACGCGGCCGTAGCGGTCCATGAGCCAGCCCGACGGGTAGAAGAGCGCCATGTCGAGCGCCCCGGCGACGCCGAAGACGAGCGACGTCTGCGCCGGGGAGAAGCCGACCGACTCGGCCCAGAGCGGCACGAGGGCCTCGCGGATGGCACGCGCACCGGCCACGCACATGGCCCCGGTGCCGAGCGTCAGCAGGACGTGCCGGTGCTGCAGGAGCACCGACGCCACACTGCGCGGCGGGCCGCCGCCCGCGACCCGGTGCGCCGAACGGGTGATGTCCGGCGCGAGGAGGACGAGGACGAACGCCGCGATGCTCGCGACGCCGCCGACGGCGTACGCCGCCTCGGTGCCCCACCTGACGATGACGAGCGATCCGATGAACGGCCCGACGAAGTAGCCGATGCGGTGCACGCCACCGAGCGTCGACAGGGCCCGCGCCCGCATCGCCACAGGAACGGCCTCGGTGAGGTACGCCTGCCGCGCCAGGCCGAAGAGCGAGCCGGCGAGCCCGATGACGAGCACGCCGACGAAGAGCATGACGAGACCGCCGGCCAGGGCCGCCACGAGCATGCCGGCGGCCTCGATCAGGGCCGCGACGAGCAGCGCCCGGCGCTCACCGATGCGGGCCGCGAGGGCACCCGACGGCAGGTCGCCGAGGAGCTGGCCCACGCCCAGCATCGCGACGAGCAGAGCCGCGACGCCGACCGAGGCGCCGAGCTCCCGTGCCGACACGGCGATGATCGGGGACACCGCGCCGGCGCCCGTCGAGCCCAGGAGCGTGGGCCCGTAGGCCGACAGGGCGATGGCGCGCAGGCTGCCGCTGCGTCCCTCCGCACCGTCTCCCCGAATCTCGGTCACGCCACAGGACCCTAACGATCGGGTTACTCGGGTGGCCGGGGCGCCCAGCCGACGAAAGCATTGGCCCGTGGCCAGGACTCAGAGGACGAGCAGACCGAGGGCGGTGGAGGCGGCGTTGGCGGCGACGACCGCCAGGGCCACCGTCACCGCGTCCTCGCGTCCCCTCACCCGCCACCACGCCACGAGGAGCACCGTCTCCACGGCGGCGACGACGACCTCCGCGCCCGCGAGCTGCCACGGCGACCCGAAGCCGGTCGACACGGCATACAGCACGGGGTGCGTCACGACGTTGACGCCGACCGCCCCGACGAGCGCGCGACCCCACCCGGCCCAGCCCGCCGCCCGCGCGAACGCGACGAGCACCGGCACCTCGACGGCGAGCGTCAGCGCGAGGGCGGCCATAGCAGCGGGGCTCACCTCGTGACCGCCACGCCGCGACCGGGCGGCCTCGTCTCCGACGCGCCGGACCCGGCCGTCACCGTGCAGCGCTCGCGCACCATCACGCTCCTCGCGCTGGCGGCCGTCGGCGGCTCGCTCGGGATGGCCCTCGGGGCGCCCATCGCGACCGCCGTCATCGGCCTCATCCTCTTCGGCATCCTGCACAACCTCCTCGAGATCCGCTACGTCGCGGGCCGCTTCGCGGGCCTCCTCGGGCGGCCCTTCCTCGAGCTGCTCGTCGCGCTCGTCACCGGCATCGTCGTCTGCCGGCTGCTCGCCGGTGTCATCGGTCGACCGGCCCAGCTCGCCGAGATCGTGCTCGGCTACGTCATCCTCGCGGCCGCCGCCCGCCACGGGCTCGACGGCCGGCGACGCGTCGCGGCGTGGGTGGTCATCGGCGTCGCGGCGGCCGTCTCGCTGACCTTCCCGACGTACCACTTCGTCGTCCTGACGCACCTGCACAACGTCGTGCCGCTCTTCTTCCTCTGGGAGTGGTCGCGCCGGATCACCTCGCGTCGCGGACGGCAGGCGTTCCGGGCCGTGCAGCTGCTGTGGGTCCTCGTGATCCCGACGGTGGTCCTGCTGGGCTTCCTCGACGGGTCGCTCAGCGCCGACCCCGGCATCGTGCGCAGCGTCGTCGGCGACGGCCAGACGGTGCTCGCGGCGAGCGCCCCGCCGAGCGCCTCGGCGACGGTCCTCGGGATGCGCTTCCTCACCGTCTTCGCCTTCATGCAGACGATGCACTACGTCGTCTGGGTGGCCCTGCTGCCCCGGGTCGCCCCGGACGCCTCCGCAGCCTTCGAGGCGCGCGTGCCGTGGGTGACGGGTCCGCGGCTCTGGGCCGCCGGCTTCGTCGCGGCAGCACTCTTCGCCGTCCTCTTCGGTCTCGACTTCGCCCAGGGCAAGGCGTTGTATGCCGCCCTGGCGAGCTACCACGCCTACCTCGAGCTGCCCGTGCTGCTGGCCCTGCTCGTCGGGGCGCGGAGCCTGTCCGCGCCGTCCGGAGCGGCCGACCGCCACGACGCGGCAGGGTCAGGGACGCCGCCCACCCCGCCGACCACGCCCACCCCGTCGACGCCCACCGCGCCGACGCCGCTGCCGCCGGCCGGCGGAGGGTCCCGCGGTGCCGAGCTGAGTGCCGAACTGAGGCCCGAGGCCACCGCCGCGGTCGCCCCGGACGCCGAGGTGGGGTCGTGACGACGGGCTGGCGGACGGTCGGGCTCGTGGCCCTGCCGACGGACGCCGCGGCCCCGCCGGACGCTGCGTGGGGTCCGATGCTCGTCGTGGCGCTGGTCGTCGTCGCGGTCGTGGCGATGATCGTCGGCTTCGGCCGGATCACCAGGCGCCGGCCCCCCGACGACGAGCCCACCGGTGTCGGCACCACGGGCGGCTCGACGACCGACGACCCCCTGCCGACCGACCCGCAGCAGGACGATCCGGGGCGGACCGGCCGCCGCGAGGACCCTGACGACCCGGGGCCACCGCCGGTGTAAAAGGTCTTGCCGCCACTCGGGGCTCGACGTACGGTCGTGTCATCGAAACCGAAGGGAGGTGATCCGAGAAGTGATTTCTTCCGGAGCGTGTGAGGTGGCCACGCGATAGCCGCGTCCCCATCCACACCCATGGATGAAGCAGGGCAGCCCGACTCGTCGGGCTGCCCTGTTCCACGTCCGCCCTCCCCACCCCGATCCCCCATCGAACGCGGCGTTCGGTGCCGAACTCAGTGTTCCAACGGCGCGTTCGCGACCGAACGCCGCGTTCGGGGTGTCAGGGCGGGTGCGGAGGAGTCAGGGCTGGAGGCGCAGCCGCGTCCACGAGTCGGGGTCGGCGAGGTCACCGTCACCCGTGCGGCGGAAGACGATCCGGTCGTGGAGGCGGTTGCGCCGGCCGGCCCAGAACTCGACCTCGTCGCAGACGATGCGCCATCCGCCCCAGAAGTCCGGCACCGGCACGTCGTGGTCGCCTCCCCTGTCGGGGAAGCGCTCGAGCACGTCCTCCCACCTGCGCTCGAGCTCGGCCCGGTCGGCCGCCGGCCGCGACTGGTCCGACGCCCACGCCGAGAGCCGCGAGCCGTAGGGCCGCGAGTCGAAGTAGGCCTCGACCTCGTCACGGCCGACGAGCTCGGCGGTGCCGCGGAAGCGGATCGCGCGGTAGATGGCCGGCCACGTGAGGGCGGCCGCCACGCGCGGGTTGCCCTGCAGGTGCTCGCTCTTGGCGGAGCCGAGGTTGGTCACGAAGCCCGGACCGCGCTCGTCGAAGAAGCGCATCAGGACGGTGCGCACGTCGGGCGTGCCCGTCGGGTCGACGGTGGCGACCGAGATGGCCGTGGGCTCGGGCACGTCGTCGCGCTCCTGCGCCGCGGTGACCGCCGCATCGACCCACGCCCGGGCCTGCAGGTAGGGCGAGGCGGCCACGTCGGACTCGACGAGGCCGTCGCCGGAGTAGTCGACACGGCGTACGGCGGCGAGGCCCTCCCGGGCCGGCTCGCGGGGTGAGCTGTCCATGACCCCACACTAGGGTTGACCCGAGAAGGTCCGCGGACGTCAGGCCACGGCGCGTGCGGTCCCGGCGACAGCCCCGGCCACCCCGGGGCGCTGTGAGGAGTCACCAACGATGGCAGGCAAGGGCAAGCTCGTCACCCAGACCGTCAAGCTCGGCATCAAGTACGGCCCCCAGATCTGGGTGGCCACGCAGGCGCTGCGCGAGCCCGCCAAGGAGGCCGCCAACAAGGCGATCTCGAGCGAACGCGCCCGCCGCCAGGCGATGGCGCACGCCAAGTCGCTCGCCGACGGCAGCATCCTCAAGGTCTACAAGGGCGACGCGGCCCACTGGGTCGTCTTCAGCGGCGACGAGGCGGTCGGCGTGCACCCCGAGACCGACATGCTGCTGCCGGCCCTCGTCGAGCGCGCCGACCTGACGAAGCGGATCCGGCCCGACGACAAGGTCAAGGCCACCGACCGCGCCAAGGACGCCGCCACCGCGGCACTGCGCCGGGCCAAGCCCAACCAGATCAACTGACGCCCGGCGCCGGGCTCAGGGACCCCGTCCGGGCGCTCAGTCGGCGACGACGATCCCGAGCTCGGCCGCGAAAGCATCGGCGAGGTCGATGACCTGCGGGCGGCTCATCGTCGCGCCCTTGAGCCCGAGCAGGCCGACGGGGGAACGGAGCGTGGCTCCCGAGAGGTCGAGGGCGGCATACGTCCCACGACCGAAGGTCGGCGACACCAGCGTGCAGCCCTCGAAGGTGAGGCCGTCGACCGTGGCCTCCTGGAGGTCGAGCTCGACGACGACGCAGTCGACGAAGGCGATGTCCTTGAGCCGGGCGCCGCGCAGGTTGAGGAAGTCGACCTTGCCGCCGCGCACCGTGACGTCGCGCCACGTGGAGCCCCAGGCCGAAACGGCGGCGAGGCGGCAGCCCTCGATCGTCGTGTCGACGAGGCTCGCCCCGGCGAGGCTCAGCCCGACCCCACCGACGCGCTCCCACTCGCACTCCGACCACCGCGAGCCCTCGAGGTGCGCCTCGTCGAGCGTGCCGCCGATCAGCGAGCACTCGAGGAACGTGTGCCCCTCGACGTGGGCCCGGGAGAAGTCGGTGCCCTCGAAGCGGACGGCGTCGTGATGTTGGTCTCGGGTGCTGAACACGGCGTCACGAAAGACGGTCTGGTCGGCGGCTGACGGCATACGGTGAGTCTGTCAGCCGGGACCGACGCCCATCCTCCGCGTCCCGGCTGCGGCCTCCACACCGCGGTGGTACCGCCTGCACAGCAAGGACGCACATGGCAGACAGCACGCCCGACCCCGACTTCAAGCCCGGACTCGAGGGCGTCATCGCCTTCGAGTCGACCATCGCCGAGCCGGACAAGGAGGGTGGGGCGCTGCGCTACCGCGGCGTCGACATCAACGACCTCGTCGGCCACGTCGACTTCGCCCACGTCTGGGGCCTGCTCGTCGACAACGAGTTCGACCCGGGCCTGCCGCCCGCCGAGCCCTATCCCCTGCCGGTGCACACCGGCGACGTCCGCGTCGACGTCCAGTCCGCGCTCGCCATGCTCGCGCCGGTCTGGGGCTTCAAGCCGACGCTCGACATCGACGCCGACGAGGTGCGCGACAACCTCGCGCGCGCCGCCGTCATGGCCCTGTCGTTCGTCGGCCAGTCGGCCCGCGGGCTCGACAAGCCGATGGTCCCGCAGCGCGAGGTCGACAAGGCCCGCACCATCACCGAGCGGTTCATGATCCGCTGGCGCGGCGAGCCCGACCCGAAGCACGTCGAGGCCGTCGACGCCTACTGGGTCTCCGCGGCCGAGCACGGCATGAACGCCTCGACGTTCACCGCCCGCGTCATCACCTCGACCGGCGCCGACGTCGCCGCCGCGCTCTCGGGCGCGGTCGGTGCGATGTCCGGCCCGCTCCACGGCGGTGCCCCCTCGCGCGTCCTGCACATGCTCGACGGCGTCGAGCAGCAGGGCGACGCGACGACCTACGTCAAGGGCGTCCTCGACAAGGGCGAGCGCCTCATGGGCTTCGGCCACCGCGTCTACCGCGCCGAGGACCCGCGCGCCCGCGTGCTGCGCTCCGCCTGCGAGCGCCTCGGGGCGCCGCGCTACGAGGCGGCGGCCGCGCTCGAGAAGGCCGCGCTCGACGAGCTGCACGCCCGTCGGCCCGACCGGGTGCTCGCGACGAACGTCGAGTTCTGGGCCGCGGTCATCCTCGACTTCGCCGAGGTCCCGCCGTCGATGTTCACGCCGATGTTCACGTGTGCGCGCACGGCCGGATGGTCGGCGCACATCCTCGAGCAGAAGCAGACCGGCCGTCTCATCCGGCCGTCGTCGCGCTACATCGGCGAGGGTCCGCGCAAGCCCGAGGACGTCGCCGGCTGGACGCCCGACATCGCGCACTGAGGAGGAGGCCTCGGCGCCGAACGCCGTCTCGCCGTAGCCGGGACGTCGTCCACTCACCCTCCTATGCTGGAAGGCGGTCGCGTCCGTCGGTTCCCGTGGGTCGTGGCCCTGCGAGGTGACGCCATGCCCGACTCGTTCGTCCATGAACACGACGTCACGCGGCTTCTCGAGATCCTCGAGGACGCACATGCGTGGCAGTCCGACGACTTCTTCTATGCCTCGGTGCTCGACGAGCTGGCAGAGCTCGTGGCGGCGGACGTGGTGGGCTTCCAGGTCAACGCCTGGGCGCGAGGGTGGCTCTCGCTCGAGGAGGTTGCCGGCGGGCAGAGAGTTGTCTGGGTCCGGCCCGACGTGCCCCTGGACGACCCGTTCCTCGACTGGGATGGCTGCGCCGGGCTCGCCGATCGATTCGGGTACACCGGTGTGACGTCGTCATCGGAGGTCCGCCGCGGTCGGCGCGACTCCGAGCTGATGGGCTTCATGGCTCCGATCGGTGACCTGGACCGTCGCGTCCTCTTCCACCGCCACGGCGGGCCGGACTTCTCCGACCGTGAGGTGACCCTGCTGCGGCTCGCCCGCCCGCACCTGGCCGAGCTCCACCTCCGGCGCCGGGCCGAGCTGGGCGGTCTGCCGTCGCTGACCCGCCGGCAGTGGGAGATCCTTCGCCTCGTCGCGACGGGCGCCACGAACCACCGGATCGCCCATCGGCTCGGGATCTCCGAGGGCACCGTCCGCAAGCACCTCGAGAACGCCTTCGCGCGACTCCATGTCTCGAGCCGCACCGAGGCCGTGTCGAGACTCGACGCGAACCTCTGAGACCGCCACCCCACCGCTCGAGGGCGCGTCCCAGGTGGAGCTGCTGCTCGGTGGACCGCGGCGAGGACGAGCGGGCCGGGGTCGGGCGCTGGACCGACCCCGGCCCGGGCATCGCGCGGCGCCGTCGGGGAGACGAGACGTCGTCCTCATGCGTGTCGGACGTCCCTGCGCCCATGGAACGCCAGCGTCGCCATCGCGGCCACGAGGAGGACCGCGGCGAAGGCCCAGTCCGACAGGCCCTCCGGCGGTGGTCCCGTGGGGATCACGTGGGGCACCGGTGGCCAGATGCCCGACCTGCCGGTCGACTCGGGCCTCGGCTCGGTGGCCACGGCCGTCGCGACGCCGAGCACGAGCGCGACGCCGGCCGTCACGGACGCCGCGATCAAGCGGATGACGTTGTGCATGAACATCTTTCGCCTTCCTTCGGGCCGGACCGTCTGCGACCGTTCCGGCTCTTCCAGCATCTCCGCGCGCCACGACCTGAGGACATACGTAGTTCCGCGTACGGCGATGCCCGGTCTCGACGCGCGGACCTACCCGCTCGCGCGTAGCCTCGCGAGCAGAGCCAGCAGGTCACCGAGTCGGGGAGTCAGCATGGTGCAGCGAGCGCGAGTCCGAGGTTCGATCGTCCTGGTGGGCGCCCTGCTCGCGGGAGCGGCGCTGGCCGTCGAGCAACCACCCGCGGCCGAGGCCGCGCCGACGCTGCAGGTGACGACGGTGGTCTCCGGCCTCAGCTACCCGTGGGACATCACGTGGGTCGGCGACCTCATGCTCTACGACCTGCGCGCGGGCCAGGTCTGGAGCAAGCGCGGCAGCAACGCCCCTCGGCGCGTCGCCGTCTCCGGCTTCCCGTCGCTCTACGTCAACAGCGAGGGCGGCCTGCTCGGCATGGTCGCCGACCCCGCCGCCTCGACGAACAAGCGCTTCTACACCTGCCAGGCGGTGCGCGGCTCGACCGGCGACCCGCTCGACGTGCGCGTCCTGCGCTGGCGGCTGACGAGCGACACCACCGCGGTCTCCGACGGGTCGCCGGTCGTCACCGGGCTGCCCCTGACGAGCGGACGCCACTCCGGGTGCCGGCTGCGCTTCGGCGGCGACGGCAAGCTCTACGTCGGCACCGGCGACGCCGCCGTCGGCACCAACCCGCAGAGTCTCTCCTCGCTCGGCGGCAAGGTGCTCCGGGTCAACGCCAACGGCACGATCCCGACCGACAACCCCTTCTACTCCCGCGGCGGCAACGCCCGCTACGTCTGGAACTACGGCCACCGCAACATCCAGGGACTCGCGCTGCGGCCAGGCACGACCGAGCTGTGGTCGGCCGAGCACGGCTCGAGCCGCGACGACGAGATCAACCTCTCGGTCCGCGGCGGCAACTACGGCTGGGACCCGGTGCCCGGCTACGACGAGTCGACCCCGATGACCGACCTCGGCAAGTTCCCGAGCGCCCGGGTCGCGATGTGGTCCTCGGGATCCCCGACCGTCGCGACGAGCGGCGCCACCTTCCTGCGCGGCTCGGCCTGGGGCGAGTGGCAGGGTGCCCTCGCGGTCGGCCTGCTCAAGGGCGAGGGCATCTACCTCATGCGCTTCAACCCGACGCCGACGACCTCACGCGTCGCGTCGGTGACGCGGCTCGCGGTCGCCCAGGGCTACGGCCGCATCCGAGCCGTGCAGCTCGGTCCGGACGGGGCGCTGTGGTTCACGACGTCCAACGGCACGAACGACAAGATCGTGCGGATCACGCCGAAGGCCACGGTGCCCAGCCGGTCCGGCGGCAGCCTCATCTCCCCCGTGGGAGTCACCGCAGCGCGCACCGGGTCGCAGGTCGTGACCTTCATCCGTGGCACCTACGACAACGTCTGGTTCAAGCGCAGCACCACCGACGGGGCGTCGTGGGGGTCCTGGGTGTCGGCCGGCGCCACGTCGACCGACGCGCCGTCCGCGACGAGCTCTCGCTCCGGACGCGTCGACCTCTTCACCCGCAACAGCGCGAGGCAGCTCGTCCACACGTGGTTCCAGGACGGCATACGCAAGGGGTCGGTCAACCTCGGCGGCACCGTCATCGCCCAGCACGGCGCCTCGCTCGGCAACGGCACCATGGACGTCTTCGCCCTCGCCACCACCGGCACGGCCTGGCGCAAGCACTACGACGGCACGCGCTGGAGCGGCTGGATCTCGGTCGGTGGCCGGTTCACGTCCGGCCTGTCGGCGTCGGCCGACCCGGCCGGCGGCGGGATCCTCGTCACCGGTCGCGGCACCAACGGCGCGACGTACGAGCGGACGTTCTACCCGACGACGGCGACGAGCAGCTGGGTCCAGCGCGGCGACAACCTCGCGGCGTGGTCGGACCGCGCACTCGGAGATGCCTGGCCCGGTCGGTCACTGGTGGCGGTCGGCAACGGCGTCGACGGACGCGCCGTGGTCCAGCGCGGCAGCGTCCTCGTCGGCACGGCGCAGGCCTTCACGTCGGCACCGGACGTCGTGACCCGCGCCGACGGCACGTTCCTGCTCTTCGGCCGGGGTTCGGGCGGCGAGCTGCGCGTCTACGACGGCCGGCCGGGAGCCTTCACGAGCACGTCCCTCGGCGGCATCGTCCGCTGACGGCCCCCGCACACCCTCGGGGCGGCCACACACTGTCCACCGCGTGCCGTCGACCTCGAGGTGTGCGGCTGCCGGGCGCCGTGTGCGCGTCCACACACCGAGCAGCGATGTCCAAGGGGTGGGCACGTGAGGTTCAATGTCAGCGGTGACAACGGCGTCATCCGACATCAACACGTCCGCCACGAGCCCGTACCGTGGCCGCACTTCGCAAGGGTGAATCCGTGACCGAAGCACCAGTCGTGACCCAGCCCATCACCATCCCGGCCGAGCTCCTGCCCGCTGACGGACGGTTCGGCTCCGGACCCTCGAAGGTCCGCCCCGAGCAGATCGACTACCTCAGCTCCCTCGGTCGCACGGTGCTCGGCACGTCGCACCGCCAGGCACCGGTCAAGAACCTCGTCGGCGAGGTCCGCGCGGGCCTGCGCGAGCTCTTCTCCCTGCCCGACGGCTACGAGATCATCCTCGGCAACGGCGGCTCGACGGCGTTCTGGGACATCGCCGCCTTCGGCCTCGTCCGCGAGCGCTCGCAGCACCTCGCCTTCGGTGAGTTCTCGAGCAAGTTCGGCAACGTCACCGCGGCGGCCCCCTTCCTCGGAGACCCGACGATCATCAAGGCCGACCCCGGCACGCTCGCGACGCCGAGGGCCGAGGCGGGGATCGACGTCTACGCCTGGCCGCACAACGAGACCTCGACCGGTGTCATGGCCCCGGTCCAGCGCGTCGAGGGCGCCGACGACGACGCGCTCGTGCTCATCGACGCGACGTCGGGTGCCGGCGGCCTGCCCGTCGACATCACCCAGACCGACGTCTACTACTTCGCCCCGCAGAAGTGCTTCGCCTCCGACGGCGGCCTCTGGCTCGCGGCCTTCTCCCCCGCCGCGCTCGCCCGCGTCGACGAGATCGCCGCGTCCGGCCGCTGGGTCCCGGACTTCTTCAGCCTCCCGACCGCGGTCGACAACTCGCTGAAGAACCAGACCTACAACACCCCGGCCCTCTCGACGCTGGCGCTCATGAAGAGCCAGCTCGACTGGATGAACGGCAACGGCGGGCTCGACTTCACGACCGGTCGCACCAAGGACTCCTCGAGCCGCCTCTACGGCTGGGCCGAGCAGACCGACTGGACGACGCCCTACGTCGCCGACCCGGCCGCCCGTTCGCAGGTCGTCGGCACGATCGACCTCGACGACTCCATCGACGCGGCTGCCGTGGCCAGGACCCTGCGCGCCAACGGCATCGTCGACGTCGAGCCCTACCGCAAGCTCGGCCGCAACCAGCTGCGTGTCGCGATGTTCCCGGCCGTCGACCCGGAGGACGTCACGAAGCTGACCCAGGCGATCGACCACGTGGTCGCAGCGCTCGGCTGAGCCGTCCCGCGCGTCCCCCCGAGGGCCGGCTCCCGTATGCCGGGTGCTGGCCCTCGGTGCGTCCGCGCCGAGATCCGCTGCGTGACCTTTGGGCACGTCTCTCGTTGATCCCCGCAGACCGCCAAAGGGGGCGGCCGTCGCATCCGAGGAGTCACCATGGTCCGCATCGTCCGCGCAGGCACCACCGCGCGCCGGGTCGCTGCAGCCGTGCCGGTCATCGCCCTGGCGACCGCCGGCATCGCGTTCGCCGCCACCCGCGGCAGCGACACCGTCGCCCCGACCTCGGCGATCACCGTGCCCGACCAGGCCATCACCGAGGGCAGCCCGCTCTACCCGCAGGCCGGTCCCGCGCCCGCGCCGATGCAGCTGCCCCCGATCTACCAGACGTTCACCCGGGACTACGCCCGCGTCGACGTGCCGACGGAGGCCCGAGGCGCGATCTCCGCCATCGACTCGCTCGCGCCGGTCCGCCTGGACGCGAACGGCATACCCGCGGTGGCCGTCACGGCCTACCAGCGCGCAGCCGGGGTCCTCGGCAGCATCAAGCCCGGGTGCGGCGTCGACTGGGCCCTGCTCGGGGCCATCGGCCGCGTCGAGAGCAACCACGCGCGCTTCGGCGGCAACGTCCTCGACGCGAGCGGTATCGCCCGCCCCGGCATCATCGGCATCCCGCTCGACGGCTCACGAGGCACGGCCCGCATCACCGACACCGACGGCGGCGCCCTCGACCGCGACCCCGTCTACGACCGGGCCGTCGGACCGATGCAGTTCATCCCGACGTCGTGGTCGATGGCCGGCCGTGACGGCGACGGCGACGGTGTCGCCAACCCGCAGAGCCTCACCGACGCGGTCACCGGCGCCGGCGTGCTGCTCTGCTCGGGCGGCACCGACCTGCGCAAGCCCGGCGCGGCCTACAACGCGGTGCTCCGCTACAACCACTCCGACTCCTACGTGCGCACGGTGCTGTCCATCGCCGACGCGTACCGCCGCGGCGTGGCCGTGGTCCCGATGAGCGCGATCCCCGCTGCCCGCCCCGCTGCAGGGAGTGGCTCGGCCACCCCCGACGGCTCGGGCTTCGCGTATGCCGGCTCGCCGGCTCCCCGTTCGACGGCTTCGCCGAGCGCACGCCCCACACCGAGCTCCTCGGCGAAGCCGTCACCCGCGCCGTCCGGCACCTCGAAGCCCTCGGCGTCACCGAAGCCGTCGGCACCGCCCAAGCCCGCACCGAAGCCGAAGCCCGGCTCGCCCGGCCTGCCGATCCCGCTGCCGTCGGTGCCCGGCGTCCCGCTGCCCTCGGTCACGGTCCCGCTCCCGTCCGTGACGAAGCTGCCCGTGCCGACGCTGCCGGCAGAGATCGTGCGACTGCTCGCGCTGCCGCACCTGCCGCTGCTGAGCGGCGACCCCGAGGACCTCGTCCGGGTGCTCGACCCGCTGACGGCCAAGGTCGTCTGCGTCCTCGACAGCAAGGTCGTGACCTGTCCCGGCGGAGGTCTGCTCGGCTGACCGGGACCCGGTCAGCACCGCAGCACCCCTCACGCGAGAGCGGCCGCCCGGTGGGCGGCCGTTCTCGTCGTGCCCGCATCAGGTGGCCCCTGAGCCGGGCCGTCCCTGAGCCGGGCGGTCCCGAGGTCAGGCGCCGGCGCCCGCGATGGGCGGGGCGGAGGCGTCCGCCTCCTCGCTGCGGGCCTCGCGGCGGAGGTACTCCTCGATGTTCTCGACGTCGGCGCGGTTGCGCTGGACGACGGTCAGCAGGTCGGACATGGAGCTGACCTCCTCGACCTGCTCCTTGATGAACCACTGCATGAACTGGTCTGACGCGAAGTCGTGCTCCTCGCGGGCGACGGCGGTCAGCGCGTTGACCTGGTCGGTGACGCGCTTCTCCTGGGCCA
Organism: Terrabacter sp. R4-6; assembly: GCF_057529065.1. Classification (NCBI taxonomy): domain Bacteria; kingdom Bacillati; phylum Actinomycetota; class Actinomycetes; order Micrococcales; family Intrasporangiaceae; genus Terrabacter; species Terrabacter sp. R4-6. The sequence continues at coordinate 3,365,034 of NZ_CP197224.1, read as the reverse complement.
GGGCCAGCTCGACGGGCTCGACGATGTCGGCGAAGGTGTTCGTCGGCGCAGCCACGCCGGGGATCGCGACGGTCGAGTCGGTGTCGAGGAGGTACTGGACCATCATCATCGCGTGGTCGCGCTCCTCGAGCGCCTGACGGTAGAAGAGCGCCGCCATCTGCGGCATCGTCAGGTTGTCGTAGTAGACCGCGATCGCGACGTACTGCTGGTGGGCGGCGTACTCGTGGCCGATCTGCTCGTTGAGCAGGTCGACGAACCTCTGGGCGGCCATGGTGGCTCCTCCGCACTGGTCTCGACGGGTGGGGCAGACGCCCATCCTAGGGACCACCGGCAACACACCGAGCAGGTGACAACTCACCGGGATCCGGTCCCGGTGGGTTGCGACCTGCTCGGTGTGTTGCGGCGGAGACGTGGTCAGCGGTTGACGAACGCGGCGACGACGGCGATCGCGATGAAGAGCACGAGCGCCGCGACGGTGATGCGGTGGCGGAACTTGAAGTTCACTTCGTCACCTCGGGCGCCGCGGGCACCGCCGCGGCGAGCTGGATGCGCAGGCGGGGGTGGCGCTGGGTCTGGAAGGTCACCGCGACATTCTGCCGATGCGACACCCAGAGAGCCACCGCAACGAGGCTGAGACCCACGGCGATGGTGCCGATGGCGATCGTCCAACGGGGTCCCCACACATCGCCGATCCACCCGATGACCGGCGCGCCGATGGGCGTGCCGCCCATGAAGATCGCCATGTAGAGGGCCATGACCCGGCCACGCATCACGGGGTCGACGCTGACCTGGACCATGGCGTTGGCCGTGGTGAGCGCGGTCAGGGCCGCGAGCCCCGTCGGCACGAGGAAGACGGCGAACATGACGTAGTTCGGCGCCGTCGAGAGGAAGGCCGTCGACACGGTGAAGCCCGCGAGGGCGACGAGGAGCACCCGCATCCGCGGCCGGGCGCGCCGGGCCGAGAGCAGCGCGGCCGTGAGCGACCCGATGGCCATGATCGAGCCGAGCAGGCCGTACTCCCCCGGCCCCTTGTCGAAGACCTTGGTCGCCATGAGCGCCATCGTCAGCTGGAAGTTCATGCCGAAAGTCCCGAGCACGAAGACGAGGGCCATGATGAGCACGAGGTCGGGCCGGCCCTTGACGTAGCGCAGTCCCTCGCGGATCTGGCCCTTGCCTCGGGCGCGCGGTGACGGCGTCAGCAGGCTGGTGTTCATCCGCAGGAGCGCGACGAGCACGAAGACGAAGGTCGCGGCGTTGACGTAGAGCGCGGGCGCGATGCCGAACCACGCGATGACGAGGCCGGCGACGGCCGGCCCGACGAGACGACCGAGGTTGAACGACGCGCTGTTGAGGGCCACGGCGTTGGGCAGGTGCTCGGTGTCGACCATCTCGGACACGAACGTCTGCCGGGCCGGGTTGTCGACAGCCGTCGCGACGCCCTGGAGGAACGCGAGGGCGTAGACGTGCCAGAGCTCGACGACTCCGGCCGCGGTGAGCACGGCGAGCAGCAGGGCCGTGACGAGCAGGGCGGTCTGGGTGAGGAAGAGGATGCGTCGCTTCGGGAAGCGGTCGGCGAGCATCCCCGCGAACGGCGCGAGGATGAGGAAGGGCAGGAACTGCAGCCCGGTGACGATGCCGAGCGCCGTCGACGAGTGGTCGGTGAGGACGGTGAGGACGAGCCAGTCCTGGGCGACGCGCCCCATCCACGTGCCGACGTTGGAGACGATCGCGCCGGAGGCGTAGATGCGGTAGTTGGGGATCGAGAGGGAGTGGAAGGTGGGGCTCATTCGCTGGCCACCTTGGCCAGCACGGCGGCTGCCCGCTGGAGCAGCTCCCGCTCCTCGTCGGTGAGCTGCTCGAAGCGCGAGAGCATCCACTCGTCGCGGTGCCGGCGGATCCGCTTGAGCGACTTGCGGCCCTCGGGGGTCAGCGACAGGATCACCTGCCGGCCGTCGGTGGGGTCGTCGGCCCGGGAGACGTAGCCGCGCTCGACGAGCATGTTCGTCGTCCGCTTCATGCTCGGGGCGGAGACGCGCTCGATGTCGGCGAGCTCGCTGTTGGTGCGGGCCGTGCCCTCGAGGCGGCACAGCACGGAGAACTGGTGCGGTGGCAGCTCCCGGTCGGACTCGAAACGGACTCGCCGCGAGATGCGCATGCAGGCGAGTCGGATGTCGTTGGAGAGCGAGACGAGCTCGGCTCGGGAGAGCTGGATGATCGGGTTCTTGGCAGTCAAGGGCGGATCCTCGGAGGTGCAGTCTGGTGATGCTTAGCCTAACTCATTACCTCGGCTAACCATTCCCAAGGTTGGACAGACCGGACACGCACCGACCGCGATGCCAGACGCGTGAAGGCCCCCTCCCGAGCGGGAGGGGGCCTTCACGGCATACGTGCTCTGGCGTCCGGTGCGGCGAGCCGCTCTGTGCGGCAGCGTCGCTCAGGTGAGCATCGACTCCAGCGGCGCCTTGATGAAGTAGACGACGAAGAAGGCGGCGACGATCCACAGGAGCGGGTGGATCTCACGGCGCTTGCCACGGGCCATCTTGACGAGCACCCACGCGATGAAGCCCGCACCGATACCGACGGTGATGTTGTAGGTGAACGGCATGAGCACGATCGTGAGGAACGCCGGCAGGGCGACCTCCATGTCGTCCCAGTCGATGTTCTTGACCTGGGTCATCATGAGGAAGCCGACGATGACGAGTGCCGGGGCCGCAGCCTCGGACGGGACAACGGCGAAGAGCGGCGCGAGGAACGTCGCGAGCAGGAAGAGCACGCCGGTCACGACGGACGCGAGACCCGTGCGGGCACCCTCCTCGACACCGGACGCGGACTCGATGTAGGACGTGTTGCTGCTGACGCCACCGGCGCCACCGGCGATGGCGGCCACCGAGTCGACGACGAGGATCCGGTCGGTGTGGGGCGGGTTGCCGTCCTCGTCGAGGAGCTTGGCCTCGGTGCCGATGGCGACGACGGTGCCCATCGTGTCGAAGAAGTCGGCGAGCAGGAGCGAGAAGACGAACATGACGGCCGTGACGATGCCGATCTTCTCGAACGAGCCGAGCAGGCTGAACTGGCCGAGGATGCCGAGGTCTGGGGTGTTGGTGATCGACTCGGGCAGCCTGGGCACGGTGAGGGCCCAGGCCGACGGGTTGGTGAGGGCGCCCTTGTCGTCGAAGACGCGCGGGCCGATGCTGAAGATCGCCTCGAGGACCATCGCGAGGACCGTCGCCGCGACGATGCCGATGAGGATCGCGCCCTTGACCTTGCGGATGAGCAGGACCGCGATGAGGAAGACGCCGACGACGAAGACGAGGGTCGGCCAGCCGTCGAGGCTGCCGCCGATGCCGAGCTCGCTCGGGACCGAGCCGGGCGTCGTGGGACGACGCGCGAAGCCCGCGTCGATGACGCCGATGTAGGCGATGAACAGGCCGATGCCGACGGAGATCGCGACCTTGAGCGGCCCGGGGATCGCCTTGAAGACCGCCTTGCGGAAGCCGGTCAGCACGAGCACGAGGATGATGACGCCCTCGATGACGACGAGGCCCATGAGGTCGGCGAAGGTGATCTTGTCGGCCGAGTGGGTGATGACCATCCCGGTGATGAGGCCGTTGATGCCGAGCCCGGCGGCCAGCGCGATGGGGAAGTTCGCGACGAGGCCCATGAGGATCGACATGAGGCCGGCGATGACCGCCGTGCCGACCGCGACGAGCAGCTTGCTCTGGGTCAGGTCGGTCGTGCCGCCGATCATGGTGCCCGAGCCGTCGACGACGCCCGAGAGGATGATGGGGTTGAGGACCACGATGTAGACCATCGTGAAGAAGGTGACGAAGCCGCCCCGGACCTCGCGAGCGACGGTGGACCCGCGCTCGGTGATCTTGAAGAAGCCGTCGAGCCCGGTCTGGGTGGGCGCTTTGCGTGTATCCGTCGACATGGCGCACACCTTAGTGGCGCCGCGTTTCGCGTGTGTGACGAGACCCTAGGCTGTCCGTGTGACCGACGAGACCACCCCCGACGTGCCGGCGCGCCCGTCCGAGCCGACGACGCCCGAGCCGATCGCGCCGCTGCCCGTGCCGATGCTGCGGATCATCGAGGTGGGGCTCGCCGTGTGGGTCGTCGCCCTCGTCGTCGTCCTCGTCGTGCCCGCCCTGCACGAGGGTGACCGCGACTGGTGGCCGTGGACGTGCGTGGCCGGTTTCGTGCTCGGCTCGATCGGCTGGGCCTACGTGCGCCGGGGCCGCGGCAACGCGAGCGACGCCGCCTGAGTCCCCACCCGGCTCCCCGAGAAGCACGAACCACCCGGGTATGCCGGGTGGTTCGTCCGTGGTCGGGTGCCGTCAGTCGGTGACGGGGTCGTCGGAGCCGTGCGACTCCTCGACCGGAGCCTGCTCCTCCGTCGGCTGGTCACCGTCGTCCTGCGCCTGCTCGTCCTGCGCCTGCTCGTCCTGCGCCTCGTCGCCCTCGGCCGCGCGCTCGGCGGGCTCGAGGTCGACGGCGAACTCGTCGACGATGGGCTCGCCGATCGGCGTCGGCTCGGGGTGGTCCATGTCGGTCTCGGAGTGGGCTCCGCAGCCGTGGTCGAGCGAGACGACGCGGCCGTCGGACGGGCTCCACTCGTTGGCGCACACGCCGAACGTCACCCGCAGCGCCCCCGCCATCGGCAGGAAGTAGCCGCACGTCGTGCAGCGCTCGCTGGCCTTGGCCGCGATCTCGGCCGTCGGGCCGTTCTCGCCGGCGTACCAGCGGCTCGCGGCGACCTCACGGCCCTCGGCCGAGAGCACGCGCGGACGGCCGAGGCCGAGCTCGAAGAAGGCCATCTGGTCGACGTCCTCCTCGCCCGTGGCCTCGAACCCGGCCTCGAGGTTGGGGTCGTAGGGGCGGAACGGCAGCACGTCGCCGGCGCCGAGGTCGCCGGGAGCGAGCCGGTCGGCATACGGCAGCCACTCGGGTGCGAGGACGGCGTCGGGACCGGGCAGCAGGTTGGTCTCGCAGACCGTCGCCACCTTGGCGCGCGACACCCGGGCGACGCTGACGCCCCAGCGCCACCCGCGGTAGCCCGGCGACGTGCACTCGAACCAGTGCATGCCGAGGCGCTCCTCGAGCAGGTCCATGCCGAGGTGGGCGCCGATGGTCCCGGGCTCGGCGACCTCCTCGAGGACGCTGCGGGCGAGGTCGGACGCGGCCAGCAGCACGGCATCCGTCTTGGGGGTGGTGACGGTCATGAGCTCACTTCTCCAGCTCGTCCGCGAGGCCGCGCAGGGCGCGGGCGACGTTGGAGGCGAGCTTGCGGTCGGGACGGCGTCCGGCGCGGTAGCCGTTGCCGACGCCGTCGAGGAGCTGCACGACGTCCTCGATGATGACGGTGAGCTCCTCCGGCGTGCGGCGGGTCTGTGCGGTCTTGTTGGCGGCGACGGACTGGACCGGGTCGAGCACCTTGACCGACAGCGCCTGGGCACCCTTGCGGCCCTCGACGATGCCGAACTCGACACGCACGCCCTTCTTCAGGGTCGTGACGCCCTCGGGGAGCGCGTTCGCGTGCAGGAAGACGTCCGCGCCGGAGTCCTCGGAGATGAATCCGAAGCCCTTGTCCGCGTCGTAGAACCTGACCTTGCCAGTCGGCACAGTCCACCTCGTTCAGTTCTCGGTCGGCCGCACCACGGCACGACTCGATGGCGCTCCTTGCGCTCCGCTCCAGCCTAACGGCTCGGGGCAAGCCGGATTTCGCGCCGCGCAGGCGCCGGGACCCCGATCGGCCGACCTACGCTGGGGCATGCCCACGCCCCTGCACCTCGAGTGCTCCCGCGCCGTCCCCGTCGAGGTCGCCGACGCGTACGACCGCCTGCTCCCACACCCGCTGACCGACCTCATGTCGCGGCGCTACGGTCTGCTCCCGCCGATCCGCGAGGTGCGCGACCAGACCGGGCCGTGGGGCGAGGTCGGGCAGACCCGGACGATCGCCCTCGCCGACGGCGGCACGATGCGTGAGCGCCTGACCGAGGTGGTGCGCCCCGAGCGCTTCGACTACGTCCTCACCGACTTCACCGGGGCGTTCAAGCCGCTGGTCTCCCACGTCGACGGACGCTGGGCCTTCGCGCCGGAGGGCACGGGCGTGCGGGTGACGTGGAGCTGGACGCTGCACGCGACGACCTCGTATGCCGCCCGCGTCCTGCCGCTCGTCGGCCGGATGTGGCGGGGCTACGCCCGTCAGGCCCTCGAGCAGACGTCGGACGTGCTGCTCCGCGGGTGACCCGTCAGGTGGGCTCGCCGGCGGACCCGGCGGACCCGGCGGACCCGGCGGACCCGGCGGACCCGGCGGGCCCGGACGACCCGGTCAGGCCGGGGAGATGCCCCACGTGCCGGTCCACTCCTGGCCCGGGCCCAGGACGACGAGACCGTCGCCCGAGTTGAAGGCGTCGGCGGGGCAGCTCATCGGCTCGACGGCGATGCCGACCTCGCCCTTGCGGTCCTCGGCGATGGCGGTGAAGACCTGCAGCCACGGGAAGGCGGCGTCGGCCCAGAGCGTCGTCGTGCGGTCGGCGGCCGACACGGTGGCGCGCCACATGCCGTCGGCGTCACGCAGGACGTCGGTGTAGGCCGTGTCGAGGCGGGCGTCGCCGACGGGGCGTCGCTCGCGGAAGTCGTAGGGCTCGCCGTCGACGGGACGGTTCGCAGCGGGGAGCAGCCGCTCGTCGACCTCGACCCACGTCGCGCCCGGGATGCGCAGCTCGACGTCGGGCAGCAGGGTCTCGCCGATGGCGAGGTAGGGGTGGGCGCCGTAGCCGAAGGGCGCCTCCGACGGTCCGACGTTGCGAGCGGCCGTCGTCACGACGAGGCCCGAGTCGTCGAGCAGGTAGGTGGTGCGCAGGTCGAGGAAGTGGTCCCACCCCGGCTGCGGGTGCAGCCGGTAGCCGACGGTGACGCGGTCGTCCTCGTGCTCGACGAGCTCCCAGAGCGCCCAGCGGACGAGTCCGTGGCTCGCGTTGCCGCGGGGGACCTCGGTGACCGACAGCTGGTGCTCGGTGCCCGCGAACGTGTAGCGCCCGTCGCGGATCCGGTTGGGCCAGGGCATGAGCTGCTGGCCGCGGCCCGACGCACACGTCTCGTCGACGCCGTAGCCGGCGACGAGGTCGACCCCGTCACGAGTGAGCGTGCGCAGGCCGCCTCCGACCTCGACGACGGTCGCCTCGAACGGGCCGTGCCCGATGGTCCACTGCTGCCCGGTCGGATGCGCCGGGGCCGGCTCGGGGGGTGTGGCCGGTGAGAGCGCGCTCATGGGGGCAACGCTAGCGGGCGTGGCCCCGCCGCGAGTCGGGGGCACGGCGTGGCGGGCAGTAGGTTGGGAGGATGGCCACCCCGAGCCGGAGCCTCGCCGACGACATCCGCGGTCGCAGCGACGCAGAGCTCATCGACCTCGTGCTCGCGCGCCCGGATCTCGCGCGCCCGGCGCCGGCCGACCTGACGAGCCTGGCCGCGCGTGCCGGCACCCGGGCCAGCGTCCAGCGCGCCGTCGAGGCGCTCGACCGGGGCCACCTCCAGGTGCTCGAGGCCGTCGTCGTCGCGGGCGACGCGGCCGAGCGCAGCGCGCTGCTCCGGCTGCTCGGCACCGACGACGCGGCGACCGTCGACGCGATCGTGCAGGACCTCTGGCGCTCGGCGCTGCTCTGGCGGGGCGTCGACGGTGACCACGTCGTGCGCACGGTGCCCGAGGTCCTCGGCACGGCAGTCGCCGGACTCGGCGCGCCGATGCGTGAGCTGCGCCCCTCCTCGCTCCCCGAGGACGCCGACCCCGACCGCATCCGGGCCACCGTCGCCGAGGCGCCGGACGACTCGCGCGCGATGCTCGAGCGGATGACGTGGGGGCCGGCCTTCGGCGTCCTGCCCACGGCGACACCGGGACGCACGACGGCCCGGTGGCTGCTCGAGCACCACCTGCTCGTCCCCGTGTCGACCGACCGCGTCGCGCTCCCCCGCGAGGTCGGGCTCGTGCTGCGCGAGGGCCGGCTGCACCGGTCGGCCGAGCTGACGCCGCCCGACATCGAGGCCCGACCCGTCTCAGTCGTCGACGCCGCCGCCGGCGGTGCCGCGAGCGAGTGCCTGACCCACCTCGACGAGCTCGCCGCGGCGTGGGGCGCCGACCCGCCCCGGGTGCTGCGTGCCGGCGGCCTGTCGGTCCGCGACCTCCGGGTGACGCAGATGGCGCTCGACCTCGACCCCGAGCACACGGCCTTCGTCGTCGAGCTCGCGTATGCCGCCGGGCTCGTCGCCGACGACGGCGAGGTCGTGCCGGTGTGGGCTCCCACGTCGGAGATCGACGAGTGGAGCTCGAGCGAGGCCGGGCACCGGTGGGCGACGCTGGCCGTGGCCTGGCTCGGGTCGACCCGCGCACCGCACCTCGTCGGTCGGCGCGGCACCGGCACCGGACCGGCCAACGCCCTCGGCCCGGACGTGCAGTGGCCGGCGATCCGCGCGATCCGGCGCGAGGTCCTGCGCGAGCTCGCCTCGCTCGAGCCGGGCAGCGCTCCGGACCACACCTCCCTGCGCGAGCGCCTCGCCTGGCGCCGCCCGAACCGGTCCGCCGCCGTCCTCGACGAGGCCGTCGAGGCGGTGCTGCGCGAGTCCGAGTGGCTCGGCGTCACCGGCCGCGGCGCCCTGTCCGAGGCCGGCCGTGCGCTCGTCGCACCGCTCCTCCCCCCGGCCTCCCCGGGTCGAGGTGGTGGCGTGGGCACGGCGGGTGGCGCGAGCACCTCGAACGGCAAGCGCGCCGCCCGGGGTCGGAGCGATCGCTCGAGCGACTCGGGTGCCGGGACCACCTCGACCGAGCAGGCCTCGGCCGACGCCGGAGCGGTCGCCGAGGCGGTGGCCGCGGCCATGTCGGCGCACCTGCCCTCGCCCGTCGACCACATCCTCGTCCAGGCCGACCTCACGGCGGTCGCCCCCGGGCCGCTCGTCGGCGGTCTCGGGTCGTTCATGCGCCTCGCCGCCGACGTCGAGTCCCGCGGCGGCGCCACCGTCTACCGCTTCACGCCCGAGTCGGTGCGCCGCGCGCTCGACGCCGGGTGGACCGCGGCCGACTTCACCGAGACGGTGCGTCGGTCCAGCCGCACCCCGGTGCCGCAGCCGCTCGAGTACCTCGTCGCCGACGTCGCGCGCAAGCACGGCCAGACCCGCATCGGCGGAGCCGCGGCCTACATCCGCTCCGACGACGAGGCCGTGCTCGACACGATGCTCGCCTCACGAGACCTCACCCCCCTGCGCCTGCGACGGCTCGCCCCGACGGTGCTCGTGTCGTCGGCGGACCCGCGCGTGCTCGTCGACCTCCTGCGCGACAACGGGTTCGCCCCGGTGCACGAGGGGCAGGACGGCGCCGTCGTCCACGCCGAGACGCCCCGCCGCCGCGCTGGGTCACGTCGCCGCGGCCCCGGCCCGATGGTCTCGCCGGTCGACCGGCCCTACACCCAGTCGCTCGTCGACGGGCTGCGCGCGGCCGAGGCGACGGCCGACCAGCGACGCGTCGAGGACGAGACGCGGCCCGGCCCGCGCATCCAGGCGATGGACCCCGTCGTGACCCTCTCGCTGCTGCGCGACGCGGTCGCCGACCGGCACGGGGTCTGGATCGGCTACTCCGACGGGCACGGCGCCACGAGCCGTCACCTCATCCACCCGCAGAAGGTCGAGGGCGGCCGGGTCCGGGCCACCGACGAGTCCGGCCACGAGAAGTCGTTCTCGGTCCACCGGATCACCGGCGCGACGCTCGAGAGCTGAGCTGCCTTGGGAGGCAACGACGTCCGCGGAGGCCACCGGCCGGCATACGTGCTCCACGACCACCGGAAGCCACGGCCGCACTTCGACCTGCGGCTCGAGGAGGACGGCGTCCTGCGCTCGTGGGCGGTGCCGAAGGGGCTGCCGACGACGAGCCGTCACGACCGCCTGGCCGTCGCGGTCGACGACCACGACATGGACCACCTCACCTACACCGACGAGCACAAGTCGGTGGCCGACACCGGCTGGTGGGAGGAGGAGTCGCGCGACGACCACCGGATGGTGTTCGTGCTCCACGGTCGGGACGGCGCACGCCGCTACGCCCTGATCCGTACCGATCGCGACTGGCTGCTCCACCTCACCAAGGACCAGCCGACCACCTGACGCACGCCCCCCGGGCCTTCCACCGTCGAAGGGCCACAAACCGGGCCCCGGTTCGTGGCCCTTCGACGGTGCAAGGCCCGGTTCGTGGCCTTTCGACGGGTAGGGGTGGTCAGGCGCCGGCGAGGGCGCGCACGACGTTGCTCGGCGACGGGCGGCCCAGCTGCCCCGCCATCCACACCGACGTCTCGACGAGCGCTTCGAGGTCGACGCCCGTCTCGACGCCCGCCCCGTGCAGGGCCCAGACCAGGTCCTCGGTCGCGAGGTTGCCGGTGGCCGACTTCGCGTAGGGGCAGCCGCCGAGACCGCCCGCCGCCGCGTCGACGACCGACACCCCGTCGCGCAGGGCGGCCATCGTGTTGGCGAGCGCCTGGCCGTAGGTGTCGTGGAAGTGCACGGCGACGCGGTCGGTGCCGATGCCCCGGGCGGCGAGCGCCTCGAGCAGCCGGTGCACGTGGCCGGTGGTGCCCACGCCGATCGTGTCGCCGAGGCTCAGCTCGTGGCAGCCGAGGTCCATGAGGCGCTCGGCCGTGTCGACGACCTGATCGACCGGCACGGGCCCCTCCCACGGGTCGCCGAAGCACATCGAGACGTAGGCCCGCACCCACATCCCGTCGGCGAGCGCTCGCTTCACGACCGGCTCGAACATGGCGTACTGCTCGGTGACCGACCGGTTGAGGTTCTTCTGCGCGAAGGTCTCGGTGGCCGAGCCGAAGATCGCGATGGCGCTCAGGCCGAGCTCCTCGGCGCGGTCGAGGCCGCGCTCGTTGGGCACGAGGGCGGGCCGGCGGCGTCCGAGGCCGTCGCCGCCGAGACCGGCGAGCACCTCCTCGGCGTCGCCCATCTGCGGGACCCACCGGGCCGGGACGAACGACGTCGTCTCGATGGTGCCGAGCCCCGCGGCCTCGAGGCGGCGGATGAACTCGACCTTCGTGGCGGCCGGGACGACGGTCTTCTCGTTCTGCAGGCCGTCGCGCGGACCGACCTCGTAGATCGTCACCTTCGGGGGCAGCCCCGTCGCCGCCTCGACCTGTGGGGATCGCATGCGCCCATACTGTCACCAGCACGCTCCGCGCCCGGGCCGAGGTATCGGCTCGCGAGGGGCACCGACGGAATACCTCGACCCACGCTCGGAGTTGTCCCCACACGATGAATGACGGACCCCTGATCGTCCAGAGCGACAAGACCCTCCTCCTCGAGGTCGACCACCCGAACGCCGAAGCCGCGCGCCGCGCCATCGCGCCGTTCGCCGAGCTCGAGCGCGCCCCGGAGCACGTCCACACCTACCGCATCACGCCGCTCGGCCTGTGGAACGCCCGCGCGGCCGGCCACGACGCCGAGCAGGTCGTCGACGCCCTCATCACGCACAGCCGGTATGCCGTCCCCAACGCGCTGCTCGTCGACGTGGCCGACACGATGGACCGTTACGGCCGCCTCACCCTGACCAAGGAGGGCCTCGCCGACAGCCCGGAGGGCACCCGCCTCGTGCTGCGCACGACGGACCGCCCGGTGCTCGAGGAGGTGCTGCGGCACAAGAAGATCAAGCCCCTGACCGGCGAACGCCTCGACGACCTCGCCGTCGTCGTGCACCCGAGCGAGCGCGGCACGCTCAAGCAGGAGCTGCTCAAGGTCGGCTGGCCGGCCGAGGACCTCGCCGGCTACGTCGACGGGGAGGCCCACCCCATCGACCTCGACCAGGCCGACTGGCACCTGCGGCCCTACCAGCAGCACGCCGTCGACGGCTTCTGGCACGGCGGGTCGGGCGTCGTCGTCCTCCCCTGTGGCGCGGGCAAGACGCTCGTCGGCGCCGGCGCCATGGCTGCTGCCAAGGCGACGACCCTCATCCTCGTGACGAACACGGTCAGCGCGCGGCAGTGGAAGGACGAGCTGATCCGGCGCACGACGCTGACCGAGGACGAGATCGGCGAGTACTCCGGTGCGCGCAAGGAGATCCGTCCGGTCACGATCGCGACCTACCAGGTGCTGACGACGAAGCGGAAGGGCGCCTACGCGCACCTCGACCTGCTCGACGCCCGCGACTGGGGCCTCATCGTCTACGACGAGGTCCACCTGCTGCCCGCGCCGATCTTCCGGATGACGGCCGACCTCCAGGCGCGTCGCCGTCTCGGGCTCACCGCGACGCTCGTGCGCGAGGACGGCCGCGAGGCCGACGTCTTCAGCCTCATCGGCCCGAAGCGCTTCGACGCGCCGTGGAAGGACATCGAGGCCCAGGGTTACATCGCTCCCGCCGACTGCGTCGAGGTGCGCGTCACGCTCCCCGAGGGCCAACGCCTCGCGTATGCCGTGAGCGAGCCGGAGGACCGCTACCGCCTCGCGTCGTGCTCAGACGCCAAGCTCCCCGTCGTCGAGGCCCTGGCCAAGCAGCACGTCGGCGAGCCGACGCTCGTCATCGGGCAGTACCTCGACCAGCTCCACGAGGTGGCCGAGCGGCTCGGTGCCGAGGTCATCACCGGCGAGACGACCGTCAAGGAGCGCCAGCGCCTCTACGACGCGTTCCGCACGGGCGAGATCACGACGCTCGTCGTCAGCAAGGTCGCGAACTTCTCCATCGACCTGCCCGAGGCGAGCGTCGCGATCCAGATCAGCGGCACCTTCGGCTCGCGCCAGGAGGAGGCCCAGCGTCTCGGGCGGGTCCTGCGCCCCAAGGGCGACGGGCGCACCGCGCACTTCTACACGATCGTCAGCCGCGACACCGTCGACGCCGACTTCGCCGCGCACCGTCAGCGCTTCCTCGCCGAGCAGGGGTACGCGTACCGCATCGTCGACGCCGACGACCTCTGACCGCATGCGCCTTTCGACGCGACACGTGCCGCGACGGATGGCATCGTGAGGCCCGCCGTCAGAGCCGACGGCACCGTCTGACGACAGGGGATGTCACATGACCACACCACGCCGCACCGTCCGCAGGATCCTCGCCGCCACCCTCGCCCTCTCGGGCGTCGTCGCAGTCACATCGGCGACCACCGGCTCCGCGTCGGGCAGTGGGACCACGTGCCCGACCAACCGGGTCTGCTTCTACTTCAACAGCGACTTCGGCGGTGCTCGCGCCGACTACCAGTACAGCGACGCGACGATGGGCAACGAGCTCTTCACCGACGGCCCGTCGGGCCGGAGCGGCTGGGGCGTGCAGGTCAACGACAACGCCGCCTCCGTCATCAACCACACCGGTGAGTACGTCTGGGTGTTCGAGGGCGCTGGATGCAGTGAAGGGGCCACGCCGCCCTACCGCCTGGACCCGGGCGAGCAGGTCAACCTCGGTGCCAAGAACCTCAAGAACAAGGTGTCGTCGTTCTTCGTCGTCGACACGGGCGCCTGCATCGACCGCGACCAGACCTGGGCCTGACGCCGTCACCCAGACGGGCGGGCGACGGGGCCCGGGCATCACGTCCGGGCCCCCGTCCAGTCCGCAGCCGTCTCACCCAGCGGCTCAATTAGGTCAGACAAGCCTTACCTATTTAGCATCGACGTCGTGGGCAAGCTCAAGGCCAAGGACGTGGCGAAGCTCAAGCCGAAGTCCAAGTGCTGCAAGGACAGCCCGCGGTGCACGAGGTGCCCCGTGGTGATCAAGCGACTCTGCGCGCAGGACTGCGCCTCGATGTGCGGCAAGGACTTCAAGAAGGCCCTCGCCAAGGCCCGCAAGCGCTGACGGCGAGAGCCCGGGCATCTGAGAGGGTGAGGCCGCGACCCTCTCGAACCGCTTGGCCGTGCCCGATGCGTCCGCCGTCGCACCCGAAGAACCAGCCGTTCCCAGCGAACTCCCAGCGAACACCCTGACACTGGGATCGTGGACACCCAGACAGCTGCGGCCCCCGAGGCTCGCCTGCTCGTCGTCGAGGACGAGCCGAACATCCGCGAGCTCCTCGCGACGTCACTCCGCTTCGCGGGCTTCGAGGTCGAGACGGCCGGTGACGGCACGACCGCCCTCGCCATGGCGGCGGAGTGCGAGCCCGACCTCGTCGTGCTCGACGTCATGCTCCCCGACGTCGACGGCTTCGAGGTGACCCGGCGCCTGCGCGACCGCGGCCGCCAGCAGCCGATCGTCTTCGTCACCGCGCGCGACGCGACGGGCGACAAGATCCAGGGCCTCACGGTGGGCGGCGACGACTACGTCACCAAGCCGTTCAGCCTCGAGGAGGTCATCGCCCGCATCCGGGCCGTGCTGCGCCGCACCCGGGGGCAGGCCGACGACGGCGCGACGCTGCGCTTCCACGACCTCGAGCTCAACGAGGACTCCCACGAGGTGCGCCGGGGCGGCCGGGTCATCGACCTGTCCCCCACCGAGTTCAAGCTGCTGCGCTACCTGCTGCTCAACCCCAACCGTGTTCTGTCGAAGCTGCAGATCCTCGACCACGTCTGGGACTACGACTTCCGCGGCGAGTCCGGCATCGTCGAGTCCTACATCTCCTACCTCCGGCGCAAGATCGACGCCGACGGCCCCTCGCTCATCCACACCAAGCGCGGCGTGGGTTACGTTCTCCGGGTGCCCCCAGAGCTGACCGCCTCCTGACGAGGTGCCCGACGTGACAGCCGCGGCGGCCCCGGCCGCCGATCCCGGCCACCGGTCCCTCTCGCGCCGCCTGCGCGCCGTCCCGCTGCGCTGGCGACTGCTCGGCGTCACCCTCGGCCTCATCGCCGTGGCCCTTGCCGTCACCTCCCTCGTGGTCAGCGCGCTGCTGCGTGCCTACCTCGTCAACCAGACGGAGCAGGAGCTCGACGTCTACGCCGCGAGCCTGGCGTCGGTCGAGCTGTCCGAGCTGCAGGCCACGGGCTCGCAGCTGCCCTCGAACTTCACCGCCAAGGTGCTCGACCTGTCGACCGGGGAGGTCACGAACCTCCGCGACGCCGTCCTCGTGGAGCCGGCGACGCCCGCCCTGCCCACGCCGAGCCTCACCGACACGAACATCCTCGAGCCGTCGACGTTCGAGGTCGGCTCCGCCACCGGTGAGGGCCGGTGGATCGCACACGCCAGGCTCAACGACGCGGGCACGGGCATCGTCGAGGTCGCGCTGCCCCTGCGGCCCCTCGAGTCCACCGTCAGCCAGTTCCTCTTCTATGCCGCCGGCATCGGCGCCATCGCCCTGCTGCTGACGGCACTCCTCGGCTGGTACCTCGTGCGCCGCACGTTCCGGCCCCTGACCCGCATCGAGGACACCGCCGCACAGATCGCCGTGGGCGACCTCACCCAGCGCGTCGACGTGCCCGACACCGACGACGAGGTCGCCTCCCTCTCCCGCTCCCTCAACGCGATGCTCGCCCGCATCGAGCAGAGCTTCGCCGTGCGGGACGCCAACGAGGAGAAGATGCGCCGCTTCATCGCCGACGCGTCGCACGAGCTGCGCACCCCCCTGGCCGCCGTCGGTGGCTACGCCGAGCTCTACCGCCAGGGCGCGCTGCCCACGTCCGACGCCGTCACCGGGGCGATGGGGCGCATCGAGTCCGAGGCGCACCGGATGAGCGGGCTCGTCGAGGACCTGCTGACCCTCGCCCGCCTCGACGGCGAGCGTCCCCTCGAGCTGCAGACCGTCGACCTCGCCGTCCTCGCGGCCGACGCGGCCCAGGACGCGCGCACCATCGCGCCGGGCCGGCACATCGTCGCGACCGGCATCAGCGGACCGATCGAGCCGACCGAGCTGCAGGCCGACGAGCGGCAGCTGCGGCAGGTCGTGACCAACCTCGTCACCAACGCGCGCGTGCACACACCCGACGGCACGCCCATCGAGATCCTCGTCGGACGGGTCGACGCCCAGCACGTCGCGCTCCACGTGCGGGACCACGGACACGGCATACCCGAGGACGCCCGCGCCGACGTCTTCGAGCGCTTCTACCGCGCGGACCGCAGCCGTAGCCGTGGCCAGGGCGGCGGCAACGGGCTCGGCCTGGCCATCGTCCAGGCGATCATCGAGGCGCACGGTGGCACCGTCCGGGTCGACGAGACCACCGGCGGTGGGGCCACGGTCGTCGTCGAGCTGCCGGTCGCCCGCGCCGCGAGTGAGCCACGTCACCATCGGTCGCCACAAGGCACAGCGGATTCCTAGGAACACCACAACGTCGTCCAAAGCTGGGTCGATGTCATGGAGACAACAGACCACAGCGAGGAGGAGCCATGACCCTGGCACCTGAGGACCACACCCAGCAGATCCCGCAGGGCAGCTACTACGGCCAGTCCGCACCACCCGCGCCGCCGGCTCCGCCGACGCCGCCCCTGGGTGAGGGAAGCCGCCCGGCTCCCAAGCGCGAGAGCCGCATCGGGCAGACGCTCGGCGTCGCGCTGCTAGCAGCCGTCCTCGCGAGCGGAGGCACGTATGCCGCCACGCAGCTCGGCGACCAGGGCACCCCCACCGCGACGACCACCGCGTCGACGACGAACCAGAACCAGGGGTCCTCCCCGACGGTCGTGCAGGGCAACGCCACCGCTCCCGACTGGACCGCCGTGTCCGCCGCCGTGACGCCGAGCGTCGTCAGCATCGACGTGACGACCCAGCAGGGCTCGGGCGCCGGCTCGGGGGTCGTCTTCGACAAGAGCGGCCACATCCTGACCAACAACCACGTCGTCGGCGACGCGACCGGCAACGGCGACATCACCGTGACGCTGAACGACGGGCGCACCTACGCCGCGACCATCGTCGGCACGGACCCCTCGACCGACCTGGCCGTCATCAAGCTCACCAACGGACCGAGCGACCTGACGCCGATCACCCTCGGGGACTCCGAGGCCCTCAAGGTCGGCGACCCGGCCATGGCCGTCGGCAACCCGCTCGGCCTGTCGGGCACCGTCACGACGGGCATCGTGTCGGCGCTCAACCGCCCGGTCAGCACCGGGACGTCGAGCGAGTCGCCCCTCGGTCAGCAGCAGGCGTCCGGTGACGAGGTCGTGACCAACGCCATCCAGACGTCGGCCGCGATCAACCCGGGCAACTCCGGTGGCGCCCTCGTCAACGCCAAGGGCGAGCTCATCGGCATCAACAGCTCGATCGCGTCCCTGGGCCAGAGCTCGAGCGGCAGCCAGAGCGGCAACATCGGCATCGGCTTCGCCATCCCGGTCAAGGAGGCCAAGTCGATCGCCGACCAGCTCATCAAGAGCGGCAAGGCCGAGCACGCCTTCCTCGGGGTCAGCACCCGCGACACGGTGGTCTCCGACGGCAGCGCCAAGCGGGCCGGGGCCCAGGTCGTCTCGGTCAACGGCGGGACGCCGGCGGCGAACGCCGGCATCAAGAACGGCGACGTCGTCATCGCCGTCGACGGTCAGCGCATCGACTCGGCGACGGCCCTCGTCGCCCAGATCCGTGAGATGACCGCCGGCGACAAGACCACGCTGACCGTGATCCGGGACGGCGCCCGCCAGGACGTCCCCGTGACGCTCGCCGTCAAGCCGGCCAGCTCGAACTGATCCCCTCCACTTCGCGCCGGGTCACGGACAGGGTGACGACACGCTGGACGTGACCCGGGCGAGGCCAACCTCCTCGAAGACGTATGCCGTCGGGCTCGCGCCCGTCCCCGCCACCACGCTCCCGGTGGCTCGGACGGTCGCCGGCCCGGCGGCATACGTCTTCTCCGGACCGGGACCGCGGATTGGGGACGGAGCGAGCCACCCGCGTACCCTTGCGCGGTGAGTGAGACCGAGAACGAGCTGGACCCCGCTGCCGTCGTGCACCTCGACCCCGAGGACGTCGCGACTGCCGTGCGGGTGCTCGCGCTGGCGCCCTCGCTCGAGATCGACGACCCGGACTTCGAGACCCTGAAGCGGGCCGCGTCGCTGATGTACAAGCGGCTCAAGAAGGACCGGCGCAACGCGAAGACGTGGGCCGAGCGCAAGGCCGACCGGCAGGTCATCGAGTCGACGGCCACCGGGTCGCCGATGCGGATCGACGACGAGACCAAGGGAATCCCCTTGGTGTCCAACGCGACCGGCGCGTTCGCCGGCGAGCTCATCAACCCGCGCGGGTGCTACATCTGCAAGAACGACTACACGCTCGTCGACGCCTTCTACCACTGGCTCTGCCCCGAGTGCGCGGCTCGCTCGCACGCCAAGCGCGACCAGCGCACCGACCTGACCGGCAAGCGGGCCCTGCTCACCGGCGGCCGGGCCAAGATCGGGATGTACATCGCGCTGCGCCTGCTCCGCGACGGCGCGCACACGACGATCACGACGCGCTTCCCCAAGGACGCGATGCGCCGCTTCTCCGCGATGGAGGACTCGGCCGACTGGATCCACCGGCTCAAGATCGTCGGCATCGACCTGCGCGACCCCACCCAGGTCGTCGCCCTCGCCGACGAGGTCACGGCGGCGGGCCCGCTCGACATACTCATCAACAACGCCGCCCAGACGGTGCGCCGCTCCCCCGGCGCCTACAGCAACCTCGTCGAGCTCGAGTCGGCGCCGCTGCCCGACGGTGTGGCCCTGCCCGAGATGGTGACCTTCGACCGGATCAGCGAGGCGCACCCGGCCGCGATCGCCGGGGCCCTCGGCACGCACGCCGTCGCGCACCACGACGGCGAGTCCGTCGAGCACGCCGTCGCCGCCCAGACGGCCGCCTCGATGACGGCCCTCGCCCTGACGGCCGGACACGCGAGCCTCGAGGCCCACCGCGCCGGCACCGCCGTCGACGCCGGCGGCCTGCTGCCCGACCTCCAGCGGACGAACTCGTGGACGCAGAAGGTCGAGGAGGTCGACCCCCTCGAGCTGCTCGAGGTGCAGCTGTGCAACTCGACCGCGCCCTTCATCCTCGTCTCGCGGCTGCGCCCTGCGATGCGGGCCGCGGTCGCGGGTGGTGCGCGGAGGGCGTACGTCGTAAACGTGTCCGCGATGGAGGGCCAGTTCTCCCGCCGCTACAAGGGTCCCGGCCACCCGCACACGAACATGGCCAAGGCCGCGCTCAACATGATGACCCGCACGAGCGCAGGCGAGATGTTCGAGACCGACCGCATCCTCATGACGGCCGTCGACACCGGCTGGATCACCGACGAGCGCCCGCACGACGAGAAGCTGCGCATCGCCGCCGAGGGCTGGCACGCCCCGCTCGACCTCGTCGACGGCGCCGCCCGCGTCTACGACCCGATCGTGCGCGGCGAGGCCGGCGAGGACCTCTACGGCTGCTTCGTCAAGGACTACGAGCCCAGCCCCTGGTGACGCCGGGGACAACAGCCCCGCGATCGCGGTGGTGTGCCGGCGCCTGGTGCCGGGAGTCCACGGCGGAGTGACAGGGCGACCTCGTCGTGCCCGGCCCACACATGCGACAGTCGGGCACCGCGGGCAAGGGGTATGCCGTCCGGCCCCTCGTCGGCGTAGCGTCCCGTCCATGATCACTGCCGTCCACAACCTCGTGTACTCCGACGACGCACCGGCGACGCGCGCCTTCTTCCGCGACGTGCTCCAGTGGCCGTGCGTCACCGACGAGCCCGGCTCGGACGTCTCGGACGACGCCGCGTGGCTCATCTTCGGGAGCGGGCCGAGCGAGCTCGGGGTGCACCCGACGCGCGGTCCGCAGGGGTCGTCGTGGTCGGCGCCGCGGCACCATGCGATCTCGCTCATCTGCGACGACCTGCGGGTCACGATGGACGAGCTCATCGCTCGCGGAGCGGTGTTCACGACCGACCCCACCGACCACGGCTACGGCCTCGTCGTCATGATGGCGGTCCCGGGAGCCGACGAGATCCAGCTCTACGAGCCGCGCCACACGACCGCGTACGACCTGACCTGAAGGCCCGTTCGTGGAGATCCTTCGGCACCCGGTGCCAGAGGATCTCCACGAACCAGCGGTCAACGGAGAGTCTTGGCGTACCAGACCTCGGCGTAGTCGCCGACGTTGAACGCCGGCACCTCGACGTAGCCCTGCCGGAGATAGAGCGCGCGGGCCTCGACGAGGTCGAGACGGGTGTCGAGGCGGACCCTCGTGGCACCGAGGTCGCGAGCGGCCTCCTCCGCCGCCGCGAGCAGGGCCGCCGCGAGGCCGGTCCCGCGCGCGTCCGGCCGGACGAACATCCGCTTGAGCTCCGCGACGTCGGACCGGTCCGGGACGAGGCGCACACCGACGCAGCCGACGAGCCGCGCCCCCGACCGCGCGACGATGAAGGCACCCGTCGGCGGGGCGAGGTCGTCGCTCGGCATCTCGGCGAGGCTCTGCTCGATCTCCTCGGGCGTCGAGTCGCGGTCCTCGTGCAGCCGGAACCAGCGGTCGCTGACGTCGACGAGGTAGTCACGCAGCAGGACGGCTGACTCCGCCGACGTGACGTCGGTCCGTTCGACGACCCACCCGCCCCGGGACGCCGGGCTCACCGCTCGGCGGGACCCGTGACAGCGACGCCGTCGGCGATGACCTCGGTCATGAACGCGATGAGGTCACGGCGGCGCCGGTCGGGGTCGGCGGCATACGTCGACGGGTCGTCAGGACGCTCCCGCACCCGCAGGCCCTCGTCGACGATCTCGCGATGGTGCGGATAGGCCTCCCGCGCCCAACGGCCCGCCCCGGACTTCGACGTCGGTCGTCCCGTCACGAGCAGGTGAACGAGCCGCGGCGCGCCGAGGGCACCCCACTCGGCGGCCTGGGGCAACGAGGCCTCCCGCGGGTGGTGCTCCATCGCCTCGAGCTGTGAACGCCAGAACGTGTCGAGGTTCTCCCGAGTCGACCGGTGCAGCGCGGCGTCGTCGCTCCAGATCGTCAGGTCGCGAAGGTCCTTGCCGCGCAGGGTGATCCCGTGGTCGCGCAGCTCTCGCCACGTGATGTGCTTGATGTCGCAGTGCGTGCCGACGTCGAACCACTGGTGCAGGACGCCGGGCCCGTCGGGCACGACGTCGGGACTGCCGGCGAGGTCGTCGGCCGTGACGTAGAAGCCGTCGTGATGCGGCTCCGGCCACCTCTTGTCGATCTCGGCGTGGATCCCGCGCAGCGCGTCCGTCTCGGCCTCCGTGGGACGGCGAGACGTGACGGCGACGAAGTCGATGTCGCTGCCGCCGTGGAACTCCCCGCCGAAACCGAGCGACCCGTGCAGGTAGAGACCCTCGAGCAGCCCCGGCACGCGCTCGTCGAGCAGCGCGAGGTGCGAGCCGCACACGTCGCGGACGACGTCCGGGAGCTCGTCGCGGGTCGGGGCGCCCACCACCGTCAGACGGCAGCGCCGAACGTCGCCCGCGAGGCGAGGGCCTCGCGCAGCTCGGCGTCGGCGTCGACGAGGGAGCGGTGGACCGCCGGAGTGAGGTCGTCGCGCGAGATGGCCTCGGCGCTGAGCCGTGCCGTCTCGTCGTCGAAGACCCGCGGGAACGCAACGAGCACGACCCGCGACAGGGCGTCCTCCCCCACCCAGGCCGACATCGCCGGGACGTCGGTGAAGTAGCGCGGGACGTAGTCGGCGACGAGGGCGTCGTCGGGCGCGACCCAGAAGCCGCGCGCGAGGTGGACCATCTCGTAGTTGGACCGGCCCTGGCGTCCGGTCAGCTGCTCCCACGCCCATGCCTTGGCCTCCGCGTCGGGCAGGCTGGCCCGGCACATGAGCGCGTTGAGCCCGCCCTGCAGGGTGTCGTCCTTGCCGCGGAAGCCCTCGACCTCCGCGACCCCGATGAGCCCGCGCGCCGCGAGGTTGCGCACGACGATCCAGCGGAAGTCTCCGTCGTCCTCGAGCCCGGCCGGCAGACCCTGCCCGTCGGCCCACGCGCGCAGCAGCGCCTCGTCGTCGCTCGTGCCGGCGACGAGACGGGCCGCGGCCAGCGACTCGGTCGTCCCGGCCGTGGCCCGCTCGAGCAGCCCCACGCCGGCCCGGTTGAGACGGGCCATGGCCGCCTCCTGCGAGGCGCGCGGCACGAAGTACGGGACGATCCGGTGCTCGGCGTAGCCGGCGACACGGGTCAGGATCGAGGAGTTCGTCTCGAGCGGCCACACGACGTCGAAGACGTCGAGGAAGGCCTCGGGCGACACCGTCGCGCCGTGGACGCCGTCGATGAGCGACGACCACACGACGGCGCGCGCCTGCTCGTCGGGGATCTGCCCGAGCTGGGAGGGCAGCGCGGCCACCGTGGCGTCGGACAGGCGTACGCGCGCCCACGTCAGGTCGGACGCGTTGGGCACGACGACGGCGGGTTCCGGGGTCCCCTCGAGCTCGGCGAGGGTGGTCTCCGGCCCGGTGACGGTCACCCGGACCCGTCCGAGCTCGCGCCCGTCGGTCCAGCCCGCGACGTCGAAGGCGTGCGGGCGGTCGGCCGGGCGGTCAACGGGCGCCTCGCGCCGCACGACGGCGGACTCGACCACGCCGGCCTGCTCCTCGATGTCGACCGAGATCGTGTCGCGGTCGGCCGTGAGCAGCCAGGCCCGCGACCAGGCCTCGAGGTCCTTGCCGCTCGCCGTCTCGATCGCGGCGAGGAAGTCGGCGAGGGTGCCGTTGCCGTAGGACTTGTCGGTCAGGTAGGCACGGACTCCCGCGATGAACTGGTCGTCACCGACGTACGCGATGAGCTGGCGCAGCGTGGCCGCGCCCTTGGCGTACGAGATGCCGTCGAAGTTCTGCAGCGCGCTCTGCGCGTCGAGCGCCTCGACGCCCGCGACGGGGTGGGTCGACGGGGACCGCTCGGCGCCGTAGCCCCACACCTTGCGCACGATCGAGGAGTCGACCCACGCGTCGGTGTACTCGGTCGCGTCGACGAGGCAGCGGTGCGACATGTACTCGGCGAACGACTCGTTGAGCCAGAGGTCGTCCCACCACTTCATCGTCACGATGTCGCCGAACCACATGTGCGACATCTCGTGGCTGACGGTGTTGGCCCGCGACAGCAGCTCGTCGCGCGTCGCGGCCCCGCGGTAGAGGTACTGGTCGCGGAACGTCACGCAGCCGGGGTTCTCCATCGCACCGGCGTTGAACTCCGGCACGAAGACCTGGTGGTACTCCCCGAAGGGGTAGCGGATGCCGAAGAGCCCGTGGAAGTAGTCGAACGACCGCTTCGTCACGTCGAAGAGCTCGGCCGCGTGCCGCTCGAGCGGCTCACGCAGCGAGGCCCGCGCATGAAGGCCCAGGGGTATGCCGTCGTGCTCGTCGTGCACGGAGACGTACGGTCCGGCGCACACCGTCATGAAGTACGTCGCGAGCGGCTTCGTCGTGGCGAGCGTCCACGTGCCGGCGCCCGCCTGCGAGGCGGCGCCGTTGCCGGTGACCGTCCAGTCGAGGGGCGCGTGGACCGTGACGTCGTAGGGCGCCTTGAGGTCGGGCTGGTCGAAGCACGCGTAGACGCTGGGGGCGGCGTCGAGGAAGAGGTGGCCGTAGACGTAGTCGAGGTCGTCGGCGGGATCGGTGGCCCGGTGCAGCCCCTGGCCGTCGTGGCTGTAGGCCATCGTCGCGGCGACGACGAGCTCGTTGTCCGCGGCGAGGCCCGGCAGCGGGAGACGCCCGTCGACGACGCCGGCCGGGTCGAGCGGCTCGCCGTTGAGCGAGAGCGTCTCGACGGTGCGGGCCTTGAGGTCGATCCACGAGTCGGCGCCCGGCGTGGCGCACGTGAACCGGACGCTGGTGCGCGAGCCGAAGACCTCCGCCCCCTGGTCGAGGTCGAGCTCGACGGCATACGACGTGACGGTGATCAGCGAGGATCGCTCGCGGGCTTCGGCCAGGGTGAGACTGCGCATGGGGGCGAGCCTGCCAGATCGGCGGGCCCGCCGTCGCCCGGGTGGCCTCTCGTCGTGGACGCCCCACCCCGGTCAGCGGTGGAGCGGACCGCCGGCCATGCTCTCGAGACGCGCGATGCGCTGGTCCATCGGGGGGTGCGTCGAGAGGAACCGGGTGACGTCCTGCGCCCGGAAGGGGCTCGCGATCATCATGTGGCTGGCGTTGACGATGTCCTGGGAGGGAGCGAGCGGCGCGCGGGCGACGCCGGACTCGAGCTTGCGCAGTGCCGAGGCGAGGGCGAGCGGGTCACCCGTCAGCTTCGCGCCGTCCTCGTCGGCGTCGTACTCGCGGGTGCGGCTGATCGCCATCTGGATCATCATCGCGGCCATCGGTGCGAGAAGGCTCATCGCGAGCAGCGCGAGCGGGTTGGGACGGTCCTCGTCGGAGCCGCCGCCTCCGAAGATGCTCGAGAACATCAGCATCTGGCCGATCGAGGTGATGACACCGGCGACCGCGGCGGCGACCGAGCTGGTGAGGATGTCGCGGTTGTAGACGTGCATGAGCTCGTGACCGAGCACGCCCCGCAGCTCGCGCTCGTCGAGCAGGCCGAGGATGCCCTCGGTGCAGCAGACCGCGGCGTTCTGCGGGTTGCGGCCCGTCGCGAAGGCGTTCGGCGCCTGGGTCGGGCTGATGTAGAGGCGTGGCATCGGCTTGCCGGCGGCGGTCGAGAGCTCGCGCACGATGCGGTACATCGCCGGCGCCTGCGCCTCGGAGACCGGGTAGGCGTGCATGGCTCGGATCGCGAGCTTGTCGCTGTTCCAGTAGCCGTAGAACGTCATCGCGACGCCGATGAGGGCGAAGAACCAAATGAAGCGCCCGCCGCCGACGAGCGCGCCGATCCCGAGCAGGAGGGCCCAGATGCCGCCGAAGAGGGCGGCCGTCTTGAGCCCGTTGAAGTGGTTGTGCATGTCGGGTGAACGACCGACCCGCAACGCGTGTTCCCACTGGGAGCGGGCTGGGAGAGCGCTGGGAGCAGCCTCGGCGATCTCTGTGACCCAGATCTCCCGCCGACATCGTTGAACGGGCAGCTTATCTACTACATGCGGTAGTAGTTTTGCGGTGTTGGGGAACCCGACATCCCATCCGATGAAAGAAGCACATGATGCGCAAGACTCTCGACCGGCTGATCTCGTGGACGGGCCTCATCATGGCCGTCGTCCTGGCGGTGGCCGGTGCTCTCCTGATCTACGCGAGCAGCTTCGTCGCCAGCAACGTCAAGGAGCAGCTGAGCCAGCAGAACATCACGATGCCGGCAGCCGCCGCGCTCGAGACCCAGGACCAGAAGGACGCCCTGCTGCAGTACGCCGGCCAGAAGATGGAGAACGGCGCCCAGGCCAAGGCCTTCGCCGACCACTACATCCTCGTGCACATGAACACGCAGTCCAACAACAAGACCTACTCCGAGGTCTCGGGCGAGTACCTCAAGGCCGTCAAGGACCCCGACGCCGACCCCGAGACGGTCCAGGCCCTCGGCGACCTGCGCCAGAGCCTCTTCATGGGCAACACCCTGCGGGGCCTCCTGCTCAACGCGTACGCCTTCGGCACCATGGGCACGATCGCGCTGTATGCCGGTATCGCAGCCCTGCTCGCAGCCGCTCTGCTGCTCGTGCTCTCACTGCTCGGCCTGCGCCACGCCAAGACCGCCGACGACGAGGCCGTCGCCGCCGGTGCTGCTCCGCAGCCGGCCCTCACCACCTGACCGGTGCGGACGGTCGCACCGTGCTCGACCGCTGACGGCCCCGAGGCCTCCTTCGCCTCGGGGCCGTCAGCGCGTGCCGGGTCGCGTCAGCCGAGGAGACGCAGGAGCAGGTCGGGCTGGACGCTGACGACGACGAGCACGGCGGACGCGAGGACGAGCCCGGCGACCATGACCGGGCGTCGTCGCCCGACGGAGGCCGGTGCGGGGGCAGCGGCCTCGGACGTCGGCGCACCCGAGACGCTGTCGGGAGCCACCTCGGGGGCGGTGATCACGGCGCGCAGCCAGCGCAGGTAGACGGCGACCCCGATCACGGCGTTGACCGCGGCGACGACCGCGAGCCAGACCCAGCCCTCGGCGACGACCGGTCGCAGGGCCGTGATCTTGCCGACGAGGCCGATGACGCCGGGCGGGAGCCCCGCGAGCGACGTCAGCGCCAGGGCCAGCGCGCCGGCGCGCCACGGGCTGCGCTGCCACAGTCCCTCGTAGGCGGCGATGGAGCGGCCCGCGCCGGGTCGGTCGCGCACGGTGACCGCGACGACGGCGAAGGCCACGAGGGTCGCGACGACGTAGGTGAGCAGGTAGGTCGCGCTGGCGCCGACCCCGAGGGCCGAGATGCTGACGAGCGGCAGCACGACCCACCCCGCCTGCGCGACCGTCGACCACGCGAGCAGGCGCACGACGTCGTCCTGGCGCAGGGCCATGACGTTGCCGAGCGTCATGCTGAGCGAGGCGAGCAGCGCGATGGACAGCAGGGCAGGCGTCCCGAGCGCGGCGACCGCCCGGAGCACGACGAGCAGCGCCGCGAGCGCCGCGATCTTGGAGACCGTCGCGAGGAAGGTCGCCACGGGCACCGACGAGCCGGCGTATGCCGTGGGCGTCCACGCGTGGAAGGGCACGAGCGAGAGCTTGAAGCCGACGCCGGCGACGACGAGGACCGTGGCCAGCGCGACGACCCCGCCCGAGACCGACGGGAAGACGACGGCCGTCGCTGCACCCGAACCGGCCGAGAAGGCACCTCCCGACGCGAGCGCGGCGTCCGGGGTCAGGAACGGGCTCCCGGTCGCGGCGAACCACAGCGCGACGCCGAGCACGAGCAGCGCGAAGGACACGAGGGACGTCACGAGCAGCTGCGTGGCGCCCGCCACGGCCGACCGACGGCCGGAGAGGGCGACGAGCGCGATGACGGGGAGGGTCGCGAGCTCGAGCGCGATGAGCCACGTGCCGACGTCGCGGCTGGCCGCCACGACGACGGTGCCGGCCAGGGCGGCGAGCAGGAGCACGGCCTCGACCGGCTCCCGGGTGCTGTCGGCCGGACGCCGTCGCCGCGTGCGGGGCCAGGCCAGAGCGATGCAGACGACCGCCGAGACGGCGGCCGCGAGCTGGAGGGTGCTGCCGAGCGCGTCGGCCTGCCACAGGCAGACCTGCGGCAGCCCGTCGACCGTGGGCGCCGCCGCGCTCGCGGCGGTCCGCCCGGTCAGGCAGAACGTCTCGCGGGTCGACCCGCCGCCGAGCGCGAGCCCCGGCACGGTGGCCACGGCGGACCCGATCGCGGCGAGACCGGCGATGGCGTAGGGCACCCGGCGCAGGCGCGGCGCGACGAGGTCGGCGACGAGCACGAGCACGAGGCCGGCGACCGGCACGATCGTCGGCAGGAGCACGGCGTAGTCGATGGCGAGGCCCTTCACGGCGACACCCCCAGGCCGGAGAGCAGGCCCGACGTCGCGGCGTCCGAGAGGCCGAGCAGCAGGTGCGGGAGCACCCCGAGCGTGACGATGACGACGACAAGGGTCACGGCGACGGCCCAGCGGGCGCCACGGGCGTCCGCCACCGGCTCGGCAGCCGGCCCCTGCGCCGCGTCGCTGCCCTCGCCCGCCCACACGATCCGGGCGACCCGGAGCGCGTAGGCCGCCGCGAGCGCGAGGCCCACGGCACCGAGCACGACGCAGACGCGCAGGAGCGCGACGGGCCGGTCGGGAGCGGGCGACCACGCGGCATACAGCGCGAGGAACTCACCCCAGAAGCTGACGAGGCCGGGCAGCCCGAGCGCGGCCGCCAGGCCGACGACGAGTGCCAGGCCGAAGCGAGGCGCCTTGTCGCGCAGGGCGGCCCGGGCGACGTGCAGGTCGGACGATCCCCACTGCTCCTTGAGGTCGCCGACGACGAAGAAGAGCAGGGCCGCGACGACTCCGTGCGCGATGTTGCCGAAGAGCGCCGCCTGCAGGCCGGTCTCGCTGCCCGACGCGATGGCGAGGGCGACGAAGCCCATGTGCGCGACGGAGCTGTAGGCGATGAGGCGCTTGAGGTCGCGCTCGACGAGGCAGGCCAGGCCTCCCCAGAGGATCCCGACGACGCCGAGGACCGCGAGGACCGGGCTCAGCTGGGCGACTCCCTCGGGCACGGTGCCGACGGCGAGCCGGACGATGCCGTAGGTCCCCATCTTGAGCAGCACCGCGGCGAGGAGCACCGACCCGGCGGTGGGGGCGATGGTGTGCGCCGACGGCAGCCACGTGTGCAGCGGCCACAGCGGCACCTTGATGCCGAGCCCGAGCAGCAGGATCGCGGCGATCGCGACCTGGAGCGGACGGGAGAGGCCCGCGCCGTGACGGTCGGCGAGAACGGTGAGGTCGCTCGTCCCCTGGTGGTGGACGAGGAAGAGGATGCCGACGAGCATCAGCGTCGAGCCGAGCACCGTGAAGAGGACGAAACGGCCCGCGGCGTCGGCGCGCGTCTCGTCGGGCACGTGGTCGTCACCGAAGCGCCGCACGAGCACCCACATCGGGACGAGCACGACCTCGAAGGCGATGAAGAAGAGGATCGCGTCGCGCGCCATGAAGGTCGCGAGCGCACCGGCCTCGACGAGCAGGATGCAGCCGAGGAAGGTCGAGCCGGTGCCCCCCTTGGGGATCGGCCCGGACAACGCGTGCGCGACGACGGCGACGGTGAGCAGGGCCGTGAGGAGCACGAGCGCCGCCGAGATGCCGTCGACGCCGAAGTGCCAGCGCACACCGAGCGAACGGATCCACGGCACGTCGACCTCGTGGCGGCCCCAGACGACGATGACGGCGAGCACCGCCGTCACGACGGTGGACCCGAGCGCGATGCCGCGCTCGACCGTCGACTCGCCCGGAGTCGCGATGAGGGCGATCGCCGCGAGCAGCGGCAGCAGGAGCATGAGGGTCAGCGCCACGCGGCCACCCCCAGGACGGCGACGACCACGACGCCGACGAGCAGGCTGAGCAGCGAGAGCGAGGGCACCGCGCGGTGGCCGCGCTCCCCCGCCCGGCCGGCGGCGCGGGCGACCACGGCCGTCGCGCGCGGGTAGGCGTCGACGACGTCGCGGTCGAGCGCCACGACGAGCCGCGCGACCGCGGTGACCGCTCGGCCGACGCCGACGTATGCCGTGTCGACGCCGAAGCCACGCACCGCGGGCTCGCGGACGCGGCCGGGGACACGGTCGGCGACGTCGAGCCGGCCGCGGTCGCTGAGGGACCACACGGCATACGCGGCGCCGGCGACGAGCAGCACGGACAGGAGCGCACTGAGGAGCCCGACGTGCACGCCGCCGCGGAGGCTGACGAGGAAGAGGGTGCCGACGACGGTGAGGGCGGCGAGCCCGGACACGACGAGCGCGGCCGGGAGCGTGATCGGTGCGTGGCCGTGGGCGTGGACCCGCTCGACCTCGGCATCGTCGGCGCTGTCGGTGGTGGTCACGACGGCGACGTCCTCCTCGGCGACGACGGCGGGGCCTGGGTCGGGCAGGCCCCTCGTCGCGGCGACCGGGGTGTCGAGCAGCAGCCAGGCCCGGGTGCAGTAGGCGGCCGTGAGCACGACGGTGACGAAGAGGGCCACGACGACGAGCCACGCGCGGAAGCCGCCACCGCCCGCCACGCCCTCGAGCGCCGCGTCGATGACGGTGTCCTTGGTGAAGAAGCCGATGAGCGGCGGCACCCCGGCCAGGGCGGCGAGGCCGATCCCCATCGACCAGCGCAGCGCACCGGTCGGGCGCAGTCGGCCGCGCAGGGCGGCGACGGCCGTGGCGCCGGCGAGCACCGAGAGCCAACCGGCCCCGAGGAAGAGCAGCGACTTGAAGAACGCGTGGCCGACGAGGTGCGCGATGCCGGCGCCGGGCCCGAGCTCGGCCGGTGCCGCGGCGAGGGCCGAGAGCATGATCGCGATCTGGCTCAGGGTCGAGTAGGCGAGCATCCGCTTGAGGTCGGTCTGCACGAGCGCGAGCAGCGCGGCGTAGACCATGGTCACCGCGGCCAGGACGGCGAGCAGCGTGCGCGCACCGTCGTGCCCGGCGTAGAGGCTGAAGAGGCGCGCGATGACGTAGGTGCCGGCCGCGACCATCGTCGCCGCGTGGATGAGGGCCGACGCCGGGGTCGGGCCCTCCATCGCGTCGGGGAGCCAGTCGTGGAACGGGACGAGGCCAGACTTGCCGGCGACGCCGATGACGACGCCGACGAGCCCGATCGTGAGCAACGTGCCGTCACCGGTGGCTGTGAGCACCGCCATGAGGTCGGTGGACCGGGCCCGCACCGAGAGCGCGACGATGCCGACGACCATGGCGATGTCGGCGACCCGGGTGACGATGAAGGCCTTGTAGGCCGCTCGCCTCGCCGCCGCGCGCTCGCTGTCGTGGCCGATGAGCAGCCACGAGCACCAGCCCATGACCTCCCAGCCGACGAGCATCAGGACGAGGTCGCCCGACTGGACGAGGAGCAGCATGCCGGCCGCGAAGAGCGAGACGGTCGCGGCGAACTGGCCGTAGCGGGGGTCGTCGCGGAGGTACCACCCGGTGAAGACCTGGATGCCGAGCACGACGAGGGCGACGACGAACGCCACGAGGCCGGAGACGCGGTCGGAGAGCAGGTGCAGCGGCACCGAGAGGTCGCCGAGCGGCAGGCTGCCGATGGAGTCGATGTCGGCGGTGCGCGACGGCGTGATCCACTGGATGAGTCCGAGCAGCGCGACGTAGGCCGACACCGCGACGGCGACGGCTGCTGCGAGGCCGCGCTGGCGCCGGGCGAGCAGCCCGACGAGGGCCGCCAGCGCCGGGAGCACGACGATCATCCGCACGATCCAGCTCATGCTGCGCCCTCCCCCGCTGCCGTCGCCGGCTCACGTCGGGTCTCCGCGTCCCGGGCGTCGTCCCGGCTGTCCCGGCTGCCCCGGTCTCTGTGCCGGCCGTCCCGGTCGTCGGCCAGCTCGTCGGGCTCGTCCGGCTCGTCGGGCCCGTCGTCGCTGAGGTCGGGGACCGCCGTGAGGTCGATGTGCCCCGTGCGGCGGAACATCACGAGGATGATCGCGAGCGCCACGGTGATCTCGGCCGCGGCGATCGTGATGACGAAGAGGGTGAGGACGGGACCGGCCGAGAGGGGTGCGCCGGGGCGCGACCCGGCCGTGACGAGCAGCAGGTTGGCGGCGTTGAGGATCAGCTCGACCCCGATGAGCACGAGGACGGCGTTGCGGCGCGCGAGGACGCCGTAGACACCGATGCCGGCCAGCAGCGCCGCGAGGGCGGCGGGCAGCGAGAGGTGGATCATCCGCGGCCGCCCTCCTGCGCGCCCGTCGTGACGGGGCTCTGCCGCCGGACGCCGTCGCCACGGACGCCGTCGCCACGGTCGCCGGCGTCGCGGTGCAGGACGAGACGCGACACGGCGAAGGCGCCGATGAGCGCGACGAGGAGCAGCACCGAGAGCAGCTCGAAGGGCCAGACCCACGTGCCGAAGACGGCCTGCGCCACCTGGGGCGTGGTCGTCGTCGGGGTGTCGAGGTCGACGCTCGCTCCGGAGAAGAGCGGGAGCAGCAACGATGCGAGCAGCGCCGTCGTCGCGGCGCCGAGGAGGGCGCCGGCCAGGCGCTGCCACCACGGGGTGTCGATCTCGGCGTGGGGGCCGATCGGCGCGCGGGTCAGCATGAGCGCGAAGAGGACGAGCACGACGATGGCGCCGACGTAGACGAGCAGCTGGACGAGTCCGACGAGCTCCTGCCCGAGCACGAGGTAGGCGCCGGCCAGCGAACCGAGGGAGACGAGGAGCCACAGCGCCGCGTGCACGACCTGCTTCGTCGTGACCGACAGCAGCGCTGACAGAGCCGTCACGGCGCCGACCGCGGTGAAGACGATGTCGCGGGTCGTCACTCGCTCCCCTCCTCGTCGGTCGACACCGTCGGCATGACCTGCGTCGAGTCCCCTTGTGCGGCAGCACGGTCCGCAGCCTGCTCGGCCTCGGCGCCGTCGGCGGGCGGGAGGACGGAGGTCTCCTCCGCGGCGGGCAGGCTCGCGGTGCGCTCGGCCGCCGGCAGCGGGGCCGTGCGCTCGGCCGAGGGCTGGGCGGCCGGCTCGACCGCGGGCATCACCCGCGTCTGCTCGGCCGAGAGCTGGGCGGCCGGCTCGACCGCGGGCATGACCCG
This sequence comes from Terrabacter sp. R4-6, assembly GCF_057529065.1. Taxonomy (NCBI): domain Bacteria; kingdom Bacillati; phylum Actinomycetota; class Actinomycetes; order Micrococcales; family Intrasporangiaceae; genus Terrabacter; species Terrabacter sp. R4-6. Next base: position 3,333,125 of record NZ_CP197224.1, on the reverse strand, counting down.
CGTCTGCTCGACCGCGGGCTGGGCGGGCGCGGGCTGGGCGGGCGCGGGCTGGGCGGGCGCGGCGGACGGCGGCGTCGTGGTCTCGCGGCGCACCCGCGTCGGGCGGGCGGCGGCCCCGGCCCCACGCGTACCACCAGCGGCGCCTCCCGCGGACCCGCGGGCCGGCTTCGCCGCGGCCGTGACCTCGGCGGGGTCGGCGCTGCCGGGGTCGAGGGCCGGCGGCGCCGGGACGGTGGCCATCCACGCGCCGAGGCGGTCCTTCTCGTGGAGCAGGTCGCGGATGTCGGTCTCGGCGTACTCGAACTCCGGGCTCCAGTGCAGCGCGTCGAACGGGCAGACCTCGATGCAGATGCCGCAGTACATGCACAGCGAGAAGTCGATGGCGAAGCGGTCGAGCACGTTGCGCTGGCGGGCGCGGCCGCCCGGCGTCGTCGGGGGCAGCTCCTCCTTGTGCGAGTCGATGTAGATGCACCAGTCGGGGCACTCGCGCGCGCAGAGCATGCACGAGGTGCAGTTCTCCTCGGTGAGCGCGATGACCCCGCGTGACCGGGGTGGGAGCGCGGGCGAGACGTCGGGGTACTCGGCCGTGTGCGTGTGCCGGGTCAGCGACTTCGCCGTCGTCGCGAGCCCCTTGACGAGCCCCGGGATGATGCCGTCAGCCATGTCCGCTCACCTCCTCTTCCACCGTCGAAAGGCCACAATCTGTGCTCCACCGTCCCCGTGCTTGCACCGTCGAAAGGCCACAAACCGGGGCGACGGCGCCCTCCGGGGCGCTCGTGGGCCCCGGTTTGTGGCCTTTCGACGGTTGAGGGTGTGGTCGGTCATGAGGTCAGCACCACCCCGACGGCGGTGAGGGCCAGCTGGAAGAGGGCCATCGGCACGAGCCACACCCAGGCGAGGCGCTGGAGCTGGTCCTCGCGCATGCGCGGCCACGACACGCGCAGCCAGATGACGACGACCGCGACGAGGAAGCCCTTGACCACGGTCCAGAGCCAGCCGAGCCACTGCTCGAAGGGCCCGGACCAGCCGCCGAGGTAGAGCACGGCGAAGAGCAGCGACATGACGACGATGCCGGCGTACTCGGCGAGCAGGAAGAAGGCGAAGCGCAGACCGGTGTACTCGGTGAAGGCGCCGAAGACGATCTCGGAGTCGGCGAGCGGCATGTCGAAGGGCGGGCGCTGCAGCTCGGCGAGGGCCGCGACGAGGAAGACGACCGCACCGGGGAGCTGCCACAGCAGCCACCACGGGTTCCACGCCTCGGCGATGGAGACGAGCGAGAGGCTGCCCGCGGCGAGCGCGACCGAGGCGACCGCGAGCACCATCGGCAGCTCGTAGGACACGAGCTGCGCGGCGGCGCGCATCGCGCCGAGCAGGGAGTACTTGTTGGCCGAGGCCCACCCGGCCATGAGGGTGCCGATGATGCCGACCCCGATGACGGCGAGGACGAGCACGACGCTCGCGTCGACGTCGGCCCCGACGACCCGGGGCGACAGCGGGATGACCGCGAGCGCCACGAGGTAGGGGATGAGCGCGACGAACGGGGCGAGGCGGAAGACCCACCGGTCGGCCCGCGCCGGGGTGATGTCCTCCTTCTGGACGAACTTCACCCCGTCGGCGACGAGCTGCGCCCACCCGTGGAAGCCGCCGGCGTACATCGGCCCGAGCCGGCCCTGCATGTGGGCCATGACCTTGTGCTCGGTCTGGCCGACGAGCAGCGGCAGCACGAGGAAGGCCGCGAGCACCGCGACAGCGCGCAGCACGACCTCGAGCCACGGAGCGAGGTCGCTCATCGCGGCCCCCACTCCGGGCCGGGGACGCCGGGCGCCTGGACACGCCGACGGCCGGGCGCGCGGGCGGAGTCGTGGCCCTCGCCGGGCTCCTTGGCGCCGGGCCAGGCCTTGCTGGCGCGGGCCGCGAGGACGAAGGACTTGCGCAGCGGCGTGCCCTCGAAGCCGTCGGGCAGCAGGAGCGGGCGCAGGCCGAGGCCGCTGCCGTCGTCGAAGCCGTCGAAGTCGATGCCGAACATCTCGTGGGTCTCGCGCTCGTGCCACGCCGCGCCGCGGAAGATCCCCGTCAGCGACGGGACGGGCAGCCCCTCGGGGACTCGGGTGCGCAGCAGGACCGACGTCAGCGCGCCGGGCTCGCGCGTGTCGAGCAGGTGGCAGACGACGTCGAAGCCCGCGTCGTCGCCCTCGCGGTCGGTCTCGTCGACGGCCGTCAGCCAGTCGAAGTACGCGTAGCCCTCCTCACGGAGCGAGAGCACCGTGCTCGACCACTCCCCGAAGGGCACGTCGCGCACGTCGGTGACCCTCACCGGCCGTCCTCCCCCGGCTTCGCACCACGGCGCAGGAGGGGACGGCGGAGGTCACCGGCGCTGCCGACGCGCGTGCCGGCATACCTCCCCTTGAGCTTCTGCGTCGACAGTCGCTCGGTCGCGATCTGCTCCTGCAGGCGGATGATGCCGTGCAGCAGCGCCTCGGGGCGCGGCGGGCAGCCGGGGACGTAGACGTCGACGGGGACGATCTGGTCGACGCCCTTCGTCACGGAGTACGAGTCCCAGTAGGGACCACCGGAGTTGGAGCAGGCGCCGAAGGAGATGACGTACTTCGGCTCGGGCATCTGGTCGTAGAGGCGGCGGATCGCCGGGGCCATCTTGTCGGTGACGGTGCCCGAGACGACCATGAGGTCGGCCTGGCGCGGACCCGGGGCGAAGGGGATGACGCCGAGCCGGATGAAGTCGTGGCGGCCCATCGACGCGGCGATGAACTCGATGGCGCAGCAGGCGAGCCCGAAGTTGAAGACCCACAGCGAGTAGCGCCGGCCCCAGTTGAGCACGACCTTGATCGGCTTGGGAGCGTGGGCGCCGAGGACGCCCATCGACGCCGGCCCGATGGTCGGCATCGGCAGGCTGACGGGCCGGCTGGTGGGCTGGCTGGTGGGCTGGCTGGTGGGCTCCTCCATCACACCCACCTCAGCAGGCCGCGGCGGCCCGCGTGGGCCAGGCCGAGCACGATGACGCCGATGAAGATGCCCATCTCGACGAGGCTCGCGCGACCGAGGTCGGCGTCCCGGATGACGGTCGCCCACGGGAAGAGGTAGATCGCGTCGACGGCGAAGATGACGTAGAGGAAGGAGAAGACGAAGTAGCGGACCTTCGTCTGGGCCCAGCCCTCGCCGACCGGGTCGACGCCCGACTCGTACGTCGTCAGCTTGGCTGCGTGCGGGGCGCGCGGGGCGAGGAGCCGTCGCACGACCATCGCCGCCGTGACGAGCAGGACGCCCGCCCCCAGCACCGCTGCGACGGCCACGTACCCGGACATGACGGCCAGCCTATCCATGCCGGTACGCGAGTGGCGCGGTCCCCGTGACCGGCTTCCCGTGGCTAGGCTCGGGCCCCATGTCGGTCAGGGGTGATGTGACGGGGGCGGCGCGTGTCCGCCTGCCGCTGCGGGTGCTTCCCGTGTGGGCTGCCGGGGTGCTCGCGCTCCTCGCCGGCACCGCGTGGCCGTGGCTCGCCCTGACCGCGTGGGTCCAGCGGGGCGGCCCGTGGTTCTGGTGCTTCGCGCTCGGCTGCCTCGCCCCCGTCGCCGCGACCTACCTGCGCTTCGGCGACGAGCGGGCGGTGCGCGCGGTACGCGGCATCCACGTCCCCACCGAGGAGCGCGAGCAGGTGCTGCAGGCCGCGCTGGCCCGCGAGGGGCTCGGCGACGTCCTCGTCTGGGAGGGCGCCCTCGACGACGACGCGCCCATCGGCCTGGCCGGCTACGGCCGCCGCCACGTCGTCGTCCCCGTGGGCGTCGACGTCGAGCCGTCGCAGCTCGCCCGGGCCGCACGGGACGACTACGCCACCGGACGCCCGTGGGTGCGGCCGGTGGCCACCTTCTGGCGGTCGACGCTGCACGGGCCGGTCGACCTCGCCGTGGGTGTGGCCCGCCGGGCGCTGCGCCTGCGCCTCCGGGACGAGCCGCGCGCCGACGACGGCACGGGGCCGGTGCTCGACGGCAGCCGCGCCGTGGCGCCGCTCGAGTCGATCCGCGCCTTCGTCGCCGCCCCGCTCACCGGGTGCGTCGTCGCCATGGCGACGGCCGCAGCCGTCGGCGCCGACCGCTTCGGGGTCGACCCCGACGGCCCCTGGCTCACGGTGGCCGCCTACGCCATCCTCTCCGGCCTCGTCTGGCTCGCCCTGCTCGTCCAGCCCCGCACCTGGCGCGAGTTCGACGTGCCCGGCGCGGTCCCGACGCCGGACGCACCGCGGTGGAAGGGCACCGAGGACGCACGCGTGCTGCGTCGCAACCACGCGGTCGTCGCCGGGCGCCGGAGCCTCGTCGACCTCTTCGGCCCGTTCACGTCGTGGTTCGTCGCGAGCCTCTGGATCCTCTCCGTGCCGCTCGGGCTCGCCGAGCGCTTCGGCTAGGTCCGGGAAGCGACCAGGCCCTACCAGGTGACCTACGTCGTGCTCGCCGTGCCCGCGATCGCGCTCGGCATCACCGCGTTCCGGTCGGCGTGGGGCCTGCGCCGGGGCAGCCCCCATGCCGTCCTCGCCTCCGGCGCGGTCTACGTGCTGGTCACCGGCCTGACCCCGCTGCTCATGTGGATCGTCGCCCGCGCCGGCATCCTTGACGAGTCCTCCCCGGTGGCCCTCGTCGTCTGGGCCGCCGCCCTGACGACCCTGCTGGCGGTCGGCCTCGGTGGGCTCGCCCGGCACCTGCTCGGCCGGCTCGCGCGACGCACCTGACGGCACACGCCCTCGGTCGGAGGCCGTGCGGGCCCGACGGCTGGGTCCGCGTCCTGACCGCCACGCCTGTCCACGTGATGGCAACCTGCGCAAATGTGCTCGGAGGGCGACATAGCATGGAAGTTGCCCGCCGCACAGGGCCCCGGGCAGTGAATCGTATGGAAGTTCGAGGACGTCGCAGAGCATGAGCGCCAAACTGGTCCAGAAGCTCGATCGCGTGGTCATCCGATTCGCCGGGGACTCCGGTGACGGCATGCAGCTCACCGGCGACAGGTTCACGTCGCAGACGGCGCTGCTCGGCAACGACCTGTCGACGCTGCCGAACTTCCCCGCCGAGATCCGGGCGCCCCAGGGCACGCTGCCCGGGGTCTCGAGCTTCCAGCTGCACTTCGCCGACCACAACGTGCTGACACCGGGTGACGCCCCCGACGTCCTCGTCGCGATGAACCCCGCCGCCCTCAAGGCCAACCTACGCGACCTGCCGCGCGGCGCCGCGATCATCGTCAACACCGACGAGTTCACCAAGCGCAACCTCTCCAAGGTCGGCTACGTCGAGAGCCCCCTCGAGGACGGCTCCCTGGAGAGCTACGACGTGCACCCCGTCGCGCTGACGTCGATCGCCGTCGAGGCCCTGGCGTCGTTCACCGACCTGACCCGCAAGGAGAAGGAGCGCGCGAAGAACATGTTCGCGCTCGGCCTCCTCTCCTGGCTCTACACGCGTCCGATGGACGGCACCGAGGCGTTCCTCAAGAGCAAGTTCGCCGACAAGCCCGAGATCCTCGAGGCCAACCTCGCCGCCCTGCGCGCGGGCTTCAACTACGGCGAGACGACCGAGGACTTCGCCGTCGCCTACGAGGTCGCCCCGGCCACGATGCCCGCCGGCACCTACCGCAACGTCACCGGCAACGTGGCGCTGTCGCTCGGCCTCGTCGCCGCCGCGCACCGCGCGCACCTGCCGCTCTTCCTCGGCAGCTACCCCATCACTCCCGCGTCCGACATCCTCCACACCCTCGCCGGCCTCAAGCGCTACGGCGTCGCGACGATGCAGGCCGAGGACGAGATCGCCGGCGTCGGCGCCGCCCTCGGCGCGTCCTTCGGTGGGGCGCTCGGGGTCACGACGACGTCGGGTCCCGGCCTCGCGCTCAAGGCCGAGACGATCGGCCTGGCCGTGTCGCTCGAGCTGCCGCTCATCGTCTGCGACATCCAGCGCGGCGGTCCGTCGACCGGCCTGCCGACCAAGACCGAGCAGGCCGACCTCCTCCAGGCCCTCTTCGGCCGCAACGGCGAGTCGCCCGTGGCCGTCGTGGCGCCCGCGACGCCGGCCGACTGCTTCGACATCGCCGTCGAGGCCGTGCGCATCGCGACGACCTACCGGACCCCGGTCATCGTCCTGTCCGACGGCTACCTCGCCAACGGCTCCGAGCCGTGGCGGCTCCCGCGCACGGCCGAGCTGCCCGACATCGCCGTGGAGTTCGCGACCGAGCCGAACGCGGTGGACGACAAGGGCCAGCCGACCTTCCACCCGTACCTCCGCGACCCCGAGACCCTCGCGCGGCCGTGGGCGATCCCGGGCACGCCCGGCCTCGAGCACCGCGTCGGCGGCATCGAGAAGGCCGACGTCACGGGCAACATCTCCTACGACCCCGACAACCACGACCACATGACGCGCCTGCGCCAGGCCAAGATCGACGGGATCGCCGACACCATCGGCGCGCTCGAGGTCGACGACCCGTCCGGCGACGCCGACGTGCTCGTCCTCGGCTGGGGCTCGACGTTCGGCCCCGTCGCGGCGGCCGTACGCCTCGCGCGGGCCACCGGGGCCCGCGTCGCCCAGGCGCACCTGCGCCACCTCAACCCGTTCCCCGCCAACACCGGCGACGTGCTCCGCTCCTACCAGCGCGTCATCGTGCCCGAGATGAACCTCGGCCAGCTCGCGATGCTGCTGCGGGCGAAGTACCTCGTCGACATCGAGTCGCACACCTCGGTGCGCGGCCTGCCGTTCCAGGCGGGCGAGCTCGCCGACGTCATCGCCACCGCCGTGGCGTCCGTCTCGGACGTGCCCCTGAAGGAGGCCGCCAAGTGACCATCGAACTGGGTATGCCGTCCAGCGGGCCAGGCGCCCCCGGCGCCCTCGGCACCACCGGTGTCCCGCGCCTCACCGACGGCACCGCGCTGACGAAGAAGGACTTCACGTCCGACCAGGAGGTGCGCTGGTGCCCCGGGTGCGGTGACTACGCGATCCTCGCCGCCGTGCAGGGCTTCCTGCCCGAGCTCGGGCTCAAGCGCGAGAACATCGTCTTCGTCTCGGGCATCGGGTGCAGCTCGCGCTTCCCGTACTACCTCGACACCTACGGCATGCACTCGATCCACGGACGAGCGCCCGCGATCGCGACGGGGCTCGCCGCCACGCGCGAGGACCTCTCGGTGTGGGTCGTCACCGGTGACGGCGACGCGCTCTCGATCGGCGGCAACCACCTCATCCACGCGCTGCGCCGCAACGTCAACCTCAAGATCCTGCTCTTCAACAACGAGATCTACGGCCTGACCAAGGGGCAGTACTCCCCCACCTCCCACGTCGGCCAGGTGACGAAGTCGACGCCGCTCGGCTCGCTCGACACGCCCTTCAACCCGGTGTCGCTCGCGCTCGGCGCCGAGGCGAGCTTCGTGGCCCGCACCATGGACTCCGACCGTCAGCACCTGACCGGGGTGCTGCGCGCCGCGGCCGAGCACCGCGGTTCGGCGCTCGTCGAGATCTACCAGAACTGCCCGATCTTCAACGACGGCGTATTCGACGTCCTCAAGGACCGCACCGAGGCGGCCGCCCGCATCCTGCACCTCGCCGACGGTGAGGAGGTCGGGACGGCTGAGACGGTCGTCGTGCGCGACGACCGCGGTTCGCTGGCCGTCGTGCCGCGGGCCGAGGCAGACCCGGCCCGCATCGTGCGCCACGACGTCTCGGCGGCCGACCCGTCCGCGGCGTTCGCGCTCTCGCGGCTCGACAGCCCCGAGCTCGGGCACGTCCCGATGGGTGTCTTCCGCAACGTGCAGCGTCCGACCTACGACGACTCCCTGCGCGAGCAGATCGCCTCCGCCCGCACGGGTGAGGTCACCGACGCCGACATCGACGCCCTGCTCGCCGGTCGGGACACCTGGACCGTGGGGGCGTGACCGCCCGCGAGACCGCTCCGTCCGTCGCGCCCAGCGAGTCCGTCCCGCTCGGGTCGGGGTCGACGGTGCCCCACGGCGAGGTCGGGCGGGGCACCCTGCTCGGCTTCGCGGCCTACGGCCTCTGGGGGCTCTTCCCGCTCTACTTCGACGCGCTCAAGCCCGCCGGGCCGTGGGAGATCCTCGCCCACCGCATCCTCTGGACGCTGCTCTTCTGCGTCGTCGTGCTGCTCGTCGTGCGCGACCTCGGCTGGATCCGCCCGCTCCTGCGACGGCCCCGGCTGCTCGCCGGCACGGCGGTCGCGGCAGTGCTCATCGCGGTCAACTGGGTCGTCTACGTCGCGGCCGTCACCTCGGGCAACACGTCCGAGGCCGCGCTCGGCTACTTCCTCAACCCCCTCGTCACGGTGGCGCTCGGCGTCGTCGTGCTCGGTGAGCGCCTACGCGTCCTGCAGTGGGTGGCCGTCGGCATCGGCGTCGTCGCCGGCGTCTACCTCGGGGTGTCCGGCGGACGCGTGCCGTGGGTGGCGCTGACGCTCGCCGTGTCCTTCGCGCTCTACGGGCTGACGAAGAAGAAGGTCGGGGTCAGCCTCGACGCCATCCACGGGCTCACCGTCGAGACGGTCGTGCTCGCGCCGGTCGCGGTCGTGCTGCTGCTCGTCGTCGGTGCGCAGGGCGGCCTCGAGTTCGGCCTGCACGGTGGGGTGCACACCTCGCTGCTCGTCCTGTCGGGCCTCGTCACCGCCGTGCCGCTGCTGTGCTTCGCCGCCGCCGCCCGGCGCATCCCGCTCGTGTCGATCGGGCTCATCCAGTTCATCACCCCGGTCATGCAGCTGCTCTGCGCCGTCGTGCTGCTCGACGAGCACATGCCGCGCGAGCGGTGGATCGGCTTCGGCATCGTCTGGCTCGCGCTCATCGTCCTCACGGTCGACTCGCTCGTCAGCCTGCGCGGTGCGCGCGCCGCGAGACGCGACCTGCCCGTCGACGACTGCCCGCGCTGAAGCCCCGGTCGCCGCGCCTGCGGTGACAGACTGCCGGTGTGAGCGACGTCGTCCTGGCCTCCCGCACCGGCCGTTTCGTCATCGCGGCCGCCGTGCTCGGCTCGGGCATGGCCCTGCTCGACGGGACCGTGGTCAACGTCGCCCTCGTCCGGATCGGCGAGGAGCTCGGCGCGAGCCTCGCGGAGCTGCAGTGGATCACCAACGGCTACCTGCTCGCGCTCGCCTCGCTCATCCTGCTCGGCGGCTCGCTCGGTGACCGCTTCGGACGACGCCGGGTCTTCGTCATCGGGGTCGTGTGGTTCACCATCGCCTCCGCCGCGTGCGGACTCGCCCAGACACCGGTCCAGCTCATCGTCGCCCGGGTGCTCCAGGGCGTCGGTGGCGCACTGCTGACGCCGGGCAGCCTCTCGATGATCCAGGCGTCCTTCCGTCCCGACGACCGGGGCAAGGCCATCGGCACGTGGTCCGGGCTCGGTGGCATCGCGGCGGCCCTCGGCCCCTTCGTCGGCGGGTGGCTCGTGCAGTACGCCAGCTGGCGGTGGGCCTTCCTCGTCAACCTGCCGCTCGGTGCCGCGACCGTCTGGATCGCACAGCTGCACGTCCCCGAGACGCGGGACGAGCGGGCCGACCACCGGTTCGACGTGACCGGCGCGGTGCTGGCGACGCTCGCCCTCGGGACGACGACCTTCGCCCTCATCCAGCACGAGACGCTCGGACCTGCGGCGGCGGTGGGCTTGGGTCTCGTGGGCCTCGCCATCGGTGCGGTCTTCGTCGTCGTCGAGCGCCGCACCTCGCACCCGATGGTCCCGCCGGCCCTCTTCGCGTCACGCCAGTTCAGCGCGGCCAACGCGATGACCCTGCTCGTCTATGCCGCCCTGGGGGCCGTCTTCTTCTTCCTCACCCTCCAGCTCCAGACCGTGCTCGGCTACGGCCCGCTGCTCGCCGGCATGGCCTCGCTCCCGGTGACCGTGCTCATGCTCCTCTTCGCCGCACGGGGCGGGGAGCTCGCCTCGCGCATCGGGCCGCGCCTGCCGATGACCGTGGGCCCGGTCGTGTGCGGGGTCGGCGCCCTGCTGCTGTCGGGCGTGGGCACGGGCTCGACCTACTGGACCGGCGTCCTGCCCGGCATCTCCGTCTTCGGCCTCGGGCTCACCCTGCTCGTCGCGCCGCTGACGGCGACGGTCCTCGCCGCGGCGCCCGACCGCTACGCCGGTGTGGCCAGCGGCGTCAACAACGCCGTCGCCCGTGCGGGCAGTCTCCTCGCCGTCGCGGCGCTGCCGGCCGTCGTGGGGCTCAGTGGCTCGGACTACGCCGTCCCGGAAGCGTTCTCGTCGGCCTACCGGACGGCGATGCTCATCTGCGCCGGGCTGCTCGGGGCCGGCGGTGTCGTGTCGTGGCTGCTCATCCGCAACCCGACGCGTGCGCCGTCCGGCCCGGGCGCGACGGGCGCCGAGCGGGACGGCGAGGCGGTCACGGTGGGCACGGTGGGCACGACACGGCATACGCCGGCGGTGCCGGCCGGGTGGTCGTGCGCCGGCTCCGAGGGGTGTCCGGGAACGGCGCACCACCACGACGAGCCGTCCACCGCTCGCACGACCCCCTGACCCACCCCCGCCGGTTCCCGCGCCGCGGCCCCCGAACCGTCACCATCCGAGCCCTACCCCACCGGTTCCCGCGCCGCGGCCCCCGAACCGTCGCGCTGCCGCGCGGGCGGGGCTGGCGCATGATGGGGGCATGAGCGACGTGGCAGGGCAGGGCTTCCGGACCGAGCACGACTCGATGGGCGACGTGCAGGTGCCCGCCGACGCGTTGTGGGGCGCGCAGACCGCGCGGGCCGTCGAGAACTTCCCGATCAGCGGGCAGCCGGTGCCGCCGGGCGTCGTCCACGCCCTCGCCCGGCTCAAGGCCGCCGCCGCAGACGTCAACGCCGAGCTCGGCGTCCTCGACGCCGACCGGGCCCGGGCCATCTCGACCGCAGCCGGCGAGGTCGCGGACGGCGCCCACGACGACGAGTTCCCGATCGACGTCTTCCAGACCGGCTCCGGCACGTCGACCAACATGAACGTCAACGAGGTCGTGGCACGGATCGCACATCTCGCGAGCGACCTCGACGTCCACCCCAACGACCACGTCAACGCGGGCCAGTCGAGCAACGACACCTTCCCGAGCGCCCTGCGGATCGCGGCGACGACGGCCAGCGTCCTCGACCTCGTGCCGGCCCTCGAGCACCTGGCGCTCGCACTCGGTCGCAAGGAGGCCGAGTTCGCCGATGTCGTCAAGGCCGGACGCACCCATCTCATGGACGCCGTGCCCGTGACGCTCGGCCAGGAGTTCGGTGGCTACCGGCGGCAGATCGAGCTCGGGGCTAGCCGGGTGCGCACCGCCGCCGAGGCGACGAGCGAGCTGCCCCTCGGTGGCACGGCCGCGGGCACCGGCCTCAACGCGGCACCGGGCTTTGCCCGCAGGGTGATCGAGCGCGTGTCGGGCGTCACCGGCATCCCGTTCCGCGAGGCGGCGAACCACTTCGAGGCGCAGTCGGCGCAGGACGCCGTCGTCGAGCTGTCCGGGGCGCTCAAGGTCGTGGCCGTGAGCCTGACGAAGATCTGCAACGACCTGCGTTGGATGAGCTCCGGGCCCCGCACCGGCCTCGGCGAGATCCACCTGCCCGACCTGCAGCCAGGGTCGAGCATCATGCCCGGCAAGGTCAACCCGGTCGTGCCCGAGGCGACCCTCATGGCGTGCGCGCAGGTCATCGGCAACGACGTCACCATCACCACGGCCGGGGCCGCGGGCAACTTCGAGCTCAACGTCATGCTGCCGGTCATGGCCAAGAACGTCCTCGAGTCGATCGGGCTGCTCGCCTCGACGAGCCGGCTCCTCGCCGACCGGTGCATCGACGGCATCACCGCCGAGGTCGAGCACGCGCGGGCCCTCGCCGAGGGCTCACCCTCGATCGTCACCCCGCTCAACCGGTACCTCGGCTACGAGGCGGCGGCAGGCGTGGTCAAGCAGGCCGTCAAGGAGCGCCGCACGATCCGCGACGTCGTCATCGCGCAGGGTCACGTGTCCGACGGGAAGCTCACCGAGGAGCAGCTCGACGAGGCCCTCGACGTCCTCTCGATGACCCGGCCGGACACCGGAGCCTGAGGGCACCCCAGCAACCGGCGCCGAGGACGTATGCCGTCGGGCCGGGTCGCGCCGCGGGTCAACCGAGGAACTGGCTGACCGTGAAGACGGCGCCCTGCGGGTCGCGGACGACGGCGGTGCGGGTCCAGTCGCTGTCGCCGGTGCGGACCACGGACCCGCCGAGCCGCTCGACGCGCTCGGCCGCGGCGTCACGCTCGGCGACGGTGAAGGTCACGTGCCACCCGGGCTCGGCACCCGGCGCGACGGGCACGACCCAGCCGATCGCGTCGGCGAAGCCGGGCGGGACCTGGGCTCCCGCCTGACGCTCGTGGTTGCCCGGGTCGACGGTCGACGCGAGGTGGTCGCCGTAGCCGGGCACCCGGATCATCGTCGCGAAGCCGACGTCGACGAAGTCCCAGCCGAAGGCCTGTCCGTAGAACCGCTGCGCCGAGGCCGGGTCGTCGGTGTGCAGGTCGCTGAAGTTCCAGGCACCCGGGACGTTGGTCACCTGCGAGCCGAGACGGCGCCTGGCCTCCCAGAGGCGGACCTCGAGTCCCTGCGGGTCGCGCACGACGGCCGACCGGCCCCCCTCGCCCGCCGCCGTCGGCAGGTGGACGACCACTCCCCCGGCCTGCTCGATGCGCCGGACCGCCGCGTCGCCGTCGTCGACCGCGATGTAGGTGTGCCACCGCGCCGCGCCCTCAGGACCGCCGTCGCCCGTCGGTGTCTGTGGGCCACCCAGACCTCCCACGTCGCGGCCGTCGAGCTGGGCGACGAGATAGCGGAACGGGACCCCCGGCGGGGTGGCCTCGCTGAAAGTCCACCCGAACAGCCCGCTGTAGAAGTCGGCCGCGGCGTCGACGTCGTCCTGCTCGGTGTCGACCCACGACGTCACGCCCTCGGGATAGGTCCTCTGCCCGGCGTGCTCGGTCATCGCAACTCCTCGCGGTCGGTTCCGTCCTGACCCACCGTAGGCAGGTCCGCCGACAGCCGACACCGATCCCCTCGGCGCGAAGCCCTGCGTCCGCGGCCTCGCGGTCTACCGTCGCAGGATGACCCTGGACGACGTCGACGCCTACCTCCGCACGCTCGACGGGGTCCGCGCCACGCGCACCGGCGGACACCGTGCGTGGTACGTCGACGGGCTCCTCGTGGCCCGCGCCGACGCCGCCGGCACCCTGCTCGTCCGGCTCGGTGGCCGCGACCGTGAGGAGCTCGTCACCGCCCACCCCGACACCTTCGGGGTGCCGCCACGGTGGGAGGCGCACACCAAGGTGCAGGCCGACCTCGCGGGCGACGACGACGCCATCCGGCGCTCGCTGCGCCTCGCCTGGGAGCGGCAGCGCTCGGCGCGCGCCGAGCGCTGAGCGGCCACACGGCATACGCCATCGCGCCGGCGCCGCGGCGCTCAGGCGCCGAGGACCCGCTCGAGGTAGGGGTTGGCGAACCGGCGCTGCGGGTCGACGCGGTCGCGCACCGCGAGGAAGTCGTCGAACCGCGGGTAGACGCTCCGGAGGTAGTCGGCGCCGCGCGTGTGGATCTTGCCCCAGTGCGGGCGGCCGCCGTGGTTGACGGCGATGGCCTCGAAGGCGTCGAAGTAGGCGCCCCGCCCCTGACGGTGGTACCTGTGGATCGCGATGTAGCAGCTCTGGCGCTCGTAGGCCGTCGAGAGCCAGACGTCGTCCGCGGCGGCCACGCGGCACTCGACGGGGAAGGAGATCCGCTCGTCATGGGTGTCGACCCACTCGCGCAGCTCGAGCAGCACCTCGGAGAGGCTTGCCCGCGGGAAGGCCCACTCCGACTCCATGAAACGCACCTCGCGCGCCGTGACGAAGACCTTGTGCGAGCTGTCGGTGAACTGGCGCTCGCTCAGGGCGCGTGACGCGATGGCGTTGATGCTCCTCGTCGACCGCGGCACGCGGGTGGCGACGCGGTTGGTCAGCTCGAAGAAGCGGTTGCTCAGCAGGTCGTCGTCGAGCTTCTCGCGCCAGGCGGGCAGCGGCCGACGCGCCGTGCCCTCGGGCACACGGTTGTTGCGCTTGGTCAGGGCCCGGTCGGTGTGCGGGAACCAGTAGAACTCGAAGTGGTCGTTGGCCTCGGCCGAGACGTCGGCGTGGGCCAGCACGTCCGTCAGCGACTCGGGCCGCTCGACGGCATGGAGCAGGAAGGCGGGCACGACGGCGACGGTGATCTCGGTGACGATGCCGAGCGCGCCGAGCCCGAGACGGGCGGCCTGGAAGAGCTCGGGCTCGCGCGTCGGTGAGCAGTCGACGAGCGACCCGTCGGCGAGGACGATGCGCAGCGCCCGGATGCCGGCGGACAGGCCCGTGAGGCGCAGCCCCGTGCCGTGCGTCCCGGTGCCGGTGGCGCCCGCGAGGCTCTGCCGGTCGATGTCGCCGAGGTTGGGTAGGGCGTAGCCGAACGCCTCGAGCTCCTCGTTGAGGACGTGCAGCGGGGTGCCGGCGCGCACCGTGGCCTCACCGCGCGTCGAGTCGATCGAGGTGACCCCGCTCAGGGCGCCGAGGCGCAGCTGCACCCCGTCCGTCACGGCCACGCCGGTGAACGAGTGGCCGGCGCCGATCGCCTTGACCCGCAGCCCGCGGTCCGCAGCCCGCACGACCTCCTCGACGACCTCTGCCTCGCTGCGCGGAGTCGCCACGCGCGCGAGCTTCGAGGACTCGGTGCCGGCCCAGTTGGACCAGTCGATGCTGCGTACGACGCGGCGCTTCACGCCACCCACGCTGTCAGCCAAAACACTGCCCTTCCCCACGATAGGTCGCGGCCCGTCCGACGACCCGGTCGCCTCCGTCGCTGCTGACGAGCGCGAACTCCGTGAAGCGCTCGGCCAGCTCCCCCGCCTTGGCGTGCCGGAACCATATCCGATCCCCCAGTGAGAGACGGTCGGCGCCTGCTCCCTCGAGGGGCGTCTGGACCTCGCCGGCTCCCTCGCGCCGGATCAGCGCGACGTCGTGCTCGGGCAGGGGGCTCGGCACGCGGGACCATCCGGGTGGCCCGGACGCGACGTAGCCACCGCCGTATGCCGTCACCATCCCCGCGCCGGGCCGGCGCACGACCGGGGCGGCGAAGTAGGCAGCGGGCCGGAGCGAGAGCGCGTCGTAGCCGTCGAAGAGGGTCGGTGCGAAGAGGCCCGACCCCGCGGCGAGCTCGGTGAGGGACGGGTCGAGGTGCGTGACGTGCAGGCTGCCGGTGCCACCGCCGTTGACGAGCTCGAGGTCGGCGAGGGCCCGTGCGGCCGCCACGACCTCGGCCCGTCGGGTGCGCAGCTCGGCGTCGGAGACCTTCTTCATCCGGCGCACGACGGGCGAGGAGTCGGGCAGCCCGGCGATCTGGGCGTCGTAGAACATGAGGCCGGCCACGACGAGGCCGTGCTCCTGGGCGCGACGGATGACCGTCTCGACGTCGGCCGGGGTGCGGGTCGGCGACCGGCGCACCCCCATGTGGGCCGGGCCGACCCGGAGCGACGCGTCGACGTCGATGGCCACGCGCAGCCCCTCGTGGCCGGGCACCTCGCGGGCGATGAAGTCGACGTGCTCGACGCTGTCGACCATGACGATGACGGCCCGGGTCAGGGCCGGGTCGGCGGCGAGCTCGACGAGGGCCGGCACGTCGACGCTCGGGTAGGCGACGAGGAGGTTGTCGTGGCCGTCACGCGCCCACCACAGGGCCTCGCGCACGGCGTAGCACATGAGGCCCTCGAAGCCGTCGCGCCCGAGGGCCCGCTCGATGAGGGGCCGGCTGCGCAGCGACTTCGTCGCGATGCGGATCGGCACGCCGGCCGCGAGCTCCACGAGAGTCGCGGCGTTGGCGTCGAAGGCGTCGAGGTCGACGACGGCGAGGGGACCCGGCAGGTCGGCGGTCGCCGCCGAGAGGCGCGCCGCGACGGGCGGCGACAGGCGGCGATGCATGGTCTGCACCCTACCCAGCGTCACCCCGCCCCGGGACCCCCCGATCTCACTCGAGTGGTCACTCCCGCACGCGCCGCACCCGAACCGAAACGACCACTCGACGGGTGGATCGACCTGGGGGTGTGGGTGGTCGCGAGGGGAAGGTCAGCCGACGCGGTCGACGACGGACAGGGCGAGGGCCTGCAGGGCCGCTTTCGCGTCACTGTCGGGCAGCGGGTCGAGCAGGGCCTGCGCCTCGCGGGCGACGGCATACGTCTCGTCGCGCGCCAGCGCGAGGGCCGGGTGGGCCCGGAGCAGCCCGAGGGCCTCGGCCAGCGCGGCGTCGTCGGTGAGGTCTCCGTCGAGGAGCTCGAGCAGGCGCGCGTCCGAGGAATCGGCGGGGTCGGCCATGGCCCGGAAGCGCAGCACGGCCAGCGTGTCGACGCCCTCACGAAGGTCGGTGCCCGGGATCTTGCCGCTGTCGTCGGCGTCCGACGCGATGTCGATGAGGTCGTCGGCGAGCTGGAAGGCGATGCCGACCTTCTCGCCGTAGGACCGCATGATCTCGACCGTCTCGTCGGAGCCCCCGCTGAACATGACGCCGTAGCGGCCCGCCGTCGCGATGAGCACGCCCGTCTTGTCGGCGAGCACGCCGAGGTAGTAGTCGACGGGGTCGACGCCCTCGGGGCAAGCGCGGTCGTCGCGGATCTGGCCGGAGCACAGCCGGACGAACGTCTGCGCCTGGATGAGCACGGCCTCGGCCCCGAGACCCGCGACGAGCTCGGACGCCTTGCCGAAGAGGAGGTCGCCGACGAGGATCGCCGTCGAGTTGTCGTAGGCCGCGTTGACCGACGCGACGCCGCGACGCACGCTCGCCTCGTCCATGACGTCGTCGTGGTAGAGCGAGGCCAGGTGGGTCAGCTCGACGCCCGCGGCGGCACTGACGACGTCGTCGTTGATGCCGTCGCCGAGCTCGGCCGCGAGGAGGGTCAGCATCGGCCGGAACCGCTTGCCGCCTGCCTCGACGAGGTGCCCCGACGCGCCCGCGATGAACGGGTCGTCGTGGTCGACGACCCGCGTGAGCAGCGCGTCGACCCGGCCGAGCCCGTCACGCAGGCGTGCCGACAAGTCTGCGGTGGCCCCGGGGATCCCGAGGACCGGCGGGGTGGCGTGCGTCGTCATCGAACCCCGTGACCTGACGGACGAGCCTGGTGCCGAGCGCACGCCGTCATCGGACGAACTGGGAGGCGCGGTCGGCCAGGTCGAGCAGCGCCGACGGCAGGACACCGAGGGCGAGCGTGATCAGGGTGCCGATGGCGATCGAGAAGGTCGTCGACACCGACGGCGTCACGACCTCGACGGCGTCGTCCGGGGCGTCGCTGAAGAACATCAGGACGATGACCCGGGCGTAGACGAAGACGGTGATCGCGCTGCACACGACACCGACGACCGCGAGGACCGTGCCCGTCGCGCCACCCGTGCCGACGGCCGCCGAGAAGACGCCGAACTTCGAGACGAAGCCCGAGGTCAGCGGGATGCCGGCGAAGGCGAGCATGAGGAAGGCGAACGCACCGGCCACGACCGGGTAGCGCTTGCCGAGCCCGGCCCACTGCGACAGGTGCGTGGCCTCGGCGCCGTTCTGGCGCACGAGCGAGACGATGGCGAAGGCCGCGATCGTCGAGAAGCCGTAGGCGACGAGGTAGAAGAGCACCGCGCCGACGGCCTTGCGGTCGAAGGCGAGGACGCCGACGAGGATGAACCCGGCGTGCGCGATCGAGGAGTAGGCGAGCAGGCGCTTCATGTCGGTCTGCGTCACCGACAGCACCGAACCGACGACCATCGTCAGCAGCGCGACGAGGACGAGCGCGTTGGTCCACTCCCACCGGCCGGTGTCGAGGCCGACGTAGGCGAGGCGCAGGATCGCGCCGAACGCGGCGGCCTTGGTGCACGCCGCCATGAAGCCGGTGACCGGCGTCGGGGCGCCCTGGTAGACGTCGGGCGTCCACGCGTGGAACGGCACCGCACCGACCTTGAAGAGCAGGCCGACGAAGACGAGGAACGCGCCGGGCAGGAGCAGGCCGTTCATCGCGAGCGGTCCGGCGGCGATCGCCTTGGACAGGTCGCCGAAGTAGACCGAGCCGGCGTAGCCGTACAGCAGGGCCGTGCCGAAGAGGAAGAAGGCCGAGCTGAACGCACCGAGGAGGAAGTACTTCAGCGACGCCTCCTGCGAGAGCAGGCGACGGCGACGGGCCAGGCCCGAGAGGATGTAGAGCGGCAGCGAGAGCACCTCGAGGGCGACGAACATGCCGATGAGGTCGTTCGTCGTCGGGAAGAGCATCATGCCGAAGATCGCGAACATCGTCAGCGGGAAGACCTCGGACGTCAGCGCGCCCGCGCGGGCGGCTGCCGTCTCGGTGGCCGAGCCCGGCGTCGACGCACCGCTCGGGGTGAACGCATCGGGGCCGACGCCGCCGAAGCGCTCGGCCATCGTCAGGACGCCGAGAACACCCATGAGCAGGATCGTGGCCTGCATGAACAGGGCCGGGCCGTCGATGGCGAGGGCGAAGAGCTGCCGGTTGGTCGAGCCGTCCGTCAGGCCCATCGTCAGGCCCTGGTGCTTGGCCGCGAGGATGATCGACGCCGCGGCGGCGAGCAGGCCCACGACCGCGAGGGTCACCTGGATGGCGTGGCGACGCTCACGCGAGGCGAACGCCTCGACGAGGACGCCGATGAGCGCCGTGCCGAAGACGATGAGCAACGGCAGGATCGCGAGGTAGTCGACGTTCGACTGCTGGAACGCTGCGGGAAGCGTGGGCAGCGCCAGCGGAGCGACGGCGGTCACTTCGAGCTCCCTTCGGCCACGGTGCCGGCCGGGTTGAGGTTCGGAATGGCTTGCTGGACGTGCGACAGGGTCTTGTCGACGGCCGGGTTGATCACGTTGAGCGCGAGGTTCGGCAGGAAGCCGAGCACGAGGAACGCGGCGATCAGCGGCGCGGCGACGAGCTTCTCGCGCGTCGTCAGGTCACGCACGGCGGTGAGTCCGCGACGGCCTGGCTCGTCGAGCCGGTCGTGCTCGCGCTCGCCCACGAGGCCCTCGGGCTTCGGGCCGGTCATGACCTTCTTGTACATGAGCAGGATGTAGAGCGCGGCGAGGATGATGCCGGCCGTCGCGATGACGGCGGCCACCGGCTGCGTCGGGAAGCTGCCCACGAGGACGAGGAACTCCGACACGAAGCTCGACAGACCCGGCAGGGCCAGGCCCGAGAGGCCCGCGACGAGGAAGATGCCCGCGAGGGCCGGCGTGATGCGCTGCCAGCCACCGAAGTCGGGGATGCGCTTGCTCCCCCGACGGCGCACGAGCATGGCCGCGAAGAGGAAGAGCGCCGCCGTCGAGAAGCCGTGGTTGACCATGTAGAGCGTGGAGCCCGCGTGGCCGACGTTGGTGAAGGCGAAGATGCCCAGCACGATGAAGCCGAAGTGGCTCACCGAGGTGTAGGACACGAGGCGCATCATGTCGGTCTGCCCGATCGCGAGGAGCGCGCCGTAGATGACGGAGAGCACCGCGAGGGCCACGACGACGGGCGTCGCCCACGTGCTCGCCTCCGGGAAGAGCTGGAGGCAGAAGCGGATCATCCCGAACGTGCCGACCTTGTCGAGCACGCCGACGAGCAGCGTGGCCGTCGCCGGCGAGGACTCGGTGGCGGCGTCGGGCAGCCACGTGTGGAACGGCACCATCGGCGCCTTCACCGCGAAGGCGAAGAAGAAGCCGACGAAGAGCAGCCGTTCGGTGGTCGGGTCGAGCGAGAGACCGGTGAGGCGCTCGATGAGGAAGCCGTCGGTGCCGCCGGGGCCCTGGAGGTAGAGGGCGATGACGGCGACGAGCATGATGAGCCCGCCGGCCAGCGAGAAGAGGAGGAACTTCATCGCGGCGTACTGCCGGCGCGGACCGCCGAAGCGGCCGATGAGGAAGTAGACCGGGATGAGCATGGCCTCGAAGAAGACGTAGAAGAGGAACACGTCGGTGGCGGCGAACACCCCGACCATGAACGTCTCGAGCACGAGGATGAGCGCGAAGTACGTCTTGACGCGCTGGCCGCCGCGCGGGCCGGCCTCCTCGGGCACGTCGTGCCAGGCGGCGAGCAGGCAGATCGGCGTGAGCACGAGCGCCATGAGGATGAGCACGAGCGCGATGCCGTCGACGCCGAGCGCGTAGCTGACGCCGAACTGCGGGATCCACGAGTGCTGCTCACCGAGCTGGAACTGCGCGCTCGAGGCACGGTCGAACTGCGTCGCGGCGACGATGCCGACGACGAGCGTGACGAGCGAGAACCCGATCGCCATCCGCTTGGCGTTCTCGGCGCTCCCCGGCACGAAGGCGACGACGAGCGCGCCCACGAGAGGGATGAGGCCGAGGATCGTCAGCCAGGGGACGGTGGACATTGCGGTCATCAGGACATCACCCAAAGAGCACCGAGGATGGCGACGACACCAGCGAGCATCGTCAGGGCATAGGAGCGCGCGAAGCCGTTCTGCAGCTTGCGCAGGCGGGAGCTCGTCCCGCCGACGAGGGCGGCGAGGCCACCGGCCGCACCGTCCACGCCCTTGCTGTCCGCGAAGACGAGCGAGCGCGTGAGGTGGATGCCGGGTCGCATGAGGAGGGCCTCGTTGACCTGGTCCTGGTAGAGGTCCTTGCGCGCGGCCTGCGTGAGCAGCGAGCCCGCCGGGGCCTTGGTCGGCACCTCGTCACGCCAGTAGCGCAGCCACGCCAGCGCCGCACCGGCGGCGACGAGGACGAGCGTCAGGGCCATGAGGACCGGCACCGGGATGACCGGGTGCGCGCCCTCGGGCTCGGCGCCGGTGACCGGCTCGAGCCACGTGGTGAACATCCCCGTCGGGCCGATGATGAGGCCGAGGAAGGCCGAGCCGGCCGCGAGGACGATCATCGGGACGGTCATCAGCTTCGGCGACTCGTGCGGGTGCACGTCGTCGGTCCAGCGCTTCTTGCCGTGGAAGGTCATGAAGAACAGGCGCGACATGTAGAAGGCCGTGATGCCGGCACCGATGAGAGCGGTCATGCCGAAGACCCACGGACGCCAGCCCTCGCCGATGAAGGCGGCCTCGATGATCTTGTCCTTGGACCAGAAGCCGGAGAACGGGGGCACGCCGAGGATCGCGAGCCAGCCGAGCGCGAACGTCGCCCACGTGATCTTCATGGCGCCGGACAGCCCGCCGAAGCGGCGCATGTCGACCTGGTCGTTCATGCCGTGCATGACCGAGCCGGCCCCGAGGAACATCCCGGCCTTGAAGAAGCCGTGCGTCAGCAGGTGGAAGATCGCGAAGGCGTAGCCGACCGGGCCGAGGCCGGCGGCGAGCATCATGTAGCCGATCTGGCTCATCGTCGAGGCCGCGAGGGCCTTCTTGATGTCGTCCTTGGCGCAGCCGACGATCGCCCCGAAGAGCAGCGTGATCGCGCCGACGATGACGACGACGAGCTGGGCCGTGGGCGCCGCCTCGAAGATCGGCGCCGAGCGCACGACGAGGTAGACACCCGCGGTCACCATGGTCGCGGCGTGGATGAGCGCCGAGACCGGCGTCGGGCCGGCCATGGCGTCACCGAGCCAGCTCTGGAGCGGGAACTGCGCCGACTTGCCGCAGGCACCGAGCAGGAGCATGAGGCCGATCGCCGTCATGAAGCCCTGGTTGGCGTTGGTGCCGGCCTCGCCGAGCACCGTCGCGAAGTCGACGGCCCCGAAGTGGAAGAACATCACCATGATCGCGATGGACAGACCGAAGTCGCCGACGCGGTTGGCGACGAACGCCTTGTTGGCCGCGGTCGCGTAGGCCGGGTTGTAGTTCCAGAAGCCGATGAGCAGGTAGCTCGCGAGGCCCACGCCCTCCCAGCCGACGTAGAGCAGCAGGTAGGAGTTGGCGAGGACGAGCAGGAGCATCGCCGCGACGAAGAGGTTGAGGTAGGCGAAGAAGCGCCGCTTGTCGGGGTCGTGCTCCATGTACCCGATCGAGTACACGTGGATGAGCGAGCCGACGAAGGTGATGAGCAGCACGAAGACCATGGACAGCTGGTCGACGAGCAGCCCCGCGCTCACCTTGAACGAGCCGGCGGCGACCCAGTCGAAGAGGTCGATGCCGACCGCGCGGTCCTCGGCGCCACGGCCGAGCATGGCGAGGAAGACGAGCGCGCCGACGACGAACGCACCCCAGGAGAGGGCGGTCGCGAGCACGGGCCCGAACTTGTCGGTGCGGCGGCCGCCGAGGAGGAGCACGGCAGCACCGAGCAGCGGCAGCGCGACGAGCAGCCACGCGTATGCCGTCACCCCGGTGGCGGCGTGCGCCTCACCTTCGTGCGTGGCGAGGCCCGCGGCATACGTGCTCAGCGTGCTCGACGAGCTCGCGAGCGTCTGGACGAGAGTTCCCATTCTGGCCGGCGCTCCTTACAGCTTCAGTAGGTTGGCGTCGTCGACCGAGGCCGAGCGGCGGGCGCGGAAGATCGCCATGATGATGGCGAGTCCCACGACGACCTCCGCGGCTGCGACGACCATGACGAACAGGGCCATGACCTGCCCGTCGAGGGCGCCGTGCATCCGGGAGAAGGTGACGAGGGCGAGGTTCGTCGCGTTGAGCA
Organism: Terrabacter sp. R4-6; assembly: GCF_057529065.1. Classification (NCBI taxonomy): domain Bacteria; kingdom Bacillati; phylum Actinomycetota; class Actinomycetes; order Micrococcales; family Intrasporangiaceae; genus Terrabacter; species Terrabacter sp. R4-6. Next base: position 3,310,553 of record NZ_CP197224.1, on the reverse strand, counting down.
TGAGCTCGACGCCCATGAAGACGATGATCGCGTTGCGTCGCACCAGCACGGCTGCCGCGCCGATGGCGAAGAGCAGCACCGAGAGGTAGACGTAGTGCATCGGGCTCACTTGGACCGACCTTCCTCGATCTCGCGCTCCATGTGGCGCTCGACGTCCTTGAAGCCGTCGGTGGTCGCGACCTGGTCACGCGCCACGAGGACACGCGAGACGGACAGGTCGCTCGGCGTGCCGTCGGGCAGCAGCGCCGGGGTGTCGACCGCGTTGTGGCGGGCGTAGACACCGGGCGCCGGCAGGCCCGCGACGTTCTTGTTGTCGCGGACGCGCTTGGCGGCCCACTCGGCCTGCGTGATGCGCGGCGTCAGGCGCTCGCGGTGCGCGAGCACCATGGCGCCGAGGGCGGCCGTGATGAGCAGCGCGGACGTGACCTCGAAGATCCAGACGTACTGGCCGAAGATCAGCTCGGCGATCCCGGTCACGTTGCCGGTCTCGGCGTTCGTCGAGACGAGCTTGTCCATGCCGGTCTGCACGGTCTGCTCGTCCATGACCACACGGCCCAGCGAGAAGACGAGGATGCCGGCGAGCCCGACGACGAGGAGCAGGGACGCCCAGCGCTGGCCCTTGATCGTCTCGACGATCGAGTCGGAGGAGTCGACGCCGACGAGCATGAGGACGAAGAGGAAGAGCATCATCACGGCGCCGGTGTAGACGAACACCTGCACGATCCCGAGGAAGTCGGCCTTCTGCATGATGTAGAAGATCCCGAGGATCACCATGACGAGCGCCATGCCGAGGGCGGCGTGGACGGCCTTCTTGGCGAAGAGCAGCCCCAGCGCGGCGATGACCGCGATCGGGGCGAGCAGCCAGAAGCCGACGGCTTCGGCGGTGGAGGTCACGGGTTGGCCCCTTCCCTGGTCTGGGGTGCGGTCGGGTGCGTCACGTGAACGACGTCGTGCTCACCGGGCACCGCGGCCCCGACGTTGCCGGGCCCGCCGGCATACGCGTCGTCGTCGTCCGCGTCGCGGGCGTCGCGGGCCTCGACGTAAGCGCGCTGCGCGGCGGTCGGCTCGCTGACCTTGCCCTGGTAGTAGTCGCGCTCCTCGAGCCCGTCGGCCATCGGGTGGGGCGGCGGCAGCATGCCGCTCTGCAGCGGCGCCAGCAGCTGGTCCTTGGTGAAGATCAGCTTGCCGCGGTCGTTGTCGGCGAGCTCGTAGAAGTTCGTCATCGTCAGCGCGCGGGTCGGGCACGCCTCGATGCACAGGCCGCAGAAGATGCAGCGCAGGTAGTTGATCTGGTAGACGCGGCCGTAGCGCTCACCGGGGCTGAAGCGACCCTTGCCACCCTGGTCGAGCGGGGTGTCGTCGTTGTCGGCACCCTCGACGAGGATCGCGTCGGCCGGGCAGGCCCAGGCGCACAGCTCGCAGCCGATGCACTTCTCGAGGCCGTCCGGGTAGCGGTTGAGCTGGTGGCGGCCGTGGAAGCGCGGCGCCGTGGGGCGCGGCTTCTCGGGGTACTCCTCGGTCGCGACCTTGCGGAACATCGTGGAGAACGACACCCCGAAACCGGCCACGGGCGCGAAGAGCTCGGACAGGAAGCCCTTCTCGCGCTCGTCCTTGCCGGATCGCTGGTCGCGTGGCGCGCCGACCTCCGAGCCCGTGGTGCTTCCGGGGCTCTGGGGCGACACGTCCTTGCCGACGGTGTCGTCAGCCATGGTCCTCCTCCTTGACGGCGGTCGAGGTGCTCGAGGTGCCGGCGGTCGTGAGCACGGGCTCGCGCGACGCGGCCAGCCGGTGGCTCGCCCCGGTCGGCTCGTTGAGTCGCTGACCCGGCAGCGGCGGGACGGGGTAGCCGTCCTCGAAGGGGTCGATCTCCTCGGGCGGGGTCACGTCCTCGGCAGCGGCCTTGGCGGCCCGCTTGTCGTCCCAGATCCACGCCGCGGCGAGGGCGATGACGGCGACGATGCTGACGATGACGACGGTCGCGACGGACAGCTCACGGCCGGCGAAGGTCAGCTTGCTGTCACCGAGGAAGCCGAGCTGCGCGCCGCGGATGAAAGCGACGGCCACGACCCAGGCCAGGGTGATCGGGATGAGGAACTTCCAGCCGAAGCGCATGAACTGGTCGTAGCGGACGCGCGGGAGCGAGCCACGCAGCCAGACGAAGACGAACATGAACATCCACAGCTTGACGGTGAACCACAGCAGGCCCCACCAGCCGCCGCCGAACATGTTGTCGTTGATCGCCGAGATGAGCGGCGGGGCCTGCCAGCCACCGAGGAAGAGCGTGGTGGCCAGGGCCGCGACGGTGAACATGTTGACGTACTCGCCGAGGAAGAACATCGCGAAGCGCATCGAGGAGTACTCGGTGTGGAAGCCACCGGTCAGCTCGCCCTCGCCCTCGGCGAGGTCGAAGGGCAGACGGTTGGTCTCCCCGACCATGGTGATGACGTAGACGGCGAAGCTGAAGAACGCCGGGAGGATGTACCAGAGCGAGCTCTGGGCCGAGACGATCGCCGAGGTCGACATCGACCCGCTGTAGAGGAAGATCGCGACGAGCGAGAGGCCCATGGCGATCTCATAGCTGATGACCTGGGCGGTCGAGCGCAGGCCACCGAGCAGCGGGTAGGTCGAGCCGGAGCTCCACCCGGCGAGGATGATGCCGTAGACGCCGACCGACGCGACGGCGAGCACGAGCAGCACGGCGACGGGGACGTCGGTCACCTGCAGCGGCGTCTCGTGGCCGAACATCCAGACGGTGCCGCCGACCGGGATGATGGCGAACGACACGAACGCCATCGTCGCGGCGATGAGCGGCGCGAGCGTGTAGATGAGCTTCTCGGCGTTGGCCGGCGTGATGTCTTCCTTGAGCATCGACTTCATGCCGTCGGCGAGGGTCTGGAGCAGACCGAAGGGACCGTTGCGGTTCGGGCCCGGGCGCTGCTGCATGCGGCCGATGACGCGACGCTCGAACCAGATGACGAGCAGCGTCGAGATGAGCAGGTAGACGAAGATGCCGACGGCCTTGATCAGGGCCACCCACCACGGGGTGTCGCTGAAGTCGGCCGTGGGGTTCTCGGACATGGGCAGCGTTGCTGCCACCCCGTATGCGGTCAGGCCGAGGCTCATGCCGCACCACCCTTCGTGACGTGGACGCGGCCACCGGCGTCGGTGCCGAGGCCCGAACGGATCGAGCAGTCCTGGTTGGCCGAGGTGCTGGTCGAGCGCGAGTTGGTCGGGACCCAGACGACGCCGTCGACCATGCCCTCGGTGACGACCGCGGGCAGCGTGACGCTGCCGGCCGGGCCGGAGACCGTGACGTGGTCGCCCTCGGCGAGCCCGAGCCCGGCGGCCGAGGCCTCGGACAGGCGGGCCACGGCGAGCGGCGCAGTGCCGGCGAGGAACGGCTCTCCGTCCTGCATCCTGCCGGCGTCGAGGAGCGTGGCCCAGCTCGACAGGACGAAGTCGCCGCCGCCGTCGGGGGCCGTCGCGACGCGCTGGCCGTCGGGGGCGCTCGTGGCACGGGCGCCGCCCCACGGCCCGAGGGCCTCGAACTGCGCGTGGATCTCGCGCTGGGTGCGGGTCTCGAGGAAGACGCCCATCTCGCTCGCGAGCATGTCGAGGGCGCGGTGGTCGCTGACCGCGTTGGTCTCGAGGGCCTCCTCGAAGGCGCGGACGCGACCCTCCCAGTTGACGTAGGTGCCGGTCTTCTCGGACTGCGAGGCGACGGGCAGGACGACGTCGGCGACGGCCGTGACGGGCGACTCGCGCAGCTCGAGCGAGACGACGAACGCCTTCTCGAGCGCCGCGGCGGCGGCCGGGTCACCGAGGTCGGACGGGTCGACGCCACCGACGACGAGGGCACCGATGTCGCCGGCGGCAGCGGCCGCGACGATGCCGGCCGTGTCGCGGGCCGGGGTGGCCGGGACCTGGTCGACGTCCCAGACGCGGGCGACCTCGGCGCGGGCCGCGGCGTCGGCGACCGGACGTCCACCGGGCAGGAGCGCACCGAGCGCACCCGCCTCGAGGGCACCGCGCTCCCCCGCCCGGCGCGGCACCCACGCGAGGCGGGCACCGGTGGCGGCAGCGAGGTCGGCCGCGGCGCGCAGCGCACCGGGCGAGGTGGCGAGGCGCTCACCGACGAGCACGACGCCGCCGGCTCCGAGAGCCTCGCGGGCCTTCGCGCCGAGCTCGGTCGAGCCGAGGTCGGCCAGCGCCGAGGCCTCGTGGCCCGGGACGGTCGGCAGCAGCGTGCCGCCCACCTTGGTCAGGCCGCGCGTCGGGTGGGACGCGACGGCATACACCTGCGTCTGGTGCTTGCGGAACGCCTTGCGCAGGCGCAGGAAGACGATCGGGCTCTCGTCCTCGGGCTCGAAGCCCACGAGCAGGACGGCCTTGGCGGCCTCGAGGTCGGCATACGTGACGGCGCCGCCATCGGGTCCCGTGGCGGCGACGTGCTCGGCGAGGAAGGCGACCTCCTCGGCCGAGTGCGGTCGCGCACGGAAGTCGACGTCGTTGGTGCCGAGCACCACACGGGCGAACTTGCCGTAGGCGTACGCGTCCTCGGCGGACACGCGGCCACCGACGAGCACGCCGGCCTTCGTGCCGGCGAGGCCGGCCGCCGCTGCGGCGAGGGCCTCGGGCCAGCCGACGACCTGCAGCTCGCCGTCGGCGTCGCGCACCATCGGCAGCTCGACGCGGTCGGGCAGCGTGGCGTAGGTGAACGCCCAGCGGCCCTTGTCGCAGTTCCACTCCTCGTTGACGGCCTGGTCCTCGGCCGCCATCCGACGCAGCACGACGCCGCGTCGGTGGTCGGTGCGGATCGCGCAGCCGCTCGCGCAGTGCTCGCAGACCGACGGCGTCGACACGAGGTCGAACGGACGGCTGCGGAAGCGGTAGGCGGCACCGGTCAGCGCGCCGACCGGGCAGATCTGGACGGTGTTGCCCGAGAAGTAGCTCTCGAACGGCTTGTCCTCGTAGATGCCGATCTGCTGGAGCGCGCCGCGCTCGACGAGGGCGATGAACGGGTCACCGGCGACCTGGTCGGAGAAGCGGGTGCAGCGGGCACAGAGCACGCAGCGCTCGCGGTCGAGCAGGACCTGCGAGGAGATGTTGACCGGCTTGGGGTAGGTGCGCTTGACGTCCTCGAAGCGCGACACCGGACGGCCGGCGCTCATCGCCTGGTTCTGCAGGGGGCACTCGCCGCCCTTGTCGCAGACCGGGCAGTCGAGCGGGTGGTTGATGAGGAGCAGCTCCATGACGCCCTGCTGCGCCTTGTCGGCGACCTTGGACGTGGCCTGCGTGTTGACGACCATGCCCTCGGACACCGTCATCGTGCACGACGCCTGCGGCTTCGGCATGGGGCGGACGTTGCCCTCGCGGTCGGGCATCGCGACGTCGACGAGGCACTGCCGGCACGCCCCGACGGGGTCGAGCAGCGGGTGGTCGCAGAAGCGCGGGATCTCGACGCCGATCGTCTCGGCGGCGCGGATGACGAGCGTGCCCTTGGGCACGCTGACGGGCACGCCGTCGATCGTCAGGCTGACGTGGTCGGGCGCCGCGGGCGCCTTCGTCTCCGTCGTGGCGGTCATGCGGACACCATCCCGCTGGACTCCTTGGTCTGGACCTGTGGCTGGACGTCGAAGAGGACCGACTTCTCGGGCGGGAAGAGCTCGTGGGCCGGCGTGTGCATGCCGGCCTCGAACTCCTCGCGGAAGTACTGCACGGCCGAGGTGATCGGGCTCGTGGCCGCGTCACCGAGGGCGCAGAAGCTGCGGCCGAGGATGTTGTCGCAGATGTCGACGAGCTTGTCGATGTCGTCCTGCGTGCCCTGGCCCGCCTCGATGCGGTTCATGATCTGGCGCAGCCACCACGTGCCCTCGCGGCACGGCGTGCACTTGCCGCAGGACTCGTGGGCGTAGAAGTCGGTCCAGCGCGCGACGGCGCGCACGACCGAGACGGTCTCGTCGAAGACCTGCAGGGCGCGCGTGCCGAGCATCGAGCCGGCCGCGGCGACCGAGTCGAAGTCGAGCGGCACGTCGAGGTGCTCGTCGGTGAAGATCGGCGTCGAGCTGCCTCCGGGGGTCCAGAACTTCAGCTTCTTGCCGCCGCGCATGCCGCCGGCGAGGTCGATGAGCTCGCGCATCGTGATGCCGAGCGGGGCCTCGAACTGGCCCGGGTTGGCGACGTGGCCCGAGAGGCTGAAGATGCCGAAGCCCGTGGACTTCTCGGTGCCCATGCCCTTGAACCAGTCGGAGCCCTCGAGGATGATCCCGGGCACCGAGGCGATGGACTCGACGTTGTTGACCGACGTCGGGCGGGCGTAGAGTCCCGCGGCGCCGGGGAACGGCGGCTTGAGGCGCGGCTGGCCGCGACGGCCCTCGAGCGAGTCGAGCAGCGCGGTCTCCTCGCCACAGATGTAGGCGCCGGCGCCGGCGTGCACGGTGATCTCGACCTTGACGCCCTTGCCGCCGACGTTGTCGCCGAGGTAGCCCGCGGCACGGGCCTCCTCGACGGCGCGCAGGAGGCGGCGGTAGACGTGGACGACCTCACCACGGAGGTAGATGAACGCGTGCTCGCAGCCGATGGCGTACGAGGAGATGGCCACCCCCTCGATGAGCGCGTGCGGGTTGGCCATCATGAGCGGCACGTCCTTGCACGTGCCCGGCTCGGACTCGTCGGCGTTGACGACGAGGTAGCGCGGGCCTCCGTCGGGCGGCGCCATGAACGACCACTTCATGCCGGTCGGGAAGCCGGCGCCACCACGGCCACGGATGCTGGAGTCCTTGACGGCGTCGATGATCGCCTGCGGCTCCATGTCGAGCGCCTTGGTGAGGGCCTTGTAGCCGTCGTGGCGCTCGTAGGTCGCGAGGGTCCAGGACTGCGGGTCGTCCCAGAACTTCGTGAGGATCGGGGTCAGGGTGTCGGTCACTTCGATCCGTCCTTCCCGTCGGCCTGCGACGAGTGCGAGCCGTTGCTGCTGTTGGCACCAGGGGCGACCCAGCCGCGGTCGTTGGCGATCTTGAGACCGAGCAGGGACGCCGGTCCGGCGCCCACGCCCTCGTCGGCGCGGCCGTCCTCGAACCCCGCGAGGACCCGCGAGACCTCCTTGAACGTGCAGACCTTGGCGGCGCCGCGCGTCGGGGCGACGTCCTTGCCGGCGCGGAGGTCCTCGACGAGTCCGATCGTGCTCTCGGGCGTCTGGTTGTCGAAGAACTCCCAGTTGGCCATGACGACGGGTGCGTAGTCGCACGCGGCGTTGCACTCGACGCGCTCGAGGGTGATCTTGCCGTCCTCGGTCGTCTCGTCGTGACCGACGCCGAGGTGCTCGGAGAGCCGGTCGAAGATCAGGTCCCCGCCCATCACGGCGCACAGCGTGTTGGTGCAGACGCCGACGGTGTAGTCACCGTTGGGGTGGCGCTTGTACTGCGTGTAGAAGGTGGCGACACCGCTCACCTCGGCCTCGGTGAGGTCGAGCACCTCCGCGCAGAAGGTCACGCCGCGGCCGGTGACGTAGCCGTCGACCGACTGCACGAGGTGCAGCAGCGGCAGCAGCGCCGAGCGCTTCTGCGGGTAGCGCGAGATGACCTCGGCGGCGTCGACGTGCAGCCGCTCGAGCACGTCGGCGGCATACGGCGCCTTGGACTCGGGGCTGACGTGCAGGTGGCCTGAAGCGTCGTGACCGCTCAACGGTCCACACCTCCCATGACGGGGTCGATCGAGGCCACGGCGACGATGACGTCGGCGATCTGGCTGCCTTCGCACATCGCGGCCACGGCCTGCAGGTTGTTGAAGCTCGGGTCGCGGAAGTGCGCGCGGTAGGGGCGCGTGCCGCCGTCGGAGACGATGTGGCAGCCGAGCTCGCCCTTCGGCGACTCGACGGCGACGTACGCCTGGCCGGCCGGGACGCGGAAGCCCTCGGTGACGAGCTTGAAGTGGTGGATCAGCGACTCCATCGAGGTGCCCATGATCTCGCGGATGTGGTCGAGGCTGTTGCCGAGACCGTCGCTGCCCAGCGCGAGCTGCGCCGGCCAGGCGATCTTCTTGTCAGCCACCATGACCGGGCCCTCGTTCGCCTGGAGGCGGTCGGTGGCCTGCTCGATGATCTTGAGCGACTCGTACATCTCGTCGATGCGGATGCGCAGGCGGCCGTAGGCGTCCTGGCTCGTGCGGGTCTTGACCTCGAAGTCGTAGGTCTCGTAGCCGCAGTACGGGTCGAGCTTGCGCAGGTCGTGCGGCAGGCCGGTCGAGCGGAGCACCGGGCCGGTGATGCCGAGCGCCATGCAGCCGGCCAGGTTGAGCACGCCGACGTCGACCGTTCGGCCCTTGAGGATGGGGTTCTCGTTGAGCAGCGCCTCGAGCTCGCCGAGACCGCGACGCACCTCGGGAACCATCTCGCGCAGCGCGTCGATGGCGCCGGGCGGCAGGTCCTGCGCGACACCGCCGGGGCGGACGTAGGCGTTGTTCATGCGCAGGCCGGTGATCATCTCGATGACGCGGAGCAGGCGCTCGCGCTCACGGAAGGCGACGGTCATGACCGTCGTCGCGCCCATCTCCATGCCACCGGTGCCGAGGCAGATGAGGTGGCTGCTGATGCGCGTCATCTCCATCATGAGGACGCGGATGACGTTGGCGCGCTCGGGGATGTCGTCGGTGATGCCGAGCAGCTTCTCGATGGCGAGGCAGTAGGCCGCCTCCTGGAACATGGGCGTGAGGTAGTCCATGCGCGTGCAGAACGTGACGCCCTGCACCCAGGTGCGGTACTCCATGTTCTTCTCGATGCCGGTGTGGAGGTAGCCGATGCCCGCGCGGGCCTCGGTCACCGTCTCGCCGTCGATCTCGAGGATGAGGCGGAGCACGCCGTGCGTCGACGGGTGCTGCGGCCCCATGTTGACGACGATGCGCTCCTCGCCGAGCGAGGTGGCCTCGTCGACGAGGTCGTTCCAGTCGCCGCCGGCGGCGTTGAAGACGTGAGCGCCCTCGCTGGCCTGCTCGTCGGCCACGGACGTGGCGTAGACGTCGTTGGCGCCGGGCTCCGGCACCTCGGTCTGGGTGAACTCGGTGTGCGTGCTCATCAGTTGTACGACCTCCGCTGGTCCGGCGGCGGGATGGTGGCGCCCTTGTACTCGACGGGGATGCCGCCGAGGGGGTAGTCCTTCCGCTGAGGGTGGCCCGGCCAGTCGTCGGGCATGAGGATTCGGGTGAGGGCCGGGTGGCCGTCGAACTCGATGCCGAACATGTCCCACGTCTCGCGCTCGTGCCAGTCGTTGGCCGGGTAGACGGAGACGATCGACGGGATGTGGCGGTCGTCATCGGGGCACGAGACCTCGACGCGGACCCGCCGGCCGCCGTGGGTGATCGACAGGAAGTGGTAGACCGCGTGCAGCTCCTCACCGGTGCGGTTCGGGTAGTGCACGCCCGAGACGCCGGTGACGATCTCGAAGCGCAGCGACGCGTCGTCGCGCAGCACGCGGGCCACGGCCAGCAGGTGCTCGCGGCGGACGTGGATCGTCATCTCGCCCCGGTCGACGACGACGCGGTCGACGGCCTCCGCGTAGGAGGCGGTGCCCCCGACGAGGCCGCGCTCGAGGTTGTCGGCGATCTCGTCGAAGTAGCTGCCGTAGGGCCGCGCGGAGGCGCCGGCGACGAGGATCGGGCGGACGAGGCCGGAGTAGCCGGTCGTGTCGGCGCCCTGGGTCGCCCCGAACATGCCGTGGCGGACGCCGACGACCTCGGGCTCCGACGCGCCGCCCGTCTGGGCCAGCTCGATCTCACGCGGCGTCAGGCCCGAGGCCTGGTCCTTGGTCGTGTCGGCGTTCACGGCGTTCGTGTCGTCCTTCTTCTCGCCGTCGCTCATGCGAGGAGACCCTTCATCTGGTGCGTCGGCGTGGCGGAGAGGGCAGCGGCCTCGGCGGCCTTGGCCGCCTCCTCGCGGTTGACGCCGAGCGGCGAGGTCTCGATCTGGTGGTGCAGCTCGATGATCGCGTTGAGCAGCATCTGCGGGCGGGGCGGGCAGCCGGGCAGGTAGATGTCGACCGGGATGATGTGGTCGACGCCCTGGACGATCGCGTAGTTGTTGAACATGCCGCCCGAGCTGGCGCAGACACCCATCGAGATGACCCACTTGGGGTTGGGCATCTGGTCGTAGACCTGGCGCACGACGGGAGCCATCTTCTGGCTGACGCGTCCGGCCACGATCATGAGGTCGGCCTGGCGCGGGGTCGCCGAGAAGCGCTCCATGCCGAACCGGGCGATGTCGTAGTCGGGCGTGCCCACGGCCATCATCTCGATGGCGCAGCACGCGAGGCCGAAGGTGGCCGGCCAGATCGAGGCCTTGCGCATGTAGCCGGCGAGACCCTCGACGGTCGAGAGCAGGAACCCGGCTGGGAGCTTCTCTTCGAGACCCATTGCTTACTCCTTAACCTTTCCTGACGAACCCGGTGGACGCGTACCCGCTGCTGCGGGTGCTCACGTGGTCACCTGGTGTCAGTCCCACTCGAGGCCGCCGCGACGCCAGACGTAGGCGTACGCGACGAACACCGTGAGGATGAACAGGACCATCTCGACCAGCGCGAAGAGGCCGAGCTTGTTGAAGGCCACCGCGAACGGGTAGAGGAAGACGGACTCGATGTCGAAGATGATGAAGAGCATCGCCGTCAGGTAGTACTTGATCGGCACGCGGCCACCGCCGGCCGCCTGCGGCGTCGGCTGGATGCCGCACTCGTACGCCTCGAGCTTGGCGCGGTTGTAGCGCTTGGGCCCGACGACGAGCGAGGTGAAGACCGACAGCGCGGCGAACGCGAAGCCGAGCCCCAGCATGAACAGGATCGGGACGTAGGAGTTCATCCGAGGTCACGTGCCTTTCGGTCGTGCTTGACGTGCAAAGCATGGGCTGCAGGGGCGCAGGTGCGCGGCGCACCCATCCTAGGGGCGTCGGCATCGATTGTGCTCGGCGTCACAATGGCGCCGACAGGCGGGTGGCTCATGCGCTCGGAGCCAGTCGCGAGAGGGTGGTGATGAGGCGGTCGCTCGCGCCCTTGCTCGTGGGGTCGGCGAGGTTGGCCATGATCTTGAGCAGCAGCGGCATGAGCTTGGTGCGGGGCAGGCCGTACTTCGTCGCGAGCCGCATCACCTCGGGGTTGCCGATGGCGTGGGCGAACCAGCGACCGAGCGTGAAGTAGCCGCCCAGCTCGTCCTTCATGACCTTGGGGTATGCCGCCAGCACCCTCTCGCGCGCCGCGTCGCTCGGGCGCGCCATGGCCTGGGCGACGAGCTCGGCACCGAGGCGCGCGGCCTCGAGGGCGTAGTCGATGCCCTCGCCGTTGAAGGGGTTGACCATGCCGCCGGAGTCGCCGACGAGGAGCAGGCCGTCGGCGTAGAGCGGCGTGCGGTTGAAGCCCATCGGCAGCGCGGCGCCGCGGATCGGCCCGGCCGACTCGTCGTGCTCGAGCTGCCACTCGGGATTGATGTCCTCGACCCACCGACGCATGACGTCCTTGTAGTCGGTCTTCTGGAAGGCCGAGGTCGTGTCGAGGGTGCCGAGGCCGACGTTGGTGCGGCCGTCCTCGAGCGGGAAGAGCCAGCCGTAGCCGGGCATGAGAATGCGGTTGCCCGCGTCGTCACGGCTCCACAGCTCGAGGTGGCTCTCGAGGTAGTCGTCGCGCTTCGGTGTCGTGTAGTAGGCGCGGACGGCGACGCCCATGACGCGGTCCTCGCGCTTGGGCCGGCCGACGGCGGTGGCGAGGCGGCTCGAGACGCCGTCGCTGGCGACGACGACGGGGGCACGGTAGGTGACGGTCTCACCCGTGGCCCTGCCGCTGTCGTCGAGGCGCTTGGCCGTGACGCCGCTGACGCGGCCCGCGGAGTCGCGCACGGGGGCGGAGACGCTCGTGCGCTCGTGCAGGAGCGCTCCGCGGCTCTCGGCGTGCCGGGCCAGGGCCTCGTCGAGCTGGGCGCGCGTGCGGACCATGCCGTAGCCCGGGAAGGCGTCGGACTCGGGCCAGTCGAGCTGCAGCGTGTGACCGCCGCCCTTGATGCGCAGGCCCTTGGTGCGCTGCCAGCCCGTCGTGTCGACGCCGAGGGAGATGAGCTCCTTCGTCGCCCGCGGGGTCAGGCCGTCGCCGCAGATCTTGTCGCGGGGGAAGGCCGACTTCTCCAGGAGGACGACGTCGAGACCGTGGTCGGCGAGGTAGGCCGCCGTCGCGCTGCCACCCGGACCGGCGCCGACGACGATGACGTCGGCCCGCTCGACGGGTGCAGCACCAGACCCCGAGGGGCTGGGCGCGACGCTCGAACTGGTCATGTCTCCCTGCACGCTTCCGAACCGCTTGTGAAGATCTTCACGAACTAACTTCGGGAGTCTATTCCCGCGATTTCGCGCTTGTCAGATAAGGCATGCCTAACTCTCGACAACCCCACCGTCAGGAGAGCGTCAGCGCTTCGTCCCGTGGTGGAGCGCGACGACGCCGCCGGTGAGGTTGGTCCAGCCGACCTGCTGCCAGCCGGCCGCCTCGACGACGCGGGCGAGCTCGCCCTGCGGCGGCCAGGCCCGGATCGACTCGGCGAGGTAGACGTAGGAGTCGGGGTTGCTCGACGTGCGCCGGGCGACGGGCGGCAGCGCACGCATGAGGTAGTTCGAGTAGACGGTGCGGAAGACCTTGTTGACCGGCTGGCTGAACTCGCAGACGAGGAGGCGGCCGCCGGGCTTGGTGACGCGGAGGAACTCGCGCAGCGCCGTCTCGGCGTCGGCGACGTTGCGCAGCCCGAAGCTCATCGTCACGACGTCGAAGCTCTCGTCGGCGAACGGGAGGCTCATCGCGTCGGCGGCCGTGAAGGCCATGTCGGGGCGACGGCGGCGACCGACCCGCAGCATGCCGAGCGAGAAGTCGGCGGGGACGACCTCGATCTCCTGGTTGGCCCACGGCTCGCTCGAGGTGCCGGTGCCGGCCGCGATGTCGAGGATGCGCTCCCCCGGCTTGGCGTCGACGGCCTTGACGACGGCCCGGCGCCACAGCCGGTCCTGGCCGAGCGAGAGCACGTCGTTGGTCACGTCGTACTTCTCGGCGACGGTGTCGAACATCGACGCGACGTCGACCGGCTTCTTGTCCAGCTGCGCACGGGTCATGCGCTCATCCTCGCACCCACGGCAGGTGTGGGTTGGGTCGCACCGGCGACCACGCGGGCAGGGTGGCCGGGGTTCGGCCGTAGAGTTGCCACCGATGTCCACGCTTCCCGCCCCCGAAGCGCCGTCCCCCGCCGCGGGACCGACGGTCGTCGTCCGCACGGTGCCCCTCGAGGCCGCGGACCCCCTGCTGGCCTACCTTCCGGCCGACCTCCCCCACGACGAGCTGCTGTCGTGGGTGCGCCGCGGCGAGGGCCTCGTGGGCTGGGGGTCGGCGCTGACCTTCGAGGCGCACGGCGAGGACCGCTTCCGCGAGGCCGAGGCCTGGTGGCGGGAGGTCTCCCGGCACGCCGTCGTGCGCGACGAGGTCGGCCGCCCCGGCACGGGTCTCGTGTGCTTCGGCTCCTTCCCCTTCGCCTCGGACTCCGCCGAGGCGGCCCGGCTCGTCGTGCCGTCGACGATCGTCGGTCGTCGTGACGGCCAGACGTGGCTCACGACCGTCTCCCTCGACCCACAGCTCACGCTGCTCGAGAAGCCCTCTGTCGCAAGCGATCCCGAGCCCCCTCGTGACGTCGCGTTCGCCGACGGCCAGGTGTCCCCCGCCGACTACGCCCATGCGGTCGCCGACGCCGTGCAGCGCATCGGGGTGGGTGAGGTCGACAAGGTCGTCCTCGCCCGCGACCTCGTCGCGACGGCGTCCGGCCCCATCGACCCGCGCTGGCTGCTGCGTCGCCTCGCCGAGCGCTACGAGAACACGTGGGTCTTCTCCGTGGCCGGTCTCGTCGGCGCGACGCCCGAGCTGCTCGTGCGCCGCGACCAGGGACTCATCACCTCACGGGTGCTCGCCGGCACGATCCGCCGCACCGGCGACGACGCCAAGGACCTCGCGCTCGCGGCCTCGCTGGCCCGCTCGTCGAAGGACCTCGAGGAGCACGAGTACGCCGTGCGCTCGGTCGCCGAGGCCCTCGCCCCGCACTGCTCGTCGATGAACGTTCCCGAGGCGCCCTTCGTGCTGCACCTGCCCAACGTCATGCACCTCGCGACCGACGTCGCCGCCGTGAGCGCCGACGAGGCGTCGGCACTGACGCTCGCGGCCTCGCTGCACCCGTCGGCCGCCGTGGGGGGCACCCCGACGGCGCGCGCGGTCGAGCTGATCGGCGAGCTCGAGCACATGGACCGCGGTCGCTATGCCGGGCCGGTCGGCTGGATGGATGCGAGCGGTGACGGCGCGTGGGGCATCGCCCTGCGCAGCGGCGCCTTCGACGCCGGCAACCCGTCGCAGATCACGCTGTATGCCGGGTGCGGCATCGTCGCGGGGTCCGACCCCGAGTCCGAGGTGGCCGAGTCCAACGCCAAGCTCATCCCCATGCGCGACGCGCTCGCGAGCGACTGACGAGGCGACGGTGACCGGTCGGCGGAGTGCGCCGGAGCTCGCGCTGCGAGTGCTCCAGCAGCTGTGGCTCGGCGGCGTGCGCGATGTCGTGCTCGCGCCGGGGTCACGGTCGGCTCCGTTCGCCCTGGCTCTCGACGCCGCCGACCGCGACGGTGACCTGCGCCTGCACGTCCGCGTCGACGAGCGGTCCGCGGGCTTCCTCGCTCTCGGGCTCGCCACCGGCTCGAGACGTCCGGTCGCGGTCGTCACGACGTCGGGCACGGCCGTCGGCAACCTGCTGCCCGCCGTCATGGAGGCGCACCACACGGGGCGCCGCGTCGTCGTCGTCAGCGCCGACCGGCCCGACCGCCTGCGGGGCACGGGCGCCAACCAGACGACCGACCAGGCCGGCATCTTCGGCAGCTTCGCGACGAGTCACGACGTGACGGCAGCGACCGCTGACGATGATCTGGGCGGGCTTGTGGCGCAGGCGTGCTCGCGTCGCGGTCCGACCCAGCTCAACGTCCAGCTCGACGGCGACCTGCTCCCATCGGACGCCGACCCCGACACGTGGTGGCAGCGCCCCGGGGACGACGCCGCCCCGCCCTCCCTCCTGGCCTCGGCCGACCTCACCAACTCCGCCCCGGCGGACCTCCGACACGAAACCGCAGCCGAACCCCACCACAACCCCGCCCCGGCGGACCTCCGACGCGAAACCGCAGCCGAACCCCACCACAACCCCGCCCCGGCGGAGGGTGCGCGCGGGGACCGGGCCGGACGGGGCGTCGAGCCGTCGGTGTCGGTCCCGAGCGACGGCGAGGTGCTGCCCCTGGGTCCGCGGACGGTCGTCGTGGCCGGCGACGACGCGGGGCCGGCCGCGCGCCTGCTCGCCGAGTCCGCGGACTGGCCGCTCGTCGCGGAGCCCACCTCGGGGGCGAGGATCGGCCGGCAGGCCCTGCGCACCGGACGGCTGCTGCTCACGACCGACCTGCGCGGCGACGTCGAGCGTGTCGTCGTCGTCGGCCACCCGACCCTGTCCCGCCCCGTCACGAGCCTCATCAGCGACCCGGGCCTCGACGTCATCTCGGTCCGCGGCCGAGACGGCGTGGCCACCGACCCGGGCCGGGTGGCCCGCGTGCTCGACGTCGTGCCTCGGGTCGACGCACCCGACGACCCGTCCTGGTTCCACGCCTGGCGTGACGCCGACCAGCGGCTCGGCGCGCTCATCGACGCGGGACTCGTTGCGCCGGAAGGAGATCCATCACGGGCACCCGGGGACGGTGGCCTGTCACCGCTCTCCGTCGCCGCCGTCGTGGGAGCTGCCGTCGCGGCCGACACCACCCTGGTCGTCGGCTCGTCCAACCCCGTCCGGGACCTCGACGTCATGGCGACACCGTGGACGCCGCTCGAGCACCGCTTCGTCGTCGGCAACCGCGGCCTCGCCGGCATCGACGGCATGGTCTCGACGGCCGTGGGCGTCGCCCTCGGTCGTCCCCGCGCGGCACGCAGCATCGCCTACCTCGGCGACCTGACCTTCCTCCACGACACGAACGGCCTGCTCATGGGCCGGGGCCAGCGACGACCCGACCTGACGTTCGTCGTCCTCAGCGACGACGGAGGCGCGATCTTCAGCACCCTGGAGCAGGGCGACCGCCGTTACGCGAGTGCCTTCGAGCGCGTCTTCGCGACTCCGCACGGCACCGACCTCCAGGCGCTGTGCGCGGCGCACCACACGGCATACGAACGCGTCGACGACCTCGGTCGGCTGGCCGAGGCGCTGGCCGAGACCCCCTCCGGCACAAGGGTTCTCGAGGTCCCCGTCTCGCGCGCCGACCGACGGGCCGAGGCCGCCTGGCTGCGCTCCCTGGCGCAGCAGGTCGTGCCGCACCGCGACGACCGCCGCTGACCTCTACCCGCCACCAGGGCTAGCCCGGAGCGTCGGGGACGGGCCACTGGGACGGCGTGCCCGGCTCGGACCGCAGCGCCGCCGCGACGAGCTCGGCACTGTCACGCGCCTCCCGCCCGTCGGGCAGGTAGCGGGTGTCCTCGAGCCCGATGCGCACGTCGTAGCCCGCGGCCTGCGCCCAGCGCAGCACCCGCCAGGCCCACTGTCCCTCGCCGTGCACGAGGACGGGCACGGGCGACATGCCGAGCGCCGCGAGGATGCGCTCGGCCGCCCACGGCCCGTCGGAGCCCGGGGTCACGCCCGGGATGAGCTCGACGAGCACTCGCTCGACCTGCCACGGCCAGCTCGTCGCCACGAAGCGACTGGCCGCCTGTGGCGTCCAGATCCCCGCTTCGACGCCGGATCCGTTGTCGCGCAGAGCTGCCGCGATGTCCACGGCGCCTTCCTCGTGCCAGTTGACGCTTGCGCAGTCAGGGCCTCCGAGGTCGGGCGAGGGCCACTCGGACACGTGGGCGAGCTTGCGACGAGCACTGTCGACGATGCCGTCGCGCGTCGAGACGCTGACGCGCAGCCCGGGCGTCGCGGCCCGGATCGCGACGACGGCGTCGACGACGTGCCGCGTCTCGAGCGTCTCGCGGCCGGACTCGTCCCGCGGGTGCACGTGCACCATGAAGGCGCCCGCCGCCACCGCGTCGGCCGCGGCGCGAGCGAGCTCGTCGGGCGTCTGCGGCACCGTGCGGTGCTGGCCGCGGGTGCGGTCACCGTTGAGGCAGGCCTTGATCATCGGGCACCTCCGTCTGCGAGCACGGCGTGGCAGCGCACGAGCCGGTCACGCCACCACTGCTGCCGGTCCGGCGGGGCCGCGAGCTCGGCGAGCGCCTCCGGCTCGGGCACGGCACGGCCGGTCGCCAGCAGGCCGTCGGACGGGCGCCACGGCGTCGTCGACACGTCGCGCTCGAAGAGTCCCACGGTGCCGAGCCCGCACGCGTGGTCGAGCGACGGCAGCGCCGCCGCGAGCGCCACTCCCGCGGCGATGCCGACGCTCGTGTCGAGCGCGGACGACACGACGGCCGGGAGCCCGCACGCCTCGACGACGTCGAGAGCCGCCGCCACCCCGCCCAGGGGCGCGACCTTGACGACGACGAGGTCCGCAGCGCCGAGCCGCGCCACTCGGATCGGGTCCTCGGCCTTGCGGATCGACTCGTCGGCTGCGATGGGCACGTCGATCCCGTTGCGCGCCAAGGCGGTTCGCAGATCGACGAGCTCCTCGACGCTGGCACAGGGCTGCTCGGCGTACTCGAGGTCGTATGCCGTGAGCCGCCTCAGCGCCTCCGTGGCCGTCGCGACGTCCCACCCGCCGTTGGCGTCGACCCGGATCCGCGCGGACGGCCCCATCGTGGACCGTACGGCGGCGACCCGGTCGACGTCGTCGTCGAGCGTCTGGCCGCGCTCGGCGACCTTGACCTTCGCCGTCGTGCACCCGTCGAAGCGAGCCAGGACCTCCGGCACCCGGTCGGGACCGACGGCAGGGACGGTCGCGTTGACGGGCACGGCGTCGCGCACGGGGGCCGGCCACACGGCATACGCGGCCTCGAGGGCGGCAGCCAGCCAGCGCGCGGACTCGCCGTCGGCGTACTCGACGAACGGGCTGAACTCGCCCCACCCGGAGGGACCCTCGACCAGCAGCGCCTCACGGACGTCGACGCCGCGGAAGCGCACCCGCATCGGCAGCGCGACGACGTGAGCGCCGGCGAGGAGCTCGTCGGCAGGAGGCAGCGTCATGCCCCCATCATCACCGACGGCTGGCCTACGAGACGGCTGCCCCGCGAGACGACTGCCCCTTGAGGTCGTGACTACCCTGCGAGTGGACGACTGCCACGGCACACCGGAGCAGTCATCCGGGCCCGGGACGTCGGTCACCGGGCGGGGCAGTCGCGGCCCCGGACGCGAGGCCGGACTAGCGGACCGGGAAGGCCTCGTGCCGGTCCTGCGTCGGGTCGGGCCGGCCGACCGGAGCCCCGGCCGCCGGTGTCTCCTCACGGCCACGCCAGGCCCGGCCGGCGCCGCCGCAGTGGTGGCCGTGCCGGCCTGCGTGCGGCAGCACCCAGAGGAGCCCGAAGAGCCACCAGAAGCCGTGCCCCGACGCCCCGAGCGCGACGGCGATGAGCACGACTCCGGCGATCATCAGGTTGCGGGGTGAGTACACGGTGGTCTCCTCGGTCCGTGGGGCCGGTCTGCCCCGTCTCCTCGACCGTAGGCGCGCGTCCCCCCGTCGACCCCGTCCCTCTGTCAGCACCTGCCCCTGACAGATGTCACCTCCGTCGGTGGAGCGGTGGGCTCACTCGACGGAGGCAGCGCGCTCACCCGAGTGGGCGAGCGGACCGAGGACGACGTCACGCGGGTTGTCGACGGCCACGGTGATGCGCTCGCGGTGCCGCTCGGCCATGTCGGGCACGGCGTCGAGCGGGAACCACCGCGCGTCGGTCGACTCGTCGTCACCCGGCCGGGGCTCCCCCGAGACCCAGCGGCAGCGGAAGGTGTGGTCGAGGTACTGCCCCAGGTCGCCGGTGACGTGGGTCACGACGCCGCTCGCGGAGACCCACACGAGCCGTTCGACCTCGGCGACGACGCAGGCCTCCTCCTCGACCTCGCGGACCGCGGTGACGTGCGGGTCCTCGCCCGGGTCGACGATGCCGGTGACCGGCGTCCACGCACCGTTGTCCGAGCGCTTG
The DNA here is from genome assembly GCF_057529065.1 of Terrabacter sp. R4-6. Classification (NCBI taxonomy): domain Bacteria; kingdom Bacillati; phylum Actinomycetota; class Actinomycetes; order Micrococcales; family Intrasporangiaceae; genus Terrabacter; species Terrabacter sp. R4-6. The sequence continues at coordinate 3,291,429 of NZ_CP197224.1, read as the reverse complement.
ACGAGCAGCACCTCGTCGGCGCCGTCCGCGACCTCGCGCAGCACGACGGCCGTGACCCCGGGCATCCACAGCAGCTCCCGGCCGACCATGGTGCGTAGGTGGGAGACGTAGGAAGGGATCGGCATACGGCCGACCCTAACCCCGCCGATAAGGTCGGTCCGTGAGCAGCGAGCCGAGCCAGAGCGCCTTGTCCGAGACCTTCGACCCGAGCGAGTGGGCGCCCGTCGAGGGCTTCGACCTCACCGACATCACCTACCACCGGCGGCGGCCCGTGGCCGGTCGCCCGCACGCCGAGTCGGGGGTCGTGCGCATCGCGTTCGACCGTCCCGAGGTGCTCAACGCCTTCCGCCCGCACACCGTCGACGAGCTCTACCGCGCGCTCGACCACGCGCGCATGACGCCTGACGTCGGCGTCGTCCTGCTCACCGGCAACGGCCCGAGCCCCAAGGACGGCAAATGGGCCTTCTGCTCGGGAGGCGACCAGCGCATCCGAGGCCGCTCCGGCTACCAGTACGCCGAGGGCGAGACGGCCGACACCGTCGACGCGGCGCGCACGAAGGCCCAAGGAGGCCGGCTGCACATCCTCGAGGTGCAGCGGCTCATCCGCACCATGCCCAAGGTCGTCATCGCCGTCGTGAACGGCTGGGCGGCCGGCGGCGGGCACTCGCTCCACGTCGTGTGCGACCTGACGATCGCGAGCCGCGAGCACGCCCGCTTCAAGCAGACCGACGCCGACGTGGGCTCCTTCGACGCCGGCTACGGCAGCGCCTACCTCGCCAAGATGGTCGGGCAGAAGTTCGCCCGCGAGATCTTCTTCCTCGGGCGGACCTACTCCGCCGAGGACATGCAGCGGATGGGCGCCGTCAACATCGTCGCCGACCACGTCGACCTCGAGCGAGAGGCCCTGCAGGTCGCGACCGAGGTCATGGGCAAGAGCCCGCAGGCCCAGCGGATGCTCAAGTTCGCCTTCAACCTCACCGACGACGGGCTCATGGGCCAGCAGGTCTTCGCCGGCGAGGCGACGCGCCTGGCCTACATGACCGACGAGGCCGTCGAGGGCCGTGACCAGTTCCTCGAGAAGCGCGAGCCCGACTGGTCGCCGTTCCCCTGGTACTTCTGAGCGTCAGAGGGCGTCGAGCAGCGCGATGGTGGCCGCGACGATCTGCCGTTGGGCGTCGTCCCGGGGCACCGTGGGGGTGCCGTCGCCGGGCTGCTCGCCGTAGTCCCCGAAGTAGGAGTGCACGGCCCCCTCGACGGCGGTGTATGCCGTGTCGCCGGGGAGCAGGGCCCGGCTCGCCTCGATGTCGGCTGGGGTCGTGAAGCCGTCGCGGGTACCGCTCACCGACGCGACCCGCAGGTCGGTGCGGTCGGCCAGTGAGCCCACCGGATAGGACGCCCACAGCGCGAGCCCCTGGACGAGGCCGGGATGGTCCTGCGCGAAGGTCGCGGCCACCACGCCACCGAGACTGTGGCCGCCGACCACCCACGACGTCACCTCCGGATGACGGTCGATGAAGGCGTGCGGGGCCGTCATGGCGAGAAAGCCGATGCCGAAGGGCTGCTTGACGACGAACACGATGACGCCCTGGCGGCTCACCTCCGAGAGCATCGGCACGTAGGCGCGCGGGTCGACGCGTGCGCCCGGCTGGAAGATCAGGCCGCGGGTCGGCGTGCCGCTCGTGGGGGCGATGACGATGTGGGCCGGGGCGTCCGTGACGCGCACGTCGGCGCTTCCGGACATCGAGGCCACCGCCTCGGGCGTCGCACCGAAGGGCCGCAGCCAGACGAGCGCGCCGAGCACGACGACGGTGACGAGGACCCCGGCCACCCGTCCGAGCGCCCTGAGCCACGGACGGGCGCCCGGACGTCGCGGATCGTGGTCCGAGCGCTCCCGGACGAGGAGGACGACACCGATGAGGCCGCTCGCGGCGAGCGCGATGACCTGGGCCGGGTTGCCGGCGAGCAGGACGGACCGGTCGAGGAGGAAGAGCACGAGGGGCACGACGAGCCAGAAGATCCCGAGCACGACGGTGAAGCGGGCCCTCGGGCGACGGCGAACCGCCGGACCGGCGCCCTCCACTCCCTCGTCCGGCACGGTCGTCACGCCCTGAGGGTAACCAAGCAGGAGGGCGCCGCGGCGGCGTGGCCCCCGGCAATCCGGTGCGCGGACGGACCGGCCGCGGCGAAGCCGGTGTCGGTCGCACACCGGGCAGCGGGACAAGGCAGGATGTTGGAGTGGAACCGAGCGACGACCGCCGCGCCAGCCCTGGCCGTCGTGCGCCCGCATCGCACGCCCCTCCCGACCCGCCGGCTCGCCCTCCCGTCCCGTCACCGCAGTCGCCGGAGACGCCAGACGTGCCGGAGACGCCAGACGTGCCGGAGGGTGGCCGGCCAGCGGACTTCCGCCAGCCACCGCGCACCACGGCGGCCAACGCGACGCGTGCCGTGGGACGCGGGCTCGGACGGGCCGCGACCGGCACGGCCAGGCTGACCGCGCGCTCGGGACGCTTCGCCGCCGCCAAGGCCCACGCGTTCACCCACTCCGGCGGGGCCGGCGAGAGCGGCCTGGCTCGGATCACCGAGCTGCACGCGAGCAACACGGCGGGCGACACCATCATGACGCTGGCCCTCGCGGGCACCCTCTTCTTCAACCCGCAGACCGCCCAGGCCCGTGGCGACGTCGCGACCTTCCTGCTGCTGACCATGGTCCCGTTCGTCCTCGTCGCGCCCCTCATCGGGCCGCTGCTCGACCGCTTCTCGCACGGCCGGCGCTGGGCCATCGGCACGACCCTCGCGGTGCGGGCCTTCCTCTGCTGGGTGCTCGCCGAGGCCATCACCAACGACAGCAGCTGGCTCTTCCCCGCCGCGCTCGGGTGCCTCGTCGCCTCCCGGGCCTACACCATCACGCGCGCAGCAGCGGTCCCACGGCTCCTACCGCCGGGCACGACTCTCGTGAAAGCGAACTCGCGCGTCTCGATGGCCGGGGTCGTCGGTGCCGTCATCGGGGGCGCCCTCGGCGGCGCGGCGATGCTCGCCGGGCCGGCCTGGGCCCTGCGCGTCGGCTTCGTCGTCTTCGTCGTCGCCACCGTCCAGGCGATCCGGCTGCCGGCGCAGGTCGACAGCTCGCTCGGCGAGGTCTCCATCGAGGACACGACCCCCATCCCCGTGCGCGGCGCCCACGACGACGCGAGCGCGCCCGGCGCGGGGTCCCTCCGAGGCACCCGGCGCGGCTGGGGCGACGAGCCGGCCCGGCGGCATACGCCCTCGGACGGCGACGCGCTCACGGTCGACTCGCTGGGGCCCCTCGGTCGCTTCCGGCGGCGCAAGCAGGCGATCCCGTGGCCCGTCATGCACGCCATGTGGTCGACCGGCGGCACCCGGGTGCTCACCGGCTTCCTCATCCTCTTCATGGCCTTCCTCGCCAAGGAGCACCCGATCGACGGCATCCGCGGCGAGCTCGTGCTCGCGTTCATCGCGGTCGCCATCGGCGTCGGCAACGGCATGGGCAGCGTCGTCGGCAACGTCGTGCGCGACCAGCGCCCCGAACGCATCGCCATGGTGTCGGTCCTCGCGGCGACGGTCTGCTGCGTCGCGACGGGCATCTGGTACGGCGTGTGGACCCTCGTCCTGCTCGGCTTCGTGCAGGGCATGTCGGCGCAGCTGTCCAAGCTGGGCTTCGACGCTCTCGTGCAGCGCGAGGTCCCCGAGAACGTCCGCACGTCGGTCTTCGCGTGGTCCGAGACGATGCTCCAGGTGCTGTGGGTCGTCGGCGGCACCCTCGGGATCGTGCTCCCACTCAACCCCTACGTCGGCTTCCCCGTCTGTGCGGTCGCGCTCGTCTGGACCGTCGCCATGGCTGCCCGGCAACGTCGCCGCGCCGCCCCCACCGCACCACCGAGAGCGAGACGTGCCTGATGGCCGCGCCGTCCCCCCGCCCGCTGGCGGTCCCCGCCGGACCCGCCGTCCTCGACGTGCTGCCCGCCCTCGAGGCGGCCCTGACCGGCCGCTCCCCCGTGCTGCCGTATGCCGCCGGCTCCCCGCCGCCGTCGGTGCCGTCCCACGACCCCGCCGACCTCCCCGACGGTCTTGCGGTCGCGATCGGCACGTCGGGCTCGACGGGCCGGCCCAAGCGCGCGCTGCTGACGGCCGACGCGCTCGAGCGGTCTGCGTGGGCCACCCATCAGGTGCTCGGCGGCAGCGGCGCGTGGCTGCTCGCCATGCCGGCCCACCACATCGCGGGGCTGCAGGTGCTGCTCCGGTCGCTCGCCTCGGGCGTCCCGCCGGAGGTGCTCGACCTGCGCGACGGCTTCTCGGTCGACGGCTTCGCGCGGGCCGCGTCCCTCGTGCGGCCGACGGGCGCCGCGCCCCGGCGCTACACGGCGCTCGTGCCGACGCAGCTGGCCCGGCTCGTCGACGACCCGGTGGGGCTCAGGGCGCTGGGCTCCTTCGACGGGGTGCTCGTCGGCGGCGCGGCCACGCCGTCCGCCCTCGTCGAGCGTGCCCGCGCGCTGGGAGTCGTCCTCAGCTTGACCTACGGGATGAGCGAGACGGCCGGGGGCTGCGTCTACGACGGGATCCCGCTGCCGGTCAGCAGGGTCCACGTCGACAACGACCGCCACGTCGTGCTCGGCGGCGACACCGTCGCCCACGGCTACCTCGGCGAGGCGCGCCTGAGCCGTGACGCCTTCACCGTCGACCCCGACGGCGTCCGCTGGTTCCGCACCGACGACCTCGGCCACTTCGACGACGACGGGCTGCTCGTCATCGACGGCCGCGCCGACGACGTCATCAACACCGGTGGCCTCAAGATCAACCCCGGCGTCGTCGAGGACGCCATGACCCGCCACCTCGACGATGTCCTGGACGTCGTCGTGCTGGGTCTGCCCGACCCCGAGTGGGGCGAGGCCGTCTGTGCCGCAGTGACGCTCGTCGACCCGACCGGTCACCTGACGACCCGTGCCGTGCGCGAGCGGCTGCGCGGCATCCTGCCGGACGCGGCCCTGCCGCGACGGGTCCTCGTGCTCGCCGAGATCCCTCAGCGCGGCCCCGGCAAACCCGATCGGGCCGCCATCCGACGCGTCGTGCAGGGCCTCGCCTGAGCGGTGGCAAGATGGGGGTGTCCCACCCGTCGCCGAAGGAGGTCGCCGTGCTGCGCGTCGTGCTGATCGCCCTCGTCGTCTTCGCCACGATCTACGCCCTCGTCGACTGCCTCCAGACCGACCGGCGGCTCGTGCGGGTCATGCCCAAGACCGTCTGGCTCATCGCGGTCCTCGTGCCCGTGCTCGGCCCGATCTTCTGGCTCGTCGCCGGGCGCAGCGACGCCCGGGGTGGACCCGGTCCCGCCTCTCGCGGGCCCGGTCGCCGGCCGCCCGGGCCCCGCGGCCCCATGGGCCCCGACGACGACCCCGACTTCCTCCGCAAGCTGTAGAAGGACCCACCGGAACTCCATGGCCACCCTGTCCCAGTGGATCGAGGGCGCACGCCCTCGCACGCTGCCCGCCGCCGTCTCGCCCATCCTCGTCGGCACCGGCGCCGCCTACCAGACCGGCCACGTCGTCTGGGCGTATGCCGTCCTCGCCCTCGTCGTCGCCCTGGCCCTTCAGGTCGGGGTCAACTTCGCCAACGACTACTCCGACGGCATCCGCGGCACCGACGAGGTGCGCGTCGGGCCCGTGCGGCTCGTCGGCCAGCGACTCGCGGCGCCCCGCTCGGTCAAGATCGCGGCCTTCGCGTGCTTCTTCTTCGCCGGGCTCATGGGTCTCGCGCTCGTCGGGCTCTCGGAGCTGTGGATCATGATCCCCATCGGTGCGGCCGCCATCGTCGCGGCCTGGTACTACACCGGCGGCTCGCGGCCCTACGGCTACCTCGGCCTCGGCGAGGTCTTCGTCTTCGTCTTCTTCGGGCTCGTGGCGACCCTCGGCACCATGGCCACGATGACCCCGCCCACGGCCGCCGGCTGGTGGGGCGCCATCGGCGTCGGGTCGCTCGCCTCGGCGATCCTCGTCGCCAACAACCTGCGCGACATCCCCACCGACCGCGAGCACGGCAAGCGGACGCTCGCCGTGCGGATGGGCGAGTCGGGCACGCGCGCCTTCTACGTCGCGCTCGTCGCGGTGGCCTTCGTCATGACCGGCCTCGTGTCGTTGACGTCACCGTGGGCGCTGCTCGCGATCCTCGCGGCGCCGCTCATCGTGCGGCCGATGCAGGCCGTCGTCGGTCGCGCCACGGGCCCGGGCCTCATCCCGGCCCTGGCCGGCACCGGCCAGTTCCAGCTCGCCTGGTCGCTGCTGCTCGCCGTCGGTCTCGCGCTCGGCCGCGCCTGACTCTGCTGAGCCCCCGCGGGTCGAGGTGATCCCTCGTGACCCGGCGCGACGGCATACCTCGGCATTCGGCTGACGGGGGCCACGTCCGGGTGCCACCGTGGACGGGTGTCCGAGGAGATCGACGTCGTCGTCATCGGGGCCGGGCAGGCCGGTCTCGCGACGAGCCACGAGCTCGAGCAGCGCGGCGTCGACCACGTCGTCCTCGAGGCGAGCGTGCCGGGATCGTCGTGGCTCGGCCGGTGGGACAGCTTCACGCTCGTCGGGCAGAACCACACGGTGCGCCTGCCCGGCGCCCCCTACGTCGGTGACGACCCGCAGGGCTTCATGGGACGGGCCGAGATCGCGGCCCATCTCGACGCGTGGGCGGGCCGGCTGCGCGCCCCGGTGCGCCTCGGCTGCCCCGTGCGTCGGCTCCGGACCCGCGACACCGGTGGCTTCGTGCTCGAGACCGACGACGGGGCGATCGTCAGCCGCGTCGTGGTCGTGTCGACGGGCGCGTACCAGCGGCCGCACCGGCCACCGGCCTTCGCGACGCTGCCGGGTGGCCTCCCCGTCGTCGACCTCCACGGCTACCGCAACCCGGGCGGGCTGCCCGACGGACCCGTCATGGTCGTCGGCAGCGGGCAGAGCGCGTGCCAGGTCGCCGAGGAGCTCGTGCTCGCCGGCCGCGACGTCGTCATGGCGTGCGGTCGCGCGCCGTGGTTCCCGCGGAGGGCCGGCGACCGCGACGTGTTCGAGTGGCTCCTCGACACGCCCTTCTTCGACCAGCGGGTCGAGGACCTGCCGACGCCCGCGGCCCGCTTCGGCGCGAACCCGCAGCTGAGCGGGGCCGCCGGTGGCCACGACCTCAGCTACCGCACGCTCGCCGCGCTCGGCGTCCGGCTCGGAGGTCACCTGGCTGGAGCCGACGACGGCGTCGTGCGGCTCGCCCCGGACCTCGAGGCGTCCGTCGCCGCAGGCGACGACGGCTACCGCCTCATCCGCGGGTTCGTCCTCGACCTGTGCGCGAAAGAGGGCATCGACCCGCCGGAGCTCCCCGATCCCGCGCCGTTCGCCGCGACGCCGGTCGAGACCGTGCCGGTGCGCGAGCTGGGCTGCGTGCTCGTCGCGGCCGGCTTCCGCCCCGACTACGCGTCGTGGGTCCAGGTGCCCGACCTCGTCGACGGGCTCGGCTTCCCCGTGCACGTCGACGGAGAGAGCGTCGCAGCGGCGGACCTGCACTTCGTCGGCGTCCACTTCCTGCGACGACGCAGCTCGGCCCTGCTCTTCGGTGTCGGGGCGGACGCCTCGGCCACGGCGAGCCGCATCGCCACCCGCCACGGCCTCCCCGCCTGACCCCGCCCTCCGTCCCGTCGAGTGAGCGCTCCGTCCCACTCGAGCGAGCGCTCCGTCACACGACCGTGGGACTGGCGTGACCGCATACTCACTCGAGTGGCCTCGTGACCTCAGGCGTACCAGCTCCCGCACGAGACACGAGTGACGACGGGGCCACTCGAGTGTGGTTAGGCGCTCACTCGAGTGGCCTCGTGACCTCAGGCGTACCAGTCCCCGTGTGGGGCAGGAGTGACGACGAGGCCACTCGAGTGGGGTTGGGCGCTCACTCGAGTGGCCTCGTGGCCACACGCGTACCAGCCCCCGCATGGGACACGAGTGACGACGAGGCCACTCGACTGGGGTTGGGCGCTCACTCGAGTGGCCTCGTGGCCACACGCGTACCAGCCCCCGCATGGGACACGAGTGACGACGAGGCCACTCGACTGGGGCTGGGGGCTCACTCGAGTGGCCTCGTGACCTCAGGCGTACCAATCCCCGTGTGGGACACGAGTGACGACGAGGCCACTCGACTGGGGTTGGGCGCTCACTCGAGTGGCCTCGTGACCACACGCGTACCAGCCCCCGCATGGGACACGAGTGACGACGAGGCCACTCGGCTGGGGCTGGGGGCTCACTCGAGTGGCCTTGTGACCTCAGGCGTACCAGGCCCGCACGGCACGAGTGACGACGGGGCCACTCGACTGTGCGTTGGGCTCAGCGGTCGGCGTTGCGGGGGTCCTCGGTAGCCGCGGCACCCGTGGTGTCGACGTCACGGCGCGGACGCTCGTCCTCGAGGTCCTCGGCGAACTCGTCGCTCGCCGGGTCGACCCCCTGCTTCGCCTCGAGCTTGGCCTCGTGGCGCTCGACGAGCTTGGCCGTGATCTCGTCGCGCATGCCGCGCAGCAGGATGTAGGAGGCGGCCGCAGACGCGAGCGCCGAGGCGCCGAGCAGGAGCACGGGGTTGTTGCGCAGGCCGATGAGCCAGAAGAGGAAGAGGAACCCGAAGAAGATGAGGATGCGGAGCAGGGAGTAGCGGACCACGTCAGATCACCGTCACATGCCTGAGTAGTTGTGCATGCCCACGAAGGTCGACACGAGGTTGACCAGCGTGAAGTTGATGATGACGGCGACGTAGCCGGCGAGCGCGATGTACATCGACTTGCGGTGGTCGACGCCGGCCGTCGCGCGGCCGTGCATGTAGGCGGCGTAGACCGTCCAGATGACGAAGGTCCAGACCTCCTTGGGGTCCCACTGCCAGTAGGCGCCCCAGGCCTGCTTGGCCCAGATGGCTCCCGCGATGAGCGTGAACGTCCAGAGGATGAAGGCCACCATGTTGAGGCTGTACGCCGTCCGCTCGAGCGAGGCGGACGACGGCAGCGACTCGATGAAGTTCGTCTTCGCCGGGGCCTTCTCCTCGCGGCGCAGGCGCACGAGGTAGAGCAGGCCGACCGCGAAGGCGAGCGTGAAGAAGGCGACGGCGAGGAAGGCCACCGAGACGTGGATGCCGAGCCAGTAGGACTTGAGGGCCGGCATGAGCTCACCGGCCTCGGTGTAGAGCACGGTGAGCGCGAGACCGAGCACGAGCAGGATGGGCGTGACGATGAAGACGCCGAGCCACTGCCAGTTGTTGCGCTTGGCGAGCACGCTGTAGGCGGCGCCGACGGCGGCGGCCGCAGCCGTCGCGAACTCGAACATGTTGCCCCACGGCGGCCGGCCGACGGCGAGGCCGCGCATGAGCACCGACGCGACGAGCAGCGCCGACGCGAGGTACGTGAGCATCAGGGCGATGCTGCCGCGCTGGCGGCTCTTGAGGCTCTCCTCGAATCCCGGCCCGGCGGCATACGGCGTCGTCGGGCGCCGCTCGGCCGGGGTGGGTGCCCCCGCGCCGACGAGGACGCCCTCGCGCTCGTTGGCGGCGACCTCGGTGGTCACCTTGGAGTCGGCCACCCTGGGTGCTCGCGCGGCCAGGTGCCAGGTGAAGGCGAGCATGGCGAGGGTGTAGACGATCATCGACGCGTAGAGCGCGGCGTTGGCGTTGGCTGCGAGGTTCACGAGCGGTCGGTCCGTTCTGCAAGGCGGTCGTGCACGCCGGTCGTGATCGCGGTGACGATCGCGGCGAGCCCGGGGTCGGAGTCCTTCGAGAGGCCACCGATGGTGACCACGGTAGCCGGTCGCCCGTCGGCGCCGGGAGGGCTGTCGAGGCTGCCACCCGCGGGGCCGGTGCCGGCCGGGACCGGACGCACGCGGACGAAGACGCGGCGGCGCTTGATGGTGAGGCCGAGGATCAGGCCGAGCGTCGCGAGGATGGCGCTGACGAGGCTGATCGGGGCGCCGGGGTCGGTGCGCACCGACAGGCCGGCGAAGCGCTTGACGCTGTCGAAGGTGATCGAGCCGCGGTCACCCGGGAGCTGGTAGGTCTGGCCCGGCTTGAGGCGGATGAGCGCAGGCGAGCCGTCGGCCTTGGTCACCTGCTTCATCTCGTCGGTGTTGAGCGTGTAGACCGACTGCGGCGCGCCACCGGGGAAGAGGTTGCCCTCCCACACCGAGAGCGCCACCTCGGGGTTGTTGGTGTCGGGGAAGATCGAGACCGGCCCGTTCGTGAAGGTCGGCTCGGCCGTCGGCAGGAAGAAGCCGGTGAAGCCGAGCTGCTTCGGCGAGGCCGACGGCACCTTGATGACGCCGACCGAGCGGTAGTTGCCGTCCTGCGGCAGGAACGGGGTCGCCTCTCGGTAGAGCACGGCTCCCTTGGCGTCCTTGACGGTGATGACCGGCGTGTAGCCGTTGCCGAGGAGGAAGATGTCGGCGCCGTCGACGGTGATCGGGTGGTTGACCGAGACGTTCTCGCTGCTCTTCGGTGCTCCGGGCGAGCTCTGCAGCGTCGTCTGCGCGTCGAAGAGTCGCGGTGTGCCGAACGAGCGGCCCGGCGTCTCGTTGAACTCCACGTGGAGCTTGTCGAGCGACAGGACGAAGGGCGGCAGCGTCTCCGTGTCGACCCACGGCCCGGGCGAGATGGTGTTGTAGGTGCCCGCGGACGACGCGAACTTGTCGCCCTCGGCGAGGATGATGTCGCCGCGCCAGCCGAGCAGGTGCCCGACGGCCATGCCGATGATGATGCCGGTCAGGGCGAGGTGGAAGAGCAGGTTGCCGGTCTCGCGGAGGTAGCCGGACTCGGCGGAGACGCTCGTCGCATCGTGCGAGTGCAGCCGGAACCGCTTGCGCTTCAAGACCGCCCGTGCTGCGGCGAGGGCCTCGTCCGGCGAGAGGGTCGTCGTGATCTCGGCGTGCTCGTCGAGGCGCTGGAGCCGGGCCGGGGCGCGCGGGGGTGTCGAGCGCAGCGCCGACAGGTGCACCTTCGTGCGGGGGACGATGCAGCCGACGAGGGAGATGAAGAGCAGGAGGTAGATCGCCGAGAACCACGGGGACGCGTAGACGTCGAAGAAGCCGAGCCGGTCGAGCCACGGCGAGCTCGTGGGGTTCTGGGCGATGTAGTCGGCGACCCGGCCCGCGTCGATGTTGCGCTGCGGGAAGATCGAGCCCGGGACGGCGGCGATCGAGAGCAGCAGGAGCAGGAAGAGCGCCGTGCGCATGCTCGTCAGCTGGCGCCAGCCCCACCGGAGCATCCCCACGGTGCCGAGGGTCGGCAGCGTCGGCTCCTGGCGGTCGGGCCGCATGCCCTTGCGTATGCCGTCGCTGCCCTTCGCGCGCGAGGTCGCCTTCTCGGTGGGCTCGGTGGGCTCGGTGCTCTCGGTGGCGGGGTTGGTTTCGGTGCTCATGTCAGATCGCCACCTGGAAGCCGTTGACGAGACGCACCTGGATCCAGACGATGACGTCCTCCCAGACCCCGGTCAGCATGAGCAGGCCGACGGCCACGAGGAGCAGGCCGCCGACGTTCTGCAGGGCCCGGCGGTGCCGGCGCAGCCAGTCGCTCGCGGTGCCGGCGCGCTCCCACAGGGCCGCCATGAGCACGAACGGCAGGCCCAGACCGATGGAGTAGACGGCGGCCAGCGCCAGGCCGCGACCGATCGAGCCGGACTCGGCCGAGATCGGGGCGGCCATGGCCTGGATGGCCCCGAGCGTCGGACCCATGCACGGCGACCAGCCGATGGCGAAGGCGGCGCCGAGCAACGGTGCGCCGGCGAGCCCGGCACGCGGTCGCCAGCTCACGGGGGCGGCATACGACCGGCCGAGCCCGAGGAAGAGCAGGCCCATGAGCAGGACGACGGCGCCACCCACGCGCAGCAGCGCGCTCTGGTGCTCCCGGAAGGCCAGACCGACGGCCGAGACGGCTGCAGCCGCGATGAGGAAGACGACGGTGAAGCCGAGGACGAAGAGCAGCGCCCCCACGACGAGCCTCCCGCGCGACCGCTTCTCGAGCGAGACGTCGGACAGCCCGGTGACGTAGCCGAGGAAGCCCGGCACGAGCGGCAGCACGCACGGCGAGGCGAACGAGACGAACCCGGCCACGAGGGCGACGAGCCCTGCGGCGAGGAGCGACCCGGAGGCGAGCTCGGCACTCACGGGGCTCAGGCCTTCTCGGCGAGGACGTCGTCGATGAGGCCGAGCAGGGTCGTCGTGGAGACGGGGCCGGAGACGCGGGCCGCGATGCGGGCCTCGTGGTCGAGCACGAGGGTGGTCGGGGTGGCCGAGGCCTTGCCCTGGAGGGCGAGGATCGGGACGCCGCCGTCGTAGGCGAGCGAGGGGTAGGTGACCTTGTTGGCGGTCTGGAAGGCGAGGCCGGTCTCGGGGCCCTCGAGCTTGTCGAGGCCGATGAACTCGACCTTCTTGCCCTTGGCCTGCACGGTCTCCCACGCCTTCTGCAGCGCGGGCGTCTCCTCGATGCACGGCGGGCACCACGAGCCCCAGACGTTGACGACGAGCACCGTGCCGGCGCGGTCGGCGCTGCTCCACGGCTTGCCCTCGAGGGTCGTGCCGTCGAGGGTGACGGGCTCACCGCGGTCGGTGGCGGGCAGCTGCTCGATGGAGCCGTCACCCGCGACGTAGCCCTTGCGGTCGCCCGAGCGGGCTTGGTCGGCGACGGAGTTCGGGTCGGCCGAGCAGGCCGCCGCGAACGTCGCGAGGCCTCCGGCCATGGCGACGGCGCCCCACCGCAGTGCGGTGCGTCGGTCGAGGTGGTCCATCAGGCGCCCACGCTCTTGCTCGCCCTCGGGAGCAGCTCGGCGGCCGGCTCGGAGTACGAGATCGAGGCGAGCTCGTCGCCGTGGTAGGTCAGCGACGTCAGCGAGGCGAGCGTGCATTCGCGCTTGCGCGGGTCGTGCCAGAGGCGGCGTCCCTCGAGCTTGTTGCGCACGGTCCAGACCGGCAGCTGGTGGCTGACGACGACGGCCTCGTGCCCGCGCGCGGCGTCGCGTGCGTCGGCGACGGCCGCGAGCATCCGGGCCGCGATGTCTTCGTAGGGCTCGCCCCACGAGGGCTTCGTGATGTCGCGGAAGAGGTGCCAGTTGCGCGGGTGGAGCAGGTCTGCGGGGCTGACCGAGCGGCCCTCGAACTGGTTCTCGGACTCGATGACGCGCGCGTCGGTGGCGATCTCGACCTCGTGGTCGGCGGCGATCGGGGCCGCGGTCTCCTGGGCCCGCTCGAGCGGCGAGGCGACGACGTAGGTGATGTCGTTGGCCTCGAGGTGGGCCGCGACGAGGCGCGCCATCTCCTGGCCGAGGTCGGAGAGGTGGAATCCGTCGAGACGGCCGTAGAGCACGCCGCCGGGGTTGTGGACCTCACCGTGTCGCATGAGGTGCACGACCGTGAGGTCGTCGGCGCCCGGCGCCACCCCGCTCGTGCTCTCACCCATGGGCGACAGTCTCTCAAACGTCGTGCTCAGGACCGAATCCGCATCCGAGCCTGTGCACCCCCTGTGACGTGCAGCGACGCCGACGCGCGCCCGCTGACGCGGCCCCACGCGTACGCCGTCGGTGGCGGTCCCCGGCACCCGTGGCCGAGGTCACGCCGTCCGTGGGACGACCGGCGCCACGGACGGGGGTCGACCTACACTCCGTGACGTGTCGTGGTCACTCTGGCTGACGCTCGTGGCGACGGGCGCGCTCATCTCCTTCACCCCCGGGGCCGGCGCCATCAACACGATGGCCAATTCGCTCGGGTCCGGCTGGACCCGCTCGATCTGGGGCATCCTCGGCCAGCAGGTCGCGCTGCTCGCCCACATCGTCGTCGTGGCTGCCGGCGTCGGCGTCCTGGTCGCGAGCTCACCGGTGCTCTTCGACGCCATCCGGTACGCCGGCGCCGCCTACCTCGTCTACCTCGGCGTGCGGCAGTTCCGCTCGCGGGCGGCGGCGGCGCGGGTCGATGGGGTGCAGCGGGAGCCGGCGTGGTCGATGTTCCGCCGCGGTCTGCTCGTCAACCTGACCAACCCGAAGGCCGTCGTCTTCTTCCTCGCGTTCACGCCGCAGTTCATCCGGCCGGAGCAACCGTTGCTGCCGCAGTACGCCGTGCTCGCCGCGACGGTGATCACCATCGACGTCGTCGTCATGTGGTTCTTCTTCGCCGCGGCGGCACGCGGGCTGGGGCGGCTGACCCAGCGCGAGTCGGGTCAGCGCGCCCTCAACCGCGTCTTCGGCGGGCTGTTCGTCGGCGTCGGGGTGCTCCTCGCCGCCGTCCACTAGGCCCGGGGTCGACCGGGCGTCAGACGAGCTCGGGCACGTCGAGGTGCGCGATGGCGAGTGAGAACTCGCCGATCTGGGTGATCCTCATGCCGGTCTCCTGCACGAGGTCGGCCCGCAGGCCCATCGCTGCGTTCCGGGTCGCCATCATCGCCTGCGGCGAGTCGTACGTCGCGGTGACGCACGCCCGCCCGGAGGGCCGGTCCACGAAGAGGCTGGCACTGCAGAAGCCGTCGAGCTGCTCGACCCGAGGCATGATGCTCATCCGGAATGCGTCGATGACCCGGTCGACCGTGGCCGGGTCGGCGTCGGTCCACGTCACGCGCGCGCTACAGCCGTCGGACACACGGTGGTCCCGGTGCAGGTAGGCGATCTCCCACTCCTCGACGGTGGCCTCACCGCCGAGCAGGTCGGCCGCCTGCCGTCGCAGCGGGACGACGGTGTCGGCGGTGGCGCGCATCGCGGCCTCGTCACGCCAGGCCGTCGTCACGATGCACTGGCCGCTGACACGGTCGGCGACCATGGACAGTCCGAGGCAGCCGTCCATCGCCCTGACCTGCGGCATCACCACGTCCTGCACGTGCGCGATACCGGTCTCGATCATGCCGGGACGGCCCAGGACCGTCGTGGAGCGTGCGTGCACGACCCCACCTCCCTCGGTCGGGGCGGCACCCCGACGGCGCCGCCGTCACCGACCAGCGTCCTCCTCGTCGGTCGGGCCCACAATCCCCGCGGGCGTATGCCGTGTGGTGGCGCCCGGGGCCGCGTCCGCGTCGCCACCCCACCGGGATCGCACGGATGCCGCCCACCGACGTGGACGGCATACGTGGTCTGTCGCGGGGGCCCGGGTCAGTCGGTGGTCGCCGCGGCGCGGGCCGCGGCCGGCAGGGCCGCGAGCACGTGGTCGACGGCCTCGTCGTCGTGGGAGGCCGAGACGAACCACGACTCGAAAGCGCTCGGCGGCAGGTGCACGCCCTGGCTGAGCATCGAGTGGAAGAAGCGGCGGAAGGCGTCGGTGTCCTGGTCCTTGGCGTCGTCGTAGTTCGCCACCGCCCCGTCGCGGAAGAAGACGGAGAACATCGAGCCGGCCCACTGGATGATGTGCGGCACCGAGGCCGCGGACAGCTCGGCGGCGACGGCGTCGGCGATCGTGCGCGAGACGACGTCGAGGCGCTCGTAGACCGCGGGCGTGCAGCCCTGGAGCGTGGCGAGGCCCGCGGCGGAGGCGACGGGGTTACCGGAGAGCGTGCCGGCCTGGTAGACGGGGCCCTGCGGGGCGAGGAGCGCCATGACGTCGGCACGGCCACCGAAGGCCGCGGTCGGGAAGCCGCCGCCCATCACCTTGCCGAACGTGAAGAGGTCGGGCGCGCCTGCGGCATAAGGGCCCTCGAGGCCGTAGAAGCCCGAGGCGCTGCACCGGAAGCCGGTCATCACCTCGTCGGAGACGAGCAGTGCGCCGTGCGCCTTCGTGACGCGCAGCAGCGCCTCCGTGAAGCCGGGCGCGGGCGGGACGACGCCCATGTTGCCGGCCGCGGCCTCGGTGATGACCGCGGCGATCTCGGGCCCGCGCTCGGCGAACGCGGCCTCGAGCGCGGGGACGTCGTTGTAGGGCAGGACGATCGTCTCGCCGGCGCTCGAGCGCGGCACGCCGGCGGAGTCCGGGAGCGCGAAGGTCGCGACACCCGAGCCCGCCGAGGCCAGCAGGGCGTCGACGTGGCCGTGGTAGCAGCCGGCGAACTTGACGATGACGTCGCGGCCGGTGAAACCGCGGGCGAGGCGGATGGCCGACATCGTCGCCTCGGTGCCGGAGTTGACGAGACGGACCTGCTCGACGGGCTCGACCCGCCGGACGATCTCCTCGGCGAGACGCACCTCGTTCTCGCTGGGCGTGCCGAAGGAGAAGCCGCGCGCGGCGGCCTCGGTCACGGCCGCGAGGACGTCGGGGTGGGCGTGGCCGAGGATCATCGGGCCCCAGGAGCAGATGAGGTCGACGTAGCGCTTGCCGTCGGCGTCCGTCAGCCACGGTCCCGCGCCACTCGCCATGAAGCGGGGCGTGCCCCCCACCGCGCGGAAGGCACGCACCGGCGAGTTCACACCGCCCGGGATCACCTCGCTGGCCCGCGCGAGGAGGGCGGCGGACGCCGGGGCGTCGGTGGTGGTCTGGACGGTGACGGGCTGCGAGCTCATGCCCCCAGTCTCTCAACCGATGCTGGGTACGTGCCTCGCCGGGTCATCGGCGGCTCGAGCCGGCACGTACCGGGCACGTCCCGGGCACGTACCGCCCCACCGGAGCCCCCCGCGCTCCACACTCGTGCTCATGAGCGCTGCGAACGCCGAGGTCTCCGTCGTGCCGGCCAACGAGGCCACCTGGGAGGAGCTGAGGACGATCCTCGGGACCAGGGGGCCGGCCTCGCGCTGCCAGTGCCAGCGCTTCAAGCTGGCCAGGGGTGAGTCCTTCGGGTCCTTCCCCGTCGAGGAGCGCGCGCACCGCCTCCGTGACCAGACCTCCTGCGGTGACCCGGGCGCCCGGCACACCAGCGGCCTCGTCGCCCGACTGGGCGACGAGCCCGTCGGGTGGTGCGCCGTCGAGCCGCGACCCGCGTACGACGGCCTCGTGCGCAACTCGAGCCGGGCGGCCTGGGTCGGGCGCGACGAGGACCGCTCCGACCCCTCCGTCTGGGCGGTCACGTGCGTCTTCACCCGCGCCGGCTACCGACGCCGCGGGATCAGCCGCGCCCTCGTCCTGGCGGCCGTGGACGTCGCCCGCCGTGGCGGCGCCCGCGCGCTGGAGGGCTACCCGATGACGACGACGTCGGGCGCCATCCTCGAGGAGCTGCACGTCGGCACGCTCTCGACCTTCCTCGACGCCGGCTTCACCGAGGTGCTGCGTCCCAGCCTGCGGCGCGCCGTCGTGCGCATCGCCTTCTGACGCCCCGACCCTCGGGTCCTGCGGTGGCCCCGGAGCCCGGCCCCGGTGCTCAGTGGCCGCTCGTGCCGTTCGGGTCGAGGTGGTCACGCACGATGGCCATGGCGTCGCCGATCGCCGTGAACTGCGCCGGGGTCATGATGTCGACGAGGTTGGCGCGCACGCTCTGCACGTGGACCCGCGAGATGTCGCGGACGGCGGCCAGGCCACCGGTGGTGAGGACGAGCTCGACGCCGCGCTTGTCGTCGGAGCACTGCTCGCGCGTCACCCAGCCGCGGTCCTCGAGCCGTTTCGCGGTGTGCGTCAGCCGACTGCGCGACTGGACGACCATGGCGGCGAGCTCGGACATGCGGAGCCGGTGGTTCGGGCTCTCGGAGAGCATCGAGATGATCTCGTACTCGCTCAGCTGCAACCCGGCGTCGCCGAGCGCGTCGTCGAGCGCGCGCTCGAGCAGCCTCGTGCCGCGCAGGATGGCCCGCCACGACGCCTGTTCGGCATCACTGAGCCACCGCACGCCGTCATCCCCTGTACCTGACATGTCAACCTCCTGCGATTGCACAGATGGTAGTGGTGTCAGGCGGTCCATTCGGTCACGTCGAGCGCGAAGTACGTCAGCACGACCTGTGCACCGGCTCGGCGGATCGAGGTCAGCGACTCGATCGCGGCTGCTCGGAGGTCGATCCAGCCGTTCGCGGCGGCCGCGTGGATCATGGAGTACTCGCCCGACACCTGGTAGGCCACGACCGGCACCGACGCGCGTTCGGCGGCGGCCGCGACGACGTCGAGGTAGGACATCGCGGGCTTGACCATGACCATGTCGGCGCCCTCGGCGATGTCGAGGTCGATCTCGCGGAGCGACTCCACGATGTTGGCCGGGTCCTGCTGGTAGGTGCGGCGGTCGCCCTGCAGGCTCGACTGGACGGCCTCGCGGAAGGGGCCGAAGAACGCCGAGGCGTACTTGGCGGAGTAGGCGAGGATCACGGTGTCGGTGAGGCCCTCCGCGTCGAGCGCCTCACGGATGACGGCGACCTGGCCGTCCATCATCCCGGAGGGGGCGACGACGTGGGCGCCGGCACGAGCCTGCGCGACGGCCATCTCGGCGTAGAGGAGGTTGGTGGCGTCGTTGTCGACGCGGCCGTGCTCGTCGAGCACGCCGCAGTGGCCGTGGTCGGTGAACTCGTCGAGGCAGGTGTCGGCCATGACGACGAGGTCGTCACCGACGGCGTCCCGGACGGCGCGCAACGCGACGTTGAGGATGCCGTCGGGGTCGATGGCGCCCGAGCCGGTCGCGTCCTTCTCCTGCGGCACCCCGAAGAGCATGATCCCGCCGAGGCCGGCCGCGACGCAGCGGTGGGCGACCTCGACCACGCTCTCGAGCGTGTGCTGGTCGACCCCCGGCATGCTCGTGATCGGGCGCGGCTCCGTCAGCCCCTCGCCGACGAAGACCGGCAGCACGAGGTCACGCGGGTGCAGCCGGGTCTCGGCGACGAGGGACCGCAGGACGGGGTTCTGGCGCAGGCGACGGGGACGCTCGATCATCGGGGTCTCGCCTCAGCGGGCGCGGCGGCGCGAGGCCGGGCGCTTGTCGCTGGGACGCTGGACCGACTGGCCCGCCTCGGCCGCGGCGACGGCGAGACCGACGCCGTGGCCGGCGAGAGCATCGACGAGGCTGGTGGCCGAGGCCTCCGGCGCGAGGACGTCGACGCGAAGGCCGTGCTCCTGCGCCGTCTTGGCCGTGGCCGGTCCGATGCAGGCGACGACCGTTGCGGCGTGGGGCTTTCCGGCGATGCCGACGAGGTTGCGCACCGTCGAGCTCGACGTGAAGAGCACGGCGTCGTAGTCGCCACCCTTGATGGCGTCGCGGATCGACGCGGCCGGCGGGGCCGCGCGCACCGTCCGGTAGGCGGTGACGTCGTCCACCTCCCAGCCCATGTCGCGCAGGCCGGCGACGAGCGTCTCGGTCGCGATGTCGGCACGAGGCAGCAGCACGCGGTTGATCGGGTCGAGGACCTCGTCGAACTCGGGCCACGACTCGAGCAGGCCGGCCGCCGACTGCTCTCCGGCGGGCACGAGGTCGGGGTTGATGCCCCACTCGCGCAGCGCGGCGGCGGTGACGCCACCGACGGCGGCGACCTTGAGGCCCGCGAAGGCCCGGGCGTCGAGGCCGAACTCCTCGAAGCGCTCGCGCACGGCGCGCACGGCGTTGACCGACGTGAAGCCGATCCACTCGTAGCGTCCGGTGACGAGGCCCTTGACGGCCTTCTCCATCTGCTGCGGCGTGCGCGGCGGCTCGACCGAGATGGTCGGCACGACGTCGGCCGTCGCGCCGTAGCCGGCGAGGCGGTCGACCATGGAGCCGGCCTGAGCCTGGGTGCGCGGCACGAGGACCTTCCAGCCGAAGAGCGGCTTGGACTCGAACCACGAGAACTCGTCACGGAGGCCGACGTTCGGCGACACGACGGCGAGCGACACCCGGAGCGGCTCCTTGCCGCCGAAGACCGCGTCGGCGTCGCCGAGGGTCGTCGCGACGGACGACTGCCGCACGGTGGTGCCGTATGCCGTCAGCGCCACGAGGGCGTCCGCGGGGCGTCCCGCAGCGCGCAGCGCGGCGAGGGCGGCCCGGATGCCCTCGGTGCCGCCGAGCAGCACGAGGGTGTCGGTGTCGGCCGCGTAGGCGGACCAGTCGACGCCGGAGCGGTCGACGCCGACGACGTGGACGGCTCCGGTCGACTTCGACGTCAGGGGCACGCCGGCATACGTCGGCCCGGCCGTGAGCGCCGACACACCCGGCACGACGTCGTACGTGATGCCGGCCTTGCGGCAGGCGCGCACCTCCTCGACGAGGCCGTTGAAGGTCGCGGGGTCACCGTCCATGAGGCGCACGACCAGGCCGCCGGGGGCCACCGACTTCGCGGCCTTGACGACGAGCTTGGCGCGCACCGCATGGGTGAGCTCCTGGCCCTGCTCGCCGTGGCCGGCGTCGATGATCTCGACGTCGGGGCGGGTGTGCTCGAGCACGACGTCGTCGCGGGCGATCCGGTCGAGGACCACGATGTCGGCGGCGGCGAGCAGGTCGCGGCCGCGCAGCGTCATGAGACCGGGGTCGCCCGGTCCGGAGCCGACGAAGGCGACACACGCCGGCGTGGTCGCGTGGGTGGGAGTCGAGTCCGTCTGCTCTGACGGCTGGCGGGAAGGAGTCACGAAACTTGCTCCGGTTGGTGTGGGGCGTGGTCTGGGGCAGGTCCAGCTGACGTGGCGACCTGGAGGTCGGCGGCGCCGTCCTCCAGCAGGATCCGGGCGAGACGCGAGCCGAGGACCTCCGGCTCGTCGTAGGGCCCGACGAGCGAGCGGCGCAGCTCCACGGAGCCGTCCTCGGTGCCGGCGAAGGCACGCAGCGACAGCTCGAGGCCGTCGTCACCCTCGACGACCTCGGCGAGGGCCCCGACAGGGGCGGTGCAGCCGGCCTCGAGCGTCGCGAGCAGCGAGCGCTCGGCGTCGACGCAGGCTCGCGTGTCGGGATCGTCGAGCACGGAGACGGCGGCCACGACGTCGTCGCGGTCGGAGCGGCACTCGACGGCGAGGGCGCCCTGACCGGGTGCCGGCAGCACCTGGATCGGGTCGATGACCTCGGTGGCCTCGTCGAGACGGCCGAGCCGGGCGAGTCCGGCGCGGGCGAGGACGACGGCGTCGAGCGCACCCGACGAGACGAATCCGATTCGGGTGTCGACGTTTCCGCGGATCGGGCGGATCTCGATGCCGAGCCCGAGCGCTGCGATCTGTGCCGTGCGGCGCGGCGAGCCGGTGCCGACGACGGAGCCCGCGGGCAGCTCGCCGAGCGTCAGGCCGTCGCGGGCCACGAGGACGTCGCGGCTGTCCTCGCGCACCGGCACGGCAGCGACGACGAGCCCGGGCTCCGGGGCCGTCGGGAGGTCCTTGAGCGAGTGCACGGCGACGTCGATGCGACCGTCGAGCAGGGCCCGTCGGATCGCCGCGGCGAACACGCCGGTGCCACCGATCGCGGTGAGCAGCTCGCCCGACACGTCGCCCTCGGTCGTGATCTCGACGAGCTCGACCTCGTGACCGGCCTCACGCAGCCGGTCGGCCACCCACCCGGACTGGGTCGTGGCGAGGGCGGAGCGGCGCGTGCCGAGACGCAGGGCGGTCATGGCTGGGCCCGCTTCGGCGGGGTGGACACGTTGGCGACGTCCTTGGGCTCGAGGTCGAAGAGCTCGCGCAGGGCCGCGGCGTAGTCGTCGCCGCTGCCCTCCATCGCGAACTCCTTGACCCGCATGGTCGGCGTGTGGAGCAGCTTCTCGACGATGCGGTGCACCGCGAGGCCGACCTCGGCGCGGGTCGTCTCGTCGAGGCCGGGCAGCCGCTGGTCGAGCCGGTCCATCTCGGTCGCCACGAGCGCGGCGGCGCGGGCGCGCAGGGCGGCGACCGTGGGCGCCACGGACTTCTCCATGCGGCGCGTGAGGTAGTCGGCGACCTCACCGGTGACGAGCTCGCGCACCCGGACGACCTGGGTCGTGTCGGCGCGGCCCTCGAGGAGCAGGCCCAGCGACTGGAGGTCGACGAGCGAGACGCCCGGCACGGCGTGCGGCCAGGAGACGACGGGCTCGACGTCACGCGGCAGCGCGAGGTCGACGACGACCTGGGGTCGACCCCCGCGGCGGGTCGCGCTCGCGGCGAGCATCTCGGCCGTGATGACGTGGCCGACCGCTCCGGTGCAGGTGATGACGAGGTCGCTCTCGGCGAGCACGTCGGCCAGCTCGGCCCAGGGGCGGGCCACGCCGGACGTCGCGGCCGCGAGGCGCTCGGCGCGCTCGGGAGTCCGGTTGACGATGGTGAGCGACCCGACGCCCTGGCGGCGTGCGGTCGCGGCGGCGAGGCCGCTCATGCCACCGGCGCCGACCACGGCGGCCGAGACGCGCTCGAGCGGCCCGAGGACCGCGGCCGCCTCCTCGAGCGCGATCTGCACGAGCGAGACGCTGTGCTGGTCGATGTCGGTCTCGGTGTGGGCGCGCTTGCCGACGCGCAGGGCGCCCTGGAAGAGCGCGTTGAGCGACTCCCCCACCTGGCCGCGCGTCTGGGCTCCGGCGAGCGAGTCGCGCATCTGGCCGAGGATCTGGGCCTCGCCCACGGCCATGGAGTCGAGCCCGCAGGCCACGGTGAAGGCGTGGGCCACGGCGGCGTCGTCGTAGCGGACGTAGAGGTGGTCGGCGAGCGCCTCGGCGCGGGCGGCCAGGGCGTCGGCCGGGTCGCCCGGCGGCAGGTCGGCGACGCGGCGGGCCCCCTCGGGTGCCTCGATGCCCGCGGCGAGTGCGAGCGCCTCGCCGATCGCGGCGACGGCGGGGTGGAAGGCCGGCACCGAGGCGTAGACCTCGAGGCGGTTGCACGTGGAGAGCACGACGGCCTCGGTGGCCGTGGCCGAGCTGAGCACGGACGCGGCGATGGCCTCGGCGCGGTCAGGGCGCTCGGACAGGGCCTCGAGCACCGACAGCGGGGCGGTGTGGTGGGACAGGCCGATGACGAGGAGGCTCACGGGGCGGCCACCGCCGACCGGAGGTCGCCCGCGGCCAGCGACTTGCGCTGAGCGTGGAAGGCGAGGATCTGCAGCTCCGTCGAGAGGTCGACACGGCGTACGTCCACGCCGCTCGGCACGGAGAGCACCGCGGGCGCGAAGTTGAGGATCGAGCTGATGCCGGCGCCGACGAGCGCGTCGCAGACGGCCTGCGCGGCGGGCGCCGGTGTCGCGATGACACCGATGGCGATCGGGTCGACGGCGTGGTGCTCGGTGAGCTCGGCGAGCGGGCGGATCGCCACCCCGACGATCTTCTCGTCGGCGAGGGCGGGGTCGTCGTCGTAGAGACCGACGATGCGGAAGCCCTTGGTGACGAAGCCGGAGTAGGAGGCGAGGGCGTGCCCGAGGTTGCCCATCCCGACGATGGCGACGGGCCAGTCCTCGGTCAGGCCGAGCGCGCGGGAGATCTCGAGGGCGAGCGTCTCGACGTCGTAGCCGACGCCGCGCACACCGTAGGAACCGAGGTGGCTGAGGTCCTTGCGCAGCTGCGCGGAGCGCACTCCGACCTCGGCCGCGAGCTCTTCCGAGGAGACCGACAGGACGCCGTCCTCAGCGAGGCGCGAGAGCGTTCGGAGGTACTCGGGGAGCCGCGCGACGGTTGCGTCGGGGATCTCGCGACGCAGTGCTGGGTCGGCGGACACTCTTGCTCACCGGCTCCTCTCGAACGAGGCGTTCTCCCACACGCGGAGCACGTGGGGACCCGATCAGGCTAGACGTTTGTGAACCCATGCACAAAGTTGACTTCGACGGCCTACCACGGCATGGGATGCCGCGGTGAGGCAGGTCACCGCAGGGCGGCGCGCAGGCGTGCCTCGTCGACCCGCCAGAAGTCGTGGCGTCGCCCGTCGACGAAGGTCACGGGGATCTGCTCGGCATAGCGCCGCCGCAGCTCCGGGTCGTCGTCGACGGACTGCTCCTGCCAGGCCACCCCGAGCTCGCCCGTCACGCGCTCGACGACGGCGCGCGCCTCGTCGCACAGGTGGCAGCCCGCGCGGCCGAGGAGGACGACGCGCGGCGCAGCGCCGGGAGCATCCGGGGGCTTCTCGCTCGTCATGCCGACCACTGTAGGCACGCTCGCGGCACCACACGTCGGGTGCACCACAAAACGTCATCGGGGTCCCATGCGGGGGCGCATTCCGACAGACTGTCCACAATGCGCGCGAACAGGACGTCGGCCCGCCGGCCCCCACCTGTCCTCGCACCGGGAAGGGCCCCGGGGCGGGTGTCGATGACCCCTGCCCGCCCGGCACCCGCCGGCGCCCTCCCGGCGCTCCTCGACCCCCCGGCATACGCCCTGCCGACGTGGCGCTCCGCGCTCGACGCGCTCTGGGCCGCCCTCGCCGACGAGGGGACCGACAGGACCGCGCTGACCCGGCCCGGACCGGGCGCTCGGCGCCACGCCGAGCGCGACGCGGACGAGCAGGCCCGCATCGCGGCGCTCGTCGAGCTCGCCCAGCGCGGTGACAAGGAGGCCTTCGCACAGCTCTACGACATCTATGTCGACACCGTCTTCCGCTACGTCCTCGTCCGCGTCGCCAACCGGGCGCTCGCCGAGGACCTCACGTCCGAGACCTTCCTGCGCGCGATGCGCCGGATCGACTCGTTCACGTGGCAGGGCAAGGACATCGCGGCGTGGTTCGTCACCATCGCGCGCAACCTCATCGCCGACCACGTGAAGTCGGCGAAGTTCCGCTTCGAGGTCGCGACCGCCGACATGCGCGACGCCGACGAGCGCGTCGACGCCCCCGACACCGAGGTGCTGACCCGGCTGCGCGACGAGCGTCTCGTGTCGGCGATCAAGCAGCTGGGTTCCGACCAGGCCGAGTGCATCACCCTGCGCTTCCTCCAGGGACTCAGCCTGGCCGACACGGCCAGGGTGCTCGACAAGTCCGAGGGGGCCGTGAAGCAGCTCCAGCTGCGCGCGACCCGGGCCCTGCGCAAGGCGCTCGAAGGAGTCGAGCTGTGACCCGCGTAACCCGACCGGCCCCCTCGTCGTTCTCATGGCGTAGGGACGGTGCGTGTGGGCCCGGACCGACACTCGGCGCGCTGACCGGCGCGACCGTGGAACGTGTGAACGCAGGTGGCGGGGTGGCAGCGACGACGGTGCTCCGGCCCCTGACGAACGACCCGCACCACCCACCCCTCGCCACACGACTTGTCGTATGCCGTGCCGTGCCGTCCCAGCCGGGGCTGCCGGGTCGGGCGAGGGGCTCCGGCACGCCCTGACGGCACGACCAGCTCGACCGACCAGCTCGACCAGCAGACCAGCACGACCGACCAGCACGACAGACCGACGGACTCGAGAGACGGAGGAGGGACATGGACCTCGGTGCCAACGCCGACGGCGAGCTCCTCCAGCGCGCCCTCGAGGGCGAGGCGGTGTCCGAGCCCGGGATCCTCGAGCTCGTCGCCGTGCTGCACGCCGTGCAGGCCGTCGACCAGGCCGGGCTCGCGCCCCGGGCCGAGTTCGTCTCGGACCTGCGTGCCCGGCTGCTCGCCGACGACGCCACCGCAATGGTGCCCCTCGCTCCCCTCTCTCCCCTCGCGCCCGGCGAGGCGGACGGTGCCGGTGACGGTCCCGGCGAGGGCGGCACGGTCTCGATCCTCCGCGTCGCGGCCAGGCCCCTGAAGTTCATCGCAGCGGCGGCCGCGAGCATCCTCGTCATCGGTGGCGCCCTCGGGTTCGCGTCGCGATCGGCCGTCCCCGGCGACGCCCTCTACGGCGTCAAGCAGCTGCTCGACCGGGCCGCCGTCCAGCTCGCGGGCTCGCGCTACGACGAGGGTGTGACCTACCTCGCGCAGGCGCAGGAGCACATCGCCGACGCCCGCGACCTCATCGACGGCGGCTCGCCGTCGACGCACGACCTCGACACGGCCTACGACGCGGCGACCGACGCGACCGGTCGCGCCCAGACCATCCTCATGGAGGTCTACCGCACGGAGCAGCGCGCCGACGCGCTGACCGAGCTGGCCGACTTCTACACGCGGGCCATTCCCCAGGTCGACGCGATGCGACCGCGGGTGCCCGAAGGCTCGCTCGCGTCCTGGCAGCGTCTGCGCGACCTGCTCGGCGCGGGCCAGGTGGCGACCCTGAGGGAGCTGGCCGCCTGCGGCGTGTGCGGCGACCGAGCCACCGCGGCGAGGCAGGCCCTGGCACGACTGCCCGGCGCGGTCCGCCCCAGCAGCCCGGTGAGCGGCACGTCCGCCCCGGGCACCGTGCCGTCCCGGCCCGGTGCCACGACGACCCCCCGGTCAACGAGTTCGGCTCCCCGGCCGCCGGTGGTCTCGGCGACCGTCCCCGGCGGCGTGTCGGTGCCCGGCATCACCGTCACGGGCGGCGTCACCCTGCCCGGCGGCACCATCAACCTGCCCGGAGTCGGGGTCACGAGCTCGTCGGTCGCCGTCGGCGGTGGCGGGGTCACGCTCCCCGGCGCGACGGTCAGCCTGCCGGGTGTGGGCGTCACCTCCTCGACGATCGGGGTCGGCGGCGGTGGCGTCACCCTGCCCGGCGCGACGATCCCGCTGCCGTCGGTGACCCTCGGCGTCCCCACGGTGCCGTTGCCGCTGCCGACGAAGATCCTGCCCTGACCTGAGGCCGGGACGTCGTCCCACTCCGGCCGGACGACTGCGCATCGGCCGCACCACGACCCACGGCCGGCGGGCGCGTGCGTGGTCGTCGGTCAGAGGAAGACGGACTTGCGCTGCATGAGCAGGCTGTAGAGCGTCTGCTGGATCGTCTCGCGCACCTGGTCGGTGAGGTCGAAGACGAGCATGGGGTCATCGGCGGCGTCGGGGCCGAAGCTCGTCGTCTCGATCGGCGGCCCGAACTCGATGAGCCACTTGCTCGGCAGCGGCACCATGCCGAGGGGGCCGAGCAGCGGGAAGGTCGGCGTGATCGGGGCGTAGGGCAGCCCGAGCAGCCGCGCGACCGCGGGCATGTTGCCGAGGATGGGATAGATCTCCTCGGCCCCGACGATCGACACCGGCACGATCGGCACGCCGGCGCGCAGCGCAGCAGAGACGAACCCGCCCCGGCCGAAGCGCTGCAGCTTGTAGCGCTCGCTGAAGGGCTTGCCGACGCCCTTGAAGCCCTCGGGCCAGACACCGACGAGGGCGCCGCCGCTGAGGAGCCGCTCGGCGTCGGAGTTGGCCGCGAGGGTCGTGCCGGAGCGCCGGGCCATGGTGCCGATGAACGGCATCTGGAAGACGAGGTCGGCCCCCAGCATCCGCAGGTGCCGGTTGCGCGGGTGCTCGTCGTAGACGGCCACCTGCGTCATGAGCGAGTCCATCGCGACGGTGCCGGAGTGGTTGCCCACGACGAGGGCTCCCCCGACGTCGGGGATGTTCTCGATGCCGCGCACCTCGACCCGGAACCACTTCCGGTAGAGCGGACG
The DNA here is from genome assembly GCF_057529065.1 of Terrabacter sp. R4-6. NCBI lineage: Bacteria > Bacillati > Actinomycetota > Actinomycetes > Micrococcales > Intrasporangiaceae > Terrabacter > Terrabacter sp. R4-6. Next base: position 3,264,259 of record NZ_CP197224.1, on the reverse strand, counting down.
CAGCAGCGGGAGGTGGACGTTGACGGTGTAGTCCTCGTCGAAGCCGAACTCGTCGACGACGTAGTCGCCCGTGAGGCGGCGCCGGAGGTAGGCGAGGGTCTCGGCGACCTGGCGTTCGACCTCCTCTGCGGGCACGCCGGCCGAGGTCGCGGCGGCGCGCAGCACGTTGACGGCGAGCTCGACGAGCTCGGCCGGGCCGGGCCGCGACTCGGAGGTGAGCTCGGCTCCGTCGAGCACCGCGCCGACGAGCTTCTCGGCCCGCGACTGCAGCCCCGATGTCAGCGCGTGCTCCCAGCCACCACCGTCGCCCGCCGGCGTATGCCGTGTGTCCGGCTCGGCCTCGGAGCGGGCGCTGCGGGCGTGGGTGTCCTCGACCGGCGGGACGGCGCGCAGGCGGGCCGGCTCTCCCGGGGCCGCGCGACGGGGCGAGCGCATCGACGCGCGGCTCGGCCTGGTCCGCGGCGGGGTCGGCTCGGCGGGGAGGGTGTCGGCGGGGTCTCCGGGCTCGGTGATGTCGGCGACCTCGACCGGCTCGTCGGTGTCGGCGGCGCCGGTCTCCCGGGTCGGGGCCTCGTCCCGCGCGGGCCGGGCCTTCGGCGCGCGCGCTGGAGGGGACTCCGGCTCGGTCGGGCCCTCGGTGACGGCTGCCTCGATGAGGTCGTCGGCCACGGAGTCGGAACCCGCTCCGGTCGCGAGCCGGCGCGCGGCGCTGACCTCGACGGGCGCGGTGGGGATGAGGGGCGTGCCGCTGCGTCGACGACGCTCACCGGAGGCGCGGGCCGCACCGGCTGCGAACGCGCCACGGGCCGGCCGGGTCGAGGTCGTGGAGGCGGCCTTCGCCTCCGTGCCCGACGTCGTCGCGGTGGACGCCGTCCTCGGCGTCGTCGTCCTCGCCGTCCTCGGCGTCGCGGTGGACGTCGTCGTCGCCTTCTTCGGCTGTGCCGTCGAGGTCTTCGCGCTCTTCGCCTTTGCCGGCTTGGCCTTCCCCGGCTTCGGCTTCGCCGTCCTGGCGCTCGCGGACGTCGACGGTGCGGACGTGCCCTTCGACGCCGCGGCGTCGGCGGGCTCCGTCGTGTCGGCGGCCTTGCTCGGGTCGGCGCTCACGGCTGGATCCTGTCGAAGACGCGGGAGAGGGCTGCGGCGGTGCCGCCGGCGGCGTCGCTGACGACCTCGCCGACGCCTTCGACGCCGGGCACGGCGGGACGCAGGTGTCGTGCGTAGTCCTCGAACGCCTCGCGCGTGGTGAAGTGCGGCTCGAACTCGAGGACGGAGCGCATCCGGGTCGTGTCGAGCCCGCGGCCGAAGGCGAGGAAGGTCAGCTGGTCGGACGAGAAGTCGGCGAACCCGCTGCGCTTGACGATGTTGCCGATGAGGCCGGCAGCCGACAGGGGCACGGGGACGACCGCGCGACGGGCGATCGCGGTGCACTGCGTCACGGTGAGGAAGCCGTCGCCGGCGACGTTGACGATCCCGGCCGGCGGCCCGGTGGTCGCGAGGATCATGGCGGCCGTCGCGTCGTCCTCGTGGATGAACTGGAACCGGGCGTCGTAGCCGAGCGGGATCGGCACGAGCGGCAGCGCGAAGTAGTCGGTGATGGCGGTGTGGATGCTCGGTCCCACGACGTTGGCCAGGCGCAGCATCGTGATCTCGACGTCGGGCCGACGCCGCGAGAAGCCGCGGACGTAGCCCTCGACCTCGACGGAGTCCTTGCCGAAGCCGGTGCGCGGCAGGGTCTTGGGGTTCATGTCCTCGCTGAACATCGCGGGGTCGCGGGGCGAGGAGCCGTAGACGGCGGCGGAGGACTTCACGACGAGCCGTGAGACCGACTCGGACTTCTGGCACGCGGCGAGCAGCTGCATCGTGCCGATGACGTTGATCTCCTTCTGCGTCACCCGACCGCCGGAGTCCTTGGGCGTCGCGATGACGTTCATGTGCACGACCGTGTCGACCTCGGCCTGCGCCATGATGCGCCCGATCATCGGGTTGCGGATGTCGGCGCGCACGAACTCGGCCCGTCCGATGGAGTGCTTCGGCGGCACGACGTCGACGCCGAGGATGCGCTCGATCGAGGGGTCCGTCGAGAGCCGGCGGGCGTAGAGGCCGCCGAGATAGCGGGACACGCCCGTGACGAGGACGACCTTGGCCATCGGCTCCTCCTGTCGTCGGTCGGTGCGGACGTCGTGCACGTGCGCTGCTCGGGCTGCTCGACGGGTGCGCACGCTGCGGAGGAGTTCTCGCTCCCCCGCCCTCGCAGCCTACCGAGAGCCTGCTCGATCCGTACCCGGCAGGGCGCCGGATGGTCGGATGTGTCGAGGCTCTCGATGGGCCCTCGGTGGCTGTCGGCCCCCGGGAACGCGAACGACCCCCACCGGAGGTGAGGGTCGAGAGCGTGCGGGGCGATGCCGCCGATACACCTGAGCTGGTCAGGTCACTTCTTGTTACGACGCTGGTGGCGCGTCTTGCGCAGCAGCTTGCGGTGCTTCTTCTTCGCCATCCGCTTGCGGCGCTTCTTGATGACAGAACCCATGTTTGTCCTTGTCGTGAGACGTGTCCTCGAACTGAGCTGGTGCCGACCTGCGTCGACACCCCTCGGAGAAGGGTAGGTCGAACTTCACGAGCCGAACAGGCTCACAGGGTAGCGCGTGCGGGCTCCCTACCCCAAAAGCACGTCGACGAGCCCACCTGCGCGAATGCCGAGGGGGCGGCCGGACCGGGTGGTCGCGGCCACCCCCTCGGGTGCGTGGTGACGCTGCTGTCACGCGGTGTCGATGTATGACGTCTGGAGGTACTTGTGCACCGCATCCTCCGGAACCCGGAAGGAGCGGCCGACGCGTACGGCCGGAAGGTCTCCGCCGTGGACGAGTCGGTAGACGGTCATCTTCGACACACGCATGATCGAGGCGACCTCGGCGACGGTCAGAAACCGCACCTCGGCGAGCTGGCGCTCATTCGACATGTGTTACCCCGATCTTCGGTGGGTTTGCACCCGCGCGTCGACGGCTTCCCCTCCGGCGAAACTGCACGCAGGTGCAAGAAGCAACATTAGGGGCAGATGTGACTGGAGGGGAAGCGAACGGAAGAACGAATCGATCACGCGCAACTCGACACGCCGTTGGGACCGCTGTGGATCTCCCGGCCGGTCATGGCTCCAGACGGTGCAGGTCACGCGGGAAGAGCGTCACCTCGCGGATGTTCTCGGCACCCGTCAGCCGCCCGACCCAGCGTTCCAGACCGATGGCGAAGCCGCCGTGCGGAGGCATGCCGTGGGCGAAGGCGTCGAGGTAGCCGGCGAGGACCGACGGGTCGGTGCCGGTGCGCTCGAGGGCCGCGGCGTAGTCCGACGGGCGATGGAGGCGCTGCCCGCCGGTCGTCAGCTCGAGGCCCCGGAAGAGCAGGTCGAAGCTGTTGCTCCACCTCTCGTCGCCCGGCTGCGGGTGCGTGTAGAACGGCCGCTTGCCCATCGGGTAGCCCTCCACGGCAAGGAAGTCCGAGCCGTATGCCGTCTTGGCCCACTCGCTGAGCGCGCGCTCGTGCGCGGGGCTGAGGTCGGGCTCGTCCGGGTCGGCGCCGACCTTCGCGAGGGCGTCGCTGAAGTGGATGACGGGGAACTGCTCCGGCACCTGCGGCAGCTCGACGCCCAGGAGCGCAGCGGCGTCGGCGGCATACTCCCGGATGCCTTCGACCATGCCGGCGATCGCCTCGCGCAGCACCGCGAGCACGTCGTGGTGGTCCCGGATGAAGCCGAGCTCGGCGTCGAGCGAGGTGTACTGCGCGAGGTGGCGCACGGTGTCGTGCGGCTCGGCGCGGAAGACGGGCCCGACCTCGAAGACGCGCTCGAAGACCCCGACGAGCATCTGCTTGTAGAGCTGCGGGCTCTGCGCGAGGTAGGCGGTGCGGCCGAAGTAGTCGACGGTGAAGACGTTGGCTCCCGACTCGGTGGCGGTGCCGACGAGCTTCGGGGTCGCGATCTCGGTGAACTCGAGGCCGCCCAGGGCCGCCCGGAAGCCGCGCATCGACGCGCTCGCGAGCTGCCACGCCGCCCGGTGCCGCGGGTGGCGCAGGGTCACCGCCGCGTGGTCGAGGTGCGTCGGCAGGCCGGCCCCGAAGGTCGGGCGCCACAGCTCGGTCGGCGGCGCGAGCGCCGGCTCGGTGAGCGGGGTGACCACGGGCTCGACGAGCTCGGCACCGCCGGGCGCCGACTCGTTGGTCGAGACGGTCCCGGTCACCTCGACGACGGTCTCCTCGGGCAGACCCGAGAGCTGCTCGACGGTCTCGCGGTCCTTGACGACGACCTGGGCGAGGCCCGAGCGGTCGCGCAGCACGAGGAACGTGACGCTCGCGAGGACGCGGCGCCGGTGGACCCACCCGGCGAGCGTGGCGCGCTCGCCGGAGGGCAGGGACCCGAGGTCCCGCGCGAGCACGCGCGGAGCAGTGGTCGTTGGGGTTGGTTGCATTCCGTTCACCTCCAGAGGGTTGGTGCCCCGGAGGTGTGGGCGATGGGGAATGTCGCTGTGCCACCACACCTTCGCCGCCGCGGATCGCGGACGGCCTCTGGTCGTGCTCGGCTCAGGATCGTCAGGCCCGTCGTCGCCGTGCCGTCATGGTAGGCGCCCCAGCGCCGCAGGACCAACCGGATTGCGATGAGGAACTCGGCACATCCGGCCGAGGCGCCGACGTTGCCTGGACGCAGCGAAGCGAGCGAGGAACGAGCGAGCGAAGCGGAGGAAGGCAACGCCTGACGGGCGCCGAGGCACGCGCCGCAGCGAAGCGAGGCGCAGAAGACTCAGTCGAAGTGGACGTCGAGCCCGTGCAGCGGGAAGACGGCCGTGCGCGTCGCCATGACGGCGCGGTCGACCTCGCTCGCCGGGTCGTAGCCCATCTCCCACGAGCGCCACCAGAGCGGCCCGTCCTCGGCCGTGAGGTCGCCCATGCGATGTGGGCCGGGGCGGCCGAAGACCTGCTCGACGTGCGCGCGCCAGTCCTCGGGGACGGGGGTGCTCGTCGGGATCGGGGCGTGGGCGGCGATGGCGGTGAGGTGCGTCCACGTGCGGGGTACGACGCCGATGACCTCGTAGCCGCCGCCACCGAGGGCCACCCAGCGGCCCTCGCACACCTCGTGCGAGAGGCGGTGGAGCGCGTCGGCCGCGGCCCGCTGGGCGTCGACCGTGACGGCGAAGTGCGCGAGGGGGTCCTCTGCGTGGGTGTCGCACCCGTGCTGGGTGACGAGCACGTCGGGCTTGAAGGCGCGGATGAGCGGCATGGCGACGGCGTGCAGGGCGCGCAGCCAGCCGGCGTCGCTGAGGCCGGGCGGCAGGGCGACGTTGACGGCGGTGCCCTCGGCGTCGGGGCCGCCGATGTCAGTGGGCCAGCCGGTGCCGGGGAAGAGCGCCCGGCCCGTCTCGTGGACCGAGATCGTCAGCACCCGGGGGTCGTCCCAGAAGATCCGCTCGACCCCGTCGCCGTGGTGCACGTCGACGTCGACGTAGGCCACCCGCTCGGCGCCGTGGTCGAGCAGCCACTGGATGCCGACGGCGATGTCGTTGTAGACGCAGAAGCCGCTCGCCTTGCCGCGCATCGCGTGGTGGAGGCCACCCGTGAAGTTCACGGCGTGCTCGGCCTCGCCCTCCCAGACGGCGCGGCAGCTGTCGACCGTGCCCGACACGACCCGGGCGCTCGCGTCGTGCATGTCCCGGAAGGCCGGGTCGTCCTCGGTGCCGAGGCCGTACGCGTCGTCGGCGCCGGAGGGGTCGGTCGAAGCGGCCTTGACCGCGGCGACGTAGTCGTCGTCGTGGACGGTGGCCAGCAGCTCGTCGGCGGCCACCTCGGCACCGACCACCTCGACGCCGTCGACGTCGAAGACCCCGAGGGCGTCGCAGAGCCGGGCCGTGAGGTCCAGGCGCGCGGGCGCCATCGGGTGCGTGGGACCGAAGTCGTACCTCGTGAAGGAGGAGTCCCAGACGACCCGGGCCTGAGTTGGCATGATTGAGACGCTATCGCGGAAACGCGCCACGGACGACGGAGGTAACACCCATGGGCCGCAACCGGCTCTTCGACGACGACGTCATCGTCATCGGGCTGGGACGCTTCGGCTCGGCCGTCGCTCTCGAGCTCACCAAGCTGGGCCACCGGGTCATCGCCGTCGAGCGTGACAACGCCCTCGCCGAGAGCTACGTCAACAAGGTGGCCAAGGTGGTGCACGCCGACATGGCGCAGTCGACGGCGCTCGACATGATCCGCCAGGCGGAGCCGCGGATCGCGATCGTCGGCATCGGCTCGTCCGTCGAGTCGTCGGTCCTCGCGGCAGCCAATCTCGTCGACGCCGGGGTCCCCTCCATCTGGGCCAAGGCCCTCTCGCCCGAGCACAAGCGCATCCTCGACCGCATCGGGGTGCACCACGTCATCTCGCCCGAGGCCGACTCCGGCCGTCGCGTGGCCCACCTCGTCAACGGCAAGATGCTCGACTACATCGAGTTCGACGACGGCTTCGCCATCGTCAAGCTCAAGCCGCCGGCCGAGACGATCGGCTTCACGCTCGAGCAGAGCCAGATCCGGCGCAAGTACGGCGTCACCGTCGTCGGCGTCAAGGCCCCGGGCGAGGACTTCACGTATGCCGTGCCGCAGACGAAGATCTCGGCGCACCACATGCTCATCGTCAGCGGCCCGGTCGAGCTCATCGAGCGGTTCGCCGCCCGCCCCTGACCCGGGAACGACTGCGGCACAGACGAACCCACCGTCCCGAGCGAAGGGGCGGTGGGTTCGTGTCACACATGGCGGCCGGAGCGCGCCGAAGGGTCAGAGGCGCAGCGAGGGTCCGTTGTCGGCGCCGAGCGGCAGGACCATGGCGATCTCCTCCTCGCCGTCCTCCTCGCTGACGACACCCATCGGTCGGCGGTAGTCGGTGGGGCGGAAGCCCATGCCGCTCGCGAAGGCGACGGCGCGGCCGTTCTCGGTGCCGACCCAGTAGACGAGGTGGGAGTGGCCACGCTCGGCGGCGAGCGTGGCACCGTCCTTGACGAGGTGGGTCGCGACGCCGGAGCCCCGGGCCTCCGGACGCACCCACAGGCCGAAGAGCTCGCCGGCGGTGCCGTCGCTCTCCTTGGCGGTGCCGACGCTGACCACGCCGACGGCGACGCCGTCACGCTCGGCCACGAGCCGCGCGGAGCGCTGCATGCGTTCACGCCAGAAGTCCTCGTCGTAGGACGCTTCGTCGTCGACCGAAGCCACGAACGCCTCGGGCGATTCACGCAGTGCGGCGAGGCGGACGGAACGGTAGTCCTCCCAGTCGTCCTCGCCGAGGGGACGCACGGTGATGTCGCTCATGGGTCCACCTTCGCACGACAGGTAGCCGGACCGCACCCGAGGGGCGGTGAACGTTCGGGGGCACGACGGGACCGACTGCCCGACAGGGCGACTCAGAAGCGGTGGACCATCTCGATCTCTCGCAGGTCCGGCCGACGCGGGTGGTCGTGGACCGCGCCGGTGCGCACGAACCCGCACCGCGCGTACAGGGCCTCCGCCGCCGCGTTGGAGCTCGTCACCTCGAGGACTACCTCGGACTTGCCGAGTCGCCTCGCGTGCTCGAGCACGGCCCGGACCAGGGCCTCACCGACGCCGCGACCGCGGGCCTCCGGGGCGACGTACATGCCGAACAGCGTTGCGGTCGTGGCCCGCTCGGGCTCCCAGTGGGAGCCGAGGCCGGCGCTGCCGAGGACGCCCGACGCGTCCCGGGCCTGCACGAGCCAGGCGCCTTCGATCCGCTCGCGCCAGTCGGCCTCGTCGTAGGCGGCCTCGTCGGCATAGGTGAACCAGAAGGCGTCGGGCGCGTCCTGGAGCATCGCCAGGCGGACGTCCCGGTGCGACTCCCAGTCGTCGGGCGAGACGGGGTGCAGGTGCAGGCGCTGGTCGTGGGTGTGCGGCTCGGCCATCACCCCACGATGCCCTCAGACCTGCCCGGACGCCAGCTGTTTCGAGCGGGCCGCCGCGGCCTCGATGGCCGTGACGAAGGCGGCCCGGACCTTGTGGTCGTCGAGCTGGCGCAGCGCCGCCACGGTCGTGCCGCCGGGCGAGCTGACCTGCTCGCGCAGCACCGTCGGGTGCTCCCGGGTCTCCTTGAGCATCGTGGCCGCGCCGTAGAGCGTCTGGACGACGAGCTCGGTGGCCGTGGCGCGCGGCAGCCCGAGCACGACGCCGGCCTCGATCATCGCCTCGACGACGTAGAAGATGTAGGCCGGGCCGCTGCCGGAGATGGCCGTGACGGCGTCGAGGTGCTTCTCGGCGAGCCGGACGACCCGGCCGCACGAGCTGAGCAGCGCCTCGGCCTCGGCAAGATGGTCGTCGGTGCAGTGGCTGCCGGGCGAGATGCCGGCCATGCCCTGGTCGACGAGCGCCGGGGTGTTGGGCATGACGCGGATGACCGACGTGCCCTCGGGCAGGCGGGACTCGAGGAACTCCGTCGTGATGCCGGCGGCCAGCGAGACGACGGCGTTGCCGGGGACCACGTGGTCGTGGATCTCGTCGAGGAGCGCGGCCATGTCCTGCGGCTTGACGCACAGCACGAGCGTGTCGGCGACGTCGGCCGCCTCGGCGTTGGCCAGGACGCGCACGCCGTAGCGCTCGGCGAGCGCGTTGACCTTGTCGGGGGTGCGCCCGGTGACGACGAGGTCGTCGGGCGTGCGCCCCGACCGGATGAGGCCGGAGACGAGGGTCTCGCCCATGACCCCGGCGCCGAAGATGGCCGTCGTCGTCATCGTCCGCCTCCGCTCAGCTCTTGGTCGCGACGCCGCGCAGGAAGAACATGACGTTCGCCGGCTTCTCGGCCATCCGGCGCATGAGGTAGCCGTACCACTCCTGGCCGTACGGGATGTAGACGCGCATCTGGTCGCCGCGGTCGGAGATCCGCTTCTGCTCCTCGGGGCGGATGCCGTAGAGCATCTGGTACTCGAACGACCTGGGGTCGCGACCGGCCTGCCCCGCGAGCGCCCCGGCGATCTCGATGAGCCTGGGGTCGTGCGAGGCCACCATCGGGTAGCCCTCGCCCTGCATGAGGATCTTGAGGCAGCGCACGTAGGACTTGTCGACGTCGGCGCCCGACTGGAAGGCGACCGACTCGGGCTCCTTGTAGGCGCCCTTGCAGAGGCGGACGCGGGAGCCCGCGTGGGCGAGGTCCCGACAGTCGGCCTCGGTGCGGTAGAGGTAGGCCTGGAGCACGGCGCCGACGGTCGGGAAGTCCACACGCAGCTCGCGCAGGGCGTCGAGCGTCAGGTCAGTCGTCGTGTGGTCCTCCATGTCGAGGGTCACGGTCGTGCCGCCCTGCTTGGCCAGCTCGCAGATCTCGCGGGCGTGGTCGAGCGCGATCGCGTTGCCGTCGCCCGGCAGCGCCTGCCCGAGCGCGCTCAGCTTGAGCGAGACCTCGACGGCGCCGCCCTCGGTGAGCCCCTGGTCGCGCAGGGCGGTCAGAAGGGAGAGATAGGCGTCGCGCGTGTGCCGGGCCTGCGCGAGGTCGGTCGTGTCCTCGCCGAGGTAGTCGATCGTCGAGAGGCGGCCGGACGCCGCGATCTCGGAGGCGGCTCCGACGACGTCGGCGCGCTCGGCACCGGGCACGAAGCGCTTGACGACCGAGCGCGACACGGGCGCCTTCTCGATGACGTCTCGGATCTTCTCCTGCTTGGACAGCTGCAGGAGCGAGTTGCGCAGCAGGTCGCTGGCGTCCACGGGGGCCTCCGGGTGGTGCTCGGGATGTCGCTCGGGTGACGGTGGCGGGCGGTGGTGACCGTCCCGCCGGGCAAATCTACCGCCGTCGGGATCCCGCGCCCGCCCGTCCCCTCCGCGGGCCGCCCCCGTGCCGCACGCCGGCTCGTGCGGGGCCATGGGGCAGACTCGCAGCCATGGCTCGACCGACCGCCGCCCGCCGACCCGTGCCCGCCGTCCTCGCGGCCGCTGCCGTGCCGCTCGCGCTCGCCGCGTGCTCCCAGCCGGCCTCGACGTCGCCCACCACCACCCGGGCCGCCGCAGCGACCTCCTCCGACGTCCCGTCGAGCCGGACCACGACCGACGCGCCCCTGACGCCGCCGTCGAGCGTCGCGCCGCCCCGCGTGCACGCCGCGACGGCGGTCGCCTCCTACCTCGGTGACCACGACCTCACCGGGCTGACCCGCACGGACGGCGAGTCGGTGACGGAGGCCGTGCTCACGTCGTGCCCCGGCGGGCCCACCGTGGCCCGGGACGTCGGCCCGACGGCATACGCCCGCGCCTGGGAGGGACCGGGCGGCGTCCGCGCCGACGTCGCCGCGATCACCTACCCCGACCTCCCGGCGGCCGCGAAGGCGGTCGGGCCGCTGCTCGACGCGGCGGCCACCTGCCGGGCGCCCCGGCCGGCCAAGGGCGTCACGACGACCGTCGCCAACCAGCGCCGCGACGTGGCGGAGGGTATGCCGCTGGGCCGGGTCGACGTGACGCGGACGTCCCCGGACGAGACGCGCCACGACTACGTCGGCGTCGTCCAGGTGGGCAACGTGCTCGTGCGGCTCACCTACTCGTCCGTCGACGCGAAGGTCGCGAACGAGAAGGGGTCGACGGCGCTCGCGCTGCTGGCCCGGGACGTCCAGAGGCTCTGATGACCACGACCGACGACGCCGCCCTCTCCGTGCCCGGACCGCTCGGCGTCTCGCTCGACGACCTCGGCGAGGCCCTCGGGGCCGCCGCGACGGTGCTGCGCGCCAACGCGATGGCCGCCGGGCTCGACGCACCCGTCCCGACGTGCCCGGAGTGGACGGTGCTCGACCTCGTCGTCCACCAGGGCATGGTCCACCGCTGGGCCGCTAGCCACCTGCGCGGTGCGCCGGTCGAGCCGGAGCCGCTCGAGCGCGAGGGGCGCGAGTCCGCCGACGTGCTCGGCTGGTTCGACGACGGCGCGACGGCGCTTCTCCAGGCCATCGTCGACGCGCCGGACGACCTCGACGCGGCCGTGTTCCTCAGGGCGGCGCCCGCCCCCCGACTCTTCTGGACGCGCCGGCAGTGCCACGAGACGACGGTCCACGCCGTCGACGCGCTCGGAGCGCGGCTCGGGCGGCCGGCCCGCGCCGACGAGACGTGGATCCGGCCCGCGGTCGCCCTCGACGGCATCGACGAGCTGCTCGTCGGCTTCGTCACCCGCCGGAAGGAGGGCGCGTCGCCCGGCGCGCCGACCCGCCTGCTCGTGCGCCCCGACGACGCCGACGTCGCCTGGCTCGTCGACCTCGACACGGGTCGGCCGGTCCGGACCCGACGGGTCCGGCCGGTGTCCCTCGAGTCCGCCGAGTCCGCAGCGTCCCAGGCCGACCACACCCTGGCCGGAGATCCCGTCGACCTCTACCTGCGCCTCTGGAGCCGCAGCGGCGCGGAGCCGGTCGACGAGCTCGAGCGCTGGTGGCGCGAGACCATCTCGATCGGCTGGTAGCGCCTCCTCCCACGGTCGGCGGCCGGTCTCACTGTCCGCCTTTGACCCCATTGGTCGGACCTTTCCGATGCTTTCAGGAAAAGACCGCCTCGCCCTCTGACGGCCATTTCGTGAAAGCAATTCATGGCCGGAATCCTGCATTCTCCATTGCACGCACGGGCGCGCTCCTACGCTTTTCCTGACCGCGTACGGGGCACGGCCCTCGGGGAACCCACATGGGGGCTGCGAGCTGTCGATCCCTTCCAGGCGAGACGAATTCGCGGCATTCCTCCCATCAGCCAGCTCCAGGCTCTGGACGGCGACGCGGCGGGGGCTCCACGGCGAACGATGTCCGGCGCGCACGGCTGGCGACCTCGACCGGAAATCTGCCGATTTCCCCGCCTTGCTGGAGGAAAGATGAGCATTCATGCATGGGGCGCGTCGGGGCGCGCTCGGAGAACGCGAAGGTCCGTGGTCTCCTTCTTCGCCACGCTCGCCGTCGTCGCGACGAGCTCGCTGGCCGTGACGGTCACGGCCGGCACCGCTCAGGCCGCGTCACCCGGTGACGGCACCGGCTACACGCTCGAAGGCTGCCGCAACAACGGCGGCATCACGCTGCCCAACTCCGGCGGACAGTTCATCTGTCCGGACGCCGCCTACACGACCGGCAACCTCGGCAAGGGCTGGAACGAGCTCGACCTCGTGCCCGGACGGGTGACTCTGTCGGCGGGCAACGCCGCACCGAGCAGCCAGACGATCACCTTCGCGATCGTCGTCGACCGCGAGGACGCCCTGCGGCCGGGCTACGACGTGCTCAGCGCGCCGACCCTCAACACCACTCTCTCGTCGTCCACCGGCTGCTCGGCCTTCAGCTCGACGGCCGAGACCCTCGCCGTGCCGGGCCTGGGGAGCGCCGACAAGTCTCTCTACCGACTTGTCACCGTGAGCAACCTTCCCGACAACACCGACTGCGTCTTCGACTTCTACGCACGGCTCGCACTCGGGTCGCACCTGTACCCCGGCGCCTCGCTCCACTTCAACCTCGGCAACGAACAGCTCGGGACCGCCGGCATCGGCGCCAAGGAGGTCTCGATCCCGGTCAACGAGATCAAGCCGCAGGAGCTGTCGAAGGACATGTCCGCGACCCAGGGCAGCGACCACGTGTGGGACATCGTGAAGTCCCCGACCCCGACCACGGTGCGCTTCACCGACACCTGCACCGGTTCACCGCGCTACGGCCTGCCCGCCTCGGTCACGGTCACCTGGACCAAGCACGCGGCCGCCCCGAGCGGTGACATCACCGTGGTGACCCACGTGTACGCCGAGAACCCGGCCTCCCGGGTCATCACGGTGAACGTCAGCGACCAGATCCGGTCCGGCACCACCGCCATCGGCGCACCGACGACCTCCGGCCCCGTCGACGTACCGGCCAATACGACACAGCTCGTGCTCACGCACCAGACGACGGTCCCGGCCGGCACGACGGACCTCAACGACGTCGCCTCGGCCAGCTACACCGACAAGGTGACGGGTGTCGCGGTCCCGGGGACGACGACCGCGACGGCGAGTGCGACGGTGCAGCTCTCCGGACCGGAGCTCAACCAGAGCGCCGTCATCACCGACGTGGAGTCGATCACCGGTGCCGGGCTCAGCTTCTCGACCGACTCGTTCAGCGGCGCCACCGGATCGTTCGACGGCGGCTACGTCGCCGGCACCCCGACGACCGGCCCCGTGTCGTGGACGTCGGCCGTGCAGAGCGGCTCAGGGTCGGTGACGTTCAGCAAGACGATCTACTCGACGTCCGCCAGCGTCAGCTCCGGCACCCTCTCCGACGTCGCGAGCCTCACCGGCTCGGACGGGTTCACGACGACGGCGAACGCCTCCGTCGACGTCTCGACGCAGGCGAGCGGGCGGATCACGGTCTCCAAGACCGCGAGCCTGTCCATCGCCCAGGCGCTGACGTTCACCTTCCACCTGCTCAAGGGCGGCGTGGGCACCGGTGACACGGCGACGGTGAGCCTTCCGGCCGGCTCGACGGGACCGGTCAGCTCCAACACGATCTCCAACCTCGCCGTGACCGGCTCGTACGCGTTCCACGAGGACGCCACGGCGCCGTATGCGGCACAGGACACCGCAGCGCAGTCGTTCGCGCTCGTCGCCGGTGACCCCAGCACGTGCGCGCTGACCTTCACGGTCACCAACCGTGCCCCGGGTGCCTCGGCGCGGGTCAAGAAGGACACCGTGCCCGCCAGCGGCGGCAGCTGGACATTCACGCTCACGGGTCCGGGCGGCTTCAGCGAGACGCTGACGAACGTCGCAGCCGGCAGTGGCTACGCGGCATTCTCCAGCCCCCTCACCACCGACGGTGGGACGTACACGATTACCGAGACGCAGCAGGCGGGCTACGACCTCACCGGCCTGACGGGCGACTTCGGCGGCTCCGCCGCGAGGGTAACGACGGACAAGCCGGCGCGGACGTGCTCGTTCACGCTCGACCTGACCACCGACAGCGGCAAGGTGCTGTCGTGTGCGTACGTCAACACGCTACGAGGGCGCATCGTGATCAAGAAGCTGACCGACCCGTCCGGGTCGACCCAGTCCTTCCCGTTCACGACGTCCTACAGCGCGGGCTTCTCGCTCACCGACGGGCAGAGCAACACCTCCGCCCTGCTCGTCCCGGGGACCTACTCCGCGACCGAGATCACGCCCGCGGGCTGGGACCTCACCGGAGCCTCGTGCGACGACGGCAGCACGGTCGGCGCCATCGGGCTGCAGGCCGGCGAGACGGTCACCTGCACCTTCACGAACACGCAGCGCGGCCGGATCATCATCGTCAAGCAGACCGACCCCGACGGGTCGACCCAGCAGTTCACGTTCGACCCGAGCTACGCAGCCGACTTCCAGCTGCGTGACGGCGAGAGCAACGACTCCGCGTTCCTCCAGCCGGGTGACTACTCCGTCGGCGAGACCGAGCCCAACGGGTGGGACCTGACGAGCGCGACCTGCAGCGACGGCAGCACCGTGGACGCCATCCACCTGCAGTCCGGCGAGGTCGTGACGTGCACATTCACGAACCGGCAGCGCGGCAGCATCATCGTCCAGAAGGTCACCCAGCCGAGCTCGTCGGTACAGCAGTTCACCTTCACCGGTGACGCAGCCGGCACGATCGGCAACGGCGGGACGATCACGACGTTCAACCTCGTGCCGGGGACGTACACGTCGACCGAGTCGGTCGTGACCGGCTGGGACCTGATCAGCATCAGCTGTGACGACGCGGCGAGTGCGACGGTGAGCTCCGGCAGCCTCTCGCTGGCCAGGGCGACCTTCAGGCTCGACGCGGGCGAGACCGTCAAGTGCACGTTCACCAACCGCGAGCGCGGCCACGTGAGGCTCGTCAAGACGGTCGACGGCGCTGCGCCGTCGGGCAGCCAGGCGTTCACCTTCCAGCTGCGCCAAGGCGCCTCGGCGGTGGCCGTCGGCACCACCCTGGAGTCCGGTGTGGCCAACGCGGCCAACGGCGGCAACGTCTCGTTCGCGACGAACCTCGTCCCGGGCCAGACCTACCAGTTCTGCGAGATCGTCATGCCGGGCTGGACGTCGACCCTGGGCACGTTCGTGCCGGACAGCTTCATCCCGCCGGACGGCGCCACACCGAACCCGAACGTCGACAACAGCATCGTCTGCGTCAACTTCTCGGTGAGCGCCGGCGAGACGAAGACCTTCACGGTCGTCAACTCGCCTCCGCCGGGTGGGCGTGCCCTCACCATCGGGTTCTGGAAGAACTGGGCATCGTGCGCGTCGTCGAAGGGCGGCCAGAAGCCGGTCCTCGACCAGGTGCTCGCGACCTTCCCGATCGCCACGGGCCAGTCGACCCACGGCGTCTTCATGGGCAAGCTCTACGTCGACACGTGCTCCGAGGCCGTGGCACTGCTCAACAAGAGCACGTTGACGGGCAAGAAGATGTCGAGCGACCCGCTGTTCAACATGGCTGCGCAGCTGATGGCCGCCGTGCTGAACTTCCAGGCGGGCTCCGGCAAGTGCGCGGCAGCCATCACCGCCGTGAACCAGGCCCAGGCCCTGCTCGACAAGTACGGCTTCACCGGCAACGGCTACGCGCCGAAGCTGCTCAGCGCGGACGCCTCGCTGGCCAACCAGCTGGCGACGACGCTTGACCGCTACAACAACAACCTCCTCTGCTGACCTGACCCGTCGAGAGGACAGGAGGGCCGGGCACCACCCGGCCCTCCCGCTGTCCCTCGCCACCCGCCTGCGGCAGACTGCGTCGACGACACCGGGCCTCGACGGGGGCCCACGTCCTCCGACGAAGGAGCCGGTATGCCGCAGGAGCCGTTCGGGCGCCTCGCACAGTCAGCCATCTACCGGGCCGGCGCCTTCGGCCGCCGACCGTCGGTCCCCACCAACGGCACGCAGCTCGAGGCGGCGGCCCGGAAGGTCATGTCGAGGCGTGGGTTCGCCTACGTCGCAGGGTCGGCCGGCTCCGAGGCGAGCGCCGACGCCAACGTCGCGGCCTTCGCCCGGTGGCGCGTCGTGCCCCGGATGCTCGTTGACACGACCGAGCGTGACACCTCCGTCGAGCTCTTCGGCCGACGGCACGAGAGCCCCTTCCTCGTCGCGCCGGTCGGGGTGCTGTCGGTGGCCGACGACGAGGCCGACCTCGCCGTCGCTCGCGGCGCCCGGGAGCAGCACGTCACCCAGATCCTGAGCACGCAGGCGTCGGTGCCGATGGAGGACGTCGCCCGTGCCCTCGCCGGCTCCGGGCACTGGTACCAGCTCTACTGGAGCAGCGACGACGATCTCGTCGAGAGCCTCGTCGCCCGTGCCGAGTCGTGCGGCAGCGACGCACTCGTCGTGACCCTCGACACGGCATACCTCGGGTGGCGTCCCCGCGACCTCGACCTCGGGCACCTGCCGTTCGCCCGCGGCGAGGGCATCGCGCAGTACACGTCGGACCCCGTCTTCCAGCGGCTCGTCCGAGAGCGGGTTGCGGCCGCCGGGCCGACGGTCCGGCAGCGGCCCACCCCCGCGGCCGTCGCGACGCTCGTGTCGATGAGCCGCAACCACCCCGGCGACACCCGCCACAACCTCACGGCACCCGAGCCGCGCGCGGCCGTCGAGACGTTCCTCGACGTCTTCAGCCGACCCTCGCTGACGTGGGACGACCTGCCGAGACTGCGGGCCATGACGAGCCTGCCGATCGTGCTCAAGGGGATCCTGCACCCTGACGACGCCCGACGCGCCGTCGACGCCGGGGTCGACGGCGTCTACGTCTCCAACCACGGCGGTCGCCAGGTCGACCGGTCGGTGGCCGCCCTCGACGCCCTCCCCGGCGTCGTCGGGGCCGTGCGCGGTGCGGGATCGGATGCGCCGGTGATCTTCGACAGCGGGATCCGTTGCGGCGCAGACGCGTTCGTCGCGCTCGCCCTGGGCGCGACGACCGTCGGCATCGGGCGACCACACGTCTACGGTCTGGCCCTCGCCGGCGCCGACGGGGTGTCGGAGGTGCTGCGCAACCTGCGCGCCGAGCTCGACCTCCAGCTGGCGCTCACGGGATGCACGTCGCTCGCCGACCTCACCCCCGATCGGCTGGCGCCCGCCCCCTGACACCGTCGAGAGGCCATGTGTTGGCGCCGGGCGATCATCGAGAGGCCACTTCTCGCCGCCTGGAACCGGGTCGACGCCGTCGGGGTTCTTCCCGGAGGATCGGGTCATGCCAGCCCTCGACCATCTGACCCGCGACGCCTACCCGAAGTCGAACGGCTACGACGCGAAGTGGCTCGTCGACCTCGACATGGGCCCGCACCCGCTGTGGCTGCTCGAGGACCTCGCCGCCGACCTCGACCTGCGCCCGGGCATGCGCGTGCTCGACCTCGGCTCGGGACTCGGGGCGACATCGGTCTTCCTCGCCAGGGAGTACGGCGTCAGCGTCGTGGCCGCCGACCTGTGGGTCGACCCGACCGAGGCCGCCGCGGTCTTCCGCAAGGAAGGCGTCGACGACCGCGTCCTCGCGGTGCGGGTCGACGCGCACGCGCTCCCCTTCGGCCGCGGCTCCTTCGACGCCATTGTCAGCATCGACGCGTGGGAGTACTTCGGTACCGGCGACCACTACCCGCCTTACCTCGCGACGTTCCTCAGGCCGGGCGGCCAGCTCGGTGTCGCGACACCCGCCCTCACGACCGAGGTGCGCGAGCTCGGCGAGATCCCCGAGCACATCGACCGCGTCGTCGGCGCCGAGTCCGCCGCGTGGCACACCGCCGACTGGCTTCGCAGCCAGTGGGAGTTCAGCCGCGCCTTCGCGGCCGTCACGGCCCGCAACCAGCCGGACGCGTGCGCGAACTGGCTGCTGTGGGAACGTGCTGTCATGGAGCTCAAGGGTCAGGCCACCTCGCCGGTGCAGGGGATGCTCGAGGCCGACGGCGGCGCGTTCGTCACGTTCGCGCTCGTCACCGGGAGGGTCGCATGAGCCTCGATGCCACCGACCTCGTGCACCTGCGTCGAGCCGTCGAGCTCGCCCGTCTGGCCCTGGAGCGGGGGGACGAGCCGTTCGGCTCCGTCCTCGTGTCGGGCGAGGGCAAGGTGCTCTTCGAGGACCACAACCACGTCGTCGCGCTCGAGGCCACCCAGCACCCCGAGTTCGCCATCGCCCGCTGGGCAGGCGCCCACCTGACCGCGCCGGAGCGGGCCGCCGCCACCGTCTACACCTCCGGCGAGCACTGCCCCATGTGCTCGGCCGCGCACGCCTGGGTCGGCCTCGGCCGGATCGCGTATGCCGTGAGCTCGGCACAGCTGACCGCGTGGCGGTCGTCGTGGGGCTCGGCCCCGTCACCGGTAGCTGCACTGTCGATCCACGACGTCGTGCCGGGCGCGGTCGTCGACGGTCCGGCCCCCGAGCTCGAGGCCGAGGTCCGCGACCTCCACGACCGCTTCGCCCACCGTCACCC
Organism: Terrabacter sp. R4-6; assembly: GCF_057529065.1. Lineage (NCBI taxonomy): Bacteria > Bacillati > Actinomycetota > Actinomycetes > Micrococcales > Intrasporangiaceae > Terrabacter > Terrabacter sp. R4-6. Next base: position 3,245,887 of record NZ_CP197224.1, on the reverse strand, counting down.
CTGACCCAGCCACCCGGCATACGCCGGGATGCACCAACCCAAACCACCCCGCCCGCCCCAACCCGCCCGCACTTTCGGGGGCCGCGGCCCTCAAACCGTCGGGTTAGGGCCCGAAACCCGCACTTTCGGGGGCCGCGGCCCTCAAACCGTCGGGATAGGACCCAAGACCCGCACCTTCAGGGGCCGCGGCCCTCAAACCGTTGGGGCTGTGGAGAGCGCGAGCAGGGGCCCCGGCTCCTGGGAGATGGTCGGGCCATGACCCTGAACGAGGGACGGCCGTTTCTCCGGTCCGAGGCGAGGCACCTGACGGACGGCCGGCTGCGCCGCGACTACCGCCCGCTCTTCCACGGGGTCTACGTCAGGCGCCGGAGCCCGGTCGGGGACATCGAGCTGGCCGAGGCCGCCCTGAAGGTGGCCGAGCCGGGCAGCTATGTCTCACACCAAACGGCTGCCCGGCTGCTCGGTGCCGTGGTGCCCGACGATCCCGACGTCCACGTCACCTCCCGGCGTCACCGGGTCAGGGGGGAAGGCCTCGCCGGCCACCGGGCGAAGGTGGTGCAGCAGGTCGTGCCGTGGCGCGGGATCCGGATGACGTCACCAGTGCAGACCTTCCTCGACCTCGCCCACTGCCTGGCGCTCGTCGACCTCGTCGTCCTCGGGGACTCGCTCGTGCGACGGAAGCGCACGTCACCCGAGCAGCTCGTGTCGGCGACCCGCGACCATCGGGGCCCGTTCTCCCGTTTGGCCCGTCGTGCAGCGGCGCTCGTCCGGGCGGGCGTCGACTCGCCGATGGAGACCCGACTGCGGCTGCTCATCGTCCTCGCCGGACTTCCCGAGCCAGAGGTGGACCACCGGGTGCACGACGAGGCCGGCACGCTGCTGCGGCGCTACGACCTCGCCTACCTGCCGTTCCCGCTCATCATCGAGTACGACGGCCGACAGCACGCCGAGTCGGACGAGCAGTGGCTCGGTGACATCGGTCGCGACGAGACCCTCGACGACGAGCGGATCCGCCGGCTCGTCATCGTGTCGCGCGACCTCTACTCGACACCGGCCGCGACGCTCGCGCGCATCACCAAGGCCATGCGCGCGGCCGGGATGGCCGTGCCGCGGATGCGCGACGACTGGCGCCGACACTTCCCGAGCAGACCCGGCGACCTCGCCGTCCCGGCCTGACCCGGCCTGACCCGGCCTCGGGGACCCGCCCGACACGGGTGCGAAACGCGCCCGCAACAGTGCGGGCGGACACTGGACGGGTACGACACGGCATACGCAAGGACCACGACACGCCTCACGGCATCTGTCCGCTCACGGCGAACAGCGGCCGAACCTGAGCCGATCACGCTCAGGATGGGGAACAGGAGGGACACCGCCGGCGTTGGTCGGGGTGTGCTCGTCCACAGCGGGCACGGATAGCATCGAGATGTCTCTCGATCAGTCAGGAGAAGAACATGTTCGAACGGTTCACCGACAGGGCCCGAAGGGTGGTTGTCCTCGCGCAGGAGGAAGCTCGCCTGCTCAACCACAACTACATCGGGACCGAGCACATCCTCCTGGGTCTGATCCACGAAGGCGAAGGCGTCGCCGCGAAGGCCCTCGAATCGCTCGACATCTCGCTCGAAGCGGTCCGGGCCCAGGTCCAGGAGATCATCGGCCAGGGGCAGCAGGCCCCGACCGGCCACATCCCCTTCACGCCCCGCGCGAAGAAGGTCCTCGAGTACTCGCTCCGCGAGGCTCTCCAGCTCGGCCACAGCTACATCGGCACCGAGCACATCCTGCTCGGCCTGATCCGCGAGGGTGAGGGCGTCGCCGCCCAGGTCCTCGTCAAGCTCGGCGCGGAGCTCAACAAGGTCCGTCAGCAGGTCATCCAGCTGCTCTCCGGCTACCAGGGCGGGCAGAGCGGCGAGAAGGCCGGCGCCGGTGTCGGCCAGAGCCAGGCCGAGGGGACGCCCGCGGGCTCCCTCGTGCTCGACCAGTTCGGTCGCAACCTCACGCAGGCTGCCCGCGAGGGCAAGCTCGACCCGGTCATCGGACGTGAGAAGGAGATCGAGCGGGTCATGCAGGTGCTGAGCCGCCGCACCAAGAACAACCCCGTCCTCATCGGCGAGCCCGGCGTCGGCAAGACCGCCGTCGTCGAGGGTCTCGCCCAGGACATCGTCAAGGGCGAGGTGCCCGAGACGCTCAAGGACAAGCAGCTCTACACCCTCGACCTCGGCTCGCTCGTGGCCGGCAGCCGCTACCGCGGTGACTTCGAGGAGCGGCTCAAGAAGGTCCTCAAGGAGATCCGCACCCGCGGCGACATCATCATCTTCATCGACGAGATCCACACGCTCGTCGGTGCGGGTGCCGCCGAGGGCGCCATCGACGCCGCGTCGATCCTCAAGCCGATGCTCGCCCGTGGCGAGCTGCAGACGATCGGTGCGACGACGCTCGACGAGTACCGCAAGCACATCGAGAAGGACTCGGCCCTCGAGCGGCGCTTCCAGCCGATCCAGGTGCAGGAGCCGACGCTGCCGCACGCCATCGAGATCCTCAAGGGTCTGCGTGACCGCTACGAGGCCCACCACCGCGTGACGATCACCGACGGCGCGCTCGTCGCGGCCGCCAACATGGCCGACCGCTACGTCAACGACCGCTTCCTGCCCGACAAGGCCATCGACCTCATCGACGAGGCCGGCGCGCGACTGCGCATCCGCCGGATGACGGCTCCGCCGGACCTGCGTGAGTTCGACGAGAAGATCGCCGCGCTCGTGCGCGAGAAGGAGTCGGCCATCGACGGCCAGGACTTCGAGCGTGCGGCCCGCGTCCGCGACGACGAGAAGCGCCTGCGCCAGGAGAAGGCCGCCCGTGAGGCCCAGTGGAAGTCGGGCGACATGGACGTCGTGGCCGAGGTCGACGAGGAGCTCATCGCCGAGGTCCTGGCTGCGAGCACCGGCATCCCGGTGTTCAAGCTGACCGAGGAGGAGTCCAGCCGCCTGCTCCACATGGAGGACGAGCTGCACAAGCGCATCGTCGGCATGGACGACGCCGTCAAGGCGCTGTCCCAGGCGATCCGCCGCACCCGTGCAGGCCTCAAGGACCCGCGCCGCCCCGGTGGCTCGTTCATCTTCGCCGGCCCCACCGGTGTCGGTAAGACCGAGCTCGCCAAGACGCTCGCCGAGTTCCTCTTCGGCAGCGAGGACGCGCTGATCCAGCTCGACATGTCCGAGTACTCCGAGAAGCACACGGTGAGCCGTCTCTTCGGTTCGCCCCCCGGCTACGTCGGTTACGAGGAGGGCGGCCAGCTCACCGAGAAGGTGCGCCGCAAGCCGTTCTCCGTCGTGCTCTTCGACGAGGTCGAGAAGGCCCACCCGGAGATCTTCAACTCGCTGCTGCAGGTGCTCGAGGACGGCCGCCTCACCGACTCGCAGGGTCGGATGGTCGACTTCAAGAACACCGTCATCATCATGACGACCAACCTCGGCACGAGGGACATCTCCAAGGCCAACATGGGCTTCTCGGCCGGACCCGACAGCCGTTCGGACTACGAGCGGATGAAGGCGAAGGTCACCGACGAGCTCAAGCAGCACTTCCGGCCCGAGTTCCTCAACCGTGTCGACGACACCATCGTGTTCCCGCACCTCAACCGCGCAGAGATCACGCAGATCGTCGACCTCGAGATCGCCAAGCTCGACAAGCGGCTCAAGGACAAGGACATGGGCATCGAGCTCACGCCCGCGGCCAAGGACCTGCTCGCCAAGAAGGGCTACGACCCCGTGCTCGGTGCGCGCCCGCTGCGCCGCACCATCCAGCGCGAGATCGAGGACGCCCTGTCCGAGAAGATCCTCTTCGCCGAGTTCGGCTCCGGCCAGTACATCCGGATCGACACGGAGGGCGAGGGCAAGGAGGAGAAGTTCACCTTCTCCGACATGGCCCACCCGGACGCCGCACGCCGCCCGGCCGACGACCTCCCGGAGCTTCCCGAGGGCGCGGCCCTCGACGAGGCGCTCGGGGTCAACATCACGGCCGGACCGCCCGTGCCCGACGACCAGGTCTACCCCGACGCGGGGCTGACCGGCACGGAGCGCTGACCCCAGCGATCCACCAGCACGGCCGAAGGGGCCGGGGACATCACGTCCCCGGCCCCTTCGTCGTACACCCTCGTCCCCGGCGTCATACCGGGGTCGTATGCCGTCCACCCCGGGAGGCGACCACGGCCCGATGTGGGACCCGGCCCGCCGCGGCGAGGGTGGGTCCATGAGCTACTACGACCCAGCCCGTATGCCGGCCGGCGCGCCTGAGCGCCGCGCCTCCCCCGCCTCCCCCGCCGCGCCCGTCGCCCCGGTTGCCGCCGGCGCTCCCACGCGTCCGCCGCGTGCGGCGTCGGCCGACCCGGCGCGCGACCTCGTCGCCCGGGACCTCGTCATGACCTACGGCCGCTCCGGGGCGTCCGCCGGGCCTCCCGCCCTCGGCGGCGTCGACCTGACGATCCGCGGCGGCGAGAGCCTCGCCGTCATGGGCCCGTCGGGCTCGGGCAAGACGACGCTGCTGCACGTCCTCGCCGGCATCCTGCGACCCACCGGCGGCCAGGTGCTGTGGCGCGGCCGGGACATCGCGCGGATGTCGGACCGCGAGCGCACCGTGCTGCGTCGTGAGGACTTCGGCTTCGTCTTCCAGCAGGGCATGCTGCTGCCGGAGCTGCCGGCCATCGAGAACGTCGCCCTGCCGCTCATGCTCGGGGGCGTCAGGCGCTCGGAGGCGACGGCTCGGGCAGCCACGCTCTTCCCCCCGCTCGGCCTGTCGGGGCTGGAGAAGCGCCGTCCCGGTGAGCTCTCGGGCGGCCAGGCGCAGCGCGTCGCCATCGCCCGCGCGCTCGTGGCCCGCCCCGGTGTCGTCTTCGCCGACGAGCCGACCGGTGCGCTCGACCAGACGACGAGCGCCGAGGTGATGCACCACCTCACGCAGCTCGCGGCCCACACCGGCGCCTCGCTCGTCGTCGTGACCCACGACGAGAACGTCGCCCGGTGGTGCCACGGCATCGTCCGGGTCCGCGACGGCCGGATCGCGGCCGGCGCCGACGCCGTCGCCGACGTCGGCGCCGAAGCCGACGCCGCGGCCGACCAGCGCCACGCCGGCCCGGTGCAGGCACCCACGGCGGTGGTCCGGTGAGGTCCGCGACGGAGCTGTGGTGGCGCCTGCGTCGCGCGGGCGCCGCGGACAACCGGGTGCCCGGGATCCTCGCGGTCGTCTCGTTCGCCGTGGCGACGGCGGCGCTGCTCGTCTGCGTCGGCGGGCTGCGCGCGTTCGAGGCACGCAACCCGCTGCCGCCCGGAGGGCTCGAGGGTCGGCTGACCGAAGAAGCGGCGCTCGGCAACCTCTACGTGACGCTCGCCTGGATCGCGACGACCTGCATGGTCATCCCGATCCTCACCCTCGGCGGGGTCGCGGCGCGTCTCGCCATCGCGCGGCGCGACCAGCGTCTGGCCGCGCTGCGGCTCGCCGGGGCCACGTCGGGGCAGGTCACCCTCATGACCCTGGCCGAGGCGGCGGCCCAGGCCGTCGTCGGCGCGCTGACCGGTGTCGTCGTCTACCTCGCGGCGCTGCCCCTCGTGGCCCGGCTCAGCTTCCAGGGCCGCCCGTTCGAGCTGAGCGAGCTCGTGCTCCCGCTGTGGCAGACGCTCGCCGTGGTAAGCGCCGTCGTCGTCGTGGCGGTCGTGTCCGGGGCGTCGAGCCTCGCGCGGGTGGCGATCAGCCCGCTCGGTGTCGCGGCCCGCACGAGCCCGAAGCGCCTCAGCGTCCTGCGGGTGCTCGTCGCGCTGGCCGCCGGCGCCGCGTGGGTCCTCGTCATCACCCCGATGAAGGAGCCGCAGCGGATGACGATCGTGCTCGTGCTCGGCGCCATGATCCTCGCCGTCAACGCGGTCGGGCCCTGGGTCGTCATGGTCGCCGGCCGCGTCGCGGCCCGGCTGGCCCCGACCGCCGCGACGCTGCTGGCGGCTCGGCGCATCGCCGACGACCCGAAGAGCACGTGGCGAGCGGTGGGCGCCCTCGGCCTGGCCGTCGTCGTCGTGGGCTTCACGAGCCTCGCGCAGGTCGAGGACCCGACGACCCCGCTCGAGCGCTACCTCGCCGACGACCTCGGCACGGGCGCCCTCGTCACCCTCCTCATCATCACCATCGTGGGCGCGACGTCGACCGGTGTCGTCCAGGCCGCTCGGGTGCTCGACCAGCGGGAGCAGTACCGCTCCCTGGCCCTCGCGGGCACGAGCGAGCGGTCGCTGCACCGGGCCCGCGCGCTCGAGGTGGCCTTGCCGCTGACGATGACGATCGCCCTGGCTGCGGGCTTCGTCCTCGTGCTCATGCTGCCGTTCACGAGCGCCCTCGACAGCGGCCTCGTCGTGCGATTCGTCGTCACGTCGGCCGTCGCCGGCGCCGTCGTGCTCGCCTCGGTGCTCGCCTCGCGGTCCCTCGTCCGGACGGCGGCCCGGGTGTCGTCCTGACCCTGGACGCGGCCGTTGCAGGAAGGTGCAGAACCGAGCAGGAGCGAGACCGCATCGAACATGCTGCCGTCGTAGCGCTGCTCGGTCACCTCGGGCACGCGCGGCCGGCACCACGCCGGCCACTCACACAGATAGGGGAACTTTGTGAAGAAGATGCTCATCTCGCTGGCCTGCGCCGGCGTCGCCGCGGCCGGACTCGCGGTCGCCACTCCGACGAGCGCCTCCGCCGGCGACTGCGTCGTCGTCCAGGGCGGCAACTCCGTCACCGTCCACTGCTACCCGAGCGCCCCGGGCACCCAGTACCGCATCGTCGTGGCCTGCCCCGACGGACTGCGCTGGTCGCGCTGGGAGGACCAGGCGCCCTGGTACGTCGATAAGTCCATCACCATGCAGTGCACGAACATCCGCCTGCACGACATCCAGTACCGCTGACGCGGGCGGGCGACCTGCCCGGCCCGTGGACGACGAGCAGCCCCGACGCGCGAGCGTCGGGGCTGCTCTGCTGCGCCACCCGGACCACCTGCCGGGCGTCCGGTTGGCCGCACGACCGGTCCTCTAGGGTTGCAGCGTGATCCTCGGCAGCCCGCGCACCCGCTCCGCCACGGCCGCAGTGCTCGTGGTGGCGGCCCTCGGTGCCTGCACGTCCGAGGCACCGACGCCGTCCGGCTCGCCGTCGGGTTCAGCCACCTCCGGCAGTGCTGGATCGGTCTCCCCGACGGACGGGGTCCGGGTCACGGGGGCGCCGGCACCGCTCGCCGCGCTCGTCGGGACGGTGTATGCCGGAGGCGACCTCACGCAGACGTCCTCCCCCTCCGCCGCGGCTGCGCTCCAGGCGCGCACCAAGGCGGCGGGACCCGTCGACGCCACGGCGAAGGTCGGGTCGTGGATGGGCACGCCCGTCGCCGTCGTCACCGCAGGCGACGACGTGACGCTCGCCGTCGGGCCGACGTGGAAGGTCGTGGGTGGCTGGTGGCCGTCGCTCGGCGTCGCGAAACCGAGCCTCGGCGGTGGCCCGCGCTGGGTCCTCGCCATCGGGTCGGACGCCCGCAAGGGACAGCCCCTCGAGGGCACCCGCGCCGACGTGCTCCAGGTCATCGGCATCGACGGGTCGGGTGGCGGCGGCGTCATGGGCATGGCCCGCGACCTGTGGGTCCCGCTGTCGACCGGCGGCAAGGGCAAGATCAACTCCGCCATGGTGTTCGGCGGCCCCCGCGCCCAGGTGAGCACCGTCAGGTCCGTGACCGGGTTGCCCGTCGAGGGCTATGTCGTGCTCGGGTTCAGCGGTTTCAAGAAGATCGTCGACGACCAGGGCGGGATCCCCATCGTCATCCCCAAGACCGTCGTCGCCTCGCACGCCAAGAACCTCGTCATCAAGGCCGGCGCCCAGACCCTGTCCGGTGCCGAGGCCCTCGCCTACGCCCGGGAGCGCAAGACCCTGCCCGACGGTGACTTCGGCAGGTCACGCCACCAGGGCGAGGTCATCCTCGCCGCCGCGATCAAGGCCAAGCTCGCCGGGCCGATCGCCATCCCGTCGGCGCTGTCGAGCTTCAGCAAGGTCGGTCGGAGCAACCTCTCAGCCGAGCAGATCCTCACCTTCACCGCGGGCCTGCACCAGCTGAGCCCGCTCAAGGTCGGCCGGGGTGTCGCCCAGGGGGCGTTCGGCTGGGCGGGCCAGCAGTCGATCGTCGTCCTCGGCAGGCAGGCCCGTGGCCTCTTCGCCGAGTTCCGCGACGGGAACCTCTCGTGAGCGGCGGGACGCCCGTCATCCGGCGGGCGCGCACCTCCGACGTCCGCGCCATCCGGGCCCTCGTGGCGCCGCTGGCCGAGCGGCGGGTGCTCGTCAGCAAGGAGGCGGTGACCTACTTCGAGAGCCTCCAGGAGTTCCGCGTCGCCGACCTCGACGGACGCGTCGTCGGCTGCGGCGCCCTCCACGTCATGTGGGAGGACCTCGCCGAGATCCGCACCCTCGCCGTGGCGCCCGACCAGCTCGGGACCGGCCTCGGAGGGCGCCTGCTCGAGGCGCTCGTCGAGGACGCGCGCGAGATCGGCGTCGAGCGGCTCTTCTGCCTGACCTTCGAGACGGACTTCTTCGTCCGGCACGGCTTCGAGGTCATCGAGGGCCAGGCCGTCCCGATGGACGTCTACGCCGAGCTGCTGCGCTCCTACGACGAGGGCGTCGCCGAGTTCCTCGACCTCGAGCGCGTCAAGCCCAACACCCTCGGCAACACCCGGATGCTCCGCACCCTCTGACCCCGCCCCCTGAACCGTCGAAAGGCCACGAACCGGGTCCCGGTTCGTGGCCTTTCGACGGTCGGAGCGGCGCTCGAGCACCCTGCCGGGACGCGACCACCTCACTCGAGTGGCCACCCCGCCCCACCCGTCACACGAAGGACGTGGAACCTGAGGTCACGGGGCCACTCGACGAGCAGGGACCGCATACGGCCGGGTGACTCGTGAGGTCACGGGGCCACTCGACGGGGGGGACGGCATACGCCCTGGGGCGCGTGAGGTCACGGGGCCACTCGACGGCGGAGGGAGTGGGCGCGTCAGGCTCGGCCGGAGGCGGCGTAGATGCGCCGCACGACGTGCTCGATGTCGGGCTCCTCGATCGTCAGGTCGCGCACCTCGTGGCGCGACGAGACGTGGGCGAGCACGGCCGCGACCGTCGTCGCCTCGGCGTCGAAGGAGAGCCGCTGGCGCAGGCCCTCGGACTCGCTCTCGACGAGGGTCGCTCCCGGGACGCCGCTGAGGTCGGGCGTCGGCTGCGCGAGGTCGATGACGAGGATGCGCTGCGCGCCGACCGTGCCGGCGAGACCGATGAGCGTGCCGTCGAAGGCGAGCCGGCCGTGGTCGACGACGAGGACCCGGTCGCAGAGCCGCTCGATGTCGCCCATGTCGTGCGTCGTGAGGAGCAGCGTCGTGCCCTGCTCGCGACGCTCGGCGACGAGGAACTCCCGCAGCCGCTGCTTCGAGAGGACGTCGAGGCCGATCGTCGGCTCGTCGAGCACGAGCAGCTCCGGCGAGTGCAGCAGCGCCGCGGCGATCTCGGCGCGCATCCGCTGGCCGAGCGACAGCGACCGCACCGCCGTGCCGAGCTGCGGACCCATCTCGAGCTGCTCGACGAGCAGCTCGGTGCGCGCCCTCGTCGCCGCCTCGTCCATCCGGTGGATCGCCCCGAGGATCGCGAAGGAGTCGCGGAGCGGCAGGTCCCACCACAGCTGCGAGCGCTGGCCGAAGACGACGCCGACGCGGCGTGCGACCTCGACCCGCTGGCGCATCGGGTCTAGCCCGCACGTGCGCACGTGACCGGAGGTCGGCTTGAGGATGCCGGTCAGCATCTTGATCGTCGTCGACTTGCCGGCGCCGTTGGCCCCGATGTAGCCGACCGCCTCGCCGGGCTCGACCGAGAAGGTCATCCGGTCGACGGCCCGCGTCTTCTTGAAGTCGCGCACGAGGTCGCGCGTCTCGATGATGCTCATCCGCCTGCTCCTTGGTAGTGACGGGTGCCGAGTCGCCAGCACGTCGCGGCGATGCCCCAGGCCAGCAGCCCGGCCACGGGGGTGAGCCACGCGAGCCAGGTGGGTGCGAGGGGGTCCTTCAGGTCGAGGATCGCGACGGCCGGGATGTAGGCGACGAAGGCCGTCGGCACGACGAACGTCCAGAAGATCCGGAGCGGGTCGGGGAAGACCTGCTGGCTCTGCTGGGCGCTGTAGGACCCGCCATAGGTGAAGGCGTTGGTGAACTCCGCACCGTCGACGAGGAAGAACTGGAGGCCGCCCGCGGCCGTGAACAGGGCCGAGAAGATCGCGGTGCCGCTCACCACGGTCAGCACGATGAGCGCCACGGTCGCCGGTGACCACGCGATGTCGGCGGTCGTCAGGGCGACGCCGAGGGCGACCAGTGCCACGGACAGCCGACCGACCCTCCGCAGGGACAGGTCGCTCGTCATGAGCTGGGCGAGCAGCGGCAGCGGACGCACGTAGAACGCGTCGACCTGGCCGGCCCGGATGTAGCGCGGCAGCTGGTCGAGGTGACCGACGAACATGTCGGCGAGCGAGAACGCGAGGTTGGACAGGGCGAAGACGAGCAGCGCGGCCGTGAAGTCGAGACCGCCGAGCACGTCGACGTTGTGGAAGATCACCCACACCTCGGCGAACTCCGCGAGACCGACGCCGACCGTGCCGAGGATGTCGGTGACGAAGGATGCGCGGTACTGCATCTGGGCCCGGGCTCTGGACGCGAGCAGCACCCGGTAGGGGCGCAGCCGCTGGGCGAGGGTCACGTCAGCCACCCTGCACCTCCAGACGACGGCGGCCGGCGCGCAGCACGACCTGGCCGAGGACGAGCAGCGCAGCGGCCCAGAAGACCTGCACCCCGACGGCCGACGCGATGTCGGCACCGACGACGCGTCCGGCGAGGATGTCGATGGGGTTCTGCAGCATCGACGGGAAGGGCGACCAGTTGGCGATGGTCCGCAGCCAGTCCGGGAACCACGGCACGGGCAGGTAGAGACCGCAGAGCAGGCCGCCGGTGATCATCCACAGCAGCGTGATGCCCCGGATCTCGACGAGCCAGAACGCGAGCAGGTTGATGACGAAGTTCCCGGAGAAGGCGACGACCACGGCGAGGACGACCGACACGGCCCCCGCAGCCCAGCTGAGGGGCGAGGGCGGCCACGCCATGTCGAAGAGGAGGGCACCGAGCAGCAGCGCGGGGACCCCGCGGCCGACGAGGTTGATGCCTGCGCGCCCGAGATCGCCTGCGAGATAGGCAAGCTGCGGGTCGACCGGCCTCAGGAAGTCGACCGCGATGTCACCGGTGCGCACTCGGTCCTTGACCTCGGCGAAGCCCCAGAGGTTGACCGTGCCGAGCAGCGCCTGGCCCCACCAGACGAACGCGATGGTCGTCGGGGCGTCGTAGCCGCCGATGGCCGTGCCGGCCGACGCCAGCGCCGCTAGCAGGATCGAGGCGCGGATGAAGCCGAAGACGGAGTTCGTCGTCATCCCCGCGAGAAGGGCCAACCGGTACGTCGAGTGCCTCCTGAAGCCGGCTCGGACGAGCAGCCAGAAGGTCTTCACGACGCACGGACGAGGGCAGGCACAAGGGGTCACGCTACCGACGAGCCGGCCCACGATCAACGGGATGCGTGGCGACATGCCGGGCTCTCGTAGTCTGTCGCAGGTGGCTACCCTTCCCCGCGACCTCTCGCCCGAGGCCCTCGAGTTCATGTCGGTGCGTCACCTCGCGACGTTGACGACGCTCCGACCCGACGGCTCGCCCCACGTCGTGCCGGTCGGCTTCACGTGGGACCCGGCGACGTCGGTCGCGCGCGTCATCACGAGCCGCGGCAGCCGCAAGGCCCGCAACGCGCTCGCCGGGTGCGCGGCCGTGCTGTGCCAGGTCGACGGGCGCCACTGGCTCTCGCTCCAGGGCACCGCCCGCGTCCTCGACGACCCGGCCTCGGTCGCCGACGCCGAGCAGAGGTATGCCGCCCGCTACCGCGAGCCTCGCCCCAACCCCGAGCGCGTGGTGATCGCCATCGACGTGCGATCCGTCCTCGGCAACGTCTGACCCAAGCGCGCCCCGCCCCACACGAGCGAGCGCCCCACCCCAGTCCAGTGAGCGCCCCGTGCCGTTCGAGTGGCCGCTGGGTCACACACGTCACATCCGTGCCGGGGACACGGGGCCACTCGACGATGGGAAGGCATCGACGGGTGGGGCCCGTGGGACGGAGGGACCACTCGAGTGGGGTTGCGCGCTCACGCGAGTGGGGTTGCGCGCTCACTCGACGGGGACGGGGACGGTGGTCAGGCGGGGACGGTGGTCAGGCGGGGAGGCGGAACCGCTTGCGCGACAAGGGCTCCACGAGTCCGTCGGCGACGAGCGAGTCGAGGCACCGCATGACCTGGTCCCGGTCGTCTGCGGAGTCCTCGAGACGCGTGAGCGGCAGTGCCGCGTGGGCCTCGCGCAGCCGGCGGAGGAGCTCACCGCGGACCTGACGGTCGGTGCCGTGCCAGGACTGGCCCCGCCGTGGCGGTCCGTCGTAGGCGGGCCGACCGGCCAGGTTCCAGGCGCACAGGTCGGCGACCGGGCACTCGTCGCAGCGCGGACCCCGGGCGACGCAGACGAGGGCTCCGAGCTCCATGACGGCGACGTTCCACGTGTTCGCCGTCGCCTCGTCGGTCGGCATCGAGTCGGCGGCGAGCCGAGCCTCGGCCCGGTTGAGCGTGAGGTTCGGGGAGGCCTTGCCCTCGACGGTGCGGGCCAGCACGCGCCGGACGTTGGTGTCGACGACGACCTCGGGGATGCCGAAGGCGAAGCACGACACCGCCGCAGCCGTGTAGGCGCCGACCCCCGGCAGCGCCAGCAGCCCCCCGGGGGTGTCCGGCACCTCGCCGCCGTGACGCTCGACCATGACGCGTGCCGCCTCGTGCAGCCGCAGCGCCCGCCGGGGGTAGCCGAGCCGTCCCCAGGCGCGCACCGCGTCTCCCGGTGCAGCGGCCGCGAGGTCGGCCGGGGTCGGCCACCGCTCCATCCACTCGCGCCAGATCGGCTCGACCCGGGCCAGCGGGGTCTGCTGCGACATCACCTCGGAGAGGAAGACACCCCAGGGGCTGGCGTCGGGTGCCCGCCACGGCAGCTCCTTGCGCCCGGCCTCGGCGTACCAGGCGTTGACGCGCTCGTGGAGCAGCGACAGCGGGACCTCGGCAGACGGCATACGGCAGGAGACGGCGGCGGAGCCGGTCAGACGTAGCGCTCGAGGATGCTCGACTCGGCGAGCCGCGACAGGCCCTCGCGCACGGCGCGGGCGCGACCCTCGCCGACGCCCTCGACGAGCATGAGGTCCTCGATGCCGGCGGCGAGCAGGCGCTGGAGCGACTCGAAGTGCGACACGAGGCGGTCGACGATCGCGGTGGGCAGTCGCGGCACCTTGGTCAGGAGGCGGTAGCCCTGCGGAGACACGGGGGCATCGAGACTGTCGCCGACGACCGAGAAGCCGACGGCGCGGGCACCCGCGGCGAGGTCGAGCAGCTCGACGGAGTTGAGGGCCTGGAGGTTGGCGAGCGCGTCACCGAGGGTGAGCCCCGACTTCGTCGCCGGGAGGTAGTCCCGGATCACGAGCTCGCGGTCGTTGCCGAGGCCGCCGACGAGCTCCTCGAGCTGAAGGCTCAGGAGGCGGCCGTCGGTGCCGAGCTCGACGACGTAGTCCTGGATCTCGGCCGAGATGCGCCGCACCATCTCGAGGCGCTGAAGAACCGCCGTGACGTCGCGGATGGTGACGAGGTCCTCGATCTCGAGCGCGGACAGGGTGCCGGTGACCTCGTCGAGGCGGGCCTTGTAGCGCTCGAGGGTCTGCAGGGCCTGGTCGGCGCGCGAGAGGGTCGTGGGCGAGCCCTCGATGACGTGCCGGAGGTCGCCGACGTAGAGCGCGACGACGCCCATCGACTGGCTGACGGAGATGACCGGGAAGCCGGTCTGCTTGGCGACCCGCTCGGCCGTGCGGTGGCGGGTGCCGGACTCGGTGGTCTCGATGCGGGAGTCGGGCACGAGCTGGGTCGCGGCGCGCAGGATGCGGGTGCCCTCACGGTCGAGCACGACGGCGCCGTCCATCTTGCAGAGCTCGCGCACGCGCGTCGCCGAGAACTCCATGTCGAGCACGAAGCCGCCGGTGCAGATCGAGTCGACGACGCGGTCGAAGCCGAGCACGATGAGGGCTCCGGTGCGTCCACGGAGGATGCGTTCGAGGCTGTCGCGCAGCTCCGTTCCGGGTGCCACGGCGGCGAGGGCCGCACGCAGCAGCAGCTCGTCGTTCCGGTCCATCACTTCCCTGTTCGCAATGGGGGCGCCGAGCGCGTCCACCCCGGTCGATCGCAGTCTAGACGGTGCCGACGGCCGGGGCGCTCGTTGACCGTCCACCGGCGAGGCGTCCCATCGCCTCGATGGCCCGCGGGACGTCGGCGACCTCGACGGCGCGGATCCCGGCGGGCACGGAGGAGTCGGAGACGCTGCCCGCAGGCACGAGGGCATGGCGGAAACCGAGCCGGGCCGCCTCGGCGAGACGGCGGTCGAGACCGGTGACGCGTCGCACCTCGCCGGCCAGCCCGACCTCTCCGAAGGCGACGACGTCGCTGGCGAGCGGCTTGTCGATGACGGACGACGCGACGGCGCAGACGATGGCGAGGTCGGCGGCGGGCTCGGTGATGCGCACCCCTCCGACGGTGGCCGCGAAGATGTCGCGTGACCCGACCGGCGCCCCGGCCCGCTTGTCGAGGACGGCGATGATCATCGCGAGCCGCGAGGCGTCGAGACCGCTCGACGTGCGTCGCGGCGACGGCAGCGTGGACGGTGCGACAAGCGCCTGCACCTCGGCGACGAGCGGCCGTCGGCCCTCGAGCGTCACGGTGACGCAGGTGCCCGCCACCGCGTGGTCGCGCGTCGACAGGAAGAGCCCGCTCGGGTCGGCCAGCCCGGTGATGCCGACGTCGGACAGGTCGAAGCAGCCGACCTCGTCGGTGGGGCCGAAGCGGTTCTTGACGGCGCGCACGAGACGCAAGCGCGAGTGCCGGTCGCCCTCGAACTGGATGACGACGTCGACGAGGTGCTCGAGGACGCGGGGCCCGGCGATCGAGCCGTCCTTGGTCACGTGGCCGACGAGGAGCACGGCGATGCCGCGCGCCTTGGCCGCCGCGATGAGGGCGCCGGCCACCTCGCGGACCTGCGAGACGTTGCCGGCCTGGCCCTCGACGTCGGCACTCGCGATGGTCTGGACCGAGTCGACGACGAGCAGACCGGGCGAGCGCGCCTCGACGTGGCCGAGCACGGTCGCGAGGTCGGTCTCGGCGGCGAGGTAGAGCGTGTCGGCCATCGCCGAGATGCGCTCGGCGCGGGTGCGCACCTGCGCGGCCGACTCCTCGCCGCTGATGTAGAGGACCTCGGACCCCGACCGGGCCGCGCGGGCGGCGACGTCGAGCAGCAGGGTCGACTTGCCGACGCCGGGCTCACCCGCGACGAGGACGACGCCACCGGGCACGAGACCGCCGCCGAGGACGCGGTCGAACTCCGCCACGCCGGTCGGTCGGGCGGCCGCACGAGTCACGTCGACGTCGGCGATGCGCAGCGCGGGGGTGACGACGGAGGCCGCGGTGGTGCGGGCAGCCGTGGGCGCGCCCGTCTCGGCCACCGTGCCCCACGCCTGGCACTCGCCGCAGCGTCCGACCCACTTCGCGGTGGTCCACCCGCACTCACCGCAGCGGAAGCCGGGCGTGCGCCGGGTCGTCGTCCTCGTAGCCATGGCACGACCGTACGGCCGGGGTGCGACAGCACTCGTGAGGGGTGGCCGTGGCGCCGTGAGAAAATGTCGGCATGGAATCGGTCATGCCCTATGTGCTCGCCATCGTCCCGACGATCGGCGTGGGCGCGCTCTTCTACTTCGTCATCAAGAGCATCCTCGAGGGAGACCGTCGCGAGCGCCTCGCCCAGGCGCGGTGGGAGGCCGAGCACGACCGCCGCGAGGCTGCCGCGACGGACACGTCGCATGCGGCGGCGCCGAGCGCCGACGCCGCTCCGACGAAAGAGCGCTGAGCGCCTGCAGGCCGAGCGTCGACAAAGGGCCCGCCAGGGCAAATACTTGGCATTTTCCGTCATTCCCGGACGCGAGGGCACATCGCTTTCAGGACTCGAGCGGAGCCATTGTTTTGGATGGAAATGCATGTGCGGCGTCTTCGCGCTAAATTGATCCTGCCCGCGAGTCGCGTATTCGCGGAATCCCCTCCGAATATCTAACAAACTTCAGATGGAGAAACATGGCTCAGCGTGTCGAAGTGGTGTTGATCGATGACGTCGACGGTGGAAAGGCTGCCGAGACGGTGACCTTCGCCCTCGATGGCGTCACCTACGAGATCGACCTGTCCGACAAGAACGCCCGCAAGCTTCGCGACGACCTCGCGACGTGGACCGGTCACGCACGTCGGGCGGGTTCGGCCAAGGCCGCCTCGCGTCGTCGTGCGGGTGCCGGCTCGGCCAAGCGGGGCGACCTCGGCGCGGTCCGCGAGTGGGCCCGCGCCAACGGCCACACCGTCTCGGACCGGGGCCGTATCTCGGCCGACGTCCAGGCGGCCT
This sequence comes from Terrabacter sp. R4-6, assembly GCF_057529065.1. Taxonomy (NCBI): domain Bacteria; kingdom Bacillati; phylum Actinomycetota; class Actinomycetes; order Micrococcales; family Intrasporangiaceae; genus Terrabacter; species Terrabacter sp. R4-6. The sequence goes on along the minus strand of NZ_CP197224.1, from coordinate 3,229,289 downwards.
ACGACAAGGCCCACTGACCGCGGTCAGTGGCGCAGCCAGAGGGCCCGGCACTCCACGTGCCGGGCCCTCTCGCGCGCCATGGGGACGTATGCCGTCGCGTCCTCGTGCGGCGACACCGCCCCACCCCTCGCCTCAGCGCCGCACCGCAGCTCCCTCACCGCAACGCTCAGCCGGTGATCTCCGCGGCCAGGTCACCGTCGCGCGCCACCCGGTCGAGCACCTCGTCGGCCGTCAGCTGCACGAGCTCGCCTCCCTCGGCACCCGACTCGATCTCGTCCCACGAGCGCGGTGCCGCGACCGTCGGACGGTCGCGCCCGCGCAGCGAGTAGGGGCAGACCGTCGTCTTGGCGGCGACGTTCTGGCTCCAGTCGAGGAAGATCTTGCCCGGCCGCAGCTCCTTGGCCATCTTCCACACGATGAGGTCCGGGTGGGCCTTGGTCAGCTCCTGCGCGAGCTGCTGGACGGTGTCGCGGATCTCGTCGCTCGTGTGCGCGCCGGGCAGGACGGCATACAGCTGGAGTCCCTTGCTGCCACTGGTCACCGGGACCGTGTCGAGCCCGATGCGGCCGAGGCGTTCGCGCACGACGAGCGCGACGCGGGCGCACTCGGGCAGCCCGGTGCCGGGACCGGGGTCGAGGTCGATGACGAGCCGGTCGGGATTCAGCGGCACGGCGTCGCGCCCCTCCCCCTCGTAGCGCCACTGGTGCACGTGCAGCTCGAGCGAGTTGAGGTTGGCGAAGAAGGTCAGCCCGGCGAGGTCGTCGATGAGCGGGAAGACGGGGTCGCGTCCCGCCCGCCGGATCCACGACGGCGTGCCCGCGGGGATGTTCTTCTCGAAGAACTGCATGTCACCGACACCGTGGGGGAAGCGAATCCGCGTCACGGCGCGATCGCGCAGGTGCGGGAGGATCACGGGCGCGATGCGCGCGTAGTAGTCGATGACCTGGGCCTTGGTCGTGCCGGCCTTCGGGTACATCACCTTCTCGAGGCTCGACAGCTTCATCCGGCGGCCGTCGACCTCGACCGTGACCTTGGTCGGTTGGTAGGCCATCACTCACCGTCCCCGTGGCCGTCGACGTCACCGGGCGTGAGGTCGCTGCGCAGGCCCTTGTATGCCGGCTGGCGCAGTCTGCCCTGACCGCTGAGTCCCAGCGACTGCACGTCGGCGACGAGGACCGGGTGCACCCACGTCGCGCCGTTCGCGTCCTCGGCGGGAACCTCTGTGGCAAAAGGCGACTCGGCTGACGTGAGGGTCTGCAGGTCTCGCATCAGGGCCTGCCCGGTCTTGCCGGCGAGGCCGGAGCCGACGCGCCCCAGGTAGCGCAGGCCGCCCGGCCCGGGGACGCCGACGAGGACAGCACCGAGGCGGCTGGAGACGGTGCCCGAGGCCTCCGGCCGCCACCCGCCGATGACGACGGAGACGGTCCCGCGGTGGGGCGACTTGAGCCAGTAGGGCGAACGGAGCCCGGGGACGTAGACGGAGTCGACGCGCTTGGAGACGATGCCCTCGAGGCCCTGCTCCTTCGTGGCGGCGTGGAGCGTCACCCCGTCGGCGAACGTCGGCGGCGTCTGCCAGCGCGCGGCCGAGAGCTCGAGGCGCTCGAGCGTGGCGCGCCGGTCGGTCCACGTGCGCGGCATGAGGTCGACGCCGTAGAGCCGCAGCAGGTCGAAGGTCATCAACGTGACGGGGGCCGCCTCGGCGAGCATCGCCGCGCGGCGGCCGTCGGTGACGTGGAAGCGCTCGGCCATCGCGGCGAACGACGGCACGCCGTCGCGCATCGAGACGATCTCGCCGTCGAGGAGCATGTCGGCGTACTCGTCGGCGAGCCCGCGCAGCTCAGGAAAGGCCACGGTGACGTCGCGTTCCGTGCGGGAGAAGAGGCGCATCTCGCCGTCCACGACGTCGGCCAGGACCCGCATGCCGTCCCACTTCACCTCGTGCTGCCAGCGGTCGCCGACCGGAATGGTCGTCGTGGGCGTCGCGAGCATGGGGCGCATGGGTGCATTCTTGTTCTCATGCGAGCCATCTGGAAAGGCGCCGTGTCGTTCGGCCTGGTCAATGTGCCGGTCCGACTCTTTTCGGCGACGGAGAACCACGACGTGCAGTTCCGGCAGGTCCACGAGAAGGACGGCGGCCGCATCAAGTACCAACGCGTCTGCTCGATCGACGGCGAGGAGGTGCCCTACTCCGACATCGCCAAGGGCTACGAGGCCGCCGACGGACAGATGGTCGTGCTCACCGACGAGGACCTCAAGAGCCTCCCGACGAGGTCGACGAAGGAGATCTCGATCGAGAAGTTCGTGCCGTCGGAGCAGATCGACCCGCTGCTCTTCGACAAGAGCTACTACCTCGAGCCCGACAAGACCGGCCTCAAGCCCTACGTGCTGCTCCGCGACGCGCTCGAGAAGGCCGACCGGATGGCGCTCGTCACCGTCTCGGTGCGCACCCGGATGACCCTCGCGGTGCTCCGCGTGCGCGACGGCGTCATCGTGCTCCAGACCCTGCTGTGGGCCGACGAGGTCCGGGCTCCCGAGTTCGAGTCGCTCTCGGAGGAGACGCACGCGACGGCCAAGGAGCTCGCCATGGCGTCCTCGCTCGTCGACTCGCTCTCGGGCGACTACGAGCCCGACGAGTTCGAGGACGACTACGCCGAGGCCGTGACGCAGCTCGTCGCGACGAAGATCGAGGGCGGCGACATCACCGAGACGCCCGAGGCCAAGGGCGAGGAGACCGAGGTCGTCGACCTGCTCGCGGCCCTGCAGCGCAGCGTCGACAAGGCCAAGGCCGCCAAGACCGGCGGCGCGGGCGCCTCCGACGCCGGCTCCGACGCCGACGCCGAGAAGCCCGCGAAGAAGACCGCTGCGAAGACCACGACGCAGAAGAGCGCGGCCAAGAAGACCACGGCCAAGAAGACGACCGCGAAGAATGCCGCAGCCAAGAGCACGACGAAGAAGGCAGCCACCAAGAAGGCCAGCTGACCCGCCGGCCCCGCACCGTCGTCGCCCCGGCCCCGCCCTGCGCGGATGGTCGGGGCGACGTTCGTCACGCCGGACGGCATACGCCCTCGCCACGGCGCGCGCTGCGCGAGGATGAAGGGGTGCGGACGGCGACGATCGACGAGCTCACCCAGCGGCTTCGAACGCTCCCGGAGAACCCTCGTGTCGTCGTCAGCGGCAACATGGCGGTCCCGTGGGAGGCGGTCCGGGCGCTCGACGCGGCGCAGCCGACCTACGTGCTCCACGCGCTCAACGCGCCCGCCGGGCTGCCCGCCCGTGAGGGCGTGACCGTCGAGACGTGCTTCGTCGGCCCCGGTATGCGTCGGCACCCCCGCCTGCGCTACGTGCCGTCGCGCCTGTCGCTCGTGCCGCTGCTCTACGGCCGGGCTCTCCCGCCGGACGCCGTGCTGCTCCACTGCGCGCCGCCGCGCAACGGCCAGGTGAGCATGGGCCTCGAGGTCAACGTCCTGCCCGCCGCCCTCGAGGCGTGCCGCGCTCGTGGCGGCCTCGTCGTGGCCGTCGTCAACCCGCAGATGCCCTACACGTTCGGCGATGCGCAGGTGCCTCTCGAGCACGTGGACCTGCTCGTCGAGGTCGACGCGCCCATGCCCTCGCACGCCGCGACGGAGCCCGACCCCGAGAGTCGTCTCATCGGCGAGCGCGTCGCCGCCATGGTCAAGGACGGCGCGACGATGCAGCTCGGCATCGGCGCGGTGCCCGACGCGACGCTCTCGGCGCTCACCTCGCGCCGCGGGATCCGGATGTGGACGGAGATGTTCTCCGACGGGGTGCTCGCCCTCGACGAGGCCGGCGCCCTCGACCAGGACCACCCGCTCGTCACGTCGTTCAGCTTCGGCTCGACCGACCTCTACGCCTGGCTCGACGGGAACCCGCGGGTCCGGATGATGCGCACCGAGAAGACGAACGACCCCGGGCTCATCGCCTCGCAGCGACAGATGACGTCGGTCAACACGGCCCTCGAGGTCGACCTGTTCGGCCAGGCCAACGCCTCGCGGATCAACGCCCGGATCCACTCCGGCTTCGGCGGGCAGACCGACTTCATCGTCGGCGCCCTGCACTCCCCCGGCGGCCAGTCGTTCATCGCGCTGCGCTCGTGGCACCCCCGCGCCGACGTGTCGACGATCGTGCCGCTGCTCGACGAGCCGGTGACGAGCTTCCAGCAGAGCGCCATCGTCACCGAGCTGGGGGTCGCGCCGCTGTGGGGCCGCAGCGAGAAGGACCAGTGCCACGACATCATCGAGAACTGCGCCCACCCGCGCGTCCGCGACGACCTCTGGGAGGAGGCGCAGGCCCTGGGCCTCGCCTGACCCCGCGCGCGCCCAAGGACGGCGTATGCCGCCCTCCCGCCCCCCGCGACGCACCAGACTCCCCGTCGAGTGGCCCCGTCGTCCCACATCCGCGGCATCCCACCCCGTCGAGTGGCCCCGTGGTCACGCCCCCGCCCAACCCCTCGAGTGAGCGCCCCACCACAGTCGGGCGTGGGGCTCGTAGGGTGGCGGGATGAGCTCTGCGCCCACGTCCGACACCCCCGCATCCAACCTGGACGGGCGGCCGATCGCCGTCGTCACGGGCGGCACGCGGGGCATCGGGCTCGCCCTGGCGCGGAACCTCTCCGACACGCACCACCTCGTCGTCGGCGGGCGCAGCGCCGACTCGGTCGCCGACGTCGTCGCGTCGCTCCCGTCGGCCGAGGGGCTCGTCGCCGACCTCGCCGACTGCTCGCCCGGAGGGTCGCTCGAGACCGCCCTCGAGGCCCTCGTCCCCCGCCTGTCCCGCGTCGACGTGCTCGTCCACTCGGCCGGGGTCCTGCGCAACGGGACCGTCACCGACGCTCCCGTCGAGGACTGGGTCGACTCGATGACGGTCAACGTCGTCGCCGTCGCAGCGATCACGCGAGCCCTGCTGCCCGCGCTCCGCAGCGCCCACGGCCTCGTCATCACGGTCAACTCGGGCTCGGGCCTGACGGCGACCCCGGCCTCAGGCGCCTACTGCGCCTCGAAGTTCGCCCTGCGTGCCTTCAGCGACGTGCTGCGCCAGGAGGAGCGCGAGCACGGCGTCCGCGTCACCTCGCTGCACCCCGGTCGCGTCGACACCGACATGCAGCGCGAGCTCGTCGAGTTCGAGGGCGCGGAGTACGACTCGGGCTCCTACCTCGACGTCGCCTCGGTCGTCCGGGCCGCACGCCTGGCCATCGACGCCGGACCCGACGCGAGCGTCGACATGGTCTCGGTGCGCCCCCGCGGCTGGCGTCCCACGACCGCCTGAGCCGTCCACACCACCCCACCACTGCGAGGCAACACACCGAGCAGGTCACGACCCACCGCGATCCGATGCCGGTGAGCTGCGACCTGCTCGGTGTGTTGCGGCTCGAGGGCCGTCAGATGCGGCTGGCGCCTCGGGTCGGGACGAGCGCGAGCCGGGCGAAGGCCAGCGCCTCGGCGAGGTCGACCTCGCGCTGGTCGCGACCCACCTTGCGCGTCGAGACCTCGACGACGACGTCGCCGCCCCATCCGCTGTCGGCGAGGTGCTCGAGCACGTCGCTGCACGGCTCGGCCCCGCGCCCCGGGACGAGGTGCTCGTCGAGGAAGGAGCCGAGGCCGTCGGCGAGGTGCAGGTGCGCGAGCCGGGAGCCGAGCGACTGCGCCATGAGGAGCGCGTCGGAGCCCGCGGTCGCGGTGTGCGAGAGGTCGAGCGTCACGTTGTCGTAGGGCTGGCCGACCGGGTCCCAGTGCGGGAGGTAGGCCATGACCTCGCGGCGGGCCGTGCGCCAGGGGTACATGTTCTCCACGGCGAGCCTGATCCCCGACTCGTGCTCGCGCCGCGCCACCCCGTCGACGAACCCGGCGGCATACTCCCGCTGCCAGCGGAAGGGAGGGTGCAGGACGACGGTGCCGGCGCCGACCTCGAGCGCGAGGTCGATGGAGCGGTCGACCTTGCCCCAGGGGTCGGTGCCCCACACGCGCTGGGTCAGCAGCAGCGTCGGCGCGTGCACGGAGACGATGGGCAGCTCGTGCAGCTCCGACAGCGCCCGCAGCGCCCCGGCCTCCTGCGTGACCGGGTCGGTCCAGACCATGACCTCGATCGCGTCGTAGCCGAGCCGCGCGGCGGTCGCGAAGGCGGTCGCGGCGTTGTCGGGGTAGAGCGAGGCGGTCGACAGGCCGACCCGGATGGTCATGCGGCCATTCTGCGCCACGCACCCGGGGCGGGCCCGGGCCGGTCCGTGCGTGCGCCGTCGATCTGCCGCATCACGACGTGAGGTGGTCGAGGCGACGGAGGATGAGGCCCTCGCGCAGGGCCCACGGGCAGATGTCGAGCTGCTCGACCTGGAGCAGGTCGAGCGCGGCCTCGGCGACGAGCGCCCCGGCGTAGAGCTGACGGGCCCGCCCTTGGGAGACGCCAGGCAGCTGCGAGCGCGCGGCCGTGTCGAGGCGCCCGACGCGGGCGACGATCGCGCGGAGGTCGTCGCGCGAGAGGGTCCGGGGCACGAACGGGCCGTCGGCGCGCGGCGCGGCACCGGCGATGCGCGCCAGTGAGCGCATCGTCTTGGAGGTGCCGACCGCGCGGTCGGGGCTGCCGGACGTCAGCAGCGGGCGCACCTGCTCGGCCAGGCTGGACCGGACGTGCGAGCGGAGCTCGCGAGCGGCCGCCTCCGTGGGCGGGTCGCCGGGCAGCCGCTCACGGGTCAGGCGTCCGGCGCCGAGGGGCAGGCTGAGGGCCACGTCGGGCTCCTCGTCGAGACCGCTCGCCAGCTCGAGCGAGCCGCCGCCGATGTCGACGACGAGCAGCCGCCCGCTCGACCAGCCGAACCAGCGACGCACGGCGAGGAAGGTCATCCGCGCCTCGTCCGCACCGCTCAGCGCCTCGAGCTCGACGCCGGTCTCGGTGCGCACGCGCTCGATGATCGCCTCGCCGTTCGGCGACTCGCGCAGCGCCGACGTCGCGAAGGCGAAGAGGTCGCTGACGCCCTGGTCCTCCGCGACGTCGAGGCACTCGCGGATGAAGGCGACGAGCCGGTCGGCCGTCGCGTCGCTGACCCGGCCGTCGGCCTCGAGGCTCTCCGAGAGGCGCAGCTCGGTCTTGTGCGAGAAGGCAGGCAGCGGCTGCGCGCCGGGGTGTGCGTCGACGACGAGGAGGTGGACCGTGTTGGACCCGATGTCGATGACGCCCAGGCGCATGCCCCAACCCTAGTGCCGGGCAGGGCCCGCGCCCGGGGCCCGCACCCTTCCCACCGAACGCGGCGTTCGACGGCGAACGCGCTGGCAGACCACTGAGTTCGCGACCGAACGCTGCGTTCGGTGGGCGGGGCGAGAGGGCGTATGCCGTCAGGCGGAGCGGCGGCTCAGCGTGAGCGAGGCGAGGGCGAGGGCTCCCGCGATGAAGGCCGCGACGATGCCGAGGTCACCGAGCACCGCGGTCACGGGGTCGCCGTTGCTCGCGATCTCCTTCATCGCGTCGACGGCGTAGGACAGCGGCAGGACGTTGCTGACCCACTCCAGCACGGTGGGCAGCTGGTCGCGCGGGATGAGCAGCCCGCAGAGCAGGAACTGCGGCAGGATGAACGCCGGCATGAACTGCACGGCCTGGAACTCGGTGCGCGCGAAGCCGCTCGCGAGCAGTCCGAGCGCAGTGCCGAGGACCGCGTCGAAGACGGCCACGACGACGAGCAGCCACAGCGGTCCGGCGACGTCGAGACGGCACACCCACACGGCGAATCCCGTTGCGATCACGGCCTGCACGACGGCGAGCGCACCGAAGGCGACGGCATACCCGAGCATGAAGTCGCCCTTGCCCATGGGCGTGGTGAGCAGTCGCTCGAGGGTGCCCGACTGGCGTTCACGCAAGGTCGCGACCGAGGTCACGATGAACATGACGATCATCGGGAAGACGCCGAGCAGGGCCGGCCCGATGGCGTCGAAGACGGGCGTGCCGTCGTAGATCCACGCGAGCAGGCCGAGCAGGACGCAGGGCACGACGATGATGAGCGCGATGGTGCGGTGGTCGGTGCGCACCTGGCGCAGGACGCGGCCGGAGGTGGCGGCGGTGAGACCGGCGTTCACGACGCGCTCCTCTCTCCGGACCGTGCGGTCTCGGCGTCGATGAGGGCGAGGAAGGCGGCGTCGGCATCGACGGCGCCCGTCTGCTGGAGCAGCTCGGCGGGCGTGACGTCGGCGAGGACGCGACCCTCGCGCAGCAGGACGAGCCGGTCGCAGCGTGTCGCCTCGTCCATGACGTGGCTCGACACGACGAGCGAGTGGCCGCGCTCGGCGAGGTGGCGGAAGAGGTCCCAGAGGTCACGGCGCAGCACGGGGTCGAGACCGACGGTCGGCTCGTCGAGCACGAGCAGGCTGGGTCGACCGACGAGGGCGGCGGCGAGGGAGACGCGGGACTCCTGGCCGCCGGAGAGGTCCTGGACGAGCTGGTCGGCGTAGGACACGAGGTCGACCTCGGTGAGGGTGCGGTCGACGGCCTCGCGCAGCTCGGTGCCGCGCAGACCGATGGCCCGACCGAAGTAGGTGACGTTGTCGCGGACGCTGAGGTCGGCGTAGACGCTGGGGCTCTGCGTGACGTAGCCGACGCGGTCGCGCAGCACGGGCGAGCCTGCGGGGTGGCCGAGCACCGTGACGGTGCCCGACTCGACGATCTGCACGCCGACGATGCAGCGCATGAGCGTGGACTTGCCCGAGCCGGACGGGCCGAGCAGGCCGACGACCTGGCCGCCGGGGATCTCGAGGTCAAGGCCCGGGATGACGCGACGTTTCCCGCGCACGACCTTGAGGCCGCTCACGGCGACCGCCGGACCACTGTTATTCATCATGTGATGAAATCTACTCCCGCTCGGGCTCCCTGTCCACGAGATGGTGCTGGAGCACCGGGCCGATGCGCTCGACGAGCTCCTCGCGCGTCGCGTCGGCCAGCGCCGGCACCCGGATGACGTAGCGCGCCACGACGAGCCCGATCATCTGCGACGCGGCCAGGGCACCGCGCAGCTGAGGGTCGGCAGCCCCCGTGCTCGCGGCGATCCGCCCGAAGACCTCGCGCCCGAGGAACTCGCGCAGCATGCGCGCGGCCTCCTCGCTCGTCATGCTCGACCGGACGAGGGCCACGAGGGCGTCGCGGCGCTCCGGCGGCTCCCAGACCGTCAGGAAGGTCTCGACGATCCGCCAGCCGAGCCGGTCGACGTCGCCCGCGGTGATGCGAGCGATGAGCTCGGCCGGGTCGACCGGCACGTCGAGCGTGGCCGCGAAGAGCCCCGCCTTGCCCTCGAAGTAGTGGTGCACGAGCGCAGGGTCGACGCCGGCCTCACGGGCGATCCCCCGCATGCTCGCCTTGTCGTAACCCTTTGCCGCGAAAGACTTTCGCGCTGCATCGACGATCGCCGCACGCGTGTCAGTGCCTCCGGGGCGGCGGCCCCGGCCCTTCGGTGTCGCCTCGCTGCCGGCCCTCGTCGTCATGTGCTCACGCTAGCCCCGCCTGCCGGTGGCGCTGTCGTGTGCCGGCCGACGGGGTCGCGTCGTCACGTGTCGTCTGCGTCGGGGCGCCCGGCGGCGGGACCGGCGCGCCGGTCCCGCCGGCCTCGGATGAGCCGGGCCACGTCGTCGTGGCGGGCCCACTCCGCCCAGCCCGCCGGCGTCGAGCCGTGGGCGTCGTCCTCCGCCAGGGGGTCGGCACCGGCGGCCAGCAGCGCCTCGACGAGCTCGACGTCCCCGAGGAACGCCGCCTGGTGCAGGGCCGTGCGCCCGTCGTGGCGGGCCTCGACGTCCGCCCCCGAGACCACGGCCGACCGGACGGCGTCGGGGGTGGGGGCCCGGTGGATCGGCGGGAGCTCGGTGCGCGACCCGTCCTGGGCGCCGGGCTCACGCTCCCCCCCGTCGAGGCCGTAGCGGGCGAGCAGGTCGAGCCGGGCGTCGAACCCGTGCGACACGGCCCAGCGCAGCTGACGGTCGATCATCTCGTCGACGGTCTCTCCCGCAGTGCCGGTGCGACGGGTCCAGACCTCGGAGGCAGGACGGCCGAGGCCGCGCTCGAGGAGCAGCTCGAGGTGGCTGTCGTCGCGGTTGAACATCCGGTTGTAGAGCGTCTGGCGGTCGTTGGGGTCGGCGCCCCGGTCGAGCAGCAGCTCGGCGAGCTCGTGCCAGTCAGGGTGCCTCGGCTGGCGGCCGCGCCCGCTCTCGCCCTCGCCGAAGACGCCGGTGAGCGCGGTGAAGGGCGTCGCGAGGCCGTGCCAGAGGTAGCCGCTGTCGGGGTCGGCACCGGCGTCGAGCAGCGTCCGTGCCGCGCCGAGCGGGTCCCGCTGCCGGATGCGGGAGTAGACGACGTAGAGCAGCGCTGGCCAACGGAACGGGCCCACGTCGCGCGTGGCCGCTCCGGGGTCGGCCGCGAGGTGGGCCCGCAGCGCGTCGTCGTCGCCGGCGACCGCTGCGACGGCGACGTCGCGCGCGACGAGGCCGGGCTCCTCGGTGAGCAGCTGCTCGGCACGCGCCCACCGGGCGGGCTCATCGCGCGCGGTGTACGTCAGGCAGGCCAAGGCCGGCACCAGTGACACCGGATCAGCCTGTGCTGCAGCGGATTCGGCTCGTGCAGCGACGTCGAGGGCCTCCATGTCGCGCGTCAGGTCCTGCGACGTGCGGAGGTGGGCGAGCAGCTTCGTCCAGCTCGGGAAGCCGTACGTCCGTGCGACGACGAGCTGGGCGTCCGAGAGCGCGAAGGCCGCCGGGTCCTCGGGAGGTCCTTCGGGGTGGTACCGCGCCACTCGCTCGAGCGCTCCGGGTTCGCCGGACCGGACGGCGCGCTGGAGCCGACGCGCATCGCGGCGCAGGTGCTCGAGGTCGGGGTTGGCGGGCAGGGACAGGGCCATGACGGCCTCCTCTCGTCGTGCCCGCGTGCGCTCGTCGGGCCGAAAGGAGGTCGGACCGCGTACGAAAGTGCCCCAGGGAGGCTGAGCCCCTTCCCGCGCACCGGAGGCGACCTGGACGCCACCGCCAGCGTACGCCCACGCTCCCTCGCGAGGGAGCACACGGCATACGCAGTCAGTCGCCCGACGCAACGCACCATCCAGGGGGTGGGCGTCCTCGGCACGGTGGAAACGTCGGCGGCATAGGGTGAGCCGGTGGCTGAAGCACCTCTGGACCTCCCCCGCGTCTGGGTCGAGTTCACCGACCCCGCCGACACGAACCAGCGCTACCGCTGTGACCTGACGTGGCTCACGAGCAGCTGGACGTGCATCTTCGGCAGCGGCTGCCAGGGCATCTACGCCGGCCGGCCCGACGACGGGTGCTGCACCCTCGGCGCCCACTTCACCGAGAAGGACGACTGGAAGCGCGTCGCCAAGGCCGTCGAGGACCTCGGCGAGGACGAGTGGGAGTACCACTCCGTCGGGCGCGCCACGGGCAGCAAGGACGACTGGACCGAGAAGGAGGACGGCGCGCGCAAGACGAAGGTCGTCGACGGCGCGTGCATCTTCCTCAACCGACCCGGCTTCCCCGCGGGCGCCGGGTGCGCGCTGCACCAGCACGCGGTCCTCACCGGGGTCGAGCCGCACACCCTCAAGCCCGACGTGTGCTGGCAGCTGCCGATCCGGCGCACCTTCCGCACCGTCGAGCTGCCCGACGACACGAGCTACCTCGAGGTGACGATCACCGAGTACGACCGCCGCGGCTGGGGGCCCGGCGGCCACGACCTCGACTGGTACTGCTCCGGCAACCCCGAGGCGCACGTCGGCCGCGAGCCGGTCTACCGCTCCAACGCGCCCGAGCTGACCGAGCTCATGGGGCCGCTCGCCTACGCCGAGCTCGCCATCCGGGCCGAGGCGCACCTCGCCCAGGTCAAGGCCGTCCGCGCGCGAGGCGTGCGCAAGCTGCTGCCGCTGCTCGTGCACCCCGCCACGATCGAGGCGCAGCGGAACACATGAGCGACGAGTCCGGAATCATCCCCTCCCCCAACATCTGGGAGACGCCCGACGTCTACGAGGTCGAGAATCGCGGCGTCGACCGCGCCCACGTCATCGAGGACGCGATGCGCGCCGTGCTCGACTGGTCGGGTCTCGACGTCGTCGACATCGGGTGCGGCACGGGCTACCACCTGCCGTTCTTCGCCCGCGACGCGCGTTCGGTCGTCGGCGTCGAGCCGCACCCGCCGCTCGCTTCCCTTGCCGCACAACGCATCTCGGGTATGCCGTCCGTCTCGGTCCGCGAGGAGGGCGCCGCCGCCATCGGGGTGCCCGACGGGTCGTTCGACGTGGCGCACGCGCGCTGGGCGTACTTCTTCGGGCCGGGGTGCGAGCCGGGGCTCGATGAGCTCGACCGCGTCATGCGGCCGGGCGGTGCGGCGTTCGTCGTCGACAACGACGCGACCCGCTCGACCTTCGGCCAGTGGTTCCGCCGGGCGCTGCCGGGCTACGACCCGCGCGCCGTCGAGCGCTTCTGGGAGCGCCGGGGCTGGCAGCGCGAGCGCCTCGACATCCGCTGGGACTTCGACACCCGCGAGGACTTCGAGGCCGTCGTCGGCATCGAGTTCGCGCCCGAGCACGCCGACCTCATCCTCGCCGAGCACCCCGACGCGACCGGCGTCGACTACGCCGTCAACCTCTGGCACCGCCGCTACTGACCCTCGGCGGGTGTGCGCTCGCTCCCTCCGCTGGCTGCTGCTCCCTCCGGCCGGCCGCGCGCTCGACCAGTACCCCGCCGAGGGGCCGCCGTGGTCATTTCTGCCCACGCCCGTCCCCGCGGATGGGCATCGCGGCCGACGCGGCGACCGGCCCGCCCTTCCTACCGTCGAGACATCGACCACCGGGAGGACACCATGGAGACCATCGAGACCGTCATCATCGGCGCGGGGCAGGCGGGGCTCGCCACGGCGCACGAGCTCGTCGGGCGCGGACACGAGTGCGTGCTCCTCGAGCGCAACGAGACCGTCGGGGACGGCTGGCGCCAGCAGTACGACTCGCTCCGGCTCTACTCCTCGGTCCGGCACGACTCCCTGCCCGGGATGCCGTTCCCGGGTGACCCGCGGTCGTTCCCCGGCAAGGACGAGGTCGCGGCCTACCTCCAGTCGTATGCCGCCCACTTCCGTCTGCCCGTCCGGCTCGGCGTGCGCGTGGAGCGGCTCGCGGGCGCACCCGAGGGTGACGGCTTCGTCGTCACGACCGACCGTGGCAGCATCGCCTGTCGCAACGTCGTCGTCGCGACGGGGACCTTCGGCCGGGCTCCGCACGTGCCGTCCTTCGCGGCCGACCTCGACCCGTCGATCCTCCAGCTGCACTCGAGCCAGTACCGCCGGCCCAGCCAGCTGCGCGACGGGGCCGTGCTCGTCGTCGGGGCCTCGCACTCGGGCTGCGACATCGCCCACGAGCTCGCCGAGGGTCGGCGCACCGTGCTGGCGGGGCGCGACTGCGGCCAGATCCCGGTGCGCTGGGACACGCCGGCGGTGCACGTGGCCTTCCCCTTCCTGCTCTTCGCGTGGCGTCACGTGCTGACGCGCCGCACACCGGTCGGCCGACGGATGATGTCCGAGATCCGCCACCACGGCGGACCGATGCTCCGGGTCAAGCGCGAGGACCTCGCGGCGCGCGGTGTCGAGCGACACGTGCAGCGCGTCGCCGGCGTGACCGGCGGCCGCCCGACCCTCGACGACGGGACCGTCCTCGACGTCGCCAACATCGTCTGGGCCACCGGGTTCGAGCAGCGCTTCGACTGGATCGACCTCCCGGTGATCGGTGACGACGGCTGGCCGCGAGAGTACCGCGGCGTGTCGACCGACGTGCCCGGCCTCTTCTTCTGCGGCCTCGCCTTCCAGTACGCGTTCGCCTCGATGGTGCTGCCCGGCGTCGGCCGCGACGCCGCACACGTCGCGAGCCACATCGCGAAGCGGTCGGCTGGTGCATCCGCGACGCGGTCCGAGGCGGAGGCGACCGCCGGCTGAACCGCGCGGGGAGGGACGGTGCCGGACCTGTCGTGCGTCTCGACCGGTCCGGCACCTCGCGGTTGGGCGCGGTCAGGGCTGACGGCGTACGAGATCGTGCTCGAAGGCGAAAGCCGCTGCGGCCGTGCGGCTTCCGACGCCGAGCTTGGTGAAGATGTTGCTCAGGTGACGGGCCACGGTTCGGTCGCTCAGCACGAGTGCCGCCGCGATCTGGGCGTTGCTCCGGCCCTCGGCGACGAGGCCGAGCACCTCGACCTCTCGCTCCGTGAGGCCCGCGGGGCGCGTTCCGGGTGAGCCCAGCCGGTCGAGGGCGTCGACGTCCGGCCGGGCCCCGAGCGACACGAGCACCTCGCGTGCCGACGCCAGCGACCGCCGGGCCGACTCGCCGTCGCCGAGCGCGAGCAGGGCCCGACCGCTGGCGGCTTGGGCCAGCGCCGCCTCGTGGGGCACGTCGAGGCGCACCCAGGCCTGGTGCGCCTTGCGCAGGTAGGGCAGGGCACCCGCCGGGTCGCCGGCAGCCAGCTCGACCCGGCCCCACGCCGTGGCCGCCGTCGCGGTGAGCACCTCGGACCCGAAGGACTCCGCGAGGCTCTCGAGCTCGCGCGCGCACTGGCGCGCCGCGTCGACGTCGTTCGCCGCGAGCAGCACCTCGACGGCGGCCGGCAGGACCCGGCTGCGTCGCACCGCCGGCCCCGGCTCGCCGAGCAGCCGGTGCACCGCCGCCCCGGCGGCAGCCGTCCGCCCCCGGGCCAGCCAGAGCAGGGCCGATCCCGGCTGGGGGTCGTAGCCGTGCTCCGCGCTCAGCTGGTAGGCCTCCTCTGCTCCCTCGAGGTCGCCACGCAGGCGGAGCACGTCGCCGCGCTCGCAGGCGGCCTGGCCGACGGCGTCGGTGGCGCTCGCGAGCCGGTAGCGCTCGATGGCAGCCGTGAGCTCGTCGAGCGCGGCGTCCCACACGCCGTGGGCCCGCATCACCTGGGCGCGGTGCAGGCTGCACTGGCCGGTGAAGGTCACGAGGCCGGGCTGGTCGGTGCACCAGCGGTGCAGCAGCTGCGTCCACTCGACGACGCGGCGCAGGTCGGAGACCTCCTGACAGCCCTCGATGGCGGTGCAGTAGACGTGCCCGAGCATGACCGGCGCCAGGGTCCGGGTCGTCGCCTCGAGCATCGACTCGTCGAGGAGGGAGAGCCCGTCGGTGACGCGGTCGCCGTAGATGGCCATCCGTCCCTGCGCGCACAGCCCGGTCGACAGCAGGCCGGCGTCGTCATGGCGACGGCCGGCCTCGGTCGCCTCGACCGCGCACGCGTGGGCCTCCCCGAAGCGCCCCGCACCGAGGTGGGTGAACATCCGCGCGAACGCGACGTAGCCGGACTCCAGGCTGCCGTCGGGCAGGGCCTCGACGAGGCGCTCGCCGCGACCGAGCCACGCGCCGGCCGCGGAGTGGTCGCCGCTCGTGCGGCCGATCATCGACAGGTGGAAGGCGCAGCGGGCCGCACCGGCGGTGTCGTCCTCGGCCAGGCGCGCGTCGAAGGCGCGCCGGTAGCGGTCGACGGCGTCAGCCATCCGGCCGAGCAGGTGGGCTGCGGCGGCAGCGGACTCGAGGTCGGCAGCCGGGAGCCGGTCGACGTCGACGGCAGACCAGCGGTCCAGGGCCGCGGACCACTCACCGCGCTCGAACTCGGCTCTGGCGCGGACCAGCTCGTCGACGACACCCACGGCACCCTCCTGCCTCGCAGGCTACGCCCGCCGCCCCCGTCCCCGCCCCGCACCTCACACCGTCGAAAGGCCACAAACCGGGCCCGGTTTGTGGCCTTTCGACGGTTGGGGGGCCCGGTTTGTGGCCTTTCGACGGTTCAGTCGGTGAGGTCGAGGGCGATGTCGACGATGGGCGAGCTGTGGGTCAGGCCGCCGACCGACACGAAGTCGACGCCGGTCGCGGCGTACTCCCCCACGACCTCGAGCGTCAGCCCGCCGGTCGCCTCGATCTCGACGGGCTCGCCGGCACCGCGGAGCAGCTCGACGGTCTCGCGCAGCACGTCGACCGTCATGTTGTCGCACATGATGAAGCGCGCCCCGGCGTCGTAGGCCTCCTGCGCCTCGGCCGGCGTCGTCACCTCGACCTGCACGTCGACCTCGGGGAAGCGGTCGCGCACGAGCGCGTACGCCGCCGCCACCGAGCCGGCCGCGAGCTTGTGGTTGTCCTTGATCATCGCGACGTCGTAGAGGCCCATGCGCTTGTTGGTGCCGCCGCCGCAGCGCACGGCGTACTTCTCGAGCCAGCGCATGCCCGGCGTCGTCTTGCGCGTGTCGAGCACCATGGTCGACGTGCCCTCGAGCGCGTCGGCCCACCGGCGCGTGTGCGTGGCCACGCCGGACAGCCGGCTCATGATGTTGAGGATGGTCCGCTCGGCCACGAGGATCACCTGGGTCGGTCCGGTCAGCCGGGCGATGACGTCGCCGCGCTCGAGCCGCGACCCGTCGTCGCCCACGACCTCGACCGTCGGCACCTCGCCGCCGACCTTCTCGGCGACCGCCGCCAGCACGAGCCCGATGACCGGCACGCCGGCGACGACACCGGGTCCGCGAGCGACGATCTCGGCGGTGCGCGTCTGGTCCGCGGGGATCGTCGCCAGCGTCGTCACGTCGACGCCCTCGGGACCGAGGTCCTCACGCAGCGCGACCGTGACGAGCTCTCGCGCCCACTCGTGCGGGAACCCGCTCAGCCCGTCGCCACTCACTGCGTCTCCTTCGTCTCAGCCGATCCCGTATGCCGCACAGCCGCTTTCGCGGTCACCGCACCGTCCGCGCGGTCCTCGTCGAGCACGTCGAGCGGCACCGAGCCGTCGAGGTCGAGACCGTCGAGGTTGGCGCGCGGGACCGGCACGACCGTCGCCTCGAGCACACCGGAGCCGGAGCGCCGGAGGTGCACGTGGTGCAGGAAGTGCGCGTCGTCGCGGGCCGGGAAGTCCTCGCGCACGTGGCCGCCACGGGTCTCGTCACGCAGCGCGGCGGCATACGTGAGCGCTCGTCCGAGGTGGAGCAGGTTGGTCGTCTCCCAGCTCTTGGGTCCACCCTGCTTGTCGGCGTCGTCGGTGACGGCACGGCTCGCGAGCGTGGCCAGGGTCTCCTGCGTGGCCGCGAGCGAGGCTGCCGAGCGCACCGTCCCGGACCCTGCGGTCATGGCGCGCTGCACGTCGAGGCGGCGCTTGCCGCGGATCAGCTCCGGCTCACCGCCCGGTGCGACGGGCGTCGTCTCGAGGAGCTCGCCGGCGCCGAGCCGGGCCGTGAGGTCGTCGGCGATGCGGCGGGCGAAGACGAGCCCCTCGAGGAGCGAGTTGCTCGCGAGCCGGTTGGCGCCGTGGACGCCGGTGCACGAGGTCTCGCCGCACGCGTAGAGGCCCTCGAGCGTGGAGCGTCCACGCAGGTCGGTGCGCACGCCCCCGCTCGCGTAGTGCTGCGCCGGGGCGACGGGGAGCAGCTGCGTCGCCGGGTCGAAGCCGAGCTCGCGGCAGCGCTGGACGATGGACGGGAAGCGCTGCTCGAGGAACTCGGCGCCGAGGTGGCGGCAGTCGAGGTAGACGTGGTCGGTGCCGGTCTCGCGCATCCGGGCGATGATGGCGCGGGCCACGACGTCGCGGGGCGCGAGGTCGGCGAGCGGGTGCTGGCCCTGCATGAAGCGCTCGCCCGCCTCGTCGACGAGGAAGGCACCCTCGCCGCGCACGGCCTCGGAGATGAGCGGCTGCTGTCCGCGCGAGCCCTCGCCGAGCCAGAGCACCGTCGGGTGGAACTGGACGAACTCGAGGTCGGCGAGCACGGCACCGGCCCGCAGCGCGGCGGCCATGCCGTCGCCGGTCGCCACGGACGGGTTCGTCGTCGAGGCGTAGATCTGGCCGAGGCCGCCGGTCGCGAGCACGACGGCTCGCGCGTGCGCGGCGCCGACACCGTCGACCTGACCCTCGCCGATGACGTGGAGCGTGACCCCGCAGACGCGCTCGTCCGCATCGGTGAGCAGGTCGACGACGAGCGCGTGCTCGATGACCTCGATGCCGGGGTCGTCACGGACCCGGTCGAGCGCGGCGATGAGGGCCCGGCTGATCTCGCGGCCCGTCGCGTCGCCGCCGGCGTGGAGGATGCGGTCGCGGTGGTGGCCACCCTCGCGGGTCAGCGAGAGCCCACCGGTGTCGCCGCGGTCGAACTCCGCCCCGAGCGCGATGAGGTCCCAGACGGCGTCGGTGCCCTCGTGCACGAGCGCCTCCACGGCGTCGACGTCACAGAGGCCGACACCCGCGACGAGGGTGTCGTGGATGTGCTCGGCGGCGCTGTCCTCCGGCGACATGACGGCGGCGATGCCGCCCTGCGCCCACGCCGTCGAGCCCTCGTCGAGGACCGTCTTCGTCACGAGGAGCACGCGGTCGACCCTGCGCCGCAGCCGGAGGGCCGTCGTGAGGCCGGCGACGCCGGAGCCGACGACGATGACGTCGGCGGTGGCCGTCCAGCCGGGCGCGGGCGCGCGCAGCCGCCGGGGGACGGTCACGTCGGGGAGCCCGCTCTGCGGCATACGGCTGGCCTCTCAGTCCTGGTACTCGTGGTGGCGCCCGGTGACGGCGGAGGTCATGAGACCGAAGCCGTCGGGCACGTCACCTGCATCGTGCCCCACCTCGACGACGCGGTTGTGGTCGTCGACGAAGACGACCTGCGGCTCGAAGGTGCGTGCCTCGGCATCGTCCATCGCGGCGTAGGCGATGATGATGACCGTGTCACCGGGCGAGATGAGCCGGGCTGCCGCGCCGTTGATGCAGACGATGCCCGTGCCGCGCTCGCCCTCGATCGCGTACGTCGTGAGGCGGTTGCCGTTGTCGACGTCGACGACGTCGACCTGCTGACCCGGCCACAGGTCGGCGGCGTCGAGCAGGTCGCGGTCGATGGTCAGGGAGCCGACGTAGTGCAGGTCGGCCTGCGTCACCGTCGCTCGGTGGATCTTCGAGTGGAGCATGAAACGCTGCACGACAATGTCCTCGAAATAGTCTGTGGTGGAGGGGAGCTCAGGGCTGGGAGAAGGTCTCGAGCGCGCCGCCGCCGGGGCCGACGAGCACCGGCAGGTTGTCGATGAGACGGGTCGTACCCACTCGGCCCGCCACGGCGAGCAGCGCCTCGCCGCGGTACCACTCCGGCACGTCCTCGAGCGTGTCCGGGTGGACGAGCACGAGGTAGTCGACGAGGGCGAGAGGCTCGCGCACGAGCACGGCGCGGGCGGCCCGCCGGACGGCCGACGGCCCCTCGGGTGCGGCATCGGCACCGGCCCTGAGCGCGGCCGAGAGGCACAGGGCCGTCTCGCGGTCGGAGTCGGTGAGGTAGGTGTTGCGGCTCGACATCGCGAGGCCGTCGGGCTCGCGGACGGTCGGCACCGCCACGACGCGCACCGGGAAGTCGAGGTCGCGGCACATCCGTCGGATGAGGAGCAGCTGCTGGGCGTCCTTCTGCCCGAAGTAGGCCGCGCTGCACCGGGTCAGGTGCATGAGCTTGCCGACGACGGTGAGCATGCCGTCGAAGTGGCCGGGTCGGGCCTGGCCCTCGAGGACGTCGCCGAGCGGCCCGGCGGAGACGCGCACCCCGGGGTCGCCGTCGGGGTAGATGACGTCGGGGGTCGGGGCGAAGACGAGGTCGACGCCCGCGGCCGTGCAGATCTCGAGGTCGGCGTCGAAGGTGCGCGGGTAGCGCGAGAGGTCCTCCTTCGGCCCGAACTGGAGCGGGTTGAGGAAGATCGTCACGACGACGTGGCGGTGGCTCTTGCGCGCCTGGTGGATGAGGGTCGCGTGCCCCTCGTGCAGGGCGCCCATCGTCATGACGACGGCGACGTCGCCGTCGTCGAGGGCCGCCCGGGCCTCGCGCAGCTCGTCCCTCGTGCGCGCCACGACGGGCGTCGTGGCGCGTGCGCCGGCGGTCGTGCCGGCGGCGGTGGTGTCAGTCACGGTCGGTCCTCCTCGTGCGCGAGCAGCTCGAGCAGCGGGCCGGCGTCGGAGGCGCGGAGGCGGCCGCTGAGCAGGGCCCGCTGCGCCGTCGCGCGGGCCAGGGCGAGGTAGGTCGGGCGGATGTCCGGGGCGACCTTGCGCAGCATCGCGACGTGCCCGGCCACGGTACCGGCATCGCCGCGCGCCACCGGACCGGTGAGGGCTGCGTCACCCCGGCGGAGGGTGTTGGACAGCGCGGCCGCCAGGAGCGGCTCGAGGACGCGCGCCGGGTCGTCGACGCCGGCCTCGCCGAGCAGCTGCATCGACTGGGCCACGAGCGTCACGAGGTGGTTCGAGCCGTGCGCGAGGGCCGCGTGGTAGGTGACGCGGTCCTCCTCGGCGATCCACACCGGGTCGCCGCCCATCTCGATGACGAGCGCCTCACCGAGGGGCCGCGCGAGGTCGAGCGTCGTCACGCCGAAGCAGCAGTCGTGGAGCCGGTCGAGGTCGAGCTCGGTGCCGGTGAACGTCATGGCCGGGTGGATCGCCAGGGGCACGATGTCGCTGTCGGCCGCCGCCTCGAAGACCGAGATGCCGTGTGCCCCCGACGTGTGCATGACGAGCTGCCCGGGCGTGAAGGTGTCGGTGGCGCTGAGCCCGGCGACGAGGTCGGCGAGCGCGTCGTCGGGCACGGCGAGGACGACGAGGTGCGCGCCGGAGACGACCTCGGGGATCGGCTTGACCGGCACCCCCGGCAGCAGGGTGGCCGCACGCTCGAGGCTCTCCTCGCTGACGGCCGAGACGCCGCTGACGACGTGTCCGGCCCGGGCGAGGGCGGCTCCGAGGACGGCCCCGACGCGACCGGCGCCCACGATGCCGACGTCGAAGCGCGCGGGACGCTCGTGCGGGGTGCTCACCCACGGCACGCTATCGCCTACAGTCGGCAGGCGTGGATCCCCTTCCCTGGCGCGAGGCGTGGCACGAGGCGTTGTATGCCGCCGGGCGGGGTTTCTACGTGGCGCGCGGTGGGCCGGCAGCCCACTTCACGACGGCCGCGCACGGGCCGACCGGACGCGTGCTCGCGGAGGCCCTGCTGGCGCTGTGGGCCGCCGAGCACGGCCCGGCGCTCCCCTCGGCCGTGGTCGACGTCGGCGCGGGCCGCGGCGAGCTCGCGACGCACCTCGTCGCCGCCCTCGAACTCCTCGGGTCGAGGTGTGCCGTCGCGCCGGGTCGCGCTGCATCACCCCCACCGCGGGTGGTGGCGGTGGACGTCGTCGACCGGCCGGAGGGGCTCGACGACCGGGTGGAGTGGCTCCGTTCCCCCGGTGGCGCAGCCCTGCCTCCGGAGCTCACCGGCCTGCGCGACGCCCTCGTCATCGCCCACGAGTGGCTCGACGTCGTGCCGTGCACGGTCGCCGAGGTCGACGCCGGCGGCACGGCGTGCGAGGTGCTCGTCGACCCCGGGACGGGCGTCGAGTCGCTCGGCCGCCCGCTCGGCGAGGCCGACCGGCTCTGGGCCGACGCCCACTGGCCCACGAGCACACCCGGTGACCGCCTCGAGATCGGCCTCGCCCGCGACGAGGCCTGGGCCGACCTCGTCTCACGCGTCGACGACGGCATGCTGCTCGCCGTGGACTACGGCCACACGGCGACGGCGCGTCCGTCCGGGGGGACGCTCACGGCATACGCGAGCGGCCACCTGACGACGCCCGTGCCCGACGGCTCGTGCGACGTGACGGCCCACGTCGCCATGGACACCCTCGACGCCGACGAGGTGCTCACCCAGCGGGAGGCGCTGCAGGCGCTCGGGCTGACGGGCGCCACGCCGCCGCACACGCTCGCGACCACCGACCCGCTCGGCTACCTCGCTGCCCTGGAACGGACGAGCACCGAGGCGCGGCTGCTCGCCCGGGACGGTTTCGGCGGCTTCCGGTGGGCGCTGAAGCGCGTCCCGGGGCACGACGTAACCTGAACGGCATGCGTCGTCTCGCCTCCACGCTGCTCGCCCTCGGACTCCTCGTCGCGCTGCCGAGCACGGCCTTCGCGCACGACGTCCTCGAGCGCACCAACCCGGCCGACGGGACGAGCGTCACGCAGCTGCCGGGCGCGGTTGTCCTCACCTTCTCCGAGGCCCCGCTCGCGATCGGCACCCAGGTCGTCGTCACCGGGCCGTCGGGACCCGTGTCGTCCGGCAGCCCGACGATCGAGGGCCGCGACGTCACGCAGGCCCTCGCGCCGAACGCACCCGGTGGCGACTACACCGTCTCCTACCGGGTCACCTCCGACGACGGCCACCCCGTCACGGGCACCTTCTCCTTCCACGCGACGATCGGGCTCGACGGGTCGACCGCGACGGCGGGCGCGACGGTGCACGTCAAGCCCGCCGCCGGCGCCGACGACGCACAGGGCTCGCTCCTCGTGCCGATCCTGCTCACCATCGTCGGCACCGTCGTGCTCCTCGCGGTGGGCGGCTTTCTCGTCCTGCGTGGGCGCGGGGCCGACCGCGCCTGACGCCTTCCGGCGAGCGGCTCAGTCGGGCTCCGGACCCGGCTCCGGCACGGGCTCGGGGAGCGGCTGGTTGAGGAACCAACGGTGCCCGAAGGGGTCGTGGAAGACGGCGAGACGGCCGATCGGCGGGTTGTCCTCTGGAGCCCGGTCGAGGGTCCCGCCCCCGTCCTGCACGCGGCGGCACAGGTCGTCGACGTCCGGCACGGTGAGGTGCAGCGTCACGGCGTTGCCGCGGGCGGGGTCCGGCGGGGCGACCCCGGCGGACTCGAACGCGTCGGACATCATCCACCGGGCGCCGCCGACGGCCAGCTCGCAGTGCCCGACGTGCCCGTCGTCCATGACGATCGGCTCGACGGTCACCTCCGCCCCGAGGTGCTCGCGGTACCACTCGATCGCAGCCCTCGAGTCGGCCACGCAGATGTAGGGCGTCAGCTCACCCATGTCGTTCTCCCGTCAGTCGGTGATCCGGTCAGGTCGTGCGCTCGGTGCGAGGACGAGCCGCTCGTAGCCCCGCAGCACGAACGTCGGTCGCCGCACCGCCTCGACGACCTCGAGCGGTCCCAGCCGCTCGAGCAGTGCGCGGGTCGAGATCTGCAGCTCCATCCGGGCCAGCGGCGCCCCGAGGCAGAAGTGGATGCCGGCGCCGAAGGCGAGGTGCGGGTTGGGCTCCCGCGACGCGTCGAAGCGGTCGGGCTCGGCGAAGACGGCAGGGTCGCGGTTGGCGGCGCCGAGCAGGGCCGCGACCTTCTGGCCCTGCCGGACCGTCACGCCGTGCAGCTCGACGTCGGCGGTGGCGGTGCGCTCGAAGAGGTGCAGCGGTGAGTCGTGCCGGAGCATCTCCTCGACGAGGCGCTCGACGGCAGCCGGGTCGTCGAGGCGGGCGACCACCGCGTCGCACTGTCCGGCATCGGCGAGGAGCGAGGCGAGACCGTTGCCGAAGCCGTTGACGCTCGCCTCGTGCCCGGCGTTGAGCAGCAGCACGACGGTGGCGACGAGCTCGCGCGGCGAGAGGCGGTCGCCACCGTCCCGCTCCTGGACCAGAGAGGTCAGCAGGTCGTCGCCGGGGGCGGAGGCGCGCTCGGTCGCGAGCTCCTCGACGTAGGAGGCGAACTCCTCGCACGCGCGCTGGGCGTCGCGCTGGGCCTCGTCGTCCGGGTCGACCTCGTACATCCGGACGATGGCCTGCGACCAGTCGCGCAGCCGCTTCCAGTCCGAGGTCGGCGCGCCGAGCAGCTCGCAGATGACGAGGACCGGCAGCGGTTCGGCGTAGGTGGCGATGACGTCGACGCGGCCGTCGCGGTCGAGACTGCGCACGACGTCGTCGAGCAGGCCGGCCGCGATCTCCTCGACCCGTGGACGCAGCCGCGCCACGTGACCACGCCCGAAGGCTCCGGCGACGAGTCGGCGCAGGCGCGTGTGCTTCGGCGGCTCCGAGTCGAGGATCGAGTCGGCGTGCAACCAGTCGAACGTCGTCCACGCGTCGTCACCCTCGGAGCGCGGACGGAGGATCCGCCCGAGCCGCCGGTCGCGCAGGACGTCGTTGGCAGCCGCGTGGGTCGTCGTGACCCACAGGCCCAGGCCCTCGTGCCACAGGACGGGCGCCTGCTCACGGGCAGCGGTCAGCGCCCCGTAGGGCTCGGCCACGAAGGCGGGGTCGCGCAGGTCGAACACGTCGGTCACCCCCACACTCTGCCCGACCGGGCGTGCCCCCGGGAGGGCCACACGGCATACGACCATGGCGTGGGCCGTAGGCTCGGGCCCATGACGGAGACCACCGCCTCGTCGCCGAGCCAGCGTCAGGCCCTGACCGTCGGCATCGGCGCGGGCGGCCTCGCGACCGCCGACATGGTGCTCAACATCGGGCCGCAGCACCCCGCGACGCACGGCGTCCTCCGGCTGCGCATCGTCGTCGACGGCGAGCGGATCATCAGTGCCGAGCCGATCGTCGGCTACATGCACCGTGGCGCCGAGAAGCTCTTCGAGGTCCGCGACTACCGCCAGATCATCGTCCTCGCCAACCGGCACGACTGGCTGAGCGCCTTCTCCAACGAGCTCGGCGTCGTGCTCGGCGTCGAGCAGATGCTCGGCATGGAGGTGCCCGAGCGGGCCGTCTGGGCGCGCACCGCCCTCGCCGAGCTCAACCGGGTGCTCAACCACCTGATGTTCCTCGGCTCCTACCCGCTCGAGCTCGGCGCCATCACGCCGGTCTTCCACGCGTTCCGCGAGCGCGAGGAGCTCCAGGCGGTCATGGAGGAGGTCTCGGGCGGGCGCATGCACTACATGTTCAACCGCGTCGGAGGCCTCAAGGAGGACCTCCCGGCCGGCTGGATGGGCCGCGTCGACAAGGCGATCGCCAACGTGCGCAAGCGGCTCCCCGATCTCGAGCGGCTCATCGTCGGCAACGAGATCCTCGAGGCCCGCACGCGCGGGGTCGGGGTGCTGCCGCTGTCGACCGTCCAGGCGTACGGCGTCTCCGGCCCCATCGCGCGCGCCAGCGGGCTCGACGTCGACCTGCGCCGCGACGCGCCCTACCTCGCCTACGGGGAGCTCTTCGGCGACAAGGGCCCCGGTCGCGTCGTGACCCGGACGGCCGGCGACTGCCTGTCGCGCCTCGAGGTGCTCCTCGAGCAGGCGCACGTGTCCCTCGACCTCGCCCAGGCCTGCCTCGACCGCCTCGTCCAGCTGCCGCAGGGGCCGATCAACGTCAAGCTCCCCAAGGTGCTCAAGGTGCCCGAGGGAGAGATCTACTGCGCGACCGAGAACCCCCTCGGCTTCAACGGCTACTACCTCGTCTCCCGCGGCGAGAAGACCCCGTGGCGGCTCAAGCTCCGGTCGGCGTCGTTCAACAACGTCAGCGTGCTGAGCGAGATGCTGCCCGGCCAGCTCATCGCCGACATGGTCGCGATCCTCGGCTCGATGTTCTTCGTCGTCGGGGACGTCGACAAGTGAGGGGTCGTATGCCGTCCGCCCGGGTCTCGCGCGCCACCGTCCTGCGTGCCGTCGCCGTCACCGTCATCACCGCGACGGTCACGCTCGCGGCAGCCTGCTCCGACGAGGACACCGTCGACACGATCCCGCCGCCCTGGCCCACGCGCACGACGACGCCGGACGGGCCGCCCCAGCCGCCGTCGGTCGACACCACGCCGGCGCCCACCTCGACGATCACCGTCGCCGGCACCACCTGACGCCGGCGACGATCAGCCCGGCGGCTGGTCGTCGTCCTCGTCGTCGCGGGGGCGCAGTCGGCACCAGCTCTGCACGAGCATGCCGGTCACCGCGAGGAGCAGCGCCACGACGGCGTGCAGCACGAACGGCAGGATGCGCCCGCGCTGGGAGTCGACGTCGGCGTCGGGCAGCAGGACGAGCGCGTTGGCGAGGTACCAGCCGACGAGGACCGACCCGGTCAGGGCCCCGGCCTGGCCGAGCACGAGCGTGCGGGCGGCGCGGAGCGGCGTGATGGCGGGGTTGGGCGAGCCGTCGCGGACCTTGCGCACCTGCCAGCCGGCGAGGACCAGCCCGCCGGTGAGGAAGAGCATCGCGGCGGCGCCGACCCATCCCGGCTCGGGCACGGCGCTGCCGCCGGACATCATCCAGCGCAGCGCGAGCCACGCGACCACGGTCATGGCGAGTCCCGCGAGCACGAGGGTCGTGACGCGGATACCGGAGTGGGGTCTCACTGCTGCTCCCATCGGGGACCGGGACGAACGCCCGATCGGTCGAGGTCGGCCAGGAGGTCGGCCACCGGTCGTATGCCGTCACGGCCCTCGGAGACGCGCAGCGTGGCGCGCGGGTCGGCGTCCAGCCACGGCACGAGGACGAACGCGCGCTCGTGGGCGCGCGGATGGGGCAGGGTCAGCTGCGGGTCGTCACTGACGACCTCGCGGAGTCCACCGGGAAGGCCGTACTGAACGAGGTCGAGATCGAGCGTCCTTGCGCCCCAGCGAATCTCGCGGGTGCGCCCATGCAGGGACTCGATGCGGTGGAGCTCGACGAGCAGGTCGCGCGGATGCAGCAGCGACCGGGCGGTGATGACGGCGTTGAGGTACTCGGGCTGCTCGGGACCACCGACGGGGTCGGTGGCGACGATGTCGGAGACCGAGGTCACGGTGAGCCCCGGCAACGCCGTGAGAGCGGCGACCGCGTCGGTCAGCGTCTGTCCGCGGTCGCCGAGGTTGGTGCCCAGGGCTATGACGACGTGGGCGGCGTTCCTCCGCTCGACGCAGACCTGGACATCGGTGAACGGGTGACCGACCGGCGCCTCGGGCTTGTGCACGACGACCTCGACGGACTCGACGAGGTCGTAGCGCAGGACGTCGTCCGCGATGACCTCGGCGAGGCGCTCGATGAGGTCGAAGGACGGCCCCGTGATCCGGGCGACGACGTCGTCGGCCACCTCTGCGTAGTTGACGGTGGCTCCGAGGGCGTCGGTGCGCCCGGCCGGCGCGAGGTCGCAGACCATCGAGACGTCGACGAGGAAGGTCTGTCCGTCGCGCTTCTCGACGTCGAGGACGCCGTGGTTGCCGCGGGCCGAGACGCCCTGCAGCACGATGCGGTCGGTCATCGGTCGAGGCCCTCGCTCAGGTCGTCGGTCAGGTCGTCGGTCGGGTCGTCGGGGACGTGCTCGAGCGCGGCCTGGACGACGGTGAGTGCACGCACCGTCGAGGCGACGTCGTGGACGCGGACGCACCAGAGCCCGGCCATCGCGGCCATGACCGACGTGGCGGTCGTCTCGACGTCACGCTCGGCGGCAGGCCGGGGGGCCTCGCCCTCGTCGCGTCCCAGGCGCCCGAGGAAGGTCTTGCGCGAGGCGCCGAGCAGGATCGGCTGGCCGAGGTCGTGGAGGGCGGGCAGCGCCGCCATGAGGGCCCAGTTGTGGTCGGCGTTCTTGGCGAAGCCGAGACCGGGGTCGAGGACGAGGCGCTCCTCGTCGATGCCACCCGCGAGGAGGGAGTCGCGCCGCTCCCCCAGCTCGCGCAGGACGTCCTTGACGACGTCGTCGTAGACGGCCCGCGACTGCATCTCGGTGCTGTGTCCGCGCCAGTGCATCGCGATGTAGGGCAGCCGGTTGGCGGCCACCCAGGGGACCATCTCGGGGTCGGCCAGACCACCTGAGACGTCGTTGACGATCGAGGCGCCGGCGTCGACGGCGGCCCGCGCGACCGACGCACGCATCGTGTCGACGGAGACCACGGCCCCCTCGGCGGCCAGGGTCGTCACGACGGGGACGACGCGGCGCAGCTCCTCCTCGACCGACGGGCGCTCGGCCCCCGGACGGGTGGACTCGCCGCCCACGTCGACGATGTCGGCGCCGGCGGCGTGCACGTCACGCCCGTGCGCGATGGCGGCGTCCTGCTCGAACCACTCCCCGCCGTCGGAGAAGGAGTCGGGCGTGACGTTGACGACCCCCATGACGAGCGTGCGGTCGCGCACGCCGAGCAGGGACGTCGCGTCGAGGTCGGGGCGGCGCGCGGTCATGGGCGCCATTGTGTCGTGGCTGGTGGTGCGGGTGTCGGGCCGTCGGTCACTTGTTGCCCTCGAGCATGAGCGCCATGGCCTCTGCTCGAGTGGCCGGGTCGCGCAGCTGGCCGCGCACCGCCGAGGTGATGGTGCTCGCGCCGGGCTTGCGGATGCCTCGCATCGACATGCAGAGGTGCTCGGCCTGGACCACGACGATGACGCCCTGCACGTCGAGGTGCTCGACGAGCGCGTCGGCGATCTGAGACGTGAGCCGCTCCTGCACCTGGGGACGGCGGGCGAAGACCTCGACGAGCCGGGCGAGCTTGGACAGCCCGGTGACCCGGCCGTCCTTGCTCGGGATGTAGCCGACGTGCGCCACCCCGTGGAAGGGCACGAGGTGGTGCTCACACGTGCTGTAGAGCTCGATGTCCCGCACGATGACGAGCTCCTGGTGGTCGATCTCGAACGTCGTGCCGAGCACGTCGGCCGCCGTCATGTCGAGCCCGGCGTAGATCTCGGAGAACGAGCGGGCCACCCGGCCCGGGGTGTCGAGCAGACCCTCACGGTCGGGGTCCTCACCGATGGCGAGGAGCAGCTCCCGCACGGCCGCCTCGGCGCGCGGCTGGTCGATCGCCACGCCTCAGCCCTTCTCGTCGGGGTTGACCGGACGGTCGTCCGGCACCTCGATGACACGCTCCGCGGGGTGCTCCTCGGCGAGGGGGTGCGCCCCGACGGCGGCAGCCTCGTCGATCTTGTCCTCGATGACCTTGTCGGCCGGCACCGGCGGCGGCAGGTGGCCGTTCTGGCCGGAGCCGTTCTGGGCGGCGATCTCGGCCGGTGTCAGGACCGGCGGGCGGTCGCTGAGCTGACGGGTCTGGGACGAGAGCCAGGTCGGGCGGGCCGGCTGCTTGACGACCGGCTTGAAGAGCTCGGCGAGCTCGTGGACGTTGAGCGTCTCCTTCTCGAGCAGCTCGAGGACGAGGTGGTCGAGCAGGTCGCGGTTGGCGTTGAGCGCGGCGTAGGCCTCGTCGTGGGCCGTGTCGATGAGCGAGCGGACCTCCTCGTCGACGATGCGGGCGACGTCCTCGGAGTAGTCGCGCTGGTGGCCCATGTCGCGACCGAGGAAGACCTCACCGGTGCTCTGGCCGAGCTTGATGGCTCCGACGCGCTCGGACATGCCGAACTCGGTGACCATCTTGCGGGCCATGCCCGTGGCCTTCTCGATGTCGTTGCTCGCGCCCGTCGTCGGCTCGTGGAAGACGATCTCCTCGGCGACGCGCCCGCCGAGGGCGTACGCGAGCTGGTCGAGGATCTCGTTGCGGGTCGTGGAGTACTTGTCGTCGAGCGGCATGACCATCGTGTAGCCGAGGGCACGACCACGCGGGAGGATCGTCACCTTCGTGACGGGGTCGGTGTGGTTGAGCGCCGCGGCGACGAGGGCGTGACCACCCTCGTGGTAGGCCGTGATCTTGCGCTCCTTGGCCGACATGATGCGGGTGCGCTTCTGCGGTCCGGCGATGACGCGGTCGATGGCCTCGTCGAGGGCCTCGTTGTCGATGACCTTCTTGTCGCTGCGGGCGGTCAGCAGCGCGGCCTCGTTGAGCACGTTGGCGAGGTCGGCACCGGTGAAGCCGGGCGTGCGGCGGGCCACGGCCAGCAGGTCGACGTCGGCCGTGACGGGCTTGCCCTGGGCGTGCACCTCGAGGATGCGGTGGCGGCCGATCATGTCGGGCGCGTCGACGGCGATCTGGCGGTCGAAGCGGCCCGGACGCAGCAGCGCCGGGTCGAGGATGTCCGGACGGTTGGTCGCCGCGATGAGGATGACGTTGGTCTTGACGTCGAAGCCGTCCATCTCGACGAGGAGCTGGTTGAGGGTCTGCTCGCGCTCGTCGTGGCCGCCGCCCATGCCGGCCCCACGGTGGCGTCCGACGGCGTCGATCTCGTCGACGAAGACGATGGCCGGGGCGTTGGCCTTGGCCTGCTCGAAGAGGTCGCGGACGCGGCTCGCGCCGACACCGACGAACATCTCGACGAAGTCGGAGCCGGAGATCGAGTAGAACGGCACGCCCGCCTCACCCGCGACGGCGCGGGCCAGCAGCGTCTTGCCGGTACCGGGCTGCCCGTAGAGCAGCACGCCCTTGGGGATCTTGGCGCCGACGGCGAGGAACTTCGCGGGCTCCTGGAGGAACTCCTTGATCTCCTCGAGCTCCTCGATGGCCTCGTCGCAGCCGGCGACGTCGGCGAAGGTGACCTTCGGGGTGTCCTTGGTGGCGAGCTTGGCGCGTGACTTGCCGAACTGCATGACGCGGTTGCCGCCGCCCTGCATCTGGCCCATGAGGAACCAGAAGAGGCCGAGGATGATGATGATCGGCAGGATCGAGAAGAGGAGCGAGCCGAACCAGCTGGGCTCGTCGATCTGGTCGTCGACGCCCTTCGTCGGCGGCTTGGCGTTGAGCGCCTCGACGACGTCGGTGCCGCGGGCATCGACGTAGTAGGCGTAGACCGACTTCGCGTCCTTCACGGTGCCGTCGGGCGAGGTGTAGGGCGTCTTGAGGGTCAGCTCCATGCGCTCGTTGTTGAGCAGCTTGGCCGACTCGACGTTGCCGTCGGTGATCTGCTTCATGGCAGCCGAGGTGTCGATCCGGGGCGGGCCGGACTCGGAGAACATCATGCCGAAGACGAGCGCGCTGATGAGGACCAAGATCCACAACAGTGGTGTGCGCAGAATCCGCTTAGCGTCCATGTACGTGCGAGGCCTGTGGGGCCCCGGTCCTCCTGCTCGTCCGGTGAGTTTGTCCACCGGCACAACGTCCGGCGAACTACCAGTGTTCCGCATGCAGCGGACCCATGACCAACCAGCCCACGCAGGGTTCGACGTCCCGCCCGTGGACGGACGCACCGCGTGCGTATGCCGCGTGCCGGGCTCCCGGCCCAAAACCGGTTGCCGCTCGCTCCCCCGCGTTGCTGCACTGGGGACGTCGACGGTCCCGTCGACGTCAGGCACGGCCGAGGAGAGAGGGCACCGGGATGCGCCGCAGCTTCATGTCACCCGAGCAGGTCACCCACACCTACGCACAGGACATGGAGCACCGTGGGCACCCCACCCACCCCACCCGTGCGTCCCGGACGCACCCTCGGTCTCGGGATCCTCGCGCCCGTTGACGCGGGCAAGACGAGCCTGACCGAGCGCCTGCTGCTGCACGCCGGCGTCATCGCCGAGCTCGGCAGCGTCGACGAGGGCAGCACGCAGACCGACACCCTCGCGCTCGAGCGCGCCCGCGGGATCACGATCAAGGCCGCCGTGGTCTCCTTCGAGCTCGGCGAGCCGGACGACCCGGTCACCGTCAACCTCGTCGACACCCCTGGTCACTCGGACTTCATCGCGGAGGTCGAGCGCTCGCTCGCCGCCGCTCGTGCTCATGGAGGCGCTGCGCCTCGCGGGCACCGCGGTCGAGGAGCCGGTGCACCGCTTCGACCTCGAGCTGCCGAGCGACGTGCTCGGCGCGGCCCTGACGATGCTCGGGCACGTGCGGGCGACGCCGCGCGAGACGACGGTGCTCGGACCGGTGACGCGGCTGCGGGGCGAGGTGCCGGCGGAGCGCCTGCACGAGCTGCAGCAGCGCGTGCCCGGCCTCACGAGCGGGCTCGGCGACCTCGTGACGGCGTTCGACGGCTACCGACCCGTCGTGGGGCCGCCGCCGACGCGGTCACGCACCGACCTCGACCCGCTGCACCGCCGCGAGTACCTCCTCCGCCTGGCCGGCAAGCTCTGAGCCCCGACCTCCCCACCGAACGCCGCGTTCGGTGCCGAACTCGCTGTTCTGACGGTGCGTTCGAGATCGAACGCGGCGTTCGGTCGCGCAGCGTGGGTCAGTCGGTGGCGGTGCGGAGGGCCACGAGGACCCGGCGGTCGATGCCGTCGGGGCTGAGGCGCGCCTCGTAGTTCGCGTTGCCCGCCCAGTCGGCGAGAGCCGTCGCGACGTCGGCGTCGGTGAACCCGGCCCGAGCCAGCCGCCCGCGCACCTCGTCGGCGAGCTCGCCCTCGAGCGGCGCGACGTCCTCGGGCTTGCCGAAGTACATCTCCCAGTCCGAGAGCAGGCGCCCCAGCTCGGTCACCGGGTCGGCGTGGTCGTCGACGCGCAGGTCGGCGAGCACCCCGCACGCGTCGTAGCCGGAACCCGGCTCGACGGCATACATGGCTGCGCTCTGGCGACCGCGCGAGTCGCCACCGGCGGCGTCGCCGGCCACGAGCGCGGCGAGCAGGCGGCGCGCGAGCGGCTCCCCCGCCGTGTCGTGCCACGCGCGCTCCATGGCCTCGACGACCTCTGGCCCGGTGAGGATGTTGCCCTGGATGGCGTATGCCGTGTCGCCGTCGTCGCGTGCGACGCCGCCGGCCCAGTCGTTGCACTCCGAGCCCGTGAAGGTCGCGGCCGAGGCGAGCCCGACGACGCCGACCTGGCGGGTCTCGCGACCCTCGTCGAGCGCCGTCGCCGCGGAGAGCGCCTCGTCGGCGGGCTCGCCGTCAGCGAGGCGCCCGAGCAGCTCGTCGAGGTAGGCGACGCGGGCGAAGGACTGCGTCGCGACCGCGCCCACGCCGAGACGGGCGGCCGGGACGACCGCCCCGACGGCGAGGAACTTGCTCGCGACGGCGATGCCGTGCGCGTCACCCTGCCGGGCGACGATCGAGAAGGTCACCGGTGGCCCTCGCCCTCAGGCGTAGACGTGCGGGGCCAGGGTGCCGACGCAGCGCAGGTTGCGGTACTTCTCGGCGTAGTCGAGGCCGTAGCCGACGACGAACTCGTTGGGGATGTCGAAGCCGACGTACTTGACCGGGATGTCGACCTTGACGACGTCGGGCTTGCGCAGCAGCGTGCAGATCTCGACCGAGGCGGGCTTGCGCGACTCGAGGTTGGACTTGATCCACGAGAGCGTCAGGCCGGAGTCGATGATGTCCTCGACGATGAGCACGTGACGGCCGCTGATGTCGGTGTCGAGGTCCTTGAGGATGCGCACGACGCCGGACGACTTGGTGCCGGAGCCGTAGGACGAGACCGCCATCCAGTCCATCGGCGCGGTGCCGGGCAGGGCTCGCATGAGGTCGGCCATGACGACGACGGCACCCTTGAGGACTCCGACGAGGAGGAACTCCTTGCCCTCGTAGTCCCTCCAGATGTCGGCGGCGAGCTCGGAGAGGCGGGTCTGGATCTGCTCCTCGGTGAGCAGGACCTTGGCCAGGTCATCTCCCATGTGCTCGTGGTCCACGAAGGCTCCTCAGTGCGTTGCGGGGGTGGTGCGGGGTCGTGCGGGGCGGGTCCATTCAACCGCACGCGGGCGGGTGCCGTCCCCGCCGGGGAGGCGGGCCGCGCCGGCTCAGCCGAGCAGCCGCCCGAGCCACTCCTCCAGGCGGGCGTATGCCGTCTGCTCCGTCACGACGACGCCGCGGTCGCGCACGCCACGGCCCCCAAACCGTCGGGCGGTGGGGCGTCCGGACCCACTTTCGCGCGCCACGGCCCTCAAAGCGTCGGGTCGTGGGGCGTCCGGACCCACTTTCGCGCGCCACGGCCCCCAAACCGTCGGATCGTGACGTGGGGGCCCTCTGGCTCGGACCCCGCTCAGGCGTTGGCGGTCTGCCGCAGCGGGCTGAAGACGATGGCCCCACCGGTGCGCGCGACCGCGATGCCGCCCGGCACGTGGAGCGGGCCCTGGCCGTGCCACGAGGTGAGGAGCGCGTCGAGCGACTCGACGTGGGCGGCGCTGACGTCGGCGAGCGGTGCGCCGGCCTCGGCGGCCAGCAGCCGCCAGACGCGCGTGCGGATCGCCCGCGGGAGGGCGGCGAGCGCGTCGAGGTCGACGCCCTCACCGCCGGGACCGGTCGGCAGGTCGGCGCGGGCCCGGACGGCCAGGCCCTCGAGGTAGTCGGCGTCCTCGCGCAGCAGGTCGGCGCTGCGGGCGAGCGCTGCCCCGAAGCCGGGACCGAGGTCCGACTCGAGGGTCGCGAGCAGGCGGCGGGCACGGACCCGGCGGAACGAGTCGTCGCTGTTGTGGGGGTCGTCCCACGGGCTGATGCCGTAGGCCGCGCAGGCGGCGAGCGTCGTGGCGCGCGGCAGGGCGAGGAGGGGACGGACGAAGCGGTCGCGGCGCACCGGCATACCGCTGAGCGACCGCGCACCCGACCCGCGCGACAGCCCGAGCAGCACCTGCTCGGCCTGGTCGTCTCGGGTGTGACCGATGAGCACCATGGTGGCGCCGACGCGGTCGGCGGCCGCCTCGATGGCGGCGTAGCGGGCCGACCGGGCGTCGGCCTCGAGGCCGGCGCCGCTCGTGCGCACGTCGGCACGGACGACCTCGACGGGGTCGAGGCCGATCTCGCGGCACAGCGCGGCAGCCTCCTCGGCGACCTCGGCGGAGCGCTCCTGGAGGCGGTGGTCGACGACGACGGCGCCGGCGCGCACGCCGGAGCGCGGTGCCTCGAAGGCCAGCGCGGCGGCGAGTGCCACGGAGTCGGGACCGCCCGAGCAGGCCACGAGGACGACACCGCCCTCGGGGACGTCGGCGAGGTGCTCACGCACGGCGAGCCGGGTGGCGGCGACGGCGGGGTCGGGACCGGGCATGTCTGCGGGACCTCGCATCGCTCAGCCGTGGACCCGACGCACCCAGGCGTCCGGATCGACGATCTCGGCCGCTCGCGGGAGCGTCTCGGGTGAGGTCCACACGGCGTTGAATCCGTCGCGGCCCACCTGGTCGGTGACGGCCCGCACGAAGACGGCACCGTCGCGGTACTGGCGCATCTTGGCCTCGAGGCCGAGGAGCTTGCGCAGCAGGCGGTCGATGCCGACCGACCCGCTGCGGCGCTCGTCGAACTTGCGGCGGATCTCGCTGACGCTCGGGATCACCTGGGGCCCGACGGCGTCCATGACGACGTCGGCGTGGCCCTCGAGCAGGGACATGACGGCGGTGAGCTCGGCGATGCGAGCCTTCTGCTCGGGGGTCGCGAAGAGCTGGCCGATGCCCTCGCCGGAGCTGAACACCTCGGGGAGGTTCTTCGTCAGCTGCTCGAAGCGCTTGGAGAGGTCCTCGGGAGTCGGCGCGAGGTCGACGGCGAGAGCCTGGGTGCGGGAGACCATGTGGTCGCGCAGCCAGGGCACCGCGGTGAACTGCACCCGGTGCGTCTCCTCGTGCATCGCGACCCAGCGCCGGAAGTCGGTGGGGTCGACCTCGAGACGTCGCTCGGTGGCGACGATGTTGGGGGCGACGAGGAGCAGCCGGGGCGTGCCGCCGGGGGCGAGGTCGTACTGCCCGAGCACCTTGCTCGACAGGAAGGCGAGCAGCCCGCCCATCTCGGCGCCGGTGACCTTGCCGCCGATCGCCGCGGCGGTCGCGCTCGTCGACGACTTCTTCGTCGCGTTGAGCTTGTCGACGACGGGGTCGAGCATCGACCTGAACGAGTCGACGTTGGCGCTGATCCAGCCGGCGCGGTCGACGACGAGGGGTGCCGGCGCGTCGGCGGGCGCCGTCAGCGCACTCGTCTCGGCGACCGGCGCCACGGCGGACGCGGCGGCCGCACGCAGGTCGGCGACGATGGCCGCGGCCTCGTCGCTCGAGACCTGGGGACCCGGGTTCACGATCGCCCGTCCGGTCCGCTTGGCGAACTCGTAGTCGACGGACGCGGCCGGTGCACCACCCCCCGAGCCATCGGGACGTCCGGCGTCCACGGGGGTCGGGAGGGTCGTGTCGGTCATGCCAGCCCTTTCGGTGCCGTGACGGTGTCGACGTCGCGCGAGGTGTCTGGGAGGCCCAGCCGGCCACACGGAGAGGTCACGACCACCGTCGTGCACCAGGACCCCGAGCGGCCCACCGGCCCGTCAGCGGCACCCGCACGAGGCGATCGCCGCTACAAAACGGTCCAACGCCGCTCGCGCGTCGTTGGTTCCCACTCCGGCGACCATACCCACGAAGACGAGGAGCCGACCGTCGTCGTCGACGACGCTCCCGGCGAGCGCGTTGGCGCCGGTCAGGGTGCCCGTCTTGGCCCGGGCACGGCCTGCCGCGTCGTGCTGGGCGCCGGTGAACCGGTCCGCCAGGGTGCCGGTGAGCCCACCGATCGGGAGGCCGTCGAGGGCCCGCCGCAGCACGGCGTGCTTCCCGTCGTAGCCGAGCACGAGCACGTCGGACAGGAGCGAGGCTCGGACGCGGTTCTCGCGGGAGAGACCGCTCGCGTCCGAGAGGGTCACGCCGGTCGTGTCGAGGCCGAGGGCCGCCACCTGCGAGACGACCCACGCGCCGACCCCGGCGAAGTCGGTGCCGGCGCCCGAGCGGTAGGCCGCCTGTCGGGCGAGGATCTCGGTGAGCGCGTTGTCGCTGTCGGTGAGGGCCAGGGCCAGCTGCTCGCGCACCGGTGCGGACTCGACGCTGCCCAGGACCGAACCCGGGCCGCTCGCCGGCGCGGTCGGCGTGCCGGCCGCGGCGGTCGGTGCCTGCGCGCCGTCGGCGGCCGTCGCCCCGTCCGACGCCGTCGCCCCTTCGGACGCCGTCGCCCCTTCGGACGCCGTCGCCCCCTCGGACGAGGTGGCGGACGGCCCGCCGGTGGTGCCAGGCGTCGGCATCGGCGAGCCGGGGACCCCCGGAGCCTGACCGCGCGCGGCCAGCGTCACGTCGACCCCGCGCGCCTCGAGCTGCCGGGCGAAGGCCGCCCGGGTGGAGGCGACGGGGTCGGCCGGGCCGGGCGCCCCGCCGCGAGCCCGCTGCGTCGACAGCCCGAGCATCGCCACGGCGCCGGTGATGCCGGAGCTGCGGAAGGTCGAGGCCCACGTCGGCGCCGTCGTCGGCCCGGCGGCATACGTCTCGTCGACGTAGAGCGTGACGTCGGTGGTGCCGCCGGCCTTGAGGGCCGTGGCGACCTGGTCGGCGAGGTCACGCAGGCCGGCGCGGCCGGCCACCGCGTCGGGGTCGCCCTTGCCGGGGCCCAGCAGAGAGTCGCCGCCGGCGACGAGGACGATCTCGTCGGGTGTGTCACCCTCGCGCACGACGGTGCGCAGCGTCTCGTCGGGCGCGAAGGTCTGGCCGATGGCCGCGGCGGAGAGCAGCTTGGTCGTCGAGGCCGGGATGCGCAGCTCGTCGCCGCCCTGGTCGAGCAGGACCTCCCCGGTCTGCCCGTCGCGCACGACGAGGGCCGAGTCGCGCAGCGCCGGCAGGGCGCGCACCGAGGCGAGGGCCTGCTCGATGCCCGCGGCCGTGGGGGCGGCGGTGTCGCCGGCCAGCGAGGGCAGCGGCGGCGCGACCGAGGTCGACAGGGTCGGCTGCGGGACCGAGGGCAGCGTCCGCGTCGCGACCGTCTCGGTGGGCGGGGGCGGCGGCAGCGGCTGGACCGTCAGCGCGCCGGGCGCGGCGTCGGCGACGTCGAGGACGGCATACCCGAGCAGGATCGCGACGACCGACCACGCCGCGGCCATGCCGTAGGTGAGGCGGGGACCGCGTCGCCCCGGCTGCGTCTCGTGCGCCATGGCGCGTCACCCCCTGTCCGTCGTCCGTCGCTGTTTCGCGCTGTTTCGCGCAGAGACCGCCCTTGCTGACACACTGTCGCGGACGATTCTGTCAGCCGCCGGCGGGTGCTCCTGCACCCGAGCCGCACCCGAGACAGCACCCGAAGACCGTGAAGAAGGGGAAGACGTGGAGTTCGACGTCACCATCGAGATCCCGCGCGGACAGCGCAACAAGTACGAGGTCGACCACGAGACCGGTCGGATCCGTCTCGACCGCTACCTCTTCACGCCGATGGCCTACCCCGCCGACTACGGCTACATCGAGGACTCGCTCGGCGAGGACGGCGACCCCCTGGACGCTCTCGTGCTGCTGCCCGAGCCGGTCTTCCCCGGCGTCGTCGTCGAGGCCCGCCCGATCGGTGTCTTCCACATGACCGACGAGGCCGGCGGCGACGACAAGGTGCTCTGCGTGCCCGTCGACCCGCGCAACGTCGACGTCCAGGACATCAGCGACGTCAACGAGTTCACGCTCAAGGAGATCCAGCACTTCTTCGAGCGCTACAAGGACCTCGAGCCCGGCAAGCACGTCGAGGGCTCCGACTGGGGCAACCGGGAGGCCGCCGAGAAGATCATCGGCGAGGCCTTCGAGCGCGCCAAGGAACAGGGCACCTCGACCGCCCGCTGGGCGATGCCGCAGGGCCACTGAGCCTGCCGCTCCCCTCGGCTTCGCGCCGGCGTATGCCGTGTGCCCGACCCCCGCAGCCCAGCCGGGCCGCGGGGGTCGCGTCGTCTTCCGGCAGCGCCCGCGGTCCGTCGGGGCGTGGCTGCGGGCTCGACGGGCCTCCCGCTCGATGAGGCCGCAGATGGTGCTGCGTCCGGTGGGGTGATGACCCCGCCGGACGCAGCACCATGCGCCGTTTCACGCCGAGCGGGCCGTCAGCTCGCCTCGGCACCCTCCGCCGGGGCCGCGGCGGGCATGGCGGCCGTCTCGCGCGAGGGCTCGGCCGGTGCCGCCACGGCCTGCGCCGGGCGGGGACGAAGCACGAACGCCGCGACGAGCAGCGCCACGAGGGTGAAGGTCGCCGACGTGAGGAACGCTGGCTCGACGCCGGGCACGAACTGGCCGGGGACCGCCTGCGACGCGTAGACGCTGACGATCGCGGCGAGGCCCACGGCGCCACCGAGCTGCTGCGCGGTCTGGAGCAGCCCGGAGACCGTGCCGGCCTGGGCGCGGTCGACGCCGCCGAGGACGACGACCGTGACCGGCATGAAGACGAGAGCGGCGGAGACGCCGTTGAGCACGAGCGCACCGAGGAGGTGGGCGGCATACGTGCTCGTCGTCGACATGGTGCTCAGCCACACGAAGCTCGCCGTGAGCCCCAGCGTGCCCACGAGGAGCATCGGCCGCGGCCCGACCTTGGCGACGAGGCGGGCGCTGACCCGCGACGTCGCGAAGATCGCGAGGCTGAGCGGGAGGAACGCGGCGCCGGTCGCGACCGGGCTGAAGCCGAGGACGAGCTGGAGGTACTGCGTCACGAGGAAGAACGTCGAGAACTGCGCGCCGACGACGAGCGCCATGAGCACGAGGGCTCCGCCGCGCGTGCGGTTGCGGACGAGGGCGAGCGGCAGCAGGGGCGAGCCGACCCGGCTCTCGGTGCGCACGAAGAGCGCGAGCAGGGCGAGTCCCACGACGAACGACGCGAGCGTCAGCGGCGCCGTCCACCCACGGTCGGCGGCGCTGATGAATCCGTGGACGACCGAGACCGAGCCGAGCGTGGCGGTGACCGCTCCGACGACGTCGAAGCGCCCGCGGACTCGGGGCGTCTCGGTGACGAAGCGGCGGGCGAGCACGAGCACGACGGCGCCGATGGGCACGTTGACGAAGAGGGTCCAGTGCCAGCTGACGAAGTCGGTGAGGATGCCGCCGAGGAGCAGGCCGATGGACGCGCCGGCCGACGAGACGGCCGTGAAGAGGGCGAGTCCGCGGTTGCGGGCTGCCTCGTTCGGGGCGCTCGTCGTCACGAGGGCGAGGACGCTCGGTGCGGCGAGCGCGGCGCCGACGCCCTGGAGGGTGCGCGCGGCGATGAGCCAGGCGGGCGACGTGGCGAGGCCACCGAGGAGGCTCGCGACGGTGAAGATCGCGAGGCCGATCTCGAAGCTGCGCAGTCGGCCGAAGACGTCGCCTAGACGGCCGCCGAGGAGCAGCAGACCGCCGAAGGCGAGGGTGTAGGCGTTGAGCACCCAGGAGAGGCCGGCGGGGGTGAACCCGAGGTCGGTCTGGATGTGCGGGAGCGCGACGTTCACGACGGTGGCGTCGAGCACGAGCATCAGCTGGGCGACGAGGACGACGCCGAGGCCGATGGCGCCGCGACGGGCGGCACGCTCGGCCGTGGAGCGCTGGGATTGTCGGGTGACGGATGGTGCGGTGGTGGTGGTCGACATCTCTGACCTCAGGATTCGTGGTGCGAGGACGGGTGGCGCGAGCTCTCGTCGGTGACGTCGCGGGCCATGGGGGTGAAGGAGGTGGCGCGGGTGCGGCGGCGCTCGCCGGCGTCGGCACCCTGCGTGCCGTGGGAGCCCTCGGCTCCGTGGGTGCCCCGGGGCACGAGCGGCGCGCGGTGCGTGGTGGCGAGGTGCGACAGGTGGACGCGACGGGCCTGTCGGGTGGGCTGGATCGTGGTGGTCATGGGTGCCGGACTCCTCTGTGACGACGATCGGCGCTACGATTAGCGGAGAACCACTCCGGTTCTGCTTTGATCACCATACGGAGACTGTCTCCGTTTGTGCAAGGAGGATTTCTCGTGACGCCTGCCGGAACCGGCAAGGCGACGCTCGATCCGTCGCCGGAAATCGTTGGCAGCCAAGGGAACCCAGCCGACGCACCCGCTCAGGAGAGCGACGGGAAATCACCCCGCCCGATGCGTGCCGACGCGAGGCGCAACTACGACAAGATCCTCGCGACCGCCCGGATCGTCTTCACCGAGCGCGGCACCGACTCCTCGCTCGACGAGATCGCCAAGCGGGCCGGGGTCGGCCCGGGCACGCTCTACCGCCACTTCCCCACCCGTGAGGCGCTCGTCGACGCGCTCATGCAGGACTGGACCGACCGCGTGTCCGCCGACGCCGATGCCGCCATCGCCACCGGCCTACCTGCACGGGAGATGCTCCTCGGCTGGTTCGAGCACTTCATCGACCACATCACGCTGCACCGCGGCGCGGCCAGCAAGATCTGCGCCGCCATGGACGACCCCGCGTCCCCGATGTACCGCAAGTGCCGCGTCATGGGCGACGCCAACCGCCGCGTCATCGAACACCTCGCCGAGGATGGCGACCTGCGCCCGGGCGTCGACGCCGCCAACGTCATGCGCCTCGTCAGCGGCGTCGCGAGCGTCGCCGACACGAGCCACACCGACCTCGACGTGCGGCCCATGCTCGAGGTCGTCGTCGACGGGATTGTTCGCGGCTGACGCGTCGTTGCAGGGGCATGACCGTCGACCTGCACCTCTTCACCGAGCCCCAACAGGGCGCCACCTACGACGACCTGCTCGCCGTCGCCCGCGCCGCCGAGGACCTCGGTTTCAGCGGCTTCTTCCGCTCCGACCACTACCTCGCCATGGGCGGGGACGGGGGAGCCGGACCGACCGACGCCTGGACCACGCTCGCCGGCTTGGCGCGTGAGACCTCGACGATCCGCCTCGGCACGCTCGTCACGTCCGCGACCTTCCGACTGCCCGGCCCGCTCGCGATCCAGGTCGCCGGCGTCGACCAGATGAGTGGTGGACGGGTCGAGCTGGGACTCGGCGCGGGCTGGTTCGAGGCCGAGCACACGGCATACGGCATCCCCTTCCCGCCGCTCGGCGAGCGCTTCGACCGCCTCGAGGAGCAGCTCGCGGTCATCACCGGACTCTGGACCACCGAGGCCGGGAAGACCTTCAGCCACAAGGGAACCCACTACCCCGTCGTCGACTCCCCCGCCCTCGCCAAGCCGGTGCAGGCCGGTGGCGTGCCGATCATCATCGGTGGCGGCGGCAAGCGGCGCACGCCGGCGCTCGCGGTGAGGTATGCCGCCGAGTTCAACGCGCCGTTCGTGTCGGCCACCGACGCGGGCCGGCTCTTCGAGCGGGTCCGTGGAGTGGCTCGCGAGGCGGGTCGGGAGCCCGGCTCGCTGAGGTGCTCGGCGGCGCAGGTCGTCTGCGTGGGCCGTGACGACGCGACGCTGCGACGCCGGGCCGACGCCATCGGTCGCGACCTCGACGAGCTGCGCGACAACGGCCTCGCCGGCTCCCCCGACGAGGTCGTCGAGAAGCTCGCGGCGTTCGAGGCGGTCGGGGCCGAGCGGGTCTACCTCCAGGTCCTCGACCTGTCCGACCTCGACCACCTGTCCGACGTCGCGGACGGCGTGCTGCGCCAGCTCGTCTGAACGACCCGGTCCTGCGCCACCCGGCGCCCGCCCTCTCGCCCGCGCCGAGAGCGCACCCCCACTCGGGTGAGCACCCCGCCACATGGCGATGACGTCTGGACTTGATATGCATAGGTTGTCTATGTAAATTGGAGCGAGTGACCGAACCGACCACCTTGGGCAACGACCTGCTCCGCTCGGCCGCGCGACTCTCGCGCTGGGCCAGCCGGCACGCCTCCTTCGACGTGCCCTTCGCGCAGGCCCGACTGCTCGCCCTGCTGGACGAGCTGGGGCCCTCCCGCGTCAGCGCCCTCGCGGCGGCCGATCACAGCAGCCAGCCGACGATCACGACCCAGCTCCAGCGCCTCGAGGCGTCCGGCTGGGTGCACCGCGCGTCCGACCCGGACGACGCGCGCGCCACGGTGATCTCCCTCAGCGACGAGGGCCACGCCACTGTCGAGAGCCTGCGCCGGGCCCGGCTAGCCGTTCTCTCGCCCGCCCTCGAACAGCTCGACGGACCCGCGCTCGACCGGGTCCGCGTCGCCATCGACGTCATGGACGAGCTGCTCGCCCTTGCGGCGGACGCGCCTGTCCCCCACCCCACCCGAAAGGACGGATGACCACCACCATGTGGCGCCAACCCAAGACCGTCTGGTCGATCGCCTTCGCCTGCGTGATCTCCTTCATGGGCATCGGCCTCGTCGACCCCATCCTCAAGCCGATCGCCGACGAGCTCGGCGCCGGACCGTCGCAGGTCTCGCTCCTGTTCACGAGCTACCTCGCCGTCATGGGCGTCGCGATGCTCGGCACCGGCTGGGTCAGCAGCCGCGTCGGCGCCAAGCGCACCCTGCTGCTCGGCCTCGCGCTCATCATCGTCGGAGCGGCCTTCGCCGGGAGCCAGGACACCGTCGGCGGCATCGTGGCCTTCCGCGCCCTGTGGGGCCTCGGCAACGCCCTCTTCATCGCGACGGCCCTCGCGACGATCGTCAATGCGGCCTCCGGCTCGGTCAAGCAGGCGATCATCCTCTACGAGGCCGCCCTCGGTGTCGGCATCGCGACCGGCCCGCTGCTCGGCGGCTGGCTCGGCGGCATCTCGTGGCGCTGGCCGTTCTACGGCGTCGCCGTCCTCATGGCCGTCGCCTTCATCGCGACCCTGACGACGCTGCCGAAGACCCCGCCGGCCGAGAGCCCGACGACGATCACGGCCCCCCTGCGTGCCCTGAGCCACCGCGGCCTGCTCACCGTGGGAATCACGGCGCTGCTCTACAACTTCGGCTTCTTCACGCTGCTCGCGTTCACGCCGTTCCCACTCGCCATGGGCGCGCACGAGGTCGGCTTCATCTTCTTCGGCTGGGGTGTCCTGCTCGCCATCACGTCGGTCTTCGTCGCTCCGATGATCCAGCGCCGCTTCGGCACGATGGCCGGCATCG
This sequence comes from Terrabacter sp. R4-6, assembly GCF_057529065.1. Taxonomy (NCBI): domain Bacteria; kingdom Bacillati; phylum Actinomycetota; class Actinomycetes; order Micrococcales; family Intrasporangiaceae; genus Terrabacter; species Terrabacter sp. R4-6. Next base: position 3,186,136 of record NZ_CP197224.1, on the reverse strand, counting down.
TGGGCGCACTGCTCGGCTTCGCCGTCATCCTCGCGGCCATGGCGATCTGGACCGAGAACAAGACCGTCCTCGTCGTCGGCGTCATCCTCGCCGGCGCCTTCCTCGGCGTGAACAACACCCTGATCACCGAGACGGTCATGAAGGTCTCCCCCGCCCCGCGCGGGGTGGCTTCGGCGGCATACTCCTTCGTCCGCTTCAGCGGCGGAGCGGTCGCCCCGTGGCTCGCCGGCAACCTCGGCGAGAAGTCGATCCACCTGCCCTTCTGGGTCGGCTCGGCCGCCGTCGTCCTGGCCGTCCTCGTGCTCCTCACGGCTCGCCGGATCATCAGCGCTCTCGACGAGGCACCCGGGCACGGCGCCGAGGAGGTCACGTCGCGGACCGAGGCCGAGGCCCTCACCGTCGGCGACGCCTGACCCCGACCGCTTCCACCCGTCGAAAGGCCACGAACCGGGCCGCCCCGCAGGGCGAGACCCCGGTTCGTGGCCTTTCGACGGTTCAGCGAAGGAGGTCGGTGAGGTCGGTGTCACCGCGCCGACGGCGACCGCCGCGGATGTCGTAGGACTCGAGCAGCAGCTCGGCCAGCTCCCGTCGGTCGAGGCGGTCGAGACGCGCCCACATCGTGACGCGGTAGCGGAAGCTGTCGACCCGCACGAACGTGTCGCGCCGGTCGGCGAGCGCCTGCTCGGTGTCCATCTCCCCGGTCCACACCTGGACGAGCTCGCGCCCGTCGTCGTCCCAGCGCAGACGAGCGAACGTATGCCGTCCGGCGTGCCAGGCGGGCGAGCCCTCGTGGGCGACCCCGAGCACCGCGCCCGGCAGCCGCCCGGCCAGGGTGTCCACGTCCGCCCACGTCGCCATCGCTCCTCCTCCCGAGCAGGCTAGACCGATCAGCGTGGCCACTCGACGGGTCAGCGCCCACAGAACGTGGCCTCTCGACGATTGGAGGCGCGGAGCGGTGGGGTCAGTGGAAGGTGACGGAGCGGCCGGCCTGCATGGCGGCGTACGCGTCGGGGTCGGCCTCGAGCGCGGCCCGCCTCGCCTTGTGCCGGTAGCGCAGGATCTGCACGATCCCGAGCGCCCACACGGGGTACTGCACCGTCATCGCGACCCGGAAGGCGTCGACGTCCCACGTCGAGGGTCCGGCGGGTGCCACCCGGTCGAGGACGACACCGACGAGCGCCACCGCCGTCAGCGTCGCGATGAACCCACCGGTGTTGACGATCCCCGACGCGCTGCCGATGCGGGTCGGCGGGTTGAAGGTGCGGGCCAGGTCGAAGCCGATCATCGAGCCGGGGCCGCCGATGGCGATGAGCACGACGAGGACGACGAGCATCCAGACCGGCGCCCGTCCCGGCCAGAGCAGCACGACGGTCCACGCGACGATCGCGGCGGCGACGATCCACAGCACGAGGGTGCTGCGCGAGAACGGGTAGCGCATCGTCAGCGTGCCGATGACGGGGCTCGACACGACCGTCGTGACGACCATGAGCATGAGCAGCACGCTGGCCGTCGACGCCGAGACTCCTTGTCCGGCGACGAGGAACGGGAAGCCCCAGAGCATCGTGAACATGTTGGCGGCGAACTGCGACGTGAAGTGCGACCACAGCCCGAGCCGGGTCCCGGGCACGAGCCATGCGGCGCGCAGGGTGCGCGCGATGGCCCTCAGCCTCAGCTCGTCGCGGTGGTGGTCGACGTAGGGGCTGTCCTTGACGACGACGACGAGCGCGACCCCGGTGAGCACGCCGACCGACGCCGCGACGGCATACGACGGGGTCCAGCCGAAGTGGTCGAGCGCGGCCGCGAGCGGCCCGGCGGCGGCGAAGGCCCCGAGCTGGCCGAGCACACCGGTCAGCTGCGTCACCATCGGCGTGCGCCGGGGCGAGAACCACAGGGCGACGAGCCGCAGCACCGAGATGAAGACCATGGCGTCGCCCATGCCGAGCAGCACCCGGCAGAGCAGCGCGGCCGGGAAGGCGTGGACGAACGCGAAGCCGAACTGGGCCAGCGTCAGCAGGGTGAGCCCGACCCCGAGCATCCGCTTGCTGCCGTAGCGGTCGAGCAGCGCCCCGACCGGCAGCTGCATCGCCGCGTAGACGAAGACCTGGACGATCGTGAAGGTCGACAGCTGCGAGCTGCTGATGCCGAAGCGGTCGGCGGCCTCGAGCCCGGCGACCCCGAGCGAGGTGCGGTGGAAGACGGCGAGGACGTAGACCGAGATGGCGGCCGCCCACACCGCCCAGGCGCGGCGGCCGTCGAGCGGGTACCGCTGTCCGGGATGGGTCGAGCTCGTCATCCGGTGTGCTGGCTCCTCAGTTGGCGCCGGTCATCGGGATGCTCTTCGCGGGGGCCTTGGGCACGCAGTCGACGATCGCCTTGGCGACGGTCTTGCTCATGTCCGGCTGGAAGACGCTCGGGATGATGTAGTTCGGGTTGAGCTGCTCGTCGGTGACGACCGAGGCGATGGCGTCGGCGGCCTTGATGAGCATCTCGGTCGTCACGTCGGTCGCGCGGGCGTCGAGCAGGCCGCGGAAGACGCCGGGGAACGCGAGCACGTTGTTGATCTGGTTCGGGTAGTCGCTGCGGCCCGAGGCGACGACGGTGGCGCGCTGCGTCGCCTCGTAGATGTCGACCTCGGGGTCGGGGTTGGCGAGCGCGAAGACGATGCGCTGGTCGGCCATCTCGTCGATCCACTCCGGGTGGAGGATGCGCGGTGCGCTGACGCCGATGAAGACGTCGGCGCCCTGGAGGCCGTCGCGCAGGGTGCCGGTGAGGCCGCGCGGGTTCGTCTTGCCGGCGAGCTCGCGCCACGCCGGGGTCAGCGACTCGTCGTCCTTGTTGAGCAGGCCCGGCCGGTCGGAGACGGTGACGTCGACCGCGCCGGCCGCGAGCAGCAGCTGGACGATCGCGGAACCGGCCGCGCCGCCACCGGAGACGACGATGCGGGCGTCGGGCAGCTTCTTGTCGATGCAGCGCAGCGCGTTCTTGAGGGCGGCGAGCACGACGATGGCCGTGCCGTGCTGGTCGTCGTGGAAGACGGGGATCGAGAGACGCTCGCGCAGCTTGGCCTCGACCTCGAAGCAGCGCGGCGCGGCGATGTCCTCGAGGTTGATCCCGCCGAAGCCGGGGGCGATGAGCTCGACGGTGCGCACGATCTCGTCGACGTCGGTCGTGTCGATGCAGATCGGCCACGCGTCGATGTCGGCGAAGCGCTTGAAGAGCGCCGCCTTGCCCTCCATGACGGGCAGCGCCGCCATCGGGCCGATGTTGCCGAGGCCGAGCACGGCCGAGCCGTCCGTGACGACGGCGACGGAGTTGCCCTTGATCGTCAGGCGCGGCACGTCCTCGGGGTGCTCGAAGAGCGCCTGGCTCACGCGACCGACGCCGGGTGTGTAGGCCATGGCGAGGTCCTGGCGGTTGCGGAGGTTGACCTTGGACTCGACGGAGATCTTGCCGCCGAGGTGCATGAGGAAGACGCGGTCGGACACCTTGTGGACGCGGACGCCCTCGAGCGTCTCCACGGCGTCGACGACCTCTGTCGAGTGCTCGGCGTTGCTGGCGGAGCAGGTGAGGTCGATGACGAGACGGTCGGGGTGCGAGTCGACGATGTCGAGGGCCGTCGTGATGCCGCCGCTCTCGGCGACCTTGACGGCCAGCGCTCCGATGACGGCCGGGTCGGTGCCGGCGTGGATCCGCATCGTGATCGAGTAGGAGGCAGTGGTGGCGCGGGCACGTTGGATCGACTCAGTCACGCCCCACATCGTCCCACGATCCGAGAAGCGCCCCGGACGGCGTCCGAGGACCGATCAGTAACTTTTGTCCGCCCCAGGCCGCCCAGCGCGCTCCCCCCCACGGCGTATGCCGTCCGGCCCGGTCCCGACGTCGTGGCGCGCGAGCGCGCGTCCCACCTCGAACTCGCGCATCCGCATACGACAATGAGCCGGTGACGACACACGGGGCGACGGACGGCACGACACCCGGTGGGGCGACCCTGACGCGGGCCGACGGCCTGACGAGCGCCGAGGTGGCAGAACGCGTCTCGCGGGGCGCCGTCAACGAGCTGACCGAGCGGACGTCGCGCTCCATCGGAGAGATCGTGCGCGCCAACGTGCTGACGCGCTTCAACGCGATCCTCGGTGCGCTCTTCGTCCTCGTCATGGTGGCGGGCTCGTTCGCCGACGGGCTCTTCGGGATCGTCCTCGTCGTCAACTCGGCCATCGGCATCGTCCAGGAGTACCTCGCGAAGCGGAAGCTCGACCGGCTCGCCCTGCTCAACGCGCCGACCACGCGCGTCGTGCGGGACGGCGAGGTGCGGGTCGTCCCGACGACCGAGGTGGTGCAGGACGACCTCATCGAGCTGCGCACGGGCGACGAGGTCCCTGCCGACGGCACGCTCATCGCGAGCGCCGGGCTCGAGCTCAACGAGGCCAACCTCACCGGCGAGTCCGACCCCGTCCCGCACGGCGAGGGCGACGACATCATGTCGGGCACGAGCGTCGTCGCCGGGTCGGGCCGTTTCCACGCGAGCCAGATCGGGGCCGACGCCTACGTCAACCGGATCGCCGCTGACGCAAGGAAGTTCACGCGCACCCGCTCGGAGATCCAGGACTCGATCAACACCCTGCTGACCTACATCACGTGGGTCATCGTCGGCGCCCTGCCCATCGCCATCTGGTCGCAGTGGCGCACCGTCGGCGACCAGGGCTGGCGCGAGGTCGTCATCCGGTCGGCGGCCGGCGTCGTCGGTCTCGTTCCCGAGGGTCTCGTGCTCCTCACGTCGGTCGCGTTTCTCCTGTCGGCGGTGCAGCTGACGCGTCGCAACGTGCTCGTGCAGCAGCTCCCGGCCGTCGAGGGCCTGGCGCGTGTCGACGTCGTGTGCCTCGACAAGACGGGGACGCTCACGGCGGGCGAGATCGTCTTCGAGGACGCCCACACCCTCGACGGCCAGGACTCCGACGAGATCCGCTGCGCACTGGGCGCGCTCGCCGACGACCCGAACGCCAACGGCACGCTGACGGCCGTGGCCGCCGTCGTCGAGGCGCCGGGCTGGGAGCGCACGCAGACGATCCCGTTCAGCTCCTCGCGCAAGTGGAGCGCGGCGTGCTTCGCCGATCGCTCGACGTGGGTGCTCGGCGCGCCGGAGGTGCTGCTCGCCGCCGACCCGCAGCCGTCGCCGCCGGAGGTCATCGAGGCGATCCGGGCGCAGGTCGCCGTGCTCGCCGACTCGGGGCGGCGCGTCGTGCTGCTCGCCCGGAGCGAGGAGCACCTCACGGACCCCGCGCTGCCGGCCGACATCACCCCGGCCGCCCTCGTGACGCTCACCGAGCAGGTGCGCCCCGACGCGAAGGCGACCCTCGACTACTTCGCCGAGCAGGGCGTCGCCATCAAGGTCATCTCGGGCGACAACCCCGTCACCGTCGCCGCCGTGGCCCGCACCGTCGGGCTCGACGTCGGCGAGCCCGTCGACGCGCGCACGCTTCCCGACGACGAGGACGCCCTGCGCGCGGCCCTCGCGACGCACACGGTCTTCGGTCGCGTCACCCCTGAGCAGAAGCGGGCCTTCGTCCACGCGCTCCAGGCCGACGGCCACGTCGTCGCGATGACCGGCGACGGCGTCAACGACGCGCTCGCCCTCAAGGACGCCGACATCGGCGTGGCCATGGGCAACGGCGCGCAGGCCACCAAGGCCGTCGCCGAGCTCGTCCTCCTCGACGGGAGGTTCTCGCACCTGCCCGACGTGCTCGCCGAGGGACGCCGCGTCATCGGCAACGTCGAGCGCGTCGCCAACCTCTTCCTCGCCAAGAACGCGATGAGCCTCGTCGCGATCCTCGCCGCCGCCGTCATCGCCGTGCCGTTCCCCTTCCTGCCGCGGCACCTGACGCTCGTGTCGGCGGTGACCATCGGCATCCCGGCGTTCTTCCTGGCCCTCGGCCCGAACAAGCGCCGCTACCTCTCCGGCTTCCTCGGACGCATCCTGCGCTTCGCCGTGCCGTCCGGCGCCGTCGCGGGCGTCGCCGTCATCACGTCCTACCTGCTCGCCGGCAGCGGCTACGGCGTGCCGCCGGACGAGTTCTCGAGCCGGTGCGCCGTCGAGGCCGGCACCAAGACGGTGGCCGACGTCGCGTGCTGGCAGCCGGGCAGCGGCGCGACGATCACGCTGCTCACGGTCTTCTTCTGGATCCTCATCGTGCTGGCCCGTCCCTTCCGCCTGTGGAAGGCCGTCCTCGTCGCCGCGATGGTCGGGCTCGCCGTCACGGCGTTCGTCTGGCCGTTCGCCGCCACCTTCTTCAACCTCGACGCGCCGCTGCCGCTCGTGTGGCAGTCGCTCGCGGTCGGTGCCGTCGGCGCGGGCGTCGTCGAGGCGATCTACCGTCTCTCGCCGTCGGTGCGCCAGGCCCACCACATGCGCGACTGAGGCAACCAGGTGTCCGTGCCCGGTCGCTCGCGGTGAGCAGCGACCGGGCCACCGCTCACGACGCCCTACACTCGAGGTGCACAGGGATCTGGCGTGACCTGTTGGGCGGGTAGGCACGCACCCGTTGTCGCGCACCCCGCGACCAGATCCGGAGCTGCACTCGTGTCACCCATCGACTCCTACCGCCACCTGTTCGGCCTCACGGGCCGCACCTACATCGTCGTCGCGTTCCTGGCCCGTCTGCCGCTCGCGATGAGCCAGCTGGGCACCCTCCTGCTCGTGTCGTCCGCCACCGGCAGCTACGGCGCGGGCGGCTTCTGCGCCGGCGCCCTCGCCGTGGCCAACGCCGTCGGAGCGCCCTTCTGGGGGGCCCGCGCCGACCGGCTCGGCCAGCGCCGGGTCGTCGCCATCCAGTCGCTCGCCGGGGCAGCCGGCCTCGTCGGCATCCTCCTCGTCGTCGACGCCGGACTCCCCTGGGGCGTGGCCACCGTCGCGAGCGCGGTCGCGGGTCTGCTGCTGCCGCAGATCGGTCCGCTCGCGCGTGTGCGCTGGCGCCCGATCACGGCCGAGACCGGGCCGCGCCAGCACCGACTCGTCGACGCCGCCTTCTCCTACGAGGGCGCGGCCGACGAGGCCTCCTTCGTCCTCGGCCCGGCGCTCGTCGGCCTCGGCGTCTCGGTGGCGAGCCCGACGGCGGCGCTCGCGCTCGCCGCCGCGGGCCTCGCGGTCTTCGGCACGTGGTTCGCCCTGCACGAGACCGCGGCGGTCACGCATGCGGCGACGGCGCGGACGACCGGCCCCGTCGGACGACTGATGACCCCTGCAGTCATCGTGCTGTGTGCCGCGCAGCTGCTCGTCGGCACCGTCTTCGGGTCGGTCCAGACCGGCACGTCCGTCCTCGCGACGGCCGCGGGCTCCCCCGGCCTGACGGGCTACTTCCACGCCCTGCTCGGCGTCGGCAGCGTCATCGCCGGTCTCGCCGTCGCGGGGCTGCCCGCCCGGTTCGCGCTGCCGGCGCGGCTGCGGTGGTTCGCCGTCGGCTTGCTCGTCCTCTCCGCGCCGCTGCTCCTCGTCGGGTCGCTGCCCGCTCTCGTCCCCGTCCTGCTCGTGCTCGGCCTCACCGTCGCGCCGTACATGATCACGACGTTCACCCTGGGCGAGCGCGTCACGCCGCCGTCCCGCACCGGAGCCGCGATGACGGCGCTCGCCGCGGCCACCGGGCTCGGCTACGCCCTCGGTGCCGCCCTCGCCGGACGCCTCGCCGACTGGGGCGGACACACGCCCGCGTATGCCGTCACGGTCGGTGCCGGCGCCGCTGCCGTCCTCGTGTCGTGGGGTTGCCGACGGGTCCTCGAGCACGCCCGGCCCCACGAGCCGGCCGAGCCCGCGCCGACGTCCTGAGCGGAGGACGGGCGTGCACGGTCGCACCTCGAGTGCGCACCCCCACCACCTCGGCGCCATGGCCCCGAAACCGACGCGACCAGCCCCCGAACACGAGCATTCCGGCGCCGCGCCCCCAGGACGCCGGGAGCGTCAGCGGTCGAGGCGGAGGCGCATCGCGGGCCACGCGGTCCGCGTGAAGCCGAGCTCCTCGTAGAGCCGCGACCCCTCCCCCGTCGCGAAGAGCTCGACGACCGTGGCGTCCGTCTCGTCGCGCAGCCAGTCGAGCACGCCGACGACGCACGCACGGGCCAGCCCCTGTCGCCGCGCCTCGGCCCTGGTCGCGACGTTGTTGACGAGGCCCCAGACGCCGTTCGGGTTCACCGGCGACGGGGTCTCGAAGCGCAGCCCGGCCATCGCGCCCGCGACGACCTCGCCGTCGGCGTCCTCGGCGACGACGACGCAGGCGCGGCCGCCCCCGAGCTCGCGCTCGAACCATGCCGTGGCCGCTTCCTGCCAGCCCGGGTCGTCGACGCCTGGCACGCCCATCGCGGAGAACATCAGGGCCCGCAGCCCCACGACATCCGCGGCATCGGCGGCGGTCGCCCGCCGGGTCGTCCACGCGCTCATCGGAACCCGCCACCCGTGAACGCGGGGGCGAGCGGCACGTCGGCGGCGGCATACGTCGTCTCCACGGCGCGGGACAGCGCCAGCGCGACGTCGGCGAGCTCGGGCAGCGCACGCCCGGCCGCCGCGGTGCGCAGGAAGCGGAGCACGCGATCGGGCATGCGGGGCATCGGCTTGACCGGGTTGACGCGCTGCGGCGCCCCGTCGACGAGGCCCGCGAGGCACCAGCTGCCGGCCAGCCAGGCCCACGCCTCCGTGGCGAGCTCGAGGTCGTGGTCGAAGTCGACCCCGAGCACGTCGGGCCACGACACGGCCACCTCGTCCCGCCACCGAGCGAGCGCCACCTCCGCCGCGCCGGCGTCGAGCGACCACGCGCACCAGCACGTCGGCCACGGCACCCTGAGGTAGGCCGCGTCCCACGCGATCGGCCGCCAGAGCGCGAACTCGAAGTCGAGCAGGACGAGGTCGCCGTCGCGGACGAGGTTGTTGTCGGGGCACATGTCCGCCGCGGAGAGGCTGAGCGCGTCGACCCGGAAGCGGTCGGGCACCGTCGCAAGCACGTCGAACGTGCCGTCGGGCACCGCGACGTCGAGCGCCGCGGCGAGCCGCCCCCACGTCGCGACGGAGTCCGTCAGCTGACCCGGGAGGTGGTCGAGGTCGATCGGACCCGTCGACCGCGCCAGCACCCCGGCCTCGAAGGCATCGCGCACGTCGTGCCCGGCCCGGTGCAGCCCGGCCACGGCCGTGGCCCAGCCGGACAGCGTGGCCGCGGCCAGGTCGGCGTCACCACCGAGCAGCGCGTCGGCCAGGTGCGTGCCCTCGCCGAGGTCGTCCATGACGACGAGGCGCGGCTCGGCGCACTCCGCCACGAGCGTCGGCGTCTGCGCGACGCCCGCCAGCGCCTCGAGCGCGGACGCCTCCCGGGCGTACGCCTCCCGTCCCTCCTCGCTGAGGTAGCGCTTGACCACGAACGATCGGCCCGACGCGTCGGCGGCTCGCACGACGAGGGTGCGGCGGCTGCCGGGGAAGGGCTCGCCCACGGCTCGCAACGGGCCGCCGACAAGACCGGCAGCGACCACGAGGGTCTCGGTCAGGAGGTCCCGGTCCATGTCCGTCGGGGTCGCGCTCACCGGGTCACTGTGCCAGATCGCCCGTGGCCACGGGCCCGGCGGGCGAGCGCGGCCGGTCCCGCACCGACATGCTCCGCAAAAGCCCCATGCACCATCATTCCGAACTTTCTCGGCACAAAATCCTCGAAAACTCGTACATGCGGCCACAGCTTCATTACTGTCACATCTGTAACACCCCCACGGCTGGCACGCACCCCCCCCCCATCCGCACCAGCCTCGAAGGAGCCCGTCCTGCGCGCGCAGGTGGGCTCCTTCGTCATTTCCGGGAGTATGCCGTCACGCGGGTTCCGGGGTCGGCGCGCCGTCGGGCGTCGGGACACGGAGAAGGCCCCGTCTCCTGCGACGAACGCAGGTGACGGGGCCTTGAGCCGAGCCGCTTATCGGAATCGAACCGATGACCTATTCATTACGAGTGAATCGCTCTGGCCGACTGAGCTAAAGCGGCTGGTCGTGAGGCCGCGACGAGCGCGACCGGACACGGAGGTTGAGTATACGCACGACCCCTCCCGGAGAAAAATCGTGTCCCGGCCACGGCTCCGGCCCGACGTCACCCCCCGTATCGGGCCCCTCCCGCCGGTCGGGAATGCCACGCCGCGTCCTTCGCCTTGACCTTGGGGAGACCGTGAACCCACCGGCGAGGACCCCCAGGAGGACCCCCAGATGACCGACTCGAACGCCTCGACCCCGACGATGCGCGCCATGACCTACGACACCTACGGCGGACCCGAGGTGCTCGCCCTCACCGAGCGGCCGCGGCCCAAGGTCGGGCCGGGTGAGGTGCTCGTCCGGGTGCGTTCGGCATCGGTCAACCCGGTCGACTGGAAGCTCATGTCCGGCGGCCTCGACGCGGTCATGGACGTGCGGTTCCCCGTCGTCCCGGGCTGGGACGTGGCCGGGGTCGTCGAGGCGGTGGGCTTCGACACCCCCGAGTTCTCCCCCGGCGACGAGGTGCTGGCCTACGCCCGCAAGGACTACGTCCACGGCGGCACCTTCGCCGAGCTCGTCAGCGTGCCGGTGCGCGCCGTCGCCGCCAAGCCCGCGTCGATGTCGTGGGACGAGGCGGCCGGCCTGCCGCTCGCGGGACTCACCGCCCTGCGCCTGCTCACGCGCCTCGAGGTCGGCGCGGGCGACACCGTGCTCGTGCACGCCGCCGCCGGAGGCGTCGGCTCCCTGGCCGTGCAGATCGCCCGCTCGCTCGGCGCCCGGGTCATCGGGACGGCGTCGGAGCGCAACCACGACCGCCTGCGCGAGCTCGGCGCGGAGCCCGTGACCTACGGCGAAGGCGTCGTCGAGCGGGTCCGCGCCCTCGCCCCGGACGGCGTCGACGTCGTCGCGGACTTCGTCGGTGGCGTGCTCGACGTCACGACGGCGGTGCTCGCCGACGGCGGTCGGCACGCCTCGATCGCCGACGGGTCGGTCGCCGAGTCCGGCGGTCACTACATCTGGGTGCGACCGGACGGCGCCGAGCTGGCCGCCCTGACCGCGCTGCACGAGCGCGGCGAGCTGACGGTGCCGGTCGCGCGCAGCTTCGCGCTGGAGGAGCTTGCGGACGCGTTCCGGCTCAACCAGGAGGGTCACACCGCCGGCAAGATCGTCGTCCGGGTCTCGACCGACTGACCGGGGCCCCTCAGACCCGGCCGACCGAGCCGACCGGCATACGCCATCACGACGTCGAGTGGGCACCTTCTCCACGCGGAGGGTGCCCACTCGACGTGTGTCGGGGCGTCAGGCGTCGCAGAGCTCGCCGTTGCGGGGCGCGAGTCCCCGCGCGAGGTAGTCGTCGACGATCGCGTCGGCACAGTCGTTGCCGTTGGCGTAGACCCCGTGACCGTCCGCGTCGACGAGCACGAAGCGGGACCCGAAGATGCCGCGACCCATCTCGCGCGTGCCGTCCGGCGGGGTGGTCAGGTCGCGCTCGTTGGCCAGGACGAGCACCGGCGAGGTGGCGTCGACCGTGAGGATGAGATTGGTCCGCTGCGTGCCCACCCATCCCTCGCACGAGTCCGTCGCCACGCCGTAGAGGTGCGCGTAGACGGGGTGGTCGTCGAGCACGGCGGGACTCGGCTCCGTCTGCGACGTCGCGTCCAGCGGCCAGTCCGCGCAGTGGATCGGCAGGTGGCTCGCCTCGTAGCCACCGACGTACGAGCCGTCGTCGTCGCGCATGACGGAGTCCATCGCGGTCCACACGAGGTCCGTGCCGTCCCCGTCCTCGAGCGCGACGTGGAGCGCGTCCTCGACGTCCTCCCAGGAGTCCGGGTAGAGGAGCACCGCGTTGATCGCCGTCACGGCCCAGCCCTCGGTGAGGCGCGGAATGCCCTCGGCGTCGCTCGGCAGTGGCTTACGGTCGAGCCGGTCGAGGAACGCGAGGAGCCGGGTGCGAGCGGTGTCGACGTCGTCCCCGAGGGCGCACTGACCCTGGTCGACGCAGTCCTCGAGGAAGGCGTCGAGCCCGTCCTCGACCGTCGTCGCCTCCTCCCCGGCCCAGGCGTCGACGTCGTCCTGCGACGCCGAGTCCGACGCGAAGTAGTCGGGTGAGACGGCCGAGTCGATGACCATGAGCCCGATCCGGTCGGGGAACTGTGCGCCGTAGAGCGCCCCGATGAGGGTGCCGTAGCTGATGCCGTAGTAGTTCAGGTGGGCGTCACCGACGGCGTCGCGCATGATGTCGAGGTCACGGGCCACCTGCTCGGAGCCCATGTTGCGGGCGAGCGCGCCTCCCCGGGCCAGACACCCCTTGAGCCGCGCCGTCCGCGTCGACACGGCTGCGGCCTTCTCGGCCTTGGTGTCCGGGGTGGGGTCGGCGGCATACATCGCGTCGAGGTCCGTGCCGCGCAGGCACGCGAAGCCACCCGAGGCGCCGATGCCGCGGGGGTCGAAGCCGACGACGTCCCACACCTCGCGCACGTCGTCGGAGAAGAAGTCGCGGGCCTCCATCGCGAACTCGAGGCCCGAGGCTCCGGGCCCGCCCGGGTTGATGAAGAGCGTGCCCTTGCGCCCCGTGGGGTTGCCCGCAGGCACCTTGCGCAGGGCGATCTCGACCACCTCCCCGCGCGGGGCGAGGTAGTCGACGGGGACGCGCACCGTGCCGCACCGGTCGGCATCGGAGCCCTGGCCGTCGCCGGTGTCGTCGCACGGCCCCCAGCTGATCGTCTGGTCGTAGAAGACGTCGAGACCCTGAGCGGGCTTCGACGTCGGCGTGCCGAGCTCGACCCGGTCACGCGGCGACCCGTCGTCGTCCGCCCCTGCGGCGCGGTCGGGGTCCGGGCTCGACGAACCGGCAGCCGGTGAGCCCGACGTGCCGGCGCCCGTGGCACCAGGGCCCCCGGAACCGGTCCCGTGGGACGGGGACGCGGCGAGCAGAACGAGTGTCGCGAGGACCGCGACGGAGACGAAGGGCGCGAGCAGCCGGCTCAGCAGGTCGTGCCGTCGGCCGGCGCCGTTCCCCTGAGCAGGTACCCGTCCACGGCGGAGTCCACGCACGAGTTGCCAGCGTAGTAGGTGCCGTGCCCGTCGTGGTCCGAAGTGAGCAGAATGCCCGAGGCGAGGTCCTTGGCGAGCTGCTTCGTGCCGCCGATGGGCGTCGCGGGGTCGCGCTCGTTGCCGATGACGAGGATGGGGTCGGCGCCGACCGCGAGGGTCGTGCCCTTGGGCGTGCGCCCCGCCGTCGGCCACGTGCGGCAGTTGTCGTAGAGCTCGCCCGTCATCCGGGCCCACAGCGGGTGGGCGGCCTGGGCCTTCTTCTGCTCCGCCGCCAGGCTCGGGTCGGCGCTCGAGCGCGGCCAGTCCGCGCAGCGGACGGGGATCATCGCCTGCAGGTAGGTGCTCGGGGCGTAGTCGCCGGTGATGCCGCGCTCGACGACCGACATGCCCTTGGCTAGGAGGATGTCGCCCTTGCCGGTGAACGCCTGGGCGAGGCCCTTGTTCAGCGTCGGCCACGACGTGTCGGAGTAGAGGCACATGAAGATCGAGAAGCCGACCCAGCCCTCGCCGATCCGGGTCAGACCCGGCTTGGTCGTCGTCAGGCCGTTCTTCTCGACGCTGTCGAGCAGGTCGACGATCTTCCGTCGGGCACCCGCCTTGTCGCTGCCGAGCGCGCAGTCGGGCCGGGCGACGCACCAGTCGATGAAGGCGTCGATGGAGGACTCGAAGCCCTGGATGTCGTAGGTCATCTCCTGCTGCTCGGACTGGTTCGGCGACATCGCCGAGTCGAGCACCATCCGGCCGACCTTCTTCGGGAACGTGTCGGCGTAGACGGCGCCGAGGAACGTGCCGTAGGAGCCGCCGAAGAAGTTGAGCTTCTCGTCGCCGAGGAGCACGCGCATGACGTCCATGTCGCGCGCGACCTCGGCCGTGCTCATGTGCCTCGCCCGGTCGCCGCCGCGCGCCGCGCAGCGCTTCGTCACGCCGTCGACGTCGGCGAGCAGGGTCGAGCGCTCGGCCGCCGAGTCGGGCGTCGGGTCGGCGCTGAAGAGGTCGTCCATGTCGGAGTCCGTCAGGCACCGCACGGGGCTGGACGCCCCGATCCCCCGCGGGTCGAAGCCCACGACGTCGTATGCCGCTCGCACCGCGGGCGAGAAGACGAACGACGCGTACTGGGCGTACTCCACCCCGGACCCGCCGGGGCCGCCGGGGTTGATGACGAGCGAGCCGAGCCGCTCGGACGGCCTGGTCGCCGGGGCCTTGCGCAGCGCGAGGGTGAAGCGGTCGCCGGTCGGCTTGGCGTAGTCGACGGGCACCTCCATCGTGGCGCACTGGTGCTTGGCGTTGTCGGCGCACGGCGACCAGTCGAGCTTCTGGGTGTAGTAGTCGGCGAGAGCCGCCGGGTAGTCCTGGGTCAGCGTCCGGCTGGGCGACGGGGTCGCGGGAGCCGGGCCCGTCGCGCTCGGGGTCGGCGCGCCGGACGCGGTGACCCGCGGCTGCGCGACGGTCGGCGGGTTGCCGATGCGCCAGGCGGCGAGGACGACGGCCGCGACCACGGCGACCACGGCGACGGCCGCGAGCACCGTGCGCAGTGACGACCGCGGGGGCCTGCCGACTCCGGACCCTCCGGGCGCCCCGGACGCACCGAATCCCCCGGACCCACCGGACCCACCGGACCCGACCGGCTCACGGCTCCCGGCACCCGGCGCGGGCGCCGGGTAGGAGGGCGGCAGGGCGGCATAGCCCGTCGGTGCGTCGGGAAGGTCGTCGGGACGCGGGTCCTCGTTCAGCACTTCAGTCCGTCCTTGGGGACGCGCCCCTGCACGTAGAAGGCGTCGATGGCGCTGTCGACGCAGGTGTTGCTCCGACCGTAGGCGGTGTGGCCGTCGCCGTCGTACGACACGAGCACGGCGTTGTCGAGCTGGTCGCGCAGGCGCTTCGACCACTCGTAGATGGTCGCGGGGTCACGGGTCGTGCCGACGACGACGATGGGGTCGCTGCCGGGCGCGCTGATCGGGTGCGGGCCGACGGCGGACGTCACCGGCCAGACGCCGCACGGCAGGGCGCCCCAGGCGAGGTTGGCCCCCCAGGTCGGCGCCTTGGCGGAGAAGTCCTTCGCGTACGTCTCGTAGTCCGACAGGTCGGGGCTGTCGGGCCGGTCGAGGCAGTTGACGGCGTAGATCGACTCCATGAGGTTGCCGTCGTAGCCACCCCCGGGGCGCCGGTCGGCATAGGCGTCGGCGAGCTGCATGAGGCTCTGGCCGTTGCCGGCCTTCGCCTCCTTGAGGGCCTCGGTGAGGATGCTCCACGCGCCCTGGTCGTAGAGCGCGACGGCGACACCGAGCCGGGCCCAGCCCTCGGTGAGGAGCGGCGCGCTGGGGTCGCCCGTCGGCAGCGGCTGGCGGTCGACCTCGCGGAAGAAGTCGTCGAGGCCCTGGAGCGCGGCCTCGGGCGTCGCGCCGAGGGGGCAGTCCTCGGTGACGCAGTCCTCGACGTAGGCCTGCGTCGCGATCTGGAAGCCGCGGGCCTGGCCTTCGCCGAGCTCGGCACTCGTCAGGTCGGGCGGCACGACCCCGTCGAGGACGACGCGACCGACGCGCTGCGGGAAGAGGTCGGCGTACGTGGAGCCGAGGAAGGTGCCGTAGGACTTGCCGAGGTAGTTCAGCTGCGGGTCGCCGACCGCGGCCCGGAGGATGTCCATGTCGCGCGCGGCGTCGGCGGTCGAGAGGTGCTTGACGAGGTCGGGGTTGTCCTTCTGGCAGCCGTCGGCCATGGCCTTGGCCTGGGTCAGGAGCGCCTGCTCCTCGGCCGCGTCGTCGGGCGTCGGGTCGGCCGAGAGGAAGCGGTCGAGGGCCTTGTCGTCGAGGCAGTCGATCGGGTCGGAGCTCGCGACACCGCGCGGGTCGAAGCCGACGAGGTCGTAGTAGCGGCGCACCTCGGGTCCGCCGATCGTCTCGGCACCACCGCGGACGTAGTCGATCCCGGACGCGCCGGGACCGCCCGGGTTGACGAGGAGCGAGCCGAGGCGCTTGGCCTGGTCGCGAGCCTTGACCCGGGCGACCTTGATCGTCAGGTCCTTCGCCGGGACGGGGGCGGCGTGGTCGAGCGGGACCCGCAGGTCGGCGCACTCGAGGCTTCCGCACTTCTTCCAGTCGAGCTTCTGGGCGTAGTAGGGGGCGAGCGCCTCGGAGGGCGCCGCCGTGGCGGCCGGGAGCCCCGCCTTCGAGCCGGGTCCGACCGGTGGCTCGCTCGTCGTCGTGCAGGCCGCCGCAGCCAGCACCAGCGCCAGGGTCGCCGCCGTGGCGGTGAGGGCGCGGGAGATGGCGGCAGGGCGTGTCGTCATGCCCGAAACCGTAACCGGTCGACCTGTAGACGGCCGCCTCGGAGGACCGGTCGTGACCGCATCGAGGCCGTAGGCCGTGTCGGCCGGACCGTCAGCGGCGCTGGCTCCCGCACGGCCCACCGTCACGACGCACCGAACGAGTCCGAAGGGGCCCGGACGACGCATGAAGAACCTCACACGCCCCCGGCCCCGTGTCAGATGCCGAGGTCGCGCGGGACGCGGAGCTGCAGGGCCATCGCCTCGAGCGCGAGCAGCGGCGACACGTTGGCGTTGATGCGGTCGCGGGCCTCGTTGATGGCGTCCATGGCGGCGAGCAGCTGCTCGGGACCGAAGACCCCGGCGAGCGCCCGCACCTTGTCGACGGCGTCGGGGTTGACGAGGTCGACGTCGGAGCGCAGGCGCAGCACGAGGGCGTCGCGGTAGATCGATGTGAGGTCGATGAGGGCGCGGTCGACGACGTCACGGGCCGAGCGGGTGGCGCGCGTCTTCTGCTCGCGCTCGAGGGCGGCGAGCTGCGAGCGGATGTGCGGTGGCTGGGTGCGCGCGCTCGGGTCGGCGCCGAGCGTCTCCATGAGGTGCGCGCGCTCGGCGGCGTCGCGCTCGGCGCTCGAGGCGGTCGACTCCTCGTCGGCGATCTGGGCGAGGTCGGCGGCCGCGCCGATGGCGTCGCCGACGCCGAGGATCTTCGTCGCCATGGCGATGACGTCACGGCGGCGGATGCGGGCCTGCTCGTCGCGGGCCAGGCGGCGCGCGAGGCCGACGTGCGACTGGGCGGCGCGGGCGGCATACAACGCCATGGCGGGGTCGACCCCGTCGCGGCGCTGGAGCAGCTCGGCGACGGCCTCGACGGGGGGTGTGCGCAGCCGCACGTGCCGCGAGCGCGAGCGGATCGTGACGATGACGTCCTCGAGGCTCGGGGCGCAGAGCATCCAGACGGTGCGCGGCGTCGGCTCCTCGAGGGCCTTGAGCAGCGCGTCGGCCGGCGCGTCGGTGTAGGCGGTGAGGCGGTCGGCGTCCTCGATGATGATGATGCGCCAGCGGCCGACCGACGGGCGCAGCGCGGCCTCCTGGACGAGCGCCCGGGCCTCGGCGACCTTGATCGAGAGTCCCTCGGTGGCGACGACCTTGACGTCGGCGTGGCTGCCGTCGAGTGCCGTGCGGCACTCACGGCACTGGCCGCAGCCGCCGTCGGGGCACTGGAGGGCCGCGGCGAACGCCCGGGCGGCCGTCGAGCGGCCCGAGCCGGGCGGACCGGTGAAGAGCCACGCGTGCGTCATGGCCGACTCGTCGCTCACGGCGCGCGACAGCGTCTCGATGGTGGGCTCCTGGCCGACGAGGTCGGCCCAGACGGTCACCGCCCGGCCGCCGTGACGCGGTCGACGCCGTCGACGACGCCGGCCTGGATCCGCTCGACCGTCTGGCTCGCGTCGAGGACGAGGTAGCGCTCGGGGTCGGCGGAGGCGAGCTCGAGGTAGCCGCGGCGGACCGCGGCGTGGAAGGCGTCGGCCTCGGACTCGAGCCGGTCGTGCACGTCGCCACGGCGGGCGCGCCCCACCTCGGGCGAGACGTCGAGGACGATCGTCAGGTCCGGCAGCAGGCCGCCGACGGCCCAGTGCTGCAGGGCGGTGATCTCGTCGCGGCCGAGCTCGCGACCGGCGCCCTGGTAGGTGATCGAGCTGTCGACGTAGCGGTCGGTGATGACGACGGCGCCGCGCGCCAGCGCCGGCTTGATGAGCTGCTCGACGTGGTGGGCCTTGTCGGCCGCGAAGAGCAGCGCCTCGGCCCGCGCCGCGACGTGGTCACCGTGCAGCACGAGCTCGCGGATCTGCGCGCCGAGCGGCGTGCCACCGGGCTGGCGGGTCACGACGACCTCGTGCCCCCGCTGCTCGAGCGCCTCGGTGAGCAGGCGCACCTGGGTCGACTTGCCCGCGCCGTCGCCGCCCTCGAAGCACACGAAGAGCCCGGGGGCGGTGCCCACTCGATGGGTCGCGGCCGCGAGGTTCTCCGTCACCCTCCGACCCTATGCGACCGTGCGGACAGTCGCGCCCACGACCTCGGGAGCCTCCTCCCCTCATGCGCCGAACGCCGCGTTCGGTCTCGAACGCCGTGTCAGAACACTGAGTTCGAGACCGAACGCGGCGTTCGGTCGAGGGAGTGGGGGGTCGCCGGCGATCACGCCTCAGCGACGGGCGATGAGCTCCTCGGCGATCTGGACCGCGTTGAGGGCCGCGCCCTTGCGGAGGTTGTCGCCGACGACGAAGAGCACGAGGCCCTTGCCCTCGGGCGCCGCCTGGTCGGCGCGCACCCGTCCGACGAAGACCTCGTCGCGGCCGGCGGCCTCGAGCGGGTTGGGCACGTCGGTGACGATGACGCCGGGGGCGTTCTTGAGCAGGTCGAGCGCCTCCTCCGGCGAGATGTCCTCGGCGAACTCGGCGTGGATCGCGAGGCTGTGCCCGGTGAAGACCGGCACGCGCACGCACGTGCCCGACACCCGCAGGTCGGGGGCGTGCAGGATCTTGCGCGACTCGTTGCGCAGCTTCTGCTCCTCGTCGGTCTCGAGGGAGCCGTCGTCGACGACCGACCCCGCGAGGGGCACGACGTTGAAGCCGACGGGGACGGCATACAGCTGGGCCTCGGGGACGGCCACCGCGCGCCCGTCGAGGGCGAGCCCGGTGGGGTCGCCCGCGGCATACGCGCCCTTGAGCTGGCGGTCGAGCTCCCGGACGCCGACGCCGCCGGAGCCGCTGACGGCCTGGTAGCTCGACACGTGCAGGCGCACGAGGCCCGCCTTGTCGTGGAGCGGCTTGAGCACCGGCATCGCGGCCATCGTCGTGCAGTTGGGGTTGGCGACGATGCCCTTGGGGATGTCGTCGAGGTCGGCGGCGTTGACCTCGGAGACGACGAGCGGGACCTCGGGGTCCTTGCGCCACGCGCTCGAGTTGTCGACGACGGTGGCGCCGGCCGCGGCGACCTGGGGCGCGAGCTCGCGGCTCGCGGCGCCGCCGTTGGAGAAGAGGGCGATGTCGATGCCGGAGAAGTCGGCCGTCGCCGAGTCCTCGACCGTGACGTCCTCGCCCTTGAAGGGCAGCGTCGTGCCGGCCGAGCGCGCGGACGCGAAGAACCGCACCTGCGTGACCGGGAAGTCCCGCTCCTCGAGAAGGGCACGCATGACGCCGCCCACCTGACCCGTTGCACCGAAGACACCAACTCGCATGGGCCAAGGTTACGGCGGGGGAGGTCGCCCTCCCCCGCCGCGTTCACCTGTCGGTCAGGCGTGACCCGTGCTCAGTCGCGGTCCGCGTGGCGGTCGGCGTTGGCGTGGATCGCGTCGTGGACGTATGCCGCGAGGCCGGGTGCGATGTCCTCGTACGTCTTCGTGAACCGCGGGTCGGCGACGTACATGTCGGCGAGGCCCCGGTGGAAGGCGTGGTCGAGGTCGTAGAAGCGGTCGTGGATGTGCCGGCGGTGCTGCTCGGCGGCGTTCATCGCCACCTCGCTCGTCGCCGGCTCGCCGGACTGCAGGGCCGCGACGAAGGCCGCGTTGACGGCGTCGGCCTCCTGCTTGACCTGCTCCCAGTCGGCCTTGGTGTAGCGCTTGGTGCGCGACCGCGACTGCTTCCAGGCGTCCGTCTCGCCCCAGCGGTCCTCGGCCTCCTGCTCGTACTCGTCGGTGAAGCCGTCGCCGAAGAGCTCCTTGAGGTCCTCGGTCGTGGCGGGCTGGTCGTTCATCTCTCTCTCCAGTGCTCGGTCGATGGCCGACACGAGCTCGCGCAGCTCGTCCAGCCGGGTCATGACCGTCGCGCGCTGACGGCGCAGGTGGTCGGCCGCGTCCTCACCGCCGTCCAGCAGGGTCGCGATCTCGTCGAGCGGCAGCTCGAGCCGCCGGTAGACCACGACCTGCTGGAGCCGCGTGAGGTCCTCGTCGGTGTAGAGCCGGTAGCCCGCCCGCGAGCGCTCGCTCGGGACGAGCAGGCCGATCTCGTCGTAGTGGTGCAGCGTGCGCACCGTCACGTCGAAGAGGTCGGCGACCTGCCCCACCGTCCAGGTGGTCATCTCCTGCGTCCTTCCGGTCATGGGATCGAGCGTGGCGCCTCACGTGACGTGAGGGTCAAGCCCATTGAAGCGCCGACGGGCGCCGGGGTGCGCCGAGAGGGGCCGAGAGGGGCCGAGTGGGCCCCTGGCGGATGCCGGGGGCCGGCGGTGCCGGGAGCCCGGACGTCCCGGGTGGCGCCGTCGGGCGTGCGGCCTACGCTCGGTACGTGGAGCTCGAGGTCCGTCACCTGCGTGTCGTCGCAGTGGTCGCGCAGCAGGGCAGCATCCCCGCCGCCGCGGCCGCCCTCGGGGTGTCTGCGGCGACGCTGGGCTCTGAGGTGGGCCGCATCGAGCGCGCCCTCGGGTGCACCCTGTTCCGCCCGAGCGGCGACGGGGTCGTGTGCACGGCGATCGGCGAGCGCGTCGTGTCGCGGGCCCGCACCGTCATCGACGAGGTGGCGGCGCTGCGCGAGGACGTGCGCACCCACCGGGCGAGCGATGCGCCGCTGCGCATCACGTCGGACTCGATGCGCTACTTCACCTCGTTCGTCAGCCACGCCTACGCGACCGACATGCGGAGGCCGCTCATGCCCGTGCCCCCGCTGGCCGGCGGGACCACGACCGAAGCGATCAGCGACGGTCGGGTCGACGTCGCGGTGGTCATCGCGCTCGTGGCCGACCGGCGCGAGGAGCGGGCGCGGTCGATGATCGGCGAGCGCGTCATCGTCGAGCGCGAGCCGCTGCTCGTCGCGCTGTCGGCGTCGCACCCGCTGGCCGCGCAGCGGTGCGTCGACATCCGGGAGCTGGCCGGTGAGGACTGGATCCTGCCGCCGACCGAGGTCGACCCCGGGTCCGAGGCGACGAGCACCGTCCTCGCGCGTCTCGGCGTGACCCTCCGGTCGTCCTACGGGCCGCACGACCTCGGTCCGCTGTGGCCTGCGGTCGTCGCCGGCCGAGCCGTGTCCCTCGCCGTGCCCACGGCGTCCGCGCCCCCGGGCGGCGTGCTGCGGCCGCTCTGCGACCAGCCGATCACGGCGCGTCGGCTCCTGCGCTGGCGGCTCGGGGCGCTCGACGACGAGGATGTCGAGCGGTGCGTGCGCGCGGCCGGCTCGGCCTACCGGGAGCAGCTGACCCACACGGCGCAGACCCAGGGCTGGTGGCCGACGGCGCGCTCCGACGAGAAGCCGATCCTCGCGCCCTGACGGGTTCGTGCGGCCGCCGGCCGGTGGGCGCGGCGCCCCTAGAGTGAGCGCGTGCACCGTCGCCTCGCGCTCGTCCGCCGACCCTCCCCCCGACTCGCGGACGGGATCGTGACGCACATCGAGCGCTCGGGATCGGTCGACGCCGAGCTGGCACTGCGCCAGTGGCAGGAGTACGTCGACGTGCTCCGCCGGCGCGGCTGGTCGGTCGTCGAGGCGCCGCCGGTCGACGACTGCCCCGACGGCGTCTTCATCGAGGACCAGGTCGTCGTCCACGGCGACGTCGCGGTGCTGTGCCGGTCGGGCGCCCCCGAGCGACGCGGCGAGCGCGCCGGCGTGCGCGAGGCCGTCGAGGCCCACGGCTACCGGGTGGTCGAGGTCGAGGAGCCCGGCACGCTCGACGGCGGGGACGTGCTCAAGCACGGGCACGTCGTGTGGGTCGGCGTCGGTGGCCGCACGAACCTCGCCGGTGTCGAGCAGCTGCGGCGTGCGTGGGACGGACATCGCGTCGAGGTGGTCCCCGTGCCCGTGTCGAAGGTGCTGCACCTCAAGTCCGCCGTCACCGCCCTGCCCGACGGGACCGTCCTGGGCTACCCGTCGCTCGTCGACGACCTCAGCGCGTGGCCCCGGTTCCTCGCCGTCCCGGAGGAGTCCGGCGCCCACGTGGTGCTGCTCGGTGGCATGTCGGTGCTCATGTCGGCGTCCGCGCCGCGCACCGCGCAGCTGCTCGCCGCCCGCGGGCACGACGTGACGACCGTCGACATCTCCGAGTTCGAGAAGCTCGAGGGCTGCGTCACCTGCCTGTCGGTGCGCCTGCGCGGATAGACCGGGGGCCGCGCCACTCTGTTAGGGTCGCTAACCGGATGAGCAATCTCCCGAGCGACTGAGGTGATCGACATGCCCGGATCCACCACCCCGCCGGCGGCCGCCCTGACCAGCAGCGACCAGGTGCGTCGCGTGGCCGTCATCGCCGCCGAGGTCTTCTGCGTCGTCGGCACGCTCTTCGGCATCGGCGTCCTCGGCACCCGCGTCGAGGAGTCCTCGGGAGGAGCCCTCGCCGCGACCGCGACCCTCATCGCGCCCGCCGGCCCGGCCTTCTCGATCTGGACCCCGATCTACCTCGGCCTCCTCGCGTATGCCGTGTGGCAGGCCCTGCCTGCCAACGCCGTTCGCGAGCGGGTGCGCAGCACCGGGTGGCTCGCCGCCGCGTCGATGGTGCTCAACGCGACGTGGCTCCTCGTGACGCAGCAGGGCTGGATCTGGGCGAGCGTCGTCGTCATCGTCGCGCTCGCGCTGACCCTCGGCGTCCTCCTGCGCCGCCTGACCCGTGAGCCCGCCAGGTCGACATGGGAGCAGGTCGTCCTCGACGGCACGTTCGGCCTCTACCTCGGCTGGGTCGCCGTTGCGACGTGCGCCAACATCACTGCGGCACTGGTGGACTCGGGCGTGGACCTCGGCGGCACCGCCAACCAGGCGGCGGCGGTGGTCGTCCTGGCCGTCGCGGCCGGACTCGGCATCGTCTTCGCCCGTCGCCTCGGTGGCCGCTGGTCGGTCGCCGCCGCGATGGCCTGGGGGCTCGCCTGGATCGCCGTCGGCCGCCTCGGGGACGAGCCGAGCTCCGTCGTGACGGGCATAGCGGCGGTCGTCGCCGCCGTGGTCGTCGTCGTCGCCGCCGGGCGCTGGCACACCCGACGGCCGGCGACTCCGGAGACGTCGCGACGGCTGCGCACGGCCTGACGGGCCTCGGCGCCGCGCCGTCGTAACGGCGTGTCGCGACGGTCCGGCGGCGCGTCGCGAACCGGTCGGGAGCCCGCCTCGGATACGGCCCTCGCAGCCACCCCGCGACCGACCCGCGAGGTCTACGCTGCGACGGGGGCCGGACTCGAGCAGTGGGGTGATCCTTTCGTGGACGCTGACGTCGTCATCGTCGGGGCAGGGCTGGCAGGGCTGCGGTGCGCGCGGCGACTCACCGAGCTCGGTCATGAGGTCGTCGTCCTCGAGTCGAGCGACGGGGTCGGCGGGCGCATCCGCACCGACGTCGTCGACGGCTTCCGGTGCGACCGCGGCTTCCAGGTGCTCAACCCCGCCTACCCGGCGGTGCGGCGGTGGGTCGACGTGTCGACGCTCGACCTCAAGCCCTTCGGGTCCGGTGTGCTGGTGCGGCGCACGAACGGCCTCCAGGTGCTCGCCGACCCGATGCGCGAGCCGCGGCTGCTCGCCCAGACGATGCGCAGCGGCTACCTCCACCCGCGCGAGCTGGCAGGCGTCACGCGGTGGACCGCTCGCGTCATTGCCGACCCGAAGACCGTTCTGGCACAGAAGGACTCGACCCTCGCCGACTCACTCGACGAGGCCGGTGTCACGGGTCGACTCCGCCGTGAGGTGCTCGACCCCTTCCTCGCCGGCGTCCTCGTCGACAGCCACGGCGGCTCGTGCGCCAACTTCACGAAGCTGCTCGTGCGGATGTTCGCCCTGGGCCGGCCGGCGGTCCCGGCGACGGGCATGCAGGCCCTGCCCGAGCAGGTGGCCGGACCCCTCGGTGACCGCGTCCGCCTCAACAGCCACGTCGAGTCCATCACTCCGACGCACGGCGGCGTGGACGTCCGGGTCGACGGCCATAGCCTGCGGGCCCGCAGCGCCGTCGTCGCCACCGACCCGATCGGCGCGGCCACCCTCACCACCCTGCCCGAGCCGCCGACCAAGGGCCTCGTGACGTGGTGGTTCGAGGCGCCGGAGCCGCCCCACTCGCTCCCCCTCGTGGCCGTCGACGGGCGCCGCCACGACTCCGCCCCACCCGGCCCGGTGTGGAACACCGCCGTCATGACGGCCGCGGCCCCGAGCTACGCCCCGCCGACGAAGCACCTCGTCGAGGCGACGTGCCTGCTCGACCGTCCCGACGGCGACGCGTCCGAGGGCGACGTCCTGCGCCACGTCGGCGAGATCTACGGCTGCGACACGACGGACTGGCGCGTCGTCACGCGACACCGCGTCGACGCGGCGCTGCCCGCCATGACACCTCCGCTCGAGGTGCGGTCACCGGTCACGCTCGGCGACGGCGTCTTCGTCTGCGGCGATCACCGCGACACCGCGTCGATCCAGGGCGCGCTCGTCTCCGGCCAGCGCGCGGCCGAGGCGGTCAACGCGCACCTCTGACGCGGCACGCACCCACCGCGAGAAGAAAGTTCGCGGCAGGTGCATCCCTGCACGGCACGTCCTCGGAAGTAGGGGCAGACGGCACACGACGCCGTCGCTCCCGAAGAGAGGACAGACCGTGAAGAAGCGCCATCTCGTCCCCGTCGTCGCGGCCCTGGCCGGCGCCCTCGCCGTCCCTGCCGCTGTCGCAGCCCCTGCTGCACCGAGCGCATCGAGGGCACCGAGCGCATCGCGCACCCAGGCATCGGTGGTCGCCGCGGCCACCCCGACCGGAAC
Source organism: Terrabacter sp. R4-6 (assembly GCF_057529065.1). Classification (NCBI taxonomy): domain Bacteria; kingdom Bacillati; phylum Actinomycetota; class Actinomycetes; order Micrococcales; family Intrasporangiaceae; genus Terrabacter; species Terrabacter sp. R4-6. Next base: position 3,161,164 of record NZ_CP197224.1, on the reverse strand, counting down.
CACGAGCCTCGCCGACGTGCTGCTCGCGGACGGCAACCAGTTCGACGGCAACTGGTACGACTACGACATCGTCACCGAGGCGGTCCTCGCCGTCCTCGCGGCCAAGCCCGACAGCCCGGTGGGCCTGCTGACGCAGGGTGACGTCCCGCTGACGGCCTTCATCCCCAACGACCGGGCCTTCCAGGTCCTCGCCGCCGACCTGACGGGTCGCTGGTACGGCTCCGAGGCGAAGGTCTTCGACGCGCTCGCCGGCGCCGTCGGCATCGACGCCCTGGAGCAGGTCCTGCTCTATCACGTCGTCCCCGGCGGCCCCGTCACCTCGTCGCAGGCCCTCAGGTCCGACGGCGCGATGCTGGCGACGGCGCTCCCCGGCAAGAGCATCAAGGTCGACGTGCTGTCGCGCTGGCTCAAGCTCGTCCGCCTCGTCGACGGCGACCGCAACGATGCCGACCCGCTGCTCAACCCGCGGGCGCGCGACATCAACAAGGGCAACCGGCAGATCGCGCACGGAATCGTCCTCGTCCTGCGACCCGCCGACCTCTGACGCCCTCCGCGCGACCCCCGAGGTCCGCACCGCACACCACCGATTCCCCTCCCGGATCCACCTCCACCCGAGCGCGGCCCCGTCGCACTCGAGCACTCACCCCTCTGGAAAGGAACGACCATGAAGTCGCTTCGCATCGCCGCCGCCACGACCCTCGCCCTCGCCCCGGCCGCCTTCCTCGCGGCCCCGGCCCACGCGGCCGACGCCACGGTCTCGATCCTCCACGCCGTGCCCGGCGCGACGGTCGACGTCTACGCCAACGGCAAGGCCCTCCTGACGGACTTCAAGCCGGGCACGCTGACCGATCCGCTGATGCTCCCCGAGGGCACCTACGACCTCAAGGTCACGCAGGCCGGCGCGGGCGCCGGTGGCGCAGCCGTCATCGAGGCCAACGACGTCAAGGTGCCGGGCGGCGCCAACGTCACCGTCGTCGCGCACCTGTCCGAGGCCGGCAAGCCGGTCCTCACGCCCTTCGTCAACGACACGTCCAAGATCGATGCCGGCAAGGCGCGGATCACCGTGCGCCACACGGCCGCCGCCCCCGCGGTCGACGTCCGGGCCAACGGCACGGCGGTCTTCAAGAACCTCACCAACCCGAACGAGGCCAAGGCCGACCTGCCGGCCGGCACGATCTCGGCCGACGTCGTCCTCGCGGGGACCGACACCGTCGCGATCGGCCCGGCCGACCTCGACCTCAAGGAGGGCACCAACACGATCGTGTACGCGTGGGGCAGCGCCGCCGACAAGAACCTCGAGCTCGCCGTCCAGACCCTCTCCGGCATGCACTCGGCCCCGGGTGGCGTCCCGGCCGGCGCTGGGGGCCAGGCCGCTGCGGCCCGGGAGTCCTCGGAGGTGGCTCGCTACGCGGCCGTCATCGGTGCCGCTGCCGCCGCGGGCGGGCTCGTCCTCGTGTCGCGCCGCCGCGCCGCCGGGGTCCGCTGACCCGCTACGCGCCCGTCGCGAACGACCGAGATGAACCGCACCGTCGACCCCGGACCGGGTCGCTCCCGGGCCCGGGCGTCGAGCCCGTCCAGGGGGGTGGCCGCCGCGCTCGCGGCCGCCCTCCTGGCGGGCGTGGGCGTGGCGTGGCTGACGCGTGACTCGGACGCCGCCCTCCCAGCGGCGTCCGGGGCGGGCGTCACCAGCACCGCCGCACCCGCCGCCGGCGACCCCACGCCCCCTGCCCCGCAACCGGGGGCGGCGGGGTCGCCGGGGTCGCCGGCCGCGACGGACGGCTCGGCCGGTCCGACACGACCGGGGGTCCGCCCGGCGACGCAGCAGGCGGGTCCGACCGCGGCGCCCCCCGACCGCCTGACGATCCGCCGTCTCGGCATCGACATGCGGGTCGTGCCGGTGGGCGTCGCCCGTGACGGCGAGATGGCGCTCCCGGAGACGCCGGCGCAGGTCGGCTGGTACCGCTACGGCCCGCAGCCCGGCGACGACGCCGGGTCGACGGTCCTCGCGGCGCACCTCGACATGCCGGGCTACGGGATCGGCCCCATCGCTGCCGTCGAGGAGCTGCGCACGGGCGACGTCATCACGGTGCGGTCGGGCGAGGTGAGCAGGAGGTATGCCGTGACGTCGGTGACCCAGGTCCGCAAGACGACGCTCGACCTCGCCGCGCTCTTCGCCCGCGACGGACCTGCGCTGCTCCACGTCGTGACCTGCGGGGGCGACTTCGACCGCGAGCGGCGCCGCTACGACGAGAACGTCGTCGTGACCGCCGAGCCGCTCGCGTGAGCCGGACGTGGTTAGGTGGGTCCGTGCAGTTGCACGACGACCCTGACGTCGAGTCCGCCGAGCTCGCCGTCCGGTTGGTCGGCGGGGACCGCGAGGCCCTCGCCGAGATGTACCGCCGCTGGTCCCCCCTCGTGCACACCATCGCCCTGCGCGCCCTCGGCACCAAGGAGGACGCCGAGGACGTCGTCCAGCAGGTGTTCGTCGCCGCCTGGCGGGGACGCGCCACCCTTCGACCCGACCGTGGGTCGCCGGCGGCGTGGCTCGTGGGCATCACGAAGCACCGCGTCGCCGACGTGCGCGCGCAGCGCTACCGCAACCACCGCAACCTGCAGGCGCTCGCGTCCGAGGTGGTCACCGAGCCGACGACCACGCACGACTCCGACTGGGCCGAACGACTGCTCCTCGTCCACGAGCTGGAGCGCATGGGCAATCCGCGAGCGACCGTGCTCCGAATGGCTTTCATCGAGGACCGCACGCACGATGACATCGCCCGCACGCTGGAGATGCCCCTCGGCACCGTGAAGAGCCACGTCAGGCGGGGACTGCTCGAGCTGAGAGACCGACTCAAGGAGGTGGAACGTGTCGCATCCGACTGACGACGAGCTCGTCGACCTCGCCCTGGGCGAGACCGTCGACGCGAGTCGTTCTGCCCACGTCGAGGAGTGCACCGTGTGCTCCGCGTCGGTGGAGCAGCTGCGCCGCACCCTGCGCCTCGCCTCAGGACCGCTGGCGTATGCCGGCTGGCAGGCTCCCGACGACGCCGTCTGGGCGCGCGTGACCGCCGAGATCGACGCCGAGCCCGACGCCCCGGTCGATGCCGGGCCGGCCCCCGCGACCATGGCGGGTCCCGACGCCGGACCTGACGCCGGACCTGACGCCGGACCCGCGCCCACTCCTCCGGAGACCTCCCGGCCTCGCGACGAGCGTCCGTCCGGGACGGACGCCGCCGACCGACCTGACCGACCCGACCGACCTGACCGACCCGCGAACCCGACCGTTCCCGCGGCGACGGCGGGGACGGCATACGCTCCCGAACCCGTCCCCGCGGACGCGACGGTCACGCCGATCACGGCGGGTGCCGCTCGTGCGACGCGCCGACGTGCCGCGGCATGGGGTGCCGCTCTCGTGGCGGCCAGCCTCGTCGTGGGACTGCTCGCGGGGCGGGCCATCTGGGCCCCGGACGACAGCGGGCGGGTCTCGCAGGTCGCCCTGGAGACCCTCGACACGCGCCAGCGGGAGGGCGAGGCCTCGGTCGTGCGCGCCGGGGACGGGCTCGACCTCAGCGTCGTGACCGACCGTCCGCTCGATGCCGGCGACGGCTACCTCGAGGTCTGGCTCCTCAACACCGACGGCAAGCGGATGGTCTCCGTCGGCGTGCTGCGTCCCGGCGAGTCGGGCACCTTCCCGATCAGCCAGGACCTCATCGACCAGGGCTACGTCGTCGTCGACGTCTCCAAGGAGCAGTTCGACGACAAGCCGGCGCACTCGGGCGACAGCCTGCTGAGGGGGCAGCTGCCGGCCTGAGCCTCAGGTCGTGAGGCTCTTCATCGCGGCGGTCGCGCCCCGCAGGTAGCGCTCGACGACGACACGGTCGTGGTCGGTCAGGGTCGCGTCGAGCGCGGCGAGGCTCTCGAACATCGGGGTCATCCGGGCGAGCACCTCGGCGCGCCCGCTGTCGGTGATGACGACCTCGGTGCGGCGGCCGTCGCCGGGGTGCGAGCGACGCTCGGCGTGCCCGTGGCCGACGAGGCGGTCGACGACGCCCGACGAGGCGGCCGACGTCACCCCGAGCACCTTGGCGAGGTCGACGGGACCGATGGGGCCGCGCATGAGGTGGCGGAGCGAGTGCAGCTCGGACGTGCTGAGTCCCGCCTTGCGGGCGACGACGGCAGGGACGGTCTCGGACACCTCGACGAGCTCCTGCAGGGCCGTGAGGGTGCCCGTCGTGCGCCACTCGGGCACACCGGGGACGAGCCCGACCTCGGGGCGCCCGTCTGTCCCGACGGGCTGCACCTCGTCGACAGCCGAGCCCCGCGCTGCACGGGCACGCTTCGGGGCCGGCTGTTTGCCGACGGTCTGTTTGCTGCTAATGTCACTCACCAACTTAGTAATCTTCTGAGTAACCCGTTGAACCATCTTATCTGGAGGTGTGGCGTGCGTTCGGTGACCGACAGGATCACGCGCAAGTGGTGGGCCGTGGCGATCGTCATCCTGGCCCTGGCCGGGGCGATGGGCGTCGTGAGCGCCGTGGGCGAGGCGCAGCGCACCTCGGCCTCGACCGACGCCCTGCCGATCGGGTCCGACAGCGCGGCGGCGCTCGAGCTGCGGGACCGGCTGCCGGAGGCCGAGGGCTCCACGGCCGTCGTCCTCTTCAGCAAGGAGTCGGGGACGTTGACCCCCGCCGACGTGACCGCCATCGAGGGACGCATGTCCGAGGTCCCCGGGGCGGGTCGGGCACCGCTCCAGCGCAGCGAGGACGGCACGGCCGCGCTCGCCGTCGTGCCCGTCGACGCCACGGACGCGACCGCCACGGCAGCCCTCGTGGGTGACATCCGCGAGGTCGTCAAGGCCGACCTGCCCGAGGGCGTCACGGCCCAGGTGACCGGGCCGGCCGCGGTCCAGGCCGACCTCGCCGCGGTCTTCGAGGGCGCCAACACGCGTCTGCTCATCGCCACCGCCTCCGTCGTCGCCCTGCTGCTCGTGCTGACCTACCGCAGCCCGATCCTCTGGATCTTCCCGCTCATCGTCGTCGGCGTCGCGGACCGACTCGCGGCCGTCGTCGCGACACACACGCTCGCGGCATTCTCCATCGTCTGGGACGAGTCGACCATCGGCATCCTCTCGGTCCTCGTCTTCGGCGCCGGCACCGACTACGCCCTGCTGCTCATCTCGCGCTACCGGGACGAGCTGCGCAGCCACGCCGACCGGCGCGAGGCCATGTCCGTGGCCCTGCGCCGCACGTCCGAGGCCGTCCTGTCGAGCGCCGTCACCGTCGTCATCGGCCTGCTGACCCTCCTGCTCTCGCTCTTCCCGGCGACGCGTGGTCTCGGTCTCGCGTGTGCCGTCGGCGTCGTCGTCGCCGCGGCCTTCGTCCTGCTCGTCCTCCCGGCTGCCCTCGTCCTCTTCGACCGCTGGATCTTCTGGCCCAAGGTGCCCCGCGAGGGCGAGGCGGCCCTGGCCGACGGCCACTCGCTGTGGCGCCGCGTCGGCGACCGCGTCGCCGCCCACCCGAAGCGCATCATCAGCGTCACGCTCGTCGTGCTCGCCGTCATGGCGGCCGGCATCGCCGCGATCGACACCGGGCTCAAGCCCGCCGACCAGTTCCTCAGCAAGCCGGAGGCGATCGCCGCGAGCGAGCGCCTGGCCCAGTCCTTCCCGGCCGGCAGTGCCGACCCCGTCATCGTCGTCACGACGGCCGACCCGGAGGCCGTGACGGCCGCGGTGCAGGCCGTCACCGGCATCGCCGGCGCCCGCACCGTCAAGCAGGCGGACGGGGTGGCAGAGGTCGACGCCGTCATCGCGGCGGCGCCCGGATCGGACGAGGCGGCCGACACCGTGCGGGCCCTGCGCGCAGCCCTCACGTCGCTCCCGGAGAGCCACGTCGCCGGCACCGAGGCCGTGGCCCTCGACCAGGCGGAGGCGTCGTCGCGCGACCGGCTCGTCATCTTCCCGATCGTGCTCGCCCTCGTGCTGCTGGCCCTGGGCCTGCTGCTCCGCTCGGTCGTCGCACCGCTCGTCCTCGTCGCGACCGTCGTCGCCACCTTCCTCGCGAGCGTCGGGGCGTCGTGGTGGATCTTCACGAAGGTCTTCGGCTTCTCGGGCCTCGACGACAGCGCCCCGCTCTTCGCCTTCGTCTTCCTCGTGGCGCTCGGCGTCGACTACAACATCTTCCTCGTGACGAGGGCGCGCGAGGAGTCGCGCCTGCACGGGTCGCGCCAGGGGATGCTGCGTGGCCTGGCCGCCACGGGCGGCGTCATCACGAGCGCGGGCATCCTGCTCGCCGCGGTCTTCGCGGTGCTCGGCGTCCTGCCGCTCGTCGTGCTGGCCCAGATCGGGGTCATCATCTGCGTCGGCGTCCTGCTCGACACCCTCGTCGTGCGCACGCTCCTCGTCCCGGCCATCGCGGTCGTCCTCGGTGACCGGTTCTGGTGGCCGCGCCGAACGCACCCGACCCCGTCGGGCCCGTCGAGCCCGTCGAGCCCGTCGACGACCGAGAACGCCGGCTCCGCCGCCGACGCGGACGTCTTCGCGAAAGTTGCGACGAACTCTTGACAGCGGGTGGAAGCGGCCGTTCAATCAGAGTGTCAAACATTTGACAAACCTTGGACATTCGGGGCGACCAAGGCCGTGACGCAGGGGACGGACGCAAGGAGTCGACCCATGACGACGTCCCCGACCGAGGCCGGCCGCACCGCACCCGACGCGGCCGCGACCTCCGACACGGGGCCCTCACCCCGGGCCCGACAGCGCCGTCACCCACCTGCCGTCACCCACCTACCCTGACCCGCTCCCGCCACCGCTGACCCCTCGACAGCTCGTGCGGCCGCGATCGACTCCCTCCCCGTCGATCGCGGCAGACCGTGGGCCACGCGCCGGACTCCCTTCCGGCGCGTGGCCCACACCTGCACGTCAGGGGGTCACCGCGACCGGAGCGTCCGAACGGACTCGAGGGGCACGGCCGTCACCCCGGTCACGGCAGGTGCGTCGGCGGCGGGTGCGCCCGGCCGGTGCCGCGGGAGCGCGGCGAGCGCGACGACCGCACCGACGAGAAGCACGCCTGCCGCGACGACGTCGCTGACGTGCATCCCGTCGACGTATGCCGTCCGGGCAGCCTCGAGGACCGCCCGACCCGGCGCTCCGCCGAGCCGCTCGGAGACGACCCCCGCCTCGCCCAGCGTCTGCAGCGCTGCGTCGTGGGCTGCGGGCGGCAGTCCCGCGGGCAGCAGGACATCGAGCCGCGCGGCATACACGGCGCCGAGGATGCTGCCGAGGACCGCCATCCCCAGGGCTCCACCGAGCTCGCCCGCCGTCTCGACGAGGGCCGACACCGAGCCGGCGCGCTCGGCCGGTGCCACGCCGATCGCGTACTCCGTCACGAGCGTGGCGACGGACACGAGTCCCATGGCCACGAGCGAGGCACAGACCAGGGCGACCCAGATGGACGACTCGACCCCGGCCGACCTCATGGCGGCGAACCCGGCTGCGGCCACGACGAAGCCGCCCGCCATGACGACCGGGCGTCCGACCCTGAGCGACAGCGCGGCTGCCGTGGGCGCCGCCACCCCGACGGCGAGGGAGGGCAGCAGGCTCCACAGCGCGGCCGAGAGCGGGCTGTAGCCGAGGACCGACTGGAGGTACTGCGTCATGAGCACGGCGTTGCCCATGACCCCGAACATCGCGACCACCTGCACGGCGATCGAGCCCCCGAAGCCGCGGTGGGCGAAGAGGCGCGGGTCGACCATCGGCACGTCGATGCGGGACTGGCGGCGCACGAAGATCACGCCCGCGCCCAGCCCGACGACGGCATACGGCAGCAGGGCCGGGGCCCACCCGTCCGCGACGAGCTGCTTGAGCACGTGGATGACGGGGAGGATCGCGAGGAGGGAGAGCACCGCACTGACGACGTCGACCCGGCTCGTCACCGAACGGGACTCGGGCAGCAGGAGCGGCGCCGCCACGAGCAGCGCGACCATGACGGGCACGTTGACGAGGAAGACCGAGCCCCACCAGAAGTGCTCGAGCAGCACCCCCGAGACGACGGGGCCGATGCCGACACCACCGGCCATGACCGCGGACCACACCCCGACCGCCTTCGCGCGTTCGCCGTCGTCGGCGAAGAGGGAGCGGATGATCGCGAGGGTGCTCGGCATGAGCATCGCCCCGCCCACCCCGAGCAGGGCGCGGGCGGCGATGAGCCAGCCCGCGCTCGGGGCGTAGGCCGCGAGGACCGACGCGGCGCCGAACGCGAGCGCACCGACGAGCAGGAGCCGACGCCGGCCGAAGCGGTCGGCCACGCCGCCCATCGTCAGCAGCAGGCCGGCGAGCACGAAGCCGTAGACGTCGAACATCCAGAGCAGCTGGGTCGCGCTGGGCGACAGCGACTCCGCGATGTGCGGCACGGCGAAGAAGAGGACGGAGACGTCCATCGAGACGATGAGCAGAGGCAGGCAGAGGACGGCGAGCGCGGTCCACTCGCGGCGACCCGCTCGCGGGGACGTGCTGACGGACGAGGACACGGGGGACCCTCACAATCTGCGTATGTCGCATAGTGTTTACGTGGCACACAGAAAGTTACGCCGCATCTGCGTATGCCGCAAGCAGTTGGCTAGGATGGCTGCGTGACCGATCTCCCCCGCTACCTCCAGCTCGTCTGGGGACGCGAGCCCGAGGGCCGCCGCGGCCCGAAGCCGGGTCGGAGCATCGCCGAGATCGGCGCCGCCGCGGTCGCCATCGCCGACGCGGAGGGCCTCGACGCCATCTCGATGAAGAGCGTCGCCCAGGCCGTCGGCTTCACGACGATGTCCCTCTACCGCTACGTCGACAGCAAGGACGAGCTGTGCGCCGTCATGGTCGACGTCGCCTACGGTGCGCCGGAGCTGCGGTACGCCGCCGACGAGGGATGGCGCGGACGGATCACCCGGTGGGCCACGAAGATCAGCGCCTGCCGCCTCGCCCACCCGTGGACCACCGAGGTCCGTCAGGTCGCACCACCGTTGACCCCCAACATGATCGGGTGGATGGAGTCAGGTCTCGAGGCTCTCGAGAGCCTGCCCCTGACGAGCCAGCAGCGGCTGTCCGCCCTGCTCGCCATCGACGGCTGGGGCCAGAACCACGTGCGCCAGACGATCCAGATGGGACTCACCGGCCCCGTCGACCCGGACAGCCCCCAGGGGGCCTACCTCGAGCTCATCGGGGCCCTCATCGACCCGGAGGCCTTCCCCCGGCTGGCGGCGGCCGGCCCCGAGGCCCTGGGTGACGACGACGACGACTTCTTCGACGAGGAGTTCGCCTACGGCCTGGGACTGCTCCTCGACGGCATCGAGGCGCTGGTCGCCCGGTCGCGCGGCACGACCTGACGCGCCATCCCACCGAACACCGCGCTCGGTGTCGGACTTCAGTGGTGCACCAGCGCGTTCGTCACCGAACGCCGCGTTCGGTGACGGGTCGGTCGCGGAGGGCATACGCCAGGAGCGGCGCAGCCCTCCGCTCAGACCGGCCACTCCTCGCGGAGCAGGGCCCACGTGTTGTCGTCGAGCCAGGTGCCGTCCTTGCCCAGCGACTTCCCCCGGAACGTGGCCTCGTGCCGCATCCCGATGCGGCGCAGGACGCGGTTCGAGGCGATGTTGTCGGCGTAGGCGTCTGCGGTGATCCGGCGCAGCCCCAGGTCCTGGAAGCCGATGACGAGCAGCTCGGAGGCCGCCTCGGCCGCCAGCCCACGACCCTGCGCGTCCGGGTGCAGCGCGTAGCCGATCGTCCCCTCCCACTCCCGGGACGGCGCGCGGCCGATGCTGTGGCACGGCTCGAGCCGGAGCATGACGTCACCGACGACACGCCCCGTGCGGCGCTCCTCGACGGCCAGCCCGAGCAGCGGCTCGTCGGCCCCCGGCCGGCCCCGCTCCATGCGCTGCGCGATCCGCTCGCGCACCTGCTCGCGCGTCAGGACGTCGTGGCTGAGGTGGACGACGACCTCGGGCAGGCGGCGGTAGGCGTGCACGGCGTCGACGTCGTCGAGCGTCAGTGGACGGAGCAGGAGGCGCTCGGTGGGACGCGGCCACACGAGCCGCGAGAGGTCGGGCGACGCAGGCACTAGCGCCAGCCGTCCTCGTCGACCCCGCCGGGCACGTCGGCGCTCGGGTCGTAGGGCGTACGCGTGAAGCGGAACGACGCGAGGTCGAGGTGCGAGGGCGTGCCGTCGGCGGCGCGCACGACCCGGAGCGGCTCGCCCGTGTAGTAGCCGTCGAGGCCCACCCAGGCGTCGGGCCCGTCGGCGGCGAAGCGTGAGCCACGGGCCTGGCCCGGCTCGCCGAGCACGAGGTGCTCGCCGACGACCTTCGCCGTCGACACCGACGGGCCCCAGTGCCACGTGCCGACGAGCTCGAGCGCCGACGGGTCGCCGGCCGCGTGCCACGGCTCCGGCGACCGCGGTTCGCGCTCGACGAACGCCGAGAGCAGCTCGGGGGCGACGAGGCCCATGCCGCTCGTCGTGTTGGTGAGAATGACGACCCCGTCCCCGCTCTCGACGTCGACGCGCAGGCCCGCGAGGAAGCCGGGCATCGAACCGCCGTGGCCGGCATACCGCGTGCCCTCGACGTTCCACACCTGCCAGCCGAGCCCGTGTGCGGTGGTCCACGGCTGTCCGGGGTGGTCGTTGATCGTGTGCGGCTCGTACATCTCGGCGAGGGTGTCGGGCGAGAGGAGCTCACCCGTGTCACCGCCGGCGAAGGCGGCCCAGCGCGCGAGGTCGGACACCGTGGACCACAGCTGTCCGGCAGGGGCCATCGCGCCGGCGTCGTGCTCTGGCTCGGGCAGCAGGACGTCGGCGAAGGGGTGCACCGCGAGCCCCTGCGCGGCCCGGCCGCTGGGGCGCGTCGTCGTGCGGGACATGCCGAGCGGGTCGAGCAGGTCACGCCGGACCACGTCGAACCAGTCGGTGCCGTGCGCCCGTGCCACGAGCTCGCCGAGCGCCGCGAAGCCGACGTTCGTGTAGTGGAAGCGTCGACCGGCTCGGAAGCGCTGTCCCACAGGCGATCCCGCGACCGACCCTGCGAGCGACTCCCAGTCGCCACCCGGGGTGCGCTCCCACCACGGGCCGTTCGTCTCGGCCTGCACCCCGGCGCCGTGCGAGAGCAGCTGGGCGATCGTGGCTCCGCCGAACCGCGACCCGGGCACGTGGTCCTCGAACCGATCGAGCAGGTCGAGCCGGCCCGCGTCGCGCAAGCGCATCACGGCGACGGCGACGAAGGTCTTCGTGATGGAGCCCATCCGGTACTGCGTGTCGGTGTCGGCCGGCTCACCACCGAGCCGCCCGTCGAGCGTCCCGATGGCGTCGGACCACACGAGCGCGCTGTCGCGCACGATGCCGGCGGCGACGGACGGCAGCCGGCCGCGACGCTGCTCGGTGGCGAGCAGGTGGTGGAGGTGGCGGGCGGTCGCCGGCTCGATCGGACCGGCGTCGATCCGGTCGGTCGAGCCGTCGGTGGTCGGGGCGTCGGCGTCGCTGCGCGGGTCGGTGCTCACCCGCTCCAGCCTAGGCCGGGGGTCTCTGGCGTGGCGCAGGCCACCCCGGCAGGATGGGACGGCGGCCCCATGGTCGCCCCGCATCGGATATCTTGACATCAAGATTTATTCGGGGATCCTCGAAGACCGGATCTCGGCACGAACAGCAACCCGAACGGAGCACCCGCGTTGGACTCGACAATCATCTACACGCACACGGACGAGGCACCCGCACTGGCCACGGCCTCGCTGCTGCCCATCGTCTCGGCCTTCGCCCACCAGGCCGGCGTCGAGGTCGAGACGCGTGACATCTCGCTCTCGGGTCGCATCATCGCCGCGTTCCCCGACGCCCTGACGCCCGAGCAGCGCACCGGCGACGCGCTCGCCGAGCTCGGCGCGCTCGCCAAGACGCCCGAGGCCAACATCATCAAGCTGCCCAACATCTCCGCGTCGATCCCACAGCTCAAGGCCGCGGTCGCCGAGCTCCAGGCCGCGGGCTACGCCCTGCCCGACTACCCCGACAACCCGTCCACGGACGAGGAGAAGGCGGCCCGGGCGGCATACGACAAGATCAAGGGATCGGCGGTCAACCCCGTCCTGCGCGAAGGCAACTCGGACCGCCGCGCGCCCGCGTCGGTGAAGAACTACGCCCGCAAGCACCCCCACTCGATGGGTGCCTGGAGCGCTGACTCCAAGACCAACGTCGCGACGATGGGTGCCGACGACTTCCGCCACAACGAGACGTCCGTCGTCCTGCCGGCCGACGACACGCTGCGCGTCGAGCTCGTTGGCGCCGACGGGTCCACGACCGTGCTCAAGGAGTCGATCCCCGTCCTCGCCGGCGAGGTCGTCGACGCGACGTTCATGGACGTCGCGAAGCTGCGCGACTTCCTCTCCGAGCAGCTCCAGCGGGCCAAGGCGGAGGGCGTCCTCTTCTCGGTGCACCTCAAGGCCACGATGATGAAGGTCTCCGACCCGATCATCTTCGGCCACGTCGTGCGCGCCTTCTTCCCCGACGTCTTCGAGACGTATGCCGGCTCGCTCGCTTCCGTCGGCGCGTCCCCCAACGACGGGCTCGGCGCCGTGCTCAAGGCCGTCGAGGGCCTGCCCGCCGACGAGCGCGCCGAGGTCGAGGCCGCCGTGAAGCAGGGCTTCGAGGACGGTCCGGCGATCGCCATGGTCGACTCGAACAAGGGCATCACCAACCTCCACGTGCCGAGCGACGTCATCGTCGACGCGTCGATGCCTGCGATGATCCGCACGTCGGGCCACATGTGGAACCGCGAGGGCGGCGAGCAGGACACGCTCGCCGTGCTGCCCGACAGCTCGTACGCCGGCATCTACCAGGTCGTCCTCGACGACTGCCGCGTCAACGGCGCCTACGACCCGTCCACGATGGGCTCGGTCTCCAACGTCGGGCTCATGGCGCAGGCGGCCGAGGAGTACGGCAGCCACGACAAGACGTTCGAGATCCCGGCCGACGGCACCGTGCGCATCGTCGACTCCTCGGGTGCCACGCTGCTTGAGCACGCCGTCTCGGCGGGCGACATCTGGCGCGCCTGCCAGACCAAGGACGTGCCGATCCGCGACTGGGTCAAGCTCGCCGTCACCCGCGCCCGCGCCACGGGCACGCCGGCGATCTTCTGGCTCGACGCCGACCGCGCCCACGACGCGAACCTCATCACGAAGGTGAACGAGTACCTCACCGAGCACGACACCGACGGCCTCACGATCGAGATCATGAAGCCGACCGACGCGATCGCCTACTCCCTCGGGCGCATCCGCAAGGGCGAGGACACGATCTCGGTCACCGGCAACGTGCTGCGTGACTACCTCACCGACCTCTTCCCGATCCTCGAGCTCGGCACCTCGGCCAAGATGCTGTCCATCGTCCCGCTCATCAACGGCGGCGGCCTCTTCGAGACCGGCGCCGGCGGCTCGGCCCCCAAGCACGTGCAGCAGCTCGTCCAGGAGAACTACCTGCGCTGGGACAGCCTCGGCGAGTTCCTCGCCCTGGCCGTCAGCTTCGAGCATCTCGCCGACGTCACCGACAACGCCCGCGCCCGGGTGCTCGGCACGACCCTCGACCGCGCGACCGGGACCCTGCTCGACGAGAACAAGGGCCCGGCCCGCAAGGTCGGCCAGATCGACAACCGCGGCAGCCACGTGTGGCTCGCGCTCTACTGGGCCCAGGAGCTCGCCAAGCAGACCGACGACGCCGCACTGGCCGAGACGTTCGGCCCGGTGGCCCAGACCCTCGCGGACAACATCGGCACGATCTCCCAGGAGCTCGTCGACGCCCAGGGCCACCCGGTCGACATCGGCGGCTACTACCGCCCCGACGCGGCCAAGGTCGCCTCGGTCATGCGTCCGTCGAAGACCTTCAACGAGATCATCGACGCCCTCGCCTGACCGCGTCGGGCGGCCCGGCGCCGTACGGAAGTGCCCACTCGACTCACGGAGTCGAGTGGGCACTTCCGTACGCCCCGCACCCTCTCGAGTGGTCAGTTCCGTACGCCGGAGCGGGCATGTCGGAAGACGTACGCGTGCAGGACGCTAGGCGTCCGTCTCGCGCAGGGCGTCGCTGGCCTCGGTGATGATGGCCTGCATCGCCGCCGCCGCGGCGGCGCCGTCGCCTGACTGGACCGCCTCGGCGACGTCACCGTGCAGCCGCACCGCGAGGGGGTTGGGCGTGGCCGGCATGAGGTCGTGGTGCGTGCGACCGGCGAGCACCTCGCCGACGACGTCGGACAGCGCGGCGAGCATCTCGTTGCCGGAGGCGGCGAGCAGCGTCGAGTGGAAGAGCTGGTCGGCCACGAGGTAGGCCTCGAGGTCGCCGGACTTGGCGTGCACGGCCATCTGCATGACCGCGCCCATGAGGGCCCCGCACTGGTCGGGGGTGGCCCTGGCGGCAGCGAGCTCGGCCGCGACGGGCTCGACGCCGCGGCGCACGTCGCCGAGGGAGAGCAGCTGCTCCTCACGCCCCGGCCCGTCGAGGCGCCAGCGGATGACCCGCGGGTCGAAGACGTTCCACGAGGTGCTCGGCAGGACGCGGACGCCGACGCGCTTGCGGGCCTCGACCAGGCCCATCGAGTCGAGCACCCGGACGGCCTCGCGCACGACGGACCGGGACACCCCGTAGCGCTCGTCGAGCTGGTCGATGCGCAGGACCGTGCCCGGAGGGAGCTCACCGGTGGCGACCTGGCGGCCGAGGTCGTCGAGCACGCTCGCGTGCAGCGCGGGGCGACGTTCGGTGGGCACGGGGTCAGCCTGTCACACGGCGGTCCTGCTCGAGTGCGCGCTCCGTTAAAACTGTTTTATTCGAAACTAGGGCTTGATAAGACGCTCTTGTTGCTGCACCCTAGGGGCCAGCGACTCGACGAAGACGTCGTTCGAGCCGGACGAAGGAGTCACGGAGACATGCAGCACCACCCACCGCCCCTGGTCGTCGTCATGGGGGTGTCCGGCTCGGGCAAGACCACCGTCGGCGCGGCCCTCGCACAGCGCCTGCGCGTCCCCTTCGCGGACGCCGACGACTTCCACCCCGCGGCCAACATCGCCAAGATGTCCGCCGGCGTGCCCCTCACCGACGACGACCGCGGGCCGTGGCTCGCGACGATCGCGACCTGGCTGGCCGACCACGCGGCAGGCGGTGGCGTGGCGAGCTGCTCGGCGCTCCGGCGCTCCTACCGCGACGTCCTCGCCGCGGCGGCGCCCCATGTCTTCTTCGTGCACCTGCACGGCGACCCTGACGTCATCGCCACCCGCGTCGCCGGCCGGCCAGGGCACTTCATGCCCGCCGCCCTCGTCGAGTCGCAGTTCGCGACCCTCGAGCCCCTCGAGCCCGACGAGCGCGGGGCCGTCCTCGACGTCGACCAGGGCGTCGACGACCTCGTCACGCAGTCCCTCACCCTCCTCGATCCTCGCGACCCGGAAGCGACCCGCTCATGACCACCGACCTGCTCTCGCTCCTGCCCGTGTCGGCGCTCGCCGCCGACGACCTCCCAGCCATCCCGGCCGGCCGGCTGGTCCCCGCGGCCCTGCTCGGCATCGCCGTCCTCGTGGTGCTCATCGTGCGGTTCAAGCTGCACCCGTTCCTGTCCCTGACGTTGGGCTCGCTCACCGTCGGCGCCGTCGCCGGTGTCCCGATGGCCGACGTGCTCGACAGCTTCACCAAGGGCTTCGGCAGCACGGCTGCGGGTGTCGGCATCCTCATCGCCCTCGGCGCGATGTTCGGCAAGCTGCTCGCCGACTCCGGGGGCGCGGACGAGATCGTCGACACGATCATCGGGCGTAGCGGCCCACGGACCCTGCCGTGGGCGATGGCCGGCGTCGGCGCCATCATCGGCCTGCCGAT
This sequence comes from Terrabacter sp. R4-6, assembly GCF_057529065.1. Taxonomy (NCBI): domain Bacteria; kingdom Bacillati; phylum Actinomycetota; class Actinomycetes; order Micrococcales; family Intrasporangiaceae; genus Terrabacter; species Terrabacter sp. R4-6. Next base: position 3,145,307 of record NZ_CP197224.1, on the reverse strand, counting down.
GTTCTTCGAGATCGGCCTCGTCCTGCTGATGCCCGTCATCTTCCTCGTGGCGCGCCGCTCGGGGCTGTCGCTCATCCGTGTCGGCATCCCGGCACTCGCCGGACTCTCGGCCATGCACGGCCTCGTGCCGCCCCACCCCGGCCCGCTCGTCGCCATCGACGCCCTCAAGGCCGACCTCGGCGTGACCCTGGGCCTCGGCATCCTCGTCGCCATCCCGACGATCGCCGTGGCCGGCCCGTGGTTCGCACGCGTCGCGGCCCGCTGGGTCGACGTCCCCGCGCCCGAGCTCTTCGAGTCGCGTGAGTCCGAGACCGGACCGCGCCCGTCGTTCGCCATCACGCTCCTGACGGTCCTGACGCCGGTCGTCCTCATGATGGGCAAGGCGCTCGCCGACATCCTCTCCGCCGAGGGCACGGCCGCGCGCACCGTCCTCGACTTCCTCGGCACGCCCCTCATCGCGCTGCTCATCGCCGTCATCCTCGCGATGTTCACGCTCGGGCGCGGTGCCGGCATGGGCCTCAAGGAGGTCGGGTCGTCCCTCGAGGCCTCGCTCGGCCCGATCGCCGGCATCCTGCTCATCGTCGCCGCCGGTGGCGGTTTCAAGCAGACCCTCGTCGACACCGGCATCGGGCAGCTCGTCGCCGACTGGATCGCGCAGAGCGGCCTCTCGGTGCTGCTGCTCGCCTGGCTCGTCGCCGTGCTCATCCGCCTCGCGACGGGCTCCGCGACGGTCGCGACCGTCACGGCGTCCGGCATCCTGGCCCCGCTCGCGGCCGGGATGCCCACGACGCAGGTCTCGCTCATGGTGCTCGCCATCGGCGCCGGCTCGGTCTTCTTCTCGCACGTCAACGACGCGGGCTTCTGGCTCGTCAAGGAGTACTTCGGCCTCAAGGTCGGCGAGACGATCAAGTCCTGGTCGGTCATGGAGACGATCCTGTCGGTGACCGGCCTCGTCCTCGTGCTGCTCCTCGACCTCGTCGTCTAGCCACCGCACCCCGACCGTCGAGAGGCCACGTCCGGCCCCTCGGCACCGGTCGAAAGGCCAGCTCTCCTCGCGGGGGCTGGCCTTTCGACCGGTCGGGAGCGGCCGCGGATGGCCTCTCGACGGGTGGGGTCAGCGGATGCGGACGCCGCTGATGGCGCGCGCGATGACGAGGCGCTGGATCTCGGACGTGCCCTCGAAGATCGTGTAGATCTTCGCGTCGCGCGACCACCGCTCGACGGGGTGGTCGGTGACGTAGCCGGCCCCGCCGAGGATCTGCACGGCCTTGTCGGTGACGGCGTCCGCGACCTCGCCGGCCTTGAGCTTGCTCATCGAGCCCTCGGCCGCCGTGAACGGCTGGTTGGTGCGGCCCATCCACGACGCGCGCCACACGAGCAGCCGGGCCGCGTCGATCTCGGTGCGCATGTCGGCGAGCGCGAACGCGATCGCCTGGTTCTCGATGATGGGCCGGCCGAAGGCGACGCGGTCCTTGGCGTAGTCGAGGGCGTACTCGTATGCCGCCCTGGCGATCCCGAGCGCCTGCGCCCCCACCGTGGGGCGGGAGATCTCGAACGTCCTCATCGCCGCCTGGCCGCTCGAGGACGTGCCCTCGCGGGCACGGGCGAGCCGCTCGTCGAGCTTGTCCTTGCCGCCGAGCAGGCACGAGCCGGGCACGCGGACGTCGTCGAGGAAGACGTCGGCCGTGTGCGAGGCGCGCAGGCCGAGCTTGCGCAGCTTCTTGGCACCCTCGAGTCCCTTCGTGCCGGGAGGGACGACGAAGGCCGCCTGCCCGCGCGACCCGAGCTCGGGGTCGACGACGGCCGTGACGACGTGGACGTTGGCGATGCCGCCGTTCGTGATGTAGGCCTTCTGGCCGTCCAGCAGCCACTCGTCGGTGGCCTCGTCATAGCGGGCCCGGGTGCGCATGGCGCCGACGTCGGACCCGGCCTGGGGCTCGGTCGTCGCGAACGCCCCGAGCTTCGGGTCGTCGGCGTCGCCGTAGCACTGGGGCAGCCACTCGACCATCTGGTCGGGGGTGCCGGAGCCGTAGATCGCGGCGACGGCGAGGGTCGTGCCGAAGATCGACATGCCGATGCCGGCGTCACCCCAGAAGAGCTCCTCGTTGGCGAGGTTGATCGAGATGCCGGTCGGGTCGGACCAGCACTGGGCGAGGAACTCGAAGCCGTAGAGGCCGTTCCTCGCGGCCTCCTGGATGACCGGCCACGGCGTCTCCTCCCGCGCGTCCCACTCGGCCGCCGCGGGCCGCACGACGTCGGCGGCGAAGCCGTGCACCCAGTCGCGCAGCTCGGTCTGGTCGTCGCTCAGGGCGAGCGAGAACTCCACCACCGCGAGCCCTCAGACCTTGGGGATGTCGAAGAAGTTCGCGATGTTGGCCGCGAGCCCGAGGTCGCCCTTGGCCTTGATCTTGCCGGTCATGAACATCATCACCGGGTTGCCGCTCTTGGTGATGACCTTGGCGAAGTCGACGGGCGACATGGCGAGCGACAGCGTCGAGTCGCCGTCGTGGCCGGGCACCGTCGTGCACGTGCCGTCGGCGAAGCGCACGGTCCACTCGTCGGCGCCGCCGTCGGGGCGGCCGGTGATGCTCCAGTGAGTGGTCGCCGTCGTCGAGCCGGCGCGGTCGGGGCGGAAGAGCTCGGGCATGCGCCGGAAGATCGCGTCGACGATCGGGCCGCGGTTGCCGCTCTCCATCACCTCCTTGACGTCCTTGTCGGACATCTCCTTGACGATGCGGATGAACTCGCCGGGCTCGACGGCGGCGATCTGCTCGGCGGTGGCGGTCGTGAAGTCGATCTCGGGCATCGGGAGGTCCCTCCGGAGGAAACGGCATTGTTACCGCGAGTAGGTTACCGGACGGTCACCCGTCGAGGAACCACCCGGCCACCATCCCGTCGGGACGGCCGGGCTCGATGTAGTGCTCCCACGCGAAGGCCACGGCGAACATCTCCGCGGGCATCTGGAGCATCCCCTGCGCGTCGGACTGGCTCGCGTGCGCCTTGAGCGCCGAGCGCTTGACCTCGAGGAACTCGCTGACGTCGCACGCCCAGTGCAGCTCGCTCTCGAGGCTGCCGAGAGGGTTGCCGTCGTCCATCGGCTGGCTCGGGTCCCACTCGCCCACGTCGAGACCCGCGGCGATCGCCGCCTCGTGCGAGCGGATCATCGCGTCGCGGTTCATCGACACCTCGAGGTAGCGGGGCGTGCCGGCGATCTCGGCCGCACGCCTCGTGACCGCGTGCACCTTGACGTGGTCGGGGTGGCCGTAGCCGCCGTGCCAGTCGTAGCCGACGACGACGTCGGCCTCCTCCTCGCGCAGGACCGCGGCAAGGCGCTGCGCCGCCTCCTCGGTGTCGGCCCGGGCGAAGCTCTCCTCGTGGTCGTTCTGCGCCCACCCGGACATTCCGGAGTCGGCGTAGCCGAGGAACTCGACGCGGTGGGTGCCGATGACGGCGTTGGACGCTGCAGCCTCGGTCCGGCGCCGCTGCACGACGGTCTCGCCGTCGGCGAGGTCGCCGGGCGCGTCGCCGTGGTCACCGTTGGTGGCGACGACGAGCACGACGCGGTGGCCCTCGCTGACGGCGCGCGCCATCGAGCCGGCGGACTGAGAGGCCTCGTCGTCGGGGTGGGCGTGGACGAAGACAACGGTTGACATGCCGTCAGCCTCTCACCGCGGACCGACGCTGCTGCCGGGAGCCCTCACCGGCAGCGTGTAGACGACGTAGCCCTCGAACGTCGCGACCTCGTCGTAGAGCCGTCGGGCGACGGCGTTGGACTCGTGGGTCTGCCAGTAGACGCTGACGCAGCCCTGCTCGCGGGCCCAGTCGCACACGGCACCGATGAGGGCGCTCGCGACGCCGCGACCGCGCCCCGCGGGGTCGGTGAAGAGGTCCTCGAGATAGCACAGGTCGGGCTCGCTCGAGCTGGGGTGCACGAGGAAGTGGGTGATCCCGACGAGCTCGCCGTCGAGCCACGCGCCGAGGCCGTGCAGCCTTGTCCCAGAGGAGATCTCACGCCATGCCCTGTCGTATGCCGCCTGGTCGAGCTCGCGCTCGTAGAAGCTGATGTAGGCGCGGAAGAGTTCCTCCCACCGCTCCCGGTCGGCGGGCTCCGGACGTCGGGTCTCGATCACGACCCGACGCTAGCGCGACGGCACCGTCCGCGGGGCTGCCACGTCACGGCATACGCAGTGAGCCACTCGACGAGGTGGGGACACCCGGTCACGTGACGAAGCGGCCACTCGACGAGGTGCGGGCACTCGGTCAGGTGACGACGGGGCCACTCGACCAGGGGGTGGCCACCTGACGTGTGACGGGGCGGCCACTCGATGGTCGAGTGGCCGCCCCGTCACAGCGGTCGGGCGGATCAGGCCTTCTTGGCGGCGGCCTTCTTCGTCGTGCGCGAGGTGGTCTTCTTCGCGGTCTTCTTCGCCGTCTTCTTCACGGCGCGCTTGCGGGTCGTCGGGCCCTTGGCGCGCTTCTCGGCGAGGAGCTCGTAGCCGCGCTCGGGGGTGATCGCTTCCGGGTCGTCGTCCTTGCGCAGGGTCGCGTTGGTCTCGCCGTCGGTGACGTAGGGACCGAAGCGGCCGTCCTTGACGACGACGGGCTTGCCGCTGACGGGGTCGGCGCCGAGCTCCTTGAGCGGCGGGGCGGCCGCGGCACGCCCGCGCTGCTTGGGCTGGGCGTAGATCGCGAGCGCCTCGTCGAGGGTGATGTCGAAGAGCTGCTGCTCGGTCGTCAGCGACCGCGAGTCGGTGCCCTTCTTGAGGTACGGGCCGTAGCGACCGTTCTGCGCGGTGATCTCGACACCCTCGGCGTCGACGCCGACGACGCGCGGCAGCGAGAGCAGCTTGAGCGCCGACTCGAGGTCGAGCGTCGCGAGCTCCATGTCCTTGAAGAGCGAGGCCGTGCGCGGCTTGACCTTGGCGGCCTTCTTGGCCTTGGGCTTGTCGGCGCCGGTCGCCGCGGCGTCGTCGTCCTCGATGACCTCGGTGACGTAGGGCCCGTAGCGGCCGGCGCGCGCGATGATGTCGCGTCCGGTCTCGGGGTCCTTGCCGAGCACCTTGCCGTCGTCGGCGGCGACCTCGAGCAGCTCGCGCGCCTTCTCGGGGGTCATCTCGTCGGGCGCGATGTCGTCGGTGATCGTCGCGCGGCGCGGCGTCGCCGGCACCTCGGCGCCCTCGGCCACCTCGCCCGTCGCGAGGTCGACGCCGGCGGGCACGAGCTCCTCGACGTAGGGGCCGTAGCGGCCGACCCGCACGACCATGCCGTCGCCGATGGGGATCGTGCTGATCTCCTTGGCGTCGATCTCGCCGAGGTCCTCGACGAGGCTGCGCAGGCCCGCGGCCGAGCTGGCCTCCTCGCCGAAGTAGAAGCGCCCCAGCCACTCGACGCGGCCCTCGTCGCCGTTGGCGATGCGGTCGAGGTCCTCCTCCATCGAGGCGGTGAACTCGTAGTCGACGAGGTTGCCGAAGTGCTCCTCGAGCAGGCGCGTCACGGCGAAGGCGAGCCACGTCGGCACGAGGGCCTGGCCCTTGGTGAAGACGTAGCCGCGGTCCTGGATGGTGCCGATCGTCGAGGCGTACGTCGAGGGTCGGCCGATGCCGCGCTCCTCCATCGCCTTGACGAGCGTGGCCTCGGTGAAGCGCGCGGGCGGGCTCGTCTCGTGGCCGTCGGCCTCGGCGCGCACGACCTCGAGCGGGACCCCGGCGCTCAGCTTGGGCAGGCGGCGCTCCTCGGCGGCGGCGTCGGCGCGGGCGGCGGACTCGTCGTCACGGCCCTCCTCGTAGGCGGCGAGGAAGCCCTTGAAGGTGATGACGGTGCCGCTGGCGCTGAACTCGACGGACTGCGCGCCCTCGAGCCCCGTGTCGACGGCGAGCTTGACGGTGGCGGTCGACCCGCGGGCGTCGGCCATCTGCGAGGCGACGGTGCGCTTCCAGATCAGCTCGTAGAGCGCGAACTCCTCGCCGCGGAGCGAGCCCGCGACCTGGGCCGGCGAGCGGAAGCGGTCGCCGGCGGGGCGGATGGCCTCGTGGGCCTCCTGGGCGTTCTTGACCTTCTTCTCGTAGCGGCGCGGGCTGTCCGGGACGTACTCGGCGCCGTACATGTCACGGGCCTGGCTGCGCGCGGCGGTCATCGCGGCGTCCGACAGCGTCGTGCTGTCGGTACGCATGTAGGTGATGTAGCCGTTCTCGTAGAGCCGCTGCGCCACGCGCATCGCGTTCTTGCTGCTCATCCGCAGCTTGCGCGAGGCCTCCTGCTGGAGGGTCGATGTCGTGAACGGCGCCGACGGGCGGCGGGTGTAGGGCTTCTCCTGGACGTCGGTGACGCGCGCGGTGAGCGGCAGGCAGGCCTCGGCGATGCGGGTCGCGAGCGCCTCGTCGAGGTGGACGACACCCTTGCCGGTCAGGCGGCCGTCGTCGGCGAAGTCGCGACCGGTGGCGACGCGGACGCCGTCGACGGACGAGAGGCGCGCCGTGAACTGCTGGCTCGCGCTGTCGGGCGTGAAGTCGCCCTCGACGTCCCAGTAGGAGGAGCGGACGAACGCCATGCGCTCGCGCTCGCGCTCGACGACCATGCGGGTCGCGACGGACTGGACGCGGCCGGCCGAGAGGCCCTGGCGGACCTTGCGCCACAGGACCGGGCTGACCTCGTAGCCGTAGAGGCGGTCGAGGATGCGGCGGGTCTCCTGCGCGTCGACCATCGCGGTGTCGATCTCGCGGGTGTCGTTGACGGCGCGCTGGATCGCCTCGCGGGTGATCTCGTGGAACACCATGCGCTTGACGGGGACCCGCGGCTTGAGCGCCTCGAGCAGGTGCCACGCGATGGCCTCGCCCTCGCGGTCCTCATCGGTGGCGAGGTAGAGCTCGCTGGCGTCCTTGAGGAGGCGCTTGAGCTCGGCGACCTTCTTCTTCTTGTCCGGGTCGACGACGTAGTACGGCTCGAAGCCGTTCTCGACGTCGACGGCGAACTTGCCGAACGGGCCCTTCTTCATGTCGGCCGGCAGCTCGGACGGGTTGGGCAGGTCACGGATGTGACCGACCGACGCCTCGACCTCGAAGTCGCCCCCGAGGTAGCCGGCGATGGTCTTCGCCTTGGCGGGCGACTCGACGATGACGAGCTTGCGGCCCTTGCCTGCGGCCATGGTGCACCTTCAACTTCCCGCATCTCACGTGCAGCGGATTCGTCGCTGCCCCGACGTGGACGCGGACCGACCGTAACAGCCCACGGCGAGTGCGGTCTCCCGGCATCCGCCGGAGAGGGCGTATGCCGTCCGCTCCCGTCCGCTCCCCACCCACCTCCCCGACGGGCTCGTGCCGTCCCCCGCGTGGACCGGGAAGCGACGCGCGGTCAGGCCACGGCCCAGTGGATGACGGTGCGCCAGGTGGCCGGGTCGGGCTGGCGTTCGGGGTCGGTGGGGTAGCTCTCCCAGACGTCCGGACCCGGTCGCAGCCCGTGCTCCCCCATCCACCGCTGGAGCTCGCCGTAGGTCTCACCCATCGTGTCGAACGGACCGACGTGGACCACCTCGACGGCCCGGCCCGCGGGCAGCGTGCCGGGCTCGACGTCACCGGCCGCCGTGATCCGTGAGGCGACGGGGAAGCCGGCCTCCACGTCGACGGTGTCTCCGGGCATCCCGTGGTAGAGCCCGAAGGGTGGTCCGCTCGGCGGCACGCCCTGCGCCGACAGGGCGGCTGCGGTCGCTGCGAACGTGCGCGCGAAGAAGGCGGGCAGGTCGTCCATGGGCACCTGACCCCGGATGACGGCAGTGTCCTGCTCGGGGGTCTCGACGGTCTCGATCTGGTTCATGCCTCCAGCCTTCGACGGAGACGGCCCCGGCGACAGGGCCGAAAGGCTCTCCCCCGATAACCCGGCGGACGGCATACGCCCTCGGGAATGATGACGAGCCGACGCTCGTTGCGCATGGTAGTTTAGACTTCAACAACTTCGGAAGGAACCCCATGTCCGCCCCCGTGCTCTACCTCAGCCACGGCGCACCGCCGCTCGCCGACGACGAGCGCTGGACGGCCGAGCTGGCCGGGTGGTCCGCCGACCTGCCGAAGCCGACGAACGTGCTCATGGTCTCCGCCCACTGGGAGGACGCGCCGACGACCCTCGGCTCGACGACCGGGGCCCCGCTCACCTATGACTTCTGGGGCTTCCCGCAGAAGTACTACGACGTGACCTACGACGCCCCCGCCGCGCCCACCCTCGCCGACGACGTGACGAAGCTGCTCACGTGGCCCGGTCACGAGGTGCACCGCGACGAGGACCGCGGCCTCGACCACGGCGCCTACGTCCCGCTCAAGGAGATGTTCCCGGACGCCGACGTGCCGGTGCTCCAGATGTCGATGCCGACCCTCGACCCGCGCGGCCTCTTCGAGATCGGCCGCCGACTCGCACCGCTGCGCGACCAGGGCACGATGATCGTCGGCTCGGGCTTCACCACCCACAACCTGCGCTGGTTCAACCCGCACGCCGGCGCCGACGGCCTGCCCCCGCGAGCCAGCGCGGAGTTCGACCACTGGGCCCAGGAGGCCATGAAGGCCCAGGACGTCGACAGCCTGCTCGACTTCCTCGACAAGGCCCCCGCCGCCCACGAGGCCCACCCGCGCACCGAGCACTTCGCACCGCTCTTCGTCACCCTCGGTGCCGCCTACGAGTCCGGCGGCCTCGACAACAAGAGCGTCATCGACGGCTTCTGGTTCGGGTTGAGCAAGCGCTCCTGGCAGTTCGACTGAGCACCGGCGCGGGGGCGCCGCTCTCGCGGGAACCGGCGGGTAACCCCGTCCGTTCAACTGGGTGTGGGTCCCCCACGCACGCGGCCGCGGCTCGTAACCTCCCCTGACTCCGAGCCGCGGCCGCTCCCTCTCCGGAGGGGGTCTCCGCGCGACGGAACCCACGCGTTCGCCCACCCGTCGCAGCCGCACGGCACGTAGAGTGGCCGTACGCCCGAGGAGCGCGCCGCAGGCGTGTGTCGTGCGCCGTCCGCGGTGCCGACGGGCGAGGGACTTCGGTCGCGTCGCCGACGTGGCCGGCACGCGAGGGAAGGACCCGCTCCACATGACTGACCAGCCCGCCGCCCAGGCAGCCGCGCCCGCCCAGGTCGCCCCTCTCGAGCCGCCGCCCGGTGACGCGTTCATCCTCACCGCACCCGCGCCGACGGCTGCCGTCGCCGAGACCGCCGCGCCCAAGATGGCGCCGGCCGTCCCCGAGGCGGCCCTGCCCGGGCTCGACGCCAAGGTCGACACCTACCTCGACTCCCTGACCAAGGCCGCGGCCCGCTCGCCGGAGTGGGAGACCAAGGCCGCCGACGTGCGCACCATGGGCAACGACGAGGTCAAGTTCGCCGCCGAGTCGTCCAACCGGATGCTCCAGATGCCGGTCAAGGCGCTCAACGAGGGCGGCCTGTCCGGCAACTCCAAGGTCGGCAAGACCCTGCTCGACCTGCGGCGCACCGTCGAGGACCTCGATCCGGGCCAGGCCGCCGGCGCCAAGAAGTTCCTCGGCATGATCCCCTTCGGCGACAAGGTGACCGACTACTTCCGCAAGTACCAGTCGGCGCAGAGCCACCTCAACGGGATCCTCCACTCGCTCCAGTCCGGCCAGGACGAGCTCGTCAAGGACAACGTCGCCCTCAACCTCGAGAAGAAGAACCTCTGGGAGTCGATGGGCCGGCTCAACCAGTACGTCTACGTCGCCGAGCGGCTCGACGCCAAGCTCGCCGCCCAGGTCGCGACCCTCGAGACGACCGACCCCGAGCGCGCCAAGGCGCTGCGCGAGGACGTCCTCTTCTACGTCCGCCAGAAGCACCAGGACCTGCTGACCCAGCTCGCGGTCTCGATCCAGAACTACCTCGCGATCGACATCATCATCAAGAACAACATCGAGCTCATCAAGGGCGTCGACCGCGCGACGACGACGACCGTCTCGGCGCTGCGCACCGCCGTCATCGTGGCCCAGGCGCTCAACAACCAGCAGCTCGTGCTCGACCAGATCACGGCCCTCAACACGACGACCTCCGGCATCATCGAGCGCACGTCGGAGGCGCTCAAGCAGAACTCGGCCCGCATCCAGGAGCAGTCGGCGAGCTCGACGCTCTCCATCGAGTCGCTGCAGAAGGCCTTCGCCAACATCTACGAGACCATGGACACCATCGACCAGTTCAAGGTGCGGGCGCTCGACAACATGGCCGCGACGATCGGCACCCTCGAGACCGAGGTCGCCAAGTCGCGCACCTACCTCGACCGCGTCTCCAAGCAGGACGCGCGCCGCGCCGAGAACTCCGCGCCCGGGCTGCTCGACCTCGGCTCCGGCCGGTGAGGTGGTTGCAGATGGCAAGCCCGGCCGGACGTCGGTGAGGGGCCCGCGACGCGGGTGAGGTGAGGCGAGGTCGCCGTGGCGCGACCCGTGGAGCAGGATGTGCGTGGCCGGTCGACGGTCGACGCGCGCGACACACCAGAGGGGACAACGCAGTGGGGATCCGGTCGTGGTTCGGGTTGGACAGGCCCGAGGCACCCGAGCCCGTGCGCTCGGGGCCACCGACCACCGAGCAGCTCCTCGGGGCGCTCGACGCCATCGAGACCCAGGCCCGCGAGGGCAAGGTGCCCGGCGTCGTGCTCTCGCGCCTGTTGCGCGTCACCCGCATCGTGCGTCAGACCCTGCCGCGCCTCGACAACCTCGGCCTCGGCAGCAGCCAGGGCTTCAGCGTCATGGCAACCGCCACCGACTACCTGCCCGTCGCCATCGGCAACTACCTGCGCCTCCCGCGCGACTGGGCCGACACCCGCCCCATCGCCGCGGGCAAGAGCTCGGTCATGCTCCTCGTCGACCAGCTCGACCTGCTCGGCGCGACGATGGACAAGGTCTACGACGCCGTCTGCCGTGCCGACGCCGAGGCGATCATCGTGCACGGGGCCTTCCTCGAGCAGAAGTTCGGCCAGGCGTCAGGCGGTGGCGTCCTGGGCCTCGGGCCGGACCCCGTGCGGGTCGCCCCGCCGCCCGGGACGGGCGATGCCGCGGACCCGGGAACCGCAGGCCCCTCCGGTGCCGTCAGCACGTCACCGTCCCCCCACCCGCTGGCCCCGCCGGAGTGATGCATGAACGCCGACCGCGAACGACGACCGAGCCGACCCGGGTGTGGACCATGACCACTGACGAGTCGCGCCTCGCCGAGAGCCTGGAGCAGCTGAGCGACGTGGCCGCGGAGGCCGGTCTCGACCCGGCCGCCGCCCGTGACGAGGGCCTGCGGGTCGCGGCAGCGCTGGCCGAGTCCGTGCCCGGTGCCGCGCCCGCGTGGGCCGAGGTCGCACACCCCGGCCTGACCGACATCGCCCGCATCAACGAGGCGTTCTTCGACGCTGCCTCGTCCGGACGCCGCTGGCGCGGCGCCCCGACCGACCTGCTCGAGGCCCTCGTCGCCTCCCGGCACATCCTCGCCGCCGAGTACGCCGAGGCGCTGACCGAGGTGGCCTCGTCCGCCGTCATGCTCGGCACCGCGCCGATCTGGGTCATCGCCAACGCGTCGGCGGCCTCCGGTGCCTACCTCGCCGCCGCACGGCTCCCCTCGCAGCGCGTGCCCACGTTCCCGGGGGTCGACTCCGGCGCAGACCGCCGGCTCCACGTCGGCCTGCCCGGCATGGGTCTCGGCTCCCCCGACACGATGCGTCCGACCATCCCCGGCCCGATCGACCCCCGCCTGCTCGACCTCGGGCGGCCGGGCCAGCCTGCGGCGCCGGGCGACCCGGCCGGCGTGCCCGACCCCGGCGCGACCGCCACGGCCACACCGCCCGACCCGCCGGCCGAGCCGGCGAAGCCCGCCGAGCCCGAGAAGTCGGTGGAGGAGCTCCTCGCCGAGCTCGACGCCATGATCGGCCTCGAGCGGGTCAAGAAGGAGATCCACCGGCAGGTCGCCCTGCTCACCGTCGAGAAGATGCGCACCCAGGCCGGGCTCAAGGCTCCGAAGATGAGCCGTCACCTCATCTTCGTCGGCAACCCCGGCACCGGGAAGACGACGGTGGCGCGGCTCGTCGGCGGCATCTACAAGGCGCTCGGCCTGCTGCCCAGCGGCCAGCTCGTCGAGGTCGACCGCAGCGAGCTCGTGGCCGGATACGTCGGGCAGACCGCGATGAAGACCGCCGAGGTCTGCGCCAAGGCCACGGGCGGGGTGCTCTTCATCGACGAGGCCTACGCCCTGACCGGCGACCAGTACGCCCAGGAGGCCGTCAACACCCTCGTCAAGGAGATGGAGGACCACCGCGAGGACCTCGTCGTCATCGTGGCGGGCTACCCCGACCCGATGGTCGGCTTCATCGCCCAGAACCCGGGCCTGGCCAGCCGGTTCACGACGACGATCGAGTTCGACGACTACTCCGACGACGAGCTGCTCGCGATCCTCGACTCCATCGCCGGAGGCAGCGACTACGAGCTGACCGACGACGCCCGGACCCGCGTCCGGCACCAGCTCGAGGCCACGCCGCGCACGCCCGCGTTCGGCAACGGGCGCTTCTCGCGCAACGTCTTCGAGCACGCCGTGGGTCGCCACGCGTGGCGCCTCAAGGACGCGACGGAGCCGACGCGCGACGACCTGCGTCTACTCACCGCAGACGACTTCACCGATAAGCCCGACGGGCCGGCCGAGTCTCCGGCCGACGAACCGGCTGAGGCCCCGGCCGACGCACCGGTCACGGCCGACGCTCCACCGCAGGATCCGGCGGAGCTCAGGGCAGACCCTGATGGTCCGGCGGACACCGATGATGCAGTCTCGGAGCAGCAGGACGAGCACGGCGAGCAGGACGAGCCCGACGACACCAGCGCGAACGAGCACGAGGACACCGCATGAGCGCACCGACGACGAACATCCCCGTCGCCATCCCGGCGGGTGCGTCATCCGGCGCGCCCACGGGCCAGGCGCCGCGCACCATCGCCGGCAGCCTCTCGGGCGGCGTCCCCGGTGCCCGCGGCATCGCGAGCCGGCTGCTCCACGGCACGCCCGGCCGGATGCGGCTGTTCGGACTGCTCGGCGTCCTCGCCGCCGTCCTGCTGGGCGCCGTGAGCGCCAACGCGCTCCTCGCCTCGCAGTCCGCGGTCGAGCGCGCCGCCAACAACAGTGCGCAGGTGGTCCGGGCCCAGTCGATCCACGTCGACCTCCTGCGCGCCGACGCCGTCGCCACCAACGCCTTCCTCGTCGGCGGCCTCGAGTCGCCCGAGTCGCGTGCCAGCTACGAGGGCGCGATGGGTCGGGTGGCGTCGGGGATCGCCGAGGCCGCGGCTGCCCAGCCCGCCGACGGCAACGCCCTCGGGGTCCTGTCCCAGCGCGTGCAGACGTATGCCGCCCTCGTCGAGCAGGCCCGCTCCAACAACCGGCTCGGCCTGCCGGTCGGAGCGCAGTACCTCACCCAGGCGAGCGCGGGTCTGCGCGCCGATGCCATCCCGATCGTGACGCAGGTCGTCAAGGCCAACGAGGACCGCGCGAAGAAGGAGTTCGACCGCAGCAACTCGAGCCTCCAGCTGCTCGTGGGCGTCCTGTCGCTCATTGGGCTCGTCGCGCTCGCGGTCTGGCTCGCCAAGCGCACGCACCGCTACCTCAACCCGTCCCTGACGGGCGCCATCGCGCTGCTCCTCGTCGCGCTCTTCGTCACGGCGACCGTCATCACCGGCGTCGGCAGTGCGACCCGCGACGTCTCCAACGGCAGCTACCAGCGAGCCGTCGCCCTCGCGAACGTGACGACGGCGGCCAACGACGCCCGCGCCAACGAGAGCCTGACCCTGATCCGCCGGGGTTCGGGAGCCTCCAACGAACAGGCCTGGGTCGCCGACCGCAAGACCGTCGACGCGACCCTCGCCACGCTCGAGGACAGCGCCACCCTGCAGGAGCAGTGGACCGACTACGTCGACGCGCACGTCAAGGTGCGCTCCCTCGACAACGGCGGCCGCTGGGACGACGCGGTCAAGCTGTCGACGAGCACGGCCGACGGAGGCGCCGCGAAGACCTTCGGCACCTTCGACGTGAGCGTGACGCAGGCCCGAGACAGTGCCGGCAAGGCGACCGTCGCGACCCTGGAGAAGCTCGGGGGCAGCGCGCCCCTCATCGCCGTCGTCGTGGCCCTGGTGGCCCTCGTCGCGTCGTGGCTCATCATCCGAGGAGTCGGCCAGCGGATCGAGGAGTACCGATGACCACGATCAGCGCGGCGCTGCGGCGTCGCCTCTCCAGCCTCGTCGCCGTGGTCGGCCTCGGCGCCCTAGCGGGCTGCTCCGGCGTGACGTACGCCGAGACGCAGCTGCCGACGAGCGCCGCGCCTAAGCCTTCGAGCAGCGCGCCCGCCGTGGTTGCGCCGACGTGCACCAACGCGACCCAGTCCTACGACCCGCTGCCTAACCTGCCGAGCCGGGGCGACATCACCGACGGCACGATGCGCAAGATCCTCGACAAGGGCTTCATCACGGTTGGGATCTCGGCTGACACCTACCTCTTCGGTGCGCGCAACGCCTTCACCGGCGGCATCGAGGGCTTTGACATCGACATGGCCCGGGCCGTCGCCAAGGCGATCTTCGGCGACCCGAACAAGGTGCAGCTGCGCGTCATCACGGCCGGCGACCGGATCCCGCTCCTCAAGGACCGCGAGATCGACATGGTCGCGCGCAACATGTCGATGACGTGCGGGCGCTGGAACGACATCGGCTTCTCCGCCGAGTACTACCGCTCCGGTCAGAAGGTCCTCGTCAGCAAGGCCCTGCCCGGTGCCAAGGACCTCGGCCTCGCCGACCTCAAGGGCAAGCGGGTCTGCGCCCCGACCGGCACGACGTCGCTGACCAAGCTCGAGCAGGTCGAGGGGCCGATCGTCGTGACGGCGGGCACGCACACCGGCTGCCTCGTGCTGCTCCAGCAGGGCAAGGCCGACGCCATCACGGGTGACGACACCGTGCTCGCCGGCCTCGCGGCCCAGGACCCCAACACCGTCATCACGAGCGCCAAGGCGATCACCGTCGAGCCCTACGGCCTGGGCGTCAACAAGTCCGACGTCTACCTCGCGCGCTACGTCAACCGCGTCATCGCCGACCTCGAGGCCGACGGCGAGTGGAAGGCCATCTACAACCGTTGGCTCGCCGCACCGCTCGGCCCGGCGCCCGCACCCCCGACCCCGGTCTACGGACGATGAGCGCAGTGCCGCACAGCCACCCCGACCCGGGCACGGTCGCTCCGACGGCGCCCGGTCGGCTCGGCGTGCCCGTCCAGGCCGGCGAGGCCCAGACGTACCTCAACGCGTTGCGCGAGTGGGTCGCCCAGCGTCGCGCCGACCTCGGCGAGGTCGATCGCGCCGTCCTCAAGCTCTCACAGGCCGAGCAGGTCGCGATCACCACCGACCTCACCGTCGCGCTGACCTTCTGGAAGGCCGTCAGCGACCGCCTCACCCTGCTCGAGACGACCTTCGACGGTGGCCGCGTCGGACCGGTGGAGGCCGAGCGGCTCTCGACCCTGATCCACGGACGGCTCGACTCCAACACGACCGAGCACCTCTCGCTGCCGTCGAGCGGCTCGCTGGCCGTGAGCCTGCCCGAGGCGTGCCGGCTGCTCGACTCGCTGACCCGCACCCTCCAGGCCCGCGCCTCCCTCGCACCGGGGGCCGCGGAGGCGACCCAGCGGATCACCCTGGTGCGCGCCGGGATCGAGCGCACGCGCGACCAGATCCCCCTCGTCCCGGCCGGCACGCAGCGTGACGAGGCCACCGCGAAGCTCGCGCGCCTGGACCGCAGGATGGGCGACCTCGTCGAGCGCGCCCGTCGGGGTGCCGACGTCGGCGGCATCATCGGCCCGCTCGAGATCGACGTGGCCGTGCTCGAGCGCGACCTCATCGTGGCGGCCGCCGAGCGAGCCTCCGCGGCCCGCAGCCGGGTGCGCACCCAGCAGCAGGTCGAGGAGCTCGACGCGCGCGCCGCCGCCATCCGCGCCCTCGAACGCGCCTGCCTCCAGGCGATCACGCCGGCCCCGCACCTCGCGATCCCCAACGTCCGTGCGCTGGGACCCGTGCCGCAGGCGGCAGCCGAGCTCACGGCATACCGCGACAAGCTCGAGCGGGTCTCGCGCGCGCTGGACCTGGCCCACGAGACGTATGCCGCCGGGCTGGCCGAGCGCGACGAGGTCGTCGGGCTCGTGGGAGCCGTCGGCGCCATGGCCGCGGCGGCGACCCTGACTCCCGAGGCGGGGGCCGACGTCGCCGAGCTGCGCCGACGGCTCGACGAGACGCTCGCGTCGCGGCCACTGCCGATCGCCCGTGCCCGTGCCCTCGCGGCCGCCTTCTCGGCCTACGTCGACGCGGCGACCCGCCCGCAGCCCCGTGCCGGTCGCGCCGCCCCCCGTCCGTCCGCACCCCGACCCCAGAGGCCCCGCCCATGAACTGCACGCAGCCGGGCTGCACCGGAACGATCGTCGACGGCTACTGCGACGTGTGCGGCATGGCCGCCGGGTCCACCCCGGCACCCGCCGTCGGTGCGCCGGCCCGAGTCGGCAGCGCGTCTGCCCCGGCTGCCGCGGCCGCGGCTGCGCCGTCCGGTCCGTCCATCCCCGAGGGTGGCGCCTGCCAGCAGCCCGGGTGCACCGGCACGATCGACGCGGGCTACTGCAACGTCTGCGGCACACCCGCCGACCAGCTCGGGGTGGCCGGGTATGCCGCCCCCTCGTCGGCGGCCGCGGCCGACCCGACCGGCGCGACCGCCGCCTCAGCAGCCACCGGAGGCGTCGGCCCCGAGATCTCCACGCGCTCGGCCGCCTCGAGCAACCTCGCGTCGGCAGCCTTGGGCTCCAAGCGCGCCCGCGAGTCCGGTTCCATCGCGACGCGTCGCACCGGCGGCTCGCAGCGGCTGCGCTCGGCCCGTCTCGGCGGCGGCATCACCTCGGTGCGTCCGGCGCCCGAGATCGACGCCGAGAAGGCGCTGCTCACCAACCCCTCCGTGCCCGAGAACAAGCGCTTCTGCCCGAAGTGCGGCGAGCCCGTCGGCCGGGGTCGCGACGGCAAGCCCGGCCGCACGACCGGCTTCTGCGCCAACTGCCGACACCCGTTCTCCTTCGACCCCAAGCTCAAGGCCGGCGACCTCGTCGCCGGCCAGTACGAGGTGGCCGGCTGCCTCGCCCACGGTGGCCTCGGCTGGATCTACCTCGCCCGCGACAAGAACGTGTCCGACCGGTGGGTCGTGCTCAAGGGCCTGCTCAACTCGGCCGACCCCGACGCCCTCGCGGCGGCGATCGCGGAGCAGCGCTTCCTCGCGCAGGTGTCGCACCCGAGCATCGTCGAGATCTACAACTTCGTCACGCACGACGACGCCGGCTACATCGTCATGGAGTACGTCGGCGGCACGTCGCTCAAGTCCATCCTCAAGCAGCGTCTCCAGGCCGCCGGGAAGTACGACCCGCTGCCCGTCGACCAGGCTCTCGCCTACATCCTCGAGATCCTGCCGTCGTTCCAGTACCTCCACGACCTCGGGCTCGTCTACTGCGACTTCAAGCCCGACAACATCATCCAGGTCGGCGACGAGGTCAAGCTCATCGACCTCGGTGGCGTGCGCCGTGCCGACGACGACGACTCGGCGATCTTCGGCACCGTCGGCTACCAGGCCCCCGAGGTCGCCGAGCTCGGCGTCTCCGCCGCCTCCGACATCTACACGATCGGACGCACGCTCGTCGTGCTGACGATGGAGTTCCGCGGCTACCAGACGACCTACCTCAACACCCTGCCGGCCCAGGACACCGTCCCGGTCTTCCAGCGCTACGACTCCTTCTACCGGCTCGTCGCCAAGGCGTGCGCGCCCAACCGCGACGACCGCTTCGTCTCCGCCGACGAGCTGCGCTCGCAGATGGTCGGGGTGCTCCGCGAGGTCGTCGCCCTCGACCGCGGGTCCGGCGCCGCCGCGACCACGGTCAGCTCGCTCCTCTTCGACGTGCCGACGCCGGGCGTCGAGCCCGACGACTGGCGCAACCTCCCGGCCCTGCGCCGCGACCCGCACGACCCGCAGACCGGCTGGCTCACCACGGTGTCCGGCTCGCCGGAGGAGCGCCTCGCGACGCTCAAGCGGGCCGCCGTGCGCACGACGGAGGTGCTCCTCGAGCAGGCCCGCACCGCCCTCGACGCCGGCCAGCCCGACGTCGCCGAGTCGACCGCCGGCGAGCTGCTGAGCGCCGACCCGTGGGAGTGGCGGGCCGTGTGGATCCAGGGCCTCGCCGCCCTCGAGCGGGGCGACTCGCGGGCCGCGCAGGCCGCGTTCAACGCCGTCTACGGCCAGGTGCCCGGAGAGCTCGCGCCAAAGCTCGCGCTCGCCCAGGCATCGGAGCAGGCCGGGGACGACGCCGTCGCCGAGAACCTCTACGTCGCGTGCGCGCGCACCGACGCGACCTACGTCCCCATGGCTGCCTTCGGCCTCGCCCGCATCCGGGCCGCGCGGTCCGACGTCGAGGGGGCCGTGGCGGCATACCGCCTCGTCCCGGTCCAGTCGAGCGCCTACCGCACGGCGCGGGCGGGCCTCGCCGAGCTGCTCACCAAGGCCAACCGGGGACTGCCCGATCTCGCCGAGGCACTGCGCACGCTCGACGACACCTCGCTGTCGGCGCGGCGCCGGGCCGAGCTCACGACGCTGATCTACCGTGAGGCGCTCGTCACCGTGGAGAAGAGCGGCAACAAGGCCGATGTCCGCCTCGGCGAGCACAAGGGCACCCCCAACGGCCTGCGTCTCGGGCTGGAGGAGGCCCTGCGCGAGCTGGCCAAGCGCACCCCCGACCTGTCCGAGCGCGTGCCCCTCGTGGACGAGGCCAACGCCATCCGACCCTGGAGCCTCTGGTGACCGACATCCCGACCACGGGAGCACCCCAACCCGCTCCTGCGCCGACCGGCTCGCGGGACTGCCCCGCCTGCGGCACGGCCAACCCGGCCGAGTCGACCTTCTGCGAGGCGTGCGGAGCCGACCTCGTCGTCGCGGTCCGGGCCTCGAACGGAACGCAGCCCGCGGCCGACGTCTCCGACGGCACCGTGCTCGCCTCGGCGACGCCACAGACGGCGCCCGCCGGTGAGGAGTCCCCGCTCGACGTCGGCTGGACCGGGGCCGTGCCCTCCGCGGCCGTCGCCCCCGTCGCCGACGAGCTCACGTGCCACGCCTGCGGCGAGGGGCGCATCGTCGACGGCTACTGCGACCACTGCGGGACCCCACCGCCCAACCCGCGCGACCACCTCGTCGAGTCGCCGACGTCGTGGGTCGGCGGCGTCTGCGACATCGGCAAGCGCCACGCCCGCAACGAGGACGCCATGTCGCTCAGCGCCGGCGAGCCGGCGGGGTCGCGGGCCGTCCTCGTCGTCTGCGACGGCGTCTCGATGGCCACCGACTCGCACATCGCCTCGCTCGCTGCCGCGAAGGCCGCTCGGGCGGTCCTCGACCAGCCCTTCCCCAAGGGCGTCGGCACCCCGGACGCCTGGGCCGCCGGCGCCGGGCGCGCGCTCACGAGCGCCGTGACCCGCGCCAACGAGGCGGTCGCCGCCTCCGTCGTCGAGGACGTCCCCAACCCGCCGTCGTGCACCTTCGCGGCCGCCGTCGTCGAGGACGACGTCATCGTCGCGGGCAACGTCGGCGACAGCCGGGTCTACTGGCTGCCCGACGACGCGGCGGAGCCGGCACGCCAGCTCGGCCGCGACGACTCCTTCGCCCAGGAGCAGATGACCGCGGGCGTCCCCAGGCTCGAGGCCGAGACCGGGCCGCACGCGCACTCGATCACGCGCTGGCTCGGCAAGGACGCACCCGACGACCTCACGCCGCACCTGACGACGATGACGGCGACGCCCGGCTGGCTCATGGTCTGCTCCGACGGGCTGTGGAACTACTGCTCCGAGGCCGAGGCGCTGCGCAGCCTGCTCACCGACGCGGCCGCACGGATCGAGGACCCGTCGCCCACCACGGTGGCGCAGGCCCTCGTCGACTTCGCCAACGAGCAGGGTGGACGCGACAACATCACGGTTGCCCTCGCCAGACTGGCTGGGCGAGGATCGAGCACGACGACGACCGAGGCGACCGCAGCGGCGCCGGTGGAAGGGGACCCGACCGATGGCTGACTTCACGGCAGAGGTGTTCCAGAACGAGTTCCTGCCCGACGGGGGCACCGACGTGCACGCGATCGTCCGCGTGACCTCGACCGGCGCCTCCGCGGGGGCATCGGCAGGAACCTCGGCCGGGCTCGCCGACCCCGGCTCGGCGGCCGAGGTCATCCTCATCGACACGTCCGGCTCGATGGGCCGGCGCGGTGTCCAGGCCGCCGGTGAGGCCGCCAAGGCCGCCCTCGCCGAGATCGTCGACGGCACGCTCTTCTCCATCGTGTCCGGCAACGGCACCGCACAGATCGTCTACCCCTACAGCCACCAGGGCGCGCTCGTGCCGATGTCGGCGCACACCCGCGGTGAGGCCAACCGGGCCATCGACGGCCTGCGCGCCAACGGCGGCACGGCGATGGGCACGTGGCTCTCGCTCGCCCGGCAGATCTTCGAGACCGTCCCGCACGTGACCAAGCGTCACGCGATCCTGCTCACCGACGGCGTCAACGAGGGCGAGACGCCCCAGTCGCTGCAGGCCGCGGTCCGCAGCTGCGTCGGTGCCTTCCAGTGCGACTGCCGCGGTGTCGGCGACCAGTGGCGCGTCGACGAGGTGCGCGGCATCGCCTCGGCGCTGCTCGGCACCGTCGACCTCATCCCGGCCCCCGAGGAGATGGCGGCCGAGTTCGAGGCCATGATGCGCACCTCGATGTCGCGCGGCGTCGCCAACTCCGAGCTGCGCGTGTGGGTCCCCCAGGGAGCCGAGCTGCTCTTCGTCAAGCAGGTGTCGCCCACGCTCGAGGACCTCACGTCGCGTCGCACGGTCGTCAACCCGCTCACCGGCGCCTACCCGACCGGTGCCTGGTCCGACGAGAGCCGCGACTACCACGTGGCGGTCCGGCTCCCGGCTCGCACGCTCGGCCAGGAGCAGCTCGCGGCGCGGGTGCAGTTCTCGCTCGGCGGAGACCCCGTCGCGCAGGCCCTCGTCAAGGCCAAGTGGAGCAACGACGACTCGCTGACGACGCGCATCGACCCGGCGGTCGCCGCCTACACCGGGCAGGCCGAGCTCGCCACCGTCATCCAGGAGGGCCTCGCCGCCAAGGCCGCCGGCCAGGACGACGTCGCGACCTCGAAGCTCGGCCGGGCCGTTCAGCTCGCCGACCAGACCGGCAACGAGGAGATGACCTCGCGCCTCCGGAAGGTCGTCGAGATCGACGACGCCGACACGGGGACCGTCCGCCTCAAGAAGGGTGCGTCGAAGATCGACGAGATGTCGCTCGACACGGCGTCCACGAAGACGAGCAGGGTGCGCCGGTGAGCGCTGTCTGCCCCAACGGGCACACGTCCGAGGCCGAGGACTACTGCGACACCTGCGGCTCCCCCATCGACGCGAGCGCCCAGCCGGCCTCGGGCGGCGGCGTCGGGGGCGGTGCCACGGGCACCGCGAACGGCACCGCGGCCGGCCCGGCGACCGGCCCGGCGTCCGGCGTCGCGCCCTCGTCCGGCTCCTCGCTCGACCTCGACCCGCCGGCTCCTGCCGCCCCCGCCGCCTCGACACCCGCCTCGACACCCGCCTCGACACCCGGCACGGCGGACCCGGCCGCACCGGCGGCCCTGGTGTGCCCCAACTGCCAGACCGAGAACCCTGACGGCGCACTCTTCTGCGAGGCCTGCGGCTACGACTTCACGACCGGCGCGATGCCGCGCGACCCCTCTGCCGGCCCCGGCGACCTCACCGACACCGAGCCCGACGGCGAGGCCGTCGGTCCCGCGTCCGCGGGCTCCGGCGCTGCCGCTGCCGTTGCCGTTGCCGCCGACGGCCCGGCCGGGGAGGCCACGACGTCCTTCGAGTGGCTGGCCGAGGTCTGGGTCGACCCGGACTGGTACCAGACCCAGGAGGCGGAGGACCCCTGCCCGTCACCGGGTCTGCCGACGATCATGCCGCTGCGCCACCGGAGCGTCCTGCTCGGCCGTGTGTCCACGAGCAAGAACACCAACCCCGAGATCGACCTGTCGTCCGACCCCGGGGTCAGCCGCCGCCACGCGCAGCTGACCACCGACGGCTCGCGCTGGTTCGTCGAGGACCTCGGCAGCTCCAACGGCACCTTCGTCGGCCCCGCGTCGGGACCGCTCCCCCAGCGCTCCATCGCGGTCGGTCCCAAGACCGAGCTCGGCGACGACGACCGCCTCTACGTCGGCGCGTGGACCCGCGTCGTCGTGCGTCGTGCCACACCCGACGAGGTCGAGGCCTACGCCTGACGCCCCGTCGGGCCTACGCCTGACGCCCGTCTCAACCGCCCGCCACCCCGCCGCCCCCGGCACTCGAGTGGCCACCCCGTCCCAGTCGTCCCAGTCGTCCCACGGCCCGTGCGGGCCGGCCGGGACGACGGGGCCACCCGACGGGTGGTGCGCACCGGCTGTGGGACGACGGGGCCACTCGACGGGGTGATGGCACCCGCCCTGGGACGGCGGGGCCACTCGACGGGGTGATGGGCACCCGCCCTGGCACGACGGGGCCACTCGACACCGTGGGTGGCACCCGCCCTGGGACGACGGGGCCACTCGACACCGTGGGTGGCACCGGCTGTGGGACGACGGGGCCACCCGACGGGTGGTGCGCACCGGCTGTGGGACGACGGGGCCACTCGACGGGGTGATGGGCACCCGCCCTGGGACGACGGGGCCACTCGACGGGACGTGACGGCATACGGGATCGGTGTCAGGCGGCGGAGGACTGCGGACGCTACTTGAACGTCACATGAACTCTGACGACTTTTCACTCCCGGGCGCCTAGGGTGGTGCGGTGTGAGCGACCGGCCCCTCCACACCGCCGTCGACATCCCGCAGGTCATCGTCGTCACCGGCGTCATGGCTGCGGGCAAGTCGACCGTCTCCCAGCTCCTCGCGGAGCGCTTCTCCCACGCGGTGCACCTGCGCGGTGACGAGTTCCGCCGCGTCGTCGTGCGCGGTCGCGTCGACATGTCGCCGCACGGTGACCCCGAGGCGGAGAGACAGCTCGCCCTGCGCCACGCCATCGCCGCGCACTCCGCGAACGAGTACGCCGCGGCCGGCTTCACCGTCGTCGTCCAGGACCTCTTCGTCGGCACGACCCTCCGGCCGTTCCTCGACCAGCTGACCGCGCGACCGCTCAGCCTCGTCATGCTCGCGCCCGACGTGGGCACCGTCATGCAGCGCGAGTCCGAACGCGTCAAGGTCGGCTACGGCGACCTCTGGTCGATCCGCGACTTCGACCACAAGGTGCGCACCGAGACGCCGCACATCGGGCTGTGGCTCGACAGCTCGCAGCAGACGCCGGACGAGACCGTCGAGGAGATCCTCGCGCGCCTGGCCGAGGCGAGGATCGCCTAGATGTCGGGCCTGACCATCGGGCAGGTCGCCGAGCGCACCGGAGCGGCCACCTCCGCGCTGCGCTACTGGGAGGACCTCGGGCTCATCACCTCGGTCCGCACGACGGGCAACCAGCGGCGCTACGAGCGGGCCACGATCCGGCGGGTGTCGTTCATCCGGGCGGCCCAGCGGGTCGGGCTGTCGCTCGAGGAGATCGGAGCGGCCCTGTCCACGCTCCCGGACGCACGCACCCCCACCGCCACCGACTGGGCCCGCCTCTCGCGCGCCTGGCGCGGCCGGCTCGACGAGCAGATCCGCCGCATCGAGAAGCTGCGCGACCAGCTCGACTCCTGCATCGGCTGCGGCTGCCTCAGCCTGCGCACGTGCGCGCTCAACAACCCCTCCGACGTGCTGGCCGAGCACGGCCCGGGTGCCGTCCTCCTCGAGCCCTGAGAACGGATGCGCGCCAAGCGGTTCCGCTGAGTCGCGGTCGGGCCGAGGGGTCCCTCGGCCCGACCGCGGCGACAGTCGTCCGTCGGGTCAGCGGCCGTCGCCCGGGCGGGCGATGCTCACGTGGACGTGGTCGCAGTGGCCCCCGACGACGCCGGAGCCGCCGGTGTAGGTGCGCCAGCCCTCACTGCGGCGCGGCCAGGTCCAGATCTGGCCGTTCCAGATGACCTGCTGGACCTTGAGCGGACCGGCGTTGGCGACGGCGAAGTTGGCGGCCCGCTGGAGCTGGTCCTTGTCGATCGGACCGGGGTACTGGCCCGGGGTGTTGCCGGCATAGCAGTCACCGGCGTTGCCGCTGTAGTGGTAACTGTCCGAGGTGTGCCCCGAGTCGGTGGCGAAGTTGCCGTGGTTGCACGACGTGAGCATCGGGCGGTTCTCGCGCAGCACGTCGATCGTCCAGCGCGCCCGTTGGGTGTAGCCGATCTCGACCGAGTCGGCGGGGTACGGGTTGGTCGCAACGGCGACGAGCGCGCTCGACGGGGCGTCGACAGCCGACGCCGCCTGCGGCGAGGCGGCCGGGACTGCCACGGCGGCGATGGCCGTGGCCGTGAGCGCGAACGTGAGACCGCGCAGCTTCCAGGTGTTCATGGGTGAGCTCTCCTTCTCCTTGGAACGGCGTACCCGCAGGTATGCCGTCCGTGTCGTCCCGGGACGTTCGGCTGGCCCAGGTGGGCGGTCCGAGCGTCTCCCGAGCCGCTAACCCATCGCTAACCGTCGCCCAGCCGACGCGCAGTCAGCGCCCAGCAAGCATTCAGGCAGGCCACCCGGGGGCGCGTGTGCCGTCCGGTTAGCGAGTGGTTAGCGACGCTCCCCACGATGGGCTGACCACCAACCAGGACCCCCAGACCAGGAGGCTCACATGATCCGCAGGACCACCGTCGCCAGCGGCCTCGCCGCTGTCGTGCTCTCCCTCACCGGCGCCATGATCGGCGCGGCCCCCGCCTCAGCCGACGACGGCACCGTCTCGGCCACCTCCCCCGACGGCCGCGCGTACGGCTCGGCCTACCTCGACTTCCGCAACGCGCTCCGCGTCAACATCAACGACCTCTACGTCAACGACCGCTGCCCCGGCGACGGTGTCGCGGCCACGATCAACCTGTACGTCGGCCACGGCGGCACCATCCAGGACATGATCTGGATCAAGGTCGGCGAGCGCACGGACTCGGGAGGCTGTGGCTCGGACCCGATCCGGACGAGCACGTACTACCAGAGCGGCTACGAAGAGGTCGATGCCTTCGCGGTCCGCGTCTGCGGCTCGGGCGGCTGCTCCGGCTACGACTGGCGGATGAACCCCTACGCCCACTGAGCGAACCTCGCGCATCCCCCGACAAGCCACCCCCCTCAAGAGGAGCCGACCATGTCGTCACCCGCACCCATGGACCTGACATCACCGACCCCGTCCGCCGACCCGCTCGTGCACGACCTCGGCGCGGCCGACGACCACGTCGTCGGCCGCCGCGCCGCCCTGCACCGCGGTGCTGTCGCCCTGGGCGTGGCCGCCGTCGCGGCAGTCGCAGCCCCGTCGGCCGCCCGTGCCGCAGACGGTGCACAGCCCGAGCGAGCAGCCCGCCCCCGCACCCCCGAGTGCCTCGCCGACCTGACGGAGGGCTGAGCCGTGGCCCGCATCCTCTGGCTCGCCGACTCCCTCCGCAGCGCCGGCCTCACCGTACGCGAGACGAACGGGTGGGAGACCCGTGAGCGGCCGGCCTCGACGGGCGGCTTCGCGCCCGAGGGTGTCCTGCTCCACCACACGGCCGGCTACGCGACGGCCGACAACCCGCACCCGTCGCTCAACACCGTCATCGAGGGACGCGGCGGTGCCGACCCGTTGCCGGGACCGCTGTGCCACGTGCTCATCGACCGCAACTCCGTGTGCTGGGTCATCGCCGCGGGCCGTGCCAACCACGCCGGCGCCGCCGTCGCGAGCGGTCCCATGCCGGCCGGTGACGGCAACGAGATGTACGTCGGCATCGAGGTCGAGTACGCCGCGACCAACCACTCCCCGACCCAGTACGCCACCAGCTCCCAGAAGTCGACGGCCATCGTCGCGGCGGCCCGCATCGTCAGCAGGCTCGGCCACGGGTACCGCTACGTACGAGCGCACAAGGAGACGAGCACCACCGGGAAGATCGACCCCTACAACTGGAACATGACCGACGTTCGCGACTCCGTCCGCCAGTGCCTCGAGCGGACAGGATGGTAGGCAGGAGCGGTCCCACCGACCGCGCTGCAAGTGGCGGCCGGCGTGCCCACACGGTCCGGGTCGCCGTGTCGGCGGCGCTCGCCGTCACGGGACTCGTCGCGACGGCGGCCACCAGCCACGCGGCTTCCTACACGCCCGCGCCCTACCGGCTCGTCGCCCAGTGTCCCGGCAACCTCGTGAGCGGCTGGCCCAAGCAGGTCATGAACGACTCGCTCGAGAAGCGCGGCCGCGTCGAGCTGCGCTACTCGCCCGACAACGGTGGCACCAACTGCGTCCAGCTCTACGACGTCGCGGCCGGCGGGCACTACATGCAGGTCAGGCTGCACCGAAACGGTCTCTCGGAGACCGCGTACGACCGGGGCACCTACGACCTCTACGCGGGCGGCCTGCTGGTGACCGGGACGAACGGGCGCTGCGTGGACGTCCAGGCGACGGTCGACTACGGCGGCATCCCCTGGTTCGGCACCTGGAACGACGTGGCCTGCGGCTGACTCCCCGACGTGGCGGGGCGCCTCCCTTCCTCCTGGGACGGCGCCCCGCCCGACCTCGGACCCCGCACTCGTGAACCCGGGGTTGCGCAGGCACGTGTGGACCACAGCAGAATGCACCTGTGCAGTTCGGGGTGCTGGGGCCCGTCGAGGTCCGCGACGACGACGGCACCGCCATACCCCTCGGCGGCGGACGCGAGCGCCTCGTGCTCGCGCACCTGCTCATCGCGAGCGACCGGCTGCTGCGCAGCGAGGCGATCATCGACCTGCTCTGGGACGACCCTCCGCCCACGGCCAAGCAGCAGGTCCAGAACGTCATCTCGACCCTGCGGCGACGCCTCGGCACCGACGGCCGCGACCTCATCACCTCGCACCGCACCGGCTACGAGCTGCGCCTGCGGCCACCCCACACCCTGGACCTGCTCGAGTTCCGGTCTCTCGTGGACCACGCCAAGAACGACCCGTCGGCGACACCTGACCAGCAGGTCGAGTGGCTCGGCCGAGCCGTTGCGCTCTGGCGGGGTCGTCCCCTCGGTGATCTGGCCGGGGCAGTGGTCGGAGAGGGCACCACTGGGGTCGTACACCGGCTCGACGACGAGCGGATCGCCGCCGTCGACCTCTACGTCGCGGCCCTGTCCGAACTGGGCCGCAACGACGAGGTGCTCGCCGTCACGGCGTCGAACCTCGAGGGCGACGCCTGGAACGAGAGCCTGCACGAGCACCGTCTGCGTGCCTTGGCGTCGGCCGGCCGACGCACGGATGCGGCCACCGCCTATCGTCTTCTCCGCCAGCGCTTCGTCGACGAGCTCGGCGTCCCCCCGGGTCCTCGCCTCGCCGCGCTCAACTCCCTCATCCTGCGGGGTGACTCGGTCGAGCCCGAGGTCACGCACCGCCTGCCGCGCGAGCTCCCGGCGCCGACGTGGACCCTCGTCGGCCGCGATGCCCTGCTCGGGGCGGTGCTCGCGCGGCTCGGGGGCCTCACCCAGGACCGACCCGGTCGCTCCACGCCTGCCTCCGCCCAGGCCGCGGCCCCCCGCGCCCGCACCGCGGCACCTCCGGCCGTCGTCGTCCTCGTCGGCGTCGGTGGCGTCGGCAAGACGGCCCTGGCCGTCACGGCCGGTCACGCCCTGAGCAGCGCCTATCCGGACGGCACGCTGTATGCCGCATTGGGCGACGACCCGTCCGGCGCTGCGGATCCCCACCACATCGTCGGACGCTTCCTGCGGGCGCTCGGCGTCGAGAGCGGCGCCATCCCGGGCAGCCTCGACGAGCGGCTCGCGCTCTTCCGCAGCTGCACGGCGGGGCGGCGGGTCCTCATGGTGCTCGACGGTGCGGTCGCCGAGTCACAGGTGCGGCCGCTGCTCCCGACCACCCCGGGCGCAGGCGCCATCGTCACCTCGCGCAGCAAGCTCGCCGGCCTCGTCGGGGTCCGGCGACACATCGTCCCGCCCCTCTCGGTGAGCGACGGGGCCTCGCTCATCGCCGAGCTGGCGAGCCCCGAGTCCGAGGCCGTCCACGACGTCGAGCTGCTGAGCCAGGTGAGCTCGCTCTGCGGACACCTGCCGCTCGCGCTGTGCGTCGCAGGGTCCAAGCTCGCCACCAACTCCTCGCTCACGGTGGAGGAGCTCGTTGCACGCCTGACTCGTGAGCACGCTCGCCTCGACGAGCTGTCCGCCGGTGACATCGACGTCCGGGCCAGCATCGCCGCCTCGCTCGCCGACCTCGCGGCTCCTGCCCGAGCCCTGTTCCGGCGACTGTCCCTGGCTCCCGCCGGGGACTGGCCGGCGTGGCTCGCCCGGTTCCTCCTGCACGGGACCACGAGAGAGATCGAGGCCCACCGGGCGCTCGACGAGCTCGTCGACCGGCACCTCGTCGAACCCGTCGGCCGCGACGGCGCGAACCAGCCTCGCTACAGGGTCCACAGCCTCGTCAGCCAGCTCGCGGCCGAGCGGTTGGCTGCCGAGGAGCCTGCCGATGCCCGGTCGAACCTCACCCGCGAGCTGGCGACACGGTGGCTCGGGCTGGCCCGCGTCGCGGGTGAGTCGCTCCAGGAGAGCCGTGGACGCGCCGACACCGCCGCGACGGGACCGACCGCGGAGGTCGACACCGGCCCGCTCGACGGGGCGGCGGAGGCCGTGGCCACGCCTCGTGAGTGGTTCGAGGCCGAACGCGGGAGTCTCGTCTCCGCCGTCGTCACGACCAGCCGAGAGGGCGACCCGGATCTGGCCGGAGCGCTGGCCCTCGCCGTCCGCGACTTCCTGGCGATGCGTGCCTACGACGACGACCGCGAGCGGGTGCTCCGGGTCGCCCTCGAGGCCCATACCGAGCGACCGGACGTCATGTCGGCGCCGCGGCAGCGGTTGGAGCTGCTCAGCTCACTCTTCGCGGTCCTGGCCCAGCGCCAACAGTCCGACCTGCTCCCTGACGTCGCGGCGCAGGCGCTCGAGGTCGCCCGGCAGCTCGACGACCCGCAGGCCCAGCAGCGCACCCTCTCGATGTCCGGGTGGGCCGCGATGATGGCCGACCACTTCGGCGAGGCCATGACGTCGTTCGACGCGGCCGCAGCCCTCGCCTCCAGGCTCGGCGACGAGGCCGGACGCCTGCGGGCCGAGGCGCAGCGAGGTGTCGTGCTGCGCAACGTCGGGCGCGCCGCCGAGGCGGATCCGCTGCTCGCCGCGCGCGTCGAGCAGTCCCGCACCACGGAACCGCGGCGCTCGACGAGCATCTGGCTCACGACGCGGGCCGAGGGCCTGCTCGACCTCCAGCGGTGGGACGAGGCGCAGTCACTCCTCGCCGAGGCACTCGACCTGGCCCAGGCGATCCAGGACGACCTCGGCACGGCGCACTGCCGGCTCGCCCTGGCCCGCGTGCACTGCGGGCTCGGAGACCTCGACCGCGCCGAGGCCGAGCTCGCGGCTGCCCGCGCCGAGCTCGACCCGCGGGCCCGATCCGGGGAGGACCCAGACGTCCTGCGCCTGCACGTCGACCTGCTCGCGGCCCGGGCCGACTGGCCGGCGGCAGACCAGCAGGTCCGCAGACTCGTCGCGCTGCGGCGTCGCCTCGGCCAACCGTTGGAGCTCGCGGCGGACCTCGCCCGTCGCGTGGCCATCGCACGCCGGTGCGCGCTGCACCCCGACCCGGAGCGGACCGAGTGCGAGCGTCTGCTCCAGGACCTCGGCCTGACCGACGCCGCGCTGCGGCTCCCCACACCGCCTTACCCTGCTCACGCGAGTTAGCGAGGAGTTAGGGGCGCCCGCATAGGCTGCGACCGTCATCTCGGGCTCCGACCCGGAACCCGCCACTCCACCTGTCAGGGGACCACGTTGAAGATCGTCACTCGGGCCGCCGCCGTCCTCGTCACGGCAGCCGTCCTGGCCGTCGCAGGCCACACCACCGCGAACGCCTCGGGAGACGGGGACGCCGCCGTCTGGTGTGCCAAGCAGGGTGGCCAGAGCACCAACGGCACGTGCCCGGTGCAGCCGCCCACGACCATCTGAGGCTCACCGTCAGGAGGGCCCGAACGGGTGCGCCGGGGAGGACCACCTCCCCGACGCACCCGTTCTGCATTCCACGCGTCGGCAGCACCCGCCGACGCGCGCGGCGCGCGGGTCAGCCCTTGTGCCAGTAGTACGCGGTGCCGCCGTTGGCCTGGGCGTGCGTCGTGGGGTTGTAGGTGTGCTCGCCGACCTTGTCGGGAGCGACGAAGTTGGAGTCGATGACCCGGATCTCGGGGCCGTCCGGGTCGCCCGTGACGATGGCCGTGTGGATGCCGCGGTCATGGGCGGCGTTCGTCTCCTGGATGATGTCGCCCGGCACGACGTTGGCCTTGGACACCTGGTGGTAGCCGGCGTTGATGTAGGCGCTGTAGTAGCCGGGGCCGAGCGTGTTGGCGTGGGTCTCGGCGTAGATCTTCTGGACGAAGACCTTGCACTGGCCCT
Source organism: Terrabacter sp. R4-6 (assembly GCF_057529065.1). Classification (NCBI taxonomy): domain Bacteria; kingdom Bacillati; phylum Actinomycetota; class Actinomycetes; order Micrococcales; family Intrasporangiaceae; genus Terrabacter; species Terrabacter sp. R4-6. The sequence continues at coordinate 3,114,766 of NZ_CP197224.1, read as the reverse complement.
GGTAGGTGCCGAGGTAGTTGCGGGCGTGGGCCACCATCGGGTGCAGTGCACTCGCCGTGGACGCGCTCGTGAGCGGCACGGCGCCGGAGGCCGCGACCGTGAGGGCGACGGCGGCCAGGACCGTGCGGGCGGAGGTCTTGCGGGCGCTGGTGAACATCTTCTGCTCCTTGGTTCGAGGTGCCGGCCAGAGACCCCTGAGCCGGCGCGTCCAGCCCGGCGGGTGCGGGTGAGGGCGTGCCACCAGACTCGTGACAGCCGCTAACCCACGGCTAACCGTCCCCGCTGACCTGCGCCGACGCCGTGCGACCGGCGCCGCCGAACGATTCCGGCGCCTCCGCACGGCACGCGTGAGCGGCCCGCCGTCCCGGTGGGAACGGCGGGCCGCGTGGGGTCCTCCCAGCTCAGTCGCCCTGGGGATCCGCGGGGACCGCGCTGTCCGGCGCAGGGACACCGGGCCCGCCTGCCGGGCCGGGCGCCCCGGCCCCGACGGACGCCATCTCGGGTATGCCGTCCGGCGCGCCGGCAGCGCCCGCCGACTCGTCGAGGTCGGCCGCGGCACCCGCGAACTGGGCGGCATACAACGTGGCGTAGGCGCCGCCGGTCGCGAGCAGCTCGGCGTGCGTGCCCTTCTCGACGATGCGCCCCTCCTCCATGACGAGGATGAGGTCGGCGTCGCGGATCGTCGAGAGGCGGTGCGCGATGACGAAGCTCGTGCGGTCGGAGCGCAGCGCGGCCATGGCGTGCTGGACGAGCAGCTCCGTGCGCGTGTCGACCGAGCTCGTCGCCTCGTCGAGGATGAGCAGCGCCGGGTCGGAGAGGAACGCGCGCGCGATCGTGACGAGCTGCTTCTCGCCGGCCGAGATGTTGGACGCCTCGTCGTCGAGCACCGTGTCGTAGCCGTCGGGCAGCGAGTGCACGAACCGGTCGACGTAGGTGGCCTTGGCGGCCGCGACGACCTCCTCGTCCGTGGCACCGGGGCGACCGTAGGCGATGTTGTCGCGGATCGTGCCGCCGAAGAGCCACGTGTCCTGCAGCACCATCCCGATGCGCGCGCGCAGGTCGTGGCGCGTCAGGTCGCGGATGTCGACGCCGTCGAGCGTGATGCGTCCGCCGTCGAGCTCGTAGAACCTCATGATGAGGTTGACGAGCGTCGTCTTGCCGGCGCCGGTCGGTCCGACGATGGCCACGGTCTGCCCGGGGCGGACCGACAGGTCGAGGTCCTCGATGAGCGGCTTGTCGGGCGTGTACGAGAAGGCGACCGACTCGAACGCCACGGCACCGTGCGGGTCGTCGATGCGCGCCGGCGTGGCGGCGTCGGGCTCCTGCTCGTCGGCGTCGAGCACCTCGAAGACGCGCTCGGCGGAGGCGACCCCCGACTGGAGCACGTTGGCCATCGACGCGACCTGTGTCAGCGGCTGCGTGAACTGCCGGGAGTACTGGATGAAGGCCTGGACGTCACCGAGGCTCATCGTGCCCGACGCGACGCGGAGGCCGCCGACGACGGCGATGGCGACGTAGTTGAGGTTCCCGACGAACATCATGACCGGCATGATGATGCCGCTGATGAACTGGGCGCCGAACGAGGCCTCGAAGAGCTCGTCGTTCTTCTGCTTGAAGTTGGCCTGGGTCTCCTTCTGGCGGCCGTAGACCTTGACGAGCCCGTGTCCGGTGAAGGTCTCCTCGACGATGCCGTTGAGCTCACCGGTGTTGCGCCACTGCTGGATGAAGAGCTTCTGCGAGCGCTTGGCGATGAGGCCCGTGACGACGATCGAGATCGGGATGGAGACGAGCGCGATGAGCGCGAGCTCCCACGAGATCCAGAACATGATGCCGAGCACGGCGACGACCGTGAGGAGCGAGTTGAGCAGCTGGGACATCGTCTGCTGCAGGGACTGGCCGACGTTGTCGATGTCGTTGGTGACGCGGCTCAGCAGCTCACCGCGGGGCTGGTTGTCGAAGTAGGGCAGCGGCAGGCGGTTGAGCTTGGCCTCGACCTCCTGGCGCAGGTCGTACATCGTGCGCTGGAGGACGCCCTGGAGGATCCAGCCCTGGATCCACATGAGCAGCGACGCGACGACGAAGAGCGCGACGACGAGCAGCAGCACGCGGGCGACGGCGTCGAAGTCGATGCCCGCGCCCGGGATGAAGTCGACGTTGCTGAGCAGGTCGGCATACGTCGTCTGGCCCTGGGCGCGCAGGGTCTCGATGACCTGCTCCTTGGTGGTGCCGGGCGGCGCGTCGATCGTGCCACCGATGACGCCCGCGAAGATGAGGTCGGTGGCGCGGCCGAGGATCTTCGGCCCGATCGAGCTGAGCGCGACGCTCGCGACCGACAGCACGAGGACGACGATCACCTTGACGCGGTGCGGTCGCAGCCGGCCGAGCAGGCGCTTGGCCGACGGGCCGAAGTTGAGCGACTTCTCGCCCGGCTGACCCATCTGCATGTGGGGCGGACCGCCCCGTCGGGCCGGCCCGCGGCGGACCTCTGCGGCCTTCTCCTCGGCCGTCTTGACTCCCTCGGCCATCAGGCCGCCTCCTCCGCGCTGCGCTGGGACTCGACGATCTCCTGGTAGGTCGCGCAGGAGTCGACGAGCTGGTCGTGCGTGCCCTGGCCGACGATGCGGCCGTCCTCGAGCACGATGATGTGGTCGGCGTCGACGATGGTCGAGACGCGCTGGGCCACGATGACGACGGTGCTGCCCAGCGTGGCCGGCCGCAGGGCCCGACGCAGGCGTGCGTCGGTCGAGAGGTCGAGGGCCGAGAACGAGTCGTCGAACAGGTAGATGTCGGGGCGCTTGACGATGGCCCGGGCGATGGCGAGGCGCTGGCGCTGGCCACCCGAGACGTTGGTGCCGCCCTGCGCGATGGCCGAGTCGAGCCCGCCCATCGCCTCGACGAAGTCCTGGCCCTGGGCGATCCGCAGGGCGTCCCACAGCTCCTCGTCGGTGGCGTCCGGGTTGCCGTAGCGCAGGTTGGTCGCGACGGTCCCGCTGAAGAGGTAGGGCTTCTGCGGGACGAGCCCGATCTTGCTCCACAGGTCGTCGAGCTCGAGGTCGCGCACGTCGACGCCACCGACCCGCACCTTGCCCGCGGAGGCGTCGAAGAGGCGCGGGACCAGCCCGAGGAGCGTCGTCTTGCCGGCGCCGGTGGACCCGATGATGGCCGTCGTGCGTCCCGGGTCGGCCCGGAAGCTGACGTCGTGGAGCACGGCCGCCTCGGCGCCCGGGTAGTGGAAGTCGACGCCGACGAGCTCGAGGCCCGCAGCGGCAGGAGGCATCCTCAGCGGCTGCACGGACTCCACGACGGACGACTCGGTGTCGAGGACCTCCTGGATGCGGCCGGCCGAGACCGAGGCGCGCGGGATCATCGTGGCCATGAAGGTCGCCATCATGACGGCCATGAGGATCTGGACGAGGTAGGAGAGGAACGCCGTCAGCTCGCCGATCTGCATGTCGCCGGAGGCGATGCGGTGCCCGCCGAACCACATGACGGCCACGGTCGAGAGGTTGAAGATGACCATGACGATCGGGAAGACGAGGGCCATGAGTCGACCGACCTGCAACCCGGCGTTGGTCAGCCGGCCGTTGGCCTCGGCGAAGCGGGCCTCCTCGTGCTCCTCGCGGACGAAGGCGCGGACGACCCGGATGCCGGTGATCTGCTCGCGCATGACGCGGTTGACGCCGTCGAGCGAGGTCTGCATGCGGCCGAACCACGGCACCATCCGCGAGATGACGAGGCCGACGACGAGACCGAGCAGCGGCACGGCGACGGCGACGAGCCACGACAGGCCGACGTCCTCGCGCAGGGCCATGATGATGCCGCCGACCATCATGATCGGGGTCGTCACGAGCAGGGCGAAGCCCATGAAGACGACCATCTGCACCTGGGTGACGTCGTTGGTGCTGCGCGAGATGAGCGTCGGAGCTCCGAAGCGCGTCACCTCCTGCGCCGAGAAGTCGACGACCGTGCCGAAGACGTTGCCCCGGACGTCGCGACCCATGCCCATGGCGACGCGGGCCGCGAGGAAGGTGGCCGCGACGGACGCGGCGATCTGCACGAGGCTGACGGCGAGCATGATGCCGCCGTGGCTGATGATGAAGGCGGTGTCACCCTTGGCCACGCCCTGGTCGATGATCTCGCCGTTGAGGCTCGGCAGGTAGAGCGAGGCCATGGTGCTGACGAGCTGGGCCAGGCAGATGAGCACGATCTGGCCCGAGTAGGGACGCAGGTGACTGCGGAGCAGTCGGATCAGCATGTCGGTGCCTTTCGGTGCACGGGCGACGGTGGGGTGTCGCTGAGGAACGCTAGGGACTCACGTGGGGTGAGGGTCAACTGGTCTGTCACGGTCGCGGCTCCCCGTGCGGTGCGAGCATCCGCGGGTCTCCGCCGAGCTGCGCGTGGAGCTCGGCGATCGACAGGCCGCTCTCGGTGGGGGCGGACCGTCGCACGAGGCCGAAGAGGACGGTGTCGACGATCTCCTCGGGGGTCAGCACCTTCCCGTCGGCGATGCCGGGGTGGCTGCCCGAGAAGGTGAGCAGCCGGATCCGGTGGATGAGGTCGGGGCCGGGCACGACGAGGCAGTCCTCGTCGTGGACGAGCATCTGGTGGATCGTGTCGAGGAGCGGCTGGTGCGCGGCCACGTGCTCCTCCTCGTCGGCGTGTCCGCGCAGGTGCCGGCCGGCGTCGTAGCAGGCCTGGTGCGGCCCGCGGTTGGGCGGCTCGGTCAGGCCGAGGGCCCCCATGAGGCCGAAGACCTCGGTGAAGCGGTGCTGCATGATGCGCGTGAAGTCGACGAGCCGGTCGCGGAGGGACCCCTCCGGGTCGATGGCCGAGATGCGGCGCCGGACGGGGGCCGGGCAGAACGCCGCCTGCACGGCCTCCTTCTCGAGGACCTCCTTGGTCGGGAAGACCCGGAAGATCGTGCCCTCGGCCACGCCGGCCTCCTGCGCGATCTCGCTCGTCGTGGGCTTGCGCCCCTCGCGGTGGGCGAGACGGACGAAGACCTCGATGAGGGCGTCCCGGCGGTCATCGGGGCTCATCGGGGCCGCCCGTTGACCGGTTCGCTGACCTTCCACACGTGTCGACACGCTGACCATCATGAATGAGTGAGCGCTCACTCACAAGTGGTTTCGGGGCACCAGTGACACATTTCACCGCAAACCCGGGTATGCAGCCCTCCGGACCCCTCGACCGCGGCGGCTCGCGCCGCGCGCGGTCCCACGCCCACCTGTCCCTCTCCAGCCGATCCGAGGTCCGCATGACTGCAACGACGCAGCGCACCGCCACGACCACCAGCACCCCGGGATTCCTCGACCGTCGCCGCACGGTCGCCCCCCTCGGCTTCAACCGGTGGCTCATCCCACCGGCCGCCCTCGCCGTGCACCTGTGCATCGGTCAGGTCTACGCGACGAGCGTCTACAAGACCTCCCTCGTCGCGCACTTCGACACCTCCCAGACGGCGATCGGCATCATCTTCTCGATCGCCATCGTCATGCTCGGGCTCTCGGCCGCGGTCTTCGGCACGTGGGTCGACCGCAACGGCCCGCGCAAGGCGATGTTCGTCGCGACCGTCTGCTGGGGCACCGGGTTCCTCGTCGGCGCGGCCGGCATCGCCACGAGCCAGCTGTGGCTGCTCTATCTCGGCTACGGCGTCATCGGCGGCATCGGTCTCGGCATCGGCTACATCTCGCCCGTCTCGACGCTCATCAAGTGGTTCCCGGACCGCCCGGGCCTCGCCACCGGGCTCGCCATCATGGGCTTCGGCGGTGGCGCGATGGTCGCGAGCCCGCTCTCGCGCCAGCTGCTCGCCCGCTTCGACCCGGGCTACACGCCGTCGGACTCGACGTCGACGGCCGACGGGCACGCGCTGACGCTCCTCTTCGTCACGCTCGGGATCGTCTACGCCCTCGTCATGCTCATCGGCGTCTTCAACATCCGCGTCCCGCACCCCGAGTGGAAGCCCGAGGGCTGGACGCCGCCCGCCGACGCGAGCGACACCTCCGCGCTCGTCACGACGAAGTCGGTCTCGGCCGCGAGCTCGATCCGCACGCCGCAGTTCTGGCTGCTCTGGGTCGTCCTCTTCTGCAACGTCACCGCGGGCATCGGCATCCTGGAGCAGGCCAGCCCGATGATCCAGGACTTCTTCCGCGAGAACGGCTCGTCGGCCGTGACCGTTGCTGCCGCAGGCGGATTCGTCGGCCTGCTGTCGCTCTTCAACATGGCCGGGCGCTTCGTCTGGAGCTCGACGAGCGACGTCATCGGCCGCAAGCCGATGTACATGGTCTACCTCGGCGTCGGCATCCTCGCCTACATCGGTCTCGCGCTCGCCGGCCACGTCGCCATCGCGCTCTTCGTCCTCATCGCCGCCGTGCTCATCTCGTTCTACGGCGGCGGTTTCGCGACCGCGCCCGCCTACCTGCGCGACCTCTTCGGCACCTTCCAGGTCGGCGCCATCCACGGCCGACTGCTCACCGCCTGGTCGGCCGCCGGAGTCGCGGGGCCGCTCATCATCAACGGCTTCCTCGACGCCCAGGGCAAGCCGGGCACGCTGACGGCCGACGCCTACACGCCCGCGCTGCTGACCATGGTCGGCGTGCTCGCCGTCGGCTTCGTCGCCAACCTCCTCGTGCGCCCGGTCGCCGACCGCTTCCACGAGTCCGACGACGTCGTCGAGGCGGCCAAGCCGGCTCCGGTCGAGGAGGGCGAGGGCTCCTCGCGCCTGCCGGGGACCGCGCGCGTCGTCGCCCTGTGGGCGGTCATCGTCGTCATCCTCGCCTACGGCGTCTTCCAGACGGTCACGACGGCAGCCAAGCTCTTCGCCTGACCGGCACCACCCTCAAGCGCGAGATCGCTTGCGGCGGCGGCCTGCTCGTTCAGACGAGCAGGCCGTCTGCCACGAGGTCGCGCACCTGCGGGAGCACCTCGGCCCGCACGTCGGCGGGGTCGAGACCGAGCACCGTCGCGATGGCGTCGAGCGCGGCCCTCGCCGTCAGCTCGCCGTCGGCCACGCCGAGGTATGCCGCGAGCAGCGTCCCGGCGCGGACGACGCGTCCCAGCCCGCCGCCCTGCCGGACGAGGATGACGCTCGGGTCCTCGGCACCCGGGACGCCGTGCCGCTCCTCCGTCACGTCGGGCGCGCACGACCACGCGACGTCGAGCACGTCGCCGTCGGAGTGCTCGGCCAGCCACGTGCGGGCCCGCAGTCCCGCGTCGACCGCCGGTCCCATCGGCGCCGCGACGGGACCGTGCGCCTCGTCGAGGGAGCGCCACGGCGCGCGGTCGGTCGCCGGCCGCTGCAGCGTGACGACCCCGAACCCGACCTGCTCGACACCCCGCGAGGCGAAGTCGCGCAGCCACGCGGCATACATCAGCGAGTGGGCCTCACTGCCGGGCTGGGCGCCGCCGTCGCGCGCCCACAGCTCGGCGTACTCGGCGGGGTCCTGCGACTCGCGCTGGATGACCCAGGCGTCGAGGGCGACCCCGTCGCGGGCCTGCTCGTCGAGCCACTCGCCCCAGACCTCGCGCCACGTGCGTCCGGCCGGGACCTCCCAGTTGCCGAGGAACTGGGCGATGCCGCCAGGCTCGAGCACGCTGCCGACCTGGCGAACGAGCGAGCGGACGAGGGTGTCGCCGGCTCGGCCGCCGTCGCGGTACTCGTAGAGCGGCACCCCCTCGTCGCGGGGCGTGATGACGAAGGGTGGGTTGCTGACGACGAGCGAGAACTGTTGCCCCGCAACAGGATCGAGCAGGTCACCTGCCAGCAGCTTGACCTCCGGGACGGCGCCCACACCCTCGGAGGCCGCGAGCGCGACGTTGAAGGCGGCATACGCCAGCGCGCGCTCGGAGATGTCGGTCGCGACGATGGAGCCGACGTGGCCGGTCAGGTGCAGGGCCTGCACGCCGCAGCCGGTGCCGAGGTCGAGCGCGCGGTGCACGGGCCGGCGGACCGTCCACGAGGCGAGGGTCGTCGAGGCGCCGCCGATGCCGAGCACGTGGTCGGGCCGCAGTGGGCCGCCGACGGCGAGCTCCGACAGGTCGGAGGCGACCCACCAGTCGTGGGCGTCGTCGCCGTAGGGACGAAGGTCGCACGTCGCGAGGACGTCGCGGTCCGGCGGCGCCCCGCGGTCGGCGGCGAAACCGGCACGGCCTCCTTCGAGGCGCACGAGGCCGAGGCGTACGGCCCCGTCGACCCCGAGCGAGGGCAGGGCGGCGGCCAGGGCCGATGCACGCACTCGCCGGCCGAGGGTGAAGAGGCGCACGAGGACGCCGCACGCGTCGTCCACCGACGTGACCGACGACTCCGTCGCGAGGAGCGCCGGCAGCGGCTGCTCACGGTGCAGTGCGGCGGACGCCACCGGCCCGAGACGCTCGGCGACGCCGTCGACGGTGAAACCGGCCGCCGTGAGGTCCGCACGCAGCAGCGCGACGAGGGACCGGTCGACGACAGGGGTGTCGTTCAGGACTGCTCGCCCGGCGTGCTCGCCCCGGCCGCGCTCGAGGCGAGCGCCGCGTCGAGGGTCGGGTGGATCTCGAAGACCTTGTCGAGGCCCGTGATGGAGAAGACCTTGAGGACGCGGTCGTCGGTGCCGACGAGGAGCATCGACCCGCCGCGCGTGCGGGTCAGCTTGAGACGGCCGACGAGCACCCCGAGCCCGGTCGAGTCGAGGAAGGTCACGTCCGTGAGGTCGACGACGAGCTTGGTGCGGCCGCTCTGGATCTGCTCGTCGAGCTTCTCGCGCACGAGCGGCGCGGTGTAGACGTCGATCTCGCCGCCGAGGTGGACCACGGTCTGCTCGCCATGGTCGGCTCGGGTGATCGAGAGATCCACCTGTGCCCCTTCCTTGTGCCGACACGTACAAAGATTCTGGTCGCGGGTCCCGCCGGACCGGTCCTGACGTCGTGCTGACCGTTCCCCGCCCGGCTCGTTCCCCGCGCGTGACTGACTGCGCAGTAACATGCCCCGCTCGTCGGTTACCGTACCCCGACGGCATACGGTTGCTCCACATGAACGGGGAGTCAGCGCCCGCGGGACCCGTGCCGGAGGACCTCCTGCGCACGCTCGTCGGCGACCATCCCGAGCGGCTCGTGCACGTGCACGAGGTGCCCGCTCGCCGCGCCGTGCTCGGCGCGTGGCCGGAATGGGTCGACCCGACGCTCCTCGGCGCCCTGCTCGCCTCCGGCATCGAGGCCCCGTGGTCGCACCAGGTCGAGGTGGCACAGGCCGCTCACGCCGGCCGGCACGTCGTCGTCAGCACCGGGACGGCCTCCGGAAAGAGCCTCGGCTACCACCTGCCGATGCTCAGCGACATCATCACCGGAACCGGGGCGCCGAACGGACGCGGCGCCACCGCGCTCTACCTCTCCCCCACCAAGGCGCTCGCCGCCGACCAGCTGAGCCGCATCGACCGGCTCGCCCTGGCCGCGGTCCGTCCCGCGACGTACGACGGCGACACACCCACCGACGAGCGGCGCTGGATCCGCGACCACGCCAACCTCGTGCTGACCAACCCCGACCTGCTCCACCACTCCCTGCTGCCGGGCCATGAGCGGTGGAGCTCGTTCCTGCGGGCACTGCGCTACGTCGTCGTCGACGAGTGCCACGTCTACAAGGGCGTCTTCGGCGCCCACATGGCCGCGGTGCTGCGGCGGTTGCGGCGGGTCGCCGCGCGCTACCGCTCCGAGCCGACCTTCGTCTTCGCCTCTGCCACCGTGGCCGACCCGGAGGAGCACGCCTCACGCCTCCTCGGTATGCCGGTGACCCCGGTGACGCAGGACGGCTCGCCCCGCGCGTCGATGACCTTCGCCCTCTGGGAGCCACCGCTCCTCGTCGACGAGACCGGGCAGCCGTCGCGGGTCAGCACCATCACCGAGACGGGCGAGCTGCTCGCCGGGTGCGTGCGCGAGCACGTGCAGACGGTGGCCTTCGCCCGGTCGCGGGCCGGTGTCGAGGTCGTGGCGCGGATCGCGAAGGAACGGGTGCCCGTCACGGACGAGCACCGGGTCGCCGCCTACCGCGGCGGCTACCTCCCGGAGGAACGTCGGGAGCTCGAGCGGTCACTGCGTGCGAAGGAGCTGCTCGGGCTCGCGGCCACCAACGCCCTCGAGCTCGGCGTCGACGTCAGCGGCCTCGACGCCGTGCTGCTCGCGGGATGGCCGGGCACGCTGTCGTCGCTGTGGCAGCAGGCCGGCCGGGCCGGGCGTTCCGGAGAGCGGTCGCTCGCCGTGCTCGTCGCCGCCGACGACCCGCTCGACACGTTCGTCGTGCACCACCCGGAGGCCATCTTCGGCCGCGGCATCGAGGCGACCGTCGTCGACCCCGACAACCCGCACGTGCTCGCGCCCCACCTGGCCGCGGCGGCCGCCGAGCTGCCGGTGACCGAGGCCGACATCGAGATCTTCGGGCCGCAGACGCGCGTGCTGCTCGACGCGCTCGTCGCCCGCGGGATCCTCAAGAAGCGGCCCCGCGGCTGGTTCTGGGGGCGCGAGGACCGGCCCGCCGACCACCTGTCGCTGCGCGGCGCCGGTGAGCCCGTGCGCATCATCGAGACCCGCACCGGACGGGTCGTCGGCACCGTCGACGACTCGAGCGCGCACTCGCAGGTGCACACCGGCGCGGTGCACCTCCACCAGGGCCAGACGTGGGTCGTCACCGAGCTCGACCTCGACGACCACGCAGCCTTCGCGGTGCGCGGTGACCCCGGGTGGACGACGCAGGCGCAGTCGGTCAGCGACTTCCAGATCGTCCACGAGACGGAGCACGAGGAGTGGGGACCGCTCCGCTGCTCGTTCGGCCACGTCACGGTGCGCCACCAGGTCACCTCGTTCCTGCGCCGCCTGCCCGGCGGCGAGGTGCTCGGCGAGCACCCTCTCGACCTGCCACCGCGCTCGCTGGCGACGAAGGCCGTGTGGTGGGCGATGCCCGTCGAGGAGCTCGCGGCCGCCGGGGTGGACGAGGACGGCATACCCGGGGCGGCCCACGCGGCCGAGCACGCGGCCATCGGCATGCTCCCCCTCTTCGCCACGGCCGACCGGTGGGACATCGGCGGCGTCTCGACGGCGCTCCACCCGGACACGGGGCTGCCGACGATCCTCATCTACGACGGGCACCCCGGTGGCGCCGGCTTCGCCGAGCGCGGCTACCGACGGATCCGCCCGTGGCTCAACGCAACCCGCGACGCCATCGACTCGTGCGAGTGCCCGGAGGGCTGTCCGTCGTGCATCCAGTCGCCCAAGTGCGGCAACGGCAACGAGCCTCTCGACAAGCGCGGCGCCGTGGCCCTGCTCGACCTCGTCCTGCGCCACGCCGATCCCGGACCGAGGAGCATCACGTGAACCGACCAAGCCGCCGACCGCGCCCGTCGGGGCACTCGGGTCCGCCGCGCCCGCCGCGTCCGTCCGCGCCGCCCGGCCCGTCCGTGCCGTCGCAGCCTCCCCCGCCCACCGGACCACCGGAGCCGCCGACGCCGCGGGACCCGGCCACATCCGCGGGGTCGGCGGGATCGGCGGGCTCGTCGGAGAGGCCTCCCGACTCCGCCTCACGCCCGTGGCGCGGGATCACGGGCGGGACGGCCGGTGCGCCTGCGCCCTCCGTCATCGCGCGCGGGACGCTCCGCCGGGTCGAGGTGGAGATGCGGCCCCTCGTCCTCGACGCCGACGACGGGACGACGTGGGAGCTGCTGCTCCCGCCCGGCTGGGTGCTCGACGCCGAGCCCGGCGCGCGGGTGACCGTGAGCGGGGACGCCCCGACCGACGTGGCCACGGCGTCGATGCTCGGCCCCGTGCTGCGCGTGCGGTCGCTGTCGCGCGGCGACTGAGCACCCGCAGTCCGCGGTCCCGCCCTTCCGGCGGCCCACCCCCCTGGCCCTCGGGGCCCGACCACACTCTGAGACATAATGCCGAGTTATTTGACCGGTAACGCATCGCTATTCGAAACTCCCATGCAACGGATAGGAAAGCAGCCACCCGCCGACTGCCGACCGACCCGGCGCGCCGCAGCCCGCAGCGCGACCTCCGTCCGGACCGCACCCCCTCAGGAGCCCGACATGCGCCGCCCCTCGATCGCCCTCGCCGCCATCGCCGTCACCGCGACCCTCGGTCTGACCGCGTGCGCCGGTGGCGGGGCCAGCGACACCGCCGCAGCCCCGGGCACCGTCGCCGCGGACGACGCCGCGACGAGCACCATCAACCTCTACGCGTACGCCGTGCCCAAGGTCGGCTTCGACGTCGTCATCCCCGCCTTCCAGAAGACGAAGGCCGGCCAGGGCGTGCAGTTCCAGCAGAGCTACGGTGCCTCGGGAGACCAGAGCCGCAAGGTCGCCGCCGGCGCCGAGGCCGACTTCGTCAACTTCTCGGTGGAGCCCGACATCACCCGTCTCGTCGACGCCGGCCTCGTCGACTCGAACTGGAATGCCAACGAGCACAAGGGGATTCCGTTCGGCTCCGTGGTGACGATCGTCGTGCGCAAGGGCAACCCCAAGGGCATCAAGGACTGGGACGACCTGCTCAAGCCCGGGATCGAGGTCGTCACGCCCAACCCGTTCTCGTCGGGCTCGGCCAAGTGGAACCTCCTGGCCCCCTACGCCGCCAAGAGCAACGGCGGCGCCGACAAGGCCGCCGGCCTCGCCTACGTCTCGGCCCTCGTCAAGGACCACGTCAAGGTCCAGCCGAAGTCGGGCCGCGAGGCCACCGAGACCTTCCTGCAGGGCAGCGGCGACGTGCTCCTCAGCTACGAGAACGAGGCCCTCTTCGTCGAGAAGAACGGCGACCCCGTCGAGCACGTGACGCCGCCCACGACGTTCAAGATCGAGAACCCCGCCGCCGTGCTCAAGGGCAGCAGGAACCTCGCCACGGCCACGGCGTTCAACGACTACCTCTACACGCCGGCGGCGCAGAAGCTGCTCGCCCAAGCCGGGTTCCGCCCCGTCGACACGACCGTCGCCCAGGAGTACGCCTCGACGTTCCCGGCACCCGCGAAGCTCTGGACCATCGCCGACCTCGGTGGCTGGAAGACGGTCGACAGCACGCTCTTCAAGAAGGACGTCGGTGACATCGCCAAGATCTACGACCAGGCGACGCAGTGACGTCTGACACCGACCAGCAGCGCAGGGGCCCGCATCCGGAGACGGAGGCGGCGCCCCTGCCGCCACGTCCGGACGCGCCCGCACCGGACGGCATACGCCCTCGGGGCGGCGGCGCCGCACCCCCAGTCGCGCCGCCCGGTGGCGGCCCGCGACGCACGCACCACGGCAAGGGCCTGCGCGGGCTCCGCCGGCCGCTCGGCATCGGCATCGTCACGCTGTGGCTCAGCGTCATCGTCCTGCTGCCGCTCGCGGCCCTGACGGTCGCGGCCTTCGACGAGGGCCTGGCCGGGTTCTGGGAGGCCGTGACCGCGCCCGCCGCGCTCGCGTCCCTCTGGGTGACCGTGCTCGTCTCGGCCGTCGTGGCCCTCGTCAACGCCGTGCTCGGGACGCTCGTCGCGTGGGTGCTCGTGCGCGACGAGTTCCGCGGCAAGCGGTTCGTCAACGCCTTCATCGACCTGCCGTTCGCGCTGCCGACGATCGTCGCGAGCATCGTGCTGCTCTCGCTCTACGGGCCCAACAGCCCCATCGGGGTCGAGCTCAACGCGACGCGCTGGGGGCTCGTCGTCGCGCTCCTCTTCGTCACCCTGCCGTTCGTCGTGCGGTCGGTGCAGCCCGTGCTCATCGAGGCCGACCGCGAGGTCGAGGAGGCCGCGGCCTCGCTCGGCGCCACGACCTGGACGACCTTCCGCCGCATCGTGCTGCCGACCCTGGGGCCGGCGATCCTCAGCGGGACCGGGCTCGCCTTCGCGCGCGCCATCGGCGAGTACGGCTCGGTCGTGCTCATCGGCGGCAACATCCCCCGCGAGACCCAGGTGGCCTCGCAGTACATCCAGCAGCAGATCGAGATCGACCGCCCGCTCAACGCAGCAGCAGTCTCGGTCGCGCTGCTCGCCATCGCGTTCGTCACGCTGCTGCTGCTGCGCGTCGTGTCGAGCCGCAGCCAGCGACGCGAGGAGCGTGACGCATGAGGGTCTCCCGGCGCACCCGCCTGTCGCTGCGCGTCATCGCGCTCGGCTACCTCTTCGTCCTGCTCGCCGTGCCGATCGGCGTCATCCTCTGGCGCACGTTCGAGCCGGGGCTGTCGGTGTTCATCGCCTCGATCTCGACGCCCGCCGCGAAGTCGGCCTTCAACCTGTCGCTGCTCATCGTGGCCATCACGGTGCCGGTCAACGTCGTCTTCGGGGTCGCGACCGCGCTCGCCCTCGTGCGCGGTCGCTTCCGCGGACGTGGGCTGCTCCAGGCCGTCGTCGACCTGCCGTTCGCCGTGTCGCCGATCGTCGTCGGCGTCTCCCTCATCATGCTGTGGGGCGTCAACGGGTGGTTCGGTGCGCTCGACCGGTCCGGCTTCCAGGTGATCTTCGGGATCCCGGGCATGGTGCTCGCGACGATCTTCGTGACCTTGCCCTTCGTCGTGCGCGAGGTCGAGCCGGTGCTCCACGAGATCGGCCAGGAGCAGGAGCAGGCCGCCTCGACGCTCGGGGCCAACGGGTGGCAGACGTTCTGGCGCATCACGCTCCCGGCCATCCGCTGGGGCCTGACCTACGGCGTCGTGCTGACCGTCGCACGGGCCCTCGGCGAGTTCGGCGCCGTGATCATGGTGAGCTCCGGCTTCCCCGGCGTCTCCCAGACGCTGACGCTCCTCGTGCACTCCCGCTACATCGACGACCACAACACCTACGGCGCGTATGCCGCCGCCACCCTCCTCATGGGCATCGCGCTGCTCGTGCTGCTGCTCATGACCGTGCTCGACCGCAAGAGGAGCGAACGATGATCACCGTGACCAACGCCCGGAAGGACTACGGGTCGTTCACCGCCCTCGACGACGTGAGCCTCGACATCCCGAGTGGCTCGCTGACCGCCCTGCTCGGGCCGAGCGGTTCGGGCAAGTCCACGCTGCTGCGCGCGATCGCCGGCCTGGAGGAGCTCGACTCGGGCACCGTGACGATCGAGGGCCGCGACGTCACGGACGAGCCGCCGCAGCGACGCGGCATCGGCTTCGTCTTCCAGCACTACGCCGCCTTCAAGCACATGACGGTCCGCGACAACGTCGCCTTCGGCCTGACGATCCGCAAGCGGCCCAAGGCCGAGACGGCCAAGAAGGTCGACGAGCTGCTCGAGATCGTCGGGCTCGACGGCTTCCAGCACCGCTACCCCGCGCAGCTCTCCGGTGGGCAGCGCCAGCGGATGGCGCTCGCCCGGGCCCTCGCCGTCGACCCGCAGGTGCTGCTGCTCGACGAGCCGTTCGGGGCCCTCGACGCCAAGGTGCGCACCGACCTGCGCCAGTGGCTGCGTCGGCTGCACGACGAGGTACACGTGACGACGGTGCTCGTGACGCACGACCAGGAGGAGGCGCTCGACGTCGCCGACCGCATCGCCGTGCTCAACAAGGGACGCATCGAGCAGGTCGGCGACCCCGTCACGCTCTACGAGCGCCCCGCCAACGACTTCGTCATGGGCTTCCTCGGGTCGGTCGCGCACCTCGGTGGGCAGCTCGTGCGACCGCACGACATCGCCCTCGAGCGCGACCGCGCGACGGCACTCGCCCTCGACGCCAAGGTCGCCGACTCCCCCGGTGTCATCGACGCCGTCGTCGAGCGCGTCGTGCCCCTCGGCTTCGAGGTGCGGGTCGACCTGCGCGCTGACTCCGGAGAGCGGTTCGCCGCGCAGATCACGCGGCGTGACGCGGCGCAGCTGCAGCTGCGCGAGGGCGAGACGATCCACGCACGTGCCGTCGGTCGGTCGAGCATCGTCGAGCACGACCCCGCGCTCGCGATCTGACGCGCAGCGTCCAGCTGCGAAGGCCAAGGTGGGACAGGTCTCGCCCCGACACGGACGACGGCATAACGTATGCCGTGAAGCCCCTCTCGTCGCCGCGCGACGCGGGCGGGCAGCTCGGGTCACCGAGTGAACTGAGGCGGCGAGGGGACGACACCTCGCCGCCTCAGTCACACCCCCACCCACACCACCCCCTCGAGTGGTCACTCCGGAACAGGGGATCTCCGCGCAGAAACGACCACTCGACCACCCCACCCCCTCGAGTGGCCACTCCGGTACAGGGGATCTCCGCGCAGAAACGACCACTCGAGGGGTCTGGACCGTCGAGTGGTCGCCTCGGTACGGCCTGGTCAGGAGCGCTGATAGGCGCATGGGTCACCGCGGGTGCGGCAGACTGCACGGGTGGACATCTCGGCACGAGTCGACTACGCGGTCCGCGCGATGCTCATCCTCGCCGAGTCGGACGCGGAGGGCTCGGGCCCGATCAGCATCGACAGCCTCTCGACCCGGCAGGAACTGCCGCGCAAGTTCCTCGAGGCGATCTTCGCCGACCTGCGCCGCAGCAACCTCGTGCTGAGCCGTCGCGGCGCCCGCGGCGGCTACGTGCTGGGGCGGCCGCGCACCGAGATCAGCGTCGGCGACATCTTCCGCGCCGTGGACGGTCCGCTCGCCGAGGTGCGCGGGCTGCGACCGCACGAGACGGAGTACCACGGCGTCGCCACCCACCTGCCGAGCCTGTGGGTGGCCGTCCGCGCCAGCCTGCGCGAGGTGCTCGACGACACCTCCCTCGAGGACCTCCGCACCGGCGACCTGCCCGACCGGGTGCGACAGCTGCTCACCGCCCCGGACGCCTGGCAGAACCGCTGACGTCCGGTCGTCAGCGCTGGGGACCGGCACGGGAGCGAGCCGTCGCAGGGTCGGGCCACAGCCGGGCACGGACCGCCACGCGCAGCTCGACGTCTGCTCCCCTCGACGAACACGACTGTGTCGCAGCGCCGTTCGCGCGAACGACCCGTTGCGCCACAGCGCAGGCCTGAGCTGGGCTCGCGCCGTCCTGCATCGCCGAAGCGGCGGCCAGGGAGCCGAGGTCGGCGGCGACGCGCGCGCGGTGGCTGGCCACGACCACGGACGCCACCACGAGGCCGCCCATCGTGAGGACCAGCACGACGGCCACGACCGACAGGGCCAGGATGCTCGCCGCGCCCCGCTCGCCCGCCGGCCTCGTCGGCCGCGGTTGACACTCTCGATGTCGCGGTCGGCGCCGTGGTGCTGGCGGCCGGTGCAGCTGTGGGCGTGTGTAGCGCCGTGGCTGTCGGTGACGTTGCCGCCGTCGGTGTGACGGGGAGGCCGGTCGGAGGGCAGGGGTGGTCACGACGGCGACTCGACGGGAGTGACGGCGGAGGCGCTGAGCTCCCAGCCGGGCAGCACGCCCCAGCCACCCGTTCGGGCCGAGACGACGACCCGGACTCCCCCACCGACTCCGAAGACCTGCACACGAGCGCCCGCCGGGGCCGACTCGGCCGCGAGGGCAGTGACGCGGGCCGCGTCGTCACCACGGGCCGCGGCCCGGGCGGCGACACGAGCCGCGTCGACGCACCGGATCTGGTCGACGGCGGCGTTGACCGCGACGAGGCAGAAGCCGAGGACGAGCACGACCGACGGGATGGCGACGGCGAGCTCCGCCGTCACCATCCCGCGCTCCCGACCCGGAGCGGGCCGAGCGCGTCGCGACCTCACCCCGCGATCCCCAACGCGCTCTGGACGATGCCAGCCAGGGCGCCGCGCACGGCGTCGGACTTGACGACGCCGAGCAGCACGAGGGCGAACGTGCAGGCCGCCATGATGCCGACGGCGTACTCCGCGGTCGTCATCCCCCGGTCGCGAGGTCCGGATGTCCTGCGGTGACGCGTGAGTCGTCGGATGAGCTGATGGGTCATGGGTTCTCCTCTCCTCGCCCGGACCGGATGCCCGGGACGCTGTGCCCTCGTGACCGAGGGATGATCGGTGGCCCTCAGGCGGCGAGCAGGTCACCTGCGAGGGCGATGACGAGCGGTGCCACGGTGGTCATACAGAAGGCCGGAAGCAGCACGAGACCGAGTGGCGCGACGAGGCGGACGCCGACCTTGGCCGCCGAGACCTCGAGCCGCTCGAGCTCGGCCGCGTGCAGGTCGTCCGAGGCGGCAAGCAGCATCGCGCCGGGCGGCACTCCCGCCTGCTGCGCGATGGCGACCGCGCGCGCGGCCGGTGCCCACGTGGGTCCCACCGAGGCCCAGGCGTCGGCCTCCGTGGCTCCCCACCTCAGGGCGGCTGCCACCTGTCGCAGGTCCGAGGACGGACGTCCGGTCAACCCGGTGGCCACCGCCTCGAGCACGTCCCACGTCGGCAGGCCCGACCGGTAGGCCAGGGCCAGCAGGGCGAGGGCCGAGGACACCTCGGCCTCGGTCGCACGCCGCCCGTCGTCAGCGGCGTCGCCGCCGTGAGGAGGGCGAGGCGAGTCGCCGTCCGAGCCTGCGTCACGGGTCCAGCCGACGGCCTGGTGGGCGACTGTGTCATCCGTGGCGCCACCGGACCTGGCGCCGGGACCGCCGGACAGGACGAGGACGGCAGAGGAGGACAGTCCGGCCGCCACCAGACCCAGAAGCGGCGCGTCCCGGAACGCGTCGGCGATGGCGTCGGGTGTCACGGTCGCACCGCCCCCCGGACCATCCGGGAGCACCAGACCCTCCCGGCCCAGACGAGGAGGAGTCCGACGACGACGGAGGCCGTCGCGATCGGCGACCCGAGGTAGAGCGTCGCCGGGTCGATGCCGCAGGCCAGCCCGAAGAGCGGACCCGTCAGTGGGAGGAGGGTCAGGACGGTGACGGTGGCGCGTGGACCTGCCACTGCGACGGCGACCCTGCCCCGGCGGGCTCGGGCGTCGAGGAGCCCACGCACCGCACGCTCGACCGCGGAGGCGAGTGGAGCGCCGGTGGTCTCGGACAGGCGCCAGGCAGCAGCGACGAGCGCCAGCTCCGGCGAGGCGCTGCGCGCGGCCCACTCGCCCCAGACCGGCGAGGTCGGCTCGGCCCGGTCGCTCGCGTCGAGCAGGCCGCCGACGAGCCGGTCGATGTCGGCCCCGGTGGAGGCACGGCCCGCGCCGCCCGCGGTCCCTCCGGACGTCCACGGACGCCGAGGTGACGAGGTCGCGGCCGAGCGCCGGCTCGCGCGCACGCCAGCCCGTCGGTCCTGTCCGGCTCGGCCCTGTCGGGCCAGACGGACCCGCTCCGCACCGAGCGTCGAGGTGGCCGCGAGCTCGATGGCCCGGCTCGGCGTCAGGCCGGCGCCGAGCGCCGGACCGATGCCGCGCAGCAGGTCGAGGACGTCGTCGACGAGCGCACCCGGCCGTCGGCGCAGTCGCCACCTCCGGTAGAGGTCGACCGGGTCCTGCTGCCACACGCTCGGTCCAGCGCCGTCGCCACCCGTCGCGAACCCGTCACCGGCCAGGCCGCGACCGGCGCGCGGTCCGCCGGGGATCCCACCACTGAGCCCACCATCGATCCCGCCCCCTGGACCACCGGCAGCCCCACCCCTCAGTCCTGCACCGGGCTCGCGCCCGGCCCCGTCACCGCGCCATAGGTCGACCACGATCGTCCTGCGGGACACCCGGCGCGGCCACACGAGCACGGCCAGACCCAGCAGCACCGCCGCGAGCGCCCCCACCGCGCCGGCGTTCACGACGCCTCCTCGATCGGAGTCGGCGCCGGGGTCAAGGCCGAGGCCGAGGCCGAGGTCGGCGGCAGGACAGGAGCTGGGGATCGCATCGGGGTCGCCGTCGGGGCCGGGCTGTGGGTCGCGATCGGGGTCGAGGCCGTGGCCGTGGCCGTGGCCGTGGCCGTGGAGACGAGCTCCGCCTCCAGCCCGAGCCGACCCGCGAGCGCCGGCCACGCCGGCCCGGGTCGGGGCTCGTGACCGGGGCCGTCCCATTCGAGCGCGGGCACGATGCAGGGGTCGCCGTCGCGCCGGAAGAGCGCCGCGACCGAGGCGACCCGCCGCCCTCTCCGGTCACGGGTCACGTGGACGACGACGTCGATGGCCGCCGCCAGCTGGGCCCGGACGGCGTCAGGGGACAGGCCTGCCAAGGCCCCCAGCGCCTCGAACCGGGCCACGACGTCGGCAGGAGCGTTGGCATGGACCGTGCCGCACCCGCCCTCGTGGCCGGTGTTGAGGGCGGCCAGCAGCTCCCTGACCTCGGCCCCACGGACCTCGCCGACGACGATCCGGTCGGGGCGCATGCGCAGCGCCTGCCGCACGAGCGTCGTCAGGGTCACCTCACCGGCGCCCTCGACGTTGGCCGGGCGGGCCTCGAGCCGGACGAGGTGCGGGTGGTCGACCGTCAGCTCGCGCACGTCCTCGACGACGAGCAGCCGCTCGACCGGGTCGCTGCAGCCGAGCAGCGCCGCGAGCAGGGTGGTCTTGCCCGCGCCCGTGCCACCCGAGACGACGAACGCGAGCCGCCGCGCGACGAGCGCTCGCAGCACCGGCTCCCACTCCGGGGGCAGCATCGCGCGCCCCCGAAGCTCGGCCAGTGACACCGGCTCGCCGGGCGGCACCCGGATCGTGATGTGCGGGCCGCCGTCGACGAGCGGCGGCAGCATCGCGTGGAGGCGGGCCCCGGACGGCAGCTGCCCGTCGACCCAGGGGCTCGCCTCGTCGAGACGGCGGCCCGCGATGCCGGCGAGGCGGACGGCGAGGCTGCGCGCGTCGTCGGCGTCGAGCCGCTCGCCCACCCACTCCATGCCGTGGCCGCGGTCGACCCAGATGCGCCCGTCGCCGTTGACGGCGATGTCGGTGACGCCCGGCTCCGCGAGCCACGGGTCGAGCGGGCCGGCGCCGAGCACCCGAGAGGCCAGCGCCGAACGGGTCTCCGCGACGCGCTGGGCCCCGAGGGCGCCACGCTCCTGGGTCGCCACCTCGGCGACCGCGGCGCCGTCGGGACCGATGCCGTCGCGGACCCGCTGCCACACCGCCGGGGTGAGCGAACCGCCGGGCCGTGGCTGCGCGCTCATGCCGCGACCGTCTGGACGCTCATGCCGCGACCGCCTGGTCGGTGAGCCTCAGCAGCAGCTCGTCGGCGGCGCGCACGACCTCGCCACGCCCCCGCGCGCCCGGCGGCAGCCCTTCCGCGACCTCGGCGACGAGGCGCCGGTCGTCACCGACGGTCGCCACGAGCGGCACGTCGAGCCCGTCCATGACGAGGTCCTCGAGGTCGGGCTCGATGCGGCCGCCCCGCAGCACCACCCACGGCTCGATCGGCAGCAACGGCTGGGCCTCCCATGCCCGCTCGGCGTCACGCAGACGGTGCAGCAGTCCCCGCACGCCCGACACGACCGCGGAGGTGGCCGCCAGCTGCGGCACCTGCGTGCCGCACACGACGACGATCGCGTCGACGAGCAGTGCCACCCCGGCGAGCACGGAGGGGTCGCGCGGCAGGTCGAGGACCGTCAGGTCGTGCGCGTCGGCCAGCCCGGCCACGACGTCGGGGACGCTCTGGGCCCAGCCGTCATCCGGCGCGTCGGTCGGCCACACCCATCCCGAGCCGCCGCTTCCCGAGAGCACGGGCACCCCGCACGAGACCGGGAGCTCGTCGGCCAGCCCGAGCCCGTCCACGACGCCGGCCACCTCGGACAGCTCCGGCCATCTCCATCCCGGCTCCTGCTCGAGCCCGAAGACGACGTCGAGGCACCCCGACACGCGGTCGAGGTCGACGGCCACGACCGACCGTCCGGCTGCGGCGGCGCGGACGGCGACGGCGGCCGCGAGGGTCGAGGACCCGACCCCACCCGAGGCCGGCACGAAGGCGATGACGTTTCCCATGCGCCCACCGTCATGCACGCGGAGGAGCCCGCCCAGCGGCATACGCGAGCCGGTGGATGGCCGGCCCCGCACCCGAGGGGGTGTGGACAACCGGGCCGCACGCCGCCCACCGAGCGCAAGGCCCGGAAAATAGTGGTGGCCTTCGTCCGGGGGAAGACGAAGGCCACCTCACGAGACTGGCACCGGGGGGGAGGGGCCAGATCGCGTCGGTGCTCGACCCTTGAGGGGAGCACCACCAACAATGCTGGACGCTAGACCTTCGGATTGCAAACCGAGAAGTCACGACACGCGGTGATTTCTCGGGATTTGTCACGACACGACAGAAACGTTCAGTTCCAAGGGCGCCGACAGATCTTCCCACACAAGGCGGAGGCCCCCCGACCAACGGTCGGAGGGCCTCCAGAGAAGCTCCGGGCTACCAGGCGTGCATTCTCGTTAGTGTCGCCCCGGTTGTGCGCCCGGGGGTGGACTGTTCCAAGGGAACTGCTCTCGCGTGGGTACTCGGACTCTTCTCGAGACATCTGTTCTGCGTGGATCCGGATCTACGCCTCTCGGCGATGTGGTTCCTGACTCCGTTCTACTCCACGACGTCGGCGTGGCGACACCCCCCACCTCCTCACGACGACAAGAAACTGTCCACCCCGGTGGACATCCCGCACGAATCGTCGCGAACGGGCGTCCGGCCGAGGCTCAGGTGAGCCGTCCGGCCCGGACCGCGTCGCTGATCCGCTCCCCCTCCGCGGCGCCCCGGACCATCGCCTCCCCCGCCTGGGCGAGCCAGAGACCGACGCCTGCGGCGCCACCCTGGGCGTATGCCGTGAGCGCACCGAGGTAGGCCGGCCCACCGTTCGCGACGTGGCCGGCTTCGGGGACGGCGACCCCGGTCGGGTCGAGCCCGAGGGCCTGGACGAGCGCGCGCTCCATGGCGCGGGCGACGAGACCGTTGCCGTGGACGAAGGGGCGGATCGCGGCGATCTCGGCGTGGACGAGCGCGGCGACCACGGAGGCCGGGACGCGGTTGCTGCCGGCCGCGGCGACGATGACGTCGGAGAGGGAGGCGAGGCGCGCGGCGACGACGGCCGGCGCCGGGGCCGGACCGAGGTCGACGAGCTCGGTGCACCCCTCGTCGCCGATGCGAGGACGGCCGAGCGCGTCCCCGCTGACGACGGGCGAGGCCGCTGCGACGTGGAGCCGGGCCAGCGCCTGGAGCGGTGCGGTGCGCACGAGCGCGACGACGCGCTCGCTCTCGGCAGTGGCCGAGACGGCGCCCTTGAGGGTGCGCAGCCCGGGGTCGAGGTCGTCGGGCCAGTCGCGGGCGCCGCTCATCAGCTCGCGCACGACGTCGACGGGGAGCTCGGCACCGTCGAGGGCCGCGCTCGCCTGGGCACCCCGCACCCGGGACTCGGCCGAGGCCTCGGGGATGCGCCGGCGCAGGGCCTCGTGGAAGCGGAGCCTCGTGCAGGCCTCCCGGGCGGCGTCGGCGCGGGCGCGCACGTCGGGCAGGTCGGTCAGCGCGGCGAGCTGGTCGAGCAGCACGGACTGCTGTGACGACGGGCTCGGGTTCGGGCGGCTCGGGGTCGGGTCTGGCACGCCTGTCAGCCTAGGTCTGCCGATGGGTCGTCCCCGCCTGTCACGATGAGACGGTGGCCACTTCCACCGTCGTCGACTGGCTGCTCGCCGGGGACGTCGCCGTGGGCTACCTCACGACGCGCGACCTGCTCGGGCGCGACGACCCCGGCCTCCAGGCGCGCATCGCCACGGAGGGGGTCGGCGCTGCGCTGCTCGCGGCACGGGGTCCCGACGGGCACTGGGGCCGCGGCTTCTACCAGCCGAAGTGGACGTCGAGCCACTACACGCTGCTCCAGCTCAGCCAGATCGGTCTCTCCCCGCTCGAGCCGGCAGCACGGGAGACGGTGGGGCTCATCCTCGACGGCTGCAAGGCCGACGACGGCGGCGTCAGCCCATCCCCGCGCGCCAAGCCCAGTGATGCCTGCATCAACGGCATGGCGCTGGGCTACGCGAGCTGGTTCGGCGCCGCCGAGGAGCAGCTGCGCAGCGTCGTCGACCTCTTGCTCCGGGAGGTCGTGGCGGACGGCGGCTTCAACTGCCGGCACAACCGGCCCGGCGCCAGCGTCACGCACTCGTCGGTCCACACCACCGTGTGCGTCATCGAGGGCGTCACCGGCTACCTCCGCTCGGGTGCCCGGTGCCGCGCCGACGAGCTGGAGCGGGCCCGCTCGTCGGCCGCCGAGTTCCTCCTGCGCCACCGGCTCCTGCGGAGCGAACGCACCGGCGAAATCATCCGTGCCGAGTTCGCCGGGCTGCACTACCCGTCCCGCTGGCACTACGACATCCTGCGCGGTCTGGATTCCCTTGCAGCGGCGGGCATCCCGCGCGACGAGCGCATGGACGAGGCGCTCTCGATCCTCCGCGGTCGCCGTCGCGCCGACGGCCGCTGGACCCCCAACCGCGCCTACCCCGGCCTCACCCACGTGCCCAACGAACGGGTGGGTGTGCCGAGTCCGTGGGTCACCCTGATCGCCGAACGCGTGCTCCTCGCGTATCCTCACTGACATGAGTTCGACCGTCGCACCGACCCGCGCGTGGTGGCTGCCCAGCTGAGGCGGCCCGTCGAACCAACCCGAGATCCGGAGCCGCCCACGGGCGGCTCCTCGCACGTCCAGGACGTGCGGCGAGGTCTCTCCCGTGGGCACCCACGACCAGGAGAGACCATGACCAGCAGCACGACCAGCAGCACGACCAGCAGCACGACCACGAGCACGACCCACCGCGCCGCACCGTTCGCCCCCGCCGACACACGCGACGCCGACGAGAGCGCGACGTATGCCGTGGCGCTCGAGCGCAGCGCCGTCCTCGACGCGCTCATCGACCAGCACGCCACCGGCGACCCCGACGACAGCATCCAGGATGCCGCTCGTCTCCGGATGCTCACCGGCGACCGTCCCACAGGACCGCTCCACATCGGCCACTACCTCGCGAGCCTACGCAACCGGGTCCGGCTGCAGGACAAGGGAGTCGAGACCTTCGTCGTCATCGCCGACTACCAGGTGATCACCGACCGCGACTCGGTCGGCGAGGTGGGCGCCAACGTCCAGGGACTCGTGCTCGACTACCTCGCCGCCGGCCTCGACCCGGCTCGGACGACGATCTTCACCCACAGCGCGGTGCCGGCGCTCAACCAGCTCATGCTGCCGTTCCTGTCCCTCGTCACCGACGCAGAGCTGCGCCGCAACCCGACGGTCAAGGACGAGCTCGCGCTGTCCGACGGCCGGCCGCTGTCGGGTCTGCTGCTCACCTACCCGGTGCACCAGGCGGCCGACATCCTCTTCTGCCACAGCCGGATCGTGCCGGTCGGCCGCGACCAGCTGCCGCACCTCGAGCAGACACGCGCCATCGCGCGCCGTTTCAACCAGAGGTATGCCGCGGGGCACAGTGTGTTCGCCGAGCCCGAGGCCCTGCTCAGCGAGGTCCCCCTGCTCCTCGGCACGGACGGTACGAAGATGAGCAAGAGCAAGGGCAACGTCATCAACCTGCGCGACACCGCCGACGAGACGGCCGCCCGGGTCCGGGCCGCGCGGACCGACTCGGAGCGGCGGATCACCTTCGACCCCAAGGGGCGTCCCACCGTGGCGAACCTCCTGACCATCGCCGGGCTGTTCCTCGACGAGTCACCCGAGGTGGTGGCCGAGCGCGTCGGCGACGGCGGCGCCCAGGCCCTCAAGCGCGTCGTCACCGACGCGGTCAACGAGTCCCTCGCGGAGCACCGGGCGCGGCGGGCCGACCTCGCCCGCGACCCGGCATACCTCACCTCGGTGCTCCACGAGGGGAACGCACGCGCCAACGAGGTGGCCGAGCGGACCCTCGCGACCGTGCGGGCGGTGATGGGGATGAGCTACTGAGGGCCGCGGAAACGTCATCGCCTCGCCGGCGCGCCCGGCAGGGCGATGAGCCCAACGAGCACGACGCCGCCGAGGATCGGGCGGCTTATGAGGCAGTCTCACGCATCGCCGGCGACGGCTCCTGAGTCGGACCCGGCGCCACCCGACCGCGTCGAGGGCGACGTGGGCGGGCTGCCCTGTGGGAGCGCTGGATCCGCGCCTCGGCCGCGCGGTCCGCCCGGCGCATGCCCTCCTCGTCGAGGCGCAAGCCCTCCTCGGGACCGGGCGCGCTGCCCCCGCGCGAGGCGGGCAGCCACCAGCGGTCGGCGGCGTCGCGCGGCTGGTCGGGATACGCGTCCATCGCCTTGGTGAGCACGGCCTGCAGGCGGTCCCGCAGCTGCTCGGAGACGGCATACGGATCGGCGTCGGGGGCGGGAGTCAGCGGCTCGCCGACGACGATCGTGACGGCCGTGCCGCGGCGGAGGCTGAACCGTCCACCCACCGTGAGGATCCGCTGGCTGCCCCAGACGGCCACCGGGACGAGCGGCACCTGGCACCACGTCGCGACCGCGGCCGCGCCGGGACGAAAGGGCCTCAGCTCCCACGAGTGCGAGATCGTCGCCTCGGGGAAGAGCCCGACGACCTCACCGGCGCGGGCCTTGGCGACGGCATGGCGCAGCGCGACCTCCCCGTGCGCGCGGTCGACGGCCACGTGGCCCATCGCCCGCATCGCCCCGCCGACGACCGGCGGCGTGAAGACGCCCTGCTTGGCGAGGAACCGGACGAATCGGCCCTGCCGGCGTCCCACGAGCCCGACGAAGAGGAAGTCGAGGAAGCCGACGTGGTTGCCGGCGAGGACCGCGCCACCCTCGCGGGGCAGGTGCTCGGCGCCGCGCACGTCGATGCGCAGGCCGAGCCCCGAGAAGACGGCGAGCGCCGCACGGATGACGAGGCGATAGGTCCGGTCGGTCACAGCACATCTTCGTCACGGACGCCCAGGTCGGATGGACCCGACACCCCGCCGCCCGTCGAGCGGCCCGCCGCTCCGTGCCCGACCGCACGGTCAGGCCGGTGTGACTGCCGGGCCACTCGACGGCTGGATGGCTCCGACGGATGTGACGGCGGGGCCACTCGACGGCTGGATGGCTCCGGTGGGGTGGCGCTCAGGCGCTGCCGTGGGTCTCCTCGCGGATCGTGTCGGCGACGATCTGCTCGTCGCTCGGGGTCGACCGCCGC
Organism: Terrabacter sp. R4-6; assembly: GCF_057529065.1. Lineage (NCBI taxonomy): Bacteria > Bacillati > Actinomycetota > Actinomycetes > Micrococcales > Intrasporangiaceae > Terrabacter > Terrabacter sp. R4-6. The sequence goes on along the minus strand of NZ_CP197224.1, from coordinate 3,087,924 downwards.
AGCGTCGTCGTGGGCAGCGGGTTGTCAGCGGTCTGTCGCAGGCCGCGCACGCCGTCGTCGATGACGAACTCGGCACGCGTGAACGCCTCGGCGCCGGGCGTCGTCACGACCGGCACACAGCGGAAGCGCGCCGTCAGCTCGGACGGGGTGATCGTCGTCGAGACGTAACCGCGCAGGTTGGTCCAGAAGCGCAGGTTGGGGTTCCACGCCGCCCACGGGTGCTGGCCGGTCGGGCTGTCGTAGCCGTTGCCGCCCGAGGTGATCGAGCTCGTGATGAGCTCGGAGCCGACGACCTCGCCGGGCTGGTCCCAGTCGAGGTAGAGGTCCGAGGCCCAGTGGGCGTGCACGTCGCCGGTCAGCACGACGGGGTTGCGCACCCCGGCGTCGACCCAGCCCTGGGTGACGCGTCGGCGGGACGCGCGGTAGCCGTCCCACGCGTCCATCGACACCGTCGTCCTCGCCGTCGCGTCGTTGTCGCGCCGGCCGAAGAAGACCTGCTGGCCGAGCAGGTCCCACCGTGCCTCAGACTGCCGGAAGCCGTCGAGCAGCCACTGCTCCTGCTCCATCCCGGGCAGCGAGCGCGTCGGGTCGTCCGCCGCGGGGCAGTCCTTGTAGCCGTCGCCGCAGGCCTGGTCGGAGCGGTACTGGCGCGTGTCGAGCATGTGGAAGTTGGCGAGCCGGCCCCAGCGGACGCGGCGGTAGAGGTCGAGGTTCGGACCGTCGGGCACCGAGGAGCGACGCAGCGGCATGTTCTCGTAGTAGGCGCGGTAGGCGGCGGCCCGCCGCTGGAGGAAGGTCGGCGTCTCCGCGACCTTCTCGGGGATGTCACCGGCGTAGTTGTTGTCGACCTCGTGGTCGTCCCAGACGGCGAGCCACGGCGCGGCGGCGTGCGCGGCCTGCAGTTCGGGGTCGCTCTTGTACTGCGCGTAGCGCTGCCGGTAGCCGGCGAGCGTCGTCGTCTCCGGACCGGCGTGGTTGCGGCCGATGCCGTTGCCGCCGCCCTCGTACTGGTAGTCCCCGAGGTGGAGGATGACGTCGGGCCGCTCCTCCGCGAGGCGGCCGTACGCCGTGAACCAGCCGGCAGGCAGGTTCGAGCACGACACGAACGCCATGGCGAGCGCCGACGGCGTCTCCCACGGGTTGGGTGCCGTGACCGCGCGACCCGCCTCTGAGAGGTGGCGGCCCAGGCGGAAGCGGTAGAAGTACTCGCGGCCCGGACGCAGGCCGTGCACCTCGACATGCACGGAGTGCGCCCAACCGGGCCGTGCCGCAACCGATCCCGCCTTGACGACGTCGGCGAAACGGTCGTCCGACGCGACCTGCCAGTTCAGCTGGTAGGTGGCGGACGGCATACCACCGAGCCCGTCGGCGGCGAGCGGGTCGAGGGCGAGGCGCGTCCAGAGGACGAAGCCGTCGGGCTCGGGGTCGCCGCTGGCGACGCCGAGGGTGAAGGGATTGGCAGCCGGGACGACGGCGGCCGCGCTGGGTCGGCTGTCGAGGACGACGCCGGCCCCCGCGAGGGCGACGGTCCCGGTGGCGAGGCCACCGCGGAGCAGGGTTCGGCGAGAGGGCAGCTGGTGAGTCGTGTCCATGTCGTCCACATTCGTCACTCTGCGGGCGGCGCGGCCCACCGCCGGGAGAACCTCAGGTGAAGCGTTGGGGCGAGATGGCGTATGCCGTCCGCTCGCGTCGGGTGCGCGCGTGGCCCGACCGCTCGTCCTCGGAGCGGGACCGCTCGGCGGGCTACTCGTCGGTAGCGGTGAGACCCGCCTCACTCGGCCCTTGAAGCGCGAACTAGCCTGCGTTTGAGTTGTGCATCAACCACGTCGCCCCGCCGACACGTGCGCGGGCGGCGCGACCGCACCATCGTCGATGCGAAAGGGTGACACCGTGAGCGAAGAGCCGCTCGAGAACCTCGTCCATGAGGGACTGACCTTCCCACCGCCGCCCGAGTTCGCCGCGCAGGCGAACGGCACGGCCGACCTCTACGACCAGGCGGACGCCGACCACGAGGGCTTCTGGGCCGAGCAGGCCCGCACCTACCTCACGTGGAGCACCCCGTTCACGCAGTCGCTCGACTGGAGCAACCCGCCCTTCGCGAAGTGGTTCGCCGACGGCGAGCTCAACGCGTGCGTCAACGCCGTCGACCGCCACGTCGAGGCCGGGCGCGGCGACAAGGTCGCCATCCACTTCGTCGGTGAGCCCGAGGGCGACACCCGCGACATCACCTACGCCGACCTCCACGCCGAGGTGCAGCGTGCGGCCAACGCCCTCGCCGACCTCGGCGTCGGCAAGGGCGACACCGTCGCGATCTACCTGCCGATGATCCCCGAGGCCGCCGTGGCGATGCTCGCCTGCGCCCGTCTCGGCGCCCCGCACTCGGTCGTCTTCGGCGGCTTCTCGGCCGAGGCGCTGCACTCGCGCATCGACGACGCGAAGGCCAAGGTCGTCATCACGTCCGACGGTGGCTACCGTCGCGGTGCCCCGTCGGCCCTCAAGCCGGCCGTAGACGCGGCCCTCGACCACGACGACACGTCGGTCGAGCACGTGCTCGTCGTCAAGCGCACCGGCCAGGACACCGCGTGGAACGACCGCGACGTCTGGTGGCACGAGGCGCTCGAGAAGGCCGACCCGACGCACGAGGCGCAGCCGTTCGAGGCCGAGCACCCGCTCTTCATCCTCTACACCTCAGGCACGACCGGGAAGCCGAAGGGCATCTTCCACACGACCGGCGGCTACCTGACGCAGGCGGCCTACACCAACGCCGTCGTCCACGACGTGCACCGTGACACCGACGTCTACTGGTGCACCGCTGACATCGGCTGGGTCACCGGGCACTCCTACATCGTCTACGGGCCGCTCACGAACGGTGTCACGCAGGTGATGTACGAGGGCACGCCCGACACCCCGCACCAGGGCCGCTGGTGGGAGATCATCCAGGACTACAAGGTCACGATCCTCTACACCGCCCCGACCGCCGTACGCACCTTCATGAAGTGGGGCGCCGACATCCCGGCGAAGTTCGACATGAGCTCGCTGCGCCTGCTCGGGTCGGTCGGCGAGCCGATCAACCCGGAGGCGTGGCTCTGGTACCACAAGCACATCGGCGGCGGCCGCGCCCCGATCGTCGACACGTGGTGGCAGACCGAGACCGGCGCCATCATGATCAGCCCGCTGCCCGGCGTCACGACGCTCGAGCCCGGCTCGGCGCAGAAGCCGATCCCCGGCATCAGCGCCGAGATCCTCGACGACGAGGGCAAGCCGTTCACGACGCCCGAGCAGGTGGGCTACCTCGTGCTGACGAAGCCGTGGCCGTCGATGCTGCGCGGCATCTGGGGCGACCCGGAGCGCTACAAGGAGACGTACTGGTCGCGGTTCGGCGAGAAGTACTACTTCGCCGGCGACGGCGCGAAGTACGACGCCGACGGCAACATCTGGCTGCTCGGCCGCGTCGACGACGTCATGAACGTCTCGGGCCACCGCCTGTCGACGGCCGAGATCGAGTCGGCGCTCGTGTCGCACCCGAAGGTCGCCGAGGCCGCGGTCGTCGGCGCCAACGACGAGACGACGGGCCAGGCCGTGTGCGCGTTCGTCATCCTCCGCCAGGAGTTCGTCGAGGAGGCCGACGAGCCCGGTGAGGGCAAGGACCTCGTCCAGGAGCTGCGCAACCACGTGGCCAAGGAGATCGGCCCGATCGCGAAGCCGCGCTCGATCATGATCGTCAGCGAGCTGCCCAAGACCCGCTCCGGCAAGATCATGCGCCGTCTGCTGCGCGACGTGGCCGAGGGCCGCGAGGTCGGCGACGTGACGACCCTCGCCGACAGCTCGGTCATGGAACTCATCAAGACCGGCATGACGAAGGACTGACCCCACCCGGGCCGTCCTGCCGGCCCCGAGCACGTATGCCGCCCGCCTCGCCACCCGGCGAGGCGGGCGGTGTGCGTGGACCCTTGCGTCGCGACTCGACGGTGGCCGCCTGCGACGACGCACGACGTCACGGCTGGTCATAGGTCCAGTGGACGCACCGGCCCTCGGTGTTGCAGTCTCCACCGTCATCCGGCAGGGACGAGATGACTGCGGTGAGAACGACGGCGAAGACCGCACACGCGATGAGGAGCCAGCGCCCGCGGCGACGTGCGCGCGGGGTCGGTGGGGGCCCGTACAGACGACGGGCGCGCTCCGCGGGCGACTCGCCGGGCTCGAAGACGTCTTCGGGGTGCTTCACCCGGTACCAGGACGCGACCACGACAACGAGGACGATGATGACGGCGATGGCTACGGACACGACTACCTCTCTTGTCTGGTGCGCTGCTGAGGGCTGTCCTGTCAGAAAGGCAGAGCACCAGCGCTGATACATGGCACTCCCAACGCAGAGCCCGCCGGCCCGTAGGCACGCCACGGTCCCCGCGCTCCGTGGCGGGGTGTGGGGCGGGGCAGCTAGAGGTGCCAGGTGACGCCGGTGGGGCTGACGGTGGCCGTGAGTCCGCGCCGGTGGACGAGGGTGTGGTGGCGACCGCAGAGCAGAGCCCCGTTGCACACATCGGTGGGTCCGCCGTGGAGCCAGTGGGTGACGTGGTGGGCCTCGCACCACATCGGCGGGACGGTGCAGCCGGGATAGCTGCAGCCGCCGTCACGGACGGCCAGGGCCCGACGCTGCGCGGGGCTGAACAGTCGTCGCGTGTAGCCGAGGTCGAGCACCTCGGACGGGCCTCCCAGGACCATGGGAACGATCCCGGCCTCGCAGGCGAGCCTCCGCACCGCGCCGGGCGAGAGGGCGGCGTCGGTGTCGAGCAGACCGACGCCCCTCAGGTCATCCATGAGCGCGTCGAGGGACATCGTGACGACCAGCGTCGTCCGCGGGGACCGGGTCACGCCCTCGGGAGAAGCGACGCCGCGGCCGATGATCTCGAGCAGCGCATCGGCCCGACGTGCCGCCGGGGTGCGCGGGTCGACGTCGGCCGTGCCTGCGCAGTCGCGGCGCCCCTGCCCTCGCGCAGGATGGGCGTCGAGATCCGGGTACAGGCCGAGCGCAGGATGGGCGGCGCGGTCGGGGTACAGCCCGAGCGCGGGATGGGCGTCGAGGTCCGGGTTCAGTCCGAGCGTCGGATGGGGGGCGAGGTGCGTGCTGGAGACGAGCTCTGGCCGAGGTCTGGACAGCCGGTCGATGGCGGCCTCGACGATCGCGGCACCTTCGGGGTCCAGGCGCAGCTCGAAGACGGTGAACCCGGCACACGAGCGGACCTTGCGGAACGCGCGCCCGAGCCGGAGCCCTTCCTCCTCGGCCTCGAGCTCGGCCGGTGGCTTCAGCGTGGCGCGGGCGTGGGCGATGAGCCGGCCCAGCTCGCGCCCGGTGAGCGCGTCGCCGGCCTCGACCATCGAGTCGAGGATGCCGGCGAGGTGGTCGGGGTCGGCGATCCGGGCGACGTCGTCGTGGAAGCGGACGATGGCTGCCGCGTGCGCGACGGGGATCTCGGCGGCCGCGACCCGCTCGGCGAGGCGGGCCCAGCGGGGCTCGTTCATCGCCGCACCGACGCGGGTCACCGCCGCCGCGCCCTGCCCGTCGAGCACCCCGCCGCCCACGCCGGCACCGGCCTGTGCGCGCAGCCAGTCGGCGCGGCTCAGCCCGTCGTCGGACCCGAGGCCCCGGGAGTCGGCCTCACGAGCCAGAACGGCCGTCAGGGTCTGGCTCAGCTCGCGCACGGCCTGGGCGTGGCCGACGGCCTCACCGACCTGCGACTCGGGCAGCGACCACGTCGGGAAGTCCAGGGTCAACGCCCGCAAGGTCTCCGCCATCGACGACAGCACGCCGACCAGGCCCAGCTCCTCGACCGACCCGGCAGCGTCATCGAGCCGTCCGGCCTCCTCGGAGCCCTCAGCAGCACCCGAGCCGACGGCCCACAGGCGGGCGCGAGCCGCAGCGCCGTGCTGCGCCGGCGCCGGCGGGCGGGGCCCGTGGGTGGCTGCTGTGCTCATGTCCTCACTGTAGAGTCGACCACTGACAATGCATGACATCGTCACCACGCAAGGAGCCACCATGCCCAGCCCGACCACGGGAACCGACCGCGCCAAGGTCCTCTCGGTCCGCCTCACCGCCGAGGAGCTCGAGGCCCTCATCGCGCGGGCCACGGAGATCGGCGTCGGCCCCTCCACCCTGGCGCGCACGTACGTGCGCCACGGCCTCTCCCGCAGCCCGGCAGGCGCCGGCGCCACGACGGCGCCAGCCGCCGCCCCGGCTGCATCGGGCTCATCGGCCGCGCCGAGCTCACTGGGTGCAGGGGGCTCGGCACTCGAGACCCGCCTCTCAGCCATGCTCGCCGAGCACTCCAAGGCCGACCTCGAGTCCCGCGTCGCCGCGCTCGAGAAGTGGGTGGCGGAGCACTGAGCCGACGGCTCCACGAAGCGGACGGCATACGCCATCTGGGTGTGACCCCAGCCACACGACCAGCACGGGCCCTCCCGGAATGCCCAGCCGGCTGTGATAGTTGGTTGAAACGTGAAGCAACTTCGAATCGTCGTGTCCTCCACCCGTCCCGGCCGCATCGGCCCGAAGGTCGCCGAGTGGGTCGCCTCGCAGGCGCCCGCGAGCGAGTGGGAGGTCGGGCTGCTCGACCTGTCGTCGCTGCCCTTCTTCGACGAGGAGGACATGCCGCGCAACGGCAACTACGCCAAGCCGCACACGAAGGACTGGGCCTCCAAGGTCTTCGAGTCCGATGCCATCGTGGTCGTGACGCCGCAGTACAACCGCAGCTTCCCGGCCCCGATCAAGAACGCCATCGACTACCTCTTCGCCGAGTGGGACGCCAAGCCCATCGCGCTCGTCGGCTACGGCTGGAGCGGCGCGAGCGACGCCACCGCCGACCTCGCGAAGGTCCTCGCCCACGTCAAGGCCGACGTCGTCGGCTCGACCGGTCTCGTCTTCACCCAGGACGTCTCCCCCGCCGGTGAGCTCGACGTCACCGACGAGCGCCGCGCCGAGCTCGGCGCCCTCCTCGACGCGCTGGCCGCCAAGGTCGACGAGCCCGTCGGCGCCACCGCCTGAGCGCCGCAGACTGTCGACGAGAATCCAGCCCGTCAGACGCCGACAGTTGCTACAGCGCCTCGGGTGGGGCAACCACGAGTGCGGCTCACCAATCGAGGGCTGCGAACGCGGGTGAGTCGAGCAACATGGAATCCGTCGCGCTGTGGCGCAGCAGGGGCATAGGGACCTTGAGGTTGCCGACAGAGAGGTCGCGCGCGGCGCCCTCGACCGCGTTCCAGAGTGAGCGGTACGTATCACCCGGACGCTCGGACAGCCGGCGCAACAGCTGCACGGTCATCCACGCCATGGCGTTGCCGAACCCCTCCGACTCGTTGGTCAGCTGGAGTGCCTCCTCGTCGTCCGGAGCGGCCGCCAGGTCGATCCGCCAGCTCCCGTGCCGTGGCTCCGGCCGACGGATCGGCACTGGTGGCAGCTCGGCTCCCAGGCCGCGAACGACCGACGCGCTGAAGCAGCAGTCCACGCACGTGACCCACTTGGTGTCCGGATGGGTGAATGGCCAGTAGTCGCTGTGCCACCAGTCGTCTCGAAGCAGTCCATCGCTGAGCACGAGGCACTGGTCCCAGCCGGTCTCCCAGTCGTCACCATCATCGTCGGGCAGGCGGTAGCCGTGACCGCTGAAGTAGAGGATGGCCAGGTCGCCGGGGCGCGTCACCTCGCGCAGCTTGACTGCCTCCTCGGCGAAGTCGGCGAGGTAGAGGCCGTGGGGGTGCGCGCTGACGTCGACTCCGTTGCTGCGCAGCCGTCGCGCTACCTCGCAGGCGTCGCCTGAGACGGTGCTGAGGGCCGGCAGCCGCTTGACCGACGTCTCCGGGACGCCGACGACGAGCGCGCGGGCCGCCATGACTCAGGTCGTCGTAGTGGTGGCAGACGGCGTCGCAGGGTCCGCGCCCGTGGTGGAGCTCGTCATCCAGGCGACGCTCAGCAGGATGGCCACGCCGGAGAGCAGCACGAGGGTCGCGCCGCGCAGTTTGCCGAGGGCCGTGACAACGGTCCCGATGTCGGGCAGCCCCTTCTTCTTGGGCGCATCATCGCCTCCCGCAGCCTTCTCCTTGAACCGCCCCCGCCACTCGACCATGACCATCCAGACCCCTATCAGGGTGACGGTGACGCCGACCAGCGCGACCGGCCCGATGACAGCGGCACCGACGACCCCCCGCCCGTCGAGCTTGGCGTATGCCGTGGCGTCCAGTCCAAGCGCCGCCTTGGTAACCGAGGTGTAGAGGACGAAGGCGACGAGTAGTCCGATCGTCACGGCTGCAGCCACAAGGGCGAACTCGAGGTGCCAGACCGCAGGCGGTTCGGCCGCTGGGTCTCCGTCGCCGGACGGCTGCTCTGCAGTCGGCGCCTTGCTGATCGTCAGCTCGTCGGTTGCGGTGCTCTGGTCCTGGAAGGTCGCCGTGACTCGGACGTGCTGCCCTTCGAGCGCGGCGGGGTCGACCTCGAAGGTCGTGCTCGTCGCGTTCGGGACGAGGCTCCACGTGTGACCGTCGGGCGACGTGGACCACGTCACCGACATCGGTTCCGACGACGTGGCCTGGATGTCCTTCTTGCCTCGGAACGGGCCCCTGAAGTCGATCTTGACTGTCCCCATCCACCGATGGTGGCACCAGGACGTCATCGAGGTGGTCGGTTTGGGACAGCTCGCCCGGGTTCGGCACGCCGGGCGGCCGATCCTGGCGCTCGGGGGCGGTGGCAGCAGGTCCGAGGAGCGCTCGTCCGCGTCAAGCGTCATCGCGGCCATTTCACGCTCCTCGATCACCTGACCTGTGCGCGCAATCGCAGACCCACTACCGTCAAGGGGTGAGCGAGCCGAGCGTCGAGTCCCCCGTCAACGAGTCCCCTGAGGACGGGCCGCAGGTCGCGGACGCCACTCCTGGGCCCGAGCGCGTCTCGTTCGCCGACCTCGGCCTCGACGACAAGGTGCTCAAGGCGTTGCGCGACGTCGGCTACGAGTACCCGTCTCCGATCCAGGAGGCGACGATCCCGGCCCTGCTCGACGGCCGCCACGTCGTCGGGCTCGCCCAGACCGGCACGGGCAAGACGGCGGCGTTCGCGCTGCCGATCCTCAGCCGGCTCGACCTCAAGCAGAAGAAGCCGCAGGCGCTGATCCTCGCGCCGACGCGTGAGCTCGCCCTGCAGGTCTGCGAGGCCTTCGAGCGGTATGCCGCCCACCTCCGGGGCGTGCACGTGCTGCCCGTCTACGGCGGGCAGGCCTACGGCGTCCAGCTGAGCGCGCTGCGCCGCGGCGTCCACATCGTCGTCGGCACCCCGGGCCGCATCATGGACCACCTCGAGAAGGGCACGCTGGACCTCAGCGAGCTGCGCTTCCTCGTGCTCGACGAGGCGGACGAGATGCTCAAGATGGGCTTCGCCGACGACGTCGAGACGATCCTGGCCGACACCCCGAACGACAAGCACGTCGCGCTCTTCTCCGCGACGATGCCGGCGCAGATCCGACGCATCTCGAAGAAGTACCTCCAGGACCCGGTCGAGATCACCGTCAAGACGACGACCTCGACCGCGCCGAACATCACGCAGCGCTACCTCACGGTGAGCTACCCGCAGAAGGTCGACGCGCTGACCCGCATCCTCGAGGTCGAGAACTTCGAGGGGATGATCGTCTTCGTCCGCACCAAGAACGAGACCGAGACGCTCGCGGAGAAGCTCCGGGCCCGAGGCTTCTCAGCCATGGCGATTAACGGCGACATCGCGCAGAACCAGCGCGAGCGCACCGTCGACCAGCTGAAGTCGGGCAAGCTCGACATCCTCGTCGCCACCGACGTCGCCGCCCGCGGGCTCGACGTCGAGCGCATCAGCCACGTCGTCAACTACGACATCCCGACCGACACCGAGTCCTACGTCCACCGCATCGGCCGCACCGGTCGTGCCGGTCGCAGCGGCGACGCGATCTCGTTCGTCACGCCGCGTGAGCGCCACCTGCTCAAGGCCATCGAGAAGGCGACCCGCCAGTCGCTCACGCCGATGACCATGCCCAGCGTCGACGACATCAACGCGACGCGTCTGACCCGCTTCGACGACGCCATCACCGAGGCACTGGCGACCGACAAGGTCGACTTCTTCCGCGACGTCATCGCGCACTACGTCGGCGAGCACAACGTGCCCGAGGCCGACGTCGCGGCTGCCCTGGCCGTCGTGCTCCAGGGCGACGAGCCGATGCTCCTCGACCCCGAGCCGGTCCGTCCCGCACGGACGTTCGACGACCGCGGGTCACGCGACCGTCGTGACGACCGCGGCGACCGCGGAGGCCGACCGGTTCGCGGCGACCGCGGCGACCGCGGCGACCGCGGCGACCGCGGGGACCGGGCCGACCGAGGTCCGCGCCGCGGCACGTCCGGCCCGATGGCGACGTACCGGATCGCCGTCGGACGCCGCCACAAGGTCGAGCCGCGACAGATCGTCGGCGCCCTCGCCAACGAGGGCGGCCTCGGCCGGCAGGACTTCGGGCACATCGACATCCGCGCCGACCACTCCCTCGTCGAGCTGCCGGCCACCCTGCCGCCCGGCACGTGGGACAAGCTGCGCTCGACGCGCATCTCGGGTCAGCTCATCGAGCTGAGCGAGTCGCAGGAGCGGGGCAGCCGGCCGACCCAGTCCAAGCCCTACCGCAAGGGCCCGCGCGACTGACCCGGCTCGTCCTCGAGGCACTCCCGACGGCGCACGGTGTGCTCCCCCCTGTCGGTCAGCACACCCTGCCGTTCCGTCGGCTCCTGGCCGGCGCGCCACGTCCTCCCTGACGACGGCGAACCTCCACGAACTCGTCCAACCCCCACTCCTGTCGTGCCATTCTGAAGGCCGACGTGTTCGCGCGTCGAGTGTCGTTTCGGACACCTTGACCGCGGCCTCGGTCGGCTCTTCGCAGGGCTTCGGGAGAAGGCTGTCACGGGACCGTCCCCGTTGGAGGAGGAGACGTGTCGCAGAGTCGTGAGGTGGCAGCCATGAGCGCGGCGCGAGACCTCGCGGTCGCCGCCGCGCGAGGCGAGCCTCTGGGGCCGTTGCTGCCCAGCGTCGTCGAGGTCCTTCGGGCCGACACGGGCGTGGGGCTCACACGTCTCCGTCGGACCGCGCAGGGTGTCGACGTGACGGTGCAGGTCGCCGGTTCGGCCCCGATCACCGCCGAGATGGGCCGCCTCGCGGCGGAGGTCGCCGACCAGCACCCGGCGATCCCCCTGCTGTCGACCTCCGGCGCGGTCCGGGTGAGCGACCTCGTGCCGATCAGGGACTTCTGGCACACGGAGGTCTACGCGCGGATGCACGGGCACGTCGGCGGGCGGTATCCCGTGGCGGTCATGCTGCACAGCTCCCCGACCGACGTCGTGTTCCTCGGGGCCCACCGGGCCGCCGTCGACTTCAGGACGGAGGACCTGCAGCTGCTGGAGGCGATCCAGCGCCCGCTAGGGACGGCACTGGCCTTCCGGGCCGCGCTCGACGAGACGACGGCGACGCTGCGCGGTGAGCGGCCGTCGCTGACCTCCGGTCCGGTCGATCCGGTCCTGGAGCCCGTTTCGGCCCTGTGCGCCGCGTACCGTCCCACCCGACGTGAGGGCGAGGTGCTGGCCCTCGCCGCCGCCGGGTGGACCAACCTGCGCATCGCGCGCAGGCTCGGCATCACCGAGCGCACGGTGCGCAAGCACCTCAGCTCCGTCTACGAGCAGTCGGGGCGCCGCGGCCGCGCCGCTGCCGCCGCGTGGTGGGTCGCCATGCAGGACCTCGACTGAGCGATGGCGTATGCCGTCCGCTCCCGGCCTGCGCGGCGTCGCCTCAACGTCACTTCAGGTACGAAGAATCCTGCTGGCCGTACTTCCATTCAAACGTCCAGTCTCAATGTCCAGAGGCGATGTGCCGGAAACCGGGGACGAGCCCGACTTCAGTGCCCAGAATGGGCGCATGATCCCCGCCGACCGTGACGTAGCCCTTGACGGGCTCCGGGGTGCGGCTGCGGTCATGGTGGTGTACTTCCACTTCGTCTCGACAACAGGAGCGCTCGGTTCGCCGGGTGCCGGCCAACTAGGCGTCGTCGTCTTTTTTGTTCTCTCGGGCTTCCTCATCACTCGCATTCTTTGGAGTCGGCCACAGCAGAGCTTACGATTTGCGTGGACGGACTTCGTGGCTAGGCGCGCAAAGCGCCTCTACCCACCTCTGCTCGTAGCGATCGCGATCTGCAGCCCCCTCATGGCGATCACGGATGCTGCCAGCGCGAGACAGCATCTGGCCGCTGCAGGCATCGTGGCCACCCAGCTGGCCTCCCCCATGCAAGCGGCGAATGCAATGCCCGTTGAGTCCTGGGGTCACGCTTGGAGCCTCAGCATCGAGTGGTGCTTCTATCTGATGTGGCCCGTGGTGATTTGGATGATGCGGAACAAGGGCCTCTCGAGCAGGCAGGCGAAGAGTGCCGCCGCACTAACCGCTTTGGCTCTGTTTCTCGGCTCCCTTGCCCTGTCGCCTCGCTCCTTCTATTTCCTACCACCTGCCAACATCGCCGTGATGCTCGTTGGCGCGTCCCTTGCCCTGCATGAGGCCACGCCTTCTCCGAGTTGGGCCGGCGGGCGGCTGGCAGATGTGGCGGTCGTTGGCCTCCTCGTGGTTGTGTTCATGCCCAGCAACATGACTGGCCTGTGGGCTTACCGGGCTACTCACTTTCCGTTTGCCGTACTTGTGGCCGCTCTGCTGATCACCACTCGCCATGCCACTGACTCGTGGTCACAGCGTGTGCTGCGTTCGCGGGTGCTGACATCGATAGGACGATCCAGCTACAGCCTCTATCTGTGGCACCTCCCACTTTTGGCAATCATCTGGTTCGCGCTACCAACGTCAGGGACCGGAACACGAGTCATGCTGTCGGCCTGCCTCCTGCCACTGCCCGTTTGGCTGTCCTATCGATACATCGAGAGGCCGCAGGCCGGCGTTCGCGGTCGGCTTTTGGGCCCGGCACTCACCGCACACATCGATGGAAGCCGCGCCGCGTCATGATGCAAGACAGCCTTGCCGCGACCCGAGGCATGCAAACGTCACAGGGCTCCAGCGTGGACGACACCACACGACGACTCGTCCTCTTCACGCGCATGTGGGCAATGGCTCACCTCATTCACTTGGCCGCAGCTACCCAGGGCCGGTTGGACACCCCTTGGAACGCGGGGGCGTTCGCGTTCGCCATTGCCGTGATCCTCAGGCCCACAAACGGACGGCTACTGGCGGGCCTTGCGCTCGCCCAGCTGGCCGACATGGTCGTGGAAATGCCCGTGAGCCCAGACCACTGGATGCTCATCTCGTTCGTGAACCTCGCGGTCCTTGGCGCGATGGTCTCGCGAAGGTCGTTCAGCGTCACGGCCATCTCCGACGCGCTGCCCGCTGCCCGCGTCATCGTATTGATCGCCTACAGTGCTGCGGCTTTGGCCAAGTACAACTACAACTTCATCAACGCGGAGACGAGCTGCGCGTCGGCGATCGCGGAGCAGTCCTCCTATGGACTATCGCGACAGTTCCCCTTACCAGGCCTTTGGTTTGCTGTATCCCTCGCCATCGAGACATCGATTCCGATCCTTCTCATCTGGCGGCGGACTCGGCCTTACGGCGTGAGGCTTGGCCTTGCCTTCCACTTCATGCTCAGCATCAGCCCAGCCTTTGCAGTTGTGGATTTCACGGCGACGCTCTATGCACTGTTCATGCTCTTTCTGGCCACGGAGGACCAAGATCGAATCCGTCTTCGGATCCGGTCCATGTCGGCGCGATCGGACCTAGCCAAACGCGCATCCAGCCACCCAAGAGTCGCGGCGTGCACCGCATTTCTGGTCTTCGGCCTCTCCGGCTACGCCAACGCTCGCGTGAGCACCGCGATCATCTTTGTTGCCAGCCAGATCTACCTGGCCTCCGTCCTCGTCGCCGCCCTACCCACGCGCCCGGCACGTGAGGAACGACAGTCCCTGGGTCCGGTTCGTGCCCTCTTGGTGCCTTTCGTGATCATCGCCATGCTGTGGGCAGCCAATCCGTATCTCGGGCTGCGCACAGCAGGGGTGTTCACCATGTTCTCGGGGCTGCGCACAGAAGGTACCGCCCCTAACCATCTGTTTCTGCCCGTGGTGCATCTGACGTCCTGGCAACACGACTTCGTCACCATCGAATCCTCGAACGACCCGAAGATGGCAGACGCGGGAGCTGGCCGTGCGGGGATCCCGCTCCTTGCCTTGAGGCGGGAGGCGCAGTCGAAGCCTGACCTTGTTGTCACCGGCACCATGAACGGGCAGCGGTACACGTTTGGTCCCGGGCGAGAGCAGGCGCACCTCGAGCCACTGGGGGCATTCGAGGACAAGTTCGCGATGCTGCGGCCCGTAGCGGTTGGATCAGCGAGGTACTGCAACAACACCTGATGGGGCAGGTCCTCAACGCGTGGACCTCAGCAACAGGTAGTCCCCCGCCTGCTCGACCATCTCCCAGTCGTCGCTGGCGCGCATCGCCGGGACGACGGCCGCGTCGGCCGGGAGGACGGCATACGTGCAGCCGACCTCGTCGGCGTAGTTCTGCCAACCCGATTCGGCGGCGACGAAGCCGAGGTAGGCCCTGATGCGCTCCACGGTGTAGAGCTCCACGCGTGTGTCCATCGTGGGGCGCAGGCCAGGGTGCTGGAGCATGAGCCAGCCGCCGTCAGCCTGGTCGTTGCACACGACCGTGCCGGCCGGGACCTGGGCGAGCGCGGCGTCGAGGCTGTTGGGCCCGATGCCCGGAGAAGCCGCGGCAACCGGCGCGAGCACTGCCGCCAGTGCGAGGCTCACGACGCCCGCCACCAGCACCGCCAGCCGCTCGCGGCGTGGCGGACCGGAGACCGTCTGCCGGGTCACGCGCTGGATCGCGGCGGCGGCCATAGGCGCCAGCACGACCGCGGCCAGACCCGTGGTTCGGGACCACGTGACGGCAAAGACCAGCGCCAGGACAGTGAGGAGCGCGACCGTCCACTCCCCGCCCCCGCGCACGACCTGGTCGGCGACCACCACGGCGACGAGGAGCAGCGCGGCAATGAGGCCCGGGTCCGTCAGGCCTGGCGGCTGCCACTCGCTGATCATCCCCGTCACACCACTCACCTGGAGGGGCGACGTGAAGAGACGCGGCCCGACCGGAGTCAGGGCGGCGACGGCCACCGAGAGCGCCGGCACCGCGGCGAGCCGTGCCGCCTCACGCACGGATACGCGTCCCTCGAGGAGCATCCCGACCACGACGAGGCCACCGACGACGGGACCGACGAACCACATGCCGTGACTGCAGGCCCAGAGCCACGTGAGCGGCACGAGCCACCAGCGGGCACGGCGGTCCTCGCGGGTCAGGAGCCAGGTGCTCGTGGTGACCGCGGCAAGCGCGAACGTCACGAGCTGCGGTCTGGGCGAGAGGCTGCCGCTGAGGGCGACGAAGGTCATCGCGAGCATCAGCGCCGCCACGAGGGCTGACGCCCGACGTCGGCACGCGGCGTACACCGCGACCCCGACGAGCAACGAGGCGAGGCAGAGCAACCACGCCACACCGGGGAGTCCGTATGCCGCGTGCGCCCAGTGCATGAGCACCTCGGGCAGCCACTGGTTGAGGATCCACACTTGCTCGGTCGCTGCCCCAAGGGGGTCGTCGAGCACGAACTGCCCTGTCTGCACGAGGTGCTCGCCAGTCACGACGTGCCAGTACCCGTCAGGGTCCGTGAGCGGACCGAGAGGCTTGAGGGCGAAGAGGGCCAGGACCAGCGCAGGCAGCAGCCAGCCCAGCCGCGTCGCCGGCGAGCTCGACCCGAGGTCTTGCACAGCGCGGGCCTTGGAGTCCGTGACGACGGCCACGGCGCGGATCAGCCGCCGAAGGCCTGCATCATGCGGATGCCGCCGGGGCCGATGATGACGATGAAGAGAGCCGGCAGGATGCAGAACATCAGCGGGAAGAGGATCTTGATGGTGACCTTCTGGGCCTTCTCCTCCGCCTTCTGTCGACGGACGAGGCGCATGTTGACGGTCTGCTCGCGCAGCACGCCGGCGATCGGCAGGCCGAGGCGGTCCGCCTGCACCAGGGCGGTGATGAAGTTTCTGACCTCAGGCAGCGTGACCCGCTCGCCCATCGAGCTGAAGGCCTCGCCACGTGACTTGCCGATCTGGATCTCAGAGAGCACGCGGGCAAACTCTCCCGAGATCGGTCCTTCGACGTTGCGGGCGACCTGGAGGAGAGCTGAGTCGAAACCCTGGCCGGCCTCGACGCAGACGCTCAGCATGTCGAGCGCGTCGGCGAGGCTCTTGCTCGTCTGCTCCTGTCGTCTCAAGGCGACGTTCTTCATGAGTAGGTCGGGCAGAAAGAAGAGTGCTGCTCCGAGACCGAACGCAAAGAGGAGGCTGTTGGGCAGCTGGAACTTGCCGTAGAAGGCACCGAGCACGATGCCGAGCAGCAGACCCACGCCCTTGAGCCCGAGGATGCGCTCGACCGTCCAGCCGGCAGGGTTGCCGGCCTGGTCGAGAAGCTTCGTGTAGCGGTCATCGGCTCCACCCGGTGAGAGGGCTCGCGCGAGACCCTTGGTGCGCTCGAGGATCGGCGCGATGAGGCGGTCCTTGGCTGCGAGATCCGTGGTGACGACGGTACGACGATCGACGGAGTTCTCGATAAGCATCAAGGACTTGGCCACGCCACGAGGTTCGCCACTGCTGAAGCCGGCGCTGAGCACCGCGATGAGGAGGCCAACGGCGAATAGGCCGGCAGCGACGTAGACGGGGTTCAGGTTCACGTCACACCTCGATCTTGACGACTTGTCGCATCCACACGATGCCGATCCCCAACGCGACCAAGCCGCCCACGCTCATGAAGAGTCCGGCCGTGGTTGTCCAGAGCAGGCTGACGTACTCATAGTTGACCTTGGTCATGTACACGAAGATGAAGATGGGGAGGGCCACGAGGATGTAGGCGGAGAGGCGACCTTCGGCCGAGAGCGTTGCCACCTGCCGGTGGAGCGACTCACGCTCACGTAGCGTCCCTGCGGTCGTACGAAGGGTGTCAGCTAGGTTGCCACCGACCTCCCGTTGGATGCGGATGGCCATGACGGTCCAGTGCATGGACTTGCTCTCCATGCGCACGGCCACCCGCTCGAGCGCATCCGAGATGTCGGTGCCGATCCGCGTCTCGGCGAGCGCGCGACTGAACTCCTTACCGGCGGGCTCGGCGGCATCCCGAGCCACCGCGTCGAGGGCTTGCGGGAGACCAAAACCACTGCGGAGGCTCGTCGAGATGAGGAGCAGGATCTGGGGCAGCTGGGCCTCGAACTTGCGGGCTCGTCGGGAGGCGGCGAAGCGCAACCCTGCCGGCATCAGGATCAGGCCCAGGGCGGCGCCGAAGATAACCCCGACCACCTTGGACTGGCCCACAAGCACCAGACCTACAGCGATACCCACGATGACAGCTATTACGCGGAGCACGAGCCATTCCCCCGCCCGGAACGGCAGGTCGGCTCGCTCGATCAGGGCCATGGTCTTGCTCGTCGACTTGCGGTCCTTCATGACCCGGTCGCCCATGTCGAGCAGCTGCGCCGTGATGGTGCTCTGCGCGACTTTCATCTCCTGGCGCGAGAGCGCGACCGCATCTCCGACGACATAGGAGTCGATCGAGGCGACCCGACGCTCGCGCTTGGTCTGGAGCGTCGGCATCAGCGACGTCGACAGGACGACGAAGAGGGCGAGCGCGAGTAGCCCGCCCGCGATGTAGGGGGTGCGGTCCGTGAAGGCGACGGGACCGAGGCCGACACCCGCCGCCTGGGGTGATGCGGCAACTACGGGAGCCGGCGACGGTGAGGGGGAAGGTGCAGGCGTCAGCGTGGGCGCTCCGAAGGAGGCCTGTCGGCTGAACCCAAACGCGGTGCCGCCCGCGACGCCCGCGAGGTCGTAACGGTGGTTCCCCGAGAGTGGCTTGGGGATCGCGACCGAGAACTGCACCTGGCGGTTGAGCGCCTGTGCTGACGCCGCGAAAGCTGCGCTGACCCCCGCAGTGTTGTCGGCCCCCACGACGGTGCCGTCGTTGGTCTCGGCGAAGGCCTTGAGCGCCCCGGTCGCATCCGGGTCGTTCGTCTTGAAGCGCACGACGTCGACGCGGATGCCCCCGGCCTTGAGCTTCCCGACAGCGTTCTTGAGGGCGAGTGCTTTGTTGTCGGCAACGGTGTCCGCGCCGTCGCTCAGGAGCACGATGCTGCGGTCACCGGGGCCGCTGAGCACGGCAGCGGCACTTTGCATGGCGGCATACAGGCTCGTGTCGCCGCGCGCGTCCAGACCGTTGATGACGCGCTGCGCTGCCGCGCGGTCGACCGTCGGGGCGAGGTCGACTCCGGCGGTGTTCGCGAAGGAGGCGACGCCGACCTTGACGTCAGCCGGCACGGTCTTGAGGTAGGTGGCCGACGCCTTGCGGACGGTCGACATGCCCTGCGCCCCCATCGAGCCGCTCGTGTCGATGACGAGCATGGCCTTGCGGTCGAGCTTTGCGGCCTGTTTGACCGTGGACGGGAATTCCTCACCGTCAATCTTCACCTTGAGCGACGCCGGGTCGACCTGCACGTCGACGACGCTGCGGAGGGTGATCACTCCAGTGAGGTTCGATGTCGAACCGGTGGTGGTCCCCCTAACGCTGCTGAGGCCCACCGACACGTCGGCCGCGCGAGCAACTCCAGCGGGCAGGACCACGCAGCCAATCGCGAGAGCCGTCAGTCCGGTGACCAGGCGACGGGTCAGGCCGCTCACAGCACCGACCTGGCGAAGAGCGAGACGGGCAGCTCGATGCCCACGTCAGCGAGGTCCGCCGTGAACTTCGGGCGGATTCCGGTCGGCTTGAGGCCGCCGAGGAAGCGGCCGTTCTCGTCGCGGCCGGCGCCGTAGTTGAAGGTGAAGATGTCTTGGAGCGTGATGACGTCGGACTCCATGCCGACGACCTCAGAGATAGCGACGATGCGGCGGGTGCCGTCCTTGAGGCGCGACTGCTGCACGATGAGGTCGACGGCGCCGGCCACCTGCTCGCGGATGGCGCGGACCGGCAGGTCGACGCCCGCCATCAGCACCATGGTCTCGAGACGAGCAAGGCTGTCGCGCGGGGTGTTGGCGTGCACCGTGGTGATCGACCCGTCGTGACCGGTGTTCATCGCCTGGAGCATGTCGAGCGCCGCACCGTCACGGATCTCGCCGACGATGATGCGGTCGGGACGCATACGCAGGGTGTTCTTGACGAGCTCACGGATGGAGACCAGACCGCGGCCTTCGATGTTGGCCGGACGGGCCTCGAGGCGAAGCACGTGCTGCTGCTGGAGCTGGAGCTCGGCGGCGTCCTCGATGGTGACGATGCGCTCGTCATGAGGCAGGAAGGAGCTGATGACGTTGAGCGTCGTCGTCTTGCCCGAGCCGGTGCCGCCGCTGATGATGATGTTGCGGCGGCCCTTGACGCAGGCGCTGAGGAAGTCGCGGACGTTCTCGGTCATCGTGCCGAACGAGATGAGGTCGCGGTCGGTGAACGGGTCCGCAGAGAACTTTCGGATCGTCAGCATCGAGCCGTCGAGGGCGATCGGCGGCACGACGGCGTTGACACGGGAGCCGTCGGGCAGGCGAGCGTCCACCATGGGGCTCGACTCGTCGACGCGACGACCGACGCGACCCACGATCTTGTCGATCGTCCGGCGCAGGTGCGTCTCGTCGGAGAAGCGCGCGTCGACGGGGTAGATCTTGCCCGCGCGCTCGATGTAGATGTCCTCGGCGCCGTTGACCATGATCTCGGAGACCTCTGCGTCGCGCAGGTAGGGCTCGAGCGGACCATGACCGAGGATGTCGTCGGAGACGTCCTGGGCGATGCGCGTGCGGTCGGAGTGCGAGAGCGGGGTCTGCTCGGAGTCGATGACCTCCTGCAGCGTGGTCCGCACCTGCGAGGCGAGCTCGCTCTCGCTGAGGTTGGGGTCATAGAGACGCGGGCCCAGCGACGCGACGAGGGCCTGATGCACGCGCTCCTTGACGCCCGCGAAGGGGTCG
Organism: Terrabacter sp. R4-6; assembly: GCF_057529065.1. NCBI lineage: Bacteria > Bacillati > Actinomycetota > Actinomycetes > Micrococcales > Intrasporangiaceae > Terrabacter > Terrabacter sp. R4-6. Next base: position 3,067,872 of record NZ_CP197224.1, on the reverse strand, counting down.
ACGCCGCGGCGGCGCACGGGAGCAGAGCCGTTCGTGATGCGGACCTGGCCATTGTTGGGCGGCGCGGGCTCGTTGATCTGGCTGGATTGGCGGGCCCGTTCGAGTCGGTCAGCGAGGTTGCTCATCGCTTGCCTCCGAAGAGTCCGAAGCTGCGCTTGGCGCCGTTCTGCAGATCCTCGCCGAAGCGGCGACGAATCTCGTGGTCCGCGAGGTCGCGGATCGCCAGCGACACCGGGTTGCGCGGGTCGTCGAGGACGAGCGCGACGCCACGGTTGACCGATGCCGGCACCGTAAGGCTGTTGGGCACGTTGGCGGAGATCGGCGCCTTGAGGGCCGCCTCGACGTCGTCGGGCTTGAGCCCAACCTTGGCGTCGGAGCGGTTGAGCACGATGGTCCGGGCCTCCCTCGAGGCGCCGAGCGTATCGAGCGTGTTGATCGCGATCCGGAGGTTCTTGACGGCCGGGATGTCGAGCGTGGCGATGAGGATGGTCAGGTCGCTGACATCGAAGGCCGCGAGCACGTGCTCGGTAAACGACGGCGGCGTGTCGACGATGACGTAGTCGTACTGTCCACGGGCGACCCGGAGCAGCTCGATGACGACGTGAGACGGGACGCGGTCGGCGTCGGCGGGGTCGGCGGGCGCCGCGATGACGTCGAGACCGCTCTCCTCGTGACGGGTGACGACGGACTGCACACCCTGGTCGTCGAGGTGGCCGCTCATGGCGACGACGTCTCGCACGGATCCGTGCGGCTGGAGCTGGAGGCTGATGGCCACATCGCCGAACATGAGATCGAGGTCCACCAGCAGGGTCTTTGCCCCCACCGACGATAGGTAGACGGCGAGGTTGGTCGACATCGTCGTCTTGCCGACACCACCCTTGGCGCTGAAGACGGTGATGATCTTGCCGTCACGACCGCCGACAGTCGTGCCATGACCGCTGAGCTGCTGGGTCAGTGCTACCGACCGGCGGACAGCGTCGGCGAGCGCCGTCTGGTCGTCGGCCTGGACGACCTCGCGGACGCCGCTGCGCAGGGCCTGCGCGAGAGCCGTCACGTCGAGTCGGTGACGAAGCAGGATGACGCCCAGCTCCGGGCGGTCGATGCGCTCGCGCTCGGCGAGCTCGCACGCCGAGTCGAGGTCGATGTCGGGGCCGATGACGACGAGCGACTGGTTGCGGTCCTCCTCGAGGGCGCGGCTGACGCGTGGCGCCGAGTTGAGGTGGACTGCGTCACCACCCAGGGCGAAGCGATACGTGTCGACCGAGGCCGGGTCGTAGTCCCACAGGATCGTCATTGGCCGGTCACCGCATCTCGCAGGATGAGGTCATTCACCTCGAGTGACGGGTCAAGCTTGACGTCGGAACCACGAAGTCCGGCGTACAGCGTCCTGTTGTTGATGCCGTGGATGAGGACCGTAGCGTCAGACGGTTTCACCGCAACGGTGACCAGAAATCCGCCGCTGGCGCCTTGGGCCGTCGGCGACTCCCCTTCGGCCGGAGCCTGAGCCGCTGCCCCCGCCAAGGGCGCGTCGCCCATCGCGATCACCGTCACGTCTCCCAAAAGCAAGCTGGTGCCGTGGACATCATTTTCATTGATGAGCTTCGCCTCTGGCGTGTCCCGGAGATCCTTGATTTGGTAAGACTGAAAGATTGCGATGTGCGACCCGGGCGTCACGAACTTGCCCACTCTGGCGGGATCGGACAATGAAACTGAGACGGCAAGCATTCCGCTCGGGACCTCGATGGCCTTTGTCCCCGCAGGAACGGTGCCGAATCGAGCTGCCAAGAGATACTCCCCTGCTGCGATGTCAGAGGTGGCAAGCAAGGAGTTGTTGTCGGCATTGATCTCCTGCAGCGCACCCACCGGTACGGCCTTCGAGCTGACCGACGTCTGAAGGATGAGCCCGGTCCGCTGCGCGTCTTTCAGCGTCGTGCCTGCCGGGACTGGCTTGGCTGCAACCCAAACCGGCGCTGGTGACGCGGCAGCAACAGCCCGAGCGTCGGCATTGCGCGCATAGATGATAACTAGGGCGCCGCCGCCGATCGCAAGGACAAGGGCCAACACGATGGCAAGGATTCGACGATTCATGCGGGGGTCCCCCTAGAGAAAGTGTTCGTCTTACGGCCAAATGGCTCAGCCAGCTGGCTTAACGATGGTGATGCCGTAGTTGGGGTCAGTCGTAGATCCCCATGTGAAATCGCCCTCTGGAATGAGGCCGCGCGTGAACCACCCGAACAGACACCGCTGACTACCGCTGCATAGATATCTACCCGCCGGGGGACGGATGCTCTCCATCTTTGAATCGGCATTATTTCCAAAGAACCAACCCGAAAGATAGAAAGCGGCAAATCCGGAAATGTGGTAGTAGGTGTTGGAGCCGTTAGATTTATTGCAGAAGTCTGTAGGCGTGGAGGGAATCGGATTCGTAGGCGTCAGCGCTCGACAGTCGAATACCGGAATATAGATGACCTTTCCACGCAAGTTGGTAAGCGCCGCCTGATCGCATTCCTGGTTCGCTCCCGGGTCCGTCTTGACCCAACCCTCGGTTATGGTCGACTGGCAACCATTCCCAGCTAGCCAAGCAAATCCGCCCGGGGCCGTGCCGCCCGGACTGGAGGTGTCACAACCCGGAACCGGGTTGTCTTTTGACCACACACCTCGCTCTACGGTCGGCCAATCTGGCCTATCATCGGTGTTCGAATAGCCTGGGTAAGCGCCTGATGGCGCTTCCGCATAATTGGCGCTCGCTGGAAATCCGGTCTGGTACGACCAGTCGCATTCGGACATGGTCAGAGAGACGACATTCTTACTCGAAGGGGCACCTGGCCCCCAGACGGCGCGGGCACACGCCGTTTGACGCACACCATCTACACCGGCAGCGGCTTTGGCGAAGAAGCTGGGCAGAATGGTGTTGTCCGCCGCCGAAGACTTCGTTTGCACATATGTCTCGACGTAGGCGAGCTTCGCACCATTCACCGTCTTGTAGTCAGCCGGCAAGGGGGGGCACTCACTCAGATCTGCAACGTTCGCATCGCTTGATGCAGAAGCACACATGGGCATATTGGGCATAACGAGTGGCGGTGTGGAGTTTCGCGCACACTGCCCCTGTGTCCCCCGCGCTGGATTTAGCTGCGACATCTTGTCCAGCGCATTAGAACTCGCAAGCACGTTCAGCGCAGCCTTGGTTTTGTTGGGGTCGCAGCTACTTGGGTCGAGAGCACACGTCTGAGCCAGGGCCATTGACGCGGCATCAGTCCCATTCTGGAGCTGGCGCCTCTCGAACTCAATGTTCCCCATGTCAACACTGAATGCGAGCATCGCGAGGGCGACCGTGGCCGTGAAGACAGCGGTGACCACGGCGACTGCCCCACGATCCGCGAGTCGTTTGTTGATGCGCAAGTCGTTCACCCTCCGCATTTCATCACCGCCGACGAGCTCAGAGTGTTGCCTCGCCCCCAGGAACCGCCAATCATCGACATGGCGGGTCCCAGTACGATCCAGCTGAACGGCGCGCCCACCTCGACCGTTGCGTTTCCAGTTCCGGAGGGGCAGCGGATTAGGACGGGATACGTCAGCTCCGCTGGCTTCATGCCGGGCACCGCGGCTGCCGTCCGGGCCTTGATTTCGGCCTCTGTCAGCGTGCTCACGCTTGCCGCCCTCGCTCCCTCACGGGCGGCATTCGTCAGTTGTACCTGGTAGAAGTAGGCACGCCCGAAGTCGATGATCGCCGCCAGCACCAAAAAGAGGACTGGAAAGACTATGGCGAACTCGACCGCCGAAGCGCCGCGGTCTCGTCTGAACATCCCTCCCCCACCCTCCGGTCAAGTTCCATCAGCGGACGCGCCCCCCGGCGAACCGTGACACTCCGACGATAGGCCGTTCATTGTGGCCTGTCTAAGAAGTGATCCTGCTGTTGGTTTCGCGCGAGCGGCCCGAGGCGGACGCCCCGGGCCACTCAGTCAGCCATCAGACGGACGTCGCGACGTTGTCGAAGGTCGTCGACAGGTTCTGGCCGAGGAGCGTGACGGCGGCGATGATCACGACAGCGATCAGGGCGACCATCAGGCCGTACTCCACAGCGGTCGCGCCGCGCTCCTTGTTGAGCAGCGTCTGGACCTTGGCAGCAATCTTGGTCATGGTTCTGGGTTCCTCCCGGTGATGCAGGGCCACCCGATGTGCCCCCCGCTGAGGGAAGAGTAGGCGGGCTCAGGCTACGTGTCTCGAAAATGCTTGAAGTTGCCAACACCTTCCCAAAGTGCGCGTTTCCGGCCCCCCAAGATGGGACCGTAGGCCATCAGGAGCGCCTGCCCCGACGGTCAGGGCGAGCGGCGTCGGCTCACGCGGGAGACCTGGAGCGACCTTTGGAGACAGCAGATCGGGCACGCGTGCAGAAGAGCACCATGCCCGTGCTCGTGGTGCTCACACTTGGACTGGTCACCGTGGCCTCGAGTGCTATGACCGTCATCGGCTCGGATGCCTTGTGGTTACCCGCTATCGGTGACCACATCCGCGCAACCGGTTCGGTACCAGTTGGAATCCCTTTCGCCGCAGCGTCGTCCGCCGAGTGGATCAACACCACCGTCGCAGGACAGCTCGTTCTTTCAATCGCCCACTCGCTCGGCAGCCTTGGGATTGTGGTCACGCAGGTACTGGCCGTGACCATCACGCTCACCATGCTTGCCTTCGAAGCAACTGCTCGCCGCTCAAGGCCCGTAGGCACCGCCTTGGTGATCTTGGCCGTCACCATCGGCGCGGCCACTCCGCTGCTGATCGCTCGGGCTCAGTTGCTGTCGCTCGTACCGTTCGCCTTGCTTCTCGTTCTTCTCAGCCGTCAGCAACTGCATCCATCGAAGGCCATCTGGTGGGCGGTGCCCCTCGTCGCAGTGTGGGGCAATCTCCATGGGGCCGTCCTCGCTGGTGTGGCCGTGCTCGCCTGCTACCTGCTTCTGTCGCGACTGCGCCTTGCGCCCGTAACCGCAGTTGGAGTCGGCATCGCCTCACTCGCCGCAACCTGCCTCAATCCGGGTCTGCTACGCGCACCGCTCTACTACACCGGAGTCCTAAGCGGCGAGGCTACGAGCGACGACTCGGGTATGTGGAGCCGTCTCAGCTTGACGAACCCCTTCGACGTATTCCTGATGATCGCTGCGGTGGGACTCATCGCCTCGGCCCTGCGCCGACCTCGACCTCTCTGGGAGTACGCCGCCGGTCTTGGCCTTCTCCTCGCTACCGTTTCCGCCGCACGCCACGGGGTATGGCTCCTGCTCTTCCTTGTCGTTCCGGCGGCAACAGCTAGCCACACTTGGGCAGCCAACGCACCGCAATCCAGATCGAGGAAGGTGGCAGGAGCGATAGCCGTCTTGTCCGTTCTCGGCGCCGCGAGCACGCTTGCCTTGAGGGCGCCGACGTTCATGGATACAGACGTGACATCTGCCAGGATCGTCGAGGCAGCCCGTGGACGGGTCATCCTCGCGCCAGAACCTCTCGCGGAGTCCCTCGCGGTTGCCGGCGGCACAGTCTGGGCAAGCAATCCGCTAGACGCCTTCTCGCCAGAGGATCAGACGGCATATCTGGCGTTCTTGAACGGCAACGCGACAGGCGCACAGACGGCCATCAGGTCCGCCGAAATCGTAGTGGCGCACCCCCAAACGACCCAAGCGCAGCTGGCCCGCGATGCCGGGATGTCACAAGTAGCAACACTTGGGGACTACGGCCTCTTCACGCGCTCGACCGAGGCGCAGGCCGCCTCCGACCCGTGAGTGCGGAGCCAGGAGCTGCCGACGCAGGGCGTTCGGTGGCTTCAGCACGAGAGCTAGATCTGGCCAGTCGAAGCCGCAGTCTCGATTCGATGGGGTGCTCGTAGAGCGTGTAAAGCAGCCAAGAAAGCGATACTGCGAGCACCACCACGGCGACGCCCACGACCACTGCCGACGCACCCCGCAGACCTCGCACATGTGATTGCAGAGCCGCAAGCACCACTCCGTGACTGAGGTAGAGGGCGAAGGACCATTTTCCTGCCAGAACGGCAGCCGGCGATCCGAGTGGACAAACTCGTCCGTCAATCTCACGCCCTGCGAGCGCGGATATCAGACCTCCCACCGGCAATACCATCACTAGGGAGTAGAGCCACAGACGGTCGACACCCATATGGGCAAACGTCTGTGCGAGCACAATCGCGAGGTAACAAGTAGCTACCAAGGCCGCCGCCGACAGCGGCCCGATCGATATGCGCCAGCCACGCTTGACGGCCAGACACAGCAGGATGCCGACCATGAAGTCGACCAGCCGGAAGATCGGAAAGTGATAGAGGTATTCAGCGACAGTGGACGAGGTCGATGCCAAGCCTGAACCAACGAACAACGCACCGATCACGAGTGAAACGGCCCACCTGATCTGGTGAACGATCCCGCCCAGCATGACGACAAGTAGCGGGAAGCAACCATAGAAAAAGACTTCACAAGAGAGAGACCACGCCGCTCCGACGAACGAGAGATAGATACCGGGCTCTGGAGACCACGCCTGCAGCAAGCTGACATTGACGATCAGAATGCGCCAGTCGAACCCCGGTTGAAGCAGCATGCAAGCGACCGCCAAGGCCATGACGACGTGAAGCGGGTAGATGCGCGCCGCGCGCTTTAGATAGAAGTGAGCCCTGGAAGTTGATGGGGTCCAACCATGCGCCAGAACGAATCCGCTCAGGACGAAGAAGAAGGTCACCCCCAGGTAGCCGGCTTGAGCTAGGTACAGAGGGGCGACAAGCCCTGGCATGGCGAAGACAAGGTGGTGGAGAAGCACGACGGCCGCCGCAACGAAGCGCAGACCGCTCAGTGCCCGCAACTGCACGGGCGCTACTTGATTCACGGGTCCACCCCCCAGCCGCTGGATCAGCCCGCTTGAGTGCGGCCCCCCGGTGGCAACGTAACGGCACGGAATCGTTGCCGCTCACGATTTCGCGGAGAAGGACGGGGCGAAACCCTTTCAGAGACAAAACAATTCGGACATACAGCCCAAATGGAGCCCGAGGAGGGCTAGGTGTACTCGGCCTGGACGTTGGTGACGGGTAGGCGTTGACGATGAGGAGAACCTCCGGGTGAGGTGTGGAGTGTCTAAGTCCCGCACCGCCCGGAGGTTCTCGTGTCACACGCTAACGCCCGTCTCAACATTCATGGTCGACGACTGCTGGTCGACCGGGTCCGCCGCCAGGGGTGGGCGGCGGCGCATGCCGCGAAGGCGATGGGCATCTCCCGGCAGTGCGCGCACCGGTGGGTCGCGCGGTTCGACGCCGAGGGCGAGGCCGGACTGAGTGACCGGTCCTCGCGACCGCACTCGAGCCCGCGCCGCACCCCTACGGCGGTGGAGGCCGCGGTCATCGCGGCCCGACACGAGCATCTGCGCGGGCAGGACTGGCTCGGACCGAGCTGGGCGTGCCAGCGCGCACCGTCAGTAGGGTCCTACGCCGCCACCACACGCCGTACCTGCGGACGCTGGACCCGCTGACCGGTGAGGTGATCCGCTCCAGCAAGACCACCGCGGTCCGCTACGAACGCGACCGCCCCGGCGAGCCGGTCCACGTCGACGTCAAGAAGATCGGGCGCATCCCCGACGGCGGCGGCTGGAAAGCCCACGGCCGCTCGATGGGCTCGACCTCCGCGAAGAAGAAGGCCCGGATCGGCTACGACTACGTGCACTCCATGGTCGATGACCACTCACGCCTGGCCTACAGCGTGATCCTGCCCGACGAGAAAGGCGCCACCTGCGCCGCGTTCATCCTGCGCGCCGCGGAGCACTTCGCCGGCCACGGCATCACCACCATCGAGCGGGTCATCACCGACAACTACTTCAGCTACCGGCACAGCACCGACGTCAGGAACGCGATGACCGCGCTCGGCGCCACCCACAAGTTCCTCAAGCCGCACTGCCCGTGGCAGAACGGGAAGATTGAACGGTTCAACCGGGCCCTGGCCAGCGAGTGGGCCTACCGACAGGTCTTCACCAGCAACAACGAGCGAGCCGCAGCCCTTGCCCCCTGGCTGCACGAGTACAACACTCGACGACGCCACACCGCCCTGCAAGGGCTCCCGCCCGTCAGCCGACTGTCACCAACGTCATGACCGGGTACAGCTAGGGAGCGGGGCGCGAGGCGTCGGTCCACACGGTGATGATGCTGCTGATGTACCAGCGCTGGCAGAGGACCAGAGCGATCAGCACGAAGCTGACCCACGCCAAAGTGCGCTTCGATGCGCGCGCCGGGGTGCCGGCAAGCATCACCGGAAACGTGGGCGCGAGCAGCAGATAGCGAAACACCGCAGGCAGCATGGGTGTCAGCGCCAGCAGATAGCAGGGATATGCGAAAGACCATGCGCGGAGCTCGGGGGCCCATACGCGGGCACGCGGGACGAGCATTGCGATCGCCAGCAACATTACGACGAGCCCGATCAGGGCGGGGCCGCCGGGACCAAAAAGCCGGTAGGTGTCGCCGAACCAGCTGACCTGGAGATTCCGCTGCCCCGCGCTCCGCTCCATACCTGCGCTCGCTCCGATAAAGGCAGATGCCATCAACATCCAAGAGACAACCCCGAATACCGCGCTGCAGGCGACGAGGAGGATACCCGCGGCCTGCCCGGGCCGGTTCTTCCAGAAGGCCCCCTCTCGCCTGTAGCGCAACCACGCATGGACGACCACCGCGAGGAGCAAAGGCAGTGTGACGATCCGTGTCATCGATAGGCCGAGGACTGCGACGGCGGCCCAGCCATACTTACGGTCCACGAGCAGATTGAGTGACGCCATGAGGAACAAGAGCGCTAGCGACTCGCTGTAGCCGATCTGCAACAGGGGCGCCGCGACCCAGAATGACGAGAACAACACGGTCACGGACGCCAAGAACGCACCTCCTGTGCGTTGCACGAGGCGGTACATGAGCACCATGGCGGCCGCGCCCGCCAGACAACTCACGATCGTCGCCGCCACGGGGAACGACAGCGACGTCACGATCATCACGAGCCGCACGATCATGGGGTAGGCGGGCGGGAACGCCCACGTCCACAGGGTGTTACGTGTGTCAGTTGGGCTCCCGCCTGGGGCGGGCAGCTCATAGCCGTCCGTCGCGATCCGCCGGTACCACTGGGCGTCCCAGTTGGAGACAATGCCCGAGTAGCCGGGGTCGGACGGGGTCGGCTCGTACACGTAGTAGTCGAGGCGGGTCCGGGTGAGCGCCACCTGGTCCTCGGCCGCCATGGCCAAGAGCACGGCGTCAACGATCCGAGATGTCGCGAAGATGGCCAGCGGCACCCACCAACGCCCGAGCCAGGCGAGCACCCCATCGACGAGGCGTCTCGCCGGTGCAGAGGCCTCCGCACGGGTCGGATCCTCGGGTCGCGTCAGCTGCGACTGCCGTTCATCGCGCATGTGGTCCCCTCCGACGAGCGCGTACTCGAGCCTCGCGATGGCCATGGCTCGGTGCCAGCCGGAGACGCCGTGAGCCTAGGCGATACAGGTCACATCGGCCGGTCTTTGGACATCCCCGACCCATGCGTGTCACGGATATGTCCGTTTGCCGGACACGGGGTAGAGGACCGGTGCACCATGAGGGCGGACGGATCCGCCGGGGGCGGCGCACACGACCAACGGGGTAGCGATGACACAGCAGACGCAGGGAAGCGGCGGGCCGACGGCCGAGCCGCGAGTCCTCGTCGTCATGCCCGCCTTCAACGAGGCCGAATGCATCGCGGCGGTGCTGACCGAGGTCCTCGACGCCCTCCCGGCAGCGGACGTCCTCGTCGTTGACGACGGCTCGGCGGATGCCACGGCCGCCATCGCTCGACGCTTCCCCGTGAAGGTAGCGCGCCACCCCTTCAACATGGGCGTCGGGGGCGCCATGCGCACCGGCTTCCGGTACGCCTCCGCGAACGCCTACGACGTCGTCGTCCAGATCGACGCGGACGGTCAGCACGTCGCATCCCAGGCACAAGAACTCATTGATGCCACGTCTCAGGTCGACATCGTCATCGGCAGCCGCTTCAGTTCAGGTGCCGGCTACGACGTCCACCGGATGCGGGGCACCTCGATGCGCCTCGTCGCCGGGCTCATGAGCCTCGTCGTCGGCAACACGCTCACCGACTCGACGTCGGGCTTCCGTGCTTTCTCCAGGGCCGCTGTCGAGCTGTTCGCCCACCACTACCCATGCGAGTACCTCGGCGACACAGTCGAGTCCCTCGTCCTCGCACGTCGGTCGGGCCTTCGGGTCGGAGAGGTCGGCGTCGTCATGCGTCAGCGCGCCGGCGGTCGACCGAGCCAGGGAACGGTCTCTTCGATCGGCTACGCCGGCCGCGCGGTGGCGACCGTCTTCCTCGGCATGGTTCGCGCCAAGCCGGTCACGGGCGGCGTGCTGCAGTGACAGGCGGATTCGGTCTCGCGCTCGCGGGGGCAGCACTGGTCGTCCTCACCATCTTCGAGATGGTCAGGCGTCGCTACATCCGAGGACGTTTCGCGGTGACCTGGACGATCGTCGGCGTCATCACGGCGCTGATGGCGCTCGCCCCCGGTGCTCTCGACTGGGCGGCCCAGGTGACCGGGGTCGCCGTGCCCCTCAACCTGCTCTTCTTCATCGGCTTCCTCGGCCTGCTGCTCATCCTCATCCAGCTCACCGCAGAGATGGGGCGCCTCGAGAAGCGGTTGCTCCGCGTCGCCGAGGAGGCCGCTCTGCTGCGCCTCGACACCGAGACTCGGGGTGTGTCGAATCAGACCGAGGCGAAGACGTTGAAGAGCGACTGAGGCGAATCGACTGGCCCACCAAGCCTGTCGAATGGTCGAGATGATCAGCGGCGCGCGGAGTCCCGGTGATCGGCATACCAGTCGTAGGCCCGCTCCACGCCGGCGCGCAGCTCGACGCCAGGTCGCCACCCCAGCGCCTGCAGTCGAGACACGTCGAGCAGCTTGCGAGGGGTGCCGTCCGGCTTGGAGGCATCCCATTCGACTGCGCCTGTATACCCGGCAACCTGTGCGACCAGGTCGGACAGCTCGCGGATCGTGAGGTCCTTCCCGGTGCCGATGTTGATCGGGGCTGGGTCGTCATAGTTCTCGAGGAGGTGCAGCACGGCCGACGCGAGGTCATCCACATGGAGGAACTCACGACGAGGGGCCCCCGTACCCCAGTTGGTCACGGTCGAGGCACCTGTGCGGACGGCATCGTCGAAGCGACGGATCAGGGCAGCGAGCACATGGGACGAGTCGACGTCGAAGTTGTCGCCCGGACCGTAGAGGTTCGTGGGCATGGCACTGATCCAGCGTCTGGCGTACTGGCGTCGCATCGCCTGGACGTGCATGACACCGGCGATCTTCGCGATGGCGTAGGCATCGTTGGTCGGCTCGAGGATCCCGGTCAGGAGCGAGGACTCCTTGATCGGCTGCTCGGCAAACTTCGGATAGATGCACGAGGAGCCAAGCAGGAGAAGGCGATCCACGTCGTATGCGTGAGCGGCATCGAGCACGTTGACCTGGATGCGGACGTTGTCGGAGAGGAATTCGACCGGCCGGGTGCTGTTGGCCAGGATGCCACCGACGCGCGCGGCCGCCATGACCACATAGCGGGGCCGCTCCTTGTCGAAGAAGGCGAACACCTCGTCGCGTTCGCGAAGGTCCAGGTCCGACGAGGGACGCCCGACGAGGTTCGTGAAGCCCGCGCCGTCGAGGTGACGCCAGACCGCACCGCCAGCGAGGCCGCGATGTCCTGCAACGTAGAAGGGGGCGCTCCTGTCGAGAGAGGTCAGAGCCGACGTCACGTGCGCCGCATCTTTCGGGCGCGGCGTGAAAGCTGGTCGGACACGACGTTGATGGCGACTCGAACAGGCCGCTCCCACAGCACTGCCAACGGCCTGACCGCGGACGGCAGGTGCCGCCGTCGGACGCTGTCGCCCTCGGTGATGGACAGATCACGGTTCGCGACAGTGAGTGCGTCCGGATGCCATCGATACTTCGCGATCCGGCTTCGCGTCGTGACGTAGCGGCCCTGTCCGCGCAGTCGAAGGAACATGTCGAGGTCCATGACGAACCTCAGGCTCTCGTCGTATGGCCCGACGACGTTCATGGCAGACAGCCTGGTGAGGGATGCCGGCTGCGGGATGAGGTCCGGGCCCCACGCGAGCACGCGACGCGCCCATTTGCCGGCGCTGCTCACAGCAAAGACCTCGCCGCGATCGTCCATGTAGTCGCACGCACCGAACGAGACGACTGCGCCGTGATCTGCCTCCAAGAGGTCGACAAGCTCCCGCAACCCATCAGGATGCAACTCGTCGTCGTCACCGATCCATGAGAAGTACGCCTCGCCGTCCGCCTGGGCGATGCCGACGTTGACCGCTGCTGACAAGCCTCGCTTCGGATCGTCAACGACGACAGCGCCATGCTCCTCTGCGATGCGACGTGCATCCTGAGCCCCAGGGGGCACGACGACGACCAGGCGTACGTCGACTCCCTCTTGTTTGCGGATGCTCGCGAGAGCAGGTCCGAGGGTGTCGATGCGCTCACCGAGGGTCGGAACCACCGCGAGCACGGCGCCGCGATCAGTCATGAGTCCAAGCCCGGTGCACCCATGGGGAGCCTTCGCTCTCGAGGGACTTGACGTCGGCATCGACCATGATCCGGGCAAGATCCGGTGTATGGACCTCGGCCTGCCAGCCCAAGACTGACTTGGCGAGGGAGGAGTCGCCGATGAGTGCATCCACCTCCGTGGGCCGGAGGTATCGCTCGTCGAACCGAACGTACTTCTGCCAGTCGAGGCCGGCGTGATCGAAGGCGAACTGGACGAAGTCGCGCACCGAGTAGGCGCTCCCCGTGGCGACGACGTAGTCGCGCGGATCGTCCTGTTGGAGCATCAACCACATCGCCTCGACGAACTCCGGCGCGTAACCCCAGTCGCGGACGGCGTCGAGGTTGCCGAGGTAGAGCTCACTCTCGATGCCCGCCTTGATGCGAGCCACCGACCGGGTGATCTTGCGGGTCACGAAGGTCTCGCCCCGACGCGGGCTCTCGTGGTTGAAGAGGATGCCGTTGACGGCGAATAGGCCGTAGGCCTCTCGGTAGTTGCGAGCGACCCAGTAGCTGTACACCTTGGCGGCACCGTAGGGGCTACGCGGGTAGAAGGGAGTCTCCTCGTTCTGCGGCGGCACCGCCGCCCCGAACATCTCAGAGCTCGACGCCTGGTAGAAGCGGCACTGCAGACCGATCATGCGGATCGCCTCGAGCAGCCGGATCGTGCCCAGCCCAGTGGTGTCCCCGGTGTACTCGGGCTCGTCGAAACTGACCCGCACGTGCGACTGGGCTGCGAGGTGGTAGACCTCGTCCGGCCGCACCTGAGCAAGCAGCGTCACAAGCCGAGAACCATCCGTGATGTCCCCGTAGTGGAGGAATAGCTTGGCCTCGGACTCGTGCGGGTCGACGTAGAGATGGTCGATGCGGGTCGTGTTGAAGGTGGATGCTCGCCTGATCAGGCCGTGGACCTCGTAGCCCTTGGCCAGCAGGAACTCCGCGAGGTACGAGCCGTCCTGCCCCGTGATGCCGGTGATCAGGGCACGTTTCGTCACGACACTTCCTTCGTCTGGATGGCACGCAGCCCGCCCACGTAGAACTGGTGCGGGCGCCCGGTCATGCTACTCACGAGCGGCACGGGCGCGTGGCGCAAAACAGGCACTCGTCACAAGTTCACCTCCGGGCTGAGAGCCATGCGCGGGCCGGCGCCCACTCGCTCGGCGGAAACAGTCCTCGGCCGCTGCAACGGGAAAGGCCGCGTGAATGCTCCCGGTTTGGCCGCTGGCACGACAGGCCGGCCCTAGCATGGCCCGCGTGAAACTGTCCCTGATGGTGCCCACCTTCAACAGTGGGGAGACGATCGAGCGCACGCTGCGTGCCGTAGTCGCGCAGCGCCACCGGCCGCTCCAGGTCTTGGTCTACGACGAGGCAAGCGGGGACGACACACGTGAGATCGTGAAGGCAGTCCTCGCCGAGGCGCCCCACGATGTCGAAACGCGCCTGATGACCTCGGAATCGAACTCGGGACCGGTCCGGGCGTGGCGAGTTCCGCTGCACGCCATCGACGGAGACTGGTGCGCGTTCGTGTGGGCCGACGACGTCCTGGCCCCGGACTACAGCGAAAAGATGATGGCCGGTGCGGATCGCGCGGCTGCTGCCGGACGAAAGATCGTCTCGTGCTCGGGTCAGGTGGAGACTCGTCAGGCCACGACCCCCTACTACTCGGACGAGCGCGGCGTCGTATCGGCTACGGACTTCTCCGAGGCGATCTTCATGCGCCGGCTCCCGCTGACACAGATATGCGCCGTGTATGAGACGAACACGGCTCGCGAGGTGTTCGAGCGCCACATCGAGATCGAGAACCCCCGTGGTCTTGACTACAACCGGTTTCCCTACGGCAACGATGTCGGCTTCCTGTCCGAACTGGCCGCCGCCGGCGGCGGGGTAGAGCTGCTGGGCGAGCGGCTTGTCACGCTTGTCGACTCGACGTCGAGCATGACCCGGCGCGGCGGACGTGAACACCTTTGGCAGATGCGCTGGCAGTACACGTACAACCAGCTCCGGGTCTGGTCCTGGTGGGCCGACCGCGGCATGCCGGGGGCATCTCGGTTGCGGCAGCTCGGGCGCAACCGTCTCGCCCTGTGCTCTCTCATGCTCGGGGGCCAAGGTGCGAGGCTTAAGCCGACCACCTACGTGGCAGCCGCCCGTGGCTACTTGGACTTCCACAGGCTGGACTACCAGAAGCACCACCACACGCTTGACCAGCATCGTGAACTGACAGCCCCAAGACCAACTCGAGGGAAGAACCACCAATGACGCCTGCACCCAGCCACGACATCGTTGAGCGCACGGCGTGCCGCGTGTGCGGATCGACCGCGCTCGAGTCCGTGATGGACTTCGGCGAGCAAGCCATTGCCGGTGTGTTCCCGCCTCGAGGCTCAGCATCACCACGTCGCTATCCTCTTGAGCTTGTACGCTGCGCAGCCGACCGCGATGCCGAAGCGTGCGGCCTGGTTCAGCTCAGACACTCTGTGAGCAGCCACCTTCTGTATGACTCCTACTGGTACAGGAGCGGCATCAATCGAACGATGACCGACAATCTGCACCAGATCGCCCAGCAGGCTGCAGAGATCGTCGGCGGCCTGCGCTCGGGCGACCTGGTCCTCGACATCGGCTGCAACGACGGCACGCTTCTCGATGGCTACCAGGCGCTGACTCCCGAGGGCGTCGAGTTCCTCGGGATCGATCCATCCGACGTCACGCGGTATGCCGTCGAGAAGGGCTACAGCGTCGTCAACGACCTGTTCACCCGGGACGCCTTCGAGGCTCGGGTTGGCGAGCGCCGAGCAAAGGTCATCACGAGCATTGCGATGTTCTACGACCTTGAGTCCCCCTGCGCCTTCGCCAAAGACATCGCAGCATGTCTCGCCAGCGACGGCGTCTGGGTGACGGAGTTCTCCTACATGCCGACCATGCTGGCAATGAACAGCTTTGACACCGTCTGCCACGAGCACCTCGAGTACTACTCGTTAGCTGTCATCGAGAGGGTTTTGGCGAGCGCTGACCTTGAGGCCGTCCGCGTCGAGCTGAACGACGTGAACGGCGGCAGCATTCGCATCTTCGCCGGGCATCGTGGAAAGCACACTGTGGCGCCAGACCAACTGGAGCGTATGGCGCAGATGCGTGAGGAGGAGCAGCGCTTGGGACTCTCTACGGCCAAGCCCTACCTCGCATTCAAAGAACAGTCGGAGCGTGTGCGCGGCCAGCTCAGTGCCCTGCTTCATCAGTTGCGCGACGAGGGGAAGCTAGTCCACATCTACGGCGCGTCCACGAAGGGCAACACCACGCTGCAGTACTGCGGCATCGATGCCGACCTCATCCCGATGGCGGCCGACCGCAACCCAGACAAGTGGTCGTCGGAAACGATCGGCACCGGCATCCCGATCGCGTCGGAGGCTGACTCCCGCGCCGCGCACCCTGACTACTACTTGGTCCTCCCCTGGCACTTCTTGGACGAGATGGTCGAACGCGAGACGGAGTTCTTCGCCCGTGGTGGTCAGTTCATCATCCCGCTGCCGCACGTGAGGCTGGTTGACGGCTCGAGCGCCGGGTCGTGACCTCCAGCGCTGGCCGGAGGCTGACGCTCGGCGACGGCTGGCGTCGGCTGTGGAGGCACAGCTACCGAGTCGGGGCTCGTTGGGTGGTGCGCGACGCGAAGTCGGGCTGGAAGGCAGGCCGCATCGGATGGGTGCGATTTCTCGTCCCACTGGATCCATGGCGCTACTTCGAGCTCGGTCGAGTGGCCGAACAGCATTTCGACGGCAGCTGCCTGGACGTGTCCAGCCCCAAGCTGCTCACGTCACTCCTTCAGCACGAAGGTCGGGGGACATGGGTGGGTACCGACCTGTTCAGTCGTGAGATCGACGGCTGGCGCAGGCTGGACCCGGCGGTGCGTCTCGAAGTGGAGGACGCCACAGCTCTGTCCTACGCCGATGAGTCCTTCGACTACGTCGTCTGCGTCTCGGTGCTCGAACATGTCGGAGACGAGAAGGACGCCATCGCACTGGCAGAGATGTGGCGCGTACTCCGACCCGGAGGAGTCCTTCATCTGACGACGGACGTAGCCACCGAGCCGAAGGTCGTCCACGTCGACGACCTGATCTACGGAGAGGCCAGCAGCCAGCACGAGGGGCGGGTCTTCTTCAAGAAGGACTACGGCGTCGCAGAACTTGACGAGCTGCTCGGCCTGCGTCCGTGGACCGAGAGGCTCCGTGAGTACGCGGTGCAACGGCGCCCTGGTATCGAGACAACTTTCTACGCGCGGGCACCTTGGTCCTACGCGTACGGGCCGCTCCTCCGCTGGGTGTGCCCGCGGAACTTCGTCGGCTCCGAGTCTCCCGACGTTCTGGAGGGGGCAGACCACGGTGTCGTCTACGTGCAGCTCGAGAAGACTTCCGGGACCCACGCGTGAGCCTCGGCGAGGCAGCAGGCCGCCGAGCGCTCGTCATCGGCTGCGCAGGGCAGGACGGCTCGTACATGTGCGAGCTCCTCGTCGCCAAGGGATATGAGGTTCTAGGGGTCACGCGGCCCTCGAGCGATCCCGCCCTGACCAACCTGTCGTCGGTCCTCGACCGCATGCGAGTGCTGCGTGCCGACCTCATGGACACGCCTGCGCTTGCTCGGGCACTCCAAAGCCACCAACCCGACGAGATCTACAACTTCGCTTCCGTGTCCTTTGGCCCGGACGCCTGGACCGAACCTGCACGAACCACCGAGCTCGGCACTGTGGCCCTTGCCCGCCTGCTCGAAGAGGTAATACGTCACGTGCCGTCGGCAGGCTACTTTCAAGCGTCGTCGGCTTGGGTGTTTGGCAGGCCGACCTATGCACCCCAAGACGAGTCGACACCCATCGCGCCGCTCGAGCCTTACGGCGCTGCGAAGGCGTTCGGGAACCACCTCCTGCATGCCTACCGTGACCGCTACGGGCTGCGCGCCTCCTCCGGGATCTTCTTCAACCACGAGTCCCCCAGGCGACCGCTTCATTTCGTGACGCGGAAGATCACTCACGGGGCGGTCCTCATCAGCTTGGGGAGGCAAGACGTCCTGACCTTGGGATCGTTGGACGCCCGCCGAGACTGGGGATACGCCGCCGACTACGTCGACGCGGCCTGGCGGATGCTCCAAGCGGACGTTGCTCAGGACTACGTCGTTGCGACGGGACACACCCACACGGTCCAGGAGTTCGCGGAACGGGCCTTCTCACGCGTGGGGCTCGAGTGGCGTGAACACGTCCGGCACGACGACGCGCTGCTCAGACCATCATCTGGATCAGTAGCCGATCTGGTCGGAGACTCTAGCCGAGCGCGACAGGACCTGAGATGGTCGCCGAGCACGTCCTTCGAGGACCTGGTCGACCTGATGGTGGATGCCGACCTTCGACGTCTGTCCGTAGCGGATGGGTCTGATGCAGACTCGTTGAATTAGTCCCTCCGAGACCACACTGCTCCAACAAGTGGCACGACAGAGGCAACTATGGGCGCCCAGAACAACGCTCCAACGTCGACCGGCAGGAACAGTGCTGCGGCAAGCATGGCTACTGCACCCGCCGCCCAAGCCACCACCGCATGCCACGGCCTTCCTGCGGCAAGGAGCCCGGTCGCTTGCGCGGCAGCCGCTACGGCGAGCACCGTGGAGCTCGCCAATGCCAGGCCCGTCCGAGTCTCGAGCCCCAAGGGACCTCCATATAGCAGTGGGAGAAGGAAGGGCGCCGCTGCCAAAGCGGCCAAGGAGGCGCACGCGGCCAAGACCACCGAGCGGACGGTGACCCGGCGCAGGGCACTGTCGAATCCCTTTCGGTCCCCTCGTCCCCAGATCAGGCTCAAGTTCGTGAGCGCATGGACGAGCACGCCTCCCACCACGATCAAGGCCGCCCGGAAGTAGCTGTTCGCAACGACGAACGCGCCGGTCATCTCACCCGCCCGCCACTCGAGCACGAGAGGTAAGGCGTTGACACACGCCTGGTACCCCAGGGCGTACATCACGAAGGCCGTATGCTCGCCATCCTCCACGCGTGCCGGCGCTAGTTGGACTGCTCGATGCTGATGGACAAGCGCCCACAACCCGCCCGCGAAAAGGGGCACACCCACAGCAGCGGCGAGCGCGGCCGGGACCCACGGCGACTCCCCTCCCACCACAGCGGCGGCGAGAAGCAAGATGCGACACAGCCCCTCGACTGCTTGTGACTGGCCGTAGGCGCGCATGTCACCAGCACCGAGTAGGCGCCCTCGACTCAGGGCGCAAAGAGACCACCCGAGCACCGCAAGACAGGCACCGGGGACCAGCCACGGAAATCGCTGCTGCGCGTCAGACCAGCCGAGCATCAGGGCAACAAGGACACACCCGGTGATGGCCGCGAACCAGAGACGGCGAGTAGCCGCAGCAGTTGACCAGCCCGGCTCGACGTTCAACCTCCGGTTCACCAGTTGCTCTGTAGGGGCCGCAACCCCGAGTCCGAAGATGGTCGAGATCGTCCATTGCAGCGCAAGCCCGCCGAAGACGGCCTCCCCGAGCAATCGCGGTCCAACTGCCAGCAGAGCCGCCCCTGACGTCGCTACCACCGCCAGTGCCACGGTCACGCCGAGCGCTCCCCCCTGCCTTTGGGCCTGAGGACGCCACCGCGCACCAGCAATCGCCGGCCCCGCAGGAAAGGGACGGCTCACGAGCGAGGCGCGCGTTCATCGAAGGCCATGCGGTCAGGCTAGTGACACACGGCTCTGCCGGCGCAGGTTGTCGCGGTTTGGCGCTCAGGTGGCTCGAACGCAGCCGCGAAGGCAAGATCTGGGCGTGGCGGCTAGGCCCTAGTGGCGCGCTCGGCGCCGTCCGAACAGCGTGGATACACGGGAGCCACGGTGGGCGGCAGCCATAGATCGAGCGGCCTCTTCCTCACGCAGCTGCTGGAGCATCGTCTTGGGCGGCGGCGGCGGCCAGTCCTGCGCGCGCGGGTCCTTGGTGTCCATGTAGTACTCGGTCCACCCGTAGTCGTCGCGGTAGCGCAGCGTGCCGTCGCCGACGTAGTACCAACCTGCTGGCTTGTCGTTCATGGTCAAAACCCCCAAAGATCACGCACCCATGTGGGAGCCCCCCTCCCGAGCCACAATCTACGGCTGCCAACCGGCCGGAATCCACTGATGTCTAATTAGTCCGATTTGACCGAGGCGCAAGGTGTTCCGGCCCGTTACATCGCCCCGACGGCGCTCTTCGAGCCCCACACACGGCCCGCGCCCGGTCCGGCTCCCGGGACGCCTCGGAGGCTGGGGCCGCCCTCTCGCTAGAATCAAGGCGGCTCACGGCGACGATGCGAGTGGCCATGGTGTGCCGGGAAGACTGGTCGGCGGCCCATGACCCATCCCCTGAAGGGACCCCCAAGGTGAGCGACCCGCACCCCAACGCGACCCCGCCGACAGCGGCCCGAGACAGCGCCGGCAACCGGCTCCTCGGCCGCGGCAGCTGGCGCGAGGCTCGCTTCGTGGCCGACGCGCTTCGGGCCGAGACGGTCGGCGGGGCGATCCTCCTCGCCGCCGCCGTCGCCGCACTCGTCTGGGCCAACTCCCCCTGGCGCGACGGCTATGCGGCCCTGCGCGACACCGTCATCGGCCCGCACGCCTTGCACCTCGACCTGTCGCTCGGGACGTGGGCGGCCGACGGGCTGCTCGCCGTCTTCTTCCTCGTCGCCGGCATCGAGCTCAAGCGCGAGTTCGTCGCGGGTGACCTCTCCGACCGACGCAAGGCGGCGCTGCCCATCGCGGCGGCGGTCTGCGGCGTCGCGCTGCCCGCGATCCTGTTCGTCGTCACGGCGACGCTGATGAGCCGAGGCGAGAGCGCGAGCGAGCTCAGCGGCATACTCCGTGGCTGGGCCATCCCGACGGCCACCGACATCGCCTTCGCCCTGGCGGTGCTGGCCGTCATCGGCACGCACCTGCCGAGCGCGCTGCGTTCGTTCCTGCTGACCCTCGCCGTCGTCGACGACCTCATCGCGATCACGATCATCGCCGTCTTCTACACGGACACGGTCAGCCTCCTTTGGCTGCTCGCGGCCGTGGTCCCCCTCGCCGCGTGGCGCCTGCTGCTCAAGCGGAAGATCACCAACCCGTTCATCCTCGCCGTCCCAGCCCTGCTCGCCTGGGTCTTCGTCCACTCGAGCGGCGTGCACGCGACGGTCGCGGGTGTGCTGCTCGGCCTGCTCGTCCCCGTCAACCGCGAGGTCGAGGACGACCCGGACCGGCACTCGCTGGCCGAGCGCATCGAGCACAAGATCAGGCCCTTCTCCGCCGGCTTCGCGGTGCCGGTCTTCGCGTTCTTCGCCGCCGGTGTCACGGTCGTCGGCGGCGGCTTCGGCGCTGCCCTGCGCGACCCCGCCGCGATCGGCGTCGTCGTCGGACTCGTCGTCGGCAAGGCCGTCGGCATCCTCGGTGGCACGTGGGCGGTCGCCCGCTTCACCCGCGCCGAGCTGGACGAAGATCTGGCCTGGACTGATGTCCTGGGACTCTCCCTGCTCGCCGGTGTCGGCTTCACGGTGAGCCTGCTCGTCGGCGAGCTCGCCTTCGGCAACGGGTCCGAGCGAGACGACCACGTCAAGCTCGCGGTGCTCTGCGGCAGTCTCATCGCCGCACTGCTCTCGAGCGTCGTGCTACGAGCGCGCAACCGCCACTACCGAGCGGTCGAGGCGCGGGAGACGGCAGACGATGACCATGACGGCGTTCCGGACCTCTACCAGGCGAACTGACATCGCTCTCCGCGCTGCCGGGGATGCGCCGCCCACCGACGATCTGCTCGAAGTGCGCCACACGCCACCCGCTGGCCGATATCTTGCCCAGATGCCAGGGGGTACGAGAACGCTGCAGCGCTCCGCAGATGCCGCCACGCCTGCACGGCGACGTTGGGCACCCCTCGTGCTGCTTGCGCTCGGCTACCTCTGCCTCCGTGCCTTCAACATGGCAGAACTGTGGGTTGGCGCGAGCTCGCAGGCGGCCACCGGGCCGAAGGATCCCTCTGGCACGCCGGCCACCTACTACGTGAACACGCCCACTCCGGCCGCCCCCGGTCTTGGAGGCGTGCTCGCCAACTGGGACGGGCAGTGGTACGAGCGCATCTCGACAGACGGCTATCCGAGTGCCGCCGAGGCGCGGTCCGCCAACGACCGCTGGACCTGGGCTTTCCCGCCGCTCTTTCCGATGCTCGTCCGCAGTGTCATGAGCCTGACAGGACTCGGGTTCCCGGTGGCAGCCGTTCTGGTGAACCTTGTCCTGGGCGCGCTGGCGACCCTGCTGCTCTACCAGCTGCTGAACCGAGCCGTTACGCCCACCCTGGCCGTTGTCGGGGCGCTCAGCCTCAGTGTTTTCATGTCGGCGCCGCTCTTCGGCATTGCCTACAGCGAGCCGGCCGCTCTGGTGTTCCTCCTCGTCGCGCTCCGCGCCACCATCGCGCATCGCTATTGGCTGGTCCTGGTCGCGGTGGTGCTGCTCGCCTTTACTCGCCCTGTCGCCGCGCCGCTTGCTGCGGTGTTCGTCATCCACTGGTGGGTGCGCGGAAGACGACCGGGGGTCCTCGGATGGAGCGACCACGCCATGCTGGCGCTCTGCACCGTGGCCGCCGTGGCCTCACCATTCATGTGGAACAACATCGCAGCAGTGCTGTTTGGTGCGTCAGGCAGCAGCGGCCCGGCGGGCGGATCGCCGTCAGGCGTGTCCAGAACCGCGTCGCTGATCAGCTCTTTCGACTTCGGATGGTTTGCGCGTGCAAACGACGAGGCGGGGCCTGTCGGTGTGCTGGTGCTGATTCTCGTGGTCGTGGGCGGACTCGCCGTTCCGGTCGCGGCCGCCAGACGCATCGGATTGCCGGTTGAACTCCAGGTCTGGGGGGTGGCCTACATCGGGTTCGTGCTGCTCGTCACGCCCGTGACGCCTGGCTTCCTGCGGTATCTCCTGCTGGCCGCCCCGCTGCTCGTGGCCGTTCCGATGTGGACGCTCACGTGGACCCACCGCGGAGTTGGGGCGGTGGCCTTCAGTCTGATCATGGCCGCGGGTCTAGGGGGCCAATGGTTTTGGATCCGCTACGTCTACATCCTCGACCCTGGACCTGCGCTCGTCCCGTGGAGCCCGTAGTCGGGCAGGACCCGCGAGATCGTGCGCCTTCTGCCAGCTCCGCAGTCGCGGTATTGCCGCCAGGACGGCGAACACGGCGTATCCCTCGAGGTTCGGTGACGCGATCAGCACCGCGGGCGCCAGCAGCCACGCCTTGGAACGGCGCGCGGCGAATGCCGTCACCAGCGCGCCCGCGATGACCCGAAGAGGAGTGCCCGTCCCCCGCGCTCCGGCAGAGTCCCTGAGGAAGTCGAGCCAACGCACCCACGCGTCCCGGGCCGCGGCGTACGACACGGCGACGACCGCGACGGTGGATCCCACGGCCCACAGACATGCACGCCACTCTCGCCGCACGACGAACCACAGGAGCACGACACCGGGAGAGATCTTGGTGACGAACGGGAAGGCAATGACACCCGGCCATCCCCCGAGCATGAGTACGAGGACGACCGCCAACATCACGTAGACGTTCCCAATGAGCACATCCGGCAACAGGAATAGACCGACGACCACGCCCTTCAGCGCACCGAGAGGGACGAGAAGCCACACCAGCCCAGCCACGCCAGCCGCGGCCCACAAAGCCTGAAAGACGGGCCACGGGACGTGCGCGAAGGGACTCAGCACCTGCGCCAGCACGGGAGAGTAGAGATAGGCGTCCCGGTAGCCGACCGGGCGCGTGTACCAGCTCGCGGGGTCGGTGGCCGCGAGCCAGTAGGCGTGCGAGTCAAGACCCAAGGTTCCTGTCGACGAGTAGCCCCGTACCTGCATCACGACGAAGAGCACTGCGCCGGGCAGCAGGGCCAGCCAGACGGCGGTGGACGGTCGGCGAAGCTCCGCGGGGAAGTGCGCCATCAGGCCTTCCCCCGTTCGTCCTGACCGACGTCGACGGTCAACTCAACACAACGCTTGGACGATATCTGCACAGCCGTCGAGGCGGTGCACAATCTGTCGTGTCGCCTGCGGTGCACGTTCGGGTAGGGACTGCGCAGTAGGGTTGCATCTGGTAGGCGCGACCGCGCAGTCACCGACGATCACCGAGGAAGTGAGCCGATGAGCACGGATCCCCGGCAGGAGCGGACACTCGGCCAGCTGGTCGCGTCCGCGACACAGGACATCTCGACGCTAGTCCGCAGCGAGATCGCCCTGGCCAAGGCTGAGGTCTCGGTGCAGGTCAAGAAGGCGGGTGTGGGCGGTGGCCTGCTCGCCGGAGCGGCCGTCATCGTCTTCTACTCCGTCTACTTCCTCTTCACGACGATCGCCGAGGGCATCCAGGCGCTGGGTCTGCCGCGCTGGGCCAGCTTCCTCATCGTGACCGTCTTCATGCTGCTCGTCGCGGCCGTCCTCGGCCTGCTCGGCGTGAAGAAGATGAAGACCGTCGACCCCACCCCGGCGAAGACGATCGCCGAGGCGCAGGAGACGGTCGACGCGATCAAGTCGGCCGTCGAGCACCCGGGCACGACCGTTCCGGCTCCGCGTCCCGAGTGGGACCGCCCGAACCTGCCGGCGGTGCCTGCCGACGCACCCGTCGCGCCCGCGACCTCGGTGTCGAGCAACGGGAGCACGTCTGGCACGCCCGACCCGTCCCGCGACGCCTGACCAGAGACGCCCTACCGCACCCATGTCCGTCGACGCTGCCTTCGTCAACATCGACGGTCCGTGGGAGCACCGCTACGTCTCCGCCAACGGCGCCCGCTTCCACGTCGCGGAGCTGGGCGACGGGCCGCTCGTCCTCATGCTGCACGGCTTCCCACAGTTCTGGTACGCGTGGCGCCACCAGATGGTCGCGCTGGCCGACGCCGGCTTCCGGGTCGCTGCCATGGACCTCCGCGGCTACGGCGGGTCCGACAAGCCCCCGCGCGGCTATGACACCTACATGGCGACCCTCGACGCCGCGAGCGTCATCCGTGCCCTCGGGGAGAAGGACGCCGTCGTCATGGGCCAGGGCCTCGGCGGCTGGATCGCCTGGTGCATGCCCATCCTGCGACCCGACGTCACCCGCGCCATCGCGTCCCTGTCGATGCCACACCCGCGGATCCTGCGCCACGCGATGTGGTCCAACGCCAAGCAGCGTCGCGCGTCGTCGTGGATCGCCGGCCTCCAGAAGCCCTTCGCGCCCGAGCGCGAGATGGCGAAGTCGCACGACTACGTCGAGGACCTCCTCCGCTCGTGGTCCTCACCCTTCGGCAGCTTCCCGACGCCCGAGGACGTCTGCCGCTACGGCGACGCGATGATGATCCCCTTCGTGGCCCACTCCGCCGCTGAGCACTACCGCTGGCTCGGCCGGTCGGCGGTGCGGCCGGACGGCCCGATCTTCATGCGCCGCATCCGTCACGCGATCCGCGTCCCGGTGCTCCAGCTCCAGGGCAGCGACGACGGCTGCGTCATCGCCGCCGCCACCCACGGGTCGGGCGCCTTCGTGCCCGGCGACTACCGCCACGTCAAGGTCCCCGGCGCGGGCCACTTCCTCACCGAGGAAGCGCCCGACCAGGTCAACGCCGCCCTCGTCACGTGGCTCGGATCCCTTGCCTGACATGGAGCTCGACCTTCCCGACGCTGGCGGCGTCACGTGGTCGGTGTGTATTCGCGACGGCGTTGGTATGCCGTTGGCGGCTTCGGCTGCCGACGTGCCGTTGCGCACGGCCTCCGTCGGCAAGGTGCTGCTCCTCGTCGAGACGGCTCGACTCATCGCCGCCGGCGACCTCTCACCCGACGAGCCGCTGACCCGCTCCGTCGACCTCTGGGTCGGCGACTCCGGTCTCTGGCACACACTGTCGGTCGAGACCCTCCCCCTCATCGACGTCGCGGCTCTGGTCGGCGCCGTCTCCGACAACCTCGCGACCAACGTCCTGCTCCGGCGGGTCGGGCTCGCCGAGGTCGCTGCCCGCGCCACGTCCCTCGGCCTGCGTGCAACCGCCCTGCACGACCGCGTCCGGGACGTCCGTGGCGCCGACCACCCCGCCACGTTGTCGACCGGCAGCGCGGCCGAGCTGAGCCAGCTCATGGCGCGCCTCGCCTCCGGCACGGCGGCGGGTCCCGACGCGGACCGCCTCGTGCGGCAGTGGCTCTCGGCCAACGTCGACCAGTCGATGGTGGGTTCCGCGCTCGTCGAGCAGGGCGGACTCGACCCGATCGCCCACCACTCGTCGCTGGACCTGCCCACGACGTTCTGGAACAAGACCGGGACGGACTCCGGGGTACGAGCCGACGTCGGCGCGGTCACCTCAGGCGATCGGACGATCACCTGGGCCGCCGTCGCCAACTGGGACCCCACCCCAGGCACGACGCTGGACCACCTCACGGTCTGGGCGGTCCTGCGCGGGATGCGCCACATCGGCGAACAGGTCCTCGCCCAGCTGTAGCGCGACCGAATTCGCACGAATCGCGGACTTCTCGACTGGTCTCGCGGACAATGACCGAGGCGCATCCCTCAGCCCGCGCCGCCCTCGTCGCTGACCTCGGGAAGTCATGACTACGCCAACAACACGCCCCTTGGCCACGGTGTCGCCACCGGTCGCGCTTGTCGCGACAGCCCTGCTGGCCTGGCTGCAGTGGCGAGGCGTCACCAGCGGCATCTGGGTGGACAGCGATGTCTACGTCATGGGGGCTCGCACACTGCTCGATGGCAGCGACCTCTATGCCGACGCCACCTCCGTTGACCTCCGCTTCACCTACTCGCCGTTCGCGGCCGCGATCTTCGTGCCACTGGCACTCCTGCCCGTGGAGGTCGCCCGGTGGAGTCTGACGGCACTGTCCGTCATCGGCCTCCTGACCACCGTCCTCGTGCTCGGACGGCGTCTCCACCTGAAGCCTTGGGTCATCGCATGGCTGGTTCTCGCGACCGCAGCGCTGGAGCCAGTCCTCCGCAACCTGCTCCTCGGTCAGATCAACCTCATCCTCATGGCGCTTGTCGTCATCGACCTCCTGGTCATGCCGCGGCGATATCGCGGCTTCCTCGTGGGCGTCGCCGCCGGGATCAAGCTGACACCCGCCGTATTCGTCATCTATTTCCTCTTGCAGAGAGACTGGCGCTCCGCGGGACGAGCCGGGATCGGTTTCGTCGCGTCAGTTGTCCTCGGAATGCTCGCGGCGCCGTCCAGCACCGCGGCCTTCTGGGGCGGCGGGTTCCTCGGACTGGGGCGGTTCGGCGCCGACGCGGTCGTTGGCACCGATAACCAGTCGCTACTGGCAGCATTGCTGCGGCTCCTCGGCCGTCCGGATGTGCCACTCATCGTGCAAGCGTTCCTCGCATGCGTGGGCCTTACCCTCGGAGCCCTCGCTGCCCGTCGAAGCCTTGCCTTGGGCGGCCCAACCGCTCAGGTCGCGGCCATCGCCTGGATCGCTATAGGGGGCCTTTTGGCTTCCCCGGTGTCGTGGACTCACCACTGGGTGTGGGTCGTCGTGGTTCTGGCGGTTCTTGTTGCTCGACGCGAGTACATCAAGGCGACACTCGTCCTCTTCGCTTTCTGGTTCCCGCTCATCTGGATGCTCTACACCGAGGTCGCCTTCGCAGAGCTGACCTTTCCTTGGTGGAAGTCTCTGCTCTCTGTCGTTTATGTCGCGGCGGGTCTGGCCCTCCTCGTCTCCGAGGCCACCCGTCGCGGGCTCGTCGAAGCCCCATCCCCGATCTGGCCACCGGCAGACCCTGCGGAGTCGGCCAGCGAGCCTGCTTCGGCCTGAGGCCTACCGACTCCCTGCCGCTCGACAGTTTGGCGACGACTGCCATGAGCTGTGGAATTCGGGGACATTGGGCACAAATAGGGCATTACGGAATCCTTTACGTGCCAATCGAACCCAACTGTGCGGATTCCGAAGACGGCTGGGGCTTTGCCGTTCTAGTTTGTGCCGCACGTCGAATCGCGGGGGCGAAGGTGTCGACGTCTGACAGGGGAGGAACCCATTCCAATGCCCGTACGCCGGATTCTTGCGGCCCTCGCGACAGCCGTCACCGTGCTCGCTGCGTCGGCATCGATCGCCCATGCCGACACGATTACCACCAATGTGACAGTTGGCGGAAACGACACCACCACCGTAGGCAGTTCCACGACGGTTGGTTACACGCTGAACGCGGCCAAGGACTCGACCTCAAATGGATGCAATGCGAGAGGTAACGCGCCGGTCACGGTGACTGTGGCGGTGACCGTGCCTGTCGGAACAGTCGCGACCGTGTCACCGTCAATACTCAGCTTCGTCGACTGCACCACGACGAAGAACGTCTCTCTCGGCGTCAACAAGGCCGGCAACTACCCCGTTACGGTGACGACCTCCGCGCCCGACGTCGACACGTCCGGTGCGAGTTTCACGCTGCACGTCAACGCCGTGAACACCACGCCACCCGTCCTGACGCTTCCAGGCAACCTCACTGCCGAGGCAACGAGCAGCGCGGGCGCAGTTGCCAACTTCACCGCGACGGCGTTCGACGTACAGGACAATGCGGCGACCACCGTAACCTGCGGCCCGGCCTCCGGCACCACCTTCCCCCTCGGCGCCACGACCGTGAACTGCTCCTCGAAGGACAGCGCAGGCAACACCGCCACCGGCGCCTTCACCGTGGTGGTTCGGGACACTACCGGCCCGGCGCTGACGCTGTCTGACACCTCCGCAGAGGCGACCAGCGGCTCAGGCGCGCAGGTCGGCTACTCCGCAACCGCAACCGACACCGTCGACGGCCCCGTCTCGGTGAGCTGCGCTCCCGCGTCAGGCAGCACATTCGCGTTGGGGACCAGCACGGTCACCTGCTCCGCAAAGGACAGCCACAACAACACGACCAACGGCACCCTGAAGATCACGGTGAAGGACACGACGGCTCCCGCACTGACCCTGCCGACCACCACGGTGGCCGAGGCCACCTCAGGCGCAGGCACCGCCGTCATGTACACGGCCACCGCTACCGACCTGGTCGACGGCGCTCGCGCCGTGACCTGTGACCACGCGTCCGGCTCGACGTTCGCGCTCGGCACCACCACGGTCACCTGCAGCTCGGCCGACAAGGCCGGCAACACCGCGAGCGGCACCTTCGCCGTCACGGTGGGCGACACCACCGCACCCACGCTCAACCTCACGAGCACCACGGTCGAAGCCACCGGACCCGACGGTGCGACCGCCTCCTACCAAGCCGGCGCGACCGACGCCGTCGACGGGACGCGACCGATCGACTGCACCCCCGGCTCGAGCACTCAGTTCGCCCTTGGCACCACCACCGTCAACTGCTCCGCAAGCGACACCCGCGGCAACACGGCCATGGGCAAGCTCACCGTGACCGTCAAGGACAGCACCGCACCGACGTTCACGCTCCCCGACCAGACGGTCGAGGCCACCTCGGGCGACGGCGCCGCCGTCAACTTCGCAGCCTCCGCGACGGACCTCGTCGACGGCGCGGTCGCCACGACCTGCAGCAAGAGCTCCGGCGCGACCTTCGCGCTCGGCACCACCATGGTCGCCTGCACCGCCACTGACAACGCCGGGAACAAGGCGAGCGGCTCCTTCAACGTCACTGTCCAGGACAGCACCGCACCGACGCTGCAGCTCACCGACCAGTCGCAGGAAGCCACCGGTCCCAACGGCGCGAAGGTGACCTTCAGCCCCGACCCAAGCGCGACGGATGTGGTGGACGGAACCGACGACGTCGTCTGCGTGCCGGCGTCGGGATCCACCTTTGCCGTCGGCCTCACCACGGTGACCTGCACCGCCTTCGACAAGGCCGGCAACAAGGGCGAATCGACCCTCGCTGTGAGGGTTCTCGACACCACGCCACCCAGCATCAGCGCACCCAGCGTGACCAAGGAGGCCACGGGTCCCGGCGGCGCGAAGGTCTCTTTCGCTCCGACAGCCTCCGACCTCGTTGACGGTGCAGTGACCGTCACGTGCAACAGCGCCTCGGGTGAGGTGTATCCACTCGGCGACACCACCGTCACCTGCTCGGCGAAGGACTCGCACGACAACTTCAGCCACGTCCAGATGACCATCACCGTGACCGACAGCACCCCGCCTGAGATCACCACCACCGACGCCACTGCAGAGGCAACCGGCCCAGACGGCGCCATCGTGGCCTACTCCGCCAGTGCCACGGATCTCGTCGACGGCACCGTTCCGGTCACATGCACGCCCGACTCGAAGTCCACCTTCCCCCTGGGCAGCACGACTGTCAGCTGCACTGCGACGGACGCTCACGGCAACCCGGCGAAAGCCACGGCCACGGTGACCGTCCAGGACACCATCGGCCCGGTGCTGTCGCTGGCCAACCAGACGATCGAGGCGACAGGCCCGGACGGGGCCCCGGCCACGTTCAGCCCGACCGCTCACGACGTGGTGTCCGGCGACGTCCCCGTCGCCTGTGAGCAAAACACAGGGGCGACCTTCCCGATCGGCACGACGACCGTGAAGTGTGCAGCCAAGGACGGGGCCGGCAACACATCCGACGGCTCGTTCACGGTGACTGTCGGTGACCACACGGCTCCCAAGCTCACCCTCAAGGATGCTGACGCGGAGGCGACCGGTCCTCAGGGAGCCGTCGTGAACTATGAAGCGGGAGCTGTGGACATCGTCGACGGCCCGCGAGCGGTTGACTGCTCGCCCGCGTCGGGCGGGACGTTCCCCATCGCCGTCACGACCGTCAGCTGCTCGTCCTCCGACACCCGCGGCAACACCGCCGAGGGCGCCCTGAAGGTCACCGTGCACGACAACACACCGCCTGCGGTGACCGTCACCGACCAGCAGGCGGAGGCCACCGGTCCCACCGGCGCCGCAGTGACGTACTCGGCGACCGCCACCGACCTCGTCGACGGCACCGTCGCGGTCAGCTGTGACCGCGAGTCCGACTCGACCTTCCCTGTCGGGACCACCACCGTGCACTGCACGTCGACCGACGCCCATGGGAACAAGGGCGGAGCCAACTTCACGGTGACGGTCAAGGACACCACCGCCCCCGCGCTGAAGCTCCCGGTGAACCAGACGATCGAGGCGACCAGCAGCGCCGGCGCCAAGGCGACGTTCACCGCCACGGCGACGGACCTGGTCGACGGCCCCACGACCGTGACGTGTGACCCGGCGTCGGGAGCCACCTTCCCGCTCGGCACCACCACGGTCAGCTGCGCGACTGCCGACAACGTCGGCAACCCGACCAGCGGCTCGTTCACGGTCACCGTCCAGGACACCACCGCGCCGAAGCTGTCTGTTCCGGCAAGCACTACGGTCGAGGCAACGGGGCCGAACGGCGCCAAGGTGGACTACACCGCCACCGCCATCGACGCCGTCGACGGCATTCGGGACGTGACGTGCACCCCGACTTCCGGGTCCACGTTCGCGCTGGGTGACACGGTGGTCAGCTGCAACAGCTCTGACAAGGCTGGAAACAACGCCACGGCGCAGTTCACGGTCACGGTTCAGGACAAGACAGCACCCACACTGCCGTCGCTGCCTAACATCGTCCTGACCGCGTCCTCGGCCGCAGGTGCAGTGGCGACGTACAGCCCGACCGCGGCCGACGCGGTCTCGGGGACGGTGGCGGCTGTCTGCACTCCGAAGTCAGGGAGCACCTTCGCGCTCGGCACCACCACGGTCTCCTGCACCGCGACGGACGCAGCCGGCAACACCAGCCCGGCTCAGACGTTCACCGTGAACGTCTCGGCGCCGTGGACCGGCGTCCTGGCCCCGTTGAACGCGAACGGCAGCTCGGTCTACAAGATCGGCAGCACGATCCCGGTCAAGTTCCAGCTCACGGGCTCCGCCGCCGGCATCAACAACCTGGTCGCGAAGATCTACTACGCCAAGGTCAGCAACAACCTGCCCGGCACCGAGGTCGAGGCTACCTCGACCTCCGGGGCTGACACCGGCAACCAGTTCCGCTACGACACGTCAGGCAACCAGTACATCTTCAACCTCAGCACCAAGGGGTTCACCGAAGGTACCTACCAGCTGCGCATCGACCTCGGTGACGGCGTGAGCCACACGGTGAACATCACCAGCAGGAAGTAAGAACCACCACTGCCGAGACCTCGGCACGGGTCTGGCCACGAGGCCCTATCCGGCGGACGGGCGCACCACGATGACGTGGTGCGCCCGTTCTGCGTCCGCAGCAGGCGCTCAGTCGTCGGCCGCGGAGGGGATGAGCAGGCTGAAGGTCGCTCCCCCACCGGGCGTCTCGGCGACTTCGAGCCGGCCGCCGTGGGAGCGGACGATCTGGGTGACGAGGGCGAGGCCGAGACCGACGCGTCGGCCGCCCGACACGCCGTTGCCGCGGGAGAAGCGGCGCGACAGGTTCTCGACGTCGGCGGCGTCGACACCGTCACCGTGGTCGACGACGTCGACGCGCACCTGACCGTCCACGACGCCCGACCGCACCTCGACCTGGGTCCCCCTCTCTGAGTGGGCGATCGCGTTGTCGACGAGCGCCAGCACCGAGCGGCGGAGACTCGGCCGCACTCCCTCTACGACGCCGTCGCCGACCCCGGACGCCTCGTCGACGAGCGTCACCCCGTGGTCCGCGGCATACGGCAGCAGCGAGGTGACGACCTCCGATGCGAGCGCGCCCAGGTCGACCCGCTCGGCCACCTCGTCGACGTGCTCGAGCTGCGCCGAGAGCAGCAGGTCGGACACGACGTCGGCCATGGCCTGGGTGTCGTGGACGAGCTGGTCGACCTCGGCCAGCCGGCGCGCCGACGCCGGGTCACCCTCTGCCGCAGCCACATCCGCGGCGACGTGTCGACGCAGCATCTGCGCCCGCGTGCTGATGACGGCCAGAGGCGTGCGCAGCTCGTGCGACGCGTCGGCGACGAACTGGCGCTGCAGCTCCATCGCCTCGCCGAGCGGCCGCACCGCGCGCCGGCCCGCCAACAGACCGGTCAGCGCAGCCAAGAGCACCCCGAACACCCCGGCCGCAGCGGTCGACACGAGCAGCCGCTGCTCCTCGCCGGTGTGCAGGCGGATGTCGTAGACCGCGACGTAGCGCCCGCCCTCGCGCTGGTCGACCCACGCGGGCCACGACCGCCCGTCGGCGGTGAGGCTCGTCGCACCCGACACGTCCGACCCGACGGCCGAGGCCGCAGCGGCCAGCTCCGCAGGCATCGACCGCGTCGCCTCCTGCCCCGACTCGGTCAGCTTGACGAGCCACGTGCCCGGCGGGGCGTCGACGACGTCGTCGGCCGTCCGGGCGGCCGTCTCGGTGCGCCCGCGGATCTCGGCGAGCTGCTGCCGGTCGAAGAGCAGGGCCGTGCCGATGATGGCGAGCAGCACCACGAGCGCGGTCGTCGCGCCGACGCGCAGCGCCACCGAGCGCGAAGCCCGCCGCAGCGGATCGCTTTCCCCCACAGACCCTTTCGAGCGCCGGCCCATCAGGACGCCCCGAGCCGGTAGCCGACGCCGTGCACGGTCTCGATGACGGACTTCCCGAGCTTGCGGCGCAGGTAGTAGACGTAGGTGTCGACGGCCCCGAGGGTGTCGGCGTTGTCGAAGGCCGCGACGAGCAGCTCGTCGCGGGTGAAGACCCGCGTGGGCCGCCGCGCCAGCGTCTCGAGCAGTCGGGCCTCGCGCCCCGACAGCATGACCTCGCCGTCACCGCCGACGAGACGCTGCTCGCCGACCACGAGCCGCCGGGCCCCGACGGTCAGCTCGCCCGCCGCCCCACCCATCGGGCGCAGCAGGGCGCGCAGCCGCGCGAGCACCTCGTCGACGTCGAAGGGCTTGACGACGTAGTCCTGCGCGCCGGCGTCGAGACCCTCGACGCGGTCGGCGACCGTGCCCCGCGCGGTGAGGAAGAGGACGGGCGCCGTCAGCCCCCGCGAGCGCAGCCGCGTCACGAGGTCGACCCCCTCGATGCCCGGCAGCCCACGGTCGACGACGAGCACGTCCCAGTCGTCGACGAGGCCACGGTGGAGGCCCGCCTGTCCGTCACGAACGGCCGTGACGGCATACCCCTCCTCGCCGAGCAGCTCGGTGAGCATCTGCGAGAGGTCGGGGTCGTCCTCGACGAGCAGCAGTCGTGGGCGGATCGGCGACGTGGTCATGGACCGACCCTCCCCTTCCCGTCTCATAACTTTCTGAGATCACGTGACCACCATCGTCTACGTGAGCACCACCATCGCACCACACCGCGGGACCCCGAGCCGGGTCCGTCGCGCCCTGCGTGCCGGCACGGACTTCCGCCGCTGGCAGGCCCGCACGGGCGACCTCCTCGAGACTCTCGCCATCGCGAGCCTGCTCGCCGTCGTGGCGCAGTTCCTCCTCGGCAGGGGCAGCCACGACCTCGTCGCCGGCCCGGGCAGCACCACCCTCATCGCCGTCGGGCGCCTCACCGGCCTCGTCGCGATGGACCTGCTCCTCATCCAGCTGCTCCTCGCCGCCCGCGTGCCGTGGATCGACCGCGTCTACGGGATGGACCGGGCGCTCAAGGCGCACCGCGTCCTCGGCCGCGTCACCGTCCCGCTCGTGCTCGTCCACGTCGGCGCCATCGTCGTCGGCCACGCCGCGCGCGACGACCTGCACGGCCCGTTCGCGCCGGTCGTCGAGTCGTTCCGGCTGCTCACCGGCGGCAGCGACCTCCTCTTCGCCTTCCTCGCGACCGCCCTGCTCGTCGTCATCGCCGTGACGTCGGTCAGCATCGCGCGCCGTCGCCTCTCCTACGAGTGGTGGCACGTCGTGCACCTGACGTCGTATGCCGCCGTCGTCCTCGCCGTGCCGCACGAGCTGTCGATCGGCTCGGACTTCACCGCCTCGCCGTGGGTGCGCACCTACTGGTGGACCCTCTTCGTCCTCGTCGCGGCCAGCGTCCTCTGGTGGCGCCTGCTCGTCCCCGTCGCCCGCAGCCTGCGTCACCAGCTGCGCGTCACCGACGTCGTCGAGGAGGCAGCCGGCGTGTGGTCGGTGTGGATGAAGGGACGCCACCTCGACACGCTCCCGGTCCGCGCCGGCCAGTACCTCAACTGGCGCTTCGTCAGCCCCCGCCTGCTCAGGACCGCCCACCCGTGGTCGATCTCGAGCGCCCCCGACGGCCGCCACCTCCGCATCACGGTGCGCGAGCTCGGCGACCACTCGAGCCGCCTGGCCCACCTGCGACCCGGCACGCGCGTCCTCTTCGAGGGCCCGTACGGCGCCTTCACCGCCCGCCGGCGCGTGCGCCGTCGCGTCCTGCTCCTCGCCGCCGGCATCGGCGTCACGCCTGTCCGCTCGATCCTCGAGGAGCTCGTGCGCCACGGCCACGCCGGGCCCGGCGACGTCACCGTCGTCTACCGCGCCAACGACGAGTCACAGCTCGCCCTGCGCCACGAGCTCGAGCACCTCACCGCCGTCGGCGGCCACCAGCTGCTCCTCCTCGTCGGCCCCCCGGTGAACGGCTCGTGGCTGCCACCCGACCACTCCGGCGGCCGGCCGGTCCCCGACGCCGAGCGGCTCGCCGAGCTCGTCCCCGACCTGCGCCGCCACGAGGCCTACCTGTGCGGCCCCGGCGGCTGGATGAACCTCGTCCACCGCAGCCTCCTCGAGGGCGGCATCCCCAAGGCCCACATCCACGACGAAAGGTTCTCCTGGTGAGGAAGGCAACGACCGCCCTCGTCGGCCTGGCCGGCATCGTCACGCTGAGCGCGTCCTGGGCCACCGGGCTCGCGCCGAAGCACGCCGCCGTCACGGGCGTCCACATCCTCTCGTCGGCCAAGGCCGGCACGCCCGTCGCCGCCGCACCGCCGAGGCCCTCCGGCAGCGCGAAGACCTCCGGCGCCACCAGGGCGTCGGGCAGCTCGAAGACGTCGAGCGGCTCGAAGACGTCGGGCGCGGCCCCCAAGGCAGCCGCCGCCGCACCCCGCTCCGGCACCGTCGACGGCGCCGTCGTCGGGACGCAGTACGGCTCCGTCCAGGTGCGCGTCAGCTTCACGGGCACGAGGATCACCAACGTCCACGCCCTCCAGCTCACCGACAGCTCCCGCACGTCGGTGTCCATCAGCGCCGGCGCCGCCCCGACGCTGAGGCAGGAGGCCCTGGCCGCGCAGTCGGCCCAGATCGACGTCGTCAGCGGCGCCACCTACACGAGCGAGGCCTACCAGCAGAGCCTCCAGTCGGCGATCGACGCCGCCCACCTGGGCTGACGAGCCCCCACGAACCGCACCCGACAGGGTGCCCGCGACGCGGCCCGCCGATCTTCCCCTGTGGTCGGCGGGCCGCACCTCTCCCCCCGAGCCCAGCACCCGGCATACGCCCTCCGCCCGATGGCGTATGCCGTGTGCCCGGGTGCTCGGGGCCACGTACGCTCCGCCGTGGGTGCACATCCGTGCAGAAGTCAGGTCGTTCCTGACATCCGGGACCACGTGCTCTGCCATGATGCGCTCGCATCTTCACTTCTCACAGGGGCTCCTCCATGCTCGGTCGCCGGCCTTTCGCCGCGGTCCTGACGCTTGCGCTCATCGCGCCCGTCACGGTCCTCACCACGTCCACCACCGCTTCGGCGGCACCCACCCCGTCGGCGAAGAAGGTCGCGGCCAAGCACCTGCCTCACCCCGCGCGCAACGCCAAGAACGCGACGGAGCACGACCCGCACACGGTGCTCGTCAAGTTCAAGAAGTCAGCCGGCCTGGCCACCCGTGACACGGCCGTGCAGAGCCGCGGCGGCCGGGGCGCGCAGGCGCTCGCCGGCACGGACTTCGTCAAGGTCACGACGACCGGCCGCGCCGACGAGCTCGCCAGCCGCCTCAGCGCCGACCCGTCGGTCGCCGAGGTCACGCTCGACTACGTCCGCGAGGCCAGCGCCACCCCCAACGACTACTTCTACGCCACGACGCGCGAGCAGGAGTACCTCAAGACGGTGCGGATGCCCACCGCGTGGGACCGCTCGAAGGGCTCGCTCTCGCAGGTCGTCGCAGTCCTCGACACCGGCGTCAACGGCAAGCACCCCGACCTCACCGGTCGCACCGTCGCCGGCTTCAACGCGATCACCGACGTCGGCATCGCGGCCGGGGCGGCGAGCGACGACAGGGGACACGGCTCGATGGTCGCGGGCATCATCGCCGCCGAGACCAACAACGCCGAGGGCATCGCCGGCGTCGCGTGGAACGCGAAGGTCATGCCGGTCAAGGTGCTCAACTCGCAGGGCAAGGGCACCGACTCCGACATCGTCCAGGGCATCAGGTGGGCGGCCGACCACGGCGCCCGGATCATCAACATGTCGCTCGGCGGTCCCGACGACAGTCCCGCACTGCACGACGCCGTGAAGTACGCCGTCGGCAAGGGCGCCGTCGTCATCGTCGCGGCGGGCAACTCCGGCGGCGACCGTCCGGAGTACCCCGCGGCCTACGCCGAGGCCATCGCCGTCGCCGCGACGGACGACGCCGGCACGCTCACCTACTTCAGCACCCACGGCTCGTGGGTCGACGTCGCGGCTCCCGGCTGGGGCATCCTCTCGACCGAGCGCAACAGCGACTACTACTTCGGCGACGGCACGTCGTTCTCCGCACCCATCGTGGCGGGCATCGCCGTGCTGCTGCGCAGCCAGACCCCGTCGATGACCCCGGCGCAGATCGCGGCCCGGCTGCGCACGACCGCTCGCGACGCGGGCCCGCGCGGCATCGACCCCTACTACGGCGCCGGCATCGTCGACGCGACCAACGCCCTCGGCGGCGGCTGGGCGGCCGACGTCGCCCAGCCGTCCAACGGCGTCAACGAGCCCAACGACGTCCCCTCCCGCGCCCTCGGCCGCGAGTCCGCGGGGCTCACCTACGGCTCGCTGTCCACCGAGGGCGACGTCGACTGGTGGCGCTTCGACGTGCCGAGCCAGCGCCAGGTGACCTTCACCCTGACGCCGCCGTGGTTCGACAGCAACGCCGCCCAGAACGTCGACCCGGTCCTCGCGGTCTACGACGAGAACCTCAGGCTCGTCGCCGAGGTCGACCAGACGGCCGAGGGCGAGGCCGAGACCGCGACGGTCCGCCTCACCGGCGGCCCGCACTACGTCACCGTCCGCAACTTCAACGGCGCCCGGGACGACCGCGACTACTCGCTGTCCATCGAGCCCGGCGGCGCCGGCATCCTCAACCCCGCGACGCAGGTCGTGCCCGGGGCTGCCTACGGACCCCTCGCCTACGGCGACGTCACCGGCGACTCCAGGGGCGACGTCGTCGCCGGCGTGGTCCCGGGCAGCAGCACGGGCCAGCTCCACGTCCTGCGCCAGCAGTCGACCGGCGGACTCCTGGCCCCCGTCGCCTACGAGACGTCCGGCGCCTCCGTCGTCCGGAACGTCGTGACCACGCAGCTCGACGGTGACACCAACCGCGACGTCGTCGTCTCGACCGACCTCGGCATCCAGATCTTCCGCCAGACCGACACCCACGTGCTGGCCACGCCGCAGGTCGTCCCCGACACGACGGGCACGACGTTCGTCGCGGCCGGTGACCTCGACGGCGACGGTCGCACCGACCTCGTCCAGTCGACAGACACCGAGATCGCCGTCCTCCTGGCACAGACGGACGGGTCGTGGGTCCGCACCGTCGTCGACGCCGCCGGTGCCAGGAAGCTCGTCATCGGGGACCTCGACGGCGACGGTCGCCCCGACGTCGCCGGCAGCCGCGGCGACACCGTGGTGGTCCTCCACAACACGACCGCCGGCTGGATCCCGACGTCGCAGACGGTGCCCGGGGACTCGGGCACCAACGCCATCGCGGTCGCCGACGCCAACGGTGACGGGCGCACCGACCTCGTCGCCGCCACCGGGGGCAACCGCCCGTCCAGCCGCCTGCTCGTCTGGCACCAGGCGGCCGACCACACCCTCGCCGCGACGCCGACGAGCATGGTCGTCCCCGACATCCCGGAGGCCCTCGAGGCCGCCGACGTCACCGGCGACGGCCGCACCGACTTCGTCATGGCCCACGGCGGCTGGTCCACCGTCAGCGTCGTCGAGCAGCGTGCCGACGGCACGCTCCTGGCGGCCAGCGGCAGCTTCGCCAACTCCCCGTCGAGCTACGACCTCACCGGTCTGGCCGTCGGGGACCTCACGGGTGACGGCAGGATCGATGCCGTCGCGGCGTCCTACAACGGTCTCGACCTGCTCTCCAACGCCGGCGCACCCACGCCGACCGGAGCGCAGCACCTCGTCCGGAGCACCTGGCCGGCCGACTTCGGCAGCGGTCTGCCGGTCACGACGACGCCGACGGTGACCTTCGCCCGCGACGTCAACGCCTCGACGGTGACCACCTCGACCGTGCGCGTCGTCAACGGCCGCACCGGCAGCGTCGTCCCGGCCACCGTGGCCTACGACGCCGCCAAGCGCACCGCGACGATCAGGCCTACGGCCGCACTCTACGACTACGCGCCCTACCGCCTGCTCGTCTCGGGCGTGAAGGACTCGTCCGGGGCGACCATGGCCGAGGTCAGCTCGTCGACCTTCCGCACCGTCGACCTCGCCCCGGCAGCGGTCGGCTCGTTCAAGGCGACCGGAGCACTGCGCGCCGCGACGCTGACGTGGAAGGCTCCGGCGGTCAACGACCTCGACCGCTACATCGTCCGGATGGCAACGGGATCCACGCCTCCGGCCAACGTCACCGCCGGCACGGGGGTCTACTCGGGCACCGCGACGAGCGCCACGGTCACCCTCGCGCAGGGCACGACCTACAGCTTCAAGATCTGGGCCAAGGACCGGTCGGGCAAGTACAGCCCGTCCGCCTGGGGCAAGCTCGTCGGCACCGCGGAGACCATCGGCTCCAGCACGACCTCGCTGACGAAGGGACGCTCGGTCACCCTGACGAGCAAGCTGACCCGACGCGACACCGGTGGCGCCATCGCCGGCGTCCCGGTCCAGCTCTACTGGCGCAAGGTCGGTTCGACGACGTGGAACCTCACGGTGACGCGCACGTCGACCTCGACGGGCACGGTCTCCTACGCGCACGCACCCAGCGCGTCGGTCGACTACATGTGGGTCTACCGCGGGTCGAGCGCCTTCGTCGGCTCGAGCAGCGCGCTGCGTCGGGTCACCGTCCGCTGACGGGCGGGCGCCGGCCCACCTCCGAGCACGTATGCCGCAGGGCCCCGTCCACCCGGACGGGGCCCTGCGTGCGTGGTGGGCTCGGGCGGTCAGACCCAGCGGTAGCGACGCTCGGGGCGACCGGTCGCGCCGTAGCGCAGGGTCACCTCGGCCTGACCGAACGAGACGAAGTGCTCGAGGTAGCGTCGGGCGCTGACCCGCGAGATGCCCACGGCCTCAGCGCATTCCGTCGCCGACAGGGTCTCGCCCGACTCGCGGAGCGCCTTCTCGACCGCCTCCGCCGTCTCGGCGCTGAGACCCTTCGGCAGCGCGGCCACCGGGCCCCGGCCGACCGGCTGCGTGGAGAACGCCGCGTCGATCTCCTCCTGCGTCAGGTCGTCGCTGAGATCGCGCGCCCGCTCGGCGGCATACGTCTTGAGTCGCTGCTCGAGGTCGGCGAAGGCGAAGGGCTTGAGGAGGTAGCCGACGACGCCCTGGCGCACCGCGGCCCGCACCGCGTCGGCCTCCTTGGCCGCGGTGATGACGAGCACGTCGCACGTGTGCCCGGCCGCGCGCAGGCGCGTGACGACGTCGAGCCCGAACGCGTCGGGGAGGTAGAGGTCGAGCAGCACGAGGTCGGGCCGGAGGTCGGCCACCATCGACAGCGCCTCGTCGCCCGTCCGGGCGGTGCCGACGACCTCGAAGCCGTCGACGCGCTCGACGAAGCCACGGTGGATGCGGGCCACCATGAAGTCGTCGTCGACGACGAGCACCGTGATCATCGCTTCTCCTCCGCGTGCCCGGTGGCGGCCTCGACGGTGAGGCGGGCGACGAACTTCGCGCCCGTCGGGGTGCTCTCGACCTCGACCTCGCCGCCCCGACGTTGGCAGATCAGCCGCGTCAGCGCCAGCCCGATGCCACGCTCCCCCGCCCGGGCCGCCTTCGTCGTGTAGCCGTGGGTGAAGACCTCGGTCACGACCTCGGGCGCGATGCCGGGCCCCGAGTCGACGACGCTGACCTCGAGCGAGCTCGCGTCCTGCCGGATCGTCAGCTCGACCCACTTGTCGGGGCCCTCGGACGACGCGGCGGCGTCGATCGCGTTGTCGACGAGGTTGCCGACGACGGCGGCGACGTCCGCCGAGTCCCGCTGGCCGATGCGGCCGAGCGACGTGTCGTCCGAGACCCGGAGCTCGACCCGGCGCTCGGTCGCCTGCGCGGCCTTGGCCATGACGAGCGCCGTCACGGCCGTGTCGCGGATGCGG
Source organism: Terrabacter sp. R4-6 (assembly GCF_057529065.1). Lineage (NCBI taxonomy): Bacteria > Bacillati > Actinomycetota > Actinomycetes > Micrococcales > Intrasporangiaceae > Terrabacter > Terrabacter sp. R4-6. Next base: position 3,027,025 of record NZ_CP197224.1, on the reverse strand, counting down.
CGCGACACCGTCAGGTCGAGCTGGGCCCGGTGCTCGCTCACCGCGTCGACGTAGCCGACGACCTCGTCGTACTCCCCGAGCTGGATGAGCCCCGAGATCGTGTGGAGCTGGTTGGCGAACTCGTGCGCCTGCGCCCGGAGCAGCTCGGTCGTGCTGCGGAACGAGCCGATCTCGCGCTCGAGGTCGGCGAGCTCGGTGCGGTCGCGCAGCGTCGTCACCGACCCGAGCGGCCGGCCGTCCTTGCTGACCTCCATGCGGTTCATGACGAGCACCCGTCCACGCCGCAGCACCACCTGGTCGCGCGGCGCCTGACGCACTCCGGCGCCGCTCGCGCCACCCGCGGCGTCGCTCGCCACGTCCTCCGTCCCGCGCGACCCGTCCTCGTCGGTCTCGTCGATCTCGTCGGTCTCGTCGGTCACGCCGCGCAGCACGTCCCGCAGTCGTGGACCGATCGGCAGGTCGTCGAGACGCATCCCCACGGCGTGCTCCGGGAGGTCGAGCAGGCGCTGGGCGACGTTGTTGACCAAGGTGATCCGCTCGTTCGTGTCGAGCGCGACGACCCCCTCGGCCAGACCGAAGAGCATGGCCTCGCGGCTCTCGGCGAGGCCCGTGATCTCGGCCGGCTCGAGACCGAGCGTCTGCCGCTTGATGCGTCGCGCGAGCAGCCACGAGCCCACTCCACCGAGCACGAGGGCGATGCCGAGGTAGGTCGGCAGGTACGACGACGCACCTTGCAGGCGGTCGAGAGCGGACGGCATACGCACGGCGACCATGACGGTGCCCAGCTGGGCGCCGACGGGCAGCGGCGCCGACTCCGACGACGACGTCGGGGTGTAGAGCAGCGGGCTCTGCGCGACGAGCATCCGCTCACCGCGCACGTCCATGACGCCCGTCCAGCTCGCTCCCTCGCCGACGGCCGGCGCGCCGAGCGGGATCCGGGTCTTGTCGATCGTCGGGTCCGACGACACCCGCGCGATCTCGTCGGCGTCCGCGATCGTCACCGACGTGACGTTGTACTGCGTCACGACCGACTGCACGACGGCCGGGAGCACGTTGACGATCCCGCCGGGACCCATCTCGGTGCGCACGATCGGAGTGCTCGCGAGCTGCTCGGCGACGGCCGACACCCGACGGCCCTCGGTGCGCGTGAACGTCGACTCCGACTGCGCGAGGGACACCAGCGCGACCGTCACGAGCACCCCGAGGAGGATGACCATCTGCACGACGAGCAGCTGCCCGGCGAGGGAGAGGCGACCGAAGCGGCCCGGTCTCTGCGTGACCAAAACGAACTCAACCTTCATTGCTGACACAAGGGCGACACGGCGTCGTGACGCAGGCCACGATCATGCCGTTCCAGCCACAGAACGCGAAAGAGACCTCAACGATGAGCACTCGCACTCCCGCCCGCAGGTCCGTCCTGCTCGGCGTCACCGTCGGCGTCACCGCCCTGGCCCTCTCGGCCTGCGGCGCCACCGCCAAGAAGGACGACGCCGCCACCGGCGCGGCCGGCGGCTCCCCCGCCAGCAACCTCCAGATCATGGTCCCCAACGCGCCCGGCGGCGGCTACGACACGACCGCCCGCACCGCGGCCAAGGTCATGGAGGCCGCCAAGATCACCAGCGCGATCCAGGTCTTCAACCTCCCGGGCGCCGGCGGCACCGTCGGCCTGCAGCGCACGGTCAACGAGAAGGGCAACGGCAAGCTCGCCATGCAGATGGGCCTCGGCGTCGTCGGCGCCGCCTACACGCAGAAGAGCCAGGCCACCCTCAACGACACCACCCCCATCGCCAAGCTCATCGAGGAGGCCGGCGCGATCGTCGTGCCGAAGGACTCGCCCTACACGGACGTCAAGGCGCTCGTCGCGGCGTGGAAGGCCGACCCGAAGAAGGTCAACGTCGGTGGCGGCTCGTCCCCGGGCGGACCCGACCACCTGCTCCCGATGCAGCTGGCCAAGGCCGTCGGCATCGATCCCAAGACCGTCAGCTACATCGGCTTCGACGGCGGCGGCGAGCTGCTCCCGGCCCTCATCGGCAACAAGATCTCCTTCGGTGCCAGCGGCTTCGGCGAGTTCCTCGACCAGGTCAAGGCCGGCCAGGTCAAGGTCCTCGCGGTGACGAGCGACAAGCGCATCGACGCCCTGCCCGACGTGCCGACCCTCAAGGAGTCCGGCATCGACCTCGTCTTCACCAACTGGCGCGGCATCGTGGCCCCTCCCGGCATCTCCGACGCCGACAAGGCCACGTGGATCGACGCGCTGACGAAGATGCACGCCTCGCAGGGCTGGAAGGACGAGATGGCGAAGCGCGGCTGGACCGACGCCTTCGTGACCGGTGACGCGTTCGGCACCTTCCTCAAGGAGCAGGACGCCTCGGTCGCCGAGATCCTCACCACCCTCGGACTGGCCAGCTGACCATGTCGGACCACACCCCCGACCCCACGCGCGACGCGCCTGCCGGTGGGCCGAGCAGCCCCACCGCCGCGTCCGTCGACACGTCCGACGGGGTGCCCACGCAGGCCCGCGGGGACCGCGCACAGTACGGCATGTGCGCGTTCCTCGCGGTCCTCGGCGGGCTGCTGCTCTTCGACGCGGCCCGCATCGGTCACGCGACGAGCAGCAACGACCCCGTGGGTCCCCGTCCCGTGCCGATCATCCTCGGCATCCTGCTGCTCGTGACCGCAGTGCTGTATGCCGTCGACGTCTACCGCGGCGGCGTCGGCAGCGCCGAGGAGGGCGAGGACGTCGACCTCTCGACCGGCTCGGACTGGAAGACCCTCGGCATGCTCGCCGGCTTCTTCATCCTCAACGCGCTGCTCATCGAGCCGCTCGGCTGGGTCATCAGCGGCACCATCCTCTTCGCCGGCTCGGCCTTCGCCCTCGGCAACCGCCACCACGTGCGCGGTCTGCTCTTCGGCCTGGGCCTCGCGCTCGCCACCTTCTACGCCTTCGCCATCGGGCTCGACGTCAACCTGCCCGCCGGCGTGCTGCAAGGAATCCTCTGATGGACAACTTCGCCAACCTCATCGACGGGTTCGGGCACGTCCTGACCCCGATGAACCTCCTCTTCGCCCTCATCGGCGTCACCATCGGCACGGCCGTCGGCGTCCTCCCGGGCATCGGGCCGGCCATGACCGTCGCCCTGCTGCTCCCGGTCACGTACGGCCTCGAGCCGACGCAGGCCCTCATCATGTTCGCCGGCATCTTCTACGGCGGCATGTACGGCGGCTCGACGACCTCGATCCTGCTCAACACCCCCGGTGAGTCCTCCTCGGTCGTGACGGCCATCGAGGGCAACAAGATGGCCAAGGCGGGTCGGGCCGCCCAGGCGCTCGCCACCGCGGCCATCGGCTCCTTCGTCGCCGGCACGATCGGCACGCTGCTGCTCGCACTGGTCATGCCGCAGGTCGTGAAGTTCGCCGTCAGCCTCGGCGCCCCTGAGTACTTCGCGATCATGCTGCTGGCCTTCGCCGGCGCGAGCGCGGTGCTCGGCAGCTCGCGCATCCGCGGCTTCGCGGCCCTGCTCATCGGCCTCGCCATCGGGCTCATCGGCATCGACAAGGTGACCGGCCAGCAGCGCATGACCTTCGGGACCGCGCAGCTCGCCGACGGCATCGACGTCGTCGTCGTCGCGGTCGGCATCTTCGCCGTCGGCGAGGCACTCTGGGTCGCGGCCCACCTGCGGCGCAAGGCTGCCGGTGTCATCCCGGTCGGCCGCCCGTGGATGGGGCGCGACGACTGGGGCCGCTCGTGGAAGCCGTGGCTGCGCGGCACCGCGTTCGGCTTCCCCTTCGGAGCGCTCCCCGCCGGTGGCGCCGAGATCCCGACCTTCCTGTCGTACATGACGGAGCGCAAGCTCTCGAAGCGACCGGAGGAGTTCGGCAAGGGCGCCATCGAGGGCGTCGCCGGACCCGAGGCGGCCAACAACGCCTCGGCCGCCGGCACCCTGGTCCCGATGCTCGCGCTCGGGCTGCCCACCAACGCGACGGCCGCGATCATGCTGGCCGCCCTGCAGGGCTGGGGCCTCGAGCCCGGGCCGCTGCTCATGGAGAAGCAGCCGGTGCTCGTCTGGACGCTCATCGCGAGCCTCTTCGTCGGCAACACGATGCTGCTGCTGCTCAACCTGCCACTCGCCCCGGCCTGGGCCAAGCTGCTCCAGATCCCGCGTCCCTACCTCTACGCCGGCATCCTCTTCTTCGCCTCCATGGGGGCGTATGCCGTCAACGCCCAGCCGTTCGACCTGCTCCTCCTGCTCGTGCTGGGCATGGTCGGCTTCGCGCTGCGCCGCTTCGGGTTGCCGGTGCTGCCGCTCATCATCGGCGTCATCCTCGGCCCGCTCGCCGAGCTGCAGGGGCGACGCTCGCTCCAGCTCTCGGGCGGCGACCTCAGCGGCCTCGTCGGCGGCCCCGTCGCCTGGGTCTGCTACGCGATCATCGCACTCGTGCTGCTGTGGCCGGTCGTCGGCAGGCTGATCGGCCGGGGTCGTGGACACGGCCGGGACGGCGACGGTGGCCCGGGCTCGAGCACCACGGCGACGACGGAGGTCATGGCATGACGATCCTCGTCGGCTACATCCCCACCCCGCAGGGCGAGGCGGCCCTCGCCGCCGCCATCGCCGAGGCGAAGGCGCACGACGAGTCGGTGCTCGTCATCAACATGTCCCGCGACGACAAGCTCGTCGACGCCCACCGCGCCGAGGGCTCGGACCTCGACCGGCTGGACGCCGACCTGGCGGAGTCCGGGGTGATGCACGAGGTGCGCCGCATCGAGCACGGCACCGACCCCGCCGACCAGCTGCTCGACGTCGTCGAGCGGGAGCAGCCACGGATGCTCGTCATCGGCATCCGGCACCGCAGCGCGGTCGGCAAGCTGCTGCTCGGCTCGACCGCGCAGCGCCTGCTGCTCGACGCCACCTGCCCGGTCCTCGCCGTCAAGGCCGACTGAGCGACCCGGCATACGCCCCCACCACCACCCGTCCACCCACTCGAGTGGTCACTCCCGTACACGCCCCAGCCCGTACGGAAGTGACCACTCGACGGGGTTTCGTGGGTCAGGTGGGCGACGGGGCGCGGGAGACGCCGACGTGGCGGGCGACCTCGGCGAAGCCGGCCCGCTGGTAGAGCCCGATCGCGGGCCCGCCGTCCTCGGCGACGATGACGAGCCGCCCGACGGCAGGGTCCTCGAGCGCCCACTCCCCCGCGGCCCGCACGAGCGCGCCCGCGATGCCCCGTCGCCGGTGGCTCTCGAGCGTGACGACGTCCTGGTAGCGCGCGAGGTCACCGAGCCGCACGATGCCGAGGTTCGCGACGAGCCGGTCGCCACCGAACGCCCCGAACCACCGCGCCCGCCCCGACTCGACGAGCGCGCGCTGCGCCGCCGCCCGCCGCCGCTCGAAGACGAGACGCCCGTCGCGCCGGTCCTCGGGGGTATCGCTCCCGCCGACGTGCGCCGACTGCTCCCAGTCGTCGTCGGACTCGAGCGCACGGAGCAGTATGCCGTCCGCTGCGGCCGCGGGAGCCGGCACCGACGTCGTGGCGAGGTCGACGTCGACCTCGACGTCCCAGCCGTGGGCGGCCCAGGCCTCGGTGTCGCCGCCCGGCTGCGTGAAGGCGATCGCCCGGTGATGGGCGTCCGGCAGCTCGGCCTCGAAACGCGAGGTCCACCGCTCGACCTCGTCCGAGCGGGCCGCGGTCGGCACGAGCAGGAAGTTGCCCCACCAGAAGGTCGGGTTGGCCGGGGTCCGCACGACGAGGTGGTCGCCGTGGTCGGTCACGGTGGAGCCCTGCAGCCGCAGCAGGTCGAGATCGGTGGTCAGCCCGGGACTGTCGATGCGCACCCCCCGATCCTTCCACCGTCGAAAGGCCACAAACCGGCCCGTCCCCACCGTCGAAAGGCCAGACTCGGCCCGTCCCCCACCGTCGAGAGGCCACAAACCGGGGTCGCGACGGAGGAGCGACCCCGGTTTGTGGCCTCTCGACGGTTGAAAGAAGTGGGCGAGGTGGGTCGGAGTCGACGGGCTCGGAGGGTCAGCCGGCGACGCACGAGCCGGTGTCGACCGCCGCCCCGGCCGACGTGGCCTGGTCGAGCACCGGCCGTGCCTCGGCGAGGGTCAGGGCGTAGCCGGTCGAGTCGTCCTCGAGCGACTTGGCGAAGATGACCCCGACGACGCGCCCCTCGGTGTCGAGCAGGGGCCCGCCCGAGTTGCCCGGCTGGACGGTCGCGGCGAGCGAGTAGATCTCGCGGATCACGCGCTCGCGGCCGTAGATGTCGAGCCCTCGGGCCTCGAGCTGGGCCCGGACACGGGCCGAGACGACGCGGTAGGGGCCGTCGAGCGGGTAGCCCGGGACCGCGGCCGAGTCTCCGCGCTTCAGCTCGCCGCCGAGCGGGAGCGCCGGCAGCGAGAGCCCCGGCACGCTGAGCACGGCGAGGTCGCGGCGCGCGTCGAAGACGACGACTCGGGCCCGCAGCGTCTGGTCGCCGCCCTCCACCCGCACCTCGTCGGCGCCGGCGACGACGTGGGCGTTGGTGACGATCCGGCCCGGCGAGAGCACCCAGCCGGTGCCCTCCTGGCCGCGCTGGCACGACTGGGACTGGGTCGTCACCTTGACGACGGACCGGCCGGCCTCGCGGATGGCCGGCGACTGCGCGACCTCGGGGTCGGGGTCCTGCACCGGCGTGATCGGCTCGGGAGCGAGATCGCCGAACACCTGGGGGAAGCCCTGGCTCGACAGGAAACCGCGGAAGCTCGCGAAGACCTGCCCGGTCTGCTCGGGGACGACGGAGTTGACGACCTGCAGCACCTTCGACTCGGCCATCGCCTTGGACAGCGACGGGTTGCCCGCCGTGCGCAGCGCGCCGCCGATGAACCAGATGATGAGGCTGGCGGCGAGCATGACGACGACGGCGCCCAGGGCCGAGTCGACCCGGCGCAGCGACGTCTGGCCGACCTGGCGCCGGATCCGTGATCCGAGGAGGCTGCCGAGGTACTGGCCGAGCCACCCGAAGGCCACGACGCCGAGGATGAGCACGAGCACGCGCGTGCGGTCGTTGTCGGCGACCGCCTCCCAGCGGGCGAGCATCTCGGGCAGCTGCCACACCGCGAACATGGCGAACACGAAGAAGCCGACGAGCGAGAAGACGCTCTGGATGAGGCCCTGCCGGTAGCCGGAGTAGGCGTAGGCCAGCAGGAGCAGGACCAGGGCGATGTCGAGCACGACGCTGCCGGTCATGGACGCCTCCCTCCCAGGTAGCGCTCGGGGAGCTCGCGCCTGATCTCAGGATCCCACGGCCGTGACAGGCCGCCGAGCTCGAGGACGCTGCTGATGAGCCCGGCGGTGAAGCCCCAGAGGAGCAGGTGGTCGAGGTCGAAGCCGGGGCCGACGTAGCCGGACGGGTGCGTCACCGAGAAGCGGGTGGCCGGGTCGACGAGGTGCGAGACCGGCACCGAGAGCACGTCGTGCACCTCGGCCGGGTCGCGGACCCCGATGGGCGAGGGCTGGGCCCACCAGCCGAGCACCGGCGCGACGACGAACTGCGCCGGCGCGAGGAAGAGCGAGGGCAGCTGGGCCACGACGTCGACACCCGCGGGGTCGACGCCCGTCTCCTCCTCGGCCTCGCGCAGCGCCGTCGCGACGAGGTCGTCGTCCTCGGGGTCGCGGGAGCCACCGGGGAAGGCGATCTGGGCCGGCTGGGTGCGCATGGTGTGCGAGCGCTCGATGAGCACGACGTGCTCGCTGTCGTCGTCGGCCCCGGCAGGTGGGGGGCCGAAGAGGATGAGCACCGCCGACTCGCGGCCGCCCTCCTCCGGGGGCAGGAAGCGCGAGAACCACTCGGGTGCGACCTCCTCGAGGCGCACCGCGAGCTCGTCCATCCACGCGGGGCGCGGCACGGCCCCCGCCCCGAGCGCCGGGGAGGGCTCGATGGAACCCGACCTGCCGGCATACGCGATCCGGCTGACGGTGCTCGTCACTTCGGGGCCAGCTCGTACTTCAGGAGCTTCGCCGCCTTGTCGGGGTCTGTCTCGCCGGCGCCGTAGCTCGGGCACCAGCGCGCCACCGGGCACGCCCCGCAGGCCGGCTTCTTGGCGTGGCAGGTGCGGCGGCCGTGGAAGATGACGACGTGGCTGAGCATCGTCCAGTCCTTGCGCATGAAGAGCCGGCCGATCTCGTGCTCGACCTTGACCGGGTCCTCCTCCTCGGTCCAGCCGAAGCGGCGCACGAGGCGCCCGAAGTGCGTGTCGACGGTGATGCCCGGGATGTCGAACGCGTTGCCGAGCACGACGTTGGCGGTCTTGCGGCCGACACCGGGCAGGGTCACGAGGTCCTTGAGCCGCGGGGGCACCTCGCCGTCGAAGCGCTCGACGAGGGCGATGCCGAGCTTGATGAGCGAGTCGGTCTTGGCGCGGTAGAAGCCGGTCGGCTGGATGATCGTCTCGAGCTCGGCGCGGTCGGCGTTCGCGTAGTCGGCAGCCGTCTGGTACTTCGCGAAGACGATGGGCGTCACCTTGTTGACCCCGACGTCGGTGGTCTGCGCCGACAGGATCGTCGCGACGAGCAGCTCGAGGGGCGTGCTGAAGTCGAGCTCGCAGTGGGCGTAGGGGTAGCGCTCGTGGAGGGCGCGGTACATCTTCCGGGCGCGCCGGGTCCGCGCCACAGGGGTCTCGTCGTCGATCACGAGGGCTCGGGGGGACACGGACGACACTGTATGCCGCCGCGCTGTCACCCGCTGTCCGCCTCCGTCGGGCGGTCCGCCGGCTCGCGCCGTCCAGGGTTCGGTGCGGGTCCGTCCGGGGCGCGTCCAAGGTTGCGCGTGAAGCGAACCCGAGGTGGGTACGTCCTGCCTGCACGGGAGGAGTCCGACATGTCAACGGATACGCGCACCGAAGCCCCCACGCCGACCACGGCGCCCGGGCTGCAGGCCCCCGACGAGCGGCACGGGCTCGAGACGACCCTGGCCATGCTCGCCGACATGGACCTTGCCCACGCCTCCGACGACGACGTGGTCCGGGCCCTCGAGCTCATGGTCACCCACGCCGAGTTCCCCTGCCTCGGGGCCAAGTCCGTCTTCCGCCGCGGCAGCGTCGCGCACGCCGTGCTCGACGACATGGACGACCCGGACGTGCCCGCGCAGCTGCTCGAGCGGCTGGCCGCCTTCGCCCGGTCCATCGAGGGCGAGAGCGGCTTCCACTCCTTCATCGCCACCTTCCGCGGGCCCCTGCCCACCGACGAGGCCGGCTTCGAGTCCGCCCTCTTCGAGCTGCTCCAGCGGATCCACGACGCCGACGACCGCTCGTGGGCCGACGGGGTGGGCTCGGACCCCAACGACCCGCACTTCGCGTTCTCCGCCGGTGGCACGGCGTACTTCATCGTCGGACTGCACCCTGCCGCCTCGCGCGTGGCCCGCCGCGCGCCGCTGCCGACGCTCGTCTTCAACCCGCACGACCAGTTCGAGGAGCTGCGGGCCGAGGGACGCTTCGAGGGCATGCGCACGACGATCCGCCGGCGCGACGAAGACCTCCAGGGCTTCGTCAACCCGATGGTCGCCGACCACGGCGACAGCAGCGAGGCCATGCAGTACTCCGGGCGCCGGCACGCCGCGGGGTGGGAGCCACCCCTCGACGTCCGCGACGCCGACCAGGCGCGCACGACCCGACGCACGACCGACCCGACGCACGACCGACCCGACGCACGACCGACCCGACGCACGACCGACACCGGGGAGCAAGGATGACGATCTCGCAGGACGCACGGCTCACGACCGACCGTCTCTTCGGCCCCGGCGGCCCTGTGCTGCAACCGGCCGGCAGCTACCGTGACGGCATGGACCTGACCCGGCTCGCCCCTCAGACCGGCACCGCCTTCGTGCTCCGCGCAGGGCAGCGCCTCACCGTCGTCGACCCGACCGGCGAGCAGGTCAGCGACTTCTTCGCCGTCATGGACGACGACCGCGACGAGTGGTTCAGCTCCGGCCGCACCATCGACTACGCGAACTCGACCGCCGTGACCACCGGCTCGGTCCTCTACAGCAACCGCAGCCGGCCGATGGCGACCGTCGTCGAGGACACGTGCGGGCACCACGACATCCTGTTGACGCCCTGCTCGCAGCAGACCTTCGACCTGCTCTACCCCGAGTTCGAGGGCGCCTACCACCCGAGCTGCTTCGAGAACCTCGCGACGAACATGGCGACCTTCGGCGTCGACCCGGACCGCATCTCGACGACGCTCAACATCTTCATGAACGTGTGGAACGAGCGCGGCGGCGAGCTGCACATCGACCCCCCGACGTCCCGGGCGGGCGACCGCTTCGTGCTGCGGGCCGAGGCCGACCTCGTCGTCGGCCTCACCGCCTGCTCGGCCGAGAAGTCCAACAACGGCGTCTGCAAGCCGATCGACTACCGCATCGACGACTGAGACCGACGCCTGAAACGCCTGCAGTGGCAGGGCGCGGGCGGGGACGACGTGGCACACTGACCCCGTGGATCTCGACGTGGTGAGGCGTGCGCCCCTGTTCAAGGCTCTGGACGACGAGGCGGCCTCCGCGCTGCAGTCCGAGATGAGCCGGTCGCACATGGAGCGCGGCGACGTCCTGTTCCACGAGGGCGACCGGGGTGACACGCTCTACGTCATCGCCGAGGGCAAGATCAAGCTCGGCCGCACGAGCCCCGACGGCCGCGAGAACCTCGTCGCGATCCTCGGCCCCGGCGAGATGTTCGGCGAGCTCAGCCTCTTCGACCCGGGCCCGCGCACCATGACCGCCACCGCCGTCGCCGAGACACAGCTGCTCGGCCTCGGCAACGACTCCCTCACGGCGATCCTCACCGGTCGTCCCGAGGTCTCCAAGGCCCTGCTCGCGGCTCTCGCGCAGCGCCTGCGCCGCACCAACGCGCACCTCGCCGACCTCGTCTTCACCGACGTCCCGGGCCGTGTCGCCAAGGCGCTGCTCGACCTGTCCGAGCGCTTCGGCCGGCCCGTCGAGGGCGGCATCATGGTGTCCCACGACCTCACGCAGGAGGAGCTCGCGCAGCTCGTCGGCGCCTCCCGCGAGACGGTCAACAAGGCCCTCGCCGACTTCGCGACGCGCGGCTGGCTGCGTCTCGAGGCCCGCGCCGTGCTCCTGCAGGACGTCGAGCGGCTCAAGCGCCGCGCCCGCTGACAGACGCGAGATCGGCTGCGCTGCAAGGCAGCTCAGCTAGGCAGCTCAGCTCGGCAGCTCAGATCCCGAGAACACGCCGGGACCCGCCGCCGGTCACCTCACCCCGAGAAGGCCCAGCCCGCTGGTCCGTTCGTGACGACACGGTCGGCCCGGCCGGCCGCCGTGGCGACGAGTGCCGCGTTGAGGTCGTCGTTGCCGGCCACCCACGCCTCGGCCGCGGCCGGCTCCTTGCCGAAGCGGACGTGCCGGTCGACGAGCCGCGACCGGCGCACCTCCTCGTAACCGCTGACGAACCACACCTCGGCGAGAGAGGCCCGAGCCCGCTCCCACCGCTCCTCGGGCAGCAGCAGGTAGTTGCCCTCCGTCACGACGAGGCGGGCGGCCGGCGGCACGACCATGGCCGCGGCGAGGGGCTGCTCGAGCGTGCGGTCGAAGCCCGGCACGTAGACCCACGCGTCGGGCTCGGCCACGACGCGGCGCAGCAGGGCGGCGTACCCGTCGGCGTCGAACGTGTCGGGCGCACCCTTGCGCAAGCGCAGGCCGAGCCGGTCGAGCTGGGCGTCGGCGAGGTGGAAGCCGTCCATCGGCACGTGCCCGACCCACTCGCGCCCCTCGCGCGCGGCGACGGCCTCGACGAGCGCCTCGGCCAGGGTCGACTTGCCCGCCCCGGGAGCGCCGGCGATGCCGAGCACGACGCGGCGGCCGTCACCGACGAGCGCCACCGCCGCTGCCGCCAGCTCGTCGATCCCCTGATGCTGCACGGCCCGAGTCTCCCACCTGCTCACGGATGGGTGCGGAGGTACTCCAGCTGGGCCTGCACCGAGAGCTCGGCCGCCGGCCAGACGCTCCGCGGCACGTCGGCGTAGACCTCCTCGACGACGGCGTATGCCGTCTGCGCACCTCGGGCGACCGCGTCGCGCACCTGGTCGAGACGTTCGGCGCGGTGCGTGAGGTAGAAGGTCACGGTGGCGGCCGCGTCGGCGACGAACGGCCCGTGGCCGGGGAGCAGGCTCGTGACGTCACCGGCCCGGGTCAGGGCCTCGATGCGGTCGAGCGAGGCGAGGTAGGCCTCGAGGCTGCCGTCGGGCCACGCCACGACCGTGGTCCCGCGGCCGAGGATGGTGTCGCCGGTGAGGAGCGTGTTGTCGGCGGGCAGGACGAACGAGAACGAGTCGCTCGTGTGCCCGGGCGTCTCGACGGCGACGATCTCGAGTCCGCCGACGGTGATGGTCTCGCCCGCCCGCAGGTCGTCGTGTCCTCGTCCGAAGGCGCGCACCGGCGCACCGGTCAGCTCGTGGAAGCGGTCGGCGCTCTCGGCGTGGTCGTCGTGTCCGTGGGTGAGCAGGGTCAGGGCGACCCGCCGGCCGGTGTCGGCGACGCGCCGCAGGACACCCTGCAGATGGCCCTCGTCGAGCGGGCCCGGGTCGACGACGACGACCTCGTCGGACCCGGGCTCGGCGAGCAGCCACGTGTTCGTGCCGTCGAGAGTCATCGGCGACGGGTTGGGGCACAGCACGCACTCGGCGCGCTCGCTCGTGACGCCGCCGTGCCAGCCGCGGTCGGCCGCGGTCCCGATCACCGCGCCACCTCCCGGGGCCGGCCCGACGGCGCCATCGGGCTCATCGTTCGACGATCTCCATCGCCGGCCCGCCCGGGCCGGCGACGACCTCCGGCATGATGAGCGGAAGGTGGTCGCTGTGCACGACGACGTCTGCGGCAGAAGGCGCGTCGCGGATCTCCTCCACGCACACGACCGTCGGGGGCAGCATGAGAGCCGACCCGGCGGCATACGCCCTCAGCAGCTCGGAGGGCACCACCCACGTGGCCTGGTCGGCCTCGGTGGTCTCGCCGTCGGCCACCTGGAAGGGCGGCATGAGAGCGGCGAAGAACCACGTGTCGTAGCGGCGCGGCTCGAAGACCGGGGTCAGCCAGTGCGCCTTGGCGACGATGAGGTCCGAGCGCAGGACGAGACCCTTGTCGCGGAGCACATCGGCCAGCGAGAGTCGGCGGTCGACGAGGGCGAGACGGATGTCGAGCCACTCGGGACCGTCGACCGTCGCGAGCGGTCCGCTCGCCGACGGGCTCGCGAGGAGCACGCCGCACTCCTCGAAGACCTCACGGATCGCGGCCGCGACGTACATCTGCGCCTCGGCCGGCGAGCAGCCGAGCCGGTCGGCCCACTCGGACGGCGAGGGACCGGCCCACGGCAGGCCGATCTCGCCGTCCCGCTCGTCGACGGAGCCGCCGGGGAAGACCATCGTGCTCGGCGCGAAATCCATCCCGGAGACGCGCCGGAGCATGAAGACCTCCGGTTCGGAGACGCCGCCGACGCCGTCGCGCACGAGCATCACGGTGCTCGCGCGTCGGGGCTCGGCCTCGTCCCAGCGCTCGCCGGCGAGCCAGCGGCTGGCGGCGTCGGAGATGCCGGGTGTCGTGGTCAGGGGGAACTGGCGACCCATGGAGCCGGTCACCTGGCGCTCACCTGCCGTCATCGTGCCCTCACCCTGCCTTCACCGGGCGACGGAGACGATGACCTCGACCTCGACGGGTGCGTCCAAGGGGAGCGCAGCGACACCGACGGCCGAACGAGCATGGATTCCCTTGTCACCAAAGGCTTTGACGAGCAGCTCGCTCGCGCCGTTGATGACCCCGGGCTGGCCGGTGAAGCCCGGGTCGGAGGCGACGAAACCGACGACCTTGACGACACGGGTCACCGTGTCGAGGTCGCCGATCTCGGACTTGATGGCCGCGATCGCGTTGAGGGCACACGTCTCGGCGAGGGACTTGGCGGTCTCGGCGTCGACCTCGGCGCCGACCTTGCCGGTCGCGGCGAGGGAGCCGTCGACCATGGGCAGCTGACCCGAGGTGAACACGAGGTCGCCCTCACGGACGACGGGGACGTAGGCGGCGACGGGCGGCACGACCTCGGGCACGGTGAGGCCGAGCTCGGACAGACGGTCTTCGACTGCAGACATGGTGCGGTGACTCCTCAGGACTTCGGACGCTTAAAGTAGGCGACGAGGCTCGTGCCGTCGGGACCGTTGACGATCTGGACGAGCTCCCACCCGTCCGCCCCGAAGTTGTCGAGGATCTGCTTGGTGTTGTGGATCAGAAGCGGTGCGGTGAGGTATTCCCACTGGGTCATGGCCATCACCCTACTCAGTGTCACCACCGCTCTCTCGGGGTGCGTCGGTGACGCGGGTGGCACCATGACGCCCATGACGCCCATGACGAGCAGCCCCTCGACGTCGTCCGCCGCGAGCGCCTCGACGCGCGCCTACGGCAGCGACCCCGCACAGGTCTACGACGTCATCCCGCCGGCTCCGGGCGCTCCTGCGGCGACGGGCACGGTCGTCGTCGTCCACGGCGGCTTCTGGCGGGCGCAGTACGACCGGGAGCACGCGGTCCCCGAGGCCCACGCCTTCGCGGGGGCGGGCTACCACGTCGTGCTGGCGGAGTACCGCCGAGTCGGTATGCCGGGTGGCGGCGTCCCCGGGACCCTCGACGACGTGCGAGACCTCGTCGCGTCGATCGCGTCGCAGCCGGACCTGCCCGAGCCGCTCGTCCTCGTCGGGCACTCCGCCGGCGGGCACCTCGTCGCGTGGGCGGCCGGCCAGCCCTGGGCCCGAGAGCGCGGCATCGCCGGCGTCGTGTCGCTGGCCGGGGTCGTCGACCTCGGCGCGGCGGACCGACTGCACCTCGGGTCCGACGCGACGCGTGACTTCGTCGGGTCTGGGCCCGGCACGGCCGCGTGGACGTCGGCCGACCCGATGTCGACCCTGCCGCCGAAGGTGCCGGTGCGGCTCGTGAACGGCGCGGACGACGACACCGTGCCCCCGGCCGTGGCCGACGACTACGTGGCCACGGCGAAGGCGGCCGGCGGCGACGTGACCGAGCAGGTCGTGCCCGACGCCGACCACTTCGCCGTCATCGACCCGCAGACGGAAGCCTTCACCGCAGTCCTGGCCGCCGTCCGCTCCCTCACCTGACGGTCCCGGACGCGCGGCTCCACGTCACTGCCCCGCCAGGCGGGGCAGTGACGGAGGCGACGTCCCCCGGAGGCCCGCGGCGGGGGGTGTCCCGTGCGGCGCGCCCTAAGGTGGAGGGGTGACGACCGGCCCCACCGACCCCTCCTGGGCGCGAGCGCGGCTGCACGTCGTCACCGGCAAGGGCGGCACGGGCAAGACCACCGTCGCCTCCGCGATCGCCCTGGCCCTCGCGTCGACGCCGGCCCACGTGCTGCTGACCGAGGTCGAGGGGCGACAGGGCATCAGCCAGACCTTCGACGTGCCCCCGCTCGGCACCGACGAGACCCGCATCGTGCGTCTCCCGGGTGGCGGCGAGGTCGTCGGCCTGTCGATCGAGCCCAAGGCCGCCCTCCTCGAGTACCTCCAGCTCTTCTACAAGCTCGGCCGCGCCGGCAAGCTCCTCGAGAAGTTCGGCGCCATCGACTTCGCGACGACCATCGCGCCAGGCGTCCGTGACGTCCTGCTCATCGGCAAGATCTACGAGGCGAACCGGCGGCGCAGGGACGGCAGGCACAAGGGCGACGCCGCCCCCGTCTACGACGGCATCGTCCTCGACGCCCCGCCGACGGGCCGCATCGGCCGGTTCCTCTCGGTCAACTCCGAGGTCGCCGACCTCGCCCGCGTCGGCCCGATCGCCTCGCAGGCCGGCTCGATCACCCGCCTGCTCGAGTCCGAGCAGACCGTCGTGCACCTCGTGACCCTCCTCGAGGAGATGCCCGTGCAGGAGACGCTCGAGGCCATCGACGACCTCCGCGCCAAGGGCCTGCACCCGGGCGCGATCATCGTCAACATGGTGCGCGAGCCCCTCCTCGACGACACGGCGCTCGCGCAGGCCCGCGAGGGTCGGCTGCACAAGGCCTCGATCCGCACCCAGCTCGGCGAGGCCGGCGTCCGGGCCACGCCAGAGCTCGTCGACGGCCTGCTCGAGGAGGCCCGCGACCACGCCCAGCGCATCGACCTCGAGCGCGAGCAGCTCGCCCTCCTCGAGGCCACGGGCCTGCCGATCACCGAGCTGCCCGCCCTGCCCGGCGGGGTCGACTCGGGCTCGGTCCGCGAGCTCGCCGACCTCCTCGTCCCGCTCTTCGCCCGACACGCCGCGCCGCCCGCCGGCCCGCACGGCGACACCGACCGGATCGACGCATGAGCCCCGGCCCGGTCTCGACCAAGGCTCCCGCCCTCGACGTCGACGCCCTCATCGACGACCCGGCGACACAGATCGTCGTCTGCTGCGGCTCCGGCGGCGTCGGCAAGACCACGACCGCCGCGGCCCTCGGTCTGCGCGCCGCCGAGTCGGGCCGCAAGGTCGTCGTCCTGACCATCGACCCGGCGCGTCGCCTGGCCCAGTCGCTCGGGCTCACCGAGCTCGACAACACGCCGCGCCCCGTCACCGACATCGACACGTCGGCGGGTGGCAGCCTCCACGCGATGATGCTCGACATGAAGCGGACCTTCGACGAGGTCGTCATCGCCCACTCCGAGCCGGGCAAGGCCGAGCAGATCCTCGCCAACCCCTTCTACCAGGCCGTGAGCAGCTCGTTCGCGGGCACGCAGGAGTACATGGCGATGGAGAAGCTCGGCCAGCTCAAGGCGAGCGCCGGCACCGAGGACGCCCCGTGGGACCTCATCGTCGTCGACACCCCGCCGTCGCGCTCGGCCCTCGACTTCCTCGACGCCCCCAACCGGCTGGGCAGCTTCCTCGACGGACGCTTCATCCGCCTGCTCACCGCGCCGGCCAAGGCAGGCGGCCGCGCCGGCCTCAAGGTCTTCGGCGTCGGCGTGCAGATCGTGACCTCGACCATGACGAAGATCCTCGGCGGGCAGATGCTCAGCGACGTGCAGACGTTCGTCAACGCGCTCGACACGATGTTCGGCGGCTTCCGCGAGCGCGCCGACGAGACGTACCGCCTGCTCTCCGAGGACGGCACGGCCTTCCTCGTCGTCGCCGCACCCGAGCGCGACGCGCTCCGTGAGGCGTCCTACTTCGTCGACCGCCTGGAAGCGGACGGTATGCCGCTCGCCGGGCTCGTCGTCAACCGGATCGGTCGTGTCTCGGCGACGGGGGTCACCCCGTCGCGCGCGCTCGCGGCCGCGGAGTCGCTCGAGGAGAGCGGCGGCCCGAAGTCGGCGTCGAACGCCGCCGGACTGCTGCGGCTGCACGCGTCCCTCGTGCGCACGGCCGAGCGACAGCGTGAGCTCGCGGACCGCTTCTCACGGTCACACCCCGGCATACCCGTGGTGCAGGTGCCGGCGCTGGGACGCGACGTCCACGACCTCGACGGCCTGCGCGAGATCGGGCATGCGTTAGCGGGGTCGTGACCCACCCTCGGGTGGCGACCCCGCTCACGTATGACGTGGGCCGACCGGTGACCGGTCGGTGTGGAGCCGGCTCAGTCGTGCTTGACCTGTGAGGCCATGCCCGCACGGAGCGCCGACTTCCAGGACGTGATGTCCGGACGCTTGCGGAGCAGGGCCCGGCGCTCGCGCTCGGTCATGCCTCCCCAGACGCCGAACTCGGTCCGGTTGTCGAGAGCCTCGGCCAGGCACTGCGCGAGCACAGGACACGTCTTGCAGACGGCCTTCGCGTCGTGCTGGGCCTTGCCTCGGACGAACAGAGCATCCGGGTCCGTGCCTGAACAGCTGGCCTGACTGGCCCACTCGTCCACCCACGGATCCACGATTGCGACAGCACTCATTGTTTACCCCTCCCCGCCCGGCGCCTCCCATGACATCCGGACTGACCGCGGACCGTCCCACCGATCCTGATCATGTGGACCCCCCTAAGGCCCAAACGAGACATTACGAGCACCGGGCCCGGCCCGACATAGGCTCTATGGACCATTTAGTTGAGACGGTGACTAGTCACCTGGACACCGGAGCCATGGTCATCCAGGCGCGGGAGCGGGCCGTTCGGGACACCTGCAGACCCGGGTGGCCGCTGAGATCCGGTGGCCATAGGGTGAGCGGTTACCCTTGGGCCCATGTCTTCACGCACTACCTCGATCGGTGGCGTCATCAGCCTGCTCGGCGCGTTTCTCGCGTCCGCGCTCGTGCTCGGACTGCTCGCCGCCGGCCTGGTGATGCCCGCGGTGGGCGCCACCGGCGCGCTCGCACGCAGCGGCGTCGACGTCTTCAACGAGCTCCCGAGCGAGTTCACGACCGACCCGCTGGCCCAGACGTCACGCATCCTCGCCGCCGACGGCACCGTCATCGCGACGCCACAGGAGCAGAACCGCACCATCGTGCCGCTCGAGAAGATCGCGCCGATCATGCGTGAGGCCCAGATCGCGATCGAGGACCACCGCTTCTACGACCACGGCGGCATCGACATCCAGGGCACCGCCCGCGCGGTCATCTCCAACCTGCGCAACGGCTCCTCGGTCGGTGCCTCGTCGCTCACCCAGCAGTACGTCAAGATCTCGCTCCAGTACTCCGCCCTCAGCTCCGGCAACGAGGAGGCGGCCGCCGAGGCCGTCAAGAAGGACTACATGCGCAAGCTCAAGGAGCTGAAGTACGCCATCACGCTGGAGAAGAAGCTGACGAAGGACCAGATCCTCGAGGGCTACCTCAACCTCGTCTACTACGGCGACCGCGCCTACGGCGTCGAGGCCGCGGCCCAGCACTACTTCAGCGTCTCGGCGAGCAAGCTCTCCCTGTCGCAGGCCGCGCTCCTCGCCGGCCTGACGCAGAACCCCGGCACCACCGACCCGGTGAACTTCCCGAAGAAGGCCCTGGCCCGACGCAACGTCGTGCTCGACCGCATGCACGAGCTCGGCCGCATCACCGACAAGCAGTGGCAGGCCGCCAAGAAGCGCACGCTCAAGCAGGACATGCGCGTCACGCAGCCGAAGAGCACGTGCCTCGCCTCGCCGTACCCCTACTGGTGCGACTTCATCGTCAACTACGCCCTCTCGATGCCGCAGCTCGGCAAGACGGTCGAGGAGCGCAAGCGCACCCTCTACCGCGGCGGCGTCACCATCACGACGACCCTCGACCCGCGCATCCAGCGGATCGCCCAGCGCGAGGTCACCAAGAACGTCCCGATCGGCGACAAGTCCAAGGTGGGCGCGGCCGCCTACGTCACCGAGCCCGGCACCGGCAAGGTCCTGGCCTTCGCCCAGAACACCGAGTACACCGTCGGCAAGCAGACCCTCGGCAAGACCGGCGTCAACTGGGCGCTCGACAAGAAGTACGGCGGTTCGAGCGGCTTCCAGTTCGGCTCGACGGCCAAGGCGTTCGCGCTCGTGACGGCCATGGAGTCCGGCATGAACACCACGTCCTCCGTCAACGCGAAGGGCGCCGGCGGCAACCAGCAGGCCACCTACAAACCCTCCGAGTGGCCCGGCGGCATCAAGAAGGGCTGCGGTCCCGGCGGCACGTGGAAGGTCTACAACGACAGCCCCTTCGGCGGCGGCAAGATCTCGCTCATGGAGGCGACCGCGAAGTCGACCAACACCGCGTTCATCGCCCTCGCCGAGCAGCTCGGCGGCTGCAAGGTCCGTGACACCGTCATGCGCCTCGGCCTGCACCGCGCCGACGGTGGAGAGATCCCGCCGTACGCCCCCGCCTACGTCCTCGGCGCCACCGAGGTCTCCCCGCAGGGCGTCGCCCAGGCCTACGCCACCCTCGCCGCCGACGGCAAGAAGTGCCCGGTCGTCGCGATCACGAAGATCACGCAGGGGGGCAAGAACATCGCCCTCCCGGCCACGAAGTGCGAGCAGGTCGTCGACCCCGACGCCGTGCGCGCCACCGACAAGTTCCTCGAGTACAACATGACCCACGGCTCGGGCATCCTCAACCAGCTCGACGACGGCAAGCGCGAGTCCGCCGGCAAGACCGGCACGGCCAACGGCAACAACGAGTCCTGGTTCGCCGGCTACGTGCCGCAGCTCGCGACGGCGGTATGGGTGGGCACGCCCGACGACGGCAACAAGCGCGTCATGAAGGACCTCCAGATCGGCGACCGTTTCGTCGACGTCATGCACGGCGCCAAGATCGCGGCACCGATCTGGAAGGGCATCATGAACAAGGCCCTCGACGGTGAGCCCGAGATCAAGTTCAAGGACCCGTCGGACAAGCTGCTCAAGGGCGACCAGGTCGACATCCCGAGCGTCACCGGCATGTCGGTGAGCGACGCCATCTCCACGCTCCAGGCCGCCGGCTTCTCCGCCGGCGTCGGCGGCACGATGAGCTCGTCCGTGCCGAACGGTCTCGTCGCGGGCACCTCGCCCTACGGCCGAGCGGCCAGTGGCAGCTTCGTGACGATCTACACCTCACGCGGCGGGGACCGACAGCAGCTCCCCCAGCCGCAGACGACCGTCATCAGTCCGGGTGGCGGCGGTGGCGGCGGTGGCGGTGGTGGCGGTGGTGGCGGTGGCACCGGTCCGGGCAAACCCGGCGGCAAACCGACCAAGCCGCCAGGACGCGGCTGACCCAGCCATGACGAAGGCCCGACGCGATCCGCGTCGGGCCTTCGTCGTGGACGCCACGACCCACGCGTGAGGCGCGTCGGTCAGCCCGCGAGGACCCGGCGCACGATGGCGGCGACGCGCCCACCCTCGGCGCGACCCGCCACGGCAGCGTTCGCGGCCTTCATCGCGAGGCCCATCTGCGGCATACCGCTGGCGCCGGAGGCGGTGACGGCTTCGCGCACGATCGACTCGAGCTCGTCGTCGCCGAGCTGCTTCGGGAGGTAGGCCTCGAGCACGGCGAGCTCGGCCTCCTCCTTGGCGGCGAGCTCCGGACGACCCGCGCCGACGTATGCCGTCGCGGCCTCACGACGCTTCTTGGCCTCCTTGGTGAGGACCTTGAGCACGTCGTCGTCGGTCAGCTCGCGGTGCTCGGTGCCGGCGACCTCCTCGTTGGTGACGGCGGTGAGGGCCATCCGCAGCGAGCCGGCCCGGACCTGGTCGCGCTCGCGCATCGCGGACGTGAGGTCGGACTTCAGCTGCTCCTTGAGGGTGCTCATGGGGCCAGTCTGTCAGGTCGGGGACGCGGGCCCCGACCGGTTTGTCGGGGGTCGTGCCGACGGGTGCGAGGATGGGCCCCATGCGTGCCGTGACCAAGACCGTCCTGGGCCTGGGGATCGCCGGCGCCGGGGTGCTCGGCTGGGCCTCGCTCGTCGAGCGCAACGCCTTCGTGCTGCGTCGCTTCGACGTGCCGGTGCTGCCGGACGGCGCCGAGCCGCTGCGGGTGCTGCACCTGTCCGACCTGCACCTGCTGCCGCGCCAGCGCGCGAAGCGGACGTGGGTGCACAGCCTCGCCTCGCTCGACCCCGACCTCGTCATCACGACCGGCGACAACATCGCGGCGCCCGACGCGGTGCCCTCGCTGCTCGACGCGTACGACCTGCTCCTCGGCGTCCCGGGCGTCTTCGTCCTCGGGTCCAACGACTACTTCGCGCCGAAGCTGAAGAACCCCCTCGGCTACCTGACGCGCAACTTCGCCAGGGGCATCGGCACGACGCAGCGTCTGCCCACAGCCGACCTCGTTCGCGGGCTCGGCTCCTGTGGCTGGGTCGACCTGACGAACCGACGTGACTCGCTCACGGTGCGCGGCCTGCGCATCGACGTCCGCGGTGTAGACGACCCGCACCTCGGCTACGACCGCCTCGACCTCGTGCGCGGTCCCGCCTCGCCCGACGCCGACGTGACCCTCGGCGTGACGCACGCGCCCTACCAGCGGGTGCTCGACGCGTACGCGAGCGACGGCGCCGACCTCATCGTCGCCGGGCACACCCACGGCGGCCAGGTCTGCGTGCCCGGCTACGGCGCCCTCGTGACGAACTGCGACCTCGACACCGGCCGTGTCAAGGGCCTGTCGCGCTGGTGGCCGGGCGCCGGCTCGACGCCGTCGTCCGAGGCTCCTGAGGGCGCCGCGTGGCTCGAGGTGTCCGCCGGTCTGGGCACGGCGCCCACCGCTCCCGTACGCCTGGCCTGCCGTCCCGAGGCGACCCTCCTGACGCTCGTCCCCCGCTCCCAGGGCTGACGCGGTTGCGGGTCTCGCGGCGGTCGACGAGCCCGATTCGGAGATGGGCGGGGGCCTGCGCTAGCATCTCTGCTTGCTGCCTCCGGTCCACGGATCAGGGGTAGCTGCAGCACCGGGGTGTGGCGCAGCTTGGTAGCGCGCTTCGTTCGGGACGAAGAGGTCGCAGGTTCAAATCCTGTCACCCCGACCATCGCGAAGGGCCTGCTGGAGACGACGATGTCGCTCCAGCAGGCCCTTCGTCGTGCCGGGGGCGGCGCGACGGCGTCCAGCCACCCCGACCGTCCGACCTCATCGAGGCGCGTGCCAGCGGACCAGCTTGTCCGGGTTGAGCACGAGCCACACCCGGACGACGAGTGCCCCGTCGACCTCGGCGACGACGACGGCGCACGCTCGCCCCGACCGGCGCACGACCACGGCCGGCCGTCCGTTCACCTGCTCGACCGTGAGGGCGCGACCCGGTGCGTCCCCGACCGCCGTCGACACCATCCGCGCCACGGATGCGGCGCCTCGGACCGGACGCAGGGGCGTCACCACCCGGCCGCCGCCGTCACTGACGAGCACGACGTCCCGGTGCATCGTGGCCGCCAGCGCGTCGAGATCACCACCGGCGAGCGCGTCGGCCCAGCGGCCGGTGCTCACGCCAGCGCTACGAGCTTGTGCGGGTTCATCACCCAGCTGATCCGGTCGATCCCCTCCTCCGACGCGTCGACGACGAGGACGACCTCGAGCACGCCGTCGCGGCGCAACAACGCGGCCGGCCGGCCGTTCGCCGTCGCGACCTCGACGTCGATGCCGACCCAGAAGCGGTCGTGGAAGGCGCGGACGTACCTCGCCACCCGCGTCGCCCCCTGCACGGCGAAGCGCGAGGCGCGCACGACGCCCCCACCGTCGGACGTGCTCGTCACGTCGGCGGCGAGGAGATCCTCGAGGGCGGCGAGGTCGCCCGACCTCGCCGCGTCGACGAAGGCGACGAGCAGCTGCTGCTGGTCCCTGCGGCTCACGCTCGCGCGGCGCTCGCCCGCGATGCGTCGGCGTGCCCGGCTGACGAGCTGGCGCACCGCGGGCTCCTTGAGCTGGAGCACGTCCGCGATCTGGGCATAGGGGTAGTCGAACGCCTCCCGCAGCACGTACGCCGCCCGCTCGTTCGCCGTGAGGCGCTCGAGCAGCGTCAGCACGGCGAACTCCAGGGCCTCCCCCCGCTCGGCGCCGAGGTAGGGATCGGCGCTCGTGTCGACCGGTTCGGGCAGCCACGGGCCGACGTACGTCTCCCGCCGGGCCCGCGCGGACTGGAGCGCGTTGATGGCGAGCCGGGTCGTGGCCGTGGCGAGGTAGGCGGCCGGGTTGTCGACCTCCTCGCGCGGCGCCGTCTGCCAGCGCACCCAGACGTCCTGGACGAGGTCCTCGGCCTCCGTCGCGCTGCCGAGCATGCGGTAGGCGATGCCGAAGAGACGCGGACGCACCGCGGCGAAGGTCCGCACGGCGTCGTCGAGCCCGGGCTCCGGCAGCTCCGTCGTCACCGCCGCCTCCTCACGTCGTGGACCACACCCGCTCGCACCCACCCGAACCCTCACCGCGGGTCCCGGCCCGCCTCCAGGGCCTGGACGGCACCGAGCAGGCTGCGCAGCCCAGTCTGCTCGGTCTGGACCTCGGCCGGGTCGACGAGCCACTCGCTCTCGGGCGAGGAGAACGCTCCGAGGGCCGGGCTCGCGTCCGCCACGGCCAGCTCGACCCGGACCTCCGCCTCGAGCGCGACGAGCCGGTCGAGACCGTCCCGGTCGTCGCCACGCCCGCCGTCCCCGAGCAGCCCGGTCACGAGCGGTGCCAGTCGGCGTAGTGGACACGCCCGAGCTGGGCCGGGCCCACGGGCACGAGGCTGTCGGTCTCGAGCACGGACCCGAAGTAGGGCGCGAGCGGGTCGGTGACGACCGGCCGCGGGTCGCCCAGCGCAACGAGCGCCTCGCGGAAGAAGGCGTCCATCGGCGCCCGGTCGGGGCCGGCGATCTCGAGTCGCCCGCCCAGCGGCGCACCCACCGCGACGCGGGCCAGCGCATCGGCCACGTCGTCACCGGCGATGGGCTGGAACGCGGCGGACGGCATACGCACCTGTCCGTCGACCTCCGCAGTGTCGGCGATGGCGGGCACGAACTCGAAGAACTGGGTCGCGTGCACGATCGACCACGGGATGCCCGAGCTCTCGATGAGCCGTTCCTGGGCGATCTTGGCGCGGAAGTAGTCGTTCCCGGGCAGCCGGTCCGTGCCGACGATCGAGAGGCCGACGTGGTGGGCGACGCCGGCCGCCTTCTCCGCCTCGAGCACGTTGCCGGTCGACGTCTCGAAGAAGTCGAGCACGGCGTCCCGCTCGAACGACGGCGAGTTCGCCATGTCGACGACGACCGACGCCCCGACGAGGGCGGCGGCCAGCCCCTCACCGGTCAGCGTGTTGACGCCGGTCGCGGGCGATGCCGCCAGCGCCTCGTGCCCGTGCGCCTCGAACCTGCGCACGAGCTTCGAGCCGATGAGTCCGGTGCCGCCGATGACCACGATCTTCATGGGAGTCCTCCTGTCGGGCGCCCGGGTGGCGCCTCCGACAGACAAGACCGGACAGCCCCCCGATCTGTGACAGGCCCAGGTGAACCGGGTCCGCTCCGGGCCGTCGTCGAGCCCCTACCGGTGCGTCCGGCCGTCGATGCACTCGCGCAGCAGGTCGGCGTGCCCGCTGTGCTGGGCGTGCTCCGAGATCATGTGGCCCACGACGGCCCGCACGGACCTGCGCCCGTGCAGCAGATGTGGGGTCTCAGTGTTCGACGACGTGGTCGCCGTGCTGGTAGTGGCGGTGCCCATCGTGCAGGTGATCCACGTGGTTGCCGTGCTGGACCGTCTCGCACCCGTCACCCTCGGCGTGGACGTGGCCGTGGTCGGTGTGGACCGCCCGCTCCGCGTGACGTTCGGAGCCATGGACGTGGTCGAGGTGGTCGCCATGCTCGACCGTCTCGCAGCCGTCGTCAGGAACGTGCTCGTGGTCGGACGCGATCGTGTGATCGGACATTCTTCCTCCAGGGACCAGACGGTTCACCTGAATCCTCCTCCAGCCGTCCGGGGGTGCGTCAAGGGTGAGTCGCGAACGGCTTCGACCCCTTACCTGTGCGTCCGGCCGTCGATGCACTCGCGCAGCAGGTCGGCGTGCCCGCTGTGCTGGGCGTACTCCGAGATCATGTGGCCCACGACGGCCCGCACCGACCACGTCCCACCCTCGGTGGTGATGACGTCGTCCAGGGAGACCGTCGCGAGCGCCGCCTCGGCGAGCCGGCACTCCGCCACCAGCCGCTCGTAGTCGGTCTGCGCCCGTGCGGGGTCGAGGTCCTCGAAGTCGGCGTCGGGCCCGAGGGCGGGGTCGTACATCGGCTCGAGGTCCTCACCGCCGACGAACTCGCGGAACCACCCGCGCTCGACCTTGGCCATGTGCCTGACGAGCCCGAGCAGCGACAGGTCGGACGGCGGGACGGAGCGCTGCGCCAGCTGCTCGCCGGTCAGCCCGGCGCACGTGTCGAGCAGCACCGCCCGCCGCCAGCCGAGCCGGGCCTCGAGCAGCGTCCGCTCGTCTCCCACGGGCTCGAACTGCGGCAGGGACACCTCCGGCGCGATCCACGTCATCGCGCCATCCTGACAGCCGAGCGGGGGGACGCCGGCGTGACCTGCCGCCACCGGCCGAAAACTGCGTGTGTCGTGCCCGACCCGGCGCGACACTGGTGCGGAGGTGCCGGCCCGGCGTCCGGCCCCTTCCACGGACGGAGACCGCGATGAGCGACGAGCCGCCTTCGGCAGGCCAGCCCGCCGACCCCGAGGGACCCGGCACCCCACCGCGCCTGAGCGACTCGACGTCGCCCGGTCTGCCGGTCTTTCTCTCGACGGAGCACTGGAGCCTGCTCGGCACGCGCTCCATGACGTGGTCGGAGATCATGAGCCGGATCACGATCTACCTCACCGTCGTGTCGGCCTTCCTCGTCGTCCTCGCGCTGACCGCACAGGCCACCGGCTTCGGCACGCCGTTCCGGGTCATGGCCATCGGCTTCGCGTCGGCGGCCCTCGTCATGGGCTCGCTCACCGCGATCCGGGTCAACCTCGCGAGCCGGGAGGACGCCGACCTGGTCCGGGCCATGAACCGCCTGCGCCACGCCTACGTCGAGCTCGCCCCGGAGATCGCGCCCTACCTCACGGCCTCGATCCACGACGACGAGCGCGGGCTCATGCAGACGTACTCGCTGGGCTACCGGCGCAACCTCGTGCTGCACATCGTCGGCAGCACCGCGTTCTTCCTCATGGTCGTCAACGGCCTCGTGGCCGGCACCCTGGGCGCCCTCGTCGCCGACATCGCCGGTGCGGGCACCGCCGTCGTCGCCGTCGTGGGGACCCTGTCGGGCGTCGCCTACGTCGTCGGCCACATGGAGATCGCGCGTCGGGTCTTCGCCGGCCCGAACGACGACGAGCGCTTCCCGACCCATGGCTGACACCACTGGCTGACACCACTGGCTGACACCCCTGGCTGACACCCCTGGCTGACACCACTGACCGACGCGCGGGACGTCAGGCCTGCCGCCCGCCGTGCGCCGCGGTCGTGCGCACCGACTCGGCGACGACGTCGACGAGCTGCCCGGTCCGCGCCAGCATCCTGCGTTGCCGCACGGCCCCGTTGCCCTCCTCGCGCACCCGCGCGAGCCCGTCCTGCACGACGGCGAGGTCGCCCGCCGCCTCCAGTGCCGGGCCGACGTGGTCGAGGAGGGAGTCGAGCACCGACCAGCTCGGCACGGGCAGACCGGTCCGCCAGTCGAGCAGCCGGCCCTCCATGCCATCGCGCCCGGCCTGCCACGTCGCGAGGCGGACCATCGTCGTCGACACGTCAGGGGGCGCCTGGCCCTGTGCCCACTCCTGCGCGGCCGTCTCGACGAGGCCGCGGCACAGGGCGGCGACGACGACGGCCTCCTCGACGGTGAAGCACACGTCGGCGGCCCGGACCTCGACGGTGGGGTAGTGCTGCGCGAGCCGGGCGACGAAGTAGACCATCCCCTCGTCGAGGATCACCGACGACAGCACCATGCCGCGCACGAGCCGGTGGTAGGCGTCGGCCGACCCGAAACAGCTCGTCGGACCCCAGGACGGCCACCTCGCGAGCATCTGGCTCCGGTAGCTCGCGTAGCCGGAGTCCTCGCCGTTCCAGTAGGGCGAGTTCGCACTGAGGGCGAGCAGCGTCGGCAGCCACACGCGGATGCGGTCGAGGACGCCGACCCCCTCCTCGTCGCCGTCGACGGACACGTGGACGTGGCAGCCACAGATCAGGTGCTCGCGGGCGGTCAGCCGGTAGCGCTCCTCCAGCCACGCGTATCGCGGTGACGTCACGGCGATGGGGCGCACGGGCAGCGGCGAGGTGGCGAGGGCAGCGACGCTCGACCCGGTCCCCCGGGCCGCCGCGACGGCCTCCGCCCGCCAGTGCCGCACCTCCGCGCGCAGCGTGTCGAGGTCGCCGGCGGGCGGCGTGTGCGTCTCGATCTGCTGCTGCTGGAACTCCTCCTCGAGGGCTCCGTTCACCCCCGTGCCCGGGAGCTCCGGGTGCCGGCGCGCGGCACGCACGAGCAGCTGCCCCGAGACCGACCGTGGCCGTCCGTCGTGGACGTCGACGAGCAGCATCTCCTCCTCGACACCGAGGGTCCGCACCGTGGCGCTCCTTCCGGGAGCACGACCGAGGACGTGTGCCGTGTGGCTCGCTGCCCGCCGGCGGCGCCGGGTGACACCGACCGCACCGGACGGCATACGCCCGTTGCTCCGCGTCACCAGTGTGGCGTGCGGCCCGCACCCACGGACAGGATCGAAGGTCCCGGATGTCGGAGCGGCGGGAATGAACGACGCCCACGTGCGTTGTCCCTCTTTGTCGCCCCAACGCCAGCAGGAGGATCGTGTCGACCTCGTCCACCTTGGGATTCCGCTCCGAACGCGGGCCGATCCTCATCGCGCTCATGCTGTCGACGTCGCTCATCGCGCTCGACTCGACGATCCTCGCCACGGCGGTCCCCTCCATCGTCGCGGACCTCGGCGGGCTGACCCAGTTCCCGTGGCTCTTCTCGGTCTACCTTCTCGCGCAGGCGGTGTCGGTCCCCGTCTACGCCAAGCTCGCCGACACGGTCGGACGCAAGCCGGTCATCCTCGTCGGCATCGGCCTCTTCCTCATCGGCAGCATCCTCTGCGGGTTCGCCTGGGACATGGGCTCACTCATCGTCATGCGGGCGCTGCAGGGGCTCGGCGCCGGGGCGGTCCTGCCCATGACGACGACCATCGCCGCTGACATCTACACGGTGGCCGAGCGCGCCAAGACCCAGGGCTACATCGCGAGCGTCTGGGCCGTCTCGTCCGTCGTCGGCCCGACGCTCGGCGGCGTCTTCTCCCAGTTCGCCTCGTGGCGCTGGATCTTCTTCGTCAACATCCCGTTCTGCCTGCTCGCCGCCGGCATGATCTGGCGCACGTACGACGAGTCCGTCGAGCGCCGTCGGCACCGCATCGACTACGCCGGGGCGACCGTGCTGACGGTGGCCCTGACGCTGCTCATCCTCGCCGTCCTCGAGGGCGGCCAGGCGTGGGCGTGGGGCTCGTGGCAGAGCATCGGCTCCTTCGCCGTCGGCGGCGTGCTCCTCGTCGTCTTCGGGTTCATCGAGCGTCGGGCGGCCGAACCGATCCTGCCGCTCGAGGTGCTGACCCGACGGCTCATCGTCGCGACGTGCCTCATCGGCATCGGCGTCGGCGCGGTGCTCGTCGGGCTCACCTCCTACGTGCCGACCTTCCTCGAGCGGTCGACGGGTGCCACCCCCATCGTGGCGGGGCTCGCGGTCGCCGCTCTCACCATCGGCTGGCCCATCTCGGCCTCGCAGTCGGGACGGCTCTACATGCGCATCGGGTTCCGCCCGACGGCGCTCATCGGCCTCGTCATCGCGACCCTGGGCGCCCTGGCCCTGTGGCTCACCTCGGCCACCCCGAACGTCTGGGCCACGGCCGCCTCGTGCCTCGTCGTGGGCTTCGGCCTCGGCCTCGTCGCCACGCCGACGCTCATCGCGGCGCAGGCGTCCGTGCCGTGGAACGAGCGCGCCGTCGTCACGGGCACGAACATGTTCATGCGCTCGGTGGGCAGCGCCGTCGGCGTCGCGATCTTCGGCGCCATCGCCAACGCCGTCATCGCCTCCCAGGGCGGCGCAGCCTCGAGCGAGGCGGTGCAGGCCGGGTCGACGGCGGTCTTCCTCGCCGTGCTCGTGGCCGCCGTGCTCACGATCGCCGCGGGGCTGCTCATGCCGCACACCCGCGCCGAGGACGTCGCCCACGGCGGCTCGTCCGACGCCGACTCGAGCGTCGTCACCGAGGCCGAGGCCTCCACGGCCTGAGCCGCAGCCCGGCCAACCCTCGACAGGAGCGAGTAGCGCCCGAGGGCATCGGGTACGTCGCGAGGGACAGAGTCACCGACCCCGACGACGAGGAGAACGCGATGAGCGAGCACGACGACGGCACCCGGAAGGTCGCCGACCTGATCAAGGACATCCGGATCGCGATGCTGACGCACGAGGACTCCAACGGCGTCCTCGTCAGCCACCCGATGGCCACGCAGGAGGTCGAGTTCGACGGCGACGTGCTCTTCGTCGCCGAGCGCGACAGCCACAAGGCCCGCGACATCGCCGCCCAGTCACCCGCGCGGGTCAACGTCGCCTACAGCTCGCAGAGCTCGTGGGTGTCGCTGTCCGGCACGGCGACCATCGTCGACGACAACGCCAAGCTCGCCGAGCTGTGGAACACCTTCACGGGTGCCTGGCTCGAGGGCGGCCCGGAGAACCCCAACAACATCATCATCAAGGTGAGCGCGGACTCGGCAGAGTACTGGGACTCCCCCGGCGCCAAGGTCACGCAGATCGCCAACTTCGTCAAGGCGAAGGTGACGGGCGAGCGGCTCGAGGGCGACAACGAGGTCGTCGACCTCTGACCGCCTGAAGCCGCGTATGCCGCTGGGTCCCCTTCGCGTTGAAGGGGACCCAGCGGCATACGTGCCATTGGACCTCGGTCAGGCAGCACCCTTGACGAGCCGCATGACGGCCCGCTCGAGCGCGTCTCGGTCGCGCACCCGGACGAGCTCACCGAGCTCCAGGCGCGTGCGGTCGGCCTTGGTGAGGCGCGACAGGCTGCGCGCGATGGTGCGGCCGACGGCATACTCGTCGAGGACGCGGGGGTCGACGTAGGAGCTGCGGGCGACCGCAGGTGTGTTGCCGAGGTGCTCGGAGACGACCTTCATCGCGTCCTTCTCGGCGCGCTTGAGCTCGCGCTCGGAGTCGACGGGGCCGGTCCGCGCGAGCGCGACGGCCGCCGTCACGGTGGCCGCCCAGGTGCGGAGGTCCTTGACGGTGTACTCCTCGCCGACGAGCTCCTTGAACGCGACGTTGAGGTCGCTCGAGCGCAGCTCGTGCCAGCCGCTCGTGTCGCGGTAGGCCAGGAGCCGCTCGCCCGGATAGCCACTTCGCTTGAGGGACAGCACGATCCGCGCCAGGAGCTGGTCGGTCATGACGGCCTCGCGGGTGACTCCGGACTTCGCCGGGAACTCGAAGGTGACGTCCTCGCCGCTCACCGTGACGTGCGAGCGCAGCAGCGTCGCGACGCCGTGGGAGCCGTGCTCGGCCTCGTACTCCTCGCCGCCGCTGCGGAAGAGCCCGGCGTCGAGCATCCGCAGACCGGCGGCCGTGACCCGCTTCTTCGTCAGGCCGTTGGTCCGCAGGTCGGCTGCGATCTGCTTGCGCGAGGCCGGCAGCTTGCGCGCCAGCACGAGCACGCGGTCGTGCTTCTCGCGGCCCCGCGCCTCGTGCCACGCCTCGTGGTAGAGGTACTGGCGCCGCCCGGCGTCGTCGGTGCCGACGGCCTGGATGTGGCCGTTGGGGTGCGGGCTGATCCAGACGTCCTGCCAGGCCGGCGGGATGACGAGGGCAGTGACCCGCTCACGCGTCTCGGCGTCGACGGCCTTCCCGTCGGCGTCGACGTAGCTGAAGCCCTTGCCCCGTCGCACGCGACGGATCCCGGGCTTGTCCATGGTGCTCCGGCGCAGTCTCACACCGAGGAGATACCCGCACCGGGTCGTGGGTCAACCGCGCCGGACCGAACCGCACCGAACCGCACCGGACCGCACCGCACCGCACCGGGCCGCGGCGCCGGGCGATGCGCCGGGCCGACGGCTTGTCAGCCGGCGGGGTCGGGACGCACGCCCGCGACCTCGGAGGTCGCATCGGTGGTCTCGCGCGTCGACACCTCGGTGTCGGGACCGTCGGGCGAGGCGACCGGCACCATGTCGGGCACCTTGATCTCCGCCTGACCGGGCGGCAGAGGAGGGTCGGGCGTGACGGGAGGGAAGACCGACCCGTCGCTCTGCAGATGTGATTCGTGAGGGGTCACGTGTCTCATTACCTATCGCCCCGAGTAGGTGGTTGCCGTGCTTCCTCTTCGACCATACCCACCGTTTCCCGAGGCGAACCTGTGTCTTTCGGCGCCAAACCGCTTGACGACGACCGACCCGCCTCCCACTGTGGAGAGGGCGGAGGGGGTGGTGGTCGTGAAGGTCGCGGTCATCGGCGGTGGCCCCACGGGCCTCGTCACGGGGATGGGTCTCGCGCGCCGCGGGCACCAGGTCGTCGCGGTCGACCGTGACCCCGGGCCGCCGGGCGACGGCGGTCACTGGGCCCGGCGCGGGGTCATGCAGTTCCACCACGCGCACGCCTTCCGTCCCCAGGTCGGCGAGGTGCTCCGCGCCGAGTCCCCCGCTGTGTGGGACGCCTGGATGGCGCAGGGTGGCGAACCCGTCGAGCTGCCGCTCGGTGACGGCCGCACGGTGCCCGGCGGGGTGCGCTCGCGCCGCGAGACCTTCGAGCGCGCCGTCCGCGCCGCCGCGCTCGAGCAGGCGGGCCTCGAGGTGCGCATCGGGCACGTCGACGGCGTCACGACGAGCCGGGGCCGCGCCCAGGGCGTCCGCGTCGACGGCGTCGACCTCGAGGCCGACCTCGTCGTCGACGCCTCCGGCCGCTCCGGCCGGGTCAACCGTCACCTCCGCGCCCCGGGGGTCGGCGGTGAGTGCGGCATCGCCTACGTCGACCGGGTCTACCGCCTGCGGCCAGGCGTCGCCCTCCCGCCGATGACGAACGCCATCGCCTGGCAGGGCACCTACGTCGGCTACCTCGTCATCGTCTTCCTCCACGAGAAGGGGATCTTCTCCGCGCTCATCATCCGCTCGACCGGCGACCGCGAGCTCGTGGCGCTGCGCCACACCCGGGCGTTCGAGGCTGCGGCCACCGCGATCCCGGGGCTCCGGGCATGGACCGACCCCGACGTCTCCGAGCCGGTGACCGACGTGCTGCCCGGTGGCCCGCTGCTCAACGTCTACCGCGGTCAGCGCGGCCCTTCAGGCACGCTCGCCCTGCCCGGGCTCGTCTTCGTCGGTGACTCGGTGTGCACGACGACCCCGAACTTCGGCCGGGGCCTGGCCACGTCGCTGACGCAGGTGGGCGAGCTGCTGCGCCTCGTCGACGAGCACGGCGACGACGTCGGGGCGATCGGCGACGAGCTCGACGCGTGGGACGAGGCCCGGATGCGGCCTTGGGTCGAGGACCACATCACGATGGACCACGCCCTCGCCCGCCGCTGGGCCGGTGACGACATCGACCTGTCCGCCCGGCTGCCGTCCGACGTCATCATGATGGCCGCAGCGCAGGACCCGTCGATCGGTGCGGGCATCGGGCCCTACGTCTCGATGCAGGCTCTCCCGTCCTCGCTCGATGCCGTCGAGGACCGGGCCCGCGCCGTCTACCGCACCGGCTGGCGCCCGCCGCCCGACCCCGGCCCCTCCCGCGACGAGCTCGCCGAGGTCGTGGCTGCCGCCGCCCCCGCCTGAGCTCAGCGGGTGAGGACGCCGACGCGGCCCTGCTCGCCGGACGCCCAGCAGGCGCCGTCGTGCGTGCACTCGACCGAGTCGAAGCTGCCGGCGTCGAACGTCGACCACGTGCGGCCGCCGTCGGTCGAGACGTCCGAGCCCGAGGGTCCCACCGCCAGAACGGTGCGCGCCGTGCGCGCCACCCACGCCGACCCGGACCGGTATCCCGACGGGTTGGTCGTCGACTTCGTCCAGGTGCGCCCGCCGTCGGTGGTCCAGGCCGCGTTGTCGACCGCGGCCGTCGGAGCGGCGAAGTCACCACCGACGACGACGCCGCGTCGGGCGTCGCGGAAGCTGACCGAGAAGATGCCGGCCGACCCACCGCCCGCGACGGGGCTGTCGGCGACCGTCCACGTGCGGCCGTGGTCGGCCGAGGTGAAGACGCGCGCCGGGTCGACGCCGCCGCTCACGAGGTACGCGCGACCGCCGACACCCGCGGAGAGACAGGTCCCCGACGCCGCGAAGGCGAACTCGCCCGCATGGGCCGCCGGCATCCCGGCCGGGTCGACGAGCGACCACGAGCGGCCACCGTCGGAGGTCTCGACGAGCCGGAACCTCCCGTCGACGGGGTCGCTCATCGCCAGACCGCGTCGCGGCGAGCTGAACGCCATGCAGTCGTAGAACGCGGCCGGGTCGCTGTTGCGGAAGCTCTCGGTCCAGCTCGCACCACCGTCGTCGGTGACGAGGATGCGGGAGTCCTCCCCCTCCCCGATCGACAGGATGACGGCGTGCTGCGCGTCGACCGCTTCGATGTCGCGGAACTGCAGCGCCTCGGTGTCGAGCCCCTGGGGGCTGACGTCGCCCCACGTCCTGCCACCGTCGGTGGTGCGCAGCACGGTGCCGTTGGTGCCGCTCACCCACGCCACGCGTCGCGAGACGGGCGCGAGCCCGCGGAAGCGCTCGGTCGTGCCGGTCGGAGTCACGGTCCAGCCGTATGCCGTCACCCCGGCCCCCGCGGGAGCGTCACGTCCCACGGCACCGGGCGACACGGCATACGCAGTGGTCGCGGAGGCGACGAGCGCGGTGGTGGCGGCTGCGAGCAGGACGGATCGCGTCGGGAGTCTCATGCCTCCCGAAACTAGACCCGATCGGGCCGGTCGGCGCGCTCAGCGGCCGGTGCCGCCGTAGACGATGGCGTCCTCGGTCGAGTCGAGGCCGAAGGCGGTGTGCACGGCGCGGACGGCCTCGTCGAGGTCCTCGGCGCGGGTCACGGCCGAGACGCGGATCTCGGAGGTCGAGATCATCTCGATGTTGATGCCGGCCTCGGCGAGCGCACCGAAGAACTTCGCCGAGACGCCGGGGTGGCTCTTCATGCCCGCGCCGACGAGCGCGATCTTGCCGACGCCGTCGTCGAAGCGGAGGTCGGCGTACTCGACCTCGTGCTTGATCGACTGGAGCACCGACATCGCCTTGGGCCCGTCGGCCTTGGGCAGCGTGAAGGAGATGTCGGTCTTGGCCGTCTCGGCCGCCGACACGTTCTGCACGATCATGTCGATGTTGAGGCCGGCCTCGGCGATGGCCCCGAAGATCTTGGCCGCGATGCCGACCCGGTCGGGCACGCCGACGATCGTGATCTTGGCCTCGCTGCGGTCGTGGGCGATGCCGGCGATGATCGGTGCCTCCACGGCGCCTTCTCCTTCGTAGGGGTTGTCCTTGATCCACGTGCCGGGCTTCCGCGACCACGACGAGCGCACGTGGATCGGGATGCCGTAGCGGCGGGCGTACTCGACGCAGCGCAGGTGCAGGATCTTGCTGCCGTTGGCGGCGAGGTCGAGCATCTCCTCCATCGAGAGCACGTCGAGCTTGCGGGCGTTGGGCAGCACGCGCGGGTCGGCCGTGAAGACGCCGTCGACGTCGGTGTAGATCTCGCAGACCTCGGCCCCGAGGGCCGCGGCGAGCGCCACGGCCGTCGTGTCGGAGCCGCCGCGACCGAGGGTCGTGATGTCCTTCGTCGTCTGGCTGACGCCCTGGAAGCCGGCGACGATGGCGATGTGGCCGGCGTCGAGCGCGCTCTGGATGCGGCCGGGGGTCACGTCGATGATGCGGGCGGCGCCGTGAGCGTCGTCGGTGATGACGCCCGCCTGGCTGCCGGTGAAGGAGCGTGCCTCGGCGCCGAGCTGGGCGATGGCCATCGCGACGAGCGCCATCGAGATGCGCTCGCCCGACGTCAGCAGCATGTCGAGCTCGCGCGCGGGCGGGGCCGGCGTGACCTGCTCGGCGAGGTCCATCAGCTCGTCGGTCGTGTCGCCCATCGCGGAGACGACGACGCAGACGGAGTGTCCGGCGCGCTGCGTCTCGACGATGCGCCGGGCCACGCGCTTGATGGCCTCGGCGTCGGCAACGGACGACCCGCCGTACTTCTGGACGACGATGCTCACACTGGCTCCGGATCTCCTCGGTGGTCTGGGGCGGGTCCGAGTCTAGGCTCGCCCGCGGAACGTCCACCGGGGCGTCGCGATGGTGAGATGTGCGCCGATTCGTCCCGTGCGCCGCACGTTCTTGCGCGGACTAGGGGTGCAGCGCGTCGAACTCCGCCTCGCCCACGGCCTCCTCGTCGGCGTCGAGGCGCAGGTGGGCGAGGATCGAGTGGAGGGAGCGGAGGGCCATCATCCCGCGGTCGCCCCAGTGGGACAGGTAGCCGAACTGCCACCACCACAGCGCCTCGAGCCTCCGGCCCGCTGCGTAGTGCTTGAGACCATGGCTCAGCGAGACCGCCACGTCGACGAGGTCGTTGGTGATCGAGCCGTCGGCCCGGTCCGACGAGGTGATGGGGTCGATGACGTAGACGTAGTCGTCGATCCCGGCGAAGACGTTGGCGAGGCCCGTGCGCAGCGGGTCCGAGTCGTCGTCGGTCGCGTCGGGCTCGAAGCGCTCCTCCGGCACGACGTCCTGGATCGCGCCGAGCCGCGCACCGGCGACGAGCACCTGGGAGAGGGCCAGCGTCAGCAGCGGTAGCGCCGTCTCGGGCGAGCTGCCCGAGGCGACCTCCGTGACCGAGGTGAGGAAGGCGCTCGCCTCCGCAGCGGTCAGGTCGGCGAGACCCGACAGGTCGTCGATCTCGCTCGTGCGGCCCTCGTCCAGCGGCTCGTCAGTCATGTCCCCCAGCATGCCGTATGCCGTGTCGCCCGGATCCCCCCGGAGCCCCCCGGAACCGCCGGAACCGCCCGGACGCCAGCGCCACCCCCTCGTGCACTCGAGTGAGCGCCCAGCGCCACACGAGTGGCCCCGTCGTCCCACCAGCCTCACGCCCCCCGGCGCCCGACCCGTCGAGTGGCCTCCCCGCCCCACCAGCCCCACGCCCCCCGGCGCCCACCCCGTCGAGTGGCCTCCCCGCCCCACCAGCCCCACGATCGGGCGTGTGACGACGGGGCCACTCGACCGGGGGTGGTGGCTCGGGGACGGGACGACGGGGCCACTCGACGGGTGAGAGTGGCCGGACGGCATACGTCCTCGGTGGTTGACCGCCGTCGGGTGGGTCAGGCGTCGACGCGGCGGCGGCCCTCGAAGGCCCGCCCGAGGGTCACCTCGTCGGCGTACTCGAGGTCGCCGCCGACGGGCAGACCCGACGCGAGGCGGGTCACGGTGAGGCCGACGTCGCGCAGGAGGCGGCTGAGGTAGGTCGCCGTGGCCTCGCCCTCGAGGTTGGGGTCGGTCGCGATGATGACCTCCTGCACCTCACCGGAGGCGAGGCGCACCATCAGCTCGCGCACGCGCAGGTCGTCGGGACCGATGCCGTCGATGGGGCTGATCGCGCCGCCGAGCACGTGGTAGGTGCCCCGGAACTCACGGGTGCGCTCGATGGCGACGACGTCCTTGGGCTCCTCGACGACGCAGATGGCCGTCTGGTCGCGCCGGGGATCGGCGCAGATGCGGCACCTCTCGGCCTCGGCGACGTTGCCGCACTGCTCGCAGAAGCGGACCCGGGCCTTGACCTCGGTCAGCGCCGTGACGAGCCGCGTCACGTCGTCGGAGTCGGTCTGGAGCAGGTGGAAGGCGATGCGCTGGGCGCTCTTGGGACCGACCCCGGGGAGTCGTCCGAGCTCGTCGATCAGGTCCTGCACCGCGCCTTCGTACACACCGCAACACTAAGCCCCGCAATCGCCTGCTGCGGACCGCCGCTCCGGTCTAGCGTGACGAAGGACCGTCAGGGGACGACGTGACGAGCGGGGTGGCGGAGTGGGTGTAGCAGTGGGGTGTCGGAGTGGCTGACCAGGAGCACGACCGGACGGTGTCCCGTCGCAGCGAGCGGATCCAGGGCGCCGCGCCCTTCCGGATGATGTTCGGCTTCCGGATGCACTCCGGGTATGCGGAGCGCCGGCTCGAGCCCGGGGTCCTCGACTTCACGTTCGGCGACCCGCACGAGCTGCAGATGCCGGCCTACGTCGACGCCCTGCGCGAGGCGGCGCTGCCGCGGGACGAGTTGTGGTTCGCCTACAAGCAGAGCGAGGTCGCGGCCCAGGCAGCGGCCGCCGCCTCGCTCGAGCGGGTCGTCGCCCTCGGCTGGGGCGCCGACGACGTCCGCATGACGACCGGTGGCTTCGGCGCGATCACGGTCGCGATGAAGGTGCTCGCCGACCCCGGCGAGGAGGTCGTCTACACCCTGCCGCCGTGGTTCCTCTACGAGCCGCTCGCCCTCGAGGCCGGGCTCGTGCCGGTCAAGGTCCCGGCGCTCCAGCCGAGCTTCGACCTCGACCTCGACGCCATCGCCGCGGCCATCACGCCGCGCACGCGCATCGTCGTCGTCAACACCCCGAACAACCCGTCGGGGCGCATCTACCCACCCGACCTGTTGCGCCGCCTCGCCACCCTGCTCGAGGAGGAATCGTCTCGACACGGGCGGCGCATTTGGATCGTCTCGGACGAGCCGTACAACCGGATCGTCTTCTCCGGCAGCGAGTTCCACAGCCCGGCCGAGTTCTACCCGCACACGCTCATCTGCTACTCCTACGGCAAGACGTTGCTCGCTCCCGGTCAGCGACTCGGCTACCTCGCCGTCCCACCGGCCGTCGAGGACCGCTCGGCGCTGCTCGAGGCGATCGAGATGATGCAGATCGCGGCCGGGTGGCTCTTCCCCAACGCCGTCATGCAGCATGCGACGCCCCGGCTCGAGGAGCTCTCGCTCGACCTCGCGCAGCTCGAGGTGAAGCGCGACCGGCTCGTCGACGCCCTGCTGGGGATGGGCTACGAGCTGACGCCTCCGGACGGCACGTTCTACCTCTGGCCGCGCTCGCCGGTCCCCGACGACGAGGCGTTCGTCGACGACCTGTCGCGGCGCGGCGTGCTCGTCATGCCGGGGGCGCTGTTCGAGACGCCCGGCTGGTTCCGGATCTGCCTCACGGCGACGGCCGAGTCCGTCGAGGCATCGCTGCCGCACTTCCGTGACGCCTTCGAGGCCACCCGCCCCTGAGGCGCCGCGCGCATCGGCTCGGGTCAGTCGGCGAGCGTCGCCGACCAACGCTCCTCGATGCGCCCGAGGCGCCAGACGGCGAGCGCCACGACCCACGTGAGGACGAAGAGCCCGACGATCCAGAAGCCGACGTCGCCGAGGTCGATCGAGCCGACCCACGCGACCGGTCCCGTCGTGACCTCGAGCTTCTCGGCGAGCAGCCCGACGAGCTCGATGACGCCGATGAGCAGGGCGACGGCCACCGACAGCGACGTGACGGTGATGTTGTAGAAGATCTTGCGCACCGGACGGTTGAACGCCCAGCCGTAGGCGACGGTCATGAAGGACCCGTCGAGGCTGTCGAGGAGGGACATGCCCGCGGCGAAGAGCACAGGAAGGGTGAGGACGGCATACCAGGGCAGGTCGGCCGCGGCGGCGCCGCCGGCGATGACGAGCAGCCCCACCTCGGTCACCGTGTCGAAGCCGAGGCCGAAGAGCAGCCCGACCGGGTACATGTGCCACGGCTTGCGCACGGCCCGCGTGACGCGGCCGAGGACGCGGGTGAGGAAGCCGCGCTTGTCGAGCTGCCGTTCGAGCTCGGCCTCGTCGTAGTGGCCCGAGCGCATCCGCCGGAAGACCTTGAGGATGCCGACGAGCGCCGCGAGGTTGATGAGGCCGATGAGGACGAGGAAGACACCCGAGACCGTGGTGCCCCAGACGCCCGTCACCTGCTGGAGCGCCGAGCCGTCGTCCTCGAGCGCGCCGGCGAGGGCCCGGATGCCGAGGGCCACGAGCATGACCATGGCGAAGACGACCGACGAGTGGCCGAGGCTGAACCAGAAGCCCACGCTCATCGCCTGCCGTCCGTCGGCGAGCAGCTTGCGCGTCGTGTTGTCGATGGCGGCGATGTGGTCGGCGTCGAAGGCGTGACGCATCCCGAGGGTGTAGGCCGTGACGCCGATACCGACGCCGAAGAGCTGGCCGCCGACGCGGTACTCCGCGGGGGCCACGACGAGGACGAGCAGCCCCCAGCCGACGACGTGGAGCAGCGTCACGAAGGCTGCCATCCCGACGAGGCTGCGCCGCTCGTCCCGGGAGAGCCGTCGACGCACCGCCGACCGCGGGCGCGCGCCCGAGCTCGGGCGCGAGGACGTCAGGGTCACGGGCCCACGCTAGATGCGACTAGGTCGCATCTGCAACGCCGACCTCATCCGGGCGAGCCGGGCCGGCGGGCGGCGGGCTCAGACGGCGGGCTCACAGGGCGGGCTCGCCGCCCGGCACCTCGTTGTACGTCTCGACCCGCTCCTGGCCGCTCAGCCCGGCGATGGCCTCCATGACGCGGTCGGTCAGCTGCCGCCGCGCCTTGCCTGCGGGCACCCCGGCATACTCCTCGACGCCGATCGGCTCACCGAAGCGCACCGTCACCTTCGCGAGCCGCGGGAAGCGCGCCCCGACCGGCTGGATGTCCTCGGTCCCGATGAGCCCGACCGGTACGACGGGGACCTGGGCGGTGAGCGCGAGCCACGCCACGCCCGTACGCCCGCGGTAGAGGCGGCCGTCCCGGGAACGCGTGCCCTCGGGGTAGATGCCGAACGCGTCGCCCGCCTTGAGCACCTCGAGGGCCGCGTCCAGGCTCTCCTGCGCTGCGGTCGGCGAGTGCCGGTTCACGGGCACCATCCCGACCGCGCTGAAGAAGCCCTTGCGCACGAAGCCGCCGACGCCGGTGCCCGTCCAGTACTCCTCCTTGGCGAGGAAGCGCACCTGCCTCGGCGAGGCGAGCGGGATCGCGAAGGAGTCGATGAACGACAGGTGGTTGCTCGCGACGACGACGCCACCCTCGCGCGGGATGTTCTCCTTGCCCTCGATCGTGGGCCGGTACAGCGCATGGGACAGCGGGTACAGGAGGTTGCGCCCGAGGCTGTAGAACATGGGCCACAGCCTAGGGCCGGTGTGAGTGCGTCGGGGTGGCGCGCCCACGCCACCCCGACGGTCTCTCACCCCTTGGTATGCGTTCGGCTCGCCCCGAGCCGAGCGGCCCGGGAGGTCACGGGGTGACCGTCCCGCTCGTGCACCGGACGCTCGTCCCGTCGAAGGACGGGCTCGTCGTCTCGGCGCAGTTGGTCCACGGCCCGGCACTGAGCGCCTTCGCGTCGAACGCGACCGTGTGGGCGCCACTGACGCCGGCCGTGCTCCCGATGACGAGCTGGGTCCCCTCGGAGGGCAGCGTCCCGACGCCGTTGACGTAGGCGTTCTGGCCGCGTGAGCCGGAGTTGTTCTCCGCGCCGACGGAGAGGAACCCGCCGTCACCGTTGCCCTGGATCGTGCCGAACGCGTACGACACGTCCGTGGCCGGGTGGGCGTCCCCGTCGACGCCGATCCAGATCTCGAAGCTGGCCAGACGTGGCTGGCTGAACTCCCGGACGCCCGCCCAGTCGACGACGATCCACGTGTCGGAGCCGTCGGTCAGGGTGCCGATGCGGACGGCGCCTGCAGCCGCCGGGTTGAGGTCGGTCCAGAACGCCGCCAGGACGTTGTTCGGCACGGTCGGGTCGGGGAAGGTCTGGTTGTTGATCGAGTTGTCGGCTCCCCCAGCGCCACCGACGACGACGTAGCCGTTGCTCGATACCCCGAGGCTGGTGTAGGTGACCCCGCCGAAGGTGAAGCCGGGCACGTTGAAGTTGGTGATGGTGTCGTCACCGACGCCGGCGATCGGGGAGATGCCGAAAACCGACAGCGGGAGGTAGCCCCCGGCGGGGGATGATCCCGGCGAGACCGTGACGTTCGGTGGCGAGGTGGCCGGAACGGTCCCGGCGAAGGTCACCGTGTTGCCCGACAGGGTCCCGCCCGTCACCGAGGCGTCTACGACGTCGAGGCGCGACGGCACCTTGTCGACGATGGTGACAGGAGCGTCGACGAAGGTCGGGTTGGTCGCCGTGATCGTGCACGCGGTGCTTGCGCCCACGGCCAGCGTCTGCGGGGTGCAGGTCTTCGCGACGGGCATCGGCGCCTGCCCGCGCACGACGGTGACCGGGAAGACGATGCGGTGACCTGGGGTGTCCGACAGCGTGACCTGCGCATGACGGACGGCACCGTCGGCGAGGCCCACGCCGTCGACCGCGATCGAGAAGGACGCGTCGCCGTTGGCCGGGAGCGTGAGCGACGAGGGCACCGTGACCTTGAGGTCGGACGGCGCCGAGACGCTCAGCTTCCACTTCGCCGCCTTGCCCGTCTCGTTGTGCAGGGAGCGCTGGACGGTGATCCGACCCGGCATCGACGGGACGTAGAGGCTGGGATAGTTGGCTTTCCACAGTTGCGTGCTCAACGCGATGTAGTCGGCCCCGCTCTCGTCGAACGTGGCTCCCGGGTCACCGGCCTTGTTGAGGCGAACGCGGCCGGAGCCACGGTCGAACGGCGTCGTCGGTGAGACGCCGTCGTTGTTGACGACGTCGGTGGTCGCGGTCGTCATGAGCGCCGACTTGATCTGTCCAGGCGTCCACGCGGGGTGCAGCGCCGCGAGCAGCGCGCCGCTGCCGGCCACGTGAGGGCTCGACATCGACGTGCCGGCGATGCTCTGGAAGAGCTGTCCGGGAGGCCCGCCGGCCGCTGTCGCCGCCGCCGGGGTGTTGGCCGCGAGGATCTGGAGGCCGGGCGCGGTCACGTCGGGCTTGCTGACGCCGAGCGACTGGCCGGCACCTCCACGGGAGCTGAAGGCCGTCATCTCGTCGCCCTGCACGGTGCGCGAGGTCGGGTCGGCCCACTGCGCGGTGACCCCCGGGTGCGCGGCGAGGAACGCGAGCAGCGTCGCCCCGGCCGTGTTCTCGAGGTGCACGGTCGGCACCCAGTGGTTGTCGGTGAACTGGTTGAGCCGGGTGCCGTTGTAGAGCAGCATGCCGGCACCGCCACCGTCCGCCACCACCTTGCTCTTGAGGATCCGGCCCGGACCGCGCTGGCACACGACGATCTTGCCGGTCGCGGCGCCGGCAGGGATGGGTGTCGTGCAGAGGGCGTCGGAGCCGACGGACGTCGCGAGCACGACGGGGGTCGGGCTGCCGATGCCCGGTGTCACCGAGGAGCCCACGAGGGACGCCGTGGCGCCGTCGGTCGAGGCGAGCACGACGGTCGACTGGAAGTGCCGACTGGACGTGCTGGCGCCCACGGTGGTCACCCAGGGCCCGCGGTGGTCGACGGTGTCGGCCCCGGGTCCGGAGTTGCCGGCGGAGGCCGAGACGAAGATGCCCGCGTTGTAGGCGTCGAGGAAGGCGAGCTCGACCGCGTCGGCGTAGGGGTTGCCGCCACCGCTGATG
Source organism: Terrabacter sp. R4-6 (assembly GCF_057529065.1). Lineage (NCBI taxonomy): Bacteria > Bacillati > Actinomycetota > Actinomycetes > Micrococcales > Intrasporangiaceae > Terrabacter > Terrabacter sp. R4-6. Next base: position 2,984,193 of record NZ_CP197224.1, on the reverse strand, counting down.
GAGAAGTTGATGACGTCGACGTTGTCGGTGACGGCCTTCTGGACCGCCGCGACCGAGTCGCTCTGGTAGCAGCCCTGGTCACCGCAGACCTTGTAGGCCATGACCTGCGACCGCGGCGCGATGCCGCTCACGACACCGCGCGCCAATCCGAAGATGCTCGCGGCCACGCTGCGGTTGCCGGCCGAGGTGCTCGCCGTGTGCGAGCCGTGCCCGTTGTCGTCGCGGGCCGTCGTGAACTCCGACGGCAGCAGCCCGACCAGGGCGTCGTACGTGGCCATGAAGCGGTCTCCGCCGATGAGCTTGTTGTTGCACGAGAAGGCCGGTCCGGGGTTGGCACCGCCGGAGAACTCGCAGGCACGGGTCCCCGACAGCGTGGGCTTCGGGGCGGCATACGCCTTGCCGGCGGGGTCGGGGTCCGAGAAGGACGGGTGCTCGGGCCACACGCCGCTGTCGAGGACGCCGACGATGACACCCTCCCCGGCCTTCGACTGCCCACCCAGGCTCGACCACAGGGCGCCGGCGCCGATGAAGCCCGGCGACACGTCGGTCTGGACCTGCTCGAGCCGGTCCGGGAGCACGGAGGCGACCCCCGGGGTCGTGCTGAGGGCCGCGACCTCGTCGGGACGCACGAGCATCGAGACGCCTCCGAAGACGAGGTCGTAGCGGCTGACGACGCGCCCGCTCGGTGCGGCGGCGCGAGCGGCGCGCTCGAAGCTCGCCTGCTGCTGCCTGAGGTGAGCCCGGTACCGCGCACTCGCGCCCGACGTCGGGTTGAACGGCCGGCCGGTCGCCTTCGCGCTCGTGGCCGGGAAGCCGGGCAGGTGCCCGTCGTAGCTGACGACCGGCTGGTCGTCGAGCTTGACGAGCACCGACACGAGGCCGGCGGCGGTCGCCCCCGGCTTCGCCGCCTTGCTCAGGTCGGACGAGATGGTCGAGGTCGGATGGAGGGCCTCGGCGGTGAACCGGCCCGGGTCGGGCTGGTTCTCGCCGGCCGAGGTCGGTCCCCCGGCGCTCAGGGCGGCGAGCACGACGGCCGCCGTCGATCCGACAACAGCAAAGGAACGGGAGATGTGGGTCATGGTGGCTCTTCGGCGACGACGGACTCCCTTGCCCCCGACGAACCAACGGTAGGGACGGCGAGGGCGGCTGTCCTCGGTTTCGACGAGGTCTCCGCGCGACCGGCTCGAACGTCACCGATGAGTCATGACTTGAGCCGAAAAGGTATGCCGTGTCGTCCCATTCGCTGAACTGGCCCAGCGTCAGGCGCGGGCGCGCACCGCCCAGGCGGTGGCCATGACGTAGAAGGGCGGGTCGGGCAGGAGCTCGCGGCAGTGCTCGCGCAGGCGAATCCGGCCGACCTCGTCAAGGCTCTGCACGTGCGCACCGGCCGGACCGACGCCGAGCGTGTAGGGGTCCCACCAGTCCTCGAAGGTGGGGTGTCGCACCGTGATCGTGAGGGCGGTGTCCTCGATCTGGTTGAGGCCGGCCACGTCGCAGAGCTCGGCCAGCTCGCCCTCGCGGACCCCACTCATCCCCGACTCGTCGTCGACGTCCGGGTCGAGGTCGCGGGCTGCCCGCCAGAACGCGGCGAGCGGGGCACCGCCGCCGGCGAGGTCCCAGACGCAGGCCGAGACCGTCCCGCCCGGGCGCGTGACCCGCGCCATCTCGTGCAGCCCGAGGACCGGGTCGGTCATGAAGCTGACGACGAGCTGGGCGAGCGCGTGGTCGAAGAGGTCGTCGGGGTAGGGCAGCTGCTCGGCAGTCCCCGTCTGCACGTCGAGGGTCGGGAACGACTGGCGCAGGGCGGCGAGCAGCTGCTGCGACGGGTCGACGGCCGAGACGCCCTCGACGCCCAGCCGGTCGATGAGCACCCGCGTCAGGGCGCCCGTCCCGCAGCCCACGTCGATCGCCCGGCCCGGTCCGGCAACACCGGACCAGTCGGCGAATCGTGTGGCGAGCGGCCCCGAGTAACGCCCCATGAAGCGGTTGTAGGCGTCCGCCGCAACCTCGAAGGTCACGTCCCGACGCTACCCCCGGAGGCGGGCGGCCCACGCCTGAATGGAGATTGTCCTAGCCGGGTGATGGGGATTGGCCCAGACGCCAGCGGCCGAAGCGACCGGCGGCGGCCATGGCCTCGCGGGTCGACCTCCCGGTGCGCCTGCCGGTCATCGTGCGGGCCGAGCTCGACCCGGTCCTCGTCGCCGCCCTCCCGGCCCTGGCCCGAGCCCTCGGCCTGCGCCGCCGCACCCCGTGACCCCACCCCCTCGAGTGAGCACCCGACCCCACTCGAGTGGCCCCGCAGTCACACCTGTCACTGATGTGGGCAGCACGCCTGGTTCGACTGGCCCCGTCTTCACAGCCGACCGTGTGACGACGGGGGCCACTCGACGGACTGGGTGGCCGGCGTCGTGGTGCGCGTGGGACGGCGAGGCCACTCGAGTGGTGGGAGTGCACCTGCCGACGGGGCCGGCCAGCTGGGTCCGGAGCTGCGCGAGAGCGCGTGCTGCGTCAGTTCTCGAGCTGCGCGCAAGCGCGTGCTACGTCAGTTCTCCAGCTCCTGGACGACTCGACCGCCGAGCACCTTCTCGATGACGGAGCGGCCGACGTCTCCGGACTGCTCGATGTCCTCGTCGTCGTCGCTCACCGCCGAGTCGTCGGTGACCGGTTGCCGCGGCTGCTCGTCGTCGGTGGGGCGTGAGCCTCCGGCGCGCGAGCGAGCCTGGGCGAACGACTGCCGCACGGCACTCGCTCCCCGCACGGCTGAGTCGGTGGGCACCTCTCCCCCGGCGGACGCACCGGCGGCTTCCGGTGCCGCGGCCCCTGCAGCGGCCGCTCCCGTCCCACCGGACGCGCCGGGCGTCGGCGACTCCCCGGCGGGCGCGGTGGCCCAGTCCGGGGCCGGCCCGGTGGCCGAGCCCCAGCCGGCGTTGTCCTCAAGGGACCGCCCGGAGACCGGGCTCAGGCCGGCATCGGCGAGGGCTGTCGTGCCCCGCGAGCCCGAGGTCGACGAGCCACCGCCGCCCGTCGGGGACGATCCGCCGAAGCCGCCGGCCCCGCTCGCGGCGCTGTCTCGGGAGCCGGCGGACTCATGCCCCGCGCCGGCATCACCCCACGACTGGCGAGGCGCGCCGCCGTCACCGTGCTGGCCCGCGGGCGGACCACCGTCCGGACCGCCTGGAGCGCCCTTGCTCGGAGGGTCGGGAAGGCCGGGCGGCACCACGCCAGGCGGCGGCGCGACCGGGGCCTGCTGCGAGACCGCGTCGACATGGATGCCGTCGACGATGGCGTCGACACCGAGCTCGTCGATGAGGGCCTGCCGGACGATGTCGGCGTGGTTGCCGGCGCGGAAGGTCTGCGTCAGGCCCGCCGTCGCGATGCCGAGGGTCAGCTTCTTGCCGTCGAAGGCCGTGACCTGGGCGTTCTGGGACACGAAGGTCCACGTGATGCGCCGCATCGTGAAGATACGACCGAGCACGTTGGGCCAGGCCCGGCGGATGGCATCGGTGTCCATGCCTCCGGCCGGAGCGCTCTCGGCGCCCGCGCTCGTGGGCGCAGCACTCCCCGCTCCCGGCGCCGAGGCGTTCCCCGACCGTGCCTCGTCGGAGGCACCGGCGAGGTGCTGGTCACCGGCGTGCGACGGGTCGACGGCCGACGGGCCCCCGACGGACTCGTCCGGCGTCATGACGGGCGGCGAGCCGACCTCGGCGCGCACGGCGTCGACGCGACCCGCGTCGCCCGGACCCGCGGGCGGACCGGCCGACCCGGGAGCCCCGGCCGCCTCGGTCTCGACGCCGGAGCTGCGCCCACCCCCGCCCATGCCACCAGCGGCGTGCGAGGCGCCAGCGCCCCCACCGCTCGACGGGGGCGTGTAGTCGGAGACGGTGCGCGGCGGGGCAGACACGGCCGACGGGCCGGACGAGGCCGGGGTGGGAGCGGTCGGCGGGGCCGTGGGCGCGCTCGTCGGCACCCCCACGGGCGGGGCGTCCGCGCGGGCGGCGGTCGGGACCCCGCCGACGTCGAGGCGACGCTCGAGACGATCGAGGCGGGCGGCATACCCCTGCTCGCCGGAGGCGGCCGGGAGGAGGATGCGGGCACAGATGAGCTCGAGCTGGAGGCGGGGCGCGGTGGCGCCGGTCATCTCGGTCAGCCCGGTGTTGACGATGTCGGCCGCACGCGACAGCGCACCCGGGCCGAACGCCGCCTGCTGCACCCGCATGCGCTCGAGCTGGTCCTCGGGCACGCCACGCAGCACCTGGGAGACGCCCTCGGGGATGGCGGCGACGATGATGAGGTCGCGCAGCCGCTCGAGGAGGTCCTCGACGAAGCGACGCGGGTCGTGGCCCGACTCGATGACGCGGTCGATCTGGCGGAAGGTCGCCGCTCCGTCACCGGCAGCCATCGCGTCGACGGTGCTGTCGAGCAGCTCGCCGTCGGTGAAGCCGAGTAGCGACACGGCGCCGTCGTAGGTGAGCCCCTCGGGACCGGAGCCCGCGATGAGCTGGTCGAGGACCGACAGGGAGTCACGGACCGACCCGCCGCCCGCACGCGTGACGAAGCTGAGCACGCCCGGCTGGACGGCCACGTGCTCGGACTCGAGCAGCCGCTCCATGTACGTCGAGAGCTTGGCCGGCGGGACGAGGCGGAACGGGTAGTGGTGCGTGCGCGAGCGGATGGTGCCGATGACCTTCTCGGGCTCGGTCGTCGCGAAGACGAACTTCACGTGCTCCGGGGGCTCCTCGACGATCTTGAGCAGCGCGTTGAAGCCCTGCGGCGTCACCATGTGCGCCTCGTCGATGATGTAGATCTTGAAGCGGCTCTGGGCCGGGCCGTAGCTGGCCCGCTCGCGGAGGTCACGGGCGTCGTCGACGCCACCGTGGCTCGCGGCGTCGATCTCGATGACGTCGACCGAGCCGGAGCCGCCCCGCGCGAGCGCCACGCACGAGTCGCACGTGCCGCACGGGATCGGCGTCGGACCCTGCTCGCAGTTGAGGCAGCGCGCGAGGATGCGCGCGCTCGTCGTCTTGCCACAGCCGCGAGGGCCACTGAAGAGGTAGGCGTGGTTGACCCGACCCGTGCGCAGCGCCTGCATGAGCGGCTCCGTCACGTGCTCCTGGCCGATGACGTCGGCGAAGCTCTCGGGCCGGTAGCGGCGGTACAGGGCGGTGGCCATGCCCGAAACCCTAACGGCCACGACCGACGCCGGGAACGCCGACCGAGCGGCCGTCTCCGGCGGGCGCTCCGGCGCTCGAAAGCGTGAACACCTCCTCACGGACGGCCGGTCGGACGAGCGGGTGTCACCGGGTATGCCTAGGGTCGATTCACCGGTCACGGCGCACGGGGCGCCACGGGCCGGACGGAGGAGGTCACCCATGCCCGACCCGACCTGGGACGCCGACACGATCGTCGCCCGCTACGACGAGGTGCGAGCGCACACCGAGACGCTCGCGTCCCCGCTGTCCCCCGAGGACCAGACCGTCCAGTCGATGCCCGACGTGTCGCCGACGAAGTGGCACCGTGCGCACGTGACGTGGTTCTTCGAGACGTTCGTGCTCGCCGACCACGAGCCGTCGTTCAAGCCCTACCAGGACCAGTACTGGTTCCTCTTCAACAGCTACTACGAGGGTGTGGGGCCGCGCTACGCCCGCGCCGAGCGTGGGTTCATCACCCGCCCGGGCGCCCACGACGTCGGGCTCTACCGCGCCGACGTCGACGCGCGCATGCGCGACCTCGTCACGACCCTCGACGGCGGCTCGCTCGAGAAGCTCACGTCGACGATCGAGCTCGGCTTCCACCACGAGCAGCAGCACCAGGAGCTGCTCCTCATGGACATCAAGCACGTCCTCTCGGTCAACCCTCTCAAGCCGACGTATGCCGGCAGCCCCCTCGCGCCGTCGGCTCCCGACCCGTTGGGCTGGGTCGACGTCGAGGGCGGCCTCGTCGAGGTGGGTCACCGAGGCGGCGGGTTCAGCTTCGACAACGAGCTGCCGCTGCACCAGCAGTGGCTCGAGCCCTACCGCCTCGCCGACCGCCTCGTCACCAACGGCGAGTGGCTCGAGTTCATGGCCGACGGCGGCTACGAGCGCCACGAGCTCTGGCTCTCCGACGGCTGGGGAAAGGTGCGCGCCGAGGGCTGGCGCGCGCCGTTCTACTGGACCGAGGTCGACGGCGCGTGGTTCGAGCACACCCTCAGCGGCACCCGCCCCGTCGACCCGGGCCTCCCGGTGAGCCACGTCAGCCACTACGAGGCCGACGCGTACGCCACGTGGGCCGGCAAGCGGCTGCCCACCGAAGGCGAGTGGGAGCACGCCGTCGTCGCCGACGGCCAGGCGGACGCGACCGCGATCGGCGGCAACCTCGCCGACACCGAGACGTTCCACCCGCGCGCGGCCGGTCCGAGCACCGGGCACCTGCGCCAGGTCTACGGCGACTGCTGGGAGTGGACGACCTCGGCCTACCTCGCCTACCCGGGCTACCACCCGCCGGCCGGCGCCATCGGCGAGTACAACGGCAAGTTCATGTCGGGCCAGATGGTTCTCCGCGGCGGCTGCGCCCTGACCCCTCCCGGTCACGCCCGCGCCACCTACCGCAACTTCTTCCCACCGGGCTCGCGGTGGGCTCTGTCCGGGGTCCGCCTCGCCGACGGGGGTGAGCGCCGATGAGCGCGCGTGAGCCGGTCGTCACCGTCGCGCTCGACCCCGACTGGGCGTCCGGCGCGCTCGTCGACGACGTACGCCGTGGGCTCGGCTCGCAGCCGCGCACCCTGCCACCGAAGTGGCTCTACGACGACGTCGGCTCCGACCTCTTCGACGAGATCACCCGGCTGCCGGAGTACTACCCCACCGAGCGCGAGCGGGCGATCCTGCGCGACCACGCCGCCGACATCGTGGCCGCGTGCGACGCGACGACCGTCGTCGAGCTCGGCAGCGGCACGAGCGACAAGACGCGCACCCTGCTCGACGCCTTCACGACGACCGGGAGCCTCGAGCGCTTCGTCCCGGTCGACGTGTCCGAGCAGACCCTGCGCGACGCGGCGACCATGCTGTCCGAGCGCTACCCGTCGCTGCGCGTCGAGGCCCTCGTCGGCGACTTCACGCTGCACCTCGGGCACCTGCCACGGGGCGGGCGGCGGCTCGTCGCCTTCCTCGGCGGGACCATCGGCAACTTCTACGTCGAGGAGCGGGCCGCCTTCCTCGGTGCCCTCCACGACAGCCTCGAGCCCGGCGACTGGTTCCTGCTCGGCACCGACCTCGTCAAGAGCACCGACCGGCTCATCTCGGCCTACGACGACAGCCGGGGCGTCACGGCGAGCTTCGTGACGAACTGCCTCCGGGTGCTCAACCGCGAGCTCGGCGCCGACTTCGACATCGACGCCTTCTCCTACGTCCCGTTCTGGGACCCCCGGCAGGAGCGGATGGACCTCCGGCTGCGTGCCGACATGCCCCAGCGGGTCACCATCCCGGGCGCCGACCTGACGTTCGACCTGGCGCACGGCGAGGAGATCCGCGTCGAGATCTCGACGAAGTTCCGCCGGGAGAGCCTGCGCGACGAGCTGGGCGCCGCCGGCTTCACGGTCGAGCGCACGTGGACCGACGACGACGGCGACTTCGCCCTGACCCTGGCTCGCCGCGACGACTGAACGAGTGGGTCCGCAGTCGGTCGGCGGCGGGGTCGCGGAGGGGGCCCTCCCGTCGTTTGGCACACTGGGCGCTCCAGTACGACACGACGTAGGAGATCTCCGCATGACCCCTCGCACCCTCTACCGCCGGATCGCCCTCGCGGAGGTCGTGACGTGGGCCCTCCTCCTGATCGGGATGGCGCTCAAGTACGTCACCCGCACGACCGAGCTCGGCGTGAAGGTCTTCGGACTCGTGCACGGCGTCGTCTTCATCGCCTTCTGCCTCGTCACCGTCCTGCTCTGGGTCAACCAGCGCTGGACCGCCCGCGACGGTCTGCTCGGCCTGCTCAGCGCCGTCCCGCCCTTCCTCACCGTCTGGTGGGAGCGGCGCCTCGAGCGGCGCGGCCTCCTCGACGGTGGCTGGCGCCTCGGCCGTGGCGGCGACACCCCGACCACCCCGGCCGAGCGCGTCGTCGCCGCCCTGCTCGCCCGGCCGATGGTCGCCGTCGGCGTCGGCGTCGTCGCGGTGCTCGCCCTGACCGGCGTCGCGCTCGCCGTCGGCCCGCCCGTCGGCTCACAGGGCTGACCCTCGCGACGAGGTGCCCACTCGACCTCGTGGGTCCGTCGGGTGGGCCGGTTCTCCCGATCACGGGATTCGCAGCCGGGCGGCATACGGTGGCTTCCGACAGCTCGGCAGGGTCGACGAAGGGATGGGCACAGATGGGTGTGGTCGCAGTGCTGGCCGGCGAGGTCCGTGCGGAGGGCGTCGGCAAGACGATCGACGAGACGACTCTGCTGCTGCCCACCGACGTCAGCGCCGATCCGGGCGAGTGCATCGTCCTGCGGGGACCCAACGGCTCCGGCAAGACGACCCTGCTGCGCATCATCGGCGGCCTGCTCGCGCCCAGCACGGGCACCGCGACGATCGGCGGACGCGAGGCGGACGAGCGCGACCGGGCGGTGCGTGCCGCCGTCGCGGCCCTGCTCGGCGCCCCGACGACCTACCGCGACCTGACGCTCGTCGACCACCTCGTCCTCATCGACTCGACGTGGGGCGGCGACCCCGCCACGTCGGACGACCGCAGCCTCGCCCTGCTCGACCGGCTCGGCATCGCCCACCTCGACGACCGCTTCCCGCACGAGCTGTCGTCCGGTCAGGAGCAGCTCTTCCGGCTCGCACTGACCTTCTCGCGGCCGGCCAGTGTCGTGCTCCTCGACGAGCCCGAGCAGCGGCTGGACACCGGCAAGCGCCAGGTCGTCGCCGAGCTGATCCGTGAGCGCACCGAGTCCGGCGGCACGGTCGTCATGGCCTGCCACGACCCGGAGCTGACGGCCAGCCTGGCGACCCGCGTCGTCGACATCGTGCCGGCGCGCTGACGCGGACCGACGATGAGCAAGCGCAAGCGGCCCGCCCGCGTCGAGCCCGCACCCGAACCCACGGCTCCGCCCGTGCCCGAGCCGACCAGTGACTCGACGGCCTCCCCGGCACCCGACCCGACGGCATACGACCGGATTGGACACGACGCGACGCACGACGTGCCGGGACCGGCCGAGGTCGACTACGACGACCACGACCTCCTCGGCCAGGCCGACTGGGTCATCGGCGGCGAGGCCGCGCGCAAGGCCCGCCAGCAGGGGCTCTATGCCGGCTACGTCCTCTTCCTCGGGGCGCTCGTCTACGGATTGCCGATCGTCCAGGCGGTCTTCCGCACGTCGGACGCGACCTCCCTCGGTGACCAGCTGCGCTCCCCGGTGGCGATCGCGCTGCTCGTCGCGTCCATCGCGGCACTGCTCGGTGCCGTCGTCTTCGCCGGCCGCTTCCGCGGAGCGGTCGTGCCGCCGATGCCGTGGATCGACCTCGTGCTCCCGGTGCCCGTCGACCGCGCCCTCGCACTACGACGGTGGTGGCGCTACGCCGCGGTCGGCGGTGTGTTCGTCGGCGCGCTCAGCGGCCTCACCATCGGGGCCGGCCTCGCCTTCGCCCACCTCGCCGGGGTCGGGACGCTCATCGTCACGACGCTCGTCGGCACAGCGCTCGGCGTCCTCGCCACGCGGCTCTGGCTCTGGTCGCAGGTGCGCTCCTGGCCGGGCCCGGGCCGCGGCCTCAGCCTGCTCTGGCGGGTGCCCGACGCCCTCCGCGAGCTGCACGCCGAGTCGCTACGGGCCCACTCCGCCAACACCTCGACGATGGCCGGGTCCGCCCTGACGGGCAACCTCCGCACGGCACGGCTCGCCCTGACCCGACCGGTCCGGCACGGCAGGTCGGCCCGCCTCCGTCCCGGCCGCCCGTTCGGGGTGCTCGTGCGCCGCGACGTCCTCGGCCTGCGGCGCACCCCCGGGGCGTTCCTCTCCGGCCTGGGCCTCACGCTGCTCGGCGGCGCGGTCGTCACGTGGGCGTTCACGCAGCCCGCGGCCCCGAGCATCGCGGCGACGATCGGCCTGCTACCGCTCTACCTCGGCTTCGGGTCCTGGGCCGAGGGCCTGCGGCTGCAGGCCGACAACGCCGGCACCCCATCCCTCCTCGGCACCGGCGAGCTGACCGAGGCCGTGGCGCACGTGACCGTCCCGACCGCGCTGACGGTCCTCGTGCTCGGCGGCTGGGTGGGCGTCGCCGGGGCCTTCGGGTCGCTGCCGGTGGGCGCGCCGCTGTCGCTGTGGCTCGTCCTCGTGCTCGTCGTCGCGGGCAACGTGCTGGCGGCGTTCCGCGGCGCCCCCACCTTCATGTTGCGTCCCCAGATGGTGGTCGCCTGGTATGCCGTGCCGGCCCTCTCCGTCGTCGTGCTCGGCTCGCTCGTCGCGGTGCTCACCAAGGCCGCGAACTACACGTGGCTCTCGGTCGTGAGCTGGCTCGTCTACGCCGTGCTCGCGTGGGCGGTCTCGAAGGTCCGGCGCCTGACCTACCTGCACCGGGCCTGAGCGACAACCCGTTCGCCGTCGACGGCGACCACTCGTTAGGTTCGGGGCCATGAGCGAGCTGCGCACGCGTGACGTCGTCGACCCCGACCTCCCCGCCGTCCTGGCCATCCGCAACCGGTCGTTCGGTCCGCTCGGCATGGGCGGCGACGCGTGGTGGCAGCGCGTGTCCGCCGAGACCCTCGGTGGCCGGATGATCGCGGTCGTCGACGAGTCCGACACGGTCCTCGGCGCCGGCCGCATCCGACCCTACGAGCAGGCGTGGGGTGGGCGGCACCTGCAGATGGGCGGCGTGGCCGGCGTCTACGTCGAGCCGAGCGCCCGTGGCCGTGGCGTCGCCACGACCCTGACCCGCGCGCTCATCGCGCGGATGGGCGAGCTGGGCGACGTCGTCTCGTGCCTCTTCCCGACCACCGCGACCCTCTACCGCCGCTCGGGCTACGAGATCGGGGGCGTGCAGACGCGGATGACGTATGCCGCCCACCACCTCCGCGAGCTCGGCCCCTCGCGTGCCGTGCGGGCTGCGACGACCGGCCTGCGCCCCGCGGTGCCGGGCGACGCACAGCAGATGCACGACCTCGCCCGCGCGTCGAGCGCCCGGCACGGGGTCAGCGGACCGATGGTGCGGTCGGTGGAGGCGCTCACGGGGATGCTCGAGCGCGACGAGCTCATCGCGTACGTCGTCGACGGCGGCTTCGTCGTCTACGACCTGTCCGAGCAGGCAGTCACGGTCGAGGAGCTCGTCGCGACGACGCCCGAGGCCGCGGCGACGCTGTGGGGTGTCGTGGGGTCGGGGTCGTCCGCCGCTCCGACCGTGCACACCTTCCTCGACCCGCGCGATCCCGTGACCCTCGCGCTCGGCGGGCTGCCGGCGGTAGAGGTCCAGCAGATCCCGTGGATGGCCCGGGTCGTCGACCTCGAGGCGGCGTTCGGGGCGCGGGGGTTCGGCCGGCACACCTCGGTCGAGGTCGACCTCCTCGTCGAGGACCCCGACGCGCCCGCCAACGCCGGCCGGTGGAGCCTGTCGGTCCGCGACGGCCGGGGCGCTGCGACGCGCACCGACGACGCCCCGGTTCGCGGTGATGCCGACACCCACGTGGCGGACGGGATCACCTCGAACGCGCTGCGGGTCGAGGCGCGAGGGCTGGCGGCGCTGTGGTGCGGCTGGTCCGTGTCCCGCCTGCGCCAGACCGGCCTCGCCTCCGGGGGCAGCCCCGACGGCGACGCCGCACTCGACGCCGTCTTCGCCGGCCAGCCGTTCATCACCGAGTACTTCTGACACCCGGCCCACCCCGTCGAGTGGCCCCGTCGTCACACCCGTCGCTGTGACGGGTGCGAGCTCTGGGACCACGCGGCCACTCGAGTGAACGCTTCGCACCAGTCGAGCGAGCGCGAGGTCCCGAGCGCGTGTGACGGTTGGGACGGCGCGGCCACTCGAGTGGGGCTGCGCGCTCACTCGAGCGAGCGCCCGACACAGTCGAGTGGCCCCGTCGTCACACCCGTCGCTGTGACGGGTGCGAGCTCTGGGACCACGCGGCCACTCGAGTGAACGCTTCGCACCAGTCGAGCGAGCGCGAGGTCCCGAGCGCGTGTGACGGTTGGGACGGCGCGGCCACTCGAGTGGGGCTGCGCGCTCACTCGAGCGGGTGGGCGGGGTCAGTCGGTGGGCGGGGTCAGTCGGTGGTCGAGGTGGTCGCGGTGGTGGCGGGGCTGGCGGTGGTGGCGGCGCGGTCGGGCTCGCGGACGGCGGGGAGGGCGAGCAGGGCGACGACCGCCATGGCCCCGACGACGAGCAGCGAGTGCAGCACGCCGACGTGGTCACCGAGGAAGCCGAGCAGCGGCGGTCCGGCGAGGAAGGCGGTGTAGCCGATCGTCGAGACGACGCTCATCCGGGCGGCGGCCCGCTTGGGGTCGTCCGCCGCGGCGCTCATGCCGACCGGGAAGCCGAGGCTCGCGCCGACGCCCCAGATCGCAGCACCGACGAAGGCCAGCACCGGGCCGCCGTACACGACGAGGAGGCAGCCGACGACGGCGGAGACGAAGAGGACCCGGAGCACCGGGACGCGCCCCCGCTCGTCGAGCACCCGGGTGCCGAGCAGGCGGCCGGCCGTCATCGCCGTGAGGAAGACGGCGAAACCGACGACGCCGACCCACCGCTCGAGGCCGTAGCCGTCGGAGAGGGCGACGGCGACCCAGTCGTTCGCGGTGCCCTCGGTGAAGGCCGCTGCGAGCACGACGACGCCGATGAGCAGCGTCCGCGGCTCGCGCCAGGCCGCGCCGATCCCTGCTCCCGAGCGCACCTCGGCTCCGGACTCGTCCGTCTCGACCGACCGGGGCAGGAAGGCCCGCAGGAACCAGGGGGTCACGACGAGCAGCAGCACGACGATGCCGGCGAGGTGAACGGCGACCGGCACGTGGAGGAACGACAGCCCCGCACCGACGAGGGCACTCACGACCGTGCCACCGCTGAAGGCCGCGTGGAAGTGCGGCATGATCGCGCGGCCGAGGAATCGCTCGACCTCGGCGCCCTCGAGGTTCATCGCGACGTCGAAGACCCCGGTGCCGATGCCGACGAACACGAGACCGGCCATGACGACACCGCGGTTGTGGGCGACGTCGACGCCGAGGCCGACGCCGAGCAGCCCGACGCTCTGGACGACGGCGGCACCCAGCACGGTGCGGGCGGCGCCGAGGCGATGGACGATCCAGCCCGACAGCGGCAGCCCGATGACGGAGCCGAGCGACGCGGCGAGCAGCGTCAGGCCGAGCTGTCCGGCCGAGAGCCCGAGCTCGTGCTTGATGTCCGGGACGCGCGAGGCGAACGCCGCGAAGGCGGCTCCGTTGATCGCGAAGGCCGTGAAGACGGCGGTTCGGGCCGTGCGGACGACGGCGGCCGGCGGGGCACTGACGGCGGACATGACAGCAAGCCTCTCAAGGACGACGGCCGTCGGGGGGTGGTGCTGCGGGCAGGCCGTCCGGCGGCCGGCCGCCTCGACGGCGGTGTGACGATGGGTTCAACGGTGGATCACGGCGCGGGCCGAGGGGTGAGGTCGGGCCTGCCTCGCCTTCGAATCGATTCGACTCGAAACGTTTCGATAGCATGCCTCCCATGGTCACCCGAGGTCAAGCCCGCCCGACGCTGCGCGATGTCGCCGAGCGCGCCGGGGTGTCGGTGTCGACGGCCTCCCTCGTCTTCAGCGGCAAGGGTCCGGTCGCGGAGGCCACGGGCGACCGCGTCCGCGCCGCCGCGGCCGAGCTCGGCTTCACCGGCCCCAACCCCCTCGCCTCGTCGCTGCGCCAGGGCCGCTCCGGCGCGATCGGCGTCCTCGTCGAGGGCCGCCTGCGAATGGCCTTCCGCGACCCCTTCGCCATCGCCGTCCTCGACGGCCTCGCCGAGGTGCTCGAGACCGTGCCCACGGGGATGCTGCTCATCGGGCAGCCCACGGGCGCAGGCGAGTCCGTCGTCCCACAGCTCGCACCGCTCGCGCTCGACGCCGTCGTCTTCTCACTGTGCGGGCCGGGCGAGAACCCGGCCGTCGAGCACCTCGCGGCGCGCGGCATCCCCATGTTCAGCACCGGCGTGCCGGGCGACGGGCGCATCACCCAGGTGCGGGTCGACGAGCGGGCCGCGGGCGTGGCCATCGCCGAGCACGTGCGCTCGCTCGGGCACCGCCGCGTCGCCCACGTCGCCATGCCGATGCTCCCGACGAGCGAGGCCGGACCGGTCCCCGACTCCGAGGTGCGCCCGGGCGAGGCCAACGTCCCGAGCGTGGGCCGGCTGCTCGGCTTCCGTGACGTCTTCGGGGCGAACGCCCCCGCGGTCCAGACCGGGGACGGCTCGTCGTTCGAGGGCGGCCGGATCGCCGGTCGGGCGCTGCTCGACGTGCCCGAGGACGAGCGACCCACCGCGATCGTCACCCAGTCCGACGTCATCGCCGCCGGCGTCATCGTCGCCGCGGAGGAGCTCGGCCTGCGCGTGCCCGACGACCTCAGCGTCACCGGCTTCGACGGCGTCGACCTCCCCTGGCTGCCGCACCGGATCACGACGATGGACCAGCGGGGTCGCGAGAAGGGCCGCATCCTCGGCACGCTCGTGCGCAAGCGCCTCGACGGCACGCGCCCCCGGAGCGTGACCCAGCCGGTCGACCTGCGGGTCGGCACGACCACCGCTCCCCCGGCCTGACCGAGCACCAGGGCCACGGGCGCGGAGGGAAAAGGGACACCCCGCGTACCTGGAAGAGCTCTCCTACCCTTGCTGCATTCCTGCCCTGGGGGAGTTCGGAGAGGTACCACCACGCGGGGTGCCGACGGCCAGTGTATGCCGCCCCCGACGTCAGCCGGAAATCGCCCCTCCCGCGGTGGCCGGGCTCGCGGTCGACACCTGCTCGACCTCGCGGACACCGTTGACGTGCGGCGGCAGCCGCCGCTCGACGACGAGCGAGATGACGGCGAGCAGGACGCATCCGCCGACGAGGAAGCCGATGTAGACGAGGCCCAGGTCGCGCCCGATGAGGAAGCTCGCGACGACCGGTCCGACGACGAAGGCGATCGAGAACATGAGCGAGCTGAGCGCGTTGTAGCGGCCCCGCAGGTGGTCCGGGGCGAGGTCGTTGACCATGGCGGCGCTCGTCGGCTGCAGCATCGTCTCGCCGAGACCGAAGACCCCGGCGCACGCGCACAGCAGCACCGTGGCCGTGACCGTGCCCGGCACGAGCGACGTCGCCCCGAGCAGGGTCCAGGCCACCATCCACGTGAACGCCATGACGACGGTGACCCGCGTGCGACGCCGCCCCTCGATGCGTTGGAGCACGAAGAGCTGGAGCAGCACGATGACGACGGTGTTGGCCGCGAACGCGTAGCCGAGCCCCTCGGTCGAGACCTCTCCCACGGCCCGCGCGAAGGCCGGCATACCGGCGTTGAGCTGTGGGTAGCTGACGAGCGCGGCGACCCCGACGAGGAGCAGCAGGGCCCGCAGCCGGGGGTCGCGCAGCAGCGCGACATAGGAGACCGCCTCGGACCCGTCGTCAGCCGGCCGGGCGACCCGGTCGCGGGCGTGGCGCAGCGGGACGAGGAGGATGACGAGCCCCGGCACGTAGCTGAGGGCGTCGAGCAGGTAGACCGCGACGAACGTGCCCGGCCGCGACACGTCGACGAAGCGCCCACCGACGATGCCACCGATGCCGATGCCGAGGTTGAGCAGCGTGAAGTTGATGCCGAAGTAGCGCTGCCGCTGCCCGCTCGGGATGAGACTGCCGATGAGCGCGCTCGACGCCGGCCACACGATGCCGAAGCCGTAGCCCATGAGCACGAGCGCGACGGCGGCCTGCCCCGTCGTCGTGGCGAGCGCCAGCACGACGTCGGCGAGCAGCAGCGCGACGAGGCTGCTCGCGTAGACGCGCCGCGGACCGATGCGGTCGATGAGCGCGCCCGCCGGAGCGACGAGCACGATGCCGACGCCGGCCTGCAGCGCGAGCAGCAGGCCCACGGTCTCGAGCGGGATGCCGCGCACCTCGTGGAGGTAGACGACCATGAACGGCAGGACGAGACCCGTGCCGATCGACTGGAAGACGACGGTCGAGATGAGCAGCTTGCCCTCGCGCGGCAGGTCGTGCCAGAACGAGGACAGCGGCGGTCGGGCGGCACTGGTCGAGCTCACCGGGGCAGTCTGCCGTGCCCCACCGACAGCCGTCGCACGCTTTTCGGGGACCTTCGACTCTGGCGCGCACCCCCGCCCGCGGCGAGCGTGGAAGCACCGAAGGAGGTCGCCATGTCGACCCTGCAGCAGCACCCCCAGACCTCGTCCCCGCACCCGGCCCGAGGCCCCGTGAGCCCGTGGGCCCTCGGGCTCGGGATCGGCGGGCTCCTCGTCGCGGCGGCCACGTTCGTCGTCGCGAACCCGGACGCCGCGGGCGTCTGCTGGACGGCCGGCTTCGCCCTGCTCTTCGCCGCCCTCGTCGTGGTCGTCGTCGGCCTCGTCCACGCCCGCGGCGACCGCCTCAGCGTCCTGCCGACGAGCACCGCGGGCTGGGTCGCACTGACCTGCTTCGTCGCCGGCGCCGCCCTGATCTTCACGCCCCTCGCCGAGATCAGCCTCGCCCTCGGCCTCTTCGCCGCGGCCGCCGGCGTCAGCGCCGTGTCCATATCGCGGGAACGCTCGCTGCCGGTGATCATGCTGCCGCTCCTCGGCGGCACGTTCGTGCTGGCCTTCCTGCTGGGCGAGCTGCTCATCGGGCACGAGTGAGACGACACGGCTCGCGTATGCGTGCAGCTCGCTGACGGGGCCTCTCGGCCCTTCGTCCGGGCTGGGTGACCCGCCCGTCGGGTCGGTCTCCTGCCCCTCGGGTCTGGTTTCGTGCCCGCTCGGCCGGGGACACCACCGCCCGCGGGGACGGGGGAACCGTCGCCGCGGCGCCGGCGGGCCGCTCGTTCCTCGCGGGGTCGCGGCCCCGCGGCTCCTCCCGAATCCGAAGGACTCCGTCACATGACAGCGGCCCCCATCGCGCTGGGCGCGATGGGGGCCGCTGTCATGTGGCGGAGGATGGGGGATTTGAACCCCCGAGGGTTTTATCCCAACACGATTTCCAATCGTGCGCACTAGGCCACTATGCGAATCCTCCGTCGCGCAGGCTACCGGAGGCGGACCCCGCACAAGAAATCGGGCTCCCCCGGCGCCCTGCGCGACCCCGGAGCACAATCACCCCATGGCCCTCCCGCGCCGGTCCCGCTCGACACCGACGTCGCCTGGATCCACGGCGCACCGTCCCGGCGACGGCGGCACGACCCCCCGCTCCAGGTGCACCACCTCGCCCCCGGCACCGTCCTGATCCGGCAGAGCAAGGACCTCACCTTCGAGGCCCCGTTCATCCTGCTGCTCCTCGGCGAGCGCCGCGCCCTGCTCCTCGACACCGGCGCGGTCGACGGGACGACCCTGCGCCACGCCGTCGACGGTCTCGTCGCGGACCACCTGGCCGCGCAGACGGAGCAGGCCCCGCCGAACGCGTACGAGCTCGTCGTCGCCCACACGCACGACCACGGCGACCACGTCGCCGGCGACGCAGCCTTCGCCGACCGGCCGCACACGACCGTCATCGGCCACGACCTCGCGAGCGTGTGCGGCTTCTTCGGCATCAGCGACTGGCCGACCCAGGTCGTGACCCTCGACCTCGGCGGGCGCCCGCTCGAGGTCCTCGGCATCCCCGGACACCAGGCCGCCTCGATCGCGCTCCACGACCCGACCACCGGGCTGCTCCACACGGGCGACACGGTCTACCCCGGCCGCATCTACGTCGAGGACTCCGCCGCCCTGCTCGACACCCTCGACCGCCTCGTCGCCCTCGCCGAGGACCGCCGCGTCGGCCACGTCCTTGGCTGCCACGTCGAGATGACGCGGAGCCCCGGTCGCGACTACCCGCTCGGCGCGCGATACCAGCCCGACGAACCGTCCCCCTTCATGACCGTCGCGCAGCTGCGCGCCGCGCGCGACGCCTTCCGCACCGTGGCGCACCGTCCCGGCATCCACCGTTTCGACGACGTCGTCTTCTGCATCGGCGAGGGCCCCCGTGTCCTCGTCCCGCTCCAGGCCCGGGCCCTCCTCGAGCAGGTCCGCTGGCGGCTCGGGCTGCGCCGCCGCCGAACGACTCCCTGAGACCGGATTGCGGGCGGGGACCCAAGCGTCTGACGCTCACATGATCGCCGTGGACCGACTCGCCCGATGCGTGCCCCCTGCGACGAGTGAAAAAACCGATCGCCACACGTAGGCCGCAATGAGCACGACCACGAGAATCGCCATGGCCCCCAGACCGAGTCGGAGTCCACTGGAGACGCCCGACCGGCCTAGCAGCAACACAACGGACACGATCTGCCCGAGCGCCGCCCAGAGAGACAGCAGGCCGCCGAGCATGAGGCCACCGATGGTGCCCTCGTTCCCGTCCTTGAAGGTGAGGTAGGCGACGGGCGCCAGCAGTACGAGGAAGCCGAGGAACAGGTTCACCCCGACCAGCTGCGCAGCGGGGAACTGTGGCAGGAGCTGAGATAGCTGCCCGCTGGCACCAGCTACTGCCGCGACCAGCGCGCCCGCCGCTCCGATATTGGACGCCCAGCTCTCGTTGAACTTCCAGTCGCTTCCGGCCCTGAGGTGCCTTCCCATGCGGACGTCGTTGTGTTGGGCACGCAAGACGGCGAACAACAACGCGAAAATGATGAGGGCGGCCGCGAGGCCGCCCCAGATCGGCTTCAAGAGCACCCACAGCGCCACGCTTCGACGAATGCCGAATGTCGTCTTGGCCACCGGATCCGCAGTTGCCGCATCCTCAACCACGAGCAACCCTGACGCAGGATCAGACGGCCTCACCTCCATGGTGAGCGGCACCGCGAGGACCTGCCCCATGACAACTCGATGAGTCGGAGGGTTCGTTACTACCGGTCTCTCTGTTCCGTCGGGCATGAATGCGCGTACGCGGACTTGCTGCGCGTCTAGTCCGCTGTTGCTGAGCACGATGGAAGCGGTAGCGGTGGCGACCGGGTTGCCGTACTCCAAGAAGTCTGAGCTCTTCACCTTGAACGTGACCCCGTCGGAGTCCAAGATGACCAGCTGCGGCGTGGTGGGGGCATCGGCAGCGGCCGCTCCGTCGATGACGGCCGGAGCGATGAGACCGATGCCGACCGCGGCCAAGAAAAGGAAAACTTGTCGCCGTCGCCCGAACCTTCGCGCCATGCAACGACGTTAGGACCCCCTCACCTCCTCCGGGTTGAGTTCGCAAATGATCCGTCCGACGTCCTGAGACCGGATTGCCCCGCGCCGACGACGCCTGAAACCATCACGTCCATGTCCCTCGCCGCACTCCACCGCCGCAACCTGCTCAAGGAGATCGACCTGACGCCCGACGAGTTCCGGGCGCTGCTCGACCTCGCCGCCGAGCTCAAGGCCGCCAAGCGCGAGGGCCGCGAGGAGCGACACCTCACCGGCAAGAACATCGCGCTGCTCTTCGCGAAGACCTCGACCCGCACCCGGTGCGCCTTCGAGGTGGCCGCGGCCGACCAGGGCGCCAGCACGACCTACCTCGACCCGATCGGCTCGCAGATGGGCCACAAGGAGTCGGCCAAGGACACCGCCCGCGTGCTCGGCCGCTTCTACGACGGCATCGAGTACCGGGGTGCGGGCCACGACGTCATCGAGACGCTCGGCGCCTTCGCCGGCGTCCCCGTGTGGAACGGCCTCACCGACGACTGGCACCCGACGCAGTCCCTCTGCGACGCCCTGACGATGCGCGAGCACGCGGGCAAGCCCGACGAGCAGATCGCGTACGCCTACGTCGGGGACGCCCGCTTCAACATGGGCAACTCGCTCCTCGTCACCGGGGCCCTGCTCGGCATGGACGTACGCATCGTGGCGCCGCAGTCGCTGTGGCCGTCCGACGCCGTCATCGCCGTCGCGAGGAGGTATGCCGCCGAGACCGGTGCGCGGCTCACCCTCACCGAGGACGTGGCCGAGGGGGTGCGCGGCGTCGACTTCGTCCACACCGACGTGTGGGTGTCGATGGGTGAGCCCAAGGAGGTGTGGGCCGACCGCATCGAGATGCTCACGCCTTACCAGGTCAACGCGGAGCTCCTTGCGCTGACAGGGAATCCGGCTGTGAAGTTCATGCACTGCCTTCCCGCCTTCCACGACCTCGAGACGCAGGTCGGGATGGACGTCCACGAGCAGTTCGGGCTCAAGGAGCTCGAGGTCACCGACGACGTCTTCGAGTCCGACGCCTCGGTCGTCTTCGACCAGGCCGAGAACCGCATGCACACGATCAAGGCCCTCATGGTCGCGACGCTGGTGCAGCTCTGACGGCGAGGGTCCCAGCGGCCTCCCAGCCTCCCGTCGCCTGACGTTCACCGGTTCGAGGTGGTGCCGTTCGGTCGCGGCGCGGGAGAACTCGGTCATGAACCTCTCTCGCACCCCAGCCCTCGCGGCCGTCGCCGCCGCGCTTGTCGTCCTTTCCGCTGCCACGGCCGCCACCGCCGCGGACGTGCCCGGCCAGGACAAGGACGGCCACTACCGCTTCGCCGTCATCGGTGACGTGCCCTACGGCGACGCCCAGGTCGCGGCCTTCCCGACGTGGGTCGACCAGATCAACGCGACCCCCGACCTCTCCTTCACCATCCACGTCGGCGACATCAAGAACGGCTCGTCGGCGTGCACCAACGAGTACTTCTCGATGGTCCGCACGCAGTTCGACCGCTTCACCATGCCGCTCGTCTACACGCCCGGCGACAACGAGTGGACCGACTGCCACCGCACCAACAACGGCACCTACGACCCCCTCGAGCGCCTCGCCGCCGTCCGGTCGACCTTCTTCCCCCGCGCGGGCCACACGCTCGGCGCCGACCTGACCGTCGCGTCGCAGGCGGCCGCCGGCTTCCCCGAGAACGTCTCGTTCCGGCGTCAGGGCGTCGACATCGCGACCCTGCACGTCGTCGGCAGCAACAACGGCCTGCTCCCCTGGCCCGAGCTGGGCTTCACCGCACCCACGGCGCAGCAGGTCGCCGAGGAGCAGGCGCGCATGGACAACGCCGTGGCACAGGTCCGCTCGGCCTTCGCCGGAGCCCGCCAGCGCCACGACCGGGCCGTCGCGCTCTTCCTCCAGGCCGACATGTTCGACCCGACGTACGCGGTGACGTGGTCGGACAACTCCGCCTTTCAACCGCTCGTGCGCGAGCTCGTCGCCCAGTCGGACGCCTTCGACGGCGAGGTCTACCTCTTCAACGGCGACAGCCACGTCTACAACTCCGACCGACCGCTCGCGTCAGGGTCGCGGTGGCTCGACTTCTACGGCGTCGAGGGCTCGGCCGACAACCTCACCCGCGTCACGGTCGACGGCTCGAGCAACAACACGGACTTCCTCGAGGTCACCGTCAACCGCCCGGGCGCCGAGCACGTGCTGTCCTGGCAGCGCATCCCCTACGCGCCCTGACCGGGCGGGACACCAGCCACGGCGTGAGTATGCCGTCCGGCGCAGACCGCGCCGGACGGCATACTCACGCTCGGGTCACTGCTGGACGGTGATCGTCGGGCACTGGCGCAGCGTCTGGGTGGGCGTCGCGACGACCGGCACCGGGCCGAAGCTCTTCCACGCCGCACCCACGACGAGGTCGACCGTGTCACCCTTGCGCTTGTCGTTGACGTAGACGGCCTTCGGCACGTGCGTCTTGACGAGGCGGGCCGAGGCCGCACCCTCGGGTCCGAAGCGGATCTGCGCGACCTGCTTGACGCCCGCGTCCTTCGGGTCGTTGCCGACGGCCTTGACCGAGAAACCGCGGTCGGCCGCAGCCTTGGCGACCGCCGCGGCCAGTCCCTTGCGCGCCGTCGAGTTGTAGACGTTGAGGCTCACGTCGGCCGGACGCAGCGGGGCGACCGGCACCTCCGTCGTGCACGGCCCCGGCGTCGGGGTCGTGTCGCGGAAGTAGGTCGAGGCGTAGTAGAACGCGCCCGCCAGGCTCAGCAGGACGACCGCGATGACGATCGTCGACCGGCGCTGGCGCCGCACCCGGTAGGTGCGGTCGTCCTCGTCAACGACCTCCGACATCACCGCTCCTTCGTCCGTCGGCCCGCGTGGTCGGGCAGCCCTGTGTCAGGAGAGTACGAGGACTCGGGCATGAAGGACAGGACGCTGCTGCAGCGCGGCGCGCAGTGCCCGGTGCAGCCCGTCCTCGAGGTAGAGCTCGCCCTCCCACTCGACACAGTGCGGGAAGAGGTCACCGTAGAAGGTGGAGTCGTCGGCGAGCAGGCCGCGCAGGTCGAGCGTGCTCTTGGTGGTGATGAGCTCGCCGAGCTGCACCACCCGAGGCGGGACGTTCGACCAGTCCTTGGTCGTCTCGAGTCCATGGTCTGGGTACGGGCGCGAGTCGCCGACGGCCTTGAAAATCACCGGGTCAGCATAGGCGTCGAACGTGGACGACCGGCCACTAGAGTTCGAAGCGTGACCGAGACTGCAGCCTCAGGAGCCCAGGGAGCCGGCGACACGGGCCAGATCGACGAGATCCGGGCCGGCTACGCGTTCGAGGGAGGCGTGCTCAAGCTCGGCGCCGCGGTCGTCGGCGGGCAGGCCCACGCCGACGCCCCCGTGCAGATCCCGCTCAGCGTCCTCAACCGTCACGGGCTCGTCGCGGGCGCGACCGGCACGGGCAAGACGAAGACGCTCCAGCTCATGGCGGAGCAGCTGTCCGACCAGGGCGTCCCCGTCTTCCTCGCGGACATGAAGGGTGACCTCTCGGGTCTCGCGACGCCCGGCGAGGGCGGCGACAAGATCACCAGCCGCGCGGCCGACGTCGGCATGCCGTGGACGGCGACGGCATACCCCACGGAGTTCTACTCGCTCGGCGGCAAGGGCGACGGCATCGCGATCCGCGCCACGATCACGAGCTTCGGCCCGACCCTGCTGAGCAAGGTCCTCGGCCTCAACGACACCCAGGAGAGCAGCCTCGGGCTGATCTTCCACTACGCCGACAAGAACGGCCTCGCGCTCCTCGACCTCAAGGACCTCCGCGCCGTCATCAGCCACCTGACGTCCGACGAGGGCAAGGCCGACCTCAAGGACCTCGGCGGCCTCTCGAGCGCGACGGCCGGCGTCATCCTGCGCAACCTCATCACCTTCGAGGACCAGGGCGCCGGCGCCTTCTTCGGCGAGCCCGAGTTCGAGACGAGCGACCTGCTGCGCACCGCCGCCGACGGCAAGGGGATCATCTCCTGCCTCGAGCTGCCCCAGGTGCAGGACCGCCCGCAGCTCTTCTCGACGTTCCTCATGTGGATGCTCGCCGACCTCTTCCACGACCTTCCGGAGGAGGGCGACGTCGACAAGCCGAAGCTCGTCTTCTTCTTCGACGAGGCGCACCTGCTCTTCAACGACGCGAGCAAGGCGTTCCTGCAGGCCATCGAGCAGACGGTCCGGCTCATCCGCTCCAAGGGCGTCGGCGTCTTCTTCGTCACGCAGTCGCCCAAGGACGTCCCGTCGGGCGTCCTCGCCCAGCTCGGCAACCGCGTCCAGCACGCGCTGCGCGCCTTCACCCCCGACGACGCCAAGGCGCTCAAGCAGGCCATCGCCACCTACCCGCACACGGCGTACGACATGGAGAAGCTTCTCACGAGCCTCGGCATCGGCGAGGCCGTCGTCACGGTGCTGTCGGACAAGGGCGTGCCCACGCCCGTCGCGTGGACCCGGATGAAGGCCCCCAACTCCCTCATGGACCCCTCGTCGCCCGCGACGATGGACGCCGTCATCGCCGCGTCGCAGCTCAAGACGAAGTATGCCGACGTCGTCGACCGCGAGTCCGCCTACGAGAAGCTGACGGCGAGGTTGCAGGCGGCTCCCGCGGCGCCGGCCGCGCCCACCCCTGCACCGGCCCCGGCTCCCGCTCCCGCGGCGAAGCGCGCCCCCAAGGAGGAGCCGGGCCTCATCGCGCAGGTCGCCGGCAGCTCGGCGTTCAAGTCGATGCTGCGGTCGGCCGGCACCGTCATCGGCCGCGAGATCACCCGCAGCATCTTCGGCACGCGCAAACGCTGACCCCACCGGCTCCCAGCCCGGGGCGCCTCGACCGTTCGTGGGTCGGGGCGCCCTGTCGCTCCTACGCGTCGAACTCGACGTCGTCGAGGTCACCGTCGACGTCGGCGAAGTAGCTGATGATGCGGATGTCCGGCTCGTCGAGCACCTGCAGGACGAGCTGGCGCAGCTGGATGACCTGACCGGTGTCGAGACGGATCCGCTTGGTGCGGCCCCGGGTCGGGTCGCTGTCGTGCCGCTCCCACCACTCGACGGTGTCCGGGTTCGTCTTGAAGATCTCGTCGAGGATCCGCTTGAACGACGGGTCGTCGGGGTGCCGTGCGTACGCCTCGCGGAAGAGCGCGAGCTGGTCGGCCGCCTCCTGCTCCCAGTCGACGAAGAGGCTCCGGGCCGCCGGGTCGCAGCAGTAGAACCACAGCAGGTTGCGCTCGCGCTTGTTGCGCTTGCTCTCCCAGTCCGTGAAGAGCTGGCAGGCCGTGTGGTTCGCGCCCAGCACGTCCCAGCGGGCACCGACGACGTAGGCCGGGTTCGGGTCGATCGAGTCGAGCAGCTCCTCGAGCTCCTCGGTCAGCTCCTCCGGCGCCTGCGGCCGGCGCGACGGGGTGCCCGTCGCGAGCGCGTGCAGGTGGGAGCGTCCGTCGGCGTTGAGCTTGAGGGCGCGGGCGAGGCCGTCGATGACGCTCTTGCTCGGACGCAGGTCGCGGCCGCGCTCGATGATGTCGTAGTAGGCCACGGAGATGTTGGCGAGCTCGGCCACCTCGGTGCGGCTGAGGCCCACCCGGCGCCGACCCTTGGCCCGCTTGATGCCGACCTCCTCCGGGGCCAGCTCGTGCCGGCGCGCGCGAAGGAACTCGCCCAGGGGGGAGGGGGTGCGCACGCTGAGGGGGACGTCCGTGGTCATGGCGCACATCCTGCCAGTGGCCGGGCCCACCGATGACGTATGCCGTCCGCCGCGAGCGGTGCGGACGGCATACGTGGGTGCCGGGTGGCGAAGGGGCGTGCCCGGTCCGGGCACGCCCCTGCCTCGGTGACCCGACGGGTCACGTCTGGTCCGGTCAGTGGTTGGCCATGAAGTACGGCTGCGCCCAGCCGAGGTAGTTCTGGCCCCATCGGCTCTCGATGGTGGCGATGGTGGTCTTGTCGATGCGCCCGTTGACGTCGATGTCGTTGGACATGAAGTAGCCACCACCGATGGAGATCATCACGTGGCCGGCTCCGCCGTTGCTGAAGAACGCGAGGCCTCCGGCCGGGACGCTGCGGTCACCGCCGTGGCGGTAGGTGGACGGGATCTGGGTCCAGTGGTTGTAGGCCGTCGTCGACCCGCTGTGGCTCCAGCCGTACGCGTTGGCGACGAACCGGTCGCAGAGGCCCGAGTACGTCGAGGCGTCGTTGAGGGCCGAGTCGTACTTCCCGTCCATGCCGATGGCCCACGTGACGGCCGCCGAGCACGACCGCGGGTTGCCGAAGCTGTTCTTGCAGGACTCGGCCGAGACGAACGCCTCCACGTCGTGGGACGCGTTGTTGTTCTTCAGCGTGGCGTTGAGGTCGGCCTCGGCGCCGGCGGCGAACTGCTGGTAGGTGCCGCCGAAGTCGGAGTTGTAGTGGACCCGGACGGCCTTGCCGGTGCGGTTCCACACCGAGGCCGCGTTGTTCTTGATGCACTGCCCGTAGCCGTTGCGACCCGAGGTGCGGAACGTGTAGCAGCTGGCCGGGTCGGTACCGTAGTCACCGAGGTCGGTCGCGGCGTGGTCGGAGATCGAGCCGACGTTGCCGCTGTTGTAGTAGAAGCAGAACTCGCCCGACTCGCAGACGCCGTTGCGGGCGGTCGCGGCCTGGGCGGGCGATGCCGTGAGCAGCGTCGCGACGACGCTGCACAGCAGGGCCAGCACCGCGCCGGCGGCCCTGGCGGGACGTGTTGTCGTGGTCATGCACTCTTTCCCTTGTGATGGCGCAGGATCTCCCTGACGCATGCCTGACGTACGACGAGCAGCGTCCAGCGGGCTCCTACATCCGATCTACACCGCGTCCCGCGGCGGCCAGGGTTGCCCGATGTAGGCCGGGCTTAGACGGGCCCCGGAGGCTGTCAGGGTGCCGGCCCACCAGGGCGCGCACCCCACTGCACAGCTCGGAGGAGACATGCCACAGCACCCCGGACGCCTCGGCTCGGCCGGAGCCGCCTTGGCGTTGGCGATCAGCGGACTGACCTCGCTCGCCGGCGCCACCCCCGCGCACGCCGCCGACCGCAACGGCGTCTGCGAGACCGGCGAGTTCTGCTACTACTACAACAGCGACCACGCGGGCTCCGTCTCCGACTTCACCTCGTCCGTCGCCGACTACGGCACCGACCAGCCGGGCTGCTACGACTTCAAGACCTCGGGCCTGGCGGGCTACGGCCAGTGCATCAAGAACAACGCCGCGTCCGTGTGGAACCGCAGCAGCGACAAGGTGCAGGTCTTCTACAACTCCGACTACGGCGGCGCTGTCCAGGAGATCGCCGCCGGAGCCAAGGTCAACCTCAGCTCGGCCTTGAAGAACCAGAACGCCTCACACCGCTTCGTCTCAGGCACACCGGTCCCGTCGTCGGCGCCCAGCTACTACGTCTCCAACCAGGACACGGCGTGGGCCAACGCCAAGGGCTGTGCCATGGGCGACGCCGACGAGGCGCAGGCCGGCACCCAGACGAGGGTCGTCGTGCTCGACTTCGGCCGGCTCAACCACGACGCCGACGGCGTCTGGCGCCTGTCCTACTTCAGCGGCACCGACCGCACGCCCGCCTCCGCGGGCGCCCTCGCGGTGGCGATGGGCAAGGGCTACGACAGCTGCGTCGGGGCCGACACGTCGTCACTGCTGCGGATCGGCCTCGGCACGAACAACTCGTCGGGCACCATCACGTCGGCCGCCGGCAAGGTCATGGCGCAGGCTGCGCTCGACGCCGATGCCGGCCTTGCCGCCTTCCCGCAGGCGACCGTCTGGGGCGCCAACGACTTCGAGGCTTGGGGCGCCGACTCGACCGCGAACGCCAAGGCCCGCAGCTGGGTCGACGGCTACAACAGTGTCGCCGGCGCCCGGCCCCTCGTGAACTACGGCAGCGCCGACGGCTGCCCGAGCTCGTCCATCCCGACGGACGGCAGCTGCAACGCCGGGCTCAACGCGTACACGATCTGGTACGTCTCCACCCAGGGCGCCGCCCGGCCGCTCCCGGAGATCTACACGCCGACGGGCACGCAGGCCAAGCAGTGGAAGTACCTCTCGCTCTACTCCGTCGTCAACAAGGGCTTCAAGCTCACCTTCCCCGGAGTGATGTCCCAGGCGGGTGCGTGCGCGCAGTCCGGCGGCTGCCCCGGCACGGACAACTCGCCGTCCGCGTCGTGGTCCCAGCTCGACGACCAGGTGGACTCGGACAGCCGCACGGCGACGAACCCCGGCAACCCGACGAACATCTACTGGCAGTGACCGGGCCGTGACGGGACCTGTGACGAGACCTGTGACGAGCACTGGGACGAGGACGTCGATGGACGCCACGAGAGGACCTCTGGTGGGACGCACCGCGACGTCCCGTCCGGTCGCGGTGCGGCGCACGGCCGTCGGCGCGGCACTGGCCGTGACGCTGGGACTGGTCGTCGTGGGCGGGTGGGCCGCGGTCGCCCGCTCCGCGTCGGTCGCCGACCGGACGGTCCACGCGGAGGTCGCGGCGGTGGCGGAGGTCGCGGCGGACGGGGAGCTGCGGGCCGATGCCCCGGCCGGTATGCCGTCCGCTGACGACGGCGCCGAGGGTGCGGCTGCCTGGCCGACGGGCATCTTCGAGGACCCGGAGGCACCCGCCCGCGCCTCGGAGTTCGTCGGCACGAACCGCTGGGTGGGGCAGGGAGGTCCGGGCACGCTGGCCGTCTGGGCCGGGCGCTCGGGCGAGGACGTCACCCGGGGCAGGGTCCTGGTGGGCACGTTCGACGGACAGCAGCAGGTCGTCTCGCGCGACACGGTCGACCTGCCCGCCACCGGCCCGCTGCGGATCGTCTCGGCCCACGGCGTCGTCCTGCGTCTCGTCGACGCGGCCGGTCGGCCGCACCGGTTCGACGCAGCCACCGGCGCCTTCCTCTGACCGGTGCCCACCCACCGGCCACGGGGGTGCGTCACGTGCGGCACACGCACGCGGCGCACCCTCCGGCGCCGGGGGTCAGTCCGGCAGGCTCACTCATCCGGCAGCCTCAGGACGGCACGGTCGCGTGCCGGGGACGGCCGTCAGGCGACCGGGACGGTGGTCAGGTCCGCGGCCTGGTGGAGCAACGCCTGGCACAGCTGCTCGCTCGTCGCGACGTGGTTGCGGCGGAAGATGCGCGCCGCGCGGACCAGGGTCGTGGTGGCGCGGTCGCGGTCGAGGAGGTCGACATGGATCCGGCCGAGCTGGAGCAGGGTGTAGGCGATGCACCGCTCGTCCCGCAGCTCGGTGAAGGTGGCGAGGGCGTGCTCGAGGTCTCGCAGCGCCTCGCCCGTCTGGCCCAGACGATGGTGCAGCTCGCCGAGGTCGCGCAGGACGACTCCCTCCCGGTGGACGTCGCCGATCGCGCGGGCGAGCCGCAGGGCCGCCGCGAACCACGGCCGTGCCTCCTCGAGCCGGTTCTGCGCGACGAGGATGCGGCCCAGCGACCCGCGCAGCAGCGCCTCCTTGGGGGCGTCACCCGACTCGAGGACGGCAGGCAGGGCTGCCCGGAGACAGCTCTCCGAGAGGTCGAGACGGCCCTGGTGACGGTGCACGGTCGCCAGCCCGGCCAGGGTGAGGGCGGCCCCGAGGTCGTGACCCTCTTGTCGGAAGAGGTCGAGGGCCCGCTGGAGGTGCTGGCGTGCCCGCGTCAGCTCGTCGGAGTAGATCAGCGACTGGGCCAGGCCGCGCCACAGGGAGGCTCGGGCGAGGGGGCTGTGCCCCTCACAGGCCAGCGCGACCTCGTGGGACGCCGTCCAGTCGTCGTAGAGGGCCTGCTCGTCGTAGAGCGGGCTCAGCGACGTGGCGAGGTCGTGGGACTCCTCGTCCAGTCCCCAGTCCCGCGCCAGGCCGAGGGCGTCGAGGAGGGCACGCCGTTCGGCGAGCAGCCATGCCGGGGTGTCCTCGACGAGACCGCGGGCCTCGGAGACCGGGAGTCGCCACGCGTCGCCTGCCCCGGCCAGCGGCTCGAGGAAGGGGTCGAACAGGCTGGGCGGTCTTGCGCTGCGGGCCTCGTCGACGAGGGCGGTCCACCCGCTCAGCAGTCGACGCACGGCCGCGCGGCAGACGTCCTCGCCGCGAGCCGTGGCGCGCTGCTTCGCATAGGACCGGAGCAGGTCGTGCATCCGGTAGCGGGGCTGCCCGACCGAGTCGTAGGACACGAGCTGGACGAGGTTCGCGTCGACGAGCCGTTCCATGACGTCGTCCTGCGCAGGCTGGCCGAGCAGGGCGCTCAGCACCCAGCCGGGCTGGTCGCAGGAGCCGAGCAGGCCGAGCAGGTCGTGGCCGCGCACGACGTCGTCGGGCAGGGACCGCAGCGACAGGTCGACGCTGGCACGGACGTCGAGGTCGCCGAGGCTGAGCTCGGCGAGCCGACGGGACTCGTCCGCGAGGCGCTGGCGCATGGCCCTGAGCGGCCAGGTGGGCCGGCCCAGCAGCTTGCCGCTCGCGATGCGGATCGACAGGGGCAGGTAGCCGCACAGCTCGACGATCGTGCGGGACTCGTGCGGCTCGAGCGCGGTGCGGGCCCCTCCGACGATCCGGCACATCATCTCCTCGGCGTCCCGTGGGTCGAGCAGGCCGAGGTGGACGTGGTGCGCGCCCGGGAGGTCGGTGAGGAGGTGGCGGCTCGTGACGATGACCGCGGAGTGGCCGTGCGGCGGCAGGAGTGCCTGCACCTGCTGGGCGCTCGCGGCGTCGTCGAGCACGACGAGGGTCCGCCGCTCGCCGAGGTGCGAGCGCATGAGCGCCGCGCGCGCCTCCACGGTGTCGGGCAGGGGCCGGCCGAGCTGCCCGAGGGCGTGCAGCATCGCCGCGAGCAGCTCGGCGGGGTCGCGGGGCTGGGTCGCGGTCCCGGCCAGGTCGAGGTGGAACTGCGCGTCGGGGAAGCGCTCGCGCACCCGGCGGGCCACGTGCAGCGCCAGGGTCGACTTTCCCGTGCCCGGCGCGCCGTGGACGACGACGACCGTGGGCGCGTCGACGTCGGTCGCGGAGAAGAGGTCGAGCATCTCCTCGACCTCCCGCGCGCGTCCGGTGAAGTCGGGGATCCCCGGTGGCAGCTGCCGGATGGGCAGCTCCTTCTGGTCGTCCTCGAGCGGGCTCTCGGCTCGGGCGGTGGCACGCGGGCCGACCCGGTGGGCAGCCGTGCCCGGGGGCAGGGTCCCGCCGAGGATCTGCTGGTGGACGGCTTGGGTCTCCGCGCTGGGGTCGGTGCCCAGCTCCTCGGCGAGGGTGCGGCGCAGCCTGTCGTACTCGTGGAGCGCCTCGGCGAGGCGCCCGCTCCGGTAGAGGGAGACGAGCAGCTGACGCCGGAGGTGCTCGCGCAGCGGGTGCCGGGCGACGAGGTCCTGGACGTGCTCGACGACGGCCTCGTGGCGCCCGGCGTCGATCTCGATCTGCAGCCGGCATTCCGTGGCGGTCATCCAGCGACCGGTGAGGCGGTCGGCGAGCATCCGCGCCTGCTCGCCGGTCGCGCCCGGCAGCGGCTCGCCCCGCCACAGCGCGAGGGCCGAGTCCAGCGCGGCCGCGGCCTCGTCGTGCGACCCGGCGCGGAAGGCGGCCAGGCCCTCGTCGACACGGGCGCCGAAGAGCGCCGCGTCGACGTCGCCGGGACCCGTCACGAGCCGGTAGCCGTCCCCACAGGTGCGGATGAGGGCACCGTGGGTGTCGCCGAGTCGGGTCCGCAGCCCCCGGACGTAGCCGTAGACCTGGGTCGGTGCCGAGCTCGTGGGACTCTCGCCCCACACCTCGTCGATGATCCCCGGGACGGTCACGACGTGCGGCGCGCGAGCGATGAGACACTCCAGCACGGCGCTCATGCGGCCGGTCGTGACCGGTGTCCAGCTGGTGCCGTCAGACACGGCCAGCGGTCCGAGAATCCTGATGCGCATCGGTGCCGTCCCCTTCCGGGGAAAACGCTAGCGGGATCCGGCGAAGGCGCCACCGGAGAGCGATCGCATCCCGCCGGGGCCGCTCGGCCGGGGTCGCTGGTCGTCCTGGCGGTGGCGGTGGGAGCCGTCGCAGATCACGCGTGCTCCCCGCCGAACGACGAAGGACCCCGACGGTGGAACTGTCGGGGTCCTTCGTGATTCTGGCGGTGGCGGTGGGATTTGAACCCACGGTGGAGTTACCCCCACACACGCTTTCGAGGCGTGCTCCTTAGGCCGCTCGGACACGCCACCGAGAGGAGACCTTACCCGAGGCGACGGCCACCCAAGAAATCGACCGGTGGCGTCCCGAGCAGCCCCCGACATCGCCAATCTCCCACGCGTGGCCCTGCCTGCGGGTCACGATCAGAGGGGCACGGAAATCACGACTGAGACCGCAGAAGGCTGGAGACCATGGCTGACTCCTCGTCACTCACGCCGAGCCCGGCGCCGGTCGCCGTGCAGGAGGCCTTCGACCGGTACCACGCGGACCTCGTCGGCGAGCTCACCGCGGTCTGCGGGAGCGCGGGAGCCGCCGAGGCGGCGGTCGACGAGGCCTTCCGCCGGGCCGCCGCACTGCCCGACTTCGCCGAGATCGGGCGCCCGCTCGACTGGCTGCGCGTGACTGCCCGCAACCAGGTCGTGCGGCGTTCCTTCCGCCGCGACGACCTCGACGGCGGTCGACACCTCCCGGCCGCGGCGAGCTTCGAGCGGCCGTCGCTCGCGGGCAGCCTGAGCCGGGCCGCGCGCGCACACCGACGGCTCGTGGCGCGCCGGGCGGGCCTGGGCGCGGCCGGCACCGTGCTTGCCGTGGTCGCCCTGTTCGCCGCCACGCCGTCTCACCATGGGCGCCGACGAGCGCGCCACCGACGGCGTCCCCCACCTCATCGCCGATCCGCAGCTCGCCGCCCCTCATCCCGACCTACGACATACCGTCACCCTCGACGTCGGCGGCTGAACCGTGGCCGCCCGTGACCCCTCAAGCGGTCGTCGGCCACCCCGACGCGCGGCAGGCCTATGTGGTGACCTCACCACAGGTCTCGTCGCGACGGGCGATCGTCTGGCAACGCTGCCGCCCCGGTTCCTTTCGTGCCTCGTGTGACCAGGACAGTTCAGCGCTGGCCGTCGAGGTGGTGGACGACGAGGGCCACCGCCTGACTCACCTGCTGCAGAGCGAGCAGGTGGTGAGGCCGGGCTTCGCGGGGAACTTCGCCATCATCGCCGCGTGGGAGGGCGACGACTATGCCCTGATCTCCCCGACCATGAAAGAACCACAGCCGTTCGCGGTCAAGACCGGTGCGCGACCCCGACCGGGCCAGCGGTTCAGCACCTGCGCCTCCGGCCCCTGTCTCGTCGACCTCCACGGGACGGTGCACATCCTCGATCTCCCGCGCGACGTCCAGTGGGACACGAACACGACCAAGGGCTGGGTGGGCACCCAGGAGCTCGACAGCTCCACCGGGTCCGCGCGCATCTTCATCCAGCAGGACGACGAGACGTTCGCCACCGTCGACGTCACCGCCAGATCCCCGAGCCAGGACAGCGCCCTTCCGTTCGGCGCGAACGGGCAGGACGGCACGGTCGCGATCTGGTTGTCGAGCCAGTGGGGCTTCGCCCAGGTTGCCGTCTCGACCGACCGGGGACGCTCGTGGACGATCCACTGGGCCAACCCGGCTGACGGCTGGGGACCCTCGTCGTACGCCTCACTGCCGGTCGCCAGTCCACCTGGCATGACCGTGAAGGCGCTCAGGAAGTGGTCCCCGGGACGGTGACGACACGCGGTCGCTCCACGAGCACCGCTCGCCTCAGTCGCCTCACTCGCCGAGCCTCCGGCCCTCGAAGAAGTCGACGAGCAGGGCCGCCGACTCCTCCGCCCGGACACCTCCGACGACGTCCACGGTGTGCGTCGCGAGCGGGTCCCGCGTCAGGTCCCAGACCGATCCGCAGGCTCCAGCCTTGGGGTCCCAGGCGCCGAAGACGACCCGTTCGACCCGCGCCGCCATCGCCGCCCCGGCGCACATGACGCAAGGCTCGAGGGTGACGACGAGCGTGCACCCGTCCAGGCGCCACGAGCCGAGCGCCTGCGCGGCCTCGCGCAGCGCGACGACCTCCGCGTGTCCCGTCGGGTCGCCCAGCTCCTCACGCACGTTGCGACCACGGCCGACGACGCCACCCTCGGTGTCGACGACGAGCGCACCGACGGGCACGTCCTGCGAGCCGGCGGTCGCCGCCGCGAGGTCGAGCGCCTGACCCAGCCAGGCGGCATACGTCTCCGGCGTCGGGACGGAGCTCTTGCCGGGGGTCTCGGATCTCTTCGCCACGCGATAAGTTTCCACCCATGGACGTCCATGTCGCAGACCACCCGCTCATCGCGCACAAGCTGACCTACCTGCGCGACAAGCGGACCGACAGCCCGACCTTCCGGCGCCTCGCCGAGGAGCTCGTCACGCTGCTCGCCTACGAGGCCACGCGCGACGTCCGGGTCGAGCCGTTCGAGATCGAGACGCCGGTCGCCCCGACCACCGGCATCAAGCTCTCCAACCCCAAGCCGATCATCGTGCCGATCCTGCGCGCCGGTCTCGGCATGCTCGACGGCATGGTCAAGCTCCTCCCGAGCGCCGAGGTCGGCTTCCTCGGCATGATCCGCAACGAGGAGACCCTCGAGGTCTCCACCTACGCGAACCGCCTGCCCGACGACCTCACCGGGCGGCAGGTCTTCATCCTCGACCCGATGCTCGCCACCGGTGGCACGCTCGTCATGGCCATCGACTACCTCACGGCCAAGGGCGCCCGCGACATCACGGCCGTCTGCCTGCTCGCCGCCCCCGAGGGCATCCAGCACCTCGAGGACGAGCTCGCCGACAGCGACATCCCCGTCAAGGTCGTGCTCGGCACCATCGACGAGAGGCTCAACGAGAAGGGCTACATCGTCCCCGGTCTCGGCGACGCCGGCGACCGCCTCTACGGCGTCGTCTGAGCCCACCGCGCTCCCTGCGTATGCCGCGGGGTCAGGGCAGCGCGTCGCCCCACTCGGCGTCGCGCGCCCTGCGATAGCGCTCCCGCGCCTTCTTCGACACGACCTCGCGCCCGGCGGTCCCGTCGGGCCGGCAGACCTGGAACTCGACGAATCCCTTGCGCTTCAGAGGATGCCGGAGGATGCGGCCCGAACGCTCCTCTGCTAGCGGGGGTTCGGGGACGCCCGGCGCGGCAGCGGCGACCCACGAGTACTTCTCGTCCTCGTAGGACAGCTCAGCCCCCTTGAGACGACGGTGCTCCGCGGAGCGGCTCACGCGGGCTGCGAAGTGGCACCAGTCACGATGTGCGAGAGGGCATTCCGCGGAGTGTGGACACGGGCCCAGGAGTGTCCAGCCGGCCGCGAGCAGGGCTGCTCGGACGCGGAGCACCCGTGCGTAACCGTCGGGCGTCCCCGGCTCGGCGACGACGACGGCACGGCCCCGACGCATCGCATCGGCGACGAGCGCGTCCTGCTGGGCCTCGTCGAGCTCGCTCAGCACGTACGAGACCGTGACGAGATCCGCTTCCACCGCGGGCCACGCGCCGGCGACGGCCCGCCGGAACGTCGCGCCCCTCAGTGCGGGCGACGACGCGTCGTCGACGAGCTCGCGCCCGAGGGCCAGGGCGTCCTCGACCTGGTCGAGCACCGTGACCGACTCCAGCGACTCGAACGCACCTGCCGCCGCCCACGCCGCGGCGCCGGTCCCGCCGCCGAGGTCGAGCAGCGACCGGGGCGCCAGACCACGAGCCGCGACGTCGGCGAGGACCCGCGACAGCGCCGCGTGCGTGGCCGGCATCCGGTAGGCGGCATAGGCCGCCACGTGCACCCTCGACGCGAGGATCGGAGCCGACGCGGGGGCCACGGACCGGTAGCGCGACACGAGCGCCTCGGTCGCCCGGGTCAGCTCGCGCTCGTCGACCCGACGCACGGCGCGGCTCAGAGCGGCACGCAGCTCGGCGGCATACGCTGGCGTTCGCGACACTCGTGGAGGATAGCGGCGGCCCGCAGGTCAAGCCGACACGCGGGCTCCGATGCCGCACCCCACCAGCCACGTACGGCACACTGGTCCCACCCCTGTGCCGTGGGGCTGTCAGGGCAGCGCCAGCACCTTCCCTCCAAGGAGCGACACACCATGGGCCCCAAGGCCAAGAAGATCATCCTGATCATCGTGCTCGCGTTCTTCGTCTACGCCGTGTTCACGTCCCCCGACAAGGCTGCCGACATCGTCAGCAACATCTGGGGTGTCCTCGTCGACGGCTTCAACGCGATCCTCGAGTTCTTCGGGTCCCTGCTCAACCGATGATGCGAGCACACTGAGCCCATGGCCTTGATGAGGAGCACGGAGGTGCCGGCGGGACTGGCGCCGATCCTGCTCCCGGGCGAGAGACTCGTCACCGCGGTGCGGGCGCACTGGGGCAAGCTCGCCGAGCCCGTCGCGACGATGCTCCTCGGGCTCACCGCCGCCGTGTGGATCGACTCCAACGTCACCAAGGCCACCCAGGCGCTCGGCACCATCTTCTGGTGGCTCTTCTTCGGGCTGCTCGCCCGCCTCATCTGGTGCCTGCTCGACTGGAGCCACAACTGGTTCGTGGCCACCGACAAGCGGCTGCTCCTGCGCTACGGCCTCATCTCCCACAAGGTCGCGATGATGCCGCTGCTCAAGGTCACCGACATGAGCTACGTCCGCTCCATCCCCGGCCAGTTCCTCGGCTACGGCAAGTTCGTCCTCGAGAGCGCCGGCCAGGACCAGGCGCTCCGCGAGGTCAAGTGGGTGCCCAACCCCGACCAGACCTACCGCGACATCTGCGCCGAGATCTTCCACATCGTCCCACCCCCCGGTGACGAGGACTTCGAGGAGTTCGACGGCGAGTTCCCTGATGACACAGGGCAGCCCGGCGGTCCGGTACCGCCCGTGAGCCCGATCGTCCCCGGTGGGGGCGCTGCCTACCCCGACGTGCACCGCACACACAACCCGATCCAGGACCGCCTCGACTCCTACTCCCGGGCCGTCCCGATCCAGCGGCCGTCCGACCGGCCCGAGACCGTCTACGAGAGCGACGACCTCAAGCGCCGCCGCCGCGGCGCCGACACCGGGCCGATCTGGCCGCGCTCCGACGACTGACTGCCGTCATCGAGCTGCAGCGCCGGGTGACACAGATGGTGCCCGGGCGGGTACCACTGGGTAGTCGCGGCACCCCCCGCGGCGCGCGGCCGACGATGCCCGAGCAGGACTCGCAGGCGGTCGCGCTCCCCGCTAGTTTGTGATGATCCGCCCGTCACCGACCGCTCGGAGGCCAGCATGAGCGTGTTCCGCACCAAGTCGGTCGAGGCCTCGATGGCCTCGTCCGAAGAGGCCGACCACAAGCTGAAGAGGACACTCAGCGCCCTTGACCTCACGGTCTTCGGCATCGGTGTCATCATCGGCGCCGGCATCTTCACGCTGACCGGCAGAGCCGCCAAGGACTACGCCGGTCCGTCCATCGCGCTGTCCTTCGTCATCGGTGCGATCGTCTGCGGCCTCGCCGCGCTCTGCTACGCCGAGTTCGCGTCGACGGTCCCCGTCTCCGGATCGGCCTACACCTTCTCGTACGCGACGCTCGGCGAGCTCGTCGCGTGGATCATCGGCTGGGACCTGCTCCTCGAGCTCATGCTCGGCGCGAGCGTGGTCGCCCAGGGGTGGTCGCAGTACTTCGTCACCTTCCTCGACCAGCTGGGAGTGACCTGGCCAGAGTCGGTCGGGCCGGGGTCGCACGTCGACCTGCCGGCCTTCCTGCTCATCGCCGCCCTGACGCTGCTCATCGCCAAGGGCATCAAGGAGTCCCTGCGCGTCAACCTCGTGCTCGTCGGCGTCAAGCTCTTCATCGTGCTCTTCGTGATCTTCGCGGGCATCCAGTTCATCAACCGGGACAACTGGTCGCCGTTCATCCCGCCGTCGCAGCCGGGCAAGGCCGCCGAGGGTCTGACGACCCCGCTGCTGCAGGTCATCACCGGGATGACGCCCGCCACGTTCGGCATCATGGGCATCATGGCCGGGGCGGCCATCGTCTTCTTCGCCTACATCGGCTTCGACGTCGTCGCGACCACGGCGGAGGAGGCGAAGAACCCGCAGCGCGACCTCCCCCGCGGCATCCTCGGCTCGCTGGCCATCTGCACCCTGCTCTACGTCGCCGTGACGCTCGTCATCACGGGCATGCAGAACTACAAGGACATCGACCCCGACGCCGCCCTCGCGACGGCGTTCAAGAACGTCGGCAAGGACGGCTTCGCGACCCTCATCTCGGCCGGCGCCGTCGCCGGCCTCACGACGGTCGTCATGACCCTCATCATCGGCGCCACCCGCGTGACGTTCGCGATGAGCCGCGACCACCTCATCCCGCCGAGCCTCGGCCGCACGAACGACCGGACCGGCACCCCGGTCAAGCTGACGCTCATCATCGGCACCGTCGTCGCCCTCATCGCCTCGCTGACGCCGATCGGCAAGCTCGAGGAGATGGTCAACATCGGCACGCTGACGGCCTTCATGCTCGTCTCGCTCGCCGTGCCGATCCTGCGCAAGCGTCGCCCGGACCTCAAGCGCTCGTTCAAGGTCCCCGGCAACCCGGTCGTGCCGTGGCTGTCCGCGGCCGCCTGCTTCTACCTCGTGCTCAACCTCTCGGTCGAGACGTGGATCCGGTTCATCGTGTGGATGGCGCTCGGCTTCCTCATCTACTTCCTCTACTCGCGCCAGCACAGCAAGCTGGCGACGGGCGAGGAGGAAGGCAGCCGCGAGGCCCCCGAGGTCCTCAGCGAACGCTGACCTCAACCCGGCCAGCCTCGACTGCTCTCTCTTCGGACGACTCCCACGGCATGCCGTGGGAGTCGTCCCATGTGAGGGCAGTCGCGCGGTCGGCGGGCAGCGAACAGGCGGGTGTCCACAGGCCTGCTGCACGGCCCGGGGCTCCGAGGCCACGATGGACCGATGGACCCGTCCACCATCGCCCGCGACGGCGTCTTCTCCAGCGCCACCGCCTCACGCTTCGGGCTCGATTCGGCAGCGCTCCGTCGTCTGCTGCGGGCCGGCGAGTGCACGCGCCTTCGGCCTGGTTGGTACGCGCCGGGACGGCCGGCCGACGACCACGAGCTCTGGCGTCTGCGCGTTGCTGCCGCCGCCCAGGAGTATGCGGGGCGCGCCGTACTCAGCCACGACGCGGCCCTGCTCGCCCTCGGCCTGCCGACCTTCCGTCCGGTCACCTCTCGCGTCGACCTCACGTGGACCGAGCCCGGCATCCCGGCACACCTCGGTCGGTGGGTGCGGCTGCACCAGTGCCCGACGGCCCACGCACTCGACCCTGAACGCCCCGTGACGCCGGCTCTTGCGATCGCCCAGACGGGGCTGCGCAGCCGCCGAGCCCTCCTCGTCGCCGGCGACGCCGCGATGAGGTCGCGAACCGCCACTCGCGCGCAGGTCGACGACGCCCTGGCCCTGCTCGACGGGCACCGTGGGATCGTGGCCGCGCGTGCGGTGGCGCCCCGCATCGAGCCCCTGCACGAGTCTCCGGGCGAGACCCTCACGGCATGGCTCCTGCACCAGCTCGGGTATCGGCTCGTCCCGCAGTACCAGGTGCCCGGCACGGAGCAGCTGACCGCGAGCGGGTGGCCGGACCGCGTCGACTTCCTCGTCGAGGGCACCCGAGTCGTCGTGGAGTTCGACGGCAAGGTCAAGTACGACGGCCGCGACGTGCTCTTCGCCGAGAAGCAGCGCGAGGACCGCATCCGCTCGCTCGGCTACGAGGTCGTCCGCCTGGTGTGGGCTGACCTGTCACACCCGGAGCACGTCCGGACCCTGCTGCAGGCCGCGGTCGCGCGCTCAACCCGGCGCGACGTCCGTCGACCCCGCAGCGCCTGATCAGTAACTGCTCCACGCGCGCTCGACTGCCCCGCGACTGACCGAACGACACGGCATACCAAGGCATTCGGTCAGTCGGGGGGCACTCGGTCAGGCTGGAGGCAGTCGGTCAGGCCGGGGGCACTCGGTCGGTCAGAGGGCCTTGATGATGTCCTCGACGCGCTCCTTGGCGTCGCCGAAGAGCATCGCGGAGTTGTCGCGGAAGAAGAGCGGGTTCTGGACCCCCGCGTAGCCGGCGTTCATCGAGCGCTTGAAGACGACGACGTCCTTGGCGTTCCACACCTGAAGGACCGGCATCCCGGCGATCGGCGACGTCGGGTCCTCCGCGGCGGCCGGGTTGACGGTGTCGTTGGCGCCGATGACGAGCACGACGTCGGTGTCGGGGAAGTCGTCGTTGACCTCGTCCATCTCGAGGACGATGTCGTAGGGCACCTTGGCCTCGGCGAGCAGGACGTTCATGTGGCCCGGCAGGCGACCGGCGACCGGGTGGATGCCGAAGCGGACGTCGACGCCGCGCTCGCGCAGCTTCGACGTGAGGTCGGCCACGGGGTACTGCGCCTGCGCGACCGCCATGCCGTAGCCGGGGGTGATGACGACCGTCGACGCGCTCTTGAGCAGGTCGGCGACCTCGGCCGCGTTCGTCTCGCGGTGGTCGCCGTAGTCGACGTCGGAGTTGGACACGGCCCCGTCGGAGCCGAACCCGCCGGCGATGACCGAGACGAACGACCGGTTCATGGCCTTGCACATGATGTACGAGAGGTAGGCACCCGAGGAGCCGACGAGCGCCCCGGTGACGATGAGCAGGTCGTTGCCGAGCATGAAGCCCGCAGCGGCGGCGGCCCAGCCCGAGTAGCTGTTGAGCATCGACACGACGACGGGCATGTCGCCGCCACCGATCGAGGCGACGAGGTGCCAGCCGAACGCGAGAGCGATCGCCGTCATGACGAGGAGTGGCACGATCGAGTGCGCGGCCACGAACCACACGAGCAGCCCAGCCGACACGACGCACGCAGCGAGGTTGAGCCAGTGGCGGGCGGGCAGCATCAGCGGCTTGCTCGAGATGCGCGCCGACAGCTTGAGGAACGCGACGATCGAGCCCGTGAACGTCACGGCTCCGATGAAGACGCCGAGGAAGATCTCGACCAGGTGGACGGCCTCACCCTCGACGCCGACGAGGTCGGACGTCGCGATGAACGTGTTGATGCCGACGAGCACCGCCGCGGCCCCGACGAACGAGTGCAGCATCGCGATGAGCTCGGGCATGCCGGTCATCTCGACCTTGCGTGCCCGGGCGATGCCGATCGCCGCACCGATGACCATCGCGACGCCGATGAGCAGCCAGGCCGACCAGGCCGCACCGCGCAGTGAGAGCCAGAGCGTGGCGACGAGGGCGATGCCCATGCCGACCATGCCGAGGACGTTGCCGTCGCGGGCGGTCTCGTGCCTCGAGAGCCCCGCGAGCGACATGATGAAGAGCAGCGCCGCGACGATGTATGCCGCCTGGATGAGTGCGATGTCCATGTGCGGTCAGCCCTTCCGGAACATCGTCAGCATGCGGCGGGTCACGGTGAAGCCACCGAAGATGTTGATGCTCGCCAGGAGCGCGGCCACGAAGCCGAGCACCATGATCACGACGCCCTTCGTGCCGCCCACCGACCCGGCCGAGCCGAGCTGGAGCAGCGCACCGACGACGATGATGCCGCTGATCGCGTTGGTGACCGACATGAGCGGCGTGTGCAGCGCGTGGTGGACGTTGCCGATGACGTAGTAGCCGATGACGACGGCGAGCGCGAAGACCGTGAAGTGCCCGAGGAAGCTCGGCGGTGAGACGGCCGCGACCGCGGCGAAGACGATGGCGCCGATCGCCATCCCGGCATACCTGCGCCGTGGGTCCTTCGGTGGCTCAGGCTCTTTCACGACCTTCGTGCCGGATGCCGTCTGCGCGACCGGGGCCGCGCTCACCTGGATCGCGGGTGGGGGCCAGAGCAGCTCGCCGTCGCGGGCGACCGTCATGTTGCGCTGGACGACGTCGTCGAAGTCGAGGACGAGCTGCCCGTCCTTGCCCGGCGTCAGGAGCTTCATGAGGTTGACGAGGTTCGTGCCGTAGAGCTGCGACGCCTGCGTGGGCAACCGGGCCGCGAGGTCGGTGTAGCCGATGATCGTCACGCCGTTGTCGGTGACGACCATCTCGTCGGCGACCGCGCCCTCGACGTTGCCGCCGTTGGCCGCCGCCATGTCGACGATGACCGAGCCGGGCTTCATCGAGGCCACCATCTCGCCGGTGATGAGCCGCGGCGCGGGACGCCCGGGGATGAGCGCCGTCGTCACGATGATGTCGACGTCAGGCGCCTGTTCGGCATACAGCTCGGCGGCCCGCCGGTTGTACTCCTCGCCCATCTCCTTGGCGTAGCCGTCGCTCGACGCCGCAGCGGCGTCGACCTCGGGCATCTGGACGGCGAGGAAGTCGGCGCCCATCGACTCGACCTGCTCGGCCACTTCGGCCCGGGCGTCGGTCGCACGCACGATCGCCCCGAGGGAGCGCGCCGTGCCGATCGCGGCGAGGCCCGCCACGCCGGCACCGGCCACGAGCACCTTGGCGGGCGGCACCTTGCCCGCCGCCGTGACCTGGCCGGTGAAGAAGGAGCCGAACTCGTGGGCGGCCTCGACGACGGCGCGGTAGCCGGCGATGTTGGCCATCGACGACAGGACGTCGAGCGACTGGGCCCGGCTGATGCGGGGGACGGCATCCATCGCCATCGCGGTGACGCCCGCGGCGCGCAGCCTCTCGACGAGGTCAGGGCTGATGGCCGGCGCGAGGAGCGAGACGAGGACCGTGCCCGCTCGCAGCCGGGCGATCTCGTCGTCGGAGGGCGCGTTGACCTTGTGCACGATCGGCGAGCCCCACGCCTCCTCGGCCGTGACCACGCGAGCGCCCGCGGCGGCATACGCCTCGTCGGAGAAGCTCGCCCGCTCCCCCGCCCCGCTCTCGACGGCGACGTCGTAGCCGAGTCCGACGAGCTGTTCGACGGTCTTGGGCGTCGCTGCGACACGTGTCTCGCGGGCGCGGGTCTCACGGGGGACACCGATCTGCACGCTGGGCTCCTTCGCGCGGAGGGCTGGGCACTGGTTCACGAACCTAGAGCACGACCCCCGGGTAACGGCAGGTCTGCCGGGCACGTCACACAAATGACACGCGACCGGACCCGAACGTCTCTGATCGTGGGCAGCCACCGGCTCCGGGGCGGGCGTTCCCGTGGCCCCGGTGGGCCCGGGTCGGTCA
This sequence comes from Terrabacter sp. R4-6, assembly GCF_057529065.1. Classification (NCBI taxonomy): domain Bacteria; kingdom Bacillati; phylum Actinomycetota; class Actinomycetes; order Micrococcales; family Intrasporangiaceae; genus Terrabacter; species Terrabacter sp. R4-6. The sequence continues at coordinate 2,941,821 of NZ_CP197224.1, read as the reverse complement.
GTGCGAGGGCGCCCGCCGGCCCAGGCTGAACACCTCGGGTGGCGGCTTCTGGTCCGACTCCAGCCGGCGGTAGGCGCTCGGCGTCGTCCCCACCTCGGCGAGGAACTGTCGGTTGAAGTTGGCCATGTTGTGGTAGCCACTCATCTCGGCGACCTGGGCCACGGAGTGCTCGGTCGTGTCGAGGAGCCGTCGGGCGTAGGCGATCCGCAGCTTCTTGACCATGCTCGAGAACGTCATGCCGGTCGCCGTCTTGAAGTACTTCGAGAACGTCGGCTCCGACATGTACGCGAGTCGTGCCGCCGTCGACAGGCGGATGTCACCCGTGAGGTTGTCGAAGATGTAGCTGAGCCCGGCCTCGCCGGCGTCGCGCGACGCGGCATCGGTCGGCCGCCCCATCCACTCGCTCGCCACGAGGTCGTACTCCTCGGGCGGGGCGTGCGCGAAGAGCGCCAGGAGCTTGAAGAGGTGGCCGAGCTGCTCGACGCCCTGGCTGTGCACGCAGGCGAGGATCGTCTCGGCAGCCCGCCAGGCCGTCGCACCGGAGAAGACGATGCCGCGGGTCGAGCGCTGGAGCACCTCGGTCACCTCGGCCAGCTCGGGCAGGTGCTCCATCGCCGCATGGATCCACTCGTCGCTGAACTGGATGACCGCGTCCCGGTCGACCGCCACCTGCCCCTCGGCGAGGTCGCTGACCCAGTCGTGCGGCAGGTTGGGACCGATCAGGCTGACGTGACCCGGCGCGAAGGTGCCGATGTGGTCACCGGCGATGAAGCTGCCACGCGTCTTGGTGATGAGGTGGATCTCGTACTCGGGATGGAAGCCCCAACCGCAGATCTCGCTCGGGAAGTCGTGCGTCAGCACCCGCGCCGAGGCCTGGGGGTGGTGCGGGATGTACTCGCGACGCACTGGCTGCCCCAGTATCTGGCCCGCCTGTACGGAACGCACCGAGTCGCCGTCGGTCGTGCGGGAGTCGCCATCAGAAGACTGGCCGGATCGATACGAAATCTTCGCTCCCCTCGCCGGGTGGGACCACCGTGTCTCCACATCGTGCGGGCCGCTGTCCGGAATGTCGAGTCCAGCACCAGGCCCCTCGCAAAATCGTATCAATGACAGGGGTCTCATGGTGCTTGTTGGGCCCACCCGCACGTCAATACCGTTCCGGCAAGTTCCCGTCAAGAACGACAGCGGAGATCGCCGCAAGGTCCGGTGGGTCCGGGCCGACGGAACGAGGAATGCCTACCAAAGGAGTTAGGAATGCTTGCGAACAAGCGCATGCTCGCGCTGGGGACGGGCGCGGTGGCGGTCGCCATGACGGTGGCTGCCTGTTCGTCCGGGGCCGTGCAGTCCGGCAACGGGTCCACGGGCGCCGCCGGAGGCGCCGTCACCCTCAAGGTGGCCACCGTGAACAACGGCCAGATGAAGGACATGGAGAAGCTCAAGACCGAGTACGAGAAGGCGAACCCCGGCGTCACGGTCAACTTCCAGGTCATGGAGGAGGGCGACCTCCGCGCCGCCGTGACGGCAGACGTCGCGAGCGGCGCCGGCCAGTACGACATCGTCACCATCGGCGCCTACGAGACGCCCCAGTGGGGCGCCAACGGGTGGCTCGTCGACCTCACCCCGGAGCTGCAGTCGGACGCGTCGTACGACGTGAACGACCTGCTCCCCCCGGTGCGCGACGTCAACACCTTCGACAACAAGCTCTTCGCCGTCCCGTTCTACGGCGAGTCCTCGATCCTCATGTACAACAAGGGGGTCATGGACAAGGCCGGGGTCACGATCCCGCAGAACCCCACGTGGCAGCAGGTCGCCGACGCGGCCAAGAAGGTCAACACCGCTGACATGGCGGGGATCTGCATGCGCGGCAAGCCCGGCTGGGGAGACCTCTTCGCCCCGCTCACCACGGTCGTGCAGACCTTCGGGGGCAACTGGTACGACAGCAGCTGGAAGGCCACCGTCAACACGCCGGAGTGGAAGGAAGCCGTCACCTTCTACAAGACGATGCTCGACGAGTCCGGTGAGAAGGACCCCGTCTCCTACAGCTTCAACGAGTGCCTCACGGCGCTCAAGGAGGGCAAGGCCGCGATGTGGGCCGACGCCTCCGTCGCAGCCTCGATGCTCGAGGCGGCCGACTCGCCCGTCAAGGGCAAGATGGGCTACGCGCACATGCCGGTCACCAAGACGAAGGAGTCCGGCTGGCTCTGGAGCTGGAACCTCGCCATCCCGACGTCGACGAAGCAGAAGGACGCGGCGGTCAAGTTCGTCAAGTGGGCCACGAGCAAGGACTACATCAAGCTCGTCGGCACGAAGATCGGCTGGTCCAACGTCCCGCCGGGCTCGCGCACCTCGACGTACGACATCCCGGAGTACAAGGAGGCCGCGAAGGCGTATGCGCCGATCACCCTCGACGTCATGAGCTCGGTCAACCCGAAGCAGCCGGGCGTCAACCCGCAGGGCTGGGTCGGCATCCAGTACGTCTCGATCCCCGAGTTCCAGGACGTCGGCAACCAGTGCGCCCAGCTCGTGGCGGACTACCTGGCCAACCGCGGCACGATCGACGACGCACTCAGCAAGTGCCAGTCCATCGCCCAGGCAGCCGGCGACAAGCACAAGAAGTGACGTCCGCCTACTGACTCGTGGTGCCGGGCCCGGCACGCCCCGGGCCCGGCACCACACCTCCTCCAACCCAGTCGCACGAGCCGCACGAGGGAGTGCCGACATGACGACGACCACCACACCACCAACCGAGCTCGAGGACGTCAGCGCCACCACCGCCACCGACAAGCGGCGCGTGCAGCGGACGGAGCTCTGGCGCAACCGGGGACTGCTGCTCCCGGCCGTCATCTTCCTCGTCCTGCTGACGCAGATCCCGTTCCTGACGACGATCGGCTTCTCGCTGACGAAGTGGAACCTGCTCTACCCCAACGACCGTGCGTTCGCCGGCTTCGACAACTACACGAGCGCCCTGACCTCCGGCGACCTGTGGCCCTCGATCCGCGCCACGGTGCTCATCACGGCCTTCTCGGTCACCCTCGCTGTCCTCTTCGGCCTGCTCTTCGCCGTCCTGCTGGACCGCCCGTTCCGCGGTCGCGCCCTGGCCCGGACCCTGATGATCACGCCATTCCTCATCATGCCGGCGGCCGCCTCGCTCATCTGGAAGTACTCGATGTTCGACACGAACATCGGGATGCTCAACTGGGTCTTCCGGTCCCTGCACCTGCCGGTCGTCGCCTGGAGCACCGAGCACCCGATGGCCACGGTCGTCATCGTGCTCACGTGGCAGTTCACGCCGTTCATGATGCTCATCCTCCTGGCCGGGCTGCAGGGCCAGGACAAGGGCATCCTCGAGGCCGCCCAGGTCGACGGGGCCGGCACGTGGCGCACCTTCACGTGGATCACGCTGCCCCACCTGCGGATGTACATCGAGATCGGGGTGCTCCTCGGCTCCGTCATCATCCTCCAGGTCTTCGACCCGATCGCGATCCTCACCAAGGGGACCGGCGGCACGAAGACCCTCGCCTACCTCCTCTACGAGCGGGCCTTCATCGGGCTCGACGTCGGGCAGGCAGCGGCATACGGCGTCGTGACCGTCGTCCTCACGATCATCGTCGCGACCATCGCGCTCAAGAGCGTGTTCAAGGTCTTCATGGCAGGAGGAAGCCGATGAACAGCACAGACAGCCCGACGCGGTCGAGGCGATCGGCGAGGGGGGCCCTCACGACGCTCGTCACGTGGATCCTCGTGCTCGTCTTCTTCTTCCCGGTCTTCTGGATGGTCCTCAACGGGTTCAAGCCGGAGTCGCTCGCGTCGTCCGTCAACCCGACGTTCATCTTCAAGCCCGTCACGGAGGGCTACCAGCTCGCGATGGACCGCGGGATGGCCGGCTACCTCCAGAACTCGTTGACCGCCGCGGTCATCGCGACGATCATCTCGGTCGTCCTCGCGATCCCCGCCGCGTACGCGCTGTCGATCCGGCGGGTCAAGAACGTCGAGAACTCGCTCTCGTTCTTCATCTCGACCAGGTTCATGCCGCTCGCCGCGATCGTCCTGCCGCTCTTCATGATCTTCAAGACCGTCGGGCTGCTCGACAACATCTACATGCTCGCGATCGTCTACGGCGCGATGAACCTGCCCGTGACGGTCTGGATGATGCGCTCGTTCTTCCTCGAGGTGCCCTTCGAGATCATCGAGGCCGCCCGGGTCGACGGGGCCGGGATGTTCCGCGAGATCGTGCGGATCGTCCTGCCGCTCGTCCTCCCCGGGGTGGCGGCCGCGGCGCTCATCAGCTTCATCTTCGCCTGGAACGAGTACTTCCTCGCCCTGCTGCTGACGAGCTCGGCCGCTCGCACGACGCCGCCCTTCCTCGGCAGCTTCGTCGACGGTCGCGGCCAGTTCCTCGCCGTCCTGTCCGCCGCGGCGACCATCGCAGCCCTTCCCGTCATCATCGCGGGCTGGGCCGCACAGAAGCAGCTCGTCCGCGGCCTGTCGATGGGAGCCATCAAGTGACCGCCACGGCTCCCACAGCGGGCCCGGCCGCCGGCCCGGCCACCGGGCCCACGGGGCGCGCCGTCGAGCGTGGACGGAGCCTCGAGGACACGGTCGTCGTCGTCACCGGTGCCGGCGGGGGCATCGGTGGCGCGATCGCCAGGCTCGTCCTCGAGGCGGGTGGGCGCGTCGTCGCCGGTGACCTCCGGCCCGACGCCCTCACCTCGCTGCGCGACGCGTGGGGAGAGGACCGCCTGGCCGTCGACCTCGGCGACGTCAGGGACGAGGCCACGGCCGAGGCGCTCGTCGCCGCGGGCGTGCAGGCCTTCGGCCGGGTCGACTCCGTCGTCGCCAACGCCGCCGTCGGCTTCTACGGCGGGATCCTCGACTACTCGGCCGACGAGGTCGCGCTCATGGTCGACGTCAACGTCAAGGGAACCGTGTGGCTCGCCCGGGCCGCCGTGCGGCAGTTCCGCGCCCAGGGAGACGGTGGCGACCTCGTCATCATCGGCTCGGTCGCAGGGCTCCTCATCGGGGGCGGCAAGGAGGCGGTCTACTCCGCGACCAAGGCCGCCCAGATCAACCTCGGCTACGCCCTCGACCGTGAGCTGCGCTCCGAGGGGATCCGCACGACGACCATCGCACCGGCCGGCGTCAACACCCCCTTCGCCGCCGCCGACGGACGCTTCGGCGACCGCGACCCCTCCGAGGGCGACTTCATGGAACCGGAGGACATCGCCCAGGCCGTCGCCTACACGCTGCGGCAGCCACGACGGATGCGGACCGAGCTGTGGACGATGTGGAGCCTGTCCGAGACGCACTGACGACCGTCAGCCGCGCGTCGAGGACGACCGGCTCCGCCCCGTGGCCGGCCATCCCGCCGCCGACGCCTCCGACGCCTCCGACACCTCCGACACCTCCGACGCCTCCGACACCTCCGAGAGGAACCAGACCACCATGACCACCACGCCCGCCCCCTCGCCCCCGCGGCCCACGGCTCTCGCCAGCACGACGCTCGAGGCCCTCCCCGCCACCGTCGCCCGGCCCACCTACGACCGGGCGGCCGTCACCGCGGGCATCGTCCACTTCGGCGTCGGCGGATTCCACCGCGCCCACCAGGCGATGTACGTCGACCGGCTGATGGAGCAGGGCGTCGACGGCGCGCTCGACTGGGGTATCTGCGGGGTCGGGGCCCTCCCCCACGACCGTCGGATCATCGACACGCTGACGGCGCAGGACGGCCTCTACACCCTCGTGGTCAAGCACCCCGACGGCCATCGGGAGCCGCGCGTCATCGGCAGCATCGTGGAGCTGGTGTTCGCCCCGGACGACCCCCAGTCCGTCGTCGACCGGCTGGCCGACCCGCGCACGCGGATCGTGTCGCTGACGATCACCGAGGGCGGCTACCTCGTCAACCAGGTCACCGGTGCGTTCGACGCGGACGACCCGTCGATCCGGGCCGACCTCGAGGACGGCGCGGTCCCGCGCACCGTCTTCGGGTACGTCGTCGCGGGCCTCGCGGCCCGCCGGGACGCCGGCGAGGCCCCCTTCACCGTCATGTCGTGCGACAACCTCCCCGGGAACGGTGACGTCGCGCGGACGATGATGACGGCATACGCCCGCCTCAAGGACCCCGGGCTCGCCGACTGGATGGACGAGCACGTCTCCTTCCCCAACGGCATGGTCGACCGCATCACGCCCGTCACGGTGCCGGACGACATCGACCGCCTCGTCGAGGAGTTCGGGGTCCAGGACGGGTGGCCCGTCGTGTGCGAGCCGTTCACCCAGTGGGTCCTCGAGGACCACTTCACGCAGGGCCGGCCACCCTTCGAGGAGGCCGGAGTACAGCTCGTCGAGGACGTTGTGCCCTACGAGCTGATGAAGCTGCGCCTGCTCAACGCGAGCCACCAGGCGCTCTGCTACCTCGGCTACCTCTCCGGCTACCGCTACGCCCACGAGGTCTGCCAGGACCCCCTCTTCGTCGACTTCCTGCTCGGCTACATGGAGCACGAGGGCAGCCCGACCCTCCCGGAGGTGCCGGGGGTCGACCTCGACGCCTACCGCCACGAGCTCATCGCGCGCTTCGCCAACCCGGAGGTGCGCGACACCCTCGCGCGGCTCTGCGCCGAGAGCTCGGACCGCATCCCGAAGTGGCTCGTGCCCGTCATCAAGCGCAATCTCGAGACGGGTGGGGAGATCGACCGTTCGGCGCTGGTTGTCGCGTCGTGGGCGCGCTACGCGGAGGGCGTCGACGAGCAGGGTGAGCCGATCGAGGTCGTCGACCGCGTCAGGGACCGTGTCATGGCCGCGGCCGCCCAGCAGGGCACCGACCCGCTCGCCTTTCTTCGCGACCGAGACCTCTTCGGTGACCTCGTGGACGACGAAAGGTTCACCGTGGTGTTCACGCGCGCACTCTCGGCCTTGCACACCAAGGGCGCTCGGGAGACCCTGCAGTCATGGACCGGGCGGAGCAGCACGACGTGACCGATGGACGCACCCTCGTCGCGGGGGTCGACAGCTCGACCCAGTCGACGAAGATCGTCGTCTGCGACGCCGAGACGGGCCAGGTCGTGCGCACGGCGCGCGCCCCGCACCCCGACGGCACCGAGGTGCACCCGGACCGCTGGTGGGAGGCCTACGAGCGGGCCGGCGCCGACGGCGTCCTCGACGGCGTGGCCGCGGTCGCGGTCGGCGGCCAGCAGCACGGCATGGTGACGCTCGACGAGAACGACACCGTCGTGCGGGACGCCTTGCTGTGGAACGACACTCGCAGCGCGGGAGCCGCGCGTGACCTCACGGACGAGCTCGGCGGGGTCGCTGCGTGGGTCGACGCCGTGGGCCTCGTCCCGGTCGCGAGCTTCACCGTGACGAAGCTGCGCTGGCTCGCCGAGCACGAGCCCGACCTCGCCGCCCGCGTCGCGCGGGTGGTCCTCCCCCACGACTGGCTCACGGGCCGGATCCTCCAGCAGGGCAGGGGGTTCGAGCGCTGGAGCACTGACCGCGGCGACGCGTCGGGCACCGGCTACTGGTCGGCCGGCGACGGCGACTACCGGCTCGACCTGCTCGAGCGGGCCTTCGGACGGGCGATCGAGGTCCCCGAGGTGCTCTCTCCGGCCCAGGCTGCCGGCCGCACCGCCGACGGCCTGCTCGTCGCCGCCGGCACGGGTGACAACATGGGCGCCGCGCTCGGCCTGACCCTCCACCCGGGTGACGTCGTCGTCTCGCTCGGCACGAGCGGCACGGTCTTCACACCCCACGGCACCGCGATCCGCGACGAGACCGGCGCCATCGCCGGCTTCGCCGATGCGACCGGCCACCACCTCCCGCTCATGTGCACGCTCAACGCGGCCCGCGTGCTGTCGGCGGCCGCCTCGATGCTCGGTGTCGACCTCACGGAGCTCGACCGGCTTGCGCTGCAGGCGAGCCCGGGCGCCGGCGGTCTGACCCTGCTGCCCTACCTTGACGGCGAGCGCACCCCGGACCTCCCCGATGCCACCGGCACGCTGAGCGGCCTCACCCGCTCGAACGCGACGCCCGAGAACCTCGCCCGGGCCGCGGTCGAGGGGATGCTGTGCAACCTCGTGGCCGGCGTCGACGCCCTGCGCGACCACGACGTCGACGTCGCCCGGGTGCTGCTCATCGGCGGAGCAGCCGCCTCACGCGCGGTCCGCGAGATCGCACCGGGCCTCTTCCGCGCCCCCGTCGTCGTGCCCGCTCCGGCCGAGTACGTCGGCGTCGGCGCCGCACGCCAGGCCGCGTGGGCCCTTTCGGGAGAGGCGGACCCACCGACGTGGGCCCTCGCGATCGACTCGGAGTATGCCGTCCGGCCGGGTGACGAGCAGGCGCACTCGGACGTCGTGGCGCGCTACCGGGGCCTCGTGTCGCTCACCCACGGGTTCTGAGCGGCCGCGCCTCGGGATGCGGGCGGCATACACCCTCACGCCTCCTGGAGGTTCGGCGCGTGTGGCCGAGCCTCCAGGAGGGCGCCTACGAGTGGTGCCGTGGCGGGACGGAGAGGCCGGTGCTCAGGCGAGGGCCTTCGCCTTGAGGGCGGTGAACTCGTCGGGGGTGATGGCGCCCGAGTCGAGCAGCTCCTTCGCCTTGGCGATCTGCTCCGGCGCCGAGGTGCTCGAGGCGCCCGCGACCGAGCGGACGTACTCCTCCTGCGCCTGACGGGCCTCGGCGTACTTCTGAGCCGAGCGCTCGTTCATGCCTCGACCGCGGACGATGAGGTAGACGATCGCCGTGATGAACGTGAAGAAGATGAGGCACACGACCCACAGCGCCTTCATCCCACCGGAGACCTCGGGGTCGCGGAACAGGTCGGCCACGATCGAGAAGAGCACCATGAGGTAGGACGCGAACGCGAAGAAGATGATGATGAACCAGACGATGTCCCAGAACGACATGGGGCGACCTTTCTCGGAGGGCAGCACCCAACCGGTGCTCACTCCCATGGTCGTGAGCCGCCGGCGCCCTCGGCATCATCCACACGGGGTGACTGCGCGGCGCGGGGTCACTCAGCGGTACTCCGGGTTGTGCCAGCCGAAGTGCTCCCCCGCGTTCCAGGCGGACCGGAGGTTGCCGTATGCCGGCACTCCCCCAGCGTCGTGGAGCATCCTCCCGAGGTGCATGAGGTTCCACGTCATGAAGGTCGTGTTGCGGTTCGTGAAGTCGTTCTCGGGGCCGCCGCTGCCGGCGTCGAGGTAGCTCGGCCCCGGCCCGGCCTCGCCGATCCAGCCGGCGTCGGCGTTGGGCGGGATCGTGTAGCCGACGTGCTGGAGGCTGTAGAGGACGTTCTGCGCGCAGTGCTTGATGCCGTCCTCGTTGCCGGTGATGAGGCAGCCGGCGACCCTGCCGTAGAAGAGGTACTGCCCCTGGTCGTTGAGCATCCCGCTCAGCGAGTAGATGCGCTCGATGAGGCGTTTCGTGACGCTCGAGTTGTCGCCGAGCCAGATCGGGCCGGCGACGACGAGGATCTGGCTCTCGAGGATGCCGGGGTAGAGGTCGGGCCAGGCGTCGGTCTCCCAGCCGTGCTCGCGCATGTCGGGGTAGACGCCCGTGGCGACGTCGTGGTCGACGAGGCGGATCTCGTCGACGGTCACCCCGTGGTCGCGCATGATGGCGGCGCTCGCGTCGACGAGGCCCTGCGTGTGGCTCGTCTCGGGGCTCTTCTTCAGCGTGCAGTTGACGTAGGTGGCCTTGAGGCCGGTGAAGTCCCAGTCGGTCATGGAGCCGACTGTCCTCCGTCGCGGCTCGCCGCCGCAATGCTCTGGATGTGACGAGGTGCTGACGTCCGACGGACGTCAGCACCTCGTCGGCCTGCCGTGGCCGCGGCGTGGGACCGGTCAGCGGCGCGTGTGGGCCATCACCCGACGGATGTAGAGGATTCCGATGACGGCTCCGGCGGCGCCGGCGAGGCCGCCGACCGCTTCGAAGGTCAGGCTCGACTGGACCGCGTCCATCAACTCGGACAGCGAGTCGGCCTGCTTGACCTTGGTGTCGGCGGAGCGCCCCGCCATGACGAGCAGGACGTTGAGGAAGATGAGGACCCACAACGCGATGACGAGCCGCGGCGTCCCGTTCGGACGACCGGGCTTCGCCGTGGGGCTGGCGTGCTCGGTGCCCCACATCAGGTCCCGCAGGGCCAGCGGTCCGAGGACGATGTTGGCGATCGGGATGAACCAGCCACCGATCGCGAGCCCGGTGCCACGGGTGTAGAGGCTGTGGTCCGAGCGGTCGGAGGTCCACACGCGGTGGAACCAGACGAGGAGGAAGACCGCCGCCAGCGCGCCGACCCCGAGAATGAGCCAGTAGAGGCTCTGTGCTCCTTCGGCCTCTCGCTCCATCGCGGCGAAGTCGCGGTCGCTGAGCAGGCCCTTGACCTTGACGTCGAGCGAGGTGAGGTAGAGGTTGGCGAGCGCCGCGAGGACGAAGAGCGCCTGCGCGATGATCGCGACGACGGCCGTGGACTGCCGCCACGGGCGGACGTTGATGTTCTTGAAGTTCGCCGTGACGCCCGGCTGGCTGACGCCCGGCTGCCCCGCCGCGACGGGCTGGCCGGTCGGCGCGGGCAGCTGAGCGGTGGCGGCGGGCGGGGCGACGGGAACGGGCGGACCGGCGGGAACGGGCGGACCGGCGGGTGCCGGCGGGACGGTGGCGGCCTCGGGCACGGCCGTGGGTTCGTGAGGTGCGGCGGGCTGGGTCATGAGTCTTCTCCCCTGTCGATGACGTCGAGCGCCCGAAACCTACAGCAGCAGGCGTGGTGACAGGGGCGCACGGAGCGCGACCCGCCGCGAGGCGGGCCGACGCCGGCCGGCGCCGGCAGGCACCGGGCCCGCACCGGGCCGCCCGTGCGGTCACATCTGCTCGGGGGACTCCAGGCCGAGCAGGTCGAGACCGGTCGTCATGACCCGGAAGACGAGGGCGCACAGCGTCAGTCGCGACTCCCTGACCTCGTCGAGCTCGGCCTTGAGCACGGGGCAGTTCTCGTAGAACGCCGAGAACGCCTGGGCCAGCTCGAAGAGGTAGCCGGCGAGCCGGTGCGGCTCGTAGGTGTCACCGACCTCGGCGACGACGTCACCGAAGCCGAGCAGGTGCATGGCGAGGGCGCGCTCGTGCGGCTCGCCGAGCAGGATCGGGGCGTGCTGCGCTGCGGGGTCGAGGCCGATCTGGCGGAAGATCGACCGGATGCGGGCGACGACGTACTGGAGGTACGGCCCGGTGTTGCCGGTGAGCGCGACCATGCGGTCGAGGTCGAAGACGTACTCGCTGTCGTGCGCGACGGACAGGTCGGCGTACTTCACGGCGCCGATGCCGATCTGGCGGGCGATCGTGGCGCGCACGGTCTCGTCGAGGTCGGGGCGCGTGCCGTCGATGACGGTGCGGGCCTTCTCGACGGCCTCGTCGAGCAGGGCCATGAGCCGCAGCGGCTTGCCGGAGCGGGTCTTGAGGATCTTGCGGTCGTCACCCAGCACGTTGCCGATCTGGACGTGCACGGGCACGACGTCGTCGGGCAGCCAGCCGGCCTTGCGCGCGGTGTCCCACACCATGTTGAGGTGCAGGGCCTGCGGTGCGCCGATGACGTAGAGCACCCGGTGCGCCTTGAGGTCCTCGACGCGGTGCTTGATCGTCGCGAGGTCGGTCGTGCCGTAGTTGTAGCCGCCGTCGCTCTTGCGGATGATGAGCGGCACCGGCTTGCCCTCGCGACCGGTGTAGCCGTCGAGGAAGACGCACAGGGCGCCGTCGGAGACCGTCGCGATGCCCTTGGCCTCGAGCTCGGCGCACAGGTCGGCGAGCACCTCGTTGTAGGTGGACTCGCCGGCGAGGTCGTCGTCGGTCAGGGTGATGCCGAGCGTCGAGTAGATCTTGTTGAAGTAGATCTTCGACAGGTCGACGAGCTCGCGCCACAGGGCGAGCGTCTCGGGGTCGCCCGCCTGGAGCTTGACGACCCGGGTGCGGGCCCGCACGTTGAAGTCGCCCTCGCTGCCGGCCGGCTCCGCCTTGTCGGCACGGTCGAACTTGACCCGGGCCGCCTGGTAGAAGGCGTTGGGGTCGGTGACGAGCAGGTCGGCCTCCTCGGAGTCACGACCGACGTCGAGGAGGTGCTCGATGAGCATGCCGAAGGGCGTGCCCCAGTCACCGATGTGGTTCTGGCGGATGACGTGGTGGCCGAGGTGCTCGAGCGTGCGGGCCAGCGAGTCGCCGACGACGGTCGTGCGCAGGTGCCCGACGTGCATCTCCTTGGCGACGTTGGGCGCGGAGTAGTCGATCGGGATGTTCTGCGTCGCCTGGAGCGCGACACCGCTCCGCTCGTCGGCCTCGACGTCCTGCAGCAGGCCGGCGATCCACGAGCTCGAGAAGGTGAGGTTGATGAAGCCGGGGCCGCTCACCTCGACGGAGTCGCACACGCCGTCGAGGTCGAGGGCGTCGACGATCTTGGCCGCGACCTCGCGCGGCGGCATCCCGACCTTCTTGGCGAGCGCGAGCGCGGCGTTGACCTGCACGTCGGCGAACTGCGACGGACGCAGCACCGGGTCGGCCTCGCGGAAGTCGTCACCGAGGGCGGCGGCGATCGCGGACTGGACCTTGGGCGTGAGCGCGACGAGCGGGGAAACCATGCCGGCAAGTCTATTTGCGCCGACCGGGTGCCCGCGCCACCGTTTCGGCCGGGCCCTCCGAGGGCGTATGCCGTGTCGCCCGGACCGCCCGCGGGCGCGGTCCCGTGGCGGGGACCGGCCCGGACGCCGGCGTGGCCACGTGCACACCGTGGTGCACGTGGCCACCGACCCGGCGGGGCGTCAGGGAGAGGTCACTCGCCCTGGCGACGGAAGCCCGCTCGACGGGCCGCGTCCTCGCTGTAGAACCACACGTCGGGCTCGACGTCGTCGTAGCCGGCGTCGTCGGGTCCGACGAAGGTCGTGCCCTCGCGGGTGCCCTTGACGGCGTGGCCGAGCGGCTGGGCGCCGTCCGCGAGCGGGGCGGCCGAGCCGAGGCCGAAGCCGCCGTCGACGACCTCGTCGAAGCCGGAGACGCGGCGGCCGGGAGCGGAGTCGCCCTGCGCCGGCTGCTCGCTCGACGCCTCGTCCGACGCCTCGGCCGGCTCCTGCGCCGGCTCGTGGACGTCGGTGGAGCCCGTACCGCCGGCAGGCTCGTCGGTGGACCCGACGGTGGAGTCGTCGGTGGAGTCGTCGGTCGAGTCGCTGGGGGTCCCGGTGTTCGCGGGCTCGGCGAGCTCGTCGTCCGCGTCGCTCTCGTGCGAGTGCGGCGCCATGTCCACGTCGAGCCCGTCCGCGGCGTCGTCGTCGGTGCCCTCGTCGAGACCGCGCTCGCCCGGGGTCGTCGCCCACGGCTGGCCGCGGTGGTCGCCGGGGTCGTCGGTCGGGGTGCCACCGTCGGTCACGACGTCGTCGCGCTCGTCCAGGGCCGGGATCACGACCTCGTGCGGCTCCTCGGCATCGGCAACGGGAGGCGTGAAGTCCACGTCCGTGGCGTCCGTGGCGTCGGTGGCGTCAGTGGCGTCGGTTGCGTCGGTGGGGCCGGTTGCGTCGGTGGGGCCGGACTGCGTGTCGCTCACGGTCGTGGACCTTTCGTCTGAGGGCTGCTCCGTCGCAGTCCCAGTACCCGCTGCGCCCTCCGAGGACGCGTCCGGCGCGTCCGGCGCGTCGTCGGCCGCGGCGGGTGCCGTGCCGGAGACGGCGTCGTCGGTGGTGGCGACCTCCGTGACGGTGCCCGATCCGTCGACGTCGTCACGGTCGTCGTCATGGTCGTCGTCATGGTCGTCGTCATGGTCGTCGTGGCTCGCTTGCGCCACCCCCACGGCGGCGGCGCCGACGGCAGCACCGCCGAGTGCAGACGTTCCCGGGTCGTCCGTGCCGTCGTGCGTCGCGTGCGCGTGGTCGTCGGGCTCGTTCTCGTCGGCACCTGCATCGGCACCCGCATCGGCAGCGCCGGTCTCGGTCGGTGCCCAGCTCGTCGAGGCGGGAGCGGTGCCGTCGGTGTCGTCGGCCCCGTCGCCCTCGTCGGTGCGGCCCGTGACCTCGGGCTCGTCCGAGGCGTAGGAGGACTCGTCCCCCACCCGCTCGTCGGCGAGGTCCGCGTCGCTCGCGAGGTCGGTGCTCCTCTCGGACGAGACGTCCTCGGAGGGAGCCCAGGCGGGCTCGTCCGCGTCCCGGGTGTCAGCGGTCTCGTCGTCCACGGGTGCGACCGCGGCCGACTCGATCGGCTCGGACGCCATGCTCGGCTCGTCCTGCTCGTCGGTCACCGCGGCGTCCGACGGAGCGAAGGGGTTCTCGGCGTCGGCGAGGTCGTCGTCGTCGTCGTGCGTGAACGCCGCGGCCCCGACCGCTGCAGCACCGGCAGCACCGGCAGCACCGGCAGCACCTGCCGCACCAGCCGCACCGGCACCACGCGGCGGCTCCTGACCCGGAAGGCGGTTGCCGGCGTCGTCGACGCGGAAGCCCTCGTCGTCGGTGGGGACGTCGGGGTCGACGCGGTCGGCCTCACGCTCGAGTCCCGCGTGCTCGACGCGGGCGGACTCGGCGGATGCGCGGTGCGCCTCGGCCTGCTCCTCGAGGCGCCTCGCCTCGGCCGCCTTCTGCTCGGCCTCGGCGGCCTTGCGCTCGGCCTCGGCGCGCGCGTCGGCGGCCATCGCCGCGGTCACGGAGGCGCGGTCCTCGGTGTCCTGCACCTCGGGCAGTCGCTCCTCGACCTTGGCTCGCAGCTCGCCGGCCTCGAAGCGGCGCGCCTCGACCTCACGACGCCGCCCTGCCGAGACGAACAACCAGATGATCACTGCAATGACGACGATCGCCACCACGATCCACAGAATCGTCTTGCCTGTGTCGGACATGCCATCCCCTTACGGATTTCGGGCCCTCACGACCACTTCCCCCGAAACCTACTGTGCTGAGGGACCTCGGTGGCGCCCAGCGCGCCGCCGTCGTCGTGGACGTACCCCGAACCGTGGGCGCGACCGCCCGGTTCCCACACGACTGTCCGCGCGTATGCCGTCCGGCCGGCCGCACGGCATACGTCATCGGTGCACGCGGTGCTGCCTCGCGCAACGCGCGCGCGAATCCTGTTGCTTCGCGGACCAGCCCGTCACCGGGCCGGGGAGGGTCAGCCGAGACCGAGCCGCTTGGCCGTGGTCTCGCGCATCTCGACCTTGCGTATCTTGCCCGTCACGGTCATCGGGAACTCGTCGACGATCTCGACGTAGCGCGGGATCTTGTAGTGGGCGAGCTGCCCGGTGCAGAACTCGCGCAGGGACTCCGCGGTCAGCGGGGTGGCGCCCTCCTTCATCCGGACCCAGGCGCACAGCTCCTCGCCGTACTTCTCGTCCGGGACGCCGATGACCTGCGCGTCGAGGATGTCGGGGTGGGTGTAGAGGAACTCCTCGATCTCGCGGGGGTAGACGTTCTCGCCACCGCGGATGACCATGTCCTTGATGCGACCGGTGATCTCGACGTAGCCGTCGTCGTGCATGACGCCGATGTCGCCGGTGTGCATCCAGCCGTCCTCGATGGCCTCGGCCGTCTTGTCGGGCTGCTCCCAGTAGCCGAGCATCACGGAGTAGCCCTTCGTCATGAACTCGCCGGCCGTCCCCCGAGGCAGCGTCTCGCCCGTCACCGGGTCGACGATCTTGATCTCGAGGTGCGGGCCGACCCGGCCGACGGTGCCGACCTTCTGCTCGAACGTGTCGTTCGTGCGGTTCTGCGTCGACACCGGTGACGTCTCCGTCATGCCGTAGCAGATGGTCATCTCCTCGATGCCGGCCGCGATGAGCTTCTTCATCAACTCTGCGGGACAAGGGGATCCGGCCATGATGCCGGTGCGCACCGTGGACAGGTCGTAGTCGGCGAAGGACGGGAGGTTCCACTCGGCGATGAACATCGTCGGCACGCCGTAGAGGGAGGTGACCTTCTCGTCCTGGGTGGCCTGGAGGGTCAGCGCGGGGTCGAAGCCGGGTGCGGGGATCACCATGCACGCGCCGTGGGTCGTGCACGCGAGGTTGCCCATGACCATGCCGAAGCAGTGGTAGAAGGGCACCGGGATGCAGACGCGATCGGCCTCGGTGTAGTCGCACAGCTCGCCGACGAAGTAGCCGTTGTTGAGGATGTTGCGATGGCTGAGCGTTGCACCCTTGGGGAATCCCGTTGTGCCCGAGGTGTACTGGATGTTGATCGGGTCGGTGTTGGAGAGACCCGCCTGGACTCGCGCGAGCTCCTCGGGGGTCACCTCGTCGGCGCGGGCGACGAGCTCGGCCCAGTCCGACGTGCCGATGTAGACGACCCGCTCGAGGCCAGCGACCTCGCCGCGCACCTCGTCGACCATCTGCCGGTAGTTGCTCGACCTGAAGGACTCCGCCGCGATGAGCGTCGAGATCCCTGCCTGGCCGAGGACGTACTGCAGCTCGTGGGCGCGGTAGGCCGGGTTGATGTTGACGAGGATGGCGCCGATCTTTGCCGTCGCGTACTGCACCAGCGTCCACTCGGAGCAGTTCGGCGCCCAGATGCCGACGCGATCGCCCGTCCCGACACCCACGGCGAGCAGCGATCGGGCCAGCCGGTCCACGTCGGCCCGCAGCTCGGCATACGTCCACCGTCGACCCTGGGTGACGTCGACGAGGGCCTCCCGCTCGCCGAAGCGCTCCACCGTGGCGTCGAAGCTGTCGCCGATCGTCGTCTCGAGCAGCGGGGTGTCGGTCTCTCCCCGCGTGTGCGCGAGGTGCGGGTCGAGCGTGGCGGGCGGTGCGGCGGTCATCGGTGGCCTCCCGGCGTGCAGCGGTGAACGGTCCTCACCACACCCAACCCCGGCGCGACCCGGCGCACAAGAGATGTCCGCCGTGGCCGTCGCCACCTTCGCAGGTATGCCGTCAGGCGAGCTGCAGGTGCATCTTCAGCTGGGCGGCCCCGTCGCCCTCGAGCCGGTTCAGCGCGATCCGCCGTCCGGTGACGAGGAGCAGCAGGGCCGAGGCGGGGCCGGCGACGACGGGCCCGCTGCCGGCCGACCAGTCCGTGTCGGTCGCCACGAGCCGGTAGCCGTCGAGCGGCAGCTGCCTGAAGACCGAGCCCGTCCACCCGTGGCGCGTGGACCAGATGTGATCGACCGCGATGGCTGCCGCCCGGGGCCGCATCTCGAGGTCGATCCCCAGCGGCTGGGCGATGTCCTGGGCGTGCACGAGGGTGTCGGAGAGACTGCCTGCCGGGGCGATGAACGAGTTGCGCCGTCGCGACCCGATGCCGGCACGGATGCCGGCGATGATCTCATCGGTGGGCAGCGCCGCCTGCAGCCGGGCCGTGCGGTCGATCATCCGGTTGAGGGAGAGCGCGCCGAGCAGGCTCGGGTGGGCGGTCAGGAAGCGAAGGATGTCCGGGAGGTGCTGCCGCTGGAGCGTGAGGTGAGCCGCGACGTGCCGCACCGTCCAGCCGTCGCAGAGCGAGGGGTGGTCCCACTGCTCCTCGGTGAGCGCCTCCAGCATCGCCGCGGTGCGCCGGCGCTGGTCGTCGACCTCGGACCAGATGACGTCGAGGTCTGGTGTCGCTGCTGTCGTTCCCACGTCGATCCCCTTCTCTCTCGGATTCTCTCGCTCGACACGCGGCTGGGGAACCGCGTCGCTCAGGTGTCGTCCCAGGCGTCGTCGCTCAGGTGAAGACAGGTGGCCGCTGCCTCGTGCGCTTCAGCTCGAAGAACTCGGGGTAGCCCGCGAGCAGCCGGGTGCCGTCGAACACCTTCACTGCGTCGTCCCCGCGCGGGATCGCGTTGAGGACCGGCCCGAAGAAGGCGACCCCGTCGATGTGGGTGGTCGGGGTGCCTGCGTCACCGCCGACGGGGGCCACCCCGGCGTCGTGGCTGCGCCGGAGCTCCACGTCGGCGTCAGGGTCGTCGAACGCCAGGGCGAGGTCCGCGGGCAGCCCGGTCAGCACGAGGGCGATCTCGATCGCATGACGCAGCTCCATCGTCGTGTGGTAGCGCCAGCGGTCGAACAGCTCCGCACCGAACGCGGAGTACAGCGAGGGGAGGGCGTCCTCGCCGCAGCGCGCGCCTGCTGCGGCCATGACGCGCGACGGGCCCCTCGTGGCCTCGACGTTCGCGCGATAGCCAGGTGCGACGTCTGTCCGATGCTCGTTGAGCAGGTACAGGCTCATCACGTGGAAGCGCAGGTCGAGGGGGATCTCGCTCGCGACCTCGTGGAGCCAGCGTGACGCCGTCCACGAGTAGGGGCACACCGGGTCGAACCAGAAGTCCACCACCACGGCCGGCCTGCTGCTCATCGCCCTCACCCCTCGCTATCATCTAGTTCGATTAGCTGACCACTATAGTTCGACTGGCTGACTATTTTCAAGAGGTGCGATGTCGTCCCAACGTCCCGAACCCTTCGTCGGCCTGCTCATGTTCATCGCCGCGCGCGACGTCGAGAACCGTGTCGTCACGGCGATGCGGCGTGCGGGCATAGACGACATCACGCTGGCCCAGGCGCGGGTGGCCGCCCGGATCGGGGAGCACGGCACCCGCCTGACCGACCTCGCCGAGCAGGCCCAGGTGACGAAGCAGACGGCGACGGCCCTCGTCGACAGGCTCGAGGCAGCCGGCTACGTCGAGCGCGTGCCGGACCCCACCGACGGACGGGCCCGCCTCGTCCGGCTCACCGACAAGGCCGCGACCCTCCTGCCGATCGCCCGCGCCGAGGAGGCGCAGATCGAGCGCGAGTGGGAGGCCCACCTGGGGCCGCGGCGCATGCGCGAGCTCCGCGAGGCACTGGTCCTCCTGCGCGAGATCACCGACCCGTACCGCGACGACGACTGAGCGGACCTCGGCGTCGTGACGGCGTCAGAAAGGCGAGCCCGCAACCCCCACCGCGACCCCTGACGGGCGTACGTTTCCGACCACCGATCAAGCAGGGGTCGGACGGAACCGCCCGAACGGGCACCGAGCAGGGGAGCCCCTCTTGCTGCGCACACTCACATCCGCACTCGGTCTCGCGCTCGTCGCGGCGGTCACGCTGGCCGCCCCGGCCCACGCCGCCCCGGCCGCGGGCACCGTCAGCATCCAGGGGGACGCCGGCGACTACATCACCCAGGGACTGTCGTAGGCGTACGCCACCCCGGGCGACCGCATCTCGCTCTCCGGGGACGCCCAGCGCCTCGCGATCTCCATCGCGGGAGCCAACGGCGACGACTGGACCATCGACGCCGCCGCACCGACGGGCCAGTCGCTGACGTCCGGCACGACGTACACGGCCACCCGCTACCCGTTCAACGACGTCGGGGTCGCCGGGTTCGACTACAGCGGGGAGGGACGCGGCTGCAACACCTCGTCGTCGACGTTCACGGTCCAGACCATCACCACCGACACCTCCGGCGCGGTGACGCGGTTCGCGGCCACCTTCGAGCAGCACTGCGACGACCAGACGCCGGCGGCCCGCGGCCAGATCGACGTCGGTCTGGCCCCTGCGGCGCCGCCGCTGCAGCTCACCCTCGCCAACACCGGCGCCACGCTCACCCAGGAGGGCGGTGTCATCGTCACCGGCACGCTGACGTGCTCCTCCGACGCACCGACCGTCGTCAGCGGGATCGTCTCGCAGACCGTCCGCAAGACGACCGTCGCCGGCTCCGGCTCGGTCTACGTCGACTGCTGGGTGGGGCGGACCTACACGTGGAACTTCGCCACCTACCTCGGCGCCGAGCAGTTCCAGGCCGGCAGCGTCACGGTGAGCACGACGGCGACGGCCAACGACGCCTTCACCGGTCAGCAGGTCCAGGCGACCGACGCGGACGCGTTCCGCCTCCGCAGGCCGCGCGCCTGAGTCACGCCCCGCCGTCGTCCACCTGCCCGTCCTTCGGGCCGGGGAGGTGGACACCGCGGTGGATCTCGTAGACGCGGGCCTGGCCCGGTGAGTCAGGGTCGTCGACGATCGGCTGGTCGGACATGAACTGCCGGATGACGTTGGCCAGCTCACCCGGGTGGCTGAAGTTGATGGCGTGGGCGGCGCCGTGGATGACGACGAGCAGGACCGAGTTGTCGATCTGGCCGGCCACCTCCTTGACCCGCGGCGGCGCGGGCATGAGCGGGTCGGCGCTCCCGAGCACGACGAGGGTCGGGATGTGCAGCTCCAGCAGGCGGTCGAGGGCCGGGTAGCGGGTCAGCGCGCGGAACATGCGCAGCGTGCTCGGCACCCCGAACCTCAGGTAGTCCGGCACCGCCACCTGCATGAGACCCAACGGCTCGCGTATGCCGTCCCGCGCGAGCTGTTGCAACGCCCGGCGCAGCGGCTGGTTGTGGAGACCCCCCGCGGGTGCGACGAGCACGGCCCGCTCGAGGCGTTCGGGGTAGAGGTGGGCGAACTCGCAGATGACGGCACAGCCCATCGAGTTGCCGACGAGCGTCACCTTCTCGATGCCGCGGTCGTCGAGGAACGCCGCTGCCGCCTCGGCGAGCTCGGGCACGTCGAGCGGCTGACGGGGCCGTCCGCTGCGCCCGAAGCCGGGGAGGTCGGGCACGAGCGTCCGGAACTCGCCCGCGAGCAGCTCGGCCGTCGGGAGCAGGTAGCGGCCCGAGAGCCCGAACCCGTGCAGGTGCATCATCGGTGCCGCGTCCGGCGGTCCCGACGACTCGCGGTAGAAGACCTTGACGCCGTCGTTCGACGTCCATCGCTCGGCCAGCCCCGGTGTGGTCACCACGTCACGCCTCCCCGCGCCCGGACCCGCGCGCGGAGCCGGTCACCTCGGTGTCGGGCTCCATGGCGCCGTCCTCGCCGTCCTCGTCGTCCTCGCCGTCCCCGTCGTCCTCGTCTCCCTCGGGCGGCCCGTCGTCGCCCGGGGCCCGACGCGGGATGCGCCCGGTGAAGAAGAGGGCACCCGCCGTCAGCAGGGCGGTCACCCCAAAGGCCTCCTGGAGCGCGTCCAGACGAGCGCTCGCGTTGACCTCGAGGATCGCGGCGGCCTGCGCCTCGTCGACCCCGGCCTGCTCGAGGGCCGCCGTCAGCTGCTTGTCGGAGATGAACGGCACCCCGCCGGCGAGCTGGGTCGTGGCCTGGGACTTCACCTCGGTCGGGACGTCCGGGTTGGTCTGGACGCCGGCGATGACCGAGGTCGTCAGCGTCGCGAGCAGCACCGACCCCACGAGGGCGGTGCCCAGGGACGCACCGAGGTTCGTGCCGGTGTTCTGGAGTCCGCCGACCTCGGCGCTCTCCGAGTCGGGCACCGACGAGACGGTGACGCTGCCGAGCTGCGACGACAGGGCACCGAGGCCCAGCCCGATGAGGAGCATCGGGATGGCGACGACCCCGGCGTTGGCGCCGGGGTCCATCCCGCCGACGAGCACGAGGACCCCGGCGAGCACCGACAACAGGCCGACGCGCACGACGCGTCGGGGGTTGGCCCTGGGCCAGATCTTGGGGATGCCCGCTGCCGACACGAGCAGCGCGAACGAGAGCGGCAGGATGCGCAGCCCCGTCTGCAGCGCGTCCAGCTCGAGCACCACCGAGAGGAAGAGCGGCACGGCGAAGAAGATGCCGGCCTGGACGAGGTACTGCGAGAAGAACATCGTCAGCCCACCGACGAGGCCACGGTTGCGCAGCAGCACGGGCCGCAGGAGGGGTTCGGAGCCGATCCGCACGAGGTGGTTCTCCCACCGCATGAAGCCGAAGACCACGAGCATGCCGAGGACGATGAGCCAGATCGACGGCGACGCCCCGAGGACCTCGGGAGCGCCGGGCTTGGACGCGACCCAGCCCCAGTCGCTCGTGCGCAGCACGCCGTAGACGATCGATCCCAGCCCGACCACGGACAGCAGCGACCCGACGTAGTCGATCCTGGCCGGCGTCGCCGGCACGTCGGCCATCTTGCGCAGGAAGACGAGGATGACGAGGACGATGACGACCTCACCGGCGAACACGTAGCGCCACGACGCGAAGGTGGTCACGGCGCCACCGATGAGCGGCCCGGCGGCGACGGCCATGGCGCCCGCGGCGGCCACGAGACCGTAGGCGGCGGCCCGTCGCTCGGCGGGGAAGTTGGCGGCGACGAGCGCCACGATCGCGGGCATGATGAGCGACGCGCCGAGTCCCTCGAGCAGCGACCAGCCGAAGAGCAGCACCGGCAGGTTCGGCGCGAGCGCCGTCGTCAGCGACCCTGCCGCGTAGATGACGAGGCCGATGCCGAACGCGCGCCGCCGGCCGATGATCGTGCCGATCTTGCCGCCGGTGATCATCATCGTGGCCATGACGAGCGTGTAGAGCGTGATGGCGGTCTGGATGCCGCTGATCGTCGTGCCGAGGTCGCTCGCGACGACGGCCATCGAGACGTTCATGACCGAGCTGTCCAGCGTCATGACGAACTGCCCGGACGCCAGGAGCCCGAGAACCATGCCGGCACCGGTCCGGGCGGGTGAGGTCGACACGGGAACAGCGTCCGCCCACACCGGGTCCGTCCGCGTCACCCCCACAGGATGAACGCGGGCCACCGAGGGCCCGGTGAGCCGTGCCGGGGCAGCACGCCCCCTCGGCCGGAGCCGGCCGGCGCGTGGCGTCCTGTCTCATTCCACTTCTCGTTCCGCGTCTCATTCCGCGCGAGTGACGACGTCCGTGGCGTGGCGCCCGAGGCTGGCCGCGTGGACCAGGCCGGTGCGGACCCGTTCGGCGTCACGGTGAGGATCGCGGCGCTGCTCCTGCGCTCGAGCGGCGAGGGCGTCGTCATGCTCGAGCGTGCAGTGGGCCGTGTCTCCCGCGCGTTCGGCGTGGACGTCGAGATGCTCGTGCTCCCCGAGCAGGTGCTGCTCACGGACGTCGGCACGGGCGACTCCGCCCGCGTCGCGGTCGTGAGGTCCACGCCCGGCCTGTCACGACTGGACCAGGTCGTGGAGCTCGAGGCCCTCGTCTCGGACGTCGAGCAGGGCCTGACGCTCCCCGAGGCCTCCCGCCGTCTCGACACGGTCGAGCGCAGCGCACCTCGGTGGCCGTGGTGGCTGCGGGTCGTCGGCGTCGTGCTCTTCACGGTCGGCTTCGCACCCAGCGTCGTGGCCACCACGGGTGAGGTCGCGGCGACCGTCGTCCTGGGCACCGTCATGGGGGTGCTGCTCGTGTCACTGGAAGGGCGTCGCCTCGAGGCGCTGACCCCCTTCATCGGCGCCTTCGTCCTGACGCTGATCGCCGCGCTCCTGCTGACCGGCCTCGCGACGAGGACCGGGGTCGTGCTCGTCGTCGTCCCGGCGCTCTTCATCGTCGTCCCGGGCGACTACCTCTCGGCTGCCGCCGCGGAGCTCATCGCCGGCCGCATCACGTCCGGCGCCACGCGGCTCGTCTACGCCGCGCTCGTCCTCGCCCTGATCGTCGTCGGCATCGCAGCGGCCGCCGAGATCACGGGCAACGACCGTCTCCTGACGGAGACCCCGGTCGAGCCCACCCTCCCGTTCATCGCCGTCGTGCTGGCGTGGGTGCCGTTCTCGGTGGGTCTCGTCCTCGCGTTCAACGCCCCGCTCGCGGCCCTGCCGTGGCTCGTCCCGACCGTCATCGGCACCTTCCTCGTCCAGCAGGGCGCCACGCGGCTCGTGGGTGACATCACCGGCACCCTCCTGGCCGGCATCGCCCTCGGCGCCTTCGCGGGGATCGCCTCCAGGCCGCCGGGTCGCCCGCCGCGGCTCGTGCTCCTCCTCGGCGGGTTCTTCGTCCTCACGGTCGGGGGCCTGGGCCTGCGCGGCGCCACGGCCCTCCTCGGCGACGACATCATCTCCGGGTTCGCGGACCTCCGAGACTTCCTCGTCCAGATGCCCTCCGTCGCGATCGCGCTCGCCATCGGCGTGCTCGCGACCGAGCGCCTCCCCTCGACCACCGGCCGTGCTCACCCGTCCGCCGCGCCGACGGCCCGCGGCTGACTCGGGTCGGTCGGGAGACCGCCTGGTCGGCCGAGCACGACGCGACCGGGTCGGGGCGGACACGACAAAGGGCCCCGATCCGCATTGCTGCGGGTCAGGGCCCAAGGTTCTGTCTCAACACAGAGTGCACCCGTAGGGATTCGAACCCCAAACCTTCTGATCCGTAGTCAGATGCTCTATCCGTTGAGCTACGGGTGCGTCGTTCCGTCACTCGGAGGAACGAAAAGTTACCTTAGCGCCTCGGGTCCGCATCCACGAAATCGGCCCCGGCCCGAGCCTGCGGGAGCGGCCGGACAGCCCGCCCGCACCCGGCCCGCACCGGCGCGCAGGGCGCAGCGGACGGCATACGTCCGCGGCTCCGGAGGAGGCCGCGACGACACCTGGCCCGGTACTGGGGAGTACTGAAATTCCTGCAAGAAACCGACAGCGGGTCGTCGTATTTCTTGCGGCACCGAGGTCATGTGAGGCGTCTCACCGCTCCGGCGCCCGCATGCGGTCAACGGTGGCCACGGCGGCGCGTACCTTGAAGTCATCACGTCATCTGTTCAGCATGTGGACACCTGCGGCCCGATCCGGGCTCGCCCAGGATCCACCTGCGGAGCAGCTTCACACCGGCACGACGTGGTGCCGGGCGGCACCGCGCGCGAAGGGATGGGCCCCGAGTTGACCACGACCCACGAGAAACAGACACACACGACGCACGCGGGACTTGCCGCGTGGGTCGAGCAGGTCGCCGAGCTGACGCAGCCCCGCGACATCCGCTGGATCACCGGCTCCGCCGAGGAGTGGACCGAGCTGACCGACCAGCTCGTCGAGGCCGGCACGTTCGTGCGGCTCAACGAGAGCAAGAAGCCGAACTCCTTCTACTGCGCCTCCGACCCCAGTGACGTCGCGCGCGTCGAGGGGCAGACCTACATCTGCTCCGTCGACGAGAAGGACTCCGGGCCCACCAACAACTGGATGGCGCCCGACGAGATGAAGGCTCGGATGACCGAGCTGTACCGCGGCAGCATGCAGGGCCGCACCATGTACGTCATCCCGTTCGTCATGGGTCACCTCGACGCCAAGGTCCCGATGTTCGGTGTCGAGATCACCGACTCCGCCTACGTCGTCGTCTCGATGCTCGTCATGGCCCGCTGCGGCGACAAGGTGCTCCACAAGATCGAGGAGACGAACGCCGACTACGTGCCGGCGCTCCACTCGGTCGGTGCCCCGCTCGCCGAGGGCCAGGCCGACGTGAAGTGGCCGTGCTCCGACACGAAGTACATCGTCCACTTCCCCGAGGAGCGCACGATCTGGAGCTACGGCTCCGGCTACGGCGGCAACGCCCTCCTCGGCAAGAAGTGCTACTCGCTGCGCATCGCCTCCGCGATCGCCCGCGACGAGGGCTGGATGGCCGAGCACATGCTCATCCTCAAGCTCACCTCGCCCAAGGGGTCCGTCCACTACATCGCGGCCGCCTTCCCGTCCGCCTGTGGCAAGACGAACCTCGCGATGATCACACCCACCGTTCCCGGCTGGAAGGCCGAGATGGTCGGCGACGACATCGCCTGGATGCGCTTCGGTGAGGACGGCCGCCTCTACGCCGTGAACCCGGAGTTCGGGCTCTTCGGCGTCGCCCCCGGCACGGGCGAGTCGACCAACCCCAACGCGATGGCCACCATCGAGAAGGGCAACTCGGTCTTCACCAACGTCGCCCTGACCGACGACGGCGACGTGTGGTGGGAGGGCATGACCGACGAGCCGCCGGCACACCTCACCGACTGGCACGGCAACAGCTGGACGCCCGAGGACGGCAAGGCGGGGACGCTCTCGAGCCACCCCAACAGCCGCTTCTGCACCCCGGCGTCGCAGTGCCCGATGATCGCCCCGGAGTACGACAACCCCGACGGCGTCCCGATCGACGCGATCCTCTTCGGCGGCCGCCGCAAGACGACCGTGCCGCTCGTCTACGAGTCGCGCGACTGGCAGCACGGCACCTTCATCGGCGCGACGCTCTCCTCGGAGACCACCGCTGCCGCGACCGGCGCCGTCGGCGTCGTGCGCCGCGACCCGATGGCGATGCTCCCCTTCATCGGCTACCACGCCGGCGACTACATGAACCACTGGCTCGAGATCGGCAAGAGCGCGGACGCCTCCAAGCTCCCCCGCATCTTCGGCGTCAACTGGTTCCGTCGCGACGAGGAGGACGGCTCCTTCCTCTGGCCCGGGTTCGGCGAGAACAGCCGGGTCCTCAAGTGGGTCATCGAGCGCCTCGAGGGCGACGCCGATGCCGTGGAGACCCCGATCGGGTTCGTGCCGACCGAGGGCGCCATCGACATCGACGGGCTCGACATGACGCCCGAGCAGGTCGCCAAGGCCGTCAAGGTCAACGCGGCCGACTGGGAGAAGGAGCTGCCCCTCATCAAGGAGTGGTTCGACACGTTCGGCGACCAGCTCCCCGCGGAGCTGTGGTCCGAGTTCGACGCCCTCAAGGCCCGCGTCAGCGAGCGCTGAGAGGTCGGTCCACCGCCTGCTGGCCGGCGGGCGGCGGACGACGTGATGCAGGGCCCGGCACCTCACGGTGCCGGGCCCTCCGTCATGCCGGGGGTCCCTGACGTCGTGGAGCCCACCCGGCACCGAGGGTGTATGCCGTGTCGCCGAGCACGCGGCATACGGCCCCCTGTCGTCAGGTGGCCTTCGTGGGGTACTGGTTGGCCATGAGCGACTCACACCCCTACACCCGCGACGAGACCGAGGCCGAGCGGATCGATCGCAACTTCGGTGAGCAGCTGCAGGAGCTGCGCATCGCCCAGGCCGGCGTCCAGATCCTCTTCGCCTTCCTGCTGACCATCCCGTTCCAGCAGCGCTTCACGACCCTGAGCGACCTGCAGCGGGGCATCTACGTCTTCACCCTCATGGCCGCCGCCGTGAGCGTCATCGTCTTCACGGCTCCCGTCGCGCTGCACCGCACCCTCTTCCGCGACGGGCTCAAGGACTTCATCGTCACCTACACCGACCGCCTCATGAGCGTGGGCCTGTTCACGCTCGGGCTCGGCATCATCGGGGGCGTCGTGCTCGTGCTCGACGTGCTGATGTCGCACACGGCCGCGTTCTGGTTCGGCGGCGCGCTGGGCGTGCTCGGGCTGGCCCTGTGGGTCGGCGTGCCGCTCTCGAAGAAGGGCAGCGCGCGCGAGCACCTGAAGGGCGAGGACGGCGCGGGCACGGACGGGAGCCCCTCCTCCTCCTGAACCGTCGAGAGGCCACGTTCTGCCGCCTCCCAACCGTCGAGAGGCCACGTTCTGTGGACACGCTCGGGGCGGAGGCGGCGGGACGCCGTCGCGGCTCCTCCCACATCCCACGCGTTCGACAACGAAGAAGGACCCCCGACGACAAGCGTGTCGGGGGTCCTTCTTCGTTGGCGGAGGCGGCGGGATTTGAACCCGCGAGAGGTTTTATCCTCAACCCGCTTAGCAGGCGGGCGCACTAGGCCACTATGCGACGCCTCCGTGCCCGCGACGAGGCCGCCGAGGCGACGTCGGATGCACGGGCGAGCACAGGCTACCGGCACGGGTGGGCCCGACCCAAACCGGGGGTGGACGCCGCCGGGCGCCTTACCCAACTCGATGCGGCACATATCAGGTTGGCAGGGCACAATGTGCATCGGCTCGTGCGCACGGGCCGATGCAGAGAGGACTCCATGACCTACCCGAACACGCGAGGTCCGGCTGCGCCCCCGACCCGCGAGGCGCTGCGACGCGAGCTCAAGTCAGGCTTCCGTCGCGCCGTCGGGCTCACCGCCCTCGGCACCGTCGTCCCCGGAGCAGGCCTGACCCAGACCCGCAGCCGCACGTTCGGCTGGCTGCTGCTCGTGCTGGCCGTCGTCAGCCTCGGCGTCGGCGCGTACTACGTGATGCGAAGCGGTGTGACGAACGCCGCGCTGTCGATCGTCGCGCGCCCCACGGTGCTCCAGACGCTCGCCGTCGTGTTCGTCATCGGCGGCGTCCTCTGGTGCGGCTCGATCATCCTCACTGCCGTCCAGTCGCGCCCGACGCGGCTCGACCGCGCCCGCACGCGCCTCCTCGCCGGTTTCACCACCCTGATGGTCTTCCTCGTCGCCGGCTCGTCGTTCAAGTTCGCCGAGTACGCCACGATCACGCAGAGCACCGTGGCGCAGGTCTTCGGCAAGACCCCCACGACCCCCGGAGCCGGCGCCCAGGTCTCCGAGGGCGAGGACCCGTGGGCCGACCAGGCCCGCGTCAACATCCTGCTGCTCGGCTCCGACGCCGGCGCCGACCGCATCGGCATCCGCACCGACTCGATGATCCTCGCGAGCGTCGACACCAAGACCGGGCGCACGGCTCTCATCTCGATGCCCCGCAACCTGCTCAAGGCGCCCCTCGCGCCGAAGAGCCCGCTGCGCGCCATCTACCCGTCGGGCCAGTTCGGCTCGCCCGACAGCGCCTGCGACCAGGGCGCCGGCCAGTGCATGCTGACCAACCTCTACGTCGACGCCGAGAACTACGCGAAGGCCCACCCGGGCGCCTACCCGGCCGGCGAGCAGCCGGGCCGCGTCGAGCTGCGCGGAGCCGTCCAGGAGATCACCGGGCTCGAGGTCGACCAGATGGTCGTCATCGACCTCAAGGGCTTCTCGCGCCTCATCGACGCCATGGGCGGACTCGACATCAACGTCAAGCTGAGCGGCTACGGCACGAAGCTGACGATCGGCGGCGAGCACGCCGCTGACGGCAGCATCTTCGGCGTCAAGGGCTACTTCGAGCCCGGACGCCAGCACCTCGACGGCTACCACTCCCTCTGGTACGCCCGCACCCGCGCCGCCGACAGCGACACCTTCCGCCAGATGCGCCAGCGCTGTGTCGTCCAGGCAATCGTCCAGCAGGTCAACCCGGCCCAGATGGTCACGAAGTACCCCGAGGTCGCGAGCATCCTCAAGGACAACATCTACACCGACATCCCGGTGCAGAACCTCCCGGCCTTCGTCGAGCTCGTCGAGCGCGTGCAGAAGTCGAAGATCACGAGCGTGGCCCTGACGCAGAAGCAGAAGGTCTACTCCAACGACCCCGACTACGACCTCATCCGCGAGCTCGTCCAGAAGGGCATCGCGCCGCCGAAGCCGGCCACGCCCAAGCCCTCCTCGACGTCGACGAGCACGCCGACGAAGACGAAGACCCCGACGACGTCGAGCACCGAGTCCTACGAGACCTGCTGACCCGCGGGACCGCCGACCCACAACAAAGCCCCCGGCCGATGGCCGGGGGCTTTGTCACAAACGACTGAGGTTGGTGTCGCTCGTTGCTGTTGCTCGAGTGATCAGAGCGGACGAACTGCGTCGGCCTGCGGGCCCTTGGGACCCTGCGTGACCTCGAACTCGACTCGCTGCGCCTCGTCCAGCGAACGGTAACCGTTCGACTGAATGGCCGAGTAGTGGACGAAAACGTCGGGGCCGCCGCCGTCCTGGGCGATGAAGCCGAAGCCCTTTTCAGCGTTGAACCACTTGACGGTGCCCTGTGCCATACGGGTAACTCTTCCTTCTTTAGCGTGTGGGACAACGCACCTCGCGCATCCCAAGCTGCCGCTTTGACTCCACTCGACGGGCGCGAACCCACCGATGCCGAAAAGAAATCCCGTCACCGTTGCGGATGACGGGCACCTGCTCGACTACGAGGAACTGCAACTGCAACCGCGACGAACCTAGCAGAATACCGGCCGTTCGGCCCGTCGGACGGGACCAGATTTTGTGCGTTCAGGAACCGTTCGTCGCGCCGTCACGCGGCGTGCCGCGGAGCGCAAGCCGTGGGGGTCGGTCGCCACGGATCGTGGCCACCATGTCGACGACGCGACGGGTCGCCCTGACGTCGTGCGCGCGGAAGACCGTGGCCCCGAGCCAGGCCGCGACCGCCGTGGCCGCGAGCGAGCCCTCGAGGCGCTCCTCGGCCGGCAGGTCGAGCGACTCCCCGACGAAGTCCTTGCGCGACATCGCTTGCAGCACAGGGTAGTTCAGGTCTGCGATGTCAGCCGTGTGCCGCAGCACCTCGAGCGAGTGGGCGGTGGTCTTGCCGAAGTCGAGCGTCGGGTCGACGAGGATACGCTCACGAGGTATGCCGGCCCGCTCGGCCGCGCGGGCACCGTCGGCCAGGGTGCGCACGACGTCCCGCACGACGTCGAGGGGGTCGTCGCCGTAGGTGACGTCGACCGGATCCGTCCGGGGCGGAAGGCCGCCGGTATGTGAGATGACGTAGCCGGCGCCGATGTCCGACGCGACGTGGACGAGGTCCCGGTCGTGCCCGGCCCACGTGTCGTTGACGAGGTCGACGACGCCGGCCGCCTCGCGGGCCACCTCCGACCTCCACGTGTCGAGGCTCAGGAGGACCTCCGGGTGCACGGTCCGTGCCCACTGCAGGAACGGCACGACGCGCCGGATCTCCTCGTCGGCGTCGACCACCTCGCCCTCCTGCCCGGCGCGCACACCACCGACGTCGACGAGGTCGGCGCCGCGCTCGACCGCCTCTTCGAGGGCCGCCTTCGCGGACTCGAGGTCGGCGTGGCGGTTGCCGCTGAAGAAGGAGTCAGGGGTCCGGTTGACGATGGCCATGACGGCAGGCGACGCGGCGTCGAAGCGCCGGCCCCGTAGGACGAGAGGACTCGCGGACGGGAGCTGGAGCGGGGCCAGCCGGCTCAGGATCTCGGCAGTGTCGGGCGCGGGATCCGAGCCGGAATGTCTGGTCACACTGTCGTATCTCATGGGGTCGCGCAAAGGTCAACGAGTGTCGAGAGCATGGTTGCGGAACTGTTACCATTGTGGAGCAGACATCGCCCACGGCCCGGCCACGCTCCCGGCCGGGTCGCGGGTGGTCTGCCGGTCCTGATCGTCCCGCAATGACGGTCGACCAACCGGGTTCGCGACGACGCGTCAGCGGGCCCAGTCACCAAGGAAACTGAATACAGAGATGTCGTACATCGTGTCGTTCTTCGCGGCCATGAACCGTCCGTCCACGTCCATGCCGGTCGGTCAGTACAACTCCAGCACGACGTTCGAGGAGAGGCTCGGCCTGCTCTGAGAGCGCGTGCAACCGCTGGGCTCACCGTCGAGGCCAGTGCATGAGAACAAAAGGGACTCCGGATCTCCGGAGGCCCTTTTTTCATGCCCGGATCCGGTCAGGGCCCAGCAGTCCCCTTCATCCGTCGTCCTGCCGCCGAGAGCTCTCGGCGGTCGCAGGCTCCCGACGGAGCTCTTCGGCGGAGGGCGTGGGATTCGAACCCACGATGGGCTGTGAACCCATAGCGGTTTTCAAGACCGCCGCACTCGGCCACTATGCGAGCCCTCCAGTGTCCGCGGAAGTCTAGCCGCGGCCTCCCCACCCGTCCGAATCATCCCGGCGACGGCTTTCGCGCGTCGTGATGCGCGGCATGGTGCTGCCTCTGGTGGGGTCCTCACGCCGCCGGACGCGGGACCATGTGCAGCACCAGTCGGCAGCCCTCACCGAGCGGATGGGTCAGATGTACATCGCCGGGTCGAGCCACTGGTTGGTGGCGTCGCGCTTCGGGAACCGGATGACCGCCGGGATGCCCGTCGCCACGGCCCCCGCGGGGACGTCCTTGACGACGACGGAGTTCGCGCCGATCTGGACGTCGTCACCGACGCGGATCGGCCCGAGGACGCGAGCGCCGGCGCCGATCGTCACGCGGTTGCCGACCGTCGGGTGACGCTTGACGTGCTCCATGGACCGGCCGCCGAGGGTGACGCCGTGGTAGATCATGACGTCGTCGCCCACCTCGGCGGTCTCGCCGATGACGACGCCCATGCCGTGGTCGATGAAGAAGCGCCGCCCGAGCCGGGCCGCCGGGTGGATCTCGACGCCCGTGATCGAGCGCGCCACCGTCGCGAGCACCCGCGCCGGAAGCCGCCCACCCGGGCGCTTCCACAGCTCGTGCAGCCCGCGGTGCGCCCAGATGGCGTGCAGGCCGGGCGACGTCAGGACCATCTCGAGGCGCGAGCCGGCCGCGGGGTCGCGCTCGATCGCGCCGTCGACGTCCTCGAGGACGCGGTCGGTGAGCTTCCGCACGCGGCCGAGCGGGCCGGCATACGACCGCTCGCCCGGGACGACGGCGGCTGCGTGGGAGGTCGCAGTCGCCGCCGGCTCCCCGGTCACCCCGACCGCCTGGGCCGCGCCATCACCGCGCACGAGCGTCAGCGGCTTCTCGGCCGGCCTGGGCTCGTGGTCGATCTGTGGTGCGGTGCTCATGCACGACTCCTCGGTGGCGGTGCGGGTGGGGCGGGCGGACCGGGTGGACCCGGGCTGACGGGACGACGTCAGTCGACGAGACCCTCGAAGAGGATCGTCGACAGGTAGCGCTCGCCGAACGACGGGATGATGACGACGATCGTCTTGCCGGCGTTCTCGGGGCGCTGGGCGACCTGGACGGCGGCGGCGATGGCGGCGCCGGACGAGAGGCCGACGAGCAGTCCCTCCTCGGTCGCGGCGCGACGGGCCCACTTCACGGAGGTCTCGGCGTTGACGTCGATGACCTCGTCGTAGACCTCGGTGTCGAGGATCTCGGGGACGAAGTTGGCGCCGATGCCCTGGATCTTGTGCGGACCGGGCTGGCCGCCGTTGAGGATCGGGGACTCCTCGGGCTCGACGGCGATGATCTGGACACTCGGCTTGCGGGCCTTGAGCACCTGGCCGACACCGGTGATGGTGCCGCCCGTGCCGATGCCGGCGACGACGATGTCGACCTCGCCGTCCGTGTCCTTCCAGATCTCCTCCGCGGTGGTCTTGCGGTGGATCTCCGGGTTGGCCTCGTTGGCGAACTGGCGGGCGAGCACGCCGCCGCGCTCGGCGGCGATCTCGTCGGCCTTGGCGACCGCACCCTTCATGCCGGTCGACGGGTCGGTGAGGACGAGCTCGGCGCCGAAGGCACGCAGCAGCGCGCGGCGCTCCTTGCTCATCGACTCGGGCATCGTCAGCACGACCTTGTAGCCGCGGGCCGCGCCGACCATGGCGAGAGCGATGCCGGTGTTGCCCGACGTGGCCTCGACGATGGTGCCGCCGGGCTTGAGCTGCCCGCTCGCCTCGGCCGCGTCGATGATCGCGACGCCGATGCGGTCCTTGACGGAGTTGGCAGGATTGTAGAACTCGAGCTTGGCGGCGACGGTCGCCTGCGCCCCGTCGGTGACCTTGTTGAGGCGCACGAGCGGCGTGTTGCCGATCAGCTTGGTCACGTCGTCGTAGATCGGCATTGCTGGAGCCCTTTCGGCTGGGTACGGCGGAGCGGTCTGTCGCCTCGATTGTCTCCGACAACCGAGTTCTCGTTATGCATATTCCAACACGTCGTTATCCGTTGCCAAGCCCGCGCCCATGATCCGGGCGTCCCTCGAACCGGCCACACGGCATACGGCCTCCCTCCCTACCCCGCCGGCGCACGCCGCCCACCGCGGGACGAAGGGGACGAGCGTCACGCCGCGACGGCCGTCACAATCACTAAGCGCTTGCTCACGCGTCAGTAGACTCCCCGGCATGAGTGCGCTCCAGATCGTCGCCGTCGTCGTGTGCCTCGGCGTCACCGCCGTCGCCGTCGCCCTGCTCGTCAAGACGGTCAACCACTTCCTCGCGACCTTCCGCCTCGGCCAGCCCGAGGACCGCGGCGACGACAAGGGAGCCCGCACCCGCACGCTGCTGCGCGAGTTCCTCGGCCACACGCGCATGTCGCGGCTGCCGGTCGTCGCGATCGCGCACTGGTTCACGATGGTCAGCTTCGGCGTCCTCTTCTTCACCCTGCTCAACGCGTTCGGCCAGCTCTTCGCGCCGGAGTTCGTGCTGCCGGTCATCGGCCACTTCTTCCCCTACGAGTGGATCACCGACTTCTTCGCCTTCGCGGGCTTCATCAGCATCCTCGTGCTCATGGCGATCCGCCAGAAGAACCACCCGCGCTCCGCCGCCGGTGAGGACGGGCGCCGCAGCCGCTTCTTCGGCTCCACGTGGTGGCAGGCCTACTACGTCGAGCTGACGATCCTCGGCGTCACGCTCTGCATCGGCCTGCTCCGCGCGCTCGAGTGGACCCTCGCCCGCAAGACCGGCACCGGCATGGACACCGCGCTCCACTTCCCGCTGACGGGCTGGATCGGCAACTTCTTCACCGGCCTGTCGGTCGGCGCCATCGAGAACCTCATCGTCGTCATCGCCGCGATCAAGATCCTCATCTCCTTCGCGTGGATGATCACCATCGCGCTCCAGCCGACGATGGGTGTCGCCTGGCACCGCTTCCTCGCCTTCTTCAACATCTTCTTCAAGCGCCACGCCGACGGCCGCACGAGCCTCGGCGAGCTCCAGCCGATCAAGGTCGACGGCAAGCCGCTCGACTTCGAGAACGTCGACGAGCTCGACGAGGACGCCGCGCTCGGCGTCGGCAAGGTCGAGGACTTCACGTGGAAGGGCCTGCTCGACTTCACGACGTGCACCGAGTGCGGGCGCTGCCAGAGCCAGTGCCCGGCCTGGAACACCGACAAGCCCCTCTCCCCCAAGCTGCTCGTCATGACGCTGCGCGACCACGCGCACGCCAAGTCCCCGTGGCTGCTCGCCTCCGAGGAGGTGCGCGCGGGCGGCATCGAGTCGGCCGAGGGCTTCAGCGACGCCACCAAGGGTGCCGTCGCGACCGAGCAGCTCGTCGGTGAGACCGGCTACGACATCCGCCACCCGCTCCAGGCCTACAACCCGCACGGGCCCGACGCCGTCATCGACGAGGACGTGCTCTGGTCGTGCACGACGTGCGGCGCCTGCGTCGAACAGTGCCCTGTCGACATCGAGCACGTCGACGCCATCGTCGACATGCGTCGCTACAAGAACCTCATCGAGTCGGCCTTCCCCGCCGAGCTCAACGGCCTCTTCAAGAACCTCGAGAAGAACTCCAACCCGTGGGGACTCGCGCCGCGCCTGCGGATGGACTGGGCCAAGGACCTCCCCTTCGAGGTCAAGCAGGTCGGGCAGGACGTCGAGGACCTCTCCGAGGTCGACTACCTCTTCTGGGTCGGCTGCGCCGGCGCCTACGAGGACCGCGCCAAGAAGACGACCCGCGCCGTCGCCGAGCTGCTCGACACCGCGGGCGTCTCCTTCGCCGTCCTCGGTGACGGCGAGGCCTGCACCGGCGACTCGGCCCGCCGCGCCGGCAACGAGTTCCTCTTCCAGATGCTCGCCCAGCAGAACGTCGAGACCCTCAACGAGGTCGGCGCGACGAAGATCGTCGTCACGTGCGCGCACTGCTTCAACACCATCAAGAACGAGTACCCGCAGCTCGGCGGACAGTACGAGGTGCTGCACCACACGCAGCTGCTCAACCGCCTCGTCCGCGAGAAGCGCCTGACCCCCGTCGCCCGCCCGGGTGACGCCGTGGCCACCGGTGCGGCGTCGACCGGCGCCAAGGTCACCTACCACGACCCCTGCTACCTCGGCCGCCACAACCAGGTCTACGCGCCGCCGCGCGAGCTGCTCCAGATCCTGCCCGGCGTCGAGTACGCCGAGATGGAGCGCAGCAAGGAGAAGTCCTTCTGCTGCGGCGCCGGTGGCGCGCGCATGTGGATGGAGGAGAAGCTCGGCACGCGGATCAACACCAACCGCACCGAGGAGGCCCTCGCGACGGGCGCCGAGCGCATCGCCGTCGGCTGCCCGTTCTGCAAGGTCATGCTCTCCGACGGACTCAACGCCGCGATCCAGGACGGCAAGGCCACCGACGCCGTCGAGGTCGTCGACGTCGCCCAGATGCTGCTCGCCGCCGTGCGTCGCGGCGACGGCGGCGGGGAGCCGGACGAGGCGGAAACGCCTGAGCCCCAGCCGGACCCGGAGCCCGCACCGGTCGCCTGACCGCGCCGGACGGCATACGCCCGCTGCCTGACTAAGGCCCCCTCCGCACCCGCGGAGGGGGCCTTCGCGTATGCCGTCCGGCGGCGTCGGCGTGTATCAGCGGGTCGCGCCGGCACCACTGACTCCCTGCAGCCGGCGCACCGCAGCCGGCCCGAGCACCGGGGGGAACCCATGAGCCTGACCGACACCTCCGAGGTCTTCGTCTCCGCCGAGGAGTCAGCCCTCAACGACCTCGTGAGGGCGCTGTGCACCGCCAGACCACACCTGCTGTCGTACGGGTCGCCGGCCTTCGTGCCGGTCTCGGACGTCAACGACACGCAGATGCCACCGATCCTCTTCCCCGGCACCGGAGGGATCCAGTGGCACGTGCGCTTCGCCGTGCCCCACCTCGACCTCTACGACGAGGACACGCCGCTCCCGCCCGAGCTGACCCTCGGGCCGGGGCAGTTCAGCGTGTCGACGAAGGTCCGGATCTGCGTCGACTGCCCGAAGGACCGGCACGACCCGAAGGACGACCCGCACGACCCCCAGGATCCGCACGGGGACCATGGCGGGGACCACCCGAACGAGCCGGACGACCCGCGCTGGGACGACAAGCCGGGCAAGGCGCAGAACCCCGTGTGCACGTCCGTCGAGCTGTATGCCGTCGGGCACCTCGTCGGGACGACGCTCGACGGGCAGCCGGCACTCGGCTTCGCCGTCGACGCGGTCGAGCTCGTCGACGTCGCGCCGGACGACCTCGAGTCGGTGCTCGAGTGCCTCATCGGCCAGATGCTCCGCGCCGTCCTCACGACGATCCGCGTCCCGGTCTCGGCCCTGCGCGTCGGCGCCTTCACGCTGACCCCGACGGTCGGCCCGCTCATCGACATCGACCGCGTGCTCGCCCGCGGCAACCTCTAGGAGACCACCATGTCCGAGATCATCGCCGCCATCGACGAGGGTGCGGCCAACGACTTCCTCGACACCGTCGTCGCCGGGCTCGGCCCGCAGTCGACGAGCGGCTCGTCCAGCCTCGGGCCGTTCGCGGTCAGCTACTCCGTGAGCGGCACCCTGAGCAACGGCTCCGTCGACCTCATCCCGCCGGGCACCATCCGGGTCGCCGACCTGCGCCTCGACTGGAGCGCGAGCGCCACGCTGTCGCTCGACCTCGGCGACTTCCTCCCCGAGATCCACATCCCCCAGGTGTGCATCGACATCCCGTGCGTCGGTACGGTCTGCACGCCGCGGATCGACATCACGTGGCCCACCGTCTCGGTGCCCGTGTCGTTCGGCGACTTCGTGCGGGCCACCGTCGACCTCGGGCTGTCCGTGGCGCTCGTCGGCGGCCTGTGGAAGGTCGAGGGAATCGTCCAGGGCGTGCCGAGCCTCGCCTTCGGCCCGGGGACCGCGGCGATCGTCGCCGGCATCGGGCTCGCCGTCGCGGCCGCCGTCGCGTGGGTGCCGCTCATCGGACCGTTCCTCGCCGGTCTCGCCATCGCCGTCACCGCGGCCATCGGGATCGCCGGTCTCACCGGCTGGCTCGGGCCGATCATCACGCCGTTCATCTCGGGCACCCGCTTCCCGATCTACGAGCAGCCCGAGTGGTTCGAGGTGCTGCCGGCGACGTCGGCGATCGACCCGGCCGTCTCGGTCCACATCGACGCCATCGGCGCCGAGGTCCAGCACAACGCGCCCGAGGACGAGCTCGTCCTCAGCGCCGACATCAGCGCCTGAGGAGGGCGGAACCATGAGCGACCACTTCGACAGCAGGGCGCTGAGGCAGACCGACTGCTACGGGCAGCGGTTCATGAGGCCCGGCACCTACGCCTACGCGATCGGCCACGCCGGCACCGCCGCCATGGCCCAGGACCACCCGTACGTCGTCGTCGTCGAGGGTGACTCACCCAAGCGCGGCGAGATGGCCCAGACGCTCGTCACCGTGCGGGCCGAGGGCAAGGCCTTCGTGCCGGACGCCCCGAAGGTGACCGTCAACGCCGGCGACATGGTCATGTGGCACTGCCCCGACCCGCACGCCCGACCCTTCGCCGTCTCGGGCGAGAAGGACTTCTTCTCGAGCGACCGCCTCGTCAACGAGTCGGGCTACTCCCACGCCTTCACGTGCACCGGGACCTACGAATGGGCCGACGCCCACGGCTCCGGCGCCACGGGCGTCGTGCGCGTCTCGGCGCCGGACTCGAGCTCGGACAAGGGCATCCGGGCCTGGCAGAGCCAGCAACGACAGGGCGTCCTCGTCATGGTCAAGGACGGCCAGGCGGAGCCCGCCGAGGTCGACGTCATGCTCGGCCAGACGGTCTTCTTCGCCGTCGTCGCCGGTCCCGGCATCTCGGTCACCGACACGGCCGTCATCGAGGCCGAGCGGCCCGTGCCCGGGATCGCCTTCTACCGCAAGCCCACCCGTGGGAAGGACGCCGTAGCCTGACCAGGTGAACGCGACCCCGACGCCCGCCATCGCCCAGGACCTCGCGCCGACGGGCGTCCTGCGCGCCTCGATCAACCTCGGCAACCCCGTGCTCGCCCAGGGCACGCCGGAGGCACCCAGCGGGGTGACCGTCGACATCGCGCAGGCCGTCGGGGAGCGGCTCGGCGTGCCCGTCGAGCTGGTCTGCTTCGACGCGGCGCGACGATCGTTCGAGGCCATGGCGACGGGCGCGGCCGACCTGTGCTTCCTCGCCGTCGACCCGGCCCGGGCGACCGAGGTCGCCTTCACGGCGCCCTACGTCGTCATCGAGGGCGTCTACGTCGTGCCCGTCGGCTCCCCCGTGCGGTCGGCTGCCGACGTCGACCGCGACGGCATCCGGGTCGGGGTCAAGCAGGGCTCGGCCTACGACCTCTTCCTCACGCGCACGCTGGCGCACGCGACCGTCGTGCGGGGCGACGAGGGCGTCGACGTCTTCGTCACCGAGGGGCTCGAGGTCGGTGCCGGCATCCGGGAGCCGGTCACGGCCTTCGCCGCGGGCCGCGACGACGTGCGGGTCGTCGACGAGGCGTTCATGCAGATCGAGCAGGCCGTCGGCACGACGCGGACCCGCACGTCCGAGACCGTCGCCTTCCTGCGCGACCTCGTCGAGGAGCTCAAGGCGAGCGGCTTCGTCGCCGATGCGTTGGCGCGGTCGGGGCACTCCGGCGCCGCGGCCGCCCCGCCCGCCTGACGGCATACGCCCTCCTGACGCCACACGCCCGCCTGACGGCACTCGGCACCGCCGGCAGACGGGCCGCGACGACGTGGAGGTCCGCACCCCCGCACAGGGGTGCGAACCTCCACGGCGGCGTCGGCTCAGCCGACCCGGCCCACGGTCGGAGCGGTGATGCCGAAGGCGTCCAGCTCCTCGCCGGTCAGCAGTCGCGAGCGGATGAGGAAGCGCACCCCCTCGGGCGCCTCGACGGAGAAGCCGCTCCCCCGGCCCTTCACGACGTCGACGGTGAGGTGCGTGTGCTTCCAGTACTCGTACTGCGAGACCGACATCCAGAAGCCGATGGGCGCCTCGACCCCGTCGACGGCGAGGTCGGCCAGGTGCACGTCGGCCTCGCTCGTGATGAAGTCACCGGCCGGGAAGCACATGGGAGAGCTGCCGTCGCAGCAGCCACCCGACTGGTGGAACATCAGCGGACCGTGGATCCCGGTGAGGCGACGGAGCAGGTCCGCCGCCTCACCGGTGAGGTCGACCCGGCTGGGGGAAGCCGATGGCTCGCCGGGTGCGACCGTCCCTGGGGGCGTGGTGGCCACGGTGGCCGACCCGCTCAGAAGAACCCGAGCGCGTCGGGCGAGTAGGAGACGAGGAGGTTCTTCGTCTGCTGGTAGTGGTCGAGCATCATCTTGTGGTTCTCGCGGCCGATGCCCGACTGCTTGTAGCCACCGAACGCGGCGTGCGCCGGGTACTGGTGGTAGCAGTTCGTCCAGACGCGACCGGCCTTGATGCCACGACCCATCCGGTACGCGCGCGAGCCGTCGCGGGTCCACACGCCGGCGCCGAGGCCGTAGAGCGTGTCGTTGGCGATCGAGAGCGCGTCGGCCTCGTCGTCGAAGCTCGTGAGCGAGACGACCGGACCGAAGATCTCCTCCTGGAAGATCCGCATCGAGTTGTCGCCCTCGAAGATCGTCGGCGCGACGTAGTAGCCCTCGGCGAGGTCGCCGTCGAGCACGTTGCGGTCGCCGCCGGTGAGGATCTTGGCCCCTTCCTGACGGCCGATGTCCATGTAGGAGAGGATCTTCTCGAGCTGGTCGTTGCTCGCCTGGGCGCCCATCGTCGTCTCGGTGTCGAGCGGGTTGCCCTGCTTGATCTTCTCGACGCGGGCCACGGCGTCGGGCACGAAGTCGCTGTAGATCGAGCTCTGCACGAGGGCGCGCGACGGGCACGTGCACACCTCGCCCTGGTTGAGGGCGAACATCGTGAAGCCCTCGAGTGCCTTGTCGTAGAAGGCGTCCCGCTCCTGCGCGACGTCGTCGAAGAAGACGTTGGGGCTCTTGCCGCCGAGCTCGAGGGTGACGGGGATGATGTTCTGGCTGGCGTACTGCATGATGAGGCGGCCCGTCGTCGTCTCGCCGGTGAAGGCGATCTTGGCGATGCGGGGGCTCGAGGCGAGCGGCTTGCCGGCCTCGACGCCGAAGCCGTTGACGACGTTGAGCGTGCCCGGGGGCAGCAGGTCGCCGATGAGCTCGACGACCTTGAGGATCGACCACGGGGTCTGCTCGGCCGGCTTCAGCACGACGCAGTTGCCGGCGGCGAGGGCGGGGGCGAGCTTCCACACGGCCATGAGGATCGGGAAGTTCCACGGGATGATCTGTCCGACGACGCCGAGCGGCTCGTGGAAGTGGTAGGCGACGGTGTTCTCGTCGATCTCGCTGCTCGAACCCTCTTGTCCCCGAAGGACGCCCGCGAAGTAGCGGAAGTGGTCGACGGCCAGCGGGAGGTCTGCGGCGAGGGTCTCGCGGACGGCCTTGCCGTTCTCCCACGTCTCGGCGACGGCGAGCGACTCGAGGTTGGCCTCGATGCGGTCGGCGATCCGGTTGAGGATGAGCGAGCGCTCGCCGAGGCTCGTCCGGCCCCAGGCGGGTGCGGCGGCGTGGGCGGCGTCGAGAGCGGCCTCGATGTCCTCCTCGGTGCCGCGGGCGACCTCGCAGAACGGCTTGCCGTTGACCGGCGAGATGTTCTCGAACCAGAGGCCCTTCTTCGGGTCGACCCAGTTGCCGCCGATGAAGTGGCCGTAGCGGTCGAGGACGGTGACGAGCGAGTCCGGTGAGCCGGGCGGTGCGTAGACGGTCATGGTTGATCTCCCAACATCCTTGGTGGTTCCCCTCCCAGGGGTTGGCGTGACCGTAGGCAGCGCAACGTTGCAACGACGTTGCGTGGCGTATGCCGGGTGGCGGAGTGACGGCATACGCCCGGTTTGTGGCCCTTCGACGGTTGGGAAGGCGGCCACTCGTGGCCCCTCGACGGTAGAAAGGCGGCCACTCGTGGCCACTCGTGGCCTCTCGACGGGTGACTTGAGACGTCGAGAGGCCACGAACCGGGCGGGTCAGGCGGGGCCGAGCTCGCGGTCGAGGCGGTGGATCTGGTTCTGGACGAGGGGCATGAGCGGGGATCCGGGGCCGAGCACGCGTGCCTGCGCCCGCCACATCTCGTAGTCGTCGGCCCCCGAGGCCGAGCGGGTCCACGCGGACATGAGGTCGGCCCGCCCGCTGCCGAGGACCGCGCGCCGCAGGTCGCCCTCGACGCTCACGCGCAGCCGGACCACTCCGGGGGCCGTCGACCGCGGCAGCAGGGGACCCCGGTAGGCCCGCATCGCACTCGCGACGTCCCCCGCGGCGAGGTGGGCCTCGACGCCGAGCCAGTCGCCCGACAGCTCGGCGACGAGCCGGTACGGCCGCGAGGCGAGGAGGTCCTCCCCGAGCAGGCTGCGCAGCCGACCCATCTCGACCCGGAGCGTCGAGGCGCTGCTGTCCTCCTCGTAGAGCAGGACGGCGAGCTCGTCACCCGAGAGCCCACGGGGCGCCGAGGCGAGCAGGAGCAGGATCTCGCTGTGCCGTGGGCTGAGGCGCACCGTCCGGCGGTGGCCACGGCCGTCGTCGACGGTCAGCAGGGCGTCGTTGCGGCCGAGCGACTCCATGAGCACCGAGAGCCCGCGCGCCGTCGCCTCCGGCTGGGCACCGCGGCCGCTGACGAGCATCTCCCGGGCCAGCTCGGACTCGGCCATCCGCGCCGCGGCGCGCACCATGGCCATCGTCTGCGGCACGACGATGTCGTCGCCGCCGGTGATGTCGAGGACCCCGAGGACGCTCTGGTCGGACGGGTCGTGGATCGTCGTGGCCGCGCAGCTCCAGCGCTGGACGGAGTGCCGGAAGTGCTCGGCGCCGATGACGTTGACCGACTGGTCGAGGCGTAGGGCCATGCCGGGGGCGTTGGTGCCCGCGAGGCGCTCGTCCCAGTTGCTGCCCTCGACGAAGCCGATGGACTCGGCGCGGCGCAGCACGCTCGGGGTGCCACACACCCAGAGCAGCTGGCCGGACGCGTCGGAGACGGCCATGACGGCGTCGCAGTCGCGGGCCGCCTGCCCGAGCACGTCGTCGAGCAGCGGGAACACGCGCGCCAGGGGGTGCGCCTCGCGGTGGTCGCGCAGGGCGTCCGCCGGGAGCGTGATCGGGGCGTCGACGGTGTCGACCTGCACCCCGGCCGCGGCAGAGCGCAGCCACGAGTCGGCGACGTGGGCGCGGACCCCGCTGCTCTCGGACTCGGCGTGCGCGTCGACGGGCATGGGCCGATTGTGCACGCACCACGACGCCCGGCAACAGGACTGCGGGCAATCCCACAGCGACCACCCCGCGCCGGGTTGGACAGAAGGGGTGGTCAAGCAGCCGATTGAGGCGCACCATGAAGGAACCCGCGCAGGATCCTTCATGGGAAAGTCCGAGGAGCGACGATGTCACGACGAGCCCCCTTCGTGCCCGACGGCGTGCCGGTGCTGTCGCGCGGCCGCCACCGCAGCTCGCGCAAGGGCGCGTGCTTCATGGAGATGGCCTCGTTCCTGGCCGGCGAGCGGTGGAGCGACCACCCGGAGTGCACGCACCCGGTGCTCGCGACCCTCGCACGCTGCGTCAACGACATGCTCGACGAGACCCACCGCCAGCGCCTCGTGACGATGATCCCCGAGGTGGTCGGCCTCAACCCGGACGACCCGAGGGTCACGACCGCGCTCGTGCTGACCACCGCCCGGGCCGCGCTCCCCGTCGCTGCAGAGGAGCGCCAGAACGTCATGGCGCTCGCCATCCTCAACGCCGAGGGCATCCTCGCCGAGCAGGACGGCCGCAGTCCGGGGCAGCTCTCCGCGGCCTCGCGCGCCGCCCTGACCACCGCGCCCGCAGCAGAGCGCTGGGCGCGGATCCACCTGGCACGGATGGGGTTCAACACCGCCGCCGTGCGCCCGGCCAACGCCGCCAAGGTCGTCGCCCTCGCCGTGGACGGCATCGCCCGTGCCTGTGTCGACGACCCCGAGGAGCGTCTCGTCACGCTCCTGCGCGACGGCATCGACGTCGTGGCCGCCTTCGCGCCGCTGGCGCCGGAGCCGGTGCGCGTCACCTGGGCCGTGCCCGAGTCGACGCCCGCGACCCCCGAGCCCGCCCGGCAGGCCAGGACGTTCGCGCGCTGACCCCCCGGGTGGCATCCTGACCTCTGTGTTCGCCGCCCATGAGCCGTTCGAGACCGGCACCCTCGTCACGGGTGACGGGCACGAGGTCCACTGGGAGCAGTCCGGTCGCCCGGACGGCACCCCGCTCCTCGTCGTGCACGGCGGTCCCGGGTCGGGTGCGTCACCGTGGTGGACCGAGTTCTGCGACCCCGATCGCTACCGCGTCGTGCTCGTCGACCAGCGGGGCGCAGGACGCAGCCGACCGCATGCCGGCGACACCCGGGATGCCCTACGGCACAACACGACCGCCCATCTGATCGGCGACTTCGAGCGGCTCCGCGAGCAGCTCGGCATCGACGCCTGGGTGCTCTTCGGCGGGTCGTGGGGCTCGACCCTCTCGCTCGCGTATGCAGTCGCGCACCCCGAGCGAGTCAGTGCGCTCGTGCTGTGGGCCGTTGTCACGACCCGGCGGCACGAGGTCGAGTGGCTGACCCGGACGATGGGCGAGGTCTACCCCGCGGAGTTCGACGCGCTGCTCGCGTCACTGCCGGCGGATGCCGACCGAGGCAACGTGCCGTTGGCCGTGAACCGGCTGCTCCTGCACGACGACCCCCTCGTGTCGGACGCGGCCGCCCGGGCGTGGTGCGCCTGGGAGGACCGCATCGCGACACTCTCGGGGCCGGTGATATCGAGTGCCCGCTTCGAGGACCCCCGCTTCCGGCTGGGCTTCGCGCGCCTCGTCACGCACTACTTCGGGCACCACGCCTTCCTGCCCGACGACGCCATCACGGGACGTCTCGACCGGATCGCTGACGTCCCGGCCGTGCTCGTGCGCGGCCGACTCGACATCGCCTCCCCGCTGCGGGTCGCGCACGAGCTGGCACAGGCGCTGCCCCTGGCCGAGCTGCACGTCGTCGAGGACGACCTGCACGGCCCGGGCAGCGAGGGCGAGCGGATCCTCGTCGAGGCGCTCGACCGCTTCGCCGACCCCGCAGGATCACCCCACCCTCGCCCCTGACCCACGCCTGCCCCCGGCCCCGACCACGAAGGCACTGCCGGAGCCCAGGTGACGGTGCCGGACGGCATACGACGGTGGCCACGTCCGAGGTCGGACGTGGCCACCGGGTCGTGCGCCGCTGGTCTCGCGGCGGGCACCTGACGTCAGCGGGTCTCGCGGAAGTCGACGTGCTCGCGGGCGACGGGGTCGAACTTGCGCAGCACCATGCGGTCGGGGTCGGTGCGGCGGTTCTTGCGCGTCACGTAGCTGTAGCCGGTGCCGGCGGTCGAACGCAGGGTGACGACGGGACGCAGGTCGGTGCGCTTGGCCATATGGGTGCTCCTCGGGTCTCGGGGTCGCGGATCTTCGCGACTGTAATGAGAACCATTCTCGGTGGTGCTACATTCCCGGTACGGCCGAGTCAGCCCGGCCGGGTCCCGTCGGGGCACGACCGAGGCCCCCGCATCCGACGCGGGGGC
Organism: Terrabacter sp. R4-6; assembly: GCF_057529065.1. Taxonomy (NCBI): domain Bacteria; kingdom Bacillati; phylum Actinomycetota; class Actinomycetes; order Micrococcales; family Intrasporangiaceae; genus Terrabacter; species Terrabacter sp. R4-6. The sequence goes on along the minus strand of NZ_CP197224.1, from coordinate 2,897,014 downwards.
CTCTGTCGTGTCCGGTCGACCGCAGAGGTATGCCGTCAGCCGTCCGGTAGCTGCCGAGAGTCGGCCTCTCAGGCCAGACCGGCGCTCGCGAGCCAGGTCTTGGCGACCTCGCTCGCGTCCTTCTTGTCGACGACGACCTGCTTGACCATGTCGGCGAGCGACGTCGTGTCGAGCTTGGCCGAGACCGCGTTGAGAGCTGCCTTGAGCGAGTCGGCCTTGTCGGAGCGGACGAGCGGCACGACGTTGTCGGAGCCGAAGAGGCTCTGCGGGTCATCGAGCACGACGAAGCCGTTGGCAGCGATCGACGGGTCGGTGCTGAAGATGTTGGCGGCCTTGACCTGGCCGTTCTTCAGCGCCTCGACCGTGGCCTGGCTCTGCAGCGGACGGAACTCCTTGGGCGTCACCTTGTAGACGGACTCGAGGCCGACGAGACCGCGCTGGCGGGTCTTGAACTCCGGCGGGGCGCCGAGGGTCAGCTCGTCCTGGTGCGCCGCGAGGTCGGGGATGGCCTTGAGCGACCACTCGTCGGCCGTCTGCTTCGTGACGGCGATCGAGTCCTTGTCCTCGGCCACCGACTTGTCGAGGACCGTGAGGCCCTGCGGCACCGCCTTCTGGAGGCTGGCGTAGACCTCGTCGGGCTGCGTGGCCTTGGCGGCCTTGTCGTAGTAGGTGAGCAGCGAGCCGGTGTACTCGGGGAGCACGTCGACCTCGCCGCCGGAGATCGCCTTGAGGTAGGTCTCACGGCTGCCGATGTTGAACTGGCGGGCGGCCGTCATGCCCTTGGCCTCGAGCGCCTGGGCGTAGATCTCGGCGAGCAGGGCGCTCTCGGGGAAGTCGGCGGAGCCGACCTTGACCGAGCCGGCGGCGCCGGTCGATCCGCCGGCAGCGGGGCTCGAGGCGGGGGCGAGGGGGTCACCACCGCCACCGCAGGCGGCGAGCGGCACCACGGCGGCGAGGAGCAGGCCCGCGGCGAGGAAGCGCGTGCGTGTCATGGTCGGTCCCTTTCGGATGGGGTGCCCATGGCGGCGGTCGCCTCCACGGGGCCGGTGCTGCCGGAGCCCACGAGCGCGGCCTGCCGCGGGTCGGGGTCCGAGCGGTCTGCACCGTCGGGGTCTGGTTCGGAGTGGGGATCGGAGTTTCGTGCGCGTGAACGGGCAACACGCGCAGCCCGCCCGGAGATTCCCGGTGAGACGGCTCTCTTCTCGAGCAGGGCCAGGAGGCCGTCGGCGACGAGGGCGAGGACGGCGACGAGGATCGAGCCGCAGACCATCTGGACGTAGTCGCGCGAGGCGAGCCCGTCGATGAGGTAGCGGCCGAGGCCGCCGAGGCTGACCGACGCGGCGATGGTGGCGGTGGCGATGACCTGGAGGGTCGCGCTGCGCAGCCCGCTGAGGAAGAGCGGCAGCGCGCACGGCGCCTCGACCTTGGTCAGCACCTGCCAGCCCGTCATGCCCATGCCGCGCGCCGCGTCGCGCGCGGCGGGGTCGACGCTCTCGATGCCGGCGTAGGTGCCGGAGAGCAGCGGGGGGATCGCGAGCAGGACGAGCACGGTGATGCTCGGGATGACGAACGCGAGGTCGCTCTGGATGAGCGGCCCGACGAACATCGACACGGCGAAGAGCAGCCCGAGGGTCGGGACGGCGCGAGCGGCGTTGGCGCCGGTGACGAGCCAGCGCAGGCGTCCGGAGTGACCGACCCAGGCCCCGAGCGGCACGGCGACGACGAGCGCGATGAGCAGCGTCAGGACGGTGTAGAGCAGGTGCTCGAGGAGGCGGTTGGGCACGCCGTCGGTGCCCTGCCAGTTGGCCGGGTCGGTGAACCAGGCCCAGATCGTCGCGAGGCTCATGCGGCCACCGCCCGGGTCCACGGCGTCAGGACGCGCGACACGACCTGGATGACGAGGTCGAAGACGAGCGCGAGGAGCAGGCACGCGACGATGCCGACCCACACCTCGGTCGGGAACGAGCGGGCGTAGCCGTCGGTGAGGAAGTAGCCGAGCTGCGAGATGCCGATGAGCGAGGCGACGCTGACGATGCTGACGTTGCTCACGGCCGCCACGCGCAGGCCGGCCGCGATGACCGGCACCGCGAGCGGCAGGTCGACGGCGCGGAACCGGGCGAACGAGCCGTAGCCCATCGCGATGGCCGCCTGCTGCGTCGACCCGTCGACCGAGGAGAGCCCGTCGGCGACGGTGCGGGTCAGCAGCGCCACCGTGTAGACGGTCATCGCGACGATGACGTTGACGGGGTCGAGGATCTTCGTGCCGAGCAGCGGCGGCAGGAGGATGAAGAGGGCGAGCGACGGGATCGTGTAGAGCAGGCCGGTCGTCGTGAGGAGCACCGCGCGCAGCCGCGGACGGCGCGCAGCGAGCCAGCCGAGCGGCATGGCGATGACGAGACCGAGCACGAGCGGCAGCCCCGCGAGCCAGGCGTGCTGGCCGGCGCGGGACATGATCTCGCCGATGTGGTCGAGGGCCCAGGTCACCGGGCGGTCGCCTCCTCGGCCGGGGTCGACGAGGCGGCTGCGTCGCGCCGGGCCTCGATCGCGGGGATCACCTCGGCGGCGCGGATCGTGCCGACGAGCCGGCCGTCGTCGTCGGCCACGACGCCGCGCCCGCTCGGCGAGGACAGGGCCGCGTCGAGCAGGGCCCGCAGCGACCCGCTGGTCGAGGCCACGGTGCCGCCGCGGTGCAGGACCGTGCGCGTCACCTCGGACTCGACGGCAGCCGCCCGGACCCAGCCCAGCGGCTCACCCGCGTCGCCCACGCACAGCACCCACGGCGTACCGATGGCCCTGACCTCGTCGGCGGTGGCGCCGAGGGCCACCGTCGGCTCGTCGGTGAGCGACAGCTCTGGGGCCGCGGCGAAGGACAGCGCGCGGTAGCCGCGGTCGCGGCCGACGAAGCCGGCGACGAAGTCGTCGACGGGGTCGGCGAGGAGCGTGGCCGGCGAGTCGAGCTGGGCGAGAACGCCGCCCACGCGCAGGACCGCCACCTGGTCGCCGAGCTTGACGGCCTCGTCGATGTCGTGGGTGACGAAGAGGATCGTCTTGCCGAGGTCGGACTGGAGCCGCAGGAACTCGTTCTGGAGCTGCTCGCGCACGACGGGGTCGACGGCCGAGAACGGCTCGTCCATGAGCATGACGGGCGGGTCTGCCGCGAGCGCCCGGGCCACGCCGACGCGCTGCTGCTGGCCGCCGGAGAGCTGGGCGGGGTAGCGCCTGGCCATCGCCGGGTCGAGGCCGACGCGCTCGATGAGCTCCATGGCCCGCGACCGCGCCGTGCGCTTGTCGGTGCCGAGCAGCCGCGGGACGGTCGTGACGTTGTCGAGGACCGTGCGGTGCGGGAAGAGACCCGCGTGCTGGATGACGTAGCCGATGCCGCGGCGCAGCTCGGCGACGTCGAGCGAGGCGGTGTCACGGCCGTCGATGGAGATCGTCCCGGACGTCGGGGTGATCATGCGGTTGACCATGCGCAGGGTCGTCGTCTTGCCGCAGCCCGAGGGCCCCACCAGGACGGTGATCTTGCCGGTCGGGGCCTCGAGGGTCAGGTCGTCGACGGCGACCGACCCTGCTCCCCCGTCGGTGCCGGACGCGTCGGCGTATCGCTTGGTCACGCCCTCGAAGCGGATCATGCCCCACAACGTACCCGTCTGCGCCGACCGCGCCGCGATCGTCGTCGAGGGTCAGATGTCGACCGTGACGCCTCCGGCGTGCACGACCCGGGCCACGACGGCCCCGATGGGGCCCGAGCGCGGCTCCCCGCTGCCGCCCAGCTCGCGCGCGAAGGTGGCCTCGACGACCTCGGTGACGAGGGCGGTCCAGAGTCGGGCTCGCACGAGCATCGCGTGGTCGGCCCGGGCGACACGCACGAGGGAGGCGTCGAGCCCCTCGGCCTGCATCTGCTCGACGGCCCGGCGGGTGCGGGCGAGGGAGCAGATGACGTCGCGGTCGCCGTGGATGAGCACGGTGCGCCGACCGGCCCCCGGCTGCGGGTCGCCCGGCTCGACCCACGGCGCGAGCCCGACGACGAGGCGCACGTCGGGCTCGTCGCCGACGAACATCGCGACACGTCCGCCCATCGAGTGGCCCACGAGGGCTATCGGCACGCCGGGGTATGCCGCCCGCACCTGTGCCAGCGCCCACCGCGCGTCCTCGACGGGCATCGCGTCGCCGTTCCAGCCACGGACCCGGAAGCGGAGCCGGGCGACGGCCATCGGACCGGGCACCCTCTTGAGGGACCGGGCGAAGGGCACGAGGCGCGCGACGTTGTGCGACCACGGCCGGTTGGGCTCGTGGCCGTCGACGGCGCCGCCGTGCATGACGAGGGCGACGACGGTGGCGCCCGTGGGCCGGGCGTCCCAGACGAGCGAAGCGAACGGCATACCTTCGCCGTCGGCCGCAGCAGGCGCAGCGGGCGCGAGGTCGGCGCTCACACCTGGGTGCGGTGGAAGCTCGCGAACGACCGGCTCGCCGTGGGACCGCGCTGGCCCTGGTAGTGCGAGCCGTAGGCCGCTGAGCCGTAAGGGTTCTCGGCCGGCGAGCTGAGGCGGATGAAGCAGAGCTGGCCGATCTTCATGCCCGGGTAGAGCATGATCGGAAGCGTCGCGACGTTGGACAGCTCGAGGGTGACGTGGCCGGAGAAACCGGGGTCGACGAAGCCGGCGGTCGCGTGGGTCAGCAGGCCCAGGCGCCCGAGCGAGCTCTTGCCCTCGACGCGCGCAGCGAGGTCGTCGGGCAGCGTCACGGTCTCGAGCGTCGAGCCGAGGACGAACTCGCCCGGGTGCAGCACGAAGCTGTCCTCCTCGGGACCGACCTCGACGAGGCGCGTCAGCTCGGGCTGCTCGGCGGCCGGGTCGATGTAGGGGTACTTGTGGTTGTCGAAGAGCCGGAAGAACTTGTCCAGCCGGACGTCGACGCTCGACGGTTGGACCATCGCGGGGTCCCACGGGTCGAGCACGACCCGCTCGGCGGCGATCTCGGCCCGGATGTCCTTATCGGAGAGCAGCACGGGACGAGGCTATAACGCCGCACCGGTTTCGCCCCGACAGTCCCGCCGACAGCCCCCGACAGTCCCCCGACAGCCCCCCGACAGCCCCCCGACAGTCCCCCGACAGTCCCGCGCGACTCTCCCGCCCCGTGGACGCCCCACGGACGCCGCCGGCGACCTATCGTCACGTCATGGACCCCTCGGACCCCTCCGCCGCCTCTGGCACCGGCGCCCGGCGCGCCGACGACGCCCTGCTCGCCGACTTCCACTCCGTCCTCCGCCGGATCCTCGAGTCGCTGCCGGCCGACGACGCCGGACAGCGCCTGTCGGACGCCCTGCGCGAGCACCTCGGGACCCCGCCGCACCTGCTCGCCGTCGTCTCGTCGACCGTGCCACCCCACCGGCTCGTCGACGCGGACATCGCCCTCTCCGAGGTCGCGGGCGCCGACCCGGACGCCACGGTCATCGGGATCGCCGGCGACGCGCGCCACCACATGTCGCTCGGCGACCTCGTGCAGCGCATCCACGGTCCCGGCATGTCGGTGGGCCAGGTCGACTACGACCGGATGCCGACCGGCCCCGGCAAGGACGACCAGCGACAGGTCGTGACGTCCGGGATCCGCCTCTTCCACTTCGACGGCCACCCGGTCGCGGTCCGGCAGCAGGGCATGAACCGGCAGTTCGGGCGCGAGTCCGGGACCATCGAGGTCGTCGCTCGCGACCGCGACGTGTCCGACGCGCTCATGGCCCGTATCCAGGAGCTCATGGACGAGCGGAGCGTCATCCGCGGACAGGTCGTGACCTTCGGCTCTGACCCCTACGGGCCGGGCATGGCCGGCGTGACGTTCATCGAGCGTCCGACGGTCGACGCGGCGGCCGTCGTGCTGCCCGACGGCGTCCTCGACCGGGTGGCCCACCACGTCATCGGGATGGGTGAGCACCGCGAGCGGCTCGTCGCGCACGGTCAGCACCTCAAGCGCGGCGTCCTGCTCTACGGCCCGCCCGGCACCGGCAAGACCCACACCGTCCGCTACCTGCTCTCGGCGACGCCGGGCACGACGGCCGTGCTCCTCAGCGCCGGCTCGCTGCGCTTCATCCACGACGCCGCCAAGGTCGCCCGCGCCCACCAGCCGGCGATCGTCGTCCTCGAGGACTGCGACCTCGTCGCCGAGGACCGGTCGTTCGCCCCGATGGGGGCCTCTCCCCTGCTCTTCGAGGTGCTCGACGCCCTCGACGGCCTCGACTCCGACTCGGACGTCGCCTTCGTGCTCACGACGAACCGCGTCGAGGACCTCGAGGTCGCCCTGTCGCAGCGGCCCGGCCGGGTCGACCTGGCCGCCGAGATCCCGCTGCCCGACGCCGAGGGCCGACGCGAGCTGCTCCGCCTCTACGGCGGGCACCTCTTCGGCGCCGAGGCCATCTCGGCCGCGGCCTCGCGGGCCGAGGGCACGACGGCGTCCTTCGCCAAGGAGCTCGTGCGCCGCGCCGTCCTCGCGGCGGCCGTCGCCGACGAGCCGCCCGGGGACGACCACCTCGGCCACGCTCTCGACGAGCTCCTGTCCGACGCGCAGGCCCTGACGCGCAGCCTCCTGGGCGTCGGCGCCCCGGACGAGGACGGCGTCGCCGTCGACCCCGGTGGTATGCCGTCCGGCCGGCTGCGGTCGCGTCGCCCCGTCATGCTCCTCGGCCCGTCCACCGACGGAGGGATGACCCGCCCGGGACCACCGCCGTGAGGTGACGCAGACGAGCGGGGCCGGGGCCGCTCGCGCGACCCGGGCACACGGCATACGCCCCCGGTGGCGTGCAGGCCGCCGCTCAGCCGGCGAAGGCGCGCACCGGCTGACCCGGCACCGCGACGCGCACGCGGAAGACGGCACCGGCCTCGGGCTCGGGGTCGTCGAGGTTCTCGCGGGACGTCGTGACGTAGAGGTCGCGCAGGTCGTCGCCACCGAACGTGCACGCCGTCGTGAGGCGCGCGGGGACGATGACCTCGGCGAGCACCTCGCCCCCGGGCGAGTGGCAGCGGACGCGGCCCGCACCGTTGAGGGCGACCCAGACGTTGCCGGCGCTGTCGACCGTGAGCCCGTCCGGATGGCCGACGTCGTGGGTGACGAAGGGCCGCCGGTCGGTGAGCTCGCCGTCGACGACCGTGAAGACGTCGGTGCGACCGGTCGGGGTGTCGTCGTAGTAGGCCAGCCGGCCGTCGGGCGAGAGGTCGATGCCGTTGGAGATCGTCACGTCGGGCAGCAGGGTCGTGACCTCGCCGGTGGCGTCGACGCGGAAGAGGGTGGCGCTGCCGGGCACGCGGTCGTAGCCCATCGTCCCCGCCCAGAGGCGGCCGAGGCCGTCGACCCCGCCCTCGTTCATCCGGACGGACGGGTCGTCCCAGAGGTCGAACCACGGGGTGGGTGCGCCGTCCGGCTCGTCCGCGCGCGCCAGCCCGCGCTCGGTCGCGACCACCCATCCGCCGGGCCGGCGGGGCCGCACGAACGCTGCGACGTCGCCGACGTGCAGGCGGTCGACGGAGCCGTCGGCACGCAGGGTCAGCACGTCACCGGCGAGGAGGTCGACCCAGCGCAGACCGCCCCACGTCGGCGACCAGACAGGTCCCTCGCCGTGGTAGCAGAGGGCATCGGTGACCTGCTCGAGCTCGCCCGTGACGACCGGGCCGCGGTCGGCGGCCATCAGTCCCACCACACGCCGACGTAGTGGTGGCCCTCGGGGACGACCGGTCCGTCGACGAGCCACTCCGCGCTCGCGGCGGGGCCCCCGCTCGACTCGGTGTCGGCGTCGATCGTCATGGCGTCGACCTCCTCGGGCAGCAGCGTCGTGATGACGGCCACCCCACTGGCATACGGCCACTCGTCGTCGGGGAAGTCCTGGAACTCGAGCACGTCGAGCTCGACCCGGACGTCGTGGACCTCCGGGTGGTCGCGCAGCTCGAAGAGCACCCGGCGCACCGTGTCGAGCGGCATGTCCTCGGGACGGTTCGGCGCGATGCACCACTCGCAGTCGTTGCCCTCGAAGAACTGCTCGAGGGTGACGGCCACCTGGGCACTCGCCCCACCGCGCTCGCGGACGTAGTCGACGAAGGCGGTCTGCTTGGCGAGATCCATGACGGTTTCGGCCCCTGGGGTCGCGTTCCTGGCACTGGCGCGGTGTCGGCTACACTGACGCCGCGTGCCGCCTTGCGGACCCTTCGCGGGGCACCTCCGGGCGGCCCGTGCGAGCGTAGCTCAATGGTAGAGCGCCAGCTTCCCAAGCTGGATACGCGGGTTCGATTCCCGTCGCTCGCTCCACACGGCACGAGGGCCCCGACCGTATGCCGGTCGGGGCCCTCGTGCGTCACGGCCGTCGGGGCCGTCGGTGCGATCGATGGGGTCAGGGCATGCGGCCCGCGACCCAGCTCGTCGTCCAGATCCTCGAGAGCTGGACGCGCTGGCCGGGCTTGGGCGAGTGCCAGACCTTCCCGTAGCCGGCGTAGATGCCGACGTGGTAGGCCCGACCTCCGGACATGAAGAAGATGAGGTCGCCCTGCTGGAGGTTCGACTTGCTGATGCGGACGCTGGCGAGCCTCTGGGCGTTGGCCGTGCGGGGGACGCCGACGCCGAGACGGGTGCGGTAGGTGTAGTAGACGAGGCCGGAGCAGTCGAACGCCGACGGCCCCGCCGCGCCGTAGCGGTACGGGTCGCCCTGCTGGGCGGCCGCGACCTTGACGGCCGTCCGTCCTCGCGCGGCTCGCACGGCGGCCGAGACGTAGGCGACCGGTTTGGCCTTGATCGTGACGGGCGCGGTGCCCGCGCTGGGGGCCGCCTGGTGCGTCACCGACGATGTCGGGGCGCTACCCGTCCCGACGAGGAGGGCGGCTGCGAGAAGTGGCGTGATCGCCAGGGACTGCAAGGGAATTCGGCGTGCAAGGGTAGAAGTGGGCATGGTGGATTCCTTCCCACGCCTGTGAGGTGAGCTGTCGGGTTCGGGCGGAAGATGCCCGGCCGCTGATGCGGCTTCACCCCAAGGACCGGCTGGCCGGCCCGAAAGTGGGTCCCCCACTCCTGTCCGTTATTGCGTGGCTGCCCCACCGGTGGACAGGACTCGGCGTCCGGTGGGCCGCTCGGGGGAGACCCCGGGCGATGAGCATCCATCGACGGTGACAGACAGGTCACGAAAAGGTCGCGAAACAGCAGATTATGGCAATAGTTGACAGGTCAAATGCCGCCTCGGCGGACATTCGACACATCAGCGGAGGCTGGAGGGGCACCCCCGGGCGGCCCACTGCATACGCCCTGGGGGCCGGGCGGCCGGATATTCGGTGGACCATGGGTACGCCGTGACGCACCATGGACGCTGCTCCGTCGGAGCACGTCAGTCGTCAGCGGGGAGGCCCGCGGAGAGGTGGGTGGCCGTCATGGCCTGCTCAGCGGTCACGGTCCCGCTCCACCTCCCCCACCCCGGCTGACCGGGTCACCCGGTCCTGCCCGACTGACAGGAACAGACCGTGAAACCATTGACGGACAACGAGATCCGCGCCTCCTTCGTCAACGCCTCCCGGCGTGAGGCGAAGCAGGCCACCCTTCCCGCCGACCTCGACCTCGGCGCCCGATGGGAGTCGCTCGACTACTTCGGCTGGGTCGACCGCAGCAACCCGCAACGGGCGTATGCCGTCGTCCCCGTCGACGACGAACCCGTCGGCTTCCTCCTCCGGACCGCAGAGCGGACGCGCAAGGCGAGCGCGATGTGCGCGTGGTGCGAGGACGTCTTCGCGACGAGCGAGGTGGCGCTCTTCGTGGCCCGCCGGGCCGGGGCGTCCGGCCGCGAGGGCAACAGCCTCGGCACCCTCGTGCACGCCGACTTCAGCTGCTCGACGCACGTCCGGCGCCTGCCGAACGGCATGGAGGGCGGCCTCGACCCGCTCGCCCTCGTCGAGCGACGCGTCGAGGAGCTGCGGGCTCGGTCGTCGGCCTTCGCCCGCCGGCTGCGCGACGGCTCGTGACTGCCGGCTGATCTGGAGCGGACCTGAACAGCCCGGCGACGCGCCGCCGCACGTCCGTTTGGACGACGCACCCCGAGTCTTGCTACGGTTGGCGACGCCTCGCAGGCGTAGTTCAGTAGCAGAACAGCCTTCTTCCAGAAGGAAGACGTACGTGCAATTCGTGCCGCCTGCTCCAGTCCAGAAGGGCCCGGTCACCGCGACCGGGCCCTTCTGCTGTCCGAGCACAGGTGCCGTCCGGGCAGGCATGCCGTCCAGCCCGGACCCGCGCGCCGCGTCGGCAGCCGCTCAGCGCGGTCAGCGCTCGTTGCCGCGCCGGTAGTTGCCGGTCGCCCGGGCCAGGGCGTGCTGGACGGCGTCCTCGTCGTCGCCGTCGAGCACCCGGTCGAGCCGGCGGGCCGCGGCGCCGGCGATGACGGCGACGAGCCGTCCCCCGCGGGTCACCCGCACCTGGCCCGAGGCGGTGCGCTGCCAGCCGAAGGGGTCGTCGACGAGGCGGTGGCGGGCGTCCATGGCCCCATCCCAGCGGGTCCCGGCCCGCGGCGCACCTCGTGTGCGCCCCGCCGCCTCGGGGACGGTGGTGTGGCACTCGCACGGGCCCGGCGGCATACGCCCTCAGAGCCGCTCGTGCCGGTCGTGCCGGTCGTGCCGCTCGTGGCGCTCGTGGCGCTCGTGGCGGAACCGTGACCTCTTCCCCTTGCGATCGTTACCCGTCAGTAGCATCATGGAAGTGACCGGCCAGTAACTTGGCGCGCCCGCCGACGACAGTGCGGACGCACGACGAGCGACAGAACGCGGAGGGTCCCCGGATGGGCCACTACAAGAGCAATGTGCGTGACCTCGAGTTCAACCTCTTCGAGGTCTTCAACCGTCAGGACGTCCTCGGCACCGGCATCTACGCAGACGTCGACGTCGACGCGGCCAAGGACATCCTCCGCGAGGTCTCGCGCCTCGCCGAGCACGAGCTGGCCGACAGCCTGCTCGAGAGCGACCGCAACCCGCCCGCCTACGACCCGGTCAGCCAGTCGGTGACGATGCCCGAGTCGTTCAAGAAGTCGTTCCAGGCCTACGTCGACGGCGACTGGGGCAACCTCGACGTCCCCGCCGAGCTCGGCGGCATGGTCGTGCCGGCCTCGCTGCGCTGGTCGGTCGCCGAGATGGTCTGCGGCGCCAACCCGGCCATCCACATGTTCACGGCGAGCTACTCGTTCGCCAACCTCCTCTGGCACCTCGGCACCGACGACCAGAAGAAGCTCGCCAAGCACATCGTCGACCGCGCGTGGCACACGACGATGGTGCTCACCGAGCCCGACGCCGGCTCCGACGTCGGCGCCGGCCGCACCAAGGCCGTGCAGCAGCCCGACGGCACGTGGCACATCACCGGCGTCAAGCGCTTCATCACCTCGGCCGAGAGCGACATGGTCGACAACGTCGTCCACTTCGTCCTCGCCCGCCCCGAGGGTGCCGGCCCGGGCACGAAGGGCCTCAGCCTCTTCATCGTCCCGAAGTTCCACGTCGACCTCGAGACCGGTGAGCTCGGCGAGCGCAACGGCGCCCACGTCACCAACGTCGAGCACAAGATGGGCCTCAAGGTCTCCACGACGTGCGAGGTCACCTTCGGTGAGCACGAGCCGGCGGTCGGCACTCTGCTCGGCGACGTCCACGACGGCATCGCTCAGATGTTCAAGGTCATCGAGAACGCCCGGATGTTCGTCGGCACCAAGGCGATCGCGACGCTCTCGACCGGCTACCTCAACGCGCTCGAGTACGCCAAGGAGCGCGTCCAGGGCGCCGACCTCACGCAGATGACCGACAAGGCGGCGCCGCGCGTCACCATCACGCACCACCCCGACGTCCGCCGCTCGCTCATGCTGCAGAAGGCGTACGCCGAGGGCCTGCGCGCGCTCGTCATCTACACCGCGAGCCAGCAGGACGCCGTCAACCAGGCGCAGGCCGGCAACCCGACCGTGCCACTCGAGAAGGGCTCGGCGGCCGAGGTCGCCAACCGGATCAGCGACCTCATGCTGCCCCTCGTCAAGGGCCTCGGCTCCGAGCGCGCCTGGGTGCTGCTTGGCACCGAGTCGCTCCAGACCTACGGCGGCTCGGGCTTCCTGCAGGACTACCCCGTCGAGCAGTACGTCCGCGACGCCAAGATCGACACCCTCTACGAGGGCACGACCGCCATCCAGGGCCTCGACTTCTTCTTCCGCAAGATCGTCCGCGACAAGGGCCAGGCCCTGCAGCACGTCGCTGGGCAGATCCAGGAGTTCGCCAAGGACCTCGGTGGGTCGCTCGACACCGAGCGCGAGCTGCTCGGCCGGGCGCTCGAGGACGTCCAGGGCATCGTCGGCCACATGATCGGCGACGCCATGAAGAGCGACCCGCGGATGGGCGGCGACACGGCCAACCTCTACAAGGTCGGCCAGAACACGACCCGCCTGCTCCTCGCGGCCGGTGACCTCGTCGTCGGCTGGCTGCTGCTCCGTCAGGCCGAGGTCGCGCAGGCGGCCCTGGACGGCGGTGCGTCCGGCAAGGACGCCGACTTCTACCGCGGCAAGGTCGCGGCGGCCTCCTTCTACGCCAAGAACGTCCTGCCGAAGCTCGCCGCCGAGCGCGCCATCGCCGAGGCCGTCGACAACGACCTCATGGACGTCCCCGAGTCCGCGTTCTGACGCGCACCACCCCTCACCTCGAGGCGCCCCTCCCCACGTGGGAGCGGGCGCCTCGTCGTTCCCGGGCCGTGTGCGCTTGCCGTCCGGCCCGGCATGCGCGGGGCTGACCGGTCGTCGGCGGCTCAGGAGAGAGCCGGGTCGCGCGACGCCTGCTGCCGCGCCGCCCAGGCCCGGGCCTTGGCACGGTTGCCGCAGACGGACATGAGGCACCAGCGCCGGCGGCCCGACGGGTTGAGGAACACCCAGCCGCACCCGTCTCCCGGGCAGGCCGAGACGTGCCCGCCCGCCTCGGACGTCAGCAGGGCAGCGGCGGCCAGCGCGACGGCATACAGCGGCTCGTGCAGGCCGGCGTCGCGCGTGAAGTGCCAGTGGACCAATCCGCCTGTCGCCATGAGCGTCTGGGCCTGTCGGGCCTCGACGGCGAGGGTCGACACGCGCGTGAGGGCCGCGCGCCTGCCGACGCCGACCACGAGGTCGTGGACGTCGCGGCGCAGCCTGCGGACCTCCCGGAGCACCGCGTCGGCCGTCACCCGGTCGCGTCGGGCCGAGCGTCGGAGACGGGCCGCCGCGACCTCGTCGACGAGGCCGCACTCCCGGGCCCAGACGACGAGGTCGTCGTAGTCGTGGAGGTGGTCGACCTGGTCGGTCGCGGCCGCCGCCCAGCCGGCAAGGGTGTTGACGAGCTCGAGGGCGGGGTCGCCGGCGATCCGGAGAGGGAGCTCGCGTCCGTCGACGTCGTACGTGTGCACGAGACGATCATGGCCTGTGACAGCTCGGCCGCCCAACCCGTCTTGTGCAGATAACCGGTTAACCGGTTCGTCGGTCAGGCCAACGACCGCTGGTAGGCCGGGCACAGCTCGACGATCTGGAAGCCGAGATCCTCGTTGATCGAGACCATCCACGCGTTGGTGTCGTCGTTGCCGGTGACGACACGCTGCCGCTCGGGGTGGTCGGCCTGCAGCCGCCTCAGGTTCTCGACCTTGAGGGCCATCCCGAGCCGGCGTCCCCGGTGGTCGCGGTGCACGAGCGTCCCCCACTGCCAGGCCACGCCGGGTGCGCCCGAGGGGAGCATGAGGTCGGTGTAGGCCACGACGTCGCCACTGTCCTCGTGGACCGCGACCGTCGTCAGGCGCACCCGCCCCTGTGCGCTCGTGACCTCGAGGTACTCCCGGTAGCGGGCGGGTGTCAGCGACTCCTCCTCGAACTCGATGTCACCCGTGGGCGCGTCGACGGCGAGCTGGTTCATGACCGCGCAGAGCGACTCCTGCAGGTGCTCGGGCACGCCGCCGACGTGGGTCTCGAGGCGGTAGGCGCCCTCCCAGCGCGGGCGCGCGTGCTCGGCGTGCCGGGCGAGGAGCTCTTCGTCGACGGGCAGCCGGAGGTGGCGCATGATCTCGGTGTTGCTGAGGTGGAAGCCGTGCCGCTCGGCGAAGCGGCGGTAGCCGTGGCCCTCGGACTCCGGGGGCACGAGGAAGTCGACGACCATCGTGACGCGCCCTTCCTCGCGGGCCCGCTCGACGAGCCGCTCGACGAGGGCGGAGCCCGCGCCTCGCCCACGGTGGGCTGGGTCGACCTGCACGTCGAACCACGCCATCGTCGTGTTGTCCGACAGGGGCAACCACAGCGTCGCGACTCCGACGAGGTCGTCGCCGTCGAAGGCTCCCCACATCTCCATGCGCTCGGCATCGTCGACGTGGCGCCACTCGACGAGCGTCTCGGCGAGGGAGGGCGGCTCGTTCCACGGGCGCTCGTGACCCTTGCTGGCGATGATGACGTCGTACGCGCGGGCGCAGACCGCGTCGTCGTGCACGTCGATGAGGGTCGTCTCCATGCCACGACGGTAGGGGGCCACGCGTCGGCGCGGCCATCGAGTTTCCGTGGTACGGGGCGCTCGGCGGTCTCAGATCGTCTGCGCAACACGGATGTCGTGTGGAGGCGGGACGATGGCTGGTGGACTGAGGAGGTATTCGCTATCTCAGCGGGAGCAGGCGTTGGGGCTGCTCGAGCAGGGGCTGTCGGGGCTGGAGGTCGCCCGGCAGGTCGGGGTGGACCGGTTCGCGGTGGCCCGGTGGGCCAAGGTGGCCGGCATGAGGATGCGGATCGGACCGGTCGGTGGGATGGTCAACCCGACCTTGGCGGCGCCGTCGGTGCGCGGTGACTTCACCGACCCGCGGGGCCGGTTGACCGAGGCCGGTCGGGGCCTGATCGCGCTGCGGCTGCGTGAGGGCCGGTGCCCGGCCCGGATCGCGGCCGAGCTGGGCGTGCACCGCTCGAGCGTGACCCGGGAGCTGCACCGCAACCGCGTCGCCGGGGTGTACTCGGTGCGGGTCGCGCAGGCCCGCACCCGCGCCAACCGGGCCCGTCCCCAGCCGCGGAAGCTGGACCGGCCCGAGCACGCCGCGCTACGCGCGGTCGTCCTGCACGGGTTGACCTCGCACTGGTCCCCGCAGCAGATCCAGGGCGAGCTGGTCCTGCGCTTCCCGGACGATGAGTCCATGCGGATCTGTCACGAAACTCTCTACCAGGCCCTCTACGTGCAGGGCCGCGGCAGCCTGCGCGCCGAGCTGGCCCGGGAGAAGGCGCTGCGCAGCGGGCGCACCTCGCGGGTGCCGGCCTCGAAGCTGGCCGCCCGGCCCCGGGGGAAGTCCTGGGTCGGGGACGCCGCGATCACCGCCCGCCCGGCCGAAGCGGCCGACCGCGCCGTTCCCGGGCACTGGGAAGGCGACCTGGTCATCGGCGCCCGCGGCTCCAGCGCCGTGATCACGCTGGTCGAGCGGGCCACCCGGTACCTGATGCTCGCGCGGCTGCCGGGCCGGCGCGACGCTGCCACCGTCACCGACCGGCTCACCACGATGATCACCACGCTCCCGGCCCACCTGGCCAAGACCCTGACCTGGGACCAAGGCGCCGAACTGGCCGACCACGCCCGGTTCACCGTCGCCACCGACTGCACGGTCTACTTCTGCGACCCGCACTCGCCCTGGCAACGCGGCACCAACGAGAACACCAACGGCCTGATCCGCGAGTTCTTCCCCAAAGGCACCGACTTCACCACCGTCCCCGACGAGGAGATCACCCGCGTCGAGCAGCTGCTCAACACCCGGCCCCGAGCCACCCTCGGCTTCCAGACCCCCGCCTCTAAACTCAACGAACTACTCACCGTTGCGCACACGCCCTGAAACCGCCCTCACTCGACGGGGACGGAGCGCTCACTCGCCGGGGGTCAGGTCAGGGGCGCGCGCGGGCGGGTCGAGCGCAGCAGGAGCAGCCCGACCGCCAGGACGACGAAGCCGACGATCGGGGTGACGTCACCGACGAGGAAGAAGACGGGCCGGTTGCCCAGCACGTCGACGCCGACGATCGAGATGATGAGGATCCCGAAGAAGAGCACGCCCGCCGACACCGCGGCGACGGGGTCGACCCAGCCGCGCGTCTCCGGCGAGGCGTCGGCCACCGAGCGTGACCCGCGGTCGAAGCGGACGAAGACGGCGACGAGCAGCGCCGTGACGACGGCGAGCACGGCGAAGAGGATCGGCCGGGTCAGCCACCACTGCCACGACGCGACGGGCGGCTGGACGATCCCGAGCGCGCGCATCGCGAGGAGCACCGTCATGAGCGCCGTGAGGTGCCAGAGGAAGGCGGTCATCGCGAAGGGGCCGGCCAGCACGACCGCGCGCCAGACGCGGGGACGGGCGAGCACACGCGCCATGACCGGTCGCAGCACGACCGCGAGGCCGCAGATGCCGATGCCCTGGGCGAGCAGGGCCGCGGTGGGTGGCGCCATGTTGGAGACGGCCTCGCCGGGCAGCCCCACCATCGAGGTCGGGTAGGGACCGAACGCGATGGCCAGGCCCATCGCACCGAAGCCCACGACGGCCATCACCCACCCACGGCCGGTCGTGAGCAGCCCGTCGCGCCAGGCGAACCCGAGCTGGTGCAGCGCCAGCCACACGAGGGCGAAGTTGAGGTTGCCGACGAGCTCGGGCCCGCCGCCGAAACGCACGACGTCGACGATGCACGCCAGCGCGACGAGCACCACGACGACGCCGAAGCCCCAGCGCCGGTGCAGGCCACGCATGAGCGGGGCGAAGGCGCAGGCCCCGAGGTAGATCCCGACGAACCACAGCAGCTGCGGCACCATGACGAGGGCGTCGCGCGCTAGCCGCCCCGCGTCGCCGGGCCGAGACGTGAGGCCCGACAGGTCCGCGACGACGCCGAGCGCGACCCAGACGGCGAGGAAGGCGAGGGTGGGACGCAGCAGGCGCGCCGCGCGCGCCCGGAAGAACGCGGCATACCGTCCTCGGCGGTCCGGGTGGCGACGCTCGAGCGACTCGAGCGTGTGGGCGTGGGCGACGCCCCCGACGAGGAAGAAGAGCGGCATGACCTGCAGCAGCCAGGTGAGTGGCTGGAGAGCCGGCACCACCGCGAGCGCGTTCGTGATCTGCCCGTCGGTCGTGATCGCGACCATGAGCCAGTGTCCGAGGATGACGACGAGGAGCGAGCCGACGCGGAGGGTGTCGACCCACCGGTCGCGGTCGGCAGGGGTCGCGGCGTCGATGTCGGACGCCGTGCGGGGCGCTGCGTCGGGGTGGGTCCTGCTCACGTCTCATCGAAGCACGAACAGGGGCCCGCGCAGGTGAGTTCTCCTGCTCGGACCGCCACCCGACAAGAGGTGTCGCAACCCCGCCCCACACGTCGAGAGGCCACGAACCGGGCTCCGGTTCGTGGCCTCTCGACGTGTGGGGCCCGGTTCGTGGCCTTTCGACGGTCTAGATGGTCCCGTCGCGGGGCTCGACGCGCCGCTCGACGACCTCGTCGCCGTCGACCCGGCGCTCGACGACGTCGGGGGCGCCACGGCGCTCGGTGACGACGGTGTGCTGGGTGCGCGCGCGCTGGGCGTTGAGGACGAGCGCGAGGATGATCGCGAGCGCGCCGGCCACCATGAGGATGATCCCGATCGTGTTGCCCGTGCTGCTGCTCATGTTGAGGACGCTGGAGTCGATGTTCGTGAAGTAGAAGATCGCGCCGACGACGAGCAGGAAGATCCCGAGTCCGATACCCATGAGGTCTCCTTGGCTGGGGTACGCCCTGGACGCGCACCTGCGTGGCACATACCCGCAGGCGGGCCCACCGTCACGTTCCCGGCGACCGCGGGGCCGGGATCAGCGGGCGCGGCGGCGCCCGAACGCCAGCGACACCGCGGAGACGACGAGCATGACGACCCCCACACCCACGGCGATCACGATCTCGTAGTAGAGGTTTCGCGCAGCGAGGCCGTAGGCGGCGTCGGCGATGGTGCGCGCCACCTCGGGGTCGACGCGGCGCATGAGCGGCTCGCGCGACACCATGACGACGAGGGCGAGCGCGAGGGACGTCGCGATCCAGCCGATCGCGATGAGCGTCGTCGCTGTGCGCCAGCGCCGCGCCAGCGCGATCGACAGCAGCGCGAGGGCCCCCACGACGAGCGGCGCCCAGGGTCCCCAGGCGTCGGCGATGCGGTATGCCACCTGCGCCTTCTGCAGGTCGGTGGCCTTGACGAGGGGGATCGTCACGACCGGCGCGATCGACCCCGCGTCGGGCACCCCCGCCTGCTCGAGTGTCGAGGTCAGGGCCGGGACGGGGATCGTCAGGCGCACCGAGACGCGCCCCTGGTCGTCGAGCTTCGTGTCGGCCCGACCCTCCATGACGGCGATGAACTGCGTGTGGAGCGCCCGGATGCCGGTGGTCCATGCGGCGGTGACCTGCGGGCTCGCGACGAGGGCGGCCGCCTGGGTGCGGATCGGCGCCTCGAGGGCCTTCTCGATGGCCGGCTGGAGGTCGACCGCGCCGAGGACGCCCTGGACGACGCCGTCGGTGAGAGCCTCCTGCACCTGCGGCTTGGTGACCACGGGCCGCAGCTCCTCGACGAAGACGTCGGTGCGCGTCAGCATGACCGACGCCCAGAAGCCGAGGAGCGAGACGGGCAGCAGCACGATGGCCAGCAACCCGCACACCGCCGAGAGGACCGAACGTCCGCCGCCACCGGATGCCTGTCGTGCCACGCCTGCCGCCTTGTCGTCGTCGTCGTCCGCTGGTCTCGCCCCGACCTCCCGACCTCCCGGGTCGGGTCAGGTCGGCTGGTCCCCGGCCTGGACCCCCCGGAGGTCGAGAGTCAGTGTGGCATCGGCGCTGAGGTCGAGGGTGACCGGGATCCCCCAGTCCTGCTGGAAGAGGTGGCACGCGGCGTGCTCGGGCACCTCGCCCGTCTCGGGGTCCCCGTCGCACGCGGCGGCCTGCACCGAGATGTGGAGCGTGCCTGACCCGATGCCGTCGCGCAGCACGAGCGTCCGCGTCAGGCCCTCGGCCCGCCCGGCGCCGGAGACGAGGAGGGCGTCGGGCGTCGCGGACACGTCGAGGCGCGTCGGGTCTCCCCACCGCAGGTCGAGCTTCTGCCCGGTCGGCGGCACGAATGTCACCTCGAGGGCGACCTCGCCGGCGGGTAGCGGCGTCGGTGGCCGCTGGGTGCGGTGAGCGGGTCCGTCGACACGCTGGGCGGCCTCGGGCAGGGCCACCCGGGTGAGGCGGTGGGCGGCGGACTCCACGACGACGAGGCGCACCTCGCCGGTGTCGGGGTCGTGCTCGACGACGGCGTCGCTCGGCTCGGACAGCCCCTGGGCCAGCGTCGACACCTGACCCGTCACCCGGTCGAAGCGTCGGACCGCCCCGTTGTAGGTGTCGCTGACGGCGACGGACCCGTCGGGCAGCTCGGTGACCCCGAGCGGGTGCTGGAGCAGCGCCTCGGCGGCGTCGCCGTCACGGTGCCCGAAGTCGAAGAGCCCTGTGCCGACGTGGGTCTCGACGACGAGGCCGCCGTCGGCGTCCGTCGTCACCGACCGCAGGGCGGAGGTCTCGGAGTCGGCCACCCAGACGCGGTCGCCGGAGGCGGAGGCGGCGAGCCCGGACGGCTGGGCGAACCACGCCTCGCGCGCGGGCCCGTCGACGAGTCCCTCGTTGGACGTGCCCGCGACGACCTCGACGTGACCGTCCTCGAGCGTGGCACCGGGCGTCCACGCCCACAGCTGGTGGGTGCCCGCCATCGCGACGATGAGCCGGCCGCCGAGCCAGGCGAGGTCCCACGGCGTCGACAGCGCCTGCTCGAGGGCGGGGCCCCCGCCGGTGCGTTCGCGCAGCTGCGAACCGGTGCCGGCCACGACGTGGACCGACCCGTCGGAGAAGCGGATCCCCTTGAGCTGGTGGTTGACGGAGTCGGCCACGAGCAGGTCGATGCCGAGCCGGTCGGCCACCTCGGGCGTCGCGAGCAGGACACCTTGCGGCTCGTTGAGGACGCCTTCGCCACCCCAGCGGGCGCGCTCGGTCTCCAGGTCCTCCTCGAGGTGCACGACCTCGTGGTCGGCCGTGTCGCTGACGACGAAGGACCCGTCGGGCAGGGTGACCGCCTTGCCCGGGAAGCGCAGCGCCGTGTCGGGCGCGGGCGGCGGGACGTAGGGGTCGTCGCCGGGCTGGAGCGTGCCCTTGGCCCGGTGCTCCTCGACGAGCTCCCTGACCAGGGACGCGAGACCGGGCCCGTGCCCCTCCCCCGACATCGACGCGACGACGTAACCCTCGGGGTCGAGCACGACGAGCGTGGGCCAGGCGCGGGCGGCGTAGGCCTTCCACGTCACGAGCTCGGGGTCGTCGAGCACGGGGTGGTGGACGGCATACCGCTCGACGGCGGCGACCAGCGCGTCGGCATCGGCCTCGTGCTCGAACTTCGGCGAGTGGACGCCGATGATCGTCAGCGCGTCGGGGAACTGCCCCTCGACCGGCCGCAGCTCGTCGAGCACGTGGAGGCAGTTGACGCAGCAGAAGGTCCAGAAGTCGAGGACGACGACGCGGCCGCGCAGGTCGGCGAGGGACAGCGAGCGGCCGCCGGTGTTGAGCCACCCGCGGCCGACGAGCTCGGGCGCCCGGACCCTGACGCGGGAACGCAGCGAGGCGGGCTCCACCCCGGCGCCGGCGCTCACGGGAGCCTCCGGTCGGTCAGCACGGGGAAGGTGCGGCGCCACTCCGGCGTCGCCGCGGTGTCGATGTCGATGCTCAGCACCTCCTCGTCAAGGCCGGCGGCGGCCAGAACCTTCCCGGTGGCGGCGACCACCTGCGAGTGCCCGCCCATCTCGTGGCGGGCGTGCGTGCCCGCGGTGTTGCACTGGATCACGACGCACTGGTCCTCGACGGCCCGAGCCTGGCCGAGCAGGGTCCAGTGCGCGACGCGCTTGCGCGGCCAGGCCGCCGGGATCACGAAGACCTCGGCCCCGCGGTCGAGGAGGCGCCGGTAGAGCTCGGGGAAGCGCAGGTCGTAGCACGTGGAGAGGCCGACCGGGACGGTGCCGCCGTCGGCGACGGGCACGTCGACGACGACGAGCTCCTCGCCTGCGTCCATGAGGCTCGGCTCGCCCTCGCCGAAGCCGAAGCGGTGGATCTTGCGGTAGGTCGCGACGAGCTCGCCCTCGGGCGAGAAGACGAGGCTCGTGTTCCACAGGCCACGACCGCCGGCTTCGGTCGGCTCGGCTCGCTCGACGATCGACCCGCCGTGCAGGGTCACGCGCGCGTCGCGGGCCGCGGCGGCGAGCGCCTGCGCGACGGGACCGTCGACGGCCTCGGCCCGCTCGTCCCACGCCGTGTAGTCGAAGCCGCCCGCCGGCCAGAGCTCGGGGAGGACGACGAGGTCGTGGCCCGCCTGGGCGCGCACGAGGTCCGCGACGCGAGTGGTGCGGTCGGCGACCAACTCGTCGTCGCCGTAGGCCAGCTGGATGAGCGCAACCTTCATGGTCCAACTCTCACACGCCCGCGTGGCGCCCTGGCGCACGGTCCCGTCACCCGGGCAGCGCGTCGGGGCTCACGGCACACGGCCGCGGTCGGGTTCTCCGTCCGGACGCTTGCGCACGACGCGACGGGCCGGGTCAGGAGGCTGCAGCAGGCGGGGTGCCGAGCTGCGCCGCATGGCGCTCGCGGCGCCGCTCCGCGAGCTCCTCGCGCAGCTCCGGGTCGGTCCGGACGAGGTAGACGAGTCCGCAGTCCTGCGGTCCGCTCGCCCCCGGGAAGCACAGGGTGCACGGCTCACCGAGCCGGACCGGGCACCGGGGATTCGACGTTCGCTGCGACATGCGGCCTCCTCGACCTCGATACTACAGGTCGTAGTAGCAAGGTCGGGTGCGCGGGTCAGCGCCGGGAGCCCTCGTCACGGCGGGCGAGCGCGGCCAGCCGCTCGTTGTATGCCGTGAGCTCGGCATCGCCGTCACGGTCGGCCCGGCGGTCCTGCCGCACCGACTCCGCGCTGTCGGTGCGGAACCACTGCAGGGCGACGGTGAGCGCGAGCACGAGGCTGGGCAGCTCGCCGATGGCCCACGCGACACCGCCGCCGTAGCGCTGGTCGGCGAGAGGGTCCGTGACCCAGGGGATCTTGATCGTCTCGAAGAAGTCGCCGCCGAGCAGGGTGGTGCCGCTGATCATCGCGACCCCGAAGAAGGCGTGGAAGGAGATCGTCGCGAAGAGCACGACGAGGCGCAGCGCCGGGCTCCAGCGCTTGGGGCCGGGGTCGACCCCGACGAGCACCCACGCGAAGAGGTAGCCCGTGAGGACGAAGTGGGCGGTCATGAGCAGGTGCCCCGTGTGCGTCTGCAGGGCGAGCTGGAACAGCCCCGTCCAGTAGAAGACGACGAGGCTCATGAAGAAGAGGACGGCCGCGAAGACCGGGTTGCCGACGACGGCGAGGAACCTGGAGTGGACGAGCGAGAGGAGCATCTCGCGCGGGCCCAGCGTGCCGTCCCGGCGCGGCCGGACGGTGCGCAGCGCGAGCGTCACCGGCGCACCGAGCACGAGGAAGATCGGGACGACCATCGCCTCGAGCATGTGCAGCGTCATGTGCCACGAGAAGGCGACCCGGCCGTAGATGCCGAGCACCCCGTTGGTGGCGTAGAGGAAGAGCAGCCAGCCGACGACCCAGCTGAGCGTGCGCATCACGGGCCAGGCGTCGCCGCGGCGGCGCAGGCGCACGACGCCGGCGACGTAGAGCCCGATCGCGAGCAGGCCCGTGGCGAGGAACAGCCACTCGACCCGCCAGGCCGTGAGCCACGACAGGGCCGTCGGGGCGGCAGGTGCGGGGTAGCCGGTCAGCGAGAGCGCGGCGCTCGGGTCGGAGACCGTCTCGGGCACGGGGGGCTCGCTGCGCGCGAGCGCGGTCGCGACACCGAACGCGAGCGCCATGACGAGCGACTCGGCGACCGCGAGGCGCACGAAGAGCCGCCCCCGGAGTCCCCGCAGGGCGTCGGCGCCCGAGGCGTCCGTGCCCGACGTGCCTGCGCCTGAGGTGCCGGTCGCGTCGATGCGGTCGAGGGTGACGCGCCGGTGCCAGACGCCGGCGACGCCCAGGACCGCGAAGGCCAGCACCTTGACGAGGACCAGGACGCCGTAGGGCGTGGCCAGGTCGGACCACGACCCGAGCCGGGTCGTCGCCGACATGACCCCGGAGACCCCGAGCGTGACGAAGCACCAGAGGGCGACGGTCGAGTAGCGGCGCGCGACGACGCCCAGGGCATCGCCGAGGGGACGGCGCAGCACGATGAGCGCGAGGAGGCCGCCGACCCAGACGGCGGCGCTCAGCAGGTGGGCGGCGATGGCGTTGACGGCGGTCTCGTGGTCGGCGGAGCCGCCCGCGTGGCCTGCGAGGCCGAGGACGAGCAGGCCGAACGCCGAGACGACGGTCAGTGCCAGAGCCACCGCGCGGGAACGGCCCACGGCGGCGACGGATGCGACGACGAAAGCGACGACCGTGCTGATGAGCCCCACCCGGAGCGGCTCGATCGACCACACCGACCCGGTGAGGTTGCGGCCGAAGAGGGGGTCACTGAGCGGCATACCCGCGGCGTCCGCGAACGTGAAGACGACGCCGACGGCCCCGGCCACGGCCCAGACGAACGCCGCCGACGTGGCGACCCGGAAGGCCGCCGTGCGGCGCGGCTCGTCGAGCGCGGCGCTCTCGGCGCGGGTGCGGCCCGGGATCATCGTCGCGGCGAGGAGCAGCGAGCCGATGGTGAGCGAGGCGGCGACGTCGTGGACGACCCGGACGAGCGGCAGCGCCCAGCGCACGACCGGGCCCGCGTCGGTCAGACCGCCGGGCAGCGGGGCGGCTGCTCCGGTGTACCGGGCGGCGACGAGGCTCGCGAGCAGGCCGACGACGACGACGCCGGCGAGGACCGCCGCGACACCGCCGGACCGCGGGGAGGCGGGACCCGTCCGCGGACCGGCGAGACCGTCTCGCTGCAGGGTTGGCATGCCTCAAGGGTAAGTAGTCTGATGACATGCCCATGCACCCGGCCGCCCCCGACGACCGCAACGGACTGATCGACGCGTTCGACCACTCCGTGCAGTCGATCATCGACCTCGGGCACTCCTGCCGAGACGAGGACTTCGAGATCCAGACGGAGTGCCCCGGCTGGACCGTCAAGGACCAGATCGCCCACATCGTCGGAGCCGAGAAGTCCTTCGCCGGGATGCCCCGTCCGCAGGTCGACGTCCCGGACTACCCGCACGTCCACAGCGACTTCGCCCGCTACGTCGAGGTCGACGTCGAGGCCCGGCGCGGGATGTCAGGGCGCGAGGTCGTGGCCGAGCTCGCCGAGTTCCACCCGCAGCGCGTCGCCGACCTGCGCGCGTCGGACGCCGACGTCGACACCGTGATCGGCGGCTTCTTCGGCCCCGAGACGACGTTCGGCCAACACCTGCACCGCCGCATCGTCGATGCCTGGGTGCACGAGCAGGACCTCCGCGCCGCCCTCGACCGCCCCGGCAACCTCGACTCCGCGAGCGCCGCGGTCTTCACCGCCGACATCCTCGCCGCCCTCCCGCGCATCGCCTCGCGCGTCGCCGGCATCGGCGCCGGCCATGCCGTCGTGCTCGACGTGAGCGGTCCCGTCGTCGCGCGCGGTGGGGTGCGCATCATCACCGGCGACGACGGGCGCCCTTACGGGGAAGCGCTTTTCAGCGGAAACGACCGACCCGAGGGCGAGGAGCAGCTCGACGTCACGTCGATCCACCTCACGACAGATGCGCTGACGAGACGCGCTGCCGGACGGCGTGGGGTCGACGAGATCCACTACACCGTCACCGGTGACGAGGAGATCGCCCGGCGGGTGCTCGAGGCGCTCGTCGTCGTCACGCACTGAGGAGCGGGCGCCTGTCGGCAGCCCTCCTTCGGGAACACCCGCGGGCTCCGCGCTGCTCGCGCCCGCGTATACACCTCCGGACCCCTCGACGGGGTCGAAGTCCACCTTGTGTATATAGGGGCAACGGCCTAGCGTCATTGGTAGTCGGTCAAGCCAGCGCCGCATCGGGGATCCGATCCATCGGAGTTGAAATGACCGACCCATCCGTGGGTCCGCGCAAGGATGCGCGAACCAGAGAGCTCATCAAGACCCTGCGCACGTCGGACTCGCCGTCCGAGCGCGCCACCGCCCTCGAGACCGTGACCGTGCTGCACATGCCGCTCGCCCGTTCTCTCGCCCACCGCTACTCGGGCAAGGGCCTCGACCGAGAGGACCTCGAGCAGGTCGCGTTCCTCGCACTGCTCAAGGCCCTCCAGCGGTTCGACCTGTCCAAGCCGACCGAGTTCGGCGCCTACGCGACGCCCACCATCACCGGTGAGCTGCGCCGCCACTTCCGCGACCACGGCTGGCTCGTCCGCCCGCCGCGCGAGCTGCAGGAGCGACGCCAGCTCGTCACCGACACGAGGTCACGGCTCGAGCAGCGGCTCGGCCACGACCCGGACGTCGGCGAGCTCGCCGACGAGCTCGACATCACCCTCGAAGCCGTCAAGGAGGCCCAGGTCGCGGCGACCAACCTGCGCCCGGCCTCCCTCGACGCGACGACGGCGGACGGGGGCCGCCCGGTCCTCGACCTGATCGACGCGCGAGGCGACTCGGGGTCCGACCCGGCGCTCGACGAGAGCATCGTCGTGCGCACGGCCCTCGGGCGGCTGCCCGCCCGGGACCAGAAGCTCGTCGAGCTCCGGTTCGGCGGCGACATGACGCAGGCCGAGATCGCCGAGTCCATGGGGCTCAGCGCCATGCAGGTGAGCCGTCTGCTCCGCCGCACGCTCGACGAGCTGCGCCGCCAGCTGTCCGCGGAGGGCATGGCCTCGGCCTGACCCTCCGCAGCTCCGTCCGGTGGTCCCGACGCCCGTGAGGCGCGTCGGGGCCACTCGTCGTTCGTGGGCCCCTCCGGGATGCGCTCTTGAGCCGGGAGCCGGGAGCCGGGAGCCGGGAGCCGGGACCCGGCCCGGTCAGACCTGCGAGTCCGCGGTGGCGCCGCCACCCGGGCCGGCGTGGCCGAACTGCGACTCCTGGCCCTCGATCACCTGCGAGGCCACCTGGGCCAGCTTCATGTTCAGCTCCTGCGAGGTGCTGCGCAGCAGCTCGAACGCCTCCTGGCCGGTGATGTGATGCGCGGCCATGAGCAGCCCGACGGCCTTGCCGATCTCGCGGTTGCTCGTCAGCCCCTGTCGCAGGGTCGCCGCCTCCTCGCGCGCCCGGATCGCCATGAGCGCGACCGAGGCGAACGAGGCGATGACGGCACCGACGTCGGCCGACTTCGAGGTGAGTCCGCCGGGGGTGTCCGAGAAGAGGTTGAGGGCACCGACCTTGTCGCCCTCGAGGAGGAGGCGGTAGCCGATGGCCGACCGGACCGGCGTCTCGGCGACGATGCGCTCGGTGAAGCGCGGCCACGGGGTCTTGGCGTCGGTGAGGTCGGCGTCGTGCTGGTAGGCCTCGGAGACGATGGCGTCGACGCAGGGGCCCTCGCCGACCTCGAGCTCGATCTGGTCGATGCGCCGGGCGATGTCGTCGGTGCTGGCGGCCGTGACGTAGCGGTCGCGCGTGCGCACGAGTAGCGAGGCGCGGTCGCAGCCCTCGACGAGCCGGTGGGCTGAGTCGACGAGCGACTGGTGGATCGAGCCGGCGTCGGCCCCGGCGTAGATCAGGGCCGACATCTGTCGGAAGGCGTCGTTGATCGTCGGATCGACGGGAACGTCGCTCGTCATGTCACTCCCTGCACATCTGGCCCGGGGATTTCCGCACACTGCTGGACGGTTCGGGCGCGTGAGTCATCCTCGCACCTCCCCGAGGGCGCGAGACCACAGACAACCACATGAGTCCCGTGCGTGGCGAGGGGATCCGATGGCTGGACAAACCTTGGACATGCAAGTTGACACCAGGCCCGCGCCGGCAAATACTTGCGTGCTGCAAGCAAGTAGTTGGCCGAGGGGGCGCGCGATGGCGGTGAGCAAGGACGAGGCGAACGACGTCTTCCTCGGGCTCCTGCGCGTCCAGAAGCTGCTCGTCGCGGCCAAGCACACCGCTCCGCGGCTCGAGGACGGCGTGGACGTCACGGCATACCCCGTGCTCTTCGTCGTCGCAAGCCAGGGCACGGTCCGCATCTCCGAGCTCGCGACGACGCTGCACAACGACGTCTCCACCGTGAGCCGCCAGGTCAGCTCGCTCGTCACGAGCGGCCTGCTCGAGAAGAGCGCCGACCCCAGCGACGGTCGAGCCTGGGTCGTCTCCCTGACCGAGCACGGCCGCGCGGCCGTCGGCCGCATCCAGGCCAGCCGCGCCACGTGGTTCCAGGGGCTGCTCTCCGACTGGGACGGCCCCGCCACCGAGGAGTTCGTCGACCGGCTCCGCG
The DNA here is from genome assembly GCF_057529065.1 of Terrabacter sp. R4-6. NCBI lineage: Bacteria > Bacillati > Actinomycetota > Actinomycetes > Micrococcales > Intrasporangiaceae > Terrabacter > Terrabacter sp. R4-6. The sequence continues at coordinate 2,869,653 of NZ_CP197224.1, read as the reverse complement.
AGCTCGGCGACGCGCTCGACGCCAACCTCCGGGCCCGGGGTGCAGCGCCGCCCCCCATGCCCTTCGACTCCACCAGAGCCCAGAAGCAGAAAGAGGACTGACATGTCCGACACCACCGCCGAGCCGCCGCGCGTCGACGCGACCGCGGACTCACCCGCCGGTGCAGGCCCCGACCCGCGACCGGTGCTCTCCCACAAGGAGATCCTGACCATCCTCGTCGGGCTCATGATGGGGATGTTCCTCGCCGCGCTCGACCAGACCATCGTCGCGAGCGCGATGCGCGTCATCGCCGACGACCTCAACGACCTCGCCGGACAGGCCTGGGTCACGACGGCATACCTCATCACGAGCACCATCGCGACGCCGCTCTACGGCAAGCTCGGCGACATCTACGGGCGCAAGAAGCTCTTCATCTTCGCCATCACGATCTTCACGCTCGGCTCGATGCTCTGCACGCTCGCGTGGTCGATCCCGTCCCTCGCGGCCTTCCGCGCCGTCCAGGGCATCGGCGCCGGTGGCCTCTTCTCGTTGGCGCTCGCCATCATCGGCGACATCGTGCCGCCGCGTGAGCGCGCGAAGTACCAGGGCTACTTCCTCGCCGTCTTCGGCACCTCGAGCGTGCTCGGCCCGGTCATCGGCGGCTTCTTCGCCGGCCAGGAGACGATCCTCGGCGTCACCGGCTGGCGCTGGGTCTTCCTCGTCAACGTGCCGATCGCCGTCGCGGCCCTCATCGTCGTGACCCGCACCCTGCACCTCAAGCACACGCGCCTCGACCACCGCATCGACTACTGGGGAGCGCTCAGCCTCTCGGTCGCGCTCGTGCCGCTGCTCATCGTGGCCGAGCAGGGCCGCGAGTGGGGCTGGGACTCGGCGACGTCCATCACCTGCTACGCCATCGGCCTCGTGGGTCTCGTCGCGTTCTTCCTCTTCGAGCGCGCCATGGGCGAGGAGGCACTCATCCCGCTGCGGCTCTTCACGAACCGCACCGTCGCGTCGTCGTCGGTCGCCTCGGTGTTCATCGGCATGGGCATGTTCGGCGGTCTCGCCGCGATCCCGCTCTACCTGCAGATCGTCAAGGGGTCGAGCCCGACGCAGGCCGGCCTCCAGCTGCTCCCGATGACCCTCGGGATCATGGCCGGCTCGATCATCTCGGGCCAGCTCATCTCCCGGACCGGTCGCTACCGCCACTTCCCCATCATGGGAGCGGCGATCCTCGTCCTGTCGCTCTACGGCTTCCACTTCGTCGGCGCGGACACCCCGCTGTGGAAGACGATGATCGGGATGTTCTTCTTCGGCATCGGTCTGGGCTTCAACTTCCAGCCGCTGACCCTCGCCGTGCAGAACGCCGTCGACCGCCGCGACATGGGCGTGGCCACGTCCTCCGCGACGTTCACGCGCCAGATCGGTGGCACGCTCGGCACCGCGGTCTTCCTGTCGATCCTCTTCTCGCAGGCCGGCACGAAGATCTCCGAGGCGTTCACGGCGATCTCGCCGACGCCGGCCTTCCAGGCGGCCCTGCGCAACCCGACCGGCGGCGACCCGGCCGCGAACAAGGCGTTCATCGAGCAGCTGCAGGCCGCGCAGCAGTCCGGCGGCACGGGTGCGGGCGTCGGCGGGGCAGCCCTCTCGGACAGCTCGTTCATCAACGAGCTGGACCCGCGCCTGGCGCAGCCGTTCCTCGTCGGCTTCTCCGACGCCATGTCGGTCGTCTTCGTCGTCGCGGCCGGGGTGCTCGTCTTCGCGTTCATCGCGACGCTCTTCCTGCCGAACATCGACCTCGGCCCCAAGCCCGGCCAGGCGGCCCCGGCGAAGGACGAGGACGTCGTGGTGGCCCCCGCAGGCCACTGAGCCAGGGGCTCCGCCCAGCTCAACCGTCGAGAGGCCACGATCTGTGGCCTCGTAGCAGTCGAAAGGCCACTTCTCGTCAGAGAAGTGGCCTTTTGACGTGTTGGCACCCGCGAAACGTGGCCTTTCGACGGTTCGAGCCGGAGGGCGTATGCCGTGGGCTCGGGTCAGCGGAGGTCGTGCAGCTCGCGGCGGGTGAGGAACGCGCGCGTGCCGAGGGCCATGACGAAGGCGAAGCCGCCGGCGATGATCGCGACCCAGTAGCCGTGCTGCGGGCCGACGTGGTCGACGACGGTGCCGGACACGGCGGAGCCGGCGGCGATCCCGATGATCAGGCCCGTGAGCACGATCGTCATGCCCTCGTTGAGCTGGGCCTTGGGGACGATGCGCTCGATGAGGTTCATCGTCGTGATGAGGGTGGGCGCGGTGGCCATGCCCGCGACGAGCATGAGACCGGCGAGGATCCAGAGGTTGCCGGCGAAGAGCACCGGGATCTCGAGGACCGCCATCCCGAACGTCCCGGCGATGAGGAGCTTGACGAGGCTGCGGCCGTGCGAGACGTGCCCGAAGACGAGGCCCGCGGAGGCCGACCCCACGGCATACAACGCGAGGATGGCGCCGGCGGCGCTCGGGGCACCCGCCTCCTGGGCGACGGCGAGCGTCACGACCTCGTTGACGCCGAAGATCGCGCCCGTCATCACCATGATGAAGGCGAGCGGGATGAGGCCCGGCACGGTGTAGGCGTGCTCGGTCGGGCGCTCGTGGTGCGGGACGACCGGTGGCTCGGTCGAGCGCGCCGAGATGAAGGTCAGGACGCCCACCGTGTAGGCGAGCGCGGCGAAGGCGAAGCCGGCCTCGGGGAAGAGCGTCGTCGAGAGCCAGATCGCGAGGACCGGGCCGATGACGAAGGTGACCTCCTCCATGACCTGCTCGAACGACATCGCCGCGTGGAGGTTCTTCGGGTCGTCGGCGAAGATGTGCGACCACCGGGCGCGGGCCATCGTGCCGAGGTTGGGGATGGCCCCGCACAGCGGGAAGGTGATGAAGAGCAGCCACGACGGCCACCCCCGCATCGAGACGAGCAGGGTCATGACGACCCAGAAGCCCGACCAGAGGAAGAAGGGGATGGCGACCCGGCGCTGGCCGTAGCGGTCGACGAGCCGGCCGAGGAAGGGCGCACAGAGCGCCAGGGAGACCATGCCGACCGCCACCACGGCTCCGGCGAGCGCGTAGGAGCCGGTGCGTGCCGCGACCATCGCGACCACGGACACGGCGAACATCGAGCCTGCCGAGCGGGCGATCAGCCCGCCGGTGATGAAGACGCGTGCCCCCGGTACCTCGAAGAGAGGTCGGTAGGACGCCAGCACTGGTGCTCCTTCGCGGTGGGGGACGGCCAACTTCCCCATCCTTGCACCACGACCCCGGAGGATCCGAAATGCCCGTTTCGTGGTGAGGCGTGCCTCACACCCCGTGCTTGCGGCGCAGCGACCACATCTGCGGCGAGCGCTCGAGCTCGACGGCGACGTCCCAGGGCAGACCCCCGGGCGCCGTCTCGCGACGGAAGCTCGCGACCGTCCGTCGGGCGAGCGCCGGGTCCTTGGCGACGCGTCCGGCGATCGCCATCGCCTCGTCCAGCACGTCACCGTCGTCGTATGCCGCCCAGGCGAGTCCCAGCGCCACCGCGCGGTCGCCGTCGACCTCGTCGCCGAAGAGACCGAGGGCCGCGGCGGCCTCGCGCCCGGCGACGCGGTTGATGAGCGTGAAGTGGCCCCCACCGGGGTGGATGCCGATCTGGGCGAAGCCCGGGAGCAGCCGGGCCGTGCGCGAGACGATGCGCAGGTCGGTGGCGAGGGCGAGGTTGAGGCCGGCGCCGACCGCGGCGCCGCGCACGGCCGCGACGGTCGGGACGGCGACCGCGCCGATCGTCGTGAAGGCGGCATAGACGGTCTCGAGGTCGCGGTAGGCCTCGTCCTCCACGGGGTCACGACCCGTGTCGGCGAGGACGCTGCGGACCGCTCCCGCGCAGAAGTGGGCCCCGCCCGTGACGACGACGGCGCCGACCTCGTCGTCGGTCTCGGCCGTGCGGGCGGCGTCGATGAGCGCGCGCGACATCTCGACGGACAGCGCGTTGCGGCGCTCGGGCGCGTCGAGGGTGATGAGCGCGACGCCGTCGGTCACGTCGTAGCGGATCTCGGTCATGCGGCGAATCTCCTTGCCTACCAGCCACGTCGGCGGTTCAGGTGCGTGAGGGTCTTTCAGCGGGCGCGCTGCGTCTTGGCACGGCCCGTCGTGATGAGGGTCCAGAGACGGTCGTGGCCGGCCGACGAGGCGAGCGCCGTGAGGGTCTCGTCCCAGTCCTGGAGCGAGCCGTACTCGCTGCGCCGGGCGAGGATCGGGCGGGTCAGGGTGTGCAGCTCGTGCTCGAGGGTCGTGCCGATCGCCCCGAGCACCTGGTGCGAGCCACGGACGACGACCGAGGCGGCGTGCCCGACGCACGACTTGGCGACGCCGACGGCGAAGAGCATCCCGGGGTCGGTCCAGTCGGACGCGGCCGCCCGGGCGACGGCGGCGTCGGTGGCGGCACGGGCCAGGGCCGTCTCGCAGGCGATGTCGGACACGAGGTGCTGCACCGCCTGGAACCGCCCGATCGGTCGGCCGAACTGCTCGCGCTCGCGCACGTGCTCGAGGACGACGTCGACGACGCGTTCCATGGCCCCGACGACCTGGGCCGAGCGGGCCAGCGCCCCGCGGAGGTGGAACTGCTCGCCGATCGCGTGGTCCACCACGGTGCCGGCCTCGAGGTCGTCGAGGTCGAACTCGACCGTGTCACTGGGCTCCCCGGCGAGGTTGCGGCGCTCCTCGACGCCGACCCGGTCGATCGGCACGTCGGCGACCCGCCACTGGTCACGGTCCTCCCAGAGGGCCACGATGCTGCTCGCGTCGCGCGCCCACGTGACGTTGAGGGCGACCCCGGACGGGTCGGGACGGCATACGGTCCGCAGGCCACCGTCGTTGGGCAGCCCGGCCGCCTCGAGGAGCCAGCCGCCGAGCACGTCGTGCTCGGCGAGCGGCACCGGGGCGGCGGACCCGGCGGCGAGGCCGAGCAGGGCCGCGGCGTCGACCCAGCCTCCGCCGCTGCCGCCGGCTGACTCCGTGCCCGTGAGGCGGGTCAGGCCGAGGTCCTCGAGGCGTTGCCACAGGCCGCGGTCGAGGTCGACGACGGCGGTGGGCGTCGCGCGGGTGGCGCGGTAGTCGGCGAAGAGGTCGGTGAGGACCGCGACGAGGTCGGGGTCCGGCGTCGTGGGGGCGGCGAGGTCGCGGAGGTCGGTCATCAGCGCATCCCCAGACCGCGGGCGATGACGCCGCGGAGGATCTCGTTGGTGCCGCCACGGAGCGTGAAGCCGGGACGCTGGAGGATCGCCGCGTGCAGGAGCGTGTCGAGCTCCTCGTCGAGGGCCCAGCCCGTCGCGGTCAGCGTGTCGACGTAGTCGGCGATGTCGCCCTCGCCCGTGGTCCCGAGCACCTTGACGACCGCGGCTGCGGTGTCGGCGTCCTCGGCGTTCTCGAGCGCGGTCGAGACGGCGAACGACATGTGGTGTAGGGCCGCGACCCGGGCGACGTGGCGGCCCAGGCCCGGGTCGGTGGGCAGGCGGCCGTCGTCCATGGCCTGCGCGGCGGCGGCGAGGAGCTGGAAGGTGGACAGGACGCGCTCGGGCCCGCTGCGCTCGTGGGCGAGCTCGGACGTCACCTGCGACCACCCCTCCCCCACCTCCCCGAGCACACGGTCGTCGGGGATGAGGACGCCGTCGAGGTGCACCTCGTTGAAGTGGTGGTCGCCGCCCATCGAGATGATCGGGCGGATCGTGACGCCCGGCGCCCGGAGGTCGACGATGAACTGGCTCAGCCCCTCGTGGCGGTGGGCCGGGTCGAGCGGCGCGGACCGGGCGAGCGCGAAGAACGCGTCGGCCTCGTGGGCGCCGGAGGTCCACACCTTGGTGCCGGTGAGCCGCCAGCCGCCGTCGACCCGCTCGGCGCGCGTGCGGACGCTCGCGAGGTCGGAGCCCGAGTCCGGCTCGCTCATCCCGATGCCGAAGACGACCTCGCCGCGGCTGATCCCGGGCAGGAACGCCTGCTTCTGCTCCTCGGTGCCGTAGCGCAGCAGCGACGGGCCGATCTGGCGCTCGGCGATCCAGTGGGCCGCGACGGGAGCCCCGACGACGAGCAGCTCCTCGGTGACGACGAAGCGCTCGAGGAAGGTGCGTCCCTGGCCGCCGTACTCCGTCGGGATGACCATGCCGAGCCAGCCGCGCCGCCCGAGCTCGCGGGTGAAGTCGCGGTCCCAGCGGGTCAGCCACGTGTCGACGTGCGGCACGAACGCGCCGGCCGCGACCTGCTCGGCGAGGAAGGCGCGCACCTCGAGACGCAGCTCGGTCAGCGCGGGCAGCTCGCGCACACCCGGAGGGACGAGACGGGCCATGCTCACCTTCCTCACGCGACGTCGCAGCGGTTCGTGCGCCACTCTCCCACACGGTCCCTCGCGGGACCCGAGGCCGTATGCCGTCCCGCCGAGTGCCGTCCGCCACACCCCTCCCGCACCCCGCTCCACCCCATCAGCTCGAGTGAGCGCCCAGCCCCGCTCGAGTGAGCGCTCGTTCACAGTCGAGTGGCCCCGCCGTCACACCAGCCCCAGGTCGAGTGGCCCCCTCGCCTCACGTGCCCCAGCAGCCACGGGACGGGTGGGGCCATGGAGACTGTCCGACCAACGGTGTAACTGGCCCAACGAGCTGACTGGTTCAGCGGGAAGGGTCGCACGATGAGCGACACACTGTTGGGCGTGAGCCCGCTTGAGAAGGCAGCGAAGAAGGCGCTCACACCTGCCGAGGTGGAGCGTGCGGCGGTGCGTGAGCTGGTGAAGGCCGCTCGCGCCAGGGGTGAGGAGCTGACCGGCCCGGACGGGCTGCTGAAGGCGATCACCAAGCAGGTCCTCGAGGCCGCCCTCGAGGAGGAGATGAGCGAGCATGTCGGCTACGACAAGCACGCCGTCGAAGGCCGGAACGGGGGCAACTCCCGCAACGGGACCCGCGCGAAGACGGTGCTGACCGACAACGCGGGACCGGTCCAGGTCGCGGTCCCCCGGGACCGGGACGGCAGCTTCGAGCCGGTCATCGTCAGGAAGCGGCAGCGGCGCCTGACGGATGTGGACGCGATCGTGCTGTCGCTGTACGCGCGCGGACTGACGACCGGTGAGATCAGCGCGCACTTCGCCGAGATCTACGGCGCGTCGGTGTCCAAGGACACGGTCTCCCGGATCACCGACCGGGTGATCGAGGACATGCAGGCCTGGTCCGCGCGGCCGTTGCAGCGGGTGTACGCGGCGGTCTTCATCGACGCGATCATGATCAAGGTCCGTGACGGGCAGGTCGGCAACCAGCCGTTCTATGCCGCGATCGGCGTAGACCTGCAAGGCCATCGGGAGGTGCTCGGGTTATGGCCCGGTAACGGTGCTGGGGAGTCGGCGAAGTTCTGGATGGGCGTGCTGACCGACCTGCGCAACCGGGGCGTCGTGGACGTGTTCTTCATCGTCTGCGACGGGCTGAAGGGCCTGCCGGACTCGGTGAACGCGGTGTTCCCGGCGGCGATCGTGCAGACCTGCATCGTTCACCTGGTCCGGGGCACGTTCCGGTACGCCTCGAAGAAGTACTGGGAGTCGATCGCGAAGGACCTGCGCCCGATCTATCAAGCACCCACCACGGACGCGGCGTGGGCGGCGTTTGAGGAGTTCGAGGAGAAGTGGGGCAAGGCCTACCCGGCGATCCCGAAGCTGTGGCGGGCCGCGTGGGAGCAGTTCACTCCGTTCCTGGCCTACGACCTGGAGATCCGCAAGGTGCTCTGCTCGACGAACGCGATCGAGAGCCTGAACGCCCGCTACCGGCGGGCCGTGAACGCGAAGGGTCACTTCCCGACCGAGCAGGCCGCGCTCAAGACGTTGTACCTCGTCACCCGGAGTCTGGACCCCAAAGGGCTCGGGCAGGCACGATGGGTGACCCGGTGGAAGCCGGCGTTGAACGCGTTCGCGATCACCTTCGCCGACCGGATGCCGGCGCCAGAGAACCTCTAGCCATGAAAACGCCAGTTACACCGTTCATCTGACGGACCCGGGCCATGCGGCCACTCGAGGGGGAGGTCCCCTGCCCGGGTGCGGCGAGTGGGGCCATGCGGCCACTCGAGGGGGAGGTCCCCTGTCCGGATGCGGCGGGTGGGGCCACGCGGCCACTCGACGGGGGAGATCCCTCCCCGGTTGTGGCGGGTGGGCCCACGAGGCCACTCGAGTGGGACGGGGCGCTCACTCGACCGGGGGCGGGGGTGGGTCAGAAGCCGGTGGCGACGAGGTAGCCGCAGAGGCCGACGATGACGGCGGTGATGAGCACGGCGACGGCCGTGGTCAGGCGGTGGTTGACGAGCACGCCCATGATCCGGCGGTCGCGGGTGAAGAGCAGGAGCGGCACGAGCGTGCCCGGCAGCGCGAACGACAGGACGACCTGGCTCCAGACGAGCGCGTTCGTCGGCTCGACGCCGAGGCCGAGGATGACGAGCGTCGGCACGACGGCGAGCATCCGGCGCAGGAGCGGCGCGATGGGCCGGCGGCCGAAGCCCTGCATGACGACGTCGCCGGTCTGGACGCCGACGAGGGTCGAGGCGAGACCCGACGCGAGGAGCGCGACGGCCAGCATCGTCGCGGCGATCTGACCCGCGTTGGCCGCCAGGGCGGCATACGCCGTCTCGATGCTTGCGCCCGCCTCCGAGGGGAGGGCTGCCGCGAAGACGACGAGGCTGATGTTGGCGGCCCCCGCGATCGTCATGGCGATGACGACGCTGCGCACCGTGCGGCGTCCGCTGCGCAGCCGCTCGGCGTGGCTGGCCTCGCTGCCGTCGTCATGACCGCGCGACGCGGCCGAGTGGAAGTGCAGGGCGTGCGGCATCACCGTGGCGCCGACGATGCCGACCGCGAGCAGGGCCGCCGACGAGTCGAGCGGCCCGGGCACGACCGAGCGCAGCAACGCGACCCGGTCGACGTCCGCGACGAGCACCTGCCACAACAGCGACCCGATGATGACGACGAGCAGCACGAGCACGACGGAGTCGAAGTGGCTGCGGCCGCGGACCTTGAGGGCGAGGACGACGAGGCTGAAGACGGCCACGCAGACGGCCCCGGCCATGAGAGGCATGCCGAAGAGGAGCTTGAGCGCGATGGCGCCGCCGACGACCTCGGCGAGGTCGGTCATGATGACGACGAGCTCGGCCTGCGCCCACAGCAGCAGCCGGCCGACACCCGGGAAGCGCTCGGCGCTGTGCTCGGCGAGGCTCTTGCCGGAGGCCATGCCGAGCTTGGCGGCGAGGTACTGGATGACCATGGCCGAGCAGCTCGCGAAGACGACGACCCACACGAGCGTGTAGCCGTGCTCGGCCCCGGAGGTGATGTTGACGCCGAAGTTGCCGGGGTCGACGTAGGCGATGGCCGCCAGCAGCGCCGGGATGAGGGTGCGGGGCGCGCCGATGGTGCCGCCGAGCCCGCGCTCCGGCGACCGGTCGTCCACGCGCGGCTGCTGCGCCACTCGCTCACCCATGGGACACAGCATCGAGCCTCGGGGACGCGCGCGCCAACTCCCCGGGCACGAGTGCGACCAAGGCCTCACCCCGCGACGACCCCTCGACGGCCCGGCGACGCGTCCGAGAGCCCCGGCGCGCGCCCTCAGCGGGCCGACGCCACCCCGAGGAGCGCAGCGATCCCGAGAGCGCTGCGCGGGTCGTAGGCGGCGGTCCACAGGCCTCCGTGCGCGGCGGCGTACGCCTCGTCCTGCCAGGCCGTCGGCTGAGCCGGCGAGCCGGTGCGAAGGTCGTGGACGAGCAGGGCTGCCATGAGCGTGTTGGCCGTGCCGGGCTCGAAGACCTCGATCCCGAAGCGGTGGGCGCCGGCGTAGGCCGCGGCGAGCGCCCGGTTCTTGACGACGGAGCGGGTGCGCGTGGGCGGGGCCACCTTGAGCGACACGAGGCCCCCGTCGGCGCGGTATGCCGTCGCCCGCCACCGCTGGAGACGCTTGGCGAGCAGGTAGTTGGGTCCCTGCTGGAGCACGACGCTGTCGTTGATGCCGGGGTCCTGGCCGGGCACGTAGTTGCGGCGGAGCAGCCGTCCACCGCTCACGGTGCGCAATGGCACCCGCAGCACCTTGGACGTGCGCCGGTGGGCATAGCTGTCGACGGAGCGCTCGACGGCGGCACCGGGGACGGCGAAGACATCGGTCGGGGTGGCGAGGAACGCGAGGGCGACGTCGTCGCGACCCTTCACCTCGACGACCCGTCGGGTCAGGGCGTCGACGGCCATCGAGACGCGGACGTTGGTCTCGCCGTCCGCGTAGACGTAGTTGCCGATGGCGAGGGGGCCGTCCAGGCCCTCGACCCACCGAGTCACGGCGCCGAGGTCGTGGACGAGGTCTCCACCGGCGCGGGCGTCGAGCGGCTCGTCACCGGGGCGCACCGGGACGGTCATCGACCCTGCGAGCCGTCGCGTGTCACCGATCAGCCTGTCCCACAGCTCCTTTCGCGGCAGATCGACGGCGGCGACGTCAGCGCCCCAGCGCAGCAGCGAGCGCAACGGGCCCATCTCGGCAGCGGCTCCGAGCACGACGACGGTGCGGTCGGTGAGGTCGAGCCAGTCGGGGTTGTCGATGACGAGACCGACCGCCTCGGCGCACGTGGGCTCGATGGTCCCGGCCTCGACCCAGAGGTCGAGACGACGGCGCAGCGTGTCACCCGAGAGGCGCTCTCCGGCATACGGCACGGAGAGGGTGCGGTCGGGGACGCCGGTGCCGCGCACGGTCTCGGAGCCGAGCGGGGTCACGCTCTCGTCGGGGGCGACGGCCGTCTCGAGCGGCCGGTCGCCGTCGTCGGAGGCCCAGCGCATGCGCTCGTGCAGTGAGTCGAGCCCGCTCGTGGCGATGGCCTGCGCGGCACCCGGGACCGCCACCCCGGCCTCGACGAGACGCCGGAAGTGCGGGAGGTAGCCCTGGCGCCAGTTCGTCTCGCGTTCGGCGGAGGCCGCGCCGACCGGGTCGACACCGCGCAGGGCGTCGGCCACCACGGCACGTCCCGTGGCGGTCGTGCTGCGGCGTCCGGACGTCGGGTCGAGTGGGAAGACCACTCCTCTGGGGTCGCTCATGGGGCCCATCCTGCCGGGTGCGCAGGGGCGATCCGTCGAGGACGCTCAGCCGTCGCGGAGCCGGTGGTCGACGACGAGGTAGGACACCCTCGCCGTGGCGAGGTTGCCGGCACGGTCCCGCACGAGGCACGTGACGGTGTGCGGTCCGAGACGGCGGGTGCTCGGCGCCCGGTCTCCGTTGCAGCTCTGGCGGGCGACGCCCGACAGCGCGTCGGTCGCCCGGGGCACGGCGACGACGACGCCGTGGCGCTGGACGACCGCCGGGGTGGCCACCGGGTCGAGGGTCGGCGGCGTGCCGTCGTAGCGGTAGGAGAAGCCGAGGTAGGACACCGAGCGCCCCACGCCGTCCACACACGTGCCGTAGACGGTGCGCGGCACTGCCGTGTCGACGGCGACGACGGATCCGCTCTGGCACCGCGCGATCCCGCCGTCGCGGTCCTGAGCCGCCCAGCGGTAGCGGGTCGGGGCGGCATACCACCCCTCGGCGTTCGGGCCACCCTCGAGACGAAGCCCGCGCGGCGGCGTCGTGTCGACGACCGAGGACCCCGCTCCGACGCCTTCGCCGCTGAGCGGCGCTCCCTGGACCCCGGTCAGACCGAGCCCTCCCCACGCGAGCGCCGCCAGTCCGGCGACCCAGGCCAAGCCGTAGGCAGTGCTGTGTGCTCGTCCGTCCGTCACGGCCCGCTCTTCCGCCCTGGGATGCCCGGTCGGCATCCGTCACAGGTCGGAACGACTTGAGACCCCGGCTGATACGCCGTGCAGCAGATCCGTGCCGCTGTCGTGGGACGGGTCGCCCGTGCCGTGACGTCGGGGACCGTCGCCGGTGCACCAGCGCGGGAAGGGTCCTCCAGGCGCCGAGAGGGTGTGGTGCACCACTCGACCCGGCCGGCTCGACCGAACCGGAGGACCATGGAGACATGAGCACGAAGACGGCCGCCCAGGCGGCAGAGCTGACCGCGGACCGGGCCACCGAGGTCGAGCGCCTCACCGGGCTGCGCCGGGAGTTCGCCGACGTCGTCGAGGCGTCCGAGGCGAACATCGCCGACGACGAGCACGACCCCGAGGGCTCGACGATCGCCTACGAACGCACCCAGATCGGCGCCCTCATCGAGCAGGCGGAGCGGCACCTCGACGAGATCGACGCCGCGCTGCAGCGGATCGCCGACGGCGGCTACGGACGGTGCGAGGTGTGTGGAGAGTCGATCCCCGACGAGCGGCTGTGCGCCAGGCCCACGGCTCGGACCTGCATCGCCCACGCCGGGGCCGCCCTCCCCTGACGGGGTATACGGAACGGCCGGGCGCGTCAGCTCAGGTCAGGTCAGGTCAGCGGACGATGCGGAAGTTGAACATCGGCGTGCCCAGGGCTCTCCAGAGACGCAGCCAGACCGGCAGCAGCATCTCGGTGCCGCGGGCGGTGGTGATGTCGCCGAGGTCGATGACGTCCTCGTGACCGAACTCGGTGAGCAGCGCGGTGACGGCTGCCTTCGCGTCGGCGTCGTCGCCGGAGACGAACACGCTGCTGCCCTCGGGGAGGGAGGCCGGTCGGACCATGAGCTCGGCGGTCAGCGTGTTGAGCGTTTTGACGACCCTGGCGTCGGGGAAGGCGCGCTGGATCTGCTCGCCGAGCGAGTCGGAGTCCTTGACGAAGAGGGTGGGCGGCATGCCCGCCGAGAAGTCGAGCGGGTTGGAGATGTCGAGGAGCACCTTGCCGGCGAGGGCGTCGGCGCCGGCGAGGCCGAGCACCGCGAGCGAGGCGTCGCCGCTCGTCGCGTTGACGACGACCTCGGCGGAGGCGGCCGCCTCGGCGAAGGTCGCGAGCGCGATGCCGGGGTGGGCCGTCGCCCACGTGGCGAAGGCGGCATTGCCCATCTGGTCGGGCTCGGTGCGGGCGAGGGTGCTCGCCGGGTCACGGGTGCCGATGGTGACCGCGTGGCCGAGCTCGTCGAGACGGGCGGCGATGGTGCGGCCGACGGAGCCGGTGCCGAGAACTGCGTAACGCATGGGACGTCCTTGGGGGTCGAGACAGAAATAGACAGATCTGTCTATTGATTCGGGACGATAGCAGACAGATCTGTCTACTCGCAAGAGTACGATGGACCCATGGCACGGACAGCGAGCGCAGCTCGGCAGCGGATCCTCGACACGGCGTTCGGGCTCTTCTACGCCCACGGCATCCGCGCGGTCGGGGTCGACCGGATCATCGCCGAGTCCGGGGTCGCCAAGCAGACCTTCTACAACCACTTCCCCGCCAAGGACGACCTCGTCCTCGCCTACCTCGACGTCGTCGACACGACGTGGTCGGGTCAACTGCACGCCGCCGCTGAGGCGGCGGGACCGGCACCCGCCGACCAGCTCGTCGGGCTCTTCGACGCCCTCGACACGGCCTGCCGGCGCGACGGCTACCGCGGGTGCGCCTTCATCAACGCCGCGGCCGAGAACGAGCCGGGCACGGCGATCCACGCCCGCACCCTCGCCCACAAGGACTCGGTGCGCGACTGGGTCCGCGGGCTCGCGGCCGACGCCGGGGCTCCTGACCCCGACGGCCTGGCCCGCACGCTGACGCTGCTCCTCGACGGCGGCCTGGCGAGCGGCTCGCTCGACGCCCGCCCTGACGCTCCCCGCGCGGCCAGGTCCGCGGCCGAGGCGCTCGTCGGCGCAGCGCTCGTGGACGCAGCGACCGCGAGCGGAGCGACCGGGGGCGCGGCAACCGCCACGCGCTGAGGCCGCTCAGCGCAGGCCGGCGGCGATGCGGTCGAAGGCCTGGTCGATGTTGCGCTCGAGGCGTCCGGAGCCGCCGTTCTGCTGGTGCTCGATGCAGGCCCGGACGGCCGCGATCGCCACGGCCACGGTCAGGCGCGCCTCGAGCGAGGAGCCCGGCTGGGCGCCGAGACGCCGCTCGAGGGCCCCCGTCAGGGCGTTCTCGATGCGGATGTTGTTGCCAACGAGGGCCGGGGCGAGCGACGGCTCGCCGAGCAGGATGCGGCGACGTCGGGCGCGCAGCTCGCGGTCGATCGACGCGGGCGCGAGCATGCCGGCGAGGATCCGGCGCAGGGACTCGAGGGGCGTCTCGCCCTCGACGTCCTGCTCCAGCGCGGCGGCATACGACTCGAGCTCCTCGGCCGTCGTGCCGATGACGGCGGCCTCCTTGGACGGGAAGTAGTTGAAGAACGTGCGCGCGCTGACGCCGGCCCGGGCCGCGATCTCCTCGGTCGTGACGGCGGCGAAGCCCTTCTCCTCGACGAGGTCGAGGGCGGCGAGGTTGAGCGCGCGGCGGGTCTCGCGCTTCTTGCGCTCACGCAGGCCGCACGACTCGTCGGTCAGCAAGTCCGTGCTCATGCCCTCATCGTGACACGTTCACTGCATGGACTGCAATTTTGCAGTGACTGCACTTTCGGCGTACGGTGGAGGACATGCCACAGAAGACCCAGGGGGTAGCCACGGACACCGCGACCGCATCAGCCAGCGGGGCGACCGTCACCAAGGCGCCCGGACTCGACCGCCCGACCCGCAACATCTTCATCGCGCTCATGCTCGGCATGCTCGTGGCGTCGATCAGCCAGACCATCGTCGGCCCGGCCATGCCGCGCATCGTCGCCGAGCTCGGCGGCATCGACCACTACTCGTGGCTCGCGACCGCAGCCATGCTCGTCAGCGCGATCACCGTCCCCATCGTCGGCAAGATGAGCGACCTCTACGGTCGCCGCGGCTTCTACCTCGGCGGTCTCGTCGTCTTCATGGCCGGCTCGATCCTGTCCGGCTTCGCCCAGAACTTCTGGTGGCTCATCGCCGCCCGCGCCATCCAGGGCGCCGGCATGGGCACGCTGATGCCGCTGTCGCAGACGATCATCGGCGACATCATCCCGCCGCGTCAGCGCGGCAAGTACCAGGGCCTCATGGGCGGCGTCTTCGGGCTCGCCTCGATCCTCGGTCCGCTCGTCGGCGGCTTCGTCACCGACAACTGGGGCTGGCGCTACCTCTTCTTCATCACGCTGCCCGTCGGCGTCTTCGCCTTCTTCGGCATCAGCCGCTTCCTCCACCTCGAGCACACGCCGCGCGAGACCGTCGTCGACAAGGCCGGCATCGCCGCGCTGTCGATGACCCTCATCCTGCTCCTCGTGCCGACCTCGCTCGGTGGCACGACACTCCCGTGGTGGTCCCCCGCCATCATCGGGATGTATGCCGCCGGCATCGTCCTGCTCGGCGTCTTCATCGCCATCGAGCGCAGGGCCGTCGAGCCGGTGCTGCCGCTGCGCCTCTTCAAGAGCCCGCTCTTCACGCTCTCCAACATCGCGGCCTTCATGGTCTCGGTCATGATGTTCGGCGCGATGATCTACCTGCCAGTCTACGCCCAGGGCGTGCTCGGCGCGTCGGCCACGAACTCCGGCCTCATCCTCATGCCGATGTCCGTCGCCATGATCGGGCTGTCGATCATCTCCGGACTCGTCATCACCAAGACCGGTCGCTACAAGCTCCAGACCATCGCGGGCATCCTCATCATGGGCGTCGGCTTCTGGCTGCTGACGCAGCTGCACTACGGCTCGAGCCAGCTCGACCTCACGCTCTCGATGATCGTCTTCGGCGTCGGCCTCGGCATGGCGCTGCAGGTCTTCACGCTCATCATCCAGAACTCCTCGCAGCGCAAGGACCTCGGCGTCGCGACGGCGTCGACGCAGTTCTTCCGCAATGTCGGCTCGACGGTCGGCACGGCCGTCTTCGGCACGATCATGACGAGCGGGCTCGCCGGCAACATCGCCTCGCACCTGCCCGCCTCGGTCGTCCAGCAGATGCAGGCGTCCGGCCAGGAGATCAGCGCCGGCTCGGTGCTCGACCCGGCGGCCCTCGCCACGCTGCCGCCGCAGATCGCGACCGGCGTCCAGCAGGGCCTGGCCGACTCGCTGCACACGGTGTTCGTCTGGGGTCTCGTGCCCTTCGCCTTCGCCCTGCTCGCCGCCCTCTTCATCAAGGAGGTGCCGCTGCGCGACACCGTGCACACGCCCGACGAGGCCGGCATCGAGCTGCTCGACACGATGTCGCAGTCGGCGCCCGACGACGAGCTCAAGGTGCCGCTGGGCCGAGAGGCCGGCAACACGCGTACGCACGAGCGTCTGCTCGGACTGCGCCTCGGCCTGCTCGCCGACTCGGCGCTGCGCGGCGACCGTCCGCTCCTGAGCCAGGCCGTGACGCGGCTCGGTGAGGGTGACCTCGACGCCGGCGCGGCGCTGCTGCACCGCACGTCGCGGATGCTGACGACCGAGGACGCCACGCTCGCCGCCGAGACCGAGCGGTTCGCCGTCGAGGTCGCGGCCCGGGCCAAGGTGCCCGGCGGCATCCTCGACGAGGCGCTCAAGCGCGAGCTCGCCACGGCCGTGGCCGAGCGCGACGCCCGGACGGTCATGACGACCGTCGAGCCGACCGTGGCCGAGCGCCACGAGGCGGTCGACATCCGCCTCCTCTCCGCTGTCGGTGACGACCTCACCGCCGTCTACCTCGTCGACCGGCAGAACGCCAGGGTCGCCGAGCAGGCCGAGGCGTCGGTGCGCTGACCGCGTCCCACTCCCCGACCTGAACCGTCGAGAGGCCGCCTGGCCGCTTCCGACACATCGAGAGGCCAGTTCTCGTCACGAGAGCTGGCCTCTCGGCTGCGTCCGGGCGGCCGGGCGTGACCTCTCGACGGTCGAGGGGTGGGGGCGTATGCCGTCCGGCCGGGCCACGCCGGGAGGTGGCCGCCCCATCGGGTGCCGACCACACCGCATACGGTGTCGGGATGAGCAAGGTAGCCCTCGTCACCGGCGCGTCCTCCGGCATCGGCGAGTCCATCGCCGTCCACCTCGTCGAGTCCGGGTGGACGGTGTACGCCGTCGCCCGCCGGGTCGAGCGCATGGCCGCGCTCGAGTCGCGCGGCATCATCCCCTTCGCCATGGACGTCACCGACGACGCGTCGATGGTCGCCGGCATCGACCGCATCATCACCGAGCAGGGGCAGATCGACGCCCTCGTCAACAACGCCGGCTACGGCTCCTACGGGCCCGTCGAGCACGTGCCGATCGACGAGGCGCGGCGGCAGTTCGAGGTCAACGTCTTCGGCCTCGCGCGGCTGACCCAGCTCGTGACACCGCACATGCGCACCCGGCGCCGCGGCCGGATCGTCAACATCTCCAGCATCGGCGGCAAGATCTACGAGCCGCTCGGCGCGTGGTACCACGCCACGAAGTTCGCCGTCGAGGGCTTCAGCGACAGCCTGCGCATCGAGCTCGCACCCTTCGGCATCGACGTCGTCATCGTCGAGCCCGGCCCGATCATCTCGGAGTGGAACACCATCGCCCGCGAGAGCATGGTCGAGCAGTCGGTGGGCACCGTCTACGAGGACCTCGCGCGCCGGATGGCCGTCATGTTCGAGCGGGTCGACACCCCGCGGATGAGCTCCGGCCCCGAGGCGGTCGCCGAGAAGGTCCTCAAGGCGCTGGAGGCCGCGAACCCGGCCGCACGCTACCCCGCCGGGCGCGGCGCGCGCGCCATCGTCACGGCCCGCCGGTTGCTGCCCGACCGCGCCATGGACGCCGTCATGCGGCGAGCGCTCTCCGGCTGACCCGACACACCCTCCCGACGTCGAAAGGCCACGAACCGGAACCGGTTCGTGGCCTTTCGACGGTAGGGGCGGGTCAGCCCCAGACGAGGGCCTGGGCCGGGTCGGCGAGGATCGCGGCCAGGTCGGACAGGAAGCGGCTGCCGAGCTCACCGTCGATGAGACGGTGGTCGAAGCTCACCGCGAGCTGCGTGACGTGGCGGATGGCGATCTCGTCGTTGCCCTCGGCATCCGTGACGACCCACGGCTGCTTGCGGATCGCGCCGAAGCACACGATGGCCGACTCCCCCGGGTTGATGATCGGGGTGCCGCTGTCGACACCGAACACGCCGACGTTGGTGATCGTCATCGTGCCGCCCGACATCTCGGCCGGCTGGGTGCGCCCCTCGCGAGCGGTGGCGGTGAGCCGGCCGATGGCCTGCGCGAGCTCGAGCATCGTCATGGCGTGGGCGTCCTTGATGTTCGGGACGATCAGACCACGCGGGGTCGCCGCGGCGATGCCGAGGTTGACGTATTTCTTCTGGACGATCTCCTGGGCGGCCTCGTCCCACGTCGCGTTCATGCCCGGGTTGCGCTTGACCGCGAGGACGAGCGCCTTGGCGAGCACGAGCAGCGGCGTGACCTTGACGTCCTTGAACTCACGGTTGCCCTTGAGGCGCTCGACGAGCTCCATCGTCTTCGTGACGTCGAGGGTGATCCACTCGGTGACGTGCGGGGCGGTGAAGGCCGAGCCGACCATCGCCTGCGCGGTCATCTTGCGAACGCCCTTGATCGGTGTGCGCTCCTCGCGCTCACCGGCACCGAACGGCATACGCGGGGTCACCGGCGTGGTGGCGGCGCTGGCCGAGTCGGTCTGTGCCGCAACGCCGTTCACGGCGGCACCGCTCACGTGGTTCGTCACGTCGTCACGCGTGATGATGCCATCGGCGCCCGTCGGGGTGACCGACGCGAGGTCGATGCCGAGGTCCTTGGCGAGCTTGCGCACGGGCGGCTTGGCCTTGGGCCGCCCGCCGGTGGCGCCTCCGGTGACGGACGGCGCCGGCGACTCGACCCGGGGAGCCGGAGCGGCAGCCTCGGCCACCGGTGCGGCAGCCGCGACCTGCTCGGTCTCGGTCGGGGCGGCAGCCACCGGAGCCGCAGCCATGCCCTTGCGCGCGCGACGGGCCGTGGCGCCCGCCTTGGCGCCGTAGCCGACGAGGATCGCCTCGGAGCCGCCACCGGCGGCACCCTCGGCCGGGGCGGCCTTCTCGCCCGGGATCGACGGTGCGGCGGCGGGAGCGTCGTCGCCGCCCTTGCCGTCGTCGATGGAGATGATCGGCGTGCCGACGTCGATGGTCTGGCCGACCTCGACGAGCAGCTCCTTGACGGTGCCGGCCCACGGGATGGGCAGCTCGACGAGCGACTTGGCGGTCTCGATCTCGAGGACCATGTCGTTGACCTTGACGGTGTCGCCGGGCGACACCTTCCACTCCACGATCTCGGCCTCGACGAGACCCTCACCGGGATCGGGCAGGTTGAACGTCTTGATTGCCATGTGTGGCAGCCCTTCTCAGTACGCGAGCGCGCGGTCGACGCCGTCGAGGATGCGGTCGAGGTCGGGGAGGAACTCCTCCTCCATCCGGCTCGGCGGGTAGGGGATGTTGGCGCCGGCGACGCGGACGACCGGGGCCTCGAGCTCGTAGAAGCACTGCTCCGTGACCTGCGCCGAGATCTCGGACGCCATGCCGAGGAAGCTGCTCGCCTCCTGGACGACGACGAGGCGACCCGTCTTGCGGACCGACGTCACGATGGTGTCGATCGGCAGCGGCGAGAGCGAGCGCAGGTCGATGACCTCGATGCTCGTGCCCTCGGCCTCCGCGGCAGCGGCGGACTCGAGCATCGTCTTGACGACGGGGCCGTAGCCCAGCAGCGTCACGTCGGTGCCCTCACGGAGCACGTTGGCCTCGAAGAGGCCACGCGGCGCGGTGGTCGCGGTCGTGTCGTACTCGGCCCGGTCGTGGTAGCGGCGCTTCGGCTCGAAGAAGATCACCGGGTCGTCGCAGGCGACGGCCTGCTGGATCATCCAGTGGGCGTCCTCAGGGTTGCTGCACGCGACGACGCGCAGGCCCGCGGTGTGGGCGAAGTAGGCCTCGGGGCTCTCGGAGTGGTGCTCCGGGCTGCCGATGCCGCCGCCGAACGGGATGCGGATGACCATCGGGATCTTGACCGCGCCGAGGGCACGGGCGTGCATCTTGGCGACCTGGCTGACGATCTGGTCGAAGGCCGGGTAGACGAAGCCGTCGAACTGGATCTCGCAGACGGGGCGGTAGCCGCGCAGCGCCATGCCGACCGCGGTGCCGACGATGCCGGACTCGGCGAGCGGGCTGTCGATGACGCGGTCCTCGCCGAAGTCCTTCTGCAGGCCCTCGGTGATGCGGAAGACACCACCGAGCTTGCCGATGTCCTCACCGATGAGCACGACCTTGGGGTCGGCCTCCATGGCCTTGCGCAGGCCGTTGGTGATGCTCTTGCCGAGCGTGACCTTCTCGAGCTGGCCGGCCATCAGTTCGCCTCCTCGAAGCTCGCCTTGTACGCGAGGTAGGCGGCACGCTCTGCCTCCATGACGGGGTGGTCCTCGGCGTAGACGTGGTCCCACATCGTCTCGCCGGCCATCGTCTCCATCGTGACGCAGCCCTCGCGCAGCTCGGCAGCGAACTGGTCGGCCTCCTCGTCGATGCGCGCGAAGAAGGCCTCGTCGGCCATGCCCTCGTGGGCGAGGAGGGTCTTGAGGCGCAGGATCGGGTCGCGGAACTTCCACTCCTCGACCTCGGCCGAGACGCGGTACTTCGTCGGGTCGTCGGCCGTGGTGTGCGCACCCATGCGGTAGGTGTAGGCCTCGATGAGGAGCGGGCCGTTGCCGTTGCGGGCCTCGTCGAGGCAGTGCTGCGTCACGGCGTACGTCGCGAGGATGTCGTTGCCGTCGACGCGGACGCCGGGGAAGCCGAAGCCGCGGGCGCGCTGGAAGAGCGGGATGCGGGTCTGCTTCTCGACGGGCTCGGAGATGGCCCACTGGTTGTTCTGGCAGAAGAAGACGACGGGTGCGTCGAAGCTCGCCGCGTAGACGAACGCCTCGTTGACGTCACCCTGCGACGAGGCGCCGTCGCCGAAGTAGCAGATGACCGCGGTGTCGCGGTCGGGGTCGCCGGTGCCGACGTTGCCGTCCATCCGCACGCCCATCGCGTAGCCGGTGGCGTGCAGCGCCTGCGCCCCGATGACGATCGTGTAGAGGTGGAAGTTGTTCTCCTGCGGGTCCCAGCCACCCTGGCTGACGCCGCGGAAGAGCTGCAGCGAGCTCTGCGGGTCCATGCCGCGCACGAAGCCGACGCCGTGCTCGCGGTAGGTGGGGAAGACGAAGTCGTGCGGCCTCAGCGCACGCCCGGAGCCGACCTGGGCGGCCTCCTGGCCGAGCAGGCTGGGCCACAGACCGAGCTCGCCCTGGCGCTGGAGCGCGTAGCCCTCGGCGTCGAGCCGGCGGATGAGGACGAGGTCGCGGTAGAAGCTCCGCAGGTCCTCGGGCGTCAGGTCCGCGACGTACTTGTCGTAGTCGGGATGGGACACGCGCTGACCCTCGGGGGTCAGCAGCTGGATCATGTCCGGGCCACCGTCGCCGACCGCGGGGGTCGGCTCCTGCAGCTCGGCGACAACCTTGTCGCTCACTGGGGCTCCTTCGCCGGTGAGACCGGCCTACTCGTTCGGCCCGCAAACGGGGGTCACCCGCTCGTCGGCTTCTGGGGGCGCAGGGCCGCCGTTCGTGACGACGGACACGTGCTTGGTCCTCGACCCGGAACTTACCGGAGAGCCCTGCGAATCTCACAATGCGGGACGGTCGTGCGCGCTGACCTGCGCAGACGCGGGCGACCACAAGGACGCCACAGCGTCCCGACGGCGTATGCCGGGTGCTCGCGTCACGCTCGCCGGCGCGCTCAGCGCCGGGTGCCCCACGTCCAGGCCGGCGTCGTGAGCAGCCCCTGGCCCTGCACGAGGGTCTCACCGAGGTCCTTGACGAGGGTGATGCCGCGGGCCGGTGAGCCGAGACCCACCGGCACCTCGTCCTCGTCGTCGGGATCGACGACGGCGAGCTCGCGGATCAGCGCGTCCGAGTGGGAGACGACCATGACCTGGCTGCGCTCGGCCGCGGCACGGACGAGGCGCGCGAGCGGTGGGAGGAGGTCGGGGTGCAGCGACGTCTCGGGCTCGTTGAGGACCATGAGCGACGGCGGGTCGGGCGTCAGCAGGGCTGCGACGAGGAGCAGGTAGCGCAGCGTGCCGTCGGACAACTCGGCACCCGTGAGCGGTCGCAGCATGCCGGGCTGGTTCAGCTCGACGTCGAAGCGGCCGCTGTCGACGGTGACCTCGAGAATCGCCCCGTCGAAGGCGTCGGCGACGGCTCGGTCGAGCTCGGAGCGGCCGTTCTCGCGGATCGTCTGGAGCGCGGCGGCGAGGTCGCGGCCGTCGTCGGCGAGCACGGGCGTGCGGGTGCCGACCTGCGGGGTCCGGGCCGGGGCCTCGGCGTCGGCGCGGAAGCCGTCGTAGAAGCGCCAGCCACGGATCATCCGCCGCACCCGGAGCAGCTCGGGCGCGCGCTCGGGATCGGCCACCTCGGTCAGCATGCTCTCCCACGGGCGCAACGAGCGGGTCAGCTCGGTCCAGCCCGGCCGCTCGGCGCGTCGGACGGCTGCGGCAGCGGGCGCGCCCGACGACCGGTAGGCGGCCGACCGTGACCCGGCTCGGGAGCCGGGCGCCTCGACCGGGTCGGACTCCCACTCGGCGACGTCGCCGTCGTCGGGTCCCCACTCCGCCCCCCAGCCGTCGTCGCCCCCGCCCGACGCTCTCGTCTCGACGACACCCCAGCGGCGCCGCACGAGCACCGAGCCCGGACGCATGACGGGCCCGGCCCAGACGACCTCGCGCTTGATCTCGGGGTCACGCAGGAACGCCGACGGCGTCCCTGCCTCGCTGCCCGTCGACTGCTGCGGCAGTCCGAGGTCGACGAGGTAGCCGAAGTCGTCGGAGGCGAAGCCGAGCCGGAGTCCGATCGGGCCCTTGCGCCGCGTGCCCTGCACCGCGTGGCCCCGGTCACGGGCGCCGCCGAGCGTCGCAGGCCCGGCCCACAGCGCGGACTGGAGACCACCCTCGCGCGCGAGCGTGCCGATGACGTCGCCGCGGCCGCAGCCCGCGAGGAGCCGGAGCGAGCGGTAGAGGCTCGACTTGCCGCTGCCGTTGGCGCCCGTGACGACGTCGAGGCCGTGGAGCGGCACGACGACGTCGCGCAGCGAGCGGTAGCCGGACACGGCAACGGCGGTGAGCATGCGTCGACCGTAGGCGGCACGTGCGACACCGGGGGCGCCTGGCCTCCGCTTCGGAGCGACCGGGTCAGGCTCTGCTCAGGCCGGTGTCGGCTCCCCAGGAGCCTCGTCCGCGCCGCCCCGACGACGGAGCAGGACGGCGACCATGACGAGGAGTGCCACGGCCCACAACGCGAAGGCCACAGCCGGGAACATGGCGACGACTGTGCGTGTGAAGATCGGTGGCCCTCCCGGGGAGAACCAGCCAAAGCTCCCCACGTCCACGCTGAGGGCCAGTGCAGCCGTCGCGATCGCGGCGACGACGGTCACCGCGGCGACCGTCCCGATCTGCCGACGACCGGCTCGGCGCCCGGGAACCCGGAGCCACAGCACGGCCGCCCCGACGCCGAGCGCCGCCGCGACTCCCAGCGCGACCAGCACCGCAACCGAGCCCTCGACCTCGGTGGACGACACCTCGGTGAGTGGACGGACCCGTCCCCACAGCCAGATGTCGAACAGGGGCACCATCGCGCCTGCCGGGGACTGCGCCGTCATGTGCTCGGTGGGCCAGACCATCGCGGCGACGAGCAGCGCCGCACCGACCGCCAGCAGGGGCGTCACGACGCGACGCACGTCAGGCCTCGGGGTCCGCGCCGTCGCCACCGGCCCCGGCGGACCAGGCGGGCAGCTCCTGCAGCGACCAGCGGTTGCCGTCGGGGTCGCTGAAGTGCACGAAGCGCCCCCACGGCTGCTCGTCGACCTCGGAGACCTCGACACCGCGGCCGACGAGCTCCGCGCGGATCGCGTCGGCGTCGGCGACGACCATCTGGAGGTTGTCGAGGCCGCCGGGGACGATCTCGGTCAGTCCCTTGCCGAACGCGATCGAGCAGGCCGACCCGGGCGGGGTCAGCTGCACGAACCGGATCTCGTCACTGACCGTGTGGTCGTGGTCGAGGACGAAACCGACCCTCTCGACGTAGAACTCCTTGGCCCGGTCGACGTCGGTCACGGGGACGGCCACCAGCTCGAGCTTCATGTCCATGCCCAGACGGTAGGCCCGCCCACCGACACGTGGGGGTCCGGACACGGCCCGTTTTCTCGAACGGCCGGACCCGCCGCTCAGCTGTCGCCGTCGGTCGGCGGGGGCGCCCCCGAGCCCGTGCCCGTCGGGGAGGGCGTGTCGCTGAAGCCGACGGCAGGCGCCCGCCCCGTGCCGACCGGACCCGGGTCCATCAGGGTGGCGACGAGCGGCGGGGTCGCCTCGACCAGGGCGTGACGCTGCCGGAGCCGCGCCGCGACACCGGCCACCGCGCCGGTGACCGAGTCGGCCACGCGGGGCAGCAGCACGGGCACGACGAGGACGGCGAGCGCCACCGTGAGCAGGACGACCGACACGACCTCGAGCCAGCCGACCGTCGTGGTCACGACGACGAGCCCCGGCTGGAGCCCGATCGTGCGGTCGTCGACCGACAGCCGCTGCACGAGGGAGCCGGCGACCGTCGCGAGCGCCAGCGCCGTCCCGACCGCCGACGCGAGCTCACCGGGCCGCCCGGCACGGACGAGTCGGAGGAGCAGCCCGGCCGCGGCGAGCACCAGGACGACGACGAGGAGCACGAGCCGCGGCACCGGGTCGGGTCCGGAGAACGCGTCGAGCAGCACGCCGTCGGAGGTGTAGACGACCTCCCGTCCCCACGACCAGATCAGCTGCTCGTAGCCCTTCGTGAAGTCGCCGACCTCCGGGACGCGGACCGCGACGACCTTCGTCGGCCACACGGCGGTGGACGCCGCCAGCAGCACGCCGACGCCGCCGATCGCCACCCCCGCGACACGCGTACGCCATCCCGCCCCGGCGGCCGGGTCGGCGTCGTGGGCGGGGCCGTCGGTCATCTCGGCGGCCGGAAGCGGTCCGGGTCGTCGGTGGGGTCGTCGCTGGGGTAGTCGGAGAAGCCGACGCCCGTGCCGGCGTGCTCACGCCTCGTGGCGGCCCGCCGGTCGGACCCCCCTGGCACGTCACGGATCGTCGCGATGCCGACGCGCGGCGCGGCCGGCTCGGCCCCGCCTCCCACATCAGCCGCTTCGTCGCGCGCCCCCTGACGCCGGGCGAGCACTCGAGCGCGGGTGGCTGCAGACCGCACCAGCGCGACCGTGGGCCGCAGCACGAGGAGCACGAGGGAGACGACGAGCAGCACGGCGGACGCCACTTCGAGATGGCCGGCGGGCAGGGTCTCGACCGCGAGCTGGTCGCCGTCGCCGAAGATCTCCGAGATCGCGACTCCCAGCCTGCGTCCCAGGCCGCCGACCACCTGTGACGCGGCCCAGGCGAGGCCGGCCGCACCGAGGACCAGGCCGTCGCTGCCGTCCCGCAACGCACACGCGACGACGCCCGCGAGACCCACGGCCAGTGCCACGACGAGGAGCACGAGGCCGGTCGTGTTGCCCACGTCGACCTGGCCGTCCGCGTTGGCCGTCGTGTCGGCGACGTGACCCCAGCTCCAGACGGACAGCCGGAACGGCGACGCGTCGGGCTCGGCCGTCTCCGGCGGCTTCTGGAGGATCGCGTGCGTGGGCAGCACGAGCGTGGGCAGGGCGAGCAGCACCCCGAGGAGCCCGACGAGCGCGGCCGTCAGCCGTCCGGGGACCACGTGCTTCCGGAGGTCCGTCACGCCCACGCCGTCACCGTCCCGTCCCCGTGGTCGCCGCCGGATCCGCCCGCCCGCGGTCGACGTGGGCCGACTCACCGTCGTCGAACGACACGGGCTCGGTCGTCAGGTGCTCACCGACGGGACGCAGCCCGGCTGCCCCCGTGCGGCCCATCGCAGAGCCGACCGCCGGAGGTCCGGCCGGCGCCACCGGGACCACGGCCTCGCCCGACGACCGGATCGCGGACGCCACCATGACCACGAGCACCACGGCTGCGGCCGTCTCGAGCGACCCCGCCGTCGTCATCTGGGTGTGGACGGTGAGGCCCGACGCGCCCTGGTCGACCTCACCGAGCGACCGGCCCACCCGGTCGGACACGGTCGTCAGCACCCGGCCGGCCAGCAGCCCGAGGGTGACGAGCGCGACAACGCGGCCCCACACGACGCGGCGAGGGACCCAGACGCCGACACCGACGAGCGCCGCGACGAGGAGCACCACGAGGACGGCGAGCCCGAGCAGGTTCCACTGGTCGCGCAGCTCGACCCCCTCGAGACCGGTCACACGGACCCGCCCCCAGCTCCACTCCCACTGGCGTGACAGGAGCGAGCCGTGCTCGCGGTCGGCGACCGCCATCTCCCACGTCGGCGAGACCAGGGACGGCAGGACGAGCAGGACACCGAGCAGCGCGAGGCCGCCGCTGACCCAGCGGTCCGTGAGCCGCTCCAGCACCGTGCCCATCCGCGACCTCCCGCGCGAGACCCGCAACGACTGCCGCGCGACATTGCGCGGCTCAGCCCATTGTCGCCCCGATCGGCTCGGTCAGCGGGCGCCGAAGCGTTCGGCGACCTCGATGAGCCGCGAGTTGGCCTCGACCTCGCCGATCGTGACGCGCACGCCGTCGTCGCCGTACTGGCGCACCGTCAGGCCCGCTTCGGCGCACGCCTGCGAGAACGCCGTCGAGTCCCCGCCGAGCGGGAACCACACGAAGTTCGCGTCGGACCGGGGCAGCGTCCAGCCCTGGTCGCCGAGCGCCTGCACGACCCGGTCGCGCTCCGCGACGAGCGACTCGACGCGCGCGTTGAGCTCGTCGAAGGCGTCGAGCGAGGCGATGGCGGCGACCTGTGCGACCGAGTTGACGCCGAAGGGCGTGGCCGTCTTGCGGAGGGCAGCGGCGACGGGAGGGTGCGCGACGGCATACCCCACCCGGAGGCCGGCGAGGCCGTACGCCTTGGAGAAGGTGCGCAGGACGACGACGTTGGGGCGGTGGCGCCAGACGTCGAGCCCGCGCACGGCGTCGGGGTCGCGGACGAACTCGACGTAGGCCTCGTCGACGACGACGATGACGTCGCTCGGGACCTTGTCGAGGAACGCCTCGAGCTCGGCCTGGTGGACGCACGGCCCGGTCGGGTTGTTGGGCGTGCAGACGAGGATGACGCGGGTGCGGTCGGTGATCGCGGCGAACATCGCGTCGAGGCGGTGGCGGGCCTGCTCGTCGAGGCCGACCATGACCGGCTTCGCGCCGGCGAGCTGGGTGACGATCGGGTAGGCCTCGAACGAGCGCCACGCGAAGACGACCTCGTCGCCGGCGTCGCACGCGGCGTTGACGATCTGCGCGAGCACCGCGACCGAGCCAGTGCCCGTCGCGAGGCACTCGGTCGGGACGTCGAGCGACTTCGCGAGCCGCTCGGTGAGCGCCGTGACGGCCATGTCGGGGTAGCGGTTCACCGTGGCCGCGGCGTCCTCGATGGCCGCGAGCACCGACGGGAGCGGACCGTAGGGGTTCTCGTTCGAGGAGAGCTTGTATGCCGTCACGCCGGCAGGTGCCGACGCGGGCTTCCCGGGCTTGTAGTCGGGCATCTGGGCCAGCACGACGCGGAGCCGGACGGTGGCGCCGGACGCCTGCGGGGCGGCATACGCCTCCTGCGGGGTGGCGCTCTCGGTCACGCTCTCGCTGACGGTCTCGGGGCTGTCGGTCATACCCGAACTGTAGAGCCAGTGTCCACGCGAGCGACCGGCCCATGGACGCTCTCCTGACGGCGACGCCGGTCTGTGGCTAGGCTCACATCGTCGCGCCACCGCCGCCTCGACATCTTCTTCATGCCCAGCCTCACGAAAGTCAGATCATGCGCATCGGCATCCTCACCGGGGGCGGGGACTGTCCCGGCCTCAACGCCGTCATCCGGGGCGCGACCCGCGCCGCCGAGGTCACGTACGACAGCACCGTCATCGGCTTCCGCAACGCGTGGCGCGGGGTCATGGACAACGACTACGAGATCCTCGACGTCGACCGGTGCCGCGGCATCCTGCCCCTCGGCGGCACGATCCTCGGCACGAGCCGCGACCAGCCGTTCGCCCACGAGGACGGCCTCAAGCGCGTCCGCAAGGCCTACGACCGGCACGGCCTCGACGCGATCATCGGCATCGGCGGCGAGGGCTCGATGGGTGTCGTCAACCGCTTGCACGAGAACGGTTTCCCCGTTATCGGCGTGCCCAAGACGATCGACAACGACATCTCGCTGACGGAGATGACGTTCGGCTTCCAGACCGCCGTCCAGATCTGCACCGACGCCATCGACCGTCTGCACACGACCGCCGAGAGCCACCACCGCGTCCTCGTCGTCGAGGTCATGGGCCGCCACGTCGGCCACATCGCGATCTGGTCCGGTCTCGCCGGCGGCGCCGCGATCACCCTCGTGCCCGAGGAGCCCTTCGACGTCGACGAGGTGTGCGAGCGAATCGTCCACCGGCACAAGAAGGGTCGCTTCGCGACGATCGTCGTCGTCGCCGAGGGCGCGCTGCCCAAGGCCGGCACCATGGACATCCCGGCACCCGAGGTCGACAAGTACGGCCACCAGATCCTCGGCGGCATCGGCTCGATCCTCGCCCGTGAGATCCAGGGCCGCACCGGCATCGAGAGCCGGATGACCGCGCTCGGCCACATCCAGCGCGGCGGCTCGCCCGTCGCGTTCGACCGCGTCCTCGGCACCCGCTTCGGGGTCGCTGCCGTCGAAGCCGCCCTCGACGGCGCGTGGGGCCAGATGGTCGCCCTGCAGAAGGGCCGCATCGAGCGCGTGCCCGTGGCCGAGGCCATCGGCTCGCTCAAGATGGTCGAGCCGGACCTGCTGCGACTCAACGCGATGTTCCAGCCGCGGATCCCCGGCGATGAGCACCCCGGTCTTCCCGCCGATGCGCCTGCGCCCGTGGAACACTGAGCGCATGCTCCTCAACTTCGCGCTGCAGACGGTGATCAACGCCGTCGCCCTGTGGATCGCCGCGTGGGCCATCCCCGGCATCACGTTCGGTGGCGGGTCGACGAGTCAGGTCATCTGGACCGTCGTCCTCGTGGCCCTGATCTTCGGCATCCTCAACACGTTCATCAAGCCGATCCTCAAGCTGATCTCGCTCCCGCTCATCATCCTGACGCTGGGGCTCTTCGTCTTCATCGTCAACGCCCTGATGCTCGAGCTGACGTCGTGGCTGGCCGGCAAGCTCGACCTGCCGTTCCACGTCGAGCACTTCTTCTGGGACGCCGTCTTCGGCGGCCTCATCATCACCTTCGTGTCGATGCTGCTCAGCTTCATCAAGACCGACTGAGCCCAACCGCCCGCAGCGCGCGTTCCGTGAGCCCGCCCTCCACGTGGAGGGCGGGCTCACGGCATTCCGGACCGAACCTGTGCGGTCAGCGGTGGGTCGCGTAGCGCAGGAGGAGCGTGCCGTCGTCGAAGCGCTCGACGTCATCCAGCCGCAGGCGTATGCCGCCGGGTGGGCCCACGTGGGGCAGCGCGACGAGCCGCTGACCCTCGGGGTCGCTCGAGACGACCGGGTCGAGCAGGACGACGATCTCGTCGACGAGGTCGGCGGCGAGCAGCGCGCCCGTCAGGGCGCCCCCACCGTCGGTGCGGACGGCGCGCACGCCGTGGGACGAGGCGAGGTGCTCGAGCGCTGCCGCGAGGTCGACCCGGTCGGTCGCGGGGTCGGTCGCCTCGACGTGCTCGATCCCGCGGTGGTCGAGGTAGCGGAGGTAGTCGGGCGGCGTGTGGCGGGTGACGAGGACGACGACGTCGCGGTACCACGGCTGGGCCAGCGCGTGGATCCAGCCGCGCACGACCCCGCGGCTGTCGGGGACGACGAGGAGCGGGCGGGGCTCGGTGACGAGCGACTCGAAGCCGGGCACGACGGGAAGGCGCTTCGGCGGCGGGAGCGTGCGCTGCTGGTCCTCCTCGGTCTCGGTCGGCCCGAAGACGAGGGCGGTCGTGCTGCCCATGAGGATCGCGTCGACGGGCCAGCGGAAGCCGAGGCGGTAGTAGCGGTCGGGGTGGGTGTCGAAGCCGACGACCTTCCCGTCGACGCTGACCTGGTTGTAGACGACGACGCGGGGACGCACGGGATGCTCCATGAGGGCACGATAGGCGCCGGCGCCGACGGCCCGGCGAGCTCGCACGACCGTTCGCCGACGGCCGAGGCGGTCACGGGGTGTCGGCTGTGAGGGTGTCGGCGCGGGGACCTACCGTCGTGGCATGCGGTTGCTCCACACCTCCGACTGGCACCTCGGGCGCACGCTCCACGGCGTGAACCTCCACGAGGCGCAGTCGGCCGTGCTCGAGCGCATCTGCGAGCTCGTCGAGGACCCGCCCGACGGCATCCCGGTCGACGCCGTGCTCGTCGCGGGCGACGTCTACGACCGCGGCGTGCCGCCGGTCGAGTCGGTGCAGTTATTCGAGTGGACGCTGTCCCGGCTGTCGGCCGTCACGACCGTCGTCGTCACGTCCGGCAACCACGACTCGGCGATCCGCCTCGGCTACGGCGCGGGCCTCTTCCGCGACAGCATCCGCATGGTCACCGACCTCGGCCAGCTCGACCTGCCGGTCCGGCTCGAGGGCAGCGACGGCGTGCAGGCCGCGGTCTACGGCATCCCCTACCTCGACCCCGACCATGCGCGGGTGGCGCTGGCGGGTGGCGGTGAGCAGCTGCCGCGGTCGCACCAGGCCGTCGTCGGGGCGGCGTGCGACCGCATCCGAGCCGACCTCGCCGACAGGCCGGGCGTGCGCTCGGTGGTCCTCGCGCACGCCTTCGTCGCGGGCGCCGAGCCGAGCGACTCCGAGCGCTCGATCATGGTCGGCGGCGTCGACCGGGTGGCCGGCACGGTCTTCCGCGGCCTCGACTACGCCGCGCTCGGGCACCTCCACGGCCCGCAGGCGCCGGAGTCCGCCGAGGGGTCGGTCGTGCGCTACTCCGGCTCGCCGCTGCGCTACTCCTTCTCCGAGCAGGACCACCAGAAGGTCGTGCTCCTCGTCGACCTCGACGCGTCCGGTCCCGCGCGCGTGACCCCGGTGGAGATCGTGCAGCCGCGCGCCATGGCGACGCTGCGCGGCCGCCTCGACGAGCTGCTCGAGTCCCCCGCCTTCGCCGGCGCCGAGGACGCCTGGGTGCGGGTCACGGTCACGGACCGGGTGCGCCCCGACTCGCTCATGGACCGCCTCAAGTCCCGCTTCCCGCACGCCCTCCAGGTCTTCCACGAGCCCGAAGGGGCGATCGACCGCGGCCGCGCCGGCACGACCGTCGTCAGCGAGCGCGACCCGCGCGAGCTCGGCTCCGACTTCATCGCCTACGTCACCAAGACCGAGGCGAGCGGCGGCGAGGTCGACGTCTTCGAGGCCGGCTTCGAGGCCGCGGTCAGGGCCCAGCACCGGGCCGAGGCGCAGGAGGTGGCGTGACGTGCAGCTGCACCACCTGTCCATGACGGCCATCGGGCCGTATGCCGGCACCGAGGTCATCGACTTCACCACCGTCGGGCGCGCCGGGCTCTTCCTGCTCGAGGGGCCCACCGGCTCGGGCAAGTCGACGATCATCGACGCCATCACCTTCGCGCTCTACGGCAAGGTCGCCCAGGCCTCGGCCGACGTCGAGCGAATCCACTCCCACCACGCCGACCCGCGCACCGTGCCCGTCGTCGTGCTCGTCTTCGAGACCCAGTCGGGGCTCTACCGCGTGCAGCGCACGCCGCGCTTCGAGCGGCCCAAGTCGCGCGGCGACGGCACGACGGTGCAGCAGCCGACGATCAAGCTGTGGCGCCTCCAGACGCCGGACGACCTCGAGGGTGGCGAGCTGCTCTCGACCAACATCGGCGACTGCGACGACGAGATCACCCGCGCCGTCGGGCTCACGCGCGACCAGTTCGTGCAGACCGTGATCCTGCCCCAGGGCGAGTTCGCGACCTTCCTGCGGGCCCGGTCCGAGGACAAGGGCAAGCTCCTCGAGAAGGTCTTCGGCACGGCCTTCTTTCGGCGGGTCCAGGACGAGATCGTCGAGGCCGGGCGAGCTGCGCAGGCGCGGCGCCAGTCCGCGGTCGACGAGATCCGCCTCGCCGTGCACGCGCTCGCCGTGTCGGCCGGTCTCGAGACCGAGCGGCGCGACGCGCTCGAGGCCCTGAGCCGGACGACGCCCGAGGCCCTCGACGCCGAGCTGGCCCAGGTCGTCGACGAGCTGACGACGCGCGAGCGCCACGCGGGCAAGGCGAGCCGCGAGGCCATCGAGACCCACAAGCAGATGGCCGACATGGTCAGCGACGCCCGGTTGCGCATGCAGCGCCGCGAGCGGCTGATCCAGCTCCAGCAGCAGGAGCACGACCTCGGCAGGCAGGCGGTGACCTTCCAGCAGCTCGGCGAGGAGGTGGCCCGGGCTCGCCAGGCCCGTCCCGTCGCCGGCGCCGTGCGCACGCTGGCCCAGTCCGAGGCGACCCTCAAGCGTGCCGAGGCCGCCCTGACGCAGGCCCGCGCCCGCGTCGAACCGGCGCTGCGCGACCGCGGACCTGCCGCCCTGCGCGAGGCCGCGGCCCAGGCCCGTGAGGTCGTCGGCTCCCTGACCGGGGCCATCGCCCTCGAGGGCGCGCTCGCCGGACGCGTCGCGGAGCTGTCGCGGCTGCGCGAGCAGCTCGACGGCACACGCCGGTCGGTGGAGTCCGTGACGACCGAGCTCGAGGCGCTGCCCCGCACGATCGCCACGCACGAGGCGGCACTCACCGAGGCGCGCCGACTGGCGGCGCTGCTCGACGGCCGTGCGACCGAGGGCGAGCGGGCGAAGGTCCGGCTCGAGGCTGCAGTCGAGCACGCGTCCGCCCTCGCGCGCGTGCCGCGTGCCGAGTCGGCCGCGACCGAGGCGTTGGGCACCCTGGCGTCGGCCGAGACGTCGCTCGCGGGGCTGCGCCGGGCGCGCATCGACGGCATCGCCGGCGAGCTCGGGCTGTCGCTCGTCGACGGCGACCCGTGCCCGGTGTGCGGCTCCGTCGAGCATCCCTCCCCTGCCCACCCGACGCTCGACGCGGTCACGCCCGAGCAGATCGACGCCGAGGAGTCCCGCGTCGTCCGGCTCCGCGAGCAGGCCACCACCGCCACGGAGGCCCTCGGGGCCCTCCGGTCCGAGGTGCGCGAGCTCGCGGCCCGGTGCGAGGGGCTCGACGTGGCCGCAGCCCGTGCGCAGGCCGAGGCCGCCGCGCGCGAGCTCGCGGCGTCGGTCCAGGCCCGCGCCGACGTCGTGGCGGGGGCGGCGCGCGTGACCGAGCTGCGCGACCGCGTCGACACGCTCTCCGCCGAGGCGAGCCGCCTCGGCGCCGACCTCGCGCGCGGCGAGCAGTCCGTCGTCGACCTCGACGGCCGCATCGCCGAGGAGACCGCCGTCGTCGAGCAGGCCCGCGACGGCCACCCCAGCGTCACGGCGCGACGCGACGCCCTCGTCGCCGGAGCCTCCCGCATCGACGCCCTCGTCGACGCCCTGGGCCAGCGTGACGTCGCTGCCTCGTCCGTCGCCGAGGACACCGCGGCCCGCGACGCCGACCTCGCGCAGTTCGGCTTCGCCGACGTCGCCGAGTGGATGGCGGCCGACCGCGGAGCCGAGTGGATCAACGCCAGGACCCAGGAGATCGCGGAGTTCGAGCGGGCCTGCACCCAGGTGCGCGCAGGGCTCACCGGGCCCGAGCTCGCCGACGTCCAGCTCGACGCCCTCTTCGACGACATCGAACAGCTCGAGGCCCTCGCCGCCGCTGCCAAGAAGGACATGGAGGTCGCGAGCAACGAGCACGGCAGCCTCCGCGACCAGGTGACGCGCACGAAGCGACGGGTCACCGACATCCGCGAGGCCATGACCCGCAACGCCGCCGTCATCGCCGAGACCGCCGACGCCGTGCGGGTCGGGCAGCTCGTCGCGGGCAACGGCGACAACCAGCTCAACCTCGACCTCGCGAAGTACGTCCTCATCCGCCGCTTCACCGAGGTGCTGTCGGCCGCCAACACCGAGCTCGGCCGCTTCTCCGGCGGGCGCTACACGCTCGAGCACACCGACGCCAAGAAGGGCAACGCCAAGTCGGGCCTCGGGGTGCGCGTCCACGACATGCACACCAACCAGGTCCGCGAGGTCGGCACGCTCTCCGGCGGCGAGACCTTCTACGTCTCCCTGTCGCTCGCCCTCGCCCTGGCCGAGGTCGTGCGCGCCGAGTCCGGCGGCGTCGACCTCGGGACGCTCTTCGTCGACGAGGGATTCGGCACCCTCGACCCCGACGTGCTCGACGACGTCATGCACACCCTGGAGGGGCTGCGCGAGGGCGGGCGCACCGTCGGGATCGTCAGCCACGTCACCGAGCTGAAGTCGCGCGTCGCCGACCGCATCGAGGTGCTCGTCAAGCCCGACCGCACGAGCACCCTGCGCATCACCGCCTGACCACGACTCCAACGCCCGGCCCCATCCCCCGCGTCGAGTGGCCCCGCCGTCACACACGCCCGCCCCATCCCCCGTCGAGTGGCCCCGCAGAAACGCACGACCGCCCCAATCCCCTCATCGAGTGGCCCCGTCGTCGCACACGCCCGCCCCAATCCCCTCGTCGAGTGGCCCCGTCGTCACACACGCCCGCCCCAATCCCCTTGTCGAGTGGCCCCGCGCCCCGTCGTCACACGACAAGGGGATGGGACGGGGTCGGTGGGGAGACGGGGCCACTCGACGGGGTGGTGGCAGGGGCTGGTGGGGTCACGGGGCCACTCGACGGGGTGGTGGCAGCGGGTGGTGGGGTCACAGGGCCACTCGACGGGGTGGTGGCAGCGGGTGGTGGGGTCACGGGGCCACTCGACGGGGCGGGGCCTACGATCCGAGCATGAGGATCGCCGCGAGCGTGTTCGTCGGGCTGGCCGCACTGCTGCACGTCTTCATCTTCTGGATGGAGAGCGTCGGCTGGACCCGTCCGGAGGTGTGGAAGCGCTTCGGCGTCGCCGACCAGGCGGCGGCCGACGTGACCCGGCCGATGGCGTACAACCAGGGTTTCTACAACCTCTTCCTCGGGCTCGGCGCGGCCCTCGGCCTCGTGCTCTGGTGGACCGGCCACGACACGGCCGGGCGCACCCTCGTCCTGTTCGCCACCGGCTCGATGGTCGCTGCCGCGGCCGTCCTCGTCACGACGGGCCGGAGCTACGTGCGAGCAGCGCTCACGCAGGGCACCCTGCCCCTCGTCGGCCTCGTCCTGACACTGCTCACCTGAGGGCGCCCGAGGCTCACCTGCGCTCAGCCGCTCGCCGGCTCGAACAGCTCGACCGGGTTGCCCGACGGGTCCTCCACGAGGATCTGGCGGCCCCCGGCCCCCTCGGCCATGACGCCCCGGAACGCCGCGCCCGCTCCACGCAGCCGCTCGACCTCAGCGTCGAGATCGTCGGTCACGAGCTGGAACCGGCTCCATCCGCCCGGGGCGGGAGATCGTCCGTCCCGCTCTCCCGCGTGCCCGGCACCGCCCGCGCCGGGCTGGTTGAGCAGCAGGCGCAGGTCGCCCCGCACCAGGATCGCGAAGCCCGGGAGCGGGCCCATCTCGACGTCGAAGCCGAGGTGCTGGGTGTAGAACCCCACGGCGGTCGCGACGTCGTCGACGATGTAGCGCACTCCGACGGCCATGGCTCGTGCCTCCGTCTCTCGTCGATGTCCTGACCTCGACGACGTTACGCCGACTGCGTCATCTATGCAACGGATGCGTTTCACACCGAACCGACAGCGTACGATTGAAGAGACGGCCACCCCAACCCGCACAGGAACCCCCGACAGTGAGCAGCACCGAACGCCCGGAGCGACGGCCGGACCCTCGCGTCGAGCGCACCCACGAGGTGGTCAAGCTGGAGGCGCTGGCCGAGCTCGCCTCGCGGGGCTACGGCGCCTTCACGATCGAGTCGGTCGCCAGGCGCAGCGGGGTGGCCAAGAGCACCATCTACCGTCACTGGCCCGGCAAGCTGGCGCTCGTCGCAGACGCACTGGAGACCCTGAACGTCCAGCCGCCCGGCAACGCCACCCTCGTCCCGACATCGGCGCTCGACCGGGTCGACCAGCTGCTGCGCCACCTGTCCGGTGCCTTCGCCGACCCCGCGATCACCGGGTGCACCCCGGCGCTGATCGAGGCAGCCGAGCACGACCGCGACGTCCGCGCCTTCCACCACGCCTACGCGGCGAAGCGGCGGCTAGCCCTCGTGCAGGCCATCGCCGACGGCGTGGCGGACGGGACCTTCCCGGCGAGGGTCGACCCAGAGACGGCCGCGATCGCCCTGGCCGGCGCCATCGTCTACTGCCGCGTCATGACGGACGCGCCCTTCCTGCCCGGCGACGTGCCGACCCTCATCGAGACGGTCCTCGGCGTCAGGGCGGACCAGCCCGGCGTCCTCGCGCCCCGGGATCCTCGCGGTGGCGCAGACGCCGCCCAGCCCTAGGTGTACCCGGCCATCAGGTTGGTTGCAGTCGGCTGACTGGAGGGTGACCTCGTAGGGCGCTGTGGCGGCGTTCAGTGTTGTAGTGCTCGAGCCATGGCGCAAGAGCGGCGACGCGTTCGGCGTTGCTGGCGTAGGCCGTGCGGTAGGCCCACTCGGTGGCCAGGGTGCGGTTGAGTCTTTCGACCTTGCCGTTCTGCCACGGGCAATGCGGCTTGATGAACTTCTGGGTGATGCCGTGCTCGGCACACACGGCTCGTAGCGAGTACCGGTAGGCCCACGCGTTGTCGGTCATCAGCCGCTCGATCCGGGGGATGCCGTGATCAGCGAAGGCAGCGATCGCGCGTTGCAGGAACTGCGCGCAGGTCACGCCCTTCTCGTCGGGCAGGACCTCGCTGTATGCCAGGCGGGAATAGTCATCGACGAGCGAGTGGACGTAGTCGTAGCCCGGGCCGTTGACCCGGTCACGGGCGATGCCGCGACCGTGCACGCGCCAGCCACCGCCGTCAGGGATGCGGCCGATCTTCTTGACGTCCATGTGCACCAACTCACCGGGCCGTTCGCGTTCGTAGCGCACGGCGGTCTGCTTCGAAGACCGGATCACCTCACCCGTGATCGGGTCACAGTCGCGCAGGTAGGGCACCCGGTGTCGGCGCAGGATCCTTGACACCGTCCGGGCCGGCACCCCGACCTTCGGGGCGATCACGTCCGGGCCGTCCCGATGCGTGGCGCGGGCAGCCAAGACCTTCTGCTCGAGCTCCTCGCTGGTCCTGGTGGGCATGTGGTGAGGCCGTGACGAGCGCGTGATCAGACCGGCTTCGCCTTCAGCGGCGTACCGATCGATCCACGTCTTCACACACTTGCGCGAGATGCCCATCGCGGCCGCGATGTGGGCCTGGGGCCAGCCGGCCTGGTGGCGTTGGACGATCAGGCGCCGACCATGGACGGTCAGCCGGGCACTACCGTGGGACACGAGAACCTCCGGGTTGGAGTGGGCCTTAGACAAGCCACATCCCATTCGGAGGTTCTCGTTCGTTCAAGCAGGCTCGCTGCTACCAACGTCATGGCCGGGTACACCTAGGCGGCCGCGCGACCCGCGACCTTCCAGGGACGACGCTCACGGGACGACGCTCACGCGACGGCGGAACCGCGCTTCACGCGTGCAGCTCCGACGACGAGGATGACGACGCCCACCGCGGCCGATCCCGCCGCGAGCACCGAGTAGCCGAGCGACCCGACGACGACGCCCGCCGCCACGCCTCCCCCGGCACCGGCGAGGCCCATGAGCACGTCGGCCAGCCCCTGGGTCGCGGGACGCTCGTCGGTCGTCACGACCGACGTGAGCAGGGTCGAGCCCGACACGAGCGTGCACGACCACCCGACCCCGAGCAGGAAGAGGGCCACGAGCAGCAGACCCGACCAGCCGGCCTGCGAGCGCGACGCGAGCAGCGATGCGAGCGACAGAACGACCCCGCCGGCCATGGCGACGGGCGGCGCTCCCCACCGGTCGACCGCGGCACCCACGAGCGGCGACAGGGCGAACATCCCGAGGATGTGCACCGAGATGACGAAGCCGATGACCTCGAGCTCGGCATGACCGTGCTTCATGTGGATCGGCGTCATGACCATGACGCTGACCATCACGAGGTGGCCGAGGGCCATGACGAGCATCGCCTGGAGGGCACGGGGGTTCGAGCGCACCACCGCGAAGCCGCGACGCATCGAGCCGTCGTGGTTGGGCACGTCGGCGACCCCGCCGGATGCCGGGTCGGCCACGACGTCGGCAGGCTGAACCGCGCCTGCAGCATCGGACGCGGCGGACGCGGCGGACGCTGCGGACGCTGCGGACGCTGCGGACGCTGCGGCGCGCCGGCCCTCCTCGCGGTCGGCGGCGTCGAGGGCGCGGGCTGTGAGCAGCGGGTCGGGGCGCAGCAGCCGGTCGACGACGAGCCACGCCAGCACGAAGCCGACGAGCGAGAAGAGGAACGTCCCCGCCAGCTCGGGCAGACCGAGGGTGTGCGCGAGGGCCTTGCCCGGGCCGACGAGGTTGGGACCGACGACGGACCCGATCGTCGTGGCCCACACGACGGTCGACAGGTCGCGTCCGCGATGCGTCGGGTCGGCGAGGTCGGCCGCGGCATACCTCGTCTGGTTGTTGGCGGTCGTGCCGCCGCCGAAGAGGAACATGCCGACGACGAAGAGCGGGAACGACCGGACGACGGCGGCCACGAGCACCACAGCCGCACCGACGAACGCCACGGCCAGGCCCCACCGGAGCCCGACGCGGCGGCCGCGGGCGGCCGTCGCGCGGGCGACGGGGATCGTCAGCAGTGCCGTGCCGAGCACCTGGGCGGTCGTGCCGACGCCGGCGAGCGCCTCGGTGCCGCTGAGGTCCTCGGCAAGGAGGGCGCCCACGGCGATGCCGCAGGCCATGCCGACACCACTGAGGATCTGGGACCCGACGAGGGTCCGGACCACCTTGCGCTGCAAGGTCGCCCGGTTGAGCTGAGCTGGAGCGAGGACCACCGGCCGCTCAGACGTGACGGCGCGACGTGATGACGCGGAAGCGGTTCGCGACGAAGGCGGCGTCGGTGTAGGCGGCGTTCGCGGCGGGGTTGGCGCCGGTGCCGTGGAAGTCGGAGAAGGCCGCCGTCTGGTTGACGAAGATCTGCCCGGTCAGGTTCTCGGACAGGGCGACCCCGCCCTCGGCAGCCGCGTCGCGCGCCGCGTCGAGCACGGCGTCGCTCGTCGAGTAGACGGCGGCGGTCATGGCCCCGTGCTCGCGCACGGTGTCGGCGAGCTGCGCGAGCGACTGCTCCGTCGAGGCCGTCCGGATGAGGAAGCCGACGGGACCGAAGCACTCCTGCGTGTAGACGTCCTCGCGGGCGACGTCGACGGCGACGAGCCCCGGGGCGCGCACGACGGCGTCGCCCCACGTCGGGTGCGTGACACGGCGGGAGTCGAGCACGACCCGGCCGTCGGCGTCCTCGGCGATC
Organism: Terrabacter sp. R4-6; assembly: GCF_057529065.1. Taxonomy (NCBI): domain Bacteria; kingdom Bacillati; phylum Actinomycetota; class Actinomycetes; order Micrococcales; family Intrasporangiaceae; genus Terrabacter; species Terrabacter sp. R4-6. The sequence goes on along the minus strand of NZ_CP197224.1, from coordinate 2,830,333 downwards.
GAGGCGAGGGAGTCCGCGTTGGCGCGGACCTGGTCGTTGACCGTCGCGCCGAGCAGCTCGACGGCCTTGGCGTCGTCACCGGTGAGGCGAGCGACGGCCGCGGCGAGACGGTCACCGAACTCGTCGAACGACAGGTGGCCCTCGTCCGTCTCGACGCCGGCCTCGGGCACGTAGAGGTTCTGCGGCGCCGTGCACATCTGGCCGGAGTAGAGGGTGAGGCTGAAGGCGAGGTTGCCGAGCATCCCGCGCAGGTCGTCGGTGGAGTCGACGACGATCGAGTTGAGACCGGCCTTCTCGGTGTAGACGAGCTTGCCGTGCGCGGCCCCGGACTCCTCGAGCCACGCGCCGAACGTCGGGCCGCCGGTGTAGTCGATGATCGCGACCTCGTCGCGCTCGGCCAGCGTCTTGGCGAGCCCCTGCCCGTCCGCCTCGGGCGCGAGCTGGACGAGGGCGGGGTCGAAGCCCGCCTCGGCCAGGACCTCGCGCGCGACCTCGACGGAGATCGCGAGCGGCAGCACGGCGCGCGGGTGCGGCTTGACGACGACCGGGTTGCCGGTGACGAGCGAGGCGAAGATGCCGGGGTAGGCGTTCCAGGTCGGGAAGGTGTTGCAGCCGATGACGAGCGCGACCCCGCGCGGCACGAGGCGGTAGTCCTTCTGCATCCGCGTCGGCGCGGGCTTGCCCTCGCGGTCGCGGTCCGGCTTCTCCCAGACGACGGACGCGGGCACACGCTCCTGCTCGACGAGCCCGGCAGCGACGGCCTCGACGGCGCGGTCCTGCGCGTGCGGTCCCCCGGCCTGGAAGGACATGACGAACGGCTGACCGGACGTGTGCATGACGGCGTTGGCGATCTCGAAGCTGCGCCTGTTGATGCGGTCGACGATCTCGACGCACACCGCGGCCCGCACCTGCGGTCCTGCGTCGCGCCACGCCGGCATCGCCGCGCGCGCGGCGGTGAGCCCGGCCTCGACGTCGAGCGCCGGGTAGGTGACCCCGAGGGTCGGCCCGTAGGGCGACACCTCGCTCCCCACGAACGTCCCGTCGGTCGGCTGGCCCGACAGGGCGGCATACGCCCCGCCCAGGTGGGCCTCGTGCGCGGCGAGCCCGTCGGCCGCGGCGGTCTCGCCGTAGACGCGGGGGCTGGGCGACTCGGGGTAGCGGGAGTACCAGCTGCGGCTCGTCAGGGCCTGACGGATCTCGTCGAGGACTCCCGCGTGCGCGTCGAGGAGGGGGTGGGTGGGCGTCGTTGCCGGTGCAGTCACGGGTCGATGCTAGCCCCGGCCCACACCGCGGCCGTATGCCGTCGCGCGCAGCCCGCGACCGCCCGCCGCGCACCCGGGGCGGGCCACGCGGCAGGATGGCGGGCATGGACACGGACACCACCGAGGCCGGCGCAGCGCACACCCACGAGTCCGCCTTCGGACCGGTCGGGGTCATCGGGGCGGGAGCCATGGGTGCCGGCATCGCCCAGGTCGCGGCGACCGCGGGCCACGCCGTGACCCTCGTCGACGCCGTGCCGGGCGCCGCGGCCGCGGCGGTCGAGAAGATCGGTGCGGCCCTCACGCGGCACGTCGACAAGGGCCGCCTGTCCGCCGACGACGCGTCGGCGGTGCTGGCGCGCATCACGCCGGCCGCCTCGATCGAGGAGCTGCCCGAGTGCGGGCTCGTCATCGAGGCCGTCCCCGAGGACCTCGACCTCAAGCGTCGGATCTTCGCCGACCTCGCCGACCACCAGCCGTCGACGACGGTGCTCGCGACGAACACGTCGAGCATCGACATCGACGACATCGCCGCCGAGGTGCCCGACCCCGAGCGCGTGCTCGGCCTGCACTTCTTCAACCCGCCGCCCGTCATGCGCCTCGTCGAGGTCGTGCACGGCAAGCGCACCGCCCGGGCGTTCGTCGAGCACGCCGTCGCGCTCATGGACGCGTGGGGCAAGACGCCGGTGCGGTGTCGCTCGACCCCGGGCTTCATCGTCAACCGCGTCGCGCGCCCCTTCTACGGCGAGGCGCAGCGCATCGTCGAGAGCGGCGTCGCCGATCCGGCCACGGTCGACTGGGTGCTCCGCGAGAAGGGCGGCTTCCCGATGGGGCCGCTCGAGCTCACCGACTTCATCGGGCAGGACGTCAACCTCGCCGTCGGCACGTCGGTGTGGGAGCAGACCGGGCGCGACGAGCGCTACGCGCCGACGGCCTTCCAGCAGGGTCTCGTCGAGGCGGGCCGGCTCGGCCGCAAGACGGGCTCGGGGGTGTACGCGTATGCCGCCGACGGCTCGGTCACCGGCGCCGAGCCGGACGTCGAGCTCGCCGAGCGCCTCGTCGGCGGACCGATCGCGACCGACCCTCTCGCTCGCACCCTCGCGATGCTCGTCAACGAGGCCGTCGACCTCGTCGCGCGCGGCGAGGCGGGCGCCGACGACGTCGACACGGCGATGCAGCTCGGCACCCGCTACCCGAAGGGCCCCATCGCCTGGGGGCGCGAGATCGGCTTCGACGTCGTCGCCCGGCAGGTGGCCGAGCTCGACGAGGCCTTCCCGGGCGGTCGCTACCGGCCGAGCCCGGCCCTGACCGACGGGAGCGTCTCGTGAGCGAGACCCAGCTGCCCGCCGGCGGCGGGGACGGCCACGACGTCGAGGCCGGGGTCGTGTTCGCCCGTCAGATGTGGGACGACGACGTGGCCTCGCGGCGCCTCGGCATGGAGGCCGCCGTCGTCGAGCAGGACCACGCCGTCGTGCGGATGGCGATCCGCGACGACATGGTCAACGGTCACGCCATCTGCCACGGCGGCTACATCTTCACCCTGGCCGACTCGTGCTTCGCGCTCGCCTGCAACTCGCGGGGGCGCCTCACGGTGGCGGCCGGGGCCGACATCTCCTTCACCGCGCCGGGCCGGCTCGGTGACGTGCTCGTCGCCGAGGGCCACGTGCGCTCGGCGTTCGGGCGCAGCGGCATCACGGACGTGACGGTCAGACGGGAGTCGGACGGTCAGATCATCGCCGAGTTCCGCGGCCGGAGCCGCAGCCTCAAGCGCCCCTGACCCTGACCATCCACCGTCGAGAGGCCACAAACCGAGCCCCGCCACACGTCGAGAGGCCACAAACCGGGCGTCCCTGACCGCGAGAGGCCACGATCCGGGGAAATTGAGCCCGGTTTGTGGCCTCTCGACGGTTGAAAAGAGGGTGGTGGGTCAGCGGGAGCGGCGGCCACCGGCACGGGTGCCGGCGGAGAACGCCGCGGCGCTGCCGCTGCTGCTGCTCGTGTAGACCGTCGACGAGCCGCCACGACGGCCGGAGCCGCCTGCGCCGCCGGCCGACCGGCGACCGCCGGTCTGGCCCTCGCCGCCCTGACCGGAGCGACCACGGCCCGAGCCGCGGCCACCGGCACCGGGCCCACGACCGCTCTCGCCGGCCGCGCGGCCTGCGCCACGGCCACCACCGGTGATGGTGGCGCCGCCCTGGCCACGCGCACGACCACGGCCGCGGCCGGAGCCGCCGGACGCCGAGTTCGAGCCCGAGCCTGAGCCCGAACGGGCCGGGGCGTCCTCGCGGACGAGGCCGCCGGCATACGACCGGTCGCCGGGGGCGAGCTCGGTCAGGAGCGGGTGGCCGAGCTGGACACGCGTCGTGGTCGGCTTGATGCCGGCCTTGCGGGTCAGGTCGCGCACGTCACGCACCTGCTCGTCGAGCATCATCGTCACGACGATGCCGTCGTTGCCGGCGCGGGCCGTGCGGCCCGAGCGGTGGAGGTAGGCCTTGTGCTCGACGGGCGGGTCGGCGTGGATGACGAGCGCGACGTCGTCGACGTGGATGCCGCGAGCGGCGATGTCGGTCGCGACGAGCGTCTGCGCCCGGCCCGAATGGAAGTCGTCCATGTTGCGCGTGCGGGCACCCTGGCTGAGGTTGCCGTGCAGCTCGACGGCCGGAACTCCCGAGGCGTTGAGCTGCTTGGCGAGCTTCTTGGCCCGGTGCTTGGTGCGCGTGAAGACGACCTTGCGGCCGGGGGCCGCGGTGAGGTCGAGGATGACCGGCAGGTGCGAGCCGTTGTCGACGTGGAGCACGTGGTGGCTCATCGTCGAGACGGGCGACTGCGCGGAGTCGGCCTCGTGCGTCACGGGCTGGTGGAGGAACTTGTTGACGAGCACGTTGATCGCACCGTCGAGCGTCGCCGAGAAGAGGAGACGCTGGCCGTTGCGGGGCGTCTTCTCCATGATCCGGCGCACGCCCGGCAGGAAGCCGAGGTCGGCCATGTGGTCGGCCTCGTCGAGGATCGTGACCTCGATGCTGTCGAGGTTGACGTGGCCCTGCTGCATGAGGTCCTCGAGGCGACCGGGGCAGGCGACGATGACGTCGACGCCGTTGCGGAGGCCCTGGACCTGCGGGTTCTGGCCGACGCCGCCGAAGATCGTCTGCGAGTTGAGCCCGAGCGCCTTGGCGAGCGGGGCCATCGCGGTGTCGATCTGCGTGACGAGCTCGCGGGTCGGGGCGAGGACGAGCGCGCGCGGACGGCGGGCCAGACGGCTCCGACGCGACTGCGAGAGGCGCGTCAGCAGCGGCAGCAGGAAGGCGTACGTCTTGCCGGAGCCGGTGCGGCCACGGCCGAGGACGTCGCGCCCGGCCAGGGAGTCGGGCAGCGTCGCGGCCTGGATGGGGGTCGGGGTGGTGATGCCGAGACCGTCGAGGATCGTGACGAGGTCGGCGGGCACGCCGAGAACGGCGAAGTTCGTGTCAGTGGACACAGGTGGGTACTCCAAAAAAGTGGAAGCGGTCGTTCTGCCCGGCGCGAAGGGCCTCAGCTGTGAGGTGTCGCGGCGCAAGAGCGAATCGACGGGGCCGGCGATTCTCCGCCAGGCCAAGAAGAAGCGGCCCGAGGCAGAACTGGGCGGGCCACTGGGACAAAGACTACCCGAGCGGACGCCGAGGACGTTAACCGGGTCGATTCCGGGGACAGACGCGCCCTGCGCTCCTACCGTCGAGGGCACGACGTCAAGGGACGCCACAGGGGGCGGTCGGGCGCGGGGACTCAGGCCCCCCTTGATATCGAGTAGGGGGTTTGACACATGGCACGAAAGCTACGCGTGAAAGCCGTGGCTGCGGTCGCATGCGGGGTGGCCGCGATCGGACTGGCGGGAGCACCGGGGGCGACCGCCGACAGCATGAACTGGCACAAGGTCCTCTCCGAGTTCCAGCTCGGACCGTTCAACCTCGCGGTGAACCAGCAGAAGGTCTACGTCGCCGACGGGTTCTCCGGGACCCTGACGCGCACCGGCGCGTCGGCGCCCCTCGCCGAGGCGCCCGGGCTGGCCGGCATCGACTTCTCGCCCGACGGCACGGCATACGCGTACGCGTGGAGCAACGACGACCACTCCGTGGCCGCCCTCACCATCCACGCGAGCGGCCGACCGGATGTCGTGGCCGACCTCGCCCAGTACGAGGCCGTGCACAACCCGGACGGGGCCGTCACGTACGGGATCGTCGCCAACGGCAACCCGTGCGCCGAGGAGATCCTCGGCGGGCTCACCGGAGGCCCGGCCACCTACACCGGCATCACGGACACGCACCCGTACTCCGTCGCGTGGAGCGCGTCGGGCTGGTACGTCGCCGACGCCGGCATGAACGCCGTGCTCAAGGTCGACCGGACGGGACACGTCTCGACGGTCGCGGTGCTCCCGCCACAGCCGGTGACGCTGACCCAGCCGATGGTCGACGCCATCGCGGGTGAGGCCGGGGCACCCGCCGGCGCCTTCGACTGCCTCGTCGGGGTGACGTACGCCTTCGAGCCCGTGCCGACCGACGTCGAGGTCGACCAGAACGGCGCCCTCTACGTGTCGATCCTGCCGGGCGGCCCCGAGAGCCCGGCCCTCGGCGCCCGCGGCAAGGTCTTCAAGGTCAACGCCTCGACCGGAGCGCGCACCACGGTCGCGAGCGGGCTGCTCGGCGCGACGAACGTCGCCGTCGCCTCCGACGGAACCCTCTACGCCACCGAGCTCTTCGGGGCGAAGGTCACGAAGTTCGCGCACGGCACGCGGTCCACCGCCGTCACCGTCGACCGGCCGCTCGCCGTCGAGGTCCACGGCGGCTACCTCTACGTGGGTCAGTTCGCCGACATCAGCTTCGGGCCCAACGGGCCGGAGATCAACGCGCCGGGCAGCGTCATCCGCTTCAAGCGCTAGCCCGCGACACGGCATACGCACGTATGCCGTCAGGGAGCGCCCCGGGCCGGCTCGCCCGGGGCGTTCCTGTGTCCCCGCTAACGGTTCGGCACCATCCGTGGGCACCCGCACCGAAAGGTGGAAGGATCGGCCAATCAGCCGGCGCCCCGTCGCGCCTGATCGCCCAGAACGACCTGTTCGCCCCGGAAGGACCATCTTGATGCGTCGCATGTCCCTCATCGCCGTCACCGGTTTCGTCGCCGCCGGCCTCACGCTCTCCGCCTGCGGGTCGGACTCGATGTCCACCACGCCCGGCGCGGGCGGCACCCCGGCCGGGACGTCGGCCGCCGGGGGTGGCGTCGACCAGGCCCTCGCGGCCAAGGTCCCCGCCAAGATCAAGTCCGCGGGCAAGATCGTCGTCGGCACCGACCCGACCTACGCCCCCAACGAGATGCTCGGCACCGACGGCAAGACCGTCGAGGGCTTCGACATCTCGGTGTTCAACGCCGTCGCCGCCAAGCTTGGCCTCAAGACCGAGTACGTCCCGGCCGGGTTCGGCACGATCATCCTCGGCGTCACGAGCGGCAAGTACGACGTCGGCGTCTCGAGCTTCACCATCAACCCTGAGCGCAAGAAGCAGGTCAACATGGTGAGCTACTACAGCGCCGGCACGCAGTGGGTCGTCGCCAAGGGCAACCCCGAGAAGGTCAGCATCGACGACGCCTGCGGCAAGAGCATCGGCGCCCAGAAGGACACCGTGCAGGCCGAGGACCTCGCCGCCCGCAGCAAGAAGTGCACCGACGCCGGCAAGCCGGGCATCACCCAGGTCATCCAGACCGGTCAGGACCAGGTCACGGCCGACGTCGCGAGCGGCAAGACGGTCGCCATGCTCGCCGACTCGCCGGTCGGGCTGTATGCCGTGAAGCAGACGGGCACGCTCGAGGCCCTCGGCGAGATCTACGACTCGGCCCCCTACGGCTACGTCGTGCCGAAGGACCAGACCGACTTCGCCAACCTGCTCGTCGAGGCGCTCAAGGCGGCCAAGGCCGACGGCAGCTACGAGGCGGCGCTCAAGCAGTACTCCGTCGAGGCCGGCGCCGTCGACACCTTCGCCGTCAACCCCTGAGCACGCCGATGACCGACTCCACCTCGGAACGGCCGGGCGTCATCGACGCCCGGCCGGTGCGCCACCCCGGCCGATGGGTCGCACTGGCCGTCATCCTCCTGCTCATCGGCATGATGGTCAGCTCGTTCCTGACCAACCCGCGCTGGAACTTCGCCAAGGCGGTGGAGATCATGCAGCAGACGCCGGTGCTCGAGGGGCTCTGGAAGGGCACCATCGTCGGCACCATCGGCTCGATGGCCATCGGCATCGTGGGCGGCATCATCATCGCCGTGCTCCGCCTGTCGGAGAACCCCATCCTGCGCGGGGTCTCCTTCGTCTACACGTGGTTCTTCCGCGGCATCCCCCGCCTCGTGCTCCTCGCGATGATCGGCAGCGGTGTCGGCTTCCTCTACAACAAGCTCGACTTCGGGGTGCCGTTCGGCCAGCAGCTCGCCTCGTTCATAGGGCTGTCGAGCGACTTCACCTTCTTCACCCTCAACGTCAACCAGTTCTCGAGCACGCTGCTCGCCGGCATCATCGGCCTCGGCCTCTCCGAGGCCGCCTACATGGCCGAGATCGCCCGTGCCGGCATCCTGTCGGTCGACCGCGGCCAGGCCGAGGCGGCTGCCGCACTCGGCATGAACCGCGGCCAGGCCATGCGCCGGATCGTGCTGCCCCAGGCGATGCGCGTCATCGTGCCGCCGACGGGCAACGAGACCATCGCCATGGTGAAGGACACCTCGCTGCTCTCGGCGATCCCCGTCATCACCGAGCTCTACTACCAGACGAGCGCGATCGGCAACCGGACGCTGCTCATCATGCCGGCGTTCGTCGCCGTGACCGCGTGGTACCTCATCGTCGGGTCGCTCCTCATGGTCGGGCAGTACTTCCTCGAGAAGCGCTTCGGCCGAGGTTTCGGCACGGGTGCACCCAACAAGCGCTTCGCGCGACCGGCCGGGGCGGGAGGCGCCTGATGTCAGACACCACCACCACGTCGGGGCCCGACGCACGCTCGCGCACCGGCGAGGACCAGCCGCTCGTCCGGGCCCTCAACGTCCTCAAGAGCTTCCACGGCAACGAGGTGCTCAAGGGCATCGACCTCGACGTGCATCGCGGCGAGGTGGTCTGCCTCCTCGGGCCGTCGGGCTCGGGCAAGACGACGTTCCTGCGCTGCATCAACCAGCTCGAGGAGATCGACGGCGGCCGCATCTGGGTCGACGGCGACCTCGTCGGCTTCCGCGACGACGGCGGGCAGCTGCACCACCTCACCGACAAGCAGGTCGCCGCGCAGCGCCGCGAGATCGGCATGGTCTTCCAGCGCTTCAACCTCTTCCCGCACATGACGGCCCTCGAGAACGTCATGGAGGCACCAGTCCAGGTGCGGGGGACGGGCAAGAAGCAGGCGAAGGCGCGGGCTCTCGAGCTGCTCGAGCAGGTCGGGCTCGGTGACAAGCCGAGCGCCTACCCGGCCCAGCTCTCGGGTGGCCAGCAGCAGCGCGTCGCCATCGCCCGGGCGCTCGCCATGGAGCCGAAGCTCATGCTCTTCGACGAGCCGACGTCGGCCCTCGACCCCGAGCTCGTCGGTGAGGTGCTCCGCGTCATGCGCGACCTCGCCGACCAGGGCATGACGATGATCGTCGTGACGCACGAGATGGGTTTTGCGCGCGACGTCGCCGACCACGTCGTCTTCATGGACGGCGGGGTCGTCGTCGAGGAGGGCAAGCCGAAGGACGTCATCGGCAACCCCCAGCACGAGCGGACGCGGTCGTTCCTCAAGCGCATGCGCACGGAGCGCGACGAGGCACGTGCCGACGACGACGCGGCCGCGGCCGCTGCCCAGGGCTCCGACTCCGCCTCGGCGGGCGCGACGCCCCCGGACGCCTGACCCTCGAGAGGCCACTTCCGGTCGCCTCCGCCCTTCGAGAGGCCACGTCGTGCGACACGACGTGGCCTCTCGTCCGTCTCGGGGGGCCACCATCCGCCTCTCGACGGGCACCGGGGACAACGGGCGGCCTCTCGATGGTTGGGCCCGGGTCTCGTGGGACACAATGGCGGCCATGACGACGGAGTCACCCGAGAGCCGCCCGAGCCTGCCCGACCACGAGATCCCCACGATCGGGGTCGACGAGCTGCGGGACACCCAGTTCGAGCGGCTCAAGCGGACGGTGCGGACGGCATACGACAACGTCCCGCACTATCGGGAAGCCTTTGACGCCAAGGGTTTCCACCCCGACGACCTGACGTCGCTCGACGACGTGGGCCGTATGCCGTTCACGACCAAGGCGGACCTGCGCGCCAACTATCCCTTCGGGATGTTCGCCGTGCCGCGCGAGCAGGTCGTCCGCGTCCATGCGAGCTCCGGCACCACGGGACGCCCGACGGTGGTGGGCTACACGAAGGACGACATCGACACGTGGGCCGACCTCATGGCCCGGTCGATCCGGCTGGCCGGCGGCCACCCGGGTGACGTCATCCACGTCGCGTACGGCTACGGCCTCTTCACCGGCGGCCTCGGCGCGCACTACGGCGTCGAGCGGCTCGGCGCGACCGTCGTGCCGGTCAGCGGCGGCATGACCGAGCGGCAGGTGCAGCTCATCCGCGACTTCCGACCGCGCGTCATCATGGTCACGCCGAGCTACTTCCTCAGCCTGCTCGACGAGATGGAGCGCGAGGGCATCGACCCCGCCGCGACGAGCCTCGAGGTCGGGATCTTCGGCGCCGAGCCGTGGACGGAGTCGATGCGCCGGGAGATCGAGCGCCGCACCGGGATGGACGCCGTCGACATCTACGGCCTCTCGGAGGTCATGGGGCCCGGCGTCGCCCAGGAGGCCGCGACGACCAAGGACGGCCTGCACATCTGGGAGGACCACTTCTACCCGGAGGTCATCGACCCGGTCACCGAGGAGGTGCTGCCCGACGGCGAGGTCGGTGAGCTCGTCTTCACGTCGCTGACCAAGCAGGCGATGCCGGTCATCCGCTACCGCACCCGCGACCTGACCCGGCTGCTGCCGGGCACGGCCGTGCCGTCGATGCGGCGGATGGAGAAGGTCACCGGACGCACCGACGACATGATGATCGTCCGCGGCGTCAACGTCTTCCCGACGCAGATCGAGGAGCACGTCCTCGCCGACCCGCGCCTGTCTCCCTACTTCCAGTGCGTCCTGACCCAGCCCGGCCGGATGGTCGAGCTGACCGTGCTCGTCGAGCCGCTGGAGCGTCTCGAGGCCGGCGCCGCCGAGCAGATCGCCCGCACGCTCGAGCACACGATCAAGGCCCGCATCGGCACGACGTGCCGCGTCGAGGTGCGCGATCCCGGGTCCATCGAGCGGTCCATCGGCAAGGCCCGCCGCATCGTCGACGAGCGGCCGAAGGCATGAGCACACCGTCCGGCGGGCCGGTGCTCGAGCCGTATGCCGTCACGGCACCCGACGGGGCACGTCCCCTCGGCGTGCCGCCCTTCCTCGAGCCCGGCGACGTCGTCATGTGGCGCTACCGCGACCACGCGTGGGAGCCGGGACGCCCCGAGACCGCGTCGCCGATGCGGGTCGTCCGCGACGACGAGAGCGGCCTCGTCGCGTGGCTCGCCCCCGGCACCGTGCACCTGACCAAGCGGTATGCCGACGGCTCGGACCTGCGTGACGTGCCGATGGGTGAGCGCTTCCTCCGCGACGCCCGTCGGGTGCAGGCCCGGTCGCGCTGGCGCGGCGCCGGCATCCTGCGGATCGCCCCGGTCGGGGTGCCGTGGTCGGTCTGGCTCTTCTGGGACGTCCCCGATGTCGAGGGTGCGCCGACGGACCCGGCCGACCCGGCGGCATACGACCGCTGGGAGTTCGAGGGGTGGTACGTCAACCTCGAGACCGTCCACCAGCGCGCCGGCACCGAGACGTTCACCGGCGACCACGTGCTCGACCTGTGGATCGAGGCCGACGGCACGGTCAACGTCAAGGACGCCGACGAGCTCGAAGCCGCGGTCGAGCAGGGCCGCGGGAGCGCCGAGCAGGCCGACGCCATCCGGCACAACGCCGAGCACGCCCGCGCCTCCTTCGCCGCCAAGGACTGGCCCTTCGCCGACGAGTGGACGCGGTGGCGGCCCGAACCGACGTGGACGGCACCAGGCCTTGGTGACGAGCGCTGGGACATCGACCTCGTCGACTGACGCTCGCCGCGACCTGCCCCGGCGGCTCGCCGGCGCGGGTCAGGTGGCCTGGACGCCGACCTCCCACAGCGAGTAGCCGTACGACGTGGCGCGCTTCGTGCCGACGACGCGGACGTAGCGGGCCGTCGTCGGGGTGAAGGCGAGCACGTCGAGGCCACCGTCGGCTCCCGTGCGGCTCGCGACCGTCGTCCAGCTCGACCCGTCGGTCGAGACCTCGACGCGGTAGTCGCGGGCGTGGGCCGACTCCCAGTCGAGGACGACGCGGCCGACCTGCCGCGCGGACCCGAGGTCGACGCGCCACCACTGGTTGTCGCTCCAGGCGCTCGCCCAGCGGGTGTCGCGCCGGCCGTCCAGGGCGCGGGGCGCGCGGAAGTCGGTGAAGAGGTCCCACTGGTAGCTGCTGGCCGTCGCCGGGCGACCCGTGGCGAGGTCGGTCGGCGACGTCCACGTCTGGGCGGCGCGGGCCGTCCGCAGGTAGGACTCGGCGCCCAGGGCGAGCTCGTCGACGACCTGCTGGCCGCCGAGCCGACGCATGTCCTCGACCCAGTCGGGGATGAGGCCGTAGTGCGGGACGCCGTCGACGTTGTAGTCCCACGTGCGCTGGCCCGTGACCTGACGATCGGCCGAGGCGCTCCCCAACGTCGTGAAGGGGTAGGTCACGGTCGAGCCCGGCCGCGGTGCCGGAGTGCCGCCGAAGCCGTTCATGTCCATGCCGAAGCCGTAGCCGACGTGGTACTTCGCGCGCAGCGCCTCGTCGGTGTGCATCGTGTCGACGAACTCGTCGGCGTCGTGGCCGTACTGGGTGACGAATCCGCCCAGCCGGTAGAGGCGCTCGGTGAAGTGGGTGTCCATCCACGAGTGCGACGAGACGACGCCGGGGTAGTTCGCGGCCTCGAGGAGGTCGAGGGTGCGCGAGGCCGCCTTGACGCTCATGTGGTCGACCTCGACGACCATGCCGCGTCGCATCATCCCGGCCAGGGCGTACTCCCCCAGCGACGAGAGCCCGCGCGGGTTGCAGTGCGGCCCCTCGGGATAGATCGGCAGGACGAGGCCGAGCGGGAGGTAGGGCGCGAGCTCCTTGGGGATGACGCCGTTCGCGACGGTGTGGTCGTGCAGCTCACCCGTGCACGTCTGCACCTGCCACCACTGGCCGGTGTTGAGCAAGTTGCCGACGTTGACGATGACGCCCTGCGTGCCCTCGTCGAAACGCACGCCGCACAGGGCGTTGTCGAACTTGTGGCAGAGGAACATCGAGCGCACGCCGAGGCCGTGCAGCTCGGTCAGCCCGGCGTCGATCTGCGCCTTGGTGCAGCCGGGGACACCGAGGATGAGCGTGCAGCCGAAGGGGTTGCTCACCTCGACGCCGAGGATGACGGCGAGCTTGCCCTGGGCGACGTAGGTGCGGGCCTCGTCGGCGGAGTACGCGATCCGGAACCAGCCCTTGCCGGTACCGCCGTACTGCTGGTCGACGAACGCCTCGAGCTTAATCGTCTCGGCGATCTGACGGCGCACCGTGTCCATGTCGTCGCAGGAGTAGCGGTTGACCTGGGTCGGCAGGCTGCACAGGACGTTGTTGTTGACGGCGTCGGCGACCATGATCCGCTGGCCGCCGCGCCAGGCCCGCTCGACCCACCTGTAGTACATCTGCTGGTGGGTGAGGCTGCTCCAGGCCGGCCAGTCGGCGAAGGTGGGCCAGCCGACGGGGTCGTGGGTGGCGAGGGGGTTGCCGCCGGACTTGTTGGTGAGGTTCTCGATGAGCGCGGCCTGGCCGTTGGGGTAGTGGTTGTCGCAGTCCTTGAGCGCATCGGCGATTCCGTTGGCGCTGAAGGTCGCCCCGCAGACGATGTTGCCGCCGAAACCGACGTTCGACATGAGGTGGGTGTGCGCGTCGACGTAGCCGCGCACCGTGCCGTCGGGCTGCGTGCCGCTGAACGGCGGTCCCGTGACGTCGACCTGCGAGTCGGGACTCTGCGGGTTGACCGGCGTGTACGGATCACCTGCGGCGGCGGCCGTGCTCAGTCCCGCCGCCCCGACCACGGCAGCAGCCGCGGCGGCGACGAGAGGTCGACGGATGGCCCGGAACCAGCGCTTCGTCATCGAAGCCTCCCCGAGGAGTGAGGGTCTCCTGATTCCGGCGAAGTTACCACCGGTAAGGGCGCTGCGCGCGCCGAGAACGTATGCCGTCCCGCGGGCATGACGTATCACCGTCGCGACCCTCCACTCTGACCGTCGAGGCTCGCAGACTCCGCGAGCCGTACGAGCACGAGGAGCACAAGGAGCACGTCATGGGCCTCCCTCCACACGCCGCACGCCTTGCCGGAGCCTGGGCCGTGCAGACGACCCGGCCGGCCACCGCGCCCGCCCCGGCCGTTGCACGCACGGGCCGTCGTGACCGGTCGCGCCGGATCGACACGAGCCGCCTCCTGCACCCGCTGCGCCGGCCGATCCCGCTCTCACGCAACGACGCCCAGAGACCGCTCGGCACCCAGCCCGCCCGGCACGCCTGACCTGCACGCCTGACCCGGCGACCCGGCATACGACCGCTCAGCCGGTCTGCGCCTTCAGCGCCGCCCGGACGAGGTCGACCGCTGCAGCGGCGTCGAGTCCCGCGTCGCGGGCAGCCGCGGCGAACTTTGCCGCGAGCGCCATGACGGCGACGTCGGCCGTGTGCTCCCCGGAGGCCACGACGGTGCCGGCGCGCCGCCGCGTCTCGACGAGACCGGCGGCCTCGAGCTCCTTGAAGGCGCGCGCCACGGTGTTGGCGGCGAGGCCGAGGTCGGCGGCGAGCGCCCGCACGGTCGGGAGCCGGTCGCCCGGCAGGAGACGACCCGTCGCGATGAGCCCGGCCAGCTGCGCGCGGACCTGCTCGAAGGGGGGCTCGGCGACCTCGAGGTCGACGACGATGCGCAGGTCGTCGGTCACCGGGACGTCACCTCCACCCGCAGGTTCCCGGCGACGGACTCAGCCGCACGGTGCGACCGCGGCACGGCAGGCGCGCCCCACAGGAGGGAGCAGAGCGCCACGACCAGGGCCACGAGACCGAGGGCGATGAGGGAGAAGGCGACGTTCTGCGTCCAGGCCGGGCCAGGCGCGGCACCCACCGCTCGAAGAGTGCGCCGACGAGGATCCCCGCGACCGCGGCGAGGGCAGGGACGGCCGGGTGCGCGGTGGCGCCCTCGTCGGACGACGACGCGACGGCACGGTCGACGCCTCCGAGCACGACGGCATACGCGAGCAGTGCTCCGACGACGGAGCCGAGCGTCGCCCGGCGGCGGGCCCGGGACGCGAAGGCGTCGAGACGCCGCGAGCCGAGCCACCGCGCGAGGTTGACGACCAGCGCGAGCAGCACCACCGGCCCGAGGTACCACGAGACGACGCGAGCATCCATGCCGAGCCCTTCCCTGACTTTGTCGCAATCATTTAATCCACTGCTACAAAGAACGTCAAGGGCGACGCGTGAGCGGCGTCACGCACGTCCTTGGACAGCATGGCCGTCCGGCGCACGACCACCGGCTAGCATCTACTACGTCATGTAGTTCTGGAGCGACCTCGCGGAGCCCCCATGGGTGCAACGGACCTGGCACGGTGGCAGTTCGCCATCACCACCGTGTACCACTTCCTCTTCGTGCCGATCACGATCGGCATGTCCCTCATCGTCGCCGTCTTCCACACCGCCTGGGTGCGCACGCACAACCCGCAGTGGATGAGGCTGGCCAAGTTCTTCGGCAAGCTCTTCCTCATCAACTTCGCGCTCGGTCTCGTCACCGGAATCGTGCAGGAGTTCCAGTTCGGGATGAACTGGAGCGACTACTCGCGCTTCGTCGGTGACATCTTCGGCGCGCCGCTGGCCGTCGAGGCCCTGCTCGCCTTCTTCCTCGAGTCGACCTTCCTCGGCCTGTGGATCTTCGGCTGGGGGCGCCTGCCCGAGAAGCTGCACGCGACGACGATGTGGCTCGTGCACATCGGCACGGTGCTGTCGGCGTACTTCATCCTCGCCGCCAACTCCTTCATGCAGCACCCGGTCGGTTACACGTACAACGCCGCGAGCGGCCGCGCCGAGCTGACCGACTTCTTCGCGGTGCTCACCAACAAGGTCCAGCTCGTCACCTTCCCGCACGTCATCTTCGCCGCCTACATGGCCGGCGCCGGTGTCGTCATGGGCGTCTCGCTCTGGCTGATGCGCCGCGAGGCCAAGCGCGCCGTCGACGACGCACAGGACGTGGCCCGGACCGACGCCCCGATGTACCGGACGGCCACGCGCATCGGCGCGGTCATGACGCTCGTCGCCGCCATCGGTGTCACCATCACCGGCGACGTCCAGGGCAAGATCATGACCGAGGTGCAGCCGATGAAGATGGCGGCGGCCGAGGCGCTCTACGAGTCCGTCCCCGCGGGCGAGGGAGCACCCTTCTCGGTGCTCACGGTCGGCTCGCTCGACGGCTCGCACGCCAACGCGATCATCGAGGTCCCCGGCCTGCTCAGCTTCCTCGCGACCGGCAACTTCCAGGGCGCGGTGCGCGGCATCAACGACCTCAAGACCGAGTACGCCAAGACGTACGGCGCGAGCGGCAACCCCCGGGTGGCCGACGTCGCGACCGCCTTCGTCCCCAACATCCCGACCACCTACTGGACGTTCCGTCTCATGATCGGGCTCGGCATCGTCACGGCGCTCATCGCCATCGCGGTGCTCTGGATGACGCGCAAGGGACGCACGCCGACGGCGAGGTGGCTGACGTATGCCGCCCTGGCCGCTCCGCTCCTTCCCGTCCTCGCCAACAGCTTCGGCTGGATCTTCACCGAGGTCGGCCGACAGCCGTGGCTCGTCTTCGGCCTCATGACGACGGCCAACGGGGTCTCCCCGAGCGTCTCGATGGGCGAGGTCATCACGTCGATGGTCGTCTTCACGCTCCTCTACGGAGCGCTCGCCGTCGTCGAGATCAAGCTCTTCCTGCACTACGTCCGCAAGGGGGCCGAGCCCTTCGAGGAGCCGCAGGACCCCGCCGACCGGGACGAGGACGCACCCCTCGTCTTCGCCTACTGAGAAGGGCTGAGCTGCAATGGATCTCGCCACCTTCTGGTTCATCGTCCTCGGCGTCCTCTGGACGGGCTACCTCGTGCTCGAGGGGTTCGACTTCGGCGTCGGCATGCTGCTGCCCGTCCTCGGCGGCAAGCGCTACGCGTCCGACGCCGTCGACGCCGAGAAGCGCCGCCGCGTCCTGCTCAACACCATCGGCCCGGTCTGGGACGGCAACGAGGTGTGGGTGCTCACCGCCGGTGGCGCCACGTTCGCGGCGTTCCCGCACTGGTACGCAACGCTGTTCAGCGGCTTCTACCTGCCGCTGCTGCTCATCCTCGTCGCGCTCATCCTGCGCAACCTCGGCTTCGAGTACCGCCACAAGCGGCCCGAGGCACGGTGGAAGGCCCGCTGGGACCTGGCGATCTTCTGGGGCTCCCTCGTGCCCGCGCTCCTCTGGGGTGTCGCGATGACCAACATCGTGCGCGGCGTGCCGATCGACGCGAACAAGGAGTTCACCGGCAACCTCTTCACGCTGCTCAACCCGGCCGGGCTCCTCGGGGGTCTCGTCTTCGTGGCGCTCTTCCTCACCCACGGCGCGATCTTCGTGGCGCTCAAGACCGACGGGAAGATCCGTCACGAGGCGCGGCAGATCGCCGAGCGCGTCGGGCTCGTCGCCGCCGTGCTCGCCGTGGCCCTGCTCCTCTGGATCGGCCTCACCGACGGCAAGCTCGCCTCGTGGGTCACCACGGTGGTCGCGGCGGCCGCCCTCCTCGGCGCCCTCGCAGCCAACCGCGCGGGACGTGAGGGGTGGGCCTTCATCGGCACGGCCGTCACCATCGCCATGGCGGTCGCGACGTACTTCCTCGTGCTCTTCCCGAACGTCATGCCCAGCTCGACGAACCCGGACTGGAACCTCACCATCGCGAACGCGTCGAGCACCGACTACACCCTCAAGGTCATGACGATCGTCGCGCTGATCTTCACGCCGATCGTGCTGATGTACCAGGGCTGGACGTACTGGGTCTTCCGGAAGCGCCTGACCGTCAAGCACATTCCCGAGGACGCACCGCGCGAGACCGTCTCCCGCTGACCTTCTGGTCCAGACGACCAGCCCGTCCGACAGATCGAGAGGACCCGCTCCGTGAAGCCCTTCGACCCGCGACTCCTCCGGGCGGTCCCTGCCGCCCGGAGGCCCGTCGCCGTCCTCGCCGCGACCGGCATCGCGAGCGGTGTCACGACGATCGCCACGGCCTTCGGGCTGTCGGCGGTCGTCGTCGCGGTCGTCGAGGGGACCGACCTCACGTCTCCCCTCGCGTGGCTGCTCGGGCTCTTCCTCGTGCGGGCGTTCCTGGCCGCCACGACCGAGCGGGTCGCCGCCTGGGCGGGCGTCTCCGTCTCCTCGGCGCTGCGGGCGACGCTGCTGCACCGGTGGGGCACCGTCGACGCCGACGCGCGGCTCGAGCCGGGCGCCGCCGTCTCGCTGGCCACCTCGGGCACCGCAGCCGTGGAGCCGTATGCCGCCCGCTTCCTCCCGACGCTCGTCACCGCGGCCGTCGTGCCGGTGCTCGCCATCGCGACGCTCGTCGTCGTCGACTGGCCGAGCGCCCTCGTCGTCGCGCTGACCCTCCCCCTCCTACCCGTCTTCGCAGCCCTCATCGGCAAGGCCACCGCCGAGTCGACCGAGCGCCGCTGGGCCGCCCTCGCCTCGCTGTCCGGCCACTTCCTCGACGTCGTCCGCGGCCTGCCGACGCTCGTCACCTACGGCCGGGCCCACCGCCAGGCCACGACGGTCCGCGAGGTCAGCGACCGGCACCGGCACGCCACGATGGAGACCCTGCGCATCGCCTTCCTGTCGTCCGCCGCGCTCGAGCTGCTCGCGACGATCTCCGTCGCGATCGTCGCCGTCACCGTCGGCCTGCGGCTCTCGCACGGCTCGATGACGCTCGGCGCCGGGCTCGTCGCCATCCTGCTGGCGCCCGAGGCGTACTGGCCGGTGCGCCGGGTCGGCGCGGACTACCACGCGGCCGCCGACGGGGTCGTCGCGCTCGACGCGATCCTCGCCCAGCTCGACCCCTCCCCGGCCGTGGCCGAGTCCCCCGCACCGAACGCCGCGTTCGGTGTCGTGTCGCCGGAGGTCAGCCGGGTCGGGGAGGTGCGGGTCGCCGGCGTCACCTACGCGTATGCCGGGTCGCCGGCTCCCGTCGTCCGGGACCTCGACCTCGTGGCGGGTCCCGGGCTCACGGTCGTCACCGGTCCCTCCGGCGTCGGCAAGTCGACGCTGCTCGACCTGCTCGCCGGACTCCGGCGCCCGGGCGCCGGCACCGTCGAGGCACCCCCCTCGCACTACGTGACCCAGCGACCCTTCCTCTCGACCGGCTCGGTGCGCCAGGCCCTGACGATCGGCCACCCGGCCACCGACGACCAGCTCTGGGAGGCCCTGCGCGCCGTCGGGGTCGACGGGGTCGTCGCGGCGCTGCCGGGTGGGCTGTCCGCCGACCTCGGCGACGACGGCTTCGGCCTGTCCGCCGGCCAGCGGCAACGGCTGGCCCTGGCCCGCGCCTGGCTCGCCCCGGAGACGCTGCTGCTGCTCGACGAGCCGACCGCGCACCTCGACCCCGAGGGCGCAGAACACGTCGCCGCCCTCGTCGCCGAGCTCGCCGAGCGCCGGGTCGTCGTCGCCGTCACCCACCGCGACGAGCTGCTCGCGCACGCCGACCACCACCTCGTCCTGGCCGCTCCGCTCGAGGTGGTCCCGGGGGCGTCGCTGCCGGGACCACCTCGAGACGCGGGAGAGGAGAGCGAGCGATGAGCGCCGTCCCCACGCCCGACCCCCGCGTCGAGGTGACCGCGCCCCCCACGTCGGGGCCGGCATCACCTCGAACCGGCGGCGCGCGTCATCGGGTCTGGTGGCCCTCGGCGGGCACGGTCCGCGGCGGGCTGCTCGGCGGGATCGCCACGGCGTCCGGCATGGCCCTGACCGCGACCTCTGGATGGCTCATCGTCCGGGCGTCGCAGCAGCCCGTCATCCTCACCCTGCTCACCGCGATCGTCGCCGTCCGCGCCTTCGGCATGGCCCGACCTGTCTTCCGCTACTGGGAGCGCCTGACGAGCCACGACGCCGCGCTCGGGATGCTCGCCGACCGACGGACCTCTGCCTACGAGGCGCTCGTCCCGCTCACGCCCGCCCGGCTCGGACGACGCCGCCGCTCCGACGTGCTGACCGGGGTCGTCGACGACCTCACCGACGTCGTCGACGCGCAGGTGCGGGTCACCGTGCCCGTCATCTCCACGGCGGTCGCCGGCGGCATCGCCATCGCGCTCACCCTGGTGCTGTCCCGGCCTGTCGGCCTCGTCATGCTCGGGCTCGGCGTCGCCGTGTGCCTCATCAGCCTCCTCGCGACCCGGCTCGAGTCCCGATCCCTGCCGGAGCTGCTCGCCGCCCGCGCCGAGGTGACCCGCGTCAGCGAGCTCATGGCGAACCAGTCGGGCGAGCTGCGCGCCGTCGGTGGCTGGGCCACGGCGCTCGGCTGGCTCGACGACGCCCACACCTCCCTCGACCGCATCACCCGACGCATCAGCGCAGGTCGCGCGGCCGCCGCCTCGCTCTACCTCGTCGCCGTCGGCGCGGCGGTCGCCGCGACCGCGGTCATCGCCCAGGACCTCGCCGTCTCGACGCCGGTCAAGGCCCTCCTCGTGCTGACACCGGTCGCCGTCTCCGAGGCCGTCACCCCGCTCGTCGACGCCATGCGCGCCCTCGCCCGGGCCCGCGGCAGCGAGCGGCGCATCGACGCCCTGCTCGACCTCACGCCCGCCGTCGCCGACGAGGCCGGGCACGCTGCCGGCGCGGGCGACCCCGGCCACGCGGGCGACCCCGACCACGCGGCCGACGACACGTCAGGCACGCGGCCCGGGCACCCGGCATACGCCGGCTGTGACGTCACGACGCGGGCACTCACCGCCTCGTGGACCGGCGCGCGCACCGACCTCGCGCCGACCGACCTCGACGTGCCGGCCGGCAGCCGCATCGCCGTCACCGGACCCAACGGCAGCGGCAAGTCGACGCTGCTCGCCGTGCTCGCCCGTCACCTCGACCCGTCGGGCGGGACCTACCGGCTCGGCGGGACCGACGTGCTCGGTCAGCCGCTCGAGGAGACCCGCGCACGCATCGCCGTCGTCGACGACGAGACCCACGTCTTCGCCACGAGCCTGCGCAACAACCTGACGCTCGCGAGGCCCGACGCCGACGACGCCGCCGTCGAGCGTGCCCTGCGCGCGGCCGGTCTCACGTCTCTCCTGGAGAGCCTGCCCGACGGCCTCGACACGACGCTCGGGTCGACGGGACGCGGGCTCTCCGGCGGCGAGCGCGCCCGCCTCGGCATCGCCCGCGCCCACGTCAGCGGACGGCCCGTCGTGCTCCTCGACGAGCCGGTCGCCCACCTCGACCCGCCCACGGCGCGCGCCGTCGTCGAGGACCTGACCCGGCTCGGCAGCGCACCGGGTACGACAAGGGTGGCGGGCACGAACGCGCCCGCGCAGACGATCATCATGGTGACCCACCGCGACGACGGCGCCGACCTGTTCGACCGTGTCCTCGAGGTGCGCCGCCCGCCATCGGGGACGATGTCCTCCACCACCGCAGTCCCGGTCCGCCACCCAGGCGACCGCACGCACGAAGCCGGCCCACCCCGTCGGTAGATTGGAACGCCATGCCCAGCACACCCCGCAACCGTCTCGGCGACCTCGAGCGCGTCGTCATCGAAGAGCTCTGGACGACCGCCGACGCCCACCCCGAGGGACGCACGGTCCGTGAGGTCCACGACGCGATCGGTGTCGAGCGCGGGCTCGCCTACACGACCCTCATGACGGTCCTCGACCGGATGGCGAAGAAGGACCTCGTCCACCGCGAGCGCGACGGTCGCGCCTGGCGATACACCGCTGCGTCGACCCGGGCCGAGCTGACGTCCGAGTCGCTGCACCACACGCTTGGCGAGCTCGCCGGCGACAAGCGACGCACTGCGCTGCTGCACTTCCTCGACGAGTCGACGCCCGAGGAGATCGACGAGCTCAAGGCAGCACTCGCCGAGCTCGAGGCCCGCCGCCCCGACGCCGCGAAGCGCTGACTGGAAGCACTGACCGACCGATGACCCCGTCCGCGGCCCGCCGCACCACCTGACCGTGCTCGTCGTCGCGGCCCTCGTCGTCCTCGCGGTCCTGCTCGCGTGGCCGGTGCCGCGCGTCCTGGCCCGCGCGACGTCGCTGCGTCGGGCGCCACGGGCCGCTCTCGTGCTGTGGCAGTCGACCGCCGTCGCCGCCGTGCTCGCCGCCCTGCTCGCGGCGCCGGCCGCCATCCCGCTGCTCGTCGGGCGCCAGGTGCGGCTCTCGGAGCACTGGGTGACGCTCGCCGTGGCCGCCGCGCTCAGCGGCGTCGTCGCCGTGCGCCTGCTCCTCTCGGGTGACCGGGTCGGACGCAACCTGCGCGCGGCCCGCCGGCGCCACCGTGACCTCGTCGACCTGCTCGGCGTGCCCGGCGAGGGCGCCGACCGGCACATGCGCGTCCTCGAGCACACGACCCCCACCGCCTACTGCGTCCCGGGCGTCCGCCGTCGCGTCGTCCTGACGCAGGGCACTCTCGACCGGCTCGGCCCCGACGAGCTGTCGGCGGTCCTGGCGCACGAACGCGCCCACCTCGGTGCCCGCCACGACCTCGTCATGGAGTTCTTCACCGTCGTCCACGAGGCGATGCCCGGCTTCCTGCGCTCCGAGGCGGCCCTGCGCGAGGTGCACCTGCTCATCGAGGTGCTCGCCGACCGTGCCGCGGTCCGGCACGCCGGCGCCGTCAGCACCGGACGCGCCATCGTCGCCATGGCCGGCGGACCCAAGCCCGCCGGCGCCATGGCGATGGCCGACAGCACGCGCGTCGCCACCGCCCGCATCGGGCTGCTCGACGCCGAGCGGATCGCCGGCCTGCCGGTCCCCGCCGTCGCGGCGATGATGTATGCCGTGTCGGCCGTCCTCGTCGCGACGCCCCTCGCGCTCTACCTCGGCGCCATCGCCGAGCTCACGCTCGTCTGAGGGCCTGCCCTCGCACGGGGGCGCCTCGATAGGGTGGCGCCATGCGCGTACTCGTCAGCGGCGGAGCCGGCTACATCGGCTCGCACACGGTGGTCCAGCTGGTCGCGGCGGGGCACGAGGTGCTCATCGTCGACAACTTCGGCAACAGCAAGCCGACGGTCGTCAACCGTCTCGAGGCGCTGACCGGCACGCACCTCGACGTGCGGTCCTTCGACCTGCGCGACCACGACAAGACCGAGCACCTCTTCGCCACCGAGAAGATCGACGCGGTCATCCACTTCGCCGGGCTCAAGGCCGTCGGCGAGAGCGTCGAGCTGCCGCTCGAGTACTACGAGAACAACCTCGTCTCGACCTTCTCGCTCGTGCGCGCGATGCGCCGCCACGGCGTGACCAAGCTCGTCTTCAGCAGCTCGGCCACGGTCTACGGCCACAACAGCCCGCCGCTCACCGAGGAGATGTCGACAGCGGCGACCAACCCGTACGGGTGGACCAAGGTCATGATCGAGCAGATCCTGCGCGACGTCGCGGCCGCCGACCCCTCGCTGCGGATCGCGCTGCTGCGCTACTTCAACCCCGTCGGCGCCCACGCGAGCGGCACCATCGGCGAGGACCCCCAGGGCATCCCCAACAACCTCATGCCGTTCATCGCGCAGGTCGCGGTCGGGCGGCGCGAGAAGCTGCTCGTCTTCGGAGACGACTACCCGACTCCCGACGGCACGCCGCTGCGCGACTACATCCACGTCGAGGACCTCGCCGCGGGCCACCTCGCCGCGCTGGCCAAGCTCGGTCAGGTCGACGAGCCGGTGTCCACGTGGAACCTCGGCACCGGGCACGGCACGAGCGTCCTCGAGGTGCTGCACGCTTTCGAGCAGGCCGTCGGTCGCGAGCTGCCCTACGAGGTGGTCGGCCGCCGCGCCGGTGACCTGCCCGAGTCGTTCGCCGACCCGTCGCGGGCGAACGCCGAGCTCGGCTGGCGCGCGGAGCGCACCATCGAGGACATGTGCGTCGACCAGTGGCGCTGGCAGAGCGCCAACCCCACCGGCTACCCCGACGCCTGACGCGGGCCCGGTCCCCGTACCCCACACCGAAACGACCACTCGACGCGCATACGGCACCCTCCACCACTCGAGTGGCCGCGTAGTCACACAGACCACTCGAGTGGTCACTCCCGCACACCACCCACCACTCGAGTGGCCCCGTCGTCACACGAACCACTCGAGTGGTCACTGAGCACAGCACCCACCACTCGAGTGGCCCCGTCGTCACACCCGCGCCGCGCCGGTGCGTGTGACGACTGGGCCACTCGACGATGGGGTGTCCCGGATTGGTGTGACGACAAGGCCACTCGAGTGAGCGGGTGGTCACAGTCGTGTGGGCGGGCGCTCACTCGACGTGAGGTGGGGTGGGGTGGGTCAGGGCTGGGGGTCGAAGGCGTCGTAGTGGCGGAAGGACGGGACGCGCGCGACGGAGACGATGACGAGGACGACGACGAGGACGCCGCCGACGACGGACGGCACCCACGTCGCCGTCAGGGTCGCGAGCGTGCCGGCGAACATCTGACCCAGCCGGGGTCCGCCCGTCACGACGACGGTGAAGACGCCCTGGGTGCGGCCGCGCAGGTGGTCGGGCACGGCCGCCTGGAGGATCGACTGCCGGAAGATCGCGCTGATGTTGTCGGACCCACCGGCCACGGCGAGGCACAGAGCCGCGAGCGCGAGCGCCCACCGGTTGGCGTCACCGAAGTCCATCGACTCGACCGCGTGCCCGCCGAGCTCGGTGACCGCGAGGACGATGCCGAAGCCGAGGATGGCGAGGCCGTAGGAGACGATCGCGTTGCGGATGGCGAGGCCCTGCCAGCGCAGGCCGGTGACGCGCCCCGACCCGAGGCTCGAGACGATCCCGCCGACGGCGAACGACGCGAGCAGGATGCCGGCCGTGACCGACCCGCCGCCGATGACGATCGCGCCGACGGCGGGGAAGAGCACCATCGGCTGGCCGAACGTCATCGCGATGATGTCGACGATGAAGCTCATCCGGACGTTGGGGGCGCGGCGCAGGTGCGCGAGCCCGTCGACGACCGAGCGGAAGCCGCCGGTCGTCGGCCGCTCCCCCTCCGGCCGGATGCGCGGCAGCGTCCAGAGGCCGAAGAAGCCGGCGAAGAAGAGGACGACGTCGACGGTGTAGGTCCAGGCGTAGCCGGCCCGCGCGACGAGGACGCCGGCGACTCCCGGCCCCACCGTCACCATGATCCCCGCCGAGATGCCGAGGAGCGCCGCCGCCTTGGGCAGCTGCTCCTTGGGCAGCAGGCGCGGCGTGATCGCCTGGCGGGTGGCCGAGGCGATGGTCGCGGCGACGGCGTTGACGGTGGTGATGACGTAGAAGACCCAGACCGGGGTGATGCCCGCCCACACCAGGGAGGCGAGGACCACGGTCGAGGCCCACGCGACCGTGGACGCAGACAGGGCCACCGCACGCCGATCGAAACGGTCGGCGATGGCGCCGCCGTAGAGCCCGGCGACGATCATGGGCAGGAGGGAGAACCACGCGACGAGCGAGACCATGAAGGTCGAGCGCGTCAGGTCGTAGATGTGCAGGCCGACGGCGGTGTTGGTGACGAACGTGCCGATGCCGGCGAGCGTGTTGCCGAACCAGAGCCGGGCGAAGGGCGGGCTGACCCGCAGCGGCGTCAGGTCGATGAAGTGCGACCGACGAGCGGCCGGGGCAGGTGCCTCAGGGCCTGGAGGTGCGTCGGTCACAGAGCGAAACTACGCCACCGCCAGGTGGCCCGTCGGGGCGGGCAGGCAGGCCTCGACCTCGCGCAGGCGCGAGCCGTCGCGGACCCACACCCACCGGCCGTCGGCGGTGCGCCGGGCCACTTGGGTGCGCACCGTGCCGTCGGCCGTCGTCGACGTCGTCATGGCGAGGCCACCGGTGACGACGGCACGGGCCGACACCGCTGCCCCCGACACCACTGCCCCCGACGCCACCGACCCCGACCCCCCGACCGAACCCAGGACGCCCGCTGCCAATGCGGCAGCGAACGCCGAGCGGATGGCGGCCGAGCCCGCCGCCTCGCGACCGCGCGGAAGGCTCACGACGGCGTCGGCGGCATACAACGCCACGATGCCGTCGAGGTCACCCGCGGCGACGCAGGCGGCGAAACGGGCCTCGAGGGCCTCGGGGGCACTGGCCCCCACGGCGGACGGGTGCTCGGTCGTCGTCATGGCCACACCGTCCCACCGGCCACCGACAGCCCCACCGACCCCACGGCCAACCTCCGTACCGGCCGGAGCGACGCCGCCCGACCGCTCGGCGACCCCGTGACGAGGTGGCACTGCGCTTCGGGCCTCGCGGCGCGATCCGCGGTGTTCAATGGGCACCATGTCGTCTCGCCCACTCCACGTCACCTTCGTGTGCAGCGGCAACATCTGCAGGTCACCCATGGGGCACGTCATCCTCCAGCGCCTCGTGGACGACGCCGGCCTCGCCGCGCACGTCCGGGTCAGCTCGAGCGGCACCGGCGACTGGCACGTCGGCGAGCAGGCCGACCCACGGACCATCGAGGTCCTCGCCGAGCACGGCTACGACGGGTCGCGTCACCGCGCCCGCGTGTTCGACCCCGACGAGTTCGACGACCTCGCCCTCGTCCTCGCCTCCGACGAGGGACACGTGCGCACCCTGCGGCGGCTCGCCCGCACGCCGGACAACCGGGGCAAGATCCGGCTCGTGCGCGAGTTCGACCCCGAGGCGGTCGCCGCCGGCACCCTCGAGACCGGCGACCCGTGGTACGGCGGAGCCGAGCACTTCGCCCGGTGTTTCGCGGAGGTGGAGGCCGCCTGTCATGGCATCCTTCACCACGTCAGGGACCAGCTGGACGGCCGGCTGGCCGGACACGCGCACTCCCAGCACGACCCGGAGCAGCCCTGACCCGATGCGAGACCTGAGTCTGACCGTGCCCGACTATCCCTATGGTTCCCCGTGCTGGGTCGACCTGCTCGTCAGCGACGTCCCGCGCGCGCAGACGTTCTACAGCGAGCTCTTCGGCTGGCGGTGGCTGGCCGGTGACCCCGCGACCGGCGGCTACACGATGGCTCTGCTCGACGGCCATCCCGTCGCCGGCATCAGCCGCAAGCCCGAGACGGCGCCGATCCCCAGCCAGTGGACGACCTACCTCCGCGTCGGTGACATCGACGTCGCCGCGCGCGCCATCCACGCCTACGGCGGACGCACCCTCGGCCGGCCCGTCTCCATCGGCGCCCTGTCGCGGACCCTCATCGCCGTCGACCCCGGCGGGTCCTACTTCGGCGTGTGGGAGCCGGGCGACCTCCCCGGCAGCGGCATCCTCGACGAGCCCGGCTCGCTGACGTGGAATGAGCTGCTGACCCGCGACTACGAGCTGGTGCAGAACTTCCAGTTCGGCGTCTTCGGCCACGAGTTCACCGACGAGACCGAGCCCGGCGGCCCGCGCTGGGCCACGGCCCACACCGGCGACGGCAACCCGGCCTACGGTCTCGCCGAGATCGACGGCGAGTGGCCGGCCGAGATCCCGCCGCACTGGGTCGCGTCCTTCGCGACCCGCAATGTCGTGCCCGGCCTGGCGCGCGCGCTCGACCTCGGCGCGACGCTCCTGCAAGGACCCTTCGACGGCCCATACGGCGTCGGTGCGGTGCTGAGCGGGCCTGAGGGAGAAGTGTTCTCGCTCCTCGTCCCCGACCTCGACTGAGCCCACCACACACACTTGGAGCCGCACGTGCCCGTCCACGAGGAGCCCTTCGCCCCCGGAACGCCCTGCTGGGCCGACGTCATGGTCGACGACCTCGACCGCGCCCGCGACTTCTACGGCAGCCTCTTCGGCTGGACCTTCGAGGACCTGCCGCCCGAGGCCGGCGGCTACGTCATGGCCCGCAAGGACGGCCACGTCGTCGCCGGCGCCATGGCCAAGAACCCGGACGACCCCGGACAGGTGAGCGCGTGGACGGTCTACCTCGCGACCGACGACGTCGAGGTCACCGCCGACCGGGCACGCGCGGCCGGTGGCGTCTTCTTCCTCGAGCCGATGGACGTCGTCCAGATCGGCCGCATCGCCGTCGGCGCCGACCCGGCCGGCGCCGCCTACGGACTCTGGCAGTCCAAGGAGCACACGGGCACCGACCTCGTCGACGAGCCCGGCGCTCTCTGCTGGGCCGAGTCCATGAGCCGCAGCTACGAGGCGAGCAAGGCCTTCTACTCCGACGTCTTCGGCTACCGCCTGCAGGAGATCGGCGAGGGTGGCTTCCAGTACTCCGTCGCAACCCTCGACGGTGACAAGCCCGTCGGCGGCATCGGCGCCATCCCCGCCGCAGCGCCCGCCGACGTGCCGTCGCACTGGATGGCCTACTTCGCCGTCGCCGACGCGGACGCGGCCGCCGACCGGGTCACGGCCCTCGGCGGGTCGGTCATGCAGCCGCCGTTCGACACCCCCTACGGCCGGATGGCGCTCGTCGCCGGCCCCCAGGGTGAGACGTTCTCCGTCATGCAGCTCCCCGAGCAGCCCGCCACCGACTGAGGTCCCGACCGACCGAGGGCGTATGCCGCCCAGCCGGGACCGCGACCGCCCACCGAGCGCGCCGGACGGCATACGAACCACTCCTCGCGCTCTGGGAGGATGTCGGCATGGCTTCGCTCGCTGACGCAACCCCGCCCATCGCGCTCGGGGCGCTCGACGGTCGCTACCGTGGCGCCGTCGCGCCGCTCGTCGACCACCTCTCCGAGGCGGCGCTCAACCGGCAGCGCGTGCACGTCGAGATCGAGTGGCTCGTCCACCAGACGACCCACGGCGTCGTGCCCGGCGCGCGGCGGCTCACCGACGACGAGATCGCCGCGCTGCGAGCCGTCGTCGACGACTTCGGCACCGACGAGGTCGCCGAGCTCGGCGAGATCGAGCGCGTCACCGTCCACGACGTCAAGGCCGTCGAGTACTTCCTCAAGAAGCGCCTCACCACGATCGCCCCGGCCGACGAGGACAAGGGACTCGCCGAGCTGATCCACTTCGGCTGCACGAGCGAGGACGTCAACAACCTCTCCTACGCCCTCATGGTCAAGGGCGCCGTCGAGCAGGTCTGGCTGCCCAAGGCGCAGGCGCTCGTCGCGCAGGTGTCCGAGATGGCGCGCGAGCTCAAGGACGTGCCGCTGCTCGCCCACACCCACGGGCAGCCCGCGACGCCGACGACGATGGGCAAGGAGCTCGCCGTCCTCGCGCACCGCCTCGGCCGGCAGCTGCGCCGGATCGAGGGGCAGGAGTACCTCGGCAAGTTCAACGGCGCGACCGGCACGTTCGGGGCGCACGCGCTCGCGCTACCCGACGTCGACTGGCCCGCCGTGTCTCGCGCGTTCGTCGAGGGGCTCGGCCTCACGTGGAACCCGCTGACGACGCAGATCGAGAGCCACGACTGGCAGGCCGAGCTCTACGCCGACGTCGCGCGCTTCAACCGCATCCTGCACAACCTCTGCACCGACGTGTGGACCTACATCTCGATGGGCTACTTCGCTCAGGTGCGCGGCCAGGGCACGGTCGGGTCGTCGACGATGCCCCACAAGGTCAACCCGATCCGCTTCGAGAACGCCGAGGCCAACCTCGAGGTGAGCAACGCGCTGCTCGACGTGCTCGGCGGCACGCTCGTGCAGAGCCGCCTCCAGCGCGACCTCACCGACTCGAGCATGCAGCGCAACATCGGCACGGCCTTCGGCCACTCGATGCTCGCGCTCGACAACGTCGCCCGTGGTCTGGCCGGCCTCGACGCCGTGCCCGAGCGCATGGCCGCCGACCTCGAGGCCAACTGGGAGGTGCTCGGTGAGCCGATCCAGTCGGCGATGAGGGCCCTTGGCGCACAGGGCGTCCCGGGCATGGAGGAGCCCTACGAGCGGCTCAAGGAGCTGACCCGTGGACGTCGCATCGACGGTGACGACCTGCGTTCGTTCGTCCGAGGGCTGGGGCTGCCCGCCGACGTCGAGGCCCGCTTCGTGGCGCTGACGCCGCAGACCTACACGGCCCTCGCGAGCCGGCTCGTCGACGACTACCTCGCCTGACGGCATACGCCCGCTGGTCGGTTGGTCCCCCGCGGGACCGCACGACACAGCAAACCCCGCCTCGGCCGGCTGCCCACGCGTGCGACCAGCTTCGGGGCGCAGCTCGATGTGTCCTCGTGGCCCGGCCTCAGCTCCGCGGACGGTCGAGCCGCTCGGCGGCGTCGCGCAGCACCTGGGCGACGCGTGAGCCGAACCGCTCCCCGGGCGTCGGCTCGGTCTCGACCTGCCGCCGCAGCTCGTCGGCCTCCGCCTGCGCTGCCGCCCTGACCTCGGGGTCGGAGGACTCGAGCCGGGCGGCGAGCGCGGCCACCTGACGCACGGCCTCACCGACCGCGGCCACCGCCGCGGCAGGTGAGGAGGTCAGCTCCTCGGGCGTGCTCCCGCTCTGCCGTGCCACCCACCGCGTCCCGGGGCCGTATGCCGTCCCGTCGGGTTCGTCGCTCATGTGCCCTCCCTCGGGTCGTCCGTCGCGAGCCCCAGCAGGTCGCGTGGGCTGCGCTCCCCGCGTGCCACCGCAGCGAGCTGGTCGAGCGAGGTGACGACGTGACCCGCCTCGGGGCGGGCGGTCAGGTCGAGTCCGGTCGAGCAGGCCCACACGGCGTCGCCGACGCGGTAGCCGACGACGGGCACGCCGGAGTCGGCGAGCTCGACGTTCACCGCGGCGAGATCGGGGTCGTCGAGGGTCACGAGCGGCCCGTCGAGGCCGGCGGCCGCCGTGCGGCTCGGCTCGTCGAGGGGGTTGCCCGTCAGGTCGAGCACCTGCACGCCGCCCAGGCCGATGACGGCTGACGCATCGCGGATCCGGTTGCGGCGCAAGGACACCACCTGCAGAGGTAGGCCTGCGAGGGGTGAGAGGTCGGCGAGGTCGCTGTTCTCGACGGCGAGCACGCGCAGCCGGCCCAGCGACGACATGACCGAGTAGTCACCGACGTCGCACGCGATGAGCGACAGGGTCTCGAGGCGCTCGAAGTGCTCGAGCCCGGCCAGGGAGCGCGCGTGCGACACGATGAGGTTGACGACCTCACCGGGTGGGGTGCCGGGGGGGACGGCGCCGGCTCCGACGAGCTCGGCCAGGGCCCGGTCCACGTCGGTCGTCATGCGCCGGTCTCCGCAGCGACGGCCGCGGACGACGCCGCGAAGCTGGCCTGGATGCGCTGCCAGTTGAGACGCTGCCGGAAGGCGAGCTGGGCCACGGTCAGGGCTGCGTCCTCACCGCTCTCGAGACGGAAGAGCATGCCGACGGGCTGGTTCAGGGCACTCTCCGGGATCATCCCGACGCCGCCGTCCCAGACGCGCCCGGGCAGCTGCGACTGCAGGTGCTGGATGTAGGCCAGCGGGCCGAGGCCGTTCTGCGCGTTGAACTCGGTGCGTAGCCAGTCATGGAACTCCTCCGTGCCCATCGTGCCGGTCATCGAGGTCGGGTCGGCCGGGTCGCGGAAGGCGCCGACGTGACCCGACATCCGCACCGTAGCCACCGTGCTGTCCGCTGCGCGCACGCCTCGCGGGGCCCGCGTGGTCGTGACGACGGGCGGGTGCAGCACGTAGCGGGTCGGCGACCGCAGCGTGTTGTGCGCGACGACCCACCGGAGGCCGTCGCGGATGTTGCCGGTGTTGGCCGTCTCGACCGCAGTCTCGATGACCCGCGGGATGAAACCCGTCGTGATCCACTCGTGGCTCGCCGGCTCGACGTTGCGGAAGAGCCGCTTGACGTAGTTCTTCGTCTCGGCGCTGGCGTTCCAGACGGCGATGAACTGGGCCCACGTGACCCCGTTCGAGCTGCCGGGCGACACCATGGCCCGCAGGAAGGCGATGACGTCGCCCGCTCGGGTGATCGCCGTCTTGATGAGCGGGTTGACGACGTCGGCGGGCAGGCCGACGAACGACCCCCAGCGGCCCCCGGACGCCGTGTAGGTCATCGTCTGGATCTGGCGCAGCAGGGCCGAGTTGTCCTCGGTCGTGATGGTGCGGTTCGCGACCCGGACCATCCGCGTCACCGTGTCGCTGCCCAGCACGCGCAGGAAGTCGGTGCGCACCGTGTGGGCCGGGTCGGGCGAGTCGGTCTCGAACGCGTGGTTCTTGAACGTGCCCGACGAGGCCGACCGCGGGTTGCGCTGGCTGCCGACGAGGAACCACGGCAGCAGCTGCCGGTGCGTCGAGCCCTGGCCGAGGTAGCTGCGCGCACCGTCGGTGGACACGACGCTCGGCTCCCAGATCGGCGTCGTGCCGTCCGGCGCGACCTTGGCCCGACCGATGGTGGGCTCCCACTGCGAGGCGACCGTCGCGGCGTACTCGGACCCGTGTCCCTGGAGGTGCGAGGCGATGTCGCGGAGGTACTCGTCGGGGTCCTTCTCCTCGAAGAGCTCGAAGCACTCGCGCAGGACCGAGGCGAGACCGCGCTGCCGGGACTCGAGCGAGTTGTCAGACGGCGGCTCCTGGTCGTCGCGCGGGTCGCGGTTGGCCGCCTCGAAGGTCTGGGCGAGCGCGTCCGCGTCGGCGTCCATCGACGTGAGCAGCCCGTCGAGCTCGGTCAGCTTGGCCTCGGCCGCCGAGCGGTCCTCGGCGTTCTCGATGGCGGACAGCTGCCCCCGCCACTCGGCCGCCTTGTCGCGGATGGCCGTCGGGGTGGAGGCGACCATGAGGGTGGCATCGTTCCCGGAGCGGTCGATCCACGTGCGGTGGGCCTCGTGGGCGGCGCTGAAGCGCACCGTCGTGCCGAGCTCGGAGTCGTCGTTGTGGCCGGCCTCCTCGGGGTCGCCACCGATCCCCATGCGCGCCAGCAGCGCCCGACCCCGCTCGGCGAGGAAGCCGATGACCCGGTCCATGGCGGCATAGACGACCGCCTGCATGCGGGTGATGACGTCGGCGATCTCGCCGGGCAGCCCGCCGAGGTGGCAGAGGCCGGCGAGGAAGTCGATGACGGGCGGGATGAGGGAGGCGAGCGAGCGCTCGACGGCCGCCGCGAGGCCGCCGATGTTGCCGGCGATGACGTCGGCCATGCCGTTGACGATGGCCTCGACGAACCGGAAGATCCGGGCCGCGTTGCGGAAGATCCACGAGCACACCTGGTAGATGAGGTCGATGGCCTGGGCGATGGCGCCCACCGGGTTGAGCATCCCGATGACGCGGACGACGACCTGCTGGATGAGCGTCTCCACGAGGTACTGCACCGCCGCCTCGAGGATCAGGTTGACGATGTTCTCGGGGGTCAGCTGCTCCTTGACGAGCTCGACGAGCCCCTCGGGTCCGCGCTCGATGAGGACCGAGACGAGCTGCCACGCCGCCTCGATGACCTCGACGGCCGTCGGCCCGATGTGCCGCACGAGGATCTCGCGCACGCGCGGCCACGTGACGCCCATGAGCTGGAGCGCGAAGGAGAAGAGCGAGCGCGCCGAGAAGTCGCGAGGCATCGGGATCGGCGTCTCGAGCCCGGAGAAGAGCCAGTCCCAGAAGCCGTGCAGCACGTGGGTGCCGAAGTGGTCGAAGAACTGCTCGAAGCCCTGCTTGACCCCGGCGACGAGGTTGTTGATGAAGTTCTCGGGGTCGTCGGCGATGTCCGAGATGACCTGCTCGATGCGGGCGATCAACGCCCAGAAGGCTGCCGGCGGGATGCCGACGAGACGGAGCAGGCCGTTGATGATGGCCCGCACCGGGTCGTCGATGAACTCCTCGATGGCGGCGACGACCCGGCCGATGAGCCCGCCGGCCTCGTCCCGGCGTGCCTGTGCCTCGGCGTGCACCTCGTTGACGGCCTGGACGGCCCGCTGCGACACGTCGCGCACGAAGCTCGTCTGGGCGTCGGTGACGCGCTGGCTCAGGCCGTCGAGCATCCCGGCGAACCGCGCCCGCTCCTGCGCCGCCCACTCCGGGAACTCCTCCTCCATGGCCCGGAACGCCGTGTCGATGTCGTCGCGCGCGTGGTTGATGACGGCCTGCGCCGCGGCGACGACGCCGTTGACGTCGCTCGAGATGTCGGTGAGCAGGGTGCAGACGCCGTCGCCGAACTCACGCTCGGCGCGGTTGTACTCGTCCGTCACCCAGTCAGGCAGCCCGCCGATGTAGTCGCCGACGGCGAGGATCGCGCCGCCGACCCCGGAGTGCCGGTCGTCGATCCAGCGCTTGACCCGGTCGAGGGTGTCGTGGAAGTCCTGCGAGAGCCGCGCGAGGCCGGCGTCCCAGCGGGCGATCGCGGTGCGGCTCAGTGGCTCGAGCAGGGCGTTGACCTGCGTCTGCGCCTGGTCGTAGATGCCCTGGGCCCGCGTGGAGACCGACTCGCGGGTCTGCTCCTCGGACGTGACCATGCCGCCCTGGGCGCCGCCGACGGCGCCGACGGTGCCGGACCGCGAGGCGCGCATCGCCGCGACGGCCTGCTGCTGCAGCGCCGCCATGTCGCCCTGGGCCGTGTCGATGGCCTGCTGCTGCTCGGCCTGGATCTGCTGCGGCGTCCGCGCCGCGGCCTCACCCAGCTCGCCGCGCGCGGCCCTGGCCTCCGCGAACGGTCCGTCCGGGATCTCCTGCGTCACCCGGGTGTCGATGCCGGAGTCGGCGATCCGCTGGTCGGTGGCCGCGACGTCGGCGTCGAGCGAGGTGTTCTCCGGCGGGATCGGGTCGGGAGCCGCTCCGGCCGCGTCGACGCCCATCCCCGGTGACGTCGGCGAGGGCGCGGCGATCGGGGTCGGGGTCAGGGCCGGGGTCCCGGCGGGCGGAGAGCCCATGGCGTCGTAGCTGCTGCCGACCTCCGCGGTCTGCGTCTCGACCGACCCCGTGATCGTGGCGCCGGCCGCCTGGGCCTCGTGCGTCGGGTCGGTCTCGAGGAGCTCGTCCTCGTCCTCGGGCCGGTTCTCCCGGATCGCCGTCCGGATGCGCTCGCACAGGGCGACGATCTCGGGGCTCGGAGCGGGCCGTTCACCGAGCTCTGCGGCGAGCTCCTCACGGGCGCGGGCCGCCGTCTCCGCGGCCGGCTCGGTCACGGCCCCGCGGGAGTCGGCGACGTTGGCGTCGGCCGTCGGTAGGTCGCGCGCCGCTCCGGCTGCGCTGCGCGCTCCCCCGGTGACCGAGCCGCCCCGGGCCGCCGCAGCAGGTGTGAGCGTCGCCGGCGGCTCGGGCATGATCAGCTCGACCGGCGGGGCGGCCTCGCCCTCCGCCGCACTCCCGTCGGCACCACCGGGTATGCCGTCCGCCGCGGTCCCGGTCCCGGCGCCCTCCGCGCCGGGCCCGGCCACGGCTGCCGTGGCCTGCTCGGGGGTCTCGCCCGCGCCCGCCGTCGACGCCTCCCTCGTCGCCTCTCCCGTGCGCGCGGCTGCGCCCTCCGCGACCGCGTTCGACGCTGCTCCCTCCGGCACGGTGGCCGGGACGACGGTCGTGTCGGCGGGCGGCGCGGCCGGGGTCGGGGGGGCGGGCGGCACGAGCGGTGCCGGCTCGCCCGTGACGGCGCCGAAGAGGCCGCCCAGCACGGCGCGCACCGCTGCGTCGAGCACGGCGAGCATCTCGGGGCTGTCGACGCCGTAGACGCCGGGCGCGAGGAAGAGGTCCTCGTCCGTGACAAAGGCGGGTGCGCCGGCGACGGGGGCGTCCGGGTGGACGCGGATGCCGCTCACGTCGACGCCGAGCAGCCCCCGGTAGACCTCGGCCACCCGCGGCGTCAGCGGCAGCCCCGGCGGCACCACGTCGCCAGGCAGGTGGATCGTCGCCCGGTCCCCGGCGCGGGGTGCGTCGACGCCCTCCGGCGCGGACCAGCCCGCCTCGGCCGGCAGCGCACGTAGGTCGACGCCGAGCGTCGTGCCCCGCAGCGTGACAGCGGGCGCCGACAGGGCCTGCTCGGGGCTCCAGCCCTCGACGCGCCAGGTCGCCTCGCCGAGGTGCAGCCCGAGCAGGCCGACCCGCGCGCGCATCTCGACGGTCCCGTCGAGCGACCCGTCGGACCGGAAGCCGGCCCGACCCGTCAGCTCGGTGAAGGGGGCCCGTCCACTCAGCACCACGGCACCGCCGTCGACACCCCACTCCGCCTGCACGGCCGAGAGGCCACCTGCGGTCGTGGCCGGGTCGAGCGCGACCACGGCTGCGTCGCCCACCGGGTGTGGCACGCTCCCGAGCACCGGCGCGTCCTCGCCGACCGGCGACCGCGGCGCGACGGCGTCCCGCGGCGACCGCGTCGACCCCTTGGACGCACGCTCGGCGTCCGCGCCGGGCCCCGGTCCCGCCCGGGTCGTGACCGGCGTGCTCACGGCGGCACCGTCCGCCCCGCCTTCTCGAACTGGCGACGGATGCCGTCGAGGAGGTGGTCGGTCGTCACGACCCGGCCGTTCGACGCGGCGCGGTAGGCCGCGTCGAGCGTCGCGTCCCGGATCTGCGCCCCCGTCAGCGGGTAGCGGCGCGCGAGGTCGCGCAGGTCGATCGACGTGTCCATCGGCAGCGACGCGGGCGCCACTGCGGCCCAGAGTCGTTCGCGCTCGCCCGGTCCCGGCTCGGGGAACTCGACCATGACGTGGATGCGCCGCTGGAAGGCGGTGTCGATGTTGGCGAGCAGGTTCGAGGTGAGCACGACGATGCCGGGGTGCTGCTCGACCCGCGACAGCAGGTAGGACACCTCCTGGTTGGCGTAGCGGTCGTGCGCGTCGCCGACCTCCGTGCGTGCCCCGAAGACCGCGTCCGCCTCGTCGAAGACGAGGACGCAGCGCTCGCGTGCCGCCCGCTCGAAGACCTTCGCGAGGGCCTTCTCCGTCTCGCCGATGTACTTCGACACGAGCGCCGAGAGGTCGACGAGGTATGCCGGGAGGCCGGCTGACGCTGCCAGTGCCGCGGCCGTCATCGTCTTCCCGGTGCCCGGCGGGCCGTGGAAGAGGGCGATGAGGCCGCTCGCGTTGTCGTGGTGGGCGCCGAAGCCCCAGTCGTCGACGACGGTGTCGCGCTGGGTGATCCGGCCCGCGAGGTCGTCGATCCGGCCCCTGGCGGCTGCGGGGAGCACGACGTCGGCGAGGGTGTGGACGGTCGTCAGCGGGCGGGCCGGGAAGTCCGAGGACGCGACGGGCGCCTCCTCGGGCAGCCCCAGCAGCCAGGCGACGAGGGACGGGTCGGGGCGCAGCACCCCGGACAGGTCGCCGGGCGGGTCGAGGGACAGCAGGCCCTGGGCGCGCAAGCGCCCCTGCGACGACAGCAGGACGGTGGCGTCGAGGCGGCCGCGGAACGACCGGGCCACGAGGGTGCGGGCCACCTCACCGGTCAGGCCGACGACGGACGGTCGGTCCGTCAGGGCGCCGTAGCGCACGGCGAAGCGCTCGTCGGCGTGCGGCGCGACCGCGGCGACGAGGACGACCGCCTCGGCCGCGGACAGCCCGGTGAGCGTGACGAGCTCGGCGAGGGGCCCGACCCCGGCGAAGCGCTCGATCGACGGCAGTCCCTCGCCGTCGCCCTCGATGCCGAGCGGTCGGCCCGCGGGTCCACCCCGGCGCTCCTCGATGCGCACGGCCACGAGCGCGTCGAGCATCTCGAAGGCCGCGCGCAGCTCGTCGACCTCCGGCGGCCCGCCCGCGGTGCGGGAGGTCCCCGACAGCGGCTCCGGTCCGGCTCTCACCGGAACCTCACGGTGACGGGCGGGGACCACGGCAGCTTGAGCAGGCCGACCGGATAGGGCAGGCGCGGCAGCAGCACGTCGAGCGGGTGCGAGGCGGCGGTGAGCAGCACGGGGTCGCGGTCGGTGTCGAGCAGTCCGGCGCGCACGACCCAGGACGCCCGCACGAAGGCCTCGCTCGACCGCTCGAAGCCCGGGAGCAGCCCCGCGAAGCCGGCGAGCACGCCGCTCGCGGACTCGGCGACCTCGCGGGCTCCGCTGAGCGGCATACGTGCTCGGGACTCGACGTCGGCTGCCGGTGGGCGGCCGGCGAGGAGTCGGACGAGCGGGTCGTCGACGAGCGACGGGTCGTCGGGGTCGACGACGGCGGCGAGTGCCGCCTCGCGGACGTCGACCGGGTCGAGCCGGGGGTGCAGCGCCTCGGCGCGACGGCAGTGGTCGGCGAGCCACGGGTAGAGCAGGACGAGACCGGCCGCCCGGGTGAGGTCGGCGACGACGACGGGGGCACCGCTCTCCGGCGCGACCTGGGCGACGGCCGCGAGGCGGGCGAGCACCTGGGTCTCGTCGTGAGGAGCGGGCGACGCGTCCGCGCGAGCCGCGCCCTGCTGCCCCGAGGCGACGTCGGCCGTGCCAGCGTCCGCCCCCGGCGCGACGGGTCGCTCCGTCGGCCCCGACACGGACCGTGTCCAGGGCTCTTTCGGCACGGAGCCTCTCGCTGGAAGCCCTTGCGGCGCAATGGCTCTCGCGACCATGTCAACGACCGCGAGCCACTCGGCGACGTCCAGCTCGGCTCGGACGTTGGTCGCGACCTGCGGGTCCGCGAGGGCCAGCACGGCGCCCGGGAGCTCGGCGGGCCGCGGGCCGGCCGCACCCGCCCAGAGCCGGGCTCCCGTGGCGACGTCGACCGGCGAGCGCCAGGGGCGCGCAGGCGGCGACGCGTCGGCGAAGCCACGGGCCACGGCCGTCACGCCAGCACCGCCCCCGTCGGCGAGCACCTGCGCGCGGATCGCGTCGGCCCACAGCAGCGCCAGCGTCTCGTCGTCGTAGTCGTCGACGGACAGGTCGAGCGTCACGAGCACGTGGTCGAGCCGGACGTCGCCGATGTCGGCGAGGGCCCGGTCGAGGGCCGCAGGGAGCGCCGTGGCCGCGACGCGCGCGAGTCGTCGCGCGCCCGGCCCGCGCAGGCGCAGCACGTCGACGGCCACGTCGGTCACGGCACCAGGCCCCCGAGGTCACGCAGCTGCGCGTCGAGCTGCCGACCCACGTCCTTGGACACACCCGATGCCTTGACGAGCGTGCGGAGCGTGCCGAGCACCTCGAGCGTCGCCGCCGTCAGGGCCGCGGGCTCGACCGACTCTACGGCCTCCTCCAGCGTGTCCGGGGGTGCCACCGCCTGCGCGAGGGCGGCGTGGGCGCGGTCGGCCGCTGCGGCATACCGGCTGAAGCTGCGGTTGCGCGGGTTGGGCAGCGACCGCAGCGCGTCGACGGTCGTCCGTGCGAAGTCGGCCACGCCCTGGGCGAGCTCGCGGTCGACCTGGCCCGACGGCTTGACGATCCCACCGATCCCACCGATGCCACCGATCCCGCCGACGCCCGGGCCGCTGATGACGCCACCGCCCCCGGGGCCGCTGACGACCCCACCCCCGATGTGCGTGCCGATGTTGGGGTCGACGGCGATGACGCCGCCGCCACCGACCTTGGGGTCGAGCTTGATGCCGTCGCCGAACTTCGAGATGACCTCGACCTTGCCCTCGAGGACGTCGATCCGGTTCTGGACCGTGTCGATGCGCTTGATGCCGGACTCGAGCTCACCGAGGCGGTTCGTGATCGTCACCGCGTCGAAGCTGCCGCGGAACGACGTGAAGTCGGTCTGGAGCAGCGTCAGGGTGCCACCGAGCCCGGCGACCGTCTGGTCGAGCTGCCCGAGGTGGGTCTCGAAGCCGGTCGACAGGCCACGCAGCTCGGTGGCCGCCGCCATCGCCTCGGTCGCCGCACCCACGGCCGCCGGCAGCGCCGACCCCGCGGTCCGCACGTTCTGCACCGTCGGGACGCGCCCCGTCGAGACGACGACGCCGTTCGCGTCGGTGCCGAGCACGACGGAGTCCGAGGCCGCGAAGCCGCCGGCCGGCGCATAACCGTCGAGGGTCATGACGTCCCCGGCCGACATGACCCGGACGTCGGCGATGGCACCCTGCCCTGCGATGAAGCCGCCGAGCACCGTCTTGACGTCGTTCGCGTCGTGACCGAGGAAGTCGGTGAGCGGGAACTCCTGCTCGCCGAGGACGTCGACGGGCTGCCGTTCGTAGACGACGTCGGGGCGCTCCCACGTCTTGATGGGCGGGTTCCACACCGGTTCGCGCGGGTCGAAGATCCACGTGTGCCGCCATTTGTCCGGGATCTCCTTGGGCGGGAAGACGATCTTGATGCACTTGTCGCCGACGCGGATGGATCCGACGGGGCAGGCGACGGGCGGCTTGGGGTCGCCGACGGGCGCCGGGTCGGGTGGGGCGAAGCCGGCCAGGAGCGCCTCGACCTCGTCGCGGAAGGCGCCGGCAGGGTCGGTGCACGAGCCCCCGAGGAAGGCCTCGGTGAAGCCGCGCGGCGGCTCCCACGCGTGCCGGTAGGCGCAGTCGAAGACCCACGTGCTCGACACCTGGTGGAGCCAGCCGAGCACGACCCCGGGGCGCGTCGTGTCGCGGTCCCACGTGAGGGCCAGCAGGGCGCGGACGCGCAGCAGGTCGAGGGTCGCGAAGAGCACCATGTTGAGCCAGCCGCACTTGTAGCCCCTGACGCCCGCCGTGTCCGTGCTCGCGATCGACGTGGCCTGCAGCTTCGCGATGAGGGTGGGGTCGACGAGGGGCTGGGTGCCGTTGGTCAGCCGGGCGGCGATGGCGTTGCGCAGCGTCGGGTAGGAGTTGATCGGCGAGGAGTCGAGGGCGAGGCGGATCGGCTCGACGGTGAGGAGGGGCTCGGCCGCGAAGTCCATCCGGGTGCCGGTGACGCGGCCGGCGACGACCCGAACGGCGACACCGCGGGTGTGCAGCTCGGCGTGCCCCGCGCAGCCCGACTCGCCGCAGTCAGGGCTGGGCTCGACGGTGTCGGTCGCCTCGAGGACGACGCTGAAGCCGCCGGGTGCCGCGTCGACGAAGTCGTAGGTCACCGACTCGGCGACGGGCGGCAGGGCCAGCGTCTGTTCCGCCGCGAGGATCAGCGGCTCACCGCGCTGGTCGATCGCGAGCCCGGGCCCGACCGTGAGGGTCGTCGGCGTCGACACGGTGCCGCCGAGGCCGGCGTTGACGCCGAAGCCGACGAGGCGCCCGACGAGGCGGTCGCGCTGGTGGAGGAAGTCCCTGAGGTCGTTGAGCTCGGCCTCGGTGAGGGTCTGGCCGTCCACGAAGACGGGGTACTGGTTGTCTGCCATCGCTGGTTTCCCTTCGGGACTCACGTCGTCGAATCGGTCGGCAGGAGGCCGACGCCGAGGCGGTCGACGCCTCGACCGGCGTCGATGCACTCGTAGAGGTGGATGCCGCTCGCGTGGCTCACGACCGACACGACGGAGCACAGGAGCGCGTTGAGGTCGGCCTGCTGCTGCTGGACGGCGAGGGCGTATGCCGTCACCTCGTCCGCCGTGGGCGTGGGCGGGAGCGTCGGCGGGGACGCGAGCACCGCGAGGTCGGTGAAGACCGCCGGGTCGGTGAAGCAGACGCGTAGGTCGACGTGCGCGGGGGCGTAGCGCCGGACGAAGTCGACGGCCTCCTCGCGCCGCTCCCAGTCGACGAAGCCCTTCGCCGTCGACGGGTCACCGGTGCTCGGCACGGGGACGCTCGTCGGGACGAAGAGGGTAGCGGTGTAGGCCTCGGCGGTGAGGCCGGCGCCCGGTGCCTTGAAGTGCTCGAGCAGGTAGGGCCGGCCGGCGGCGGGCAGGTCGAACCACAGGCAGAACCAGCTGAGGAAGCCGCGTGGCGTTCCGCGGCGGCGCCAGAGCCGGGTGCAGCGGGCGAGGAGCTCGCGGCGCTGCTGGAGGCCACGCTCGGTGCCGGGCCAGCTCGTCGGGAACGTCACGCTCGCCCACCGCGCGACCTCGTCGTAGGTGTCGAGGTGGTGTGCGAGGAGCGCGTCCGCACCCGCGTCGAGGGGCAGGTCGGCGGGCCAGCGCAGCGTCGCGTCGGGCCCGAGGGCCGTGAGCAGGTCCTCGAGGTGCTCGACGACCGCGTGGCTCAGCTCGTCGGCGAGGCCGAGGTAGGCGTCGACCTGGGCGAACGAGACCTCGTCCTCCTGGTAGACGGCGGGCAGCTGCGACGCGAGGCGGGTGTGGTCGGGTCCGCGCGTGGGAGTGGTGGCCGAGCCCACCGGTCCGGGGCTACGCATCGCCGCACCGGCTCGTCAGCGAGAAGCGCACCCGGATGCAGCGGGCGTCCGCGAGCCGGGGCACCGCGTTGCGCGGGATCGGGAGGTAGCCGTGGCTCGCAGGGAGGAAGTCGGGGTCCCCGTCGACCTTCATCGCGAGGTCCTCGACGCCGCGGACGAGCGGGTTGCCGACGATGGCCTCGACGACCTCGGTGAAGCGCACCGACTCCCCCGGCACCCAGCCGAGGGTGGGCTGGTCATGACGAGGCCAGGGCCCGTCGACGACCGGCGCCGGGCTGGGGGCGAACGTCTCGGGCCGCCCGCGCTC
Organism: Terrabacter sp. R4-6; assembly: GCF_057529065.1. NCBI lineage: Bacteria > Bacillati > Actinomycetota > Actinomycetes > Micrococcales > Intrasporangiaceae > Terrabacter > Terrabacter sp. R4-6. The sequence goes on along the minus strand of NZ_CP197224.1, from coordinate 2,788,532 downwards.
GAAGAAGGCGGTGATGCGGGCCCGCGCGTCGTCGACGACGGCCTCGCGGTTGGCGCCGACCTCGGTGACGAGGGTCGCCTGGACGAGGACGGGTGAGCGCTCGAGCAGGCTCGCGCCGACCTCGTCGCAGACGACGCGTCGCGGCTCGAGGTCGTCGACGTCGTCGCGCCAGTCGGGGAACGGCGCACCGGCCTCGGGCCCGATGGCCGTCGTGAGGACGTCGCGCAGGAAGGCGGCCCGGCGTGCGGGTGTGGTGGGCTCGGTGCGGCTCTCGACGACGAGGGTCAGGGCGGAGGCGTGCTCGTCGACGGCGACGGACGGGATGGCGTCGGTGGGCAGCCCGTTCCACGCGATCCCGCGCAGCCGGCCCCGGACGGTCCACGCGCGCACGACGTCCGGGTGGGCCCGGGCGCGGCGGGCGTAGTCGTCGGCCGTCACGGGCTCGCACGTCAGCGCCTGCACCGGGTGCGGTGGCCACACGAGGGAGCGTCCCTGCTCGTCCTCGAGGTCCTCGGGGAGCAGGCCGGCGGCCTGCGGGGCGGCCGCGACGGCATACGTCACCTCTTCGGCGTCGAGCCCCGCGAGCGCCAGGGTGGCGCGGGTGGCCGCGAGGGTGTCGGCGGTCGTCGCGCGCACGCCGTCGAGGTGGTCGGTGAGCACCTCGCGCGAGCGTCGCCGCCGCTCTCGGCGCACGAGGGCGACGACCTCCTCGTCCCAGAGCGGCAGCGACCAGGCGAGCTCGGCAGCGGCCGCGGCGTCGATGGCCGGGACGTCGAGCGGCGCGTCGGGGTCGCTGCGCCGTGGCGCTGCCGCGACCGCGTCGGCGTAGGCGGCGGACACGGCGGAGGCGACGACGCCGGCCTGCTCCTGCGCGACCTGGCGCACGAGCCGGCTGCGCATGAGCGCGACCATCGCCGGGCGGTCCGCGGGCCGGAAGGCGCTCGCCCACGGCTCGGCCGACAGCAGGGCGACCGCGTCGGCGCGTGACCGGCAGGCGCGGACGAGGGGCTCGAGCACCGTCGCGGACGTCGCCGGTGCGGCGAGGGCGGCGGCGAGGGCCGACACCGGTGCGAGGTCCCCGGCGGCGAGGGCAGGGTCGGACGGGTCGGTCTCTGGGTCCCACCGGCCGGCGGGGAGCGTCGTGTCCCAGTGCCGACCCGCGTCGGCGTCCCAGGCGCGCACCTCGAGCGGCCAGTCGTCGAGGTGCCGCTCGGCGGCCCGGAAGTGCAGGTCGGCGAGGCCGTAGGCGAGGACCTCGAGCAGGGTGATGCCGGGGTCGGCGGCGTTGTGGTCGGTCCACGCCGGTGTCGCCGTCGCGGTGAGGTGGTCGACCATGCGGGCCCGCACCGTCTCCCAGTCCGCGTCGGGGTCAACGGGCACGAACCGCGTGATCGGCGTGGCCTCCTCGGTGGACGGCCCGGTGGCCGGTCGTGGACTCACAGCTGCTCCTCGCACGAGAGGCGGTGGTCGCCGGACGAGCAGTAGAGCCCGCGGCACGGGTCGACGGTGACGACCTCCACGGTGCCGCCCGACCCGTCGTGCAGGGCGAAGTCGAGGACGACGTCGACGTCGGGCTGGCGCTCGAGGAAGGCGATGAGGGTCGAGGCGTAGAGGTCCCGACCCCAGCGGACGGGGACGGTGCCCGTCGGGTGGAGCACCCGCTCGAGGGCTGCGCTGATCGCCTGGGTGCCCGTCAGCGCGGCGACGCCAGGGCGGAGCCGGATCGACGCGACGACGGTGACGGGCCGGTAGTCCGGACAGAGCACGTGGAGGGTGGCACCGATCGGCGCCCGAGGCTGCACGAGGTCGACGACGCGGCCCGCGAGGCTCACGGACGGCCGGGGTGCGACGTCGAGCGGACGGTCCGGCACGACGACGAGGCCGACGTGACCGGGGGCCCGCAGCCCGTCGCTGCCGGTGTGCGGCAGGCACAGCACGGCGGCGACCTCGGGGAGGGCGAGCGCGACGTGCTGCTCGAGGTCCCACGGGGTCAGGGCACGGTCGCGGTGGCGCACCCGTGCCGAGGCACGCGCGAGGTAGGCGGCATCCGTCTCCGGCGCCCGGCCACGCACCGACGCGAGGTTGGTGACCTTCTTGACGCCGGTGACGGGCGCGAGGGTGCCCTTGATCGTGCCGACGGGCACGGCCTGGGCCGAGCTGGGGTCGAGCCCGGGATCCGCTGCCCGGGAGACGAACTCTGCCACGACGGCGTCGACGACCACGGCGAGGAGCACGCCGAGGCGTCCCGGCTGGTCGGTCTCGATCCGCACCCAGCGGCCGGTGTCGGCCGAGACGTCGACGCACCCGACGGCCCAGGTGCGCGGGGCGACGAAGCGGAGCAGACCGGCTTCGCGGAGCTGCCGCGAGCCGTCGGCGACGGCGAGCGGCGACCACCTCGTGCCGTCCCAGAACTGCCACGAGGCGGCGACCGTGTCGGAGCTGCCGCACGGCGACGCGGAGTCGACGTCGAGGTAGAGCGAGACGCTCGACCCGAGGGCGGCGTCGGGCAGCTCGAGACCGATGGCGACCATGCCCGTGGCCCCGAGGTCGGACACGACGAGCCGGAACGGGGTGAAGCGTCCGGCCGCCCCTCCGGCCCGGCTCTGTCGGCGCCACCCGCTGCTCGACTCGACGAGCGTGGCCTCGACGGGGTTCGTCGTGTAGCGCACCGTCACGGCGGACGCGATGGGTGGCACCGGCACGGGCGGCATCGTCGGCTTGGGAGTCGTCCCCGCGACGGCACGCGTCGCGAAGTCGGCGACCTTGGCCTGGTAGTCGGTCCAGCCGAAGTCGCCCTGGGCGAGGAAGGCCCGGAGGTAGTGGCCCGGCTGACCCGCGACCGCGAAGGTCTCGGAGGCGACGGCGGACCCGCTCACCGTGGCCGAGAGCGTGCCGAAGCTCGACGATGCCGTCCCGACCGGTTTCCAGGCCCCGTCCTCGCGGCGCTGCCACACGACCGACGGCGTCGTCGTCGTCGAGACGGCGCCGTAGATGGACGTCCACTGCGTCTCGACCGCGGCATACTGCGACCCGAGGGTGGTCTTGATGCTCATCAGCTGCGTCTTGAGGGTGTCGGCGAGCCAGACGGGGATGCCCGTGCCGCCGGCCGACGACGAGAGGGGCGCGCCGCCCTCCTGCATGACCGAGACCGCGACCTCGACCGTCGCGAGCGCCTTGCCGAACGCCTCGTCCGACCGGACGTAGAAGGCGTCGCCGCGCTTCGCGACGGCACCGAACGGCTGGAACTCCTTGGTGACGTCGACCGCGCCGTCGTTGTAGAAGGCCGCCTCGGGGACGTATGCCGTCCGGTTCGTCACGCGGACGGTGGCCCCGGTGAACGAGAAGCCCACGGGCACCGCCGCTCCGGTCGCGACGACGCCCTCGATCCACGGGGTCTCGCCGTCGGGCGCACCGCAGCCACCGGTCAGCGTGACCGTGACGGTCGACCCGGAGACGGTGCCGCCGGTCGTCCCGCTCGTCGTGCCGTCGGCCCGCGACCAGCGCCACACGAGGACGGACAGGCCGTCCGTGCCGGCCGCACCCGTGAAGGCGACCTGCGCCGTGAGGTCGCCTCCGTCGAAGGCGAGGGCCGGTGAGTGGATCCGGAGGGAGTGCGTGGCCTCCGGACCTGCCGACGGACGCAGCGGGAAGTCGGGCGCCGCGGCCGCGACCCCGTGGGCACGGCCGGGATCTCCGGGCGCGAAGGACCGCACGCCGGTCAGGGCTGCGCCGTGCGCCGTCAGGGCGTCGAGGGTGACGTAGCGGCGCTCGTTGCCGAAGGCGTCCTTGCCGCCGCGGAGGGGCGTGCCCGGCGGCAGCACGGCGGGTGCCGCCTTGGGGTCGACGGTCGCGTGGGCGACGACGCGGTCGGGCAGGGCGGGCAGGCGACCGATGCCGAGGACGTCCTCGAGCCACGTCCGCCGGGTCCGCTCCGGAAGGGTGGCGAGGTGCGCGTCGAGGGCGGCGTACTCGGCGGCGACCGCGGCGAGCAGCTCCCGGTCGGGCGCTCCGGCCGGCGAGGGCGCCGTCGCGCCGTCCGGGTCCGCCGCGAAGAGCACGTCGGCCCAGGTCTCGTCGGCGTCGTAGGGCGTCAGCCGTGCGGCGGCGGCCATCGCGGCGACGACCTGCTCCGGGGTGCGCCCTCCCGCGGTCATGAGGCACCCGCGAGGTAGAAGGGCACGACGAGACTCGTCGGTCGCCGGTGCCGGTCGATGCGGAACTCGATGGTGACGTCGACCCGGTCGTCGGCCTCGCCCGCCGGGACCGCCTCGACGGCGTCGACGATGACCCGCGGCTCGCCGAGCACGAGAGCGCGGCGCACGTCGTCGGCGAGCCGGTGGCAGGCCTCCGAGGTGCGGGGCTCGAAGACATAGCGGTCGACCCCTGCGCCGAGCTCGGGTCGCATGACGCGGCTGCCGATCATGGTGCGCAGGAGCAGGACGAGCGCCTCGCCGACGTGCTCAGCGCCGTCGTTCGTCACGACGTCGACGGACCCGGTGGTGCCGGTGCCGCCTGTGCCGCCGGTGCCGTCGACGTCCGCGCGCTCCCAGCGCGGCGGGAACGCCCAGCCGCGTCCGACCTGCGGATAGCCCGTGGTGCTCATCCGATCACCACCGTCGGGCTGCCCACGACGACCGACGCGCCGCAGCCGCAGGCGTCACCGGCGCGCAGGGCCGGTCGGCCCTGGACGAGGACCGTCGCGGAGCCGGCGACGAAGGGACTGGCGGGGATGTGCGACGGCGGCGGGATGACGCAGGCGTGCATGTCGCCCAGGACGGCGGCCGGCATCCCGGCGATGAGCACGGTGGCGACGCCCGGTCCGACGACCGTGCCCCCGTGCGCGGTGGTGTCACCGACGCGTGCTGCCCCCGGCATGTCTCCTCCTCGTTCGCTGTCGTTGGTGTGGTGGTCCGGACCGGATGCTGTCCGGCTAGTTGATGGTCACGAGAGATCCCTTGAGCCCCAGCGATCCCGAGGCCTTGACGTCGAGGGTCGCCGAGCTCTCGATGCTCGACGGCCCCGACGCCTTGGCGGCGAGCTTGAGCGAGTCGAGCGAGATGGTCCCGGACGACGACGAGAGCGTGATGTCACCCTGCGCCGCGGTCAGCTCGATGCCGTCGCCCGACAGCCGGATCGCGTTGCCGCTGTCCTTGTGGGTGATGACGACCTCGGAGTCCTTGTCGGACAACACGATCGAGTGGCCCTTGCCGGTCTGTAGGGTGACCGCGCCGGCGTCGCCGTCCTCGAGGCGGAGGGTGTGCTGGTCGGGTGAGACGAAGGCGCGCACGGCGTTCGTGTCCGGGTCGACGGTCAGGGGTGGCTGCTGGCTGCCGTTGTAGAGCGAGCCGAGGACGACGGGGTGTGCCGGGTCGCCGCCGACGAAGCCGACGAGCACCTCCTGCCCGACCGAGGGGACGATGACGGCGCCGTAGCCGTCGCCCGCGTCGACGTTGGAGAGGCGGGCCCAGACGCCGTCACCGCCGTCGCTGCGCCAGGGCAGTCGCACCTTGACGCGGTTGAGCGACGCCGGGTCGTCGAGCGCCTCGACGAGCCCGATCCCGATGGCCGGTCCGCGGTCGCCGGAGCGGGCCGAACCGTCGTCGCTGCCCGCGCGCGGGACGAGCCGTGGCGGGGAGCCCACCTGGAACTCGGTGACGTAGCCCTGCGCCGAGAGCCGGTGCCGGGCTGCGGTGACGTAGTGCGGTCCGGACATCCGCCGTCCGACGCCGGCGATGGAGAGCCAGCCGTCGCAGCGCAGCCCCGGCTCGCCCTGCACGACGCCGGTGCCGTGGATGTGCCCGAGCGCGGAGCGTCGTTGGGCGGCGACGGCCCTCGCGTCGGCCTCGTCGGCCGCCCCGACCGCGTCGGACTCGACGCGCTCGGCGCGCAGCGGCCAGCCGGCGTCACCGACGGCGGCCGAGTGCGTCTGCCGGTCGCCGACCTCGAGGTCGGCCGCGCCGGCGCTCTGCTCGCTCTCGGTCGCCTCGGCGGCGTCGACGTCCCAGCCGACCCCGACCGCGGTGTCGATGGCCCGGGTCAGGTCCTCGGTGAGGTGCAGCTCGACGAGCGACCGGGTCCAGTCGAGCTCGAGCGGGTCCTGCGCGGCCGACGGCGGCCGGAGCACGAGCTTCGTGCCGCGGACGAAGACGACCCAGCCGAGCTCGGCCGCCCGTCGTGTCAGGGCGTCCCAGTCACTGACCCGGTCGCTGACCCAGAAGGGGTGCGTGACGCCGTCGGCCGCGTCGGTCTCCAGCGAGTAGTCCGCCGCAAGGGCCGAGGCGATGTCGGCGTCGGTGACGTCGGCGAGCTGGCGCGACCGCGGCGGGTGGTCCATGAGGACGGAGCGCGACCGGCCGTCGACCCGGAGCACCGGCGGGCTGCCGCTGGGGAAGTGCGTCGTCAGCGAGGCGATCACGCCGTCGAAGACCTCGGTGAGGTCGGAGTGGTAGCCGATCGAGACCGCGATGCCCGCCCCGGGTGTGAACGGCCCGTCGTCGCTGTGCCGCACGGCGCGCTGGTCGGCGTCCCAGTTCTGCACGAGGAGCGTGAGCCGTCCGTGGCGGCCGACCTCCTCGTGCACCTCGAGCTCGACGACGTCGGCCGCGACGATCGGCTCGAGCGCCGTGCCGCCGACCCGCACCTCGAAGGCCGGTCGGTCGCGCTGGGTCGTCGGCGCGGTCATCGGACCGTCCCCAGCGGCGGGAGCAGGAGCAGCTGCCCGGTGGTGAGGCCGCGCGGGTTCGTCAGCCGGTTGGCCGCCGCGAGCGGGCGCCAGTAGGCGGGGTCGCCGTAGACCCGGGCGGCGATGGCGTCGAGGGCGTCGCCGTCCTTGACGAGCCACGTCTGGTAGAGGTCGGGCGAGGCCGGCCGGTCCTCGGCGGCGACCTCCTGCGGTGACAGCGCCTCCTTGAGCGAGAGCTTGACCGTGGCCCGCAGCGGCTCGCCGGCGCGGTCGAAGAGCTTGTACGTCACGTCCGCCTGGGTGAGGATCCCTCGGAAGCTGAACCGCCCCCAGTAGCAGTGCACGTAGTAGGGCTGGTGCGTGTCGCCCTGGAACTTCGTCAGCGCGAGCAGCGCGTCGAGCAGCTCGCCGATGCCACCGGGCTCGCCGACGACCCCCGTGCCGTCGAGCAGCAGGTCGACCTGCACCTGGTCGGGCTCGCCGCCGCTGAAGGACTGCTGGGGCGCAGACGTGCCTGCCGACTGGGTCGCCTGGTAGAGGTTCTTGCGCGAGAAGGACAGCTCGGTCGGGTTGAGCAGGGCCTGCCAGCGCAGCCCGGTGGGCTGCTCGAACTTCAGGTCGGCGTACGCGTCGATGGTCAGCTTCGTCAGCTGCGTGGCCGTGAGGTTCATCGGTCCCACTCCCGCCTCAGCACCTCGAGGACGCGCTCGACGGCGCGCCGCACGAGGGCCTCCATGGCCGCGTCGTCGAGCGCCGCGTCGGGCGCCGGCCCGGCGGCATCCGTCCTCGGCGCGACGACGACCTCGGTGACGATCTCCCCGATGACGACGGGCACTCAGACCACCCTCTTGAGGACGAGCCCGTGGTGGGCGATCTCGACGGCCTCGACGGCCACGGCCGAGCTCTGCGCGTCGAGGTCGGGGCCGGTGAGCTTGACCGGCCAGCCGCGGGTGAAGGCCCACACGCGGACCGGAGCAAGAGCGCCCTCGACGGTGCTCATGAGCACGACGGTCCCGTCACGGGGGGTGACGACGCCCGTCACGTGGAACTCGTAGAACCAGTCCCACAGCTCCTGGAGCGGGCCCGCACCCTGGTTGAGCACGAGGTTGGGGAAGGACGCCCGCGTCGGGAAGCGGTGGGCGAAGCGGTTCTCGCCGCCCTCCTGGTACTCCTCGACGGCGACCTCACCCGCGAGCCCGGTGCACTTGCTGAAGCTGACGGACGCGAGCCCGTCGATGGCCAGCACGAAGTGCGCCGTCGTGAACGGCACGAGCGCGGGTGAAGCGAGCGGGAGCATCGGCTACTTCGCCTCGATCTCGATGCCCTCGCAGGCGAACTCGACGGACTCGATGGCGACGTCGGTGCCGGTCGACTTGAGACCGGGGCCCTCGATCTTGACCGGCCAGGCCTCCTTGATCTTCCACGTCATGACGGGCTCGCGCTCCTCGTTGAGGAGGCTCACCGTGACGTCACGACGTTCGACCGCGCCGATGGTGATGGAGCTGTACCACTCGAAGAGCCCGTTGCCGGCCTCCGTCGGGGCGATGCCGCGCTTGAGCGTGACGTTGGAGAACTTGCGCAGTCCGGGCTGCTTGCGCGTCGAGAACTGCGGGTCGGCGCCTCCGCGGTACTCGACGACCTCGGCCTCCATCGTCAGCCCGCTCACCTCCGAGAAGCTCGAGGTCTGCTGGCGGTCGCCCCAGCTGACGGTGAAGTGCAGGGTGGTCATGGGATACATGTCAGGCTCCTTGGCTCACAAGAGGATTCACGCGATGGGCGCACGTGTCGGCTGGTCACTGCGGGTCACTCGGACAGCCGCTTGTGGCTGAAGCGGAAGACGACGAACTCGGCGGGCTTGGCCGGCGCGATGGCGACCTCGGTGATGATGAGACCGAGGTCGATGTCCGTCTCGGTCATCGTCTCGCCGAGCCCGACGCGCACGCGGTAGGCCTGCTCGGGCTTCGTGCCCGCGAGCGCGCCGGCGCGCCACTGCTGGTCGAGGAAGTTCTCGACGGAGACCTTGACGCGGATCCACGTCTGGGCGGTGTTGGGCTCGAAGACGACCCACTGCGTGGCGCGGTCGACGGACGTCTCGACCATGTTGAAGAGTCGTCGGACGTTGACGTAGCGCCACGTCGTGTCGTCGGTCGCGTTGCGCGCGCCCCACAGCCGGGTGCCGCGGCCCGGGAAGGCCCGGATGAGGTTGACGCCGCCGGGGTTGAGCAGGTCCTGCCGGCGCTGCGTGTAGGCCTGCGAGAGCCCGACGATGCCGGTGACCGTCTCGTTGCCGGGGGCCTTGTGCACGCCGCGCAGCCGGTCGGTGCGGGCGAAGACCCCCGCGACGAAGCCCGACGGCGGCACGGTCGTGAAGCGGTCGATCGAGTCGGGGTCGATCGTGACGATCTGCAGGTGCGGGGCGTAGAGGGCGGCGTACGTGCTCGAGAGCGTCGTGTTGCGCCACGACAGCAGGTCGGTGTCGTCGAGGTCGGGCGCGTCGACGATCGCGAAGCGGCGGAAGTTCTCGCAGTGCGCCACGACCTGGCCGACGAGGTCGGCCTGCAGGAGCGGGTCGCCGAGCGTCAGCGCGTCCGGGCAGATGACCATGGCCGGCTCGGACACCTCCTCGAGCCGGGTCAGGCCGGCGCGGAAGTCGTCGTTGGTCGGGGCCTTGTCGGCGCCGATCCGGTCGACGGCCGTGTAGAAGGGCGCGGCTGCGAGCGACACCGCCGGGGCTCCGCCCGCCCGGGCGGTCACGGTGACGAGGGACGAGGCGCCGTTGACGACGTCGTCCCTGGCGAAGTACGCCGCGTGGTCGGGGCTGAGGGACAGGCCCCCGAACGTCTCGGCGAGCACGCCACCGACCGTCACGGCCAGCGTGAACCGCGCGGCGACGACGGAGGCCGACTCGACGGCATACAGCGGGAAGCGCACCTGGGCGGTGTTGGAGACGGCGGTGCCCGCCGCGAAGCGCAGCACGTACGTGTCGCCCCCCGCCGCGTCGACCGCAGTCACCGGGGCGTATGCCGTCCCGAGACCGAGCACGTCGCCGACCCTGGGTGCCACGGCGCAGCGGACGGCGATGCCGTCGTCGGCGTCGGCCTGGAGGGTGAACGTCGCGTCGGTGTACGTGTCGGTCGCGACGGGGACGGGTGCGAGCGTGAACCCGCCGGCCGTGCGGGTCGCGACGACGGCGGGGGTCGGGCCCGCGCCGGTGTACGTCACCCTGGCACCTGCCGGGAGGAAGCCGTAGGCGTTCGCGACGTCGGCGGAGGACAGCCCGGTGATCCCGAGGCCCGAGTCCGCGAGCAGGACCGCGGTGACGGGGGCGTTGACGGATACCGGTCCGCTCGGGGGTGCGGTGGCGCCGACGACGACGAAGCGGTTCGTCTGCCAGGACGCCGTGCGACCGTCGCCGGTCGTGAGACGTGCGGCCGCGTGCTCGGCTCCGCTCGCCGTCAGCTCGGACGCGATCGGCGCCGTGAGCGGACGGTCGAAGGCGAGGGCCGAGGCCGAGACGTTGAGCGAGGGCGGTGATCCCGCCGGGGTGCCCGCGATCGTCGCGGTGGCCCGGTAGTCGGTGCGGCGCTGGACGAACGCCGCGCCGGGAACCGCGCCGAGGGTCGCGTCGAGGGTCAGCGTGACCCCGCTGCCGGCGGTCGTGACGTCGGTGACGACCGCGCTGGAGCGGGTGCCGTTGGGGGCGACGGCGACGACGACGTCGCCCTTCCTGAAGCCCTTGCCCGACGGGAGGAAGACCGAGGTGGCGGCCGCGGCCGCCGCGCTCGCGACGACCGACCCGGCGGGGAGGGTGACGGCGGCGCTCGCGCTGCCGACCGTGATCGACGTCGTGGTCAGGGCCGTGACGGGCGCGGTGGGCGGCGCGGCGACCGACCCGCTCGTCGGGGCCGCCACGAGGGCGACGGTGTCACCGGGCTTGAGCCCGGCGGTCGAGGCGACGGCGATCGTGCCGCCCCCGCCGCTCGCGATGGCGCCCGTCGCCGAGGTCGTCGTCGCGCGGTAGAAGGAGCCCGACGCGGCGGACTCGTCGGCGGAGACCGCGACACCCAGGTCGTTGCCCCACGTGCCGGGCGAGCTCGCCTCGATGTCGAAGCTCTCCGTGCCGGAGACGTCGAAGGCCGTCCACGAGGCGCCGGTCGACGGGTCGACACGGACGATCCAGGCGGCCGGGCCGCCGTTCTCGAAGTAGCCGAAGACCGACTCGCCCGTGAAGCCCCGTGACGTCGCGGCCCCGAAGGTGCGCACGAAGTCGGCCCAGCCGGTGACGCGCGTGGGCTCCTTGACGGGGCCCCGGCGCGTCGTGCCGAGCACGGCGACGACGCTCGTGGGGGCGGCTGCGATCGGTTGCGGCCCCGAGGGGACCTCCTCGACGTAGACGCCGGGTGAAAGGTAGGTCGTCACGGTGCCCTCCTCGGCTCGTGCTCTCTCGTGCGGTTCAGATGGGGGTGCGGTTCGGGTGCGGTTCGGTCGTGGTGCGGTTCGGGTGGTGAGTGGTGCGGGTGGTGACTGGTGCGGGTCCGTCAGGTCGTGTCGACGAGGTGGACGGTGGTGGTCGACGTCGAGACGTCGACGGCGAGCGTGCGCAGCGGCTGGCCGCCGACGAGCACGTCGAGCGGGGTGAAGGCGGCGGTCCACTCGACGGCAGCGGACCGGTAGGTGCCAGGCGCGACCTCGGGCAGGGCGACGCTCGGCCGGGGGTTCGGTCCCGAGGTCGCGCGCGCCGTGACGGTGGCGCCGGTGCGCGGCGCGCCGGTCGACGGGGTCGTGAGCACGACGGTCAGGGTCATCGGCACCGGGTGGACGACGTGCTCGATCTCGGCGGTGTCGAGGTCGATGACCACCGTGCGCGGGGGACGGCCCGCCACCGGCGGCACGACGAGGACGTCGGCGAGTGCCCCGTCGGTGAGGGTCACGACGACCTTCGGGGGCGTGGCGGGCACCGGGGCGTCGGCGCGGGTGCTGACGACGAGGACGTCCGGCAGGACGCGGAGGGTCCAGCCGGCGGGTGCCGGCTCGAGGTGGGCGTCGAGCCCGCGCAGCCGGGCGCCCGTCGAGGCGTGGACGAGTCGCACCGTGTGGCGCAGGGTCGTCGTCACCGTCGCAAGGTGCGGACGGGCCACCGGCTGCACGCTCACGGCGCACCCACCCAGTCGATGCGGTGCTCGCGCACCCGGCCGCGGCCGTCGCGCTCGAGGACCGGCACGGGGGCGACGTCGACCTCGTAGAAGAGGGCGAGCCGGCCCGCTCGGCCGAGCGACCCCCACACCTGGTTGCGCTCGTCGGCGTTCGGGGCGAGCAGCCGGATGCCGAGGCTCTCGACGTCGTCCGACAGCGGCGGCGCGAGGTCGGGCGGCCGCACAACCGGCGTCGTGTGGAAGGCCTGGACGATGCGTCCGAGCCGGGTCTGGGCCTCGTCGTGCTCGCCGATGTAGGTGACGAGGTAGGTCAGCTGGAGCGAGAGCGGGGCGCGGACGAGACCGGTGAGCCCGTCGACGAGAGGCCGGTTGCGCAGGTGCGGGTGCTCGGCGACGGCGATGAGCGCGAGGATGCCCTTCGTGTCCGGCAGGGCCGTCTTGTCGCCCTGCGAGAGCGAGTGGAGCACGACCCACGAGCCGAGGTCGGGAGTCGCTCGGTGGATGACGTCGCGCAGCGCCTCGCTGACCTCGCGGATCACGGTCGCTCCCAGCGCCGGGGGGCCACGCCGTCGTCGTCGAGGCGTGCCTCGACGATCCGCTCGATCTCGGCGAACGATCCCACGTAGGTCTCCTCGTCCGTGGCCATGTCGCGCACCCGGGCCCTGATGACGGCCGGGAGCGAGTCGACGTCGCGGGGCTCGGCCCACACGTCGATGAGGAATCGCCGCCTCCACGCTCGCATCACCAGGCCGTGACCCTTCTGCTCATGGACGAGCGTCCCGGCCACCGATCACCGACCGCTCACGGCGACCCCCACCCCCGATCACGACCCGATCACCACCGCCCCTTCAACCGTCGAGAGGCCACAAACCGGGGCCCCTCGCACGCTCGGGGCCCCGGTTTGTGGCCTTTCGACGGTTTCTGCCGGGGAGGGCGCTCGTGTCGCCTGCCCGGCCACACGGCATACGCCCACGGTGCCCGTCAGGGCATGCGGTGGAGGCGGTCGAGCGCGCGGTCGACGATCTCGGCGAGGCGCACGACCTCGCGCCGGGCCCGCTCGAGCTCGGCGACGAGCGCGGCCACGGACGCGGCCTGACCGGCGTCCCCCCGCGTGATCCGCGCGTAGAGCGCGACCGTCTCGGGCATCGGGTCCGCGCCGAGCTCGGCGAGTAGCGTCAGGCGGCACTGCTCGAACTGCCGCTCGACGAGGTCGTGCCGGCCGGACGCCGCGTAGGCGCCCATGAGGTGGCGGTGGACGTCCTCGCGCAGCGGCTCGATGGCGAGCGCGAGCGCCCCGTAGCGGTCGACGGCCGCGACGTCGCCACGGGCACCGTGGTGCTGCACGAGGTAGTCGAGGGCGGTGAGGTAGAGGGTCTCGATGCGGTGGCGCGCGCCGAGCACCCACTCGTCGTCGCAGACCTCGACGAGACGGCCGCGGTGGAGCGCCACGGCGTCCTCGAGGCGCCGGACGTCGTCGTCGGTGAGGTCGACGACGCTGCGCCGCAGCACGGGCGCGAGGAGGTCCTCGAAGTGCACGGCGTCGACGGTCATCGGCACGGCCGGGCTCAGCGCCACCGACCGTCCACCGGAGCGGCCCACGAGCTCGACGCCCGTGCTGGCCCGCACCTCGGACTGCAGCCGCCAGACGGCGGTGTTGAGCCGGCGTCGGGCCGAGTCCTCCGGGCAGTCGGCGAAGAGCTGGGCAGCCGCGACGGCGCGCTGGCGCCCCTCGCGCGGTGCGAGCGCGAGATAGGCGACGAGCACCGCGGCACCCGGCGACAACGCCACGGGATCGTCTCCCGAGACGAGCGTCGGAGCACCGAGAAGATTGAGTCTGAGCCCCGAGACGGCCACGCTAACCCCCACACATCGAGGTGGGCTGCTCACCCAAGAAAATACGCCCGAACCACGACTTTCGTGACCGGTTCGGCCGGATCCGTCGACGGCGGGCGAGGGCGTGCGCGTGGCCCCTTCAGGTATGCCGCCCGGCGGGCTAACGTGCGAGGGCATGGCCCGCTCGCGCCCCGCCCGGCTCCGCGACATCGACGAGGCAGCCGCCGCGCTGCCCGAGGTGACGCGTGACCCGCCGTCCGGCGGGCGCCCGAGCTTCCAGGTGAAGGGCAGGACGTTCGCCTTCGCGCGCGGCCCGCGCAAGGACGCGTTCGACCCGGGGACGGGCGAGCCCTACGACGACGTGCTCGCCTTCTCGTGCACGGCCGAGGACAAGGAGTCGATGGTCTCGGACCCGGACTCGCCGTGGTTCACGACCCCGCACTGGAACGGCTACAACGCCGTGCTCCTGCTCGAGCGGGACCTCGGGAGGCTGACGGCGGACGAGATCCGCGAAGTCGTCACCGATGCGTGGCTGACCAAGGCGCCGAAGCGGCTCGCGAAGGAGCTGCTCGACGGTCCGTGACGGAAAGAATACCCCAGAGGGGTATCGTGTTGACCACGACGAGGAGGTGCCATGGCTGGATACACCGGCAGCAAGGACGACTACCTGAAGCGGCTGCGCCGCATCGAGGGCCAGGTGCGGGGCGTGCAGAAGATGGTCGACACCGACACCTACTGCATCGACATCCTGACCCAGGTCAGCGCGATCACCAAGGCGCTGCAGGCGGTCAGCCTCGGCCTGCTCGAGGACCACGTCGCGCACTGCGTCGTCGACGCCGCCCGCGAGTCCGACGAGGCCGCCGCCGAGAAGGTGCGCGAGGCCTCGGAGGCCATCGCACGCCTCGTGCGCAGCTGAGCACCCCACCGACCACCGCCCGAGGAGGCACCCGATGAGCACCACCACCCAGACCGAGATCACCGTCACCGGCATGACGTGCGGCCACTGCAGCGCCGCCGTCAGCGGCGAGCTGTCGGCCCTGCCCGGCGTCGTCGCGGTCGCGGTCGACCTGCACCCCGGCGAGGACTCCCCCGTCACCATCACGAGCGAGGCCCCCCTCGACCCGTCCGCCGTCGCGGACGCCGTCGCCGAGGCCGGTTACAGCCTCCGATGACCGAGGGCCGGGCACCGGTGACGACCGCCGAGCGGACCCCGGGCGAGGTCCGCCTCGCCATCACCGGCATGACCTGCGCCTCCTGCTCCGCGCGCATCGAGCGCAAGCTGTCGAAGGTCGCCGGCGTCGAGTCCGCGACCGTCAACCTCGCCACCGAGAAGGCCCTCGTCTCGTTCACCGCCCCGGTCACGGTCGAGCAGATCGTCGCCGAGGTGAAGAAGACCGGCTACGGCGCCACCGTCATCGGCGGCTCGCGCCCTGCGCCGCCGGCCCCCACCGCACCGGGCACGTATGCCGTGTCGCCCGGGAGCGCCCCCGCCGGCGCCGTGGGTGGCGCGGGTGGCGAGGTCGCCAAGCCCGCCGCCGGGGCACTGCTCGAGAAGCTGCGGGCCCAGGAGCTGGCCCGCCAGAAGGTCCGTGACGCCGCCGCGACCGCCAAGCCCGATGCCCGTCCCGCGCCGGCGCCGGCGCACCCCGCGGGACACGACAGCCACGCGGGTCACTCCGGTGACGAGGGTCAGCCGGGCTCCGACGGCTCGGTCGGCTCGGGCGAGAACCACCTCGACCACACGCCCGCGCAGGACGTCCTGAAGCCCCGGCTCGTCGCCGCCATCGCGCTGACGGTCCCGGTGCTGCTGATCGCCATGGTGCTGCCCGAGTTCGCGGCCGGCCCGTGGCTCGAGCTGCTCCTCGCGACACCCGTCGTCTTCTGGTGCGCGTGGCCGTTCCACCGCGCTGCCGCCGTCAACGCCCGCCACCTCGCCTCGACGATGGACACCCTCGTCTCGATCGGCGTGCTCGCGGCGTGGGGCTACTCCGTCGTCGAGCTGCTCCAGGGCGGCATGCACCTCTACTTCGAGGTCGCCTCGGTCGTCACGACGTTCCTGCTCGTCGGCCGCTTCCTCGAGGCGCGCGCCAAGGACTCCGGCAAGGACGCCCTGCGCTCGCTGCTCGACCTCGGCGCCAAGGACGTCTCGGTCCTGCGCATCGACCCGCAGTCTCGGA
This sequence comes from Terrabacter sp. R4-6, assembly GCF_057529065.1. NCBI lineage: Bacteria > Bacillati > Actinomycetota > Actinomycetes > Micrococcales > Intrasporangiaceae > Terrabacter > Terrabacter sp. R4-6. The sequence continues at coordinate 2,772,687 of NZ_CP197224.1, read as the reverse complement.
TCACGAGCGAGCTGCGCATCCCCATCGACCAGCTCGTCGTCGGCGACCAGTTCGTCGTGCGGCCGGGTGAGAAGGTCGCGACCGACGGCACGGTGCGCGACGGGTCGAGCGCCGTCGACGCGAGCCTCGTCACCGGCGAGTCCACGCCGGTCGACGTGTCCCCCGGCGACGACGTCACGGGTGGCTCGATCAACACGACCGGACGCCTCGTCGTCGAGGCGCGCAAGGTCGGCGCCGACACGATGCTCGCCGGCATCCAGCGTCTCGTCGAGACCGCGCAGACCGGCAAGGCCGACGTCCAGCGTCTCGCCGACCGCGTGTCCGCGATCTTCGTGCCGGTCGTCCTCGTCATCGCGGTCGTCACGCTCGTCGCGTGGCTCCTGACGGGCCACGACATCGGCACCTCGCTCGCCGTCGCCGTGACGGTCCTCATCATCGCCTGCCCCTGCGCGCTCGGTCTGGCCACGCCGACGGCCCTGCTCGTCGGCACCGGCCGCGGCGCGCAGCTCGGCACGCTCATCAAGGGTCCGCAGGTGCTCGAGGACACGCGCCGCGTCGACACCGTCGTGCTCGACAAGACCGGCACCGTGACCACCGGTGAGCTGCGTCTGCGCAGCATCGCCGTGCGCGGCAAGCTCTCCAAGAAGGCCGCCCTCGCCGCGGCCGCCGCCGTCGAGCAGGGCAGCGAGCACCCCATCGCCCGCGCCGTCGTCGACGGCGCCCGGCTGGCGAAGCTCGACCTGCCGCGCATCCGCGACTTCCAGTCCAACCCGGGCGAGGGCGCCACCGCGCGGATCAAGGACACCGAGGTCACCGTCGGCAAGGCCGTGCTCTTCGAGAGCGTCGACCCCGAGCTCGTCGCCCACGCCCGCAGCCACGCCGGCACGACCGTCTTCGTCGGCTGGGACGGCGTCGCCCAGGCGGCCCTCACCGTCGAGGACACGGTTCGCGACTCGTCCAAGGCCGCGATCGCCCGGCTCCGGGCGCTCGGCCTGACGCCCTACCTGCTGACCGGCGACAGCGCGTCCAACGCGCGCAGCGTCGCCGAGCAGGTCGGCATCGACGCCTCCAACGTGCGCGCCGACGTGCTGCCCGCTCAGAAGCACGCCGTCGTCACCGAGCTGCAGAAGTCAGGTCGCGTCGTCGCCATGGTCGGCGACGGCGTCAACGACGCCGCGGCCCTCGCCCAGGCCGACCTCGGTCTCGCGATGGGCTCGGGCACCGACGTCGCCATGGACTCGGCCGACATCGTCCTCGTGCGCACCGACCTCGACGCCGTCGGGGACGCGATCGGCCTCTCCCGCGAGACGTTGCGCATCATCAAGCAGAACCTCGCCTGGGCCTTCGGCTACAACACCGCCGCCATCCCGCTCGCCGCCTTGGGCCTGCTCAACCCGATGATCGCCGGCGCGACGATGGCCCTCTCGTCGGTGCTCGTCGTCAGCAACTCCCTGCGCCTCAAGCGCTGGGGCCGCTGACCCTCTGTAGAGACCGCGTCAGTCGGATCGGTGCCACACGATCCCGAAGTCGTCGGTCAGCGTGTCGTCCGACCCGTCGTAGGCGAACCCGAGGGCGATGCGGTGATGCAGCGGGTTGCCGCCCGGCGCGCAGGTCAGCGTGCCGACCATGACCACACCGTCGCCCTCGACGTGGCCGGGTCCGGCGATCCGCGCCGGGTCGCCACCGCACGCGTCGGTCGCGGCGTCGTCGACGTAGACCATCGAGTAGACGCGGGCGCCGGAGCCGGCGATGTCGAGGGTCTGGTTGCTTCCGTCGGTGTCGACGGAGGTCCACGTCCCCGCCAGCGGTCCGCCGGCCGCGGCCGCGCTCGTCGCCGTCAGCAGGCCCGTCGTCAGGAGGGTACCGAGCACCATCCCGGTCAGGGTTCGTCTCATGGGGTGCCACCTCTCGTGTCGTGCTTCGGTCGGCCCCCGAGCTGCCGCGTCCCCGTCGTCCCGGCAGCATCCATCCTCCTCGCACCGGCCGGCGGTGTCCGGACAACCGGCAGAACGGACCCACTCCGCGGGTGAGGTGTTCGGTCCACGGAAACCGGAGTCCAAATATCTCAACCGGGTGGCAGCCAGGCCCCCCCGGCCGACGACGGCAGTGCCGCGACCGGCGGAGTCCCGGAGTCGGCGGCGGTCAGCTGCGGCGTCCCCGACCCGGTGAGGTGGGCATGGACGTTCCTGGCCACCTCGCGCAGCGGCCGGGGCGGCAGGTAGGCCGACGCCCCGGCGTCGAGCAGCCGGCTCACGGGCCCAGGCGCGCTGACGCCGAGCTCGTCGTCCTCGATCTCGGTCACGATGATGCGGGCCTGCGGGAACATCCCGCGCAGCGACCCCAGCAGCTGCGGGCTCACCGGGTGGGTCAGCACGACGTCGGCGCTCGTCGGCGCCCTGAGCAGGTCGAGCACGACGTAGCCGTCCCCCAGCTCGTCGGAGAGCCGCTGCCGGGCGGCCTTCGACAGCTTCGTCGCCGTCGCCACGACCATGGCGCCCTCGGGCACGCGCCCCGGACCGCCACCGTCGCCGTCGCCGCGGCCGGCCGGCTCCGGTTCCGGCCCACCCACGACCGTGCCCACCAGCACGCTCGGGCGGTGCACGAGCACGCCGATCTCGCGTCCGTCGCGGCGGAGCGTGACCTCCTGCCCGGCGACCATCGCCTCCACGGCAGCACGCACGTCGCGGGGCAGCGCCTCGAGGTCGAGGCTCGGCGCCGCGCGGCGCCTCCCCCACCTGTGGACCTGACCGTCGCGCTCCTGCACCGGCTCCTGGGGCATCCAGGCACCCTAACCCGGCCACCCCGGCGAACCGGGCGCGACCGGCCGCCGCGCGACACGGCATACGCCCCCCGGGACGACGAACGGCGGCCACCCCGAAGGGTGACCGCCGAACGCGTGCGAGTTGGTGGCTCGGTCAGATGGTGACCTTGCCGGCCGGGGTGTCGAAGGTGACGGACAGCAGGCCCGGCGTGCCGTGCGGGGCGACGAAGGTGAAGTCGATGCCGCCCTTGTCGAAGGTGTCCTCCGGGCCGAGCCACTCGCGCACACGCTTGGGGTCACCGGCGATCTGGAGGTTGTCGATGGAGACCGACGTGTCGGCGCCCGCGGAGGGGTGCACCGTCATGTCGTCCCACTCGATGAAGTAGGGGACCTGCGGGTCCGCCATGAGGCCCTTGATGCCGAGCTGGCGCCACTTGAGCTCGGTGCCGTCGGGGCGGTGCCGGTTGCCCGGGACCGACTCACGGCCGAGGCGCTGCTCGACCACGGCGATGTCGTCGACGGCGACGACCCAGCCGAGCCAGCCACCGCCGGCCTCGGAGGCGGCGCGGACGGCCTGCCCGAAGGGCGCCTTGTCGGAGGCCGGGTGGTCCAGCACCTCGACGACCTCGAGGTAGTGGTCCTTGGCCAGGGGGAAGATCACGTTGCGCGTGCCGAACCGGGGATGCACCCCTCCGTCGACCGGCGCGACGCCGATGAGCTCGGACAGTCGGGCGGCTGTGGCCTTGAGGCCACCGGCCTCCGCTGCATAGGAGACGTGGTCAACTCGCATACAGAACATCGTGACACACGCCGAGGGGTGCTCTTGACCACCCCTCCCTGTCTCTTGCGGGGCTCGTCACACGCGTCACATGAATGAAACCTGAGTGTCATCTCGTATGCCGTCCCGCGGGCTCCCACGGGCCCCCGCGGGCCCCGCGGTCGGTCGCCGGTCAGCGCGCGTTGCGCTGGCGGACGGCCTCGTAGAGCACGATCGCGGCCGACGCTGCGACGTTGAGGCTGTTCGCCAAGCCGAACATCGGGATCCGGACGCGGTGCGTGGCGGCGTCGAGCAGGGTGCGGTCGGCGCCGTGCTTCTCGCTGCCGACGGCGATGGCGACACGGCCCGTGTAGTCGACGTCGGTGTGCAGCAGGTCGGTCTCGGGGGTCGTGACGACGAGGCGGATCTCGTTCGCGGCCAGCCACTCGAGGGCCTCGGACGTCGTCGCGCTCGCGGCCGGCACGGCGAAGACGGTGCCCTTGCTCGCGCGCACGACGTTGGGGTTGCCCCAGTCGGTGACGGGGTCTGCGGCCACGACGGCGTCGACCCCGGCGGCGTCGGCGGTGCGGAGCATGGCTCCGAGGTTGCCGGGCTTCTCGACGCCCTGGCTGACCAGGGTCAGGTGCTCGGGCCCGTCGACGCGGAGGTCGGCGAGCGAGACGCCGATGCGGTCGACGACGGCTATGAGCCCGTCGGGTCCCTCGCGGTAGCTGACCTTCTCGAAGGCGCCGCGGCTGAGGTGCACGACCTCGACGCGGTCGTCGCGCAGGCGCGCGAGCAGGTCGGCCTGATGGCCGATGTCCTGGCTGCCGGCACGGCCGGCGGGGCTGAAGAGCTCCTCGCAGACGTAGACGGTGCCGGGGCGGACGCCGGCCGACAGGGCGAGGCCGATCTCCTCGTAGCCCTCGACGAGCGTCTGGCCCGTCTCCTCGCGGGTGCGGCGGCGGCGCAGGCCGAGCAGGGCCTTGAGGCGCGGGTTGGACGCCGACGTGATGGTCAGCTCGCGGGCGGGAGGCGTCGGGTTCGTCATGGCAGCCCCAGCATCCCACTCGCCCGTGGGTCAGGGGTGGAGGCGGGCGCCCTTGAGGATGCGGTCGACGGTGTTCTTCGGCGCGTGGAGGGCGAGGCCGACGAGGTCGAGGTCGGCGGCGCGCACGGTCGCGACCGCGGCTCGGTTGTCGGCGTCGTGACCGGTCGCGAACATCTCGCGCGTGTAGACGGCGAGCGCCGTGCCGCGTCGGAGGGCGCGTTCGCGCGCGGCGGTCAGCGTCGGGCCGGTGCCCTCGAAGACGAGGACGGGCATGCCGAGGAGGGGGAGGTACGCGTGTCCGTCGCCGTCGGCATACGGCTGCCCGACGAGCTCGGGATGCGCGGCCGTCACGCCGCTGACGAGGAACGCCGTGACGTTGAGGCGCTGCCAGGGCTCGAGGTCGTCGCGCACGAGGACCGCGATCTTGGTGTCGAAGGGCGGGGTCAGCAGGTCGTCCATGACCCCACCCTGCGCGGCCCGGCCACCCCTCGTCTTGTACGTCCTTGATCCCGCGCCCCTTCCCACCCGCAACGGGGGCCGGGGTCAGGCGCTGCGCTGGTAGCGGGCCGGGGTCGTGCCGAGGAAGCGGCGGAAGTGGCGGGTCAGGTGCGCCTGGTCGTAGAAGCCGGTCTCCGTCGCCACGACCGCGGCCGGGACCCCGTCGCGAAGTCGCCGTCGCGCGAGGTCGAGACGCCGACCGATGACGTATGCGTGGGGCGGGAGGCCGTACGCCGCGGCGAAGGAGCGCACGAGGTGCGGCGTCGTGACGCCGAGCGACTCCGCGACGGCGGCGATGCCGGGGGTCCCGACGGGTCGGCGTCGAGCAGCTCGCGGGCGAGCCGGGCGACCTGGCCTGCCACGGGCTGCGCGCTGCCCACGGGAGCACGGTGACCGCGTACGAGATGACCGGTGAGCCGCTCGACGACGAGGGCGAGGCGCGACTCGGCCTCGAGGTCGTCGCGCGCCACGAGCGCCCGGTCGAGCCGGAGACCGCCGAGCGGAGCGCGGCGTCGGGCAGGAGCGGGGCGTCGACGGCCGCACCGACGAGGTCGGGTGCGATGACGTCGTGCTCGAGGTAGACGACGCGCTTGCGGAAGCCGGTCGACGTCAGCGCCCGGCCGTCGTGGACGACGTGCGGCGGCAGGAGCGTGACGCCGGATCGGACCGCCGTGTGGTCGTGACGGGCGAGGTCGTAGCCGATGACGCCGTCGTCGACGACGAGCAGCGTCCACGTGTCGTGGGTGTGGCCGGGGTAGGCGTGGTCGTGCCACTGCGCGTGGAAGACCTCGGCGACCCCGGCGACGGCCGGGCGCCACGACACGGTCCGGTCGATCGGCAGGTCCACACCGGCACGCTAACCCGGCGACCGCTCCTAGGGTGGGTGTCGACCGCGACCGAGGAGGAGCCGTGACCGAGCAGCCGGCGTACCCGCGTCTCATGCACACCGCCCTCGACACGACGGACGCCCGTGGGCTCGCCGAGTTCTACCGCGAGCTGCTGGGGCTGCACTACCGCCCGGGTGACGAGCCCCCGGCCGCCGGAGTGGACGACGCCGACTGGCTCGTGCTGCTCGACGCCGACGGGGTGCGACGGCTGGCGGTCCAGCAGGTCGACGGACCGCTGCCGCGCTCGACCTGGCCGAGCCACGACGTGCCGATGCAGCTGCACGTCGACTACGCCGTGCCGAGCCTCGCCGAGCTCGAGCGCCACCGCGACCGTGCTCTCGCGCTCGGTGCGGAGTCGCTGCTCGACCGCACCGACGACGACGGGGAGCCTCTCGTCGTGCTCGCCGACCCGGCGGGGCACCCGTTCTGCCTTCTCGTCGCGCCCTGAGACCCCACGCTGTCGGTGCGCGGGCGTAGCGTCGAGGGAGCGAGGACGCAGACCGAGACACGGAGGTGCGAGCCACATGACCACCCTCGAAGGACGACCCAACACCGCCCTGCTCGTCATCGACGTCCAGAACGACGTCGTCTCCGGCGCGTGGGACCGCGACGGCGTCATCGCCCGCATCAACGCCCTCGTCGACAAGGCGCGCAGCGAGCACGTCCCCGTCATCTGGGTGCAGCACTCCGACGACGACATGCCGATCGACACCGACGGCTGGCAGTACGTCCCCGAGCTGACCCGCGACGCGTCCGAGCCGCTCGTCCACAAGCGCTACGGCGACTCCTTCGAGGACACCGACCTCGAGTCGATCCTCGCGGAGCGGCAGGTCGGTCGCGTCGTGGTGACCGGCGCCCAGACCGACGCGTGCATCCGCTCGACCCTGCACGGCGCGCTCGTCCGGGGCTACGACACGACGCTCGTCGAGGACGCCCACACGACCGAGGACCTCCGTCAATGGGGTGTCCCCGTCGCTCCCGAGCAGGTCATCGCCCACACCAACACCTACTGGTCCTGGTCCGAGGCGCCGGGCCGCAAGGGTGACGTCGTGCCCACGGCCGAGGTCGACTTCGGCGCGCACTGACCGGGCGCAGCCCGCGGCGGGCGGTGCACATGCACCCGCCTAGGGTTGGGTCATGCTCGACACGTTGGCCGCGCTGCCCTTCTGGCAGGCGTTCCTCGCGTTGTTCGTCATCGTCATGGCCCGCTCCAACGCGACCTACTGGGCCGGCCGGGGCGCCGTCGCGAGCTGGCGCCGCTACCGCGGGGCCCACGGCGACCTGACGACGCGGGCCGAGGCGCTGCTACGCCGGCTCGGGCCGTTCGCCGTGACCCTCTCCTACCTCACGGTCGGCATCCAGACCGCGGTGCACCTGACCGCCGGGGTCATGCGGATGCCCGTGCGGCTCTACCTTCCGGCGGCCGTCGTCGGCTCGGCCGCCTGGGCCGCGCTCTACGCGACGGTCGGGCTCGCGGTCGTGCAGGCGTGGCTCGCCGCCGAGGCCGGGTCGTGGTGGGGCCTGGCCGTCGTCGTGCTCGTCGTGGCGGGGGCGGTCGCCTGGTTCGTGGCCCGACGCCGCTCGCGATCGAGTGAGCGGCCCGTCCCGCTCGAGTGAGCGCCACGTCTCCTGACACGACCCGAACACGAGCGTGACGTGGGCGCCGCCCGCGCTCACTACGCTGCGATCGTGTCCACCGAGCCCGGCGCGAGCCCCGACCGCCGCCCCGACCCCGGCCGCGGACTCGTGCTCGTCGTCGAGGACGAGCCGGCGATCGCCGACGTGCTGCGGCTCAACCTCCGCGCTGCCGGCTACGGCGTCGAGGTCGTCGGTGACGGCGCGAGCGCCCTCGACGCGGTGCGGGACCTGCGCCCGAGCGCCATCGTGCTCGACATCGGCCTGCCGGTCCTCGACGGCATCGAGGTGTGCCGCCGCCTCCGCGGCCGCGGCGACTGGACCCCCGTCCTCTTCGTGACGGCCCGCGACGACGAGGTCGACCGCATCGTCGGTCTCGAGCTCGGCGCCGACGACTACGTCACGAAGCCCTTCTCCCCGCGGGAGCTCGTGGCGCGGCTCGGGGGCGTGCTGCGACGCACCCGCGGGGACTCCCGAGCGCCGGAGCTGCTCCGCGCCGGCGACCTCAGCGTCGACCTGACGAGCCACGAGGTGCGGGTCGCGGGCCGCGAGATCGCCCTGACCGCAACGGAGTTCGACCTCCTCAGCCACCTCATGCGTCGTCCGGGGGTCGTCTTCACGCGCGAGCAGCTGCTCAGCGACGTCTGGGGGTATGCCGCGACGGCCGGCGGGCGCACCGTCGACGTCCACGTCGCCCAGGTCCGCGCCAAGCTCGGCGACGCGAGCCCGATCCGCACCGTCCGCTCGGTCGGGTATGCCGCCGCGCGGGCTCCGCGTGGCGGTGCACTCCCGGGCTCGGACGACTCACCGGCTCCCCGGCCCAGATCGTGACGGCCTCGCGCGGGTCGCTGTCACGACGGATCGTCCTGCTCGCCGTCGGCATCGCCGTCCTGACCGCGCTGCTGGCCGGTCTGCTCGCCGTCGGTCTGACCCGCACGTCGGCCGACGACTCGGCCCGGCGCACCCTGTCACGGATCGCCGACGCGAGCGCCGAGCGGGCCGACTCCGGAGCGGTCGCGCGGGCCTCGCAGGCCAAGGCGGTCCGCACGCTCGGGGCCCTCGGGATCGAGTCGGCGAGCATCGGCCGCGGCGGCGTGGTGACCTCGACGAGCGCCCTGGCCCGTGACGCCCTGACGCCGGCCCGACAGCGGGCCCTCCTCGCCGGCCGCACCATCTCGACCCGCGACGACCTCGGCGGGACCCTCGTCCTGCTCGAGGGCCGGCCCACCGACGCCGGCGGCATCATCCTCGTGCAGCGCCGGTCCGACGCGACGGCCGACTCCGACCGGCTCGTGCGCCGCGTCCTGCTCGCCCTGGCCATCGCCGCCGTCGTCGCGGTGCTCGTCAGCGCCACCGTGGCGCGGCGCCTGTCCCGGCCGCTGCGACGCACGGCCGACGCGGCGCACGCCCTCGCGGCCGGGCAGCGCGACGTCCGGGTCCCGGTCGAGGGTCCCGACGAGGTCGCCGAGGTCGCGAGCGCCCTCAACTCCCTGTCGAGCTCGTTGTCCCGGTCCGAGGGGCGCCAGCGCGACTTCCTCCTGTCGGTCTCGCACGACCTCCGCACGCCGCTCACCGGCATCAGCGGCTACGCCGAGTCGCTCGCGAGCGGCGTCGTGCCGCCGGAGGAGACCGCCCGGGTCGGCGGTGTCGTCCTCACCGAGTCGAAGCGGCTCGAGCGGCTCGTCGGTGACCTGCTCGACCTCGCGCGGCTCGGCGCCGACAGCCCGAGCGTCACACCCCAGCGCACCGACCTCGTGACCCTGGGCCGCGAGGTCGAGTCGGTCTGGTCGCGCCGGTGCGCGGCCGTCGGGGTGCCCTTCACCTTCGTCCCGGCGGCGCCCGACGCCTGGACGGTCACCGACCCGGCTCGGGTGCGCCAGCTCGTCGACGGCCTGCTCGAGAACGCCCTGCGGGTCACCCCGTCCGGTCAGCCGATCGTCGTCGAGGTGCGCAGCGAGCCGGGCTCCCCCACGGACCTCGTCGTCGTCGAGGTGCGCGACGGCGGACCCGGCCTCGCCGACGACGACCTCGCCGTCGCGTTCGAGCCGTCGGTGCTGCACGAGCGCTACCGCGGCCTCCGCCCCGTCGGCACCGGCCTCGGCCTCGCCATCGTCGGGCGCCTCGCCCAGCTGCTCGGCGGGACCGTCGAGGCCGGGCACGCGGCCGAGGGAGGAGCCCGCTTCACCTTGCGCCTCCCCCACGCCACCACGCCCTGACGGCGCCGGCCGCACCGTAGCGGCGAACGGCATACGCCCTCGGCAGCGACCGCTCCGAGACGGCCCCGATCCTGCGGAATGGGACGGACGTGTCGGCGGTTGTGCAGGCATGACCACCTGGGGCTTCATCGGCAGCGGCAACATCGGCAGCACCGTCGCCCGGCTCGCGATCGCGGCCGGACACGACGTCGTGCTGAGCAACAGCAGGGGTCCCGAGACCCTCGCGGACCTCGTCGCCGAGCTGGGCCCGCACGCCCGTGCCGCCACGGCGCAGGAGGCGGCCGCGGCCGGCGACCTCGTCGTCGTGACGATCCCGCTCAAGGCCTACCGCGACGTGCCCGTCGACGAGCTCGCCGGCAAGACCGTCATCGACACGATGAACTACTACCCCCAGCGCGACGGGCAGATCGACGCCCTCGACGACGGCTCCACGACGAGCTCCGAGCTGCTCCAGGCGCACCTGCCGCAGTCGCACGTCGTCAAGGGCTTCAACAACATCTTCTTCCAGCACCTGCGCGACCTCGCCCAGCCGCTGCTGCACTCCGGCGCCGACGGCCGCAGCGCCCTCGCGATCGCCGGTGACGACGCCACGGCGAAGGACGCCGTGCGCCGGGCGTTCGACGCCATCGGCTACGACACCCTCGACCTCGGCCCGCTCGCCGAGGGCTGGCGCACCCAGCCCGGCCAGCCGGCCTACGGGCTGCAGTACGCCAAGGACGAGGCCGACTGGACCGCCGGCGCGCGCCCGGTCAGCTCCGACGAGCTCGCCGGTCGGGCGATGCGGGCCACCCGCGAGGCCTGAGCCCGAGGTCTGGGCCGGAGACCGAGTCCGCAACCCTCGACAGCCCGTTTGAGCGGCGGCCCGGCCACCCGTAGAATGACCGGTGAGGGGAGTACTTCCTCGCGCGATCCGGTCAGTACGGTGGTCCGACGACCACCCCGGTCCGTGGCCGACGGCAGTCGGTGAAGGAGACCTCAGACATCACGTTCTGAGGAGACCCATGCTCACTGCCCTGTCCGCCGCCACCCCGCCGCCCACCGGGTCGGCCGAGTCGATCGGCTCGCCGACGCTGTGGATCGCGACGATCGCCGGTGTCGCCGCCCTCTTCGTCATCGACTTCCTCATCACCCGTCGCCCGCACGACCCGAGCATGCGCGAGGCGATCGGCTGGTCGGCCTTCTACATCGCGATCCCTGTCGTCTTCGGCGGCTGGCTCTGGTGGCAGTACGGCTCCCAGCAGGGCGTCGAGTACTACACCGGCTACATCGTCGAGAAGTCGCTCTCGGTCGACAACCTCTTCGTCTTCATCATCCTGCTGTCGGCGTTCGCCGTGCCGCGCGAGCTGCGCCAGCGGGTGCTGCTCATCGGCGTCGGCGGCGCCCTCCTGCTCCGCGGCATCTTCATCGCGCTCGGCGCGCAGATGATCGCCAGCTTCGCGTGGACCTTCCTGCTCTTCGGCGCGATCCTGCTCGCGACGGCGGTCAAGGTCGGCCGCGACGCCCTGTCGCACACCGACCACAGCATCGACGTCGACCAGCTGCGCAGCGTCAAGCTGATCCGTCGCTTCTACCCCGTCACCGACACCTACGCGGGCACGAGCCTCACGGTCCGCCAGGATGGCAAGCGGGCCCTGACGCCGCTCGCCCTCGTCGCCGTCGCGATCCTCGGCACCGACATCGTCTTCGCCATCGACTCCGTGCCGGCCGTCTACGGCATCACCGGCGACCCCTACCTCGTCTTCGCGACGAACGCCTTCGCCCTGCTCGGTCTGCGGGCGCTCTACTTCGTCCTCGAGGGCGCGCTGGCCAAGCTCGTCCACCTCGGCCACGGCCTGTCGCTCATCCTCGCCTTCATCGGCGTCAAGCTCGTCCTCCACTGGGCCCACGGCGTGTGGCCGGGCGTCCCGGAGATCCCGACGCTGCTCTCGCTCGGCGTCATCATCGGCATCCTCGCCGTCGTCACGGTGACGAGCCTGCTCGCCAACCGGCGGGTGGACGCCGAGAAGGCCGACGAGCCCGAGGACGAGACGTCGTCGGTGCCGCAGGCCTGACGAGCCGGCCCGAGCAGCCGGCCACACGGCAGACGCGGTCGTATGCCGTGCCGACGGTCATGAGGGAGGCGTCCCGCTGGGTGCGGGGCGCCTCCCTCGTCTGCCGCCACCCCGTCCGGCCCGTCCCCGGGCGGGGTGCCGTCGTCTCAGCTCGTCGCGCTCGGGGAGGGAGAGCCGCCGGGCTGGGCCGTCGTGACCTTGAAGACGACCATGCGGGCCGTCGGGTTCGTCGCGCCGACCCCGGTCACGAGAGCCTTGGAGCCGACCTTGACGGCCCCGATGGTCGAGTCGGCGCCCTTGCCGTTCGAGCGGACCCGGACCTTCGTGTCGCCGGAGACCGTGAAGGTCTGCGAGAAGCCGTCCTTGGCCTTGACGGTGACCGAGGTGGCGGACACGGCGGTGACGTCGCCGCGGATCGCCTGGTGGGTGACCGGGCCGGTCTTGCCCTGGGTGACCCACGTGCCGTGCAGCGCGCGGAGCATCCGGGTGCGCAGGCCCTTGCGGTCCTTCGCGCCGGCGTCGGCGCCCTGGGACGCGTCGTCGACGGCCGGGGTGTCGACGGCGGCGGAGACGAGGTCGATGGTGTCGCCGTCCGTCGCTGCCGAGTCCTGCCGCGGCGCGGCGCCGATGGCACTGGCGGCGGTGCCTGTCGCGTCGGTCTTCGAGCAGGCGCCGAGGACGAGGCTGCCGAGGACGAGGACGGCCGCACCGAGGGCGGTGGAGGAGCGCTTGAGGCCGGTCGTCCGGCGGGTGTCGGTGTTCATGACCCCTACGTTCGCGCACGCAGGTGAAGCCTCGGTCCGGGTCGTGTTCGGATCGTGTTCGGGCACGTCACCGGGCAGGCACGCAGCACCTCGTGGGTCATCGGCCTGACCCGACCGCAGCCGCACCCGTCGGGGTCAGCGGCCCACCGGACACGGTGGGTGGCCGTCCCCGGGGTGTGCCGCCAGGTGCAGCATCGCGCGCCGCTGGCAGGCGTATGCCGTCAGGCGAAGATCGGGCCCACGGCAGGGTAGGCGGCCGTGAGCGCCGTGCGGACGGCCGTCAGGGACGGCACGTCGGTGCCACCCTGGAAGCCGGTGTCGAGCCGCATCGGCTTGCCCCAGGCGGTGAGGTCCTCGATCGTCGTGCCGGTCGCGGCGCCGGAGAGCCGGCCGAACCAGTCGGCCCGGCCGTAGGTGACGTCGCCGCCGATGCAGACCAGCTCGACCCACGACGGGTCGGCGAGGCACACGTTCTCGTAGGGGTCGGGGTGGTGCCGCTCGAGGACGACGAGGTCGGCCGGCCGGCCGTCGGCGACGGATCCGAGGTGGTCGTCGAGCCCGGCCAGCCGCGCAGCGACCGAGGTCACCATGGCGACGAGGTCGGCGGCGGCGATCGGGTGCTCCTGGCGCGCGAGCTCGCGGCGGGCCACCTTCATCTCGGCGAGGAGGCTCGTCGACCCGGAGGGCAGCCAGTCGGCACCGAGCGCGACGGGCATCCCCGCCGCGATCGCCTCGCCCGCGAGGGTCGTCTCGCCGTAGAGGCGCAGGTTGGACTGCGGTGACCACACGAGCCGGCAGCCGAGCTCGGCGACGGTGTGCAGGTCGTCGGCGGTCAGGGCGCTGCCGTGGATGATGTTCGTCGCCGACGTCGCACCGCCGAGGGTGAGGAAGCGCTGGAACTCCTTGGCACTCACGGCATCCCCGCGCCGACCCTCGGACAGGTGGAGGTAGAAGGCGTTGACGTCACCGGCACCGATCCGCTTCATGACGGCCTCGAAGCTCGGCAGGCCGAACGACCCCGAGGGCAGGTCGATCATCGAGCGCGCCCGGTGCGCCCCGAAGGCCCACTGGTCGAGGTTGCGCACGAGCGGCTCGGACGACGCGCTGCTCGCACCCGAGGCGCCCTGGATGCCGGTGACGCCGCCGACGAGCGCACGCACCTCGGCGTAGCGGGTCTGCGTCTTGGGCGGGACCTGCGTCAGCAGGATGTTCTGCGGGTCGCGGACGAGGGCCTGGTAGGGCTTGGAGCGGCGCCACGCGTAGCGGTTGTCGTAGAGCTTGGGCGGCTCCCAGGCGGCGAAGACGTTGAACTCGGGGTGGCCGTGGAGGTCGAGCAGGCCCGGCAGGATGACGCCGTCGGTCTCGAGCACGGCGACGTCGGTCGGCTTGCGCTTCGAGACGCGGCCGATGACCCCGTTCGCGACGGTGACGTAGCCGCTCGACCAGGCCCCGTCGGGCGTGATGACGGCTCCGTGCAGCGCGAACGGCGCCGGGGGCAGCGCCCGGGAGCGACGCGTCGGCTCGGGCAGCTCCTCGGTGATGCCCCGGGCGTACGCCTTGGCGAACGGGCCCGGGCCGCCGCCGGACGCGCCCGGCTCCCAGTGCTCGAGGGCGGACTTCGTACCGGCGCTGGGTCGCGCCGGCCGGGTCACAGAGCTGGCCATGTGCGGGCTCCCTTCGGGACGACGACGCTGATCGTCGCGCGCTTCGTCTGCTTGTCGTCGCCGGTGCGGGTCGCCCACGCGTCGACGTCGCGCCACCACCCGGGCGCGCCGGGTGGGAGGTCGACCTCCGGGATGGGCGCGAGGTCCGCGGGACCCCACGTGGCGGCATACGGCGTCAGGTCGGTGGGCCCCTCGGGGGTCACGTGCGCGGCGAGGTCGGGAAGGTGCTCGTTCCAGTTCGCGAGCTGGGCCGCCGTCGTCTCGGCGAGCGGCTTGCCCGACGCACGCGCGAATCCCTCTGCGTACGTGGGGTGTCGGATCGCGGCGAGGTGCAGCGACGCCGCGGTGTCGGGCTGGGTCCGCGCCCACGCGGCATACGCCGTCCTGGCGAGGTCACCGAGGGCGACCACGGCCGTGACCTCGGTGCCGACGAGCAGCGCGTCGAGCCAGCGGTGGCGGTAGGCGGCGATGGCCGCGTCCTTCGCGTGACGGCTCCCGGCCGCCTGGCCGAAGACGCTGTAGAGGTAGACGTTGACCATGGCGTATGCCGTGTGGACGCCGACCTTGGCCAGCAGCCCCTGGACGCGCTGGCCGGCCTCACCGACGAGGATGCGGCGCGAGATCGCCTCGTGCGTCGCGGGGTCCTGGCCGAGGACGAGCACGCGGGCGCTGCCGTCGAGCCGGCCGCGGTGGAAGACCGGGCCCCACTCCGTGCGGAAGTCGGCCGACGGGTAGACGTCGTCACCGGGGTAGTCGGCGACGAGCGACGCGAAGGGCTCGGCGCCGTAGCCGACACAGCTCTGGTGCACCACGGCCATGGCAGACCTCCACCCGATCGACAGCCGTTGTCAGTGCAGGGTGACTCGACGGTAGTCCTGATACATCCACCCCGTCGGCGGATCGGCGGTTTGGGCGGCGGTGGGGGCTGACGGGCCGCTCAGCCGTCGCCGGCCGCGCGTCGCAGGAGGAGGGCCCTCTCGGCATCGTTCTGCGTCATGGCTGCCGCACGGGCGAACTCGGCCCGGGCTTCCTCGTCGCGGCCGAGGCGGGCGAGCAGGTCGCCGCGGACGCTCGGCAGGAGGTGGTAGTCAGCAAGAGCCCCGGCGGCGACGAGCCCGTCGACGAGCTCGAGCGCCGCGGCCGGACCCTCGGCGTAGGAGAGGGCGACCGCGCGGTTGAGCTCGATGACGGGGGACGGACGGGTGGCACCGAGCTGGGCGTAGAGCGCGACGATGCGCGGCCAGTCGGTGGCCTCGGGCGTCCGGGCGCGGGCGTGGCAGGCGGCGATGGCTGCCTGCAGCACGTAGGGACCGGCGGTTCCCCGGGCGGGGTCGACGAGCGACACGGCCCGATCGAGGGCAGCGAGCGCGTGGCGGATGAGGGCCCAGTCCCACTTCGTGCGGTCCTGGTCGAGGAGCAGGACCGGCTCGCCGTCGGGGCCGATGCGGGCGCGGGTGCGCGAGGCCTGGATCTCCATGAGGGCCAGGAGGCCGTGCACCTCGGGCTCGCTCGGTGCGAGCGCCGAGAGCACGCGCCCGAGCCGGATGGCCTCCTCCATGAGGTCGCCGCGCACCCAGTCGCGGCCCGACGTCGCGGCATACCCCTCGTTGAAGATGAGGTAGACGACCTCGAGGACCGACGCGAGGCGCGGCGCGAGCTCGGCGCCCGACGGCACCTCGATGGTGACGCCGTCCTGGCTCAGGGTCTTCTTCGCGCGCGAGATGCGCTGGGCGACGGTCGGCTCGGTCGTCAGGAAGGCGCGGGCGATCTCGCGTGTCGTCAGACCGCCGATCATCCTCAGCGTCAAGGAGATCCGAGCCTGGGCGGTGAGGGCAGGGTGGCACGCGGCGAAGACGAGGCCGAGGACGTCGTCGTCGATGTCCTCGAGCGCAGCGTCGAAGTCGCCCTCGGCCAGCTCGGCCACCCGCAGCTCCTCCATGTGTCCCACCTGCTGCAGCTTGCTCGCGAGGTTGACGTCGCGACGGATGCGGTCGATGGCCCGACGCCGCGCGGTCGAGGTCAGCCAGGCCCCCGGCTTGGTCGGGATGCCGTCGCGGGGCCACTGCTCGAGCGCCTGCACGAACGCGTCCTGGGCGAGGTCCTCGGCCAGGCCGACGTCGCCGACGAGGCGGGCCACGACGGCCGTCACCTTGGCGGCCTCCATGCGCCACACGGCCTCCAGCGTGCGCTGGACGTCGTCGGATCGCAGGCCCGGTTCGGCGGTGGATGACACCCGGACACTCTGGCACGAACCGGGGTCACCGACCCCGCCACACGGCATACGCCCTCGTGGGGGCCGTGTCGCGTGACCGGTGCCGGTCAGCCGCCGGCGGCGTTGCGAGCGGCCTCGGCCCGCATCTGCTCCTCGCGCTCGCGCAGCTCGGGCGTGAAGGCGTCGCCGAAGTCCTCGGGGGAGAAGACCTGCCGCAGCTCGAGCGCCTGACCGGGGTCGGGCGCGCACGAGACCGGCCACTTGCGGAGCCACTCGAGCGCCTCCTCGCGAGAGCTGACGTCGATGATCGTGAAGCCGGCGATGAGCTCCTTGGCCTCGGCGAACGGCCCGTCGGTCACGACCCAGTCACCGTCCTCGTAGGTGACCCGCGCACCCTTGGCCGTCGGGTGCAGCCCCTGGCCGTCGACGAAGACGCCGGCCCTGAGCATCTCCTCGTTGTAGGCCTGCATGTCGGCGAACTGCTGCTCGGTGCCGGTCGTGCCCTGCTCGGTCTCGGGGGTGGCGTGGACGATGATCATGAAGCGCATGGCGGTCTCCTCCTGCGGTCGGCGCGGGGCCGTCGGGCCCTGCTCACCTCTACGTCGAACGGGCCGCACGCGTCTCGACACGGGCCCTCGAGAAACCTCCGGCGAGGGCTCAGCGACCGTCCGGTCGTCCGATGCTGGCACGGACGCGGCCGGCGAGGGCGCGGTAGAAGTCGGCGTTCGCGAGGTAGCGGTAGTGGTCGGTCGCGAGACTGCCCGCGGCGAAGAACGCCGAGTCGTCGACGCCCTCGACGATGCCCTCGGCGCGGAAGCTCAGCAGGTCGGCGTGGTCCCAGACGTTCCACCAGCCGCCGAGGTGCTCGCGTGGAGGGTATGCCGCCGGGCCGGGTCCACGGTCGGGCGCGCTCTCGAGGAAGAGCCCCAGCTCCTCGAAGAGTCCGACCTGCGACGCGGCCGCGCACCAGTAGTCGATGCGGATGCCACGGTGCTCGGGCATTCGCGGCAGGAAGTGGGTGACGAGGTCGTAGACGATCTGCCCGCCCATGCTGTGGGTGAGGACGACGAGCGGCTCGCCCCGGCTCTCGGCGGCGAAGGCCGCGGTGTCGAGGCCGGCGAGGACGCGCTCGATGATCGGCCCCGGAGCCTCCGCACTGCCGCGCGTCGAGACGTAGGTGAGGACGTCGCCGAGGAAGACCGGCACGAAGTCCTCGAGCGGCCGGCGCAGCGACGTCGCCGCCCCCCGCAGCCGCCTGATGCGTCTCGGCTCGGGGGTGACGTCGTCGACCGCGTCCACGACCGCCTCTGCGACCGCCTCCTCGGCGGCCTCCGGCAGGTCGAGGGGTCCCGAGACGAGGGACCGGCCGCCGAAGGCGAAGTGCGCGCCGAGGTCACCCCAGTAGATCCGCATGATCGGCACGCCGCCAGGGTCGTCGGACACGGCGGGAGCGACGTGCTCGCGCAGCTGCGCCTCGATGGCGGTCCACGGCACCTCGCCGAAGGCCCGCGTCGCCCGGGCGAGGGTCGCGTCCTCGTCACGGACCGCGACGCCGTGGACGAAGACGATCGGCACGCGACGACCCGCCGTCCGGGCTAGAGCTCGAGCCGGGCCGTGGCGGCCGACTCGACCCCGTCGCGGAAGGCGACGCCCTCGCGGGCGGCCTGAGCCACCGCCTCGAGGACCGGGACGAGGCCGTCCTCGTCGACGTGACCGGTGACCTCGTCGGCGACCGCCTTGACCTGGTCGGGGGCGTTGCCCATGGCGACACCCCACGCGGCCCAGTGCAGCATCTCGAGGTCGTTGCGCTGGTCGCCGCAGGCGACGGTGTGGATCGGCTCGACGCGCAGCTGGCGGCGGACGAGCTCGAGGGCGCTCGCCTTGGACACGCCCTCGGGGTTGATGTCGAGCCACGCGGACCAGCCGACGGCATACGACACCCCGTGCAGACCGGCGCGCTCGACCATCTCCATGAACTCCTCGGCCGTGGCCTCGGGCTGGCGGAGGGTGACGCGTGTGACGGGGTGCGCGATGAGCTCGTCCCACTCGACCTCGCGCGACTCACCCATGAGCTCACCGTCGGGGAAGTGCCTGCTCACCTTGAAGCCGACGCCGGGCTCCTCGACGGCGATGAGCGCGTCGGGGAGTGCGACGCGCATCTTCTCGAGCACCGACCGAGGGTCGAAGGTCACCATGTCGATGATCGAGTAGCCCTCTGCCGCAGACGGGTCGAGCTGGAGCGTCAGGGCGCCGTTGGAGCAGATGGCGTAGCCCTGGCGCAGCCCGAGGGCCTCGAGGATCGGCGTCGTCGCGATGATCGAGCGGCCCGTCGCGATGACGACGGCGACGTCGTCGGGCAGGGTCTGGACGGCGTCGCGGACGCGGTCGGAGAGCTCGCCCATGTGGTTGAGAGTCGTGCCGTCGAGGTCGAGGGCGAGCAGTCGCTGTGCCATGCGCTCACCGTATCGCCCGGATCGAGCCGCCCACGCAGGCCCGGACACCCGTCGCCCGCGCGCCGCGCCGCGCTCACCGGAACGTCGCCCGGCGTTCGCCGCTCGTCGGCCGGCTGCCGACGGACGACCGTTGCTCGTCGGACCGCCCCGACACGCCGCGCGACACGCCGGAGGAGCGCGCTGGCGCCGACCAACGGTCGTCCGTCGGCGCGACCCGCGGCCTCAGGCGAGGCGGCCGAGGGCGTCCTCGATGCCGCGGTGCAGGGTCGGGTAGGCATAGATCATCGAGCGGAGCCGCTCGATCGGGACCTCGCCGTGCACGGCGACGGCGAGCGCCCCGAGCACCTCTCCCCCGGCCGGCCCCATCGTCGTGGCGCCGACGAGGACGCCGCGGTCCGCGTCGGCGACGACCTTGATGAGGCCGTCGGCCTTGGCGATCCAGCCGCGGGTCGTCTCGCCGAGCGGCGTGACGCCGACCTGGACGTTGGCGAGCTTGTCGCGGGCCTGCTGCTCGGTCATCCCGACGGCACCGACCTCGGGATCGGTGAACGTGACGCGCGGGAGGGCGGCATACTCCGCCGGCGGGCCGTCGTCGCCGAGGACGTCACGGATGACGACTCCCGCCTGGTACATCGAGACGTGCGTGAAGGCGCCCTTGCCGGTGATGTCGCCGACGGCCCAGACGCCGTCGGTGACACGGCAGCGGTCGTCGACGGGCGCGGTGCGCGAGTTCTCGGCGACGCCGACCGTGTCGAGCCCGACGGCGGCGGGGTCGGCGCGGCGGCCGGTGGCGACGAGGAGCTTCTCCGCCGTCAGCGTCGAGCCGTCGGCGAGCGTCACGCTGAAGGCGGTGCCCTCGTACGTGACCTTCTCGGCGCCGACGCCCTGCCGGACGGTGACGCCGTCGGCCTCGAGGGCTGTCGCGAGCGCCGCTGAGGCCTCGGGCTCCTCGAGGGCGAGGATGCGGTCGGCGGCCTCGACGACGGTCACATCGACGCCGAAGCGGGCCATGACCTGGCTCAGCTCGCAGCCGATGGCGCCGCCGCCGAGGACGACGACCGAGGCGGGCAGCTCGGTGGCCTCGACGATGTCGTGGTTGGTCCAGTAGGGCGTGTCCGAGAGGCCCTCGACGGGTGGGATCGCGGCCGTCGTGCCGGTGTTGACGACGATGCCCGTGGTCGCCGTGTAGGCGGTGCCGTCGACGTCGACGCGCCCGGGCCCCGCGATGCGCGCCGTCCCGCGGACGAACGTCGCACCCTTGCCGGTGAGCCGCTCGACGGCGACCTTGTCGTCCCAGTCGTCGGTGGCCTCCTCGCGGATGCGCTTCGCGACGACGGACCAGTCGGGCGTCACCTCGCCGACCGAGCCGGCCAGCCCCTCCACGCGGCGGGCCTCGGCGAGCGAATCGGCGGCGCGGATCATCATCTTCGACGGGATGCAGCCCCAGTAGGGGCACTCACCTCCGACGAGCCGGCGGTCGACGCCGAGGACGCGCAGGCCGCGCTCGGCGAGGCTCCCGGCGACGTGCTCACCCCCCGGTCCGAGCCCGATGACGATGACGTCGAAGGTGTGGTCGGTGTCGGTGGCCATGCCACAGCCTTACCCGCCCGGGCCCCGGTGGGAAGAGGCGGCCGTATGCCGTCCGCCGCGGTCGCGCTGTGCAGCTCACGAACGGGTGACCGGCACCGCCGTGTCGCCCATCGGGACGGTCGGCGCACTGGCCGGCGCGGCGCGTCGGGCGAGGCGGGCCCGGACCGGCTCCTGCGCGGCGAGGACGCTGCCGACGACGAGGACCATGGCGACGAGGTGCACGGGGCCGAAGTGCTCGCCGAGGAGTGCGACACCGAGCAGCACGCCGACGACCGGGTTGACGAGGCCGATGATCGAGGCCGGCGTCGGGCCGAGGATCGCCAGGCCGCGGAACCACAGGACGTAGGCGACGCCGCTGCCGAGCAGGCCGAGGTAGACGAGGGCCCCGACGGCCGGCAGGTCGAGCGCGGGCGGTGCGCCCTCGACGACGAGCCCGATGGGCAGCAGCACCAGGCCGCCGGCGACGAGCTGCCACGACGTCATGGTGACGACGTCGTCGGTGGGCGACCACTGCTTCGTCAGGACGAAGCCCACCGACGAGAGCACGACGGCGAGGAAGCCGGCCCCGAGGCCCACCGGGTCGAGGGGCTTGTCGAGACCGTTCTGGAGGACGAGCAGGGCGACCCCGACGAGGCCGACCAGACCGGCCGCCACCGAGACCCGGGCGGGGCGCTGACCCAGGAGCAGCCGGGAGACGCCCATCGTCACCATCGGGGCGGTCGCGACGAGCGTGGCCCCGAGCCCGCTCGGGAGGCGGTAGGCCGCGAGGAAGAGCAGCGCGTAGAAGAGGCCGATGTTGAGCGAGCCGAGGACGAGCGAGCGCCACCACCAGTCGCGCCGAGGCAGGCGTCGGAGCCAGAGGAGCATGAGCAGGCCGACGGGCAGGGCCCGCACGGTGGCGGCGAAGAGCGGACGGTCAGGTGGCAGCCACTGCTGCGTGACGGCATACGTGGACCCCCAGATGGCGGCGGGGAGCGCCGTCGTCGCGACGTCCGCCCAGCGCGCCCGATTGCCTTCCATGGAAGATAAAATACCTTCCGGAGAAGATATATTCCAGTCATGGACCATCACGAGGACCACGCGCAGCACGTCGTCGACCAGTGGGCGGCCGTCCGTCCCGAGCTCGACGTCACCCCGGTGCTCGTCATCGGCCGGCTGCACCGCGTCGCCCTGGCCCTGACGACCGAGCTCGTCAAGGTCTACAACGCGCACGGTCTCGGCGAGGGCGACTTCGACGTGCTCGCGACCCTGCGCCGCACCGGCGAGCCCTACGAGCTGACACCCACCGAGCTCATGGACCAGACGATGGTGACGTCGGGCGCCGTGACGAAGCGCCTCGACCGGCTCGAGGGCGCGGGCCTCGTCGAGCGGCGCGTCGCGGACGACGACCGTCGCAGCCGCATCGTCGTCCTCACCGGGAAGGGGCGCGAGCTCATCGACCGCGCAGCGCCCGAGCACTTCGCCAACGAGGAGCGGCTGCTCGAGCCGCTCACGGCGAGCGAGCGAGCCACGCTCGCCCGGCTGCTCGGCAAGCTCGGCGCCTCCCTCGGGGTCTGAGACCGGTCCAACCTGCGACGGACGGGCGCCCGGACGCTTCGTCGGCGGCATACGCTGCGCTTCCATGACCGTCGCGTCGCTGGTGCTGCTCGGGGTCGCCGCGCTGCTCATCGGCTTCGCCAAGACGGCCATCGGCGGCGTCGCGAGCATCTCCATCGCGATCTTCGCCTTCGTCCTGCCGACGAAGGAGTCGACGGCGGCGATCCTGCTGCTCCTCCTCATCGGTGACGTCGTCGCCGTCTGGCACTACCGCCACGACGCGGACCTCGGCCTGCTCAGGCGGCTCATCCCGGCCGTGCTGCCGGGGCTCGCCCTGGGCGCCCTCTTCCTCTCGTGGGTCGACGACGACACGCTGCGCCGGGCCATCGGCGGCCTGCTCCTCGTCCTCGCGGCGCTCCAGCTCGTCCTCACGTGGCGCTCACCCGACACGGCCCGGGTGGGCTCCTCCCGCGCGGCTGCGCTCGGCACCGGCGCGGCGGCAGGCTTCGCGACGATGACGGCGAACGCCGCGGGCCCGGTCATGACCCTCTACCTCGTCGCCCAGGGGGTCGAGAAGCGCCGCTTCCTCGGCACGGGTGCGCTCTTCTTCTTCGGGGTCAACCTCTGCAAGGTGCCCTTCAGCATCGGACTCGGCCTCTTCAGCGTCGAGACCCTCTGGCGCACAGCGCTGCTCGCCCCCCTCGTGCTCGTCGGCACGTGGGTCGGGCTGCACACGGCGCGGCGTCTCAGCCAGACCCGCTTCGACCAGGCCGTGCTCGCCGCGACCGCCGTCTCGGCGCTGGCCCTCGTCGTGCGCTGAGCCACGGCGCCTAGGGTGCTGGTCATGAGCCGCGCTGCCGACGACGTCAACCTCATCCGGGCCTCGCGACAGGCGTGGGGAGGCCTCGAGACGCTCCACGTGCTCGGCTACTTCGCCGACGACGTGCGTGACGCCTACGTCGCCCTCGGGCTGCACCCGCGCCTCAGCTACTTCGCCGCCCGTTCGGCGGCCTTCGGTGCGGTCGGGCCCGAGGTGCCGACCGCGACGTTCTACGTCTTCGCGCCGTGGCTGCACGCCAAGGCCCTGCCCGCGTCGTGGGCGGTCGCGAGCCCCGAGCAGGTGCAGCAGGCCCGGCGCGACGGCATGGCAGTCGTGCTCGACCGTGTCGTCGGCGACACCGACGTCAGCGAGCTGCTCGACCTCGCCCGCACCGTCTGCGCGGGCCTCACGGCCCCCGGCCGCCCGTTGTATGCCGCCCACGCCGGGCTCGCGTGGCCCGACGAGCCGCGCCTCGCGCTCTGGCACGCCGCGACGCTCATCCGCGAGCACCGCGGCGACGGCCACGTGGCGGCCCTGCTGCGCGCCGGGCTCGACCCGGTCGAGTCGATCGTCATCGGCGGGCTCTTCTCCGGCAGCACCGGCTTCATGCGGTCGAGCCGCGGCTGGTCCGACGAGGAGTGGGCGGCGGGCGTCGAGCGGCTCACCGAGCGCGGGCTCGTCGACGGCGACGGTCTGACCGAGCACGGCCTCGCCTTCCGCAAGGACCTCGAGCGCGAGACGGACCGGATGGCCCTCGAGGGCTGGGCCCACCTCGGGCTCGACGGCACGCGCCGGGTCGCCGAGCTCGCGGCGCCGCTGCGGGCGGCCGCGCTCGCGAGCGGCATCCTCCCCCACTGGATCAGCTCCCGCGGCTGACGAGGACCCGCGTCGGAGGACCGCAAAGGCGATCAGGTCCGAGGCGTCACGTCGGCGCAGGATCGGGTCATGACCACACGAACCGCCCCCGCGCCCGACCTCGTCCCGACCAGCTTCGACACGCTCCCCTGGTCCGGTCCGCTCACCTCACGCGCCCCGTCCCCCCGCGTCGTTCCCGAGCCGCCGCGTCGCGGCGAGGAGTGCGGGGTCTGCTCCCACCACACGAGCAGCAGCGTCTGGAGCGACGAGCACTGGACCCTGCACCCCGCCGTCGGGGGCAGCCTGCCCGGCACCGTCTGGCTCGCCAGCCGCGAGCACGCCGACTCCCTGGTCGACCTGCCGGCGGCGGTCGCGGCGTCGTTCGGTCTCGTCCTGGCTCGCGTCGAGCGCGCGATCCTCGCGCTCGGCGACGTCGGCCGGGTCCACGTCTACCGGTGGGGTGACGGCGGAGCGCACTTCCACGTCTGGCTCATGCCGCGACCTCTCGGGATGCTCGACGCCAACGGCCCGATGCTGCCGCTGTGGGAGGACGTCCTGCCCAACATCTCCGACGAGGCCATGCGCGAGTCCGCCGAACGGGTCGCCGCGGCAATGGAGTCGACGAGCTGAGCCTGCCCGCCGGCGAGCGTCCCGGGCCGTCGTGCCCGACGCGGCTGCGCTCAGGGCGCCCCCGACGACGGCTCGGGAGTGAAGGCGTCGCGGAAGCGCTTCAGTGCGACCTCGTCGTCGCCCGAGGCGAAGCCCTCGAGACCGACCGGACCGGCGTAGCCCATCTCGACGAGGGCCCGCGCGATCGCCGGATAGGCGATCTCCCCGGTGCCGGGCTCGCGACGACCGGGCACGTCGGCCACCTGGACCTCGCCGATGTGCGGCAGGGCCCGGCGGCAGAGCTCGATGAGGTTCCCCTCCCCGATCTGGGCGTGGTAGAGGTCGAGCATCAGCTTGAGGTGCGGGCTGTCGACGGCCTCGACGAGGGCCAGGCAGTCGGCGGCGGTCGCGAAGGGCACGCCGGGGTGGTCGACGGCGGTGTTGAGGTTCTCGAGGACGAACATGACGCCCTCGCGCTCCCCGAGCTCGGCGATGCGTCCGAGCGTGCGCTGGGCCGTCAGCCACATCGGTCCCGTCGCCACGGGTTCCGGACGCACGGGCAGGCCCCGGTCGTCGAGGCCCGTGCCGTGGAGGTTGAGGCGCGGGATGCCGAGCCGACGCGCCACGGGCACCGACTCGCCCGCGGTCGCGAGCAGCTCACTCGCTCCCTCGTCGTCACCGAGCCGGCCGCGCACGTAGCCGGTCATCGACGAGTAGACGACGCCCTCGTCACGGAGGGCGACGAGCTCGTCGACGTCGTGCCGCGTCCAGTCCCAGATCTCGACCTCGAAGCCGAGCGCGTGGATGCGCCGCACGCGCTCGGTGAAGGGCAGGTCGAGGTAGACCATCTCGGCGCTCACCGCGAGCGTGAACGGGCTCGCCATCAGGCACCCGCTCCGGTCGTCACGCGGTCGGTGTCGCGGATGGCCACGGTGCCACCGGTCTCGACGGCCTCGATGCAGGCGAGCGCGATCCGCAGCGCGGCGCGCGCGTCCTCACCACCGACCTGCGTGGGCCCGCCGGCGCGGACCGCGGCGCAGAAGGCAGCGAGCTCGGCGGCATACGCGTCGGTGAAGAGGTCGGTGTCGGCGCGGGCCGTCGGACTCGAGACCCCGGCCGCGCTCCAGTGCGCGGTGCGGAGGTGGGCCGGGCTCCCGGCGGTGACCATTCCGGCCGAGCCGAAGACCTCGGCGCGCACGTCGTAGCCGTAGGCGGCCGAGAAGCTCGCCTCGGCGACGGCGATCGCCCCGTTGTCGTAGCGGATCGTCACGACGGCGGTGTCGAGCAGGTCGGCGTCCTTGAAGTCGGGCGCGACGAGGGCGTCGGCCATGACGGAGACCTCGACGGCCGTCGCGCCGGCGTTGAACCAGTTGAGCGCGTCGAAGTCGTGGATGAGCGTCTGGGTGAAGATCGTCCACGGCGGCACGCCGGCCGGGTCGGCGAGCCCGGGGTCACGGGTGAGCGAGCGGAGCAGCTGCGGCGTCCCGATGCCCCCGGCGGCGACCGTCTCGTGGGCGGCGGCGAAGTCGCTGGCGAAGCGCCGGTTGAAGCCGACCTGCAGGGGTATGCCGGCAGCTCGGGCCGCGGCGACCGCGCGGTCGGCGTCGGCGAGGGTCATCGCCATCGGCTTCTCGACGAAGACGGCCTTGCCGGCCCCCGCGGCGGCGACGACGAGGTCGGCGTGTGCCGTGCTGGCGCACGTGATGGCGACGGCCTCGACCCGGGGGTCGTCGATGAGCGCCTGCGGGTCGGTGAGCCACGGGGTGCCGAGCTCCTCGCCGAGGCGTTCCGCCGCGGCGGCCCGGGGGTCGGCGACGGCGACGAGCTCGGCCTCACCGAGCCTCCGAGCCAACGTCGTGGCGTGGTGGGTGCCGATGCGGCCGGCGCCGATGAGACCGATGCGGACCGGGTCGATGCGCGTCATGGCTGCTCCTTCGCAGAGATGGACTAGAGCGCTCTAGTTCATCCCACATTGAAGCGCTCCACCGCCGCGCCGGTCAAGGGCTGGCCCATGGCCATGGAGCGCTCTAGAGTCGCGACGTGGGCAGCGAGAGGGTCACGATGGAGCACGTCGCCGCACGTGCCGGCGTCT
Organism: Terrabacter sp. R4-6; assembly: GCF_057529065.1. Taxonomy (NCBI): domain Bacteria; kingdom Bacillati; phylum Actinomycetota; class Actinomycetes; order Micrococcales; family Intrasporangiaceae; genus Terrabacter; species Terrabacter sp. R4-6. Next base: position 2,746,236 of record NZ_CP197224.1, on the reverse strand, counting down.
CGCGCGCCCTCGTGTCGATCGTCTTCCGCGGTGTCGCCGGCGCCTCCGAGGCGACCCGCGAGCGCGTCCTCACCGCCGCACGCGAGCTCGACTACCGACCCGACACCCGCGCCAGCCGTCTCGGCAGCAGCCGCACCCGGACACTGGGCGTGACCTTCAGCGTCGGGCACGCCTTCCACGGCGACCTGCTGGAGAGCCTCTACGCGCACGCCGACGCGGCGGCCTACGAGCTGGTGCTGAGCGGCATCACGCCGTCGCGCTCGGAGGCGGCCGCTGTGGAGACGCTGCTCGCCGAGCGGTGTGAGGGCATCATCCTGCTCGGCAGCAGCCAGGGCACGGCCCACCTGGAGCGCCTGGCCGCACGGCTCCCGGTCGTCAGCGTCCTACGGCCCGTCCCCGGCGGCGAGGTGGGGGTCGTCCGCACCGACGACGCTGAAGGGCTGCGCCTGTCGGTCGAGCACCTCCGCGGCCTCGGCCACCGGCGGATCGCCCTCCTCGACGGCGGTCGCTCCGCGGGCGCGGCCGAGCGGCGCCGCGGCTACCGCACGGCGATGCGGCGCTCACCGAGCCTGACCGAGAGGGTCCTGCCGGGCGGCGTCAGCGAGCTCGAGGGCGCCGAGGCGACCCGCGCCTTCCTCGCGCTCGGCGCGCGCGAACGGCCCACGGCCGTGGCGGCGTTCAACGACCGGTGCGCGATCGGCTTCGTCGACGTGGCGCGACAGTCCGGCCTCCGCGTGCCCGGTGACGTGTCCGTCGTCGGCTTCGACGACATCACCGAGGCCGGCTACCCGCACGTGGCCCTGACGACGGTGCGCCAGGACGCCGAGCGCCTCGGCGCCGAGACCGTACGCACCCTCGCCGACCGGCTCGACCGCGAGTCCCCGGAGGAAGGGCCCGGCACGGCGCACGCCGACCCCGTCGTCATCGAGCCCAAGCTCGTCGTGCGCGCCAGCACGGCTCCCCCCACCCGCCGCGGCGCGCCCTCGTGAAGCCGCGTGACGTGCTCGGCCGCGACGTCGGGCCGGACGTGCGCGTGCAGTTCACGAGCCTCCGGGGCCGCGTCGTCCGGTCGTTGTCCCTCGGCGGCGACGCGCCCCGCACGACACCGCTCGTCGTCCTCCTCCCCGGGCTCGGACTGCCCTTCTACACGATCCCCACGGCCCGGGCCCTCGTCGCCCGCGGTCTGGCCTGCACGGTGCTCGACCTGCCGGGCTTCGGCTCCAACCTGCCGCGGCCGACGAGCCCCTCCGTCCACGCGACGGGCCTGACGGCCGCCCGGTGGGTCGAGGCCCAGGCCGCCGGGCACCCTGTCGTCGTCCTCGGCCACTCGACGGGCGGGCAGGCCGCGCTGACCGCCGCCCTCGCCCTCAGCGCCCGCCGCCGCGACTTCTCGCTCGTGCTCGCCGGCACGACCTTCGCCCCCGAGCAGCGCCGCCTGCACCGGTTGGCCCGCGCGACTCCCTTCGCCTACCGCGACGACCGACTCGACCAGGTCGACGCGATGGAGGTCTACCGCGGCCGGGCCGGCATCGTCGCGATGCTCCAGTCAGGGCTCCGCGACGCCCCGGAGGAGCGGATCGCGCACCTGCCGGTGCCCGTGACGGTGACGGCAGGGGTGCACGACGCCTTCGTGCCGGTCACGTGGCTCGACCAGCTGGCCGGATCGGCCGGCAGCGCGCCCCGCGTGCGTACGTCGCTGCTCGGCGGGTCGCACAACAACCTCTTCACGCACCCCGACGAGATCGCCGACCTCGTCGTGCTGGCCGCCGCCGACGCGACGGCCGGCTGACGGCGGGCCCGGAGGTCAGCCCTCCGGGACGGGGTCGCGCCCCTGCCAGGTGCAGATGCACGCCTCGTTGCCCTCGGGGTCGGCGAGGATCCAGAAGGCCGGCGCCCTGGCGTCGGAGACGAGGTGGCCTCCGGCGGCGAGCGCCCGCTCGATGCGGCCGGCCGCCTCGTCGTGGGCGACGGTGACGTCGAGGTGGATCCGGTTGCGCTGCGGGCGCGGCTCGTCCATCTGCTGGAACCACACGGCCGGTCCCAGGCGGAGCGGGTCCTGCACGTCGTCGCGGGCGATGACGTCCCAGCCGAGGACGGCGTCCCAGAAGGGCCGGACGGCGTCGATGTCCATGGCGTCGATGGCGATCTCGACGACGGTGAGGGTCCCGGGCTCCGACGTCAGCCCCATGTCGGCGACGACCGAGTCGACGGCCCGACCGACCGCGATGTCGTCGTCGCTGACGCCGCCGGCCGGCTCGGTCGACACGGCGAGGTGGACGACGTCGCCACGGACGTCGAGGTCGGGCTGCCGACCCAGGGGCGCCGCCACGGCGCCGACCCGCGCGACGAAGTCGAACGCCGTCGCGACGTCGGGCGCCCGCACCGTGAGGTGCATCCGCTGGAGCAGGAACCGCCACGTGGGCAAGGCGTCGGACGCCGCCTGGCGGGTGAGCTTGTCGGCCACGAAATGACCGTAGCCCGCCGCACCGACGGGCGGCCCCTCACGGCTCGCGTATGCCGCCGCGCCGGGTCGTCGCGTCACCGCGCGGTGCCGTCGTGCCGCGGACCACGAGCTGCGGCTCGAGGACGAGCTCGACAGACTCGGTGCGCCCGTCGTCGAGGCGCTGCGTCGCTGCCTCGACCGCGGCCGTCGCCATCGCCTCGGGGATCTGGCTGACGCTCGTGAGGTCGACGGTCGCGAGCCGGGCGATGAGGCTGTCGTCGTAGCCGACGACCGAGACGTCCCGGGGCACGTCGACGCCCTCGCGCCGCAGGCGGTCGAGGAGGCCGAGCGCGGCCCGGTCGTTGAACGCGACGAGGGCGGACGGCATACGCACACGATCTCGGGTGGCCTCGCGGCCGTCGATCGGCCCCGGTTTACGGCCTTTCGACGGTTGGGGGGCGAGGATGGTGGCGGCGGCGCGGGTGCCGGACTCCTCGTCTCCCCCGCCGTCGACGACGTGCACGGAGTTGGCGAGGCCGAGGCGTTTCATGGAGCTGCGGTAGCCCTGCCGGCGCAACGTCGCGATCGGACCACGGGGCCCGTCGACGAAGGCGATGTCGCGGTGCCCCAGCCCGACCAGGTGCTCGACGGCGAGGCCCACACCCACGTCGTCGGCCGCGCGCACGACGTCGACGCCGGCCGCCTGCGCCCGACGGCCGATGGCCACGACGTGGTGCTCCTCGGCAAGGGCGGCGAGCTCGGCGTCGGGCAGCCGCGGACCGAGCAGCAGCAGCGCCTCGCACCGGAAGTCGAGGAGCGACTCGACGGCACGGCGCTCGTCGCGGGTGCGCGTCAGGGGGCTGACGACGATGTCGTAGCCCCGCTCGTCGGCGGCGGCCTGGAGGTCCTCGAGCAGCTCGGCGTGGAAGGTGCTGCGTACGTCCATCGTCACGCCGAGCAGCTGCGTGCGGCGGCGCGCGAGGAGGCTGGCGGTGCGGTCGGCGCGGTAGCCGAGCTCGCGAGCGGCGTCGAGCACGGCCTCGCGCGTCGTGGCACCCGGCCCGGGGCGTCCGCGCAGGACGAGGGATGCCGATGCGGTGCTGACGCCGGCCCGGGAGGCGACGTCCTCGAGTCGCGGGCGCGCGGGACGGGACGGCATACGGCTCCTACGGGTGGCGACGTCGGGAGGGACTCAGGACAGATTGTCAGAACAAAGTGTTGACAGGGGCGAGGGCGCTCCGCACACTGGAGCCATCGTAACTTAAAGCGCTTTAAATCGCTGGTTGCACCCCTGACCGAGATGTCCAGAGAGGTACATCCCATGACGCAGTCACCCATCGGCGTCGCCGTCGTCGGCGCCGGCATGGCGGGGCGGGCGCACTGCGCCGGCTACCGCACCGCCCCCACGCTCTTCGACCCGCCGCTGCCCCCCATCCGGTATGCCGCCGTCGTCGACGCGAACGAGGCCGTCGCCGAGGACGCCGCCGCCCGCTACGGCTACGAGCGCCACGGCACCGACTGGCGCGAACTGTTGACCGCCGACGACGTCCACGTCGTCAGCGTCGTCGTCGCCAACCACCTGCACCGCGAGATCGTCGAGGCCCTCCTCGACGCCGGAAAGCACGTGCTCTGCGAGAAGCCGATCGCGGCGAGCATCGACGACGCGCGGGCCATGATCGCGGCCGCCGAGAAGCACTCCGACCTCGCGACCGGCACGGCGTTCGTCTACCGCCGCCAGCCCGCCGTCGCCGCGATCCGCGACCTCCTGCGCGACGAGCTCGGCGAGGTCAGCCACTTCAACGGCCGTTACTGGTGCGACTACGCCCGCAGCGCCGAGACCCCGATGGCATGGCGCTACAAGGGCGGTCCGGGCACGGGAGCGCTCGCCGACATCGGCAGCCACCTCATCGACCTCGCCGAGTTTCTCTGCGGCTCCATGGCTTCCGTGAGCGGCGCGACGTTCACGACGAAGGTCACGGATCGCGCCGTACCGCTCGGCACGACCTACGGCCACGCCAGGGCCGAGCTGTCCGACGTGCGTGAGCCGGTCGAGAACGACGACGTCGCGACCTTCACCGCACACTTCCGGTCCGGCGCCGTCGGCACCTTCTCGATCTCGCGCATCGCCCCCGGGCACGCCAACTCGCTCGCCTTCGACCTCATGGCCGAGCACGGAGCCGCCAAGTGGGACATGGACCGTCCCGCCGAGTTCTCCGTCATCCGCAAGCTGCGTGACGACGGCCTGGACGGCTACAACCAGGTGCTCGCCGGTCCCGCGCACCCCTACGTCAAGGGCGGCCTGCCGATGGACTTCCCCGGCGTCTCCTTCGGCGTCGCCGACCTCTTCGGCTACCAGTGCCGCGCCTTCCTCGAGCAGGTCGCCGGCATCGACGGCCTGCCGCCCGTCGCGACCTTCGAGGACGGCCTGCGCGATCTCACCATCATCGACGCGGTCACGCGGTCGGCCGCGGCCGACGGCGCCGCGGTCCCACTCGCCTGACTCGCTCGAGTCCCCCACCGCCCCAGACACTTTCGGAAGGTATGACCATGCAGCTCGGCGCCTACAACGCCTGCCTCGGCGACAAGCCCCTCGGCGAGGCCCTCGACATGATCGCGAGCCTCGGGCTCACGAGCGTCGAGGTCAACTCCGGCGGCTTCCTGCCGCCCATCCACCTGCCCGTCGACGACCTTCGCGCGAGCGACCAGGCCCGCCAGGACTACCTCGGCGAGTTCAGCTCGCGCGGGCTGACCCTGACCGCCCTCAACTGCAACGGCAACCCGCTGCACCCGGCCGCGGGCTTCCCGCACTCGCAGGACCTCGTCGACTCGATCGAGCTCGCCGCGCTCCTCGGCGTCCCGCGCGTCATCACGATGTCGGGCGCTCCCGGCGGCGAGCCGGGCACCTCTGTCCCCGTGTGGAACCCGCTCCCCTGGTGGAGCCCCTTCCTCGACGTCCAGGACCACCAGTGGAGCGTCGCGGTCCCCTACTGGAAGGACATCCAGGCTCGGGCCGTCGACGCGGACGTCCGCGTCGCCATCGAGATGCACCCGGGCAACATCGTCTTCAACCCGCGCACCCTGCACCGCCTCGTCGAGGAGACCGGCGCGACCCACGTCGGCGCCGAGATGGACCCGAGCCACCTCTTCTGGCAGGGCATCGACCCCGTCCACGCCGTCGCCGACCTCGGCGAGCTCGTCTTCATCGCGGCCGCCAAGGACACGCGCGTCAACGACGCCGCGAAGGTCAACGGCGTCATCGACGACTCCTTCCACCGCGTCGCCGAGGGTGAGCAGGGCTACCTGCCGCTCGGCGGCGGCACGACCCTCAGCGGCTGGCCCAAGACCCCGTCGTGGGACTTCGTCGCCGTCGGCCGCGGGCACGACACGGCCTACTGGACCGAGTTCCTCCGCGCCCTGCACCAGGTCGACCCCGACATGCCGGTGAACATCGAGCACGAGGACCAGGAGCTCGACCAGCTCGAGGGGCTGCGCTTCGCCGCCGACACGCTCATCGAGGCGGCGAAGGGCATCTGACTCACGCCCGAGGCGCAGGGTGAGGCGACCTCGATGCGCACGCGACCGCCATCTGGCACGGCGCGGCGGTCGTGACCGGCGCGGCCTGATCGCCCCAGAAGGCTCCTCACACCATGAACTGGTCGTGGCGTGCGTAGAACTCGGTCCACTCGCTCGGTGACAGCTGCCGTCCGGACGTCGAGATCTCGAGCAGCTCGAGGACGAAGCGCTCGCGCGGGATGCCGGGCGTGAAGAGCGTCAGGACCTCCGCCGACTCGGCGCCCGCGACCCGGAGACCGTGGATCCCACCGCGGGGCACGTGGACGAGGTCCCCGGACGACGACGTCACCCACCGGGCCCCGTCGAAGACGTCGAGCGAGCCGGCCAGCACGTAGAAGGACTCGGAGAACGTCCGGTGGAAGTGGGCCGCCACGTCGGTCCCCGGACGGAACTCGGCCCGGAACAGACCGAAGTCGCCGTCGGTCTGGGCGCCGGTCGCGACGATGCTGCCGACACCCGGACGGCTCGGGTGCTCGGCGACCGGATGGACGCGGGCACTCACCTCACCGGTGTCTCCGACGTACGTCACGGCATACCTCCTCCGGTGTCGGCGCCGCGCGACTCTCCAGTGAAGCACCCGGCGGACGGGCGGTGGAAGGCCCGGCCACGCGGATCGCGTGACCGGGCCCTCGTCGCTGCACCGAGTGATGTCCGGTCAGTGCTGCTCGCCCTGGCGGTCACCGTTCCAGCTGATCTCCCACGTCGTGTTGTCGCCGTGCTGCTGGGTCCAGAACGTCCGCCAGGCGGTCGACGTCGTGGGCTGGGGCAGCTTGGCGCCGAGGAGGCCGCCGACCGTCGGGTCGCCGTCGGACACGTGGATGCCGGTGATCTCGTTGTCGCCGTCGTTGTAGGACGGGCCGCTCATCGAGTCGAACGTCGCGGACGCGTCGCGGCCCTCCGCCAGGAAGCGGACGGGCCTCGGAGCGCAGGTCGACCGGAGGTGGCGTTCCGGGACGGGCCGCCGCCCCCGGGGCGTGGATGCCCGCGGCGTCTGCAGCCGACGACGTCAGCAGCCGGGGAGCCGGAAGCTCGCGATCCGGGTCTGCCAACCCGCGGGGCTCGAGGCCTGGCCCGCCGCCGTGTAGTACTCGTTGACGTACCAGAAGGTGCAGTCGTCCGACGGGTCGACGTTCATCGAGGTGTAGTCGCCCCACCGCGAGTTCGTCGTCGTCTGGACGCCCGAGCCGTCGATGATCGTGCCTTCACCGAGGTTCATCGTGCCCAGCGGCGCGGCGGCCGACCTTCCGGTGTAACGGATGCCGGGATAGACGTCCACGCCGTCGACCACGCTGTAGCCGAGCGCCATGTGGCCCTTCTTGTCCTGGGCGATGCTCCCCATCCAGCGGTTCACGCCGTCGGCGGGGGCGTACGTGCCCTGCTGCGCGACGGCATACGTCCCCGCGGAGCGGCGCACCTCGTACCAGCGCATCCCGGCCTGGCCGGGCGACGCCTCCACCGACTGGGCGGTGACGAGCGACTCGACGCCCTTGAAGCTGCGGTACGCCAGTCGCCAGGTCGGGCGCTGCCGGTAGCTGAGCACGTCGAGGTAGAGGTTCGGGTCGGTGACCCCGGGCTGGGGCAGGCAGTCCCGCGCCGTCGGGGCGCACGGGAACTGCGAGTCGAAGGCCGCGACGGGGAGCTGCGTCGCCAGCGTCAACGACGAGGTGGGGGGTCGAGCGCCACTTGACCCGCAGGTCCCAGACGTTGAGCGCATCCGAGGTGGCGCCGTAGCCGCCGCCGTCGTCCTGCGTCCCGACGATGGGGATCGCGCTGTCCTCGCGGGGCTTGGTCATGCCGTCGATGTCGGCCGGGAACAGCCCGTCACCGACGAGGGGCAGCATGCCCGGCGCGTTGCCGTCGAGGAAGTAGCTGACGACGCGGGCGGGCTGGCCGTTGACCATCTTGTTCTTCTCGAGCGCGTAGACGCCGATGCCGTACTCGACCGTCGGGCCGAACTCGCGCGTGGTGAGCACGTAGGAGTCGGTCCACACGCCGTACTTCGGGTAGTCCGGGAAGTACTGGAAGTTCTCGGTCTTGAAGGCGTATCGGTAGTAGGTGCCTGTCGGGTCCCCGGTCGTCGAGATGGCGACGCAGTTCCAGAACGGCTTGGTGGGGTCGTCGAGCCCGCTCGTCGTGAACTGCGAGAGGAGCCACCGGCCGGTCAGCTGGTCGTAGAGGACGACCGGGTCGCCGGAGCCGTCGGTGCAGTCGGTGACGGCGAAGCCGTCCCACAGGGCCCCGATCGGGGTCGCCGGGATGAGCGGCGTGCCGGACTTGTCGAAGACCTGGTAGGCCAGGTTCGTCATCTCGACGTAGTGGTTCGGGCCGACGTCGCCGATCGGGTCCGGCGGGTTGACGCGGCCACCGAAGAGGGTGAAGTTGTCCTGGTTGCTGACGCCCTCGAAGTTGGCGATGGTCTGGCCCACGGCGAGCGCAGGAGCGGACGTCTGGAGCGCGACGTCGGCCGAGGGTGTCGTCGCGGCCCTGCCCGCGCCGGGAGCGCCGCGCTCGTTGACGATCCGCGCGGTCGAGACGGTCCGGTGCCCGCCCTTGGCGGCGAGGGCGGACATCGGCGGGGAGATGTCCGGCGCCACCGGCGCCGAGTAGATCGGGCTCGACGCCTCCCGCTGTGGCGCGACGGAAGGGGCCTCGGCCGCGACCGCCACGGCGGTCACCGAGGCGGCCAGCAGGGCCGATCCGGTGAGGCACGCGACGGCGGTGCGGAGTCGGCGGCTGGAACGGTGTGCTCTCACGACAGCTCCTCGTCCGGGTGTCCGGCGGGTCGCCTCGTGAGGCGGCTCCGCCATCACTCCTTGCTGGTCCCCGAGACGGTGGGCGGACCTGCGGTCACGGACCCACGATGCGTACGGCCACGGTCGAGCCGTACGCCGACGGCGCATCCTCGGTGGGACGCGCGTGGCTCGGCTGGCGGCCTCCGGGAGGGGGTCGGATCCGGCCAGATGTGTTCGGCGGTACGCCAACTCACGCTAGCTGACGGTGGCTCTCCGCCGGAAAACGGCCGGCACCGCCACCGCTGGTCTCGGCCACCACTGGTCTCGACCGCCTCGGCACGCCTCGCGTGCTGTGCCACGACGGACGGGGTACGTGTCAGGGGACGGCCTGCTCGGGGAGCACCACCCAGGCCGCCCGCCCGTATCCCCGCGCGCATCGCCGCGCGCCACCGAAAGCCGAGACCCCGATGGCCCTCGAGACGCAGCTGCGCCACCGGCACCCCTACCGCGGAGCGCACCTCGTCACCCGCCTCGTCGGGCCGGCGACGATCGCCGCCGTGGTCGTCGCCTTCGCCCTGCTCTGGCTCCTGGCCCGGCCGCGTGGCGACGTGGGCCAGTTCGTCGGTCAGCTCATCGGCGCCGAGGGTGTCCTGCTCCTGTCCGTCGGGCTCGTCCTCATCAGCACGCTTCGCTCGGTCGAGCAGTTCTTCGACGGCGTCGACAAGGCGGCCGTGTGGCACCGGCGGGTCGCGATGACCGGCACGGTCCTCATCGGGGTGCACATCGCGACGACGGGCAACCCGAACCCCACCCAGCTCGGTCCGACCCTGGGCACGATCGGCGTCGTCGGTCTCGCCACCCTCACCGTGTGGGCGATCGCCCCGCGGTGGCGCTCCATCACCCCTCGTCCGCTGCGCCGGCCCGTGGAGCGCTTCACGGGGACGCCTCCGGCCCGGTTCGTCGGACGATGGATCGGCCGCTACGGGCTCTGGCGCGGCTTCTACCGCCTCACCGGGTCTTCCTCGCGTTCGGCTTCGTCCACGGGCTCATGGACGCGACCCTCTTCGGCTCGCAGCTGCTGCGCTGGTCGTACGTCACGGTCGGCGGTGTCGGGCTCGCCTTCTACGTCTACCGCGAGCTGCTGGCCCGGCGCATCGCCCGGACCCATGACTACGAGGTGTCGTCGGTCGAGCCCATCGACGACGCGTCCTACGAGATCTGGCTCCGCCCGCTCGGTGACCGCTTCGCCTTCCGGCCCGGCCAGTTCGCCCTCGTCAACCTCGAGGCCCGCGACCGGTGGCACCGCCACCCCTTCACGATCGCCAGCGGCCCGCAGGAGAGGGAGGTCCGCATCACCGTGCGCGCCCTCGGCGACTTCACCTCGAGCATCGGCGACCTCGTCGCGCCCGGCATGCCGGCCGTCATCAGCAGCCCGCAGGGTCAATTCGACTTCACGCGGGGCACCGAGCACCAGGTGTGGGTCGCCGGCGGCATCGGGGTCTCGCCGATGCTCAGCTGGCTCCGCTCCGTGCGCCCCGGTGAGCTGCCGCACCGCGTCGACCTCTTCTACACGGCACGCGGCCCGGCTCCCCTCGCCGACGAGGTCGCGCACCTCGCAGGGCACCACGACGAGCTGCACCTCCACCTCGTCGACACGGAGACCGACCCGCGGCTGACGGTCGAGCAGGTCCTCGAGACGGTCGGCGTCGAGCCTGGCCTGCTCTCGGCCTTCCTCTGTGGTCCGGAGCCGATGGTGAGCGCGCTCCAGCGCGGACTCGTCCGTGCCGGGGTCGGGCCGGCCAACGTCCACCGCGAGTTCTACAACCTGCGCTGAACGCCCGCAGGCCCGCAGCGGTTCGAGGTGTTCGGCTCGCTGGTCCTGCGGGCCGAACACCTCGATCCGGGTCAGCGGCGGTCAGCTCCCGCCCTCGGAATTGTCGGCCTGGGCGCCGGCCGACGTCGCCGGCTTGCTCCCACCTTGGCTCTGCGGCTGGCCGGAGCTCGAGGCCGAGCTCGAGTCCGAGCTCGGGTCCGAGCTCGACGACGACGGGCTGGAGGTCGACGACGTCGCCGACTTGCCCTGCCCACCGGGACCGTTGGCGTCGGCGCCGGTCGAGCCACCCGACGAGCCGGGCTGGTTCGCGGCCACCGAGTCGGCCGCCTGCGGGGTGGCGCCCGCGTCCTGCTCCGCCTCGAAGACCTTGAGCCGCTTGCCCACACCGAAGCCGAGCTTGACCTTGTCGAGCTTGCCGTCCTTGAGCTGGAACTCGAGGACGGGCCTCACGTCGAGGCGGTTGAAGTACTTCGCCTTGCGCTCGCGCGCCGAGTTGAAGCCCTTGAGCAGGCTCAGCGTGGCCCGACCCCGGACCGTGTCGGTGTTGGCGGCGAAGAAGTTCGCCAGCTTCGTCACCTGGGCGCTCTTGATCGGGTCGCCGTCGGGCTTGAGCTCGGCGATCGTGTTGATGGCGTCGTTGAGGTTGATCGGCTTGGACACCCGTCCGTCGGTGTCCACGAAGCCGACCGGGTTGGGCTGGCCGTAGGTGTACGCCGTGGTCAGCGTCGGGTTGTCGACCAGTGCGCTCGCGTCGTCGGTGAGGATCGGGTCGACGGTGAGGAAGCGCGCCTGGTCCGTGGAGTACCAGCGGTCACCGAAGTTGATGATGCGGTGGTCCTCGTCGACGTAGCCACCGGCGTACTGCCACGGGGTCCGGAAGATCGTGCTGTCCTCCTTGATCCAGACCTGTCCGGTCGGGAAGTACTCCTGGTGCTGGAAGACCTTCCCGACGCGGTCGGTGACGATGTTCGTGCTGCCCTGGAGGTCCTTGTGCATGAAGTAGACCCGCTGGTCGAAGGAGTCACCCGTCGTCGTCATGTTGACGGCGAGGCGGTCGTTGCCGGCCCAGATGTTCTTGAGCATCGTCCCGTTGCGCACCGTCACCCACGGGTTGACGTAGTAGGTGACGCCCTGCTCCTTGATCTCGATGGACAGCTGGCCGGCGTAGTCGTAGACGTAGTCGGTCTGCTTGCGCCCGGTGTTGTTCGGGTTGTGGTCGACGATCTCGACGAGCTTGCCCGCCCAGTCCCACGACACGTTGCGGATCATGTCGGGGTTCGTGACGGTCGTCTGCTCGCCGTCCGAGTCGTACTCGTACGTCTCGGTGCGCTTGTTGAGGGAGTCGACGACCGTGGTCGCCTGGTTGGGCTTCGCCCCGTCGTACGTGTATGCCGTGCGGTCGAAGGTGTTGGCGAGGACGGTGGCCTCCTTGCACCTCTTCGTGCAGCCGGTGTCGACGGTCCAGTCGCGCTGGGCCATCCGGGTCACCTTGCTCGTCGCGTCGTCGAGCGTCGCCGACCACGTGAAGCTGCGCGTCGTCTTCGGCGCGTAGTCCCAGGTGCCGGTCGCCTCACGCAGCCGGTAGCGCCCGTCGTAGGTGTACGTCTGCTTCGTGGGACCGCCGAAGAGCGACGGGACGTCCGGCGGCAGCTCGTTGCGGAACTGCTTCACGTTGCCCACGAGGTCGTAGTCGTACTTGAGGTTCATGAGCAGCCGTGTGCCGTCGGGCGACATCGCCGATCGGCCCTTGAGTGCCCTGGTGTCGACGTCCCGGTAGGTCGTGTCGACGACGCCGTCGCCGGTCCGGCGCTGCGAGGTCGTGCCGTAGACGTCGTAGCGCTGGTCGTCGAGGTAGCTGTGCACGCACGGCACGGCGACGTCGACCTTGACGGTGGTACCGGACGGGTGGGCTGCCGCCGTCGGGAGCAGGACGGTGCCGTTGACGCCGCGCTCGACGGTGTAGTCGAACGTGCCCGGCACGGTGCCCGGCGTGCGCGCCGTGACGTTGAGCTGCTCGCCGCCGAGGCGGATGGTGAACGGGAGCGTCGGGCTCCAGCTCGAGGCCGGGTCGCCGTGCTGGTAATCGGTGACGGTGATGGTCGTCGCGGTGGCGTCGACCGACGTCGTCAGCAGACCGAGCTCGGTGCAGTCGTTCGTGCCGATGACGCGCTTGAGCCGTCCGCCCGTGTCGTAGTCGTTGCGCACGGTCTCGCCGTCGGGCAGCGACACGGTCGCGAGGCGGCCGAGCCAGTCGTTGTCGTAGCTCGTCGTGAACGGCCCCGTGTTGGGGTGCGGGCCGGTCATCGTCGTGACGTCCTGGGCGAGGCGCCCGTTGACGTCGTAGCCGAAGGTCTGGATCCGCGCCTTGTCCTCGACATGGACCATCTTGCCGGCGGCGTTGCCCGTCGTCGGGTGACCGAGGTAGCCGCCGTAGTCCATCGTCACGGGCTTCTCGTCGGGATAGGTGATGGAGGTCAGCAGGCCGAAGTCGAAGCCGAAGACGGTCCTGACGTTGCCCTCCTCGCGGAGCACGGGGCTCTGCTCGGAGGTCTTGTTGCCGGCGAGGTCGTAGGTCCAGTTGACGAGTCCGCCGTCGGGCGTCGTCGTCGAGGTCCTGCGGCCGAGCAGGTCGTAGGTGTGGGTCGTGACGAGCCCACCGGGCGAGTCGATGCGCAGGATCTGCCCGAGCCGGTCGTACGCGTAGGTCGTGAAGAGGGAGCTCCCCGTGGCCGTGCGGTCCTCGCTGCGCAGGACGTTCTCGTGAGCGTCCTGCCACGTCTTCGTGTGGCGCCCGAGCGGGTCGGTGACGTCGACGGTCGCGACGGTACCGAAGGGGACGTATCCCTCGAAGCCGTATGCCGTCCGCGTCGTCGCCTCGTTGGAGAGCCGTTCCACGAGGACGCGGTCGAGGACGTCGAACGTCGTGATCGTCGCCTTGACGTAGGTCGGGTTGCTCACGTCGACGGTGTAGTCGGCCAGGGTCTTGCCGGTCTGGAGGAACGGCTTCCACTGGTGGATCGTGCGGCCGAGGCCGTCGACGTCGGAGCCGCCCTCGCAGGCGTAGCCGGCGCCGGTGTCCCCGGTGACGGGGTCGTAGACGAGCGCGTCGCGCTTGCGCCCGGTCACGCGGCCCGAGCCGTCGACGTACGTCGCGGTGTCGATGGTCGTGCCCGGGTTGAACTCGTCGGTGTGGGTCACCGTCGCGTAGGGGTAGTCCTTGTCGTCGGGGTGGTAGGCGAAGGTCGCGACACCGCCGTCGGGCGAGGTGATGGTCCGCACCCGGCTCAGGGCGTCATAGGTGTAGGTCGTGACGTTGCCGTTCGCGTCGGTGCGGGTCCTGACCCGTCCCGTGGGACCGTCGAACGTCGCCGTGGACGTCAGGCCGACGGCTTGGCCGGTCGGGTCCTGGTCCTCCGAGATGAGCTTCCTCGTGGTGTCGGCAGGGCTCACCCCTGAGGGGTCGCCGGAGCCGACGGTCTCGAAGTCGGTGACGGAGGCGACGTTCGCGTGGTTGACGTCGTCGTAGAGGTAGCGGACGGCATACCGCTTGCCGTCGGCATCGGGCGGCATGACGACGCGGTTGTAGCTGCCGTAGGCGTCGAAGCTGAGCAACGTCTCGGCGTACGTGTCGGGCGCGCCTCCCACGCCGGGTGTCAGCAGCTCACGCTGGACAGTCACCGCGTTGTTGTCGCAGTACGCCGTGTTGCCCTCCTTCGAACGCAGGACGGCACCTCCGGGCGCGGTGACGGTGATGCCCACCGGCTGGCTGTCCCACGTCGGACAGTTCGTCGCAGACCAGTACGGTGCGCGCGTGGCCGGTGGCGCCTTGAGGGTGGTGCCGCAGCCGAAGAGGGCGGTCAGCGTCGCACTGAGGCTCGTCTCGCAGTTCGCGTAGGAGATGGAGGCCACCGTGTCGTCGGCGGTCGTGCCTGGCAGTCCGCGGTCGACGACGGTGGTCGGGTTGCCGAGACGGTCGTAGCCGTACTCGGTCGTCACCGTCTGCTTGAGGGATCCGCCTGAGTACCAGAGCTGCTCGACCTCTGAGACCTGTGGCGTGGCCCGGAGCGCGAGCTGCTGCTCGACCGTTGCACCACCGAGATCCAGCGGACCGTAGCCGCCTCCGGTGGAGGCGTTCTTGTCGAGGTCCTTGAGCGCCCAGGTGGTCCGGGTCGCCTGCATCGGCGTGCCGGTGGCCGCAGGCCCGTCGAAGACCGTGGTCTCGTACTCCAGCCCGGACTCGAAGACGGAGCCGTTGAGGTACTTGTGCTGGACGGTGCGCACCTTGTCGGCCGTCGTCGGGGAGTCGACGACAGCGTGGTCGTATGCCGTGTAGTGCTCGCTGACGGTCACCATGTCGTAGCCGAGGTCGGTCCGGTTGACGAAGTCCTGCGCGGTCCTGCCGTAGGAGATCGTGCTGCGCTTCTGGGCGATGCCGTCGGCCCCACGGGTCGAGTCCACCGTGACGTCGTCGAGCAGCCACTGGCTGTCCGGGTGGCTCGTCGTGTTGCCGTCGCGGTGGTAGTCGAGACCGATGGTGCCGCCCATGGGGGTCGTCACGCTCTTGAGCAGGTTCGTGCGTCCCTGCGTGTTGAGGGCCACCTTGACCTGGCTCGAGCCGCTGGCACGCGAGACGGTGTCGGCGTAGCCGTCACCGTTGACGTCGGTCAGGTCGACGTCCGTCGAGGTCATGCTGTTCTCGTAGTGCCCGCCGGGGTTGAGGATGAGATAGCAGCCGACGAGGCAGAGGGGGATGCCGACCGTGACGTCCGCGCCACCTCCGAGACTCTCGGCGCTGTCCTGGCGGATCTGGGGCACGCCGTCCACGTCGATGATCCCGAGGACCTTGTAGCCCGAGCTCTGGTGGTTGCCGTAGATCGTGTCGGTGGTGAGGCCGGTGCCGTTGCTGAAGGCGATCTTGACGACGTCGTTCCCGTTGTCGTCCTTGCTGCGGTAGACGGCGTCGATCAGCCCGTCGCCGTTGACGTCGTCCCACGACACGTTCGGCAGGTCGACGTTGGAGTTCTTGGCGATGCCGCCCGAGAGGCCGCCGTTGTCGATGTTGAAGCCGAAGCTCCCGCCGACCGACCCGCTGTAGGAGTTGGTCGAGCTGAACGATCCCACGGTCCAGGGCATCTCAGCCGTGAAGGAGTGGCCGAGGTTGAGCCGCACCCGGATGCCCGAGGCGTTGACCTTGATCCGGTCGGGCAGGCCGTCGCCGTTGATGTCGCTCAGCGTCTCCTGGACGGGGATCGTCCCGTCGCCGGGGACCTTCGCGAGGGCGGTGGTGTTGCTGGGTTTGTTCGACCCGCTCGGGTTGGTGAAGCTCGCTCCGAGGCCCAGGGACGCGCCGATGTTGGCGTTGAAGGTGTCGGCGGCCGGGCCGCCCTTGCCGGCGGAGCCGCCCTTGGTGGCGTTCGTCGTCCCCTTGTTGTTGCCCGAGATGCCGATCGGCGCTCCACCGAAGGAGCCGGAGAGGGCGAGGGTCGTCGCGGAGTCCACGACGGAGACGCCGCCTCCGGTGCACGCGACGCGGGCGTTGGCCGGCCCGCACTCCTGCGTGCCGCGGGGGTTGGTGTAGGTGACCGAGTCGGGACGCACCGTGTCAGGGAAGCCGTCGCCGTTCAGGTCGAGGAAGTCGACCATGCTGCGGCTCCAACCGGCGGCGAAGCTGCCTCCGAACGGCCCCACGCCGGCCATGAGCATGAAGACGGGACCGGTGACCCCGAGCAGCTTGGGGGCCTGGGTGCCGCTGGACGCCGGCGCTCCGGTGATCGGCAGGTCCTCGCCGAAGCGGGCTGCTCCGGTGACCCCGTGCTCGGCCGCGTAGATCTTGGCCACCTTGCTCTTCGGCCCGTCCCAGCTCTGGGTCAGGGTGTCGGGGTCGACGACGGCGTTGAAGGCGAACGCGTTCGGGATCTTCTCGGTGGCCTTGGAGGTGTCGATCTCGGGCAGCGTGTTCGAGGGATCGGGGTAGCTGCCGAAGCCGGTGGTGTTGATCGACGTGTCCGTCGGGCAGGCGCCCCCGAACATCGACTGGCAGGCGTCGTCCTTGTTGTCGAAGGGCACGCCTCCGGCGTCGGGGACATCGAAGTCGCTCTCGGTCAGCTTCGTCGTCGCTCGAGCTCCGGTGGCTGTGTAGCCGGCGGCCGCCCACCCGCGGTAGGCGATCGGGAAGTAGGACTGCGCCCCTGCCCAGTTGACGGTCTGGGGGACGTCCTCGGACTTGGCTACCGAGCTCTCCGTCCAGCTCATGACGAGGTCGACACCGCTGACGTGCGAGGACAGCCCCGCCTTGCGCATGGTGACGTCGAACCAGTAGCGCGTGCCGTTCGTGAGCGTGAGCTCGGGCAGCTTGCTCGAGGCACTGCTGGCCGCGGAGCCGCTGTCGAACGACCCGCTGCCCGAGGGCACGGCATACGACGCCTTGTAGACGACGCCGGCCGCGGTCTTGGCGGTGACGACCATCTCGCCGCCGGGGTTGTCGGAGTCGCGCGACCCGGTCAGGCGCGGGGTGACGGTGCGGCCGAGGGTCGACGTCCAGGCGACCGCCGGGGCGGTACGCGTCGTGTTGGGGTAGGTGTCGACGTCCATGTGCGGCGCGAGGATCGGCTTCGTCGAGTCACAGGCCCCCGACGAGAGGAAGCACAGCTTCCCGGCCCGGAACCAGTCGATCTTCGAGAGGTCGACAGGGCTGTCGACGGCGAGCCGCGTCTGGACGGCGTCGTAGGCGATGATCTCGCCCTTGGCGTTCTTGACGGGCGGCGAGAAGGTCGGCGCGGCCGTGAAGCCGAAGCGCCCGACCTCCGACGCACCGACGACGCCGAGGCGGGCGTTGGCGAGGACTGCGGTGGCGTAGCAGCCGAAGCTCGTGCTCGCGTCGGCGACGCACCACTGTCCGCCGCTCTGGGTGACGACCTTGGCGCGGGCCGCGTCGGCGTTCCCGGCGCTGTCGAGCGCCGTGATCGTGACGGCTGCCGGGGTGAGGTTCTCCGTCGTGCCGTTGCGCACCACGACCTCCGGGCGGAGGTCGTCGGACGTGGTTGCGGTCTTGTCGATGGCGGCCGTGAACTGCGCGGTGCCGCCGATGTTCACCGACGTGAAGAGGCCCGGCCGGCCGGCGAGGGTGAAGTCGTCGGTGAGCGAGTACGCCCGCTGGTCGAGGCCGTTGGCGTCGGGAGCGGCGCCGCCGGCATACGTGATGTCGGCCGTCCACGTGACGACGTCACCGTTGCCCTTGGGGCGTGAGCCCGCGCGGAAGTAGAGGGCCTGGCCCTTGTCGACGTGAATGGGATCGAGCGCCGGCTGCCACATGGGCGCCGCAACCGTCAGGGTGGAGTGGTCGACCTCGCCGCCGCCCTTCTGGATGGCGACGCGGACGGCGCCACCAGCTGCGTCGGGCAGCGGGGTGCTCAGGGTTGCCTTGGCGGTGACGGTGACGTCGCCGGTGAAGGGCGCCACCCAGCGGCGGACGGTGTCCACGGGTGGCACCGCCTCGCGCAGCCGGTCGACCATGGCGTCGAAGGCGGCGTCGCTGGTCGGGACCGTCTGGGGTGTCAGGGGGACGCGCGTCAGTGCGTCGGAGGAGCTGAAGGTGGGCTGGCACGACTCGACCGTGACCGGACCCGACGCGCAGACGAGGTGGTTGAAGAGCACCTGCGTGCCGTCGACGAAGTCGACGAGGCCGTCGCCGTTCGCGTCGGTGAAGTAGCTGTCCGACCAGCTCCACTGCCCGCCGACGTTGAAGACGGCATACACCCCGAAGTACGCCTCGGGCCCGCCCTGGATGCCGATGGAACGCTGGACCGGCAGCCCGGAGACGCCCTGCAGCGTGTGGGTGGGACCGAAGGTCAGGTCGGCCGTCCGCGAGGCGGTGGGGAGGCTCGTGTTGAGCTGGTACTCGATCGTCCCCGTCGGTCCGGTGGGCTTGATGACGTCGCGGTAGACCTTGTCGGGCAGGGAGTCGCCGTTGAGGTCGATGAACTCGATGACGGAGTCGGTCGTCGTGCCGTTCATGGCGAACGAGCCACCCACCGAGCCCGTCTTCTCCGGGTCGGCCAGGTTGAAGCCGACGTAGATCTTGCCGTCGCCCGCCTGTGTCATGGACGCCCCGAGACCGCTCAGCTTGGAGTCGACGTAGGCCGTGGTGCCGTCTTTGGGAAGCGGGCCGTCGCCGGTCTGCCACCTGGCCTCCTTGTCGAACCCGCTCTTCGCGGTGGCGATGTCGTCGAAGTAGCTGAAGGTGTGCTTGAGGCCGGTGGCCGGGCAGGCCGCGAGCCCGTTGCAGCCGATCTGCTCGACCGTCGTGAGCCGCGTCTTGCCGAAGTGCGGGTCCGGGGCGTACGTCAGCGCGTAGCGCGTCACGACGTCGCCGGTCTTGCGATAGACGACGTCGACGCTCGTCAGCAGGTCCTGGTCGAGGTCGAGCACGCCGCCGCGTCCGTCGAGGACCGCGTCGGTGCGCGCGCCCGGGGTCCGGTTGAACCGCACCTCGTAGGCGGGGTCCTCGGCCGCGCCGCTGGCGGTGCTGCCGGCGGTGTAGAGGATCTTGCTGAGGTAGACGTGCTTGGGGCAGACCTCTCCGCTCGGGCAGCTCGCGCCTGCGGCCAGGGGTGACCAGCCCGTGCGCGCGGCCGTGTCCTTCTCGTAGCTGACGGTCGTGTACTCGTAACGGATCAGGTTGACGCCGATGTCGCGCTGCGCGGTGAGGAACCAGCGGACGCCGTTGCCGTTCGCGTCGGTGAGGATGCTGCCCGGCTGACGCCTCCTGTCGTCGATGCCGACCTTCGTGCCACTCGCGCCGACCGGACCTCCGGCGTCGGGAGCCATGCCGTAGAAGCGCACGCCGCCCTTCTTGTCGCGCACCTCCCACGTGTAGTTGCTCGGCTTGTCGCCGTGACGGATGATCTGCTCGAACTCGGTCTCGACCTTGCGGGTGAAGTCCTGGCGCTCGGCCACGCGGGGGTCGAGCACGGCCTTGACGGCGTTCGGCACGAGGGCGTCGCCGTCAAGGGTGTAGGACTCGCTCTCGACGTTGCCGCACGGTGGGCTCTTCGTCGAGCCGTCGCAGAACCGTGGGGAGCCGAAGGACGTGTCGACGGCGATCTCCGGCGGCGCGAGGTCCCAGCCGAGACCCGCCCAGGACGATCCACCTTCGGAGCTGTATGCGAGGCTGACGTCGGGCGTGCTTCCGCGGCCCTGGGGCAGCACGAGGGGGTAGGTCAGCTCGGCGGTGCCGCTCGGGTTGGCCTCGGGCGGGTCGACCTGCGACAGCCCCTCCGTGGCGTCGGCGTAGAGAAGGTCGGCCGTCGAGCCGTCACCGATCTCTTCAGGGGTCGTCGGCGCCTGCCCCGGGAGGGTGGAGTCGATCAGTCCACCGAGCGGTCCGCCGGCCACCGCCATCGGGATCGCCGTCGTCATGGCCAACAGGGCCGCGAGCACGACGGCCCAGAAGCCACGTCGCCGGGGTCGGCGGATGCGCTGGGACGGCTGGACCGTCTGCTGGTCACGATCGCTGGGCACGAGCAGGCGGCGTGAGGCCATGGTGAAGCTCCCTGGACTTCTCCCCGAGTCACGCGGACCCAACGGTGGGTGGGTCCGAGAGCGCGCACGGCACGTGGAGCAGCCGCGGCGAGGTGCGCGTCCGCAAGCGGGACGCGGGAGGGGTCGGCGATGGGCGGCCTTGGAGTGAGGGGTCGTCCGGCGTCGGCCGGGATCGGCGTTCGGCGGTACGGGAACTCACGTTATTGGTCGGCCACACACCACGTGAGGCAAATGACGAACTTCGCCCACTTCTGTTTGAATTCGACGAAATCCGTTGTCGGAGAGAGTGATTTCGCAGGTTTTGGTGGTGGCGGCGCCCGGGATCCGGAGGCCCGGTGTCGAAGCTTTGGGGGGACGGACAAGCCGCCGGGCTTGCGTTGGAGCGCACTCCAACACCTAGCGTCGATGAAATGACCGACTCCTTCCCCCTGGCAGACCGCACCGTCCGACGCGTGGGCTTCGGCGCCATGCAGCTCCCCGGCCCCGGCGTCATGGGCCCGCCGCGCGACCGCGCCGAGGCGCTGCGCGTGCTGCGCCGCGCCGTCGAGCTCGGCGTCGACCACATCGACACGGCGCAGTTCTACGGACCCGACGTCAGCAACGAGCTGATCCGCGAGGCCCTCCACCCGTATGCCGCCGACCTCGCCCTCGTGTCCAAGGTGGGCGCACGTCGTGACGCGGCCGGCGCCTGGTTGCCCGCGCAGAAGCCGGCAGAGCTGCGGGCCGACGTCGAGGCGAACCTGCGTGCTCTGGGCGTCGACCGCCTGACGGCGGTGAACCTGCGCCGCATGGAGGCCGACGCGCCCGGCGCCGACGAGGTGGCGCTCGAGGACCAGGTGGCCGAGCTGGCCGCCCTGCGCGACGAGGGCAAGATCGCCGGCGTCGGGCTCTCGACGGTGTCGGCTGCGGATCTCGCTGCAGCACAGGCGATCACGGAGATCGTGTGCGTGCAGAACCCGTTCAGCCTCGTCGACCAGACGGACACCGAGGTGCTGGACACGTGCACGGCGGCCGGGATCGCGTATGTGCCGTACTTCCCGCTCGGCTCGGCCTTCCCGCACCTGCCGAAGGTCGTGGACCAGCCTGCGGTGCAGGCGGTCGCTGAGCGCCGTGGCGTGCCAGCAGCGCGGGTCGGCCTGGCCTGGCTGCTCGCCCGCGCCGACAACGTCCTGCTCATCCCGGGCACGTCGTCGGTCGCGCACCTCGAGGAGAACATGGCGGTCGCCGACCTCCAGCTGACCGACGACGACCTGGCCGAGCTGGCGTCGGTCGCTGCCTGACCCCGGCTGGGCGTCAGCGGCGCGTGAGGAGGACGACCGGGATGACCCGGTCGGTCTTCTGCTCGTAGTCGGCGAAGCCCGGGTAGCGGCGCTTCTGCTCCTCCCAGACCGGCTCTCGCCCCTCGGGAGTCATGACCGTCGCGTGCACGTCGATCGTCTCGACTTCGCCGTCCGTGCCCACCTCGATCGCGACGTCGGGGTGGGCCTTGAGGTTGTGGAACCAAGCCGGGTTCACGTCGAGACCGGCGTAGGACGCGAAGACGGCCCAGCCGCCGTCGACGGCCTGGTACATCATCGGGTTGACGCGCGGCTCCCCCGACTTGGCACCGGTGGTGTGGAGCAGGAGCAGCGGCGCACCCTCGAAGTTGCCGCCGACCTTCCCGCCGTTCTCCCGGAACTCGGCAATGACCTTGTCGTTCCACTCACTCATGCCGCTCACGCTACGCCCGCCGGAAGCGACAGCCCCCGAAGCGCCGCCATACCTCGACCCAGGTCGACAGCGCGTCCTTCCGCCGCAGGCCGCCCGGCGTTGCTGGCCTCGAGAGCGTTCTGGGCGGTCTACAGGTCCACGACCTGCATCTGGTTCTTCAAGGCGCCCAGGTCCATGGAGGTCCAGTGCTCGATCAGGAGGCCATCGGCCACGCGGAAGATGTCGATGAACTCGAACTCGACGTGGTTGCCGCTCGGCCTCAACCCCCAGAGCTCGCCGCGGTGCGTTCCGCGCAAGGTCTTCCGCGTGCACACCAGGTCGCCATCGGCGATCTGGTCGTTGATCTGCATGCGCGCGTCCGGCAAGGCAAGCAGCAGCGCGCCGTAGAAGGCCTGGAAGCCACTCGCCGGGCGCTCGGTACTCGGGATGTCCCGCCCTTCGGGCCGGTAGTGGTTCACGAAACCGGGGTGGAACGCCTCGTCCGCGTAGGCCAGATCATGCTGGTCCTGGCAACGTCGGACGAACTCGGACACGACCCGCTTGTTCTCTGTGGTGGACATCGGCATCATCCCCAGTCGGTCAGGGTCCGGCCAATCTACTCGGATGCCGGACCGGCGATCCCGACGTTGATGGGAAGTCGTCCGCCGTGCACGACCGCGAGGCGAACGCGCGTGGTTCCGGAAAGCCGACGACAGGGTCTCCGAGGTGGTCCGACAGCCCAGAACGCAGCGCGAGGGTCCACGTGTGTACGGTGTGAACACACTTCGGCGGTGCCTCACTTCGGGTTGACCAGCCCGTCACTCGGACCGCCAACGACAGATGGAGGAATGGAAATGCGTCTTCTCCTGACCTCTGGCGGCGTGACGAACCAGAGCATCCGCGACGCACTCGTCGAGCTGCTGGGCAAGCCGATCGCCGACTCGAGCGCGCTGTGCATCCCGACCGGCATGTACGGACACCCGTCGGTCGGCCCCGGCGTCAGGGCGTGGGAGTTCATCAGCGGGAACTCGGAGAACCCCATGGTCGATCTGGGCTGGAAGTTCGTCGGCGTTCTCGAGCTGACCGCGCTGCCCAGCATCGACGAAGCGCGCTGGGTACCTCTGCTCCGGGAGACGGATGTGTTGCTGGTGGGGGGCGGCGACGTTCTCTACCTGTCTTACTGGATGCGTGAGTCCGGGCTGACGGACCTGCTCCCGTCGCTGAGCGAGACGGTCTGGGTGGGGCTGAGCGCCGGGAGCATGGTGATGACCCCCGAGGTCGGGGAGGACTTCATCCAGTGGAGACCGCCGACCGGGGACGACAGCACCCTGGGCCTCGTCGACTTCTCGATCTGTCCCCATCTGGCTCCGGACGGCATGCCGGGCAACTCCATGGCCGAGGCGGAGCAGTGGGTGGCAGGCATCTCGCATGCTGCGTACGCCATGGACGACCAGACGGCGATCAAGGTGGCTGATGGCACCGTCGAGGTTGTGTCAGAAGGGAACTGGAAGCATTTCCCTCGTGACCGCTGACGCCACCTCGAGTCAGAGACGGCCCTGACGGAACCGGCCGTCAGGCTGTTGCACCGAGCCGGTGTCGCACGACCCTCCGGCGCAAGGTGGGCGACGCCTCGACCTCGTAGCCGGCGTCGAGGAAGACCTGGAGCAGCCCGACCGACGCCTCGTCCCAGATGACGGTCTTGCCCGGCGGCGGCTCGGTGGGGTAGCCCTCGAGGACGCGAGCGCCGACCTGCCTGCCGTAGTCGACGGTGGCGGCGGCAAGCTCGTACATCAGTCCCTGCCGCCGGAAGCCCGGACGCACGACGAAGCAGGTGACCGACCAGACGCCCTCGAGCTCGGGGTCCATCCGCATCCACGCCTTCTGCCGGGCCCAGATCCTCGGGTAGCTCTCCCGCGGCTCGACCGCGACCCACCCGGCCGGGTCTCCGTCGACGTAGCCGATCAGGCCCGACGTCGGGCCGCTCGTGCCGCAGCCGGCCTGCTCCAGGAGCGCGGCGTCGCGCTCCTGCTGGGTCGTGTCGCGCCAGATCCAGCCCGGCACCTTGAGCGCCTGGCAACGGCACTTGCGGGCGCCGCCGGCGTCGAACACGGCCTCGACCTCCTCGACGGTCGCGTCGTTGGCCGGTCGCCAGCTGAACTCGGGCACACCTCGAGACTAGTGGCGGTGATGGGGACGCGCCCGGACGAGCGACCGCCTGTCGGAAGGCGCTGGCAGACTCGTGGCGTGTCCCGGCCGCCGCGCATCGAGCCCTCCGGCGACGTCGTCGCTCGCATCGGGTCGACGGCGCTGGCACTGCCCGACGCCTACGAGGAGGACGCCTGGACCGGCATACGGTGGCGGGTGCGGAGCAAGACCTTCGCCCACGTCCTCGTGGCTCAGGAGGGCTACACGTCCGCGTACCGCGACGTGACCGGGGTGACCGAGCCGACCACGGTGCTGACCTTCCGCTCCTCCGGCGACGAGCTGTCGGCACTGGCCAACGCGGGGCCGCCGTTCTACCAGCCGCCGTGGTCGCCCACCGTCGTCGGCATGGTGCTCGACGTCGACACCGACTGGGACGAGGTCGCCGAGCTGGTGACCGAGAGCTACCGGTTCTGCGCGCCCCTCACGCTGAGGCGCCGACTGGGCCAGTGACGGCGCACGGCGTGGCTAGAGGAAGTCGGCCGGGTCGAAGTCCTCGATGGCGATGACGCGGATGCGCGGCAGCGACTCCCGGAAGGCCTGCACGTCGTACTCGAGGTCGAAGGTGGCCAGACCCTGGGCCGTCAGCTCGAGGAAGGCGTTGCTGCGGAACTCCTGGAACCCGACGACGCCCACCCGCCGGCCGTCCAGCAGGTCGCCCACCTGGTCGACGAAGTCCCCGTCGTTGCTGACGAGGAGCACGTCCGCCCGGCGTTGACGGATCTCGACGAGTGTCCGCTGGATGGCGATGTCGACGACCTTCTCGCCGGGCGCGCCGGAGAGGGGGACGGGCCGGTAGCCGATGGCCATCAGAGCCTGGACGAACGGCATCGGGAGCTCGTTGTTGGCCGCGAGGAAGAAGAGCCCGGCCGCCGGCTGGTTCCACAGCTCCTGCGCGAACTGCAGCAGCCGCTCCCACCGCGGGCGCTCCTCAGGGCGCGGGCGCCGTCCCAGGATCGAGGTCCCGAGGGTGGCGTCGATGTTCTCCCCGTCGATGAGGACGTACGTGATGCGAGGAGACTCAGCCATGGACGGAGCCTACGTCCCCCGCCGCCCCGGCAACCCCACCGACAGCGACGCGAGCAGCGGCCTAGGGCCGGGGGGCCGTGAGATACGCGATCACCAGGACGCCGAGCGAGACCGCCACCAGCAGTGCACCGATCTGCGTCTCCCTGCCCCGCCGCGCCGAGACGTCGCGCCCGGACCGTCCCGGCCCCGTCTGCGAGGCCCACACGATCATGCCGAGCCCGACCACGAGCAGCAAGCCGATGCCGACCCAGAAGTACGTCATGCCTGACCGGACGCACTCGGCCGGGTCGGGCAGCCCACGGCGGGCCGGCTCAGCACTCGTCCCCGTTCGTCAGCCGCTGCGTGCCTTCCAGTCGCACCGCGTCGAGCAGGTCCTCCTTGAGCCCGAGAGCGCGGATGACGGTCGGCGCGATCTGTCGCAGCGAGACGGGACAGGTGAGGGTGCGGCCGCCCTTGCGACCGGGTTCGATGATGACCAGGGGGACGTGAGTGTCCTCGGCGCTACCGCTTCCGTGGTCGACGAGCTTCGCGTTCGGCGCCGCATAGACGATCCCGGGCGCCGGCTGCACGACGACGTCGGGGATCCGGCTCGCGTTGCCGCCTAGCTGACCGGCGAAGAGCTCGGCAACGGCGGCACCGCTGGTGACGGTGCCGGCCCCCACCGTTGCGGCGTTCGCCTCGAGCACGGTCGCCACGTCGGCCGCACGGGTGCGGTCCGTGAGCCAGATGAGCGCCATCGTGTCCGCCGTCAGCTGAGCGGTCAGCCCGGGCTGGACGCTGTTGATGAGCGGAGCGAAGCCGGACGGGTCGATCCACCGCAGGCTGGAGCGGTCGACCGGGCTGTTGGCGTGCTTGGCGGTCAGGATGATCATCGTGTCGCCCACCAGCCCGTTGGCCTCGACCCGACTCAGCATCCGGCCGACCGCGCCGTCCACGTAGTCGAGCGCCTGCGCGAGCCCGGGGGCGCTCCCGGCGAGGGGTCCGATGGTGGTGACGCTCTGGGGGATCGTGCCGGCGCCGTCGACGTAACCGGAGAACTTCTGCCCGATGTTCGGCGCCTGGAAGTTCATGCCGAAGATGGACGGCACTCCGACGACGGCGGTGCCGTCGTGGTCGAGCCCGTCGATCTCATTGAGCACTGCTCGGACCTTGAGCTCGTCGTTGGCCATGATCTTCGTGATGTCGGCCTTGGCTGCATTGAACTCGGGGCCGTAGAAGTCGTCGACGCCTGTCCCGGAGGGACCGGACAGGATCTCGTAGCTCGGGTGCTTGTCGGCCACTGCCGTGCGCAGCCCTGCCGCGTGGGCCACCTCGTAGATCGTGTTCACCTTGAGGAACCGGTGCGGGTAGACCACGCTGCACCCGTGGTCCGGGTCGCGCGGCAGCTTGGCCGGGTTGATGTCGGCGACGCTGTCGCCCGCGTTGGCGTTGACGTTGATCGTCTGGTTGAACGGAACCAGCGCGCCACGCGTGCTGCAGTCGGAGCCGGCCGGCGAGAGGCTGTTGTCCCAGGACACGTCGTAGTAGACCCCGGTCGACCGCGGTGACCCGCCAGTCGTCATGGCGAGCGTGCCGGGAAACGAGTCGGACGGCGTCTGCCGACGCGTTCGCGTAACGACGTCCCCGTGCCACGACGTCCGCCAGCGCGGAGGTCGGATGCGCCGCGACGTAGTTCGTCAGATCGGCGTCGTGGAACCCGTCGAGGCTGAGCAGCAGCACGTGCTCCACCTTCGGATTCAGCTGTGTCGACGCCGAACCGACCGGGGCCAAGGACACGGCTCCCACCATCGGCGCCGTCACCAGTACGGCCACTCGCCACCCTCTCGTGCGCACGGCGCCCCCTAAGGGCCGAAGACTTTCCGACGTAAAGACGTTAGCCCCGGAATGGCCCGGTCTGACACCGTTTCGCACACATCCCTGCCCGCGGCCAGCGCGGCCAGCGCGGCCGGCGCGGATCAGCCGGCGCGGCGGCCGTGGTCCACGAGGTCGGCGCGCACGGCCAGCGGGTCGGCGCCGATGGACCGCAGGAGCAGGGTGACCCCCTCGTCGTCGGCACGCAGCAGACCGAGGGCGATGTGTTCGGTGCGGATCTCGCGGTCACCGGCGCGGATCGCCTCACGCAGTGACAGCTCGAGCACCTTCTTCGAGCCGCGTCCGAACCGCATGCGCCCACCCCACCCGAACCGTCCTCGGGCCGCTCGTGCGTCATCGTCATCGACTGCACCCGAGGGTTCGGCGCGGCCCGCGTCCTGGGTCGCTCCCGTGACCGGCTCGTCGAACGCCCCGTGGCCGAAGTGACGCTCGGCTGCCTCACGGATGGAGTCGAGATCGATGCCGAGGGATCGCAGCGCTGCGGCGTCCTCCTCGCCCAGCGGAACCCACTGCGAGGGTGGCGCCACACCAAGGCACTCGGCGACGGCCTGCGTCGTCAGGCCGTGGGCGGCGAGGACGTCTGCGGCCCCGCCGCCCTCCTCGGTCAGCGCGAGGAGGAGATGCACCGGGCGCACCTCCTCGACTCCGAGGTCGCGACAGCGGGCCCGCGTCGAAACCACCACGGTGCGCGCATCCTGGGCGAAGCGTTCGAACACGGGTCTACCTCCGGGCGTGCTTGCGGTGGACGGTCTGCTTCGAGACACCGAGCGCGTCGGCGATCTCCTGCCATGACCAGCCCTTGCCCCGGGCGTTGCGCACGTGCAGGGCCTCGAGCTGGTCGAGCAGCCGACCCAGCGCGGCAACGGCCCGCAGCCCGACCCTCGGGTCGGAGCTGTCGAGGTCGCCTGCAAGGTCCGTGGCGGTCCTGGTCATGACCGTCAGCATATGCTGACGACCATCGGACGTCAACACATGCTGACGATGGATGGATTCCCTACCGTGGTCCCATGACGATGCCCCCCACACCTCCCTCCTCGACGCCACCAGACCCATGGCACGGGAACTGGCCGATCGCCCAGCAGGCCCACGCCCCAAGCCAGCCCGCTCACCCCGACCAGCTTGCCCTCGTGCTGGCGGGCGCCGGAGCCGCCGGCAACGCGTGGGAGCTCGGCCTCATCGCCGGTCTCTGCGACGCCGGCGTCGACCTCACCGGGGCCGACCTCGTCGTCGGGACCTCGGCCGGGTCGACCGTCGCTGCCCAGATCACCGGCAGCACACACCCCACGGAGTTGTATGCCGCCGTCCTCGCTGAGGTGCCACGGCCTCCGTCCCCCGGTGGCGCGGCCCACCGACGAGGCGCACCGAACGTCTCGGGCCCGAACTACCTGGCGTGGTCGGACACGATCATCGCGACGTCGGAGAACGCATACGACATGCGTCGCCGGATGGGCGCGGCCGCGCTGGAGCGGGAGGCGGCCAACCCGTCCGACCCGACACGATGGCGCGACGTCGTCGCAGCCCGGCTCCCGCACCACGACTGGCCGCGCCAGCACCTGCTCATCGCCGCCGTCGATGCGGACACCGGGGAGCCCGTCGTCTTCGACCGGGACAGCGGTGTCGACCTCGTGGACGCCGTCGCCGCCAGCACCTCGGCGATGACGCCGTATCGGATCGGCGAGCACCGCTACCTCAACGGCGGCTACCGACGCAGCGAGAACGCCGATCTGGCCGCCGGCTTCGGGCGGGTCATCGTGCTGTCCCCCTTCAGCGGCCGGACGCGCATGCCGCCCCAGTGGGGCATGGACCTGGCCAGCCAGGTCGCGGAGCTGAGGGCGGGCGGGAGCAGGGTCGAGACCGTCTTTCCGGACAGCCGCGCGGGGGACGTCTTCGGCGCCAAGGCGCTCGACCCGTCGACGCGTCTGCCTGCTGCGCGAGGCGGCTACGACCAGGGCCTCGACCTCGCGGAGCAGCTGGGCGAGTTCTGGGGCTGATCCCGGCGTAGACGACACCCGGGTCCTGGGTCACCTCGCGGGGACAGACCGAGCGCCGCCGCAGAAAGTTCGCAGATCGCTGTCCGACCGAGGCGGTGCTGTTCGTTGCCAGCGTGAGAGCAGGTCACAGGCACCCACTGTGGAGAGGAACCACCACCATGTCCGACGTTGTCGCCATCATGTCCATGTCGCTCGACGGATTCGTCGCCGGTCCCGACGACGACGTGATGCAGGTCTTCGACTGGTACTTCGCCTCCGGTGACGTCGAGTTCAGCACCGGAGGCTCGGACCCCATGACGTTCAAGGTGTCCGAGCCGAGCGCCCGGTACCTCCGCGAGCTCACCCCCCGGCTCGGGGCCGTCCTCACCGGACGTCGCACCTTCGAGGTCGCCCAGGGCTGGGGTGGCAACCACGCGTGGGGCCCTGCCTTCGTCGTCACGCACGACGTCCCGGACGGGTGGCCCCGGCCCGACTCGACCGTCCACTTCGTGACGGACGGCATCGAGAGCGCCGTGCGCCAGGCCAAGGACGCCGCCGGCGCGAAGACCGTCGGCGTCCACGGCGCCGACACGATCCAGCAGCTGCTCAACGCCGGGCTGGTCGACTACCTCCAGATCGACGTCGCCGCAGTGCTGCTCGGCTCCGGGGTGCGACTCTTCGACCACCTCGCGACGACGCCGGCCGTCCTCGGCGACCCGACCGTCATCGCCGGCGTCGGGGTGACGCACCTGCGCTACCCGGTGCGCCCGATGCAGTCCGCCTGAGGACGCGCGCCCCGGATCGGCCGCGTCGCCGACCCGAACGGCGTTCGCGAATCCTCGCCACGGACGGCGGGGCGGGACGCATAATGCCGGTCAGGACGACTCGCTCCCCCTCGAGCCAGGCTGTCCAGCCTGACGATCCACGAGCCGAGGAGCCGAAGCGATGCCTGCAGACAACCACGCCGCACACCGGCGTGGGCGCCGTCGAGCGCGCGGCAGCCTGCTGGCAGTCGCCGTCGACCTCCTCTTCTTCGGCCTCCTGGGGTTCCTCGTGGTGCGGGGCATCCTTCCTGTCTGGCTGCCGGCCGGCTACCTCCTGCTCAGCGGTGTCGCGTTCGCGATGTACCGCGCGGACAAGTCCGCGGCCTCGATCAGTGGTAGACGACGTACGCCGGAGTCCACGCTGCACACGATCGACCTCCTGGGAGGCTGGCCGGGGGCGCTCGTCGCGCGACACGTCTTCCGGCACAAGACGATCAAGCAGCCCTTCCGAACCGTCTTCTGGCTCACCGTCCTCGCGAACGGCGCGGCCCTCACCTGGCTCGTGCACGAGCTGTCGTCCGTCTAGAGCCGGACCGGCCGCTTCCCCACCGACATCTGCGAAACCGGGACACGACCGGCAATGAGCCGGACACTTCCCTAGCAGTTTCAGGGACCCCACAGGGAAGAGCCATCCATGAGCGACAACAGCTACCAGTACCCCACGCCCGAGAGAGTGCCGACCGCGCCGTTGACGTGGGCACCTCCGCAGGGCGCTCCGCTCACGGAGTCGGGCGGGAGGACGAAGCCGAAGATGGGCAAGGGCAAGAAGGCCGGCCTGTGGGCTGGTGGCCTCGTCGTGGCTCTCATCGCCATCGGCGCGACCGGTGGCGATCCCAAGACCTCTCCGACCGCCGCCACCGCGGCGAGCGTGACGACGACGGGCGCCGCCACGACTCCCGTGTCCTCACCGACCGCCACGGTCGACACGGCAGCGGCGGACAAGGCAGCCGCGGACAAGGCAGCCGCCGACAAGGCAGCCGCGGACAAGGCAGCCGCCGACAAGGCCGCCGCCGCGAAGGCCGCCGCCGCGAAGGCCGCCGCCGCCAAGATCGCTGCCGCCAAGGCCGCCGCCGCGAAGGTCGCTGCCGCCAAGGCCGCTGCAGCGAAGGCAGCGGCTGAGGAAGTTGCCAACGCCATGACCGTGTCGCAGGAGCAGGCCGTCGCCAGGGCCGAGTCCTACCTCGAGCTCACGGCGTTCTCACGCAAGGGTCTGATCGAGCAGCTGCGGTTCGAGCAGTTCTCCAAGACCGACGCGACGTTCGCCGTCGACCACATCACGGTGAACTGGAAGGAGCAGGCCGCCAAGAAGGCCGAGTCCTACCTCGACCTGACGCCGTTCTCCCGCGGAGGCCTCATCTCGCAGCTGAAGTTCGAGGGCTTCACCACCGCTCAGGCCACCTACGGCGTCACCGCCGTCGGCCTCTGAGCGATTTCGCCGACGCAACCCGTCTCGGCGTGGGGCCGGTCAGCCCGCACGGACTGACCGGCCCCGTGCACGTCCGGCCTGCCCGGCGCGCTTCAGGCGCCGGGCTCGGTCTTGAGCCGTTCCTCCCCCGGACGGGCCGGGCAGGGGGATCCTGAACCCATGGCTGACAGCACGCCTGCGAAGAGCCTGGCGATCCCGTTGACGGCGTTCGCCGCGGGCGCCGTCGTCGCTCTGCTC
Source organism: Terrabacter sp. R4-6 (assembly GCF_057529065.1). Classification (NCBI taxonomy): domain Bacteria; kingdom Bacillati; phylum Actinomycetota; class Actinomycetes; order Micrococcales; family Intrasporangiaceae; genus Terrabacter; species Terrabacter sp. R4-6. The sequence goes on along the minus strand of NZ_CP197224.1, from coordinate 2,714,865 downwards.
GTCGGGGTCTTCGGCAAGGTCCACGACCCGACGCTCGCCGGCACGACGACGTTCGGCTTCCGCACGGTGATCGACATGAAGGTCGTGCTCTCCATGGTGGTCGGGGTGCTCGCGCTGCTCCAGCTCGTCGGTGCCCTCTGGCTCTACGCCAGGCTCGGCATCGAAGCGCCGCCATGGCTCGGCACGGCCCACCGCATCTGCGGCGCGATCGCGGTCGTGCTCGTCGTCGTCGTCGCCTACCACTGCCTCTGGGCCCTCGGCCTCGAGTCCGGGACGCTGCGTGACGGGCAACCCGTGTCCACCCGCACGGTCGTGCACGGCATCCTCGGGTGCGCCGTCATCGGTGCCGTCGTCGTCAAGGTCGTCGCCGTTCGGTCCAGGCGCGCGCCCGGCTGGTTCCTTCCCGTCGCCGGCGGTCTGCTCTTCGCGTTGCTCATCGGCACCGTGCTGACGTCGGCGATCTGGTACGTCGCGGCCCGCGGCTGACCTGGCTCGCGCGGCTGCGGCTGACCGCTCAGCCGTGATCGTCACCCGTTCTGTCCCGGACGGTCAGGCCCGGCCTGCCTCGCCGGCTCGTCCAGAGGGTCGGGACGCACCCGAGTCCGCCCGCAGAGCGTCGCTGCTGTCGAACTCGCCCGTCTGCGCGACGGTCACGGCCACCGACCGGAGCTTCTCGTTCAGCCGCTGGGACGCCCGTCGCAGGGCGTCGAACGCATCCTCCGGGGTGAGCTTCAGCCGCTCCATGAGGATCCCCTTGGCCTGGCCGATGACGTCCCTGGACACGAGTGCCTGGTTCAGCCCCTCGGCCAGATCCTCGAGCTTGCGACGTTCGTGGGCTGCTCCCGCCGCGAGCCCGGCGTGCGCAGCCAGGATGAGCCCGATGTTCCGCGCGTCGTCGCTGAACGCATCCGGCTCGGACCCGTAGGTGTTCAGCGACCCCCCGGCGCCCTCGGCCCACAGTCTCGGCGCGGCGAGGCGATAGGAGGCGGCGGACTCGGCGCCGTGGTCGACCGGGCGTGACGCCAGCGTCGGCCACCGGGTGTCAGGGAAGGCCCGCGCATACACGACGGCTTCGTCCACCGCGTCCAGGCAGGGTCCCTCGCGTGCCTCGTACTGCGCCTCGTCGACGTCCGAGGCAGCCGAGGCGGTGGTCGCTGCGGTCCGGAACCTCCCGCCCTCCTTGAGCGTGACGCTGGCCATCTGGCAGCCCTCGACGGTGCTCACCGCGGCCTGGGCGATCCGCGACAGGACCTCGTCGAACGAGTCGGCGGCGTAGAGGTGCTCGGCGACCTCGGCGAACGCCGCGGCCAGCTTGGTCGTCGGCGTGGCAGCGAGCCGTCGCGCAGCAGCCTCGTCCCGGTCGATCTTGGCGGCATCGCGTGAGGCGGCCATCTCCAAGCGGTCCTGGCGCGCCCGTGCTTGGCCGGAGCGGTCGGCAGGCCGGGAGGCAGCCGACTCGACACTGTCACCGGTGGATCCGAGCTCGACCGCGCGGGCGTCCAGCTGTCGTTCCCGTTCGTCCAGCCGAGCCTGTCGCGCGTCCGCGATGGCATCCCTCGCGTCCGCGGCGGCGTCGCGCTCGGCCGCCAGCTCGTCACGTCGGTCGGCGACGAAGTCGCGCTTCTCGGCAGCCCAGTCGCGCTCGTCCTCGACCGGTTCCGATGTCATCGCGATGCCTCCTCCCGGACGCCGGATGCTGCAGCGACTCTACGCGTCGGGGCGTGCCGCTCAGGTGGCTATGCACGAGGTGCCGAACGCGAGCGGCAGCTCGTCGTGCAACCGGCGCTGGTGTGGGCCAGACCTGCCCGTGATGGGGCCGGGACGGTTGGGCCGGGACGCCGCCGGGTAGGACCCGAAGGACCAGCAACCTGATCGAAGGAGTGCACATGTCGGATGACGAGAAGGTCGCCAAGGACCTCGTGGAGACGCTGAAGGACGGCGAGCGCGGCTTCGCGTCGGCCGCCGAGAAGCTGCGTGACAGCGACCGCGCCGAGTGGGCGACCACCCTGCAGCGGCTGTCCGAGCAGCGCGCCGGCTTCCGCCGCGAGATCGTCGAGATGGGCCACGAGTACGGCGACGACGTCGACGAGAGCGGCTCGGTCGCAGCATCCCTGCACCGCGGCTGGATCTCGCTCAAGGACGCCCTGACCGGCGACGACGCCGGCAGCGTCCTCGGCGCCGCCGTGACCGGCGAGGACCACGCGGTCTCCGAGTACGAGAAGGCCGAGAAGGCCGACCTCAGCGCCGGCTTCCGCGCCGTCGTCGCTCGCCAGCACGCTGCGATCGTCGCTGCGCGCGACGAGGTCAAGGCCCTGCACGTCGTCGACTGACCGACGCCGCGAGCTCGACCTGGCCCCTCCACCGGACCCCGTCCCGTGGAGGGGCCATCGCGTGGGGCGCCGCCGATACCCTGACGAGGAAGGCCTGACCCAGGAGGTGTGCCGTGTCGTACGTCGTCGACTTCGTGGACGTGTCGACCGAGGGGCTCGAGAGCTCCCCCGTCGCGGAAGCGCTGGCGGGCCTCCGGGCCAACGAGGCGCGCTACTACAAGAACAAGTACGACCACGTCTTCACCGTCGAACCCGCGGCAGAGGCGAGCGAGGTCGTCGACCACGTGCACCGCATCCTCGCGGAGGAGCGCGACCTCGTCATCGGCTCACGGCCGCTCGAGGCCACGACGTTCGAGGTCGACGGTCTGAGAATGGCGTACGTCTTCTACGAGTCCGGCCTGTCCGTCAACGTCATGTACGCGCTCGACCCGGCCGGTAAACGCGCCGTCGGCTTCAAGCTCTCGGACGGCATGGAGGTCCCCGAGGAGCTCGCGTCCCGCTTCACGTTCGCCCGCCAGAAGTCGAAGCTGGCCGGGACGATCCGCGGCTCCTACTTCGTCATCAAGGGCGAGTACTGACCCGGCCGACCACGGCCGATGGTGCCCGACCGCACCCGAGCGACTAGACAGGTCACGTGCACCTCGACCCGACCGACCACTTCGTCCACGTCCGCGGAGCCAGCGAGCACAACCTCAAGACCGTCGACGTCGACCTGCCGCGCGATGCCATGGTCGCCTTCACCGGCGTCTCCGGGTCCGGCAAGTCCTCGCTGGCCTTCGGCACGCTCTACGCCGAGGCGCAGCGCCGCTACTTCGAGTCGGTCGCCCCCTACGCCCGCCGGCTGCTCCAGCAGGTCGGCGCCCCGCACGTCCAGGAGATCACCGGCCTCCCGCCGGCCGTCGCGCTCCAGCAGCGGCGCGGCGCCCCGAGCTCGCGCTCGACCGTAGGCACGCTGACGACCCTCTCGAACCTCGTGCGGATGCTCTACTCCCGCGCCGGCACCTACCCCGACGGCGCCTCGCGGCTCGAGGCCGAGGCCTTCTCCCCCAACACCGCTGCCGGAGCGTGCCCCGAGTGCCACGGGCTGGGCGAGGCGCACGACGTGGCCGAGGACCTCCTCGTCCCCGACACCTCGCTCAGCCTCCGCGACGGGGCCATCGCGGCGTGGCCGGGCGCCTGGCAGGGCAAGAACCTCGTCCGCGTCACCCGGACCCTCGGCATCGACGTCGACGTGCCGTGGCGCGACCTCCCCCGCAAGGACCGCGACTGGCTGCTCTACACCGACGAGCAGCCACGGGTGCTCATCGACCGACGCGGTGAGGCCGACGACACGACCGGCCGCGACTACCACGGCACCTTCTGGAGCGCCCGCAAGCACATCCGTCACACGCTGGCCGACACGAAGAGCCAGATGATGCGCGACAAGGCGCTGCGCTTCGTCCGCAGCGTTCGGTGCCCCGCCTGCCACGGCACGGGGCTGCGGGAGGACGCCCTCGCGGTGACCTTCCGAGGACTCGACATCGCGCACACCAACGCGTTGTCGTTCACCGACCTCGCGGCGCTGCTGCGCCCCGTGGCCGAGCTGACCGAGGCCGGCGCCGCGACGTCGTCCGCCGCGTCCGGCGAGGCCACCGAGGTCGCCGTGCGCCTCTGCACCGACCTCGTGGCGCGCGTCCAGGTGCTGCTCGACCTCGGGCTCGGCTACCTCTCGCTCGGGCGCAGCTCGACGACGCTCTCGCCGGGAGAGGCGCAGCGCCTGCGCATCGCGTCCCAGCTGCGCTCGGGGCTCTTCGGGGTCGTCTACGTCCTCGACGAGCCGTCCGCGGGGCTGCACCCGGCCGACGCCGCGCCGCTGCTCGAGGTGCTCGACGCGCTGAAGCGGTCGGGCAACTCGCTCTTCGTCGTCGAGCACGACCTCGACATCGTCCGCCGCGCCGACTGGGTCGTCGACATCGGCCCGGGCGCCGGCGAGCAGGGCGGCCACGTGCTCTACTCCGGACCCGTCGACGGCCTCGAGCACGTCGAGGCCTCGGTCACCGGGCACCATCTCTTCGGCCGAGCCGAGCGGCCCCCGCGCCCCCGGCGTTCGCCCCAGGGGTGGCTGCACCTGCGCGGCATCAGCCGGCACAACCTCGACGACCTCTCCGTCGACGTGCCCCTCTGCGTCCTGACGGCCGTCACCGGCGTCTCCGGGTCGGGCAAGTCGACGCTCGTGACCCAGGTGCTCTCCGAGCTCGTCCGCCGCCACCTCGGCCAGAGCCCCGACGACCCCGAGGAGACCGAGCTCGAGATCGACGTCGACGACGCCACCGGCCTCGAGTCGTTCGACCGGCTCGTCCGCGTCGACCAGCGCCCCATCGGCCGCACCCCGCGCTCCAACCTCGCTACCTACACCGGCCTCTTCGACGCCGTGCGCAAGCTGTATGCCGCCACCCCCGAGGCGCGCGAGCGCGGCTACGGCGCGGGCCGATTCTCCTTCAACGTCGCCGAGGGACGCTGCGAGACGTGCCAGGGCGAGGGGTTCGTCTCCGTCGAGCTCCTCTTCCTGCCCGGGACGTATGCGCCGTGCCCGACCTGCCACGGCGCGCGCTACAACGCCGAGACCCTCGAGATCACCTACCGCGGCAAGAACGTCGCCGACGTGCTGGCCCTCTCCGTCGACGAGGCCGCCGACTTCCTCGCGGAGGTGCCGGCCGCCGCGCGCAGCCTCACGACGCTGCGCGAGGTCGGGCTCGGCTACCTGCGTCTCGGTCAGCCCGCCACCGAGCTGAGCGGAGGGGAGGCCCAGCGGATCAAGCTGGCGACCGAGCTGCAGCGAGCCCGGCGCGGGCACGCCCTCTACCTGCTCGACGAGCCCACGGCCGGGCTGCACCCGGCCGACATCGCCCTGCTGCTGCGTCAGCTCCACCGCCTGGTCGACGCCGGCAACACCGTCGTGCTCGTCGAGCACGACCTCGGCACGATCATCAGTGCCGACTGGGTCATCGACCTCGGCCCGGGAGGTGGGGACGCAGGAGGCCGTGTCGTCGCGACCGGCACGGCTGAGGAGGTCGCCGCTGCCGAGGGGAGCGCGACGGCACCCTACCTCGCCGCCCATCTAGCCTTGGGCGCAGATCAGTAGTGGTCGGATCCGCTTGGCGCAGAAGGGGACTCAGCCTGTGCGCGGAGCCGGCACGAGGTAGACCGGCACCGGGGCCGAACGGATGATCTTCGAGGCACGCGAGCCGAGGAAGAGCCGCGCTGCCGGCGCCGACGAGCTCGGACCGACGACGAGCAGGTCGCCGTCGCTCCAGTCGACGTCCCAGATCGCCGTGCTCCACGAGACGCCCTCGCCGACGACGAGCGACCGGGCGAGACGTTCGGCCAGGGCGGCGTCCCGGGCCCCCACCTGGTCCCGGAGAGCGGCCGTCGTGCGAGCCACCCACCGGTCGACGACGAGGTCGTCGGCCGACTCCTCGACGCTGCCGTAGATCCGCTTGGGCGGTCGGACGGCGAACGACACCGCCCGGAGGCTCGCGCCGAGGACCTCGGCGAGCCGGGCTCCTGCGGCCGCCACGTGCGCCGCCCCCGCGGACCCGCCGAAGCCGATGGTGACCCGCCGGATCCGGGAGCCGGGGATCGGTCGGTAGCCGAGCGGCGCCAGGAGCACCGGCAGGGGCGCCGAGTGCACGAGCCGGTCGGTCACGCTGCCGAAGGAGATGCGGCCGAGCGCGCCCTTGCTCGACGAGCCGAGCACGAGCGCGGACGCGCCGACCTCGGCCGCCAGCTCGAGCAGCCCCGAGGGGATCGACGATGCGGCACGCACGACGAAGGTCGCCCGGACGTCGGGAGGCAGTGCGGTCCGCGCCTGCTCGAGGACGGACTCTCCCCAGTCGCGGAGCGGAGCGAGGTAGTCGCCGTCGACGAACTCCACGGCCCCCGCCGCGTGAGGGGTCGTCACGACGACGGCCACCGTGAGGGGCTCGCCCGTGGACCGTGAGAGCACGGCGGCCAGCTCGAGCGCCGACGTGCCGCTGTCCTGCGCCGTGTAGGCGACGACGATGGTCACGGCTCACGCCTGCATGACGAGCGAGGCGGCCTCGACGTGGGTCACCGGCAGGCCGAGCTCACTCGCCCGGTCGACGACCTCGAAGCGCTGCCAGATCGAGTCCGAGGCGGGCAGCGTCACGATGACGATCTGGTCGGGGTCGAAGTGGCTCACCGCCGCCCGGAGAGCCCGGAGCGGCCGGTAGTCGCCGAGCCCGCCGGTCGCGTCGAGGCGGTGCGCGGTGAGTGCGTCGAGCGTCCGGTCCAGCCGCGCCTGGGCCGCCTCGGTCGTCGCCTCGGCGACGGACACGGCGCCGTGCGTCGAGGCGGTGCCCGTCTCCACGGCACTGGCCGGGACGCATACGTAGTAGGTCGCCTTGCCCATCGCGTCGATCCGCTGGAGCTCGCGCATCAGCTCGTCGGCCTCGAGGGTCTGGTTGGCGAGGACGAGCACGCGGCGCGCCTCGCCGGTGTGGTCGGGTGCGACCCGCTCGGGCAGGCGCGCGATGCGGGCCCGGTTGATGAAGAAGAGGACGAGCACGATGCCGAACGACACGAGGCTGAGCACGAGCTGGATCCGCACGTCCTCGGTCAGGCCCATCTGGACGAGGACGAGGACGATGCCCAGCGCCGTGATGACCGACAGCGCGGGGAACCACCACATCTTCACCTTGAGCGTCGACGCGTCGGCCCGGTAGCGCAGGATGATCTGCGAGACGGCGATGAGCAGGTAGACGAAGAGGATGACGGCGCCGGACGAGTTGAGCAGGAACGAGAAGACGGTGTCGGGCGAGACGGCCGCCATGATCACGGCGAGGAAGCCGACGACCGACGAGGCCAGGATGGCGACCATCGGCACACCCCGAGAGTTGACCGAGACCATCGACGCGGGCGCCTCGCGGCGAGCGGCCAGCACGAAGAGCATCCGGGACGCGGTGTAGAGCCCGGAGTTGAGGCACGAGAGCACGGCGGTCAGCACCACCGCGTTCATCACGTGGTCGGCATACGGGATGCCCATCTCCTGGAAGGCCGCGACGTAGGGCGACGCCTCGAGGGTGGCCGAGTTCCACGGCAGGATCACCGCGAGCAGGAAGATCGAGCCGACGAAGAAGATCGCGATGCGGGTGATGACGGAGTTCGCGGCCTTCGAGACGGCCCGCTCCGGGTTGTCCGACTCGGCGGCGGCGATCGTCGCGATCTCGGCGCCCACCATCGAGAAGATCACCGTCACGACACCCGCGGTGACCGCCAGCCCACCGTTGGGGAAGAAGCCGCCGTGCGCGGTGAGGTTGCTGAAGTCGAGGTCGGCGTTCGGCCAGATCCCGAAGACGAAGAGGGCACCGCAGGCGAGGAAGACGATGATCGCCGCGACCTTGATCCCGGCGAACCAGAACTCGAACTCGCCGAACGAGGAGACCGAGATGAGGTTGGTGCCCGTCATGAGGAGCATGAGCAGCAGGCTCAGCACCCACGTCGGCACGCCCGGCAGCCAGAAGTTGATGACCTTGGCGCCGGCGACGGCCTCGAAGCCCACGACGATGACCCAGAAGTACCAGTAGAGCCAGCCGACCGAGAAGCCGGCCCAGTCACCGAGCGCCTTGCGGGAGTAGTCGGCGAACGAGCCGGTGGACGGGTTGGCCACGGCCATCTCGGCGAGCATCCGCATCACCATGATGATGAGGACGCCGCACAGGGCGTACGTGATGAACGCGCCCGGACCCGTGTCGTGGATGACGGTGCCGGACCCGACGAAGAGGCCCGCCCCGATGACGCCGCCCATGGCGATCATCGTCAGCTGCCGCTGGTTGAGCGACCGCTTGAGCTCCGGGCCCGCGCCGGCCACGTCAGGCCGTCCGATCCGTGATGGCAACGGGACAGGGGTTCACGTGACGAGACATGGGACAGCCCTCTCGATCGGACCGAGGAGGCTGACCGCCCCCGCGACGATCTGCCCAAAGTAGCCACGCCCGGACCATCTGTCCACGCGAGTCGAACCTTGGTCAAAAGGTCGCGGGGCGCCCCGACTCAGGCGTAGAAGTCGGGCTTCGCGATCATCTCGACCTTGACGACGCCCTCGTCGGTGAGCGCACGGACACCGGCGTCACAGACGCACGCGGCGGCATACCCGTCCCACGACGTCGAGCCCGTGTGCTCACCGCGCGCCACCGCGGAGATCCACTCCTGCACCTCCGTGACGAAGGCGCCCCAGAAGCGGTCGTTGTGGTCGCGGGCGATCGCGTTGCGCACTCCGACGCCGTCGCGCACGACGATGGCGTTCTGGTCGCCGAGGCTCACGGTCCCCTTCTCGGCCACAGCCTCGCAGCGGATGTCGTAGCCGAACTGGCAGTTGACGAAGATCTCGTCGTCGACGCGCACCCCGGACTCGGTCTCGAGGATGAGCACGAGCGGGTCCTGGAGGTGCTCGAAGCGCAGCGACGTCTTCTTCGGCTTGTCGACGCGCGCCGAGACGAACTCCTCGCCGAGGAGCCAGCGCATCGTGTCGACCTCGTGGATCGCCGTGTCGTTGATGGCCATGTCCCACGTGTAGTGCTCGGGCACGGTCGGGTTGCGGTGCGCGCAGTGGACCATGAGCGTCTCGCCGAGGTCGCCCGAGTCGAGCAGCGCCTTCATCTCGCGGTAGCTCCGGTCGAAGCGACGCATGAATCCCACTGTCACCAGGCGCCGCCCGCCGGCCTGCTCGGCCTCCATGATCCGCAGCGCCGCCTCGGCCGTCGGCGTCAGCGGCTTCTCGCAGAAGACGGGCTTGCCCGCCGCGATGGCCGCGAGGACGTCCACCTCGTGCGCCGGCCCGTAGCTGCAGATCATGACGGCGTCGACGTCGTCGGCGGTGATGAGCTCGGCCGACGAGGGGTATGCCGTCCCGTCGATCCGGGACGCCACCTCGGCGGCGCGGGCCGGGTCGACGTCGGAGACGGCGACGACCCGGCCGCCGGCGATGACGGTGTGGATGCGGTCGATGTGCGCCTGGCCCATGCCGCCCGGGCCGATCATGCCGATGCGTACGGTCATTAGTGTGACTCCTTCGTCGACGTGAGCAGGGCTCAGCGGAGGCCGAGGCCGATGGACGCGAGGTACTCGCGGGTCTGGATGGCGTTGGGCAGCGGGTAGGACGGGTCGCACGGGTACATGTCCTGCTCGCACACGACGTAGAGCTCCTTGTCGAGGTCGGCGAGGGCCTCGACGAGGGACGGCATGTCCGGCGCGCCGGCCGGCGGCGCGACCGAGCAGCCCTTGGCGACAGCGAGTCCGAAGGGCCAGTCCTCGTCGTGGGCCTGCTTGACGAGCCCCTCGTCCATCGCCTTGATGTGGACGTAGGAGATGCGCTCGGGGTACCTGCGGCACAGCTCCATCGGGTCGCCGCCGCCGTAGACGATGTGGCCCGTGTCGAGGCAGAAGCCGACGTAGTCGGGGTCCGTCGCCTGGAAGACGCGGTCGATGTCCTCGGGCGTCTCGATGTGGCTGTCGCCGTGCGGGTGCAGCACCATCTGGAGGCCGTAGTCCTCCTTCATGATGCGACCGAGCTTGTCGGCACCCCCGATGTAGGCGTTCCACGCCTCCGTCGACAGCACGCGGTCGTCGGTGAACTCCCACGTCTTGTCGTCGCGGAAGAGCGGCGGCAGGTGCACGATGTACTCCGCGCCGACGGCGGCGTGGGTCTCGGCGATCTCGCGGAAGGTCTTCTCGGTGTCGGCCCAGGCCTCCGGTTTGTGCAGGATGCCCCAGCCGGTGCCGGCGACGACCCGGAAACCGCGCTTGTCCATCTCCTCCTGCAGTCGCTTCGGGTCCTTGGGGAAGTAGCCGAAAGGCCCCGTCTCCATGATCGAGAAGCCGGCCTGCGCCATCTCGTCGAGCGCGGTCTCCCAGTGGATCTGCTTCTCGTCCTCGGGGAACCAGACGCCCCACTGGTCGGGACAGACACCGATCGTCAGCTTGCTGTAGCGGTCGTCGGTGTTGCGGGCCTTGGACTCGGCCATGGTCAGTCGTTCCTCTCGAAAAGGTTTGGGAGTCAGTCGTTCTGGGGGAAACCGAGGTTGAGGCCGCCGTGGCTCGGGTCGAGCCAGCGTGAGGTGACGACCTTGCCGCGGGTGAAGAAGTGGACGCCCTCCATGCCGTGGGCGTGCGTGTCGCCGAAGAGCGAGTTCTTCCACCCGCCGAAGGAGTAGTACGACACCGGGACGGGGATCGGCACGTTGACGCCGACCATGCCGACCTGGACGTTGCGCTGGAATTTCCGCGCCGCGCCGCCGTCGTTGGTGAAGATCGCCGTGCCGTTGCCGTAGGGGTTGCTGTTGATGAGCTTCAGCCCCTCGTCGTAGGACCCGACGCGCACGACCGACAGCACCGGGCCGAAGATCTCGTCGTCGTAGAGCGACATCCCGGGCTTGACGTGGTCGAAGAGGGTCGGCGCGAGGAAGTAGCCCTCGCCATCGGACTCGTAGGAGTCCTGGCGACCGTCGACGACGAGGGTCGCGCCCTCGGTCACCCCGGCGTCGAGGTAGGACGTCACCTTGTCGCGGTGCTGCGACGTGACGAGCGGGCCCATGTCGCAGCCGCGCGTGCCGTCACCGGTGACGAGCTTGCCCATGCGGTCCTTGATCTTCGAGATCAGCTCGTCCGCGATGGGTTCGACGGCGACGAGCGCCGAGATCGCCATGCACCGCTCCCCCGCCGAGCCGAAACCGGCGTTGACGGCGGCATCGGCCGCGAGGTCGAGGTCGGCGTCGGGCAGCACGAGCATGTGGTTCTTCGCTCCGCCGAGGGCCTGCACGCGCTTGCCGTGCGCCGTGCCCGTCTCGTAGACGTACTTCGCGATCGGCGTCGAGCCGACGAACGACACCGACTTCACGTCGGGGTGCGTCAGGAGCGCGTCGACGGCCTCCTTGTCGCCGTTGACGACCTGCATGACGCCGTCGGGCAGCCCCGCCTCCTTCCAGAGCGCCGCGACCGCGATCGCCGCCGACGGGTCCTTCTCCGACGGCTTGAGGATGACGGCGTTGCCGCACGCGATGGCGATGGGGATGAACCACATCGGCACCATGGCCGGGAAGTTGAACGGCGAGATGACCGCGACGACCCCGAGCGGCTGGCGGATCGAGTAGACGTCGACGTTCGTCGAGGCGTTCTCCGAGAAGCCGCCACGCAGCAGGTGCGGGATGCCACAGGCGAACTCGGCGACCTCCAGGCCGCGCGTCACCTCGCCGAGGGCGTCGGAGAGCACCTTGCCGTGCTCGGCCGTGATGAGCGCCGCGATGTCCTCCTTGCGCTCGTTGAGCAGTTCGCGGAAGGCGAAGAGCACCCCGGACCGCTTGGCGAGCGAGGCGTCGGCCCACTCCTCCCACGCGGAGGCGGCGGACGTCACGACCTCGTCGACGAGCGCGGCCGAGGCCAGGTCGAGCACGCCCGACTGCTCCCCCGTCGCGGGGTTGAAGACGGGCGACGTGCGCTCGGCGGTGCCGGTCCACGGCTGTCCGTCGATGAGGTGGGTGATGCGGGTGGGGGTGCTCATGGCGGTGTCCTTCGGGTTCAGGTCAAGGCGGAGGGGGCGTGTGCCGGGTGGCCGGCTCGGGTGCGAACGGCTGGGATCCGCCGGGATCCGTCGCGGCTCAGGGAGAGACGAGCGTGGGCGGCGTCGACCACTTGTCGAGGTAGGAGCGGATGGTGTCGCGCATGTAGGTGCTCGACTCACGCGCACGGTCCTCCCAGGCGAAGACGCAGGAGGTGACGATGCCGTCGAAGCCGATGCGCTCGAGTCCGGCGAAGAACTGGCCGAAGTCGACCTCGCCCTGGCCGATGTCGAGGTGCTGGTGCACCGTGACCTGCGAGCCGGGCGGGTTGACGATGTAGCGCAGCCCCGAGGATGCCGTGTGGTCGTAGGCGTCGGCGACGTGGACCATCGTCAGCAGGTCGCCGGCCTTGTCCATGATCCCGTCGCAGTCGTTGCCCTGGTGGAAGGTGTGCGGCGCGCAGTAGAGGAACGACACGTGGGGGCTGTTGATCCCCCTGATGATGTCGAGGGCGCGCTTGCCGTCCTCCTCCCAGTCGTCGGGGTGCGGCTCGAGCACGAGCCGGATCCCCTCCTTCTCGAAGACGGGCAGCAGCTCCTCCATCGACTGCCAGAACATCCGCTCGCAGACAGCCGCCTCACGGGGGTTGCCGTTGAGCTCGGAGTTCATCGTGTCGACGCCGAGGTCGCTGGCGATCTGGATGGCGCGCGTCCAGTAGCGCACCGCCGCCCTGCGGTCCTCCTCGTCGGGCCCCGACCACCGGAAGAGCGGCAGGAGCGACGACACCCCGACTCCCGCCGACGCCAGAGCCGACCGGAACGCGGCCACGCCGGCGTCGTCGATGCGAGGGTGGTTGAAGAAGGGGATGACGTCGTCGCGCGGCGAGAGCTCGATCCACTCGTAGCCGAGGTCGGCCACGAGAGCGGGCAGCTCGAGCAGCGGGGTCTCGCGGAACATGTAGGGGTCGAGGGCGAGCTTCATGACGCGGACTCCGGGTGAGGGGGGCGGATCGGGGTGACGAGCGGACGCTGGGTGGCCTTGTGGTCGACGTACTCCGCGTATGCCGTCTGCGTCGTGTCGAGGTCGCTGACCTCAGAGACCGGGACGTCCCACCACGACGCACTGTCGGGCGCGTGGACGAGCGGGTCGGTCTCGACGTGGATGACGACGGGACCGCCGTCGGCCGGGGCGGCCTTGGCCTCCTTGATCGCCTGGTGCAGCTCGTCGAGCGAGTGCACCTCGATGACGTGCGCACCGAGGGACCGCGCGTTGGCGGCGAGGTCGACGGGCAGCACGTCGCCGTCGAGGCGCCCGGACGACTCACCGCGGAAGCGGTAGCTCGTGCCGAAGCGCTGCGAGCCGAGCGACTCCGACAGCGACCCGATCGAGTGGAAGCCGTGGTTCTGCACGAGGACGACGATGACCTTGATGCGCTCCTGGACCGCCGTGACGAGCTCGGTCGGCATCATGAGGTAGCCGCCGTCGCCGACCATGGCGAAGACGTCGCGCGACTCGTCGGCGAGCCGGATGCCGAGCGAGGCCGGCACCTCGTAGCCCATGCAGGAGTAGCCGTACTCGACGTGGTACGCCTTGCGGTCGCGCACCCGCCACAGCTTGTGGATGTCGCCCGGCATCGAGCCCGCCGCACAGAGCACGACGTCGCGGGGGTCGGTCAGCTCGTTGACCGCACCGAGCACCTGGCCCTGGGTCAGCAGGCCGTCGGCCAGCCGGTCGGTGACCTCCGGGGACGGGTGGAAGGCCGCCTCGACCGAGGCGTCCCACTCGGCCCACAGCGCGGCCTGGCGCGACCGGTAGGCGTCGTCGACGGCATACCCGTCGAGCGCCGCGGTGAGCGCGACGAGCGCCTCCCGGGCGTCGGCGACGACCGAGAGCCCCGAGTGCTTGCCGGCGTCGAAGCGCGCGACGTTGATGTTGACGAAGCGGACCCCGTCGTCCTGGAAGGCCGTTCGCGAGGCGGTGGTGAAGTCGCTCCAGCGCGTACCGATGCCGATGACGACGTCGGCCTCGGCCGCGAGCGCGTTGGCGGCCGTCGTCCCGGTCGAGCCGACGGCGCCCATCTCCTGCGGGTGGCCGTGCGGGAGCGAGCCCTTGCCGGCCTGCGACTCACCGACGGGGATGCCCGTGGACTCGCAGAAAGCCTTCAGCGCCTCCTCGGCGTCGCTGTAGTGCACGCCACCACCGGCGACGACGAGCGGCCGCTTCGCCGAGCGGATCACCGCTGCGGCGTCGGCGACGTCGACGGCCTCGGGCAGCGGACGTGCCACCCGCCACGTGCGCGGCGCGAAGAGCTCGACGGGCCAGTCGTGGGCCTCGGCCTGCACGTCCTGCGGGAGCGAGATCGTCACGGCGCCCGTCTCGACCGGGTCGGTGAGCACCCGCATCGCACCGAGCAGGGCCGACGGCAGCTGCTCTGGACGGCTGACCCGGTCGAAGAACTTCGACAGCGGGCGGAAGGCGTCGTTGACCGTCACGTCGGCGGCATACGGAAGCTCGAGCTCCTGGAGCACGGGGGCGCTGACACGCGTCGCGAAGGTGCCGGACGGCAGCAGGAGCACGGGGATCCGGTTGACCGTCGCGAGCGCCGCACCGGTGAGCATGTTCGTCGAGCCGGGGCCCACCGACGCCGTGCACGCCCACGTCTGGAGGCGGTCCTTCTGGCGTGCGTAGGCGACGGACGTGTGGACCATGGCCTGCTCGTTGCGGGCCAGTACATAAGGCAGTCGCTCCACGGATTCATGACTGGCGGCGAGCTCGTTCTGGAGCAGGGCCTGGCCGATCCCGGCGACGTTGCCGTGGCCGAAGATGCCGAAGCAACCGGCGAAGAGCTTCTGCCGCTCGCCGTCGCGCTCGCTCCACTGGTTGGCGAGGAAGCGCACCACGGCCTGGGCCACGGTGAGGCGCACGGTGGTGCCGCCCACGGTCTGGGTGTCGCTCGTCATCGAGCACCTCCAAGGGGAAGTCGGGGGTCGACCGGCTGGTCGGACCACGTGTCGCGGACCCAGCCGTGTGCCGGGTCGTCGCAGATGAGCCAGGCCCGTTGCTGGCCCGGGCCGGCCATGACGTTGAGGTAGTAGAGGTCGTAGCCGGGCGCGGCCATCGCCGGCCCGTGCCAGCCGTGCGGCACGAGGACGACGTCACCCGACCGCACCTCGGCGAGCACGTCGATCGGCCGCTCGTCGGTGCCGTAGACCCGCTGGTAGCCGACCGGGTTCGTGCCCGCGACCTCCGGAGCTCCCGCCGACGGGGCGATCTCGAAGTAGTAGATCTCCTCGAGCTCGGTCTCGACGCCGGGCCGCTCCTCGTCGTGCTTGTGCGGCGGGTAGGAGCTCCAGTTGCCGCCGGGGGTGACGACCTCGCACGCGATGACCGAGTCGGCGTCGAGCACGCCGGGGATGCCGAAGTTGCGCACCTCACGGGACGCGACACCGGCCCCGCGCAGCTCGACGGGCACGTCTGCGACGCCCACGTGACGGAACGGCGGCGTGTGCCGTCGCGCCGCGCGGGCGCCGCAGACGGCGACCTTGGCGGGACCGCCCTCGGCGGTCACCGTGACGTCGCAGTCACGCGTGGCGTAGGCGACGTCGGTGGGCCCGGCGAAGACCGAGTCCCGGCCGGCGAGGACGGCCTCGTGCTCGAGCCCCTCGGGGTCGAGCGCCGTGACGGCGACCGATCCCGAGAGCGGCACGACGACGTGCTCCCACTCGCCGGCCTCTATGGTGCGGCTCTCACCGGCAGCCAGCTCGGCGGCATACAACCGGGTGTGCGACCACCCGTCGACGGCGTCGTCGATGACGACCGACCACTCCGTCGTGCCGGCGCTCCCGAGGGGGCGCACCCAGCGCTCGTTGTCGCTCACGCGCCGACCCCGCTCCCGTGCACCGATCCCTGCACCGACCCGTGCACCAGCTCGGCGGCGATGTCGACGGCCGCCGCGACGTCACCGTCGGGCGGGAAGAGCAGGGCGCGCCCGACGACGAGACCGCGCACGGCCGGCAGGTCGAGCGCCCGGCCCCATGACGCGTACGTGTCCTGCGGGTCGCCCTGCGGGTCGCCGCCGAGCAGGAGGGTCGGCAGGGTCGTCGCGTCCATGACCCGGTCGAGCTCGTCGACGACGGGCAGCTTGAGCCACGTGTAGGCGCTCGAGGCACCGAGGCCCGCGGCGATGTGGACCGACCTGATCACCGCGTCCGGGTCGAGCTGGTTGACGACCCGCCCGCCCTCGCGCGTCGACAGGAACGGCTCGACCATCGCCATGACCTGGTGCTCCGCGAGCTCGGTGACGGCGTGGGCGCTCGCCTCGAGGGTGGCCACGGTGCCCGGGTCGTCGAGGCAGATGCGCGTCAGCATCTTGCCGCCGTCGATGCCACGCGCCGCGATCTCGGCCGCCGTGTAGGCGGTGAAGCGGTCGTCGAGCTCGAAGGTGGCGCCCTGGAGGCCGCCGCGGTTCATCGAGCCGATGGCGACCTTGTCGTCGAGCGCACCGAGCAGGAGCAGGTCGTCGAGGACGTCGGGCGTGCCGAGGACGCCGTCGACGCCGGGCCGCTGGAGGGCGGTGACGAGGCGCTCGAGCAGGTCGCTGCGGCTCGCCATCGCGGCGCCGGCACCGCGGACGCCGAGGGCGCCCCGCGCGGGGTGGTCGGCGGCGACGAGGAGCATCCGGCCGTCCTCGCGGACGAGCGGACGGCGGCGGCGCGCGGCCCACGCCTCGGCGATGCGCCCGGGCTCGCGCACGCGGATCTCGGTCAGGTCTGCGACCCGGACGGTCGGGCTCACGGCGGGCTCGTGCTGCGTGGTGGTCATCGCGCCTCCTCGGCGGTGGTGGCGAACGGGGAGGCCTGCCGGCCTGCGGCGGCCAGGCGCTCGTCGACCTCGGCGGAGGTCGGCATCGCGGTGGAGCACTCGAGCCTGCTGGCGACGATCGCACCTGCGACGTTCGCGAACTCGAGGACGCGCCGCAGGTCCCAGCCCTCGAGCAGGCCGTGGCAGAGGGCGCCTCCGAACGCGTCGCCGGCACCGAGGCCGTTGACGACGTCGACGGGGAACGGCGGGACCTCCAGGCGCTCCTCGCGGGTCGCGGCGAGCACCCCCTTGGGTCCCTGCTTGACGACGGCGAGCTCGACCCCTCGCTCGAGCAGCGCGTCGGCCGCTCGCTGCGGGTCGGTCTCGCCGACCGCGACCTCGCACTCCTCGCGGTTGCCGACGGCAACCGTCACGTGGTCGAGCGCGGGCCCGACCTGCTCGCTCGCCTCGGCCGGGTCGGACCAGAACATCGGGCGGTAGTCGAGGTCGAGCACCGTGTGCGTGCGACGCCCGCGCGCCTCCCAGGCTCGGAAGTGCGCGGCCCGGCTCGGCTCCTGCGACAGCCCCGTGACCGTCGACCAGTAGACGCCAGCGTCGCGGATCGCGTCGAGCGGCAGCTCGTCCGGCTCGATCATGAGGTCCGGAGCAGTCGGGTAGCGGTAGAAGTACAGCGGGAAGTCGTCGGGCGGGAAGACCTCGCAGAAGGTGACGGGAGTGGGCGGTCCGGCGACGGCGGAGACGAAGGTGTCGTCGACGTCGAAGTCGCGCAGCGCCTCGTGGATGTAACGGCCGAAGGCGTCCTGCCCGGTCCGCGTGACGAGCGCGGTCCGGTGCCCGTGGCGGGCGGCCGCCACCGCGACGTTCGTCGCGCTGCCGCCGAGGAACTTCTCGAACGTGCGCACCTTCTCGAGCCCCACGCCGTGCTGGAGAGGGTAGATGTCGACGCCGGTGCGGCCGATCGCGACGACGTCGTAGGCCCTTCCGGAGGAGGTGTCGTATGCCGTGTCGCCGGCTGCCGGGGTCGTGGTGTCCATGGCGTCCACGACGTTCACAGGCTCGGGATCTCGTCGAGCGAGACGACCCGACCCTCGCTCCGGGAGAGCTCGCAGGCCTCGGCGACCCGGAAGGCCTGGAGCGCGTCGTCGACGGTGCACGGCGAGGCGAGCGCCCCGCGGGCGACGGCGGCGAAGGCCGTCAGCTCGGCGCGGTAGGCCGGCAGGAAGCGCTCCATGAACGACCAGTGGCGGGGGCCGACCGGGTAGGTGGCGCCGGGCTCGGCGGAGGTGACGGCGAGCGAGTCGTCGTAGCCGACGCCGATCGTGCCGTCGCTGCCGAGGACCTCCATGCGCACATCGTGGCCCGCGCCGTTGTAGCGCGTCGCGGAGAGGTTCACGAGCGTGCCGTCGTCGAGCGTGAGCACGGCCGCGGCGGTGTCGACGTCGCCGGCCTCGGAGAAGAACGCGGCGCCCTTGTTGGCTCCGGTCGCGTAGACCGAGGCGACCTCGCGGCCGGTGACGAAGCGGATGATGTCGAAGTCGTGGATCGAGCAGTCGCGGAAGAGGCCGCCGCTCGTCGGGATGTAGGCGGCGTGGGGCGGCGCCTGGTCGTGCGTCTGCGCCCGGATGCTGTGGACGAAGCCGAGCTCGCCACCGGCCACGGCCTGCTGGGCGCGCTGGTAGCCGCGGTCGAAGCGTCGCTGGAAGCCGACGTGGACGGGCGTGCTCGTCGTGCGGACGAGCCGCGCGAGGTCCATCGTCTCGTCGAGCGTGGCGGCAACAGGCTTCTCGCAGAAGGTCGGGACGCCGGCGTCGAGACCGAGGCGGATGAGGGGCGCGTGCCCGGGCGTCGCGGTGGCGATGACGAAGCCGTCGACGCCCTGGGCGAGCAGCTCGGCCGGCGAGGCGGCGAAGCCGACCTCGAGCTTGTCGGCGACGGCGCGGGCGGCGTCGGCGTCGAGGTCGGCGACGACGACCTCGTCGACGTCGGACAGGTCGCGGAGGGTCTCGGCGTGGAACGCCCCGATGCGGCCGACTCCGGCCAGTCCGATGCGCATGTGCACACTCCCTTGGGTGATCGCGGTGGGCGGCGGTCCGGTGGGGTGGTCGCCGCGGGGTCCGGTCGGCGAGCGCCTCGACGTCGTCGTCCCTACGAGAACGATGGTCGTGCCGGGCACCTCACCCTGTCAAGCAAATGTTAGGACATTCTGATGTTTGATCAATCTCTTGACAGCACTGCAGCAGAGGGAGCATCCTCCAATCGCTGGCACCGACGCCGGGACCGGCAGACATCGCACCGATGTCCGCCGGCGACGGAGGAGCCAGTGCGAGCACGGTGACCCACCACGTCGCCGGAGCCCGCCGAGATCCCCGCACACCTTCCGGGCGACGACCTCGCCCCACACCGTCCCCACCGGACGCGACGCAGCCAGACCCCTCAGGCCACGCGCACCACAGTTGCACCGGCCGGGTCGCCACGACCCGACACCCCTCCAGCCCGCACCTCACGTGCCAGGCGGCACACGGCATACGGGCTCCACCCTGATCGACGGGCTCACCGTCACAGAACGTCGCGCCACTCCGGCGACCGGGCCACCGCGACGCAACGAAAGGATTCAACGATGACTCCGACTCGGACTCGCAAGAGCCTGACCGTCGCAGCAGGCATGGCCACGGCCGCAGCCCTCGCCCTCGCGGCGTGCAGCGGCGGCGGCGCCCCCGCCAGCACCGGCAACGCCGGGAGCGGCAGCGGCGCCGGCGACAACTCCGGCTACACGTTCGCCATGGTCACCCACGAGACCCCAGGCGACACCTTCTGGGACAAGATCAAGGCCGGTGCCACCCAGGCCGCGAAGAACAGCGGCATCACGCTCAAGTACTCCAACGACCCGGACCCGGCCAAGCAGGCCACGCTGATCCAGAACGCCGTCGACTCGAAGGTCGACGGCATCGCCACGACGCTCGCCACGCCCGACGCCCTCGCCGGCGCGGTCAAGTCGGCGGACGACGCCGGCATCCCCGTCGTCGCCTTCAACTCCGGCATCGACCAGTACCAGCAGGTCGGCGCCAAGATGTACTTCGGCTCCGACGAGAACCTCGCCGGTGAGGCGACCGGCAAGCGCATCGCCGCCGCCGGGGGCAAGAAGGTCCTCTGCGTCATCCAGGCCGCCGGCTCGGTCGCTCTCGAGGCCCGGTGCGCCGGCGTCAAGAAGGGCATTCCCGCCACCGAGAACATCCAGGTCAACGGCGCCGACGACCCCTCGGTCGTCTCGGCCCTGCAGGCCAAGCTCGCTCAGGACAGCTCGATCGACTGGATCGTCACGCTCGGCGCCCCGATCGCTCTCGACGCCCTCAAGGCGATGGACGCGGCCGGCAGCAAGGCCAAGCTCGCCACCTTCGACCTCAACGTCGACGCCGCCCAGGCGATCCAGGACGGCAAGATCCAGTTCTCGGTCGACCAGCAGCCCTACGTCCAGGGCTACCTCGCGATCCAGTCGCTCTACCTCAACAAGAAGAACGGCAACGACATCGGAGGTGGTCTCGCCGTCCTGACCGGACCGTCGTTCGTCGACGCCAAGAACATCGGCGTCATCCTCCCGTTCGCCAAGAACAACACGCGCTGACCCAGCGGGGCGGCCGGCCGGGGCAACCGGGCCGGCCGACCTCTCGCACTTCACTCCTCGCTCGTCAAACGGATCGGAGAGGTCCATGAGTCAAACCACCAAGACTCCCCCCTCGGCACCAGCCGAGGCGTCGAACCGGGTCACGCTCGGCTGGTCGAACCGCCTGCTCGCCCGCCCCGAGGTCGGGGCGCTCGTCGCGGCGATCGTCATCTTCATCTTCTTCCTCATCGTCGCCCCGGCCTTCCGGTCACCCGCGTCGTTCTTCACCGTGCTCTACCAGTCCTCCACCATCGGGATCGTCGCGGTCGCCGTGGGAATGCTCATGATCGGCGGCGAGTTCGACCTCTCCGCCGGCGTCATCGTCACCACGGCCGGGCTCGTCAACGCGATGTTCTGCTACCAGCTCGGCATCAACCTCGTCGTCGGCGCCGTGCTCTCCCTCGTCTTCTGCCTCGTCATCGGCTTCCTCAACGGCTACCTGGTGGTGAGGACCGGCATCCCGAGCTTCCTCATAACCCTGGGCACGTTCTTCGTGCTGCAGGGCGCCAACCTCGGCGTGACCAAGCTCGTCACGGGCTCGGTCTCGACGCCCAACATCAACCAGATGGACGGCTACAAGACCCTCGACGCGATCTTCGCGTCGAGCTTCAAGATCGGCACCGTGACCGTCGAGATCACCGTCCTCTGGTGGTTCCTCTTCGTCGCCCTGTCGGCCTTCGTCCTCCAGCGCACCAAGATCGGCAACTGGATCTACGCCGTCGGCGGCAACGCCGACTCGGCCCGCGCCGTCGGTGTCCCGGTCAAGGCCGTCAAGATCGGCCTCTTCATGACCGTGTCGTTCCTCGGCTGGTTCGTCGGCATGCACACGCTCTACAAGTTCGACACGCTCCAGGCCGGCAACGGCATCGGCAACGAGTTCCTCTACATCATCGCCGCGGTCGTGGGCGGCACGCTGCTCACCGGTGGCTACGGCAACGCGATCGGTGTCGCCATCGGCGCGTTCATCTTCGGCATGACGAGCCTCTGCATCGTCTACGCCGGTTGGGACCCCAACTGGTTCCGGGCCTTCCTCGGCGTGATGCTCCTGCTCGCCGTGATGGTCAACCTCTACGTCAAGAAGCTCTCGACCGCCCGAAAGGTGGGCTGACATGACTGACACCCTGTCCGAGCACGCGGACCCGGAGCTCCACTCGGGCGAGCCGCTCATCGAGATGAAGGACGTCGGCAAGACGTACGGCGCCATCCGCGCCCTCAAGGGCATCAACCTCACGGTGCGTGCCGGCGAGGTGACGTGCGTCCTCGGCGACAACGGCGCCGGCAAGTCGACCCTGATCAAGATCATGGCCGGGCTGCACCCGCACAACGAGGGCACCATGAAGGTCGACGGCAAGGAGGTCAGCTTCTCCTCACCGCGCGAGTCCCTCGACCACGGCATCGCGACCGTCTACCAGGACCTCGCCGTCGTCTCGCTCATGGAGGTGTGGCGCAACTTCTTCCTCGGCTCCGAGCTGACGAGCGGCAGGGGCCCGTTCGCCACCCTCCGGATCGCCGACATGAAGCGCATCGCCGACGAGGAGCTGCGCAAGATGGGCGTCGTCGTCAAGGACATCAACCAGCCCATCGGCACCCTCTCGGGTGGCCAGCGCCAGTGCGTCGCGATCGCCCGGGCCGTCTACTTCGGCGCCCGCGTGCTCATCCTCGACGAGCCGACCGCGGCCCTCGGCGTCAAGCAGTCCGGCGTCGTGCTCAAGTACACGGCTGCGGCCCGCGACGCCGGCCTCGGCGTCGTCTTCATCACCCACAACCCGCACCACGCGTACCTCGTCGGCAACCACTTCGTCATCCTCAAGCTCGGCCAGGCCGTGCTCGACAAGAAGCGCGCCGACGTCGGTCTCGACGAGCTCACCCGCCAGATGGCCGGCGGCGACGAGCTGACCGAGCTCTCGCACGAGCTGCAGAAGTGAGCGGGGTGGCGTCATGAGCGTCGCCGTCGCCCACCACACCCGCAGCTCGAGCGCGCTCGCGCTGCAGGAGGGAGCCCGCCAGGCGGCATACCGCGGGACCCACCTCCTCGTCGTCCACGTCGTCGAGTCGCTCGACAACGACATCGCCGAGGCCAACAAGGCCGGCATCTCCGACGCCGTCGAGAACGCCCTCGAGGCCGCGTGCCTGCCCGACCTCCAGTGGGACGTGCGTCTCGTGCCCGGGGGTCAGGACATCGCGGACGTCTCGGAGGCGATCCTCGCGACCGTGCGCGAGCTCGGTCCGGACCTGCTCGTCATCGGTGCCCGGCGCCGCTCGCCGATGGGCAAGGCCTTCCTCGGCAGCGTGGCGCAGAACCTCATCCTCGACTCGGACGTGCCCGTCCTCGTCGTCAAGAGCCCGAGGTGATGACACGAGGGTGTCCTGACATGAACACATCCCGGCAGGCCCGTTCCGTCTCGTTAGTCTGCGGCCATGCCCAAGCCCGTTGACGTCCGCATCGACCGCGAGACGCCGGTCCCGCTCTACCACCAGCTGGCCGAGCAGCTGAGCGCGGCGATCGCGAACGGCGACCTCCAGCCGGGTGACCCGTTCGAGAACGAGGTCGCGATGGCCGACCGGCTCGGCCTCTCCCGGCCGACGGTGCGGCGCGCGATCCAGGAGCTCGTCGGGCAGGGTCTGCTGCTCCGGCGGCGCGGCCTCGGCACGACGGTCGCGGGCCGCCAGATCCACCGGCGGGCCGAGCTGACGAGCCTCTACGACGACCTGCGGCGCGAGGGCTCGGGGGACCCTCGCACCGAGGTGCTGACGCACGAGGTGACGACCGACGAGGTCGCGGCGACGGCGATGGGCCTCCCGGCCGACACGCCGTTGCTGCGCCTCGTCCGGCTCCGTCTCGACGGCGACCGGCCGCTCGCGATCCTGCGCAACTGGCTGCCGCCGGCCTACTCCGACATCAGCTGCGAGGACCTCGAGCACGACGGCCTCTACGCCCTCCTCCGCGCGCGGGGCGGCAAGCCCGTCGTCGCCCACCAGCGCATCGGCGCCCGGCAGCCGTCGGCGAGCGAGCGCAAGCACCTGAACCTCACCCCGTCCCAGCCGGTCCTGACGATGTCGCGCACCGCGTTCGACGCGGTCGGCGGCCCGGTCGAGTACGGCGACCACTGCTACCGCGCCCAGGACTACTCGATCGAGGTCATGCTCGACGAACGCTGACCTGTCGGGTGCACGTCTCAGGACAGCGGCTTGAGCACGTCCATGCCGAGGAAGGGGCGCAGTGCCTCGGGCACGCGGACCGAGCCGTCGGCCTGCTGGTGGTTCTCGAGGATCGCGACGAGCCAGCGCGTCGTGCCGAGCGTGCCGTTGAGCGTCGCGACGGCACGGGTGCCCGAGCCGTTCGGGTCGCGCTCACGCGTGTTGAGCCGGCGCGCCTGGTAGGTCGTGCAGTTCGACGTCGACGTCAGCTCGCGGTACTTGCCCTGCGTCGGCACCCACGCCTCGCAGTCGAACTTGCGGGCCGCGGGTCCACCGAGGTCGCCTGCCGCGGTGTCGATGATGCGGTAGGGCACCTCGATCTTGGCGAGCATCTCGCGCTCCCAGCCCAGCAGCCGCTGGTGCTCGGCCTCGGCGTCCTCGGGACGGCAGTAGCTGAACATCTCGACCTTGTGGAACTGGTGCACGCGGATGATGCCGCGCGTGTCCTTGCCGTGCGACCCGGCCTCGCGGCGGTAGCAGGCCGACCACCCGGCATACCTCTTGGGACCGTCCGACAGGTCGATGATCTCGTCGGCGTGGAAGCCGGCGAGCGCCACCTCGGACGTGCCGGTGAGGTAGAGCTCGTCGTCCTTGAGCTTGTAGACCTCTTCGTCGT
Organism: Terrabacter sp. R4-6; assembly: GCF_057529065.1. Taxonomy (NCBI): domain Bacteria; kingdom Bacillati; phylum Actinomycetota; class Actinomycetes; order Micrococcales; family Intrasporangiaceae; genus Terrabacter; species Terrabacter sp. R4-6. The sequence continues at coordinate 2,690,691 of NZ_CP197224.1, read as the reverse complement.
GGGCGTCGATGAACCCGGCACCGGCCATGATCTCGATGCGCGCCATCGTCGGCGTGATCATCGGCGTGAAGCCGGCGGCCGTGGCCTGGGCGATCGCCATGTTGAGCAGCGCCAGCTCGAGCAGGGCTCCGACGCCGGTGAGGTAGTAGAAGCGCGCGCCGCCGACCTTGGCGCCGCGCTCCATGTCGATGGCGCCGAGCTTCTCGCCGAGCGCGAGGTGGTCGAGCGGCTCGAAGCCCTCGGCCGCGAAGTCGCGCGGCGTGCCGACGGTCTCGAGCAGGACGTAGTCGTCCTCGCCGCCGACGGGGACGCCGTCGATGATGACGTTGCCGACGCGGCGCAGCAGCGTGTCGAGCTCGGCGCCGGCCTCGTCGGCCGTCGACTCGAGGGCCTTGACCTGCTCGCTCAGCTTGGCGGCGTGCGTGCGGGCCTCGTGCGCCACCTTCTCGAGGTGCGCGGCGTCGTCGGCGCCCGACTTCTTCGCCTTCTGGAAGGCGCCCATCGCGGCACCGACCGACTTGCTGACGGTCTTCTGCTCGGCGCGCAGCGCCTCGTACTCGCCCAGGGACGATCGGCGGCGCTCGTCGGCAGCGAGGATCGCGTCCACGATCCCCGGGTCCTCTCCACGGGCCTGTTGCGAGGCGCGGACCCGGTCGGGTTCGTCGCGCACGAGCTTGATGTCGATCACGCGGGCCAGCCTATCCACGCCCGCGGGTCCCCCACGACCGAGATCCGCCCTGCCCCCACGTCGAGTGGCCCCGCCGTCACACCAGCCCCAGCTCGAGTGGCCCCGCCGTCACACCCGTCACGCGACGAGTGTGGTCGCGGGGCCACTCGACGGGGAGATCGGGTGGCCTCGTGGGGTCACGGGGCCACTCGACGGGGGAAGGGCTCGGCGGGTGGGGGCCGTGGGACGGCGGGGCCACTCGACTATTCGGGGCGGATGAGGGCGTATGCCGTGACGGCGTCGGCGGGGAGGCCGCGGACGTCGATCTGGACCCGTCCGACCGGCAGCCCGAGGTGCACGGTCCGCTGGACCGCGCCGTCGCAGACGAACGGCCGCGAGTAGAGCGGCTCCCCGTGCCCCCACGTGCCGGGCGCGGCGTCGTAGACGGCGTAGCTCGACCCCTCCGTCGCCCGACCGGCCGCACAGGCCACCTCGACCGTGTAGGTGCGGCCCTCGGCGACGGGCACACCGGGCACGTTGCGGAAGGCCTTGGCCGAGCCCTGCTTCGTCACGACGACCCGTGCCACCTCACCGGCCGAAGGCGGCGGGACCGTCACGACGGGCGGCGGACCGGGGTCGATCCGGGTCAGCGAGACCTCGGGCGTCGCGGTGCCCGCGGACACGCCGCCCGTCGGCGACACGCCCAGCGTCCCGCCCGCCGTGCACCCCGCCGTGCCGAGCACCGAGAGCACCGAGAGCACCGAGAGCCCCGCCGACACGGCGAGCAGCACCGGCCGGGCCTCGACGACACGGCGCAGCCTCATGTCCTGACTCTAGGACCGCTCGTGCCGACTGGGTATGGCCCCTGTACAGACGTCGAAGGAGCAGACATGAGTGAGAGCACGAAGTCCCGCGAGTCCATCGAGACGGCACCGAGCGAGGAGGCGCGACTCGGGTCGCACACCGAGACCGGGGCACCCGCGCCGAGTGACCGCAACTCGCTCACGGTCGGTCCGGACGGCCCGATCCTGCTGCACGACCACCACTTCCTCAACCAGATGGCGCACTTCAACCGGGAGCGCATCCCGGAGCGCAACGTCCACGCCAAGGGCTCCGGCGCCTTCGGCACGTTCGCGACGACCGAGGACGTGTCGGCCTACACCAAGGCCGCCCTCTTCCAGCAGGGCGTCACGACAGAGATGCTCGCGCGCTTCTCCACCGTCGCCGGTGAGCAGGGCAGCCCGGACACGTGGCGTGACCCCCGCGGCTTCGCGCTGAAGTTCTACACGACCGAGGGCAACTACGACCTCGTCGGCAACAACACGCCGGTCTTCTTCGTCCGCGACACGATGAAGTTCCCGCACTTCATCCGCAGCCAGAAGCGCCGCGGCGGCTCGGGCCTGCGCGACAACCACATGCAGTGGGACTTCTGGAGCCTCAACCCCGAGTCGGCCCACCAGGTCACCTACCTCATGGGCGACCGCGGCATCCCGAAGACGTTCCGCCACATGAACGGCTACGGCAGCCACACCTTCCTCTGGATCAACGAGATCGGCGAGAAGCACTGGGTCAAGTACCACTTCCACAGCAACCAGGGCGTCGAGGGTCTGACGGGCGCCGAGGCCGAGCGCATCGCCGGCCAGGACGCCGACCACCACCGCCGCGACCTCCACGACGCCATCGAGGCGGGCGACTTCCCGAGCTGGACGCTGTCGATCCAGGCGATGCCCTACGAGGACGCGAAGACCTACCACCTCAACCCGTTCGACCTGACGAAGGTGTGGCCGCACAGCGACTACCCGCTCATCAAGGTCGGCACGATGACCCTGAACCGCAACCCCGACAACTTCTTCGCCCAGATCGAGCAGGCGGCCTTCGAGCCGTCGGCGGTCGTGCCGGGCATCGGCTTCTCGCCCGACAAGATGCTGCTCGGCCGCGTCTTCGCCTACAGCGACACCCACCGCTACCGCATCGGACCGAACTACCTCCAGCTGCCGGTCAACCGTCCCCGCGTCGAGGGCCTCAACACCTACACGCAGGACGGCCCGATGGCCTACGACCACCGCGGCGACCAGCCCGTCTACGCCCCCAACAGCGAGGGACGCGGCTACGCCGACACCGTCGGTGAGGTCGAGGAGGGCTGGGAGACCGACGGCGCGATGGTGCGCCAGGCCTACACGCTGCGCGAGGACGACGACGACTTCGGCCAGGCGGGCCTGCTCGTCCGCGAGGTCTGGGACGACGCGCAGCGCCAGATGTTCACCGAGACGGTCGCCGGCCACCTGCTCGGCGGCGTGAAGTCGCCGGTGCTCGAGCGCGCCTTCGACTACTGGAAGAGCGTCGACGCCGAGACCGGCAAGCAGATCGAGGAGCTCGTCCGGGCCGGCTTGGGCGCCGAGAACCCGGGCGGTGACGCCGACGACGCCAAGGTCGTCAACGACCCGATCGTCGAGACGGAGACGAACGCCGCCCACTGACAAGGCTTTCGCCCCAGCAACAAGCAGAGGTATGCCGTGTGCCCCCGTCAGGCACACGGCATACCTCTTGTTCGTGGGTGAGGTGCTACTTCACCTCGGCGCGGGTCAGGCGCCAGATGCCGACGGCGAGCGGCGCGACGACCCACAGGGCGACCGAGGCGCCGAGCTGGGCCCACTGCTCACCGGTCAGCGAGCCACCGAAGAGCGGCTGCATCGTCTGGTTCATGTCGAGCCACGCGGCGGCGTCCTGGAGCCAGGACACCATCGAGCCGAGGATCGACCACGCGGTCGGCAGGACGAAGAAGACGACGACCGCGGCCGGCGTGTTCTTGAAGAGCATGCCGAAGCCGACGCCCTGGGCGATGCCGAGCAGCACGTAGCCGCCGGCGCCGAGGAGCACGAGGGCGTCCGTCGACCAGTCGCCGGTGATGCCGCGGAAGGTGATCGCGGCCTGGTGCGCGAGGGCGGCGAGGACGAGGGCCAGCGCGAAGGCGCAGACGCCGACGAGGAGCGCCGACAGGAGCTTGGCCCAGGCGACGCGGATGCGGCGCGGCTCGAGACCGAAGGTGACGAGGCCGGTGCGCTGGCTCCACTCGGCCGTGACGGCGAGGATGCCGACGACCGGGAGGATGAGCGCCATCGGCATCGTCGTGGCCTGGAGGTACTCGCCGAAGGCGTGCTGGCCGCCCTCGTTGAAGAACATGATCGTCAGGGCGATGGCGATGATCGCCCCGATGCCGATGAGGAGCCAGCGGCCGGCACGGGTGTCGAGCATCTTGCGCAGCTCGACGTGGATGAGGCGGCCGAAGGGCACCCCGGTCGTGGGCCGCGGGCCGTCGATGCGGCTCGGCACCTTGGCGTGCGTCGGCAGGGCCGACTCGGCGTTCTTGGAGACGGGCGGCCCGGTGGGCACCGTCGTGGTCGTGGCGGTCATGCCGCCACCTCCTCTCGGGCGGCGTCGGCCGTGAGGTCGAGGAACATCTCCTCGAGACCCCGGCTGTCGGCGCCGCGCAGCTCGGTCAGGACGATCTGGTGGGCGACGGCGACGCGGCCGACGGCGATCGGCTCGGCCTCGACCTGGAGGCCACCCGTCGGGGTGCGCTGGGCGACGATCGAGGCCTCGGCGAGCGCCGCCATGAGGGCGTCGTCGTCGGTGGAGCGGGTGTAGGTGCCGGCCCCGGCGAGGAGCTCGTCCTTGGTGCCCTGCGCGACGATCTTGCCGTGGCCGATGACGATGATCTCGTCGGCGACGCGCTCGATCTCGTTGAGCAGGTGCGAGCTGAGCAGGACGGTGCCGCCCTCGTTGGCGTAGCCGCGGAGGAGGTCGCGCATCCAGCGGATGCCGGCGGGGTCGAGCCCGTTGGCCGGCTCGTCGAGGATGAGCACCTCGGGGTCACCGAGCAGGGCGTGGGCGATGCCGAGGCGCTGGCGCATGCCGAGGGAGTAGTTGCGGACCCGCCGGTTCGCCTCCTTCTCGGTGAGGCCGACGAGCTCGACCATCTCGTCGACGCGGTGCTTGCCGACGCCCATCAGGATCGCGCCGAGGGTCAACACCTCGCGGCCGGTGCGGCCGGCGTGCTGGGCGGACGCGTCGAGCAGGAGGCCGACGTGGCGGCCCGGGTTCGGCAGGGCGGCATACGGCTTGCCGAGCACCGTGGTCCGGCCCGAGGTGGCGGGGGTGAGGCCGGCCATGACGCGCATCGCGGTCGTCTTGCCGGCACCGTTCGGCCCGAGGAAGCCGGTGACGAGGCCCGGCTTGACCTCGAACGAGACGTCGTCGACGGCCGTGAACGGGCCGTAGCGCTTGGTGAGTCGTTCCACTGTGATCATGGGCTCCACCCTCCCGGGTCAGGAGGGCCCCGCACATCCGTCACAAGCCTGATTCCGACCCCTACCTAGGTCGTAGCCGACCCTGACCGGAGTCAGGGTCCGTGCTCAGGGTCGGAGGTCCGGGGGGGCCGTCGGGACGAGACCTTGGTCGGATGCCGTGACGCCGGGTCCGCGCCTACGCTGGCCGGGTGCCGCTGCCCCGGATCGCCCGCACCCGACGCGGCCACGTGTGGGGCGAGACGTGGCGGCTCGGGATCGCGTTCCTCTTCGGGCTCGCGATCTGGGGCGCCGTGCAGGCGCAGCTCGACCACCGCCACGTCGAGCCGACGTTCGGCAAGGACTGGCTCCTCGTCGACGTCGCGATCGGGCTCGGCGCGACGGCCCTGTTGCTGTGGCGCCGCCGCTGGCCGCTCGCCGTCGCCGTCGCGACGGCTGCCCTGTCCGGGATCTCCTCCGTCGCCGTCGGCCCGTCGGTCGTGGCCCTCGTGTCCCTCTCGACGCGGCGGCGGTGGCGCGAGATCGCCGTCGTCCTCGTGCCGTGGATGGTGGCCGGGTGGGGTCACTCGATGATCTACCCGACCGAGGACGAGGTCGTCACGCTGCCGAACGTCATCATCGGGCTGCTCAGCTATGCCGTCAGCGTCGCCATCGGCTGGGCCGTCGGCGAGCGCCGGGCGTTCGTCGCCTCGCTCCACGAGCGGGCATTGACGGCCGAGCGCGAGCAGGCGATGCGCGTCGTCCAGGCGCAGGTGGCCGAGCGGGCCCGCATCGCGCGCGAGATGCACGACGTCCTCGCACACCGGATCTCCCTGGTGGCCATGCACTCCGGTGCCCTCGCCTACCGCACCGACCTCACGCCCGAGCAGGTCTCCGAGACGGCGGAGGTCGTCCGCGAGAGCGCCAACCAGGCCCTGACCGAGCTGCGGGCCGTGCTCGGGGTGCTGCGCGACGTGCCGGGCTCCGGCGCCCCCGCCGACGGCTCGCCCCAGCCGCCGCAGCCGACGCTCGCCGACCTCGACGCGCTCGTCGCCGAGGCCCGGTCGGGCGGCACGACGGTCCGGCTCGACCGGTCGGGCGACCTCGACGACGTGCCCGAGCAGGTGTCGCGGGGCGCCTACCGGATCGTGCAGGAGGGCCTGACGAACGCCCGCAAGCACGCCCCGGGCGCAGCCGTCCGGGTCACGGTGGCGACGGCTCCCGAGGGGGGGCTCGACGACGAGGCGGTGCGGGTGACGGTGCGCAACACGGTCCCGCGCGGGCGCAGCGACCCGGCTGACGGCATACGCCCGGACGTCACGGTCGGATCCGGGCTTGGACTGCTCGGGCTCACGGAGCGCGCCGTCCTCGCCGGCGGCGAGCTGACCTACGGCCCCGACCGGGCCGGCGACTTCGTCCTCGCCGCCCGGCTACCGTGGTCGCGATGAGCGGGTACCAGGGGCGTACGCGTGTCGTGATCGTCGACGACGACGCGCTCGTGCGCGCCGGGCTGAGGATGATCCTCGGCGGCGCGCCGGACCTCGACGTCGTCGCGGAGGCGGGTGACGGGATCGACGGCGAGCGGGCCGTCGACGAGCACCGGCCCGACGTCGTCCTCATGGACATCCGGATGCCGCGCCGCGACGGGCTCGAGACGACGAGATCGCTGCTGTCCGAGGGGGCCCGGGCCGTCCGGGGTGCGCGCGGTGACGACCTCAAGGTCATCGTCCTGACGACGTTCGACGCCGACGACATGGTCGTGCAGGCGCTGCGGGCCGGCGCGCACGGCTTCCTGCTCAAGGACACCGAGCCGCGGCGTCTCGTCGAGGCGGTGCGCCTCGTCGCCGCCGGGGAGCCGATCCTGTCGCCGAGCGTCACGGCCACGCTCATGGCCCACGTCGCGACGGGCGGAGGCGGCTCCGACGCGGGTGACCGCCGCCGCGCGGACGCCGAGGCCCGCCTGGGGACCCTCACCGACCGCGAGCGCGAGGTGGCCCTCGCCATCGGCCGCGGTCTGTCGAACGCCGACATCTCCCGCGAGCTCTACCTCTCGGTGCCGACCGTCAAGGCCCACGTGTCGCGCGTCCTCGACAAGCTCGGGGCCGACAACCGGGTCCAGATCGCCATCGTCGTGCACGACGCCGCCCTCTCCTGAGCCGCGCCACCACCACTCCGCCCGGGCGGACTTGTGTCGCGAGTCCACGCCCCACGGACCGCGACAACTCCGCCGGGGCGGGGTTCGGGTGGCCCGAGAACGGCGGAAAAGCGCTGGACGCGGGCTTGGGTCGCCGCATACCTTCTCTCCCGTGTGGATCTCCTGATGCCTCGAGCCCGCCCGCCGCTGACCGGTCGACGACCGACTGACGTCACCCGCGGGGCCCTGCTGACCATCCAGGACCTCTCATGTCTACGACCCTCACCATCTCCGGACTCGACGTCGCCTTCGGGGCGCGCACCCTCTTCTCCGGTCTCGACCTGACCCTCGCCGACGGCGACGTGCTCGCCGTCGTCGGCCCCAACGGGTCGGGCAAGTCGACGCTCATGCGCACCGTCGTCGGCGAGCTGCCCGTCGAGGCCGGCACGATCCGCCTCGCCCCGCGCGACGCGACGGTCGGCTGGCTCCCGCAGGTCGTCCCCGACCCGTCGGAGACCCTCCTGACGTATGCGCGTCGCCGCACCGGCGTCGCGGCCGCCGACATCGAGCTCGAGGCCGCGTCCGCCGCGATCGCCGCGGGTGACGACGGCAGCGAGGACCGCTATGCAGCGGCGCTCGAGCGCTGGCTCGCGCTCGGGGCCGCCGACCTCGACGAGCGGCTGCCCGAGGTGGCCGCGCGCGTGGGGCTCGACGTCGCGTCGGACCGCCCGCTCGGCACGCTGTCCGGCGGGCAGGCAGCCCGTGCCTGCCTCGTCGCCGTGCTGCTCAGCCAGTACGACGTGCTGCTCCTCGACGAGCCGACGAACGACCTCGACGCCCGCGGGCTCACCCTGATGGCCGACTTCGTCGCCGCGCACGAGGGCCCGATCCTCGTCGCCAGCCACGACCGCACCTTCCTCGACGCGGTGGCCACGGGGGTCGTCGAGCTCGACGTCAAGCAGCAGCGCATCGGCCACTACTCCGGCGGCTGGAGCAGCTTCGTCGCGCAGCGCGAGCTCGCGCGCGCCCACGCGTGGGAGGCGTACGAGGGGTATGCCGCCGAGCGGGACTCGCTGCTCGCGCAGTCCCGGCAGCGGCACGACTGGGCCGACCGGGGACGACGCAACGTCGCGCTCGGCAAGGAGCCCGACAAGCACATCCGCGAGAAGCACAAGGCCCGGGCCGACCGCCAGGCGGCTAAGGGCGGCCGGCTCGAACGGGCCGCCGACCGCCTCGATGCGGTGGAGCAGCCGCGCAAGGAGTGGCAGCTGCGCTACGCCATCACCGAGGGCCGGCCCTCCGCCGACGTCGTGGCCACCCTGTCCGACGCCGTCGTCGAGCGGCACGGCTTCCGGCTCGGCCCGGTGAGCCTCGTCGTCGGCCGCGGCGACCGCATCGCGCTCGTCGGCGACAACGGCTCGGGCAAGACGACGCTCCTCGGCGCCCTGCTCGGTGACCTGCCGCTCGCGTCCGGCCGCCAGAGCCTCGGGACGCGCGTGGCCGTCGGTGTCATCGACCAGCGCCGACAGCTGCTCGACGACGACGCGTCGGTGCTCGACGTCGTGCGACGCGAGCTCGGGACCCACCCGAGGTCGGGGAGCGAGTGGCCGATCGCCGAGGTGCGGACCCTCCTCGCGAAGTTCGGGCTCGGGTCCGAGCACGTGTCACGTCCGGCCAGGAGCCTGTCGATGGGCGAGCGGACGCGGGCCCTCATGGCGCTCTTCCAGGGCCGCGAGGTCAACGTCCTCGTGCTCGACGAGCCGACGAACCACCTCGACGTCGACGCGATCGAGCAGCTCGAGGCCGCCGTGGCGGCCTTCGGGGGGACGGTGCTCGTCGTCAGCCACGACGAGAGCCTGCTCGACGGCATACGCCTGACCCACCGCTGGGGCGTGAAGCGAGGGCGGGTCCGGGTGGAGGCCCTCTGAGCGCGCCGGGTCAGCGGGTGACGCTGCGGGTGCGGCTCCAGCGCCACACGGCCGTCACGATGACGGCGCCGACGATCGAGCCGATGATGCCGCTCGGGCGCAGCGCGAGGCCGTCGCCCGCGATGAGGCTCGAGAGGAGGCCGCCGACGAACGAGCCGACGAGGCCCGCGACGATGGCCATCGTCCAGTCGATGCTCTTGCCCTCGCGGCCCAGGATGAGCTGGGCGGCGGCGCCGACGAGCATGCCGAAGAGGATCATGCCGATGATGAGCATGGCCCGAGCATAGGCCCGCCGAGCCGGCTCAGGGGCGGTTGTCGCCCGAGTCCTCCTCGGAGGGAGCCCCGGCCGGGTCGGACGTCACACGCACGGACGGTGCCGCGGCCTGCTCGAACTGCTCGACCCGCTCGATGAACAGCATCAGCGACGCGTCGAAGTCCGGGTCGAACGTCGGGTCACGGTGGCGCAGCCACACCCGGTTGAGGACGGCGCAGCCCACGATGAGGTGGCCAGCGACGAGGAGCCACACGAGGACGGCGCCGGCGACACCGAGAGAGCCGTAAAGAGCCGAGGAGTGCTCGATCTTGGCCGGCAGGTAGACGCGGCTGACGACGTGCAGCGTGGCGAGACCCACTCCGAACAACAGTCCACCGGGCAGGAGGTCCGTCCACGACCGACGCCGGTCGGGCAGGTGCAGGGTGATGAGCACCCAGCCTGCGCCGGAGATCGCCGCCTGGCTGACGAACGACAGAAGGATGCCGCCCGGCAGGAGGTTGTCCAGTCTCACGACGAGCGCCGCACCGAGGAAGATGCCCAGCCACGCCGCACCGAAGACCAACGTCGCGCGGATCAGCTCGCGCTGCGTGCGATGGGGCACTTGGGCGTCCCACACGTGAGCGTTGACGATGACGAGGTTGCGCATGAGGGTTCGCGTCGTCCACAGCGACAGGACGAGACCGACGAGGACGGCCACCCACCACGAGCGGGTGGACTCCTCGAGGGCCGCCGTGATCTGTTGGCGCATGGTGCTCGTCACCCCCGTGACGGCGACCGCGTCGTCGGCCGCACCGGGGATCGCGCGGCTGAGTCCCGCCACCAGACCGGACACGAGCAGCGCGAGCGGGAGCAGCCACAGGAAGGTCCGGAACGCGACGGCACTGGCGAGCAGCATGCCCTGGCGGGCGACGTAGAGCGCCGCCATCTCCAGCGGCACCTTGGCCGCGGGGATGCGGCGAGACAGGTCCATGTACTTGCGGGCGTACCGGGTGGCGGTGTCCTCGCCGCGCAGCCGCAGACGCGCCAGACGCCCCGAAGCGGGCTCCGCCGCTCCCCTGTCAGCCGGCAGGTCTGCGTCGTGCCCGGCCCCGTGTGCCATGGCTGAGGTTCCCACGGCTGACGTCTCCGTGGTGGTTCTTCGCGCGTTCGGACCGGACCGTACCTCCCACTGGCGCCCGATCTGCGCCACGCTGGAGCCATGCCAGCCACCACGGTCGTCCTCTTCGGCGCCACCGGAGACCTCGCCAGGCGCAAGCTGCTCCCGGGCATGCTGCACCTGCACGAGTCCCAGCTCCTCGAGGGCCTGCGCGTCGTCGCGACCTCGCTCGACGAGCTGACCCGCGACGAGTTCCTCGACCTCGTGCTCGCATCGGTGCGCGAGCACAGCAGTCACAACGTGAGCGACGAAGACCTGCGCGAGTTCGCCGAGCGGATCCACTGGGTGCCGGGCAGCGCTGGGCCGCAAGGGATCCGGGCCGCCGTCGACGAGTCGGAGGCGGTCCTCGGTGCTGACGCCAGGCGGTTGCACTACCTGTCGGTGCCGCCGAAAGCGGCCCTCGCCGTCGTGCACCAGCTGGCCGAGGCCGGTCTCGTCGAGCGCAGCCGGATCATCATGGAGAAGCCCTTCGGCACCGACCTCGAGAGCGCCCGCAAGCTCAACGCCGAGCTCCACGAGGTCTTCGACGAGGAGCAGATCTTCCGCATCGACCACTTCCTCGGCAAGGAGGCGGCCCAGAACATCCTCGCCTTCCGCTTCGCCAACGGGCTCTTCGAGCCGATCTGGCACCGCAACCACATCGACCACATCCAGATCGACGTGCCCGAGACACTCGGCCTCGCGCAGCGTGCCGATTTCTACGAGAGCACCGGCGCCTACCGCGACATGGTCGTCACACACCTCTTCCAGGTGCTCGCCTTCACCGCGATGGAGCCGCCCACCGCGCTCGAGCCGCACGCCATCAGCGAGGAGAAGAACAAGGTCTTCCGCTCGATGACGCCGATCGAGCCGCACGACGTCGTGCGCGGTCAGTACGTCGGCTACCGCGACCTGGAGGGCGTGGCCCACGACAGCCAGACCGAGACGTTCGTCGCCCTCAAGTGCTTCATCGACAACTGGCGCTGGGCGGGCATCCCCTTCTACCTGCGCACCGGCAAGCGCCTGGCCCAAGGCGCGCGCATCATCTCGATCGCCTTCAAGGAGCCGCCGCGGTCGATGTTCCCGCCCGGCTCCGGTGTCGGCGACAACGGGCCCGACCACCTGACCTTTGACCTCGCCGACCGCTCGCGGATGTCACTCTCCTTCTACGGCAAGCGTCCTGGCCCGGGCATGAAGCTCGACAAGCTGTCGATGCAGTTCTCCATGGGCGAAACCGACTGGGCCGGAGCGGTGCTCGAGGCCTACGAGCGACTGATCTACGACGCCGCCCGCGGCGACCGCACGCTCTTCACATCGGCTGACGGCATCGAGCGCCTCTGGGAGATCAGCCAGCCGCTGCTCGACAACCCGCCCATCGTGCGCCCCTACGACCCCGGCACGTGGGGGCCCAACCAGATCCATCAGCTCGTCGCACCGTTCACGTGGCGCCTGCCCTTCGAACGCGGCTGGCGAGATCCCAACATCAGCGGGGCCTGAGCCGGGGCTCCGGGACACGCGAGCGCGACACCCGATGGCGTATGCCGTCGGGCCCGTCCGGACCTAGCGGGCGTCCTTCTTGGCCTGTCGGCGGGCGCCCTGCGACTGCGAGGACGCGTCACGCTTGAGGCCGCCCGTCGTCTTCGTCGCACGCCGCCTGCCCGACGGCACCGACGCGGCGCCGCTCGACGAGGCCGCCGAGCCGGGACCGGTGCCGGTCTTGACCTCACGGGCCGCGGCGAGGCGCTCGGCCTTGAGGTCGGCGGCCGCGGCGCGGGCGACGACGCCGAGCCGCGCACTGACCCGTGCCAGCGCCAGCTCGAAGACCTCGGCCCGGTCGGCGTTGAGGCGGTTGGCGGGTCGGGCCGCGCCGCGGGCTCCCTTGGCCGCGACCCGTGCGCTCGCCTGGCGCCGGTAGAGGCCGACGTGCTTGGTGCGGGCCCGGCGCACTCGCTGGTGCAGCTCGATGAGCTCGTCCTCGGACAGCTCGGCGAGGCGGGCGGGCTCGGTCTCGCGGACGAGGTCTGCCTGGGCTGCCGTGAGCGATGTCGTCGTCGTCATGACACTCGATCCTCGTCGGGCCGACCTCGACGGGCATCACCTGTTGGGGGTGATGCCCGCCCCCACCTCACTCGCCGGGGTAGACGACCCCGACCTGACGGCGTACGGCATCCATCGTCTCCATGACGCGCAGCGTCGTGGAGTGCGGCAGGAGGGGCGACTCGGTCTCGCCGGCGACGAGGCAGCGGGCGAACTCGGCCGCCTCGTAGGAGAAGCCGCGCACGTCCTCGGTCAGGCCACCGGGCCGCTCGTCGATCAGCTCGTTGTCGGGCCCCACGAGCCGGATCGTCGAGCCCGGACCGTAGAAGGCGCCGGACAGCTCGAGGCGTGCCTGGGTGCCGGCGACGACGGCCGAGACCGGCGTGACGGCGGCCATCGTGCACGAGAGCACGCCGTGCGCTCCCCCGGCGCCGGTGACGGTGATCGTCGTCGTCGCGTCGACGCCGAGGTCGGTCAGCGTGCCGGTGGCCGCGACGGCCGTCGGCGCGCCGAGCACGAGGTCGGCGAACGACACGGGGTAGACGCCGAGGTCGAGCAGGCCACCGCCGGCGAGCTCGGGCTGCGACAGGCGAGCCGGCCCACCCGGGTAGAGGCGCTGGCCGTGGTCGGCGAAGACGGTGACGATCTCGCCGATGAGTCCGGTCTCGACGACGTGCCGCACGACGTCGTAGTGCGGCAGGAAGCGGCTCCACATGGCCTCGACGACGAGCAGGTCCTGCTCGGCGGCGGCGTCGAGCACCTCGCGGGCCTCGGCCGCGCTGCGGGTGAAGGCCTTCTCGACGAGCACCGGCTTGCCGGCCCGGATGGCGAGCAGCGCGTGGTCGCGGTGCTCGGAGTGCGGCGACGCGACGTAGATCGCGTCGACCTCCGGGTCGGCGACGAGCTCCTCGTAGGAGCCGTAGGCCCGCGGGACCGAGAACTCGTCGGCGAAGTCCTGCGCCCGCTCGCGGCTGCGCGAGCCGACGGCGACGACCGACGACGACGTCCCGACCGCCACGGCGTCGGCGAAGGCGTGCGCGATGCCGCCGGGGGCGAGGACGCCCCACCGGATGGCGGGCGCGTCGTGCGGGTCGGGCGTGCGCGGCTCGGGCAGCTGGAGGGGCACGTCGATGGGCAGGGTCATGCGTTCACATCCCAGAGGTGGTGGCGTATGTCGTGGGTGAAGTAGAGCGCGAGGGTGCGGGCCGTGAACTCCGAGCCGTTGCTCCGCAGGGCCGGCCACTCCCATTGCGTACCCGCCGGGAGGGCGTATGCCGTCGCCGCGGCCTCGAACGCCGCCGTGACCTCGTGTGCCACGACGTCGGGGTCGGACCGCCAGTACTGCTGCTCGACGGCGGTCTCGTCCTGGTCCCAGTTGGCGAAGCGGACGACCTCGCCGCCTCCCGCGAGGATCTGCTCGAGCCGACCCCGCATGACGTCGCAGACGTCGCGGACGTGGCAGGCGTACTCGAGCGTCGACCAGACGCCCTCGGCCGGACGGGTGCGCGCGTCCTCGCGACCCAGCGCCGCGGCATACCGCTGCCCGGCGTCACGGAGCAGGTCCGGCACGTCGGTGGGCTCGACGGCCGCGGCGTCGAAGCCGCAGTCGGGGCACGGACGGGTCAGGACCCACGTCCAGTCCGCGTCGTCGGGTGTCGACGGCCCGGGGTCGGTGGGGGGCTCGCTCATGGCGCCCAGCCTAGGGCCGCGGCGCCCGCCGGTGAGCGGCAGTTCGGGGACAGCACCGTGCGGGGGATACCGTATGTCTTCGTGCTCAAGGACTACCTGCCGTGGATCGTCGCCGGCCTCGTCGTGCTGGCGCTCGTCATCGGAGGTCTCGTCCTGACCCGCGTCGCGCCCGAGGCGACCGCGACCCTGCGCCGACGCCCGCGCCCGCCGCGCGACCACTTCCGCAGCGGCGACGAGGCCCCGGCTCCGCTCAAGCGGGCCGGGATCGTCATCAACCCGACGAAGTTCACCGACCTTCCCGCCGTGCGCGAGCGGATCACGGCCACCTGCCTCGCCAACGGCTGGGGCGAGCCGCTCTACTACGAGACGACCGTCGAGGACCCCGGTCAGGGACAGGCCGCGCAGGCCGTCCGCGACGGGGCCGACATCGTGTGCACGCTCGGCGGCGACGGCACCGTGCGCAACGTCGCGACCGCCCTCGTCGGCACCGAGACGGCGCTCGGCATCCTCCCGGCCGGCACCGGCAACCTGCTCGCGCGCAACCTCGACCTGCCCGTCGCGCTCGAGGCGGCCGTGGCCGTCGCGCTGACGGGTCGCAACCGGCGCATCGACGTCGGCGAGCTCGTCCTGGGGGCGACGTCCTCGGGCGACGACGCGGACGCGGACGAGCCGGCCGGACCCGAGATGCTCTACTTCCTCGTCATGAGCGGCGTCGGCATGGACGCGCAGATCATGGCCGGCACCAACGAGAACCTCAAGGCCAAGGTCGGTTGGCCCGCCTACATGGTCTCGGGCCTCAAGCACCTGATCTCGCCCGAGTTCCGCATCGCCGTCAAGGTCGACGACGAGCTCGAGTTCCGCCGCCGCGCAAGGATGGTCGTCATCGGCAACTGCGGGCGCCTGCTCGGCGGTCTCGTGCTCATGCCGAACGCCCGTGTCGACGACGGGCAGCTCGACGCCGTCATCGCGTCACCGCGTGGTGTCGTCGGCTGGGTGCCGGTGGCGACGCGCGTCGCGACCCGCCAGCGCAAGGGTCACCCGACCCTGGACCACAAGGCGTGCAAGGAGATCCGCGTGCGCACCGACCGGCCCGTGCCGGTCCAGATCGACGGCGACGTCATCGGTGAGGCCACCGAGGTGAGCGCGACCGTGCGCCCCGGCTGCCTGACGGTCCGCGTCAGCCAGTAGCGCTCCGAGGGTCCGCGTCAGGCGAACAGCGCCTGGCCCCAGTGCTCCCCGTCCTTGACGCCGGGCGGGCAGGCGAAGACGGCCGAGCCGTTGTGCTCGATGTACTCGTTGAGCACGTCGGCCTTGGCGAGCGCCCGCTGCATCGGCACGAACTGCTTGCCCGGGTCGCGCATGTAGGCGAGGAAGAAGAGACCCGCGTCGAGGTGACCGACGCCGTCGGAGCCGTCGGTGAAGTTGTAGCCGCGCCGCAGGATGCGGACGCCGCCGAGCTGGCTCTCGTGGGCGAGGCGCACGTGGGCGTTGACGGGGATCGCGGGCTGGCCGTCCGGCCCCTTCTTCGCGAAGTCAAGCGTGTCGAACTCCTTGGCCTGGCCGAGCGGAGCCCCCTCCTTCTTGTCCCGGCCGATGATGTCCTCCTGCTCCTGCAGGCTCGTCCGGTCCCAGACCTCGATGTGCATCCGGATGCGGCGCGCGACGAGGTAGGAGCCGCCGGCCATCCACGCGCCACCGCCGGTCTCGTCGTCGGGCGCGACCCACACGTGCTGCGCCAGGCCCTCGGGCTCCTCGGCCTTGACGTTGTTGGTCCCGTCCTTGAAGCCGAACATGTTGCGCGGTGTGGCCTGCGCGGTCGACGTCGACGACGTGCGGCCGAAGCCGAGCTGCGACCAGCGCACGGCCACGACCCCGAAGCCGAGCCGCACGAGGTTGCGCACGGCGTGGACCGCGACCTGCGGGTCGTTGGCGCAGGCCTGGATGCAGAGGTCGCCGCCGGTGCGGCGCGGGTCGAGCTGGTCGCCGGTGAAGGCCGGGAGGTCCTGCAGCGCGGCCGGGCGCTTCGACGCGAGGCCGAACCGGTCGTCGAAGAGGGACGGGCCGTAGCCGATCGTGATCGTGAGCCCGGACGCCGGGAGGCCGTATGCCTCGCCGGTGTCCTCGGGTGCCCGGTTCGGACCGCCACCGACGAGGCCGCCGGGAGCCGCCTCGGCGCCGGCGGTCATCCGCTCGGCCGCGCGGGTCCAGTCCTTGAGGAGCTGGCGCAGCTGGGCGGGGTCCTTCGTCACGACGTCGAGCGCGACGAAGTGGAGGCGGTCCTGGGCCGGCGTGACGATGCCGGCCTGGTGCTCACCGCGGAACGGGATGGGCGCGTCGAGCGCGAGCGCAGGCGCTGCGGTGGACGTCGGGGCACCTGCCGCGGCGGCATCGTCACCGCGTGACACGGCATACACCGTCCCGGCGCCGGCGACCACGCCGGCGACCGCGGCCGTCCCGGAGACGCCGAGGAGCCGGCGGCGGCTCACGCCACCATCGGCCTCGGCCCCGGGGACCGTCGCGTCGGCGCGCTCGGGGACGCCGGCCTCCTCGGGGAAGGGGCTCACTTGGCCTCCACGACCCCGGGGACCTTCGACACCTGCTCGGAGAGCGCGTCGAGCGAGACGGTCAGCTCCTTGATGTCGGCGTCGGTCAGCGCGGTGTAGCTCTTGTAGTCGGCGCCCGTCTTGTGCTTCGCGAGCAGGCTCGAGAGCTCGGTGAAGTCGGCGTCGAGTGCCTTCTGCAGGGCGGGGTCGCGCTCGGCGATGACGGGGCGCAGCACGGCGAGGGCCTGGCGCGAGCCCTCGAGGTTGCCGTCGAAGTCCCAGAGGTCGGTGTGCGAGTAGCGCTCCTCCTCTCCCGTGATCTTGCCGGTCGCGACCTCGTCGAGCAGGGCCTTGGCACCGTTGGCGATCGACAGGGCGGTGGGCTCGACGGTCTTGCTCCTGGCGGCGATCTCGGTGACGTCGGCGAGCAGCTGGTCGGCGATGGCGCCCGAGTCCTTCTGGAGGCCGTCCTTCCAGAGGTCCTTCTCGAGACGGTGGTAGCCGGTGAACGCCATGCCGTCGGCGATGACGTCCTCGCGTCCGTCGATCTTCGGGTCGAGGTCGCCGAAGCTCTCGGCGACCGGCTCGATGGCCTCCCACGGGTGGCGGGCCTGGGCGTAGAGCGACTTGGCCTTCGCGACGTCGCCGGCCTTGACGGCGGCGACGAATCCCTGGGTGCCGGTGACGAACTCGTCGGCCTCGGAGGCGACGAACGCCTTGTAGTCGCTGATCGCCTTGGCGACCTTGGCGTCGGCGCTGCCCTTGACGGCGGTGCCGGTCACGGTGAACGCGCCGCGGATGCCGTCGCCGACCATCCCGGGCTTGCACGAGGTCGTGAACGTGCCGGGCTCGGTGATCTCGACCTTGAGCTCGCGGCTCAGGCCGGGCGTGATGTTCTCGACCTCGGAGACGATGCGGTCACCCTCGGCGTAGAGGTAGAACTCGTTGACCTTGCTCCCCGAGTTCGTGACCTGGAAGGTCACCGTGCCGGCCTTGGCGGTCGTGGCGCTCAGCGTGCACGCCGTGTCGGTGGCGCTGACGGTGATCGGTCCCCCGGCTCCCCCGGCCGCCGTGGAGCCCGCCGTCGCGGCCGGCTTGTCGGTGCAGCCGGTCAGGGCGAGGGCTGCGGCGAGCGACAGCGCGACGGGCACGGCGGTGCGCACGGCAGGGCGCAGGGCAGGGCGCAGGGCAGGGCGGGGCATGGTGGTTCTCCTGGAGGGCTTCGGGGTGAGTGCGGAGGGGCCGGCCGGGACGTTCAGGCGGCGACGGTGGGACGCGCGTCGCTCGTCGGGGTCACGGCAGGGGCCTGCTGCGTCGGGCGGGCCGGGGAGGCGGGGCGGGCAGGGCGCAGGAACAGGGTCAGGACGATGCCGACGTAGAGCACCCAGGCGATGGCCTGGAGCACGGTCGTCGCGGGGGTGAAGTTGAAGATGCCCTTGAGCAGGGTGGCGTACCAGCTGCCCGGGTCGACGGTGGCGCTGACGTCGAAGGCGAGGGTCGTCAGGCCGGGCAGGAAGCCGGCCTCCTGGAGGTCGTGGATGCCGTAGGCGAGGATGCCGCCCGCGACGAGGACGAGCAGGATGCCGGTGTAGCGGAAGAACTTCGCGAGGTTGATCGTGACCGCGCCCCGGTAGAGGAGCCAGCCGAGCACGACGGCGCCGCCGAGACCGATGACCCAGCCGATGAGGGGCTGGTTGTTGCCCTGGCCGGCGGCCTCGGTCGTGGCGTAGAAGAAGATCGCCGTCTCGAGGCCCTCGCGCCCGACGCCGAGGAAGGCGACGAGGGCGATCGCGAACGGGCCCATGTCGAGGGCCCGGTCGAGCTTGCCCTTGAGCTCGCCCGAGATGGTGCGAGAAGCGGACTTCATCCAGAAGACCATGAAGGTCACGAAGACGACCGCGATGATCGAGGCGCTGCCGCCGATGAGCTCCTGGGCCTCGAAGGTCAGCTGCTTCGTGCCGTAGGTGAGCAGGGCGCCGAGGGCGACCGACAGGGCGACGGCGACGCCGACCCCCGTCCACACGTGGCGCAGGGCCCAGCGGCGATCGGTCTTGACAAGGAAGGCCACGAGGATGACGACCACGAGGGCAGCCTCGAGTCCTTCTCGTAGTCCGATGAGCGCGTTGCTCGCGAGCACGGGTGCCTTCTCTCAGGTTGTTCTCAGCAATTACGCCACGGCGACGTGACGGAATTCAGGAAAGCACAGGTAAGCCTTGCCTAACAACCCGGTCCCGGTGTCAGAGTCGCCACATGAGCACGCGTGAGCGCCCCGACGACGGCTCCCCGTCCGCCTTCGACGGCTTCCCGCCCGGCGCCCTGTCCTTCTACGCCGAGCTCGAGGACGTGAACTCCCGGGACTGGTGGCTCGCGCACAAGGACGCCTACGAGCGGGACGTGCGCGAGCCGATGCTCGCGCTGCTCGACGGTCTCGAGGACGAGTTCGGCCCGGCCAAGCTCTTCCGGCCCAACCGCGACGTCCGCTTCAGCGCCGACAAGTCGCCCTACAAGACCCACCAGGGCGCGCTCGTCGGCTCCGGCACGGTCCTGGGCTACTACGTCCAGGTCAGCGCCGACGGCCTGCGGGCGGGTGGCGGCTTCCGGGCCGTGAGCCCGGCGCAGACCGCGCGCTTCCGGTCGGCCGTCGACGCGCCCTCGAGCGGCCTCGAGCTGGAGACCGTCCTAAGGGCGTTGCGCAGCGCGGGCTTCGAGCTGATGGGCGACCAGGTCAAGACGACCCCGCGGGGGTATGCCGCCGACCACCCACGCATCGCGACGTTGCGCCACAAGGAGCTGATGGTCTCCCGCGACTTCGGCGCCCCCGCGTGGCTGTCGACGAGGCGGACGCTGGTCGAGGTGAGGGACACGTGGCGGGCCGTGCGGCCGCTGACCGCCTGGCTGGAGGAGCACGTCGGCGCCGAGGAGCCCGCGTCCCGGCGGTGAGCGCCCGGCCGTCAGTCGGGCTTGCGGCCGATGACCCCGAACATCGTCACGGAGAAGAACGCCGTGCCGGCACGGGCGGCGGCCATCACGTCGCTGAGGAGCCGGTCGGCCTCCTCGCGGGTCAGGGCCCCCTCCTGCACGGCGGCGTCGGCGTTGCGGTGGACCACGCCGCTGCCGAGCAGGGCACGCGGTGGCATGACGAGCGCGGCCGAGCCGATGTCGTGGTCGACGAGCAGACCGGCGGCCCGGAGCTGGTTGGGCAGGTGTCGCGCCGCGAAGGGGTTGGGCATGCGTCGCCAGTTGGCCTCGGTGTAGCGCCGCACGAGGTCAGGGTCGCCGGGGTGGCTGATGACGGTGCCCCAGTCGCTGTCGAGGACGGCGACGCGTCCCCCGGGCGACAGCACCCGGGCGAGCTCGTGGGCGGCGCCCTGCGGGTCGGCGAGGTGCTGGAAGACGCGCTCGCAGCGCAGCACGTGCACGGCCCCGTCGGCGAAGGGCAGGTCGCCGGCGTCACCGTCGATGAACGTCGCGGCGGACCCGAGCAGGGCCGCTCGTCGTGACGCCTCCTCGCGCAGGCCGGGGTTGGGCTCGACGCCGACCGCGCGCCCGTTGGGGGCGACCGCTTCGGCGAGACGACGCAGCTCCGTGCCGAGACCCGCGCCGACGTCGACGACGGACTCCCCCGGCCGGGGCGCGAGGGCCTCGAACGCCCAGGCCCGCAGCCGCCGGACGGCCGGCTGCTGCTCCTGTGCGTCGAGGAGGGCGACGAGGGTGGCGACGCGAGCCGCGCCGCCCTCACCGATCCGCTCCCGGGTGAACATGTTCGGGGCCGCTCCCTGCTCCTCGGGAGGAGTCGGGCCCGACTGAGGGGTCACGGCTCCAGCATGCTGCCCACCGCTCGGATCGGTGCGGGGTTTGCCGAGAACTGTCGAGGGTGGGCGGCTACGTTTGCCCGGTGACCCAGCGCAGCGTCCCGGTCGACGCGTACATCATCGGTGCCGGCCCCGGCGGGCTGGCGACGGCCGCCGCCCTCAAGGCCCGCGGCCTGCACGGCGTCGTCCTCGAGCGGAGCACCGGTGTCGGCACGTCGTGGCGCAGCCACTACGACCGGCTGCACCTGCACACCCCGCGCGAGCTCTCCGGCCTCCCGGGCTTCCCGATCCCCAAGGAGATGGGCCGCTGGGTCGCGCGCGACGACGTCGTGCGCTACCTCGAGCTGTATGCCGCCCACCACCATCTCAATGTGCGCCTCGGCACCGAGGTGCGCCGGGTCGACCGCTCCGCGGACGGTGAGTCGTGGACCCTGACGCTCGCCGACGGGACGACGCTCACGGCCCCGTACGCCGTCGTGGCCACGGGCTTCAACCACACGCCGCGCGAGCCGGACGTGCCCGGCCTGCAGGGCTGCTCGGGCGAGGTCGTGCTGGCTCGGGACTATCGCAACGGGTCGGCGTACGCCGGCAAGGACGTCCTCGTCGTCGGCACGGGCAACACCGGTACCGAGCTGGCCGTCGACCTCGTCGAGCACGGTGCCGCGCGCGTACGCCTGGCCGTGCGCACCGTGCCGCACATCCTGCGCCGCAACACCGGGCCGTATGCCGCGCAGTACACCGGCATCGCCGTGCGGCGGCTGCCCACGGCCTTCGTCGACAAGGTGGCGCCGATCGTCGGACGCCTGCAGACCCCCGACCTGTCGGCGCAGGGCCTCCCTCGACCCGACACCGGCCTGCTGACCCGGGTCGAGCGCGACAACGCGATCCCCGTGCAGGACGTCGGGATCATCGACGCGATCCGGTCCGGAGCCGTCGAGCCGGTGGCCGCGCTGCGCGAGTTCGACGGCGACGGCGTCGTGCTTGCCGACGGCTCACGCCTGACGCCTGACGTCGTCGTGCTCGCGACCGGCTACAGCCAGGGGCTCGAGCCCCTCATCGGGCATCTCGGGGTGCTCGACGAGAAGGGACGCCCGGTCGAGCGGGGCGGCCGGACCGCGCGCGGCGCGAAGGGCCTGTGGTTCACCGGCTACACGAACCCGATCTCCGGCATGCTCCGCGAGCTGTCGATCGACGCGCGCAAGATCGCCCTCGCCATGGCGCTACGCAAGCGCCGCGAGATCAAGGCCCGCCGCAAGGCCGCCTGACCCACCACAGACCCGCCACAGACCCGCCACGGACCCGACCGAACGCCGCGTTCGGTCTCGAACTCACTGTTAGAGCGCTGAGTTCGCGATCGAACCCTGCGTTCGGTTCGGGATGGGGGCGTGCTCAGGGACGGTGCTGGCCGCCGAGGTTGAGGAAGGCGGCGGCGACGTCGTCGGTCTCGGCGACCGCGCGGGCCAGGGCCTCGTCGCTCGGGAGGCCCGAGGCGAGCAGCTCGTGGTGACGCGTCATCGTCGTGGCGGCGACGTCGTCGGGCACGGGTGACACGGCCGCGACGACCGACCGCGCGCCGAGCGAGAGCAGCGACAGGGCGAGGCCCAGGGACTCGTGGCCGGGTCGGGGCGAGGTGAGCCCGACCTCGCACGCCGACAGCACGACGTGGTCGGCCCGCACACCGGTGGGCTGCAGCTCGTGGGCGAAGACGGGACCGTCGTGGAGCACGAGCGAGGAGAAGAGCGGCGACTCCACCTGGTGGGTGCCGTGCGCGGCGACGTGGACGACACCCGGGCGGGCGAGCGCCCCGACGAGCTCGGCCCGTCGCGACGGCTCGGCGAGGTGGGCGACCTCGCCCCACGTGCCGACGATCGTGCGACCCTCACCCGATGCGCGCGGCACCGACGGGCCGACGCTGACGTGGACCGGGGCCGGGCGGGGAGCCTCGTCACGGGAGGACGCCCGGCGGGTGAAAGACGTCAGGGACAGGGCCACCGTGAACGGACGACCGGTCATCGACGGCAGGAGGGCCCACGGGAGGGCCGACAGCTCGGGGCACGTGACGACGACGAGCCCGCGGTCGGTGCGCCACGGCCGCAGCAGTCTCTCGTCGAGCTCGGTGGCGCTCGCACGCAGCGACGACCAGACGGCGCCGGACAGCGGGCCGAGGTGGTGCGTGGCCGCGGCCCGCAGGTCGACGCGGATGCGTTGCGCGAGCTCTGCGGCACGGTCGGCCGGCATGAGGTCACGCATCGTCGCGCGACCGCCGACGACCCCGACCCCACCGATGCGGCCGCGGTGACGGAAGAACCACACGAGGTCGCGGTCGACCCGGGTCAGGTGCTCACGGGCCTCGCGGACCCGCACGGGCACGGCACGCGAGGCTCCGCCGCTGCGGCTCAGGGCCCAGTCCCGGTCGCGGATCTGCCGCTCGAGGCGCGAGGCGTGGTCGTGCAGCTCGCGCGCCTGCTCCGGATCAGCCTCCCCACGCAGGTGACCTCGGACTGCGCGCAGCTGCTCGGTGAGCTGGGCGAGCTGCTCGTCGTCGGGCCGCCCGAGCGAGGGCAGCCGGTCGGTGGCACTGCGCCACCGCTCGAGGGCCTCGAGCACCGCGCCGCTCCCCCGAGGCACGGCGAGCTCGAGGTCGAGCTCGGACAGCCGGGCGCCGTGGACGGCGCGGGCGGTACGCAGGTCGAGGCTGGCGCTGCCCTCCTGACCGGCCGCGAGGCGACGGGAGGCCCGCGCGAGGATGCGTCGGGCCGGCGTCAGGTCGCCCGTCGCGACGAGCGTCATGGCGGTGACGACGGCGGCATCGAGCTCGTCGGAGAGGGAGCCCGTGGAGACCCGCTCGAGGCTGAGCAGCCTCGTGTTGGCCCCTGCCGGGTCCCCGGCGAGCAGGAGTGCCTGCGCCGCGACGACGCGTGCGCTGTCGGCGAGCTCGGAGTCGCCGAGCTCGGTCGCCGTCTCGGTCAGCTCGTCCGCGGTCAGGGCTGCCGCTAGCGCCACCGTGGCGTCCCCGACGCCGACGAGGTGCCGCACCAGCTCGGTGTCCGGGCCCACAGCGTCGCGCCGTCCGTCGTCGCCGTGCTCGGTGCCCTCGCGGCGGCCCTCGCGTGGGCTCTCGCGTCGGCCCTCGCGCTCGCGGCCACGCCGCGTGCGCCGCTGCCGGTCGAGCTCGACGAGCAGCCCGACGAGCATCGCCTTGGCCGCCCACGCGGTCGCCCCGATGCGGGCGTACGTCTCCCGGGCCGACGTCGCGGCCGACGCCGCGAGGTCGAGGTGGCCGAGCAGCCGGTGGGCGCGCGCGAGGGCGAGCTCGAACTCGGCCCGCATCTGGTCGTGGCCGTCGCCCTCGAGGGCCTCGAGGCCACCGTGCAGCGCCTCGACGGCCTCCTTGACGAGCCCCGCCTCGAGCAGCACCTGGGCGCGGTCGAGGCGCGCCGGCCCCTTGAAGACGTCGGACTCGAGCTCCTCGGCGAGCGCCATGCCGGCGAGCGAGCGCGGGATGTCACCGAGGAGGTAGGCGGCGTACCCCTCGTTGTGACGGGCCATGAACTCCTGGGCCGCCCCGCCGAGGTCGTGCGCGAGGCGCGCCGCCTCGGCGAAGGACTCGAGCGCCTCCTGCGGCCGCAGCAGCTCGAAGGCGAGCATGCCGCGGCTCAGGTGCACCGAGCACTGCTCGCGCTCGGTGAAGGCGTCGAGGCTGCGCACCGCCCCCTCGAGCCCGTCCCACGCCGAGGCGAGGTCACCGACGCGGCCGTGGATGTTGGCGCGCTGGTAGTCGAGGCGAGCCCGCAGCGCGTCGTCGCCGAGCTCGTCGACGAGCGCCTCGGCCTCCGTGAGCCGGGCCAGGGCGGCCTCCACCCCGGACAGCATGAACTCCGTCAGGGCGAGCGTGATGAGCGTCTTGCAGCGCAGGTCGAGCCGGTCCCGCGAAGGGGCCGAGCCCGCGACGCGGTCGATCTCGTCGAGGGCCGCCGTCAGCGAGCGCGCCGCGTCGACCGGCCTGCCGGCCATGTTGTCCGCGGCACCCTGCTCGCGCAGCGTGCGTGCACTCTCGAGCAGATCGATGGCTCCCGCCCGGCCTCTCGCTCAGGGGCCGGCCACCACGTCAAGCCGGATCGTCAGATCTGGATCGTCGGGGTGATGACCGGTCGCATGTCCTCGTTGCCCGGGTCGGTGACGACGAAGTGCACCGGCCCATGGGGTAGATCATCCAGAACGAAGCGCCCGTTCGCATCCGAAATGACCGTCGAGCTGCCCTCGGTCGTCACGGCCTCGATCTGGGCGCCCGGCGTCGTGACCCACCCGTCGACGCGCACGCGGTCGTCGATGTCGTCGGAGTCCGCGGGTCCGGAGGAGACCATGAGGCTCACCGAGGCGGCCGTGAAGGTCACCGAGTCGGTCGGTGTCGGCTCGACCTTGGCGTCGGCGCCCCGCGTCGTCAGCAGGGCCGAGTCCATCAGCTCGGCGACCTCCGCGTGCAGCGCGTGGACGGTGATCGCGAACTTGACCCGCTCGGCGAGGTCGCTCGGGACGGGGTCGGCGTGTGCGAAGAGGTCACGCACGTGGCCCAGGTTGGCGATGTCGCGGGCATCGATGGCGTCAGTGTGAGATGTCATGTCAGACCGCCCATCCGGGGTCGGTGCCGAGGGTCGTCCTCAGCTTCTGGAGGCAGCGGCCACGGGTCGGGCCGATGCTGCCGACGGGCATCCCGAGCGACTCCGCGATGGCGGCGTAGTCGGGGCGGTCGGCGAACGCGATGACCCGGAGCAGCTCCTGGCACCGCGGGGAGAGGGTCGAGACGTGCTTCCACAGCACGCGCTGGCGCTCCGAGAGGATGGTCTGCGCCTCGGGGTCGAGCTGCTGCGCCGGGGCCTCCGGCACCTCCTCGACACCGAACTCGCGCCTGGCCCCGCGGGCCAGCCGCCACACCTCGCGCTTGACGACGACGACGAGCCAGCCGAGCACCGCAGCCGGCTCGTTGATCGAGTCGGCCCGGTCGACGAGCTGGAGGAACGCCGTCTGGATGGCGTCCTCGCACGTCGCCGGCGCACCGCCCTGGGACCGGGCGGCGTTCCACAGCACGGGGGTCACGAGGTCGACGAGCTCGGAGAGCCGCTCGCGCTCGCCCGCGCGGTAGGCGGCGAACGCCTTGCCCGCGAGGGTCCCGAGGCCGTCGGGGGCGGTGGGGGTCGGCGTCATGATCGCGCCCTTCCGATGCAGGTGCGCAGCGCACGGATGGCGCGCTTGCGCATGACGGGGGACGAGACGTCGGACAGGCCGCCCTCGTCGATGAGGGCCGCCGCGAGCTCTGCCGCGAAGACCGGGGTGGAGAAGGACGTGCCGCTCCAGACACCGAAGCCACCGGTGTAGTCGTCGGGGTCGACGGTGCAGCGCACCGTGCCGTCAGCCGAGACCTCCGACGACGGCTGGCCCATGCCGTTGGTGAGCGGCAGGGTGCTGACGACGGAGACACCGGACCGCACGGCGCTGACGACGGTGAGGTTGTTGGAGAAGAGCGCGACGGTCACCCCGTCGGGGTTGCTCGCGCCGACGCTCGCGAGCGGTGGGACCGACTTCGCGGTGACGCGCTGCGGTGGCGCCGCCGCGAGCGCCGCGGGCACGAACGGCGCGTCCGTGCCGTCGTTGCCGACACCGGCGACGACGAGGACGCCGTGCTCGGCGAACCGGTCGAGCAGGTCGGCGACGGGGCCGGAGGTGTAGCTGCGGTCCTCGGCGTAGTAGCCGAGGGAGAGCGAGAGGACGTCGACCACCTCGGACGCGTCGTCGTGCTCCTGCCCGTGGACATGCCGGTCGAGCAGGGCCTGGAGGACGTCGAGCATGACGCTCTCGTCGACGACGCCGTCGTCGCCCATGACGGGGATCGAGAGGATCGTCGCCTCCGGGCAGCCCTGGCGCACGAGGCCGGCGATGAACGTCGCGTGCCCCTGGAGCAGGCCGACGGGCTCGGTCGGGGCGGGCACGGAGATCGGTGGGTCGACCGGCTTCGGCGTCTTCACCGGCACGAGCCGGCCGTCCTTGAGCTCGAGCCGCACGACGCCCTCGCCGTCCTTGAACCACGGGTGCGCCGCGACCGCCGTGTCAGGCACGACCACGACGGGGTTGCGGTCGACCGGGCGGGCCCGGAGCCGCGGGTCGGGCAGGGCCAGGGCCACCGGCATACGACCGCCTCGTCCGGGCACGGAGTACTCCTGCAGCGCGGAACCGCCGACGCCACCCCAGTAACCACCGACGCCGCCCCAGTAGCCGCCCACGCCACCCCAGTAGCCCCCCACGCCGCCCCAGTAGCCGCCGACGCCACCCCAGTAGCCGTCGGCCGGACGCAGGACGTGCTCGAGGCTCAGCTGCTCGGCGATCGGCTCTCCGGCCTCGCGGAGGCGCTGGAGCACGCTCCACGCGTCGACGGGGTCGATCGAGCGGGTCGGCCGGAGCGTGATGCTCGTGCCCCAGCCGGGCTGGTCGAGGTCACGCGGGCCGCCGTCGGGTCGCGGTGTCACCCGGAAGTCGAGCTCGAGCTTGCCCAGCGCCGTGCGCAGGTCCTCGAGCCCTCGCGGCCGGTCCCCACCCGGCGCCGTGCGCACGAGGAGGCGGTCGGAGAGGTAGAGGGCGGGAAGCGGCGGGCGACCGTCGGTCAGGCGCATCGCCGTGGCCGGGTCGAGGGCGCGGACGGGCGGACGTTCGGGGCGGCGGGAGCCACCGGTCGCGTTCTCGCCGGTCGCTCCCTGTGGGGCGTCGGGACCCGACTCTGACATCGACTACCTCCTGCTGGACCATCGAGGGGCGGATGGTGTTGGAAAGACCCTTACACCCGACTGAGTGTCCGTACTCGTTTTCCTGATACATCGGGCCTCTCGAACTTTTTCGTCCGGAGACGTATCAAGCCCGGACGAGACGACTCTGGGTGGTCAGGGGGAACGGTCACCGGGCTGCTACGGGGCGCTGCGGAGGGGCAGCAGGCCCGGTGACCTGCACAGGGGTTCGGGACTTCCAGGGGGCGGTCCCGTCCGTGGGGCGCCGGGCCTGGCAGCACCGGCGCCCCCTCCCCTGCCCGGACGCCGGAGGAGCACCCGACGGACCCGCGACGGGCACGACCACGTATGCCGTCGCCGCGCGTCGCGCTCGCGCGCTCCCTCCCGGCGGCGCATACTTCTCGAACGTGTGCGGACGTCAGGGACTGCACGACGTGAGCTCAGGGGAGTCAAGGTGCAGGGCATGGCAGGCGTTCGGAACGGTGACGGTCGACGGGGCGGGTTCGCCTCTGCTGCAACGATGGTCGTGATCGGCCTCACCTTGACCGCCTGCAGCGGCACGACCCCGCAGACGACGTCCGCCGTCGAGTCACCCACGGTGACGGCCACGGCGACGGGGACCGTCGAGCCCGGCTCCACCGAGCCCGTCCCGACCGTCACGGCCGACCCGCTCACCCCGACGAAGCCCACCCCGAGCGCGTCAGCCACGCCGAGCGCGACGACGCCGGCTCCGACGCCGACCGACCCGGGAAGCGTGGCGGGGGCGTGCGAGCGGACGCTGCCGGCATACCCCGTCCTCGAGCCCGGCGCGAAGGCTCCTGCGGTGCGGGCACTCCAGTGCTTCCTCAACGACGCCGACTACGGCCCGATCGCGGTCGACGGCGTCTACGGCGCCCAGACCCGCGCGGCCGTGACGAAGGTCGAGTCCACGTTCGAGGGGCCGGCGCCCAAGCCGGGCCGCATCGACGCCGGCACGTGGGTGCTGCTCATCTCGCGCTCGCTCGGTGACGGCACGCTCAAGGTCGGCTCGAAGGGCGCCGACGTCGTGACGCTCCAGCGGGCCCTGCGGGCCGCGGGCGGCACCCTCACCGTCGACGGCGACTTCGGTGCCGCGACGAAGAAGGTCGTCAAGCGCTTCCAGCAGGCCAACCGCATCGGGGACGACGGCGTCGTCGGCGACGAGACGCTCTTCCTGCTCAAGATGGGCGCGACGATCGGCTGAGTCCGCCGACGACGCGCGGGCCGCTCAGGCGCGCAGGTCCTCGAGCCAGGTCCTCGCGCGGTCGAAGTCGTCGTCGGAGGTGCCCGGCCGCGCGTCGGGGCGGCCGCCGTCGGCGCGCGGGTAGGACCCGAGGAAGCGCACCTCGGCGCACACCCGCCGCAGGCCCATGAGGGTCTCGCCGACGCGCGCGTCGAGGACGTGGCCCTCGAAGTCGATGGAGAAGCAGTAGGACCCCATGGCCTCGCCCGTGGGCCGCGACTCGAGGCGCGTCATGTTGACGCCCCGGACGGCGAACTGCTCGAGCAGCTCGAGCAGGCCGCCCGCGTGGTCGTCGCGCTGGAAGAGCACGACGGTCGTCTTGTCGGCGCCGGTGGGCTCGGGCAGCGTGCCCGGGCGCGCGACGAGGACGAAGCGCGTCACGGCCGACGCGTTGTCGCCGATGTCCTCGGCGAGGACCTCGAGCCCCTCGTTGCGGGCCGCGACGGGCGCGCAGACGCCGGCGTCGAACATGACGTCGCCCGGCTGCCCCAGCGCCGCGGCGCTCGCGGCCGTCGACAGGGTGGGGACGTACTCGGCCTCGGGCAGGTGCCGGCCCATCCAGCCGCGCACCTGGGCCCATGCGTGCGAGTGGGTGCCGACGGTGCGGACCTCGGTGAGCGGCACCCCCGGTCGGGCACACAGGACGAAGGTGATCGGGACGAGCACCTCGCCGATGACGACGAGCGGCTCGCCCGTCGCGAGGGAGTCGAGGGTCGCGGAGACGCCGCCCTCGACGGAGTTCTCGATCGGCACCATCGCGGCGTCGATGTCGCCCGCCCGCAGCGCCGAGAGCGCGGCGTCGACCGAGCCGAACGGCAGGTGGTCGCGGCCCTCGGCGGCGTCCCAGGCGTCGAGCGCCATCTGGGTGAACGTGCCGCGCGGCCCGAGGTAGCCGAAGCGGTGCAGCTGGTCTGGGGTGCGGGGCGGCGTCACGACGCGTCCTTCGTCCGGTCGGGCAGGCGGGTCGCCGAGGCCAGCGCCTGCTGCTCCTCGGGGGTCAGGGTGATGCTCGACTTCCCGCCGACGATGCCCTTGGCGTAGGTGCGGGACTCTCCGCGGGCGTGGATCGAGCTGATGACGATGCCGTCACCGAGGTCGTCGACGATCGCCGCCGAGAACGACAGCCGCCCGCCCATGTCACCGAAGGCGTCGTAGCGCACGACGGCGACGTTGCGCAGGCTCTGGCGCACGTCGTCCTCCGCGCTCGCCACGTGCTCGCGCAGGCGGGTCAGCTCGGCCGTGAGCCGGTCGATGCGGTGGTTCTGGGTGGCGGCCACGCGCGCGATGTCGGTCTGGCCGTCGTCACCGAGGGCGGCGAAGTCGCGACGGACCCGGGACAGCTTCAGCTGGGCGGCGACGGCGAGCGCGAGGGCGAGCAGCGCGACGGCGACGGCCGCGATGGCCAGGGTCGTCAGCGTCGGGGCGTCCACGATCGGCAAGGGTAGCCGCGCCGGTCGTCCGGGGCCCTCCGATTCCAGCCCGTGACCTCGCCCTCCGTGGACAGTCTCGGTTTGTAGTCTGTCACCCGTGATCCGCCGCCACCCCGTCAAGACGCTCGTCGTCCTGCTCCTGGTGATGGTGGCTGCGCTCACGCTCGCGTACGTCAAGCGCACCACCGTCCCCGTGCCGCCCACGACGCAGCCCGAGCCGGGTGAGTCGCTCGTCGTCGTGGGGCTCGGCGGTCTCTCGTGGGACGACGTCTCCGCCGAGGACACCCCCATCCTCTGGGGCCTGCTCCGTGACGGATCCGCCGCGTCGGTGTCGGTCAAGAGCCTGCGGCTGACGACGTGCCCGACCGACGGCTGGGCCACGGTCTCGGCCGGCGAGGCCGCCGGCCCGGACACGACGGAGTCCCGCCCGCAGTGCACGCCGCTGCCGCCCGTCGCGGGCGATGCCACGGCCGGCTACCGCGTCATCGGTTTCGACGCCCTCGCGGCGGCGTCGCGGGAGGCGGAGTTCCGGGCGCGGCTCGGCCTGCTCGGCGACAGCTTCGCCGCGGCCAAGACGTGCATCCAGGCCGTCGGGCCGGGTGCCGGACTCGCCGCCGCGACGTCCGACGGCAAGGTCGCGAAGTACTCCCCCTTCCAGGCGACGACCCTCGTGTCCGACCTGGCGCAGTGCCCCGTCAGCATCGTCGACGTCGGCGGCATCAGCTCCACCGACCCCAACCCGACGCGGCACCTCGAGAAGATCAACGGCATCGAGCGCCGCATCGAGCTCGTCATGGACGCCATGCCCAACGGGGCCGACCTCGTCGTCGCCGGGCTCGCCGACCGTGACCAGCAGGAGCGCCTGCGGCTGCTCACGGCGAGCGGCCCGCACTACGCGCCGGGACTGCTCGCGTCCGCCTCGACGCGCATGGTCGGGATCGCGCAGCTCTCCGACATCACGGCCACGATCCTCCAACGCGGCGGTGTCGAGCCGCAGGCCGCCATCGGCGGCCGGGCGCTCAGCGTCGTGCCGTCGGCCAACAACAGCGAGTCGACGGCCGCGGCCAAGCTGACGGTGCTCACCGACATCGACACCAAGGCCGACGCGATGCACGACGTCGTCGCGCCGTTCCTGCTCATCTGGCTCGTCGGCACGGCCCTGGCGATGCTCGTGCTGTGGCTCGTCATGCGCCGGGCCCGCCCGTGGAACCGCCGCTTCACGCGCGCCCACGTGCTGCGTCTCGTGCGCCTCGTCGGGCTCGTCTCGGCCGCGATGCCCGCGGCGACCTTCCTCGCCAACCTCGTCCCGTGGTGGAGGTGGTCGACGAACACCGTCGTGCTCGTGGCGCTGCTCCTCGTCCTCGTCCTCGCGATCAGCTCGGTGCTGACCCTCGCGTGCCTCCAGGGCCCGTGGAGCAGCTCGGCCCTCGGGCCGCTGGCGGCGATGTCGGCCATCACGGCCGGCGTCATCGGCATCGA
Source organism: Terrabacter sp. R4-6 (assembly GCF_057529065.1). Lineage (NCBI taxonomy): Bacteria > Bacillati > Actinomycetota > Actinomycetes > Micrococcales > Intrasporangiaceae > Terrabacter > Terrabacter sp. R4-6. Next base: position 2,659,249 of record NZ_CP197224.1, on the reverse strand, counting down.
CCTGCTCACGGGGTCGCACCTGCAGATCTCGTCGATCTTCGGGCTGCAGCCGCTCGTCGGAGGCCGCTTCTACGGCATGGGCAACGTCGCCTTCGCGTTGTATGCCGCCGCCGTCCTCCTCCTGTGCGCCGCCCTCGCGCACGCCCTCGTGAGGCGGGACGCACCGCGGCTCGCCGTCTTCGCGGTCGTCGTCGTCGGGGGCGTCGCGCTGGCCGTCGACGTGCTCCCCGCCTGGGGTGCCGACTTCGGCGGACCGATCGCGCTCGTGCCCGCCCTCGGCTTCCTCCTCATGGGCGTCATGGGCTGGCGGACGTCGGTGCGCAACGTGTCGATCGTCCTGGCCGTCGCGGGCCTCGTCGTCGGGCTCGTCTGCTACCTCGACTGGCGCCGGCCGGAGTCCGAGCGCTCGCACCCCGGGCGCTTCCTCCAGACCGTCATCGACGGCGGCGCCTGGGACGTCATGTCGCGCAAGCTGTGGGCCAACGTCACCCTGGCGGTGCACCTGCCGGTGCTGCTGGTCATCGTCGTCGCGCTCATGGTCGTCGTCGTCATGATCGTGCTGCGCCCGGGCATCCTCGGCACCGAGCCGCTGCGCCGCCTCCTCGAGGAGGCCCCGCTCATGCGACGCGGCCTGCTCTCGGTCATCATCATGGCCGTCATCGGCTTCCTCACCAACGACTCGGGCGCGGCGATCCCGCCGGTCGCGGCGATCTTCACCGTGCCGCTCGTCGTGTCGGCGGTCATGCACTTCCTGTCCATCGAGGCGCGCAACGCCCCGGTGCGCCGGCGCCGCGACCGCCACCACATCTGAGGAGCGACCCCATGGACCAGCAGCCCGACGTGCACGCCGAGCTGGACGAGCCGGCCGCGCTGGCCCAGCTGGCCCACGACATCGACCGGGTCTGCCGCCTCGAGGGCGAGTTCGTCGTCCGGTCCGGTGCCGTCGTGTCGGAGTACTTCGACAAGTACCTCTTCGAGTCCGACCCGCTGCTGCTGCGTCGGGTGGCCGCGGCCATGGTGCCGCTCGTGCCGGCCGACACCGACCTGCTGGGCGGGCTCGAGCTCGGTGGCGTGCCGATCGCGACGATGATGAGCAGCCTGACCGGCCTGCCGGCGCTCTTCGTCCGCAAGGCGCCCAAGGCGTACGGCACGCGCCGGCTCGCCGAGGGCGCCGACGTGGACGGTCGACGGATCACCCTCGTCGAGGACATCGTCACGACGGGTGGCGCGGCCCGTGACGCGACCGTCGTGCTCCGCGAGCAGGGCGCCACCGTCGGGGTCGTCGTCTGCACCATCGACCGCAGCGAGCCGGGGGCCAACCGGCTGCACGAGCTCGGGCTCGAGACCCGGTCGGTGCTCACCCGGGCCGACCTCGACGCGGCCCGGGCGGTCGCGCGCCGCTGAGCCGCGACGACGGCCTTCCGCCCGGCCGACTGCTCCCCGACGGGATGACAGACGCGGTATGCCGTGTCGCTCGTGACGTCTCGGAGCAGTCGAGCGGGAGGCGCGCCCCCAGGCGGCAGGCCGGTGGCCGGCGGGGTGCTGTCAGCCGGGGCCGAGGCGGCGACGCAGCCGGCGGACGCCGAGCGCGAGCGCGACGTCGCGGTACTGCCCGGCTCGGTGCACCTGCGCTCGCCAGTCGGTGCCGGTGACCCGGTGCTGCAGGTCGCAGGGCACCTCGAGGATGGTGAGGCCGGCGTCGAGCACGTCGACGGTCATGCCGACCTCGACGCCCCATCCGCGGGCGAAGGGCGTGGCCGCGGCGATGGCGGCCGGCGAGAGGCAGCGCATGCCCGACAGCGGCTGCTTCGGCGACCACCCGGTGAGCTCCTCGATCCCGCGTCGGGCCAGGCCGACGACGAGCCCGTGTCCGCCGGCGCTGCCCTTCTGCTCCGGCAGGGTCGCGATCGTGAGGTCGGCCTCGCCGCGCGCGACGGGTCCGACGAGGGCGCCGACGGCCTGGGCCGACGCCTCGAGGTCGGCGTCGACGAAGAGGACCGAGGTGCTGGCGTCGAGGCGCCCGACGCGGCGCAGGCCGGAGACACGACCGAGCCCGCTCATCATCGCGTCGGCCTTGCCGTGGTTGCGGACGTGGCGCACGACCTCGGCGCCCTCGCGGGCGGCGATGACGGCGGTCCCGTCGGTCGAGCCGTCGTCGACGACGACGACCGCCGAGACGCCCGGGATGGTGCGGACGCCGCGGATCGTCTCGGCGATCCGCGCCGACTCGTCCTTGGCCGGGATGACGACGGCGACGGACAGCGGAGGCGTCATCATCGTCACCCGTCCTCTCAGCGCAGGGTGACCTGGCGGTTGGTGAGGCCGGCCTTGGCGCCGCGCTCGGCCGCGGTGAGCGGCTCCGTCGAGGCGGCCGCGGCGTCGATCTTCGTCTTCATCGCCGCGACGGCGTCCTCGAAGTCGGCGGCGGCGGAGCCGGGGTCGACCTCCCACACCGGGATGAGCAGACCGCTCGAGCGGAAGCAGCCGAGCAGGCGGCCGTCCTCGCCGAGGTGGCTCTCGCCGGCGGCGTGGAGGCGCGCGAGGGCACCGGTCGCGGTGTCCTCGTCGAAGGGCAGCACCCAGCGGACGTAGGTGCGCTCACCGATGCGGCACCAGAAGGCGGAGGGCGCGGCGAGCTTGACGGTCGGGATGGCCGACTCGTTGGCGCGCTCGAGCGACTCCTTGCCGTCGGCGTCGAGGTCGGCGTCGGCCACCCAGAAGTCGAAGCCCTCGTGCAGCTGCATCTCGAAGGCACCGTCGGTGTCGAGGATGTCCTGCAGGCGCGGCGTGTCGGCCATCGACACGGGCAGCGTCGTCACGGGCGAACCGGCCTCGGCGACGGATGCGAGCGCGATGGCCTGGGCGATGTCGCGGCTCGTGTCGCCGCTCGCGTTGCCGGACTGGATGCCGACGAGCACCTCACCGCTCTCGCGGTGCAGGCCCGGCCAGGCCAGGGGCAGCACGGTCGCGATCGTCACCTCGTCGGGCGCGCCCTCGGGGGCCTTGCCCTTCGCGAAGCGCACCGTGGCGGTCGCGGCCGGGACGATCTCGCGCATCGCGACCCAGTCGGTCTCGTTGGGCAGGCCCTCGAAGGGGCGGGCCACGAACGGGGCCGGAAGCGGACGTGCGGAACGGTCTGCGCGCTCGCTGCGCGGTCGACGTGATGCCTTACCCATGCGCGCCACCCTAGTGGCCGGGCCGGGGTCATCCGAACGCGGTCGCGAGCGGGGCGAGGGCCAGCACGTCGTCGGGACCGCCGAGCCCGACCGGTGCGACGAAGGCGGTCGTGATGCCGAGGTCGGCGAGGCCCGCGAGCCGGGCTGCGTGCTCGGTCGCCGTGCCGGCGTGGTGCCGGGCCGCGAAGGCCGCTGCGGGGGTGCGGCCGCGGTGTCGCTCGACGCGGGCCCAGACGTCGTCGCGGTCCCGTCCGACGAGCGGCAGGTCGAGGACCGTCGCGTGCACGGTCGCCGGGTCCCGGCCGGTCTGCCCCACGAGGGCCAGATAGCGCACCAGCTTGGCGAGTCCCACGTCGTCGGACGGGACGTTGCACCCGTCGCCGAGCCGGGCCGCGATGCGCAGCGTCCGGTCGCCGCCACCACCCACGATGACCGGGATGTCGCCGACCGGCCGAGGGTACGACGTCGTCTCGGGCAGCGAGACCCGCTGTCCGGCATACGGCTTGGTGCCGGGCGCCCAGAGCGCCTTCATCGTCTCGATGCCCTGCTCCAACGCGTCGAGTCGCGCTCGCGCAGAAGGGAACCCGAGGCCGTATGCCGCGTGCTCGCGTTCCCACCATCCCGCACCGACCCCGACGAAGGCCCTTCCACCCGTGAGTGCCGACAGCGTCGCCGCGGCCTTGGCGGTGACGCCCGGGGCGCGGAAGGTGACGGGCGTGACGAGGGTGCCGAGCTGCAGACGGGTCGTCGAAGCCGCCAGGGCGCCGAGAGTCACCCACGGCTCCGGGATCGGGTCCCACGCGCGGCCCACCTGCGGGATCTGGATGAGGTGGTCCATGAGAGCGAGGCCGGCGAGCCCGGCCTCCTCGGCGGCGGCAGCCATCTCGCGCAGCCACGTGAGCAGGTCACCTTCGGCGGGGAAGCGCGAGAGCTGGAGCACGACGCCGTGCAGACCCGAAGGCTCGGCGGATGCCACTGGCGCGCGGGCGGGTTCGGCCGTTGGACGGTCTGCATCCTGCCCCTCCGGCGCGACCCTCACGACCTGCCAACCCTCGCCCTCGAGCAGGTCGACCGTCGCCGCGACAGCGGCGAGCTGGCTCGTGAGGACGCGCGCCGGGACGGGGCGGTCCCGGGCCGCGTTGCGCGCACGGCATACGGCCGCGGTGGTGTCGATCACGACGGCGACGGCCGGGAGTCCCGCGGCCAGCGCGGCGTCCCGCCAGGCGCGGCGGCGGGCAGTGTCGGTGCCGAGGGTGTCGACGACGGTCGTCAGGCGTCGCCCGAGGCGGGCGGCGACGACCTGCTCGAGCAGCGCGAAGGCATCGGAGGAGGCGTCGAGGTCGTGCTCGCCGCTGCCGACGACGGCTCGCAGCGCATCGGACGAGACCACCTCGGCGGCGCGGTAGTGCGAGGCCGCCCACGTCGACTTGCCCGAGCCGGAGGCGCCGACGAGCACGACGAGCGCCGGGTCGGGGAGGGACACGGCGCGGACAGCCCGTCGGCTCAGTGCGAGCGGCGGCGCGAGGGGCCGCCGAGCGAGGCCCAGACGGTGCGGCCGTGGGGCTCCTCGATGACGCCCCACTCGTGCGCGAGCGAGCGGACGATGCGCAGCCCCCGGCCACCGGGGGCCCACATGGTCGGCGGGGCGGGGCGCGGGGCGGTCGGGCCGCCACCGTCGGAGACCTCGACCTCCACGACGTTGTTCTTGACCTTCCAGTGGATGCGGATCGCACCGTCGGAGAGGGGTTTTGCGTGGCGGATGGCGTTGGCGACGAGCTCACTGACGACGATCTCGGCCTCGTCGATGACCTCCGGCGAGACCTCGCGGGCCACGAGGTCCTCGACGAGCTCCTTGCGGATCCGGGGAGCCGCGGATGGGGCCCACTGGATGCGGACCGTGCGCTTCTCGCCCAGCGGAACGGCTGGGACGTTGCTCATGGATCTCCTCGCGATCGCGTTGGCTCGTCGGGCGTCCACGGTGATGTGGGACGCCGAGCCGCTCCCCTGTGTGCTCGCCACGTCAGTCCTCCTCACGGGCGATTCGCATGCCCCCGTCGTCGAACGCTAACGAAACCAGCGCCGTACCTCAATGAAGTGTGAGTTTTTCCCGTGGCGCTGACCTGCTGATTCGTCCGTATCCAGCTATCTAGCGAATGTCGTAGAGGCCCGGATACGGCCGAAGCCGTGGACTCGCGCTTCGGGAGCTCGCACACCCACCCACGCCCTTACCCACTCGAGGGCGTCTGCTACAGAGGCTTGCACGGTGAACAGTCGCGATATATCGTCGACCTATCGCGACTGTTCGTGAGTCGCGTTCGAAGAAGGAGAATCACCATGCACGGACACCACCACCACCGACGTGAGTCCGGCTGGGACGGCAGCTGGGGCGGCAGCTGGGGCGGCCAGGGCAACGGCCCCGGCTTCGGACCCGGTCGAGGCCCCTGGGGCGGTCCCGGAGGACCTGGCCCCGGCGGCCGTGGCCGACCCGGCCCACCCCCGTGGGTCGCCGACCTCGTCCGCCACTTCGGCGGACCCGGCTTCGGCGCCGAGTTCGGCGGACGCCGCGGACCCCGCGCCCGACGCGGCGACGTCCGCGCCGCCATCCTCGACGTCCTCGCGGGCGACGAGATGAACGGCTACCAGCTCATCCAGCAGATCTCCGAGCGCACCGGCGGCGCGTGGAAGCCGAGCCCCGGCTCGGTCTACCCGACCGTCCAGCAGCTCGAGGACGAAGGCCTCGTCGAGGGCCGCGACGTCGAGGGGCGGCGGCTGCTGCGCCTCACCGACGCGGGTCGCACCTACGTCGAGGAGAACGCCGAGGAGATGGCCGCTACCTGGCGGCCCTTCGAGGAGTCCACCGAGGAGGAGGCGCCCCGGCCGTCCGGCGGCACCAACGACCTCATGCCCCTCGTCGGCCAGGTCATGGGCGGCATGTGGCAGGTCGTCACGACCGGCACGTCGCAGCAGCGGGCGGAGGCGGCGGAGATCCTCACGGAGACCCGGCGCAAGCTCTACCGCCTGCTCGCCGACGGCGACCCGGAGTAGGCCGAAGCGGCACTCGGGACGCCCGACCCTGCACCCCGAGCGCGTTCAGTCGCGCTCGGGGTGCAGCACGAAGAAGCCGAGGTCGCGCCCACCCGCGCGCTCCTCGTATGCCGTGTAGCCGCGATAGAAGTCGAGCGCCGCCTCGCGCACGCGCTCCTTCTCGGGCCCCTGCACCTGCTCGGCCCGGACGCGGTGCGTGACGCCGTCGACCTCGAGCGAGGCCTGCGGGTGGGCGCGGAGGTTGAAGTACCACGCCGGCGGCTTCACCGAGCCGTAGTGCGAGGCGATGACGCCCCAGCCGTCGTCGAGGGGCACGACGAGCAGCGGCACGGTGCGCGGCTGTCCCGAGCGGGCACCGGTCGTCGTCAGCATCCCGACGGGCACGGCGGCGAGCCACTGGCTCGGCGCGGTGCGCCCGGGCGCGACCCGGCGGGCCAGCAGGTCGAGGCGGTGCAGCGTGCGCCTCGAGAGCCAGGCGCCGGGCCTGGACGCGACGACGCGCCGCAGGGCCCGCTGGGCGCCGTTGGCCTCGTCGTGGTGGCGCAGCTCCATGCCTGCAGCGTAGGACCCGTCGGTGTCGGGCGGTCCTCGTCCGGCAGGATGGTCAGGTGCCCTCGCCCGCCGCCTCCGGCCTCCTCGTCGCCGGCACGTCGTCCGACGCCGGCAAGTCCGTCATCGTCGCCGGCCTGTGCCGCGCCCTCGCACGCCGCGGCGTGCGGGTCGCCCCGTTCAAGGCGCAGAACATGTCGAACAACTCGATGGTCTGTCTCGACGGCGGAGAGATCGGCCGGGCGCAGTGGCTCCAGGCCGTCGCGGCCCGGGTCGAGCCGACGACGGCGATGAACCCCGTCCTGCTCAAGCCCGGCACCGACCGCCGGTCGTTCATCGTCGTGCGCGGTGAGCCGGCCGGGACGCTGGAGGCGGGGCAGTATGCCGCCGGGCGGGCCCACCTGGCCGACGCCGCCTTCGCGGCCTACCGCGAGCTCGCCGACGCCTACGAGCTCGTTGTGTGCGAGGGCGCGGGCTCCCCCGCCGAGATCAACCTCCGCTCGGGCGACTACGTCAACATGGGGCTGGCGCGCGAGTTCGGCCTGCCGGTCGTCGTCGTCGGCGACATCGACCGCGGCGGCATCCTCGCCTCGCTCTACGGCACGTGGGCGCTCCTCGACGAGGACGACCGCGCACTCCTGAAGTCCTTCGTCATCAATAAGTTCCGCGGCGACGTGTCGGTGCTGGAGCCGGGACTCGACAGCATCACCGACCGCACCGGCGTGCCGTTCCACGGGGTCATCCCGTGGCTCCTCGACGTGTGGCTCGACAGCGAGGACACCCTCGAGGTCGGTCACTGGCGGGCCTCGACCGCACTGTCGGCGACCTCGCGGGACCGGCTCAAGGTGGCCGTCATCCGGCTGCCCCGCATCTCGAACGCCACCGACGTCGACGCCCTTGCTGCCGAGCCCGGCGTCGACGTCCTCGTGACGATCGACCCGGCCGTCGCCGACGCGGCAGACCTCCTCGTCCTGCCCGGATCCCGTTCGACCGCAAGCGATCTCGAGTGGCTGCGCGAGCGCGGCCTTGCCGAGGTCGTCGACCGCCGCGTCGCGGCCGGACGCCCCGTGCTCGGCGTGTGCGGCGGCTACCAGATGCTCGGGCACGAGATCGAGGACGACATCGAGGGCCGCGTCGGGGTCGTGCCGGGCCTCGGACACCTGCCCGTGCGCGTCGAGTTCGGCGCGTCGAAGGTGCTCGCGCGGCCCGCCGGGGCCTGGGGCGACCACGCCGTGGACACGGCCTACGAGATCCACCACGGCATCGCACGACGCCTGCCCCTCGACGACGTGCGAGCGACGGATCCCGCTGTGGCACAGGGCTTCCTGGACGGTTGGAACGTCGGCCAGGTGTGGGGCACGATGTGGCACGGTGCCTTCGAGAGCGACACTTTCCGTCGTGCCTGGCTCGCGGAGGTCGCCCGCGCGGCAGGATCGGAGTGGCAGCCGCACGCCGACGCCCCGGGCTTCGCGGAGCGACGGGAGCGGATGCTCGACACCCTCGCCGACGCCCTCGAGGAGCACGTCGACATCGACGGCCTCCTCTCCTTCACCCGGATCGGAGCGACCCCGTGATCGAGCGCATCCGCGTCATCGGGATCGGCATGGGCGACCCCGGTCACGTGACCGGGGAGGCGGCCCGTGCCCTCGCCACCGTCGACATCTTCCTCGTCGCCGACAAGGGCGACGTGAAGTCCGACCTCGTCGCCGCCCGGCAGGCCGTGTGCGACGCCCTCATCCCGGCCGACCACGCGTACCGCGTCGTGGAGGTCACCGACCCGCGACGCGGGCCGGACGCCGAACGCGACGCGACGGCATACGACCGCGGGGTGCGGGACTGGCACGCGGCACGGGTCGACGCGTACGCGGAGGTCATCGACGGGCTCGACGCCGGTGAGACGACCGTCGGCTTCCTCGTGTGGGGCGACCCGGCGTTCTACGACTCGACGATCCGGGTCGTCGACGCGCTCGTCGAGCGGTACGCCGCAGCCGGGATCACCGTCGAGCACGACGTCATCGCCGGGATCAGCGCGCCGCAGCTGCTCGCTGCGCGCCACCGGATCCCGCTCAACCGCATCGGCGCCCCGATCCACATCACGACCGGCCGGCGGCTCGTCGACGAGTACGACCCGGCGCTCGGCGACGTCGTCGTCATGCTCGACGGGCACCTCGCCTGCGCGGAGCTCGCCGGCGTCTTCCCCGACCTCGAGCTCTGGTGGGGCGCCTACCTCGGCACGCCCGACGAGCTGCTCGTGCACGGCCGTCTGGCCGACGTCGTCGACGGGGTGCGCCGGCTGCGTGCCGAGGCCCGCGAGCGCCACGGCTGGGTCATGGACACCTACCTGCTGCGGCCGCCCGTGGACATGCCGGCGGGGCCGGGACCGAGCGCCTTCCCGGAGACGGCGCCGATGGGCGACGGGGTGGTGACGGTGCGGCCGATCACCGCTGCCGACTGGGAGACCGTGCGGGACGAGCACAACAACGAGGAGTCGCTGCGCTGGGACTTCGCGGGCCGGCCGCTGACCGACGACGAGGCGCGACGCAGGACGGCCTCGGCCGCGATCGAGTGGCGCCGCGGACGGGCGGCGCGCTTCGTCATCGTCGACGCCGCCTCCGGTGAGGGCGCGGGCGTCATCGGCATCATGCGGATGGGCCCGCCCGGCACCGGCCTCGTCGGCTACGGCGTGCTGCCCGCCTTCCGCGGGCGCGGCTTCACGACCCGGGCCCTGCGGCTCGTGTCGCGGTGGGCGCTCGAGGAGACGGGGCTCGCCCGGCTCGAGCTCGGGCACAAGGTCGGCAACGAGGCCTCCGGCCGGGTGGCCGCGAAGGCCGGCTTCCGGGCCGAGGGACGGCTCAGCGGTCGCCTGCCCAACCCGGACGGCACCCGGTCCGACGAGATCTACTTCGCCTTGACGCGCGAGGCCCTCCGGGCCGAAGCCCGGAACTGACCTCCTCAGACCCGGGCGAGGAAGTCGAGGACGCGCTGCTGCACGAGGGCGGCGGCCTCGGGGTCGTAGGCCGTCGAGCTCGCGTCGGCGAAGAGGTGGCCGCAGCCGGCATACGTGAAGAGCTCGCCGTCCTCGGCCGCCGCGACGACGGCACGGGCCGCGTCGACGTCACCCTCGTCCATGAAGAACTCGTCGGCCTCGCCGCCGTGGATCTGGACGGGGACGCCCGCGGGCCAGTCGGGCGCGAACTCGCCGAGCGGGATCGCCGAGTCGAGCAGGATCGCGCCGCGGGCACCCGGTCGGGTCTGGGCGAGCCGCTGCGCGGCCATGACCCCGAGGGAGAAGCCGGCGTAGACGAGGTCGTCGGGCAGGCCGTCGGCCGCGGCCACTCCCTGCTCCTGGAGGGCTCCGAAGCCGATCGACCGCGCCTTGGCCATCCCCTCGTCGAGGGTCGCGAAGCTCTCCCCTCCGTAGAGGTCGGGCGTGTGGACGGTGTGGCCCGCGGCGCGCAGGGCGTCGGCGAAGGCGAGGAAGCCCGGGGTCTGGCCCTGGGCGTGGTGGAGGAGGAGGACGTCGGCCATGCTTGCTCCTGTGCTCGATGGTTTCCCTGCTGTTGATCCAACAATCTAGACTGATCCAACAATGTCGATCAATAGCCCGCAGCTGCCTGACTACGAGCTCCCCGACGCGGTGGAGCTGACGACACCTGCCCAGCTGCGGGCGATCGCCGACCCGCTGCGCTCCTCGCTCCTCGACCTCGTGCTCGAGCGGGCGGCCACCGTGGCCGAGCTGGCCGCCGCCGTCGGTAGGCCCAAGAGCACCGTCGCCCACCACGTCGGCGTGCTCGTCGACGCCGGGATGTTGCGGGTCGTGCGGACCCGCCGCGTGCGTGCCATCGACGAGCGCTACTACGGACGCACCGGGCGCACCATCACCATCGGCGTCGCCCGCCACCCCGGCGACCCGACGGTCCCCGTCTGCGTCAACGGTCTCTCGGTCGCCGCTGCCGAGTCGGTGCCTGCCCACGAGGACGACACGCTCTACTCGACACTTCGGCACGTCCGGATCCCCAGGGAGAGCGCGTCGGAGTTCTGGCGCCGCGTCGAGGGGCTCGTGCGCGAGTTCACCGCCCTGCCGCGCTCCGGCGACACGGTCTACGGCCTCGCCGTCGGCCTCTACCCCACCGACCAGCCCGTCCTTCCCGAGGCGGCGCCGACCGACGAGGAGAAGTCATGACGGACCGGCCACGCCCCCTTCGGGTCAGCGCCGTGTCGCTCGACTGCGCCGACCATGGGGCGCTCGCGGCGTTCTACGCAGAGCTCTTCGACGGCACCGTGCTCTGGTCGCACGACGGCGCCTCCGCCGTCGACGTCGGCGGCCTGGTCCTCGTGGCCCAGGCGGTCGGAGACCATCACGAGCCGACGTGGCCCGACCACTCGATCGTGCACCTCGACGTCACCGTCGACGTCGAGGACCTCGACGCCCAGACCCAGCGCGCCGTGCGCCTCGGGGCACGCCGTGCGGACCCGCAGCCCGACGACCGCTGGCGCGTGCTGCTCGACCCCGCCGGCCACCCGTTCTGCCTGACGCCCTTCGCTCCCTGACAAAACGCGCAGACGTGGGCGCGTCCCGACATACGCTCGGACTCTCACGATGCTGAGGAGCTCGAGCATGAACGAGGGACCTTCCGCTCCCCCCGGCTGGTACCCGGCCGGTGAGGGCGAGCGCTACTGGGACGGTCGCGCCTGGACACCCCACACCCGCCCGCCCATGGACCCGCCGGTGGCGGCGACGGACGCCCACGGGCTGCCCCACAGCACGGCGAACGCGCCCTGGGGACACGCCGACTGGCCGCCCCCGTCGCCCCCGTCGCGCCCGTCCGGTCCGGCCGCCCCGGCCGGCACACCGGTCTACTACACGCAGGTCGCCCCGAAGAACCCGGCCGTCGCCGTCCTCGCGTCCTTCTTCATGCCCGGTCTCGGCAGCATGATCAACGGTGATGTCGCCAAGGGGGTCGGGATCCTCATCGGCTACTTCGTGAGCTGGCTGTTCGTGATCGTCCTCGTCGGGATCGTCGGGGTGCTCGGCTTCTGGGTCTGGGGCATGGTCGACGCCTACCAGGGCGCACGGCGCTGGAACGCCGCCCACGGCATACTCAGCTAGCGCGATTCGCTGCCGCAACGGCGCCGCCGGAGGAGACTCGGAGGATGGCGCGACGAAACCTCAAGTGCCTCATCCTCGGCCACCGCTACACGCGGTTGAAGCTGAAGGGACGCACGATCCTGACCTGCAAGCGGTGTGGCGACGTCGACGTCGTCGAGCACGACATGCGCGGCCTGCAGTTCTGACCCCCGACGCTCGGGACCGCCCGACGCGGGCACGGCCGACGTCCCCGCCGGGCCCGCCGCAGGTCGAGCCGGCCACGTCAGTCCTCGAGGTCGCCCTCGACGTCGAGGTAGACCTGCTGCAGGTCCGCGAGGAGCCCGGGGTCCGGCTCCTCCCAGAGCCCGCGATCGACGGCCTCGTGGAGCCGCTCGATCATCCCGTGCAGCGCCCACGGGTTCGCGTGTTGGAGGAAGTCGCGGTTCTCCTTGTCGAGCACGTACGTCTGGGCGAGCTGCTCGTACATCCAGTCCGTCACGACGCCGGCCGTCGCGTCGAAGCCGTAGAGGTAGTCGACGGTTGCCGCGAGCTCGAAGGCGCCCTTGTAGCCGTGCCGCCGCATCGCCGCGATCCAGCGCGGGTTGACGACGCGCGCGCGGAAGACGCGCGCCGTCTCCTCGGTGAGGCTGCGGGTGCGCACCGAGTCCGGCGTCGTCGAGTCGCCGACGTACGCCCTCGGCTCGCGCCCGGTGAGCGCGCGCACCGTCGCGACCATGCCGCCGTGGTACTGGAAGTAGTCGTCGCTGTCGGCGATGTCGTGCTCGCGCGTGTCGATGTTCTTCGCGGCGACGTCCATCCGCGCGTACGTGCGCTCCATGTCGGCCCGAGCAGGTATGCCGTCCAGCTCGCGCCCGTAGGCGAAGCCGCCCCACGTCGCGTACACCTCCGCGAGGTCGGCGTCCGAGCGCCAGTTGCCCGACTCGATGAGCGGGAGGATGCCGGCGCCGTAGGAGCCGGGCTTGCTGCCGAAGATCCGGGTCGTTGCGCGGCGGGCGTCGCCGTGCTCGGCGAGGTCGCCCGCGACGTGCGCCCGGAGGTAGTTGTCGTCGGGTGTCTCGTCGAGGTCGGCGACGAGCTGCACGGCGTCGTCGAGCATCGCGATGACGTGCGGGAAGGCGTCGCGGAAGAAGCCGGAGATGCGGACCGTGACGTCGATGCGCGGGCGTCCGAGCTCGGCGAGCGGGATCGCGTCGAGGCCGACGACCCGGCGCGACATCTCGTCCCAGCGGGGCCGCACGCCGAGGAGCGCGAGCACCTCGGCGATGTCGTCGCCCGACGTGCGCATCGCCGACGTGCCCCACACCGAGAGGCCGACCGAGCGCGGCCACTCGCCCGTGTCGGCGCGGTGCCGGGCGAGCAGGTCGTCGGCGAGGTGCTGCCCCGTCTCCCAGGCGAGTCGGCTCGGGATCGCCTTGGGGTCGACGGAGTAGAAGTTGCGGCCGGTCGGCAGCACGTTGACGAGGCCACGCAGGGGCGACCCCGACGGACCGGCCGGCACGTAGCCGCCGTCGAGCGCATGGAGCACCGCGTCGATCTCGCCCGTCGTGGCGCGCAGCCGCGGGACGACCTCTCGGCACGCGAAGGCCAGCGAACGGCATACGCCATCGGTGTCGACCTGCGGGTCGGGACCCAGCCGGTCGCGCACGATGCCGGGCACGGCGGCCTCGTCCCAGCCGGCCTCGGCGAGAGCGGCGACGAGCGCGCTCGCCTGCTCCTCGGCATCGTCCACGGACGAGCGCTCGGCATGCCCCTCACTCAGGCCGAGCGCCGTCCGCAGTCCAGGCACCGCGCCGACCGCGCCGGCGAACACCTGGTTGGCCCGCAGGATCGCGAGCACGAGGTTGGCGAGGCCCTCCCCCGTGGGGGCCTCGCCAAGGACGTGGAGGCCGTCCCGGATCTGGACGTCCTTGACCTCGCAGAGCCAGCCGTCGACGTGCATGACGAACTCGTCGAACTCGTCGTCGCCGGGGCGCTCGTCGAGACCGAGGTCGTGGTGCATCTGCGCGGACTGGATGAGGGTCCAGATCTCGGCCCGCAGCGCCGGCGCCTTCGCCGGGTCCATGACGGACACGTTGCCGTACTCGTCGAGGAGCTGCTCGAGTCGGGCGATGTCGCCGTAGGACTCGGCGCGCGCCATCGGCGGCACGAGGTGGTCGACGATCGTCGCGTGGGCGCGGCGCTTGGCCTGGCTGCCCTCGCCGGGGTCGTTGACGAGGAAGGGGTAGACGAGGGGGATCCCGCCGATCGTCGCGTCGGGCCCGCACGCTGCGGACAGCGCGAGGTTCTTGCCGGGAAGCCACTCGAGGTTGCCGTGCTTGCCCATGTGGACGACGGCGTGGGCACCGAACTCCCTTGCGAGCCAGTCGTAGACGGCGAGGTAGTGGTGGGTCGGCGGCAGGTCTGGGTCGTGGTAGATCGCGATCGGGTTCTCGCCGAAGCCGCGCGGGGGCTGGACGAGGACGACGACGTTGCCGGCGCGGATGCTCGCCGCGACGAGCTCGCCGTCGGGGTCGGTGTGGCGGTCGACGAAGACCTGGCCGGGCGCCTCGCCCCAGTGCTTCGCGACGGCGGTGCGCAGCTCGTCGGGCAGCGCGTCGAAGTGCTCGCGGTAGCGGGCGGCCGGGATGCGCACCGGCTGGCCGCTCAGCTGCTCCTGGGTCAGCCAGTCCTCGTCCTGCCCACCGGCCTCGACGAGCGCGTGGATGAGGGCGTTGCCCGCGGTCGTGTCGGGCGTCTCGCCGTCGACGGGCTCGAGCGGTCCGGTGCCGGGGATGTCGCCCGGCTCGCCGAGGTCGTAGCCGGCGTCGCGCATGGCCCGCAGCAGCCGGATGATCGAGACGGGGGTGTCGAGGCCGACGGCGTTGCCGATGCGCGAGTGCTTCGACGGGTACGCCGAGAGGACGATCGCGATGCGCCGCTCGGCGGGCGGGGTGTGGCGCAGGCGGGCGTGGTTGACGGCCAGCGTCGCGAGGCGCGCGCAGCGCTCTGGGTCGGGCACGTAGTGCGGCAGGCCGTCGGCGTCGGTCTCCTTGAAGGAGAAGACCCCTCCGATGATGCGACCGTCGAACTCCGGCACGGCGACCTGTGTCGCCACGTCGAGCGGGCTCATCCCGTCGTCGCTCGCGTCCCACTGGTCGCGGCTCCACGTCAGGCAGAGGCCCTGGATGATCGGCACGTCGAGAGCCGCCAGCGCCTGCACGTCCCAGGCCTCGTCGTCCTCGCCGGCACTCGCCGTGCCCGGCTTCGTGCCGCCCGCCGCAAGGACGGTCGTGACGAGCACGTCGTATGCCGTGAGGTGCTCGAGCAGGTCGGCCGGGGCGTCGCGCAGCGAGGACACGTGCACGGGGACTCCGACGCCGCCGGCGGCGTCGACGGCGTCGGCGAGGGCGTGGACGTACGCGACGTTCTCGGCGGCGAACTGGGCGCGGTAGAAGAGGATCCCGACGCGAGGACGGGAGTGGCCGCTGACCGCCGGCTCGGAGTCGGGTTCGGGACGGTCGAGGACTCCCCACGTCGGCAGGGCGACGGGCGGCTCGAAGCCCTCGCCCGTCATGAGGAGCGTGTCGCCGAGGAAGGCGTGCAGCTCCCGGAGGTTGGCGGCGCCGCCCTCGGCGAGGTAGCGATGGGCCTCGGCGACGACGCCGGGCGCGACCGTCGAGAGCTCCATGAGCGCGGCGTGCGGCGTCTGCTCACCACCGAGCACGACCATCGGCGTGTCCGTGGCCCGGATCCGGCGGAAGCCCTCGCAGAGGTCCTGGGGGCCGCCGAGGATGCGCGCCACGACGATGTCGGCGGCCTCGATGGCCTCGGCCATCGAGGTGTGGCCGGGCCGTGACGGGTTGGCCAGCAGGTAGTCGGCGCCGCTCCCGCGGGCACACAGCAGGTCGGTGTCAGACGTCGAGAGCAGCGCGATGCGCGTCACTGGAACTCCTCGGCGGGGTGTCCACGCCCCGCGGTCGAAAGGAAAGAGAAGCGCTGTCGGCAGTTCCTGACTCACCGCCTCCCTTTCGGGTGGCGGCTCACAGTGGCGGGACCGTCCCGGATTCTCACCGGGTTCCTGGGTCGACGACGCTGGGCCCACCATAGCCCGAGACGGCCGTCTTGCACTCGCGGGGCTCGGGCCTAGCATGTGCCGCGTGACCGCCCCGTCGAGCCGAGAGCACCGGGCAGGCGACGCCTGTCCCGGTGTGAGCCGACCCTTCGTGGCGGTCGACGGCTCGATCGTGCGGCTCCGTCCTGCTGGTCAGCCGGTGCGCATCGACGCACTGTCCACCCTCATGGATGTCGTTGCGGGACAATCGGATCCGTCCATCCAGCTGACCTCTCGCGGAGCACTTCAGCTGCGCGGGCTCCCCGACCCGCTGACGCCGCGGATCCATGAGTCGATCCGGGCGACCGGGCTCGTCCCATCGGCGAGCCATGAGCTCGTGCGCAACGTCGTCGCGTCACCGCTCTCGGGCCTCGACGGCGCCGGGCACTGTGACCTGCGTCCCGTGACCCGCACCCTCGACGCCGCGCTGTGCGCCGATCCGGACCTCGCCCATCTCGGCGGTCGCTTCCTCTTCGTCCTCGACGACGGGCGTGGTGACGTCGTGGGCGAGTCCTTCGACCTCGGCCTGATGGCCACCGGCCCGGGTCGCGGCGTCGTGCTGGCCGGGGGCACGGACCGGGGCTGGGAGGTGCCGCTGGCAGCCGCGGTGCCTCGGCTGGTCGCGCTCGCTCACGAGTTCGTCCGGCAGTCTGGCGGCGACGAAACCGTCTGGCACGTCAGCGATCTCGCGGCGCCGCTCGGACCCGAGCCCACGGTCGGGCTCGGCCTGCCGCGTCGACCGGAGCGACCCCTCGGGGCCGTCGGCGACCACGCCGTCGTCGCCGTGCCCCTGGGTCTGCTTCGACCCGACCACGTCGCCACGCTCGCGCAGGTCACGGATCGCGTGCTCGTCACCCCCTGGCGCTCGCTTGTCATCGAGAACGCCGCTGCGGCGCTGGCCGAGCTCGAAGCGGCCGGCCTCGTGACCCGCGCCGACTCCCCCTGGACGCGACTGCACGCCTGCACCGGCCTCCCCGGCTGCGCACGGTCCGCCCTGGACACCCGAGCCCTGGCCCGCGACCTCGCCCCCGTGCTTCCCGGCGGGCACCTCCCCGTGCACGTGAGCGGGTGCGAGCGCCGCTGCGGCACGCCCGCGACGGCATACGTCGACGTGCTGGCCCCACGCTCCACCGATGACGCCTTGTCCACCATCGCCCAGCAGGAGTCCTCATGGACGTGACCACCGAGACACGGCAGGCGCCGACGCGGCGCTACGACTACGTGACGGACGGGGAGGAGATCTACCGACGGTCGTTCGCGACGATCCGGGCCGAGGCCCGCCTCGACCACCTGCCCGAGGACGCCCGAGTCGTGGCCGTGCGGATGGTCCACGCGAGTGGCGACGTCGACCTCACCGAGCACATCGCCGTGCACCCCCGGCTCGTCACGGCCGCGCGGACAGCGCTGCGGGCCGGCGCCCCGATCCTCACCGACGCGCACATGATCGCCTCCGGGATCACGCGTGCCCGCCTGCCTTGGGACAACGAGGTCATCTGCACGCTGCGCGACGAGCGGGTGCCCGCACTCGCGAAGACCTGGGGCACCACTCGATCCGCGGCCGCCGTCTCGCTCTGGGGCGACCGCCTCCAGGGCGCCGTCGTCGCGATCGGCAACGCACCCACGGCCCTCTTCCACCTCCTCGAGACCATCGCCGACGGCGGACCGCGCCCGGCTGCCATCGTCGGGATCCCGGTCGGCTTCATCGGCTCCGCGGAGTCGAAGGTCGCCCTGGCCGATAACCCCTTCGACATCCCGTGGCTCGTCGTCCACGGTCGGCGTGGCGGCTCCGCCCTCGCGGCGTCCGCTGTCAACGCGCTCGCCCGCGAGGAGGAGCTGTGACCGGCTGGCTCCGTGGCGTCGGCGTCGGGCCGGGCGATCCCGAGCTCGTCACGGTCAAGGCTGCGCGGCTCATCGGCGAGGCCGACGTCGTCGCCTTCCACAGCGGTCCGCGGGGCGACTCGATCGCGCGCCGCATCGCTGCCTCGTACTTCCGTGAGGGAGTCGTCGAGGAGCTTCTCGCCTACCCCGTCACCACGGGCACGACGGAGCACCCCCTCGGCTACCACGGCCTCATGGCCGACTTCTACGACGAGTCGGCCGATCGCCTTGCAGGACATCTGGACTCGGGTCGCAACGTCGTCGTCCTGGCCGAGGGCGACCCGCTCTTCTACGGCACGTACATGTACCTCCACGACCGTCTCGCCGACCGTTACGACACCGCGGTCATCCCGGGCGTCACGTCGGTCAGTGGGTCGGCGGCCGCCGTCGCAACCGGACTGTGCCGGCACGAGGACGTGCTGACGATCCTGCCGGGGACGCTCCCGGTGCCGGAGCTCGCACGGCGGCTCGCCGACACCGAGGCCGCCGTCGTCATGAAGCTCGGTCGCACGTTCGAGAACGTCCGGGAGGCCCTGCGCCAGGCCGGTCGCCTCGACGAGGCGCGCTACGTCGAGCGGGCCAGCTCCGAGGCCGAGCGCGTGCTCCCCGTCGCCGACGTCGACGCGTCGACCGTGCCGTACATGTCGATGGTCGTCGTCCCCGGTCGCGACCTGCGCGCCGATGCCGCCGGCCGTGCGGTGACCTCAGTCACCGTCGATACTGCTGTCCCGCAAGGAGACCCGGAGGCGGATGTCCGCGGCGAGGTCGTCGTCATCGGTCTGGGCCCGGGTCCCGACCGCTGGCTCACCCCGGAGGCGTCAGCCGCTCTCGCCGAGGTCGGTCACGTCGTCGGCTACGCGCCCTACGTCAACCGCGTCCCTCAGCGCGAAGGTCTGACGCGCCATGCGTCAGGCAACACCGTCGAGGTCGACCGCGCCCGGGACGCGCTGGAGCTGGCCCGCAAGGGCGAGCGCGTCGCCGTCGTCTCGGGCGGCGACGCCGGCGTCTTCGGGATGGCCTCCGCCGTCTTCGAGGCCGCCGAGACGTACGGCTACGCCGACGTGCCCGTCCGCGTCCTGCCCGGCGTCACCGCCGCGCAGGCCGTCGCCGCGCGTGCCGGCGCACCGCTGGGCGGCGACTTCGCGATCATGTCACTCTCCGACCGGCTCAAGCCGTGGGCCGTCATCGAGAAGCGTCTGCGGGCGGCGGCGTCGGCCGACCTCGTCGTCGCCCTCTACAACCCCGCCTCACGCAGCCGGACCGAGCAGGTGTCCCGCGCCCGCGAGGTCTTCCTCGAGGAGCGCGACCCCGCGACCGTCGTCGTCGTCGGACGTGACGTCGGCCGAGCCGAGGAGTCGCTCACGGTGACGACCCTCGCCGAGCTCGACCCGGCAACGATCGACATGAAGTGCCTCATCATCGTGTGCGCCTCCGGGACCCGCGTCACCGACACCGGCCAGGTGTGGACACCGCGATACGTCAGCTGACCTCCAGACGTCGAGCCGCTCCAGACGGCCTTTCCTGCCGATGACCGGATTGTTCGCGAGCTACAGCGCGATTCAGCTGCGTTCGTATGCCCAGGGCGATGGAACACACAGGCACGACTTGCGTGACATCGCGCTCGGCACGGCTGGGGCGGCGGTGTCGCTGGTGACGCAGACAGATCGCTGGTCATCTCGACGCTGAGGCGTTCACGGGCCGCCGCACGTCGCCGAGGAGTAGCATGTCTGCCGGTTCATCCGTCACGTCGTGCTCCTGCCGCAAGTCCGTCGATGGGTACCGATCTGATGAGTCCTTCTGCCTTCCCCGAGGCCGAGCACGCCACAGAAACGTCGGTCGCCCACGACGAGCGGCCATCAGGCCGAGGCCGGCGGCGGCCGTGGCTCTGGGCGCTGCTGATGCTTCCGCCCGCCGTCGTCGCTGTGCACCTGCTCGCGCTGGGCGCGTTCGCAGGCCCGGCCGTTCGCCTGGCGGCGGACGACTGGTGCGCGGCGGCACGGATCCGCCACTACGGCTCACTGGGGTTCATCGACTACTACTACTTCAAGGTGAACGGGCGGCTGGCCTACCACGTGGGCCAGGTTCTGGTCTTCGCGGACGGGCTCCGTGGCGCACGCGTGCTGCCGTTCGTCCTGATCATCACGCTGACGCTCGGGATCTTCACCGTGTTGTTCCTGACCCTGCGCCACCTTCGATGGCGATGGCCCGCGGCGGCGGCTGGGCTCCTGGCGGTCGTCGTGTCGGCGCTCACGTTCTTCGCCGGCAACGAGGTGTACCAGATCCTCTTCTGGCCCGCTGCCACCGTCACGCACACGCTCCCGGTGATCCTGGGCATCTGGAACGTCATCATCCTCATGCTCGCGGCACGCAGCCCGCGGCGGTGGGTGCGAGTCACGGCTGTCGTGCTCGCGTCGCTCATGGGCTTCGTGATCGGATCCCTCGGCGAGGCCTTCTTCGTGGTCAGCAGCGTCTATGCGGGGACGGCCCTGCTGCTTGCCCTGCTGGCCAGGCGCGACCGCCGGGCGCGCTTGCCGATCACATGGCTCGCCGTCTGGCTCGTGGGCATGCTCGCCGGATTCGCCGTCCTGTACTTCTCGCCCGGCCAGCGCCTCCGGACCACAGTGGCGTACACGCACGAACAGCCGTCGTTGTTGTCGGCCCGCGGCCTCTCGGAGGCCGTTCACGGATGGCTCGGCTCGTGGGAGATCATCCTCTCCCAGCCCGCCTACTACGCCGCGATCGTCGCCGGGCTCCTGGTCGGTCTGCTCGCCAGCAGCACTGCTCTGCGCCGGACGTCTCTGCCGTTCGCCGGCGGCTCGTGGACCCTTCCGCGCAAGCTCCTCGTGGTCGTACTGCCAGCCGTCCTGGTGGTGATCGCATCGTTCGGCGTCATCGCGGGATTGCGACATGGCTACGGGCCCAACGGCTGGACGTACCAGCGCGCCTGGACGAGCTTCCTGATCCCCGCCATCGTGACGGCCGCCCTCTACGGTGCCGCGGCCGGTTACTGGCTGGGCCGCCGCGTCAGCGGCTGGCAGTGGAGAGTGGCGGTTCCGGCCATGGCGGCGCTACTCGGAGTGTCGGCCCTGTCCAGCACGGTGTTGCTGGGGTCCATCGTGCCGCGGAACACCGCGCTCGTGCACGAGATGACCGACCGCGCGAAGGCCTGGGACAAGAACACCGCAGCCGTAGTGCAACAAATCCGCGAGGGCAAGCGCATCGTGCGTTTCACGCCTACTCCCATCGCCAAGTCGACCGAGCCGTTCCGCTACACCACCTCGCCCGACTGGGCCGGCAACTGCGCCGCCGTCTACTACGGCGTCGACCGACTGATCCCTTCCGAGGAATGGCTGTCGACCCCGGCCTCGGACGCCTGGCGGGAGAAGCACCCCGGGACGAGATGAACCCGACGGCTCATCTGTTGCGGTGCCGCAGTTACTGCGCCTAGGGTGGGTGGATGAGCGACGAAGCACGACGGTCTCTCCCGGCCGAGACGGAGCAGTCCCTGCGTACGACGATCGACGCCGCGCGCCAGGCGCTCGACCGTGCGGACGCCTCCCGCCCCCTCGACGCGCTGCCGCTTCTGCGGGCCGCCCAGGAGCACCTGACGTCCGCTGTCGACGAGGCGATGGCGGCGGTCCTCGTGGCCGAGGGCGGCACCATCCGGACTGCTGGTGCCCTGGCCGGCCTGTCGGAGAACGCCGTCGGGCCGCGCCTGGCCCGCACGAGCCTGCTCGGCGCCTACGGCTCCGAGGCCGGACGTGTCACTGCCGCCGGTGTCGAGCGTGCCCGCTACGACCTCGAGGAAGGACGCCACCGGCCCGCGCCCGAGGCGTCGGATCCCCCGATCCGCTTCCGCGCCCGCCGCAGCAGCAGCACCTGAGGACCACCAGCCCAGCCCGACCACGAAGGAGACGCCATGACAGACCCGAACCTCACGCACCTCTACTTCCTGCTCGACCGCAGCGGGTCGATGCAGTCGATCAAGGACGACACGGAGGGCGGCTTCGACGCGTTCATCGCCGAGCAGCGCAGCCAGCCCGGCGACTGCAGGGTCACCCTGGCGCAGTTCGACGACCGGTACGAGGAGGTCTACCAGGACGTACCCGTGGCCGACGTGCCGCCGCTCACCCTGTCACCACGCGGGTCCACCGCACTGCTCGACTCCATCGGACGCCTCCTGGGCGAGGCGGGCGGCCGCCTCGCCGCCCTGCCCGAGCACGAGCGGCCCGGCGTCGTCATCGTCGGCATCATGACCGACGGCCACGAGAACTCCTCGCGCGAGCTCACCCACGCCCAGGTCAAGGCGCTCATCGAGCGGCAGACCTCCGAGTACGCGTGGTAGTTCCTCTACATGGGCGCCGACCAGGACGCCATCGAGGTCGGGTCGAGCCTCGGCGTCGCGGCCGCACACTCGATGACCTACGGCCGAGGCCGGGTCGCCGCAGCCATGGCCGCCACCTCGCGCAACATCGGGCTGACCCGTTCGGCCGTCGCCGCCGGCGCCTCCGCCAAGGAGGCAGCCGTCCACCTGGCCTTCGACGACGAGCAGCGTCGAGCCGCCACCGAGTGACACGTCGGGGGATCACCGGGAGGCACGCCAGACCGGATCGCCCTCCGCGGTCCTGCAGTCTTTCGTACGAGCTCTCGCACCCGGGCCGGAGATCTGAAGGCCCTGGCGGCGCCCCAGGCGTGTCATAGGCTTCGCACATCCAGCGTTGGAGGCGCGCCATGAGCAAGCTGTCGATGCACGAGCAGCTGCCGTTCGACGAGGAGGCGGCCAGGTCGTCGATCTCGACCGGTGAGCTGCCGGAACCGGACGACGTCAGGGCCGCGGTCACCGAGGCGTACGAGCGGTACCGGGCAAACCGCGAGGGTGCCGTGGCCGACTACATCCCGGTCCTGGCCGAGGCGTCGCCGGACTGGTTCGGCATCTCGGTGGTGGGAGCTCGAGGAAGGTCGTTCGAGATCGGAGACGTCGAGACGACGTTCTCGATCCAGAGCGTGTCGAAGCCGTTCGTGTTCGCGCTGGTCTGCGAGGCGGTCGGAGGCGTCGACGCGCGCCGCCTGCTCGGGGTCAACAGCACCGGTTTCCCTTTCGACTCGCTGGTGGCGGTCGAGCTCAACCTGGACAGGACGATGAACCCGTTGGTCAACGCGGGCGCGATGGCGGCCACGAGTCTGGTGCCGGGGAGCACGGCGGCGGAGAAGTGGGACCGGATCAGGGACGGCCTCTCGCGCTTCGCCGGCCGTGAGCTGAGCCTGAACGAGAGGGTCTACGCCTCGGAGTCCGCCACCAACCTGCGCAACCAAGGCATCGCCCACCTGCTGCAGAGCTACGGCCGTCTCTACTTCGACCCCGACGAGGCCACCGACGTCTACACCCGCCAGTGCTCTCTCGACGTCAACGTCCACGACCTCGCGGTCATGGCGTCCACGCTCGCCAACGGTGGCGTGAACCCGGTGACCGGAGAGACGGTCGTCGGGCGCGGCGTGTGTCGGCGTGTTCTGGCGGTGATGGCGACAGCCGGCCTGTACGAGCTGTCCGGCGACTGGCTCTACGAGGTCGGGGTCCCCGGCAAGAGCGGGGTGAGCGGCGGCATCGTCACCGTCGCACCCGGCAAGGGTGGCCTGGCCACGTTCTCCCCTCCCCTGGACGTGGCGGGCAACAGCGTGCGCGGTCAGCTGGTCACCAAGTACCTGGCGGAACAGCTGGGACTCAACCTCTTCGCCTCGGTGACGGTCTCGAAGGACTAGGGCGCCCGGTCTGGCGGGTCCGGCACGAGGCGCGGTCGGTGTCGCGAACCACCCGCTGATCGGTGCCATCCTGTGGCCATGGAGCTGGAGTTCACGGCCGAGGTCTGGGAGTGGCGGGGCCCGTCGCCCTACTACTTCGTCACCGTGCCCGAGGACGAGTCCCAGGCCCTCCACGACGTCGCCCACATCAGCTACGGCTGGGGCATGATCCCGGTCACGGCTCGCATCGGGCGCACGCGCTGGGCGACGTCGCTGTGGCCGAAGGACGGTGGCTACGTCGTCCCCCTCAAGGTCGCCGTCCGCCGCGCCGAGGACGTCCAGGAGGGCGACACCGTCGAGGTCGGACTGGACGTCCGCGCCGACTCGTGACGGGCCGCGTCAGACCGCCGTCCACGTCAGTGACAGGCCGCTCGGGGCGAACACCTGCTCCTCCAGCCCCGCGGGCACGTCCGCGACGCCCGGGCCACCGAGCGCGACCCACCCGGTGATCGCGTCGACCGCCTCGTCGTCGAGCACGGCGCGCACCCACACGGGTCGCCCACCAGCCCGGCGGCCCTGCACCGACGGTGTCACGACGACGACGTTCGACTCGTCGCACGCCAGCAGGCACGCGCTCCGCAGCACGCGGGCACTCCCCCGGGTGCCGACCTCGAGCCGGGCCAGGAGCCCGTCGTGGTCGACCCCGGGGTGCTTGCGTTCCGTGCCGCAGCAGCAGTCACGGCACACACGGACGATGCACGAGCCCGCGGGATCACTGTCAGCAGAGGCGTTCTCGTATGCCGTCACGCCGCCACGGGCGCGAGCGCAGGCTTGGGCGCGGCGACCCGTTCGAGGAGCAGTCCGAAGGCGAGGCCGAGGGTCAGCCACATCGTCGCGAGCTGCGCCAGCGACGCGAGCCGGAAGTCCCAGAGCAGCGCCGCGGGCACGTCGGCCGGCACCGCGTCGGGCGAGCCCGGCACGAGGACCAGCACGAGCACGACGAGCACCACGGTGGCGACGACGTCGACGGCCCACCGCGTGGACGCCACCGTGCCCCGCGCCGCGAGGCGCTGGTCGAGCACCGGCACGAGCAGCGCGATCGCGATACCGAGGAGGAGGACGACGGCGTACAGCATCGTGCGCTGCCCGACCGTCTCCGGATCGCCGACGGCCGGCGGGTTCGACGGGATCTTCAGTGCCGGAAGGAGACTCACGGACGCGAAGCCGATCGCGGCGAGCACCATCGAGCGACCGAAGTCACCCCGGCCGGGGAGCCGCTCACGCATCCTGGCGAAGACGACGGCGAAGATGACCCCGACGGCGACCCCGACGAGGACCGCCGTGACGGCACCGCCGACGACCTGCGCGGCCCGGGACACGAGCGGCTCCTCGCCGCCGTGCGTCGGCAGGCCCGTGGGTGCGGACTGCCCGCCATGGAGCGAGCGGGCATCCTCGACCGCGAGGGCGCGGCGGATGACCGGCTCGACGACGAGCCAGATGACGACGGCGGCCGCGAGGCCCGCGGACACGCCGGCAAGGACCCCGCGCCGAAGCACGGAGCCGAAGCTCAGGCCCACCTCAGTGGCAGGGGACGCCGAGAGCGTGACGCGCGTCGTGCGTCAGCTCGTGGAGCATCTGCGCAGCGGGCGCGCTGAGCAGCGCACCGTTCTCCTGCGAGACGAAGTAGAGCGCGAAGACCGCGAACGCGAGAAGGGCCCACGCCCAGACGGGGACGCGGACGCGGGTGGACGGGGAGACGGCAGACGCCGATGCAGCAGTGGTCATGGCAGATTGACCCTTTCGTTCCATGCCTCGTGGACAGATCGCGCCGCAGCCGGTCTCCTGGCTTCCAGATCGTCACGCCTCCCCAGCCTTCCCAGCGACTCAGCGTCGGACTCGCGTCAACCTGAGGTCACCAGTGGCGAATGGTGGGGACTTGCTCCTTGGTCACAGTGGCGAGGACCACGTCGGAATCACACCGACTTCCCGTGCACTGCGGCACTCGCATCCTGACACAGCCCGTCCGGGCACGCCACGGGGACCCTAGGCGCCCGGCGTGTTTCGCGTGTCTCGCGTCGCCCCGCTGATCCGCGTGCCGTAGAGGTGCGACTCGACGAAGTCGTCGGTGTCCCGGGCCGCGAGCGCGCGGCCCACGAGGATGACGGCGGCCTGGCGCAGGCCGGCCGCCTCGACCTGGTCGGCGATGTCGGTCAGCGTGCCGCGCAGCACGAGCTGGTCGGGCTGCTCGGCGTTGGCGACGACGACCACGGGGCAGTCGTCGCCGTAGTCGCCGACGAGCGAGGCCATCAGCTCACGCGTGCGGCGGATCGCGAGGTGCAGCACGAGCGTGGCCCGTGAGCGGGCGAAGTGGGCGAGCGACTCGGTCTCGGGCATCTGCGTCGAGTCGCGGTGCGCCCGGGTCAGCACGACCGACTGGGCGACCTCGGGCACCGTCAGCTCGCGGCCGATGAGGGCTGCCGCAGCGGCATACGCGGGCACGCCGGGGGTCACGTCCCACGGCACGCCCGCGCCGTCGAGCCGTCGGGTCTGCTCGGCGACGGCGGAGTAGAGCGACGGGTCGCCGGAGCACAGCCGCGCCACGTCGTGACCGGCTTCGTGGGCGCGGACACAGTGCTCGGTGATGGCGCCGAGGTCGAGGTGCTGGGTGTCGACGAGCTCGGCCCCTTCGGGGCAGTGCGCGAGCACCTCGGAGCCGATGTAGGTGCCCGCGTAGAGACACACCTGCGACTCACCGACGAGCCGCACCGCACGGAGCGTCAGCAGGTCGGCGGCTCCCGGGCCGGCACCGATGAAGTGGACCGTCATGAGTGGGTCTCCGAATCCGTTGGTGGCACAGGCTTCTCCACCGACCACTGCACGATCGACCGTGCCGGCTTCCAGCCGTGGAGCGATCCGATGGTGTCGAGGTCCTCGACGGCGATCCGGGTCATCGAGCCACCGAGTCTCGCCCGCACGTCGTGGAGCAGCACCTCGGTCTCGACGGTGACGCCGTGGACGACGAGCCGTCCCCCCGGCGCGAGGGCGTCCCAGCAGGCGTCGAGCAGCGGGCCGGTGGCCCCACCGCCCACGAAGACGGCGTCCGGCCGGGGCAATGAGGCGACGACGTCGAGCGACGCCGCCTCGACGACCTGCACCCCGGGCACCCCGAGCGCGCGCGCGTTGCGCCGCGCCCGCTCGGCCCGCTCCGGGTCGCGTTCGACGGCGTGGACCTCGTTGCGGGGGTGATGCCGCGCGAACTCGATCCCGACCGACCCGGCGCCGGCACCGAGGTCCCACATGACGTCCCCGGGCTGCGGCGCCAGGTGGGCCAGCGCGGCCGCGCGCACGACGCGCTTCGTCAGCTGCCCGTCGTGGTCGTATGCCGTCTCGCCGAGTCCCGGCACGAGCGACCTCGCGCTCCGGGCCGGGTGGGGGTCGCACTCGATGCAGACGAGGTGCAACCGAGGGGCGGGACGGCCGTCCCACGATGCGGCCACGCCCTCGGTGCGGGACTCGTCCGGGGAGCCGAGGTCACCGAGCACCGTGAGGCGGCTGCCGGCATACCCCTCCTCGACGAGCAGGGAGGCGATGCGGGCGGGGGCGTCGTCGCCCGACGTCAGCACGACGAGCCGGGCCCGCGGCGCCAGGTCGCGGCGGAGCCGGTCGACGTCGCGCCCCACGAGGGTGACGACGTCGGAATCCTCTGCGGCCCAAGACATCCGGGCTCGGGCGAGGGCGACCGACGAGACGGCCGGATGGATCCGCACCGCGTCCGCACCGAGCTCGCGCACGAGGGTCGACCCGATGCCCGAGACGAGCGGGTCCCCGCTCGCGAGCACGACGACGCGACCCGTGCCGGCGTCGTCCAGCACCTGCCGCAGGGCCGGGAGCAGCGGCGACGGCCAGGGCACGAGGCGACGGCCGGGACGGGCATCGAGCATGGCGAGATGGCGTTCGCCGCCGACGACGACCTCGGCCTCGTCGACGAGCCGGCGGCCGTCCGGGCCGAGGGACTCCAGCCCGGACGCACCCACGCCGACCACCTCGATCACAGCGGCGACCCTAGCGCGACGATCCGAGGACATTCGTTATGACCGTTCCGGCCCGATACGCCCCGTCTCGGCCCCATGATGTCTATCGCACGTCGTCGGGGGACGGCTGGCAACCAGATGGCGACGCAGGGGAGGACACCCAGATGACTGACGTCCACCGGGGGGCGGGGCAGGACCCGACGCCCCGACTCACCACGATGAGCACGCGCGGGGGCAGCGTGTCGTTCGCCGTGCCCGAGCACTGGGACGCGATCGAGCTCTCGCCGGACGGAGACGTCGTCGCCGCCGTCGAGCCGGACGACTCCGACCGCTTCCGGACCAACGTCGTCCTCACGTTCGCCGAGGTTCAGGGCTCGCTCGCCGACTGGCAGCGCACGACGCAGCAGCGGGAGTCGCAGGAGCTCGACGGCTACCTCCTCCTCGACCACGAGCACGTCACGGTCGGCGGCCGTGCCGGGCTGCGCCGTCTCACGACCCACTCGACCCCGGCCCACGAGTCCGTGACCACCGAGTCGTGGACGACCCTCGTCGACGGCACGGGCGTCACCCTCACCACGCGGGTCGGCACCCTGCGACTCGGCCAGCTGGGCCCCGTCCTCGACGCCGTCGCGGCGAGCCTCGTCATGCGCACCGACGGCCTGGTGCCCGCATGAGCGTGACGTTCGACGCCACGACCACCCGACTGCGCCTCGACGCCGACGCCTTCATCACGCTCGTCGAGTACGCGACCGACCCCGAGGGTGCGTGCGAGGACGTCGTGGAGCGCCTCAGCGACGCCGGTGCCGTGGCCGACGGGGCGCCGCACCCCGTCCTGCGCAACGCGCTGGCCGCGGTCACGACCTCGCTCGGCTCGCTCCAGGTGCTCGTCACCGGACCCGACGGCGTCCGCCTCCACCAGGCCTGGGTGGCCTTCGTCAGCGCGATGCTCACCGACCTCGCCGACGGCACCTACGACTTCGCGGCCGTGAGCACCGAGTTCGTGCCGACGACCATCGCGCAGCTGACGAGGCTTCAGGCGCGCCCGCGCCTCGACGCGACGTCGGCCGTCGTCGACGAGTCCCTGCTCGACGACCTCGCCTCGAACTCCGCGTCAGCCCGCACCGCCGGCAGCGAGGCCCTCGCCGACCTGCTCGCCCCGTGGCCCCCGGCCTCCGCCGCCGTGCGTGCCGGTCGGTGGCAGCTCTCGGTCGTCGACATCGCCTTCCGGGCCCGGCAGCGCACCGTCGTGCGACGGCTCGCGTGGGTCGACGTGGACGCCGGCCTGCTCCGGGTCGAGGCCGACGAGCACGGGCCGACCCTGGTGCCGACGACGTCGACCGCCCTGTGGCGGGCCATCGTCTCGATCCTGCCGACCGACGCCGAGACGGACGCCGAGGCGCAGTCGGCCTGAGCCACCGGGCGCCGCACCCCGGCGACGTGGCAGACTGCCGCTGGCGACTGGGAGAGGAATCCGGTGCGAATCCGGAGCGGTCCCGCCACTGTGAACCTCCGACCACGCGGTCGGCGGAAGCCAGGGCATCTCCCGTCGCTGGTCGCGTCCGCCGGGCGCGTCCGGTCCACCGACGCGGGCGCGGCACCCGCAGGAGGCACGCAGTCACATGCGCGACGGCTCGAACGACGTCCCCAACGACGTCTCGGACAACCCCGACCAGCACGGGTCCCCACCCGGCACCTTCCCCTTCTCGGCCGTCGTCGGCTCCGACGACCTGGCCCTCGCCCTCGTCCTCACGGCCGTCTCGCCCGAGGTGGGCGGCGTGCTCGTGCGCGGTGAGAAGGGCACGGCCAAGTCGACGATGGTGCGCGGCCTCGCCGCCGTGCTCCCCCGCCAGCAGGTCGTCGCCGGCTGCCGCTTCGGCTGCGCACCGGGCGACGGAGCCGGGTGCCCCGACGGACCGCACGACCCGGACGCCGAGGCCGGCACCCGCGCGGCCCGCCTCGTCGAGCTGCCGATCGGCGCCACCGAGGACCGCGTCGTCGGATCGCTCGACCTCGAGCGGGCGCTGGGACGCGGCGAGACGGCATACCAGCCGGGCCTGCTCGCGGCCGCGAACCGCGGCATCCTCTACGTCGACGAGGTCAACCTCCTCCACGACCACCTCGTCGACCTGCTGCTCGACGCGGCGGCCATGGGGCGCAACACCGTCGAGCGCGACGGCGTCTCGGTCTCGCACGCCGCACGGATCGTGCTCGTCGGCACGATGAACCCCGAGGAGGGTGAGCTCCGCCCACAGCTGCTCGACCGCTTCGGGCTGACCGTCGAGGTCGCGGCGCCGCGGGAGCCTGCGCTGCGTGCCGAGGTCGTACGCCGCCGACTGGCCTTCGACGCCGCGCCGGGTGCGTTCGCGGCCCGGTTCGAGGACGATCAGGAGGCGCTGCGTGAGCGGATCGCCGACGCGCGGTCGCGGGTCGGCGCGGTCGTCCTGACCGACCAGGTGCTGACGAAGATCGCGACCGTGTGCGCTGCGTTCGAGGTCGACGGCCTGCGCGCCGACATCGTCACGGCGCGCGCCGCCGTCGCCCACGCGGCCTGGTCAGGCCGCACCGTGGTCACGGTGGCCGACGTGCGGGCGGCCGCACGTCTGGCCCTGCCGCACCGCCGGCGCCGCAACCCGTTCGACTCCCCCGGCCTCGACGAGGACCTCCTCGACGAGCTCCTCGGCGACGACGAGCCGGATCCCGAGCCCGACCCGGACCCGGGTGACGGCGGCGAACCGGAGCCCGGTGGTGACGAACCCGCCCGCGACGACGGCGAGGCGCGTCCGAGCACGTCGCCGGAGACGGCACGGACCGACGGGCAGGAGTCGCCACGAGAGCCCCGGCCCCAGCGCGCCGAGGTCGAGCCGGGACCCAGCGAGAGCGGGGTTCCCGCGGCTTCGGCGGTGAGCGCTGCCGACGAGCCCTACCGCGCAAAGCTGTTGCGCGCCAAGGGGATCGGTCAGGGTGACCCCGGCCGACGGTCGGTCGCCCTGACGAGCACCGGGCGCCGCGTCGGCTCGACGAACAGCCACACCGGGCCGGTCCACGTGCCCGCGACGATCCGCGCGGCCGCCGCTCGCGGCACCACCGGCGACCGGTCGGGACGCCTGCGCGTGCTCCCCGGTGACCTGCGCCGCGCGGTCCTGCAGGGCCGCGAGTCCAACCTCGTGCTGCTCTGCGTCGACGCCTCCGGGTCGATGGCCGCCCGCAAGCGCATGGAGGCCGTGAAGTCGGCCGTCCTGTCGCTGCTCCTCGACGCCTACCAGCGGCGAGACAAGGTCGGCCTCGTGACCTTCCGCGGGTCCGGCGCCGAGCTCACCCTCCCGCCGACCGGCTCCGTCGACATCGCGGCCCGCCGGCTGCGCGACCTGCCCCACGGCGGACGGACGCCGCTCGCGGAAGGCCTCGGGACGGCATACGACACGTTGCGCGTCGAGCGCCTGCGCGACCCGAACCGGCGCGCCCTCCTCGTCGTCGTCACGGACGGCCGGGCGACGAGCGGTCCGGACGCGCTGGGCCGGGCCGCGCGGGTCGCCACGCAGCTGCGACACGAGGGCGTGGAGAGCGTCGTCCTCGACTGCGAGTCGGGGCGCTTCCGGATGGCCCTGGCGGCCCGGCTCGCCGAGCACCTCGGCGCCGAGCACCTGCCCGTCGGCGAGCTCGCCGCATCGGCCATCGTCGGCGCCGCCCACGCCTCCCGCGAGCGGGCCGCCTGATGCGCGGGCAGCCGACGACCGTCCCCGAGGACGGCCTGACGACGCGCCAGCGCCGCAACCGCCCCCTGCTCATCGTCAACACCGGCGACGGCAAGGGGAAGTCGACCGCCGCCTTCGGCCTCGCCCTCCGCGGCTGGAACCAGGGCTGGTCGGTCGGGGTGTTCCAGTTCGTCAAGAGCGCGAAGTGGCGCATCGGCGAGCAGACCGCCGTCGAGACCCTCGCCGAGCTGCACCGCGAGACCGGCAGGGGCGGTCCGATGGAGTGGCACAAGATGGGCGCCGGCTGGTCCTGGACGCGCAAGGAGGGCACTGAGGACGACCACGCCGAGGCGGCCCGCGAGGGGTGGGCCGAGATCAAGCGTCGGCTCGCCGCCGAGACGCACGCCGTCTACGTCCTCGACGAGTTCACCTACCCGATGGCCTGGGGGTGGATCGACGTCGACGACGTCGTCGCGACCCTGCGCGACCGTCCGGGCCACCAGCACGTCGTCATCACCGGGCGTCGCTGCCCCCAGGCCGTCCTCGACCTCGCCGACCTCGTGACCGAGATGACGAAGGTCAAGCACCCGTTCGACGCGGGCCAGAAGGGACAGCGAGGGATCGAGTGGTGAGCGCCTTCAGCAGCGCGGTCGACGCGGCCGTCAGCTCGGCGGTCGGCACCGCCCTCGGGCGGCTCCCGGCCCAGCCCGACGGGCCCGGTGCCACCGCCCTCCCGCGCCTCGTCGTCGCCGCCCCCGGCTCGGGCCACGGCAAGACGACCCTCGCGACCGGGCTCATGGCCGCCCTGCGCGCCCGGGGCCTCGGCGTCTCGGGGTTCAAGGTGGGGCCGGACTTCATCGACCCCGGCTACCACGCGCTCGCCACGGGTCGACCGGGGCGCAACCTCGACCCCTTCCTCTGCGGACAGGACCAGGTGGCGCCGCTGCTCGTGCACGGCGCGGCCGCGAGCGGACCGACCGACGTCGCCGTCGTCGAGGGCGTCATGGGGCTCTTCGACGGGCGCATCGGCGGCGACGGCTACGCGTCGACGGCGCACGTCGCGACCCTGACGCGTACGCCGGTGGTGCTCGCCCTCGACGTCAGCCACATGACGCGCACCGCTGCGGCGATCGTCCACGGCCTGGCGACCTTCGAGCCCGGCGTCCACGTGGCTGGCGTCGTGCTCAACAAGGCCGCGTCGGGTCGGCACATGCGCGAGGTCTGGTCGGCGCTCGAGGCCACCGGGGTCCCGGTCCTCGGCGTGCTGCCGCGCGACGCCGGCATCGAGGCGCCCTCACGACACCTCGGGCTCGTGCCCGCCGCCGAGCGCGAGGAGGCGGCCCGCTCGGTGCGGCTGCTCGCCGAACGCGTGGCCGAGCACGTCGACCTCGACGCGGTGCTGTCGATCGCCCGGTCCGCTCCCGACCTCGAGGTGCCCGGATGGGACCCCACCACCGCCCTCGGCGAGGCTGCGCGTCCGACCCCCGGTGGACGGCGTCCTGTCGTGGCCGTCGCGGGCGGGCGCGCCTTCACCTTCCGCTACGCGGAGACCGACGAGCTGCTCCGGGCCGCGGGTCTCGAGCCGGTCGTCTTCGACCCGCTCCACGCGCGGTCGCTGCCCGCGGGCACGGCCGGGCTCTACCTCGGCGGCGGCTTCCCCGAGGTCCATGCCGAGGACCTGTCGGCGAACTCCCTTCTGCGGCAGGACATCCTGGACGCCGTGCGTGCGGGACTGCCGACCGTGGCCGAGTGCGCCGGGATGCTCTACCTCTCCGAGTCCGTCGACGGCCACGAGATGGTCGGCGCCATCCCGGCGGTCGGGTCGATGGGGCCGCGCCTGACGCTCGGCTACCGCACCGCGATCGCTCCCGGCGACTCGGTGCTCGGGGTGGCCGGCACCCGCGTGACGGGGCACGAGTTCCACCGGACCACCGTCGCCGGCGACCACGGGTCCCGCACCGCGGCCTGGCTGCTCGACGGCACCCCCGACGGCTTCGCCCTCGACCCCGCCGGGACCGGCCGCCCGACCCTCCACGCCTCCTACCTTCACACCCACTGGGCGGGACACCCCCGGCTCGCCGGGCGCTTCGCCGATGCTGTCCACGCGTATGCCGTCACGGCCGCCGCGCGCAGGAGGGCGTCGTGAGCGGGCGCGTCGACCTGCACCACCACGGCGACCGTGACGCAGCCCCCGGACTGGTCGACCTCGCCGTCAACGTCCGGCTGCCTGCACCGCCGCCGTGGCTCGCCGACGTCATCGCGGACTCGCTGCGCGACCTCGGCCGCTACCCCGACCCCGCCCCGGCGGTCCTGGCCATCGCGGCGCGACACCGCGTCGACCCGGCGTGCGTGCTCCCGACCGCAGGCGGGGCCGAGGCGTTCACGCTCGTCGCCCGGGCCGTCGCCGGCACCCGCCCGGTCGTCGTGCACCCGCAGTTCACCGAGCCCGAGGCCGCCCTCGCCGCTGCCGGCCGCCCGGTCGAGCGGTGCGTGCTGCGGCACGAGGACGGCTTCCGTCTCGACCCGGCCGCCTTCTCGCCGTCGGGCGAGCACGCCGAGGCCGACCTCGTCGTCGTCGGCAACCCGACGAACCCGACCGGCGTCCTGCACCCGGCCGGCGACCTGCGGGCGCTGCGCCGAAGCGGGCGTGTCCTCGTCGTCGACGAGGCGTTCATGGATGCCGTGCCGGGTGAGCCCGAGTCGCTCGTCGGCCGGGACCTCGAGGGTCTGCTCGTCATCCGGTCGCTGACGAAGACGTGGGGGCTGGCCGGCTTGCGCGCCGGCTACGTCGTGGGAGATCCCGACCTCGTCGCAGCCCTGCGCGGCGTGCAGCCGCCGTGGTCCGTCTCGAGCCCGGCGGTCGCCGCCACGGTCGCGTGCCTGTCGGAGCGCGCCGTCGCCGAGGCGGAGGCCGCGGCCGTGGCGTTCGCCGCCGACCGCGCGACCCTCGTGCGCGAGCTGGCCGCCGTCGGTCTCAGCACCGCGGCCCCCTCGTCCGCCCCCTTCGTCCTCGTCGACACGAGCCCGCTGGGCGACTCCTCGGTCCGTGAGGACCTCGCCCGGCTCGGTGTCGCCGTGCGGCGGGGCGAGACGTTCCCCGGCCTCGGGCCGACGTGGATCAGGCTCGCCGTCCGCGACCCCGAGACCTCCCGCACCGTCGCGGCGGCGCTCGACGACCTGAGGAGACTGCGCCATGTCGCCTGAGCTGAGCTTCTCCGGCCTCTCGGTCCTCGTCGCGCGTGTCGCCGCGCACTCGGTCGCGACGGTCCACGCGCTGCTGCGCGATGGCGCCCGCGTGACCGTCGCCGCCGCGCTCGACGACCTGCCCACGTCGCTGCGCGACCTCGCCGAGCGCGGCCTCGTCACGCTCGACCCCCGGGCCGACCCGACGGCCTTCGACGTCGTGCTCCGCGGCGACCCGACGACGTCCCCGGCCCCGGAGCCGGACCCCGTCGTCGCAGAGGGCCACCCGGTGGTCGGGACGGTGACGCTCCTCGGGGGTGGCCTCGGCGACCCCGGCCTGCTGACGGTCGCCGGGATCGAGGCGATCCGACGGGCCGACGTCATCGTCCACGACCGGCTCGCGCCGCTCAGCGCACTGCGCCACGCACGGGACGACGTGCACGTCATCGACGTCGGCAAGATCCCGCGCGGCGACTTCACACCCCAGGAGCGCATCAACGACCTGCTCGTCGAGCACGCCCTCGCGGGCCGGAACGTGCTGCGCTTCAAAGGCGGCGACAACTTCGTCTTCGGCCGCGGCGGAGAGGAGGCCGAGGCCTGCACGGCCCGGGGCATCCCCGTCGTCGTCATCCCGGGCATCTCGTCGAGCATCGCCGCACCCGCCCTCGCCGGCATCCCCGTCACGCACCGCAGCCTCGTGCAGGGCTTCACCGTCGTCAGCGCACACGTGCCCCCGGGCGACCCGCGCAGCACGCTCGACTGGGGGGCCATCGCGCGGAGCCGCACGACGATCGTCGTGCTCATGGGCGTCGCGACGCTCGGAGCGGTCGCCGAGACCCTCGTCGCGGAGGGCCTGTCCCCGTCGACGCCGGCTGCGGTCGTCGCGGACGCCGGACTGCCGAGCATGCGCACGGCCCGGGCCCCGCTCTCGCAGATCGA
The DNA here is from genome assembly GCF_057529065.1 of Terrabacter sp. R4-6. NCBI lineage: Bacteria > Bacillati > Actinomycetota > Actinomycetes > Micrococcales > Intrasporangiaceae > Terrabacter > Terrabacter sp. R4-6. The sequence continues at coordinate 2,623,820 of NZ_CP197224.1, read as the reverse complement.
CGCCACGGCCAGACGTCAGGGGCTGGGGGCGCCGGCCGTCGTCGTCATCGGCGACGTCGCCGCGCTCGACGTCCTGCGATGAGCCGCGCCCTCGGTCTGGTCCTCGGCTGGGCGCTCGACCAGGCGCTCGGCGACCCCCGCCGCTGGCACCCTGTGGCCGGGTTCGGCTCGGCCGCAACGGCGCTCGAGCGGAGGACGTATGCCGTCCGGCGCGCCCACGGGGTCGCCCACGTGGCGATGCTCGTGGGCGCCACGGCGGGCCTCGGCGTCCTGGCGGAGCGGTCGACCCGGCGCGGCAGCGTCGCCCGCACCCTCGTGACCGCCGCGGCGACGTGGGCCGTGCTCGGCGGTCGGTCACTGACCCGGGAGGCGTCGACCATCGACGCCCAGCTGGCTCGCGATGACCTCGAGGCCGCCCGCGTGCAGGTGCGCAACCTCGTCGGCCGGGACACGACGCGGCTCGACGCCGACGGGATCGCCCGCGCGTGCATCGAGTCGCTCGCCGAGAACTCGTCCGACGCCGTCGTCGCGCCGCTCCTGTGGGGCGGCCTCCTCGGCGTCCCCGGCCTGCTCGGCTACCGCGCCGTCAACACCCTCGACGCGATGGTCGGCCACCGCACCGACCGCTACAACGAGTTCGGCTGGGCCGCGGCGAGGCTCGACGACGTCGTGAACTGGGTGCCTGCTCGCGTGGCCGCCGCGCTGACTCTCGCGAGCGCCGGGTCGAGGGAGCGGGCCACTCGGGGCTGGGTCGCCGTCCGTCGCGACGCCCCGGCCCACCCGAGCCCGAACGGTGGCGTCGTCGAGGCGGCCTTCGCCGGCGTGCTCGGGGCCCGGCTCGGCGGCTCGAACGTCTACGACGGGGAGATCGAGGACCGCGGCACCCTGGGCACCGGCCCGGTGGCGAGGGCCCACGACATCGCCCCGGCCGCCCGCCTCGCGCGACGCGTGAGTGTCGGCTCCCTCGTAGTCGCCGTCGCGACAGCGGCCGCCACGACAACGCGCCATCTGGTGCGCCGTCGCGGGGCCTGACGCCTGCCGACCGCGACAACCCGCAACGTGGCGTGTTGTTGCGGCCTGGCGCACACCGGGACCGCCCTCAGGGGCCGAGGTCGACCTCGTCGCCGACGCTGATCGTCCCCGACGTCAGCAGCCGGAAGACCGTCCCCGCCCGGGCGTGCAGGGCCCGCGCTGCTCCCGGGCCGAGGTTGTCGTCGAGGAGGCGGCACGGTGCCGCGATGCGCACGACCTCGAGCTCGACGTCGCCGATCGTCATGCGGTCGCCCGGTCTCGTCGGGATCGTGCCGCCGGAGATCGTCAGGTTGCGTCGCGTCAGCCTCGGGTCGACCGGACGCCCGAGGTCGGCGGCGGCGGCCTCGAGGTCGGGCAGCGACTGGATCGTCACGTGGCGGTGCCTGCTGCCGTGGTAGCGGTCACCGACGAGCCCGGCGCCCGCCTCCGCCTCGACGCTCTGCACCGAGCGCGTCGGCAGCCGGCGCCCCTTGGCGACGTGGATCATGACGACGGTCTCCATGCCGTCAAGGCTAGGTGTCCGGCTCCGGCTGGGCCGGCACGGGTGGGATGCGCAGCCCGGGCGGCCCCGAGCCGTGCTCGCGCTCGTACCACGCGGCATACGCGGCGACGGCGGTCGGCAGGGTCGGGAAGATGAGGTCGGCCCCGACCTTCTCGACGAAGCCGCCCGCCTCGAGCGAGAGCCGCATGTCCTCCTTGACCCGCGCCATGGCGAAGCGGATCTCCCGGTCCGCGAGCGTGGAGCGCAGGGTCTCGAGGGCGTCGACGGCCGTGAGGTCGATCTCGGTGTTGGCCTCGGCGTTGAGCAGGAACCACTCGACCCGGCCGTGCCGCGTCGCCTCGTCGACGACCTGGAGCGCACGGCTGGCGAAGTCGTCGGAGTTGGCGAAGAAGAGCGGCGAGTCGTAGCGGTAGACGACGAGCCCGGGCACCTGGACGGCGTTCGGGTGGTCGTCGATGTCGTGCATGCCCGCGACGTCGGGGACGTAGCCGAGCACGCCGTCGTGCGGGTGGACGATGCGGCGCAGCAGGTCGAGCACCGACAGCGCGATCGCGACTCCGATGCCGGGCAGCACCCCGAAGAGGAGGACGGCGGCCGTCGTCGCGAGGGCCAGCACGAGCTCGCTGCGCCGGAACGCGCCGATGCGCCGCATCTCCGCGATGTCGACGAGGCGGATCGCCGCGTAGACGACGACGGCGCCGAGGGCCGCGGTCGGGAAGGCGGCGATGACCGGCCCGAGCCACAGCAGGGTCGCGACGACGAGGAGGAGCGAGACGAGCGAGTGCAGCTGGGTGCGGGCGCCCATCGAGTCGGCGATGACGGTGCGGCTCCCGCTCGAGCTGATCGGGAAGCCCTGCAGCAGCCCGGTCGCGACGTTGGCACCGCCGAGCGCGAGGAACTCCTGGTCGCTGTCGATGGTCTCGCGGTGGCGCCCCGCGAAGGCCCGCCCGGTCAGCACGTTGTCGGAGTAGGCGACGACCGCGACGCCGAGGGCCGCCGGGAGCAGGGCCCACACGTCCACGTCGGAGACGCTGGGCACCCGGAACGCCGGCAGCCCCTGGGGCACGGGACCGACGAGCGTGATCCCGTAGCGGTCGGCGAGGTCGAGCACGGCGACGACCACCGCCGACCCGAGCATCGCGATGAGCGGCCCCGGCCAGCGCGGCGCGAAGCGCTGGAACGCGAGGAGCACCAGGAGCACGCCGACCGAGAGCAGCAGGGTGGGCACGTGGACGTCCCCGAGGTGCGTGACGGCATACCTCACTTCCTGGAGGAAGGAGTCCCCCTCCACCTCGAGCCCGGTCACCTTCCCGATCTGGCTGACGATCATCAGCGCAGCGATGCCGGCCATGTAGCCGACGAGCACGGGCTTGGAGAGCAGGTCGGAGAGGAAGCCGAGCCGCGTCGCGAAGCCGACGATGCAGATGAGGCCGACGGCGATCGCCATGAGCGCAGCCATCTCCTGCCGCATCGCCATGCCGCCGCCGGCCGTCACGAGCGCACCGACCCCGGCCGCGGTCATGAGCGCGGTCGTCGACTCCGGCCCGACGGACAGCTGCCGCGACGACCCGAGCACCGCGTAGACGAGCAGCCCCGGTCCCACGGCCCACAGCCCGCTCACGGCGGGCAGCCCGGCCACCTCGGCGTAGGCGAGCACCTGCGGCACGAGGTAGGCGGCGACCGTGATCCCGCCGAGAACGTCGCCGCGCAGCCACACCCGGTCGTAGCAGCGCAGCACCGCGACACCCGGGAGCAGCCGCTCCCAGCGCGCCCGGTGCTCCAGGTCCGCCGTCACGTCACGAACGTACGCGAGGGCGTATGCCGTCAGGCCGGTTTCGCGGCGATCGTGGGCTTCGCGCCCATAGCGCCCACCGCGCTCAGGACCTCCCCCACCGACTCGACGACGGTGACGCCGTCGGGGACCGGCGGACGGCGCACGACGACGACGGGCACTCCGAGGTCGTGGGCGGCGGTGAGCTTGGCCTCGGTCAGGGCGCCACCGGAGTCCTTGGTGAGGAGCACGTCGACGGCGCGGCTCTCGAGGAGGTCGCGCTCGGCGGCGTAGGAGTAGGGCCCGCGGGCCCGCAGCACCTCCCAGGACGAGGGCACGTCCCAGTCGGGTGGGTCGACGACGCGGGCGAGGACGTAGCGGTCGTCCCAGGCAGCGAAGGACTCGAGCTGCTGGCGTCCGGTCGTGAGGAAGGGCCTGACCCCGAGCGCCTCGGCCGCGACCCGCGCGGCCTCGACGTCGTCGACCCAGGTGAGCTCCCCCGCGAGCGGGTGGCGCGACCACCCCGGCCGCTGGAGCCGGACGAGCGGCACCCCGACCGTGGCGCAGGCGGCGACCGCGTTGCCGGTGATCTGCGCGGCGAAGGGGTGGGTCGCGTCGACGACGAGGTCGTAGCCGTGCGACACGAGGTGGTCGGCCAGGCCGTCGACACCGCCGAACCCACCGGTGCGCACCTCGCCGACCGGCAGGGCCGGCGCGCTGACCCGACCCGCGAGGCTCGACACGACGGTGTCACCGCGCTCGACGAGGCGGCCCGCGAGATCGCGCGCCTCCCCCGTGCCCCCGAGGACGAGGACGCGCACGGTCAGGCGGGGATGCGCAGTCGGCGCGTCATCTCGCCCACGGCGACGGTGATCGAGTGGCCGAGGTGCACGCAGGAGCCGTTGATCTCGTTCTGCTGACTGCCACCGAGCCCGATGACGACCTCCGGGTGGACGCGGGCCACGGTGTCGACGATCTCCTGCGCGGCCGTGATGTCGATGTCGCGCGGCACGGCCATGACCATGCCCGTGGCACCGCGGGCCTCGATGGCCCGCAGCCAGTCCTCGACGGGCAGGTCGGCGCCGACGTAGACCGTCGCGAAGCCGGCGCGCCGCGCGGCCACGGCAAAGGCGAGCAGGCCCAGCTCGTGGCGGGCGCCGGGCGGCAGGCCGATGAGCAGGGTCGGGCCGTCGACCCGACCCGACGCGGCCTCGTAGGCGGCCGCGAGACGGCGCTGGACGGCATACGACACGAGGTGCTCACCGGCGACGGTGAGGCGGCCGTGCGCCCACTCCTCGCCGACGAGCTGGAGGGTCGGCATGAGCCAGTCGTCGACGACGTGCTCGAAGGTGCCGAGGGCGAAGCGGGCGTCGAGGACGGCCGTCGCCGACGCGGAGTCGAGCCGCTCGGCCGCCCGGACGAAGGCCTCGGCGTCCTCGGACTGGTAGCGGCCGCCGGGGCGCAGCGGCGCGACGCGGGAGCTGCGGCTCTCGCGGTCGGCGCGACCGAAGGGGGCCTCACGGCCGGCCGGGTCGCGGCTCGAGAGCCGTCGGGTCGTCTCGGCGGCGGCCTCGCGCGCCGACCAGCCCTCGTTGACGAGGGAGTTCATGATCGCGAGGGCGCGCACGTCCTCGGGGCCGTAGAGGCGGTAGCCACCGTCGGAGCGCTGCGGGCTGACGACGCCGTAGCGTCGCTCCCAGGCGCGCAGTGTGGCGACGCTGATCCCGGTCAGCTCCGCGGCACGTTTGATGGTGTACACCGGCTACCCCAACCTGCTCAAGGCGTCTCGCATGCCCCGCTCGGCCTCGTCGCCGAGCTTCTTGAAGGCCGGCGCGAGCAGCGGGGCGGCGAGCTTGGCGATGCCCTTGAACTCGAAGTCGGCGCGGTAGGTGACCGTCGTGCCCTCACCGGTGGTGGCTCCCGAGCCGGTCACGGTGCGCACGAAGGTCATCGTGTCCTTGGCGACGACCGTCGCGTTCTCACCTCGCAGCGCGAACCGCTCGCCGGGGACGTGCTCGATGACCATGTAGTCGAGCTCGGTCTCGCGGCCGAGGAACTTCGACACGTTGTGGTAGCGGGTGCCGAGTCCGCCGTCGCCCGACACGCGCTCGGTGCGGACGGTCCCCGGGTCCCACTCCGTCGTGTTCGTGAAGTCGCTGAGGTAGGCGAAGACGCGGTCGACCGGGTGTGCCACCGTGACGCTGCGCTCGATCTCCATGCGTTCTCCAACCTTTGACAGACCTTGAACAGCCACTCTACGGTGTGGACGAAGGATGGACAACGCACGACGCGGCCACCATCACTTCGAACCCTCTCGAACCATCCGGTCGGGGCTCCGCGCCGAACCACACGGGACCACATCAGCCAGGAGGCCTCGGTGACTCGACCGAACCACACGACCCGACCCACGGCAGCCGTCATCGGCGCCGGCGTGTCCGGTCTCACCGCCGCGCACGTGCTCAGCGCCACCCACGACGTCACGCTCTACGAGAGCGACGCGCGCTTCGGGGGCCACGCGCACACCCACGACGTGGCGGGACGCGACGGCAGCCTGCGCATCGACAGCGGTTTCATCGTCCACAACGAGAAGACCTACCCGCACCTGCTCCGCCTCTTCCGCGACCTCGAGGTGCCGACCCAGCCGACCGAGATGAGCATGAGCATCACGTGCGAGGGCTGTGGCCTGTCGTATGCCGGAGGGCGCGGCCCCAAGGGGATGTTCGCCCAGAAGCGCCGCCTCGCCGACCCGCGCTTCGTCAAGATGCTCAGCGACGTCCCGCGCTTCCACAAGGCCGCGCAGGCACTGCTCGCCGACGAGTCCCAGGACCCGACGTGGGGCGAGTTCCTCACGGCACACGGCTTCTCGACGTACTTCCGGCGCCACTTCGCCATCCCGCTCGTGGCCTGCGTCTGGTCGTGCGGCGACCTCGACGCCTCGTCCTACCCGGCGCGGCACCTCTTCCGGTTCCTCGACCACCACGGCATGCTGACGGTGACGGGGTCGCCCACGTGGCGCACCGTCACCGGCGGGTCGGCGACCTACGTCGACCGGCTCGTCGAGCGTCTGCCCGACGTGCGCAAGGAGAGCCCGGTGACCGCCGTGACGAGGCACGACGACGGTGTCGACGTGCTCGTGCGCGACGGCCAGACCGCGACCTTCGACCGCGCCGTCGTCGCCACGCACGCCGACCAGGCCCTCGACCTGCTCGCCGACGCGACGCCCGACGAGAAGCGCGACCTCTCGGCGATCCGCTACTCGCGCAACGAGACCTGGCTGCACCGCGACTCCTCGGTCCTGCCGAAGCCGCGCCAGGCCAAGGCCTCCTGGAACTACCGCATGCACGCGTGCGACGCCCCGGCCCCCGACGTCACCGTCAGCTACTGGATGAACCGCCTCCACGGCATCACCGACGCCGACGACCACGTCGTGACGCTCAACCCGGCCGGCAGCATCGACGAGTCGCTCGTGACGGCGCGGATGTCCTACGACCACCCGATCTTCACGCGTGAGGCCGTCGAGGCCGCCTCGCGCTTGCGCGAGGCGGGCGGCGAGCGCCTGGCGTTCGCGGGGGCGCACCTCGGCTGGGGCTTCCACGAGGACGGGTGCCGCTCCGGCGTGGAAGCCGCAGAGTCCTTCGGGGTGCGCTGGTGACGGCCGTCCTGACGCCTCCGGAGGTGCCGGCGCTCGTCGACGGCACCGTCGCCCACTCGCGCCGGACGCCGCTGCACCACAGCTTCACCCACGGCCACTACCAGTGGCTCGTCGACATCGACGACCTGCCCCGGCTCCCTTGGCCCACAAGGCTCCTCGCGCGCTTCGACGTCCGCGACCACCTCGACGGCGGCCGGCTCGGCGGCGGCATCCGCGGTGACGTCGAGCGTTTCCTCGCAGCGCGCGGCGTGACACTCGCCGCCGACGACCGTGTCCTCATGCTCGCCAACGCGCGGGTGCTCGGCCACACGTTCGACCCCCTGTCGGTCTTCTGGTGCCTGCGCCCCGACGGCTCGCTCCTCGCCGTTGTCTTCGAGGTGCACAACACGTACGGCGAGCGCCACGCGTACCTCCTCGACGTCCACGACGACGGCACGGCAACCGTCGACAAGGCCTTCTACGTCTCCCCCTTCAACGACACGAGCGGGGAGTATGCCGTCCGCCTCGTCCTCGAGCCCGGCGCCGTCAGCGTCACGGTGGCGCTCGACCGTGACGGCGAGCGCATCATGACCGCCGTCACGCGCGGCACACCGGAGCCGGCCACGACCCGTGCGCTGCTCCGCCTCGTGCGCCGTCACGGCCTCGTCACGCAGAGGGTCACGACCCTCATCCGGGTACACGGCATACGCCTGTGGTTGCGCCGTCTGCCCGTCATGCCCCGCCCCCGACACCCCGAGGAGGCCGTCCGATGACCGCCCAGTCCCCCGCCGCGCTCCAGAACATGGCCCAGCCGCTGTGCCTGCGCCGACCCACCCTGCGCGTGCTGTGCGTGCGCGCCCGCCTGGCCCGGAGCATCCTCGCCCAGGTCGCCAAGCGGGTGCCGGTCGACGTCGTCATGCCGGACGGCTCGCTCCTCGGCGGTGGCACGCGCCGCACCGACCGTCCCGGGCTGGAGATCGTGCGACCGACCGCGGTCTTCGAGCGGCTCGCCCACCACCCGAAGATCGGCATCGGCGAGGCCTACATGGCCGGTGACTGGAAGGCGGCCGAGGGCACCGACCTCGCCGAGCTGCTCATGCCGTTCGCCGAGCGCATGACCACGGCCGTCCCCGAGGGCTGGCTGCGCCTGCGCGGCTTCGTCGACCGTCGCATCCCGAGCATCCAGAACAACTCGCTGCTCGGCTCGCGACGCAACATCGAGGCGCACTACGACCTGTCCAACGACCTCTTCGCGACCTTCCTCGACGAGACGATGAGCTACAGCTCGGCGATCTTCGACGAGGACCAGCCGCTGCGCACGCAGTCCTTCGAGGAGGCGCAGCTGCGCAAGGTGCACGCCATCCTCGACATGGCCAAGGTCGGCCAGGACACCCGCGTCCTCGAGATCGGCACCGGCTGGGGCACGCTCGCGCTCGAGGCCGCCCGCCGTGGCGCCACCGTGACGAGCGTGACGCTCTCCAAGGAGCAGGCGGCGCTCGCCCGTCAGCGCGTGGCCGACGCCGGGTTCACCGACACGGTCGACATCCGGATCCAGGACTACCGCGAGGTCGAGGGTGTCTACGACGCCGTCGTCAGCGTCGAGATGATCGAGGCCGTCGGCGAGGAGTACTGGGAGACCTACTTCCGCACCATCGACGAGCGTCTCGCCCCGGGCGGCATCGCAGCCGTCCAGGCCATCCTCATGTCGCACGAGCGGCTCATGGCCACGAAGCACTCCTACGGCTGGATCCAGAAGCACATCTTCCCCGGGGGCCTCATCCCGAGCCTGCAGGCGATGAGCGAGACGACCGACGCCGCGACGACGCTGCGCATGTCGGCCGTCGAGGCGTTCGGCACCGACTACGCCGAGACGCTGCGGCGCTGGCGCGAGACCTTCCAGGCCCGCTGGCCCGAGGTGCACGCGCTGGGCTTCGACGAGACCTTCCGCCGCAAGTGGGAGTTCTACCTCGCCTACTGCGAGGCGGGTTTCGCGACCGGCTACCTCGACGTGGCCCAGGTGCGCTTCGAGCGGGAGGGCGCCGCGGCCGCGGCCTCGTGATGGCCCCGTCGACGACGTCGATCCTGTGGTTCCGCCGCGACCTGCGGCTGAACGACCACCCGGCACTGCTCGCGGCGGTCGACGCCGCGAGCCACGTGCTGCCCGTCTTCGTCCTCGACCCGCGCCTGCTCGAGACCGACACGCCCCGGACCCGGCGGCTGCTCGCCTCCCTCGCCTCGTTGTCGAAGGACACCCGTGGGGCGCTCGTCGTCCGACGCGGTGACCCCGTCGACGTCATCCCCGAGCTCGCCGCGCAGGTCGGCGCGCAGCAGGTGCACGTCTCGCGCGAGACGACGCCCTACGGCCGCCGCCGCGACGACGCCGTCGAGAAGGCCCTCGCCGACGACGGGCGCGAGCTCGTCGCGACCGGCACGCCGTATGCCGTCGGGCCGGGTCGCATCGTCAACCAGTCGGGCTCGCCCTACAAGGTCTTCACCCCGTTCTCCAAGGCGTGGCACCAGCACGGCCGCCCCGCCCCTGCGGCCCGGCCGAAGCGCATCCCGTGGCTGCGCGACGACGTCCACAGCGACGCCCTGCCGAAGGTGCCGCCGATGGAGGCCGGCGAGGCCGCCGCGCTCAAGCGGTGGGAGCGCTTCCTCCACGACGGGCTGACGGCATACGACCGGGAGCGGGACCGGCCCGACCTCGACACCACCTCCCGGCTGTCGGCGCCCCTCAAGTACGGCGAGATCCACCCGCGCACGATGCTCGCCGACATCGCGGCGCACTCAGCGGGGCGGTCGCAGGCCGCGAGCACCTACGTCACCGAGCTGATCTGGCGCGAGTTCTACGCCGACGTGCTGTGGCACCACCCCGACTCGGCCTGGCACGACCTGCGGCCCGAGCTCGCGAAGCTGCCCTACGACTCGGGCGACGAGACCGACCGGCTCGTCGACGCGTGGCGCGAGGGGCGCACCGGCTACCCGATCGTCGACGCCGGCATGCGCCAGCTCCTCGCCGAGGGCTGGATGCACAACCGGGTCCGGATGATCACGGCGAGCTTCCTCACCAAGGACCTCCACGTCTGGTGGCCGGTCGGGGCGCAGCACTTCCTCGACCACCTCGTCGACGGGGACATCGCCTCCAACAACCACGGCTGGCAGTGGGTCGCCGGCACGGGGACCGACGCGTCTCCCTACTTCCGCGTCTTCAACCCGGTGACGCAGGGCAGGAAGTTCGACCCCGACGGGGAGTACGTCCGGCGCTGGGTGCCGGAGCTCGCCCACCTGACGGGTGGCGCGGCGCACGAGCCGTGGAAGCATGACAACGGGTACGACCATGAGTATCCCCAGCGGGTCGTCGACCACGACGACGAGCGCAAGGAGACCCTGGCCCGCTACGAGCGCGCCCGACGCTAGCCGTCCGACGAGCCGAGGAGACGAGAGATGCGGGGCCCCGTGACCGAGCTGCGCGCGTTCGTCAACGCCGCGCTCATCGAGAAGGTGGAGCGCGACCACCGCGACCCCGACGACGTCTTCCGGCGCCGTCAGGTCGTCGTCGCGCTCACCTTCGTCGTGGGCACGGCGGTGCTGGCGTGGGCGCTGCGGATCACGCCGGGCGACCCGCTCTTCTACGTCGCCACCCTCGCCCTCGCGGCGGTGTGGCTCGTCGGCGCCCTGCTGTCCGGTCCCCTCCACGCGGGGATGGGGCACACGCGTCGCGGCGAGAAGGCCCGGCCCATCGTCCAGTCCCTCGTGCTCGGGGTGCTGCTCCTCGTCCTCTTCCTCGTCGGTGCGCTCGTCGTCGCGCGGATCCCCGTGCTGCGCGAGCCGGTCGACCAGCTGCTCGACCACGCCCGCTTCGGGGCCTTCACGGCCGTGCTCGCCATCACCTTCGTCAACGGCGTCGTCGAGGAGCTCTACTTCCGCGGCGCCCTCTACGCCGCCTTGCCCCGCCACCAGGTGACCCTGACGACGGTGCTCTACGCCCTGACCACCGTCGGCAGCGGCATCCCGCTGCTCGTCCTGGCCGCTGCCGTCATCGGTCTCGTGACCGCCCTGCAGCGCCGCGTCACCGGTGGCTTCCTCGGGCCGATCATCACGCACGTCGTGTGGTCGACCGGGATGCTTCTGCTCCTCCCACCCGCCCTCGAGCTCACCAGGTGACCCCATGACTCCCACCCCGAACGCCTCCACCACCGACAGCACCCGGCGACGCGCTCTCGTCACCGGCGCCTCCGGCTACGTCGGCGGGCAGGTCGTGCCGCGGCTGCTCGACGAGGGCTGGACCGTGCGGGTGCTGACCCGCCGCCGGGCCTCGATGGACGACAAGCCGTGGGTCGACCGGGTCGAGGTCGCCGAGGGAGACGTCGCCTCCGCCGACGACATGCGCCGCGCGCTCGAGGACGTCGACGCGGCGTGGTACCTCGTGCACTCGATGGACGACCAGCCCGACTTCCAGGAGCGCGACCGCGAGGCGGCGACTCACTTCTCGGAGGCGGCGAAGGAGGCCGGGGTCTCGCGCATCGTCTACCTCGGCGGCCTCCACCCGGACGACGAGGTGCTTTCGCCGCACCTCGCCTCACGCGTCGAGGTCGGGCGCATCCTGCTCGACTCGGGCGTGCCGACCGCGGTGCTCCAGGCAGCCGTCGTGCTCGGTGACGGGTCGGCGTCCTTCGACATGCTGCGCTACCTCACGACCCGCCTGCCGGCGATGGTCGCGCCGAAGTGGCTCGACAACAAGATCCAGCCGATCGCCATCGACGACGTCGTGACCCTGCTCGTCGGCGCCGGCAGCCTGCCGCCCGAGGTCAACCGCACCTTCGACATCGGCGGTCCCGAGGTGCTGACCTACCGCGAGATGATCGCCCGCTTCTCCGACGCGACGGGACGCCGTCGACCGGTCGTCGTGACCGTGCCGGTGCTGACCCCGCGTCTCGCGAGCCACTGGGTCGGTCTCGTCACGCCGATCTCGGCGGGCCTGGCCAAGCCCCTCGTCGGCAGCCTCGTCCACGAGGTCGTCGCCAAGGAGAACGACATCCGCGACCACGTCGACGTGCCCGGCGGCTTCATCGACTTCGACACGGCGGTGCGGTCGGCGATGCGCACGGCCAAGCCCGACACGGCGATGCGCAACCTCGCCCTGACGAGCGCCGCGACGGTCGCGAGCGCGGTCGCGGGTTCGCTTGCCACGCAGCCCGACTCACGCTGGTACCGCTCGCTCGACCTGCCGGACTGGCAGCCCCCGACGCTCGCCTTCCCCGTGGTGTGGACCGCGCTCTACGCGGACATCGCGGCGACGTCGGCGACGGCGCTCAACGCGTACGACAAGGCCGGTGACACCGAGGGGCGCAACGCCTACCTCAAGGCCTTCGGGACCAATCTCGCCCTCAACACGGCGTGGAGCGTCCTCTTCTGGCGCGTGCGCAAGCCGTGGGTGGCGGCCGCGGAGGCCGCCCTGCTCACGGCGAGCTCGGCCGACCTCGCCCGCCGCGCCGGCACGGTGAGCAAGGGGGCCGGGATCGCCCTGTCGCCGTATGCCGTGTGGTGCGGATTCGCGACCGCGCTCTCGACCGCGATCGCCCGCCGCAACCGCTGAGCCCGGCTGCCCGAACGCGACTCAGAGCCACCAGCAGTCGGAGACCTGCGGGAGACCGGCGACGCGCGCCTCGAGGAAGGCGTACTGCTTCGCGAACGACGGCACCGCCCCACCGACGTGGGTCGGGGTGATGTTGGCCGAGAAGGCGACGTTCGCGCCGCGGGCGCACCAGTCGTGGGCGAGACCGCGCCCGACGGCATACGGGATGACGTCGTCGAGGACGGAGTGGGTGACGAGCACCGGGACGGCGGGCCGGAGGCGGCCGATGCGCTGCTCGGCGATGATCGAGCGGAAGGGCTCGGCGGCGGCGAGCTCGGTGAGGGTGCGGCCGTCCTTGGTCAGGTCGCTCGAGCGGGTGAACGCGTGCAGGGCGATCGACTCGCCGACGCACTCGCCCTTGACGGCGGCGATGACCGATGTGCCGCGGGCGCTGAGGAACGCGTCGAGGTCGAGGCCGTAGGCGGCGGACTGGCCGGCGACGGCGTAGAGGGCGAAGGCGGAGTAGAGGCTGCCGTCGAGGTGGTCCGCGACGGCGCCGAGCTCGGCAGGGACGGCACCCGCGACCGCGCCGGTGAGCTTCAGCTCGGGGGCGTAGGTGGGTGCGAGCTCGACGGCTGCGGCACTCGCACCGCCACCCTGGCTGTAGCCGGCGAGCATCACCGGGCCGGCGCCCGGCAGGCCCGTGCCGGGGAGGCGCTGGGCGGCGCGGACCATGTCGAGGACGGCGTGCGCCTGGGCCTCGCGGACCATGTACGTGTGGGTGCCGGGCGTGCCCAGGCCCTCGTAGTCGGTCATGGCGACGGCGTAACCGCGGGTCAGCAGGCCCGAGATGAAGGCCCCTTCGTACTCCGAGCCGGCCGCGAGCTGGCGGCTCGGCGCGCACTGGTCGCCCATGCCCTGGGTGCCGGCGGCGTAGCCGATGACGGGGCGCTGTCCGGGGCCGAACCACGGGACCGGCGGCACGAGGACCGTGCCCGTGACGGCGAGCGGGGCACCGCTGCGGTCGCGGGTGGCGTACATGACGCGGGTGGCGCGCGCCGTCGAGGGGACGGCCCTGAGGGGGTCGAGGTAGAACGTCATCGGCTCGGCCCTGAGCACGGTCCCGGGCGCGGCGGTGACCGTCGCGGGCGGGTCGTAGAACCCCGCCGCCCGGGCGGTCGTCACCGGCGACATGACCGCGGCGGCGATGGCGAGCACGATGACGCCGATGACGCGACGGGTGCGGGACAGGCGGTGGGTCGAACGAGGCATGGCGGCGTTCTCCTCAGGCGGCGGGACGACGTCGGTGGCGTCCACTGGCCAGTAACCTACTGGCGGTAACCACGCCTGTCGCGCTGAGATCCCGGCGGCTCCTCGGCCTCTGGCGCCGTCTTCGGTCGTCTAGCGCCGAGCCGATAGTCCGCCAGACGGCGCTCGCGAGGGTCAGGCCGAGGCGGGCTGCTTCGTGAAGGCGCGGCGGTAGGCGACGGGCGGGATGCCGATCTCGCGCTGGAAGTGGTGACGCAGGACCGCGGCCGTGGCGAAGCCGCTCTCGCGGGCGATCCGCTCGATGTCGAGGTCCGTCGACTCGAGCAGGTGGCGGGCGCGGAGCACCCGCTGGCTCGTCAGCCACTTGTGCGGGGTCGTGCCGACCTCGGCGGTGAAGCGGCGGGCGAAGGTGCGCTCCGACATGGCGGCCCGCTTGGCGAGCGACGGGATCGAGTGCTCCTCGTCAAGCCGCTCGGCCACCCACTCCATGACGTCCTGGAGGCCCTCGCACGGTTCGGACGGGACGGGCGTCTCGACGAACTGGCGCTGCCCGCCGGAGCGGTGGGGCGGGACGACCATGCGGCGGGCGATGCGGGTCGCGACCTCCGAGCCGAGCTCGGTGCGCACGATGTGGAGGCACGCGTCGATGCCGGCCGCCGTGCCCGCGCTCGTCAGGACCGGGCCGTCCTCGACGTAGAGGACGTCGAGGTCCACGCAGGCCCGCGGGTGCTCGTCGGCCAGCCGGGCGGCATACCTCCAGTGGGTCGTGCACTCGCGGCCGTCGAGCAGGCCGGCCGCGGCGAGCTGGAAGGCACCGGAGCAGACGGACAGCACGCGGCCGCCGTTGCCCGCGGTGTCGCGCAGGATGTCGAGGACCTCCGGGTCGTAGGGACCGTCCACCGCTCCACCCGGGATGGCGACGAGGTCGGCGCCACGGGCGGCCTCGAGGGGGAAGGGCGCGACGATGCTCAGGCCGCTCGTCGTGCGCAGCACCTCGCCGGGGCGTGCCGAGCAGACGCGGAAGTCGAAGGCCGGGACGCCGTCGTCGGTGCGGTCGATGCCGAAGACCTCACAGAGGACGCCGAGCTCGAACATGGCCACGGGCTCCTGGGCGATGACGGCGATGGTGCGCAGCATCCGGCCAGCATGACACCACTGGCAGGATCTTGTCGAACATCGACTGTTCTGCCACTCGTGGCGGGATCATGATGAGCGCAGGCTTTCTGCCATGGACATCATCTTCTTCATCGCCATGATCGTCGCCATCGTCGCAGCCCTCGGGCCGCACCACCGCCGGACGTTCTCGCTGCCACGCGCCCCCTTCGGCGCCGACGCCGAGGCCGACCGCGACATCGAGCGCGTCCTGCACGACGTGCCCACCACCCCCATCCCCCGCTGAACCCCTGCCGGCCGGGCGCCGTCAGTCGGTGCGCGCCCAGAGGTCGTGCGGGTCACCGCCGGGCCGGAAGCCGCAGGCCTCGGCGAGGTGCCGGGCGTCGCGGAACCGACGCGCCAGCGATGCGGGATCGTGCGCGTCGCTGCCGAAGCTCACCGCACCACCGCCGACGTCGTGCCACCAACGCACGACCGTCGGGTGCAACGGCAGGACGGTGTTGATCTCGAGGGCCTTGCCGGCTCGTGCCACAGCCTCCAGGGCGTGGCGGAACTCGGCCTCGAACTCCGCCGGGTCGAAGGGGCCGTCCGCGGTCTCGTCCCACGAGCGGACGGGGTAGTCGACGTGGGCGAGGACCTCGAAGGTGTCATCGACCGCGACCATGGCTGCGACATCGCCCAGGTAGGTGCGGACGATGTCCGCGGCCGGCCTGCGGCCGAAGAGCTCGCCGGGCTCGGTCCAGCCGTCGCCGTCGGGCAGGCAGTGCAGGGAGCCGAGGATCCGGTCGAAGGTGCCGGCCGCCAGGACGCGGCCGACGGCCTCGGCGTGCAGGTGCGGCTCGCCGAGCTCGAGCCCACTGAGGATGCGCAGGCCGGGGTAGCGCTCCCGGCACTGCGCGACGGCCTCGAGATAGCCGGCCGCGTCGAACGGGCCGGGGGTCACCAGGCCGTCGGACGACGTGAAGGTCTGCAGGTGCGCATCCTCGTCCACGTGCGAGCGGTCGAGCGACCAGACGGTGTGGTCGACGTGCTCGGTGAACGCCACGGCCGGCAGCCCCAGCTCGAGCGCTCGTGCGCACGTGCGGTCCATCGACCCGTGCGCCGCATCCCACGACCACTCGGTGTGCACGTGACTGTCCGCCGGGAGCGTCATCCGGCCACGCTAGGCCCACCCGCCACCATTCGGTGGGTCAGGACCGTCCGAGCCGGGTGACAGGGTGGCCGCATGACTTCTCCCACACCGCCACCCGTCGGCCGACTCGCCTCCGTCTCGCTCGACTGCCCGGACCCGTCGGCCCTCGCCGACTTCTACGCGGGGCTGCTCGGTCTCCCGCGCGCCTACGAGAGCCCGGACGGCGGGGTCGTGTCACTGTCGGACGGCGGGCTCGCCGTCACGATGATGCGCGCCGCCGACCACGTCCGGCCGACCTGGCCGGGGCCCGGACAGCAGCAGCAGGTGCACCTCGACATCCTCGTCACCGACCTCGATGACGGCGTGGCGCGCGCCGTCGCGCTCGGCGCGGCCGAGGCCACTCACCAGGCGGCCCCCTCGGCATGGCGGGTGCTCGTCGACCCCGCCGGTCACCCCTTCTGCCTCACGACAGTCACCGGCGACTGACACGTCGCCCGCCGACGCAGGTCAGGTCAGAAGGGCGGCGGATCGGCGGCGGGAGGGGGCGCGTGAGGAGGCACGGGGACGAGCGGTCGGGGCGGGCCCGAGCCGGGATCGCGGAGGGCCTCGCGCCAGTCCCTGGGATAGGTGATGTAGTCACGACCGGCGAGCGAGGACCACGCGATGCCGTCGTCGCGGACCCGCTCGACCTGCCAGACCCCGGCGGTCTTGCCGTTGTGGCAGCCCCGGCTCAGCGAGTCGGAGTTGGAGACGTGGGTCGGGCCGGTCGGCCATGGGACGAGGTGGTCGAGGTCGCACCGGTCGGCCGGGACCTGGCAGCCGGGTGCGCGGCAGACGCCGTCGACGGCGCGCACGTGCTCGACCATCGCGGGGGTCGGGCGGTAGCGGTCGGTGGAGAGCTCGAGGGCTCGGCCGGTGTCGACGTCGACGGCGAGGGGCTGCCAGACCGAGCCCGGTGCGGTCATGATCTGCCGGGCGTGGGCGGCAGTGACCCAGCCATGGCCGGGCAGCTCGCACGCGGCGTCGGACGTCCCGACGGCGACCTCGAACGGCACGACGATGCGGACGGTCGCGGGCGCGGCGTCGGACAGCAGGCCGGCGCACGTCGGCCCCTCGTCGACACCGACACCCGTGCCGGACGGCACGACACCGAAGAGGGCGAGGTCGCAGAGCAGGTCGCTGCGCAGCTGGTCGATGCTGCGGTCGTCGCCGGCCGCTCGGGCGGTCCGGGCGAGGGCGTCGACCCGGTCGAGCACGCCGACGACCCGCTCGGCCGGCGCGACGACTGTGAAGAGGCCCATGCCGTCCTCGACGAGGCGGCCGTACGCCGTGCGACGCAGGCGCGAGGACCGGCGGCGCTCCTCGGCGGCGCGGGAGTCGGCCGAGCGGACACACCGCTGCAGCCGCGTGGCGAAGAGGCGCGCCGAGGCGACCGAGCCGTCCGGCGCCGGCGCGAGCACCGTGGCCTCGAGGTCGGGGAGGACCTCGTCGCCCAGCGCCCGCGTCTCGACGACGACACGCAGGGCTCGCTGGAGACTGACGGCGCCGGCCCGCAGCCGCTCACGCAGCACCCGGTGACGCCGGGGTGCGGTGGCGAGCTCGAGCCGGCGGGCGACCTCGGTCGCGCCCACGCCGGTCGCACAGGCGATCTCCTGCGCGGCGACCTGGTCGGCCGTGATCGGGACCGGCGTGCTCGTCGTCAGTCGGGCGAGCTGCTGCTCCTCGACGGAGTGCAGCGCTGCGTAGGCGTCGACGAGACGACCCTCGAGACGAGCCTTCTGGACCTCGAGGCGCTCGATCTGCGACAGCACCGCGTCGGCCGTGTCGTCCAACGTGAGCGAGGCGCTGTGCTCTCGGGCACGCTCGGCGTCGGCCTTGGCCTGACCGAGCAGCCAGACCGCGCGAGGGTTGAGGCTGCCGCCCCCGGCTGTCGCGTCGGGCGCCGGACGCCCGGTGTCGAGGAATGGCACGAACTCACTCCTCCCACCCGGGTCGCCGACTCCTCCATTAGAACACATGTACTGCATATCTGCTTAGGTGAAGTCCGGTATGCCGGTTTCTGGCTTGAGGAGGTCCTTCAGCGGATGCGGGGTTGTGTCGACGGCTTGCTCGAGCAGGCGATAGAAGAGGAGGCCGCGTGACTTGGCGTTGCGGCGGTTGAACCGGAAGGTGTACTCGTCGAGGTAGTAGGGCAGGTGCGCTTCCTCGACGCGGAAGTGCAGGGTGCCGATGAGCCAGCGCTTGAGCAGCGATGCGACCAGGTGTACGCCGGGCAGCACGCTGGCCTTGTCGGGGGCGGAGTAGCCGAGGGTGAACTCGTGGGTGTAGCCGAGGTCGGCGAGCCGGCGCAGGGTGCGGGCGCCGTCGGTGCGGATCGTGGAGCCGGGCTCGATGACGGTGGTGGCGAAGTCGACGAGCTGGGCTGTTCCGGGGTGGTCGGCGACGGCGAGCCGCACCCGGCCCAGACGATGAGTCTCGTTGCGCTCTATGGCAATCATGACCGCGACCTTGTCGCCGTAGCCCCCACCGCTGTTACGAGTGGCGCCACCGATCATCGTCTCGTCGAGCTCCACGATGCCGGAGAGCTTGTCGCGTTCAGGCCGGACCATGGCCCGGCGCAGCTTGTGCATCCACGCCCACGCCGTCTCGTACGAGCCGAACCCGAGGACCCGTTGCAGCCCCAGCGCGGACATCCCGTTCTTCTGCGAGGTCAGGAACCAGATCGCCGCGAACCAGGTCGACAACGGCGTCCGCGTCCGGTCGAAGATCGTCCCTGCGGTCACCGACGTCCGCCGCCCGCAGGCCCGGCACATCCACAACCCGGCACCCGTGCGCCAGAACTCGCGCTGCTCACACTTGGGGCACACGAACCCGTCCGGCCACCGCAGCCCGGCCAGGTGTCCAGGCACGACTCGTTGTCCGGGAACCACTCCAGCAGCTGCTGATACGTCGACGGATAATCCACACCCCGAACCGGATTCGCGGTCATCCACAGATCCTACTTCACCCAAGCAGATATGCAGAACACATGTTCGACTGGCTGTGAAGACCCATCCACACCCTGATCCAGTCCGATCCCCTTGCGTCGCAAGGCGATCGGAACCGCTCACTCCTCCGCGGTCGAAGCCACTCGGGGCTTGCGCCGCGTCAGCAACACCCCGGCGATGCACAGCGCCCCACCGACGAAGGTCAGGGGCGGTGGCACCTCGGAGAGCAGCGCCCAGGCGATGAGCGTCGCGATGAAGGGCACGAGAAAGGTCGTCAGGGTCAGCGTGCCCGCGTCGCTGCGTGCGAGGACGTAGGCCCACGTCGAGAAGGCGATCGCGGTCGGGAAGATGCCGAGGTAGGCGATCCACCACAAGGTGCTCGGGTCGCTGTCACGCACCACAGTGACGAGGTCGCCGCTCCACGGCAGGCACACGGCGGCGCCGATGATGCAGGCGAGCCAGGTGACCTCGGGACCCGGCAGCCGCCCGAGGAGAGGCTTCTGCGCGAGGACGCCCACGGCATACGTCACCGCGGCGAGGACGGCGAGCCACACGCCCACCATGTCACCGGAGTCGCCGGCGGAGAAGCCGCGCGCGATGACGACGACGCCGGCGAAGCCGACGGCCATGCCGATGAGCAGCCAGCGGGTCATCTTCTCGCCGAGGAAGACCGTGGCGAGGAGCGCGACGATGATCGGCCCGATCTGCACGATGAGCGCGGAGGTGCCGGCATCGATGCGCCGCTCCGCCTCGTTGAGCGCGAGGTTGTAGATGCCGAACCAGCCGACGCCGCAGAGCAGGAGCAGGGGCCAGTCGCGACGGGCCGGCCACGTGCGCGGCCGACGGAAGACGAGCACCCCGAGGGCGACCGACGCGACGAGGAGACGCCCGAGCGACAGCGCGCCCGGCGGCACGTCGCGGCCGAGGTGGCGGATGGCGACGAAGGCGGACGCCCACAGCAGGAGCGTCACGGCCACGGCCGCGAGGACGAGCCACCTCGTGCGACGAGCGTCGGTCGGGGCCTGGGATGCGGTGCGGGAGTCCACGGTCACCCGAAGACCGTAGGCGCCTGCACCGACAGGGCGCCGCCGGTTTTCCGGTCAGATGTCCCCCACATCCCGCCACCACGAGCTCGCCTTGCTGCTCACGGCATACATAAGTTAGCGTTTGTCTTATAGCAAGACTTGGTTATGTTTTACCTTCAGGCCCCACCTCCCGAAAGGCTCGACCATGTCCCGCGGCGCACAACGCACCACCGTCGACCTCGCCGACACCGCCCGTCGGCTCGCCCGTCAGCGCGCCCTCTGGCAGGGACTCGTCGACTTCGACCCCATCACGCGCTACTACGCGCGGCTCCTCGCCGACCACGACCACGAGGCCTGGCTGCTCACCTGGCTGCCCGGCCAGGGCACTCCGTGGCACGACCACGGCGGGAGCGCCGGCTCGTTCGTCGTGCTCCAGGGCGTCCTCACCGAGGAGGTCGCGGGCTACCGCTCGGCCGTCGACCTCGACAACGTCCGGCGCGTCACCGGACCGGGCGTCCGGCTCACACCGGGCGACCAGCGCACGTTCGGCACCCGCCACCTGCACCGCGTGACGAACGCCGGGTCCGACCCCGCCGTGAGCCTGCACGTCTACGGGCCCAGACTGACGACCATGACGAACTACCGCGCCGTGGACGGCGTCCTCGAGGTGGAGGAGCAGGCCGAGGTCGGGGTCGACTGGTGACCCGAGCGGCCCGACCCCGACCCCGCACCATCGACGAGGTCCTCGCCGAGGCCCGTGGTCGCCTCCCACGACTCACGCCCCAGCAGGCCGAGGCAGCCCGTGCGGACGGCGCGCTCGTCGTCGACATCCGCCCCGCCGCCCAGCGCGCGGCCGAGGGTGAGCTGCCCTTCGCGACGGTGATCGAGCGCAACGTCCTCGAGTGGCGCCTCGACCCGTCGAGCGACGCGTCGCTGCCCGTCGCGAGCCACGACCTCGAGGTGGTCGTCCTCTGCCAGGAGGGCTACACGTCCAGCCTGGCGGCCGCCGCGCTCCAGGACCTCGGCATCCACCGCGCCACCGACGTCATCGGGGGGTATGCCGCGTGGCGGGCCTGGCTGGCCGATGCGCCGTCGAGCTCCGTGCCGTCGGGCGACGGGGCGCGGCCGACGCAGCAGCCGACCTGACCGACTCGCTCAGCCGGTCGAGGTGCGCGGACGGCAGCCGCCACCGCTGCCAGTAGAGCTGGACGTCGACGTGGTCACGCGACCCGAGCCGCACGAGCTCTCCTGCATCGAGCAGCGGCCCGAGCTGCGTCGTCATGAGCGCACCCCAGCCGAGCCCGGAACGGACCGCCGTCACGAAGCCGCCACCGTCGGGCACCTCGTGCGTCGGCGGCGCACCGGTCACCCGGTGCCGTTCGAGGATGCGCTGCTGGATGTCGTCCTTGTCGTTGAACCGCACGAGAGGCATCGAGGCCCAGTCGATCCCGCGCCCGATGCGATGGCGGTCCACGAGCTGGGGCACCGCCGCCGGCACGTAGCGCATCGTCACGAGGGGCTCGGTCGAGCAGCCCTGGACCGGCGTCGGGTCGGACGTCACCGCTCCGAGCACCTCACCGGACCGGAGCAGCCGGGCCGAGTGGTCCTGGTCCTCGACCCGCAGGCGCAGCACGACGTCGTCCCACGCGGCCGCCTCGGTCAGCACCGCACCGAACCACGTCGACATCGAGTCCGCGTTGACCACGATCGGCAGGTCGACCCGGGACCGGCCGTCGGTGACGAGACCCGCGAGTGCCTCAGACTCGAGCAGCCTCTGCTGGCGGGCGAGCCGGACGAGCGCCTCACCGGCACTCGTGGCGCGACAGGGGGTGCTGCGCACGACGACGACCTGGCCGACCTCGGCCTCGAGCGCCTTGACCCGCTGGCTCACGGCCGACGGCGTCACGTGCAGCCGCCTGGCCGCCGCGTCGAAGGTGCCGGTGTCGACGATGGCGAGCAGGGTGGAGAGGTGCTCGGGCTGGAGCCGCATGAAGCCATGCTAATGATGCTGAAGAAACCTTCGCTTCACTGAAGGCCACCGTCCCTCTACCGTCGAGGGCGTGACCTCCCTCCTGCCCGGCTTCCTCACGATGGCGTCGCTCATCGTGGCCATCGGCGCGCAGAACGCCTACGTGCTGCGCACCGGTCTCGCGCGCCACCACGTCGGGCTCGTCGTCGCTGTCTGCGCCGTCAGCGACGCGGTCCTCGTCCTGGCCGGGGTGATCGGCGTCGGGGGTCTGGTCACGGCCCACCCGGAACTGCTGACGGTCGTGCGGTGGGTCGGGGCGGCATACCTCGTCGGCTACGGACTGCTGTGCCTGCGCAACGCGCGCCACCCCACGGGTCTCGAGGCCGGCGGCACCCAACGGTCCCGCAACGGCGTGCTCGCGACCGTCCTCGCACTCACGTGGCTCAACCCGCACGTCTACCTCGACACCGTGCTGCTCGTCGGGTCGCTCGCCAACCAGCACGGACCCGAGGGTCGCTGGTGGTTCGCCGCCGGCGCCGCCCTCGCCAGCGTCGCGTGGTTCACCTCGCTCGGCTACGGCGCCCGCCTGCTCGCCCCGCTCTTCGCCCGCCCCGGCACGTGGCGCGTCCTCGACGTCGCGATCGCCCTCGTCATGTTCACCATCGCCGCCACCCTCCTCCTCGGCTGAGCTCCTACCTCAGACGGTCCACACGGCATACGCCATCGGATCTGAGGTAGCCGGCGGGCAGGGATAGGGCGGTCGTCCGATGTGGGGGTCTACCTCAGCAGCCGAGTCTGGAGGAGTCCAGAAAGGCACGAGCAGAGGAAAGACCATGACCACCCAGTACGTCGACTTCCGCACCGTCCAGGTCGAGATCGAGTCCCGCTACCCGCAGCGTCGTCGCGTCCGCCGCGACTCGTCGCTCGAGATCATGCGCCGCACCCTGGCGCGGGTCTCCCGAGAGGAGAACAACCCGGGCCGCACGCGGTGACGACGGCGACGCGACCCGTGTCGCCGACCGTCCCGCTGATGTCGGCGGAGTACGCGATGATTCCGCGTATGCCGCTCAGCACCGGGCCCCTCATCGGGCGGGACACCGACCTGTCCCGTCTCGCCGACGCCATCGGACTGCGCCCCACCCCGGGTGCCCGGCCTGGTGGCGTCGTCGTGCTGTCCGGCGACGCGGGCATCGGCAAGTCACGGATCGTGGGGCACCTCGTCGACGAGGCCACCGCAGCCGACTGGTTCACCGCCGTCGGCCACTGCGTCGGGCAGGCGGGCAGCAGCCTCGCCTACCTCCCCTTCGTCGAGCTCGTCGGCACCATCGACGCGGGCCACCCCGACGTCGTCGAGCGCGTGCTCGACACGCATCCCAGCCTCGGGCACCTGCTGCCGGGCCGCGCCGACGCACCCGACGGAGACCGCTCCGGACGCAGCACCGACCCCGGACAGGTCGCCGAGGCCGTGCACGCGCTGCTGTCCGCGCTCGGCGACACGCAGCCGTCCCTCCTCGTCATCGAGGACGTCCACTGGGCCGACCACTCCTCGCGCGACCTCATCACCCTCCTGCTGACCCGCGGCTTCACACGCGCGGTCGGCCTCGTCGTGACCTACCGCTCCGACGACCTCTACCGCCGCCACCCCCTCCACGAGACGCTCGCCGTGTGGGCGCGCATCGCGGGGCTCGAGCACGTCGACCTCGCCCCGCTCCCCGACGACGCCGTCCGAGAGCTCGTCTCCGGTATCGAGGGCGCCCCCACCGACGCCGCGACGAACGCCGAGATCGCCCGTCGCTCCGAGGGCAACCCTTTCTTCGCCGAGGAGCTCGTCGCGAGCGCCGCGGCCGGCCAGGCCCTGACCGGCGGACTGAGCCGCGTGCTCCGCGCCCGCGTCGAGCAGCTCGACGAGACCGCTCAGCGCGTGCTCCGGGCCATCGCCCTCAAGGGCGGCCAGTACATCGGCCACGACCTCCTCTCCCGCGTCGTCGACCTCCCCGACGAGACGCTCGAGGCCGCGCTGGCCGCCGCCGTCGAGCACCACGTGCTCGAGGCCCGCTGGCCCCCGGCCTACACCTTCCGCCACGCCCTCCTCGGCGAGACCGTCGCCGACAGCCTCCTTCCCGGCGAGCGCCTCCGGCTCCACCGGGCGTATGCCGCCGTGCTGGCCGAGCGCCCAGAGCTCGCCCCCGCGTCCGAGCTCGCCCGCCATGCCGCCGCCGTGGGCGACCTGCCGACGGCGGTCCGCGCCAGCCGGGCCGCGGCCGAGTCGGCCATGGCCGTCGGTGGTCCGCAGGAGGCGCTGCTCCACCTCGAGCGGGCGCTCACGTGGCTCGACGAGGACGACCCCGAGCGCGACGAGGTGACTCTCCGGGCGTCGCGTGCGGCGATGGTCGCCGGCGAGCCGATCCGCGCCATGGACCTGCTGCGCGACCGGCTCGACCACCCCGGCACGGCCCAGGAGCCGGGTGCTCGCGCCGACCTGCTCTCGACGCTCGTCATCCGTTCGCGCATCCTCGACCTGCCCATCGACTCCATCGCGCTGACCGACGAGGCGCTGTCGCTCATCGGCGAGGAGGCCGACGAGCGCCGGGTGCGTGTGCTCGTCGCGCGGGTGCAGGCGCTCGTCGACCACGGCTCCTTCGTCGAGGCCGCCGTCGTCGGCAACGAGGTGTCCCTGCTCGCGGAGCGACTCGGCCTGGGTGGTGCGCTCGCCGAGGTGCGCACGATCATGGCGCGCATCCTCGAGGCGCAGGAGGACTTCGACTCGGTCGAGACGCACCTGCGCTCGATCGTCGCCGACATCGACCCCGACGACCCGCTGCTGCTCCGCGCCCTCCACCAGCTCGCGTCGCTCGCGCACCGCCGAGGCGACCTGCCCGGGTCGCTCGCGCTCTACGACCGCGGCGCCGACGTCGCTCGGCGGATGCACCGTGAGTGGGCACCGTGGGGGCAGGAGTGCCGCCTCCTCGGCGGGCTCACCGCCTACGAGCTCGGCGACTGGGACGGCGCGGCTCGGCGCCTCGACCTCGGGGGTCGACCGGCCCCCCAGCCGGGCCGCACGATCTTCACCGGCGCCGCGCTGCTCGTGCACGCCGGTCGCGGCGACCCCGTCGACCCCGACCTCGTCGACGCCCTGCGGGAGTGGTGGCCCGTCGACGGCCTCTGCGTCGTGCTGACGACCATGCCCGCCGTCGACGTGCTCGGGCAGGCGGGCGACCTCGGCGGGATGCTCGACCTCACCGAGGAGGCCGTACGCGTCCTCGACGCCACGTGGGGCGAGTACCACGCCGTCGTGCGCCTCGCCG
This sequence comes from Terrabacter sp. R4-6, assembly GCF_057529065.1. NCBI lineage: Bacteria > Bacillati > Actinomycetota > Actinomycetes > Micrococcales > Intrasporangiaceae > Terrabacter > Terrabacter sp. R4-6. The sequence continues at coordinate 2,598,509 of NZ_CP197224.1, read as the reverse complement.
CGCTCGTGGCCGGGCAGGCGGCCTCGCTCGTGCCGCGTGCCGACCCCGACCTGCGGGCCCGGGCCGTCGCCGTCGTCGACGACCTCGCCGAGCGCGGCCGGCGCATCAGCGAGCTGCGTCCCGCGGTCGAGAAGGCGAGCCGCCCGAAGTTCGAGCGCGCGGCGGCCGAGTCGCTCGAGGACACGAGCCGCGAGACGTGGGCGTGGACCGCGCGGCTCGAGGCCGAGGTGCTGCGCCTGCGCCGGGTCGCCGGGGTCGAGGAGCCGCCGCCCGTGGCCGAGCTCGTCGACGCCTGGCGCGAGAGCGTCGCGGCGTTCGAGCGCTACGGCCACGTCTTCGAGGCCGCACGCTCACGGGCCCGGCTCTCCGAGGCGCTGCGGGCCGCGGGCGACGACGCCGGGTCCCGCACCGTCGCCGAGCAGGCCCGCGAGGTCGCGGTCCGGCTCGAGGCCAAGCCGCTGCTCGCCGAGCTCGACGCCGTGCGCCCCGGAGGCGCGACGGTCGAGCTCACCCCGCGCGAGCTCGAGGTGCTGGCGCTGCTGGCGCAGGGCCTGACCAACGGCCAGATCGGCAAGCAGCTCTACATCAGCACCAAGACCGTGAGCGTCCACGTCTCCAACCTCCTCGCCAAGCTCGGCGCCTCCGGACGCACCGAAGCGGCCGCCATCGCCCGACGCCGGGGTCTCGTGACCGGCTGAGGTCGGTCAGGCCGCGGCGCCCTCGAGCACGGCGGCCCCGGGCCGCGACCGGCGCAGACCGGGCGTGAGCGCGATCGAGACGACGACGGAGGCGACCGCCATGACGCCCATCGCGTGCGCGGCCGCGACCGGCCCCATCCCCAGCGCGCTCGCCACGACGCCGCCGAGGAGCGCCCCGAGGGCCTGGCCCACCATGAGGCCGGTGCCCTGCAGCCCGAAGACCTGGCCCCGCGCCTGCGCATCGGTGTGCGTCACCAGCCGCTCCTGCAGCGGGAGGCTCGCGGAGTAGCCGACGGACGCCACGAAGGCCAGCGCGGCGGCATACGGCAGGGACGGGACGGCGAAGAAGGCGAGGTAGGGCACGGCGAGCAGCAGCCGCAGCGGGCCGATGAGCCGGTCGCGCACGGCCACGGCGAGGAACCGCCCCACGACGACGTCGCCGAGCAGCATCCCCGCGGCCGTGACGGCGAAGAGGTAGCCGGCGCGCTCGCCCGCGAACGGCACGAAGAGCGCCTCGCACCCGACGATGAGGCCGTTGGGGACCCACATCGTCAGGTAGAGCGGGCGGATGACGCGGGACCCGAGCAGCGCACGGTTGACCTCGCGGGTCCGGCGCACGAGGGAGGCGCCCGCGTGCCGCGGCGGGTGGTCCGCCAGGCCGAGGCGGAGCAGCACCACCGCCACGAGGAGCGCGGCCGCGGAACCGAGGAACAGCTCGGTCGTCGTGAAGGTGATGAGGAGCAGCCCGCCGATGCCGTAGCCGACGATCTGCATGCCGCCGACCGCGATGTTCATCGTCGCCCGACCGAGGATGAAGCCGTCGGGCGGGAGGATGTCGGAGACGAGCGCCATCATGCTGCCGCCGAGGGCCGAGGTGATGAGCGGGCCGACCGCCAGCAGGGCGAACCGCCAGCCCCACGCGAGTCCCGGGATCGCCTGGAGCAGGTCGCTCACCATCGTCGTCGTGAAGACGAGCACCAGGGCCGTCCGGGGCCGCACGAGGTCGGAGCCGGAGCCGAAGAGCGTCTGGCCGACGATCCGCATGAGCGGCGCGCCGAACATCGCGAGCGCCGTGAGGACCGGCGACCCGGTGGCCGCGAAGGTGATGGTGCCGAGCGCGAGGGACGCGACGGCATACGCCCCGATGTTGATGCACTGGACGAGGAAGAGGACCCGGAACTCACGGATGGCGAACAGCTGTCGGTAGGTCTTCACCCGATCCACCCTGACGGCCGGTCGATGTCGACGCTAATGTTTCGGCAGGAGGCGAAACATGGGGACGTGGCAGATCTCGGCCGACCTGCTGGCCCGGAGCCGCTTCGTCGTGTCGCCGCGCATCGAGACGGTCGGCGCGCTCAACGACCTCGTGCGGCCCTCCGACCCCGAGGGGCGCGCCCTCGCGGCTGCCCACGGGGAGGCGTTCCGGGCGATGCTCGACGCCCACCCGGTGCGGCGCGCCGTCCTCGACCACAGCTGGAAGCCGCAGTGGATCTCGGACTGGCTGTGCCTGCCCCCGGCCTCGGGTGGACGGACCTTCGCCGAGGAGCTCGACGACGTGCGCGCCCTCGGTGACGACCTGATGCGTGACTGCCTCGCCGAGAGCTCGCCGACCCGCGATCTGCCCGACGCGCTCCTCGCCGACGGCCTGACCGAGCACGGTGTCGAGCTGCTCGAGTGGGTCTGGACGCATGCCCTCGCCACCGACTGGGCCCGCCGGGAGCGGATCCTGCGTGCCGACATCGTCGCCCGCACGTCGCGCCTCGCCACCCAGGGATGGGCGGCGGTGCTGCACGACCTCGGCCGCGACCGCGAGTGGGTCGGCGACGGCCATCTGCGCATCAACAACTACGACCTGCCCTCGCGGGTGCTCCCGGACGACGCCGACCTCTTCTTCGTGCCCGTGAACCACCGCGCTCGCTGGGTGGGCTGGCTCCTCCCGCAGAGGTATGCCGTGTACTACCCGGTCGCCGGAGCGCTCGCTCGCGTCGACGCCGGGGCTCCCGACGGCCTCGAGCGTCTCGTTGGGCGCAACCGCGCCCGGCTCCTCACCGCTCTCGAGTCACCCTCCAGCACAATGGGTCTCGCGGCCACCACGGACCTCGCGATCGGGTCGGTCGGTGACCATCTCAAGGTGCTCCTCGCCGCGGGCCTCGTGCTCCGTCGGCGGTCAGGGCGCGAGGTGCTCTACTGGCGCACGGCCGTGGGCGACGCGCTCGTGGCGTCCGGTTCGGGGTCGCCCGGTGACGGCGTCCCCGCCGGCTGAGGGGAGTTCTCCCCATGTACCGCAACGACGCCCACCCCTAGCGTCGGCGCTGCGGACGCGCCCGCGCCCGCACCACCGACACACGCTCAGGGGTCGTCATGTGTGAGCTCCACGAAACCGCCAGTCCCGCCGTCGGCCGCCGCACCCTGATCCGTGGCGCCGGGGGCCTCCTCATCGGCGGCGGACTCGTCGCCGCCACGGCCACCGCTGCGCAGGCCGCGACGTCGCAGAACGGCTGGCCCGCCGGCTCGTCGTCGACCGTACCGCTCGGCACCCTGTCGGTCGGCGCCGCGACCTTCCCCGCCGGAGTGCGTCGCGGCGACGTGCACATCGTCCTCGGCTACGTCGCCCGCCGTTTCGACCACGAGGTTGAGGCGCTCGTCAAGGGCTGGTGCTGGGGCCACAGCTACCGCCCCATCTCGGGCAGCACCACCCTGTCGAACCACTCGAGCGGCACGGCCATCGACCTCAACGCCCCGCGCCACCCGCTCGGCAAGTCAGGCACCTTCACGGCGACGCAGCGCTCGCACATCCGCTCGATCCTGGGCTCCTGCAACGGAGTCGTGCGCTGGGGCGGCGACTACTCGGGCCGCAAGGACGAGATGCACTTCGAGATCAACGTGCGGCCCGGCGACGCCCGCCTCGCAGCCCTCGCCAAGCGCATCGGCGGGGGCGGCACCACCCCGGCGCCAGCCCCGATCGCCTGGACCACGGTCAAGCGCGGCGCGAGCGGCTTCCGCGTCACGGCGATCCAGCACCTGCTGCGCCAGCGCGGGCTCAGCCTCACCGTCGACGGCTCGTTCGGCCCGACGACCCAGAGCCGCGTCATCTCCTTCCAGCGCTCCAAGGGCCTCGCCGCCGACGGCGTCGTCGGTCCCAAGACGTGGTCGGCGCTCGTCGTCACGGTCAAGCGCGGCTCGAACGGCCAGGCCGTCGTCGCGACACAGAAGCTGCTGACCCACCGCGGCTACAGCCTCACCGCCGACGGGGTCTTCGGCGCCATGACGGCCACGAAGACGCAGGCGTTCCAACAGTCCCGGGGCCTCACGGCCGACGGGGTCGTGGGAGCCCGCACCTGGGCCAGGCTCACGGCCTGAGCGCCGGGCCCTTCTCACGGCGCCTTCTGGGGTTTAGCGTCGCTCGTGTTCCAGCCATTCAACGAAGAGGGGCACGGCACATGGCAGAAGACTGGGCAGCAGACGTCAGGAAGTACTCCCCCGACGCCGACGACGCCGCGATCAAGGGCATCGTCCGGCACTGCGGCATCGCGCTGCAGAAGCGTGACTCGGCACTCGTGTCGTTCAGCGACAAGACCGAGACCGACCGCGTGCGTGACGGGTTCATGAAGAAGAAGCTCGGCCTCACCGACTCCGACGCCGACCTCGACGCCTCGCTGGCAGAGGTCGGGCAGACGCTCAAGGGTGACCGCACGAAGAACCGCGTCACCGTCTACTACCTGCTCGCCGAGAAGCACGGGAAGCTCGACCTCTTCCGCTGACCTCGTCCTCTGGACGCGGACGCACGACCCTCGACAACGCTCGACCGGCCCTTCCGGACACCGCGGTCGTGTGCGCAGGATGGGGAATGGACACTCACACGCCCAGCCCCCGCCCCCTGCCCCACCCGACGCGCCGAGCCGTGCTGACGACAGCAGCCGCCGGCGCCTTCGTCGCCCTCGCTGCACCAGCGGCGTCCGCCGCCCCGGCCCGGCGCTCGCCGGCGCCCGAGACGGTGGCCCTGCCCGACGGCATACGCCCCGAGGGCATCACGTCCGGACCCGGCACGACCTACTACGTCGGGTCGCTGGCCGACGGGCGGATCGTCACCGGCGACCTGCTCACCGGCACCGTCGCCACCCTGCTCGCCGGCGCACCCGGACGCGCGCTCCGCGGTCTCTTCCACGACGACCACTGCGGTGTCGTGTGGGCCGTCGGCGGTGTCACGACCGCCGGCGTCACGGAGGGACACGTGTGGTGCGTCGACGCCACGACCGGTGCCGTCATGCACGACGTCGTCGTGCCGGGCGCCGTCTTCCTCAACGACCTCGTCGTCACCGAGTCGGCCGTCTGGGTCACCGACTCGCGCGTCGACCGGCTGACCGTCGTCGGGCACGACCACGCGACGATGTCGGTGAGCGGTCCGACCTTCGTGCCACTCACCGGCGCGTGGCCCGCCGGTGACGGGGTCGCCAACAACGCCAACGGGATCCGACTGCTACCCGATGGCGACATCGTCCTCAACAACAGCCGCGTCGGCGGCCTGTGGCAGGTGGCGCCGACCACCGGGACGACCCGGGCGATCCCGGTCAGCGGCGGCCCCGGCATCGTCGGCGGCGACGGGCTCGAGACCGACGGGTCGGTGCTCTACAACGTCCGCGGCAGCGGCCAGTACGAGGTGTCCGTGCTGCGGCTCGCCCCCACGGCCACCGGATGGTCGGCGAAGTGGGCGGGTGCCCGCACCGACGAGACGCTCGACATCCCGTCGACGGCCACGCTCGCCGGTGGCTGGCTGTGGGCCGTCAACGCGCGCTTCGGCGTCGCGTCGCCCGGCACCGCGAGCTACTGGATCACGCGCCTCCCGGCCGTCTGAGAGGACGTGTGCCGTCGGGTCCCCGGCGCACAGGGGTGCACAGGGCCATGGACCCGGCGGCGGCACGGGCGCACACTGGACGGATGGACACGCGCCGCAGCAGGTTGACCCGTCGCAGCGCCCTGACCGCCGTCGCGGGCTCGGCACTCGTCGCCCTCACGGCCCTGGCCGGATCGACGGCCGTCGCCGCACCACGGGCGGCGACGCCCGCCCCCCCCGTCGTCACCACGTCGCTCGCCGAGGTGCGCCTGCCGTCCGCGTCGACCCCGCACCACGTGCCGACCCGGGCCGGGTCGTGCTCGGTCTCGATGATGGACGACCTCTAGGGCCACCCGTCGAGCCACGTCGAGCGCGCGCTGACGTAGGGAGCGATCAGCTCGACGAGTCCCGGATCCGCTTCTCCCGCCAGGACGTGGGAGGCGATCCGCCTGGCCGCGCCGGCGAGGAAGTCGGCCAGCTGCACGCGCGGGTCGTCCTGTGAGTCGACGAAGCTGATGCCCTCGAGCACGTCCGACGACCCGTCCGCTCGCGCCCCGACCGCCGTGCGGATCGCCGCGTCCGTGAGCGTCGCCTGCACGTCGTGGACCACCCAGAGCGGACGACCGGCCGCTCCCCAGTGGCGCAGCACCTCGGCGAGCGCCGGCACGATCGGGTCGAGCGCCCCCCGACCGCGGGCCACGAGCGCCAGCAGCCCCTCGGGATCGTCAGGGATGCCGGCGGGCAGTGACGGCGCGAGGTCGACGAGATCGGAGAGGCCGCCGCGGAGGACGGCCCCACTCGCCGCCGCCTCGTCGAGCGAGCGGGCGCGGACGACGTCGTTGAAGGCGGCGAGCAGGGACTCCCAGCCGACCCGGCCCATCCGTCGCGTCGCCACCCGGTGCAGCACCTCGGCCCGGCGGCCCCGATCCGTGGCCGCAGCAGGCTCGCCGTCGAGCAGGACGACCATGCGTCCCGTCAGGTGCAGCGCCTTGTCGGTGAGGTGGACGTGGGCGTGACCGAGCAACGGCCCGTCGTCGCCGAGCAGCCACTCGAGCAGGCGACGGTTCTGCGGCCGCAGCACGACGCTCGCCTTCACCTCCGTGGCCGGCGAGCGCGCCTCGACACGCACCCGCTCGATCGTGGCCAGCGCGACCTCGGTCGCCACGTCGACGCTCGCGTGCGCGAACGTGTCGGTGCTGCCGCGGACGAGCTTCTCGCCCTCCGACCCGGACTCGTCGCACGCCACCTCGAGGAGGGCGGTGGGGCGCGGCGGCGCGGCGGGCGGCATACCCCCATCCTGTGCGTGCGCGCCGGGCGCGCCAAGCGACTTTGCCCCGCAACAGCACGATTCGGTCACGGCCGGTGAGGACGAGGGCCCCACTGGGTACGTCGCGTCAGTTCGGACCCGGGTCACGTCACGGGTCGAGGTCCCGTCTGCGAGGAGCACGCCATGACGACGCCGCGCCGCACCACGCCCCGAGAGTGGATGGACCACCTCGAGCAGACGCTCGAGGCGTTCGACGAGACCGGCGGCCACCGCGTCCTCACCCAGGTCTTCGACGAGCTCGACGTCGAGGACGCCCTCTCGCACGTCGTGCTCCCCTACCTCCAGGAGGTCGGCGAACGCTGGTCGGCCGGGTCGATCGGTGTCGCGCAGGAGCACTTCGCGAGCAACGTCCTGCGCTCGCGGCTCTCGGTGCTCATGGGCGCCGACGAACGCCCCGAGGGTCCGCTCGCCGTCCTCGCCTGCATGCCGGGCGAGCAGCACGAGTTCGGCCTCATGGCGACCTCGATCGTGCTGTCGCGCCTGGGGTGGCGCACCTGCTACCTCGGCGCCGACACGCCCACCGCCGAGCTCGCCATGACCTGCCGGACCCTCCAGCCCGAGGCCGTCGTCGTCGCGGCACGACGGGCCACCGCCTTCGCCGCCCACGCACCCGCCCTGCGCCGCGTCGCACGGACCACGCCGGTCCACCTCGCGGCGTCCGGCGCGAACGACGACGTCGTGCAGCTGTGCCACGCGACCCTGCTCGAGGGTGACCCCGTCCAGGGCGCGCACACCCTCCACGGGACCCTCGGCGAGTCCGCCTCGGACCTCGACGAGTCCACGGCCGTCTGACGACGCACGCCGCTGCGCACCGTGCGCGTGACCTCCACGGCGATAGGCTCGTTTGCCGTGCCCCGGCACCGTGACCCGCAGGACCCGACCGATGGAGCTTCCATGAACGCAGGACCGAACGGCCCGCAGCACCTCGTCGAGCAGGTCGGGTCGGAGCCCACGGGGGGTCCGGGCCGCAGGGGGCGCGACCAGCGCATGGGGCTCGTTTTCGCCGGCATCGCCGCCGCGGCCCTCCTCGTCGCGGGACTCATCGCGCTCGTGCTCACGATGGCCGACTGAGCGCGGCGAGCGCCACCGAGCGCCCCGACCGGCCCACGAACTCCTCGAACGCCGCGACCGTCGGGTCGTGCGCGGGGTTGCGCACGATCGCGCCGATGGTCCGCCGCGCCTGCGGGTGGTCGAGCCGGACGGGCACGACGTCTCCCTCCGGCGCGAAGTCCGGCAGGATCGCGACGCCGAGGCCGGCACCGACGAGTCCCCTTGCGGTGTGGACGTCCTCGGCCTCGAAGGCCACGCGCAGTGGCACGCCGGCATCGGCATAGATCTCCTCGACGCGGCCACGGAGGCCGAAGCCGGTCTTGAGGACGATGAGCTCGTCGCCTCCGTCGGCGGCGAGGCGCTCGACCGAGACCGAGCCCGCCCCGGCGGCCGGGTGCGACCGGTGCACGGCGACGACGAGGGGCTCGTCGTAGAGGACCGTCGTCGACGCGCCGGGCAGCGCCGGCGGCGAGGCGACGAGCGCGACCGAGCAGCGACCGGCCTCGAAGTCGTCGAGCGCCTTCTGCCGCGACCCCTGCGCGAGCTCGAACCGCACCCCCGGGAAGCGGTCGCGGAAGCGGCAGATGAGGGCGGGCACGACCGCCTCGCCGAGGAGCGTCTGGAACGACAGGCCGACGGTGCCGTGCCCGACGACGCTCGAGCGCGTGACGACGTCGACACCGCGCTCGAGCGCGCCGACCCCCTCCTGCGCGAAGGGCAGCAGGGCCCGACCGGCGGCGGTCAGCGCGATGCCCCGCCCGTCCCGCTCGACGACCGGGGTGCCGAGGAGGTCCCCGAGACGGGCCAGGGCTCGGCTCACCGTCGGCTGCGGCATGCCGAGGACGGCGGCCGCGGTCGTCACCTGGCCGACCTCGGCGACGACGACGAAGACGGGCAGGAGCCGGACGACCGCTCGGAACTCGGCGGGTTTCATGCCTCGATCGTATGAGTCACGCCGCTGGTATGCATTGGTGCACCTTCCGCTCGAGGCCTAGCGTCGAGCGCATGACCTGGGCCGGACACCTCCCCGCGAGCCGCGAGTACCGCCGCATCCTCGTCGGGCTCGGCGCTGCCGGCATCGCGACGTTCGCGCAGCTCTACTCCCCGCAGGGGCTGCTGCCCACCCTCGCCCGGGGCCTCGAGGTCAGCCCCGCCGACGCCGCCCTGTCCGTCTCGCTCGCGACCCTCGGCGTCGCCGTCGCGGTGCTGCCGTGGTCGTGGATCGCCGACCGCGTCGGTCGGCTGCGCGCCATGCAGGTGGCCATCGTCGCCTCGACCGTGCTCGGGGTGGCCGTCGCGCTCGCGCCCGGGATCGAGGCCCTGCTCGCCCTGCGCCTCGTCGAGGGGATGGCCCTCGGCGGGCTCCCCGCGCTCGCCGTCACCTACCTCCACGACGAGGTGCACGCCCGCCACACGGCAGCCGCGGCCGCGGCCTACATCTCCGGCACGACCATCGGCGGAGCGGCCGGACGACTCATCGCCGGACCCCTCGCCGGCGTCGTCGGCTGGCGCCCGGCCCTGCTCACGGTCGCCGCCGTGTGCGCCGTCGCGTCCGTCGTCTTCCTGCGCCTCATGCCGCGGGCGCGCGGCTACCGCCCGACGACCGCCGCCACCGCGCGGACCGTCACCGACGGCATACGCACGAGCCTGCGGGACCCGGCTCTGCTCGCGCTCTACGCCCAGGGCGCGCTCCTCATGGGCGGCTTCGTCGCGGTCTACAACTACCTCGCCTTCCGGCTCGAGGGCCCGGAGTTCGCGCTGCCCGCGACGGTCGGGTCGCTGATCTTCGCCGCGTATGCCGCCGGGACCGTCAGCTCGCGCCTCACGGGCCGCTGGGTGCCGCGTCTCGGGCGGCGCCGCGTGCTCGTCGGCGGGACCGTGGCCATGGTCTGCGGCGCATTGCTGACGCTGTCGGGCGCGCTGCCCGTCGTCGTCCTCGGGCTGCTCGTGCTCACGGCCGGCTTCTTCGCCGCCCACGCGACGGCGTCCGCCTGGGTGGGGGCCCGCGCGACGACCGGACGGGCCCAGGCGACCGCGCTCTACAACGTCACCTACTACAGCGGCTCGGCCCTCGTCGGCTGGCTGCTCGGCTACGCCTGGTCGGGCCCGGGGTGGGTCGCCGTCGTCGGAGCCGTCGCCGTGCTCGCCGGGGTCGCGTTGGCGCTCGCCCTCACCGCCCTGCCCGGCCGGTCTCCGGCACCCGAGGCGAACGGGACCGGCGTTATGCCCTCACCGGACGCTCGAGCGGTGCATGCTGGCCCGCATGAGCGACGGTCCGGTGGGGGGACCGCGTAGGGCGGACATCCAGGGCCTCCGGGCCGTGGCCGTGACCGCCGTCATCGCCTTCCACCTCTTCGGCTGGCCGAGCGGCGGCTACCTCGGGGTCGACGCCTTCTTCGTCGTGTCCGGCTTCGTCATCACCGGGGTCCTCGTGCGCGAGAGGGAGCGCACGGGACGGATCTCCTTGCGCGCCTTCTGGATCCGCCGGGCTCGACGCATCCTGCCGCTCGCGCTGCTCGTCATCGCCGCCGTCGTCGCCATCGCGCCGTGGGCGTGGGCAGGCGCCAAGGTCGCGTCGATCCACACGGACGCACTCTGGGCGATGCTCTTCGCCGCGAACTGGCACTACGCCGCCCGCGCCGACACCTACTTCGACGCCGGGTCCGCGCCGTCGCCGCTCCTGCACTACTGGTCGCTCGGGGTCGAGGAGCAGTTCTACGTCGCGTGGCCGCTGCTCGTCGTGCTGGCCGTCGCCGTCGCCGGCGGCGTGCGCCGACATCGGGTGGCGATCGGCGTCCTCGCCGCGGCCGTCGGCGTCGCGTCCCTCGTGTGGGCCGCCGTCCAGACCTCCTCCGACCCGACGACCGCCTACTACTCGACGCTGACCCGCGCATGGGAGCTCGCGCTGGGCGCCGCCCTCGCCACCGTGCCCCGGAATGCCGTCAGCCTGGCTCCCGCGGCCCGCGCCGCGCTGTCGTGGGCGGGGCTCACGACGGTCGTCACGGCATACGTCCTCGTCACGCCGGACACGGGCGTCCCCTGGCCGGCAGCGCTCGGGGTCGCCGTCGGGACGGCGCTCGTGCTCGTCGCGGGGATCGGTGCGCCGGCACCGGGCGCGGTGCTGCTGACGAACCCGGTGAGCAGCTACCTCGGCGACATCTCCTACGGGCTCTACCTCTGGCACTTCCCGCTCGTCGTGCTCGCCCCGGTCGTCCTCGCGACCACCGGGGCCGCGAGCGCGGCCGTCGTCCTCGCCGGGACCCTCGTGCTGGCCGTCATCTCCCACCACCTCGTCGAGCGGCCGGTCCTCGACGCGCCACGGGTCCGACGCCGCAGCATGCTGGCCGCCGCGATGGCGCTCGTGCTGCTCGTCGTCGGGGTCGGCGGGGCGGCGTCGGCCCGGCCCGACCTCTTCGCCGGTGGGAGCGTCGTCGCGGCCGACGACCCTGACGGCGCCGTCCCGCCGCCGGCCGGCGAGGTGCCCGAGACGACGACGAGCGAGGTGACGACTCCGGCGACGACCGGGCCACCGACGCCCGCCCCGACGGCGACCCGGACGGTGACACCGACACCGACCCCGACCCCGACGGCCACCGGCTGGACGCCGGTCCCGCTGGGCACCACCGGGACCCGCATCCAGGACGGCCTCCGCGGCGCTCTCGCGTCGGGGTCATGGCCCGCCGACCTCAACCCGTCACCCGACGAGTGGCAGACGACCGCCGACCAGCGCGACGCGATGAGCGCCTGCGCCGCGACCGACGCCGAGGACCCCGAGTCGTGCACCTTCGGCAAGCGCTCCGGCCCCGAGATCATCGTCTACGGCGACTCCATCGGCTTCCCGCTCCTCGCGACCGTCGAGAAGGCGTACGGCAAGAAGTACAAGGTGCGCGGCATGACGAAGATCGCGTGTGCCGTCAACGGCGTCGACGCGAACTACGGCAAGGACGAGTGGGCGGTCCCGTGCGTCGACCACCGGAAGATGGTGCTCGACTACGTGCGGCGGGTGAGGCCGAAGGTCCTCATCATGACCGAGACGTACTCGTGGGCCGTGCGGCTCAGGTCCCACGCCAAGGGAGCCGCGTCGGCGAAGGAGTGGCTCGCCGCCGACCAGGCCTTCGTCGACGCGGTGCGCGGGAGCGTCGGCACCGTCGTCATCGTCGCGCCGTCGATGCCCGGCGTCGCCTTCCTCGACTGCTACCGGCCGGGCGCATCGCCGGGACGGTGCGTCACCGGCATCCCGACGTGGTGGGCGCGGACGCGTGACGTCGAGAAGAAGGTGCAGCACGCCGTCTTCGTCGACACGACCCACTGGTACTGCGTCGACGGACGCTGCCCCATCTTCACGACGACCACGGGCACGGTGCTCAAGGGCGACTACCTCCACACCTCGGTGCAGTACGCCCGGCAGCTCGCCCCCGACCTCGCCTACCTGCTCAGGGCCTCCGGCGTCAGGCTGTGAAGGCCGTCGACGGGAGGTCGCGCTCGTCGTCGGCGAGAGCGCGCACGACGCGCTCGGCGACGGCCGCGGGATCGAGGCCCTGCGGCAGGCGCGGCGCCTCGCCCGCGACCGGACGGGTCGCCAGTCCCGTCTCGGTGTGCGGAGGACGGACGTCGAGGACGCGGATGCGCCGTCGCCGCAGCTCGGTCGCGAGCGCCGCGTCGAACGCGGTGAGCCCCGCCTTGGCCGCACTGTAGGCGGCCATCCCGGGCATCGCCTTCTCGGCCACGACGGCGCTCACCTGGGCGAGGAAGCCGCCCTCGGGGATGACGCCGAGGGCCGCCCGAGCGAGGCGGATCGGCGCGACGAGGTCGAGGAGCAGCACCTCGTCGAGGGTGTCGTCGTCGAGGTCGTCGACGGCGCCGAACGCGACGACACCGGCCGCGTTGACGACACCCGTGAGGGCCGCGGCACCACTCGCGGCGCGCACGACCGACGCGGGTCCGTCGGGCATCGTCAGGTCGACGGCGACGGTCGTCACGACGGCGCCACCCAGCTCGTCGGCGAGCGCCTGCAGCCGGGACGCGTCCCGGCCGGAGAGGGTGACCCGGGCGCCGGACGACACGAGCCGTCTCGCGATCGCGCTGCCGAGGCCCCCCGTGGCGCCGAGGACGAGGACGTGCGCTGAGGCGAGGTCGGTCACCCCGCCATCATCACCCGGCGGGTGCCCCTCCGGAAGGTGCGCTCGATCCTCCCCGGTTCGACGATCGGCGACCCCGGAGACGGGTATGTTGAGGGCGACCGCGCCGGGGGGCGCGGCCTACGGGGGACCGTGGGACACCGGGGGACACGGGGGCAGCACCATGGCACAGACGCATTCGTCCGGCGACGGCGACAGGGACGACCACCGCGACAGGGAGCTCATGGCTCCGCACGAGGTCGCCCGGCTCTTCCGGGTCTCCCCTGCCACCATCACCCGCTGGGCCCGCGTCGGTCTCCTGCCGTCGACCCGGACGCCCGGCGGCCACCGACGGTTCGAGCGAGCCAACGTGCTGGCACACCTGGAGCGGCTCGTCCGCGAGGGGGACGCCGACCGCACCCGCAGCGCGACCGGCGACGCCTGACCGCACGCGTCGACACGGCATACGCCCTTCCCTCGCGCGGAGCGGGGCCCCCTCCGGTGGGGAGGACCCCGCTCACCTGCCACTCGACAGGAACGCCTCCACGCTCAGTCGAGCAGGTAGTCCTGGGTCTGCGGGTTGAGCCACGGCAGGTGCTTCGCGCCCGCCACGGCCTTGTTGCTGAACCGGAGCGTGTCGACGCCGCGGGAGATGTCGTTGGCGACGATCAGGCCGTTGTACCAGTAGGTCGACCACTGGTTGGAACGCATGTCGTAGTAGCCGATCTCCTTGGGGGACGAGGGGTTCGTCAGGTCGACCACAGAGGTCCCCGAGCCGTACGCGGACGCGACGAGGACGTAGCGGTCGGCCAGGGGGACGTAGTTGAAGTTGTGGTACGTGTTCGGCTCGGCCCGCGGGATCCGCAGGTGGCTCAAGGCCTTCGACGGGTCGGCGGTCGAGTAGGTCCACAGGGCGCCGAAGGGCTCCTTCGCCGGCCCGAAGTACTCGTCGCCGAACGTGACGTAGCGACCGTCGGGCGTGAAGGCGGCCGAGTGCCAGATGTCCACGTCCGGTGTGTCGATGTCGGCCGTGACCACCGGGTGCAGCGGGTCGGAGATGTCCCACAGCTGACCCTGCGAGAGGCAGGCCGCTGCAGCGAGCTTCTTCGGCGACAGGACGGTGATGTCGTGGCAGGCGAAGAACGGCGTCACCCCCTGGGCGGCACCGAAGAGGTCGACACCCTTGATGGTCGGCTCGCTGACGACCCGGGCCCCTGCCCCGGCCGCTGCGTCGTCACCGTCCACCTCGATGACCGAGATGTGCTCGAACGGGGGCTGGCAGTCGGGACCGATGTTGCTCGCCGACAGCGGGTAGGACGCCACGTAGACGTACGCCGTGTCGCCCTCGCCGGGGACCAGGGTGTTGGTGTGCGACCCACAGTCCGTGCGCACACCCTTGATGAACGTCGGGGAGGCGGGGTCGCTGATGTCGAAGACGCGGATGCCCTCGAAGGCGCCGGGCGTGCTGGCCGTGACGTTCCTCGAGCCTTCGCAGCCCACGGTGCTCTGCGGGGTGTCGACGGACAGGAAGAGCAGGTCGCCGTGGACGGTGACGTCGCCCTGCGGTCCGTTGCAGTGGACGTCGGCGAGCTCGACCGGCGCACCGGGCTCGGCGAGGTCGATGACGCGGAAGCCGCCGTAGTGACCGGCGAACGCGAGGCTGCCCTTGAAGGCGAGGTCGGAGTTGACCCCACCCGTGTGGGCTGCCGTGCTCAGCAGGTGCATGTCCCTGCTGTAGCCGTCGGCCGCACTGGCTGGTGGAGGGGGTGGGATGCTGCCGTCGTCCCACGGTTCGTGGGCTGCTGCCGGCAGGGCCGTGGCGAGGGCGACGGTCGCAGCGGCGACCGCGACGAGCGTACGGATGTGTCGCATGGGTGAGCCTCCTGGAAGGACCGCTCTCCCCCCGAGTCGGGAGCGATCGGGACTGCCGGGAGCCGGTCGGCTCCGGCTCGGCCATGCTGGCACGAAACGGTCATATCGGCGCGTCGAGGCAGCACGTGCCCCATCAGCCCCCGGGTGTGGGAGGTGTCGGTCATGATGTGCGGGTCATGACGCGATGGACTTCCCAGCAGGTGGCCGGCCTGGCTCCCGACGCCTCGTCGCTGGCCGCTGCCCGCAGGCTCGCGCGCCCGGGCCCGTGGTCCGACACGGGGTCCACCGAGACGCTGCTCTGGGGCAAGTGCCAGGGCTCGGGCAAGACGCCCTACCATGTGAGCATCGACCTCACCGGACCCGCGTTCCGCTGCTCGTGCCCGAGCCGGAAGTTCCCGTGCAAGCACGGGCTCGCGCTCCTGCTCCTCTGGGTCGACGGGTCGGGGTCGGTGGCTGACGCCGCCGAGGCCGCAGGGTTCGCGCAGGAGTGGGCGGCCGAGCGCTCGGCGCGGGCCGAGGCGAAGGCCGCCGGTGACGCCGCCCGTCCCGCGCGGACACCCGACCCCGCTGCGGCGGCGAAGCGGCTCGAGGAGCGGCTCGCCCTCATGGACGACGGCATGGACGACTTCGCGCGCTGGCTCACCGACCTCGCGCGCACCGGCACGGCGGCCGCCCGGCACCAGTCCTACGCGTGGTGGGACGGCACGGCGGCGCGCCTCGTCGACGCGCAGCTGCCCGGCCTCGCCGACGACGTGCGCTCGGTCGGCGGCGCCGTGAGCGGTCGCGCCGACTGGGCCGAGCGGCTGCTCGTCGCCCTCGGCCGGTGGTGGACGGCCACCCGGGCCTGGTCCGCGCGCGAGTCGCTCGGTGAGGCTCGGCTGGGCGACCTGCGTGCCTATCTCGGCTGGTCGACGAGCACCGAGTCGGTGCGTCGCGCCGACGCCGTGGCTGACCGCTGGCTCGTCCTCGGCGCCCACCGCAGCGACGACGGCCGCCTCCAGCAGCAGCGCACGTGGCTGCGCGGGACGTCGACCGGCGAGACGGTGCAGGTGCTCGACTTCGCGGCCGGCGGCCAGGTGCTGCCGGTCGCGCGGGTGGTCGGCTCGAGCCTCGACGCCACGCTCGCCCGCTACCCGGGCGCCGCCGTGCGCCGTGCCCTCTTCGTCGACGAGCCCACCGTCTCCGACGGCGACGTGCGTATGCCGTCCGGCGCGTCCCTGGACGACGCGCGGTCGGCGGCGGCCGAGGCCTGGGGCCGCAACCCGTGGGCTCGGCGGATCCCCGTCGTCCTCGACGACGTGCGCGTCGGCGTCGACCGGGTCGTCGACGCGGACGGGGCGAGCGTCGCCCTCACCGACGACGCCGACGTGTGGTCGCTGCTCGCTCTGACCGGGGGCAATCCCGCGCGCGTCTTCGGGGAGCTCGAGGAGGCGCGGCTGCGGCCGCTGACCGTCGTGGTCGACGGCGAGGTGGTGGGGCTGTGAGCGACCTCGACACGTGGTGGCGCGACGTCGGCAACGCCGCCCTGCTGGGCACGGCCCGCCGGCCGGCGCCCGCCCTCCCGGACCTCGGCCGGGCCGGCGTGCTGGGCCGTCCGGGCGGCCCGGGCGGCCCGGGCGGCCCGTCCCGGGAGGAGGCCCTCCTCGACGCCGCCGCGCTGGGTGGCGCGGCCCTGCGCGCGGGGCGCCGCCTCGACCACGCCGACCCACCCGACGCCGCGCCCGACGACAGCCGTCCGGTCGCGCCGCGGCGAGCCGTCCAGCTGCTCGAGCTCGTCATGACCCAGCCCCCCGCCGGGGCCCAGCAGCGCACCGGCCTGCTCGTGCACTGGCTGCGGGCCGCCGACGAGGCCGGCTGTCGCGTGCCACACGCCCTGTTGCCGACGCTGCTGGCGCTCGCCACCGGGACGCGCGAGCTGCGCCCTCCGACGGCGGCCGTCCTCGACGAGCGCGGACGCTGGCTGGCCGGCCTGCGCGACGAGTGGTCGTGGGTCGCCGACGCCTCCGCGGGCGCCGAGGCGCGCGCCCTATCGCGCACGGAGGGCGCGGTCCGCGACCCGCACGACTGGGCACGGCTGCCCGCGACCGACCGGGTCGCCGTGCTCGCCGCCGTGCGGGCCCACGACCCGGCCGCCGCGCGCGAGCTCGTCCGCTCCACGTGGGCCACCGATGCAGCGCGCGACCGTCGCGCCCACCTCGACGCCCTGCGCGTCGCCCTCGGTCCCGACGACGAGCCCCTCCTCGAGGACGGCCTCGACGACCGTGCCGGCACCGTGCGCGAGGCCGCGGCCGAGCTGCTCGACGCCCTGCCGGGCTCGGCCCGGGCCGCCCGCATGGCCGCGCGGCTGGGACCACTCGTCCGGCGCACCGGCCTGCTCGGCCGCGGCGTCGAGGTGACCCTGCCCGACGAGCCGGACGCGGCAGGCGTGCGCGACGGCCTCGGCAAGCCTCCACCGCGGCGCTCGGCCCGCGGGTGGTGGCTCGAGCAGATCTGCGCGGGAGCACCGCTCGAGGTGTGGGCCCAGCTGACCGGCGCCGGCCCGTCGGCGACGGTGGGGCGCCTCACCGACGCGCAGGCGACCGACGCGCTGGCCGGCATACGCCGTGCCGTGCGGGCCCGCCGCGACCCCGAGTGGGCAGCGGCCCTGCTCGAGCGTGGCTGGGACGCTGCGCTCGTGCCCGCCCTGCCCCGCGAGCTCCGCGAGCGCGTCGTCCTCCGGCGCGTCGACGCCACGACCGAGCGCGTGCACGAGATCGCGGCGGTCGTCGGCTCCGTCGACCCACCGTGGTCGCCCGACTTCAGCGTCGCGCTCGTGTCGCGGCTGCGCGCGTCGAAGGTCGGCTCGGCCATGGTCGTCGCGTCGATGCCGCACCTGCTCGTCGGGCTGCACCCCGCAGCGCTCGACCCCCTCGAGCGCTGGATCGAGTCGACCGGCGCCGACCAGACCCTGACGACCAACCTGCGCAACCTGCTCCAGTTCCACTCCGTCCAGCGATCGATCACCGAGGCCTTCAGATGAGCGAGTCCCCCTCTCCCACCACGGTCCTGCGGGCCCACGCCGAGCACGCGTATGCCGCCGAGCTGGCTGCGCTCGCCGCCTCCGACGACCGGCCCCGCCCGCCGCGCTGGCGGCTCTCGCCGTGGGCCGTCACGACCTACCTGCTCGGCGGCACGCTCGACGACGGCACCGAGATCACGCCGAAGTACCTCGGGTCGCGGCGGCTCATGGAGGTCGCGGTCGCCTCGCTCGCCACCGACCGCGCCCTGCTCCTCCTCGGCGTCCCGGGCACGGCCAAGACGTGGGTCAGCGAGCACCTCGCGGCCGCCGTCAGCGGCTCGTCGACGCTCGTCGTCCAGGGCACGGCGGGCACGCCCGAGGAGTCGCTGCGCTACGGATGGAACTACGCGCGCCTGCTCGCCGAGGGGCCCACGCGCGGGGCGCTCGTGCCGAGCCCGGTCATGCGGGCCATGCAGACGGGCACCCTCGTACGCATCGAGGAGCTGACCCGCATCCCGGCCGACGTGCAGGACGCCCTCATCACGATCCTGTCCGAGAAGCACCTGCCGATCCCCGAGCTCGACTCCGAGGTGCAGGCGCAGCAGGGCTTCAACGTCATCGCCACCGCCAACAACCGCGACAAGGGCGTCAACGACCTCTCGTCCGCGCTCAAGCGCCGCTTCAACACCCTGGTGCTGCCCCTGCCCGACACCCTCGCGCAGGAGGTCGAGATCGTCCGCACGCGCGTCGACTCGCTGGGCCGCTCCCTCGAGCTGCCGCCCGGTCTCGAGTCGCTGGCCGAGATCGAGCGCGTCGTCACGATCTTCCGCGAGCTGCGCTCGGGGGTCACCGCCGACCAGCGCACGACCGTCAAGTCGCCGTCGGC
Organism: Terrabacter sp. R4-6; assembly: GCF_057529065.1. Classification (NCBI taxonomy): domain Bacteria; kingdom Bacillati; phylum Actinomycetota; class Actinomycetes; order Micrococcales; family Intrasporangiaceae; genus Terrabacter; species Terrabacter sp. R4-6. The sequence continues at coordinate 2,579,730 of NZ_CP197224.1, read as the reverse complement.
CACGCTGTCGACCGCCGAGGCCATCTCGGTCATGACCAACGGGCTGTCGCTCGCGGCCCACTTCGGCGACGGCGTCGTCCGCGCCGACGACGTCGCGGCCGGCCTCGTCGGCGCGGTCGTCAAGGACCCGGTCCAGGACCGCATCGTCTGGCAGGAGTACCTCGAGACGGTCGTCAAGGACCGCACCGAGTGGACCGACCTCTACCGCGCGTGCCGCGAGCTCGGCTGAGCGCGTGAGCAGTCCCGCGAGAGACGTCCGCGTCGAGGTGCTCGGCGTCCGGCACCACGGTCCGGGCTCCGCGCGGTCGGTCGCGCGCGCCCTCGACGAGCTGCTGCCCGACGTCGTCGTCATCGAGGGCCCCCCCGAGCTCGACGCGCTCGTGCCGCTCGCCGCCGATCCCGACCTCGTACCGCCCGTGGCCGGTCTCGTCTACGCCGTCGACGAGCCGAGGCGGGCGGCCTTCTACCCGTTCGCCGTCTTCTCCCCCGAGTGGGTGGCGCTGCGCTGGGCGCTCGAGCACGGGGTCGACGTCCGCTTCGCGGACCTGCCCGCGACACACCACCTCGCCGACAGCCCCGACCCTGCCGACGGCCCGGACGACGCGCCGCGGCGACCGACGCGCAGGCTCGACCCGATCTCGGCCCTGGCGTCGGCCGCGGGCTACGACGACCCCGAGCGCTGGTGGGAGGACGCCGTCGAGCACCGCCGCACCTCGTCCCTCGCCCACTTCGCGCACCTGCGCGAGGCGATGCACGGAGTCCGTGGCGACCTCGAGGTCGACGACGACGCGCTGCGGGAAGCCTTCATGCGCAAGGCGATCCGCGCCGAGATGCGCGGCGGCCGCCAGCGCATCGCCGTCGTGTGCGGCGCCTACCACGCCCCCGCCCTCGACCCCGCCTCCTTCCCGCCCGCCAGCCGTGACAACGCGCTCATGAGAGGGCTGCCCAGGATCAAGGTGGCGGCCACGTGGGCCCCGTGGAGCTCAGAGCGCCTGTCGTATGCCAGTGGCTACGGCGCCGGGGTCCGCTCGCCCGGGTGGTACCACCACCTCTTCGTGACCCCCGACGAAGAGGTCGTGCCGTCGTGGTTCGTCCGCGTCGCGCGAGCGCTGCGCGGCGAGGACCTCGACGCGTCGACGGCGTCCGTCGTCGAGGCAACGCGGCTCGCGGGCGCGCTCGCCGCCGTGCGCGGCCGGCCCTCGGTCGGGCTCGCGGAGCTGACGGACGCTGCCCGGGCCGTGCTCACCGAGGGGTCCGACCTGCCCCTACGGCTCGTCGACCGCACCCTCGTCATCGGTGAGCTGCTCGGCCGGGTGCCCGAGTCGACCCCGATGGTGCCGCTCGCCGGCGACCTCGCGAGGCAGCAGAAGACCTTGCGGCTCAAGGCGTCCGCCACCGCCACGGTCATGCAGCTCGACCTGCGCCGCGAGTCGCAGCTCGCCCGCTCGGTGCTGCTGCACCGCCTCGCGGTCCTCGACGTGCCGTGGGGCACGCAGGTCGACGCCGGCCGCACGACCGGCACCTTCAAGGAGGCCTGGGAGCTCGAGTGGACACCCGAGCTTGCCGTGGCCGTCATCGAGGCCAGCCTCCACGGCACGACGGTCCGCAGCGCCGCCGAGTCCCGCATCGCCGAGCAGGCGCGCGAGGCCGCCGACCTCGGGGTGCTGGGGCGGCTCATCGAGGAGTGCCTGCTCGCCGACCTGCCCGAGGGGCTGCGCGCCGTCGTCACCGCGCTCGCCGAGCGCACGGCCCGACAGCACGACACCCGGGCCCTGCTCGAGACCGTCGAGCCGCTCGCGCGCACGTGCCGCTACGGCGACGTGCGCGGGGTCGACGTCGCCGACGTGGCGCACGTGCTCCAGACCGTCGTCGTGCGCGCGTCCGTCGGGCTGCGCGCCGCGTGCTCCAGCCTCGACGACGACAGCGCGGCCGCCATGCGCACGGCCGTCGAGGCGGCGCACCGCGGCGTGGCGCTCGTCGACCGCGACGACCTCCGCGACCCGTGGACCGAGGCGCTCGTGAGCGTCGGTCGCGACGAGGCCGTCCACGGCGGCGTCGCAGGGCGCGTCAACCGCCTGCTGCTCGACGGCGGGCACCTCACGCACGACGAGGCGGCAGCTCGCCTCAGCCGCCGGCTCTCCCCCGGCACCCCGGCCCCCGCTGCCGCGGCGTGGCTCGACGGCTTCCTCACCGGCGAGGCCCTGCTCCTCATCCACGGCGACGACCTGCTCGCGATCATCGACGAGTGGCTCGTCGACGCGTCCGAGGAGGCCTTCGAGGACCTCCTGCCCCTCGTGCGCCGCACCTTCTCGCGCTACCAGCCCGCGGAACGGCGCCTCATCGGGACGCACCTGCGCGACCTCGCGAGCGGCACGCACACGACCCCGTCGTCGACGGACTCGCTCGACCTCGACCGGGCCGCCCCGGCCATCGCCGCGGTCGCCCGCCTGCTCGGGATGGAGGTCGCGTCATGACCGACCGCGACCGGCTCACCCGGTGGCGGCTCGTCCTCGGCGGCGAGCAGTCCGACGGCATCGGCGAGGGGGCGACCCTCGACGCCGACGACCTCAAACGCGACGAGGCACTGCGCGAGCTCTACGACGGCGAGCGCCGCAGCGGCCTCGGGGCGTCCGCGCCACGGGTGGCCCGGTGGCTCGGCGACATCCGCGGCTACTTCCCGTCGTCGGTCGTGCAGGTCATGCAGCACGACGCGATGGACCGCCTCGGGCTGACCCAGCTGCTCCTCGAGCCAGAGCTGATGGAGGCCGTGCAGCCCGACGTCAACCTCGTCACGACGCTCGTCGGGCTCGGCCGCGTCATCCCCGAGCGGTCCCGCGCCACGGCGCGGGCGGTCGTCCGCGTCGTCACCGACGAGCTCGAGGAGCGGCTGCGCTCCGAGACGGTCCAGGCCGTCAGCGGCGCGCTCAACAGGGCAGCCCGTACCCGGCGCCCCAAGGCCTCCGACATCGACTGGAACCGCACCATCGCGGCCAACCTCAAGCACTACCAGCCCGAGCACGGGACGGTCGTGCCCGAGCGGCTCGTCGGCCACGCCCGGCGGGCGCACCGCGTCGAGCGACGGATCATCCTCTGCATCGACCAGTCCGGCTCGATGGCCGAGTCCGTCGTCTACTCCAGCGTCTTCGGCGCGGTGCTGGCCTCGCTCCGGTCGGTCGAGACGCGGCTCGTCGTCTTCGACACCGCCGTCGTCGACCTCACCGACGAGCTCGACGACCCCGTCGACGTGCTCTTCGGCGTGCAGCTCGGCGGCGGCACCGACATCAACCAGGCGCTCGCCTACTGCGAGGGCCTCATCGAGCAGCCGGGCGAGACGATCCTCGTCCTCATCAGCGACCTCTACGAGGGCGGCATCGCCGAGGAGATGGTGCGTCGCGCGTCCGCGATCGTCGCGTCCGGCGCGACGATGGTCGCGCTGCTCGCGCTCAGCGACTCGGGGCGCCCGAGCTTCGACGCCGACCACGCCGCCGCCCTCGCCGCCGTCGGGGTGCCGGCCTTCGCGTGCACCCCTGACAAGTTCCCCGACCTCATGGCGACGGCCATCGAGAAGCGCGACATCACGGCGTGGGCCGCCGCCAACGACATCGTCACCACCCACGAGGCCGACCCGGCTACCTGAGTGCGGCGACGGCCTCGATCTCGACGAGCTGGTCGGGGTAGCCGAGGACGGTGACGCCGTGCAGCGTGCTCGGCACCTCGTGCTCGCCGAAGGCGTCGTGGACGACGGTCCACGCCGCCACGAGGTCCTCCCGGACGGTCGTCGCCACGAGGACGCGCGTGTAGGCGACGTCCCCCAGCGTCGCGCCGGCGGCCTCGAGAGCGGTCACGAGGTTGTCCACGCACTGTCGGGCCTGGGCCGCGATGTCGCCGGGCGCCACGGTCGCACCGGACCCGTCGAGGGGGCAGGCTCCCGCCGTGAAGACGAGCCGGGCTCCGGCGTCGGTGGTCGCGGCGTACGCGTAGGGCGCGATGTCGGTCAGGGCGGCGGCCCTGACGAGGCGGACGGCGCTGATGGGTCGGCTCATGGGCAGGACGCTAGTGCGCGAGCCGACCTGACGTGGGCGGCGCGATCGGACGGCATACTCACGCCATGCGACTGCACCCCGAGGAGACCGAGGCCGGCCCGTGGAGCCCCGTCGACGACGGAGCGCTGGCGGCGCTGCTGGGGAGCCTGCTCCCCGCCGGGCGGGGCGTGCTGCTCGTCGACGGCCGGTCGGGGTCGGGCAAGACGACCTTCGCCGAGCGGGCCGCGGCGCTCCTCGGCGGGGCGGTGGTCCACACCGACGACCTCGCCTGGCACCACGACGCGGTCGCGTGGGACGACCTCGCCCTCGAGCACGTCATCGGGCCCTGGCGGCGCGGCGAGGTCGTCGACCACCGCCCGCCGGGGTGGGTCGCGAAGGGGCGCGACGGGTCGGTCACCGTCCCCGAGGGCGTATGCGTGCTCGTCCTCGAGGGGGTCGGCGCGGGCCGCGCGTCGCTGGCCCCGCACGCCGACGCGGTGGTCTGGGTGCAGGCCGACCGTGACGAGGCGCGCGAGCGCGGGCTGCGCCGCGACGTCGAGCTCGGTCGCACCCGAGAGGAGGCCGAGCGCTTCTGGGACGAGTGGATGACGGCCGAGGAGCCCTTCCTCGCCGACGACCGGCCGTGGGACCGCGCCGACCTCGTGGTCCGCGGCGACGCAGGCGGCTGGGTGGCGGTGGCACGGGGCGGTCCTCCGTCATGACTGCAGGGCGCGCTCGAGCGTGCTCCTGATCATCGTGGGCCAGTCGTCGGGCTCGGGCACGACCCGGAGCTCGGCCGGCGACGACATCGCGAGCACCCGGCGCTGGTACTGCCGCCAGACCCCGTCGACCCTGTTCGCGTCGACGGCTGCCGGCCAGGACTGCACCTGCGCCTCGACGAGGTCGTAGAGCGGCGTCGTCATCGCGGGCAGCCGCTCGTAGGCCGTCCACGAGGCGGGGTCGAGGCTCTCCTTGTTCGTCGCCATGGTGTTGTAGCGGTCGAGGTCGGCCCAGAGGGTGCTCAGCTCGGGGTCGCCCGGGTCCTTGGGCGGCAACAGCCCGATGAGGGCTCCGGTGGGACCGAAGAAGCCCGGAGGGACTGGGTCGAGGAGCACGACCGCCCGGGCGTCGGACTCGTGCCGGCTCACCCACGTCAGCGCGATCGGGGCGGCCATCGCATGCCCCACGACGACGACGGGCCGGCTCAGCCCGAGCCCGGCGATGACGCCGTCGAGGTCGTCGGCGAGGGTGGCGAAGGTCTGGCGGTCCGGCACCGAGTCGCTCCGGCCGATCCCGAGACGGTCGTAGACACAGACGCGGCTGCGCGCCGCGAGGCTCTGCGGGATCGTGCCCCACGCGTCGTCCATGGCCCGCCCGTAGTCGGCCACGAGGACGACCGACGGGCCGCTCCCGGCGCAGCGGGCCTTGAGGTGGTGACCGGCCACGACGACGTCACGCTCGGGCTCGAGCGTCGGGGTGGTGGCTGCGCTCGGGGCCGTGGCTGCGCTCGCGGTCGTCGGGCTCACGAGGCCGCCCGCGGAGGTACAGCCCGAGAGGGCTGGTCCCAGCGCGATCAGAGCCGCGGCGGTCAGCCACCTCAGCCCATCTCCTGCTCCGGTGCGGCGCGAGTGTCCGGTCGTGGTTCCCATCTCGGCCTCCCTCTGCGAGAGCGAGGGCGTTGCGTCCTCGACCCGAGGATGACCGTTCGCCGGGACGATGTCTGTGCGCGCGGCGACACCCGGCCGCTGCTGCGCGTCGCCGGGTCAGGACGACGCGGGCCGGACGAAGCAGGAGCGGCAGCGCGCCTCGTAGGTGAAGGTGCCGTCGTCGGGCAGCGCCTCGGAGCCGCCGAGGTGGTCGAGGAACGGCTCGCCGGAGCGGAGCACCTGCGTGTGCGTGGCGCTGAAGTCGCGGCACTGGTCGCACACCGCGCGGCGGTAGGTCACGGTGTCGGGCCCGAGCTCGAGCAGCGCCCGGACCGGCGCGAAGAGCTCGCCGCGGTGGTCGAGGTCGATGCCCGCGACGACGACCCGGGTGCCGCGACGCAGCAGCCGGTCGACGACCGCGACGTCGTCGAGGTCGAACATGTGCACCTCGTCGACGGCCACGACGTCGAGCTGCTCGTCGAGGGCCTCGTGCAGGCTCGTGACCTTCGTCGTGGCGAGGACGCCACCGCTGCGGGAGGTGACGCCGGTGTCGCGGACGTGCCGCTCCGACTGGTAGACGCGGTGCCGCACGCGCGTGAACTGCAGGGGTGACAGCAGCGAGATGAGCGCGAGGCTCTTGCCCGACTTCATCGGCCCGAGGACGACGTCGAGCGACACCTCGGACGCGGTGCGGACGGCCTGCCTGACGTCGTCGATCGTGGTCACCGCGGAACCGTACCGACTCGGGCCGACAGCCCGACGACGGACCCGCCGCACGAGAGCCCGGGCCGCCGTGCTTTCGACGCGGTTCCCGAGACGTCACCGTGTCGCCGCGGGATGCTGGGTCGCATCGGGGGCACTGTCCGGACCACGGACAGGATGAGCCCTTCCGTGAGGTCAGCCATGCCGATGAAGCGCATCGCACCAGCCCTGCTCGTCGGGGCACTGGCGGCACCAGCCGCGTGCTTCGCCGCGGCGCCCGCCGCCGCTGCCTCCGAGCCCGGCGCGACCACCCAGGCGAGCGTGAGCGTCCTGGGCGCAACGCCGGTGGGCACCTTCTCCACGCCGCGGTTGCAGGGCGACATCGTGTTCGCGTCGACGGCCTCCGCACTGACCCCAGGGGACACCAACGGGGTGTCGGACATCTTCCTGCGCTACGACGGCCGCACGAGGCGCGTTCCCGGGTTCCAGCTCGACGGGGCGAGCAGCCAGCCGGCGCAGGGCCACGGCCTGATCGTCTTCTCGTCTCTGGCGACGAACGTCGAACGCGACACGAACGGCGTGCAGGACGTCTTCCTGTGGCACGAGGAGGCGGAGAGCGCCTTCCGGGTCAGCGTCTCCGACACCGAGGGACAGGCCGACGGACCCAGCGGAGAGCCGTCGGTCAGCGGCGGCAACCTCCTCTTCGACCCCGTGTCGGTGGCGTTCACGTCGACGGCCACGAACCTCGTCGCCGGAGACACGAACGGCTCCGCGGACGTCTTCGTCAGGGACCTGAAGAGCCGGCGGACGACGAGGGTGAGCGTGGCCGGCGACGAGAGCCAGGCCGACACCGGAGCCAGCTCCCACCCCGCGATCAGCTCGGACGGACGCTACGTCGCCTTCACGTCGACGGCGTCCGACCTCGTCGCCGGTGACACGAACGGCAGGGCCGACGTCTTCGTCCGCGACCTCACGGCCGGGACGACGAGCCGGGTCAGCGTCGACGACGCCGGCGGTCAGGCGAGCGGAGCCAGCACCGACCCGAGCATCAGCTGGGACGGCCGCTACGTCGCCTTCGCCTCGACGGACCCGGCTCTGGCCGACGGCGTGGGCACGAGCACGTCGGACGTCTACGTCCGTGACCGCGTCACCGGCACGACCCGCCGGGCGAGCAGGTCGAGCTCGGGCCAGCCCGCCGACGGTCCGTCGACACAGCCGGCCCTGAGCGGCGACGGGCTCCACGTGGCCTTCACCTCAGCCGCCGACAACCTCGTCGCAGGCGACACGAACGGTCGCAGGGACGTGTTCCTGCGCGCCGTCACGACCAACACGACGACGAGGGAGAGCGTCTCCTCCACGGGGGTCCAGTCGCGCAGCGACAGCCACTCCCCGTCGGTGGAGTTCACGGGCAGGTCGGTGGCCTTCGTGGCCGACGCCGGCGGCGGGCTCGTCCCGGGCGACACGAGCCAGGGCGTGCTCGTGCGCGAGGACCAGGCTCCGCCCACCCCCTTCGGCGACTTCGACGCCGACGGCCTCTGCGACGTCGTCGCCCGCACCGCCACCGGCCAGCTCAACCTCTACCGCGGCACGGGCTCGGGGCTGGCCCCGCCCCTGCGCATCGGCGCGTCGGGGTGGGGCGGCATGAGCGCGGTGACGAGGCTCGGCGACGTCGACGGCGACGGGTTCGAGGACGTCCTGGCCCGCGAGAGCGCCACGGGCCGGTTGTGGCTCTACCCCGGCAGGCGGACGTCCTTCGCGCCGCGGGTCCTCGTCGGTGCGAGTGGCTGGAACGGGATGCGCGAGATCACCGCGGTCGGGGACCTCGACGTCGACCACCGTGCCGACGTCCTCGCGGTCCAGTCGTCGACCGGCGACCTCTACCTCTACCCCGGCAGGGGCTCGGGGTACGCGCCCCGTCGCCTCGTCGGTCACGGGGGCTGGAACGCCATGGACGAGCTGACCGGCGTCGGGGACCTCGACGGCGACGGTCGCAACGACCTCGTCGCTCGCCGCCCCTCGACCGGAGAGCTGTGGCTCTACCCGGGCAACCTGGCCGGCACCGGCTTCGCTCCACGGCAGCGGATCGGGCTCGGTTGGAACGGGATGCGCGACCTCGTCGGCATCGGGGACTTCCGCCGGACCGGGAACGTCGACCTCGTCGCGGTCCAGAACAACACCTCGAAGCTGTACGTCTACGACTGGGGACAGTTCCGGAGCCAGCCGTCCGGGAGCGGCTTCACGTCGGCCCTGCGGCCGCTGCTCTGAGCGGCGCGGCGCGGGTCAGCGGCCGTAGCCGTTGGCGCCCCGGATCACGTTGTCGGTGCACGCGTCGACGGTGCCCGACGTCGTCACCTGCCCCACGAGCACCGGAGCTGCTCGTCCTGCTGGTGCGCACCCCAGCTCGGGCCGCGAGCGTGCCGACGGACGACCGTTGGTGGTGAAGACCCCGCGACACGCCGACGCGACACGCGGCTGGCGCGGTCGGGCACGACCAACGGTCGTCGGGCGGGGACTTCGGGGGGCCGCAGCACAAAGCCGCCGTCGCGCTTCGTCGACGACTGCCGGGGTCGGCCCCTGGCCGGAAAGCAGTCGCGACAGGCACGACTCGCGGCCTAGCGTGCCGGGATGCCGATGCACGACGACGAGGTCCGCGCGACGCCCGAGCTGGTCGAGCGGCTGCTCGCCGAGCAGTGCCCGCAGTGGGCGGGGCTGCCCGTGACGGCTCTGCCCGACGACGTCGAGGGCACCGACAACGTCCTCTTCCGGCTCGGCGACGCCCTCGTCGTGCGGATGCCGAAGGTCGAGTGGGCCGCCCAGCAGGCCGACTCCGATGCCCGGTGGCTGCCCCGGCTCGCCCCGCACCTCCCGGTCACCGTGCCGGTGCCCGAGCACGTCGGCCGCCCGTCCGACGACTACCCGTGGGCGTGGTCGGTCGTCCCCTGGGTCGAGGGCGAGACGCCGCCGCGCCTCGGCTCCGACGACGTCCCGCTCGCCCGTGACCTGGCCGCCTTCGCCCTCCGGCTGCGGCAGATCGACGCCACGGGCGGCCCCACCAAACCACCGGGCTCGCGCGGCACCCCGCTCTCCCACGTCGACGACGCGGCGCGCGCCGGCCTCGAGCGACTGCGAGGCCACGACGACGGCCTCGACCTCGACGCCGCCGAGCGCGCCTGGGACACGTGCGTCTCGGCTCCGGACTGGGACGGCGACCCGGTGTGGATCCACGGCGACCTCCAACCCGGCAACCTCGTCGTCGACGGTGGGCACCTCGCCGCCGTCATCGACTGGGGCGCGCTCGGCGTCGGCGACCCGGCCCCGGACGTCGCCGCCGCGCTGTGGACCTTCACCGGTGCCGCGCGAGCGGCCTACCGTGACGCCGTCGCCCCCGACGACGCCACGTGGGTGCGGGCCTGCGGCTGGGCGCTCGCCCCGTCCCTCACCGGTATCGACTACTACCGCCACACCTTCCCGCGGATGGCCGAGCACGGCCGACAGATGGTCCGCGCCGTCGTCGCCGAGCTCGCCTGACCGAGCGACCGGACCACGCACCCGACGACTCCGCGCCTGTCTACTCGCCGGTCACCGGGCAGGCGTGGAAGGCTGCAGGGTGCGACACCACCCCCGTCTGAAGGAGCACCGATGATCTCGCGCATCGCCATCGTGAACCGAGGCGAGGCCGCCATGCGGCTCATCCACGCGGTGCGGGACCTCAACGCCGCCGCGGGCCGCGACGGCCACCGCATCGAGACCATCGCCCTGCACACCGAGGGCGAGCGGCGGGCGATGTTCGTGCGCGAGAGCGACCACGCATACGACCTCGGGCCGGCGTCCGCGCGTCCCTACCTCGACCACGCCGTCCTCGAGCGCGCCCTGCGCGAGACGAAGGCGGACGCGGCGTGGGTCGGCTGGGGCTTCGTCGCCGAGGACCCGGCCTTCGCCGAGCTCTGCGAGCGTGTCGGCGTCACCTTCATCGGCCCGAGCCCCGACGCGATGCGCAAGCTCGGCGACAAGATCGGCAGCAAGCTCATCGCCGAGGAGGTCGGCGTGCCCGTCGCGCCGTGGAGCCGCGGCGGCGTCGACACCCTCGAGGACGCGACGGCCGCGGCCGCGCGCATCGGCTACCCCCTCATGCTCAAGGCGACCGCCGGCGGTGGTGGCCGCGGCATCCGTCGCGTCGACTCCGACGCCGACCTCACCGACGCCTACGAGCGCACCCGTGACGAGGCGCAGCGCGCGTTCGGCTCGGGCGTCGTCTTCCTCGAGAAGCTCGTCACCGGCGCCCGCCACATCGAGGTCCAGGTCATCGCCGACGGCCAGGGCAGCGCGTGGGCCGTGGGCGTGCGCGACTGCTCGGTGCAGCGCCGCAACCAGAAGGTCATCGAGGAGTCCGCCTCGCCCGTGCTCAGCAGCGAGCAGGAGGACGAGGTGCGCACGAGTGCCGAGCGCCTCGCCATCGCCGTGGGCTACGCCGGGGCCGGCACCGTCGAGTTCCTCTACCACCCGGGCGAGCGCTTCTTCGCCTTCCTCGAGGTCAACACCCGCCTCCAGGTCGAGCACCCGATCACCGAGGTCGTCACCGACACCGACCTCGTCAAGCTCCAGATCCACGTCGCGAACGGCGGCCGCCTCGACGACCTCCCCGGCGGGCGCCCCACCCAGCGGGGCCACGCCGTCGAGGCCCGCCTCAACGCCGAGGACCCCGACCGCGACTTCGCGCCGAGCCCCGGCCACATCAGCCTGCTCCAGTTCCCCGCCGGCCCCGGCATCCGCGTCGACACCGGTGTGGGAGAAGGCGACTCGATCCCCGCCGACTTCGACTCGATGATCGCCAAGATCATCGCCCACGGCCGCGACCGCGACGAGGCGCTCGCCCGCCTGCGCCGGGCCATGGCCGAGACGACCGTCGTCATCGACGGCGGCTCGACGAACAAGAGCTTCATCCTCGACCTGCTCGACCAGCCCGAGATCATCGACGGATCGGCCGACACCGGCTGGATCGACCGCGTCCGCGCCGAGGGCCGCCTCGTCTCGCACCGCCACTCCGGCGTCGCGCTCGTCGCCGCCGGCATCGAGGCCTACGAGGACTCCGAGGCCATCGAGCGGGCCCGCCTGCTCGAGTCGGCCCGCGGGGGCCGCCCGCAGGTGCAGCACACGGTCGGCCGCGCCATCGACCTCAAGCTCCGCGGCACGGCATACAAGGTCATGGTGCTGCGCACGGCGTCGCACCGCTACCGCGTCTCCATCACGAACGGCGGCGACGAGCACGTCGTCGACGCGACGCTCGACCGCATCGACGAGTATGCCGGCCGCATCGTCGTCGAGGGACGGGCGCACCGCCTCGTCACCGCCACCCACGGCCCCGTCCACCTCGTCGAGGTCGACGGCGTCACCCACCGCGTGTCGCGCGACGAGGGCGGCGTCGTGCGCTCGCCCGCGCCCGCGCTCGTCGTCGCGACCCCCGCCGCCGTCGGCGACGAGGTCGCCGCCGGCGCCCCGGTGCTCGTCCTCGAGTCGATGAAGATGGAGACGGTCCTCCCGGCCCCCTTCGCCGCGCGCGTGCGCGAGCTGCTCGTCAGCGTCGGCAGCCAGGTCGAGACCGGCGCACCCCTCGTGCGCCTCGAGCCCACCGGCGACGAGGCCGAGGTCGCCGAGGCCGCGGCCACCGAGACGGTCGACCTCGACCTGCCCGACTCGAGTGCCGGGCACGCGAGCGTGGGCGAGCGTGTCGACCGCGGCATCGAGGACCTGTCCGCGAGCGTCCTCGGCTTCGACGGCGACCCGAGCGGCGACCGCCGGATGCTCAGCGGCTACCTCGCGGCGCGCGACGAGCTCGCCGCGAGCGGCACCATCCCGCTCGCCGAGGAGATCGCCGTCCTCGACCTGCTCACCGACTTCGCCGAGCTGAGCCGCAACCGCCCGGCCGCCGAGGAGCGCCACACCGAGCTGCTCGTGCACAGCCCGCGCGAGCACTTCCACTCCTACCTCCAGAGCCTCGACGTCGACCGGGCCGGCCTCTCGGCCGACTTCCGCGACAAGCTCGCCCGCGTCCTGCGCCACTACGGCGTCACGGACTTCGAGCGCACGCCCGACCTGGAGGAGGCGGTCTTCCGCATCTTCCTCGCGCAGCAGCGCTCGGCGCCCGAGGTCCAGCTCGCGACGTCGATCCTCCAGCGCTGGCTCGCCGAGCCCATCCCGGTGGCGCCGCTCGACGCCGCAGCCCGCGAGGCGCTCGACCGGCTCGTCGTCGCCACCCAGCTGCGCTTCCCCGTCATCGGCGACCTCGCCCGCAGCGTCCGCTTCCGCTGGTTCGACCAGCCGCTCGTCGACGAGGAGCGCCAGAGCGTCCTCGCCGGCGTCCGCGACAAGCTGGCCTCCCTCGCGGCCGAGCCCGAGGCGCCGGACCACACGGCCCGCATCGACGAGCTCGCCGCGATCCCCGAGCAGATCGTCCGCTTCCTCACCGAGCGCCTCCACGAGGAGGCGCCGGAGCGGCTGCCCGAGCACGAGCCGATGCTCGAGGTGCTCATCAAGCGGCACTACCGCGAGCACGAGCTGCACGGCCTGCGCACCTTCTCCGAGGGCGACCGGCCCTTCGCCGTGGCCGACTACACGCTCGACGGGCGTCCGACGCACCTGACGTCGACGATCGGCGGGGTCGACGAGCTCGTGCCGGGCAGCCCGCTCGACGCCGCCGTCTCCAACGACGTGTGGTCGCGCGCCACCGGGCTCCAGTCCGTCGTCGACCTCTACCTGCGCTGGCCGCAGGAGCCCGAGTCGCCCGACGCCGCGAGCGAGCAGCTCGGCGCGCTGCTCCAGCAGCTGCCCTTCGCCCAGGACGTACGCCGGGTCGCGGTCGCCGTCAGCGCCGGCCAGGGGCGCCCCGTCGGCTACTTCACCTTCCGCCCCGTCGACGGCACGCTCGTCGAGGACCGCCTCGTCCGAGGCGTGCACCCCATGGTCGGCCGCCGCCTCAACCTCTGGCGCCTCACGTCCTTCGACGTGACGCGCCTCGAGGCGCCCGAGGACGTCCTGCTCTACGAGTGCATCGCCAAGGACAACCCCGACGACCACCGCCTCGTCGCCCTCGCGCAGGTGCGCCAGATCGTCGTCGTGCGCGACGAGTCCGGCCAGGTGTCGGGCCTGCCGCACGTCGAGCGCGCGATCGCCAACTGCCTCGAGGCGATCCGCCGGGTCCGGGCGAGCCGCGGCGCCAAGGGCTCCCGGCTCGACATGAACCACGTGTGGGTGCAGATCTGGCCGACCATCGAGGCTGACCTCGGTCAGCTGACGGCGCTCCAGAGCAAGATCGCCCCCGTCACCGCCGGTGCCGGCATCGAGGAGGTCCTCGTGCAGGCGCAGGTGGCCGGCGCACCCGGCGAGGCCCCCGCCCCGATCGCGGGCCGCTTCTTCTACCAGCCCGGATCGGGCGTCACCGGCTCTCTCGGCGCACCGCCCACCGAGCCGCTCAAGCCGCTCGACGACTACGCGTCCAAGGTCGTCCGGGCCCGGCGCCGCGGGCTCGTCTACCCCTACGAGCTCCAGTCGATGATCGCCGGCGACGGCGGCACGGTCGTCGAGCACGACCTCGACGACTCGGGCACGCTCGTGCCGGTCGACCGCCCGCAGGGCCTCAACAAGGCGGGCATCATCGTCGCCGTCGTCAGCTCGCCGACGGTGCGGCACCCCGAGGGCGTCACCCGTGTCGTCCTCTCGGGCGACCCGCTCCGCTCGCTCGGCTCCGTCGCCGAGGCCGAGTGCGCCCGCGTCATCGCGGCCATCGACCTCGCGGAGCGCCTGCAGGTGCCGCTCGAGTGGTACTCCCTCTCCGCCGGCGCGCGCATCTCGATGGACTCCGGCACCGAGAACATGGACTGGGTGGCCCGCGCCCTCAAGCGGATCATCGAGTTCACCCAGGCGGGCGGTGAGATCAACATCGTCGTGGCCGGGATCAACGTCGGTGCACAGCCCTACTGGAACGCCGAGGCGACGATGCTCATGCACACCAAGGGCATCCTCGTCATGACGCCCGACAGCGCCATGGTCCTCACCGGCAAGCAGTCCCTCGACTTCTCCGGTGGCGTCTCGGCCGAGGACAACTTCGGGATCGGCGGCTACGACCGCGTCATGGGTCCCAACGGCCAGGCGCAGTACTGGGCGAAGGACCTCGCGGGTGCCCGCGCCATCCTCATGGCGCACTACGAGCACGCCTACGTCAGCCCGGGCGAGTCCGGTCCGCGCCGGGTCACGACGAGCGACCCGTCGCACCGCGACGTGACGCTCTACCCGCACGAGCTGGCCGACTCCGGCTTCAAGACCGTCGGCGACATCTTCAGCTCGCTCACCAACCCGGACCGCAAGAAGCCCTTCGACATCCGCACCCTGATGCGGGCCGTCAGCGACCAGGACCACGAGCCGCTCGAGCGCTGGGCCGGCATGGCCGACGCGGAGACGGCCGTCGTGCAGGACGCCCACCTCGGTGGCATCCCGGTCACCCTCATCGGCATCGAGTCCAAGTCGGTGCCGCGCCGCGGCTTCCCGCCCACCGACGGCCCCGACACCTACACGGCCGGCACGCTCTTTCCGCGGTCGAGCAAGAAGGTGGCGCGCGCCATCAACGCCGCAAGCGGCAACCGGCCGGTCGTCGTCCTCGCGAACCTCTCGGGCTTCGACGGCTCACCCGAGTCGATGCGCAGCCTCCAGCTCGAGTACGGCGCCGAGATCGGCCGGGCCATCGTCAACTTCGACGGCCCGATCGTCTTCACCGTCGTCTCCCGCTACCACGGTGGTGCGTTCGTCGTCTTCTCCAAGACGCTCAACCCGCGGATGACGGTGCTCGCCGTCGAGGGGTCGTTCGCGTCGGTGCTCGGCGGTGCCCCGGCGGCCGCTGTCGTCTTCTCGCGCGACGTCGACGCCCGCACGGCGTCCGACCCGCGCGTCACCGAGCTCGAGGCCGCGCTGGCGCAGGCCACGGGGGTCGAGCGCGCCCGCCTCGCCACCGAGCTCGCCGAGCTGCGCACCTCGGTGCGCGCCGAGAAGCTCGGCCAGGTCGCCTCGGAGTTCGACGCGGTGCACAGCATCCACCGCGCCGTCTCGGTCGGCTCGGTCGACGCCGTCATCGACGCGCACGACATGCGTCCGCGCATCATCGCCGCCATCGAGGCAGGCCTGCAGGGCTGACAGGGGTGTGTGGGCGTGCGCGAAGTCGCGCGCGCCCACACCGACACGCAGGGGAGCACATGAGCAGCATCACGCAGGAGTTCGTCGACCGTGCCCGCGCAGCAGCCGAGGGCACGCCGTAGGCCGTCGCGGAGCGTCCCTAGGTACGGCATCACCGACGTCAAGCAGGGGGCGGCCTCGTCGTCGGCATCATCGCCATCGTCCTCACCGTGGGCGTCATCGCGGCCATCGGCATCAACGCCCTGCTGCGCTGAGCCGCCGGCGACTGGGCGTGCGCCGAGCCCCCTCGGCACACGCCCAGCACCCTCCTCGGTCTCAGCGACCGACGGTCCCACCCGGCTCAGCACTCCCGGCGCTCGGCGGCACCGGCGTGCCGGTGGTCGCTGACGTCGTCGGTGACGTGGTCGCGGCACCGGACGTCGGTGTCGCGGACCCCTGGCCGTTCGGGGCCGGGCTCGCGCTCCCGGTGGACGCTCCGCCGGGGCTCCCGGTCTCCGTGCCGCTCGGCTCGTCTCCCGGCTCGTCTCCCGGCTTGTCGGGCTTGACGGGCTTGACGGGCTTGTCGGGCTTGTCGTTGGGTTGCTTCGTCGGCTTCCCGGTCGCGTGGCCGGTGGTCTTGCCCGCACCCTTGCCCGCACCCTTGCTGCCCGAGGCACCCGGGGCCGGGATGTCGGCGCAGAACGCCGCAACCTTGCTCGCGCCGCCGGCGGTCCTGACGAGGTTGGTGAAGGCCACCGACCCTTCCGCGTTGCCCTGCGCGCCGGGGTTGTGGGACCGGGCCTTCCAGGCCGTGCAGAGGCCGCGCCTGGCGGGCCCGTTCGCGTCTGGCCCCTGAGGGGTTGCCGTCGTGCTGACCGCGGCCGGCCGCGGCTGGGCAGGTCCGACGACACCTGCCGGAAGCTGGGCTCCGCTCGGCACGTGCGTGGAGACGAGCACGACCGTGCCGACGCCGACGAGCCCTGCGGCCACTCCACCCAGGGTGGCGCCGAGCTTGGCGCCGAAGGCTGTCGCGAACATCGTCCGTCTCCTCGTTCTCGTCCGCTGGTGCGCGACCCGGGACCGGAGCTCGACCAGCGCCGGGCCCATGCCCTCGAGCTCACGCTCGGTCGGCTCGGCCGTCAACGCCCGGATCACCGGGGCGAGCGGGAGGTCGCGCAGTCTGTCGCGTTCCTGCTCGTCGCGATGCGGTCCGGTCAGCGACCCGGGAGCGCCCTCAGAGCGCTCTCGTCGGTTCCCTCGGTGCCACCAGTTCGTGCCCATGTCACTCACGAAGCGCTGCGACGTCGGCCGGCGTTACACCTGCCGGGGCGACGAGGTCGGCGAGCGTGCGCAGACCCCGGTGGCAGGCGACCCGGACGGCACCGGGCGTGCGCCCCAGCACCTCCGCCACCTCGCTCACGGGCAGGCCGGCCACGACCCTCAGCAGCACCACCTCGGCCTGCAGCGGCGGAAGCTGCCGCACGAGCGCCACGGCGTCCTTGGTCGACAACGAGTCGACGACGACGTCCGCGCAGTCGGGGACCGTCACGATCCATGCGGTCGGCCGCCCGAGCCGGGCCTCCCGTCCCCGTCTGCGGGCAGCATCGACCGCCCTGCGGCGTGCCGTCGTGAAGACCCAGGCACGCCATCCCGTCTCGTCACCCGTGAAGGTGTCGAGTCCCCTGACGACGGTCAGCCACGTCTCCGCGGCGACCTCGTCAGCGGCGTCTCCCCCAAGACTCAGGTAGCGCAGCAACGGTGGGTTGAGGTCGCGCCACAACCGTGCGAACGCGGCCTCGTCACCGTTCCGTGCGCCGGCGAGGACGTTCTCGAACTCCGCGCCGATCACGCCAACAGTGTGGACCGCGCCAGAGACGGGTGACCCGGTTTCACCGGAATGTCACGGACGACCGGGATCCCGCGCCGCGGGGACGGAAGGCGGACGCGGGGCCGGCACGCGCAGCGACGTGACACCGCCGAGGTCGAGCCACACCGCGTCGGGGGTGCGCACGACGCGGACGAGCACGTCGTCGCAGCCCGGGCACCGACCGACGAGGCCCGGCTCGGGCCCGTAGACCCGCAGCGTCGCGACCTCCGAGTCCGCTCCGCAGCCGCAACATCGGACGACGGCCACGGTCACGTCGAGAGCGAAGAGCTCCGAGAGCGGGCCGGCCATGAGGTTGCCGTCGTAGTCCGCCGTAGGCCCTGGTCCACCGGGGGTCGTCATGGGAGGTTCTCCTTCACGGGCCGCTCGGCCCGAATCGCTCTGTCCTGATGCGGTCGGCCGCGTGTCCGAGCGCGACGAGCAGGTCGGCCGCGCTCTCGACGAAGCCGGTCGGCCCGCACACGTAGCAGGTGGGCGCGTCCTCCCGCGCCCAGCCGGGAGCGACGAGGTCGGACGCGTGCAGCCGACCGACGGGACGTGCGTCACCGTCGGGGGCCCGGCGCGTGTGGACGAGCCGGACCTCGATGCCGTCGGTGGCGGCGAGTGCCGCGAGCTCGTCGCGGTAGATGACGTCGTCGGGCTCGCGGACCGAGTAGACGAGGCGGAAGGGGGGCGAGCCACCGTCCCGCGCCCGGAGCATCGCCATGAGCGGGACGATCCCCGAGCCACCGGCCACGAGCATCACCGGCTCGGGCTGCCCTGTGCGCCAGACGAACCAGCCACCAACCGGCCCGCGCAGGCGCACGGCGTCGCCGACAGCCAGCCCGTCGGCGAGGAAGGTCGACACCTCCCCGTCGGGGACCCGCTGGACGGTCAGCTCGACGCGGGCGCCGCGCTCGGGCGCCGAGACGGAGTAGCTCCGCGTGGCGGTGTAGCCGTCGGGCGCCGTGAGCCGCACGTCGACGTGCTGCCCCGGCAGGTGCCCGGGCCACCCGTCGACATCGAGGACGAGCGTCACGGCGCTGTCGGTCTCGGGCCGCCGCTCGACGAGCGTGGCCTCCCGCCAGGCGCGCCGGGCGCTCAGTCCCCCTGGTACCGCTGCTCGCGCCATGGGTCGCCGTAGTCGTGGTAGCCGAGCTGCTCCCAGAAGCCGGGCGCGTCCTCGAGCATCAGCTCGATGCCGCGCACCCACTTGGCCGACTTCCAGAAGTAGAGGTGCGGCACGAGCAGCCTTGCGGGGCCGCCGTGCTCGGGCCGGAGGTCGTCGCCGTCGTAGCCGTAGGCGACCCAGGCCTGCCCGTCGAGGAGGTCCTCGAGCGGCAGGTTCGTCGTGTAGCCGCCGTAGCTGTGCACGAGCGCGAAGTCCGCGGCGGTATCGACGTCGGCGAGGAGCGTGTCGAGCGAGACACCGCGCCACTCGGTGTCGAGCTTGGACCAGCTCGTCACGCAGTGGATGTCGACGGTGACGGTCTCGGCCGGGAGGGCCATGAGCTCGCTCCACGACCACGTGTGGCGAGTGCCGTCCTCGGTCGCGACCCACAGCTCGAACTCGTCGTGGTCGACGTTCGAGGTCGGCCCCGCCGAGAGCACCGGGAAGTCCCCGGTGAGGTACTGCCCAGGAGGCAGCCGCTCGTCACGGCCGCGCGGGCGACCCTGGAACCCTCGCGTCACGAAGTCCATGCCCAGTCACTGTACGGGCCCTCGGACCGGGCCGGACGGCCTACGCGAGCGGTCGTCCGAACGGGCGTCCGGGCGACGCCCCTCCCCAGGACGGCTCCCGCGAGGCAGGATGAGCCCGTGACGACGACGGTGCCGCTCCTGTCGGTGTCGGACGGCGTGGCCACGATCCGGCTCGCGCGACCCGACGCCGGCAACGCCGTGGACCTGCCGACCGCCATCGCCCTGCGCGACGCGGTCGGCGCCATCGCGAGCGCCGCCCCGCACGTGCACGTCGTCGTCCTCCGGGCCCCGGGGCGGCTCTTCTGCGCCGGCGGCGACGTGCGCGCCATGGCTGCCGCACCCGAGCGCCGGGCTTTCGTCGCCGAGCTGGCCGGCGTGCTGCACGCGGCTCTCGACGCGCTGCGCGCGCTGCCCGTCCCTGTCGTCGCCGTGGTCCAGGGTGCTGCGGCCGGTGCGGGCGTGGGCCTCGTCCTCGCGTCCGACATCGTGCTCGCGGCCGACCACGCGACGTTCGTCGCGTCCTACGCCGGCGTCGGCCTGTCGCCCGACTGCGGCGTCAGCGCCCTGCTGCCCGGCGCCGTCGGCGCGCGACGGGCCGCGCTCTTCCTGCTGACCGGCACGCCGATCGACGCGGCGACGGCGCTCGACTGGGGTCTCGTCTCCGAGGTGTGCACCGCCGAGGACCTCGACGCCCGCGCCGGTGAGGTCGTCGCCGCCATCGCCGCCCTCCCCCGCGAGGCCGTCGGCGAGACGGCCCGCCTGCTGCGCCTGGCCGGTGAGCGGCCGTATGCCGTCCAGCTCGCCGACGAGGCAGCGACCATCGCGCGGCTCGCCGCGGGCGCGGAGGCCGGCGCCCTCCTCGCGTCGTTCGCCGCGCCGGCCCGACCCCACGACCCCCCGACCCCGGGAGACACCCCATGAGCGTCACCACGTCCAGCACCGTCGACGACATCGTCCGCCGCAGCGCGTCCCGGCACCCCGAGCGGGTGGCGCTCGTC
The DNA here is from genome assembly GCF_057529065.1 of Terrabacter sp. R4-6. Taxonomy (NCBI): domain Bacteria; kingdom Bacillati; phylum Actinomycetota; class Actinomycetes; order Micrococcales; family Intrasporangiaceae; genus Terrabacter; species Terrabacter sp. R4-6. The sequence goes on along the minus strand of NZ_CP197224.1, from coordinate 2,559,641 downwards.
TTCGAGGACCGCACGTGGACGTATGCCGCCCTCGACGACGCCGTGTCCCGCGCGGCGGCGCACCTGCTGGGTCTCGGGTTGGCCGCCGGCGACCGGGTCGCGACGGTCGGGGTCAACTCCGACGCCTACCTGCTCGCCTACCTCGGCTGCGCCCGCGCCGGGCTCGTCCACGTCCCGGTCAACTACGCGCTCACCGGCCCCGAGCTGACCTACCTGCTGCGCGACTCGGGCGCCCGGGTCGCGCTCGTCGACGTCGCGCTGCGCGCCGGCGTCGAGGCCGTGCGCGCCGACACCGACCTCGAGCAGGTGCTGCTGCTGCACGGCGGCGACGACGCCGTGCTGCCGGGCTGGAGCGAGGGCGACGTGCCCGTGCTCGACGTCGAGACGCGCGACACCGACCTCGTCCAGCTGCTCTACACGTCGGGCACGACGTCCCAGCCCAAGGGCGCGATGATGACGCACCGCGCCCTCGTCCACGAGTACGTCTCGTGCATCGTCGGTCTCGACCTGCGCGAGGACGACGCCCCGCTGCACTCGATGCCGCTCTACCACTCCGCCCAGATGCACGTCTTCCTCCTGCCCTACCTCGCGGTCGGCGCGACGAACCACCTGCTGACGCGGCCCGACGTCGCGACGATCCTCGAGCGCGTCGCCGCCCACGGCATCGGCTCGCTCTTCCTCGCACCCACGGTCTGGGTGCCGCTCTCGAACCACCCGGCCCTCGACACGGCTGACCTCAGCTCGCTCCGCAAGGCGTACTACGGCGCGTCGATCATGCCGGTGCCGGTGCGCGACCGGCTCCAGCAGCGCCTGCCCGGTCTCGGCTTCTGGAACTGCTTCGGCCAGTCCGAGATCGGCCCGCTCGCCACGGTGCTGCGGCCCGAGGAGCACGCCGAGCGCCCCGAGGCGTGCGGCCGCACGGTGCTCTTCGTCGAGGCCCGCGTCGTCGACCCTGAGGGCACCGACGTCGCCGCCGGCGAGCCGGGCGAGCTGCTCTACCGCTCACCCCAGCTGTGCACCGGCTACTGGGGCAAGGGCGACGCCACGGCGGAGGCCTTCCGCGACGGGTGGTTCCACTCCGGCGACCTCGTGACGCGCGACGAGGCCGGCTACCTCACCGTCGTCGACCGCATCAAGGACGTCATCAACACCGGTGGCGTCATGGTCGCCTCGCGCGAGGTCGAGGACGCGCTCTACACGCACCCGGCCGTCGCCGAGGTCGCCGTCATCGCGACGCCGCACGAGCGCTGGGTCGAGGCCGTCACCGCCGTCGTCGTCCTGCGCGACGGCCAGACCGTGACCGAGACCGAGCTCGTCGACCACGCCCGCGCGACCCTCGCACCCTTCAAGCTGCCCAAGGCGATCCACTTCGTCGACGAGCTGCCCCGCAACCAGAGCGGCAAGCTGCTCAAGCGGGTGCTGCGCGACGATCTCGCGCAGGAGGCCACCACTGCCTGAGGGGTGCGGTCCGCTCAGCCGGGCAGGACGGCATACGCGAGGTATGCCGTCCAGGCCACCCACGCGGCCAGGCCGGCGAGGTTGGTGCGCGGGTGCAGCGTCAGCGCGGCGAGGAACTCGCGCAGGAAGGCGCTCGGCAGGAAGTACCACGCCGTCGGGCCGCCGGTGACGTCGGCGTCGATGCCGAGGCGGCGGGCCAGCAGTGCCGCACGCCCGACGTGGAAGTTGCTCGTCACGACCCGCAGGTGGTGCTCGACGTCGAGCCCGCGGGCGCGCAGGATCTCGCGGGAGAGCAGGAGGTTCTCCTCCGTCGTCGTCGCGCGGTCCTCCGTCGCGAGCGACGCCGGGGGTATGCCGTGGGCCACGAGGTAGGCGGTCATGGCCACGCCCTCGGCCATCGGCTCGTCGTCGCCCTGGCCGCCGCTCGGGACGAGGAGCACGTCGTGGCCGCGGTCGCGCTCCTCGCGCCACGCATCGGCCGCGGCGTCGAGCCGGTGGGCGAGAAGCCGCGGGACCGTGCCGCCGACGAGACCGGAGCCGAGGGCGACGACGGCCGCCGGGTCGGGACGCGGGCGGTGCCGCCGGTAGGTGAGGCAGTAGAGCGCGAAGCTGACGAAGGCGAGCCCCGGGTAGCCGGGCAGGAGCAGCACGACGACGGCGGCGGGCGTCAGGGTCGTCGGCGGCGCGCCGAGCAGCCCGACGCCGAGCACCGTCGCGGCCAGCATCGCGACGCCGATGACGAGCGCGACGACGTTGAGGAGGCCGCGAGCCTGGGGCAGCACCATCCGGACGCCGTTGCCGACGAAGAGGAGGCCGAGCACCGCCGCCCCGAGCCACGGCAGCAGCAGGACGTGCACGAGCGACGTCGCCGCCCACAGCGCTCCGAGGAGCAGCACGCCGATGCGCCAGCGGCGCGGTTCGGTGCGCGAGAGACGGACCGCGAGGGCCAGGAGCGCCGCGACGAGGACGAGGTCGACGAGCGGGCGCATGCGACGAGCATGCCCTCCCGGGTGCCCCGTCACGAAACCGACTGGTGCCCGGGGTGTCCGGACGTGTCAGTCGCCCGAGCGGACAAGGCACTCCTGAGCCGGTTGCCCGGTGGCCGGGAAGGCCCGGGCCAGGGCATCGGCCACCCTCCGCGCGCGCTCTACGTAGCCCTTCGTCGTGAAGTGGATGCCGTCGTCGACGAACCACGACCGCCGCACCTCGGCGCGCCAGTCGTAGACGCGCAGGTTCGGGTAGCGGGCGCACGCCTCGAGCAGGGCCGCGTTCCACTTCTCCATCTCGCGGTCGGCGTACGGACCCGACGTGTCGGTGGTGCGCACCGTCAGCCACAGCACCGGGTGTTTGCCGATGGGCCGCATCAGCCGGTCTATCCGGTCGGCGAGCGGCACGACACCCCCGACGTACTGGTTCGCCACCTCGTTGGTGCCCATGGCGAGGACCCAGCACCCGGCATACCCCTGCGTGGTCCTCGAGGTCACGGCGCTCTCGGCGTTCGGCTGGCCCCGGAAGGTCTCGACGATCGAGCGCGCGCCGAGGATGTCGGGGACGAAGCTCGTGACCCCGACGCGGGCGTACTGCGCGGGCAGGCGCGTCGCTGCACGGGGTTGGTATGCCGGGTCGACGAGACCGACGGACGTCGAGTCGCCGACGTGGACGAGTGACGTGCACGAGGTCCGCGACGGGGTGCGCGTGGGCGCGGCGGTCGGTGGCGTCGCCGTCGATGACGCCGCCGATGACGCCGCCGATGACGTCGAGGAGGACGCCGACGGTGTCGAGGTCGCCGCGGTGGCCGGCGGCACGGGAGGGTCGCCCGGGTCGGCTCCGGCGTCGTCCGTCCCGCCGCGACCGACGAGCGCCGCCGCGCTCAGCGACGTGACGGCCACGAGGGCCAGGGCGATGGTGCCCGCGGCGACGACCGGCATCGACGGGACGACGCGCGGCAGGTCACCGGGCTGGGGACGTCGCGGGCGCAGGGCGCGTCGGAAGCCGCGACGCCGGATCGGGTCCTCGACGAGGTTCCACGACAGCGTCGCGAGCAGCAGCGTCAGGCCGAGCTGCAGGGCGCCCCGGGCCGCGTCATGACCGCTCAGCACGGCCGGCCCGGTCAGAGCGACGACGGGCAGGTGCCAGAGGTAGATGCCGTACGACCGCTCGCCGACCCAGCGCAGCGGTGCGACACCGAGCAGGCGGCCGAGTCGGGACCGCGGGTGCGACACGACGGCGACGAGGCCGGCCGTGGCCAGCGACAGCAGGAGCAGTCCCCCGCGATAGAGCGTCAGCGAGTACTCGTCCGTGAGCGTCAAGAGGGCGAGGACGACGACGAGGCAGGCGAGACCGAGGCCGTCGAGGGCGCGGCGGCCGCGGCGGTCGTCGAGGGGCGGCAGCGAGCCGCGACGCCAGACGAGGGCCACGGCCGCACCGACGAGCAGACCTCCGGCCCTGGCGTCCGTGCCCTCGTAGGCCCGCGTGTTGTCGAAGCCCGGCACGGCGAGCAGCCAGAGGAGCACGAAGGACGCGACGGCGAGCGCCGTCGTCAGCGTCGCCGCGCCGCGCAGCCGACCCCGCACGAGGACGACGAGCGCCAGCAGCAGCACGGGCCACACGACGTAGAACTGCTCCTCGACGGCGAGGGACCACAGGTGGTCGAAGGGTCCGGGACCACTGAACCGCTGGAAGTAGGACTCGCCGTCCGTGATCGTCTTCCAGTTGCTGACGTACAGCAGGGCGGCCACCGACTCTGCGAGCCGCTCGCCGGCGTGCTCGGGCTGGGTGACGACCGAGACGAAGGAGACGACGACGAGGAGCACGACGACAGCGGGCAGCAGACGGCGGGCCCGGTGCACGTAGAAGCGGCGCAGTCCGACCGTCCGGGTGCGCTCCCAGCCGGAGACGAGCACGCCCGTGATGAGGAAGCCGCTGAGCGTGAAGAAGACCCCGACCCCGAGCAGTCCGCCGCTGAGGGACGGGACACCGAGGTGGTAGCCGACGACAGCCACCACCGCCAGCGCGCGAACTCCGTCGAGCCCCGGCACGTAGGCGGTCGGGCGTTCAGTCGGTCTGGGCATCGGTCCGCCAGGGGTCGCCGGGATGCCGAGGACCCCGGATGCCAGCAGGCTAGGACGGCTCGGACCGATGGGCGCCGAGGTGCTCGTCGAACGCCGATACGGGCGATTCCGGGAAAAGGTCGCACTCCACCCCCTCGGCACATGAGACGGACGAACGACACATTCCAGCCCGGATCGCCGGATTCGGCGGCTCCTTCGCCCCCACCAGGCGCCCCTCGTCCCGTAGCGTGTCCTACTGGAAGGGCCGGGATTGACTGCCACTCCACCCCTCCCTCACGGCTTGGCAGTCAGGTGGGGTCCGGCCCTTCCACCTTCCCGGAGCCAGCCCGACGTCAGCGCAGCAGCAGCGCCGTCAGCGCGCTCGCGAGCATCCGGTGAGAATCCGCGCGATCTGCGCCTTCTCGGCGGCCGTGACCCACAGGTGGTAGCGCAGCTTCACGGCGACCTGGCGCGCGACGTACGTGCAGCGGTACGCCTTGTTCGGCGGGAGCCACGACGCTGCGTCGGCGTCACGCTTGGCGCTGTTCGTCGGCCCGTCGACGGCGAGCAGGTTGAGCGGGTCGTTCGCGAGCGTCCTCCGCTGGGTCGGGCTCAGCTGCTGCGCGCCCGTCACCCACGCGTCGCCGAGGGCGACGACGTGGTCGATCTGCACCTTCGACGACGTCGCGCGTCCCCGGACGAAGGTGATGGTGCGACCCGTGTAGGGATCCGCGAGCGTGCCTGAGACGACGACGCATCCACGCGTGCCGGGTTTCAGCCGCTCGGCGACGAGGTCCCGCCGCAGGACGTCGTTGCGGGTGTCGCAGCCGTTGTGGCCGAGACTGAGGTCGACGTCGTCGCTCCAGGCCGGACCGAAGGCGTCCCGGTCGTAGCCGGTCCTCGGCGCCCGACCCTTGACCGAGAGGATGTCGAGCGAGGTGAGTGCAGCCCGCGCCTGAGCGGGTGTCAGCGTGGGGACGGGCGCGGGCCGGGAGCTCGGGTCGACTCCGCCTGCCGACGCGCCGGGCACGACGCGCGTCGAGGCGTGCGGGCCGCCCGCCCCGGGCGACGGGAGCGGGAGCCCGCACCCGGCGAGCGCCACGCCCGCCGCGCCCGCCGCGAGGAGAACGGCTAGCAAGCGAGTCAACGAGCGAACGGGCACGGTCGGCAACCTTGCCACACAATGGAATTCGGATGCGACCGGCTCGCCGTCGACGTGCTCCCCGGTGTGGGGCTCGCCGCACCGGCTGGCTAGAGTCTGCGGTCGTGCGATGGATGGCCAGCGGTGCTCGGTAGGACACATGCACTGTCAGGGGCGGTGGCCGTGCTCGCCCTCACGCCGCTGCTCCGCGACCACGGCGTCACCGTCGAGGCCTGGGCGGTCCCGGTCGCAGCCGTGACGGCGGCGGGCGCGGCAGTGCTGCCGGACATCGACCACGCCCACGCGACGCCGGCACGCTCCCTCGGGCCGGTCACGGCCGGACTCGCCTGGTGCGTGGGCCTCGTCAGCGGTGGACACCGCAACGGCACCCACTCCTTCGTCGGACTGGCTGCCTTCACCGGGCTGGCGGCCTACGTGACCGGCGTCGGCGGCCTGCCCCTCGGCCTGTTCCTCTCGTTCCTCTTCGCCCTCGCGGCGGCCGCCCTGCGCGTCAACATGGTCCGGGCGACGGTGGGGCACACGCTCCTCTGCCTGCTCATGGGCGCGATGCTGACCCGCGGGGCTGTCCTCGACTCCTTCCCCGTCGAGGTCGTGCCGTGGGCGGTCGCGATCGGGGTCACGGTCCACCTGCTCGGCGACATGGCCACGGTGCAGGGCTGCCCGCTCTTCTGGCCCGTCCACGGCCACCGCTACAACTACCTGGCACTCAGCACCGACCACGCCGTCGAGCGCTACGTCGTCGGGCCCGCTCTCACGCTGGCGGCTGCCTGGCTCGTCGTGACCATGGCCGGTGGCGTCGACGTCATCGGACCGGCGCTCCGCACGACCTGGCGCACCGTCCAGCTCGTGGTGCCCGGCTGAGGACACGCGGTCGGGGTGTGGCCGACGGCGTCGGCCAGACCCCGACGCGTCACTGGCAGCAGGCGTTGTAGCCGCGGTCCATCCAGAACTGGGTGGGCACCGGGTTCACGAGGGTCGTGTCGCTGCTGAAGGTCGCCGCGGTCTGTCGCCCAGGGCGCATCTCGACGTGGGTGTGGGTGGCGGGCGCACCGCGCGCCGCCTCGTCACCGACCTTCTGGCCCTTCGAGATCGACTGCCCCACAGCGAAGCCCAACGGGTTGAGGTGGAGGTAGACGACGGTCTTGTCGTACGTCGCGTTGTAGACCGCGAGCGTGGACAGCGCGTCCGTCGCGTCGCTGCCCTCGGTCACGCGGGTCACCGTGCCGCCGAGGACGGCGAAGACGTCGGCACCCGACTGGTAGGCGACGTCGATGCCCTCGTGCCGCCCCGGGGTGTTGAGGTAGCCGTCGAACCACGCCGTGACGCGGGCGCCGGCAGCGTGGTAGACGCCGTACTCGAACGTGTCGTTGGTGGCGACTCCGACGATGTGGCCGGCGTCCTCGTTCTTCAGCTCCGGCCGCAGGTCCGCCTTGACGCCCGCGTCGACCGAGTCGATGGCCCCGGAGTAGCCGCTCCGGTAGAAGACGGTCGCGACGGCGGCCTCGCGGTTCCAGACGGACGCGGCGTTGTTCTTGACGCACTGGCCCTGACCGTTCCCCGCCGAGACGAAGGTGACACACCCGGCCCCGGTGCCGTAGTCCGACTGGCTGTTCGCGAGGTCGACGAGGGACCCGCCGTTGCCCGAGTTGTAGTAGAGGCAGAACTCGCCCGACTCGCACACGCCGTTGCGCGACGTGGCGGCCTGGGCCGTGGGCGCCGATGCCACGACGGCTCCGGCGAGCGCCGCCGCGGCTGCGGCGAGCGCGATCATCTTCTTCATGGTGTCCCCTGTGCGGTCGTGGGGCCGTGGCCCCCGGGCCCGCCGGGCGGTCGCGCCGGCGTTGGTCCCGGATCCGACGCTAGGGCAGCGTGCCAGGGCCCGGCGCGCCGAAAACCGGGGAGCACTCCCCATCGGCTCGCCACCCTCGGCCCGGCCAGGTCCAGGGCGGGGTCGGTCAGCGGCGAGCGATCGTCAGCGTGCGGACTCCGTGCAGGTGCAGGTCGCTGCGGCGGAGCAGCGCGTGCGGGCCGTCGTCGTCGAGCAGGGCCTCGAGAGTGTGCAGGTCCTCGGCGTCCAGCTGGTCGGTGAGACCGTGCGAGAGCCGGTCGAACCAGGCTCGGGCGTAGCGGCCGGCGAGCGGGTGGTCGGGCGAGCGCTCGTCGATGACGACGTCGTGCTCGTCGACCACGGTCCAGCCCGCCTCGCCGAGCATCTCGGCCCACGACGCGCCGATGGTCGGCAGCGCGTCGGCGTGCACCGCGGAGAGCACCTCGAGCGCGCGGGTCTCGAAGCCGGGTCGACCGACGCCGAGGTCGTCGGGAAGGAAGCGCAGCGGCTCGTCGAACTCCGCGACCGCGACGAGTCCCCCGTCGCGGGTGGTCCGACGAAGGTCCGAGAGCGCCCGCGTCGGGTCGGCGAGGTGGTGCAGCGACATCGAGGCCCACGTGAGGTCGATCGGGGCGAGGTCGGGCCAGCCGGCGTCGAGGTCGGCCAGCAGGGTGCGGACCCGGTCGGCGAGCCCGGCAGCGCGCGCCTTGGCGGCGATGCGGGAGAGCGCGAGATCGGAGACGTCGACGGCGACGACCTCGGCGTCGGGCAGCCGGCGCGCCAGACCGAGCGAGCCGGTGCCGGTGCCGGCACCGAGGTCGACGACGCGGGCCTGCCGCGTGGTGGGCAGCGAGGTCATGGCCGCGGTCACGCGGTCGAGAGCGATGTCCCAGTAGCCCCGGAGCACCTCGCCGTCCAGGTCGAGGAGGTCGGCTCCCCCGGACTCGGACGCCGCGTCGTCGTGGCCGTGCTCGCCGTGGCCGCGGCCGTCGTGGTCCAGGTGTCCGTGGTGGGCAGGGGTGTCTGCGTGGTGTGGGTGCGACATGACGGCCACGGTACGACTCCCTTGCGCACACGGCATACGATCTTGCTGATGACGCAAGAACTCGACCTCGACGCCGTGATCCGCGCCCGCATCCGCGGCCTCCGACTCGCCCGCGGATGGTCCCTCGACGCCCTCGCCGGCCGGTGCGGGATCAGCCCGTCGACGCTGAGCCGGATCGAGACCGGCCACCGTCGGATCGCCATCGACCAGCTGGGTCCCATCGCCCGCGCGCTCGGCACGAGCATCGACGAGCTCGTCGACCTCGCGAGCGACGACGACGTCGTCATCCACCCGCGACGCGACACCGCGCACGGCCGCACGACCTGGCTGCTGACGCGTGAGGACGAGCCGCACGGTCTCGTCGTGGCCAGGATGCGGATCACGGCCACCCGCCACGACGGACGCCTCGGCGTGCACCCCGGTCACGAGTGGTTCACCGTGCTGTCCGGCACGGCCCGGCTGCACCTCGGCGAGCGCGTCGTCGTCGTCGAGGAGGGCCAGTCGGCGCAGTTCTCGACGATGGTCCCGCACGCCATCACCGCGGACGACGAGCCGGTCGAGGTCATCCTCGTGCTCGACCGCGACGGGCGGCGCGCCCACCTCGACGTCGCCGCGGGCGAGTCGCCCGCCTAGCTGTACCCGGCCATCAGGTTGGTTGCAGTCGGCTGACTGGAGGGTGACCTCGTAGGGCGCTGTGGCGGCGTTCAGTGTTGTAGTGCTCGAGCCATGGCGCAAGAGCGGCGACGCGTTCGGCGTTGCTGGCGTAGGCCGTGCGGTAGGCCCACTCGGTGGCCAGGGTGCGGTTGAGTCTTTCGACCTTGCCGTTCTGCCACGGGCAATGCGGCTTGATGAACTTCTGGGTGATGCCGTGCTCGGCACACACGGCTCGTAGCGAGTACCGGTAGGCCCACGCGTTGTCGGTCATCAGCCGCTCGATCCGGGGGATGCCGTGATCAGCGAAGGCAGCGATCGCGCGTTGCAGGAACTGCGCGCAGGTCACGCCCTTCTCGTCGGGCAGGACCTCGCTGTATGCCAGGCGGGAATAGTCATCGACGAGCGAGTGGACGTAGTCGTAGCCCGGGCCGTTGACCCGGTCACGGGCGATGCCGCGACCGTGCACGCGCCAGCCACCGCCGTCAGGGATGCGGCCGATCTTCTTGACGTCCATGTGCACCAACTCACCGGGCCGTTCGCGTTCGTAGCGCACGGCGGTCTGCTTCGAAGACCGGATCACCTCACCCGTGATCGGGTCACAGTCGCGCAGGTAGGGCACCCGGTGTCGGCGCAGGATCCTTGACACCGTCCGGGCCGGCACCCCGACCTTCGGGGCGATCACGTCCGGGCCGTCCCGATGCGTGGCGCGGGCAGCCAAGACCTTCTGCTCGAGCTCCTCGCTGGTCCTGGTGGGCATGTGGTGAGGCCGTGACGAGCGCGTGATCAGACCGGCTTCGCCTTCAGCGGCGTACCGATCGATCCACGTCTTCACACACTTGCGCGAGATGCCCATCGCGGCCGCGATGTGGGCCTGGGGCCAGCCGGCCTGGTGGCGTTGGACGATCAGGCGCCGACCATGGACGGTCAGCCGGGCACTACCGTGGGACACGAGAACCTCCGGGTTGGAGTGGGCCTTAGACAAGCCACATCCCATTCGGAGGTTCTCGTTCGTTCAAGCAGGCTCGCTGCTACCAACGTCATGGCCGGGTACACCTAGCGCTTCCCGGGGGTCAGGACTGCGTGCGCAGGTAGCGGCCGAAGTGCGGCACGGTGAAGGCGATGAGGCCGCGCTCGCCGGAGTAGATGAGGCCCTTCTTGATGAGGGCGTCGCGGGCGGGCGAGAGCGACTGCGGCTTGCGCCCCAGCACCTCCGCCACGGCGGACGTCGGCACCGCCTCGCGCTCGGTCACCCCGTCGCGGACGTATGCCGCCTCGTCGCCGTCCACGGGCACGTCCCGTTCCGGGTCCCCCTCCCCCGCGAACGGGTTGACGAGCGCCGCGTCGGCCATCGCCCGGAGGTACTCGCGCTCGGCGGGCGTCGCCCGCTCGAAGCGTGAGCCGAAGAAGCCGACGGCGAGCTCGGACTCGGCCTCGGGCACCGCGACGCGGATGTCCTGGGCCGTGACGGGCGAGGAGGGCGCGACGTCCCACACGACCTTGCCGTAGGCCTGGATGAAGTACGGGTAGCCGGCCGTGACGGCATACATCTCGTCGAGGGCCTCGGGCGTGAACTCACAGCCCTCCTCGGTGGCCGGGCCGACGAGCGCGCGATCGGCGGAGTCGCGGGGCAGCCGGTCGATGCGCGAGTAGCGAAAGAGCCTCTCCGAGTACGACTTCGAGGCCGAGAGCACGGCCGGCAGGTGCGGCAGGCCGGCGCCGACGACGATGACCGGCAGGCCCGACTGCGAGATCTCGTGGCAGGCCGCGCAGAGGGCCGACACGTCGTCGGGGTCGAGGTCCTGCATCTCGTCGATGAAGAAGGCGATGCCCTTGCCGACGTCGGCGGCCAGTCCCCCGATGTCGGTGAAGAGCTCGACGAGGTCGATCTCGATGTCACCCGAGTCGGCCCGCCCGGTGACGGCCGGGACGTCGATGCCGGGCTGCCACCTGTCGCGCAGCTTGGCTCCCGTCGGAGCGTCGCGCAGCGCGAAGGCCTTGATGATGCCGAGCACGTGGTCGACGTCCTCGCCGCGCGGGTGCCCCAGCTCGCGCACGGCCTGGTGGGCGGCCGCGGCCAACGGACGGCGCAGCCGCTGGTCAGGGCGCGCCTCGAACTTGCCGGTGCCCCAGTCGGCCCGCACGGCCGAGCTGCGCAGGGCGTTGAGCAGCACGGTCTTGCCGACCCCGCGCAGTCCGGTCAGGACGATCGAGCGCTCGGAGCGTCCGCGGGCGATCCGCTCGAGCACGACGTCGAAGGTGCGCAGCTGTTCGTCACGGCCGGCGAGCTCGGGCGGGCGCTGGCCCGCGCCCGGGGCGTACGGGTTCGTGATCGGGTCCACGATCGGAGGCTATACGCATCTCTACCGCAAACCTGAGACATCCCGATCGGTCCCCATCGGCGCGTCACCCGAGCCCCAGCGGGCGAGCTGGCCGGCGGGGCTGGCTGGCGTGCTGGCTGCGCGACGCAATCCGGGAGGAGGAGCCGTGACGAACGAGGTACGTCAGGGGCAACTCACCTCGGGGGCCAACCGAAAGGCACCACCATGCGCTCCAAGCAACGCACGCTCGCCGTCGCCGCGGCCTGCGCCTCGGTCGTCCTGCTCGTCCCCCTCGCCCCCGCCTTCGCGGGTCACACGAACACCGTGCTCGAGGCCGACCTCACCGGTCGCGCCGAGGTCGGCACCTCCAAGGCGATCGCCGGGGACCCCAACGGTCGCGGTGAGGTCTACGTCAACGGCATCGACGGGGACCCGACGACGCTCTGCTACGTCCTCACCGTCGGCAAGATCGCCCCCGCCCAGGCGGCGCACATCCACAAGGGCGCGGCCGGCACCAACGGCCCCGTCGTCGTCAACCTGGCCGCCCCGGCCGACGGAAACGCCGCGGACTGCCTGACCGAGGGCGAGGCCGGCAAGTTCGTGAGTGGCCAGACCGTTGCGGACATCCTCGCCAACCCGGAGGACTACTACGTCAACGTGCACAACGCAGAGTTCCCGGGCGGCGCGATCCGCGGCCAGCTCGCCGCTCAGCACTGAACCGCACGCCGGTCGCTCGCGCACCGACTCGATGGAAACCGAAGTGATTTGATTCGGATTCCACTGAATTGAGGCATGAAAAAGCGCCGCTCCGCACGGTCAGGGGTGGTCATGCGGAACGGCGCGTTGCGACTATAACGCGGTTCGGGGCGAAACGGTCAAGCGATCGAAGAGATTTCAAAAATCTCGTCAGGATGGGCGATCGCGTCCTGCTCGGCCACGAGCAGCATCTCGTCCGAGCCGCTCGCGTGCGTGCGCTCCAGCACGGCATACATCGTCGCCGCGGTGCGGCTCAGGGCCACCTCGGGACCGTCGGTCAGGTAGTGCGCGAGGAAGACCGCGGCGGTCACGTCGCCGCCCCCGCGGACCGTCATCGGCAGCATCGGGGTCGTCACGACCCAGGCGTCGTCGGCGGTGACGCACGCCATCTGGATCGTGCCCTCGGGGGTGTCGGAGATCAGCGCGCTCGTGACGAGGACCGCCGTCGGACCCTGCGCGACGAGCTCGCGGGCCGCGGCGACGAGCTCGGACTGCGTGGACACCGGGCGGCCGACGAGGAACTCGAGCTCGAACTGGTTGGGGGTGACGATGTCGGCCTTCGGCACGACGTGGTCGCGCATGTACTCGGGGATGCCCTCGCGCACGAAGAAGCCGCGACCGATGTCGCCCATGACCGGGTCGCAGCAGTAGACGGCCGAGGGGTTGGCCGCCTTGACCCGCGCGACGGCGTCGAGGACGACCTCGCCGACGGCCTCGGCGCCCTGGTAGCCGGAGAGCACCGCGTCGATCGCCGGGAAGGCGCCCCGCTCCTCGACACCGTCGATGACGGCCGCGACATCGGAAGGAGCAATGAGCGGGCCACGGGTCGAGCCGTAGCCCGTGTGGTTGGAGAAGGTCACCGTGAGCACGGGATAGACCTCGTGCCCGAGCCGCTGGAGCGGGAAGACCGCGGCCGAGTTGCCGGCGTGGCCGTAGGCGACGTGGGACTGGATCGACAGGATCTTCACGACGCCCACACTATCCGCTTGGCTTTACCGAGTAGTTATAGTCATAATAGAACTATGTTGTGGCAGGTGGACCCCACGTCGAGCACCGCGTTGCACGTGCAGGTGGCTGCCTGCGTGCGCCGCGAGATGGCCTCCGGACGGCTCGCGAAGGGCGACCGGCTGCCGTCCGCGAGGGAGGTCGCCGGTGTCCTCGACGTCAACCTCCACACGGTGCTCCGCGCCTACCAGTCCCTGCGCGACGAGGGCCTCATCGACCTGCGCCGGGGCCGTGGGGCCGTCGTCAGCGCGTCGGACCCCGGTGGTGACGCCCGGCTGCGCACCCTCACCGCCGCGCTCGTCGCCGAGGCGCGACTCGTGGGCGCCACCCCGACCGACCTCACCCGACTCATCGAGAGCGAGTTCCAGCGATGACCTCCGACCGCCGCCCCACCCATGCCCTCGTCGCGAGCGCCGTGCTGGCTCCCGTCGTGGCCGCGGCCGGCACCGGCCTGGCGTATGCCGTCCGGGACCTGGTGCCGGACCCCGTGGCCGTCCACTGGGGCCTGCACGGTGAGCCGGACCGCTGGCAGCCCTTCGCGACCGCGGTCGTCACCGCGGCCGTCATCACGACGGTGATGCCGCTCGCCCTCGTCGGTCTCACCGCGGTCATGCACCGCTCCGCCCGGGGTCCCCTCGCCGCCGTGGCCGGTGGCCTCGCGGTCTTCCTCGGTGGAGTGCTCTTCGGTGGCCTCGTCGCGCAGCGGCCGGGACAGGTCCCCCAGGCGTTCCCGCCGCAGTGGGTCGTGCCGACGCTCCTGCTGACCGCCCTCGTGGCCGTCGGGATCTGGCGCTGGGGACGCACGACGCCGCCCGAGGTCGCCGGAGCACGCGAGCCCCTACCCGCCGACGCGCGCCGCCTCGACGTCCCGTCCACGACGCGGCTCGCGTGGACCGGACGGGCGAGCCTGCGCGTGGGCCCGACGGTGACGCTGGCGGTCGTCGTCGCCCTGCCGCTCGTCTGGGTGGCGCTCTCCGGGTTCGTGTGGGTGTGGCTGCTGGCCCTCGCCCTCGGGGCCCTGCTCGCCCTCACCATCTGCGCGCGCGTGAGCGTGGACGCCTCCGGACTCCGGGTCTCGAGCGCCGGACTGTCGTGGTCCCGCGTGCCGATCGAGCGGGTCGCCTCGGCCACGACCGGCACCGTGTCGCCGCTGCGCGAGTTCGGCGGATGGGGCTGGCGCATCGGCGTCGACGGCCGCCGCGGCTACGTCACCCGTGCCGGCGAGGCCCTCGTCGTCCACCGCATCGGCGAGCCGGACGTCGTCGTCACCGTCGATGACGCCGACGAGGCCGCGGCCGTGCTCAACACCCTCGTCGCCCGGGCCTCCTGACCGACGGACGACCGTTGGTGGCCGTGCGTCGCCCACCCCGGCGTGTCCCACCGCGTGTCGCCGGCGGGCGCGGACCAACGGTCGTCGGACGGCGGCGTCGTGCCACGATGAAGGCATGAGCATCCCCACGACGACCGTGTCCGAGCTGCCCGACGACGCCGTCCTCGTCGACGTCCGCGAGGCCGACGAGTGGGCCGCCGGCCATGCCCCCAACGCCATCCACATCCCGCTCGGTGAGCTGCCGGCGCGCATCGACGAGCTGCCCGAGACCGACGACACCGTCGCCGTCGTCTGCCGCATGGGCGGCCGCTCCGCCCGCGCGGTCCAGTGGCTCTTGCACCAGGGCTACGACGTCGCCAACGTCGAGGGCGGGATGCTCGAGTGGGAGCGGGCCGGCAAGCAGCTCGCGGCGGACGGCGACCCCACCATCATCTGACCGGGTCGATTCGTCCGGTTCGCGCCCGGAACCTCGCTCCGCATGGAACGCTGTCGCTCCTGACGGGTCTCACCAGTGACCGACCCGCCGAGCCAGGAGCACCCGGACCATGGACGACCGCCGACCCGATCCCACGCAGGACACCTGGTCCCAGTGGCTGCCCGACCTCGAGCCGCCGCCCAGCGCCCCAGCGCCGACCGCAACGACCGCGCCGACCGCGGCGGCAGCCGGACCGACGGCGCCGCTGAGCCCGCCGCCCGTCCCGCTGCCGCCGCCCGCCGGCCGGGTCGACCCGCTGCCGTATGCCGCCACCCCCATCGCCGAGTGGGTCGGCCCCCGCAGTGGCCAGGCACCGCCACCACCGACCCGGCTCGGCTGGGCGATCCTGTGCACGATCTTCTGCTTCACGCCCTTCGGGATCGTCGCGATCATCAAGTCGACCCAGGTCAACCCCAGGTGGGCCCTCGGCGACTGGGACGGGGCCCGGGCCGCGTCACGGTCGGTCAAGACGTGGTGCCTGGTGGCCGCCGCGGCCTGGCCCGGCTCGTTCATGCTCTTCAGCTGCCTCGGCATCGCCAACGGCGGCCACGTCTCGCTCCACCTCTGACCCGTCAGGGGTGGCGCACCACCGCGCCCTGGGCCACGACGACCCGGACCCGCTCGACCGCGCCGCCGTCGTCGAGCGGGTTGCCGTCGACGACGAGCAGGTCGCCGAAGCCGCCCGGCACGAGCCGGCCGGCCTGACGCGACCAGCCGAGCATCCGCGCCGCGCTCGTCGTCGCCGCTCGCAGCGCGTCGAGCGGGGTCAGTCCGGCCTCGACGAGCAGGCGCACCTCGGACCCGATGGGGTCGACGTCGGTGCCGAAGGAGTCGGTGCCGGCCACGATCGTGACGCCACGCTCGTGGGCCTCGCGGACGGCCTTCATGAGGATCGGGGTGTACTCGCGACCGCGGGCGTCGAGGACGGGGTTGCTCGAGCCGATCATGCCGCTGATCGCGGCGAGGGTCGGCGTGAAGTGGGTGTCGCGCCGGGCCATCTCCGAGATCGTCGCGTCGGCGACGAAGACGCCGTGCTCGATGCTGCGGACGCCGGCGCGGACGGCACCGTCGATGCCCTCGGCGCTGTACGCGTGACACAGCACCGGGCGCCCGCTCGCGGCGCGGACCACGGCCGTGAGCTGCTCACGGTCGTAGACGAGCTCGCGCGGGTCCTGCTCGGCGAGCCCGGCCCGTGGGTTGGCCCTCGTCTTGACGACGTCGACACCGCGGGAGACGTTGACCCGGGTCACGTGGGCGATGTCGGCGGTCGACGTGACGCCGCCGGGGAGGGCCGCGAGCGGGGCGAGCTCGGGGTCGGCGAGCAGCGAGTCGCCGAGCTGCGGCGACACGAAGATGCCGGCGGCCCGCATGCGCGGCGCCAGTCCGGGCGCCCAGTCGGGCAGGGAGCGCATCGCGACGTCCTGGTAGAAGGAGGAGGACCCGCTGCGCACCGACGTGGCGCCGGCCTGCAGCAGGGCGCGGGCGTCCGCGAGCGCGTTGGCGTGGACGTGCACGTCGATGAGACCCGGCACGACCCAGCGTCCCGAGGCGTCCACCCGTCGCGCCGCGGAGCCGACCGAGGCCACGGCCCGTCGCGTCGCGTCGCGCGAGCCGACGGCGAGCACCCGACCGTCGCGGATGACGACGACGCCGTCCTCGACGACGTGGCCCGTGAGGGGGTCGACGACCGAGCCGCCCTCGACGACGAGCGGGGCCGCGGTCGTGGGCCGGAGGGAGCCGGTCCGGCCGCGGGCCACCGTGTCAGCGGCCTGTGCCGACGAGGCCGAGGCGATCCCGCCGGCCGTGACGCCCGCGAGGACCGCGGCCCCGGCGATGACGTTGCGACGCGAGAGGGCCGCGGGCGGCAGGGACGGCGTGGCGTCGTGGTCGTGCAGGCACATGCGGGACCTCCAGGGGTTAGGCTCGGGCCGAGCCGTTTTTGGTATACCAATTTGGTATACCAAGTGAGGAGGGGTGGTCAATGCCTACTCGTGAGGAACATGCGGGATCGCTCCGCGACTCCGTCACCGAGGCGCTGCGCCGGCGCATCGTGTCCGGCGACCTCGCCCCCGGCACGCGCGTCGTCGAGCGCCAGGTCGCCGAGCAGCTCGGCGTCTCCCGGGTGCCCGTGCGGGAGGCGCTGCGCGCCCTCGAGCGGGAGGGCTTCCTCGAGGAGCGGGCCACACGGGGCATGGTCGTACGCCGCCTCGACCCCGACGACGTCGCCATGCTCTTCGCGGTGCGCGAGTCCCTCGAGGCCGTGCTGTCGCACCGGCTCGTCGGCGTGCTCGACGAGGAGGGCCTCGCGACCCTCGACGACCTCGTGACGCGGGCCGACGCCCACACCCGAGCCGGTCGTCACGCCGAGGCGGTCGGCGCCAACGCCGCCTTCCACGACGCGCTGGTCGACCTCGCCCGCAGCCGCGTGCTCAGCTCGATCATCGAGCCGGTCGCCGGTCGGATGGCGTGGCTGCTCAACCAGCACGCCGAGCCGGCCGCCATGGTCGCCGAGCACCGATCCATCGTCGAGGCTCTCCGCTCCCGCGACGCCGACCGTGCGGCAGCGGTCTTCCGTGACCACCTCGCGAGCAGCCGCGCCGCCGTCACGAGCCTCGACGGACCCTGACGGGCCGGGCGTCGGGCGTGCCCCGTCAGCCGACCGGGATCGTCGACGGAGGGGTGCAGACGAGCTCCTCGCCCTGCGGAGCCGTGGACGCCGCCTCGACGACGCCACCCCCGACGGCGGACGGTCGGGCCTGTGCGGCGCGGTCGGTGACCTGGATGCAGAGCTGCCACTGCTTGACGCCCGGGTCGACCGGGGTGCGCGGGGCCTCGAAGGACTCACCCGGCACGTCGAGCGTCGGCGGCGACACGGCATACGCCTTCCCGGTGATGCTGGCGCCCGGCGCGACCGTGTGGCCGCCCATGACGGGGGCGGCGGCGAAGCGGACGTTCGGGCCCGGCGCGAAGCCCTGCTTGCTGAGGCGGAGGACGCCGGACTGCTCGTAGACCCACGCGTGCTTGAGGTCGACGTCCGCGGGGAGCGTCGCGCTGCCCAGGTCGGCGGGGACGACGTCGAAGGCGAGGACGGGCTTCGTGCCGGTGTTGGTCAGCGTGTAGTCGACGACGAGACCGGGACTCGCCGCGATGCCGGCCCCCGTCGCTCCGGCCTCGGGGCCACCCGGGGCCATCGTCGCCTCGAGGCGCACGCCGCCCGACGTCACCGTCTGGGCTCCCGCACCGGCGTCACCCGTCGAGCTCGCCGTGGCCGACCCTCCGTCGCCGCCGGCCGGGGTCGCGACGCCGGGTGACGGCGTCGCCTGCCCGCACGCGCTCGTGACGAGCACGGCTCCGAGGGCGAGGGCGAAGAGTCCTCGTCCGGGACGGACGGGCTGGAGGGGACCGCGCGGGACGTGGTGGGTCAACGGCTTCATGACGATGAAGACAACCACGAGACCGGAAGCGTTGCATTCCGGACGAATCCGCGTCGCGGAGCGGTCACACGACCAAGTAGCGCTCGCTGACCTTGACGACGCAGAGCTGCGCCACCGGCGCGGCGAGCAGGCTCGCTCACTTGAGCAGCTTGGACATCCGTCGGTCGGCGAGCGGCTTGCCACCGGTCTGGCAGGTGGCGCAGTACTGCAGGGACGTGTCGGCGAACGACACCTCGCGCACGATGTCGCCGCACTCCGGGCACGTCTCACCGGTGCGCGCATGGACCCGCATGCCCGCTCGCTTGGCGTCCTTGAGCTCCTTGGCCGGCTTGCCCGACGCCGTCGTGACGGCGCCCTTCAGCGTGTCGCGCAGGGCGGCATACAACCGGTCGACCACCTCGGGGGCGAGCGTGCCGGCGATGGCGAACGGGCTGATCTTGGCCACGTGGAGGATCTCGTCGGAGTAGGCGTTGCCGACGCCCGCGATGAACTCCTGGTCGCGCAGCAGGCCCTTGATCTGCGTGCGACGGCCCTCGAGCATCGACCGGAACCGCTCGAGCGTGAAGTCGTCGGCCATCGGGTCGGGCCCGAGGCGCGCGATGCCGGGCACCTCTGCGGGGTCCGTGACGATGTAGGCGGCGAGGGACTTCTTGGTACCGGCCTCGGTCAGGTCGAAGCCCGAGCCGTCGGACAGCCTCACCCGCAAGGCGATCGGCGACTTGCCGGGACGCACGACGGTCGTCGGCAGCTGGTCGGACCAGCGCAGCCAGCCGGCGCGCGCGAGGTGGAAGACGAGGTGCGTGCCGTCGGCGTCGATGTCGAGGAACTTGCCGTGGCGGTGGACGCCGTCGATGGGCGCACCCTCGAGCGCCTGGGGCGGCGGGTTGAACGTCTTGAGCACGCTGAACGACGCGAGCTCGACCTTCGTGATGGCAAGGCCGTCCGTCCGCTCGGCGAGGAAGTCGACGAGCGCCTGCACCTCCGGCAGCTCAGGCATGGCCCCAGTCTGTCACCCGGACCCGACGGAACGGCCCGGACGCGAGGGCTGCTCGTCGGTCGCCACGGGCTCACCGACTTTGCCGGCGCCCTCGAGCACCCGGAGCATCGCGTGCCCGTCGGCTGCCGAGAAGGTCGGCACCGATCGCGCCGCCCAGGGACGGATGGGTGAGTCGATCTTCATCGGGTTGGACAGCACCTGCTCGGTCGGCGACAGGTGCCGGATGCAGATGGCGTCGACGCGGTCGGGGCGCGCCTCGGCGAAGTCGGCGTAGATCTGCGGGTCGTGCTGGCCGTCGTCGCCGACGAGCAGCCACGTGATCTCGGGGAAGTCGCGGGCCAGCCGGTCGAGGCAGGTGCGCTTGTGCGCCTGCCCGCTGCGGAACCAGCCGGTGTTGGTGGGACCCCAGTCGGTGAGCATGAGCGGACCGAGGGGGAAGCCGTTCTCGACGAGGAAGCGGTTGAGCGTGGCAGAGGTGTTCCACGCGCCGGTCGAGACGTAGACGATGGGCGCGCCGGGGTGGGCCGAGAGGATGCGGCGGTACATCGGCGCCATGCCCGCGACCGCGTGACGCGCCTTGGCCCGGCGCACGAAGGTGTTGAACGCCGCGATCATCGGGCGGGGCAGCATCGTCGTGATGACGGTGTCGTCGATGTCGCTCACGATGCCGTGCGTCACGCCGTCGGCGACGATGAAGACGTCGGCCGCGACGGGGTCGGTGCCCTGCGCCTCGACGACGACCTGCTGCCAGCCCGGGGCGAGCCCGTGGTCCCGGGCGACGATGTCGACGTGGCCGCCGCGGTCCGACCGTCCGTAGACCTCGCGGTCGCCCACGGTGACCTTGACCGGCACCCCCGTGGCCGGTGAGGTGATGAAGGCGCGCCAGCCCCGGTCGTAGTGGGCCGGGCTCAGCGCGCCGGTCGCGTCCTGACGGGCCTCGGGGCCCTCGACGTCCTCACGGCCCTTGCGCCCGAGGAGGATCCGCGCATAGACACGGACGAAGGAGGACGAGCCGTAGCCCACGTGGGTGATGACCCGGTTGCCCCAGCCACGGCTGCGGAGCACGCGCTCGATCTGCTCGTGGACGGCGTCCTCCACGATGGCGGCCGCGTGCGGTCGGGACATGGCCACAACCTACCCGGCGGGGCCGTCCGGGGAGCACCGGGAGAGCTGCCGGCGGGTGCCAACAGGTGGACCCCGGCGGGCGCGGGGTCGACGCGGCGGGTTTGATGGACGGCGTGCACCCCATTGCCGAAGTCCTCAGCAAGGCCGCAGGCGGCGACTTCCCGGCCGTGGACGGCGCGTGGCAGCGCGTCGAGCCGTGGCGGGCCGGCGTGGAGGGCGTCGTCGCCTTCACCGGCCACGCGTACCTCGCCGTCGACGACGACGTCTCCGACGGCACCCTGGACTCGCTGAGCCCCGACGGCTTCGGCGGGGCGAGCAACCCGCGCCTCGTCTCGCGCCTCGCCGGCACCGGCTGGATCGACGCCCTCGACATCATCCTCGTGGCGCGCGGCACGGGCGGCGAGCCGGTGCTCGTGCCGCGCAGCGACCTGCGCAACCACCCCCGCGCCGAGCACGCGACGTCGGTGCGCAGCGACGTCACGACCTTCGGGTATGCCGCCCCGGACGACCACACGCTCGTGACCCTCTCGACGGGGCTGGGCGGGCTGCCCGAGGTGGGCCTCGAGACCGACCCGTCCAAGGACCACGTCGGGACCGACGTCGTGCGCGACGCGCTGACGCTCATCGACGAGGGCGACGTCGTCGTCGCGGCCTGCGCGCCCGGCAACGCCCGTGCCCTGCGCGCGTTCCTCGCGGCGGGCTTCGAGCCGGTGGCCTCCGTGCAGCTCTGGCGCCCCGAGCGCTGAGCCCGGCCCCCAGCCGCGACCCCGGGACGCGGGTCGGCGCGGCGAGCACGCCGACGATTGGCGGATGTCGGTCAGTCATGATCGGATCTGCGCGTGGACACCGGCGTTGGCGTGGGCAGTGGGGCGCACCATCGGCCTGCCCGCGACCACCTCTGGCCGGTCCTGCCGCTCGCGGCGGCGGCCTGGTGGGTCGGCGGCGCGCTGCCCTGGACCATCGACGGGCTCGGCGCACGGTCGCCGCGCAACTGGCCCTTCGACGTCGCCACGGGCTCGGCGACCGACGGCTACATCAGCCTGCTCCCCTTCACGACGGCGCGGCTCGGGCTGCTCCTGACGATCACGCTCGTCGGCGGCGCGCTCGCGGCCCTCGCGACGCTCTGGGTGCGTCCTCGCGCCGGGCGACGTCTCCGGGTGGCTGCGCTCGCCGTCCTCGGCGCCCTGACGTCCAGCGCCTACACGATCGCCCAGTCGGCCGGCGCCACCCGCCAGCTCGGCGGCGACTTCGACCGCGACGACCGCGTCATCCTCGGCGTCCTCGCCGTGGCGGTCGTGGGCACCGTCCTCGGTCTCGTGCTGGGTCTGACCGTCGCCCTGGGCGGCCCGGTGCTGCGCGCCCTGGCCGCCGCCCCGCTGGCCGTGGCTCTCGGCAGCTGGGTCAGTGCCGTCCTCGTCGCGCTGCTCGGCCCCCAGCGTTCGCTGGGCCTGCTGCAGTGGAGCCCGGTCGTCGTGGGTGTGGCCGCGGGTCTCGCCCTGGCCGGCCTGGGGCTGCGACCGGCGCGACGCCTCGTCGCGTGGCTCGCGGTGCTCGTCCTCCTCTCCGTCTGCGCCGCCGGCCAGACCGCCTTCTCCTACCTCGCCTCCTACCTGCGGCCCCGTTCGGGGTTGCCCAACGGGCTGCGCGACCACGTCGAGGCGAGCCGCGACGTCTTCGTCGCCGCCCTCTCACCGGCCGACCAGGACTGGGGCGTGCACCTCGTCGCCATCGCCGTCGGTCTGCTCGGGTCGCTCGTGCTGTGGCGGCGTCCCCGCACACCGAGGAGCCCTGGGACCGCGCGCCCGGCACCCGGCCCGACCACCCGGCATACGACCGCTCCTGCACAGGACCGTCACGTGGGCGCCACGACCTCATGACACGGGGGCCGCGGCCCGGCACGTACCGTGGAGCCATGCTCAGGGGATCTCGCGCCAGGACTCTCGTCGCCGTCTCGCTCTCGGGGGTGCTCGTCGGCACGCTCGGTGCAGGATGCTCGCTCTTCGAGTCGCCGCCGAAGCCCGACGACACCGCGCGCGCCCTCGCGACCGGCCTGGCCACGGGTGACCTCGGTGCGGTCACGTTCAAGAACACGACCCCCGCGAAGGCGACCACCTTCGTCAAGGCGGCCTACAAGGACCTCGGCACGCTGCGCCCGCAGGTGTCCCTCAGCGAGATGAGCCACAACGAGGGCTCCGACCACGCCACGGCCACGCTCTTCACCCGCTGGGACGTCTCGACGTCCCCCACCGACTGGACCTACGAGACCCAGGTCGACCTGACCCTCGTCGACGACCAGTGGCGGGTGTCGTGGACGCCGGGCGTCGTGGCGCCCCGGCTCACCTCCGACGAGACCCTCGACCTCGCGCGCAAGTGGCCGCGGCGAGCCGACATCGTCGACTCCTCCGGCGGCAAGATCATGACCGAGCGCGAGGTCGCCGCCGTCGGCATCGACAAGACGAAGGTGTCGGGGGCCGAGGCCACGGCCTCGGCGAAGAAGCTCGCCGCGCTCGTCGAGATCGACCCCGCCCGGTTCGCGGCGAAGGTCGAGGCCGCCGGCTCGAAGGCCTTCGTCGAGGGCGTCACCCTGCGCGCCACCGACCCGATCATCGAGGAGCGCGGCGCCGCCATCGAGAAGGTCAAGGGCGCGCTCACCGTCCCGGCCCTGCAGGTGCTCGGGCCGAGCCGCACCTGGGCCGCCCCGATCCTCGGCACCGTCGGCGAGGCCACGGCCGAGCAGATCAAGGCCTCCAAGGACACCCTCGAGGCCGGCGACACCGTCGGCAAGAACGGCCTCCAGTACCGCTACGACGCCCGGCTGCGCGGCACGCCTGGCCTCGCCGTGCACGCCGTCAAGCGCGGCGCCGACGGCAGCGCCCTCGACAAGCGTGAGCTCTTCGCCGAGCAGTCGACCGAGGGTGAGCCGCTGACGATCACCCTCGACCCCAAGGCGCAGTCCGCGGCCGAGGCCGCGCTCGCCAAGCAGACGAAGCACCCGACCGCGCTCGTCGCCGTCCGCGTGTCGACCGGTGAGGTGCTCGCCGCCGCCGTCGGGCCCGCCGCTGCCGGCACGACGCTCGCCCTCGCCGGCAAGGAGGCGCCGGGCTCGACGTTCAAGATCATCAGCTCGCTGGCCAACGTGCGCAAGGGCGCCACGGCCGAGACGAAGCTGCCGTGCACCGAGACGCTCACCGTCAACGGTCGCCGGTTCAGCAACTACACGACCTACCCCGAGGACAAGCTGGGCGACATCCCGATGCGGACCGCCCTCGCCTACTCGTGCAACACCGCCTTCATCAGCCAGTACAAGAAGGTGAGCCAGGACGACCTCGTGTCGGCCGCGCAGTCGCTCGGCATGGGCGAGAAGCTCGACCTGCCCTTCACCGGCTTCCTCGGCTCGGTGCCGACGACCGACGACGTCGTCGAGCACGCGGCGTCGTTCATCGGCCAGGGGCGCGTCGAGGCCTCGCCGCTGACGATGGCGCTCGTCGTCGCGTCGGTCATGAAGGGCCAGACGGTGCGCCCCCAGCTCGTGGCCGGCGCCCCGGCGCTGCCGAAGCCCGCGACGCCCCTCGACCCCACCGAGGCGGGCGTGCTGAGGCAGGAGATGCGCGACGTCGTCGCCGAGGGGTCCGGCACGGTCCTCAAGCCGCTCGGCGTGGAGTACGCCAAGACCGGCACCGCGGAGTTCGGCACGAAGAGCCCGCCCGACACCCACGTCTGGATGGTCGCCGGCCGCGGGGACATCGCGATCGCGGCCTACAACGAGGTCGGCGACAACGGCGTGACCGGCGCCGCGCCCTTCATCGTCAGCTTCCTCAAGGCCTACGACCTCCGCTGACACCGTCGAAGGGCCACAAACCGGGCCCGAACGCGGTCGAAGGGCCACAAACCTGCCCGGTTTGTGGCCCTTCGACGGTTGGGGTGGGGGGTCCCCCGCGTGCTAGCGGGCCGTCACGACGTCGACGTCCGCGGCGCGGACGTAGGCGAAGCGGTGGCCGAGCGAGATCTGGTAGTAGCGGTCCTGCCCGACGACGTCGACGTGGTCGTTCGGGGTGTCGAGCGAGAACGTCGACGCGCGGTAGTAGTTCGTCGGGACCGTGAGGTCGCCGACGGCATACCGCTGGCCCGCCGCGAAGGTGTACTGCAGCGGGGCGAGCGCCTGGACCGGGATGCCCGCGGGGTACGCGGACGCCTCGGGGTAGGCGCGGCCGTAGACGGGCGCCTTGGCCAGGCCCGCCTTGGGCACGACGTAGGAGCCCTTGACCGGGACCGCCGTCGGGTCGCTCGCCGGGTTGAGGAACCAGCCCTTGACCCCGTTGAACCAGATTGCCGTCCAGTCACCGCGGCGCTCGGCCACGGCGAAGGTCAGGCCGGTCTGGGCGCGAGCCCCGATGTCGGACACGCTCGTCGTCGACGGCGTGCCGTTCGGCTTGCGGCCGATGTCGTTGACGAGCGGTGCGCTCGCCGACGGCTCGGTGTGCAGGTAGACGAAGTTCGTGCCCTGCGGTCGGCAGGCCACGCCCGCGGTCGTGCACGAGGTCACCGGCTGGATGTTGTCCTCGAAGCCGGGGAGGATGCGGACGAGGTCCTTGGCGTCACCGGACTGGTGCGCCGAGAGCGGCGCCCCGAGCAGCTGGAAGTAGTGCTCCCAGTTCCAGTAGGGGCCCGGGTCCCAGTGCATGCCGGCGACGTTGGCCGGCGTGACGCCGGGGATCTGGTCGTGGCCGAAGATGTGCTGCATGTCGAGCGGGATGTCGTACTTCGTCGCGAGGTAGCGCACGAGACGGGCCGACGAGCGGTACATCGGCTCGCTGAACCACTCGGCGCCGACCGGCGCGAAGCCCTCGTGCTCGAGGCCGATCGAGTGGCTGTTGACGTACCAGTTGCCCGCGTGCCAGCCGACGTCCTGCGGCTCGAGGTGCTGGGCGATGTGGCCGTCGGAGCTGCGCAGGCTGTACTGCCACGACACGTAGGTCGGGTCGCTGACGAGCTTGAGCGTCGTGGCGTAGCTCGCCTCGGTGTCGTGGATGACGATGTTGGTGATCTTCGGCGCGCGCGGGCGCTGGGCGAGGTCGTGGTTGCCGTAGTCGCCGTCGCCGAACTCCTCGTAGGGCGCGGGGATCCACTCGCAGTCGAGCCCGGGCGGGCAGTCGACGGGGCCGCCGTTGGGCTTCTTGAGCAGCCCGAGACGGTCGACCTGAGCGGTGTCGGCCGTGACGGCCGAGGGCAGCAGGGAGACCTCCTTGCCGTCGACGGTGCGGCGCGAGGCACCGGACGCGATGACGGAGTACGTGTCGTCGGCGAAGGCCTCGGCGACGTCCTCCTGCACGGAGCCGGAGGCGTCGGCCACGGCGGCGTACCACTGGCCGGCGTCGGTGGCCTCGCCCGTGGGCAGGCCCAGCCGCTTCTGCGTCGCGGCCAGCAGGGCCGCCCCGCCCCGGATGTTGGCGAGCTCGTCGGTGCGCAGCGCGTCCTCGGGGAGCCCGGTCAGCTCGGCCGCCCGGCCGAGCGTGTCGGCCACGGGAGCGGCCTCCGGCGCCGGCGCGTCCCCGAGGCCCTTCGCCTCGGCCCGCGTGCCGAGGCCCGCGTCGACGAGGTGCATCGGCCCGTAGCCGCCCGACGTGCTGTGGCCCGGGTTGAAGTCCCAGCGCGTCTGCGCGTAGGACACGGCCTCGAGCACGGAGCGGGGCACGCCGTACTCGGTCGATGCCGCCTCGAAGGCGCGCTCTCGGCTCGCCGGGTCGCTGCCCGAGGCCGAGGCCGACGGGTCCGCGGCCTGCGCGGCCGGGCTCGTCAGCGCCAGGCCGGCGGCGACGGCCGCGACAGCCCCCAGCGCGGCGACGGACCGCCGCGCCCGTCGGGCTCCCGGAGTCCGGTGTGGTGTGGAGTTGGGTATCACTCGATCGTCCCTTTCATGTCCCTGGTGACCGCAGGTTGCTGACCGCCGACGTGGGTCCGTCGGCGCCCGCATCCGTGCGGATGGGTGCGTCCGGCCCCGAGCCCGACACACACCTCTGACACCGAGCATTCCTGCGCACCCCGAGGCCCGCCACTTGAAACCGTCATCCAAGCGTTGTCCCGAATCCACCGCGTCAGGCGTGCATCGCCTGCCGCGAGGGGCCACCATGGTCTGCATGGGGCGCGCAGGCCTGTGCGTGGGGATGGCCGTCGCAGCACTCTTCGTCGGGGGCTGCGGGTCGGCCACGCCCGACGACGGGTCGACCGGCGGGGTGACCCCGGCGGCCCCGACGGCCACGTCGTCGACGACGTCGGCCCTGCGCTTCGGGGCCGCCGGCGACGACGCGCTCGGGTCGTCCTACGGGCCCGCCTTCCCGTTGACGTTGCGTCGCACCGGCGGCATCGCCGGCTTCGACGACCAGGTCGTGCTCGAGGCCAACGGCCGGGTCCGCGTCGAGACGCGCTCGGTCCACGGCCGCGTGTGCACCCTCAGCGCCCCGCAGCAGCGCCAGCTCGTCACGCTCCTCGCGACGCTCCGCCTCGGCCCCTCGACGACCGCGCCGTCGACCGACGGCTCCCTCGGGAGCGACCCCGACGCCGTCCCCGAGAGCGACCCGATCACGATCTCCGTCACCGACCACCAGGCCCGCGCGATCGACCTCAGCGACCCGTCGCTCGGCGAGATCTCGGGCCTCGTCGGGGTCCTCGTCAGCGACGTCACGCTCTCGGTGCCGGCGACGACCCGCTGCACGACGCCGTCGACACCCGTCGCTCCCCCCGCCGCGCCGGCTCCCTGAGCGACCGCTCCCTGAGAGCCCGCTCCTGAGCGCCCGCCCGGCGTTCGGCCGCGCGGCAGTCGCGCCGCGCGGCACGCGTCCCCCGCCACACGCACGAGGTCGGTATGCCCCGGGGCTGACCCGGCGGCATACCGACCTCTGGTGGTGCGTGTCCTTCAGGGCAGCTCACGCGGCCCGACGTGCTGTGTCCGTCAGAAGTTCGTCGACACGTCGTCGATGACGAAGCTCGTCTGGAGCGAGGAGTCCTCGGTGGAGGCGAACTTCAGCGTGACGTTCGTGCCCTTGTAGGCCGTGAGGTCGAGCGTCTTGGCGACGTAGGACGCCTTCGGCGTGGACAGGTTGGAGAAGCTGGCCTTGGTGACGCCGTTGAGCTGGACCGTGGCCTTGTCGTATGCCGTCGAGGTCGTCGTCTCGGCCGTGTCGATGCGGATGTAGTACGTCAGCGTCGGCGAGGTGGCCGTGGACGGGACGGAGAAGGTCTGCGACTCGTTCTCGGAGGCCGTCGTGCCGTTGCCGCCGAGCCACAGCTTCCACGAACCGGTGCGCGCGGGGCGACCCGTGTTGTTCGTGATCGGGCCGGAGGTGCCGGTCCAGCCGGTCTGGCCGGACTCGAAGCCGCCGTTGGTCAGCGCAGCGCCGGTGGGCGGGGGCGTCGTGCCGCCGCACGTCTCGGTGCTGGCCGGGGCGGAGATGGCGGCCATGGCCTTGTCGACCGCGGTGCACTCGGCCGAGCCGGCGCCGTAGAGGTCCTTGGCCGCCTTGATGACGCCGGTGCGGGCCGCGGCGTAGTTGCTGCTCGAGGTGAGGTACGTCGACAGCGTGCGGTACCAGATCTTCTCGACCTTGAGGTGGCCGATGCCGGTCACGGTCGAGGCGTTGCACGTCGGGCTGTTGTAGGACGTGCCGTTGATCGTCTTGGCGCCCGAGCCCTCGGAGGCCAGGTAGTACCAGTGGTTCAGCGGGCCGGACGAGTAGTGCGGGTCGAGGCCACCGAGGGAGCTGCTCCAGCAGTCCTTCGAGGCGCCGTCCTTGCTCGGCTTGTCCATGTAGCGCAGCGGCGTGCCGTTGCCGTTGATGTTGATCTCTTCGCCGATGAGGTAGTCGGGGGTGTCGCTCGGGTTGTTCGAGTACCACTCGACGCCCGTGCCGAAGATGTCGGACGTCGCCTCGTTGAGGCCACCCGCGTCGCCGGAGTAGTTGAGGCCGGCGGTGTTCTCGGTGACGCCGTGGCTCATCTCGTGGCCGGCGACGTCGAGCTCGACGAGCGGGGCGGCGTTGCCCGCGCCGTCGCCGTACGTCATCTGCGTGCCGTCCCAGAAGGCGTTGACGTAGTTCTGGCCGTAGTGGACGCGGCTGCGGGCGCCGGTGCCGTTGTTCCAGATGCCGGCGCGGCCGAGCTGGGTGTTGTAGTAGTCGTACGTCTTGCCGGCGCCGTAGTGGGCGTCGACGGCGGCCGACTGGCGGTTGCTCTGGAGGCCGTTGCCCCAGACGTCGTCGGCGTCGGTGAACGTCGTGCCGGTGCCGGACGTCGCCTGGTTGAGGTCGGTCGTGTAGTTGCCGTGCGAGTCCTTCATCGTGTAGCTCGTGCCGGCGGTCGTGCCGAGCGTGACGGAGCCGACGAAGATGCCGTTGCCCGTGCCGTGCTTGATGTCGTCCCAGCTCGTCAGGGTCTTGCCCGTGGTGGCGTCGACGATCGTGTGCAGGCGGGTCGGGGTCTGGTCGGCCTTGATGCCCTCGGTGATGACCTCGTAGGCGAGCTTGGGGCCGGTGGCCGACTGGAAGATGACGAGCTCACCGAGGGTGGCGGTCTCCTTGTCGGCCTTCGACGCGGCGAGACCGGCCTGGTGCGCCTCGCTCTTGGAGACGCTCGGGGTCATCGTCGCGGGGGTGACGTTCTTGCGGTAGTTCCACGTGACGCTCTTGACGGCACCCGAGGAGTCCTTGTGGCTGACGAAGTCGCCGCCGATGACGCGCAGGCCGTCGAGGGTGCGCTCGTAGCGGACGTGCGTCGCGCCGTTGGCGTCCTGGATGACGGACTTGACGGTGAGCTTCTCGCCCGAGGCGAGGCCGAGGGCGCTCGCGGACGATGCGGCTCGGGACTGCTCGGTCGCCTTGAGGCTCTGCGACTCGGGGGCGGGCGCCTTGTCGCGTCCCGCACCGGCCGCTGCGCCCGCCGGGATCGCCGGCGAGATGGCGAGGGCGAGGGCGAGCAGCCCTCCGGTCGCCAGCCCAGACTTCAGTCGATTCACTGGTTGCTCCTTGTCGAGATGCGGCTCGAAGGCCGCCTGGAGGGAGTTCCGCTCATCTCACGACTTGAGATCGGGCCGGAACGAGCGTGACGTTCGCAGCAGCCCAGAACACGGGTCAACGGGGCTTACCAAGTCTTTGCCAAATGCGTTCCAAGTCCTGAGTAGCCCATGGCTGCAAGAGGATTCGCTGCAGGGCGCGACTTGGGCGATCTCCCAGAGTCGCCCGCCGAGGCAGTCAGTCGACGCCCGGACGGTGCTCCGCGCGGTCGCGCGCACGCGCGAGGTCGGCCGGTGTGTCGACGTCCAGGGCCACCTCGCCGGGGTCGTCCACCGACTGCGTGCGTATGCCGTGGGCAAGGTCGCGCACGCTCCTGCCGTAGGGGTCCCCGAGCTCCTCGAGACGCCCCTGAAGGGCGGGCAGGCGCCAGGCCGAGCAGAGCCAGTTGGTGCGTCCCTCGCGGTCGACCGTCACGGCGAGGTCGGCCGACCCGAGCGCGTCGAGGAGCCGGTCGACGTGGGCGGGGGTGACGAAGGGCAGGTCCGCGCCGAGCAGCACGACGGCATACGGCAGCGGGGTGTCGCCGGCGGCGTCGGTGACGAGGGCCGCGACGGCGGTGGACACGGCCGAGACGGGACCGCCGCCCGGGACGCGCTCCCACACGACGCGTACGCCCTCGGGGACGCCCTGGCCGGGACCGACGACGAGCGCCGGACGGTCGCCGGCCGCGTCGAGCACGCGCGCGACGAGGGGGCGACCACCCACGTCGAGGACAGGCTTGTGGGAGCCCATGCGCCGGGAGGCCCCGCCCGTCAGGACGACGACGACCGGGGGTGCTTCGGGTGGGCGGGGCGGCACCCCTCGGAGTCTGGCACGACGTCTGGCAGGCTGAGGCCATGGGACGGGTCACGGTACGGCGCAAGGTCACGACGATCGACCTCGCGACCCCGTCGACGACCACGCGGCCCGACACGCTCACCGTCGAGGAGCCGCTCGAGCTGCGGGTCAACGGCTCGCCGCTCACGGTGACGATGCGCACGCCGGGTCACGACATCGAGCTCGTCCACGGCTTCCTCATGTCCGAGGGGCTGATCCGGTCGGCCGACGACATCGCGCTGGCGCGCTATTGCGAGGGCGCGGTCGTCTCCGGCGAGAGCGGCTTCGACGAGAACACCTACAACGTCATCGACGTGACGCTGGCGCCCGGCGTCGCTGCCCCGGCCGCGTCGGCCACGCGTGCCTTCTTCACGAACTCGTCATGCGGCGTCTGCGGCAAGGCGAGCATCGAGCAGCTCCGGGCGCAGTCGGCCTTCGACGTGCGCTCCGACACGACGGAGTTCGCGGCCAAGATCGTCGCCGAGCTGCCCGACGCGCTGCGCGTCGAGCAGCGGTCGTTCGACAAGACGGGCGGGCTGCACGCCGCCGGCCTCTTCACCGCCGACGGCGAGCTGCTCGTCGTGCGCGAGGACGTCGGCCGGCACAACGCCGTCGACAAGGTCGTCGGGTGGGCCCTCCAGAGCGGACGCGTGCCGGGCGTCGGGTGCGTGCTCGTCGTCTCCGGGCGCGCGTCGTTCGAGCTGACGCAGAAGGCGATCATGGCCGGGATCCCCTGCCTCGCAGCGGTGTCGGCGCCGTCGTCGCTGGCCGTGGAGTGCGCCGAGGACGCCGGGATGAGCCTGCTCGGCTTCGTGCGCGGCACCCGCCTCAACGTGTATGCCGGCGCGCACCGGATCACGACCACCTGACCACCCGAGCGACTGGAGGCCCACCCGTGGCGATCTTCGCGATCCACTACACCTACCCCGACGACGCGACCGAGATGCTGACGATCCGTCCCGAGCACCGCGAGTGGCTGACCGGGCTGTCGGGCCTGCTCGTCGCCGGGATGTACCAGGACGGCATCGACGAGGTGAGCGAGGGCGAGCCGACCGAGCAGGAGGCCGTCAACGCGGCGCTCATCGTCTACTCCGGCGAGTCGCTCGAGGCGGTCACGGAGACGTTCGACCAGGACCCCTACTGGGTCGGGGGGCACATCCTGCGCCGCGTCGTGCGCCAGTGGGACCCGCCGCTCGGCCCGTGGGTCGCCGACCCGACCAACTCCCCCGGCTGACGCCGCCGCCGCTCCTCTTCGGCTCCTCTTCGGCTCCTCTTCGGGAAGACACTCTTCGGCAAGACACACCGTGCAGGTCACAACACACCGGGATCGGATCCCGGCGTGTTGTGACCTACTCGGTGTGTTGCGGCGTCAGGTGCGGGTGACCTGGCCGGCCTCGACGTGCCAGCGCTCGTCGAGGCGGACGTTCTCGAGCAGCCGGCGGTCGTGCGAGACGAGCAGCAGGGCCCCGTCGTAGGAGTCGAGCGCCTCCTCGAGCTGCTCGATGGCGGGCAGGTCGAGGTGGTTCGTCGGCTCGTCGAGCACGAGGAGGTTGACGCCCCGCGCCTGCAGGAGCGCCATCGCGGCCCGGGTGCGCTCGCCGGGTGACAGCCGCCCCACGGCGCTGCCGACCTGGTCGGCCTTGAGCCCGAACTTCGCGAGCAGCGTGCGGCGGTCGGCCGGGTTGAGGTCGGGCACGGCCTCGCCGAACGCGTCCCCGAGCGGCAGGTCGTCGCGCAGGCCGGTACGGGCCTGGTCGATCTCGCCGACGGCGACGCTCGCGCCGAGCGAGGCGCCACCCTCGTCCGGGGCGAGCCGACCGAGCAGGAGCGAGAGCAGCGTGGTCTTGCCGGCTCCGTTGGGCCCGGTGATGCCGATGCGCCGACGGGCCTCGACCTGCAGTGACGCCGGACCGAAGGTCCAGTCACCCCGGCGCACCACGGCCTCGTTGAGCGTGGCCACGACCGAGCTCGAGCGGGGCGCCGCCGCGATGGTGAACTGGAGCACCCACTCCTTGCGCGGCTCGGCGACCTCGTCGAGCCGAGCGATCCGCGACTCCATCTGGCGCACCTTGCGCGCCTGCTTCTCGGCCGAGTCCTGCTGGGCCGAGCGCCGGATCTTGTCGTTGTCGGGGCTCTTTTTCATCGCGTTGCGCACGCCCTTGGACGACCACTCCCGCTGCGTGCGAGCCCGCGCCTCCAGGTCGGCCTTCGTGCCGGCATACGCCTCGTACGCCTCGCGGGCGTGCCGGCGGGCGACCTCCCGCTCGTCGAGGTAGGACTCGTAGCCGCCGTCGTGGACGGCGACCGAGTTCTGCGCGAGGTCGAGCTCGACGATGCGCGTGACGCAGCGGGCGAGGAACTCGCGGTCGTGCGAGACGAGCACGACGCCGCCGCGCTGGCCGTGGACGAAGGCCTCGAGCCGGTCGAGGCCGGCGAGGTCGAGGTCGTTGGTCGGCTCGTCGAGGAGCACGAGGTCGAAGCGGCTCAGCAGCAGCGCGGCGAGCGCCGCGCGTGCGGCCTGGCCACCGGACAGCGAGGTCATGAGGGCGTCCGGCCCGACGTCGAGGCCGAGCTCGGCGAGCATCGGCGGGATGCGGTCGTCGAGGTCGGGCGCACCGCTGACGAGCCAGTGGTCGAGCGCGACGGCATACGTCTCGTAGGCCGTCGGGTCGTCCCCGCCGAGGGCGGCGGCGGCCTCCTCCATGGCGAGGGTCGCGGCGGTCGCGCCGGTGCGGCGGCCGATGTGGTCGGCGACGGTCTCGCCGGGCACGCGCTCGTGCTCCTGCGGCAGCCAGCCGACGAAGGCGTCGGACGGCGCGGTCGTCACGGTGCCGCCGAGCGGCTCGGACTCGCCGGCGAGCAGACGCAGCAGCGTCGACTTGCCCGCCCCGTTGGCGCCGACGACCCCGACGACGTCGCCCGGGGCGACCGTGAGGTCGAGGTGCTCGAAGAGGGTCCGGTGGGCGTGGCCACCGGCGAGGTCCTTGGCCACCAGGGTCGCGCTCACGCTCACCAGCCTAGGGGCGCCCGGCGGGTGCCTCGTTCACACCGGGTGGACGACGACGAGGTCGCCCTCGATGAGCTGGTCGACGCCCTCGGGCACCTCGATGAGGCAGGTGGCCGCGGCGAGCGCCGTGAGGTGGCGGGCGTCGGGCGCGCTGACGGTGCCGTCGTCGTGGAGCACGCTCGTGACGAACTGGACGCGCCCTGCGCGCGTGCGACGCGTCCTGCCGACGTATGCCGCCCGGCCGGGTCGCGTCGCCGGCACCCCGTGGCGTCGGTCGAGGGCCGGACGCACGAGCACGTGGAAGGCGACGAACGCGCCGACCGGCGTCCCCGGCAGGCAGACGACCGGCGTGGACCCGTAGCGGCCGAGGCCCTGCGGACCGCCGGGCTGCATCGCGAGATGGACGAAGTCGAAGGTCGGCAGCGGCTCGCAGACCTGACGCACGACCTCGTAGGCGCCGGCGCTGACGCCACCGGTCGTGACGACGAGGTCGACGGCGGGGTCGGCGTCGAGCCCGTCGAGCAGGGCGCGCAGGTCGCCGGGCTCGTCGGAGCAGACGTCGACGTGCCGCACCTCGCAGCCCGCGGCCTCGGCGAGCGCGGCGACCATGTCGGAGTTGGACTCGTGGATGCCTCCCGCGCCGGGGTCGGCGTCCGGCGGGGCGAGCTCTGCGCCGGTCGCGATGACCGCGACCCGGGTCGGCACGTGGACCTCGACCGTCGTGCACCCGGCCGAGCGGCCCAGGGCGATGAGCGCGGCCGTCACGGCGGTGCCGGCGGACGCGATGACCGACCCGGCCGTCACGTCCTCACCACGGGGACGGACGTGCTGGCCCGGTGCGGCATCGAGGTCGACGAGCACCCGCGACGGCGCGGGCCCGGTGGGGCTCGCGTCGGTGCGCTCGACCGGGACGACGGCGACGGTGCCCAGCGGTACCCGCGCTCCGGTCATGACCCGGGCCGCCTCGCCCGGCGCCAGCACGAAGTCGGGGGCCGACCCGGCGGGCACGTCCCCGACCACGGGGAAGGCGCGCTGGTCCGGCGCACCCGGGCACACGGCATACCCGTCCATGGCGGACGCGTCGAAGCGCGGGAGGTCGTCGGCCGCGACGAGGTCGGCGGCGAGCCGGCGGCCGGCGGCGTGCCGGTCGAGCGTCACGGTCTCGGTCGGGCCGTCGCCGAGGAGCCGCGCGACGGCGGCCCGGTGATCGGCGACGGAGACGTGACCCACGCGCGCCAGTCTGTCGCATCGGGTGCCGGTACGTTGAGCCGCATGGCGACCGCTGACGGCTTCCGGCTCGACGGGGTGCTGCTCGGCGTCGCGACCGCCGCCACGCAGGTCGAGGGTGGCGACGTCGACAGCAGCTGGAGCGACTGGGCCGACCGACCGGGCACCATCGCCGACGGCTCCAGCCCGCGGCGCGCGACCGACCACTGGCGACGGTGGCGCGAGGACACCGAGCTGATGGCCTCGCTCGGCGTGCAGGTCTATCGGATGAGCGTCGAGTGGGCCCGTCTCGAGCCGCGCCCCGGCGGTTGGGACGACGCAGCCTTCGCCCGCTATCGCGAGGAGCTGGAGCTGCTGCGCGACAGGGGGATCCGCCCTCTCGTGACGCTGCACCACTTCAGCCACCCGCTGTGGTTCGAGCGCGACGGCGGGTGGCTCGCACCCGGCGCGCTCTGGGTGTGGGAGCGGTTCGTCGCCGAGGTCGTGACGCGGCTCGGCGACCTCGTCGCGGAGTGGGTGACGATCAACGAGCCGAACGTCTACGTCACCGGCGCCCACGTGTTCGGCGACTTCCCGCCGGGCCACCGGAGCCTCCGCGAGGGCATGCGGGTCTACGGCGTGCTCGCGGCCGCGCACATCCGGGCGTACGCCCTCATCCACGCACTGCGACCCGCGCCGGACACGATGGTCGGGGTCGCCCACCACCTGCGGCTCTTCCGGCCGGGCAACCCGCGCAACCCGTGGCACCGAGCGCTGACGCCCGTCATGCGCCACCTCTTCCAGGACGCGATCGTGCGGGCGATGACGACCGGCGAGTTCGCGGCGCCGCTGCGCCGGCCGGGCGGGATCACGCCGGGGCGCTACGCCGACTTCTTCGGTCTCAACTACTACTCCCGGACGACGGTGACGCGCTTCGACGACGGCACGCCGCCGGGCGTCCCCGTCAACGACCTCGGCTGGGAGGTGTATGCCGCCGGGCTGGGAGAGACGGCGCGGTGGGCCTGGGAGACCTACGGGCTCCCGGTCTGGGTCACCGAGAACGGCACGTGCGACGCCGCCGACGCCTTCCGTTCGCGCTACCTCTGGGAGCACCTCTCGGTCGTGAGCGACGTTCGGGCCCAAGGCGTTCCGGTCGAGCGCTACTACCACTGGTGCTTCGTCGACAACTGGGAGTGGAACGAGGGCGAGGGGCCGCGGTTCGGCCTCGTCGCCCTCGACTACGAGACGCAGGAGCGCACGGTCCGCGAGTCGGGTCGGTTCTTCGCCGAGATGGTCCGCGAGGGCGGTGCGACGGCTGACATGCACGCGAGATACGTTGCGGGACAGGACTACCCGGTGAGCCGGGTCGAGGCCCACCGCCGCTGAACAACCGCAACGGTTCGCGCCACCCGGAGCCGTCCGAGCCACCGTCTCGGGCGCGCGCCACCCGTGAGCCGGTGGCTCGGTGCCCCCAGGGTGGCTCGGCGCGCACCGGGCCGCGGCGTCAGCACTCGATGACGTTGACGGCGAGGCCGCCGCGCGCGGTCTCCTTGTACTTCACCTTCATGTCACGGCCCGTCTCGCGCATCGTCTTGACGACCTTGTCGAGCGAGACGACGTGCGAGCCGTCGCCGCGCAGCGCGGTGCGGGCCGCGGTGATGGCCTTGACGGAGGCGATGGCGTTGCGCTCGATGCACGGGATCTGCACGAGGCCGCCGACGGGGTCGCAGGTCAGGCCGAGGTTGTGCTCCATGCCGATCTCGGCGGCGTTCTCGACCTGCTCGGGCGTGCCGCCCATGACGGCGGCCATCGCGGCGGCCGCCATCGAGCAGGCCGAGCCGACCTCGCCCTGGCAGCCGACCTCGGCGCCGGAGATCGAGGCGGTCTCCTTGTAGATGACGCCGATGGCGCCGGCGGTGAGCAGGAAGCGGACGATGCCGTCCCGGTCGGCGCCGTTGACGAAGTTCGCGTAGTAGTGCAGCACCGCGGGGATGATCCCGGCCGCGCCGTTGGTCGGGGCGGTGACGACGCGGCCACCCGAGGCGTTCTCCTCGTTCACGGCGAGCGCGTAGAGGGTGATCCAGTCCATGCCGCGCAGGGGGTCGTCGCTGTTGGCCTCGAGCGAGAGGCGGCGGGCGAGCTCGGGGGCGCGGCGCCGCACGCGCAGGCCGCCGGGC
The DNA here is from genome assembly GCF_057529065.1 of Terrabacter sp. R4-6. Lineage (NCBI taxonomy): Bacteria > Bacillati > Actinomycetota > Actinomycetes > Micrococcales > Intrasporangiaceae > Terrabacter > Terrabacter sp. R4-6. Next base: position 2,522,736 of record NZ_CP197224.1, on the reverse strand, counting down.
AGCACGCCCTCGGTGGCGATGCCGTTGCGCACGCACTCCTTCATGACGCGCCAGATCTCGAGGAGGCCGTCGCGGACCTCCTGCTCGGTGCGCCACGACAGCTCGTTCTCGAGCATGATGCGGGCGATCGACTTGCCCGTCTCCTTGCAGTGGGCGAGCAGCTCGTCGCCGGTGCGGAAGGGGTGCGCGACCGGGGTCGAGTCCTCGACGATCTTCGTCGACCCGTCGGCGTCCTCTCCGACGACGAAGCCGCCGCCGACGGAGTAGTACGTGTGCTCGGCGACGGTCGCGCCGTCGGCGTCGAGCGCGGTGAACGTCATGCCGTTGGGGTGCAGCGGCAGCGTCTTGCGGCGGTGCAGCGTGAGGTCCTCGAGCTCGATGAAGGCGATCTCGTGCTCGCCGAGCAAGCGGAGGCGCTTCGTCGCGCGGATCTCGGCGAGGCGCCCCTCGACGGCGCGCGGGTCGCACAGCTCGGGCCGCTCCCCCGTGAGACCGAGGAGGACGGCCTTGTCGCTGCCGTGCCCGTGTCCGGTCGCGCCGAGCGAGCCGAAGAGCTGCGAGCGCACGCGTGCGACCCGGTCGATGACTCCCTCGTCGCGCAGCCGCTCCGCGAAGAGGGCGGCGGCCCGCATCGGGCCGACGGTGTGCGAGCTCGACGGCCCGATGCCGACCGAGAAGAGATCGAAAACGCTGAGCGCCATGGAGTCCTGACTTCGTGTCGTCGTTGACGGCTGCCGCCCGGGGTGGTGGGCGATCCGCTCGAGCCTACGTCCCGGGGGCACCGGCACGCACATGCGTGGATTCCGGCCCCCGGGACCTCCCGGACGGGCAGCTCCCAGCCACGGCACCTACAGTCGAGGAGTGCCCCAGGTCAGTGCCGACGTCCACGTCCCGCTCCCGCCGCCCGTCGCGCGGGCGCTGGCCGCGTCGGTGGGCGAGCCGGCGCTCCGGCTGCCTCCGCACGTGACCCCGGAGCCCGTCGCGTGGCGCTTCGACGCGGAGGACGACGGCACGCTTGTCGTGCTGACGCTGGCGTATGCCGTCGACCCGGGTTGGGTGCGCTCGATCACCCACGAGGTCACCCAGTGGTCGCTCGCCAAGCAGCTGCGCACCCACCTCGCGGCGCTCGCGGACGCCGGCGGCGATCCGGCGCGGGTCGAGCGCGCGCGCTCGAGCGCGGGTGAGGGCTGAGTGCAGCAGCCGCGCTGGGTCGACGCCGCCACCGTGCGCCGGAACCTCTCGCCCGACCGCGCCCGGCGGCTCATCCGTCGCGAGCTCGCCGACGGTCTCGACCCGGCGTCGGACCCGCCCCGGCTCGCCGCGGGGGTCGGTGACGGCCAGCTCCTCGTCATGCCGTCGGCGAACCGCCGCACGGCCGGGGTCAAGGTGCTCACCGTCGCGCCGGGCAACCCGGCGCGTGGTCTCGACCGCATCCAGGCGGTCTACGTCCTCATGGACGCCGACACCCTCGCCCCGTCGGTGCTCGTCGACGGCACGGCCGTCACGTCGCTGCGCACCCCGGCGGTGTCCGCCGTCGCGATGGATGCGCTCGCCCCTTCCGAGGTCGAGTCGGCCGTCATCTTCGGCAGCGGGCCCCAGGCGCTCGGTCACGCGGAGGCGTTGCTCGCCATCCGGCATACGACCTCGGTGACTGTGGTCGGCCGACGAGGTGACGCGGCGCGTGCGACCGCGCAGCGGATCTCGGGGCTCGCGTCGACGCACGCGCTCACCACGCGTGGGCTCACCGTCGACGACCCTGAGGTCGAGGACGCCGTCCGCGGGGCGCAGGTCGTCGTGACCGCGACGTCGGCGGCGACGCCCGTGCTCGGCGACGACTGGGTCGCCGACGGCGCGTGCGTCGTGGCCATCGGGTCGCACGAGCCGCACCGCCGCGAGCTCGGGTCGGCGCTGCTCGGGCGCTCGCTCGTCGTCGTCGAGGACATCGGCACGGCGCACCGCGAGGCGGGCGACGTCATCCTCGCCGCCGCGCAGGGCGCCATCGACTGGGCCGACGTGCGCACCCTCGCCGAGGTCGTGCTCGGCCGGGTCGAGCGGGCGACGGACCGCCCGAACGTCTTCAAGAGCGTCGGCATGGCGTGGCAGGACCTCGTCATCGCCGAGCACGTCGCCCGCCCCTGACCCTCGAGTGAGCGCCCAGTCCCAGTCGAGTGGCCCCGCTCTCCCACCCGAGGCACCTCCCCATCCGTCGAGTGGCCCCGTCGTCACAGGCCGGTGGTGTGACGACGGGGCCACTCGACGGGAGGTGGCGACACCGGGTGTTGCGGGAGTGACGGCGAGGCCACTCGAGTGGGGTGGGGCGCTCACTCGAGTTGAGGGGCGGGGGCGGTGTCAGGCTGTGGGGCTGGTCGCCACGACCTCGTCGATGGGCTGGTAGCCGTCGTTGAAGGGGAGGATGCGGCGGGCCGTCGTGTCGGGGTGCTCGACGACCGCGCGGATGACGTGGGCGACGTTGTCACGCGAGACCTTGCCGGCCTCGACGCCCTCGCCGGTCTCGATGTGACCCGTGGCCGCGTCGGTGGTGAGGGCGCTCGGGCGCAGGATCGTCCACGCGAGGTCGGTGCCCTGGAGGTGCTCGTCCGCGGCCGCCTTCGCCTCGGCGTAGGCGTAGAAGCCGTTGTCCTCGGGGACACCGTGGTCTGGCCCGGCGCCGAAGTAGGACACCATGACGTAGCGCCCGACGCCGGCCTGTCCCGCGGCGTCCATCGAGCGGATCGCCGCGTCGCGGTCGACGGCATACGTCCGCTCGGGACTGCCACCGCCGGCGCCCGCTGACCAGACGACGACGTCGCTGCCGCGGACGAGGTCGGCGATCTGCTCGGTCGTGGCGTGCTCGACGTCGAGCACGGCTGCCGTGGCACCGGTCGCCTCGACGTCGGCCACGTGGTCCGGGTTGCGCACGAGCGAGGTGACGTCGTGACCGTCGGCGACGAGCAGCGGGGCGGCGAGCAGTGCGACCTTGCCGTGGCCGCCGATGAGGATGACGCGGGACATGACTCTCCTGGGGTTCGGGGACGGGGTCTCGTCAGGTCCAACGCCATCGCACCCCTTGCGTATGCCGCAGGCCCGGCCGGGAGCGCGACCGGGCCTGCTGCACGTGCTGGGGTCAGTCGCCTCGGCGACCGATGAGCCAACCGATGACGACCCCGATGGCGGCAGCCGCTGCGTAACCGGCATACCGCTGGACCAGCACGGGCATCACGGCCGAGCCGAGGTCGAGGGGGGCGTCCTCCTCGACGGAGGCCGGGACCCTGCGCGGGGGCGGCGGCTGGTGCGCCGCCGGAGCGGGCGCGGCTGCCGTCGTGCCGGCACGGCTCGTGCCGGTGTCGGCTGCGAGCGCGTCGGACGCCGTCTCGACGAAGCCGCCGGATGGCGCCTCCGCTGCAGCAGCGGCCGTGGCCGGCACCGGCACCGGCGCCGCCTCGGGAGCGGCCTCCGGACCGGTCAGCTGCTTCTCGATGCACGCGACGAACGCGCCCAGCAGCTTGTCGGACACGTCCTGCATGACGCCGCGGCCGAACTGCGCCGGCTTGCCGGTGACGGCGAGGTCGGTGACGACGTCGGCGCGGGTGCCGTCGCCGTCGGGGCTCAGGGTGATCGTCACGGTCGCGCCGGCCGTGCCGTTGCCCCGCTTGTCCTTGCCCTTGGCCTCGATGACGGCGTGGTGCGCCGCGTCGTCGCGCTCGACGAACGAGCCCGACCCGGAGTAGACGAGCGCGATCGGCCCGAGCTTGACCTTGACCGTGCCGGAGAAGCCGTCGTCGGTCACCTCCGTCACGGTCGCGCCGGGGAAGCAGCTGCCGACGCGCTCGAGGTCCATGAAGAGGGCCCAGGCGTCGTCGACCGAGGTCGGCACGGTGAAGGAGTGCGTCAGGTCCATCCGGGCATCACGCTCCTGCCGCGGCGAGGACCGCGCGCCGCGTCAGCACCGTGGCGAGGTGCTTGCGGTAGTCGGAGTCGCCGTTGAGGTCCGACGGCGGGTTGGTGCCGTCGGTGACGGACGCGACCGCCGCGCGGACCGCCTCGTCGGTCGCGGGCTGCCCGACGAGGGCCTCCTCTACCGAGCGGGCGCGCAGCGGGGTCGAGCCCATGTTGGTCAGACCGACGCGGGCCTCGGCGATCGAGCCGCCCTCGCTGCGCACCGTGGCCGCGACGCCGACGATCGACCACTGGTGGCTGACGCGGACGAACTTCTCGTAGTGCGCGCCCCAGCCCGTGTGCTTCGGGACGCGGATCTGGGTCAGCAGCTCGCCCTCGCCGACGGCCGTCGCGAAGAGGTCCTCGAAGAAGTCCTCCGCCGCGACGGTGCGGGTCGAGCCGTCCGCTCCCGCGATGACGAGCTCGGCCTCGAGGGCGAGCGCCGGCGCGCCGACGTCACCCGCCGGGTCGGCGTGCACGAGCGCGCCGCCGATCGTGCCGCGGTGGCGGATCTGCGGGTCGGCGACGGTCTGGATCGCCTTGGACAGCAGGGCCGCATGGGTCGACACGGCCTCGGAGGCCAGGACGGCGGCATACGTCGTCATGGCTCCGATGACGAGGTGGTCACCGTCCTCGCTGACGCCCTGCAGCTCGGAGATGCGGCCGAGGTCGATGACGACCCCGGGCGCGTTGAGGCGCATGCGCAGGATGGGCAGCAGCGACTGGCCGCCCGCGAGCACCTTGGCGTCGTCGCCGTGCTCGGCGAGCGCCGCGACGGCCTCCTGGACGGTCGTGGGGGCGAGGTAGTCGAACTGGGCGGGGATCATGCCTGGCTCCCTTCGGTCGCGGCGCCGGGATCCTGGTTGGGCACGCCCTCGTCGAAGTGCGGCTGCGCCTCGCGGTCACCCTCCGTCGAGACCGCGCGTCCGGCCTGGATGGCCTTCCACACGCGCTCGGGAGTGCACGGCATGACGACGTCGTCGACGCCGAGCGGTCGCACCGCGTCGACGATCGCGTTGACGACGGCGGGCGTCGAGGCGATCGCGCCGGCCTCGCCGACTCCCTTGGTGCCCAGGGCGGTGTAGGTCGAGGGCGAGGTCGTGTGGTCGGTGACGAAGCTGATCGTGTCGGCCGACGTCGGCAGGGTGTAGTCGACGAACGAGCCGGTCACGAGCGTGCCCTGGTCGTCGTACTCCGCGCCCTCCCAGAGGGCCTGCGCGATGCCCTGGACGAGACCGCCGTGCACCTGTCCCTCGACGATGAGCGGGTTGATGATGACGCCGATGTCGTCGACGCAGACGTACTTGCGCATCGACGTCGCCCCGGTCTCCGTGTCGACCTCCATGGCGCACAGGTGCGTGCCGTGGGGGAAGGAGAAGTTCTCGGGGTCGAAGGTGGCGTCGGAGTCGAGGCTCGGCTCGACGCCGTCGGGCAGGTTGTGGCCGGTCCACGTCGCGAGCGCGACCTCAGGCATGCTGACGCCCTTGTCGGTGCCCTTGACGCCGAAGCGACCGCCCGTGAACTCGATGTCGTCGACGCTCGCCTCGAGCAGGTGCGCTGCGACGACCTTGGCCTTCTCGATGACCTTGTCGGCGGCCCGGACGACGGCCTCGGCTCCCACGACGAGGGAGCGCGAGCCGTAGGTGTCCATGCCCTTGGACGAGATCTGGGTGTCGCCGTGGAGCACCTCGACGTCCTCGAAGGGGACCCCGAGCCGGTCCGCGACGATCTGGCTCCAGGCCGTCTCGTGGCCCTGGCCGTGCGGCGAGACGCCCGTGAGGACCTCCACCTTGCCGGTGGCGAGCATCCGGATGCTGGCGCTCTCCCAGCCGCCGGCGCCGTAGTTGAGCGAGCCGAGGATGCGGGACGGCGCGAGGCCGCACATCTCGGTGAAGGTGGAGATGCCGATGCCGAGCTGGACCGGGTCGTTGCTCTCACGCCGGCGCTTCTGCTCGGCGCGCAGCTCGTCGTAGCCGAAGAGGTCCTTGGCCTTGGCGGTCGCGGCCTCGTAGTTGCCGGAGTCGTACGTCATGCCGGCGACCGAGGTGAAGGGGAACTCGTCGTGCGTGATCCAGTTCTGCTCGCGGACCTCGAGCGGGTCGCGGCCGAGCTCGGCCGCGAGCTCGTCCATCATGCGTTCGATGGCGAAGGTCGCCTCGGGGCGACCGGCCCCGCGGTAGGCGTCGACCCACGTCTTGTTCGTCAGCAGCGTCCGCACGGTGAAGTGGTAGGCGGCGAACTTGTAGATGGAGTTGAACATCCACGCGCCGAGCACCGGCACGCCGCCGCCGACGACGCCGACGTAGGCGCCGAGGTCGGCGAGCAGCTCGACCTTGAGGCCGGTGACGGTGCCGTCCTTGCGGGCGCTCAGCGTCAGCTTCTGCCACTGGTCGCGCCCGTGGTGTCCGGAGAGGAGGGACTCGCTGCGGGTCTCGGTGTACTTGCACGGCTTGCCGAGCCGTCGGGCCACGGCGATCGTCGCGAACTCCTCGGGCGTCGTCTGGAGCTTGCCGCCGAAGCCGCCGCCGACGTCGGGGGCGATGATCCGCACCTTGGACTCGGGGATGCCGGTGGTCGCGGCGACGAGGAAGCGCAGGATGTGCGGCACCTGCGTCGAGGTCCAGACCGTCATCTGCTCGCCGGTCGGGTCGCACACCGTCGACCGCGGCTCCATGAAGGCGGGGATGAGCCGCTGCTGACGGAACTCGCGCTCGATGACGACGCCGTCGTTGCGTGCGGCGGCGATCTCGTCCTCGACATCGGTGCCCGACCCCTGCGCGGCCGAGTCGAGGGTCCACACGGCGGAGGTGTTGGTGCCGAGGTCGGGGTGCGCGAGCACCTCGTCCTTGACGGCCTCCTTGAGGTCGAGGACCGCGGGCAGCTCGTCGTAGTCGACGTCGACGAGCTCGGCGGCGTCTCGCGCCTCGGCTGCAGAGCGGGCGGCGACGACGGCGACGATCTCGCCGGCACACGCGACGTGGTCGACGACGACGGGCAGGTGGTTCGGTGTCTTCTGCTCGGCGTTGAGCGGCCACGCGTTGGCGATGGCGCCCTGCACGTCCTTGATGTCCGCGCCGGTGACGACCCCGACGACACCCGGGGCCTTCCTCGCCTCGTCGGTGTTGATGGCGGTGATGGTGGCGTGGGCGAAGGGGCTGCGCACCATGGCGAGGTGCAGCATGCCGGGGAGCTGGATGTTGTCGGTCCACCGGGTGCGGCCGGTGATGAGGCGCTGGTCCTCCTTGCGGGCGCGCGCCTTGCCGATCTCGGGTGTGGCGGCGTCGGCCGCCCGGTCCTCGGTGATCGTCATGACGACACCGCCTGCGAGCTCGCCGAGCTTGCCGAGCTCGCGGAGCTGGCAGCGCCCGCGCCGCTCATGGCGCCGGCCGCCTGCTGCACGGCCTTGACGATGTTGTGGTAGCCGGTGCAGCGGCAGAGGTTGCCCTCGAGACCCTCGCGGATCTCCTGCTCGCTGGGGTCGGGATTGTCCTTGAGGACGTCACACGCCTGCATGATCATGCCGGGGGTGCAGTAGCCGCACTGGAGGGCGTGGCACTCGTGGAAGGCCTGCTGGACCGGGTGGAGCTCACCGTCCGTGGCGAGCCCCTCGATCGTCGTCACCTCGTGGCCGTCCGCCTGGACGGCGAGGACGTTGCACGACTTCACGCTCGTGCCGTCGAGGTGCACGGTGCAGGCACCGCAGTTGCTCGTGTCGCATCCGATGACGGTTCCGGTCTTACCGAGGCTCTCGCGAAGGTACTGGACCAGAAGGGTCCTGGGCTCGACCTCGTCGGAGTAGCTCACCCCGTCGACGGTCATGTTGATTCGGGTCATGCTGTCGGTCCTCCTGCCACGCTGCAGTTGACATCGTTGACTTCCCCACGCGCAGTCTTACTCGCGTTCAACTACTGCACAAGGGCAACGGGAAGAACCCTCCACATCCGCAGAGCCTCCCCGGAGCAACCCCGGAGCATCCGCATCCGATCCCCCAGCCGGCCGACCCCGCGGCCACAGCGTGACCCGGCTTTTGGCGGCATACGGCATGGGGACGAGACTGGGTCGCATGACTCTTCACGCCGACGACTACCAGGCCTCCCGCAGCCGCTACGACTCCATGACCTACCGCCGGACGGGCCGTTCGGGGCTGGACCTGCCGGCCGTCTCGCTCGGGCTGTGGCACAACTTCGGCGACGACGTTCCCCTCGACCGCCAGCGCGCGACCCTGCGCCGCGCCTTCGACCTCGGCGTCACGCACTTCGACCTCGCCAACAACTACGGCCCGCCCTACGGCAGCGCCGAGCGCAACTTCGGCACGATCTACGCGCAGGACTTCAAGCGCTACCGCGACGAGCTGATCCTGTCGACGAAGGCCGGCTACGACATGTGGCCCGGCCCGTACGGCCAGGGCGGCGGCAGCCGCAAGTACGTCCTGTCCTCGCTCGACCAGTCCCTCGCCCGGATGGGCGTCGACTACGTCGACATCTTCTACTCCCACCGTTTCGACGAGACGACGCCGCTCGAGGAGACGATGGGCGCGCTCGACACGGCCGTCCGCCAGGGCAAGGCGCTGTATGCCGGCATCTCCTCCTACTCGGGCCCCCGCACCAAGGAGGCCGTCGCCATCCTCCGCGAGCTCGGCACGCCGCTGCTCATCCACCAGCCGAGCTACTCGATGCTCAACCGCTGGGTCGAGGAGGACCTGCTCGACGTGCTCGGCGAGGAGGGTGTCGGCTGCATCGCCTTCAGCCCGCTCGCGCAGGGGATGCTCACGAGCAAGTACCTGGGCGGCGTGCCGGAGGGCTCGCGTGCGTCGCAGGACAAGTCGCTCTCGACCGACCTGCTGACCGAGCAGAACCTCACGCACATCCGCGCCCTCAACGAGATGGCGCAGTCGCGGGGCCAGTCGCTCGCGCAGATGGCGCTCGCGTGGATCCTGCGCGACCAGCGCATCACGTCGGTGCTCATCGGCGCCTCGTCGGTCGCCCAGCTCGAGGACAGCCTCGGCTCGCTCGACAACCTCGACTTCTCGCAGGAGGAGCTCGACACGATCGACCAGCACGCGGTCGAGGGCGGCATCAACCTCTGGAAGACCTCCAGCGCCCACTGACCCCTGGGGGTCGTATGCCGTGTCGCCGGGACCGCGCGTCGCCGCGGTCCCGGCCACCGGCCTCTACGTCAGTGCCCCGCCAGGCGGAGCACTGACGTAGAGGACCCGGGCACACGGCATACGCAAGGGCTCCCGCAGCAGCGGCCCACTCGGGACGTCAGTCGTCGAGGTAGCCCTGGACGAACGCGAGGACGTCGGCCCGGTCGGTGCGGAAGACGCCACCGGTGCCGCCGCACGTCGGGTTGATGCCGAAGGACGTGACGCCCGCGACGACGTTGCTCGTGCCGAGGAAGTTCGGGCCGCCGGAGTCACCGAAGCACGTGCCGCCGGTGTTGGCGTTGTTGGACAGCAGCAGCGACTGGGGTCCGGTGAAACCGGTGTTGATCTGGAGCAGGTGCGGGTGCGCGACCATCCGGATGCGCAGCGCCGACTCCTTCCACGAGGCGGCGTCGGGGAAGGCCTTCTGGAGGCCGTAGCCGACGGAGGTGAACGTCGTCGCGCGGCTCGGCTTGAGCGCGTCGAGCTGGTCGGTCGTGGGCAGCGCGCCGTAGGTCGACATGGTCATCGGGGTGTCGAGCACGACGACGCCGACGTCGTGGAGGTAGAAGGCGTCGGGGTCGTAGGACGGGATGGTGTGCGGGGTGCCACCGACCTGGCCCTTGAGCGGGTAGCCGTTGCCGGGTCGCCCGCTCTCGACGTCCGCCTGGAACCAGATCTCGACGTGGGCGGCGGGGGCCTCGGTGCAGTGGCCGGCGGTGAGGTAGACGGTGGAGCTGAGCAGGGTGCCGGAGCAGCGCCACAGCGGGTTGCCGTCGGCATCCTGGGCGACCATGAGCCCGACATAGGGGTGACCGTTGCCGTCGAGCGTGCCGTTGGTGACGGCGCCGGCGGGCGCTGACGCCCCGAGCGCCAGGGCGAGGGTCGCGACGAGCGCGAACCAGATCTTCTTCATGGGTGGACCTTTCGGGGGCGGGCGCGCCGCGGCGCGCAGCTCGTTCCCCGAGGTCTCGCCACGGTAACCCGCCAGGCGGCCCGCGTGGGCCTATTCGTCCGACGGATATGAGGCCGGGTGCCTCACGCGCGGGGCAGCACCGTGAGGACGCGCTCGACGTGGTCGCGGAACTCCTGCATGAAGTCGGTGAGGAACTGCTTCATCGACTCGTCCGTCACGTCGCCGTCGTCGGTGATCGCGCCGGGCTCGAGCCGGATGTAGGCCTCGGGTGAGGTCATCTGGCGGGCGTTGCAGAAGCTGAGCACGGCCCGCAGGCTCTGCTGGGCGAGCGCCGTGCCGATCTGTCCGGGAGAGGCGCCGATGACGGCGGCGGGCATGTGGTTGAAGGAGTTCTGCCCCCAGGGGCGCGAGGCCCAGTCGATGGCGTTCTTCAGGGCGCCGGGGATCGAGCGGTTGTACTCCGGCGTCACGAAGAGGACGGCGCTCGAGGCGGCGATGGCCTCCTTGAGCGCCGTGGCCTCGGCCGGGTAGTCGCTGTCGAAGTCCGGGCTGTAGAGCGGCAGGTTGCCGATCGGGACCTCGGTGAACTCGAGGTCCGAGGGCGCGAGTCGGACCAGCGCCGTGCTCAGGGTCCGGTTGATCGAGGTCGATGACAGGCTGCCGACGAAGTAGCCGACCTGGTACGTGCTCACGATGATCTCCTCGCTCGGGGCCTCCAGTGTCGTCCTCCCGGGAGCCCGCGGCTAGGGCACGGCCCGTCACGGACCCGGCCACACGGCATACCTCAGGTGTTGGGCCGCCAGCCCGGGCCGCGGACGACGAAGCCCCAGCGGTCGCGCCACGAGCGGGCGGCGCGGACGTCGGCCCAGATCGAGGCGTACTCGTGGGTGGCGACGACGAGCGGGTTGTAGGTGCGCAGCTGCTTCGTCAGGCCGTAGACGACGCGCTCGCCCTCGGGCTCGAAGGAGCGGAAGAGGCGGTCCCAGATGACGAGGATGCCGCCGTAGTTGCGGTCGAGGTAGGGGCTGTTCATGCCGTGGTGCACGCGGTGGTGCGAGGGCGTGTTCATGACGTACTCGACTGGGCGCCAGAGCTTCCCGATGCGCTCGGTGTGGAGGAAGAACTGGTAGAGCAGCGAGATCGACTGCTGGAGGAAGATCGCCCACACCGGCACGCCGAGGAGCGCGAGCGGCGCCCAGAACGGGATGCCGCCGAAGGGGGTCCACGTCTGGCGCAGCGCCGTCGAGAAGTTGTAGCGCTGGCTCGAGTGGTGCACGACGTGGCTGGCCCAGAGGATCCGCACCTCGTGGTGGGCGCGGTGGTACCAGTAGTAGGCGAGGTCCTCGGCGAAGAAGATGACGACCCAGACCCACCACAGCGAGGTGTCGAGGCGGAGCGGCGTCACGGCATACAGCGCGGCGTAGACGACGAGCTGCGCTGCCTTGTAGACGATCCCGACGCCGACGCTGCCGATGCCCATGGTGAGGCTCGTGACGGTGTCGCGGACCTCGTAGCCGACCTCGTCGTCGTCGGGCGCGAGCCAGAGCGAGAGCACCTCGATGACGATGAAGGCGATGAAGAAGGGGATCGCCGTGACGATGATGTCGACCATCACGCCCCCTTGGTCACCGGGTCGAGCGTGCGCCCGTCGTCGGTGAGCGAGGCCCAGACGTCAACGGCCTGGGTGAGGATCGCGTCGGCGAGCCGCGCCGCCCCGGCGGCGTCGCCGGTCGCGATGGCCTCGGCGAGCGGCGCGTGCGGGAGCAGGTCGGCGCGGTCGCCGGCGAGGAGCGCGTCCATGACCTCGGGGCTGCCGTCGATGGCGTGGACGAGGGAGTTGAGCGCGAGCCGGAAGGTGAGGTTGCCGCTCGCCTCGACGACGGCGAGCCAGAAGTCGCGGTCGGCGTCGTCGATGTCGGGGCAGCCGTATGCCGCCGCTGCCGCCACGACGCTCGCCCGTGCCGGCTCGGTCGCCCGGGTCGCGGCGAGGCGGGAGGCCTCGACGCCGATGCAGCGTCGCATCTCGAGGCCGTCGCGCAGGATCATCGGGTCGAGCCCGTCGCCCGAGCGGGCGAGGTGGGCGAGCAGGTCGAGGCCGGCGCTGCTGCGCACGTCGAGGACCGTGGTGCCGCCGCCGTGGACGACGCGGACGAAGCCCGCGACCTGGAGGCGCTGGAGGGCCTCGCGGACGGCGTGCCGGTTGACGGCGAAGGAGGCGGCGAGCTCGCGCTCCGGCGGCAGGGAGTCGCCGGGGGCGAAGCGGCCGGTGAGGATCGCGTCGCGCAGCTCGGTGAAGACCTGCTCGGACACGGACCGGCGGGCGACGGGGGTGAATCCGCTCTGACTCATGTCGTCGAGGATGGCACCGCGCACGTCAACTCATCAAGAGGTTGGACCAATTCGTGATGCGGAGCTCGCTTGTAGGTTGGGCGCATGCCGGACACCGACGTCGACATCGCCTGCGCCGACGATGCGCTCAGCATCCAGGAGCGCCTCTACCCGAACCTCCCGTGCTTCGGCTGCGGGCAGGGCAACCCGAAGGGGCTGCAGCTCAAGAGCTACCCGATCGGTGACGGCGGTGGTGCGGGCGGCGTGACGGCGGCGTTCATGCCGTGGCCCGAGCACGACAACGGCCTCGGCTACCTCAACGGCGGCATCATCGGCACGGTCCTCGACTGCCACAGCGCGGCCGCCGTCATGCTCGAGGCCCAGCGCCGGGGCTGGCCGCCGCTGCCGGGCGCCGACCTCTCCTACGTCACGGCCGGGCTCGACGTGCGCTACCTGCGACCGGCTCCCCTGCACGACGAGGTCGAGCTCTTCGCGACCGTCACCAAGGCTGACGAGCCGCAGATGACGGTCGAGGTCGAGCTGCGCTTCGACGGCAAGGTGCGCGCGCAGGCCACCGCCGTCTGGAAGCGCTGGCGCCCGCGCGCCTGAGCTTTAGCCCTGCGCGCCGCCGCCCCTTCGCGGCCCGGGTCGTCGGGCAGGACCGGACCGCAGGGCGAGGGCCTACGGTGGACGCATGAGGCTGCCCACCCGACGTCACGTCCAGCGGAGCCTGCAGTGACCGGCGCGAGCGACCGCGACCGCGACGGGGCCGGGCGACCCCGCCAGGAGCGACCCCGCGATGCTCTCGGTCGACCGCTGCCCTACGGCGCCAAAGGCGTCGAGCCGGTCTCCGAGGAGCCACTCCCGCCGCACGAGACCCTGGCCGCGGCCAAGGCCTTGGTCGAGGAGGGGCGGCCCTTCTCGGCGCACGAGGTCCTCGAGGCCCGCTGGAAGGCCGGGCCCGATGACGAGCGTGACCTCTGGCAGGGCCTCGCCCAGCTCTGCGTCGCCCTGACGCACGCCGCTCGGGGCAACGAGGTCGGGGCTCACCGGCTGCTCGACCGCGGCGTCGACAGGCTCCAGCAGTATGCCGCGAGCGAGGGTCCCACCTACGGGCTCGACCTCACGGCCGTCGTCTCCTGCGCGCGCGACCGGGTCGCGTCGAAGTAGGGGACCCACGGCGTCACCGGGGCGTGATGCGACGGCGCCTCGACCGCAGGCCGGCGGCGGCGGCCCGACGTTTTCGCCGACGACCGGAATCCGGCGACCGAGCATGTCAACCTTCGAGGAGGACGAGCGACTTCTCCCATGACAGGCCCGACTACTCGTCGGAGGTGGGACGTGGTCACGGGAGCGATCCGCATGGAGTCGACAACGACGCAGGGCACGAGGGAGCAGGTCCTGACCACGCTCTTCCGGTCGCACTGCGTCGAGCTGGTCCGGCTCGCCTACTGCCTGCTCGGTGACCGGGAGCGGGCCGAGGAAGCGGTGCAGGACGTCTACCTGTCGCTCTTCCGGCACTGGCCTCCCCGGGACGAGACCTCGGCCCTGGCCTACCTGCGTGCAGGTGTCATCAACCGGTGCCGCTCGGACCAGCGCCGGCTGTACAGCGTGCGGCGTAGTCAGCCGCAGCTCGTCATGCGAGCCGTCGACGAACAGGTCGGGACCGACGCGGCGACCGACGTCGTCGCGCGCGACGAGGCGAGCCGGCTGGCGGAGCAGGTGCGCAGGCTGCCACGCCGTCAGCGGGAGGTCATCACCTGCCGCTACTACCTCCAGCTCAGCGAGCGCGAGACGGCAGACCTCCTCGAGATCGGGGTGGGCTCGGTCAAGCGTCACGCCCATCGGGCTCTGGCCACACTGCAGTCGCGACTGGAGGACTCACGATGAATGCGATCGAGCGCAGGGTGATCGAGGCGCTCCAGACGTATGGGGAGGGACTCGAGATGACAACCCAGGACATCAACCGGCTCGAGGAAGAGCTCGAGCAGAAGCGCGCCGTCAGGCGGTCTGCGAGCACGCAGCGGCGGAACAGGATCTTCCAGGGAGCGGTGGCCGCCTGCGCGGTCACCGGGGTCGTCCTCGGGGCCCTTGCTCTGCGCAGTGATCCCCCGCCGCCGCCTGTTCCAGCGGGCCCGACAGCGGTGACCACGAACGACCTCGCCGGGGTCTGGTCGTACGACGGCTGGCTGTGGACCTTCCATGCCGACGGCAGGCTGACGCAGTCCAACCGGCCGTACGATCCCGACGCACAGACCGACTCAGGCGCGACGTCGAGCACGTACACCCGTACGCCGGACGGCTTCATCCAGCGCTTGGGAGCCGGATCCCAGGCCTGCGACGTCACGTGGAAGGGGACGACCTCGCCCGAGGGCCGCCTTCGCGCCACGCCGACTGAGGAGAGCGGCCCTGGCTGCGAAGCAGCATCCGGTCCGGTGGCTACCGGCGCTCCTGAGGTGTGGGAGTTCACGCGGGTCTCGCCGGTCTCGACGGCAGGTGCCGACCTGGCGCTGCTGTGGCCGACCACTGCGCCCCAACCGTTGCCGAACGTCGCGAAGGTCTACGGCACGTGGCTGCTCCGCGGCTCGGGCACCCTCCTCAGCATCGACCCCTCGGGCGACTACGCCGTCCGCACGTTCGACACCCTGGACCAGCCGCAGACGGGCAAGGCCGCGGTGACGCGTGCGGGGTCGCTGGTCTTCACGCCGACGAGCACCCCTTCGTGCACGGCTCGCTACGAGTCGGTCGTCACCCGCAACGCGACCATGGACGCCACGTCGGCGGCCGGGAGCTGCGCACGCCTCGGAGGCACCACCGACACCTGGATCCGGATCAACTGAGCACCACGCACTCCGGTCGGGCCGCTGTCACTCCCCGACCGGGGTGTCGTGCGCGGGATGGTGGTGGTGGATCGGGCCCTCGGTCGCGGCGAGCCGCTCGCCGGCGCCGCCCCAGCGCAGCGCGATGATCTCGGCGGCGATCGAGACGGCGGTCTCCTCGGGCGTGCGGGCGCCGAGGTCGAGACCGATCGGTGAGCTCATCCGAGCGAGCTCGTCGTCGGTGAGGCCGGCCTCTCGCAGCCGCTCGAGCCGGTCCTCGTGGGTGCGCCGCGAGCCCATGGCGCCGATGTAGGCGACCTCGGGCAGCCGGAGCGCGACCTCGAGCAGAGGCACGTCGAACTTCGGGTCGTGGGTGAGCACGGCGATGACGGTGCGGCTGTCGATGCGGCCCTCGTCGACCTCCGCCTGGAGGTAGTCGTGCGGCCACTTGACGACGACCTCGTCGGCGCCGGGGAAGCGCGTCTTCGTCGCGAAGACGGGCCGGGCGTCGCAGACCGTGACGTAGTAGCCGAGGAAGCCGCCGACCCGCGCGACGGCGGCGGCGAAGTCGATGGCCCCGAAGACGAGCATCCGCGGCTTCGGCGCGTGCGCGGCGACGAAGACCCGCATCCCCTCGCCGCGACGCTCCCCGTCGGGACCGTAGGTGAGGATCGCCGAGCGGCCCTGTGCGAGAAGGCCTCGGGCGTCGTCGCGTACGGCATCGTCCGCGCGCCCGCTGCCGAGCGAGCCGAGCACGGAGGTGTCGGCGTCTCCTTCGTCCGCCCCGTCGGCCTCGGGGTGCACGACGACGCGGCGCCCGATCCACGTGGGCTCGGGGTGCTCGATGACGGTGACGACGGCGACGGGCCGTCCAGCGGCGATGTCGGCGGCGACGTCGCCGAGCTCGGGGAAGGTCTCGCAGTTCACCTTCTCGACGAAGACGTCGAGGATGCCCCCACAGGTCAGCCCGACGGCATACGCGTCGTCGTCGCTGACGCCGTAGCGCTGGAGCACGGGCTTGCCGGTCTCGACGACCTCCTGGCTCAGCTCGTAGACGGCGCCCTCGACACAGCCACCGGAGACGGAGCCGACGGCCTCGCCGCCGGGGCCGACGAGCATCGAGGCGCCGGCCTGCCGCGGCGCCGAGCGCCACGTGCCGACGACGGTGCCGACGCCGACGGTCTCTCCGGCCGACCACCACTGCATCAGCTCGTCCATCACCTCACGCACGGGCCACCACCTCGATCAGCTCCTCGAACGCCGCGAGCGAGTGCCCTGCGACGAAGTCGTCGATGTGCGGCAGGGCCGCAACGATCCCCTGCTGCACCGGCTCGTAGCCGACCTTCCCGCGGTGCGGGTTGGCCCACACGACCCGGTGCGAGAGGGCGCCCAGGCGGCGCATCTGCTCACCGAGCACCTCCGGACCCTCGCGTTCCCAGCCGTCGGAGAAGACAACGACGACGGAGCCCCGGGCCATACCCCGCCGACCCCAGCGGTCGAGGAAGGCGCCGATGGCCTCGCCGAGGCGGGTGCCGCCCGACCAGTCGGGGACGACGCGTCCGGCGGCGGCGAGCGCCCGGTCGGGGTCGCGCTCGGTGAGCGCCCGGGTCACGTGGGTCAGGCGGGTGCCCATGGTGAAGACCTCGACGTGGGGCACCGTGCGCACGAAGACGTGGGCGAGGCGGAGGAGGCTGTCGGCATACGGGCTCATGGAGCCGGAGACGTCGATGAGCAGGACGATGCGGCGCGGGCGGGTGCCGCGGCGGCGGTGGTGGATGCGGCCGGGCTCGCCCATCCGGCGCAGCTGCTCGCGGAGCGTGGCGGGGCCGTCGACGGTGCCGCTACTCGCGCGGACGTGGCGGCGGGCGCGGCGCAGCGGCGAGCGCGGGTCGAGGCTCGCGAACATCCTTGCGGCGGCGGCGCGGTCGGCGGCGTTGAGGCTCGCGACGTCACGGTGGCGCAGCACCTCCTGCGCGCTCGCCTTGGCCTGGATCGTGTCGGCCTCGCCGTCGCCGGCCTCCCCCTCGGTGTCGCCGAGCGGCGCCTGGCGCACGGGCGGGCGCTGGATGTCGACGCGGCGCCCCTGCGGGATGGACTCGCCGCCGAACCACCGCTCGAAGATCTCGTCGTATGCCGGGAAGTCCGCGGGAGTGGACGTGAGGGTCGAGCGCCCGGCCCAGTAGACGCCCGCGCGCTCGCCCATGCCGACGGTCGCCGTGGCGACGAGGAAGGTGCGCTCGCGGTCGGCGGTGACGTTGACGCCGGCGGCACGCAGGGCGCGGGCGAAGCCGAGGAGCAGCTCGTCGACGTCGGGCTCGCCGGTGGGGGTTGGGGCCGGGCGCGCGGCGGTCGGGGTCATGCGGTGAGCAGCTTGTCGAGCGAGGCGCGGATCCTCTCGGAGTCCTCGCGGTACTTCAGGGCGGCGCCGAGGGTGGCGGCGGCGACCTCGGCGTCGAGACGGGTGGCGCCGACGGTCTCGAGGGCGCGCGCCCAGTCGAGCGTCTCGGCGACGCCCGGGGGCTTGATGAGCTCGCCGCTCGTGCGGAGGCGCTGGACGAGGGTGACGATCTGCTCGGCGAGTGCGGCGCTCACCTCGGGGAGGCGGGTGCGGACGATCTCGAGCTCGCGGGCCAGGCCGGGGTGGTCGATCCAGTGATAGAGGCAACGGCGCTTGAGCGCGTCGTGCAGCTCGCGGGTGCGGTTGGAGGTGAGGACGACGATCGGCGGGGTTAGGGCAGCGATGGTGCCGAGCTCGGGAATCGTCACCTGCCACGTGCTGAGCACCTCGAGGAGGAAGGCCTCGAACTCGTCGTCAGCGCGGTCGATCTCGTCGATGAGCAGGACGCACGGGGCTTCGCGGAGGGCCTGGAGCACGGGGCGGGCGAGGAGGAAGCGCTCGTCGAAGAGCTCGGCCTCGAGTGCCTCGGCGTCGTGGTGCTCCTCGCGGGACAGGGCCTCGACGGTGCGCAGGTGGAGGATCTGCCGCGGGAAGTCCCAGTCGTAGAGGGCCTGCGTCGCGTCGATGCCCTCGTAGCACTGGAGGCGGATGAGCTTGAGGTCGAGCGCCTGGGCGAGGCCCTCGGCGAGGGCGGTCTTGCCGGTGCCGGGCTCGCCCTCGAGCAGGATCGGCCGGTTCAGCCGGGTCGCGAGGAAGGTGATCGTCGCGAGCGCGTCGTCGGCGAGATAGCCCGTGCCGCCGAGGGCGGTCGTGACGTCGTCGGCACTGGTGAACAGGTGATCCATCCCCTGAGCATCACTCATCGACGGGGCTTGCGGAAGCGGAGGGCCTCTTCAGCGGGACGTGTCGAGCTCTTCAGAGGTGTCGACGTCGCGGCCCGTCGCGAGGTCGCCACACTCGACGAACTCGTGCGCTGTGGTGCGGAAGTAGTGGCGGGCGCCGTGGTCGCCGCTGGCCGAGGCGATGACCTGCTCCCAGTGGTCGCGACCGATGAGCGCCGGGTGCCCGGGCACGCCTCCGTATGCCGCCCGGCGGAGGGTTGCGCGGAGCTCCTGGCCGGTGGGGGCTGGGGTGTCGGCAGGGTTCGGCAGCTCGACGGCGTGCTCGTCGGGGTCGGAGTGCGGCGAGTGGTCGTTGTCGACATGGCCCGGGGCGTCGAGCACACGGGCGACGACCTCGGGCGTCAGGTCCGGGAGGTCGACGAGGGTGACGAGCACGGCGTCGACGCAGCCCTCGCCCTCGTAGGTGGAGCGAGTGAGAGCCGTGAGGCCGGCGCGGAGGGAGGCGCCCATGCCCTCGTCCCAGTCGGGGCAGGGGACGACAGCGACGTCGCGGCCTAGGGCGGTGACGATGGCAGTGACTTCCTCGGCAGCGGCACCGACGACGACGGTGATGCCGGAGCAGCCGCCGGAGTGAAGCAGGGAGACAGCCCGCTCGACGAGCGTCGGCTCGTCAGGGTGGCGGCGAACCAGAGCCTTCGGGCCGCCCATGCGCCTGCCGGCGCCCGCAGCAAGGACGAGCCCGCGTACGTGGGCCGCCCGTCCATGCACGGCAGCCGGGTGGGGTGCGGTGTCGCTCTCGCTCACATCCGGAACGTACCCGGCGGGATGCATCTGATTGCGGAGGCGGAGTTGCTCAGATCGCCGCGTGGCCCATGTTGATGAGCAGCCTTATCTCGTTGTGGAGCGGACCCTTGTCGGTGGACGGCGCCTGCGTGTACTGCTCGGCGAGCGTCAGGATGGCGTGCCCGACGTCCGCGATCGGGAACCTGACCGGCGCGGGTGGGATGGGCATGAGCGCAGCGGACTGGTGCGGCACTGCCAGAGCCGCCACGGCGACGAACAGTGCGATCGATGCACGGCGTCGGAATCGCCTCGGACCATACTGCTTCACCGCTGCGGGCGTGGCGCCTGCGGTGAAGGACTGTGTGCCACAGGGACTTTGGCTTCCATTCGTGGTGGTCATCGGAGTCCACCTCCAGTCCTACGAGAACTCCGGATTCCCCAATGTGGGCCGTCCACGGCGCCATGTCTGTGCGCACGGGAACACACTGATCAGAGCGTGGCGGAGCATGCGAGAGGGGGCGGCCGACTGCGGCAGAGACATCCCCGTCGTCACGGAGCGGTGGCGACCCGTCGCGGTCACACGACATGGAACTCGATCCGATGGACCAGGGTGTCGTCGTCGATCGGCCCCGAGTGCGCCGCCCGGTCACGGAGAGCCTCGAGGTCGGTCTCGCCCGAGGCGCGCACGTCCTCGTCCGTCACGGCGGAGAAGGGCACGACCTCCATGGAGTCGACCTCTATGACGACCCCCGCGGTCCGGTATCGGCCCCCGGCCTTGACCTGCGGACGGTCCCACCGACGGATCGTGACGGTGATCTCCCCGCGGGCGACCGCGTCTCGTAGTTCACGACTGAACATCACATCGACACGCTACGTCGCACCGTCAGCGCTCAGCTCCGTTCAGTGCAGGGGCAGTTCGGCTCTCGAGCCGTTGACGAGCAGCAGGGCGCGGTCGAGGTGTGCCCTGTAGACGCGCAGCGGGGCTGGCTCCTGCACCTGGCGCAGCGACCAAGTGTTGCCCCCAGCTGCCACAGACGCCGTAGAGAATGCAGCCAACGCCGCTTCGAGCTCGTCGGCCGACACCTGCTCCGCGCGCGCCGCAAGCTGGAGCCCTTCCCCGGTGTCGGCCGGCTGCCTGCTGTCGAAGACGCTGATGCCCACCTCGGGCCTCTCGCGGAGATTGATCGAATGCTGCGCCTCGGGTCTCGAGAGCCAGATGAGCTCGACGTCGAGCCGATCCGTCGACGGTGAGCGCAGGGCGGCGCAGAACCAGACGGTCGATGCCCACGGCCGGCCGCTCGCGTCCGCGGTGGCAAGTGTCATGTACTGAATGTCGTCGAGAAGCGCTGTGGCGATCCGTAGGCGGTGGCCGACGGCATCCTGCAGGTCCGATGGCGGCACATACATGTCCCGAGTATCCCTGCCTCTCCAGCAGCGATCAGCAGATTCGCTGTCGTCCTCGGCCAAGACACCGCGGCCGATGCGCACCCACAACTGCCGTGCTGACTCCAGCTACACGCGAAAGGCACGACGCCCATTCCGCCGCGAATCGGGCGAGGTCTCTAGCCCGCTCTCACCCGCGCTCGGACCAGAGGTGCAATCTCGGCAGCATCAACCACAGCACAGCGGGCTGTCGGGAACCGTCTGTCCGGTCATGTGCCCGGGTGACCCTCGCACCTTGGCCGTCTGAGCCCAGCCTCTCGAAAGCTGCTCGGTCGCTGCATGTCGGGTTACGCGGTTCGGGCTTTGAGCCAGGTGACCATTGCCGCCCAGCGCCCTTGGTCCCCTGTGAGCACCGCTTCGCTGTGACCGGCGTTGGCTACCATGATGGTCACATGAGGCAGGCCTGCGCGATCGGCCCAATAGTCGATCGCCGTCATGGTTCCCGGCGGGACCACGGGATCGGCGGCGCCCATGATTGCGTAGAACGGCGGGGACAGCCGCGAGAAGTAGGTCTCGGGCTTGAAGGTTGTCCAGCGTCGGCCGCACTCTACCCAGGCAAGATACGGGCACTGGACGGCGAGGCTCGCCCACTGCGAAAGCACCACGACAGCCTGCGTGCGCACGTCGACGCCTGATGAGCCATGGACGGCGATATTCATGACGCGATGCGGCTGCAGCACACCCGAGACGGAGACCACTGCCCGGACGCTGCGGTAGTAGCCAGCCGCGGAAAGGGCCACGTGTCCACCCGAGGAAAAGCCATAGAGGGCAATGCGTGCCGGGTCGACACCGAACTTGCTGGCGTTGGCCTTGATCCACCTCACCGCGAGCTCAGTGTCGATGCGTTGAGCCGGCCACGGTGTTCCGACGTGACTTCCGAGCGGTGCGGTCAGGCGGTAGTTGATGTTGAAGACCGCGAAGCCCTCGGCGTACAGCTTGGCCGAAACGCTGCTGGACGAGGCCTTGTCCCCGTTTGCCCAGGATCCACCGTGGATCACGACCACGGCAGCCCGCGCGGACCCACCGACCCACGCGTCGTTGTAGTAGGCATCAAGATTCTGGTACGGGTCTTCGGTGGAATACCTGTAGGTCTTGACCACGGCCCCGGCGGTGACTGTTGCACTTGTGGCAGTCCCCCCGACGCCGACAACCGAGACCTTCGCGTCAAGCACCGGAGGCAGCATGCCAGCCGCGCTGGCGACGGCGCCGACCATGACGACAGCAACTGTGGCGATGTGTCGGAAAAGCTGGATGACTGGGTTGTGGAACATGGGTCATGCCCCAATTCAGGACGGAGTGGTCACAGCTCAGCGGCCAACGAGCACAACGAGATTGGGCCATCACGAGGAAGACGTGATGGGAGGGATCCAATTTCTCATTGAGTGCTGATAGGGCTGCTCGTCTGTTGCGCGATGTCGAGCAACCTCAGAGCCCGGCGCCCGTCCGCCGCTGTTACCGCAGGTTGGCGCTGGCAGCGGATTGCGTCGGCGAACTCGGCAAGTTCGGGCATGAGCATCATGGTGATGTGGTCCCCCAGCACAGCGGGCCGGATGGTTGTCGGCTCCCCATAGGCGGGAAGCACATCGCTGTTGATCTCGACGTCGTACTGCACGAAGTTGTTGCCCCGGAGAGTGATCGAGCCCGCGCTGCCGATAACACGAAGGTCGTAGAAGAATCGGTGCGCCGACTGGGTGACGAGGAACTGAGCCAGGAGTCCCTCACCGAAGTCGAGAAGTATCGACGATGTGTCGTCGGTGCCGTGGTCTGCCCGTTGACGGACCGTGGCCGAAACATGCCTTGGCTCTTGGCCTACGAACCACAGCGCAAGGTCAATCAGGTGGCATCCGACGTAGAGGAGGGCACCGCCCCCGGCGGCAGGATCGGCCCTCCAATCGTCGTCGTCCATCGGTCCGGTGCCGATGGCCCCCGAGATTGCTTGCAGTTGTCCGATCGCACCTTGGCTCAGAAGGTCGTGGACGTGACTGGCCATGCCGAAGCGGAACGAGTAGCCGACCATGCATGTAACGCCAGCGGCTCTAGCGGCGACCTCGATCTCGCGGGCCTGCGCCTCGTTGAGCGCCATAGGCTTCTCGATGAGCAGGTGCATGCCGGCCCGGATCGCCGAGAGGGCTACCGGTGCCAGCTGGTGGTGCGGTGTGGCGATGAGGACTGCGTCGGGTTCGCCGTGGGCAACGGCGTCCTCGAAGGTCACGTATGTCTGGGCCTCACCCATTCGTGAAGCTCTCTCGGCTGCCTCAAGCACCGGATCGACGCAAGCGACCAGTCGCATCGTGTCGCTACGGGCTACCGCTTGGGCCAAGGCCGTGCCGTGGCGGCCACAGCCCACCACCGCGACTCGCAAGGTGTCGAGCTCGTTCATGGAGACCTCCCAGTTCGAAACTACGATGCCTGGCCGAGCTTCTCGATGCGCAGAATGTACGCACTCAGTACGCAGTTGCCCCGCCGGATGACAGGCCTCCGGCACCAACCGTCAGACCCGCGCTGGCGAGATCCAGTGCCTCAGTCGTGGTCAGGTCACGGCCATCGACCCATGCCGAACTGAACCGCTCGCTCCCGAGCGTGGTGCGGGCGCGGTCAAGTGCAGGCCAGACGTCTTCCTCTTCAACAGCGGGCCGCGGCGCCGCCAACGCTTCGCGGCGACTGGTCGCCGCGGAAAGGAGACAAACAGCCGTCTTTGTCGAGCGCAGGGCCTCCACTACTAGCGCGGCGATCTCGATGCAGCGCACGGTCGCGGCAGACCCGTCATCGTGCATGGCATAGCTGAGCTCCACGCTTTCGCGAGCCAGCTCAGCAGCGTGCTCGACCGCACCCAGTTCCAGCACGACGAGCGCCAAGTTCATGACGGCCGCCCGCTCCCCCATCCGCGTCCCGGCCTGATGCCACTGCGTGTGACACTCTTCGAGGAGAACCTGGGCCTTGGTCAACTGACCAGCGCGTCTGGCCTGTTGCCCGAGTTCGTTCAGGGCGTATGCAATGCCCCACGCGTCGCTCGTCAGCCGTTGCATGGCCAAGCCCTGCTCCAGCCAGGCGTTGGACTGCTCCAGGTCACCCCTCAGGCTGTCGACCCGGCCAAGGCCCAAGAGCGCTTGCGCATGCTCGGGGCTTTGCTCGTCCATGACGAGACCCAGCGCTCGCACATAGCGATCCCGCGCCTCAGTGAGTAGGCCGTGGTGTACGGCGACATCGCCCAGAGCACAAATGGCCCGGGCAGAGCCGCTTCGGTCAGCGGCTGCGTCACATATGTCGAGGCTGCCCTCGAAAAACTCTTGGGCGTGGGTCAAGTCTCCTGAGTATTCGGCGAGCCTCCCTGCGGTCTGGAGGGCGCGGGCCAGGGTTGAGGGACTGAGCTCCCCTGGGTGGCTCATGAACCGTGTCAGCCAATCCCGTCCTTCGCCCAGAAATCCCTGAGCGAGCCAGAATCCGCCCAGTCCCCAACACATCTCAGCGCCTAGGTCGAACTCTCCGCGTTCCAGATGCCATTCCAGGGCTGTTGTCAAGTTGGCATGCTCTCGTTGGAGCACGGCCGCATCAGCTGGGTAGTGAAGCCCTAACCGGGTAGCGGCTCCATCGTGAGCGACTTTCCGGTAGTAGTGCGCGTGGCAGGCGGCAGCGACTTCTTCCTGCCCTGAGCCGGCAAGACGCTCACGGGCATACTCACGAACCGTGTCCAGCATCCGGAACCGTCGTTGCTCGCGGTCTTCCTCACTCAGCAGCAACGACTTCTCCGCCAGTCCAGCTAACGCATGTACCACGTCTGTGGGCTCGAGACCCAGCCCCGCGCCTACTTGTTGCCCGGCCGAAACGGTCCACCCACCGGCAAACACCGCCATCCCGGGAAACAGCACCTGCTCGGCTGGTGTGAGCAGTTCCCAACTCCAGTCGAAGGCAGCCCGCAGGGACTGATGGCGGGACCCGCCGAGCCGTCGGCCATGAGACAGGAAGTCCAGGCGGTCCACAAGTTGGCGTGCTACTTCATGAAGCCCCAGAGACGGTACCCACACCGCAGTTAGTTCAAGAGCCAGCGGCACACCTTCCAACCGGCGAGCGATCTCCGTCGCGAGTTCAAGATCTGGGACTGCCCTTATGTCGACCGCCCCCGCCGCGCGTGCACGTTCGATGAAGAGTGTCACCGACTCGTCCGCCGCCATCGGGGGCACGAGCCACACCATCTCGCCAGGAATGCGCAACGGTTCCCGGCTAGTGACGACGAGGTTCACACCAGCGCAAGCCCGCAGCAGTTCACTCCCGAGATCTGCGCAACCGTCCGCAACATGCTCGCAGTTGTCCAGGACCAGCAGCATGCGTTTCGACTCGAGGTAACGCAAGAGAGTGTCCGTCAGAGATTCGCGAGGCGGGCAGGTTAGGCCAAGACCCAGTGCAACGGCCGCCTGCACTGGGTCCGGCCCCGTGCCCACGCGAGTCAGGTCAATGATCACGACGCCATTGCCAAAACTAGACTGACTTCGCTGCGCCATTTCCCTGGCCAGACGAGATTTGCCAATCCCTCCGGTCCCCGTGAGCGTCACTAAGCGCCATTCTGCGCTCAATTCGAGAGCTCTGGCCAGCTCACAAGCACGGCCGACCATCGGTGTGGGCTCGATCGGCAGAACCCGACGATCTTTGGCGCGCGCTGCGGGCCGACAGGAATCGACAAAGTTGGCTCGTTCAGCGGTGTCCAGACCCAACGCGTCTGCCAGGCGGCGGACTGTGTCGGGATACGGGAACCTGCGGGCGCTCCGCTCGAGGTCTGCCACCCCTCGCCGACTCAATCCTGCTCGCTCGGCCAGAGCCTCCTGGGACAAGCCAACGCGGCGGCGGTGCCGACGCAACAACTCGCCAACCCCGTCGAACCCACTGCCGACCCTGCGTCGACGCCCACAAATCGAGGGTAGCGACGAATGAGCACTGAAGCAGTCCACTCGATGGTGTCATCGGGCCCGATCGGGGGGTCACCTTGGTCGAATGGAGTCGGGCGCATCCCTCGTTCTGGCGCAGGCTGCTGGGCCCATTCAAAACGCCCGACAACTGCTGCAAGCCGTGTCTTTCCGCCGCGAATGGACCGTCGCGTCGACAATCCGGACGCGCCGTCCTCTAGCGCGTGCTCAGCGCCGCGAGCTCGCGAACGTCTTCGCCCGGTAGAGCCGGACGAGGGCTCCTCGCACCGGCGGACGCTTATGTTCCCCGGTCGATAAGAGTCGGTCAGTTCTTCCGCTGGCCTCCCAGCCGTTAGCCGACCAGCTCGTGGAGGTGGACGTCGTGGTCGCCGGCGATCAGCTCGGCCGCCTTCTCGCCGATCATGATCGTCGCGGCGTTCGTGTTGCCGCTGACGACGTTCGGCATGACGCTGGCGTCTGCCACGCGCAGGGCCTCGATGCCGTGCACCCGCAGCCGCGGGTCGACCACGTCACCGATCCGGCACGTCGACGTCACGTGATAGACGGTCAGCGCGTAGTGGCGGGCCAGGTCCTCCAGCAGCGCGTCGCTCGGCTCGGATCCGGCCTCGTGGCCGTGGGCCTGTGCCAGGTGCGGTGGGATGACGGGCTCACCCAGGCCACCGCCGGGCCAGGCCTTCGCGATCTCGAGGGCCCTGCGCATCACGGCGATCATCACCGTCACGTCGTGGGGGCCGTCGAAGTAGTTGAGCTCGATCCGGGGCGCGACGGCCGGGTCCGCGCTGGCCAGCGTCACGGCGCCCTCCGAGTGGGGTTGCACGGGGTTGGGCAGCAGGACCACCTGGCCGCGCGTCGGGTCGAGGAAGGACTCCGGGTCCTCGAAGAACGCGGACGGCGGGAGCCGGAAGACGCCCTCCCAGATCGGCGGCGTGTAGCCGGTCGCGAGGAAGCCGATCTGCGCGTCGTGGGTGTGGGCGTCGCCCAGCCCGGTCGAGAAGAACGCGACGGCGTCGTAGAGCGAGGACGACGCGAGCCCGCCGCCGGTGGTGAACCACTCGCCGATGCGTCGCTCGGCCTCGGCCTTGGCTGCAGCCAGGGGCTCGGGGAGGTCGCCGTCGTCGGCGGGGTCGGCCGGGAGCGGACCGGCCGGAGCGCGCAGCGCGTCCGGCCCGAGAGACATGGCGACGTCGACCATCGTCTCGCCGATCCCGTCGGCGGCGAACATCAGCGGCGTGTGCAGGTGGTCCTTGAGGTGACGCCCGACGTCCGGGAGGTCGACGACGCATTCGACTCCGACAGCTGCGAGCTCGTCGCGAGCCCCCACTCCCGAGAGCAGCAGGAGGTGCGGGGAGCCGATGGCGCCCGCGCACAGCACCACCTCGGTGCCCGCGGCGACCTCCTCGCTGACGCCCTGTTCGGTGCGGTAGGCGACCCCGGTCGCCCGGACCACTTCACCGTTGGCCTCGAGCAGGACGCGCTCCACAAGCGCGCCGGTGACGACCGTGAGGTTCTCCCGACCCATCGCGGGCTCGAGGTAGGCGTGGAAGGTCGAACTGCGCCGGCCGTCCTTCGTCGTGGTCTGGAAGAGCGAGGCCACCCCCTCGGGCTCGAGGCGGTCGCGACCGTTGTAGTCACCCTGCTTGAGGCCCGCCGCCCCGGCGGCCTCGACGAACTGGTTGGAGGCGCGCAGGATCGGCTGCCGCACCGACACCCCCACCGGACCGTGGTGTCCGTGCATCTCGCGGTCGGGGTGCAGCTCAGGACTGTCCACGAAGCCCTCAGACTTGAGGAAGTAGGGCAGCACCTCCTCGTAGGACCAGCCGTCCGCGCCCGAAGCGGCCCACGCGTCGAAGTCGCCGGGGTGTCCCCGGACGTATGCCATGTAGTTCAGTCCCGAGGAGCCGCCGAGCATCTTGCCCCTCGGCACCATCATCTGGCCGCCGACCAGGCCCTTCCCGACCCCGCCCGGGTCGCCGTTGTACATCCAGTCGGTCGCGGGGTCGTTCTGCAGGCTCGCCACCGCGGCCGGCACCAGCTCGGCGGGCGGCGGCGGGCCGCCGGCCTCGAGCAGGCACACCCGGACCTGTGGGTCCTCGCTCAGCCGGGCAGCGACCACGGCTCCTGCCGATCCCGCCCCCACGATCACGTAGTCGTACGTCGTGCCCATCGCTACCACCTCGTCGTGGCGCCTCGCCGGGCGGCGGGGACGGTATCGCCACGCAACCACACTCCGGAAGGGGAGACAAGGAAGCCTGAACAGCGCACGAGAGGTCAGGCCAGCGTGCTCAGCCGGCGTCGCGGTCGAGCAGGGCGAGGAAGCGTTCTGCGTCGCCGGTGCGGGGCAGGTTGTTGAACATGACGTACGGCCTCGGGCGACCGTCGACCAAGTCACGCAACCGACGCAGCTCCTCATCGGTATGGACGTGCCGCGAGCCCGTCGTGCCGTGCAGCCGGTAGTAGGTCTGCTCCGGTGTCACGGTCTCGGTCTGCATCGGGTCCACGACGTGCACCAGGTCCAGCTCGGCACACAGCTCCCTGAGCAGCGGCGCGGGCCACTCGCCGCGGGGCTCCCAGAGCAGCCGACCGGCCGGCCGCTCCACCTGCGACAGGAAGTCACGCAGCCGCCGCACGTTCTCGGCCGTCGGGCGGAAGCTCTTGGGGCACTGGAGCAGCACAGCAGTCGCCCCCAGGATGCGAGCGCACTCGAGAGTCCGCTTCCACCCGGCAAGGACCTCGGGCGTCGTCCGGAACCCTCCCACCTGACCATGGGCGCTCTCCGGCAGAGGCTGTTTCAGGCGCCGGTAGGTCGGGCTGTTGGACTCATGGGTAACGATCTGCCACGCCTTCATCGTGAACTCGAAGTCGGTCGGGACCTGGCTGCGCCACCGGGTCAGCACGGCATCCGCCGGCGGGTCGTAGAAGGTGTTCTGCACCTCGACGACCGGGAAGCGCTGCACGTACGACGCCTGCGACACGGTCCACCCACACAGCCCGACCCGAACGTCCACGGCGCCCTATCCCTCCCCCGGATGACAGTCGTCAAGACTCACGACGGTCATCCCGGCGGCTGACGCCTGATCCACAGAGGCCAAGGCCGCGCCCGCGTCCTCGAGGCCGATGACCTGGCCGACGAGGTCGGCGGGTCGGGGGGTGCCGTCCTCGATCAGCGCGAGCATCGCGGGGTAGTCGCGGGCGGGCATGCCGTGGGACCCGTAGATCTCGAGCTCCTGGGAGATGACGAGGTCCATCGGGACCGGCGGCGTCGCGTTAGCACCGAGCAGCAGGCCCGCCTGCACGTGGCGGCCACGCCGTCGCAGGCTGCGCACCGACGCCACCGCCGCCTCGGGCGAGCCGAACGCGTCGATGGAGACGTGCGCACCGCCACCCGTGACCTCCCGGATCGCCGCGGCCACGTCTTCGACAGCCCCACCATCGACGACCGCCGTAGCACCCAGCGACGAAGCCCGTTCCAGCGCAGCCGGATTCACGTCGACGGCGACCACCCGCGCACCGAGCGCCACCCCGATCATCACCGCCGACAGGCCGACCCCGCCGCACCCGTGCACGGCCAGCCACTCGCCAGAACCGAGACGGCCGTGCGTCGTCAGAGCCCGGAAGGCCGTCGCGAACCGGCACCCCAGCGACGCCGCCGTCACGAAGTCGACCGAGTCCGGCAGCCTCACGAGGTTCGTGTCGGCCCCGTGGATCGGCACGAGCTCAGCAAACGACCCCGGGCCTGTGAAACCGGGCTGCGTCTGGTCAGGACACACCTGCGCCTCGCCGGCCAGGCACCACGAGCACACACCACACCCGCACACGAAGGGCACCGTCACCCGGTCGCCGACCGCCCAGTCCCGCACGCCGGCCCCTACCGAAGCCACGACACCGGCCAGCTCGTGGCCCGGGGTGTGAGGCAACGACACCGGGTCGTGCCCCTTCCACGCGTGCCAGTCCGAACGGCATACGCCCGTCGCCTTGACGGCGATGACGACGCCACCGTCCGGACACGACGGCTCGGGCACGTCCCGCAGCTCCGGCATACGCCCGTAGTCGTCGTAGACGACGGCCTTCACGACGCGTGCGGGTCCGTCAGGACGTCGCGCCACGAGTGCTGCGGCGAGTAGCCGAGCAGGTCGCGCGCCTTGTCGATCGAGTAGAAGGTCTCGTTGCGTCCCATCGGCCGCCGCAGCTCCACCCCGTCGTAGAAGCGCTCGCGCACCTCGTCGGTCGTCGCGGCGACGGACATGTCGGCGTTCGCGACGTTGAAGACCTCGTAGCCCAGCCCGTCCACCTCGAGGCAGCGCGCCACCATCTGACCGAGGTCGCGGGTGTCGATGTAGGCGAAGATGTTGCGCCGCCGCAGCGCCGGGTCCGTGAGGAACGGCGGGAACATCTCGGCGTACTCGTGCGGCTCGATGACGTTGTTGATGCGCAGCCCGTAGATGTCGACGCCGGTGCGGGCCTGGAAGGAGCGCGCCGTCACCTCGTTGGCCACCTTCGACATGGCATACGAGTCCTCCGGCACCGTCGGGTGCTCCTCGTCGACCGGCACGTAGAGCGGCCGCCGCTCGCCCTGCGCGAAGCACACGCCGTACGTCGTCTCCGACGACGCGAAGATCACCTTGCGCACGCCGAGCCGCGTCGCGGCCTCGAGCACGTTGTACGTGCTGAGCACGTTCGTCGCGTACGTCTTCGCCTCCGACGTGAGCAGGATCGCCGGCACGGCGGCGAAGTGCACGACGGCGTCGTAGGCAGGCTTGGCCGGCAGGTCGAGCTCGTCGAAGCGCGCCAGTCCCGCGAGCGCCGAGTAGACCTCGCCGGCGTCGGTCAGGTCGACGCGCAGGTCGTCGACGGCCGTATGCCGTAGCGGCACGAGATCGGCGTTCGTGACCTGGTGCCCCTGCTCGGCGAGGAAGGGTGCGACGTGCTTGCCGGCCTTTCCGCTGCCGCCGGTGAAGAAGATGCGCATGCCCCGATCCAATCACCGATGCCTCACCACCGTTCGGGCGCCGGTCACGCCCTGACGGGTGGGAGCAGAGGGAGCAGCATCTCGCGGAGCGCCTCCTCGGTCTGCCCGGCCGAGAGCCCGCCGTCGAACCGGAGGATCCGCCACGTCGTGGCGTCACAGACGGCGACGACCTGGGCCAGCCGACGCTTTCGAGTCGCTGTGTCGTGAATCCCGTCGAGGCGCTCGGCGAATGCCTCCCGGCACCAGCTCACGTGGTAGCTGCGGCTGCGGGCGGCGAGCTCCGGCACGCCGGGCGCCTGACCCGCCTCGGCGTAGAGCTTGAGGATCAGGGCGCCGTGGTTCTCGTAGTAGCGGACCAGCGAGTGCAGCGTGGCCTCGGGGCTCTCCCCCACGGCGGCCGCCCGGTCGGCGGCAAGGCGGGAGAGCTCGCGCTCGACCGTGGCGGCGAGGAGCCCGTGCTTCGTGCCGAAGCGCCGGATCACCGTCTGCACCGTGACCTCGGCCGCGGCGGCGACGTCCTCGAGCCGGATGCGGTCGTACGGGACGTCGGCGTAGAGCCCGAGCATGGCGTCGATGATCCGCTGGCCGGTCTGCTCGGCCGCTTCCGCTCGGGCCGTCATCCGGTAGGTCCGCGCCGCCCCATCTTTCATGCGACCAATGCTAACCTCAATACATTCATGTCAGTCTTACTAAGATCAACTCACGCAAGGAGCAGTCGATGGACCCCCACACCCCCGCTTCCGGCAGCGACCCGACGCTCGCCGAGTGCACCGCCCTCGTGCCCACCCGGCTCGGCCGGCTTCACGTCCGTCTGGTCGGGGACGGCCCCACGACCGTCCTGTGGTCCTCGATGTTCGTCGACAGCCACACGTGGGACCCCGTGGTGCCGCTGCTGCCTCGGGACCGGCGGTACGCGCTCGTCGACCCGCCCGGGCTGGGCCTCAGCGAGTCGTTGCGCGACGCCAGCGACATCGCCGGCGCCGCGGACGCTGCCACCGACCTGCTCGCCGGGCTCGGCGTCGACGGCCCGGTCGACTGGGTCGGCAACGCCTTCGGCGGGCACGTCGGTTTCAAGCTCGCGGCGCGACCCGGAGTGCTCCGGAGTCTCGTGGCCGTCAGCTCGCCGGCCCAACCTGTCGACGCCCCGCTGCGCCGGCAGA
Organism: Terrabacter sp. R4-6; assembly: GCF_057529065.1. NCBI lineage: Bacteria > Bacillati > Actinomycetota > Actinomycetes > Micrococcales > Intrasporangiaceae > Terrabacter > Terrabacter sp. R4-6. The sequence continues at coordinate 2,491,086 of NZ_CP197224.1, read as the reverse complement.
TCACGCTCCTGCTCCCGGTCCTTCGGACTGCGGGGCCCGTGGGGCCGGTGCGCACGGCGATCCTCGCGGCCATGCTCACCGACGCCTCGCGAGACAGCGCGCCTCTGCGTCAGGCGGTGGAGGAGTCCCTGGCGCGCCCCACCCACCGCAGCATGGCCCTGGCCGTCCGGTCCTTCATCCTCAACCGGGTCGACGTCACGGCTGAGCTCGCGGACCTCACCGTGCCGAGCCTCTTCGTGGCCTCCGACGACCGCGGCGACTGGAGCCCGCAGGACGCCGAGGATGCCGCAGCCGTGGCGCCCGACGCCACGGCGGTGACGGTGGAGCAGGCCCGCACCTTGGTCCCACTCGAGCAGCCGGAGGCCTTGGCCTCGCACATCCGCCAGTTCTGGGCGCGGCTCGCCGCGTGACGTGACGCCCACCAGCGCGGGGCACGCGAAGCGGCGGCTCGGGTCCGAGGGTGTCAGGATCCGAGCCGCCGCTGTCATTCACCTGGTGAGGAGCCGGCCTCTCAGCAGAGAGACTCCGCGACTGCGTTCTTGGCCTGGCCCCCGCCGACGGCCTGAACGAGCTGCCCCACGTTGTCCACGCCGGGGACTCCGCCGCTGTTCACCGTCTTGTGCACCTGGCCGAAGCACGCCGAGCCGGACGGTGCTGCGTTGGCGCTGCCGGCGAAGCCGACCATGGCGAGAACGGCGATGGACCCCGTGGCGAGAATGCGCTTCATGAGACATCCCTTTCTGTTGGTGGGTGCGAGTCACCCATCAACACCTCTTCCGCACGGGGGATGCGTCCGGATGCAGCCCGGCCCGACTTTTTCTTCAGGGCGCCTCGTCCGCTGACATGATGACGACCATGCAGGACGACGCGGACCGGCAGACCGAGACCCGCGCCCTGCTGGCCGAGCTCGGCACCGCCATGATCGCCACCGGACAGCCGGTGCAGGAGATCGAGGAGGAGCTGACCGAGGTGAGCGCCCGCCTCGGCTACCCCGAGGTCCAGACCGCCGTCGGCCCGACCGGCCTCATGGTCAGCCTCACCCCGGGCGGCCCCTCGACCTTCCGCTCGGCTCCTCCCGGCCTGCGCCTGCACCAGTCGGCGAGCGTGCGCCTCATCCGCCACCAGCTCGTCCACGGCGAGCTCAGCCCAGCCGCCGCCCGCGACGAGCTCGCCGCCACGGCCAGGCGCCCGGTCCAACAGCCGGCCTGGCTCGTCGCCCTCGCGTGGCCCGTGCTCGCCGTCGGCATCGCCCTGATCCTCCAGCCCGGCTGGGCCAACATCGCTGCAGCGGCAGCCGGGGCCCTCATCGTCCTCGCGCTCGTCCAGCTCGCCGAGCGCTACGAGGTCGTCAAGGCGCTGCTCCCGACGCTCGCCGCCTTCGCCGTGTCCCTCGCCGTCTTCGGCGCCGCCAACGCCGGACTGCTCGAGGGGCCGCTCCGCACCGTCCTGCCACCGCTCGCCGTCCTGCTCCCCGGAGCGCTCGTCGTCAACGGCATGTCCGAGCTCGCGTCGGGGCACATGCAGGCCGGCTCGGCCCGCCTGACCTACGGCCTCGCGCAGCTCGGCCTCTTCGCCCTCGGCCTGCTCATGGCCACCGCCTTGCTCCGCGTGCCGACCTCGACCCTCGTCAACCTCCGCGTCGACGAGATCGGCTGGGTCGGTGCGGTAGTCGGCCTCATCCTCATCGGCGCGAGCATCTGCCTCATGGAGGGCGTCCCGCTGCGCATGCAGGGCTGGGTCCTGCTCGTGCTCAGCCTCGCCTTCGGCGCCCAGGTCGCCGGGCAGGAGCTCGGCTCGATCGCCCTCGGCGGCTTCCTCGGCGCCATCGCGGCGAGCCTCGGCGCGAGCGTCGTCGAGCTGCGCCGCCCGCAGCTGCCGCGCCTCGTGCTCTTCCTCCCCGCCTTCTGGCTGCTCGTCCCCGGCAGCCTCGGCCTCGTCGGCGTCACCGAGCTTGCCGCCGGACGCGAGTCGGCCACCGACGTCGCGCTCGGCCTGCTCGGCGTGGCCATCGCCATCTCGCTCGGCCTGCTCGTCGGCTCCGCCGTCGGCCGCGCCCTGCGCGGCCGGCTCGCCGCCGACCCCGCACCGCCACCCGCGCCCGCACCACCCACGGCCCCGTCACCACACCCGGCGGCATCGGACTAGAGTCGGAGACGCAACACCCTGTCCTCTCGCCAGGACGGGGTGTTGTTCGTTGCCCACGGTGCGGGCACCGCCGGCATGGGTACGGAACGTAGGCTCTAGGGTCAACTGGCCCCAGCCCAGCACGCCGAGGAGGCACCGTGTCTCAGACTTCATCCCGGATCAGGACGATCCTGCCGACGTCGAGTCGCACCGCATTGGGCGCGACCGTCGCCACCGGTCTGCTGACCGCTCTCGCCCAGGCCCCCGAGCGTCTGAGCCGGCTGCTGCGCGACCGCTACCCGATGGTCGCCGTGACCGGCATGACGGGCGTCGGCAAGAGCCAGCTCGTCGACCGGCTCTCGCGCCGCTCCACCGACGACGCCGCCGCCGGGGTCGGCTCGGCCACCATGGAGCGTCGCACCCGCAAGGGCGCCAAGCTGCACGGCTTCCGCTTCCTCGTCGTCCCGGGCGACAACGCCGCCACGCGCCTCGCGGCCCTCGACGAGGTCTTCCACGACGAGCCGGTCGACGGGCTCATCCACGTCGTCGCCAACGGCTACGCCACCCCGCGCCGCGCAGGCGGCACGAGCGGGGTCGCCACCTCGACCCGCGAGGAGCAGCTCGCCGCCGAGCTCGAGGACTGGACCATCACCTCGCACCGCATCGCCTCGCTGGCCGTGCGCCGCAGCAAGCCGATCTGGCTCATCATCGCCGTGACGAAGACCGACCTCTACCCCGACGGCGTCGACGAGGCCGTGCGCTACTACTCGCCCGGCAGCGGCACGCCCTTCGGCGACAAGGTCGACGCCCTGCGCGCCCTGGCCGGCGGCGCCAAGCTCTCGATCGACGTGCTGCCCGTCTCCAGCCAGGGCGGCGACCGCAAGTCCGCCCTCCCGGAGAAGCGCGCCGGCGCCATGGTCGACGCCCTCGCCACCCGCCTGGGTCAGCTCAGCGGCCACGCCTGAGCGGCCCCAGCTCCCGGCGTACCCCCACTCCTAGCGGGACGCCACCCACGCGTCGACGGCTTCGAGGACCGTGTCGGTGACGCTGTGCCGCGGGACGAAGCCGAGCAGGTCGCGAGCCTTCTCCATCGAGAACATCGGCGACCGGCCCAGGTGGTCCTCGGTCAGCGCGACCTGCTCGGGGTCGAGACCGTCGACGAAGTCGGCCCACGGCACGAAGTCGATCCGGGGCTCGTGGCCGAAGTGGCGGGCGAGCAGCTCGGCGTAGCCCCGGAGGGTCAGGGCCTGCGTGCAGACGCTGTTGAAGCTCTCGCCCGCAGCGACGTCCGGCTGCTCGAGGCAGGCCTGGTGCAGCGCCGCGACGTCCTCGGCGTGGACGTGGTGGATGGTCTCGCCGCCCCGGTCGGGCAGCGTGCACGAGCCGTCGGCGCGCAGCGACTCGATGACCGCGGGGTCGAGGTTGCCGGCCGGCCCGATGGGCATCCAGCCGGGACCGCTGATGTGGCCGGGGTGCACGACGCTGGCCCGCACCCGGTCCTGGCCCATGAGGTACTGCTCGACCGCACGCTTGCCGATGCCGTAGTCACCGTAGGGGCGCTTGGGGGCGGCCTCGGTCGTCGGCACGAGCGTGCTGGGACCGTAGGACCAGATGCTGCCGGTGTGGACCACGTGCTGGCCGTCGAGGGCCTCGACGAGCTGCTCGGCCTGGGCGGTCGTGAAGCACGTGAGGTCCACGACCGCGTCGGGCCCGAGGTCGGCGACGAACGTGCCGAACCGGCCCTCGCGCTCCGCGGCCTCCCGGTCGCGCGTGACCATCTCGACCCGGTCCCAGAGCGGGTCGTCGCGGTAGGGGCGGCTCGTCCCCCGGCTGACGACGACGGTCTCGTGCCCGGCCCTGACGAGGCTCGGGACGAGGTAGGTGCCGATGTGACCAGTCCCGCCGATGACGACCGTACGCATGCCGGCAACACTAACCAGCGCGCAGGTCGGTCCCCGACGACCATCAGTAGCGGTCGGCCTCGCGCAGCACCTTCGGTCGTCCGTCGGGGTCGTGGACCAGGTCGAGTGGCAGCGCCGCCCATCTGCGCTGGCGAGCCGTGAGCTGCGGCATCGGCAGCGGACGCAACCGCCCCGGAGGCCGCTCGCCGTACCTGCCGCCCGCGTGCCAGGCCTCGAGCTCCGCGGCACGGGTCGCGTAGGCCTCGAACATCCCCGCGGGATCGAGGCAGTCGCCCATCGCCGCCTCGAGACCGCGGTCGCCCACCGCCTTCAGCCGGTCGAGGTGCTCGGCCGCGAGCGTGAGCCGCAGGTCGCGGGCATACGCCTCGTCGAGCACGACGGCCGACAGCTCCGAGTCGTGCGTCCACGAGCGGCGGCTGAAGTTGTCCGAGCCGATCCCGGCCCACGTGTCGTCGATGACGCAGACCTTGGCGTGGACGTAGACGGGGACCCCGGCACGGTTCTCGATCCCGTATGCCGCCACGCGCCCGGGAGCGACCGCGGTGAGCCGGGCGATCGCCCGGTCACGACCGAGCAGCTGCGGCACGCGGTTGGCCCCGTCGAGGTCGGGGACGAGCGGGATGACGACGACGAGGTGCAGGCCGGGCTGCGTCCGCAGCTGCTCCTCGAAGACGCGCGCCACGTCGTGCCCCCAGAAGTACTGGTCCTCGACGTAGACGAGGCGCTCCGCCCGCTGCACCGCCTTGGCGTAGCCGCGCGCCACGCTGCGCTCGCCACCCCTGGCGAAGGGATAGTCCCGGCCGTGCCGGAGGTCGGGATAGGTCCGGAGGAGCTGCACCGTGTGGTCCCCGGCGGGCGGCGGAGGTGGCCACTGCTCGGGGAGCGGCGCCGGCGAGCTGGCCAGACCGCGGGCCCTGTCGGCCGCGCGTCGCCATGGAGCGCGGGACAACGGCGTCGGGTCCTCCCACCGCTCCCGGAACACCGTCTCGACGTCGTGGACCGCGGGCCCCTGGATCGCCGTCTGGACGTCGTGCCACGGCGGGTGCGCGCCGTACTCGTCGGTGAGGCGCTGGGACTGCGGGTCACCCTCGTGCGTCGCGTCGTCCCGCCGGTTGTGCGCGAGGTCGATCCCGCCGACGAACGCCACGTCGCGGGTCGGGTCGTCACGGTGCCGGATGACGACGAACTTCTGGTGGTGCGAGCCGCCGGTGCGCACCCGCATGTCGAGCAGCACCTTCACGCCCCGCCGCTCCAGCTGCTCCCCGAGGTGACGGTTCTCCGTGGCGGAGAAGCCGGTCCGGTCGAGGTGCGAGCGCCACACGAGCCCGCAGACGACGACGCCGCGCTGGTCCGCGCGGGAGAGCACCTCGACCACCTCGCTGCCGGGCTCGCCGGTCAGCCGCTCGTCGCCGTCGCCCTGCCAGTCGGTGAAGAGCACGAGGTCGCCCGGTCCCGTCGCCTCGAGCGCGTCGTGGAGCACGCGGAAGTACGTCGCGCCGTGGATGAGCGGACGCACGTGGTTGCCCTCGGACCACGCCCGGTAACCGTGGAGCTCGTCGACCCGGGTCGTCGGGTTGCCGCGCTCGGCCCGGGTCAGCAACCAGTCAGCAGGCTCGACCATCCGTCGAGCATGCCGCATCCGCCACCGCGGCGAGCGCTCCCGACGGCATACATGGCCGTCACCGATCGCGTATGCCGTGAGGCGGAGTCAGCGGCTCAGCTCGGCCTCCTGCCCCAGCCGCTCGAGCTTCGTCGGGTTGCGCATCGCGTAGACGTGGGTGATCCGGCCGTCCTCGACGTCCACGCTCACGACCGTCGTGCCGAAGACCGGCAGGTCGATCCGCACCGCGCGTCCACCGTTGAGCGACAGCGTCGCGATCTGCGCGCCTTCGCTGACGCGGGGGAAGGCCGCGAGGAAGTTCGCCACCCGCTTGGCGCCGGTGACCGGATGCCGCGCGGCCTGCACCAGCCCTCCGCCGTCGGCGACGAGGACGACGTCGGGGGCGAGCACGTCGAGCAGGCCCTGCACGTCACCGGTCGTCACCGCGGCCATGAAGCGCTCGAGCACCTGCTCCTGCTCCGACCGGTCGACCGCCACCCGGGGACGACGGGCCGCGACGTGCTCGCGGGCGCGGTGGGCCACCTGGCGCACCGCCGCCGTCCCCTTGCCGACGGCCTCGGCGATCTCGTCGTAGGGCACGTCGAAGACCTCGCGCAGCACGAAGACCGCCCGCTCGGTCGGGGTCAGTGTCTCGAGCACCGTGAGCATCGCGATCGACACGCTCTCGGCGAGCTCGACGTCCTCGGCGACGTCGGGGCTGGTCAGCAGCGGCTCCGGCAGCCACTCGCCGACGTAGTCCTCTCGTCGCCGGGCGAGGGTCCGCAGCCGGTTGAGCGCCTGCCGGGTGACGATCCGCACGAGGTAGGCCCGCGGGTCGCGCACCTCGGCGCGCGCCTCGTCACCGAGGTCGGCCCACCGCAGCCACGTCTCCTGCACGACGTCCTCGGCGTCGGCGGCAGACCCGAGCATCTCGTAGGCCACCGTGAAGAGCAGGCTGCGGTGGTCGAGGAACGGGTCCCGGCTCATGCCGTCGAGCGTACGGCGGAGCGCTCCGCCATCGGCTTGAGCCCGCACGCCGATGCGAAGCCCTCCGACTCGATCCCGAGCGCGACGTTCGAGCGCGTCGTGAGGTTGGCGTAGCCGATGACCGTCGTCAGCTCGACGAGCCCTGCGGAGCCGAGCTGCCCCTCGAGGCTCTCGACCATCTCGTCGGTGACGGTGGGCGGCGTCTGGCTCATCGCCTCGGAGTACCCCATGACCTCCCGCTCGAGCGGCGTGAAGACGTCGGACTCTCGCCACCGCGGGATCTCGCGCGCCCGCTCGACGTCGAGCCCGTGGTTCTTGGCCATGAAGTAGTTGAAGTCGAGGCACCACGTGCAGCCGACGAGCGAGGCCACGGCCATGTGCGCGAAGGACTTGAGGCCCTCGTCGCACGCGTCCCACTTCTGCAGCTGCTGCCCGAAGCGCATGCCTGCCTTGAGCGCCGGGACGTGGTGCCACATGACGCCGAGAGACTCCGGCACCTGGCCGAACATCTTGCGGCTGAACGCTTTCACGACTGCGCCGTACGCGCCGGTGATCGGCTTCGGCTGGATCCTGGTGGTCATGGTTCCTCCTCGGGGGAACGTCGGGGGCTGCGTCGACATGAAGACACCGGCCACGCCCCGGATGTGACATCCCGTCGCGACACAGTTCGAGAACGGCGGCTCGCCCGACTGCTGCCGGGCCGCCTTCGTGGAAAACTCCGAAGGATGCAGACCGGTGACCTCGAGCTGACGACGGATGACCTCCGAGCCGTGGTGGCGTATGCCGTGTCGTGCGCCGAGCCCTCCCTTGTGCTCTTCGAGCGGGCTGAGCCCGACGACCCCCGCCCGGCGGCCGCGCTCGCCGCAGCCCGTGCCTTCGTCGACGGCGCACCCCGCTCACGCCTGCAGAGGACGGCCGCCACGGATGCCCACCGTGCCGGCAAGGAGGCGTCGACGGAGCCCGCCCGGTACGCGGCGACGGCTGCCGGCGATGCAGCCGCGGCGGCATACCTCCACCCGCTCGCGAAGGCGACGCAGGTGCGCCACATCCTCGGCGCGGCGGCGCATGCCGCCCGGGCGGCCGAGCTCGCGCGGGGTGACGACCCGGTCGTCGCGGAGTACGTCATTACCGCCGCGGCGAAGCGGGCGACGCCGGAGCTGCTCGACGTGCTCGGTCGCTACCCGCGAGCGCCGCACGGGCGCACCCGGGTGGCCGCCCTCATGACGCGGCTCGACAGCCTGCTCCGTGACCCACCGCCGACGCCCCGCGTCGTCGACGACCCGGGCCCCTTCTTCCACGGGACGCGTGCCGACGTGGCCGTCGGCGAGCTGCTCACCCCGGGGTGGCGCTCCAACTACGGCTCGGGGCGGCAGTCGAAGCACATCTACCTCACGGCCACGCGCGAGGGCGCCCCGCTCGCGGCCGAGCTCGCCCGCGGCGACGGGCCACCGCGCGTCTACCGGGTCGAGCCGGTCGGCACGATCGAGGACGACCCGAACGTCACCGACAAGCGCTTCCCCGGCAACCCGACCCGCTCCTACCGCACGACCGAGCCGCTGCGCGTCGTCGAGGAGATCGTCGGCTGGGAGCCGCCGCCGCCGGCGATGGTCGAGCACATCCGCTCCAGCATGGGCGAGCTGGCCGAGCTCGGCATCGAGGCCATGGACGACTAGGGACCGACCGAGGAGCAGGGCGAGGAGGGGACGATGACGGACTACGAGGTCACGGCGCTGACGCCGGACACCTGGGACGCGTACGCCGCGATGATCGAGCGGCACGGCGGGGTCTTCGGTGGCTGCTGGTGCACGTGGTTCCACACGATGAGCTGGGAGAAGGAGCGCGAGTACGACGCCAACCGGGACCTCAAGAAGCGCCTCGTCGAGGAGGGCCGGGCGCACGCCGCGCTCGTCTTCGACGGCGACGAGGCCGTCGCGTGGGCGCAGTACGGCTCGCCCGCCGAGCTGCCCAACATCCGCCACCGCAAGCAGTACGAGGCCGAGACGGACGTCCTGCCCGACTACCGCGTCACGTGCATCTTCGTCGACAAGCGCTATCGCCGGAAGCACCTGTCGGACCTCGCCCTCCAGGGCGTCGTCGACCTCATCGCGGCGTCCGGCGGCGGCACCGTCGAGGGCTACCCGCACGACAAGGGCGGCAAGCGGGAGGCCGTGCTCTACAGCGGCACCCGCACCCTCTTCGAGCGCACCGGCTTCGACTATGTCCGACCCAAGGGCACGACGAACTGCGTCATGCGCCGGACCGTGCCATGACGGCAATGTCCCGGTCCGACAAGGCCGCTGCGCTCCTCGCGCTGCACGACGGCCCCGGCTTCGTGCTGCCCAACGCCTGGGACGCCGGCTCGGCGCGGATCCTCGAGCAGGTCGGGTTTCCGGCGATCGCGACGACCAGCGCCGGGATCGCTTGGGCGTCAGGGGTCCCCGACGGCGGTGCGATGGACCGTGACGCGATGCTCGGCCACATCGCCCGGATCGTCGGCGCCGTGGACGTGCCCGTGACCGCCGACCTCGAGGCCGGCTACGGCGACAGCGCCGAGCAGGTCGGCCGCACCGTGGCCCTCGCCGCCGAGACCGGCGCCGTCGGGGCCAACCTCGAGGACATCGTCGACGGGCGCCTCTTCCCGGTCGACGAGGCGGCCGACCGCATCGCCGCCGCCCGGGCCGCGGCACCCCGCGGCACCTTCGTCCTCAACGCCCGCACCGACACGTACTTCGCCGGTGTCGACGGCGACGTCTTCGCCCAGACGGTCGAGCGCACGAGCCGCTACCTCGAGGCCGGAGCCGACTGCGTCTTCGTGCCCGGCCTCGTCGACGAGGACTCGATCCGCCGGCTCGCCGCGGCGATCCCGGGCCCGCTCAACATCGTGGCCGGCCTCGCCAACACCATCGACGCGCGCACGCTCTTCGCCCTCGGCGTCAGGCGAGTCAGCCTGGGCGGCAGTCTCGCCCGCGCGTCGCTCAGCCTGCTCGAGCGCGCCGGCCGGGAGCTGCTCGACACCGGCACCCTCGGCTTCCTCGACGGCGCGATCGGCTACGCCGACCTGCAGGAGCGCTTCCGCCCGTAGTCACCCGTCGCCTCCCGGCGAGACGGCGTATGCGTGTCGCCGGGCCCGCGGTCAGCCGCGGTCAGCCGCGGTCAGCCGCGGTCAGCCGCGGTCAGCTGCGGTCAGCTGCGGTCAGCTGCGCAGGACCTTCTCCATCTTCCTGCCCTTGGCGAGCTCGTCGACGAGCTTGTCGAGGTAGCGGATCTTCTGCATGAGCGGGTCCTCGACCTCCTCGACCCGGATGCCGCAGACCGTGCCCGTGATCGCGGATGCGTTGGGGTTGAGGTGCGCCTGGTCGAAGAAGTCCTCGAAGGTCGTCTCCGCGGCGAGCTGCTGGGCCAAGGCCTTGTCGTCGAAGCCGGTCAGCCACTCGATGACCTCGTCGAGCTCGGCCTGGGTGCGGCCCTTGCGCTCGAGCTTCTTGACGTAGAGCGGGTAGACCGACGCGAAGGACGTCGTGAAGATCCGGTGAGCCATGCCTCGAGGATAGCGAGACGCGCCGATGCCACACCGCGCTCGGGACGGGAAGGAAGCCCACGGCATACGGACGCCTTTCGTCCGGGAGACGCCCTAGCGTTCTCGCCATGGCTATCGCTCGTTACCCCAGCTTCGTCCTCGACTGCCCCGACGCGGAGGCACTGGCGACCTTCTACGGCACCCTGCTCGGCTGGACGGTCAAGACGTCCGACGGGTGGGGTGAGATCCGCGACGAGAGCGGGCAGCAGTGCATCTGCTTCCAGCAGGTCGAGGACTTCACCGCGCCCCAGTGGCCCGGCCAGGCCGTGCCGCAGCAGATGCACCTCGACGTCATGGTCGAGGACCTCGACGCGGCCGAGCCCGAGGTGCTCGCGCTCGGTGCGACGAAGCACGAGCACCAGCCGGGCACGTCGTTCCGCGTCTTCCTCGACCCGGCCGGCCACCCCTTCTGCCTCTGCGTCGACTGACGCGAGAACCGGCCGGCCGGCCGCGCTCGGGTGCCTCAGCCGACGAGGTGCTCGAGCGCGAGCTGGTTGAGCCGGACGAAGCCGTAGTCGCGCTCGGCGGCCTTCTCGGCGTCGAAGCCGTCGTCGGTCGCGAGGAAGTCGTCGAGCGACTCCCCGGCACCCAGGGTCGGCTCGGCGAGGTCGAGCACCCCGGCATACGCCCACGCCTCCGCGGTGCGCGGGTCGGCGCGGAAGGCGGCGGCCTTGTCGGCGAGCAGGAGGTACATCGACATGCACGCCTTGGCCGACTCCCACACGCCGTCCATGAACTCGGTGCGCGACGGCTTGTAGTCGAAGTGCCGGGGCCCGGTGTAGCGCGGCCCGTCGGGCACGCCGGGGAAGCCGTTCTCGATGAGGTCGACCGTGAAGAAGGCCGACACGAGGTCACCGTGGCCGAAGACGAGGTCCTGGTCGTACTTGATGCCGCGCTGGCCGTTGAGGTCGATGTGGAAGAGCTTGTCGCTCCACAGCGCCTGGCCGAGCGCGTGCGTGTAGTTGAGACCGGCCATCTGCTCGTGCCCCGTCTCGGGGTTGAGGCCGACGATGTCGCCGTGGTCGAGCTCGGCGATGAGCGCGAGCGCGTGCCCGACCGTCGGCAGGAAGATGTCGCCGCGCGGCTCGTTCGGCTTGGGCTCCAACGCGATCCGCAGGTCGTAGCCTTGGCTCTTGATGTAGCCGGCGACGGTGTCGAGCCCCTCCTTGTAGCGGTCGAAGGCGGCGTGGAGGTCCTTCGACCCGTCGTACTCGCTGCCCTCGCGCCCACCCCACATGACGAACGTCGACGCGCCCATCTCGGCGGCGAGGTCGACGGCGCGCAGCACCTTGCGCAGCCCGAATCGGCGCACGCCGCGGTCGTTGGCCGTGAGGCCGCCGTCCTTGAAGACGGGGTGGCTGAACGTGTTGGTCGTGACCATCTCGATGGTCAGGCCGGCACGGTCGGTCGCGTCCTTGAGCTGGCCGGTGATGCGCGCGCGGGTCGCGTCGTCGGCGTCGAAGGGGAAGACGTCGTTGTCGTGGAAGGTGATGCCCCAGGCGCCGAGCTCGGCGAGCTTGTCGGAGTACTCCCACGGGTCGAGGACGGGTCGCGTCGGGCCGCCGAAGGGGTCGGTGCCGGTCCATCCGACGGTCCAGAGACCGAAGGAGAACTTGTCGTCGGGGGTGGGCTGGCGCGTCATTGCGACTCCTCGAGATGGATTAGTTTTGTCATGCAACTTACGTCGTGGACCGGCTAGGGTCAAGGCATGGCCAACCTGCGCCAGGCGAGCCTGCGCCACGCGAACCTCGCCCTCGTCGCGCGCACCGTCCTCGCCGCCGAGACCCCACCGTCGCGCGCGGACGTCGCGGTGGCCACGTCGCTGACCCGTTCGACGGTGTCGCGGCTCGTCGACGAGCTCGTCGCGGGCGGCATCCTCGACGAGGTCGAGTCCGTCGTCGGCGGGCCGGGTCGGCCCGGGCGGCCGGCCACTCCGCTGCGGGCTTCGACGGGTCGCTTCGCCGCGCTCGGCCTGCAGGTCGGTGTCGGCCACCTCGCGGCCAGGCTCGTCGACCTCTCGGGGGCGGTGCTCGCCGAGCACCTCGTCATCGCCGACCTCGCCGGGTCACGGCCCGGCGCCACGCTCCGCCGCCTGGCGACGGTGGCCACCCGCGTGCTGGACGCCACCCCTGACGGCTGTCGCGTCGTCGGCGCGGGACTGGCGCTGCCCGGCATCGTCGACGCCGAGGCCGGCCGTCTGCTCAGCGCTCCCAATCTCGGCTGGGACGACGTCGACCCCCGCGGTGCGCTCGAGGCCGTCCTCGGCGACCTCACCCTCCGGGTCGGCAACGAGGCCGACCTGGCGGCCCACGCCTACGCCCATCCGGCGCCCGGGCGCGACAGCACGCCGCAGGACTTCGTCTACCTCAGCGGCGAGGTCGGCATCGGTGGCGCGGTCGTCGTCGACGGAGAGGTCATGACCGGACGTCACGGCTGGGCCGGGGAGATCGGCCACGTCTGCGTCGACCCCGACGGGCCCGCCTGCCGCTGCGGCTCAACCGGCTGTCTCGAGCAGTATGCCGGCCGGCTCGCCATGCTCGACGCCGCGGGACTGGGCGCCTCCACCCCGCCGGCCGAGCTCGCGGCGCAGGCACGTGGCGGCGACGGGCCGGCGCTGGGGGCCATGCGATCAGCGGCCCGGGCGCTCGGCATCGCCCTCGCAGGTGTCGTCAACGTGCTCGACATCCCCACGGTCGTCCTCGGCGGCCACCTGGCGCAGGTCGGGGACCTGCTCACCCCGGACGTCGAGGAGATCCTCGGCCGACGGGTGCTGTCGGCGCGCTGGGTCAGCCCCACGGTCGACGTCGCCTCGGACGACCCGGCCCCCGGCGCCACGGGCGCAGCGCTGCTCGCCCTCGACGGGCTCGTCCGCGATCCCGCCGGGGTGCTCGGACACTGAGTCGCGCGGCGGCCGGGGCGGTCAGCGGCGCACCCGGTAGCGCAGATGAAGCACGCGGTCGCCCTGAAGCACCACGTCAGGGTCCTCCAGGAGGTGCTGCGCGTCGACCGACCCGAAGTAGCGCTTGCCCGACCCGAGCACGACGGGTGCGACGTCCATGCGCACCTCGTCGACCAGACCCGCCGCGAGCACCTGGCCACCGACGTCGCCGGCGGCGACCTCGACCAGGCGGTCACCCGCCAGCTCCTGCGCCGTGGCCACGGCCGCCTCGATGCCGTCGACGAAGTGGAACGGCGCCTCGGAGTCCCAGCCCTCGGGCGCCCGCCGGTGCGTCACGACGACGACGTGGTCGATCCCGCCGGGAGGCGTCCCGTCCCAGCCGTGAGGTCGAAGACGTGACGGCCGACGACGGTCACCCCGATCTCGTCCCAGTAGGGGCGGATGTAGTCGTAGGACGTCTGCGACACCTTCAGCACCCCGCTCTCGTCCAACGGGACATCACCGCAGGTCAACCAGTCGAACAGCGGTCCGGGCTGGTCGTTCTCGTCGGCGATGAAGCCGTCGACCGACACCGAGGCATACATGACCACCGTGCCCACGACGCTCTCCTCATGCTTGGGGTCTCCCCAAACTAGCGTCGTGAGCACCGCCTGTGAACGTCAGCGGATCGGCGCTGCCGAAGCAACGGTTGGCGCGAAAAGGGTGTGGGAATGCGACAACCCCGCCAGGAATCCTGGCGGGGTTGTCGTGAATGGTTGTCCGGCTGCGTCCTACTCTCCCACACCGTCACCAGTGCAGTACCATCGGCGCTGAAGGGCTTAGCTTCCGGGTTCGGAATGGAGCCGGGCGTTTCCCCTTCGCTATGACAGCCGAAACTCTATGGAGATATCAATTCAGTGGGTGTTGGTGTCCCGTTTGTATCTCGGGAACCGCACAGTGGACGCGTAGCATCTTTGTAAGTCAAGTTATCGGCTTATTAGTACCGGTCAGCTCCACACATTGCTGTGCTTCCACATCCGGCCTATCAACCCAGTAGTCTAGCTGGGAGCCTCTCGCCCTCGCGGGCCTGGAAACCTCATCTTGAAACGTGCTTCCCGCTTAGATGCTTTCAGCGGTTATCACTTCCGAACGTAGCTAATCAGCGGTGCTCTTGGCAGAACAACTGACACACCAGAGGTTCGTCCATCCCGGTCCTCTCGTACTAGGGACAGCCTTTCTCAAGTTTCCTACGCGCACAGCGGATAGGGACCGAACTGTCTCACGACGTTCTAAACCCAGCTCGCGTACCGCTTTAATGGGCGAACAGCCCAACCCTTGGGACCTACTCCAGCCCCAGGATGCGACGAGCCGACATCGAGGTGCCAAACCATGCCGTCGATATGGACTCTTGGGCAAGATCAGCCTGTTATCCCCGGGGTACCTTTTATCCGTTGAGCGACGGCGCTTCCACAAGCCACCGCCGGATCACTAGTCCCGACTTTCGTCCCTGCTCGACATGTCTGTCTCACAGTCAAGCTCCCTTGTGCACTTACACTCGAAACCTGATTACCAACCAGGCTGAGGGAACCTTTGGGCGCCTCCGTTACCTTTTAGGAGGCAACCGCCCCAGTTAAACTACCCACCAGGCACTGTCCCTGATCCGGATCACGGACCGAGGTTAGATATCCAGAACGACCAGAGTGGTATTTCAACGTTGACTCCACCATCACTGACGTGACGGCTTCACAGTCTCCCACCTATCCTACACAAGCCGTACCGAACACCAATACCAAGCTGTAGTAAAGGTCCCGGGGTCTTTCCGTCCTGCTGCGCGTAACGAGCATCTTTACTCGTAGTGCAATTTCGCCGAGTTCGTGGTTGAGACAGTGGAGAAGTCGTTACGCCATTCGTGCAGGTCGGAACTTACCCGACAAGGAATTTCGCTACCTTAGGATGGTTATAGTTACCACCGCCGTTTACTGGCGCTTAAGTTCTCAGCTTCGCCGTGAGGCTAACCGGTCCCCTTAACGTTCCAGCACCGGGCAGGCGTCAGTCCGTATACATCGTCTTGCGACTTGGCACGGACCTGTGTTTTTAGTAAACAGTCGCTTCTCCCTGGTCTCTGCGGCCGATCACGCTCAGGAAGCAAGTTCCGTCACGATCAGGGCCCCCCTTCTCCCGAAGTTACGGGGGTATTTTGCCGAATTCCTTAACCACGATTCACTCGATCGCCTTGGTATTCTCTACCTAACCACCTGAGTCGGTTTGGGGTACGGGCGGCTCGAACCTCGCTAGAAGTTTTTCTCGGCAGCATAGGATCACCCTCTTCCCGCATTCGCGGTCACTATCAGGTCTCAGGCTTGTGTGCGATCCGGATTTGCCTGGATCGCGCCCTACACCCTTGGACGTGGACAACCATCGCCACGCGGAGGCTACCTTCCTGCGTCACTCCATCGCTTGACTACTACCAGATCGGGTCGTGCGCTCCACGCGCCCTGTGGACCCGAAGGTCCGGTGGGCGTGCTTCAGGCACTGAGCATCACTGGGTTCATCATGGGCGGTCCTTCGCCGGTTCCGGAATATCAACCGGATGTCCATCGACTACGCCTGTCGGCCTCGCCTTAGGTCCCGACTTACCCAGGGCAGATTAGCTTGACCCTGGAACCCTTGGTTATTCGGCGGACGGGTTTCTCGCCCGTCATTCGCTACTCATGCCTGCATTCTCACTCGTGTGGCCTCCACGGCTGGTTCACACCGCCGCTTCCCTGGCCACACGACGCTCCCCTACCCATCAACACGCCTGGACACCGAACCCGCAGGTGTCGGTGCCGAGCAGTATGTCAATGCCACAGCTTCGGTGGTGTGCTTGAGCCCCGCTACATTGTCGGCGCGGAATCACTTGACCAGTGAGCTATTACGCACTCTTTAAAGGGTGGCTGCTTCTAAGCCAACCTCCTGGTTGTCACAGCAACTCCACATCCTTTCCCACTTAGCACACGCTTAGGGACCTTAGCTGGTGATCTGGGCTGTTTCCCTCTCGACTACGGAGCTTATCCCCCGCAGTCTCACTGCCACGCTCTCACTTACCGGCATTCGGAGTTTGGCTAACGTCAGTAACCTGGTGAGGCCCATTAGCTATCCAGTAGCTCTACCTCCGGCAAGAAACACGTGACGCTGCACCTAAATGCATTTCGGGGAGAACCAGCTATCACGGAGTTTGATTGGCCTTTCACCCCTACCCACAGCTCATCCCCTCAGTTTTCAACCTAAGTGGGTTCGGTCCTCCACGCAGTCTTACCTGCGCTTCAACCTGGCCATGGGTAGATCACTCCGCTTCGGGTCTAGACCCAGCGACTATGGGCGCCCTGTTCGGACTCGCTTTCGCTACGGCTTCCCCACACGGGTTAACCTCGCCACTGAGCACTAACTCGCAGGCTCATTCTTCAAAAGGCACGCTGTCACCCCACACGCCCAACGGCGGGAGGCTCCAACGGATTGTAGGCACACGGTTTCAGGATCTATTTCACTCCCCTCCCGGGGTACTTTTCACCTTTCCCTCACGGTACTTGTCCGCTATCGGTCACCAGGGAATATTTAGGCTTAGCAGGTGGTCCTGCCAGATTCACACGGGATTTCTCGGGCCCCGTGCTACTTGGGAAATCCACCGGGAGTCCACACCATTTCGTCTACGGGGGTCGCACCCTCTATGCCGAGCCATTCAATGCTCTTCGACTATGACGCAGATTTCTTACTCCCCGACGACCTGTCAGAGCCGGCTGGTGGGTCCCACGACCCCGAACGTGCAACGCCTGACAGCTATCACACACGCCCGGTTTAGCCTCATCCGCTTTCGCTCGCCACTACTCACGGAATCACATGTTGTTTTCTCTTCCTGTGGGTACTGAGATGTTTCACTTCCCCACGTTCCCTCCACACACCCTATATATTCAGGTGCGGGTGACTGGACTTGCCTCCAGCCGGGTTTCCCCATTCGGAAATCCTCGGATCACAGTCTGGTTATCGACTACCCGAGGCTTATCGCAGATTCCTACGTCCTTCTTCGGTTCCTGGTGCCAAGGCATCCACCGTGTGCCCTTAAAAACTTGACACTACAAAGATGCTCGCGTCCACTGTGAAGTTCTCAAAATACAACCGGCACCCCACACCCACCACAAGCACAGCTCGCGATCTCGGCAGGGCCCACAACCAGAAGAACCAGCCCACACACACCACCCGAACCGTCCCGACCCCGCAAGGCCAAGACCGGCTCGAGCCGGCATGCGTCGTCCGATCCTTCAGGACCCAACAACGTGTCAAGCACCGCCCTGCCCAGACCCCCTCGTTCCACTGCTGTCTCCAGCTTGTACTTGAGGAAGGCCGACCAGGTCGGTGCCAAAATCGATGTTCCACCCTTGAGCACCCGCTGCCCCACATTCGGGGACAGACCGGGCTCTGGCACCACACCCGGATCCACGAGGGACCGGTGTGGGCAGTGCTCCTTAGAAAGGAGGTGATCCAGCCGCACCTTCCGGTACGGCTACCTTGTTACGACTTAGTCCCAATCGCCAGTCCCACCTTCGACGGCTCCCCCCACAAGGGTTGGGCCACCGGCTTCGGGTGTTACCGACTTTCGTGACTTGACGGGCGGTGTGTACAAGGCCCGGGAACGTATTCACCGCAGCGTTGCTGATCTGCGATTACTAGCGACTCCGACTTCATGGGGTCGAGTTGCAGACCCCAATCCGAACTGAGACCGGTTTTTTGGGATTCGCTCCACCTCGCGGTTTCGCAGCCCTTTGTACCGGCCATTGTAGCATGCGTGAAGCCCAAGACATAAGGGGCATGATGATTTGACGTCATCCCCACCTTCCTCCGAGTTGACCCCGGCAGTCTCCTATGAGTCCCCACCATGACGTGCTGGCAACATAGAACGAGGGTTGCGCTCGTTGCGGGACTTAACCCAACATCTCACGACACGAGCTGACGACAACCATGCACCACCTGTACACCAGTCCGAAGACGCACCCATCTCTGAGTGATTCCGGTGTATGTCAAGCCTTGGTAAGGTTCTTCGCGTTGCATCGAATTAATCCGCATGCTCCGCCGCTTGTGCGGGCCCCCGTCAATTCCTTTGAGTTTTAGCCTTGCGGCCGTACTCCCCAGGCGGGGAACTTAATGCGTTAGCTGCGGCACGGATCTCGTGGAATGAGACCCACACCTAGTTCCCAACGTTTACGGCATGGACTACCAGGGTATCTAATCCTGTTCGCTCCCCATGCTTTCGCTTCTCAGTGTCAGTAATGGCCCAGAGACCTGCCTTCGCCATCGGTGTTCCTCCTGATATCTGCGCATTCCACCGCTACACCAGGAATTCCAGTCTCCCCTACCACACTCTAGTCTGCCCGTACCCACTGCAAGTCCGAGGTTGAGCCTCGGATTTTCACAGCAGACGCGACAAACCACCTACAAGCTCTTTACGCCCAATAATTCCGGACAACGCTCGCACCCTACGTATTACCGCGGCTGCTGGCACGTAGTTAGCCGGTGCTTCTTCTGCAGGTACCGTCACTTGCGCTTCTTCCCTGCTGAAAGAGGTTTACAACCCGAAGGCCGTCATCCCTCACGCGGCGTCGCTGCATCAGGCTTCCGCCCATTGTGCAATATTCCCCACTGCTGCCTCCCGTAGGAGTCTGGGCCGTGTCTCAGTCCCAGTGTGGCCGGTCGCCCTCTCAGGCCGGCTACCCGTCGTCGCCTTGGTGAGCCACTACCTCACCAACAAGCTGATAGGCCGCGAGTCCATCCCAGACCGAAAAACTTTCCACACCATGGTCATGCGACCTGGTGTCATATCCGGTATTAGCTCCGGTTTCCCGGGGTTATCCCAGAGTCTGGGGCAGGTTACTCACGTGTTACTCACCCGTTCGCCACTGATCAGACCAAGCAAGCTTGATCATCACCGTTCGACTTGCATGTGTTAAGCACGCCGCCAGCGTTCGTCCTGAGCCAGGATCAAACTCTCCGTTGATGTTCAAACACCCACCACCAGGCCCGAAGACCCAAACAGTGAGCAAACTTTGAACCCGTTGAAGGGCTCGAAAACCCGACTGAAGTCGAACAACCAGCTCAAAAAGAGTTGATCATTCAGTTTCAACCAAAGGATAATTCGTTCCGAAACAGACACAGACACCACCAAACAGTGGCACCGCGCCAGCCCCGAGACGAGGTAATTGGCATCGATTTTTGACACGCTGTTGAGTTCTCAAGAATCGGACACACACCATCAACCACCTCAACGAGGAGGCCTCCGGGGCAACCCTTCAAACTTACCCGCCTCGATGCGCTGGTCCAAATCAGCTCCTGCTCCGAGGAGCAGACCCAACCGGCCACGCCAGACACGCGGGCTTCCACGTCGATCGGACCGAACGAACGGCCTGTCTCGCTGTGGTGCCAACCCCGGGACCGGCCTACTTCGCGAGCGAAGACTCGCTCAGCGGTGGCGTCCGGTGCTCCCTGTCGGGCTGACGAAGAGAACGTTACAGGGCATCCCCCGAGATCTCATAATCGAGCCTCCGGACCCTCGTCCGGGGCCCTCCGGAGGGCCACCCCGAGCGCCTCCGAGACCCCTCGGCGAGGCCCTCGGCGACCCCCTTGTGACAGCTCGGCTCAGCTGAGTCGCGCGAGGTCGACGGTCCATACCGGGTTGCCCGGCAGGACCTTGACCCGGTCGCCGCTCGCGAAGCGCGTCGCCGGCTGGATGAGGGGGACGAACGGGCTGCGCTGGTTCATCGCGAGCTGCCACGCGGCATACGCCCCCGCCCGGTTGTCACCGACGGACGCGCGCGCGGCCTCCGTGAGGTCGTCGACGAGCGGGTCGGTGCCACGCGCCCAGCCGGCGCGCGAGCCGACGAGCTCACCCGGCGCGAAGGCGAGGTAGTTCTCGGGGTCCGGGTAGTCGGGGTTCCAGCTCCACAGGCTGAACGCGGTGCGCCCCTCCCGGTAGGCGGCGATCGCCTGCGCCGCGGGCGCCGGGTTGAGCCGCACCTTGATGCCGACCTGCGCGAGCTGGGCGCGCACGGCGACCGCGAGTGCGCTCGTCGGGATGCCCTGGATCGGGAGGTCGGCGGCATACGACAGGGGGATCGGCTGGCCCGTGTAGCCCGAGCGGCGCAGCGCCGCCCTGGCGGCCGCGAGGTCCCGCTCGGGGACGACGGGCAGCGTCACGACGGGCGTCGGTGTGCCGTCCGCCCCGGTCGTGAGGATGCCGTCGGGTGTCGCCGTGGTGCCCGACGACGACGGGGCCGCCGTGGGACTGGTCGGTGACGTCGTGGTCGGGGTCGGCGTCCCGGTGCCGTCGGTCCCCGTGCCGTCGGCTCCGGCGCCGTCGGTCGGGGTCGGCGCGGGCGACGGCGCGAGGTCCTCGAGCGCGCCGACGATCCCGGCGGGGATGAGCCCCGCGGCGGGCATCGACCCGGGGGCAGCCGTGCCGAGCGCCTCACGGTCGAGCCCGCGGCGCACCGCCTCGGCGAAGTCGGGGTTGCCGGTCCACGCGTTGAGGGCCTTGTCACGACCGAGCGCGAGGTAGACGAGCGAGCTCGAGCGCATCGTCGTCACCGTGACCGCCGACGTCTGCGGCCGGCCGGTCGCGGCGTCGGCCTGGCTCGGCGAGAGGTCGAGCACGACGTCGGCGCTGCCCGACCCGATGGCGGCCAGCTGCTGGCGCGCGTCGAGGTTGCGCACGACGATCTCGGGGAAGGCGGGGGCCGCCCCCGACCACATCGGGTTGGCGGCGAGGCGCACCTCCGAGGTGCCCCGGACGCTCTCGATGACGTACGGGCCCGAGCCCGCGGAGTGCTGCGAGAGGTAGGAGCTCGCCTCGTCGCCCGGGCCGATGGTGCCGCCGTGCGCCTTCACCGCCGTGGCGTTGAGGATGCCGAAGGCCGGGTTGGCGAGGATCGCCGGCAGGGCGAAGTTCGAGCCGGGAGAGCTGAGCGTGAAGGTGCGGTCGTCGACCTTGAGCGCCGAGACGGTGCCGAGGATCGAGCCGGCCGGACCGGACAGGCCACGCGCGCGCTGGAGGGTGAAGAGGACGTCGTCGGTCGTGACGGGCGTGCCGTCGGAGAAGACGAGCCCCTTGCGCAGCCGCAGCGTCAGCCACCGGCCCTCGGGGGAGAGGGTGTACTCGGCCATGCCGGGCACGACCTTCGTCGGGTCGTCGGGGTCGAGCGTCGTCAGCGTCTCGTAGAGCGCGTGCGTCAGCATCGCGCCGCTGCGGTCGAACTGGCGCGTCGGGTCGAGCGTCGTGTGGTCGAACACCGCTCCGACGACGAGGGGCGGGGCCGTGGTCGTCGGGGTCGCGGTGGAGGTCGCGCCCGGCGTCGCGCCCGGCGTCGTGCCCCGGGAGGGGGCCGGCGTCGCCGTGCTGCTCGTGCACGCGGCACCCGAGGCCAGCGCGAGCACGCCGAGGGTCGCCACCACGGTGGGGCGGACGAGACGTCGACGCATGGACTTCCTTCGGGGGCGCCCGGACCGGAGACCGGACCCGGGACTTCGGCGGGCACGGAGAGCACGGCGGCAGGTGGCACCGACGGCGACCCGGAGCACCCCTGTCCGTGCTCGGAAGTCTAGCCGCCGGAGCCCGCCGAGGCGCTGACCTGCTCAGCGGTCGGCGCGAGCACGAGATAGGCCTGCGCGACGAGCACGACGCCGATGGCCACCCACTTGCCGGTGGGCAGCTCCACGCCGTAGCGCCAGCGGTCGATGAGGACGAGCCCGACCTGGAGCATGACGACCCAGCCCATCGTCACGAGGGCCAGCTCGGCGTACCTCAGCGACGACGCATACACCCAGAAGAGGACGAGGAAGGCGCCCGCGCCGAGCACGAGCGCCCGCACGCTGCCGTTCTCGGCCCACTCCTTGGCGAAGACCGCACCGAGCAGGTCGAGCCCGGCGAGGCAGACCATCGCGACCGTCGCGACGACCGGCACCGGCCAGGCCTCGGGTGCCTTGATCAGCGGGAAGACGTCGGTGACGCTCATGGCTCGTCCTTCGGGGAACGGGCCCGCTCGACCAACGGACCCCTTCACCCCAGAGGACGCCACCGACGCCGGTGATACCGCCTCGCGGTGATCTCCCTCAGGCCTGGCCGCCCTCGAACCACGCGACGAGGTCCGAGTCGAGTGCCGGCACGTCGACCGCGCCACCGCCCGAGCGCAGGGACGTCGTCGCCGACGCCCCGGCCGCCACGGCCTCACGGGCGGCGACGGGCGAGGTCATCGTCGGGCCGCCGTCGCGGGCGAAGCGGACGAACTCGGCGATGAGGAGCGGGTCGGCGCCGCCGTGACCCGTCGTGTCGGCCGCCGGGATCTCGATGACCTCGTCGGCGTCGTCGCGGTAGGTGTCGGTGCGGCGGGTCCACACCTTGACGAGGGCGCCCGGGCCGTCGCCGAAGTTCTCGAGCCGACCCTTCGTGCCGATGACCGTGTAGTTGCGCCAGTAGTCCGGCGTGAAGTGGCACTGCTGGTAGCTGGCGAGCACGCCGCCCTCGAGCACGAGGTTGGCCATCGAGATGTCCTCGATGTCGACGACCGGGTTGAGCTCGCGCTGCTCGGTGGGTGGCCAGTTGTCGAGGGAGTACCAGTCGGCCATCCGCCGGTCGGAGTTGTCGCGGTGGTCGGTGATGTCGCCGTAGACCGCGAGGTCGCCGACCGCGCTGACCCGGCGCGTGTAGGCGCCGGCGAGCCAGTGGATGACGTCGATGTCGTGGGCGCCCTTCTGCAGGAGCAGGCCCGTCGTGTTGCGACGGTCGGCGTGCCAGTCCTTGAAGTAGTAGTCACCGCCCGCCGACACGAAGTGCCGGCACCAGACCGCCTTGACCTCGCCGATCGTGCCCGCCTCGATGACGTCACGCATCGCCCGGACCACCGGCATGTGCCGCATGTTGTGCCCGACGTAGAGCCGCGTGCCGGTGCGGTGCGCGGCCTCGAGGACGCGGTCGGCGTCGGCGACGCTCGTCGCGAGCGGCTTCTCGACGAACGTCGGTATGCCGGCCTCGAGGGTGCGCACGGCGTGCTCGGCGTGCGCGTGGTCGGGGGTCAGGACGAGCACCGCGTCGATGTCGGAGCGCACGTCGGGAGCGAGCAGCTCGTCGAGACCGTCGACGAGGCGTACGCCCTCGATGCGCTCCGCCGCGTCCGCGCGGCCCCGTTCGGCCGGGTCGCAGACGACCGTGACGCGACTGCCCTCGCCGGGGCGGTGGGCGTACCTCGCGAGGCTGGCGCGCAGGCCGAAGCCGATGATCGCGATGCGGAGGTCGGGCTGGGTGGCCTGGTCGGCCTGGGGCGCCTGGGTGGCCTGGGGCGCCTGGGTGGCCTGGTCGGTCATGAGTGCGTGGGCACCTTCCGTGTGGTGGTGGTTCGAGGGTCTCAGCCCTTGGAGCCGCTGAACGCGATCCCCTGGATGAACTGCTTCTGGAGCACGACGAAGAGGATCAGGACCGGCAGCGTCGCGAGGACCGAGCCGGCCATGAGCGTCGTCGTGTCGACGGAGAACTGGCCGATGAGCGAGGCGAGCCCGACCGACAGCGGCATCTTCGACGGGTCGTTGTTGACCACGAGCGGCCACATGAGGTCGTTCCACGACCACAGCACGTCGAGGACGGCGAGCGCGATGAGACCGGGCTTGGCGAGCGGCAGCATGATCCGGGTGAAGATCTGCCAGTGGTTCGCGCCGTCGAGCTTGGCGGCCTCCTCGAGCTCGCGCGGCAGGCTGAGGAAGAACTGGCGCAGCAGGAACGTGCCGAAGGCGCTGAAGAGCCCGGGCACGATGAGGGCCTGGAGCGAGTTGAGCCAGCCCAGGCCCGCGACGATCTCGTACTGCGGCAGCAGGAAGAGCTGGCTCGGGACCATGAGCACGGAGAGGAAGAGGCCGAAGAGCAGGCCTCGTCCCCGGAACTCGAAGCGGGCGAAGGCGTAGCCGGCCATCGAGCACAGGACCAGCTGACCGAGCACCCGACCGAGCGTCTGGATCGTGCTGTTCCAGAACATCTGGCCGAAGGGGAGCGTGTCGAAGACGTCGCCGTAGTTGCTCCACTGGGGCGATCGCGGGAAGACGGTCGGCGGCACGGACAACGTCTCGCCGAGGGTCTTGAGCGAGGTCATGACCTCCCAGAAGAACGGGCCGACCATGACGACGGAGCCGAGGATGAGCACGGCGTGGACACCGAGGTGCTTGCGGCGCAAGGGCTTCGGGCGCTGCCGGCGGGGGAGCCGGGTCGCGAGCTCAGACATAGTGCACCCACTTCTTCTGGAGCCGGAACTGCAGCGCGGTCACCGCGACGATGACGACGAGGATGACGAGAGCGATGGCGGCGGCATACCCCTGCTGGTTCTCGACGAAGCCCCGCTGGTAGAACTGCGCGACGATCGTCTCGGTCGCCGGGTACGCCGGGTTCGTCGGTCCCGTCATGACGAAGATGAGGTCGAACGTCTGCAGCGCGCCGATGACGGCGAGCACCGAGATGAAGAAGACGCTCGGGCTGATCTGCGGGAGCGTGATCGACCAGAACTGCCGGACGCGACCCGCGCCGTCGAGCGCGGCCGCCTCGTAGAGGTCCTTGGGCACGCCCTGGATCGCGGCGAGGAAGATGACGATCTGCGTGCCCAGGCCGAGCCAGATGCCCACTGCGGCAATGGCATACAGCGCCGTCGCGGGGTTGGAGAGCCAGTTCGTGCCCTGGATCCCGACGAGACCGAGCAGCGCGTTGATGACGCCGACGTCGCCGTTGTAGAGGGTGCGCCAGATGAGGCCGACGGCCGCCGGCATCGTCACGACGGGCAGGAAGTAGAGCACCCGGTAGATGCGGACCCCGCGCAGTCCCTCGGTGCTGAGCAGCGCCGCGATGACGAGCGCGACCGGGATGCCGAGCAGTGCGACGACCGTGAACTTCAGGGTGTTGAGCATCGTCTCCCACAGGCGCGCGTCTCCGAGGAGCACGCGGTAGTTGGCGAGCCCGACGAACTCCGACCCACCGAACGGTCCGGTCTCGGTGAAGGAGATGAGCAGGGTTCGCACGACCGGCCACAGGTAGAAGACGACGAGGCCGAGCAGCGTAGGGAGGATGAAGACCGCCGCCCAGAAGAGGTCGTTGCGCCGCATCCGCGACATCGGTCCACGGCGCCCGCGGCGCCCGCGGGGCAGCCGGGCCCGGCGGCCGGGGGCCGGGGTGTCGCCCCGGCTCCCCGACCCCGACGGGACGCCGTCCGGCGCGGTCGCGCCGACGGCCCCCTCCAGCCGGTCCGTGTCGGTGAGCACGCCCGGCACGGTCACTTCTCCTTGGCGAGCGCTGCGTTCATCTGGGTGGCGAGGTCCTTCAGGCCCGTCGCCGCGTCGACCTCGCCGTTCCACACCTTCGTGAGGATGTCGGTCTGGAGGGTCGTCCACGCCTTGGTGTTCTTCGAACCCGGGTAGGGCACGGCGGTCGCGACCTCGTCGACGTAGGCCTTGAGGTTGAACTGCGGCATCGACTTCACCCAGGCGTCCTGGGTGCCCTCGTAGGCGGGGATGACGGCGCCGGCGTCGGCCTGGATCTGCGCCGCACGCTCGCTGCCGAGGAAGCCGACGAACTTCTGGGCGGCGTCCTGGTGCTTCGTCTTGGCGTAGATGACGTTGCCGAGGCCGTGGATGACGGAGATCTGCCCCTTCGGGCCCGCGGGGACGGGCGCGACGTTGACGGCGTCCTTGAGCTCGGGGACGCCGTTGTACTCGACCGCGGCCCACGAGCCGTTCCAGTACATCGCGACCTTGCCGGCCTTGAACATGTCGCCGGGGCTCGTGTCGGTCATCTGCTGGACCGTCGGCGACGCACCGTCCTTGACGAGCGAGGTCCAGAACTCGATGCCCTTGAGCGCCTCCGGGGAGTCGAAGCCGCTCCTGGTGCCGGCGGCGTCGATGACCTGGCCACCGGCCGAGGGGATCGTGTCGTAGAAGCCGGCCTGGTCCTCGACCGGTGCGGCCGCGCCGTAGACGCCCTTGGTCCGGTCGGTGAGGGTGCGGGCGGCGGACTGGAAGTCGGCCCACGTCCAGTCGTCCTTGGGGTAGGCGAGCTTCTTCGCGTCGAAGAGCGCCTTGTTGTACCAGACGCCGATCGTGTCGAAGTCCTTCGGGATGCCGTACGTCTTGCCGTCGTAGGTGTAGAGGTCGACGAGCGCCTCGGGGTACTTCGCGAGGTCGAGCTTGGCTCGGCTGATCGTCTGCTCGAGCGGCAGCAGCTGCTGGTTGGCGGCATACAGCTTGACGTTCGGGCCGTTCATCCAGAAGACGTCGGGGGCGCCGCCGCCGGCCGCGGCCGTCTGCAGGGTCGTGAAGTACTGCTTGAACGGCGTCACCTGGATCTTGACCGTGACGTCGGGGTTCGCGGCGTGGAACTCGTCGGCGATCTTCTGCATGGCCGGCATCTGGTTCTTGTCCCAGATCCCGTAGGAGATCGTCACCGGCCCCGACTCGGGCTGGGCGTCGGCCGTGGCGCCGCCGGTCGACTGGCCGCACGCGGCGAGGCCGAGCACGAGCAGCGGGGTGAGCGCGGCCGTGAGGGCCAGCGTGGACGTTCTGCGCATTCGCGACTCCTTGGATGGGGGCCGCAGCTGGCTGGTGGGCCGCTGCGGTCCGGTGCACGTCATCGGGCAACCCAAGGCTGATCGCTCGTTTGTGCTTGGGCGGGACTACAATCGAGCACATTCGATCACCTGTCAATCCGTAGGGCGGGTCAGATCAAGGCCCGGGACACGCCGTCAGAGCAGGCCGCCGCGGGTCCCTGTGCGCTGCCCGAAGCGCTCGCGGCACGGGTCTCGCGCGCACCCCGGGACGTCCGCGATGCGGACTCTCCGGGGAGGGCGTCAGTCCCCGAGGACCTCGCGGAGGCGCCGCGAGACCGGCCAGGCGACGTCGCTCCGGTTGGACACGACCGACCACGTCAGGGCCCGCGACGGCTCGTGCCGCGTCACCGCCGAGACGCCGGCGTCGTAGCCGTTGAGAGCGACCCCGTCACCCGCCGCGTCGAGCCAGAGGCCGAGGCCGTAGCGCCGGCCGTCCGCCATGACGTCGGTGCGTGGGCGCAGCATCTCGGCCACCCAGCGCTCGTCGACGATGCGTCCGGCGTGGAACGCGTCCCACAGCGCGTGCAGGTCGGCGACGGTCGTGTGGACCCCGCCGTCACCGCTGCCGCGGACGGGCAGGTGCAGCACGTTGGTGCGCAGCCCGTCGGCGTCGAGGTAGCCGAGCGCGGCGCGCCCCGGCAGCTCGTCGGAGCGGAGGTATGCCGTGTCATCCATCCCGGCGCGGGCGCAGACCCGCTCCTCGACCGCCTCGTGGAAGCCCGTGCCGGTCAGGCGCTCGACGACGAGGGCGAGCACGACGAAGCCGCTGTTGCAGTACGAGAAGCGCTCTCCCGCAGCGAACTTCGCCGGTCGCCCGCGGAGTGCCGGCAGGTAGCCCTCGGTCGTCGCGAGCTGGTGGACGGGCAGGGTCATGACGTAGTCGGAGGCGTCGAGGTCGGCGTCCTCGTCGAGGTAGTCGCCGATGCCCGAACGGTGGGAGAGCAGGTGCTCGACCGTCACGTCACCGCCGATGTCGGGCAGGTCGTCGCCGACGACCGACCGCACCGGGGTGTCGAGGGCGATGCGCCCCTCGGCCACGAGGCTGACCACGGCGAGGGCGGTCAGGCCCTTCGCGATGCTCGCCACTCCGAACTGCGTGTCGAGCGTGTTGGGCAGGCCGTGCGCCCGGTCGGCGAGACCGTGCGCCGAGGCGTGCACGGTCCGGCCCTCGAGGTCGACCCGGACGACGCCGGAGAAGCCGTGCTCACGCACGACGTCGGCGACCGCGACGTCCAGGCCGTCCATGGCGGGTCGCCCGTCAGGCTCCGACGTAGGTGGCGAGGTGCTCGCCGGTGAGCGTCGACCGGCTGGCGACGAGGTCGGCGGGCGTCCCCTCGAAGACGACGTTGCCGCCGTCGTGGCCGGCACCGGGGCCGAGGTCGATGATCCAGTCGGCGTGCGCCATCACGGCCTGGTGGTGCTCGATGACGAGCACCGACTTGCCCGACTCGACGAGCCGGTCGAGCAGGCCGAGGAGGTTCTCGACGTCGGCGAGGTGCAGGCCGGTCGTCGGCTCGTCGAGGACGTAGACGTCGCCCTTCTCGGCCATCTGCGTGGCCAGCTTGAGGCGTTGCCGCTCGCCGCCCGACAGCGTGGTGAGGGGCTGGCCGAGCGTGAGGTAGCCGAGGCCGACGTCGGCGAGCCGCGCGAGGATCGTGTGCGCGGCGGGCGTGCGCGCCTCGCCGGTGTCGAAGAAGCCGAGGGCCTCGTTCACGGGCATCGCGAGGACGTCGGCGATGTTGCGCCCGCCCAGCTCGTACTCGAGCACCGCTGCCTGGAACCGGCGGCCCTCGCACTCCTCGCACGTCGACTCGACGGTCGCCATGACGCCGAGCTCGGTGTAGATGACACCGGCGCCGTTGCAGGCGGGGCAGGCCCCCTCGGAGTTGGAGCTGAAGAGGGCCGGCTTGACGCCGTTGGCCTTGGCGAAGGCCTTGCGGATCGGCTCGAGCAGGCCGGTGTAGGTCGCGGGGTTGCTCCGGCGCGAGCCGCGGATGGCGCCCTGGTCGACGACGACGACCCCGTCGCGCTTGGCGACGGAACCGTGGATCAGCGAGCTCTTGCCCGACCCGGCCACGCCGGTGACGACGCAGAGCACCCCGAGCGGGATGTCGACGTCGACGTCGCGCAGGTTGTGGGTCGAGGCGCCGCGGACCTCCATCGCGCCCGAGGCCGCACGGAGCGCGTCCTTGAGGCTGACCCGGTCGTCGAGGTGGTGGCCCGTGACCGTGTCGCTCTTGCGCAGCCCCTCGACGGTGCCCTCGAAGACGACCTCGCCGCCCGCGGTGCCGGCGCCCGGGCCGAGGTCGACGACGTGGTCGGCGATGGCGATCGTCTCGGGCTTGTGCTCGACGACGAGGACGGTGTTGCCCTTGTCGCGCAGCTGGAGCAGCAGCTGGTTCATCCGCGCGATGTCGTGCGGGTGCAGGCCGATCGTCGGCTCGTCGAAGACGTAGGTGACGTCGGTGAGCGACGAGCCGAGGTGACGGATCATCTTGGTGCGCTGCGCCTCACCACCGGAGAGGGTGCCGGCGGGCCGGTCGAGCGAGAGGTAGCCGAGACCGATCTCGGCGAAGGAGTCGAGCAGGTGCTGCAGACCGCGGAGCAGCGGTGCGACCGACGCGTCGTCGAGGTCGCGCAGCCACTCGGCGAGGTCGCTGATCTGCATGGCGCACAGCTCGGCGATGTTCTTGCCCGTGATCTTCGAGCTCAGCGCCTCCTGCGACAGGCGGGTGCCCTTGCACTCGGGGCAGGTCGTGAAGGTGACCGCGCGCTCGACGAAACGGCGCACGTGCGGCTGCATCGCGTCGAGGTCCTTGGACAGCATCGACTTCTGCACCTTCGACAGGACGCCCTCGTAGGTGAGGTTGACGCCGTCGACCTTGATCTTCTCGGGCTGGCCGTAGAGCAGCTTCTGGAGCTGGCGCTCGGTGAACTTTCCGACCGGCTTGTCCATGGGCAGGCCGGCGCCGCTGAAGATCCGGCCGTACCACCCGTCCATGCTGTAGCCCGGGACGAGCAGCGCGCCGTCGGAGAGCGACTTGCTCTCGTCGTAGATCGCGGTGAGGTCGAAGTCGTTGACCGAGCCCATGCCCTCGCACCGCGCGCACATGCCGCCCTGGTAGACGGCCTCACGGACGATCGAGGTCTCCTGCCGGTTGCCCTTGTCGGTCTTCATGACGCCGCTCGCGACCCGTGTCGGCACGTTGAAGGCGAACGCCGTCGGCGGCCCGATGTGCGGGGTCCCGATGCGGGAGAAGAGGATCCGGAGCATCGCGTTGGCGTCGGTCGCGGTGCCGACCGTCGAGCGCGGGTTGGCGCCCATCCGCTCCTGGTCGACGATGATCGCCGTCGTCAGGCCGTCGAGGTAGTCGACGTCGGGGCGCGCCAGCGACGGCATGAAGCCCTGGACGAAGGCGCTGTAGGTCTCGTTGATCATCCGCTGCGACTCCGCGGCGATCGTCGCGAAGACGAGGGAGCTCTTGCCCGAGCCCGAGACGCCGGTGAACGCCGTGAGACGGCGCTTCGGCAGGTCGAGGCTGACGTCCTTGAGGTTGTTCTCGCGCGCGCCCTGGACGCGGATCATGTCGTGGACGTCGGCCGGGTGGTGTCCGCCGGAGGGGCGCGACGCGGTCTTCGCAGCGGTGCTCTTCGACTCCATGCGACGTACGCTACGGCCCCGCACCCACCCCCGGCCTCCCGATTCCCGACGCGTCACGCGTACGGGAGTGACCACTCGACGGGAGAGTCACCTCGAGTGGTCGGTTCGGCACCCGCGGCACCGAACGGGAGTGACGACTCGACGGGAGTGGGGGGAGGCGTAGGCCGTCAGGGGAGGAGGTCGTCGAGGTAGAGCGGGAGCATGGCCCACCACGTCGGCCAGTCGTGGTCGTAGTCCGTGCCCCAGTCGTCGACGCGGTTGGGGATGCCCTTGCTCCCGAGGACGTGCGCGACGGCGCGCGACTCGCCGACGTCCTCCCAGCGGCCGCTGCCCGAGGCGAGCACGATCATCCGCGTGCGGAGCAGGTCGAGCGCCGGGCCCTCGAGCCCGGGCAGGAAGTGCAGCGGCGAGCTGAAGTAGAGGTCGTCGTTGACGTGGCCGCCGAGGAACTGCTCGATGGCGTACGTGCCGCTCATGCACACGGCCGACTGCACGAGCTCCGGGTAGCGGCAGGTGATGGCGAGGGCGTTGAAGGCACCGATCGACGCCCCCGCGACGGTGACCGGCATCGGCTGGCCGCCGAGGTCGGAGTGGATCGCCGGGATGACCTCGCGGGCGATCGCCTCGTGGAAGCCGTTGAACAGGGCGAGCTGGTAGTCGGGCGTGCCCCGACGCTCGGCCAGGGCCCGGCCCGCGACGCTGTCGACGGAGTAGACCTTGGCGCGGCCGGCCGCGATGAGCGGCTCGAGGTGGGCGATCATCTTGTGCCGCTCGACCTCCTCGGCATCACCGCCCGCGGTCGGGAAGAGCAGCACGGGCGCGCCGTAGGTGCCCCACCGCGCGACGCTGATGTCCTGGCCCAGACGGTCGGAGTACCACCGGTCGGTGACCTTCATGGGTGACCTGCCTTCTCACTCGCGCTCGTCACTCGTAGACGAACTTCTGGGGTCCGGGGAAGAGCCACGCCAGGCCGTCGCCGAGACGGTCGCGCCAGTTCTCCCAGTTGTGGCCGTCGCGCGACTCCGTGTAGCGCACCGTCATGCCCGCGTGCCGGAAGACCGGGACCATCGACCGGTTCGGGGTGATGAGCGGCTCGTAGACCCCGCACGACATGAAGAGCCGGTCGACGACCGCGGACGGCTTCTCGCGGAAGCGGTTGACGAACTTCACGACCGGGTCGAAGGCCGGGCCGCCGCCGTGGTCGAAGCCGATGTCGGTGAAGACGAGCGACGCGGACTGCAGCATGAGCGACCCGAAGAAGCCGGGGTAGCGCACCGCCGTCGACAGCGAGGCGACCCCGCCGAAGGAGCTGCCCATGAGGCAGCGGGCCTCCGGGGTGTCGATGAGGGGCAGGCGCTCGGTGAGCAGCGGCACGAGCTCCCGCGCGATGAACCGGGCGTGCGGGGCGTGGTTGGGGTACTCCTTGAGCCGGTCGCGCGGCGGCACGAAGACGGCGACGAGCGGGTCGACGTCGAGCCGGTGGATGAGGTTGTCGAGGACGGTCTTCATCGCCGCGAACTCGAGGTAGTCGGTGCCGTCGTGGACGATGAGGAGCGGGTAGCGCTGCGCCCGGTTGAAGCGCGCCGGCAGGTAGATCTGCACGGACTGGTCGCGCCGCAGGGCCTTGCTGCGGACCTGCTCCTCGACGAGGGTGCCCTGGCGGGCCTCGGGGTCGTACGCGACCCACTCGGGCACGCGGTAGCCGATCGCCGCGCACACCGACGACGACCCCATCGGACTGTGCGCGAGGCGCGGGTTGAGGGGGTCGTTGAAGCGCTCGTAGTGCTCGCCCTTGCGGATCTCGATCTGGTACTCGACCCGCGACCCCTCGGGCAGGACGGTCGTCACGGCCCAGAGGTCGGACTCGCCGATCCGCTTGAGCGGCAAGGGGTCCGGAAGGCCGACGACGCGGTGGCGCACCCATACCTCGTCGACGTCGCCACGGTAGAGGAAGGTCGCCCGCTCGCCCTCGATGATCGGGCAGCCGAAGCGCTCGACGAAGCGGTCGATCGTCGGCCCGTCGAGCGGCAGCCGCTCGCGCAGGCGGTTGACGGCGAGGCGTTCCATGGCGCTCATGCAACCCCCACCACCGAGACGCGGCCGGTGCGGTCGAGCACGCGGGCGCCGGCCGGCAGGTCGGTCGCGCCGTCGGGGAAGCGCACGACGGCACCGTCGTCGAGCAGGAGCAGCCGGTGCTCGGCGAAGCGCCGCGCCAGCACCGACATGCGCTCGCGGTCGTCGAGCAGCAGCCGACGCTTGGCGTGCGGCAGCGCGATGACGCCCGGCAGCCGCCCCAGCCCGCGGTCGTGCAGCTCGGCCGCCGCGACCCCGTGGGGCGTGAAGTCGTGGAAGAGGACGACCTCGTCGGTGAGCGCCATCGCCCCGGCCGACCACGCGACGACCGACTGCTCGGGCCGGAGCGCGACGTCGAAGACACGGAGCGTGCGCAGCAGCGTGCGCACGTTGCCGCCGGCGATGACGACCGCCTCGCACTCGTCGAGGATCGCTCCGATCTCACCCCGGTGCCAGCCGATGGTGCCGCTCTCGTCGAGCGGCGCGGTCGCGCGGACCGAGCGGTACAGCTCGTCGAGCTCGGCGGCATACCAGCGGTCGACCTCGCGGACGGCCTCCATGGCGGACTCCTCGGCGATGGGACCGACGGCGTGGATCGACGTGCGGTGCGCGACGGCGTGCACGGCGTCGATCGCCGCCTGGAGGCGTATGCCGTAGAAGGCGCGCAGCTCGTCCATCCGGTCGCGGAACGCGACCGCCGCCGCCGCGAAGTGCTCGTCCTTGGCCAGCACGTCCATCATCCGGTGGTGCAGCTGGAGGTTGACGCCGCGGCCGTCGAGGTGGCCGGCGAGCTCGGCGTCGTCGGACTCGCGCTCCTCCCAGCCGGAGTTGACCATGGCGATGCGCCCGGTCACCCCGAGGGAGCGCACGGTGGCCCCCACGGTCGTCGTGAACCGTTGGGGCCCGAGCAGGATCGTCGTCGACATGGAGGCAGGGCTCGGCCGCGCTCAGCCCGCGTGCACGTGGATCGTGCGGCCGATGTCGTCGAGCATGGCGCGAGCCGTGTCGAAGTCGGGGTGGCGCAGCCGCACCCAGGCGTTGGCCATGTAGCCGGCCTCGACGCCCTGGGTGCCGTGGCCGACCGGCGGGAAGTGGCCGTCGATGACCCACTCGCCGTAGCGGGACTGGATCTCGTCGATACCGGTGTAGCCGGTGATCGACCCGTCGCGGTCAGGGCGGAGCGCGACGATGCCGGCGGCATACGTGCGCTTCATCTGCTGCTCGGGCGCGCGGTGGGTGATGACGTGTGCCCACTCGCGGTAGACGTCGACCTCGTTGGCGGCGGAGTAGACGTCCCACGCGCCGACCCCCGGCGGGCGGGCACCGATCTCGCTGAACTTCAGGCCCTTCGGGCCGTAGAACCACTCCATGTGCGTGGCCGACGTCTCGATGCCGAGCGCCTCGATGACGCGGCGCCCGAGCTCGCGGACCTCGGCGTAGAAGGCGTTGCCCGGCTCGTCGATGCGGTTCGTCGTGATGAACTGCGGCGAGATCCAGCGCTGACGCATCGCCTCGAGGACGTTGGGGTAGTAGTGCGTCGCCCAGTCGTGCACGACCCGGCCGTCGAGGCTGATCGTGTCGTAGAAGCCCTCGTGGCCCTCGACGAACTCCTCGATCGCGATCGAGCTCGCCCCCTCGCGGGCGTAGCCCTGCAGCGCCTGCTCGAGCTCGTGGTCGCTGTCGACGCGCACCGTGCCCTGGGCGCCGGCGCCTGCGCGCGGCTTGAGGATGAGCGGGTAGCCCTCGCGCTCGGCGAAGGCCCGCGCCTCGGCGGCCGAGTCGACGGCCGCGCTCGCAGCGGTGGGGACGCCCGCCTGCCGCAGCGCCTCCTTCATCGACGGCTTGTCGCGGCACAGCCACGTCGTGCGCACGCTCGTGCCGGGGATGCCGCACGCCTCGCGGACCTGCGCCGCCGGCATCGTGTGGGCCTCGACGGTCGCCTCGAGCGCGTCGATCCAGACCTTGTCCTGGAAGTAGCGGACCGCCTCGACCATCTGGTCGACGTTCGTCACCGAGCCGACGCGGTAGTAGCCGCGGAGGGCGCCGAGCACGTCGTCGCCGAGGTGCGCCTCATCGGACTCGCCGATGCCGTAGACGTTCGCGCCCACCGATGCGAGGGCGTGCACGAAGCGACGCTGGTTCGCCGGGAACGACGGCTCCACGAAGATGATGTTCACGGCGTCGACGCTATCGGTCCACCGGGAGGCCCGCCACGGACCGCCGTGTGCCGCCGCGCGGGTCGCGGGGCAAAAGCGCGCGCCGGACCCCGTTGAGGACGAGACTGGTGGTGCCGCACCTCGGGCAGTACCTCACCCTCAGGAGGAAGCCATGTCGAGCACCGTCCCGAACGCAGCGTCACCCGACCCGACCGACCCCGCCCCGGACTCACCGAGGACGCGCCGGGAGGCCACGGCCACGTGGGAGGCACCCGTGAGCCCGTCCGGATGGTCGATGGCCCTCATCGTCATGGGCATCCTCTCGATCGTCCTCGGCATCCTCGTGCTCGTCTGGCCCAAGGCGACGCTGCTCATCGTGGCCATCATGTTCGGCCTGCAGCTCATCATCGCCGGGGCCGTCCGTCTCTCGGTGACGCGTGACCTGCCGAGCGACCCGGGCTGGATCAAGCCCGTCTCCATCGGTCTCGGCGCGCTCTCGATCGTCGCCGGCATCATCTGCCTCTTCCGGCCGAACGCGTCCCTCTTCGTCATCGCCCTCTTCATCGCGATCGGCTGGGTCGCCGAGGGCATCGCCGCGCTCGTCCAGGGCTTCGGCTCCGACCGGACGACCGGCACGCGCGTCTTCCTCATCGTCAGCGGCGTCGTGTCGATCCTCGGCGGCCTCATCGTCGCGATCTTCCCGGGCTCCTCGCTCGTCGTGCTGACGCGCATCGCCGGCATCGTGCTCATCGTCATCGGCATCGTCGAGCTCGTGACGGCCGTCATGGCCCGCCGCGCCGCCGGCAACAGCAGCGGGAGCACGACGACGCCGGCCACCGCCTGACCGGCCACCGCCCGCCCGAGCCTGCCTGACCCGCTCGGGCCACCGGACGGCATACGACATCGTGGAGGTTCGCACCCCACCCGAGGGGTGCGAGCCTCCACGACGCCCGCCGGCTCAGGACGGCTGGGGCAGGTCCTCGAACTCGTAGACGCGACGCACCTCGACCGAGACCTCCTCGAAGAGCGAGGCGAACCTCTCGGCCAGCTCGAGCGCCTGCTCCTTGCTCTCGACGTTGACGAGCGCGAAGCCGCCGATGACCTCGCGGGCCTCGCTGAACGGCCCGTCGGTCACCGTGACGCCGGCGCCCTCGGTCTTGCGGACGACGGCGCCATCCTTGCTCTGTGTGACGCCCTCGGCGGCGAGCAGGACGCCCGACTCGGCGTACTCGCCCATGAGCGCACCCATCGCGTCCTGGAACTCCTGGCTCGGGTTCCACGCCTCGGGGCGGGACTCGTCGATCTTGTGGATCATGAGGTAGCGCACGGTGCTCTCCTTCGGTGTCGTGCCGGGTCGGTCCCAGCCTTCACCACGACGTCGAACGGTGGCGGCCCGACTCGACACTTCGATCGTCGAAGGACCTGCGCTCGCTAGGTTGGCCGTCATGAGCGATGTCGCGGGGCGGCTGGTGGACTACTACGAGCGGGAGATGGCCGAGCGCGCCCACCGACCCCTCGGCGACGAGCGCGAGCGGCGACTGGCCGCCTTCGTCGACACTGCCCGCCGGGAGGAGCTCGCCTCGGTCGTCGAGGTCGGCTGCGGGGCCGGTCGCGACGGCGTCGTCCTCGCGGCGGCGGGGCTGGCCTACACCGGGCTCGACCTGACCCCGGCCGCCGTGGAGCTGTGCCGGGGCCTCGGGCTCGACGCGCACGTCGGGCCGGCGACCGAGCTGCGACGGGTCATGCGGCAGGGCGGCCTGCTCGAGGTCGGGGTCTGGGGCTCGGACACGAGCCACGAGTGGACCGACGACGGCGGGCGCTACTTCCGCAGCCGCACCGACGACGAGCTGGTCGGCCTGCTCGCCGCCGTGGGCGAGGTCGTCGCCTTCGACACGTGGTCGCGGTTCGCCGACGGCGGCCACTATCAGTGGGCCCGCGTCGTCGTCGGCGGCTGACTAGAGCCAGCCGCGCTCCTGGGCGACGCGGGCGGCCTCGGCGCGGGTCGACGTGCCGGTCTTGCCGATGGCCGAGCTGAGGTGGTTGCGCACCGTGCCCGGTGACAGGTGGACGACCCCGGCGATGGCGGCGACGGTGCCACCGCGCAGCGCGACCCCGAGCACCTCGCGCTCGCGCTCGGTCAGCGGGTTGGCGCCGTCGACGAGCGACTCGGTGGCGAGCGACGGGTCGACGACGCGCAGCCCGGCGTGCACGCGGCGCACCGCCTCGGCGAGCTGACGGGCCGGGGTGTCCTTGACGACGAAGCCCGACGCGCCCGCCTCGAGCGCCCGGCGCAGGTAGCCCGGTCGGCCGAAGGTCGTGACGACGAGGGTGCGCACGCCGGGGAGGGCGTCACGCACGGCGGCCGCCGCGGCGATGCCGTCGACGCCGGGCATCTCGATGTCGAGGAGGCACACGTCGGCGGCGGAGGCCCGCGCGGCGTCGACGACCTCGTCGCCGCGCCCCACCTCGGCCACGACCTCGAGGTCGGGCTCGAGCGCGAGCAGTGCCGCGAGCGCCCCTCGGACGAGGGCCTGGTCGTCGGCGAGCAGCACCTTGATCGTCGTGCTCACAGCGTCACCTCCAGCACGGTCCCGTGGCCCTGCGGGCCCGTCTCGATCGAGAGCCGACCTCCCGCGGCCTCGACCCTCTCACGCAGCCCGCGTATGCCGTTCCCCTCCGGGCGCTCGCCGAGGCCGCGTCCGTCGTCGCGGACCCTCAGGCGGTTCGTCTCGAGCTCGACCCAGCAGGCGTCCGCGTCGCTGTGGCGCACGACGTTGGTCGTCGCCTCGCGCAGCACCCAGGCGAGGACCGTGCGGTGGCGCGGGTCGACGGCGCCCGGGTCGTCGGGCACGTGGCCCTCGATGCCCGCACCGGAGAACGCGGTGCGCGCGGACGCCAGCTCGTCCCCGAGCCGGGCCACGCGCAGGCCGCCGACGGTCGCCCGGATCTCGGCCAGGGCCTGGCGGCTCAGGGACTGGATCTCGGCGAGCTCGGCCTTGGCCCGCTCGGGATCGAGGTCGACGAGACGCTCGGCGAGCTCGGCCTTGACCGTGACGACGGTGAGCGAGTGGCCGAGCACGTCGTGGACGTCGCGGGCCACGCGCTCGCGCTCCTCGACGATGGCGAGGTCGCGCGACATCCGCTCGTAGTCCTCGCCGCGGTCGGTCATGAGCCGCACCGCCCCGGTCATCGCGCCGACGGCGAAGACGATGATGGCCACGACCCACGTGCCCTCGTCCGGGTCGACGAAGACGGCCACCGCCGTCGCGATGGCGACGCACGCGATGCCGAGGGCGATCGACCAGACGAGCGGCAGGGCGAACATGCCGAACGACACGATGAAGGGCAGGAAGCTGAGGCTGCCGGCGCCGATGAGCGGGACGAGCCCGACGGTGCAGGCGGCGAGCACGAGCAGGTAGACGACCCCCCGGCGTTGCGTGGGCTCGCAGGCCCGGTCGAGGCGCTGGAGGTGCTGCGCCCCGAGGCCGTAGACGACCGCGAAGGCGAGCACGAGGGTGAGCCCGACGACGACCTGCCAGACCGGCAGCCCGCTCGACACGATCGCGATGACCGGGAAGACGAGGAAGACCAGCCACACCGACTGGACGACCCAGCCGAATCGTTCCCACGGGTTGCGTGCGGGCGAGCCCGACGGCTCCGGGGTCACTGGCGCTCCCGGCCGCGGCGGACGAGGAGCACGGCGCCGGCCCCGAAGATCGCGAGCCAGGCGAGCACGTTGACGATCGGCAGCCACAGCGGGTCCTGCGACCCGTCGGGCAGGTAGCCCTCGGTGAGCGGGTAGCGCGCCAGGGCGGCATACCCGTAGAGGGGCGTGAACTTGGCGAACGTCAGCAGGGCCCCCGACAGCGGGATGAAGAGGTTGCCGAGGAAGGCGAAGATCACCATGGTGCCGCTCGCGGCGCCGACCGCGGCCTCGGATCGGAACGCCGTGCCGACGAGCAGGCCGTAGACCGCGAAGACCGCCGACCCGACGAGGCAGAGGACCGCGCTGAGCGCCCACGCCTGCGCCGACCCCCGGGCACCGGTCGCGGCACCGAGGGCGAAGGTCAGCAGGATCGGCACGGCCGCCACGGTCATGGCGATGAGCGCCTTCATGGCGATGTAGGACGAGTCGGCGAGGGGCGTCAGGCCGAGCTGGCGACCCCACCCCTGCTGGCGCTCGACGGCCGCGTTGCCGCCGATGCTCGTCGTGGCCGTGACCGCGCCGTAGGCGGCCATGCTGATCATGACGTACATCGCGACGTTGCCGTTGCCGATGGTCGCGTCCTTGGCATCGACCGTCGCGCCGAAGATGAGGTAGAAGAAGGCGGGCAGGACGGCGGTGAAGAACATGCCCGCCCAGTCGCGGGTGATCCGGCGCATCTCGAGCAGCGTGAAGGTGGCGTTCATCGGACGAGCTCCTCGTCGGGGGTCCGGGCGTCGCGAGCGTCGCGACCGTCGCGACCGTCGCCGGTCAGGGTCATGAAGGCCTGCTCGAGGCCGGCGGTGACGATCTCGAGGTCGGTGCCGCCGAGGTCGAGCAGCAGCAGCCGCGCCACGGCGTCGGAGTCGCCGGCCGTGACGACGACCCGGCTCCCGCGCTCCTCGACCTCCCGAACACCCTCGACCGTCCGCAGCCTGGCCACGGACTCGGCGACCGAGCCCGGCGGCAGGGACGCGGAGACGGTGCGCCCGCTCGCCTGCGACCGGATCTCGGCCGTCGTGCCGTCGGCGACGATGCGCCCGCCGGCGATGAGGACGATGCGGTCGGCGAAGGCGTCGGCCTCCTCGAGGTAGTGCGTGGCGAAGACGACGGTGCGCCCGGTGCTCGCGTCGGCGTGCATCGTGTCCCAGAAGTCGCGCCGGGCCGTGACGTCCATGCCCGCGGTCGGCTCGTCGAGGACGAGCAGCCGCGGGTCGGGCAGCAGGGCCAGGGCGAAGCGCAGCCGCTGCTGCTCGCCGCCCGAGCACTTGGAGACACGGCGGTCGGCGAGCGTCCTCAGCCCGGCGCGGTCGATCACCTCGTCGACCGGGGAGTGGACGGCATACGTGGACGCGATCATCCGGACCGTCTCGCGGACGGTGAGGTCGCGCAGCAGCCCTCCCGTCTGGAGGACGGCGGACACGTGCCCGCCGACGACGGCCTCGCGCGGACGCCGGCCGAAGACGTGCGCCGTTCCGCTCGTCGGCTCGGTGAGGCCGAGCACCATGTCGAGGGTCGTCGTCTTGCCGGCGCCGTTGGGACCGAGGAAGGCGACGACCTCGCCCGGCTCGATGCGCAGGTCGATGCCGTCGACGGCACGGACCTCGGCGTCCTGGGAACCAGGCCGGGCAGGGAAGCTCTTGACGAGCGAACGCAGCTCGATCGCCGGCGCCCCCGAGGCGCCGGCGACCGAGAGAGGTGTTGTGGTCATGACCCAACTCTCCCGCTCGGCGGCGCACCGCGTCTGCAGCAGGCGTCACGAAGTGCCCGTGACAGGTGTCACGGCGCGCCCGACCGGACAGACTGGGCCCATGGCCGACTTCGAGGTGCACCTCGACTCACCCCTGCCCGCACCCGAGGCATGGCGGCGCATCCTCGACCTGCGCGCGCACACCGCCGTCATCCCGCTCACGACGGTGACGGGCACGGCGATGGCGGCGAGCGACCTCGTCGACGGGTCACGCTTCGTCGCGCGCACAGGGCTCGGGCCCGTCGGTTTCGACGACGTCATGGTCGTGCAGGCGATCGACCCGCCGACCCCGCACTCACCCGGGAGCGCCCGGATCCGCAAGGAGGGCAAGGTCGTCCGTGGTCGGATCGACCTGCTCGTGACGCCCACGGCCTCGGGCTCGACGGTCGTGTGGAGGCAGCGCATCGGGGTGCGCGGCGTACCCGCGCGCCTCGACCCCGTCGTCGCGAAGGTGGCCGGGGCGGCATACGGCTCGACGATCCGCAGGCTGCTCGCGCGCGGCTGAGGGCCTGGCGCGGGCCCGCGCGACACACGAAGTGCCGCGCGGGGACGGTGCCCGTGCGGGGCCACCCCGCGCCGGACCGGCTTGGTGTGTCGTGGGGGACCGAGGCGGTCAGCGCCAGCCGAGCTCCGGCGCGACGTGCGTCAGGAGGCTCTCGATGACGTGCGCGTTGTAGTCGACGCCGAGCTGGTTGGGCACGGTGAGCAGCAGCGTGTCGGCGGCGGCGATCGCCTCGTCCTCCGCGAGGTCACGGACGAGCTGGTCGGGCTCACCGGCATACGTCTTGCCGAAGCGCGCCGTCCCGCCGTCGAGGTGGCCGACCTGGTCCTGGCTGGCGGACTCGCGGCCGAAGTACGCGCGGTCCCGGTCGTCGACGATGGGGAACACGCTGCGGCTCACGGAGACCCGCGGCTCGCGCTCGTGCCCGGCCGCCGTCCACGCGTCGCGGAAGCGCTGGATCTGCTCGGCCTGCAGCTGGTGGAACGGCACGCCGGTGTCCTCGGTGAGGAGGGTCGAGCTCATGAGGTTCATCCCCTGCTCGGCCGTCCACTCGGCGGTGGCCCGGCTGCCGGCGCCCCACCAGATGCGCTCGCGCAGCCCCGGCGCGTGC
This sequence comes from Terrabacter sp. R4-6, assembly GCF_057529065.1. Taxonomy (NCBI): domain Bacteria; kingdom Bacillati; phylum Actinomycetota; class Actinomycetes; order Micrococcales; family Intrasporangiaceae; genus Terrabacter; species Terrabacter sp. R4-6. The sequence goes on along the minus strand of NZ_CP197224.1, from coordinate 2,449,894 downwards.
GGCTCGATGCGGAGCAGACCGGGCGGGTTGGGGAACATCGGGCGCGGGTTCGGCTCGGCGAACCCCCGGCCGGAGAGGACGTCGAGGAAGACCTCGGTGTGCTGCCGGGCCATCGCGGCGTGGTCGCCGTCGACGGGCTCGTAGCCGAAGTAGCGGAAGCCGTCGACGACCTGCTCGGGTGAGCCACGGCTGATGCCGAGCTGGAGCCGGCCGCCGGAGATGAGGTCGGCCGCGCCCGCGTCCTCGGCCATGTAGAGCGGGTTCTCGTAGCGCATGTCGATGACGCCGGTCCCGATCTCGATCCGGCTCGTGCGGGCGCCCACCGCGGCGAGGAGCGGGAACGGCGAGGCGAGCTGGCGGGCGAAGTGGTGGATCCGGAAGTAGGCGCCGTCCGCGCCGAGCTCCTCGGCAGCGACGGCGAGGTCGATGGACTGGAGCAGGGCGTCAGAGGCCGACCGCGTCCCCGAGTGCGGGGAGGGGTTCCAGTGCCCGAACGAGAGGAATCCGATGTTCTTCACGTGGGGTGAACAACGCCGACTGCGGCGCTCTTCCCGCACGGTCCACGGACGCCCGCGCGGGCCGGTGCGCACCGGTCGGACAATCCGGAAACCCCTGTCGCGCCGAACGACAAGGCATGACGCGCCTACGATTTGCCCTCAGCGGGATCCTCGCCGCGGTCGCCGGGATCGCAGCCGGCCACCTCGTCGCGGGCTTTCTCGCTCCCGCATCGTCGCCGGTGCTCGCCGTCGGGTCGACCGTGATCGACCTGACCCCCACGCCCGTCAAGGAGTGGGCGATCGCGACCTTCGGCACGAACGACAAGCTGATCCTCCAGGGGTCGGTGCTCGTCGTGACGCTCGTCCTCGCCGCCGTGGCCGGCCTGCTCGCCCGACGCCGGATGCCCCTCGCCGTCGGCTTCATCGTGCTGCTCACCGGCCTCGCCGGGGCCGCCGCGCTGCTGCGTCCCGCCGCCCGTCCGCTCGACGCCCTGCCCGCCCTCGCGGCGATGGCCGCCGGCGTCGCGACCCTCGTCTGGCTCGCCGGCCTCGCCCGCACCGCCTCCGGAGACGTCGCCGGGGAGACGACCGGGCCGCGTGGCTCGGTCATGACGAACGCCACCGAACCCGGCACCCGCTCGGCCACGGCACGCTCGACCGCCGGACGTCGCGGATTCCTCGGCGGGGCGCTCGGCGTCACCGCCCTCGCGGTGCTCGCCGCCGTCGGTGGCCAGCTGCGCGCCGGCGCCCAGTCGGTCAAGAAGGTCGCCCTGCCCGCCGCGGCCGACAAGGCGAAGGCGCTGCCGAAGGGCCTCGAGTCCACCGTCACCGGGATCTCGCCGCTGCGCACGCCGACCGACACGTTCTACCGCGTCGACACCAACCTCGTCGTGCCGCAGGTGGACGTCGACACGTGGACGCTCGAGGTCGACGGCATGGTCGAGAAGCCCTTCACGATGACCTTCGCCGAGCTCGCCGCCATGCCGCTCATCGAGCGCGACATCACCATGACGTGCGTCTCCAACGAGGTCGGCGGCGGCTACATCGGCGCCGCCCGCTGGCTCGGGGTCAGGCTCACCGACGTCCTCGACCGCGCAGGCATCACGGGCAGCCCCGACCAGGTGCTGAGCACCGCCGTCGACGGCTTCACCATCAGCACGCCGCTCGCCGTCGTCCGCGACGGGCGCGACGCGATGATCGCCATCGGCATGAACGGCGCCCAGCTCAGCGCCACCCACGGCTTCCCCGCCCGCCTCATCACGCCCGGCCTCTACGGCTTCGTCGGCGCGACGAAGTGGCTGACCAAGCTCACCCTGACGACGTATGCCGCCGACCAGGCCTACTGGACGAAGCGGCAGTGGGCGACGGACGCCCCGATCAAGACGAGCGCGCGCATCGACACGCCCGCGCCGCTGTCGACGATCAAGGCCGGCACGACCGCCATCGGTGGCGTCGCCTGGGCCCAGCACCGCGGCGTCGGCACCGTCGAGGTCAAGGTCGACGACGGCCAGTGGCAGAAGACGAAGCTCGGACCGGACGTCGGCATCGACTACTGGCGCCAGTGGTACCTCGAGTGGGACGCCAAGCCAGGACTCCACCGCATCGCGGTGCGCGCCACCGACCTCAAGGGTCAGGCGCAGATCACCGAACGCGCCACGCCGTTCCCCAGCGGGTCGAGCGGCATCCAGGAGGTGGTGGTGACCGTCGCGTGAACGCATACGGCCCAAGATCCGCGAAAAAACTTCTCCGACAAGCAATCCGGAGCCACAACGGCACCGAATCCCCCATGACCGTGCACCACACAGCCACAAGGAGTGACTGACATGAAGAGCATGAAGACCCGTACCGGCCTCGTCGCCCTCGCCATCGCCCTGCCCCTGAGCCTCGCGGCCTGTGGCAGCTCGAGCGACAACACCGCCTCCGCCGGTGCCGGCAGCACGCCCGCCGCGACGTCCTCGGACGCCATGACGAGCACGCCCTCCGACACGATGACCTCGTCCGAGTCGATGGACGCTGCCGCGGCCGTCTTCGGTGAGGGCTGCGCCGCCGTGCCGAAGGACGGTGCCGGCTCGTTCAACGGCATGGCCACCGAGCCCGTCGCGACCGCCGCGAGCGCCAACCCGCTGCTCTCGACGCTCGTCACCGCCGTCAAGACGGCCGGCCTCGTCGACACCCTGAACTCGGCTCCCGAGATCACCGTCTTCGCGCCCGTCAACGACGCGTTCGCCAAGATCCCGGCCGCCGACCTCAAGAAGGTCCTCGCCGACAAGCCGACCCTCACCAAGATCCTCACGAACCACGTCGTGGCCGGCAAGCTCTCGCCGGACCAGCTCGCGGGCGACCACAAGACGCTCGCCGGCACCACGATCACGGTCAAGGGCTCTGGCGAGAACTTCACCGTGGGCAAGGCCGACGCGAAGGTCATCTGCGGCAACGTCCCGACCGCCAACGCCACGGTGTACATCATCGACGGCGTCCTGATGCCCTGATCGTCTCCTGACCAGGCTGACGCAGACCACGACGACGGGCGACACAATGGACCCCATGTCACGGTTCTCGGTGGTTCCCTCCGGCGATGACTCGCCGGAGGGACCCGCCCGCCCAGTCACCCCGGAGCAGCTGCTCCGCCGAGCGGCGACGGGAGACGAGACGGCGTTCGCAGAGCTGTACGACGCCGTCTCCCCCCGCCTCTTCGGTCTCGTCCGCCGGGTCGTGCGCGACCCGGCCCAGTCCGAGGAAGTCACCCAGGAGGTCTTCCTCGAGATCTGGCGACACAGCGCACGCTTCGACCCGAGCAAAGGTGGTGCTCTCTCGTGGATGCTCACCATCGCTCACCGCAAGGCCGTCGACCGGGTCCGGTCGGCGGAGGCAGCCCGCCACCGCGACGAGGGATACGGCGCCAGCAACCAGGACGTCACCCACGACTCCACAGCGGAGGCCGTCGTCGAACGGCTCGATGCGGAGCGGGTTCATCGGGCGTTAGAGACGCTCACTCCGGTTCAGCGGCAGGCCCTCGAGCTGGCCTACCTCTCGGGATACACCCATACGGAGGTGGCCACCATGCTCGATCTGCCACTCGGGACCGCCAAGACACGCATCCGTGATGGACTGATCAGACTACGAGACACGTTGGGGGTGACACTGTGAGCGAGGACATCCACGCACTGTCGGGTGCCTACGCCGTGGACGCCCTCGACGACGTCGAGCGGGCGCGCTTCGAGCGTCACCTCGCCGGCTGCACCGCCTGCCAGGCCGAGGTCGAGAGCCTCGTCGCCGCCGCGTCGGAGCTGTCGGTGCTGACCGAGGTCGCCCCGCCGGCCTCGCTCCGGGCCAAGGTGCTCGCCGAGATCGCGACCGTCCGTCCCCTGCCGCCGCTCACCGCGCAGCAGGGCGACGCCGCCGACGAGGACGTCACGTCCACGCCGCCGGCCCCCGTCCAGGCTCCGGCCGCTGCCGCCCCCGAGACCCGCATCGAGCACGGCGACGACCTCGCCGGCCGACGCCGGTCCCGCTCGGCCCGTGGGCTCGCCCGCGGCTGGCGCGTCGTCGTCGCGGCCGCCACGGTGGCCGTGCTCGCCATCGGCGGGTTCACCGTGTGGAAGCAGATCGACAAGGACCCGTCCCGGGCCATCGCCGACCAGGTGCTCGCAGCACCTGACGCCACGCGCTACGGGGCGCGGCTCGCCGGGGGCGCGACGGCCACGGTCGTCCGCTCGAACTCGCTCCAGAAGGCCGTCATCGTCACCTCCGGCATGTCGCAGCCGCCCTCGGGCAAGGTCTTCCAGCTGTGGCTCCAGGACGCGACGGGTCACATGACCTCGGCGGGCCTCATGCCCGGCGGCGGCGACCAGGTGGTCGTGCTGAGCGGCGACGCCAGCCACTCCAAGGGCGCCGGCATCACGGTCGAGCCCGAGGGCGGTTCCGACCAGCCGACCTCCAACCCCGTGGCCTTCATCGCCTTCGCCTGAGACGACCGGTCGCTCGCACGTCGGGCGGTCACGAGCTCGCTCCCGGCTTCCCCAGCTGGAGCTCGTGACCGCCCGACTTCGCGTCGCCCTCGCGCGTGTACGTTGACGCCTCATGGACTGGACCGAGGTGGCGGGCTTCGTGACGGGCGCCGCGTGCGTGGCCCTCGTCGTGCGCCGCAGCGTGTGGAACTTCCCCGTCGGCATCGCCAACAACGTCCTCTTCCTCGTGCTGTTCACCGGCGCCGGCCTCTACGGCGACGCCGCCCTCCAGGTGCTCTACATCGCGCTCGCGGTCCTCGGCTGGTGGGCCTGGCTGCGTGGCGGTCCCGACCGCGGGCCGCTGACGGTGCGCCGCACGCCGCGCTGGTTCTGGCCGGTCGCGGTGGTGCTCGTCGCCGTCGCGACGTGGGCGGTGTGGTCGCTGCTGACCCGGCACACCGACTCCGACGTGCCGACGTGGGACGCCCTGACGACCTCCCTCAGCCTCGTGGCGCAGCTGATGCTGAGCTTCAAGTGGATCGGCAACTGGGTGCTGTGGATCGCCGCGGACCTGCTCTACGTCCCCCTCTACCTCCACAAGGGGCTCACGCTCACCGCCGTGCTGTATGCCGGCTTCCTCGTCCTCTGCGCCGTCGGCCTCTGGCAGTGGTGGCGGCTGCGCGACACGCCCGCGGACGTGGCCGGGACCCGCGACGCGGCCTTCCGGAGTGAAGGCTCGCTCGCTCGCACGCTCGCGAGCGACCCTTCCCGGGCTCCAGCAGGCGAGGTGGGCGGACGGTGAGCGGGCGCCACGGGCACGGGCTCGTCATCGGCAAGTTCTACCCCTTCCACGCCGGCCACCAGGCCCTCGTGCGGGCCGCGACGAGCACCTGCGACCGGGTCACCGTCGAGGTCATGGCGCACGCCGTCGAATCGATCCCCGTCGACGTCCGCGTCGGCTGGGTGCAGGCCGAGCACCCGACGGCTCGCGTCGTCGCGGCCCCCGACGACCACGACGTCGACTTCGACTCGCCGGAGGTCTGGGACCTGCACATGGAGGTCATCGAGTCGCACCTCGACGGTCCCGTCGACGCGGTCTTCACGAGCGACGCCTACGGCGAGGAGATGGCCCGCAGGCTCGGCGCGACGTGGGTGCAGGTCGACCCGGGACGGGCCTCGACCCCGATCTCGGGCACCGCGGTGCGCGCCGACGTCGCCGGGTCGTGGTGGGCGCTCCCGTCGCCGGTGCGGGCATGGTTCGCCAAGCGCGTCGTCGTCGTCGGCGCCGAGTCGACCGGCACCACGACGCTGGCCGAGGCCCTCGGCGAGCACTACGGCACGACGGTCGTCCCCGAGTTCGGCCGGGAGTGGACCGAGCGGCGACCCGGCGGGCTCACCGCGCCCTGGCACACCGCCGAGTTCGACCTCGTCGCGCGCGAGCAGGCAGCACAGGAGGACGCCGCGGCCGCCGCCGCGCCCCGACCACTGCTCGTCTGCGACACCGACGCCTTCGCGACGACGCTCTGGCACGAGCGCTACGTCGGCTCGCCGTCGCCGACCGTGCGCGCCCTCGCCGACGCGCGGCCGGCACCCGCCCTCTACGTCCTCACCGGCGACGAGATCCCGTTCGTCCAGGACGGCATGCGCGACGGCGAGCACGTGCGGGCGTGGATGCAGGGCCGGTTCCGCGAGGAGCTCGCTGCGCGAGGCGTGCCGTGGGTCGAGGTGCGCGGCAGCCACGAGGAGCGGCTGGCCGCGGCCACCGCGGCCGTCGACGACGTCATCGCCGCGGGCTGGCAGCTCGCCGACCCCGTGGGCTGAGGCCCGCCGCGGTCCGGCTGGCACAATCACGAGCGTGACCACGTCAGGGGAGCAGGCACACACGGGGCTCGGCCACGTCTCGAACGCACCGACGCGCCCCGGCGCGGCCGGACGGCACACGGACGAGCTCGACCTCACTGACCTCTACGGCACGTCCCGGGAGGCCGGCGGCGACGCGGGCCCGCCCCTCGACGAGAAGCTGCGGCAGGCGTACTTCTGGATCACGAACCACGCCATCATCAGCCCCCACTACGACGTCGAGTTCCACGACGGCCCGAGCGAGCGGATCCCGTTGGGCGACAGTCGCGGCGAGCTGACGCTGCCGAGCGGGCAGTCCTACTCGAGCTTCGTCCTCATGCCGCTGCTGACCTTCATGGTGCGCGGCCGCTGCCTCATGGTCGGCGGCCCGGGGCGCGGCAAGACCGCGAGCGCCCTGCTCATGGGCGTCCTCGCCGGCTACACCCCGACCGAGATGCGACGGGGCATGCAGCACGGCCACCCGCAGCTGACCGTCGCCGACCTCTTCGGCACGCCGCTGCCGCGCGACCTCGTCGAGGCCGAGAGGCTCTCGGACGTCGAGGTGGCGTGGCGCTCGTGGCTCGGCATGCGCGTCAAGATCGTCGACGAGTACAACCGCATCCCGACGCGGACGCAGTCGGCGCTGCTCACCGTGCTCGCCGACGGCTACGTCGAGACCTTCGACCAGGTCTACGAGACGGGCCACAGCGCGTGGTACCTCACGGCCAACGACGACGCCGGCGGCGGCACCTACCAGGTCATCGACGCGCTCCGGGACCGCATCGACGTCGTCGTCGCGGCGCTGCCCTTCAACAACCGCTTCCTCTCGGCGCTCGTCTCGCGCGCCGAGCGGAGCGTGCGCCCCGAGGACGTCGTCCCCGACTCCATCGTCTTCTCCGAGGCCGAGCACGACCGGCTGCACCGGGCGGTGCTCGAGGTGCCGATCCCGCGGCCGGTGCTGCGCCGGATCGAGCACTTCGCCGGGCAGTTCGAGTACCTCGAGCGCGCGGGCAGCCAGTTCGAGTACCGCACCAAGGACACGGCGCGGCTCGCCGGCGTCGACCCCCACCTCGTGCAGCAGGAGGACACCGGCCGCGACGCCCTGAGCGACGTCGGCACCCAGACGACCGCGGGCCTGTCGGTGCGCGCGCTCCAGTCGCTCGTGCTCTACAGCAAGGCGATGGCGCTCTTCCGCGGCGACGACGCGGTCGGCGTCGACCACGTGCGCGCCGTGCTGCCCTTCGTCCTCTTCCAGAAGCTGCCGATGGACACCGAGGCGCGCGTCTTCGAGCAGGACGACACCGCGGCGCTGCGCCTCGACCGGGTGTCGTGGCTGCACGCGATGTTCGACACGACGTGCCGGCAGTTCGACGCCGAGGGGCTCGACCGTGACGACCCGGTCGGCGACGCACTCGCGCTCTTCGACCGCGGCCTCGACGGGCTGGGCGCCGACGAGGTGCGTGCCAGGATCACCCACGTCGGGCGGCTCCTCACGTCCCTCGCCGCGCAGCGCAAGGTCTACGGTCACACCTTCGACGACGCGCTGACGCTCAAGTACCTCCACCAGCGCTACACGAACTACCTCTCCTGGCTGCGCTGGTCGTCATGAGTGCGTATGCCGCCGGGCCGGGCTCGCCGGTCGAGGCAGCCCCGCTGTGGGCGGCTGCGCTCCGGCGGGTGGCGGACGACCTGCGCCGCGACCTCGACGTGGCGCGAGCCGGTGGGGCCTCGGACGCCGCGCTGGCGGGAGCCCTGCGGGCGGCGGGCCCCGGCTTCGAGCGGTTCGTCGCCCGCCAGGGAGCCCCGGCCGGGTCCGTCCCGGAGCCGGTCGTCGACCGGTGGGCCACGCACTGGGCGCGGTCCGTCGTCGCGCTCACCGCGGCGGGCCGCTACGGCGAGGGTTCGGTCGCGCGGTGGGTGCTCGAGTGGGTCGTCCCTGCGCTGCGGCTCGACCTGCGCACCGTGACCCCGCTCGTCGTCGACGACCTCGTGACGGCGGCTGCGCAGGTGTCGGGGCGAGCCGATGCCACCGGCTGGGCGCGAGGCATCGAGGCGGGCCTCGCCGTCTGGCCGGCCGACGTGCCGCTCACCGACGATCGCGTGCGCGAGCTCGGCGCGGTGTCGGCCTGGCGCGCCGGGCACGTGCGGCTCCGCGCCGCGGCCCGGTCGGTGGCGGCGAGCCTGCCCGACCCTGTGGCACATGCGGTGCTCCGGCTCGAGGAGGGCCAGCAGGTCGGCGACCTGCTGGCGCGCAACGCCGCCGTGCCGTGCGCGTGGGGTGCAGCGGTCGAGAAGCGGCCCGTCGGCGCCTTCCAGGGCTTCGGCGGCGCGTGGCTCCTGCCGCCGGTCGTCACCGGCGGGGACGGGCACCGCTGGAGCGTCGTGTCGGGCCCCACCCGGTGGACGGTCCTCACGGACGCGTTCGGCGACGCGGTCCTGCCCGACGAGGGCGAGCCGACCACCGAGGACCCGGCGCCGCTCGTCCGTGAGGAGTGGTGGGACCGCTACGGCGACGACATCACGGGCGCCGTGCGGGCCGGGGGCACGGTGCTTGTGAGCCGGCGCTCGAGCCACCGGCTCAGGCTCGTGCCCGACCCCGGGGTCGCTCCATGACCGACGCGACCACGGCGGCGGCGGTCGACTGGAACGGGCTCGAGCAGCGCTGGCGCGCAGCCTGGCCCACGGCCCTCGCCTGCTGGGGGCCGTCGCTGCGGCTCGGCGAGCCCCGCTTCCTGACCCCTGCGGACGCACCGGGCACGACGAGCTTCGCGTGGTTCGACCTGGACGACGTCGGCGCGACCATCGACCTGCGCGCCGTCGTGCGGCTCGGCATCGAGGACGTCGCCGTCCCGGTGCTCGCCCACGAGATCGGCCACCACGTGCTCGCTCCTGCCGACGCGACCGGGCGGGCCCGCATCGTCGAGCGCTGCCGCCGTGGTCTCGTCGACCGCGACGCGGACGCGCCCATGGTCTCCAACCTGTGGACCGACCTGCTCATCAACGACCGCCTGACCCGGCTCGCCGGGCTCGACATGACCGCGCCCTACCGCGCGTCCCGGCGCACCGTCGCCGCCCAGCACCCCGAGCCGGCCCCTGACGCGACGCAGCGCGCAGGCACCGCGCGCCGCGACGCCACGGCGCCGGACACGTACTTCGACGTCTACCTCCGTGCGTACGAGCTCATGTGGTCGCTGCCGAGCGGGAGCCTCGTGCCGCCGCTCGGCACCGCGGCCGAGGTCGACGCCGGCTTCCTCGCGCGGCACGCCCGTGTCTTCGCCCGCGACGCGGTCGGTGGGGCCGGCGGGTTCGCGGCGCTGATGCGGCACTGGCTGCCCGAGCCGACGCCGTCCGGCCTCCAGGCCCCGTGCCACGTCACCGGCGGCAGCGCGACGGCCCCGGACGTCGCCGAGGACGACTCGCTCGCGGGGCTGCCGACGCACCCGGCGCTCGACCCGCGCGTCAACAGCCAGGCCCCCGGGCCGAATGGCCCGGACAGCGACGGCTCCGGCACGGCGGAGGGCGCGGTCGACGGGACCGGGAGCGGGTCCGGCCAGGTCTTCGGGCCGGCCGACCTCGCCACGCTCTACGCGACGCTCGGCGTCACCCGCGACGCCGCGGCCGACTGGTACGTCGCCCGCGCGCGGCGCCACCTCGTCCCCTTCCCCGTCGACCACGAGCAGCCCGTCAGCGAGCCCGAGCTGCAGGGCCTCGAGACGTGGGAGCTCGGCGACGACCTGACCGACCTCGACTGGACCGGCACGACGCTGCGCTCGGCGACCGTGCTGCCCGGGATGACGACGCAGCGCCGCGTCGTCGAAGAGGCGGAGGGGCTCGACCCGGTCGAGCGCCCCGTCGACCTCGACCTCTACGTCGACTCGAGCGGCTCGATGCCGGACCCACGCGCCCTCGTGTCGCCAGCCGTCCTCGGCGGTGCGGTGCTCGTGCTCTCCGCACTTCGGGTGGGCGCTCGTGTCCGGGTGACGAGCTGGTCGAGCCCCGGACAGGTGACCTCGAGCGGTGACCTCGGCACGGACCGCGACCGGCTCGTCGCGGCGCTGCTGACCTACCACGGGGGCGGCACGAGCTTCCCGCTGCACGACCTCGCCACCGCCCACGACGGGCGAGCAGCCGACCGTGCCACCCGCCGGCGCTGCCACGTCGCGGTCATCTCCGACGACGGCGTCGAGTCGATGTTCGGCCGGGGCCAGGAGCCGGGCCTCGAGTCCGCGGCCGCTCGCGCCCTCGACCGTGCCGGTGGCGGTGGCACGCTCGTGCTCCGCGTCGCACCGGAGACCGCCGAGCGCACGCGCACCATGTCCGGCGACTACGCCGTGGAGGCGGTCGACAGCCTCGACGACGTCGTGTCGCTGGCGCGGCACTTCGCGCGCCGACACTGGGACACCGGCCCGAGGAGGACCCTGCGATGAGCACCCGCCCCTACGAGCAGCCACTCGACCACTCGGACGAGGGACCGTGGCTGCGCACCCTCACCGACCGCCTCGTCACGATGCCCCCGGTCTTCCTCCGTCCCGAGGTCGTCACCGAGGCCGTGCTGCGCGACGGTCTCGAGCTGGTGCGGACGGAGCGGCTCACGCCCGGAGCGCTCGCCGCGCTGCGGCGCATGGCGTCAGCCGCCCTGCCCGAGCGCCTCGCCGCCCACGTCGCCGCCCACCTGCTCACCGAGCCGGCGCTGCGGCCGGCGCTGGCCTCGCGCACCATCGCGGACCTCGTCGAGGCGATCTGGCACTTCACCTCCCTCCCCTCGGCGGTGCCCCTGCGCCAGTGGTTCGGCGACGACCCGGAGCGGCACGAGGAGGTCGCACGAGCCCTGCTGCGCTGCGTCGAGATCCGTCCCCGCGGCGAGACCCACGCGCAGTCCGAGGACCGGTGGCAGGCGGTGAGCACCGTCCTGCGCTCCGACGCCCTCCGCCTCGCCGCCATCGAGCAGCAGCGCGCCGACGAGCTCGCCAAGGCCCTCGCCAGCAGGCGGGCCCGGGAGGCTGCGGCCCAGTACACCCATGTCTGACGCGGTCGCCCGGCCCACCGCCCTCCCCGGCTACGAGCCGATGGGCGCCGCCGTGCGCACGGACGCCGAGCGCTTCCCCGCCCTCGACCCGAGCGGACGCGAGCGCCTCGACGCCCTCCGGCAGCACGCACACGCCCCCGCCTGGAGCCACGCCTGCGGCGACCTGCTCACCGACGCCGACCACCTGACGCTGGAGGCCTGGCGGCGCGAGGTGCCGTCGCTCGCGGCCGCAGCGAGCGCCGAGCCGCCCGCCTGGCTGGTCGCCGAGACGGAGCGGCTCGCACGCGTCGTGCCGCACCTGCGCCGACTCGGGGTGCATGCGTGGGCCGACGTGCCCACCATCTCGCGCGCGGACCTCGCCCGTGGCGTGGCCGACTTCGTGCCCCTCGACGTGCCCCTCGACCGTGTCGTGCAGGGCACGAGCTCGGGGTCGAGCGGGTCGGCGCTCGTCGTCCCGTGGCACCCCGTCGACATCGCCAAGGACCTCGCCCTGCTCGACCTCCTGCTCACGGGTGTCGGGGTCGACTGGCGCGAGGACCCTTCTCGGATGGGGCTGCTCAGCGTCGTCGACCAGGAGCAGGCCTTCACGTACGCGTCCGCGATGACGCTGCGCGGCGGCCAGTCGATGTCGCGCGTCAGCCTCCACGCCTCCGCGTGGGCGGACGCCGGAGCCCGACGCGCCTTCCTCACGGCCGCCGACCCGCAGGTCGTCACGGGCTCCGCCCTCACCCTGCAGACGTATGCCGCCCTCGACCTCCCGTGCTCACCGCTCGCCCTCGTCTCGGGGGCCGTCGACCTCGCGACCCCGGCCCGGGCCCACCTCGAGACGACGCTCGGGGTGCCCGTCCTCGACCTCTACGGGCTGCGTGAGGTGGGCCCGGTGGCGTGCGAGACGGCGACCGGGGCCGGGCACGTGCTCGTGCCGCGACGCGCGTGGGTCGAGGTCGTCGACGAGGCCGGCGACCGCGTGGCCGACGGGACGGCGGGTGAGATCACCGTGTCGTCGCTCGAGAACCCCTACCTGCCGTTGCTGCGCTACCGGACCGGCGACCACGGCGCCCTCGTCGGCACGGGGACGGAGCGCCGCATCATCGGGCTCGAGGGCCGGTCGGCGGTGACGTTCGCGGCCGGGGACGGGCGGCGGGTCCAGTCGGTCGAGCTGACCCAGCAGCTCCAGCGCTTCGGCGTCCGTGCCTGGGCGGTCGTGCAGGACGCGGACGGGTCGGTCACCACGCGCTGCCTCGGCGGGGACGCGGACGGCCTCCGGAAGTCACTCGAGGCGCTGCTCGACCGTCCGGTCACCGTCGAGACGGTCGCCGCTGCGGCCGACCTCGGCCCGGGCAAGCCACGACGCTTCACGAGCGCCCCCTGAGCCGCGGCGGCGCGCCCGGGGGAGCGGACGGCATACGCCATCGGTCGGCGACGAGCGTCAGTGGGGCCGGCCGGCCGCGTCGGCCCAGATGTCGAGCGGCACCGAGCGGATGCTGCGGCCGTCGAGGTCGAGCTCGCGGCCCATCCGCTTGATCGAGCGGAGCACCATCGACCGGTCGTGGATGGTCATCTGCGGCACCTCGGCGGCGAGCCGCGCCTCGACGTGCGACAGCTCGTGGAGCGAGTGGGTCGTGAGCGCGATCATGAGGTTGGGGCGACCACCGGAGATGCGCCAGCACACCCGGATGCCTGGCAGGCGCCGGAGGGTCGTCGCCACGGCGTCGATGTCGCCGGCGTCGGCGTAGGCCCAGAGCCAGCTGATGACGGGCCAGCCCGAGTCGGGCAGCGCCATGTCGCAGCGGAGGACGACGCGACCGTTGCCGACGAGGTCGGCGAGACGCCGCCGGACGGTGCTCTCGCTGAGGCCGGCGCGGGCGGCCATGGTGGCCACCGGCATGCGGCCGTCCTCGCCGAGCAGCAGGACCAGCTGCCGCTCGACGGCGTCGTAGCCGCGGGCGAGGTCGGTCTGCTCGGACGTCAGGCCGTCCAGACGCGGCTGCGGCGCCCGCATCATGACGGCGCGCTGCGAGGCGTCGAGCACGTGCAGCTGCCAGTGGTCGCCCATCGAGTAGACCTTCGTCACCGCGTGGCTGCTCGTCGCGACGACGCCCGGGATCGTGCCGACCGACTCGAGGAGGAAGCGGGAGAGGAACGCGAGGTCACGCACCTCGACGAGGATCGTCAGCGACCGCGGCCCGCTCGTGTGCTCGACGCTGAGCACGTGGGGCAGCTCGGTGACGCGCCGGGCGATGGCGAGCGTCTGGGCGGCGCTGCAGCTCAGCTCGACGACGGCGAGGCACGACTCGGGGCGCCCCTGACCCGTCGCCCGCCCGGCCACCCAGGCGATGCCTGCCCCGGAGAGGCGCTGCCAGCGCCGCGCCACCGTCACCGGGTCGACGTCGAGCGCCTCGCCGACGAGCGTCCACGACGCGCGGGGGTGCAGCTGGAGGCAGTTGACGATCGCCAGGTCCAGCTCATCGGCACGTGCGGCGGAATCCTGCGGAATCTCAGCACTCGTCGCGCCATCCTGCGCATTCCGGGCTCCTCGTGGCATGGCTGCCATTCTCGTCCCCGGGCGCGGCCGGCTCAAGGCCGGCTCCGCACCGACGAACAGACGACCACCAGACGACGAACCGACGACGAACCCACGACGAACACAGGAGCGACGGATGCCTCCCGAAGGCGCGACCCGCGAGATGACGCGACCCACCCAGCCGGCCGGCCTCGACTGGGCGACGCGGCTCATGGAGATCGACACGACGAGCCGCGACAGCAACCTGCCGCTCATCGACCTCGTCGCCGCGTACCTCCGGGAGCACGGCGTCGAGCCGGTCCTCGTCACGAACGACGACGGCACCAAGGCCAACCTGCTCGCGACCTTCCCGGCCGCGGACGGCGCGACCACCGGTGGCGTCGTCCTGTCGGGGCACACCGACGTCGTGCCGGTCGACGGGCAGGACTGGGCCAGTGAGCCGTTCGTCCCCGAGATCCGCGACGGCCGGCTCTACGGCCGCGGCTCCTGCGACATGAAGGCCTTCATCGGGTCCGTCCTCGCCACCGTGCCGGCCCTGGGCAGCACGCCGCTCCGGGAGCCGGTGCACCTGGCCCTGTCCTACGACGAGGAGGTCGGCTGCGTCGGCGCCGTCTCGCTCGTCGACGCGATCGTCGAGCGCGGGCTGAGCCCCCGCGCCTGCATCGTGGGCGAGCCGACGAGCATGCGGGTGATCCGCGGCCACAAGTCGCTGACGATGCTGCAGGTGACCTTCCACGGCGTCGCGGCCCACTCCTCGCGGACGCCCTTCGGCGTCAACGCGATCGAGTATGCCGCCCAGCTCGTCCGCTTCGTCCGTGGCGTCGCCGACGGCTTCCGCACCGACGGCCCGTTCGACGAGCACTACGACGTGCCCTTCACGACGGCGACCGTCAACCAGATCGAGGGCGGGATCGCCGTCAACACCGTCCCGGCCGAGTGCGCGCTCACCTTCGAGTTCCGCGCCGTCGGCGCGGTGGACGTCGACGCGACCGTCGAGACGTTCCGGGCCGAGGCGCGTCGCATCGAGGCCGAGATGCGTCACGAGAACCCCGACGCCCGCGTCGAGGTGTCCATCGGCGCCCAGGCCCCCGGCCTCGACACCCCGGACGACGAGGACGTCATCGACCTCGTGACCCGGCTCGGCGGCGAGGCCTCCACCGAGAAGGTGGCCTACGGCACCGAGGCCGGCCTCTTCCAGAGGGCCGGCATCCCGACCGTCGTCTGCGGCCCCGGCGACATCGCGCAGGCCCACGCGCCGGACGAGTTCGTCGCGATCGACCAGATCGAGCGCTGCGACGCGTTCCTCGCCAACCTCCTGACCCACCTCAGCGCGTGACCTCCGCCCCACCTCCCACGCCGTCCCGAAGGAAAACCATGACCCTGACCGCCACACCGACAGACGTGACTCCCGAGCGCCTGGCCGAAGCCCGCAAGGCCGTGCTGAGCAGCTCCATCGGCGCCGCGCTCGAGTGGTTCGACATCATCGTCTACGCCTCGTTCGCCATCGTCATCGCCGAGAACTTCTTCCCCGAGGGGGACCAGACCCTGGGCCTGATCCTCACGTTCGCGACGTTCGCCATCTCCTACCTCGTCCGGCCGCTCGGCGGGATGCTCATCGGCGGCTACGGCGACCGGCACGGACGCAAGAAGGCGCTGACCCTGACCCTCCTGCTCATGATGGTGGGGACCGTCCTCATGGCGGCCGCGCCCACCCACGCCATGGTCGGCGCCTGGGCCGGGGTCATCATCCTCGTCTCGCGCCTCGTCCAGGGCTTCTCGGCAGGCGGCGAGTTCGGCTCGGCGACGACGTTCCTCGTCGAGACCGCACCCCACCGCAAGGCCTACTACGCCTCGTGGCAGGTGGCGAGCCAGGGCATCTCGATGTTCCTCGCGTCGGCGTTCGGCTACGTGCTCTTCAACCAGCTGTCCAAGGAGGACCTCTACTCCTGGGGCTGGCGCATCCCGTTCATCATCGGGTGCCTCATCGGCCCGGTCGGCCTCTACATCCGGGCGCGCCTCTCCGAGCCCAAGGAGTTCACCGACAGCACGCCGCACGAGGCCCCGATCCGCGCGACCTTCACCGAGCACCTGGGGCGCGTGCTCACCGGCTCGGCCTGCGTCGGCGTCGCCACCATCTCGGTCTACCTCATCCTCTTCATGCCGACGTATGCCGTGAAGAACCTCGGCGTGCCGGCGAGCGCCGCCTACCTCGGTGGCGTCGTCGCCGGCATCGTGACGATGGTCGGGGTCCCGCTCGTCGGCCGGCTCGCCGACCGGGTCGGACCGGCCCGGATCATGGTCTGGGCCGCCGTGGGTGCGCTCGTGCTCGCGTGGCCGCTCTTCGCCATCGTCATCGCCTCGCCGACGGTCCCGGTCCTCGTCGTGTCCATCGGGGTGCTCGGCGTCATCATGGCCTTCTACTTCGGCCCCCTGCCGGCCCTGCTGACGACGCTCTTCCCGAGCGACGTGCGCGCCACCGGCGTCTCCGTGGCCTACAACGTCGGCGTCACGGTCATGGGCGGCATCGCCCCGCTCGTGCTGACCTGGCTCATCGGCCTCACCGGCTCGCTCAACGCTCCCAGCGTCTACTACATGGTGGTCGCCGTGGTCTCGCTCGTCGGGCTGACGGTGGCCCGCCGACGCTACGGCGCCGCCTGAGCACCGGCCGTCCGCGACGTCGGCGTGCCCGCTTACGTCGCGGACGGCATACCCCCCCGTCGGGCGGGCGTCAGACGGACGGGGCCAGCGACGACGGCGCCACTCGTCCCAGGTCGCGAAGCCGGCCGGAGGATCGTCGACCGGCTCACTCCCGTCGAGCTCACCGGGCGTCGGGACGTCGATGCTCGCGGCCCAGGCGTCGAGCTCCGACTCGGACATGTGCCACGTCGTGTGTGAGGCATCGGCCAGACGCTGGTCCAGGCGACGGCGCTGCTCGGCGCGGGTGAGCTCGACGTAGTGGATCTCGACGACCGCACCTCGGTCCGCGGCTGCCTGGCGTAGGGAGGAACGCTCGTCCCGGGACCAGAGGCCGAAGTCGATGACGACGTCGGTGCCGAGCTCGAGGGCGCGGAGGCCGACCTCGACGAGGCGGCCCTCGATGACGTCCTGGGCCGCCGGCGGGTTCTCGCTCCCGTAGAGCGCCTTGACCCACTCGTCCTTCGTCAGGCGAAGGGCGCCGCGCTCGACCTCGAGGCGCCGGGCGGTCGTGGTCTTGCCGGTGCCGGGCAGTCCCACGGTCAGGAACAGGGTCGGGCTCATGACAGCGGGAGGAGGGCGTGGCAGGCCTCGACGTGGTGGAGCTCGATGTCGTCCCGGCGTCGCGACTCCCACACCTCCCTCGTGAGTCGCCAGCGGTTGAGCAGGGCCGGCTGGCCCTGCCGCGTCGCCCACTCGGTGCCGTTGGGTGCGTAGCCGAGCCCTCTGGAGACCGCGTTCGAGCCCTCGTTGTCGATGAAGGCGTCGCTGGCGGCCTCCTTCGCGCCGAGCCCGTCGAAGGCGAGGTGGAGCACCGCCTCGCGCATCTCGCGCCCGAGCCCGCGGCCGCGGAGGTCGCTCGAGAGCCACGAGAAGGTGGTGACGGTCCCGAGGGTCGAGAAGCTCACGCCGCTCAGCGTCTGCTCCCCGACGGGACGGCCGTCGACCATGACGACGAGGTAGAGGCGCCAGGCGTCGGGCTCGACCCGGCCGCGGCCGCGCCAGATCGCCCGGAGCCATCTCGCGACGCGCAGGTCCGGATCGGGCTCGTAGAACGACATCGGGTCGTCGTAGGGAGGCGGGTCGGCGTGGGTCCTGCCCGAGCGCACGACGTCCGCGAGCTCGTCGAGCAGGTCGTCCGTGGCGCCACGCAGCTCCAGCGTCGGCGTGGTCACGCGGACGTCGAGGAGCGGATAGCTGATCACGGTCGGTCACTCTCCTCTCGCGGGCCGTGGCTCGCCCGGCCGTCGCCAAGGATCCAACCCCACCCGACGGCACCGACGCACCCGGATATCGACAGCGGCCCCCGCCGGGGCGCCGGGTCGAGAGGTACGTTGTCGCCATGAGCGACACCCCCGGTTCAGGCGGGTCCACCGGGCCGACGGTCCCCGACGAGCAGTTCACGGTCCCCGTGCCCAACGTGCCGCGCGGCCCGGGTGCCGGCGCAGCCGGACCGACGACGCCTGCGGCTGCGGCTCCGACGCAGGCCATCCCCGTCTTCGAGCCGACGCGGGAGCTGCCCACGGCCGACCCGTCGTGGCCCGCCCCGCCACCGTCCGCTCCACCCGTGCCGCCGAATCCGTATGCCGGGCAGCCGGTCTGGTCGGCGAGCCCCACTCCCGGCCGAGTCACCGACGAGACCGTCGACCCGCTCCTCGGGCAGATCGGGGTGGCGCTCTTCTGGATCACCGTCGGCTGGTGGCTCTTCGTCCTCATCCGCGTGCTCGGCTTCCTGACCCGCAACGGTCTCACCGACACGATCCTCATCCGGACCATCGACCTCGGCGCCGAGGAGACCGTCGTCGCAGCGGTGCTGTCCGTCCTCGCCGCCCTGCTGCTCCTGCTCGGTCGTGGACGCTCCGGTCGGTCGCCCCTCGGATGGGCCTCCCTCGCACTCGCCGTCGTCACGGTCGGCGTCGCCGTCTGGCGCCTGCTGCCGTGACCGGGATCGCCTGAGCGCGAGCGAGATCCGATGCTAACCCCCTCAGCGGCCCGGGAGGTCGCGGACGCCTACGGCCTCGACGGGACCGCGACCCTGACCGGGCCGGTCGCGCGCGGTCAGCTCGGCCAGGTGTGGCGCCTCGACACGGGGCAAGAGAGCCACGCCGTCAAGGAGTGGTTCGCGACGCCCGACCTCGACGCGGCCTCCAGGGACGCCGACCTCGTCGACGCGGCCCGCGGGCACGGGGTCGTCACACCGCAGATCCGGCACACGACCACCGGAGACGTGGCCACGACCGTCCGCACGGCCGACGGCGACACGGCGGTGCGGGTCTTCGAGTGGGTCGACCTGCAACCGCGCACGCGCCGGCTCGACCCGGTCGCGGTCGGACGCACCCTCGCGGGGCTGCACCGGGCGGGTGCGCCGTCGGACGAGGCCGTCGACAACTGGTTCGCGACCGGCTTCGGCGAGCAGCGCTGGCGCGACCTGCACCAGCGGGTGCTCGACGAGGGCGCGCCGTTCGCCGGGCAGCTCGGGGCGCTCGTGGACGAGCTCGTCGCTGTCGAGTCGGTCGTCGAGCCGCACGAGTCGACCATCGTCTGCCACCGCGACCTCTGGGCCGACAACGTGCTCGCCACGGTGGGCGGCGAGGTCTGCGTCATCGACTTCGAGAACCTCGGCCCGGCCGACCCGAGCCAGGAGCTCGCCATGGTGCTCTTCGAGTTCGGCGACGACGACCCGGCGCGGGCGCGGCTGCTCCACACGGCATACCGCGAGGCCGGCGGCCCGGGACGGGTCACGCGGCGGGGCCACTTCACGATGCTCGTGGCCGAGCAGGCCCACATCGGCCAGCTCGCCTGCTCGCGCTGGGTCGGCGCGAGCAGCGAGTCCGAGCGCGAGCGCCTCGCGGCCTGGTTCCTCGAGATCCCCGACGACCCGGTGACCCTGCCGCGCATCGACCGGGTGCTCGCAGCCGTCACCTGACGTCGGAGGGCACCGGGGGCTCGTCCCCCTCAGGCCCGGACGACGCGCAGGGTCCGCACCTCGAACGCGCTCAGCACGATGGGCACGTCGCCGTCGGTGACCGCGACCCCGCCGTCGTCGAGCGGCTCCTCGAGGAGCGTCGCGGTCGTCACCGAGGCGACCGGGAGGTCGAGGCGCAGCACGCCGCGGGCCCGTCCGCCGAGCGACTCGTAGACCCGGACGACGAGGTCGCCCGAGCGGTCGGCGGCCTCCTTGACGCTCGACACGACGATGCCCTCACCCGTCACGGTGACGAGCGGTGCGACCCCGTGAGCGCCCCTGACCCGGCGGGCCGGCGTGCCCATGAGCGCGCCCTCCCTGGTGGCGACGTCGGCGTCCGCACCGACGACGAGCCCGTAGCGGTGGGTCTGGACGCCCTGGTCGGTCTCGGGGTCGGGGAAGCGCGGAGCCCGGAGCAGCGACAGCCGCACGGTGGTGACGACGTCGTCGCCGACGACGTCGCGGGTCACGTCGTGCCCGTAGGTCGAGTCGTTGACGAGCGCGACCCCGAAGCCGCGCTCCTCGGCGAGCACGAAGCGGTGCATCGACGTCTCGAACTTCGCCGCCTCCCAGCTCGTGTTCGTGTGCGTGACCCGGCGGTGAAAGCCGAACTGCGTCTCGGCGGCGACGTGCTCGGCGCGCACGTCGAGCGGGAAGGCGACCTTGAGGAACTTCTCCGTCTCGTTCCAGTCGGTCTGCTGCGAGATCTCGAGGAGACGCGCGCCCGGTGCGAGCGAGAGCTCCTGTCGCACGGTCGAGTCCGCCGAGATCTGACGCTCGACGACGACCCGCGCCACGCCCTCGTCGTCGACCGCCGCCGTGAGGGCGGAGACGTCGCGCAGGTCGGTGACCCGGTTGCGGTAGTAGCGGTCGACGTCCCACGCGTCCCACCGGTTCGGGACGTCCTCGTGCAGCTGGAGGAGGTTGCCCTCGCGGCCTGGCGAGATGGCGTCGCGTCCGGTCGCGAGGTCGACGGCCGAGGTGAGGAGCCCCTCGGCCGATACGGTCACGGCGACGACGCCGTTGTCGAGCACCCAGCCGCCGTCGCGCTCGACCAGCGACACGGCATACGCCCCGCGGCCGTGTGCCTCGAGGGGCGTGACGCCGCCGGCCGGCACCCCGGCACGCTCGAAGGGCGCCGCGTTGGCCTCGACCACGACGTCCCCCTCACCGACGAGCGCCGCGAGCGACCGCGCGACGATCGCCTCGGCCGCCTCGGTGACCCGGGCGTACTGCTCGACCGCCTCGCGGTGCACCCACGCGATCGACGTGCCCGGGAGGATGTCGTGGAACTGCTGGAGCAGCACCTGCTGCCACAGCGCGTCGAGCTCGTCGTGGGGGTATGCCGTCCCCGTCCGCACCGCGGCCGTGGCCGCCCACAGCTCCGCCTCGACGAGCAGGTGCTCGGTGCGACGGTTGCCCTGCTTCGTCCGGTGCTGCGACGTCAGCGTCGCGCGGTGCAGCTCGAGGTAGAGCTCACCGACCCAGACGGGCGCGTGCGGCAGCTGCTCACGGGTGCGGTCGAAGAAGGCGTCGGGGTGCTCCCAGCGCACCCTCGGGCTGCCCTCGAGGTCGGCGAGGCGGCTCGCGCGGCCCGTCATCTCGCGGGTCGTGCCGCCACCGCCGTCGCCCCACCCGACCGGCGCGATCGAGCCGGTGGCGACGCGGCTCTCGCGGAACTGGCGCGAGGCGAGGGCGACCTCCGCGCCGGAGAGCTGCGCGTTGTAGGTGTCCATCGGCGGGAAGTGGCTGAGGACGCGGGAGCCGTCGATGCCCTCCCAGAGGAAGGTGTGGTGCGGGAACGTGTTGACCTGGTTCCACGAGATCTTCTGGGTGAAGAACCACTCGAAGCCCGCCCGTCGCATCAGCTGCGGCAGCGCCGGGGAGTAGCCGAAGCTGTCGGGCAGCCAGACGCCGCGGCAGCGGATCCCGAGCTCGGTCTCGAAGAAGCGCTGGCCGTGGAGGAACTGGCGCACGAGCGACTCGCCCGACGGCATGACGGTGTCGCTCTCGACCCACATGCCGCCGAGCGGGACGAAGCGGCCCGCGTCGACGGCCGCCTTGACCCGCTCCCAGACCTCCGGCCGGTGCTCCTTGATCCATGCGTACTGCTGGGCGCTCGACATGCCGTAGACGAAGTCGTCGGTCTCGTCGATGAGCGTCGCCATCGACGACGTCGTGCGGGCCACCTTGCGGATCGTCTCGCGCACGGGCCAGAGCCACGCGCTGTCGATGTGGGCGTGGCCGACGGCGGAGATCTCGTGCGCGCTCGCCCCGGCGGGCCGCGCGAGCACGTCGACGAGGGCGGCGCGTGCCTCGGCGGCCGTCGACGCCACGTGCTGGAGGTCGAGGCGGTCCATGGAGTCGTCGAGGGCCTGGAGCACCTGCATGCGGCGCGGACCGGCCGGCAGCTCGGCCTGCAGCTCGAGCAGCACCTCGACGTCGAGAGCCAGCTCGAAGACGTCGCGCTCGAAGACGGCGAGGTCGAGGCGGCCGGTCGTGTAGAGGCGCTTCGAGGAGCTCGTGACGATGTCACCCTCGCTCGTCGGCACGAAGGGGTTGCCCGCGACGAGGATCGGGTTCGAGGCGGCCTCGACGTAGAGCTCGACGGCCTGCCCGGCCTCGGCCTCGTCCGCGACGAGGACCCACTGGTTGCGCGGGTTCAGCGACTTCACCGGCGTGCCGTCGGCGCGGTAGACGAGCCCCTCGCACTGGAAGCCCGTCATGTCGCGGTCGAAGCCGAGGTCGGCCACGACCTCGACGCGGCGCCCGGCCCAGTGCGCCGGCACCTGCCCGGTGAGCCGGAACCACGTCGTGCCCCAGGCGGCGCCCCACGGGGTGCCGACGGCATACGGCGTGTAGTCGAGGGCGAGGCCCTCGGCCGGCGCCACGGGCTCGCCCGGCAGCTCGTGCCACTGGGCCGTCAGCGGCACCGAATCGGCGTGGACGGCCGGGAGGATGCGCTCCTTGAGAACGCGCGTCACGCGCCCCACGGTCAGGGGGATGTCGTCGTGCATGGCTGCCTCTCGGGAGTGCGGGGGGTCCACGGTCTCGGTCCGTCGACACGACCCGGCCGATCCCCGCGAGTGGCGACCCCCGGCATATCGTGACCGCGTGACGAACATCGGACGCCTCATGCTCGCGCAGGTCAAGTCGATCGGCTCGCGCAACGCCTGCCTGGCCGCGGGCGACGTGCCCGGCGGCCCGTGGATCGCGCGCGGCGGGCGGACCTACCGCACCGGGGCGAGCGGCAGCACGAGCGAGGCCATCACCCGGGCGCGGGCGATCCGGTCGGTCACGAGCGTGCGCGGCTAC
Organism: Terrabacter sp. R4-6; assembly: GCF_057529065.1. Classification (NCBI taxonomy): domain Bacteria; kingdom Bacillati; phylum Actinomycetota; class Actinomycetes; order Micrococcales; family Intrasporangiaceae; genus Terrabacter; species Terrabacter sp. R4-6. The sequence goes on along the minus strand of NZ_CP197224.1, from coordinate 2,427,087 downwards.
CAGGAGGTCGGTCGGGCCGACCTCTTCATCCAGGTCATCCCCTTCGCGTCACCGGAGGACGCCCGCGCGGCCCTCACCGAGCTGCGCTCGCTGCCGCGGACGATGCCGCAGAGCAAGGGCCTCTCCGACGTCGGCGAGCTGCGAGCGGTGGAGGCACCGGAGGTGGCCGGCACGACGCACGTCGAGGCGGCCGAGCAGCCGTTCGTCCTCGACGGCGAGCACTCGCGCACGCTCACGGTGTGGTGCGTCGCCGGCAGCACCGTCGTCGTCGCGGCGCTCGGCGGACGGGCCGAGGCGGTCCGGTGGCCGCAGCTCGCCGCGATCGTGGAGGCCCAGGCGGCCGCGCTCGGCTGAGCGGGACCGGTGGCGGGCCGTGCGTCAGCCGCGACCGAGGATGCGGCTGAGGAACCGGAACCGGATGCCTTCTCCGACTCCGCGTGGCCGGGGCAGCGCTGGTCCGTCGGCACGTTGCGCATGACCTGGTCGACGTGCTGGCCGCAGCCGGCCCACGTCGTCTTGCCGCAGGTCTTGCAGGTGGCCGCTCGGCACATGGTCGCTCTCCTTGGTCGACAGATACCCATGGGGGTATGCGTTCGCGACCACGATAGCCGAGAGCGGGCGCGCGTCCAAGACTGCTCAGCCTGCGGCACACGGCTGAGCGGGCGGCATACGGCTCAGTGGCGCATCAGCACTGCGGGGCCGGTGAGCGGGACCGGCGCTGCTGGGACGGGTCAGCGCTGCTGCCAGTCAGGGCCGAGGCGCACGACGTCGCCCACGACGACGACCGCGGGAGCCCGCACGCCCCGCTCGCGCGCGAGCTCGGCGATGGTGCCGACCGTGCCGACGGTCGTGCGCTGGTCGGGGGCGAAGCCGCGCTCGACGACCGCGACCGGACAGTCGGCCGACCGGCCGTGCAGGGCGAGCAGCTCGGTCGTCCGGGCGAGCTGGGTCACACCCATGAGCAGGACGAGCGTGTGGTCACCGCCGGTCGGCAGGACCGGGATGTCGTCGTGGCCCGTGACGACCGTGAAGCCGCGCGCGACCCCGCGATGGGTCACGGGTATGCCGGCCGCCGCGGGCACGCTCACCGCGCTCGTCACGCCGGGCACGACCTCGACCCGTATGCCGTGGGCCTGGCACGCGTCGCGCTCCTCGCCCCCGCGCCCGAGGACGTAGGGGTCACCGCCCTTGAGGCGGACGACCCCGAGGCCACGCTGGGCCTCCTCGACGAGGATGTCGTTGATCCGGGACTGCGGCACCGGGTGGTGGCCGGGCGTCTTGCCGACGTCGATGACGCGCACCGACGCGGGCAGCCGGTCGACGACGGCGCGGGGCGCGAGCCGGTCGACGACGACGACGTCGGCCGAGGCGAGCAGCTCGTGGCCACGGGTCGTCAGCAGGCCGTCGGCTCCCGGCCCGCCACCGACGAGCGCCACCCAGCCGCGTCGGCCGTGCGTCCGCGTGCGGCGCAGGTCGAGGGTGCCCGAGGCGAGCGCCCGCTCGACCCCGTCGCGGACCGTCACGGCCAGACCGGGGTCGCCGGCGGCATACGCAGCCACGGTGACGCGGCCGTCGGGGGTGGCCACGTCGGCGCGGGCGGCGACGCTCGCGGTCGTGCCGGCGGCGTCGGTCGCGTCGACGCACCAGACGCGCAGGGCCTCGGCGTCGGCGGCGACCTCGCGGTCGACGGACGGCTCGCCCGTCGCGGTGTGGGCGAACCACGCGCCGTCGAGGTCGGCGGGCCCGGCGTAGTCGCGCTCGAGCCAGTCGACCCGACCGGCGACGGCCAAGTAGCGCAGGTCCTCGCAGAGCCAGGGGGCGACGACCCGCACGACCGCGCCCTCGTCGAGGAAGGCCCGGACCCGGCGCGCGGACACGGGGCCACCGCCGACCGCGACGACGAGCCGGCCGGTCAGGTCGAGGACGACCGGCAGGGCCGGCTTCAGATCTCCCATTCCTCGTCACCCTCGGGCTGCGTCGGGGCGTCGGCCGCCGTCGGGAGCGTCGCGCCCACCATGCCCGCGGCGACCGTGCGTCCGTCGTGCGCGTCGATGAGCAGGAACGACCCACCGCGGCGCGAGGTCGAGTAGTTCTCGACCGGGACCGGAGCCGCCAGCCGGAGCGTCACGAGGCCGATGTCGTTGAGGGACAAGGCCTCCGAGGGGACCGCGTGGAGGTCGTCGAGGTCGAGGGCGCCGTCGAGCGAGCGCACCGCGGTCTGCACCGTGCGCGAGCCGTGCTTGAGCAGGAGGCGCTGGGCGGGCCGCAGGGGCGCGTCACCGAGCCAGCAGACGACGGCCTTGATGTCCTGCGTCGGCTCCGGGGCGTCGGCGGCCGCGGCGATGACGTCGCCCCGCGAGATGTCGATCTCGTCGGCGAGGCGGAGCGTCACCGACTGCGGCGCGAAGGCCTCCTGGAGCTCACGGTCACCGAGGTCGATGCCGGCGACGGTCGTGCGGCGGCCGGACGGGAGGGCCACCACCTCGTCACCGACGCGCACGACGCCCGAGGCCACCTGGCCGGCATACCCCCGGTAGTCGCGGTGCGCCTCGTCGCGGGCCGCACCCTGGGGGCGGATGACGAGCTGCACCGGCAGGCGGAAGGACTCGTTCGCCGGGTCGTCCGACGGCGGGAGCGCCTCGAGCAGCTCGAGCAGGCTCGGACCGTCGTACCAGGGAGTGCGCGGCGAGCGCTCGGCCACGTTGTCGCCGTCGAGGGCGCTGACCGGGATGGCGATGGCGTCGACGACACCGAGCTCGCGGGCCACCGCCTGCACCTCTGCCTCGACCCGGTCGTAGACCTCCTGCGAGAAGTCGACGAGGTCGATCTTGTTGACGGCGACGACGACGTGCGGCACGCGGAGCAGCGCGGTCACGGCGAGGTGGCGGCGGGTCTGCTCGAGCACCCCCTTGCGCGCGTCGACGAGGAGGACGACGACGTCGGCGGTGGAGCTGCCGGTGACCGTGTTGCGGGTGTACTGCACGTGACCGGGGCAGTCGGCGAGGACGAACGAGCGGCTCGCCGTCGCGAAGTAGCGGTAGGCCACGTCGATGGTGATGCCCTGCTCGCGCTCGGCCCGCAGCCCGTCGGTGAGCAGGGCGAGGTCGGCGGCGGTCAGGCCGCGGTCCCGGCTGACCCGCTCGACGGCGGCGAGCTGGTCGGAGAGCACCGACTTCGTGTCGTGCAGGAGCCGACCCACGAGGGTCGACTTGCCGTCGTCGACGGAGCCGGCCGTGGCGAGGCGGAGTAGCGTGCCGCGGGCGGCCCCGGCGACGGCGGCCGGGTCGAGGACGGGCGTGGTGGTGGCGCTCATCTCAGGGTGTCCTTGTCGTGGGGCCCCCGCGAGGTATCGGAGCAGGGGACGAGCGGAGAACGTCGTGGGGATTTCAGAAGTACCCCTCCTTCTTGCGGTCCTCCATGGCGGCCTCGGAGATCCGGTCGTCGGCGCGCGTCGCGCCGCGCTCGGTCAGGGTCGAGGCGGCCACCTCGACGACGATCTCGGCATTCGTGCGGGCCGGGGACTCCACGGCGCCCGTGCACGACATGTCGCCGACGGTGCGGTAGCGCACGAGGCGCGTCTCGACGGCCTCGTCGTCACGCGGCCGGCTCACCGGCCCGACGGCGAGCCACATGCCGTCGCGCTGGAAGACCTCGCGCTCGTGGGCGTAGTAGAGCGGCGCGAGCGGGATGTCCTCGCGGTCGATGTAGCGCCAGATGTCGACCTCCGTCCAGTTGCTGATCGGGAAGACGCGCACGTGCTCGCCCGGCCGGTGCCTGGGGTTGAAGAGGTTCCACAGCTCGGGGCGCTGGTTCTTGGGGTCCCACTGGCCGAACTCGTCGCGGAGGCTGACGATGCGCTCCTTGGCGCGCGCCTTCTCCTCGTCGCGCCGGCCGCCACCGAAGACGCCGTCGAAGCGGTGCTCGTTGATGGCGTCGAGCAGGGGCACGGTCTGGAGCGGGTTGCGGGTGCCGTCGGCGCGCTCGCGGAGCCGGCCGTCGTCGATGTAGTCCTGCACGCTCGCGACGACGAGCCGCAGACCGAGCCGCTCGACCGTCTCGTCACGGTAGGCGAGGACCTCGGGGAAGTTGTGGCCCGTGTCGACGTGGAGCACCGGGAAGGGGATCGGCGCCGGCCAGAAGGCCTTCGTCGCGAGGTGGAGCATGACGACGGAGTCCTTGCCGCCGCTGAAGAGCAGGGCGGGACGCTCGAGCTCGCCGGCCATCTCGCGGATGACGAGGATCGCCTCGGCCTCAAGGGCGTCGAGGTGGGTGAGGCGCCGGTCGTCTCCGTCGCTGGCTGGAGCCGGGGAAGGGTCGCTCGCGAGCTTGTGAGCGTCCGACCCTTCATTCCGGAATGCCGTGTCGTCGGCGACGCTGTCGTCGGTGACGCTGTCGTCGGCGATGACGCGGGTGGTCGGGGTGCTGGTCGTCGTCATGTGTGGAGTCCGCACTCGGTCTTGGAGAAGCCGGCCCAGCGGCCGGCGCGGGGGTCCTCGCCGGGCTCGACCCGGCGGGTGCACGGCTCGCAGCCGATCGACGGGTAGCCGTCGGAGAGGAGGGAGTTGACCTCGACCTGGTGCTCACCGGCATACGCGAGGAGCTCGTCGAAGGTCCACGCGGCGAGCGGGTTGATCTTGACGAGGCCGTTCTTGGCGTCCCACGTCACGAGGGGGGTGTCGGCCCGGGTCGGGCCCTCCTCGCGACGGACGCCGGTCACCCACGCCTCGTAGAGCGGGAGCGTGCGAGCGAGCGGCTCGACCTTGCGCATCTGGCAGCAGAGCGCGGGGTCGCGCTCGTAGAGGCGCGGGCCGTACTTCTCGTCCTGCTCGGTCACGGTCAGCTCAGGCATCACGTCGACGAGGGTGATCGGCAGGTCCTCGGCGACGATGTCGCGGGTGACGATCGTGTCGGAGAAGTGGTAGCCGGTCTCGAGGAAGAGCACGTCGACGCCGGGCGCGAAGCGCGAGACGACGTGCGGCAGGACGGCATCGGCCATCGAGCAGGCCACCGCGAGGGTGCCGTCGAAGTGGAAGGCGGCCCAGGCGGCGACCTCGTCGGCCGTCGGCTCGTGCTCCGGGTCGGCGCCGAGCGTGGCGTTGAAGTCGTCGACGATGGCCTTGAGCTCGGTCTCGCTGCGCCGCTTGCGCGGGACCTTCGGTGTCGCGAGGGGGACTGCGGTCACAGAAGTGCTCCTTCGTCTGCTCGGCGGGTCCACGACGAGAAGGTCTCGCCGGGCTCGCGCTGGTCGAGGAAGGTCCGCACGACGCGCTCGACGTAGTCGGGCAGGTCGTCGGCCGTCACCTTGAGGCCGCGGACGGTGCGTCCGAGGCCGGCCTCGTCGCGGTCGACGGAGGCGAGGCCGCCGCCGAGGTGCACCTGGAAGCCCGGCACCTGCTCGCCCTCGATCGTCACGAGCTGGCCCTTGAGCCCGATGTCGGCGACCTGGATGCGGGCGCAGGAGTTGGGGCAGCCGTTGACGTTGAGGCTGATCGGGGTGTCGAGCTGCTCCGTCACGTCGGCGAGCCGCTGCTCGAGCGCGGCGATCGTCGTCGCGGCCGTCGCCTTGGTCTCGACGATGGCGAGCTTGCAGAACTCGATGCCGGTGCACGCCATCGTGTGCTGGCGGAAGGGGCTCGGGGCGGTGCTGAGGCCGAGCTTCTCGAGACGGCTGACGGCGCCACGGACCCGGCGGCCCGGGACGTCGAGGACGACGAGCTTCTGGTGCGGGGTGAGGCGCAGGCGGTCGGAGCCGACCGACTCCAGGAGCTCGGCGAGACCGGTGAGGACGTCGCCGCTGATGCGTCCGACGGTCGGGGCCGCGCCGATGTAGCGCTTGCCGTCCTTCTGCAGGTGCACGCCGACGTGGTCGCCGGGGCCGCTGGCGGGTGCCGGCGGCGGGCCGTCGGGAAGCTCGCGCTCGAGGTACTCGTCCTGGAGCACCTGGCGGAACTTCTCGGGCCCCCACTCGGCGAGGAGGAACTTGAGGCGGGCCTTGTTGCGCAGGCGCCGGTAGCCGTAGTCGCGGAAGATCCGGATGACCCCGTGCCAGACCTCGGCCGCCTCCTCGGGCCGCACGAAGACACCGACGCGCTCGGCGAGGCGAGGGCTCGTCGAGAGGCCGCCGCCGACCCAGAGGTCGTAGCCGGCGCCGAGCTCGGGGTGGACGACGCCGACGAGGGAGATGTCGTTGATCTCGTGCACGACGTCGAGGCTCGGGTGGCCGGTGATGGCCGACTTGAACTTGCGCGGCAGGTTGGCGAGCTCGGGGTCGCCGACGTAACGGTCGAGGATCTCGTCGATGACCGGCGTCGGGTCGATGATCTCGTCCTGCGCGACCCCCGCGAGGGGGCTGCCGAGGATGACGCGCGGGGTGTCGCCGCACGCCTCGGTCGTCTGGAGGCCGACGGCCTCGAGGCGCCGCCAGATCTCCGGCACGTCCTCGACGCGGATCCAGTGGTACTGGATGTTCTGGCGGTCGCTGATGTCGGCCGTGCCACGGGCGAACTCGTGGCTGATCTCGGCGAGGACCTTGAGCTGGGCGAGGCTGATCGCACCGCCGTCGAGGCGGACGCGGAGCATGAAGTACTCGTCGGAGAGCTCGGTGTCGTCGAGCTGGGCCGTGCGGCCGCCGTCGATGCCGGGGCGGCGCTGCGTGTAGAGCCCCCACCAGCGGAAGCGCCCGGAGAGGTCCTGGGGCGGGATCGACGCGAAGCCCTCGCGCGAGTAGATCTGCTCGATCCGCTCACGGACGTTGAGGCCGCCGTCCTCCTGCTTCCACGCCTCGTTGGCGTTGAGGGGCTCGGCGCCGTCGACCTTCCACTGGCCGTTGGAGCGGCCGGTGCGGGGCGGGCGGGTGCCGGGGCGCACCGGGGCCGTGCCGGTCGCGGTGTCGGTGACGGTCATGTAATCGAATGTATAACCACTGCTTATCATCGCCCAAGCGGGTCCAGAGTGCGGCCCTTTCCCACCGAACCAGTGGGAATGCCGCGCAGCCACGCCCCCTCAACCGTCGAAAGGCCACGAACTGCGTCCAGGTTTGTGGCCTTTCGACGGTTGGAGGGCGGGGTCAGGGGCCGGCGAGCTGGCCGGAGTCGACCGCCTGGACGATGCCGAGCACCGTCGAGAGGTAGCGCTGCGAGTGGTTGTAGGACAGCACCGCCGCGGAGAGGTCGGCCGGTCGCGACAGGTCCCGGCCGCCCGCGCAGAGGTAGTTCGCCGCGGCGAGCGCCGCGTCCTCGATGTTCTGCGGGTCCTTGACGCCGTCGCCGTTGCCGTCGGCGCCCCAGAGGCGCCACGTGCCGGGGATGAACTGCATCGGACCGACGGCGCGGTCCCACACCGGGTCGCCGTCGTAGCGACCGCCGTCGGAGTCGCGGATCGCGGCGAACGAGCCGCCCGAGAGCGCCGGACCGCGGACCGGGGGGACGACGTCGTGCGACGCGTCGAGCCTCCGGCCGCGGAGCGAGGACGACTCCACCTCGCCGATCGCGGCGAGGAGCATGACGGGGATGCGGCAGGAGCGCTGCCGCTCGGCGGCGGAGGCGTATGCCGCCCAGACGATCTCGTCCTTGGTGCGCGCGGTCGGCTTCGTGGTGCCCTTCGGGGGCACGCTCGTGACCACCGGGATCTTGATGACCGCCTTCGGCCGCCACGGCGTGGGGTTGCTGCTCGACCCACCGCCGGGCTCGAGCGCCTCGACCGGGACGGGAGCCGCGGCCTCGGCGAAGAGCGCGGCCGCGACGCGGATCTCGTCGAAGACCGGGAGCACGAGGTCGCCCGCCACGGAGCCGAACCCGGCATCGAACGGCGGCTGTGTCGCGGGCTGGGTCGGGCCTGCGGGGCTCGTCGAGGGCGTGGCCCCACCGACCAGGGGTGACAGCAGCGGTGCGGGTGTCGGTGTCGGCACGGCCGGCGCGCTGTCGGCCGCTGCCCATGACGCCGACCCGAGCAGCACCGTCGCCACGGCGACGGAGGCCGCCGCGGCTCGTGCCGCGGTCAGTCGTCGCCCGGTGCGGCGTGTCATGTCCTCTTCTCCTCGACGACAGCGTGGTCCTTGACCAAGTACAACCCCACCACGGCGCTCACGCTGCCGAATCCACGGGATGGACGGCTGCCCCGCTACACCACGCCCGGGACGTCGTCCTGCCGAGTCACCGGGCGCCTTGCTGTCCAAGTCGCTGTCGTCACAGGGCCACTCGGTGGTGACGGCTGCATCGGCGAACGCCGCGATAGACCGGCTCGAGTCGAGGGACGTCGATCTCGTCGTGCTCGACCTCGTGATACCGGGAGGTAGCGGCCTCGCCGTGCTCACCGCACTCAACCAGCGCAAGCAGACGACACCGGTGATCGTCCTGTCCGGCGTCACCGACGTGGGCGCCCGCGTGGAGGCGCTCGACCGCGGCGCCGTCGACGTCGTGTCCAAGCCGTTCAGCCTCACGGAGCTGCTGGCCCGGGTCCGGCGCAACGTCGGGCCGACGCGCGCACCCGTGGACGACGGCTTCCTCGAGGTGGCCGGCATACGCCTCGACGTCGGGCGACGTCGGGCGACGTTCGGCTCGCTCAGCGCCTCGCTCACCGAGCGCGAGTTCAGCCTGCTCGCGCACCTCATGCGACGCGCCGGCCAGGTGTGCCACAAGGAGGAGCTGCTCCACGACGTCTGGCACCTCGACTTCGACCCGGGCAGCAACGTCGTGGAGGTGTGCGTCGGCAGGCTCCGCGCCAAGCTCGGCCAGGACATCCCGATCGAGACGCTGCGCGGCGTCGGGTACGGGCTCTACGAGGACAACTGATGGTGCGGCACCGGATGGTCCTCGTCTGGAGCGTCTTCGCGGCGCTCTGCTCGGTCGCGATGATCGCGCTGCCCGGCAGCGAGACGGTGCCGTACCACATCGCCTGGGCGGCCTTCGCGCTCTGCTTCGGCATCGAGCAGTGGAGCCCACGCTCCACGTGGGTCAGTCTCGGCGTCTTCACCTTCGTGACCGGGGCGATCCTCGTCCACCGCGTCTCGGTCGACGTCCTCGACTGGCAGGAGACCAGCGAGATCCCGCTCATGCTGCTGCTCATGGCCTCATGATCTGGCACGTGCGCCGACGCCAGCAGGCCCTCTCGGAGCTCACGGTCAACGCCGCCCGGGAGCGGGCCGACTCGACGATGCGTGAGCTGCTCACGCTGCGCACCTCCCACGAGATGCGGTCGCCGCTCATGATCTCGCGCGGCTACCTCGAGATGCTCATGGACCGGACACCACCCGGCGAGGACCTCGCCGACCTCCAGGTCATCGACGAGGAGCTGGCGCGGCTCACCCGCGTGTGCGAGCGGCTCGTGCGCAGCATGCGGGTCGGGTCGGACCTCGAGGTCACGGAGGTCGAGCTCGACGCGGTGCTGCACCAGACGGCCGAGCGGTGGTCGGCCGTCGCCCAGCGCCGCTGGAAGGTCGAGTCGTCGGCGCACACGCTGGAGTGCTCGGGCGAGCGGCTGCGGGCGTGTCTCGACACCCTCATCGAGAACGCGTTGCGCTACACGACGCACGACAACGACATCGTGCTGCTCTATGCCCGTCCGATGCGCGACGCCGTCGCCATCGGGGTCGCCGACTCGGGGCGCGGCTTCACCACCGACATGCTGCGGTCGGCCGCAGCCCAGGACCTGCGGCAGCTGGACGACGGCGGAGCCGGGAAGGACGGGATCGTGCTCGACGGGACCCGCGACGACCTCTCCCAGACGGGTCTTGGTCTCTCCCTCGTGCGGGACGTCGCGACGCGGCTCGGCGGTTGGGTCCAGCTCGGGGTCTCACCCTGGAACGGCGCGGACGTCGCCATGATCCTCCCGGTCCGTCACGAGCCGGCGGCCCTTCCCGTCGTCCGGCCGACGCCGGTCAGCGCGCCCGCTGCCCCCGAACGGGTGTCGGTGTGGCGCTCGGGGGTGCGGCACGGGCCGGACGCCGGGACCGGGGCCCGCAGCGCCTGAGGGTCACTCCCCGCGTGACCACCGCAGCCGCACGTGCTGGCCGGGGCGCAGCTGGGCAGCGAGCGCCACGGCTCGGGGGGTGAGCACGGCGACAACGGGGTAGCCGCCAGTGACCGGGTGGTCTGCGAGGAAGACGACGGGCTCGCCACCGGGGGGCACCTGCACCGCGCCGGGGACCACGCCCTCGCTCGGGAGCTCGCAGTCGGCATACGCGGGCTTGCGCTGGATCATCTTGCCCTCCAACCTGATTCCCACGCGGTTGCTGCGCGACGAGACGGTCCACGCACCCTCGTCCACGCCGGCGAGGTCGCACCACTCGGCACGTGGTCCCGGGACGACGTCGAGCACGACCTCGCCACCGCGGGTCGGCTGCTGGGGCGCCACCTCGACGACGGGGAACGTCGGCGGCGCGGCTCCGACGGGCAGGACGTCACCGACCGTCGGCACCGGTGGGCCCACCCGGGCCAGCGTGTCCGTCGAGCGGGAGCCCAGCACCGGCGCGACCGTGATGCCGCCGCGCACCGCCAGCCACGTGCGCAGTCCGGCCGCAGGCGCACCGAGGGTGAGCAGCCGTCCGTCGGCGAGGGCGACGGGGGCGCCGTGCGCGACCGGTCTGCCGTCGACGTCGGCAGGGCAGGGCGCGCCGGTCAGCGCGACGAGCAGGTCTCCGTGGGCCCGCACCGAGAGGCCGCCGAGCGTGACCTCGAGCGACGCGGGCGCCGGCCCGCCCGCCTCCGCGGGGTCGAGCAGGTGCCCGACGAGCCGCAGCCCTAGCAGGTATGCCGTGGGGTCGGCTGCCCCGGAGCGGCCCACTCCCACGTCGGCGAGTCCCGGACGTCCGAGGTCCTCGACGAGCGTGAGCGGCCCCGTCGCAAGCACCTCCAGCCCGCGACGAACCCCACCCTCGAGTGGCCCCACAGCCCCAGGAACCCCAGGAACTCCAGAAGCCCCAGAGGCCCCACGTGCTCGACCCCCACCACCGTCGAGTGGCCCCGCCGTCCCAGCCTGAACACCCTCCAGACCGTCGAGTGGCCCCGCCGTCCCATGCGTTTCCGGGACGGATGGGACGGGAGGGGTCACGGGGCCACTCGACGGGGGGTTGGAGGTGGGGGGAGGGGTCACGGGGCCACTCGATAGTGGGTTGGAGGTGGCGGGAGGGGTCACGGGGCCACTCGATAGTGGGTTGGAGGTGGCGGGAGGGGTCACGGGGCCACTCGACGGGGGGTGGGCGGTGGCGTCGAGATCGACGAAGCGGACCGAGGTGCCCGGAGCGAGCAGCGCGGGTGGGTCCCGGTCGACGTCCCACAGCACGGCGTCCGTCGTGCCGATCAACTGCCACCCACCGGGCGAGTCCTGGGGGTAGATGCCGCCGAACGGCCCTGCGAGAGCGACGGATCCGGCGGGGACCCGCGTGCGGGGCTCGGCGCGACGCGGGACCTGCAGGCGCGGGTCACCGTCGACGAGGTAGGCGAAGCCGGGCGCGAAGCCCCCGAACCCCACCCGCCAGGTCGTGCCGGTGTGGGCACGGACGACCTCGTCGCGGGTCAGGCCGGTCAGGGCCGCGACCTGGTCGAGGTCGGGCCCGTCGTAGCTCACGGGGACCTCGACGACCGCCTCGGCCACCTCGGTCACCGCCGCGGCCAGGCCGGTCGCCTCGTCGAGGCACGCCCGTCCCACGTCAGAGCGCCGCCTCGGGTCACGGAGCGCGACGAGCACGGTGCGCGCCCCGACGACGAGGTGGTCGACGGCCTCCCACACGCCCGTGGCGCCCTCGACGAGCGGCGCCAGGTGGGCGCGGAGGGCGAGCGCGGCGTCGGTGTCGGCCACCTCGACGAGCAGGGCCGCGCCGCCCATCGGCAGCAGCCGGGCGTCCACGCTCAGCCCGCGAAGGGGCGGATCTCGACGCCGGACTGCTCGAGCGCCGCGCGCACGGCCCGCGCCATCGCGACCGCGCCGGGGGTGTCGCCGTGGATGCACACCGACTCGGCGCGCACCTCGACGTCGGTGCCGTCGACGGCGGTCACGAGTCCGTCGCGGGCGAGCCTGACCACCCGGGCCGCCACCTCGGCCGGGTCGCGCAGCACGGCGCCGGGCTCGGTGCGCGGGACGAGTCGCCCGTCCGGGGTGTAGCCGCGGTCGGCGAACGCCTCGGTGACGGCGCGCAGCCCGGCGTCGGTCGCCATCTCGAGCACGAGGCTGCCGGGCAGGCCGAGGACGGGCAGCGACGTGTCGACGGCCACGACGGCGTCGACGAGTGCCCGGGCCTGCGCCTCGTGGTGGGCGACCGCGTTGTAGAGGGCGCCGTGCGGCTTCACGTAGGCCACGTCGGTGCCCTCGACCTGGGCGATCGCCGAGAGGGCACCGAGCTGGTAGATGATGTCCGCCGCGAGCTCGTCGGGCGGGACGTCCATGAAGCGCCGACCGAAGCCGACGAGGTCGCGGTAGGCCACCTGGGCGCCGACGACGACACCCCGCTCGGCGGCATACCGGCACGTCGTGCGCAGGGTGAGCGGGTCGCCCGCGTGGAAGCCGCAGGCGACGTTGGCGCTCGTCACGACGTCGAGCACGGCGGCGTCGTCTCCGAGGGTCCAGGCGCCGTAGGACTCGCCGACGTCGGCGTTGAGGTCGAGTCGCATGTCTCGATCCTGCCCCACGACCGTGCGCCGTGGTGGGCCCGCCGCGGAATGCGAAGCCCCGACTCGTGGCGCGCCCTGTCCGATGCGGCTGTCCGGATCGGACAGTCCTGTGACGGACCGTTGACGTCCGTTCGGGCGCCGCCGAAGGATCACGGCATGACAACGACCGTCACCTCTCGCCGCCGCTTCCTCGGGCTCCTCGGAGCGGGAGGAGTCGCGACCTGTCTGCCCCTCACCCAAGCGCCCACGGCGTCCGCGTTCGGCGTGTCCGAGTCCGGCGTGGCGCCGCTCGCGCCACCCGCCGGCTGGCTGGACGGTGACGCGGTGGCGCAGACCTACCACCGCGCGCTGCTGCGCCACACCCGCTGGACGGAGACGCAGTGGGACGCGTCCGCGGGCACCTACCGCAAGACGGACTTCAACTTCGCCGTCGTCCTCGGCCACGCGCTCCTGCTCACACGCGGCGACTACGACGCCGACGAGGCCGGCATCGACGAGGCCACCCTCCGGCAGCGCACCCTGGCCACCATCAAGCACTTCGCCGGCACCAACCGCAACGCCGGCGGCACCGAGTGGGGCCGGACCCTCTTCTGGGACAGCACCTTCCAGCTCTACGTCCAGCTCGCCGCGCGCCTGCTCTGGGACGAGCTCGACCCACAGACGCGCGACCGCATGCAGGCCATCGCCGTCGAGCAGGCGGCCTACACGACGTCCCTCGGCACCTCCGACGACCCCGCCTCCGGGTCCTGGAGCCCCAACGGCCTCAAGGGCGGCTGGGTCGGCGACACGAAGCTCGAGGAGATGGGGGTCTACACGCAGTCCCTCGCCCCGGGCCTGGCGTGGGGGTCCGACGACCCCCGCTGGGAGAGCTGGATGGCCACGTACGGCCGCTGGAGCCGCAACGAGGCCGGGCTCCCGCAGGCCGACGCGGCCAACCCGACCCTCGTCGACGGCATCCCGGTGCTGACCAACACCTCCCACAACATCTACGACACGTTCGTCGTCGAGAACCACGGGTCGTTCGGCCCGCACTACCAGTCCGAGCTCTGGCGCACCTCGGGCCGCAACTCCGCCCACTTCATCGTCGCCGGCCGGCCGCTGCCCGAGGTGCTGACCCGCCAGCCCAACGGCGAGCCGCTGTGGAACCGCCTCGTCGGCGTCATGAGCGACGCGGGCGAGCCGCTCATGCCGCTCGTCGACGACCGCGAGCACCTCTACGGCCGCGACGTCATCCCGATCGCCTTCCTCGCGCAGGTGATCGGCGACCGCGCCGCTGCCCGCGCCGAGACCGACCTCGCCGAGCGGCTGCTGCCCTATCTCGCCTACCCGCCGGAGTACCGCCTGACGAAGTTCTCCGGCGAGCCGAAGTACGAGCCCGAGGCGCGCGCCGAGGTCGCGATCAGCTTCCTGCTCCACGAGTGGCGCGCCGCCCACGGTGACGTGCCCGTGCCCCTGACCTCCGAGGAGCTGTATGCCGCCGGCACCGGGGCCGTCGACCTGGGCTCGGGTCCGGGCATCGTCTCGCACCAGAGCCCGCGCGCCTGGGCCGGCGCCGTCAGCAAGGCCGGCTTCGTCAAGCTCGCGTGGCAGCCCGTGCACGACGACTGGTTCTTCAACCTCGGTGGCAGCTCGCCGATGTACCTCCCTCGCACGAACCTCGGGGTGACCGGTCGGAACGTGCGCACGTATGCCGCGGCACGCGACGGCTACGACGCGTCGGTCACCGTGCTCACCCTCGGCACGGCCGGACGGGTCGGGCTCGCCACGCTTCCCGGCGGCGAGGTCGTCATGACGAGCTCGGGGGTGGCCGACCGCGAGGGCACGTTCGGGCTGCACAACCTGACGATGCCCGGCGTGCGCGGGCTGGACGGCAGCCGCACCTTCGTCACCGCAGACGGCACGCTCGAGGCCAAGGCCCCTGACGCGCAGGGTCCCCTGCCCAGCGGCGTCGCGCGCCGTGACGTCGTCGACGTCCCCGGGTCGGTGACGGCGCGCCACGTCCGGATGCTCGGCGTGACACCCGACCCGACCTACGGCTACTCGATCGTCTCCTTCGAGGTGCGCTCCACCGCGGACGGCGCCGACCTCGCGGCCCGCCGCCCGACCACGGCCTCGTCGAGCGACACCGGCCGCGGCCCGTCCCTCGCGACCGACGCGAGCTCGTCGACCCGGTGGGCCGTGTCGCGGGCCGACCGTCCGCGTGCCGACAGCTGGCTTGCCGTCGACCTCGGGACCCCGACCGCGATCGCCGAGGTGACGATCGACTGGGAGGCGTCGGCCGGGCGGGCCTACGTCGTGCAGACGTCCGACGACGGCACCTCGTGGACGACGCGCGGCTCCTACCCCCGCGTCCTGCGCAGCTCGCGCTGGGTCGGCATCGACGACCGGGTCGGGTTCCTCGTGCGCGGCTCGACCAACCCGATCGAGGTCGGTGACAGCATCCTCACGCTGTCGGCCGGTCCGGCCGCGGGCAGTGCCGGCATCGTCGTCGAGGGCCTCCCGGACGTCCGGTCGGCCGATCTCGCGCGGCTCGCAGCGACCGCGGAGGCTGCTGCTCCGCGACCGGGGACGCCGGGCGTCACGGCGTCCCTCGCGGGCGGCCTGCTCAGCCTCGTCAACCTCACCGGCGCGGCGGTCGACACCGACGTCGCGCTGCCCTCCGAGGGCGCCGTGGCCTGCTACGACGGCTCGCAGCGCGTCGCCGGCGACGGCAGCGTGCTCACGGCCGCGCTCGCCGCGTCGTCGGGGGCGGTGCTCGCACCGCGGGCGACGGTCTCGGCGATCGGCGGCGGCCGGCCGGCGGAGGGCCTCGTCGTCACCATCGACGATGCCGTCACCGCACGCCTGAGCGGCATCGACGGCCAGGTCGACCTCACCTTCGCGAACGGCGAGCACCGCCGCGTGACGGTGTCGCGCACCCGGACGACGACCGCGAGGGTGAGCGGCACGGCATACCCCCTCGACGACCTGGCCCTGACCCGTCAGACGTTCCCGACCTCACCCCTGCCCCCGACGATGACCTCGCCGGCTGCGGCGGTCGACGGCGCGGACTCGACGGCGTGGGAGGTCACCGGGTCGGGCCGCATGGTGGTCGACCTCGGCGACGCCCGCGCCCTCGGCACGGCGGTCGTCGACTGGGGCACCGCGCCCGGCTTCGGCACCGTCGAGATCTCGGACGACGGCCTGGCCTTCCGCCGCGTCGGCCGGGTCGGCCCCGGCACGCAGCTGGGCTCCCTGAGGCTCGGGACGTCGGCCCGCTACGTGGGGTTGTCCGTCGAGGCGCCCGGCGAGTCGGGCCGCACCGTCACGGTCCGGAGGTTCACCGTCACGTCGGGCTGAGGAGGTCTACGAGAGTGACCCGTAGAAGTCGGGCAAGCGGCTCTCGTATGCCGTCAGCAGCTCGCGCGCGACGGTGACCGAGTCGACGAGCGGGTGGAGCGCAAAGGCCTGCACCGAAAGGGATCTCGACTGCTCGATCGCGGCCCGGATGACGATCTCGTCGACGGCCTTGACCTGTTGCACGAGCCCGAGCGCGTGGCCGGGGAGCGGGCTCACCGCGACGGGGACGGGGCCGGCCGCGTCGACCCGGCACGGCACCTCGACGACGGCGTCGTCCGGCAGTCCCGCGACGGCGCCGCCGTTGCGGACGTTGAGGATGAGGCGGGCCGGCTCGTCCCGGGCGATCGCCGCCATGAGCGCGAGCGCGACGCCCTCGTAGCCGCCGCCCGCGACGTCGGCCTCGGCGCGCTCGTGCGACTGCCCGTCGTCCCCCTCGCGGGTCTCCTGCATGTAGGTCGCGTTGCGGTCGCGACGCACGGAGTCCCAACGCTGCCAGGCCTGCTCGGGATCTGCGGCCACCCCGGCGTAGAAGTCGGCCTGCTGACCGACGAGGTACTCGCCGCGCGTCTGCGGAGCCCCGGTGATCTGGGCGATCGCGTCGCGGGTGAAGTAGTAGTAGAAGAGGTACTCGTTGGGCAGCGACCCGAGCGACCGCAGCCAGTCGGTGCCGAAGAGCTGCCCCTCCTCGATGGCGCCGAGCGCGGCGTCGTCGGCGAGGAGGTCGGGCAGCAGGTCGCGGCCGTCGTGGCGCAGACCCGTGAGCCAGCCGAGGTGGTTGAGCCCGGCGTAGTCGATCTCGAGGTCGTCGAGGTCGTGACCGAGGGCTCCGGCCGCGCGCTTGGCGAGACCCAGCGGGGAGTCGCAGATGCCGACGACCCGCTCGCCGAGCACCGTCTGCATCGCCTGGGTCACGAGCCCCGCGGGGTTGGTGAAGTTGATGACCCACGCGTCGGGCGCCAGACGGCGTACGCGTTCGGCGACGTCGAGCGCGACCGGCACCGTGCGCAGGCCGTAGCCGACCCCGCCCGGTCCGGTCGTCTCCTGGCCGAGGAGCCCGAGGTCGAGCGCGATCCGCTCGTCAGCGGTGCGGCCCTCGAGGCCTCCGACCCGCATCGCGGAGAAGACGAAGTCGGCGCCGGCGAGCGCCGCGTCGAGGTCGGTCGTCGCCGTGACCGTGGGCGGCGCGGTCGCGGCGGCCGGGTGCAACGCGGCCTGGGCGGCGAGGACCTGCCGCATGACGTCGAGCCGTGCGCCGTCCGTGTCGTGGAGCACGACCTCGGTGACGCGCCGGTCCGCGGTGTCGCGCAGCAGCGCACCGTGCACGAGCGGCACGCGGAACCCGCCCCCGCCGAGAATGACCAGCTTCATGGCAGCACCACCCTCGGACCGTACCAAGGTGTGACGGCGGGGCCACTCGATGGGAGGGACGGCGCGCCCACGTGGGGCTCGCGGTCGCGCCGGCCGGCCCACGTGGGGCTCGCGGTCGCGCCGGCCGGCCCACGGCACACGTCGGCGTCAATCCCGGCGAGTCGCGGACCGGAGTGCGGGATCATGGGGGCGTGCCTCTCAACCACACGTTCGACCCGCTCGCGTCCCGTCGCACCGCCGACGAGCCGTCGCTCGACGTGTTCGTCTGGGGCACGGTCTTCCTCGACATGATCTTCGCCGGGCTCCCCAGCGCACCCAAGCCGGGCACCGAGGTGTGGGCCGAGGGTCTCGCCTCGTGCCCGGGCGGCATCGCCAACCTCGCCGTCGCCACCCGCCGCCTCGGCCTGCGCACGGGGCTCGCGGCCGCGTTCAGCGACGACGACTACGGCGACTTCTGCTGGCGCACGCTCGAGGAGCAGGAGGGCATCGACCTCGCCCGGAGCCGCCGCTTCGCCGACTGGCACAGCCCCGTCACCGTCTCGATGTCGGTCGACCGCGACCGCAGCATGGTCTCGCACGGCCACCCCGCGCCGGTCGCCGCTGCCGAGCTCATCGGCACGCCCCCGCGGTCGCGCGCGGTCATGGTCGACCTCGGTGAGGACGAGGCCTTCGGGGCGAGCGGACCCACGTGGGTCGACCGGGCCCGCGACAACGGCGCGCTCGTCTTCGCCGACGTCGGCTGGGACCCCAAGGAGCAGTGGTCGCCGCACGTGCTCGACCGGCTCGAGCGCTGCGACGTCTTCATGCCTAACGCCGTCGAGGCGATGGCTTACACCGGCACCCGCTCGCCCGTCGAGGCCGTCTACGCCCTCGCTGACCGCGTGCCCGTCGCGATCGTCACCGACGGCGCCAACGGGGCCCTCGGCATCGACGCACGCACGGGCGAGGAGTCACGGGTCCCGGCGCTGCGGGTGCAGGAGGTCGACCCGACCGGGGCCGGCGACGTCTTCGGAGCCGCCCTGCTCGTCGGCACCCTCGCCGAGTGGCCGCTCGAGCAGCGGATGACCTTCGCCAGCCTGTGTGCCGGGCTCGCGCTCCAGCAGTACGGCGGCTCGCTCGCGGCTCCCGGCTGGGGCGACCTCGCCGACTGGTGGACCGCACTCGTCTCCGACACGAGCGGCGACGCCTACCACCGCTCGCTCCGGCGCCGGTTCGGCTTCCTCGACGAGATCGTGCCGCGCGTGCCGGTCATGGCGTGCCGCCGCGCGACCGCCACGATCGCCAAGCGCGCCGACGTCCAGGACCTCGACTGACCGTCACCCGTCGCCACGGGGCACGATGGCGAGGTGACCGAGATGCCTGCTGAGCTGCCCGAGCTGCCCGAGCTGCCCGAGCTGCCCGCCGACGTCAGCGACCTCGCGGCCCTCGACCTCCACGCCGCGCAGGTGCAGGACTGGTCGATCGCCGGGGACTCGTTCAGCTGGACCCTCCTCGCCGGCGACACCGACCGGGGCCACGAGCTCGCCACCGTCACCTACGTCGGCGCCGTCGTGCTCCACACCAACCGGCGCGACCTCGACCGCGCCGTCGCGGCTGCCGCCGAGGTCGAGCGGTCCGAGGTCGTGCCCACCGGGGACGGCGGCTTCGAGCACCGGGTCGTGCTCGTGCCGTCCTACCCGCTCGTCGTCCGCTTCTGGAGCGTCGAGGTGCGCCGGATGCCGGCTCCCGACCACCTGCGGCGCGTGCGCTGACCCGGGGACCGGGCCACCCGGCATACGCCATCAGTGGGTCGGCGCCATCGACGGCCGGGCCCCGGGGTGCCATGGTGAGTGCATGGAGAAGTCGTCGTTGACCGCCCTCGCGCGGGAGCTGCTCGAACACGCCACGACGGCCTCGAGCGGGCGCGACGCCGACACGGTCTACGGCGGCCACGAGCACGTGCTGCGCCAGACCGTCGTCGCGATGGCCGCCGGCCGGTCGATGACCGAGCACGAGAACCCCGGCGAGGCCACGGTCCAGGTGCTGCGCGGACGGGTGCGCATCAGCACGGCCGACGCGTCCTGGGAGGGTGCGCCGGGTGACCTGATCGTCGTCCCGCAGGCGCGCCACTCCCTCGAGGCGCTCGAGGACTCTGCGGTGCTGCTCACCGTCGCCAAGCTGCCCTGACGGGGGCTGACCCGGCCCGACCGGGCCGACCCCGGCGGCCCGCTACACGCCGTCGGTCGCCGCCACGCAGCGGTGCGCGGTGGGTCACCGGCCTCGGGTGCCGACGATCCACCGCACTCAGTCGCCGCCGATGCCGGTGCGCTCGACGCCCTCGACGATCCAGCGCTGGAGGAAGAGGAACATCAGCAGCAGCGGCACGATCGCGACGAGCGCCGCCATGAAGAGCTGGCTCACCTGCACCGACTGCGCCGTGAGGAAGGTCGAGAGCGCGATCTGCACCGTCCACGACTCCTGGTCGCGGCCGATGACGAGGGGCCAGAGGAAGGCGTTCCACGAGCCGATGAAGGTGATCGTGCCGATGGCCGCGACGAAGCCGAACGAGTTCGGCACGACGATCTTCCAGAACGTGCCCCAGTAGCCGAGTCCGTCGATGAAGGCCGCCTCCTCGATCTCCTTGGGGAAGCCGAGGAAGAACTGCCGGAAGAGGAACGTCGCGAGCGCCTGGAAGAGCCCGGGGATGATGAGGCCGCGCAGCGTCGAGATCCAGCCGAGCGTCGACACGAGGACGAAGCTCGGCACGAACGTCACGGCCGCCGGGATGAGCAGGGTCGCGGTGATCGTGTAGAAGACGGCGTTGGACCAGCGGTACGGGATGCGCGCCAGGCCGTAGCCGGCGAGGCCTGACACGATGAGGACGCCGACCGTCTGGGTCACCGCGATGAGGCCCGAGTTGAGCAGGCTGCGCGCCATCGGGATCGCCGGGTTGTCGAAGAGGCCCGTGAGGTTGGAGGTCTCCCAGACCGGCGGCAGCCAGTGGAAGTCGGGCGAGCCGAGGTCCTGCTCGCGCATGAACGCGCTGCGCACGAGCAGGTAGAAGGGGACGAGGAAGAGCAGCGCCGCCGCGACGAGGGCGCTGTAGCGGGCCCACCCCGTGATGCGGGACTGCCGCCTGCTGCGGACGATCGCCATCAGTCGCCCCTGTCGCCGAGTCGGAGGATGCGGCCCTGCACCACGGCGACGATCGCGATGATGAGGGTGAGGATGACGGCGCCGGCCGACCCGTGGCCGAAGTCCTGACCCGAGCCGAGCGCCGTGTAGTAGAGGTAGACGAGCGGCGGCCGCGCGTAGGGCGGGTAGGTGCCGAAGGTCGACAGGATGTTGTAGAACTCGTCGAACGCCTGGAACGCGTTGATGAGCAGGAGCAGCAGCACCGCCGTCGACGTCGCGCGCAGCTGCGGCAGGGTGATGTGACGGAAGACCTTCCACCCCTCGGCGCCGTCGATCGCAGCCGCCTCGTAGAGCGTCGGGCTGATCCGCTGGATGCCGGCGAGGAAGAGGATCATGTAGAAGCCGACCTGCAGCCAGAGCCGCGCCGTCACGATGACGAGCCAGTACCACGGCGGCTCGGCGAGGCTGAGCCACGGGATCGAGTCGATGCCGAACCAGCCGAGCACCGCGTTGGCGAGGCCCGAGCGGATGCCGCTGAAGATCGACATCTTCCAGACGAGTGCGGCCACGACGTAGGAGCACGCGGTCGGCAGGAAGAAGACCGACCGGAAGAACGACTGCATGACGCGGGTGCGCGCGACGAGCAGCGCCGCCCCGAGCGAGATGACGAAGGTCGTCGGCACGATGAAGACGGCGAAGGCGAGGAACGTGATGAGGCTGTTGCGGAAGGCGGGGTCGCGCAGCATGTCGACGTAGTTGCCGACGCCGACGAACTTCGTTGGGGTGACGGTGTTGTAGGACTCGAAGAACGACAGGTAGATCGACCAGGCGATCGGGATGTAGACGAAGACGATGAGCCCGATGACGAACGGCCCGACGAAGACCCAGAACCACAGGTTGCGGTCCTGGCGCCCGCGCAGGCGACGACCGAGCGACGGCCTCCCCGGCTCGGTGGGGGGTGGCGTCGCCCGGTCGGCTGCCTTCCGCTGCGCGGCGCTGTCGTATGCCGCCGGGTCGGCCTGCGCTGTCAGGCGAGGACCCGCTTCAGCTCGGCGTCGGCCACGGTCTTGACCTTGGCGATCTCGCCTGCCGGGTCGGCGCCCTCCTTGACGATGCGGTTCATCGCGTCACCGAAGGCCGTGGCGCACTTGGGCGTCCACAGGATCGGGCTCTGCGCGTGGCCGACGTCGGTCGCGAGCTTGGCCGCCTCGGCCGCCTGCCCGCTCGCGAGCGTCGACGCCTGGCTGATGAGGCTCGTGCGCGACGGGATGTGGAAGCCGTAGGCCGTCGCGAAGTCGAGCTGGTAGGCCGTCTGGTCGATCCACAGCCACGTGGCGAACCTCTTGGCGGCCTCGACGTCCTTGCTCTTGGCGCTGACGCACGAGCCGTAGGCGCCGACGGGGACCGACGCCTTGCCCTGGCCGTCGAGGGCGGGCCAGGCCATGACGCCGAAGTCGTCGCCGAGGCCCTTCTTGAGGTCGGGGAAGGTCCAGAGGCCGGTGAACTGCATCGCCGTGAGGCCGGCGGTCAGGGCCGACGGGTCGAACCAGTCCTTGGGCGCCCCGAGGAGCAGCACCTTGGCGTCCCACATCTCGCGGAGCTTGCCGAGGGCGGTCGCCGCGCGCGGGTCGTCGAAGCCGAACTGGTTGTCCTTGGTGAGGTAGTCGAGCCCGGCCGACCACAGCATCGGGCCACCCATGAGCCCGGCGCCGCCGTCGTTGCCGAGGAAGAGGCCCTTGACGTTGCCCTGGGTCAGCTTCTTCGCCGCGTCGATGAGCTCGTCGATGGTCTCGGGCGGGGTGATGCCGGCCTTGTCGAGCATCGACTTCCGGTAGACGAGCAGCTGCATGTCGACGACCTGCGGGATGGCGTACGTCTTGCCCTCGTAGGTCATCCGCTCGAGGATGCTCGGGTTGAAGTCGGACTTCGTGTCGCCGATGAGGTCGGTGAGGTCGACGACCTGGCCGCCCTTGATCATGTCGATCGTCGGGCCGTTGCCGTACTCGAAGACGTCGGGCCCGGCGTCGGTGAGCAGCGAGGCTGCGGTGGACTGGTCGTAGTCGCCGGGCTTCCAGCTGACCTTGACGGTGGCGTCCTTGTAGGCGGCGGCGTAGCGCTCGACGGCCTGCTGCGTGCCGGCCTCGCCGTACTGGTGGTACCACTGGTTGAGCGTGGCGCCGCTGCCTCCGCCGGTCGCGCCACCGGTGGCTGCCGGCTCGCGTCCGGTGTTGCTGCCGCACGCAGCGAGCGCACCCGTGACCGCAGCGGCACCGCCGAGCGCGAAGAGCGAGCGCCGGCTGAGGTGGGCCCCGAGGGCCTGGCCGATCTCGCGGCCGATCTCCTTGTCAGACATGAGGTTCCCCTGCGTCCTTCCTGCCCGGGTGTGCGGGCGCCGTTCACCACGGTGGACGTCCGGCCAGTCTGCTCGACCTCGCCCACCCGGCGATCGTATGCCCGTAACCTCCGCGTATGCCGGATGGGCCACTCCCCGACATCCGAGCGGCGGGGACGTGGCTCAGATGGCGGCGGGCGAGTTGAGCGGGTTGTCGCTCGTGGTCTCCGGTGCGGTCCGGAGCAGCTGGTGGACGAGCAGGAGCGTCTGCTCGTCCTCGAGCGTCATGCGCCGGCCGAAGTGGCCGCGGGCGCGGGCGACGCCCTCCCCGACCCGCAGGACCGTGGCGCGCACGTCGTCCCGGGTCTCGACGGCCATCCGTTCGAGCAGCCGCGTGACGGAGAGCAGTCCGGAGACGATCGGGCGGCCGTCGAGCTCGAACTCGTCGAAGAGCCAACGGCGCTCGGCTGCCGCGGTGCCGAGCAGCTCGCGTCCCGGACCCGCGCTGCGCAGGGCCGCGTCGGTCACGGCGTCCCAGAAGGCGCCACGCTCGTCCTCGTCGAAGCGAACCCGTCCGGCCAGGGCGCTCAGCACCCACACGGGGGCGAGCCGGAGCGTGACCCACTCCTGCTCCGACCACTGCTCACGCCACTGCGACACGACCGCCACCGCCTCTCACGCGCTCGGGGCACCTCCAGCGTACGACCGGCCTGTCGGTGGGGTTGTGGAGTCCTTCCGGCACCAGGTGCCGGAGGAACTCCACAACCTGCCGGGTCTCGTCCGTCAGGCAGGACCGGTCAGCGGCATCTCGCGGGCGGCGACGACGGGGCGCAGCACGGCCTCGACCTCGGGCGTGCAGAACCAGCGCCGGAGGCAGTCGTCGGCGAGGACGTTCGCGAGGGCGCCGAGCACCATCGACTGGTCGAGCGAGAGGTGGCGACCCGCGTGCCGACCGGTGCGGGTGTCGACGGCGTCGATGAAGCCGCCCGATCCGTAGGCGCCGAGGTCGCGCTCGATGCGGACGAGGTTGTCGGCTGCCTCGTCCGGCTCGACCATGAGCGCCATGGCCGAGGCGTGCGGCGTGACGACGACCTCGCCGTCGCGCTCGCTCGGGTAGCCGTCGGGCTCCCAGGCGATGGGCTGGACGCCGAAGACGGAGTAGCCCTCGCCGGGGCAGGCCGAGGGGCTGAATCCCCAGTAGCCGTAACCCTTGTCGTCCATCGCGTACTCCCGCTGCAACGTGACCGTCCGGGCCTCGTTGACACCCCACGTGTCCGGCGACCACGTCGCCTCGGGCACGAAGATCGTCGGCATGAGCGCCTCGAACATCGACCCGCCGAAGGTCGGCACGACGTCGCGGCCCCGGTAGTGCCGCAGCGGGGTGTCGAGCGCGGCATAGTGCTCCGGCGGGATCTGGCCGTGGGCGATGCCGACGTAGCTCGCGATCCGCGGCTCCGAGTCGAGCAGGTCGTAGTGGTGCGTCGTGTGGAACACCTCGGCGTGCCCCGGCACGAAGGCGGCGCGCCGGGTCGGCTGGCCCGGGTCGTGGACCCAGAAGCCGCCGGTGAGGCGCCCGCCCGGCCCGTCGGGCCCGGCCGAGGGGTCGTGGAAGACCCCGAAGTCCATCAGGTCGAGCACGACGTGGGCTGCAGGCGCGACGCGGGGCTCGGCGGCGGCGGCCACCATGAGGCCGGCCGCGAGCCAGCCGTTGTCGACGCTCGAGAGGAACTGCTGGATGTCGTGCCCGCTGTCGGGCATCCGGCGGAGCAGGGCACCGGAGCGGTCGTCGTACCAGTTGTAGAACATCCCGGACTCGTCGTGCACCTCCATGCGGGCGAGCGTCGCGAGGAGCCGCGCGAGGCGGTCGTGCGCGTCGTCGGCGGCCGCGAGGCCGAGGTCGCGGGCGGCGACGGTGCACCACAGCAGGCCGCCGATGTTCGTCGGTGACGTGTAGCCGCTGCGCGTCGCGGGGTCGAGCGAGGCGGCGATGCTGTCGGTCGGCAGGCCCGTGTCGGGGTCGGTCATCGCCTCGAAGGAGCGCCACGTGTCGGCGGCCCAGCGGAGCAGGGTGGTGCGGTCAGGCATACGGAAGGGTCCTTCGGCGTGGGTTGGCGGGTCTGGGGGATGCACGGAAGTGACCACTCGACGAGCGAAGTGACCACTCGACGGGGTTGGGGTTGCGGTGGGGTCAGTCGCCGACGACGGAGGTCTGGTCCCAGTCGCAGCCGCACGAGCCGCGCACGACCATGCGGGTGGGCAGCACCTGGGGGTGCACGTCGAACGTGCGCCCGCCGATGCGTTCGTGGAGCCGGATCGCGGCCCACCGCCCGAGCTCGCGCATCGGCTGCTGCACCGTGGTCAGGCCCGGCGCGAGGTAGCGCGACGTCATGATGTCGTCGAAGCCGACGACCGCGATGTCGTCGGGCACGCGCCGGCCCTCGCGGCCGAGCAGCACCATCGTCGCGAGCGCGAGCTCGTCGTTGGCGCAGACGAGCCCGTCGATCTCGGCGCCGGCGGTCTCGGCCTCGCGCAGGCCCTCCATGACGCGGCGACCCGACGTCTCCTCGTACTGGACGCGGATCGGGCCGGCCACCTCGGCGCCGCGCTTGCGGGTCAGGGCGTGCTGGAAGCCGCGGTAGCGCTCCGAGACGTCGTGCGAGGTGTCGGGGTCGCCGACGAAGACGAGCCGGGTGCGGCCGTGCTCGAGCAGGTGCCGGGTCAGCTCGGCCGAGCTGATGAAGTTCTCGACCTGCACCGAGTCGCAGCCCTCGATGGCGTCGCGCGCGACGAGCACCGTGGGGGTGGAGCGCACGATCTGGCGCACCATCGTGTCGCTGACCGTGTCGTTGGCGATGACGATGCCGTCGACACGGCCGAGGATCTTGCGCACCGAGGCCTCGGCGTCCTTGGACGCGTCGCACACGACCACGACGACCGACTGACCCTCGCGCGCGGCCGTCGACTCGAAGCCCGACAGCAGCTCGGAGTAGTAGGGCCCGCGCAGCCCCGGCAGGACGAGCCCGTGCGTCTCGTGCGACGGCACGTCGACGGTGCGGCCGGCGCGGAGCGGGACGTACTCGAGGTCCTCGACGGCCCGCAGCACCCGCTGACGGGTCATCGCCGACGCCGGGGTCGAGCCGCTCAGCACGCGCGAGACGGTGGCGATGGACACGCCGGCCCGCTCGGCCACGGTGTAGATCGTGACCGGTCGCGCGTCATCGTGCTCAGTGGACACCCGGGCTCCCTCTTCCGGGGACAACTGTGCACGGCGCCGCGCCGCTTCACAAGCGGGGCGCAGCACCCAGGGCCGACCGCCCCGGCGACCGATGCCGTATGCCGTCCGGCCGGCTCGGCAGCCACGGCGGGGTGGTCCGGGGCTCCCTCCCGGACCACCCCGCCGCGACGTCCGAACGGTCCTGCCGAGCGCGACCTCAGAACGGGTTGGGGATCGCATCGAGCAGGCTGCGCGTGTAGTCGTCCTTGGGGTCACGGATGACTCCGAGGGTCGGCCCCTTCTCGACGACCTTCCCGTTGTTGAGGACGATGACCTCGTCGGAGAGCATGCGGGCGCTCAGCAGGTCGTGCGTGATGTAGAGGATGCCGACGTCGTTCTCCTTGACCAGGTCGTTGAGCAGCTCGAGGATCTCGGCACGGATCGAGACGTCGAGGCTGGAGATCGGCTCGTCGGCGACGATGATCTCCGGCTCGACGGCGAGCGCCTTGGCGATGATGACGCGCTGGCGCTGGCCACCGGAGAGCTCGTAGCCGTAGCGGTTGATGAACCGCTCGGCCGGAGTCAGCGCGACCCGCTCGAGCAGCTCCTTGACGCGCTCGCGCAGCTCCTCGCCCTTGAGTCCCTGGTAGTTGACGAGCGGACGGGACAGGACGTAGCCGAGTCGCTTGGCGGGGTTGATCGAGCTGTACGGGTCCTGGAAGACCATCTGGACGTCGCTGCGGTAGTCACGCAGCGCCCTTCCCTTGAAGCCCGAGACGAGCTTGTCGCCGTCCGGGCCGTGGAAGACGATGCGCCCCTCGGTCGGGGTCTCGACACCGGTGATCATCTTGGCGAGGGTCGACTTGCCGCTGCCGCTCTGGCCCACGAGCGCCGTCACCTCGCCCCTGCGGAGCTCGAAGCTGACGTCGCTGACCGCCTCCGTGCGAGTGACGGTGAAGCCCCGTCGGCGCTCGAAGACCTTCGAGACGTTCTCGACCGAGAGCACGACCTCGTTGGCCAGGGCGCTCCGGGACTCGTCGGAGGTCTTGACGAACTGGGGTCCCTCGAATCCGCGCTTCGGCTCACCGAACTTCTCGGCGCCGCCGTCCGCACGCTGCAGCACGGCGACGTGGCAGGCCACCCGCCCACCGTTGAGCGGCACGAGCGGCGGGTCCTGCTCGAGGCAGAGCTGGATCCGCTCGGGGCACCGCGGGGCGAAGCTGCACCCGACGATGTCGCGGCTGAGGTCCGGCGGCCGGCCGGGGACGTAGGTGATCTTGACGGTCTCGTCGCGGGGGTCGCCGTACGACCCGAGCAGCCCCTTCGTGTACGGGTGCAGGGGTTCACGCAGCAGCGCGCCGGCGCTCTGGTCCTCGACGATGCGACCGGCATACATCACGAGGATGCGGTCGGAGAGCTCGAGCACGGTGCCGATGTCGTGGCTGATGAAGAGGACCGCGAAGCCCTGCTCGGCCTGGAGGCGCCGGACGTTCTCGAGGATCGAGTGCTGCACGACGACGTCGAGACCGGTCGTCGGCTCGTCGAGGAGGATGAACTTCGGGTCGAGCGCCAGGGCCAGCGCGAGGTTGACCCGCTGGCGCATGCCCCCGGAGAGCTCGTGCGGGAAGGCGGTCATGAACTTCGGGTCGATGATGACCATGTCGAAGAGCTCGCGGATGCGGCGCGTCACCGCCTCGCCGCGCAGCTGCGAGTGCTGCTCGATGACGTCGCGGAACTGCGCCTCCACCCGGACGACGGGGTTGAGCGAGTTCATGCTGCTCTGGAAGACGGTCGAGAGGTCACGCCAGCGCAGCGAGCGCAGCTCGTCCTCCGGGAGCTCGGTGATGTCGGTCCCGTTGAACTCGATCGAGCCACCGCTGATGCGACCCGGGCGCTGGAGCAACCGCAACAGTGCCGTGCCGAGCGTCGTCTTGCCCGATCCGGACTCGCCGATGAGCCCGACGAACTCACCCGGCTCGATGGAGAAGCTGACCCCCTGGACGGCGTCGAGGGGGCGCGATGCCTTGGGCTCGTAGCGGACGCTGAGGTCGCGCACGTCGAGGAGTGTCATGCGTCCTCCCGCAGGTGGGGGTTGCTCAGCAGGTCGACGCCGAAGTTGATGAACGTCGTCGCGGTCATGAGGATGGCGAGCACGAGGCCCGGCGCGAAGACCCACAGCCACAGACCCTGGGCGATGGCTCCCTGCGCGTTGGACTGGTAGAGCATCGTGCCCCACGAGACGTTCCGGCTGTCACCGAGTCCCAGTGCTGCCAGGCCTGCCTCGGCGGCGATGGCGCCGGTCGCGGCACCGACGAAGCTCGCGAGCACCAGCGAGCTCATGTTGGGCATGATCTCGCGGAAGACGATGCGCCACGTCCCCTCGCCCGAGAACTTCGCCGCCGTGACGAAGTCGCGGTTGCGCAGCGTGATGATCTGGGAGCGTTTGGCACGGGCCGCCCCGGCCCAGGACGTGATCGACACGACGCCGACGATGAGCCAGAGTCCGCGCACCTCCGAGTAGGCGACGAGGGTGATGATGAGCGGGAAGACGGGGATGACGAGGAAGACGTTGGTCAGGAAGGACAGCCCGTCGTCGAGCAGGCTGCCCTCCGCGTAGCCCGAGATGAGGCCGATGACGGTGGCGATCACGGTCGCGAAGAGACCGCCGAAGAGCCCGACCAGCAACGAGATCCGCGAGCCGTAGATGAGCTGTGACGCGATGTCCTGTCCGCTCGTCGTCGTGCCCAGCCAGTTGGTCGAGCTCGGGCCGGCGAGCGGCTCGAAGGACCCGTCGAGCGGGTCGTGGGGAGCGATCAGGGGCGCGAAGACGGCCACGAGCACGTAGATGCCCAGGACGATGACGCCGACCCTGGCCTTCTTGCTGCTCCAGATCACCTGCCACCACTGGTCAGGTGTCTCGACGTCGCTGACCTGCTCGACGGCAAGGTCCTGACCCGGCTCTCCCGCTGACATGAAGTCCTCGCCGGGGGTGGGTACGGGGGTCGTCGTCATCCTTCAGCCCTCCTCGCGCGCGGGTCGAGCACGCCGTAGAGCAGGTCTGCGACGAGGTTGGCGAGGAGCACGCCGACCGTGGTCAGGAGCATCAGTGCTTGCAGCAAGGGGTAGTCCTTCTGTTCGACGGCCTCGCCCATCAACCGGCCCATGCCGGGGTAGTCGAAGACCGTCTCGACGAGGATCGCGCCGCCCAGGACGCCGCCGAGTGCGAGCGCGAAGCCGGTGACGCTGGGCAGCAAGGCATTCCGGGCGGCGTACTTCAGCGCGACGTCCCGGTCGCGCAGGCCCTTGGCCTTGGCGAGCCGGATGTAGTCCTCGCCGAGGTTCATGATCATCGTGTTGCGCATGCCGAGGATCCAGCCGATGGGCGTGACGATGAGCAAGGCCAGAGCCGGCAGGAAGGAGTGCGAGACGGCCTCCTGGATGAACGGCCAGTTCCACCCCGGGGTGGCCTCCTCGTAGCCGCCCGACGTCGGGAACCAGCCGAGGCTGTAGCCGAAGACGTAGAGGAGCAGGAGACCGATCCAGAAGGGCTGCAGCGTGCCGAGGAAGGTCGAGCCCAGCGTGACGACGGAGTCGAAGCGCGAGTTGCGCCGCCACGCGGCATACGCCCCCAGCACGACGCCACCGACGAACGAGAGCAACTGCGCGATCGTCACGAGCACGACCGTCCACCAGAACGCCTGCGCGATGACCTCGGTCACCGGGAAGGGGTAGTAGGTGTAGGACAGGCCGAAGTTGCCGTGGACGAGCTCGCCCAGATACGAGATGTACTGGTGCCACAGCGAATCCGTCGGGGTGCCGAGCATGGCCCGCATCGCCTCGACCTGGGCCTGGTCCAGGGCGGCGTCCTTGCCGGCCATCCGCTTCACCATGATCTCGGCCGGGTCGCCGGGCTGGAGTCGTGGGATGAGGAAGTTCAGGGTGACGACCGCCCAGAGGGTGGCCAGGAAGAAGCCGAACTTCCGCGCGAAGTACGTCATGCGGGCCTCTCTGCCCGGGCCGGGGCGGCTGGACCAGCCGCCCCGGCGGAGGCGGGGTTCGTCACTTCGGGGCAGTGAGGTGGGTCAGCATCAGGAGCTTGTCGTCCTGGGGGTTGGCGTACGGGTCCTGCTCGCTCGGCCAGCCGACCGCCTTGTCGGTGCGGTAGATGACGCGAGCCGGCGCGTAGATGAGCGACGTGACCGGGTACTGCGTCATCATCGTGTCGACGAGCGGGGCCAGGTCGGCCTTCTGGCTCTCCTTGTCCGTGTCACCGGCGAGCTTCGTCACGGCCGCGTCGACCGCGGGGTCCTTGAAGCGCTGGACGTTGGGCAGCACCTCGGTCTTGGTGGGGATCTGGGTGCTCGAGAGCTTCGTGCCGAGGTTCTTGGCGAGCTCGCAGCCACCGTGGAGGTACTCGAGCATCAGCTGGTAGTCGCCGGTCTTCTTCTGGCCGTCCACCGAGTCCGGTGCGGAGGCCGTGACCTTCGAGGTGATCCCGAGGTCGTTGAGCCCCTTGACGGCCACGTCGGCCATCGCCTGGTAGTCGATGAAGCCGGCCTGGACGGAGAAGTTGACGGCGAGCGGGGAGCCGTCGGGGTTCGTGCGCTTGCCGTCGGCGCCCTTCTTGTAGCCGGCCGCGTCGAGCAGCTGACCGGCCTTGGCGAGGTCGTAGGGCAGCACCGTGTCCTGCCCGGCGTACTTGTCGGGCAGGAGGCTCTCCATGGACGGCAGCTTGAGACCGGTCTGGCTCGCCGGCTTCATGACGCCGTAGGTCGCCTTGACCGACATCTCCTTCTTGTTCATGGCATAGGAGATGGCCTCGCGGAACTTGACGTCGTTGAAGGGCGCCTTCTCGTTGTTGCCCGTGAGCACGGTCATGCCGTTGGGCGCGTAGTAGAAGTGGTTGTTCTTGGGGTCCGCGCTGACGAACGTCTTCTCGGGGTTGGGGATCTCACCGAAGTAGGCGTCGAGCTGACCGGACCGCAGCTTGAGGGCTGCCTGCGCCGCGTCGTACTGGCCCTCGAGCACGAGCTTCTTCACCTTGATCTTGTCGGCCTGCCAGTAGTCCGGTCGACGCTCGAGGACGAGCTGGCGGCCGTTGAAGCTGCCCACCTTGAAGGGACCGGTCGACACGGGCGTCTTGTCGACGTACTTGGTCGGGTCGCCGACCTTCGAGTAGATGTGCTCGGGCAGGATCTTCGCCGCGATGATCCCGTCGTACTTGGGCGCGGCGTTGCCGGAGAAGGCGAAGACAACCTTGTTGCCCTCCGCCGTCACGCTGGTGGCCGGCGCACCGAAGGTCGAGGTCCAGACACCGGGCTTGTCGAGCGCCGGGTACTGCTTCATGAGGTTGAAGGTGAAGGCGACGTCCTTCGCCGTGAAGGGCTGGCCGTCGGTCCATTTGACACCCTGCCGGATGTCGAAGGTGAGCTTCTCGCCACCCTCCCAGGTGGCCTTCTCGGCCAGCCACGGAGTCTCCTCGCACGTCAGCGCGTTGCGGACGATGAGCTGCTCGTATAGCCACGTCGTGGTCAATGGCTTGGGCGCATAGGGGTTGTAGTTCGCGAGACTGCCGACCGATGCGTCTGCCTCCGAGGGGAACGTCAGCTGGGCGATCATCCCTCCGGCGCCTGCGGCGCCGTCGCTCTCCTTCTGTTTCGCGCTGCCGGCACAGCTGGCGAGGGCCAGCGCGGCGGTCAGGCCGGTCACGATCAGCACGGGCTTGCTTCGAGTCAGCGTCATTGCAGACCTCCGTCGGGGGCGTTTTGCGTCAGGCTAGGCGTCCGTCAACGCCACCTGTCAACGACTTGCGACCATGTAACTACTTTCATACCCACTTCCGTGCTGCCCCTGACTTTCATTTGTTTTCAGGGGGATTCGCCTATCGCTGATCAGAGTGGGCACTGGTAGGAAAGAGAGGTGCCAGACGACAACGCCGTCCTGACCGCCCCCTCGGTCCTCACCCTGGAGGGCAGCTCCGGGCTCTTCGCCGAGGTCCTCGACAACGGTGCGCTCCGCCGTCTCGAGGCCTTCGGCACCAGCCTGTTGCTGCACCCCGCGACCGTTGCCGAGGCGGGACTGACGAACGTCCACCTCCGCGTGCACCGGCCGGACGGCATCCGTCGTCGGGCCCTGCTGGGGCCGGGCAGCGGCTCGGTCGTCACCTTCGGCGGGACCCAGGGCGACGGCGCCGTCGTCGTCACCGGCCGGCACGAGGGCCTCGACTACCGCCTCACCCTCCAGGTCGGTGACGGCTCAGCGAACACGCCCGACGCCCCGGCCACCCCCGCCACCCCGACGTGGCACTGGGACCTCGAGCTGACGAACACGACGGGTGAGCCCGTCACCGCAGACGCGGTCCTGACCCACGACCCCGCCCTCGCACCGCTCGGCAACGTCCGGATCAACGAGTACTACGTCAGCCAGTACCTCGACATCACCCCGGTCGCCACGGCCGGGCACGGCACGGCGGTCGCGGTGCGTCAGAACATGCCGGGCGAGCGCGTGCCCTGGCTCATGGTCGGCACGGTGGGCGCCGGCACCGGCTGGGCGACCGACGCGCTCCAGCTCGTCCGCCGCACCGGGCGAGGCGTGACGTGGCCGGGCCTCGACGCCGTCGATCTGCCGAGCGCGCGCCTCCAGCACGAGCACTCGCTCATCGCCCTGCAGGACGCCCCGGTCGAGATCGCGCCAGCCGACTCCCACCGCACCGGCTTCTGGGGCATCGCCCTGGAGGACCACCCCGAGGACACCTCCGACGCCGACGCCCGCTGGGCCGACGTCGCGCTCGCGGCCACCCCGACCCCGTGGGCGCCGGCGGGCGACGGCGCCCACGGCCGGCCGACTCATGCTGCCGAGGGCGACCGAGCGGCGACACCCGCCACGCTGTGGTCGTCGAGCCCGGCCTTCGCGTCACGGGCCCTCGACCGCGACGAGCTCGACGACGCCGGCCTGCTCGAGGGCCGCACCGACCTCGAGACGGCCGACGACGGCACCGAGCTGGCGTGGACCGTCCGCGGCGGCCAGCTCGTCACTCCCGCCAAGGAGCTCGCGGTCCTGCGTCCGCACGGCCACCTGCTCCGCACCGGTGACACCTTCACGCCCGACTCGCGGTCGCTCGCGTCGACGGTGTGGATGGCCGGCACCTTCCACTCCCAGGTCACGCGCGGCCACGTCGGCCGCAACCCCGTCGTCACGGGTCGCCGCACCTACCTCGGCCTCCAGCGCGCCCACGGCGTGCGCCTCTTCGTCGAGGACGCCGACGGCACGTGGAGCCTCCTCGAGACCCCGAGCGCGTGGTTCACCGGCCTCGACCACTGCACGTGGTGGTATGCCGCCGCGTCGGGTCCCGTGCTCACCGTGAGGTCCGCAGCGCCCGCCGACGAGCACGCCCTGACGCTGTCGGTCGGGCAGCGCGGCGCGGCTCCGCGCCGGGTCATGCTCGCGCTGCAGGTCGCCGACGACCTCTCGGACTCACCCGCCGTCACGACCGCCGACGACCACGTCGAGGTCACGACCGCGGGCGACCCGCGTCCGTGGCGGGTCTCGTGGACCGGCCCCGGCACCGCCGAGGTCGGCGACGCCCGGCTCCAGGCCGACGGCGTGGGCCGCGGCCCGGGCTGGCTCACCGTGCTCTTCGACCCGAGCGATCAGCTCGAGGTCGTCGTCCGCTCCGCCCCCGGCGAGGCAGCGGCCGGCGAGGTCGTCCCCACCGGCGAGCACCTCGGAGGAGCCTTCTGGGACAAGGCCGGCCACGCCGTGGCCCTCGACGGGTCGTCACTCGGCGACGCCGGGTCCCAGGCCGCGAACCTCTCGGCGGCCCTGCCGTGGTTCACGCACAACGCCTTCGTGCACTACCTCTCCCCGCGCGGGCTCGAGCAGTTCTCGGGCGGTGCGTGGGGCACCCGCGACGTCTGCCAGGGGCCCGTCGGGCTGCTCACGGCGCTCGGCCGTCAGGACGCCGTCCGCGACGTGCTGTTGCGCGTCTTCCGCGCCCAGAACGCCCGGGGCGACTGGCCGCAGGCCTTCGAGTTCCTCCCGCCGCTGCCCGAGACGGGCCAGCAGGACTCGCACGGGGACGTCGTCTTCTGGCCCGTCCTCGCGGCCGGCGACTACCTGCGCACGAGCGGCGACGCGAGCCTGCTCGACGAGACGGTCGCCTTCGTCGGCGACGACGCGCTCGGCGAGCCGGCCACGGTGGCCGAGCACCTCCGTCGTGCGGTCGCGCGGATCGCGGAGTGCACGGTCCCCGGGAGCCCGCTGCCGGCATACGGCCACGGCGACTGGAACGACTCGCTCCAGCCGGCGGACCCGCACCTCGCCGCCCACCTCGTCTCCACGTGGACGGCCGTGCTCCAGACGCAGTCGCTGCGCACCCTCGCCGAGGGGCTCCACGCGGTCGGTGCGCCCAACGGCGCCTCTGCCCTGGCCGCCGACGCGGACGAGCTCGCCGAGCGCACCCACGACGCCCTCCTCGACCAGCTCGCGGCCGACCCGGTGCTGCCCGGCTACCTGCTGCAGCACGAGGACGGGCACTTCGAGCCGCTCGTCCACCCGACCGACGAGCGCACCGGGCTGCACTACGGCGTGCTGCCGTGGATCCACGCGATCGGCGCCGACCTGCTGACGCCGGAGCAGGCCCGTCACCACCTCGACCTCATCGAGGAGCACCTCCTCGGGCCGGACGGCGCGCGCCTCTTCGACCGGCCGGTCAGCTACGTCGGCGGGCCGATGACGGTCTTCCAGCGCGCCGAGGCGAGCACCTTCTGGGGCCGCGAGATCGGCCTCATGTACATGCACGCGCACCTGCGCTACGCCGAGGCGCTGGCCCGCGTCGGCGACGGCGCGGCCCTGCTCACGGCGCTGGCCAAGGCGAGCCCCGTCGGACTGGACTCGCTCGTGCCGCAGGCGCGTCCGCGCCAGACGACGTGCTACTACTCCTCGTCCGACGGCGCCTTCACCGACCGTTACGACGCGTCGGAGCGGTATGCCGCGCTCATGGCCGGCGACGTGCCGCTCGAGGGCGGGTGGCGCGTCTACTCGTCGGGGCCGGGTCTCGTGCTCCGGCTCGTCACCGAGGTGCTCCTCGGCATCCGCCAGCGCGGCGACGACGTCGAGATCGACCCGGTGCTGCCGCCGAGCGGTGACGGTGGTGCGGGCGCCGCAGCCTCCGAGCTGACCGCGCGCCTGCCCCTGGCCGGCACCGACCTCACGGTCCGCTACGTCGTCGGGCCCGAGGGCCACGGCGTCCGCCGGGTCACCGTGAACGGGCGCGAGCTGAGCCTGCGACCGCTGACCAACCCGTACCGCCGGGCGGGAGCGGCCGTCCGGACCGCCGACCTGCTCGCGCCCCCGACTGCCGAGACCACCGACGCCGCCGACGCCACTGCCCCGACCAGCGAGATCCTCGTGGAGACCCACTGACATGACCGACGTCACCGCCACGCCGCCCACCCAGCGGCGGCCGTGGCTCGATGCCACGCTGCCCGTCGAGGAGCGCGTCGACCTCCTCATGACCGAGATGACCCTGGCCGAGAAGGTCGGGCAGACCCACCAGGTCGCCAACATCGACCCCGAGGCCGACGCCGCCGAGATCGCGTCGGGCCGGATCAGCTCGAGCCTCTACGCCTCCGGCGCGACGGCCGGCAACGAGCGCGACGAGGGCGTCCTCGTCGGCAACATCGACGCCGCCCAGCGGCACGCCGTCGAGGGCAGCCGCCTAGGCATCCCGCTCCTCTTCGGCCGCGACGTCATCCACGGGCACCGCACCGTCGCGCCGATCCCGCTCGGGATCGCGGCGTCCTTCGACCCCGACGTCGCCGAGGAGATCGGCGAGATCGCCGCCCGCGAGGCCGCGGTCGACGGCGTGGCGTGGACCTTCACGCCGATGGTCGACCTCTCCGAGGAGCCGCGCTGGGGCCGGGTCGCCGAGTCGCTCGGCGAGACGCCGGTCCTCTCCGGCCGCCTCGCCGCCTCGCTCGTCCGCGGCTTCCAGGGCGACGACCCAAGCGACCCCGACCGCCTCGCGGCGTGCGCCAAGCACTTCGCCGGCTACGGCCTCGCCGCCGGGGGCCGCGACTACGACACCGTCAGCGTCGGCGAGAACACCCTGCGCAACCTGCACCTGCGGCCGTTCCGCTCGGCCGTCGACGCCGGCGTCCTCACCGTCATGGCCGCCTTCAACGACGTCGACGGCATCCCGATGCACGCCCACGAGCACCTCGTCCGCGAGGTCCTCAAGGGCGAGTGGGGCTTCGACGGCGTCGTCGTCGCCGACTGGAACGGCATCGGCCAGATCGTCTTCCAGGGCGTCGCCGCTGACAAGCGGGAGGCCGCGGCCCTCGCGATCCGCGCGGGCGTCGACCTCGACATGGTGAGCAGCGCCTACCTCGAGCACCTCGAGGAGCTCGTCGAGTCCGGCGAGGTCGACCTCGCGCTCGTCGACGACGCGGTGCGCCGCGTGCTGCGCCTCAAGTTCCGCCTCGGGCTCTTCGAGCGGCCGTATGCCGCCCGGCCGGGGGTGTCCAACGCGCCCACTCCCGAGACGCGGGCCGTCGCCCGCCGCGCCGCGCAGGCCGCCCACGTGCTCGTCAAGAACGACGGCGTCCTGCCGCTCGGCGACGATGCCGGGAAGGTCCTGCTGTCAGGTCCGTTCGTCGACGACGGCGACGCGCTGCTCGGCACGTGGGTCCTCGACGGCCGTGGCGAGGAGGTCGTCACTCCTGAGGCGGCCCTGCGCGAGCGCCTCGGCGACCGCGTCACCGTGGCCGACGGCCGCTTCCCCGACGTGACCCTGATGCAGGCACGGACCGCCGACACGTCGGTGCTGCTCCTCGGCGAGCACCGGTCCCGCTCCGGCGAGGCGCAGTCCGTCGTCGACATCGGCCTGCCGCCGGGCCAGCTCGAGCTCGTGCGCGCGGTCGCCGGGTTCGGCAAGCCGCTCGTCGCCGTCGTCTACACCGGCCGCCCGCTCGACCTCACCGAGCTGCTCGACCTCGCCGACGCGGTGCTCGTCGTGTGGCACCCGGGCACCGAGGCGGGCACCGCCCTGGCCGACGTCCTGTTCGGCGACGCCGAGCCGCACGGCCGGCTGCCGATGACCTTCCCGCTCTCGACGGGCCACATCCCGACGAGCACGCACCAGCGCCCGACGGGGCGGCTCATCCGCGCCGACGTCGACCACCAGGAGGGCCGCTACATCGATGCCCTCACCTACCCGCGGCTGCCCTTCGGCTTCGGCCTGTCCTACACGAGCGTCGACTACGGGGCACCCGTCCTGTCGTCGCCGACGATGACGACCGACGGGTCCACGACCCTCACCGTCACCGTGACCAACTCGGGCGAGCGGCCCTGCCGGGAGGTCGTCCAGCTCTACTTCCGCGACCCCGTCGCCCAGGTGACCCGCCCGCTCGTCGAGCTGACCGACTGGGCGCTCGTCGACCTCGAGCCCGGCCAGGCGCGCGAGGTCACCTTCGACGTGCAGGCCGAGCAGACGGCATACGCAGGCCGTGACCTCACGACGCGCGTCGACGAGGGCGAGATCGTTCTGCTCACCGGGCCCGACGCCGCCCGACTCCAGTCCGTGTCCGTGACCATCACGTCCCCGAAGGCCTCCTCATGATCGAGACCGTCCAGCGCCAGATCCGCATCGACGGCGAGCCCGTCATCGTCATGTCGGGGGAGGTGCACTACTTCCGCGTCGCGCGCGCCGAGTGGGGCCAGCGCCTCGACCTGCTCGTCGAGGCCGGCTGCGACACCGTCGCCTCCTACATCCCGTGGATCTTCCACGAGCTGCCCGACGGGTCGATCGACGTGACCGGCGAGACGCGGCCCGAGCGCGACATCGGCGCGTTCATCGACCTCGCCGCCGAGAAGGGGCTGCGCTTCATCGCCCGGCCGGGGCCGTTCATCATGGCCGAGCTGAAGAACGAGGGCATCCCGTTCAGCGTCTACCGGGACCACCCGGAAGTCATCCCGGTGGGGTGGGACTGCGAGACGGTCTCGTCGAGCACCGTCGACTACCTGGCGCCGGCGTTCCTGTCAGAGAGCGCGCGCTGGTTCGACGCGATCATGCCGGTGCTCGCGCCGCGGCTGCAGCCCAACGGCGGCCCGATCGTCGGCGTCCAGCTGGACAACGAGGTGGGCATGCTCGCCTGGGTGACGAACTCGCCCGACCTCACGGACGGGCTCGTCGCGTCGTTCGGCGACTTCGTGCGGTCGCGCCATGGTGACTCGGGGCCGTATGCCGTGTCGCCGGGTTCGTCGGGGTGGGCGGAGGTCGTGCGGTCACCCAAGGAGGAGTGGGCGGGCGCGCTGCGACTCGACCTCGGGCTCTTCATGCGGCAGCGGTTCGCCGACTACGTCGCGGCGCTGCGCTCGATGTGCGAGGAGCGGGGGGTCGCCGGCGTGCCGTTCTTCGTCAACATCCACGGGACCGAGGGCGGCAACGGCGCCCCCTTCCCGATCGGCATCAGCCAGCTCGTCGACACGTATGCCGGCATCCCGGGGATGGTCTCGGGGTCGGACCACTACCTCGGCGAGGCGACGCTCAACACGATGACGGACCTCTACGTCATCAACGCCTACATGGCCGCGGTGCACGACTCCGACCAGCCGCTGACCTCGCTCGAGTTCGAGGCCGGCTCGGGTGACTACGGCGCGGGCGCCGAGATGCAGTACGACCCCTCGACGGCCGACCTCAAGACGCGGTTGTGCCTGGCGCAGGGCAACCGGCTCATCAACTACTACCTCTTCGCCGGCGGCATCAACCCGCCGCTCGACGAGGCTGTGGGGGATGGCAACGACCGGATCAGCTTCACCGGTGAGCGGCACGGCACGGCGGCTCCGGTGGGGCCGGAGGGTCAGCGGGGGTATGCGTACTCGGCGACGGCGCGGGCGGTGAAGGCCATCAAGGCCAACGAGCCGTGGCTGGCCCGGATGGACGAGGACCACGACGACGTGTCGCTGGGACTCGTGCTCGACGCGTACATGACGGAGTACCACCACCCTTCGTCTGATGTGATGACGGAGGTCGTCGACGACCTGACGTCGCATCGGGGGGCTGGGGAGCGTAGGGCACTCGCGCGGTCGCTCCTGCTCGGCGGCTTCCGTTACGGCGCAACGCATCTCGAGCGGCGTGACCCGGCGCCGGGGTCGACGGTGCTCGTCGGGTCCGGGCGCTACCTGTCGCGGGTCGTGCAGGAGCGGCTCGTCGGGCACGTGACGACGGGCGGCAACGTCGTGCTGCTCGGGCGGCTGCCCGAGCGCGACCTCGACGGGTCGCCGTGCACGGTGCTGGCGGATGCGCTGGGTCTCAGGGCGGGTGAGGTGGTGCGCGACACCGGCCACTACTACCCGTCGCTGGTCGCCCACGGGTGGGCGGAGCCGTGGCCGGAGATGCGGGCCGGCTGGGTGCAGAAGCTTGATCACGGGCGGGGGGACGTCGTGCTGACGGACGTCTACGGCGCGGTGTGCGGCGTCGACGTGCCGCTCGGCGAGGGGCGCGCGATCGTGCTCGCTGCCCAGGTGCCGTCGGACCCGGTGCTCTTCGACCGCGCCCTCTCGAGCCTCGGTGTGAGTCCGGGCCTGCGCCTGGAGACGCAGTGGCCGGGCGTCTTTGCCACGACGACGAGCACAGACGACGGGCAGCGCGCCGTGCACGTCATCAACACCTCGGGCGCACCGGCCACGGTGACGGTCGCCCTCGACGGCACCCCGATCGCGGCCGGCACCACCCTGCACGTGCCGCCGCGGTCGGGGCACATCCTGCCCCTCGGCCTCGACGTCGCGGGGCGGCGTCTGGACTGGGCCTCGGCTGAGATCTCAGGGGTCGACACGGACGGCACGGTGCACTTCCGCCCCGGCCTCGACGAGCACGGCGGCACGACGGTCATCGTCGACGGCCTGCCAGTCGAGCTAGCTCCGGGCGAACATTCTCTGCATCCCTGACTTCGGATACTAGGAGCGGTCCGGGTGTGGCCGGGCGTCTTCGCCACGACCACGAGCACCGACGACGGGCAGCGCGCCGTGCACGTCATCAACACCTCGGGCGCACCGGCCACGGTGACGGTCGCTCTCGACGGCACCCCGATCGCAGCCGGCACCACCCTGCACGTGCCGCCGCGGTCGGGGCACATCCTGCCCCTCGGACTCGACGTCGCGGGGCGGCGTCTGGACTGGGCCTCGGCCGAGATCTCAGGGGTCGACACGGACGGCACGGTGCACTTCCGCCCCTGGCCTCGACGAGCACGGCGGCACGACGGTCATCGTCGACGGCCTGCCAGTCGAGCTAGCTCCGGGCGAACATTCTCTGCATCCCTGACTTCGGATACTAGGAGCGGTCCGGGTGTGGCCGGGCGCCTCATCCCGGACTATCCGTTTCGTGATCGAAAGATCACCTGGCAGATAGCCCATCCCGCCCAGATAGGGCGTTCCCCCGGGACCTGCTCCGCCGCGGCGAGCAGACGGCGGCTTGACTTTGCGCACCGTGCCGGGGGCGCACGCTCGGGCCACGAACGGCGCAGCACTTGGACCCGTTCCTAGCGAAGCGGCCTCGACGCGGAATGGCCAAATCGGAGGGAGCGTGAAGTCCTGCGGGGTTGCAGGGGCTCTCCGATGTGGCAGTCTCAGGCAATGCAGTGCCTCGCACGAACCAAACCCGGACCGCGCTGCCAGCGTGAGGCCACATGGAAGGTGTTCTGCACGCAGCACCGTAAGCTGAGAGCGCTCGGTGGAGGGATAGCCGTCATCGGCCTCCTAGCTAGTTTGAGTCAGATCACTGGTTACAACCTGCGCGACCTTCATCAGGCGACCGACGGTTCGGAGCCAGTGGAGATCACATTCGATTGGCCTGCTGGCGATACTTGTCACACCTCTCCGTACGCAACTTCGCAAGGCGGCTTGGGCGCTAACCAACTAGCGAGCGGCATCGACAAATGGCCCGCGAGCCTGTTCAATGCCGGAGGGGCGGCCTATGAAACGAACGTTTTGCGTATAAGATTGTCTGCCAAGAATGGAAGATATGCAGATATACGGAGCATTCACCCCAGCATATTCAAGGAGAATGCGAGTCCACCCGCTACGGTCGCCTCCCTCGTAGGGATCGGTGGGTGTGGTCCGGGGTCCATACGACGCCTGCTCACATGGGACCTTGACAACGCGCCGACCGTCAT
Organism: Terrabacter sp. R4-6; assembly: GCF_057529065.1. Classification (NCBI taxonomy): domain Bacteria; kingdom Bacillati; phylum Actinomycetota; class Actinomycetes; order Micrococcales; family Intrasporangiaceae; genus Terrabacter; species Terrabacter sp. R4-6. Next base: position 2,385,948 of record NZ_CP197224.1, on the reverse strand, counting down.
CGCTGACCGCGGAATAGTCCAAGACGGCGATCAAGAACCAACGAAGGCCGAGTTGGTTGAGGCCGAAGCAAATCCAGCACGGATTGGTACCGAGTTCCGCGTTGATTCCGCATCCCCAGCGAGCCTTTATTTGGTTGTCAGGAAATGTCGGCCCGGCCTTGCGGAATGGGGCTTGACCATCTCGTACTCTGAAGACGGCACGGACTATTCAAAGTCTCTCGGGTCAGGGTCGAAACCCTTCCGAATCATTGCGGGCAAAGCGGCGAATAAGGTCGCACTTGATTACGATGTGAATAGTCGAAAATTGTCCAGCCGCCCAGCGAACGTGCTCGATGAACCTGCCATGACCACAGGCGAGTGTGGGTGACCCACCGCGACGCCGACTCAATTACATAGTTGAGAAATATCTCTGACAGGGAGCAAAGTGGTAGCCCTTTCCTAATCGCGTCGAACCCCTGCGACCGCGCGCAGTCGTTGCAGGAACGGTACTGGTGAGGCACGGGCCGCGAACACAACTTCAGCATTTCACGTCCAGGACCTGCCACCCGAACGAGCTTGATACGACGTTGATCTGCCGCGCGGATGCCTTCCATCGTTTCCTGAATGCATCGAACCGGTCAGCAGAGAATCCGGGCTCATGGTCGTTCCTTAATAGTGCGGCGGCGACCTTTCGAGGGATGGGGAGCCGGTCCGTCGAGGCCTACGCGGCGACGGTGCGCGCCGAAGTGCCAACAGGATGACGCTCGCCTTCTAAGACTGTTTGGCCGTTTGCTCCCTGGAGCAGCGTCAAGGGTAAGCAGCCATCGCCCACGCCAATCGACGTCATGCGTCAACACGCGCCGCGTCTACCGGCGACAGTCACGCTCCACCCGGACTTCGAATCCCACACACGCGTTACTGCTGTGCTCCGGCCCCTGCCGCTCTCAGTTCACGACCTTATTCCCTGCCGGGACGTCACCAGGGATGCGCTGATAGGGACCTCACCAGGGATGCGCTGATAGGCTCACTCGCGCTTGGTGTGCAAATGGCGATCAGTGCGCCACCGGCGACCGTTGACGGGGAATTAGGGGACCAATGTTTGCTCGAGCTCGGCGACTAGCTATTTGGCTCATGGCTGCCACCTCAGCCCTGAGTTCATCCTCCGGCTGCTCGGCCAACTCCCCTGCTCCGTCGGTGGCGGCCGCCTCGACCGCCTCCGCCGACTCCGTCGCACCAGCGCCCATCACCAAGGTGATCACGATGAACCCGTTCGACTCCTCGGGCCACGTCCGCACCGAGTACACCGCTAAGGACATGCGCGGCAAACCAATCGACTGCGCTTTTGATGGCGGTTCCCCAGTTTCCACGTCCACGAACACTCACCGGTGCGGCTCGGATGCCGACAGCACGTTTGCATGTTGGGAGGCCCCCAGGGACGCAGGCGTTCTGGTTTGCGCATACGAGCCGTGGACGAACAAGCTGGTGCTTCGAAGCGCGATAAACCTCAAGCCCACACCCGTACAAGGCGATCCTCAGCCCTTTGGGATCGAACTAAACGACGGCTCGCGCTGGTATTACCGGTCTGGTGGTTCGTGGCCCTACACGCCCGAGGGAACAGTACCCGCCTACGGCTGTCACTCGGGCTGCCCGATGGGCGACACAGTGTTCGCACTTCTTGCGCCCGAAGAGGGGCCCACGATCGACAAGGCCAATGCGATGTGGACGATCCTCAAGGGCGAACTCGCTGGGACGGGCATGACGTCCTCAGATCTTCCGAAGCCCACAAGGGAGCAGATCACCAAAGTCTGGTTCATTGGTTGAGCGCCGTTCCCAAGCTGGCCGCACCCCAGTACAGACCCACATGGAGTCCACTTGGGCGAACGATTCGTCGCCCACATGCCATCCACTGACAGGATGGCCTCACCGCCGCTGAATGTCAGGCGTTGGCCGGACCGAAAGCGTCGCGACTCGCTTCCGATCTGTTCAGCGAGCATTGATCCCAGGGTCAGACGCAGGGTCGAGCCAGCCGCATTACCGAAAGTCGTAGCGGATCGAGTTGTCAGACTCTGACGGCTGCGTCGTAGCCCGTCGCAGCTGAGGGTTTTCGGCCAGATCCCGATGTAGAGAGAATGACCGCCCTCGCCCGAGTGCGTCCAATCGAGCGGAACTGTTATGGGCATCTGTTTGAAGTACTAGCCGTAGACGTGCGTGTATTCGCCGCGTTTGTGCCACGGGTGGGGGACATGCCCGGACCGGCCGGACGGGGTGCCGTGGCGACGCCGTGCGCACGTAGCCAAGGCTGAGCGGGCTGAGGCAAGGTGTCACCACAAAGGCTGACTGGTCGTCGTCGCGGGGCACAATGCCGGGTGTCGATCGTTTCGTACTGGAGGCCGGATCATGCCGTTGAGTGCATTCCCAGTAAGGGCGTCAATCGCGGTATCTGACATCGGGCGCTCCACCGCGTTCTACGAAGGGCAGCTTGGGCTGAAGCAACTGAAGGCCGGCCCTAGCGCTGAGATCCCAGACGGCAGCCGCGTCTACGAGTCGGGCGGTGGACCTGCCCTTAACGTGTATGAGTCCGCCACAGCTGGGCAGTCAGAGGCGACATTGGCCACTTGGTACGTCGATGACATCGACCAGGTAGTGGGGGAACTCGCCAGTGCTGGCGTCGAGTTCATCCGTTACGACGCGTATGAATACGACGCGCAGGGGATCACTCAACGAGCCGGTGGCGGTCGCCTCGCGTGGTTTCAGGATCCTGATGGCAACACCTTCGCGATCGAGGCCGACGCCTGACCCGTGAATCACACCACGCCACTCGCCTCCATCCGCCGCGAGTCTCTGCACGTCGCGGCCCGCAGACAGCGTCGCCGACGACGGGTAGCGACGCGGCCGGCCGCTGACTGCTCGACACCCTTGACGTTGTGGGCGGTGACTCAGTCGTAGTACCCGGGTCGAGCAACCAAGACCGACTGGAAGTGCCGACCTTCGTCATCCTCCGCGCTCTCTGGCAGCGTCGGTCGCCAGAGCGCCAGGAGCAGGCCCGCAGCCGTGGCCGAGCGGCCACCGTCCGTGACCTCGATCGGGGTGATCCGGCGCAGCCGGTCGACCACGTCCTCTGCAGGAGCGCCGAAGACGTCGATATCGCCGAAAGCGACGATCTCGCCGTGGTCGGGCCGAGACAGCTCGACCGCGTTCACGACATCGGCGTCATCGAAGTAGACGAAGACAGACAACTCTGCTGGGTGACGCACGGATAGGGACGGGTTGGCCTCGTCATGGCGACGAAAGGGCTGAGGGTCGCCGAAGGCAGCGCACTGCCGGGTCGCCTCCGCGCGTGTTGACCCGATGAGAACCCCTGCCGCCCCCGTCGGCGGCTCCAGCACAATGCCCATACGTGAGTACATCATCAGGTCGAACCGCGCGGCGGCTACGGCCTCAGTCGCCGTGACGGGATTGCGCCCGCCAAATGCGGTGCGTCACCGCGCCGCTTTGCGCACGTTTCTTGCAGGGGTGCGCGAGTTGGCTCTTTATGTCGCCCCGCGCACAGACAAACCGGAGCCCCCAGCGCACTCTCAACTCATGAACACCCAGAAGAGCTTGAGATGCATCATCGGCCGCCACCGCTGGCAGCCCACCACCGTCGCCGGGATGCGGGAGCGAATCTGCGTCCTCTGCGGTCGCAACCATTTCGACGCCTCGGTACATCCAGACCCCGACTCACGCGAGACCACGCCCCGCTTCGTCCCTTGGGGCGCCGGAGGAGGCGGAGGCATCTTCTGATCGTGACCGGCAACGGGGGCCGACCTGAGCTCAGCGGCTGGCGCGAGCCAACGGGGTGCCGTCCAAGGCGTAGCGGAAGGCCACCAGCGAGTCGAAGACCTGCAGCACGCCGGCCTCCTGCAGCTCACCGACGGAGAAGCCGCCCGTGCGGACCCCGAGGGTCGGGATGTTGAGCTTGGCCGCCGCCTGGGCGTCGTAGATCGAGTCGCCCACCATGATGGCGCTGGCGCCCTCGACCTTGGCCAGCGCCGCCGCCACGATGTCCGGCTCGGGCTTGCTCTTCTCCACATCGTCCGAGGTCGTCCAGGCATCGGCCAGGGACTTGCCGTCGATGAGGTCGAGGAAGGCCTCGACGTGCTGGGACTTGCCCGAGCTGGCAAGCACCAACCGGAAGCCGCGCTCCTTGACCTCGGCCAACAGCTCGTGCGCACCTTCGAAGGGCTGAACCTCGCCGATCAGCTCGTCGAACTCCTCCGCCCACGCCTCGCGCAGGTCGTCCCCGTGCGCTTCCTCGGCCTCCCGACCGGCGACCGCCGAGACGAACTGGTCCCCACCCATCCCGATGCCGCGGTGGATGCGCCACATCGGGCGGGTGATGTCATAGCGGCGCAGGGCGCGGAACCAGGCCAGGGCATGCTGGTAGTTGGTGTCCACGAGAGTGCCGTCGACATCGAAGATCGCCGTATCCGCCATGGCTTCTTCATACCCCGCGGGGCAGCCGTCACCAGCCTCGCGACCGCGGACCCGATGCATCACCTCGCCGACCGCCGGATCACTTCATCGTGGGATGCATCGACTGCGCAGAGGGGTGCCGTCGACGATGACGGCGAGCTGCCCAGCGGGCTGCTTCGCTGGCAGCTGCCGCCGCGGCGACGGCCAGCGTCAGAGCCGTCAGGGCGAGGTCTCCCTTGTGATGATCCCGCAGTCGCATAACCCCAGCATGCCCTCCGGCGCGTGCTGCAAACGCCGTCACGTGGGCCGGATGAGCCTGACGTGTCTGCCGCGACCCCGTTTGGAAAGGCGATGTTGCCTGAGACTCGGCAGGTTGCGCTCTTCGGCGCGGCCCTACCCACCGTGCAGGAGATGGCCCCCACCCCTGTTGTCCAGGCGTGGGGGCCGCTCGTACTGAACGTCGGCGCTAGCGGCTAACGACCGCCCATGCGCGCCCGCTCACCGCGGCCAGACCGTCTCGTCGAGGTCGGGCAGGGTGCCCTTCGCCAAGTCGTCAGTGTCCTTGGCGGTCAGGCGCCCGGGAGCGAAGCTGCTCATCGGCCCAGAGACCGGCAGGTTCAGCCGCGTGGAGCGCAGGTCGACGGCATACGTCCCTGAGCTGGTGTCGACGGCGATGACGCCATTGCTCGCCCCGCTGACGACGAGTCCAAGCTGGTGTCCGGCCGGGACGACGACGTCGTTCGCGGCCAGCTCGACGGTGACCTGGTGCGGGCCGGCCCCGTCGAGGCGGGCCCAACCGCGAGCGAGCACCTGCAGCTGGGTGGTCTGCAGGCGACGCGTGACGTCCTTGTAGCAGGCGTCGTCCGTGGCGATGGACTCTCCCCAGCACGTCTCCGTGGCCAGGGTCAGGGCACCGTCACCGGTGGCGCTGACCCGGTCCATCGCGCCGTAGTCGACGAGCATGACCGACACCTGCCCGACCGGAGCCGAGTGGGTCACCGTGAGGTCGACCGTCGGCGTGCCCGAGATCCGGACGTCCCCCGTCACCGCTCCGGTGAGGAACTGCACGCGGTTCGGGTTGGCGGCCAGCGAGACCGCGTTCGTCTCGGACAGGCGGGAGTTGTTGACGTAGGAGGCCGTGCCCGAGTCCTGCTTGCCGAGGGCCATCGTGCCGTCCTCGCGCGGGTTGAGCGACATCGTGCGTGCGGACTGGATGGGCCACGTCTTCGAGGTCTCCCACTGGTTCGGGGCGGTCTCGACGCGGACGGCCGGCTCGTGGTCGATCCCGTTGTCGATCCCCATGAGCTCGTGGTCGAACCACCGGTTCAGGGTGGTGACCCACTCCTGCCGGTCGTGGTCGAACGGGTCGACGTGTCCGAGGCGGCTGAGCCACATCTTGCGCTCGACGCCGCTCTGCCCCAACGCTTCCCACCACTTGGAGGCGTTGATGGTCTTGACGTTGTTGTCCTGGAGCCCGTGGACGATGAAGACGCTCGCCTTGACGTTGGACGCGTCGTAGAAGGTGCCGTCGCGGTAGTCGCGCTCGGCCCAGAAGTCCGTGTAGGCGCCGGTGGCGTCGGCGTCGTTGGCGTCCATGTACGCCAGCCGTGCCGAGCAGTCCGTCGCGATGGTGCGGCGCTGCGCGATGGTGCGCGAGAGGCTGCTCGCGTAGTGGCGCGACTTCACGGCTCCCTGCCAGCGGTTGTAGTCGTACCAAGAGCTGATGGCGCTGATCGGCACGATCGTCTTGAGCCCGTCCACGCCGGTGGCGGCGACGCCGTTGGCCAGCGTGCCGTCGTAGGACTTGCCGATCATCCCGGTGCTGCCGTTGCTCCAGGTCGCCTGGACGAGGGCGCCGCTTGCGTCGTGGGCGCTGCCCTTCCCGTTGAGCCACTCGACGACCGCTTTGGCGGACTCGACGTCGGAGCGGCCACCCTCGTCGGTGCACCCGGTCGAGCGGGCCGTTCCGGCCATGTCGACGGCGACGAAGGCGTAGCCGCGGGGGACGAAGTAGTTGTCGTAGTAGAGCGGGAACTTCGTCGGGCTGCCGTCAGACGCGTACTCCTTGAACTCGCCGTCGTTGCCGCGGCCGAGGCTCAGGTAGTAGGGGCTGGCGTCCATGATGACCGGCACCCGCGCGGTGCCGTCGAGCTCCCGCGGCCGGATGATGTCGGTGGCGATGCGCTCTGCCTGGCCGTCCCCGTCCAGGTCGGGCGTGTCGACCCAGACGGTCTCGCGGATGGCCGTCGCGTAGTCGTACCTCGGCGAGGTCATCCCGTCGACCAGAGTGACGGGCGGGGTTTCGGTGACGCTGGTCGATGCGGCGTTGGCCTCCCCGACAGTCCCCATGGCCAACGGTGCGGCCACGGCGAGCGAGCTGGCGAGGGCAAGGATCCTGGCTCTCATGTGAGTCCTTCCTGCCCCCGGAACCGGCGACGTCCCTTGAGGGTGAGGGGCTTTCTCAAAGTAGCGACGAAATGCCCGGAAATGGCGGCACGACGAGCCCGAATGCTTCGCTGTCTACTCTTCTGTCCGAATGTCACCGACAGGCCGCGGACGCCCACGCCCCCGTGACAGCGCCGACCAACGGCGCTGCCCCGGGGGCGTACTGGTCACCTGGTGATGAGCACCGAGCCGCTCAGCGCGGGCACGGTCAGGGTCAGCTTGCCCTTGACCGGCTGCACCGCACGGCCCGTCATGGCATCGGTGTACGGCTTGTCGCCGTAGCCGACGGGCAGCTCGACGGTGACCTCGCGAGGCGACGTCGAGTTGTTGAAGGCCGTGACGGCGCGCACGCCTTGGTACTTCCTCGTCAGGACGATGATGTTGTCGTCCAGCTGCACCGGTGCATCGATGGAGCCGCGCTTGAGCACCTCGTTCTGGTTGCGCAGGCCGATCATCTTCTGGAAGTCGGCGAGCATCGCGGTGTCCGGCGCTCCGCCCTTGTCGGCCCAGGGGTAGGTGGCTCGGTTCAGCGGGTCCGCTCCACCGGTGACGCCGACCTCGTCGCCGTAGTAGACCGCAGGCGCTCCGGGGAAGGTCATCTGGAACAGCACGGCCAGCCGGAAACGCGCCTTGGCCTGATCGACCTGCGCCGCAGTGCCCGTGCCCGTGTCACCGAGCTCGTACAGCGTCCGGGCCACGTCGTGGGTCGACAGCAGGTTCATCAGGGCGTAGAACGCCTGCGGGGGGTAGGCCTCGCGGATCAGCTCGATGCTCTGGTAGGCCTGCTTGGCGTTGCGGCCGCTGGCGTAGTCGATGACCGCGTTGCGGAAGATGTAGTTCATCGTGGTGTCGAACTCGTCTCCGAGGAAGTACTTGGAGGAGTCGAACCACGTCTCCGCCACGGTCAGCGCGTCCGGCCGGTGCGCCTTGATGGCCGCACGCCACTCCCGCCAGAACTGGTCGCTCACCCAGGGGGCGACGTCCATGCGCCATCCGGCGGTCCCGTGGTCGAGCCAAGTGTTCATCACCGAGTCGGGCTTACGGAAGGCGAAGTCCTTGAAGCCCTCCGACTCCGTCAGCTCCGGCAGTGAGGGGCCGCCCCAGCCGGAGTACTGGCTGTCCGGGTTGGTCCTGTCGGGGAAGAAGGTGTACCAGTCGGCATACTGCGAGTCGGGCTGGATCTTCGAGTTCTCGAACGCTCCGGTGCCCGGGAAGTTGGCGTAGCGGTCGAAGTAGACCGAGTCGCTACCCGTGTGGTTCAGCGAGGTGTCGAGGATGACGCGCATCCCGCGGGCCTTCGCCTCCTTGGTCAGCCGGCTGACGTCGTCGTTCGTGCCGAAGCTGTCGTCGACCTTGAGGTAGTCGGCGGTGTCGTACTTGTGGTTGCTGCCCGCCTCGAAGATCGGGTTGATGTAGAGCGTGTTGACCCCGAGCTTCTTCAGGTAGTCGAGCTTCTCGATGATGCCGGCGAGGTCGCCGCCGAAGAAGTCGTTGTTGTACGTGTTGTCGTCGGTGGTGGACCCGTCGGCGTTGCCGGGGACATAGGGCTTGTCCAGCCAGTTGGTGTGGAACTCGATCGGGCCATCGAGGTAGGTGGCGCGGCCCGGTTGCGGGTCGTTCGCGGTGTCCCCGTTACGAAAGCGCTCCGGGAAGATGTAGTAGTAGACGGCGTCCTGGGCCCAGTCCGGCACCGTGAAGCCCGGGTCGTAGACCGTCTGCCGGTAGCGGCGCACCTGCTTGGGATCCGACGGTGCGAAGGCGATCTGGCCGACTCCGAAGGAGCCGCGCTCGGTCGTCCAGTAGATCGAGTCGTCGTTGTTCTCGTAGACGTACTGCTGGCCGCCGATCGAGAGCTCGAAGTGGTAGCCGTACACGCTCTTGGCGGCGAAGCGGTACGAGGCGCTCCACTGCTCGAGGTCGCCGTCCTTGGTACGCGTCATGGGCACCGTGACCGGGTCGAGGTACTCGATGACCTCCTGGTTGCCCTCCAGGCGGCGGGTCTCCACCACCAGCGCGGCCGAGGTCACCCCGGGGGGAGCCGTCAGGGAGAAGCGGGCCTTCTGCCCCGTCGTCATCGCGCCGTACGGTGTCTTGAAGGCGCTGTCGCGGGAGTCGTACTTCGCCTGTCGGGCCACGGAGTCGGTGACCTGGGCGGGAAGGCCGGGGTTGACCCACGTCTTCTGCGTGATCGTCAGGGTCGGGTGCTGGTCGGCGCCCTCGAAGCTCACCCGCAGCGTGTGCTCGCCGGTGAAGTCGAAGCGCAGCTTGGCGATGGCTCCGTCGGCCTCCGAGGCCAGAGGGAACGGCTGGTTCGGTGTCACGACGCCGTTGCCGGAGGCGGGCTCGCCCAGACGCGTCGTGGCCGGACCGATGGGGTCGAGGATCGTGAACTCGTGCGTGCCCTGGAGGTCGACGTTCAGGTAGTAGCCGTCACAGCTGTACTGGAAGAAGTCGGCGGGGCGCGGGGTGTATCCGTTGAAGTCGCCGCTGAGCGCGAGCAGAGCGGGATCCAGCGGGTTCTGCGCGCACGAGCTGATGGTCAGCGTCGGTGTCGTCTTCGACGCGGAGACGTCCAGCACCAGCTTGTGCACGCCAGCAAACGTGTAGGTCAGGTTGGAGCCTCGCAGCGCCAACTTCAGCGGGACCCCGGGCTGCGGGCGACCGCCGGCCGCGCCCCCACCGAAGTCGGCGTCGGCGGACCAGCCGGCGTCGGCGACCTTGAAGTCACTGCTGCCGTTGAGGTTGACCGTCAGCTCGAACCGGTTGCAGTTGTAGGCGAACTGGTAGTCAGGGCTGGCAGACCAGCCGTTGAACCCACCCTTGAGGTAGAGCGGACGATTCCCGAACGGGTTGTCGATACACGGCGCTTCGGCAGCCGCCGCGGACGGGGTTGCCGCACCCGAGAACATCGCGGCAGAGCTGAACACCAACGCGAAGAGGGCGGTGACCGCCGCCAGCAACGCTCGTTTGGACCTGCGCATACATAGCCTCCCTGCTAAGAGCGCCGCCGGCACGGGATGTGCACTGCGTAGACCCCGGACCTCTGAACCGTCGGCGAACGGAGTTACGCAAGCGCTTACGCGACAAGAGCATGGTGAAGCATGTCCAGACATGTCAAGGGTTGCGCCGTTCGCGCTATCTCGTCGTGCGAGGGGGGCCGCTGGTGCCTCGGATGACCAGCTGGGTCGGCAGCGTCAGGTGCTGCTGCTCCACGTGCTGTCCGCTGAGGAGCTGGAAGACCAGGCTCCCCGCTGTCTGCCCGAGCTCGAGGACCGGCTGGCGCACGGTGGTCAGCTCGACGACCTCGGCCATCTCATGGTCATCGATGCCCACCAGCGAAACCGTCTGCGGGACGGCGATACCGGAGCGACGCAGGGTCCGCAGCGCGCCGAAGGCCATCTCGTCGGAGAAGGCGACCACGGCGGTCGGTGGTCGCGGAAGACTGAGCAGGCGAGCCATCCCCTCGGCGCCCCCGGCAGTTCCCCACTGCGCGTGCACCATGAGCTCTTCCTCCACCGGAAGGTCGGCGTCACGGAGGGCGTTCAGATGCCCCTGCAGGCGGTCCTGTGGACCGGCATAGGGCAGCCGCCACCGACCTGAAGCGTTGATCAGGGCCACCCGCTCGTGTCCAGCGAGCACCAGGTGGTTCGTGGCCTGCCGAGCCGCCTCCACGTCGTCGACCCGGACATGAGGCTGCTCGGCCAACGTGCCGCCGGCCATCACCACGGTGACCCCCATCCGGTCGAGCTGAAGCTGCTCCTCCTCACTGACCGGGAACGCAAGGATGATGAGCGCGTCCACCTGGCGGCGAGCCGGAAGCTCCTCGAAGAACCTCCGTCGCTCCTCTTCGCGCTTGACCTCGTAGAGCAGCACATCGAGGTCGGATCCGCGAAGGGAGCTCATGATCCCTTCGAGCATGGACGCGTAGAACCAGTGCGCGACATCCGCGGTCACCACGGCAACCCGACCTCGGGATCCCTTGGCCAGTCGCGCAGCATCCGGAGAGACGGCGTAGTTCAGCTCGGCGGCCAGCCGGCGTATCCGGTCGCGCGTCGCGTCGGACACGCCAGGAGAGCCGCTCAGTGCCCGGGACACCGACGCGATGGAGACACCCGCCCGATCGGCGAGGTCGGACATGTTCAGGTCTCCGTGCCGCGCCACTTGCTGAAAATATCAAAGGTCGAACGAAAATTTACGTTGAGGTCCGAAGCGGGTCCTCTCACACCGGTCGACCCCGTCAGACGGTGAAGCCGGTCGGGCGGATGACCCTCGCGGGCACGCCGGCGGCGATCATGTCGGCGGGGACGTCCTTGGTCACGACCGCTCCGGCCCCGATCACGGCACCGTCGCCGATGGTGACACCGGGCACGACCGTGACGCCGGCCCCAAGCCACACATTGCGTCCGATCGTCACCGGCGCCGGCTCCATGTCGGCGCGCCGGGCCGGGTCCATCGAGTGGTTGAGCGTCGTGAGGGTGCTGCCGTGCCCGATCAGCGACCCGTCGCCGATGGTGATGCCGCCGGTGTCCTGGAAGCGGCAGCCCATGTTGACGAAGACGCCCTCGCCGAGCGTGAGGTTCTTGCCGAACTCGGAGTAGAACGGCGGGAAGACCGTCACCGACGCGGCCACGTCCCGACCGGTCAGCCGGGACAGCAGCGCACGCACCTCGTCCGGCGAGCGGTAGGCGCCGTTCAGCTCGGCGAGCGTCCGCATTGCCTCCTGCGACGCCTCGTGCATGAACGCGTGCGCCGCCGACCCGCCCTCGATGAGGCGTCCACTGTTCACGTGGTCGAGGAACTCCTCCAGCGTCACCGCGTTCACCTCGCCTCGACGATCGCCGTGACGGGACCCCGCATTTCGGCGACTTCCACCGCGGAGCCCGAGTCCAGGCGACCGAGGACGACGATGCCGGCGTAGTAGGACTGGTCGCCGTAGTAGAGGACGAGGTCGTTGCCGGGGGCGTAGTAGCCGACGTCCCCCACCTCCGGGTCCGCACCCTCCGGCTGCCCGTCGAGGGAGAGCGAGGACGGCAGCGGTCCCGTCTTCTCCACCCCGCCGTGGTCGACCATGTCGACGGTCACCGGCAGCTGTCGCAGCAGGTCGCGCGACGCCGCACTATCCGTGAGCACAGCACCGAACCGCTTCTCTCCCAACGCGATCACGATCTTCATCTGGTCCTCCTCGAGGTCGGCCGACTGAGCGGAACTTGATGTCGTATGCCGTGTGGTGGCGGTCGGGACGGTCTGCGCGCGGCCGGGTGCCTCCCGGGAGTCGACGGCCTCGACCGTCGAGCCACAGCCCGCGACCAAGACCGTCGTCAGCCCGAAGCCCGCCACCGCGCCGTGCGTCCTTCTCGACAACAACGCCACACTCACAGCGTCAGCAGCACCTTGGTCGCGCGGCGCTCGTCCATCGCCTGGTAGCCGGCAGCAGCCTCCGCGAGCGGCAGGGTGAGGTCGAAGACCTTGCCCGGGTCGATCTTGCGGTCCCAGACGAGCTGGATGAGCTCGGGCAGGTAGCGGCGCACCGGAGCCGGCCCACCGAGCGCGTGGATGCCGGCGAAGAACAGCTCGATACCGGGGATCTGCACGTCGTGGTTGACGCCGACGTAGCCGAGGTGTCCGCCACCACGGGTCGCTCCGACGGCCTGCATGAACGACTCCTGGGTGCCGACGGCCTCGACGACGGAGTGGGCGCCCAGGCCGCCGGTCAGCTCCTTGATCTTGGCGACCCCGGCCTCGCCGCGCTCCTCGACGATGTCGGTCGCGCCGTAGTGGCGCGCGAGCTTCTGGCGCTCCGGGTGGCGCGACATGGCGATGATCCGGTCGGCACCGAGCTGCTCGGCCGCGAGGATCGCCATGAGCCCGACGGCTCCGTCCCCGACGACCGCGACGGTCTTGCCGGGACCTGCCTGGGCAGCGTCGGCGGCGAACCAGCCGGTGCCGAGCACGTCCGAGGCGGCGAGCAGCGACGGGATGAGGTCCTCGTCCGGCTGACCCGGCGTCGCCACGAGCGTGCCGTCGGCGTGCGGGATGCGAGCCCGCTCCGCCTGGGTGCCGATCCCGCCGTGGACGAACTCGGCGTGGACGCACTTGGACTGGAAGCCGGACCGGCAGATCTCGCAGGTGTTGTCGGAGATGACGAACGACCCCACGACGAAGTCGCCCACCTTGACGGTGCTCACCTCCGAGCCGACCTCCTCGACGACCCCGACGTACTCGTGCCCCATGAGGGTGTGGTCGACCGGCTCGACGCCGCGGTAGGGCCACAGGTCGCTGCCGCAGATGCACGTCGCCGTCAGGCGGACGATCGCGTCCGTCGGCTCGATGATCCTCGGGTCCTCGCGCTTCTCCACCCGCACGTCGCCGGGTCCGTACATGACGACTCCACGCATCGCGTGAACTCCTTCAGCTCGCTTCTCGCGGGCAGACGCCCGCCGGGCCGACGGCCCACCACACGAGTGAAGCCGCCGGCGAGAGGCCGAGGAAGTCCCTGTCGAGGCACGTACTGACAGGGCACCTCTCACGGCTCGGCCCACCCCTCGACGCGGCCTAGTCTCGAAGACGTGGACAACCGCCAAGAGGTGCGCGAGTTCCTCATGACCCGCCGCGCCCGCATCACCCCCGACCAGGTCGGCCTCCCCGTCAGCCGCGGCCGACGCGTGCCCGGCCTGCGCCGCAGCGAGGTCGCGACCATCGCCGGGCTCAGCGTCGAGTACTACGCCCGCCTCGAGCGCGGCCAGATCGCCGGCGCCTCGGCCGGCGTCCTCGACGCGGTCGCTCGCGCCCTGCAGCTCGACGACACCGAACGCGCCCACCTGCTCGACCTCGCGAGGGCAGCGGACGGCATACCCACCTCCGGGCGTCCGCGCCGACGCGCGGCCGGCAAGCCCGCGTCCCGGCCCAGCCTGCAGTGGGCCCTCGAGTCGATCCGCGACGCCGTCGCCTTCGTGCGCGACCCCCACCAGAACCTGCTCGCCACCAACGCGCTCGGCCGCGCCTTCTACTCGCCCGTCATCGGCGAGGGCAGCCGCCTGCCGAACCTCGCCCGCTTCCAGTTCCTCGACCCGGCCAGCCGCGACTTCTATCCCGACTGGGAGCTCTTCGCCGGGATGTGTGTCGGCATCATGCGCACCGAGGCGGGCCGCGACCCGCACCACCGCGGCCTGCAGGACCTCGTCGGCGAGCTCTCCACGCGGAGTGAGGTGTTCCGCCGCCTGTGGAGCGCCCACGACGTGCGCACCCACGGCACGGGCACCAAGCGCTTCACCCACCCCGTCGTCGGCGAGCTGACCCTCGCCTACGAGGAGCTCGCCATCACCGCCGAGCCCGGCCTCGTCCTCATGGTCTACACCGCCGAGCCCGGCTCGCCCTCGGCCGAGCGCCTCCAGCTGCTCGCCTCCTGGGCCGCCGACACCACGAGCCCCACCGCGACCACCGACACCGCGATCCCGAACAGCCAGAAGGAAACCCATGCAGATCACCCGTAGCTCTGTCGACACCGTCAAGGGCCCGAGCGACTGGTTCACCGGCGACGTCTACATCGACCCGGTCGCCGCAGCGCCGGCACCGTCGCGCATCTCGGCCAACCTCGTGCACTTCATGCCCGGCGCCCGCACCCACTGGCACCGCCACCCGTTGAGCCAGACCGTCTTCGTCACCGAGGGCGTCGGCCTCTGCCAGCGCCGCGGCGGCCCGATCGAGGTCATCCGCCCCGGTGACCGCGTCCTGTTCGAGGCCGACGAGGAGCACTGGCACGGCGCCGCGCCCACGCGGCTCATGGTGCACGTCGCCATCAACGAGGGCGACGCCGACCACGACGTCGTGCACTGGCTGACCCGCGTCACCGACGAGGAGTATGCCGCCGCTCCCTCCCTCTCCGACTGACCGACTCGTTCCTGCCGCCGACACCGACTGCCCCGAAGGCAACGCAGGCAGGCCCGCGGAGGCGACCGGCTACTCGGTCTCGGGAGAGGGCTCGAAGGAGCGCTTGAGGGAGGCGAGGGTGTGTGACCGCTCGCGCGTCACCATCCGCGCGGCGACGGGCTTGAACACGCGAGCGACGCCGTAGAGCTCCGCCTCGGCGGTGTGGTGGACGACCGTGGAGTCACCGTCGACCTCGAGCACGTAGCTCGGACGTGCCTGCGTCAGCGGGTGGCCGAACATGCTGAACGTCTCGCTGAACGCGAGGCGCGTCGAGGGCGCGTGCTCAGTCACCTCGCCGACGAAGCGACCCATCCGCGTGCGGTCGACGTACGTCGTGCCGGACCGCACCGGCAGCGCGGACGTCAGCTCCGTGTCACCGAACACACCGTCACGGTGCATCCAGCGCCGATAGCCGGGCAGGTCGGCCAGCCGCTCGAACACCTCGCTCGCCGGCCGACGGATCACCGTCTGCGCCTCGAACCGAATCACGCTCCCAGCCATGAGGCCTCCTCGATGCCTGCGGCAACCACTCACGAGCCTAGGCCGGTCGGGGGTGATCCGCAGGCGTCGTCGTGAAGAGCGGCGGCTCCCGCGCAGGATCGCCGGCCGGCGGCGCAGCGGAGAGTCTGCTGGGAAGTGGCTGGGCAGAGCACGAAGACGCCCGGTTCGCGCCCCGAGCCTGCGTACGGTGGAGGCACCGCTCCTCCCTCCCGTGAACGGGTCCGCACGATGACGGCACCGACCGCGGCCGCCTCCGGCGCCGCACCCACCGCCCGCCCAGGCTGGCCGCCGCCGCGGTGGCTCGTCGTCACCGCGGTCCTCGTCGTCGGCCTCGTGCTCACCGACGCCGTGTCTCAGGCGATCCTGCCGTTCGTCCGCCGCGACGACTGGCCCTACCTGCTGCCGCCGCACACGCCCTACGCGACCGACGTCTACGCCAAGAACCTCCTCGAGGGACGCTGGCTCAACTGGGCCTGGTGGGTGGTCGTCGGCCAGCACGGCACCGCGCTCACGGCGTCGCTGACGTACGTGACGGCATACGTCGTCTTCGTCGCGGGGCTGTGGCGGGTGCTGCGCCCGGCCGACCGCGCGCTGCACTGGGCCGTCGACGTCACGCTCGGAGTCGCCGTCCTCGCCTCCGCGCTCTGGGTGCGGCTGCTCTACTGGCCCGGCACGCTGACGCCGTCCGTGCTCGTCGCGGCGGCCGGGGTGTGGACGCTGCCGTGGGCGTCGCGCCGGCGGACGCGGCTCGCGGTGTGGCTGCTGCTCGTCACGGTGCTCTCGGTCCTCAGCTACCCGCCCGTCGGGGCCGTGCTCTTCATCGCAGCCGTCGTGCAGCTCGGCGCACGGCCGTGGAAGGACGTCCTGCTCCTCTGCGTCGGCTACGTCATCGCGTATGCCGTGGGCGTGGCAGTCATCTATGCGCTCAACGGGATCGCCTTCGGACACTTCGGCCTCCAGATCGCGGCCTGGCGCCGACCGAACCCGCTCCACGGGCTGCACGACCTGCGCGTCAACGTCTTCCGCTACCTGCGACAGATGGGGCGGCTCTGGGCCGACCTCACGCTCGTGACCCTCGTGGGCGTCGGCGCCGCCGTGGTCGGGGCGTTCGACATCCGCGTGCGGCCCCTCCTGCTGCGACTGCTCGTCGGGCTCGGGGTCGTGGTCGGCCTCGCCGGCGCCCAGACCGTCGTCACCGGCATCACCACCAACATCCGCGGCGAGCTCTGGGCCTGGCTCGCCGTGCTGCTGCCCGCCGTGCTGCTGCTCCGGGGCACCGGCTGGTCACCACGGGTGGGCGCGGCGTGCCTCGCGGTCCTCGCCGTGCTCGGCGTCCTGGCCTGGCGGGTCGACATCGACGCCCACCAGCAGACCCGGCGTGAGTTCACCGCGCTCGTCGATGAGGCGACGGCCCCCCGTGCCGACGGCAAGCGGGCCCCCGTCGTGCTCTACCAGGCACCCGCCGAGCGGTCGACGGGGAGGGGGGCCATCACGGCCGGGACGCTCCGGATGATGGTGCGCCAGGCGCAGGGCGGGGTCGTGCCCCGCTGGTGCGCGGCCGCGGAGTGCGCTCGCATCAAGGCCGCCGGGACGCAGGTCGTCGATCTCGGGACGGTCGTCGGCGTCGTCGTGCCGCCCCCGCCCGCCTGGCTCTGAGACCGGCAGGCAGGGGCGCGACGGCTACTTGACGGAGCCCGCGGTGAGGCCGCCGACGAGGTGCTTCTCGATGACCGCGAAGAGGATGACGACCGGCACGACGGCGATGACCGACGCCGCGAAGAGCTGGTCCCAGTGCTGCTCGTAGCCGGTGATGTAGGCCCGCATACCGACCGTCAGCGGCTTCTTGTCGTCGTCGATCATGAGCGTCAGGGCCACGACGTACTCGTTCCACGCGGCGATGAACGTGAAGATCGTCGCGGTGACGAGGCCCGGCAGCGTGAGCGGCAGCATGACCCGGCGCAGGATCTGCCAGCGGCTCGCCCCGTCGAGCGCCGCCGCCTCCTCGACCTCGAGCGGGATCGAGGAGAAGAAGCCGTGCAGGATCCAGATCGCGAAGGCGAGGTTGAACGCCGCGTTCGTGATGATGAGCGCGCCGTACGTGTTGATCATGTTGAGCTCGAAGAACTGCCGGTAGAGGCCGACGACGAGCGAGGTGGGCGCGAACATCTGCGTGACGAGCACGAGCAGCAGGAACACGCCACGACCCGGGAAGCGGTGCCGCGCCGTCATGAAGGCCGCCGGGATCGCCACGATGATGACGATCAGGGTCGACCCGGTCGCGATGATGAGCGAGGTCTTGAGCCAGTTGAGGAAGCGCTCGTCGCCGAGGATCTGGGCGTAGGTGTCCCACTGCCAGACCTTCGGCAGGATCGACGGCGGCGTGCTCTTGACGTCGCTGCTCGTGCGCAGCGAGTCGAGCACCATGACGATGTAGGGCGCGACGAAGACGAAGGCGACGACCGCGCCGCCCAGCGCCATGAGGATCCGCTTGCGCCGCTTGGGATCCCGCGCAGCGGCTGACGAGCCGCCCTGTGGCGCAGGTGTACCCGCTGCGGGAGGTGCGGGGGCCGTGGTGGTGCTCATCGGCTCGTCTCCTCGCGCCAGTTGATGATCTTGAGGTAGATGCCGACGACGACGAGGATGAGCAGGACGTTGAAGATGCCCGCCGCGGCCGACATGCCGACGTCCTTCTCCTGGCTCTTGAAGGCCAGCTTGTACATGAACGTGATCGTCGTGTCGTGGAGGTAGCCCGGGTTGCGGTCGTTGAGGGTGTAGATGATCGGGAAGCTGTTGAAGACGTAGATGACGTTGAGCACCGTCGCGATCATCAGCGCCGGCCGCATGAGCGGGAGCGTGATGTTCCAGTAGCGCTGCCACGGGCTCGCGCCGTCGACGGTCGCGGCCTCCATGACGTCGTCTGGGATCGCGCCGAGACCCGCGATGAAGACGAAGATCGTGAACGGCAGTGACACGAAGACGCCGACGACGACCATCGAGAACATCGTCCAGCTGTCGTCACCGAGGAAGTCGATCGGTGTGCCGATGACGTGCAGGCTCATCAGGACGTGGTTGATGATCCCGTAGTTGTAGTCGTAGAGCAGGACGAACAGCTGGCTCGTGATGACGAGCGAGGCCGCCCACGGGATGATGACGGCCCAACGGACGAACCGCCGCCCCGGGAAGCTCTTCACGAGGAACTGGGCGAGCGCCAGGCTGAGGACGATCGTGATGGCCACGACCGCGACGACCCACACCACCGTGTTGCGCAGGACCGTGCCGAGGTCGGGGTGCTCGAGGACGTTGACGTAGTTCTGCCAACCCGCGTCACCCTTGCGCAGACCCGTGATGGAGTACTCGCCGCGCGAGGCGTCGAAGAGCTTGATCGCCGGGTAGAGGACGACGCCGAGGATGAGCGCGAGCGCCGGCGCGAGCCAGAGGAGCGCGACGAGCGGGTGGACCTGGCCGATGCGCCCGGCCCGGCGACGACGGCGGGTGCGGGACGGCATACCCGAGGGGTGGTCCCCCGACCCCGCCACGGCGGCGGGGTCGGGGGTCACGGTGGTGCTGTCGCTCATCAGCGGGGGATGCTCAGCCGACGCTCTCGGCGGTCTTCTGCAGACCGTCGAGGGTGGCCTTCGGCGAGCCGTTCATGGCCCCGCCGAGGTTCTGCTGGACGGCGAGCTTGACCTTGTCCCAGGCCGGGTCGTCGGTCGGCGTCAGCTTCGCGTTCGGGAGGGTGTTGAGGTAGACGGTGAGCGCCTTCTCGTTGGAGAAGTACTTGACGCCCGACTCCGTGACCGGCAGGAAGCCCTCGGCCTTGATGAAGGTGTTGACCTGGTCGGGGGTGTAGTAGAGGTTGTAGAAGGCCTTGACCGCCTTCTCGTTGCCCGGCTTCTTGAAGGCCATGAGGTAGTCGGTGACGCCGAGCGTCTTGCTCTCGGAGCCGTCGTTCGTCGGGAACGGGGCGACGCCGTAGTCGACCTTCTTGTCCTTGTCGAGGTCGGCAGCGAGCGGGCTGAAGCCGACGACCATGCCGGCCGTGCCGGACTTGAAGAGGTCGAAGGCGTCGGCGCGGTTGGTGCGGGCCGGGTTGTTCTGCGTGACCTTCTCGTCGGCGAGCTTCTTGAGGAAGTCGAGGGTCTGGACGTTCTTGTCGGAGTTGATGACCCAGTTGCCGTCGGTCTTCCAGTCACCGCCGTTGTTGAACATCCACATCGAGAACTCGCCCTGCGCCTCCTCGGGGCCGAGCGGGAGGGCGTAGCCCACCTTGCCGCCACCGAGGGCGGTGATCTTCTTGGCGTCCTCCTCGAGCTCGGCCCACGTCTTCGGCGGGGCAGCGATGCCGGCCTGCTGGAAGAGCGTCTTGTTGTAGAAGAAGGCACGCGCCGAGCTGAGGTCCGGGAAGCCGTAGAACTTGCCCTGGTAGGTGCCGTACTTGACGAACGTGTCGAGGATGTCGTCCTTGACCACGGCCGGGAGCACCGCGTCGGAGTCGTAGAGCAGGCCGTCCTTGGCGTAGCTGGCGTACGCGTTGAGGTTGAGGATGTCGGGGGCCTGGTTGTTCTGGATCATCGTCGAGGACTGCTGGTCGATGTTGTCCCAGCTGACGACCTGCACCTCGAGGGTGTAGCCGGTCTTCTCGTTGTACGTCTTGGCGAACGCGTCCCAGAACGCCTTCGTGTGGTCCTTGGAGTACTCGGCCGCGACGAGCTTGATCGTCTTGACCTCCTCGCCGGTGGCGCCGGCCGTGCCTCCCGGCGCCGTCCCGGCACCGGTCCCTCCGCCGCACGCGCCGAGGGCGAGGCCTGCGATGGCCAGCCCCGCGACGACCACAGACTTCTTCGTCGACCTCATGTCTCTCCTTGGTTCGGTGTCGGGCGAGGTGGCTGCGTG
Source organism: Terrabacter sp. R4-6 (assembly GCF_057529065.1). Taxonomy (NCBI): domain Bacteria; kingdom Bacillati; phylum Actinomycetota; class Actinomycetes; order Micrococcales; family Intrasporangiaceae; genus Terrabacter; species Terrabacter sp. R4-6. The sequence continues at coordinate 2,365,749 of NZ_CP197224.1, read as the reverse complement.
ATCACGCGCCGTCCTGGCCACTGTGTGGCCAACCTAGAGGGGCGCATTTGCCATCCGCAAGAGCAATTCTGACTGAATGTTCATCGATCCGATCACAATCACGCAGAGAGGCCTCGGTCATACCTGGTGGATCACGACGCCGGCCTCGCGCAGCGCCTCGACCTCGTCGCGGTCTGCGCCCACGGTAGTGACGAGGTGGTCGATCCGCCCGGCGGGACAGATCGACGCGAAGGTGCGCACTCCGAGTTTGTCACCCGTGGCGACGCAGATGACCTGTTTCGACCGCTCGATCATCGTGCGGATGATGGCGGCCTCCTCCTCGTGGCGGCACGTCGCCCCCTCGCGGGCCGAGAGACCGTTGACGCCGACGATGGCGACGTCGAGCCAGAGCTGCTGCAGCACGAGCGTCGCGAGCGGCCCGGTGACCTCGTAGGACTCGGGCCGGGCGACGCCGCCGAGCGACACGCACTGGACGTGGGGCCGGAGCACCGCCTCGGTCGCGATGTTGAGGGCGTTGGTGACGATGGTGATCTCCCCGTCGGCCGCGAGGTCCTCGCGCGCCGTGATGGCCCGCGACGTCGCCGTGGTCGTCGTGCCGCCGTTGAGGCCGATGACCTGGCCCGGCTGCACGAGCGCGGCCGCCGCCTCGGCGACCCGCGTCCGGTCGTCGTCGGCCATGCTGCTGCGGTAGCGGTACGGCAGCTCGTAGGCGACGTTGGTCGCGACGACGCCGCCGTGGTTGCGGGCGACGAGCTGGCGCTTGGCGAGCTCGGAGAAGTCGCGCCGGATGGTCGCCTCGCTGACGCCGAGCAGCTCTGAGGCCTCACCGACGCCGAGACGGCCGGTCGTCGCGAGACGGTCGAGCATGATCGACCAGCGGCTGGCGCGGTTGCGGGCGAGATCACTCTCTTCGGTCACGCGCTGACGATACCGCGCACTTCGAGCAATGGACATGTGCATCTCTGCGCGTTTACGCTGTGTTTCGCGCAAACACAATCAACACCCCACGGCGAGAGCCGTGTGACCGTCGAACCGTCGGGAGCCACCATGCCGCAGACCACGCACCTCGCCCAGGAGATCGCCACGCAGCCGGACGACTGGGAGCGCGTCGTCACGCGTCTCGACGACGTCGCGCGGCACCTGCCGCGCCCCGGCGAGCGGGTCGCGACGATCGGCTGCGGCACGTCGTGGTTCATGGGCCAGGCGTATGCCGTCCGCCGCGAGCAGCTCGGACAGGGCCCCACCGACGCGTATGCCGCCTCCGAGCACCAGCTCGCCCGCGGCTACGACCGCGTCGTCCTCATCAGCCGCTCCGGCACGACGACCGAGGTCATGGCCGTGGTCGAGGAGCTGCGCGCCGCCGGCACGCCCCACGTGTCGATCGTCGCGACGGCCGGCACGCCCGTGGCCGAGCGCTCCGAGTCGACGATCCTGCTCGACGAGGTCGACGAGCAGAGCGTCGTGCAGACCCGCTTCGCCTCGACGACCCTCGCCCTGCTGCGGGCCTCGCTCGGCGACGACCTGCGTCCGGTGGCCGAGCAGGCCCGCGCCGTCCTCGCGGAGGACACGTCGGCGGCATACGGCCACCTCGCGCTGGCCGAGCAGGTCACCTTCCTCGGTCGCGGGTGGTCCAACGGCATCGCCAACGAGGCCGCGCTCAAGCTGCGCGAGTCGGCGCAGTTCTGGTCGGAGTCCTACCCGGCGATGGAGTACCGCCACGGCCCGATCAGCATCGCGGCGCCGGGCCGCGCCGTGTGGGCCTTCGGCGAGGTGCCCGAGGGGCTGCCCGAGCAGGTGCGCGCCACCGGAGCCCACTTCGAGCACCGCGACATCGACCCGCTCGCCGACCTCGTGCGCCTGCACCGGCTCTGCCTCGGCAAGGCCGCCGCCGCGGGCCTCGACCCCGATGCCCCGCGCAACCTCACCCGCAGCATCGTCCTGACCTGACCCTGCCACCGTCGAAGGGCCACAAACCGGGCTCCGGTTCGTGGCCCTTCGACGGTTGGGGCCCGGTTTGTGGCCCTTCGACGGTTCAGCGGAGGGCCAGGAGCTGAATGAGCCTCGCGGCCTCGTCGGTGACGGCGTCGCGGGCGGCGCCGAGGTACTTCCTCGTGTCGACCGTCGGTGACGCCTCGAGCCGCGTCGTCATGGCCCGCGTGAACACCTGGTTGAGGTGCGTCGCGATGTTGACCTTGGTCATCCCGGCCCGCACAGCGGCCACGAGGCCCTCGTCGGGCACCCCGGACGAGCCGTGCAGCACCAGCGGCACCAGGACCGAGCGGCGCAGTGCCGCAATGAGATCCGTGTCGAGCTGCGCCGTGCGGTCGGTCATCGCATGGCTGCTGCCGACGGCCACCGCGAGCGCGTCGACACCCGTGTCGGCGACGAAGCGCGCGGCGTCGTCGGGGTCCGTGCGCACGCCCGGCGCGTGGACGCCGTCCTTGCCGCCGACCTCGCCGAGCTCGGCCTCGACGCTGACCCCGGCCGCGCGGCAGAGCTCGACGACGCGGCGGGTCACCGCCCGGTTCTCGTCATCGGGCAGCGTCGAGCCGTCGAACATCACGGACGTCAGACCGAGCCGGACCGCCTCCTCGACGAGCGAGACGTCCTCGGCGTGGTCGAGGTGCACGACGACGGGCTGGGCGCACGCGTCGGCGATGGCGAGCGTCGCGGCCGCGATCGGCGCAAGGGAGCCGTGGTAGCGCACGCAGTTCTCGGAGATCTGCATGACGACGGGCAGCCCGACGCGCTCGGCCGCCGCGGCGTAGGCCTCGGCGTGCTCGAGCTGGATGACGTTGAAGGCTGCCACGGCACGGCCGGCGGCTGACGCCTCGGCGAGCACGGGCGTCAGGGCGGAGCGGGTCACGGACGGATCTCCTCGATCTCGACGGTGGGGAGCAGGCGGGTGACGTCGGCGGGGTCGACGGCGCCGGCGACGGGCTGGAGCACGGCAGCGGCCGACCAGGCCACGCCTCGGCGCAGGACCGAGGCCCACGCCTCGCGGCCCTGCGGCAGGTCGCCGTCGCCGTCGAGGTCGGCCGCGAGCGAGGCGGTGAGGGCGTCGCCCGCACCGGTGGGGTTGCCCGAGAGCGGACGCGGCAGGTGGGCCCGGAGGGCGAGGTCCTCGTGCACGAGGACGAGGCCGTTCGTGCCGTCGCTGATGAGGGCGGCGCGGGCGCCGGCCGCCACGAGCGCCCGGGCGGCTCCGGGGACCGACGGCACCTCGCCGCGGCCCAGGCCGGTGAGGGTCTGGGCCGCCTCGACGCGGTTGGGCTTGACGAGGTCGGGGCCCAGGGCGAGGGCGCGCGAGAGGGGAGCACCGCTGACGTCGAGGACGACGCGCAGGCCGGCCTCGTGGGCGAGGCGGGTCATCCGGCGGACGAGGTCGGGGTCGGTGCCCGGCGGGAAGCTGCCCGAGACCGTCAGCGTCGACGCCTCCGGGGCGAGCGCGGTGATCTCGTCGGCGATCCGGTCCCAGACCCGCTGCGACTGCCCGATGCCCGGCTCGTTGAGCAGGGTCACCCGGCCGCTCGCCTCGACGACGGCGACCGACCGCCGGGTCGGGCACGGCGACGGGACGAGGCGGTGCGGCACCCGGCGGGCGCCGAGGTCGGACGCGAAGAGGTCGAGGTCCATCTCGCCGACGGGCGCGACCGCGACGGCCCGGCATCCCATCGACGTCAGCACCGCCGCGACGTTGAGCCCCTTGCCGCCGGCGCGCTCGCTCACCGAGGCGACGCGGTGTGACTCGCCGAGCGCGACGAAGGGGACGGCATACGTGATGTCGAGGGCCGGGTTGGGCGTGAAGGTGACGATCATCGACCGACGAGGTCCAGCGCGATGGTCGCGGCGCCGAGCGAGCCGGCGCGGTCGCCGAGCGCGGCGGCCCGGACGGCGACGTCGTCGCGGCCCCCGAGGCGGCCGGTGAGCGCGGTGCGCAGGGGCTCGAGCAGGGTGTCGCCGGCGTGGACGAGGCCGCCGCCGATGAGGACGAGCTCGGTGCCGGCCGCCGCGACGACGGGGGCCACCATGATGGCGAGCGCGTCGATGGCCTCCTGCCAGATGCGGCGCGCCTCGGGCTCCCCGGCCTCGGCGCGACGGGCGACCTCCTCGGCGTCGCCGACGAGCCCGGTCGCCTCGGACCAGCGGCGCCCGATGGCGCCGGCGCTCGAGAGCGCCTCGAGGCAGCCGCGCTGGCCGCACGCGCAGAGCGGGCCGTCGGGCACGACGACGATGTGGCCGATCTCGCCCGTCCACAGCGAGCCCGTGACGAGCTGGCCGCGGCAGAGGATGGCACTCGCGAGTCCGGTGCCGAGCGGCACGAAGAGCACGTTGTCGGCCTCGCGGGCGGCGCCGAGGCGGTGCTCGGCGAGCAGCCCGGAGCGCACGTCGTGGCCGATGGCGACGGGCACGTCGACGTGGGCCGCGATGCCCCCACGCAGGTCGAGGTCGCGCCAGCCGAGGTTGGCCGACCACACGCCGATGCCGGTCACGTCGTCGACGAGGCCGGGCACGGCGACCCCGACCGCGAGCAGGTCGACGGCGTCGCCGACGCGGGCCGTCAGCTCGACGACCGTCTTGGCCGCGACCTCGCCCAGCTGGTCGCCCACCTTGTCGGGCGTCGGGCGCACGGCCTCGGCGAGGACCTGGCCGTCGGGGGTCACGAGGGCCGACTTGATCCGGGTGCCGCCGACGTCGATCCCGACCACTGCTTCGCGCATCACGACGCGCATTCTATGAGCATTACTGCACGGTTGAACACCTGATCGAGCACATTTGGACACTTGACTGGCAGTGCGGGCACGCGGCCCAGCCTGCCACCCCCGGCCGGGCGCCGCTCGCGAACTCGCTCAGCGCAGGTAGGGGCACGTCCCGGACACAGCTCACGGCCCCGCGTGACGGCGGCACACGGCATACGCAAACAGCTTGCGGCCGAACGCGATCGGGACGACGCTGCGCTCATGGCACTGGGAATCCACAGCATCACGTTCGACTGCGCCGACGCGCGCGCCCTCGCGGCGTTCTGGGCGGGCCTGCTCGGCTGGAACGTCTACTACGACGACGACCCGGAGGTGGTCGTCGCCCCGTCGTTCCCGAACCCCGGCATGGGCCTGCTGTTCATCCCGGTGCCCGAGGGCAAGACGGCGAAGAACCGCGTCCACCTCGACGTCGCACCCGACGCGGGCACCCGCGACGAGGCCGTCGAGCGCGCCCTGGCCGCGGGTGCCACCGTCCTCGAGGACCACCGGAAGGAGGGCGGCGACGGCTGGGTGACGATGACCGACCCCGAGGGCAACGAGTTCTGCATCGAGCGCGGCGCGGAGGAGCGGGGTCCGCGCGAGTCCGCCGCCTACCGGATCGGCTGACCCGCGCGGGCCTCAGGCGCCGGGGGCGGCGTCGGGCCCGGCGCCGTGGCGGGCGAGGAACGCGGCTGCCGTGTCGGCGACCTCGCGCCAGCCGCTGTCGACGACGAGCGAGTGCCCGCGTCCCGGGATCTCGATGATCTCGGTCGGGGCGGGGTTCTTCAGCTGCCGCTTGTAGGAGGCGTGCGCGATGGCCCACGGCACGATGTGGTCCTTCTCGCCGCTGACGACGAGGAGCGGGCCGCGGTCCGGGTTGTCCGTGTCGACGCTGGCCTCGGTGCGCGGGTTGAGGTTCGCGGTGGCGGCCTGGAAGAGCGGGCGACCCGGCGCCGCAACGGGATACGTGCGGTAGAGGTCGGCGGCCTCCTCGGCGCTGACGGCGTTGGCGAAGGCGTAGCGGTACTGGTCGAAGGTCAGCGACACGTGCCGGTTGTAGTTCGCCGGGTTGGTCAGCACCGGCGAGCTCGCGCGCAGGGCCGAGAAGGGGAGTGGCAGCACGCCGCGGAAGGGTGCCGGGTCGATGGCGACCGCCGCCCGGGCAAGACCCTGGCCGGCGAGCTTCTGGGTGATGAGGCCGCCGAACGAGTGCCCGATGACGACCGGCTCCCGGTCGAGCAGGCGGATGACGTCGGCGACGTGGTCGGTGACCTGTCCGACGGTCTTGCCGGCGAAGACCTCCGGGTGGGCGCGGGCCTCCTCGACGGTCTCGGGGTCGTCGGGCCAGCCCGGGGCGAGCGTCGCGTAGCCGAGGGACTCGAAGTGCTCGCGCCACGCGTCCCAGCTGCTCGGGAGCAGCCAGAGTCCGTGGACGAAGACGACGGGCGGGCGACCGCTCGCGTTGGCGGCCTCGACCTGGGCGCGCTCGGCGGGGGTGATGACCGACGTGGCAGGGGTGGCGGCGGGGGTGGCGGCGGGCGTGGCGGGTGGCGTGGTGCTCATGGAGTTCTCCCGTTGCGGTGAGGGATGGATGGGTCCAGCAGGTAGAACGATCGTTCTACAGTAGCCATTCCCGAGCGCGTGCGCCAGAGTCCTGGCCCACCGGTTCGCCCCGGACCGCGGGGCGCGCGAGCCGGTCGGGCACCTGCGTTAGCGTGGCGACGTGGACGAGCCGACGACGACGCGGACCCCGGGCCGCGAGCGGCTCCTCGCCGCCGCGTCGCGCCTCTTCTACCGCGAGGGCATCAACGGGGTCGGGGTCGACCGCATCCTCGGGGAGGCCGGCGTCACGCGCGCCACGATGTACCGCCACTTCGCCGGCAAGGAGGCGCTCGTCGCGGCCTACCTCGAGTCCGAGGACGCGACCCTGCGCGGCTACTTCGCCGACGCCGAGGCCGAGGGCGGCACGCCCGCCGAGCTGCTCGGCCGGGTCATCGACACCATCGCACTCGACATCACGAGCTACCACACGCGCGGATGCCCCTTCATCAACGCGGCCGCCGAGTTCCCCGACGCCGACAGCGCGGTGCGGCGGATCGTCGCCGCGCACCGGACGTGGTTCCGCGAGGCCCTGGCCCAGCTGGCCCGTGCCGCAGGGCTGCCCGACCCCGAGGCCTCGGCGGCCGCGCTCGTGCTGCTCCGGGACGCCGCCCTCGTCGGCGGCTACCTCGACGGTGTCGAGGTCACCGCACCAGCCTTCGTCACGACGGCACGACAGGTCGCCGGCCTCGGCTCCTAGCCCACCAGGCCGAGGGTCGCTCGGTCGACAGGAGGCTCAGTCGCCGGCGCGCGCGAGCGCGACGGTCTTGGGCACGACGAGCCGCCAGGCGTCGATGACGATCTCGCGCATCCGGTCGACGTCGAGCGCGTCGAGCCGCACCTCGACCCAGTTGAAGCGCAGGTCGGACCGGCGCGGCATGAGGAAGACCTCGGGCTCGCTCGCGACGAGCACGTCGCGCTCCTCCTTGGGGAAGGCGAACCCCATCTGCGTCTCGTCGGCGGAGAACGCGAGCCAGACGATCTTGCCGACACGGAACTTGACGCGGTCGCGGACGAGCACCTCGTACGAGCGGGGGAGCTGCTCGGCCACGTGCCGCACGTCGTCGATGGTCACGGGCACCCCTCCACCCTGCCACGCGCACCCCTGCGACACGCCGTTCGATGCCTCTGACTCCGAGGGACCGCCCCGGTCGGGCAGCATGCCGGGCCCCCGGCCCCGCACCCACCCGGCCCCTTCCGCGGGACGCACGCGACGGCATACCCTGCCCCTGTCGCGACCTCGACGGCCCCCGGGCCGGGCGGGCTGAAACGTCGACTCCCTGACACACCGACAAGGAGACGACGTATGCCGTCCAACCCCACCCAACCCACCGTCCCCACCGTGCCCTCCGTCCCGGAGCGCCTGCTCGATTTCCTCGACCGCCTCGGCGCCGAGCTCGACCGTCGCGGCGACGCCGTCGCGCTGCTCGGCCTCGGCTCGGTCGGCCGCGACCTGCACCGCCTCGACGAGCACTCCGACGCGGACTTCTTCGTCGTCGTCGACGACGCGGCCACCCGCGACCGCTACATCGCCGACATCGACTGGCTCGAGGCGGCGCACCCCGTCGTGTGGTCGTTCGAGAACAGCGACCTCGGCCGCAAGGCCCTCCTCGAGGGCGACCTCTTCGCGGAGTACGCCGTCTTCGCCCTCGCCGACATGGCGACCGCCGGCTACCCGCCGGGGCGCATCCACTGGAGCCGCGCCGACGCGCCCGCCGGCCTCGAGATGCCGAAGGCGCCTCTGCCGCAGACGCCCTCGCTCGAGCACGAGGTGGGCGAGGCGATCACGAACCTCTACGTCGGGCTGCACCGCGACCTGCGCGGCGAGCGCCTGACGGCGACCCGCTTCATCCAGGGGTATGCCGTCGACCGCTGGGTCACGGTGCTCGGCCACCTCGGTCTGGGGCACGGCGCGCAGCAGGACGTCTTCGTCGTCGACCGCGGCGTCGAGCGGCGCTTCGGCCCGGACCTGCTGCCGCTGGCCGACCTCGTCCCGGGCTACGAGCGCAACGCGCACGCCGCGGCGACTCTCCTTCGCCTGCTCGAGGCGCACGTCGAGCTCGACCCGACGATCGTCGCGGCCGTCCGCGACCTCATCGCCCGCGCCGGCGCCGACGCTCAGTCGCGGGCGAGCTCGAACTCGTAGACGAGCAGGGTGAGGGTGTCGATCGGTGACCAGTCGCGCTCGGGGGCGCGGGTGAAGCCGAAGCGCTCGTAGACGCGGTGGGCCGTGTGCATCATCGGCTGGGTCGACAGCACGACACGGTGTCGTCCGAGAGCCCGGGCCCGGTCGATGCACTCGCGGACGAGGGCCGTGCCGACACCGCGGCCACGGCCCTCCGGCGCGACGGCCAGCGTGCGGAACTCGGCCTCGCCCTCGCGTGCGATGTCGGCGAACGGGCCTGGCGCCCCGACGAAGGCGACCCCGCCGAGGACCGTGCCCGCGTCGTCGACGGCGACGAGGACCTCGGCGTGCTCGGCCCGACGGCCGACGTCGCGGAGCACGGCGAGGTAGGGGTCCTCGGTGCCGTAGTCGAGCAGCCCGTCGTCGAGGTAGGCCGCGGCGGTCAGCTCGCCGAGCCGCTCGTAGTCGTCCGGGCGCACCGTCCGGATCGTGAAGCCGTCCATGGGCGCCAGTGTCGCAGCCCGCCGCCCCACTCCACCCGGACCGTCCGGCATCGGCTCCCATGCGACCGGCAGCGTGCGCCCAGCCGGTTCGCAGAAACCGCACCTACGTTCCGAGACGGCTCGAGCGAGCCGCCTCGGGGGCGACACAGGGAAGGGACAGCATGCGCACACACACCAGGCGCGGCAGGACATTCGTGGGGGTCGGGCTCGCCTCGACGGCCCTCGCGCTCGGCACGACCTTCGCGGCCGGGTCCGCGGCGACCGCGGCCGGCACGGACAGCAGCGACATCATCTACACCGTCCACCCGCTGACGAAGCAGTTCTCGACGGGCACGAAGCCGGGCGCGCTCCCGACGCCGTCGCAGTGCGTGGCCCGGATCGGGCTGGCCTGCTACACGCCGGCCCTCATCCGCAAGGCGTACGACATCCCCGACGGCTGGACCGGCAAGGGGGAGCGCATCGTCGTCGTCGACGCATACGGCAGCCCGACGGTGCGTCAGGACCTCGACGTGTTCAGCCAGACGTTCGGCCTCCCCACGGCGGACCTCAACGTCTACTACCCGGGCGGCAAGCCACAGACGAGCACGGCCCACCAGGGCCAGCCACTCGGCTGGGCCGGCGAGACGAGCCTCGACGTCCAGTGGGCGCACGCCATCGCGCCGGACGCGACGATCAACCTCGTCGTCGCGCCCAACAACTACGGCAACGCGCTCAACGTCGCCGTGAAGTACGCCGTCGACCACGACCTCGGCGACGTCCTGTCGATGAGCTACGGCGCCGACGAGGCAGCGATCAAGGGCCAGGGCAACAACCTCCAGCTCCAGCAGTCGCACGCGAACTTCGCGGCCGCCGCGGCCAAGGGCATCTCGCTCTTCGCCTCGTCCGGTGACGACGGCGCCTCGAACGGCGGCCCGAGGCTGGCAGCCGGCTACCCGGCATCCGACCCGCTCGTCACGGCGGTCGGCGGGACGAACCTCTTCGCGAGCGACACCGGCGCCTACCAGGGCGAGACGGTGTGGGGCGACGAGGCGTCGTGCGCCGTGCACGAGCCGTTCGGCTGCACCCTCGGCCCGATCGGTGCGACGGGCGGCGCCCCGAGCACGATCTTCCCGGCGCCCGCCTACCAGGCCGGCGTCAACGGCAACCCGATGCGCACGACGTCGGACGTGTCCTACAACGCGTCGGTCTACACGTCGGTCTTCGTCTACGAGGGCTTCAACGCCAACCCCGACGACAACGGCTTCTACTTCTACGGCGGCACGAGCTCCGGCTCGCCGCAGTGGGCCGCGATCGGCGCCCTCGCCGACCAGCAGGCCGGCCACCGTCTGGGCGCGCTCAACCCGGCGCTCTACGCGATCGGCGCCGGGGCGACGCACGCGCTCGCCTTCCACGACGTCACGTCGGGCAACAACGCGTGGCAGGGCCCGGGCCTCGACGCGAGGGCCGGCTACGACGACCCGACCGGCCTCGGCTCGCCGGACGTCTCGAACCTCGTGGGACAGCTCGTCCACTGACCCGTCCCGTAGATCACGTATGCCGTGCCGTGGCCACCCAGCAGCCCGCTGGGTGGCCACGGCCGCTTGCGGCGTGGATGTCCGACTGCTGCCCGTTTGCGTCTTGCGCACTTCTTGCGGGGTTCTTGCCGGTGTGTCCGACGGTGTCTTGCACCACGACGACGAGAGTTCGCGACATGAACTCGGTGATCGTCGACGGAGCAGCCGCACTGCTTGCCGCCTGGCCGCTCGTGCTCCTCACCATCCTCGTCGGATCCCTCTTCGGCACGGCCTTCGTCCGCGCCGGCCGACCGACGGTCGTCGAGCCGCGCTGGAACGCCGCGGCTCCGGGTCGGGCCTGCCGCTCGGCCGGGCACAGCTACCTCAAGCGCGAGACCGGATGGTGCTGCTCGCAGTGCGGTGACGAGATCGGCGAGCAGATCTACGTGCCGCAGGCCGCCCGGGCAGCCGCCGGCGTCTGAACGCCCTCGCCCCAGCAGTGCGCGTGGACACGATCGGTGCGCACTGCGCGGTGCACTCGTCGAAGGAGTGCGCACCCTTGGGTGCGGCCCGCACCGGCATGCCGCCGGTGTGAGCCCGCAGCGTCAGGCGGCGAGGCGCCAGGCGAGGACGCCGAAGAGCACGCCGAGCGAGTTCGTCGCCCAGTGCATGCCGACGCTCGCGAAGAGGCTGCCGCTCCGACGGCGCAGCTCGCCGGCGAGGACGCCACCGAGCGCGGTGAAGAGCACGGTGCCGCCGACGACGGCGACCTTGGCGAAGGGCCCCAGGCCCGACACGGCGGAGCCGATCGCCTCGTTGCCCGTGGCCGAGGCCATGGCCGGGAAGACGTGCCAGAGCCCGAAGAGCAGGGACGAGCCGACGACGACCTGCCACATCCGGGCGTGCCGGGAGAGGAAGCCCCACAGCACGGAGCGGAACGCGACCTCCTCGAGCAGGATCGTGCCGACCGGGATCATGACGAAGGCCGTGAGCAGCGCACCGGCCGGGGGCAGGTGGTAGCGCACGTCGAGGAAGGCGGTGCGGGTCGTCGGGAGCAGGATGCCGACGAGGTAGACGAGACCGACGACGGCGATGACGCCGAGGCCCCAGCGGATGCCGCGGGCGTGGGTGTGCCGGGCGAGGCCCAGCTGGTGCCAGGTGAGGCCCTGCCAGCGCGCGAAGGCCAGCAGCGTGACGGCACCGACGGGGCCGAGCCACATCGTGTCCCAGCCGAGCACGTGGTTGGCGACGTTGAGGCCGACGAGGGCGACGACGACGGCAACCGTGGCGGCCAGCCGGGCGCGCCGTCCGCGGGCGATGAGCGCCAGTCGACGCAGCCGCACCGGGTCGTGACGTCGGTCGTGCCGCACGCTCCGGGAGGGCGTGACGACGCCCTCGGTGCGGGACGCGACGGCGACAACGGGACTCACGGCTGGGCTGCTCATTACTCCCATTTTCGCACGTCAACCTGTGCGAGACCTGTGCTGGAACCGCCCGACGACCCCGCCCGCCACCCGGTTCACAAGCGCCCCAAACCACCCCATGGGCCACCGGGGCCACCGCCTCCGCCGCCTGGACCGCCTCGGCGGTCGCTGACCCGAGGTCTCAGCGGCGGCGCTCGACGAGGCCCCTGACGTACTCCGCCTGGCCGAGGTGCTTGGCCGCGTCGTCGAGGACGGAGACGAGGCGCACCGCGACGGCGACGGGCGGGTCCCAGCGGTCGTCGACGACGCGGGCGTATGCCGTGTCGTCGAGCTCCTCGACGAGCTCGACCGTGCGCTCGTGCACGGCCGCGTGGTACTCGGCGAAGAGGGCCGGGTCGGCCACGGTGAAACGACCCACGTCGGCCGAGGACATGCTCCACCCGTGCGCGTCCGGAGGGTAGGGCAGCTCGAACCGCTCGACCCAGCCGTCGCCGCGCCACACCGAGGCGTCCGCGTCCGCCAGCTGAGCCACCTGGTCGTCCTGCTGGCGCGCGAGGTGCCAGACGAGCCACGCGATGTGGTTCGCGTCCTGGTCGGGGCGCCACAGCAGCTCCTCGACGGAGAGCCCGTCGACCACCGCCGGCACCCCGTCGCGGATGCGGCCGAAACCGTCGAGCATGAGGTCACGTGCGATGTCGGTCGTCATGTCGTCCACCTCCCCAGCATGCACCCGACGGCGACGAAGCGCTGGACGTGACCCACGGCGTCCGGCCAATCCGCTTGCGCCAGAGGCGCGCCGGACGAAACGGACGTTTCGCCGAGGATGTATCTGGACGCCTTGTCCGGTCTCTGAACCCCCGCGCCCACCACACGCAACGACGCCGGGCGCCCCGACCCAGGAGACCAGCACATGACGACCATCCTCACCCCCACCGCCCGACGGGCCACGAGCCTCGCCGGACTCTGCGACGGTGCGGTCCACCTCCCCGGCGACCCCGGCTACGACGCGGCCCGGATGCCGTGGAACGTCGCGCTCGACCAGCGCCCGGCCGCCGTCGCCCTGCCCCGCACCGTCTCGGACGTCCAGGCGGTCGTCCGCGCGGCCGGGGCGGCCGGTCTGCGCGTCGCTCCCCAGAGCACCGGCCACAACGCCGGACCGCTCGTCGGGCGCGGCCTCGACGACGTCGTCCTCGTCCGCACCGAGCGGATGCGCGGCGTCAGCATCGACGCGACCCGCCGGATCGCCCGGGTCGAGGGCGGCGCGCTCTGGATCGACGCGACCGAGCCCGCGGCAGACCACCGGCTCGCGGCCCTGCACGGCAGCTCGCCCGACGTCGGCATCGCCGGCTACAGCCTCGGGGGCGGCATCGGCTGGTACGCCCGCAAGCTCGGCCTCGCCTCCAACAGCCTCACGGCCGTCGAGCTCGTCACCGCCGACGGCGAGCACGTGCGCGCCGACGCGACGCAGAACGTCGAGCTCTTCTGGGCGCTGCGAGGTGGCGGCGGCAACTTCGGCGTCGTCACGGCGCTCGAGTTCCGCCTCTACCCGATCGAGACGGCGTATGCCGGCATGCTCGTCTGGGACCGCGACCAGGCCGAGCGCGTGCTGCGTCGCTGGGCCGACTGGGCGCCCGAGGCGCCCGACGCCGTGACGACGTCGTTCCGCTTCCTCGACGTCCCGCCGCTCCCGGCGATCCCGGAGCCGCTGCGCGGCCGGTCGCTCGTCGTCATCGACGGCGCCGTGCTGGGCTGCGACGCCGAGGCCCTCTCGATCCTCGGGATGCTGCGCGGCCTCGGACCCGAGATCGACACCTTCGACCGAGTGCCGGCCCGGTCCCTGACCCGGCTGCACATGGACCCGGAGGGCCCGACGCCCGCCGTCTCGGACGGCACGCTCATCGGTGAGCTCGGTGACGCGACCATCGACACGCTCCTCGAGCAGGTCGGCCCGGGCTCGACGTCGTCACTGCTGTCGACCGAGCTGCGCCAGCTCGGCGGCGCCCTCGGCCGTGCGCCCGAGGGCCACGGTGCCCTCGCGACGATCGACGCGGCATACGCCGTCTTCGCCGTCGCCATCGCGGCGACGCCGGAGCTGGCGATGCAGGGGCAGCTCGACGCCCACGCGCTCACCGGCTCGCTCGAGCCGTGGTCGACGGGCCGCAGCTACCTCAACTTCGCCGAGAACGAGGTCGACGCCCGCACGGGCTACACCGAGTCGGCGTGGCTGCAGCTCAAGGGGATCCGGTCGGCCTACGACCCGGACGACCGGTTCCTCGCCAACCACCGCGTCCCCCGTCTCTTCGAGGACGGCGCGGTCACGACGTGATGCTGCGTTCGAGCTGATCGCGTGGGACACGTGACCCACGTGATCAGCTCGACCGGCGTCAGAGGGTCACGAGGACGAACGCCTCCACCGGGTCGTCCTTGCCCTTGAGCTCGAGGGCACCGAGCGGCTCGGTGGTCGCGCCGGGGAGCAGCGCCAGGGTGTCGGCGGTGACCGCGACGCGTCCGACCGGCGCCTGGCCCTCGATCCGGGAGGCGACGTTGACCGCGTCTCCGATGACGGTGTGGGTGCGACCGCCCTCGCTGCCGAGCACGCTGACGAGCACCTCGCCACTGTTGATCCCGACCCGGAAGCGGGGCCAGCCGGGGTGCTGGTCGGCGATGCGCGCCGTCTCGACCTGGAGGTCCAGCCCCGCCTGCGCGGCGCGGCGGGCGTGATCGGGCTGGTCGCCGAGGCGGTTGAAGGTCGCCATGATCGCGTCGCCGATGAGCCGGTCGATCGTGCCCCCGTGCCGCTTGACGACAGCCGGGATCGCGACGGTGAAGTAGGCGTTGAGCATGTCGGTGACCTCGGTCGGGTCGTGACCCTCGGAGAAGGTCGTGAAGCCCTTGAGGTCGGCGAAGAGGATCGACATCTCGCGGCGCCCGGCGAGGGTGTCTGCGGTGTAGAGGGCGGCGTAGCGCTCCTCGTGCCACGACTGCTGCGCGCCCCACGCGACGAGGACGAAGGCCGCGAGCATGAGCAGGTGCCAGCCCCACCACGAGTAGTGCCAGTTCGGGGCGAGCACGATGGCGACCATCGCCTCGGCGAGCAGCACCATCGCCGAGGCCATCGCCGCGGGGAGCAGCCCGCCGCGCCGCCACCACAGCCGCACGTAGGTCACCGCCGCCACCCCGAAGAGGACGACCGACACGACGGCCACGGCGACCATCGCCGGCGAGTCCCGCCCGAGGCCCGGCCCGACGTCGAAGGGCGGCAGCCGCAGCAGGGAGGCCACGCCCCAGGCGACCATGGTGACGAGCAGCGCGACGCGCAACATCCTCGCGCGCTGCATCTCGGCGGCTGCCCGGGCGGCGTCGACCTCGCGCACCGACGCGACGGCGAAGAGCGAGCCGATCGCGATGCCGACGGGGGTGGAGATGTTGAACCCGGCCGAGGCGGTCTCGAGCAGCATGTGCGGGGTCGCCAGGGCGTGCAGCCCGAGGAACCCCGAGGCGGACAGGAAGGCGAGCGAGACGTACATGACGCGCACGTCGCCCCGTCGCACCGCCGCGGCCCCCGTGCCGTATGCCGTCAGGGCGCTGAGCAGGGCCGCGCCGAGGACGATCCAGAAGTGTGTCGGGTCGTGCTGCCACTGCATGTCGAGCTGCTCGGAGAGCCGGAGCACGGCGAGGCCGACCAGCGGCAGGGTCAGCGCGACGGCACCCACGGCGGCGCGCCGCCGCGCACCGGGGCGCACCGGCGCCGGCCGGGTCCGGGCGTCCTGCGCCGGGGTCACGGCCGCGTCGTCAGCCATCGGGGCCGGCCTTCGCCTTCGCCTCCCTCGACCGCGACGTCGCCTCGGTGAGGGAGAGGTACTGGTGGACCTCCGACACGACGACCGACCCCTCGCCGACGGCCGACGCGACGCGTTTGACCGACCCGGCGCGCACGTCCCCGACGGCGAAGAGTCCCGGCACCGAGGTCTCGTGGGCGCACGGGGGTCGCTCGAGGGTCCAGGTGCCGGCCTCGCGGACGTCGGCTCCCGTGAGCAGGAAACCCCACGGGTCGCGGGCGACGCCCTCGGGCAGCCATGACGTGTGGGGCTGCGCGCCGATCATGACGAAGAGGCCGTCCGCCGGGATCGAGCGCCGCTCGCCGGTCGTGCGGTCCGCGACGACGACCTCGGACAGCCACCCGTCGCCGCTCCCGTCGACGACGTCGGCGTTCGGGACGACGGTGATCGTCGACGACGCCTCGATCTCGTCGATGAGGTAGCGAGACATGGTCGCCGAGAGGTCGGGGGTGCGGATGACGATGGTCACGTCCGCGGCATACCGCTGCAGGTGCAGGGCCGCCTGGCCGGCCGAGTTGCCGCCGCCCACGATGACCGTGTGCGCGCCGGCGAGCCCGTGGGCCTCGGAGACGTTGGCGCCGTAGTAGACGCCCGACCCGCTCAGCGCCTCGAGCGACGGCACCCCGAGGCGCCGGTAGGCCACCCCGGTGGCGAGCAGCACCGCCCGCGCTCGCACCTCACCGACGTCCGAGACCGAGGCCACGAACCACGAGGACCCGTCGTCCCCGGCGGACCGGTCGATCGCGGTGACGCGCCTCGTCAGGACGAAGCGCGCACCGAAGACCCACGCCTGCTGGAAGCCGCGTTGCGCGAGCTCGGCGCCGGAGACCCCCCGCGAGAAGCCGAGGTAGTTGCGGATGAGCGAGCTCGTGCCGGCCTGCCCGCCGAGCGCCTGCTCCTCGACGCAGAGGACCGACAGCCCCTCGGAGGAGCCGTAGACCGCTGCCGCGAGACCGGCCGGTCCGGCGCCGACGACGAGCAGGTCGACGTCGCGCACCTCCTCGCGCGCCCCGTCGCCCCCGTCACCGCTGTCGCCCCTTGGCACCGTGAGGTCGGTCCCGATGCCCCAGGCCCGGCAGATCTCGACGTCGGTCGGGTCGAGCAGGACCTGCCCGCCCAGCGCTGCGAGCCAGACCACGAGCGGCCCGTCCGTGTCATCCGGCCGCGGGGCCTCGATCGACCGGAGCAGGTCCACCGCCTCGGCCGAGCCGCGGTCGAGGTAGGCGTGCGGGATCCCGTTGCGGGTCAGGAGGGTCCGGACCGTGTGGCCGCGGGGGTCGCGAGCGGCTCCGACCACGACCACCTCGCGTCGGCGGTTCGCGACCGTCCGGGACCAGACCTGGACGAACTCCGAGACGGTGCGGCAGAAGAGCTCGTCGGGCGAGGTCCACGGGGCGAGGACGTAGTAGTCGATGTCGCCGTGCGACATGCCCCGCAGGATCGCCTCGGCCGTGCGCCCGTCGGCCCAGGCGCCCCACGGCACGAGGAATGCCCTCGCGGCGTCCGGGTGCAGGGTGCGCACCGAGCGCAGCAGCTCGGCACCGCCGAGGCCGGGGAGCCACGGGTCGGCGAGGACGAGGGCGACGGGATCGCCACGCTCGGCAGCGAGCTCGAGCTGCTGCAGGGCGACGGCGCTGTCGGACTCGCCGCGCACCCGGAAGTCCGCGCCGAAGCGCCGGGCCAGCTCGGCCTCGGTCCGAGCGAGCGCGTCGAGGTCGTGGTCGACGACGAGCAGGAGAGGACGGGTCATGGAAACCCCTCGTGCAGTGGATGGGCAGGACGACGTGCGACCACCCCTTCCCTCGACGGTAGGACGGGCGACCCGCGTGCGGGTCCCGAACGGACGATCTGGTCGGCCCTCGGCCAAGATGGGGCCATGGCACCACTGGGAGCACCCACCGCGTACGACGTCGACCGGATCCGTTGGCACTTCCCCGCGCTCCACGAGGGCGCCGCGCACTTCGACGGGCCCGGCGGGTCACAGGTGCCTGACACCGTCGCGACAGCGGTCGTCGAGACGCTGACCTCGGCCATCTCGAACCGCGGCACCGTGACGCCGGCCGAGCGCCGGGCCGACCGCATCGTCGTCGAGGCCCGCGCGGCGATGGGCGACCTGCTCGCGGTCGACCCGGGCGGCATCGTCTTCGGCCGGTCGGCCACCGAGCTGACCTTCCACCTCGCGCGCACGCTCTCGTCGGACTGGGGTCCGGGCGACGAGGTCGTCGTCAGCCGCCTCGACCACGACGCCAACATCCGACCGTGGGTGCTCGCAGCCGAGGCTCGCGGTGCGACGGTGCGTTGGGCCGAGTTCGACCAGGGCACAGGTGAGCTCGCCCCGGAGGCCGTCGCCGCGGTCGTCGGCGAGCGCACGCGGCTCGTCGCCGTGACCGCCGCGTCCAACCTCATCGGCACACGTCCGGACCTCCCTGCCATCGCCGGGATCGCCCACGCGGCAGGCGCGCTGCTCTGGGTCGACGGCGTCCACGCGACCGCGCACGTGCTCACCGACGTGCCGGCGAGCGGCGCCGACTTCTGGGTCTGCTCGCCCTACAAGTTCCTCGGCCCGCACCACGGCGTCCTCGCCGCCGCGCCCGCACTGCTTGAGACGCTGCACCCCGCCAAGCTGCTGCCCTCGTCCGACGCCGTGCCCGAGCGGTTCGAGCTCGGCACCCTGCCCTACGAGCTGCTCGCCGGCACGACCGCCGCCGTCGACTTCCTCGCCGACCTCGCCCTCACCGACCCCTCGCGGGCCCGCCGCGACCGCCTCGTCGCGTCCTTCGCCGCGCTCGAGGGGCACGAGGACGCCCTCCTCGCCGCGCTGGAGGCCCGGCTGCGCGCGATCCCCGGGCTCACGGCATACAGCAACGCGCAGCGCCGGACCCCGACCCTGCTCGTCACCGTGGAGGGCCACGACCCGCAGGACCTGCGGGTGGCCCTCGCCGAGCGGGGCGTCAACGCCCCGGCCGGCCACTTCTACGCGTGGGAGGCCAGCCACGCGCTCGGGCTCGGCGCCACGGGCGGGCTGAGGATGGGACTCGCGCCCTACACGAACGCCGACGACGTCGACCGGCTCGCGACCGGCCTCGAGGAGATCTGCGCGGTGGCCCGGTGAGCCGCCCCGTGCCGCTGCCGGCCGGTCCGGGCCAGGAGTCGGTCTGGGACTACCCGCGCCCACCGGCCGTCGACCCGAGCGGGGAGCTCGTCGAGGTGCACCTCGGCGCCGAGGTCGTGGCGCGCACCCGAGCGTCGCTCCGGGTGCTCGAGACGAGCCACCCGCCCACCTACTACCTCCCGCTCGACGCCTTCGTCGACGGGGCGCTCGTCCCCGTCCCGGGGAGCTCCGTGTGCGAGTGGAAGGGACAGGCCGCCTACTTCGACGTCGTCGGCGGCGGGCGTCGGGCGGCCCGGGCCGCGTGGACCTACCCCGACCCCGTGCCGACGTATGCCGTCCTGGCCGGTCACGTCGCCGTCATGCCCGGTCTCGTCGACGCGTGCTTCGTCGACGGTGAGCGGGTGCGGCCGCAGGACGGCGGCTTCTACGGCGGGTGGATCACCGACCGCGTCGTCGGTCCCTTCAAGGGCGGCCCCGGCTCCTGGGGCTGGTGACGGCAGACCTCACCCTGTGAGGGGGAGGAACGCGGGGGCGCAGAGCGGCAGGGTGGGTCTCGTGGGGGCTGCTCGTCCGCAGACGCACGCACGCTCCGACGACACAGCCTCGACCACTGTCGGTTGGCCGGCCGGCCAGCGGCGTCACGCAAAGGAGCACGAGATGGCTGCCTTCACGGTTTGGAAGTTCGACAACCTCGACGGCGCCGCGCACGCCGAGTCCGTCCTCGAGGACTGTCAGGCGGAGGGTTTCCTCAAGGTCGTCGACCACGCTGTCGTCACCTGGCCCGAGGGCGACGAGCATCCCAGCATGAGCCACGGGAACGACGAGAAGTGGCGTGGCACGGGCTGGGGCGCGCTCTGGGGAGTGCTCGTCGGAGCGCTCTTCTTCGTCCCGGTCGTCGGGGGCGTCGTCGGCGCGGCCATCGGGGCCATCAGCAAGATGACGGAGGACGCCGGCATCACCAAGGAGCAGCTGGAGACGATCCGCACCGAGCTGACCCCGGGCACGTCGGCGCTCTTCGTCGTCACCGAGCAGGGCGACCTCGACCGCGTCGGCGAGCGCCTCCGCGGGATCCACAGCAAGCTCGTCGCCACCAACCTCACGGACGGCGAGCGCCAGATCCTGCTGGAGACCTTCGGCGGCCGCTGAGCCCGCTGAGCCCGCTGAGCCCGCTGAGCCCCGGTCGCGGGTTCAGCGCGGCAGCGGCACGATCCGCGCCTCGACGAGCGCCCCGTCGCGCACGTCGAGCGTGGCGACGGTCCCGGCCGGCTGGCGCCGCCGGTCGGTCGGCGAGCCCGGGTTGAGGATGCGCACGCCGTCGCCGGTCTCGTCGAGGGGGATGTGCGAGTGCCCGAAGACGACGAGGTCGGCGGTGGGGAAGCGCCGCCGCATCCGGGCGGTGCGGCCCTGGCGCTGCCCGCTGTCGTGGATCATCCCGACGCGCAGCCCCTCCAGCTCGACCTCGAACGTCTCGGGGGCGCCCCAGTCGGCGACCTCGGGCACGTCGTTGTTGCCCATGACGACGTGCACGGGCGCGAAGGTCGCCAGCAGGTCGAGGACGTCGGGGGTGCAGACGTCACCGGCGTGGAGGATGACGTCGGCCGACTCGAGGTGCGGGAGCAGCGCCGGCGGGCAGGCCTTCCAGTGGCGGGGCGCGTGGGTGTCGGAGACGACGAGGACCTTCATGCCCCACTCCCGGTCACGCAGTTCGGGCCTGCGTCGGGCGCTCCGGAGGCGGCGGAGGCGACGGGGGCGACGGGGGCGGCGGGCCACTCCGGCAGAAGCGGCTCGATCGCCTCCAGCTGGTCGCGCGTGACGAACGACGGGTTGGCCATGAACGGTTGGCGCTGCACCTCCAGGTCGTCGATTCCGGCCGCCCGGAGCTCCGCGTCCTCGACGGGTTCGTCGAGCAGCCGGACCTCGATCTCGACCCGCACCCGCACGGCTGCGGCGTCCGACGCGCTGCGCCAGAGTCCCTGCGACGACTCGACCCACGGCTCGACGTCCGACACCGTGTGCCCGAGTCCCCACACCCCTCGGTGCAGCCCGTCACGCCCGTCGCCGGACACCCAGAAGAGCACCCGGTCACCGGGCGCGACGAGCCGGGTGCGGTAGCTCGGGTGCACCGCCCAGGAGCTGAGGCGCCGCTCACCGGTGTCGAGCAGTGCTCGCAGGTCCCAGAGCGACGGGTTGCACTTGAGCACCCACGCCCCGAGACGCTCCCGCTCGACGGCCCGCCCGGTGCTCGCCTCTGCTGCCATGCCGGTCACCTACCCGCGGACGCGCTCCAGGACCTCGAGGACCGTGGCCTCGACGAGCTGCACCTTGTAGCCGGTCTCGGGGAGCGGGTTGGCCCCTTCGGTGGCCAGACGCGCCGCCGCGGCGACCGTGTCGTCGTCGAGGGTCGACCCGGTCAGCAGCTCCTCGACGGCACCGAGGCGCAGCGGGACCGGCGCCACCCCGCCGATCGCGAGGCCGCAGGACGTGACCGTCCCGTCGTCGTCGCGCACGACGCGGACGACGGCCTCGACGAGCGGCCACTCGGCCTCGAAGCGGCTGATCGAGCGGAAGTAGGCCGCCCGCTCGCCCGCCACCGGAGGCGGCAGCGTCACGCGGGTCAGCACCTCGTCGACTGCGAGGAGGTGGTCACGACTCGGGTCGGACCCGTCGCCGAGCACCTCGCCCACCCCGAGACCGTCACGTTGCGTCGTGTCGACCGTGGCGGCATACGTCATGAGGGCCATCGCGAGCGACGACGGGTGCGGGTGGACGCACGGCGCCGTGTCGAAGGCGACGCCGTAGAGGTGGCGCCCGTCGCGCGCCGGGCAGCCGTCGCCGCCCGACTTCAAGCACGACGTGTGCGGGTGGCGGAAGTACCAGCAGCGGGTGCGCTGGAGCAGGTTGCCGCCGATCGTCGCGGTCGCGCGCACCTGGGGCGTGGCGAGTCCCGCGGCGGTGAGCGCGAGCGCCGGGTAGTCGACGGCCAGGTCGCGTGCGACGGTGGCGACGGTGACGCCGGCGCCGAGGGTCGTGCCGGCGTCGGTGCGCTCGCGGGCGGCGAAGCCGGGCACCCCCGTCAGGTCGAGGATGTGCGGCGTGGCGCCCGTCGTGCGCAGCCGCTCCTGCAGGTCGGTGCCGCCGGCGCGATAGACGAGATCGCCTGCGCCGTCGGGTCGCTCGTCGTATGCCGTGAGGATCGTGACACTCATCGCGTGACCTCCGTGCGGAGTCCTTCGAGCAGCCGGTCGGGTCGCACGGGGAGCGTCAGCGGACGCCAGCCCGTCGCGTTGAAGATCGCGTTGCCGACCGAGGCCGCCGGGCTGATCGTCGCCACCTCGCCGAGGCCGACCCCGCCGCCGGGCACGCGGTCCCAGCCCTCCTCGTGGAAGTGGATGTCGATCTCGGGAGTGTCGCCGAGCTGCGGGATGCGGTAGTCCTCGAGGTTGGCGGTCAGGGTGAGGCCCGTGTGCGGGTCGAGCACCTGGTTCTCGTAGAGCGCGAGCCCGATGCCCTGGATGACCGAGCCCTCGCACTGGCTGCGGGCCAGGACCGGGGCGTGGATGCGGCCGACGGCGATGCCCCCGTGCACGCGGAGCACTCGGGTCTTCCCGGTGCGGGTGTCGACCTCGACCTCGCTGACGTGGAGGGCGGCCGAGAAGCCGCGGCCGACCTGGATGCCGCCCATCGTGAAGGGGACGGCGCGCAGGCCGCGGTCGCCGCCGCGCTTCGCCGTCGCGGAGACCCCGTCGGGAGCGCCGGCGAGGTCGGTGCCGATGCGGCCGCGAAGGGCCGTGGCCGCCTCGACGGCCGTCGACCAGAGGGAGACCGTCGTGCGGCTGCCGCCGGAGGCAGGGCCGTGGGTGGCCCCGCTGTGCGCGTGCCCGAGGCGGACGTCGACCGACGTGGCGTCGACGCCGAAGACGCCGGCGACGGCCCGGGCGAGAACGGTGCGGCTGCCGGTGCCCATGTCCTGGACCGCGGTGGCCGCGACGAGCCGGCCGGCCTCGACGGAGACGACGACCTCGCAGTCGGGGTCGACGAAGTACATCCAGTTGGCCGCCGCCACACCCACCCCGCGGCGGTAGCGGCCGGTCCGGCTGCCCGTCGCAGGACGCTCCCGCCACGTCGGCAGCGCCGACGCCCAGCGGTAGAGGGCCTGGCGCTTGGCGTTGCCGTCCCACTGCGCGCGCAGCTCGATCGGGTCACGGCCGAGGCGGTGGGCGGTCTCGTCGACGGTCTGCTCGAGCGCCCACGCGACCGTCGGGCCGCCGGGACCGCGGAAGGGGGCTCCCGGCGGAGCGTTCGTCACGACGTCGACGTCGCGACCCAGGCGCGGGGTGCGGTCGTAGAGGAGCATCGAGAGCGCCGCGACGCTGTTGCCGACGGCGACGCCCGCGTGACTGTCGGTGTCGACGGTGAGGGCCCGGATCGCGTGGGAGTCGTCGTCGACGAGGAGCGAGACGCGCGAGCGGCTGCCGGGACGGTTGCCCGTGCCGGTCAGCTCCTCGTGCCGGTCGAGGACGAGGCGCACCGGCCGGCGGGTGAGGCGGCTCAGGGAGATCGCGCCGATCGCCTCCATCGTCAGTCCGAGCTTGGCGCCGAACCCGCCGCCGACGTGCTCGGCCATCACCTCGACCTGGGTCGGGTCGAGGTCGAAGTGGTCGGCGATCTCGAGGCGCATGGCCTCGACGGCCTGGGTGCTGAGCCACACCCGGAGGTGCTGCGGGTCGCTCCAGTCGGCGAGGCAGGCGTGCGGCTCGAAGGCCGTGTGCAGCTGGACCGCCGTGTGGAACTCGAGCTCGACGAGACCGCGGCGGCCCTCGGAGCGGGCCGACCGGATGCGGCGCTTGGCGACGGTGCCGAGGTAGGGGGTGCGTGACGGGCCGTGGCTGTTGCCGTCCCACGGGGCAGGCATCGCGCTGCCCTCGCCCGCGGTGGGCGCCTCCTTGCGGTCGGCGCGCGTCGCGTAGACGAGCGGCGCTCCGGGCCGCACGGCTGCCTCGGGGTCGATGACGAAGGGCTCGGCCGTGACGTCGAGGTCGAGCGCCCGCGCGATGCGCCGGGCCTCCGCGGCCGTGTCGGCGGCCACGACGGCGACGGGCTGCCCGGCCCACCGGACCCGGCGGTCCTCGGACAGGACGTCGATGCCGGCGACCCCGTCGGGGAAGGTGACCGGGCGGACGACCCCGGCCGCCACGTCGGAGCGCCGGATCGCGGCGTGCAGCATGCCGGGCAGGACGACGTCGGTCGTGTAGACCGCTGCTCCGGTGACCTTGGCGGGGGCGTCGATGCGCTCGACGCCGCCGGCCCCGCCGTCGTGCTCGCCCCGGCACGCGGCGGCCACGGCGCGGTAGATGCCCTCGTAGGAGCCGCACCGGCACAGGTGGCCCGCGAGCGCCTCGGCGATCACCTCGCGGCTCGGACCGTCGGTCCCGTCGGCGGCGTGCTCGGCGCGCCACCGGTCGTGGAAGGCGACGGCGTCGACGACGAACCCCGGCGTGCAGTAGCCGCACTGGAGCCCGTCGTGGTGGGCGAAGGCGCGCTGCACCGGGTGGTCGCCGTCGGCGAGGCCCTCGACGGTCGTGACGCTCGCGTCGCGCAGGCGGGTCGCGGGGGTCAGGCAGCCGAGCACCGGCTCGCCGTCGACGAGCATCGTGCACGCGCCGCACACCCCGCTCCCGCAGACGAGCTTGGTGCCGGTCAGCCCG
Source organism: Terrabacter sp. R4-6 (assembly GCF_057529065.1). Taxonomy (NCBI): domain Bacteria; kingdom Bacillati; phylum Actinomycetota; class Actinomycetes; order Micrococcales; family Intrasporangiaceae; genus Terrabacter; species Terrabacter sp. R4-6. The sequence continues at coordinate 2,341,210 of NZ_CP197224.1, read as the reverse complement.
AGGCCGTCGCGCACGACGTCCACCGCGGACTCCGTGCCCGCGACGTCGAGCACCCGCGCCTCGTCGTTGACCGTGGTGGTGAGCTCCATGAGGCCTCCTGCGGCTGCGTCTCTCGACGAGACGGTGCGCCATGACGCTACCTCCGGACCGGCCCGGGCGCGATGATGGTGTCGAGGGCTCGTGGACGCGGCCGGCGGACGGTGCGGCGACCCGGCTCCACGGTGACGAGGAGACACGGTCATGCACATCGCGGTGCTGGGCACGGGTGGGATCGGCGGCTACTTCGGCGGACGGCTGGCAGCGTCCGGGCACGACGTCGCGTTCGTCGCGCGGGGCCCCCACCTCGAGGCGATCCGCGAGCACGGCCTCGTCGTGACGAGCGTCGCCGGCGACTTCACGGTCGAGCCCGCACACGCGACCGACGACATCGCCTCCATCGGGGTCGTCGACGCGGTCCTGCTCGCCGTCAAGACGTGGCAGCTGCCTCCCGTGCTCGAGTCGCTGCCCTCCCTCGTGGGTCCCGGGACGGCCGTCGTCACGACCCAGAACGGTGTCGAGGCCCCGGGCCAGGTCGCGGCCGTCGTCGGCCGCGACGCCGTGCTGCCCGGCATCGCCAAGATCTTCGCCTTCATCGACGGCCCCGGCCGCATCACGCACGCCGGTGGCCCGGCCTCGCTGGCCTTCGACGAGTGGTCGGCCGGTCCGGGCAGCGCGTCCGAGCGGGTCACGCGACTGCGCGAGGCCGTGACCGCGTCCGGCGCGGTCTCGCCCGTGCCCGACGACATCTGGGCCGAGCTGTGGTCGAAGATGCTCTTCGTCGTGCCCTTCGGCGGCCTCGGCGCCGCCCTCGACGCGACGATCGGCGAGCTCCGCTCGGCGCCGCCCCGGCGAGCCCTCCTGCAGGACGCGATGCGGGAGGTGGAGACGCTCGCCCGGGCCCGCGGCATACGCCTGCCCCAGCGGGTCGTCGAGGGCACGATGGCGTTCGTCGACGACCAGCCGGCCGACGCGACGACCTCGCTCCAGCGCGACCTGCTCGAGGGCCGGCCGTCGGAGCTCGACGCGTGGACCGGCGCCGTGGTGCGCCTCGCCGGCGAGTCCGGCGTCGACGTCCCGCTGCACCGGATGCTCCTCGAGGTGCTCACCTCACGCCACCCCGGGGCGCTGCTCGGCTGACCGCGTGACCGGGCCGATGGCGTACGCCCGCAGCGGGCTCGGGCACCCGCGTGACCGTCAGAGGTCGGGCCGGCACACCCCGCGACCGAGGATCGCGAGCCCACGCCGGTCGCCGTCCTCGGGGCCGGCACCCGTGCCGCCCGTCAGCGACATCAGCTGGGACCCGTCGGAGACGTGGTTGAGCCCGAGGACGTGACCGATCTCGTGCTCGACGACGGCCCGGGCGGAGTCCCGGCGACCCGCTGCGAGCAGGTCGTCCATCGCCTTGGCGTCGAGCCAGACGGAGCCGGTGACGTAGACGAGGGCACCGTCGCTCGCCGCGCGCGGCGTGCTGCCGCCGAGACCGACGGTGCCACCCGCGAGGCGCGGGATCTGCTCGGGCGTCGCGAAGGCGACGTAGACGGGCGCCCAGCGGTCGCCGTAGCGGTCGGGCTGGTACGGGTCGCGCTCGGGCGTCGGCGCCTCGTCGGTCAGGCCGTCGTCGACGAAGCGCAGCCCGCTCGCCTCCGACATCGTCGCCACGGCCTCGCGCACGAGCGCGTCGCCGCCGGGCGGCAGGCCGACCGTGCTCGTCGTGAAGTGGATCGGACGGCACGGGTCGTAGGCGACCGGGTCGGTGCCGTTGGCCTGCATCCGCATGAACGTGTAGCCGCCGTGGCCGCCGGGCATCGACGGCGGGTCGCCGAGCGGGGCCTGGGCCGCGCCGATGCCGGCCGGCGGCGAGTCGATCCCGATGCCGTGCCGCGCGTCGAACGGCCGGACCTGCCACAGCCACAGCGGGAGCACCACGGCCAGAACCGTGAGGACGACGGCGCCGAGCCACGCGGGCCGGCGTCCGCGGGACGCGCTCGCGCCGGTGGCTCGGTGCCGACCGGGTGCGCGGACGAGGGACCCCTGACGCATGTCATGCATGGTGCCGTGAACCGTCCGTCCTGTCGCCCCGAGAACATTCGGGAGCCTGCGCTCGTGCGCGACTCCTCTAGCCGTACCCAGCGGGACGCTGCCTCGGGCACCCACAACGGCGTCGGCTAGGTTCTGCGTCCGTGGAGTGGTTCGAGGCAGTGCGCGACCGGGTCGTCCCGGCGACGGGTGACGTCGCCCTGGCGGCGCCCCGGCTGCTCGTGGTCCTCGCCGTCGCGCTCGTGCTCGTCGCGGTCGAGCCGCTCTGGCGGGTCGTGCGTCTCGCCGTCACCCTCGTGCACGAGCTCGGCCACGCCGTCGTCGGCGTCCTCGTCGGCCGGCAGTTCACCGGCTTCGTGCTCCGCGGCGACATGTCCGGCCACGCCGTGACCCGCGGACCGGTGCGCGGCCCCGGTCGCGTCGCGTCGACGTGGGCCGGCTACCCGATGCCGGCGCTGCTCGGTGCCGCGATGGTGTGGGCGGCCGAGCGCGGCTGGGCGGCGCCCGTCATCACGGCCGGTCTGGCCGTCCTGCTCTTCGCCCTCGTCCGGGTCCGGTCCGGGCTCACCGTCGTCGTCATGGTCGTCGCCATCGCCGGCTCGGCGGCCCTGTGGTGGTGGCGCGACGACGCCCTCCAGACGCAGGTCCTCGTCGGTCTCGGGGTCGTGCTCGTCGTTGGCGCGTGGCGCCACCTCGCGGCCGTGCTGCAGGACCGCGGCTCCGGCAGCGACCCCGGCGTCCTCGCCTCCCTGACGCACCTGCCACGCGTCGTCTGGAACCTTTCGTTCGTCGTCGTGTGCGCGCTCGCGACGTGGGTCGTCGTGGCCGAGGTCGTCGCCACGCTCCGCTGACCGGCAACCGCCTGCCGGGTCGCCGGTGATCGACGCGCCCGGGGTTGGGTAAGCGGTGCTCGGGTGGATCCAGGGGGAATCACCCGCCACACCTCGGGGGATGCCGCATCCGGTGCACGGATGACAGCGGCACCAGCCCGGCGGCATACCGGGGGAGCACAGGTATGCCGTCGGGCTGGGTCCCGCGCCGACCGCGCGGGTCGTCGTCAGTTGAGGGTGAAGGGCGGGAGCGGCGCGCGGCCGACCGCGCCCAGCGCGGAGGCGAACTCCCGCTCGCGCCGCACGAGCTGGAGGCCGAGGCGCAGACGGGACTCGGTGTCGCTGCTCGCGAGGACGCGCTGGCGGTCGGCCACGTCGAGGCTCACGGTGTCCGGGACGGCATACGCCAGTGACCGGTCGTCGGCGGGGAGGTCCGGCTCGGCCCCGGTGGCCGCGGCGAAGGCGGTGAGCTCGGCACGCAGCCGCGCCGCGAGCAGGGTGATGGTGCCGGCGTCGCCGTCGGGCTCGGTCAGCCAGGTGACGCGGGCCGTCGTGTAGGGCGTGTCGGCCGACTCGTCGATCGCGTCGAGGCGGAAGCGGTCGGTGCCCTCCGAGACGACGAGGAAGCGCTCGCCCTCGAGGGCTGCGGCCTGGACGAGGAGGGCCCCGCAGCCGACGGGGTGGAGGGCGCGCACGCCGTCCTCGCCGACCTCGAAGCCCTCGCGGATCGCGACGACCCCGAAGACCGGCAGGCGCTCGTCCTGACCGTCGAGCAGGTCCTTAAGCAGCTGGACGTAGCGCGGCTCGAAGATCTGCAGCGGCAGCCGGCCACCGGGCATGAGCACGGTGCCGAGCGGGAAGAGCGGCAGGGTCGCCATGGAGCCAGCCTAGGTCGGAACGGGGACCGTGACAGGAGGGCTGTCGAGCCCTGTGCCGCGCGCGGAGGTCCGGGACGGCCCGAGGGGCAGCCCCTAGGACGGCTCAGGGACTCAGTCGCGGACCCCGGACGGCATCGCCTGCGTGGCGCCGAGCTCCTCTGCCGTCACGGCGGGACCCGAGCCGGTGCGCTGACCCGGGTCGCGGACCTCGCCGTGGAGCTCCTCGACCTCGTCGAGCATCTCGGCGGGCGCCCCGTTGATCGCCGTGGCGAGACCGAGGGCGAGACCGCGCAGCTCCTGGTCGCCCAGTCCGAGTCGGACCGCGACGGCGGCGGCGTTGGCCGGACGCTTCTCGGGGTCCTTCTCGAGGCACTCGGCGATGAGGTCGCGCAGGTCCTCGGGGATGTCGTCGGGCAGCGGTGGTGGCGGCTCGTTGACGTGGCTGAGGGCCGTGGCGATGGGGGTGCCACGGTCGAAGGGACGCTTGCCGACGAGCATCTCGTGGCCGACGACGCCGAGGGCGTAGAGGTCGCTCGCGCCGGTCGCCGCGTGGCCGAGCGCCTGCTCGGGGCTGATGTAGTTGGGCGTGCCGAGCATCTCGCCGTGCTGCGTGTGGCCGGACGCGTCGAGGGCGCGGGCGATGCCGAAGTCGGTCAGCTTCACGAGGCCGTCCTCGCGGACCATGATGTTGGCCGGCTTGATGTCGCGGTGCACGACGCGCGCCTCGTGCGCGACGCCGAGCGCGAGCGCTGCCTGGCCCATGATCGAGCGGACCTCGCTCGGATCGAGCGGGCCGCGCTGGTTGAGCACGGCCGAGAGCGGCTCGCCGGAGACGAGCTCCATGACGAGGAACGCGAGGCCCTGGTCCTCGCCGTAGTCGAAGACCGTCGCGATGTTCGTGTGGAGCAGCGCGGCCGAGTGCACGGCCTCGTCGCGGAAGCGGAGCGCGAAGAGCCGCTCGTGGTCGGCGTCGGGACGCATGACCTTGACGGCGACCTCGCGCCGCAGCACCGAGTCGGTGCCGGCCCAGACGTCGGCCATCCCACCGGAGGCGATGCGGCTCTCCAGCTGGTAGCGGTCGCCGAGCACGAACCCTTCCTGCAGGCGGTTCATGTCAGGCACACCTCGGTCTCCGGGGACTGAAGGTGCACGTCAGATGACATCTCAAGGGGCCTTCGTCAGCGGTCATGGTACGGGACCCGGCAATGATTGAACATTCACGGGCTTGGTCACTGCTGAACCGTCCCCCGGTCCACGGCTCCCGCCTACATACCCCGCCCGCCGAGACCTCGAACGGCGAAGTGGCGCCTCTTTTCGGCACCCCGCGGGACGGCGCCCGGCGGCATACGCAGGTCGTATGCCGCCGGGCCGGGTGAGGTCCTGACGTGCCGTCGCGAGGTCGTCGGGAAGGCCTCAGGCCGCGCGCCGCCGGTTCGTCGAGGCGATGACGAGGCCGCCGGCGACGACGACCGCGGCCGCGACGCCGAGGCCGATCGCCGGCAGGTCGGACGGCTCGGGCGACGGCAGCACGATCCGGCGCGTCACCGGTGCGACGACGTCGGGCGTGCCCCGCTCGGCCGCGCTGGCCGAGCCCGCGCCGGAGCCCGAGGACGTCGACGACGAGGTCCCGCAGGACGCGACGGTGCCGCCGCCGACGTACACGCAGGTCTGCGGGGCGGACGGTGCCACACCGGGGACCGGGTCGGGCAGCTCGACGGACAGGGCCGGTCCGGCGAGGGCCAGGCAGAAGAGGGCCGAGGTACCGAGCGCCGCTGCCGAGCGACGACCGAGTCGAGTGGTCGGGGAGGTGGAGGTGGAGGTGGAGGTGGAGGTGGAGGACTGACTGGACATGTGGCGCTCCTTTCACGTGGAGAGTCGACCCCGCACGGCCGCGCCATGGACCGCGATCGCACCCGGGGGCGTCGGGCCTTCCGGGATTCCGTCGGGCCGTGACTGGAGCTGATCGAGCTGGGTGACAGGCAGACGCTCGAGGTGACCGCCAGATACGGAATCATCTGGTGCTGCTTCGAGTTCTCGGCGCCGGGGGGAACCGTCGTCGGGACACGCGAAAGGGCCCCAGTTCCGAGAACTGGGGCCCTTCGTCATCGCGTGCGCGAGGGGGGATTTGAACCCCCACGCCCTTTCGGACACTGGCACCTGAAGCCAGCGCGTCTGCCATTCCGCCACTCGCGCGTGACAAGCAGACAGTGTGCTGTATGAGGCCCGCTATCGCCAAACCGGGCCCAGGGTCACCCGGCCGCCGCCTCCGCGAGCGCCGCCTCGAGCCCGTCGAGGACGAGGTCGAGGCCGAAGTCGAACTCGTCGGCGTAGGAGTAGTCGCGGCCCATCACCTGTTCGGCGATCATCTCCGTCAGGTGCGGGTAGTCCTCCGCCGGGATCCCCATCTCGACGACGAGCTCGTCCGCCTGCTCACCCGTCTGCATCGGCAGGTTGAGCTCGGTGAGGACGAAGCCGTAGACGTACGCGTCGATGACCGAGAAGGCGTGGGCGGCGAGCGCCACCGAGAAGCCGCCGCGTCGGAGGCACCCGAGCACGGTGTCGTGGTGCCGGAGCAGCGCCGGTCCCGGGTTGCGCCGCGACTCGACGAGGCCGAGGGCCCAGGGGTGCGCCGACAGCGCCGCCCGCGACGACACGGCCCGCTCGCGCATCGCCGGTCGCCACGGGTCGTCGAGCGCGGGCAGCTCGATGCACGTGAAGACCCAGTCGGCGAGGCCGTCGAGCAGGTCGTCCTTGCCCGCCACGTGGTGGTAGAGCGACATCGCCTCCGCGCCGAGCTCCTTGCCGACCGACCGCATGCTCACGCCCGCGAGCCCACTGCGGTCGGCGACGGCGGCCGCCGCGGTCACGATGCGCTCACGGCTCAGCGGTCGTCGCTCGGTCACGGGCTCCCCGTCCATTCGGCTCTTGCGGACTTACGCCCGTAAGGCTACCGTACCGACCACAGAGACTTACGGGTGTAAGGGAGACGTCATGAGGGCAGCAGTGGTGCAGCGGTACGGCGCACCGGACGTCGTGCACGTCGCAGAGGTCGCCGCGCCACGGCCCCGCGCCGGCGAGGTGGTCGTCCGGGTGCACGCCGCCGCGGTCACGGCGGCCGACGCGCGGATCCGGGCCGCCCGCTTCCCCCGCGGCTTCGCCCCGGTGGCCCGGGTGCTCTTCGGCCTCCGGCGACCACGGCGCAGCATCCTCGGCGGCACGTTCTCCGGTGTGGTCGAGTCGGCCGCCCCGGACGTCACCGACCTCGCGCCGGGAGACGCGGTGTGCGGCATGACGGGCCTGCGCCTCGGCACCCACGCCGAGCTCGTCGCGACCCCGGCGACGCGCGTCGTGCGCACACCGCCCCAGGTGTCGCACGAGGACGCGGCCGGCGTCCTCTTCGGCGGGACGACCGCGCTGCACTTCCTGCGCGACCGCGCCTCCGTCGGCCCGGGACGCACGGTGCTCGTCAACGGCGCCTCGGGTGCCGTCGGCTCCAACGCCGTCCAGCTCGCTCGCCACTTCGGGGCCGAGGTCACCGGGGTCACGAGCACCGGCAACGTCGCGCTCGTCGGTGAGCTCGGCGCCGACCACGTCGTCGACTACACGCGCACGCCGTTGGCGCAGCTCGACGAGCGCTACGACGTCGTGCTCGACACCGTGGGCACGCTGGATCCCGCGTCGGGCCGCCGGCTGCTGACGCCCGACGGCGTCCTGCTGCTCGCCGTCGCCGACCTCTGGCAGACCGTCACGTCGCGCGGCAACGTCCGCAGCGGCTCGGCGCCCGAGCGCCCCGCGGACTGGTCGCTGCTGCTCGACCTCGTCGCCGCCGGCAGCCTCCGGGTCGTCGTCGACCGCACCGTCCCGCTCGACGACGTCGCCGCCGCCCACGCCCGCGTCGACTCCGGCCACAAGGTCGGCAACGTCATCGTCCGCCCCTGACCCCCACCACCCCGAGGGCGTATGCCGCGTGCTGCGCTACGGGATCGCCGGCGTGTCCGCGTCGGGCGCGTCCACGGCGTCCGGCTCACGTCGCCCGGCCGCGGGGCCGCGCTCACCGGCATACCCCTCCCGGTGACGGCCACCGCCGGAGTCACCGAGCGAGAGGGTCGCGAGCAGGCCGAGGACGAGGAAGCCGGCTGCGGTGAAGGCGGCATACCGCGTCGCGTCGGAGAAGGCCTGCTCCGCGACCGGGGCGGCCGAAGCCGTGCGCGGGTCCTCGGACAGGCCGGGGATGGCGCCGCCGGCGCTCTCCACGACCGCGTCGACGACGGCCGTGCGGGCCGCCGGCGGCACCCCGAGGTCGGCGAGGCCGGCGTCCAGACGCACTCCCGCGGTGGTGAAGAGCACCGTGCCGAGGATCGCGATGCCGAGAGCCGAGCCGACCTGGCGCGCCGTGGACTGCAGACCCGAGCCCTCGCCGCTGCGCTCGACCGGTACGTCGACGAGGACGACACCGGTCAGCTGCGCCGTCGCGAGGCCGACGCCGAAGCCGTAGACGAAGAGGCACGGCGCCACGGCGACCCACGACGTCGTGGGCCCGATGACGAGGCCGAGTCCGGCAATGCCGACGATCTCGGCGACGATGCCGATCCGCACGATCGCGGGCGGCGTGAGGCGCGCGCTGAGCACGGTGACGAGGCCGCTCGCGGCGAAGGACCCGATGGCAAGCGCCAGCAGGACGACGCCGGTCTGGAAGGCGGTGTAGCCGAGGACGTTCTGCAGCCAGAGCGGCAGGGACAGCACGATGCCGAACTCGCCGAGGCTGACGATCATCGCGGCGATGTTGCCGTTGCGGAACGACCGGATGCCGAAGAGGTCGAAGCGGAAGAGCGTCGGCCGTCCGGCAGCCGTGCGGCGCAGGGTCCGCACGACGAACACCGTCCCGGCGACGAGGGTCACCGCGAAGGCCACCGGCACGGGCGACGGGCCGCTCAGCCACGTCCACGGGCCGAGCTCGAACGGCTTGGTCAGGCTCCACCATCCGTAGGTGCGCCCCTCGATGAGCCCGAAGGCGAGCGTCGCGAAGGTGACGGCCGACAGGAGCGCACCCACGACGTCGATGCGCTCGCGCCGCCCCGACCGCGACTCGTCGACGAAGAGCAGCACCCCGACGACGATGATCAGGCCGATGGGCACGTTGATCCCGAAGGCCCAGCGCCAGGAGAACGAGGTCGTGAGCCAGCCGCCGAGGAGCGGCCCGACGGCGACCATGCCGCCGATGGTCGAGCCCCACACCGCGAAGGCGATGCCGCGCTCCCGACCGGTGAAGCCGGCGTTGATGAGCGACAGCGTCGTCGGCAGGATCATCGCGCCGCCGAAGCCCTGGATGATGCGAGCGCCGATGAGCGCGTCGCCCGAGCCGGCGACGGCCGCCAGGACCGACGCCGCGACGAAGACGACGACGCCGATGAGGAGCATGCGCCGGCGCCCGATGCGGTCGGCGACCGTGCCCCAGATGAGCAGGGTCGCGGCGAAGACGAGCGTGTAGGACTCCTGCACCCACTGCACCTGGGACGACGTGAGGCCGAGGTCCTCGACGATGTAGGGCACGGCGACGTTGACGATCGTCGAGTCGACGATGATGAGCGCCACCGCGATGCTGATCGCGACGAGCCCGAACCATCGTCGGCGGGCCCCACCGCGTGCCACGGTCGCCTGCTGGTCCATGCGTCCTCCCAGAGATGTTTAGATCGTCTAAACATATGGAAGCAGTATCATCTCCGCATGGCAATCCCACCCCCGGACAGCACGCCACCGCGCGCGCACCAGCCCGAGACGTGGGCCCTGCGGGCGCTCGGGGCCGCCCAGGCCGAGGCCAGCGGCGCCCTGGCCCGCCGGATGCAGATGCACCCGACCGACCTCTCCGCGATGAGCCACGTCGCCGCGTCGGACGGACGGCTCGGACCGCGCGAGCTGAGCACCCGGCTCGGCATCACCCCGGCCGCCATGACCGACGTCGTCGACCGGCTCGAGGCCGCCGGCCACCTGCTCCGCGAGCGCGACACCGCCGACCGGAGGCGGGTGCGGCTCGTGCCCACCGCCTCCGCGGCCAGCGAGGTGCGGGGCCAGCTGCGCACCCTCCTCGACGGGCTCGACGCCCTGACGGGGGAGTTCACGCCCGAGGAGCGCGACGCCATCCACCGCTACCTGCAGGCCGCGACCGAGGCGTACCACCGGTTCGCCACCGACGACGGCTGACGGAACGCCCGATGGTGCTGCCTCCGGTGGGCTGACCACGCCAGCGGACGCCGCGCCATCACGCACACGACGACGCGGAGGCTCCTCAGGAGCGGTCCCGGGTGCCGCCGTGCGGCACCCCGAGCAGGTATGCCGCGTCGGCGAACCCGCCGCCGAGCACCCCGGGCGGACGGCTCGGGTCGCGCCGCTCGACGCCCGCGGCATACGCCTCGGCATCGTCCTGCGGGTCGAAGCCGATCGCGAGACCCGGCGCCAGGTCGACCCGGCGGCGGGTGTTGCGCGAGACGCCCCACACGACGTGGTGGCCGCCCGCCTGCGTCGTCAGCGTCGCGAGCACGAGCCGCGTCATGTCGTCGGGCGAGAGCCACGACTGGAGCGAGCGCGGGCCACCCGGCGCGTCGTCGAAGGTCATGATCCGGGCGCTGACGACCGTCATCCCGAAGCGGCCGGCATACAACCCGCCGAGCGCCTCGAGCGCCGCCTTGCTGACGCCGTAGTACGTGTCGGGTGCCGGGAGCGGCATGCCCTCACGGCACGCCGGCGAGTCCACGGGCACGTAGCCGGCGGCGTGCACCGAGCTCGCGAGGAGCATCCGGCCCACCCCGGCGCGCTGCGCCGCCTCGCACACCGCGTGCGTGCCGTCGATGTTGACGGCGAGGATGTCGGCCCAGGCCCGCTCGTCGGAGTGGGCGCCCAGGTGCACGACGAGGTCGGCCCCGGCGAACGCCTCCACGTGGCCGTCGACGTCGCGCAGGTCGCACTCCACGGCCCGCTCCGTCGCGACGTCGACGTCGCTCACGACCACCCCGACGCCCTCGCAGAGGACGAGCCGGTGGCCGGCCGCCCGAAGGCGCGGGCGCAGCGCGGTCGCGATGCGCCCGGCTGCCCCGGTCAGCGCGACGAGGGCCACGTCAGCAGCCTCCCCGAGCGGACGACAAGCGTCAGAGGCCGTCGACGACGACGGCAGCCATCTCCATGCACGACTCGTGCGTCTTGCGGCTGATCTTCAGCGGGTCGAGGTGCAGACCCGGCGCGAGCATCGGGTCGTAGGGGATGTCGACGACCGCGCGCACCCACTGCTCGAAGTGCTCACGGGTGTGCACGCCGGCGCCGACGTCGTTGCCCTTGGCCGACGTGTGCGAGATGACGCAGACGGCGTTGCGCACGAGGTCGCCCCGGCCCATCGCGACGAGCGCGTCGAGGTTCTTGGCCGCGACGACCGACGTGTCGTCCTTGAGCGAGGTCGCGAAGACGAGCATGTCGGCGCGGGCGGCGGCCGCGAGCCAGTTCGGCGACAGACGGTTGTTGCCGGTGTCGACGACGATCATCCGGTAGAAGCGCGAGAGCTGCGTGTGGAGGTTCTCGAACTCCGACTCGCCGATGATGCGCATCGCCTCGTCGTCGTCGGCCGAGGCCAGCACGTCGAAGCTGAGGCCCCGCTGCTCGCGCACCCAGTGCTCGAGCTCGGACGTGCCGGCGTTGGGGTCGTTGGCGATCGTCGGCAGGGCACCGAGCAGGTCGACGACCGTGCGGTGGTGGCTCTGCGACGGCGCGCGCATGCCGAGGGTGCCCTCGGTCTCGTTGTTGTCCCACGCGAGCACCGAGCCCGAGCGGTAGCGGCCGAGGTAGCTCGCGAGCATCAGGGTGACGAGGGTCTTGCCGCCGCCGCCCTTGGTGTTGATGACCATGATCGTCTTGCGGCCGTTGAGCGGACGCGCGATGCGGTCGATGCGGTCGCGCTCGAGCATCTCCTTGACGCTCGGACCGAGGCCGAACGCCTTGCGCAGGCCCGAGTTGGCCTTGACCTTCTGGCGCTCGCCCTTCGAGCGGGCCGTGATGAGGTCCTCGGCGCTCGGGCGGTCGGAGTTGCCGGTCCGCGGCGCGGGGGTCAGGTCGTAGGACGGGTCGGCGGTGTCGAGGTCGTGACCGAGCTCGGCGGCCGCGGCGGCCACGTCGGGGTCGACGGCCGGCCGGGCGGCATACGCCTGCTGTGCTGCGGTGTGGTCGGTCGTGGCCGACGCCGCCGGACCGGGGACGGTGCCCGCCGCGTAGTCCGCGAGGCTCGCACCGGCGGGCGTCCACCCGGTGTAGGTCTCCTCCGGCTCGTCGCTGGTCGTGGCGGACCAGTCGGCGGTGCCGGGGTCGGAGGGCTGCCAGTCGGTCCACGAGTTCGTCGAGCCCGAGGCCTCGGACGCGTCCGAGGCGCTCGTCGCCGAGCCGTTCAGGGCGTGGCCGTTGCGGTCGGCGGGGTCGTGGGCGGCGCTGTCACCGCCGTACTGATAGGAGTCGGTCCAGTCGTTGGATGCCGAGCCCGAGTCGTCAGCGGCGACGGTCGGGATGGCTCCGGTGTCGCCGGACTGCCAGGAAGTGTCCTCCCACGTCGAGCTCCACGGGTCGGCCGGAGCCTCGTCGGGCTGGGCCGCGCCGGCGGTCGCCGTCGGGATGGGAAGGGCGAAACCACCCGGGATGGAGTTGTTCGCCGAGAAGCCGGGGATGCCCTGGCTCTCGGTGTTTCCGGTGTCGTCCTTGCTCATCGAGCGCTCCTTGCTGGCCTAACCACGTGCGGGAACCCGCCGCGGGACCCCGTGTGATCGTCCCATGCTTCCGCCGCACATCAAACCCGCCGACCGTGCCCCTCGGGGCCGGAACGGACGTTTCGCGGCACCCCGCGCCGACTGTCGGTTGGGGGCTGCGGGTGCTGACCCGGTTACGATGAAGCGCCCGACAGGAGCGCTCACCAAGGAGGAGGAGACGGCGTGGGAATCATCAACCGTGTCGAGCACGGTCTCGCCAAGGCTGTCCACGGTGCCTTCGCCAAGGCGTTCAAGTCCGAGGTGCAGCCCGTCGAGATCGCCTCGGCCATCCGCCGGGCCATGGACGACCGGGCCGCGCTGCTCGGGCACGGCCGGGCCATGGTGCCCAACCTCTACACGATCGAGCTGAGCCAGACCGACTACGAGCGGCTCGGCGACTACGAGGACGACCTCTCCGACGACCTCGTCGCCGCGGCCCAGGAGCACGCCGACTCGCAGGGCTACCAGCCCGGCGGCCCCCTCGAGGTCGCGCTCGTCGAGGGCGAGGGCCTCGAGACCGGCGTCTTCCGCGTGCGCCCTGCCACCGCCAAGCAGGCCGGGCGCGAGCCCGCCGGCCGCGAGCCGGTGCCCGCAGCGCGTCCGCAGACCACCAACGGCACGGCCATCGAGGAGGCCCCGGTGCACCGGCCGGCGCCGCGGTCCAACCCCTCGGCGCGCCCGTGGCTCGACATCGGCGGCGACCGCTACCCCCTCCTCGGCAGCCTCACGACGCTCGGCCGCGACGAGACCGCCGACATCGTCATCGACGACCCCGGAGTGTCCCGCCGCCACAGCGAGATCCGCGTCACCACCGACGGGCCCCACCTCGTGAGCTCGATCCGCGACCTCAACTCCACCAACGGCACCTTCGTCAACGGCGAGCGCGTCTCGAGCCAGCGGCTTCAGGACGGCGACCGCCTCACGATCGGCCGGACGTCCGCGACGTTCCGCGCCGGGCGCCGGTGATCGCGATGACCCCCTTGGACGGCCCCCCGGTGATGACATCTGGTGACGCATGAGTGAACTCACCCTGACCCTGCTGCGGCTGGGTCTGCTCGCGCTGCTGTGGATCTTCATCTTCAGCGTCGTCGGCGTCCTGCGCACCGACATCTACGGCACCGCCGTGAGCCGCCGCGGCCAGCGCAAGGCGCTCAAGCAGGCCGAGAAGCAGGACCGCAAGGCCACCGCGCGGCGTACGCCGACCCCGGCGTCCGTCGGTGCCGGCGCGGCGGGTGCCGCCGCCGTCACCCCCGAGCCGGTCGCGCGCAAGGCTCGGGGTCGTGGCAAGGGCAGCCCGACGACGCTCGTCGTCACCGAGGGCCCCCTGACCGGCACGTCGCTGCCCCTGCGCAGCGGCGGCATCCTCATCGGCCGCAACCCCGAGTGCGCCCTCGTCCTCGACGACGACTACGCCTCGGGCCGCCACTGCCGCATCCATCCCGACCCGTCGGCCCGCGACGGCTGGGTCGTCGAGGACCTCGGCTCGACCAACGGCACCTTCATCGGTCGCGACCGCCTGACCGGGTCGCGCCCCGTCGAGATCGGCACCACCCTGCGGATCGGCAAGACCGTCCTCGAACTGCGAGGCTGACCGGATGGCCATCGCCCTGCGCTATGCCGCGCGCTCCGACCTCGGACTGGGACCCAAGTCCCGCAACGAGGACTCGGGGTATGCCGGGCCCAACCTGCTCGTCCTCGCCGACGGCATGGGCGGCCACGCCGCGGGCGACGTCGCCAGCTCGATGATCGTCGGCGAGCTCGCCCCGCTCGACGAGGAGGACGTCACCGCCGACCAGGCGATCCCGCTCCTGGAGGAGGCGCTGCACGCCGCGAACGCCAAGCTCACCAAGGCGATGCGCGAGAACGCCGACCTCGCCGGCATGGGCAGCACGACCATCGTCATGCTCCGCACCGGCAACAAGCTCGCCATGGCGCACATCGGTGACTCGCGCGCGTTCATGCTGCGCGGTGACACCTTCTCGCAGATCACGAAGGACCACTCCTTCGTCCAGCAGCTCATCGACGAGGGCCGCATCTCCAAGGAGGACGCCGGCCACCACCCGCAGCGCTCCGTCGTGACGCGCGTCATGACCGGGCAGCCCGACGACGAGCCCGACACCTCCCTGCGCGAGGCGAAGATCGGCGACCGCTTCCTGCTCTGCTCGGACGGCCTGTCCGACTTCGTCGGCGCCGATGTCATCGAGGAGATCGTCCGCGAGGCGCGCACGCCCGACGAGGCCGCCGACCGCTGCATCGAGGTCGCCCTCAAGGCCAGCACGCGCGACAACGTCACCGTCATCGTCGCCGAGGTCGTCGACGCCGACGGCGACGACCTCCCCTCCACGGTGCCGCAGGTCGTGGGCGCTGCCGGCAAGCGGATGCGGGGGCGCACGCGGGCGATCCCGACGAGCCCCGCCGAGAAGGCTGCGGCCCTGTCGCGCGAGGCCACCGGCCGCGCCGAGCCCGACGACGACTCCCTCGAGCTCGCCGAGGACCCCTCGCGCTCGCGGCGCTCCAAGATCGTGCTGCGCACCGTCGGCGTCATCGTCGTCGCGGCCATCCTCGGCGCCGGCGGGTACGCCGCGTGGGCCTGGTCGCAGAAGCAGTACTACGTCGCAGCGGACGGAGCGCACGTCGCGATCTACCGCGGCGTCTCCCAGGACCTCGGACCGATCAGCCTCTCCCACGTCGAGTCGCCGTCCGACGTCCTCGTCTCCGACCTGCCGAGCGACGTCCAGGCGTCGGTCGCCAACACGATCACCGCCCGTGACCTCGCCGACGCCCTCGTCAAGGTCACGGCGCTGCGAACCGAGGCGGAGCGCTGCCAGCAGCTCGCCGCGACCGGCACGCCCTGCGGCACGTCGCCGACCCCGACGCCCGTGCCCACGATGCCGCCGACGACCTCGCCCACGCCGACGACGCCCGGCCCGAGCACGTCGACGCTGCCGACCCCCCGGTCGACGCTGCGCCCGAACACGTCGATCACGACCCCTCCGCCCGTGGCCGCGCCCGCCGTGCGTCCCGCGAACGCGCCGGGGGTCCACGCGTGACGACCACCGTCGAGCCCCTGACCTCCCGGACGCGCCGCGGATCCGAGCTGCTGCTGCTGATCCTCGCGATCGGCATCGTCCTGCTCGCGTGGGTCACGACCGACCTCAACCGCAACGGCACCGTGCCGGCCAACATCATCCCGATCGCCGGCGGCTTCACGGCGCTCGTGCTCGCGGTGCACCTCGTGCTGCGCTGGAAGGCGGCCTACGCCGACCCCGTGCTCCTGCCGATCACCACCGTGCTCAACGGGCTCGGCCTCGTCATGATCCACCGCCTCGACCTCGCCCGGGGCAAGCTCGGCACCGACGGCGACGCCTACCGCCAGATCATCTGGACGACGCTCGCCGTGGCCCTCGCCGTCGCCGTCCTCTTCCTGCTGCGCGACCACCGGCTGCTGCGCCGCTACACCTACGTGACGATGGCCGTCGGCTTCGTCCTGCTCCTGCTGCCGCTCGTGCCCGGCATCGGCCGGACCATCAACGGCTCGCAGATCTGGATCTCCATCGGCCCGCTCAACTTCCAGCCCGGCGAGTTCGCCAAGATCGCCCTCGCGATCTTCTTCGCCGGCTACCTCGTGCAGACGCGCGACGTGCTCTCCCTCGCGGGCAAGAAGGTCCTGGGCTTCACCTTCCCGCGCGGGCGCGACCTCGGCCCGATCCTCGTCGCGTGGGTGCTCGCCCTGCTCGTCCTCGTCTTCCAGAAGGACCTCGGCTCGGCCCTGCTCTTCTTCGGTCTCTTCGTCGCGATGCTCTACGTCGCCACCGAGCGCGTCTCGTGGATCGCGATCGGCCTGATGCTCTTCGCGGCGGCGGTCGCCTTCGCCCTGTCGGCCTTCACGCACTTCCAGAAGCGCGTCGACCTCTGGCTCGACCCGTTCTCGCAGGAGAACCTCGAGCGGTCCAACCAGCTGGCCAACGGCCTGTGGGGCATGGCCTCCGGCGGCCTCACCGGCACCGGTCTCGGCGCGGGTCGTCCCTACCTGACGTCCTTCGCCGAGAGCGACTTCATCTTCCCGAGCCTCGGTGAGGAGCTCGGCCTCTTCGGGTCCGTGGCGATCATCGTGCTCTACCTCATCTTCTGCGAGCGCGGCATCCGCACCGCCCTGGGCGTGCGTGACGGCTTCGGCAAGCTCCTCGCGATCGGCCTGTCCTTCTCCGTCGCCTTCCAGCTCTTCATCGTCATCGGCGGCGTCACGCGGGTCATCCCGCTGACCGGCCTCACGACGCCCTTCATGTCGCTCGGTGGCTCGTCCCTCCTCGCGAACTGGGTGATCATGGCGCTGCTCCTGCGCATCTCCGACCAGGCCCGCCGCCCGATGCCCGAGATCCCGGTCGGTGTCGCCGCCGACGAGCCGGCCCCGGCCGAGGTCACCCAGGTGGTGAGGCTGACGTGAACACCCCGATCCGCCGCCTGTCGGTCGTCATCGCGGCCCTCTTCACCGCCCTGCTCGTCGCGTCGACGGTCGTCCAGTTCACCCAGGCGAAGTCGCTGGGCGCCATGGCGTCCAACAAGCGCACCCTGCTCGACACCTACTCCCGCGAGCGCGGCTCGATCATCGTCGGCGGCCAGGCCGTGGCGAAGTCGGTGCCCGTCCAGGACCAGTACCGCTTCCTGCGCACCTATCCCCAGGACGAGCTCTACGCCCAGCTGACCGGCTTCTACTCGTATGCCGTGGGCGCTCCCTACGGGCTCGAGCACGCCTCCGACGACCTGCTCTCGGGAGACGCCGACACGCTGTTCGTGCGGCGCATGACCGACCTCATCACGGGCCGCAAGACCGCTGGCGCAACGCTCGAGCTGACGATCGACCCGAAGGCCCAGGCCGCGGCCGACAAGGCCCTCGGCGACAACAAGGGCGCCGTCGTGGCCCTCGACCCGAAGACCGGCGCGATCCTCGCGATGGTGAGCCACCCGTCCTACGACCCGAACCCGCTCTCGAGCCACGACCTCGACAAGGCGTCGAAGGCGTGGCAGACCCTGTCCAACGACAAGGACAAGGCCTACCTCAACCGCACCATCAACGGCGTCTACCCGCCCGGGTCGACCTTCAAGGTCGTCACGGCGGCGGCAGCCCTCGAGAACGGCGTCGTCAGCGACGAGAACTCCACCGTCCCCGGCCCCGCCTCGCTCGACCTGCCGCTGACGAGCACCAACCTGCCCAACGAGGACGACCGCGCCTGCGGACCGAATGACGAGACGACGCTCATCCACGCGCTCGAGATCTCGTGCAACACCGCGTTCGGCTCGCTCGGCCTCGAGCTGGGCGGCGAGAAGATCCGGGCGCAGGCCGCAAAGTTCGGCTTCGGCGACGCCCTGCAGATCCCGATGCGCGTCTCGGTGAGCTCGGTCCCGGCCGATCTCAACGCTCCACAGTCCGCACAGGCCGCGATCGGACAGTACGACGTGCGCACGACCCCGCTCCAGATGGCCATGGTCGCGGCGGGCATCGCCAACCAGGGCAGGGTGATGACGCCCTACCTCATCCAGTCGGTCCGCAGCGCCAACCTCGACATCATCGAGTCGACGCCCGACCCGGTCGAGCTGTCGCAGGCAACGTCCGAGCAGACCGCCTCGACGCTCACCAAGATGATGGTGTCCGTCGTCGACAACGGCAGCGGCGCCCGGGCGCAGATCGACGGGGTCGAAGTGGCCGGCAAGACCGGCACCGCGCAGCACGAACGCGGCAAGCCCCCGCACGCGTGGTTCATCTCGTTCGCACCGGCCACCGACCCCAAGGTCGCCGTCGCCGTCGTCGTCGAGGACGGCGGGGTCACGGGCAGCGAGGTCGGCGGTGGCCGCGTCGCCGCCCCGATCGCCCGCGAGGTCATGGAGGCGGTGCTGAACCGATGACCCTCGCCACCGGCGTGACCCTCGGTGGTCGCTACACCCTCGGCACGGCCATCGCCTCCGGGGGGATGGGTGACGTCTGGGAGGCCACCGACGACGTGCTCCGGCGTCCCGTCGCCGTCAAGGTCATGCGCCCGCAGGGACCCGAGGACGACGCCTTCCTCGAGCGCTTCCGAGACGAGGCCCGGGGCAGCGCGGCGCTGCACCACCCCAACATCGCGTCCGTCTTCGACTACGGCGAGGACGACGGCACGGCCTACCTCGTCATGGAGCTCGTCCCTGGGCGCACGCTGGGCGAGATCATCCGCGAGAGCGAGGGCGGCATGCCGGCCGAGGACGTGCGCTCGCTGCTCGGCCAGGCGGCCCTGGCGCTGTCGGCGGCCCACGAGGCCGGCGTCGTGCACCGTGACGTCAAGCCCGCCAACATCATCGTCACCCCCGAGGGCCGGGCCAAGCTCACCGACTTCGGCATCGCCCGGGTCGGTGACGGGTCGGGGCACACCCTCACCGGCGAGGTGCTCGGCACCCCCGACTACATCAGCCCCGAGCAGGCCCTCGGCGAGCCGGCGACCGCGGCGAGCGACATCTACTCGCTCGGCGTCGTGGCGCACGAGATGATCACGGGCCGCAAGCCGTTCGACATGGGCACGCCCGTGGCGACGGCCATCGCCCAGGTCAACGACCCGCCGCCCGAGCTGCCGTCGACCGTGCCGCTCGACCTGCGCGAGGTCGTCGACGCGTGCCTCGCCAAGTCCGCGTCCGACCGGCCCGCCGACGCGCGCGCCGTGGCCGAGGCGGCCGGCGCGCCGCTCGGGTCGCTCGGGTCGCTCCCCGGCGTCACGCCCCCTCCCGTGGGCAGCGACGCCACGGCGGTCATCACCGCCCGTCCGGCGACCCGCGCCCTGACCGCGCCGCCCGCCGCCGCCGCCCGTGCCGGTGCCGCCGCCGGACTCGTCTCCGCCGCAGAGCGGCTCACCTCGCGCGCCCACCGTGGCGGCGGGAGCGAGCCCGGGCGTGAGCCCTCGTCCGAGCACCCTGTGGGCCGGCGGTGGGCGTGGCTCGCCGTCCCGGCCGTCGCGCTCGTGGCCTGGGGTGCCTTTGCACTCGGCAGTGTCATGAACGGCACCACCGCGAGCCCCGCCGCCCGACCGACGGCCCCCGCGCCCGCCGCCACCTCGGCCACCTCGGCCACCCCGACCGCCTCGCCGAGCACCTCGCGGCCACCCACCCGGTCGGTCACGGCAACCCCGAGCCGCACCGCGGCGAAGGCCGCGGCCACGAAGCAGACGAGCACCAAGCAGCAGCCCGCCCACGCCGGCAAGGGCAAGGGAAAGGGCAAGGCGAAGTGACATGACCGACCAGCCCGATCAGCGCGATCCAGGCGCCCGACGAGTGGACCAGGATGACCCAGCACCCGAACGAGCAGAGGCCAACGACGTGAGCACCGCACCCCGTGTCCTCGGCGGACGCTACGAGGTCGGCGAGCTCATCGGTCGCGGCGGCATGGCCGACGTCCACCTGGGCCACGACACCCGGCTCGGGCGCCAGGTCGCGATCAAGATGCTCCGCTCCGACCTCGCCCGCGACGCGAACTTCCTCATGCGCTTCCGGCGCGAGGCGCAGTCCGCGGCCGGGCTCAACCACCCGGCGATCGTCGCGATCTTCGACTCGGGCGAGGACGACAGCGTCGTCGAGGGCCCCAACGGCACGCGGACGACGCTGCCCTACATCGTCATGGAGTACGTCGACGGCGAGACGCTGCGCCAGAAGCTGACCGACCAGCAGCAGCTCCAGCCGGCCGAGGCGATCCGCGTCACCGAGGGCATCCTCGACGCGCTGGCCTACAGCCACCGGATGGGCATCGTCCACCGCGACATCAAGCCGGCCAACGTCATGATCACGACCGGCGGGCACGTCAAGGTCATGGACTTCGGCATCGCCCGGGCGATCGCCGACACGGCCGCCACGATGACCCAGACCCAGTCGGTCGTCGGCACCGCGCAGTACCTCTCTCCCGAGCAGGCCCAGGGCCAGACGGTCGACGAGCGGTCCGACCTCTACTCGACCGGCTGCCTCCTCTTCGAGCTGCTCGCCGGCCGCCCGCCCTTCACCGGTGACTCGCCCGTCGCGATCGCCTACCAGCACGTCGGCGAGCTGCCGCAGCCGCCGAGCGTCTTCAACGACGCCGTCGCCGGTGACCTCGACGCCGTGACCCTGCACGCCCTGGCCAAGGACCGCGAGGCCCGCTACCAGGACGCCACCTCCTTCCGCGACGACCTCGAGAACGTCCGGCTCGGCCGCCAGATCAGCGCCGCAGCCCTCGGGACCGCGGCCGCCGTCGGCGCCGCCGCCACCCAGACCCTCCCGCAGGCGTATGCCGCCCCGGGCACCCCGACCGCCGTGCAGGCGCCCGTCACCTCGCGCAGCGAGCGCTACGCCAACACCGCGGGTCTCCCGGCGGTCGGCTACGACGAGCAGGACCCCGACGACAAGAAGGGCAGCAAGGGCAAGGCGGTGCTCATCACCGGGCTCGTCATCGCCCTTCTCGCGCTCGTCGGCTGGGGTGGCGTCACGTGGTTCGGCAACCAGACGCCGGACGTCACCCTCGTCGCCGTGCCGACGATCGAGGGGATGAAGGAGGACGTCGCGGCCCGCACCCTGGCCACCAACAACCTCCGGGGTGAGAAGTCGCAGGCCCCGAGCACGACCGTCACCGAGGGTGAGGTCATCAGCCAGGACCCGAAGTCCGGGTCGAGGGTCGCCGAGCAGTCGGTCGTCAAGTACGTCGTCTCGACCGGCCCCGACAACCTGACCGTCCCGAACGTCGTCGGCTTCAACAAGGACGACGCCCGTGCAGAGCTCGAGAAGCAGGGCTTCGTCGTGTCCGGCTTCCAGGAGGAGAACACCCCGGACCAGGACAAGAACAAGGTGACGAAGACCGAGCCGGCCGCGCAGGAGGTCGTCGCCAAGGGCTCGAAGATCAAGATCTTCTACGCCACCGGAAACGTCAAGGTGCCCGACAACCTCGTCGGCCAGGACTGGGCCCTCGCGGCGGTCGCGCTGCAGAACGCCGGCCTCAACCCGGTCAAGCAGACGGTCGACTCCGACAAGAACCCCGACTCGGTGCTCTCGGTCGACCGCGCCGGCGACGTCGTCAAGCTCGGCACCGACATCACGGTCAAGGTGGCGCGCACCCCGAACCAGACGGCCACCGTGACGGTGACGCCCCCGCCGCCCACCGACACGGGCACGACGACCGACACGGGGACCGCGACCCCGCCGCCGACCCCCTGAGGTCAGCACCCGGCGTACGACGAAGGGCCCCTCCCGAGCGGGAGGGGCCCTTCGTCGTACGGGGTGGCGTATGCCGTGTCGACCGTCGCGTCAGACGGCGGCGGTCACGAGGGGGCTCAGCCCCACCGAGCGCTGCACGGCCGCGGTGTCGCCGCACAGCGCGAGGAAGTTGGCGAGCATGCGGTGGCCGCCCTCGGTCAGGACGCTCTCGGGATGGAACTGCACCCCGTGCAGCGGGAGGTCGCGGTGGCGCACTGCCATGACGAGACCCGAGTCGGTGCGGCCCGTCGCGACGAGCTCGTCGGGCAGGGTGGCCGGGTCGATGGTCAGCGAGTGGTAGCGGGTCGCGGTGAAAGGGCTCGGCAGTCCCTCGAGGACTCCGGTGCCGTCGTGGTGGACGAGCGAGGTCTTGCCGTGGAGCAGCTCGGGCGCGCGGCCGACGACCGCGCCGGCGACGACGCCGAGCGCCTGGTGCCCGAGGCAGACGCCGAACATCGGCTTCGCGATGCGGGCGCACTCCCGGATGATGTCCATCGACACACCCGCGTCCTCGGGAGTCCCGGGGCCGGGCGAGACGAGCACGCCGTCATAGTCCGAGGCGTCGGTCGCCGGCACGGCGTCGTTGCGCACGACGGTGCAGTCGGCACCGAGCTGCTCGAGGTAGCCGACGATCGTGTAGACGAAGCTGTCGTAGTTGTCGACGACGAGGATGCGGGTCGGTCTGGTCATGCGGGGCCTCAGAGTGGTGGTGGGGCGCGCTCAGCGGATCGGCGACGCGTACTGGAAGTCGACCGAGCCCGAGTATGCCGGGAACTCGATCGAGCTGTGCGTGTGCAGGGCGTAGCCGAGGCCGACGGCGTCGACGTACTGCTTGTAGATGTTGACGGAGGCGTCGGCGTCGAGCCCCTGCTGCATGCGGTCGACGTCGCCGATGGCGGTGATCCGGTAGGGCGGGGCGTAGACGCGGCCCTGGAGGATGAGGGTGTTGCCGACGCAGCGAACGGCGCTCGTCGAGATGACCCGCTGGTCCTGGATCATCATCGCCTCGGCGCCGGAGGTCCACAGCGCGTTGACGACGGCTTGGACGTCCTGCTGGTGCACGACGATGTCGTCGGCGTTGAAGCCGTCGGGCAGGGAGTCGGCGGTGCGCTTCGCGTCGTCGAGGGTGACCTCCAACGCAGCACCCCGGACCTTCGTCGTCGCGGCTGACGCGGCCAGCTCGTCGGCGGCGCGGGTCAGGCTCGAGAGGTGCTCGTCGGTCGGGGCGTTCGTCTTCGAGAGCGCCTCGACCTCCTTCTGGAGACCGTCGAGCACACTGGCCTTCTCGGCGACCCTCGAGTCGCCCTCCATGATCAGCTGGGGCAGGTCACGGTCTGCCCGGAGGTCCCGACCCTGCGCCGTCTGGAAGCTCATCGCGAACATGACGCCGGCGGAGGCCATGACGACCGGCACGAGCAGACCCCAGGTGAGGCGGGGCCGACGGCTGGGGGTCGACGCGGTCGCGGCAACGTCGGTGGCGTCCGAGGGGTCGCTGACGCTCTCGGCCGTCGCCGACACGGGCTGCTCGACCTGCTCGGGCTGCTCGGCGTCCTTCATGACTCGTGTCCTCGCTCGCGCGGACCCTCCGCGCCGCCTCCATTGTGCCTCGTCACGGCTCGTGGACCAGCCGGAGGTCAGGCCTCGTGCGTGGAGACCCCGCTGATCTGGGGCCCTCGCGCAGCGCGAGTGAGGCAGCGACGCGGTTGGGCACTCCGAGCTGCGTGACGAGCCGGGAGCGGGCCAGGGTCTCGTGCCAGAGCGAGCGGACGATGATGTGCTGTCCTTGCCTGCCAGCATTCCCGGTTCCGGGCTCAGGTCAACTCCAGGCCGGCGGCCCCGACTGCGTGTTCGTGCAACGGAGGAACATCCGAGGCGACACCGGCCGCCCGTCCTGTCATCCTCGATCCCGTCACCGTGTGGGGAGCGGCGGCGGGCGGGGCGCAGACAGGGGGCGCATCCGCCCGCTCGCCGTGGGCACCCGCGGAGCCACCCGTCGGGATGCCCCTCGAGACGTTCTCGCGGGGCACGTGCGAGCGCAGGGGGCAGCCCGGACAGGCCAGTCCGTCCGAGGGCACCGCCCCGACAGCCGTGCGTGCACGCATGCGCGGGGACGCCGAGCGTGTCATTGGTTACCCTTGCCTCAACTCAGAGCAAGGAGAACGCAGTGCCCGAGTCCAAAGGCCGCGACCACAAGGCGGCGGCATACACCCCGCCGCGCACGAGCAAGGCCGCCGAGCCCAACCCCACCTGGTGGGCGCCCGTCTTCATCACGCTGCTCGTCCTCGGGCTGCTGTGGATCGTCGTCTACTACGTGACCGAGTACAAGTACCCCATCGGGTCCATCGGGGTCTGGAACCTCGGCGTGGGCTTCGTCCTGCTCATGGGCGGGTTCATCATGACCATGCGGTGGCGCTGAGCGCTGCTGAACCCCGCACCACCCGCATCAGAGGGCCGCTCCCGTCACGACGACGGGGCGGCCCTTTTGCACACATCCCTCCCTGCGCCTGCGTCCACACCTGTGGACAGCCGGCGTCCTGTGTCCGCGTCCACAGCTGTGGATGACGGCCGTGCACAACCTCCAGCGCAGATCGCGCGACTTATCCACACCATTGTCCCCAGCTGGGGATGAATGACACGTGTGTAACTACATCCACAGGCTTATCCACACCCGGTGGACAACTCTCACCGTCGCGTGTGGAGAGCAGGTCCCGGAGGCCGTCGGGCCGCATCGGGAGCGCCGGTCGGGCCGAGGGCGCGGGACAGAGGCGCCGGCCGAGGTCGGGAAGAGGTCAGAGCCGCGGCAGGCCGAGCTCGGTGACGACCCGCTCGGCGGTCGCGCGCGCGTCGCCGTGCTCGTTGTCGAGGCGCAGGTGGCGGTGCCCCGCGAGCAGCTGCTCGCCGTCCCGGGCCGGGTCGGTGCTGAACCGGGCCCGCGACTCGAGGTCGACGACGTGGGAGCGCGCCCACTCGACGTCGCGCTTGCTGCGCTTGTGGTCCATCCGGTCAGCGCCACCCTCGCGCGCGAGCCGCACGTCCTGCGGCGCATAGAGCTCGACGACGTCGACGGGGGCGCCGGCTCGCTCGACCGGCTCGACGAGCTCGCGGAGCTGCGCGAGGTCACCGGGGTGGTCGAGGTCGATGGCGAAGGTGAAGACGAGACCGGGCAGATCGGCGACGACGGACTCGGCGATGACCTCGCGACGGATCATCGCGTTGATCCGCGCGAACGACGGCGTGCCGAAGTCGTAGACCCCGAGCAGCGGCTCGATCGACATGTGGTTGTGGAAGAGCCGGAAGCCCGTGAGATCGCACACGGCCCGGCCGACCGTCATCTTGCCGACGGCCGGCGGACCCGTGACGCAGACGAGGTGCATGGCGGCTCAGCCGAAGATGCTGAGCTCGCGGATGACCTCGGGGACCGTGAGGTACTTGACGACGGTGACAACGACGAGCAGCACGAGGACGGCGGCGAGCGCGGCCCACACGAGGTGGCGCACGCCCTGGCGCCGGAAGACGACGATGACCCCGGCGCAGACGACGCCGGTGACGAGGCCGCCGAGGTGCGCCTGCCACGAGATGCCGGGGTAGAAGAAGCCGAAGGCCGCGTTGATGGCGATCGTCGCGTACATCGCCGCCGAGGAGCGCCCGAGGTGCCGGTTGAGCACGAGGAGCGCGCCGAAGAGACCGAAGATGGCCCCGGACGCGCCGACGACGGGGGTCAGCCAGGCGTCGTCGAGGCCGGCCCGCAGACCGGCGATGGTCGGCGAGCCCGCGAGGAGCGTGACGGCGACCTGGCCGCCGATGCCGCTGATGAGGTAGAGCGCGGCGAACCGGGCGCGACCGAGCATCGGCTCGAGGTACTGACCGAGGCTCCACAGCGCGAACATGTTGAGCAGGATGTGGAAGATCGTCGACGGCGAGTGCAGGAAGGCCGCGGTGACGAAGCGCCACGGCTCGGTCCACCCGAGGAACGGCGCGAACGCGAAGTTCTGCGTGACGCTGGGGTTGGCGCGCTGGGCGAGGTAGGCGACGGCGCAGATCGCGATGATCGTGTAGGTGACGACGGGCGTGCCGTAGGTCGCCCGGCCGCCGAAGACGGTGCGGGCGCTGGGCGAGGTGCGCGCGGCCTCACGGACGCAGTCGACGCACTGGATGCCGACGGCGGCGGGCCGCTGGCACTCGGGGCACGCGGGCCGGCCGCAGCGCTGGCAGCGGACGTAGGCCTCGCGGTCGGGGTGGCGCGGGCACACGGACGGACCGGCAGCGGGCTGCGGGACCCCCGGCTCGAGCGGGGGCTGGCCGGGCTGGCCGCTGGGCGGGTTGTCAGACAACGGGGTTCCCCCTGCCGGTCACGTCCGTGGGCGGTGGTGCGGGTGGTGCCTTCGTGCGGTGGTGCGGTCGTGCGATGGACCGGGAGGGTCAGTCCTCGATGGTGACCGAGTTGATGACGACGTCCTCGACGGGCTTGTCGTTGGCGCCCGTGGCGACCGCGCCGATCGTGTCGACGACGTCGCGCGAAGCCTGGTCGGCGACCTCACCGAAGATCGTGTGCTTGCCCTGGAGCCACGTGGTCGCAGCGGTGGTGATGAAGAACTGCGAGCCGTTCGTGCCCTTGCCCATGCGCTTGCCGGCGTTGGCCATGGCGAGGATGTAGGGCTTGGTGAAGTCCTTGTCGGGGCTGATCTCGTCGTCGAACGCGTAGCCCGGACCGCCGAAGCCCTGACCGATCGGGCAGCCGCCCTGGATCATGAAGTTCGGGATGATGCGGTGGAAGATCAGGCCGTCGTAGAACGGGGTCGGGTTGGTCCGGCCGGCGTCGTCCTTGTACTCCTTCTCGCCCTTGGCGAGACCGACGAAGTTCTCCACGGTCTTCGGGGCCTGGTGCTCGAAGAGGTCGATGACGATGTCACCGTGGTTCGTGTGCAGGGTTGCCTTCATGGGCCCAATCCTCGCACGACCGAGCACGTATGCCGTCCGGGCGGGTATGCGCCGTGGGTGGCGGAACGCTGGGGGTGGACCCACCGTTGGCCTAGGAGAAGGATCATCCTCACAGCAGTCGAGGACGCGACCCGATGAATAGCCGGCCCCGAGCCGGCGAGGACGGAGTGCCGATGTCGTTCATGGACAAGCTGAAGAAGAAGGCCGAGGAGCTCGATCTCGAGACCAAGGCCAAGCAGCTGCAGGAGTCCGCCACGCAGGCGGCCAAGCAGGCGCGTGAGAAGGCGGGCGACTACGCCACCCAGAACCGCGAGAAGATCGACGGCTACGTCGAGACGGCCACGTCGAAGATCGACGAGAAGACCGAGGGCAAGTACGCCGACAAGGTGGCCAAGGTCAGGGAGCACGTCGACCGCGGCGTCGACAAGGTCGCCGAGGGCCACACCTCGGGTCCGACGACCGCCACGGGCGCAGCGGCAGCAGCAGGAGCCACGGACGTGACGGGTGGCGAGCCCTTCCCGGTCGACCCCGACGCCCCGGCCCCCGTCTCGGCGAGCCCGCTCGAGGCCCCGGCCCCGATCGACCGCCCGACGCCGGTGGACGAGCGCGCCTTCGACGCGGCGGCCGGCGACGTGCCGGTCCCGACCCGTGAGGCCCTGACCGACACGACGCTCGAGGACACCGTCCTCGGTCTCGACCACCCGCCGACGGCGCCGGTGGGGCACGCGGGCGCGCCGGCCCCCGAGGACGCCGATGCGGCGCCGCGGGTGCCCGGTCCGCCGCACGACGCCACGAGCTGAACGGCAGGGCGTGACCGCATACGCGATCGGCATCGGTGACGATGCCGTCCACGCACGGGAGGCATCCGTGCGGTGCGTGGCCGAAGTTGGCAGGATGGGTAAGGACGAGTGGACTTAGGAGGACGTATGTTCCGAACCAAGCAGTCCCGCACGGAGGCTGCAGTTGACCAGGCACGCTCCGCAGCGGCCGATCTCGGGTCGGCGGCAGGTGACCGGATCGGCACGCTGAGAGACAGCGCCGCTGACACCGCGAGCGATGCCGCCGCGGCCGCCAGGGATCGCGCGTATGCCGCGAAGGACGCCGCGACGCCGGCGCTCCAGGACGCCGCCGACGCAGCGCGTGAGCGGATCGTCGCGGCCAAGGCGGCGGCGACGCCCGCACTGGCGGACGCGGCGGACACGGCCCGCGAGCGCCTCTACGACGCCGCCGACCGCGCCAAGCCGAAGGTGGACGCCGCGCAGTCGACGCTCGTCGACACGGTGCTGCCCAAGGTGGGTGCCGCCATCGCGACGGCCGCAGCCGCGCTCGCGGCGGGCGCCGAGCAGGCTCGCGAGGCGGCCCAGCCGCACCTCGAGCAGGCGGCCGCCCAGGCCAAGGAGACGGCTGCCGTCGGTGGCCACCGTGCCCATGACGCCTACTCGGTGCTCAAGGGTGACGCGGTCGCGAAGAAGCGCGGCGGCAAGGGCAAGTGGCTCATCGCCATCGGCCTGACCGCTGCCGCCGTCGCGGCTGTCGCAGCGTTCCGCAAGCAGAAGCAGGCCGACGACCCGTGGGCCACGCCGCTCGACTCGCGCGCCGGCGCGGGCGCCGGTGGCTCGACGACCTCGGCCCTGGCCTCCGACGCGGCGACGCTCAAGGACAAGGCGGCCGAGCAGGTGGGCCACGCCAAGGACGCCGTCGCCGACGCCGCGAGCAAGGCCAAGGAGAAGGGCTCCGAGCTCGCCGACGCCGCCAAGGACAAGGCCGGCGACCTCGCGGCCAAGGGCCAGGCTGCGATCGCCGACGCGAAGGACCGCTCCGGCGAGGCCGTCGCGGACGCGACGGACGCTGTGGACACGGCAGCGGACGACGCAGCCGACGCGGCGGACGAGGCGACCGACGAGCTCGCCGGTGCTCCGGCGACCGCCGAGGGTGAGGTCACGGCGGTCGACGCCGCGCCCGACTCCGACGCGATCACGTCCGACGCGGTCGAGGGCGGCACGATCAACGGCGCCTCGACGAAGTCGTCCCCGCGCGGCTCGGCCAAGGCCAAGCTCGCCCAGGACAAGGGCGACAGCACGAGCTGACACCCCGGTCGGTGCCGGTCCCTCGGGGCCGGCACGGACCAGGGCACACAGAGAAGGACCCGGATGCCATGGGCATCCGGGTCCTTCTCTGCTTGAGCTGGCTCGCTCCGACAGGGGGACAGAGCGAGCCAGCACATGCAGAAGGGCTGGGCGCGGTTCGTGCGGGCCCAACCCTTCGCTACCACCAGTCTAGACCCTGTCCGGCTGGTTGCGCGAGGGGCTCGATGAAGATTGCATCACATCAAGCGGGTCAGTTCGGTTCCTTCCACGCATCATGCCCACGAGTTCCGGTGTCCCTGAAGGGACTCGGAGATTGCTGCACCACCGAGCATGGCACCAGAGGCCGGGTTGCGCCAGAGGAAGCTCCCGTGGATTCGCTGGGGGGTCCAGGACGGGTGGGAGCTCGTCCCGTCCCGTCCGATTTGCCCTGACCTCTTGACGCCCCTTTGCGCTCGCCCCTACGGTCCTACCCACAGAGGGTGACTGATTGTGAGCGAAAGGATGCTTGAATGAGCAGTTTCAAACACACAGTGCGGAGAGGGGTGGGTGCTCTCGCCGGCGCCACCGTCGCCCTCTCGGGACTCGTGCTCGTGTCCGGACCGGCACAGGCCGCGGACGCCCACCTCGGTGACGTCACGGCATACAGCCGCAGCGGCGACACGTACACGTTCGGCTCCGGCGTCGCGAAGCTGCGCGTCGAGGTCGACGACACCGACCTGCTGCGAGTGCAGGTGGCCCCCGACGGCACCTTCACCGACCCGGCGTCGGCAGATCCCGCCGACCCCGACGCACCCGATGCCGACATCGTCGTCAAGCGCGACTACGCCGGCGGCGCGTCGAGCGTGACGGACACCGGCACGGCATACGTCATCTCGACGGCGAAGGCGCGCCTCACGGTGACGAAGTCGCCGATCACCCTCCGGCTGCAGGACGCGAGCGGCGCCGAGCTGCTGCGCGAGACCGCACCGATGGCGTGGAACGCGAGCGGTATGACGCAGACCCTGGCCCGGGGAGCACAGGAGCAGTTCTTCGGCGGCGGCATGCAGAACGGCCGCTTCAGCCACCGGGACACTGCGATCACGATCAGCCGCGACTACAACTGGGACGACGGCGGCAACCCCAACGCGGCGCCCTTCTACCTCTCGAGCGCCGGCTACGGCGTGCTGCGCAACACGTTCGCGCCGGGCACCTACGACTTCCACGCGCCCGTCCGGACCACGCACCAGGAGCAGCGCTTCGACGCGTACTACTTCGTCGGTGACACCCGGCAGGTGCTCGACGGCTACACCGAGCTGACCGGCCGGCCGCTCATGCTGCCGATGTACGCGCTCGAGCTCGGCGACGCCGACTGCTACCTCCACAACGCGAACCGCGGCGAGCGGGAGACGCTGCGCGACACGACGGCCATCGCCGACGGCTACACCGCCAACGACATGCCGCTCGGGTGGACGCTCGTCAACGACGGCTACGGCTGCGGCTACGAGGACCTCCCCGAGACCCACGAGATGCTCGTCGACCACGGGTCCGAGGTCGGCCTCTGGACCCAGTCCGACCTGACGAACCAGCCCTACGAGGTCGCGAGCGGCGTGCGGGTGCGCAAGACCGACGTCGCCTGGGTCGGCCCCGGCTACCGCTTCGCGCTCGACGCGTGCGAGAAGGCGCGGGACGGCATCGAGAGCAACAGCACCGACCGCGCGACCGTCGTCACCATCGAGGGCTGGGCCGGCACGCAGCGCTGCGGCGCGATGTGGAGCGGCGACCAGTCGGGCACGTGGGACTACATCAAGTGGCAGATCCCGACGTATGCCGGCTCGACCCTCTCGGGGCAGCCGGTCACGACGGGTGACGTCGACGGCATCTTCGGCGGCAGCGCGGACACGTACACGCGTGACCTCCAGTGGAAGATGTTCCTGCCGATGACGTACGCGATGAGCGGGTGGGCGGCCAAGGACAAGCAGCCCTACCGCTACGGCGAGCCCTACACGTCGATCAACCGGAGCTACCTGCAGCTGCACGAGCGCCTGCTGCCCTACCTCTACACGCACACGGTCAACGGGTCCCGCACCGGTCTGGGGCCGACGCGTCCGCTCTACGCCAACTACCCGAAGGATCCTGCGACGTGGGGCGATGCGGCCAAGTACGAGTTCCTCGCGGGTGACGACTTCCTCGTGGCGCCCGTCTACTCCGACACGTCGGTCCGCGACGCCATCTACCTGCCCGAGGGCACGTGGGTCGACTACTGGACGGGCCGGCTCTACCCCGGCAAGCAGACGGTGAACGGCTACAAGGCGCCGCTCGACCGGCTGCCGCTCTTCGTCCGGGCCGGCGCCGTCGTGCCGATGTTCCCCGAGGGCACGCTCGACTGGAAGGCCGGCAAGGACTCCGGCCGGCTCGACGTCGACGTCTACCCGTCGGGCACGTCGACGTTCACGAACTACGAGGACGACGGCCGCTCGCAGGCGTGGAAGTCCGGCTCGAGCGCGTCCCAGCGCTTCGACGTCGCGGCGCCGACGACCGGCAAGGGTCCGGTGACCGTGACCGTCGGGTCGGTGGACGGCTCCTACGCCGGCAAGCCCGCCTCGCGGGGCTACGGCCTGGCCGTGCACACGAACACCGCGCCCTCCGCGGTCGCCGTCGACGGGGTGGATGTCGGGGGCGTGGCGTCGAAGGCGGCGCTCGATGCGGCGGCCTCCGGGTGGTTCTACGACTCGGCCACGGGCGTCATCCACGTCAAGACGGTGTCGATGTCGACCGGGGCCGCGCACACGGTGCGGATCACCGGCGCCGGTGCGGTCGGGGGCGCCCAGCCGGGCGAGCTCGACGTGGCACTGGACGTCAAGGCACCCGTCATCTCGGTGCCCGGTGAGGCGCGCGAGGTGACGGCGACCTTCACGAACTCCACGGGTAAGCCGGTCCAGGTGACGTCGACGTCGGTCGGCGTGCCGGCCGGCTGGACGGCGGTCGCCTCGGGGCCGACGACGGCCACCGACCTCAAGGACGGTGGCACCTTCACCGCCCGCTTCGGAGTGACACCCCCGGCAGGAGCGCAACCCGGGTCATATGCCGTGACGGCCTCGGCGGCATACACCGTCCGGGACGTCTCGCGGACCGTCACCGACGCGACGAAGACGCGCCTGGCGTTCCCGTCGCTCGCGAGCGCCTTCAGCAACGTCGGCGTGACGGCACTGGCGTCGCCGGCTGCTGGCGACATCGACGGTGGCGGCTCGAGCTTCATCGCCGAACGGCTTGCGGCACAGGGTGTCTCGCCCGGTGCGAAGGTGACGGCGAACGGGTTCGACTTCACCTGGCCGTCTTCGCAGCCGGGGACGAAGGACAACGTCTCCTCGGCCGGAGAGACGATCCAGGTCTCGGGGCGCGGCAACGCACTGGCCTTCCTCGGGACGGGGACGAGCGGCGCTGCTGGAGGTGCGGCGACGGTGCACTACACGGACGGCTCGTCGGCGGCGGTGACCGTCGGCTTCCCGAACTGGTGCTGCCTCGCGACCGACACGTACGGCGCGAAGACGGCCGTCACGACGATGGGCAAGAACACGCCCACCGGCGCGGCGTACCCGACGGTCGCGTACCGCCTCTACACGAAGACGGTGCGGCTCGACCCGGCCAAGGAGGTGGCCGCGGTGACGCTGCCGGCCAACTCGGCGGTGCACGTCTTCGCGATGACCGTGGGCACCGAGGACGTCGTGCCGCCGCCGATCGCCGACGGGCAGTACTCGCTCGGCAACGTCGGGTCGGGGCTCGCGCTCGAGGCGCCGGGGTCGAGCTCGGCTCAGCTCGGGACGGCGGCGGTGTCGTCGTCGTCCTCGCAGAAGTGGGTCGTGACGCTGCAGGACTCGGGTGCCTACCAGGTGAAGAACGCCCAGAGCGGGCAGTGCATGGACGTCTTCTCCAGCTCGCAGACGTCCGGGGCACTCGTCGGGCAGTACACGTGCACCGGCACGACGAACCAGCAGTGGACGATCACCCGGTCGGGCACGCAGCTGAAGCTGACGGCCAAGCACAGCGGGCTCTCGCTCGCGGTCGACGGCTCCGGCAAGGTCGTCCAGGTGACCGACACCGGCGCGGCGACCCAGCGCTGGACGGCGACGGCGAACTAGCCGGCGCCGGTCGGAGCCCCGGTCGGGCCCGGTTCGAGGTGTCGCGCGTGGAGACGCGCACGCGAACACCTCGAACCGGGCCTTGGTCCTTTGTTGAGCAGTCAAAGGTTCGTCGCGCGCGTGGCCGACGCCGCTACCATCGAGAGAAGGGGTTCCGGCGCCGTGAGGTGGGCCGATGGGGACGAGCATCGACGTGACGCTCCGCGAGCATGGAGCCGATGCCGCGCGGGTCGACCTGCTGCACCGACAGTTCCGCCAGGAGCTGCGGCACGTCGACGCCGTCGACGTCGCGCCGCTTCCGACAGGGCGCGCCGGACCGACGGAGCCCGGCGCACGCGGCCTCGACCCCGAGACGGTCAACGCCTTGGCCGTGGCCGTGATCGGCTCGGGCGGCCTCGCGGGACTCGTCTCGTCGGTGCGCGCCTGGATCGGGCGGGCTCCCAAGGAGGACAGGACAGTGCGGCTCGAGATCAGCGGCGACGTCATCGAGCTGTCCGGGGCGACCTCGCTCGAGCAGGAGCGACTCCTCGAGGTCTTCCTGGCGCGGCACGAGGCGTCCACGCCATGACTGAGACCACGCCGGCGGGCGCCCGGCGCGCGCTCATCATCGCCAACGACACCTATGACCACACGAGCCTCAGCCAGCTGCGCGCGCCCGAGGCCGACGCGCGGGCCCTCGCAGCCGTCCTCGGTGACCCGGAGATCGGCGGCTTCGAGGTGTCGATCGTGCACAACGCGGCTTCCTACGAG
This sequence comes from Terrabacter sp. R4-6, assembly GCF_057529065.1. Classification (NCBI taxonomy): domain Bacteria; kingdom Bacillati; phylum Actinomycetota; class Actinomycetes; order Micrococcales; family Intrasporangiaceae; genus Terrabacter; species Terrabacter sp. R4-6. The sequence continues at coordinate 2,307,534 of NZ_CP197224.1, read as the reverse complement.
GTCCAGTCGCACATCGATGACCTCTTCACCGAGAGCCGTCCGGACGACCTGCTGCTGCTCCACTTCTCCGGGCACGGCCTCAAGAGCGACTCGGGCGAGCTGTTCGTCGCGGCGCGCAACACCCGCCCGGACCGCCTCGGATCCACAGCCGTGCCGGCGGACTTCATCCAGCGCTGCATGCGCACCGCGCGAGCGCGCACCATCGTGCTCTTCCTCGACTGCTGCTACGGCGGTGCCTTCGGCGAGGGTGTCACCGTCAGGGCAGCCGGCCCGGTCAACGTCATGGAGAGCTTCCCCGCAGGGCGCTTGGGTGGTGGCCGTGGGCGCGCGGTCATCAGCGCCTCCAGTGCCATGGAGTACGCCTTCGAGGGCACGACGCTGACCAGCGACCACGAGGTGCAGCCGTCGGTCTTCACCTCCGCCGTGGTCCAGGGTCTGCTCACCGGCGAGGCCGACCGTGACGAGGACGGCCTGGTGTCGCTGGGCGAGCTCTACGACTACGTCTTCGACCGGGTCCGTGAGCAGAACCCCCGCCAGACGCCCGGTCGGGACGTCGAGATGTCCGGTGACGTCTACCTCGCGAAGAGTCGGCACAAGAAGGTGCGGCCGGTGCCGATCCCGGAGGCGATCGTCGCCGCCCTGCGGGAGCCTGACCCCACCTACCGGCGCGGTGCTGTCGTCGAGCTGCGCGACCGGCTCGGGCACCCCGACCTCGGCGTTGCGCTGGGCGCCCTCGAGGCGCTGCAGGCGGTCGCCCGCGCCGACACGAAGTCCGTCGCTGACGATGCTGCCGCCGTCATCGAGGCCTCGGCACCACGGGTCAGCCCGCCGGCGTTGGACTTCGGCGAGATCGCCTACGGGGCCGCGGTCGCCGTCGAGCGCGAGCTCCACGTCAGCGGCGTACCTCTGGCCCGGGAGGTTCGGGTCGATGCCGACCCTCCGCTCAGCGCTGTCCTGGACCGTTCCGTCGTGACCGTGACCTTCTCCCCGACCGACAGGCCGTATGCCGGGAGCATCACCCTGACGAGTCCCACGGGGTCTGTCATCGTGCCGGTCACCGCCTCGGTCGGTCGCCGGACGGGGTTCCTCGAGTCACCTCCCCGCCCGCCCGAGCCCTCACCGGCCGGCGGGACGGACCCCACCTTCGACTCCGGAGCCGATGACGAGGAGTTCGTCGGGCGACGCCTCCTGCCGGTCGAGACACCAGGCGACGACGCGTCCGTTCCACGACCTGCGTCAGGGGCGTCGCCCACCGTCGTGGGACCTGCCGCTGCCACGGCTGAGCCCGGGCCGGTCCCACGGCCGGAACCGTCCGCTCCCCACGCGACACCCGACGAGCCTGCCGATCGCACCCAGCTTCCCGCGCACTCCGACCCGGTCACGCCCGCAGCCGCAAACCGCATGACGACGCCCGCGTGGCGACGGGTCGCGGGTGGGGTCACCCTCCTCGGCGGGCTTCTCGTCCTCCTGAGCACCTTCCTGCCCTGGTTCGACGGCGGGACCTACGCCGACAACGCACCCGAGCAGATCCCTGCTGCCGTCACCCGCGGCCTACTGGCTCTGGCCGCCGGCGTCACGATGCTCGTTCCCCGGGTCAGGACACCGGTGGCGGTGGCACTGCTCACCTCGACCGGCGCCGCCTGCGGTGCAGGTTCGCTCACCCTCATCGGGGTGTTCAACACGTCCGGAGCCGACCGCGTCGGCATCGGCTGGTCGGTGGCGCTGGTCGGCGAGCTGCTCGTCGGCACGACAGCTCTCGTGACCCTGCTCGCCGTGACCTCACGCACGTCGGTGCCGTTCCGCCGGTTCGACCGGCACACCTGGCCGTCGGGGGTGGCCCTGTGCGTCGGGTTCGCAACGAGTGCCGTCTTCGTCGCCTACGCGATTCACGTCGCAGAGCAGGGGTCGGCGTACTGGGCAGCCGTCGCGCTGGTCTGGGGACTGTCGACCCTGGGGTTCACCGTGTCCGCGGTACTGCTCGAGCCCGCTGTCGGGCGGGTCCTGCTCGGTGGCTGGGCCGTGGGCGCCATGAGCTACGCGGTGTCGGAATGGGTCTTCCTCAACCGCAGGGAGATCGATCCACACGCCGTCCCGGTGCTGACCTTCGGCTGCGGGCTGCTCCTTCTGGCAGCAGTCTTGCTCGGCACCAAGGCGATCGAGGGGACGTCACCTCCCCCCACCTGATCGGGCGCGACGTCGGGCACCGGATCGTGCGCTCGATGTCGTCAGGACGCGCGGGTCGCCCGATCTCGCGCTCGACGAGCGCCGTCCAGCCCGCCAGGCCCTACCCGGAACGCCGGAACGACCCCGTCCACTGGAGGACGAGGTCGTTGCTGGTGGAGCCAAGGGGACTCGAACCCATAACCCCCTGCTTGCAAACTCGGAGCACGCCCATCGCACGCCGTTGGCCTTCACTACGCCACCCCGTGAAACGACGTCTGGGCTCGCATGCTGCGGAACCCGTTGCAGTACTCCACTGCCGTATTGGCGCCATGCCTAGTTCTCGGAGGGACGTTGCGCTCCTGGCACACGGCTTCCGACGCCCGCTGAGTGCGTACGTACACATGGCGTACCGGGGGCCATGTCTGAACTCAGCGGCGTGCCCACGGCGTGTCGAACACCAGTTCGAGCTACGTTATGTCCGAAACTACCCGTCCCGTGAGGCTCGATCATGAGCGCCTGCGTGACGAGGTAGGCGTCGCCTCAGTCCGCGGATCGGTGAGGGACTGGCCTATCGGCGGGCGCGAGGCAGGCGCGGAACGTGCAAGTGTCTCTGCCGAGCGACTGCAGACGCTACCCGATGCGCGTCTTTCTTGAACGGCGCCGGTGCGTAGTCAGCCGCCTCTTCGACCGCATCCGGCAGGCAAGTGCGCAGGTGCTCGACTCGGCCCAGGACCAGTTCAGGCTGCATTTCTAGCGCAGTCCCCACACCGACCCAGTCGTCGACAGTGACGTCGCGAACCTCCCCGGCGCGCCCGACTTTCATCGAACTGTGCACGGCCTCACCGCGCTTCAAGTACGGCGCGTAGCTGGCCGCATCGTAAAGAGGCGCTAGCGCAACCCGGGGGCCTCGCAGCAGCAGACTGTAGTTCTTCGCGTGCGCGTCGGTGCCCCCGACCAGGACGTTGAACGCGAAGGCGTCGAAGAACGCCGTCCGCACCGGCTCGCGGTCGGCCAGCCCCAGCGTGCCAAGCAGCGATGCGACGTTCTTAACGCTTGGGCCCCCATCGGCCTGGTACTTCTTAGACGGCGGGTAACTCATCGCCTGCAACAGATCCTCCTGGTGAAGACGAAGCCACTGGCCATCAGGTGCGCGGCGCCGGTCGTACCGGGTGGAGACCAGCGTCTTCGCGCCGCCGAAATCTACCAAGTCGACGTCAGCGACGCGCAGCCCAAGCAGGCCGGCGGCGCGCAAACACACGAACTCGTTGACATGCAGGTCTTTGAATCGGGTGTCGGCGCGCGTGGGCTTCAGTATGTGTGTCGTCGGGGTGGAGTCGTTCGGCACGCCCCAGTTCCCGTCGTCCAGCAGGTGCAGGGCGACCTTGTTCTGCGCCCCGGCCAGGCTCCAACGTCCTGAACCTTCCCCGACTTCCCAGCCGGCATCGCGCACGGTCAGTTCCCGCAGCATGGCGCAGACCTCGTCGTGGGACAGGCGGCGTACGTCGCCCGTGCGCTGAGCGGCGTCCGGCGGGTCAACGTCAACGGGAAGGACCTGGACGGCTCCAGCGGCATCACGACCTACGTGACGCAGAAGGGCGAAGGGGTTTCGTGCCGACACCTGGAAGCGGCGCCCCCATTCCTCGCGCACGGCCGCGTTATCGGGCAGTAACCCTTCCAGCCATGCCGAGACGACACGGTTGCCGTGGCGTGCGCCGGATAGCGGCATTGACAGTGACAACGGAGTCGCGGAGCGTTGGGCGGTGTAGCTGGCGTCGTAGGTGAAGCTCAGTGCCCCACCGCTCGCCTGCTCCAGACAGCCGGCAAGGACGCCGTCGAGGAAGACGTGCATCTTGGTCATGACGGGTCCCCGAACATATCGGCAAAGGGGTCCGCGTCGGAGCGGGGCTGCGGCGATGGGCCGAGCTTGAAGGCCAGTCCGAGTGCAGCCAGGACGTCAAGCACCTTGCGGAGCTCGGCTCCGGGGTTCGTGCCGGTCTCAAGGCGCGAAAGCCACTGGCGTGACACGCCCGCGCGGTCGGCGAGCGCTTCTTGACTGAGGCCAGCCGCACGGCGAGCGTCGCGCAGGGCGGCGCCCAGGTCTCGCACCGTGGCGGTGAGCATGGCCTCTCCTTGTACAGAATTTTTCGCGATACCGCGACAATTCAGAGTGTCACGGTACCACGACAAAAGTATTTGTCACAGTTCCACGACAAAAGGTATTGTCACGGTACCGCGACAGTCTGGCCTTCCCAGCCTCCAGGCCGTCTCCGACGTAGCCGTTGACGCGGCGCGCTCCAACAGGGGCATCCAACGGGGTCCTCATCCCGGGACGGGTTGGGACCTGCGTGATCCGCGGGGACGAGTCGTCATCGACAGGCAGCCGCATCACGGTCAGCCCGTCACCAGCGACGCCATCCAAGCGCCGAGCTGTCCGCCCGGCCACTGGTCGCCAGCCCAAGCACCGCCAAGGCGATGACCACACGGCCACCGCCCTCATGGCCCTCGCGTATTCGCCCCGCTGCGCCAGGACGAAGAGCATCGTCGCCACCAGGCTCGGCAGTTCCTCGAGTCCTCTCGAGTGACCGACGATCCCACGTACACCGGCTACGTGCTCATGCTGGTCCTGGGCCTCCGTCGCGGCGAACTGCTTGGACTCGGATGGGAAGACCTCGACGTGAACGGTGGAGAGACGCACATCGCTTGGCAGGTCCAGCGAGTCGGTGGAGAGTTGGTACGCCGCCCGACCAAGACTCACTCTTCCGACGCTCCGCTCCCGCTGCCTCACACCTGTGTCGAGGCACTCGCCACCGTCGCCCGGTGCAGAACAAGTTCCGTCTCCCCGCGGGTGAGGCGTGGAACACGAGCGGACTTGTGCTCACAACCCGGTTCGGGGACGCAATTGATCCACGCAACTTCCAGCGGGCGTTCCGTTCGAGCATCCGACGGGCCGGCGTTCCGGTCATCCCCGTGCACTCGACGCGGCGCACCTGCGAGAGCTTGCTGGTGGCGCTCGACGTGCACCCGCGTGTGGCCATGGCCATCCTTCGACACAGCAAGATCGCCGTGACGATGGACATCTACTCCCAGGTGTCCGCCGCATCGACGCGAGAGGCGCTGAAGAGACTAGGGGAGGCCTTCGGATCAGGGTCTTGACGACCGGAACTGCAGTACTTACTTGCAGTACGGGCACGAAAGAGCCCCTCCCCGATGACCGGAAAGGGGCAATGACCTGTGGTGGAGCCAAGGGGACTCGAACCCCTAACCCCCTGCTTGCAAAGCAGGTGCGCTACCAATTGCGCCATGGCCCCGAGTGGGGGAGAGCGGCATCAGGACGAGGTGTTGGCCTCGTCGGTCGCCGTCGGAGCGGTGGCCGGTGCGACGGGCGCCTGCACGTCGTCGGTGGCCTGGGTCCACAGGTCCTGCTCGGCCTGCTGCTGCTTCGCCTTCTTGCGAAGGAAGACGACGCCGGCGATGGCGCCGCCGATGAGGGCGAGACGCTTCAGCATGCGAGGGATCCTCTCCGTGGTGGCGGTGATGGTGGGCCTAGGAGGACTTGAACCTCCGACCTCTTCCTTATCAGGGAAGCGCTCTAACCGTCTGAGCTATAGGCCCATCGTCACCTTCGCGCGGCCGATCCACCTCGTCAGAGATGACGACCGGACGCGAGGGGAAACGTTACCCGATGCACCTCGCCTCATACAAAACGGCCCCCGCCCGCGAGGGCGAGGGCCGCCTGCGTATGCCGTGTGGCCGCGTCCGAGACGCCGGCCGAGGACCCGCCGGGGCGGGTCTCAGTCGTCGGTGAGCGTCAGCTGCACGCCGCCGACGAGCGCCGAGCAGATGTTGTAGAGGAAGGCCATGACGGTCGCGATCGCCGTCATGAGGATGACGTCGATGACGCCGATGACGATCGAGAGCGACACGACGCGGCCGAAGCCGACGTAGTCCTTGATCGAGAACGGGTCGGACGTCGTGGTCTGGAGCGACTGGAGCACGCCCTCGATGTCGGTGAAGACGTTCATCGTCGACAGGATCATCCACAGGACGGCCGTGAGGATGACGCCGGCGATGCCGAGCGCGACGGAGAGCAGGAAGCTCATCTTCATGACCGACCACGGGTCGACGCGCGCGACGGCGAGGCGGACGCGGCGCGGGCCCTTGGGCTTGCGGTGCGCCGTCGTGGTGCGCGCACCTGCAGCGGCCGACGTCGACGCCGCCGCACCGGACTGGCCGGAGCCGACCCGCTGCGTCGGGGCGGTGCGGTTGGTGACCGCCCCCCGCGAGAGCGACGTGGCCTGGTCGGTGCCCGAGGCGCCCGACGTGCTGCCGGACGACCCGCTCGAGGCGTAGTACGAGCCGTTCTGGCCCTGGTCGTCGGTGATGCCGGAGCCGCTGCCCGTCCGAGTCGACGTGCCGGGGCCGCTCACGGAGCCCTCAGGGCTGGTCGCGCTCATTCGTCACCTCCGTTGTCGGTGTCCGACGAGCTCGCCTCGTCACCCGACGTCTGGTCCGACGGTACGCCATCGACGCCGGGAACCGTAGCGGGCGCTCCCGGAGCGGACGACGCGTCGCCGGCCGGAGCGAGGCTCTCACCGTCGGCGCCCTCGCCGTCCTCGACCTCACCGACGACGATCGCGGACTCGGCGTTGCGGGCCACGGCCACGATCGAGTCGCCCTTGTCGGGCGTCGCGAACTTGACGCCCTGCGACGAGCGGCCGGTGTGGCGCACCTCGTCGACGCGCGAGCGCACGATCTTGCCCTTCTCCATGACGACCATGACCTCGTCGGTGTCGATGACGGTCAGGGCTCCGACGAGGTCGCCGCCCTTCTCGGAGAGCTTGGCGACCTTGATGCCGAGACCGCCGCGGCCCTGGAGGCGGTACTCCGAGACCGGCGTGCGCTTGGCGAGGCCGTTCTCGAAGACGACGAAGACGTCGGGGCTCTCGCCCTCCTCGACGACCGACATGGCGAGCAGGTCGTCGCCGTCGCGGAACTTCATGCCCGTGACACCGGAGGTCGAGCGGCCCATCGGACGCAGCGCCTCGTCGGTCGCGGTGAAGCGCACCGACTGGCCCTTGCGCGATACGAGGAGCAGGTCGTCGCGGTTGGAGGCGAGGCCGGCACCGACGAGCTCGTCGCCCTCACGGAGGTTGACGGCGATGAGGCCGCCGGAGCGGTTGGAGTCGTAGTCGGCCAGGCGGGTCTTCTTGACGAGGCCCGCCCGGGTGGCGAGGACGAGGTAGTCGGCCTTGGCGTAGTCGCGGACCGCGAGCACCTGGGCGATCTGCTCACCGGGCTGGAAGGCGAGCAGGTTGGCCACGTGCTGGCCCTTGCTGTCGCGCGAGCCCTCGGGCAGCTCGTACGCCTTGGCGCGGTAGACGCGGCCGAGGTTGGTGAAGAAGAGCAGCCAGTGGTGGGTCGTCGTCGTGAAGAAGTGCTCGACGACGTCCTCGCCGCGCAGCGACGCACCGCGCACGCCCTTGCCGCCGCGCTTCTGCGAGCGGTACTGGTCGACGCGGGTGCGCTTGGCGTAGCCACCGCGGGTGATCGTGACGACGACGTCCTCCTCGGGGATGAGGTCCTCCATCGACATGTCGCCGTCGAAGGGCACGATCGTCGTGCGTCGCTCGTCGCCGTAGCGCTCGACGATCTCGGCGAGCTCCTCGCTGATGATCTCGCGCTGGCGCACGGGCGAGGCGAGGATCGCGGTGTACTCGTCGATGAGGGCCTGCAGCTCGTCGTGGGCCTCGATGAGCTTCTCGCGCTCGAGGGCCGCGAGGCGACGCAGCTGCATGTTGAGGATCGCGTTGGCCTGGATCTCGTCGATCTCGAGCAGCTCGATGAGGCCGTCGCGGGCGACGTCGACGGTGCGCGACCCACGGATGAGGGCGATGACCTCGTCGAGCCGGTCGAGCGCCTTGAGCAGGCCGCGCAGGATGTGGATGTCGGCCTCGGCCTTGCGCAGGCGGAACGTCGTGCGCCGGACGATGACCTCGACCTGGTGGTCGACCCAGTGCCGGATGAAGCCGTCGAGCGGCAGCGTGCGCGGCACCTCGTCGACGAGGGCGAGCATGTTGGCGCCGAACGTCGTCTGCAGCTGCGTGTGCTTGTAGAGGTTGTTGAGCACGACCTTGGCCACGGCGTCGCGCTTGAGCACGATGACGAGGCGCTGGCCGGTGCGGCCCGAGGTCTCGTCACGGATGTCGGCGATGCCCGAGATCTTGCCGTCCTTGACGAGGTCGGCGATCTTGAGCGCGAGCATGTCCGGGTTGACCTGGTAGGGCAGCTCGGTGACGACGAGGCACTGGCGGTTCTGGATCTCCTCGACCTCGACGACCGCCCGCATGATGATCGAACCGCGGCCCGTGCGGTAGGCCTCCTCGATGCCCTTGTGCCCCATGATCAGCGCGCCGGTCGGGAAGTCCGGGCCCTTGATGATGCCGAGCAGCGCCTCGAGGAGGTCCTCGCGCGAGATGTCCGGGTGGTCGAGGTAGTACTGCGCGCCGGCCGCGACCTCGCGCAGGTTGTGCGCAGGGATCTGCGTGGCCATGCCGACGGCGATGCCGGCGGAGCCGTTGACGAGCAGGTTGGGGAAGCGGCTCGGCAGCACGGCCGGCTGCATCGTCTTGCCGTCGTAGTTCGGGACGAAGTCGACGGTGTCCTGCTCGATGTCGCGGACCATCTCCATCGCGATCGAGGCCATCCGGCACTCGGTGTATCGCGGGGCGGCGGCGCCGTCGTTGCCACGGGAGCCGAAGTTGCCCTGGCCGTCGACGAGCGGGTAGCGCAGCGACCAGTCCTGCACGAGGCGCACGAGGGCGTCGTAGATCGCCGAGTCGCCGTGCGGGTGGTAGTGACCCATGACGTCGCCGACGACGCGCGCGCACTTGTTGTAGCCGCGGTCGGGGCGGTAGCCGCCGTCGTACATCGCGTAGACGATGCGCCGGTGCACGGGCTTGAGGCCGTCACGCACGTCGGGCAGGGCGCGACTGACGATGACCGACATGGCGTACTCGATGTAGCTGCGCTGCATCTCGGTGTTGAGGTCGATCGGCTCGACCCGGTCGTGCTGGCCGATGTCGGCCGGCACGACGACCGCGCTGGCGTTTGGGTCGCCCTCGTCCTCGTCCGCGTCGGTGGCGTCCGGGTCGGGCCCGAGGATGTCCTCGATGCTCTGGTCGGGCGTCTCGTCACCGGACGTCTCGGTGTCGGGCGTCTCGTTGACGTCGTCTCCATCGTTGGGAGGCAGGTCGTCGCTCACGTCAGATCCCTTTGTCTCTCAGTCACATTCGTACAGTTCGTGGGGCGCCGGTGATGGCGTATGCCGTCTCGCCCGTTTCACGTGGAACGTCACGTCCCAGCGGGGCGGGCCTGCCGGCATACGCCATCGGTCGGCTAGATGTCGAGGAACTTCACGTCGCGGGCGTTCTTCTGGATGAAGGAACGACGGGACTCGACGTCCTCACCCATGAGGACGGCGAAGACCTCGTCGGCCTTGGCGGCGTCGTCGAGCGTGACCTGGAGCAGCGTGCGGGTGCTCTGGTCCATCGTCGTCTCGCCGAGCTCCTGGTAGTTCATCTCGCCGAGGCCCTTGTAGCGCTGGATCGGGTTGTCCTTCGGCAGGCGCCAGCCCTTGCCCTCGCCGAGCAGGCGCAGGCCGTCCCGCTCGCGGTCGCTGTAGGCGAACTGGTGCTCGGCGTTGCTCCACCGCAGGCGGAAGAGCGGCGGCTGCGCGAGGTAGACGTAGCCGGCCTCGATGAGCGGGCGCATGAAGCGGAAGAGGAGCGTCAGCAGCAGCGTGCGGATGTGCATGCCGTCGACGTCGGCATCGGCCATCAGGACGATCTTGTGGTAGCGCGCCTTCTCGATGTCGAAGTCCTCGCCGATGCCGGTGCCGAAGGCGGAGATGAGCGCCTGGACCTCGTTGTTGGCGAGGATCTTGTCGATGCGCGCCTTCTCGACGTTGAGGATCTTGCCGCGGATCGGCAGGATCCCCTGGGTGTACGGGTCACGGGCCTGGGTGGCCGAGCCACCGGCGCTGTCGCCCTCGACGATGAAGACCTCGGAGATGCTCGGGTCCTTGCTCTGGCAGTCCTTGAGCTTGCCCGGCAGGCCGCCCGACTCGAGCAGACCCTTGCGCCGGGTCGCCTCGCGGGCCTTGCGGGCCGCCATGCGCGCGGCCGCGGCCTGCACCGACTTGCGGACGATGTCCTTGCCCTCGGAGGGGTGCGCCTCGAGCCAGTGGCCGAACTCGTCTGTCATGGCGCGCTGGACGAAGCCCTTGACCTCGGAGTTGCCGAGCTTGGTCTTCGTCTGGCCCTCGAACTGCGGCTCGGCGAGCTTGACCGAGATGACGGCGGTGAGGCCCTCTCGGACGTCGTCGCCGGTGAGGTTCTCGTCCTTGTCCTTGAGGAGGTTCTGGCGGCGCGCGAAGTCGTTGACGAGCTTGGTCATCGCCGCACGGAAGCCCTCCTCGTGGGTGCCGCCCTCGTGGGTGTTGATCGCGTTGGCGTAGGTGTGCACCGACTCGCTGTAGGCGTTGGTCCACTGCATCGCGAGCTCGAGGCTCAGCGACCGGGCCTCGTCCTCGACCTCGATCGAGATGACCTCGGGGTGGACCGGCTCGCTGCGCTTGCTGCCGTTGATGTGGTTGACGTAGTCGACGAGGCCGTTGTCGTAGCGGTAGCTGACCCGCTTGGCCGTGAGCGTCTTCTTCTCGCCGGAGCCGGAGTCGGCGCCCGTGTCGTGGGGTTCGTCGTCCTCGGTCGACTCCACGACGACCTCGAGGTCCTCGTCGAGGTCGTCGAGGTCGACGTCGCGCTCGCCCGCGGGCTGCTCGATGCGCTCGTCGACGAGGTTGATCGTCAGGCCCTTGTTGAGGAAGGCCATCTGCTGCATCCGGGCCCGGATGGTCTCGAAGTCGTAGTTGACGGTCTCGAAGATGTCGGCGTTGGCCCAGAAGGTGATCGTCGTGCCGGTCTCGTCGGTGGCCTCCTGCTTCTCCAGGGGCCCGTCGGGCACGCCGTCGGTGAAGCTCATCCGGAAGACGTGGCCCTTCTGGCGGACCGCGGCCTTGAGCCGGGTCGAGAGGGCGTTGACGACGGAGCTGCCGACGCCGTGCAGGCCGCCGGAGACCTTGTAGCCGCCGCCACCGAACTTGCCGCCGGCGTGCAGCTGGGTGAGGACGAGCTCGACGGCGCTGATCTTCTCGACCGGGTGGATGTCGGTCGGGATGCCGCGGCCGTTGTCCTTGACGCGGACGCCGCCGTCGGCGAGGAGCGTGACGTCGATGGTGTCGGCGTAGCCGGCGAGCGACTCGTCCACGGCGTTGTCGACGATCTCGTAGACGAGGTGGTGCAGACCGCGGGGACCGGTCGACCCGATGTACATGCCGGGCCGCTTGCGCACGGCCTCGAGACCCTCGAGGACGGTGATCGCGCTCGCGTCGTAGTCGACGCCGTTGGGCCGGACGTCGGCCGGGACCGCGGGTGCCGGGGGTGCCGCAGGAGGCGTGGTGTCGGAAGTCGCTGTGTCGGGTGCTGCCACGGAGTCGGATCCGGTGGAACTGGGGGTGGTGCTGGTGGTGATCGGCTCGTCAGCGTCGGACACGGCTCTCCTCGGTGGTCAGACCTCATGCGGGCGGCTCGACGTGGACGTCGAGCCGCAACCTCATCAGTCTAACGGTCCGGCGCCGGAAACCGTGCCCTCAGACGCGCGAAACGGCCACTTTCCGGCCCGAGCACCCGTGGATCCGAGGGGAGGATCACGCCCGGGGGCTCCAGCGCCCCTCAGGCACCCTCACCCGCCGCATCGCCGTCGGGCGCCTCGCGGCTGCCGCCGCCGCCCATTCTCCTCCGTACCGAGCGCGCTGACACCCGTCGTCCACAGGTCGTCCGGCTTCGCCGGAACCTCGCCGGAACCTGCCGGAACCGCGCCGGAACCTCGCACGACCCGCGCACGACCCGCGCACGAGCCCGTGACGCGCGTATGCCGGAAGGCCGGGTCCCAGCGGAACCCGACCTCCCGGCATCCGTCCTCGGTGGGGTGGACCCCCGGCGATCAGAGGATGCCGCGAGCCTGGAAGGCCGCGCGGACGGTGGCGGCGTCGGTCGAGCCGTAGAGGGCCGTCGCGGCGTCGACGGTCTTCTGCGCTGCAGCGGCCCAGGTCGTCGACGGGGCGTAGGAGAACTGGGCCTCGAGGATGATCCGGGTCGCCTTGTCGCGGCCGAGGGCCTTGTTGACGTCCCAGAGCGCGTGGCTCCAGATCTCGCCGTCGTCGTGCACCTCGCCCGTGCGGTTGGCCACGGTCTTGGTCGTGTCGAGCCGACGGATGCAGTGCGGGGTCGTCGACGTGTAGGACGTCGAGTCCCAGTCCATGACGCAGGCCCACGGGGTCGTCGCCGTGTCGGCCGAGTTGGCCTGCGACATCGTCGCCGCGAGGTAGTCACCGAAGCCCTCGCCGATGGCGCCGGCGTCCGAGCTGCTGCCGAAGCCGGGCACCTGGTCGTCCTGGACCGCGTGGCCGTACTCGTGCCACACGACCTCCTGGTCCTCGCCGTCGTCGACGCCGCCCGTGCCGATGGTGATGGTGTCCTGGCTCGGGGTGTACCAGGAGTTGTCCTGCGTCGTCGTGTTGACGCTGAGGTCCTGGGCCTCGTGGTTGACGTCGGCGAAGCCGAGCGACTGGATGTAGGTCTGCACCCGGTCGACCGCGTAGTAGCTGTTGACCTGCTCGAAGCGCGTGTCGCTGCGCGTGTAGGGGAAGGACAGCGTCGACGAGAAGGCGGCGGCGTTCTTGCCCTTCTTGCTGTTCGTGACGGTGGCCCAGCTGCCCTTGAGGTAGCCCGAGCCGTCGAGGTTGGCGAGCGTCACCGTCTTGTAGGCCGACGCCGGCACGGCCGAGTCGGCGTTGTTCGCGTCCTTGAGCGACTCGTTCTGCAGGGCGACGACCGGGTTGGGGTCGAAGACCTTGCCGGAGCCGCTGGCGAGGACGCGCTCGTCGGTGACCTTCGTGACCCGGCCGCTGCGCGCGTCGACGAGCACCTGCTTGTCCCGGTCGGTCGTGACCTCCCAGGCCAGGGTGGCCGGGGCTCCGGCGGCACCGGGCACGACGACGAGCCGGCTGGCGCGGGCGTTGCCGTGGCCCTTCGCGGCGGTCGCTGCGGACGCCCGCGCGAGGCCCGGCGAGACCGAGGTGAGGCCGGTGACGGCGCGACGACCGTCGTCGGTCGAGGCGGAGGCACCCGTCGTGTGGACGGCGTACCAGCCGCCGAGCACCGGGACGCCGCGGTAGGTCTGGGCGTACCAGCTGTGCGACCCGAGCAAGCTCTGGCGCACCTGGACGAGGGTGAGGTCCGCGGGCACGGAGGCGCCGGCGGCGGCGGGCAGGGGCGCTGCGACGGAGCCGGTGGCCGCCGTCGACAGGAGGGCTGCCACCGCGGCGACGACCGAGGCGGTGGCGATGAGAGGCGTACGACGCATGTCGAACCTTTCGAGAAGTGGGGCCAACGACACAGGCAACCACGCGCGGGAGGTCCGCGTCCGGAAAGGATTCGTAAAGACTTCCCCTCGTTTCGGCAGGGCCGACCCCCGGGTCGGGACGAGCCGGGCACATCGCTCGGATCGTGACCCCCGACAGCGCCCGGCGAACGGCTCCGCGGCGGCGGCGTCCCCGGGTCGGGCTGGTCCCGGACGGGGACGTTCTGCTGCGGGGCGAGGTGTGGCGGTGGCTCAGTCGTGGGCGAGGGTGCGCTCGAAGAGGGAGTGGATCGCCTCGGGCAGGTGCGGCTCCTGGAGCGTCACGTCGCACCCGGCCTCGTCGCAGACGACGGAGTAGATGTAGGCGTCGGGATGGGTGCGCTCGGTCGAGGCGGCGATGCGCTGGAGCGTCGGCGCCTCGAGCAGGTGCTGCCAGTCCTTGGCGTCCCGCTCGGACAGGTCGCCGAGGGCCAGCCGCCGCTCGCGCACCTGGCCGGCGAACCCGCCGGTGCGCCGGAGCACCACCTGGGTGTCGGCGCCCGGCGCCTGCCCGGAGGTCCCACCGCCGGCCGGTCCCGGCGCGGGGACCGCACCCCCGGCGCCGTCCGCCCCACCCGCCGGCCCACCCGCGTCCTCGGTGAGCACGCCGACCTGCTCCCACGCCGAGCGGACGGCCGTCTGCTCGGCCGATCCCTCGCCATGGGCGCTGCCCGCGGCGGCCACCGTGAGGCCGGCGAAGGTCGCGAAGTCGCAGTCAGCCTTGATCCCGTCACCCGACACGACGGCGTACCAGATGGCGCCCGGGCCCTCCCACGCGTTGCCACCGATCGCGTCGGCCGCGAGCACGAACGCGCGGTTGGGGATGCCGGAGTTGATGTGGACGCCGCCGTTGTCGTCCTGCGTCTCGACGTAGTCGTCCATGTGGGCCGGCTGCGGGTCCGTGCCGAGCCGTGGGTCGTCGTAGGCCGTGCCGGGGTTGCGCATGTCGCGCAGCGCTCGGCCCTTGACGGAGGCGTTGAGCAGGTCGGCGCCGACGAGCCAGTCGGCCTGCGCCGCGCTCTGCCCGAGGGACTTCTGCTTGACGAGGACCCCGAAGACGTCGGAGATCGACTCGTTGAGTGCGCCCGACTGGCCCTGGTAGAGCAGGCCGGCGGTGTGCTCGGTGACGCCGTGCGCCAGCTCGTGCCCGATGACGTCGAGGCTCTGGGTGAACCGCTCGAACACGACGCCGTCCCCGTCGCCGAACACCATCTGCGAGCCGTCCCAGAAGGCGTTGTCGTAGTTGCGGCCGTAGTGGACGGTCGCGAGCAGCGGCATCCCCTTGCCGTCGAGCGAGTCCCGGTCGTAGGCCGTCGACCACAGCTCCCAGGTCGCGCCGAGCCCGTCGTAGGCCTCGTCGACGGCGACGTCGCCGGTCGAGGCCGCGCCCTCGGTGCGCACCGTCGTGCCCGGTGTCGTCTGGGTGCCCTTGGCGTCGGCGATCGTGCGGTGCGGTCCCGTGCCGTGGGCCGTGGGCGAGCCGACGTCCTCGCGACGCGGTGCCCGGCGCGTGGTCGGGCGGGCCATGGGCGTGCGGCGCGAGGAGCGCAGGTCCTGGTCGTGACGCAGGGCCTCGCGCGCGTGGGCGGCGAGGGCCGGCTCGTCGCTGGCCGCCATGGCCTCGAGCATGTAGGGCGGGACGATCGTGCAGTGCGGCGTCCTGGTCTGCGTCGAAGGCTGCGTCGAGGTCATGACGACAGTCTGCGTCGGAACACCGACACCCGCCCTCCGAGCCGTCCTGCAGTTCGCAGCGTGATCAGGATCAACGTCGGGGGTCCGCTCGCGCTGGGGTGGATCATCATCGCCGCCACCGTGCTGCTCGTCGCCACCGTGGTCCTCATCGGACTCTCCGGGGTCTGAGCGCGGCCGACCCTCGACGCCGACCTGCCGACCTGCCGAACGGCCGGTCATCCAAACAGACCGGTCAGCCGTAGGTGTCGCGCGGTCCCCGCGAGTCGGGGGAGCGGCGGGCACCGCGGTTCCACGACGGCGCGCTCGGACCGACGACCCTGAGCTCGCTGACGGCGCCGGCCCCGATCTCCTCGTCGATCCGGGCGAGCAGCGACGACGCGAGCAGGCGCATCTGCGTGGCCCAGGCCGTCGAGTCGGCGCGCACCGTGAGGATCCCGTCGACGAAGGTGAGCGGCTCGACGTGCCCGGCGATGTCGGGGCCCACGATCTCGGGCCAGCGGCCCATGACCGAGCCGACCGCGACGTCGACCTTCCAGCCGCGGTCGAGCAGCAGCCGGTCGAGCTGGTCACCGAGTAGGGCCGGGTCGCGGCCGTCGCGTGCCGAGCCCGACAGCACCGGCGCGTTGCCGATCGGGCGGCGGCGCTTCTTCGGCCGCATCCCGGGGCGCAGCCCCTTCTCGGCCGCGCCCGCCCGCGCCCGCGCCAGCGCGGACGCCGCGGCGTCGGCGATGCGGGTGTCCTCGTCGGTGGGCTCGGGCGCGTCCTCGGAGGCACCCGCCGCCTCGGGCCCCTCGGCCCCGGGCGGCTCGTCACTCATCGTCGTCCTCCCCACCGGACTCCTCGACGACGGCATCGTCCACGACATCCTCCCCGGCATCCTCCCCGGCATCCTCCACGGAGGTCGGGGCGGACCCGGCGGACTGCACCTGACCGAGCACGACGGCATACGTGGTGCCGTTCTCTCGGAGCACGTCGGGCACGTCGGCCCCGACCGCGGCCGTGATGAGCACCTGCTCGCAGTCGGCGACGAGCGCCGCGAGCCGCTCGCGCCGCCCGGAGTCGAGCTCGGCGAAGACGTCGTCGAGCACGAGCACCGGGTCGTCGCCGAGGTCTCGCCGCAGGAGGCGGTATGCCGCGAGCTTGAGTCCCAGGGCAAAGCTCCACGACTCGCCGTGGCTGGCGTAGCCCTTGGCGGGCAGCTCGCCGAGCGAGAGGACGAGGTCGTCACGGTGCGGCCCGACGAGGGAGATGCCGCGCTCGATCTCGCTGGACCGCACGTGCTCGAGGGTCTCGAGCATCCCGGTGCGCAGCTCGTCGATCTCGGGGACCTCACCGGCGGCGAGCCGCTTGGCGAGGTCCTCGTGGAGCGAGCTCTTGTAGGTGGCGCGGGCGTTCGACGAGGCAGCACTCACCGCGTCGTAGCACTCGGAGAGGTCGGGGACGAGGTCGCGCAGCAGCCGCAGCCGCGCGTAGAGCAGCTGGGCACCGACCGAGGCCAGGTGGTCGTTCCACACGTCGAGCGTGTGCAGGGCCGCTTCGCGGGCCTCGTCGAGCGGCTGCTCGCCGTCGCGCGGCGGGCGGGGCGGTCGCCTGGACCCCTTGCGGAGCACCGGCGCCGCGGACTTGAGCAGGGCGTTGCGCTGCTTGAGGATCTTGTCGTAGTCCGACCGCACGCCTGACCACCGCGGCTGGCGCTGGACGAGCAGCTCATCGAGGAAGCGCCTCCGCTCCGACGGGTCGCCCTTGACGAGGGCGAGGTCCTCGGGCGCGAAGAGCACCGTGCGCACCGTCCCGAGCACGTCGCGCGGTCGCGAGACGGGGGAGCGCCCGAGCCGGGCCCGGTTGGCGCGCCCCGGCGTGATCTCGAGCTCGACCATCGTCTCGCGGTCGTCGCGGACGATGGCCCCACGCACGATCGCCTGCGCCGCGCCGAACCGCACGAGCGGCTGGTCGGTCGCGACCCGGTGCGACCCGAGCGTGGCGAGGTAGCCGACCGCCTCGACGAGGTTCGTCTTGCCCTGACCGTTGAGGCCCACGAGCGTGGTGACGCCCGGCGTCAGCGCGAGCTCGGCGCTCGGGTAGCTGCGGAAGTCCTTGAGGGTCAGGTGACGGACGTGCAAGGAGGGTGCGGCGCTCTGCTCAGGCCTTCTTGGCGGTCTTCTTCGCCGCGCGCTTCTGGCCGCGCGCGGAGTCGGCCATGTCGGTGGCCTGCGTGGACGACGCCCGTCCCGAGGAGGCCGCCTTCTTCGCGGCACCGACGTTGGCCTTGGACGCCGTCGACGCCGCCTTGGCGCTGGCCTTCTTCGCCGATCCGCGCTTGGCGGCCTGCTTCGTGGGTGACTCCTTGCGGGCGGAACGCTTGGCCGTCGCCGGCACGTCGCCCTGGCGCAGCTTCTCGCCCTCGGCGATCGTCATGACCTGGTGCCCGCCGAACTGGCCGCGCAGCGCCGCGACGGCCTGCATCGTGGGCGAGCTCGACTGGCGCGAGGCGAACCGCGCGAAGAGCGAGGCCGAGATGACCGGCATCGGCACCGAGAGGGCGATGGCCTCCTCGACGGTCCAGCGACCCTCGCCGGAGTCGTTGGTGTAGTCGGACACGTCGTCGAGGTGCGGGTTCTCCTCGAGCGCGTCGACCATGAGGTCGAGCAGCCAGGACCGCACGACGGTGCCGCGGCTCCACGCCTTGAAGGCGCCGGGGACGTCGGTGACGATGTCCTTCTTCTCGAGCAGCTCGTAGCCCTCGGCGTACGCGGCCATGAGGCCGTACTCGATGCCGTTGTGGACCATCTTCGTGTAGTGCCCGGCGCCGACCTTGCCGGCGTGGACGAAGCCCTCCTCGCGCGGACCCTCGGGCCGGAGCGCGTCGAAGATCGGCATCGCCTTGGTGACCCACTTCTTGTCACCGCCGCACATGAGGCCGTAGCCGTTCTCGAGGCCCCAGATGCCACCGCTCACGCCGCAGTCGACGTAGCCGATCTTCTTCTCGCCGAGCAGCTTGGCGTTCTCGAAGTCGTCGGTGAAGCGGGAGTTGCCGCCGTCGATGACGAGGTCGCCCGGCTCGAGCAGGTCGGCGAGCTTGGCCACGGTCTCACGGGTCGGGTCGCCGGCCGGCACCATGACCCACACGACGCGGGGGGCGTCCAGGGCCTTGACGAGGGCGGGCAGGGTGCGCACATCGGCGACGTCGGGGTTGCGGTCGAAGCCGACCACCTCGTGACCCGCGCGACGCAACCGCTCGCGCATGTTGCCGCCCATCTTGCCGAGACCGATGAGACCGAGCTGCATGTCGCGAGCCTTTCTGCGGGGGAGTCTGCGTGAAGCGTGCGGGGCGGATCAGGTGGCGCGGTTCGAGGCTACGCCAGCCCGGCGGCATACGGCACCGGGTGCCGGGAGGCGCGTGAGCTCGGTGCGGGGAGGGTCGTCAGGTGGTTCGTCAGGTGTGGGTCGTCAGCTGGCGAAGCGGACCGGCATGAGGACGTAGCGGTAGCTCGTGTCGGGCTCGGAGTCGGCCTCGGCCTGGCCGGTCAGGACGGCCGGGCGGCTCGGCTGGGTGAAGGACAGCCGGCTCCACGCCGTGCCGACGGCGTGCAGGCCGTCGAGGAGGAACTGGGGGTTGAAGGCGATCTGGATCTCGGGCCCGTTGAGCGTCGCCTCGACGGCCTCGGAGGCCTGCGCGTCGTCGCCGGTGCCGGCCTCGATGGCGACCTGGCCGTCGGTGAACTTCAGCAGCACCGGGGTGTTGCGCTCGGCGACGAGCGCGACGCGCTTGACCGCCTCCTCGAGCGCGGCGGTCTCGACGACCGCCTCGGTGTCGACGGAGGTCGGGAAGATCGAGGTGACCTTGGGGTACTCACCGTCGAGCAGGCGCGTCGTCGCGCGACGCTGGCCGGCCTCGAAGCCGATGAGGCCGTCGCCGCCCTGGCCGAGCGCGAGCTCGACCGAGCCGGACGCCCCGAGGGCACGCGCCGTGTCGGAGAGCTGACGGGCCGGGATGAGCGCCACGTGGCTCGCGTCGGTGGCCGACGGGCTCCAGGAGAGCTCGCGCATCGCGAGGCGGTATCGGTCGGTCGCGAGGAGCGTCACCTTGTCGCCGTCGATCTCCATGCGCACACCGGTGAGGATCGGCAGGGTGTCGCCCTTGTCGGCGGCGATCGAGACCTGGGCGACCGCCTGGGTGAAGACGTCACCGGCGATGGTGCCGCTCGTCTCGGGCGAGAGCGGCAGCGTGGGGTAGTCGGCCACAGGCATCTCGCGGAGCGCGAAGCGCGACGAGCCACAGGCGACGTTGACCTTGCTCCCGTCGGTGCTCACGTCGATCGGCTTGTTGGGCAGGTTGCGCGAGATGTCGGCGAGCAGGCGCCCGAGGACGAGGACCTGGCCGGCCTCGGCGACGTCGGCCGGCACGGTGATGCGCGCGGACACCTCGTAGTCGAAGGCGGACAGCGTCAGCGTGCCGTCCTCGTTCGCGTCGACGAGCACGCCCGCGAGCACCGGAACCGGCGGGCGCGCCGGGAGCCCACGGGCCACCCAGGTCACGGCCTCGGCCAGGACGTCTCGCTCAACCCGAAACTTCACGGTGCACTCACTTCGACAGGAACGACATTGGGGCTCAGACACTAGTGCCTGGCGGTGACTGGCACCACAGACACTCCCCGAATCGCCGACGTGGCGAAATCACGCGATTCCCCGCCAGGTCCTTCGACCCTCAGAGGCCGGGCCGGGGCGCGAGGACAGACCCTCGTTGTCGGGGCTCCCCTCTATGACTGGGATCTCGTCATAGTCATAGGTGCTGTGGATGCTGTGGACAACCCACGTCGGTGCTGGTCAGCCCGTCGATGGGGGTGTGCACGGCGTGTGGGGCCAGGTCGGACGGGGCGGCTCCGCCCTGTGGACGGATTTCGCCCGTGCACATCGTCCTCACAGGTGGCCCGGGGGTTGTCCGCAGCTTTACGCCCGTCGTCCACACGTTTCCACAGAGGCGTGTGGAAGACGGGTCTGCATATGTCCGATTTGAATGGATTGCTGACTAGTCACCTGTGCACGGCGCGAGCCCCTGCTTCCACAGAGTTGTCCACAGGCGGTGGACAACTCTGGCGTTCCCCATCCCGTCGCGTCTGTGCACCCCGGGTCACGGGGAGGTCACGCTGTGCACACAGGTGTGGACAAGCCTGTGGACAGATGTGGACGTATGCCGTGTGCCCGGCGAGGTGCGGCCGTCCCCGAACGAGGCGACTAGTCACCAACGGGCGCGATGACGCAGCGACGGGAGACGGCGAGGAGGGACTCGAAGAGGGCCTGACCGTCCGGAACGGGCCCGAGCTGGGCGAAGATCTCGCTCGTCACGGCGCCGAGCAGGAGCGTCCAGGCCGCCAGTCCCTGGGCCAGGGTGACGGCGTCGAGCCCGGTCGCCTCGAACATCGGCGACTCGAGCATGTCCCCGACGCCGGCCTCGGCGCGCGGCCGCTCCAGGCCGAGACGGTCCGGGTCGGCGAGCCGCCCGGCGAGCCGGACGTCCTCGAGCAGGGCGACGAGGAGCACGAGGACGGCGGTGCCCGGCTCCGGGGTGCGCTCGGCGGGAGCCTCGTAGTCCGGGACCGGGGAGCCGTAGATGAGGGCGAAGTCATGGGGTCGGTCGACCGCCCACGCCCGCAGGGCACCTCCGATGGCGTCCCACCGTGCCTCGAGGTCGTCACCGGGGACGGCGTCGTGGGCGCAGCGGACGGCCGTGGCGAGCGACCAGTACGAGTCGATGATGAGGCGGGTGAGCAGTTCGTCGCGGCTCTCGACGTAGCGGTAGATCCCGGACGACACCATGCCGAGGTCGCGGGCGACCGCGCGCAGGCTGAGGGCGGCTGCGCCGTCGGTCGCCAGGTGCTCGCGGGCGACCCGCAGGATGTCGGCCTCGACGGCGAGGCGGTTGCGGGCGCGCTTGCCCAGCGGCGCGGCCGGGGCGTCAGCACGAGTCTCGGCAGGAGTCTCGGCAGGAGCGTCGCCATGAGGGCCGGTGGGCGTGATGTCGAGCGGGTCCATGGGTCGAGCCTGCCACAGGTCGGGAGAAAATGTGAGCAGTGCTCTTGCTTTTGTGGTCTCGGGATGTCACGATTGAAATGTGAGCGGTGCTCACACCTTGACCGAAGGAGCAGACCATGACCCACCACCTCGTCCTCGGCGCCGGAGGCGTCGGCCGCTCGACGACCGCCGCCCTCGTGGAGCTCGGCCACACGGTGACGCTCGCGTCACGCTCGGGCCGTGTCAGCGAGCGGCCGTGGCACGACTCCCACCCCGACGCCGTCGAGGTCGTGGCCGTCGACGCGGGCGACGCAGCCGCCCTGACCGCCCTGGCTCGTGGCGCCGCGAGCATCGTCAACGCCGTCAACCCGCCGAGCTACATGTCGTGGGACACCGACTGGCCGCCCGTCGCGGCCGCCACGCTCGCCGCCGCCGAGTCCTCCGGCGCCGGACTCGTCATCATCGGCAACCTCTACGGCTACGGCGAGGTCGAGGCACCCATGCACGAGGACGACCCGATGCGCCCGACCGGACACAAGGGTCGGATCCGCGCCGACATGTGGACCGAGGCCCTGGGCCGCCACGAGGCCGGTCGCCTGCGCGTCACCGAGCTGCGCTCGAGCGACTACTTCGGTCCGGGCACGACGCCACGCACGAGCTACCTGGGCGACGTCGTCATCGACGCGCTGCTCACGGGCCGACCGCCCGTCGTGCCAGCGGGCCGCGCCGACGCGCCGCACTCCTGGACCTACGTCCCCGACGTCGGCCGCCTCGCAGCCCGGGTCGCCGCCGGTGACGACGGCTGGGGTCGCGCCTGGCACGTGCCCACCGCTCCCGCCCGCACCTTCGACGAGGCCGCCGCCGACGTTGCGCGCCTCGCCGGCGTGACACACCGCCGGGTACACGTGCTGCCCCGGCCGCTCGGCACCGCGGCGGGTCTCGTCGTCCCCTTCATGCGCGAGCTGCGCGAGACCCGGCACCAGTTCGAGCGGCCCTTCGTGCTCGACTCGGACCTCACCCAGCGCACCTTCGACCTCGCCCCGACCCCCTGGGACGAGGCACTGGCGGCGACGATCGCCGCCCGGCGGTCTGTGAAGACTGCCTCCGGGGGAGCCGCGGCCTGACGCCGACGCGGCCCGACGGCATACGCCATCGGGCCGCGTCAGCGGACGTCAGTGGGGCTGGGTGGAGCTCAGTGCGACTGCTGGCGGATCCGGTTGGTCAGCTCGGTGACCTGGTTGTAGATGGCGCGGCGCTCACCCATGAGCTCACGGATCTTGCGGTCGGCGTGCATGACCGTCGTGTGGTCACGGCCGCCGAAGTGCTGCCCGATCTTCGGCAGGCTCAGGTCGGTCATCTCGCGGCAGAGGTACATCGCGATCTGACGGGCCGTCACGAGCTGGCGCGAGCGGCTCGAACCGCAGAGGTCCTCGAGCGTCACCGCGTAGTAGGCCGCGGTCACCGCCATGATCGTCGCCGCCGTCACCTGGTTGGGCGTCTCGTTGGGCAGCACGTCCTTGAGCACGATGACCGCGAGGGGCAGGTCGACCGCCTGGCGGTTGAGGTTGCTGAAGGCCGTGACGCGGATGAGGGCGCCCTCGAGCTCGCGGATGTTCGTGCTGAAGTTCGTCGCGATGTACTCGAGGACGTCGTCCGGGACCTTCATCCGGTCCTGGATCGCCTTCTTGCGCAGGATCGCGATGCGGGTCTCGAGGTCGGGCGGCTGGACGTCGGTCAGCAGCCCGGACTCGAAGCGCGTGCGCATCCGGTCCTCGAAGCCCGACAGCTCACGCGGCGGCAGGTCACTGGTGATGACGATCTGCTTGTTCGCGTTGTGCAGCGTGTTGAAGGTGTGGAAGAACTCCTCCTGCGTCTGCAGCTTGCCCTGGAGGAACTGGATGTCGTCGATGAGCAGCACGTCGACACTGCGGTAGCGGTTCTGGAACGCGCTCGCCTTGTCGTCACGGATGCTGTTGATGAAGTCGTTGGTGAACTCCTCGGAGTTCACGTAGCGCACGCGGACGTTCGGGAACATCGTGCGGGCGTAGTGCCCGATCGCGTGGAGCAGGTGGGTCTTGCCCAGCCCGGACTCGCCGTAGACGAAGAGCGGGTTGTACGCCTTGGCCGGGGCCTCGGCGACCGCGACGGCCGCCGCGTGGGCGAAGCGGTTGCTCGCGCCGATGACGAAGGTGTCGAAGGTGTACTTCGGGTTGAGCCGGGTGTCGCCGGGCGAGCTGGGCTCGGGGCGCTGCTGCAGGCGTAGCGGCCCGCTCTCGCCACCGCTCAGCGGGTCGGGACCGAGCTCCATCCGCGTCTGCACGTCGTATGCCGGCTGGCGCGGCTCGTCGAGGTCGGCGCCGTTGAGCGCGGGCGCGCTCTCGGCGAGGTCGCGCAGCGGGTTGGCCGTCTGCCCGTGGCCGCCACCGTTGTGGTGGCCACCGATGACGCCGGAGCCGTTGCCGGCGGCAGACGTGCCGCCTCCGCCAGGACCGGCACCCTGACCGCCCGCCTGACCGCGCGAGCCGTCGTGGACCTGACCGCTCGGCTCGTCGGTGATGACGCCGAGGTCGGGCTCGAGGCTCTCGTCGACGGACACGGCGAGCTGCACCGGGTGGCCGAGCTGGCTGGCGAGGGCCTCGTGGATCTGCTCACGGACCCGCTGCTCGAGGAAGTCCTTGGTGAACGTGTTGGGCGCGCGCACGAGCGCCGTCTGGTCGAGCACGCCGACGAGGCGGCACAGCCGGACGAAGGCGCGCTCCTGGTTCGACAGGCCCACGGAGTCGAGGGTGCCGAGCGTCTGCTGCCAGATCTGCGCGTAATCGACGCCTGTCTCGGCCACCTGATCCCACCTGCCCCTGACTCAATTCCGTTGCACCTGTTGCGTTCCCGGCTCGGTTCGGCGCGAGCGCGGGGCTCGAGCCTGCCGGGTCGGACCTACGGGGTCCGTCCGTGTCCTGGTGAACGATGCCCTGTTGTCCACACGTTTGTCCACAGCCTGTGCATGGGGTGGCGAGGATCGTGAGAGTCGAAAACCTACAGCCGCAGGCTCGCTGGTGACAATCGAGTCCTCCACAGATCTTCGGCTTCACGGCGTGTCGCCTTGCAATCGCCGCGGGACCTTCGAGGATCGTGGGTTTTGGCGTCCTCGCCCGCGCGGCTCCGTCGGTTTGACCCTCTCTCGGCGGCTCCCGTATCGTTGACCGAGCGTGTCTGCGACCTCTTTCGCATGCCCATGGCCCCGAGCCCGGCCCAGCCGGACCATCTCGACCCTCCACGGGCTTGCCGATTGCGGTCGCAACGGCCACCACTAGCCCCACAACGGGAGCCGGGCTGGCGTCGTCATGACGTCGGACGGGCCCCTGCAACCTACGGAGAACCTCGTGAGCAAGCGCACCTTCCAGCCGAACAACCGTCGCCGCGCCAAGACGCACGGCTTCCGCCTGCGCATGCGCACCCGCGCCGGCCGCGCCATCCTCGCCCGCCGCCGCAGCAAGGGCCGCGCCGAGCTCTCGGCCTGAGCAGCCGGAGGCCGCGGCGTGCTGCCGGCACGTCACCGACTGCGTGAGCGGACGGACTTCACGACGGCAGTACGCGGGCCCGGCGCCAGCAGAGCAGGCGGGCGACTCATCGTCGTGCATGCCAACCGGACCGATGCGCGTGCGGAACTTCCGCCGCGCGTCGGTTTTGTTGTGTCCAAGGCCGTCGGCAACGCCGTCGTGCGCAACCGGACCAAGCGCCGGCTGCGCGCCAGCGTCGCGACCCGGCTGACCGGCATACCTGCTGGTCTCGACCTCGTCGTGCGGGCCAACCCTGCCGCGGCCGACGCGACCTGGGACGAGCTCGACCTCGCGGTCGGACGCCAGCTCGAGAAGGCGTGCCGGTCATGAGCGCCCGCCTCAACCAGGTGCTCGCAGCACCCCTGGTGATCGCGGTCAAGCTCTACCAGCGTTTCATCTCCCCCCTCTCGGGTCCCAGCTGCCGCTTCTACCCGAGCTGTTCGGCGTATGCCGTCACCGCGCTCACCCGGTTCGGCCCGGTTCGTGGTGGTTGGCTCGCGATCCGCCGGCTCGGCCGCTGCAACCCGTGGAACCCGGGCGGGGTCGACCCCGTTCCGATGACGTGGGCCACGCGCAACGACGTGCGGCCCGAGGACTTCCGCCCCGCTGGACCTGCCGATGGACCTGCCGAGGACGAGCACGACCACCAGCACGACGCGCACCCCCCGCACGCAGTCCCGCACCGGGAACCCACGACCTGACCAACCGGCATATGGTTGCCGATCAGTGGTGAGTGGCCCAGACACCTCGAGCCCGAGCTGAACCGGCCGACCCACCAGACCACAGAGGAAACACGTGATCGACTTCTTCAACACCCTGCTCTATCCGATCAAGCTCGGTGAAGCCTGGGTCATGTACGGCTGGCACTGGCTCTTCGACAAGATCGGCCTGAACGGCGACCTGGCCGGCTGGGCCTGGGCCATGTCGATCGTCGGCCTCACCGTCGTCGTCCGGATCCTGCTCATCCCGCTCTTCGTGCGGCAGATCCACTCCTCGCGGCGGATGCAGCTCATCCAGCCCGAGATGCAGAAGATCCAGAAGAAGTACAAGGGCAAGCGCGACCCGGAGTCCCAGAAGGCGCAGCAGGCGGAGATCATGGATCTCTACCGCCGCACCGGGACCAACCCGTTCAGCAGCTGTCTGCCGATCCTCATCCAGAGCCCCTTCTTCTTCGCGCTCTTCCAGCTGCTCAACAACCTCAAGGCCCAGGCCGAGGGCGTGCCCGGTCACGACGCGATCGGCCCGATCACCCGCGAGGTGGCGGCCCAGATCGAGAGCTCGACGATCTTCGGAGCCAAGCTGTCGGACTCGTTCCTGACGCCCGGCGCCAGCCTCAACGTCAAGATCCTCACGGCCGTCCTCATCATCCTCATGTCGGCCACCACCTTCACGACCCAGTACCAGCTGATGCGCAAGAACATGCCTGCAGCTGCCTTGGACAACCCGTTCGCCAAGCAGCAGAAGGTGCTGCTCTACCTGATGCCGATCTTCTTCGCGATCTCCGGCATCAACTTCCCCATCGGTGTCCTGATGTACTGGCTCACGACGAACCTGTGGACCATGGGCCAGCAGTTCTACGTCATCCGCAACATGCCGGCTCCCGGCTCCGAGGCCGAGCGCGCTCGCCGCGAGCGGATGAAGCGCAAGGGCAAGGACATGCAGGAGCTGACGGTGCCGGGCCTCGAGTCGACCGAGACGGTCCCCGACGACGCGCCCAAGTCCGGCCAGCGCCAGCAGCCCAAGGGCAAGAAGCGCACCCGCACGCAGCCGACCAAGAACCGCCGCTGAGCTTCATCCACACACTTGTCCACACTGCCTTGGGGTCTCTGAACTGCGGAAACGTGAGTTGTCCACAGATCTGCCCCCGGTGACCGAAGGAGTTTCCATGAGCGACACGCAAGCCACGGACGTCGAGACGCCCGCCGACGCATCGGCTGAGACCACGCCCCCGCAGACCGAGCAGCCCGAGCAGCGCGAGCAGCCCGAGCCCACCCAGGTGGACGACACCGCGGCGGCGGAGGCCGCCGGCCAGGCGCAGACCCCGCAGGACTCCGGCGACGCAGAGCCGGTCGAGACCGGTGAGACGGCCGACGAGTCCAGCGAGTCCAGCCACTCCGACAAGCCCGAGACGGGCGACAAGAAGACGCGCGTCCGTCAGCTCGAGCGTGAGGGCGAGGTGGCGGCCGACTTCCTCGAGACGCTCCTCGACATCGCCGACCTCGACGGGGACATCGACGTGGACGTCGATGGCGACCGCGCCGCCATCGCCATCGTCGACTCGGACGAGGGTCGCGTGCCGCGACGGCTCGTCGGCACCGACGGCAAGGTCCTGGAGGCGCTCCAGGAGCTGACCCGACTGGCCGTACAGGTCGAGACCGGTGAGCGCAGCCGCCTCATGCTCGACATCGCGGGCCACCGCGCGCAGCGCCGCACCGCGCTCGTCGAGCTGGCCAAGGTCGCCATCGCCGAGGTGCAGGAGTCGGGGACAAAGCGTTCACTCGAGCCGATGACGGCGTTCGAGCGCAAGGTCGTCCACGACGAGGTCGCCGCTGCTGGTCTCGTCTCGGAGTCTGAAGGCGTTGACCCGCACCGGCACATCGTCATCCTGCCTGCCTGACCACCCTCCCGTTTCACGTGAAACGGGACTCGACCCGCTGCATCCGAGACGGTATCCACGAGGAGTGAGAGCGCGTGACCCACGATGCTCTCGACCCGGCGGAGCTGCCCGCCACCCCGGCAGCCGCGCCCGCCGTCTTCGGTGACCGGCTCGACCTGGCCGAGCACTTCGTGGCGATCCTGGCCGACACCGGGATCAGCCACGGCCTCATCGGTCCCCGTGAGACGCCTCGGCTCTGGGACCGCCACGTGCTCAACTGCGGTGTGGTCCACGAGGCGATCCCACGCACGGGGGAGGCCCAGCAGGTCGTCGACGTGGGGTCGGGTGCCGGCCTCCCCGGCCTGGCTCTGGCCATCGCCCGTCCCGACCTGGACCTGCACCTCGTCGAGCCGCTCGCCCGGCGCACCGGGTGGCTCTCGGGCACCGTCGCGCAGCTCGGCCTGACGAACGTCACGGTGCACACGGCGCGGGCCGAGACCATGTGGGACCGGCTCCATGCCCCGTGGGTCACGGCCAGGGCGGTGTCGCGCATCGTCCAGCTGGCCGAGTGGACCCTGCCGTTGCTCGAGGCGGGCGGCAGCCTGCTCGCTCTCAAGGGGAGCCGTGCCGCGGAGGAGCTGGCGGAGGGTCGCACGGCGCTGACCCGTCTCGGCGTCGTCGAGGCCGAGGTGCACGAGTACGGCGGCGACCTGCTCGATGAACCCACCATCGTGCTTCGAGCCACCGTCGGTGAGGTCGTGGACCGGCGGCGGTTCCGCTCTCGCCAGCCTTCCAGCGCCGGATCGGCCCGACGACGGGCTGATCGCCCTCGCGGTTCGCGACGCTCCGGCCCGGAAGCGGGCGGGCGTCCGCGCCATCAGCCATGATCGTGTCCAGACCATTTCGATGGACGCCCCACGCAGATCTCGTCGCGGGCCGTCCCTCAACCCCGGAGGTGCACTCCCTGTGACGATGTCGACCAACCTGGGCTGGCCGAGCGAACCCGAGCCGGGACCGGAGCACCGACGTCTCGGGTGGCTGGCGCGCATGTTGGGCGTTTCACGTGAAACGAACGACGCGACTCAGGCTGAGGCGGGTCACGAGACCCCGCAGGCGACCAAGGACGAGACAGCAGCTGCGCTGGAGCAGCCGACCACCTCCAGCACCGTCGAGGAGGAGTCCCCGGTGGACACCACGACGGAACGGGACGACGAGGAGACGCCGGCCGCTGACGACGTCGTCCACGCCGAGGACGGACTCGAGGCCACGGCTGACGGCGGAGCTGCCTCGGCAAGCCTCGAGTCTCCAATCGAGCCGGCGGAGCCGACGGGCGACGGGACGGTCTCGGACACCGAGGCGCCCGGCGTGCAGCCCGCCCCGGTCGAGTCTGCTCATGACGCGGTTCCGGCGGACGACGCTCCGCCCCCGGCCGAGATGGTGACGGCGGTCGACAGCTCGGACCCGGCTCCGACCGACGAGGCGGACTCCGACGCGGGATCCTCGAGTGAGGCCCCGCCGTCCGACGAGGCCGGTGGCGCGACGCCCGAGGCCGGCCTGCCGGAGGTCGGTGACGCGCAGTATGCGGCTTCCGCACCTGTGGACAACGCGGTGGACGACTCTTCGGGAAATGCCCGCGTTGAACGGGAAAACACTGCGAACGAGGCTGGGGACAACGTTGTGGACGAAGCCAGGCGCGCCTCGGAGCTCACGGCAGATCATGCGGATCGTGAGGCCCTCGCCGCAGCCATCCCGACTGCCGGTCAGGACACGCCCCTGGCGATGGAGCTCGCCGAGAACGCCCGTCGGCGCATCCAGCTGACGGGTCGTCCGTTCCCGAAGCCGGTGGGCCCTCGGGTGCTCACCGTGGCCAACCAGAAGGGCGGTGTCGGCAAGACGACCACGACGGTCAACGTGGCCGCAGCGCTGGCGCAGTCGGGACTCAAGGCACTCGTCATCGACCTCGACCCCCAGGGCAACGCCAGCACCGCCCTCGGGATCGACCATCACGCCGAGGTGCCGTCCATCTACGACGTGCTCGTCGACGGGACCCCTCTGCTCGACGTGGTGCAGCGGTGCACGACGGTCGAGAACCTCTACTGCGCGCCGGCCACGATCGACCTCGCCGGCGCCGAGATCGAGCTCGTGTCGCTCGTGGCACGCGAGTCGCGTCTGCAGAAGGCGATCGCCGCAGCCGCGGAGTCGGGGCACGAGTTCGACTACATCCTCATCGACTGCCCGCCCAGTCTCGGGCTGCTCACCGTCAACGCGATGGTGGCGGCCAGTGAGGTCTTCATCCCGATCCAGTGCGAGTACTACGCCCTCGAGGGCCTGTCCCAGCTGCTCAAGAACATCGACCTCGTCAGGCTCCACCTCAACCCGGCGCTCCACGTCTCCACGATCCTGCTGACGATGTACGACGGCCGCACTCGCCTTTCGGCTCAGGTCGCCGACGAGGTGCGCGAGCACTTCCCCACGGAGGTCCTGCGCACCTCGGTGCCGCGCTCGGTCCGGGTGTCGGAGGCGCCGAGCTTCGGTGAGACCGTCATGACCTACGACCCGGCGAGCAGCGGCGCTCTCGCCTACCTCGAGGCGGCGGGGGAGATCGCTGACCGTGGCGCGGCGGGTCGCACCTGACGGACCGGACACCATCTTCTCGCGGGGCCGTCACCATCGGGTGGCGGCCTCGTTTCACGTGAAACGCACGGATCGCCTCGCGCGGGTCCAGACGCGTCCACAGGGAGAGGAGCGGCGCGATTCGTGCGGACGTGTTTCACGTGAAACGAGGACGTGACGTGGTGGTCACAGCGCACCTGCCAGGAGCGCCGCTCGACTGTACGGGTCGTTTCACGTGCAACTCAATCGAGCGTCGGTGACGGCCGGGGGTCCGAAGATCGTCTAGCGGCTGACGTCGCACCCAGAGGCTCGAAGGGCACCCACAGGCACGCGACGAGGCCGAATGTTCCACGTGAAACGTCGTGTCCATACCGACACCGGCAGCGTTCCACGTGAAACGTGAGCCGCTGACGCCCCACGATGCGGCGCGACATGGCGCCGGGTGCGCAAGCTCGCCGCTCGCCAGCACCTAGACTGACCGACGGACGCGATGGCCGCGTCGGAGATGACGAGGGGTTGTCGAATGGCGGAGAAGCGTCGAGCACTGGGTCGAGGCCTCGGGGCACTCATCCCGAGCGCGCCGAGCGGAGGCGCGGGTCGACCCGTTGACGTCTTCTTCACCGAGCAGAAGCAGGCAGAGCCCGCCGTGGCCGGCGCCGCGCACGGTAGCGGCCCGACCGCCCCGGCCACACCGTCCGCTCCGACGGACCATGGCGGCGCGAGCACGCCTGAGGCTGCCGTCGACTCGGCCCCTTCGGTCGATTCGGCCGGCTCGGCCGGCTCGGTCGAGCCTGCTGCCGCGACGACGAGCAGCGGACTGGCTGTCGTCCCGGGCGCCGAGTTCGCCGAGCTCGACATCGAGTCGATCCGTCCGAACCCGAAGCAGCCGCGCACGGTCTTCGACGAGGACCACATGGCCGAGCTCGTCCACTCGATCCGTGAGATCGGTGTGCTGCAGCCCATCGTCGTGCGGCGCATCCCCGCCGACCAGCTCGACGAGGCCGAGGGCAAGACCTTCGAGCTCATCATGGGCGAGCGTCGCTGGCGAGCGTCGCAGGCGGCCGACCTCGGTGTCATCCCGGCCATCATCAAGGACACGAGCGACGACGACCTGCTGCGCGACGCGCTCCTGGAGAACCTCCACCGCAGCCAGCTCAACCCGCTCGAGGAGGCTGCGGCGTACCAGCAGCTGCTCGACGACTTCGGGTGCTCGCACGAGCAGCTCGCGACGCGCATCGGTCGCTCGCGACCCCAGATCTCCAACACCCTGCGCCTGCTGAAGCTCCCACCGCTCGTCCAGCGCCGCCTCGCAGCCGGAGTGCTGAGCGCTGGACACGCACGTGCCCTGCTGGGCATGGCTGACGGCGCCGCGATGGAGCGGATGGCTCAGCGCATCGTGGCCGAGGGCCTGTCGGTGCGCAACGTCGAGGAGCTCGTTGCCCTCGGTGAGGGCAACGATGCCCCCAAGCCCCGACGCCCGCGTGCGGGAAGCCGCCACCCGCAGCTCGACGACTTCACGTCCGGGCTCTCGGACCACCTCGAGACCCGGGTCGCCATCGCCCTGGGCCAGCGCAAGGGCAAGATCACCGTCGAGTTCGCCTCGATGGAGGACCTGCGCCGCATCCTCGGCCTCATGGGCATGTCGTCCCCGTCGCGGGAATGACGAGCCCGCTCGCCGCAGGCTGCCGTCAGAGCCAGGCCGGCGGCCGCGGGATGCGCACGACCGTGAGGCCGTCGACGCGGAGGACATCGGCGTGGGGATCCTGCTGCACCGCCCGGGCGATCGCCGCGCACTCGGCCGGAGCGCACCACCGCGGGTAGAGGCCCTGCTGGTCGTAGAGCATCGACCGGACCGTGACCGCCGTCATCGTCCCCTGGGCCGTTGCCTTCCAGCGAGGCTCCATCCACATGACCACCGCGTCGTCCGGGTGCTGACCCGCCACGGCTGCCGTGTCGCTGACGATGACGTCGTACTGGTCTCGTGTCGCTCGGTGCTCGCCGAGGTCGGTGCGCCAGGAGAGCACGCCGACGACGGCGATGATCGCGAGAGCCACAACGCCCGCGATCCGTGACGGCCGAATTCCCTTGAGCAGCAATGCTGCCGGCATGCAGACCGCGGGCCACGCCCAGAGCGATGCCCTCGTCCCCGTGACGACGCCGGAGTAGATCGTGAGGCCGGCCTCGAGTCCGACGACGAGGAGGACGGCGCCGAGCACGACCACGGCCGCCCGCCGCGTCGAGGCGTCGACGAGCGCCCAGACGAGGCAGACGACCGCGACCACGGCCGCCCACCCGAGGAGTCCCATGAGGGAGGCGAACTGGGTGCCGTAGCGCGCGAGGTTGGTCACGAGGTCGTCGAGACTCTCGAGGGGGTTCGGTCGACGCCAGGCCGAGATGGTCAGGCCGAACGTGCCGAACGCGAGCCAGTTGAAGGCGTAGACCGTCAGGATGCCGACGCCGTACGCCGCGACGAAACCGGCCGCACCGACGAGGAGGCGTCGCACCGACCGGTCGAGCTCCGTCACGACGAACGTCAGGAAGACGAGTGCCGCCACGGGAGGGTAGGAGAGGACCGCCAGGACGACGGAGAGCAGCATCCACACGGCGAGCGTCCAGCGGCGCCTCCGGGCCCAGGGGAGCGTCCACACCGCTGTGGCGGCGACGATCATCGAGGCCGAGAGGGTCCCGGGCCAGTAGACGAGACGGACCCAGATCGCCGACACGAAGACGGCGAACGTCAGGACGAACGTCGAGAGCCGGTTCGGCGGGGCCAGGGCGCGCACGAAGCCCCACACGAAGGCTGAGTAGGCCACGACGAAGACGGTGGAAGCCACGACGATCGAGGTCCGTTGCCCGATGACGTACCAGTAGACCGTGTTGAGCCAGCGCCCCTCGTAGAGGTTGCGGCTGAACTGCGCCGCCGACCCCGGCTCACGCCTGGCCAAGGTGAACGGCCAGTCGTCGTGGCGGATGAACGGGTGGGCCACCTGCAGCACGGCCCCGGTCACGACGAGCGCGAGCCCCAGAGCCGCCAGGACCACGAGCCACTCCGGCACGGCGCGGCGAGTGACCCACGGCGGCCGTCTGCGCACGGCGGACTCCACCTCGACGTGCGCGGTGTCGGTCATGCGGCTCCCCGGGTCCGTTCGAGTCGGTCAGGCGTTCGCAGCCCCTGACTGTGCTCCGCCCCCACGGTAACCCCGAGACCTGCGCGGTCTCTGGCACGTCGGTGCGAGGACCCGGTGCGTCGCGGATCGGGTACGTCCTGCAGGATCGAGGCACAGGGTGCACAGAGAGGACGAGGATGCCCGAGGGTCACACCATCCACGCGCTCGCCGATCGCCTCGACCGAGCCTTCCGGGGCCATGCAGTCGAGGCCACGAGCCCCCAGGGCCGGTTCGCGGCCGACGCAGAGCGTCTGGACGGACGCGTGTTCGAGCGGGCCCAGGCCTGGGGCAAGCACCTCTTCGTCGACATCGGAGACGCCACGCTGCACGTCCACCTCGGCCTGATCGGGATGTTTCCCGTGAAACATCTCGACGGAGCCGTGCCGCCGGCGCCCGTGGGAGCTGTTCGGCTGCGCCTCGTGGGCCCCGAGCACTGGGCCGACCTCCGCGGGCCGATGATCTGCACCCTGGTCGACGACGCACGCCAGCGTGAGATCGTCGCGACGCTCGGGCCGGACCCCCTGCGGCGCGGACAGCGACCGGAGCCGGGGTGGGAGCGGGTCCACCGGAGCCGGCGCACGGTGGCGGAGCTGCTCATGGACCAGTCCGTCGTGGCAGGCGTCGGAAACGTCTACCGCTGCGAGGTCCTCCATCGCCTCGCCGTGGACCCCCTCACCCGCGGCCTCGACGTGTCGGAGCAGGTCTGGCGTGAGATCTGGGACGACCTCGTGCTCCTCATGCCCCTCGGTCGTGCGTTCTCGCAGATCATCACCATGCCGGACCAGGTGGAGGCCGCCGCCCGGGCCAGGCGCTCGGGACGGGCACGAACGATCAGCCGACGTCTGACCGGAGAGCGGCTCGGGGACACCTTTGAGCGGCGGTTCCTCGTCTACAAGCACACTGGTGAACCCTGCCCGAGATGCTCGAATCCCTTGCAGGAGAAGGAGATTGCCGGAAGACGACTCTACTGGTGCCCGGCGTGCCAGGTGCGGCACTGAGCTCCGCGGCACGACTCACCAGCCGGTGAACGGCTCACGGGCCAGCACGGGGATCTCGACGTAGTCGTGGCAGCCGAGGACAGGCAGCATCAGCCGTGGTGGCTGCGGCATCCGGGAGTGGCCCTCGTCCTCCGTGAGGTCGAC
The DNA here is from genome assembly GCF_057529065.1 of Terrabacter sp. R4-6. Taxonomy (NCBI): domain Bacteria; kingdom Bacillati; phylum Actinomycetota; class Actinomycetes; order Micrococcales; family Intrasporangiaceae; genus Terrabacter; species Terrabacter sp. R4-6. Next base: position 2,273,078 of record NZ_CP197224.1, on the reverse strand, counting down.
CGGTGCACCCAGGGTCAGGACCTCGTGGCGCACCCGCATCCGTCCGCCACGAGCGGCTCGCAGGTTGGCGAGCCAGTCGACCCCTCGTCCGTAGGTCAGGGCGATCGTCACGACGTCGCCCCGGTCGAAGGCCATGATCGGCACCCGGAAGGTGCGTCCGGAGCGGCGCCCGACGTGCTCGAGCTCGACGAACCATCCATGGCCGGCGAGATGGACGAGAGCCTTGTTGAGGTATCTCTTCTTCAGCTGCGTGACGGCACGGGGAATCGGCATCGGGACCTCCGCCTCCAGCCTCGCACCGCAGACGCACGCCGGCACCCCGGAACGCCACGACCCCCCGAGCCCCTCAACCGGGTGACCCGGCCGGCTCACGTCCCCGCCTAGGCTGGCGCCATGGCCCTCACCGGATCACGGCCCGCGCCGACCCACGTGCTCGCCCACCTGTCCGACCCGCACCTCATCGCCGGCGCCGGCCTGCTCGCCGGGCACATCGACACGGAGGCGCAGCTGCGCAGGGCCCTGGCGCGCGTCGAGTCGTCGGGGGAGCGGATCGACGCGCTCGTCATCTCGGGTGACCTCGCCGACAGCGGCGACCCCGCGGCGTACGACCTGCTGCGCGCCGTCGTCGACCCCGTCGTCGAGCGCCTCGGCTGCGCGCTCGTCCTGACCGGCGGCAACCACGACGAGCGCCGGCCGATGGCCCGCACGCTCTACGGCATCGACACCGACGCGCCGCAGGACACCGTCACCGACTGCCACGGACTGCGCATCATCGCGATCGACTCCGCAGTGCCGGGCTTTCACCACGGCGGGTTCTCCGACGACCAGTATGACTGGCTGGCAGGGGAACTCGCCGCACCAGCCGAGCACGGCACGATTCTCGTCATCCACCACGCGCCCATCACCTACCGCTCCCCGGTCATGCAGCTGCTCGACTTCGACGACGTGGACCGACTGCGTGGGATCGTCGAGGGCGGCGACGTCCGTGCGGTCCTCAGTGGCCACCTCCACGTGACGAGCTTCGGCACGCTCGGCTCGGTCCCGGTCCTCGTCGCCGGCGGCGTCAGCTACGTCGACGACGTGGGAGCCCCGCGTGAGCTGCTCATGGGTGTCGACGGCCCCCAGTCGTGGAACCTCGTCGAGGTGCACGCCGACCAGGTCGTCGCCACCGTCGTGCCGGTCGAGCAGCACACGACGTGGCCCGCGCTGTCGGAGGCGGTCACGGAGTTCATGGAGACGGTGCCGGAGAGCGACCGGCGTGAGGTCTTCTCCCGGAAGCGCACGTGACTCGGGCAGACACTTCGACAATCGAAGTGTCGAGTCGGGGGCTCCCCGATCGACATGGAGGTGAGGGCCCGACAGGCGGGCCGCGCACACCGAGGAGTCACCCATGAGCCAGCTCGAGAAGGCCACATCGGCCGACGGCACCACCATCGCCTACGAGGCCTACGGCACGGGACCGGTCGCGGTCGTCGTCGGCGGCGCGTTCTGTGACCGGGGGGCGTTCCGCGACGTCGCCCAGGCGCTCGGCGAGCTGGGGATGACGGGCGTGACGTACGACCGTCGGGGCCGTGGCGACAGCGGCGACACCCAGCCCGGAGCCGGCGCTCAGCGCCGGGACGTCGTCGCCCGCGAGATCGAGGACCTCACGGCCGTCATCGCCGCGACAGGTGAATCCGGCTCTCCTGCCTACGCGTTCGGTGCATCCTCCGGTGGCGCCCTCGTCATCGAGGCCATCGCAGCCGGGACGCCCATCGCGAAGGGGGCGGCCATCGAGGTGCCCTACCGCAGCGACGCGTGGCCGGCTCCGGACGACTACATCGGCACCCTCGAGCGCTTCGAGGAGGCGGGTGACCGCGAGGGCATCCTGCGCTACTTCAACAACATCGTCGTCGGCATGCCCGACGAGATGGTCGAGGGCATGAAGGGCACGCCGATGTGGGAGCCGATGCTGGCGATGACCTACACGGTCAAGTACGACGGCTACTGCCTCGGTGGCGACGACCAGAGCCTGCCCACCGAGACCCTGCGCCGCGTGACCGTGCCCTTCCTGTCGATCTGCAGCAGCGGGACGATGATGCCGGCGCTGCACGACTCGGCAGCCGTCCTCGCCGACGCGCTGCCCAATGGCCGCGCGGTCGAGCTCCCCGGCGACTTCCACCAGGTGCACGCGGACGTGCTCGCTCCGGTCCTCGTGGAGTTCTACCGCGCCTGAAGCACGTATGCCGGTGGGTCGCCTTGCGTGACAAGGCAACCCACCGGCATACGGCACGTGCCGGCTGGTCAGCCGGCCAGCATCGCGAGCACGGGGTTGTGCTCCGGCGGCACCACCTCGCGGGGCGGTCCCGGCGGCGTGCCGTCGCCGAACGGCGACCCGCCCAGCTCCTCGCGTCCGTGCGGCGTCGCCCAGTTCTCGAGCGCGGGACCGAGGGGCACGACGCCCGTCGGGTTCACGTCGGTGTGCACGACGTAGTAGTGCCGCTTGATGTGCGCGAAGTCGACGGTGTCGCCGAAGCCCGGCGTCTGGAAGAGGTCGCGCGCGTAGCCCCACAGCGCCGGCATCTCGATGAGCTTGCTCCGGTTGCACTTGAAGTGGCCGTGGTAGACGGGGTCGAAGCGCACGAGCGTCGTGAAGAGGCGCACGTCGGCCTCGGTGATGTGGTCGCCCACGAGGTAGCGACGGGTCGACAGGCGCTCCTCGAGCAGGTCGAGGTTCTCCCACAGCCGGCGGTAGGCCTTGTCGTAGGCATCCTGGGTGCCGGCGAAGCCGCAGCGGTAGACACCGTTGTTGACGTAGCGGTAGATCGGCTCGCTGACCGACTCGATCTCGTCGGCGAGGGCATCGGGGTAGAGGTCCGGCGCGCCCTCCCGGTGGAGGTCGCGCCACTCGGTCTCGAGGTCGACGGTGATCTGCTTGAAGTCGTTCGTCACGACAGCACCGGTCGGCACGTCCACGATCGCGGGCACCGTGATGCCACGGGGGTATTCGGGGTCGCGCTTGAAGTAGGCGTCCTGGATGCGGGGGATCTGCAGCACCGGGTCGAGGCCGCCCGGATCGAGGTCGAAGGTCCAGCTGCGCCGGTCGTGCGTCGGGCCGCAGATCCCCATCGACAGTGCGTCCTCGAGCCCGAGCAGCCGGCGCACGATGATCGCGCGGTTGGCCCACGGGCACGCCCGGGCGACGACGAGACGGTAGCGCCCCGCCTCGACGGGGAAGCCGTCGCGTCCGTCCGCGGTGATGCGGGTGGTGATGTAGTTCGTGTCGCGCTTGAAGCTCTTCTCGACATAGGTGCCCGGCTCGCTCATGCTCCCCACCCTAATTCGGTATGCCGTCCGGCCCGGGGAGCGCCCGCCGCCGCCCCGCGCCCCTCGACACCGCCCAGACACGGTCGCGACACGGTCGCGACACGGCCTCGACACGGTCGCGACACGGCCTCGACACGGCGGTTCCCGTGGTCCTGGTGCCGTCCGGCGGGCGGCGGGTCAGAATGGGGGCATGAGGGCTGCCCGGAGACGCGATGCGTGAGCTCCGGCCCCTCACGCCCGACCTCGTCCCCGACCTCGTCGGCGCGTGCGCGCCGTGCACGTTCTGGCAGACGGTGCCGCACAACGGCCACGGCGACCCGGACGACCCGCACGACCTGCTGGCCGAGTGGATCGAGACGGTGACGGCCGACTGGGGTCCGCCGGGCCGCGTCGCCTACGTCGACGGCACGCCGGCGGGGCACGTCGTCGTCGCACCGGCGAGACACGTCGCACGGCTCGCGGCCTTCCCGACCTCACCGTCCGACCCGTCGACGCTCATGCTCGTCACCGCGATCACGACACCCGAGTGCGCGGGCAGTGGACTGCGCAAGGCCCTGGTGCAGTCGGCCGCCAAGGACGCCCTGCGCCACCGCATGCGCTCCCTCGAGGCGGTGGCCGCGCGCCCGCTCGCGGTCTCGAGGCACACCTGCGTGCTCGACGTCGGCTTCCTCGAGAAGGTCGGCTTCCGGGTCGAGCGCGACCACCCGGCATACCCCCGCCTGCGGATCGACCTGCGCACGGTCGTCACGCTGCGCGACGAGGCGGCGGCCGCGATCGCGCGGGTGCTGGACCGGGTCCCCGGGGTCAGGCCGGTGCCCGAGACGCACCCCAACGGCTCGAGCCACGCGCACGTGACCGACCGCGGCTGAGCCCCGCAGGGGGCACGAACCGCGGGGTCAGCCGACGGTGCGCTCGGCCCCGACCTGCTGCGCGCGCATCGTCTCGAGGTGGCGGCGGAGGTCGTCGAGGCGCAGGACGCCCGTGCGTGACGTGTCGGCCTCGCCGAGGTAGACGCGCTGGAGGGCCACGACGACGGCCTCGGCGACGTGGTCGAGCGTCTGGGCGTTGGACAGGGCCGCGGCGTCGCCGTCGTGGTTGAGGTAGCCGAAGTCGAGGCGGACCGCCGGCATCCGGGTGCGGCGCAGCAGCGGCCACGTGCGCGCGTGCGCGCGGCAGTCGGTCAGTCCGGTGCGGGCCACGACCTCGCGCAGCAGCAGGTCGGCGAAGCTCTCGCCGATGACCGACCAGTCTGCGTGGGCGGCGTTGTCGGGGTGGCCGTAGAAGTACGTCGCCGCCCCGTGGGCCGAGCCGGTGACCGAGTGGTCGGTGTGGAGGGAGAGCACGAGGTCGGCCTCGCAGGAGTTGGCGAAGGCCGCCCGCTCCTCGTCGGTGCCGCCGTCGGTGGCCTCGGTGCGGGTGAAGACGACGCTGACACCGTGGGCGGACAGGCGCCCCTCGATGCGACGCGCGAGGTCGAGCGAGAGACGGCCCTCGACGAGACCGCGAAGGCCGTGGGCTCCGGAGTCGCCGCCGCCGTGTCCGGGGTCGAGCACGATGGTGCGCCCGCTGAGGCTGTAGCCACTGCGCCGGATCTGCTCGCGCTCGCGCAGGGCGTTGGCCGACCCACCGCTGACCGAGCGCCGCAGGCCGGCGAAGGCCCGCATCGTCTCGGGTCCGACGGTGCCGTCGGGGACGAGCCCGACGGCGGCCTGGAAGGCACGCAGCGCGGAGTCGGTGCTCGGGCCGTGGAGGCCGTCGACCTTGCCGGGCGTGAAGCCGAGCTCGACGAGGCGGGCCTGCAGGGCCACGACGTCGTCGCCCTCGACGAAGTGCTCGGGGACGTAGCGCAGCACACGGTCACCGAGCGCCCAGCGCGCACCGTCGAGGACGGCATACGTGGAGCGGCCGACGATGCCGTCGACGATGAGGCCCCGCCGCTGCTGGAAGGACTTCACGGCCTGCTCGACGTGCTCGTCGTAGACGGGGTCACCGAAGCGGTCGCTGTGCCCGGAGCCTCCGGGGAGGTCGCCCGAGAGGACGAGCCGCTCGCACACGGCGGCCACGGCCGGGCCGGAGTCGCCGCGCCGGAGCACGACTGACTGCTGTGGGGTCATCTCGGCTCCTTTCCTTGGAGGGCTCCGGAGGGGTCGCGGGTGGCTGTGCGTCAGTCCGGAGCGGTCGGGCGCCGTCAGCAGCGTAGTACGCGAAAGGGGTGGCACCGTGACGGTGGACCACCCCTTCGACGTTTGCCGGTCAGGCGATGAACTCCTCGAGCTCGCGGAGCAGCTTCGGCTTCGGGTGCGCGCCGACGATCGTCTTGACGACCTCGCCCTTGACGTAGACGTTGAGCGTGGGGATCGAGACGACGCCGTAGCGGGCGGCGGTGTCGACGTTGGCATCGGTGTCGAGCTTGACGATCTCGATCTTGTCGCCGTACTGCTCGTTGATCTCCTCGAGGATCGGAGCGACCTTGCGGCACGGGCCGCACCACGTCGCCCAGAAGTCGACCAGCACGGGCTTGTCGCTCATGAGGACGTCGTCGGCGAAGGTGGCGTCCGTCGTGTTCTTCAGTGCCATGGAGATTCCTTCTCGTGTTGGCTCGGGTTGCCAGGGGCGGCGGGGCTGGGTCGTGCGTTCGGGTGTCGGTACCGACGTTAGGCGTCGGCGCCGACGGTGACGCGCGGGTCGGGGATCTCGCCCGAGTCCGTCTCGTCGATGACCGCGGCCTCGGCGGCAGCCTGGGCGGGGGAGGCGGTGTCCTCGAGCGCGGCGAGGTAGTGCTCGGCGTCGAGCGCGGCGGCGCAGCCGGAGCCGGCGGCGGTGATGGCCTGGCGGTAGGTGTGGTCGACGAGGTCGCCGCAGGCGAAGACGCCCGGCACGTTGGTGCGGGTGGAGCGGCCGTCGACGAGGACGTAGCCGGCGTCGTCGAGCGCGACGGACTCGCCGTCGGTGCCCTCGCGGTGGACGAGGAGCTCGTTGCGGGGGTCGTGGCCGATGGCGACGAAGAGCCCGGTGACGGCGAGGTCGCGGGTCTCACCGGTGACGGTGTCGCGCAGCGTGATGCCGGAGAGCTTGTCCTCGCCGTGGATCTGCGCGACCTCGGAGTTCCAGGCGAAGCGGATCTTGTCGTTGGCGAAGGCGCGGTCGGCCATGATCTTGCTGGCGCGCAGCTCCTCGCGGCGGTGGATGATCGTGACGGTGCGGGCGAACTTCGTCAGGAAGGTCGCCTCCTCGATGGCGGAGTCGCCGCCGCCGACGACGGCGATGTCCTGGTCGCGGAAGAAGAAGCCGTCGCAGGTGGCGCACCAGGAGACGCCGTGGCCGGAGAGCTCCTTCTCGCGGGGCAGGCCGAGCTCGCGGTAGGCCGAGCCCATCGCGAGGATGACCGAGCGGGCGCGGTGGAGGTTGCCCTCGCCGTCGGTGACGGTCTTGACCTCGCCGGTCAGGTCGACGGCGGTGACGTCGTCGGTGACGAGCTCGGCGCCGAAGCGTTCGGCCTGGGCGCGCATGCCGTCCATGAGGTCGGGGCCCATGATGCCGTCCTTGAAGCCGGGGAAGTTCTCGACCTCGGTGGTGTTCATCAGTGCGCCACCGGCGGTGACGGCGCCCTCGAAGACGAGGGGCGCGAGGTTCGCGCGGGCGGCGTAGACGGCGGCGGTGTACCCCGCAGGGCCCGAACCGATGATGATGACGTTGCGGACGTCGGACATGTGGGCTGCTCCTCGTGAAACTCGTGTCGTGGCCGCTCGTCCCCGCCCCGAGACCGGCGCGAACCGGTACGGCGGGAGGCCGCGAGCCGCATAGGCCTCAACCGATCCTAGGCGGTTGTTGTTCCCGCGCCCGTCAGCCCGCAGGGCAGCGCCCGTGTGGCGGGACCACGCGTGGTTCCAGCGCCCTCGTGGGGCTCACGGGACGGGCGTGGCGCCCTTGAGCAGCCCCGGGGCGCCGGTCGTGCAGCTGCGCTCGACGGCCCAGGCGGTGCTGGCACCGGCCCGGGTGACGACGACGACGACGGCAGGTCGCCCGTCGAACGTCGCCAGGTCCGCGGAGACCCCTTCGGGGGCCGGGTCGGTGGCACCGATCGCGCCGATCTCCTCGAGGCAGGCCTCGAGGCCGATGGGCGTGGCGATGGGCCCGATGGCGGGTGACTCCGCCGCGAGGTCGCGGAGCGGCTGGCCGGGGTCGTCGAGCAGGGCCCGGGCCTGCGTGGCGAGCGTGCCGGCGGTGTATGCCGTCGTGCTGAGCTGGATGTGCAGCCCGGCGGGGCTGGACGGCTGGCCCGACGGCTGGCTGGACGGGGAGGTGGCGGCGCCCGAGCCGTACGTGTCGCCGACGACCGCGGCGCCGTTGGGTCGCTTGGTCACGTGCAGGGCCGAGGCGCCCACGGCGACGACGGCCGCCGCGGCGGCGACGGCGGCGACGAGGTAGATCGGCTTGGGACCGTCGCGCCGGGCGGGCATCGCGAGGACGGTGCCGTCTGCGACAGCGCCCGCACCTCCCGTGGCGGCCATGTCCGGGCCAGACGCCGAGGCGGACAGCGGCCCGGGGTCGACGCGCAGCCGCGACGCGTCGAGCAGGGCGCCCGAGATGCGTTCGGAGACCTCGTCAGGCATCGGTCCCGGGTCGGCCGCGCTGACGAGCAGGGACCGCACCTGCTGCTCGACGTCCGCATCGAGCTGGGGCGGGGGGCCGTCGTCCTCGATCTCGTGGTCGGGGTCGACGGCCGGGTGGACGGCCGGGATGACCGGTGTCGGCTCGCTCGCGGCACGCCCGCCGGGGTCGCGGACGCGAGGGTCGTGCTCAGGGGTGTTCGCGGACTCGTCCACGGATGTGGTCCTTCGGGCAGAGCGTGCGGTGGTCGTACGGGCAGGCAGGGGTATGCCGGTCGCCGTGGTTTCGACGGCCCCCTGTGGCCGTCGGGTTCCACCGGATTCAACCATTCTTCGGCCGGTGCCCGGGTGGCGACCCGGCGAGCGCTCGGCTCGACCGGTCCCCAGCCTCCCGTACCCCGTGGGGTCGGGCGCGGACCGTGGTCAGTCCTGCTCGACCGGCCGGACGCCCGGCGTCAGCCCCAGGTGCTGGGCCAGGGCAGCGCGGCCGCGCGCGCAGCGCGACTTGATGGTCCCCTCGGCCACGCCGAGGATGACGGCCGCCTCCGCCACGGGGACCGCATGCATGTCGACGAGCACGAGCGCCGCCCGCTGCCCTTCGGGAAGCTTGGCGAGGGCCTCCTGGATGTCGAGGCGCACCTCGGTGGAGGCGTGGTGGTCGTGCCGGTCGGCGAGCTCGTACTCGGGCAGCTCGGCTGTCGGCTTGCGCCGGCGTAGCCGGTCGAGGCAGGCGTTGACGATGATGCGGTGCAGCCAGGTGGTGACGGCCGCCTCGCCGCGGTAGGACTCGGCCCGGCGGAAGGCTGCGATGAAGCCGTCCTGGACGGCGTCGGCAGCGAGCTCGGGGTCGCGGACGGTGCGCAGCGCGACGGCCCACATCCGGTCCTTGTGGCGTCGGAACAGCTCGGCGAAGGCATGGTCGTCGCCGTCGACGTGCAGTGCCAGCAGCTCCCGGTCGCTCAGATCGGCGATCGGGGCGGCAACCCCCGGACTCACGGTCAGCGCACCGTCACTTCGCTGATCTGCGCGCGGTAGTGGTTCGCGGCCTCGGCGGGCGCCGCCTTCGTGACGAGGACGAGGAGCTTGCTGGCGGGCTGGAGGTCCCCGCTCGCCTTGATGACGACGGTGCCGTTGGCGTTCTTGGCCGAGCCGACCTTCTGGGCACCGTCGAGCGAGTCGGTCGAGCCGGAGTCGGTGAGGTAGACGGTGACGTTCTGCTCGGCGGGAAGGACGAGCTCGACCTCCTTGACGGCGGTCGGCGCGCTGAGGTCGAGCAGGACCCCGACGCCGTCCTTGTCGCCGTTGAAGGACGCCGTGCCGTACCAGCGCGACTCCCAGCCCGTGCCCGGGTCGCCGTCGGCGACGTTCTTGACGTTGCGGTCCGACTCGGTGCCGTCCTGCGGGTCGAAACCCGTGCCGCCGACGATGCTCACCGGCGCAGCCGGCGGCGCCTGGGTCGTCGTCGGGGGTGCCTGGGTGGACGTGGCCGGAGGCTGGGTGGCGCTCGGCGTGCGCGTCTTGGTGACGGTGACGGCGGTCGCCGGACCGTCGTGCTGGCCGATCTTCATGACGTTGCTGATGCCGATGACGAGGGCGACGAGCACGAGCACCCCGACGATCGCGAGGGCGATGCGGGACTGGGCGCCGCTCGGGGCCTCCGGGGCCTCGCGACCGAAGACCGGCAGCGGCGGCTCGAGACGGGTCGTGGGGGCCTCGTCGAGCGCGTCGACGAGGCCGATGTCCTCGCCGTCGAAGTCGTCGTCGTGGGCGGAGCGGCGCTCGGCGGCCCGGGCTGCGGCCTTGTCGGCGGCGGCCCGGGCGAACGAGCCGACCTTGTCGCCGATGGCACCGGCCACCCCGGCCGCAGCGGCTCCGGCCGCGGCGATGCCGCCGTGGGTCCGCTCGGTGGTGGTGTCGCGAGAGGTCGGGGTCTCCCCGAGCTGCGCCTCGGAGACGCTGTCGAAGAAGATCGTGCTGGACTGGCTCGGGTTGCCGGCGCCCGCGACCGACGTCGTCCCGGCCGCCCCGGCACCAGCCGCGGCAGCCCCGGCAGCCCCGGCGGCGCCGACGGCGGCAGCCCCTGGGGCCCCGGCGCGCACCGACGGCATGACGCGCGTCGGCTCGAGGGACTCGCGGTCGTCCCGGCTGCGCAGGCCGATCCCGGTGGCCCCGTCGGACGTCGCCTGCTCGCTCGACCACGGCGCGATCTGGAGGGCGAGGTCGCCCGGCGACACGGGTCCGCGCCGCCCACTGCCGAGGGTCATCCGGCAGATGAGGTCGAGGTCGTTGGGCACGCCCACGGCGATCTCGGAGGGGGCCGCCACGCCGCCGACGATGGTCGGGGCCGCCTCGAGGCCCACCGGACCGCCCGCGGGAATCAGCCCGTCGTCGACGGACACCATGGGCCAGCGACCGGTGAGGCCGGCATACGCGATCTTGACGAGCCCGACGGCGTCGGCGCGGGACGCGCGCTCGTCGGAGAGCCGGTCGGCGTCGGTCAGGGCGGCCTCGGTGGCGAGGCCGCGCACCTTGACGGCGCCGTCGGACATGCGCAGCACCGAGCTCGGCGTCAGGGCGAGGTGGTGCAGGCCGCGGTGGGTGGCCTTGTCGAGGGCCGTGGCGGCCTCGCCGGTCAGGCGGCGCACCTCGTCGGGTGACAGGCCACCGCTCTGCAGCAGGTGCGAGAGCGGGACGGCACCGGTCAGGGGCTCCTCGACGATGAAGCCGACACCCTGGTCGGTGCCTACGTCGAGGACCCGCACGAGACGGGAGTCCTCGATGCCGGCGGCACGGCGGGCGGCATCGAGCGCGGCGGCGGCGACCGACGAGCCGGCCGGGAAGCAGACGAGCACGACTTCGCGCTCGAGCGTGTGGTCGTTGGCCCGCCAGCGTTCGTGGTGGACGCCCTCGGAGGTGCGCAGCGTGACCGCGTAGCGGCCGCCCAGGACGGATCCGGGTCCGACTCCCTGCACGTGCGTCACCCTCCCTCGTCATGTCGTGCGCGGATGCGTGGCTCGCCACCCATCCTAGGCGGACTCAGGTGCGATCCCCGTCGTCCGCATCGCCGAGCGCCTCGTGTGCCGCGGTCACGGCCTCGATGTCGGCGATCTCGTCGACGCGCGAGGTGCCCTTGACGACCGCGCGGACGACGCCGGCCAGCAGGACGAGCCCGACGAGGATGCCGCCGACCCAGTAGATGGCGCCGTCGAGCGGGTTGGCGGCCACCGGGATGGTGGCGGGCGAGCCGATCTGGGTGCCGTCGGCGGTCGTGAGGAAGGCCCGGATCTCGGCGCGGCCGGCGGCCACGGCGGCGACCTCGACGGGCACGTTGGTGCGCGACGACGGTCCGATGGTCACGGGGGCGGGCTGCTCGACGATCCGGATGCGCGGATTGTCCGGGACGAGCCGCAGGCGGATGTCCTCGACGGTGTAGTCGAGGCCGTTCTCGACGGTGATGCGCAGCGTGCCGTTCTCGGCGAGCAGGTTGATCGTGCTCGTGCGGGGCACGACGCGGATGGCGCTCGTCGCGGCTTTGATGTCGGCGTCGACGGAGTTGGCCAGGGTGACCCACCCGGCAGGGTTCCAGCGCCACCGCGCGCTCGCGAGCTCGTCGAGCACCTCGCGGTAGGTGCGCTCGAACTCCTCCCCGTCGCGCAGCACCGACGAGACGCTGAGGAGCGTGTCGCGCTGCTCGGCCATCCGCGCGAGGCGGCGCGCGTTGAGTACGGGCCTCGGCGCGGCCGAGGCGACGGGGGCGACCGGCTTCGTCTGTGGCACGGCCTTGTCGTTGCCGCTGTCGGTGAGCAGTGACGCGGCATCGACGGTCTGGAGCCACGGCGCGCTCGAGGTGGCGGAGAGGAACGTCGCGAGGCCCGCGGCGTCGGGGTCGTAGGTACGCGGAGCCGCGACGAGCACGGAGCGCGGCGTGCCGGCGCGCTCGCCGAGCAGCACGAGCGTCTCGGCGAGGTAGCGCTGCACCGACAGGACGGGGCTGGCGTCGGTGCGCTTGGGCAGCAGGGCGGACAGGCGCGTGTCGTACGCGAGCAGCCGGGTCCCGCTCGCCGTGACCCGCCGCGCGGTGGGGGTGTATGCCGTCGCCTTGGTCACCGCGGGCGCGCTGACGACGATCCCGGCGGGCCTCTTGACCGTCGTGCCGGACAGGAGCGTCTTGATGCCCTGCTCGCGCCCGGCCGGCATCAGCCCGTCGACGGGCCAGACGATGTCGGCCCGCGCCGGCTGCCCCAGGCGGGCCGCGAGGGTCGAGGCCCGGCTGACGAGGTCGCGCACGAGGGAGTTCGCCGGGTCGATGCCGACGGTGGCGGCGATGTCGGCATCGGCGTACGGCAGGGCCCAGACGCTGCGGCCGCTCAGCTGCGCGGCGACCGCGTCGCCCAGGCGCGCGATGGCGAGCGTGGCCTCGGACGGGGTGCCGCCGGGTGGAGCGGACGTGGTGGTGGACGGAGTGGCCGACGGGGTGGGTGTCGTGCCGCCCGGGGCCGGGGTGCTCGTGGCGGACCCCGGCGCGGGGGTGCCCGTGGCGTCCGGGGTGCCGGTCGCGTCCGGGGTGCCGGTCGCGGACGGGGAGGGGGTGCCGGTCGCGGACGGGGAGGGGGTGCCGGAGGTGGCGGACGGCGACGTGGTCGTGCCGGTGCCGCCGGGTGTGGACGTCCCGGTCGGCGTGGGGCCGGTCGTGCCGGAGTCGGCGACGAGATCGGGACCGAGCACGGACGGGTCGACGGCGAGGTCGACCGGCGTGCCGCGAGTGCCCTCGAGGATGCGGGACACGCGCGAGTCGGGACCGATGGCCTGCTCCCAGGCCGACTGCCGCACCGCGTCGTCACGCGAGGCGAGGTCGACGTCGGGGTCGAGCGTCACGGGCACGACGGTCGCGACCTTGAGCGGGACGTACTCCTTGCGGCCGTTCCAGGCGATGAAGGTCCGCGTCATCCCGGTGGGCTCGCTCGCACCCTCCTGGACGACCTCGACGGAGATCGGCAGCGCCGCGAACGCGTCGTCGGACCTCAGCCGCTCCCACGGGACCGTCGCGGTGAAGGGCCGCGTCTGGCCTGCGGCCACCGTGGCCAGGGACGTCGTGTCGACGGTGCGCCCGGAGGTGTCCGTGCGGCCGCTGGCCCAGTCGTCGAGGGCGCTGCGCTGGTTGACCGTCACGTCGCCGCGCACGACCCGGACCTCCGGACCCGAGAGCGGTCCGGTCAGCGGCGCCGTCACCGTGCCGGTGATCGTGACGTCCTTGCCCGGGCCGACCACGGCGGGCGTCAGCGTCTCGAGCACGATGACGGCGACGTCCTTGGCGGGCACCACGGCGGGTCGGTGGGCGGTGGACGAGCCGGGCCCGGCGGCATACGCGCTCGGCACGGCGGCGGACGGCGCGGCGCTCGCCAAGGCACCGCCGGCCGTCATCCCCAACGCCACCAGGGTGGTCGCCGTGGCGGTCAGGTGGCGCACGAGGCGGGTCCCGCGGCGCCCGCTGGTGTCCGGACGCCGCGACCTTCGAAGGATCACGCCGTCCCCGCCAGCCGGTTCCACGCCGCCTGCGCGATGCGGCGCTCGTTGGGGAAGGTGAGCCTGCGGTGCACCTCGTCGAGCCGCATCCACGCGACGTCGATGGCCTCGTGGTCGGGGTCGTTCTCGATGGAGAGCTCACCGCCCGTGGCCTCGAGCAGGTAGTGGTGCACGAACTTGTGGACGCGCTTGTCGGTCGTCGCGAACCAGTAGTCGATGGTGCCGAGCTCGACGAGCACGCGGCCGACGATCCCGGTCTCCTCGGCCACCTCGCGCGCGGCCGTCTCGACGAGCGTCTCGCCCGGCTCGACGTGCCCCTTGGGCAGGCACCACTCGACGCGCCCCGCACGGTTGCGCCGGGCGATGATCGCGATGAGGGCCAGACCCTCCTGGACGTCCACGACGATGCCGCCCGCAGAGCGCTCCTCGACGGCGGGCAGACGCCTCCCCGGCACGGGGCTGGGGACGGGCTGCGCGCTCACATCGCCACCATAACGGGCGGGGCCCGGACCGCTCTCGTCGTCGCGGAGACCGGCACGCGAGCGGTGCGTCCGGCGGTTCGGGTCGGGTGCCGGTCGTCTCCCTCGCGCGTGGGTCCGCGCCCACCCCTCGCGGATGCGGGCGGTCAGGAGCCGGGCGAACGCTCACTAGGCTGGTCGCGTGCCAGACCGACCCGACACGCCTCCCGCCGACGGCCACGAGCCGGCCGACGCCGGACTCCCGCTCCTGCGGGCCGCCGTCGCCCGGCTCGCGCCCGTCCTGCCGATGCTCACCGAGCTGGGGGAGCGGTTCGCCGCCGCCGGGCACGAGCTGGCGCTCGTCGGCGGGCCGGTCCGAGACGCCTTCCTCGGGCGCGTCTCGCCCGACCTCGACCTCACCTCGGACGCCCGCCCCGACGACATCCTGGCCATCGTCGTCGGCTGGGCCGACGCCCACTGGGACATCGGTCGCGAGTTCGGCACCATCGGGCTGCGCAAGGGCTCGCACGTCATCGAGATCACGACCTACCGCGCCGACACCTACGACCGCACGTCGCGCAAGCCCGAGGTGATGTTCGGCGACAGCCTCGAGGGCGACCTCGTCCGGCGCGACTTCACGGTCAACGCCATGGCGATCCGGCTGCCGAGCCTCGAGTTCGTCGACGTCCACGGCGGCCTGTCCGACCTCGTCCGGCAGCGGCTCATGACACCTGCCGCGCCCGAGGAGTCCTTCGCCGACGACCCGCTGCGGATGATGCGGGCCGCGCGCTTCGCCTCCCAGCTCGGCTTCGACGTCGCGCCCGAGGTGCGGGCTGCCATGGTCGAGCGCGCCGGGACCCTCTCGATCATCTCGGCGGAGCGGGTCCGCGACGAGTTCGTCAAGCTGCTCCTGTCGCCCCGGCCGCGGCTCGGGCTGACGCTCCTCGTCGACACCGGCCTCGCCGACGTCTTCCTGCCGGAGCTGCCCGCGCTGCGTCTCGAGCTCGACGAGCACCACCGCCACAAGGACGTCTACGACCACTCGCTCATCGTCCTCGAGCAGGCGATGGACCTCGAGGGCCCCGCCGACGGCCCGCCGGAGTCGGTGCCGGGCCCCGACCTCGTCCTGCGTCTCGCCGCGCTGCTCCACGACATCGGCAAGCCCGCCACCCGGCGTTTCGAGGACGGCGGCGGGGTCTCCTTCCACCACCACGAGCTCGTCGGCGCCAAGCTCGCGAGCAGGCGGATGAAGGCGATGCGCTTCGACAAGGACACGACCAAGCAGGTCGCCCGCCTCGTCGAGCTGCACCTGCGCTTCCACGGCTACGGCGACGGACAGTGGACCGACTCGGCCGTCCGGCGCTACGTCAACGACGCCGGACCCCTGCTGACGCGGCTGCACCGGTTGACGCGCTCGGACTGCACGACGCGCAACGCCCGCAAGGCCCAGCGGCTGTCGCGGGCCTACGACGACCTCGAGAAGCGCATCGAGCGCCTCGCCGCCGAGGAGGAGCTGGCGAGCGTCCGCCCCGAGCTCAACGGCAACGAGATCGCCGAGACGCTGGCGATCCGTCCCGGGCCGGTGCTGGGCGAGGCCTACGACTTCCTCCTGTCGGTCCGCCTCGACGACGGACCGATCGGCAAGGACGCCGCCCGCGAGAAGCTGCTCGCCTGGTGGTCCGCGCGCGAGTCGGTGGACTGACGGTCGGGTCGGTCGACCACGGCCGCACGGCCGCACGGCCGCACGGCCGCCATGGGGAGCTCTCCCCATCGCGACGCCCGGCGACGCCGTCGTACGCTCGACGGGACCTCGCTCCCGCGCCGTCATCGCCGCCGGGACGGGTGCGTCGCCCGATCTGACACGGCACCTCGTGAATGATTGACTGACCGCGCCGTCCCCGACCCCTGCGGGAACGACCGAAAGGAACGAGCCCATGAGCACCCTCGCCTACCCGAGCGCCGACTTCCCGGGCCAGCCGTCGGTGGCCCTCGAGGTGCCGGAGGGATGGGAGCCCGCGCACGCACCGGGCACCACGATGGCGGCCCGGCTCCCGCGCGAGGGTGCGTTCGCGCCCAACGTCGTCGTCACCATCGAGCAGTGCGGGCCGTCCTTCCGCATCGAGGACTCCCTCGAGCAGATCGCCTCCCTCGCCACCTCGCGGGGCGGCGCCGTCTCCGAGCCGTATGCCGCCGACCTCGGTGGCGCCCGGTTCGTCGGGTGCGACGCGACCTGGCCCGACGACGACGTCGAGACCGTCCTGCAGGCCAACCTCTTCCACCTCGTGACGTCCGGTGCCTCGGGGCCGTCGGACGCCCCCGCGCACCTCGTCCAGCTGACCGGTGCCGTCGGCGGCGCCGATGCCGTGGCCGACTACGAGCTCATCCGCCAGGTGCTGACGACGGTGCGCGTCACGCCGTGGGGGGCTGCTGTCGATGCCGGCGCCGACACCGGGACGGACGCCGACGCATGAGCACGACCCTCCCGGCCATCGCGGCGGGCCTGGCGACCGACGTGGGTCGCGTCCGAGCGCACAACGAGGACTCGGCCTGCACCCGGGGCACCGTCTACGTCGTCGCCGACGGCATGGGTGGCCACGCTGCCGGTGAGGTCGCGAGCCGCATCGCCGCCGAGACCGTCGCCGAGCTCGCCGACCGACCCGTCGTCCAGGTGCGCGACATCGTCGCCCAGGTCGGCGAGGCCAACCGCCGCATCCTCGCGTCCGCGGCCCGGCACCCGGAGCAGACCGGCATGGGCACCACCGTCGCTGGCCTCGCCCTCGTGTCCGTCGGCGGCTCGCGCCACTGGGCGGTCTTCAACATCGGCGACTCCCGGGTCTACCGCTGCCTCGACGGCCGGCTCTCCCAGGTGACCGTCGACCACTCGGAGGTCTGGGAGCTCGTCGAGCGTGGCCTCATCACGCCCGAGCAGGCGCACCGGCACCCGGGACGCAACGTCGTCACGCGGTCGCTCGGGCGCGACCCGATGGGCGTCGTCGACACCTGGGTCTTCCCGCCCTACCCGGGCGAGGTCTTCGTCATCTGCTCCGACGGCCTCTCCAACGAGCTCACCCGCGAGGAGATCGAGGCCGTCCTCGCCGAGCACCCCGACGCCGCCGCCGCCGCGAACGAGCTCGTGCGCCGTGGTGTCGCAGCCGGTGGACGCGACAACGTCACTGCTATCGTCGTCGCGGTGCAGGGCGAGGACTCAGACTCCGACGTCGACGAGGACACGACCCCGCGCGAGAACGTGAACGGCTCATCAGGGGAGAGCAGGTCGTAGACGTGAGTGGCCCGTCCGTTGTGGTCGACCGGGCCCCCGAAGGCTGGACGCACATCGGGGGCCCCGGCATGCACCTGCTCATCGGCCTCGACGAGGACGACGAGCGCACCATCGCCGCGAGCGACGCGGCTGACGGCGGTGACATCGACGACGTCGTCGAGGTGCTGACGGCCGGTGGGATGCGCAAGGCGCACCACTTCGTCGGCGTCCACTGGCAGCCCCGCACCCGCATCGTCGCCTTCGGCCCGGTGTCGGCCGTCGTGACGCTCGCCGACGGCAGCGAGCACGACGTGCGCGCCACGAGCAGCAAGGTCTGGACCGACCTCGAGCTGCCCGACCACCCGGACCGGGTCGTGCTGCGGGTGCTCGAGGAGTCCGAGCGCGCCCAGCCCGTGCCGCCCCAGGGCCTGACGGCCGGACCGCCCTCCGCGGGTGCCGGAGCAGTGTCAGGTGCCGGCGACGAGGCGGTGCCGGTCGCGGTGCCAGACGAGCCCACCGAGCCCGCCGAGCCGCCCACCGAGGCGACCCCGGCCACCGAGACCATGCCGCAGTCCGCCCCGGTGACGGAGGCCCACTCGGAGGCCCGCTCGGACGCCCGGCCCGAAGCGGCCGCCGCGTCCGCCTCGGTGCCCGTGCCCGACGGCGCCGCACCGTCCGGCGGCATCCCGACCTTCGCCGCGTCCGTGGCCGGCGGCGTCACGTCGACGGATCGCCCTGACGGGCAGGACGGCCCGAGCCGGTCGCCGTGGGGACGCAGCTGGGTCCGGGACGACTCCGCGTCCACGACCTCCGACGATGGTGCGCGTGGCGTCGAGTCCGGCGCTGCCACAACGAGGCCCGATGGCTCCGACGCGAAGGCGCTTGTGGCACAGGCAGATTCGGACGTGCAGCCCGAACGGGCGCTGGCGGCCGAGTCCGTGGCACCCGAGCCTCCTGCCGCTCCGGTGCCTGCGCTCCGCCCGTGGACGTCGGTCACCCCTGCCGTGCCCGTGCGTGCCACGCCGCAGACCAGTGGAGGCGTGAGCGGCGAGGCCGGCGCGTCCGGCGGGGCGCCGACGCCGCCGGCCCCCGTCCGCGACGAGGCCGCACCGGAGCCGGGGCGCGCGGAGCCCTCGGCTCCCGCGTCGCCGGAGCCGGCCGCGGCCCCGGCGTCACCAGAGCCCGCGGTCCAGGCGCCCCCGGCGTCACCCGCGCCGACGCCGACAGCAGTCGCGGCACCGGCTGCACCAGCCGCACCGACGGCACAGCCGGCACCCGCGTCACCCGTGGCCGACGACCTGCCCGTCGCGGCACCCCGTGACGTCGACTCGACGTGGGCGGCCCGCCCGGTGCTCGACGCGGACCCCGCGTCCCCGCCGTCCTCGGCACCATCGGCCCCGGCCGCGTCCGGCCCCGGCCGTCCGCCCGTCCCCTCGGCCGACCCGGCCGAGACCGATGGCGCGGACGACGACCAGCCCGCTGCACCGCCGAGCTACGACTACCTCTTCGGGCACACCACGGCCGCCGACGAGCACCGCAAGGTGCTCGCGTCGCTGACCCGGCCCGACGACGACGAGACCGGGCACGACGAGGACGACCACCTGCCGGACCCGTCCGTCCCCGTCGTCGCCGACGCGTCCGACGTCGCCGTCACGAACGAGCCACCCGCGCCCGAGGTGCCGGCGCGACCGATCCCCTCGGCCCCCGTCGTGCCCGAGGGCGGTCTCATCTCCTCGGTGCCGTGGGCCCGTTCGACCCCGGCTGCAGAGGTCCCCAAGCTCGAGCCTGAGCCACAGGTCCCGACGTTCTCGGGTCGGCACACGCCGCCGCCCGCCCCGAGCCTGCTGCCCCCCATGAACACCCCGCCGCCCGGGGTCCGTGCGCCCGAGGCGACTCCGCTCATCTCGACCGGACCACCACCGGCGACCACCGGCCCCGCGCCGACTCGGGCACCCACCTCGGTGCCCGCTAGCCCCGCCCCCCCGCCTGCCACGCCCTCGACGCCGACGGCATACTCCGGCACGGCCCAGCCGCCCGCGGAGCCGACCTTCGACGTGCCCATCTCGCTCCCCGGCGCCGTATCCCCGGCCGCACCGGTCGCCCCGGCGACCCCGGTCGCGGAACCGATCACGCCCACGTCCGCTCCCACCCCCGACGTCGGCGCCGTGACCGACGAGGACGAGACGGAGCTGACCGTGGACCGAAGCGCCCTGCTCGAGGCCCGCAACGCCGCGCAGAACCAGACCTTCTCCGGCCCCAGCGTCCTGGCCGTCCTCTGCTCCACCGGTCACCCGACGCCGCCCCACAGCGACCGCTGCCGGGTGTGCGGCTCGAGCATCCCGCCCCAGGAGCCGTTCACCATGCCGCGCCCACCGCTGGGCGTGCTGCGCCTCTCGACGGGCGACGTCGTGACCCTCGACCGCAGCGTGCTGCTCGGCCGGGCGCCCAAGCTCGGCGACGGCCTGGCCGTCCACGACCGACCGCACGTCGTCAAGGTGCCGAGCCCCGAGCGCGACGTCTCGCGCAACCACGTCGAGGTCATCCTCGAGGGCTGGCACGTGCTCATCCGTGACCTCGGGACGACGAACGGCACGACGGTGACGCTGCCGGGCGAGAGCCCGCTCCGCCTGCGCGCCAACGACCAGCAGGTGCTCGAGCCCGGGTCGCTCGTGTCCATGGCCGACGAGGTCTCCTTCATCTTCGAGGCGGCGTCGTGACGCGCACGCCCGACCACCTGCCGGCCGCGGACGGAGGTGTCTCGTGAAGAAGGGCGCGCCTCCGAAGATCCCGGGCCTCGTCTTCGTCCAGCCGCTCGGCTCGGGCGGCTACGCCGACGTCTTCCTCTACGAGCAGCAGAGCCCCCGCATGCCGGTCGCGGTCAAGGTGCTCAAGTCCGAGGGCCTGACCGACGCGCTGCGCCAGCAGTTCGTCGAGGAGGCCGACACCATGGCCGCCCTCGGCGACCACCCGTACATCGTGCAGGTCTTCCGTTCCGGTGCCTCCGACGACGGCCGTCCCTACCTCGTCATGAAGTACTACCCGCCGCCCAACCTGGCGATGCGGGCCCGCGCCGAGCGCTTCTCGGTCGAGGACGTCCTGCGCACCGGCATCCAGCTCGCGAGTGCCGTCGAGACGGCGCACCGTGCCCGCATCACGCACCGTGACATCAAGCCGGCCAACGTCCTCATCAGCGCCTACGGCGCGCCGGGCCTGACTGATTTCGGCATCGCCGGTCGCGGCGCCCGCGAGGGTGACGTCGAGGCCGAGACCACCGACGACGTCGGCGTCTCGGTGCCGTGGGCTCCGCCGGAGGTGCTCTACGGCCAGAGCAACGGCGACGAGCGCTCCGACGTCTACTCGCTCGCCGCGACGCTCTGGCAGCTGCTCGTGGGCCGTTCACCCTTCGAGATCCCGGGCGGCGACAACTCGGCGTACGCGCTGATGCCGCGGATCCGCAGCACGGCGCCGCCCGCGACGGGTCGCCAGGACGTGCCGGCCGGCCTCGAGCGCCTGCTGGCCCAGGCGATGGCCAAGGACCCCGCGCACCGACCGGCCTCGGCCCTGGAGTTCGCCCGGGCGCTGCAGGCGGTCGAGCAGCAGCAGCGTCTCAACCGCACGCCCATCGTCGTCCTCGACGAGCAGGGCCACACGACACTCGTCAGCCAGACCCAGGGCTCACCGACCGGCCGGGGCGGTGACGACGACGACCGGACGCGCATCAAGGCGCCGCAGACCGTGGTCGCGCAGCCCGTCGGTCCGTCGCCGACGATGCTCGACGACGAGACGCGACGCCGCTCGGAGGCCGGGGCGCAGCGCTGGTCGCCGGCCCCGATGCCGAGCCCGAGCCGCCCGGCCGCGGCCGCTCCGGTCCGCCCGGCCGCCGTGACCGATCCGGTCAGGAGCCAGACCGCACCGCTCGGGGCGGACTCGGCCGAGGAGGCGACGGTCCGCCGCGCCGCGAGCGCGCCCGGGACACAGGCCCTTCCGGCTGCCGCGCCGGCATCGACGTCTCCGCTCGCGAAGCCGGCAGTGCTCTGGGGCCTGGCCGCCGGTGTCGTCGTCCTCGTCGGTCTCGTCGTCTTCCTCCTGCTCCGATCGGGGTCCGGCGACCCGACCCCGGCGACGCCCACACCGAGCGCCACCGTCTCGATGCCGGGTGACGACAGTGCCATCGGCGACGGGGTCTTCGAGAAGCCGACCATCTCGGCGAGGTCCGGTCAGGGCAGCGTCAGCTTCACGTGGAGCTACCCGCAGCCCTCGAAGAAGGACACCTTCCGGGTGTCCTACGGACCGACGCCGTCCGACGCCGGGAACCCGGAGCGGGCCAAGCTCGTCTCCGTCACGGCCAGGACCTACACGGTCAAGGCCCCGAAGGGGACCAAGGTGTGCGCCACGGTCGTCGTGGCCCGCTCGGGCCAGGCCTCTCCGGGGTCCGACGTGCAGTGCGAGACCGCGCAGTGAGGCGGGCGGTGTCAGCTGCCTGAGTATGCCGGCGGGTGGACACGAAACGGTCGGAACGGCAACCTCGACACAGACACCAGCAAACCACCACAGACGTCCGTAACGCGCAGCGACTGGACATCGTTAGCCGCAGCGCCCGCGCGAGAGCGTGTCGACAGGGATTAGGGGACCTGATCGTGATCCACAGCAAGGTGACCGTCGTGTTCTGCGGCGAGGAGTACTCCGTGTCACCCGACACCGGACTGACCATCGGTCGGACCGGCGACGTCGAGGTGGATGACAACCCCTACCTGCACCGCACCTTCCTCGTCGTGTCGTTCGAGAACGGCTTCTGGTGGCTGAGCAACACCGGCTCGACCCTGACGGCCACGGTCGCCGACGAGCAGGGCCTCTTCCAGGCGTGGCTCAACCCGGGAGCGAAGATCCCGCTCGCGATGAAGCAGCTCATCGTCTGGTTCACCGCCGGCCCGACGACCTACGACTTCGAGATCCACGTGGCGAGCCCGGCCTTCAAGTCGGTGACGGCCGAACCTCCGGCCGAGTCCGACGACGACGAGGTCGGCGCGGCCACGGTCGGGCGGGTGTCGTTCACCCCCGACCAGAAGCTGCTCATCGTCGCGCTCTGCGAGCCGTTCCTGCGCCGCCGTGAGGCGGGTACGAGCCAGATACCCTCCTCGGCGGCCGCCGCCGACCGGCTCGGCTGGACCATCACCCGTTTCAACCGCAAGCTCGACAACGTCTGCCAGAAGCTCGCCGACGCCGGCACGCGCGGCCTGCACGGCGGCGTCGGCAAGCTCGCCACCAACCGCAAGGCACGGCTCGTCGAGCATGCGCTCTCGACCAAGCTCGTCACCGAGGACGACCTCGCCCTCCTCGACGACCCGGACACCACCGTCACCACGCCAGATGAAGAGAACCGGCCCGACGACCGCATGGCCGTCGCCGAACAGGGGAACGCATGAGCACCGCCGCCACCAAGCGACGGGTCGGAGTCATCTCCACCGTCGTCGTCGCCCTCGTCGCGAGCCTGCTCGTGTGGCTCGCCACCCGCAGTGACGGTGAGATCGTCCGCAAGGCCGACCTCAACGACGGCGGCATCTGGGTCACGAACTCCGAGCAGGCGCGCTACGGCCGCATCAACAAGCCGGCCGGCCAGCTCGACGCCGGTGTCCTGTCCGACGGCTCGACCGGGTCGGGTCTCGACATCTTCCAGGACGGCGCGGCGATCGTCGGCTACTCCAAGGCGAGCAACCAGATCGTCCCGATCAACCCGGCCGAGGGCACCCTCGCCCCCGAGCAGTCGATCGTCGTGCCGAAGCCGAGCACGGCGACCGGCAACCGCGTCTTCACCGCTCCTCTCGTCGACGTGCGGGGCGGCACCATCGCGATGATCGACCCGGCCAAGGGCGAGCTGCGGGCGCAGCGCGTCGACGACCGGAGCGGCATCACCGGCCTCGACGCCCTGCAGACGCAGGCCAAGCCGCTCGCCAAGGTGGGCGGCAACTCCGCCGTCGCCGTCGGCGTCGACGGCACGGTGTATGCCGTGTCCGCCGAGGTCGGCACGGTCACCCTGCTGAGGCCCGAGGGCAACGCGTTCGCGAAGCCCGTCACGACGAAGCTCGGGTTCACGTCGAAGTCGGCGCAGGTGACGGCCGTCGGCAGCCACTGGGCCGTCTGGGACTCCGCCACGGGCAAGCTCTACTCCGACGCCCTCGCCGAGCCCGAGCAGCTGTCGGTCGGCAACGCCGAGCCCGGCAACCCCGCCTTCGCGGCGCTCCAGCAGCCCGGCCCCGACGCGGCCTCCGTCCTCATCCAGGACGAGACGCAGCTGACACAGGTCTCCCTGACCGGCGACAGTCCGACCACCGATGGCGTGAAGCTGAGCCAGGGCGCTCCGGGGCAGCGGCTCTTCCTCTCCGCGCCCGTGCGCCTGGCGAGCTGCATCCACGCAGCGTGGGCCGGGGCGTCCAACGTCTACTACGGCCGCAACTGCGGCGCCCCCACCGACGCCGACACGGTCGACCTCGGCGCGATGAAGAAGGGCGTGCGCACCGACGGCGTCAAGCTGCGCGTCAACCGCGGACTCATCGTCCTCAACGACCTCGACTCCGGTGACGTGTGGGACATCGACCGCAACCGCGTCAAGATCGACAACTGGAACTCGGTCATCCCGCCGCCGCAGACCGACGACAAGAACAAGAAGAAGGACGAGAACCTCGTCGACGACGAGGTGAGCCGCACGCCGCCCAAGGCGCAGCCGGACAACCTGCAGGTGCGCCCGGGGCGCACCTCGACCCTGCACGTCCTCGACAACGACTCCGACTCGCAGGGCTCGATCCTCGCGATCTCGCCCGGTGACGTCAGCCAGCCGGGGGCCACCGGCATCTCGACGAGCGCCTCGGCCGACGGCCAGACCGTCCAGGTCACCGTGCCCGAGGAGGCCAGCGGCTCGTTCTCCTTCGACTACACCGTCAACAACGGCACGACGGCCAAGAACGGCCGCGCCACCGCGAAGGTGAACGTCCGTATCGTCGGCGCCGACGTCAACACCGCGCCCAAGCTGCGCTCGGGCCAGGCGAAGCTCGCGCAGGCGAAGTACCCCGTCGTGGCCAGCGGCTCGGTGCGCGTCGGCGTCATCGCCGACTGGCGCGACGCCGAGAACGACCCGATCCAGGTCTCGGCACTCGACCCGACGACGACCAGCGTCGACGGCTCGGGTGCCCTCACCGTCAAGGCGCAGGGCGACAAGGGCGACCAGGTCGTCGACTACCAGGTCGACGACGGCCGCGGTGGCACGCAGAAGGCGTCGGTCACGCTCGACGTCCTGAGCGAGCAGGACAGCAAGGCGGTGCCGCCCAAGACCCAGCCCGACGTGCTGCGCGCCGTCGTCGGCAAGCCGGTGCAGCTCCAGCCGCTCGGCAACGACATCGCCGGTGCCGACCCGACCGACCCGCAGGCCCGCATGCGCCTCGCGCAGGCCGTCAAGGGTCCGGGCCAGCTGACGCTCGACACCAACCTCGACACCAACGTCCTCACCGTGACGGGCCAGACGCCCGGCACCTCGACGGTGACGTATGCCGCCCAGGTGGGTTCCGGTGTCAGCGTCGGTCGCATCCGCGTCGACATCATGCCCAACCCCTCGGTCGACCTGCCGCCGGTCGCGACCCCCGACGCGGCCGTGCTGCGCGGGCAGACGCCGGTCATCGCCGACGTGCTCTCCAACGACTACAGTCCGCGCAGCGACGTGCTCGTCGTGCAGCGCGTCGTCACGGGTGACTCTTGGCTCCGCGTCTCGGTCGTGCAGGGTCGCTGGGTCCGGGTTCAGGCACTGGAGCCACTCGAGGCCACGTCCGCACGACGGGGCACCGTCAGCTACACGATCAGCGACGGTACGAAGTCGGCGGTCGGCCAGCTGTCCGTCGTCCAGAAGCCGGACCCTACGGACAAGGTGCTGCCGACGGTCGTCGACGACGTCGCGACGGTCCGGGTCGGCGACGCCGTGACCATCCCGGCTCTCGACAACGACTCCATGAGCGAGGGCATCCCGCTCAAGCTCGACCCCGCCAGCGTCAAGGTGCTCTCCGGTGGTGGCCAGGCCTTCGCGTCGGGCACCGTCGTGCGCTACGTCCCGGACCAGGAGACCCTCAAGGGTCCCAAGTCGGCGATCCTCGAGTACGCGACCTACCCCGAGGGCCTGCGGGCCCGGGCGGTGACCGGTCGCATCAACGTGACGATCAACCCGCTGCCCGACGCCGTGAAGTACCCCAACCAGCCTCCGGCGGCGCGCAGCTTCTCGGCCAGCGTCACCGCCGGTGACACCCTGGCGATCACGGTGCCGACGAGCGGCGTCGACCCGGACGGTGACCTCACCTTCGTCAGCGGCATCGTCGGTGAGGACGGCAAGGCCGTCGACCTCAAGCTGGGCCGCGTGCTCGGCTTCGGGGCGGCGACGATCCGCTACGAGGCCTACCCGCGCAGCGCCGGCACGGAGGTCATCCGCTACCAGCTGCGCGACCGCTTCGGCCTGACGAGCGAGGGCTTCGTCCGTGTCGGTGTCGTCCAGCCGGGCGACCCGCAGCCTCCGGTGGCCGTCGAGGACGACATCGTCGCCGCCCCCGGTCGCACCGTGCGCGCCGACGTCCTGTCCAACGACCTCATCGCGGCCGGCGACTCGGTCTCGTTCGTCGACCTGTCGACGCTCAACGACGCCGACGTCCTCAAGGACTTCCAGAAGCAGAAGGACGACACCTTCAAGGTCGTCGCGCCCGACGACGGCCCGGCCAAGGTGCTGACCTACGGCATCACCGACGGGCTCTTCGACGCCTCGAAGTCGACGCTGACCGTCCGCGGCCAGAAGGACTTCAACAACCCGCCGATCGCCGTCGACGACACCGGTCTGGCCAAGCAGGGCGAGACCTCGATCCTCGTCGACGCGCTCGCCAACGACCGCGACCTCGACGGGGACCAGGCGAGCCTCAAGATCACGAAGTTCATCGGCGACGGCGTCGTCCGCGAGGGACGCAAGCTGCGCATCCAGCTGCGTCCGCAGGCCCGCGTCGTGCCCTACGTCATCGAGGACGCCGACGGCGCCTCGGCCATGGCGCTCATCTACGTGCCGGCCGGCACCAACGGTGCGCCCTACGTCGTCGACGGGAAGACCATCAAGATGGGCGCCGACTCCACGGTCGACGTCAGCCTCGCCGACTTCGTCGTCGACCCCCGCGGCGGCAAGGTCTCGGTCACGTCTCCCGAGACGATCTCGACGTCGCCCGACGAGGACCTCCAGTCCGCGCTCTCGTCCGGCACCGAGCTCAAGCTCACCTCGACCAACGGCTACGTCGGTCCGGCCGCCCTCATGCTCGAGGTGACGAACGCGACGGGTCCGGCCGACAAGGCGGCCCAGACGACCTACGTGACGGTCCCGGTCCAGATCGGGCCCGACGTGCCGGTGCTGCGCTGCCCCGACCACGAGGTCAGGCTCGTCGCCGACGGCCCGGCCCGCACCTTCGACATCCCGCGACTCTGCCACGCCTGGCTGCCCACCGGGATGGACGCGAACAACGCCCAGTACGAAGCCACGTGGGACCCGGCCATCGACCGCGTCGACCTGAACCAGGCCGGCGCCGGTGGGCGCCAGGTCGTCCTCCGGGCCGAGCCGGGCGCCCAGGAGGGCTCCACCGGTGCGGTCACGGTCAAGGCCAAGGGTGGCGCGGAGTCCTACAAGATCAAGGTCCGGGTCGTCAGCGCCCCGCCCGCCGCGACCCTGCGTCCCGTGCGGATCGAGGGCCTCATCGCCGGGACGAGCCGCACCGTCAACCTGTCGCAGTACCTCGACAGTCCGCTCACGGCCCCCCGGTGCCAGGTGCAGTCGGCCCGGGTGATCTCGGGCACGGGAGTCAGCGTCACGCAGAACGTCTGCCAGATCACGGTGTCGGCATCCGACAAGGGCCGCGGCGACGCTCGCATCGCGGTGCAGGCCGTCGACGCACCCGGTCGACCCGCGGCGCTCGGCCAGGTCTCCGTCAGCGTCCGCAGCAAGCCCGACCCGATGGCCGCCCCGACCGCGGTCGCCGACCGCATCCTCGGCAGCAGCGCGCGGGTCGACTTCCGCCCGCCCGCCTACGACGGCGGCCTGCCGATCCAGGGCTTCGAGGTCACCGCGATCGGACCGGGAGGCGGCACGAAGGCGTGCTCGTCCTCCCCGTGCACGATCACCGGGCTGACGAACGGTCAGGACTACTCGTTCACCGTCCGCAGCCTCAACCCCGTGGGCTGGTCCGACCAGAGCCCGCGGAGCAACACGGTGCGCCCGGACACCAAGCCCAAGGCGACGTCGATCACCGACATCACGCCGGGCGACCGCAAGCTGACGGTGCGCTGGAGCGAGCCGCCGAACGAGGGCAGCAAGGTGCTCAAGTACCGCGTCCAGTGGGTCAACATCGGCGGCAGCGCCGGCGCGACCGGCCAGGCGGAGGTGCCCGCGCCGGGCCTCACCAAGGTCATCAGCGGCCTCATCAACAACGACGCCTACAACGTCCGCGTCCAGGCCAACAACGAGGCCGGCTGGGGCCCCTTCGGCGCCCAGGTCAAGGCCCAGTCCTTCGGCAAGCCGGCCGCGGTGCCCGCTCCGACGTTGAGTCCCCGGGAGCCCGTGCCCGGCGAGACCAACGCCCAGGTCTCCATCGCCTGGCCCTCGACCGACCCGAACGGCCCGCCCATCACGAAGTACGACGTGTTCCGTCGCACCGCCGGAGGGGGGTGGAACCTCATCGCGACCCGCTCCGGCGGTGACTCGCGCGTCGCGAGCGACACCATCCCCTACGAGGGCCAGACGGTCCAGTACGTCGTGACGGCCACCAACGGCGGGCCGGCAACCTCCGACAAGGCCAACTTCTCGAGCTACACGGCCAACGGCTACCCGGACACCCCGACCCTCCTGACGGCAACGACGCCACGTGAGGACAAGACGATCGACATCACCTACCGGATCGGGAGCCCGCACGCCGCCGGCTACGACCGGATCCACTGGACGACCGACGGAGTCACCGGCTCGTTCCCGTGCTCGGGTGCCAGCTGCCCGACGGCAGGGACGACGCGGCCCCTCGACACAACGTCGAGGACCATCGCCATCCGGGCCTGCAACTCCGCCGGCTACTGCTCGCCGATGTCCAACGCGATCCGGGTGCACCCGTACGGGCCGACCAACGCCATCCGCAACCCGGGCGAGAACCACGACAACAACAGCATCACGTTCACGTGGAACGCCCCGGTCAACAACGGCCGCCCCATCACGCAGTACCAGGTGGCCGGTGACAAGAGCGAGACCTTCGGCGCCAGCCGTGAGTCGACGACGATCGGCGGCCTCGGCTACAGCGACACCCGCACCATCCGGGTGCGCGCCTTCGCGACCGACTCGGGCTGGGGTCCGTACACCTCGATCACCGGCAGGACGAACGCCGCGCCTCCACCTGTGAACCCGACCGTCGACTCCGTCGGCCACGGAGACAGAACGGGCACCGTGGCCGGGTGCGACAGCGGTGACTGTTACAAGATCAGGTACCACTTGTCGAACTTCAAGCCTGGTACCCCGATCAGTTGCTTCATCACTACGGATCACTACCCCGGGGACTTTCCAAACAACTACGACGACGGTACGAACTACACCCACGAACCGACCAATGGCCCGAATCAGTCCAGCAAGTATTACGGATTCGGCAGTGGGTGGGTGAACGTGGAGTGCACCGGTACCGGTCTGGACGGGAAGAAGCACTCGCCGTCTGGTCGGGCGCAACCTTGGGGTTGGTGAACGGCAGCGCCTCCGCATTCCAATCCCCACGATCGATGAAACACATGACAGGAGAACGACACCCATGACGGCCACGCCCACCACAGGTCGCATCACGCAGGAGCAGGTCACCTGGTTCGCGCACACCTTCGACCAGCTCGTCGGCAACATCGAGAAGGCCGTCCTCGGCAAGCAGCACGTCAC
The DNA here is from genome assembly GCF_057529065.1 of Terrabacter sp. R4-6. Lineage (NCBI taxonomy): Bacteria > Bacillati > Actinomycetota > Actinomycetes > Micrococcales > Intrasporangiaceae > Terrabacter > Terrabacter sp. R4-6. The sequence continues at coordinate 2,243,972 of NZ_CP197224.1, read as the reverse complement.
GCGCCTCGCGCTGACCTGCCTGCTCTCCGAGGGCCACATGCTCCTCGAGGACTTCCCGGGCACCGGCAAGACCCAGCTCGCCCGCGCCCTCTCGGCGACGGTCCAGGGCACGCACAGCCGCATCCAGTTCACGCCCGACCTGCTCCCGAGCGACGTCACCGGCGTCACGATCTACGAGCCGACGAAGCAGACCTTCGAGTTCCACCCCGGCCCGATCTTCGCGACCATCGTCCTCGCCGACGAGATCAACCGCGCCTCGCCGAAGACCCAGTCGGCGCTGCTCGAGGTCATGGAGGAGGGGCGGGTCACCATCGACGGCAAGCCGCACTCCGTCGGTGAGCCCTTCATGGTCATCGCGACGCAGAACCCCATCGAGCAGGCCGGTACCTACCGCCTCCCCGAGGCGCAGCTCGACCGCTTCCTCATGAAGGCGAGCGTCGGCTACCCCGACCACGAGGCGACGATCGCCGTCCTCGCCGACGCCAAGACGCGTGACCGCGCCAAGACGCTGAGCCCACTCATCGCGAGCAACGTCATCGTCGAGATGTCCAAGCTCGCCGACGAGGTGCACGTCGACCCGGCGATCCTCGGCTACGTCAGCCGCATCGCCGAGGAGTCGCGTCGTCACCCGTCGCTCAAGCTCGGCCTGTCGGTCCGTGGCTGCCTCGCCTACGTGCGCTGCGCCAAGACGTGGGCCGCGAGCCAGGGCCGCACCTACGTCGTGCCCGACGACATCAAGCTGCTCGCCGAGCCGATCCTCAGCCACCGCCTGCTGCTCAACGCCGAGGCGCAGTTCGCCGGCACGACCGTCGAGCAGTGCGTCGACCAGATCCTCGGCGACATCGCGCCGCCGGCCGAGCGCGCCTCGGCCTGACCGCGTCCGCAGAAGCAACCAAGGGGACCGCATGACCCAGCAGGACCAGGGGGCCACGTCGTCGCGTCGCGGCGGCCGCTTCCGTATGCCGTCACGCAAGGGAGCGCCGGCCGGTGCCGGCGCGCCCGTGGCGGCGTCCGCGTCGGCGGCAGGCCCGTCGGCCGGCTCGTCCGCAGCCACGACCGGCGGACGCGCGCGGGCCGTCACGGGCACGACGAGCCGTGGCATCCGCCAGATCACCGCGCCGATCACGCGCTCCATCGAGCAGGTCGCGGGTCAGACCGAGGACGTGTGGCGCCCGGTCGCCGGCGTCCTCCGGTGGGTCTCGCCGCTCGGGTGGACGATCCTCGCGCTCGGTCTCGTCTGCTGGTTCGTCGGGGCCCGCTGGGGCTGGACCGAGCTGCTCATGGTCGCCGCGGCGGCCCTGCTCCTCTTCGCGATCTGCTTCGTCCTGGCCCTCGGTCGCACCAAGGTCCGCATCCTCGCCGAGGTCGACCCGCGCCGGGTCGTCGTCGGCGACCCCGCGACCGGTCGCATCCTCGTCACCAACGAGGCCCGCACCCCGATGCTGCCGATCCTCGTCGAGCTGCCCGTGGGGCTGTCGGCCGCGCGCTTCGCGCTGCCGGCCCTGACCCCGGGCAACGCCCACGAGGAGCTCTTCGTCGTGCCGACCTCGCGCCGCGGCGTCATCCAGGTCGGCCCTGCCACGACGGTCCAGGGCGACCCGCTCGGCCTCATGCGCCGCACGCTGACGTGGACCGAGCGCACCGAGCTCTTCGTCCACCCGCGCACCGTCGCGCTCGAGTCCCTCGGCGCCGGCCTGCTGCGCGACCTCGAGGGCAGCACCACCGAGGACGTCTCGATGAGCGACCTCGCCTTCCACGCGCTGCGCGAGTACCAGCCCGGCGACGACCGCCGCTACATCCACTGGCGCAGCTCGGCCAAGGCGGGCAAGCTGCTCGTGCGCCAGTTCCTCGACACGCGCCGCTCGCACGTGACGATCCTCGTCGACCCCGACCCGGAGCAGTACCGCTCGGGTCACGGCAAGACGGGCCGGGCCGACCGCGACGTCGAGCGCGACGTCATGGCGGCGAACGCCCCGACGGCGATCCAGGCCGACGTCGAGACGGCCATCTCGGTCGGCTCCTCGATCATGGTCCGCGTCATGCTCGACGAGCAGGACTGCACCATCGTCTGCGGCCCGCAGAAGGTCACGAAGTCCGTCCCGCAGATCGGTCTCGACGCCATGTCGCGCGTCGAGCCCGGTCCCGTCGACCTCTTCACGACCTCGCTCGACGCCGCCGAGCTGGCCCCCGACACAAGCACCTGCTTCATCGTCACCGGTCCGCACCGTCCGTTCATCGAGCTGCAGCGCGCGGCCGGGCAGTTCCCGCCCGAGGTGACGCGCGTCATCGTCGTCATCGACCCGCAGGCCGACCACGGCATCCGTCGTGGTGGCGGCCTCGTCATCCTCACGCTCGCCGCGCTCGAGGACCTCCGCACGCTTCTCGTCTCAGGGGTGGCCCGATGAGCTCTCCGCTGTCCGCCGGCGCCGCCGGGTCGATCCCGGCCCCGCCCCCGTCCGCACTCGTCACGCCCCCGACCGCGGGTGAGCGCGTCCGCACGCAGCTGGCCCGCCTGCGACCCAGCACCGCCCACCTCGTCGACGCCGGCTTCACCGTCGTGCTCGTGGGCCTGGCCCTCGTCGGCTTCCGCACGACGTTCTTCGGCCTCGGCTGGCTCTGGGTCGGCCTCGCCGGTCTCGTCATCGGAGTGCTCGTCGCGCACGTGACGGCGACCTTCCGGGCACCCGGGGTGCTGACGCTGCTCGCGGTCGCGGCGGCATACCTCCTCCTCGGCGGGCCGCTCGCCGTCCGCGAGGACCTCATCGCGGGGTTCATCCCGTCGGGCGAGACGTTCGCGACCCTCGTGCACATGGCCGTGCCCGGCTGGAAGGAGCTGCTGACCGCGCTCCCGCCCGTCGACTCGGAGGGCCCCTACATGGCCCTGCCGTTCCTCTTCGGGCTCGTCGGGGCGTCACTGACCTACGGCGTCGCGCGCCGGTGGACCGGCGCCGTCACGGCCCTCGTCGCCCCGGTGCTGCTCCTCGTCGCGTCGATCGTGCTCGGCACGCTGACGCCCGCGGCCGTGCTGCTCCAGGGCGCCGTCTTCGCGCTCGTCGCCATCGGCTGGACGGCGCTGCGCAGCAACCGCAACCGGCCCGCCCTGCAGAACGGCGCCGGGCGCACGACCCGCGCCGTCACGACGGCGGCGCTCCTCGCCGTCGCCACCGTGGGTGGCTTCTTCGTCGGCCCGATGCTGCCCGGCGCCGCCGGCGCGGAGCGCACCGTCTTCCGTGCCTCGCTCGTGCCGCCCTTCGACGTCACCCAGTACGCCTCCCCGCTCGCCGGCTTCCGCCAGTACACCGAGCCCAACGGGGCCGAGCTCTTCGACAAGACGCTGCTCACCGTCAAGGGGCTGCCGGCCGGGGTGCCCGTGCGCATCGCGGCGCTCGACTCCTACGACGACTTCGTCTGGGGCGCGGGCAACGTCGCCAACCTCGGCACGGGCGACGACCCGGAGGGGACGAGCTTCCGCAAGGTCGGCAGCCACATCGCCGCCGAGGGTGTGGGCGACCCGGTCACCGCGACGGTCGGCGTGCCGGCCGGCGGCTACAGCGACGTCTGGCTGCCGACCTTCGGCACCGTCACGGGCCTCGACTTCGGCGGCTCGCGCGGGGACCAGCTCGCCGACGACCTGCGCTTCAACGTCGACAGCAACACCGGTGTCCTGCCCGAGAAGCTCCAGGCCGGCGACACCTACACCGTCAGCGCGCTGGCCCAGAAGGTCGACGCCGAGCTGCCCAAGAACGTCGAGGTGGCCGACGGCACCGTCGTCGACAGCCAGAACCTCACCTTCGTCGACGACAAGATATCGCCGTGGACCGAGCGCGTCGACGGCCAGTGGCAGAAGGTCGTCGCCGTCGCCAAGGCCATGCAGGACGGCGCCTACACCGACGGCGGCGCCCCGGGCGACTACCAGAACGTCTTCCTCCCCGGCCACAGCCTCCGGCGCATGACCCAGTTCATGAAGGCCACCCAGCTGGCCGGCAACGACGAGCAGTACGCCTCCGCCCTGGCCCTGGCCGCCAACCGCCTCGGCGTGCCGGCCCGCGTCGTCCTCGGCGCCGAGCCCGACGCCACCGGCGCCATCAAGGGCAAGGACGTCCACGCCTGGGTCGAGGTCGCCAGGGCCGACGGATCGTGGCAGCCGATCTACTGGAAGCAGTTCATCCCGGACCGCAACAAGAAGCCGCAGCAGCTGATCCAGAAGTCCGAGGAGAAGAAGACCGGCGCCCAGGTGCCGCCGCCCGCGGCCAACAACCCGCCGAGCGTCCTCCAGGGCCCCGACCAGGCGCAGAACGCGACGCAGCTGAAGAACCCGCCCAAGGACGACGAGAACCCGCTCAACCCCGACAACTGGCCGGACTGGCTGCGCTGGCTCATCTTCTTCGTCGTGGTGCCGCTGCTCGTCCTGCTCGTCGTCTACGGCGCGATCCGGCTCGCCAAGTGGCTGCGGCGTCGTCGCCGGCGCACGATCGGCGAGACGGCGAGCCGCGTCAGCGGCGGGTGGCGCGAGGTCGTCGACACCGCCCGGGACATGCGGATGCCGCTGCCGGTCAAGGGCACCCGTCTCGAGCAGGCGCGTGCCCTCGAGGAGCACGTCTTCGGGCCGCCGCCGCAGAAGCCGAGTCCCGTCGTCGACGGTGCCCTCATGGGCGCCCCCGTCCGTGCGACGTCGTCGGTCTCCGAGCTGACCGACCCGGGCCGCACCGAGCCGCTCCGCCCGGGCGAGGCCCCACAGACCCAGGCGGTGCCCACGGCGGCCCCGAGCCTGGCGCTCGTGCCGCTGGCGGCTGCGGCCAACGGGCACGTCTTCGACATCGCGCAGCCGACCCCTGAGGAGGTCGACGCCTTCTGGGCCGACGTCGAGACGGCGCGCAAGCGGATCCGCAGCGAGCAGTCCTTCTGGCAGAAGCTGCGCGGCGACGTGTCCTTGCGCACCTTCCGCGACCACCTGCCCACCGGCGCCGGTCTCGGCCCCGCCCTCGCACGGACCTCGCGCCGGCAGGATCGGCCGCAGCAGCCCACCCGTCGGGGCAAGCCCACCAAGGCCGGGATCGGCACGACCGCACCGAGCACCGGTGACGCAGGACGCCGCGGCGGCAGCCGTCGCGGACCGGGCTCGACCTCGAACGCCTCGAAGAGCACGAAGGGTGACGCGTGAAGCTGAAGTTCGTCCTCCGGTCGGGAGACCGTGAGACCGACCTCGTCGCGACGACGGACTCCGCCACGACGGTCGGGGACCTCGCCGCCTACCTCGCGGCGGCCGACCCGCACCGCTCGACCGTGCTGGGTATCGACGCGGCGATGACACTCGCACTCGTCGACCAGGACATGCGCGGCCTCGACCCCCGTGCGACCGTCGCCGAGAGCGGACTCCAGTCCGGCATGCGCGTCACGACGACCCGCGCCGGGGAGGGCTTCGTCGACCGCGGCCGTCCCGCGGCCGTCGCCTCCATCCGGTCGGGCCCCGACGCGGGGCGCGAGTTCCCGCTCACCCGCGGGACGGCATACATCGGCCGCGGACGCGGCTGTGAGGTGCAGCTGTCCGACGAGTCCGTCTCGCGCAAGCACGCCAAGCTCGTCATCCAGGAGGTCGTCGAGGTCGTCGACCTCGGCTCGGCCAACGGCATCACCGCGGGCGGCCAGCAGGTCACCCGCGCCCACCTCAAGAGCGGCGACGTCGTGCGCGTCGGCGACACCGAGCTCGAGGTGCACCTGCAGGGCGACGGCGTCGTCAGCCGCCCCGGCAGCGGCGTGCTGTCGGGCGACGCCGGCACGGTGGCGTTCTCGCGGTCACCCCGCGTCGCGCCCCTCTTCGCCGGCCAGGAGTGGCAGGTCCCCGACCTGCCCGAGCGCGGCAAGCTCCAGCCGATGCCGCTCGTCGCGATGATCGTGCCGCTGCTCATGGGCATCGTCATGTACCTCATCACCCGCAGCGCCTTCTCGATCATCTTCATGCTGATGATGCCGATGATGATGGCGGGCACGTACTACGAGTCCCGCCGCCAGCAGAAGAAGGACTTCAAGCAGGCGATGGAGGACTTCACGGAGGACCTCGCCCTGCTCTCGCAGCGCATCCGCGGCTCCCTCGAGGTCGAGGGCCACACCCGTCGCGGGGAGCACCCCAGCGGCGTCGACTGCCTGACGGCCGTGCGCGACCGCAGCGCCCTGCTCTGGACCCGCCGTCGTGACGGCAACGGCTACGCCGAGCTGCGGCTCGGGCTCGGCACCCGCCCGTCCCGCTCGGCCATCAAGATGCCGGCCGTAGGCCGCTCCAAGGCCGAGGCGTGGCTCGAGGTCTCCGAGCAGCTGCACGGCCTCGAGGTCGTGCACGACGTGCCGATCGTCGCGACCCCGCTCGCCGACGGCGCCATCGGTGTCGCGGGCCAGCGGGCCAACGCCCTCGGTGCCGCGCGCTCGGTCGTGCTCCAGACCGCGGCGCTGCACTCGCCCGCCGAGCTCGTCGTCTGCTCGTTCGCCTCCGGCAGCTCGGCCCGCGACTGGGACTTCCTCAAGTGGCTGCCGCACACGACCTCGCCCCACAGCCCGATCGGCACCGACCACCTCGCTGCCAGCGCTCCGGCCTGCTCGGCGCTCGCCGACGCCCTCGAGGACATCATCGAGGCCAAGGGCACCGCGAAGGAGCGGGAGCAGGCCAGCGCCGAACGCCCGACCGTCCTCGTGCTCGTCGAGAGCGACGCGCCGATCGACCGCAGCCGCCTCGTCGCCATCGCCGAGCGCGGCCACCACCAGGGCATCGTCGTGCTCTGGGTCGCCGAGACCCAGCAGCTGCTGCCGGCCGCCTGCCACACCTTCCTCGTCGTCAGCGACGACCAGAGCTCGCTCGCCGGCTACGTCCACGCCGGCGAGGAGGTGCAGCCCGTCGCCGTCGACCGCATCGGCTACGACGAGGCGATGGCCTGTAGCCGCCAGCTCGCCCCCGTCGTCGACGCCGGCGTCCCCGTCGACGACGCGAGCGACCTGCCACGCGCCGTCTCGCTCCTCACCCTCGCCGGCACCGACCTCGCGAGCTCCGAGGAGGCCGTCATCGAGAAGTGGGGCGAGTCGCGCTCGATCCTCACCGGTCCCTACGCGCCCGCCGTCCTGCCCCGCAAGCCCGGCAACCTGCGCGCCATCGTCGGACAGTCGAGCCAGGGCACCTTCTCCGTCGACATCCGCTCCGACGGCCCGCACGCCCTCGTCGGCGGCACGACCGGTGCCGGCAAGTCCGAGCTGCTCCAGGCCTGGATCCTCGGCATGGCCGCGGCCCACTCGCCGCAGCGCGTCACCTTCCTCCTCGTCGACTACAAGGGCGGATCGGCCTTCCGCGACTGCGTCAAGCTGCCGCACACCGTCGGTCTCGTCACCGACCTCTCGCCGCACCTCGTGCGCCGTGCGCTCGCCTCCCTCGCGGCCGAGCTGCACTACCGCGAGCACCTGCTCGCGCGGCACAAGGCCAAGGACCTCGTCGAGCTCGAGCGCCGCGGCGAGGTCGACGCCCCGCCGTCGCTCATCATCGTCGTCGACGAGTTCGCGGCCCTCGTCCAGGAGGTGCCGGAGTTCGTCGACGGCGTCGTCAACGTCGCGCAGCGAGGCCGGTCGCTCGGCCTGCACCTCATCCTCGCGACGCAGCGACCCGCGGGCGTCATCAAGGACAACCTCCGGGCCAACACCAACCTCCGCATGGCGCTGCGCATGGCCGACGAGAACGACTCCGACGACGTGCTCGGCTCCAAGGAGGCCGCCTTCTTCGACCCCGCGCTGCCCGGCCGCGCCGTGTCCAAGACCGGCCCGGGGCGGCTCGTCCCCTTCCAGACGGGGTATGCCGGTGGGTGGACCTCCGACGTCCCGCCGCCGCCCGACATGAAGGTCGAGACGCTCACCTTCGGCCGAGGCGTCGAGTGGGAGCCGCCGCGCGTCGAGGGCGCCGACGAGGCCGCCGACCTCGGGCCCACCGACATCCAGCGGCTCGTCAGCACGCTCGGCCGCGCCGCCCGCGTGGCCGAGCTGCCCAAGCCCCGCAAGCCGTGGCTGCCCGACATGCGCTCGGTCTACGACCTCGCGACCCTGCCGACGCAGCGCCGCGACGACGAGCTCGTCTTCGGCGTCGCCGACGACCCCGACAACCAGGCCCAGCCCGAGATCGCGTTCCGCCCCGACAAGGAGGGCAACATCGCGATCTACGGCACGTCGGGCTCCGGCAAGTCCGTCTTCCTCCGGTCGATGGCGATCGCGGCCGGCTACACGGTGCGCGGGGGGCCCTGCCACGTCTACGGCCTCGACTTCGGCAACCGCGGCCTCGCGATGCTCGAGTCCCTGCCGCACGTCGGCTCGATCATCCCCGGCGGCGACCACGAGCGCGTCATCCGCCTCATCCGGACGCTCCGGGCCACCATCGACGAGCGCGCCTCGCGCTACTCGGCCGTCAGCGCCGCGACGATCACCGACTACCGGCGCCTCGCCGGCCGTCCCGACGAGCCGCGCGTCATCGTCCTCATCGACAACATGACGGCCTTCCGCCAGGCCTACGAGGTCGGCGGCCGCTTCCAGTGGCTCGACATGCTCGCCGGTCTCGCGGCCGACGGCCGACCCGTCGGCGTGCACTTCATCATCGCGTCCGACCAGCGCACCGGACTGCCGACGAACCTCGCCGCAGCCGTGCAGGGCCGGATCATCCTGCGCATGAGCAACGTCGACGACTACTCCGTCTTCGGCGTGCCCGGTGACGTCCTGACGATGGCCTCGCCCCCCGGCCGCGGTCTCATGTCCGGCTCCGAGGTCCAGGTCGCGGTGCTCGGCGGCTCGTCCGACGTCACCGTGCAGGCCGCTGCGATCGAGGCCTTCGCCGACGCGACCCGCAAGGCCGGCGTCAGCCAGGCCCCGCCGATCGAGAGCCTTGCCGAGGTCATCCCGCTCGGAGACCTCCCGTCGGAGTTCGGCGGGCGTCCCGTCGTCGGGGTCGCGTCCTCGACGCTCGAGCCGATCGGCTTCGACCCCAAGGGCACGTTCATCATCACCGGCCCGTCCGGCTCGGGACGCACCACGGCCGTGGCCACGACCGCAGCCGGCCTCTTCCGGTTCAGCTCGGGATCGGCGCTCTACCTCATGACGCCGCGTCGCACGTCCGAGCTGCTCGACCTCGGCATCTGGGCCGAGACCGCCGTCGGTGGCGAGGCCACGACGGCCCTCGCGGGCCGGCTCGCTGCCGAGATCGAGGAGGGGCGCGTCACGAGGCCGATCGCCGTCTTCGTCGAACGCATCGACGACCTCGCGCCGTCGGGTGCCGAGAACGCGCTGACGACCCTGGCCAAAGCCTGCGTCGACAACGACCAGCTCGTCGTCGCCGAGGGCGAGGCCGCCTTCTTCAGCAGCAACTTCGGCCTCCAGGCCCTGCTCAAGACGTCGCGCTCGGGCCTCGCCCTGCACCCCGACGGCAACGAGGGCTTGTCCGTCTTCAAGGCCAACCTCCCCGCCCTCAACCGGGCAGAGCTCCCCCCGGGCCGTGGTTTCATCATCGAGAAGGGCAAGTTCGAGCTCCTCCAGGTGGCCCGCCCGTGAGTGTGAAGACCACACCGAAAGCATTGGCGCACAAGGGAATCGGACGACGCACACGGCATTCGCCATCGGTGTCCGACGCGGCCCTCGAATCATGGGGAGTGCTCCCCATCGACACCCCCCGAGGGCTGACATAGGTTTCTGCATGTCGACGAAAGCCGCCCATCGGGACGAACTGCCCGAAGGCGCAGCGGACGTCGAGGAGTTGGCACAGCGCGGGCCTGCACGGTTGGTCCGGAAGAGAACTTCCCGAATCAGTCGGGGGAACACAGGCAAAGGAGAAGGTCATGGCTTGGCTCGGAATGAACGACGATGAGGTCAACGCCCAGGGCAACGTCCTGCAGCAGCAGGCGGAGGCCATCCAGAAGCTCATCACGAAGGTCGACCAGGAGGTCGAGTCCCTGAAGCAGAACTGGCAGGGTGACGACTCCAAGCAGTTCGAGCAGGAGTGGACCGGCACGCACCGTCCCGAGCTCCAGAAGGCCCAGAAGCTGCTCACCGAGATGAAGTCGACGATCGACCACGAGGTCCAGCAGCAGCGCAGCACCTCGTCGCAGTACTGATCCACCTCATCTCCAGACCAACCCACACACGCAGACTTCTGAAGGGGAACTGACATGGCTGTTTACAAGAAGGGTATGAACGCCGACGCGGTGTCCGCGTCCGGTGACAAGCTCGTCGGCTACAAGGGCGAGCTCGAGGGCATCGTCGAGGCCGTCAACGGCGCCGTCTCCACGATCAAGAGCAACTGGGGCGGCACGGACGCCGACCGCTTCCAGAGCGACTGGCACGGCCAGCGCCAGGTCGTCTCGGCCGCCGGCGACAAGCTCGACGCCATGGGCAAGAAGTGCAAGACGAACGCCGAGACGCAGAAGCAGACGTCGTCGAAGTGAGCCCGGCTGCCGCGTGAGCCACGAGCTCCGCAGCACCCGTCGCGAAGGGTGGTCGCTCCCGTACAGGGGAGGAGCGGCCACCCTTTCGCATGCCCCGGCCCACCACGTGTCGACCTGCACGTATCAATTCGCTTGACAGCCGCGTCTGCCCGGTGTGAGACCTAGACTGAGCACCCAGAGGAGGGGCGACGCATGGGCGAACCTGGTGAACTCACCGAGCTGGTCGCCCGCGCCTCCCACGGAGACGCCACCGCGTGGAACACCATCGTCGAGCGCTTCTCGTCGTTGCTCTGGGGCGTCGCGCGCGGCCACCGGCTCCGACAGGAGGACGCCGCCGACGTCGTGCAGAACACGTGGCTCAAGCTCCTCGACCACCTCGACTCGATCAAGCAGCCCGAGGCCCTGGCCGGGTGGCTGTCGACGACGGCCCAGCACGAGGCCCTGGCCGTCCTGCGCAAGGGCAAGCGTGAGCACCTCGTGCGCGACGACGACCTCGCGACGGACGTTCCCGACGAGCAGGCTCTCGCTCTCGACGCGGCGCTGCTCGACGACGAGCGCGACGGTGAGCTCTGGTCGTGCTTCCGCCACCTGCCGGAGCGCTGCCAGGTCCTCCTCCGGGCGCTCATGGCGAGCGACCGACCCAACTACAAGCTCATCTCGGAGGCGCTCGGGATGCCGGTGGGCTCGATCGGGCCGACGCGGATGCGCTGCCTCGAGGCACTCAGGACGATCGTCCGGGAGTCCGGCTCCGACCTCGACACGGAAAGGAGGGCGTGATGAGTGACCACGACCTGCACGTCGACGACGAACAGCTCCTCGCGCGACTGCGGCGCGTCGCCGACGCGGTCGACCCGGTCCCCGATGACGTCGTCGAGCTGGGCCGAGCCGCCTTCGCGCTGCGACACGCCGACACCGCCCTCATGGCACTGGTGACCGAGGCCCTCTCCGAGGTGGCCGTCCGCGAGGCGGACGGGTCGGGGACGGCCTCTCACCTCATCGTCTTCGAGCACGAGGGCACCTCGATCGAGATCGAGGTGAGCCGCCGTGGTGACTTCACGCGCGTCATCGGCGTGGTCATGGACGGCACCGAGCCGTATGCCGCCGGGTCGGAGGTCGTGCTCGAGACCTCCGCGTCCCAGACGCGAGTCGCCCTCGACGAGGGCCGGTTCACCTTCGAGCGGGTGCCCCTGGGGCTCGCGCGCGTGGTGCTCGAGCACGCCGGGCACAGGGTCATGTCGACGCGGTGGTTCGAGGCGCGCTGAGCCAGCAGGCCGGCATACCTCCTCAGCTGCCCCACACGGTGAACGACGCCGCCGTGGCCGCGAGCATCGGGTCGCCGCCTGCGGCGGACCGAGCCGCGCGCAGACCGTCCGCGAGTGAGCCGCCGGCGGCGACGGCGGTGTGCACGATGGTCATGAGCCGCACGGTGGCGGCGTCGTTGACGGGGTTGACGCTCGCGACGACCGAATGGGTGCCCATGGCGAGCAGGCTCGACACGAGACCGAGGGCCTCGTCGGCGCCGATCGGGTGGACGCCCCCGGAGTCGCAGGCCGACAGCACGACCGAGCGCGGCGGACGGGACAGGCGATCGAGGTCGTGGACCATGAGCGGTCCGTCGGCGAGCATGAGGGAGGAGAAGAGCGGCGCGTCGCCCCGGAAGGTGCCGTGGGCGGCGATGTGGGCCAGGCGGGCGCCCTCGAGCACCTCCAGCGTGCGGTCGACGGTCGCCGCGCCGCCGCCGAGCACGACGGCGTCGGCGTGGAGGCGCCGCAGGTCTGCGACCTCTCGCTGCTCGGTGCTGAGCCCCGGCCCCGTCACGAGGGCGACGTGGCCGCCGTGGCCTCGGCCCGCCCGGACGTCCTGCGCGCGGTTCCACAGGGCGATGGACGGCGACACCGTCAGGGCGGAGTCACGCATCGCGGGCATCATCCCGAACGGCACGGTCAGCAAGGACGCGGCGGGCACGACGAGGACCGATGCCCGCGACCAGGCGGGGTCCGGGTCGCCCAGGATCCCGGCCTGGAGACGCTGTCCGACGGCCGTCACGTCGACGACCCGGCCGTAGGCGGCCCGGCGCAGGGCGAAGCGCGCATGGGCCGCCTCGCGCTCGGCCGTCACGGCATCTCCGAGACGTCGGAGCCGCGCCCGGCCGTCGGCCACGGTGACGGCGAAGAGGCTCCCGCGCACGATGGCGACGTAGAGCAGCGTCGTGCCGCCGAGCCGTTCGGTCAGGCGGGTCAGGTCCGGCCCGGGCGCGTCGGAGCTCTCGGCGCGAAGGCGGCGGTAGCGACTGCGCACCGCCGTCTCGAGGCGGTTCCGCTCTCGGACGAGGTGCCCCTCCTCGCCCCGGAGCGTGAGCCGGCGGGTCACGTCCCGCAGGGCGGAGACCTGGCTGGCCAGCTCGGGGTCGTCCGGCGGACGCGCGGCCGGGCCGGTCAGCGCCGTCGCCCGCCAGCGGTCGGTCCACCACAGCACGGCCCGCGCGTCCCCGGCCCGCTCGGCGTCCTCGACGGCGAGCGAGACGAGCTCGAGCCCGTAGCCGCTCGCGAGGGCCCGCAGCTCGAGGTCGCCGATGAGCGACCGGTGCTCGTCGACGGCATCCAGGCCGCGGCGGCAGGCGTGGCGCAGGGAGCGACGGTCGCCCACCTGCTCGGCGAGCATCGCCTGTGCGAGCCACGCCGCTGCCCGCGGAAGCGGCGCCCCGTCATGCCGTCGCGCCGCTGCGTCGTCGAGCGCCTGCGACCGGACCCGCACGTGACCGGTGTCCCCGGCCACCTGCGCGAGGAGCAGGAGCGCCTCGGGCAGAGCCGGGTCCTCGAGGCGGCGCAGGACGCGTACGAGCGCGCGGACGCGCTGGAGCAGCTCGGGAAGGGAGGGCCGGTGCCGGGCGCTGACGCCGTCCGTGGACCTGCGAGCCTCCTGCTCCGCGGCATACGCCGCCTCGAGGCCGAGCAGGGTCGAACGGGCAGCCCAGCGGGGTCGGCGGTGGGCGCGGAACGTCTCCTCCGCCTCGTTCGCGCGGGACGCGGCTGTCTCCCACTGCTCCTGGAGCAGAGCGGCGCGTGACGACGCCAGCAGGAGGTCGGCGCGCCAGACGGCGGCGAGGTCGGGCCGGGAGAGTGCGGTCTCGAGCATGACCTGCGCCTCGGCGGCGAGGCGTGCCGTGAGCAGGGCGTCGGCGTGGTCGACGAGCTGCTCGACCTGGTCGACCCCCGCCGCGCGGTAGCGCTCCTCGGCCTGCTCCATGAGAGTCAGGGCCGCGACGACGTCACCGCGCTGGAGGGCCACGAGCGCCCGGTTGCGGGCCGAGAGCGTCGCCTCGAGGACCGCGCCGATCTCGAGGTGCGCGGCCTCGGCCGCGGCGTAGTCGGCGCTCGAGCCGGCCGCGTCGCCGAGGGCCCGCCGGGCGTCCCCACGCGACCCGAGCGCCCGTCCCTCCCAGAGCTTGTCGTGGGCGCGCCGGCTCAGCTCGACGGCGCGGGTGAGGTCACGGACCGCCTCGTCGTAGCGCCCGAGGAGCCAGAAGGTGCAGCCGCGCAGATGCAGCACGCGGTGCCGGGCCGGCCCGGTGCTGAGACGCAGGGCGCGCTCGAGCTGCAGCAGTCCCTTCGTGGTCTGTCCGGCGAAGACGAGCGTCGTCCCGAACGTCGCACGCACCTCCGCCTCCCGGTCCGGGCCGGCGCGACGCGCATACCGCAAGGCCTCTCGGCACTGAGCCAGCGCAGGCTCGGTGCGGCCGCGATCTCGCTCGACGATCGCGATCGCATGGTGCGCCAGCGAACGCTCGCGGGGTGCGGCTGCCCGGGCGAGCATCTCCAAAGCCGTGGTGGTGGCGAGTGCCGGCTGGGATATTGCCAGAGGTAGGAGGTCCTCGGCGAGCGGCCTCGGGGGAGATGTATCAGGCGCGGCGACCGCCTCGTCTGCTGCATGTCTGGCGCTCATGTCGGACCTGTTTCATGTCCCCGCCCCGGAGGTACTGATGACTACTAGTGATGATGGCACCACCGATGCCCCGCTGCCCCAAGGATTTCCCGAGCCCGCGCCGGACGAGCTGTGGTGGGGTCCGCCGCCGAACGACCCGCTCAAGGTCCGCCGCTCCATCGTGCAGGCCCGGCTCATCCAGCAGGCCTGGGAGGCCCAGGGCGTCGACCTCGTCGTGGCCCGTGATGCCCAACGGACCGCGGTGTCGATGTATGCGCCCCGGCGGGTTCTGGTGCGCACCGCCGCCGTCGATGCCGTGTGCGGGCAGCTCGGCATCGAGCCACCGGGCCAGCGGACGTCCAGGCTGGAGGGCCTGACGGTCCTCGGGATCCCCGACGACCCGCGCCCCCTCGAGGTCATCCTGCGCGAGCTCGACGAGAGCGTCGGCGAGGGCGTCGCCACCCCGGACCACCTCCTGCACGTCTGCAAGACCTGGTGTGCCCCGGCCGAACCCGTGCCCGGCTCGGGTAGCGTGCCGACCGGCTTCAACCTCGACGTGGAGCTGGACGGTCATGACCGCCGCGTCGCCGTCGTCGACACGGGGCTCTTCGAGGACGTCGTCGCCGAGCACTCGTGGCTCGCGGGCGTGACGGGCGAACCGGAGCCCACGGGCGTCGGCCACTACCGCGGTCACGGCACCTTCATCGCCGGTGTCGTGCGGTCGTACGCGCCGGCGGCAGCAGTGAACGTCGAGGCGGTCCTGACCGTCGGTGGCACCGTCTTCGAGAGCGACATGGTCGACGGGCTGTGCGACTCGATGGACCTCTCGCTCGTGGAGTCGCGTCCCGAGGTCATCAGCTTCTCGGGTGGCACCTGCACGCGCCTCGACCGTCCGCTGCTGTCGTTCGAGGTCTTCTGGGAGGAGGTCCTCCAGGGCGCCGAGGGCGAGACCGTTCTCGTGGCCGCGGCCGGCAACGACGGCGACGAGGGGCCGTTCTGGCCGGCTGCCTTCGAGTGGGCCTACGGCATCGGGGCGCTCGACGGGCCGGGCGACGCCCGGGCGGGTTTCTCGAACTTCGGGCCGTGGGTCGACGCCTATGCCCTCGGGACCGACATCCTCAACGCCTACCCGACCGGCCCGTACGAGTACCTCGAGCCGCCGCGGACGGGGCAGGTCGAGGACTTCCCGGACGGCCTCGCCGTCTGGAGCGGCACGTCCTTCGCGACCCCGATGGTCGCCGGCCTCATCGCCGCGCGGGTCACCCTCCGGGGCGGCAGTGCCCGGGACTCGGCGGACGCGCTCGTGGCGTACGCGGCCGCCAACCCGGGCTCGGACGGTTCCCCTGCCCTGACGAGCGCCGAGGCCGCGCGCCTGTCGTGACGGGGCGGGTCGCACGACGTCGGAGCGGTCACTCCTCGGGGAGGGTGACCGCCCCGTCGTGTCGTCCGCGCGCTCAGGCGGGGGCGCTGGTGAAGCGCAGGTAGGGCTTGACCTCGTCGACGGCGTCGGCACCGAAGCGCTCGCGGGCGTCGGCGGTCGAGACGGTCGGGGCGACGATGACCTTCTGGCCCTCACGCCAGTCGGCCGGCGTCGAGAAGGGGCCGCTGTCGGTCAGCTGGAGCGCGTCGACGGCGCGGAGGATCTCGTCGAAGTTGCGGCCGACGCTCTTGGGGTAGGTCAGCGACAGGCGGACCTTGTGGTTCGGGTCGATGATGAAGACCGAGCGCACGCCCGAGGTGTCGCCCTCGCCGGGGTGGATCATGTCGTAGAGCTCGGAGACCTGACGGGAGTCGTCGGCGATGATCGGGTAGCCGACGGTCGCGCCGCTGACCTCCTCGATGTCGCCCTTCCACTCCTCGTGCTGCTCGATCGGGTCGACCGACACGGCGAGCACCTTGACGCCGCGCCGGGTCCACTCGTCGTCGAGGGCGGCGACGCGGCCGAGCTCGGTGGTGCAGACCGGCGTGAAGTCTGCCGGGTGGCTGAAGAGGACGGCCCAGCTGGCGTCCTTCCAGTCGTGGAAGCGGATCGGGCCCTCTGTCGTCGTGGCCTCGAAGTCGGGGGCGATCTCGCCCAGTCGCGGTGTTGCCATCGGCTCGTCCTCTCGCGGTCGGGCGCACGGCGCGCCCTGGTCTGCGACTCATTGTCGCCACAGAACCATGCATCGCGTTATGGGTGTCCAAATGTTGTGACGCACATCCAGCGGGCGCCCAGCCGACTCGCCGAGACTGCGCGTGGAACCTGTCGCCGTCCCGAGGAGCCCGACGTGAGCGCCCTGCTCGACACCATCACGAACCAGGTGCTCCACGCCCCGGTCTGGCTCGTGCTCCTCGTCGTCGGGGGCGTCGTCTTCGTCGAGGACGCGCTCTTCGTCGGCTTCGTCGTGCCCGGCGAGACCGTCGCCGTCCTCGGCGGCGTCGCGGCCTCGCTCGGGCACGTGCCGCTCGCCGCGGTGCTCGTCGTCGTCGTCGCGGCCGCGATCGTCGGCGACACCGTCGGCTTCGAGGTCGGCCGCCACCTCGGGGGCCGGGTCGTCGCGCTCCGCGCCTTCGACCGGCACCGCGAGCGCATCGACCAGGCGCAGGGCTTCCTCGGCCGGCGCGGCGGCGCCGCCGTCTTCCTCGGCCGCTGGACCGCGTTCCTGCGCGCCGTCATGCCGGCGCTGGCCGGGATGTCGAAGATGCACTACCCGACCTTCCTCGTGTGGAACGCCGCCGGCGGGATCGCCTGGGGGAGCGTCGTCGTCACGGCCGGCTACCTCGCGGGCCGCTCCTACGCCCGGGTCGAGACGTGGCTCGGCCGCGGCGCCGCCGTCGCGGTGGGCGTCGTCGTGGTCGTCGCGCTCGTCGTCTGGCAGGTGCGCCGGCACCGTGACGAGGGCGCCGGGGCTGCCGAGGCGGAGCGCGCTGAGAACCCCTCGCGTATGCCGTCAGCCGGCTGAGCGAGAAGCCTTCCCGCCCGCTCGCGTGGGCGCGGTTCGCCGCGCCGGACGCGGTGCTCGTCACGATCCGGTCGCGGACGTCCCCATTCGTCCCGAGTCGCGCGGTGACCTGCGATGCTCCCCGTCGTGACCGCCGAACTGCCGCCGCCGAGCGGCCCGCCACAGCCGAACCCGGACGCCGACGCGCCACCCGTGCAGACCGCCGACGCTTCGAGCCCAACCGGCTACCCGGCACCGCCGCCGATGATGCCGCCCGGCGCCCCGGCGCCGTGGACGGTTCCGGCCGGGATCGGGCTGCCGCCGACGGGAGCGATGCCCTCGTCGGGCTCCCTGTCGTTCGAGCCGGTGCCGACACCGGGCACCAACGGGCTCGCCATCGCGGCTCTCTGCTGCGGCCTCGTCGGCATCTTCCCGATCGCGGCCATCGTCGCGATCGTCCTCGGCGCCGTCGCCCTGAACCAGCTGCACAGGCGGATCCAGCGAGGCCGCGGCATGGCCGTCACGGGCATCGTGCTCGGCGTGCTGTGGCTGCTCGGCTGGGTCGTGCTCTTCGTCGCCGCGGTGGTCACGAGCGGCCCCGAACGCACCGCATCAGGTGCGGTCACGCAGACGACCGATGCCTACGTCGAGGACCTCGAGGCCGGCGACTGCTTCTCCGGCGCCGGCCGCGACGAGGTCGACAGCGTCACGATCCTGCCGTGCACGACGGCCCATGAGAGCCAGGTCGTCACGATCTTCGCCATGCCCGCCGGCCGGTGGCCCGGCGAGGACAAGGTCGTGCAGGCGGCCGAGAAGGGCTGCTCGGAGAAGGCCGACCCTCTCATCACCGACCGGGCCTACGACGACCTCAGCCCGTCCTTCATCTACCCGACGGACGAGTACTCCTGGCGCGGCAGCCGCGAGATCATCTGCGTCGTCGACGCACCCAGGGGCACGACGACCGGCACGGCCCTCAGGTAGCCGCTCCGCACGTCACGCGGCGCGCGTGAGGCCCCCTTCCGGACGGAAGGGGGCCTCACGGCATACCGGATCATGCGGTCGTGACCGGAGGGTCAGCGCTCCTCGGTGCCTGCGATGAAGGCCTCGAGCTTGGCGCGACCGAGGTCGTCCGGGCGCTGCTCCGGCGGGGACTTCATGAGGTAGGACGAGGCGGACAGCAGGGCGCCGCCGATGCCACGGTCCTTGGCGATCTTCGCCGCACGGATGGCGTCGATGATGATGCCGGCCGAGTTGGGGGAGTCCCACACCTCGAGCTTGTACTCGAGGTTCAGCGGCACGTCGCCGAAGGCGCGACCCTCGAGGCGCACGTAGGCCCACTTGCGGTCGTCGAGCCACGCGACGTAGTCGGACGGGCCGATGTGGACGTTCTTGCTGTCGACGAGACCCGAGAGCGGGCCGGTCAGGTTGCTCGTGACGGCCTGCGTCTTGGAGACCTTCTTGGACTCGAGGCGCTCGCGCTCGAGCATGTTCTTGAAGTCCATGTTGCCGCCGACGTTGAGCTGGTACGTCCGGTCGAGCACGACACCGCGGTCCTCGAAGAGCTTGGCCATGACGCGGTGCGTGATCGTCGCGCCGACCTGGCTCTTGATGTCGTCACCGATGATCGGCACGCCGGCGGCCTCGAACTTCGCGGCCCACTCGGGGTCGGAGGCGATGAAGACCGGCAGGGCGTTGACGAAGGCGACCTTCGCGTCGATGGCGCACTGGGCGTAGAACTTGTCGGCCTGCTCGGAGCCCACCGGGAGGTAGGAGACGAGGACGTCGACCTTGCGGTCCTTGAGGACCTGCACGACGTCGACCGGCTCGGCACCCGACTCGTCGATCGTCTGGCGGTAGTACTTGCCGAGACCGTCGAGCGTGTGGCCGCGCTGGACCTCGACGCCCGTCGTGGGGACGTCGGCGATCTTGATGGTGTTGTTCTCCGAGGCGTTGATGGCCTCGGACAGGTCCTTGCCGACCTTCTTGTCGTCGACGTCGAACGCGGCGACGAACTCGACGTCAGAGACGTGGTACTCGCCGAACTTGACGTGCATGAGGCCGGGGACACCGGTGGTCGGGTCGGCGTCCTTGTAGTACTCGACGCCCTGCACGAGCGAGCTCGCGCAGTTGCCGACGCCGACGATGGCGACGCGTACGGATCCCATGGATCACTCCTTGTTGTTGGTGGTCGTGCTCTGGGGGGTGGTGATGTCTGTGGTGGCCGGTGCCGCGGGCTCGTCGTATGCCGCCGGGCCCGGGTCGAGGGCGGCGCGGCGTTCGGCGACGATGAGCTCCTCGAGCCAGCGCACCTCGCGCTCGGCGCGCTCCTCGCCGTGCTGCTGGAGGGCGAGGGTGTAGCTGTCCATCCGCTCGCGGCGGGCCTGTGAGGCGTCGCGGATGTTGGCGAGGCGCTCCTCGAGCCGGGAGCGCCGGCCCTCGAGGATGCGGAGGCGGACCTGTGCCTCGGTGCGGGAGAAGAAGGCGAAGCGGACGTCGAAGTCGTCGTCGTCCCAGGCGTCGGGGCCGCTGGCCGCTACGAGGTCCTGGAAGTGCTCCTTGCCGTCGGCCGTCAGCTCGTAGGTGATGCGGGGGCGCTTGCTGCTGCCGGTCGCGGCCTCCGTGGTCTCGTGGATCCAGCCGGAGTCGACGAGGTGGCGCAGCGCCGGGTAGAGCGAGCCGTAGGACAGCGCGCGGAAGATGCCGAGCGCGGTGGTGAGGCGCTTGCGCAGCTCGTAGCCGTGCAGCGGGCCGTCGTGGAGCAGGCCGAGGACCGCGAACTCGAGCAGCGCGGCGCGGCGGCTCTGGGGGCGTTCGGACTTCGGCACGGCTTCACCATACACGCAGATATATCGCTGCGATACATCGTCGTGACTGTCGGGTCAACCGGCAGGACCGAACCCGGTCTCGGCATGTGTCCGACGCCTGGGTGGTTCGTGCCTGTTGGTTGACCCGGCCGCGGGTCGGGCTCAGCGGCTCGGCGTCAGGGCTCGGGGGTGTAGACCGCGACGAGCCGCACCCCGGACGGTGGCAGCTGACCCTCGTGCCGGAGGGTCACGGTGCCCTCGGCCCGGGCCGGCTGCGCCGCCGTCGTCAGGCCGCCCGAGATCTCGGTGCCCTGGTCGGCGAGGCCGTCGAGGCGCTCGGCCCCGACGGACGGGCTGCCGGTGCCGGCATACCCGTAGGTGACGAGGAACGGCCGACCCCCGGGTGTCGGGACGACGAGCTCGTCGCGCGTCGTCGCGTCGGCCACCGAGACGCGGCCCTCGAGGCGGTAGCGGTAGCCCTGACGCTCGATGACGTCGGGGAGGGCCGCCACGGGCGTGCCGGACAGGTCCTTGACCGTCGTCCGTGCGCCCATCTCGTAGACCGCGCCGGTCAGCTGGGCACCGTCGACCGCGGCCGGCTTGTTCGTCGTCGCGTCGACGAGCTGGATGCGGACGGAGGCGGCGCGGCCCACCGTGAGCTCGGACCAGCCCTGGCCCGGCTCGCCGGGGACGGTCCCCCCGGCGGGCAGGTCGCGCAGCTGCGGTCGGCCACCTGTGCACGAGCTGCCGAAGAACCCCGGGGTCCCCCGGAGACTGACGCTGACCATGTATGCCGAGGCCTTCTCGGCGGTCAGGCCCGGCAACCAGCACTCCGCGCCGACGGACACGTGCGTCGTCGTGGGCTCCCAGAGCAGCGAGAACTGCCCCTGGCCACGGTCACCGATGAAGCCGGCGACGAGGGTGTCGTCCGCGACCTCGGCCCGGTAGCGCAGGCCGTCCTTGACGACGTCGCCGGGAGCGTCGGGGACGGAGCGGAACGGCATGCCGTCGGCCCCGATCATCGGGGCGGCGCTCGACGGCGACCCGGCGGGGACGGTCGGCGCCGGTCGGCCGAGCGAGGTCACGACCCCGACGGCGAGGGCCGCGACGGTGAGCGTCGCGACCGAGCCGGCCGCCACGGCGCGGCGGCGCCTGGTCGTGCGCACCCGGCCGGCGACACCGGCCGAGAAGTCGGGGGCGGTGCCGAGGTCGGCGGCGTGCGTGGTCAGCTCGTCGCGCAGGTCGGAGAGGTTCATCGGACACGCTCCTCGTCGGAGATCGGGCTCAGGGTGGGGTCGATGCGGAGCTTGGCGAGCGCGCGGCTCGCCTGGCTCTTCACGGTGCCGACCGAGCACTGCAGGATCTCGGCGGTCTCGATCTCGGACAGGTCCTCGTAGAAGCGCAGCACGACGACGGCCCGCTGGCGCCTCGGCAGGCGAGCGAGGGCCCGCCACAGGTCGGTGCGGTCGTCCACGCGCCCGTCCTCGGTGGCGCGGTGCCCGGCCCCCGCAGCCCGCTCGGGCAGCTGGGCCGTCGCCTCCTCGCCGTTCCAGCGGCGCCGCCACCAGCTCGAGTACGTGTTGACCATGACCCGGCGGACGTACGCGTCGGGCTGGCCCTCGATGCGGCCCCACGCGAACCACGCCTTGGCGAGGGAGGTCTGCACGAGGTCCTCGGCGAGCGCGCGGTCGTGCGTGAGCAGGTATGCCGTCCGCAGCAGTCGGGTCGAACGCGTCGCCACGAAGTCGTCGAAGGAGGCTCGGTCCACGGCTCGTCCCCCTGTCAGCGGCCCGGCGGAGAGGGCGCTCGCCCCGGCCTCGGTGCCTGTCACTGTCGTCACATCCTGCAGGACCGGCTGACCCCGGAGAAAGGTTGCACGCCGCCCGCGGGTATGTGAAAACAGTCTGTGGGGCGCTTGTGCCGGTCGTGTGAGCCGCCTCCGTCGTTTCGTCGTCACGGCGCCGGTCAGGTCATACTGAGTGGCGGCCCGGGACGGTTTCTCGGGCCTGATCAGTGAATGGAGCAGGTTGTGACGCAGAGCAGGCGCGACATCCGCGCTGCCCAGCTGGCGGCCGACAAGGGCCGGGCCCAGCGCGCAGGCAATGGCAAGGGCAACGGCCGGTCCGCGGGAGGCACAGCCTTCCAGGACGGGGACGGCGAGGGCCGCACCGGCTGGAAGAAGTGGGTGCTCGGCACGCTCAAGTGGGGCTCGATCGCCGCCGCGGTGCTGCTCGTCCTCGGCGTCGTCGGCGTCGTCATCGCCTACAACCAGACCGCCATCCCGCAGCCGAACGAGCTCGCCAACAAGCAGGTCTCGATCGTCTACTACAGCGACGGCAAGACCGAGCTCGACCGCATCGCCGTCCAGGACGGCAACCGCGAGTCGGTCAAGCTCGACCGGGTCCCGAAGTTCGTCCAGGACGCGCACATCGCCGCCGAGGACCGCACGTTCTACCAGAACAACGGCATCTCGGTCGGCGGCATCCTGCGCGCCGTCAAGACGAGCGTCACCGGTGAGTCCCAGGTCGGTGGCTCCACGATCACCCAGCAGTACGTCAAGAACTACTTCCTGACCCAGGACCGCACGATCTCCCGCAAGGCCAAGGAGATCCTCATCGCCGTCAAGATCGACGGCCAGCTCTCCAAGTCCGAGATCCTCGAGAAGTACCTCAACACGATCTACTACGGCCGCGGCGCGTACGGCATCCAGAGCGCCGCCAAGGCGTACTTCGGCAAGGACGTCTCCAAGCTCACCGTCGGCGAGGGCGCCGTCCTCGCGTCGGTCATCAACGCTCCCTCCCTCTACGACCCGGCCAACGGCGACTCGGCCGAGGCCAACCTCACCAAGCGCTACGCATACGTCCTCGACGGCATGGTGCAGGAGGGCTGGCTCAGCGCGGCCGAGCGGGCCAAGTACACCGAGCTGCCGAAGATCCAGGCCTACAAGGGCAACAAGTTCTCGTCGGGCCCCAACGGCTACATCACCGCCCAGGTCAAGCGCGAGCTCGTCTCGACCGGTCTCTCGGAGCAGGACATCGACAACGGCGGTCTGCGCATCGTCACGACGATCGACAAGAAGGCCCAGACCGCGGCGATCGCCGCGATGAAGGACAACCTGCCCAAGAAGGTGCAGGGCGGCCTCGTGGCGGTCAAGCCCGGCGACGGTGCGGTCGTCGCGATGTACGGCGGCGCCGACTACGCCAAGTCGCAGTTCAACACCTCGACCCAGGCGATCATGCAGGGCGCCTCGAACTTCAAGCCCTTCGCCGTCCTCGCGGCCGTCCGCGACGGGATCTCGACGAAGACGAAGTTCGACGGTGACCAGCCCCAGGAGATCGACGGCACGAAGATCACGAACTTCGGCGAGCGCTCCTACGGCATGGTCGACATGCGCCGCATGATCGGTCGCTCGATCAACACGGCCTTCGTCAACCTCAACAACACGATCACGCCGGCGCTGACCCGGCAGGCGGCCATCGACGCCGGCATCCCGGAGCGGACCCCCGGTCTCGACGAGACGCTCACCAACGTCCTCGGCACCGCCTCGCCGCACGTCATCGACATGGCCACGGCCTACTCGACCATCGCGTCGCAGGGCGTGCGGGCCAAGCCGTACTTCGTCAAGAAGGTCACCTCGACGACCGGTGACTTCACCTACGAGGCGAAGCCGCAGACGAAGCGCGCCTTCGACAAGGACGTGACCGCCGACGTCACCGACGCCATGACCTACACCGTCAAGGACGGCGGCACCGCGACGAAGCTCCAGCGGCTCGACCGGCCGGTCGCCGGCAAGACGGGCACGTCGTCCTACGCCAAGTCGATCTGGTTCTCCGGCTTCATCCCGCAGCTGGCCGTGTCGATCGGCATGTACAAGCCCGACGCCGACGGCAACCCGCAGACGCTGACGAACGCCGAGGACACCAACCTCACGGGTGGCACGATCCCGGCCGACGTCTTCTACGACTTCATGAAGGTCGTGACGGAGAACATGGAGGTCCAGGACTTCCCGGACCGCGTCGGTGTCGGCGACGACAAGATCCCGACCCCGACGACGACGTTCACGCCGCCGCCGCAGACGACGACCCAGGCGCCGACCACGACGACGCAGGAGCCGACGACCACGGCCCCGACGACGACGCAGGTGCCGACGAAGACGAACGGCACGGGCAAGCCGCAGCCGACGACGACGACGGCGGAGCCCACGATCACGATCCCCCTGCCCGGACCGTCACCGACCTCGACGAAACCCGGCAACGGTCCATGACGCGGGCGCGAGCATCGAGTGGCGGGGTGACGGGGTGACCGCCCGGTGACCGAGAAGGTCGACGACCCCGTCGTGCGGGCGGCCTCCGAGGTCATCGGAGGCCCCCGCGGACGGTATGCCGCGGCCCGTGAGCTCCCGTGGGTGCTCACGGCCGCGCTGCTGTCCGCCCTGACGGCGGTCACCGCCGGCCTCGCGATCCTGCTGCGCGCGCCCTGCCTGCGCACCGGCTTCACGGGCGACACCCAGTTCTGGAGCGCCTGCTACGCCGACCTGCCCACCGCGTACCGCGACTCGAAGGTCAAGGCCGGCCTCGCGGCATACCTCCAGGGTGGCGACGGGGCGCCGCTCACGGGGCAGCCGCCCCTGACCGGGCTGGTGCTCACCGCCGTCGCGAGCCTCGGGCCCGACGACGGCTCGCTCAAGACGCGCGCCGCGTGGTACTTCGCGCTGTGGTCGGTGCTGCTGACCCTCCTGCTGCTCGCCATCGTGTGGCTCGTCGCGTCGTCGGCCGCGCGCCCCTTCTCGGCCGCGCACGTCGCGCTGTCGCCGGTCGTCGTCCTCGCCGGTTTCATCTCGGCCGACCTGCTCGGGGTGGCGCTCGCCAGCGCCGGCATGTGGGCGTGGTCGCGGCGCAACCCGACGCTCGCGGGCGTCCTGCTCGGACTCGCGATCGGGGCGCGGTCCTATCCCGTGCTCATCCTCGTGGCCATCGCCCTGCTCTGCGTGCGGTCCGGGCGGCTGCGCGAGATGGGTCGCGTCGTCGGCTACGCGCTGCTGACCTTCGGCGCCCTGCTGTCGGCGCTCTGGCTGCTCAACCGCGAGGCGGCGGCGTCGTCCTACCAGAGCTGGGCGTCGGCCGGGGCCGGCTACGGCTCGCCGTGGCTGCTGCCGCAGCTCGCCGGGCACCCGCTGCCCCCCGGGGCCGTCACGGCGCTCGCCGTCGTCGGCTGGCTCGTCGCCCTCGTGGCCGGTGCGGTGCTCGCGCTGTCGTCGGCCCGGCGCCCGACGATCGCCGAGGTGTCGCTCGTCATGGTCGGCCTCGTGCTCGTGACCGGCAAGTCGTTCACCGTGCAGAGCTCGCTCTGGCTGCTGCCGCTCGTCGCGTGGTGCGCCCTCCAGTGGCGTGACCACCTCCTCTGGGCGGGCGCCGAGGCGCTCAACTTCGTCGCCGTGTGGCTGACGATCGCGGCGACGACCGTGCCCGACCGGGGGCTGCCGGCGCCGTGGTACGCCTTCTTCTCGATGCTGCGCGTCGTGGCCGTGCTGTGGCTCGTGGCGGTCGTGTGGCTGCGGGCGCGCGACCGGTGGAGCCGGTCGAAGGGGGAGCCCGACGACCTCGCCGGCCCCATGAGCGGCGCCGAGGACCGGCTCATCGTCCGCTTCTCCTGAGCGGAGGCGGCGCGGTGGCGGCGCGGGTGGCGTTGCGGAGGCCCTCCGAATTCGGCGTATGCCGTCCGGCCCGGTAGTCTTGCCCAGTTCGCCGTGTGCCCGGTGGCCTGTGGATCGAACCGACCGATGTCGGTGAGGTCTGCGAGGCTGAACCCGGCTGGAAGATCAGGCCGGGCCCCAGGCTCGCGGCGGGACGAATGCAACCCTCCTGTCACGAGAGAGACTCGTGACCGCCAAGACCAGAGGAGGTGGGTTAGAAGCATGCGTCAGTACGAACTCATGGTCATCCTCGACCCGGAGACCGAAGAGCGCACCGTCGACAAGACGATGGACAAGTTCCTCACCGTCGTGAAGAACGACGGGGGCACCGTCGAGAACGTCGACATCTGGGGCCGCCGCCGTCTCGCCTACGACATCAAGAAGAAGTCCGAGGGCATCTACGTCGTCGTCAACATGACGACCGAGCCGGCCACCGCGCAGGAGCTCGACCGCCAGCTGAACCTCAGCGAGTCGGTCATGCGCACCAAGCTGCTGCGCCCCGGCGCCTGATTCAGCGACAGTCACTGAACCCGCTCGATCACCCGACGAAGGACTGAACGGAGCCCACGCATGGCAGGCGACACCGTCATCACGATCATCGGCAACCTGACCGCCGACCCCGAGCTGCGTTTCACGCCGTCCGGAGCCGCGGTCGCGAACTTCACCGTGGCCTCGACGCCGCGGCAGTTCGACCGCCAGAGCAATGAGTGGAAGGACGGCGAGACGCTGTTCATGCGCTGCTCGGTGTGGCGCGACGCGGCGGAGAACGTCGCCGAGTCGTGCCAGCGGGGCATGCGCGTGATCGTGTCCGGCCGGCTGAAGTCTCGTTCCTACGAGACCAAGGAAGGCGAGAAGCGCACCGTCGTGGAGATGGACGTCGACGAGATCGGCCCGTCCCTGCGCAGCGCCACCGCCAAGGTCAACAAGACCCAGCGCGGCGCGGGCGGTGGCGGCGGCTTCGGCGGCGGCCAGGGTCAGGGCGGCGGCTGGAGCGGTGGCTCCGGTGGCGGCCAGGCCGAGGACCCGTGGGCGACCGGCGGCTCCGCCGGTGGCCAGGCGGCCCCGGCTGCGGGCGGCCAGCAGGGCGGCGGCTGGAGCGGTGGCTCCGGTGGCGGCCAGCCGGCTGCCGGTGGCCAGCAGGGTGGTGGTTGGGGCGCAGCCCCCAGCTACGACGAGCCCCCCTTCTGATCGAGCAGGTCAGCACCGTCGTCCGGTGACCCAGCCGGACGGCATACCCCAGTAGTTCTTTAACCCATCCCGGGGCACGAAACCCCGGGCTCTCATCAAGAAGGAGAGCACCACGATGGCAAAGCCCGTTGTGCGCAAGCCCAAGAAGAAGGCCAACCCGCTGAAGGCGGCGAAGGTCGAGAACATCGACTACAAGGACACCGCGCTCCTGCGCAAGTTCATCTCCGACCGCGGCAAGATCCGCGCGCGTCGCGTGACCGGTGTGTCCGTCCAGGAGCAGCGCCTCATCGCCACGGCCGTCAAGAACGCCCGTGAGATGGCCCTGCTGCCCTACTCGAGCTCGGCTCGCTGAGCTAAGTTCGGGAACGAGGAGAACACCATGAAGCTCATTCTCACGCACGAGGTCACCGGCCTCGGTGCTGCTGGTGACATCGTCGAGGTCAAGGACGGCTACGGCCGTAACTTCCTCATGCCGCGCGGTCTCGCGACCCCGTGGACCAAGGGTGGCCAGAAGCAGGTCGACGCCCTGACCAAGGGCCGCGAGGTCCGCGAGATCAAGGACCTCGACACCGCCAAGGGTGTCAAGGGCCAGCTCGAGGCCACGTCGGTCAAGGTCCCGGCCAAGTCCGGCCAGTCCGGTCGCCTCTTCGGCGCCGTCAGCAACGGCGACATCGCTGCGGCCGTCAAGGCTGCCGGTGGCCCGGAGCTCGACAAGCGCAAGATCGAGGTCAAGCAGGCGATCAAGACGCTCGGCTCCTACGAGGCGACCGTCCGTCTGCACCCCGAGGTCGCGGCGACCCTCAAGTTCGAGGTCGTCCCCGCCTGAGGCACGCCTCTCGCACGGTCGAAGGGCCGGGACCCGGATCGCGGGTCCCGGCCTTTCGCCATGCCCAGCCGGACCCGCCCGACCCGCAGCGAACCGCCCCTGCCCGTGCCGAGCCACGCCGACGGCACGAAGCCACGGGCGTGCCGGTGGCTCGGGCCCGCGAGGGTGGCTCGGTGCTCGCCAGGTGGCGTCACGTGACGACGTCACCGGGCGGGGTCAGGTGGAGTCGCGGACGATGAGCTGGGTGTCGAGGGTCGTGACGCGGGGCGGTGACTCGCCGGCGAGCAGGCGCAGCAGCGTGTCGGCCATGACGACGCCCATCTCCTGGGCGGGCTGGGCCACGGTGGTCAGCCCGACCTTGCCGCGCGTGGCGTACTTGCTGTTGTCGAAGCCGACGATGGCCACGTCGTCGGGCACCCGCAGCCCACGCTCGTCGAGCGCGAGCAGTGCCCCGCTCGCCATCAGGTCGCTCGCGACGAAGAGCGCGTCGATGTCGGGGTACTCGTCGACGAGGGCGAGCGCGGCGCGGATGCCCCCGGCCTCGGTGAAGTCGCCGCGGGCCAGCCGGTGGTCGGACAGCCCGGCCTCGGCGAGGGCGTCGCGCCAGCCCTGCTCGCGGTCGACCGAGGCCGGCATGTCGGCCGGGCCGGTGATCGTCGCGATCGCCCGGCGTCCACGTTCGATGAGGTGCTGGGTGCCCCGGACGCCGCCGAGCCGGTTGTCGACGTCGATGTAGTAGTCCCTGTCCTTGGCCTCGCCGATCGGGCGTCCGCCGAAGACGACGGGCAGCGACCGGCTGAGGGTCGTGAGGAAGTGGTCGCCGGAGTGGTGCGAGACGACGATGGCGCCGTCGACGTTGCCGCCGAGCAGGTAGCGCTTCGTCTTCTCCGACGGCGAGCTCGGGTGCGTCAGCTGGAGGTTGAGCACGTAGTCGCTGTCGTCGAGCCGGTCGCTGATGCCCTGGACGACGTCGGCGAAGTACGGGTCGCCGAAGAAGCGGTGCGTGTCCTCGGGCACGACGAGGGCGATCGACATCGTCGCGCGCGCGACGAGGGAGCGGGCGGCCCGGTTGGGCACGTAGTCGAGCTCGGCGATGGCCTTCTCGACGACGGCGAGCACGTCCGGGCTGACGCGGGGCGAGCCGTTGATGACGCGCGAGACCGTGGCACGGGACACGCCGGCCACCCGGGCGACCTCCTCGAGGGTGGGTCGCCCGACGGGGTGGGCCAGTGTCCCGTCGCTCATGGTGTCGATTCTCCTGCGGGTTCGTCGCCGCCTCCGTCCGCGTCCAGATCGGCCCACGGAGCGGGCAGCCGGCGCGTCGAGATGGTGCGGGCGTAGTCGAGGGCGCTCGCCTTGGGAGTGCGCACCTGGGTGTCGTAGTCGACTCGGACGATACCGAAGCGCTTGGCGTAGCCCCACGCCCATTCGAAGTTGTCGAGCAGCGACCAGTAGAAGTAGCCGCGCACGGGGACCCCCGCGTCGACGGCGTCGAGGATCGCGCCGAGGTGCGCGCGGACGTATGCCGTCCGGCCGCGGTCGTCGACGAAGCCCTCCTCGTCGGGGGCGTCGTCGAAGGCGGCGCCGTTCTCCGTCACGTGCAGGGCGACCCCGGCCGGGCCGGCATACTCCTCGTGGAGGCGGACGAGCAGCCGGGTCAGTCCCTCGGGCTGGATCTCCCAGTCCATCGCGGTGACGGGCAGGCCGCGCGGGTGGCGGTGGGCGTCGTCGGCGGCGGGGAACGGCGACCGGGTGAACCGGCCTCCGTTGACGCTGTCGGCGAGCGCGGCGGGGGGCGCCTCGTGCCCGATGGCCTCGCCGTTGTAGTAGTTCACGCCGAGCACGTCGATGGGCGTGGAGATCACGTCGAGGTCGCCGTCCATGATGTGGTCGGTCAGTCCCAGGTGACGGACGTCCTCGAGCAGGTCGGCCGGGTACTCGCCGCGGAAGATCGGGTCGAGGAAGACGCGGTTCATCTGGGCGTCCACGCGTCGCGCGGCGTCGACGTCGCGCGGGTCGGACGGGTCGAGCGGGTCGGCGACGGTGAAGTTGAGCGTCAGCCCGAGCTCGAGGGCGGCGTCGCGGGCGCGCAGCTCCTGCACGACCCGGCCGTGGCCGAGCATGAGGTGGTGCGCAGCGGCGAGGCCGTCGGCGGGCGAGGTGCGGCCCGGCGCATGCATGCCGGCGGTGTAGCCGAGGAAGGCCGAGCAGAACGGCTCGTTGAGGGTCGTCCACGTGCGCACGCGGTCACCGAGCCGGTCGTGCACGGCGAGGGCGTAGTCGACGAAGCGGTCGACGGTCTCGCGCGACGTCCACCCGCCGCGGTCCTCGAGGGCCTGCGGCAGGTCCCAGTGGTAGAGCGTCAGCCACGGCGCGATGCCCGACCCGAGGAGCGAGTCGACGAGCCGCTCGTAGAAGTCGAGCCCCTTGGCGTTCACCGGACCGCCGTCGGGGCAGACCCGTCCCCACGACGTCGAGAAGCGGTAGGACTGCAGGCCGAGCGAGGCCATGAGGGCCACGTCGTCGGCGTACCGGTGGTAGTGCTCGCAGGCGACGTCACCGGTGTCACCGTCGACGACGGCACCCGGCGTGTGCGAGAAGGTGTCCCAGATCGAGTCGGTGCGGCCGTCCTCGTGACGGGCGCCCTCGATCTGGTAGGCCGCGGTGGCAGCGCCGAGGATGAAGTCCTGGGGCACCGGGCGCCCTTGCGCGACAACGAGACCCGTGGTCGGGGTCGGGATCGGGAGTGGCTGGTGGGTGCGCGTCTGGGCGGTCATCCCTTGACTGCTCCTTGCATGATGCCGGAGACGAGCTGCCTCCCGGCGAAGACGAACAGGACGATGAGCGGCAGTGCCATGAGCACGACGCCGTTGAGCACGAGCGAGTAGTCGACGAAGTAGGCGGCCTGCAGCTGCTGCAGTGCGACGGGCAGCGTCGGGTTGCCGGGGTCGAGGATGATGAACGGCCAGAAGAAGTTCGTCCACGTCGCGATGAAGGTGAAGAGGCCGAGCATCGCCGCACCCGGGCGGGCGGCGGGCAGTGCGATGGACCAGAAGGTGCGCAGCGTCGAGGCGCCGTCGACGCGCGAGGCCTCGATGAGCTCGTCGGGCAGCGCCTCCTGGAGGTACTGGGTCATCCAGAAGACGCCGAACGCGCTGACGGCGCTGGGCAGGATGACGGCCCACAGGCTGCCGATCCACCCGAGCTTGCTCATGACGATGAAGAGCGGCACGATCCCGAGCTGCGTCGGCACGGCCATCGTCGCGATGACGAAGACGAGCAGCCCGTTGCGCCCGCGGAAGCGCAGCTTGGCGAAGGCGAAGCCGGCCATCGCCGAGAAGAGCACGACGAGCACGGCCACCGTCGAGCTGACGAGGATGCTGTTGCCGAGGGCCTTCCAGAAGGGGATCGTCGTGACGACCGTGCTGGCGTTCTGGAGGAAGTGCCCGCCGGGGACGAAGGAGAACGGGTCCTGCACGATGGAAGCGGAGTCCTTGCTGCCGATGACGTAGGACCACCAGAGCGGGAACGCCGAGCCGACGAGGACGATCGCGAGGAAGACGTATGCCGTCGGGCTGGCCTGGGTGCGGCGCACGAGGCGGGTGCCACGGCGCGGCTTGACCGCGGGTCCGGGGGTCAGGGTCGGGGCGGTCATCGCTGTCCCTTCGAGGCGATCCGGCGCGTGACGAGGAAGTTGACGACCGCGAAGACGATGACGATGAGGAAGAGCATCCACGCCACGGCGGCCGCGCGGCCGAAGTTCTTCTGCGTCCAGCCGAGCTGGTAGAGGTAGAGGGTCAGCGTCTGCCACTGCCGGTCGGCGCCGCCGAGGCCGTACTGGTCGTACATCCGCGGCTCGTCGAAGATCTGCAGGCCGCCGATCGTCGAGGTGATGACGACGAAGATGATCGTCGCGCGCAGCTGCGGGATGGTGATCGAGAAGAAGGTGCGGACGCGGCCGGCGCCGTCGATCATCGCGGCCTCGTAGTAGTCGCGGGGGACGGCCTGCATGGCGGCGAGGAAGATCAGGGCGTTGTAGCCGGTCCACCGGAAGTTGACCATCGTCGCGATGGCGACGTGGCTCGGCAGGACCTCCTTGTGCCACTGGATCGGGTCGATGCCGACGAGGCCGAGCAGGTGGTTGACGAGCCCGAACTTGTCGCCGAAGAGGTCGCTGAAGATGAGGGCGACGGCGACGGGGGCGACGACGTAGGGCAGCAGCACCCCCATCCGCCAGAAGGTGCGGGCGCGCAGCCCGCTGTCGAGGGCGGCCGCGATGAGCAGCGCCGCGATGACCTGCGGCACGCTCGAGAGCAGGAAGATGCTGACGGTGTTCTTCAGCGCGTTCCAGAAGTAGGGCTGCGCGAGGACGTCGGCGTAGTTCTTGAGGCCGACGAAGTCGCCCTGGCCACCGATGAGGCTCCACTTGTGGAGCGAGACCCACGCCGTGTAGAGCAGCGGGAAGAGCCCGACGACGCCGAAGAGGATGAAGAACGGCGAGACGTACGCGTAGGGCGCGCCCTTCTCGTCGAGCCTCGTCAGGCGGCGGCGCCACCCCGACCGGGGCTGCAGCGGCGAGCGGCTCACGAAGCCGGGTGCATCGCCGGGGGCGGGCCCGGTCGCCCGGGCAGGGGTCTGGACGGTCATGGTCTTCCGATCGTCGGGTGGACGGCCCGGTGCGGGGAGGGGAGGTGCTCCGGGCCGTCCACGGCCGGCTGGTGGGTCAGGTCAGCCGAGGGCCTTGACGTCGCCGACCCACTTGTCCCAGGACTCCTGCGGGGAGGTGCCCTGCTCGACGCGGGTCAGAGCCTGCTGCATCGCGTCGTTGATCGCGAAGTAGTGGGTGCCCTTGTACGGCGTGATGGTGACGGCCTTGGCGCGGTCGGCGAAGATCTGGCCGGTCGGCGCGTTGTTGAAGGAGGCGACCGTGAACGAGAGCAGGTCCTGGCTCTCGAGGGCCTGCTTCTGGCTCGGGAAGGCGCCGACCTTCTTGAAGGCCTTGATCTGCTGCTCGGGCGCGGTCAGCCACGCGGCGAGCTCCTGGGCCTCCTTCGGGTGGGCGCTCTGCTTCGGCACGGTCAGGTACGAACCGCCCCAGTTGCCGCCGCCACCGGGGAAGGTGTTGGCGACGTCCCAGCCCTTGACGCCCTTGGCGTTGCCCTCGATGACGCCGACCATCCAGCCGGGGCAGAGCATCGTGGCGAAGCCGTTCTTCTGGTAGCTCGCGGTCCAGTCGTCGCCCCACTGCTGGAGCTTGGCCGAGAGCCCGTCGGTGATGCCGGCCTGGATGACCTGGTCGTAGATCTTCTTGACGGCGGCGTTGTCGGTCGCGGTGATCGCGTCGTCGCTCGGGTTCTCGTAGGCGGCCTCGAGCTGGTTGACCATGCCCTGGTACGTGGCACCGATGCTGTCGAAGTAGGGGACCTTCGACTTGGCCTTGAACTGCTTGCCGGCGGCGAAGTAGCTCTCCCACGTGTTGCCGAAGAGCTTGGCGACCGACTCGCGGTCGCTCGGCAGGCCGGCGGCCTTGAAGAGGTCGCTGCGGTAGCAGATGGCCTCGGGACCGGAGTCCGTGCCGTAGCCGATGAGGTGACCCTCGGCGTCGGTGGCGGCCTTGGCCTTCCAGTCGAGCCAGCGGCCCTGGACGTCCGCGGAGTTGAGGTCGTTGAACTTGTCGGAGTACTGGAGCATCTCCGGGAGCCAGTCGACCTCGACAGCCTCGACGTCGGCCATGCCGCTGCCGGCCGAGAGGCGGGTGAAGAAGTTGTCGCGGGCCTCGTTGGACGTCGCGGCCTTCTTGTGGGTGACCTTGATGTTCGGGTGCGACTTCTCGAACTCGGGGATGAGCTCCTCGTAGCCGAACTGGTTGAAGGTGGCGAGCGTCAGGGTGACCGGTCCACCACCTCCGGTGCTGCCGGCCTGCGTGGAGGGGCTGTCGCCACCCGAAGCCGAGCTGCAGGCCGAGAGGGCCAGCAGTCCGACGGTGAGGGTGGCGAGTACGGCGTGGCGAGAGCGCACGGAGGGCGCGCCGATCCGGGTGGAACGGGATGTCATGGAGAGCTCCTTTGGTCTCATCCCCAGTGTGGGTGTGGGAGCGCTCTCCGTGCGTGAGACGTGGCCGTGAGAGCGCTCTCACGAGGAGAATGGGGGTGCCGGCACCCATCGGTCAAGGGCCGTGACCATTCCGTGACCTGATCGCCGCTAGCGTGGAGGTCCAGACGCCGGCGTGGGCCCGGCGCCAATGGGAGGCTTCCGTGACCGTCTACGACCTCGTCGCGATCGGTCGCGTGGGCGTCGACCTCTACCCCCTCCAGCACGGCGTCACGCTCGACGAGGTGCGCACCTTCGAGAAGTTCCTCGGGGGCAGCGCGGCCAACGTCACGGTCGCCGCGGCTCGCCACGGCCGGCGCGCGGCACTCGTCAGCGCCACGGCCGACGACGCCTTCGGACGCTTCGTCCACCGCGAGCTGCTCCAGCTCGGCGTCGACGACGCGTACGTCCAGACCATCACCGGTGGGCCGCCCACCCCGGTCACCTTCTGCGAGGTGTTCCCGCCGGACCACTTCCCGATCTGGTTCTATCGCTACCCGATCGCGCCGGACCTGCTCATCACCGCGGAATCGCTTCCCCTGCAAGCGATCCGAGAGGCCCGGGTCTACTGGTCAACCGTGACCGGACTGAGTCAGGAGCCGAGCCGCGCGGCGCACCACGCCGCCTGGGAGGAGCGAGGCCGGGCGCCGCTCACCGTCCTCGACCTCGACTACCGGCCCGTCTTCTGGAGCGATCCGGACGAGGCCCGCAGGCAGGTGCGCGACGCCGTCGGTCACGCGACGGTCGCCGTCGGCAACCTCGAGGAGTGCGAGATCGCCACGGGAGAGACCGACCCCGAGCGTGCCGCCCGGGCGCTGCTCGCGGCGGGCGTCGAGCTCGCCGTCGTCAAGCAGGGTCCGCGTGGCGTGCTCGCCATGACGCCGTCCGAGCAGGTGAGCGTCGGGGCCTTCCCCGTCCGGGTCGTCAACGGCCTCGGCGCGGGGGACGCCTTCGGCGGCGCGCTCGTGCACGGCCTGCTCGAGGGGTGGGACCTCGAGCGGACCCTCCACTTCGCCAACGTCGCGGGCGCCCTCGTCGCCGGCCGGCTCGGCTGCTCGACGGCGATGCCGACGACGGCCGAGGTGCAGGCGCTGCTGTCGGACGTCGAGGTCGCCGACGGGGCGATGTGAGGCGACGCGCGGGTGCCCGGATACGAGAAAACCCGCCCCCGCTGGTCACGTCGCCGAACTCGACCAGCGGGGGCGGGTGCCCTTGACCCGGTGATCCGACAGGGGGAGGAGATCACCGAGTCGCACAGGAGCAACTCACGAGATCGACTATGGACGCCGGACCTTAAAGAACGCTGGGAAACCCGTAGCAGTTCGCCCTGACTGCGCCCACGTGTCGGTCAGGGACGTGCGGGAGCGGGCGAGACGGCATACGACATCCGTCGTGGTGGGTCAGCCGGGGACGGGGCTCGACGCGCCCGGCCGGCCCGTCGCCGAGCGGAACGCCCGTGGCGAGGTCCCGTGCTCGCGCTTGAAGGCGGCGCTGAAGGCGAACGCGTTCGCGTAGCCGACGGCGTGCGCGACCTGCTCGACGCTGAGGCTGCCCGTGCGGAGCAGGTCGGCGGCACGGGCCAGTCGCCAGTGGGTGAGGTAGGCCATCGGCGACTGGCCGACGAGCTCGGTGAACCGGCGCGAGAGGGTCGCCCGCGAGACGTGGACGTGGGCGGCGAGGGCGTCGAGGGTCCAGGCGTGGCCGGGCTCGTCCTGCATCGCGCCGAGCGCACGGCCGACGAGCGGGTCGGAGCCCGCGCTCCACCACGACGGAGCCGAGCTCTCGGCGCGCGAGAACCACTGGCGGACGGCGCCGATGAGCACGAGGTCGACGAGGCGGTCGAGCACGACGTCCTGGCCCGGGAGGTCGCGCTGCACCTCGCGCGCGAGCAGTCCCGAGAGCGTCGGGTCGCCCTCGTCGGCCGGGACGACCGCCACGTCGGGCAGGGCGTCGAGCAGGCGACCCGTGAGCTGGCTCGCGAGCTCCCACGACGCCGTGAGGAAGGTCGTGTCTCCCGGCACGTCACCCGCGTTACCCCACGTGCGCGTCCCGAGGCCGAGCGACACGGCGAGGTGCTCGCCCGTCAGGGACCGGCAGACGTTGCCGGGCTCGATGACGACGGTGGGCTCGGTCGCGGCGTCGTCGGCGAACACCCACGGGTGGGTGCCCTTGACGAGGGCGAGGTCGCCGGCGTCGAGCCGGATCGGACTGCCGTGGGTCGGGACGAGCCGGGCGCTGCCGGAGACCATGACGACGAGCCCCAGCGCGGCCTCGTCCTCGATGCGCAGGGACCACGGCGCTCGCATCTCGCACCGGAGCAGCGAGGCGCCCCGAGCCCGGTGGCCGTCCATGACGGTGCTCAGGGTGTCCATCGCCCCACGGTACGCCGGTGAGACGATCACAGAGGTTGATGAGCCGGATACGCATTCACCTGCTCACGTGAGCGCGGTCTCATGGAGACATGGACACCACCCTGATGCGCACCGTCACCCTCGCGACCGCCCTCGGCACCGGCGTGCTCGGAGGCGTCTTCGTCGGCTTCTCGACCTTCGTCATGCCGGCTCTCGACCGGCTGGCGGCCGGTGACGCCGTGCGCGCCATGCAGGCCGTCAACGTCACCGCCCCGCGCGGGCTCGCCGTGCCCCTCGTCGTCTCGGGTCTCGGGTCGCTCGCCGTCGGCGGCTGGGCGCTCGCCCGCTCGAGCGGCAGCGCCCGGGCCCTGCTCGTCGCCGGGGCGCTCACCGGGGTCGTCGCCCTCGGGGTCACCGCCGCCTACCACGTGCCACGCAACGACGCGCTCGATCGCGTCGACGCCGGCTCGTCCGCGGCGGCCGCGGCATGGCAGGGGTATGCGCCCGGCTGGGTCGCGATGAACCACGTGCGGGCGGCGCTGTCGCTCGCGTCCGCCGGCCTCCTCGTCGCCGGCGCCGTCCGGGGCGGCTGAGGGTCAGCGGGCGCCGACGACCATCCAGTCGTCGCGCCGGGCCCGCCAGCCCAGGCCCATGCCACGGATCACCATGAACCCCGTGAACGCGGCCCAGAGCACGACGACGTCGCGGGTCGGGGAGCCGCTGGGTCCCGCGGAGCGCACCGCGAGGATGAGCGGGAGGTAGGCGACGAACGTGACGACCATGCCCCAGGCGAGCCACCGGCCGTCGCCCGCGCCGATGAGCACGCCGTCGAGGACGAAGACGTAGCCGGCCACCGCCTGACCGAGCCCGACGACGACGAGGGCCGCACCGAGCGCCTCCTGCACGGCGGGGTCGGGGGTGAAGAGCGGCGGCACGACCGAGTGGAGCCCGGCGATGACGAGTCCGAGGGCCAGCCCACCCCACACCCCCCAGCGGATCATCGTGCCCATGGCGTCGCGAACCGCCGTCCGGTCGCCGGCGCCCAGAGCGCGACCGGTGATGGCCTGGGCCGCGATCGCCAGGGCGTCGAGCGCGAAGGCGAGGAACGACCAGATCGTCATCGCGACCTGGTGGGCCGCGAGGGTCACGTCACCGAGCGAGGCCGCGACCCACGTCGTGACGATGAGGATCGCGCGCAGTGCGACGGTGCGCACGAGCAGGGGTATGCCGGTGCGTGCGGCCGCGAGGACGCGCGCCGGGTGCGGGCGGAGCCGGGCCTGACGGGCCCGTGCCTTGACGAGCAGCACGGTGACGAGGGCGACACCCATGCCGGTCTGGGCGATGACGGTGCCCCACGCGGACCCGGCGATGCCCCAGTGCAACCCGTAGACGAAGACGAGGTTGAGCACGATGTTGGCGCCGAAGCCGACGACCGAGGCGACGAGGGGGGTCGTCGTGTCCTGGAGGCCGCGGAGCACGCCGGTCACGGCGAGGATGACGAGCATCGCGGGGATGCCGAGGGCGGAGATGCGCAGGTAGGTCGTCGCCTGCTCGAGGACGGCGGGGGAGGCGCCGAAGGCGGCGCTGATCGGGCCGGCCCAGACCGCGACGCAGGCCGCCGTGACGGCGCCGAGACCGAGGGCCAGCCAGAACCCGTCGATGCCGGCGCTGACCGCGGAGCGCTCGTCGCCGGCGCCGAGGTGACGCGCGACGACGCTCGTCGTGCCGTAGGCGAGGAAGACGAAGATCCCGGCCGCCGTCACGAGAGAGGCGCTCGCGACCCCGAGCCCGGCGAGCTCGGCGGTGCCGAGGTGGCCGATGATCGCCGAGTCCGCGAGGAGGAAGAGCGGCTCGGCGATGAGCGCGAGGAACGCCGGGACCGCCAGGCGGACGATCTCGCGGCGGTGGTTCGTGGGCAGCGGCGAGGTGGGGCTCACGGGTGGCTCACGTCAGCGGCCCGAGGTGCTTGAGGGCCTCGCGTCGCGAGAGGCCGGACAGGTCCGGGTGGGCGGCGACGAACGAGCGCACCCACTGCGGGTCGACGCGGGCATGGTCACGCAGCGCCCAGCCGATCGCCTTGCGGCTGAAGAAGTCCGGGTCGTCGACGTTGGGCTCGATGACGTCGGTGAGCAGCGACTGGTCGAGGCGGTCACGTGCGCCGATCTGGCAGATGATCGCCGAACGGCGCACCCACAGCGAGTCCGACCCGGCCCAGTCGCGCATCCGCAGGCCCTCGACCGCCGGGTGCGCGAGCACCGTGTCGCGGACGAGGTGCGTCGCGATGTCGTCGACGACGTCCCACCATGATCCGGCGCGGATCAGGCTCTCCCACAGCGGCATCGCGTCGCTGTCGACCCACGCGCGGTAGGCGCGGTGTCGCGCGAGGGCGATGGCGGCATACCACTGCTCCCGGTGGGTGGCGCCGTCCCAGAGGGCCCGGATCGTCGCCTCCCACTGCTCGCGCGACTCCATGGCGAGGCCGGGATCGCGGAGCAGGGGAGCGAGGGCGGCCTTGAGCTGGGGTGACGTGAGGCCGAGGTACGGCATCGCCGACTTCATGTAGCGCTGCTGGCCGGCAGCCCGCTCCGGGTCGGCCCGGGCGGCGAGAGCGGCCCGCACCTCCGACACGAGGTCGGGGTGCGGGCCGATCGTCATGCGCCAACCGTAGTCGGCGCCGCCGACGGGCCCGTCAGCGCTCGAGCACCGAGACGTCGAGAGCGGGGTCGACGACGAGGTGTGCCGGACGGTTGGGTCACGCTCGCCGTCAGGCCGGCCGGACGGCCCGCCCGAGGTAGCCGAAGACCCACGGCCGCATCAGCTTCGGCATCGGAGCGTAGGCGCGGTCGATGTCCTTGATGACGAGACCCGACTGCTCGACGAGCCGGTCGATGGGGCGGGTCAGGTGGCACCCGTCGAAGACCCGCTTCTGCACCGGTTCGATGACGCGCTGCCAGCGCTGGATGCCCTCCTCCGGGGCGATGCCGTGCTCGAGGAAGTGGAGTGCGGCGCCGGGTCGCAGGACGCGCCGGACCTCGGCGAGGGCGCGGTGGACGTCGGGGATCGTGCACAGCGTGAACGTCGAGAGGACCGCGTCGGCGCTCGCGTCCGGCAGGCTGAGCCACTGTCCGTCGAGGTCGCCGCGGTCGATGGGGATCGGGCTGCCCGCGCGGCGCTGCGCGCCCAGCTCCCACGCGACGTCGGACGGCTCGACGGCGACGATGCGCGTCACGGCAGCGGGGTACAGCCCGATGTTGAGCCCGCTGCCGAAGCCGAGCTCGACGACCTCCCCGTGGAGCCCCTCGCAGGCCCGGGCCCGGAGTGCGCGGACCTTCTCGTCCTCGCCGCCGCCGGCGGCGACGAGGCGCGGCGTGACCTGGGTCGCCCAGATTCCCATGCGGCCAGCCTAGGGCGGGACTCAGCCGGCGCGCAGGGTGATGACCGGGATCTCCGGCGGCGCGAGGACGCGAACGGGTGGACCCCAGGCGCCGGCGCCACGGCTCGTCAGGACCGGCACGTCGCCGACCGCCCCGAGACCGTCGATGACCGGCTGCTGGAGCAGGACGGCATACCGGAACGGCCACAGCTGGCCGCCGTGGGTGTGCCCGGAGAGCTGGAGGTCGACGGCCTTGCCCCGGGCCGACTCGGCGGCCTTGGGCTGGTGCGCGGCGAGCATCGTGAACGTCGAGGCGGGGACGCCCGAGAGGGCCCGGTCGATGTTGGGTGCGTCGGGGCCCCGGCCGGTCTCGTCGTGGATGCCGGCCATCCGGATGGTCGCGGAGCCCTGTGTCAGCGTGACGTTCTCGTTGCGCAGGACGTCGATGCCGAGGGTCTCCCAGTGGTCCATCCACGCGTCGGCCTCCTGCGAGATGAACTCGTGGTTGCCGCTCACGGCGAAGACCCCGAGCGGGGCCTCGAGGTCGGCGAGCGGGGCGAGCGCGTCGGACACCTGGCTCACCTTGCCGTCGATGAGGTCGCCCCCGAGCACGACGACGTCGGGACGCTGCGCGTTGACCTGGTCGACGACGCGGCGGGTGAAGGAGGCGTCACGGATCGGGCCGACGTGGAGGTCGGTGACGAGCGCGACGCGCAGGCCGTCGAACTCGGCCGGGAGCTCGGCGTCAGTGACCGTGACCGGAGTGACCGTCGGTTCGGACGCCTCGTGGAGGCCGTATGCCGTCGTGCCGAGTGCCAGGGCGACGACGAGCGGGGTGCCCACCCGCAGCACCGAGCGCCGGGCCTGTGGGCGACGCGCGAGTCTCGTTGCGAGAGCGAGGATCCCGAGCACGACGGCGAGCAGGAGGTACCACGCCAGCGCGAGCCACGTCATGCCCGCCCAGGCGAGCCATCGGGTGCCGCGCGGGTCGATGACGCCGCTCTGGACGGCGAAGGCGCACAGGGTCGCGGCCCAGCCGAGCGTGAGCACGACGGCGACGGCGCGCCGGGCCCCCGTGGGCCAGCCGGGCGCCACGGCGAGGCGACGGTGGAGGACGAAGGTGAGCAGCGCGAGGAGCGCCGCGACGACGGCGACGAAGAACGACAAGGAGGTCAGCCGGCGCGGTTCAGGCGGGGGTGCCGAAACGGACCGCGTTGCGCTCGCGCGCCTTCTGGCGCTCGATCTCGCGGTCCTTGGGCGGAGCGGTCGTCGTCAGGTGCTCGAGCAGGTGGGCCGTCGCGTGGGCGACCGCCTCGACCGCCTCGTCGAACGCCTCCTGGTTGGCCTGGCTGGGCTTGGTGCTCCCGCTGACCTTGCGGACGTACTGCAGCGCGGCGGCACGGACCTCGTCGCTCGTCGCGGGCGGCTCGAAGTTGTGGAGCTGTCGGATGTTGCGGCACATACCTCGACTGTAGGCCGACTCGGCACCGGCCGGGTTGCAGCAACCTGCAGACGCCGCGCGCCTCGCGGTCGTCGGCCGTTCGATGGAGGCACGGGACACCTCCCGAGCGTCGCCCGTCGCCGGGAGGCGCACGACACGGGGCCCCGACCGACCGGTCGTGGCCCGCCCACTCGCAACCCAGGAGTACTCATGCGCAACGCACGCCGCTACATGATCGGTCTCGCTGTCGCCGCCTTCGCCGTCGTCGGCCTTGTCGGTGCCCCCGGGGCCCAGGCGGTCGACGGCCCGCAGCAGATGTGCGCCGGCAAGTCCTTCTGCTGACGCGCTGATGCGCCGTCGCTGACGCGTGGGCCTCGGGCCCCGCGGTCCACGACGGCCGGCCCCGGGAACCGCTGGTTCCCGGGGCCGCTTGCTGCCGCCGCCGACCCGGCGGGCCGCGCGCCGGGGCCGAGGTGATCGGTAGGCCCACGGCGGTGCCGGGATCACCTCGGAGCGACGACGGGTGCGCACGGACGTGAACATTTCCCGACCAGGGGGTTGCCAAAGTGAGAGTTAGTAAACTTTACTAACTCTCGTGACCACCGCACTGCCGCGAGCCCGCCGCGTCTCCCCCCGCACCGCCGTGCTGCCTGCCCACGGCCGGCGGCACAACCTCTCGCTCGTGCTCCAGATGCTCTACTCCGTCGGCGCGATGAGCCGCGCCGACCTCGCCCGTCGCCTCGGGATGAGCAAGGTGACCGTCTCCGACCTCGTCTCCGAGCTCATGGACAGCGGCCACGCCGTCGAGCTCGGACCCTCCGAGGTCGTGCGCCCCGGCAAGCCCGGCACCCTCGTCGACGTCAACCGCACCGGGCTGCAGGCCATCGGCGTCGACCTCGCCGCCCACGAGGTGCTCCGCGCCGCGGTGCTCGACCTCGACGGCAACATCCTCGTCCGCGCCGAGCGCCCGATCGGCGACGACTCCGGCCAGGCCGTCGTCGACACCGTGCTCGACCTCGTCCACGAGGTCATCGGTGCCGCCACTGCGCCGCTGCTCGGGATCGGCGTCGGCACGCCGGGCATCGTCGGGCCCGGCGGCGTCGTCGACACGGCCCCCAACCTCGGCTGGAACGACGTGCCGCTGCGCGACATCGTCGCCGACGCGACCGGCCTGCCCGTCTTCGTCGTCAACGACGCCGACGCCGCCGTCCACGCCGACTACACGCTCGGCGACGGCGGCGACGACCTCGTCCTCGTCAAGATCGGCCGCGGTGTCGGTGGCGGCCTCATCGTCGGCGGCCAGCGCGTGCGTGGTGCACACTTCGCCTCGGGCGAGATCGGCCACGTCACCGTCGGCACCGACGGCGGTGCCATGTGTCGCTGCGGCAAGGTCGGCTGCCTCGAGACGTGGATCTCGGCCCCCAACCTCGAGCGGGCGCTCGCCTCGGCACCCGCCGACGACCCGCAGGAGCCGCTGCGCGAGGCCGGCGAGCGGCTCGGGATCGCCCTCGCCCCCGTCGTCGCGGCCCTCGACCTCTCGGAGGTCGTCCTCAGCGGACCCGAGCACCTCCTCGGCGGGGTCCTGCGCGACGCCGTCGAGGAGACCCTCCGGGCCCGCCTCCTCGCTCGCACCACGACCGACCTCACGGTGCGCCTCGCGCACCGCTCCGACGACATCGTCCTGCGCGGCGCCGCCGTCCTCGTCCTCTGGGACCAGCTCGGGGTCGCCTGACCCCGCCGTCCACCCCGACCCGGCCGGACGGCATACGCCCTCGGTCCACGACAGCGCACCACCCCCTCGAACTCCCCTCCACAGGGACACCCCTCCACTCGCGTCCAGCGAACAACCGGTCCGCACCGCGGCCCTTCGAAAGGAAGACAAGGAATGAAGAAGACCCTGGGTCTGGCCGTGGCCACGACCACCGCGGCGCTCGTCCTCACCGCGTGCGGTGGGGGTGCCACCGGCTCGACGACCGACCCGTCCGCGGGAGCGTCGGGCAACGCCGGCAAGACGATCACCCTCTGGCTGGCGGGCACCGACACCCCGAAGGAGCTGCGCACCTACCTGCAGGACACCTTCAAGACGAAGACCGGCGCCACCCTCAAGATCGAGGAGCAGAGCTGGGGCGACCTCGTCACCAAGCTGACGACGTCGCTGCCCGACCCGAAGAACACGCCCGACGTCACCGAGATCGGCAACACGCAGAGCCCGACCTTCACCAACGTCGGCGCCTTCAGCGACGTGTCGGACCTGTACCAGGAGCTCGGCGGCAGCAAGCTGCTCCAGTCGTTCGTCGACGTCGGCTCGGTCGACGGCAAGCAGTACGCCCTGCCCTACTACTTCGGCTCGCGCTACATGTTCGCGCGCAAGGACCTCTGGCAGGAGGCCGGTGTCGCCGCGCCGAAGACCCTCGACGAGTTCAACGCCGCCGTCACGACGATCACGACGAAGAACCCCCGCAACATCAAGAACTTCTCGGGCTTCTTCCTCGGTGGCCAGGACTGG
This sequence comes from Terrabacter sp. R4-6, assembly GCF_057529065.1. Classification (NCBI taxonomy): domain Bacteria; kingdom Bacillati; phylum Actinomycetota; class Actinomycetes; order Micrococcales; family Intrasporangiaceae; genus Terrabacter; species Terrabacter sp. R4-6. Next base: position 2,200,411 of record NZ_CP197224.1, on the reverse strand, counting down.
CGCAACGGCATCTCGTGGATCTTCGCCAACGGCGGCGAGCTCGCGAAGCAGGAGAACGGCCAGTGGGTCTCGACCCTCGCCGACCCCAACACGGTCAAGGGCCTGACCCAGCTGCAGGACCTCTACAAGAACGCGTCGAAGGCCCCGGCCGACGCCAAGGACCAGACCCCCTGGCTCTACGTCAACGACGCCGACGAGATCCTCGACGAGTCCGGCAACGTCACCGGCAAGACGTCCCTCGCCGCCGCGACGATCATGGCGCCGGGCTGGGCGCACTGGTCCATCGGCGACCTCGTCGAGAAGGACGGCAAGAAGGTCCGCGAGTGGAACGACAAGAAGTTCAGCGCCTTCGTCCTGCCCGGCAACGACGGCAAGCCCGCGCCGGTCTTCGCCGGCGGCTCGAACATCGCCATCTCCAAGGCCAGCCAGAACCAGGCCCTGTCCAAGGAGCTGCTCAAGATCATCTTCTCCGCCGACTACCAGAAGAAGCTCGGCGGCGCCGGCCTCGGCCCGGCCAACACCGACTACGTCAGCTCGCTCGGCGACGACCAGTTCGCCAAGGCGCTCATCGACTCCGCGACGAACTCCAAGCTGACGCCGGCCGCCCCGGGCTGGGCCACCGTCGAGTCGAAGATGGTCATGGAGGAGTTCTTCTCCAAGATCCGGGACGCCTCGGACCTCACGGCCCTGGCCACGGAATACGACGCGAAGATCACGCCGCTGCTCAACCTCAAGTGACCTGACCCTCGCGTGAACCACGTCCGGCGGTCGGGTGCCCACCCACCCGACCGCCGGCCGTCACGTTCGAAAGGCCCGCCCATGACCTCCACGGCGACCGCTCCCCCCGAGACCGCCCCCGCGCCCGAGCCCACGGCTCCCGCCCGCCCGGCCCGACGGCATACGCCCGCCTGGCTCGTGCTCCCCTCGCTCGTCCTGCTCGTCGCCGCGCTCGGCTACCCCGTCGGGTGGCAGATCGTCACGAGCTTCCAGCACTTCGGGATGATGCAGCAGTTCGGCCAGCCGCCCGAGTGGGTGGGCCTCGCGAACTACGCGTCGCTCGTGACCGACCCCGAGCTGTGGGTGATCGTCGGGCGCTCCCTCGTCTTCTGCCTCGTGTGCGCCCTGTCGACGGTGGCGATCGGCCTCGGCCTCGCCCTGCTCATGGGCGCGGTCAGCCGCGCTGGCCGCCTCGTGCTCCAGGTCGCGCTCCTGCTCGCCTGGGCCATGCCCGTCGTCGCCTCGATGACCGTGTGGACGTGGATCGTCAACTGGCGCAACGGCCTGCTCAACTGGGCGCTCGAGCGCCTCGGCGTCGACGCCCAGGGCCACAACTGGCTCGTCGAGCCGCTCTCGTTCCTCGTCGTCGCGGCCGTCATCGTCGTGTGGATGAGCGTGCCCTTCGTCGCCCTGTCGATCTACGCCGGCCTGACCCAGCTCTCCCCGGAGGTGCTCGAGGCGGCCGAGATCGACGGAGCCGGAGGCTGGAAACGCCTGCGCCACATCATCCTTCCCCTCGTCGCGCCGGTCATCTCGATCGTCCTGCTGCTCCAGCTCATCTGGGACCTGCGGGTCTTCACGCAGATCAAGCTGCTCCAGGACGCCGGCGGCGTGGCCAACGAGACCCACCTGCTCGGCACGTACATCTACCAGCTCGGCACGGGCGCAGGCGACTTCGGGATGGCCAGCGCCGTCTCGATCCTCATGCTCCTGCTCACCGTCGCCGTCAGCTGGTACTACGTCCGCTCGCTCATGAAGGAGGAGTCGTGAGCCGCATCCTCGGCCCCGCCAGCTCCCGTCGCTCGACCCGGCGCGCGGTCCTCACCGTCGTCGCCGTCCTCCTCGCCCTCGTCTGGGCGTTCCCCGTCTACTGGATGATCAACTCGGCCTTCCTCGACAAGGTGACCCTCCAGTCGAGCACCCCGACCTTCCTGCCCTTCGGCGGCTCTTTCGACAACTTCGCGACCGTGTTCGGGGACGCGGGTTTCATTCGAGCACTGGGGATCTCGCTCGCCGTCACCCTCGTCACCGTGGCAGCAGCGATCGTCATCGCCTTCCTCGGGGCGCTCGCGATCAGCCGCTTCCGCTTCCGCGGCCGGCGCTCGTTCATCCTCGCCCTGCTCCTCATCCAGATGCTGCCGGCCGAGGGCCTCTTCATCGCGCAGTACAAGATGATGAGCTCGGTCGGGCTGCTCAACAACGTGCTCGGTCTCGCGCTGCTCTACACCGCGGCCGTCGTGCCATTCACCGTGTGGATGCTGCGCGGCTTCGTGGCCGGCGTGCCGGTCGAGCTCGAGGAGGCGGCCATGGTCGACGGCCTCTCGCGCACCAAGGCGTTCCTGCGGATCACGTTCCCGCTGCTGGCTCCCGGGCTCGTCGCGTCGGGCGTCTACGCCTTCCTCCAGGCGTGGAACGAGTTCACCGTCGCGCTGGTCGTCATGACGGAGGAGCAGTCACGCACCCTGCCGCTGTGGCTGCGCGGCTTCGTCCAGGCGAGCGCGACCCGCGAGACCGACTGGGGCCAGGTCATGGCCGCCTCGACCGTCGTCGCCGTGCCCGTCATCATCTTCTTCCTCGTCGTCCAGGGACGCATGAGCAACGGCCTCGTCGGCGGGGCGGTGAAGGGCTGACATGAACACGTCACGAGAGGCGCTGCGGCGCCTCGCTGTCGGCACGCTCATGCCCGGTTTCGTCGGCACCTCCGTCCCTGCCTGGGTCGAGCGGGAGTATGCCGCCGGGCTGGCCTCCGTCTGCCTCTACGGCGCGAACGTCGTCGACCCGGACCAGCTGGCGCGGCTGTGCACGTCGCTGCGGTCGGTGGCTCCGGACCTCCTCGTCGCCGTCGACGAGGAGGGCGGTGACGTGACGCGGCTGCACTACCCGACCGGGTCGACGCAGCCCGGGAACGCGCTGCTGGGTCGCCTCGACGACACCGCGCTGACGCGGGCCTCGGCCGCGGCCATCGGGCGCGAGCTCGCGGCATACGGCATCAACCTCGACCTGGCGCCCGTCGTCGACGTCAACTCGGCCGACGAGAACCCCGTCATCGGGGTGCGCAGCTTCGGGGCCGACGCGGCGCACGTGGCCCGGCACTCCGCGGCCTACGTCGACGGCGTGCAGTCGGTCGGGGTCGCGGCCTGCGCCAAGCACTTCCCGGGGCACGGTGACACCGTGACCGACTCGCACCACGCACTGCCGCGGGTGCACGTCGAGGCGCACGTGCTCGACGCCCGCGAGCTCGAGCCGTTCCGGGCAGCGATCGAGGCGGGGGTCGCGTGCATCATGACCTCCCACGTCGTCGTCAGCGCCATCGACGCCGAGCGTCCCGCGACGTTCTCGCCGACCGTGCTCGGTGACGTGCTGCGCGGGCGGCTCGGCTTCGAGGGGGTCATCGTCTCCGACGCCCTCGACATGGCCGGGGCGTCGGCGGAGACCGGCATCCCCGAGGCGGCCGTGCGCGCTCTCGTCGCCGGGTGCGACCTGCTCTGCGTCGGCTCCGAGACCACGGAGGAGTGCTACCTCGCGGTCGTCGAGGCCGTCGTCGAGGCGGCTGCGGCCGGACGACTGCCGCTCGAGCGTCTGGAGGAGGCCGCGGCGCGGGTCGCGTTGCTGTCCAAGGGTTTCGACGTCGGAGCGGTGGGCGCGGAGCGTGAGGACGGCGACGCGGTCGTGCCCGCCTGGGCCAACGGCGCGCTCGTCCGGGGCTTCGCCGTCGGTGACGCCGTGCGCGCGTGGCTCGACGCTCCCGGTGACCCCGTCATCGTCCAGGTCGCGTCCGACCCCAACCTCGCCGTCGGGCGGGTGGCCTGGGGGCCGGATGCCGCCGGGCTGACGACACCGGAGGGCGACGTGCCCGACGGGGCCCGGGTTGCCGTGGCCGGTCGAGGACTTGCTGCGGGTCATCCGCTCTGGGAGGTCGCCGATCGCCTTCGCGCGCAAGGCCACCCGACGATCGTCGTCGACTGCGGCTGGCCGCGCGGCGGCGCCGACCTCGTGACCTTCGGCGGCTCGGTCGTCGTGGCCCAGGCCCTCGGCCGCTACCTCGGGGTGCCGGCGCGATGACGGCCGGGCCACGGCTCGGCATCGACATCGGCGGGACCAAGACGGCTGTGGCCCTCGTGGTCGACAGCACCGTGCTGGCGCTGCGGTCGGCACCGTCCGGCCGGGGCTCGGCCGGCGTCGTCGACGTCGCGGTGCGGCTGGCGCAGGAGGTCCTCGCCACGGAAGCGGGGGGAGTCGTGCCGGTCGGGGCGTGCATGCCCGGGCTCGTCGACCCCGTGAGGGGGCGGGTCCGGCACGCGGTCAACCTCGAGGTCGAGTCCCTCGACCTCGCGGGCGAGCTCTCCGAGCGCCTCGGCGTGCGGGTCGCGGTCGAGAACGACGTCAAGGCGGCGGCCCTCGGTGCCTGGCGCCTGCGTGCGCCGTCGGGCGTCGGGTCGAGGTCGGCCGCCGCACCCGTGACCGCCGGCGCGGGCACCGGGAGCGACCCTGGGCTGGACCGTGCGTCGGACCGCGCTTCGGGCCCTGTATCGGACGCGGCGCTGGCCTACCTCAACCTCGGGACGGGGCTCGCCTCGGCCGTCGTGCGCGATGGAGCCGTGGTCCGCGGCATCGACGGTGCGGCGGGCGAGATCGGGCACCTGCCCGTCGGTGGGGACGCGCCGTGCACCTGTGGCCAGGTCGGCTGCCTCGAGACGGTGGCCTCGGGATCGGCCCTCGCTCGTCTCTGGCCGGCACCGAGCCGCCGGACGACGGACCCCTTCGCGGCGGCGGCGGCCGGCGACCCTCTCGCGGCCGCGGCCGTCGACGTGCTGTGCACCGGGGTGGGGCTGGCGGTCCAGGTGCTCGCCCTCGCCTCCGGTGCCGAACGTGTTGTCGTGGGTGGTGGCCTGGCCGGGCTCGGCGCCCCGCTGCTCGACGGGATCCGTGCGGACCTCGAGCGCCGCGCGCGCAGCTCGAGGATGATCGCCGCCCTGGGCCTGCCCGACCGCGTCGAGCTGCTGCCGGCCGACGTGCCCGTGGCGGCGCTCGGAGCGGCGTGGCTCGCCCTCCCAGACGCCCCGCGCCTCGCAGCGGTCGGGTCTGCGGTCGGGTCTGCGGTCGTGGCTGGGGTCGGGGCTGGGGTCGGGGCTGGGGTCGGGGCAACGACCGGGTCAACGGTCGCGACCGCGGACGCGCTCCCCGGTGCCACCGTGCCCGGTGAGAAGGTGGGCTGATGGAGGTCCTCGTCCTGCCCACGCCCGCCGACGTCGCCCGCCGGGCTGCCGAGGTCGTCATCGACGGCCTGTCCGCCGCCCGCCGCGCCGATCCGGTCATCGGGCTCGCGACCGGGTCATCACCCCTCGGCCTGTACGCCGAGCTCTCGCAGGCCGTGGCGAGCGGTCGGCTCGACCTGCGCGGCGCCAGCGGGTTCGCGCTCGACGAGTACGTCGGGCTGCCGGCCGGGCACCCGCAGTCGTACCGCGAGGTGCTGCTCCGCGAGGTGTGCGGGCCGCTCGGACTGGCTCCGGACCGGCTGCACGTGCCCGATGGCTCCGGCCGCGACGAGGACGAGCTCGTCTCCGGCGCAACGGAGTACGAGCGAATGATCCGGGAGGCGGGCGGGGTCGACGTGCAGATCCTCGGCATCGGCGCCAACGGTCACCTCGGCTTCAACGAGCCCGGCTCGGCGCTGTCGTCCCGAACGAGGGTCAAGCGGCTGTCGGACCGGACGCGGCACGACAACGCGCGGTTCTTCGACGGCATCGACGACGTGCCGACCCACTGCGTCACCCAAGGCCTCGGGACCGTCCTCGACGCGCGACGCCTCGTGCTCGTCGCGTCCGGACCGGGCAAGGCGGAGGCCGTGGCGGCCGCCCTCGAGGGCCCGCTGTCGGCCTCGTGCCCGGCCTCGGTGCTCCAGTGGCACGCCGACGCGACCGCCGTGCTCGACGAGGCCGCCGCCTCGGGGCTGCGCAACCGGGACTACTACGACGCCTCGGCAGCCGGGCTCTGAGCGTGTCCGCGCGCCCCAGCCGGACGGCTTACCCCACGGTCGGGCGTGTCGCGACCGGTTGTGGACAACGCACAGGGGTGAGGAACTTGTTCTCCACACCCCGTGGACAGGTGTTTGCGCAGGTCACCGAGCACGACGTCCTGTGACCGGCGCCACATCCCCACAGTTGTGCACACATGTTGTCCACACCTGTTGACGGCGTGTCGGGGGTGTCCGTCCACCGGTTGTCCACAGGGGGACGGACGCGGAGGGCCGTTGAGGTTGTTGTCGGTGGAGCCCCGCACCTACGGTGGGGCGGGTGCTCCTCGGGGAGGTGCGCGACGGGCTGGGTAGGTCTCGTCGGCGCCGTCCTGCCAGGCGCTGTCAGCGCCACGTTGTCTACTGGTGTGGACCGGGTTGCACCGATGTCATTCATCACTCAGGGGAAGGGGAGCACGTGTCGCTCGCTGAGCTGAGCACGAGCGCGTTCGCGTCGTCGTCGACCCGTGACGGGGGGCCACCCGACGACCGCCTCCCGCCCCAGGACGTCGGGGCCGAGCAGTCGGTCCTCGGCGGCATGCTCCTGTCCAAGGACGCCATCGCCGACTGTGTCGAGCAGCTCAAGGGCACCGACTTCTACCGGCCCGCGCACGAGCTCATCTACGACGCCGTCCTCGACCTCTACGGCCGCGGCGAGCCCGCCGACGCCATCACCGTCAGCGACGAGCTGACCAAGCGCGGCGACCTCGGACGCGTCGGGGGGCAGGCCTACCTCCACCAGCTCATCGCGTCGGTCCCCACCGCGGCCAACGCCGGCTACTACGCCCAGATCGTCGCCGAGCGCGCCGTGCTGCGCCGCCTCGTCGAGGCCGGCACCCGCATCGTCCAGCTCGGCTATGCGCAGGGCGGAGGCGACGTCGAGGACATCGTCAACGCGGCCCAGGCCGAGGTCTACGCCGTCGCCGACAAGCGCGGCGGCGAGGACTACCACGCCATCGGCGACATCATCGAGGCCACGGTCGACGAGATCGAGGTCGCGTCGGGCCGCTCGGGCGAGATGACCGGTGTGCCAACGGGATTCACCGACTTCGACGCCTTGACCAACGGCCTGCACCCCGGCCAGATGATCGTCATCGCCGCCAGGCCGGCGATGGGAAAATCGACAATTGGTCTGGACATCGTGCGGTCGGCCGCGATCAAGCACAAGATGGCCGCCGTCGTCTTCTCGCTCGAGATGAGCCGCACCGAGATCACCATGCGTCTGCTCTCGGCCGAGGCCGGCATCCAGCTGCAGCACATGCGCAAGGGCACGATGCGCGAGGAGGACTGGACCCGCCTCGCCTCCACCATGGGCCGTGTCTCCGATGCGCCGCTCTTCATCGACGACTCGCCCAACATGTCGCTCATGGAGATCCGCGCCAAGTGCCGCCGGCTCAAGCAGCGCGAGAACCTCAAGCTCGTCGTCATCGACTACCTCCAGCTCATGAGCTCGGGCAAGCGCGTCGAGTCGCGCCAGCAGGAGGTCTCGGAGTTCTCCCGTGCCCTCAAGCTGCTCGCCAAAGAGCTCGAGGTGCCGGTCATCGCGATCTCGCAGCTGAACCGTGGTCCCGAGCAGCGCACCGACAAGAAGCCCGCGATGAGCGACCTCCGTGAGTCGGGTTGCCTCACCGCCGAGACGCGGGTCATGAGGGCCGACACCGGTGCTGAGGTCTCGCTCGGCCAGCTGTATTCCGACGGTGCGACGGACGTGCCGGTCTGGGCCCTGGACGAGAAGCTCCACTACGTGACGCGGCACCTGACACACGTCTTTCCCACCGGCACGAAGCCGGTGTTCAAGCTGACCCTTGCCTCCGGCAAGACCGTCCGGGCGACGGAGAACCATCCCTTCCTGGGCTACGACGGGTGGACTGCGCTGGGCGACCTGCGCACCGGCTCAAGGATCGCTGTGCCCCGCCATGTGCCTGCGCCTGAGCGGCACGAGCCGTGGGAGGACTCGCGGATCATCCTGCTCGCCCACATGCTCGGCGACGGGTCGATGGTGGCGCGGCAGCCGATCCGCTACGCGAGCATCGACGAGGCGAACCTCGAGGCCGTCACCAAGGCAGCGCTCACTTTCGGTGTCGCTGCTCAGCGCGACGACTACCCAGCATCCCGCGTCAGCACGCTCCGGCTGCGCGCGCCGTTTCGGCTGACGCACGGCAAGCGCAACCCCATCGCCGAATGGCTCGATGGGCTCGGTCTGTTCGACAAGCGCAGCCACGAGAAGTTCGTGCCGGAGCCGGTCTTCCACGTCTCCAAGCGGCAGATCGCCCTCTTCCTTCGCCACATCTGGTCGACCGACGGTTCGGTCACCGTCAACAAGAACGGACGCGGAGGCCGCGTCTACTACGCCTCCACCTCACGACGCCTCGTCGACGACCTGTCCCGACTGCTCCTCCGCTTCGGCATCTCCACGCGGGTGCGCACGGTCCGGAAGGCCGGCTATCGACCGGGCTACACCCTCGACGTCTCCGGCAGCGACAGCCAGCGTCGCTTCCTCCAGGAGATCGGTGTCCACGGGGACCGAGGTGTCCAGGCCGAACGACTGCTCGAGATCGTCCGGGAGACGAAGTCGAACACGAATGTCGACACCGTGCCGGTGGGCATCTGGGACACGGTGCGCGAGGTCATGTCCGAGCAGGGCATGACGACGCGGGCCTTCCAAGCTGTCATGGGCGTCCAGTACAACGGGTCCGCGATCTACCGGCACAGCCCGTCGCGGGAGCGGCTCGCGCAGGTCGCCGCCGTCCTCGACAGCGCCGAGCTCGAGCTCTACGCCGTCAACGACGTCCTCTGGGACAGCGTCGTCTCGGTGGAGCCGGACGGTGTCGAGGAGGTCTTCGACGCGACGGTGCTCGGCACGCACAACTTCATTGCCAATGGCATCGCCGTGCACAACTCGATCGAGCAGGACGCCGACATGGTGATCCTGCTCCACCGAGAGGCCGCCTACGAGAAGGACTCTCCTCGAGAGGGCGAGGCCGACCTCATCGTGGCCAAGCACCGAAACGGCCCCACCGACACGATCGTCGTCGCGTTCCAGGGCCACTTCAGCCGCTTCACCAACATGGCCAACAACTTCTGACCCGGATCCCTTGGCAGCAGAGGCCGCTCGAGCCCGCGGAGATCTGGCGTGGTCGCCTCCGGGGCCGCGCCCGTAGGCTGGGCGCATGGCGACGGTGAGGCAGGTCCAGGTCACGTTCGACTGCGCAGATCCCGAGCGCGTGGCCCGCTTCTGGTGCGAGGTGCTCGGCTACGAGGTGCCGCCGCCGCCCGAGGGTTTCGCCTCGTGGGACGAGTTCGACCGGTCGCTGCCGCCCGAGCGGCAGGGCTCGGCCTTCGCGTGCTCGGACCCGACGGGGGCGGGTCCGCGACTGTTCTTCCAGCGCGTCCCCGAGGGCAAGGTCGTCAAGAACCGGGTCCACCTCGACGTCCGGGTCGGCACCGGGCTCGTCGGTGACGAGCGCCTGGCGGCCCTCGAGTCCGAGTGCGCCCGGCTCGTCGCGCTCGGCGCCACCCGGGGGACGCTGCTGCGGGCCGACGGCTTCAACGAGTCGTGCCAGGTGATGCAGGACGTCGAGGGCAACGAGTTCTGTCTCGACTGACCGCGGGGCTGGCCCGGCCACCCTCCACCAGCTGCACGAGCGGCGGGTGACCGGACCGGCGGCGGGTCTCAGTCGTCGGCGAGGGCCGCGAAGGTCTGCTTGGTCTCGGTGTACCAGGCCATCGACTTCTTCGGGTGCCGCCACCGGCTCTTCATTGCCTCACGAGCCTCCTGGTGGGTGGCGTCGCCGGCCTTCTCCGCCTCCTTGAGGTGGCGGTCCTGGGCCTTGATGATCTCGTCGGCGGTGTCCGCCTGGTGCGCGAGGTCGCAGGGTCCGCCGAGGGCTCGGCAGGTCATGGTCTTCATGGTGTCTCCTTCTCGTGTGGTGTCCCGCTCTACTGACGATCGGGACGCGGCACATGTGACACGGCCTCTTGCAGGCCGACCGCGGATGGTGCGAGCGTTCACACCGCGGGCTCGAGGCGCCGGATGTCGGTCCATCCCGTCCAGCCCCGCTCCTCGAGCAGCTCGAGCAGCCGCCCAGCGCACGCGAAGGACTCGATGAACGCCGCGTCGAGCAGCGCGATGAGGTCGTCGCTCACGGGGTGCACGTCCTCGATGCCCTCGGCCTCGGCGGAGGCAGCCTCGATGAAGGCGGCCACCCGGTCCGCGAGCGCGGGCAGCCGGGGGTCGTCGGGGGCACAGTCGACGAGGTCGCCGATGTCGAGGTAGAGCCGGCGCAGCACCTCGTGCTCGATCTGGGTCTGCTTGATCTCCATGAAGGCCGCGACCTCGTCGGGCATCTGCGCCGCGATGAGGATCCAGCTGTCGCGCTCGACCTCGATGACCCGCTCCGGGAAGCCGAGCTCGCGCATCCGGTCGATGTAGGCGACCGCCTCGCGAGGCAGGGCCAGGCTGTCGCCGGCCGCGAGCTTGGCGATGCGCTCCCGGTGCCGTTGGAGCTCGCGGATCTCGGCCCGCAGGCGGCGGTCGATCTGCTCGACCGCCGCCGCGAACTCCGTGTCGTCCGCCTCGAGCAGCTCGTGCACGCGGGACAGGGGCACGCCCGCGTCGGCCAGGGTGCGGATCCGGACCAGCTGGACGACGGCGGCCGCGTCGTAGCGCCGGTAGCCCGAGTGGTCGCGCTCGGGCTCGGGCAGCAGCCCCTTGGCGTGGTAGTGCCGGACGGTGCGCACGGTGACGCCGGCGTACGCCGCGAGCTGGCTGATGGTCAGCATGGCCCTATTCTGCGACCTGCGCGGCGACCGCGCGGTTCAGCGCGGACCGCCACGTGTCGGCATACGTCGTGACGCCGCGCAGGCGCCCGTCGCAGAAGGCTGCGACGTCGCGGCCGGTGACGTCGAGGACGCGGCGGCCCTCGGCCGCGCTGACCTCGAAGAGCTCGAGGACGTCCTTCAGGACCGCGACGACGTCCATGCCGTCGCCCGAGGTGAAGCGCCACATGTAGGACTTCATCTCGCCGTAGACGACCCGGTAGTCGCGGGGCAGCGCGCGCGCCCTCGCCTCCATGGCCTTCCACTCCCTCTTGTCGCCGATGATCGTGCTCAGCAGGTTGTTCATGTCGGTCTCCTTGACGAGTCGGGCCGGGGGCGTACGCGGTGTCAGGCGAGCTTCTTGCGGTAGGTCCGCATCGCGAGCGCGTAGGCGAGGACGAGGAGCCCGACGCACCAGGCCAGGGCCACCCAGCCGTCGCTGCCGACGGGCTGCTGCTCGAAGAGGCTGCGGAGGGTGTTGACGATCGAGGTGACCGGCTGGTGCTCGGCGAACCACTGGACCGGTCCGGGCATGCTGTCGGTCGGCACGAACGCCGAGCTGACGAACGGCAGGAAGATCAGTGGGTACGAGAACCCGCTCACGCCGTCGACCGTCTTGGCGGTGAGACCCGGGATGACGGCGAGCCAGGTGAGCGCCAGCGTGAAGAGCAGCATGATGCCGAGGACCGCCAGCCAGGCGAGCACACCGGCGCCCGTGCGGAAGCCCATCGCCAGGGCGACGAGGACGACGAGGACAAGCGAGGTCAGGTTGGCCACGACCGACGTCAGCACGTGCCCCCACAGGAAGGCCGAGCGGGTGATCGGCATCGACTGGAAGCGCTCGAAGATGCCGCCCGAGACGTCGGTGAAGAGCCGGAAGGCGGTGTAGGCGATGCCGGACGCGACGGTGATGAGTAGGATGCCGGGCAGCAGGTAGTTGACGTACGAGGCGCCCCCGACGTCGATGGCGCCGCCGAAGACGTAGACGAAGAGCAGCAGCATGGCGATCGGCGTGACGGCGGTCGTGATGATGGTGTCCGGGCTGCGCAGGATGTGGCGCAGGGACCGCCTGAGCAGGACGTCGGTGTCGTGGAGGACGTAGGTGGTCATCGCTGGGCTCCTTCGTGGGTGGCGCCGCCGTGTCCGACGATCGCGAGGAAGATCTCTTCGAGGGACGGCTGCTTCTCGACGTACTCGACCGTGGCGGGCGGCAGGAGCGCCTTGAGCTCCGCGAGTGTGCCGTCGGCGATGATGCGGCCGTCGTGGAGCACCGCGATCCGGTCGGCGAGATGCTCGGCCTCGTCGAGGTACTGCGTCGTGAGCAGGACGGTCGTGCCCTGGCCGGCGAGCTCCTGCACGGTCTTCCACACCTCGATCCGCGACTGCGGGTCGAGTCCCGTCGTCGGCTCGTCGAGGAAGAGCACGGGCGGGTTGCCGATGAGGCTCATGGCGATGTCGAGACGTCGGCGCATGCCCCCGGAGTAGGTGGCGACCCGCTGCCCTGCGGCGTCGGTCAGCCCGAACTGCGACAGCAGGGCGTCGGCGATCGCACCGGGACCCTCGAGCCGTCGCAGCTGGGCGACGAGGACGAGGTTCTCGCGCCCGGTGAGGACCTCGTCGACGGCGGCGAACTGCCCCGTGAGGCTGATCGACTCGCGCACCTTCCCGGGCTCGGTGGCGACGTCGTGGCCGGCCACGGACGCGGTCCCGCCGTCGGCCTTGAGCAGTGTCGACAGGATCTTCACTGCCGTGGTCTTGCCGGCGCCGTTCGAGCCGAGCAAGGCGAAGATGGTGCCCGCGGGGACGCTCAGGTCGACACCCTTGAGCACTGCGTGGTCGCCGTAGGACTTGGTGAGCCCGGCGATGTCGATGGCTGGTTTCGTGGTCATGACTACAGCGTGCAACCCTGACGCAGCGTCAAGGTCAAGCCGTATTCCGGACCGATGTCCCGGCAGGCCGCGGACCTGTCACCGGGCCTCGGCGAGGATGCGCTGACGCACGCTCAGCAGCCGGGTCCTGGCGCTCGCGTCGGACCGCTCCTGGTCGGTGAGCCAGCCCACCAGAGCCCGGTCGTCGCGCGTCACCCCGGCGCGCTCGTCCGCGACCGCGGCAGCCATGAGGGCACCCGCGCGCGGCACCGGCAGGGCGTCGCCGAGCGCCTCGTCGGCCCAGCTGTCCGCCGAGCGGAGGAGGTCGTCGCCGACGTGGCGCCGGCGGGCCCGACCCAACGCGTCCGCCGCCACCGGCAGCGAGCCCTCCGCACCGGCGCCCGCGGCCGAACGCACTTCCGACACCAGCGCGTCGAGGTGGATCTCGAGCAGCCAGGACGGCATGCCCCGAGCGGCGAGGACCCTCGCCAGCCACTCGACCTGGTGCACCGCGCGGTCCTCGGCCAGGGTCGCGAGCGAGACGAGCCACGCCGAGTCGGTCGTGGCGAAGCGCGAACCCCGCTCCCCGTAGCGGAGGCCGTAGTAGGGCATCGCGTCGATCGACCCCTGCGCAGCGCGGACGGCTGCGCGCAGCAGCGTCGCGTCGGTCGTGATCTCGTAGCCGCCGGAGGCCGGGTTGACGACGCCCGCGTCCACGGCCTGCCCCGTGGAGCGGCGGAGGAGCCCGGCCACGACGTGGCCCCTCGCCTCGGCGACGAGGGCAGCGACACGGTCGGGGTCCGCGCCCGCGACGACGCCACCGGTGAGCGCTGCGCGCAGCACCTGCTCGTCCGTGGATCCCGTTGCGACGACGAGGCGCTCGACCCCGACGACGGCGGCGAGGATCGCGGGGTCCACGAGCGGACCGGTCACCTGACGGTTCGCGTGGTCGAGCAGGATCCGGCGCGCGTGGTCGGCGTCGACGGGCTGTGTCACGCGTCAATCCTTGTGCATCCAGCCGCGGCGGGCGACCGGAACCCGCGACTTCGGAGCGACGGGAATGCCCGACCGGGCGCACGCGTTGACTCCACCGGACGGCATACCCATGGGGGGTATGCTGGATGGCGGGCCCAGCGGATCCCGTGACCCCCGGACCGGAAGGACGACCATGAACGACGCAGCGACCTCAGCGCCCACGCACCACGACGCCCACGGTGCGCACCAGGCCCACGGTGCCCGCCATGCCCACGGCGCCCACCATGCCCACGGCGAGGACGACGGTCACGGCGGGGGCCTCGCCTCCATGGCGGCCAGTGCCACCCTGCACTGCCTCACCGGCTGTGCGATCGGCGAGATCCTCGGCCTCATGATCGGCACCGCCGTCGGGCTCGCCGCCGGGGCGACCATCGCGCTCTCCGTGGCCCTCGCGTTCCTCTTCGGCTACGCCCTCTCGAGCCTTCCCCTGCTGCGCAGCGGCCTGTCCCTCGGCGTGGCCCTCAAGCTCGTCCTGGCCGCCGACACCGTCTCGATCCTCACGATGGAGGTCGTCGACAACCTCGTCATGGCCGTGATCCCCGGCGCCATGGACGCGGGTCTCGTCAACGCCGTCTTCTGGGTCGGCATGGCGATCTCCCTCGTCGCGGCGTTCCTCGCCGCCTACCCGGTCAACCGCTACCTGCTGGCGCGCGGCCGGGGTCACGCCCTGACCCACGAGCACCACGGGACGAACGGCCCGGTCACCGGTGCGCGGCGGTTCATCCCCGACCTCCCGGCGCCGGCGCTCGCGGCGACCATCGCCGCCTTCATGCTGGGCGGGCTCGTCGTCGCCGTCGCCGACGGCCTCGGGTGACGCGCCTCTCGTCGGGATCCGGGCCGCCGCTAGGCGCGCCCATGATAAAAGTTGGGCATGCCGAACTTCCCGACCAGGCGCCTCGTCACGGGGACCCTCACGACGGTCCTCTTCGTCGGTTGCTTCGTGCTGCTGGCCTGGCTGCTCACGTAGTCTCTGGCGGTGGCCAAGACCGAGAACCGCACCGCCGTCGAGGACTACCTCAAGGTCATCTTCTCCCTCGGTGAGTGGCAGGAGGAGACGGTGAGCAACGCCGCCGTCGCCGCTCGGCTCGGGGTCTCGACGTCGTCGGTCTCGGAGATGGCGCGCAAGCTCGCCGACAGCGGGCTCGTCGCCCACAAGCGCTACGGCGGGATGCGGCTCACCGAGGAGGGTCTCCGGCAGGCCCTGCGGATGGTCCGCCGCCACCGCCTCGTCGAGACCTTCCTCGTCCGGTCCCTCGGCTACTCCTGGGACGAGGTGCACGACGATGCCGAAGTGGTCGAGCACGCCGTCTCGACGCTCATGGTCGACCGCATGGACGACCAGCTCGGGCACCCCTGGCGCGACCCGCACGGCGACCCGATCCCCACGCCCGACGGCGTGCTCCACCAGCCGACCGCCGAGCCGCTCGCGGCGAGCCCCGTCGGGGAGCGCCGATTCGTCGCCCGCATCGACGACGACGACCCGGCCCTGCTCCGCTGGTTCGCCGAGACCGGCATCGCCGTCGACGCCGAGGTCGTCGTCCGCGAGCGCAAACCCTTCGGAGGGGCCACCCGGCTCGAGGTCAGCCCTCCGGCCGCGCCGACGGGGACGCCGCACGTCGCCGAGCTCGGCGACCAGGCCGTCGCCGCTCTCCTCGTCAGCGCCGAGCCGGCATCGCCGGATCCGTTGAACGACAAGGGCTGTCACTACGCCGAATGTCGGCACATCGGCACCCCAAGGGTTTCCGAGAAGAATCGCTAGGCACACCGAGACGTTGCACGACCTGCTGCGCGACGCCTACGGTCGGGGCATCGAAAGGGAGTAGTCCCCAACGACCGCATCGACACACTGGCTCCGGCCCGGTGCGGCCGGCCCTGATCGCGACGCCGACACGGCAGGCGCGGACCCGCGGCGGACGAGACTTTCGACCTCGTGCCGACCCACCGACGGGCGCGCCAGGTCGAGGCTCCCTGCGGTGCCTCGTGGCTGCGCCGAGGAGACCGATCCGATGTCCGCCTTCCTGCTCAGTGCAGCAGTCATCTTCGTCGCCGAGCTCGGCGACAAGAGCCAGCTCATGGCGATGACCTTCGCCACCCGCTTCACGATGCTCCACGTCCTCGCCGGCATCACGATCGCGACGGCCGTGGTCCACCTCGGCTCCGTCGCCATCGGGGCCGCGATCGGCGACAACCTCCCGCGCGACGCCATCTCGGTCACCGCCGGCGTCGCCTTCCTCTTCTTCGCCGCCTGGACGCTCCGCGGCGACTCCCTCTCCGACGAGGAGGCTGCCGTCGCGCGCACGACGCGGCGCACGGCGATCATCGCCGTCACCATCGCCTTCTTCCTCGCCGAGCTCGGCGACAAGACGATGCTCGCGACGATCACGCTCGCGACGCAGCACGGCTGGTTCGGCACGTGGCTCGGCAGCACCGTCGGCATGGTCGCCGCGGACGCGCTCGCCATCGTCGTCGGGGCGGCCCTCGGCAAGCGCCTGCCCGAGCGCGTCATCACGTGGGGCGCGGCCGCGGCGTTCGTCGCCTTCGGGGTCCTGCTCATCGTCGAGGGTGTGCGCTGACCGGACGCCGAACGTCCGGGATCGCCCCTAGGCTGCCCCTAGGCGCCCCGAGCAGTGCACGCCGTCGACGCCACCAGGGGCGACGGCGCCTCGGGGAGAAGGGGACTGCGATGACCGACGCGAGGTATGACGACCAGGCGGGGACCCGCTTCGAGCGGGTGCGGCTGACCGGTGCCACCTTCGAGGACGTCTACCTCGACGGGGCGCAGCTGCACGACGTCGACCTGCGGGGCGCCTCCCTGCGCATGGTGGACCTGCGCGGGCTGCGAGCCCGTGACGTCTGGCTCGAGGACGTCGACATGACCGGCGACGTGGAGAACCTCGTCATCAACGGCGTCGACGTCGCGCCCCTCGTCGAGGCCGAGCTCGACCGACGCGACCCCGACCGGGCCAGGATGCGACCGACGGATGCCGACGGCTACCGCGAGGCGTGGGACGTCGTCGAGCGGCGGTGGGGCCAGACGGTCGAGCGCGCCCGCACCTTCACGCCGGAGCAGCTCCACGCGAGCGTCGACGGGGAGTGGTCGTTCATCGAGACCCAGCGCCACCTCGTCTTCGCCACCGATGCCTGGGTGTGCCGTGCCCTCCTCGGGGACCCCGAGCCGTGGGACGCCCTCGACCTCCCGCACGACGACATGCCCGACAGCCCGCCCGTGCCCCGCGACCGCGACGCGCGCCCGTCGCTCGACGAGGTGCTCGCCCTCCGCGCCGACCGGATGGCCACGGTGCGCCGGGTCGTCGACGGGCTCACCGACGACGACCTCACCGGCACGACCGAGCCCGTCACCGCCGCCGGCTACCC
Organism: Terrabacter sp. R4-6; assembly: GCF_057529065.1. NCBI lineage: Bacteria > Bacillati > Actinomycetota > Actinomycetes > Micrococcales > Intrasporangiaceae > Terrabacter > Terrabacter sp. R4-6. Next base: position 2,183,305 of record NZ_CP197224.1, on the reverse strand, counting down.
CGAGCCCGAGTCGTATGCCGTGACCCGGATCCTGCGCACCATCCTCAACGAGGAGTGGCAGCACCGCCTCTACGCCGAGCGGGACCTCGACGCGATCGCCGCGATCTCCGCCGGCGCGGGTGACCCCGACCCGGCCGCGGGCTGACCACGACGCTCGGCGACCTCACAGCGGGCTCCCGGCCGTCTCCCACCCGCGGCTCCTACCGTGCCCCATCACCATCACCATCATCATCACCGGGCGCGCGCGGGCGCCGGGAGTCCCCGACCGCGTCGACGCGCCGACGCGCCGACCCGCGACACCAGGAGGTTCCCGTGGCAGATCTCGGGTGGCCGGAGCTGAGCATCATCGCCCTCGCCGTCGTGCTCCTCTTCGGCTGGAAGCGGATGCCCGACATGGCTCGCAGCCTCGGGAGGTCGGCGCGCATCTTCACGTCGGAGGTCGACCAGATGCGGTCCGCGCCCGGGGCCCGTGACGACATCGACAGCCCGGCCGATCCGGCCGATCCGGCCGATCCGGCCGATCCCGCCGGTCCCGCGACGAGCGCCCTCGCCGAGGCGGACGGCCGCGTGGCGGCTGCCGACGCCGAGGTCGCCCGGCTGCGGGCCGAGCTCGAGACCCGCACGCTGGAGACCGGGAAGCACACGAGCGGCTCGCACTAGCCTGCGGGTGTGACGACCGACCCCTCCGCCCTCCCCGAGACCACCGCCCCACCCGCGACCGAGCCCGCACCCGAGCCCGCGTCCGAGCCCGCGTCCGAGCCCGCCGCTGTCGCGCTCCTCGTCGGCGACGTGCGCACCGAGCCCCTGGACGAGCAGGTCGCCGCCGGGGTGGACGTCCTCGACGGGTTTCCGACGGCCGCCGTCACGACGCTGGCAGAGGTCGCGGGTGCCGAGGTCGGGGTGTGGGAGATGAGCCCGGGCACGGTCACCGACGTCGAGGCCGACGAGGTCTTCGTCGTGCTGTCCGGCCGGGCCACGCTCACCGTCGAGGGCGGTGCGACGCTCGAGCTCGGCCCCGGCTCCGTCGTGCGGTTGCCCGAGGGCGCTCGCTCGACGTGGACGGTCACCGAGACGCTCCGCAAGGTCTACGTCACGCCCCGCGCCTGACGGCATACGCCATCGGGCGCCGTCAGGCGACGGTGTGGATCGGGTCGCTCGGCAGCTTGCGCACCTTGGCGCGGCGGCGGCGGCGCTCCGGGATCATCGAGCGCATCTCCTCGAGGCGGCCGAAGCACAGCAGCCGGTCCTCGGCCTCGAGCACGACGCGGCGGCGCGGGTTGGGGATGACGCTCGTGCCGCGGTGCAGGGTGAGCACCTGGAGGTCGCGCTCCTCGAGCCCGGAGTCGCCGATCGTCTTGCCGATGATGTCGGCGCCGGCGTGGACGACGAGCTCGGCGACGCCGTAGCCCGTCGAGACCGTGAGGCGCTGGCGCACGTCGATCTCGGGGAAGGCGACCTGGCCGGCGATGTGGTCGATGATCGCGCCGGCGACGTCGAGGTTCGTCGCGGTCTCGATGCCCTCGAGGCCGGGGGAGGAGTTGACCTCCATGACGAGCGGCCCGTCGTTGCCCTCGAGCATGTCGACCCCGGCGACGCGCAGACCCATGATCTGCGCCGAGCGCACGGCGGCCTGCTCGTACTCCGGCGTCAGCTCGACCGCCTCGACGGTGCCGCCGCGGTGGACGTTGGAGCGGAACTCGTCGCCACTGGCGCGCCGCCGCATCGCCGCCACGACGCGGTCGCCGACGACGAGGGCGCGGATGTCGCGTCCCCGGCTCTCGGTGACGAAGCTCTGGATGAGGACGTTCTGCTTCGTGCTGTGCAGCGTCTCGATGATCGCCTCGGCGATCTTGATGTCGGGCGCGAGGATGACGCCGATGCCCTGGGTGCCCTCGAGCAGCTTGATGACGACGGGGGCCCCGCCGACGCGCTCGATGGCCGGCATGACGTCGGCGCGGTTGCGCACGAACGTCGTTGCAGGCATGCCGATCTGGTGGCGCGAGAGGATCTGCGCGGCGCGGAGCTTGTCGCGGGCGTTGGAGATGCCGTTGGCCGTGTTGGGCGTGTAGACGTCCATCTGCTCGAACTGCCGCACGACGGCCGTGCCGAAGTAGGTGATCGAGTTGCCGATGCGTGGCAGCACCGCGTCGTAGTCGGAGATCGGGCGCCCGCGGAACTGCAGGTCCGGCTCCGGGCCCGACAGGTCGATGGCGAAACGGAGCGTGTTGAGCACCCGCACCTGGTGCCCGCGGTCGAGCGCGGCGGTGCGCAGGCGCTGCGTCGAGTAGGCACGCGGCGCGCGGGAGAGGATCGCGAGTTTCATGCAGGGTCCTGCCAAGATGGGCGGGTGTCTGGGCCGGCCTATTCAAGCACTCCCGTCGGGTGGAGGGAGTGGGTCGGTATGCCCGGAATCGGCCTGCCGTGGCTCAAGGCCAAGATCGACACCGGCGCCCGCACGTCGTCGCTGCACGCGGCCGACGTCGAGGAGTTCGACCGCGACGGTCAGCCGTGGGTGCGCTTCACCGTCCACCCGTGGCAGGACTCGGACGACGACGCTCGTGTGCTCGAGTGCCCGGTCCACGACCGCCGCAGCGTGCGCAGCTCGTCGGGCCACGTGACCAAGCGCTACGTCGTGCGTCTCGACCTCTCGCTCGCCGGCCGCACGGTGCCCGCCGAGGTGACGCTGAGCAAGCGCGACCGGATGGGTTTCCGGATGCTCGTCGGGCGTGAGGCGCTGCGCCAGGGCTATGTCGTCGACCCGTCGCGGTCGTATGCCGGGGGCAAGCCGCCCAAGGACGTCCGCCGCCGCAACCGCGGCCGCTGACCCACCTCACGAGGCCGCCGGCCGGGCCGCCGGCCGGGCCGACCGTGGCGGCCGACCCGGGCGTCGTGACCTACGACCGCGCGCGGGCCCTGGCCTTCGACCGGCCGCGGTCGAGCAGGCGGCTGCCCGCACGGAGGCCGCGGCTGAAGGTGTTCGGGCCGTTGCGCCTCTCGAGCGCGGTCCCGAGCCGGCCGAGGACGAGGCTGGCCACGGGGGCGACGAGCACGGTGATGAGCCACAGCCGGGCGCGGCGGGAGAAGAAAGCCCACATGGGGAAGGTCCTTTCGACGGGGCGCGTCGTCTGACGTCGCCCAGCCCTCATGCCCGATGGGCCGGCATCCCTGACTCGCTGACGCGAGCGCTTGCGCCCCGGACCGCGGCCGTCCCGAGCAGGAGCGCCGCGGCTGCACCGAAGGGCGCGCCGGGGCCGTATGCCGTCCCGAGCGTCGTGAGGACGAGCGGCGCGACCGACGTGGCGAGTCCCCACGTCAGGCCCAGCAGCGCGAGGTAGGTGCCGCGGGACCCATCGGGTGCGAGGGTGCCGGCGCGGGCCATCGTCGTCGCGATGACGAGGAGGCTGCCGACGTCGAACGCCACGAGCCCGACGGCCAGCCCCGCCGCCTGGCTCGACAGGGCGATGGTGCCGAGGCCGGCCGCGGCGGTCACCTCCCCGATGAGGAGGACGCCGGTGTCGTCCGTCCGGCGGCGCAGGACGGCGGCCAGCCAGGCGCCGGGCACGCTGGCCGCGGCACCGGCGGCGAGCACCCATCCCGTGACGGCCGGCGTGAGCCCGCGCTGCTCCACGAGGAGCGGCACGCCGAAGACGACGACCATGGTCACGGTCGCCACGACGGTGCCGAAGCCGACGACCGGGTACAGCCGCCGGTCCCGGAGCGCGGCGGCCCACCGTCCGCGCGCGTCGGGTGTGCGCGGTCGGTCGGGCGAGCCGCCGGGGCCTTCGATGCGGTCGGCGCGGTCGGCGCGGTGGGCGACGGGTGCGGTGGCGGGTGTGGGGACGCGCAGGCGCGCGGCGACGAGGGCGGCGCAGGCCAGGCACGTCGCGGCGTCGACGACGAAGAGCCATCGCAGACCGAGGCCGGAGACGGTGGCGGCGATCAGGCCCGCGAGGACGCCGGCGACCGCGAGGGAGGCGTTGAGCGTGGAGTAGCCGAAGGCGCGGGCGTCCTCGGGCATGAGGTCCGAGACGAGGGCCTGGGTCGGCGGCTCGACGACCTCGTAGGCGAGGCCGAGCAGCACGGCGCCGACGAGTGCCCACGACAGGTCCGGCGCGACGGCGACGACGAGCTGGGCCAGGGCGCAGCCGACGAGTCCGAGGAGCATCGTCGGCTTGTGCCCCCAGGCGTCGGCGAGGTGACCGCCGAGGACGCGCGACGGGATGGTCGCGACGCCGAAGCAGGTGAGGACGAGCGCCGTCTCGGCCGCCCCCGCGCCCAGCTCCCGGACGAGGAGCACGCCGAGGAAGGCCATCGAGAAGCCGCCGAGCCGGTTGACGCACCGGGCCAGGACGAGGAGGCGCAGCTCCGGCGGCAGCATGGTCGTCGCGCTCGTGGTCCGCACCCGGGCTCCTGACTGTCGAAGTAGTCTTTGACGGTCATGAACCTAATCGCGGACGGAGTGACTGGTCAAATGCGTTTCGACAGTCACATCGAGCGACTGCTCGACACGACGGTGCTCCTCGTCAACCTCGCGTCCCCCGGGGACGCGCACGGGACGGCATACGCCCCTCCGGTCGGCGACGACCTCGTGCGCGGCGTGGCCGACGCGACGTCGTCGGCGGACCGGCGCTCCCGGCCGACGGCGGCCGAGGCGGTGGCGCTGCTCGGTGTGGTGCCGCGAGCCCGGGCCGTCTTCGAGGCGGCCGACCGCGGCGACCTGGCCGCGGCGGCCCGCGTCGTCAACGACCTCCTCGAGGTGACGGCGGCACGGCCGAGGCTCGACCCCGACGATGAAGGCCGCCACCAGCTGCACTTCCACGGGCCCGGCGACGGCTACGTCCGCGGCTGGCAGGCCGGGATCGCGTCGGGGCTCGCCGTCGCGCTCGGCAGTGACCTCGGCGGTCGGCTCGGGGTCTGCGAGGCCCCCGCGTGCGACCGCGTCTACGTCGACGGGTCCAAGAACGGCACCCGCCGCTACTGCTCGCCGCGCTGCCAGAGCCGGGTCAAGGCTGCCGCCCACCGCGCCCGCGCCCGCTGACGCCCACCCACCCGCCGGCTCCCCTCACTCGAGTGGCCCCGTCGTCACACGCCCAACCAACTCCAGACCGTCGAGTGGCCCCGTCGTCACACCCTCCCGGCTGTGACGACGAGGCCACTCGACGGTGAACCAGCGCTCAGGGTGGGGCTGGTGGGGCGGCGGGGCCACTCGACGGTGAACCAGCGCTCAGGGTGGGGCCGGTGGGGCGGCGGGGCCACTCGACGGTGATCTAGGGCTCATGGGTGGGGCTGGTGGGGCGGCGAGGCCACTCGACGCGGGTGGGATCGCTCAGGTGGTGGGGGTGTGGGCTTCGTGGGCGGCCCAGAGGCGGGCCTCGGCGTCGGCGTCCATGGGACCTCCGCCACGGTTCGTCGGTCGTTCGGGCAGGCCCTCGCGCTGGAGCCAGGCCCACGTGTCGGCGACGGTCTCGGGCATCGGCCGGCACCGCAGCCCCGCCGTCCGGGCCGCCGAGACGTCGAGGGCGTGCAGGCCGGCGAGCTCGCCCGTCGGTGGGACCCAGATCGGGAGCTCGGTCCAGGGCTCGACGCCGGCTGCCTCGATCGTCTCCGGGTCGAGCCAGACGAGCTCGGCGTCGCTCCCCGTCACGGCGCGCACCTCGTCGAGCAGGGCGCCGATCGTCGTGTGGCCGGGCTCGCTCACCATGTTGAAGGTGCCGACCGGCAGTGACCCCAGAACCCAGTCCGCGATGTCCCGGCAGTCGACGTACTGCAGCGGTCGGTCCCGTGGCCCCGGCGCCGGCACGCGCCCACCCGCAGCGATCCGTCTGAGCCAGAACGGCATCCGGCCGACCATCTCGTACGGTCCGAGGATGAGGCCGGCCCGCGCGATCGCCACGTCACCGTCGAACTCGGCCAGGGCCGCGAGCTCGCCGCCGCGCTTGGCCGCGGCGTAGTCGGAACCGTCCGCCGAGGCCGGGTCGCCGTCCACGACGGGTGCGCTCTCGTCGGAGCCGACGGCGATGGGCCACGTGTAGACCGAGCACGACGAGATGTAGGTGTAGTGCGGAGCCCGGCCACGCAGCAGCCGTGCCGACGTCTGCACGGCGACCGGAGCAGCCGACCACGTGTCGACGACGGCGTCCCACTCGTCGTCCCCGAGTGCCGCGCGCAGGGCGTCGGGGTCGAGGCGGTCGGCGTGACGGGCCTCGGCGCCGTCGACGGGGGTGCCGCTGACCCCGCGGGTCACGGTGGTGACCTCGTCGCCTCGGGCGAGCGCGGCCTCGACGAACGCGCGGCCGACGTGGTGGGTGCCTCCGAGCACGAGAAGTCTCATGGGCTCGATCCTCGCCCGCGCGGGCCGCCGCGCCAAGGCCCCTTCGCTGACGACGTAACAGCAGCGAACCAGCGGCGTCGACGTCGGCCTTACTCCCAGTCGGCGATGCGCGCCGTCGCGGCCCGCCCCTCGGTCAGGTCGGCGACGTGCTGCGAGAAGCGCGGGCAGGCGACGATGTCGTGCGCCCGGCAGCGCAGCGCGTGCTCGGTCATCTCGCGTGACCGCTCGATGGCCCGCGCCCGGTCGTCGAGGTCGCGCAGGTGGGCCTCGAGCACCTCGTGGCGACCGGCCGCCTCGCTGTCGAGCAGCACGCCGATCTGCTCGAGCGTCATCCCGGCCGCCTTGTTGCGCAGGATGACCGCGACCCGGACGAGGTCGGCGCGCCCGTAGCGCCGGTAGCCGGACCCGTCGCGCTCCGGCGTCAGCAGCCCGAGCGTCTCCCAGTGGCGCAGGACGTTGGTCGGCAGGTCGAAACGTGCCGCCAGCTCACCGACGGTCCACGTCTCGTCACGGTGTCTTGCCTTCATGTCGACATGAAGGTACACGCTGGATCGCAGCAGGCACAGAGCCGCCCGAGCACTCGCGACCACATCACCACAACCAGACGACAACCAGACCCCTCCAAGGAGCCACCATGACCGCAAGCGCACACACCGACGTCGCCGTCATCGGCGGAGGCCCCGCCGGTCTCCAGGCCGCCCTGACCCTCGGCCGCATCCACCGCGACGCCGTCCTCTTCGACGACGGCACCTACCGCAACGCCACCGTCCGCCACATGCACAACGTCGTCGCCCAGGACGGCACCCCGCCGGCGGAGTTCCGCGCCGACGCGCGGAGGCAGCTCACGGCATACGACACCGTCACGGTGCGGGAGGAGCGCGTCGAGACCGTCGAGGAGCTCGACGGCGCCTTCCTCCTGACGCTGGCCGACGGCACGACGCTCACCGCGTCCGCCGTCATCCTCGCCACGGGTGTCCGGGACGCCCTGCCGCCCGTGCCCGGGGTCGACGCGCTGTGGGGCGACCTCGTCGCGCACTGCCCCTTCTGCCACGGCCACGAGCTGAGCGGCCGGCGCGTCGGCATCCTCGGCGCCGCGAACGCGCCCCACCTGTCGGCGCTGCTCGGGCGCATCGCGTCCGAGCTCGTCGTGCTCGCCGACGGTGCGGACGCCCCGGACGGCCTTCCGACGGGGACAACCGTGCGCGCCGAGCGGGTCGTCGCGCTCGAACGGCACGACGGGGGCGTACGCGTGGTGCTCGAGGGCGTCGACGGTGCGCAGGTGCACGAGCAGGTCGCAGGCCTCTTCGTGAGGCCGGAGCTCCACCAGTCGGCACCCTTCGCCGAGCAGCTCGGCCTCGAGCTCAACCCGTCCGGGGCGGTCCGGGTCGACGAGTTCGGGCGGTCGAGCCGCGAGCGCGTCTACTGCGCCGGCGACATGGCACACCTGCCGGCCTACCCGATGCCGATGTCCTCGGTCGTGTCGGCCATGGCTGCCGGGCAGCTCGCGGCCTCGGCGGCGATCATGGCGTTGCTGTCGCGCTGAGGTCTGGCAAGGTGGGGCTGTGGGAGCGACGCACAGCTGGAGCAGCCAAGTCGACACCGACCATCTCGACGAGATCCGGCGCAACGCAGGCGAGTTCACGTCGGCGGGCCCGTTGCGACTCGTCCTGGAGGTGCTTGCCTACCCGGTCGACGAGGCCGTCGACGGGTCGACGACCCGGATCCGGGTCGTGCTCCACGCGGACGGCTCCGTGTCCGTCGCGGACGACGGGCGCGGCACCGAGACGCGCGTCGACGACGACGGTGTCGCGCGCGTCAAGCCGATCATGGCGACGAGGGACCTGCGCTTCTACGGCCGTGACGACGCGCCCCTGCTGCCCGACGGCTCGCCGCGGGCCGGCATCTCGGTCGTGGCAGCGTTGAGCGAGTGGGTCGTCCACACGAACCGCCGTGCAGAGGGTGGGTGGAGCCAGCGTTTCGAGCGCGGCCTGCCGCAGGGCGTCCTGGAGGGCCTGCCCGGTCAGGCGTCGACGGGCACGGTCGTCCACTTCCGCCCTGACCCGGCCCTCGTCCCCGGCTCCCTCGCTGCCGACGAGGTCCGGGCTGCCGCGCAGGCGTATGCCGGCGTCGTCCCGATCGAGGTCGTCGCCGAGAGCGTGTGACGATCCGGCCCGACCCGTGTGGCGGGGCGCTGACTCGACGCGGGGCGCTCAATGGAGTGAGGTGGGGCCGGGGGGCTCAGGCGTGCGGCATACGATGCTGGGATCCCGAGAAGCTCGAAGGAGTGGCCCATGCCGCGCGACCTCGCCCCCGACCTCGTCGAGCGCCTCACGAAGGCGTTCGAGGCCGACCCCACCGCCCGCATGCTGCAGAACGCCGTCACGACGACGTCCGTCGACGACATCGCGCTCGACCGCAGGGTGGTGACGGGCATCGACCACTCGGTGTCGAACCTCCTCGACGACTGGAGCGCGACGTCGCAGGAGAAGAGCGGCCGCTGCTGGCTCTTCGCCGGCACCAACCTGCTGCGCGCGAGCGCGCGCGAGAAGCTCAAGGTCAAGGACTTCGAGTTCTCGCAGAACCACCTGCTCTTCTGGGACAAGTTCGAGAAGGCCAACCACTGGCTCGAGTCGGTCATCGCGACGGCCGACCGCGACGTCGACGACCGCACCGTCGCGCACCTGCTCGCCACGCCGGCCGAGGACGGCGGCCAGTGGAACATGTTCGTCGCGCTCGTCGTCAAGCACGGCCTCGTGCCCAAGGTGGCGATGCCCGAGACGAAGAGCTCGAGCAACACCGGCCAGATGAACCGTGACCTCAGCACGATCCTGCGCCAGGCTGCGCGCGACCTGCGCGCCCGGGCCGCCGACGGCGCCGACGTCGACGACCTCCAGGACGCCAAGGAGCAGGTGCTCGCGACGGTCCACCGTCTGCTCAGCATCCACCTCGGTACCCCGCCCGAGTCGTTCGTGTGGCAGTGGAAGGACACCGACGGCGGCTTCCACCGCGACGGGACCATGACGCCGCTCGAGTTCGCCGAGCGCTACGTCACCGTGCCGCTCGAGGACTACGTGTGCCTCGTCAACGACCCCCGCGCGAGCAGCCCTTACGGGCACACCTTCACCGTCGAGCACCTCGGCAACGTCGTCGGCGCCCCGCCCGTCACGTACCTCAACGTCGAGCCCGACCTCATGAAGTCCCTTGCGGCGCAGGCGATCGTCGGCGGCGAGCCGGTGTGGTTCGGCTGCGACACCGGGCAGATGTCCAACGCCACCCTCGGGCTCTGGGACGCCGGCCTCTTCGATCGGGCCGCGATCTACGGCACCGAGCCGAGCCTCGGCAAGGCCGACCGCCTGCTGCACCACGAGTCGCTCATGACGCACGCCATGCTCTTCACCGGCGTCGACCTGCTCGACGACGTCCCGCGGCGCTGGCGCGTCGAGAACAGCTGGGGCACCGAGAAGGGCGACAAGGGCTTCATGACGATGAACGACTCCTGGTTCGCCGAGTTCGTCTTCGAGGTGGCCGTCAGGCGCGACGCCCTGCCTCCCCAGCTGCAGGAGGCGCTGACCCGCGACCCGATCGTCCTGCCCGCATGGGACCCGATGGGCGCCCTCGCCGGCTGAGTCCTGCCTCGCTCCACGTCGAGCGCGCCGCTGCCGGTCAGGCGGCGGCGCGCTCGTACGTCAGGAGGACCGCGCCGCCGCCGGCAAGCCAGAGACCGCGGCCCCCTCCGTCCTGAGCCGGCGAACCACCCTGTCGTCGCTCGGGTGAACCACCCTGCCGCACCGGCCGTTCCGCGTGATGGACTGGCTTGCACCATGACCCCGACCCCGAATCCGACCCCGAATCCGCGCGACCCACGTCGTGACGACCAGGACCGAGCAGCAGCACTGTCGGCCCAGCTGGCCGCCGTGCACGACGACCTGCGGGCGCGGGTGCGCGTCATCCGCGACGGTCTCGCCGGAGGCGATGCACCGACGGACGGCTCGGACCCGCCGGTCGCCGGGCTCCTCGAGCACTGCCTCGGCTTCTGCCGCGCGCTCCAGTCGCACCACACCGGCGAGGACGACGGGCTCTTCGCCGCGCTGCGCGACCAGCGTCCCGACCTCGGCCCGATGCTCGACAAGCTCGCCGAGGACCACCACCTCGTGGCGGGCATCCTCGCCCGGGTGGGCGACCTCGCCGTGCAGGCCTCGGCGGCGCCGAAGGCTCGCCGGACCCGCCTCGTGGGTGAGCTCGACGGCCTCATGGCGATCATGGACTCCCACTTCGCCTTCGAGGAGCGCAGCATCGGCGCCGCGCTCGACGGGCTCGACGGGCACGACGACCGCTCGTGGGTCGGCGACGTCCTGACGGTGCGTGGCACGTGAGCACCCGACCGGGACGGCGGGGTGGTCTGACCTACGCTGCGAGGCGATGACGACCTCTGACGCGCCCCGCACGACACCGGGCCCGGCGACGGACGCCGACGTGCCGGCATACGTCCGCTCCCTCGGGCTGCCGGGCCTCGCCGACGTGCACGTGCACTTCCTCCCCGACGCCATGCAGCGCAAGGTGTGGGCCTACTTCGACGAGGCCGAGAGCCACTACGGCGCGCCGTGGCCGATCACGTACCGCGACGACGAGCAGACGCGCCTCGCGACGCTGCGCGCCATGGGGCTGCGCGCGATCCCGGCCCTCGTCTACCCGCACAAGCCCGGCATGGCGACCTGGCTCAACGAGTGGTGCGCCGACTTCGCCCGCCGGGTGCCCGATGCGGTGCACTGCGCCACCTTCTACCCCGAGCCGGGCGTGGGCGACACGGTCGCGGCAGCGCTCGACGACGGTGCCCGCCTCTTCAAGATGCACGTGCAGGTCGGGGACTTCACGCCGGACGACGACCGGCTCGACCCGGCGTGGGCGCGGCTCGAGGCTGCCCGCGTGCCTGTCGTCATCCATGCCGGGTCGGCGCCGATCCGCGGCACCCACACCGGCCCGGGCGCCGTGCGTGAGGTGCTGCGCCGGCACCCGGACCTCGTCCTCGTGATCGCGCACCTCGGCATGCCGGAGTACCACGAGTTCGCTGACCTCGCACAGGAGTTCGCGGGCGTCCACCTCGACACGACGATGAGCGGCACCGACTTCACGAACCGCTTCGCCCCGTTTCCCGACGGCTACGTCGAGCGGCTCGGCGCCCTGCGCGACCGCGTCGTGCTCGGGTCGGACTTCCCGAGCATCCCCTACCCCTACGCCCACCAGCTCGACGCCTTGGCCCGCCTCGGTCTCGGCGACGACTGGATGCGAGCCGTCCTGTGGCACAACGGCACCCGCCTGCTCGGCCTGCCACGGGCAGGCGAGACCGAGCGGCCGGCGCCGGAGTGACGCCGGCCGGTCGGGTCGCTGGTCTCAGCGGGTCCGGCCCTTGAGCTGGACGGTCTGCTCGTCGAAGTACTCGCCGCACGCCAGGGCGCCGCACGCGAACGCGGAGGTCACGCTGGCGGCCTTGCCTCCCTTGAAGATGCCGTTGTCGCCGACGACGAGGACCGTCCAGGACTCGGGCTCTCCGGTGCAGGCCACGTCGGTCGAGCCGGAACCGCTGATGAGCAGGCGACCGACCCGCTGCGTCAGGCCGACATTGACGAAGGCCGACTCGGCGTTAGCCGGGCAGGTGACGGTGCCCGACACGTAGGCGCTCCCGGTCTTGCGGTCGAACCGGGCTGTGTGGTCGACGGTGGCGACGAGGTCCAGGGTCGGGGCGGCATCGACCGTGAGGGCGAGGCTTCCCCCGTTGCCGCCCCCGTCGGTCTGGTCGTCGAAGGCGAGGATCGTGTAGGTCTCCCCGGCGACAGCGGTCCACCCGGTGCCCTGGGCGCCGCAGGAGACGACCGTGGCCGAGCCTCCGGTGCCCTGTGCCACGATGACACCGGCGGTGAAGTCGGAGCCGGACACGTCGGCGAACAGGTCGCCGTCCTTCGTCGGCGTGACGGTGAACCAGACGCTGGCGTCGGTCGCGGGTGCCCCGCACTGTCCGTTGAGCGCGGCGTCGTCCGCGTCGGTCGTGGCCTCGCTCGTGTCGATGGTCGTCGTGAAGGGCAGAGTGCCGATGGCGACCGGGCTGCTGCTGACGTCGTTCGTCGGTGCTGCGGCCAGCGCCGACCCTGCCGACATGATGACTCCGGTGACGGCTGCGAGCGCTGCCGCGCTCCACCGCTGTGTGCGTCTCATCTTTATCCCCTTGCCTTGGCGTGCTCGCCGCGGCCCCCGCACCGGGCCGAGCCCGGATCGTCCTGCAGAAGGTGCAGGACATCCTTCGATGGTGGCCTGCCGACTGGCGACGCCGTGCCCGTTCCGAGAGGTCGAGAGGCCCTCCGGATACGTCGCCTCGACTGTGCGCCGCCGGTCAGCCCAGGTGCTCGGCGAGGAAGGCCTCGGTGCGCCGGATCGAGGTGTCCCACTGCGGCGACGTCAGCGTGTGCCGGCCGTCCGGGTAGACGCGCAGCTCGACGTCCTTGCCCTTGGCCTTCAGCGCCGCGACCGACTCGCGCGACCACGACAGCGGACAGTCCTCGTCGGCGGTGCCGTGGTGGATGAGGAGCGGCTCTGTGACGCGGACGAAGTAGGTGCGTGGGCTCGTCGCCGCCCACGCGGCCGGCTGCGCCTCGGGTGTGCCGAGCCGACCGATGACCGCGCGGGCAGCGCCCGACCGGGAGGCGTCGCGCCGCACCCACTTGTCGAAGTTGTCGACGCTGTCGGAGCTCACCGGCGCGTAGGCCACGGCCGCGCGGAAGAGCCCCGGGCGCACGACCAGGGCGTTGTAGACGACCCCGCCACCCATCGAGCGGCCGATGAGCGCGACGCGGTCGGGGTCGACGACCTGCGCCTTCTTCAGCGCCAGTCCGGCGTTGATGGCGTCGGCCGTGTAGCCCGCGCGGAGGTTGGCGTCGTTGCGCGGGTCCCGGTCGGACTGCGCGTGGTTGCGGTAGTCGATGTGCAGCGTGACGTAGCCCTGCCGGGCGAGGTAGTCGCGCTCGCGGAGCATCGTCTCGCCGTTCGTGTAGACGGCGGGGTCGACGTAGCCGTGCGCGAGGACGACGGCGGGGAAGGGCCCCGTGCCGCGCGGGATGTTGATCCGCCCCGAGATCGTCAGGCCGTTGCTCTCGTAGGTCGCGAAGTACTGCCGGTAGGCGTCCGTGCTGCCGCGCTCGCGGCCGAGCTTGAGGTTGCCGCCGTCGTACTGCGTGGCGATGAGCGCCGCGATCGACGCCGGGTCGGGCGCGGGCTTCGGCCGGCTTGACGTGCTCGGCGTGGGAGTCGGCTGAGTCGCCGTCGTGGAGGGCACCGTCGAGGAGGGCGCCGTCGTGGAGGACGCCGTCGCGGGCGGGCCCGACGTGCCTGCGTATGCCGTCGGGCCGGCCCCCGTGGTGCCGCCCGCCCGGTCGTCGGTGGGCCCCGCCGTCGAGCAGGCGCCGAGCAGCAGCCCGGCGGTGAGGCCGGCGGCGAGGGCTCGTGGGGTGCGCACGTCTCGAGTCTCACCCGGGAGCGGCGCGATTCCCAGCCCGCTCCCAGCCTTCGTGCCCGATCCGAGACCTTCGCCGACCGACGACCGTTGGTCGACCTCGCCCGCCGACTCGCCGCACGACACGCCGCGAACGGCCGACACGGCATACCAACGGTCGTCCGTCGGCCGCGCCCGACCGGGGTCAGGTGAGGGTGGCTGCGGCCTCGAGGACGGTCCAGGCCTGCAGCTGCGGCGACAGCTCGAGCGGCGGGGTGGGCGCGGGCCCGCCCGGCTCGACGGGGAAGACCGTGGGGTCGCGGCGACCCGGGACCGGAAGGCTGCCCTGACCGCGCCACAGGGCCTCGGCCGTGTCGGCGACGAGCCGCCGCGCGGTCTCCCGTGTCGCCTCGTCGAGCGCCGGAGCGTTCGCCGCGGATGCGAGATGGCGCACGAGGATGCCGGTGAAGAGGCCGCCGTCACCGCCACCGTGCGTCCGCAGGACGCGCGCGCCGCCGACCTCGGTCGTCAGCCGGGCATCCACCGCCGTGACGAGCGCGGCTGCCCGCTCGAGGCTCTGCTCGTCCCCGAGCGCCCCGAGCGCCCCGAGCGCCACGAGCGCGCCGAGCACCGTGCCCTGGTTGTAGGACCAGACGTCCGGGACGAGCACCTCCTCGCCGCCGCGGAGCCGTATGCCGTCCATCACGAGTCCGCTCTCCGCCGACCACAGGCGCGCGTAGAGCCAGTCGACGAGCCGGCGGGCCTCGTCCGTGTCACCGAGCCGGGCCAGGTGCAGGGCGGCCGGCCCGGTCGCGGGACTGTTCTTGAAGTCGCGGTCGCGGCTCCAGAAGAGGCCGCCACCGAGGTCGTCCGTGTGCGCCGACCGCAGCTGCGCCGTGAGGTGTCGGCCGGCCGAACGGAGGCGTCGGCTCCGCGCGGTGCGCCCGATCTCCTCGTGCAGGTCCTGCAGCCGTCCCGAGGCGAGGGCGAGCCAGGCCATGTCGTCGTAGAAGTCGTTGACCCAGCGCACCCGGTTGCGCAGCCGGATGGTCGAGAGCAGCCGGTCCCCCTGTCGGGCACGGGCGTCGGCGCCTGCCGGGTCACCGGTGCGCAGGGACCGGAGGCCGGCGTCGACGACCGCGTCGAGGTAGTGCGCCTGCCACCAGTAGTGCCACGTCCCGCGGAGCCCGCCGAACGTGCGTGACCCGGCCGGCGCGGGGTGCACGATGCGCGCGAGGTGGGTCAGTGGCACACGCCCGAGCCGGCCGGCGAAGAGGGCTGTGACGGACCGCTCGGCCTCGGCGGCGCGGTCGTCGAGGGCCGTCGGGGGAGTGGTCGGGCGGCTGGCGGCGGACACGCTGCGACGCTACCGCGACGCCCGCCGCACCGGTCTGTGGAAGGGTCGGGGGCGCGGTGTCGAGATCGCGGCCCCGGCTCCGACGTCCCTGACGAGTGAGGAACCGGTCGCCGTGACGGCGCCAGGACGAAGGAGTCGACGTGAAGTACCTGCTCACGATCTGGAGCAACCCGCAGACGTGGGGGCACCCGATCTTCCTCCGCACGCCCGAGGCCGCGGCCATGACCGACGACGAGCGTGCTGGTCTGCTGCGCGACTTCGAGGAGCTGATGGGCGAGATCAGCGACTCGGGCGAGCTCGTGACCGCCCAGGCGCTCGCGGACCCGTTGACCGCCCGGAGCGTGCGGGTGCGCGACGGCGAGAGCCTCGTGACCGCCGGACCCAACGCCTCGTCGAAGGAGCAGATGGCCGGCTACTTCATCGTCGACTGCGCGACGCCCGAGCGGGCCGAGGAGATCGCGGGGCGCTTCCCCGACGCCCGCTTCGCCGCCGTCGAGGTGCGCCCGCTCATGGGCGGCTCGGCCGAGGACCTCTGAGAAGGCTTGTGACATGGGCGGATCCGTGGTGACCGACGAGCTGTGGCGCAGCGTGACGCCGCAGGTCATCGGGGCGCTCGTGCGCCGCTACCGCGACTTCGACCGCGCCGAGGAGGCCGCCCAGGAGGCGTTGCTCGCCGCGGCCGCGCAGTGGCCCGAGGAGGGCGTGCCGGACGATCCCAAGGCGTGGCTCATCCGGGTCGGCTCCCGTCGCCTCATCGACGGCCTGCGCAGCGACGAGGCGCGGGCACGTCGTGAGCTCGCCGACGCGAGCCGCGCGCCGGACGACGAGCTCACCGCTCCGCCTGCGTATGCCGCCGGGCCGGCTGACCACGACGACACCCTGACGCTCCTCCTCCTCTGCTGCCACCCCGCGCTCGCCCCGGCCGCGCGGATCGCCCTGACCCTCAGGGCAGTCGGTGGTCTGACGACGGCTCAGATCGCCCACGCGTTCCTCGTGCCGGAGGCGACGATGGCGCAGCGGATCAGCCGCGCCAAGCAGCGCATCCGTGAGTCGGGCGCCGAGTTCCGGATGCCACCGCCCGACGACGTGCCCGAGCGGCTCCGCGAGGTGCTCCACGTCCTCTACGTCGTCTTCACCGAGGGTCACACGGCGAGCAGCGGTGACTCCCTGCACCGGATCGACCTGACCGCAGAGGCGATCCGCCTCGCGCGCCAGGTGCACACGCTGCTGCCGGACGACGGCGAGGTCGCCGGGCTGCTCGCCCTCATGCTGCTCACCGAGGCGAGACGACCGGCCCGCACGAACGAGGCGGGTGAGCTCGTGCCGCTCGCCGAGCAGGACCGCTCACGGTGGGACACGGCCTACGTCCGGGAGGGCGTCGCCCTCGTGACCGACGCCCTGACGCGGACCCGGCTCGGGCCCTACCAGGTGCAGGCGGCCATCGCGGCCGTGCACGACGAGGCCCCGAGCGCGGCCGAGACGGACTGGGAGCAGGTGCTCGCGCTCTACGGGCTGCTCGAGCAGCTCGCTCCCGGACCGGTCGTGACGCTCAACCGCGCCGTCGCCCTCGCCATGGTCGATGGGCCCGCGGCAGGGCTGGCCGTGCTCGACGACCTCGAGCAGGACAAGCGGCTCGCCCGGCACCACCGCCTCCACGCCGTGCGTGCGCACCTGCTCGAGATGTCCGGCGACAGCGACGGGGCTCGTGACAGCTACCTGCTCGCGTCCCGCCTCACGACGAGCATCCCCGAGCAGGACCATCTCCGACGAAAGGCCGAAGCCCTGTGAGCGACTCCCCAGCCGCCCCGAATGTCGTCACCGAGAGCGTCGTCACCGAGAGCGTCGTCACTGAGAGCGTCGTCACCGAGAGCGACGTCACTGAGAGCGTCGTCACCGAGAGCGACGTCGACCTCGGCGACGGGCACGTGCTGCACGTCTACGACACCGGCGACCTCGGGGCCCGCGCGGTCGCCGACGTCGAGCCGCTCGTCGTCGTGTGGCACCACGGCACGCCCAACATCGGCGCCCCGCCACGACCGCTCTTCGACGCCGCGGCGCGGCTCGGCATCCGCTGGGTGTCCTACGACCGGCCGGGCTACGGCGGGTCGACGCCACGGCCGGGCCGGGACGTCGCGTCGGCCGCCCGGGACGTGGCTGCCGTGGCCGACCACCTCGGCGTGGGGTCCTTCGCGGTCATGGGCCACTCGGGCGGGGGCACGCACGCCCTCGCGTCGGGCGCGCTGCGCGGCGACCGGGTGCGTGCCGTCGTCAGCGTCTCCGCGGTCGCACCGTTCGGTGCACCCGGCCTCGACTGGTTCGCCGGCATGGCTCCCGGAGGTGAGGCCTCGCTGCGTGCCGCCGCTGCCGGCCGCGAGGCCAAGGAGGCCCACGAGGTCGCTGCGGCACAGGTGCCCGCGGGCGGGGTCGACGTCGGCTTCGTCGAGGCGGACGAGGCGGCCTTCGCCGGACCATGGGGCTGGTTCGGCTCCGTCGTCGGGCCCGCTCTCGCCGCTGGTCCCGCGGCGCTCATCGACGACGACCTCGCCTACGTCTCCGACTGGGGCTTCGAGCCCGGCGCCGTCTCGGCACCCACCCTCGTCGTGCACGGCGGGTCCGACCGGATGGTGCCGGCCTCGCACGGCCAGTGGCTCGCTGCCGCCGTGCCCGACGCCGACCTCTGGCTCCAGCCCGGCGACGGCCACATCTCGGTGCTCCGCACGGCCGAGGACGCGCTCACCTGGCTGGCCCGGACCGCCCGACGCTCCTGAGTGCCCGACCCCAGCTGGTGCGAGGTGGTCGCGGGCGTCACGTGCGTGCCGGCATCACCTCGCCTCGCCCCTCGCCGGGCTTGCGTTGGAGCGCACTCGAAGTCATAGCGTCGAGCGCATGACGAAAACGTGGTTCATCACCGGAACGTCCCGTGGGTTCGGTCGCGAGTGGGCGATCGCCGCACTCGAGCGAGGCGACAACGTCGCCGCGACCGCCCGCGACACCGGGGCCCTCGACGACCTCGTCCAGACCTACGGCGACCGCGTGCTGCCGATCGCCCTCGACGTCACCGACCGCGACGCGGACTTCGCGGCGGTCGCGCAGGCGCACGAGCGCTTCGGCCGACTCGACGTCGTCGTCAACAACGCCGGCTACGGCCACTTCGGCTTCGTCGAGGAGCTGAGCGAGGCCGACGTGCGCGACCAGCTCGAGACGAACTTCTTCGGCGCCCTCTGGGTCACCCAGGCGGCGCTGCCGATCATGCGCGAGCAGGGCTCGGGCCACATCATCCAGGTCAGCTCGATCGGTGGCATCTCGGCGTTCCCCATCGTCGGCGCCTACCACGCGTCGAAGTGGGCGCTCGAGGGCTTGAGCCAGTCGCTGGCCCAGGAGGTCGCGCCGTTCGGCATCACGGTCACCCTCATCGAGCCGGGCGGGTTCTCGACCGACTGGGCCGGCCCGTCGGCCAAGCACTCGGAGCCGTCGTCGACCTACGACGACATCCGCGAGCGCACGCACCGCGAGCGCGCCGCCCGCAACACCTCCGGCCCCGGCGACCCCAAGGCGTCCGCGGCAGCCCTGCTCGAGGTCGTCGACGCGGACGAGCCGCCGCTGCGCGTCTTCTTCGGCGCGGCCCCGCTCTCGATCGCCAAGGCGGACTACGCCTCGCGGATCGAGACGTGGGAGAAGTGGGACGACGTGTCCCAGCTCGCCCAGGGCTGACGCCCGCCACGACCGGAGGAGGTAGGCCGTCACGCCCGTTAGAGACGGCATACCTCCTCTGTAGGTGGGTGAGGGCCACGGCACCCGCGTGACCTCGGCCGGAGCGGCGTCGTTCTCCTCCGAGACCGACACCGGACGAAGGAGTCCCGCCGTGCCCCGTTCCTCCCGCACCACCCGCCGAGCCCGACCGGCCGCAGCGCTCGTCGCGGCGCTCGCCACGGCAGCGGCCCTCACGACCGGTGCCGTCACCGCTCCGTCCGCCACGGCGACCGGTGCGCCGCACGTCGTCCAGCTCGGCGACTCCTACTCCGCCGGCAACGGCACGGGCAGCTACGAGGAGCGCAGCTGCTACCGCTCCCCGGACAACTACGGCTCCCAGGTCGCGGCCTCGATCGGCGCGACCTTCACCGATGTGGCGTGCAGCGGCGGCGTCGTCGCCGACATCCTCGAGCCGCGCGAGCTCGGTGACGCGTCCACCAAGACCGCCACGTACACGATCGACCCTGCGCGCCACCCCGACCAGAAGGCTGAGTGGCAGAGGCGCGCGCAGACGGCGCGCCTCTGTGGTGTCCCCGCCCAGCCCGACTTCTCCTACACGTACACGTTCGTCGCGGGCGTCGGCGTGGGCAGCCTCTACACGGGCACGGTCTCGTGCCAGCTCGTGACCCGGCCGCAGGTCGACGCGGTCACCCCCGACACCGACTACGTCTTCCTCACCATCGGCGGCAACGACATCGGCTTCTCCACCATCGTCGTCAACTGCCTGACGCTGCGCGACCCGTCGAGCTGCCGCCAGTCGCTCGAGGCGGCGTCGGCGAAGGCGCCCGAGATGGTCGACCGCACCAAGGAGGCCCTGCGGGCCGTCGTCGCGCGCTCGGGCGGTCACGCGCAGGTCTACCTGCTCAGCTACCCCTTCCTCATCGACACCGAGAGCTACGCCATCCCCGAGGTCGCTCCCGTCTACGATGCCGGCGCGGTCCTCAACGACCTCCAGCGCCTCGGCGACGACCTGCAGGCGCGCGGCATCGCCGAGCTCAACGCCGAGGACGCGACGACGCAGTACCACTTCGTCGACACCGTCAAGGCGGCCTGGGGTGGCCGCGTCCACGGCCTCGACCCCCACCTCGTCGCCGACAGCTCCAGGGCGTGGCTCGTGCCCGTCGGCACGCCGGGCCGTGACGTCGCCGAGTTCGTCCACCCGACCCAGCCCGGCTGGGACGCGACCGCCGGAGCCCTCCGGGTCGCCGTCACCGGCTGAGGTGCGCGGGGGGTCCGGGACGCCGGCCCCGCTGGGACGAGGTATGCCGTCGCGCCCGGTCGCGACGGCATACCTCGATCGCGTCGTGGCACCGTGCGCGCACGTGGTGCGCTGACCCGTGAGGGGCACGTGGCGGCCGGGTCAGAGCGGGAGCGTCATGAAGGTGCTGTGCGGGTCGGAGCGGTAGGTGCCGAAGGGCTCGCACTCGGCGAAGCCGTGCGCGGCGTAGAGCGCCCGCGCTGGCGCGAAGAAGTCGGCTGACCCCGTCTCGAGGCT
This sequence comes from Terrabacter sp. R4-6, assembly GCF_057529065.1. Taxonomy (NCBI): domain Bacteria; kingdom Bacillati; phylum Actinomycetota; class Actinomycetes; order Micrococcales; family Intrasporangiaceae; genus Terrabacter; species Terrabacter sp. R4-6. The sequence goes on along the minus strand of NZ_CP197224.1, from coordinate 2,162,895 downwards.
GAGCCGTGAGAGGCCCCGGCGTCGGGCCTCGGCGAGGATCTCGGCCAGCACGGCCCTGGCGACACCGCGGCGCTGGGCGGTCGGCGCCGTGCGCATCGACTTGACCTCACCGTGACCGGGAGCGATCTCGGTCAGCGCGCCGCAGCCAAGCACCTCGTCCCCGTCGCGGGCCACCCAGAAGGTGACGCCGGGTGCCCGCAGCCCGTCGAGGTCGAGGGCGTGCGAGCTCTCGGGCGGCGAGATCGACCGCAGCTGCGCCACGTGCCCGTCGAGGAGCGCGATGACGGCCGGGTCGGTGAGGTCGTCGAGCGTGATCCGCATGCGCCCATCCTCGGGCACCCTTGGGCGCGTGTGACCCTCAGGCCCAGATCGCGGCCGGGATGCCGTCGGAGAAGACCTCCGGCGGGTCGGGCAGGGGTCGGGCCAGGCCTGCCGCGTGACGCGCCGCCGACCACGCGACCGCGCAGGCGTCGAGGACGTCGTCGGCGGCATACCCCTGGCCCTGGAGCACGGACGGGCGGGCGATGCCGGCGGCTGCGAGGGCTGCGAGCCGCTGGTCCCGGCCGCCGTCCGTCTTCTTGCTCGCGGTGATGGGTGCGCCCGCCATCGTCGCGAAGGACACCTCGGGGTGCACCTCGAGGACGGTGACGGTGGGGCGACTGCGAAGCCACGCGTCGACCTCGACGATCTTGTCGCGGAGGGCGAACGCCTGCGCGCCGACGCCCTGGCCGACGAGGCCGCGGTTGACGGCATCGGCCTCGAGGCGCGTGGCCGCGGCATAGGCGGGACGGGTCAGCGTCGTGAAGATCGACGACGCCTTGCCGGGCAGCGCCTGGCGCGCGAGGACGTCCGCCTGGCGGATCGTGCTGTCGGGCAAGCCGATCGGGATGTCGATACCCACGACACGGATGCCGGTCGACTCGCGCACCATGGCGACGAGATCGGCGATCGTCGGCGCGACGACGATGCGCGGACGTGGGGCTCCCGGCTCGAGGAGAGCGCCGACCCAGCCGGCCCTGCACCCGTCGACCCCGAGGACGGGCGCGACGACCTCGACCGGAGCGAGCCGTGCCTGACCGCCGGACGCAGGCTGCCGCTCGAGCACGTTGGCGAGCCGGCGCAGGGACGCGACGGCCTCCGCAGCCGCGTCGCCGACCTCGTCGCTCACCCCGCCGACCCTGCCGACGTCGCCGACTCCGCCGACGACGGTGGTCGGCGCGCCCCACAGCCCGGCCTCCAGTCCATCGGCGAGCTCGCGGATCCGTTGCGCGTCCGTCTGCATGGCACCACTCAACCCCATCGGTGACCGGCGGGAGGGACCGGTGGGTGGACGGCGCGGAATGGACCGGTCGCGCCGGAGGTTGCCGCCTGCATGGAGACACGCGCAACGATCGGCGTCACCGGCCTCGCGACGATGGGCCGCAACCTCGCCCGCAACATCGCCCGGCACGGCCACACGGTGGCGGTCCACAACCGCACGACCGCCCGGATGACGAGCCTCGTCGAGCAGTTCGGCGATGAGGGCGACTTCGTCGGCGCCGAGACGGTGGAGGACTTCGTCGCGGCGATCCAGAAGCCGCGGGCCATCATCGTCATGGTCAAGGCCGGCGACCCGACCGACGCCGTCATCGACGAGCTCGTGCCGCTGCTCGACGAGGGCGACATCGTCGTCGACGCCGGCAACGCGCACTTCGCAGACACCCTCCGCCGCGAGAAGGCTCTCTCCGACAAGGGGATCCACTTCGTCGGCATGGGTGTCTCGGGCGGCGAGGAGGGAGCCCTCAACGGCCCCTCGATCATGGTCGGCGGCTCGGACCACGCCTACGAGCGGCTCGCCCCGGTCGTCGAGTCGATCGCCGCGCAGGTCGACGGCACTCCCTGCGCCGCGCACCTCGGCCCCGACGCCGCCGGCCACTTCGTCAAGATGGTCCACAACGGCATCGAGTACGCCGACATGCAGCTCATCGCCGAGTCCTTCGACCTGCTCCGCAGCGTCCTCGGGCTCGAGCCGTCCGAGATCGCCGACGTCTTCCGCGAGTGGAACGAGGGCGACCTCGAGTCGTTCCTCATCGAGATGACGGCCGACGTACTCGCCCACACCGACGCCTCCAGCGGCAAGCCGTTCGTCGACGTCGTCGGCGACGCGGCCGAGCAGAAGGGCACCGGCCGCTGGACGGTCCAGAGCGCCCTCGACCTCGGCATCCCCGTCACGGGCATCGCCGAGGCGACCTTCGCCCGCAGCCTGTCGGGCCACACGAGCCAGCGCGCCGCGGTGCGCGAGACCTTCGCCGACCTCGCCGACCTCGACCCCTCGACGCAGCGCGAGGTCGACCGGGACGCCTTCGTCGACGACGTCCGCGCCGCGCTCTACGCCTCGAAGATCGTCGCCTACGCCCAGGGCTTCGACCAGCTCGCCGCCGGGTCGAAGGAGCACGGCTGGGACCTCGACCTCGGTGAGGTCGCGACGATCTGGCGCGGTGGCTGCATCATCCGCGCCCGCTTCCTCGACCGCATCAAGGAGGCGTATGCCGCCGAGCCCGGTCTCGAGACGCTGCTGACCGCGCCGTGGTTCGCCGACGCGATCGGCAACGGCGTGCAGGCCTGGCGCCGCGTCGTCGCCGTGTCGGCCGAGCGCGGTGTGCCTGCGCCCGCCTTCGCGTCCTCGCTCGCCTACTTCGACGGCCTGCGCCGCGACCGGCTGCCGGCCGCGCTCATCCAGGCCCTCCGCGACAACTTCGGCGCGCACACCTACACGCGCACCGACCGCGAGGGCACCTTCCACACCGACTGGGCTGGCGACCGCGCGGAGTCCTCGACCGACTGAGCCGACCGGCACGTCGGGGCCGCGTCGTCAGCCCCTCCGTGCGGGAGTGACTCGACCGTGGGAGCCGCCCGTGGGAGCCGCCCGTGGGAGCTGCCCGTGGGCGGTTTCGCGTTGCGGTACTCGCGGAGCGCTGTGACGCTGTGCGTGTCCGCACCACCGCGGACACCGAGTCAGGGGAGCTCCACCATGAAGAAGTTCGTCTCGTCATCGCTCGCGGCCGGCGCCATGATGGCGGCGGTCATCGCCACCGCAGCGCCCGCTCACGCGGCCTGGGTCAGCCAGTCGTGCACCGGCACCAAGGTCAACAGCAAGTACCTGACCCACACGTTCTCCAACGGCGTCGTGTCCCGAGACGCGATCCTCGACTCCTGGTACAACGACAGCACCAACGTCGCCTGCGCCAAGGTCTGGGTGCTCTATCCGGAGCAGGGTCCCTACACGGCGGCGAACATCTACCGGATCAACGCCGACGGCAGCAAGACCCGCATCGCCCGCGACGCCGGCTACTTCGAGGTCCACGCCGGTGCCGTCAACGTCACGGTCAGCTCGGGCGTCAAGCTCCAGTTCGAGGGCACCTCCAAGCTGCCCGACGGCACCCTCTTCACCGCGCGCTACACCTTCACGTCCCACTGACGCGACCCGGCCGCCCGCGACCCGCACCGCCTGGGCCGTGGGCGGCCCGGCACGGACGACCCTTCGACAGGGTCGGGAGTCGGACGTAGCGTGAAGCAATGACCCACCCCGACACCGGTCGTGCCACCACCCTCGGCCAGCTGCGCGCCTCCGGCCACGTCCACCGCAGCGTCAAGAGCGAGATCCGCGAGAACCTCCTGGCCCGGCTGCGCGCCGGCGAGGACGCGTTCCCCGGGATGGTCGGCTTCGAGGAGACCGTCCTGCCCGAGCTCGAGACGGCCCTGCTCGCGGGCCACGACCTCGTGCTGCTCGGCGAGCGCGGCCAGGGCAAGACCCGTCTCATGCGCACCCTGTCCGGGCTGCTCGACGAGTGGAGCCCCGTCGTCGAGGGCTGCGAGATCGGCGACGACCCGCACGCACCGTCGTGCACGCGCTGCCGTCGCCTCGCCGCTGAGCTCGGCGACGACCTGCCCGTCGCGTGGCGCCACCGCAGCGAGCGCTACACCGAGAAGCTCGCGACGCCCGACACGAGCGTCGGCGACCTCGTCGGCGACGTCGACCCCGTCAAGGTCGCGCAGGGCCGCACGCTCGGCGACCCCGAGACGGTGCACTACGGCCTCGTCCCGCGCAGCAACCGCGGCATCTTCGGCCTCAACGAGCTGCCCGACCTCGCCGAGCGCATCCAGGTCGCCCTCTTCAACGTGCTCGAGGAGCGCGACATCCAGATCCGCGGCTACTCGCTGCGCCTGCCGCTCGACATCCTGCTCGTCGCGACGGCCAACCCCGAGGACTACACGAACCGCGGCCGCATCATCACGCCGCTCAAGGACCGCTTCGGTGCCGAGATCCGTACGCACTACCCGCCCGAGGTCAGCGACGAGGTCGCCCTCATCGCTCAGGAGTCCGCGCTCGTCGCCGACGTGCCCGAGCACCTCCTCGAGGTCGTGGCGCGCTTCACGCGCGGGCTGCGTGAGTCGGCGGCCGTCGACCAGCGCTCCGGTGTGTCCGCGCGGTTCGCCATCGCGGGGGCCGAGGGCGTGGCCGGCTCCGCGCTCCGCCGGGCCGCCCGCTCCGGGGAGGCGTATGCCGTCGCGCGGGTCTGCGACGTCCCCACCGTCGTGCCCACCCTCCTCGGCAAGGTCGAGTTCGAGATGGGCGAGGAGGGTCGCGAGCGCGACGTGCTGACGCACCTGCTGCGCCTCGCCGTCGCCGAGACGTACCGCTCGCGCCTGTCGGGCCTCGACCTCACCGGCTTCACGAACCTCTTCGCCGAGGGCGCCGTCGTCGAGACCGGCGAGCTCGTGCCGGGGGCCGACCTGCTCGCCCAGGTGGGTCCGGTGCCGGGCCTGTCCAAGGTGCTCGACCGGCTCGGGCACGGCGACGATGCGACGCCCGGGCAGGTCGCTGCCGCAGTGGAGTTCGTGCTGGAGGGTCTGCACCTGACGCGTCGCATCGACAAGGACTCCGTCGCCGGCCGCACCGTCTACGGGGCCTAGGTCGTGCCGATGACGCCACGCGACGGGGGTGAGCAGCACGGGCGGTTCCGCTACGCGCCGTGGTCGGGTGGGCCCGACCCGCTCGCGCCGCCCTTCGACGTGCGCTCGGTCCTCGACGAGGTCGGGCAGGACGTCCTGTCCGGCGGGTCGCTGCGGGAGGCGCTGCGGGAGCTGATGCGCCGCGGGATGGACGGGCGTCGCGGGCTCGACGACCTCGCCGAGCGCGTCCGCCGCCTGCGGGAGGCCGCGCGTCGCCGGGGTGACCTCGGCGGCACCCTCGACCAGGTGCGCGCCATGCTCGACCAGGCGCTCGCCGAGGAGCGCGACGCCCTCGCCGGCGAGGACGGCGACGACGCCCGGCTCGCCGAGATGGACCTCGCGACGATCCCCGACGACGTGGCCGGGGCGGTGCGGGCGCTCGGCGACTACGCGTGGCACTCGCCGAAGGCGCGCGAGACGTACGAGCAGATCCAGCAGATGCTCCAGCGCGAGGTCGTCGGGGCGCAGTTCGAGGGCCTCAAGCAGGCGCTCTCGGGCAACGACCCGCAGGCCCAGCAGGCGATGCAGGCCGTCAAGGACATGCTCGCCGACCTCAACCGGCTGCTCGCCGCCCACGCTCGCGGCGAGGACACCGAGGACCAGTTCCGCGACTTCATGGACAAGCACGGCGACCTCTTCCCGGAGCAGCCCGAGAACGTCGACGAGCTCATCGACGCCCTCGCCCGGCGCCAGGCCGCGGCTGACCGGCTCATGGCGTCGCTGACCCCCGAGCAGCGCGAGCAGCTCGGTCAGCTCATGTCCGACGCCCTCGGCGACCCGGACCTCGCGTCGCAGATGGCGCAGCTCTCCGACAACCTCCGTGCCCTCCGGCCCGGGCTCGACCGGCGCAGCCCGGTGCAGCCGGGCCAGGGTGGCGAGCCGATGGGCTACGGCGACGCCGTCGGGGCGGTCGCGGAGCTCGCCGACCTCGAGCAGCTCGGCGAGCAGCTCGGTCAGGGCTACTTCGGCGCGACTCTCGACGACGTCGACGTCGAGCGGCTCGAGCAGTACCTCGGCGCCGACGCCGCCCGCGACATGGAGGCGCTGCGCCAGCTCGAGCGTGAGCTCGAACGCCAGGGCTACGTCTCCCGCGGCGACGACGGGCTGCGCCTCACCCCACGCGCCGTCCGGCGCCTCGGCGAGACTGCGCTCAAGCGGGTCTTCGAGCGGGTCGAGGCCGGGGGTCGCGGTGACCACGACGACCGCGCAGCCGGCCAGGCGGACGAGCCGACCGGGCTGACCCGGCAGTGGGAGTTCGGCGATGAGCTGCCCATAGACACGGTCCGCACCGTCTCGAACGCCTTGCAGCGCAACGCGGCCCAGCGGAGTACGGCGTCGGGCGGCGGGGTCGAGCTGCTCGTCGAGGACTTCGAGGTGGCCGAGACGGAGCGGCGCTCGGTGGCGGCGGTCGCGCTGTGCGTCGACATGTCCTTCTCGATGATGCAGGAGGGCCGGTGGGGGCCGATGAAGCAGACGGCGCTCGCGCTCTCGCACCTCGTGCAGACCCGCTTCCGGCACGACGCGCTGCAGATCATCGGCTTCAACCTCGCCGCCCGCACGCTGACCCCGACCGAGCTCACCGAGGCCGAGCCCGAGTGGGTGCAGGGCACGAACCTCCAGCACGCGCTCATGCTCGCGTCGCGGCACCTGCGCCGGCACCCGGACGCCGAGCCGGTCGTCCTCGTCGTCACCGACGGTGAGCCGACCGCGCACATCGAGGTCGACGGGCGGCCCATCTTCCACTGGCCGACGACGCAGGAGACGGTGCGCGCGACGGTGGCGCAGGTCGACGAGCTGCGCCGGTCGGGCGCGCAGCTCAACATCTTCATGCTCGGCGACGACCCGGGCCTGGCTCGCTTCGTCGACGCCGTGGCGCGGCGGGCCGGTGGGCGCGTCTTCACGCCCGACATTGCGCGGCTCGGTGAGTACGTCGTCGCCGACTACCTGCGCACCCGACGAGGCCGCCGCTGAGCACCGGAATGGACTGACGGACAAGGACGTCCGAGAGGGAGGGCACCATGGGCAGGGTCGTGTCATCGGCATCGATGTCGCTGGACGGGTTCGTCGCCGGACCGAACGACGAGGTCGGACCGCTCTTCGACTGGTACGAGGCGGGGGACGTGCCGTGGGAGTCGGCGGACGGTGATACCTTCCAGCTGACGCAGTCCGACGCCGACTACTGGCGTGCCTGGGTCGGCAGGCTCGGGGCGCTCGTCGTCGGTCGCCGCCTCTTCGACATCACCGACGGGTGGAAGGGCACGCACCCGCTCGGCGTCCCGGTCGTCGTGCTGACCCACGAGCCCCCGGACGGGTGGGGCTACCCCGGAGGCACCGTCGAGTTCGTGACGGGCGGCGTCCACGACGCGGTCGCCCGGGCACGGGAGCTGGCCGGCGACGCTGACGTGGGTGTCGCCGCCGGCGAGATCGCGAGCCAGTGCCTGGCCGAGGGGCTGCTCGACGAGGTGGCGGTCGACCTCGTGCCGTGCTTCCTCGGGGTGGGGCGGCCGTACTTCACCGAGGCCGCCGGCCAGGTCGTGCTCGGCGACCCGACGACCGTCGTCGAGGGCGATCGCGTGACGCACCTCGTCTACCCCGTGGAGCGCCGCTGACGCCGTAAACCGGTCGCTCGCCCGTGCCGCCGACTGTCATGGTGGCGCCATGGGGCGAGCACACGACGCGCGGCTGGACCGCATCGAGGCGTACTACGACTGCGTCCCGCGCGCCGTCGCGAGCGTCGAGCAGGTCGGGCCCTTCACGCTCTTCGTCGCCGAGGAGGGCACGGGGTGGCAGTTCTACGCGCGGCCCCGGCTGGGTGGGCGGGGCGTCTTCACCGCCGATGACGTATGCCGTGTGCTCGAGTCCCAGCGCGAGCTCGACGTGCCGCGGGCGGTCGAGTGGGTCGACGAGGTGACGCCGTCGCTGCTGCCCGCCGTGCGTGAGGCCGGCTACGAGCCGCACCGCTACCCGCTGCTCGTCATGCCGTCGGACGTCGCGGTGTCTCCCGATCCGCGGGCGCGGACCCTGCACCCCGCCGAGCCGCACCTGTCGCTGGCGATGGGCGCGGTGTCGGCGGGTTTCGCGGGGTGCGACGAGGTGGAGCCGAAGGACCCGGGCAAGCGTCCCGAGCTCATGGAGCGCGGCGATCTCCTCGTCGTCGCCTCGTTCGAGGGCAACCGTCTCTGCGGCGCCGGGTCGGCCGCGCCGCGCGGCGACGTCGCCGAGCTCATGGGCATCGCCGTGCCCCCGGGCCACCGGGGTCGCGGTCACGGCACGGCGATCACGAGCACCCTGGTCGCCGCGTGCCGCGAACAGGGCGTCGAGGTCGTCTTCCTGTCGGCCGGGTCCGATGCGGCCGCCGACATCTACCGCCGCATCGGCTTCGTCGACGTCGGGACCGCCTGCATCCTCGAGCTCGACGACTGAAGGACGAAACCGTCACCGGGAAAGCCCTGCGTCAGTGCCCCGCTGGGTGGGGCAGTGACGTAGCGGGCGTCGTGAGGTCGGTTGGAGCCCTGCGTCAGTGCCCCGCTGGGTGGGGCAGTGACGTAGCGGGCGTCGTGAGGTCGGTTGGAGCCCTGCGTCAGTGCCCCGCTGGGTGGGGCAGTGACGTAGCGCGCGTCGTGAGGTCGGGGGGAGGCGTACGTCACTTCTCCCTTGAGTGGACCATCGGGCGAGCATGCCGAGTGGGTCGAGATGGCTCACGTCGACGAGCGCGCGAGGACGTCAGACCTTGGCGGGGCGGAAGCCGGCGGCCTCGGCGTCGCCCATCGTCGCGAAGCACTGCTCCGGCTTCGTCACGTTGTAGTACCGGTCGTCCGGCTCGTGGGCGATCATCGAGTCCTCGTTGCCCTTGACCGGACGCGCCTGCGGGCAGGGGTACCGGTCACCCGCCACCGGCCACGAGCTGGTGAACCCGCTGCCACCCGTGCCGCCGGACGTGCCGGCACCGGGGTCGGCGCACGCGGCCCTGGGGCTCGCGGCGTCGGCCCGGACGTAGGCCGCCTCACGGGTGTGGGAGCCGTAGCCGTCGCGCGAGTCGTAGCGGGCGACGGCATACCCCTGCTTGATGAGGCGCAGGCCGGCGTCGACACCGTTCACGTCGACGTAGCGCAGCGCCCGGCCGTAGCGGTCGACGTCGTCCCGGGCGCCGGCGGTCAGCGTGACGCGCTGGCCGCCGATGATGCCCCGCAGCGCGTTGCGGGCCTCGGTGAAGCCGCACTGACCCGTCTCGGGAGTGTCGATGCCGATGAAGCGGACCTTGCGGGAGACCCCCGCGCGCGAGACCCAGATCGTGTCGCCGTCGACGACCTTCGTGACGGTCCACAGGGCAGCCGCGGCCTTGGCCTTCGCGTCGGTCGCAGCCTTCGCCCGCGCGGCCTTCTCGGCCGCGGCCTTCGCCGCCGCAGCCCTCGCAGCGGCGACCTTGGCGTCGGCAGCCGTCTTCGCGGCAGCTGCCTGGTCGGCGGCGGCCTTGGCGGCCACGGCCTTGGCAGCCACGGCCTTCGCCTCTGCCGCCCGGCGGGTGGCGTCGGCGTCGGTCGTCTCGACGACGGGCTCCGGGGTGCGCGTCACGGTCACGACGGGCGCAGTCCCCGCGCGGACGAGCGCGGTCTCGTCCGCGCCCCGTGCAGCGTTGCCGCCGACCGCGGCGAGCGCGACGAGGGCGGCGAGCGTGACGAGTCCCTTGGTCCTGCGGCTGCGCATCGTGCTCCCTGATCCCCTGGTGATCGGCTCACCGTAGGTGATCGCCACCGCCCTGTCCGGCGAATGGGCCATGGTCGCGCAGGCCGCCGTGGGTCACACTGGCAAGGAACGGCGCACCAGCCACGAAACGCCACGAGGGGGACCGATGAGCGAGCCGGAGACCACGCCCGACGCGAAGGCCACGAGCGCACCGACGACCGTGGACGCATACGTCCAGGGCTTCCCCGACGGGCCCCGGCAGGTGCTCGAGCAGGTGGCCGCGGCGCTGCGCCGGGCGGTGCCCGGCGGCGAGGAGAAGATCCGCTACGGCATGCCGGCGATCATGTTCGCCGACCGCTACGGCATCCACTTCGCGGGATGGAAGAAGCACGTCGGGCTCTACCCGATCGGCGAGCTGGAGCCCGACCTCGAGGCGGAGGTGGCGCCGCACCGGGCCAAGAAGGACACGGTGCAGTTCTTCTACAAGGACCCCGTGCCCTACGACCTCATCGAGCGGGTCGCACGGGCGCTCGCGGCCCGACACTCGGGGTGAGCCGTGAGCGCCGACCTCAGTCGGTCACGGTGACGCCGCGCCAGAAGGCGACGCGGTCCCGGATCTGCGCGGCCGCGCTCTTGGGCGTCGGGTAGAACCACGCCGCGTCGCGGTTGGTGTCGCCGTCGACGGCGAGGGAGAAGTACGACGCCTCGCCCTTCCACGGGCACGTCGTGTGCGTGCTGCTGTCGACGAGCACGCTGTCGTCGACGGACTCGCGGGGGAAGTAGTGGTTGCCCTCGACGACGACGGTGTCGTCGCTCTCGGCGATGACCTTGCCGTTCCAGATCGCACGCACGCTGTGCTCCTCATCGTTCGGGTCCCGGGGTGGGGACGTCCTCACCGACAACTCCCGAGCGGGTCGAATCCTTCCGAACGTTGGACAGCCTCAGGTGCGGCGGGCCAGGAGGAAGGCCTGCGGCGTCTTCTCGTAGTCCTGCGGGACCCGCTCCGTGCGGACCGTGACGCGGAAGCCGGCGTCGGCCAGCTGCGCGGTGACGGCGTCCGGGTCGTGCCGGTGCGCCTCGAAGGTGACCTCGTGGCCGTAGGCCTGCTCGTGCCGCACCGTGAAGCCGCCCGCCTGGAAGGCGAGCAGCAGCAGCCCGTTCGGCCGGATGACGCGGTGCAGCTCGGCGAAGACCTCGGGCAGCAGCGTGGCAGGTGTGTGGATGATCGAGTACCACGCCACGACGCCGGTGACCGAGGCGTCGGCGAGGTCGAGCGCGGCGAGCGACCCGACCGTGAAGTCGAGGTGCGTATGCCGTCTGCGCGCCTCCGCGACCATGCCCGGTGAGAGGTCGACGCCGCTGACGTCGAGCCCCAGCGTCGCGAGGTGGCCGGTGATGCGGCCCGGCCCGCAGCCGACGTCGACGACCGGGCCGCCGCCGTCCAGGCCGACGAGCTCGGCGAAGTGCCCGAGCAGCGCCCGGTCGAGCGGGCTGCGCGCGAGCTCCCCCTCGAGGAGGCTCGCGTAGTCGACCGCGACCGTGTCGTAGGCCGCCCGCGTCTGCGTGACATGGACGGGCTCGGTGACATGGACGGGCTCGGTGACATGGAATGGCTCGGTCGCACCGGGGTCGGTCGCCCTCACACCTCTGCCTCGAGGAGACCGAGGGTGTGGGCGACGACAGCGTTCGCGTGGCCGTGCCCGAGGCCGTGCTCGGTCTTGAGCCACGTGACGAGCTCGAGGTGCCTGACCGTGCCGGCGGCGTGCTGCTCACGGACGAGGCCGATCCAGTGGTCGATCGGCTGTCCGTAGTTCTTCTCGATCGACGGGAAGTAGGACGCCGGGCCCTTGACCGGGACTGCGGCGCCGGTGGCGGGGCTGATGGGCTGCGTGGTCATGGCTCCTCCTGAGGTGGTCGTCATGCCACCACGTCGAACGGCGCGACCGGGTCTCGACACTCCGGTGGCAGTCGACCCCCCAGGGACGGCTACGCGGTCCGGGCCGAGGCGAGGTCGGCGACGGCGGCCTCACCGGGTGCCGCGACCGGCACGCTGCGGCCGTGCGCCGCGTGGCGGGCGAAGTCGGCCACGACCTGGGCCGCCTTGCGCCGCGACGGCATGAACCGGAGGAAGAAGGTCAGCCGCAGCACCCACGCGACCCAGCCGGTGAAGGGGATGCCGTAGAGCTCGGAGATCGAGCGACCCACGCCGAAGGAGGCCGCCTGGCCGAGCCCGCGGTACGCGAACGGCCGGGCCGGGCGACCGCGCAGCCTCCGCGCCACGGTGCGGCCGACGTGCTCGCCGCCCTTGATCGCCCACAGCGCGTTGGCGGGGACGGGCTCGCCGCTCGTCGGGTGGACGACGCACGCGGCGTCACCGGCCGCCCAGACGCCGTCGACGACGGAGAGGTCGGGTCGGGTCACGAGCCGACCGCGCGGGTCTCGGTGCGCGTCGAGTCCCGGGACGTGCACCGGCCGCTGGCCGATGGTCGCGATGACGGTGCTCGCCGGGAGGCTCGTCCCGTCGGAGAGGTATGCGTGGTCCTCGGTCACCGACGCGAGGCGCACTCCCAGCCGGACCCGGACCCCGAGCCGGCGCAGCTCCTGCTCGGCGCGCCGGGCCAGGCGCGGCTGGTCGTCGCGCAGCTCGGGCAGGATCGCGTCGCCGGAGTGGACGAGCTCGACGCGGATGCGCGCACCACCGAGGTCGGCGACGGCCGCGGCCATCTCGACCCCGGCCATCCCGCCTCCGGCGACGACGACCGTGTGGCGGCGGAGGCCGCGGTGCGCCGCTGCCTCGCGCACGCGGTCGGTGAGGACGGCGATGTCACCGGGCGCTCGCAGCGTGAAGCCGTGCTCAGCGAGGCCCGGCACGGTGGCCGCGGGCTCGCGGCCGCCCGTGCCGACGACGAGGGCGTCGTAGTCGAGGACCCGCTCGGAGCCTCCGCCGTGCTGCGGGTCGGAGTGCCGATGCGGCTCGTCGTCGGCGAGCACGTAGCGCACGACGCGGCGCTCGGCGTCGACGGCGGTGGCGCGGCCGAGGACGACGTGGGCGTGCGGCATCGCCTCGGCGAGCGGCGTGCGGGTGCGGTCGTAGGGGAGCAGGCCGGCCAGCACCTCGCCGGTGAAGCCGTGGAAGCTGTGTGCGTCGTCGGTGCTGATGACGACGACCTGGACGTCGCCACGGCGGACCGCGCGGCCGACGTGGCGCATGAGGCCGGCATACGCGTGGAGGGTGACGTAGCCGCCGCCGAGGAGCACGACGCGGTGCTGGGCGCGGTGGCCGCCGCGGACGAGCGTCGTCATGACGCCATCCCCAAGGCTCCGGTGCTCCCGGCGCGGCTGACGGCGCGGCTGACGGCGACGGCGCTGCCGACGGTGACGGGGCGGCCGAAGCTCGTCGGCTCCGCGGCCCGGAAGCCGAGGTGGGCGAGGTCGGCGGCCATGCCCCGGGTCCGGTCGACGAGCTCGAGCGTCGGGACGCCGATCGAGAAGTGGCCCCGGTGGCCGGTGAGGGCGAGCAGGGCGGTCTCGGCGAAGCACGCGTAGGAGCGGCCGTCGGGCAGACCGATGTTGCCGCCGACGAGGCGCAGGCTCGGGATGTCGACGACCCCGCCGTCGACGACGAGCACGTCGGGCCTCTCGTCGACGAGCGTCGGCGAGGTGTTGCGCGGCTGGGTCGCGTCGAGCACGACCGCGCCGGGCGCGAGGTGCCGAGCCTCGAGGAGCGCGTCGGCGGACGCGGTGAGCAGGATGACGAGGTCGGCGGTCGCGACGGCGTCCATCGTCGTGGCGGTCGTCGTCGGGACCTGGTGGCCGACCTCAGCGGCGAGTGCGTCGAGGCGACCGGTCGACCGGGCGACGAGGGTGAGTCGGGCGGCGGCACGGTCGCGGGCGAGCAGCCGCGTGACGGCGGCACCGACGCTGCCCGTGGCCCCGACGATCGCGACGTGCGGGTCGGACGCGTGGTCGACGGCGTCGCGCAGGAGGCGGCGCGCCTGGTCGTCGACGATCGCGGCGGTGAAGGCGTTGCCGTTCGTCACCCCGATGTCGGTGCGGGTGCGGAGCGAGACCCCGCCCGCGGTCACCGTGGCGGTCAGGGCGCCGAGCCCCACGACGTCGCAGCCGAGGGTCCGGGCCTTGTCGACCGCACGGTGAACGCGGGCCCGGCCTTCGCTGGGGGAGGTGAGCAGGTGGCGTGCCCCGAAGGGCACGAGCACGACGTGGCCGACCGGCGCACCGCCGATGTGGATGCCGGCCATGGAGATCGGGCGCAGCGGGAGGCGGCGCAGGGCGGTGTCGTAGACGGGGTCCGGCACGCGGCCGAGCGGCGACCAGACGCGGGCGAGGTCCTCGCCGAGGCGGGCCCGCGGGTGGACGGTGAAGGCGAACGTGCTGCTCACGAGGTGCTCCTGAGGGGTCTGCGTATGCCGTGTGGCGGGGCTGCCGCCGTCACGAGTAGCGGGCCGGCGCGGTTGCAGGAGAGGAGGAGCGGGCGGAAGGGGTGATACGTCGAGGAGCGCGCTGGACGGCATACGCCCTCGGATCTGGGTACGCGTGCCTAGGCTGCGGTCATGGCGACATCACGCACGGGGAAGTGGTCGATCGCGTCGCGGAACTCGTTCCTGTCGATCGGGTCGACGGGGTCGGTGCTCTCCATCGGGAGCGTCGGGTCGGTGCTGTCGGTCGGCAGCGTCGGCTCGTTCGCGTCGTTCCTGTCGATCGGGTCGTCGATGAGCGCGTTGTCGCTGCTGTCGAACATGTCACGGCTGTCGGTGCTCTCGCACCAGAGCGACGGGTCGATCCTGTCGGCGCAGTCGAAGCGGGCCGTGCGCGGCTACCGGGTCAACGGCTCGCTGGGGCGGCGGCGTCCGTAGGGCGGTAGACGAGCCAGAGGGCTCCGCTCGGCGTCGGGGTCGCGCTGACGAGGGTGAGGCGCTGGAGGTCGGTGGCGCGCTCGAACAGGCGACGGCCCTCCGGGTCGACGACCGGCGCGACGGCGAGGTGAAGCTCGTCGACGAGACCCTCGGCGAGGAGCGACTGGGCGAGCTCGATGCTGCCGTGGACGCCGATGTCCTTGCCGGGCAAGGCCTTGAGGTCACGGACGATGTCGGCGAGCGGACCCGAGACGGGTTCGGCATCGCCCCACTGCGTCGTGAGCGGGGTGGAGGTCACGACGTGCTTGGTGACGCCGTTGATGAAGTCGGCGAAGGGCTGGACGTCGGACGTCGGCCAGTAGCGCGACCACTCGTCGTACATGTGGCGCCCGAGGAGCACGGCGTCCTGCTGCGCGATGAGTGCGCTCTCGCGGTCGACGAGCTCGTCGTCGAAGGTCGGCGGCTGCGGCAGGTCGGGGTCGACGTCGGGCGGGAAGAGCCGGGTCGGGTCGTCGACGGAGCCGTCGAGCGAGGTGATGGTGTAGACGACGATCCGGCGCACGGCGGTCTCCTGGTGGTCGGGTCTAGGGAGCGGCCGGGCCGCTGAGGGTGAGGCCGAGCCATGCGGCGAGGTCGGCGACCTCGCGGTCGACGGCGGTCCGGATGGCCTTGGTGAACCGGACGTCCTCGTGGATCGCGTTGACGACGAGCGTGCCGGCCTTGCGGTCGGCCTGGGCGTCGAGCTTCCCGACGAGCCGGTCGTGGTGGAGGATCGGCAGCGCGAAGTAGCCCCAGCGGCGTTGGTCCTTCGGCTTGTACATCTCGAGGATGTACTCGAAGCCCCAGAGCTGCTCGGCGCGGACGCGGTCGTGCACGAGCCGGTCGAACGGGCTGAGCAGCGCCGTGCGCCCCGTGAAGGTCTCCGGGACGTCGAGGTATGCGGGGTCGACGCGCCACGTGCCGGGCACCCCCTCGACCTCGGCGGGCTCACCGGCGTCGCCGACGTAGTTGCCCTCGCCGGGCATGACGGTGCCCGTGGCGCGGGCGATGCCGAGGGAGGCGAGACGACGCTCGTTGCGGTGGGCGATGGCCTCGTCGAGGCTGAGCGCGGGCAGGTCGGGCGGGTAGACGCGCTCGGGGAGGTCGAAGTAGCGCTGGCGGCCCTTGCGGCCGGCGATGGCGACCTCGCCCCGGAGGGCGAGGGCCTCGAGCATCTTGGTGATGTTGCGGTTGTTGGTCCAGCCGGTCGAGGGCCACGGGACGACGCTCGTGTCGGGGATGTCGCGCGACAGCAGCGGGCCGTCGGCCTCGAGCGTGGCGAGGATGTCGCGGCGGAAGGAGTCGTTGGCCTCGAGCCAGGTGGCCATGAAGGGATAGGGCTCGGCCTCGCGCACCTCCGCGATCACGGCCGGGATGTCCGTGGGGCTGCGGACGTAGGCGACGGTCTCGACGAGGGTGCGGTCGTGCTCGATGGCCCTCGTCAGGTCGGCGGGGTCGTAGGTGCGGCCGAGCCGGCTCCACAGGACGAGGTCGGCGCTCGGTGCGATGGCCGCCGTGGGGTCGATCTGCAGGAAGGTCAGGCGCTCGACGGTCCGGACGAGGTCGGTCGGGCGCGGCGTGTCGAGCAGCTGCGCGTGCACCGCGATGCGACGTGCCTGGTCGACTGTGAGCTGGTGGACCGCCATGCCGCAGACGCTAGCCGAGCGCGGGGACACGGCGGCCGAAGCGCGGCCAGGCATTGCGGGCAGCGCTGGTGCTCACGTGGTGGGTGAGCTCGCCGACCAGCCGGTGAGGTCGACGACCCGCAGGACGAGGACGCGCTCGAAGGGCCGGTCGCGGTCGCGGTACTGCGGGTAGCGGTCCCTGAGCAGCGCGGCGAGCCCGGCCTCGCGCTCGGGCAGCGGCTCAGCCACCCACTCGAGCGAGGCCCGAACCCACCAGAGCCTCGACCAGTCGTCGCGGTCCCACTGCTCGACGAGCAGCGTTGCGCGCGAGTCGGCCTCGAGGTTGTGCTGCCGCTGCAGACGCGACGACGACTTCGGCTTGACGCGGTCGACGGGCATCCCGACGAAGCCGTCATCATCGACCGCGAAGACGCACGGCACCGCGTCGACCCCGCGCGTCGCGTGGAGGGTGCAGAGGACGCCGTGGTCGCGGGCGACGAGCCGGCGCAGCGCCTCGTCGCGGGCGAGTCTCATCGAGCACCTCCAGCCGTCCACCGAGGAGTCGGGGTCGTGGCCACCCAGCGTAGGTGGCCAGAGGCGACGCGGACGTCGCTCACGGCATACGCCTCGCCGGGGACCGGCTGCGGAGGCCACTACTGTGGCGGCATGGCTGGTCAGGTGCAGGCGCCCTTCTGGGCCAAGGTCATCGCGACGTTCACCGGGTGCGCGTCGATCGGGGCGCTCGCCGGTCTCATGGGCGGCGCGCTCACGAACGACGTCGGCCGCGGGCTCGTCGTCGGCATCGTCGCCGGCCTGCTCGTCGCGCTGGCGCTCGTCGTGCTCAAGCCCGACCGCATCCGCGGCGAGTAGCGCCCGGCGGTCGGCTCGCCTCAGTCGGGCAGGCTCAGGCCGTCGCGCTCGTCGTCCCACGCGGCGGCGCTGATGCGCCACCCGTCGGCCGTGCGGACGAGCTGGATCGTCTTCATCCCGCGCCCGGTGAACGCCTCGCCCTCCTGCGTGCCCGCCTTGGCGTAGCTGCCGAACCAGTGGGCGATGTCGCCGAAGACCTCGACGCGTCCCGCGACCGGCCACTCGCGGAAGTCGGTGAGCGAGCCGTCGGTGAGCAGCGCCTCGCGCGGCGCGATGAACTCCTCGACGCCCATGACCGCCGGCTCCAGGCCGCACGTCCGCACGATGACCGCCCGGGGGAGCAGCAGCCCGCGCAGCAGGGCCATCCGCTCGGCGCAGCCCGGTCCCGACACGAACGCCCCGAAGAACGCGTCGACGATCCCCTCGATGGTGGCCCGGTCGGTCTCGTCCGTCGCGTCGGTCGTCACGGCCCACACGCTAGCCGCGGCACCCCGACCGATGGCGTATGCCGTGCGCCCGGGTCCGCGTGGAACGTGACCTCACGAGGCCTTGCGCGTGAAGGTGAAGTGGGTGACGCCGGTGGGGGAGGCGACGGTCTCGACGTCGAACGCGTCCTCGATGCCCTCGAGCCCGTCCCAGAGGCGGACCCCGCGGCCGAGCACGATGGGGACCTGGACGAGGTGCATGTGGTCGACGAGCCCGGCGGCGAGGAAGTCGCGCACGACGGTGGCGCCGCCCCCGATCCGCACGTCCTGACCGTCGGCCGCCGCCTGGGCCTTCTCGAGGGCCTCGAGCGGGGAGGCCTCGAGGAAGTGGAAGACGTTGCCGCCCTCCATCTCGATGGACGGGCGCGTGTGGTGGGTGAGGACGAAGACCGGGGTGTGGAAGGGCGGGTTGGGTCCCCACCAGCCCTTCCAGTCCGGGTCGTCGTGCCAGCCGGGCGGGCCGAACTTGTTGGCGCCCATGATCTCGGCGCCGATGCCGGGACCGTGCCGCTCGGCGTAGGCGTGGTCGACCCCGTCGGTGCCGTTCGGGTCCCAGTACTGGGTGCGCATCATCCACCGGTGCAGCTTCTGGCCCGCGTGGCCGAAGGGGGCCTCGAGCGACTGCGGCTCGCCCGTGGCGAAACCGTCGAGGGAGATCGAGAAGTTGTGGATCCGGGTGCGTGACATCGGTGTCCTCCGTGGTGGTCCGGGGCGCTCGCCGGTCGGCGCCGCCGTCGAGCTGCTCGGCGACCGTGCCCGACTCTAGTGCTGCGTGACGACACCGTCGGCGATGGCGGATCGGGACCTTCTGCAGGCGAGCGAAGAAATCTCGGGATCCGTGTCGAGGACCCCCACAGCCGGTCGACGTACGAGTACGAAGGACACCACAGCAACCAGGAGGAGAGATCGAGATGCCGCGTTTCATGGGATTCGTCAGGATGGCAGAGGGGATCGGTACGCCGCCGCAGGCGCTGTTCGACGCGATGGACGTCCACATCGGCGAGCGGGCCGCCGCAGGAGTGTTCCTCGACGGCGGGGGCCTCTACGGGACGGAGGACGCCGTCAACTTCGTCGTCAGCCAGGGCGAGATCACCCAGCACGACGGGCCGTACGCCGAGTCCAAGGAGGTCATCGGCGGGTGGTCGATCATGCAGTACGACACCGTCGAGGAGGCCGTGGCCGACCAGCGGAAGTTCGCCGAGCTGCACGCCGAGCACTGGCCCGAGGTCACGGTGATCTCGACCTTGCGCCAGATCTCCGACGGTCCGGACGCGCCCGGCGACTGACGCCGAGCCGCACGTCGTCGCCACGACGTGGCAGGTCGGTCCGGCCTGCCACGTCGTGCGTCAGTCGAGTCGCGCGCTCGCCGCGCGAGGGGCGCAGGCCGGCGGCGCGTCAGTCGAAGGCCGGGCGCAGCTCCTCGCGCAGCTCCATGACGTTGCGCGGGGTCACCTTCCAACGCGCCTCGTCGGTCTCCTCGAAGGTGATGTCGTACTTGCGGTTCGTCCGGTCGAACTGCACGAGGACCTTGCGCGGCAGCACCTCGCCAGGCTGGTAGTAGCCGTCGGTGTAGGCCTTCACGGCCGGCCGGACGGCCCAGGGGTCCGACGCCACGGCCGTTATCACGCCGTCGGGCGAGTAGAGGTAGCCGTGCGCTTCGTTGAACTCGCCGTCGGGGAACTCCAGGATCATCGCCATCGACTCCCAGCCGTCATCGACGCCGTGGCCCTCCAGCGTGTCGATGAGTGCGCGGATGAGATCGGCGGTGACGTTGCCTGCCATGAGGTTCCTCTCGAGTCTGGTGACCGCGCCCTCGTCCGTGCCGGGGTCGATCTGGACGCCAGTGTGCCAGCAGCACCGTTCCGTGCCGACGGCCGCACATCCACCCTGGGCAGCCCGTCCGGCCGGGGGCCTTGGGAGCGGGTCGAGTCAGCCCGTCGACCTGCGGAGTGAGATGCCCAGCCCCGTGAGGAGCAGGGCTGCGGCGAGGAGGCCGGCGGCGGCGCTGAGGTCGACGTCCTGCTCGCTGACCGTCACGTGCTTGGGCAGGTCGGCCAGCACCTTGGTCAGACCGTCGGCGTCGGTCGCGGCGAAGTACTCGCCGCCCGTCCTCTGCGCCACGCCCTTCAACGCCGCCTCGTCGACGACGAGGAAGTTGCGGCCACCCAGTGACCCGCCACCTGCACCACCGAAGTCCCGCGTCCGAGGCTGGAAGCCGCCGTACTGGTCGCGCGTGCACGCCATCTGCGTCGGGTTCGTCGTGCCGAAGCCGATCGGATAGACCCGGACCCCGCGTGCTGCCGCCTGCTCCGCGGCCTGGGCTGGGGTCACACCGCGCGTGTTCGCCCCGTCCGTCAGCAGCACGATGATCTCCGGAGCCACGTCCACGGCCGCCCCTCCGCCGGCGCCACCCGAGCCGCCACCGACACCGCCCGGACCACCCGAAGGCGTCGGCGCGGGAGTCGGGTCGGCCAGACCCGGCCCGTCCATCGACGGCTCGTCGACTGCGTCCGCCGGCGCCACGTTCGGGTCCAGCTCGGCGATCCCGTCGATCGACCGCAGGATCGCCGCGCCGATCGCCGTCCCGCGCCCCGTCGTCACCGCGTCGATGGACGACAGCAGCTCGTCCCGGTCAGCCGTGGGCGCCACCGCCAGCTGGGCGAACCCGGAGAAGACGACGAGCCCGACCTTCGTCTCGTCGTCCTGCCCCTCGACGAACGTCCGCACCGCCGCCTGCGCCGCGCTCAGCCGGTTGGGAGCCACGTCCGTCGCGCACATCGACCCCGACACGTCCAGGGCCAGGATGATGGTCGAGCTCGACGTCGGCACCTCGGCCCGCACCGTCGGGCGGGCACTCGCGAGCCCCAGCAGCCCGAGTGCGCCGAGCACCAACGCGATGGGCACGTGCCGCTTCCACGATGCCGACCCGGCCCCGGCAGCCCGCAGCAGCGCCACGTTCGAGTAGCGCACCGCCTGCCGCCGCCGACGCCGCAGCTGCCAGACGTAGACCCCGAGCAGCACCGGCACGAAGAGCAGCGTCACGAGCAGCAGCGGCACCCCGAACGACACGTCAGATCACCCGCCCGTGGCGCAGCACCGACACCGTCGCCCCACCGAGCAGCAGCAGCCCGGCGAAGGCCGCGACCCACGACGTCACCTCGTGCGGCACCGTCCGCGTCGTCCACTGCAGCTCGATGGCGTCATACACGGCAGCCAACGTCGCGGCGTCGGACGCCCGTCGGTACGTCCCGCCCGTCGCCTCCGCCACGGCCTGCAGCGACGACTCGTCGAGCGCCGTCGCGATGCTGAAACCGTCGACCGTGATCGTCGTCCCCGTCGGCGTCCCGAGCCCGATCGGCTCGATCCGCACCCCCGCCGCGGACGCGAGCTCGGCCGCGCCGGAAGGCCCGTCGTCCGTCGTGTCCTCGCCGTCGGTGAGCAGCACGATCGCCGTCCCACCGTGGTAGCCGATCGGAGTCTCCTCGTCCGTCCCCTTCTCCGCGTCACCGGGCGCCTTGACCGGCTTGCCGACGATCGCGCTCAGCCCGCCGAGGATCCCGTCGCTCAGCGAGGTGTCGCCGGCCGGCTTGAGCCGCGCCACCGCCGCGAGCACCGCGGTCCGGTCCAGGGTCGGGCGCTGCGTCACGAGTCCCGTCCCGCCGAACGCCACGACCGCGATCCGCACCGACGCCGGCTGCTTCTCGACGAACGTCCGTGCCGCCGCCTTCGCCGCCTCGAGCCGCGAGGGCTTCACGTCCGTCGCCGCCATGCTGTTCGACACGTCGAACGCGAGCACGACGGTGCCCTCCCGGTGCGGCTCCGCCACCGACGCCACCGGCCGCGTCAGCGACAGCACCATGACCGACAGCGCCGCGATGAGCAGCGCCGACCCCAGGTGCCGCCACCGCGACCGCGTCGGCGCGGGCATGACGAGCCCGTCCGCCGTCAGCGCCGCCCGCCGCTCCTCCTGCGCCCGCAGCACCCGCCGGTAGCCGGCCACGAGCAGCGGCACGACGAGCAGCCCCGCCAGCGCCCACGGCCACGTCAGCGACAGCTCGCTCATCGCCGCCACCTCATCGCCGCCACCTCATCGCAGCCACCTCATCGCCGCCACCTCATCGCAGCCACCTCATCGCAGCCACCTCATCGCCGTCGCCTCCGCCGCAGCTCGGAGATCCGCAGCAGCGACCGCACGAGGTCGTCGTCCGTCCGCACCGGGTAGAGGTCGACGCCGGCCTTGCGAGCCCGCGCCTCGAGGTCCGCCTGCCGCGACTCCGCCGCCGCCGCGAGCCGGGCCCGGAACGCGACGTCGTTCGTGTCGACGAAGATCTGCTCGCCCGTCTCCACGTCCTCGACGTAGACCCCGCCCGCGTCGGGCAGCTCGCTCTCGCGTGGGTCGACGACCTGGATCGCGACGACCTCGTGCCGTCGCGCGAGCCGCGACAGCGGCGCCTCCCACCCGTCCGCCGAGATGAAGTCCGACACGACGAGCAGCAGCGAGCGCCTCCGCGCGATGCCGTATGCCGCCGCGAGCAGCACCCCGAGGTCCGTGACCGTCCCCGAGGGGGCTGGGACTCCGGCCCGTGTCCGACGACCCAGCGCACGGCGTACTCCAGGGAGGCGCGACGTGCCTCGCTCCCGGTTTGTGGCCTCTCGACGGTTGAGGTCCTCGAGGGTGCGGGCCTCGCGGCGGTCGAGGAGGGTCTTCGCGATCCGCAGCACCTGGTTGCGGCCCGACGCCGGCGGGATGACGAGGTCGACCCCGGTGTCCATGACGACCGCCCCGACCCGGCTCCCGCCACGGGTCAGCACGTGCGCGAGCGTCGTCGCCACCTCGGCGAGCACGAGGTCCTTCTGCCGGTCGACCGGCCCGAAGCCCATCGACGCCGAGTGGTCGAGCAGCAGCCACGCCGTCAGCTCGCGGTCCTCGACGAACTCGCGCACGTAGGGCTCGTCGAGCCGCGCCGTGACGTTCCACTCGATGTGGCGCAGGTCGTCGCCCGGCACGTACTCGCGCAGGTCGGTGAAGTCGAGCCCGGCACCGCGGAAGAGGGTCCGGTAGTCGCCCTGGAGTCGCCCGTCGAGCCGCCGCACCACCCTCCACTCGAGGCGCCGCAGCAGGCTCTCGGCGCTCAGCGTGGTGGTCGCGCCCATGTCGCGTCACCGCCACCGGCGAAGCCCGGCCCGCCGGCCCCGCCATCCTCGCCACCGGGTTCCGCCCCGAAAGCGCCTGCCACAGAGACCGATCCGCCCGCCCGCTCGCGAAGCGGCGCCGTCGGCACCGGCACCGCCGCGAGGATCGGCGTCAGCAGGTCGTCGGGCGAGAGGTCCTCGGCCAGCGCCTCGTAGGACAGCACGATCCGGTGCCGCAGCACGTCCCGCGCGAGGTCGCGCACGTCGTCGGGCAGGGCGTGGTCCCGGCCCCGGAGGAACGCCAGCGCCCGCGCCGCCAGGACGAGGTTGATCGAGGCCCGCGGGCTCGCGCCGTACGTCAGCAGGCGGGCCAGGTCGTCCCGGCCCACGCCCGCCGGCTCACGGGTCGCGGTGGCCAGCCGGACGGCATACTCGATGACCGCGGGGTCGACGTAGACGGCGTCCGCCTCGCGCTGGAAGCCCCGCAGCATGTCCGGGTCGAGCACCCTGACGGTCGCCACCGCCGCCGAGATCTGACGCTCGACGACGACGAACTCCTCGGCGGCAGAGGGATATCCGATGAGGACCTTGAGCATGAAGCGGTCGACCTGCGCCTCGGGCAGCGCGTACGTCCCCTCCGACTCGATGGGGTTCTGCGTCGCCATGACGAGGAAGGGGTCCGGCGCCGGGTAGGTCTCGCGCCCGATCGTCACCTGCCGCTCCTGCATGACCTCGAGCAGCGCGCTCTGCACCTTCGCCGGCGCCCGGTTGATCTCGTCGGCGAGCACGAGGTTGGCGAAGACCGGCCCGAGCGAGACCTGGAACTCGCCGTCCTTCTGGTTGTAGATCCGCGTCCCGACGAGGTCGGCCGGCACGAGGTC
Source organism: Terrabacter sp. R4-6 (assembly GCF_057529065.1). Taxonomy (NCBI): domain Bacteria; kingdom Bacillati; phylum Actinomycetota; class Actinomycetes; order Micrococcales; family Intrasporangiaceae; genus Terrabacter; species Terrabacter sp. R4-6. Next base: position 2,139,313 of record NZ_CP197224.1, on the reverse strand, counting down.
GGGCGTGAACTGGATGCGCTGGAAGTCGCCGCCGATGGCCTGCGCGAGCGTCTTGATCGCCATCGTCTTGGCCAGCCCCGGCACGCCCTCGACGAGCAGGTGGCCCCGCGCGAGGAGCGCGACGAGCATCCGCTCGACGAGCACGTCCTGCCCGACGATCGTCCGCTTCACCTCGTAGAGCGCCTGCTCGAGCGCGTGCCGAGCGTGCTGACCGGTGGGTCCCTGTGCGTCCATGCCGTCCTCCTGCTCGTTCCCTGCTGTTTCACGACTGCTGGTTCACGACTGCTGGTTCACGACTGCCGGGTCACGCTCGTCGACGGCGTATGCCGTGTGCTCACCTCCGCGCGGAGGCTCCGTCTCAGCGCGGTGGGCTGCCCGCGGCCCCTCCCGCCGTCGCGATCGGCACCGCGAAGCCGATGCCGACGAAGAGGCTCTGGTCGGTCGGGTTGGCCAGCCCCGTGACGATGCCGACGACCTGCCCGGCCTGGTTGAGCAGCGGCCCACCCGAGTTGCCCGGGTTGACCGCCGCGTCGATCTGGATGAGGTGCTCGAGCTTGCGGTCGCCCTCGACGCGGACCGTCCGGTCGAGCGCCGACACGACGCCCGCCGACAGCGAGTCGGTGAGGCCGAGCGGGTGGCCGACGGCGAAGACCGGTGCCCCGACCGCCACGCCTCCGCCGAGCACGGCCGGCACGACGGTTTCGGGGAGCGTCGACGGGGTGAGCGTCGCGATGTCGCTCTCCGGCTTCTTGCTCGCGACCTTGGCCGGGGAGGTCGTGCCGTCGGCGAAGGTGACGGTGATGCCGGTCGACCCGTCGACGACGTGGAGCGCCGTCAGCACCGTGCCGTCCTCGTTGACGACGACCCCCGCGCCACTGCCCTCCTGCTGCTGCCCCGCCACGGTGTCGCGGGTCTGGATGAGCACGAGCGAGGGGGCGATGGCCGCGTGTGCGACCGACCCGTCGGCGGGCGCGGCAGCGTCTGCCTCGGCCTGCTTCTCGATCCCGCGCTGGACGCTCGTGTCGACGTCGCGCTGGGTGAGGACGGGCGGGCCGGGAGGGCGCGTCACGGCGTACGCGACGACGAGCGCGACGACGAGGACGAGCGCGACGAGGGCCCACCACGCGCGGCGCGGCACCCGGCCCAGCCGGTCCCGGAGCCGCTGCCACCGGCTCGGCGGAGGAGGCTCGGGCTCCGGGTCGGGCGCACCGCGGACCAGCCCGGCGCCTGGGGCGACGGCGGTGTCGATCGCGGGGGGAGCGGTGACCCGTGCCACCCTTTCGACTGTACGTTTCCTGAGACCGGAGCGGCAGGGGCTGTCGAGTCTTCACAGGATCGCCGGAACCGAGGACGGCCGCGTCCACGGCGGGTATAGAGAGGTATGCCGTCCGCCGCGTCCCTGCTGAGCGAGCACCTCCGCGAGCAGCGGGAGGCCCTCGCGACCTCCGAGGCCGCCGTGCGCGCGGGCGAGCCCGAGGGGGTCCACGACCTCCGCGTCGCGATGCGGAGGATCCGGAGCGCCCTCGCGAGCTTCCACGCGCTCGTCGACCCGGCCGTCACCGAGCCGCTCCGCGACGAGCTGCGCTGGGCGGCCGGTCGCCTCGGGGAGGCCCGCGACGCCGAGGTCGTCCAGGACCTCGTCGACACGCTCCTGGATGACATCGGCCCCGCAGGACTGACGGGGCTCGACGAGGCCGTGATCGGACTGCGCGCCCGGCTCCACCTCGACGCCACCGCCGCGAGCGAGGTCATCGACGAGACCCTGGGGTCGACCCGGTATGCCGCTGCGATCGGGCTGCTCGACAGCGTCGTGGCGCACCCGCCCTTCACCGAGGACGCCGAGCAGGGCGCGAAGAAGCTCGTGCGCGCCGTCCTGCGCAAGGAGGGCAAGCGGGTGCGCGAGCGGGCTGACCTCGCCGACGACGCCCTCGCCACGGGAGACCCGGAGCTGCGGTCCGCCTGCCTCCACGACGTGCGCAAGGCCGCCAAGCGGCTGCGCTACGCCGCCGAGGCCGTCGCGCCGGTGACCGGGTCGAAGGTCCGCCGGGTGGCCGAGCGCGCCGCCGGCGTGCAGGGACTCCTCGGCGACCACCACGACGCCGTCGTGACGCGGGCGACCCTGCGGCACCTGGCCATCGACGAGGACGCGGGGGTGGCAGCGGCCTTCCTGCTCGGCCACCTCGACGCCGACGAGCAGCGCGCCGCGGACCGGCTCGAGCGCCGCGGCGGCAAGGCCCTGCGGCGCCTCGACCGCGCCACCGACGAAGCCATCGCCTGAGCCATCACCTAGGACACGCCTAGGACACGCCTAGGACTCCCCGCCGGCCTCCCCGCCGGCCTCGGTGACCAGACGGGGCACGGGCTGGTCGGGGTGCGGTTCGTCGCCGACCGCTCTCTGGGCCAGCCACATCCGGGCCTCCAGCTCGTCGCGCACCGCGGCGTAGGTGGGGTCGTTGGCCACGTTGACGAGCTCCTCGGGGTCGGCCTCGAGGTCGTAGAGCTCCCACTCCTGGACGTAGCGGCGGTCCGAGCAGCCCGGCAGCCCGAGGCCGTCGTTGTAGAAGAAGATCAGCGTGTAGCGGTGCGTGCGGTAGCCGTAGTGCGCGCCGACCTGGTGGCTGCGGTCGTCGTGCATCCAGTAGCGGTAGTAGAAGCCCTCGGTCTCGCGCTCCCGGTCACGCTGCGCCGCAGCCGGATCCGTCAGGTCGCCCCAGAACGACCGCCCCTGCATCCGCTCCGGCACGTCGACCCCGGCCGCGTCGAGGAGGGTCGCCGCGATGTCGACGTTCGTGACGATCCGGTCGAGCGACAGACCGGCCGCGACGGCGCGCGGGTAGGACAGGACGAACGGCATCCGGATCGACTCCTCGTACATGAAGCGCTTGTCGAACCAGCCGTGGTCGCCGAGGAAGAAGCCCTGGTCGGAGGAGTAGATGACGATCGTGTCGTCGAGCTCGCCCCGGTCGGCGAGCCACGACGTCAGCCGTCCGACGTTGTCGTCGACGGACGCGACGCACGCGAGGTAGTCCTCCATGTAGCGCTGGTACTTCCACAGCGCCTCCTCGTCGGCCGAGAGCCCCGGCGGCACCGGCTGCTTGAGGTCCTCCTCGGTGAGGTGGTCGGCGATCCGCATCGCCGCCCGGCGCGCCGTGTCGGACCGGCCGGCGAGGTCGTCGGTGAACGTCGCCGGCACCGGGATCGGCGTGCCCCCGGCGGGCCCGCCCTCGGCATACATCCCCGCGTGCGCGGCGTCGGGCTCCCACGGCCGGTGCGGCGCCTTGTGCCACACGAGCACGCACCAGGGGTCATCACCGCCGGAGCGATCGAGCGACTCGACCCAGTCGATGGCGAGGTCGGTGATGAGGTCGGTCGCGTAGCCCGGCTCGACGCGCAGCCCGTCGGGGGAGAGGAAGCGTGGGTCGTGGTACTCGCCCTGGTCGATGAGGGCGTCCCACCGGTCGAAGCCCTGGGGGTCGTGGTCGACGCCGTCGGTCGACCCCTGCCCCATGTGCCACTTGCCGACGAACGCCGTGCGGTAGCCGGCCTCGCGCAGCGCCGTGACGAAGGTCGGCTGCGACGCGTCGACGAACGTGTCGAGCGTCGTGACGCCGTTGACGTGGCTGTAGGTGCCGGTGAGGATCGAGGCCCGGCTCGGCGCGCACAGCGAGTTCGTCGCGAAGAGGTTGTCTAGCCGTACGCCGGCGGCCGCGACGGCGTCGATGTGCGGCGTGCGGTTGACGACCGAGCCGTAGGTGCCGATGGCGTGCGCGGCGTGGTCGTCGCTCAGCAGGAAGACGATGTTGGGCCGGCGCTCGCTCACGATCCCTCCCTGTCGCCCGCTCCCTCGCCGGCTCCCTCGTCGGTGGGCGCCGAGCGGTGCGCGTCGGCCGCGGCCTGGATGCGCGCGACGTAGCCGGTCCACCAGGCGTCGTCGCCCATGTGGTCATGGTCGCGACCGCCGCGCCCGTCGATCGACTCGCGCAGGATGTCGGCGTGCCCGGCGTGCTGCGACACCTCCGCCACGCACCGGACGAGCAGCGACCCGAGCGTCGTCGCGCGCCGCTCCTCCGGCCACCACGCGACGCTCGCCGGCGCGTCGAGCCCGAGCTCGCGCACGACGGCGTCGCAGTGCGTCGCCGCCCGCTCGTAGAGCCCGACGAGGCCGGCGCGGGACTCCTCGGCCGTCGCCCACATGTCGGCCGAGTCCCAGATCGAGCCGTCCTCGACCCACGGCAGGCGCTCGCCCGAGGGTCGCCCGACGGAGTCGCCGAGGTAGGCGAGCTGCACGCCGGCCACGTGCTTGACGAGCCCGAGCAGGTTGGTGCCGCTCGGCGTCAGGGGCCGCCGCACGTCGTAGTCGTCGAGCCCGTCGAGCGCGCGCAGCAGCCCGTCGCGCCCCTCCTGCAGGTAGCGCAGGAGGTCGTCGACGAGGTGTGGCCCGCCCACCCGCGTCGACTCGCTCGTCCCACTCACGTGGCTGGTCCCGCTCGGCGTGGCGCTCACGCCGACCACGCTAGACGCCACCCCCGACCGCGGCGAGGCATGAAGCCTCCGCCACCGAGGGCGTATGCCGTGTCGCCCCGTGGTCAGGAGGCCGCGCCCTCCAGCACCCCGGCGTCACGCCGCCTCGCCGCCGGCGAGCCGGGCGTCGGGGCGAAGCGCCAGATGATCCCCTGCTGCGCGAAGGTCCACGCGTTGTTGAAGAACCAGTAGGCGATGAGCCCCGCGGGCACGAAGACCGCCGCCGCGAGCACGCCGACCGCCCCGAGCCACGGCAGGAGCCGCTGCACCGTCGCCATCCCCGCGGGAAGGTCGGTCAGGTCGGTCATGGGCAGCACGAACCAGCGCTGGGCGAGGAGGCTGAGCAGGGCGGCCCCGAGCGCGACCGCGACGAGGACGATCCCGGCCGCCGGGTTCGACCCCAGCGTCGTGCCGAGGTGGCTCGTCAGGTGCAGCCCGGCGAGCGAGGCCGCCGACGCCGAGGCGACGAGGCCGGCGTCGAGCGCGCCGACCGAGTGCCCGGCCGTGAGGTCGGAGACGACGCGGTAGAGCGCGTAGAAGAGCGGCAGCTGGAGCAGCGCCGGCGCGAGGCTCCACCCCGAGACGCCGTGCTCGGTGTGGATCGCCTTCTGCTCGGCGCGCATCGCGGTCAGCTGCTCGAGGTCACGGCTGCCGGCATACCTCTGGCGGAGCTCGCGCAGCTGGGGCGCGGCGTGGGCGCGGGCGTGCGACGAGCGCACCCCGTGGATCGTCACCGGCAGCAGCACCGTGCGGACGGCGACGACGAGCAGCAGGACGGCGAGCAGCCACGCGCCCGCGGACCCGGGGCTCAGGCCGAGCGCGCCGGCGACGTCGTGGGTGGCCGCGAGCACCGCGGCGACGGCATGGGTGAAGGGGGACAGCAGGTCAGGCACGGTTGAGCTCCTCGGCTCGGGCCCGCGGAGGGGCCGGGATGGGTGGGCAGTGGCCCGGACGTCGCAGGTGCGACGAACGGGGTCAGTGCCGACCCGGAGCCCGAGGACGCTGGGGGCAGTGCGGTGCGTCGAGGGCGCACCAGTACGCCGACGACGCGGGTACGGCACCCGGCACCCCGGAGGGGTGGACGGGCACCGGCACCGGCCGTGCCGGGCGCACGGCCGTCGTCGCGAGCACGACTGTGAGGACGCCGACGGTGGCTGCGGTGAGGAGCACCTGTCCGGCGCCGACACCCGTGACGGTGCCGAGGAGGACGACGACCGTCGCGGCGAGGCTCGCGGCGAGGGCGGGGAGGGCGGCCGCGTCGGTGGACGCGCGGTGGCGCAGGACGCTCATGCCGTCTCCTCTCGTGACCGGGCTGCTCGGCAGCCCCGGGTCGTCGACCCACCTCGAGCGTACGTCACCCTGCTGGCGAGTCCCGCTCCCACCGGGAGGCGACGGCACTCGCCTGCTCGTCGCGGGTGAGGGCGCTCACGTTGAGCTCGTGGTCGGCCGCCGGCGCGGAGAGGGCGTCGGCCTCGTGCAGCGCGACGAACTCCTCGTCCGTCAGCCACACCGGCCGGGTCGATGCGCGCCGCCATGCCTCCTCGAGCGGCACGGTCAGGCGCACGACGACGCAGCCCGGGAGCAGCTCACGGTAGAGCGCGAGGGTGTCCGGCGTGAGCACGTCGGCGACGACGACGTCGATGCCGGCCGCGACGAAGCGTCCGGCCAGCGAGCAGGCGTTGCGCACCCCGAGCCGCTGCTGCCGCCGGCCCTCCTCGCCGTCCCACGGCGCGACCCCGCCCGAGACGACGAGCTGACGCACGTCGTCGACGTCGACCACCGCACACCGGTCGAGCGCCTCCGCGACCGCGCGCGCCGTCGTGGACTTGCCCACCGCGGGAGGTCCGGTGAGCACGAGGACGGGACGCGGCGGCATACGACCCATGCTGGCGCATGCCGGCCGGCGAGGGTCGTCCCGTTGCCAGAGTGGTTCGACACGTCCGGGATGACGCCCGAGGAGGCCGCCGAGCAGGTGCTCGCCCACGCGTACGCCCTCGGTCGGCGTGGTCTCCGACGACCTGCGGGCGCGGGCGGCCCCGCCGCCCTATCCTCGGGTTGCGGGGAGCAGGTCCCCGCGACCCTCGAGGAGGGCGGCATGGCCGAGACCAGCAGCGGGCACGAGGGTGGCGCGGGTGCGTCGCCGACGCCCGTGCGGTCGAGTCGCGAGGCCCGCCAGGCTCGCCGGGAGCGACTCATCCGCGCCCCCCTTCTCGACCGCTTCGGGCTCGTCCTCGTCCTCGTGCTCATCACGATCGCCGTGCAGGGCCTCATCGACGTGCGCGGCTCGCTCCTCGCCCAGCTCTTCGCTCACGCCATCACCGGACTCGCCCTCATCGCCGCGGTCCGTGCCTCGGGCAGCCGGCGTCGCTGGCGCCGCGCGGTCGACGTCCTCGTCGTCGTCGTCGTCCTCATCAGTCTCGGGACCTTGTGGTGGCGTCGCGCCGACGGGTCGTCCGCCGTACCTCCCGAGACGACGTGGCTGCTCGCCGCGGCCCTGACGCCGGTGCTCATCGCCCGTCGGGTCCTGCAGCACACCGTCGTGACGATCCAGACGATCATGGGCTCGGTCGCGGCCTACCTCCAGCTGGCCGTGGCCTACGCGTTCCTCTTCCAGACCATCGACGCCTACACCCCGAGCCCCTTCTTCGGCGAGGACGTGTCGACGACGACGTACATGTACTTCAGCCTCGTCACCATCTCGACGGTCGGCTTCGGGGACGTCGCGGCCGTGGCCGACCTCGGCCGGATGGCCGCGGCGAGCGAGGCCGTCGTCGGGCAGGTCTACCTCGTCACCTTCGTCGCGCTCATCGTGTCCCGCTTCGCGGCGGGTATGCCGCGTGCCTCGGCGGGCGCCCCGGTGACCTCGCGGTCGGGACCCGTCCCTCGGACGCTCTTCGAGGCGCTCGACTCGTCCCGGTCGCACCAGCCGCCGCCGGACCCCGACCCGGACGAGGACGAGGACGAGGAGGACGGGGCGCCCGACCGGGCCTGAGCGTCAGCTCGTGGTGCCGAGGTCGATGCTCTCCCCGACCGACCGCTCCAGCACGACGGGAATGCCAGTCGGCAGGCTGCCGCTCAGCTCGCGCATGAGCGTCGCGGTCGGGGGGAGGGCGTCGGGCGCCTTGACCTGGATGACGAGGCTGAAGCCCTGGTTGGTGACGTCGAGGATCTCGGCCCCGGGTGTCGACGCGAGCCACGTCCGGGTGCTCGCGCGACCGATCTCGACGAGCTGCGTGACGGCGATGCCGATGACGGTGTTGAGGACGACCGGCACGAGCACGAGCAGGACGAGCACCCCGAAGGTGACGCGCACCTTCCGACGCGGGCCACCGCCTGCCTCGCGGATCGACGCCGTGTAGCCGAGCGTCGTGAAGACGAGGCTGCCGGCGAGACGAGGGCCAGGAAGTTGGAGAGGAAGAGCACGAGCGCGCCGAACGCGAGGCTCGGGTTGCCCTCGGCGAGACAGATGCCCACGACGCAGAGCGGCGGCACGAGCGAGATCGAGATCGCGACGCCGGGCAGGATCGCGGCGACGTCACGGCGTGCCAGGGCGATCGCGCCGGCGAACCCGGTCGCGAGCGCCCCGAGAAGGTCGACGAGGCGCGGGCTCGTGCGCCCGGCCACCTGCGAGTTGGAGAGCAGGTCGTAGGGGCTCGGCAGCATGAGGGAGAAGAGCGCGCCGACCGCGACGACCATGACCCCGCCGAGCACGACGAACTTCACCCCGCCGGTGCGCTCTCGCTTCACGAGGGCGAGCGCCGTCCCCATGATCGGCGTCGAGAGCGGGGCGATGATCATGGCGCCGATGACGGTCGCCGTCGAGTCGGCGATGACCCCGGCGCTCGCGATGCACGCCGCGAGGAAAAGCATCGTCCAGAAGGCCGACCGCTTGGAGAGGGTGTCGCCCTCGTTGAGGTCGAGGTCCGAGGTGAGCTCCTCGAAGGTCCGACGCTGGTTCTCGGGGAGGACACGGGCGCGGATCGCAGTCAGCATGGCGCCGGGGTGGCCGAGCGGTGGCGGGCCGGGGAGCGGTTCACGCGGCCGACACACCGGCGCCCTAGCATCGCGGCATGTCCGACCTGCGCGAACCGCTCGAACCGCCCACCCCGACCCGCGTGCGTGACGCCGGGTCCGACGACGCAGCCGCGTGCGCCGCGATCTACGCGCCCTACGTCACCGGGACGACGGTCACCTTCGAGACCGAGCCGCCCGACGTCGCCGAGATGGAGCGCCGGATCGCCAAGGCGCAGGCGCGGCACGCGTTCCTCGTGCTCGAGGAGGCGGGCGAGGTCGTCGGCTACGCGTACGCCGGTCCGTTCAAGGAGCGCGCGGCGTACCGGTGGTCGTGCGAGGTGTCGGTCTACCTCGCGGCCGACCGCCGCGGTCGCGGCGGCGGGCGCCGGCTCTACGAGGCGCTGCTCGAGCGGCTCACGGCCCGCGGCCACCGGATGGCCGCCGCGGGGATGACCCAGCCCAACGAGGCGAGCGGCCGGCTGCACGCGGCGATGGGCTTCGAGCCGGTCGGCACGTACCGCGACATCGGCTGGAAGTTCGGCTCCTCGCACGACGTCACCTGGGTCCAGCGCCCCCTCGGCGACCCCCTCCCGTCGGCGCAGGAGGGTCAGGACCCACCCGACCCCACCTGACCTCGCGCAACCCCACGTCGAGTGGTCGTTTCGGTGCGTACGGGAGTGACCACTCGAGGGGGTGTGGTGCTCGAGTGGTCACTCCCGTACGGGGATCCTCAGGGGAGGGCGGGGTAGTCCGTGTAGCCCTCGGCGCCGCCACCGTAGAAGGTGTCGGAGTTCGGCTCGTTGAGCTCGGCACCCTCGCGCCAGCGGCGGACGAGGTCGGGGTTCGCGAGGAACTCGCGCCCGACGGCCACGAGGTCGCCGAGGTCGCGCTCGAGGATGTCCTCGACGTCGGCCAGCTCGGTCACCTTGCCGAAGCCGGTGTTGAGGATGACCGGGCCGTCGAAGCGCTTGCGCAGGTCGCGGACGAGGTCGGACTCCGGGTCGCCGAGGATGCTGAGGTAGGCGAGCCCGAGCGGCGCGATGCCCTCGACGAGCGACTCGTAGGTCGCGGCCGTCTCGGCCTCGTCCTCCTCGAGGACGCCCTGGATGTTGTGCGAGGGCGAGATGCGGATGCCGACGCGGTCGGCGCCGATCGCCTCGGCGACGGCCTTGGTGATCTCGACCGTGAGGCGGGCGCGGTTCTCGGGCGAGCCACCGTAGGCGTCGCTGCGCTCGTTGCTCGACGGCGCGAGGAACTGGTGCGGCAGGTAGCCGTTCGCGGCGTGGACCTCGACACCGTCCAGCCCGGCCGCGACGGCCTGGCGCGCGGCGTGCGCGAACTCCGCCACGAGCGCGGGGATCTCGTCGGTCGTCAGGGCCCGCGGGACGGCATACGCCTGCTGACCCTTCGGGGTCACGATCTCGCCGGGCGCGGCGATGGCGCTCGGCGCCACGCTCTCGAGCCCGCCCTTGTTGTCGGGGTGGGCGATGCGGCCGGCGTGCATGAGCTGGACGACGACGTGGCCGCCACCCGCGTGGACGGCGTCGGCGACGAGGCGCCAGCCGGCGACCTGCTCGTCCGAGTGGATGCCGGGGGTGTCCAGGTAGCCCTGGCCGACGGCGCTCGGCTGGGTGCCCTCGGTGATGATGAGGCCGGCGCTCGCGCGCTGGCCGTAGTACTCGGCGTTGAGCTCGGTCGGCGCCTGGCCCTCGCCCGCGCGGTTGCGCGTCAGCGGTGCCATGACGAAACGCTGGGGGAGGTCCCAGCGGCCGATGCGGATGCTCTCGAAGGCCGTCGACACAGGCCTGCTCCTCACGTCTAGGGGACTGTCGGTGGGTTGGTGGCGCCCACCGACGATCGGTGGAGCCTTCAACTACCTAGGCGACAAGGAGGGCAGGCGGTCGATCATTCCCGGGTGTCCAGGGTTGGGGGTGTGGCCGATCCCACGCGGGCGTCGGGTGCCCGGCCGGCCGGTGCGGGTAGGCCGCGTCGTCCCGGGCATGCCGAAGGGGAGGATGCGCAGGCATCCTCCCCTTCGTACGCGCTCACCTCGCGGAGAACTCCGCGGTGGTCGTCGTGACGACGACCCGGTGGGTCACGGCGCGTAGATGTACTTCATGCCGGGACCGTCGGTCAGCGTGCGCGTGTTGTAGTTGTACGCACCGGCGAGGGCGTTCATCTCGATGATCGTCACCTCGTTGCCGTTGACCGCGGTCACCCAGGCGACGTGGCCGACGCTCGAGGAGCCGTGGACGCCGGGCTCCATGACGAGGATGGAGCGCGTGCGCGGCGTGCCGCTCACGGTGTAGCCCGCGTTGGCGGCGCCGGTGTCCCAGACCATCGCGTTGCCGGTCCAGCCGCCGGGGTAGTAGCCCTCGGACTGGTACCACTTGTTGAGGGCGCCCCACGTGCACTGGCCGTCGGTGGCCCAGTTGGACGAGGCGCGCATGCCGGAGGAGGCGCTCGGGACGGAGCCGTTGCTGCTCGACTTCGACGAGGAGGTGCTCGTCGTCAGCGTCTTGCGGGTCAGGTCGCGCGAGGCGCGCTGGGCAGCGGCCTTGCGCTCGGCGGCGGCCTTGGCGGCAGCGCGCTCGGTCTTGACCTTGACGTCCTCGATGACCTGCGGCTTGGCCGGCTTGGCCGTGCGCTGGGCGACGGCCTTCTGCACGGCCGGCGCGTAGCCGATCTTCGAGAGCGCGGTCGACGCGACCGGGGCGGCGGCCGTGGACGGGCCGACAGCGGCCGGGGCCGCGGCGTCGACGCCGGCAGCAGCCGCGACCTCACCCTGAGCGGGCGAGAGGGTGTCGGCGCTGGCCGGGTTGGCGAAGGTGGCGACGAGTCCACCGGTGGCGGCGACGACGGCGCCCGCCTTCATGGCCGGCTGGGCCGACTCGCGGGCGAGGAGCTTGAGCTCGTTGAGGGGGTTGTGGCGGCCTGGCGCACGATGGCGACCGCGGATGTTCTCAGTGTTCACGCGTGTTACCTCTCCGCGCCTACGAAGTTAGCTGTCGGGTTCGGGCGGAAAGGTGCCCGGGCCACCCCCGCTTCGTGACGAGGTCACGTGGCGGTTCGGTCTTCACCCCAAGGACGTCCGAAGTCGTTGCGCCGGACGCCCGGAGAAACGTGTGGTTCCTCCGCTCCCGTCACAAGGTTTGATCTCTCTCGTCAGGCGGTGACAGGACTAGGCGGTCCACCTCACGAGAGCCCGACCAGGTGGCCGGACTCCCGGAAGACTAGACGAGGCGACTGGCAAATGTCACGCCACGGTAACGACGACGCGCGGCGATCACCCTTGAATGTCCGGTGTGTCCGTCTATACCAACGCTTTACCTTCCGCTGGATGAGACGTGGATCACAGCGCAGGGCGGTGCCCGACAAGTCCCCCACGGGTACGCCGCGGGGTCCCTCGGTGAGGCCCCCCCCGGCGAACCTCGGGTCGGTGCTGGTGGAGCCGCGCGGCGGCTCAGGTGGTGCCCGACAGGTGGCCGAAGACGACGACGTTGTCGCGGTACTCGTTGCGGCTGTCGGTGGGACCGCCGCACGTCACGAGGCGGATCTCGGCCTTGGTGAAGTCGCCCTTGTAGACGAGCTCGGTCGGGAACTGTGACTTCTTGTAGGCCGCCACCGTGTCGACGGTGAAGGTCAGGTGCGAGCCGTCCCGACGCGAGACCTTGACGACGTCGCCGGCCTTGACCTTGCCGAGCTCGTAGAAGATGCCCGGCACCCCCGACGGGGTGTCGACGTGCGCGGCGAGGACCGACGGACCGAGCTGGCCCGGCGTGGGGCCGTCGTCGTAGATCCCGACCTCCTGGGCCGTGCCTGGCACGGAGATCGTCCCGTCGCGCTGGATGCGCAGCGGCACGAAGTGCGACGACCGCACCCCGATCGAGGGGATCTCGATCGACGTCGGCTCGGACGCCTCGAGGAACTCACCGATGCCGCTGCCCTTCGCGTCGCCGCCGGCCGTCCTGCCGGATGTCGGTGTCCCGCCCTGACCGGGGGACGCCGACGGACTCGACCTGGGACTCGACGTGGGACTCGACGTGGGACTGCCGGACGGGCGCGCCGGCGCTGGGGCCGAGGCGGCCCCGCCCGCCGCGGGAGGCGGCGGGCCGGGCGTCCCCGGGTTGCCCCGGAGGCCCATGACGAGCGCCACGATCCCGACGACGACCAGGATGGCCGTGACCGCCAGGGCCGCCGCCACACCCGCGCCGAAGCGACGGGTGGGGCGGTCAGCGCCGTGGAGCCGGGTGCGCTCGGTCATGGGGGTGGTCCCGTCGATCAGGCGCGCGACCGGGCGCGGCGGGCGGCGAAGGTGCCGGTTCCGGCTGCGGCGAGCAGGGCGCCGCCGCCCACGAGCATGAGGGCCTCGTTCTGGCCGCCGCTCTTGAGGCTGTCGGCGGCCAGGCCACCACCGGTGTGCATGCCGCCGGCCGGGGCGACGCGCAGCGCGCCACAGAGGGCCGGGTCGGTGGCCTCGGTCGGGAGCGACTTGTCGAGGTCGCTCTTCGTGTCGCCGGAGTACTTGCCGTCCTCGTTGTAGTCGACGCCGTGGATGACGACGACGGACTCGCCGGCCGAGATCGCCTTGGCGACGTCGCTGGAGACCTTGATGCTGCCGCGCTGGTAGGTCAGCTTGCCGCCGGGCGCGGTGTCGAAGCGGTCGATGGCGAGGCCCGACTTCGGGCTCGTGTCACCGGTCTTCGTCAGCGAGACGACGATGTCGCCGTAGGCCGGGCCGCCCTCGGTCGTGTTGAGGTGGCCGTCGCCGTTCTTGTCGTCGGACAGGATCGGGCACTCGTGGCGGGCCTCGGCGCCGAAGTGGATGTGCGCGGCGTGCGGGTTGTCGGGGAGCAGGCCGTTGGCGGCCATCGTCACGGTGATCTTGTTGCCGGTGACCTCGACCATGGCGGTGCCGCTGCCGTCGACACCGTTGCCGGCGACGGGCTTGAGGTTGGCGCTGACCCAGGCGTCCGCGGCGAAGGCCGGGCCGATGCTGAGGGCCATGGCGGCGGCTGCAGCGAGGCTGGCGCCGGCGATCCGAGTGGTGGTGGTGCGCATCTGTGTTCCTCCTTGACGAGGAGACAAACCGTCCATCCTTCTCTGCTTCGGACGGGGGGTCGTCGTCGACCGTCTCCGGGCGGGGGTTCGCCGCCGAGGGCCGGCTGGATTGGGGTTCCACCGAATTTTCTTCGGCCGGCTCGGCCCGTGGCGGGCCCGACGGGTCTTCACTGGAGGGGTCGGGCGCGCACCGCGCCCGCGCACAGGCCATGGAAGGACCCACCGTGCTTCAGGACTCCCACGCCTTCAGCGGCTTCTCCGTCGACGACATCCCCGCGGCCCGGGCGTTCTACGCCGACGCCCTCGGCCTGCGCGTCACCGAGGAGAACGGCATGCTGACGCTCCACCTCGCGGGCGAGGGTGGCGACCGCCCGACCCTCGTCTATCCGAAGCCGGACCACGAGCCGGCGTCGTTCACGATCCTCAACTTCCCCGTCGACGACATCGAGGCCGCGGTCGACGACCTCACGGCCAAGGGGATCGTCTTCGAGCGGTATGCCGGTACCCCGATGGAGACCGACCCCAAGGGGATCTTCCGCGGGGGCGGGCCGCTCATCGCGTGGTTCACCGACCCGGCCGGCAACGTGCTCTCCGTCATGGAGGCGCCCGGCCCCGGCTGATAGGTCCGAGGGCGCCTCAGGCGTCGTGGCCCTCGGTGACGGCGGCGCGGCGCTTGAGGCACAGCTCGGTGATCTCGGAGACGAGCTCGAGCGGGACCGGCCGGCTGATCGGGAAACGCACGGTGTCCTTGGCGCGCCGGTAGGGGCTGATCGCCTCCTCGAACTTCGCGTCGCCCGTCGGGACGGGGTAGAGGCCGACGTGGTTCTTCCAGCCGGCGTAGTAGATGAGCGGCTTGCCGTCGACGGTGAACGTCGCCATGCCGTAGCTGATCTTCTCGCCGGCGTGCGGGGCTACCTCGCGGATCGTGCGGCGGACCCCCGCAAGCTGAGTTCGCGTCTCCTCGGGGTAGGAGGCGATGTAGTCATCGACTGACGCAAATCTCGGGGCCAATCCTGGTCCTCACCTAGTTCCGGACCGGTCGTTGGAGGGGGTGCCTCGACTGTATTCGGCAAAGGGGACGACTGCAAAGTAAGCACGCATTTGGTGACCAAATGGTCACAAAACTACAAAACGTCGGCCGAGCGATGGTTTCCCAGCAAGACGTGCGGGAGACGGCGCGCGGACGTCTGGGGCTCACACTTCGGGGCCTCAGACGTCGACCCACGCCTCGCCGGCCAGGACCCGACCGACGACGCCCTCGGGCCGACGGCCGAGGAGGGTGGCGGCGGCGAAGTCGGCGGCCAGGCCGTCGAAGACCTCGTGGCGTCGCAGCATCGCGTGCTTGCCGCCCTCGACGGTGACGTAGCCGACCTCCGCGGTGCGGGCGAGGTCGCGGGCCACGGACGCCGAGCTCGTCGGTCGGGCGACGCGGTCGTCGTCGCCGTGGACGACGAGGATGCGGCGCCCGCTCAGGTCGAGGTGCCCTTCGGTGGGGTAGACCCACGGGTTGAGCGCGACGGCGCTGACGACGGGATCCTCACCGGCGGCGAGGAGCGCCGCGCGTCCGCCGAGCGAGTGGCCGACGAGGCAGACCGGAAGGTCGGGGCCGAAGCGGTCGGCGACCTGCCCCAGGGCCCAGCGCACGTCGTCGACCGGCGTGTGGTGGGCGTCCCAGCCGCGCGTCGAGTTGAGCAGGCGCAGCACGGCGAGCTCGCCCTTGGCGGCACGTGCGATGCGGCTCGCGATCGGCACCATCCGCAGCACCGACAGCTGGGTGGGGCTGACCCGCATCGGCTTGCGCCGGGCCGCGCCGCCGTGGAGCACGAGGACGATGCCGCGGGGCGCGCTCGGAGCCGCCGTGTCGATGAGCCGGGCGTGCGTCACGTCTCGCTCCTCTGTCGAAGCCGGGTATGCCGTCTGCTCGGGTTCGCGGGTCACGACCGGTCTTCGGAGCGCGAGCGTCAACGGCTTGGTGCCCTCACGGCATACCCGATCGGTGCGGCCGGGAGGCCGTCATCCAGCGCTGTCCAGGGTTGTCCGGGGTCGCTCAGGGTCGCTCAGGGTCGTTCAGGGGCGCAGGAGGACCTTGATGGCGCGGCGCTCGTCCATGGCGCGGTAGCCCTCGGCGACGTCGTCGAGGGGGAGCGTCAGGTCGAAGACCTTGCCGGGGTCGATGCGGCCGTCGAGGACGCGGTCCAGCAGGTCGGGCAGGTAGGTGCGCACGGGAGCCATGCCACCGGCGAGGCCGACGTTGCGGACGAACATCTGCCGGACGGGCAGCTCGACGCCGTGCGGGGCGCCGACGAAGCCGACGGTCGAGCCGGGGCGGCCGATGCGGAAGGCGGTCTTCATCGACTGGTCGGTGCCGACGCACTCGAGCACGGAGTCGGCGCCGATGCCGTCGGTCAGCTCGAGGACGGCCTCGACGCCGGCGTCGTCGCGCTCAGCGATGACGTGGGTCGCGCCGAACTCGCGGGCGAGGGCCTGACGCGGCTCGTGACGCGACATCGCGACGATGCGCTCGGCACCGAGCTCCTTGGCGGCGATGACGCCGCAGAGGCCGACGGCGCCGTCACCGATGACGACGGCCGTGCCCCCGGGCTGCACGCGGGAGGACACGGCAGCGTGCCAGCCGGTCGCCATGACGTCGGCGAGGGTGAGGAGCGAGGGGAGCATGGCGTCGTCGGGCATCCCGTCGGTCGCGACGAGGCTGCCGTCGGCCTGGTTGACGCGGACGAGCTCGGCCTGGCCGCTCTCGGTCCAGCCCTGGTGGTCGCACACCGAGGTCATGCCGGCGCGGCAGTGCGGGCACGTGTTGTCGCAGTGGACGAAGGGGATGACGACGAAGTCACCCTTCGTGATGTTGCGCACGTCGCCGCCGACCTCCTCGACGACGCCGACGGCCTCGTGGCCGATCGTCGAGCCGGGCGTGATCGGGTTGGCGCCGCGGTAGGGCCAGAGGTCCGAGCCGCAGATGCAGCCGGCCACGACACGGACGATGGCATCGGTCGGGGCCTCGATCGTCGGGTCGGGGACGTCGGTCAGGCGGATGTCACCGGGGGCATGGATCGTCGTCGCGCGCATGCGCCCATCCTTCTCCTGACGGCGGCCCGACCTCAAACCCTGTACACGAGTGACCACTCGAGTGGTCGTCTCGATGCTCGTCAGCCGCGGGAGCGGAGGCGCAGGTTGGGCAGGCCGGGAGCGGGGAGGGTGTGGTCCCAGGCGTCGGGGAAGGTGCCGTAGCGCGCGTCGGGCGCCGCGGCGGCATACGACCCCTCCTCGCGCGGGGAGCGCTCGCGCTGCCAGTCCTCGCGGAAGGCGACCACCTCGTCGTGGCTGCGGCCGATGAAGTTCCACCACATGACGATCTGCTCGCCGAAGGGTGCGCCTCCGAGGACGAGGAAGCGCGCGTGCCCGTCGGGGGCGGCCTCGACCGTGATGCGCCCGGCGCCCGTGGCGTGGAAGGCGATCTCGCCGGGCTTGGCGGTGGCGTCACCGACCGTGAGCAGGCCCGTGTCGCAGAGCAGCCCGTGCTCGTGGGTGGGGTCGACCTCGATGTCGAGCGAGGCGCCGGCGGCGAGCGTCACCTCGGCGCCGACGAGGTCGGAGAACATCGTCACCGGCGAGGTCTGGCCGAAGAGGGTGCCGAGGAAGACGAGGACCCGCGCGCCGTCGACCTCGGTCACCGGTGGGGCGTAGTGCTCGAAGCCCGGCTGCGTGTCGCGGTCGGCGTCGGGGAGCGCGACCCACAGCTGCGCGCCGTGGAGGACCGTCGTGTCGGGGGTGGAGTACTCCGAGTGGGCGATGCCCGAGCCCGCGGTCATGATGTTGAGCTCGCCGGGGCGGACGAACGCGTGCGCGCCGGTGGTGTCGCGGTGCTCGACCTCGCCGGTGAAGAGCCACGACACCGTCTGCAGGCCGGTGTGCGGGTGGCCGGGCACGACCATGCCGCCCGTCTGCGAGACGTCGTCGGGGCCGTAGTGGTCGACGAAGCACCACGCCCCGATGAGCGAGCGCTCGCGCTGCGGGAGGCTGCGGCGCACCGGCATCGCGCGCGGGCCGCCGAGCGGCACCTCCCGGTAGGGCAGGACGACGGCGGTCGAGGGGGTCGGGTCGTCGCCGCAGACGACCTCGGTGGGGTGGCGGTCCGGGTTGCTCACCCGTTCAGGCTAGGCCCGTGGGCAGGTCTGGTCGCAGGTCTCGTCGCAGGTCCGGTCGCAGGTGTGGTTGCTAGGTTGCCCCGCATGACCGACCCGGCTGCCAGCGCTCCCACCGCCGGGGCAGGCTCCGGATCCGACCGTGGCCGCTGGTCGGCGTGGCGGGTCGTGTGGTGGTTCGGCTTCGTCAGCGTCGCCGCCGACATGGTCTACGAGGGCGCGCGGTCGATGTACGGCCCGCTCCTCGCCTCGCTCGGCGCGACGGCGCTCGTCGTCGGGCTCGTCACCGGTGCCGGCGAAGCGATGGCGCTCGTGCTGCGCCTCGTCTTCGGGCCGCTCGCCGACCGGACCGGCCGCTACTGGGGGCTGACGATCGTCGGCTACGGCCTCACCGCCGTCTGCGTGCCGCTCCTCGCCGTGACGCCCTTCGTCGGCGGCGCCGGGCTCGCGCTCGCAGCCGTCCTCATCCTCCTCGAGCGCTCCGGCAAGGCGGTACGGAGCCCGTCGAAGTCCGCGCTGCTCGCGCACGTCGCGTCGGCGGTCGGCCGAGGGCGGGGCTTCGGCGTCCACAAGGCGCTCGACCAGGTCGGGGCGTTCGCCGGGCCACTCCTCGTCGCGGGCGTCGTCGCAGCGACCGGCGCGATCTGGCCGAGCATGGCGGTCCTCGCGATCCCCGGTGCGGCCGCGATGCTGCTCCTCGCCGTCATCCGCTACCGGGTGCCCGACCCATCGGTCTACGACGTCGAGACGGTGGGCAGCCCTGCAGCAGAGGCAGTTCCGGGTGGCGGCGGTTCCCTTCGCGGGCTGCGTGGGTGGTTCGCCGACGCCCTTGGTTCGGGACTGCCGCGCGAGTTCTTCGGCTACGCGCTCGCCGCCGGCCTCATGACCGGGGGCCTCGTGACGTTCGGGATCATCGGCTACCACCTCACCGTCGAGGGGCTCGTCCCCGTCGCCACCGTCCCGGTCGTGTATGCCGGCGCCATGGGCGTCGAGGCGCTCGCCGCCCTCGGGGTGGGGCTCGTCTACGACCGGCGCGGCGGCGCCGTGCTGTATGCCGTGCCGGTGCTCGTCGCGCTCGTCCCCCCGCTCGCGCTGTCGGGCTCCGTCGTCCTCTCCCTCGTCGGGGTCGCCGTCTGGGGCCTGGCCTACGGCGTGCAGGACTCGACGGTCAAGGCGCTCGTCGCGGAGGTCGTGGAGGCGCCTCGCCGCGCGACGGCATACGGGGTCTTCGCGGGGGTGCAGGGGGCGTTCGCGATCGTCGGTGGGCTCGTGGCCGGGTGGCTCTACGACCGGTCGCTGCCCGTGCTGGTCGGCGTCGTCGCGGTGAGCCAGCTCGTCGCGCTCCTCCTGCTCGCCCGCACCGTCCGCTCGCTCCACACCCGACCCGTGTGACGACGGGGCCACTCGAGCAAGGGGGAGGCCCCCTTTCACCATCGAGTGGCCCCGTCGTCACATGCCGTGACACCCCTCCACCGTCGAGTGGCCCCGTCGTCACGGGACGACGGGGCCACTCGACGGTGAACTGGGGCGCGGGGTGGGTCAGCTGACGGCGTCGAGGGCGTCGACGACACCCTCACCGAAGAAGCTGTTGTCCTCGACCGGGCCGACACACGTCGGGCCGGCGGTGGTCGTGCCGCACGCCTTGTCGTCGGCCTGTGCGCGCAGCCTGTCGATCATCTGCGCGGGCGTCCACGTCGGGTGGACCGACTTCATGAGGGCGAGCACGCCGGCCACGTGTGGGGACGCCATCGACGTGCCGCTCTTCGTGCCGTAGCCGTTGTTGGCGACGACCGTCGAGAGGATCGACGAGCCGGGGGCGGCGACGTCGATCTTGCCGAGGCCCCGGTTGCTGAACGACGACAGGCGGCTGTCCATCGTGCCGGTCGGGAAGCGCTGCATCGAGCTCACCGTCACGACGCCGTCGAGCTCGGTCGGGATGTCCTCGCACCCGCTGTTGAGCGTGCGGCTCACGAAGCCCGACGCGGGCTGGTCGTCCGGGCTCGTCGTGTCCTTGAACGACGACTTGTCCGACAGGTCACGAGCCGAGTTGCCGGCCGCGGCGGCGTGCACGACACCCCGGTCCGTCGACCACGTCACCGCGCGACGCACGGCCTCCTTGGCGGCGTACTGGTCGGGCTGGTCCTCGCAGTAGAACTCGAACGGGTCGACGTAGTAGCTGTTGTTCGTCACGTCCATGTGCTTGAGGCCCGCCCAGATGAAGCCGCACACGGCGTACTCCGGGTAGATGAAACCGGCGTCGTTGACGACCTTGACCGCGGCCATCCGGACGTTCGGGGCGACGCCGACGATGCCGACGCCGTTGCGGGCCGCGGCGATCGTGCCGGCCACGTGGGTGCCGTGGTCGCTCGTCGTCGGGTACCAGCCGGTCGCCGACAGGTCGGGCCGACCGGCGTCCGTGCAGTTGACCGAGTCGGCGACGTCGATGTTGGCGGCGAGGTCGGGGTGGTCGGGGTCGATGCCGCTGTCGAGGACGCCGACGAGGACGTCGCGGGAGCCGTCGGTGATCGCGTGGGCCTGGTCGGCCTTGATCATCCGCAGGTCCCACTGCTCGGTCTCGCGCGGGTCGGTGGCCTCGGCGGGCGTCGCGTCGGACTCGAGGTCACCGTTGACGGCCTTCTTCGCACCCTGCTTGTAGCCGGACGCGCCGCGGCCCCAGGACGCCCCCGCGACCTCGGGCGTGCCCTCGGAGACGGCGACGGTGCGGGTCGCGCCGACCGAGTCGACGGCGTTGCCACCCTTCGCGACGACGTCGGCGCGGAAGGTCGACACCTTCGAGTGCGCGATGACGACGCCGATCTGCGGCCACGACTGGACGACGACGCCGCCCGCGGCCCTGACCGCGGTCTCGACGAGACGCGTCTGGCCGGGGTTGGCGATGCGGGCGTTGACGACGTAGCTCATGAGCCGGCCGTCCGGGGTGCTGATGGTGACGGGCGTCGAGACGGGCTCGGCGGTGGTCGCGTCGGTCGAGGCGACGGCGACGCCACCGATCGCTGCGGTCGAGGCGAGGGCGAGCGACGCGACGGCGACGACGCCGCGTCTGGTCAGGCTGGGGTGTCGCATGTGGTGAGCTCCCGTGGTGTGAGGGACGGTGCCGGCGCCCGGATCGGGCGCGTCCCCACATCCTCGGACCGAACTCACGGGTGCGCGCGCTGAGATTGGCACGCGCGCGGCGGTGCCGGCTTCAGCTCGTCTCGGCAGGGCGGGTGAGCGGGGCGAGCGCGATGAGGAGCACGAGCGAGGCGAGCGGGACCAGGCCCCAGGGCAGGAGCATGACCGCGACGGAGACGGCCGCGAGCGCGAGCGAACCGACCGGCAGGTGCCCTTCGACGGCGAGGGCCACGAGCACCAGCGCCAGGGCGACAGCCGTGAGCACGCCGCCGCCCGACGACAGTGCCGCCGGGACGGCGTCGCCGAGCAGCCCCGTGACGTGACCGATCCAGACGCTGGCCGTCGCGCCGGCACCGAACGCCGCGAGCAGCGCCGTGGGCACCGCGAGCGGGAGGTGGCGCAGGCGGGCGCCGAGGCTGACCGTCAGCCACGCGAAGCCGGCGACCGACAGGACGAGGAGCACACCGGCGGCCACCGACAGGGCGCCCTGGTCGCGGGCGGCGGCGACCCCGCCGAGCCCCCCGAGACCGCGGAGCCCGTCGAGGGAGTCGAGTCCGTCGACCCAGTCGACGATGCCGTGGGTGAAGAGCAGGAGCGGCGCGACCAGCGCCAGCAGGGGCACCCGGTCCGTCGCCTCCCGGCCGCCCGCAAGGGGGGTCGTACGCGTGCGCACCCACTCGGGCGCCGGCGCAGCCGGCGCGGTGGCGGGCGTGGGAGGCGCGGTGCGCGTCGACGGGGGCGTGACGGCATACGCGGCCGGTGCGGTGTGGGCTCTCGGGGAGCCGGCGGCGCGGGCCGGTGAGAGCGTGCTCGTCGTCATGGCTCCAGCGTGGCCGTCGGCGATGACGGTGCCCATCGGGGTCGACCCCGACCCGCCCCCGAACGGCCCCTGAGAGAGCGGGGTGGACGCGTGGGGCATTTTGCCCATTTCGGAGACTTTGACCCTCTTTGGGTCGTACCGTGCGGATGTGGGGCCGAGGTCAGGGTCGGCCCCGTCAAGGCTCTGGTCAAAGGGGTAGACATGTCGGTGCGCTTCAACGCTCCTCCGGGATGGCCGGTTCCGTCGTCGTCGTGGGCTCCCGGTGACGAGTGGATGCCGGACCCCAGCTGGCCGACGCCGCCGCGCGGCTGGACCTTCTGGGTCGTCGAGCAGCGGGCGGCGGGTGACGTGCGGGAGGCCGGCACGCCGCGCTTCGGCACGCCGCCCCGCACGACCGCCGCCACCTACGGCACCGACCGTGGGAGCTGGCTCGCCGGTCTGCGCGCCCGCGCCTCGACCGACGCCCTGGAGGTGGCCACGTCGCCCGGTCGCGCCGTCGAGCCGGTCGCGACGCGCGCCGGTGCCGACAGTGCGTGGGAGCTCGACGGTCTCCTGACGTCTGCAGGCCGGCTGGACATCTGAGGTGGACCTCCTGCTCAGGGTCGCACCGGAGGTGCGGCTCAGCTCGTCGACGTCCGGACTGCGGGCGCTCCTCGACGAGACCGCGGGCACCCGCGTCGGCACCGGCGTCGGCGTGCGCACCGATGCCTCGGCCGTCTCCGACCGCGGCGGCAACGAGGCCCCGAGCCTCGCCGAGCTCGAGGGGCGGTCACGTCAGGCCCAGGAGTCCGGCGACCTCAACGCGTTGCGGTCGATCGAGGAGGCGCTCGTCGCGCTGCACCTCGAGAACCACCCGCCGCGCCGCCGGCCCGAGCCGCCCGAGGCCGCCGCGATCCCCGCCAAGGAGCGGAGCCTGCTCGAGCGCAAGGCCTTCCACGCCGCGCTGCCGCAGGTGTCGGTCTTCAAGCGCGCCGCCCGAGCCAAGGCCAAGGCGATCGCCGAGACCGAGGCGGACGGCTTCAGCCGCACCCTCGACCTCGCCCACGTCGTCATCGCCCAGCACCGCGCCGCCGCCCTCGACGACCAGTGGAACGACCTCGCCGGGCACGAGCGCTGCGCGGTCATCGCCGAGCTCGACGCCGACTTCGCCGCGGCCGAGTGCGGCTGCACGTGCGTCGACG
Organism: Terrabacter sp. R4-6; assembly: GCF_057529065.1. NCBI lineage: Bacteria > Bacillati > Actinomycetota > Actinomycetes > Micrococcales > Intrasporangiaceae > Terrabacter > Terrabacter sp. R4-6. Next base: position 2,116,424 of record NZ_CP197224.1, on the reverse strand, counting down.
CCGGCTGGGACGCCGAGACCTCGCGCGGCTACGTCACGATCGTGGCCCGCTACAGCTCGCTCGACATCGTCGCCGAGCGCGGACCCGGGGTCTCGTCGAGCGGCCGCCGGATGCTGCGCCGCCGCACCCGCTCCGAGCGCAACGCGCTCTACCTCGGTGGGCTCGCCTCGTTCGCGCTGGCCGCTGCCCGCCGGGCGATCAGCATCGCCGTCGCGGCCGACGACATCCACCTCGTCATCGTGCGACCGACCGAGGACGGCGACGGGCTCGAGCCCATCTACGTCGGCAGCCTGAGCCGCGAGGCCGTCACGCTGCGCCCGGCTCTCGCCGACCCGCTGCCGCTGCTGCTCGGTTCGGCGGCCCGGCCGATGCAGTTCGACGGGCCGGCGCACGACCTCGTGGCCGTGGCTCCCGACGCCGACGTCATGGACATCGTGCGCGTGTGCGTGGACGCGCTCGGCGACGAACAGCTCGACGACCTCCTGGAGACCGGCCACGCCTGACGCCGGCCTCGTCGTCCCGGCACCACGTCGAGGGGCGGCAGGTCGTGGCCTCTCGACGGGTGAGAGGCGCCACGTCGTGGCCTCTCGACGGGTGGGGTCAGGCGGGGAGGGTGCAGGCGGCCGACTGGCCCTTGGGGGCCACGGCCAGGTAGCCGGGCAGGGTTGCCAGCCCCTTCTGCCACAGCGCTCGCCACGCGGCCTCGGCCGCGGCCGGGGTCATCCCGCCGGCCTTGAAGTGCGACTGGTCCTTGAGGTGGGTCTCCCACGGGGCGACGGCCACGCGGGCCTGCGCCAGCACGCCGTCCACGGTCTTCATCGAGGCCGCGCAGCTGCGGACCGCCTCGGCCTGCGCACCCGTGGCCCCGGCGTCGACGGCACACGCGTCCTTCGAGGCGGCCAGGGCCTTGTCGGCGGCGCGGAAGGCGACGATGTTGTCGGCGGCCTTCTCCGTCGTCGCGGGCCATGCCGCCTTCGCCTGGGCCAGCGTCAGCTTCCCGGCCTGGAGGTCGTTCATGATTTTGAGGTGGCGGTCCCACTGGGAGAGCGAGCGATAGGCGTCGGCGCGCGCGGCTGACTGCAGACCCCACTTGGCGCGGCACGACGCGACGGCCTGGACCATCGGGTCGGGCTCCGGCGTCTCGGTCGCCGTCCCCGTCGCGGTCTCCGAGGGTGTGGGCGTCGAGGTGGGCGTCGAGGTGGCGGATGTCGTCGGGTCCGGTGTCGTCGTCAGCGGTGCCGCGACGCCCGGGATCGCGCTCGGGGAGCCGCTCGGCTCGGCCGAGGTGAACAGTCCTTTCCCGAACCACACGGCCGCGCCCAGCACGGCGACGGCGACCACCCCGATGAGGACGGGCAGGATCCCCCGTCGACCCCGCTCCTGCTCCTTCATCTGCCGTCGTGTCTGCGGCTGCTGCCCCATCCCATCCCCCACTCGCCAGCCGGTCGCGCGGATGCCCCGGCCCCCACCGGCACTTGCGACCTCGGTTGCACGATAACCCGCTACCCGTGCGTACCTGACCCGAAACCCCTTGTCATCTGGTCGAATAGGGCGGAATGGTCGTTGTCCGGCGTCACCGGAGGCCTGCCCGACTGGTGGCCACGGGGTGATGCTGCATCCCTGATCAGCGCTATCCTCCGAGCGAATCCTGTTGTGTCATGGGTCATCCGGTGCTTCTCGGGGGAGTGGAGCGGGGGTGGTGGTCGTGACCGAGCTTCCGCCCGGCAAGGGTCCGGATGCACCCGGTCAGAGTGACCAGAGTTCGAAACGTCACTACGACAGTGGATTTCGGGCATATGCCGTCGAACGGGCCAAAGCGCCCGACGCGCGGCTCTCCGTCGTGTCGGCAGAGCTCGGCGTCAGCGCCAGCAGCCTCCGACGATGGGTCAAGGCGCACGACAGCGCGTCGGCCCTCGCCGCGGACGCGCCGCAGGTGCCGGACCCCGCGCCGGCGCTGGCGCAAGCCCGGGCTCCAGCCGTCTCGACCCCCGTGCCGGTCGAGGCCGGGTGGTCCGGGCCCGCTCGACACGAGGACTCGCACGTCATCGCTATGATCGACGCGATCCTCGAGATGTTCCCCGGCCCGGGCGCGCTGCCCGCGGACCACGAGCTCGACGTCGCGGGCCCAGGCGAGCAGCGTGCTGCCGCGGCTCCGGGCGACCGCATCCCGCTGCACCCGGGCGACGACATCTTCCCGGCGCTGTCCAAGCTGCTGCCCGTCTACCGCTTCCCGATCATCCTGGCCGCCCTGCTCGGCGCGATCGTCGTGTCGAGGTTCGTGCCCACCGACTACGCCCTGCGGCCCACGGTCGTGGCCCTCCACGTGCTGGCGCTCGTCGTCTCCTTCGGCGCCGTCCTCGTCATCGACTGGCACGGACTGCTCTGGCTCGCCGGGCGTCGCCGCCTCACCGAGTCGACCCGGCTCGCGGCCGGCGCGGGCCCGCTCATCTGGGGCGGCCTGGCGGGGCTCATCGCGTCCGGGGCGCTGCTCCACCCCGACCTCGGCTCGCCGCTGACGGTCACCAAGCTCGTCCTCGTGCTCGCCGTCGCCTGGAACGGCGCCGCCATGTCCGCCCTCCGTCGGCGCATGGCGCAGCTGCCGGCATACGTCACGCCCGGCAACCTGCCCCGCCGCGACTGGCGCCTCATGATGGCGGCCACCGTCGTGTCCCAGATCGGGTGGTGGGGCGCCATCCTCATCGGCTTCGTCAACTCGTCGACATGAACGGGCACTCCAGCAGGCAGGGGAAGACATGAGATCGAGCGGGCGGACATGAGCAGCCCGGTGCGACCGGACGCGTCGCGAGCCGCGTCGAGGGCTGCCGCGGACGACCTCCGGCCGGTGCCGCGGCAGCCTGCCGTGCGGCGCTCCGTGCCCCCGGGCCTCGCACCGGTGGTGGCCGTGGTCGCCGGTCTGGTCGCGTGCGTCGTGGCGGCGAGCTCGACGGGGGCCACGGACCCGCTCGTCTTCGTCGAGGACGCGGGTCCTCTCGTCCGGTGGTCGGTGCCGCTCGTCCGGGTCGTGCACGACGTCGCGGCGGCCGTCACGGTCGCCTCCCTCGGGTTCGCCGCCTCGCTCGTGCCCGCGCCCGCCCGGTCGGGGCCGAGGATCCGGGCCGTCGCGCCGCCCGCACCCATGCGCCTCGCCGTCGGTGCCGGCTTCGTCTGGGTCGTCACCGCGCTGGCCGGGGTGGTGCTCACCTTCGCGGACGCCGCCGGTCTGCCGCTGTCGAGCCCGGCCCTGGTGCAGCAGCTCGGAGCGCTGGTGTGGCAGATCGACGCGACGAGGATCGGGCTCATCAGTGGCGCGTGCGCCTTCGTCGTCGCGACCGGGGCGGCGGTGGCGCGCAGCCGGGTCGCGGCCGCCTGGCTCGGAGCCCTCGCCGCGGTCGGCATCCTGGTGCTCGGACTCGCGAGCCACACGGGCGCCTCCGACGACCACGAGACGTCGGTCAACGCCATGGGCCTGCACCTGCTCGGGGCGACGACCTGGGTCGGTGGGCTCGTGGTGCTCGTCATGCTTCACCGCTGGCTCGGGGAGGCGCTGGGGGTGACGGCCCGGCGCTACTCGACGCTGGCGCTCGCCGCCTTCGTCGCCGTCGGGCTCTCCGGGGTGCTCGCGGCGACGACGCGCCTCGCTGCGTGGTCCGACCTCGGCACGCCCTACGGACTGCTCCTCGTCGTGAAGTCCGTCGCCTTCGTCGCGCTGGGCGTGGCCGGCTGGTGGCACCGCCGGACGACGCTCGCCGACCTCGACGCAGGGGTCGGGCACCGGGTGTTCCTGCGGCTCGCACTCGGGGAGGTGGCGGTCATGGGTGCGACCTTCGGCGTCGCCGCGGCGCTCTCGCGCAGCGCGCCGCCGGTGCCCGAGGAGCTGCCCGACCCGACGCCCGCGCTCGCCGTGACCGGCTTCCCGGCGCCGCCCGACCCCGCCGCCGTGGCGTGGTGGGCGGCCTGGCGCACCGACTGGCTCTGGCTCGCGGTGGCCGTCGTCGCCCTGGGGTTGTATGCCGCCGGGGTCGTCGCCGCGCGCGTCACCTCCGCGCGTGCTCTGGTCGAGTCGCACAGCGACGACAGTCGCGCGGGAGTGCGCGACGACAGTCGCGCGGAAGTGCGGGACGACAGTCGAGAGAGAGCGCGGGCCGACAGCCGCGCGGGAGCGCGGGACAGTCGCGCGGGGCGTCGTCGCGCGCAGGCCGTGCTGGGGTGGTCGCGCTGGCGCACCGCCGCGTGGGTGCTCGGGTGCCTCCTGCTCGTGTGGACGACGAGTGGCCCGCTCGGGACCTACGGCCGCGTCTCGTTCTCGTGGCACACGGCGCTCCTGCTCACGCTCGCGCTCGTCGTCCCGCTGCCGCTCGTGGCCGGGTCACCGCTGACGCTCGCCGAGCGGGCGCTCTCGCCGCGCGACGACGGCACCCTCGGGCCGCGCGAGGTCGTCGTCGGCGTGGGGCGGTCCCGTGCCGTCACGGTGCTGACGCGTCCGGTCGTGGCGACGGTCGTGCTCGTCGCCGGCCTCGTCGTGCTGCACACGGCCCGCCCGCTCGAGCTGGTGCTCACCACCCATCCGGGACACCTCGTGATGGTGGGGTCGGCGCTCACCGTCGGGGTCCTCTGGGCAGCGGCGATGACGGCAGGCACGGTGCGGACGCCGGACACGGAGAGGACGGCAGGCACGGTCCCGCCCGACCGGCAGCCGGACGCCCGGGGTGGCAGCCCGTCACGCACGGTCCTCGGGTGCCTCGGCGCGCTCGTGCTGGGCGCGTTCGCCGCGGCGGCCTGGCTGGCCCGAAGCCCGTCCGTCCTCGCCGCCGAGCAGCTCGGCGGGCTCGAGCTGCCGTGGCTGCGTGACCTTGCCGCCGACCAGATGCGTGCCGGTGCCGTCGTGCTCTTCGTCGTCGTGCCGGTGTGCGTCCTCCTTGCCGTCGTCGCCATGTCGAGGTCGCAGTCGAGGTCGCAGTCGAGGTCGCAGTCGAGGTCGCAGCCGAGGTCGCAGCCGAGGTCGCAGCCGAGGTCGCAGCGGAGGCCGGACGGGAGGGGGCGCTGAGAGCGGGTGGGGGCGGACGGCATACGCCCTCGTCGCGAGCCGACCACGGCAGGGACTCCGGCGCTACGCTGCGACGACGGGTGCGCGGACTTCTGGACCATCCCTCCACCGCGGGCCCGTCGATGCGCGATGATGCCCGGCGGGGAGGGCCATGAGGGGTGGCCGAGGGGGGCCGTGCTGTGACCATTTGCTTCAACCCGCCGCCGGGGTGGCCGACGCCGCCTGCGACGTGGGTGCCGCCTGACGAGTGGCTGCCCGACCCCGAATGGCCCGAGCCTCCGGCCGACTGGAGCTTCTGGTCGGTGACCGCGCAGCCGCCCCGGTCGGAGAGGTCCCGGCGTGCCGGGCGCGGGCGCCTGAGCAAGGTGTCATTCCCCCTCGCCACCGTGGCCGCGCAGTCGACGGTGTCCCTCGCCGCCCTCTTCCCCGAGCGGGGTCGACAGGCTTCCGCGACCTACGGGGGCTACGGCAGCTCGTCGGGCGGCGCCGCGGCTCCAGCGATGAAGGCCGGGCGGGAGTACTACGAACCACGAGGCTGGGGCGGCTCGGCGTCCGGTGGCGTCGCTGACCCGCTCAACGGGTCGGTGCTCAACGGCTCCGCGTCGGCCGTGCCCGGACGCCTTCTCGTGCAGGCCGATCCGTCCGCCGACGCCGCCGAGGCCGGCCCGGGCGACGAGCCCGAGGTGACGCCGGGCATCCGGCTGTCACCGATCCTGCGGCTCGTGGCGCACCCGTCCGGTCTGCGCGTGCAGTTCCGGGTCGGCGGTCCGGTGGCCGCGGCGCTCGCCGACGTCATGACGCCGGCGATCGAGGCCGCCACCCCCGGCCTCGGCTCACCTCAGGGCGGCCCGTCCGGCCGTGCGGCTCAGGCCTCCGGCCGAGAGGGGCGGGGAGGGCGGCAGGGCCGGCTCAGCCTGCTCCGGCGCGGTCGTCGCGACGCCGGTGGCCTGCCGGTCGATGGGTCGGCAGGCCGAGCGCCGGGAGGCCACGGCGCGCTCTCGATCCGCGAGCTCGCCGGCCGGGCCCTCACGGCCCGCCGCGAGGCCGACCGTGACGAGGCCCTCGCCGTCGACCGCGACCTGTGCTCCCTGCACCGTCAGCCGTTCAGCGCGATCCGCCCGCCGGCGGTGACGCAGCTCGTCCCCGTGACCGCCTCCGAGGTGGCGGCCATCCGGCAGCAGGCCCTCGCCGCGACCGGCGCCACGGCCAAGGGCCTCTCGCGCGCCGAGAGCACGGAGCTCAAGGCGCTCGCCACCGAGCGGGCAGCCGCGTTCGTCAGCGCCAGCAACGTCGCGCGTCGGGTGCTGCACGATCGGCAGGAGGCGCTCGCATCGGGTGCGTGGCAGCTCCTCGAGTCGCACGACCCGGCTGCCGTCGTCGCCGTCGTCGACGAGGCGCTGCGGCTGTCGGGCAGCGACGTCACGTGCCTCGACGCCGGTCTCGACCCGGTGACGCAGCGGGCCTACGTCACCGTCCTCGTGCGCTTCGCGACCATCGGCATCGTCGCCGAGGAGGGCCGCGAGGTCACCGCGTCGGGCCGCGCGTCGTGGCGTGCGCGCACGGCCTGGGAGCGCAACGGGGTGTATGCCGCCGGGCTGGCTGCCGTCGTCCTCGCCGCCGCGAAGCAGGTCGACAGCATCGCCCCGGCGACCGACGACGTCAACGTCGTCGTCGTCCGCCCGACCCGCAACGGCCGTGGCGTCGAACCGGTCTACGTCGGGCGGCTCGACCGGGAGGACGCGTCGCTGCGCCATCCCGAGGCCGACCCGCTGCCGCTCGTCATCAGCTCCGCCGTGCCGCACGGCATACGGATCCACGGTCCGGAGCGCGAGGTCACCGCGCTCGAGCACGCGGCCGACGTCGACGGTGCCCTGCGTGAGATCGTCGACGCGTGCCGCGCCGCGGACGCGCAGGCCGCCCGGCTCCGGCACGGGGGTCGGGTGCAGACCGGCGGGTCCGTCCCTCCCGCAGGCTAGATCGCGCCGGCTAGAGGTCGCGCCGGACGAGGCGCCGCAGCGCGAGGGCCGCGACGGGTCGGTAGCCGACGACGGCGAAGGCCGGCCCGTCGATGACGAGCTCGGTCGTGCAGCCGCCAGGCGCCGGCCGGACGACGTGGTCGAGGGTGGCGTGCACGGGGCCGAGGCGCACGTGCCAGCTCCACTCCATCGCCTCCGCGTCGACCGACAGCACCTCGAAGGGAACGCGGACCCCGAGCGGGCCGACGACGAGCCCGTTGAGCCCGGGCGCGATGCGCGGCGTCGCGGCGATGACCTCCTGGATCTGGGGCGACCAGCTCGACCAGAGGTCGAGGTGCTCGTAGCGGGCCCAGGCGACGGCCGGGTCGGCGCCACCGCTCGCCGTGATCGTCGCGCGCACCGCTCAGCTCCCTCGTCGCTCAGGCACGGTCGATCACGCGCTGTCTGCGGCCGGGGCCGGCGCGGGCCCGTCGACGTTGATTGTCGGCGTGCCGGAGCCGCAGCGGACGATGACGGCCCGTGACGTGCCGTCGCCCGGGTTGGACTCGCGGTGCACGGCTCCGGCCGGCACGCGGAGGAAGTCCCCCGGGCCGGCCTCGACGACGACCTCGCCGCCAGGACCGGACTCGAGCCGCATCCGGCCCGAGACGACGTAGAGCGTCGTGTCGTGCTCGCCGTGGTGGTGCCACCCGGACACGGCGCCGGCCTCGGTGTCGACGGTGCCCGACCACATCGACTCGGTGTGCAGGGCGACCTGCCGGCTCATCCCCGGCGTCGGGTCGGCCGGGTTGAGGGCGTCACCCGCGACGTGGCTGCACGGCTCGGCGGCGGCGGTCGGAAGGTCGGTGTGCTCCGTCATGCCCCCATCAAACCCCCACGGCTCTAGCCTTGTCGTGTCCGTGTTCGTGTCGTGGTTCGTGTTCGTGTCGTGGTCGTGTCCCGTTCGTGTCGTCGGCGAGGTGAGGTGGCGCGTGGCAGCCGGTCGTGCTGGTCAGGTCGTCGTCGTGGGCGGCAGCATGGCCGGACTGCTCGCGGCCCGGGCGCTCGCCGAGCACGCCGAGTCGGTCGTCGTGCTCGAGCGGGAGCGCCTGCCGGAGGCCGTCGGGCCGCGCGGCCGCGTGCCCCAGGGACGGCACCTGCACCTGCTGCTCTCGGCAGGCCTCGACCTGCTGCGTGACTGGTTCCCCGGGATCGAGGACGAGCTCGAGAGCCACGGGGCCGTACGCGTCGACGGCACCGGCGCGTGGGTGCACCAGGGCGGCGCCTACCGCGCCCGCGGCGACTGGGGCCGGCCGGCCGTCTCGCAGACGAGGCCCCTGCTCGAGCACGTCGTGCGCTCACGGGTCGCTGCGCTGCCCGGGGTGAGCGTCGAGGACGGCGTGACCGTCGAGGGCGTCGTCCGGTCCGGGCGTCGCGTGACGGGGGTGGTCGTGGACGGGCAGGAGCGGCCGGTCGACCTCCTCGTCGACTGCTCCGGGCGCAGCTCGCGTCTCGCGCACGACCTCGCGGCGTCGCACGTGCTCGACCCGCCCGTGACCCGCGTCGGCATCGACATCGGATACGCGTCCTTCACGATGCGCCGGTCGCCCGACGACTTCGAGGGCCACTTCGTCGTGTGCATCGAGAACCCGGGCTCCTTCCGCGGAGGTGCGGTGCTGCCCGTCGAGGAGGACCGGTGGCAGGTGACGCTCGCGGGCGTCCACGGTGACGCGCCGCCGGCGACCGACGAGGGCATCGCGGCGTTCGCGGCGAGCCTCCCGACCCCGGCCGTCGCCCAGCTCATCGGCCGGTGCGAGCGGCTCTCCGAGGTGTCGACCTACCGCTTCCCGTCGAGCCAGCGCCGGCACTACGAGAAGGTGCGTGACCTCCTCCCCGGGCTCGTCGTGCTCGGTGACGCGGCGAGCAGCTTCGACCCGATCTACGGCCAGGGCATGACCTCCTCGGCGCTCCAGGCGGCGGCGCTGGGTGAGGTCGCGTCGCGGGTCGGTGTCGCGGCCGATGATCTGCCGAAACGCTTCCATCGCAAGGCCGCTCGCATCATCGACGCGCCGTGGCGCATCGCAGTCGGCGGCGACTTCGGCCACCCTGCGACCGAGGGTCCGCGGCCGCTCGGCACGGCCGAGCTCAACGGCTACCTCCAGCGCGTCGTCCGCGCCTCGCACGCCTCGGTCCCCGTCGCGCGGGCCTTCAACCGGGTGCTCCAGCTCGCCGAGCCACCGACGTCCCTCGTCCACCCGGCGCTCGTCGCGCGGGTGCTGCGCGAGTCGCGCCGCTCACCCGTCGCGACGGGCGCCGAGATCCGTCACCCCCGGGTCGGGCCCGTCCAGGTGGGCTGACGGTCGGGCGCATGCCGCGCGGCCGCCGCTTCTTTGACAGGGTGGACGCATGAGGACCGACCACTTCATCCGATTCGAGCGCGTCGACTCCGTCGAGGAGACGTCCCGCGGGCTGCTCGCGCGACTGCACGAGGAGGCGCTGCGCATCGACGCGGTGCGACCCGACGTCGTGCGCGTCCAGCTGAGCCGCGGCGGCGTCTTCGACGAGAAGCCGACGTATGCCGTGTGCGTCGACCCGCTGGAGGGTGACGTCACGTGGCGGACGGAGCAGACGGAGTCGGAGGTGGGCTCCGCGTGGCGGCTCGTCACCGACGACCTCGTCGTGACGCTCTGGCTCGAACCGTTCCGCGTCGACGTGCACCGCACCGACGGGTCGGTCGTCATCGAGTCCACGCCGGACTCGGAGGGCCGCTACTGGACCTACGCGACGCTCAACGACGCGTGGACGACGCGTCGCCGGATCGGGCGCGACGACGCGATCTACGGTCTCGGCGAGAAGGGCGGCCACCACAACCGGCGCGGCCGCGACTTCACGATGTGGAACACCGACGTCCTCAACGAGCACGCGACGGCCGAGTTCCGGGCGGGCCTGTCCGCGGACGACCCGCGCGCCGACATGACGAGCGCCGAGTTCGACCCGTACTACGTGACGATCCCGTTCTTCTACCAGCGTGACGCCGCCTCCGGTGCCGTGGCCGGCTCGTTCGTCGACAACGGCTACCGCGGTGAGTACGAGTTCAGTCGCGAGGACGAGTACCGCGTCACCTTCCACGGCGGTCAGTGGACGGAGTACGTCTTCGCCGGACCGTCGATGGCGAGCATCCTCGAGCGCTACACGTGGCTCACCGGTCGTGCGTCGTTGCCTCCGATCTGGGCGCTCGGCTACCACCACTGCCGCTGGCACGCGTACAAGCAGCAGGACGTCGAGGTCATCGCCAGGCGCTACCGCGACGACGAGTTCCCTTGTGACGGCATCTGGCTCGACATCGACTACATGGACGGCTACCGCGTCTTCACGTGGGACTCGGAGCGCTTCCCGGACCCGGCGGGGATGCTCAAGGGCCTGGCCGACCAGGGCTACCGGGCCATCACCATCGTCGACCCGGGCGTCAAGCACGACCCCGGCTACGCCGTCTACGACGACGGGCTCGAGCAGGACGTCTTCTGCCGCACCGAGGGTGGCGACACCTACATCGGCCAGGTCTGGCCGGGCAACACGGTCTTCCCGGACTTCGCGACGCCGGAGGCCCGGTCGTGGTGGGGCGCGCTCAACGCCAGGCACGTCGAGTCGGGTCTGGCGGGGATCTGGAACGACATGAACGAGCCCGCGACCGGTGAGATCGCCCCGCAGGCGATGCTCTTCGACAAGGGGCGCGCCAAGCACGAGCGCTTCCACAACCAGTACGCGCTGCTCATGGCGATGGGCACGATCGAGGGCCTGCGGGCCGCTCAGCCGGACGCGCGTACCTTCATCCTGTCGCGCGCCGGCTTCGCGGGCATCCAGCGCTACGCCGCGAACTGGATGGGTGACAACCAGGCCCGCTGGGACCACCTGTGGGTGAGCATGCCGATGGCGTGCGGCTTCGGCCTCTCGGGACAGCCCTTCGTCGGCGCCGACATCGGCGGCTTCCAGGGCGACACGAACCCCGAGCTCTTCCTGCGCTGGATGCAGATGGGCGCGCTGACTCCCTTCTGCCGCAACCACTCCGAGACGAACAACATCGACCAGTACCCGTGGTCGTTCGGTCCCGAGATCCACGACCTCGCCCGCGAGGCCGTCCGCCTGCGCTACCGGCTCATGCCCTACATCTACTCGGCGTTCGTGCGGGCGACGGAGACGGGTGAGCCGGTGCAGCGCCCGCTCGTCCTCGACCACCAGTACGACCCGAACGTCGTCGACCTCGACGACCAGTACCTCTTCGGCCGCGACCTGCTCGTCGCGCCGGTGACGGAGCAGGGCCAGACGTCGCGCACCGTCTACCTCCCCGAGGGCGACTGGTACGACTGGCACACCGGCGAGCTGCACCCCGGCGGCCAGCGGATCACCGTCGAGACGCCGCTCGAGCGCCTACCGCTCTACGCCCGCGCCGGCGCCGCGATCCCGATGTGGGCCGAGGCGCCTGTCTCGACCGACGGCTACCGGCCCGAGTCGGTCGAGCTGCACGTCTTCGGCCCGGTCGTCGACGGACGCTGGGAGTCGGTGCTCGTCGAGGACGACGGCCTCACGGTGGCCGATGGCGAGGCCGAGCGCCTCACGACGACCGTCGTCGTCGAGCGGGCCGCGGGCGAGGTGACCGTCGCGCACGAGACGTCGGGCCCCGGGTATGCCGGTCACGCGCGCACTCGCTTCGACGTCGTACGCCACAGCTGAGCCGGGCGGGGCGGTGCCGTTCGCCGGGATCGAGGCGAACGGCATACGCCCCCACCGGGTATGCCGCGGGGGACCCGAGCGCCCACGGAGCGCCCACGGAGCTCCCAGCTGGGCGCCCCTTGAGCGGGTGACCCCCGAGCGGAAGACTGGCGAGCATGGCTGACACGGCGGAGCGCGAGCAGGGCCAGAAGAGCGAGAGCCTGCTCACCGTCATCATCGCGCTGGCGATGAACGCCCTCATCGCCGTGGCGAAGTCGGTCGTCGCGATCATCACCGGGTCGGCGTCGATGGTGGCGGAGGCCGCGCACTCGTGGGCCGACGCGGGCAACGAGATCTTCCTGCTCATCGCGGAGCGTCGGGCGGGGCAGCCGCGGGACTCGACGCACCCCTTCGGCTACGGGCGCGAGGCGTACGTCTGGTCGATGTTCGCGGCGTTCGGGCTCTTCGGAGCCGGTGCGGTCGTGTCGGTGTGGCACGGCATCTCGGTGCTCGGCCACGAGGAGCCGGAGACGTCGTACACGTGGGCGTATGCCGTGCTCGCCATCGCCTTCGTGCTCGAGAGCGTCTCGTTCGTCCAGGCGACGCGGCAGACCCGGTCCGAGGCGCGGAGCCGCGGTCTGCGGCCGCTCAAGTTCATCGCCAACACGTCGAACCCGACGCTGCGCGCGGTCTTCGCCGAGGACGCAGCGGCTCTCATCGGCCTCGTCATCGCGGGGCTCGGGATCTTCCTGCACCAGATCACCGGCAACGCCGTCTGGGACGCCATCGGCTCGATCTTCGTCGGGCTGCTGCTCGGCGTCGTCGCGATCTTCCTCATCGGGCGCAACCGCGACTACCTCGTCGGCCAGGCCGTGCGGCCGGAGCTGTGGGAGCGCGCGTTCGACGCGCTGAGCGGCAGCCCCGAGGTGGAGCGCGTGACCTTCCTGCACCTCGAGTTCGTCGGTCCGGGGCGCGTCTTCCTCGTCGCGGCCGTCGACCTCACCGGCAACGACACGGAGTCGGAGGTGGCCGACCGGCTCGCTGCGCTCGGGCACGAGGTCGAGCAGCACGACCTCGTCGAGCTCGCGATGATCACGCTGTCGCGGACGGACGCACCGAGCCTCGAGCGACCGACCGTCTCCTAGCAAGGTCGTCACGGGCGCCGACGCGCCAGGTTGCCGGGGACCCACCATTCGGTGGCGCGTACCGAAATGACCACTCGACGGCCTGGGTCAATCGAGTGGTCACTCCGGTACGTGCTCTGGGCGTACCGAAATGACCACTCGAGGTTGCGACGCGTACGGAAGTGACCACTCGAGGTTGCGACGCGTACGGGAGTGACCACTCGAGGGTGTGTTGGCGGACGGCCAGGCTCAGTCGAGTGGTCACTCCCGTGCGCGCGGACGTGCCGGCGACCCCGCCACGGTCGGCGGGGTGTGGGGCGCGGCCGTCAGGTGTGCCAGGTGACGCCGGCGGCGGTGACCGTCGCCGTGAGGTCGCGCTCGTGGACCTCGGTGTGATGCCGCTGGCAGAGCAGAGCGGCGTTGCTGACGCACGTGCGGCCGCCGTGTCGCCAGTGGACGACGTGGTGGGCGTCGCACCAGGTCGCGGGGACCGTGCACCCGTCGAAGCTGCAGCCCTGGTCGCGCGCGATGAGGGCGAGGCGCTGACCGCGGGTGAAGAGGCGCTGACTGCGCCCCACGTCGAGCGGCTCGCTCTCGCGACCGAGCACCATCGGGATGATCTCGGCGTCGCAGGCCATCCGGCGCACGACACCCGGCGACAGCACGTCGCCCGTCAGGGTCGTGCCGCAGCGGGACGAGCTGCGGCGGCGGAACGACTCGGGGACGTCCGGCTCGAGGTCGGACACGAGGCTCTCGAGGTCGATGAGGACGACGACCTTGGCCTTGTCGGTGGTCGGAACGCCGTCGGCCGAGGCGACCCCGCGCTGCACCATCGTCAGCAGGGCGTCCATCCGGCGTCGCGCGGGAGTGCGGTCGTCGGGTGTGACCGTGCGGCCGTGCTCGTCCTTCTCGGGGCAGGGGATCGAGAGCGGGTCGATCGCGGACCTGAGGACGGCGGCGCCCTCCGGGTCGAGCACGCCACGCAGACCGACCATGCCGGTCGCGTTGGGCGGGGTGAACCAGAGCCCACGCGCCTCGCGTCGCCCGCGGTCGAGGCGGTCCTCGTCGCGCGGCGGGCGGACCTGCTCGGTGTGGTGCCGGACGAGGCGGGCGAGCTCCTCGGATCGCAGCTGCGGCGCCTGGTCGGTGAGGTCGGCCAGTGCGGTCGTGAGGTCGTCGGGGTCGGCCACGGGGCTCGTGCGCTGGTCGAAGTCGACGATCTGCGCGGCGTTGCCGACCGTGACCTGCTGGGTGGCCACGAGCAGACGCAGCCGTGCCCACCGTGCCTCGGCCAGGGCGGTGCCGACGGTGACGAACGCCCTGGCCTGACCGGCAGTCAGGCTCGGGTCGTGGCTGCGCAGCCAGTCGGTGCGCGACAGGCCGTCGGGTGCCTCGATGCCGCGCGACACGAGCTCGGAGACGATGGTGACGAGCGTGACCTCGTGGGTGCGCCGCTGACGGGCAACTCGCTCGGCCGCGGCGGTGAGCTCGGCCTCGGCATGGCGGGTCAGCCCCAGCCCGGCCGCGGCCTCGACGACGATGGCCTCGTCGACGCCCATCGAGGCGCCCGCCTCGTCGACACCCGCCGAGGCGCCCGCGCGAGCCGAGGTCGCCTCGACCCACGCGGGGTCGTCGACCATCTGCTCGTAGCCGGCGGCGTCGAGCCACCTCGGGTGCCGCAGGTCCAGCTGCTCGAGCGAGTCCGCGTCGGCAGCCGCCAGGCCCGACCACGGGCCGGCCGCTCGGCGCTCAGGACGAGCAGCAGGGGCCACGCGACGCGCTCGACGCCCGGCCCGCGCAGACCGCGCGTCGGGCTCGGACGGAGGAGACGGCATACGCCCCGCGAAGCGCTCCCAGAACCCGCCCTCGGCTGCGCCGCCCGTGGCGCGCTGTCGCGCCTCGAGGTCGGTGAGCCGGCTCCTCAGGAGCTCGAGCATCGTGGGTTCGCCTGCCATGAAACGACTTTAGACGGGACCACCGACAGTGCCCCCGACCCTCGCTGTCGCGCTCGTGGCGTGTGCCGGGGGCCGCGTTTCCGTCCCGCGCCACGGTTCGTCGGTGAATCGTCCCGTGCAGGGCGCGCCTGCCCCTATCCTGAGCCCGCCGCACCACGGTGGGCGGCTCGACACAGGGGATCCAACGCATGCCCACTCTGCGCGCCGTCGCGGCTGCCTTCGCGGCGTCCTTGACGCTGACCACCATCGTCGCCTCGCCCTCGTCGGCGATGACGTATGCCGTCCCGACCGCGGGCGCGCCCGCTCGCGCGGCGACGGCGTCCTCGACGGCACCTGCCTCGGGAGACGTGTCACAGGTCCGTCGCGAGCGCGCCGGCTCGGTGGATCGCACGACGGCGACGCGTGCGGCGGCCCTGACCGGCTCGACCGCCACCGCGCCGCAGCGCACCCCGCGAACGACGTCCTCGGACTCGACGTCCGCTGACGACGCCACGGCTGCCCCGGCACCGACCGAGGGAGCCCGCACGGCCACGGCCACCGGCGCGGTCTCGGCGGCATCGCTCCCCGGCGGCATGCACGCGCTGCCGGCGCACCGCCTCCTCGACACCCGCACCGGCCTCGGCGCCACCCAGGCCGCGGTGGCCGCGGGCACGAGCGTCTCGTTCCAGGTGACCGGGCGCGAGGGCGTCCCTGCGACCGGGGTCGGCGCCGTGGCGCTGACGGTCACGGTCGTGTCGCCGACCGGCCCGGGGTTCGTGACGGCATACGCGGCTGGTTCGCCGGTGCCGACGGCGTCTTCGCTCAACTACGCGACGGGTGACCTCGCGACCAACCTCGTCGTCACCCGGCTGTCCGCCGACGGTCGCGCGGAGCTGCGCGTCGGCGGTTCCGGGTCGGCGCAGCTGCTCGCTGAGGTCGTCGGCTGGGTCGAGGCCGGCGACGTCACCGAGCCGGGCGCATACTCCCCGCTCGCACCGAAGCGGCTCCTCGACACCCGCGACGGGACGGGCGCCCCCAAGGGCATCCTGACGGGCGGCACCACGGTGACGCTGCCCGTGGCCGGCCGTGGTGGCGTGCCCGCCGACGGTGCCGGCGCCGTGGTCCTCAACGTCACCGCGGTCGGGGGCACGGCATCCGGCTTCCTCACGGTCGGGCCGACGCTGAGCGGCACGGTGACGACGTCGAGCCTCAACTACGCCACGGGCCAGGTGCGCGCCAACCTCGTGCTCGTGCCCCTTTCGGACACCGGCTCGGTCGACCTGCGGGTCACGAGCAACGGGTCGGTCCACGCCATCGCCGACGTCGTGGGCTGGGTGCGTGCGGGCCCTCCCGCGACCGACGGCGCCATGTCCGCAGTCGCCCCGGCTCGCCTGCTCGACACGCGGACGGACGGCGGCGGCCCCGTCGGGAACGAAGGGTGGGCCGAGATCCAGGTCACCGGCTACGCCGGGGTGCCGTATGCCGGTGTGCACGCAGTCCTGCTCAACGTCACCGCGACGCGGGCCACGGCGCAGGGGCGCGTCAGCGTGCTCCCGGGGGCGAGCAACCTGCCGACCGGATCGCAGATGCAGTTCACCAAGAGCCGCAACGACGCCAACCTCGTGCTCGCTCCGGTGTCGCCCGACGGCTGGGTCGACCTCCTCGTGCAGTCCTCGGGCACGGTCGACCTCGTCGCCGACGTCGTCGGCTACGTGACCGGTCCGCCCGTCGACACGATGGAGCCGTCGTCCGTCACGTCGCTCGTCACGACCAAGCCGACGAAGAACTCGGTGACGCTGACCTGGCAGAACCCGACGGACGCCGACCTCACCGGCGTCACGATCCGTCGCGTCGTCGACGGCGCGACGACGGGCGACCCGTTCGAGGGCACCGTCGTCGCCGAGACCACCGGCACGACGTTCACGGACCAGAACCTGACGCCCGGCACGACCTACGGCTACTCCGTCTGGGCGCACGACTCCTTTCCGAACATCTCCTTCCCGGTCGAGGTCACGGCCACCACCACGCCCCTCGTGTGGTCGGCGCCCGTGCGTGTGGCGCCCTACGTCGGCGCCCCCCGCGCCGTTGCGTGCGTGACGACCACGTGGTGCATGGCCGGCGACAGCTCCGGTCAGGTCCTCACGTGGAACGGCACCGCCTGGAGCGCCCCGAAGCGGGTCGTCACGCCCGCTGACACCGACACGGACGGCGGCATCTCGTCGCTGTCATGCGTGTCGTCGTCGTTCTGCACGGCGGTCGCGGACCACGGCGGGGTCGTCACCTACCGCAGCGGCGTGTGGAGCGCCGTCACCCGGATCAAGAGCTCGACCGGTGCTGAGCTCGCCGCTGCCTCGGTCGACTGCACGTCCGCCACCTTCTGCATGGCCGTGGGCATGGACGAGAGCTGGAAGAGCTGGACGGCACGCTACAACGGCACGTCGTGGACCGCCGCCACGACGATCACGGCCTCCGTCGGCCAGGTCGACTGCGTCTCGACGAGCTTCTGCATGGCCGTCGGGCAGGACATGTATGCCGCCGGGTGGGCAGCGCGCTGGAACGGCAGCACGTGGACGTCGACGAAGATCCAGCCGAGCGGCGCGTCGACGTACGACGTGTCGTGCACGAGCGCCACCTTCTGCATGGCCACCTCGAGCGGCGGCCTGTCGGTCCGCTGGGACGGGTCGTCGTGGAAGGTCCTGCCGACCTTCGACTCCACCAACGGTTTCCAGGGCTACGACGTCTCGTGCACCTCGACGACGTTCTGCATCACCGCTGACTACCAGCGCGGCTACTCGCGGTGGAACGGCACGACCTGGAGCAGGGTCACCGCGTTCGGCTCGCCCCGGGGATTCTCGCTGTCCTGCGTCTCCACGACGTGCATCGGCGTGGAGTCCCAAGGGCGCTACACCCGCTTCAACGGCTCGTCGTGGTCGGCTCTGGCCGGCTTCGACGCGACCCGTGGGGGCATCGTCGACCTCGCGTGCGGCGCGGCGACGAGCTGCCTCGCCACGGACGAGCGCGGCAAGGCCTACCGCTGGAACGGCACGGCGTGGGCGGCGCCGGTCACCATCTCGTACGTCGCCTCGAGCGCGAGCTGCGCCAGCTCGACGTGGTGCCTCACGAACGTCTCCTCGGCGCGCACGTGGCGCACCGTGAGCGGGTCCACCTGGTCGGCCAACGGGACCGCTCCTGCCGATCTCGGCGACCCCGACTGCCCGGTGACGGGGTGGTGCGTCGCGTTCGACTCGTTCGGCCACGTCAGCACCTTCAACGGCACCTCGTGGAGCGCCTACAAGACGGTCTTCACCTTCAACGGCGGGGCGCCGACCGCGGTCGACTGCCTGAGCAAGACCTTCTGCATCGCCGTCCACGGCGGCAACGGCTTCTGGTCGCGGTGGAACGGGTCGACGTGGTCGGCGCCGAAGGATCTGGCGAGCGGCACCGAGCGCAGCGCCGTCGTGTCGTGCGCGTCGACGACGATGTGCCTCGCCGTCGACGAGGGTGGCACGAGCCTGCGGTTCGACGGGACGACGTGGCGCCGCCTCGCCGCCCCCACGGACTTCCAGCTGGAGGGCACCTACGACGTGGCCTGCCCGGCGACGAGCTTCTGCTCGGCACTGCTCAACGGTGGCTCGGTCGCGACGTTCAACGGGACGGCGTGGAACGCGGCCACCCAGGAGACGGGCCTCTACGACGTCTGGGACAAGCCCGCCGACCGTGTCTACGAGCTCGAGTGCCCGTCGACGTACGCGTGCGTCGTGGCCGGCCGCGTCAAGGTCGTGAGCTCGCACTGACGCCGGCCGGGCATCAGGTGACGTTGCGGATGGAGCCGCGCACCTGGACGGGCATCTCGACGAGGTGCTCCCCGCCCGGCTCGTCGGGGCCGAGGACGAGCTCCATCGCCTTGCGGCCCATCTCCTCGTAGGGCAGCTTCGCGGTCGTGAGCGCCGGCCGCAGGTAGGAGGCGATCTCGTCGTCGTCGAAGGAGGCGATCGACACGTCGTCGGGGACGCGCAGGCCGTGCTCGCCCAGCGCCTGGTAGGCGCCGAACGCCACGCGGTCGTTGAGGCAGAGCAGCGCGGTGACCGGGGCGCCCGACTCGAGCACCCGCTTGGTCCCGGCGTAGCCGTTCCACGGCTCCCAGGAGCCGACGTCGACGACGGCCACAGGTGTCGCGCCCGCCTCGACGAGGGCCTCGTCGATGCCGGCGAAACGCGCGCCGATCGTCACCGAGGAGCGTCTGTCGGCAGGGGCGCTCGGGGCGCTGCCGATGATGCCGATGCCCTCGCCGTGCCCCTGCTCGAGGAGCAGGCGCATCATGGCGCGCCCGGCCTCGTGCTCGGCGGGCAGCACGGAGGCGTAGGTGTCGTCGCCGGCGCTGCTCGCGCTGTTGGTCGTGACGACGCGCATCGACTCGGGCAGCGGTGGCAGGTCGAGCAGGCGTGCGGCCATCGACCCGAACACGATGCCGTCGACCTGGCGGTCGATCATGAACTCGAGGGCCTTGGCCAGCTGCTTGGGGTGGTTGCCGGTCTCGGCGATGAGGACGGCGTGGTCACGCTCGTCGGCGACGTCGAGCAGGCCCCGGATCATCGCGGAGGCGAAGCGGGTGATCGTCACCTCGTCGGAGATGAAGCCGATGGTGCCGGTCGTGCCGAGGCGCAGGGAGCGGGCGGCCGGGTTGGGCCGGTAGTTCAGCTCGCGGGCGGCCTCGTGGATGCGGGCCACCGCGTCGGCCGAGAGGCGTGAGCCGGGCCGGTCGTTGAGCACGAGGCTGACGGCCGTCTTGGACATCCCGGCCAGAGCGGCGACGTCGGCGAGCGTCGGTCGCTTGGTCACCTGCCACCCCCGTCGGTTCGTCGCCTCTTCGCGGCACCGCCAGATCGCGTATGCCGGGTGCTCCCTCCCAGGGCACCCGCGGACAGCGTACCCCACGGTAAGGACGCCGAGGAGGCATACCTGCTGGTGAAAAGGTTTTAGCAACCTCTTGTGGAAGGTTGGACAGAGCCGCTACCTTCGGGGCTGAAAGGTTTTAGCAGTGGCGCTGACCTTCCCACCACGGAGGAACCGATGAAGCTCACCTCGACCACCACCCGCGTCGCCGTCGGCCTGCTCGCCGCAGCGCTGCCGCTCTCCATGGCCGCCTGCACCAAGGGCGGCAGCTCCAGCTCCGGCGGCGCCGGTGGCGAGCTGACGATGTGGACGCACAATGCCGGCAACAAGGCCGAGCTCGCGGCCGTCACGGCGATCGTCAACGACTACAACAAGAGCCAGAGCAAGTACAAGGTCAAGATCCAGGCCTTCCCGCAGGACAGCTACAACCAGTCCGTCGTCGCGGCGGCCGCCTCCAAGAAGCTGCCGTGCATCCTCGACATCGACGGCCCGAACGTGCCGAACTGGGCGTGGGCCGGCTACCTGGCGCCGCTCGACGGCCTCGACGCCACGCTCTCGAAGTACCTCCCGACGGTGCTCGGCAAGTGGGACAACAAGACGTACTCCTACGGCTACTACGACGTCGCGCTCGTCATGGTCACGCGCAAGACGATCCTCGACAAGTACGGCATCCGCGTCCCGACCACCGACTCCCCGTGGACGAAGGACGAGTTCGACGCCGCCCTGAAGAAGATCAAGGCGTCGGGCGACTTCCAGAACCCGCTCGACATCGCGACGAGCTTCACCGGCGAGTGGTGGCCCTATGCGTACTCCCCGATGCTCCAGAGCTTCGGCGGCGACCTCATCAACCGCGACGGCTACAAGACCGCCGAGGGCTCGCTCAACGGGCCCAAGGCCGTCGAGTGGGCGACGTGGTTCCGCAGCCTCGTGACCGACGGGCTCGTCCCGCTCAAGTCCGGCGCCGACCCGGCCAAGGACTTCATCAACGGCAAGTCCGCACTCCTCTACAACGGCACGTGGACGGCCGTCGACACCCGCAAGGCCTTCGGCAAGGACACCCTCTTCCTCCCGCCGCCGGACCTCGGCACCGGCCCGAAGATCGGTGGCGGCTCGTGGCAGTGGGGCGTCTCGACGAACTGCTCCGACCAGGCCGGCGCGCTCGACTACATGAAGTTCGCGGCGCAGGACAAGTACGTGGCCTCGGTGGCTCGGGACACGAACAACATCCCGGCGACGGACGCCGCGGCGGCCCAGGTCAAGGGCTACGAGAAGGGCGGGGAGAACCAGGTCTTCCTCGACTACGCGAAGAAGTTCGCCGTGCTGCGTCCCGTGACGCCGGGCTACCCCTTCATCGCGACGGAGTTCACGAAGACCGCGCAGGACATCCTCAACGGCGCCGACCCCAAGCAGGCGCTCGACCAGGCGGTCAAGAACATCGACGCCAACCAGAAGTCCAACGGCTACTTCCAGTGAGTGACTGAGATGACCACCATCACCGCAGCCGAGAACGCCTCGGCCGGCGCGACGCGTCGAGGGCAGCTGAAGTCCCAGCGCCCCAAGGAGTCCCGGTCGTCGACGACGACGGCGCTGCTCATGCTGGCGCCCGCCGCCGTCCTGCTCGTGACCTTCCTGCTCGTGCCGATCGGGCTGACCTTCGGGCTCGCCTTCACCAACGCGAGGCTCATCTCGCCGCGGCCGGCCGAGTTCGTCGGCGTCGACAACTTCGTCCGGCTCTTCGAGGACGAGACGTTCTGGGCGTCGCTGCGCAACACGATCGTCTTCGCGGCGGTCATCGTGCCGGTGCAGTCGGCGTGCGCCCTCGGGCTGGCGCTGCTCGTCAACGTCAAGATGCGCGGGGTCAACTTCTTCCGCACCGTCTACTTCCTGCCCGTCGTCACCTCGATGGTCGTCGTGTCGATGCTGTGGCTGTTCATGTACCAGAAGAACGGCCTCATCAACCAGGTGCTGCTGAAGTTCGGCATCGAGGGGCCGGACTGGCTCGGCGACCCGAAGACGGCGCTGCTCGCGATCATCCTCATGTCGGCGTGGCAGGCGATGGGCTTCCACATGGTCATCTGGCTCTCCGG
Organism: Terrabacter sp. R4-6; assembly: GCF_057529065.1. Lineage (NCBI taxonomy): Bacteria > Bacillati > Actinomycetota > Actinomycetes > Micrococcales > Intrasporangiaceae > Terrabacter > Terrabacter sp. R4-6. The sequence goes on along the minus strand of NZ_CP197224.1, from coordinate 2,094,680 downwards.
CCTGCAGACGATCCCGGCCGACCTCTACGAGGCGGCCGAGCTCGACGGGGCCGGCGCGTGGCAGCAGTTCCGCTACGTCACGTGGCCGGGCCTGCGGCAGACGAGGACCTTCATCCTCATCACCATCACGATCTCGGCCTTCGCGCTCTTCACGCAGGTCAACATCATGACCCAGGGCGGGCCGCTCGACTCGACGTCGACGGTCGTGCTCATGGCGGTCCGGACCGGCTTCCAGCAGCAGCAGACGGGCTACGCCTCGGCGATCTCGCTCGTCTTCTTCGTCCTCGTCCTCGCCGTCACCCTCGTCAACCGCTACGTCACCCGAGACAGGGACGCCCGATGAGCACCACGACCGCTTCTGCCGGCGCCCCCGGCCTCGGCTCGGACCACCTGGCGCACGTCGCCGAGACCACCACGACGGCACCGCACCGTGTGGGAGAGGGACGACACGGCATACGCAAGCCTCTCGGCGTGCTGGCACGGCTGGTGCTGTGCCTCGTCTTCGGGCTGCCGCTGCTCTTCATGATCGTGTCGAGCTTCAAGCCCGACCTGCAGATCTTCGACGACCTCGGCAGCTGGAAGGCGTTCGCGCCGACGGGCGACATCTCGCTCGACAACTACACGGGCGTCTTCGGACGAGTTCCCTTCGCGCAGTTCATGATGAACTCGGTCATCATCACCGTGGTGACGGTCGTGCTCGGGGTCGTCGTCAACTCGATGGCGGCGTTTGCCCTGGCGCGGATCAAGTTCAAGGGGAGCGGGTGGGTGCTCGGGCTCATCCTCGCGACGCTCATCGTGCCCTTCGAGACGCTGGCGCTGCCGCTGCTGTGGTGGGTGAACAAGCTGCCCTTCCTCGGGCCGGACGGCCTGTCCGAGGGGTGGCTCGACACCTACCAGGTGCAGATCGTGCCGTTCGTCGCGAACGCCTTCTCGATCTTCCTCTTCTACCAGTACTTCGACTCGATCCCGAAGGAGCTGGACGAGGCGGCGAAGGTCGACGGCGCGGGGTGGTTCCGGATCTACCGGAGCATCGTCATGCCGCTCGCCGGGCCGGCCGTCGCGACCGTCGCGATCCTCACCTTCCTGCCGACGTGGAACCAGTACCTCTGGCCGCTCATGTCGGTGCAGAGCGAGGAGCTGCGGCCGGTCATGGTCGGCATCGACTACTTCAAGCAGCTCAACACCTCGTGGGGGCAGATCATGGCGTACGCGTCGATGATCACCGCGCCCGTGCTCATCCTCTTCATCGCCTTCCAGCGGTCGTTCATCAACTCCATCGCCAGCTCCGGCGTGAAAGGCTGAATCGTGTTTCGTCTCCCCGAGGCGTGGGTGTGGGACTTCTGGCTCGTCGACGACGGCGAGCAGTACCACCTCTTCTTCCTCTACGCGTCGCGGGCGCTGCGCGACCCGCACGCCCGGCACTACAGGGCCTCGATCGGGCACGCGGTGTCTTCTGACCTAGTCCACTGGGAGCGCGTGGTGGATGCGCTCGTGCGGTCGGACGCGCCGGCCTTCGACGAGCTCGCGACGTGGACCGGGTCGGTCGTGCGGCACCCGGACGGGCGGTGGTTCATGTTCTACACCGGGGCCCGCCTCAACGAGCACGGCGCCAACGTGCAGTCGATCGGGTATGCCGTGTCCTCCGACCTCTACACATGGGACAAGGCGCCGGGGCCGGTGCTCGAGGCGGACGGTCGCTGGTACGAGAAGTACGCGCCGCCGCCCGAGGGGAACTGGCACGACGAGGCGTTCCGCGACCCGTGGGTGGTGGCTGATCCGGACGGTGATGGCTGGCACATGCTGATCACGGCTCGGTCTGCTGCGGGGCCGGCTCACGATCCGTCGGATCGGGTGGACCGCGGTGTGGTCGGGCACGCGTGGTCGGCGGACCTGGAGAACTGGGAGCTGCGGGCGCCGTTGTCTGAGCCTGGGGCTGGGTTCGGGCAGCTCGAGGTGTTTCAGACGCACGTGGTGGACGGGAAGCAGGTGCTGCTCTTCAACTGCGCGGTCGGGGACATGCCCGAGGCGGCACGGGCGGCCGGCATCACCGGCGGGGTATGGATCGCGTCGGCCGAGTCGGTGCTGGGGCCGTACGACCTGGCCGGCGCTCAGGAGATCGACGACCCGACCCTCTACGTCGGCAAGTTCATCGACGACCGCGAGACGGGCGACACCAAGTTCCTCGCCTTCCGCAACGAGACCGGAGGCCAGTTCATCGGCGAGATCACGGATCCGTATGCCGTGCGCTGGGACGGCGACTGCCTTGCCCTCACGCCTGCGCCTTGACGGATAAAGCGCGCAAAATGCGTCGAGGGACTCACGGCTTGTATTCGCAAGCGACGCCATCGTGGTCACGGTCGAGGCCGGACCAGCAATCGGGGTCCTTTCGGTGTATCGGCGCGACCGCCGCAGCCTACGCATCGGGTCGCCGGGGCCGGTGCTGTCGGCGGACCCGCGGTGGATCGAGAAGCATGCCGACGGGCACTGGCACGACGATGCGTCCGTGATTTGTGGGTGCTACCCGACCCGGACGAGAGCGGTTGGCACGTGCTTGTCACGGCGCCAACCACGGCGACGTTATGGATCGCGGCGTGGTCGGGCACGCGTGGTGAGCCGACCTGGAGCGCTAGCAGCTGCGGGAGCTGCTGTCGTCACCGCGGCACGGTTTCGGGCAGCTGGAGGTGCTGCAGCCCTTCGTTGACGGCCGCCAAATGCTGCTCTTCAACTGCATGGTTGGTGACATGCCGGAGGCCGCTCGGGCCGAAGTGGTCACGGACGGGGTGTGGATCGCGGACGCGAAGTCGCCGCGCTGCCCTACGACACCGCCGGCTCCCAGGCCTTCGACGACCCGTCGCTCTACGCTGAGGTTGACCATGTCGGCAAGTTCATCAATGACCGCGAGACCGGGGACCAGGTTCATGCCCATCCGCACGAGACAGGCGGTAGTTTCTCTGCGAGACCACGACCCTGTTGCTTTAGCTCACGTCAGAGCAGGCCTCGCCCAGTTGGCGGAGGGCCAAGCTACCTGTGATTTGATTGTGCCGATACGGGATCGCTGGGAGGAATATTGTCCACTGGGTTTGGGTTTGAAACGAAAGACTTTGTGGCCTCGGCCTCTGACTATGCGTATGAAGCTATCCAAGATTATGAGCGTTCAAGATGGAATCTGCTGCCCCTTCATGCCGGCGCGGCAACGGAATTTCTAGCAAAGGCAGCGCTCGCTAAAGTCAACCCCCTTCTACTTGCGGACAGCGGTGGCCAACTGGGTCATTCGCTCGTTCAACTTTCAGGTGTTGATGGCCGGAGAACTCAGGAAATACGGACTGTGGGACTGCGCGAAGCCATTCACAGGCTTCGACTCGTGAAACCTAGTCTGCGCGTGAAAGAAGAGCAATCTGCCTTGCTCGCCGAGGCGCGCAACTTGGCAGCCCATATAGGTGCGGCGAGTGACGGTGGCGGAAGAACGTTTCTGGCGTTCTTGTGTGTGGCCAATGCCATTCTCCCGCACTGTGGAATCTCGGGCCCATCGTTCTGGCGAGAATATGACAAGGCTGTCAACCAGGTGGCCACCTTGCGCTTCGGACAGGAAGACTTTGACGCCCTGTCGAGGATTGCTCTCGCAACGGCACATGCCTCGAAAGCTGACCATTCTCGAATTCGTGTGGCCCGTTCTGAGGTCGCGGTGCGGCAAGTTCTTGGCGACCATCAGGAGGCCGGCGACTGTCCTATCTGCGAGTGCCAGGCAATCTTTGACGGCAGGTATGAGAAGAATTGTGACGTATGGATCTTCATTCCAGAGTCTCTGGATTGCCATGGCTGCAGAGTGAAGTTGCGCGCCGCCGACGTGGAGGCAGTGCCGAGTCAGACGATACGCGGGGCGCTAATGCCTCGCGCACCTCTGAGGAGCGCGTCGGAGTTGGCCAGTCCTCCGGAGCTTTGGCGCCAGAGAACGTCCTAAGTGGGTAGGGAGAGATCAATGGCGGGCTGAGTGCTTGAGGTACGGAGCCTCACCAGATCAGACCTGATTTACCAGTATGGCTGCTCGCAACGCCCGATCGTCCAGCGAGGTGGGTCCCCTTGTCGATCTCTAGTTGGGGGCGCTGAACTCAACGTTGAGCTCGGCGGGGACTTTCACGAGTGTCCTTCTCGCGATGTCATAACTCTGCGACAGGACGCTGGGGGTGAGCGCCGGTCCCGTTCAAGGGCACATTGGAGGCTCTGTGGCCTGAGAGCCTCCTTCAGACCGGACCGAGACAAAGAGCCGATCCCTCGCGGACCCGCACCAGTCGAAGCGTGACCTTCCGGGCCCCATCGGCGCTCGCCCCGTGATGTTCGGCCGGCTTCTTCCGTCTGGGCGAGTCACTGCCGCCTGCCATCACGGTTCTTGCCCTCGTTGATGTAGACCACGCCAAAGGACTTCACCTGGCGGTACTGCTGTAATCTGACCGAGATGTCGAAGGCGTCGCTGGACACGTACTGGTACATGTCCAGGCCTCGGCCTAGGTTGATGCGCCAACCGTTATTCGCGACGATCGAGCGGTCGTGGATGCTGGAGTCGAATGACACATCGAAGGTGATACCCGCCACAGCGGCTGCCTGCTTCACCTTGATCAGGAATTCGTATTGCTTCTGAAGCTTCTCCGCTCCCTCGGTGGTCTCGGTCGTTACGAGGCAGACCTTCATCTCGTCAGCAGGATCCTTGGCTGCGGCCAGTGCCTCGACGAGCTCCATGAGGTTGCGGGCCTGGTGGAATTGGCGAATGTACGGATCGGTAATGGTAATTTCAGACGCGTCGCGCAGGTAGGGCAATAGCAGGGTCTCGTACGAGACGCCGCGCTGGTTCTCCTGGAACTCGCGATGGCCCTCGAACAGCGGCTCGGGCCGTGGGTTGGATTCGACCGCGGGCGCCGCCGCAGTAGCTGTCCCGGTCGTCGTGCCCTCGGTGAGCTCCTTGGGCTGGCTGCCCCCACAAGAGCGGTGGTAGTAGTCCGGGTACTCGTCCTCCTCCAGCGTCGTGACGACATGCCACTCGCCGGCATGGTCCGAGTAGCCGAATCTCACCTCGCCCATGGTCGAGTCGATGCGCAGGATCTGGTCTTTGACTCGCTTGCGGCCCTCGATGGCGAACTGGAGGATCTCCTCGACCTCCTCCTTCGCCGCGTCGCCTTCCGGATGGATGACCTTCATCAGGCCGGAGAAGGTCTTGTGGATGCCGTCTCGATCGCGGGTGGAAATGTCTGAGCCGAGTGTGAAGTGCTTCTGGTAGCGATCGGAGTAGTCCGAGTTGCGCATCGACTTGAGCACCTCGGCGATGTAGTCGACGACGAAGCCGTAGCCGTCCGAGAACATCTCGCTGCGGATGGTGTCGACCTCCCAGCCCGGGATGTAGAAGTGCAGGCGGTCGAGGTAGGCAGAGTCGTGGTAGCTCTCGGGGAGTTCATCGAACAGGTCGGAGTGCTTGAGCATGTACGGCACGTTGTGCGACGTGTTGCCGACGAAGACCATCGACGCCTCTGCCCCGAGCGTCTCGATGCCACGGCTGAACGACTTGTTCGCCATGTAGTTCTTCATGATGTCGACGAGCGCCTTGTCGGTGCGCTTCTTCTTCCCAGCGAACTCGTCGAAGGCAACGACATCCCAGTAGCCCACCAGACCGATGCGACCGTTGGAGTTGTTGACGAAGAGCTTGGGTACGGTGACCTCACCGCCAGAGATGAGCATCCCGTGGGGCGAGAACTCCGAGAAGATGTGGGACTTGCCCGTGCCCTTCGGTCCGAGCTCGACGAGGTTGTAGTTGCGCTCGACGAACGGGATGAGGCGCACGAGCTGGATGAGCTTGGCGCGTCGGCCGAACAGTTCAGGATTGAAACCGACGGACTGGATCAGCAGATCGATCCACTCGTCGGTGGTGAACTCGCGGCGAGAGGTCACGTATCCGTCGAAATCGAAGTTGGAGAGCTGGATCGGCTTGATGGAGCCGAGAATCCACGGGACCACGCGAGGGTTGTCGCTGTGCTGGTACTCGATGTCGCAGATGCACCACACTCCGCCCACCAGGAGTTTGGGGTGGGCCTTGATCGTCGACGGCGAGACGAGCACCTGCTTGATGCCGAGGTTGGCGAACTCGGCCTCGTAGGTGTCGTCCTTCTCGTTGAGCTGGACCTGCACCTTGTCGATGACGCGGTAGCGGCCCTTCTCGCGGATGTTCGACTTGATGAGCTCGGACTGGCTCCGGTGGACGTAGTGGTCCGCGAGGATCTTTCGAACGCTCTCGATGCCGGACTGGATCGTCGCCTCGTCGTCGGAGGCGGCGTACTGGCCGAGGAGATATTCCAGGACGAACGAGGGCACAATCGCGTTGCCCTTGACCGCCTTGACCAAGTCCTTGCGCACGACGGCTCCGCCGAAGACGTCGTTGATCTTCTGGTCGAGGGCGGACTTCACGGGCGCAGTGGCGGGGGCTGGCGCGCCGCCGGGGCTTGAAGGGGTGTCGTCGACCACGGCAAGATCGGCCTGTTCGGTCATCGCAAGATTCTCCTAGAAGTCGAAGTCCGTCGTGAACGAACGCTTGATGGTGTAGTTGCCCTTCGAGAAGGACTTCCACTGGGTCGTGTTCGGAATGGGCTCTTCGAGCCGCAGTTCCACCTGTCGGTTGTTGAAGTCGTCGGCCTCTTCGCTGAGGTAGAGCGTTGCCGACTGATAGCGCTCCCGCTGGTCGTCCGAGGTGCTGTCGAAGGTCAGGATGGGCCGATCAGATATAGGTGTCTCGCCGGCGTACAGCCCAACGCGTACCTGGCGCGACTGGATCTTGTCCGTCACGGCCTCGCGTTGAAGAAGTTTGACCGTGAGCTGGCCCGTCGTGATTTTGTCGGTTTCTGGCATGAGGTCGACGGTGACCGGGCGTACGTCGTTCTTGCGCTTCTTGTTGACCGTGATGACGGGGACGACGATCTCTTGGAGCGAGGCGCCGCCGTGAACGTAGCGGGTGCCCGCTCCCGCCAACGGAATGCGCTGGATCGACTTCGGGATCTGAACGTCGACGTCTCCCACAAGCCCCACCTGTGCCGACGTGAACGTCATGAACGATGGGGACGGCTTAAGCGACTTGCCGAGCACATAGCGACGGTTGGTCTTTGTGACCGCGTCACCTTGGGGCTTCTCAGACACGTAGTACGCCGGCTCGAGTGGGGTGTCTTGGTAGAGGAAGCCGTGGTCTGCGGTTAGCAGGATGTTTGTCGCATTGGCGCTCGCCCACTTCTTCACAAGGAGCAGCAGTTCTCGAAGCGATTCCTGGGCGGCCTCGAAGACGGTGCGCTCCGTCGCGGCCTTGTCGCCGGCAGCGTCGATTCGGTCGTGGTAAACGTAAAAGATGTGGTGCTGCTTGTATAACGCCCGCAGCTCGTCGCTGGTCATCGACAGCACATCACTGGCGGCGAGTGCGTGACCGTTGACCGATTGCAGGACCTTGTTGCGGTTGGCCGTGCCGTTCGTCGGCTTCCCGTCCGCAAGTACGGGCAAGGCGCTCGGGTCGAGTTGCAGACTCGAATGAGGAAGCAGCGCTGCCATGCCGAGCTGGGTGTAACTGGGCAACGATCCGAGCACGGCCGACATGGAGGCGTCGAAGCGGTCCACGCCACGGATCATCGATGCGAGCTCATCCGCGATCTCGTAGCGCATGCCATCCGAGATGATCACCACCGCCTTGCTGCGTCCGTCCTTGACGACGGGGGCGACGTATCGGTCGAAGAACGCGGCTTGTGGCATGAGGGAGGAATGCTTCCACTCCTGGGTCTTGCCGAGAGCCTGCTGCCACACCCCACCGAAGTCGTATAGGTACTTATTCGCGTATTGCTTATCGACCGCGGTCTTGAGTGCTGCAAGTGGCTGCTGGAAGTCGGCGGTCTGGCACGCGTAGGTGAAGCGACGGTACAGCTGGTCGATGCGGAACCAGTCATCCCGGTACAGCTCCAGCCCGGTATCGGCCGACACAATCGCCTGAGGTAGGGCGTTAATGGCGGCGAACAGTTCCGACGCGCTCTGGATAGCCTTGTACACCTTGGCGTATGCGGCGTTCCACAGGCTCTCCTGGCGCTGTCGCACGATGTCAGACACCTCGCGTGGTGTCACCGACTGAGCGGCGACGTCGGCGGCGAGGTCGACGATGACCCGCCGGTCGACTTCCTCGAAGATGGTGACTCCGACAAGGTCGCGGGCGCTCCGGCTGGAGATCTTCGACTCCAGGTCGAGTGCTTTGCCTGCGCGCTCAGCGAGCGTCCTCATCGTGTCCTGGGTGCGCACGTCGTAGCGCAGGCTGTTGAAGTCGCTGCGGATGTTGCGGAGCGCATTGGGGGTGGGAGACGCAAAATCGACGAAGGCCCGGCTGAACATCCAAAGGACAAAATCGTCGATCGAGGGGGACTCGCTGGTGTACCTGTAGATGCTCGCTAGCCCGTCCCAGAGGAACTGGTCGAGGCCGAACGTGACCAGATCGTCAAACTTCGCGGCCTTGCCTGCGGCGTTCTCGACGAGGAGCTCTTGCGTGATGTCCGTCAGCTTGCTTCCGGCCGCCTTGACCAGGACCCGGCACATCTTGGCTCGGACGCGGGTGGCGTCGTCCCCGTCGGCTAGGAGCTTCTCGAGTGCCTGCTTCCGGCTCGCGGCCCCAAAGAACTTCTGATGCTGCTCGATGAGCGGCCCGAAGGCCGGGTCCTCGAGGCCAAGCTCGCGCTGCAGCATCGAGGTCTTGTCTGCAGTGAAGACGCCGTAGGCGAGCTCCAAATCGAGGAGCCAGTTCGCCGTGCCGCGTGGGACATCTCCGGAGCGGTACACGAGGTGCTTCGTGACTCCATCGGCGAGGACGGTGCTTTTCACACTGAACTCGTTGTCCAGCACCCGAATCACGTTCACGTCGTCAAGATCGAGCGCGTCGAGCTCCGAATCGTAGTCACCGGCCGGGTCATGCCAGAACACGACCCGTTCGGCGTCGAGTCGACGCAGGAGGACATCTCTGATGGAGCTCAGCTCACTCACCGGATGCCTCCAAGCCTGCGATCGTCCTCAGCGCAGTGCCGAACTTCGGGTAGTTCGCCTTGACCCCATCGTCGAGGTCAATGACGACGTTCTCGGACGCCTTGGGGTAAAGCGTGTCGTGCTCGTACGCGTTGAGCTCGACGAGGATCTTACGGAGCCGGTCGGCTTCCTTGGCGTTCCCGGCGCGCTCGGCGTGCTGGAGTGCCGACTCCAACTTGGTGATGAACTCACGCAGGTACGTCAGCACCGTCGAGACGGTAGACGACGTATAGCGGTGCATGTAGATCAGGGCGTTGAACGACCCCTTGGGGCTGGAGAAGAGCCAGTAGATCGGCCGCTTCTTGTACCGCTGAACGTGGTCGTCGTAGAACTTGGACCGCCCCGCCCGAGTGATGAAGTAGTCCCGCAAGTTCTTCACCCCGAGTGATTCGGTGACGAACGTGAGGTTTTCCTCAAAATGCTGATCACCGAACGTCGCCCGGAGGAACCGACGGAAGAGTCCACCCATGTCGTCCTCGAACCAGTCCCCGTCCACGATCGGAATGACGTTGTCCGCGTCCGGAGCGAACGTCGGGCTCGGCACCTTCGCGAGATAGTCCTCAAGGGTCGCGCCCTGGTCGGCGACGATCAGCCCCTGCTCATCGAGACTGTAACGACCGAACATGCAACCGACGGCATACGAAATGAGGTCGCGCACGAGTCGCGCGTTCAAGGCCTTCCCGGTTGCCGCGTCGGCACCCGACGCGAAGCGCAGCGTGACGGCCAGCTCCGGCCCCGGGGGGAGCCCGTAGAGCGAACTGACCAGATTGTCCAACGCACTCTGAAGCGCAGTGACCCGCTCGGCGTTGGCGAAGGCGCGTTGCGCGGAGATGGCGGTAATCCTCCGGAGCGACTCCATCGCTGCGGAGGGAACCAACATACTTTCAACGAAGCCAGGGGCGGATTCGTCGGCGTTCCAGTCTTCGCGATGGATAGCGATTAGCTCCTCCACCAGCTCGTGAAGACTACTTTCGGCTTCGCTCGAAACTGCCGCTGGCAGCGGAATGTCTCGCAGTGAGCCAACGTTGAAGTCGAGTGTCGCGCCCATAAACTCGAGCAACTCGCCAGCAACCGACGAATTAAAGATTGCCAGCACGAGATCTCGGGCGAGCCTGTCGGTCGGAAAGGCGCAGGCTCCCTTTGCGCTGAAGGTGCTCCCGATTCCCGCGTAGCGGGCCCCGAAGTCTCCCGAGGAAAGGGCTGACCAAGTTATGCTGTCAAGAAAGTATAGCGACCGTGACGGTAGCTTGTTTCCGAGCTTGCTTAGTGCGGAATAGGACGCAGGATCAAACGCAACGACGTACTCGTCGTTACCGAACCACTTCCGGAATGACCCGCCTTTGAGGTATGGAGCAAACTTAGACCCAGAGGAGCGAAAATCGGCGGTAGAATTAGCGTCGAATCGGATTGTGTTGCGAGACACCTCGTACCAAAAGCGCATGAACCGGTCATTGTCGCCAGTTTGGAAGCCCTGACGAACGGGGCAGACGTCTTCGACGCGTCTACCACTTTTGAAGGTTCCCAACAGCGCGTCTGACGCCCAGTATGCGATCGGTGCTCCCGGAATCTCCAAAAAGCGCTTCTGGTTTGCCGTGAACTCGTGATCGACAGTGCTCCCCATGGCGGCAGAACGGATTATGCTGGCCTTCTCAATGGGCGAATCGATATCGACCAACCTGAGATATCTTCCAAGCGTCGTCGACCTGCTCTTCGCCACGCACGTGGCAGCAACTTGAACCACTTCTCCGCCGATACTCTCGAACGCACGGGATCCGAGATGTACCATGCTTTCGATCGAGTAATGATGCAGTAGATCGGTTCGGAAATCACTGTAGCGTGCCAGGAACATCCACGACTGCATCGTAACCATGGCCGCGATGCCATGGGGCGAGACGAGTGCAAGGCCGCGCTCGAAGAACATGGCGAACAAGTCATAGCGGGTCTTCGGATACTCGCTTTGCGCCCATTCTTGGAGGCGGCCTCCCATGTTCTTGCTGCCCATATAGGGCGGGTTCGCGACCACCACGCTGTACCTCGGGGAAAGGATCTCTGCCTGGTGGATTGCCTGCCGAGCCCAGTCGAGTGCGTCGGCTTTGTACATGTCGCCGTCGTCACTGAGCGTCTCCAGGTGACGCGAGAGACGCTCAACGAGAGCCGGGTCGGGGGTGATGAGCGATCCGAAGGTGTCGGCCTCGGCCGATTGGTTCCAGAAGGCTTCTTCTGCGTGGCGATCCCCGTCTGTGGTGACGAGGTAACTCAGCTCGTCGGGGGTGAAGGAGATCGGGTCGAGCACGCAGATGTTCGGCTCGACCGGGTTCTTGAGGAAGAGCTTGCGTTTGGCGGCGGCCTTCATCGTCAGGGCGAAGGCTGCGAGTGCGCCGGCTCGCGGATCGATCTCGGTGCCGTAGAGGTTGTGGGTGAGTATCAGGCCCGGGATCTCCGACGGCGCGTACCCCTCCTCCTCGTAGATCGCATAGAGGAGGTCGAAGGCGTAGGTGAGCATGTGGCCCGAGCCACAGGCAGGATCGATGACCTTTAGCTCTTCGGGCCTGGTGATCTTGAGGAAGTCGCTCTCTTCGTCGACTGGGGCGATGTAGTAGTCCATCTGGCTGGCCAGACCGGACGATGGGCGGTTGAGCAGCCAGAGGCGGCCGAGGGAGTTCTCGACGAGGTAGCGGACGATCCAGTGCGGGGTGAACAGCTGGGTCGCGGCCGGGATCTCGTCGGCGCCGGCCTTCTTATTCTTCTGGAACCCGGCGAAGACTTCGGCCTTCCGCTCCGAGATGTAGAACTGATAGAGCCAGCCGATGACCTCGACGTCCTGACAGACATCTCCGGTGAGCACCGCGACGGAGCGGCTGAGCACGGAGTCGTCGGCGAGCAGGTTGGCCGGAATGAGCAGCTCGGTGTAGTCACCTTCGCGTTCGAACATGAAGGGCATGGCGGTGTTCCAGAATCGGCAGTAGTCCGCTAGGAGCAGCGCGTACGCCTCAGCCTGGGCGTCGACGCCGGGGCGCGGCTGGCGGGTGCCGTTGAGCAGCCCCGTGATGGTCGCGGCGTTCGCGGTCTTGACGATGGTGGTGTCGACCTGGCCGCGCTTAGCGGCGGACAGCACCTCGGGCTGGCCGACCTGGTCGGCCGCTGGCGAGACGACGCCGATCCCGGTGTAGCCGTTGGCGTCCATGAACCTCAGCGCGATGATCCGGTTGAACCAGGTGTAGGCCACCTTGTCCGCGACATTCGCCCTGCCCGAGTCCCCACCACCGACCGCGGCTATGGCCCGCTCCAGCGCCACGACAGCGTGCGGCCGTTCGACACGTTCGGGAGACCCCTGGGCGAGCACGGCCGTAACCCGGGCCCTCACCTCACGGATCAGCTCCGTGCGCGCCGAGACAGCAAACGACTTCAGCGGTCCAGTCTCCATCAGTTGTCTGCCTCCAAGCCTGCGATCTTCCTTAGCGCGGCGCCGAACTTCGGGTAGTTGGCCTTAACGCCGTCGTCGAGGTCGATCACAACGTTCGCGGATGCCTTGGGGTAGAGCGTGTCGTGCTCGTACTCGTTGAGCTCGACGAGGATCTTACGGAGCCGGTCGGCTTCCTTGGCGTTCCCTGCGCGCTCGGCGTGCTGGAGTGTCGACTCCAGTTTGGTGACGTACTCACGCAGATAGGTCAGCACCGTCGACACCGTGGATGGCGTGTAGCGGTGCAGGTAGATGAGGGCGTTGAACGACCCCTTCGGGCTGGAGAAGAGCCAGTAAATAGGGCGCTTCTTGTACCGCTGGACGTGGTCGTCGTAGAACTTGGACCTCCCGGCCCGGGTGATGAAGTAGTCCCTGAGGTTCTTCACGCCGAGGGACTCGGTGACGAACGTGAGGTTCTCCTCGAAGTGCTGCTCTCCGAACGCGGTCCGGAGGAACCGGCGGAAGAGCCCGACGAGGTCGTCCTCGAACCAGTCGCCATCCACGATCGGGATGACGTTGTCCGCGTCCGGCGCGAATGTCGGTGATGGAACCTTTGCCAGGTAGTCCTCCAAGGTCGCGCCCTGGTCCGCGAGGATCAGCCCCGGCTCGTCGAGGCTGTAGCGGCCGAACATGCAGCCGACGGCGTACGACACAAGATCCGAAATGAGTCCTGCAGACGACCTGCTGTCTGTCACTAGGTCTGAGCTCGTCGGCCCCCGCAGTCCGGTTGCCAGCAGCGGGCCAACAATCGCGTCGATCTCGTCGGCAACCTTGAGTTGCATCGATTGACGTTCAGAATCCTCGGTCAGCACGAACTCAATCGCCTCGCTCACCGAACCGCCGTTGGCGACCGCGAGCATCCTGGGGTGCGCGAAGTCATCTGCCGTCTCGCCGGATTCCCACTTGCCCTTGGCCAAGTCCAACATTTTCTGTCCAAGTCGCGTCAGACCAGACTTGGCGTTGTCCGGCCAATCAGGCTCGGGTAATTCGAGAACGTTCGCCACCTGGGTGTTTATCGTCGGGTTGAGGACGGCGACGAGAGCGCGCACCTCGCTTGAGTTGAGGTACGCCAACAGCGGTAGGACATCGTCCTCGCAGGCAGGCAGCAACGTCGGCGATGCCGAATCGAACTCTTCGTCCGCGTTCTTGATGCGGAAGCTTAGCCGCCCGATCTTCGTCCAGCAGATTCCCGCAACACCTCGGTTCTCATTGGGGTACAGCCCGCCATGGCCCCGGTAGAACTCGACAGCTGCTGACGAAAAGTCGACGACGAAGTCGCGGTTCCCGTAGAAGGGCTGGAAGTCTCCCCCCTTGATTAGAGGACGCCACCTATCGCTGTTCCTGCAGACCTCCCACCAGTACCGGATGTAGCGCGCGCCGTCGTGTGTCTTGAGACGCCCGCCAGAGCGCCAACGTGCTGAGACGCGCGGGCCACGGAAGACTTCGAAGTTCTGAATCGTGTGCGCGAAAGGGGCACCGGGAAGTTCCAAAAACCGTTCGGCGGGCAACTGGCGCCTCAGCACTGAGGTCTCCGAGTTGACTGCCTCTGCAAGTGCGCGACTCTTGGCCCGCTCGTCCCTTCCCGCAGTCAGGTCGACAAAGACTGACTGGCGCTTCCCCCCTGGGGCGTTCTCGATCACGAACGCAGCAGTCGACACGACTGCTCCGCCGATGCTGTCGAAAGCGGCAGTGCCAAGCTGCAGAAGGCCAACGACATGCCGTCGTTCCAGAACAGACCTGCGGAGCGCCTCGTACGTCGCGATGAACAGCCACGACTGCATAGTGATCATGCCAACGAGAGCGCCCTGTGTACTCAGCGCTAGGCAACGCTCGATGAACATGGCAAACAGATCTGCCTTGGACTGGCGATACTCCACCGTCGCGAACTCACTCAGAACCGAGGACATGCTCCCGCTGCCCATGTAGGGCGGGTTAGCGACCACCACGGAGTACCTCGCCGACAGCACCCCCGCTTGGCGGATCACCCGCCACGCCCACTCGATCGCGTCGGCCTTGTACATGTCGCCGCCGTCGTCGAGCGCGTTCAGGTGACGTGCAAGGCGAGCACACAGCGCGGGATCGGGAGTGATCAGCGATCCGAGCGTGTCGGCCTCTGCGAATTGGTTCCAGAACGCCTCTTCGGCGTAGCGGTCTCCGTCCCTGGTCACGAGGAAGTCCAGCTCGGAGGGGCTGAAGGAGATCGGGTCGAGAACGCAGATGTTCGGCTCGACCGGGTTCTTGAGGAAGAGCTTGCGTTTGGCGGCGGCCTTCATCGTCAGGGCGAAGGCTGCGAGTGCGCCGGCTCGCGGATCGATCTCGGTGCCGTAGAGGTTGTGGGTGAGTATCAGGCCCGGGATCTCCGACGGCGCGTACCCCTCCTCCTCGTAGATCGCATAGAGGAGGTCGAAGGCGTAGGTGAGCATGTGGCCCGAGCCACAGGCAGGATCGATGACCTTTAGCTCTTCGGGCCTGGTGATCTTGAGGAAGTCGCTCTCTTCGTCGACTGGGGCGATGTAGTAGTCCATCTGGCTGGCCAGACCGGACGATGGGCGGTTGAGCAGCCAGAGGCGGCCGAGGGAGTTCTCGACGAGGTAGCGGACGATCCAGTGCGGGGTGAACAGCTGGGTCGCGGCCGGGATCTCGTCGGCGCCGGCCTTCTTATTCTTCTGGAACCCGGCGAAGACTTCGGCCTTCCGCTCCGAGATGTAGAACTGATAGAGCCAGCCGATGACCTCGACGTCCTGACAGACATCTCCGGTGAGCACCGCGACGGAGCGGCTGAGCACGGAGTCGTCGGCGAGCAGGTTGGCCGGAATGAGCAGCTCGGTGTAGTCACCTTCGCGTTCGAACATGAAGGGCATGGCGGTGTTCCAGAATCGGCAGTAGTCCGCTAGGAGCAGCGCGTACGCCTCAGCCTGGGCGTCGACGCCGGGGCGCGGCTGGCGGGTGCCGTTGAGCAGCCCCGTGATGGTCGCGGCGTTCGCGGTCTTGACGATGGTGGTGTCGACCTGGCCGCGCTTAGCGGCGGACAGCACCTCGGGCTGGCCGACCTGGTCGGCCGCTGGCGAGACGACGCCGATCCCGGTGTAGCCGTTGGCGTCCATGAACCTCAGCGCGATGATCCGGTTGAACCAGGTGTAGGCCACCTTGTCCGCGACATTCGCCCTGCCCGCGTCCCCACCACCGACCGCGGCTATGGCCCGCTCCAGCGCCACGACAGCGTGCGGCCGTTCGACACGTTCGGGAGACCCCTGGGCGAGCACGGCCGTAACCCGGGCCCTCACCTCACGGATCAGCTCCGTGCGCGCCGAGACAGCAAACGACTTAAGCGGTCCAGTTTCCATCAGTTCGAGATTCGCTTTCCGTCGTTGATCGTCCTAACCAACGCCAGGCGGAGTGCTGCGAGGTAGGCGTCCACGTCCGACTCGGTCTCGATGAGCGTCGGTCCACCGGATGCCTTGATCGTGGCGACGCCCACTGTGGGCTTGTGCGGGTCGTCGTCATCCGAATCCTGGTCAAGCAGCCGCTCGATGAGACTGGGGTAGACAACTTGCTCGAAGCGCGCCTTGCTCTGGTCAAGCACGGCGATGAGCTTCTGACTAGCGGCCTCGGACACGAAGTGGTGCGCTGTGGTCTCGACTTCGACTCGGACGTCCTCGCTTGCCGATGCAAAGTAGGTCTCAAGGCGAAGCGACGTCATCCGCGTGTCGACCTCGGTCTTCACTGCCGCAAGAGACTCGGCGATCCTGGCTTCCACGGCACTGACAAGAGAATCTGACGCGTTCTTGAGCTGGTTCATCTTGTTGCCGCGGAACGCGTTGGGGTCCGCAAGGAGGGCCTCGACCGTGTCAGAGCTCCCTTCCGGGAGATAGCTGAGATTTGCGGTGTTGACGCTGAGCACGGCCTGCGCCTCGTCGAAGATCTTGGCTTGCTGCCCGCTGAGGAACGACTTGATCGGGTCGACGAGGTTCTCCTTGGCCTCGATGAGCTCGTCGGCCTTGTCGAAGTCGACGAGGTACCACTCCGCCGGTTTGCCGGTCACCTGGTCGAGCAGCGTGACCGCCCTCGACAGCTGGCTCACGAACGGGTACCGGCTGCTGATCACCAGAGCGTTGAGCTCTTCCTTCTTTGCGGCGAGCTTGTCCTTGCCGAAACGGGCCAGCTCGGTCGGATCGCTCGGCACTGCCCCGTCATCAAAGAAGTCGGCACAGAACTTCTTGAAGGCAGCGACCTTCGTCGTGTCGTACGCCTTCTGAGGCGCGACGACCGTGTGCGAGTGCTTGCCCGTGTTGCGGATCAGGGCGGCCGCCTCCGTGCGCACGATCGGGTTGGCGTCGACGCTGAGCATCACCTTGCCATTGCCGACCAGCCAGCCCAGCACGACCTCGATGGAGCCGAGATCCCACCCGTAGGGCTTGGACTCAAAGCGATCGACGATCTTCTTCACCGTGACCTGCTCTCCCAAGCTCGTCTGGGAGATGATCCAGGACTCCATCTCGGTGCCGGGCGTCGTCAGCGCACTCAGATTCTCGGTGCCGAACAAGCCGGTCTCGCTCTGGATAACTGCCGCTACCTGTGGTTCGGAGTAGGTCTTTCCCCCGAGCAGCGCCAGGCTCGTGTACGTGCGGCCGACGAGATCCTGGAAGCCGTCCGAGACCCGTGTCACGGCGTCCTGCGACGTCGAAGGCACCTCGGCCGCGTTAATGACTAGTTGCGCCTTGGCGATAGCCTGCCGGAGCCGCTCGATGAGCTCCTTCTCGCGATCCGCGTTCAGCACCTGCTTGGACTGAAGGATCGCCTGCATCGATGGGGTCGCCCCCGAGTTGGTGCGCTGTTTGGTGTACTTCTCGGTTTTGAGGAGAAGCCGGAGGTCGGCAAGCAGTCGCCTGTCGCGGCCGAGGAAGACGCGCAGCTCGTCCTTCCCAGCGCTCTGCATCTTGATCTCTTCGTCGGTGTAGTTCGTCTCCGGCGAGATGAAGTGGATGGTCAGCTCACGCTGGTTGCCGTGGACGATGTCGTCGAGCTTGTATCCGAAGGCGAAGTCTTGACCGTTCTTGAGGTACTTCAGCTTGTTCGCCTTGAGAATGTCCGAGGCTAAATACTTGAAAAGCTTGCTGGAAACCTCCGAGGAGTCGATGTCGACGCCCTTGATCTCCTTCTCGATCTCCTGCTCTTCGTTGGTGAGGTATTCGTAGAGGTTGCCATTTCGCTGGACGTACGACTGAGTCTCGAGAAGGTTGAGTGCCTCCTGCACTTGCTTACCCAGTGCCGTCAGATCGAGCCCGAAGCGGTCGTAGACGAGAACGGTCAAATTGCGGGGCGTGGCCTTGAAGGTGTCGACGTACTTAACGAGGAACAGCGCCTTCAACAGGCGGTTGGCCAGGATGGTGACCTCGGAGGTTGGATCGGGCAGGTGCTTCTCGGCCTGTAGGACGGCACTCTGCGCGGCCGATTTCAGGGCTGCGCTGATGCCCGCGAACATCTGGTCAAAGGTAGCGAGGTACCCGACCCGTTCGGCACCGATGCGCTTTGCAACCTCTTGAACGACACCCAGCATGGAGCGCTCGCCGACCGAGCTGTTCTTACCCTCGAACATGTTGTGGTCCGACAGGCCTTCGATCGCGGCCTGAAACATGGGGATCTGATACGTGACGAACGGGTAGGTGCTGATGAACCTGCCGCCGTCGACGTAGTTGCGGTACGTCTTCGCACCGTCGACGAAGTCGAAGATTGTCTTGAAGTTCTCCGCTTCCTTCGCATGGAGCGCCATCAACTCTGCCGCGCCTTGCTGGTTCTTCTCCAGAAGGCGCTTGCTGATAACCTCCTCTACGTCCTGACTCGTGAGCTTCACCTTGGCGCTGAACCGGGCCTGGATCTTGGAGAAGTCGTTGCCCTGCTGCCTGGTGCGGTCGCCGATGACCTTGTCCATGTCCTCCTGGGAGGTGACGAAGACCCACGACTGTCCCTTGCACTTCGTGTTGAGGGACTCGGCGATGGTCTGGAGGTTGAGCATGAGCTTGACGTCGTCGGCGATGAACTGGCCGACCTCGTCCACGAAGAAGTTGAGCCGGAATCCTGGGTCCTGCGTGTCGATATAGGCCTTGACTGCGGTGGCGAAGTCCTCGATCGAGACCGCGTAGGACTTTTGGTACTGAGCGATGATGCCCGGGTTCGCGTCGCCGTTGACCTCGGCGAAGGCCTTGTCGATGTTGTGGCCTTCGAGCGCAGTCTGCTCGCGCCCTTGAGACCAAGCGATGCCCGCGTGCTTCTGGAAGGCGGTCTTGAAGGCGTCGTACTGGCCGCGCTGATCGAGATCTTCCTCGAAGCGAGCGACTGCGCCGTCGTTTCCGAAGTACCCACGGCTCTCGTCGAAGACCTTGACGAACACCTTGAGGAGGGCATCGGACTGGTCCTTCGCAATCAGCGTCGCCTTCTGGTCGATGTTGAACAGCAGGCTCTTGGCGGGGATGGACGCCGCCTTCTTCAGCGATGCGGTGAGCATCGCGTCGTCGGTCTTGCTGAGGAAGCTGACGCTCACGTGAGCGCGGGGGAAGTCCTGGCCTTCGACATCGCCCAGGAGATGCGCAAGCATCTTCAGCAGGTGTGACTTACCGGAGCCGAAGAAGCCCGAGATCCACACGCCGTTGGCGGTCGTGTAGTTGGTGTACTCCTCGAGCAAGGGAGCGACGCCTTTGGCTGCGTCGTTGGTGAAGACGTACTCCTCGACCTCGACGCCGAGGTGGTCGACGTCGTCGGCCTTGACGACACCCTCGATTGAGCGTGTGACGTCCTTGAGGAAGATCTCGTTGAGTTTCATCGGGTCATGCTTCCTGGTCGAGGATGCGCTTTGCGCGGTAGAAGGAGTCGTCCTTGAGCTGGCCGAAGAGGACCAGCGCTGAGCCCTGAGTGGCCGACACTTCGTAGCGACCGGGGAAGAACATCAGCATCGGCTTGTGGGAGACAACAGTTTGAAGGTTGTTCAGTACGGTGTGCGACCGTACGAACGGGAAGACCTCGCCGATGCCAGTAAGGAAGAGGATCTCAAACGACTCGGCCTCGATGCGCGCCTTGATGGCCGGCGCGAGATGCATTTGGGGGTCGAGCATGTTCTGGAGCATCCGGAGGAAGTCTGCCTTGTCCATGGTTGGCTCGGCGGCTAAGACGCGGCCCCAGACCTTTCGCTCCTTGAGCAGCTCGACGCAAAGGTCGTAGAGGTTGATTTCGAGCACCTTGATTCCCAGTTCGGTGTCGAGCCTGGTCTTAATGCGCTTCCTTGCCTGAGCCACCTCGAGCGCCCACGTGGGGTCGTAGTCGTAGATGAAGTGAGCGACCTCGTTCCCGAGCCCCTCCATTCTGAGGAAGCGTTCGCTGCTGAGCACCCGAAAAAGGTGCCCCTCCTGCTGAGACAATGTCGTCTTGGGCTGCACGGTCGTCAGGCCACCTTGGTCGGAAAGAATCGGATGTCGCTCGGCGTGCGCTTGCTGAGGCATTCGGCGACGCGGGCCGAGAGAAGCGCAGGCTGGATATGACCTTGCTTGGTCAGCAGTGTGGCCTCCGCCATCATCCTGAACAGCACCTGTCGAAGCTTCCTGTACGTCGCTTCGGTGACTTCGTCGAGCTCGTCGTGCCACATCGCTTTGGAGCGGTAGAAGGAGTCGTACTCCTTGTAGGTGACAGTGCCGGCCAAAGTGAGGAAGCGTTCCCGGAGCACTTCCTCAGCGAACTCGCCGATCAGGTCGTAGCGTCGGCACGTCGCAGCCCACATCAGGTGGCTTCGTTCGGTGGACGTGCCCTCTGCGACGATCTCAAGCTCGTCGCCGGTCAAGAGCTCGAGGCGGGGGCCGAGGGCGCGCAGCGCGCGAGTGTTTGTGCTGGCAACTCGGCTCTGGAGCAGGTTGCCTTCCGTGATGACTGAACGCACAGCCGTCCAGTCTCGAGTACGCAGATAGAGCGGGGCTGCGACCGACGCCTCGCGCGCGAGCAATGCGCCCGATGTGAACGACAGGGCGTATCTCCCCGCTCCCGAACCACTTGACACGCGTTCCTCCTCAGATACCGCAAAGTAGGAAAGCGTATCGCTCGGCTCCGACAGTCCCGGGTACTCGCGTCCTCACTCCCTGCCGTCCGATCGAGTGGCAGCGCCGCCGCGCCGGACCCAAGCGTCGACCTCGGAGACCTGGAACTTCCACAGGCGACCCACTTTGTGTGCTGGCATCGCCCGCTCTGATACCCAGGCGTAGACCGTGTCCTTGGTGACCCCTAGGTGAGCGGCGATGTCGTCGGCAGAGAGCCAGGGCTCCGTCATATGTAACTCCAGGTTGGGCGGCAACTAGCGCATTCTAGCCAGTCTGACCCGGTTTCTCAGGGTTTCGTTGGTGCCCAAGGCCGGTAGCCGCGGCATGCACTCGGCCGCCTGGGTTGAACGAGATGCGCCATCAGACCTTCGGAGGTTCAGATTCCCTCGCAATGATTCCGGGTCCCGCCTCGCCGCCCACGAGTTCGGCCAGTCGAGCCACAACTGCGGGCCAGAGTTCGGGTGCCAGCGCTTGGCGGATCTCCGAGGCGAGCATCTCGGCGGCTCCCTCCACCACAGCCCGATTCAGCAGTCCCAGGCCCGTGTGCGGGGCGTAGTCCGGGTGCGCCGCCGCGGCGGCATGGGGCGGCCCGGCGTACCCGGTAGGCGTGGCGACAGATGCTGCCGGATCGTTCCCCTGTGGATCTGAGACGAGGACCGACTGCGGTGCCAGATGTGGCATGGGGAAGAGTTCGCTCTGCTCAAGACCGCGCACCTCCGCGATCTCGAGGAGAGCGTCGGGCACTTTCTCGTCCTCGGGCACCGGTAGGGGGTTGCCAGTGTGTACGACCGTCAGGTACTTGGTGGTTCGTGTGAGAGCGACATATAGGTGCCTCAGCCCCCACTCTGACTCGGCGACGATCGAGGCGGGATCGATGATGACGACGGCGTCGAACTCGAGTCCCTTGGCCTCAGCGGGGCGTGCCACGTTGATGGAGGCGTCCAGTTGGCCGGCACCGACGTTCGCCCACTTGACGTCGTGCCAGGTGAGTTCCTCCTCGAGCTTCTGCCGATACCGGTCCGGGCAGATGAGGCCGACGAAGCGGCCGCTGCCGGCGTGGCTGCGCGCAGCCGCCAACGCGTGCGAGACGACCTCCCATTCGTCGGCGCGGACCAGCTCGGGGTCAGCAGGACCTGATCTAACGACGGTGGGTGGGGTCAGGCCGGGCGCGGTGTACGGCAACAGTTGAGCGGCGAACTCGTAGATCTGGCGTGGCACGCGGTACCCGAGCTCGAGTTGTTCGAAGACGACATCTACCTCGACGGTGAGTGCGACGCGAATGTCATCCCAGTTGTGGCGCGCCCATGGGCCGGTGGACTGAGCGATATCCCCTACGACCGTCATCGACCCGTTTGTCGACCTGCGTCGGATCGAGCGCAACTGCATGGGCGAAAGGTCTTGGGCCTCGTCAACGACGATGTGCCCGTACGTTGCCGTGAAACGTCCGTTGATGAGCTCGTCGGCCTCGTCTAGAAGGGCGACGTCGGCATCGGACCACTGCTCGTCGGACACCTTGTCAGAGGCTGTGCGCGAGAGTCTGCGGACCTCAGCTGCAGTGAACTTGTCTCCCGCAGCCGCTAGTAGCCGATCGCGTGAACCCAACAAGTCGCGCAGGAAAGTCGTGGTCGTAAGCGACGGCCATACTCGATCGACCGCAGCGTCCACGATGGCAGCCGGGATCACCATTCCCCGTGGGGCTCGTGCCGAGGACTCCCGTTGGATGAAGGATCGCAGAGAGGACCGTCCGGCGCTGTAAGAACCTCGGCCACGGTGCCGCGGAAGTTCGGCTTCGATTTCCTCCCGCGTGAAGCGCGGACTGCCGAAACCACTCCCCACCTCGAGCGTGTCGGTGCGTTCCGGAAACCGCACCCGTTGCCACAAGGCAGTCTTAAGTAAGTCGGCCATACGAAGCTCGCCCTTGATCCGCCGCACAAGCGTGGCCTCGTTGCGACCGTTCGATCGCTGGGGTCCCAGCGATCGAAGATCGCGGTACTCCACGTTGTCGTCGCCCAGTCCGGGAAGGACTCCCCGGATGTACTTGGTGAAGGTGTCCGTTGGGCCAACTACCAAAACATCTTCCGGAGGGAGCGCCTCTGCATGGTTGAAAAGCAGCCATGACACTCGGTGAAGGGCCACGGCGGTCTTGCCGGTGCCAGGGCCACCCTGAATGACAAGGAGCCGATCCAGAGGGCTGCGGATGAGCGCGTACTGCGCCGCGTGGATGGTCTGAACCATGTCACGCATCTCGCCGGTACGGCCTGCTTCGAGGTCGCGCAACAGAGCATCATCAACCCCCCATCGCTCCTCGTCTGTGGCGCTCAGCTCGGCCACTCGTCGTGCGAGCTCCTCGAAAATTAGGTCGTCGAAGTCTTCGATCTCGTTTCGCGAGCATCTGAACGTTCGTTTGAGCGCGACGCCCAGGGCGTCTTCGAAGGACGCTTCGAAGTACGGAATGGCAGCGGGAGCCTGCCAGTTAATGACCAGCAGATCCCGCTCGTCGTTGGAGATCGCGTGCCGACCGACGTACAGCGTCTCGCCCTGAATGTCGATGCGACCGACAGCAACCGCCTCGTCGGAGTCGCCGAGCTTCAGCATGGCGGATTCTGCGGCCCGACGTACGGCGGCAGCGGCCTTCTTCGGCCCACCAGCTGCCTCGCCGGCGCCAGCGAGAGTCTTGCGCGTCGTCTCTCGAGCATGCCAAGCTGCATCGAAGTGCGCCTGCTCAGCCTTGAGCACATCCTGATCAACCGCCAACAAAGTCCCCTGTAACTCTTCCACGCTGTTGCTGGCGTCACCGTAACTTGGCCATGGTCAGCTCGGGGGATGAATCGCCGCATCGTGTCGGCCGCTTCGCTGTCGCCGCGTTCTCCTAAGCTCGTGGGGTGCATCAGGGGAAGCTGGTTATTCCGGTCGTCGGGGCCGTCATTCACTCCGACGGCAAGGTCCTGTGTGCCCGCCGGGCAGCACCCGGGAGGCTCGCCGGCTACTGGGAGTTCCCCGGCGGCAAGGTCGAACCCGACGAGTCGCCCCGCGACGCGCTCGTCCGCGAGATCGACGAGGAGCTGCGCTGCGAAGTCGTGGTGGGCGCCGAGATCGAGACGACGCGGCACGCGTACGACTTCGCGACCATCGTGCTCACGACCTTCTACTGCGAACTCATCGCCGGCGAGCCTCGCCTCACCGACCACGATGAGGTGCGCTGGTGCACCCCGCTAGAGATGAGCACGCTGGATTGGGCACCCGCCGACCTGCCTGCGGTGGAGCTCGTGAGGCGTGATCTCACCCATGGCCACTGACTTCAACTGGCTCGGCGACCTGTCACGTGACGTCCAGTTCGGCTACCTCGGCACCGACCAGCTGGCACCCCGGCGGCGCCACCCTCAGCTCGTCTACAACGACGCCGACAACACAGCGCTGCGTGTGATCCGCGAAGAGCTCGCCACGTGCGACAGCTTCCTGTTCTCGGTCGCGTTCGTCTCGCCGCGAGCGATCGCCCTCTTGCTGACGGACCTGCTCGAGTTCGAGGGGGAGGGACGGATCGTCACCTCCGACTACCTAGCCTTCAACTCACCGGCCGCCTTCGCCGAGCTGCTGCGTCTGCAAGAGCACGGCATCGACGTGCGCATCCATCGCTCGCCGGCCTTTCACCCGAAGGGCTACGTCTTCCAGCACGACACCTCAGTGACCGCCATGCTGGGCAGCTCGAACCTCACCGAAACGGCCCTGGTGAGAAATCACGAATGGAACCTGCGCGTCTCGGCCGCGAGCACGAGTGACCTCGGCAAGCAGCTGCGCCAACTCAGCGAGTATCAGGTCAGGGACTCCGTTCCGTTGACGCAGGACTGGGTCGACGCGTACGCGGTCGGCTATACGGCACCCCCGCCCCGCCCACGACGCCAGCCGACCGGTTTGGCAAGCGTCAGCCAGATCGACGCCCAGGATCGACTGGGCCAGAACCCCGACGACTGGCCCACGGCAGACGGCGGAGACGACGGCTTAACTGCCGGCGGGGCGCACCCGCTCGTGCTGCCAAACCGGATGCAGCGCGACGCGCTCGCTGCGATTGCCGACGTGCGAGCCAACGGTGCCCGGCGTGCTGTTGTCGTCTCCGCGACGGGCACCGGCAAGACGATCCTGTCGGCGCTCGACGTTAAAGCGGTGAAACCGAAGCGCATGCTCTTCATCGTTCACCGGGAGCAGATTCTTGACCGAACGATGCTCGAGTACGCCCGCGTGCTGGATCGACCCTTGAGTGACTTCGGCAAGCTCGCTGGGGGCTCACGGGAGCTTGACCGGCCCTTTGTGTTCGCCACGATCCAGTCGCTCTCCAAGGCCAGCACCCTCGCCAGCATCGATCCCCAAGCCTTTGACTATGTCCTCGTTGACGAAGTGCACCGCGCCGGCGCCCAGAGCTATCGCACGGTCCTCGACCACCTCGAGCCAGCCTTCCTGCTGGGCATGACGGCGACACCGGAGCGCACGGACCGTTTCAACGTCTACGAGCTCTTCGACTACGTCGTCCCGTACGAGATCCGCCTGACCAAGGCGCTCGAAGAAGAGATGCTGGCGCCCTTCCACTACTACGGGGTTGCCGACATCTCCTTTGATGACGGAAGCACGACCAACGACTACACGTTGCTGGCCAAGCTGACGTCTCCTGAACGCGTACGCCATGTGCTCGCTGGCATCGAGACGTATGGCCAGGCGGGAGTTGCCCCTCGGGGACTGATCTTCTGCAGTCGCAAGGAGGAAGCGCACCAGCTGTCGCAGGCCTTCAACGGCGCGACCTTGCGAGGACGACGGCTCAGGACTCTCGCGCTCACCGGTGATGACAGCATTCCAGCGCGAGAGTCCGCCGTCGAGCGCCTCGAGCGCGGAGAGCTCGACTACCTTCTGACGGTCGATGTCTTCAACGAGGGCGTCGACATTCCGAGCGTCAACCAGGTGGTCATGCTGCGGCAGACGCAGTCAGCCATCGTGTTCACGCAACAGCTCGGCCGCGGCCTGCGCAAAGCGGCTGGCAAGGACTACCTCGTCGTCATCGACTTCATCGGCAACTACGCCAACAACTTCCTCATCCCCGTAGCGCTTTTTGAAGACGAGTCGCTCAATAAGGAGTCGCTCCGGCAGAACCTCATTGGCGCAGAAGAGGTCGGCGTCGTCGCTGGGCTCTCGAGCGTCCGCTTCGACAAGCTGGCTGAGGCGCGCGTGCTCTCGTCCATCAGCCAGACCAGGCTCGACGACATGCCCAAGCTGCGAGCCGCGCTGACGGCGATGCGCGACCGCGTCGGACGCACGCCGCGGCTGGGAGATTTCTGGCGGTTCAAATCCACCGACCCCGTCGTCCTCGCCACCCGACGAGCCCACTATCCGAGCCTGCTGCAGGCCGCGCTCAAGGAGCCGGCCGACCTGACGCCGCGGCAGGCCAAGGCCCTTGAGCTGCTTTCGCACGAGGTCCTCCCGGCCAAGCGCGCCGGCGAAGCACGCCTCCTTCGGGCCTTGCTCACCACGCCGACTCTGAGCCGGGCCGACGCCCGCGACGCAGTCGGTGACGATGGCGGGACGGTGCCGGATCGGCGCCTCGACAGCATCATCGACACATTCACCCTCCACGGGCATGCGGAGGCTGACCAGAAGCGCTACCAGACCGGGATCGTCGAACGCGGCGACGACGGCCGCATCGGCCTAACGCCGGAGTTCCGCTGGGACTACGAGCGATCGCCGTCATTCCGGGCTCACGTCGACGACATCGCCGAAACCGGCAATGCGATGGCCACCGCTCTCTACGAGTCGTCGAGCCCCTTCACGGCAGGCCGGCAGTACTCGCGCAAGGAAGTGTGCCGGTTGCTCGGGTGGCCGCGGAAGTTCACGTCAACGATTTACGGCTATCGGGCCGATCCGGCGACCGGGGACTGCCCGATCTTCGTCACCCTGCATAAGAGCGAGGGCATCACCTCGAGCACCGCCTACGAGGACGCCCTCCTCGACCAGTCGACCATGCTTTGGTACACCCGCGCTCGGCGCACGCTGGCCAGTGCAGAGGTCGACAACATCGTGAAGGGCCGGGTGAAGCTCTACGTCTTTGTGAAGCGGGACGAGGCGGAGGGATCGCAGTTCTACTTCCTCGGCGGGGCGACCCCACTCGACTTCGAGGAGACGACCATGCCTGACGACGACGGGAAGGCCCTACCGGTCGTGCGTATGCGGCTGGAGTTCGATCAGCCCATCCCGGCCGGGCTCTTCGACTACTTCCATCCCCTCATCACGGTGTAGGCCTTCCGCGCTCGCGCGCAAGGGGTGGCCTGCGGTGCAGCGTCGCTGCGCCAGCGGCCACGCGCATGACGTCATCTCCCGCGGCGCAGCCTGAGACCTCAGCACGCCTGCTTGTCGGCTCCGTGGCAGTCGGTCCGCTCAGTCGCAGTTGGGGCAGGGGCCGGAGACGGGCATCTCCATGAAGCACGTGGGGCAGACCGCGCCGCGACGCGCCTCGGTCGCTGCCGTCGCACGCGGCGTGCTCGCCCGGACGACCCGGGCCTTGGCGTGCACGGTCGGCACCGCGTCGGCGGGCACGTCGGCTCCCCAGTGGCGATAGCACTCGAGCCGAGACGCGGCCGCGTGGTTCTCGCGCTCGAGCGGGTCGGAGATTGATGACTCGCCGGCGACACGAAGCACCTCGTCGTAGCCGACCCCAACCCGCCCGTCGTCCTTGTGCACCACCAACGACGTCAGCGGCGGCTCGTTGCGCACGTGGTTGACCTTGACCAGGTCTGCGAGAAGCGCCCCGATCCAGTTGCGCATCTGCGACTTGGTCCGCAGCGACGAGCGGCGCTGGACCTCCTCGGCGAGCTCGGAGTAGGTGATGACGGCGTTGTAGCGGCCCGCCGTCTCCACGAGCACCTCGTAGGCGTGCTTTGCCCAGTACTGCTGGGCGAACTTGGGCGTCACATACGTCTCGTGGTCGGTCATGTCAGCCATTCGGTGAGCCCTCGTGTTCCGTCGTCGAGCCTCCAGTCTCCTCCCTTTCACGGGTGAGCGGTGACGCGGGTGCCACGCGCGCCCCGCGGCTCGACCGCCGGCCACAACGAGACGAGGTATGCCGCCGGGCTGGGCCAGGCGGCATACCTCGTCGTTTCCCCCGGCGGAGAGCGTCAGCACGTGGCGGGCGCGTGGTCGTCCGGCGGCGGCCGGAAGTTGCCCTTGGACTTGGTGCCGTTGATGAGGTTGGTGCTCATGCCGTACGACAGGGTCGCGTAGGCGACGGCGTCGCTGTTCTCCGCCAGCGCCAGGTCGTTGTTGTTGGCGTAGGTGTCGCATGCCTGGTGGTAGCAGGGGTCGTAGGCCTGGCCGGCCGTGCCACCCCAGAGCGCTGCCTCCTCCGCCGTCTTGATCCCCTCGGCTCCCGTGAAGAGCCCACCGCTGGGCACCCCGGAGGCGATGAAGGGCCCGTAGTCCGAGCGACCGCTGAAGTCGGTGCCCTTGAACGGCAGGCCACGCGAGGTGAAGTACGCCTCGAACGTCTTCTCGATCTGCGCCGACCCGGCAGGCCCGGCCCCCGCGCCCACGCCGTCGGAGTCGTCACCGTCGTAGATGAAGAAGACGTGGTTCGGCGAGCCGATCATGTCGAAGTTGAGGTAGAGCGCGATCCGGCTCAGCTCGGCCCGCGTGAGGTTGTTGACGTAGTAGGTCGACCCGACGAGGTTGGACTCCTCGGCGCCCCACCACGCGAGTCGGATCGTGTTCTGCGGCTTGACCTTCGACAGGTTCTCCGCGAGCTCGACGAGGGCGGCGGACCCGCTGCCGTTGTCGTTGATCCCCGGACCCGCGTTGACCGAGTCGAGGTGTGCCCCGGCCATGACGACGTTGCCCTGGTTCTTGCCCGGCAGCTCCGCGAGGACGTTGTACGTCGTGGCGATCCCGCGCAGGGTGTCGGTCTTCAGGTGCAGGACGAGCCCCGGGGTGTTGACGAGCTGGATCCCGAGAGCCTGGGTGATGCCGACGGCCGGGAGGTCTGCCGTGAAGGTGGCGCCGAGGGTGCCGTTGAGCGGACCGGCGGCGTTGTTGTAGACGACCAGCCCGACGGCCCCGGCGGCCAGCGCGTTCTGGGCCTTGAGGGCGAAGGTGCAGGCGACCGGCAGGGTCGGCGGCGTGCCGCGCGACACGAGCGCGATGTTGCCGGCAGGGAAGCCGGCCCAGTCCGCGGGCTCACAGCCGCGGAAGTCTCCGCTGGGCGTGCTCACCGCTGCGGTCACGTCTCCACTGCCCGAGTAGGACATGCCGCTGTGCGGCAGCGGCCCGACCGGAGCCGGAGAGACCTGCTCGAGCACCGACGGCGTGAGCGAGACGAACGT
Organism: Terrabacter sp. R4-6; assembly: GCF_057529065.1. Lineage (NCBI taxonomy): Bacteria > Bacillati > Actinomycetota > Actinomycetes > Micrococcales > Intrasporangiaceae > Terrabacter > Terrabacter sp. R4-6. The sequence goes on along the minus strand of NZ_CP197224.1, from coordinate 2,065,728 downwards.
CTGGAAGTCGAACGCCTGCCTCGTGACCTTCCAGCCGGCGGCCCTGACCTTCGCCTCGACGTAGTCGACCGACTGGTCGTAGCCCGGCGAGCCGGACACGCGGGTCGACCCGTTGGCGTCCGCGATGGCCTGCAACGCGGCCTGGTGGGCGCGGACCCCGGCGAGGTCCGTGCACTCGAGCAGCCGGGCGATGGTGTTGTTGACTCTCGTGGCGCAGGCGGCGGGGGCAGCCGTGGCGTTGATCGTCGAGGCGCCGGCTCCGGCGACGACGAGGGCGGCGGTGCCGAGCACGGCCGCAAGACGGGTGGTGCGCAATCGCATGTGAGTGCTCCTTCTGGGACGTCACGCGCGTCGGCCACGAGGCCGGCGGCATACGGAATCCGTTGATGCGAGGGCCAGCTCGTCGGTCAGGGGCGCCCTCCAGTCACGGCTGTGCCCCGGAGCAGGGGCTGCCGGATCGGCGCAGCGGCGACTGTGCGCGCATGGGCGACCTTGGATCAGCTGTCGGCGACGTCCCCTGACGTTCCGAAGGTAGCGGTGCCGCGAGCCCGGCGTCACGACTTCTGTCGAGTCACCGTGCGGGCCAGGTCACATCTCCGGGTCCGGCGTGGTCTCCGCAGCGATCACGTGCATGACGGCGTTGATGAGCGCCAGGTGGGTGAACGCCTGCGGGAAGTTGCCGAGGTGGCGCCCCGTGTGGGTGTCGATCTCCTCGGCATACAGCTCCAACGGCCCGGCGAACGACAGCAGCTTCGCGCACAGCTCGTGCGCCCGCTTGTGCTCGCCGATCTCCGACAACGCCGACACGAGCCAGAACGAGCAGATCGTGAAGGTCCCCTCCTCGCCGGAGAAGCCGTCGTCCGTCTCGTCGACGCGATAGCGCAGCACGAGCCCGTCGACGGTCAGCTCGTCCGCGATCGCGAGCACCGTCGCCCGGATCACCGGGTGGTCCGGCGGCAGGAAGCGCACGAGTGGCGCGAGCAGCAGCGACGCGTCCAGCGCCGACGCCCCGTAGTACTGCGTCAGCACCCCACGCTCGTCGACCCCGTGCTCGAGGATGTCGGCCATGATCTCCTCGGCCGCCAGCTCCCACTCGGCGGCCTGCGAGTCCTCGCCGATCATCGACGCGAGCTTTGCGCCCCGGTCGACCGCGACCCAGCACATGATCTTCGACGACGTGAAGTGCTTGAGCTCGCCGCGAACCTCCCAGATGCCGGCGTCGGGCTCGCGCCAGTGCTTGAGCGCCGTCCGCACCTGCTTGCCGAGGATCGGCCAGATGCGCCCGTCGAGGTGGTCGGCCACCTTCGAGTGGAGATAGACCGAGTCGAGCAGTGCGCCCCAGACGTCGTGCTGCACCTGCGAGTGCGCGGCGTTGCCGATGCGCACGGGGCGCGACGCGGCATACCCCGGCAGGTGGTCGAGCTCGAACTCCGGCAGCTCCCGCTCCCCGCCGATGCCGTACATGATCTGCAGGTCCTCGTCGCGCTCGGCCATGTCGGCGATGAACGAGAAGAAGTCCACGGCCTCCCAGTCGAACCCGAGCGAGTACATCCCCCACAGCGCGAACGTCGCGTCGCGGATCCACGTGTAGCGGTAGTCGTAGTTCCGCTCTCCACCGATGGTCTCCGGCAGCGACGTCGTCGACGCGGCGGCGATCGCACCCGTCGGCGCATACGTCAGCCCCTTGAGCGTCAGCGCACTCCGCTGGAGGTAGCTGCGCCACGGGTGGTCGGGGAAGCGGCCGCGGGCGAGCCAGTGCTGCCAGTGGTGGGCCGTCCACACGAGCCGCTGGTACGCCTGCCCGAAGTCGGTCGGCGGCGGCTTGTCACCCCACGAGAGCGCGATGTAGCGGACGTCGCCCTCCCTGAGCAGCGTTCTGGCAGCCGCCTGCCCGCCCTCGAAGCCGAGCCGCAGGTCCGTCGTGAGCGTGAGCACCACGTCCGACCCCTCGGCAGTGGCGCGGCCCTGGTGGTAGCCGAGGTCGGTGTAGTCCCACGTCACCGGCTTGCGCCCGTAGTCGAGCACCGGCTCGCACTCGATCACCGTCTGCACCTCGCCCGACACGCAGCGGATCGTCCGCAGCAGCGTGTGCTCCGCGTCGTAGTCCATCGGTGTGCGCCGGTGCTTGGGGGAGACGTCGGCGTCGTGCCGCCACGGCCCGATGAGCAGCACGTCGCGCACGATGATCCAGCCCGTCGGGGTGCCCCAGCTCGTCTCGAGCACCATCGTGCCCGGCAGGTAGCGCCGCGCCGTCGGCACGCTGACGTCGGACGGCCCCAGCCGGAAGCGCCCCGAGTGCCGCCCGAGCACCGCCCCGAAGACGCTCGGCGAGTCCAGGCGCGGCAGGCACATCCAGTCGACGTCGCCGCCCGGCGCAACGAGGGCCGTCACCTCACCGTCGGACAGGAACCCGTAGTCCGCGATGGGGACGGCCCGGGCATGCGCGATGGGAGGAGCCGGTGCCGCGACGTCGCCTGATCCGTCCATGTCCTCAGACTGCTCGCGGTCCCCGGCGCGCACAAGGGCGGCCCCTCCGAGCACGTATGCCGTCCGGCGCGGTCGGGCGGCCGTGCCGCGGCGTGCGTCCGCTTCCGCAAGAGCCCGACAAGAGTCCCGCAAGGTCTCTCGAATTCGGACATTTCGCCACGCGGGCGGGTCTCCACTGGAGGGAGTCGTCCACCGACGACACAGACTTCGGCGGTTGGCCCGTTGTGGTACGTGAACCGTCACGGGGCCCGAGCTCGCATCGCGAGGCGGGCCCCATCGTCATCCGGGCCGCTCCCGCGACAATGTGGCGGCCCCGTGCAGCCGTGACGCGGGGCACCGCCGGCCAGGAGCGACCGAGCCCCGTCAGGCGACGGCGATGTCGACGAGCAGCTCGGTGGCCAGTCGCTCCAGATCGGCCCGCAGCGCCGCGGCGTCGGACCCGCCCGGCACCCGGACGACGACGTGCGCCTCGAAGAGCAGCCCGCCCGCCATCGGCGCCTCGCGCGTCCCGGTCGTCATCGTCTCGATCGACAGCTCGTGCCGGCTCAGCACCGACGACACCTCGCGCACGATGCCCGGGCTGTCGTTGCCGAGCAGGTCGATCGTCAGCCGCTTCGCGTCGGCGTCGTCGGCGACCACCGCGGCGTCGGCACCCGGATGGGCCGCCACCTCCAGCAGGCCGTCGAGCTCGCCCAGCGCCGCGGTCAGCTCGTCCACCCGACCAGCGGGCACCCCGACGACGACGATGCCGGCGAACTTGCCGGCCAGCTCGGCGAGCTGGCTGTCCTCCCAGTTGCCGTCGTGCGCGGTGACGACGTCCGCGAGGGCACTGACGAGGCCGGCGCGATCGTCGCCGATGACGGTGAGCACGAGTCTGGGCACATCCGCAGCCTACTGACCACACGCATCCGCGCGCCTCCCCACGGATCCGGACGATTTCGCGGCGCCGCGCCCGGGCACGGTGCTATCAAAGGAGGGTTGCACGGGGACCCATTCCCGCAGGCTGCGACATCGGGGGAGCGGCCGGCTCTGATCGGAGGTCGCGATGTCGCGCGCCAGTGCCAGCTCGAGTCCCGTTGCCCGACTCCGTCCCCTGCACCGGCTCCACCGCATCGCCGCCGCGTGCGCGCTGCTCCTCGTCGCTGCCCTGATCGGCCCCGGAAGCTCCGCCACGGCGGCCCCCAGCGCGGGCGAGATGTCCTACGCCTGCGCGCTCAAGAGCAACGGCCTCCTCCGTGCCGTCACCTCCTTGAGCGAGTGCAAGAGCAACGAGACCAAGGTGACCCTCAAGCCCGGCCCCGTGCTCGTCTGCATCCAGCCGTCCGGCTCGACCCGCCTGACGAAGAACGCCCGCGACTGCAAGCCGCCGGCCACCTTCAAGACGCTCCCGCCGCTGGCCGGCACCGTCTACTTCTGCGCGGCCCTTCCGTCCGGCACCCTGCGCTACGTCACGGGTCCGGGGCAGTGCCTCACCGGCGAGGTCCAGGTCCAGGTGACCCCCAACGACGCCGCGCCCAGCGTCACGTCGACGGCACCGGCCACCAGCGCGACCCACGTCAGCACGTCGGTGACGCCCGCCTTCACCTTCAGCGAGCCGGTCACCGCCACGGTGGGATCCTTCGCGCTCGTCTGCGACACCGCGTCGATCCCCTTCACCGTCAGTGGGTCCGGCACGACCACGGTCACGCTCGACCCGACCGGATCGCTGCCCCAGGGAGCGAGCTGCTCCGCCACCGCGTATGCCGCGGGCATCAGTGACGTCGACACGCTCGACCCGCCCGACAACCCCGCCGCCGACCGCACCTTCTCCTTCACGACGGACACCGCGCCCAGCCTCGTCTCGTCGACGCCGCTCGCGAACGCCACCGGCGTCGCCACGTCGGCGAACGTCGTGCTCACCTTCAGTGAGCCCGTCGACGTCGCCACCGCAGCCTTCACCCTCTCCTGCGGGGGCGGGTCGCTGCCGTATGCCGTCACCGGCTCGGGCACGTCGACCGTGACCGTCAACCCCGGCGCCGACCTCCCGCAGACCGCGACCTGCACCCTGACCGCAGCCGCCGCGCACATCACCGACGTCGACGCGGGCGACCCGCCGGACGCGCTCGCGACCCCGATCAGCCTGTCCTTCGTGACGGTCGACGCCGCGCCGACGCTGGTCTCCCTCTCGCCCGCGGACGGCGCGACGAACGTCGCGACCGACGCGAACATCGTCATGACCTTCTCCGAGCCGGTCAGCGTGCCGAGCGCGGCCACCTTCTCCCTCGAGTGCCCGTCCGGCGGTGCGCCCCAGGGCTTCACCGTCCTCGGCCTCAGCGGGACGACCCTGACGATCGACCCGGCCGCCCCGCTGCCCGAGGGTGAGACGTGCCGCTTGACCGGCGACGCCTCGACCATCACCGACGTCGACACGGTCGACCCGCCCGACACCCTCACCGCTGACATCGACTCGACCTTCGTCGTCGACAGCCCGCCGACCGTCGCCTCGACCAGCCCGGCCGACGGGGCGGCCGACGTGGCCGTCACGAGCGCGCTCACCGTGACCTTCAGCGAGCCGGTCACCGTCGCCCTGGACTCCTTCGAGCTCGCCTGCGACAGCGCGCCCGTCGCGTTCACGCTCGGCGGCTCGGGCACGGCGACCGCGACGCTCACCCCGAGCAGCGCCCTGCCCGGCACGGCCTCCTGCACGCTCACCGTGGTCGCGAGCAAGGTCCACGACGTCGACGCGGGCGACCCGCCCGACACCATGACGGCGAACGTCACGGCCACCTTCACCACCGTCGACGCCGCCCCGAGCGTCGTCTCCACCTCACCGGTCGACGGCGCGACGAACGTCGCGTCCGGGGCCACGATCACCGTGACCTTCAGCGAGCCGGTCACCGCGGATGCCGGCGCCCTCGCCTTCGAGTGCCCGACCGGCACGACGACGGCGTTCACACCGAGCGGCTCTGGCACCGCCACCCTGACGCTCACGCCCGATGCCCCGCTCCCGGCCGACACCGTCTGCCGCCTCACCGTCACCGGCAGCAAGATCCACGACGTCGACACCGTCGACCCGCCCGACGCGATGGCAGGCACCGTCACCGCCGGCTTCACCACCGCGGCGAACAGCGCACCGACCGGTCTGGCACTCTCCGCGTCGACGGTCCCCGAGAACCGCCCGTCCGGCACCGCCGTCGGCACGTTCACGAGCACCGACCCCGACCCGGGCGACACGTTCACCTACGCCCTGGCCGCCGGCGCCGGCGACACCGACAACGGCTCCTTCTCGATCGTCGGCGACGAGCTGCGCACCGCCGCCTCGTTCGACGTCGAGAGCAAGGCGACCTACTCGATCCGCGTCAGCACGACGGACTCAGCGGCCAACGTCTTCGCGAAGACCTTCACGATCACCGTCACCGACGTCAACGAGGCGCCGACCGACATCACCCTGACCAGCAGCTCGGTCCCCGAGAACCAGCCCGTCGGCACCGTCGTCGGCACCCTCGGTGCCGCTGACCCGGACGCCGGCCAGACGCATACCTTCTCGGTCGTCACCGTCGCGTCGACGGGCTGCGGGGGCACGTATGCCGACGGCTCCGCCTTCGGTGTCAGCGCCGGGTCGCTCGTGACCGCGGCGTCGCTGGACTTCGAGGGGAAGCCCTCCTACAGCGTCTGCCTGCGCACGACGGACGACGGCAGCCCCGCACTGTCCTTCGACGAGCTCTTCACGATCGTCGTCACCGACGTCGACGAGGCCCCGGTCGTCGGCGCCGACAGCTACACCGGCGCCGTCGGCAACACGCTCGCCGTGCGTGGCGTCACGGCGACCGGGCCGGCCACCACCCTGACGGGCCCGCTGCCGCTCGCCAACGACTCCGACCCCGAGGGCCAGACGGTCTCCGTCGTCGCCGGGACGGTCGCGACGACCGGCGGTGGCAGCGCGAGCATCAACGCCGACGGCACCTTCAGCTACCTGCCGGGCGTCGGCGACGTCAGCCAGACCGACTCCTTCACCTACACGGTGACCGACGGATCACTGACCGCCACCGGCACCATCAGCGTCGCCATCGGGGCCGACCGCGTCTGGTGGGTCGACGGCGCCGCCCCCGCCGGCGGCGACGGCCGCTCGAGCACCCCCTTCGCGGCCCTGACCCCGCTCAACGGGGCCGGCGGCTCGGGTGACCCCGACAGCGCCGGTGACCACGTCTTCGTCTACGCGGCCGCCGGGTCGTATGCCGGTGGGCTGGCCCTCGAGACCGGCCAGCGGCTCCACGGCCAGAAGTTCGGCCTCGCCATCGGCGGCACGACGCTGGTCCCGGCCGGTGCGACGGCCCCGACGATCACGAACGCCGCCGGCAACGGCCTGACGCTCGCGAACGGGGTCGACGTCCAGGGCGTCACGGTCTCGGGCGCCTCTGCCGACGGCATCCACGGCGACAACGTCACGACGGCGACCATCGGCGCCACCGTCACGGTGAGCGGGAGCACGGCCGACGGCATCGACCTCACGGGCGCCGCCACCGGCAGCATCGACGTCGCAGCGGTCATCTCGGGCAGCACCGCCCGATCCGTCAACGTCAGCAACCGCAGCGGCGGCACGACGACCATCTCGGGCACGGTCTCCGGCCCCGAGGTCGTCCTCTCCGGCAACACGGGAGCGACCGTCGCCTTCACCGGCGCGCTGACGATCTCCTCCGGCGCAGACAGCGCCTTCAGCGCCACCGGGGGCGGCACCGTGACGGCCACCGACGCCACGTCGAGCCTGACGAGCACGACCGGCACGGCCCTCGTCGTCGACGCGACGACCATCGGCTCCGCGGGCCTGAAGTTCCGGTCGGTGAGCGCGAACGGCGCGGCGAACGGCATACGGCTCAACAGCACCGGCAGCGCGGGCGGCCTGACCGTGGTCGGCGGGGGCAGCACGTCGCTCGGCGGCAACGCGAGCGGCGGCACGATCCAGAACACGACCGGCGCCGGCGTCTCCCTCACGAGCACCGCCGCCGTCAGCCTCAACAACCTGACGGTCTCGGGCACGCCGAACTCCTCCGGAGTCCTCGGCACCCAGGTCGACGGCTTCTCGTTCACGAACGGGACGGTGACCAACAGCGGCCAGACGAGCAAGCGCGCGTCCGACTCGAGCATCGCCCTCACCTCGGCCGGGTCGACCAACGTCACCGGCGCCGTCACCGTGTCCAACAGCGCGCTGTCGAGTGCCTACCAGCACGGCATCCACCTCCAGAACCAGAGCGGCACGATCTCGTCCCTGCACCTGGACAACAACGCCATCACCAGCGCGGCCTCGACGACGAACTCGGCCGGCAACGGGATCTTCCTCCAGGTCAACGGATCCGCGGGCGCGGCGGCTTCCGTGACGAGCGGGACGGTCTCGGGCAACGCCATCACGGGCTTCCCGAGCGGCAGCGGGGTCGTGGCCCTCGTCGGCAACGAGAGCGTCGCCGGCGTACCGTCGGTGACCTTCGGCACCGGCGCGGGCACGAGCGCCGTCGCCATCAGCGGCAACCGGGTCTCCGGCGCGAGCGCCGCGTTGCCGATGGGCGGCAAGTGCATCCAGGTGTTCCTCACCGGGCGCGCGACCGGCTTCGCCGACGTCACGAACAACGGGACCGTGGCCAACCCCCTCGGGCTCAACAAGGGCAGCTGCATCGACGTCGCCGCCGACGGCGCCGCCCAGCTGACCTCGCAGATCACGGGCAACACCGTCAAGCCGCAGGCGCAGCTGGGCGGGACCTACGGGATCACCGGCGGCAGCGACAAGCACGACTACGGCGCCGCGGGCTCGCTCGACTCGGCTGTCCTCCAGGCCAACGTCTCCAACAACAACGTCTCCTCGACGACGGGCATCGGCATCTACCTCGTCGCCAACAGCACCGGCACGAGCAAACTCAAGGTCCAGAACAACTCGGTCGCGGCCCCGATCGACCTCGTCGCCCGGCCCGGCATCCGGGTCGACTCCGGCACGAGCGTCGGCAGCGCCGTCAACACGACCGTCTGCCTGACGATCTCGGGCAACACGGCGACCGGTGCCACCGGCGGAGGCGACACCTATCCGGGCATCGGGCTGCGCAAGCAGGGCAGCCTGTCCACGACGAACACGTTCGGGATCACGGGGCTCAACCCCAGCCCGGCCACGGGTGCGCAGATGGAGGCCTACGTGTCCGGCCAGAACCCGACCAGCGCGTCCGGCAGCTTCGGGGCCGGCGGAGTCGCGAACGTCAGCGCCTCCGGTTTCAACTACATGTCCTGCACCATGCCGGCCTTCTGACCGGCCCAGCACCCGACCGCAAGGAGCGTGTGACCGATGGGCGATCCCTTCCTCGGCGAGATCCGGCTGATGAGCTTCGGCTTCGCGCCGAGGGGCTGGGCCCTGTGCGACGGCCAGCTCCTGGCGATCAACCAGAACCAGGCCCTCTTCTCCATCCTCGGGACGACCTACGGCGGCGACGGTCGGACGACCTTCGCGCTGCCGAACCTCCGCGGCCGGGTGCCCGTCCACACCAGCAGCAGCTTCAGCCTGGGCCAGCAGGGCGGTGAGGCCAGCCACACGCTGACGACCAACGAGACGCCGACGCACACCCATGCGTGGAACGCCTCGAGCGCACCGGCCACGAGCGGAAGCCCGGCGAACGCCGTCCTCGCGGCGAGCGTCGGGACGGCCGCGTTCGCGCCGCCGTCGTCGCTCGTCGCCATGGACCCCGCGGGCGTCGCGCCGGCGGGCGGGAGCCAGCCGCACGAGAACACCCAGCCCTACCTGACCGTCTCCTTCTGCATCGCCCTCCAGGGGATCTTCCCCTCCCGCAACTGAGGAGTGCACCACCCATGTCGAACCCCTTCATCGGCGAGATCAGGATCTTCGCGGGCACCTTCGCTCCCAACGGCTGGGCGCTCTGCCAGGGACAGGCGATGGCCATCGCCGAGAACGACGCGCTCTTCGCCCTCATCGGGACGACGTACGGCGGCGACGGTCAGACGACCTTCAACCTCCCGGACCTCCGCGGCCGGGTGCCGGTCCACCGCGGGACCGGTGGCATCGGGAACCCGGCGCTCGGCCAGGCCGGCGGCGTCGAGACCGTGACGCTGACGACTCCCCAGATCCCGGCGCACAGCCACGGTCTCAACGGCTCGTCCACGACGGCGACGACGTCGGGACCTTCCGGTGCCGTCCCCGCGACCCTCTCGGGGGTGACGACGTTCGGCTACGGCGCGGACGCGCCGCCGACGACGCTGGCCCCCCAGAGCCTCGCCCCCTCGGGCGGCAACCAGCCGCACGACAACCTGCAGCCCTACCTCGCCGTCAACTTCATCATCTCCCTCTTCGGGATCTTCCCGAGCCAAGGCTGAGGAGCCGACCGTGACCGATCCCTTCCTCGCGGAGATCCGGATGTTCGGGGGCAACTTCGCTCCGGTGGGCTGGGCGCTGTGCAACGGCCAGCTCCTCCCCATCGCGCAGAACACCGCCCTCTTCTCGCTGCTCGGCACCACCTACGGCGGCGACGGCAGGTCGACGTTCGGCCTCCCCGACCTCCAGGGTCGGGTGCCGATCCAGCCGGGCCAGGGCCCCGGACTGTCGCCCTACGACCTCGGCCAGGTGGGGGGAACCTCGACCACCTCGCTCATCGCGTCCGAGCTGCCGTTCCACACGCATCTCATCAATGCCTCCGCGACCGACGCCGGGGACCGTTCACCCGCCGGCGAGCGTTTCGCCGTTGGGGTCGGGGGCGTCAACGAGTACGCGTCCAGCCCCGACGGCACCGTGCTCGCCCAGCAGGCGGTGTCGGCCGTCGGCGGCGGTCAGCCGCACAACAACCTCCAGCCCTACCTGACGCTGACCTTCATCATCGCCCTGCAGGGCATCTACCCGCAGCGGCCATGACGCCGCCGACGCTGCGTGTCGAGACGGACGCCGACCGGGGACTGCTCGAGACCCTCTTCGCCGACCTTCGCGCCAGCGAGCTGTCCCTCCTGCCGGATGCGTCGATGCGCCGTGCCTTCGCCCGTCAGCAGGTCGAGGCCCGTGAGCGCGGCTGGCGCGACGCATGGCCGGACGCCGACCGGCTCGTGGTCGTCGTCGACGACGAGGCCGTCGGGCGACTGCTCGTCGACGTCGCCGCCGACCGGGTCCACGTCGTCGACATCGCGCTCCTGAGGGGGCACCGGGGGAGGGGCCTCGGCACGCACGTCCTCGACGCCGTCCTCGCGCAGGCGGACGCAGCCGGCCTCCCCTGCGAGCTGTCCGTCGATCGCGGCAGCCCCGCGAAGCAGCTCTACGACCGGCTCGGCTTCGTCGACGCCGGCGGCGACGAGCTGCGCCACCGGATGTGCCGGCCCGCGACGAGCGCTCAGGCGAAGGCCGCCTCGTAGCGGTGGAGCCCGTCGGCGCCCGGTCCGACCGGCACGAGGAAGAGGGCGAGGTCTCCCAGGTGCGGATGGTGGAGGGTCTGGATCCCCTGCGGCAGAACGGCATTCGCGTCCGTCGTGAAGATGAGCGAAAACTGCTCGCGCTGCGCGCCGGGACCGTGCCGGGTGACGTCGGCGAGGCAGAGGTCCGTCCCCTCGACGTGCGCGAAGGTCGTGCCGACGTGGGCCAGGAAGTCGTCAGCGGTCGCTGCCCCGAGGTCGAGCATCAGGTGCGGTTCACCGTCGCGACCCAGGACCGCCGGTCGGGGGCGGCGACGACGAAGACCGGCGTCGCGCTGAACCCGGACCGGCTCACCGCGTAGGTGCCGTCCGCGCGCCCGGGGCGCGACGCCGAGAAGAGGAGCGCGAAGCGGGTGTCGGACCCCGGCGGCGCCCCGACGATGTCGCGGACGTCGTCGAGCCGGGCGTCCCAGGACCCTGACCCGTCGGCGAGGACGAAGGTCCGGCCGACGAGACCGGTCCAACGGGCGCGGCCCAAGGGGTCGGTCGGAGCCTTCGCGGCTGCAGCGGTCCCCGCCGGAACGGCCGCGGCGACAGCAGCCGCGGGGACGCCCTGCAGCAGACGTCGACGAGTGATGACGACCATGCGCTCCGCCTCTCGACACCCCCGGGCACCGGTGCTCTCCGGCATCCTCGCATCGTCCCGCGCGGGCCCGCGGGCGTCAGCCGAACGGCATACGCCATCGGGCGACCCCGCCATCGGCGTGGGGCGGGCAGGTAGGCGCCGGGCCGGGTGCACCCGCTTCTTGAGTGCAACCCGGCCCGGTCAAAGGTGGCCGCTCAGCTGGCGGCCTGGGCCCCGACGAGTTCATCCGGCTCGTCGGGGGTCTGGGGGGAGCCCGACGGGGTGTCGGGAGGGGTGTCGGACGGGCGGCGCTCGGCGAGCCCGGCCATGCCCCAGCGCACCGCCGCCGTGCCGAGGTGCCCGAGCGGCCGCGCCACGAGCGTCGAGACGACGCCGGGCAGCGGGATGCCGAGCATCTCGCGCGCCCACCCGGGCAGCAGGGACACGCCGCCGGAGGCGAGGGTCCCGTAGCCCGGACGGGCGTAGAAGGGCAGGGGCGGGTCGAGCAGGAGGAAGCGCGCCGCCTCGCGCGCGGCGGGCGACGTCTCGAGCTCGGGACGGTAGGAGGCGAGGACGGCCCGAAGCTCGGCGACCGAGGTCGGCGGGTCGATGACGCCGAGCCGCCCGGCCGGGATGCCGGCCTGCGCGACGTAGACGTCGGCCTCGTCGTCGGTCAGGGGCGTGTCGCCGAAGGTCTGGTAGCCGCGCAGGAACGAGTCGATCTCCGCCGCGTGCACCCACATGAGCAGGTGCGGGTCGTCGGCGCGGTAGGGCCGGCCGAGGTGGTCCTTGCCGCGCACCCGCTCGTGGATCGAGCGGACCATCGCGATGGCGTCCTCGGCGTGCTCGATCGTGCCGAAGGTCGTCGTCGCGAGGTAGTGGCTCGTGCGCTGGAGACGGCCCCACGGGTCGCTCTTGTAGCCGCTGTGGCCCGCGACCCCGGCCATCGCCATGGGGTGGAGCATCTGCAGCAGCAGCGACGTGACGCCGGCCGGGAACATCGAGGCGTCCGCGTGCACCCGCCACACCGGGTCCTCGGGCGTGAACCACCGCTCGCCCTGCGCACCCCAGATCCGCTGCGCGCGGTCCGGCGCGTCGTCGCCGGCGACCTTGCTGCGCAGCATGACTCCCAGCTGGCGCTGGACCAGCCGGGCTCCTGCGGTGGGACTCATGCTCGACAACATAACCGCAGGTCAGCGGCGCGCGGAAACGATCTGTACAGGGTTTGGGACGGCTCGGTCGAACGTGTGTCCACCCCGACCGTGCAGGCGCGTCAGGACGCGTGCGGTTGCGTGCTGTTGTCTGGCGTCCTCACCGTGGCGCAGACCACAGCCGTCGTGCGTGTGGCGGGGCTCAGTCGAGCGTGATGCGGATGCCGGCGCGCGGGGCACGCGGCCGCACCCTGTCGGTGACCGCCGCGATGGCGTCGCCGAGCCGCGCCATGACGTACTTGCGGCCCATGGCGCGCTTGACCGCGGCGACGCCCTCCGCGCTGCGGTCGACGACGGCCGTGCCGGCATACGTCGGCGCCCCCTCGGGCACCCGCCCGCGCATGTCGCACGGGCGCAGCTCGACGCGGGAGGTGTGCGCGAGCCGCTTGAGCTTGCCGCTCGGGTCGACGGTGATGACGACGAGCTCGCCCCCGTCGCGCGCGACCCACACGGGCGAGCTCACCGGGACCCCCGTCCGGCGGAACGTCGTCAGCGACACGTAGCGGTTGGCGTTGACGACGTCGAGGTCGTCGGGCATGGGGCTCACGGGCCCAGCGTAGGCGGCACGCTCGTGCGCACAATGGGCCATGGCGCTCGCGCTCTGCCTCCTGCTCGACCGCACGTCCGACCGTCTCGTCCGCGAGCTGTGGCAGCGGCTCGAGGAGGCCGGCGTGCCGACGCTGCTCACCCACACCCACGGCCACCACGTGCCCCACCTGTCGTATGCCGTCCTGCTGGCCTGGGAGCAGGAGGCGGCCCGTGCCGCCGTGGCTGGGCTGGGCGACGGCGGGCCCGCCGAGGTGTCGGTACAGGGCACGGTGGTCTTCCCTCGTGGACGCGTGGCGCTCGCCGGGTCCGCCTCGGTCGCTCTGGCCACGCGCCAGGCCCGGGCGGTCGAGGCGCTGCGGGCGACCGGTGCGACGATCCACCGCCACTACGAGCCCGGCCACTGGATGCCGCACGTGTCGGCCACGACCGGGGTGCCGGGGTCGCGCCTGCAGACCGTCGTCGACGCGGTGTCCGACCGGCTGCCGCTGACGCTGCGGTGCGACCGGGCCGCGCTCATCGACACGACCGACGGGACCACGTGGGACCTGCCGGTCGTGCCGTGAGCGGTGGGTGCCGGCGGCGCCGGTCAGGGAGTCGAGCAGACGACGCCGACGCACTGGGCGAGGTCGCCGTTGCCGACAGCCTTGTTGCCGCCGCCGTCGGTCACGTCGTCGGTGGCGCGGATGCCCAGCTGTGCGTTCCAGGTCGCGAGGTTCTGCGCCAGGGTGCTCGTCCCCGCCGCGTCGATGCCGTCGCCGCCGTTGAGCGTCACGGTGTTCTGGCTGACCTGCGTGCCCGTGGTGTCCGCGGCCACGTTGATGCCGTCGGCCCGACCGCTGCTCACCGTGTTCTGGCTGAGCGTGATCCCCGTCGTGCCGCTGAAGACGGCGAGGCCGGCGTTCTCGGTGCCCGTGACGACGTTGCGCGTGACACTGACGGTGCCCGCGAAGTCGGCGACGTAGATGCCGAAGACGTTGTCGGTGGCGACGTTCTGGCTGATGAGGCTGTCGTCCGAGCCGCCGACGCGGATGGCATCGCCCCCGTTGGCCCACAGCGTGTTCCGCATGACGAGCAGGTGGTCCCCGTTGGCCACCTCGACGCCACGGACGTTGTGGTGGGCCGAGATCTTGGACACCGTCGTGTAGTGCGTGGTGTCGACCACGACTCCGTGCTCGAAGCCCGACACCGTCCCGTTCGTGATGGTCACGCCGGTGCGCTCGGCCGCCCGGACCCCTGCGCCGGTGCTCGGCCCCGCGCCGGGTCCGGTGATGCTGTGGCCCTTGAGGTCGAGCACGACGTTGTCGGCCCCGATGACGAGCGCGTCACCCGTGCCGGCGCAGACGAGGTCGGTGGTCAGTGCCGTGCTGGCCGTGATGACGGAGCCGCAGGTGACCGGTGGCGCGGCCTGCGCGGCCCCGGTCGCGAGCGTCGCTCCGAGCCCGGCGACGGCCGTGACCCCGAGTGCGCGGCGAAAGGTGGACGTGGACATGGCTGTTCCTCCCCGCGGGCCACGGCCTGAGACCAATCCCCAGCGGCAACCGCGTCCGCTCACCGAGTCTGCTCGTGACGCACCCGACCTCGCTGGGGTTCGCCGTATCCGGGCATCCGCAGAGGGTGTTCTGAGTACGAATGCCCAGTATCGACCGGGCCGCCCGCGTCTCTTCTCCCCGACCAACCAAACCTTCGGGGAAAGACACACGACCATGCGCATCAGCTTCACGCCCGCCGAGAACGGCTTCGCCTTCAGCAACGGTTTCACCAACCACGTCATCCGGATCCCGGCCGTCGGGGTCGACATCACGACCCGCGGCCGCTGCGGCGGCATGGCCGCCGCGGCCATGGACTACTGGCACGCCGGCCTCGCCATGTCGACGAACGGCACCCTGCCGCAGGACGGCTCGCTCGTCGCCGACTACATCTACTCCCGCCTCATGGACACCTTCGTCGACAACGGCCTGAAGTTCGTCCAGTACGCGACGAGCCTCGACCACCCGACGTGGCTGCGCGGCAAGGGCGTCGCCCGGATGACCCGCGAGGACGAGCTGCCCAGGCTCAAGGCGCGGCTCGACTCCGGCCAGCCGGTCCTCCTCGGCCTGACCCAGGCCCGTTCCCTGACCGAGCTCGGCAACGACCACCAGGTCGTCGCGTACGGTTGGGAGCAGGACAGCCGCTACACCTACGTCCTCGTCTACGACAACAACAACCCGGGCCGGGAGGTCCGGCTCCGGCTCACCACCGTCGACGACCCGGCCGAGCGCGCCATCACCGGCAGCAACGGCAAGACGTGGCGCGGGCTCTTCGTCGAGAGCTACACCCGCAAGGTGCCGAGCTACCTCGCCGACGGCCGCGTGATCCACGACTCGACCGACCCGCGCATCATGGTGATCCGCGGCGGAGGCCAGTTCTGGGTGCCGTCACCCGCGGAGTTCGACGCGTGCGGCCTGCGGTGGGACTCGGTCGTCTCGGCGAAGCCCGGGTCGATGGCCCACGTCGCGACCCACCCCGGCAACGGCACGCTCGTCCGCGAGCGCGGCACCGACCCGATCCACGTCGTCTACGGCGGGAAGGCCTTCTGGATCCCGTCGCCCGAGGTCTTCGAGGGTCTCGGCCTCGACTGGGGGAAGGTCCGCGAGATCCCGCAGGGGTCGCTCGCCGGCCTGCGCCAGATGCCGCTCGACCGGACCCTGCTGCGCGAGCGGTCGGCCGACCCGGTGTGGCTCGTCGACGGCGGACGCCTCCGTCACGTCACGAGCCAGGCCATCATGGACCGGCTCGGTCTCGAGTGGGGCTGCGTCCGCGTCGTCCCCGACGGTGCGCTCGCCGGCCTCGCGACGGGGTCGCCGCTCACCTGACAGAGGCCCGCGGACTAGTCACTTCTGGTCCGTTTGTGCCATCTTGCGTCATTTCCACGAACTGCGCCGACACCGGCGTGTCACTCTGTCGCGGTCGCCCTGGGGCGGGACACTCGTTCCCAGGAAGACCAAGACTTCGACGGTTGGCCCGTTGTGGTACGTGAACCGTCACTGGTAGCCCGGACTCGCGAACGCGAGCCGGGCTCCAACACTTTCCGGGCCGTCTCGCGTCGTCGACGGTCTCGGCGGATGCCTCGGTCCTCGCCTCGATGGTGACGCGGATCTCGCCGCCCGCCAACGGATTCCGGACTACCGTGAAGAGCATGAGGCGCCTTGTCGCACCCGTGGTCGTCGGCGCCGCGGTCCTGTCCGTGGTGACGCTGCGATGGTCGGCGCTGCACTGGGGCGCGACGACCGAGGAGACGCGCGAGCACCTCCCGGGCGACGACATCCTCCCCGTCGCCGGGCTCGTCGCCACCCGTGCCATCACCATCGAGGCCCCACCCGAGGCCGTCTGGCCGTGGGTCGTGCAGCTCGGCGCCGACCGGGGTGGCTTCTACAGCTACGACCGCCTCGAGAACCTCGCCGGCTGCCGGCTGCACAGTGCCGACACCGTCGTCGACGAGTGGCAGCACCTCGCCGTCGGTGACCTCGTGCGCCTCCACCCGCAGGTCGCGCTCGCCGTCGCCTCGGTCGACCCCGGACGCTCGCTCGTGCTGCACGCCGCGCCCGCGATGCCGGGTGACCCGGAGGGCGCGCCGTACGACTTCACGTGGTCGTTCGTCCTGCGCCGGCACCCGCACCGGGCGACGCGCCTCATCAGCCGAGAACGCTTCGCGAACACGCACCGCTGGTCACCGCTCCTCGTCGAGCCGGTCTCGGCAGCGAGCTCGCTCATGAGCCAGAAGATGCTCCGCGGCATCCGCGACCGCGCCGAGCGCGCGACCGTGACGTAGGCCGCGCGCCCGACGCAGGACGACGGCGAGGCTCAGGTCCCCGTGCCGGTGCGCACGTTCCATGTCGCCGAGATGGTCTCGTCCGCCCCGCCGGTCGCGCTCTGGAGGTAGATCGAGTAGCGGATGCTCCCGTAGGCGAGAGCGAACTCGTCGACGATCGAACCGTCCTCGCCGGCCTTGACGTCGTAGGAGGCGACCGCCACGTCACGCAGCTCGACCTCGAGGTAGGTGCTCGGGCTGTCGCCGCGTGACACGCCCTGGAGCAGGGCGCCGGCGCTGCGTCGGCCGTTCACGGTGCGCAGGAACAGTCGCGGACTCTGCGACCCGCCCTGCGCGGAGAGGGACACCGTGTCGACCCTGGGCTTGCTCGAGGACCAGCCGGACGAGGTCAGCATGGCGCCGTTGGTGGCCCCCGTCGACCAGTCGTTCAGATCGATCCACCCGGCGTGGTCGGCGTCCACGCTGTCGCCGGGGACACCGTCGAGCCGGAGGAAGAAGTTGCCACCCGTCACGCCCGCCAGAGCGGCGACGGTGCCCATCGAGGGAAGGCCTGCCGCGGAGGCCGGAGCGCTGCTGCCGAGCGCGAGGGCCCCGGTCAGGCCGCCGAGACCGAGGGCTCCGGTCTTGAGCGCCCCGCGGCGGGTGGGAGTGAATGCATCGTTGCCGTCGACCATGTCGTCCTCACAGGAGTCAGGTGGCCCATGATGGCCACGGATCTCGATCGTGGCGCGAAACGGCAACAGGCGCAGTCGAATCCGATTCCTGCAACGCGCTACATACAACCGATGTCAGATCTTGTCGGTCGATGTCACGACACTGCGTCCGAGGCGGTGACCCGCCGTCCCCGGGTGAAGTAGGCGATCGGGCCCACGAAGTTGATGGCGATGATCGCCGCCCACTTCCCCTTGCTCCCCACGATCTCGCTCGCCGGTCGTCGGGCCAGGTCGGCCCACGCCGTCGCGGCCAGCGACAGCTGCACGCAGCCCGCGACGAGGATCGCCCGCTGCTGTCCGCTCGTCAGGTCAGACCACTTCTTCCGTGCCATGACGCCTCCTCAGGTCTCGAGGGCATTCTCCCTCCCTCCGGCCTAGCAGGTCCCCACGCGCCTGACTACGTGATGTGACGGACGAGACGGCCGATGGCACAGTCGGTCCACTGCATCGGTGTCACGTTGGAAGCGGCAGGGGGGAATCGGTTGGGAGTCATCATGAAACGCGCCTTCGTCGCCGCGGCCGTCCTGGCCGTGCCGCTCGTCCTCGGACCCCTCACCGCCGGGTCCGCCGGGGCCGCACAGCCCCGGATCTACCACACCATCGGCTCCACCTCGGCGTCCGCGGTCATCGCCTCGACGCAGGGCTGCGAGCTGACCGAGGTCTTCGTCTCCTCGAGCACGGCCATGTATGCCGCCCAGCCCGGTCCCGTGGGCAAGCAGGGTCTGACATCGGTCTTCGTCCGCGTCACCGACACCTGCACAAGTGTCACCCGGACCGGCACCGGCGGGGTCACGGCGGCCGCCGGAGGTGGTGGCGGCACCGTCATCTTCGAGGCGGACGCGCAGAACGGGGCGCCGCTCGTCGTCGACCCGCGCCTCACCCGTGCATCCGTCACGACGAGCCTCGCCGGCACCGACGGTGACGGCGTCCCCGTCACGGTCCGTCTCGCCGCGACGTGGACCGGCACCGGCCCGCTCGAGCACACGACGGTCTCGAACCACGACCACTTCGGTGACGGCAACGTCAACGCGACCGACAACAACCTCCGGCGCGACGCCTCGGCGCGTGTCTCCGTCCAGGTGGCCGGGCGCTCTGCCACGGCACGGCGACCGACGCGGTCATCGAGCAGTCGCGCTCGCGCTGCATCGAGGTGCCGCGTCCCGGCGTCGAGGGCTTCTACCCCTGCTTCGGCTTCCCCGGCTGAGCCGGGCCGGCCGGACCGGCAGGTCACGAGCGACGCGCGGGCGGGGACGGCATACGGCCCCCCGCCCGCGTGCACCGTCCCCCCGTGCCGCTCGGGGCCGCTCGGTGCCGCTCGGTGCCGATCGGTGCCGCTCCGCTCAGCGCAGGATGGCGCGGAAGGCGTCGAGGAGGATCTCGAGCTCCATCTCGCCGATGACGAGCGGGGGAGCGATGCGCACCGTCGAGCCGTGCGTGTCCTTGACGAGGACGCCGTGCTCGAGCAGGCGGTGCGACGCCTCGCGCCCGGTCATGAGGCTCGGGTCGATGTCGACGCCGGCCCAGAGGCCGCGGCAACGCACCGCGTCGACGCCGTGCCCGAGCAGCTCGCGCAGCCCGTCGTCGAGGAGCGCACCGAGCTGCCGAGCCCGCTGCTGGAACTCGCCGGTCGCGAGCAGCCCGACGACCGCCTGCCCGACGGCCGCACCGAGCGGGTTGCCGCCGAACGTCGAGCCGTGGCTGCCGGGCGTGAAGACGCCGAGCACGTCACGGTCCGCGACGACCGCCGACACGGGGACGATGCCGCCGCCGAGGGCCTTGCCGAGCACGTAGATGTCGGGCACGACGCCCTCGACGTCGCACGCGAAGGTCGTGCCCGTGCGGCCGAGCCCTGACTGGATCTCGTCGGCCACCATGAGCACGTTCCGCTCCCGCGTCAGCCGGCGCACGTCGCGCAGCCACCCCTCGGGCGGGAGGATGACGCCGCCCTCGCCCTGGATCGGCTCGAGGAGCACGGCCACGGTCTCGTCGGTCACCGCGGCTTCGAGCGCCTCGAGGTCGCCGAAGGGCACCAGGTCGAAGCCGGGCGTGTAGGGGCCGTAGTGGTCGTGCGCGAGCGGGTCGTCGGAGAAGCTGATGATCGTCGTCGTGCGGCCGTGGAAGTTGCCGGCCATGACGACGATCCGGGCCCGGCCGTCCGGCACGCCCTTGACCTCGTAGCCCCACCGTCGCGACGTCTTGATCGCCGTCTCGACGGCCTCGGCGCCGGTGTTCATCGGCAGCACGAGCTCCTTGCCGGCGAGCGTCGCGAGGTCCCGGCAGAAGGGCCCGAGCCGGTCGCTGTGGAAGGCGCGGCTCGTCAGCGTCAGCCGGTCGAGCTGTGACCGAGCCGCGGCCACGAGCGTCGGGTGCAGGTGCCCGAAGTTGAGGGCCGAGTAGCCGGCCAGCGCGTCGAGGTAGCGGCGACCGTCGACGTCGGTCACCCACGCACCCTCGGCGGAGGCGAGGACGACGGGCAACGGGTTGTAGTTGCCCGCGATCCAGCTCTGCGCCAGGGAGACGTGCTCGTGTGTTGCCTCGGTTCGTGCCGCCGTGTCGCTCACCCCTCGATCGTGGCACCGGGCTGCGTCGGCGGCACCCGAATGTGACTCGAAACCGGGGTGATCCCGCTCTCGGACCGTCGCCGCCCCGACACCCCGGTGGGACACTCGAAGAGGCGGGTCCCGCAGCCAGGACTACCCGCGGTGGGGTGTGTCGGTCACGTCGGTGACCCAGCCGGTGGAGATGGCCATGAGCACCCCCAGCACCGACACTCCCCGTGCCTCCCGGACCCGCGTCGTCATCCTCGGCGCCGCCGGTCGCGACTTCCACGACTTCAACGTCGTCTTCCGCGACGACCCGGCCTACGAGGTCGTCGCCTTCACCGCGACGCAGATCCCCGAAATCGACGGACGGCGCTACCCGCCCGAGCTCGCGGGACCCTTCTATCCGCAAGGCATTCCGATCGTGGCCGAGTCCGAGCTGACCGACCTCGTCGAGCGGGAGCACGTCGACGTCGTCGTCTTCGCCTACTCCGACGTGCGGCACGAGCAGGTCATGCACCTCGCCTCGCGCTGCATCCCGGCGGGCGCCGACTTCCGCCTCCACAGCGCGCGGCGCACGATGCTGCGCAGCACGAAGCCCGTCGTCGCCGTGACCGCCGTGCGCACGGGCGTCGGCAAGAGCCAGACGACGCGCTACCTCGCGCGGATGCTCATCGACCTCGGCCTCCGCGTCGTCGCGGTCCGCCACCCGATGCCCTACGGCGACCTGGCCGCCCAGGCCTGCCAGCGCTTCGCGACCTATGCCGACCTCGACCGCCACGACTGCACCATCGAGGAGCGGGAGGAGTACGAGCCGCACCTCGACGCGGGTGTCGTCGTCTATGCGGGCGTCGACTACGAGCGGATCCTCCGCGAGGCCGAGCAGGAGGCCGACGTCATCCTCTGGGACGGCGGCAACAACGACCTGCCGTTCTACGTCCCGGACCTCCACGTCGTGCTCGCCGACCCGCTGCGCCCGGGCGACGAGGCGGCCTACCACCCCGGCGAGGCGAACGTCCGGATGGCCGACGTCGTCGTCATCGCCAAGTGCGACTCGGCGCGGACGGCCGACATCGAGGCCGTCGAGGCGTCGGTGCGCTCGCTCAACCCGAGGGCCACGGTGCTGCGCGCCGACAGCCCGGTCACCGTCGACGACCCGGCCGCCGTGCACGGACGCCGCGTCATCGTCGTCGAGGACGGCCCGACCCTGACGCACGGGTCGATGACCTACGGCGCCGGCGTCGTGGGCGCCCGCGCGGCCGGTGCGGCCCTGCTCGTCGACCCGATGCCGTATGCCGTGGGCTCGATCGCCGCGACGTACGCGACCTACCCGAACGCGCGGGGTGTCCTGCCGGCCATGGGCTACGGGGCCGAGCA
Source organism: Terrabacter sp. R4-6 (assembly GCF_057529065.1). Classification (NCBI taxonomy): domain Bacteria; kingdom Bacillati; phylum Actinomycetota; class Actinomycetes; order Micrococcales; family Intrasporangiaceae; genus Terrabacter; species Terrabacter sp. R4-6. The sequence goes on along the minus strand of NZ_CP197224.1, from coordinate 2,044,063 downwards.
GGTGCGCGACCTCGAGGCGACGATCCGGGCGGCCGTCGACGCGGGGGAGTGCGAGGCGGTCGTCAGCGGCACGCCGATCGACCTGACGCGCGTGCTGTCGGTCCCGGCGCCCCTCGTCCGGGCGCGCTACGAGCTGCGAGAGGTCGTGCCCGGTGGCCTGGCCGCCGCGGTGCGGGCCACCCTCCCGCTCGACGTCCTTGCCGTCCTCGGCACCCATGCGGGTGTCTCGTTCACCGGGAGCGCATCATGAGCACGCCGACCGAACACCTGCCCTCCGACTCGCGCGACCACCACACGGGCCACCAGCTCGACCAAAGTGACCCCGCACCGGTGCGGGGCCGTCGCGCGGCCTACGCCGGCTCGCTCCTCACCAGCCTCGTCATGCTCCTGCTCATCAACGTCTGGCCGGGCTGGGAGGTCGTGCCGTTCCTCACCCCTCGCACGGTCCTCGTCCTCGGCGCCGTCAACGCCTCGATCGTCGCCCGGGCGAGCGCCGACCTCGTCAACGTCGTCGTCGACCTGCCACGTCCGCGGGCCTTCGGCGACATCATCTCCATCGGCTTCGGGCTCATCGCCATCACCCAGGTCTGGCGGGTCTTCCCACTCGATGTCATCGGCACCGGCTGGGAGGTCGTCGCCCGTGTGCTGCTCGTCATCGGCTTCGTCGGCAGCCTCATCGGGATCGTCGAGGCCATCGTCAGACTCGTCACCGGCCGCTTCCCCAGGATGTGATCACCATGACCGCCACCACGCCCATGCTCCCCGACCCCCGCACTCCGCCGCCGGGCCGGACGGATGGGTACCACCCGGCCGGGCGGCACATCGCCGCCCTGGTCATCGGGTGCCTGCTCCTCCTGCCCGGGCTCGGCCTGCTCCTCGGCGGAGCCGGCCTCGGCATCACGTATGCCGTCGGGCGGGACGACGCGGGCTACCTCTCCCTGACGCTGCCCGCCCTCTCGAGCCCGACGCCGGCCATCACGGCCGAGGACGTCGTCGTCGAGACCGGGCCCGACGTGCCCTCCTGGGTGCTCGACCGCCTCGACCTCGACCTCCGGCTCACCGCACGACCGATTGCCTCCGGGCCGGACGTCTTCCTCGGCATCGCGCCCGCGAGCAGCCTCACGGCATACCTCGAGGGTGTCTCCCACGACCAGGTCGTCGGCATCACGAGCGCGCGCGACGGCACCCTGCGGGCCGCCGTCCTGCGCTCGACCCCGGGCGCGGCGACCGTGGCCGCCCCGACGTCGCAGACCTTCTGGACCACGTCGGCCACCGGCGCCGGCCAGCAGGAGCTGGCCTGGCGCGTGACGGGCGGGCAGTGGGCCGTCGTCATCATGAACGCCGACGGCAGCGCCGGCGTCGCCGTGAGCTCGACGATCGGCGTCCGGGCGGGCTTCCTCCTGCCCCTCGCCCTCGTCATGCTCGGCATCGGTCTCGTCATGACCGGGATCGCCATCGCGCTCATCATCCGAGGCGCGAGCGGCACCCGCCCGCCGACCCCGGCGACCCTGCCTCCCGTTCCCGTGCCGGTGGCGCCTCTCGGGGGCGACGTCGCGACCGCTGGACCCGGGGCGGCCACGGCCCCCGCCTCGTGGCCGAGCCACCCTCGGGCCGTCAGTCCCGTCGCCCTCGACGCGCGTCTCGACGAGCCGTTGTCCCGCTGGCTCTGGCTGGTCAAGTGGTTCCTCGCGATCCCGCACTTCATCGTGCTCGGCTTCCTGTGGCTCGCGTTCTCCGTCGTCAGCGTCGTCGCGTTCTTCGCGATCCTCTTCACGGGGCGCTACCCGCGCGGGCTCTTCGAGTTCAACGTCGGGGTGCTGCGCTGGTCGTGGCGCGTCTCGTACTACGCCAGCAGCGGCGGACTCGGCACCGACCGCTACCCGCCGTTCAGCCTCGAGCTCGAGCCGGACTACCCGGCGCGGCTCGACATCGCCTACCCGGAGCGGCTCTCGCGCGGCCTCGTCCTCGTCAAGTGGTGGCTGCTCGCGATCCCGCACTACCTCATCGTCGGTCTGCTCGTCGGTGGCGGCACGTGGGCGTGGAGCTGGGCCAGGGACGTCAACGGCAACGGGCGCCTCGACATCCTCAGCGGAGGCCTGCTCGGCCTGCTCGTCCTCGTCGCCGGTCTCTCGCTCCTCTTCGCCGGCCACTACCCGCGGGCCCTCTTCGACCTCGTCATCGGGCTCAACCGCTGGGTCTACCGCGTCATCGCCTACGCCGCGCTCATGACCGACGTCTACCCGCCCTTCCAGCTCGACGAGGGTGGTGCGGAGGTGCCGCCGGGACCGCCGCCCCCGCCGACGCTCCCGCCACCGACGGTCCCGCCACCGACGGTCCCGCCACCGGCTGATGACGTGGTGCCGACCGACGACGTCGTCCTGGCCGACCAGTCGGACCCCCGTCAGCCGACCGCCTGAGCTCGTCGCCGGGCTCGCGCCGCCCGGTCAGGGTCGGCGGCGCGGCCGCGACAGCGCCAGCCCGAGACCCGCGACGGCGACGATCGGCCCGATGACCGCCCACAGCGTGTTGCCCGACATCGCGCTCCCGCCGACGTAGCCGAGGCCCTGCAGCGTCCACAGCGCCCCGACGAGCAGCACGAGGACGCCGATGACGACACGGACGGGGCGGGTCATGACCGGACTCGCAGGCAGGTGCTCATGCCCCCGACGCTACGTCCCCGGACCCTCCGCGTCACCCTGCGTCACCCCGCGCCACCCTGCGTCACCCCGCGCCACCCTGCGTCAACCCGCGCGCTCGCCGGGACCCCCGAGGCCGTATGCCGTCTGCCGCGCCCTGCGTCACTGCTCCGCCACACGGAGCACTGACGTAGCGCGCAGGCCATCCGCCCCTCGCCCCCTACGTCACTGCTCCGCCACACGGAGCACTGACGTAGCGCGCAGGCCATCCGCCCCTCGTCTCCTACGTCACTGCTCCGGCCAGCGGGGCAGTGACGTAGGGCGAGGTCGCGACCACCATCGGTCACGCGGCCGCCCGATGCCGGTCGACGCGTACGCCCCTGTCGGTCACCGGGCGGGCATAGCCTCCGGACCATGACAACGCCGTCCCTCGACCGGCGCACCCTCCTCAAGGGTGTGGCCGCGGCCACCGCCGCCCTCGCCGTCCCTCGCGTCTTCGACCCCGCCGCCGCTGCGGCGCCCGCGAGCCGGGGCATCTTCGGCTACGGGGTCGCCAGCGGCGACCCCACCGCCGACTCCGTCATCATCTGGACCCGCGCCACGCCGCCGGCCCGGCCGGGCGAGCCCGTCGCCGCGCCGGGCAGCGGTCTCGGCCGCCCGATCCCCGTGCGCTGGCAGGTCTCCCGTGACCAGCGCTTCACCCGCGTTGCCGCGCACGGCACCGTCATGACCTCGCCCGACAGCGACCACACGGTCAAGGTCGACGTGACGGGCCTCGACCCCTACACGCGCTACTACTACCGCTTCCAGTCGCTCGGGGAGTTCAGTGACGTGGGGCGCACCCAGACCGCCGGCGACATCGCGGGCGAGACCCACGCGCTGCGGATGGCGCTCGTCAGCTGCAGCAACTACACGGGCGGCTTCTTCACCGCCTACCGCGCCATCGCCGCCCGCGACGACCTCGACTTCGTGCTCCACGTCGGCGACTACATCTACGAGTACGGCAACGGCGACGACCGCTACGGCCCCGCTGCGCTCGTCGGCGTCCGCGACAGCCAGCCGCCCACCGAGACCATCGACCTCACCGGCTACCGGCTGCGCCACGCGCTGCACAAGGCCGACCCCGACGCGCAGGCCGCCCACCAGAAGCTCCCGTGGATCACGATCTTCGACGACCACGAGGTCGCCAACAACGCGTGGGCCGGCGGCGCCCAGAACCACCAGGCCGACGAGGGCGCCTACCTCGAGCGTCGTGCCCAGGCCATGCAGGCCTACCTCGAGTGGATGCCGTTCCGGATGCCCGACCAGTCCGTGCCGCACCGGGGCACGCGCTTCTTCAAGCGGTTCACGTTCGGCGCCCTCGGCGACCTGTCGATCCTCGAGACCCGGCAGAACCGAAGCGCCCAGGTGACCGTGCCCGGAGTGCCCTTCGACGGCTTCGTCCCGATCGGCAACCCCGCGATCGACGGCGCCCTCGCCTCGCCGGCGCGTCACCTGCCCGAGCCGGAGCAGCTGACGTGGCTCAAGGACGGCCTCGCCGAGCAGGGCCGCCAGTGGCACCTGCTCGGCAACCAGGTCATGGTCGCGCCGGTGCTCTACCCCGGCGCCGCGCTCGGCGCCCCGGGCTACACCTTCGTCAACGCCGACCAGTGGGACGGCTACACCGCCGACCGCACGAGCCTGCTCACCCACCTCGCGGCGCAGCCTGCGTCCGCCGGCGACGCGGTCGTGCTCACCGGCGACATCCACGCGTCGTTCTCGTGCGACCTGCCCGTCACGTCGTCACCCGGCCAGACGGCATACGCCTCCGCCGGGGTCGAGTTCGTCTGCCCGTCGGTGACGAGCGACGGCTTCTTCGAAGTGCTCGGCGGCACGCCGCAGCTCGCCGGCCAGCCGCCCGAGGTCGTCGTCGCCGTGACGCGGCAGGCCATCGGCGCGGCGCAGCAGCTCAACCCGTGGCTGCGCTACATCGACGGCGTCAGCCACGGCTACGTCGTCATCGACGTGACGCCCGAGCGAGTGCAGGCCGACTACCACCACACCCCGGTGCCGACGAGCGCCCAACCCGACCCGCGCGTCGTGCCGACGGTCGTTCCGACCTACACGCGCAGCCTCCAGACGCTCGCGGGCACGCGCCGCCTCTCCTCCGCGAGCGGGCCGGTTGGCCCGCGCTCGGATTTGCCGCGCGGCGCCTGACGCCTGCCGATCGGGTCCCGCCCGACGTACGGAAGTGCCCACTCGACGTTCGTGGTCGAGTGGGCACCTCCGTGTCCGGCGGTGGGGTCAGCCCTGCGCGGGCAGGTGCGCGTCGATCCACTCGACGATCTCGACCTCGACCTCGTCGCGGTTCGTCTCGTTGAGGATCTCGTGGCGGGCCTGGGGCCACAGCGTCACCGTGACGTCCTGGACGCCGAGGCGGCGCAGCTGGTCGGCGACCTTCTGCACGCCCTTGCCGTTCGCGCCGACCGGGTCCTGGTCGCCCGAGGCGAGGTGCACCGGCAGGTCCTTGGGGATGCGTGAGGCCACGCGGTCGGTGTTGACCGCCTCGAGCCCACGCAGCAGGTCGGCGAATCCGCCTGCGCTGAAGACGAACCCGCAGTCGGGGTCGTTGACGTACTTGTCGACCTCGGCCGGGTCGCGCGAGAGCCAGTCGAAGTCGGTGCGCGTCGGCTTGAAGGCCGAGTTGTACTGACCGAAGCTCAGCGTGTTCATGAGGCCGCTCACGTGCTCGTGCCCGCGGAGCCGGGCCTGGGTCGAGGCGAGGAAGACGCCGACCTTGCCGATGGCACCGGCGCCCCCGGCGGTGCCCGAGAGCACGAGGCCGGCGAGCTCGGAACCGTACTGCGCGGCATACCCCCGCGAGATGAACGAGCCCATGCTGTGACCGAGGAGGACGACGGGCAGGCCCGGCTGCTCCTCGCGGGCCTTGTCGGTCACGGCGTGCAGGTCGTCGATGACCGTCTGCCACCCGTCGCGCTCGGCGAAGGAGCCACGCGGGCTGGTCGTCTTGCCGTGGCCCCGGTGGTCCGAGCCGTAGACGGCATACCCGTGGTCGGTGAGGCGCTGCGCGAAACGGGCGTAGCGGCTCGAGTGCTCGGCGAGGCCGTGCGCGATCTGGACGATCGCCCTCGGGTCACCGTCGGGAAGCCACCGGTTGACGAAGACGTCGGTGCCGTCGGGCGTGGTCAGCGTGAAGGTGCTGCTCTGCATGGATCGTCCTCGATCTGCTCGGTGACTGGCCGTCGAGCGGCAGCGTATGCCGTCCGCCGCGTCGCGGGGGAGCGCCTGCCCAGCGGATGGCTCGGTGGTGGCTCGGGCGTCGGGTCGGCTGTCCCGGTTTGACCGTTTCATCGATGTCCAGCCATCAAAACCACAGAAACGGGTGCCCGAATCTATTTACTTCACGCCGAACCGGTGGTTTCCTTGAGGGACGAGCCCCAGAGGGCACGATGGAAACCACACAGGACGAGGGAGTCCGATGTACGCAGCGGAGCGGCAGCAGCGGATCATCGCCGAGGCACGTCGTGCCGGCCGGGTCGAGGTCACCGCGCTCGCCGACTCCCTCGGTGTCGCCGCCGAGACCGTGCGCCGCGACCTCACCGCCCTCGAGCGCCGTGGCTCCCTGCGCCGGGTCCACGGAGGCGCCATCCCGGTCGAGCGCCTCGAGGTCGAGCCGACGCTCGCCACCCGCTCCGGCCGCCTCGCCGACGTCAAGCGGCGCATCGCGGCCCGCGCCCTCGACGAGCTCCCCAGCGGCGGCAGCATCATCCTCGACGGCGGGTCGACGACCCTGGCCGTGGCCGAGATGCTCCCGCCCGACCTCGACCTCACCGTCCTCACGAACAGCCTCGCCGCCGCCACGGTCCTCTCGACGCACCCCGGCATCACGCTCTACCTCCTCGGCGGCCGCGTCCGCGGGACGACCGGCGCCGCCGTCGGCGACTGGGCCACCGGGGCCCTGACCGACGTCGTCGTCGACGTCGCCATCATCGGCACCAACGGCCTGTCCGTCGCCCGTGGCCTCACGACGCCCGACCAGTCCGAGTCGCTGGTCAAGCGCGCCATGGTCGGCGCCGCCCGCAAGTGCGTGGTCCTCACCGACTCGAGCAAGGCCGGCGACGACCACCTGCACCGATTCGCCCAGCTCGCCGACGTCGACGTCGTCATCACCGACACCGACCTCGACGACGACGTCGCCGCCGAGATCCGCGCGGCCGGACCGGAAGTGGTGACCGCATGATCGTCACGCTCACGCCCAACCCGAGCATCGACCGGGCCGTCCTCATCGACGCGCTCCGCCGGGGCGAGGTGCACCGCGCCACGAGCAGCCGCATCGACCCGGGCGGCAAGGGTGTCAACGTCTCCCGCGCCCTGGCCGCGCAGGGCGGCCCCACCGTCGCGGTCCTGCCGAGCGGAGGCCCCGAGGGCCACCTCCTCGAGGAGCTGCTCGACGCCGCCGGTGTCGGCTACGCGTCCGTGCCGGTCCGCGGGTCGGTCCGGATGAACATCAGCGTCCTCGAGCCCGACGGCACGACGACCAAGCTCAACGAGCCCGGACCCGAGCTCTCGGCCGAGGAGGTCGAGTCGCTGCTCGCGACGACCCTCGAGCGCGCCGACGGCGCCCAGTGGGTCGTCGCCTGCGGCAGCCTCCCGCCCGGAGCGCCCACCGACCTGTATGCCGGCCTCGTCGCCCGGGTGCGCGAGCGCGGGCTGCGGGTCGCCATCGACTCCTCCGGCGCCCCGTTCGCCGCCGCCGTCGCCGCGAAGCCGCACCTCATCAAGCCCAACCACGAGGAGCTCGCCGAGCTCGTCGACCACGATCTGCCCACCCTGGGCCACGTCCGCGACGCAGCCCGCGAGCTCGTCGCCGGTGGCATCGACGTCGTGGCCGTCAGCCTCGGCGGCGACGGGGCCCTGCTCGTGACCGCCGACGAGTGTGCGCACGCCCGCGCGACGATCACGGCCCCCCTGTCCACCGTGGGCGCCGGCGACTGCATGCTCGCCGGCCTGCTCCACGGACTGTCCACGGGGCTCGCCCCGGCGGACGCCCTCATGACGGGGGTGACGTGGGGCGCCGCGGCGGTCACCCTCCCCGGAAGCCGCGTGCCCTCACCCGACGACCTCGACGGCATACGCGCCGAGCTGACCCGCGAGCCCGATTTCGACCGTGTCCTGAGTGTCCTGTCCTGACACGGCCCCAGACGCCGAACACCTGATCGTCCCGATCCTCCGAAAGGAAATCCCATGTTCCTGATCACCGAAGACCAGGTCGTCCTCGACCTCACCGGTGCCGATCGCCACGAGGCGACCCGGAGGCTCGGCGAGCGCCTCGTCGCCTCCGGCCGGTGCACCGACCTCGACGCCTTCCTGGGCGACGTGCGCAAGCGCGAGGAGACGATGGCGACCGGGCTGCCCGGCGGCATCGGCATCCCGCACGCCCGCAGCGCCGCCATCACCGAGCCCTCGCTCGTCTTCGGGCGCTCCGGCGACGGCATCGACTGGGGTGCCAAGGACGGGCCGGCCACCCTCGTGTTCCTCATCGCGGCCCCCGAGGCCGGCGGCGACGCGCACATGCAGATGCTGCCCAAGCTCGCCCGCGCCCTCATGAAGAAGGACTTCAAGGCCGCCCTCGCCGCCGCGACGACGGAGGCCGAGGTCGTCCGGATCGTCAGCGCCGAGGTCGAGCTCGACCAGCCGGTCATGGCAGCCGCAGCCGCCGGCACCGCTGGGGCCGGAGCCGGTGCCGCCGGCACGGACACGACGGGCGCTGCTGCGCCCCCGGCCGCCAAGCGCGTGCTCAACCTCGTCGGGGTCACCTCGTGCCCGACCGGCATCGCCCACACCTACATGGCGGCCGAGGGTCTCGAGAACGCCGCGAAGGCCGCGGGCCACACGATGAAGGTCGAGACCCAGGGCTCGGCAGGCTCGACGCCGCTCAGCGCGGCCGAGATCGCGGCCGCCGACGCCGTCATCTTCGCCCACGACCTGCCCGTCAAGGACGCCGGCCGCTTCGCCGGCAAGCCCCTCGTCGACGTCGGCGTCAAGAAGGGCATCTCCGACGGCCCGGCGCTCGTCTCCCAGGCCGAGCAGCTCGTCACCGAGTGGGACGCCGACCCGAGCAAGCGCGAGGCCGCCGTCGCGGCCGCCGCTGCCGGTGGCTCCTCCGGCGGTCTGACCTCGAAGGTCGAGAGCGGCGCGAGCACCGGCACGAAGATCCGCCAGTGGCTCATGACCGGTGTCTCCTACATGATCCCGTTCGTCGCGGCAGGCGGCATCCTCATCGCCCTGTCGTTCATGCTCGCCCAGGTCGCCCTCGGCGAGCAGGGCGCCATCGAGATCGTCAAGTACGGCCTCACGGCCGAGGGCAAGTACAACATCACCCAGAGCTTCAGCGCCCTCAGCCTCGAGTCGTGGGCCGGTCTGCTCTTCGTCATCGGCGGCGCCTCCTTCGGCTTCCTCGTGCCGATCCTCTCCGGCTTCATCGCCTTCGCGATCGCCGACCGTCCCGGCCTCGTGCCCGGCATCGTCGGCGGGTCCATCGCCGCGACGATGGGCGCCGGCTTCCTCGGCGGCCTCGCCACCGGCTTCCTCGCCGGCTTCGTCGCCCGCTGGATCGCGCACTGGAAGGTCGCCAAGGGGGTCCGCGGCGTCATGCCGGTCGTCGTCATCCCGCTCCTGTCGACCCTCATCACCGCAGGACTGTTCATCACCGTCCTCGGCCGCCCGATCAAGGCCCTGAGCGACGCGCTGACGAGCGGCCTCAACGACATGAGCGGCTCGAGCGCCCTGCTCCTCGGCATCGTGCTCGGCGCCATGATGGGCTTCGACCTCGGTGGCCCGGTCAACAAGGCGGCCTACTTCTTCGCGACCGCGGGCCTGGCCACGGCCGGCACGGTGGCCGACGCTCCCCAGCTGAAGATCATGGCCGCCGTCATGGCGGCGGGCATGGTCGCGCCGCTCGCCATGGCCCTCGCCACGACGGTCCGCCCGCACCTCTTCTCCGAGCCCGAGCGCGAGAACGGCAAGGCCGCGTGGCTGCTCGGCGCGTCGTTCATCTCCGAGGGAGCCATCCCGTTCGCGGCGGCCGACCCGGTCCGCATCATCACCTCATCCGTGATCGGCTCCGCCGTCACCGGTGGCCTCGTGATGATGTTCGGCGCGACGCTCCGGGCGCCGCACGGCGGCATCTGGGTGCTGCCGCTCATCGGCAACTTCCTCCTCTTCCTGCTCGCTCTCGTCATCGGCGTCCTCGTCATGACCGCGATCGTCGTCGCCCTGAAGTCCCGCGACACGCACCTTGCAGAGGTCGACGCGAGCGCTACGGTCTGATCAGGGCGTGAGCTCGATCGCCGTCTGATCCACATCGACAGCACGACCACTCTGAATCCATAGAAGGAGCACGTCCATGGCAACCCGCACCGTCACCATCGCCTCCTCGGTGGGGCTCCACGCCCGCCCGGCCGCCCTCTTCGTCGAGGCCGCGAGCGCGTCCGGGCTCGACGTCGAGATCGCCAAGCCCGGCGAGGACCCCGTCGACGCGACGAGCATCCTCGGCGTCATGGCCCTCGGGGCCAGGCACGGCGAGGAGGTCGTCCTGACGGCCGAGGGCGACGGCGCCGACGAGACGCTCGACTCGCTCGTCGCGCTCCTCTCGCGCGACCTCGACGCGGAGTAACGAGCATGGCCGAGTCGGCGAGCTCCTCCGAGACCAGGCACGGCATCGGTGTCAGCCCGGGCACGGCGTACGGGCCGGTGGTGCAGGTCGCACCGCCGGTCCGGCCGCCGGCCGATGAGAAGGCGGTCGACGACCAGGAGGCGGCGCTCGCCGACGTGCGTGCGGCCTTCGAGTCGGTCGCCGTCTCGCTCGAGGAGCGGGCGACCCGGGTCGACGACACGGCCCAGCAGATCCTCAAGGCGACGGCCCTCATCGCCCGCGACAAGGGCCTCGTCAAGGCCGCGGCCAAGGAGCTCGCGGCCGGGCACGGCCGGGCGCACTCCATCGCCAACGCGGTGGAGACGTATGCCGCGCAGTTCGAGGCGCTCGGCGGCTACTTCGCCGAGCGGGTCGCCGACCTGCGTGACGTCGGGTCGCGCGCGGTCGCAGCGGTGCTCGGGGTCCCGGCCCCCGGCGTACCTTCCTTCACCGAGCCCAGCGTCATCGTCGCCGAGGACCTCGCGCCCGCCGAGACGGCGACGCTCGACCGGCGCCTCGTCGTCGGCATCGTCACCGAGGCCGGCGGCCGCACGAGCCACACGGCGATCCTCGCCGCGCAGATGGGGATCCCCGCCGTCGTCCAGCTCGCCGGGGCCACCGAGATCGCCGCAGGCACCCCCGTCGCGCTCGACGGCGACACCGGTGAGGTGACGATCGACCCCGACATGGAGCTCGTGACCGCCCAGCGGGAGCGGGCCGCGCGCCGCGCCGAGGCGCTGTCGCACCTCTCCGGTCCGGGTCGCACGTCCGACGGCGCCGAGGTCGCGTTGCTCGCCAACATCGGCGGCGTCGAGGACGCCGTCGCCGCCGGAGCCCTGGACCTCGAGGGCGTCGGGCTCTTCCGCACCGAGTTCGTCTACCTCTCGGCGACCAAGGCCCCGACGGTCGAGGAGCAGACCGAGATCTACCGCGGCGTCTTCGCGCCCTTCGAGGGACGACGCGTCGTCGTTCGCACCCTCGACGCCGGCGCCGACAAGCCGCTGAAGTTCGCCGACCTCGGGCCGGAGGAGAACCCGGCCCTCGGGCGTCGCGGCCTGCGGCTCTCGGCTGAGCGGCCCGACCTGCTCGACGCCCAGCTCGAGGCGCTCGCCGTCGCCGCCCGCGAGACCGGCGCCGACGTGCGCGTCATGGCCCCGATGGTCGCCACGGCCGAGGAGGCGGCGTGGTTCGCGCGGCGCGTCCGCGAGAACGGGCTGCCCAAGGCCGGCGTCATGATCGAGGTGCCGGGCGCCGCGCTGCGCGCCCACGACGTGCTCGGCGAGGTCGACTTCGGCTCGCTCGGCACCAACGACCTCGCGCAGTACACGATGGCCGCCGACCGCATGCAGGGCGCGCTGTCCGACCTGCTCGACCCGTGGCAGCCCGGCGTCCTCGACGTCGTCGGGCTCGCATGCGAGGGGGCCGCCCGAGCCGGCCGTCCTATCGGGGTCTGTGGCGAGTCCGCCGGCGACCCGCTGCTCGCCCTCGTCCTCGTCGGCCTCGGGGCCTCGTCGCTGTCCATGGCGCCGAGCAAGGTGCCGGTCGTGCGGCTGGCACTCTCGCTCCACTCGGTCGCCGAGTGCCAGGCCCTCGCCGCCGCGGCCCGTGGTGCGCGCACCGCCGTCGACGCCCTCACGGCCGTGCGGGAGGCGGCCCGGACCGAGCTCACCGACCTGCTCTGAGCACTACCTGTGCGGGGTCGCGCCTGCTACCGCGCCTGCGACTCGGCGAAGGTCTTGAACGCCTCCATCATCGACAGGCTCTGCTTCGGGAAGCTCTTGGCCATCAGCACGCCCACGACCTTCATGGCGCCCTGGAACTGGAACTCGTTGTGGGTCACCCAGCGCGTGGCGTCGGGGCCGGCCTCGTGGAACTCGTTGCGCGTGGTCGAGTGCACGCCCTTGGCGTCGTAGGTGCCCTCGAACGCATACGGCAGGTCACGGCGCGTCACCGTCTCGACCATCTCGAGGGTGCCGCGCCCACGGCGGTAGGTCAGGCGGGACTGGGCGCCCGGGTGACCGGGCTCGCCGTGCATCGGCTCGAAGGAGATCAGCCCCTCCTGCCACTTCGGCAGGTTGGCCGGGTCGTCGAACAGCTCGATGAACCGCTCCCGCGGCACCTGGACGACGATCTCCTGGGTGAACTGCATGCTCGCACGCTACTGCCGATGCGCGGCGCCGTCTGCGGCCCGCGGTGGGTGACCACCCTCATAGGCCTGAAACGGTTGCACGCCAAGGCGCCTCGATAGACTCGAGGTGGACGTCGACACCGGCGCCCACGCGGCAAAGGAGCTCGGCATGAGCACGTCCAGCCTCTACATGGATCGGGTCCGTCTCGAGGACGGCTACCACGCGGACGACCTTCCCTTCATCGAGCACGCGCTGACCCAGCTGTTCACCCAGCTGGAGCGCTTCGACCCGTCGATGGTCCACATCGGGCTCCGGGTCAAGGACCGCGGGCAGCCGGGCATGCACACCTCCGTCGAGGTCTGCATCAGCGGGCTGCCGACCGTCATCGGGGTCTCCGACCTGACCGACACCAAGGCCGCGCTCAAGGACGCCGAGGACAAGGTCGTCTCCCAGCTGCGCGAGGCGGCCGACCGCCACCACGACCGCCGCCCCCGCCAGCCCCGCCACTGACGGGTCGAGACGCCCTGTCGCTCAGTCGGACCCGGCGGAGAGCACGTCGGCGAGGTCGTAGCTGACGGGCTCGTCGAGCTGGTCGAAGGTGCACGACTCGGGCGTGCGGTCCTCGCGCCACCGGACGAACTGCGCCGTGTGCCGGAAGCGGGTGCCCTCCATGTGGTCGTAGCGCACCTCGACGACTCGCTCGGGACGCAGGGGCACGAACGAGAGGTCCTTCTGGTTGTTCCAGCGGGAGTACTCCGACGAGCGCGGAGTGCGGACGCCGCCGGCATCCTCCGCTGGAGCAGCCCAGTTCCAGGGGTGCTCGTCCCACTCGGCGACGAGGGGCTGGAGCTCCTCGAAGAGCTCCTTGCGGCGAGCCATGGGGAAGGCGCCGATGACGCCGACCGAGGCGAGCTGCCCGTCCTCGCCGTAGAGCCCGAGCAGGAGCGAGCCGATGGCGTCGGGCCCGCTCTTGTGCACCCGGTAGCCGGCGACGACGCAGTCGGCCGTGCGCTCGTGCTTGATCTTGAACATGAGGCGCTTGTCGGGCTCGTAGGCGATGTCGACCGGCTTGGCGATGACGCCGTCGAGGCCCGCGCCTTCGAACTGGGTGAACCAGCCCTTCGCGACGTCGCGGTCGGCTGTCGCCGCGGTCAGGTGGACGGGCGCCTCGGCCGTGGCGAGCGCCTTCTCGAGCGCCGCGCGCCGCTCGGCGAACGGCTTGTCGAGGTAGGATTCCTCGCCGAGCGCGAGCAGGTCGAAGGCGACGAACGATGCCGGCGTCTCGGCCGCCAGCTTCTTGACGCGCGAGGCCGCCGGGTGGATGCGCTGCTGGAGCAGGTCGAAGTCGAGCCGGTCTCCCGACTCCGGTGACACGAGGACGATTTCGCCGTCGATGACGCACTTCTCGGGGAAGTTGGCGAGAACGGCCTCGACGACGTCGGGGAAGTAGCGCGTCATCGGCTTCTCGTTGCGGGACCCGATCTCGACGAGGTCGCCGGACCGGAAGATGATCGACCGGAAGCCGTCCCACTTCGGCTCGTAGAGCACGTCGACCTTGACGGCCGAGAAGTCCTTGACCGGCTTGGCGAGCATCGGCGACACGGGAGGAACGACCGGCATGCCCCACGTCGAGCGCAGGTCGGCGTCGCGCTCGGCCTTGGGCGCCATGTACTCCTCGTCGGCCTTGTCGGTGCGCCGCTTGCTCGGCTGAACGCGCGGCGGCTCGCCCGGCATCTTGGGGTAGTCGGGCGGGAAGTTCAGCTCGCCGAGCCCCCGCTCGCTGACGTCCTTGTCCCACAGAGCGATCGCGGCCGCGACGTCACCGACCACGTCGTCGATGCCGGCCCACGCGTCGCCGCGGTCGGCGACGAGCTGCGGCACGGTGCGCACCGTCAGCTCCTTGGGGTCGACGGTCGCGAGCTCGTCCCAGGTCACCGGCGTCGACACCGGCGCACCGGGGAGCGGCCGGGGGGAGTAGGCCGACGCGATGGTGCGGTCGCGGCAGGCCTGGTTGAAGTCGACGAAGATCTTCTCGCCGCGCTCCTCCTTCCACCACGAGGTCGTCACGAGGTCGGGGAGGCGTCGCTCGAGCTCGCGCGCGATGCCGATGACGCCGTGCCGCACGTCGAGGAACTCGTGGGTCGGCGCGACCCGCGCATAGACGTGGACCCCCCGGTTGCCGGAGGTCTTGGCCCACGCGGTGAGCCCGATCTCGGCCATCACCTCGCGCAGGGCGAGCGCGGCCTCGACGGCGTCCGTGAAACCGCGCCCCGGCTGGGGGTCGAGGTCGATGCGCAGCTCGTCGGGCCGGTCGACGTCGGCCGTGCGGACCGGCCACGGGTGGAAGGTGATGGTGTTCATCTGCGCCGCCCACACGGCATCGGCGATCTCGTCGATGACGAGCTGCGGGTGCCTGCGGCCCGACGGATAGGTGCACATGACCGTGCGCGTCCCCTCGGGCACGCCCTTGGGTGGGTTCTTGGAGAAGAACTCATCGCCCTCGATGCCCTCCGGGAAGCGCTGGAGCGTCACCGGCCGGCCGCCGAGCGCCCGCAGCATCGGGTCGGCCACGGCGACGAGGTAGTGCGCCATGTCGAGCTTCGTCACGGGCTGCCCGTCGGCCATCCCGGCCGCCGGCCACAGCACCCGGTCGGGGCTCGAGACGCGCACCTCCCGCACCCCGGACGGGCTCGACGGACTGGGCGCTTCGACGACGACGGGCTTGGCGCTCACCCGCCGATCGTAGCCACGAGGTGCGACGACGGGACGGACCGCGCGCTGTGCATCGGGTCAGGAGGTGACTTTGCCTCGCGGCAGCCGGACGAACGGCGTCCGTGGGTCAGGGGGTGACCCAAGGCACAGGGTGCCGGCGGGGCCTCCCTGCAGGCGGCGCCGGCGGACCGGGTACGTCTGGCCCATGACCCAGGCGCCCACGCTCCACAACCTCGGCGGCGAACGTTTCGTGCTGCTGACGACGTACCGCCGCAACGGCGAGCCGGTCCCGACCCCCGTGTGGGTGCTGCCCGACGCCGGGGCCGCGATCGTCAGCACGCCCGACGGTGCCGGCAAGCTCAAGCGCCTGCGCCACGACCCGCGCGTCACGATCCAGCCGTGCGACCGCCGCGGCAACGTGGAGCCCGACGCCCCGGTCGTCGAGGGCCGCGCCGAGATCATCCGCGACTCCGCCGCCTCCGAGGCGGTCAACCGTCGGCTCGCGCGCAAGTACGGCGTCGAGTTCCGCATCTTCATGGCCATCGAGTGGGTCGTGCGCCGCGGCAACAGCACTCGTGTCGTCGTCCGGATCACGCCGACCGACTGAGCTCAGCTGCGCACGACGAGACTGACGACGTTCGCGAGGGCGATGAGCACCGCCGCGACGAACGGCAGGCGCCCGCGCCCCACGACGGCCACGACCGCGAGAGCCACGCTCGCTGCGAGCAGTCCCAGCCCGACGGCGTCAGGACCGGGGCCGTATGCCGCCACGACCGACCCCGCGAGCAGCACCGTGGGTGCCAGCCACCGCACGACCCGCTCCCCGAGCCGGTGCGGCAGACCGCGCACCCCGGTCGCCTCGTCGTCGGCGAGGTCGGGCAGGGCGTTGAGCAGGTGCGCGCCGACCCCGAGCAGCGCGCCGGTGAGGAGCACCCACGCGGGCGGCCAGACGGGGTGGGGGAGGGCGAGCGTGACGACGGCCGGCAGCGCGGCGAACGCGACGGCATACGGCAGCGGGGAGAGCGCGGTGCGCTTGAACCACAGGTTGTACGCCCAGCCCGACGCGACGCCGAGGAAGAGGTGGACGAATCCCGAGGCCCAGCCGCACGCGAGGGACAGCACGACGCACGCGACGAGCGCGGCTCCGCAGGCGGCGCGGACGACCGGCTCGGTCACGGCGCCGGCGGCCAAGGGCTTGTCGGTGCGCCCGACGGCGCGGTCACGACGTGCGTCGAGGAGGTCGTTCGACCAGCCGATCGACAGCTGGCCGGTGAGCACGGCCGCGGTCACGAGCAGCCCGCGCGCGAGCGTGTGGCCCGCCGACCAGGCGAGCAGGGCGGTGAGCACGGTGACGGCCACGGTCGGGCCCGGATGGCAGGCGAGCGCCAGACCCCGCACCGTCCGCCGCACCGCCACGGGCCGAGCCTAGGGCTCCCGCCGCCACCCTCCGGGGACCGCCGGGGACGCGACGCTCTGCCGAAGGCCCTGTCCAGCCTCGCGACACACCGGCGCCCGGGGCGCCTACTCTGAGGCGGTGAGCCACCTAGCGGCCGTCCGCGGCGTCCTGCCCGAGCACAGCTACGCGCAGGCCGAGGTCACGGCGGCCTTCGCCGACGTGCTCGGCTCGACCGGGTCGGACCGGGCGCTCCTCGAGCGCTTCCACGCCAACGCCGGGGTGAGCCAGCGCCACCTGGCCCTGCCGCTCGAGCGCTACTGGCAGCTCGCGGACTTCGGCGCGGCCAACGACGAGTTCATCCGGGTCGCGACCGAGCTCGGCTCGCACGCGGTCACCAAGGCGCTCGCCGCCTGTGGTCTCACCCCGCAGGACGTCGATCTCATCATGTCGACGACGATCACCGGCCTCGCCGTCCCGTCGATCGAGGCCCGCGTCGCCGCCGAGATCGGGCTGCGTGACGACGTGAAGCGGGTCCCCCTCGTCGGGCTCGGCTGCGTCGCGGGCGCCGCCGGTGTGGCCCGCGTCCACGACTACCTCCTCGGCCATCCCGACGACGTCGCGGTGCTCCTCTCCGTCGAGCTGTGCAGCCTCACCGTCCAGCGCGACGACCGCTCGACCGCGAACCTCGTCGCCAGCGGCCTCTTCGGCGACGGCGCCGCCGCCGTCGTCATGGTCGGTGCCCACCGCGCGGCCGACCTCGCGTCGGCCCAGCCACGCGTCGTCGCCACCCGCAGCCGGCTCTACTCCGGCACCGAGCGCGCCATGGGCTGGGACGTCGGCGCGACGGGGCTGCGCATCGTCCTCGGCGCCGAGGTCCCCGACCTCGTGCGCGAGAACGTCCGCGACGATGTCGACCGCTTCCTCGCCGGACAGGGCCTGACCCGCGCCGACATCGGCTGGTGGGTCGCGCACCCCGGCGGGCCCAAGGTCCTCGAGGCGATGCAGGAGGCGCTCGGGGTGGACCGGGAGGCGCTCGGCGTCACCTGGCGCTCGCTCGACCGCATCGGCAACCTCAGCTCCGCGTCCGTGCTCCACGTGCTCGCCGACACCCTCGCCGACCACACCCCCGAGCCGGGCTCGTGGGGCGTCCTCATGGCGATGGGCCCTGGCTTCTGCCTCGAGCTCGTCCTGCTCCGCGCGGCCGACTGACAGGAGTGGCGATGACCTCCCAGTGGCTCTTCACCGGCCTCGTCCTGCTCGTCGGGCTCGAGCGTCTCGCCGAGCTCGTCGTGTCGAAACGCCATGCCGCATGGGCGTTCTCGCGCGGCGGTGTCGAGCGGGGGCAGTCGCACTACCCCGTCATGGTCGTGCTCCACACGGGCCTGCTCGTCGGTGCCGTCGCGGAGGTGTGGCTCGCCGACCGCCCGTTCGTCCCGGCGCTCGGCTGGGTCATGCTCGCGCTCGTCGTGGCCAGCCAGGCCTTGCGCTGGTGGTGCATCACGACCCTCGGCAACCAGTGGAACACCCGCGTCATCGTCGTCCCCGGCCTCCCGCTCGTGCGCCGCGGCCCCTACGGCGTCATCCCGCACCCGAACTACGTCGCCGTCGTCGTCGAGGGCCTCGCCCTGCCGCTCGTGCACACCGCCTGGGTGACGGCCCTCGTCTTCACCGTCGCCAACGCGGCCCTGCTCACCGTCCGCATCCGCGTCGAGAACGATGCCTTGCGCGAGATCGGCTCTCCCGCAGGCGCCCCCACTGGGGCCACCCCGTGAGCGTCGACGTCATCGTCATCGGCGGCGGCCCTGTCGGCCTCGCCACGGCGTTGTATGCCGTCCGCTCGGGTCTGTCTCCCGTCGTCCTCGAGCCGCGGGCGGGCTCGATCGACAAGGCCTGCGGCGAGGGCCTGATGCCCGGCGGCCTCCAGGCCCTCGCCGGCCTCGGGGTCGACCCGGCCGGACACGACCTCCGCGGCATCCGCTACATCGCCCGGGGCCGCGTCGCCGAGGCCGACTTCACGGCCGGTCCGGGACGGGGCATCCGGCGCACCACCCTGCACGCCGCCCTGACCGAGGCCGTGGTCGCCGCCGGCGTCGAGGTGCTCCCGTTCGGCGCGACCGAGGTGACGCAGGACGACACCGGCGTGACCGTGCGCACCGACGACGCGGGCAGCGACGGGCCGACACTCACCGCGCCCTGGGTCATCGCCGCCGACGGGCTGCACTCGCCGACGCGCCGCTCCCTCGGTCTCGACCGCGACCACCCGACCGGCCGCCGCCTCACCACCAGCAGCCGAGGCGTCGCTCGAACGGCCGACACGCGCCCGCTCCGCCGCTACGGGCTCCGCCAGCACTACGGCATACCCCCGTGGGGAGACCACGTCGAGGTGCACTGGGGCGCCCACGGAGAGGCGTACGTGACGCCCGTCGCCGACGACCTCGTCGGGGTCGCCGTGCTCAGCAAGCAGCGAAACCCCTTGTCGGAGAGTCTTGCCGAGTTCCCCGAGCTGCGCGAGCGCCTCGACGGGGCGCCGGTCGTGACGTCGGTGCGCGGTGCCGGGCCGCTGCGACAGCGCACGACGCACCGCGTCGCGGGCAGGGTCCTGCTCGCCGGCGACGCGAGCGGCTACGTCGACGCCCTGACGGGAGAAGGCATCTCGCTCGGCCTCGCCCACGCGCGGGCCGCGGTCGCGGCGGTCGCCGGCGACGACCCACAGTCCTACGAGCGGTCGTGGCGGGCGGCCACCCGGCGCTACACGCTGCTGACGCACGCGCTCGTCCACGTCACCCGCCCTGCGTGGACCCGGTGGCTGCTCGTGCCGGCCGCCGCGACCCTGCCCCCGGTCTTCCGTGGCGCGGTCAACGAGCTGGCGAGGCCCGGCCGATGATCGCCGTGACCCCGACCGGCGAGGAGGAGCTCGTCGTGCTCGTCTCCCCGGACGGCGAGGCCATCGGCACGGCGCCCAAGGCGACGGTCCACCACGCCGACACCCCGCTCCACCTCGCCTTCTCCGTCTACCTCCTCGACGACACCGGCTCGCTCCTCGTGACGCAGCGCGCCCTCGCCAAGGCCACCTTCCCGGGCGTCTGGACCAACTCCGCCTGCGGTCACCCGGCCCCGGGTGAGCCCGTCGAGGACGCCGTCGGCCGCCGCGCGCGGGACGAGCTCGGCCTCGACGCGCACGACCTGCGCCTCGTGCTGCCCCGCTTCTCCTACCGCGCCGAGATGGACGGCGTCGTCGAGTGGGAGCTGTGCCCGGTGCTCGTCGGTCGCGTCAGCGGGGTCGCGCCTGCGCCCGGCCCCGACCCCGCCGAGGTCGAGGCGGCGGAGTGGGTGCCGTGGCGCCAGTTCTCCGCGGACGTCCTGTCCGGCCGACGTGAAGTCTCGACGTGGTGTCGTGAGCAGGTGACCGAGCTGGCCGCCCTCGGTCCCGACCCGGCGGCCTGGCCGTCCGCCGACGCCGCCGACCTCCCGCCCGCGATGTCCTCCCGTCCGACACGACCCCCACTCGAGTGAGCGCCTCTCTCCGGTCGCGTGAGCGCCCCGCCCCAGGACGGCGCATTCGCCTCCGGCTGGGTAGGTGGACCTCGTGACCGCCACCTCTCTCCCGCGACCCGCACCGCCTCGTATGCCCACCCCTCCCGAGCGCGCTGCCGGCGTCGTGCTCGCCGCGGGACTCGGGCTCGTCGCGTGGGCCTCCGGACGCAAGCCGCTCCATGCCGTCGGGAGGACCTGGGACGCCGAGCTACGCATCGACGCGCCGGCCGCGCACCTCGGGGTCCCGCTGCTCGTCGACCGCGGCGTGCACCCGTGCACCGTCCGCGTCTCGCGCGCCATGAGCACCAGGCCCGGCTGGTGGGACGTCGGCGGCCTCGCCGTGCGTCTGCCGGCCGCCGGCACGTCCGGCGGCCCCGCCGACCTGCTCCTCGCCACGACGGGGACGGGACGGGTCACCCGCTACGTCCTGCGTCCGGTCCGGTGGGCAGCGAGCCGGCCCCTGACGACGCTGCTGCCGACCAGGGCCGGGGAGCACTCGCTCGCCCTGCTCGCGAGACCCAGCGGCGACGACGCCGTGCCGCGTGAGTACGAGCTGGCGGTATCGCTCGACGGTGGCCCCTGGCGCGCGACAGGGCTCCTGCAGCTGCACCTCGAGCAGGCTGACGCCGCCACGCGGTTCGACCCGGTCGTCAACGAGCTCGCCGGCACCTCACCGCCGGCCTGGGTCGTCGCCGTGCGCGAGCCCGCCTACCGGTGGGCGCGACGGCTCGGCAGCAGACGCCTCAGAGGCGGTCGGGCGCGGCCGCGCTGATGTCTGCGAGGACCGAGCCGTGATCCTGCTCGATCGCCAGGTCGCCGAGTGACACGACTCCCACCGGCGTGCCGCCCTCCACGACGGGAACGCGACGCACGGCACTGTCGCGCATGAGGCGCACGACGTCGCCGACGAGGTCGTCCGGTGCGGCCACCACGTCGGCCGGGGTGCTGATGCTCGAGAGCATGGCCGAACCGGGGGCCACGTTCTCTGCGATGACCCGCAGCACGATGTCCCGGTCCGTCACGATGCCGACCAGCTGGTCGCCGTCCACCACGAGGACGCTGCCGATGTTGACGTCGCGCATGGCGCGGGCCGCGTCGACGGCCGTCGCCTCGGGCCCGAGCACGACGGGACCCTCTGTCATGATCTCGCGGATGGTCTTCACGATGTCGCCCTTCTCTCGCGGTCGCTCACCGTCCCCCTACCCGGTGGCAGCCTGTGTGGACAGCCGAAGACGTGAGGGAGTGGACCCGTGGGGCCGAAGCGTCAGAGGACCTCGTCGGCGATGGCCACGAGCGCAGAGGCCTCGCACCCGGCGGCGAGCGCCTCCTGGGTGGCCTGCCGGGCGGCGACGATCGCGTCGGGCTTGAGGGCCGCGATGACGGCGGCGACGGCACGGGCCTCGATGCATTCGTCGTGCTCGCGCAGCTCATCGAGGTTGCAGGTGCTGGGATGCGTGCCGATCTGGGCCTCGCAGGCGGAGTCGAGATCGCGCTCGAGGTCCCACAGCGCCACGAGGTCCTCGATCTCGGGATAGTGCTCGAGACCGTTGCGGGCGACCTCGAGGGCGTTGCGGTCGTGCACTCCGGCGATCGTGCACGCGAGGCGGGCGACCCGGAACGCGAAACGTCGCGCCTCCCCGCGCTCCGCGCCCGCGATGCGCGCGGCAAGGCTGGGAGCCACGGCCTCGACCGGGTGCAGCTTCACGGGTACTCCTCGACGGTCTGGGACAAGGCTGCAAGAGCAGCCCACCCCGCCATACCCGCTCGGGGACCTGCCCACCCGGTCGGCGGCCGCGGACCAAGAAGGCGTCCTCCCGGACCGTCACGAACACCCGCAAACGGCCGTCCCCGCTCGGTGCCGGGCCCTCCGCGACAGCTGGGTGCGAGGTCACTCGTCCTGCAGGGCCCGCACCTCGACGGGACCGTGACACGCCGCCGAGCCCTCGCGGGCCAGGGCCAGGGCGGCGTCGAGGTCGGCGGCCTCGACGATCCAGAAGCCGCCGAGCCACTCACGGGCCTCGCTGAACGGGCCGTCGGTGACCGACCCCGCGCCGGCCGACGCGTCGACGACCTTGGCCTGGCTCACATCGGTGAGCCCGCCGGCGTGGACCCACGCCCCGGTCTCCTGCAGCTTCCGGTTGAAGGCGTCGACGGCGGCGTACATGTGCTGGATCTCGTCCTCGGAGGGCATGGCGTCGCCCTCGCGGTGGTGGACGGAGAGGAGGAACTGCGTCATGGGAGGTGCTCCTGGGTCGGTGGTGTGGCTGGGTCCGGCTCGGCTGCCGGCTCACCCCCACGTCGAACGGCCGGACGCTGCCTCGACACGGCTCGATGAAGGAGGTCTGCGGTGGCGAGGCTCAGCCGACGGGCAGCCGCTCGCGGAGGAACTCGGTCGTCGTCGCCCACGCGAGCGCCGAGGACGCCGGGTCGTGCCACGGCATGTCGTCGTTGTCGAAGGCGTGGTCGGCGCCGGCATACGTCTCGAAGACGGTCGCGGGCTGCTCGGTCACGGAGGCCTCGATGCGGCGAACCGTATCGGTGTCGATGAAGGAGTCGGCGAGCCCGAAGTGGTGCAGGCTCGGGGCCGTCACCGTCATGACGTCGTGGAGGCCGGGGAGCGCCGAGCCGTAGTAGCTGACGAGCGCGTCGAGCGGCGCGGAGCCGTCGGACTCGAGGTGTGCTGCCACGTTGAAGCCGAGGCCCCCGCCGAAGCAGAAGCCGACCGCGCCGACACCGGCGGTGACCTCGTCGCGTTCGCGCAGCCACTCGACCGTCGCCGCGGCGTCGGTGACGGCGGCCTGCCAGTCGAGGCGCTGCACGAGGCCCATGCCCTGCTGGAGCGCGTCGTCGCCCACGACGGGCGAGGTGACGCCGAGGCGCCAGAAGATCTCCGGTGCCACGACGACGTAGCCCTGCTCGGCGAGCTGGGCGCCGCGGCGCTGGATGTAGTCGCTGACGCCGAAGATCTCCTGCAGCACGACGATCCCAGGGCCGTGCCCGGTCGGAGGAAGCCAGAGGTGCGCGGGCATCTCGCCGGCGTCGGTCGTGATGGTCACGTGTTCGGTCATGCCGTCAGTATGTCGAGACGGCCGGGACCGTGGCCGTGTGGCGCCAGCGTGTCCCGGCCGTCGTCATGGCGTATGCCGTGTGCTCCCACGGGTACCCGAGGCGGGCTCGTCGGGAGGTCAGCGTCGCGGACGCAGCTCGAGCAGGCGCGCGTCGTACATCCGCACCCGCTCGGCGAGGACGTCGTGCTCGCGCTCGTGGCTGCGCAGCACCGCGACGAGCGCCACGATGGCGACGACGAGGAGGCCACCGAGGGCCACGAGGGTCAGGACGCCACCACGCGTGTCCGCGCGACCGGTGGCGAGCAGGGCGAGGACGGCGACGAAGAGCAGCGCGACGACGCCTCCGAGGCCGCCGATGCGACGCGACGCGGACCGGTCGGCCGCGTCGAGCGCCTCCTGGGCGATGGCGCGCTCCTCACGGGCGACGCTGTGGCACAGGTAGGTCGCGGCCGGGAAGCGGTGGCTGTCGCGGCGGCGTCCGCGCCCGTGCAGCCGGTAGTCCATGGGGACGTCGACGAGGTGCGGGCGGGGTGCGCCGAGGCCCGGCGCGGGGATCGTGGTCAGCGCGGTCATCTGCGGGCTCCTTCTCTCTGCCGCTGGGTGCGCCCCATCACCATCAGGGTGCACCCAGCGGCGGCTGGGTGATGCGGTTTCGTCAGTCGTCCGAGCCGGCGTGCAGCCGGGCCCCGAGGGCGTAGGCGGCGACGACGAGGGCCGAGGCGGCCAGGACGACGTCCTTGAGGACGTACTGGCCCATCAGCGTCGGACCGTGCGGGAAGAGCTCGGCCGTGAAGAGGGCCAGCGGCGACATGATCCCGATGAGCGCTCCGCCGAGGACGACGATGCCGAGCCGCAGGAACTTGCCGGTGACAAGGGTCAGGCCGATGACCGTCTCGGTGACGGCGGTGAGCAGCACCGCGGTGTGGCCTGAGACGAGGCCGAAGGTCAGCCGGTCGATCGTCGCCGAGGCGATGGCCTCGGCCGGGCTGAGACCCGGGACGAACTTGATGACGCCGAAGCCGAGGAAGACCAGCCCGAGGCTGATGCGCAGGGCCTGGAGGCTGTAGGCCACGAGGAACGCCTGGAGGCGGTCGACGGCCGTGGTGGCGACGCCCGTCACGGTGCCGCGGAGGGTGGATCGGTGGGTCCCGGGCTTGCCGGGACGGTCGAGGACGTACTGCGACATGGTGGTTGCTCCTTGTGAGGTCGAACTGTCGAGACCTCAGATGGAGCAGGACCGCCGGAAGATACGCCCGGCGCTCGGGTTGAGTCGATCTACCTAGACCAAACACGGCCCGACGCGGGCAAATCGGACGCCGTCGGTGGCCCTCGCAATTCGCTTGACACGCAAGCGCATTCGCGCAGGTACTGCGTGGTCACCAGTTGACGAGCAGCCGCTCCTGCTTGTCGCGGAAGCTCCCGACGAGGATGAGGATGAGGTCGATGAGCGCCCAGACCCCGAGCCCGCCGAAGGTGACGAGCTGCAGGATGCCGGTGCCGACCTTGCCGACGTAGAAGCGGTGCACGCCGAGGACCCCGACGAAGAAGCAGAGCAGCGCCGCTGCGAGCCTCGAGCGGTCGCTCACGGGCTGCCCCTCGGCGTCGAGGGCCACCGGCACGAAGGCCGCCGCGAGGGAGGGTGCGGCCTGGACGGGCGACGGCGCGGGTGGGAGGAGCGGGCCGAGCTGGTCGGTCCACGAGTCGCCGTCCCAGTAGCGCGACTGGGGCTTGCCCTCCGGGTCGGGATACCAACCCGCGGGGATCTCGCGCGGTGCCGGGGGGACCGGCTGGTCGGGCTGCTGCGTCATGGTGGCCTCCGAGTGGTGGACGGTCGTCGGGCTGACCGGGGATCCCTCCCAGCATGGTGGACACCGCCTCCCGACGGCAGCCCCTTCGGCACCGGACCGCCCTGTACTTTTCTCCACCCCCGGCCGGTCACCCACGTCATGGTCCGGCGTGCCCACGGACCCCTACCGTGGTCGCGTGACCACGATCCCCGCCCGTGTCGAGCAGCGCCTCGCACCCCGCCACACGGCATACGTCGTGCTCGGCGGGGTCGTCGGTGCGCTGGCGGCGCCGGTGGTGTGGACGCTCGCGAGCCTCGCGGCGGGACTGCTCGTCGTCGTCGTCGGTGTCGCGTTCGTCGGGCTGCTCCTGCTCGTGTCGGAGGGGCTGAGCCGCTGGCACCGCGCCCGGGCCGCGGCACTGCTCGGCGTCGTCGTCGGCGCGCCGGCCGCGCCGGCCGCACCGGTCGAGCCGGGATGGCGCGGCTGGCTGGCGCTGCTGGGCCGGGCGACGACGTGGCGGCAGCTGGCGTACCACGCGTTCATCGGCCCCACCCTGCTCGCGGCGTCGGCCGCGGTCATCGCGTCCTGCTGGGGTGGCGGCCTCGTGCTCGTCACCTCGCCGCTCTGGTCGCGGATCAGCCCCGAGGTGCTCGCCCTGCCCGGCGGTCTCCTCCAGGGGGTCGGACGGATCTGGGTCTCGACCGCCGTCGGCTTCGGCCTCCTCGTCCTCGCCCCGCGGGTGGCCCGCTGGCTCGCCGCCCTCGACCTCGTGGTCCTGCGCCCGATGCTCGGCGAGACGCGCGGCGAGCAGCTCTCCCCGCGGGTCACGGCGCTCGAGCAGACCCGCGCCGGCGTCATCGACGCCGCCGACGCCGAGCGTCGCCGCATCGAGCGCGACCTCCACGACGGCGCCCAGCAGCGCCTCACCTCGCTCGCGCTCAACCTCGGGATGGCCCGCTCGGCGCTGGCACCCGATGCGCCACCCGAGACGCGCCGGGCCATCGAGGAGGCGCACGACGAGGCGAAGCAGGCGCTCGCCGAGCTGCGCGGCTTCGTCCGCGGCCTCCACCCCGCGGTGCTCGACGAGCGAGGGCTCGACGCGGCCCTGTCGGGCATCGTCGCCCGGGCGCCCGTGCCGACGAGCCTGCACGTGCTCCTCGCCCGGCGTCCCCCGCGGACGCTCGAGGCCGTCGCCTACTTCGTCGTGTCGGAGGCCCTGACCAATGTCGCGAAGCACTCCGGAGCCACCCGCGCCGCCGTCCGCGTCACCTCGGACGCCGACCACCTCGTCGTCGAGGTCAGCGACGACGGCCAGGGCGGCGCCGCGACGGGCGCCGGATCGGGGCTCACCGGGCTGACCAACCGGGTGGCGTCCGTCGACGGCACCCTCACCGTGACCAGTCCGGTCGGCGGTCCCACCGTGCTCAGGGCGGAGATGCCATGCGGGTCGTGATCGCCGAGGACTCGATCCTCCTGCGGGACGGGCTGATCCGTCTGCTCGCCGCCAACGGCATCGAGGTCGTCGAGGCCGTGGGCGACGCCGAGGCAGCACTCGTTGCCGTCGAGCGGCACCGGCCCGACCTCGCCCTGCTCGACGTGCGGATGCCGCCGAGCCACACCGACGAGGGGCTGCGCGCCGCGCTCGTCATCCGCGCCTCGTGGCCCGAGGTCGCGCTGCTCATCCTCAGCCAGTACGTCGAGGAGCGGTATGCCGCCGACCTCCTCGCGAGCACCACCTCCGCCGTCGGCTACCTCCTCAAGGACCGCGTCGCCGACGTCGACGAGTTCGTCGACTCGCTGCGCCGCGTCGCGGGCGGGGGCACGGCGCTCGACCCCGAGGTCGTCGCCCAGCTGCTGCTGCGGCGCGACAAGAGCCCCCTGCAGCGCCTCACCGACCGCGAGCGCGAGACGCTCTCGCTCATGGCCGAGGGTCGCTCCAACACCGGCATCGCCCGCGCCCTGCACGTCAGCGAGAGCGCGATCGCCAAGCACGTCAACGCCATCTTCACCAAGCTCGACATGCCGACCGCGGCGGGCGACCACCGCCGCGTCCTGGCCGTGCTCCAGTACCTCTCGGAATAGGGGACCCACCATGTCCGTGCACGACCCGACGAACCCCCAGACGAGCCCGCCGACGAGCCCGGCGACGACCCAGCCGTCGTCCGTCCCCGACGACCGCGTCCACGGCGACTCGCTGCCCGGCGCCGAGCCCTACGGCGACTCCTGGCTCCGGCCGACCCTGACGGCCGAGCCGGCCGTCGGCGCGCCCGCCGGCTCGCCCGCCGGCCCGAACGGCGCCGGTGGTGGACCGGCCACCCCGTCAGCACGTCCGTGGTGGCTCCTCGCCGGACTCGGGGCGACCCTCGTCCTCGCGGGTGCCGCCGGCGTCACGACGTGGGGCGCGGCGACCGGTGGTCTCTGGCGGAGCATCGATCAGCACCAGACCTACGAGCAGCCTGTCGGTGCCCTGACGATCAGGGGTGGGGCGAGCGACATCGAGGTCCGGGGCGGCGGCGCGGCGGGCACGGTCCAGGTCAGCCGACACCTGTCGTGGGGTCCGGGATCGAGCGAGCCCACGCCGCGAGAGCAGTGGTCCGGCACGACGCTCACCGTCGACGCGGAGTGCCGCGGCCTCGTCGCCTGGTGCTCGGTGGACTACGTCGTCGTCGTCCCGGACGCGGCCGACGTCACGGTCGACACCGGGTCCGGCGACATCACGCTGACCGGCTCCCTCGGCGGTGTCACGCTCAAGGCGGGCTCCGGGGACATCGAGACGGCAGACCTCGGGGCCGAGCAGGTCACGGCCGAGGCGGGCAGCGGGGACATCGACGTCGAGCTCGCCAGTGCGGTCTCGCCCGTGTCGCTCAGGACGGGGTCGGGCGAGGTCTCGGTGCGCCTGCCACAGGGCGCCGTGTACGCCGTGGACACCGAGACGGGGTCCGGCGACACGGAGGTCAGCGTCCCGACCAACCCGGGCAGCACCACGACGCTGCGGATCCGGACCGGGTCCGGCGACATCGCCGTCGACCACCGCTGACGCGGCCGACGCGCCCCGCACACGACGAAGCCGTATGCCGCAGAGGGGGTCTCGGCGGCATACGGCCCTGGGAGGTGCCGGCTCAGGTGGGGTTGCCGGCGGGGGTGTCCTCGTCGAAGGCGCTGTGCTTGTCGTCGGGCACGGCAGAGGCGGCCGGGGTGGGAGGAGCCGCCTGGTCGTGATGCTCGACGAGCTTGTCGATGCCCTTGTCGACCGAGGCACGGACCTTGGTCACGGTGTCGGCGTGCTTGCCGCCGGTCTTCTCGTCGATCTTGGCCTCGGCCTTGTCGAGGGCCCCGTCGACCTTGCCCCGGTTGTCGTGGGCGTAGCCCGCGGCAACCGACATCGCGGCCTTGGCCATCTCGACGACCGCGTCGCCGAAGTCCTTGGCCTTCTCCTGCAGGTGGACCTCGTCCGCCTTGCTCTTCAGCTGCTCACCGAATGACACGGTGTCTCCTCGTCTCGCACTGGTCCGACCCTCGTCGGCTCACTGCATCCACAGTCATACCCGGCACCCCTCGCCCGCAACCGGGGTCGACCCCGAAATCGACCCCGATCGACCCTGATTCGCCGGCCTTGCGGCCCGTCTGCCCGACATGTCCGCGAACGTCACGGAACGTCCCGCCGGCCACTGTCTCGTCGGTCACGTCGGCCGATCTGTGACGCGGGGAACTGCGCTCCGGCCGCGACCGGCAGAGACTGGAGAGGCAGGCGGAGCGCCTGCCCCACAACTGAACTGGAGTGATCACCATGAAGCGACTCGACGGACGCGTGGCGCTGGTGACGGGCGCGGCGAGCGGCATCGGCAAGGCGACGGCGGGGCGACTCGCCGACGAGGGCGCAGCGGTCCTGCTGACCGACGTCAACGAGACCCTCGGGGCCACGACGACCGAGGAGCTCAAGGCCTCCGGAGCGCGCGTCGAGTTCCTCCGGCACGACGTCACGAGCGAGGCCGACTGGGAGGCCGCCGTCGCCAGGGCGGTCGAGGCGTTCGGGTCGCTCGACATCCTCGTCAACAACGCCGGGATGGGTGACCTGGCCCCCATCGAGGACACGAGCCTCGCCGACTGGGAGCGCACCATCGCCATCGACCAGACCGGCGTCTTCCTCGGCATGAGGACCGCCGCCGCCCACCTCAAGGCCTCGGGCCACGGAGCCGTCGTCAACATCAGCTCGATCTTCGGCACGAGCGGCGGCTTCGGCACCTCGCCCGCGTACCACGCCGCCAAGGGCGCGGTCCGGACGCTGACGAAGAACGTCGCCCTGCACTGGGCCACCGAGGGCGTGCGCGTCAACTCGATCCACCCCGGCTTCATCGACACCCCGATCCTCGACGCCGCGCGCGGCACCCCGTTCGAGCAGGCGATGATCGACCTCACCCCGATGGGCCGGCTCGGCCGGCCCGAGGAGATCGCGGCCGGTGTGGCCTACCTCGTGAGCGACGACGCGGCCTTCGTCACCGGTCTCGAGCTCTACATCGACGGGGGCTACATCGCCCGCTAGCGTCCGCGGGCGGTCGACCACGCCCAGTCGAGGACCGACCGGTGCCGGGACCACGACGGGTCGCCCGCCGACGGCGCCTGGGGGTCACCGTCGAGCGCGGCCCCGTCGGGGGCCCCGTCGCCGGCCCGTGTCGTCGCGAGCGACCGGGTCACCGCGTCGGAGACGCCGAGCCGTCCGCCCGGTGGCTCGCCGAGCACGTCGGCCGCGTCGCGGTCGCCGACCATGTCGTGCCCGAGGCTCGGGATGAGCGACTCCACCGTGCCGCTCGGCACGTCGACGAGGGCGCCCGCCACGCGGGCGACCGTCTCGACGGGGGCCAGCCACACGGGCACCTGCACCCGCAGCAGCCGGGCGCGGGCGGCATACGTCCGCAGCAGGGAGACGTAGCTGAGCCGGTCGGGGCCGACGACGTCGAGGTGTCCCGTCACGTCGGGCCGCTCGAGCGCCTCGGCGAGGAACCACACGGCGTCCGCGACGGCCACCGGCTGGATGACCGAGCTGCCCATCCAGGCCGGCACGGTCTGCACGACCCCGAGCCGGGTCGACATCTGCCGCATCACCTCGAAGCTCGTCGACCCGGCACCGACGACCATCGAGGCCCGGAGGGTCAGCACCGAGCAGTCGGCCGTCGCGAGGATCTCCTCGACCTCGAGCCGCGAGAGCAGGTGGTCCGAGAGCTCGTCGTCGGGCAGGTCGGGCACGATGCCCGAGAAGTAGACGAGGCGGCTCGCGCCGACGACGCCCGCGGCGTACGCGACGTTGTCGGCGGCCTGCCGGTCGCGCTGCCTGAAGTCGTCGGCGTCGAGGCCGTGCACGAGGTAGCAGATCGCGTCGACGCCCTCGAGCGCCTCGAGGACACGCTCCTCGTCGTGGACGTCGACGCGCCGCCACTCGACGTCACCGGACCACGGGTATGCCGTCGCCGGGCTCCGGTGGTGGGTGGCCACGACGTCGTGGCCGCGGCGGAGCAGCTCGGGGACGAGCCGCGACCCGACGTAGCCGCTCGCGCCGACGACGGCGACCCTCATCGCCGTTTGCGCTCGCGGCGGTCGCGCCGGAAGGAGCCGAGGAGGTCCGTCGCCGAGCGGACGAGGTCGAGCGAGCTGTCGTCGTCCGCCTCGGCGTCCGGGACCGGCCCCGACACCGACATGCACGTGAGGAAGCGCTCGATGAGCGGGTCGGAGGCGCGCTGGACGAGGCCGGTGCCGAAGTCCATCGGGAAGCCGAGGAAGACGAGGTCGGTCACGAGGTGCGCGCGGGTGCGGTCGTCGTCACCGGCGACCGGGTGCAGCGTCAGCGTGATGTCGATGGTCGCCTTGCCGAGGCCGTGCCGCTCCTGGCCCGAGGCCGTCAGGCGCGCCCGGCCGCCCTTCTCGTCGCGCTCGACCATCGACCCGGTGCCGTCGAAGTACATCGACAGCGGCCCGAGCTTGGCCTTGATCTCGCCGACGAAGTCGTCGCCGTCGACCTGCGTGACCTTCGCCCCGGGGAAGCACCGGCCGATCCGGCGCAGGTCCATGAAGTTCGTCCAGACCACGCTCCGCGGTGCGTCGAGCTCCTGCTCGTGCCCGAGTCTCATCGCGTGTCCTTCCGTCAGGCGCGCCGCCCGGTGGCTGGCCGGCGGCGCTTCGTCAACGGTGGCATACCCGCACGGCCCCCGACAGGGGCGCCCTGTCCAGGGTCAGTCGGGAGCGCCGGGCGGCAGCAGCTCCCAGTGCAGGCCGTCGCCCCAGCCGCCGCCGGCGACGCGGTCGACCGCGTGCTCGCGGCCGAACTCCACGAAGCCGACCGAGCGCAGCACGGCGTTGCTCGCCTCGTTGTCGGCCGCGGTCTCGCCGACGAGACGGCGCACGCCGAGGCCACCCTCGCTCGTCGGTGCCAGCGCATGGGCGACGGCGAGCCGGGCCGCCTCCTTGGCGGCACCGCGGCCGCGGGCGCTGGGGAAGAACTGGTAGCCGAGCTCGGCCGTGTCGGTGATCGCCCCGCCGCGGCTGAAGAGGGTGACCCCGCCGAGGGCGCGGTCGGTGTCGGGGTCGGCGACGCACCAGTCGATCGCCGTGCCCTCGGACATCCGCTCCTGCCGGGTGCGCAGCCACGCCGGGAAGGTCTCGGGTCTCAGGACCGACCGGGCCGGCATCCAGTGCTCGGGGTCGTCGTCACGTGGTTCGATCGCGTCGACGTCGTCGAGCCGCCAGGGCCGCAGCCGCACCCGCTCACCCTCGGCCGGTGTCGCGGCGAACCACGGGTTCCGCGGTTCGAGCGGGTCGCCCGGGGTGATGCTGCCGGTCCACGTGTCGAGCGCCTCGGTCCCGCCCTCGGGGTCGGGGTGGCTGCCCGGGATCGTGCCGTGGAACGTGAAGCCCGCGGCCCACGCGGCCCGCCGCGAGCCCCAGTTGCCGACGACGGCGCGCCAGTGGACGCGGGTCACCGGGGCGCCCCAGACGGGCGTCGCGAAGGCGTGTGCGACGACGAGCCGGACCGCGCGGGACATGAGGCCGTGACCGCGGGCGTCCGGGTGCAGCCCGAAGCCGAGCTCGCCGGCGGACGGCGCGGCGCCGGGCCTCAGGTCGATGGTCCCGGCGTAGCGGGCCGTGCCCGTCCCGTCGGTCCACTCGATGGCCCAGGACCGCGTGCCCCCGGGCTCGCCCCACGCGCCGAGGTTGTGCTCGACCCAGCTCAGTGCGTCCTCGCGGGCGTAGGGACGTGGGACCGTCGTCCACCGCAGGCTCTCGGGGTCGCTGCTCTGCTCGACGATCGCGTCGGCGTCCTCGACCGAGTGGGCGCGCAGCGTCACGACGCCGTCGGTCAGCAGGGTCACGTCGGGGGTCACGTCGGGGGTCACGGTGGTCGGCTGGGAGGTCTCGGTCACGGCGTCAGCCTGCCAGCCGGCATACGCCCTCGTCACCGCGATATGAAGAAGGACCGGGAGCCAGCGTGCTGGCTCCCGGTCCCTAGGCCCGCTTCCCCTCCACAGGCTGCGTACCGATGGTTACCGTACCCAATGGGTCGCTCGGACGAACAGGCGTTGCGGGCAACCCAGGACACCGCAACTCGGGGGAGGATGCGTGTGGGAGCCGACCGGCTCGAGACGCGAGGAAGGGTTGCCGTGGGGACAGGGGCCGAGCGCGGCGTGCGACGACAGGCCGGTGGTGGGACGGGAGTCTCCCCCTGGCCTCGACTCCCGTCCCGACCCACCGGTGCCAGTGGTCACGATACGAAGGTCGTGTGCCGTGACGCGTCCTCGTTGCGCACGCGGACGCCGCGCGCAACAGGGGTCCCCGCCCGGGTGCCGGCATGCTGAACGAGCAGGTGCAGTGGGTCCTGCGCAACGCCCGGCTGCAGGCCGCCGACCCGGCCCTGCGCAGCGCGGCGGGCTTCGCCCACGGCGCCGGTCGGGCCGAGCCGGTGCACCGCGCCCAGGTCGGTCGCTGGGAGAACGGCCGCGTCGAGGTGACGCGGTCGCTCGTGCGCCGCTACGAGACGGTGCTCGGCCTGCGCGAGGGGCAGCTGCTCGCCGCCGTCGACCTCTTCTCGCGCTCCCACCAGCCCGTGCGCCCGGCCGCCACGCTCCCTCCGCCGACGCCGCCCGACGTCGACGGCACCCTGGAGCTGCTCGAGCGGGCGCTCGCCGACGAGCGGATGAGCGGCCGCGACTGGGACCGGCTCTCCGACCACCTGGGCCGGATGCCCCACGCGATGGTGCGGGCCGGCGACTGGGAGGCACTGATCCGCCGGCTCATCCAGGAGGTCAGCCTCGCGCTCGACCTCGACTACGTGCAGCGCGACGAGGCCATGGCCCGTCTGGCCGGGCACCCCCGCAGCGCCGGCGTCGTCGCCTCGCTCGTCGCCGAGGTGGTGGGCCGACCCGACGCGCAGTTCTACGTCGACACCCTCAGCCTCCTGCGCTTCATGGACGCCCCGCGCGGCTTCTCCGTCCTCGTCGGCCAGCTCCGCGAGCCGACGAACGCCAGCTCGCTGCGGGCCTGCCTCAGCGTGCTGACGACGCTCGTGCGCGGCACCGGCCTCGACCCCGAGACCCGGCTCGAGGCGATCCGGCTCGCGGTCCAGCACCTGCGCGACCCCACGCACCCCTACCTCGTGCACCGCGGCGCCGCCAACCTCGTGCGCACCCTCGGACCCGACGGCCACCGCGTCGCGACGGGACTCACGGCCGAGGACCGTCGGGCCGCGGCCTCGATCATCCGCAACGGCCGGGCCATCACGGCCCAGGCGATCCGCGAGGCCCACCTGCGCATCCGGACCGAGCTCGAGGCGACCGAGGGGCACGCGGCCGCCCACGAGCCGATCCTCGGCGAGCTGCTGCAGACCGCGCTCGGCGAGACGAACGAGGAGGACCGGTCCTACGCCCTCGGCATCCTCATGCTCTCCCCGCAGAAGCGGGTCATCGGCCGGGTCCACGCCGCGGCCTTCGCCGATGCCCTCGCGTGCCACGACCACGTCGCCGCGCACGAGAGCGTCACCGTGCTGACGTGGATGGGACAGCGCGAGGACCTCGACCTCTTCGAGCGGGTCGCACTGTCGCCCGACTCCGCCCCCGACGTTGCCAAGGAGGCCGGCTACGTCGTCGGAAACACGCACGAGCCCGTGGGTCGACGCCGTGACGAGCGCGAGGAGGCCGTCGCCCGGCGGATCGCCGAGATCATCTCGACCGGCCGGGACGAGTCCGACGTCCAGCTGCTGCGCGGCCTCGTCTACGCCCTCGGCATGCGCGGGCGGCACGACCTCGTCGCGGCCCTCGTGGACGCCCTGCCCGAGCCGGGGCGGGACCCGCACGGGATGGCCGAGCAGGCCCGCGCCACCCTCGGCTGGTGGCTCGACGTGCCCGAGCACCTGAGACCGCTCCGGTGACTCCGCCCGTCGGTCGCTAGGTTGGTGGCGTGGAGACCGACGAGGTGCTGAGCCTGCTCAAGGACGTGGCCGAGGAGGTCATCAACCCGCGGTTCCGGGCGCTCGCCGCCGGCGAGATCCACGAGAAGCGCCCGGGCGACCTCGTCACCGACGCCGACCGCGAGGCCGAGGTGCTCATCACGGCTGCGCTCGGCTCCGCCTACCCCGACGCCGTCGTGCTCGGCGAGGAGACCTTTGCGGGCGACCCGGCGCTCATGGAGCGGTATGCCGTCGCCGACCACGCGTTCACCGTCGACCCCGTCGACGGCACGAAGAACTTCGTCCACGGCTCCAAGGACCACGCCGTCATGGTGAGCGAGACCGTCGACGGCGAGGCCGTGCGGGCCTGGATCTGGCAGCCGCAGCACGAGCTCGGCTTCGTCGCCGAGCGCGGCGCCGGGACGTGGCGCCACGACGCCGACGGGTCGCGCCGGCTGACGATCCCCGAGCCGCCGTCGGCGGCTCTGCGCGGTCGCACGTCACGCCGGAAGTGGAGCGGGCAGGCGCTCGACGGCCTCGAGCCGATGACCCTCACGTGGGTGTCGTGCGGCATCGACTACCCCAAGCTCGTCGAGGGCGCGGCCGACTACATCGTCTACGCGAAGGCCGCGCCGTGGGACCACGTGCCCGGCTCGCTCCTGCTCTCCGAGGCCGGCGGCCTGCTCGGCACGACCGCAGGCGTCCCGTACTCACCGCGCGACATCGCGCCCCCGGGCCTGGTCGCCGCCGGCAGCCCCACGGCATACGACCACGTATGCCGTGCGCTCGCCGCGAGCGCCCACCTGCCCTGACCCGCCCGTGACGTCGCACCCCCGCGCCGCCGGGTCCACCGCGCACGCGGTGCTGGCGGGTGTCGTCTGCGGACTCGTCGGCTTCACGAGCTCGTTCGCCGTCGTGCTGACCGGCCTGGAGGCCGTCGGGGCCGACCCGGACCAGGCGGCGTCGGGCCTGCTCGTCCTCTGCGTGACGATGGGCCTCGGCTGCGTGCTCTTCTCGTGGCGGCTGCGGATGCCGATCACCATGGCGTGGTCGACGCCGGGCGCGGCGCTGCTCGCCGCCGCGACGGTGCCGGCCGGTGGGTTCGCCTCTGCGGTGGGGGCTTTCGTCGTCTGTGGAGTGCTGCTGGCCCTGTGCGGTCTCGTCCGGCCGCTCGAGCGGCTCGTCGAGTCCATCCCGAAGCCGCTCGCGAGCGCGATGCTCGCGGGAGTGCTGCTCACGCTCTGCGTCGCGCCGTTCCGGGCGGTCGTCGCGACGCCGGCCGCCATCGCGCCGGTCATGGTGACGTGGCTCGTCCTCGTCGCCGTCGCGCGGCGCTGGGCCGTCATCGGCGCGCTCGTCGCGGCGCTCGTCGTCATGGCGGTGCAGGGTGTCTTCGGACGCCTCGACCTCTCCGGTGCGGCGCCGTCCCTCGTCCTCGTCGCCCCGTCGTGGGACGCGACGACCCTCGTCGCCGTGGCGGTCCCGCTCTTCATCGTCACGATGACGAGCCAGAACATCCCCGGGATGGCCGTGCTCGCGTCGTTCGGCTACCGGCCGGGCATCCGCGGGCCGCTGCTCTACACCGGTGGGGCGAGCGCCCTCGGGGCCGTCGGCGGCGCGCACGCGATCAACCTCGCCGCGATCTCCGCCGCGCTCGCGGCCGGGCCCGAGGCGCACCCGGACCGGAGCCGGCGCTGGGTCGCGGGGGTCGCGTGCGGCGTCACCTACCTCGCGTTCGGTCCGCTCGCCGGCATCGTCACGGCCGCAGCGCGTTCGGCGCCCGCGGGCCTCATCGAGACCATCGCCGGGCTGGCGCTGCTCGGCACCTTCGCTAGTGCGGCGGCGGCTGCGCTCGCCGACGCCTCGACCCGCGAGGCCGGCGCCGTCACCCTCGTCGTGGCCGCGTCGGGCATCACGGTCGCGGGAGTCGGAGCGGCGTTCTGGGGTCTGGTCGCCGGCGTGCTCGTCCTCCTCGCCCTCCGGCTCGAGCGCGCCCGCCGCGTACGGGACTGACCACTCGACGCCTCTCTCACCTCGAGTGGTCAGTCCCGTACGTACGGGAGCGACACTCGACGCCTCTCTCACCTCGAGTGGTCGGTCCCGTACCGGCGCGGTCAGGTCACTCCTCGGAGGCTCCCGCGGACGCCTTCTTCGACCGGGCCGCGCGAGCGGGAGCGGTCTTGGCGGCCTTCTTCGCGTCGCGGGCCGCCTTCTTCGCCGTGGCCGACGCCTTGGTCGTCTTCTTCGCGGCGACGTAGCGCTGGGGGTCCTTGTCCTTCGGGGTGATCCCCTCGGCCCAGCGCACCGCCTCGTAGCGCAGGAACTGCACCGCGATCTCGTGGCGCAGCTCGAGGCTCGCCCGCTGGCGGAAGTCGGCGAGGTCCTGGCGCTCCTCCTCGCCCATGTGGTCGCTGTTGTGGACGTTGGCGTCGATGACGGCCGTCCACCACGCGTCGGACCCGGTGCGGCAGCGCCCGACCTTGCGCACCGACGTGCGGATGTCGTTGTGGTCCTTGACCGCGTCCTCGACCTCCTCGTCGACGGACTCGGCGTCGGCGCCGCCCGTGCCGATACGCAGCAGCTCGGGGTAGAAGTAGAGCTCCTCGGCCTCGGCGTGGGTCTCGAGGAGGATCTCGAGCCGCTTCCAGACGGCGGCGAGACCCTCGTGGTCGTCGCGCGGCCACTCCTCGAGCATGGCGAACATCCGTCGCTGCTCGTCGTGCTGGCGGAGGATGACGTCGGTGATGTCCACGGGTCGGGCCTTTCTGTCGTCCGGCGGGTTCCGGATCCACTGTGCCGCATCCATACCCGATGCACGTCGTGGGCTTGGCCGTTTCGCGTATCACCGGGCCTCGCTGGTGCCACCGTTGGGTGGTCGGGAGACGTCCGACGCAGTTCACCGGCGCAGGGATGGGTGGTGGGTCCGCATGACGAGCAACGACCTGGTCGTGGTGCTTCCGGGGATCACCGGCAGCACGCTCGGGGTCCGGGGTGACGACGGCTCACCCGCGAGCGAGAACCTCATCTGGGCCCCGAGCGCCGGCGCCGTCTGGAAGCTCCTGACCGGCGGCCAGTCGATCCTCAAGAAGGCCCTGCCGGAGGGGATCGGCGACGACCACCCGGGTGACGGCGTCGAGCCGGTCGCGCTCATGCCCGACGTCCACGTCCTGCCGGGCATCTGGACGCCGATCCGCGGCTACGACGTGCTCGTCAGCGCCCTCGAGAAGCAGGGCTACCAGCGCGGCACCGGCGGCAAGCCGGCGACGCTCATGACGTACGCGTACGACTGGCGCCTGTCCAACCGCTACAACGGCGCTCGCCTGAAGACCGTCGTCGAGCCGGCCCTCGAGCAGCTGCGGGCGCAGGGCGGGGCGTATGCCGACGCGAAGGTCGTCTTCGTCTGCCACTCCATGGGTGGGCTCGTCGCCCGCTGGTACATCGAGAAGTGCGGCGGCGCCGAGGTGACCCGCAAGCTCATCACCCTCGGCACGCCGTGGCGTGGTGCGACCGACGCGCTGACGCAGCTCGTCAACGGCGTCAAGAAGGGCATCGGCCCGCTGTCGATCGACCTCACGGACTTCTCGCGCAGCATGCCCTCGCTCTTCCAGCTGCTGCCGGAGTTCGCGTGCATCGGCAGCGCCGGGGGCTACGCAAAGACGACCGAGGTGTCGGTGCCCAACGTCAGCACGGCGATGGTCGCCGACGCGATGGCCTTCCACACCGACCTCCAGGCAGCCGAGTCCGCTCGGCCGGGGAGCCGGACCTCCGCGCACATGATCGTCGGCATCCGTCAGCCGACCGCGACGACGGTCCAGCTGTCGGGCGGGACGGCCACGGCGTACCAGGACTTCGGCACCGACAACGACTTCGGTGACGGCACCGTGCCGCTGACCGGGGCCGTCGGTCTCGGTGAGGCGCTCGACACGAACCTGGCGGTGCGCGTGCCCGAGCAGCACACCAACCTCCAGTGCAACCAGCTCGCCCTCGACCAGGTGCAGGAGATCCTCTCCGCCAAGCCGGTCCGTCGGCGCGAGCTGACCGACACGAACGTGCGCGCCGTCGTGCCCGACCTCGTCACGCAGGGGCAGGCGCTCAAGGTGACCTTCGACCTCGAGTCGGACGACCCGGACGCCGACCCGCCGCGCAAGGCGGTGACCGTCACGGTCCGCAGCGAGAAGGGGAAGGTGCTCGCGACGGCCGAGCCGACGCTCCGGAAGGGGCACGGCGTCGCGTCCTTCGACGACCTCCCGGCCGGCACGCACACCGTCACCGTCACGGGCTCCGGACCCACCTCCACGGTGCGGCCCGTCACCTCGACGACGCTCGTCTGGCCAAAAGGTTGACTTCGTCGCCGATTTCTCAGTTTTCTTCTTATTCTCGTGGGTAGCGCCTGAGACGGGTTTGGGAACGATGCGCAATTTTCTGTCGAACACTGCTGCGGGATTGGTCAGCGGCGTGATCAGTGGTGCGATTATTCTGGGCGCCGCTGCGTTGGGTGCCGACCGAATCGCACGCATCGCGCTGAATGCGCACCCCACCTGCGCGGAGCCTGCTGGCCTTCAGCCGCTGAGCAACTCCGCGATCGCGAGTTTGAGCGGCTCCGCGGAGAAGGCCGAAGGTCCTTCGATCTCATACGCGCCCAAGTCCGCGCTAGACGGCAGAGGCGGCTCGATCTGGATCCCGAAGCTGGTCCACACTCCTGAGAACACTCGTCGGGGAATCAT
The DNA here is from genome assembly GCF_057529065.1 of Terrabacter sp. R4-6. Classification (NCBI taxonomy): domain Bacteria; kingdom Bacillati; phylum Actinomycetota; class Actinomycetes; order Micrococcales; family Intrasporangiaceae; genus Terrabacter; species Terrabacter sp. R4-6. The sequence continues at coordinate 2,004,957 of NZ_CP197224.1, read as the reverse complement.
CGAGTTCTCCCAAGCACCTGAGGACATGTTGCAAATTCACTTCAGCTCAGAGCAGGAGGTGAAGCTTGTCTGCGTTGTGAACGGTCTCGCTAACTCCTACCAGAACTACGAGAACTGGGGTCGGGTCAGAACTGTGAAGGTGTGGTCAGACGACGCCTCCGGCATACAGACCTCGGTGCTGCAGACTCTCGGTTCGGACACGTTTCCCAACGCCCAGTTCGCGGCTCGAGACCTCGCTTTGAGCAAGGACCTCTCGATGCAACTTGTAGATGCCTACAGCGGTTTGACGATCGAATCGTTCGACCCGGACGTCTGTCTTGTGAAGGGTCAACTCGTGGATGCTCCAAACTCCGTCAAGCCAACGGTGCAGCCGCGCTTTGAGCAAGGCTGTCTGGTGCCACCAGATTCGCGCGCCGGGATCTCGTCGATCTATCTGTACGTGGAGCAGTGAGGCGACAAGCCGACGCGCGGCCTGCCGGTGCGACGGACGGGCAGGAACAAGTCAGGGACTATCCAAGGAGAGTTACCGCAGATGACCGATACCACGACGGACGAGAACCGGCGGATCGGCTGGGACTGCGTCGCGCTCGACTGCGCCGACGCGGCAGGCGTGGCGCAGTTCTACGCCAACCTGCTCGGCGGCCGGGTGGAGGCCGACCCCGACGGCGACTGGTTCAACGTGCTGTGGGACGGCCCCCGCATCGCGACCCAGCTCGCACCCGGGCACGAGTCGCCCGACTGGCCCCGTGGCCAGCAGCAGGCGCACCTCGACTTCGTCGTCGTCGACATCGCCGCCGCCCACGAGCGGGTGCTCGCCCTCGGCGGCACCGCTCTCGACCCCGTCGAGCCGCCGCAGCCGGAGCCCGAGCGGGGGTTCCGCGTCTACGCCGACCCCGCCGGTCACCCCTTCTGCCTGTGCCGCCCGACCGAGGACGCCTGGGGCTGAGCCCCGCGGCCCCGCGGCCCCGCGGCCCCGCGGGCCGCAGGCGCTCAGCCGAAGTCGAGTCCGTCGAGCGACGTCGACGGCTTCTGGTCGGGCAGCCGCAGCATGCGGAAGGAGTTGCCCAGACCGAGCAGCCCGGCGAGGAGTGGGACCAGCAGGGCGATCTGGAGGGAGCGGTTGCGGGCGTCGTCGTTGATGGCCACCACCTCGGCCTCGACCTCGGCCGGCTGGCCCGAGATCTGCTGCGAGAGCTGGGTGTTGCTCATGATCTCGGCGTCGTGCTCGAGGGCCTGGGCGATCTGCTGCTGCTGCGCGGCCGGGATGACGGAGCTGTTCTCGGCCAGCTGAGTGAAGGTGAGCGACAGGGCGGCCAGCATGAGCCCGCCCGCCATGGCGAGACCGAAGGAGAGGCCGAAGGATCCGGCGGCGGAGTTGACGCCGGCGGCCTCGCTGACGCGCTCCTCCTCGATCGGGGCGAGCGTGTAGTTGTTGAGCTGCGACACGAGCAGGCCGAGGCCGCACCCGGTGATCGTGAGCGGGACGACGAAGTACCACCCGTTGTCGGCGCGCGGGACGAGCGGGAGGATGATCGCGACGCCGAGGCTCGTGAGGACGAAGCCGGCGCGGATGATCGCGGCGGGCCGCCGGTTGCCGGCCCGCCTCCCGGCCACGAGGGCCGCCGCGAACATCGTGAGGGACAGCGGGGCGAGCGCCAGGCCGGACTGGAGGGCGTTGTACTCGAGCGTCATCTGGAAGTAGAGCGGGAGGGCGATCATGGCGCCGCCCAGGGTGACCTGCTGCAACAGCTGTCCCGAGACGCCGGCCGTGAAGTTCGGGTGGTGGAAGAGGTCCGGGTCGAGCAGCGTCACCTGCCCGGCACGCTTGCGCCGGCGGAGCCACCGGGCCAGGAGCACGAGCGCCGTCGCCCCGACGACGAGGAGCAGGCCGACGTACCGACCGCCCTCCTGCCAGACGAGGATGCCCAGCACCACGCCGCCCATGCCGAGGGCGGAGAGGATCGCGCCGACCACGTCGATCTGGCGCGAGCCGGTGTACTCGACGTCCTTGACGAGCCGGATCTGGCTCAGCACGATGACGATGATGAGGACCTCGAGCGCGAACCCGACCCGCCACGACAGGTAGGTCGTGACGAACCCGCCGAGCAGGGGGCCGATCGCGGCGGCGATGGCGGCGGAGGCGCCGACGAGCGCGTAGGCCTGCTTCTGGGCGGCACCGGCGAAGTTGCCGTGGATCAGCGACTGCATGGCGGGCAGGAGCAGGGACGCCCCGAGCCCACCGATGATCGCCCAGAAGACGATGATCGCCGTGAGGCTCTGGGCCAGCGTCATCGCCAGCGCGCCGACGGCGTACCCGAGCAGTCCCAGGACGTAGGCGCGCTTGCGCCCGATCAGGTCGCCGACCTTGCTGTTGATGAGGATGAAGGCGGCCGAGACGAGTGCCTCGAGCGCGATGGCGGACTGCACCCCGCTGGCCGTCGTGTCGAGGTCGGTGATGACGGCCGAGATCGACACGTTCATCAAGGAGGTGTCGACGACGAGGACGAACATCGCCATGGCCAGCAGGAGCATCAGGCGGCGGCTCCCCGGCACATCCGGAGCCGAACCTTGGGCGGGGTTCTGCGTCATGTCACCCTCTCGGCCACCGAATGGGCCGAAGTCTACCGAGGTCGACGCGCCGCGTCCGTCAATCGAGGACGATGCCGAAGTGCTCGGCGAGGGCGGCGCGCACGGCCTCCTCGTCGGCGAGCTCGGCCTCCTCGCGTCGGCCGTGCGTCGTCGTGACGAGCCGGTCGCCGCTCAGGGTGACCCGGCCCGTCGGGGTGAGCACCGAGGCCAGCCGAGCCCGGGTGAAGTGGCTGTCGGGTGAGCGCTGCTGCCACTCGTTGCGCTCGGCGAAGTCGGCCAGCGGGTGCGGCGTCGTCGTGAGGACGAAGCGGTCGCGCCAGTCCTCGCCGTCGCGGCGCTCGCGGTAGACCCACGTCCCGTCGCGGGCCTCGAGTCCCACCGCGTGGCCGCGCTCGCGGCGCTCGAAGCCGTCGCGCAACGGCAGTGGCTCGATGAACCCCTCGCCGAAGCCGACGTCGGCGAGCACGGGCTCCTCGAGCCGACCACCCGACACGACGAGCGCGACGTGGTCGAACTCGTCGGTGAGCCCGCCGGCCCCGGTGGCGACGCGCGCGGAGACGAGGTCGACGGCATACCCGAGGCGGCGCAGCAGCATGGCGAAGAGGCCGTTGAGCTCGTAGCAGTAGCCGCCGCGGCGGGCGCCGACGACCTTGGCCAGCAGCGACGCCCGGTCGAGGCGGATCGGCCGGCCGAGGGAGATGTCGAGGCTCTCGAAGGGCACGGCCAGCAGGTGCGCCCGGTGCAGCGACGCGAGCGCCGCCGGGGTGGGGGACTCTGGAGCCGCGGCGCCGATGCGCGAGAGGTATGCCGTCGCCTCCGTCGTCGTGAGCGCGTCGGTCGTCGTCGGTGGGGTCACCCGGCCATCCTGTGACCTCGAGCCCCCTTGAGGTCAAGCGGTCGTCTGCGTCGGCAGCGGCAGGGTCACGCCGACCATCGTCACGCCTCGCCCGTCCCACTCGTAGGCCGTGCGCTCGAGCAGGTGCCCGGCCGCGGCCCGCAGGACGGCGGGGTCGAGCGTCGGTGCGTCGAGCGGGCCGCGCTCGAGCACCTGGGTGCCGTCGTCGTAGCGGACGAGCACCTCGAGGCGCCGGGGGAGACGAGGTGCGCCGTCGAGGGCGAGCACTCGCGCGGCGGCGCGGTCGACGCAGCCGTCGAGCACCGCGAGGACCTTGGACCGGGTCCGGGTCGCGGGCAGCGACCGGCTCGCGCTCACCGAACGGCGCGGCCCCGGCAGGCGGATCGTCGCGTCGTCGGTGCCTTGCGCGATGGTGACGAGGCGCCGGGCCATCGCCGTCGTGACGAGGCGCTTGAGGTCGTCCTCGTCGAGCCCGTGGAGGTCGGCGACGACGAAAAGCCCTGCGGCATTGAGCTTCTCGTAGGTCGTCCGACCCACACCCCAGAGCTCGTCGAGGCGCAGGCGGGGCCGCACGCGCGCCTCGAGCTCGGCGTCGACGACGACGAGGCCGTCGGGCTTGGCGCGCCGGCTCGCGAGCTTGGCCATGAGCTTGGTGCGCCCGACGCCGACCGAGACCGCCAGCCCGACCTCGGAACGGGCGGCCGCGCGCAGGGCCACCGCCATCCCGCGCGGGTCGCCGCGGTCTCGCCCGGTGACGTCGAGGAAGGCCTCCTCGACCGAGCCCGGCTCGACGAGGGGCGTGAAGCGGTGGAACACCTCGAACAGGCGAGCCGACGCCTCCTCGTAGGCCTCGGAGCGGTAGCCGGTCACGAGCACCTGGGGCCAGCGGCGCTGGACCTGGCGCAGCGGCATACCGGCGTGGATGCCGAGCGCACGCGCCTCGTAGGACGGGCAGGCGACGACCTCGTGGGCCACGACCATCGGCCGCCCGCGCAGCGCCGGGTCGTCGCGCTGCTCGACCGAGGCGAGGAACGCGTCGGCGTCGGCATGCATGATGACCACCGGCCCAGTCTCCGCCAGCCACCGACAGCCACCGGCAGCCACCGTCGCTCAGTAGCCGGCGTGGTCGAGCGCCTCGGTCGTCAGCTGCCGACCGAGCTCGATCATCTCCGCGGCCCGGTGGAAGTCGAGGGTCCGCACGGCGTTCGACGGCACGGTGACGAGCACGTCGGGCGGGTTGCTCGCCATCCGGTAGCGCGAGATGAGGGCGCTCATCGTCTCGAACGACATGTTGAGCAGGTCGACGAGCCCGACGTCGGCGGACCGGACGACGAGCGCCTCGGTCGGCGTCTGCGGCAGCCGGTCGACGGCCTCCGGCGGGATCGGCTCGTCGTGCTCGACGTCCTGGGCGTGGGCGTGGTGGTCGTGGTCGCGGGCGTGCCCGCCGAAGCGGCTCGTGATGGCGCGGACCCGCTCGGACTCGAGCACCTCGGCGGCGCTGCGCCGCAGCCGGGTCGTCCACTCCTCGCGCGGCACGGGCTCCGACGACTCCTTGACCGGTGTCGTCGGCCCGCCGGTGGCCCGCATGCCCGACAGGGAGACGGCGATCGTCAGGTCCGCCGAGGCCGCCGCGGTCGGCTCGATGGGGATGGGGTTGATGAGGCCGCCGTCGACGAGGACCCGGCCGTTGATGACGGCGGGGGTGATGACGCCGGGGATCGCGATGGACGCGCGGATCGCGTGCTCGACCGGACCCCGCTGGAACCACACCTCGCGACGCGCGTTGATGTCGGTCGCGACCGCCGTGTAGGGGATGGGCAGACTCTCGATCGTCGCGCCGTCGAGGATCTCCCCGACCTTCGCGATGATCCGCTCAGCCCGGATCGCGCCGTTCGGCGAGGTGATGCTGAGGTCGAGCAGCCGCCACACCTCACGCTGGGTCAGGCTCCGCGCCCACTCGGTGTACGCGTCGAGCTTGCCCGCCGCCGCGACCCCGCCGACGAGCGCGCCCATCGACGTGCCCGCGATCGTCACGATCTCGAAGCCGCGCTCGGCGAGCACCTCGAGCGCCCCGACGTGGGCGTAGCCGCGAGCCCCGCCCGACCCGAGCACGACCGCCGCACGCATCCCCTCACCCACGTCATCGACGATAGTCCGCGTCCGGGACGCCTTGCGCGCCGGTCAGGACGTGAGGAAGTAGATCTCCATCACGTCGAGGCGCTCGCGGTCGGCGACCATCTCGATCCCGGTGACGAGGTCGCGGTCGTCGACCGTGAAGCGGAAGGCCACCATGGCCTCGCCCCGCAGCGTCCAGACCGCGCCGACGCCGCCGTCGAAGGCCGCGAGCCGCGCGGACCGGGCGCCGCCGTTGAACCGCTGGGCCACGGCCTCGGGCCCGCGGAGCACCTCGGGTGAGCCCATCGCGACGGCCGCGGCGTCGGACGTCAGCACGACGTCGGGGTCGAGCATCTCGAGCAGGGCCGAGAAGTCGCCGCCCCGGGCCGCGGCGAGGAAGGCCGTGACGACCTCGCGCTGCCGGGTCCGCGCGGGCCCGGACTCGTCGGCGTCGGCCGCGCGGACCCGGCGGCGGGCCCGGCTCGCGAGCTGGCGGGTGGCGGCGGGGGAGCGGTCGATGATGTCGGCGATCTGCTCGAACGGCAGGCCGAAGAGGTCGTGGAGCACGAAGGCGAGGCGTTCGGCCGGGGCGAGCGTGTCGAGGACGACGAGGAGGGCCAGGCCGATGCTGTCGGCGAGCTCGACCTCGCTCGCCGGGTCGGGTGCCGGCCGGGTCGGCTGGGTCGGCGCGGTGCGCACGTCGCCGACCGCGACGAGCTCGGCGAGTCCGGCGTCCCAGCTGTCCTCGCGCCGGGAGCCGCGCGAGCGCAGCATGTCGAGGCTGATCCGACCGACGACCGTGGTCAGCCAGCCCGCGAGGTTGGTGACCTCGGTCGTGTCGCTGCGGCTGAGGCGCAGCCACGCCTCCTGCACGGCGTCGTCGGCGTCCGCGGCCGACCCCAGCACGCGGTAGGCCACGGCCCGCAGCCGCGGTCGTTGCTGCTCGAAGTCGCGGGCGAGCCACTGCTCGCGGGTCTCGTCGTCCATCTCGTCACATCCTCCGGTCGTGATCCGTCATAGCACTGACGAGCCGGAGCCACCCGATGTGACACCGCACCGACCGAACCAGGAGAGAACATGTCCGCCGTGAACACCCTCATCTACCCCGTCGCCGACCTCGCCGCCGCGAAGCAGGTCTTCACGACCCTGCTCGGCGCTGAGCCGCACACCGACGAGCCCTACTACGTCGGCTACTCCGTCGACGGCCAGGAGATCGCCCTCGACCCGAACGGTCACCGCAAGGGCCTGACCGGTGCGACGCCCTACTGGTCGGTCGACGACCTCGAGGCGACGGTCGCCGCGCTCACCGCGGCCGGCGCGACCGTCAGCCAGAAGCCGACCGCGGTCGGGGGCGGTCGCACCGTGGCCGTGCTCGCCGATGCCGATGGCAACATGATCGGCGTGATGCAGGGATGACGGCCGACGACGCCACCGACAGCACCGACAGCACCGACAGCGCCGACGGCACCGACGGCGTACGCCGTCCGCCCGCCGAGGCGCCCGCGTCCCCTCCTCCGCCGCGCCCCACGGCGCAGCGGGTCCGGGACACCCGGGAGCTGCTGGGCCGCGAGATCGACTGCTGGGTCGCGACGGCCGACCCCGCGACCGGCGCACCGCACCTCGTGCCCCTGTCGTTCGACTGGGACGGGACCTCGCTCCTGCTCGCGACCGGGGAACGCAGCATCGCCGGCCGTGGTCTCGCGTCCGGAACGGGGGTCCGGATCGGCCTCGGCGCGACGCGTGACGTCGTCATGGTCGACGGCCTCGTCGAGGCGGTCCCGACGGCCGTCCTCGACCCCGCGGAGGCCGACCGTTTCGCCCAGCGGACAGGTTTCGACCCTCGGGAGACCTCGGGTTCCTACCTCTTCTTCCGCGTCGTCCCCAGCCGCATCCAGGCCTGGCGCGAGGAGAACGAGCTGCGCGGTCGGGACGTGATGCTCGAGGGTCGCTGGATCACGACCACCGACTGATCGAGACCGTGAGCTCGACTGTGCCGCAGTCGATCCCACCTCAACCACAGGCTGACCGCGCGCCTGCTCGGGAGGCGCGGGACGGCATACGCGATCGGCGTCGGTGACGCCGTGTGACGAGGGGCCGGGAGGGGTGTCGTCGACGCCCACCCGGCCCCTCTCCGCTGCCCGCAGCAGCCCTCGGGTCTTGCGCCCCGGCTCCGACGTGTGCACTATGGAGGTGCAGATGTAAGCGCTTACAGAGCCGGGGAGACCCGGTCAGGGGCCTGGTCGCGACACATCACTCAACGACGAGACGCGAGAGGTGGGACCCATGGCGACAGCACGCAGGCAGAGCGCGGACACCGCTCCGTCGACGCCGCCGGCGGGCGCCACCATCTACTCCGTCGCCGAACGCGCCGGCGTCTCGATCGCCACCGTCTCCCGCGTCCTGCAGGGTGCCGGCACGGTCTCGACGACGACGGCCCAGAAGGTCCTCGACGCCGTCGAGCAGCTCAACTACGTGCCGCTCGGCGCCGCCCGCAGCCTCGCCGTCCGCCACCACGAGGCGCACGGGCTCGTGCTGCCCGAGCTCACCGGTCCCTACTACTCCGAGCTGCTCATGGGCTTCGAGTCGCGGGCCGCCGAGCTCGGCCAGAGCGTCACCCTGATGCTCACCGACGGCAAGGCCGACCTCGCCCGCGCCGTGCGCCAGCTCGCGACCCGCGTCGACGCCATCGCGGTGCTCGGCTCGGCCGCCATGCCACCGGCCGTCGCCCGCGCCCTGCACGGGCAGAAGCCCGTCGTCATCATCGCCGGCACGCCCCAGGAGGGCATCGAGAGCGTCCGCGCCGAGAACGCCCACAGCGCCGAGCAGCTCACCGAGCACGTGCTCGCCCATGGGCGCACCCGCCTCGTCTTCGTCGGTGACCCCGAGGGCGCGCCCGACATCGCCGAGCGCCACGCCGGTTTCGTCGCCGCCCACCGGGCGCGTGGCCTCGAGCCCGCCGACCCGGTCCGTGTGCCGTTCCGCGAGGGGGAGGGCGCGGCCGTCGCCGAGCGCATCCTCTCCGGCGAGATCGAGGCCGACGCCCTCGTCTGCGCCAACGACGAGCTCGCCCTCGCGATCATGAGCCGGCTGCAGGACGCCGGCCGCGACGTCCCCGGCGACATCGCCGTCGTCGGCTGGGACGACGTCATGACCTCGCGCTACGTGCGGCCCGGCCTCACCACGGTCCGCCAGCCCGTCCACGAGCTCGGGGTCATCGCCGCCGAGCGCCTGCACCAGCGGGTCGCGGGCGGCCAGCCCCGGCTCGAGCCGCAGATCCTGCCCACGGAAGTCGTCGTCCGCGGCTCCTGCGGCTGCCCCACCCGCTGACCGCCACGCGCGACGCGCCTCCGCCGCCACCCCCCTGGCCAACCGTCCGTCCCTCCCCAACCCCCGACACCGATGTCGGAGACACCCGAGAAAGTGAGACACCGATGAGACGCACCACAGCCATCACGGTCGCGTGCATGACTGCCGCGGCCCTCACCGTGACCGCCTGCGGTCGCAGCGCCGAGAACGGCGGCACCACCGCCGGTCAGACAGGCGCCGCGGTCAGCACCGGCAAGGCCACCGGCACGATCACCGTCTGGGCGATGGGTGCCGAGGGGGACAACCTGCCCAAGCTGACGAAGGACTTCGAGGCCGCCAACCCCGGCGTCAAGGTCCAGGTCACGGCCATCCCGTGGGATGCCGCGCACGACAAGTTCACGGCCTCGATCGCCTCCGGCAACACGCCGGACGTCGCCATGGTCGGCACGACGTGGATGGGCGAGTTCGCGAGCAGCGACGCCATCGACCCGACGCCGGCGCAGATCGACACGTCCGCCTTCTTCGAGGGTGCCCAGAAGACCACCGAGGTCAACGGCACCTCCTACGGCATCCCCTGGTACGTCGAGACCCGCGTCGTGTTCTACCGCACCGACCTCGCCAAGAAGGCCGGCTACGACAGCGTGCCCACCGACGCGCAGGGCCTCAAGGACATGGCCAAGGCCATGCAGACCAAGGCCGGCGCAAAGTGGGGCATCGGCCTGCAGGCAGGCGGCGAGGGCTCGTGGCAGACCCTCATGCCCTTCGCCTGGAGCGACGGCGCCGACCTCACGAAGGACGGCGGCAAGGCGTACAACTTCGACAGCCCCGAGATGGTCAAGGCCGCGACGTACTACCAGTCGTACTTCACCGACGGCATCTCCAACAAGAGCGCCCCGGCGACCCCGACGACCGAGCCCGACTTCGCGAGCGGCAAGGTCCCGATGTTCATCTCCGGCCCGTGGATGATGGCCGCGGTCGAGAAGGTCGGCGGCGCCGGCTTCAAGGACAAGTACAACGTCGCGCCGATCCCCGCCGGCTCGGCCGGGTCGTCGTCGTTCGTCGGTGGCTCGAACTTCGTCGTCTTCAAGAACACGAAGAACCGCGACACCGCCTGGAAGTTCGTCCAGTGGCTCGCCGACCCCAAGGTCCAGTCGAAGTGGTACACCATCTCGACCGACCTCCCGTCGGTCAAGAGCGCCTGGCAGGACCCGGCGCTCGCCTCGGACAAGAAGCTCGCCGTCTTCGGCAAGCAGCTCGAGACCGCAAAGGCGCCGCCGTCGTTCCCGACGTGGGAGCAGGCCGTCAAGGGCCTCGACACCGAGCTGGAGAAGATCACCAAGACCGGCGAGGACCCGGCGACGGGCCTCAAGACGGCCCAGCAGCAGGCCGAGTCCATCGGCACGGGAATGTGATCCGATGACCGCCCAGACCGGCACGACCGGGTCCCCCGCCGGACCCGTGACGCCGCCTCCGGTCACCGCTCCGGGACGACCCGACACAGGGTCGTCCCGGGGGGCGGGCGACGGAGGCTCCCCCGGCCGGGTCGGCTCGGCCCGCCGTCGGGAGGGGCGGGCGGCCTGGATCCTCGCGATCCCCTTCTGCCTGCTCTTCCTCGCCTTCACCGCCTGGCCGGTGGTCCAGTCGCTCTTCATGAGCATCACCGACACGAAGGCCCGCGACCTGCGGCACCCCTTCAGCGTCAACATCATCGGCCTCGACAACTTCACGAAGGCCCTGTCGGACCCGACCTTCCGCAAGGCCGCCGCCAACACCGCCTACTTCGTCCTCATCGGCATGCCGTTGACGCTCGTCGTCGCGCTCGCCGCGGCGGTCGCGCTCGACAAGGGGATCACCCGTTTCCGCGCGGTCTTCCGCCTCGGCTTCTACATGCCGGTCATCACCTCGATCGTCGCGGTGGCCGTCGTGTGGCGCTTCCTCCTGCAGGACCCGGGTGGCCTCATCAACACCGTGCTCGGGTGGTTCGGCATCACCGGGCCCAACTGGCTCGGTGACCCGAACTGGTCGATGCCGGCGCTCATCATGATGGCCGCCTGGCGCAACTTCGGCACCGCGATGATCATCTTCCTCGCGGGGCTGCAGGCCGTGCCCGCCGAGCTCCACGAGGCGGCCGCGATCGACGGCGCCAACGCCTGGAAGCGGTTCCGCTACGTCACGATGCCGCTGCTGCGACCCACCCTGCTCTTCGTCATGGTCACGACGGCCATCGGCTACCTCCAGTTCTTCGAGGAGCCGTTCGTCATGACCAAGGGCGGCCCGCTCAACAGCACGATCTCGCTGTCGATGTACACCTACCAGCAGTTCGGCTTCGGCAACTATGGTCTCGCGTCGGCGATGAGCTACATCATCTTCGTCGTCATCGCGATCGTCACGGCCCTGCAGTTCCGCCTGCTCCGAGAGAGGACCTGACATGTCCGTCGACACCGCACCGCGGACCCGCCGCCCCCCTCGGTCGGGCATGGTCGGATCGAGCCAGGGCAGCCGCTGGTGGCTCTACGTGCTGCTGACCGTCGCGCTCGTCGCCGTCATCGCCCCGTTCGTCTGGATGGTGCTCGGCAGCTTCAAGGGTGAGGGCGAGCTGCGCCAGGTCCCGCCGACGTGGCTGCCCGAGAGCGCCTCGCTCGACAACTACACGCAGCTGTTCAGCAAGCTGAACTTCGGCCAGTTCTTCACGAACTCGATCGTCGTCGCCGTCGTCGTGACGGCCGGCAACCTCATCTTCTGCTCGATGCTCGGCTACGCCCTGGCGATGCTCGACTTCAAGGGCAAGAAGGCGATCTTCATCGCGGTCATGGGCACGCTCATGATCCCGGGCGTCGTGACCTTCGTGCCGCTCTTCGTCCTCGTCGCGAACGCCGGCCTCATCAACACCCTGCCCGGCCTCTTCCTGCCGTTCCTCGTCAGCCCGTTCGGCGTCTTCCTCATGCGCCAGTTCATCCTCGGCCTGCCGAGGGACCTGCTCGACGCAGGGCGCGTCGACGGTGCCGGTGAGCTGCGGATCTTCTGGAAGATCATCCTGCCGCTGTGTGGACCTGCCCTCGCGACGCTCGGCATCCTGACGTTCCTCGGCAGCTGGAACAACTTCCTGTGGCCGCTCGTCGTGGCGCAGTCCGAGGACAAGTACACCCTCCCGGTGGCCCTCGCCCTCTACTCGACGGGCCAGAACAGCACGAACTACGGGCTGCTGCTCGCCGGCGCCACCGTCGTCATCATCCCGATCCTCGTCGTCTTCCTCATCTTCCAGAAGCGCTTCATCGAGGGCATCGCGACCACCGGCCTCAAGTAAGCATTCCCACCCCGGAAACAGGAGCACTGCACCATGTCCGAGAAGAAGCTCTACACCCCCAGCCGTCGCGCGATGCTCGTCGGGGGCGCGGCCTCCGTCGCCGCCTTCGCGCTCGCGCCGTCGGCGTCCGCGTCGAGCACCGGCGCCCGCCGGGCGCCCGCCCTCCTGCGGTCGACCGGCCCGAATGCCGTCCGCTCCCTCGAGAGCGCCACGGTGCGCACGTGGGCGGCCGACACGTGGCGCAGCCTCGTCGCGATGACCGACCCGCGGACCGGCCTGCCCGCCGACAACATCCCCGAGTCGCTCGCCGCCGGCGACCGGTCGGGCTACACGTCCCCGACGAACATCGGTGGCTACCTCTGGTCGACCGTCGTGGCCCGCGAGCTCGGCATCATCACCCGCGGCGAGGCCTCGGCCCGCCTCATCCGCACGCTCAAGACGGTGGAGCGGATGGAGCACCACACGCCGAGCGGCATGTACTACAACTGGTACGACGAGGCGACCGCGACCGCGCTGCACACGTGGCCGGACTCGGGCGACAAGGTCGTCCCGTTCTGCTCCAGCGTCGACAACGGCTGGCTCGGCGCGGCGCTCCTCGTCGTGGCCGGCTCCGACCGGGCCGCAGCCCCGTGGGCCAGGCGGATCTTCGACCGGATGCGCTGGGACTCCTTCTACAACGACAACAGCGACCCGGCGCACCAGGTGCGCCCGGGCGGCCTCATCCACGGCGGGTTCTACCCCTACGAGGACGGGCGTCCCGGCGGCACCTACCAGGGCACCCACATCGGTGGCGACCCCGTCTGGCTCACGACGCACCACTACGACACGACGGTGTCCGAGACGCGCATCACGAGCTACCTCGGCATCATCACCGGCCAAGTCCCGGCCAAGCAGTACTTCGCCATGTGGCGCACCTTCCCCGCGACGTGCGACTGGTCGTGGCACGAGATGCAGCCCGTCGGCGAGAACCGCACGTACTACGGCCTCGACGTCTACGAGGGCGCCTACACCTACCGCGGCATGCACGTCGTGCCCGGCTGGGGCGGCTCGATGTTCGAGGAGCTCATGCCCGACGTCTTCGTCGACGAGGCCGCGTGGGCGCCGCGCTCGTGGGGACGCAACCACCCGCTCCACGTCCGGGCCCAGCGAGAGCACGGGCTCATCGACGCCGGCTACGGCTACTGGGGCTTCAGCCCGTCGAGCAACCCCGCGGGCGGCTACCGGGAGTACGGCGTCGACGCCCTCGGGCTCAACCCGACGGGCTACATGTCCGATCAGGAGAGCACGAACTACGACCCCGGCTTCGGAGACTGCCGGGCGGCGACGAACCCGAGCCCGACGTACGGCGACGGCGTCGTCACGCCGCACGCGGCGTTCCTCGCGATGATGCACGAGCCGGACGAGGCGTTCACCAACCTCGCCAACCTCAAGGCGGACTTCGACTCCTACGACCGCGGTGGCTTCTTCGACGCCGTGGCCGTGCGGTCGGGGACGGTCGCGCGCCGCTACCTCTCGCTCGACCAGGCCATGGTCATGGGCGCGGCCGGCAACGTGCTCGGCAACGACGTCCTGCGTCGCGCCTTCAGTACCAGGGCCGTCGAGCGAGCGCTGCGCCCGGTCATCGGTGTCGAGGAGTTCGGCGCGAGCCCGATCGCCTGACCCGCGTATGAACCTCCCTCACCGACGAAAGGGACCACCCGTGCGCCCCGCGCTCTCCACCTCCGAGGAAGGCGTCGCCTACCGCGACCTCAACGGCAACGGCCGGATGGATCCCTATGAGGACCCACGGCTGGCCGTCGAGGAGCGGGTCGAGGACCTGCTCGGGCGCCTCTCCCTCGAGGAGAAGGTCGGCCTGATGTTCCAGACCGTCATCGAGGCCGGCTCGGACGGCACGGTGCTCGAGCAGCCGGGCGCCATCAGCAAGTCCCCGACGAGCACCGTCGTGATCGACAAGCACCTCAACCACTTCAACGTCCACGCGCTCGACGACCCGCGGATGGCGGCCCGGTGGAGCAACGCCCTGCAGGCGCTCGCCGAGCGGACGCCACACGGCATACCCGTGACGGTGTCGACCGACCCGCGGCACGCGTTCATCGAGAACGTCGGGGTCTCCTTCTCCGCCGGCGCGTTCTCGCAGTGGCCCGAGCCGCTGGGTCTGGCGGCGCTGCGCGACGCGGACGCCGTGCGGCGCTTCGCCGACATCGCACGTCAGGAGTACGCCGCCGTCGGCATCCGGGCCGCGCTGCACCCGACGCTCGACCTCGCGACCGAGCCGCGCTGGGCCCGCCAGGCCGGCACGTTCGGCCAGGACCCCGACCTCGTGACGGAGCTCGGTGTCGCGTATCTCAAGGGTTTCCAAGGTGATTCGCTCGGTCCGGGCAGCGTCGCGTGCACGAGCAAGCACTTCCCCGGCGGTGGCCCGCAGAAGGACGGAGAGGACGCGCACTTCCCCTACGGACGTGAGCAGGTCTATCCCGGTGGACGTTTCGCCGACCACCTCAAACCCTTCCCGCCGATCATCGAGGCCGGCACCGCGGGGATCATGCCCTACTACGGGATGCCGGTCGACCTCGTCGTCGACGGCACGCCGATCGAGCCGATCGGCTTCGGCTACAACAGGCAGGTCGTGACCGGCCTGCTCCGTGAGAAGCTCGGCTACGACGGCGTCGTCGTCACCGACTGGGAGCTCGTCAACGACAACCACGTCGGTGACCAGGTGCTCCCGGCGCGCGCGTGGGGGGTCGAGCACCTCGACCCGCACGGCCGCATGGAGCTGATCCTCGAGGCCGGCGCCGACCAGTTCGGCGGCGAGGAGTGCGTCGACATCCTCCTCGACCTCGTCGCCCGGGGCCGCGTCACCGAGGCGCGCGTCGACGAGTCGGCGCGACGCATCCTCGCCGTGAAGTTCCGGCTCGGCCTGTTCGACGACCCGTACGTCGACGAGGACGCCGCCGCCGCGACCGTGGGCCGGGACGACTTCCGCAAGGAGGGGTATGCCGCCCAGGCCCGTTCGGTGACCGTGCTGCACAACGAGGGTGGCAGGCTCCCGCTCGAGCAGGGCCTGCGCATCTACGCCGAGCGCGTCTCACCCGAGGCGGTCGTGCGGCACGGCAAGCTCGTCGAGCGGCCCGAGGACGCCGACGTCGCCGTCGTGCGGCTCACCGCGCCGTTCGACCCGCGCTCGGACCTCTTCCTCGAGTCGTGGTTCCACCAGGGCTCGCTCGACTTCCCGCCGGGGCTCGTCGCCCGTCTCGAGCGGATCGCCGCCGTGTGCCCGCTCGTCGTCGACATCGTGCTCGACCGGCCGGCCGTCGTCACGCCCCTGCTGCGCTTCGCCTCGGCCGTGGTCGGCAGCTACGGCAGCAGCGACGACGCCCTGCTCGATGCCGTCACCGGCACCATCACACCGTCCGGGCGCCTGCCCTTCGACCTCCCGCGGTCGATGGACCAGGTGCGCGCGCACGGCGAGGACGTGCCGGGCTACGACGACCCGCTCTTCGCCTTCGGCCACGGCCTGACGATCTGAGCCCTGTGGCAAGGAGCCGGCCCCTCAGCTGCGTGTTCACGCAGTCGGAGGGGTCGGCTGCCTCGTTCCCGGGACGCTGCGACACGGGAGGGTGCACGATGCGACCACCATCGGGCAAGACCTCGAGACAGGGACATCATGTTGAGATCCAGTCGTGTCGCAACGGCGCTCGTCGCCGGTGCCGCAGCGCTCGCGGGAGTCGCCGCCACGGCGGTGCCGGCGTCCGCGTCCATGAACGTGCCGGCCAGCGCGAGCATCATCAACCGAATCTGCTCGGGCGCCATCTCCTGGTGGGGCGGCGAGACCGCCTACTCGACGAAGTACAACGTCGACACGCGATCCCACGGCACGGTGAAGATCTGTTACGCCGTCTACAAGTTCAACGACAGCAACAGCTCGTACGACTGGTACGCCGCCGACCTCCAGACCGTGTGGACCAACGCCAGCGGTAGCAACACGAATGCGGCGGCCGTCCTGGGGCAGACCATCTCCTCGGGCAAGTACACGTCGGACAACGACTACTCCGCCACGCCGACCTACACGTCCAGCACGTCGTGCAGCACGCCGATCAACGTCGGACTGACGGCGACGACCGGCGTCTTCGAGGCCAGTGTGAGCACCCCGATCCAGCTCTGCAGCGGCTACACCGTGACTCGGGGCAGCTTCGGCCAGAAGAGCGCCTCGTGGACGACGCCGAAGGTGGGCAAGTCGCCGAGCGTCGAGACCGGCTACCACCAGAAGGTGACGGCAGGACGCCCCACCTACACCTTCACGGTGATGGTCCCGTACTACAGCTACTCCTACAACGGCAGCATCTGGGTCCGGGCCGAGAACTACCGCTGGTACACCTACAAGATCTGATCAGCCGGTGTAGCCCTCGACGGTGCGCTCGGAGCGCACCTCGGCGGCGTCGGGGTCCTGGCCGAACTCGCGCCGGGCCCGGCGCTGGCGCAGCAGGTCCCAGCACTGGTCGAGCTCGACCTCGACGCTGCGCAGCCGGGCGTGCTCCTCGTCGACGGTGATCTCACCGGCCTGGAGGGCGGAGCGCAGCCGGTGCTCCTCGTCGATGAGCGAGCCGATGCGGTCCTGGATCGAGGGGTCGTCAGCCATGCCGCCACGATCGCACGGCGCCACCCGCGCCGTCGAGGGCTAGCATGTGGACAGTGACCACATTCGCGCTCGTCCCCGGCGCCGGCGGCGCCGCCTGGTACTGGCACCGGGTCGTGCCCCTCCTCGAGGAGGCGGGCCACGAGGCCGTAGCCGTCGAGCTGCCCGCCGACGACCCGGACGCCGGGCTGCCGGAGTACGCCGCCCTCGTCACCTCCGCGGTCGAGGGCCGTGGCGACGTCGTGGTCGTCGGGCAGTCGATGGGCGGCTTCACCGTGCCGATGGTCGCGGCACGGCGACCGGTCGCGGGCATCGTGCTGCTCAACGCCATGGTCCCGCTCCCGGGCGAGACCGCCGGCGCGTGGTGGGAGGCCGTCGACTCCGAGGGTGCACGGCTCGAGGCTGCCCGTGCCGGTGGCTGGACCGAGGAGATCGACCTCGACACCTACTTCCTCCACGACGTCGACCCGGCGGTCGCGGCGAGCGGGGAGGAGCACCAGAGGCCCGAGGTCGAGCGGGCCTTCGAGACGCCGTGCGACATCGACGGCTGGCCCGACGTGCCGACCCGTGTCGTGGCCGGTGCCGACGACCGCTTCTTCCCGGTCGGGCTCCAGCGTCGCGTGGCCCGCGACCGCCTGGGTCTCGAGCTCGACGTCGTCCCCGGCGGCCACCTGACCGCACTCTCGCACCCGGTCGAGCTCACGGCATACCTCCTGGCGGGACGCTGACGTCACGACGTGCGAGGGTGGCCCGGTGATCGACGACTTCGCCAAGGCCTACCTGCACGACAACCTGCGGTGGGCCCGGGCGTCCCTGCTGCAGAAGCTCGACGGGGTGTCGGAGTACGACGCCCGCCGGCCCCTGACGACGACGGGCACCAACCTGCTCGGCCTCGTCAAGCACCTCACCCTGTCCGAGGCCCGCTACCTCGGCGGCATCATGGGCCGGCCCTTCCCGGAGCCGCTGCCCCAGTTCGACGACCCGGGCTTCGTGAGCCGTGACCAGCTGTGGGTCAGGGCGGACGAGTCGCGGGCCGACGTCGTCGAGCGCTACCGGCGCGCCTGTGCCCACGCCGACGCGACGATCGAGGCGCTGCCCGTCGACGCCCCCGGACACGTCCCGTGGTGGCCGCGGCCGGACGTCATGCTCTTCAACCTCATGGTGCACGTCCTCACCGAGACGAACCGCCACGCCGGCCACGCCGACATCCTCCGGGAGCACGTCGACGGCGTCATCGGTGACGACCTCGTGTCGACGAGCGACGACGCGGCCGAGTGGGCCGAGCATCGCGAGAGGGTCGAGCAGGCAGCGCGAGCAGCGGGGTGAGGCTCCTGCTCTTGCGCCGACCTTGCGGGATTCCTGCTGCTTCGCGCGGACGCCCTTGCGACGGCGTCGACACACTGGGGCCGAGGCGTCGGTCCCGGCGCCGTCCGTGACCCCAGCGTCCCCGGAGGACCGCCCATGTCTGCCCCCGCCCCGCGTCGGACGCTGCTCGGCCGTGCCGCCCTGGTCGCGGTCGGTGCCGGCGTCGTCGTCCTCGGCGCCCAGTCGATGGGCCCGGCGGCCACGCCGACGCCGCGCGCCGTGGCGCCCGTGAGCAGCGCACCGGGGGCGCCGGCCTCGCCGGACGGCCCGGTCACGCCGCTGACCCCGGAGAGCGACCTCGTCGACGCGAGCGTCTCGACCGGCCTGCGTCCCGTCACCCGGGCCCTGGGCGCCGTCGTGGCCGGACAGCAGTCGTGGGTCCGGATCCCGTGGACGACGGACACGCCGGTCTGCGCCGTGACCGTGACCGTTGCGGCAGCCGGCGCCGACGTCGGCTATCCCGTCAACACCGGCGCCTACTCGTCCTTCTACCGCCAGGACCGCCTCGCGGCGTCCGTCCGCGACTACACGGCCGTGCGCTTCTTCGTGCCGGCCTTCTCCGCCGCCACGGTCGTCACGGCCGACGTCACGGCGAGCTACACGACGACCGCGGGCGCCACAGGCGCCGCGGGCGAGCCGCCGAAGGCCTGCGTCGGCACGAACGTCACCCGGACCTACCGCGTCACCCTCCCGGTGCAGGCGTCAGCGGCGGGTCGGGACGCCTAGCGTCGTCTCGCGCGCCTCGAGCGTCCACGCCACCTGCACCTCCTCGGCGTCTCCGTTCTCGCCGTCGATGCGGCGTGACAGCAGCTGGAGGGCGGCCCGGGCCAGGCCGGTGAGGTCGGGGGAGATCGTCGTGATCGTCGGGTTGGAGTAGCGGGTCTCGGCGATGTCGTCGAAGCCGACGATGGCGACCTCGGTCGGCACGTCCACGCCGGCCTCGACGCAGGCGCGCAGGGCGCCGATGGCCATGAGGTCGTTGAAGCAGAAGACGGCGTCGGGCGGCTCGGGCAGGGCGAGCAGCTGCTGCATCGCGGCGTGGCCGTCGGCGCGCTCGAAGTGGGGCACGCCGATGACGAGGTCGGCGTCGTAGGGGAGGCCGGCGGCCTTGAGTGCCTGGCGGTAGCCGCGCAGACGTGCGGACGCCGTGCCCTTCATCGTCTCGCGACCGACGGCAGCGATGCGTCGGCGCCCTTGCGCCACCAGGTGTTCGGTGGCCGCCCGGGCGGCTGCGACGGAGTCGACCGCGATGTGGTCGAAGCCCGAGGGAACGGGTCGCTCGCCGAGCAGCACCATCGGCAGGCTGTCCGCGCGTCGGCCGATCTCGTCGGGGGAGAGGGCGAGCGGCGAGAAGATGACGCCGTCGATGACGTGCGAGCGCATGCCCTCGAGGACGACCCGTTCGGCGTCGGCGTCGCCGCCGGTCACGTCGAGCAGGACGATGAAGCCGAGGGCGGCAGCCTCCTCGGTGATGCGGGCCGCGAGCTCGGCGAAGTAGGGCGAGTCCATTGCGGGCACGGCGAGGGCGAGGAACCCGGCGCGGCCGTGCTTGAGGCTGCGTGCCGACAGGTTGGGCCGGTAGTGCAGCTCGGCCATCGCGGCCTCGACGCGCTCGCGCGTGCTGGCCTTCACGTGTGGGTGGTGGTTGAGCACGTTGGAGGCGGTCTTGACCGACACTCCCGCACGCTCCGCCACGTCCCGCAGCCGCGCCGCCAACCGTGCCTCCGTCCGTGCGAGCCCCTTGCGTGGCCCCGAGCCTGCCCCCGTCGAGGAACAGGCTAGCGCCCGACGACGCCGTGCGTGATGACCTCGGGCAACCTCTGGACACTTTTCGGTAACCGTTGTAATTTTCAGCACAGACGCAAATGGGTAACCGTTGTAACAACGGTGCGACCCGACGCCGACGGTCAAGGAGGACCGCATGGGACGAGCGACGGTGCGGCTGGACCCCGCCTTCACGGTGGGGCCCGTGCGGCCGAGGACCTTCGGGTCCTTCGTCGAGCACATGGGCCGGTGCGTCTACACCGGCATCTACGAGCCGGACCACCCCGGCGCCGACGAGCTGGGCTTCCGCACCGACGTCGCGCAGCTCGTCCGCGAGCTCGGGGTCACCGTCGTGCGCTACCCCGGTGGCAACTTCGTCTCCAACTACCGCTGGGAGGACGGCGTCGGACCCAAGGCCGACCGCCCCACCCAGCTCGACCTCGCCTGGCGCTCCGTCGAGACGAACCAGGTCGGCACCGACGACTTCGTCGACTGGGCGCGCGGCGTGGGGGTCGAGCCGATGATGGCGGTCAACCTCGGCACCCGCGGTGTGCAGGAGGCCATCGACCTGCTCCTCTACTGCAACGCCGAGACCGGCACGTCGTGGCCCGACCGCCGCGCCAAGAACGGCCACGCCGAGCCGCACGACATCCGCGTCTGGTGCCTCGGCAACGAGATGGACGGGCCGTGGCAGATGGGCCACAAGACCGCTGAGGAGTACGCCCGGGTCGCCGAGGAGGCCGCCCGTGCCATGCGCCGGGTCGACCCCGGCCTCGAGCTCGTCGCCTGCGGCTCGTCCAACCGCGGCATGCCGACCTTCGGCACGTGGGAGCGGGTCGTCCTCGAGCGCTGCTTCGACCTCGTCGACCACATCTCGGCGCACGCCTACTACGAGCCCGTCGGCGGCGACGTCGACTCCTTCCTCGCGAGCGGTGAGGACATGCACCGCTTCATCGAGTCGGTCGTCGCGACGGCCGACCACGTCGCCGCCGTGAGGGGGTCCGACAAGCGGATCATGGTCTCCTTCGACGAGTGGAACGTGTGGTTCCAGGAGCGCTTCCACGGCGAGAGCTCCCTCGAGGTCCGCGAGGCGCCCGAGCTCATCGAGGACGTCTACGACGTCACCGACGCCGTCGTCGTGGGGAGCCTGCTCATCACCCTCCTCCAGCACACCGACCGCGTCTCGATGGCCTGCCAGGCGCAGCTCGTCAACGTCATCGCCCCCATCGCCACCCGCCCCGGCGGCGCCGCGTGGAAGCAGACGATCTTCCACCCCTTCGCGCTGACGGCGAGGTATGCCCGTGGCACCGTGCTGCGCCCCGCCGTCGCCTGCGACGTGGTCGAGACCAAGGCCTTCGGGCCCGTCGACGCCCTCGTCGTCACCGCGACCCACGACCCCGACACCGGAGACCTCACCGTCTTCGTCGTCAACCGGAGCCGCACCGAGACGTCCGCGCTGACGCTCGACGTCGCGGCGGCCGTGGGGGGCCACCCCACGGCATACGCCCTCGTCGAGCACCTCCAGGTGCACGACGACGATCCCTCGGCCACGAACACCGAGGACCACCCCGACCGGGTGACCCCGCGCCCCGGGGACGCCGCGGTCGACGTCACCGCCGGCACCACCCTCACGGCAACCCTGCCGCCCACCTCCTGGCACTGCATCCGCCTCACCGAAGGGACCGTTCAATGACGAACACCACGCCCCGCCCGCAGTCACCCCTCACCCCGCTCTCGCGGCGCACGATCCTGTCGGGAGCGCTCGGCCTCGCCGGCGTGGCCGGTCTGGCCGCGTGCGGCTCCGGCTCTGGCGCGGTCCCCGGCCAGGCCCCAGCCGTGTCGGCGGGTGGTGGCGCCACCGGCTACTCCGGTCCCAAGGTGGCCCTGCAGTTCTGGAACGGCTTCACCGGCGGCGACGGCCCCTTCATGAAGCGCCTCGTCGACCAGTTCAACAGCGAGCACGCCAACATCGCGGTCAGCATGAACACGATGCAGTGGGCCGACTACTACGCCAAGCTTCCCGCGGCCGTCACCGCGGGCAAGGGCCCCGACATCGGCATCATGCACGTCGACTCCGTCGCCACGAACGCTGCCCGCAACGTCATCCAGCCGCTGGACGACGTCGCGACCGCCCTCAAGCTCGACGAGAGCGACTTCGCGCCCGTGCCGTGGAAGGCCGGCATCTACAACGGCAAGCGCTACTCCATCCCGCTCGACGTGCACCCGCTCGGCTTCTTCTACAACAAGTCCGTCATGGAGAAGGGTGGCATCGATCCCGAGAAGCCGCCGATGACGAACGACGAGTACATGGCAGCGCTCGAGACCATGAAGGGCAAGGGGATCGAGGGCCACTGGGCCAGCCCCTTCCCCTTCACCGGCGGCCTGTCCATCCAGTCGCTCATCTACCAGTTCGGCGGCTCGCTCTTCTCCGACGACGCCAAGCAGGTGCTGTGGGCCGACGACGCCGGCGTCAAGGGGCTGACGTGGTTCCAGGACCTCGTCACGAAGGGGTACTCGGCCGCGAAGATCGCCCAGGACGCCGACCTCGTCGCCCTCCAGAACGGCAAGACCGCCTTCAACTGGAACGGCATCTGGACCATCAACACGCTCAAGGAGAAGTCTGGTCTCGAGTGGGGCGTCGCGCCGCTGCCCAACATCGGCGGCACCAAGGCCGCGTGGGCCGGGTCGCACCAGTTCATCCTGCCGACCTCGCGGACGCCCGACCAGAACAAGCAGACGGCAGCCCGCGTCTTCCTCAACTGGATCAGCACGAAGAGCCTCGAGTGGGCCAAGGGTGGCCAGGTGCCGGCCCGCAACTCAGTGCGCGAATCTGCCGAGTTCAAGGCGCTCACGGACCAGGCCATCCTGGCGACGCAGATCGACGACCTGCACTTCCTTCCGTCCGTCGCCGGCATCGGCGATGCGATGCCGGAGTTCGACAAGGCCGTCAACGCCGCGATCCTCGGTGGGCAGGATCCCAAGAAGGTGCTGTCCGACGCTGCCGGCCGTGCGACGAAGATCCTCGAGGCCAACGCCAAGAAGTACGGCGGCTGACCCCATGGCTGTGACCACGGCACAGCCCACGAGACCGCCCTCGGGAGCGTCGCCCACGCCGGGTGCGCGTCGCTCCCGGGGAGCGACAGCCGGCATCCACGGGTCACGGTGGACGCCCTACCTCTTCCTCTCGCCCTTCCTGCTGCTCTTCATCACCTTCGTCGCCGTCCCCGGCGTCCTCGGGATCTGGATCTCCTTGCACGACTGGGACTTCCTGCTGCCCAACAAACCGTTCGTCGGTGTGCAGAACTACGCCGACCTCCTCGACAGCGGGTCCCCGCAGTTCGAGCCGTTCTGGAACGGCATGAAGGCGACCGGCATCTTCGTGGTCATCAGCGTGCCGTTCCTCGTCGTGCTGCCGCTGCTGCTCGCGATCCTGCTCAACCGGCGCTTCCCGGGACGCACGTTCTTCCGCGCCGTGTTCTTCGCGCCGTTCGTCCTCGGTGTGGCGGTCGTCGGGCTCATGTGGCGCTACCTGCTGGACCCGTCCTTCGGCATGGTCAACGGACTGCTCGGGGCCCTGGGCCTGCCTGACCACACAGCGTGGACGACCGCCCAGCCTTGGGCGTGGATCTCGCTGGCCGCCGTCACGATCTGGTGGACCATCGGCTTCAACGCCGTCATCTACCTCGCCGGGCTCGGCGACATCCCTGCCGAGCACTACGAGGCGGCCGAGATCGACGGAGCCACGGCGTGGCAGAAGCTGCGCTACATCACGATCCCCGGCCTGCGACCGGTCCTGGTCTTCGTCGTCGTGACGACGGTGCTGGCGAGCGCCAACATGTTCGGCCAGAGCTACCTCATCACCAAGGGTGGTCCGGGCGACTCCACGCGCACGGCGATCATGGAGATCACCGACCTCGGCCTCTCGCAGTACCGAATGGGCCAGGCCTCGGCGATGAGCTACGTCCTCGCGGTCTTCCTCGCCCTCATCTCCCTCGTCAACGTCTGGGCCTTGAGGGAGAAGAAGTCGTGAAGCGCCGCAACGGACCCCTCTTCTGGCTCGGCATGGCCGTGCTCAGCGTCATCTTCATCGGCCCGCTGCTGCTCGTGCTCCTCACGGCGTTCAAGTCCCAGAGCGAGTCGCGCACGGTGCCGCCGACGTACTTCCCGTCCGAGTGGAGCCTGCGCGCCTTCGACGTGCTCTTCTTCCAGGACGCAGCCAGCCCGGTGCTGCGGTGGTTCCTCAACTCGATGCTGGCGGCGACCCTGCACGCCGCGCTCGTGCTCGTCGTCTGCTCGCTCGCCGGCTATGCCCTGGCGCGCATGGAGTTCCGCTTCAAGAAGGCGATCTTCGGCGTCATCATCCTCACCCTCTTCGTGCCGGGCTTCATCTTCCTCATGCCCAACTTCCTGCTCCTCGACAAGCTCGGCTGGCTCGACCAGATCTGGGCGCTCGTCGTGCCCGGGGCGGCGGGGGCGTTCGGTGTCTTCTTCATGCGGCAGTTCTTCATGGGCCTGCCGAAGGAGCTCGAGGAGAGTGCGCGGCTCGACGGCGCCGGCCCCTTCCGCACGTGGTGGTCCATCGTCCTGCCCAACGCGAGGCCCGCGCTCGTCACGCTCGGCGTGCTCAGCTACCTCGCCAACTGGAACGACTTCATCTGGCCGATCTACGTCCTCTTCTCCCCGGAGCGGCTCACGCTGCCCGCCGGCCTCAGCCGGCTCCAGGGTGCCTACACGATCGACTATCCCGTGGTCATGGCCGGCGCCATGCTCGCCGCGATCCCCGTCCTCGCGCTCTACGTCTTCGTGCAGCGCTACGTCATCGAGGGCGTCGCCAGCAGCGGCGTCAAGGGCTGAGGAGTCCGTATGCGTCCCCTGACCTCCGTGAGCGTCCGTGCCCTCGGGCGCGGAACCGCTTGTCTCGCAGCACTCGTCACGGCCGTCGGCGTCAGCATCGCGGTCCCGGCCGCCGGCGCCTCCGCGTCCGCCGGTCGTATGCCGTCCGCCTCCGTCGTGACGGCATCCGACAACGCCGTCTCCGACTTCTTCTCGGACACGTTCGCCGACCCGTCCGTCATCCGAGGACGCGACGGCTGGTGGTACGCCTACGCGACGTCGGACCCGCTGCGGGCCGGTGACGCGCCGGGCGCCATGCACCTGGCCCGCACCCGCGACTGGTCGAGCTGGGAGTATCTCGGCACGGTCTTCGACGCGGGCAACCGTCCCTCGTGGGCGACCCCGACGGCCGGGCTGTGGGCACCCGACATCCGTTACGTGGCAGGGCGTTACGTCCTCTACTTCACCGTCACGGACACGACGCTCAACCCGGGCGACGACTCGGCCATCGGGGTCGCGACGGCTCCCACCCCGGCCGGTCCGTGGACGGCAACAAGCGCCCCGGCCGTGCCGCCGCGGCCCGCACCGGGTGGCGGCTTCCTCTGGACCTTCGACCCCGCGGGCTTCACCGACGCCGACGGGCAGCGCTACCTCTACTTCGGCAGCTACTTCGGCGGGCTCTGGGTGACGCGGGTGTCGCCCGACGGGCTCTCTCCCGTGGGGTCCGCGACCCAGGTGGCGGTCGACAACCGCTACGAGGGCGCGTACGTCGTCCGGCACGGCGACTTCTACTACCTCATGGGCTCGGCCGCGAACTGCTGCGCCGGCCCGACGACGGGCTACTCCGTCTTCGCCGGGCGCTCACGCTCGCCGCTCGGACCGTTCGTCGACGCCGAGGGGACCCCGCTGCTCACGTCTCGCGTCGGTGGCACCACGGTGCTGACGCAGAACGGCAACCGTTTCGTCGGCGCCGGCCACCACGCCGTCGTCACGGATGCCGAGGGACGCGACTTCATCGCGTACCACGCCATCGACCGGACCAACCCGTGGCTCACGACGACCTTCGGCATCAACCGCCGCCCGATGCTCCTCGACCGCCTCGACTGGGTCGACGGCTGGCCGCGCACCCGCGCCGGGGCCGGGCCCTCGGACACGCCCCAGCCGGCGCCGACGTCGGCGTCCGGTCTCGGGATCACCCCGACCGACCCGTCGGCGAGCGGCTTCAGGGGGCTCGACGACGGGCCCGCCGACGCGGTCGCGGGCGAGACCGCCCTCGTGCACGGCACGGCGTCGACGACCTCGTCGGCCCCGGCCGGCCCGCTCCACGTCCGTCTCGACCACCGGGGCACCGAGCCGCTCCGTGTCCTGCTCGGTCGCGACCCGGCGCTCAAGGTCACCCTCGACCCCAGGGCGCGCCGCCTCACGGCCCAGGTCGAGCGCGACGGCACCGTCCGGTCGTCCACGACGGTCCTTCCCGCGCTCCCCACCGGCGCCTGGCGCACGCTCACCGTGGAGGCGACGGACGACGGCCTCACCGCCGAGGTGACCGAGAGCGACCTCGCCGACGTCACGGCCCGCGTGCGGGTGGCCGGCGACGCGCGTCCCGCCGCGGCGCCGGTGCGCCTCAGCAGCAGCCGCGCCGTCGTCGACAACGTCGTCGTCAACCCGGCCGCCCGCGACGCCGCTGCCCTCGTCCCGGTGCCGGTGGCAGGGGCGCTGCTGGAGGCCGAGGAGTTCGACGACCCGGGCCTCGCCGGCTTCACGTGGGTGCGACCCAACGCGGCCGTCACCGTCTCGGGCGGCAGCCTGCGCTGGCCGGTCGAGGGGTCCGACCTCGTCGGCGGCGGCAACACCGCGAGCGTCCTGCTCCATGACACCCCCGGCGACGGCGACTGGATCGCCGAGGCGAGGACGACGCTCGACCTCGGGGTCGACACCGTGCGCAACTACCAGCAGGTCGGCCTCGTCGCCTACGAGGACGACGACGACTTCGCGCGCCTCTCGAACGTCGCCATCTGGAACACGCGCCAGACCGAGTTCGGTCGTGAGACCGCAGCCGACCCGGGCGCCCCTGACGGCCCGACGAGCTACGGCGGCGCCATCATCGGCACCTCCGCCCCGACCCTGTGGCTGCGGCTCGCGCACCACCGGAACGCCGCCGGCGAGCACCTCTACCGGGCCGCCACGAGCCGCGACGGCGTGCACTGGACGTGGGGCGCGACGTGGGCCTTCCGCGCCGGCACCCACCCGCGCATCGGGCTCGTCGCCCACGGCGGTGCGTCCCCGGCCGTGACCGCCGAGGTCGACCACCTGCGCTTCTACGCGTCGAGCTGGCCGGCCGACCCGGGCGCCGGATGACCGGCCGCGGCAGGATCGTCCTCACTCTCGTCGCGGTCGCCGCGACCGTCCTCACCGGCGCCTGCCAGGCGTCCGGCCCCGACAGCACGACAGGAGACCGCGTGACGACCCCCGCGACGCAGTCCGCACCGGCCGCGACGAACCCGGTCTGGCCGAGCAACTTCCCCGACCCGCATATCCTCCCGGACGGCGACGGCTGGGTGGCCATCGCCACGAACGGCAACGGGATGAACGTCCAGACGCTCGTCAGCGACGACCTCGCCACGTGGACGCAGGGCAGCGACGCCCTGCCCGAGCTGGCGTCGTGGACGACCCCCGGCAAGGTCTGGGCGCCCGAGGCGCACCGCTTCGGCGACCGGTGGGTCATGTACTACACGACGATGGCCCCCGACCCGGCCATCCAGTGCATCGGCGTCGCGGTCGCCGACGACCCCAAGGGCCCGTACCGCGACACGAGCAGCAAGCCCCTCGTCTGCGAGCAGGAGCAGGGTGGCTCCATCGACGCGTCACCCTTCGTCGCCAAGGACGGGACGGCATACCTCTACTGGAAGAACGACGGCAACGCCGTCGGCATGGACACGTGGATCTCGGTCCAGCGCCTGTCGGCCGACGGCCTGCGGCTCGAGGGCGAGCCGAAACGCCTGATCCGGCAGGACCTCCCGTGGGAGGGGCAGCTCGTCGAGGCGCCGTTCGTCTGGGAGCGGGACGGCGTCTTCCATCTCTTCTACTCGGCCAACGACTACGGCAGCGACCGGTATGCCGTGGGCCACGCCACCGCGTCGTCGCCGACCGGACCGTTCACGAAGGACCCCGAGCCGGTGCTGACGAGCACCGACGTCGCGGCCGGCCCGGGTCACTGCGCGCTGCTCGAGAAGGACGGGCGCGTCCTCATGGTCTACCACGCGTGGGCGCCCGACTCGATCGGCTCGGAGGTGCCCGGGCGGACCATGTGGCTCAGCGAGGTCACCTTCGACGGGGCAGAGGTCTCCGTCACGCCGCCGGCCACGCAGCTGCCGTCCGGGTTGTGAGGACTGCGGTGTATCACCCCCTGCCGGTGCGGCTCTGAGTGTCAGGGGAAACGGTGCGGGGCAGGGGGGCTGCCCCGCACCACACCCCGAATCGCTTGGGCGGCTGGCCCGTTGAGGTACGTTAACCGCCATCAGGGCCCGGGATCGCAGACCTGATCAGTCGCGAGCCGGGCCCTCAGGCGTGCGCCGTCAGGTGCGGGCGGCGGCGAGCACCTCGCCGGTGCCGGTGCGCACCTCGAGAGCCTGGATCTCGTTGGGGCGCAGCGCCGTCGCCCCGGTCACGCGGGAGTAGCCGGCGGGCGTGGCGCGCCACGAGGCGGCCGTCGTCGCCTTGCCGCTCCGGTCGATGACCCAGAGGGCGAGCTCGCCATCGGTCGGCATGTCCTCGCAGTCGATGTCGAGCTGCGTGCCCCAGCCACGCGTCACGAGGGCGATGTCGATGCGGACCTGGCTGCCCGCGACGGCGGCCGCGGCGACGTGCGTCGTCGGCAGCGTCGGGGTGGCCGGAGACAGCAGCTGCGGACCGAGCCACGCGCCGCCGGCGAAGATGACGACCGCGGCCGCGGCGGCCACGACGGAGAGCCACGCCCGCCGGCGGCGGCGTCGTCGACCGACCTCGTCGAGCAGGGTGACGAGGTGCTCGTCGTCGTGGTCGGTCAGGAGCGGCGCGGGCACGGCGACGGGCTCGTCGCTGAGGTGCGGGCCACCCTCGGGGCCGGCGAGGTCGAGCAGGCGCGGCAGCCCCGAGACCTGGCCGAGCTCCGTCTGGCACTGCCGGCACGAGCGCAGGTGCTCGCTGAAGGCGCGGTGGTCGTCGTCGGACAGGCCCCCGAGCACGTACGCGCCGAGCAGCACGTGCAGGTCGTCCGATCCGGTGGTCATCTCGTCACTCCCATCTCGTCGAGGATGACGCGCAGGTTGCGCACGGCGTAGTAGGCACGCGACTTGACGGTGCCCTCGGGCACGCCGACCCGCGCGGAGGTCTCGGCGACGGTCAGGCGCTCGAAGTAGAGGTAGCGCACGATCTCACGGTGGTTGGTCTGGAGGCGGCCGAGGGCCTCCTCGACGAGCACCTGGTCGAGGGCGAGGTCGAGCGCGGAGTCCGACTCGGCCACGTCGACGAGCTGGGCCTGCTGGGGGCGTCGGCCGGCGGCGCGGTGCTGGTCGACGATGAGGTGGCGGGCCGTGGTGATGAGGTAGGCGCGCAGGTTGTCGGCCTCCGGTGCCTGCTTCCAGACGCGGAGGATGACCTCCTGGACGATGTCGTCGACCCGGTTCGCGTCGCTCGTCGCACGCCAGACGACGCGTCGCAGCATCGGCCCGTGCTCGCGGTAGATCTCAGCGACCGCCTCGTCGTCGAGCGGCATCCCGCAGCCACCTCCTCACTCGTGCTCCCGCGTCCAGAGACGCCTGCGTGGCCCGTCCGGTTCAGCGTGCCGACCCCGGAACCGTCTCACGCCCGTGTGCCGTCCCGCCTCATCCCGAGGCATCCCGGCCTAGCGTGGGGCCATGTGTCCCGTCGACCTGCCGAACCCGGCCCAGCACCCCGTCACCGGCGGGCTCTTCCTGTCGCCCGTGCCCGCGGGCTCCGGCTGGCCGGGTGACCCGGCGACGTCCGAGACGCCGGTCGCGGCCACGGCGGCGCAGGTGCGCCGGCTCGCGAAGGGAGCAGACGGCATACGCGAGCTCGATGCGCGCGTCAGCGTGTGCCGCGCCTGCCCGCGTCTCGTCGGGTGGCGCGAGTCGGTGGCGACGGAGGGACGCCGCGCGGCGTTCGCCGACCAGCCGTACTGGGGGCGACCCGGCCCGTCGTTCGGCGACCCGGACGCGGAGGTGCTCGTCGTGGGTCTGGCCCCGGCGGCCAACGGCACCAACCGGACCGGCCGGATGTTCACCGGTGACCGCTCCGGCGACTGGCTGTATGCCGCCCTCCACCGGGGTGGGTACGCGAGCCAGCCGACGTCGGTGGCCTCGGGCGACGGGCTCGTGCTGACGGGGCTGCGGATCGTCGCCGCCGTCCGGTGCGCCCCGCCCGCCAACAAGCCCACGACCGAGGAGAAGGCGACGTGTGCGGCGTGGCTCGACCGGGACCTCGAGCTGTCGGAGCCGCGCCTGCGCTCGATGCTCGCCCTCGGGTCGATCGCCTGGGACGCCGCGCTCGGAGCGGCCCGCCGCCGCGGCTGGGACGTGCCGCGGCCCAAGCCGAGGTTCGGCCACGGCACCGAGGCAGTGCTGACGACCGACACGGGACGGCAGGTGCGGCTCGTCGGCAGCTATCACGTGAGCCAGCAGAACACCTTCACGGGCAAGCTCACCGAGGCGATGCTCGACGACGTCATCGCGCGCCTCTGAGCGGGGACTCGTCGTCGTGCTCGTCAGGGCACATCAGCGCTCGCCCCGACGCGGTGACGGAGTAGAGGACCGACTTGCCCGCCCGGGCGCCGCGCACGAGGCCGGCTCTCTCCAGGTCGTGGAGCTGCTGGTTGACCGCCGACACCGTCTTGCCGAGGACTGCCGCGAGCTCCGTGGTCGTGCGGGGCTCCGCGAGCGACGTCATGAGGTCGGTCCGGGCCCGGCCCAGCAGTGCTGCGGCGTTGACGGGGGAGACGGGCCGGACCTCCTGCCGCTGACCGCGTGCCGGGTAGATGACCATCGGTGGGGCGGCGTCGCTGTGGGGGTGCGAGGCGGCGAGCGTGAAGAGCGAGGGCACGAAGACGAGCCGCCGGCCGCCCAGCGGCGCGGTGTACGACGGGCCCACGCGGCTGCGGGCGCTGAGGGCGGCCTCGTCGACCTTGATGCTCGGGTGCAGCTCGGACAGTGCGTGCAGCAGCCCGAAGCCGGCGGCCCGCGACGCGCGGTGCCGGACGTCCGCCTCGAGGATGCTGCGATGGCTCGTCCAGAAGGCCGCGAACGCGCGGGCCCAGTAGGCCTCGAGGGCGTCGAGGACCCGAGAGCGCACCACGGTCGACGTGCCCCGCACCGCCTTCGGGACCTCGCTCGGCCAGAGGCGCTCCAGGTCGCCCATGAGGATCTCGGCGGGGGCCGCCGCGAGGGCGGTCAGCTCGGCGGCGAGACGCGGTGACGGCGACTCCGGTCTCGGGTTGATGACGTCGGGCGTCGAGAACTCGTCGTTGACGAGCGCGAGGAGGGTCTCGCGGTGCCCTCGCGACTCCGGCATCACGAGGAAGGACTCGGCGACCCGGGAGGCGTAGGCCCCCGGGGCGCGCAGGCTGCGCAGGGAGAGACACATCTCGTTGAGCGGCGAGATGGCGAAGCGGCACGTCGCCACGTCCATGGGCGTCATCTCGTAGCGCAGCACGCGACCGCTCCTTGCTGATGGCGACGTTCAGTCAGGGGCCGCTCCCACCGTCGCACGGGGGCGCGGGCCCTGCCACCGGAGCCGGGTGGGTCGCATCGTTCAAGCCCAGCACTTGAAGGATTGCCGCTGCCCGGGGCGCTGGCTGGACTGGGGATCGCACGGCCGCGGGCACCGTCCGCACCGTGACAGCCCACCCATCGGAAGGAACGCGACACATGTTCGGAACCACGGCCCTCGTCGGTACGGGGCAGAAGAAGAAGGCACTGGTCCGCAGGCTCGGCGTCCTGGCGAGTGCCGTCGCGCTCGCCGCCACGACGGCCTTCGCCGGCGCGGCGCCGGCCACGGCGGCCGGCTACTTCGAGGCCCCCTACCCGGCGGGGGAGAGCTACCAGGTCAGCCAGGGCAACGGCGGCGGCTACTCGCACACCGACGCCTACAACCGCTACGCGTGGGACCTCGCCCTCCCGGCCAACTACGAGGTGTCGGCGACGCAGGGCGGCACGATCGTCATCTCGAACTGGTCGCCCTACTGGCAGAACGGCATCGAGGTCATCATCCGTCACCCCAACGGGCAGTGCACGCAGTACGCCCACCTCAACCGCTCGTTCTACGAGCCCGGCAACTGGGTGCCTCAGGGACGGATCATCGGCTGGTCCGGCAGCACCGGAGCGGCGTCCGCGCCGCACCTGCACTACTCCGTCATCGACTGCAACACGCGCGTGTCGCTGCCCTCGACCATCGAGGGCTACGTGCCCGCCACGGGGACGTGGGTGAGGAGCTCGAACACCCGGGCCTGAGCCGAGTCGAGGGGGCGCGTCGTGGAGGGCGCGCCCCCTCGGTGCGGCGTGGCAGGATCTGCCGTCGTGACTGAGGCAACGAACTACCGGTCCGTCGTCGGTGAGGCCGACGCGACCCTCGACCAGCGGCTCTCCGACGAGCTCGACGTCGTCAACGCCGCGGCGACCGCGGGCACGCCGGCGGCGCGCGAGCTGACGGTCCGCGTCGACGACGCGTCGGGCGAGCTGGCGGCCGGCGTCAGCGGCTGGACCTGGGGTGTCGCCGCCGGGATCGGCATGACCTGGGTGCGTGAGGACGTGCGCGGGACGGGGCTCGGCGAGCGGCTGCTGGCCGACTTCGAGTCCGAGGCGCGTTCGCGGGGCTGCACCCACGTCTTCGTCACGTCGTTCACGTTCCAGGCGCCCGGCTTCTACGAGAAGCAGGGCTACCGCGAGATCTTCCGCTGGGAGGGTGTGCCGACGGCCGATGCCGCCGACGTGCACTTCCGCAAGGAGCTCTGACCTCAGGCGACGCAGAACTCGTTGCCCTCGGGGTCGAGCATGACGACGTGACCGAGGGCGTCGCCGTAGCTCTCCTCGCGCACGACGGTCGCGCCGAGCGCGACGAGCTCGGGGACCCTGGCGCGGATCAGCCGCTCACGCTCGGCGAGGTCCCACGGGCCCTCGCCCGCGACCCGGATGTCGATGTGGAGCCGGTTCTTGGCCGACTTCGGCTCGGGCACCCGCAGCCAGCCGATCGCGGGGCCCCGGCCCTCGGGGTCGATGATCGAGGCGCCGTCGGGGTCGTCGTAGCCGGGCTCGGCGACGTAGCCGAGCGCCGCCGCCCAGAACGACGCGAGCCGGTGCGGGTCTGCGGCGTCGCAGCCGAGGGTCCAGTGAGTGGCCATGTCGACACCGTAGGAGCCGATCCGGACGTTCGGCGTCCTCGACGCGGACCGGGACCCGGCCACGCTGAGTAGGGGCGCCGATGCGGGCCGGGCGGTCGTGGGCGAGGGTGGGGGCGTGGAGCCACGCAGCGTTCGCCCGTACATCATCGCGCTCGGCCTGCTCTGGATCGTCCCGGCCGTCCTCGTGCTCGTGCTGCACCTGACGCTCCCGGACTACAACGCCTCGGGGCAGTGCACCGGTCTCGGCTTCGGCTGCACCCCGGCTCCCGCGGACGCCGTGCTCTTCCTCGGCTACCTCGCGGCGCTGCCCCTCTTCCTCCTCGGCATGGTGGCCTGCCTCGTCATCGCCGTCGTCCGCACGCGCCGAGACCGACGCGCTGCCGGCCGCGACGAGATCGAGACGCCGGACAGCCGCGAGGACGGCAACCCCGAGAGCTGACCTGCCGGAGCCCCGCCGTCAGAGGCGGGCGAGCGGAAGCAAGGGGTCGACACCGAGGACGGCGACCATCCCGGTCGTGGCCACCACCCCGGTGACCAGGGCGATCGGCAGGGCCGCCAGCACCGGCGGCCACGTGGCCGCTCGGGTCCGCAAGGCGAGTCGCGACAGGCCCAGCGCACCGAAGACGTTGGTGCCGACGCCGACCGCCAGCGCCAGCTCGTAGCGGTCGAGCTCCGGGTGGTCGATGGAGCCGACCTCGAGCACGTAGGTGAAACCGTAGGTCAGGGAGTGCATGACGAGCAGCGCGAACGCCAGACCGGCCAGGAGCACCGTCGTCAGGGCGCCGATGGCCAGCGACCACCACGGCAGGCTGAGTCCCCACCGACTCTCCTCCGGCTCTGTCGCGTCCATGCTCGCCATCCTCGCGACTCCTCGCCGTGCACCGCGTCCGTATGCGTACTCGACCGGGGTTGTCGGGCGCGGTCAGAGGGGGCGGGCGTAGCCGAGGAGTTCGGGGTAGGGCGCGAACGAGCTCCTGCTGCGCTCGCCGGTCGGCTCCCACCCCTGCTTCTCGTAGAAGCGGCGACCGCGACCGTTGCCCGTGAAGACGCGCAGCCGGGCGCGTCTGATGCCGCGCCCACGCATCTGGTCGAGCACGTCGTCGTGCGCGAGCGTCGCCAGACCGCTGCCCCAATGGTCGACGGCGATGCCGAAGTGCAGGAACTCGTCACCACGGGTGGCTGCGAAGCCCGCGACGGCGTCGGCGCTCACGACCACGAAGCAGTCGGTCCCGGGGAGGCCGATCTCGCGGATCCACCGTTCCGCGATCGCCTCCCTCGGGAACGGGTGCTCGTCCTGCGGGAAGACGGCAGCCAGCCCGAGGATCGCCCCCGGCTCCTGGACCTCGATGACCGCCGGAACGTCCGCCGCGGTCATCTCGCGGAGCACGCGCGTCGGCACGCGCGCTTCGGTCGCGCCTGACGTGATCTGGCGCATCGGATCGTCCCCCGTCACGTGGGGAGTATGACCCAGGTGTCGTCAGGTCGGGGTGAAGTCGACGAGGTGCAGGTGCAGGGGTCCGCCGGAGGGCGCGAGATAGCGGCGGCCGAGTCTGGCTGGTGGTCTGGATCGGTTCGGCTGGTTCGGGTCGTGGTCTGGGTGGGGGCTGGGGGCCGGGACCAGGTGTGGTGGTGGTGTCCGGGGTGGTTGGTGGGGTGGGCCGATGAGTAGTCCGGTGTCGGTGTGGAAGAGCAGGCCGTCGGGTCGGGTGGGGTCGCCGGTGATGGTGAACTCGCCGCGGTGGTGTCCGTCGTGGTGGGAGGTGCAGACGCCGAGGAGGTTGGTGTCGTCGGTGGGGCCGCCGTCGCGCCAGTGGATGAGGTGGTGGATCTCGAGGTTGCGGGTGGAGCCGCAGCCGGGGAAGCGGCAGCCGCGGTCGCGGTCCAGGACCAGGACTCGGGTGCGGTGCGGGACGACGCGTTGGGTGCGGCCGACGTTGACGGGGTGTCCGTCGGTCTGCCAGACGGGGGTCAGGGTCCCGTCGCAGGTGAGCTGGTCGGTGATGTGCTGGGGCAGGCGGGGGCGGCCGGTGAGCCAGGCGCCGTCGGTGTCGAGGTGGACCTGGACCCGGTACCGGGCCCGCCGAGCGGCCCCACCCGAGCCACCGGAGGAGCCGGAGGTTCCGTCGCGTGTCGTGGTGGCGGCGTCGAGGGAGCGGGTGG
The DNA here is from genome assembly GCF_057529065.1 of Terrabacter sp. R4-6. Taxonomy (NCBI): domain Bacteria; kingdom Bacillati; phylum Actinomycetota; class Actinomycetes; order Micrococcales; family Intrasporangiaceae; genus Terrabacter; species Terrabacter sp. R4-6. The sequence continues at coordinate 1,969,643 of NZ_CP197224.1, read as the reverse complement.
CGAGCACGATGAGGGCGTCGGCCCAGGTGACGCGGGGCCGGCCGCCGCTGGTGCAGGTCTGGTCGGGGTGCAGCACGTCCCCGTTCAGGGCCCGCTTCTGCTCGTCGGTCCAACCCTCGGGTGCGAGGGTGTGGAAGAGGTGGTCCTTGGCCTCCGCCAGGGCCGCTTCGACGAGCGCGCCGACCTCGGCGGGTGCGTCGTAGCGCAGCCGGAACCGCCCGTCGGCGTCGAGGCCCATGCTCAGGTGCGCCGGCTCGACCGGCTCCACCCGTGGCCGATCCAGGGTCGCGTCCTGCTCACCGGGGGATATCTCACCGGGCAGGCCGCGGCCGCGGTCGTCGACGCTGTCGGGTTGGAGGGTGAAGTCGTACCGGGTGACCGTGCGCTGCAGCTGGGTGACCGTCGCGTGCTGCGCGAACTCCGCCACGGTGGCGTCGAACGCGGCCGGGGTGTGCCGGGCCACGACCGCGGCCTGGTCCAGGCTGATCCGCCCCTGGCGCAACGCGGCGGAGGTCGCGGGCAGCTCCTGCGCCCGCCGGGCCAGCAGGACCACCGCGGACGCCTGGCCCCGCGACAGCCCGGCGCGCAGCATCAGCCAGTGCTCGGGTGACCGCAGCCCGGCGGCCTGCCAGGACCCGTCGGTCAGGACGGCCGCGACGAAGTCGACGAGCCGGGCGTGCGCGTCGTGCAGGTCAGCGGCCAGGGACGCGACGTGGTCCCAGTCCTGCTCGATCTGCTGCGCGCTCCGGCTCTGCTCCATACCCCTCATCGTACAGGTGTTCGAATGACCCGACAAGAGTTGTCCACACCGAATCCATTGCAGCACAGACGATCTCGCATCATCCGCACCCTCAGCGATACGACCGTGCCTGCAGCTCGAACAGCTCGGCATAGGCGCCGCCGGCGGCCATCAGCTCCTCGTGCGTGCCCTCCTCCGCGACGCGTCCCTCGACGAGGTGGACGACCCGGTCGGCTGCCCGGACCGTCGACATCCGGTGGCTCACGATGACGGTGATCCCACCGGTGAGCCGACTCGCCTCGCGCGCACGCTCGAGGTAGCCGCCGAGGATCGCGTCCTCGGCCTGGGCGTCGAGGGCCGATGAGGGCTCGTCGAGCAGCATGAGCAACGGCCCGTCCCGGAGCATCCCCCGGGCGATGGCCAGTCGCTGCCACTGGCCGCCGGACAGCTCGGTGCCGCCGGCGAACTGCCGCCCCAGCTGCGTGTCGCGCCCGCCCGGGAGACCGTCCACGAGTCCCGTCGCGTCGGCGCGGTCGAGGGCCGCGGCCACGCGATCGTCCGACGCGCCGGCCAGGTCGCCCATCGCCACGGCCTCGCGCAGCAGCACGTGCGGGGTCGCGTGGTCCTGGAAGACGGCGCCGAGTCGCGCCTGCCAGTCCGCGTGCGGGATGTCGCTCAGGGGGCGGCCGTCGACGAGGATCGAGCCGGCCGTCGGGTCGTGCAACCGGGCGAGCAGCGAGACGAGCGTCGACTTGCCCGCACCGTTCTCGCCGACGAGTGCGACGGTCGTGCCGCGCTCCAGCGTGAGGTCGATCCCCGAGAGGCTCGGCTCGGACGCGCCCGGATAGGTGAACGACACGCCCCGCAGCTCGAGTCCGCGGACCAGCACGGCGGGCGCCGAGCCGGACGGCGTGACGAAACCCGCCGCATACTGCTCCACCTCGTCGAGGCGCGCGACGTGCTGGGAGGTCTGGACGGCATAGACGGCGATCCGTTGGAGCGTCCCGACCATGTCCTCGACCTGGGGCACGAGCAGCACGAGCACGACGAGTGACCCGACGCCGACCGACCCGCCGCGCACGAGCCCGAACACCGCCAGCAGGGCGGCCGCGAGCGCGGCGATCCACGCGAGCCGGGAGAGCACCGCGAGCGTACGCGTGCGGCGGGCCGCCGCTGCCACCGCCGCGAGCCGCACGTCCAGTGCCGCTCCCTGCGCCTCCAGCAGCGTCGCGGGTGCGCCGCTGCAGCGCACCTCGATGCCGGTCGCCGGGTCGCGCGCGATGTCGAGGAGACGGTCGGCGACCCGGATGGCCTGGGCGTTCTCGCGCTCGGCGTCGACGCGCGCGCGGATGGCGCGACCCGATGCCCACGCCGGGAGGAGCGCCGCCGGGATGAGCAGGGTCAGCCACCAGGCGACCGAGGCGAGGACCCCGGCCAGCGCCACGGTCCCGACGAGGGCCGCGAGGTTCGTGGACAGCCGGATGCCGGCGTTGCCGAGCTGCCGGGCGTGCTGGCGCACGAGCGCGACGCGGTCGGCCATCTCCGGCATCTCGTGGTGGGCGACCGTCGGGATGCCGGCGATGACACGGAGGACGTGGTGGTGGGCGTAGCGCTCCCCGAGGTCGTCGACGAAGAACCAGACGAGCGGCCACGAGACCGACTGCAGCACGGCGACGACGATGCCCGCCCCGACGAGCCACAGCCCGCTCGTCACGCCGGCCGCGTCACCCGCTCCGAGGCCGTCGACGATCCGTCCGACCCCCAGCGTGGCGAGTGGTGCGAGCACGGCGGCCGCGAGGGAGATGACGAAACCGACCGTCGCGAGCCACGGGGCCGCGGCCAGACCGAGCACCAGCCACAGGCGCACCCGCCGCACCAGGGTCCTCATCGCCCCTCCCCGGCGAGCAGGCGCGACGACTGCAGCGAGAACAGCCGAGCGTAGGTGCGGCTCGCGACCATGAGCTCGTCGTGCGACCCGTCCTCGGTGATGCGTCCGCCCTCCAGCACGACGATGCGCGGGATGGGCCGCAGCACCGAGAAGCGGTGCGACACCACGAGCGACGTGATGCCGGAGGCCAGCCCGAGCTGGCGCTCGACGAGGTGCGCCTCGGACCGGGCGTCGAGAGCGGCAGCGGGCTCGTCGAGCACCATCATGCCCGCGCCGCGCGTGAGCCCGAACGTCGCTCGAGCCAGGGCGATTCGCTGCCACTGGCCGCCGCTGACGCCCTGGCCGCCGGGGTAGGTCGGGTCGAGCACGGTCTCCCACCCGGCCGTGAGGTCGCCGATGACGGCCGCAGCGCCCGAGCGCGCCGCAGTCACGTCGAGGTCCGCCTGGTCGGACTCCATCCAGCGTCGTCCGGCCCCCAGCGTGACGTTGTCGCGCGCGCTCAGCGGGTAGCGACAGAACTCCTGTGTCAGCACGGCGACCCGACGCTGCCAGCGGGTCACCTCCGCGTCGGACATCGTCGCGAGGTCGACACCGTCGACGACGACGCGTCCGCGGTCCGATCGCAGGGTCCCGGTCAGGAGCCGGATGAGGGTCGACTTGCCCGCGCCGTTGACGCCGACGAGGCCGACGTTCTCGCCCGCCTCGAGGCGGAGCGAGAGGCCGTCGAGCACGGGGACGTCGCGGCCGGCATACGCGAAGGTGACGTCGTGCAGCTCGACGGTCGGCGGTCGCCCGTGACCGCCGCGGTCACCACCGAGGGCGTATGCCGCCCGCCCGCCCCGTGTGGCCGCCGAACCGTCCGGGGGAGCGGGGGACTCAGGCATCGGCCGACCGTAGAGGCGCTCGGTCTCCTCGAAGTCCGCGAGGACCGCCGCGCCCCGGACGAAGAGCGGCAGGCCGCCGATCTCGGCCTGCGCGAGCAGCAGGACGAGCGGGATCGCGGTCGCGACCGCGCCGACGTCGAACTGCCCGTCGAGGGCGCCGCGCACGAGGTGGACGAGGACGCCGACGGCGATCGCAGCCCGACCGCCGTCGAGCGCCAGGGTCCAGACCGAGTTGTGGATGCGCTTGCGCCAGAACGGCTTCCACGACAGCTCCATCCGCTGCCAGTAGCGGTCCCCGAGCCAGTCGGCGAGTCCGAAGACCCGCACCTCCTTCGGGGCGAGCCCGGTGGCCAGACCGAACGCGTAGTCCGCGTGGCGCTGGTGCTCCGTGGCCCCGACCCACTGGTCGAGCTCCCGGCGCATGAGGATCGCCCGCACCACCGCCACCGCGAGCGCCGCACCGGCGAGGAGCAGGGCGCTCGGCCCGCCGACGACGGCGCCGACCGACAGCGTCGCGCCGACGAGCGTGAGGACGCCCGTGACGGCCATGCCGCCCTGCATGAGGCCCTGGTTGATCTCCCAGAGGCGCGACCGCACCCGCTGGGCACGGTCGAGGAAGTCGGGATCCTCGAGGTGCTCGATCCGGACGGGGGCGACGAAGAGACGGGCCAGCCGGCCGAGCACGTCCTTCTCGGTGCGCAGGCTGAGGTCCTGGAAGACCGGCTCCTGCGCGCCGGAGATGACGACCTGTGCAGCGAGCACCGCGACGAGAACACCGAACTCGAGCCCGATGGTGCCCGTCGGACCGCCCGCCGCAGCCGCAGGGAGGTCGGCGACGAGCCCGCCGACGAGCCAGGGCACCCCGACGGCGACGGCGGAGACGAAGAGTGCGTTGACCGCGACGAGCACCACGCCGAGCGGGTGCACGTGGAGCTGGTGGCGCACGAGTCCGAGCACGGTCTCCCCTGTCGTCGTGGACGCTGACTCGTCTCCGGTCTACCCGACCCCACCCACAGGCGCATCCGGTTAACGTGGGCGCATGGCTGACAAGGCGATCGCTGGCACGTCGTGGGTGGTCCAGGAGCTCGGCGGCACGGTCACGTCCGAACCGAAGCCCGAGCTGGCGTTCGGCGACGACGGCCGGCTCACCGGCACGACCGGCGTCAACCGGGTCATGGGGCGCTACGAGGTGGTCGAGGGGCTGCTCACCGTCGCCGATGCCGCGACGACCCGCATGGCCGGCGCGCCCGAGGCGATGGAGCAGGAGCAGCGGCTGCTCGCCCTCCTCGACGAGCCCCGGGCCTTCGTCGTGACGGGCGACCGGCTCGAGGTCGGCGACCGCGAGACCCTCGCCCTGCTCGTGCGGCCGAGCGTCCAGCCCTCCTGATGCCGGGTCGCCTCAGCCGATCGTCGACAGCCGCTTCGGCCCCCGGTCGGTGCCGGTGTTGGGCACGGCGTCCACCGGGATGACCGGCGAGACGAACCAGCCCCACAGGCAGTTCTTCTCCCCCGAGCACGACTCGGTGCCGTTGCCCGTGGGGTCGGTCGGCGTGAAGCCGTCGGTGTCGGAGTTGCCCGTGACGTGGAACCCGGCGAGGTAGAAGGCGGAGACCCCGTCGATCGTGTACTCGGTGTTGGCGCCGCGCCCGTCGACACTCGTGAAGATCGGGATGTAGACGATGGAGCCGACGCTGGCCTGGAGCACCGGGCCACAGCCGCTGGGCACGCTCGTCCCCGGTTTGCCCGAGGCCGAGATCGTGCCCTTGTCGCTCGTGAGGTCGACCGAGCACGTCTTCTTCCCGGTCGAGTCGAGCCAGCCGAAGTTGCCGGGCGTGTACTGGCCCGGGCCGCTCGAGCCGCACTTCTTGGTGCCGTCGACCTTCTCGTTCTTGGTCTGGAGGAGCACCTTGCCGATGTACCTCCCGGCGACCGGCACGCGAGGAAGCGGGTTCACCGCGGGCGTGCCGGACCCGGTCAGCGCGTAGGGCGGAGGGAGTGGGAAGTCGGTGCCGTTCGTCGTCGCGTCGTCCCACGCGCACTGTGACTGCACGACCGGCAGCACGGTCGAGGGGTGGCCGCCCGACCAGCCGACACGCGAGCAGGCGGCGATCGTCGAGCCGTTCCAGCCCATCGCCTGGGCGAAGAAGGGCTTGAGGATCGTCCCGGTGTCGGCGAGGTTCGTCGACGTGCGGGTCCGCACCTCGACGTAGGGTCCGGTGGACCCGGCCGGCGCCGGGAGGCAGTCGGTCAGGGCGCCCGTCGTCGCCGTGCACGGGGTGAAGGCGCCGGCGCTCGGGAACGTCCCGACCGCACACACCCGCTGGATGCCGCCGAAGCCGTCGGCGGCGTTCGCGTCGACGAGCTGCTTGAGACCCGGAGCCGCCGGGTCGCACGTGGCTCGCTGCGTCGCGCAGTCCTGCGCGAGGGCCAGCGTCGCGGCGTCGGCGCCGTTCTGCAGCTGGCGGCGCTCCCACATCATCGACCCGACGTCGACGACGAGCGCCATCATCGCGATGATGACGCCCGTCGAGAAGAGGATCGCGACGAGGGCCGTGACGGCGCCGCGATCCCGTGCAGCCCTTCGGCGCTGCACCCGTTGCAGGGCGCAGCGCAGTGCGGGCCCCCGAAACCCATTCATGGATCCCCCGATCCCCATGGACGTCCCCGAGCCCGTCTCGGGGCTGCTGCGGACAACCTAGAACATGCCGACCCGTCCCGGGCCGGCATCCCGTAGTTTCCCAGCAGCTCGCGCCGCGCGCACGCCGGGGTTGCCCGGGATGGTCCGGAATGTGAGCCCGCGTCATCGGTTAGCGTGGATCGCATGACGGGCCAGCCGTACTGGGAGAGCCCCGTGGACAAGCAGATCCGCGAGGCGCAGGAGCGTGGGGAGTTCGACAACCTGCCGGGTGCAGGCAAGCCCCTGGACCTCAGCGACTCGGGTGATCCCGACTGGTGGGTCAAGCGCTTCGCGGCGCGCGAGAACCTCGACCTCGGGGGTGCGCTGCCGGGGGCGCTGGGGCTGCGCAAGGAGGCCGCGGGCTACCCGGAGTCGCTCGTCGACGTCCGCACCGAGGCGCAGGTCCGCGAGGTCATCGAGGACTACAACACACGCGTCCTCGCCGACCGGCTGCGCCCCGCGGTCGGCAACCTGCCGCCGCTCATCGCCAAGACCCTCGACGTCGACGAGATGGTCGAGCGGTGGCGCCCGCTGCGCGCCGCGCTCGAGGAGCAGCAGCGCGCGGCGCGCGAGGAGAGGGCCGCCGCGGCCCGGGCGGCTGCTGCCGCCGCCCCCGGCCCGTCCTGGTGGCGCCGCCTCCTCGGCCGCTGAACGCGCCCTACCCAAGCGGCCTCCCGCGTGTCACGATCACGGGGAGCCGTGACCCCACGCATCCGACCTCCCGCGGGGCCACCCGTCGCAAAGGTGCGCATGTCCACAGCCTCCGGACTCGAAGCGGCCCTGACTGCGTTCGAGGACCCAGCAGCCAAGGCCCGGGACCTGCTGCGCCTGCACCGGGCCTGGGCGCACACCCACGAGGTGCCGCCCGGCGCCCGGGGTGTCGTCGCCCGCTCGTGGCTCCGGCAGACGCCCGAGGGCGACAAGATCTCGACGCCGATCTCCGACGATGCCCTCCTCGCCCGGCGCGAGCGCTCGCGCCTGCTCGCCTCCGTCGTCCCCGTCCTCAAGGACCGCCTCCTCCCACTCGCGCACGAGGCCGGCAACGAGCTCGTCATCAGCGACGACGAGGGCTACCCGCTGTGGATGTTCGGCCCGTCGCCGATCCGCCGCCGCAGCGACGGGCTCGGCTTCGTCGAGGGCGCCCGCTGGCGCGAGGGCGACGTCGGCACCAACTCGCTCGGCACCGCGATGGAGGAGCGGCGCCCGGTGCAGATCTTCGGCCCCGAGCACGCCCGCGAGGACCAGCACGCATGGGTGTGCACGAGCGCGCCGATCCTCGACCGGAGGGCGCGCACGCCGCTCGGCGTCGTCACCCTGAGCGGCGCCTTCCGCACCGCCCACCCGCACACGCTCATGCTCGTGACCATGGCCGTCCGTGAGGCCGTCGACACCCTCGCCGGGCAGCACGAGCGCGACCTGCGCCGGGTCGCCCGCGCCAGCGAGTCGTATGCCGGGTCGGGGCGTTTCGTCGTCGTCGACCGTCACGGGTGGGTGGCCCGGGCGGAGGGCTACGGCGTCGGCGAGCGCGTCTGGGTGCCGGGCAGCCTGCGCGAAGGCGCCGTCTGGGTGCCCGAGATCGGGCAGGTCCGCGCCGAGGCAAAGGCCGGCGGCTGGGTGCTCCACGAGGCGGTCAGCGCCCCGGAGACCCTCGAGGTCGTGCGTCACCCGAGCCCGCGCGTCCTCGTCACGACCGCGGGGTCGACCGTCGAGATCGCCCTGTCCGAGCGGCACGCCGAGATCGTCGCCCTGCTCGCGCAGCATCCCGCCGGTCTCGACACCGCCGCCCTCATGGCGCTGCTCGACGGCGCGACGACGCCGGTCACGATCCGCGCCGAGATGTCGCGCCTGCGCAAGCGCCTCGGCGGCCTCGTCGAGAGCCGGCCCTACCGGCTCACCACGCGCGCGACGGTGCGGCCCGACGCCACCTGAGCACCCGGCATACGCCATCGCGGTCGACATGCAACGTTCTGCAACCCTGTCCCGCGACCCCACGCGCTCCTAACGTCAGCACCACGACCCCACTACGTGGACAAAGGAGTTGGCGATGGGTGAGCAGTTGACGGCGGGCGAGTGGCTCGGGCGGTTCGGGGAGGCGCTGGCCTCCGGCGAGGTCGACCGGGTGGTCGGTCTCTTCGGTGACGAGAGCTACTGGCGCGACCTCATCAGCATGACGTGGAACATCCACACGTCCGAGGGGCGTGAGCAGATCGCCGACATGCTGGGCGGCGTCGAGCGCGGCTCATGGCCGACCGACGTCGAGCCGACGAGCGAGTCCGAGGCCGACGGCGTCCACGAGGCGTGGTTCACCTTCGGCAACGCCACCTTCACCGGCAAGGGGCTCGTCCGGGTCCGCGACGGCCTGGCCTGGACCCTGCTGACGAGTGCGCAGGCGCTCAAGGACCACCCCGAGCCGTCCGGCACGCGCCGACCGCGCGGTGCCGAGCACGGCGTCAACGTCTCGACGGAGAACTGGCTCGACAAGCGACAGCAGGAGATCGAGTCCTTCGGCGTCGACGCCGAGCCCTACGTCCTCGTCGTCGGCGGCGGGCAGGGCGGCATCGGCCTCGCCGCGCGGCTCAAGCGGCTCGGTGTGCCGACGCTCGTCATCGACACGTACCCCAGGCCCGGCGACCAGTGGCGCAGCCGCTACCACTCCCTGTGCCTGCACGACCCGGTCTGGTACGACCACATGCCCTACCTGCCCTTCCCCGACCACTGGCCGGTCTTCACGCCCAAGGACAAGATGGGTGACTGGCTCGAGAGCTACACCACGATCATGGAGCTCGACTACTGGAGCAACAGCGAGGCGACGTCGGCGAGCTTCGACGAGGCCACCGGAGCATGGACGGTCCACGTGACCCGCGAGGGCCGTGAGATCGTGCTCCACCCCGCGCAGCTCGTCCTCGCCACCGGCATGAGCGGCATCGCCAACGTGCCGACGCTGCCCGGGCAGGACGTCTTCCAGGGCGACCAGCACCACAGCAGCAAGCACCCGGGCGGTGCGCGCTACGCCGGCAAGAAGGTCGTCGTCATCGGGTCGAACAACTCGGCCCACGACATCTGTGCCGACCTGTGGCAGAACGGTGCCGAGCCGATCATGCTCCAGCGGTCGAGCACCCACATCGTCCGGTCCGACTCGCTCATGGACACGGTCCTCGGCCCGCTCTACTCCGAGGAGGCCGTCGCCAACGGGATCGACCACGACACAGCGGATCTCGTCTTCGCCTCGATCCCCTACAAGATCCTCGCCGACTTCCAGCGGCCCGCCTTCGACGCGATCCGCGAGCAGGACAAGGACTTCTACGCCGCGCTCGAGGCGGCCGGCTTCGACCTCGACTTCGGCGACGACGACTCGGGCCTCTTCCTCAAGTACCTCCGGCGTGGCTCGGGCTACTACATCGACATCGGCGCGTCCGAGCTCGTCGCCAAGGGTGCGATCCGGCTCGTGCGCGGGCAGGTCGACCACCTGACCGAGCACGCCGTCGTGCTCGCGGACGGCACGGAGCTCGAGGCCGACGCCGTCGTCTACGCCACCGGCTACGGCTCGATGAACGGCTGGGCGGCCCGGCTCATCAGCCAGGACGTCGCCGACGCGGTCGGCAGGTGCTGGGGGCTCGGCTCCGACACGACGAAGGACCCGGGTCCCTGGCAGGGCGAGCTGCGCAACATGTGGAAGCCCACCCGCCAGGACAACCTGTGGTTCCACGGAGGCAACCTGCACCAGTCGCGCCACTACTCGCGCTACCTCGCGATGCAGCTCAAGGCGCGCATGGAGGGCATCGACACCCCTGTCTACGCGCTGGCCGAGACCCACCACCTAGCCTGACCGAACGCATACGCAATCGACGGTTGCCGTTGGCCTGCGGGATACCCGCCGTGCCTAGCGTGAAGGGATGAGACCCAGGACAGCACTCACCAGCATCCTCCTCGCCGGCACCGTCGCCGCCAGCCTCGCGATCGCCCCCACGGTCGCGTCCGCGTCGCCGCCGCAGGCCCCACCGCCTGCGGCGGCGTCGGTCGTCCCCGCCGCTCCGACCGCTGACGGGGAGCGCGTCGTCCTCAGCGAGGACTTCTCGGGAGGTATGCCGTCCGGCTGGCGTCCCGTCGAAGGCACGTGGGCCGTCGTCGACGGTCGACTGCGGGGCACCGGCAAGGGCGGCATGCTGAGCCGGATCACCTTCGGTCCCCACCTCGAGGCCTACCGTCTCGAGGCCACGGTGCGCTTCGACAGCGTCGAGAACACCTCGCGCTGGGCCGCGCTCGGCCTCGACCTCGCCGCCGACGGCTCCGTGCCGTGGTGGATCGCGACGATGCGCACCAACACCGTCGCTCCCAACGGCCTGGAGTTCGCCGAGCGTACGGCGAGCAACGCCTGGAACGTCACCGACACGGCGGCGGCACCGACCGCTGCCGGCACCGGGCGCGACGTGAAGGTCAGGGTCGAGGTGCGCGGCAGCCGGGCCGCGTGGTTCTTCGACGGGACCGAGGTCATGGAGACGCGGCACCTCGTGCGCTCGGCCGACGGCGGCCTCGGCCTGCTCCTCAGCGGCGCCGTCGTGTCGTTCGACGACGTCACGGTCACCGAGATCCCCAACACCGCCGACTCCCTGCTGCGCCAGCCGGGCGAGGACATGGCCGTCATCGCGCACCGCGGCTACTCGCAGGTCGCACCCGAGGACACCATGGCCTCCTACGAGTCGGCCGCCCGCGCGGGCGCCGACTTCCTCGAGAACGACGTGCAGTCGACCGCCGACGGCGTGCCGATGATCCTCCACGACGACACCCTCGACCGGACGACCGACGGCACCGGCCGCCTCGACGCCGCGCAGTCGGCCGACGTGCGGACGCTCGACGCGGGCTCGTGGTTCTCGAGGTACTTCACCGGGCAGCGCGTGCCGACGAGCGTCGAGATGCTCCAGCACGCCAAGGCGAAGGGGCGCCAGGTGCTCCTCGAGATCAAGGGCCCGGAGACGCGCCCCGAGATCGAGCGGATCGTCCGCGAGGTGAGGGAGACCGCGATGAAGGAGTCGACCGTCATCCAGAGCTTCGACCCGGAGATCCTGCGCACCGTGCACGCCATCGACCCGACCCTGCGGCTCGGCCTGCTGCGCAGCACGCTGGACGCCGACCCCGTGGCCGCCGCGCGCAGCGCCTTCGCGTCGACGTACAACCCGGCGTGGACCGCGCTCGCGGGGCACCCGGACGCCGTGGCCGCGCTCCACGGGGCCGGGATCGCCGTCCAGCCGTGGACCGTCGACGACCCACGCCAGTGGGACGCCATGGACCGGATGGGCGTCGACGGAGTCATCACCAACCGGGCCGGGGGCCTCATCGGCTGGCAGGCGGCCCGGGTCGCACCGGCGAAGCCGACCGTCGCGTTCGTCGGCCCTGCCGCGGGGGCCGAGCTGACGCGCGGTGACCACCTCGTGCCCGCCGTCGACGAGTCGGGTGCCGACACCGTCGACCTGACCCTCGACGGCACGGCTGTCCGGGAGGGCGCCGCGGTCGACGTCGACACGCTCGCGCTCGGCGAGCACGTGCTCGTGGCCCGGGCCACGGGGCCCGGGGGCACGGCGACCGACACCGTCACGGTGACCGTCACGGCGACGCGCGAGGGCCTGCTGCACCTCGTCACCGACCGACGCGTCCCGACCTCGACCGCCCTCCCGCTCGTCCAGCACGTGCTCAAGGGCGACTGGGCGAAGGTCGCCCGCCTGGCCGCCACGTCGGCGGTGCCGAGCGACCTGCGTGCCCTCGTCGTCGGGGACGCCGAGGCGCTCGCCCGCGGCTGACCGGCCGAGTCTGGGAGGAGTCTGGGAACTCCATGCGATGTGCATGGGAATGCCCCCGCGGCGGGTCGTCAGACCCCCGCGGGGGCACGCGCAGGACGACGGTCGAGCGGTCCACCGGCATCCCGAGCAGCCCCAGAGGTGAACCCATGAGGCGTCCCACCCCCCGATCCGCCGGCCTCGCCGTCGCAGCCGTCGGATCGATCATCGGCTCCCTGGTCGTCGCCAGCGCGTCCCCGGCCCTCGCCCACGGCGACGCCGGTGGGCGCCACGACCAGACCCTGACCCCGCGCACCCACTTCGTCATGGCCGCGGACGGCTCGAGCGGCTCCCGTGCCGACGGCGCCGGGATCCCCAACATCGACTCGGTCAAGAAGACGATCTACAGCTACTACGGCGACCCCGGCACGGGTCTGGCCAACCGGACGAGCTCGCCCTACATCTCCGAGATGCGCCGCATCACCGACGGCCTGCGCGCCTCGCTCGAGCGCACGTACGCCGCCGCCGAGCGGAAGGGCACCAAGCCGGCGATCGTGCTCGACGCCGACGACACCACGCTCTGGACCTACGACATGGAGGTCGCGGACATGAAGTTCGTCTTCGACCCCACGCGCCAGGACTACTGGGTCCAGAACCAACTCTTCCCCGCGACGCCGACGATGGTCGACCTCGTCAACGAGGCTGACGCCATGGGCTTCACGATCTTCGGCCTGACCGGCCGCGGCGCCACCCAGAAGGACGCGACGATCGGCAACCTCAAGGACGTCGGCTACAACGCCTTCACGCCCGACCACTACTTCACGAAGTGGGCCGGGTCCACGCCTCCCGCCTATATCACGTGCGCCACGGCCACGTGCACGACGGTCGAGTACAAGGCCGGCACGCGCAAGCACATCGAGCAGGACCTCGGCTACGACATCGTCCTCAACATCGGCGACCAGTGGTCCGACCTGCAGGGCGGGCACGCCGACCGCAACGTCAAGCTGCCCAACCCGACCTACTACCTCCCGTCGCCGGACCTGCCCGGCGTCACGGAGCCGCGCCTCGCGCCCCGCACCCACTTCACGATGAAGCCCGACGGTTCGAGCGGCCTCACCGAGGGCGGCGAGGGCATCCCCAACATCGACTCCGTCAAGAAGACGATCGCCACCTACTACGGCGACCCGGGCACCGGCATCGCGGACAAGGTGAGCTCGCCCTACATCACCGAGCTGGCGGCCCTCGAGGCCCGCAACACCCGACGACTCGTCAGCGAGTGCCGCCAGGGCGTCCGGGCCGGCACGAAGCCCGCCGTCGTGCTCGACGCCGACGACACGACGCTGTGGACCTACGACATGGAGGTGGCGGACATGAAGTTCGTCTTCAACCCCGTGCGCCAGGACTACTGGGTCCAGAACAAGCTCTTCCCCGCCACGCCCGGGATGCCTTCTCTCGTCAAGGCCGTCGCCGACTCCGGCTGCACGGTCATCGGCCTGACCGGTCGCAACACCGGCCAGAAGGCAGCCACGATCGCCAACCTCCACGAGCAGGGCTACCCGCAGTTCACCGACGATCTCTACTTCACGAAGTGGCGCTCGAGCGAGACGCCGCCGGCCTACATGCAGGGCCACTGCAAGGCCTACCCGACGTGCACGACGATCGAGTACAAGTCGACGACCCGTGCGCACATCGAGCAGGACCTCGGCTACGACGTCGTCGCCAACCTCGGCGACCAGTACAGCGACCTCATCGGCGGCCACGCCGACCGAGCGGTCAAGCTGCCCAACCCGACGTACTACCTGCCCTGACTCGTCCGCCCCGACCGGGGCTCAGTGCTGCTCGCCGTCCTCGTGCGCCACGAAGCGCACGAGGTCGGCGACGGAGTCGACGATCCGGCTCGGGCGGTAGGGGAAGTGCTCGACCTGCTCGCGGCTCGTCGAGCCGGTGAGCACGAGGACGGTGCGCAGCCCCGCCTCGAGCCCGCTGATGATGTCGGTGTCCATCCGGTCGCCGACCATGATCGTCGTCTCCGAGTGCGCGTCGAGGCGGTTGAGGGCGCTGCGCATCATGAGGGGGTTCGGCTTGCCGATGTAGTAGGGCTGGCGGCCCGTCGCGGTCGAGATGAGGGCGGCGACCGAGCCGGTGGCCGGGAGGGTGCCGGCTGGGCTGGGCCCGCTCGGGTCGGGGTTCGTCGCGATGAAGCGGGCGCCCTTCTCGATCAGACGGATCGCGCGGGTGATGGCCTCGAAGGAGTAGGTGCGCGTCTCGCCGAGCACGACGTAGTCGGGGTCGCGGTCGGTCATGACGTAGCCGACGTCGTGCATCGCCGTCGTCAGGCCGGCCTCGCCGACGACGTAGGCCGAGCCGCCCGGGCGCTGCTCGGCGAGGAACTGGGCCGTCGCCAGGGCGGAGGTCCAGATCGCGTCCTCGGGCACGTCGATGCCGCTGCGGAGCAGCCGGGCGCGCAGGTCGCGCGGCGTGAAGATCGAGTTGTTCGTCAGGACGAGGAAGCTCCGGCCGGACTCCTTGAGGGCCGTGACGAACTCGGCGGCGCCGGCGATCGCGTCCTCCTCGTGCACGAGGACGCCGTCCATGTCGGTGAGCCACGTCTCGACGGGCCGGTGATCGGTCATGGACCCATTGTGGCGGGTCGGGCCGCCGCGCCGCTCAGGACGCCGACTGGGCGATGGCGAGGTCGACGCGGTCGGCCGTCAGGGCGTGCTGGATGACCATGGTCGCGGCGCCGATGACGCCCGCCTGGACGCCGGTGGTCGCCGGCACGATCTGGAGCACCCCGGTCGCGAGGGGGAGCGAGCGGCCGTAGACGACCTCGCGCACGCCGGCGATGAGGCTCTCGCCCGCCTGGACGAGCGAGCCGCCGATGACGATGACGGACGGGTTGAGCAGGCTGACGCACGTGGCGAGCACCTCGCCGATGGTGCGTCCGGCCTGGCGGACCGCGAGCGCGGCAGGGATGTTGCCCCCGCGGACGAGGTCGACGATGTCCTTGTTGGACTCGGCGACGATGTCGATCTCCTTGAGCGCCTTGGAGATCGCCGGACCGCTCGCGACGGCCTCGAGGCAGCCGACGTTGCCGCACGAGCACAGCACCTCGGCGGCGTGCGGGGCAGCGACGTGTCCGAGGTCGCCCGCGGCACCGACCGCCCCGCGATGCAGGCGGCCGCCGCTGATGATGCCGGCGCCGATGCCCGTGGCCACCTTGACGAAGAGGAGGTGCTCGACGTCGGGGTGGGCCATCGCGTGCTCGCCGAGCGCCATGATGTTGACGTCGTTGTCGACGAGGACGGGGACGTCGAAGTCGCGGCGCACGTGGGCCGGCACGTCGTAGCCGTCCCAGCCGGGCATGATGGGCGGCCGCATCGGGCGTCCGCTCGAGTGCTCGACGGGCCCGGGCACCCCGATGCCGATGCCGATGAGGTCGCGGGGCTCGCGGCCGGCCTGCTCGAGGAGGCGACGCGTCGTCGCGACGAGCCAGTCGAGGACGACCTCGGGGCCGTCGGTGATGTCGAGGTTCTCGCCGATCTCGCAGATCGGGCGGCCGCTGAGGTCGGTCAGGGCGACCCGGCCGTGCGTGGCGCCGATGTCGGCCCCGACGACGACGCGGGCCTCGGGGTTGAAGGCGAAGCGGACGGGCGGTCGGCCCCCGGTGCTGACCGCCTCGCCGCTCGGTGCGAGCAGTCCCGTCGCGAGCAGCGCGTCGACGCGGGCGCCGACCGTCGAGCGGGCCAGGCCGGTCAGCTTGGCGAGCTCGGCACGGGTGCGCGGCGTCTCGTCGCGCAGCAGCTGCAGCAGCTCACCGGCACCACTGACGGCGGTGGCGGCATACGCGGACGACGTTGGCTCTGGACGCACGTTTCCAGTCAAGCATACGCGGCTTCGGTATGCCATGCAGTCGGCTTTGGTGTCTCAACGAGAAAACTTTTGCTTGACGTGCCGACAAAAGTGGGTCACGGTGTGACCCATGGAATCTCGACGGCGAGATGTAGCAGGCGCCCCTCTCCTGCGAATGACGAACGTGGTCAAGCGTTTTCCCGGGGTCGTGGCCCTCGGTGGCGTCGACCTCGACGTGCAGCCCGGCGAGGTGCACTGCCTGCTCGGCCAGAACGGCGCGGGCAAGAGCACCCTCATCAAGGTGCTCGCCGGCGTCCACGAGCCCAACGAGGGCACCATCGAGTGGGCCGGCGAGCCGGTCACCCTGCACCACCCGCAGGCGGCCATGGACCTCGGTGTCGCGACGATGTACCAGGAGCTCGACCTCGTCGAGGGCCTCACCGTCGCCGAGAACATCTTCCTCGGGCACGAGCCGACCCGGTTCGGCTTCTCCCAGCGCACCGCGGCCCGCCGCGAGGCCGCCGCCCTGCTCGCCCGGCTCGGCCACCCCGAGATCTCGCCGTCCGTCGAGGTCGGCACGCTCTCGGCGGCCTCGTGCCAGATCGTCAGCATGGCTCGCGCCCTCTCCCGTGATGCCCGGCTCATCGTCATGGACGAGCCCTCCGCGGTGCTCGACGCCGGCGAGGTCCAGCAGCTCTTCCGCGTCATCGCCGAGGTGACCGGCCAGGGCGTCGCCGTCGTCTACATCTCCCACCGGCTCGAGGAGATCCGCGAGATCGGTGACCGCGTCACGGTGCTCAAGGACGGCAAGACGGTCGCCACCGGTCTCGACGCCAAGACGACGCCGACCCAGGAGCTCATCCGGCTCATGACGGGCCGCTCCATCGAGTACGTCTTCCCACCCAAGCCCGAGGTCGTCTCCGACGCCGAGCCGGTGCTCCGCGTCGAGGGCCTCAGCCGGACCGGCGAGTTCAGCTCGATCAGCTTCGACGTGCGCCCCGGCGAGGTCGTCGGGCTCGCGGGGCTCGTCGGGTCCGGACGCTCCGAGGTCGTCGAGACGATCTTCGGTGCCCGCAAGGCCACGAAGGGCACTGTCAGCGTCGGCGGCAAGGTCGTGCGCGCAGGATCCGTCGCCGCGGCCGTCGCGGCCGGCATCGGCCTGTGCCCCGAGGAGCGCAAGAGCCAGGCGCTCGTCCTCGGCGCGTCGCTCGCCTCGAACATCACGCTCGCGACGCTCCCGCGCTTCTCCCGGGGCGGCCTGCTCGACGGGTCGGCGGAGGTCGAGGCCGCCGAGGAGCTGCTCGAGTCGCTCGACGTGCGGCCGCGCGGCGTGCACCGCGAGTCGCGCACCCTCTCCGGCGGCAACCAGCAGAAGGTCGTCCTCGCCCGCTGGCTGCTCCGCGGCTGCAAGGTGCTCCTCCTCGACGAGCCGACGCGCGGCGTCGACGTCGGGGCCCGCTCCGAGATCTACGCGCTGATCCGGCGCCTCACCGACGAGGGCGTCGCCGTCGTCGTCGTCTCCAGCGAGATCCCCGAGGTCCTGGGGCTGTCCAACCGGGTGCTGGTCCTCGCCGACCGCACCGTCCGCCACGAGGGCCCGGCCGACGAGCTCGACGAGCACGCCGTCCTCGACATCATCCTGAAGGGAGACGCGGCATGAGCGCCGACGTCACGAAGACCGACCAGGCAGGGGAACCGGTCGCCGCAGATGCCCAGGGGGTCGCCGCGACGACCCCGAGCGGACCTCCCGTCGGCGGGGACGCGTCCCGGCGCGAGGGTGGCCTCACGGGTTTCCTCAGCGGGCCCGTCGGCCGCAACGCCGGTCTCGTGCTCGCCCTCGTGCTGCTCGTCATCGTCGGCATCATCACCGCCGGAGACCGCTTCGCGAGTCCCGAGAACGCGCTGACGATCCTGCGGCTCGGCTCGGTCATCGGCGTCGTCAGCGTCGGCATGACGTTCGTCATCTCGGGTGGCGGCATCGACCTGTCGGTCGGCGCCATCGTCGCGCTCTCGTCGGTCTGGGCCACCACGGTGGCGACCCAGACCATGGCCGCGAACTACCACTGGGTCGTCATGGTCATCGCGGCGCTCGTCGTCGGGGCCGTGTGCGGACTCGTCAACGGGGTGCTCATCGCATACGGCCGGATGGCGCCGTTCATCGCGACCCTCGCGATGCTCGCCGCCGCCCGCGGTCTGGCCGAGATCATCGCCAAGCGGCGCACCCAGATCATCCGCGACCGTGGCTTCATCGAGTTCTTCGGCGGCAGCGTCCTCGGCATCCCCGTCCTCGTCATCATGTTCGCGATCGTCGCCGTCGTCGGCTGGGTCCTGCTCAACCGCACGACGTTCGGGCGTCGCACCCTGGCGATCGGCGGCAACCCCGAGGCGGCCCGTCTCGCCGGCATCCGGGTGCAGCGCCAGACCATGTACCTCTACGTCCTGCTCGGCGTCGCCTGCGGCATCGCGGCCGTCATGATCATGGCCCGCACGACGACCGGCACCTCCACGCACGGCACCCTCTACGAGCTCGACGCCATCGCCGCGGTCGTCATCGGCGGCACGCTCCTCAGCGGTGGCCGAGGCACGATCGTCGGCACCGTCCTCGGCGTCCTCATCTTCACGACGCTGACCAACGTCTTCACCCTGAACAACCTCGACACGTCGACGCAGGCGGTGGCCAAGGGGGCGATCATCGTCGCCGCCGTCCTGCTCCAGCAGCGGGTCTCCCGCACGAGGTCGGGCTAGCCGAACGGCCCGGTCGACCGCACCACAGCACGGCACAGCACCACTCACCTCGCACCACCCCTCTTCGCTCACATAGGAGTCAGCGTGTCCGCATCACTCTCCCGTCCGACCAAGCGCGTCGCCGTCCTGGCCATCGCCCTGAGCTCGGCGCTCGTCGCCGCAGGGTGCACGAGCAACGACCCGGCCACGACTCCCGCGGCCTCGACCCAGCAGACCGGCGGCAACGCCGCGAGCGACAACGACGCTCCCGGCGACAAGGTCGTCATCGGCTTCTCCGGCCCTGCGGCCGACCACGGCTGGCTCGCGGCCGTCAACAACTCGGCGCAGGCCGAGGCCAAGAAGTACAGCGACGTCGAGCTCAAGTCGGCCGAGGGCACCAACGACGCCAGCCTCCAGATCAGCCAGATCGAGACCTTCATCAACGACAAGGTCGACGCGATCGTCCTGCTGCCGACCGACGGCGCCGCCCTCACCGAGGTCGCGACCAAGGCGATGCAGGCCGGCATCCCGGTCATCAACGTCGACCGCGAGTTCTCGAGCCCGTTCGCCGCCCGCGCGACGGTCCTCGGCGACAACTACGGCATGGGGGTCTCCGCCGGCACCTACGCCTGCAAGATCGTCAAGGACAAGAACCTCACCAACCCCGTCATCGCCGAGATCGCCGGCATCGACGCCCTGCCCCTGACGCAGGACCGGTCGAAGGGCTTCGCCGACGCGCTCAAGGCCTGCAACCAGACCGTCGACAACCGGGTCGCGGCGGAGTTCACCGTCGAGTCCGGCGAGAAGCAGGCGTCGAACCTGCTCCAGGCCGCACCGAAGATCGACGTGCTGTGGAACCACGACGACGACCAGGGTGTCGGCGTCATGGCCGCGCTCGACCAGGCCAACCGCCACGAGATGGCCTTCATCGGCGGCGCCGGTTCGGCCAACGCGATGCGCTGGATCCAGGAGGGCAAGATGGAGGCCACGGTCATCTACCCGCCGACCCAGGCTGCCGACGGCATCAAGCTCGCGCGCCTCATCGCCCAGAACAAGGGTCTGAGCGACCTCGTCCAGGTCGAGGTGCCCAACCGCATCGTCCTCAACGCGCCCGTCGTGACCAAGGAGAACGTCGAGCAGTACCTGCCCCTCGGCTTCGAGTCCTGACCGGTCGGTGCCCGCGCCGCTCCACCGGCGACGCGGGCACCGCACCGCACGCGTAGGACCGAACCGTCAGCGGTACCACCCCACGTCGGATGTGAGGACGTCATGAGCACACCCAGCAAGCCCACCCTCGGGGTCGGGATGATCGGCTACGCCTTCATGGGGCGGGCCCACTCCCAGGCCTGGCGCAACGTGCGCAGCTACTTCGACGTGCCGGCAGCGCCGGGCCTCGTCGCCGTGGCCGGGCGCAACGAGGCGGCCGCCCGCGACACGGCCGACCGCTTCGGCTGGGCCGAGGTCGAGACCGACTGGCGGCGCCTGCTCGAGCGTGACGACATCGACATCATCGACATCTGCACCCCCGGTGACACCCACGCGGAGATCGCCGTCGCGGCCCTCGAGGCCGGCAAGCACGTGCTGTGCGAGAAGCCCCTCGCCAACTCGGTGGGGGAGGCCGAGGCGATGGTCGTGGCCGCCGAGGCGGCCCGGTCGCGCGGGGTGCGCTCGATGGTCGGCTTCACCTACCGACGGGTCCCGGCCATCGCGTACGCGCGTCGCCTCGTCGCGGAGGGACGGCTCGGCCGCATCCTCCACGTCCGCGGCGCCTACCTCCAGGACTGGCTCGTCGACCCGCAGTCGCCGCTCACCTGGCGGCTCCAGAAGGAGCGGGCCGGCTCGGGGGCGCTCGGCGACATCGGCGCGCACATCGTCGACCTCGCCCAGTTCGTGACGGGTGAGCACCTCACCGGCGTCAGCGCGCTCACCGAGACGTTCGTGCGCGAGCGCCCGATCGCCGACCCGGCGACCGTCGGGACCGGCGGGATCAGCGGCTCGGCGGCCCAGAACGGCTCGGCCACCACCGGACCGGTGACCGTCGACGACGCCGCCGTCCTCGTCTCGCGGATGAGCGGCGGCGCCCTCGCCACCTTCGAGGCGACGCGTTTCGCGAACGGCCGCAAGAACGCGATACGGCTGGAGATCAACGGGACCGACGGCTCGCTCGCCTTCGACTTCGAGGACATGAACGTCCTGCACGTCTTCGACGGCCGTGTCCCGAGCCGCGACGCCGGCTTCACCCGGGTGCTCGTCACCGAGTCCAGCCACCCCTACGTGGCGTCCTGGTGGCCGCCCGGTCACGTGCTCGGCTACGAGCACGGCTTCACCCACCAGGCGGTCGACCTGCTGACCGCCATCGCCGAGGGCACCGACCCCCGGCCTTCCTTCTCCGACGGGCTCCAGGTGCAGCGGATCCTGTCGGCGGTCGAGACGAGCGTGGAGCGGGAGGGGTCCTGGACCCCGATCGACGGGGCCCACGCGACGTCGCCGGCCATGTCCTGAACGTTGCGGAGGCGCACCCGACCCTCGCCCCGAAGACAAGGAGATTCGGCTCGACCCGCACGTCTAGTCTCTGTCACCCCCTGAAGGAGCAAGCTCACATGCACGACAACGACGTCAACCCGCTCAAGCTCGTCAGCAAGCTCGGCCTCAACCGTCGCCAGTTCTTCGCGGCCACGACGGGCGTCGCCGCCGCCGTGACCCTGACCGGGACGGCCGCCAAGGCCGCCCCGGGCGCGAACGGCATCCTCATCCCGGCCCCTCGCCGCGGCATCATCCTCTACACCGTGCGTGACGCGGTCGGGCGCGACCCGCTGACCTCGCCGTACGCCTCCGGCTTCAAGGAGGTGCTCACCGAGCTCTCGTCGATCGGCTACCGCCAGATCGAGTTCGCCGGCTTCCGCCAGCACGCGAACGCCGAGGGCGGCGCCGACCTCAACACCGTCGCGGGTGCCACGCAGCTGCGCGCCTGGCTCGACGAGCTCGGGCTCGAGGCCGAGGGCAACCACGGCTCGATCCCGTCGACGATCACGGACACGACGATCGCGCAGTTCGACACGGCCTGCGAGATCGCCAACATCCTCGGCATGGGCCACATCGGCACCGGCTCCGACCCGACCGGCTCCGCGTACGTCGCGGACTGGGAGGCCGCCGCCGCGCGCTGGAACTTCTTCGGGGAGCGGGCGGCCCAGCACGGTCTCAAGCTCTACACGCACAACCACGACATCGCGTACAGCTTCCTGCTCGACAGCGGGCCGCTCGACGCGCAGGGGCGTCCGACGCGCTCGTCCGGCATCCGCCGCCTCGAGCACTTCCTCGCCAACACGGACCCGAAGGCCGTCTACCTCGAGATGGACATCTACTGGGCCCACGTCGCGCAGTACAAGCACAAGACGTACACGGCGCCGGACGGCTCCGTCGTCACGTCGGTCTTCGACCCGGCCGCGGTCGTCGCCGCCCAGACGTCGCGCTTCCCGCTCTTCCACGCCAAGGACGGCAAGGTCGACACGACGCAGGCCAACGGCTACGTCATGGCCCCCTTCGGACAGGGCGACATCGACTACTCGACGTTCCTTCGTCGGGTCGGTGCCAAGGGCTCGCACAACCCGATGTGGGAGATGGACACGGCTCCCGGCGGGACCGCTGCCCCGAACCAGTCGATGGAGCTCTCGAAGGTCAGCTACGACAACATGGCCGCCCTGCGCGGCTGACGTCGCCCCGGTCCCCCACCGTCCGGACCACGAAAACACCGGCCCCCGGGGAGAGCAGTGCCGTTGCAGCGGCGCGCTCCCCGGGGACCGGCTTCGCCCGTCTCTGTCAAGAAGGACGTACCGATGAATGCTACTTCGCGATCCAGGGCGAGGAGGCTGGTTGCCACAACTGCGGCAGCCGTCCTCGCCTGCACGGCGCTCGGCGCCGTGGCCACCCTGCCAGCCCAGGCCCACGACGGCGTCGACCACGGCGCCGAGCCGGCGCTCGACTGGTCGAACTACGAGAAGATCACGCTCACCAAGGACACCGGTGAGCCGATCGACATGGCCGTGCTGCCCGACCGGCGCGTGCTGACGACGGCCCGCAACGGCGACGTCCGGCTGGTCGACCCCGACACCGGGGTCACCAAGGTCGTCAACACGCTCTCCGTCTACAACAACTCGGAGGACGGTCTCCAGACCGTCACCCTCGACCCCGACTTCGAGACGAACCAGTGGGTCTACCTCTACTACGCGCCGCGCACCATGACGGCGCCCTACCCGACGTCGACGCCCACGGGCTCGGCGCCGAACAGCCTGCCCGTCGGCGCGGACGCCTCCTACTGGGACCAGTGGAAGGGCTACAACCAGCTGAGCCGCTTCAAGTGGGACGACGCGACCGACAAGCTGGACCTCAGCACCGAGCAGGTCATCATCAAGGTGGAGCAGCAGCGCGGCCAGTGCTGCCACGTCGCCGGTGACGTCGACTTCGACGCCGACGGCAACCTCTACCTCGCGACCGGCGACAACACACCCGCGAGCGCGCCGGGCGCCAACGGCTTCGCCCCGAACAACAACGCGCCGGGCTTCAACCCCGGCTTCGACTCGCGTCGAGGAGCCGGCAACACGAACGACCTGCGCGGCAAGATCCTGCGCATCAAGGTCGCCGCCGACGGCTCCTACACCGTCCCGGCCGGCAACCTCTTCGCCCCCGGCACGGCGAAGACGCGTCCCGAGATCTTCGTCATGGGCGTGCGCAACCCGTTCCGCATCGACGTCGACCCCGTCACGAACTCCGTCTCGTGGGGCGACTACGGGCCTGACGCCGGCGCGGCCGACCCGCAGCGCGGTCCGATGGGCTACGTCGAGTGGCAGACCACGGCCATCACCAAGCCGGTCAACGGCGGATGGCCCTACTGCCACGGCCCCAACGCGAACTACAACGAGTGGAACTTCGCGACGGCGACGCCCGGCCCGTGGTTCGACTGCAACGCCGGGGCGCTCAACAACTCGACGTGGAACACCGGCCTCGCCCAGGTGCCGCCGGCCACCGCGCCGACGCTCTACTACGGCGACAACAACACGCACCAGCCGTGGTCCGAGCTGACCGACTTCTCCCCGGCCGGCGGCCAGGGCCCGATGGGCGGTCCCGTCTACCACTACGACGCGACCAACCCGTCGACGACGAAGTTCCCGCAGTACTGGGACCAGAAGGCGTTCTTCGCCGAGTTCTCGCAGGACTACCTCGCGGTGTTCGACGTGCAGTGGCCGGGCGGCCCGGTCGACCACATCACGAACTTCCTGCCCAACGCCGCCCTCGAGACGAACGGGCAGCCGATCACCGACAGCCCGATCGACATCGAGTTCGGCCCGGACGGGTCGCTCTACGTCCTCGACTACGGCGACGGCTTCTTCCGTGCGAACCCCGACGCCGGCCTCTACCGGATCGACTACTCGCCCGGCAACAAGGCGCCGCAGGCGAAGATCTCGGCCACGCCGATCAGCAGCAGCAGCGCCCCGCTGACGGTGCAGTTCGACGCGTCCGGCTCGGTCGACCCCGAGGGTGGGGCCCTGACCTACGAGTGGGACTTCGACGGCAACGGCACGTTCGACGCGACCGGCGTCACGGCGAGCTGGACCTACACCGAGCTCGGCAAGTACACGGCGCGCCTGCGCGTCACCGATCCGGAGGGTCGCCGCGGCCTGACGAGCACGTCGATCAGCGTCGGCAACGTCGCCCCGACGGTCACCATCGCCACGCCGCCCAACGGCGCCTTCTTCGACTGGGGCCAGGCGGTGCCGTTCACCGTCACCACCTCGGACCCCGAGGACGGCACGGCGACGGTGTGCTCGCGCGTCTCCTGGACCTTCGGCCTGGGTCACGACGCGCACGCCCACCCGCTGAGCCAGGGCACGGGATGCCAGTTCGCGATCCCGACCCCGGCCGACGCGACCCAGCACGGCGAGACGGAGAACATCTTCGGCGTCGTCGTCATCACCTACACCGACAACGGTGCCAACGGCCTGCCCGGTGCGACCACCACCGAGCAGCTGGTCCTCAACCCGAAGAAGCAGGAGGCCGAGTGGGCCGACGCGACGCAGGGTGTCGAGATCACGAACGACGACGCGGCGAGCGGTCTGCGCAAGGTCACCTCGTTCGACGCCGGTGACTGGCTGGCCTGGGACCCGGCGAACCTCGTCGGCGTCACCGGTGTCAGCGCCCGTGCCACGGGCACCGGCACCCTGTCGCTGCGGTGGAACTCGCCGACGGCGGCTCCCTTCGGCACCATCGCGGTGAACGGCTCCGGCTGGACCGACACGGCAGCGTCCCTGTCGTCGAAGCCCACCGGCACCGGACGCCTCTACGTCACCTCGACGGGTGGGGTCGTGCTCGACTCCCTCACGTTCGTGGGC
The DNA here is from genome assembly GCF_057529065.1 of Terrabacter sp. R4-6. Lineage (NCBI taxonomy): Bacteria > Bacillati > Actinomycetota > Actinomycetes > Micrococcales > Intrasporangiaceae > Terrabacter > Terrabacter sp. R4-6. The sequence goes on along the minus strand of NZ_CP197224.1, from coordinate 1,944,728 downwards.
GACGGGGTCGCCGACGTCACGCCCCCGGTCGTCTCGGTCACGCTGAACCCGGCGGCGCCGAACGGTGCGAACGGCTGGTACACGAGCAACGTCACCGTCACGGTCACCGCGACCGACAACGGCACCGTCGCCTCGCGCCAGCGCTCCACCGACGGCGGGGCCACGTGGGTCAACGCCAACGCGGCCCTGACGGTGTCGACGGAGGGCACGACCACCGTGCTCTACCGGGCCACCGACAACGGCGGCAACGTCTCGCAGGTCGGGTCGGTGACGATCAAGCTGGACAAGACGGCCCCCGTGGTCGCCGTGTCCGGCGCCGCGGAGGGTGCGTCCGTCGGCAACGCGGGTGACCTCACGTGGACGGCCACCGACGCCACGAGCGGGATCGACACCGTGACGGCCACCGTCGACGGCACCACCGTCGCGGCCGACAAGCCGCTCGCCCTGTGGACGCTGTCGCTCGGCAGCCACACCCTCGTCGTCACGGCGAAGGACAAGGCCGGTCTCGTCACGTCGACGACGAGGACGTTCACCACGACGACCTCGATCCTCACGCTGACGGCGCTGACGGAGCGGCTGTCCCGCGAGGGACTCGTCACCCCGGCGGGCGAGAAGGAGCTCGAGAAGCGGCTCCAGCAGGCCGAGAAGCACATCGCGGGTGGGCGCACCAGCGCGGCCGTCTCGCAGCTCGAGGGCTTCATCGCGGCAGCGAAGTCCACCGCCTACGTCCGCGACGCGGCGGCCTCGGCCGCCCTGCAGCGCGACGCGGCGGCGGTCATCGCCCCGCTGCGCTGAGGTCCCGGTGGCCCGGCGGCGGGCACACGCCCCCGCCGCCGGGCCACCCCACCCGCACACCTCGCAACCACCTCCCGAGGAGAACGACCATGACGGACGAACGAACCGGACTCTGGCTCGTCGGCGCGCGCGGATCGGTCGCGACGACCGTCGCCACGGGTCTCGCCCTCATCACCGCCGGCGGTGCCGGTCCCGACGGCCTCGTCACCGAGCAGCCCGACCTCGCCGCGGCGGGCCTCGTCCCGCTCGACCACCTCGTCGTCGGCGGTCACGACGTCGCCGACGTCCCCCTCGTCAAGCGCGCGGCGCAGCTCGCCGACGCCGGCGTCGTCCCGCACACGGCCCTGGCCCTCGTCTCCGACGAGCTCGACCGCACCTGTGCCCGGATCCGCCACGGCCACCGGGACGCCGACGAGCGTCAGGCCGACGCCGTCGAACGGCTGGCCGCCGACATCCGCGCCTTCGCGGAGGCCGAGTCGCTCTCGCGCGTCGTCGTCGTCAACGTCAGCTCCACCGAACCGGTCGTCACCGACGACCGGGCGCACGCCTCCCTCGAGGCGCTCGAGCAGGCCTGGGCCGCAGGGGAGTCCCCGCTGCCGCCGAGCGCCGTCTATGCCGCCGCCGCCTTCACGGCGGGAGCGGCCTTCATCGACTTCACCCCCTCGACGGGCGCCCGCCTGCCCGCGCTGGAGGAGCTCGCCGAGCGCCGCGGCGTCCCGTGGGGCGGCAGTGACGGCAAGACGGGCGAGACGCTCGTCAAGTCCGTCCTCGCGCCGATGTTCGCCGCGCGCTCGCTGCGGGTCCGCTCCTGGGCCGGGACGAACCTCCTCGGCGGCGGTGACGGCGCCACCCTCGCCGACCCCGAGGCGATGGAGAGCAAGGCCCGCAGCAAGGCCCGCGGACTCGAGGCGATGCTCGGCCACCCCGTCGACGGTCCGGTCCACATCGACAACATCGCCGACCTCGGCGACTGGAAGACCGCGTGGGACCACCTGACCTTCTCCGGCTTCCTCGGCACGCGGATGTCGATGCAGTTCACGTGGCAGGGCTGCGACTCGGCCCTCGCCGCGCCGCTCGTCATCGACCTGGCCCGCCTCGCCGACCTCGCGCTCCGGCGTGGGGAGGTGGGCCCGCTCCCGGCCCTCGGCTTCTTCTTCAAGGACCCGGTGGGCTCCGACGAGCACCGCCTCTTCGAGCAGCACCGGACCCTGACGGAGTGGGCGACGGAGTGGGCGACGGCGTCGTGACGACCCTGCGCGACCTCGTGGAGCTGGTGCGGGCACCGGCCGCCCTCACCGTGCCCGGCGACACCCTCGCGGGTGCGGCGAGCGCGGGCTGGCCGGCCGGTGCCCGCTCGGCCGCCCTGCCGGTCGCGTCGACGTGCCTCTACTGGGCGGGCATGGCGCTCAACGACTGGGCCGACCGTCGCACCGACGCGGTGGAACGCCCGGAGCGGCCGATCCCGTCGGGTCGCGTGCCGGCACGGACGGCGCTCGCGGTCGCGACCGGTCTCACCGTCGGTGGCGTCGCCGTCGCGGCCGCGGCCGGTGGCCGACGCTCGGCCGCCACGGCCACGGTGCTCGCCGCAGCGGTCTGGGCCTACGACCTGTCCCCGAAGGAGGGGCCGCTCAGCGTCGCGACGATGGCCTCGACCCGAGGGTTGGACGTGCTCCTCGGGGCGAGCGCGGGCGGTCTGCCCGGGCTGCGAGCCGCCGCCGTGCCGGCCACGCTCGTCGCCGTCCACACGGCCGGGGTCACGGCCCTGAGCCGCGGCGAGGTCCACGGCGGCTCGACCGGGGTGGCCCGCGCCTGCGTCGCCGGGACGGCCCTCGTCGCCGCCGCCTCGGCCCTGCGACAGGTGCCCGCCGCCGGGCGTGGACGTGCCGGGGGAGCGCTCGGCGCCGCGGTCTCGCTCGCCCTGACGGGGACGTATGCCGTCAGCGTCCTGCGCGCCCAGCTGGCCGCGACCCGCACGCCTGACGCAGGCACGGTGCGCCGGGCCACGGGCGCCGGCATCCGGGGCCTCGTGCCGCTGCAGGGCGCGGCGCTCGCGGCGACCGGCCACCACGCGGCCGCCCTCGGGCTCGCCGCCTCCGCGCCCGTGGGGGCGGCGGCCATGAGGCGGGTGTCGGCGACATGAGCCTCCGCTTCGGTTACGGCCTCAACGGCTTCACCGACCACCGGCTCGAGGACGCGCTCGCGCTCCTCGCCGACCTCGGCTACGACGGCGTCGCCCTGACGCTCGACCACGCCCACCTCGACCCCTTCGCGCCCGACCTGGCCCGCCGCACGGCCCGGGCCCGGGCTCTGCTGGAGCGTCACGGTCTGGCGGTCGTCGTCGAGACCGGCGCCCGCTACGTGCTCGACCCGCGTCACAAGCACGAGCCGACGCTCGTGTCCCAGGCCGGCCGCGAGAGACGGATCGACCTGCTGGAGAGGGCGATCCGCGTCGCGGCCGAGCTCGGCTCGCCCGCGGTCTCCTGCTGGAGCGGCATCGCCCCCCGCGGCACGAGCCGGGACGAGCTCTGGGCCCGCGTCGAGGCAGGCGTCACCGCCCTGCTGCCGGTCGCCGAGGCCCACGGCGTCGACCTCGCCCTCGAGCCGGAGCCCGGCATGTTCGTCGAGCGCATCGCCGACGTGCTCGAGCTGCGGCGCCGGCTCGGGTCACCCGACCGGCTGCGCCTGACGGTCGACGTCGGGCACCTGCGCTGCACCGAGGAGGCCGAGCCCGCCGCCTGCGTCCTCGGTGCCGGAGACCTCGTCGCCAACGTCCAGATCGACGACATGCGGCGTGGAGTCCACGAGCACCTGCCCCTCGGTGATGGTGAGGTGGACTTCCCCCCGGTGCTGGCCGCGCTGGAGGCCGTCGAGTTCTCCGGGCTCGTCGCCGTCGAGCTGCCCCGCCACTCGCACGCCGCGCCGTCGCTCGCTGCGTCGAGCCTCGAGTTCCTCCGCGACGCCGCACGACGACCCCAGGAGGTGGGCCGATGAGCCCGGTGACCACGCAGGACGCGATCGCCCGGGTGGCGTCCGACCCCGACGCCATCGACCGGTACTTCCCGGCCGCTGCACGCACCGCGGCCCGTGAGGGCCTCGACGGCGACGCCGCACGCGAGGCGCTGCTGCTCGCGGTGCCCGGCCCGGCGGCATACGTCGTCGACGTCGTGCGCCGCGTCTACGACCACGGCGACGCCGCGGAGCGGCGCGCGGTCCTGCTCGCCCTCCCGGCCCTCGACGACCCCGACCGTGCCGACCCCATCGGGGACGGCGCCCTGCCGATCGTGCGAGATGCGTTGCGCACCAACGACACCCGACTCGTCGCCGCCGCCCTGGGGCCGTATGCCGCCGCGCACCTCGACGACGACGCCTGGCGTCAGGCGGTGCTCAAGGTCCTCTTCACCGGCATCCCCGTCGAGCAGGTCGCCGGGCTCGCCGAGCGTGCCGACGACGAGCTCGCACGCATGGTGCGCGACTACGCCGCCGAGCGAGAGGCCGCCGGCCGCGTCGTGCCCCCCGACGCCCGCACCGTCCTCGCCCTGTCCTCTGCACTGTCCCCTGCCCACCGAGCCGACTGAGGAGCAGCCGTGCGCATCTTCGACCCCCACATCCACATGACGTCGCGCACCACCGACGACTACCGGCGGATGCACGCCGCCGGCGTCCGTGCCGTCGTCGAGCCCTCCTTCTGGCTCGGCCAGCCGCGCACGAGCGTCGGCTCCTTCACCGACTACTTCGATGCGCTCCTCGGCTGGGAGCCGTTCCGCGCGTCGCAGTACGGCATCGCCCACCACGCGACGATCGGCCTCAACCCCAAGGAGGCCAACGACGCCCGGTGCCGCGAGGTCCTCGACGTGCTGCCGCGCTACCTGGCCAAGGACCGCGTCGTCGCGGTGGGAGAACTGGGCTACGACTCGATGACGCCCGAGGAGGACGACGTCTTCGCCGCCCAGCTCGCGCTGGCCGCCGAGCACGAGCTGCCCGCGCTCGTGCACACGCCGCACCGCGACAAGCTCGCCGGGACGCGCCGCACCCTCGACGTCGTGCGCGAGTCGGCGCTCGAGCCCGGCGCCGTCCTCGTCGACCACCTCAACGAGGTGACCGTGGACGCCGTCGCCGAGTCCGGCTGCTGGATGGGCTTCTCCGTCTACCCCGACACGAAGATGGACGAGCACCGCATGGTCGAGATCCTGCGCCGCCACGGCCTGGACCGGATGATCGTCAACTCGGCCGCCGACTGGGGCAACAGCGACCCGCTCAAGACCCGTCGCGTCGGCGAGACGATGCTCGCCGCGGGCTACACGGCCGACGACGTCGACCGGGTGCTGTGGCGCAACCCCGTCGAGTTCTACGGCCAGAGCGGTCGGCTCGAGCTGCCCGAGACCGAGGCGCCGGCAGGGACGGGCACGAGCGAGCTCGTCGGGCTCGTCGGCGCCGGCGCGACCTTCATGGGCAACTCCGTGCTCCGCGGCGCGAGGGAGTGAGCCGTGCGCCTGCTCCACGCCGACGGGCAGACCGTCCACGTCGCGTACTGCACCAACGTCCACCCGGGTGAGGACCTCGACACGATCATCGGGCAGCTCGACCGCTTCGCCCTGCCCGTGCGCCACCACCTCGGCGCCGACCTCCTCGGTCTCGGCCTGTGGCTCAGCGCCCCCGTCGCCCGGGGGCTCGCCGACGACCCGCGGCAGACGGACCGCCTGCGCGCGGCCCTCGACGAGCGCGGCCTCGAGGTCGTCACCCTCAACGGTTTCCCCTACCGCGGTTTCCAGGACGAGGTCGTCAAGCACCGCGTCTACCACCCCGACTGGACCGAGCCGGCCCGGCTCGCCTACACGACCGACCTCACCGAGGTGCTCGCCCGGCTGCTGCCCGACGACGCCGCCCGGGGCAGCATCTCGACGCTGCCCCTCGGGTGGCGGCACCCGTGGTTCGGCGACCGGCAGGTCCTGGCCGCCGAGCAGCTCGACCGTCTCGCCGACCACCTCCACGCCCTGCGCAACCGCACCGGCCGCGAGATCCGCGTCGGACTCGAGCCCGAGCCCGGCTGCGTCATCGAGACGACGACCGAGCTCGTCGACCGGATGGTGGGCTGGGACGAGGACGTCCTCGGCGTCTGCCTCGACCTGTGCCACCTCGCCGTCGGCTTCGAGGACGCGGCCGTCGCGGTCCCGCGCCTGTCCGCTGCCGGGCGCCGGGTCGTCAAGGCCCAGGTGTCGGCCGCCCTCCACGTCGAGCACCCCGGGGACGACGCGACCCGGCAGTCGCTGGCCGCCTTCGACGAGGACCGCTTCCTGCACCAGACCCGTGCCCCCGGGGCGGGCGAGCACGCCCCGCTGCGCGCCCGCGACGACCTCGGCGACGCCCTCGGGGGCGCCCGTCCCCTCGACCCGTGCCCGGGTGGGACCGAGCGGCCGTGGCGGGTCCACTTCCACGTGCCCCTCGACCACGCCCCCGAGCCGCCGCTCGCCGCCACGACCGGCGACCTGCGGCACTCGCTCGAGGTCCTCGTCGGCGGCGACGCCGCCCTGACCGACCACCTCGAGGTCGAGACCTACACGTGGACCGTCGTGCCCGAGGGGGTGCGCCCGACCGACGACGCGGCCCTCGCCGTGAGCATCGCCGGCGAGCTCGCCTGGCTCCGCGACACCCTCATCGACCTCGGCCTCAAGGAGTCCGCATGACCACGCCATCCACCCAGCCCACCCAGTCCACGCAGCCCACGAAGGTCCTCCTCCTCGACGTCGTCGGCCTGACCCCGCGGGCGCTCGCCGACATGCCGCGGCTGCGCCGTCTCGCCGGGTCCGGCTGGCAGTCCGCGCTCGAGACCGTGCTGCCCGCCGTGACGTGCTCGGTGCAGTCGACGATGCTGACCGGCCGTCCCGTCGCCGACCACGGCGCCGTCGGGAACGGGTGGTACTTCCGCGACCTCGGCGAGGTCTTCCTGTGGCGCCAGCACAACGCGCTCGTCGAGGGGGAGAAGGTCTGGGACGCCCTGTGCCGCGCCCACCCCGGCGCCCGCGTCGCCAACGTCTGCTGGTGGTACGCCATGGGCATGGACGTCGACTCGATCGTCACGCCGCGGCCGGTCTACCACGCCGACGGCCGCAAGTCGCCCGACTGCTACACGCGCCCGGTGGAGCTGCACGACCGGCTCGTCGAGCGCCTCGGCGACTTCCCCCTCTTCCACTACTGGGGCCCCACGGCGTCCATCGCGTCCTCGCGCTGGATCATCGAGGCGACCCGCATCCTGCTGCCCGAGCACGACCTGACGCTCTCCTACGTGCCGCACCTCGACTACGACCTCCAGCGCTTCGGCCCGGAGTCGACCGAGGCGCGCGCCGCCGCCCGCGAGCTCGACGCCGCCCTCGCGCCGCTGCTCGACGACGCCGAGCGGCTCGGGGTCAGCGTCGTCGTCGTCAGCGAGTACGGCATCACCGCCGTCGACCAGCCCGTCGACGTCAACCGGGTGCTGCGTCGGGCCGGGCTGCTCGACGTCCACACGCAGGCCGGCATGGAGTACCTCGACCCCTGGGCCTCCGAGGCGTTCGCCGTCGCCGACCACCAGGTCGCGCACGTCTACGTCAGGGACGCCGACCGGCTCGAGGAGGTGCGCGCGCTCCTGGCCGCCACCCCCGGCGTCGAGCAGGTGCTCGACCGGGCCGGCCAGACGGCATACGGCCTCGACCACGAGCGCAGTGGCGACCTCGTCCTCGTGGCCGACCCCCGCGCGTGGTTCACGTACTACTACTGGCTCGACGACGAGCGGGCCCCCGACTTCGCCCGCGGCGTCGAGATCCACCGCAAGCCCGGCTACGACCCCGCCGAGCTCTTCTTCGACCCCGCCGACCGCTCCGCCAAGGCGCGCGCCGGGCTCGGTCTCGTGCGCAAGAAGCTCGGCCTGCGGTATGCCATGAAGGTCGTCCCGCTCGACCCGCGGTGGGTGCGGGGCAGCCACGGACGGCTGCCCGACGACCCCACGGACGGACCCGTCGTCATCACCTCCGACGCGGCCCTGCGCCGTGAGACGGTGGCGGCCGCGGACGTCCACGACCTCGTCCTCGAGGCCGCGGGCGTGCCCGTCGCCGCAGCCACCAGCCACTGACCCCACCACCTCACACCAGCCGCACACACCAGCAGCTCACAGCAGCAAGGAGATCCACGATGGCCCGACCGATCACGCTCTTCACCGGACAGTGGGCCGACCTGCCCTTCGAGGAGGTGTGCCGCCTCGCGGGGGAGTGGGGCTACGACGGCCTCGAGATCGCCTGCTGGGGCGACCACTTCGAGGTCGACCGGGCCCTGTCCGAGGACGGCTACATCGAGTCCCGACGCGAGATCCTCGAGCGCCACGGCCTCAAGGTCTGGGCGATCTCCAACCACCTCGTCGGCCAGGCCGTCTGCGACGACCCCATCGACCAGCGGCACCAGGACATCCTGCCCGCGGCGGTGTGGGGGGACGGCGACCCCGAGGGCGTCCGGCAGCGGGCTGCCGAGCGGATGGCCGACACCGCCCGCGCGGCGGCGAAGCTCGGCGTCGACACGGTCATCGGCTTCACGGGCTCGGCGATCTGGAAGTACGTCGCGATGTTCCCGCCCGTGTCCGACGACGTCATCCAGGCGGGCTACGCCGACTTCGCGCGACGCTGGAACCCGATCCTCGACGTCTTCGACGAGGTGGGCGTGAAGTTCGCGCACGAGGTGCACCCCAGCGAGATCGCCTACGACTACTGGAGCACCGTCGCGACGCTCGAGGCGATCGGGCACCGCGAGGCCTTCGGTCTCAACTGGGACCCGAGCCACATGGTGTGGCAGGACCTCGACCCTGCGGGGTTCATCTGGGACTTCAAGGACCGGATCTACCACGTCGACTGCAAGGACACGCGCAAGCGGATCGGCAACGGCCGCAACGGTCGTCTCGGCTCGCACCTGCCGTGGGGCGACCCGCGCCGCGGCTGGGACTTCGTGTCGACGGGCCACGGCGACGTGCCGTGGGAGGACTGCTTCCGCACCCTCAACGCCATCGGCTACGACGGCCCGATCTCGATCGAGTGGGAGGACGCCGGGATGGACCGCCTCGTCGGCGCACCCGGCGCGCTCGAGTACGTCCGGGGCCTCAACTTCGAGCGCCCGACCGCCTCGTTCGACGCCGCGTTCAGCAGCAGCAAGGACTGACGCCCCGGCCGCGGCGGGTCTACCGTCGGGGCATGGGACTCGTCCAGATCGCCCAGCACGCCGACGACCTCGGTCGGGCCACCGCGTTCTACCGCGACCTGCTCGGCGCACCGCCCCTCGCAACGTTCGACCCCCCGGGACTCGTCTTCTTCGACCTCGGTGGCGTGCGGCTGCTGCTCGACCAGGGGGCTCCGAGCGCCCTGCTCTACCTGCGCGTCGACGACATCGGCGGGACGGTCGAGCGGCTCCGGGCAGCCGGCGTCGAGGTGCGCGGCGAGCCCCACGTCATCTTCGGCCACGACGACGACACCCTCGGGCCGGCGGGCACCGAGGAGTGGATGGCGTTCGTCGTCGACTCCGAGGGCAACCTCGTCGGGCTCGTCGAGCAGCGCCCGCGCGGCTGAGCGCCCGAATCGGGCCGTACCACCCCGTAGCGCCCGATCGTGGGTTATGGTTCCCGCGCTGGAGCGGGCCCGGGAGGGCTCCAACAGGGGCACTGGCAGGGGGCTTCACAGGGGCCGGATCTGACGTGCTGCCGGCATCAACCGACCGCAAGACGTCAGGAACACCCATGTCCACCACCACCCGCCAGGTCCGCCGCCGTCGGACCTTCGCCGCAGTGCTCGCCCTGCTCCTCGCCGCCGCGTCCGGCCTCGTCGTCTCGATGCGCGCCGCGGAGGCCGCGGGTGTCGGGCTGGCGCCCACCGCGCTCGTCGCCGTCGACGGCACGGCCGTCGTGGAGTCGTACCGCTACAACGGGGCCGACACCTACCAGAACCTCGACGCCTACTACGACACGAGCTGGGTCGGCGGCGCCGGACGCCCGGCCGTCATCGTCATCCACGGCGGCTCGTGGGCCAACGCGACGAAGGCGGCCTCGGCCCCGGTGTCGAAGAAGTTCTTCGACGAGGGCTTCGCCGTCTTCAACATGAACTACCGTCTGACCGCGCCGACCGGCAGCCACGCCGGCACGCCCTGGCCGGGCCAGCGCACGGACGTGAGCCTCGCGATCGCGTGGGTCAAGGCCAACGCCAAGAAGTTCGGCGTCAACCCCAACCGGGTCGCGCTCTACGGCTTCTCCTCGGGCGGGCACATGGCCATCACGTCGAGCGTCTACTACCGCAACGTCCGCGCCGCCGTCTCCGTGTCCGGCGTGCTCCAGCCGCACCGGGTCATGGACGTGGCCGTCAACGGCTCGAGCGGTGCCGACGTGCGGGGCACCGGCGTCGTGGTCCTCTCGCAGTGGGCGGCGCTCGCGGTCCAGTGCCCGTACTACCCGACGTGGAGCGAGTGCAACAGCCGCTGGAACTCCTTCAAGCCCGAGACGTACTTCTCGTCGGCGGCCCCGCCCTTCTACGCGATGATGGGCGACAAGGACACCGTCGTGCCGCCCGGCACCCTCGGCGCCGTCGACTACTGGGCCACGAAGAAGGGCCAGCCGCACGTCACCGTCATGGTGCCCGGCGCGGCCCACGACGAGCGGATGCTGACGAACGACCCGGCCCGCTGGGCCGCGATGATCACCTGGCTCAGGTCGAAGACGGCCTGACGGGTCGCCGGGCGGGGCGGCTCACGGTCCGTCCCGGCCCGATCTGTCGATCCGGGGTGCGCCCGCTCGTGTAGAGGGTGCAGGGTGCACACAGGGTGCGCCCCGGACCAGCCGGCAGCGCCGGCAGGAGGAGATCATCGTGAAGACCTACCTCATCAGCCTCTTCTCGCCCGACGGGCCGCCGCCGGAGGAGCTCGACCTCACCCAGGTCATGGCCGACCTCGAGGTCGTCAACGCAGACATCCGCGCCGCCGGGGGCTGGGTCTTCGCCGGCGGTCTCGCCGACCAGTCCAGTGCGACGACGATCCGACGCACGCGCGGCTCGGTGACCGACGCCGTGCTCACCGACGGGCCGTTCGCCGAGGCGAAGGAGCCCCTCGGCGGGCTGACGATCGTGCGCTCCGACGACTACGACGTCGTCCTCGGGTGGGCCGAGCGGATCGCCGGCGCGACCGGTCTGCCGGTCGAGGTGCGCCCCTTCCAGGGCGAGGACGACCCCGGCCAGGCGCCGACCGACCGGTGACGGCGCAGGCGACATGACGGTCTCGGGCGCGGACATCGCACGGGTCTTCCGTGCCGAGCACGGGCGTGCGGTGTCCGTGCTCATCCGGGCCCTCGGGGACATCGACCTCGCCGAGGACGCCGTCCAGGACGCGTTCACCGTGGCCGTCGAGCGCTGGCCCCGCGACGGTATGCCGCCGAGTCCCGCAGGCTGGATCATCACGACCGCGCGGCGCCGGGCCATCGACCGGCTGCGCCGGGAGGCGACGCGCGAGGCCCGCCACGCGGAGGCGCACGCGCTCCACGGCGCCGACGACGACGCCGGCGTCCCGGAGGAGGGACCCGTGAAGGACGAACGACTTCGCCTCGTCTTCACCTGCTGCCACCCCGCGCTGTCGCGGGAGGCCCAGGTCGCGCTGACGCTGCGGCTGCTCGGCGGCCTGACGACCCCCGAGATCGCGCACGCGTTCCTCGTGCCGGAGTCGACGATGGCGCAGCGGATCGTGCGGGCGAAAGCCAAGATCCGCGCGGCCGGCATCCCCTACCGGGTGCCGCATGACGCGGACCTGCCCGCCCGGCTCGCCCCGGTGCTCGCCGTGCTCTACCTCGTCTTCACCGAGGGGCACACGGCCACCGCCGGTGCCGAGCTCGGCCGCCCGGACCTCGCCGCCGAGGCGATCCGGCTGGCCCGCGTGCTCGTCGAGCTGATGCCCGACGAGCCGGAGGCGATGGGCCTGCTGGCCCTGATGCTGCTGACGGAGGCCAGGCGTCCGGCGCGCACCGACGCGGCGGGTGAGCTCGTCGTGCTCGCCGAGCAGGACCGCTCCCTCTGGGACCGGGCGCTCCTGCACGAGGGCCATGCTCTCGTGCGCCGGTGCCTGCGCCGCGGCGCCCCCGGCCCGTACCAGCTGCAGGCTGCGGTCAACGCCGTGCACACCGATGCCGCGACCGCGGCGGACACCGACTGGTCCCAGGTCGTCGCGCTCTACGACCACCTGCTGCGCCTCGCGCCGACGGACGTCGTGCGGCTCAACCGGGCTGTCGCTGTCGCCGAGCTCGACGGCCCGCAGGCCGCGCTCGCCCTCCTCGACGACCTCGACCTCGACGGCTACGTCGCGTTCCACGTCGTGCGGGCCGAGCTGCTCGGCCGCCTCGCGCGGTGGCCCGAGTCGGCCGCCGAGTGGGAACGGGCCGCCGGGCTGAGCGACAACGCGCCCGAGTCGCGTCACCTGCGTGCTCGGGCCGCGGGTGCGGCCGCGGCGGCAGGTGACCGGCGGTAACCTGCGTCCATGACGACCCCGCCGTCCACCGCGCCGCTCGACCTCGCGTCCCCGTGGGGCGGGGTCGGCCGCACCATCGACCTCGACGGTCCCGTCCACTGGGTCGACTTCGGCGGTCCCGAGGCCGAGCCGGGTGCGGTCGAGCCGCCGCCGGTCGTCCTCGTGCACGGGCTCGGCGGGTCGCACCTCAACTGGGTCGCCGTCGCGCCGGCGCTCGCCGCGCGTCGACGGGTCGTCGCGATCGACCTGCCGGGCTTCGGCCTGAGCCCGGCCCTCGGTCGCGCGACGAGCGTCAACCACAACGCCGCCCTGCTCAGCCGTTTCGTCCACGAGGTCCTCGGTCGCCCCGTCGTCCTCGTCGGCAACTCGATGGGCGGGATGGTGAGCCTGCTGCTCGCCGACCGTCGCCCCGAGCAGGTCGTGGGCCTCGCGCTCGTCGACCCCGCGCTGCCCAACCCGGGTGCGCGCCCCGACCCCCAGGTCGCCGCGACCTTCGCGATGTATGCCGTGCCACGGGTGGGCGAGCTCGTGCTGACCCGCTACAACAAGAGCGTCTCGGACCGGCAGCGCGTGCTCGGCACCGTGGCACTGTGCTTCGCCGACCCCTCGCGCGCCGACGACGACGTCGTCGAGGCCGGGATCGAGCTCGCCGCCTGGCGCCGGTCGCTCCCCGACCCCGAGAGCGAGTTCCTCGGTGCGGCGCGGTCCCTGCTGCGCGTGCTCCGCGGTCGGCGTGAGTACGACCGCATCATGCGCGACCTCGACCGGCCCGTGCTGCTCATCCACGGCACGCGTGACCGGCTCGTGCCCGTCTCGGCGGCACGCCGCGCCGCGCGGCTCAACCCGGCCTGGCGCACGGCGTGGCTCGACGGGATGGGGCACACGCCGCAGCTCGAGGCGCCCGAGGACGTGCTCGGGCACCTCGAGCCCTGGCTCGACTCGCTCGGCTGAGCGGGACCGACGGTGTCAGGCGAGGCCGGGGGCGACCCGCGTGGCCAGCTCGGCGCCCCAGGCACGCGCGCGCTCGAGCTCGCCGGCCTCGATGGGCCCGGGGGTGCCCTGCACCCAGAAGGTCTCGCCGCGCTCGGCGCGGCCGAAACCATGGTGCCGCAGGGCCTTCGCCGCGGCGCTCGCGGCCGAGCCCGGCAGCATCTTGACGTGCACCCGTGTGTCGAAGGTGACGACGGGGAGCTCGGGCCGTGGCGTCAGGGACTCGATCCACTCGCGGACCCCCTCGCGCGCGGCCGTGCCACCCTTCGTCGCGGCGTCCTCGCGCGTCTTCGGGCGGGTCATGCCGAGAGCGTGGGTGGGCCCGCCGACGAGCAGCAGGTCGACGTCGTCGGGGATCACCGTCGGGGCATCGTCGACGTGGACGAGCTGGACGTCGCCGTCCTCCGTCGGTCTGCCTCGGCGCAACCCGTCGGCGATGGCCGAGGCGATCTCGTGGGTGTTGCCGAACATGGACTCGTGGACGATGAGGACGTTCTTCATGGCATGCCTTTCCGCTGTCCACGCTACGCGGGCGCCCGGCGGGTGCGTCCGAATCGTGACGAACGAGACGTGCCGCGCCACGATGGGATTCGCGACCGGCACCCGGCCGCGCGATGACGACGAGGAGAGCAACCGTGGACGCCAAGGACTGGGACGAGCGGTATGCGGCACACGACCTCGTGTGGTCGGCCGAGCCGAACCGCTTCGTCGCCGAGATCATCGGCCCGCTGACGCCCGGTCACGCCGTCGACCTCGCCGCGGGCGAGGGGCGCAACGCGATCTGGATGGTCGAGCAGGGCTGGGTCGTCACGGCGTCGGACTACTCGCCCGTGGCCGTGGAGCGCATGCGGTCCCTCGCGACCGACCGGCTCGGTGACGACCTGAGCCGGCTCACCGCGGTCGTCGCCGACGCCACGCAGTCGACGCCCGGCGGTCCGGCCGGCTACGACCTCGCTCTGCTCTGCTACCTCCAGCTGCCGGCCGAGCAGTGGCGGCAGGCGCTGCGGTCGGCCGTCGAGGCCGTGCGCCCGGGGGGTCTCGTCGTCGTCGTCGGGCACGCCGGCCGCAACCTCGCCGAGGGCTGGGGCGGTCCGAGCGACCGTGCCGTGCTCTACGACCCCGAGGAGGTGCTCGACCGCGCCGAGGGGCTTCCCGTCGCGGCCCTGCAGTCGGGCATCCGGCAGCGCCCGGTCCCGACCGACGAGGGCGAGCGCGTCGCGCTCGACACCGTCGTCGTCCTGCGCCGCGAGGGGTGATCGCCGCGGTCTAGCGCCGGCCGTACTTCTTGTGGACGGCCTGGCGGGTGACGCCGAGCTGCTCGGCGATGTCGGCCCAGGCGAGGCCCTGGTTGCGTGCGCGCCGGACCACGGCCGCCTCGGTGCGGTCGGCGGTGCGCCGCAGCTCACGCGCGGCGGCGAGGGCCGCGCGCGGGTCGTCGTCACCGGTGGCCCGAGCGAGCTGGAGCATGTCGTCGACCTCCTTCGTCATCGCGGTCGCCTCTCGTACCGTGTCAACCTTCATTGACACGGTATGCCGGCAGGCGCCCTTCGTCAACCGACGTTGACGGCGTGCGTGGCCGGCCGCAAAGCAGTGGCCCGAACCGGCGCGCGCCCAGCAGGATGGCCGCATGGCACTCGAGCTCTCGCACACGACCGTCAACGCCCTCGACGCGCACGCGCAGTCCGTCTGGTGGGCCGACCTGCTCGGCTACCACGAGGACCCGTCCGACCCGAACGAGCCGGGGCACGAGGAGTGCATGATCTTCTCGCCCGACGAGTCGCACCGCCTGCTCTTCATCGAGGTCGAGGACGCCAAGCAGGTGCGCAACCGCGTCCACCTCGACCTGCGCCCCACCGACCGCCCGCGCGACGAGGAGGTCGAGCGCGTCTCGGGTCTCGGGGCGACCGTCGTGCAGGACTGCCGCACCGACGACGACCGGGGCTGGGTCGTCATGGCCGACCCCGAGGGCAACGAGTTCTGCATCCTGCGCAGCGACGTCGAGCGACGCGCGGCCGGGGACCTCTGAGCGTGACCGTCGCCCGCTCGATCCTGCTCTTCGTGCTCGCCGCCCTCGCCGAGATCGGTGGTGCCTGGCTCATCTGGCAGGGGGTGCGTGAGCACCGCGGCTGGCTGTGGGCCGGCGCGGGAGTCGTCGCGCTCGGCCTCTACGGCTTCGTGGCGACGCTCCAGCCCGACGCGAGCTTCGGGCGCATCCTCGCCGCCTACGGTGGCGTCTTCGTCGCGGGCTCGCTCGTGTGGGGCATGGTGGCCGACGGCTTCCGGCCCGACCGGTGGGACGTCGCGGGCGCGCTCGTCTGCCTGGTCGGGGTCGCGCTCATCATGTACGCGCCCCGCTCGGGCTGAGCGGCACCCAAGCGGACGGCATACGGCCGGGGGTATCATGGGGCGTTCTCGCAACGACCCCAGGAGGATGCTGTGGAGCTCGACCTCGACGAGATGCAGTCGGTCATCCGTCGCCTCAACCGCGCCCGCGGCCAGATCGGCGGCATCGTCAAGATGATCGAGGAGGGGCGCGACTGCAAGGACATCGTCACGCAGCTCGCCGCCGTCTCCAAGGCCCTCGACCGCGCCGGCTTCGCCGTCATCGCGACCGGCCTGCGCGAGTGCATCGCCAACCCGGACGGCGAGACGATGGACGTCGCCCAGATGGAGAAGCTCTTCCTGTCCTTGGCCTGAGGTCCGTGGCGAGCCGTGGTGCAGGCCCGATCGCGGGGCCGGTGCTCTGGACGAACGGGGCACCGCGGCGCGACCATGGAGGGCACGGAGGTCGCGCCATGAACGTCCAGCCGAATGCCGCCATCCCGCCCCTCGCCCCGGCGGGCAAGCTCGATGCGCAGGGCTTCGATCGTGGCCGCGTCGAGACCCCCGCCGACCTCGCCGTCCACCTCGACCGGGTGCGCCGGCACCGGTCCGAGCTGCGCGACTCCGTCGCCGCCGTCGACCTCGCGCTCGAGGCGCCGATCGCTCGCGGGGGGATGTGGCGCGAGCGGGTGCGGGCGGCGCTCGCCGAGCTGGCGCACGACTTCGACGACCACGTCGCGCTCACGGAGAGCCCGGGCGGCATCTACGACCGGGCGCGGCGCAGCGCCCCGCGGCTCTCCGTCCGCGTCGAGCGGCTTCTCGAGGAGCACCGTGACCTGCGGGAGGCCCTGCACGGCTACCTCGCGGTGCTCGAGCACGGCGGCACGATGGCCGACCTGCCCGTCTTCCGCGAGGAGCTGACGGTGCTCGTCGGACGGCTCGTGCGCCACCGCCAGAAGGGCGGCGACCTCGTCTACGAGGCCTACGACGTCGACCTCGGCGGGTCGGGCTAGGCCTGCCGGTCAGGCATCAGGCTCGAAGCGGGGCCGCAGCGAGAAGCCCGACACCCCCTCGCTGCTCGTGCGCGACGCGAGCACCTGGTGCAGCTGGATCCCGCCCCGTTCGAAGGCCAGCCGCGACCCTGCGAGGTAGAGGCCCCACACCCGGGCCGTGCCGAGCCCGGCGAGCTCGACGCAGTCCTCCCAGTGCTTGGCGAGGTTGGCGTTCCACGCGGCGCACGTGCGGGCGTAGTGCTCGCGGAGGTTCTCGTGGTGACGCACCTCGAAGCCCTCGTCCTCCATGACGCGCACGATGTCGCCGCTGCCCGTCAGCTCGCCGTCGGGGAAGACGTATCGGTTGATGAAGCCGCGGGGCGGCAGTCCCGGGTGCTGGTTGTCGGGGCGGGTGATGCAGTGGTTGAGCAGGCGGCCCTCGTCGCGCAGCCGCTCGCGCAGGAAGCGGAAGTAGGCGGGGTAGTTGCCGACGCCGATGTGCTCGGTCAGCCCGATCGAGCTGATCGCGTCGAAGCCGCGCTCGGTGACGTCGCGGTAGTCGCCGTGCCGCACCTCGGCCCGGTCGGCCAGGCCCTCGGCCTCGATCGCGGTCTGCGCCCACGTGGCCTGCTCGCGCGAGAGGGTCACGCCGACCGCCGTGACGCCGTAGTGCCGCACGGCGTGTCGCACCATGCCGCCCCAGCCACAGCCGACGTCGAGCAGCCGCATGCCGGGCCGCAGGCCGAGCTTGCGGGCCACGAGGTCGTACTTGTAGGCCTGGGCGTCCTCGAGCGACGCCTCGTCGGTGGGGAAGCACGCGCACGTGTAGGTCATCGACGGCCCGAGGACCTTCTCGTAGAAGGTGTTCGACACGTCGTAGTGGTGGCTGATGGCGGCGGCGTCGCGCGCCTTGCCGTGCCGCAGCCCGTGGGCGAGGCGACGCAGCTGGCCCGGCGTCTCCTCCGGGGGCAGCGCGGGTGCGTGCGGCCGGTGGTGGGCCACGAAGCGGGCCAGGAAGCGGGCCAGCTCGGCGGCGTCGTGCGGGTCGGGTCGGCGCGGGGTGAGCCCGTCGCCGAGGACGCGCAGCACCTCGTAGGGGTCGGCCTCGTCGATGCCGTCGATGACGAGGTCGCCGAGCAGGTAGGCGCGGGCGAGGCCGAGCTCGCCGGGCGCCGCGAGGAGGTGGTTGAGCGCGTCGGGGTTGGTCAGGCGCAGGACGAGCCCGTCGGGGCTGCCGCCCTCCGAGCCGTCCCACGCGACGACCCGCACCGGGGCCTCGGGGCCGAACACGTGGTCGAATGCCTGTCCCACTGTCGTGGTCATCGAGCCTGCACCGCCTTCTCGTAGAGCGTCGGGAACCGTCCCCCCGGGTCGTACCTGGCCTTGACGGGGCCGTATGCCGTGCCGCCGTAGAGGGCGGCGAAGGTCGCCTCGTCGTAGTACGCGTCGGAGTAGAGCGACTTGTGGCCGCCGAGCCGCGTCACCTCGGCCTCGATGCGGCGGTTGACGTCGCCGTCGGCCGCGCCGGGCTCGATGGCGACCGTCGACCAGAAGCCCACGTTGACGTAGCGCTCGTCCCGGCGCATCGGGTAGAGCGGCCACGGCGTCTCGTCGGGAGGCGTGCCGTGAGCGGGGCGCAGCTGGATCGGGCACAGCCAGACCGGCTCGATCGGCACCTCGCGCAGGAACCAGTCGACGAACTCGGCGGTGCGGGCCAGGGGGATCTCGACGTCCTGCACGACGCGCTCGCGGTCGGGCCGTCCCCGGAGCCGGTCGACGCGGCCCATGACGTGGTGCCGGTTCTCGAAGGCGACGATCCGCCAGTAGACGTCGCTGCGCAGCAGGTGGCGCGGCCAGAGCCGGCGGATCGCCGGGACCTGGGCGCCGAAGGCGCGGCTGCACCAGAACCAGTCGGTGTCCCACCGCCAGAGGTAGTCGTGGGCCGTCAGGACGTCGGTGCGGCGCTGCTGGATCGAGCGGTAGAAGACCTGGTCGCCGGTGTAGTCGCTCGGCCGGGCCTGACCCTCGAGGTGGTCGGTCCAGCGACCGAGGCAGAGGTAGGACTCGGTCGGGCCGAAGACGACGCCGTCGACGAAGTCGACCCGGTCGCCGTCCCACGTCTGGGACGACAGCACGTCGTCGACCGCCTCGGTGAGCGTCCGCACCGCATCGAACCGCACGTGGCGCAGGGCGACGTACGGCCTCGCCGGCTCGAGCTCGATGACGAGGTCGAGCGCGTAGCCGAGCGAGCCGTAGGAGTTGGGGAAGGTCCGGAAGAGGTCGGCGTGCTCGCCGTCGGGCGTGGCCGTGACGACCTCGCCGTCCCCGGTGAGGATCCGCATCTCGAGCACCGACTCGTGCGGCAGCCCGTTGCGGAACGACGCCGCCTCGATGCCGAGCCCGGTCACGGCCCCGCCGATCGTGATGGTGCGCAGCTGCGGCACGACGAGCGGGACGAAGCCGTGCGGCAGCAGCTCGTCGACGAGCTGCTCGTACGTCGTCAGACCTCCGACGAGCGCGGTCGCCGGAGCGCAGTAGGTCCCGGGGCGGACCTCGACGACGCCGGTCATCGCCGAGAGGTCGAGACCGGGGGAGTCGGTGGTGCGGCGGTCGCGGAAGAGGTTGGACGTGCGCTTCGCGAGCCGGACGGGCCGGTCGGGCGGCAGGGCGGCATACGCCCTCCTCACCTGCTCGAGCGCACGCTCGTGGGCGCGGACCCGCTGGAGGGGGTCGTGCCGATCCGCAGGAGACGTGACCTGAGGGGTTGCCACCGTTTCAGTGAAACAGATCCGGACCGCCCGTGCGCGGGATGTGCGACTACTCGCGAGCGAGCATCGTGGCGCCGAGGCCGACCATCATGACGCCGCCCGTGGCGCCGAGCGTGTCGAGCCGAGCGGGCTTGCGGGCGAACCACTCCCGGGCCCGCGCGGCGAGCAGGGCCCACACGCTGTCGCTGCAGATGGCCATGACGCCGAAGACGCCGCCGAGCACCGCCATCTGGACGCCCACGTGGCCCGCGCCGGTGTTGACGAACTGCGGGAGGAAGGCGACGAAGAAGAGGATCGTCTTGGGGTTGGTGAGGCCGACGACGGCACCGATGCGCAGGGCATGGCCACGCTTCGCCGACACCTGGGCCTCCATGGCCTGACGGGCCTCGTGGCGGTGGCGGATGGCCTGGATGCCGAGGTAGATGACGTAGGCGGCTCCCGCGACCTTGATCACCGTGTAGGCGGTGATGCTCGCGGCGACGACCGCGCCGAGGCCGACCGCGACGAGGACGGCCTGGACCGTGACGCCGATGGCGTTGCCGACGACCGAGAGCAGCGCCTCGCGCCGCCCCACGGTCAGGGCACGACCGATGGTGAAGAGCAGGCTGGGGCCCGGGACCTGGATGAAGAGGATCGACGCGACGAGGAACGCGACCCACTGGCTCGATGACGGCACCGGACCAGTGTGCTCCCGACGGCGGGTAAAGGGCAGGCGCTTTTCGAGGCTCGGACACTAGCGTCGGGTGCCATGACGACACCTGCCCGGACCGAGCGCACCGACCCGCCGCTGGCCGCCGACGAGGCCACCACCCTCGTGGCCTTCCTCGACTACCACCGCGACACCCTCCGACTGAAGACCGAGGGCCTGACCGCCGAGCAGCTCGCGCAGCCCCTCGCGCCCTCGACCCTGACGCTCGGGGCGCTGCTCAAGCACGTCGCGCTCAACGAGGCGAGCTGGTTCGGGGAGGTGCTGCACGGCCGCCCGATGCCCGAGCCGTGGGCGAGCGCCGACTGGGACGCCGACCGCGACTGGGAGATGACGTCGGCGCGCGACGACAGCCCCGAGGAGCTGCGCCGGATCATGGACGAGTCCGTCGAGCAGGCCCGTCGCGACATCGACGCGGCGCTCGCCGAGGGCGGGCTCGAGTTCCGGTCGGCGACGCTGTCGCGCAAGGAGGGCCAGACGTTCAGCCTGCGCTGGATCCTGCTCCACATGATCGAGGAGTACGCCCGCCACAACGGTCACGCCGACTTCCTCCGGGAGGCGGTCGACGGCGTCACGGGGGAGTGACGGCCCGACGGAGGCAGAAGCGACGGAGCGGCTCGGCGGGCATGACCTCCGCGAGGTCGCGGTAGCGCTGCGCCGCGTGCTCCCGTCGCCCCGTGCGCCACTCGAGGTCGGCGAGGGCGAGGCTCGCGTCACGGCTGGCGTAGGCCGGCGAGCCTGCCTCGATCCCGGTCAGCTCGGCCTCCACCTCGGCCGTCGACCCGTCGGGGTCGGTGGCGAGGACCCCCTGGGCGGTGGCGACGAGCCGGGCGACCCGGACGGACGGGGAGGGCCAGCGCTGCTCGAGCGCGCCGTAGAGCGAGACGATGCGCGGCCAGTCGGTGCGCTCGAACGACGGCGCGCTCGAGTGCAGGCCGGCGATCGCCGCCTCGATGGCGAAGCGACCCTCTCCCGCCGTGGCGGCCGTCGCGTCGTCGAGCCCGGCCCGGAGCAGGGCGCGGTCCCAGCGGCTGCGGTCCACCTCGTCGAGCGCGAGGCCGGTGCCGGAGTCGTCGACCCGGCCGGGCCGACGGGCCAGGCCGAGCCGGATGACGGCCCGCAGGCCGCGGACCTCGGTGTCGTCGGGGTAGGCCGCGACGAGGGCGTCGGCGATGGACAGTGCCTGGCGTCCGGTGTCGGCGAGGGCGTCGGCGGGGTCGAGCACGGTCCGGTGCGCCACCGTGAACATTCCCGACACGCAGGCGATGACGACCGGCAGGCGTCGGTCGCGCTCGGTGGCGTCGGGGACGTGGAAGGTGCCGCGGGCCTCGGCGAGGGCCCGCTTGGCGCGGGTGAGCCGGGCCGCGGCGGCGGTGTCCTGCACGCCGAGGTGGCCGGCGATCTCGGGGATCGTCAGGCCGCACACGACGCGCAGGGCCAGGACCATGCGGGACGCGGGCGAGATGGCCTCGTCGCACGCGACGAAGAGCAGGGCGAGGCGGTCGTCGAGCCCCTCGCGTCCGTGCAGGGACAGGTCGTCGTCGTCCATGGCGGTGCGGTCCGCCTCGGGACGGGCGAGCTCGGGGACCAGCCGGCGGAGCGTCGTGCGCCGCCGGGCGTCGTCGAGCCAGGCCCGCCTGGCCACCGAGGTGCACCACGCGGCATACGACTCGATCGGGGCCCCGCCGGCGCGCTCGTGGGCGGCGGCTCGCGCGACGGCCTCGGCGGCATACTCCTCGGCGTCGTCGAGGCTCCCGGTGAAGGAGGCGAGGGCGCGCACGATGCGCGGCCACGCCTCCTCGAACTCACCCGTCCCGAGCGGCACTCACATCCCCGTCGGGAAGACCTTGCGCCACTCGATGCGACTGCTCGTCGGCACGAGGGCGGCGATCCGGCGGGCGGTGTCCTCGTCGTCGGTCTCGACGAGGTAGAAGCCCGTGATGACCTCCGAGGTGTCGGTGAAAGGGCCGTCGGTGTAGACCGCGTCCTCGACGGCTCGGTCGCCGGAGCCGGGCGTCACCGTGCCGCCGTAGCGGGAGTTCTGCAGGGCGGCGCCACCCGTGATGCGGGCTCCGAGGTCGGCGACGGCCTGCTGGAAGGCCTTGTGCTCGGGGAACGACGCGTCCATGTCGGACGCGGAGGGGGCACTGGGGTCCTTGCCGGCGGGCCCGGCGTCGGTGGTGGGCCCGCCGGCAAGGTAGGCATCGGAGTCCCAGTCACCCTCGTGGATCAGGTAGACGTACGTGTCGGCCATGGCCGGCTCCTTCTCGAACAGGCGCGCAGCCGTGAGATCTGCGCGGGTGGCGACTCTCGCCACATCATCCTGACGAACTCGGTCCTTGGGAATCGACACGCGGCCCCGAGATGGTCCGGTCGGGTCGGTCAGCTCGTCCCGAGGCGCTCGAGGCGGCCCTCGAGCGAGGCCCGGCGGTGGGCGTTGCCCTCCAGGTCGAGGTAGCGCGTGCCGAAGGTCGCGAGCAGGGCGTCGTCGAGCCGGCGCACGGCGCCGGGCGGGTACTTGTAGCCCATCCGCTCGATGAGGTCGGCCCCGTCGACGGGGGCGATGACCTCGGCGAGCGCGTCGACCGACGTGATGCCGAGCTCGAGCAGCAGGCCCGACACCCACGTGTAGTGGTCGGTGCGCGACCAGCCGGCGTCGGCGTACTTCGAGGCGAGGAACTTCGCGAGGTCCTGCGTGCTGATGCGCGAGTCCTGCTCGACGGCGTCCGGTGGGCTGGCCGGCAGGGCCTCCTGGAGCCGGTCGCGGATGGCGGAGAACTCGCGGTCGGCGAGCTCGATGAGCCCGGCGGCCAGGGTGAACCGGCGGTCGAGGTCGTGGGCGTGCTCCTCGGGGACGGTGCCCTTGTAGCGGATGTCGTGCTCGAACTCGGCCCAGGCGTGCTGGAGCACGGTGCGGATCTGCACGGACGCGCTGCGTCGGCGGAGCGCCTCGTAGGCGGGCGGGACGGTGCGGCTCGCGTCGACCGCGACGAGCAGGTGGCGGCTCGCGTAGCCGAAGCGGCCCGACCGGGCGGTCTCGAGTCCCATGTCGCGGTCGTCGAGGACGGCGAGCTCCTCGGCCAGCAGCTCGGCGACCGCGGCGACGTCGTCGTGGACGTAGGTGATGACGCGGACGCCGATCTGGTCGGTGATGTCGGCGAGCGGGTCGGGGAAGAGCAGCTCGCCGTCGCGGCGTCGCTCGGCCTTGGCGGCGAAGGACGCCACGGACTTCGTGCGTCCGCTCACGCTGAGGTAGTTGATGCCGGCCTCGTCGAGCAGGCCGGTGACCATCTCGACGAAGAGCGCCGTCGCGGCCTCGACCTCGGGGCGCACCGCGGCGTACGCCTGCGCCACCTCACCGGCCTCGGTGGGCTCACTGGGCGGGCTCGTCGCCTCGTCGGTCTCGCCTGCGCCATCGCTGTCGGACATGCCGCCATCCTGCCGTGGGAATGGCGTGGACGGGTGGGCGGGGAGGGTGCGAGCGTGTCGCCATGCATCTCGAGACAACCCGCCTCACCATCCGTCCCTGGTCGCACGACGAGGCCGAGCGCCTGCTCGACATCCAGAGCCGCCTCGAGGTCGTGAAGTGGCTCGGCGACGGCGAGCCGGTCCTCATGAAGGACCTCGACGAGGCGCACGCCCGCATCGACCGCTACCTCGAGCGCAGCGAGGCGCCGCCGCTCGGCTTCTGGGCCGTCGAGGTCCGTGAGACCGGGGTCGTCGCCGGGTCCGTCATCCTGCTGACCCTCCCGAACGCCGACGACGGCGAGGTCGAGGTCGGCTGGCACCTGCACCCCGACTCGTGGGGCCACGGCTACGCGACCGAGTCCGCGACCGCGGTGATCCAGCACGGCTTCGACGGCGGGCTGCCCGAGATCTACGCCCTGACCCACACGACGAACGAGCGCTCGCAGGCCGTCTGCCGCCGTCTCGGCCTCGACGACCTCGGGATCATCGAGAAGTGGTACGCGGACGAGTCGCGCGTCTACCGCACCACCCCCGAGCGCTGGGCCAACCGCGCCTGAGCATGCCGTCCGGCGCGGCCGCCCGCGTCAGCCGCCGACGTGCACCTGCGGGCGACGGTCGGCGTCCGGCTCGGCGCGACGGATGATCTCGTGCGTCAGCGGCGGGATGTCGCCCTCGCCGGCGAGCAGGAAGCGCAGCACGTTCTGCCCCGGCGCCTTCTCGCTCCACTCGAAGTAGATGTGCGGCGGCTTGCTGACCCGGTCGCGGACGTCGAGCAGGACCGCGGCGAGGACGTTGGGCACCGACGGACCCGTCGCACGCAGGATGTAGTGGCCGCCGACGACGGCCGACCCGACGTGGACGGTCGTCGCGAAGTCGCTCGCGTCGCTGATCTCCACCTCGAGGAAGATCGCGCCCTGCCGGGCGTTGAGGTGGTTGTGCATGCGGACGTCGAGGGACTTCGCGCGGTACTCGTCGCGGTCGCCGGCGTTGATCTTGTTGGCGATGAACCGCAGCGGCTGGGGACCGAGCGCGGCGTCGTCGAGGATCGCGCGTGCGCTGTCGTCGTAGACGACCCGCTGCACGCGCAGCTCGGTCGAGCGCGCGATGCGCGACCAGACGCTGATGACGACGATGAGGGCGATGAAGATCAGGGCGATGACGAGGCCCTCGGGACGCTGCTCGATCGTGATCGTGATCGTGTAGACGAAGATCGCGCTGACGACGGCGAAGAAGGCTGCTGCCCCGCGGTGGCCACGACGCAGCTCCGTGAGGAAGACGGCGATCGCGGCGGACGTCATGAGCGCGAGCACGCCGGTGGCATACGCCCCCGCCTGCTCGTCGACGTTGGCCCCGAAGGCGAGGGTGACGACGGCGGCGATGAACGACAGGACGAGGACGAGCGGCCGCGTCGAGCGGGCCCAGTCCGGCGCCATGCCGTAGCGGGGCAGGTAGCGCGGCACGATGTTGAGCAGGCCGGCCATGGCGGAGGCGCCGGCGAACCAGAGGATGCCGATCGTCGAGATGTCGTAGACGGTGCCGAAGGCCTCGCCGAGCAGGTCGTGGGCGAGGTAGGCCAGGGCGCGGCCGTTGGCCTCGCCGCCCGGCTGGAAGGCGTCTGCGGGGATGAGCAGGGTCGTGACGAGCGAGGAGCCGATGAGCAGGACGCTCATGATGAGCGCTGCGGTCGTCAGCAGCTTGCGGGCGTTGCGGATGCGGCCCTCGGGGTGCTCCGGGGTGTCGGTGGGGTCGCCCTTGACGAGGGGCATGACGACGACGCCGGTCTCGAAGCCGGAAAGGCCGAGCGCCAGGGCCGGGAAGACGAGCAGGGACGCGCCGATGATCCCGAACGGTGCCGAGTGGGCCGACGTCATCGCCGTGATCCAGTCGCTGAACGCCGTCGGGTGGTCGCCGATCTCGACGACGCCGCGCACGACCACGACGAGGCTGAGGCCGAGGTAGGCGACGACGAGGACGACGGCGATGCCGATGGCCTCCTTGAAGCCCTTGAGGAAGATCCCGGCGAGGAAGACGAGCAGCGTCAGGGTGACCCCGACCTGGTGGCCGGTCAGGGTGCTCTTGAGGTAGGGGTTCTCGATGAGGTGCGCGCTCGCGTCGGCGGCCGACAGCGTGATCGTGATGATGAAGCCGGTCGCGACGAAGCCGATGAGGCAGAGCACGAGGATCTTGCTCGGCCAGTAGGACAGGAGGCGCTCGAGCATCGAGAGGCTGCCGTCGCCGTGCGGGCTCTCGGCCGCGACCCGGCGGTACATCGGGAGCGCGCCGAAGAGCGTGATGAGCACGAGGACGAGCGTCGCGACGGGGGACAGCGCGCCCGCGGCGAGGGCCGCGATGCCCGGCTGGTAGCCGAGCGTCGAGAAGTAGTCGACACCCGTCAGGCACATGACGCGCCACCACGGCTGCACGTGCTGCTGCTCGGTGGCCTCGCGCTCGCGCTCGTAGTAGCCGCCCGGGTCGGCCTCCTCGGCGTCGAGGAACCACCGCATGAGGGGTGTGCGCTCCGCGCGCTGTGCCGTCACGGCGGCGAAGTCTAGGGGGCGGCGCTGGGAGCCCCTACCGCCGCGACGGACGGGAGCGCGACTGGTAGGCCAGCGAGAGGACGACGAGGCCGAGGGCCCACAGCGCGTGGACGCCGTTGACGACGAGCAGCACGACGACGGACACGTGGGCGACGAGCGCGGTCCACCAGCCGCGGGTGCCGCGAGGCAGCAGGCGCAGCGCCGAGGCCGTGCCGAGCACGTAGACGACCGTGAAGCAGCCCGTCGCGAGCAGCATGAGCGGGGTGAGGCCGAGGTCGAGCACGACGGCGAGGACGAGCGAGACCACGGACCCGGTGGTGACGAGGGCGATGCTGCGGCGCGGCACCGCGCCGGCGTCGCCGCCGCGCGCCAGCCACCGCGGCAGCGCACCGTCCCGGGCCAGCGCCGCGCCCAGCCGCGAGCCGCCGGCGTAGTAGGCGTTCATCGCCCCGACCGTCAGGAGCACCGCCACGACGGCGGTCACGACCCGTGCCTGCTCACCGAGCGCGATCGCCATGAGGTCCGACAGCGGCGCCTGGCTGCGGCCGGTCGCCGGACCCAGCACGAGGATGCTCGTCGTCGCGAGGCCGAGGTAGAGCACGCCGACGACCACGACGGCGATCCCGGTCGCGCGAGGCACGTCGCGTCGTGGGTCGCGGTAGTCGCCGGCGAGCGAGGCGACGGCCTCCCAGCCGGCGAAGCCCCACACGAGCACGGCAGCCGCGGTGCCGACGGCGGCCCACCCGTGCGGCGCGAAGGGGGTCAGCGACGCCGTGCTGCCGTGCGGCAGGGCGACGGCCATCGTCGCGGTCATGAGCAGGGCGAGCACGGTCGCGAGGCCGAGCTGCACGCGGCCGGAGAAGCGCAGCCCCGCGAGGTTCATCAGGCCGGTGCCGAGGATGAGGGCGGCCGCGACGACGACGGTCGTCGTGCGTCCGCCGCCCACGACGTCGGCCACGTAGCCACCGGCCATCATCGAGGCGGGTGGGGCTCCGACGGGCACCGCGAAGTAGAAGCACCACCCGACCGCGCCCGCGGCGCGGTCCCCGAAGGCGCGACGGACGTACGTCGACACGCCGCCGCCGTCCGGGTGCCGCGCCCCGAGGGCTGCGAACGTGCTCGCGAGCGGCACCGACAGGAGCACGAGCGCCGCCCACGCGACCAGCGACGCGGGGCCGGCCACGTCCGCGGCGAGGGCGGGCAGCGTGATGACGCCGGTGCCGAGGACCGCACCCACCGACAGCGCGGCCCCCTGCGCGACGGTGAGCGTGCCACCCGTCGTGGTCGGGGTGGGCCGGGTCATGCCTGCGGTCGTCGCCATGGCTCCAGACTGACGCCCCGGTGGACCGGTCAGAAGTGCCACTTCTTGTCAGGCTGTTTGGGCCAATCCACACTGGGGTCATGGACCTCCACGTCACCCTCACGGGCACCGGCGACCTCACGGCCCAGATCTACGCCCAGCTGCGCGACGCCGTCCTCGACGGGCGCCTCGCCGGCGGTGACCGCGTGCCCGCCTCCCGCGACCTCGCGGCGAGCCTCAGCGTCTCGCGGGGCACGGTGACGGCGGCCTACGACCGGCTCCTCGCCGAGGAGCTCCTCGAGAGCCGCCGCGGCGCCGGCACCTTCGTCGCCAGCGGGTGCGTGCCACCGGCCCGGGCGACCGGGCGACGGGCCCGCGCCGGGGCCGTCACCGCCACGTCGCCCTGGGCGATTGCGCCGGCCGCGGCTCCCGCCCCCGCTCCCCAGGGCGCGGTGCACGACTTCTCCGTCGGGGTGCCCGACGACTCGCTCTTCCCCCTCGCGACGTGGCGACGTCTCGTGAGCGGCACGCTGCGCCGGGGCCGCCTCTCCACCGGCACCTACGACCAGGCCGGGGCCAACCGCGCGGGCAGCCGCCTCGAGGCCGAGATCGCGAGGTATGCCGGCGTGTCCCGCTCGGTCGTCGCCTCCGGTGCCGACGTGGTGACCACCGCCGGCGCGCAGCAGGCCCTCGACCTCGTCGCGCGCGTCCTCGTCGAGCCCGGGGACGTCGTCGCGGTGGAGGACCCCGGCTACACGGCCGCCGCGCGCCTCTTCGCGACGCACCGGGCCGTCGTCCGTGGCGTGCCCGTCGACGGTGAGGGGATCGTCGTCGAGGCACTCCCGGACGCGGCGCGTCTCGTCTACGTCACGCCGTCGCACCAGCACCCGACTGGTGTCGCGATGTCGCGCGCCCGGCGGATCGCCTTGCTGGAGTGGGCAGTCCGGCACGGTGCGGTGATCGTCGAGGACGACTACGACAGCGAGTTCCGGTTCGCCGACCGACCCCTCGAGCCCCTGCAGAGCCTCGACCGCGACGGTCGCGTCGTCTACGTCGGGTCGTTCTCCAAGTCGCTGCTCCCGGGGCTCCGAGTCGGCTACGCCATCGCGCCGGCCACGCTCACGCCGGCGCTGCGCGAGGCCAAGCGCGTCACCGTCTGGGACGGAGACGTCGTGACCCAGGGTGCGCTCGCGGACTTCCTCGCCGAGGGGCACCACGCCGCCCACGTCAAGCGCGCGACGAAGGTCTACCGCGCCCGCCGGGAGGCACTGCTCGAGGCGCTCACGAGTCCCGACGGCCTCGCCGACTGGCTCGAGGTCATCCCGTCGGCGGCGGGGCTCCACCTGTGCGCCAGGCTGCGCGACCCGGGTCTCGACGACGTCACGATCGCCGAGGCCGCCCTGGCCGCAGGGGTGTTCGTCGAGCCGCTGTCCGTGCGACACCTCGAGCAGCCGGCCCGCCACGGCTTCGCCTTCGGCGTCGGCGGCATACCCCTGACGGACATCCGTCCGGCACTCACCGTGCTGCGGGACGTCCTCAGCTCGACCCGGCCGGGACGCCCCGGCGGCGGATGATCGCGAACTGCGTCGCGAGCGGGATGATCCCGAGGATCAGCACCATCGGCACGGCGAAGCCGAGACGCAGGTTGTCCGAGCCGACGGCCCCGGTCAGCACGGCGCCGAGCAGCGCGCCGACGTAGTTGAACTGGTTGAAGCGGGCGACGACCTGGTCGGTCTTGTCGATCCGCTCGCCCGCCGAGTCGGCGTCACCGCCGGCGATGGCGCCCGCGGCCGAGAAGCTGAGCGGCGCGATGGTCGCGACGGCGCCGCCGAGGATCGTGAAGCCGACGACGGCCACGACCCACGTCGGCGCGAAGACGATGACGGCGAGCGACAGGGCCGCGACGACACCGCTGATCCGCAGCAGCCACACGGCGCCGTGCCGGTCGACGAGACGGTCGCCGACGGCTCGGGCCAGGAGCGTCGCGACGAGGTAGGGCAGGGTGGCGAGCGCGGTGAGACCCGTCGGGGCGTCGAGCGTGCCGTCGAGGTAGACCGGTCCCCACGTCGTGGCGGCCGTGTCGACCATGTAGAAGAGGACCATCGCCACGCCGAGCAGCGCGATCCGCCGCCACGGCACGTCGACGGTGGCGTCGGTCTCGGCGAGGCGGTCGCGGCGGACGTACGGCGCGGCGAGTGCCGCGACGGGGAAGACGAGCAGCGGCAGCAGGGCCGGGCCGAGGTCGACGCCGGACGTCGCCAGCGTGACGAGGGTGCCGAGGATGCCGCCGGCGGTCCAGAAGGCGTGGAAGGACGGCAGGATCGGGCGGCGGTAGAGGTGCTCGACCGTGACGGCCTGCATGTTCGACGACGCGTCGACGAGCCCGAGCGCGAGCCCGTAGGTCGCGAGGCCCGCGACGAAGACCCCGAACGCCGGCGCGACGAGCAGCGCGGCGAAGCCGACGGTGGCCACGACGAGCCCCACGCGCACGACCATGGCGCTCGACGACCGAGCGGCGACGACCTCGGCGACGACCGAGCCGACGCCGGCGAGGAGCACGACCATGAGCAGCAGGCCGCTGACGGCGAGCTCGTCGAGAGACCACTTCTCCTGCACCTGGGGCAGGCGCGTCGTCAGCGAGATGAAGAGGAGGCCCTGGACGAAGAAGGCGGTGCCCGCGGCGAGCCGCGCCCGCAGCAGGTGGGAGGAGTCGGCCCGGAGTGTCACGGGTGGTCACACTGTCGGTCGAGGGGTCCGCCGTCAAGACTCCCGGCCGGGCCATGCCCTCAGCAGCAGGCGTCGCCGCACCAGTTCGAGCGTCCCTCGCGCACCGCGACGGCCGCGATGACGAGCGCGGCCACGGCGTCGAGCCACCACCAGCCGAGGAGGGCGTTGGCGAGCAGGCCGAGGAGGAGCACGGCCGAGAGGTAGGTGCAGAGCAGCGTCTGGGTGCCGTCGGCGACGACCGCCCCCGACCCGAGCTCGCGGCCCGTGCGTCGCTGCCACCGCGAGAGCAGCGGCATGACGACGAGCGAGAGGGCCGCGAGCGCGATGCCGACGACCGAGGTGTCGGGCTCCTCGTGGGTCACGACGGCCCGCACGGACTCGACGGTCACGTAGGCGGCGAGGGCGAAGAAGGAGACGGCGATGAGGCGCCGCGCCCGGTGCTCGCGCTCCTCCGGCACGGGGTGGCCGAACTGCCAGAGGATGACGAGCCCGCTCATGACCTCGACCGTCGAGTCGAGGCCGAAGCCGACGAGCGCCGTCGAGTCGGCGATGCGCCCGGACGTGATGGCGACGACGGCCTCGGCGACGTTGTAGGCGACCGACGCGCCGGCCAGCAGCCGGGCCCGGCGCACGAGAGCGGTCCGCCGCGAGGGCGGCAGCAGCGAGAAGACGGGGAGGTGCGGGGTGCTCACCAGTCGGCTCCCCGGCACTCGGACCGGTCGGTCGTCTCGACCTGGAGGGTCGCGTGGGCGACGTGGAAGCGGTCGCGCAGCATGGCGCTGGCCGCCTCGAGCACCTCGGGCGCCGCGTCGGCGCGTGTCGTCACGAGGTGCGCCGTCGCGACGTCCATCCCGGAGGTCAGGGTCCAGACGTGCAGGTCGTGGACCTCGGTGACGTCCGGCACCTCGCCGAGCGCGGCCAGCAGGTCGGTGGGCTCGAGGCCTGTGGGGGCGTGCTGACCGAGGACGGCCACCACCTCGCGTCCGAGGCCGACGGCGCGCACGGTCACGAAGACCGCGATGGCGAGCGCGACGGCGGTGTCCCACCAGGCGCTCCCGGTCGTCCCGACGAGGACGGCGGCCGCGATGACGCCGACCGAGCCGACGGTGTCGGCGACGACCTCGAGGTAGGCGCCCCGGACGTTGAGGCTCTCCCCGGCGCCACCACGCAGCAGGAGGAGGGCGATGACGTTGACGACGAGGCCGATCGCGCCGACGACGAGCATGGTGCCCGAGGCGATCTCGGGGCTCGAGCCGATCCGCCCGAGCGCCTCGACGGCGATGTAGACGGACACGCCGAGCATGAGCAGCACGGCGAGCCCGGACGCGAACACCTCGGCGCGGTAGGAGCCGAACGTGCGCCTCCCGGTCGTGTCGGCGCGCGTCGCGATGCGCGTGGCCACGAGCGCGGCGCCGAGGGTCACGACGTCGGCGGCCATGTGGCCGGCGTCGGAGAGGAGGGCGAGGGAGCCGGACGCGAGGCCCGCGGCGAGCTCCACGCAGAAGAAGGCCG
Source organism: Terrabacter sp. R4-6 (assembly GCF_057529065.1). Taxonomy (NCBI): domain Bacteria; kingdom Bacillati; phylum Actinomycetota; class Actinomycetes; order Micrococcales; family Intrasporangiaceae; genus Terrabacter; species Terrabacter sp. R4-6. The sequence goes on along the minus strand of NZ_CP197224.1, from coordinate 1,913,109 downwards.
CGACGAGGCCGAAGGCGACGGCGAGCCGCCACCGGTGGCGGCCGCCGGCGTGGACCGCGGCGGCGCCCTGCGCCGGCCCGTGCCCGTGTCCGTGCCCGTGTCCGTGCCCGTGGCTCACCGGTGTCGCTCGCCGTCGTGGATGACATGCTCGCGCGTCACGTCGAGGAGCAGGCGGACGTGGGCGTCGGAGAGCCGGTAGTAGATGTTGCGTCCCTCGCGCCGGCCGGTGACGACGGCCGAGGCACGGAGCAGCCGAAGGGCCTGGGAGACCGTGGTCTCGGCCGTGCTGGTCGCGGCCGCGAGGTCGCAGACGCAGAGCTCCCCGGCCTCGAGGAGGGCGTAGAGCATCCGCGCCCGGGTCGGGTCGCCGAGCAGCTTGAAGACGCTGGTGACGCGCGCCAGCTCCTCGACCCCCGGAGCGTTGTCGGTGGCCAGGGCGACCTTCTCGGGGTGGACGCACGGTGCGGCGCAGCCGTCGAGCCCGGTGACGCTGCTCATGCGCCGTCCTCTCATCTGAATGGATGATCAGATGCCACTGTGGCGCCTCGCGCGCCACCGCGTCAACCGGGCGGCAGACTGTCCGGCATGTTGAGACTGACGGTCACCATCCCGAGCGCGCTGACCGACCAGGTCACCGCCGTGCTCGCCGAGTCGAGCGCCGTGAGCACGCTGTCCGTCCTGCGCGGCGCGGCGGTGCGCCCGGTGGGCGACGTCGTCATGGCCGACGTCGCCCGCGAGGGAGCCAACGTCCTCGTCGACCGCCTCCGCGACCTCGGGGTCCACGAGGGCGGGACCCTCCAGATCGAGCCGGTCACCACCTGGGTCTCCCGAGCCGGCTTCGAGGCCGACGAGGAGACGCCCGGGAGCAGCGCCGACGCCGTCGTGTGGGCGCAGGTCGCCCAACGGTCCTACGACGACAGCGAGCTGAACTGGACGTTCCTGTCCTTCATGTCGCTCGCGACCCTCATCGCCGGCATCGCGATCGTCCTCGACTCGCAGATCCTCGTCATCGGGGCCATGGTGCTCGGGCCCGAGTTCGGGGCGATCGCCGCCCTCGGCGTCGCCCTCGTGCGGCGTCGGCCGCTCCTGCTCGCCGTCGCGGCCCGCGCGCTCGTCGTCGGCTTCGTCGTGGCCATCCTCGTCACGTGCCTCGCCGGTCTCGCCGGGCGGGCCCTCGGGTGGGTCACGCTCGACGACATCTCCGGCGAACGTCCTTCGACCGGCTTCATCTACTCGCCCGACAAGTGGTCGTTCATCGTCGCCGTCCTCGCAGCCGCCGCGGGGGTGCTGTCCCTGACGTCGGCCAAGCTCGGCGGGCTCAGCGGCGTCTTCATCTCGGTGACGACGATCCCCGCCGCGGGCAACGTCGCGCTGGGGCTCGCCTTCGGGGCGTGGGACGAGGTGCGCGGCAGCGGCCTCCAGCTCGTCGTCAACATCGTCGGGATGGCGCTCGCCGGCTGGCTCACCCTCGCGCTGCAGGCCGCCGTGTGGTCGCGGGTGCCCGCCCCGCGCTCGCACTCGAGGCTGAGCCGTCGGATCCATGCGGAGCCGCCGCCGCCCCGCTAGCGTCGAGCCCGTGATGACGCCGTGATGACGCCGCCGCCGGACTTCTCCACGGACCTGCTGGTCGTGGCTCTGCGCGAGATGTGGGGTCTCGACGTCCGCGAGATCGGCTATGCGCCAGTCGGTTTCGGCAGCCACCACTGGCAGGCCGTCACGGTCGACGGCGCGCGCTGGTTCGTGACCCTCGACGACTACGCCGGTGCCGGGGCCGACGTCGAGCGCGGCGCCGCCCTCAGCGCGGCGTTCCGCACGGCACGGGCCCTCGCCGACGCCGGGCTCGGCTTCGTCGTCGCACCGGTCCCGGCCCGGGACGGCTCGGTCCCCTTCGAGCTCAGCCGGCACCGGTGGGTGTCGCTGACCCCCTGGACCGACGCGCCGCGCCTCTCGTCGCCCCCGCAGCAGACGGCGGACGACCGGCACGCCGTGACCGAGGTGCTGGGGCGGCTGCACGCGGCCACCCCCCACGCCGTCGGTGTCGCCGGCACCGACGACCTGCGTCTGCCAGAGCGCGACCTCCTCGACCGGGCCCTCGCGACCGACCTGCCACCCGGCGTCGGCCCCTACGGCGCCAGGGCCCGTGATGCCCTCGCCGAGCAGGCCGACGCGGTGCGGCGCGCCCTCGCCGTCTGGGACGAGCACGCGGTCCGGGCCCACGCCGAGCGCGACTCGTGGGTCATCACCCACGGCGAGCCGCACTGGCGCAACGTCCTCTCCGGCGCCGACGGACTCCACGTCGTCGACTGGGACACCGCCCTGCTCGCGCCCGCGGCCCGCGACCTCTGGCACGTCGCGGGCGCCGAGGGTGCCGGCGCCGACGAGGTGCTCGCCGACTACGCCGCACTGACCGGACGGCCCGTGACGACCGACGACCTGCGGGCCCAGGCGTTGCGGTGGGACCTCACCGAGGTGGCGCTCTACGCCGCCCGGTTCGGCCGGCCCCACGCGGACGACGCCGACGGTGAGATCGCCTGGGGCGGCTTCACGGAGTCGTTGTCGTCGGTCGGGGCGCGGGGGTCGGCAGCGTGAACGTCGTCGCCAGCGCACCGTTGACGAGCGAGAGCAGGATGCCGGTCTCCTGGCGGATGACGGCGTAACGGCTCTGGGCCACGGGCGAGCTCGCCGACGCCTCGTCGGACGCGGCGCGCGCGAAGAGCCCGAGCGAGGCCAGCCGGCCGTAGTAGCTCGGTGCGTCGAGACCCGGCGGGGGTCCGTTCGCGCCGAGGCGGCCGAGGTGCTGGGCCATGAGGTCGAGCTGGAGCGCGGCAGCGTTGCCGGACAGGGTCATCCGGTCGAGCAGGCGCACGTCGACGACGAGGTTCGAGTAGTCCGCCAGCGCAGCGGGACGGTTGAAGACGGTGCTCGTCGTCAGGCTCGGTCGCGGGAGCGCCGTGACGGTGACCGTCGGGGTGGCGACGACCGTCGTCGTCGTCACGACGGTCGTCGTCGCGGTCACGGTGCGCGTGTCGATCTCGGTCACCGTCACCGTCTCGGTCGGCACCGGCGTGCCCGTGGAACCGGCCGCCTGGCTGAGGTCGATCTCGGGCTTGCCGGACGAGCACCCGCCGAGCGCGAGCGCAGCTGACAGCGCCAGCGCTGCGGCAACCTCGACTCGGCGCACGATCGGCTCCAGTGCTCGACGTGGACAGTGGGTCGATTGTCATCGTTGCACCGTCCCCGTGGGAGCGAATGCGCGAATCGTCCGATCAGGTGCGCGCCGCCGCGAGCTGCGGGCGCGTCAGGAAGAGCGCTCCGTCGAGCCGTGCCCCGCGCAGGTCGGCGTCGCGCAGGTCGGCGCCGAGCAGGTCGGCCCACCGCAGGTCGGCGTCCCGTAGGTCGGCCGCGATGAGCAGCGCGCCCCGGAGGTCGGCCGTGCGCAGGTCGCGGCCGCGCAGGTCCGCGGCGACGAGGTCGGCCCCGGCCCGCAGCCGTCGAGGAGGAGTGCGTATGCCGTCACGCCGCCTCCGCCGGTCGCGTGCCGTGGCGCTCGCGGTCCGCAGCAGGCCACCGACGCGGGACCGCACGGCGACGAGGTCCACGGCGAGCAGCTCGTCGGGGGAGCCCGCCGTCGACCTCCTGACCTCCTCGGCGGCCGCCGTGAGCCCGGCGCGCGTCGCCTCGTCCGGGTCGAGCGCGAGGGCGTCGCCCAGGTGGGCGAGCATCTCGTGCAGCTGTCGCATCACGGGCAGGACGGCATACATCGTCGGGGCGGTCTCGGGGGCCTCGCGCCACGAGACACCGCCAAAGGTGACCTGCGAGACCTGCTGGCCCGCCCCGAAGCAGTCGAACGTCACGCACCCGCGCCACCCGCCCTCGAGCAGCCGGTCGTGGATGCCGCACCGGTGGTCGGCGAGGAGGTTGCGGCACGGCTCGCCGCCCGCCTTGTCGACGGGGAAGTCCGCCGACCGGGCGAAGGGGAGCGCCACGCAGCAGAGGCCGAAGCACCGGGAGCAGTCGGCCTCGAGCGCGGGGGAGTCGTCGGGGAGCTCGTCTGGGCTCGTCGTCACGGCAGCTCGTTGCCGACCATCGTCGTGCGGTCGGTCCCGCCGCCCTCGGCGGGGGTCTCGTAGCGGACCGGCATGCCGGGGTAGGCCGGGGCGAACCAGAAGGTCGCGCGGCCGGCCTCGCCGTCGTCGACGGTGTAGCGCAGCGCGTCGACGGTGCCGAGCGGCAGCTCCACCGGGTCGGCGGCGACCGTCACGAGGGACTCGGGGAAGGACGCGTGTCCCTGGAGCTCGAGCCAGGTCGTGCGCGCCTCCTCGATCTCGCCGACGCGCCGCCCGTCGGGCCCGATCCTCCAGCGCTGCAGCGTCGCCCCCTCCTCGTCGGGGGCCACGAACCGGTTGACGCGCTGCCACGGGGGCCCGTCGGCGGGCTCGACGAGGAGGGTGATGGTGCGCCCGTCGGGGCACCCCGCCCGGATCTCGTCGGCCGTGAACGGGGTCGGCGCCGTGCCCGGTGCGAGCACGTGGGGATCGCTCATCCCGTCAGTATCACCGGCTGTCGGGCACCTCGTCACCGTCGAGGTCGACGGACGTCGCCGTCAGAGAAGCGAGCTCGGGTCGTCCGGGATGTCGGCGGCATACGACTGGAGCAGCTGGAGCGGCACGACCTCGAGCGCCCGCTCGTGCGTGGCCGCGAGGAAGACCGGCGCCGCGGCGCCGTCCTGGTGCGCCTCGAGCCAGCGGCTCGCGACGACGCACCACCGGTCGCCCGGCGTCAGGCCGGGGAAGCGCCACTCCGGACGTGGGGTCACGAGGTCGTTGCCGACGCTGCGCTGGTGCTCGAGGAACTCGGTCGTGACGACGACGCAGACGGTGTGGCTGCCCCGGTCCTCGGGCCCCGTCGTGCAGTAGCCGTCGCGGTAGAAGCCGGTCACCGGGTCGGTGCCGCACGCCTCGAGCTCACCACCGAGCACGTTCCGTTCCCGCGCTGCCATGAGCCAAACCTAGTGGCCGAGTTGCTCGCTAGGCTGGCTCCATGCTGGGGATGAAGGAGTACGAGCAGGACTACATCGACGCCTGCCGGTCGCGGGTCGAGACCCAGGTCGTGATGTTCCACGAGGTCGCGCAGGCTGCGCGCGACCACGGTGACGCCGACGTCTCCCACCTCGAGGGCGCGCTCGAGTCGCTGGAGTACGAGTACTTCAACAACATGCTCATCGTCCTCGACGGCTACTTCGTCCACCGCCTGCGCGGCGTCGAGGGCAAGGACGGCAACGCGCTCAACGAGGTGCGGGTGCTCGCGCGCTCGCTCATGGAGAACGGCGGCACCGTCATGGCCGACCCCCAGATCCGGCTCGACCCGGCGCACAGCATCCTCGGCCTCGAGGTCGGGGCCCCCATCACGCTGACGCTCCAGCAGTACCGTCGGATCTCCGACGCCTTCCTCCGGGAGATCGAGAGCAAGTTCTCGCGCAACGACTAGCCGGGCAGTCGTCGCCACGCCCGTCCGAGAAGTCCCGAGGTCGAAGGAGATCCGCCGTGTCCCGCGCCCCGATGCCCGCCGAGGTGCGACGTGACGCCGTCGGGGTCCCGCACCTGCGCGCCGGCGACGTCATGGAGCTGGCCCGCCTCCAGGGGCGCATCACCGCCCTCGACCGAGGGTGGCAGATCGAGCACCACCGCTGGCGGATGGAGGGGCGCACGGCCGAGTACGTCGGCCCCGACGGGCTCCCCTGGGACCGGTTCGCCCGGCAGGTGCTGCTCGAGCCGACGGTGCGGCGCTGCTTCGAGCGGCTCGACCGCGAGACGCGGACGTGGCTGACGGCCTACGTCGACGGCGTCAACGACACGCTCGCCCAGGGGCTCGCGGGGACGCCCGAGGTCGCGCTGCTCGGGCTCCAGTCGTATGCCGCCGCGCCCCGTCGGTGGCAGCCGTGGACACCCCTCGGCATCTTCTGGGGCATCCACCTGCTCTTCGGGACCTTTCCGGCCAAGCTCTTCAACGCCCACGTCGCCGACCGCCTCGGCGCCGACGCCCTCGCGATGTTCAACGCCGAGGGCGTCGAGCGGGCGGAGGCCTCGGGGAGCAACGCGTGGGTCGTCGGTGGGGACCGGACGGCGAGCGGGCTGCCGCTCGTCGCCGGCGACCCGCACCGCACGGTCGAGCTGCCCGGCTGCTACCAGCAGGTCGGCCTCGCCTGTCCCGAGTTCGACGTCGTCGGCTTCACCTTCCCCGGGGTGCCCGGCGTGCAGCACTTCGCCCACACGGGCACCGTCGCGTGGGGCATCACGAACGCCATGGCCGACTACCAGGACCTGACGCTGGAGTCGCTCGGCCACGTCGGTCACGGGCCCGACGGGTCGCCGCTGCTCAAGGCGCGCGGCATCGACGGGTGGGAGCCGGTGCGCTCCACGACCGAGACGCTGAGGGTGCGGGGCGAGGCCGACGTGACCGTCCCCGTCGTCGTCACCTCGCGCGGGCCGATCGTCACGGGCCTCGAGGCCGAGATCGAGCGGCTCGTCGCCGAGGCCGAGGCGCCGCCGCAGTGGACCGACGAGAGCGTCCAGCCGCGGCGGGCCCACCCGGCCGCGCACAGCCTCCGCACGCCCACCCACGTCGAGGAGGACCTCGGCTTCGGCGCCCTGCTGCCCCTGCTCCGCGCGCGGACGGTCGCCGACGTCGAGGAGGCCCTGTCGCGCTGGGTCGAGCCGGTCAACAGTGCTCTCGTCGCCGACGACACGGGTCGCGTCCGCCACCTCGTGGTCGGCCGCGTGCCCGAGCGCGACGAGGTCGGCGCAGTGCTGCCCGTGCCCGCCTGGGACCCGCGGCACGTGTGGCACGGCTACCGGCGCGGACCTGCCGTCGACGTGCCCGACGTCATGGTCAGCGCCAACGACAGGGCCAGCGGCGGCGGGCTCGGGGTGGAGTACGCGACACCCTTCCGGGCCGGCCGCATCCGCGAGCTCATCGAGTCGGGGCAGCGGCTGACCGTCGACGACTGCGCGGCGATCCACGTCGACACCCGCAACGGGCAGGCGGACCTCATGCGCGAGCTCGTCGAGGCGGCAGACGTATCGGGCGCCGCCGCCGACGTGCGCTCCGAGCTGCTCGCGTGGGACGGCCACAGCGACACCGGCAGCCGTGGCGCGGCGCTCTTCGCCGCCTGGCGCACGGCGCTCGTGCGGTGGTTCTCCGAGCACCCGGCGCTCGCGGCGCTGCACGAGCCGAGCGGTCACTCACGCATCTTCGCGGCGTGGACCGACGTCGTGACGCAGATCGGGGTGGGCTGGCACTCGATGGCGCACCTCGGGACGGCCTACGGCATCGACGTGGACGAGGGCGTACGCGTGGCGCTCGACCGCGTCGCGGCGCAGCGCGACGCGCTGGGGACGTGGGGCGAGCGGCACTGGCTCGACCCGGTGCACGCGCTCGACGCGACGGGCCGGGCGCCCCGGGTCCGGCGCGACCCCGTCGGCGGCGACAAGGGCTGCGTCCTCGCCGCGGCCAGCGCCCCGGGCGTCACCGACCACTGCTACGGCGGACCGGTGGCTCGCTACGTGTGGGACCTCGCCGACCGTGACGCGAGCCGCTGGGTCGTGCCCTTCGGGGCGAGCGGCGACGCCCGTGACCCGCACTTCGCCGACCAGACGTCGGCGTGGCTCACCGGCGGGCTGCACCCGGTCCGACCGTCGGGCGGCACGGGGTAAAGGAGCACTTTGCCCTTCTTTTACTATTTGCGGTACAAAACGTGACTTTACGTCGTACTGTTCTCGCGTAGGTCCCTCGAGCAGGCCCCGCGAACAGCAGGAGTGGTGAGTCCGGTGACGACGAGCATGACGCCCACGCACGGCGACCCGTTGCGCCACGGCTCACGGTCCGTCGCCGACGGTGACCCCGAGCGCTGGCTGCCCGACCCGTCCTGGCCCGTGCCTCCCCGTGGGTGGCAGCTCTGGGCGGCCGCCGGCTCGAGCGCCCGTCCGGGACGAGCCGGACATGTCGGCGTCCGCCGGTCCGGGGACGAGTCGGAGCCCCACACCCGGGCCTCGATGGACCACACTGACGACGTGACGTCCGAAATGCCCCGTTTGGCAGTTCTCGAGGAAGCCTCGTTCACGCTGCCGACCCGTCCGAGCGCCCTGGTCGACCTCGAGCGGGTCGACCTGCTTGCCGACCGTCCCGCGCGACGGGTGCCCGAGGGTGCGGTCGCGGGCTTTGCGGTCCTCGGTGCGCTCGTCCTCTTCAGCTGCCTCGTCGGCGGCCTGACCGGCGGCCTCATCGTCATCGGCGTCTCGACCCTGCTCGCGGCGAGCGCCGCCCTCGTGCGAGGCCACCTCTCGCTCTCGCAGGTCGGGGGCCAGCGCGGCGCCGGGCTGCTCCTCGGCGCGGCCGTCACCGCCCTCATCGTCGGCTCGGTCGCGACGCACGACCGCCGGCCCGGCGTCGAGGTCCTGCCGAACGCGCCCGTGCCGGTCAGCTCCGAGCGGGTCACCGACAGCCACACGGCGTATGCCGCCGTCCCCTCGTCGCAGTCCTCCTCCTCCGTCGCGTCCGTGCCCCCCTCGCCTCGCGCGGTTCGGGCGGCCCGCTCCACGGACGCACCGGGGGCGGCAGCCCGCCCGACGCCGGTCGAGTCGGCCGCGTCGGACGCGTCGGACGAGTCGGCCGTCTCCGTCTCGGACGTGACCCCGGCACCCAGGCCCCGGGCTGACGCCTCGGTGCTGGCCTCGGGCCCCGCGGCCAGCGGCCAGGCCCTGACCCTCAAGCCCGACGCGCTGAGCCCCGCCGCGGTCGCACCGTCCGGGGGCACGGACCCGAAGGGTCCCAAGGCCGACAAGGCCGGCAAGGCCGGCAAGGCCGGCAAGGCCGGCAAGGACCCGAAGAGCCCCAAGGCCTCCACGGCCGCCAAGGACTCGAAGAAGGGCTCCGCCAAGAGCAAGGGCGCCAAGAGCAAGAACGCCACGCTCCCGACGCTGTCCGACGCCGGCATCGGCGGCTCGGGGGCGGCGACGACGTCGGTCACCGGCTTCTCGGTGACGCCCGGGATGCGAGCCGACGCGGCGCGCCACCAGGGCGTCGCGACCCTCGCGGCCCGCTGACCGTCCGCGTCGGGCCTGCCCCGAGGCGCCGGTGCCCCCGCCACGGGGCCACGCCCGATCGAGGTGCTCTCCGGTGGCCCGGACCTGTGCCACAGTGACCTCGTGGGGAATTCAATGACCCGGGCCACGATCATCTGGTTCGTCGGTGCCGCGGTCGTGGGCGCGATCGCCGGTGGCCTGCACCTGCTCCGTTCGGAGATCGGTGGCGCACGCACCGGGCTGCCGCTCGCGGTGTCCGCCTTCGCGCTGACCGTCCTCGCGGCCGTCATGCTCTTCCACGGCGTCATGCTCGCCGCGCGCGAGCAGGACGCCGCGGCCGGCCCCGCGCCCCGCTTCGCGGACGAGCCGCAGGACGAGCTCGCGTACACGCAGGACGAGCCGGGCCTCGCACGCCGAGCCTTTGCCGAGGCGGCGCCCGACGGCGTCGACATGGACCAGGCGTCGACCGACGGTCCGGCGGTGTACACCTTCCGTGGCGGCAAGCCGGTCGGCGACCGGTCGCACCGCCCGAGCCGGCGCGACCGCTCCTCCCGCAGCTGACGGAGCCGAAGCGGCCGGCCCGTCACACCCTCCGGGCACAATGACCGGATGAGCGCGGGCCCCACCCACTGGGTGCTGCACGTCGACCTCGACCAGTTCATCGCGGCGGTCGAGGTGCTGCGCCGACCCGAGCTCGCGGGCCTGCCGGTCATCGTCGGAGGCCGCGGCGACCCCACCGAGCGGGCCGTCGTGTCCACGGCGAGCTACGAGGCCCGTGCGTTCGGCGTCGGGTCCGGTATGCCGCTGCGCCTCGCCGCACGCAAGGTGCCCGACGCGGTGATCCTGCCCGTCGACGCCCCCGCCTACACCGAGGCCTCCGAGCAGGTGATGGACGCCCTGCGCGGCCTCGGCGCGGTCGTCGAGGTGCTCGGCTGGGACGAGGCCTTCCTCGGGGTCGACACCGACGACCCCGAGGAGTTCGCCGGCCGGGTGCGCGCGGCGGTGCTCGACGCGACGGCGCTGCACTGCTCGGTCGGTATCGGTGACAACAAGGTGCGGGCCAAGATCGCGACCGGCTTCGGCAAGCCGCGCGGCGTCTTCCGGCTCACCCGCGACACCTGGTTCGAGGTCATGGGCGACCGGCCGACCATCGACCTGTGGGGCGTCGGGTCCAAGGTCTCCAAGCGTCTGGCCGGCCACGACATCCACACGGTGCGCGAGCTGGCCGACGCCGACGAGTCGGTCCTCGTCGGCGAGTTCGGTCCGCGCATGGGGGTCTGGTACTCCCAGCTGGGGCGCGGCATCGGGTCGGCCGTCGTCGACGACACGCCGTGGGTCGCCCGCGGGCACAGTCGTGAGACGACGTTCCAGCGCAACCTCACCACGCCCGAGGAGGTGCGCGAGGCGGTGCGCGACCTCGCGTCGCAGGTCTTCGACGACACCGTCGAGGAGGGCCGGCCGGTCTTCCGCGTCACCCTCAAGGTGCGTTACGCGCCCTTCTTCACGCAGACGAAGGCCCGCAAGCTCCCGGCGCCGACGAGCGAGCGGGCCGACGTCGTCGAGGCCGCCGTCGCCCTCGCCGAGTCGCTCGACCCCGCACGCGAGGTGCGGCTGCTCGGGGTCCGCGCCGAGATGGTCATGCCCGACGGGGGAGACCCGGTGGAGCGCACCCCCGTGCGCGGTCGGCTCTGAGCGTTCGTCGCTCTCATCTTCATCGCCTACGGTCGTCCGCATGCCTTCTCCAGCTGACAGCGCGATGGACGTCGGGCGGCGGTCCGGCGGCGGACGGGCTGCCGGCGTCGTGCCGACCGTCGCCGTCGTCGTGGCCGTGGTCGCGCTGCTCTTCGTCGTCCGCGACGCCACCTACAGCGCCACCGCATCGGGCGCCGCGGCGCTGCCGTCGGTCGTCGGCGGTGTCCTCGAGGTCGTGGGCGAGCTCGGGCTCGTCGTCCTCGCCGGCGTCGCGGTCGTGCTCACGTGGCGCGCGCGTTCCACGGGTCTGGAGCACCTCGCGGTCGCCGTGGTGGCCGCGGTCTCGACGGTCGCCGCCTACGTCCTGAGCGAGGTCGTCAAGGGGTTCGTGCGCGAGGAGCGGCCGTGCCGGACGCTGTCGGTGCCGACCGTCGCGTCGTGTCCCGCCGCCGGTGACTGGTCGTGGCCCAGCAACCACGCGACCATCGCGGGCTCCCTCGCCACGGCGGTGGTCGTCCTCGCCCCGGTCTGGTGGCGGCTCGTCGTGCCGCTCGCGCTCGCGGTCGGCGCCTCACGGGTGCTCACCGGTGCCCACTACTGGCACGACGTCGTCGCCGGCCTCGCGGTCGGGGTGGTCGTCGTGTGGTTCGGCACGTGGGCCCTGGCGCCGGTGGCGCACCGTCTCCTCGCGCGGTCGGTCGCGTCGGGTCCGCCGGGATGGCGCCGGGCCGTCGGCCAGGGCTACGTCCCGAGGTATGCCGCGGGCGAGGTCGAGCAGGACGTCGACGGAGTCGTCGGGTCAGACCGTCGCGCCCTGCAGGAACCCGACGAGGGCTGACAGCTCGGGCACCTCGCCGGCGCTGCGGAGCGACTCCTCGAGCACGGCGTCGTGCGTGGGCGCGGCCTCGCGGTAGAGGGCCCAGCCGGCCTCGGTGAGCTCGGTGTAGATGCCGCGCCGGTCGTCGGCGCAGAGCACTCGCGTCAGCAGGCCGCGGTCCTCGAGCCGGTTGACGAGCCGGGTCGTCGCCGAGGACGAGAGGGCGGCGGCGCGGGCGAGCTGGCTCATCCGCATGTGCCAGCCGTCCTGGCGCGACAGCGCGTCGAGCACCGTGAACTCCACGACGGACAGCTCGTGGCGCCGGACCAGCTCGCGCTCGAGGGCGCCCTCGATGTGACCGTGCAGCGCAGCGAGGGTGCGCCACCCGGAGGCGCGCACCTCGACGGCGGAGTCAGCGATACCCATGGGCCCATCATAACGCGCGTTTGCAATATGCCGCGTCTGCAACTAACGTCCGTCGGGTCACATAGTTGCACACGCGGCATACCGGCGACAGCAGAGAGGCTCGGACAGGCGACCGCACCCCGTTCCGGAAGGACAGGCACCACCCATGCCACTCGGTCTCATCGCCCTCGCCCTCGGCGGCTTCGGCATCGGCCTGACGGAGTTCGTCATTGCCGGCCTCATCAGCACGGTCGCCACCGACATGGGGGTCAGCATCCCCACGGCCGGCTACCTCATCAGCGGCTACGCCCTCGCGGTCGTCGTCGGCGCGCTGGGCCTGACGCCGGTCCTCGGGACCTGGCGCCCCAAGCGCGCGCTCCTCGCGCTCATGGTCCTCTTCGTCGTCGGCAACGCCCTGTCCGCCGTGGCCTCCGGCTATGGGATGCTGCTCGCCGGTCGCGTCGTCGCGGCGCTCGCGCACGGTGCGTTCTTCGGCATCGGCTCGGTGCTCGCCGCCTCGCTCGTCCCGGCGGACCGTCGGGCCGGCGCCATCTCGATCATGTTCGGCGGGCTCACCCTCGCCAACGTCCTCGGCGTGCCGCTCGGGACGTTCGTCGGACAGCAGTGGGGCTGGCGCGCGACGTTCGCGCTCATCGCCGTCGTGGGGGTCGTCGCGGCCGCGGGCATCGCGCTCCTCGTGCCCGATGCCGGTGAGTCCGCCGGAGGTCATGCCACGCTGCGCGCCGAGCTCGCCGCCTTCCGCAACCGTCAGGTGTGGTTCTCGCTCGCGATGACCGTCCTCGTTTTCGGCGGCATGTTCGGCGCCTTCATGTACGTCGAGCCGCTCCTGACCCGCGTCACCGGGTTCGACGAGTCGGCGGTGCCGTGGCTGCTCGTGCTCTTCGGGGTCGGCCTCTTCGCCGGCAACCTGCTCGGTGGCCGGTGGGCCGACCGTGCGCTGACCCGGACGCTCGTCGTGCTGACGCTCGCGCTCGCCGTCTCGCTCGTCGCGTTCGCCCTGCTCGCGGGCAGCATGGCGGGCTCCGCGGCCATGCTGCTCGCGATGGGCTTCTTCGGCTTCGCGACCGTGCCGGGCCTGCAGATGCGGGTCCTCGAGCACGCATCCGGGGCATCGACCCTGGCGTCCTCGGCCAACATCGCGGCCTTCAACGTCGGCAACTTCCTCGGCGTCTGGGTCTCGGGTCTGGCCATCGGCGCCGGCCTCGGCTGGACCTCCCCGCTCTGGGTGGGTGCGGTCTTCGCGACGCTGGGACTGGCCGTCCTGCTCGCCGCGACCCGGCCCGGTCAGAGCGCGGCGGCCACCGAGCGCCCGGCGGTGCGGCCGCTGAAGAGGCAGCCGCCGAGGAAGGTGCCCTCGAGGGAGTTGTAGCCGTGCATGCCGCCGCCGCCGAAGCCGCTCACCTCGCCCGCGGCGTACACCCCGGGCAGCGGCTCGCCGCCGGCACGCAGCACGCGGCCGGCGAGGTCGGTCTCGAGCCCGCCGAGCGTCTTGCGGGTCAGGATGTTGAGTCGCACCGCGATGAGGGGGCCGGCCTTCGGGTCGAGCAGCTTGTGCGGTGTCGCGACGCGGATCAGCCTGTCGCCGCGGTAGTTCCGCGCCCCACGGATCGCGGTGACCTGGGCGTCCTTGGTGAAGTCGTTGTCCATCTCGTTGTCGCGCGCGACGATCGTGCGCCGCAGTGACTCGACGTCGATGAGGTCGTCGCCGGTCAGGGCGTTCATGCCACGGACGAGCTCGTCGAGCGTGTCGGCCACGACGAAGTCCTCGCCGTGCTGCTTGAAGGCCTCGACCGGGGCGGGGGCGCCCTTGCGCGCCCGCCCGAGCACCTGCCGGACGTCCTTGCCGGTGAGGTCGGGGTTCTGCTCCGAGCCGGAGAGGGCGAACTCCTTCTCGATGATGCGCTGGGTCAGCACGAACCACGAGTAGTCGTGGCCGCTGCGCATGATGTGGCCGAGGGTGCCCAGCGTGTCGAAGCCGGGGAAGTAGGGCGCCGGGAAGCGCCGACCGCGCGCGTCGAGCCACAGCGACGAGGGCCCGGGCAGGATGCGGATGCCGTGGTTGTCCCAGACGGGGTCCCAGTTGCGCAGGCCCTCGGTGTAGTGCCACATCCGGTCGGGGTTGATGACGTGGCCGCCGGCGGCCTGGGTGATGCCGAGCATCCGACCGTCGACGTGGGCGGGCACGCCGGCCACCATGCGGGCCGGGGGCGACCCGAGACGCTCGGGCCAGGCCCGCCGCACGAGGTCGTGGTCGCCGCCGATGCCGCCGCTCGTCACGATCACGGCCTGGGCCGTGATCTCGAAGTCGCCGACCTCCTCGCGGCTGCTCGGCCGACCCCGGTCGACGCCGTCCGGCGCGAGGAGGTGACCGCGTACGCCGGTGACGGAGCCCGCGGTCTCGACGAGCTCGTCGACGCGGTGGCGGAAGGCGAGGGTGACCCGGCCGCTCGCCACGGCCGCGCGGACCCGCCGCTCGAAGGGCTCGACGAGCCCGGGACCCGTGCCCCACGTGATGTGGAAGCGCGGCACGGAGTTACCGTGCCCGTCGGCCCGGCCGTCACCGCGCTCGGCCCAGCCGACGACGGGGAAGAGGCGGTGGCCCTGCTCGTGCAGCCACGCGCGCTTCTCTCCGGCGGCGAAGTGGAGGTAGGCCTCGGCCCACTTGCGGGGCCAGAAGTCCTCGTCGCGGTCGAACTGGGCCGAGCCCATCCAGTCCTGCGTCGCGAGCTCGAGGCTGTCCTTGATCCCCATCCGCCGCTGCTCGGGGCTGTCGACGAGGAAGAGGCCGCCGAAGCTCCAGAAGGCCTGGCCGCCGAGGGACTGCTCGCCCTCCTGGTCGACGAGCACGACCCGCTTGCCACGGTCGGCGAGCTCAGCGGTGGCGACGAGACCGGCCAGGCCGGCTCCCACGACGACGACGTCGGCATCCATGGTCAGAGCATGCCACCAGTCGACGGCGTTCTCGCCGGGGGCGCGTCGGGTACGGCCCCGGTGCCCTCGTGAGGGACGGGGGCCACCAACCGGAAGGAGACGTCCATGACCGACGTCACCGCAGACCAGGGCCTGGTCCACGACGTCAAGATCCACGTCGAGGACTCGGGCGGCGACGGGCGTCCCGTCGTGCTCATCCACGGCTGGCCGCTCTCGGGCGCGTCGTGGAGCGACCAGGTGCCCGCCCTCTCCGAGGCCGGCTACCGGGTCATCACCTACGACCGCCGGGGGTTCGGCGACAGCGACAAGCCGCACGGCGGCTACGAGTACGACACCCTCGCCGACGACCTCGCGAGCCTCCTCGAGGCGCTCGACCTGCGTGACGTCACCCTCGTCGGCTTCTCGATGGGCGGCGGCGAGGTGGCGCGCTACGTCGCCCGGCACGGCCAGGGACGCCTGCACAGCGTCGTCTTCGCCGCGGCCGTGCCGCCCTACCTGCTCCAGACCGATGACAACCCGGACGGTCCGCTGACCGAGGACGCGGCGAAGGAGATGGAGGAGGGGGCCAAGGGAGACCGCGACGCCTTCTTCGACCAGTTCACGACGCAGTTCTTCTCGGCGAACGGCGAGCTCAAGGTCACCGAGGACCAGCGCCAGCAGGCGATCGCGCTCTGCCGGCAGTCCGACCAGCGGGCACTCCTCGGGTGCATGCAGGCCTTCGGCACGACCGACTTCCGTGACGACCTCGCGAAGATCACGGTCCCGGCCCTCGTCGTCCACGGCGACTCGGACGCGACCGTGCCCTTCGAGGGCTCCGGCCGCCGGACGCACGAGGCGCTGGCGCAGAGCGACCTCGTCGTCATCCAGGACGGCCCGCACGGCATCAACACGAGCCACGCGGCCGAGTTCAACCGGGCGCTGCTGGACTTCCTCCAGAAGTGACCTGACCTCGACGGCGCCCCCGGCTCACTGGCCGGTGGCGCCGTCGACGCACTCCCGGAGCAGGTCCGCGTGGCCACAGTGACGGGCGTACTCCTCGATCATGTGCACGATCACCTCGCGCAGGTTGATCCGCGTGCTGGGGTCGACGCTGACGAGGTCGAGCGAGCCGGCCTGCTCCACGAAGGCCTCGGCGTACGCCACCTCCTCGCTCGCGCCAGCGCGCCCACGCGTCCTCGACGACGGCGTCGTCACCGACGGCACCGTTGAAGTCGGCGTCGCGGTCGTCCGGCGTGCGGTAGAGCCGTAGGACGTCCTCGCCCGCCATCGTCCGCCGGAACCAGTTCCGCTCCACCGCGGCCATGTGTCGCACGAGTCCCAGCAGCGAGAGCGTCGACGGCGGCACCGACCGCATCGCGAGCTGCTCGGCGGTGAGCCCGGCGCACTTCATCTCGAGCGTCAGGCGGTAGTTCGCGAGGTAGTCGAGCAGGGTCGTGCGCTCGTCCGCGAGCAGCGCCTCCTGCGACCGCGGGTCGTCCTCGGGGTCGACCCACATGTCTGGATAGGTCTTTCCGGCCATGCGACCCATCGTCGTGCCCCGGGACCGCGCGCGCCAACGGGATTTCGGGAGGGCGGCATACGCTGTCGGCGAATCTGCCCGTGGCAGAGGGGGACTCCCATCCGGCGACCGTCGGGTCACGCTGGGTGCATGACCGAACCACTCACGCCCTCGCCGCTCGACGACCAGCTGTCGATGCAGCTGCTCCACCAGCGGATCATCGTCCTCGGGGCGGAGGTCGACGACCCGATCGCCAACCGGATCACCGCCCAGCTGCTCCTGCTCTCGGCCCGCGACCCCCGCGCCGACATCAGCCTCTACGTCAACAGCCCCGGCGGTTCCGTCACCGCCGGCCTCGCCATCTACGACACGATGCGCCTCATCCCCAACGACGTCTCCACTCTCGCAGTGGGATTCGCGGCCTCGATGGGCCAGTTCATCCTCGGCGCAGGCACGCCCGGCAAGCGCTTCGCGCTGCCCAACGCGCGGATCATGATGCACCAGCCGTCCGCGGGCATCCAGGGCACGGCGGCCGACGTCGAGGTCCAGGCCGCCAACCTCAAGGCCGTCAAGCGCCGGGTCAACGAGCTGCAGGCCGAGCACACGGGCCAGTCCGTCGAGCAGATCACCCGGGACAGCGAGCGCGACCGCTGGTTCAGCGCGGAGGAGGCGGCGGCATACGGCATCGTCGACCACGTCGTCAGCGCCCTCGCGGACGTCCGGCCCGGCGGCGCCGAGCGGAAGGTGGGACTCCGGTGAGCAGCTACACGATCCCCTACGTCATCGAACGCACCCCGGCGGGCGAGCGCAGCTTCGACATCTACAGCCGCCTGCTCCAGGAGCGGATCATCTTCGTCGGCACCGAGATCGACGACGGCGTCGCCAACGTCGTCATGGCCCAGCTGCTCCACCTCTCCTACGTCGCCCCCGACCGCGAGGTGTCGCTCTACGTCAACAGTCCGGGCGGCTCGTTCACGGCGCTCATGGCCGTCTACGACACGATGCAGCTCGTCCAGACCCCGGTCGCGACCTACTGTCTCGGACAGGCGGCCTCCGCCGCGGCGGTGCTGCTCGCGGCGGGGGAGCCGGGGCGCCGCTTCGCCCTGCGTCACTCCCGGGTCCTGCTGCACCAGCCCTCCGCCGGCGGTCAGGGGACGGTGAGCGACCTCGCCCTGCAGGCCGACGAGCTCCTCCGGGTGCGGGCGCAGGTCGAGGAGGTGCTGAGCCGTCACACGGGCCGCTCGGTCGACCAGCTGCGCCTCGACACCGACCGCGACAAGGTGCTGACGGCACAGCAGGCCGTGGAGTTCGGGATCGTCGACCACGTCATCGAGCGGGCGACGGAGGCGGTGCCCGTCGAGGGGTGAGGCGGAACGGGCGAATCCGTGGACAGGCCCGGGGCGGTGGTGCAAGAGTGCTGAGTGCAAGGCCGAGTGACCCGGCGCCGAGGGCCCTCACGCGTTTGTCCATCCCTCGCCCGCCCCCGGCCCGCCCACCGTCCGACAGCGACGGGCCATGCCCCGGACGGGCTCCACTTCCTCGAAGGGGAGCTCATGGCTGGTTCACGTAGGTCGCGCCTCATGCGCATCAGTTCCATCTCCGTCCCGATCCTCGCCCTCGCCGCCCTCGGGCTGCCGGCGACCCAGGCCCAGGCCGAGTCCGGCTCGAGCGCCCACCTCGTCGGCACGTCGGCCGCGGCGACGGGGGCCTTCACCCCCTCCGGCAGCGGCGACGCCACCGACGAGGAGTTCATGGGTGAGCCCGACGAGGCCGACGGCGACGCCGGGCCGCCCGCCTACCCCGGCGTCATCACCGACCGCAGCCTGTCGAGCGGTCACGGCAGCGGGGTCGGCATCTCCGTCAGGAGCGGCCAGAAGGCCAAGTCGAACCCCCAGCTCGGGACGTCGTTCGAGGGTCTCAACCTCTTCCAGCAGCGGTATGCCCGTGGTGGCAACCAGTTCACCGTCGAGCCGCCGGACCAGGCCCTCTGCGTCGGCAACGGCTACGTCCTCGAGGCCGTCAACGACGTGCTCAACGTCTACGACAAGCAGGGCTCCTCGGTCCTGCCGGACAACACGGCGACCAACGTCGTCAGCGGCTTCCCGACCGACGTCCACCACGCCGTCGACCTCAACTCGTTCTTCGGCTACGCCCCGGCGATCAACCGTGCCACGGGCGTACGCGCCCAGAACATCACCGACCCCGTCTGCCTCTACGACGCCGCCACCCAGCGCTTCTTCGTCGCGGTCCTGACGCTCGAGACGACGCCTGCGGGTGCCCTCACCCTGCAGAACCACATCGACATCGCCGTGAGCCGGACGTCCGACCCCCGTGGCTCGTGGAACATCTTCACGTTCGACGCGACGAACGACGGCACCGACATCGGCGGCACGGGCGGCAACGCCGGACCGTACCTCGGCGACTACCCGCACATCGGTGCCGACGCCAACGGCATCTACGTGACGACGAACGCCTACCCGTGGAACGGCAGCGGCTTCGCCGGCGCCCAGATCTACGCCCTGTCCAAGGCGCAGCTCGCGGCCGGTGCCGCCACCGTCTCGATGCAGCACCTCGACACCTCCGGCACCGTCCCGCTGCCGAGTGACGCGGGTGCCACGCAGCCGGGCTTCACCGTCTGGCCGGCCCAGTCGCCCGGGACGGGCTCCTACGAGCTCGGGGCGAACGGCACGGAGTACCTCCTCAGCTCCACGGCCGCCGACGAGGCCACCCACCCCGTCCACGGCACCGGCGGCAGCTACGTGTCGAGCACCGTCGTCGTGTGGGCGCTGACCAACACGGCGTCCCTCGCCTCGGCGACGCCCGCGCTGTCGCTCAGCAACAAGGTCGTGCCGTCGGAGACGTACGCCATCCCGCCCAGGACGAAGCAGCCCGGAGCCGGGACCGCGCCGACCACGGCGACGCCCCAGGGCCACTGCATCAACGACACGACGACGCCGACCATCGCCGGCACCGGGTGCTGGAGGCTGCTCTTCGCTGGTGAGCCGGCGCACGACGAGGTCGTCTCGAGGCCGGACTCCAACGACACCCGCATGCAGCAGGTCATGTATGCCAACGGCAAGCTGTGGGGTGCCCTCGACACCGCGCTCAACCCCGACGGCGGCACCCAGCGCGCCGGGATCGCGTGGTTCGTCGTCAAGCCGTCGGTCGCCGGGGGCTCCGTGTCGGCGAAGATGGCGCTGCAGGGCTACCTCGGCAAGGCCGGGGCCGACCTGACCTACCCGGCCATCGGCGTCACGTCGAGCGGACGCGGTGTCATGGCGTTCAGCTACACCGATGCGACGACGTACCCGAGCGCCGGGTATGCCGCCATCGACGCCCTCGCGGGCACCGGGCCCATCTCGATCGCCGCAGAGGGCAAGGCCACCGACGACGGGTTCACGAGCTACACGTCCCAGGTCGGCAACCCGCCGCGCACCCGCTGGGGTGACTACGGCGCTGCGGCGGTCGACGGCGGCTCGGTGTGGATCGCCAGCGAGTACGTCGCCAGCGCGTGCGACTACACGACGTGGGGCGGCCGCTTCTTCGGGGCCACCACCGGCGACAACAAGCTCGGCACGTGCGCTGCCTCCCCGGGGGCGGCGGGGTCGCGCACCGCGCTCGGCAACTGGTCGACGCGGATCAGCCAGGTGACGCCGTAGCGGCGTCGGGCAGGGAGGGGTGGCGGTGGCGCAGGGAGGCGCCACCGTCACCCGGTTCCCAGCAGCTGGTGGGCCTCCGCGACCGCCCGCCACTCGCCGCGCCTCATGTGGATCCGCAGCGCTGCGTGCCAGTGCTGCTCGGCCTCCGCGCGACGACCGAGGCGGAGCAGGGCGAGACCGAGCCGCTTGCGCAGGCTCGCCTCCCACTGGCCCGAGTCGGCGTCGTCGACGAGGGCGAGCCCGTCGGTGAGGATGCGCAGCCCGACGTCCGGCTCGCCGGCGACGACGTGCCAGTAACCGAGCTCCTCGATGGCCTCCGTCAACCCGGCCCGGTCCCCGATCTCGTGGAAGATGGCGACGCTCCGCTCGAGGTGGGTCCGTGCCTCGGCGTGCTTGCCGGTGTCGCGCAGCAGGACGCCGAGGTTGACCGCTGCCATGGCGACCCCGCGCGTGACCCCGACCCGCGCGTAGAGCTCGAGGGACCGGCGCTCGTGGGCGACGGCGGTGACGAGGTCACCCTCCCGAGCGGCCAGGAGGCCGAGGTCGCGGTGTGCGGCGGCCAGCGCCCGGGTGTCGCCGAGGCGCTCGCTGATCCGTCGGGCCCGCTCACGCAGAGCGACGGCCTCGGCCACCCGGTCGAGACGACCGAGCAGGATCGCCTCGGTGCCCAGGGCCGCGGCCTCGGCGCGCACGGTGCCCGCCCGGCGGAAGACGTCGACCGCGTGACGGGCCTGCGCGAGGGCGGCGTCGTGCTCGCCGCGTCCGCTCAGAGCCAGGGCGAGGTCCTCGTGGAGGTGCCCGCTGACGGTGGCGTCCCGCTCGGTCGCCGCGACTGCGAGGGCCAGCATCTCGGGCCAGCCGGCGATGTCGACGCGCGTGACGAAGTAGGTGATGAGGCCGAGCGCGAGCCACGGCAGCCGTGACCGACCGGCTGCGGTGGACTCGGCGACCGCGACGGCCAGCGCGGTGAACTGGTCGGCGTCCGCGACGAGGGCGTCGAGGCAGTCCATGGGGTCGGTCAGCGAACCCGACGGCGCGACGAGCGCCTCGAGGTCCACGCCCTCCGGGGTGGCGCGGCAGTGGTGCCGGGTGCGCCAGGCGACAGCGACGTAGAAGGCCAGGAGGCGGTCGACGGCGGCCGCCCGCTCGTCCGGCGTGAGCTGCCGCTCGGCCCGCTCCCGTGCCACCGCGTGGACGAGGTCGTGCACGCGGTAGCGTCCTGGGCCGGTGGCCTCGACGAGGCTCACGTCGGCGAGGCGCTCGAGCGCCGTGGCCGTGGCCTCGGCCGGGAGGTCGACGAGGCTCGCCACGGCGTGGACCGAGAGGCCCGTCGCCGGGAGCAGGCCGCACCACAGGTGGACGCGTGCCGCGGCGACGTCGACGGGGTCGTCGCTCGCCTCGAGGTTCTCGACGGAGAGCGCGATGTTCGAGCGCACCGCGAGGTCGCCCGTGCACAGCTCGCTGAGGCAGGTGCGCGCCTCCGTCAGCCGGGAGGCCAGGAAGTCGAGGGGCCAGGTGGGGCGGGCCGCGAGCCGCGAGCCGACGATGCGCAGCGCCAGGGGGAGTCCGCCGCAGGCGCGCGCCAGCTCGGCTGCGGCGCGGGGGTCCTGAGCGAGGCGCTCGTCACCGACCAACCGGCCGAGCAGCCGGCGTGACTCGTGCACGGGCAGCACGTTCAGGGTCACGTGGTGGGCGTCGACGATGCCGGCGAGCGAGCGTCGGCTCGTGATCACCACGGCGCATCCGGGAGAGGCGGGGAGCATCGGCTCGACCTGTGCGGCGTCCGCGGCGTTGTCGAGCACGATGAGCAGCCGGGAGCCCGACACGAGCGACCGGAAGATGGCGGCCGCCTGGTCGACGTCGTCGGGGACCTCGCCCGCGTCGCCACCGAGGGCGCCGATGAGGAAGGTCAGCCCGCGCAGGGCCGTCAGCGGGGCCCGGGTGTCGTGCCCGCGGAGGTCCAGGTAGAGCTGGCCGTCCGGGTAGTCGTCCACGACGCTCGAGGCCGCCTGGACCGCCAGCGTCGTCTTGCCGAGGCCACCCATGCCGACGATGGCGACGAGGACCGGGGAGTCGCGGTGCTCGGGACGTGCGAGCAGCCCTGTCACCAGCGCGAGCTCGGTCTCGCGGCCGGTGAAGGACGGGCCGCGGGCCGGGAGCTGGCGCGGCACCCGGCTGCGCTGTGCGGCGCGGCTGGGGAGGGCCCGTGCGGCGGACTCGACGAGGGTGCGCCGCTCGTCCGGGCCGAGCCGGAGGCCGGCAGCCAGCAGGTCGACCGTGTCGGCCCGTGGGTGCCGCCGCTGTCCGCGCTCCAGCGCACTGATGCCCTCGACGCTGAGACCCGACCGGTCGGCGAGGGCCTCCTGCGTCAGGCCGGCCTGCTTGCGCAGTCGTCGCAGAGCCGTCCCGAAGTCTCCGTCCATACCGTCCCCTGATGCGGTTGGGGGCCACGGCGACGTGACCCACGAGAGCGAAGACGGGACCTGTCGAGGTCCCGCCTTCGCATCGTGGGGGAGGTGCGCCGTCCCCGCAACTCGGACGACCGATGTCCGGCCCCGTTGTCCGGGTTGTCCGTGGGACGCGCTGCCCCGCGCCGCGACGGTGGGACCACGGGCCACCACCAGGGAACGGCCCCGGACGAAAGGCTCCACCCGGATGAACCTGAAGAAGAAGGCGCTTCCCCTCATGGTCGGCGCGGTCGCCCTCCCGGCGCTCCTCCTCGGCCCGACCGGCTCGGCGTCCGCCGCGACCAACCGGTCCGACGCCTGCGGCACGAACGCGTGCGGCAGCACGACCCTGTCGTTCCAGAGCGCCTACAAGACCAGCGTGAACATGAGCGTCAAGGACCCCTACTGCAACGGCTACAACGGCTACATCCACCTCAAGGTCTGGCACACCGACGGCACGTACACCTACACGACCAAGCGGTACGACACGACGGGTGGCAACGCCTGCGACGGGCTCTACACGTCGTACAACGGCCTCTCCTGGACCGACTCCAAGCGGATCAGCCGCATCGAGGCCCGGGTCGGTGACGACTCCGGCTGGTCGCTCGTCGGCAACTCGGTCGACAACCCCTACACCTGACCGTTCCCCCCCTGCGCCGAGTGCATGGGGAGTGCTCCCCATGCACTCGGCGCGCGGTGACGGCGCGCCTCCGACAGTCTCGACATGCAGGACCAGGCATCTCACGAAAGGGAAATCGCATGCGCAGGAACCGACTGACCCACGTCATCGCCGCCGTCGCCCTCGCTCTCGGAGGCCTCGGCGTCGCGACGGCCACGGTGACCGCCACGGCACCGGCCGCCCACGCCGACGAGTGCTACTCGTGGCCCCGCACCCTCGGCGCCGGCACCTCCGGTGCCGATGTCACCCAGCTCCAGATCCGCGTCGCCGGCTGGGTGCCGCGCGGCCAGGTCATGGGCATCGACGGCTCCTTCGGGGCACAGACCAAGACAGCCGTGGCGAACTTCCAGAAGGCATACGGCCTCACGTCGGACGGCATCGCCGGCCCGGCGACCTTCTCGAAGATCTACGCCCTGCAGGACCCGGACTGCACGCCCGTCCACTTCACCTACGCCGAGGCCAGCTACAACTGCGGCCGGGGCTTCACGGGCACGGCGGCCAACAAGGAGAACATGAAGCGGGCCCTGTGGCGGGCCGAGGCGCTGCGCCACCAGCTCGGTGACCACCCGCTCAAGGTCACGTCGGGCTACCGCGACTCGACGTGCAACGCATCCGTCGGCGGCGCGAGCAACAGCGTGCACCTGAGCGGCGGCGCCCTCGATCTCGTCCCGGGCGACAGCGCGACCTCGATCTGCAGCATCGCCAAGCAGGCCCGCTACGCCGGCTTCGGCGGCATCTTCGGCCCGGGCTACCCCGCGCACGACGACCACGCCCACGTCGACATCCGGACGAGCATCGCCTGGGACGCCGACGCGTGCGCGGGCTGGTGACGGTGAACCCCGCACCCGGCTTCGGCCGTCGCTCCCTCCTCGTCGGCGCCCTCGGCGTCGGCGCGGCGGGAGCGCTCGGCGTCGCCAAGGCGACGCCCTCGAACGCCGCCGCCACGGCCGTCGCCCGTCCGGCCATCGCGTCGTGCGCGACGTGGGGCGCCCAGCCGGCGACCGGCACGGTCAGCATGACCGGGCCGCCGCAGAAGATCCTCGTGCACCACACGGCCTCGGCCAACACGACCGACTACTCGCAGGCGGCGGCACACTCCCTCGCCCGCAACATCCAGCAGTGGCACTTCGCTCGTGGCTGGATCGACTCGGGTCAGCAGTTCACGATCAGCCGCGGCGGCTTCACGATGGAGGGTCGCCACCGGTCGGTCGAGGGGCTCGGCTCCGGGTCGAGCACGGTCTTCCCGCTCGGCGCGCACTGCACGGGCCAGAACTCGACGTCGATCGGCATCGAGAACGAGGGCACGTACACGACCGCCCTGCCGACGACGGCGCAGTGGAACGCGCTCGTCACGCTGTGCGCGTACCTGTGCCAGACGTACGGCCTCGGGCCCGAGGACATCTACGGCCACCGTGACTTCCTCGACACGGAGTGCCCGGGAAACGCCTTGTACGCCAAGCTTCCACAGCTCCGCTCCGAGGTCGCGACCAGGCTCGGCACGAGCAACCCGCCACCGGCACCGACCCGCACGTGGCCGACGCTGCAGCAGGGCAACAGCGGGTTCCGGGTCACCACGGCGCAGTACCTGCTGCGCCACTCGGGCCGCAGCCTCACGGTCGACGGAGCCTTCGGCTCGGGCACCAAGGCCGTGGTCGTCTCCTTCCAGCAGGCGAAGGGGCTGACGGCCGACGGGGTCATCGGCGCCGCGACGTGGGAGTCGCCGCTCGCCGTCACGTGCACCCAGGGCCAGACCTCCGACGCCGTGCGCGGGGTCCAGACCGCGCTCACCGCGCAGGGGTATGCCGTCACGGTCGACGGCGTGTTCGGCTCTGGCACCGCCTCGGCCGTCAAGTCCTTCCAGACCGCCCACGCCCTCGACGCCGACGCGGTCGTGGGCCCCAACACGTGGAGCACGCTGCTCGCGTAGATCGGAGGAACCATGAAGACCAGCACCACCCGAAGGAGCCTCGCCGGGCTCCTCGCAGCTGCGGCCGTCGCCGTCCTCGGCGTCGTCGCGGCCCCGAGCGCCCTGGCCGCCTCGAACGACGAGATCGCCTTCGACTACTTCGTGTCCAAGGGCCTGACCGAGCGCCAGTCCGCGGGCATCGTCGGCAACCTCATCCAGGAGTCGGGCAGCCCGATCAACCCCTATGCCAACCAGCCGAGCGGCCCCGGCATGGGGATCGCCCAGTGGAGCGAGGGCGGACGCTGGGACACCGACTCCCGCGACAACATGGTCTGGTACGCCGGGCTCAGCGGTCGCAGCCGCTACGCCCTGGCGGCCCAGCTCGACTTCACGTGGTACGAGCTGTCGACGTTCTCCTCCTACGGTCTCGCCGACCTCAGGGCGTCGACGTCGGTGAGCACGGCCACGACCGTCTTCATGCAGAAGTTCGAGCGGTGCGGCACGTGCGCGACGACCCAGCGCATCGCGTACGCCAACGACGTGCTGGCCAGGTACGGCTCGGGCGGCACGGGAGGTGGCACGACGGAGACGAGCCTCCCCGTCCTGCGCAGCGGCAGCAGCGGCACCGCCGTGCGCACCCTGCAGTTCATGCTCCGGGCATCGGGTCGCAGCGTGACCGCCGACGGGTCCTTCGGCCCCGCAACGGACTCCGCGGTCCGCAGCTACCAGTCGGCCCACGGGCTCACGGTCGACGGCGTCGTCGGCAACAACACGTGGTACTCGCTGCTGCCGGTGCTGCGCCAGGGCGCGAGCGGCGAGGCGGTCAAGGGTCTGCAGCGCGAGCTCGTCGACGCGGGCTACTCGCTCACCGTCGACGGCTCGTTCGGTCCGGCGACGTACTCCGCGGTGCGCGCGTACCAGTCGAAGACCGGCCTCGTCGTCGACGGTGTGGTCGGCAACAACACGTGGGGCAGCCTCGTCGACTGACCTGCCACACCCCGACGGGGTCGGCGCTGCTCACGCGACGAGCAGCACCGGCCCCGTCGGCGCGTCCGCGGGTGCCGCGATGCTCGACCCGGCCCGCGAGGTGAGGTCGAGGACGCGCCCTCCGGCAGCCGGTCCGTCGGCGAGGTCGCGCAGCTCGCGGTGGGCGGCGCCGACGAGGCCCATGATGCTGGAGCCGAGCGCGACGCAGACGGCCTCGAGCACCTCGGACGAGGGCTCCTTGAGGCCGCGCTCGACCTCGGAGAGGTAGGCGACCGAGATGCCGGCGCGGGCGGCGACCTCGGCGAGGGTGCGGCCCTGGCGGGTGCGCAGGCCGCGCAGGAGCCGGCCGTAGACCTCGCGCAGCAGCGGCGTCCGGAGGGTGGTCTGTGCGCGCGGGGCGAGCTGGGTCATGGCGGTCTCCGATCTCGGTGCGTCGCTCCAGCGTCGCACGCGAGCGCGCGGATCGTGCCCCGGCCGGCGACCCAGGGCGTACGCCGTGGGCGAACTCGCCAAAAAATGTTGACGGCGTTCACTTGGTCGATGAGGCTGTCGGTGGTGACGCCTATGGTCGTCGCACGCCGCAACTCACCACCTCTCCGGGGAGCCCTCACATGACCATCACCACCGACGCGCGCGCCGCGCGCGACCGGTCCACGGGTCCGGCCATCGAGGCCGAGCACCTCGTCAAACGCTTCGGCGACATGACCGCCGTCGACGACGTCAGCTTCTCCGTGCCCCAGGGCACGGTCCTCGGTCTGCTCGGCCCCAACGGTGCCGGCAAGACCACCACCGTCCGGATGATGACGACGCTCAGCACGCCGACGAGCGGGTCCGCCCGCGTCGCGGGCCACGACGTCGTCCGCGACCCCGAGCTCGTCCGCCGCAGCATGGGCCTCACCGGCCAGGCTGCGACCGTCGACGAGCTGCTCACGGGCCGCGAGAACCTCCGGCTCATGGGTTCGCTCTACGGCCTGTCCAAGGCCGAGGTGCGCCGCCTCTCCGACGAGCTGCTCGAGCGCTTCTCGCTCAGCGACGCCGGCAACAAGGTCGTCAAGGACTACAGCGGTGGCATGCGCCGCCGGCTCGACCTCGCGGTCAGCCTCATCGCGACCCCGCCCGTGCTCTTCCTCGACGAGCCGACGACCGGGCTCGACCCGCGCAGCCGCGTCGAGCTGTGGGACGTGCTGCGCGGCCTCGTCCGCGACGGCACGACGCTGCTGCTGACGACGCAGTACCTCGAGGAGGCCGACCAGCTGGCCGAGCGCATCGTCGTCATCGACCACGGGCGCATCATCGCCGAGGGCACGCCGCTCGAGCTCAAGGACCAGTCGGGCAAGGCCGCCATCGTCCTGACCGTGTCGCACGCCGACCAGCTCGAGGCCGCCCGGGCGCTGCTCGCGGCCCACGTCCCCGAGGTGCACGTCGACGTGGCCGCCCGTCAGCTGACAGCCCCGGCCGACGGGCTGTCCGACATGACCCGCGTCGCGACGGTGTTCGAGCGCAGCGAGATCGTCCTCGACGACCTCGGCCTGCAGCGGCCCAGCCTCGACGACGTCTTCCTCAGCCTCACGGGCCACCGCGCCGAGCAGCCCACCGCCGACGGCGCCGAGTCCCCCACCGAGCCCAGCACGCAGATCGAGGAGCAGCGATGACCGACTCCGCCGTCAAGGACGCCACCCGGGTGGCGCACGTCGAGCCGCACGACTTCCAGCCGCCGGGCTTCGTCCGTCAGGTCACGACGATGGTGTGGCGCAGCCTCAAGCACATCAAGCGACAGCCCGAGATGCTCACCGACGTCACGATCCAGCCGGTCATGTTCGTGCTGCTCTTCGCCTTCGTCTTCGGAGGCTCGATCGTCATCCCCGGCTTCAACTACCGGGAGTGGCTGATGCCGGGGATCATGGCCCAGACCATGGCCTTCTCGGCGTTCATCGTGGCGATCGGCCTCAACATGGACCTCGGCAAGGGCATCATCGACCGGTTCCGCTCGCTCCCGATCTCGAGGGGCTCGGTGCTCGTCGGCCGCAGCATCTACAGCATCATCCACTCGAGCATCGGCATCTTCGTCATGTCGCTGACCGGCCTCGCGATCGGCTGGCGGATCCACAACGGCATCGGCAAGGCCCTGCTCGCCTTCGCGCTGCTGCTGCTCTTCGGCTTCGCCATGATCTGGGTCGGCATCCTCGTCGGCTCGTCGATGCGCTCGCCCGAGGCCGTCAACGGCCTGATGTTCACGACGATCTTCCCGATCACGTTCCTGGCCAACACCTTCGCACCGACCGTGGGCATGGCCGGCTGGTTGCGCACCATCGCCGAGTGGAACCCGATCAGCTCGCTCGTCCAGGCCATGCGTGAGCTGTGGGGCAACGGACCGGAGGCCCTGCCCGACGCCGCGCTGCCCCTGCACCATCCGGTCCTCACGACGGTGATCTGGTCGGTCGCGATCACTGCCGTCGTCGCCCCGCTGGCGGTGCGTGCGTTCATCCGCCGCACGACCGACTGAGGTCCGGGGTCCTGCCCCTCTCAGACGGCCGGCATGCAGCGCACGACGGTGAGGTCGCCCTCGACGCGGACGTCGCCCGCACCGTAGGGCACGAGCAGCACGTCGCCCCGCGCCACCTCGGTGGTGCGGGGCGCGTCCGTCCCCGTCGTCAGTCGGCCCCGGCCGGCGACCGCGACGACGACGGCGAAGGCCGCGTCGCCGGCGGCCGGCGCGTCCGGCGTCGCGCTCAGCACCTCGGCCCGGAAGAACTCCGTCGCTGGCTCGGGCAGGGCGTGGCCCGCGCCCGTGACGTCGACCCAGCGACGACGCAGGGCTGCGAGGCCGTCCGCGGTCAGCGGCCCACGGTCGACGCTCTCTAGCGCGCGCGGGACGGTGAGGCCGAGGAAGGCGTGTGCTTCCTCGAGGCCGAACCGGCGGTGCTCGAGCATGACGGAGAGGTCGGTCGGTTCCTGCAGCTCGAGGACGAAGACGCCCTCGCCGATGGCATGGGGCTGACCGCCGGGCACGAGCAGCGCGTCACCGGGCGACACCTCGATGCGGTTGAGGGCGGCGAGGAGCCGCTCGTCCTGCGCCTCGACGAGCTCGGCCAGCTCCTCGGCCGGGAGCTCCTCTCGGAAGCCGAGCCACACGCAGGCGCCGGGCTCGGCGTCGAGGACGATCCAGGCCTCGGTCTTGCCGTGGTCGCAGTCGAGGTGGGCGGCGGCGAAGGCGCGGTCGGGGTGGGAGTGGACGGGCAGCCGCTCTCCCGCGTCGAGCAGCTTCGTCAGCAGGCCCGGCTCGAGGCCGTGCCGCGCGACGTGGTCGGCTCCGAGCCAGTGGTCGGGGTCGTCGGCGAGAGCGTCGGGCAGCGGCGTCCCGTCGGCGAGCACCGTGACTCCGCCACCGCCCTCGGCGAAGAGCCGCGTCGTCGAGGCGAGCCAGTCCTCGGGGCGATGGTCGTCGAAGCCCTCCGGCACGTCGAGCCCGCGGAAGGCGAGGATCCGCTCGCCGCCCCGGTAGAAACGGTGGGGCGTGTTAGGCGGCAGTCGGGTCGGGTCGGACACGGTGGTCTGGGACACGGTGCTGGTGCTCCTCGGGTCGGTCAACGGGTCGGGGTGCCGCGGCGGACGCCCGAGGCGCGGACGATGAGCCGCGTCGGCATGACGACGGTCTGGGCCTGCGACTCGTCGCCGAGCAGGCGGGCGAAGAGCTGCTGGGCGGCCTTCTGCCCCATGGCCGCCGGGTCCTGGTGCACCACGGTGACCGGTGGGTCGATGAGGGCGGCGAGCTCGAAGTCGTCGTAGCCGACGAGCGACAGCGGCAGCCGCAGCTCGCGCAGGGCGAGCAGTGCGGCGAGGGTGATGCGGTTGTTGCCGGTGATGACCGCGGTGATCGGCTCCGGACCGGTCGTCCACTGGTTCAGCGACTCGTGCACGGAGACCGGGGTGTGCGGACCCATCGAGACGCGTGCGCTCGTGGGCAGGCCGAGGCTCTGCTGCGTCGTGACGAACGCGTCGCGGCGCTGCCGGGCCGTCCAGAACGCCGGGTCGTCGCCGTAGAAGGCGATGTTGCGGTGGCCGTGGGCGACGAGGTGCTCGACGGCGCTGCGGATGCCGCCGTGGTTGTCGCTGAGGATCGTGTCGCGCGGGGTGCCGCGCACGGGACGGTCCATGTAGACGATCGGGGTGTGGCTCGCCTCGAGGACGGCGTCCGAGGAGGCGCTCTCGTCGGCGGGGACGACGACGATGCCGTCGACGCGGCGGTTCACGAGCGCCTCGATGACGGCGCGTTCGCGGGACGGCGAGCCCTCCGCGGACGCCGTGATGAGCTGGTGCTGCCGGATGCGCGCCTCGCGCTCGACGGCTGCGCCGACCTGGGAGTAGAAGGGGTTGGCGAGGTCCTCGACGACGAGGGCGATGGTGAAGGTGCGGCCCTGGCGCATGAGGCGGGCGCCGTCGTGGCGTCGGAAGCCGAGTCGCTCGATGACGGCCCGCACCCGCTCGGCCGTGTCGGGACGCACGCCCGGCTCGTGGTTGACCACGCGCGAGACGGTCTTGACCGAGACGTGGGCCTCGGCGGCGACGTCAGCCATGGTCGGGCGGGCGGCTGTCCGGTGGTCAGACAACGCTGTCATGCCCCGCAGTCTGGTCAGCGAGCGCCCGGATGGCAACGCCACGACGGCGTTCGGGCACGCTGCCACGCCGTTCTGTCCGATCCGATGTCCTGACCGGACAAGATCGGTTCGGGCTGTTGACGCCCTTTGTCGGGTGCGGCGAGTCTCGCCGGGTCGGAGGCGGCTCGGGGTCGTCGGCGCCGACCTCACATTCAGCACGGCTCAACGACGAGCACGGAGGAACCCATGTCCATGAGATCCGGGATCCACAGAGGCGTCATCGCCCTGGCAGTCCTGGCCACGTCGACCGCGGGTGCGGTCGCCGGTCCCGCCCACGCGAGCGCCCTCGGCAGCACTGCCGCGGCGCCGCTCTCAGCACCCACGGCACCCACGGCAGCCGCCGGAGCGGGTGACTTCTCGACGTCGTTCGAGGCCGGTCAGCCGCAGCCGGAGCTCTCGACGGTCGAGGTCGGCCCCGATGGCCCGCGCCAGCAGAACGTCTCCGGCACGGCGAGCGCGAACGGCAGCCTCCTCGGCTCGGTCGTCGGCGTCACCGCGAGCGCAGAGAACGCCCCGGGAGAGGTCGCGGCGAACCTCGCCGACGCCAACCCCGACAGCAAGTGGCTCGCCTTCGCCTCGAGCGCCTGGGTGCGCTACCAGCTCGGCACGCCGGCCAAGGCCGTCCGCTACTCGCTGACCTCGGCCAACGACTCCCCTGAGCGCGACCCGAAGGACTTCACGCTCCAGGGGTCGGCCGACGGCACGACGTGGACCGACCTCGACCGCCGTACCGGCATCGACTTCTCGGGACGCTTCGCGACCCGGACGTTCGACGTGACGACGCCCGGAGCGTACGCGTACTACCGCCTCAACGTCACCGCCATCCACTCGGGCGGCACCGTCCAGCTCGCCGACTGGGACCTGTCCGACGGCAGCACGGGCTCCGGCCCGGCGACCCCGATGAAGACGATCGTCGGCTCCGGCCCGATCTCGGGCTTCAACATCAAGCCCCTCGTCGGCTGGACCGGCGTCAAGGCGCTGCGCTACTCCGGCGGCCACACGGCCGACGGTCGTGGCTACGCCTGGAACCGCCTCTTCGACGTCGACCTGCCGGTGACGCCGCAGACCCGGCTCAGCTACAAGATCTTCCCCGACATGATCGCCGGTGACCTCGAGTACCCGTCGACGTATGCCGCCCTCGACGTCCGCTTCACCGACGGCACGTACCTGTCCGACCTCGGCGCCGACGACCAGCACGGTGTCGCGGCCAGCCCGAGCGGTCAGGGCAAGGGCAAGATCCTCTACGCGAACCAGTGGAACGCGGTCTCGCTCGACGTCGGCACGGTCGCCGCGGGCAAGACGATCGACCGCGTCCTCGTCGGCTACGACAACGTCGGCGGTGCGACGAAGGACACCCGCTTCGGCGGCTGGGTCGACGACATCGCGGTCCAGGCCGACCCGGCCGTCATCGACGGCTCGGACCTGACGAACTACGTCGACGTGCGGCGCGGCACCAACGCGTCGGGCGGCTTCTCGCGCGGCAACAACCTGCCGATCAGCGCCGTGCCCAACGGGTTCACCTTCTTCACCCCGGTGACGAGCGCCAACTCGCAGTCGTGGGAGTACTACTACCAGTCGCAGAACAACGCGGCGAACCTCCCTGTCCTGCAGGGACTTGCGGTCTCGCACGAGCCGAGCCCGTGGATGGGTGACCGCAACCAGATGTCGGTCATGCCCTCCGTCGCGACGGGCACCCCGACGGGCAGCGCGTCCGGTCGCGGTCTCGCCTTCGACCACGCGACCGAGGTCGCCCACCCGGACTACTACAAGGTGGCCCTCGCCGGCGGCCTCACCGCCGAGACGGCCCCGGCCGACCACGGCGGCGTCTACCGGTTCGCCTTCCCCGCCTCGGCGAGCAAGGGCAGCCTCGTCGTCGACACCATCGACGACAACGGCACCTTCACCGTCGACGCGGCGACCGGCACCATGACGGGCTGGGTCGACAACGGCAG
This sequence comes from Terrabacter sp. R4-6, assembly GCF_057529065.1. Lineage (NCBI taxonomy): Bacteria > Bacillati > Actinomycetota > Actinomycetes > Micrococcales > Intrasporangiaceae > Terrabacter > Terrabacter sp. R4-6. Next base: position 1,880,380 of record NZ_CP197224.1, on the reverse strand, counting down.
CGGCCTGTCCGCCGGCCGCAGCCGGATGTTCGTCTACGGCACCTTCGACCGGCCGGCCACCGCCGTGGGCACGGCGCCGGGTGGCCACACCGGCACCCGCTACGCGTCCTTCGACACGAGCACGAGCAAGCAGGTCACGCTCAAGCTGTCGACGTCGTTCATCTCGCTCGACCAGGCGAAGAAGAACCACGCCCTCGAGCTCGCGACGCGCGACTTCGACGCAGTGCGAGCCGCGGCCAAGACGGCCTGGAACGCACGCCTCGGCGTCGTCAGCGTCAAGGGCGCCAACGACACCGAGCGGACGACGCTCTACTCCAACCTCTACCGGCTCAACCTCTACCCCAACAGCCAGTTCGAGAACACCGGCACGGCTGCGGCCCCGCGCTACCAGTACGCGAGCCCCGTCACGGCCAAGAGCGGTTCGGCCACGGCGACGACGACGAACGCCGCCGTCAAGGACGGCAAGATCTACGTCAACAACGGCTTCTGGGACACCTACCGCACGGTGTGGCCGGCCTATAGCCTGCTCTACCCGGAGGTCGCCGCCGAGATCGCCGACGGCCTCGTGCAGCAGTACCGCGACGGTGGCTGGGTCGCGCGGTGGAGCTCGCCGGGCTACGCCGACCTCATGACCGGCACGAGCTCCGACGTGGCGTTCGCCGACGCGTACGCCAAGGGTGTCAAGCTGCCCGACCCGCTCGCGGCCTACGACGCCGCCGTGAAGAACGCGACGGTCCTGCCGACGTCGAGCGCGGTCGGTCGCAAGGGCCTCGACACCTCGACCTTCCTGGGCTACACGAGCACCGACACGGGCGAGAGCGTCTCGTGGGGCCTCGAGGGTCTCGTGAACGACTTCGGCATCGGGACCATGGCGGCCAAGCTCGCCAAGGACCCGGCCACGCCGACGTCACGCCGCGCGCAGCTCGTCGAGGAGTCGAAGTACTTCCTCGAGCGGGCGACGCACTACGGCAACCTCTTCAACCCCAAGGTCGGCTTCTTCCAGGGCCGAGGCGCCGACGGCACCTTCCCGTCGAGCTTCGACCCCGAGGACTGGGGTGGTGACTACACCGAGACGAACGCCTGGAACTTCGCCTTCCACGCGCCCTTCGACGGCAACGGCCTCGCGAACCTCTACGGCGGCCGTGACGCGCTCGCGAAGAAGCTCGACACGTTCTTCTCGACGCCCGAGACGGCGACGAAGCCCGGCGGCTACGGCGGCGTCATCCACGAGATGCTCGAGGCACGCGACGTCCGCATGGGCCAGCTCGGCCAGAGCAACCAGGTGAGCCACCACATCGCCTACATGTACGACTGGACCGGCCAGCAGTGGAAGACGGCCGAGAAGGTCCGCGAGATCATGCGTCGCCTCTACGTCGGCGGCGAGATCGGCCAGGGCTACCCGGGCGACGAGGACAACGGCGAGATGTCCGCCTGGTACGTCCTGTCCTCGCTCGGCATCTACCCGCTCCAGGTCGGCTCGGCCAACTGGGCCATCGGCTCGCCGAAGTTCGACCAGGTCACGGTCAAGCGCACGCAGGGCGACCTCGTCGTCAACGCGCCCGGCAACTCCGAGCGCAACATCTACGTGCAGGGCGTCACCGTCGACGGCAAGAAGCACAAGAGCGTCTCGATCAGCCAGGACGAGCTCACGGGCCCGACCACGGTCGACTTCGCGATGGGTGCCAAGCCGTCCGACTTCGGCTCGCGTGCCCAGGACGCCCCGCCGTCGCTGACGCAGGGCACCGAGGCGCCGAAGCCGCTCAAGGACGCGACCGGTCCCGGCCGCGGCACCGCGACGGCGACCGACCTCGCGTCGGGTGCCGACGCCAAGGCGCTCTTCGACAACACGTCGCGGACCGGGGTGTCCTTCACCTCGGGCACGCCCTCGGTGACCTTCGCCCTCTCGGGCGTCGGCCAGCGCGCCACGTGGTACACCGTCACCTCGGGCCCCAAGGCCGGCGACCCGTCGGCGTGGCGCCTCGAGGGCAGCAAGGACGACGGCGCGACCTGGCAGACGCTCGACACGCGCACGGAGCAGGTCTTCCCGTGGCGGGTGCAGACGCGTCCGTTCGAGATCGCGCACACCGGGACGTTCACGACCTACCGCCTCGTCGTCACGGCGACCGTGGGTGGGGCGGCTGCGAACCTGTCCGAGCTCGAGCTGCTCACCGACGGCTCCAAGGCCCAGAACACCGGGCTCAAGGTCTCGGCGGCCGAGCCGTTCGAGGTCGCGGAGGACGCCGCCTGGTCGGGCACCGTCGCCACCTTCTCGGGTGGCGTCGGCCAGGGCACCGATCCGGCCGACTCGGCCACGGCGACCATCGCGTGGGGTGACGGGACGTCCTCCGCGGGCACCATCGAGGCCGGCGACCTCGGCTCGTACACCGTCCGTGGCACCCACACGTGGGCCGAGCCGGGGCCGTACCAGCCGAAGGTCACCGTCACGACGGCGAACGACAGCGGCTCCGCCCTCGGAGCCGTGACCGTGCACCAGGCGTCCACGCCGGCGTATGCCGCAGGGTTCGACTCCGTGTGCTTCGGCAACGTCGGCGACGTCGTCCACTGCGACGGCAAGGACGCGGGCCTGTCCCGTGCCGCGCTCGCCGCCGCGGGTGGCGTGCCGGGCAAGCTGCTCACCGTGCCCGGGACCGACCTGCGCTACTCGATGCCGGGCATCCCGGTCGGCGAGAAGGACAACGCGACGGGCGCGGGTCAGACCCTGCCCGTGACGCTGGCCCCGGGGGCGACGAAGCTGTCGCTCATCGGAACGGGCACGCAGCGCAACCAGGACACGACTGCCACGGTGCGCTTCACCGACGGCTCGACGACGAGCTACCCGGTGCAGTACGGCGACTGGTGCGGGTCCGCGCAGTTCGGCAACACCGTGGCGATCGAGATGGCCTACCGCCTCAACGGCACGGGCACCGACGGCTGCCGCGCCAAGCTGTTCGCCACCGCGCCGCTCACGGTGCCGGCCGGCAAGACGGTCGAGTCGGTGACCCTGCCGACGCAGACCGGTGACCCGACGACGGCCGGTCGGATCCACGTGTTCGCCGTCGCCGACAACGGGTCGGCCCTCACGGTCGCGGCCGGTGCCGACGCCACGGCGACGACCGGTGCCGACACCGACGTCACGCTCGGCACCGCCTCGGGCGGCGTCCCTGCGGCCACGGGCTACACGGCCCGCGTCCAGTGGGGCGACGGGACCGTGACCGAGGACGCCACCGTGACGACGGCGTCCGACGGCACCGCCACGGTGACGGGTGGTCACACGTGGGCCACCGCCGGCAGCTACACGGTGCGGGTCCTCGTCTCGGACTCGAGGTCCGACGTGCTGAGCTCGCTCACCGTCACGGTCGACTAGCCCGGAGGGCACCACAGCAGAGCGGCGCGGGGAACACGCCTCCCCGCGCCGCTCTGCTGCGTGCTCACCCGAGGTTGTGCTCGAAGTGCATGCGGTGGGTGCCGTCACTGTCGACGTGCAGCCGGACGGTGCCCGCGATGCCGGCCAGCTCGTCGGTGCCGCTGCCCGGCACGATGAGACCGTACTCGTTCGCTCGGTCCGCGCCGCTCGTCGAGGCTGCGTGCACGAAGTTGAAGGCGCCGCGCCTCCCGGCGACGGTGCCCTCGAACGACTCGAGCGCGACGTACGTGCCGACGCCGGAGGTCTGGTCGAAGGCCGACGTGAACTGCGTGACGCTGCGCCCCTCGACGTCACCGGCATACGCCTTGCGCAGGCGCAGGTGCCCGGTGGGTAGCGCCGTCGTGACGTCAGGGACGTAGTCGGTGACGTCGAAGTCGGACGTCGTGAAGGTCGAGGTGCTCAGCATGGACTCGACGCTATCGACCCGAATGCCGTTGGGATAGAACGTTCCCGACCGGTCACAGGGCTCGCATGCGGTTGTTGCGCGGCTGGTGCTCCACCTCGGCGAGCCCGAGCTCCTCGAGCAGCGGTGGCAGGTACATGGCGACGCGTCCGCGATAGCCCTTGCGCAGGCCGTACCAGCCGCCGAGCGGGTTGGCCTCCGAGCGCGCCCAGGCCTCCACGGTCCCCTCCTTGGCCGGCTTCTGCTCGTCGGCCGCCCCGAGCGCGACCCAGTCACCCTGCCCGCGCAGCCAGGCGTGGAGGTCGTCGACGACGCGGGCGTCGTAGGTCAGGCGCGTCGACCCCACCTGGCAGACGAGCTGGGCCGGCTCGGAGGTGTCGTCGCGGTGCATCGTGTACTCCGAGGTGCCCGGCGGGGTGCGCAGGACCCACGGGTCGTCGGGGCTTCCGGTCCCGCTCACGGGAGTCCTCCTGGCTCGGCGTCGTCGTCCCCACCCTTTGTACTCCCGCGTCGTCAGGATGGCGTCAAGATCGCGTCAGGATGACGACCGGGCCGCCCCGCGCCGCGGTAGGTGGGTGTTGCGTGGGCTCATGACCACCGACTGGCTCGCCGAGCACCGCGCGCTGACGCGGTGGGGATCCCTGCTCGTGCCGATCGCCGTGGGCGCGACCCTCGGGCTGCTCCGCGACGGGATGAACCAGAGCACCGCCGCCATGGTCCTCGTGCTCACGGTCGTCGCGGCCGCCGCCACCGGTGACCGGGTCGCCGGGGTCGCCGCCGCGCTCGCGGCCGCCGGCGCCTTCGACTTCTTCCTCACCGAGCCGTACTACTCGCTCTCGATCCACCACCGGGACGACCTCGAGCTCGCCGTCGCGCTCGTCGTGGTGGGCCTCGCCGTCACGGAGATCGCGCTCTGGGGTCGTTGGCAGCAGGCCGCCGCCCAGCGCCGGGACGGCTACATCACGGGTCTGACCCAGCTGCTCGACCTGCCGCCCGACACGACCGAGGACGCCCGGTCGACGGCCATCGCGTCCGCGATCACCACGGTCCTCGGCGCTGACCGGTGCACGTGGGACGCCGGCCACCCCCGCTGGAACGACGCCGTCATCGGTGCGGACGGCCAGGTCACCGCGGCCGGGCGCCGCCTTCCCGTCGAGCGCGCGGGGCTGCCCACCGACGACTACACGGCCGTCGTCGTCCGTCGCGGCAGCGACGTCGTCGGCCACTTCCGCGTGACCGCGTCGACCCACGTCGCGCGGCCGACCGCCGAGCAGCTGCGCGTCGCCGTGCTCCTCGCCGACCGGATGGCGAACGCACGAACGCCGCGGCCCGCCACCGAGGAGGGGATGGCGGGACGCGGCGCAGGCGTGCGGGCGCGAGGAGCCGGCATCGTCGGCGACCCGTTCGCAACCCCTGAGTAACCTAGGGGCCCGCGAGAGCCCGTTGGGTAAAGAGACGGTCAGAAATTCCTGAGACCGCGCTGGGAGCGCGGCCGAGGCTCAGGACGAGCTCGCCGCGGCGTAGACCGCCTGCTCGACGGAGCCGAAGTACGGGCCGTACATGACGTCCTTCTCGCCGCGGTAGCCGAACGAGTTGAGCGAGTTGAGCCTGCCGCCCGTGATCCATCCGCCGCCCGACGAGCCGCCGGTCATGGTGCAGGGGAGCCGGTTGTCGGTCGAGCCCTTCGTGTCCTTCGTCGTCGGGCCCGAGCAGCGCCACAGCGTCTGGCCGTCGTAGGGGCTCGCCTGGGGGTAGCCGTACGCGTCGAACGTCAGGTTGTAGCCGAGGTTGAACGCGATCGGATAGGAGCCGCCCACCGCCGCGACGAGCGTCTGGTTGTTGAGGGGGTTCATGACGGCGAAGCCGATGTCGTGGTTGAAGTCGCCGCTCGTGCGCCACTCCGTCGACGTCAGCAGCGTGCGCGCCGTGAACGTGCCATAGGGGCGGGCGCCGTTCTCGTACTTCGGCACGAAGGCGAAGTTCGTCACGTAGGCACCCGGCCCTTCGTTGACGCAGTGCCCAGCCGTCGTGACGACCGAGCCGTTGCCGCTCGCGGTCACGGTGCCGGAGCACACGTAGTTGAGACCCTTCTCGGTGAAGAAGACCTTGCCGAAGAGAGGCGTGGCGGGCACCTGGACGGCGGTCGCGCTGCTCGTGCCACCACCCGGCCTGCCCTTGAGCGGGACGTACGTGTTCTCGCGCGGGATGGCGCTCTTCATCCGGGCCGACGTCCAGTAGCCGGTGATCCGCTGCTGCTCGGCCGTCGTCGTCGCGGCCGCGTGGCGGTCGACGTGGCTGCTCGTCCTCGCCGCGGTCGCGGTCGGCGCCACGGCGACGACGACCGCCAGGGCCCCGGCCCCCAGAGCCGCCGTGGCGGTCTTGATGATCATGCGCATGAGTTCCTCCTCCAGAGGGAGGACCGCCGGCCAAGCCCCGAGAGGGGGCCACCTCGCACGCTAGGCCGCCGTCGCCCCTCCGTGAGGGTTGTCGGGGTAAAGAAGTGGTCAGGACCTCAGACCTGCGACCGCAGCCACGCGATGTCGGCGCTCTGGCCCTCGAGGCCGCCCGGGGTCTCGCACACGACCGGTGCCCCGGCCGCGCGGATGACGGCGGCGAGCGCCTCGCCCGCGATGTGCCCGGACCCGAAGTTCGTGTGCCGGTCGGCGCCCGAGTCGAACTCGTCGCGCGAGTCGTTGGCGTGGACGAGGTCGATGCGTCCGGTGATGGCGCGCACCCGCTCGACGACCGTGCCGAGGTCGTTGCCGCCGGCATGGGCGTGGCACGTGTCGAGGCAGAAGCCGACGTGCTCGCTCCCCGAGGCCTGCCCGATGGCATCCCACAGCCGGGCGATGGCCTCGAGCCGACGGGCCATGGCGTTGTCGCCGCCGGCGGTGTTCTCGATGAGGAGCGGCACCGGAAGGTCGAGCCCCTCGATGCACTTGCGCCAGTTGTCGAAGCCCGTGGCGGCGTCCTCGTCGGCGCCGAGGTGGCCGCCGTGGACGATGACGCCCTTGGCGCCGATCTCGGCCGCGGCCGTCAGGTGCTGCTGGAGCAGCTTGCGACCGGGGATGCGGATGCGGTTGTTGAGGCTCGCGACGTTGATCGGGTAGGGCGCGTGGACGTAGAGGTCGATCCCCGCGACCTCGGCGTCGGCCTTGAGCGCCTCGGCGCCACCGGCGTACCGGATCACGGGGCCCTTGTAGCTCTGCGGGTCGCCGAGGAAGAGCTGCGAGAGCGACGCCCCGCGCGCCTTCGCCTCCGCGATCGGGTCCTCCTGGTCGACGTGCGCGCCGATGTGTAGAGCCATGTCGCCAGCGTATGCCGCCTCGCCGACACCGATTTCGCGTGGCCGTGTCGAGATGGCGCGGGCCGGTTCGACGTGAGGGCATGACGACGACCTCGCAGCCCCAGACCCCATCCACCTCCCGGTCCACCTCCCGGTCCCCGTCGCGGTCCACGTCGCAACCGACCCGCCGCCAGCGGGTCGCCCTCGGCGTCCTCGCCCTGACGGCCCTGCTCCTCTCGCTCGACGTCAGCGTCCTGTACCTCGCGCTGCCCGAGCTGTCCGCCGACCTCGGTGCCAGCACGACCCAGCAGCTGTGGATGCTCGACATCTACTCCTTCGTCCTCGCCGGCTTCCTCGTGACGATGGGCGCGGTCGGTGACCGGATCGGCCGCAAGCGCCTGCTGCTCATCGGCGCGGTGGCCTTCGGCGTCGCGAGCGCGGCCGCCGCGTACGCCTCGAGCCCGGGCCAGCTGATCTTCTGGCGGGCCCTGCTCGGCATCGCCGGCGCGACCCTCATGCCGTCGACGATGGGTCTCATCCGCACGATCTTCACCGACGAGAAGGCGATGATGACGGCCATCGGCGTCTGGTACTCGTGCTTCATGGGCGGCATGGCCGTCGGTCCGCTCGTCGGCGGCGTCCTGCTCCAGCACTTCTGGTGGGGCTCGGCGTTCCTGCTCGGCGTCCCCTTCATGGTGCTGCTCGTCGTCGTCGGCCGTCGCGTCCTGCCGGAGTCCGACATCCGCGCCGGTGCGCGCGTCGACGTCGCGAGCTCGGTCCTGTCCCTCGCCGCCATCCTGCCGGTCATCTACGGTTTCAAGGAGATCGCCCGCGGCGGCGACACGACGACGGCCCTGCTGACGATGTCGGTCGGCTGCGCCCTCGGCCTCGTCTTCGTCCGCCGTCAGCGGCGCATCGCCAACCCGCTCGTCGACCTCTCGCTCTTCCGCAGCCGCGCCTTCTCCACGGCGCTCGCGGTGATGCTCGTCGGCGGCGTCGTCATGGCGGGCGTGTCGTTCCTCAGCTCCCAGTGGCTGCAGCTCGTCGCGGGCCTCGACCCGCTCGGCGCGGGCCTGTGGATGCTCCCGGCCAACATCGCCCTTCTCGTCGGTGCGTCGTCGTCGGCGCGGATCGCCCAGCGGCTCGGCACGGCGCGCACCATGGCCACCGGCCTGCTCGTCTGTGCTGCCGGCCTCGCGCTCTACACGCAGGTCGGCCCCGTCCAGGGCCTCGGTCTGCTCGTCTTCGGCATGTGCCTGACGTCCTTCGGGATCATGCTCCCGTCGACGCTGACGATGGGCGTCATGATGCAGTCGGCCCCGCCGGAGCGCGCCGGCTCGGTCGCGTCGATGTCGGAGACGTCGGGAGAGTTCGGCATCGCCGTCGGCATCGCCGGGCTCGGGTCGCTCGCGACCTTCGTCTACCGCGACCAGCTGACGCCGTATGCCGCCGCGCACGCCGGGAGCACCACGACCGCCGCGCTCGACTCACTCGCAGGCGCCGTCCGGACGGCGACCACGCTGCCGGCCGAGGCCGCCCACGAGCTCGTCGCCGCGGCGCAGGGCGCCTTCACCGCGAGCCTTGCCGTCGTGGCCGGCGTCGGGGCGGCGCTCTTCGTCGCCTGCGCGGTCGTCGCCCTCCGCGTCCTGCGCTCGCGCTGACCGGCCGGGCACGACGGTTCCGGATGCTGAGCAGACGTTGTATAACCTCACCTTATGTCGTGCATAATGCATGGGTGAGCTCCTCGCGCTTCCCCGCCGTCGTCGACGACATCACGGTCCGGCTCATCGCGGCCGTGGTGCTCGTCATCGGCGTCATCGCCCTCGCGACCCAGCAGTGGTGGCTCTACGCCGTCCTCGCGGTCGACTTCAGCCTGCGGGCCGCGCTCGGACCCTCGGCCAGCCCGGTCGCCCGGATCGTGCAGCGGTGGATCCGACCCGCCGTCGCCGCGCCCAAGCGCCCGACGGCCGGCCCTCCCAAGCGGTTCGCGGCGACCATCGGAGCCGTCATGACGGTCGCCGCGACCGCGCTCTGGGTCGTCAGCCTCGTCACCGGCTCGTCGGGTGCGCTCGCCGCCGTCGTCGTCATCGGCGTCGTCATGGTGCTCTTCCCGGCGCTCGAGTCGATCTTCGGCATCTGCGTGGGCTGCATCCTCTTCTCGGGCCTCATGCGCCTCGGCGTCATCCCGGAGGAGGTATGCCTCGAGTGCGCGGACATCACGAAGCGCCGCGAGCGTCTCCTCGCCGAGCGCGCGGGCCAGCAGGCGGCCTGACTCCTCAGCCGGCGGCGGCGCGCAGCTTCTCGAGCAGCGGCCCGGCGGCCTCGTCGAGGAAGCGTGCCTGGGCGTCCCCGCCGATCTGGACCAGTGCGATGTCGGTGAAGCCCGCCTCCCAGTAGGGGCGCACGGCCTCGACGACCGCGTCGAGGTCGGGTCCGCACGGGATCGACGCGGCGACGTCCTCGGGTCGCACGAACTGCGTGGCGCCGGCGAAACCCGCCGGGGTGGGCAGGTCGGCGTTGACGGACCAGCCGCCCCCGAACCAGCGGAACTGCTCGTGGGCGCGGGCCACGGCCGCGTCGCGGTCGGGGTCCCAGCTGATCGGGATCTGGCCGATGGCGCGCGCGCCGGACCCGATGCGCTCCGCGCCGCCGGTGCGGTTCCACGTCTCGACGAGGTCGGCCTCCGGCTGCACCGCGATCATGTGGTCGGCGAGCGGGGCGAGCCGCTCGATCGACGCGTCACCGCTCACGGCGACGGCCACCGGGACGAGGATGTCGGGCAGGTCCCAGATGCGTGCCGAGTCGACGTCGAAGTACTCGCCGTGGTGGGTCACGAGCTCACCGGAGTGCAGCTGCCGGATGATCTCGATGGCCTCGACGAGCATCTCCTGACGGGTCACGACCCCGGGCCAGCCCTCGCCGACGACGTGCTCGTTGAGGCTCTCGCCGCTGCCGAGGCCCAGGGTGAAGCGGCCGTCCGAGAGCAGCTGCATCGTCGCCGACTTCTGCGCGACGACGGCCGGGTGGTAGCGCATCGTCGGGCACGTCACGTAGGTCATGAGCTCGAGGCGCTCGGTGGCCTGGGCCACGGCGCCGAGCACCGACCAGGCGTACGGCGCGTGGCCCTGCTCGGTGAGCCAGGGGGAGTAGTGGTCGCTCGAGACCGCGAGGTCGAAGCCGACCTCCTCGGCGCGGACGGCCCACCGGACGAGGTCCTTGGGGCCGCTCTGCTCGGTCATCAGGGTGTATCCGAAGTTCGTCACGCGGGAGACCTACCCATTCTCGGCGCACTGCCTGTACAAGGTCTGTCCACAGTTGTGGACAGGTCTGTGGATGGTGGCCCGTCGCATCACGACGGGCGGTGCCTCCCGAGGAAGGTGCGGATGGCCTCGCGCGGTCGGTCGCGCAGCTCGGTGCCGTGCGTGAAGGCCGCGACGTCGTAGTCGAGCTCGCCGAGCAGGTGCGCGGTCTGCTGGGTCATGCGGAAGTCGGTGCAGAAGGCCTTGACGGGCCACCGCAGCCCCAGGACGTTGAAGATCGCGTCGCCGGTGATGAGGGTGCGCGACTCCTCGTGGAGCAGCGAGACGTGCCCGGGGGAGTGTCCGGGCGTGTGGACCACTCGCAGGCCGCCGGCGATGGGCAGCACCTCGCCGTCGGTCATCTCGCGCTCGACCGTGAGCGGCTCGAAGTCCCGGCCGGGCCGGGAGAAGCGGTCGACGAGCCGACCGAGCAGGAAGCTGCGGTCGCGCGGGGGTGAGGACCCCTCGACGGCGTACGCCGCGTCGCCGTGGTGGACGGTGAAGCCGCGTCCCGTCTCGCGGGCCACGTGCGCCGCCCCGCCGGCGTGGTCGGGGTGGGCATGGGTCAGCAGCAGCCGGGTGACGTCGGAGGGAGCAGCCCCGATGGCGCCGAGGGCAGCGATGACCTTGGGCCCGGAGCTCGACAGTCCCATGTCGACGAGCGTCACCTGGCCGTCGTCGTCGCGCAGGATGAAACCGTTGACGAGGTCGCGCACGAGCGGGATGCGCCAGACGTTCGGCGCGAGCGGAACCACCAGGTCCTTGGCCATGGGCCGACCCTAACCGCGACCGGTGCCGCCCGCCCGCGCTGTCGAACGTCGGGTGAGCCGCGGCGGCCCGGTGGGTAGGAGCCGAGGGTGGCAGTTCACGCCACCCCAGAGCAAAGGAGGGCCACATGGCCAAGCGAGTCGCATTCCTCGTCGCGAACGAGGGCATCGAGCAGGTCGAGCTGACCGAGCCGTGGAAGGCCGTCACCGACGCCGGGCACGAGGCCGTCGTCGTCAGCCCCGAGGCCGGCGAGGTGCAGATGTTCAACCACCTCGACAAGGGGGACACCAAGGCCGTAGACGTCACGGTCGCCGACGCCAGGGCCGAGGACTTCGACGCGCTCGTGCTGCCCGGTGGCGTCGCCAACCCCGACAACCTGCGCACGCACGCCGACGCCGTGGGGCTCGTGCGGGACTTCGTCGCGTCGGGCCGACCCGTCGCCGCGATCTGCCACGCGCCGTGGACCCTCATCGAGGCCGACGTCGTCAAGGGGCGTCGCCTGACGTCGTGGCCGAGCCTGCAGACCGACATCCGCAACGCGGGTGGCGAGTGGACCGACGAGTCGCTCGTCGTCGACGGCAACCTCATCACGAGCCGCAACCCCGACGACCTGCCCGACTTCTGCGGCGCCGTCGTCGAGGCGCTCGAGCACGGCTCGGCGGCCGCCACGGCCGCACCGTCGGCCTGAGCGATCAGCCGAACCCGTGGCGGGCCAGCGGGTGGAGCAGCTCGCGCTCCTCGTAGGCGAGGTGTGACAGGAGCGTGTCGGTGAGCAGGTCGAGGGCGCGCTGGACCTCGTCCAGCGCGCCCTGCCCTGCCCGGCCGTACTCCTCGGTCCCGACGAGCCCGACAAGGGCGTCGTCGACCTGTTCGAGCACGTCGGCGATGACGTGGTGCTCCTCCTCGAGCCGGTCGATGACCGGGCCGAGGTCGGGCTCGGCGCCGCGCAGGTGGACGAAGATGCTGCGGTCCTCGAGCGTGTGGTGCCCCGTAACGAGGCGGCAGTACGTCTCGCAGTAAGCCCCGAGCGTCCAGTTGTTCTGGCGCATCGCCATCGTGTTGATGACCGAGCGCGCCGCCCCGGTGGACATCGAGCCACGGCGCACCTGGCCGACGATGTCGCGCAGCTGGGCGAGCTCGCCGCGCAGGTGGTCGTGCACGTCGACGAGGTGCTGCGGGACCGCCTGCTGGGCGGGAGAGTATGCCGCGTGCTCGGCCTTGGCGGTCACGGGACGGTCGTCCTCGCGCCAGGGGAGGGCGGGGCTGAGTCGGACCCCGTCGTCCGGTGTCGCGCGGACGGTGAGCGGGGAGCCGTCGACAGGAGCAGCGGCTGGGTGGACCGGAGTCGCTGAGGCGCGTTCGGCGTCGACGAGGTCACGCACCGCTGGGGCGACCTCGGCGGCATACCGCCTCACGACGTCGGGATCGTCGGTGCCGAGGACGAAGGTGCTCATCCCCTCCGTCAGCGCCAGGCCGGCCAGCTGCTCGGCCCAGTCGTCGGCCGTGCCGCGGAGGAAGCCGCGGCCCGTGCCGAACGAGCCGAAGACGTTGTACATCCGCCGGATCGCCTGGGGGCCGCGCCCGGCCCGGTCGGCGGCCTCGTCGATGACGGCGTTCATCCCGGCGAGGGCCTCGGGGTCGGCGTAGCCCATGCTCGGCAGCCAGCCGTCGGCGAGACGGGCGGTGACCCGCAGCATGCGCGGCTTGTAGGCGCCGAGCCAGATCTCGACGCGGTGCACAGGGAAGGGGCCGGCGTGCATCCCCGCGACGGAGTAGTGCTCGCCCGGGACCGTCACCGACCGCGCCCCCGGCTGGTCGGGGTCCTGGCCCCAGACGCCGCGGATGATGCGGATCGCCTCGACGAGCGCGTCGACCGCCTCCCCGGGCGTGCGGCGCTCGCCGCCCGCCGCGACGATCGCGTCCCAGAAGGCGCCGGTGCCGAGGCCCAGCTCGGCGCGGCCCCCGCTGATGACGTCGAGGGTCGCGACCTGCTTGGCCAGGCCGACGGGTGGACGGAGCGGCAGGTTGGCCACGTTGGCCGCGACCCGGATCGCGCTGGTGCGCACGGCGACGGCCGTGAGCAGGGTGGAGGTGTCGAGGTGCTTGGCGTTGTAGGGGTGGTCCTGGACCGTGAAGAGGTCGATGCCCACGACGTCGGCGAGCTGCGCCAGCTCGAGCGTCTCGTGCACCCGTGAGGCATCGGGGCTCGCGAACACCCCGAACTGCAGCTCGTGCCCGTAGTCCATGCGGTCAGGGTGGCATACGCTCCGGGCCATGAACGGGGACGACGCTGCCGTCGAGGCGCTACGGGCGCTCATCCGCATCCCGACGGTCTCCGACTGGGACCCGGCGCTCGAGGACCGGGCGGCGTTCGAGGCTCTCCTCGCCGAGCTGCGCGAGCGGTTCCCGCGGCTGCACGCCGCGTGCGAGGTCGACCGCATCAGCGGGGACGCCCTCCTCGTGCGCTGGCCGGGGCGTACGCCTCAGGCGCCGGTCGTGCTCATGGCGCACCTCGACGTGGTCCCGGTCGACGACCCCTCCGTCTGGACGCACCCGCCCTTCGCGGCGGAGCTCGCCGACGGGCACGTCTGGGGTCGTGGGGCGCTCGACTGCAAGGGATCGCTCGTCGCGACGTGCCAGGCGGTCGAGGACCTCATCACCGAGGGCGTCACGCCGGGCCGGGACGTGTGGCTCTCGTTCGGCTGCAACGAGGAGGTGTCGGGGCGCGCCGCCAAGGACGCCGTCGCGATCCTGCGCGAGCGGGGCGTCGAGCCGTGGTTCGTCATCGACGAGGGCGGCGCCATCGTCCAGGGCGCGCTCCCGGGCGTCGACGCCCCCATGGCCGTCATCGGGGTCTCCGAGAAGGGCACGGTCGACGTCGACCTCACCGCCCGGGGCGACGGTGGCCACGCCTCGGCGCCGCGCCGGATGGGCGCGACGAGCCGGCTCGCCCGCGCCATCCTCCGCCTCGAGCGCAGGCCCTTCCCGAGCCACCTGCCCGACGCCACCGTCGACATGCTCGAGCGCGCCGGCGCCCACGCGCGGATGCCGTATGCCGCGGTCTTCGGCCACGCGCGCCGTCTACGACCCGTGCTCTCCCGGGTCCTCCCGCGGCTGGGGCACGAGACCGCGGCGCTCACCCGGACGACGGTGGCCGTCACCCAGCTCTCGGGGTCTCCCGGCGCCAACGTCATCGCCGCGACCGCCCGCGCGCACGTCAACATGCGGGTCATGGTGGGGGAGACGGTCGACGGCGCCATCGAGCGGATCCGCCGCACCGTCAAGGACCCCCACGTCGAGGTGACGCTGGTCAGTGGCGACGAGCCCAGCCCCGTGTCGCCGACGGACGACACGGCATACGCCCTCCTCGAGTCGACGCTGCGGGACGTGTTCCCCGGGACGGTCGCCGTCCCGTACGTCATGCTCGCGGCGACGGACTCACGCCACTTCCACCGGGTGTGGCCGCGCGTCTACCGCTTCACGCCGTTCCGGATGACCGACGCGCAGCGCGCCTCGATCCACGGCGTCGACGAGCGCATCGGGGTGGAAGACCTCCGTGACGGCGTCGCGTGGTACCGCCGCCTCATCGAACAGCTCTAGTCGAATCAGTCTGAGAGAGAACGAGATCCGCATGTCAGACAGCACGGCCGTCTCCGATGCCGCCCGGGCCGTGGCCCGCAGCCCGATCACCAAGGTCGTCGGCTTCCTCATCTGCGTCGAGCTCGCGAGTGGGGTGCTGCAGGGCTACTACACGCCGATCTTCACCGACATCGCGCGGCACCTGTCGATCAAGGACGCCGACGTCAACTGGTTCGAGGCCGCCCAGCTCATCGTGTCGGCGCTCGTCGTGCCGCTCCTCGCGCGGCTCGGCGACCTCATCGGCCACCGCAAGGTGCTCCTGCTGTCGACCGTCGTCACGGCGCTCGCGTCGTGGGGCGTGGCCTTCGCGCCGAGCTTCGGGCTCTTCCTCGTGGCCTGGGCGATCCAGGGCTTCTACGTCGTGTGGCTTCCGATGGAGGTGGCGATCATCCACCGCCGCACCGGCGGCTCCGAGCGGCGCGTCCGGGGTGCGGCCGGCCTGCTCGTCGCCGGGCTCGAGCTCGGAGTCATCGCCGGCGCCCTGACGAGTGGTGCCCTCGCCGAGTCGCTCGGCATGACGGCCCTGCTCGCCCTGCCGGCCGTCGTCGTGACGCTGGCCCTCGTGGCGATCTGGTTCGGCGTCGAGGAGTCGCCCGTGCTCGCCCACGGCTCCGTCGACTGGCGTGGCTTCTGGCTGATCACCCTCGCGCTCGGCCTCGTCATGGGCGGGCTCGTCATGCTGCGCGTCCTGGGCCCGGCGAGCCCGTGGCCGTGGGGCGTCCTGGGGCTCGGCGCGGCCGCGTTCGTGCCGTTCGCGCGCGTCGAGCTCGCCCAGCGGGAGCCCCTCGTCGACCTGCGCATCCTCTCGGCGCGCGGCCAGTGGCCCGTCCAGGCGACGGCCTTCCTCTTCGGCGTCTCGGTGCTCGGGGCGCAAATCCCGCTGTCGACCTTCGCGCGCACCGACCCGGCCGTCACGGGCTACGGTCTCGGGGCCTCGGCGGGCAAGGTGTCGATCATCATCGGCGGCTACGTGCTCTCCCTCGCCGTCGGGGCCCTGCTGCTCCACCTGCTCGCACACCGGACGGGGACGCGGGTGGCCATGGTCGTGGCGGCGGTCCTCGCCGCGGTCGGCTACCTGCTCTTCCTCCCCTTCCACGACACCCTCGCCCAGACGATGACGAACATGGTCATCGCGGGCCTCGGGTCCGGGGCCCTCGTCGCGGGCCTGCCGACGGCGGCCGCCGCGCAGGCGCCGCCGACCCACACCGGCCTGACGACGGGGATGACGAACACGACGAAGACCATCGGAGGCGCGTTCGCCTCGAGCGTCTTCGCCATCGCGCTCGCCTCGACGGGCACGGTCGACGCGGAGGCGACGGCCCACGCGTCACTCTTCGGCTACCTCGCGGTGTGGACGATCTGCGGTGTCACGGCCCTCGTCGCGGCCGTCTTCCTCGCGGTCGTGCGACCGGTCAGCGACCGGTCCGCTGCTGCGGTGCCCGACTGAGCACCTCGCCGGCGCCCCCGGTGACGAGCCGCTCGTAGGCCCCTGATCGCACGCCCATGAGACGCCGTCGCGACCCGTGTGGTGGTGTCATGGAGCCATGGACGTGCCGAAGCAGACTGACGAGGCCAGCGCCCGCTTCCGGGACCTCGCCAGCGAAGGGTCCGGGGTCGAGGTCAGCCGATGTTCGGCACTCTCGCCGCGCTCGTCGACGGGCACGTCTTCGCCGTCGCGCTGGGCGACGTCGTCGGGGTGAAGCTCCCCCCGGACGCCCTCGCCGAGCTCGGTGCCGTGCCCGGATCGGAGGTCCTGACGATGGGTGGCCGCCGCATGAAGGCGTATCGCAGCCTCCCCGCGGGTATGCCGTCCGCTGAGCGCCGCGTCTGGCTGGCGCGGGCGCGTGACCACGTCGCAAACCTGCACTCCTGAGGAGGACCGCTGCCGCTCAGAAGGGCGGCGGGTCGTGCTCGACCGGGAGAGCCGGTCCTGAATCGCGTTGGGACGGTGGGGGATCGGCCGGTGTGACCGGGTCGTCCCGTCGCGCGGGTGGGTCGACGCCGGCGCGCCAGTTCTTGGGGTGGGTGGTGTAGGTGCGGCCGGTGAGGGTGGTCCAGGTGAGGCCGTCGTCGGCGACGGGTCGTGAGGTCCAGATGCCGTCGGTTTTGAGGTTGTGGTGGAGGCGGTGCTTGGCGTGGAGGTTGTCGGTGCTGGTGGGTCCGGTGGGCCAGGGGGTCTCGTGGTCGAGGTCGCAGCGGGTGGCGGGGACGTGGCAGTCGGGTCCGCGGCAGGTGCCGTCGACGGCTTGGACGTGCTCGAGGACGGCTTGGGTGGGGCGGTAGGTGCGGGTCGGTCGGGTGAGGGCTCGGCCGGTGCGCAGGTCGACGGGCAGGGTGGCCCAGAGGGAGCCGGGTCGGGTGATGATCTCGCGGGCGTGGGTGGCGGTGACCCAGCCGTGGCCGGGCAGCTCGCACGCGGTGTCGGCCTGTCCGGTGGCGACCTCGAAGGGCACGACGATCCACGCCAGCGCGGCAGCGCCACCGGAGACCCCTCCCGAGGTGGCCCTGGACGCTGCACCGGGCGCCTTGTGGGGCGCCTTGTCGGTGGCATGGCCGGCCGCGGCGGTGAGCTCCGGCCGGCGATGGTGGGCTTCGCGGAGGAGGGCGTCGGTGGCGAGGTCGGCGCGGAGCTGGTCGAGGCTGCGCGGGTCGCCCGCGCCGCGCAGTCCGCGCGCGGTGGTGTCGAGGTGGTCCATGACCGCGGCGACGGACGCGGCGTCGGTGGTGACGGTCAGCCAGCCCATCCCGTCGTCGGTGACCCGGCCGAACACCCCGCGCCGGGCCCGGGCGTGCGCGTGCCGCTCGGCGCTGCCCCGGGCATCGACCGAGGCGACCGCGCGCCGCAGGCGGGCGGTGAAGGTGCGTTGCGGGAGGGGTTGGCCGTCCCGGGACGGGGCGAGCACGGCCTGAGCGACGGTGGTGACGTCGGCGTCGGGCAGCAACGCGGTGTCGGAGGCGACCTGCAGCACCCGGTGCAGCGAGGTCGCCCCGGCGCGGAGCGCGCCGAGCAGCGCCCGGTGCCGTCGCGGGCGGGTGGCCACCGCGAGCCGCCGGGCGACCTCCCCGGTCCCGACGCCGGTCGCGAGCGCGATCTCCTCGGTGACGACCCGCTCGGGAGAGACCCGCGCGGACACCCGGGCGGCGGCCCCGGCGGGCAGGGCGTCGATCTGCTGGGCCTCGATAGTGGCCAGTGCGCCGTACGCGGCGAGCAGGTCGGCCTCGAGGCGGGCCTTGGCGACCTCGAGCGCCTGGATCTCGGCGAGCACCCGCTCCCCGGCCCGCGCCAGCCCCTCCAGCGCCGCCGCCGCTCGGGCCCGCCCGCGCCCCGCGCGCAGCTGCGTGAGGACCGGGTCGAGGGTGCGCGCCCAGTGGTCCGGGTCGGAGGACCATCGGGCACGCAGCACCGGCCAGGGCCCTCCCGAGCGCACGGCGGAGGTCTCGGCCGGCGACGCGACGTACGGCACGGGAACCTCCTTTTGATGGCACCTTCAGGACCTCTATTAGAACAGGTGTTCGACCGCGTTTCAAGAGCCGGAGCCAACCTGTGGACAACGAGTTGGTCTCTCCTGCAGTCGAACCCGAGGACTGAAGCGACCTGTGGACGACCAGGGGTGTCCCTGTCGGCATCCGCGCATAGGGTCTCCGCATGGCGCGCACGAGACTGACGGTCACCGGCACTCCGGTCGGCGACATCGAGCTCGCGATGGTCACGCCGGTCGGCACGCGACGCGCCGAGGCGCTCCCGCTGCTCATGGCCCACGACGGTCCGGAGTACTCCCGCCGCGCCCACCTCCTCTCCGTCCTGCGCGCCGCGACGGACGCCGGCCGCGTCCCACCGACCCGCGTCGTCCTGCTCGAGCCCGGAGCGCGCAACGAGCGGTATGCCGCCAACCCCCTCTGGGCGGAGGCGCTCACCGCGCACGTGCTCCCGACGGTCGGGACCGCATACGCCATCGACGGGAGGCCGACCCTCATGGGGGCGAGCCTGGGAGCGCTCGCCTCCCTCCAGGCGGAGTGGTGCCACCCGGGGACGTTCGGTGGGCTCTTCCTGCAGTCGGGGTCCTTCTTCCGCAGGCGCGTCGACGACGAGGAGGACTTCGAGTTCTGGGACCGCGTCACGACCTTCGTGACCAACGTCAGGCGGGTCCGGCGACGCCGCACCGACGCGCGCATCGTCATGACGTGCGGCACCGACGAGGGCAACCTGACGAACAACCGCCAGATGGCGCGGACCCTCGCCGCGAGCGGTCACGACGTGTCCTTCACCGAGCTGCCGGGCCGGCACGACTGGCGCTCGTGGGAGGCGGCGTTCGACCCGCACCTGCTCGACCTGCTCGCCCGTCCGGCCACCCGCTGACCGGCGACAGACGCCGCGGTTCCTGCAAGGATCGCAGTCGATGACCCGACCCCCGACGGTAGGAGCAGCACGATGACCGACACCGCACAGCAGGACCAGTCCGCCGCATCGAGCACCTCGTCGACGAGGACGCACCTCGTCGGGCTCCTGCTCGGTGCCGAGGAGGACTGGCCCACCGCCTTCGAGGCGTTGCTCGCGCTCGTCGGGCCGATCACGACCGACGACGGCGTCACCCACGAGCTGACGAGCGAGCGGCTCACCATCGAGCCGTTCGACCTGCGCCAGCCGGTGCGCACCGAGCTCGTCATCGACCGCCTCGCCTACTGGTACTACCACCCGCGCGAGTGGCTCAAGAAGGCCGCGCTGATGAACGACACCTACCTGCTCAACAGCCCCTTCACCTTCCAGTCCATGGAGAAGCACAGCGCCTACGTCGCCCTCATGCGCCTCGGGCTCAAGGTCCCCGAGACGTGGCTCGTGCCCTACAAGCACCCCGTCGACAACGTCCGCTGGGCCTACACGTCCGCGAAGTACAACCGCCCGTTCGACCTCAAGGCGATCGCCAACCGGCTCGGCTACCCGATGTACATGAAGCCCTTCGACGGCGGCGGCTGGCGCGGCGTCTCCCGGATCAACGACGAGACCGACCTCGTCAAGGCCTACGACGAGTCCGGCGAGATGCTCATGCACCTGCAGTCGACCATCGAGTACGACCACTTCGCGCGGGCCCTGTCGATCGGTCCCGAGACGATGGTCATGGACTTCCGGCCCGAGCAGCCGATGCACAACCGGTATGCCGTGAGCCACGACTTCCTGTCCCCGTCGGCCGGCAAGCAGACCGCGGCCATCAGCCGCATCGTCAACGCGATGTTCGGCTGGGAGTTCAACTCGTGCGAGATGCTCGTCAAGGGTGACGACGTCTACCCGATCGACTACGCCAACGCCTGCCCCGACGTCGCCGTCACGTCGCTGCACTACTACTTCCCGTGGGCCATCAAGGCGCTCGTGCGGTGGTCGACCTTCTGCGTCATCACCGGTCGCCGCGGCCCGATGGACCTCGAGATGCGCCGCTACTTCGACGTCGCCGACCGCGACGACCTCACCGACGAGGAGAAGCTCGACGAGTTCCTCGCGATCGCCGACGAGTACTTCGACACGGCCGCCTACTGGGCGTGGTGCGAGCGCCACCTGCCGCACCTCGACACCGCGGTCCTCGAGTGGGTGCAGTCCGACGTGTTCACCAACCTGCTCCGCTCGACCGTCGTCACGACCTACCCGGCGCACGAGCGCGACCGCTTCATGGCGCACTTCGGCGGGCTCATCGGCCTGTGGGTCACCGACGAGAAGGCGCGGCTCGGCCTCTCCTAGCCGAGCGAGCCGCCGATGCCCGCGACGAGGTTGATCGTCGCGGCGATGACGATGGTCCCGTAGAGGTAGGCGAGCAGCGTGTGCCCGAGCACGACCCGGCGCACGGCCGAGCTCCTGAGGTCGGTGTCCGAGACCTGGTAGGCCATGCCGAGGTTGAAGGAGAAGTAGGCGAAGTCCGAGAACGTCGGGTCCTCGTCCTGGTTGAAGTCGATGGGTGGGCGCGGGCTCGCGTAAAAGACGCGGGCGTAGCGCAGCACGTAGACGGTGTGGACGCAGAGCCACCCGACGGCGACCGCGCCGACCCCGACGACCGCGTCGACGACCTCGGCGCCGCGCAGGGCGCGGCCACCGACGAGGAGGATGGTCACGCCCGCGAGGCTGGCGAGCCCGACGAGGATGACGACGACGTCGTACCAGGCGGCGTCGCCGTCGCGGCCCTGCACCTTCTCGCGGGTCGTGTCGGCGTCGTGGCCGAGGACGTGGACGAGGAGCGGGACGGCGAAGGCGAGCCCGGCGACGACGAAGCCGGCGAGCCCGTGGACGAGGAATCCGTGGGCTGGTCCCAGCGGCACGAGGACCCCGGCGAGCACCCCGACGACGACGGCGACGGCGAGACGACGCCGGATGGTGGGCATCTTCGGAGGCTACCGCCGCGACCGGCTCGACGGCTGGACGCCGGCTGGTGGTGCGCTGGTGGTCGGCTGGGTGCCCGGTCGGGGTATGTCACGGACTGGCCCCGCTCGACGGCCGCCCCCCTCACGCCCCGAGCCCTAGGATCCCCACATGTCAGACACGCCCAGCGCTCGTCGCAGCCTCACCGTGGTCTACAACCCGGTCAAGGTCGACGACCTCGTCGCTGCCCAGGAGCTCGTCGCCAAGGCAGCGGCCCGGCACGGCTGGGAGGACCCGTCGTGGATCGAGACCACCAAGGACGAGACCGGCGAGAAGCAGGGGCGCGAGGCCGTCCGCGCCGGCTCGGACGTCGTCGCATCGCTGGGTGGTGACGGCACCGTCCGCGCGGTCGCCTCGGCGCTCGTCGGCAGCGACGTGGCGCTGGGCCTGCTACCGGGCGGCACGGGCAACCTGCTCGCCCGCAACCTCGGCCTTCCCGTCGACTCGCTGGAGGACGCCGTCGAGGCGATGCTCGGAGGCACCGACCGCCGCATCGACGTCGGCCTCATGCGCGTGTCCGACGAGCCGATCCGCCCGTCCGCGAGCCACGCGACGAAGGACGGCGGCGACCAGGTGGCCGACGACGAGGAGGTCTTCCTCGTCATGGCCGGCCTCGGCCTCGACGGCCAGGTCATGGCCGGCACCAACGAGAAGGTCAAGGCAGCGGTCGGCTGGATCGCCTACGTCTTCAGCGCCCTGCGCCAGGTGTTCAGCCGCGGCTTCCGCGTCGACGTCGCCTCGAGAGGTGGCTCCGGCGTGACCGGCGAGCACGGCGACCACGAGCGCGGCCACGACGAACGGAGCGGGTCGGTGAGACGGCATGCGCGCACCGTCGTCGTCGGCAACTGCGGAACGCTCCAGGGCGGCATCGAGCTCATGCCCCAGGCCAAGATCGACGACGGCATCCTCGACGCCGTCGTCGTCGCACCCAACGGCGCGCTCGGCTGGTTCTCCGTCCTCTCGGACGTCGTGACGCGCCACCGCGCCGGCCACGGCCGTCTCGACCGCTTCCGCGGACGCGAGTTCACCATCACCGCGGGCCGACCCGTCGAGGCGGAGATCGACGGCGACCCGATCGGCGAGCACGTCTCCCTCGGCATCCGCATCCTCCCCGACTCGCTGGTGGTCCGGGTTGGCTGAGCGACGTCCTGACGGCCGGCGACCCGTGGGTCGCGGCCGCCGCCTGCTCAAGGCCGTCGGGTTCGGGCTCGCCTTCGCCGTCCCCGTCACGGCTCTCGCGTTCGTCGTGCGCGAGAAGTTCCTCCCCGTCATCGAGCTCGACGAGCGGCTCATCGTCGCCGCGACCGACATCACCCGCGACAACCCGTGGCTCAAGACGGTCCTGCTCGCCTGGCAGGAGGCCACCCAGCCGAAGTGGGTCTACATCATCGCCTCGGGTGTGTGCTTCGTCGTGTGGCGCCGCCACCGCGAGCTCGCGACCCGCTGTCTCTGGGCGTTCATCACGATGATGGTCGCCTGGAACCTCCAGCTCGTCCTCAAGGAGGTCGTGCGGCGGGCCCGCCCCGCCGTCAGCGACCCCGTCTCGCACGCCCCGGGCTACAGCTTCCCCTCGGGCCACGTGGCCAACGCCGCGGCCATCGCGACCGTCATGACGCTCCTGCTCTGGCCGCTGCTGTCGCCCGTCGCCCGCCGGTGGCTCGTGGCCGGCCTGACGGCCTACGTCCTCCTGACGGCCCTCGACCGCGTCTTCCTCGGCGTGCACTACCCCTCAGACGTCCTGGCCGGGATCCTCTTCGGGGTCGGCCTGGGCACGGCGTCCTACGTCGGCTACCTCGGGTGGAACCCCCAGAGCCCGGACGAACCCCCTCCGCCGGAGGGGGACGTCGGGCCCGAGTCATCGAAAGGCAGCACGTGAACCACACCTTCGTCCACCGCTACGAGATCGACTCCTCGCGACCAACCGTCGGGTCGGCGCTGCGGGACATGGCGCTGCGCGTGCTCGCTCCCGCCGTCGTCCTCTTCGGTCTCATCGTCGGGCTCGGCCTCCTCATCATGGGTCCCCTCGACAACCTCCCCTGGGAGGACGACCTCAGCAAGAGCGTCGCCGCCGGGCGCACCGAGCTGTGGAACTCGATCACCATGGTGTGGTCCCGCATCGGCAACACCGAGATCGTCATCGGCGTCTGCGTCTGCGTCGTGGCCATCGTGTGGTGGCGCACGAAGCAGTGGTGGTATGCCGTCATACCGGCCATCGCGATCGCCGCCCAGGCGAGCGTCTTCGTCGCCGCGACGACCCTCACCGACCGCAAGCGACCGGCCGTCGAGCACCTCGACCCGGCACCCCCGACGTCGAGCTACCCCAGCGGCCACATGGGGGCGGCGACCGCGCTCTACCTCACCTTCGCGCTCATGGCCCAGCGCATCGAGACGGTGTGGCTGCGGCGCCTCGTCACCGTGGTCTGCGCGATCGTGCCGCTCCTCGTGGGCTACGCCCGCCTCTACCGCGGCATGCACCACCTCGTCGACATCCTCGTCGGGCTCGTCAACGGCATCGTGTGCGCGCTGCTCGCGTGGAACTACCTGCGCCGCCGGACGACCGGCGAGCGCGTGACGAGCGCGGCACGCGAGGCCGTCTCCCGCTGACGCGACTCCGACCTGCGAACGGCGATGGCCGGGAACCCGATTCGGGCTCCCGGCCATCGCCGTTCTCGTTCCCGCGAGGTCTCAACCGGGGGACACCTGCGACCGGCGCATGCGCCACCCGCGGATGAGGACCAGGCCGCTGCGCGGCGTCGTCTGCGGGTCGACGACGGGTCGTTGGGCGCGTCGGGTCCGTCGACCGAGGTCGGCGGTGCGCTGACGGGCGATGGCCTCGTTCAGGTACATCGTGGTCATGGTGTCCTCCTGCACTCGTGATGCGTGACACACAGAGCAGGCGGCGGTGGCCCTGATGCAGTCGAGACGGAAACGGCCCCGAGTGCCCGGAAATGTCCGGGCACTCGGGGCCGTCGCGCGTCGCGCGTCAGTCGGCGCGGTTCAGACGTCGGCGTGGCGGGCGCGGCCGAAGCAGTAGACGCCGAAGGCGATGAGGCCGAGCGCGACGAGGGCGAGCAGCACCGGGCCTCCGGGGGCGCCGAGCAGGTTGCGGAGTGCGCCGTCGAGGCCGCGGGCCTCGCTGGGCTTGTGCCGCACGGCCGCGAGGACGAAGAGACCACCGACGATGGCCAGGGCGATGCCCTTGGCGATGTAGCCGATGCGACCGGCCTTGACGATCCACTCGCTCGGGTGGGTCTCGAGGTCCTGGAGGAACTTCTTCGTCCATCCCTTGACGACGTGGTAGACGCCGACGCCGATGACGGCGAGCCCGAGGAGGGCGACGAGCCACTGGCCTGCGGGCTGCTTCATGAGGCTCGCGGTGAAGTCGGTGGTCTGGTTCTTGCTCGAGGAGCCGCTGCCGCTCGCGAACCGGAACGCGGTCCAGGCGAGGGCGAGGTAGACGACGGCCTTGCCGGCCGCCTTGAGCCGGTCACTGGTCTCCCAGCCTCCGGAGATGGCCTCCGTGATCTGCCACAGGGCGAGGCCGAGCCAGGCGATGACGGCGACCCAGAGGAGGAAGAGGCCGAAGCCGTTGTCGGCCATCGAGCCCAGGGCGCCGGACTGGTCGGCGCTGGTGCCCTTCGCTCCGAAGGCGAGTCTCAGCGCGATCGCGCCGATGATGATGTGCAGCACGCCGTTGACGGCGTAGCCGATGCGCGCTGCCGTCTCGAGCGCCGGGTGGTCACCCGCGCGCTGTGATGCGACCTTGACGTCTGTGGAGTCCATGCACGTGATCCTGTCGGTTGAGGGGTCCCCGATGGGCCACTGGGGAACATACCCACGTCGGGCAGGAAATCGGCGCGTCGCCCGGGGGCTTCTCGGGCCGGGGGCTCAGACGAGCCGCAGGTGCCGGCGGCGGCCGTGGTCGCGCGACGTCCGGCGCCGTCCCGCCGGGACCGCGTGCTCCGGCTCGGGCTCCGGGTGACGCAGGCGGGCCAGCTCGGCCCGCTGCCGGAGGTCGGCCTCGCGCTGGGCGAGGAGGGCGCTGACGATGTGGGGGGAGAGCATGGCGTGGATCCTTCGAGGTCGGTGTCGTGCTGGCCTCTCCAGCGTCGTTCTGAGGTGCACCCGGGCACATCGGGAGATCGGCGTATGCCGGCCGGCGAGGTGCCTCAGATCCGCGGCCTCCCGCGTCGGTGCAGGTCGAGGACGCGCCGGATCTCGGGCCACGCGCGCTCGCCGAGCTCGCGGTCGGCGGCCTCGGTGCCGCCACGGGCCATCCGCAGCCCGCCGCCCGCGACGGGCTCACCGGGCAGGATGACGCGGTGCCCGGCCTGCGGGTGCGTGACGAGCGTCGTCGGCAGGTCGAGGGCCCGGCGCCGGGCCTGGACGGCCCGCGCGAAGGTCACCGACGGCCACACCTGGTCGTCGCCGCCCGCCACGAGCAGCACGTCGCCGAAGAAGCGCTCGACGGGGATCGTCGCGGCGGCCACCGCTGCCCCCGCCGAGCGCAGGCTCTGCGCGTAGACGGGGGTGAACGCGGGTGGCTCGCCCGCGGGCTCGGCCGCGTCCTCGTAGGGCACGAACGGGAGCGCCTCGCCGGCACGGGACCACGACGAGTGCTGCGGGCGCAGCTCCCCGTCGGGGCCGGGGCCGACGTTGGCCCACACGACGTGGCTCGGCGCGAGCGCGACGACGGCGTCGACGACCGGGTCGTCGGCGGCATACGCGAGGAAGGCCTCGGCCGTCTTGGAGGTGCCCACGAGCACGACGCGGTCGCAGCGCTCGGCGAGGGACGCGACGGAGGGGGCGAAGGCCTCGAGGGGGTACTCCCAGATGCCGACCGGCTGGCCCTCGCCGCCGAACCACCGGTAGGTCAGTGCGGCGGTCACGCCGGCGCCGGCGAGCAGCCGCGCCCGGTCGCGCTCGACGCGGCCGCTCGACCCGGACAGCACGAGGACGCCCGTGCCGTTGCCGCCGTCGGCGGCCTCGACGAGGACGCCGTCGTGGTCGGTGGGGTGTTCGCGAACCGCCACGGTCAGCCGCCCAGGCGCTCGAAGCCGGTGACGGTGAGGACGGCAGCGCCGGCCTCGTCGCTCGCCGCGAGGTCGACGACGGCCGTGATGCCCCAGTCCTTGTCGTCCTCGGGGTCGACGACGACCTGGCGCAGCCGCCACTCGGCGGGCGTGCGCTCGACCTGGAGCAGCGCCGGTGAGCGCGCCCCCTGGTCGGTCGCTATGGCGTCGTGGTCGTCGTAGTAGGCGCCGAGGGCGTCGTTCCACGCCTGGGCGTCCATGACGACCTTCTGCGGGGGGTCGGTGAGCTCGGCGACGCGGGCCTCGAGCGCACCGAGCGCCTCCCACTCGTCGCGGGACGCGAGCTCGACCCGGTGGAACATCGAGTTGCGGATCATGACGGTGAACGCCCGCTCGTTGCCGGTGATCGGCCGCGCCGGCGGGGCGATGTCGGTCTGGGTGAGCACGGCGTCGCTCGGGTTGACGAGGTCCTCCCACTCGTCGAGCAGGCTCGAGTCGGTCTGGCGCACGAGCTCGCCGAGCCACTCGATGATGTCCTCGAGCTCCTCGGTGCGGCTGGTCTCGGGGATCGTGTGCCGCAGGGTGCGGTAGGCGTCGGTGAGGTAGCGCAGGACGAGCCCCTCGGACCGGGACAGCCCGTAGTAGGACACGAACTCGTTGAAGGTCATGCCGCGCTCGTACATCTCGCGGACGACCGACTTCGGCGACAGCGCGTCCTGCGAGATCCACGGGTGGCTCTGGCGGTAGGCCGTGAGCGTCACCTCGAGCAGCTCGGCCAGCGGCTTGGGCCAGGTGACCTCCTCGAGCCGCTCCATGCGCTCCTCGTACTCGACGCCGTCGAGCTTCATCGCCGCGACGGCCTCGCCCCGGGCCTTGAACTCCTGCGCCCACAGCACCTGTCGGGGGTCCTCGAGGATGGCCTCGATGACGGAGACGAGGTCCCTGGCGTAGGTGTCGCTCTCGGGGTCGAGGGTGTCCATGACGGCGAGGGCGAAGGGTGCGAGCGGCTGGTTGAGGGCGAAGTCGCGCTGGAGGTCGATGGTCAGCGCGTGCCGTCGGCCGGAGTCCTCGACGGTGGCGAGGCGCTCGACGACGCCGGACGTGATGAGCTCCTTGGCCAGCACGAGCGCATGCCGCTGGAGGCGCCGCTGGTCCTTGGCCTCGTGGTGGTTGTCGGAGAGCAGGCGCGCCGCGTGGGCGACCGGGTTGCCCTCGCGCGCCAGGATGTTGACGAGCATCGAGTGCGACACGCGCATCCGCGGCTGGAGCGGCTCCGGCTCGGCGACGATGAGCCGCTCGAACGTCTCCTCGGACCAGTTGACGAAGCCGTCGGGCGCCTTCTTGCGCTGGATCTTCTTCTGCTTCTTGGGGTCGTCGCCCGCCTTCTCGACGGCCCGGAGGTTCTCGACGACGTGGTCGGGAGCCTGGGCGACGACCCAGCCGCGTGCGTCGAACCCGGCCCGTCCGGCGCGCCCGACGATCTGGTGGAACTCGCGCGCCTTGAGCAGGCGCTGCTTCGTGCCGTCGAACTTCGTCAGGCCGGTGAGCAGGACCGTGCGGATCGGCACGTTGATCCCGACGCCGAGGGTGTCGGTGCCGCAGATGACCTTGAGCAGGCCGTCCTGGGCGAGCTGCTCGACGAGGCGGCGGTACTTCGGCAGCATGCCCGCGTGGTGCACGCCGATGCCGTGCCGCACGAGCCGCGAGAGGGTGCGCCCGAAGCCCGCCCCGAAGCGGAAGGCGCCGATGCGCTCGGCGATCGCCTCGCGCTCCTCGCGCGTCGTGATCTTGACCGCCATGAGGCTCTGGGCGCGCTCGAGGGCGGCCGCCTGCGTGAAGTGGACGACGTAGACGGGCGCGCGGTCCTTCTCGAGCAGCTCCTCGATGGTCTCGTGGAGGGGGGTGACGGCATACGAGAACTCCAGGGGGACGGGACGCTCGGTGCCGCTGATGACGGCCGTGGAGCGGCCGGTGCGTCGGGTCAGGTCGTCGGTGAACATCGTGACGTCACCGAGGGTGGCCGACATGAGGACGAACTGCGCGTGCGGCAGCTCGATGATCGGCACCTGCCACGCCCACCCGCGGTCGGGCTCGGAGTAGAAGTGGAACTCGTCCATGACGACGAGACCGACGTCGGCCGAGCTGCCTTCTCGCAGAGCGAGGTTCGCGAGGATCTCGGCGGTGCAGCAGATGATCGGGGCGTCGGCGTTGACGGACGCGTCACCGGTGATCATGCCGACGTTGTCGGCGCCGAACTGCTCGCAGAGCGCGAAGAACTTCTCGGAGACGAGCGCCTTGATCGGCGCGGTGTAGAACGACACCCGGTCGTCGGCGAGCGCCGTCAGGTGCGCGGCCGTCGCGACGAGCGACTTCCCGGAGCCCGTCGGCGTCGAGAGGATGAGGTTGCTCCCGCTGAGGATCTCGAGGAACGCCTCCTCCTGGTGCGGGTAGAGCGTGAGGCCGCGCTCGGTCGTCCACTCGGTGAAGACCTCGTAGAGGGCGTCGGGATCGGGGTCCCGCGGGATGCGCTCGCTGAGGTTCTTCGTCACCACGCGAGTATGCCGTCCGGCGGGGCCATGCTCCCAACCGTCGCCCGGCCCGGATCCGGGTAGGGGTACCCATCGACGCCGCCAGTGCCGAGGGCGCAGAATCGCGCTGACCGGGCAGGCCGCCCGGTCTCTCCAGGGGAAACAGGCACACCACATGAAGAAGTCAGCAGTCGCCGCTGCCCTCGCGGCCGCGGCGGTCGCGGCGGTCGCCATGCCGGGAGCGCTCGCGAGCGCGCCCGCGCAGGCCGTCACGACGGGCGCGAGCGCCCGCAACGTCATCGCCCGGGACTTCCCGGACCCCGGCTTCGCGACGTTCACGACGCGCGCCCAGGGCACGAAGTACTACCTGTACGCGACGGGCGCAGGCTTCCGGGTCGCTCGCTCGGCGTCGCCCGGGTCGGGCTTCTCGGTCCTCGGCAACTCGATGAACGCCCGCCCGGCCTGGACCTTCGAGACGACCGACAGCTCGCCCGCGCAGCTGTGGGCACCGCACGTCTTCCAGACGGCGACGACGCCCGGCTCCGAGCGCTTCACGATGTACTTCGCCGCCCGCCGAGAGGCCCCCGGCACGGCCAACCACAACAAGCACTGCATCGGCGCGGCCCGCTCGTCGTCGCCGACGGGTGCCTTCAGCCCGGTGTCGACGCCGCTCATCTGCCCGCCCGCGGGCTACTCCGAGGCCATCGACCCGGTCGAGTACCGCACCCGCTACGGCAACCGCTACCTCGTCTACAAGATCGGCAACTACAGCCCGCGCCGCTTCCAGATCATGGCCGTGCGCGTCGACAACGCGGCCGGCACGACGCTGGCCGGCTCGCCCAGGGTCGTCCTCAGCGCGAGCCGCATCGGCTCGGCGTCGCCGAGGCGCCAGACGTCTACCGCGACTCCGCCGGCAAGGTGCACCTCTTCGTGTCGCGCAACGGCTACAAGGACTGCACCTACGCGACGCAGGTCTGGTCGGGCACCGACCTCTTCGCCCTGGGCAACCCGCGCTGGGTCGGCGGCATGGGCGTCTCGACGACCGACCGCTTCTGCGGCCCGGGCGGCGCCGAGGTGATCAACGACGGCGGCGTGCTCCGCGTCGCCTTCCACGCGCGCAAGAGCTACGACCCGCTCGTGCGGCCCGCCTGGACCGGAGTGCTCAAGTGGAGCGGCGGCAACCCGTACCTCTCCTGAGGCCCGGCGGGCCTTGTGGTGTCGGCGCGGGATGGCAGGCTGACCCCGATGGCACAGGGCAAGCAGGTCGACGTGCTCGACCGATTCTCTCCGGCGACCGCCGAGTGGTTCCGGAGCAGCTTCAGCGCGCCCACGACCGCCCAGGCCGGCGCGTGGGACGCCATCAGCTCGGGCCACCACACCGTCGTCGTCGCCCCGACCGGCTCGGGCAAGACGCTCTCGGCCTTCCTGTGGGCCATCGACCGGATGGCGAGCGAGCCGGTCCCCGAGGAGCGGCTCGAGCGGTGCCGCGTCCTCTACGTCTCGCCGATGAAGGCGCTGGCCGTCGACGTCGAGCGCAACCTCCGCGCCCCGCTCGTCGGCATCGGCCACGCCGCGACGCGGCTCGAGCTGCCGCCGCCCGACATCAGCGTCAGCGTGCGCTCGGGCGACACCCCCGCCAACGAGCGCCGGGCCTTCGCCCGTACGCCCACCGACATCCTCATCACGACGCCCGAGTCGCTCTTCCTCATGCTCACCTCGTCGGTGCGCGAGGCGCTCAAGGGCGTCGAGACGGTCATCATCGACGAGGTCCATGCCGTCGCCGGCACCAAGCGCGGCGCCCACCTGGCCCTCAGCCTCGAGCGCCTCGACGCCCTGCTGCCCACCCCCGCCCAGCGCGTGGGTCTCTCGGCGACGGTGCGCCCCGTCGAGGAGGTCGCGCGCTACCTCGCGGGCGGCCGACCGGTCGAGATCGTGCAGCCGGTGTCGACGAAGCAGTGGGACCTCGACGTCGTCGTCCCCGTCCCCGACATGGGCGAGCTGGGCGGCGCCCCGGCCGAGATCTCGCCCGGGGTCCCCGACCTGTCCGGACCGGCCGCGGGGCAGGCGCCGCAGGCGAGCATCTGGCCGCACGTCGAGGAGCGCATCGTCGACCTCATCGCCGAGCACCGCTCGACGATCGTCTTCTCCAACTCGCGGCGCCTCGCCGAGCGGCTCACTTCGCGCCTCAACGAGATCTGGGAGGAGCGCCTCGCCGAGCAGGAGGACCTCCCGGTCCCGGGCCTCGCCGCGCTGTCGACCCGCCCGCCGGCCCAGGTCATGGCCCAGGCGGGGGTGTCGCGCGGCGCGCCGGCCGTGCTCGCTCGCGCCCACCACGGCTCCGTGAGCAAGGAGCACCGCGCCACCATCGAGGAGGACCTCAAGGCCGGCCGGCTGCCCGCCGTCGTCGCGACGAGCAGCCTCGAGCTCGGCATCGACATGGGCGCCGTCGACCTCGTCATCCAGGTCGAGAGCCCGCCGTCGGTGGCGAGCGGGCTCCAGCGCGTCGGTCGCGCCGGGCACCAGGTCGGCGCCGTGAGCCAGGGCGTCATGTTCCCGAAATTCCGCGGCGACCTCGTGCAGACCGCCGTCGTCGTCGAGCGCATGCGCGCCGGCGCCATCGAGTCGCTGCGCATCCCGGCCAACCCCGTCGACGTGCTCGCCCAGCAGGTCGTCGCGATGTGCGCCATGGACGACTGGAGCGTCGCCGACGTCGAGGCGCTCGTGCACCGCACGGCGAGCTTCGCCTCGCTCCCGCGCTCGGTCCTCGAGGCCACGCTCGACATGCTCGCCGGACGCTACCCGTCCGACGAGTTCGCCGAGCTGCGCCCGCGCATCGTCTGGGACCGCGTCACCGACACGCTCTCGGGTCGCCGCGGCGCCCAGCGCCTCGCCGTGACGAGCGGCGGCACCATCCCCGACCGGGGGCTGTATGCCGTGTTCCTCGCCTCCGGGGAGGGGCCCGGTCGCCGGGTCGGCGAGCTCGACGAGGAGATGGTCTACGAGTCGCGCGTCGGCGACGTCTTCACCCTCGGCACCTCGACGTGGCGCATCGAGGACATCACCCACGACCGGGTGCTCGTGACGCCCGCTCCCGGACAGGCCGGCAAGCTGCCGTTCTGGAAGGGCGACCAGCAGGGCCGGCCCGCCGAGCTGGGCCGCGCCCTCGGTGGCTTCGTCCGCGAGATCGTCGGACTGACGCCCGAGCGGGCCCGCGCGCGGGTCACGGCCGCCGGCCTCGACGAGTGGGCCGCCGACAACCTCATCGGCTACCTCACCGAGCAGAAGGAGGCGACGCGCCACGTCCCCGACGACCGCACCATCGTCGTCGAGCGCTTCCGCGACGAGATCGGCGACTGGCGCGTGGCCGTCCTCTCACCCTTCGGCGGGCAGGTGCACGCGCCGTGGGCGCTCTGCGTCGCGGCGCGCATGCGCGAGCGCTTCGGCATCGACGTCCAGGCCATGCACGGCGACGACGGCATCGTCTTCCGGCTGCCCGACCTCGAGTTCGAGGACGGCGCGGCCGTCGGCCAGCAGCTCGTCGAGCTCGTCACCCTCGAGCCCGAGGAGGTGAGCGAGCTCGTCACGCAGGAGATCGGCGGATCGGCCCTGTTCGCAGCGCGGTTCAGGGAGTGCGCGGCCCGGGCGCTCCTGCTGCCGCGCCGCCGGCCCGACAAGCGCCAGCCGCTCTGGCAGCAGCGGCAGCGCGCCGCCCAGCTGCTCGAGGTGGCCAGCCAGTACCCCAGCTTCCCCATCGTCCTCGAGGCCGTGCGCGAGTGCGTCCAGGACGTCTTCGACGTACCGGGCCTCGTCGAGCTCATGGGCGACATCCGCTCGCGTGCCGTCAAGGTCGTCGACGTCGAGTCGAGCCAGCCCAGCCCCTTCGCCAAGTCGCTCGTCTTCGGCTACGTCGCCCAGTACCTCTACGAGGGCGACTCGCCGCTCGCCGAGCGCCGGGCGGCGGCGCTCGCGCTCGACCCGTCGCTGCTGTCCGAGCTGCTCGGCCAGGGTGAGGCGCTCGCGCTGCGCGACCTGCTCGACCCCGAGGCGGTGGCCCGCACCGAGGCCGAGCTGCAGCGGCTGACGCCCGAGCGCGGGGCGCGGGACGGCGAGGACGTCGCCGACCTGCTCCGAGTGCTCGGCCCGCTGTCGGTCCGCGACATCGTCGCCCGGGCGGCCGAGGGCTTCGAGCCGGTCGCCGTCGAGGCGGCCCTCACCGAGCTCGAGGCGGCCCGCCGGGTCATCGCCGTGCGCGTCGGCGGCGACGACCGCTGGGCTGCGATCGAGGACGCCGCCCGGCTGCGCGACGCCCTCGGCACGGCGCTCCCGGTCGGGGTGCCGCAGGCCTTCCTCGACCCGGTGCCCGACCCGCTCGCCGACCTCGTCGCGCGCTTCGCCCGCACCCACGGTCCCTTCGCCGTCCAGACCGTCGCGTCCTGGTGGGGGGTCGGACCTGCGGTCGTCCACGACGCGCTGCGCCGACTCGTCTCGGCCGGCCGGGTCGTCGAGGGCGAGCTGCTGCCCACCGAGAACGGTGGTGGTCACGGCCCCGAGTTCTGCGACGCCGAGGTGCTGCGCCTGCTCCGGCGCCGCTCGCTGGCCGCGCTCCGGCACGAGGTCGAGCCGGTCGCCCAGCCCGACCTCGCCCGCTTCCTGCCGCAGTGGCAGGGCGTCGGCGGCGGGCTGCGCGGCCGCGAAGGGCTGCTGCGTGCGGTCGAGCAGCTCACCGGGGCCGTGGTGCCCGCGAGCGCCGTCGAGTCGCTCGTGCTGCCGGCGCGCGTCGCCGACTACCGCCCCGCGCTGCTCGACGAGGTGATGAGCTCGGGCGAGGTCGTCTGGCGCGGCCACGGCTCGCTGCCCGGCGACGACGGCTGGGTCAGCCTCCACCTCGCCGATGCCGCCCACCTGACGCTCACGCCACCCGAGGTCGTCGAGCTCTCCGACGACGAGCGCGCTGTCCTCGACGCGCTCGAGGGCGGCGGCGCGTACTTCTTCCGGGCCCTCTCGACCCGCGTGGGGCTCGGCGACAGCGAGCTCAACGACGCCCTGTGGTCGCTGCTGTGGTCGGGGCGCGTCACCAACGACACCATCGCGCCGCTGCGCGCCCTCCTCGCCGGCGGACGCACCGCGCACAAGCGCACCTCCTCCGGCCCACGGTCGAGCAGGTATGCCGGCCGGCGCGGCTCGCTCGGCCGCTTCGGATCCCTACGCGGGCCCCTCGCGGGCACGAGCCCGTCCCAGGTCGAGGCCGCCGAGGAGGCCGCGACGGGGAAGGCACTGGCGGCAGGCCGCGCGGTCGGCTCCGGACCGTCGACCGGCGTGGGTCGCTGGACCGCGCTCCCGCCCGCCGAGTCCGACCCGACGGTGCGCGCCGTCACCAACGCCGAGCTGCTGCTCGACCGCTACGGCGTGCTGACCCGCGGGTCGGTCGTCACCGAGGACGTCCCGGGCGGCTTCGCGGCGGTCTATCGCGTGCTCGCCGCGGCCGAGGAGGCCGGCAAGGTCCGGCGCGGCTACTTCGTCGAGGGCCTCGGCGCCTCGCAGTTCGCCTCGACGGGCGCCGTCGACCGGCTCCGGTCGATGTCACGCCTGCCCGGAGGCGACGAGGGCGGCAGCGGCCGACGCGTCGACCCTGCCGAGCGCGACGAGTGGCTCACGCCGACACCCGCCGCGACTGGCCGCGGAGGCCAGCGTGGCCGTGAGCGCTCCGGACCGCCGGCCCTCGTCCTCGCGGCCAGTGACCCTGCCAACCCCTACGGCGCCGCGATCGCCTGGCCCGAGCGTGGGCTCACCGACGCCGCCCAGGAGCCCGACGGCGCACCGAGTTCCGGTGACGCGGCAGGCGAGATCCCGGCCAAGGGCGCCTCGCGCCGCAAGGGCCACCAGCCCGGGCGCAAGGCAGGAGCCCTTGTCGTCACCGTCGACGGCGAGCTCGTCCTCTACGTCGAGCGCGGCGGCAAGACGATGCTCTGCTGGTCCGACGATCCCGAGCACCTCCAGGCCGCCGCCGACGCGCTCGCGCTCGCCGTGCGCGAGGGAGCCCTCGGCCGGCTCACCGTCGAGAAGGCCGACGGCGCCTCGGTGCTCGGCTCCGACCACCCGCTCGTGCAGGCCCTGTCACAGGCCGGCTTCCACATGACCCCGCGGGGCCTGCGCCTGCGCCGCTGAGGCGCGACCACTCGACCTTTTCGGGTTCCCGTGTGGTGCCCCCTCCCCGGTGGGATCCTGAGGAGACCGGGGGAGCACGGACAGCGTGGCGCTGCCGGGGGACGCCATCGATCAGGTCAGGGATCTGGGTGGTGACCGAGATGACGGGTCTTGGCGAGCCGGGCCGTCGGCCGGTGAGTCGACGGAGCTTCATCAGGGCAGCAGGCGTGGCGGGAGCCGGGTTCGTGCTCTACGCCTACGGACCGGCAGGGACGCGGCGGGCGGTGGCGTCGGTCCCCGGGGGCTCGCTGGACGCGGGCTCGGTGCCGAAGTTCGTGACGCCGCTGCTCATACCGCCGGTGATGCCGCGCGCGGGGACCATCAAGCGCAAGGGCGGCAAACCGGTCGACTACTACGAGATCTCGGTGACGCAGCTCTCCCAGCAGATCCTTCCGGCCGGCCTGCCCGCGACGACGGTGTGGGGCTACGGCGCTGTGGCCTCTGGCAGCAAGAAGGGACTGTTGCTCCATCACGCCCCGTCGCTGACCATCGAGTCCACGTGGGGCCGCCCGGTGCGGGTCAAGTGGATCAACGGTCTCGTGGACACCGGCGGGAACTACCTGCCGCACCTGCTGCCGGTCGACCCGACGTTGCACTGGGCCAACCCGCCCGGTGGGGTTGTCGGGCGCGACACCCGGCCGGAGTTCCATCAGACCCCGGGGCGCTACACCGGTCCCGTTCCGATGGTGACGCACCTCCACGGAGCCGTTGGCGTCGGTGACGAGAGCGACGGCTACCCGGAGGCCTGGTTCCTGCCGGCAGCCGGCGACCTGCCGACCGGATACGCGACCGAGGGCACCTGGTACGCCTTCTTCAGGGACAAGGCAGCCCGGAAGTTCGGCTCCGGGTGGGGCCCGGGCTACGCCGTCTTCCAGTACCCGAACGACCAACGTGCGTCGACGCTCTGGTACCACGACCACACCCTCGGCATGACCCGCCTCAACGTGTACGCGGGGCCCGCCGGGTTCTTCCTCGTCAGGGGTGGACCACAGGGCGATAAGGCTGTCCTCGACGTCCGATCCGGTGCGACTGCCGTGCTGCCCGGACCCGCGCCGAAGAGGGGGGACGCCTTTCCTCCCAAGAAGACCTACTACGAGATCCCGATCGCGATCCAGGACCGGGCGTTCGACGAGGACGGCTCCCTCTTCTACCCCGACAGCCGCGAGTTCTTCGACGGCGCCACGGCGGCGGACCCGGGCTTCGTCCCCGACACGGACCTCTCGCCGATCTGGAACCCCGAGTTCTTCGGCAACACGATCATGGTCAACGGCAACACGTGGCCCTTCCAGGTCGTGGAGCAACGCCGGTACCGGTTCCGCTTCCTCAACGGCTGCCAGTCCCGCTTCCTCATCCTCGACTTCGCCCACATCCCCGGCGTGGAGGTCTGGGCCATCGGCAACGAGGGCGGCTTCCTGGCTGCGCCGGTGAACCTCACAGCCGACCACGACAACCGGCTCCTGATGGGCCTGGCCGAGCGCGCCGACCTCGTCGTCGACTTCACGCACGTGCCCGTCGGGAAGCACGTCCTGGCCAACGTCGGCCCCGACGAGCCCTTCGGAGGTGGGGAGCCGGACGACGACTTCGACGCTGCCGACCTCGACACGACCGGGCAGGTCCTGCAGTTCCGCGTCGTGCCGGCCACCGGACCCGACCCCACGACGCCACCCCGGTTCCTGCGCCTGCCGGCCCTCGCGCCGCTGCCGGCCGAGACGCGCACCCGGCCGCTCGCCCTGCTCGAGATGATGTCGGACGTCTGGGACGGACCCGCCGAGGCGCTGCTGGGCACCGTGGACAGCGGGGGCGGTCCGGAGCACCTCATGTGGGCCGACCCGGTCACCGAGGGTCCTCGCGTCGGAGACACCGAGATCTGGGAGTTCCACAACTTCACGGCCGACGCCCACCCCATGCACGTCCACGAGACGACGTTCGAGGTGGTCGACCGACAGGCCCTGGTGACCAACGAGGACGGTGAGACCGACCCGCCGTCCCGGCTCGCGGGCGATCCCCGCCCGCCCGAGGCGTGGGAGAGCGGCGTCAAGGACACGGTCGTCGCCTACCCGGGCGAGGTGACGCGCATCCGGGCCAGGTTCAGCAACCCGGGCCAGTTCGTCTGGCACTGCCACATCGTCGAGCACGAGGACAACGAGATGATGCGGCCCTACCGGATCGGGCCCGAGCAGCAGGGCCAACCGGGCGGCTGACCAGGCGGGTGACCCGGCGGCTGAAGGGGGTCAGGAGAAGGTGTCGCCGTCGGTCATCGTCACGGCGCTCGGCGCCGTGGGCCGCCACGCGAGGGACTCCTGCGTGCCGAGGCGTGCCCGCAGAGCCGGCTGGGCGGCATACCACCCGATGAGCTCGGAGAGCTCGTCCGCGCGGAGCCAGAGGTAGGCGACCGGGACGGCGACGCGACCGGGGACGGGCTCGACCGAGGACGAAGGGCGCCAGCCGCGCGCCGGCGGCGAGCGTGACGAGGCCGAAGAGCACGGCCGCCCAGGCGGCCGGCGCGGTGAGCACGACCATGAAGACGCACCAGGCCGTCACGAGGACGGCGTTGGTGAGCGGCGTCGCGAACGACCCGCGTGAGCGCAGGACGGCGGTCGAGGCGGCACCGGACGGCGCTGCGGCGAGGACGAGCCGCCCCGGGCGCCGCACGCTCCACGACCAGCGGGCGACCGCCTCGGCGACCCACACGACCGCGCCACAGGTGGCCATCGCGAAGGTGCCGACGCCGAGCGCGCGCAGCCAGAGCGGCTCGTCCTGCGACACGAGCAGGAGCGCCACGAGCCCACTCGCGAAGGCGGCGAGGAGGACGAGCTCGCCGAGCAGGAGCAGCACGAAGGTCGCGGCGCGCTCGCGGTCGAGCCACCGCCGGATGAGCACGGGACCGTGGCGGGCACCCCAGGCTCCGGCGGACGCGTACGACCCGATCACGTCGCGATGCTAGCCGCGGACGAGGCCGTCGGTGCCCCGTCGCGTCCGGGTACGTCCACCCCGTCGAGCACCGCGACCGAGAGGACCCGAGAGATGGACACCGCTGCCAAGGCCCACGAGCTCCAGCGCCTGCACCGCGACCCCGAGCTGCTGCTCGTCGTCAACGTCTGGGACGTCATCACCGCCCGCGTCGTCGCCGACACTCCCGGCACGAAGGCGCTCGCCACGGCGAGCCACTCGATCGCGGCGTCGTACGGCTACCCCGACGGCGAGCAGATCCCGCGCGACCTCATGATCGACGCCGTCGGTCGCATCGCCGCCGCCGTCGACCTGCCGGTGACGGCCGACCTCGAGGCGGGCTACGGCGACGCGGGCGAGACGGTGGCCCGGGCCATCGACGTCGGCGTCGTCGGCGCCAACCTCGAGGACCAGATGAAGCCCCTGCCCGACGCCGTCCGGGCCGTCGAGGCCGCCGTCGCCGCCGGTGAGCGGGCGGGCATCCCGTTCGTCCTCAACGCCCGCACCGACGCGTACGTCAAGGCCGGCGACCGCGACCCGGCCGACGTCCTCGCCGACGCCGTCGAGCGCGGCCGCGCCTACCTCGACGCCGGCGCCTCGACCTTCTTCGTCCCCGGCAAGCTCGACGAGAGGACCGTGAGCCGGCTCGTCGAGGAGCTGGGGCCGCAGACGGTCACCGTCATCGCCATCCCCGGCTCGCTCGACCTCGCGACGCTCCAGCGCCTCGGCGTCGCCCGGGTGTCCTACGGGCCGTGGAGCCAGAACGTCGCCCTGACCGCCCTGGCCCGGCTCGCCGAGGACGTCTACGCCGGTGGCGCACTGCCCGAGGACACCCGCAAGCTCAACTGAGCCTGCTCAGCACTTCTCCCAGTAGCCGGGGGAGGACTGCTCGAGCGTGGCCGTGTAGAAGGTGTTGTAGAGGCCGAGGTTCTGGTTCGAGCCGAGGGCGTACGCGTATCCGCCGGACTGGTAGGCCCGCCCGGCGACGACGTGGGCGTAGTTGCTCGACGTGATGCAGGTCGGGGCGGGCGCCGAGGTCGTGCTCGTCGACGTCGTCGGGGTGCTCGTCGTGGTCCCGCTCGGCGTGCTCGTCGTGCTCGTCGTGCTCGTGGGGGTCGGGGAGCTCCCGCCGTCGAGGCCGAAGAACCGGACGTCGTCGTAGGCCGCGCACACCGTGTCGATGAAGTACGCGCCGGCCGTGCCGCACTGGTCGGCGGCCGTGCCCGGGTCGACGGCCGTGCCGTGGCCCATCCCCGCGATCTTCGTCAGACGCACCTGGCCGGCGTAGTCCTCCCACGTGACCCCGGAGCTGATGGTGCCCGTCGAGGTCGGGGTCTGGGAGACGCCGTTCGCGTTCGTGAACTGGTCGCGCAGCTCGACCCCGTTCACCGGCGCGACGGTGGTGTCGGACTGGCCCTGCCAGATGGCCACCTTGGGTCGGGGACCCGAGTAGCCGGCATACGCACCCCGCACGAGGTCACCCCATGCCGCCGGGGACGTGTCGACGCCCGGGTTCATGCACGAGAAGGCGGCAGTCGTCGACGTGGCACAGCGGTAGGGGATGCCCGCGTTGAGCGAGCCGCCGGCGAACGTGTCCGGGTAGGTCGCGAGCATGACTGCCGTCATGGCGGCGCCGGCCGACAGGCCCGTGACGTAGACGCGACGCGGGTCGCTGCCGTAGTTCGCCGTCGCGTAGTCGACCATCTGGGCGATGCTCGCCGCCTCGCCCTGGCCGCGGGCCGTGTCGCCGGACTGGAACCAGTTGAAGCACGAGCTCGAGTTGTTGCTGCTGCTCTGCTGCGCGAGGACGAGCGCGAAGCCGTGCCGGTCGCGAAGGTGCGCCAGCCCGAGCTCGTGAAGTACGCCGTCGCGTTCTGGGTGCAGCCGTGCAGCAGGGAGCGCCTCCGCGGTGGCGAGGTCGACGGCCGGGGGTGCCCCGTCGCGGCGAGCAGCCGCTCGCGCAGCGTCACGGGGTCGACGCCGGTGTTGGCGAAGCGCTTCTGCCGGGCCGAGAGGTCGAGCACCTCGACGTCGGCGTGCTCGGCGAGCCCGGCGACGACCGCGGAGGCGAACTTCGGGTAGGCGCCCGGCAGCACGGTGACGCGCGGTCGGCCGCTTCCGGGCGGCGTGGCCTGACGGGTGGTCGGGCTCGGGGTGCGCAGACCGAGCAGGCGCCCGACCTCGGTCTCGCGCAGGGGCGCGAGGAAGGTGTCCGGCTCCGACACGATCGCCGAGCGCGTCTCTGCCGTGTGCAGGCGCCGCGTGAAGAGCAGGTCGAGCGCGACCGTCGTGAGGAAGGCGGCGCGGTCGAGGTCGCCGTCCGCGAGCGCCTCGTCGGTGTGACGCAGGGTCACCCGGGCGGCGCCGACGACGTCGACGGTCCCGGGGTCGACCCCGGTGAGGACGGCGTGCAGCGCCCGAAGTGCCGGGTGGGGGAGCTCGCCGAAGAGGGCCTCCCGGTCGTCGAGCAGGGCGGTCGCGGCCTCGAGCCGCCCCGCGCGGAGCAGCCGGTAGGCCACCATCGTCCACAGCTCGGGGTCGAGCTCGACCCGGGTGCGTGCGGTCTCGTCGCGCAGGAGGCGCGATGCCGCACGGGCGGCGTGCGCGTCGGCGAGCGAGCCCCGCAGCTGGCTGGCGGCCGTGCGCAGCACGAGGCCGGCGAGCTCGTGCGCGCCGACGGTGGGACTGGCGTCGCCCCACGTGCGCAGCAGGGTCGAGCCGGCGCGGTCGAGGACGACCCGCGTGCCCGGCTCGGCGAGCAGCGCGGCCGCGCGGGTGTCGACGCGGCCGTAGGCGGGCGCGGCCAGCCGGGCGGGCACGAGCTCGGGGAGCGCGCGCCGTCCCAGGCGCAGGCCCTCCTGCGAGGCCCGGAGCGCGATCCGTCGGTGGCGGGCCCCGCCGGCCGTGAGCCGGGACTCGATCCAGCCGAGCGAGGTGGGGAGCACCTTGATGCGATGCGTGTCGGGCAGCCTGCGCAAGCTCTGCTCGAGCCGACCTCGGTAGTGCAGGACGCGGATGCCGTGACCGCTGCGGGCGAGGAAGCCGAGCATCCGCGCGTGCGCGTTGACGGACCCGGCGCTGCCCGCGACGACGACGAGGGACCGGGCGTCCGACGGTGGCGTGTGGAAGAGGCCGAAGCCGTCGGCCGTCCCGTCGACGTGGGCCGGGGCAAGGGCGGTGATGCCGGGGATGCCGGCGTGGCGGAGCGCGGCCTCGACGTGGGCCCGGCCGCCGGGGTGGGTCTCGGCGACCTGCCGCAGGTCGGCGACCTCCGCGGCCACGAGGGCGTTCGTGACCGCGGTCCGGTCGGCAGGGTCGGCCTGCGTCCCCGTCGTCAGGGCCGTGAGGACGGCCAGGTGGGAGCGGACGGCCGCGTCGGGGTCGACGTCGACCGCAGCGCCGGTCCGGTGGTCGGGCGTGCCGAGAGGGGCAGGCGTCAGGTCGAGCTCGGCGAACTGTCGGTCGAACCGGCTGAGCAGCTGCCCGTGGAGCACCGTGTCCTCGCTGCCGCAGAGACCCTCGACGAACGGGGTGTCGACGAGCCACCGGGTCGGGTAGAGCCTGCCGCGCCGCCCGCGCAGGCTCTCCGCCGCGAGGTGCGGCGCGACATGGCGCGGGGCGTCGTCGCCCGCCGGCGTGGTGCTGACGACGATGCGCTCGCGGTGGCGGACGGCGTACAACGTCTCGAGGTACGTCGGCGCGACCGCGTCGGTGCCGTCGACGAACGTCGTCCACGGGGCGCGCGCGAGTCCGACGCCGACGTTGCGGGCGGCGCCCGGGGAGCCGGCGACGGCGTCGACGAGCTCGACCTCGTGGCCCGCCGACGGTCCCCGCGCCGCGCGCTCGACGGCGTCCCGGGCGCTCGACCCCGGGCCGTGGAGCACGACGACGACCTCGAACCGGTCGGCCGGGAGGGTCTGGGCCGCCAGCGCACCGAGGCACGCGGCCACCCGGTCGCAGGAGCCGTGGGCGGACACGACGACGGAGAGGTCACGCACCCGGCGAAGGTAGTCGGGAGATGTGAATAGGCTGGACGGGCGCGCGACCGCGCAGGTGAACGACCGGTGATCAGGAGGTGGCGTGCCCGAGGGAGACACCGTGTGGCGCACGGCCACCCGGCTCGACCAGGCCCTCGCCGGCCGCGAGATCGTCGAGTCCGACCTGCGCTGGCCGGGCGAGATCGCGACCGCGGACCTCACCGGCCGCACGACGCTCGAGGTCGTCAGCCGGGGCAAGCACGTGCTGCACCGCGTCGAGGGGGGTCTGACCCTGCACTCGCACCTGCGCATGGAGGGTCAGTGGCGCGTCGAGGCGACGGCCGGCCTGCCCGCCCGGTGGCGGCGCAACCCGCAGCTGCGGGCCCTCGTCGCGGCGCCCGACTGGACCGCGCTCGGGCTGCGCCTCGGCATGCTCGACCTCGTGCCGACCGCGCGTGAGAGCGACCTCGTGGGCCACCTCGGGCCCGACGTGCTCGGCCCCGACTGGGACCTCGAGCGAGCCGTCGCCAACGTCGCCGCCGCCCACGTCCCCGTCGGCCAGGCGCTGCTCGACCAGCGCAACCTCGCGGGCGTCGGCACCATGTGGTGTGCCGAGACGCTCTTCCTCGAGAAGGTGCCGCCGTGGAGCGTCGCCGACGAGCTCGGCCGCGAGACCGTCGAGCGGGTCGTGGCCCGGGCACACCGCCTCATCGACAACGGCCGGCGCCACGCGGTGCAGTCGAGCACCGGGAGCCAGCGCCTCGACGAGGCGCACTACGTCCACGCGCGGAGCGGTCGGCCGTGCCGGCGCTGCGGCGCGACGGTGCGGGTCGCGATGATCGGCGAGCCCACGCGCGAACGCACGATGTTCTACTGCCCCGGCTGCCAGGGCGGCCTGGGACCGACCGACGACGGCCGGCCCCAGGCTCCTCTCGGCTCGAACCGGGGAGCAGCCCGGTCGCGACGCTCGTACTGAAAGCGGCCGCGGCTGTCGGTCGGCGGTCCTACCGTGAAGGATCCGCTTCACCCGAGAGGAGCACGGCCATGGCATCCCGCCTCAACCCCTACATCGGTTTCAAGGACGACGCCAGAGCGGCGATGGAGTTCTACAGGTCCGTCTTCGGCGGCGAGCTGACGGTGTCGACGTTCGGCGAGTTCGGCGACAGCGGGCCGAACGCCGACAACGTCATGCACGCCCAGCTCGAGACGCCGAGCGGCTACACGATCATGGCATCGGACACCCCCGAGCAGATGCCCTACCAGCCGGGCACCAACATCTCGGTCAGCCTGAGCGGCGACGACACCGACGAGCTGCACGGCTACTGGGACAAGCTCGCCGACGGCGGCACCGTCATGATGCCCCTCGAGAAGCAGGCGTGGGGCGACGAGTTCGGCATGCTGACCGACCGGTTCGGCATCGGCTGGATGGTCAACATCGGCAGCGGGACGTCGGACGACGCACCGACGGAGTGAGCGCCGAGGCGGTCCGGTCGGGTGCTCAGTCCCGGCCGGTGCCGCCGTAGTGGACCGACAGCCGGCGGGCGAGCTCGGCCGGGTCGATGAGGCTCGAGTGCGTCCCGGCGGTGCCGCAGGCCCACGCGCCCGCGACGGTGCCGGCCCGGGCCGCCGCGCGGGCGTCGCCTCCGGCCAGCCACGCGTGCAGGAACGCCGAGACGTACGCGTCGCCCGCGCCGTTCGAGTCGACGGCCGGACGGCCCTCGAGGTCGACGGCAGCCACAGCGAACGACCCGCCCTCGCGCACCGTCACCCGGCTGCCGCGGGCGCCGTCCATGACGACGACGAGCCGCGCCCGCCCGCGGTCGAGCACGTCGGCGACGACGTCGTCCTCGACCCCGTGCAGGCGCGAGCCCGACACGAAGACGAGGTCGGCGGCATACGCGAACGGGCGGTGGTGCGGGTTGCGGCCGTCCCAGTCGTGCAGATCGGTCGACGTCGTGGCTCCCGCGGCGGCGGCCTCCTCGAGGGCACCGACCGTCCACGGCATGATCGAGGCGTGGACGTGC
Organism: Terrabacter sp. R4-6; assembly: GCF_057529065.1. Lineage (NCBI taxonomy): Bacteria > Bacillati > Actinomycetota > Actinomycetes > Micrococcales > Intrasporangiaceae > Terrabacter > Terrabacter sp. R4-6. The sequence continues at coordinate 1,836,449 of NZ_CP197224.1, read as the reverse complement.
CGCGCCTCCTCGAGCGGTCCGCGCCAGAGCGCCGGGTCTGGGGCGAGGTCGTAGGGGTGGCGCGGGTCGTAGAAGGACATCCGTCGTCCCGTCGCGTCGACGAGGTTCACGGCGCGACGCGTGCCGCTCCCGTCGACGACGTGGTCGAAGGCGAGGCCCTCGGCCGCGAAGCGGTCGAGCAGCATCCGGCCCTCGTGGTCGTCGCCGATGACGTCGACGAAGCGCGTGGCGAGCCCGAGCCGGTGGCAGCCGAGCGCCACACCGCTGCCCGTGTGGCCCACGACGGTGTCGATCGGCGGGACGACGTGCGAGTCGGCGAACGGGACGGGGAGCGTCTCGACGCGCACGATGGTGTCGACGCCGGCACCGCCGACGACGAGGACGTCAGTCTTCACGGCCTCATTGTGCACGGCCGGGGCGCTCAGGGACGTGTGACGCTGAGCAGGCCGAGGCACATCTCGTCGGTCGTGCCCTCGCCCCAGACGACGTAGCGCTCGGGCAGGCCCTGGAGGTCTGGCAGCTTGTCGCGCCAGGCCTGGTCGTGCGTGCAGCTGACCCGGATCGAGTCGCCGGGGCGGATCGCCGTCGCCGGGATCGGGACCGAGCCCTGGTTGTCGAAGTCCCAGACCCTGATGTCGAGGAGCGTCCTGGCGCGAGCCGTGCCTGGGTTGAGGTCGATGCGCAGGGACGAGCCGAGCAGGTGCATGTGGCCGGCCACGGCACGGATCGTCGCGGCCTGCTCGACGCGGCGCGTGCAGGACTGGGTCGCGCCAGGGGTCGGGATGAGCGTGCCGTTGCAGACGAGCAGCAGGCCGTTGACGATGGGCGACGACATGGCGCCGAAGCGCTCGGTGACGTCGGCGACGGCCGCGTTGCGGTCGCACAGTGGCCCGGACTTGCCTGCGCGACAAGGCAGCTCGACCGGCGCGGGGTAGAGCATCGTCTCGAGCGGCTTGAGCTTCGACGAGGACGAGAGGCGCATCTTGACCGAGGTGCGGTCGGGCGTCACGCCGTGACGGAGGTTGTAGTGCACCTGCATGACGAGCAGCGAGCCGCGCTGCATGGGGATGCCGACGTCGGCCGGCAGGACGTTCTCGCGCCCGCCCGGTGCCCAGGCGCCGACCCACGGCGCGTCGTCGAGGCTGGCGCCACGCGAGCCGAGTCCGGTGCCGCCGAAGCAGGTCCAGCCATTGCCGCCGGACTCGGCGTCCCGGGCGCGCGCCGCGGCGGCCGCGGACGGTGGCACACGGAAGAGGATGACGTGGTGCACCTCCTGTGGCTGGCCCGGGGCGATGTCGAATCCGGTGACGAACGCGTCGCGCGTCACCTGCGGGTCGAGGACGAAGCACCGGTAGTCGTCGGTGCCGGTCGTCGGGGCCTTCGGCGTGTAGGAGACCGGGGACGTCACGGTTCGCATCGACTCGCCGGCCCGGAGCGCGGCCGGCTTGGCAGGGGCGACGGGCTTGGCGGCGTGACCGGTGGCGGCCGTCGTCGGGTGGTCGGTGGCGCTGGCAGACCCGGTCGTGTGCCCGGTCGCGTGCCCCTCGAGCCGTGCCTGTGCGGTCGGGTTGGGCGTGCCGCAGCCCGCGACGAGCATGGCGACCGCCGCGACGGCGCCCACGACGGCGGGGGTCGCCCGCATCGCGGTCCGGCCGCGTCGAGTCCTCATCCCGTCAGTCTAGGAACGAGGACGCCCTTCGGAGCCGTTGTCGAGTGTTCGGTCCGTCAGGCCTGCTCGGGCGCCCGGCTCACCGGGATGCGGCGCACGTCGGGGGCGCTCAGTCGTTCGGCGTTGGCCTCGGAGTCGGCGAGCTCCTTCTGCGATTCGAGCTCGGCCTCGACCCGGGCGATGTAGCCGGACACCTCGGCCTCGACCCGCTCGGCGTCCCACCCGAGCACCGGCGCCACGATCTCGGCCACGGCGCGGGCGCTGTCGGCGCCGCGGCTCGAGGTCTCGATGGAGATGCGGGTGCGGCGGGCCAGCACGTCGTCCAGGTGCAGCGCGCCCTCGTGCGTGGCGGCATACAGCGCCTCGACCCGGAGGTACTCCTCCGCGCCGGGGAGCGGCTCGTAGAGCGAGCGGTCGTCCTCGGCGAGGGCGAAGAGCTCGTGGACGAGCGAGCCGTAGCGCTCGAGCAGGTGCGTGATGCGCCAGACCGGGAGGTCCTGGTGGCGCGCGAGCCGGTCGATCTGGTTGACGAGCGCGACGTAGCCCTCGGCGCCCGAGAGCGGGATGAACTCCGTGACGCTGTCGGAGACGTCGCCACCGATGTCCTCGCGTGCGGCGTCCACGGCGTCGGCGGCCATGACGCGGTAGGTCGTGTACTTGCCGCCCGCGATGGAGATGAGACCGGGCTGCGGGCGGGCCACGGCGTGCTCGCGCGAGAGCTGGCTCGTGTCCTCGCTCTCGCCCGAGAGGAGGGGCCGCAGACCGGCGTAGACGCCCTGGATGTCGTCGTGCGTCAGCGGCACCTTGAGCACGGTGTTGATGTGCTCGAGGATGTAGTCGATGTCGGCCCGGGTCGCCGCCGGGTGGGCGAGGTCGAGCTCCCAGTCGGTGTCGGTCGTGCCGATGATCCAGTGGGTGCCCCACGGGATGACGAAGAGGACCGACTTCTCGGTGCGCAGGATGAGGCCGGTCTCGGAGTTGATCCGGTCGCGGGCGACGACGATGTGCACGCCCTTGCTCGCGCGCACGTGGAAGCGGCCGCGACCGCCCGCCATCGTCTGGATGTCGTCGGTCCACACGCCGGTGCAGTTGATGACCACGGACGCCCGGACCTCGGTGCGCTCGCCCGTCTCGACGTCCTCGACGAGGGCTCCGACGACCCGCTCGCCTGCGCGCAGCAGCTCGACGACCCGGGCCGAGGCGACGACGGTCGCGCCGTAGGCCGCAGCGGTGCGGACCGTCGTCAGCGTGTGGCGGGCGTCGTCGGCCTGGGCGTCGTAGTAGAGGAGCCCACCGGTGAGGGCCTCGCGCTTGAGGGCCGGAGCGAGCTTGAGCGCGCCGGTGCGGGTCAGCTGCTTGTGGCGCGGGACCGAGCGGGCGCCGCCCATCGAGTCGTAGAGGGTCAGGCCAGCGGTGACGTAGGGCCGCTCCCAGCCGCGGTTGGTCAGCGGGTAGAGGAAGGAGACCGGCTTGACGAGGTGCGGGGCGATGCGGCTCAGCATGAGCTCGCGCTCCTTGAGCGCCTCGCGCACGAGGTCGAAGTTCATCTGCTCGAGATAGCGCAGACCGCCGTGGAAGAGCTTCGACGAGCGCGACGAGGTGCCCGAGGCGAAGTCGCGCTGCTCGACGAGTGCCGTCGAGAGGCCGCGGGTGGCCGCGTCGAGGGCGACCCCGCCGCCCGTCACCCCGCCACCCACGACGAGCACGTCGAACTGCTTGGTGGCGAGGCGCTTCCACGCCCGCGCCCGGTAGTCCGTGTCCAGCCGCACTGGGCTCGTCATCGGTTCCCCTTCGCGTCGGTGCCGAGAACGACACTCTAACGAGCCAGATCCGGTGTCGACTCCGGGCCGTTCACGGGGCGGTCAGCCCGTACCCTCGGCGCCATGGGCATGACGGTGGTGGCACGGGAGCTGGACTCCGAGCAGCTCGCGAGTCTCCTTGCGGACCCTTCGATCGCGAACGACCTGATCCTCGACGAGGTCGACGACGAGGGCGAGGTCGATGACGAGGGCGAGGACGGCAGCGACGGCTGGCTCGATCTCGACAAGGCGTGGCACGGCGTCCACTTCCTGCTGACGGGTGCGGCCTGGGGCACGGACAACCCCCTCGGCGGAGCCGTCCTCGGCGGCCGTGAGGTCGGTGGGGACGACGGCTACGGGCCCCCGCGGCTGCTCGAGCCCGACCTCGTCCGTGAGGTGGCCGAGGCGCTGGGCGTGGTCACCGACGCAGAGCTCCGCGCTCGCTTCGACCCCGAGGAGATGCAGCGCCTCGACATCTACCCCCAGGTCTGGGACGAGAGCGACATCCTCGACGAGTACCTCATGCCGAACGTCCAGCAGCTGCGCGACTTCTACGCCCGTGCCGCGGCTCACGACGCCGCGGTTCTCATCGGCGTGCAGTAGATGCCGAGCTGGGGCGACACTGGGCGGGTGAGACTCATGTGGATCATCTGCCAGTTCGCCGGCCACCGGTGGCGCCGTGAGAGCCGCGACGAGGAGACGATCATCGTGTGCGGACGGTGCGACGCGGTCAGCCGGGTGGCGGAGGCGCGTGAGCGCCACCGCCAGCTCGGACGCGGCGAGCTGTAGACGACCCTAGAAGTGTGGAGGGGCGGCTCGGCGGCTCGGGCGGCTCGGCGGGTCGGCGGGTCGTCGTCGTGGTCGGGCTCCGGGGCCTGCCGTCGTCGGGTGCCCGAGCGGCTGACCAGAGCCGTGCCGTCTTGGGGTTGTGGCACCCCCTGCTCAGCGACTGCGCGTCGGTGACGGCGGTGGGCGACCGTGATGGGCACGGGCGACGATGTCACCAGAGCGGCGCGCCGACGGTACGGTCTGGTCATGCCGACGGAGCAGCGCAGCCATGTCGTGTCGATCGACCAGGGGACGACGAGCACCCGGGCCATGGTCTTCGACCGCAGGGGTCGGGTCGTGGCCGTCGACCAGATGGAGCACCGGCAGATCTTCCCCCGGGCCGGCTGGGTCGAGCACGACCCGATGGAGATCTGGCAGAACACCCGCGTCGTCGTCGGCGGAGTGCTCGGCAAGGCCAACCTCAACGCCACGCACGTCGCCGCGGTCGGCATCACCAACCAGCGCGAGACGACGGTCGTCTGGGAGCGGGCGACCGGTCGGCCGATCCACAACGCCATCGTCTGGCAGGACACCCGCACCCAGGCGATCTGCGACGAGCTGGCCCGCGACGGCGGCATCGAGCGCTTCAAGGACGTCACGGGCCTCCCGCTCGCGACGTACTTCGCCGGCCCCAAGGCGCGCTGGATCCTCGACCACGTCGACGGCGCCCGCGAGCGCGCCGAGGCGGGTGAGCTGCTCTTCGGCACCATCGACACGTGGCTGCTCTGGAACCTCACGGGCGGCGCGGCCGACGGCGGCGTCCACGTCACCGACGTCACGAACGCCTCGCGCACCCTCCTGATGGACCTGCGCACCCTCGACTGGGACGCGTCGGCCGCCGAGGCGATCGGGATCCCGCTCGCGATGCTCCCCGAGATCCGCTCCTCGTCCGAGGTCTACGGCTCGTGCAAGCCGGGCATCCTCATCGACGTCCCGGTCGCCGGCATCCTCGGCGACCAGCAGGCGGCGACGTTCGGACAGGCGTGCCTCGATGTCGGCACGGCCAAGAACACCTACGGGACCGGCAACTTCATGCTCCTCAACACGGGCGAGGAGATCGTCGCGTCGAAGAACGGGCTGCTGACGACCGTCTGCTACCAGCTCGGTGACGACAAGCCCGTCTACGCCCTCGAGGGCTCCATCGCCGTCACCGGGTCGCTCGTCCAGTGGCTGCGCGACAACCTCGGCCTCATCAAGGACGCCAAGGAGGTCGAGGCCCTCGCCGCGAGCGTCGACGACAACGGCGGCGCCTACTTCGTGCCGGCCTTCTCGGGCCTCTTCGCCCCGCACTGGCGCCCCGACGCGCGTGGCGCGCTCGTCGGTCTCACGCGCTTCGTCAACAAGGGGCACATCGCGCGAGCAGCCTTGGAGGCCACGGCCTTCCAGACGCGCGAGGTCCTCGAGGCGATGAACGCCGACTCCGGCGTGCCCCTCACCGAGCTGCGGGTCGACGGCGGCATGGTCGTCAACGAGACGCTCATGCAGTTCCAGGCGGACCTGCTCGGCGTCGACGTCGTGCGACCCGTCGTGGCCGAGACGACCGCCCTCGGGGCCGCGTATGCCGCGGGCCTCGCCGTCGGCTACTGGGAGAGCACCGACGAGATCCGCGAGAACTGGGGCGAGGACCGCCGCTGGACCCCTCAGATGGACGAGGCAGAACGGGAGCGCCTCTTCCGCACGTGGAAGAAGGCCGTCGAGCGCACCCTCGACTGGGTCGACGACGACACGCCCTGACCCGCCTCCCGGTGGCTCAGGCCCCTTCCTCGAGGTGGAGGACGACCTTGCGCAGGAGGCCGTTGAGGGCAACGAGCTCCTTGGCGGTGAGGCCCGAGAAGGCCTCCTGCTCCCGAGCCATGCCGGCCTCGATCCCCTTCTCCCACAGCGCTCGTCCTGACGGTGTCGGCCGGATGAGGATGCGGCGGCGGTCGACGGGGTCGATCTCCCGGGTCGCGTGGCCACGCTGGACGAGCCGGTCGACGCGCGAGGTCATCGCGGCGCGGGTCACGCCGCACGCGTCGGCGAGCTGGGCGGGCGTCGCCTCCTCGGGGTAGGGCTGGATCATGAGCGCGTGGAGCGTGCGGTAGTCCTCGATCGTGTCGTCCGTGCCGGCGTAGCTCGCGTGGTCGGCGGCCTTGAGCCGCTTGGTGATCGCCTGCATGCGCGTGACGGCGCCCTCGACCTCGGGGTCCATGTCCTCGAGCAGGCCGCTCCAGCGCGCGACGTGCCGGTCGACCGAGTCCTGCCGCGCTCTCGCCATGCCCTCAGTCTCGCAGAGGTACCCGCCCGGCGAGTGCCGGTCCTGACTATTCGTTGACAGATAGTCAGACGTCTAACTATCGTCGAGATCATGACGATGCGTGATCTCCTCGCCCTCCGTGACGTCCGGCTGCTGCTGGCGGGCCAGGGCCTCTCCTGGATCGGTGACGCGTTCAACCCGATCGCGCTGTCGGTGGCGGTCGTCCTCGGTGGCGGGGGAGCGGGCGAGCTCGGCGTCGTGCTCGCGAGCGCCGTGGTGGCGCGCCTCCTGTGCACCCTCGTCGGTGGTGTCTGGGCCGACCGCGTCACGCCCCACCGGATCATGGTCGTCGCCGACCTGACGCGCGCCGGGTCCGTCGCCGGCATGGCGCTCGCCTTCGCGCTCGGCGACCCGCCCGTCGCCCTCCTCGCCGGTCTGGCCGCCGTCACGGCCGGCGCCGGCGCGTTCTTCTACCCGGCCTTCGTCTCGCTGCGGCCGCTCATCGTGCCGGCCACGGCGCTCCAGACCGCCAACGGCGCGATCAGCTTCCTCCAGTCCAGCGCCCAGGTGGGCGGTCCGGTCCTCGCAGGCCTCGTCGTCGCCCGGTTCGGCCCGGTCGCCGGCTTCACGGTCAACGCGCTGACGTTCCTCTGGTCGGCCGTGTGCGTCGCCCGGCTCCGGGCGCGCGCCGACCACCTCGCGGAGCGCACCGGCCTGCTGACCGAGATCCGGGAGGGTCTCGCCGAGATCCGCGGCCGCGACTGGCTATGGACGAGCCTCCTCGCGGCGGCGATGTTCCACGTGGCCAGTGGGGTCTTCATCGTCCTCGTCGAGGTGACCGCCGTGCGCGACCTCGGCGGCGCCCACGCCCTCGGGCTCATCACGGCGGCCCTCGGCGTCGGTGGGCTCGTGGGCGGGCTCGTCGGGATGCGGGTCCAGCCGCGTCGGATGCTCCTCTGGGCCTTCGCCGCCCTCGGCCTCTTCCCGCTCTTCCCGCTCGGGTTCGCCTGGCCCGGCGGGCTCGTCGCGATCATGGCGCTCGCCCTCGTCGCGCAGGCCGGCCTGCTCTACTTCGACGTCGGGTGGCAGACCGCCATCCAGCAGGGTGTGCCCCACGACCGGCTCGCCCGCGTCGTCTCGTGGGACGTGCTCATCTCGTTCGTCGCGCTACCCCTCGGCAACGTCCTCGCCGGCCCGCTCAGCGAGCACGTCGAGACATCCGACCTCATGGTCGGCATCGCCGTCTGGATGCTCGTCGCCGGCTGCTGGCCGCTGCTCGTGCGCAGCGTCCGCGGCTTCACCCGCGCGTCAGGACGCGCCTCAGGACAGGGCGGCGATGGCGGCGTCGTAGTCGGGCTCCTGCCCGATGGACGGGACGATCTCGGTGTGCGCGACGGTGCCGTCGGCGTCGATGACGACGACCGCACGGGCGAGCAGGCCGGCGAAGCCGCCGTTCTCCATGCGCACGCCGTAGTCGTAGCCGAAGCCGGATCGGAACGACGACGCCGCGACGACGTTGTCGATGCCCTCGGCGCCGCAGAAGCGGTTCAGCGCGAACGGTAGGTCGGCCGACACGCAGACGACCGACGCGTTGTCGAGGCCGGCGGCGAGCTCGTTGAAGCGACGGACGCTCGCTGCGCAGACGCCGGTGTCGACGCTCGGGAAGATGTTGAGGACCACGCGCGTGCCGGCAGGCAGCGTCACGTCGTCGCGCAGGTTCGTGCCCGTCAGCGTGAACGCCGGGGCGGGGGTGCCCACGGCCGGCAGGTCGCCGACGGTGTGGACGGTGGTGTCTCCGAGGGAGGTGGTGGCCATGGACGTATCTAACACGGGCGGCCTGGGGCTACGGTCGCGGCATGCCCGCTGACGGCGCGACGTGCCTCGCGACCCGCTGCTTCTGCGAGCTCGTCCGTCCCGACGGGATCGCCCAGCCGGCCAACGCCTGGTCGTCGCTCGCGTTCGTCGTGGCCGGGGTCGCGGCCGCCGTGCTCGTGCGTCCCGACGCCCGTCCCGAGCGGGTCCTCGTGCCGCTCCTCGGGGTGGCCCTCGTCGCCGTCGGGGTCGGCAGCTTCGCCTTCCACGCGACCCTGACGCTGTGGGGCCAGTTCGCTGACGTCCTCCCGATGTATGCCGTCGGCGTCGTCCTGCTCGCCGGTGCCCTCGTGCGCCGGGGTCGGGTCACGCCGCGCGTGGCCGTCGTCGGCGGCGTCGCCCTCCTCGTCGTCCTCGGCGTCCTGCTCTGGCTGTGGCCCGAGTCGCGACGGGTGCTCTTCGCCGCCGTCCTGCTGCCCGGCATCGTCCTCGAGCTCGTGGCCGCCCGGGGTCGTGACGGTGGCGCGCTCTGGCTGCACGTCGGGCTGGGACTGCTCGTGACGGCATACGCCCTCTGGCTGCTCGACCAGGCGGGTCTGCTCTGCGACCCGACGAGCCGGCTCCAGGGACACGCCGCGTGGCACGTCCTCGGCGCCGCAGCCGGGTGGTGCCTCGCCCGGCACTGGGCGACCCGTAGGTTGGTGGCATGACCGAGTCGCCGCTCACACCGGAGCAGCTGGAGCAGATCGTCGCGGTCGCGATGGACATGGCCCGCGACGGGCGCACGAGCGACCTCGTCGAGTTCCTCGACCACGGCTTCCCGCTCGACCAGCAGGACCCCGCCGGCAACACGCTCGTCATGCTCGCGGCCTACCACGGCCACCTCGACACGGTCGCGACCCTCGTCGACCGGGGCGCCGACGTCGACCGCCGCAACGACCGCGACCAGTCACCGGTGGCCGGGGCGATGTTCAAGGGCGAGGACGAGGTCGTCCGGGCGCTCGTCGCTGCGGGCGCCGACCTCGACGCCGGCTCGCCCACCGCGCGGGCCACGGCCCAGGTGTTCGGGCAGCAGCACCTCATCGACGGAGAGGACCGGGCGTGAGCGACCCGCAGGACACCGGGGCGCGCTCGCGCTTCGTCATCAACCTCGTCGGGGTGGTCGGCATCGTCTTCGGCGTGCTGCCGATCGTGCGCTACCTGCTCGGGCTGTCGTTCTTCGAGTTCACCGTCGCGCCGTACGAGTGGCTGCAGCTCGAGGGGGCGGCGCGGTTCCTGCCCCCGGGGATGGTGCTCGTCGTGTGCATCGTGCTCGCCTACGTCCTCGAGCAGCGCCTCTCGCGCGACTGACCGAGGCCCAACCCTCGACGGTCGGCGACCGTTCAACGACCATCGCGTGATGTGATGTGGGCATGTCGGTCCGGGCCTCCCTCCTCGCCGCGCTCGTCCTGGGGTCGAGCCTGACGGTCGCGCCCGCCCCGGCCGCGCTCGCTGCCGAGGTGTCTCCGGAGGTCACGACGGTGCCCGTCGGCGCCGAGCCCGACGGCACGGCCGTGCGCCTCGACGTCTCCGTGTGGCCCCAGGCGAGCGGCAAGCACCCGGTCGTCCTGCTCGCCCACGGCTTCGGGGGCACCAAGGACTCGGTGACGAGCCAGGCGAACGACCTGCACGACCGCGGCTACGTCGTCGTCGCGTGGAGCGCCCGCGGCCACGGCCAGTCGGGCGGTCGCATCCACCTCAACGACCCGGCCTACGAGATCGCCGACGCGAGAGCGCTGCTCGACCTCGCGGCCAAGCGGCCGGACGTCGAGCTCGACGGCCCCGGCGACCCGCGCGCGGGGGTCATGGGCGCGTCGTACGGTGGCGCGCTCGGCCTCATGCTCGCCGGCTCCGACCGCCGGGTCGACGGCGTCGTCTCGGCCATCACGTGGAACGACCTCGCCGACGCCTTCTTCCCGCAGGCCGCCGTGACGAAGCCGGCGACCACCGCCGCGGGCCGGTCCCCGATCGACGTCGCGGGACCCTTCAAGCAGGTCTGGGCGACGAACTTCTTCCTCTCGGCCCTGCGCGGCAGCCAGGACGAGGGCGAGGGCGCGGGTGCCGACACCGACCGCTGCGGCCGCTTCGACCCGACGATCTGCCGCCTCTTCGTCCAGGCCTCCGAGACCGGGACCGCCTCACCGCAGCTGACGACGCTGCTGCGCGCGCACAGCCCGAAGCCGACGATGAACGCCGTCACCGCACCGACCTTCCTCGTGCAGGGGGTCGGCGACTCCCTCTTCGGCCTCGACCAGGCCGACGCCAACGCGTCGGCGCTCGCCGCCTCCGGCACGCCGTATGCCGTCCGGTGGAGCGACGGGGGCCACGACGCCCCGAGCACGCACGAGGCGGAGGAGGTGGAGGCCTCCTACACGTGGCTCGACCACTACGTCCGCGACAAGGGCGCGGGCGGATCGGCCCTGCCGACAGCGGCGTTCACGTACGGCACTCCCGCCGGTCGGGCAGCCCAGCCGACGACGCTCCACACCCTCCCGGCATACCCGGGTCTGTCGGGAGCGGCGCTCCGCACCCGCGAGCTGCCCCTGACGACGACCTCCGGGAGCCTGCTCCACCCGCCCGGTGGGCAGCCGGCCTCGCTCATCGCCGTCCCCGGCCTCGCCGCGCTGGGTGTCAGCCTCTCGACCTACCAGATCGCGGCGCTGCCGGGTCAGTCGACGGCCCTCGACACCCAGCCCATCGCCGAGGCCGCGACCGTCGTCGGGTCGCCGACGATGCGCGTCACCGTCACGTCCGACACCCCCGACGTCACGCTCTTCGCGTCGGTGTGGCGCGTCACCGGTGGCTCGGTGACCTTGACCAACCCGCTCGTCGCGCCCGTGCGGCTCACCGTGACACCCGGTCGGCCCACGCCCGTGACGATCTCGCTGCCCGCCGCGACCTACGACCTGCCCGCCGGCACCCGGTGGCGCGTCCTGCTGACGAGCACCGAGTCGACCTACTCCAACTCGCGCACCCCGAGCGGCATCCGCATCTCGGGGGCCTTCGCCCTGACGCTGCCCGTCGCGGCCGGTGCCGCCGTCGACGGCGCCGTCGCCGGCGGTGTCGACACCGAGACCCTCCTCGCCTCCGGCGCCCTCGCGGTCCTGCTCCTCGCGGCGCTCGCCGGCTGGCTCGTGCGCCGTCGCCGCCGGATGCACCTGCCGGCGCGGCCCGACCTCGCCGACGTCCCGCTCGTCGTCGAGGGCCTCGTCAAGACGTATGCCGACGGGCACCGCGCCGTCGACGACGTGTCGTGGCGCGCCGAGAAGGGCCAGGTCGTCGGGCTGCTCGGGCCCAACGGTGCCGGCAAGACGACGACCATGCGGATGGTCATGGGGCTCATCTCCTCCGACGCGGGGAGCGTCCACGTGCTCGGTGAGCCCGTCTCGGCCGGCTCGCGGGTGCTCGGCCGGGTCGGCGCGCTCATCGAGGGCCCCGGCTTCCTGCCGCACCTCACCGGCCGCCAGAACCTCGACGCCTACTGGTCCGCGACGGGCCGGGCCACCGAGGACGCCCACATCGACGAGGCGCTCGACGTCGCGGCCCTCGGCGGCGCCGTCGACCGGCCGGTCAAGTCCTACAGCCACGGCATGAAGCAGCGGCTCGGCATCGCCCAGGCCATGCTCGGCCTGCCCGAGCTGCTCATCCTCGACGAGCCGACCAACGGGCTCGACCCGCCCCAGATCGCGGCGATGCGCCCGATCCTGCGCCGCTACGCCGAGACCGGGCGCACCGTCGTCGTCTCGAGCCACCTGCTCGCCGAGGTCGAGATGACGTGCACCCACGTCGTCGTCATGCACGCCGGCCGGGTCATCACGCAGGGCCCCGTCGCCGAGCTCGTCGACAGCGACGACACCACGGTCCTCGACCTGCCCGAGCACGTCGCGCACGAGGTCATCGCCGCCGGCGTGCACGCCCTCGAGGCGGCCGACGGCATCACTGAGGTGCGCGTCGACACCCCGACCCGCGTCGTCGTCGTCGCCGAGCGCGGCCGGGCCGAGGTCGTCGCCGCAGCGGTCACCGCCGGGCTGCCCGTGGTCGGCGTCAGTGGGCGCCGCCACCTCGAGGAGGTCTTCCTCGGGGTCATCTCGGCGGCATCCGGACCCGCAGCGGGCGGCGAGCCCGGAGACGAGGGCGCCTCCCTCGTCGAGCGACTGAGGCAGGTGAGGGCGCGATGAGCGACAACCCCGGAGCGAGCCCCGGAGACGCGCTGCTCGACGCGATGGAGCCGGCACCGGCCACGTCGGGTGCAGCGAGCGGCGAGATCCACCAGGTGCGGGACCCCCTCTCGTGGCGGTCCGAGCTGCGCAGGCAGTGGGGACGGCGGCGCACGATCTGGGCGTTCGGCCTGCTCCTCGCGCTGCCCCTCGTCCTCGTCGGCTCGTTCGCCTTCGGCGAACGGTCGAGCAACAGCCGCGGCGGCGCGTCGACCCGGATCTTCGACCTCGCCCAGAGCGGGGCCGCGAACTTCAGCCTCGTCCTCGTCTTCCTCGCCTCCGAGCTGCTGCTCGTGCTGCTCGCCGCGCTCTTCTGCGGCGACGCCGTGCCGTCCGAGGCGTCGTGGTCCTCGCTCCGCTACCTGCTCATCGCGCCGGTCCAGCGGGCCCGGCTGCTCACGAGCAAGCTCGTCATCGGGATCGCCTCGACCCTGCTCGCGACGGTCCTGCTGCCGGCCTGGGGCCTGCTCGTCGGTGGGGTCGCCTACGGCTGGGACCCGCTGACCAACCCGCTGGGCGAGAACCTCACGTGGGGCCAGTTCCTGCCCCGGCTCGCGCTCGCGATGGCCTACATCTTCGTGACGCTGCTGCCCATCGCGGCCATCGCCTTCTGGATCGGGACGCGCTCCGACGCCCCGCTCGCGGCGGTCGGCGGCGCCGTACTCGTCAGCATCCTGCTCAACATCCTCGACCAGCTCGACGCGCTCGACCCCTACCGCAACGCCTTCCCCGGCCACTACTCGCGGGCCTGGCAGGACGCCCTCGCCGTGACCCCGGACTACACCGACATGGTCCACGGCGCTTTGTGGGCGCTCGTGTGGGCCGTCGCCTTCACGATGCTCGCCTACCGCCGCTTCCGCCGCAGCGACATCCTCAGCTGAGCCTCAGAACCGCGCGGCCTCGGGGATGATCCGCTCGCCGATGAGCTCGAGCACGTCGGTCTTCGAGCCGTCACCGATGCCCATCTGCACGTGGGTCACACCGAGCCCGGCGAGGTCGCGGAGGTGCTCGAGCGTCGCGTCGACGTTCTCCCCGTTCGGGCCCGGGTCGACCGGTCCCATGACGGTCTTCTCGATCTCGTCGTAGTCGCGACCGAGGGCCTCGCAGTGACCACGCAGCACCTCGAGCTTGTGGGCGAGGTCGGGGCTGTCGAAGAGGTTGCACGCCTGGGCGTACTGCGCGACCATCCGCAGCGTCTTCTTCTCGCCGCCACCGCCGATGAGGATCGGCGGGTGCGGGCGCTGCACCGACTGCGGGGAGTTCAGGGTGCTCCCGAGCCGGTAGTGCTTGCCGGCATACGGCTCGACGCTGTCGCCCCACATCTGGAGGCAGATCTGCAGCGTCTCCTCGAGGCGCTCGAAGCGCTCGGCGGTGGCCGGGAAGGGCAGGCCGAGACCGACGCACTCCTCCTCGTTCCACGCGGCGCCGATGCCGAGCATGGCGCGGCCCTTCGACAGCACGTCGAGGGTCGTGACCTCCTTGGCGAGCAGCCCCGGCTCCCGGTAGACGGCGGCCGTGACCCACGCGAGCAGCTGGACCTTCTCGGTGACCGCGGCGAGGAAGCCGAGGGCCGTGTAGGCCTCGAGCATCTCGTGCTCCTTGGGCCCGACCATGCCGATCTGCCAGACGTGGTCCATGACCGAGAGCTTGGTGAAGCCGACGTCCTCGGCGGTCCGCGCGGTGCGGACGAGGTCGTCGACGAAGGTGGAGGAGCCGCCGCTCCACGTGAAGTTGGCGAGGTGCAGTCCGAGATGCATCCTGCGACACTACGTCCGCTCGCTGGGAGCGGACCCTCAGTGGGCGTCCGGATCCGCCGTGACCTGGGAGCCGGACACGGGCGGCTCGGCCGACCACGGGAAGACGATCCACCGGTCGGTCTGGCGCCACACGTAGTCGGGGGCCACGACCGAGCCCGGCTTGCCGTAGAGCACCGCGCTGCGCGCCTCGGCCCCGTGCTCCTGGAGCAGGTCGAGCACGAGGGCGAGGGTGCGGCCCGAGTCGGCGACGTCGTCGACGACGAGGATCCGTCGGCCCTTGAGGCTGTCGGTGTCGAGGTGGGGCGCGAGCAGGACGGGGTCGGGCAGGGTCTCCTCGACGTCGGTGTAGAACTCGACGTTGATGGCATCGGTCAGCTTGACCCCGAGCGCGTAGGACAGCCCGCCCCCGGGGATGAGCCCACCCCGCGCCACCGCGACGAGGACCTCCGGCCGGAAGCTCGAGTCGGCGACGAGGGTCGCCAGCTCGCGGACTGCGACCCCGAAGCCCTCCCACGTCAGGACCTCCTTGTCGACGAGCGTGGAGGCGTCTGCGTGGTAGGCGATCGTCATGCGCAGCAGGTTAGCCACGTCGCGTGAACGCCGTGTTTCACGTGTCGAGGGTTCCGGTGCCGGGAGCCTCGGTGCTCGCCCCGGGGCTGAGCACCGGCTCGTCGAGGGCCCGCAGCAGGGCCGCCTCGAAGGCCGCGACCGAGCCACCGGCGGCCTCGAGGGCGGACGCGCCGAGCACCGGGACGAGCACGCCACCGCGGCGGACCAGGACGACGGGAGAGCCGGACCCGGCCACGGCCGACGCCACTTCGTCGTCCATCTCGTCGAGGTGCACCAGCCGGACGGGCCGGCGGAGCCGAGCCACGAGCGCATCCCACTCGGGCTTGCGTCGGACGGTGGCGTGGGTGATGTCGCAGAGCGCGCAGTGCGCGGTGCCCCGCAGCCGGCCGTACGCGTAGCGCAGCTCACCGAGAAGGCTCCCCTCGGCGTGGTAGACGCCGACGACCTCGCCCTCGTGCGGTCCGGTCGGGTGGGGCTGGCGCACCGTGGCCTCCTCGCGGTCGGGGTCGTGGTGGCGCCACCGTACCTCGCGCCGGCGGCCGGGGCCGATGCGCGAGACTGGCCGGGTGACCACCGACCCGAGCCGCGCGACCCGACCGCTCCAGCCCTCCCGGCGCTCGCGGGTGCCGCCCTTCGAGGTCATGGACGTGCTCGACCGGGTCGCCGTGCTGCGGGCACAGGGTCGCGACGTCGTGTCCCTCTGCGCCGGAGAGCCGTCCGGGGGCGCGCCGAGCCTCGTCTCGGAGGCGGCGGCGCGGATCCACGGCTCGGGGCGCGCCCTGACCTACACGTCGGCGCTGGGCATCCGGGAGCTGCGCTCCGAGATCGCCGCGCACTACGGCCGGTGGTACGGCCTCGACGTCGACCCCGCCCGGGTCGCGATCACGACGGGCTCGTCGGGCGGCTTCGTCCTCGCCTTCCTCGCCGCCTTCGAGGCGGGGGACCGGGTCGCTCTCGCGCGGCCGGGCTACCCGGCCTACCGCAACATCCTCACTTCGCTCGGGTGCGAGGTCGTCGAGATCGACTGCGGCCCCGAGACCCGCTACCAGCCGACGCCCGAGCTGCTCGACGCCGCCCAGGCCGACGGTGCGCTCGCCGGGCTCATCGTCGCCTCGCCCGCCAACCCGACCGGCACGATGGTCGACCGCGCCGAGCTCGCCGCCGTCACCGACTGGTGCGCCGCCCACGGCGTGCGCCTCGTCAGCGACGAGATCTACCACGGCGTCACCTACCCCGAGCCCGGTGCCGCGGACCCGCGCGGCGTCTGCGCCTGGGAGACCGACGACGCCTCCCTCGTCATCTCCTCCTTCAGCAAGTACTGGGGCATGACCGGCTGGCGCCTCGGTTGGATGCTGCTGCCCGACGACCTCGTGCGCCCCGTCGACGCGCTCGCCGGCAACGTCGCGCTGTGTCCACCGGCACCGGCGCAGTATGCCGCCGTGTCGGCCTTCGCGGAGGAGTCCTACCGCGAGTGCGACGAGGCGGTCGCCGAGTTCGCGCGGACACGGAAGCTGTTGCTGGACAACGCGCCCCGGCTCGGCTGGGGTGAGTCCGCGCCGCCGGACGGCGCGTTCTACTACTGGGCCGACCTCGGGCCGCAGCTCGCCCGGTGGGGCGGCTCGGCGGCATACGCCAGCGCCCTGCTCGAGGAGGTCGGCGTCGCCATCACGCCCGGCGGCGACTTCGACGACCGGGCCGGCGGGCACTCGGTGCGCCTCAGCTTCGCCGCCGGCGCGACCGCGGTCGGCGAGGCGATCGAGCGGATCGAGGCCTTCAACACGCGCTGAGCCGCCGAGCCGCTGGGCCGCTGAGTCGCTGACCGGAAAGCGAGTCCGCCCGCGTCGAAGCCCCCGACCTCGCGGGGGCTTCGACCATCCTCACCCCTTTCAGGTCGTCAGAGGATGAGCACCACCGCAGCGATGACCGCTCCGGCCAGGCTCAGCGTGCTGAGCACGAAACTCATCACGGCGCCTGCGGTCCAGTAACCGGACCGGTCGCGGACACTCGCACCCAGCAGGCCGAAGCCTGCCGCGAGCAGCACCCCACCGGCGATCCAGCTGCCGAGGTACCAGGCCTCGGTCAGGCCCGCCAGGACCCAGCCTGCCGGCACGAAGTATGCGTACGCGCCGAAGGCTGCGACCAGGAGGCCGATGGTGATGAGCGTGTAGTCCAACGTGCGGTTGCGGAACAACCGCGGAAGACGCTCGGTCCCCACACTGTGCTTCTCAAGGAGCTGTGACATTGTCCTCACCTCCTCTCCATCCCTCACCTCCAGCGTGGCTCGCGCGCCCAGTGGGCGCCAGAGGCCTTGGTCCTGTCTCTGCCACACGGGACGCGCCGAGCCGCTAGCGTCGGCGCATGGGGTGGCTCTCCGGCGCAGTGGCGTGGGTCCGCTCGCGGATCGGTGGTCAGCCGCGCCCCGAACCGCCGGCGCCCGGCCAGCTGGCGTCGGTCGACGCGGTCGTCGAGCGGATGCGCGAGATCGACCGGGCCCTGCCCGGGAGCGACGGCGTCGCGGCCTTCAACCGGATGTACCTCCGCGTCACCGAGCTCGTGCGCGACCGGCTCGTCGAGGGGTGGTTCGGCAACCAGGCCTTCGTGACGCGGCTCGACCTCGTCTTCGCCGGTCTCTACCTCGACGCCGTGGGCGCCGGCACCCCCGACGCGTCGTGGCAGCCGCTCTTCTCGTCCCGGCTCGAGCCCGGGCGGGTGCCGATCCAGTTCGCGCTCGCCGGGATGAACGCCGACATCAACCACGACCTCCCGCTGGCCGTCGTCACGACGTGTCGTCAGCTGGGCCTGACGCCCGACAGCCCCGGCGTCGAGGCCGACTACCACCGCGTCAACGACCTGCTCGCTGCGGTGCAGGAGGACGTCCGCCGGTCCTTCCTCGACGGCATCGCCCTCGCCGTCGACGAGCAGTACGCCGGCCCCGTCGCGAACCTCGTCAGCGGCTGGAGCATCTCGCGTGCCCGCGACGCCGCCTGGACGAACGCCCGCGTGCTGTGGTCGCTCGAGGGTGTCGAGCCGCTCCGGACCGACTTCCTCGGGACGCTGTCGCGCACCGTCGGGATGGCCGGGCGCTACCTGCTGACGCCGGTCGCCGACCTCGCCCCCTGAGGGAGCGAGGCCGGCGAGGTCAGGCCGCGAGTGCCGCGGTCGCCGGCTCGAGCGGACCGTCGGCCGCCGCCCGCTGCGCCGCGACTCGGCGCTCCTCGACGCGGCGGTCACGCAGCGCGGCCCGCAGGCGCCAGGCGCCGTAGACGGCGACGAGGCTGATGACCAGGTGCAGGCCGAGGAAGCCGTTGGCGAGCCCCATGCCGAGCAGGGCGCCGGCGACGAGCGGTCCGACGGCCGAGAAGGTCGTCTGGATCGCCGTGAACGTGCCGAGCGTCGTGCCGACGAGCCCGCGGGGGGCGAGGCTCGCGGTGAGCGGGTTGAGCACCGGGGCGTACATCGTCTCGCCGACGGCGAAGATGCCGAACGTCGTGACGAAGAGGGCCGAGGCGACCTCCGGGGTCAGCTGGGCGACCGAGAGGACGACCCACGACAGGGTCCAGATGGCGCCGACGACCATGAGCAGGCTGGCTGCGTTGCGCCGCGCGGTGACGCGGACGACGACGACCTGGAGCGCGACGATGACGACGCAGTTGACGGCGGCGGCGAGGCCGATGGCGGACTCGTCGACGTCGAGGACGGTGAGGGCGTACGCCGGCAGGCCGGACTCGAACTGCGCGTAGAAGCCGAGGGCCAGGGCCACCGCGACGACCGCGGTCCAGCGCAGGGCGGGCACGGCGAAGATGCGGCGCAGGGCCTCCATCGTGCTGAGGCGCGTCTCGGCCTCACCGGCAGCGAGGTCGGGGGCGACCTCGCTCGGGGCACCGATGCCGGCGACGTGGATGAGGACGGCCGAGATGGCGAAGCCGGCGCCCGCAGCGACGAAGGCGAACGTCATGCCGTCGGTGCGCGAGAGGTCGACGAACTGGCCGGCGACGAAGGCGCCCACGGCCATGCCGATGGCCTCGGCCGTGAACTTGTAGGCGAAGACCTTGCGGCGGTCGTCGCTCCCGGCCCAGCGCAGCACGAGCACCGACGCGGCGGGGCCGGCCGCGGTCAGGCCGAAGCCGAAGACGAACATGCCGACGAGGAAGGCCGGGGCCGACTCGGCCCAGACGAGGCTGCCGACGCCGACGGCGGCGAGCAGCTTGGCCACGACGGCGACGGTCACCGGGTTGAAGCGGTCGCTGAGGCGCCCGGCGAAGGGCGCGGCGACGAGCGCGCCGACCGAGAAGAGCGTGCTGGCCAGGGCGGCCGCGAGGGCCCCCCAGCCGCGGGTGTTGGCCGCATACGCGTACTGGTAGGGCAGCACGGTGCCCCATCCGAGCATGCCGATGGACGACGCGAGGATGAGCAGCTTGGTGCGCATGGGTTTCACACCCTTTCGGAAGGACGGGGAGGCGGACTTCGGGAGTCAACGCAGCTTCGGTATCGAATATTTCGTCATCGAAGTTCGACTTCGAAAGAGTAGCACCCCGCACGGGTGCGACAATGCCTTTCCATGGCAGCGAAGCGACGGCAGACCGCCCAGCAGGAGCACGCCGCGGACGTCGCGACCTATGTCGCCGCGGGCGGCGAGGAGTCGGTGCAGCGCGTCATCACCGCGGTGTTCTCGGTGACGAAGAAGCTCGACCAGTGGTACGTCCGGCAGTTCGCCGACCTCGACCTGACCCAGGGCGAGTGGTCGGTGCTCGCCTCCCTCGCCCGCGCGGGCGACACGTGCCTCACCCCGAGCCAGCTCGCCGACCTGTCCAACGTCGCGCCCTCGTCGATGACGCACCGCCTCGACAAGATGGCCGGCCGCGGCCTGCTCCAGCGCCGGCCCGACGAGTCCAACCGCACCCGGACCCTCGTCTCGCTGACCACGGACGGGTGGGCCCTCTTCAGCGCCGCGGTCCGCGAGTCCAACGTCGTCGAGAGCGACACGCTGCGCGGCCTGTCCGACGCCGAGCGGCACGAGCTGGCCCGGCTGCTCGAGATCGTCATCGCGGGCCTCGACGACATCGACGCCTGACCCGGGCGGGCGTAGCGTCGCCCGCATGAACGCCAACGCGCAGCCGGTCGCCCTCGTCACCGGAACCTCCTCGGGCATGGGCCTGCACACCGCCGTCGAGCTGGCCCGCCGCGGCCTCACCGTCGTCGCCACGATGCGCGACACGAGCCGTGCCACGGCTCTCACCGACGCGGCAGCCGAGGCCGGCGTCGAGCTCGACGTCCGGGCCCTCGACGTCACCGACCACGAGGCCGCCCGAGCTTGCGTCGACGGGGTGCTCGCCGACCACGGCCGCATCGACGTCCTCGTCAACAACGCCGGGCGCGGTGCCGTCGCCACCGCCGAGCAGCTGAGCCTCGACGAGATCCGCGACCAGCTCGAGGTCAACTACCTCGGCCCCGTCGCCCTGACCAAGCTCGTCCTGCCGCACCTGCGCGAGGCCGGGTCCGGCACCGTGCTCACCGTGACGAGTGTCGGCGGAGCCGTCGGGCAACCCTTCGCGGACGCCTACTGCGGCGCGAAGTTCGCCGTCGAGGGCTTCATGCAGTCGCTCGCCGTCGTCATGCTCGCCCACGGCGTGCACGTCTCGGTCATCGAGCCCGCCGCCGTCGCCAGCGACTTCGTCGGCAACGTCGCCCGTCCCGAGAGCGATCCCACCGACCCGTATGCCGTCCAGCTCGACGCCTACCTCGCGCGGTCCGCGGGTGCCTTCGCGAACGCGCAGTCCTCCCGGGACGCCGCGGTCGCGATCGCCGACGCCGCGACGTCGACCGACTACCGCTTCCGCTGGCAGACCTCGGAGGGCGCGACCGCCTTCGTCGGGATGTCGCTCGCCGACACCGACGGCACCCGCGTGCTCGGCGTGACCCGGTCCTGGATCGGGTGAGCTCCTCGTTAGAGTCGGCCCCGTGAGCTACCGCAGGCCCGTCCCGACGATCGGCGACCCGTCGTCGGCCGCCGAGCGGGCCCACGCGCCCGACGCCTGGGCCCTGCGCGACGACCTCGCCTCCCTCGAGCGCGTCGTCGGCGCGCGCCGCGACATCCGTCGCTTCCGCCCCGACCCCGTCCCCGACGACGTGCTCACGGCGGTGCTCACGGCCGGCCACCGGGGCCCGTCGGTCGGGCACAGCCAGCCGTGGCGCTTCGTCGTCGTCACCGAGGCCGCGACCCGCGACGCCGCCGCCCTCATGGCCGACCGGTGCCGGCTGCGGCAGGCCGCCGGGATGGCCGAGGAGTCGGCGCGTGGTCTGCTCGACCTGCGCCTCGAGGGCATCCGTGAGGCGCCCGTCGGTGTCGTCGTCGCGTGCGACCGGCGCACCCCGGCCGCCGGCGTGCTCGGCCGGGCGACCTTCCCCGATGCCGACCTCTGGTCGTGCGCCGCCGCCATCGAGAACATCTGGCTGACCGCCCGCGCCCACGGCCTCGGCCTCGGCTGGGTCACCCTCTTCGAGCCGGCCGAGCTCGCGGACCTGCTCGGCCTGCCCGACGGCGTCGAGACCCTCGGCTGGCTCTGCCTCGGCTGGCCCGACGAGCGCCCACCCGAGCCCGGCCTCGAGCGAGCCGGGTGGAGCAGGCGCCTCCCGCTCGAGCAGGTCGTCATGCGCGAGCGCTGGACCGAGCGCGACGCCCCGCCCTCGCACCTGCGCGCCCCCGAGCCGGCCGACGTCGTCGCGGCCCGCGACCGCTCCGACGACCTCCTCGCCGTGCCGGGCTCGCTCGGCGTCCTCGACACCGTCCTCGACCGCATCACCGCGCTGGCTGCCGTCGACGGTCGGGGCACCCTCCTCGTCGCGGCCGCCGACCATGCCGTGACGGCATACGACATCTCCGCCTTCGACGCGTCGGTCACCGCCGACGTCGCCCGCGCCACCCGCGAGGGCACGTCGATGGGTGCCGTGGCCGCACGTGCGGCCGGCCTCGACATCGAGCTCGTCGATGCCGGGATCGGCTGCCGCAGAGGGGATCTCGTCACCTCCGACGCGCTCGACGAGATGACGTATGCCGCCCTGCTCGCTCTCGGACGCGAGCGCGGTCTCGCGCTGGCGGGCGCCGGTCCCGTGGCGCTCGGCGAGGTCGGTGTCGGCAACACGACCGTGGCCGCCGCACTCGTCGCAGCCCTGCTCGACGTGCCGGCCGACGAGGTCGTCGGCCGCGGCTCGTCCGCCGACGCCGCGATGCTCGACCGCAAGCGCGACGTCGTGACTCGGGCGCTCGCCCGGGTCGGCCGCGCCGGTCCCGACGAGGCCGTCCGTCGCCTCGGCGGGGGAGAGCTCGCCGTGCTCACCGGGGTGACGCTCGGCGTGGCCGAGGCCGGCGGGATCGTCGTGCTCGACGGCCTCGCGACGTCGGTGTGCGCGCTCGCCGCCGTGCGCCTCGAGCCGGCCGTCGCGGCGCACCTCGTCGCCGGACAGCGCTCACGTGAGAAGGCCCACGCCCTCGTGCTGCGCGAGCTCGGTCTCGAGCCCCTCCTCGACCTGCGGATCCGTGCGGGCGAGGGCGTCGGAGCGGCGCTCGCGACCGGCCTCGTCAAGGACGCCCTGGCCCTGCGGGCGGGCGTCGCGCGCACCTCCAGGGTTTGAGTCCGACGGTGGGACCCGCCTAGTTTGGGGTGGTTGTCCAACCGTCGAACTGCCCTCACGAGGGGCTGGGAGAATCGCATGACCACACAGACCCAGGACCGACCACCGACTCCCGAGTCGGGCGCCAGCGCCGACGACCGGGCGTTCCTCGGGCACCCCAAGGGACTGTCGACCCTCTTCTTCGTCGAGCTGTGGGAGCGCTTCTCCTACTACGGGATGCGCGCCATCCTGCTCTACTTCCTCATCGACACCGTGGCCAACGGCGGCCTCGGCATCGACGAGACGACCGGCACCGCCGTCGTCGCGATCTACGGCGCGTCCGTCTACCTCCTGTCGATCATCGGCGGCTTCACCGCCGACCGTCTCTTCGGCGCGCGACGCTCGACCCTCTACGGTGCCGTCGTCATCATGGCCGGCCACGTCTGTCTCGCCATCCCGGCCGCGGCGACCGCCTGGCTCGGCATCGCGCTCGTCGCCCTCGGCACCGGCCTGCTCAAGCCCAACGTCTCCGCCATGGTGGGCACGCTCTACAAGCCCGAGGACGCGCGCCGCGACGGCGGCTTCTCGATCTTCTACATGTCGATCAACATCGGCTCGTTCTTCTCGCCGCTCGTCGTGGGGTGGCTGCGTGAGCACTACGGCTACCACGTCGGCTTCTCGGCCGCGGCGGTCGGCATGGCCATCGCCATCGCGTGGTTCGTCTTGGGCCGCAAGGCCCTCGGTCCCGCCGTCGACGACGTGCCCAACCCGCTCTCGCCCGAGGAGCGCGGCCGCGTCGCGGCCCTCGCCGTCGGCGCCGTCGTCGCCTTCGCGGTCATCGTCGTCGTCGCGGGCCTGTGGCGCGACACGGTGCTCGACCAGGTCATCGACGCGATCTCCATCGTCGCCGTGCTGACCCCGATCGCCTACTTCACGATGATGTTCCGCAGCCCCAAGGTCGAGCGCGAGGAGAAGTCGCACCTCGCGGCCTACCTGCCGCTGTGGATCGGCGCGATGCTCTTCTGGATGATCTTCGAGCAGGCCGCCGGCAAGATGGCGATCTTCGCCGCCGACAACACCGTCACGGAGACCGCGGGCATCAGCATCAACCCCGAGTGGTTCCAGTCGATCAACCCGCTCGCCATCGTCCTGCTCGCGCCGATCTTCGGCTGGATCTGGACCAAGCGCGCCGGACGCTTCCCGTCGACCCCGATGAAGTTCGTCCTCGGTGTGACGATCATCGGCCTGTCGGCCCTCGCCATGTCCTGGGCCTTCGCGACGTTCCAGGGCAACACGGCGCCGGTCTACATCCTCGGTGGCATCTTCGTCATGCAGACCGTCGCCGAGCTCTGCCTCTCGCCGGTCGGCCTCTCGGCCACGACCCGTCTCGCGCCGCGGGCCTTCGCGAGCCAGGCCATGGCGCTGTGGTTCCTCGGCAGCGCAGCGGGTCAGGCCATCGCCGCCCAGCTCATCCAGGCGATGGGCGGCCTCAGCGACGCGGTGTACTACCTCGTCAACGGCGTCATCACCCTCGTCGTCGCCGGTGTGCTCCTCGCGCTCGTGCCGTGGATCCGTCGCAAGATGTCGACGGCCGAGCTGCACGCCACCGGCCGGGTCGAGAGCACCGACCGCACCGACAGCGTCTCGGCGCACTGACGTGATCGTCAGCCTCGACGGCGTCACCCCGGTGGTCCACGAGACCGCCTGGGTGGCGCCGAGCGCCGACCTCGTCGGCGCCGTCGACCTCCGGGCGGGCTCGAGCGTCTGGTACACCGCCGTGCTCCGCGCCGACTTCGACCCGATCGTGCTCGGCGAGCGCAGCAACCTGCAGGACGGCGTCGTCGTGCACACCGATGCCGGGCACCCGACGAGCATCGGCGCAGGTGTGTCGGTCGGCCACCGTGCCGTCCTCCACGGCTGCACCGTCGAGGACGACTGCCTCGTCGGGATGGGTGCCGTCGTGCTCAACGGGGCCCACATCGGCGCGGGCAGCCTCGTCGCCGCCGGCGCCGTCGTGCCCGAGGGCGCCGTCATCCCGCCCCGCTCGCTCGTCGCCGGGGTGCCCGGCACGGTCCGGCGCGAGATCGACGAGCCGGGACTCGCGCGCATCCGCGCCAACGCCGAGGTCTACGTCGAGCTGGCCCGCCGCCACCGCGAGGCCACCAGCGCCTGAGGGGCGCGCACGCGTGGGGCGGGCGTCACGGCATACGCCCTCGGTCTCCGCGTCAGCGGAGCAGCAGGACCGCGGCGACGACGCCCGCGACGACGACGAGCACCCGGAAGAGCGTCGGCGGCAGCCGGCGGCCGACGCGGGCGCCGACGTAGCCGCCGACGACCGAGCCGGCCGCGAGCAGCCCGATGGCCTGCCAGTCGAGGTCGGCGACGGCGACGAAGATGAGCCCGGCGACGACGTTGCCGGCGAAGATCGCGAGGGTCTTGAGGGCGTTGACGACGCGCAGGTCGATGTCGAGCCCGAGCCCGAGGACGGCGACCATCATGACGCCCGAGCCGGCGCCGAAGTAGCCGCCGTAGACGCCGGTCAGCAGCGCGAAGAAGGTCGTCACCGGCCCCATCCGGGTGCGCGGGCCGACGTCGTCGCCGCCGCGGGACCGCAGCCAGCGGGCGACCCAGGGCTGCACGCCGACGAGCAGGCAGGTGAAGAGGATGAGCCACGGCACGACGGCCTCGAAGACGCTGGGCGGCAGGGCCAGGAGGAGCACCGCGCCGCCGACCGCGCCGACGGCGCACGTGACGACGACGGTCCACGTGATGCGCGGGTGCTCGCGCAGCTCGGCGCGGTAGCCGAACGACCCGCTGACGCCGGCGGGCACGAGGCCGACGGTGTTGGACGCGTTGGCGACGACGGGTGGCAGTCCGACGGCGAGCAGGACGGGGAAGCTGACCAGCGAGGCCACCCCGACCGTCGAGGTGAGGATGCCGGCGCCGAGACCCGCGCCGAGGACGGCGAGCATCTCGAGGGGCGTCACGACCCGTCTCGCAGCACCGCCACGTCACTGACCATGACGACGTGGGCGTGCATGGCCTCGGCCGCCGCCTCGGGGTCGCCGGAGCGGATCGCGTCGGCGATGGCCCGGTGCCCGACGAGCGAGTCGGCGGGGCGGCCGGGCTGGCTGAGCGACTCGATGCGGGTCTCGCGGATGAGGTCGCGGATCTCGTCCATGAGCCGGGCGAGCAGGAGCGAGTGGGCGGCGGCGGTGACGGCACCGTGGAAGCGCTCGTCGCCCTCGACGCCGCGGCCGCCGGCCTCGACGTCGCGGGCCATCTCGGCGATGGCCTCGTCGATGCGCGCGAGGTCGTCGGCCGTGCGCCGTGCCGCCGCGAGGGCCGCGATCTTCGTCTCGAGGGCGTCGCGGGTGTCGATGATCTCGGGCAGCCGGTGGGCGTGCGCACGGATGGCCTCGACGATCCGGCGCGGGCCGGAGGCGTCCGACAGGATCGTGCCGTCGCCGTGCCGGACGGTCACGACACCGATGACCTCGAGCGCGACGAGGGCCTGGCTGAGCGTGGCGCGGCTGACGCCGAGACGCTGCGCGAGCTCGCGCTCGGGAGGCAGGCGGTCTCCCGTCGTGAGACCGTTCGACTGGATCCACGCGGTGATCTGCTCGGCGACCTGCTCGTAGAGCCGGGTGCGCGTGAGGCGGGACATCCCCGATGTCGACATGGGGTCACTCTATTGACAGTCAACCCATTGGCCTATTGGCTAGGCCACTGAGCCAGCCATGAGCCTCGTCACCAGGGCGTGGAACCAGGCGCGCTGGCCGCGACCGACGGAGGACACGCATGGGACCGGAATGGGTCTCGATCATCGCGCTCGTCGCACTCTTCGTGATCGGCACGCTGCTGCCGATCAACATGGGAGCCCTCGCCTACGTGGCGGCCTGGCTCGTCGGGGTCTACTCGCTGCAGCTCAGCGAGAAGGAGATCCTCGCCGGCGTCAGCGGTGACCTCATCCTCACCCTCATC
Source organism: Terrabacter sp. R4-6 (assembly GCF_057529065.1). Classification (NCBI taxonomy): domain Bacteria; kingdom Bacillati; phylum Actinomycetota; class Actinomycetes; order Micrococcales; family Intrasporangiaceae; genus Terrabacter; species Terrabacter sp. R4-6. The sequence goes on along the minus strand of NZ_CP197224.1, from coordinate 1,809,930 downwards.
GGCGTCACCTACCTCTTCGCCATCGCGAAGAACAACGGCACCGTCGACCTCATCGTCAGATCCGCGGTCCGGGCCGTCGGTGGACGCGTCGCCCTCATCCCGTGGGTCATGTTCTTCGTGACGGCCCTGCTCACGGCCATCGGTGCCGCGAGCCCCGCGGCCTGCGCCATCATCGGTCCGATCGCGCTCGGCTTCGCGGGCCGCTACAAGATCAACCCGCTCCTCATGGGCATGTTCGTCGTGCACGGCGCCCAGGGCGGCGGCTTCTCGCCGATCAGCATCTACGGCACGATCACGAACTCCGTCATGAAGGACAACGGCCTCCCGTCGAGCGAGATGACCGTCTTCCTCGCGAGCCTCGCGGTCAACGTCCTCATGGCCGTCATCCTCTTCCTCGTCCTCGGCGGCCGGCGCCTGATGAACCTGCGCGCCGACGACCTCGACGACGTCGACGGCCCGATGGGCGGCGCCTCGATCACCGAGGAGCTCCACCGCGGCGGCGTCGGCGTCGCCACGCGCGGCACCGGCACGATGACCGCCACCCGGACGCAGGCGCTCGGCGTCAAGCGCGACCAGGTCCTGACGCTCGTCGCCTTCACGCTCGTGGCCGTCATCGCGCTGGCCTTCGACAAGAACATCGGCTTCGTCTCGATCACCGCCGCGGTGATCCTCGCGATGCTCTCGCCGACCCAGCACAAGGACGCCATCAAGCAGGTCGCGTGGCCGACCGTCCTCCTCGTCGCCGGTGTGAGCACGTATGCCGCCGTGCTGACCGAGGCGAAGGCGCCCGAGTTCGTGGGCAGCTGGGCCGCCGGCCTCGGCGCCGCCGTCATCGGGGCGCTCGTGCTCTGCTACGTCGGTGGCGTCGTCTCGGCGTTCGCGTCGTCGACGGCGCTGCTGCCCGTCATCATCCCCATCGCCGTGCCGCTCATCGCGAACGGCGGCATCGGGCCGGCGGCGTTCGTCGCGGCGCTCGCGATCAGCTCGACGATCGTCGACGTGAGCCCGTTCTCGACGAACGGCGCCCTGATGTTGGCCAACCGGCCCGACAGCATCAGCGAACCGGTGTACTACAAGCAGATCCTCACCTACAGCGTCATCGTGGTCGTCGCCGGCCCGTTGCTCGTGTGGGCCGCCCTGATCCTTCCCGGATGGTGACCGAATGACCGTGTCTGGACCCCTCTCCGACATCCTCGTCGTCGACCTGTCCCGCGCCCTCGCGGGACCGCACGCGACGATGATGCTGGCCGACCAGGGCGCGCGCGTCATCAAGGTCGAGGCTCCCGGCCGCGGGGACGACACCCGCGGCTGGGGCCCACCCTTCGTCGGCGAGGAGGGCCGGCGTGAGTCGACCTACTTCCTGTCGGCCAACCGCAACAAGGAGTCGATCACCCTCGACCTCAAGGACGCGGCGGACCGCGACGTGCTGCTCGCGCTCGTCGACCGGGCCGACGTGCTCGTCGAGAACTTCCGCACCGGGGTGCTCGAACGGCTCGGTCTGGGCATCGACTCGCTCATGGAGCGCAACCCCCGGCTCGTCGTGCTGTCGATCACCGGCTTCGGCCACGACGGGCCCGAGGGTGGGCGTGCCGGCTACGACCAGATCGCCCAGGGCGAGGCCGGCGTCATGTCGCTGACGGGGTCCGGTCCGGACGACCCGCAGCGCGTCGGCGTCCCCATCGCCGACCTCCTGTCGGGGATGTACGGCGCCTACGGCGTCGTCGCCGCCCTCAACGAGCGGCACCGCACCGGCAAGGGCTCCGTCGTGCGCACCTCGCTGCTCGCCGCGGTCGTCGGCGTGCACGCCTTCCAGGGCACCCGGTGGACGGTCGCCGGAGAGGTCGGCCGGTCGGCGGGCAACCACCACCCGTCCATCAGCCCCTACGGCCTCTTCCACTGCCGCGACGGCTTCGTCCAGATCGCCGTCGGCAGCGAGGGCCTGTGGCAGCGCCTGTGCGCGGCGTTCGGGCTCGACCCGGCCGCCGAGGGGCTCGCGACGAACGCCGAGCGCGTCGCCGAGCGCGAGCGGGTCATCGAGGTCGTCGAGGCGGCCTTCGCCGACTGGGACGCCGAGCCGCTGCTGGCCCGGCTCGCCGAGGTCGGCGTGCCCGCGGGCAAGGTGCGCAGCCTCGACGAGGTGTACGCGTGGGACCAGACCGCGAGCCAGGGGCTGCTCGTCGAGGTCGAGCACCCGACGCTCGGGCCGCTGACGCTGCCGGGGCCGCCGCTGCGCTTCTTCGCCGGCGACGGCACCGAGGTGACACGCCGCGACCACGACGCGCCGCCGACCCTCGACGAGGACGGCGCGGCCATCCGCGCCTGGCTGAAGGAGGAGTGATGGCGCGCCGACCGTGGACCGCGCACGAGCTGCTCGACCTCGTGCTCGACACCGGCTCCTTCGAGTCGTGGGACGAGCCGATCGACATCAGTGGCCAGCCCGAGGACTACCGGCGCCAGCTCGAGGCGGCGGCCGCGAAGGCCGGCACCGACGAGTCCGTGCTCACGGGTCGTGGACTCGTGAGGGGTCGGCCGGTGGCCGTCGTCGTCAACGAGTTCCGCTTCCTCGCCGGCTCGATCGGCCGGGCCGCGGCCCAGCGGATCACCGCCGCGGTGCGTCGCGCGACCGCCGAGGGGCTGCCGGTCCTCGCCTCGACGGCGTCCGGCGGCACCCGGATGCAGGAGGGGACGCCCGCGTTCATCGAGATGGTCGAGATCTCGCGGGCGCTCATGGCGCACCGCGCCGCCCGGCTGCCCTACCTCGTGCACCTGCGTCACCCGACGACCGGCGGCGTGTATGCGTCGTGGGGGTCGCTCGGGCACGTGACCGTCGCCGAGCCCGGGGCGCTCGTCGGCTTCCTCGGGCCGAAGGTCTACGAGGCGCTCAACGGCGTGCCCTTCCCGGCCGGCGTGCAGACGGCCGAGAACCTCGCGGCCAAGGGCGTGCTCGACGCCGTCGTCGCCGCCGAGGACCTGCCGATGCTCGTCGACCGGGCGCTCGGTGTCCTCGTCGACGGCCCGACGCTGCCGCGCCTCGACCACGGGTCCGGCGAGCCGAGCCGGCACTTGTCCGCGTGGGAGTCCATCGAGGTGACCCGGCGCCCTGACCGCGCCGGGGTGCGCGAGCTGCTGCGCTACGGCGCGACCGGCACGCTCCGGCTGCGGGGCACCGACGAGGGTGAGCGGGACTCGACGATGCTCGTCGCGCTGACCCGGCTCGACGGCCAGCCCTGTGTGCTCGTCGGCCAGGACCGTGCACGTCAGTCGCCGACGTCGCCGATGGGGCCGGGGGCGCTGCGCGAGGCGAGGCGCGCCATGCGGCTCGCGGAAGAGCTCGGTATGCCGCTCGTCACCGTCATCGACACCCCCGGCGCCGAGCTGTCGGCGCACGCCGAGGAGGGCGCGATCGCCGGCGAGATCGCCCGGTGCATCGCGACCCTGACGACGATGACCGTCCCGACGGTGTCGGTCGTGCTCGGGCAGGGCTGTGGTGGCGGGGCGCTCGCGCTGCTGCCGGCCCGCGAGGTCATCGCCGCCGAGCACGCCTGGCTCTCGCCGCTCCCTCCCGAGGGTGCGAGCGCCATCGTCCACGGCGACGTGTCGCACGCCGCCGAGATGGCCGAGCTCCAGCAGGTCGGCGTGCTCGACCTCGCCGCGCGGGGCATCGTCAGCCGCATCGTGCCCGAGCCCGCGGACGACACGGCTGCCGCGCTGGCGCTCGCCGTCGTCGCCGAGTGCGCGGCAGCGCTGCGACGCCAGACGCACGGCCAGGCCCACGTCCTCGCGAGCTAGGCCCGGTTCCCCCTACGGTGGGAACGCCGGTCCGCCCCGACGGTCCCGTGGGGCGGGATGCGAGACCCCACCGGGACCTCGTGCGACCAGGAGGTGCCCGTGCACGGCGACAGCGAGCGTCAGCACTCCACCGGCGCCGGGCTCGACCTCTACGCGGCGGCCGCCGACCTCACCCAGCTCGTGAGCGGCTACGTCGTCGAGCTGCTCGCCGGTCGCCCGACGCCGGGGTTCCGACGGCTGGGCGTCGGCATCGCACAGATCGACAGGGGGCTCACGGCCCTCGAACCCACCGCACAGCGCAGCGTCTGGACGATGCACCCGATCCTCGGCTACGACCCGGCCAACGAGATGACACGGCTCGACGACCACACGCGACGCCGTGGCGTCGACCTGCGGTGCATCACGACCGAGCGCAGCCTGAACCTGTACCCCCTGCTCACCTCCGAGATCCCCCACGTCCACTTCGGCCCCGCCCGCTCCCAGTTCATCCTCGTCGACGAGTCCGTCGCCGTCGTCGGTGGACCCCACAGCGAGGAGGGCTACCCGACGGCGTGGCTCACGACGCGGAGCGACGTCATCACGCGCGTCCGCGCCATCTGGGAGCTGACGTCGAGGTTGTCGCACCCCGGTGTCCCGAGCGGGCAGAAGCCGCCCTTCACCTCTCGCCAGTGCCAGATCGCCCGGAGGCTCGTGCTCGGCGCCAAGGACTCGACCATCGCTCGTGACCTCGACGTCTCGCTCAGGACGGTCACCGCCGACGTCGCGGTGCTCCTGCACACGCTGGGTGCCGGGTCGCGAGCCGAAGCAGCGCACCTGCTGGCCGGAGGGAGCCATCGTCTGGATGCCGCCCGGCTCCGAGCGAACGCCACGTAGGGCCGCGCCGCCCCCTCCGTCAGCGGAAGCGTGATGCGAACTCGCCGGGCGTCATGCCCGTCGCCTTGCGGAAGTCACGGGTGAAGTGGGCCTGGTCGGCGTAGCCGAGCTCCGCCGCGATCCCGGCCAGCTCGGCGTCCGAGTCGCGCAGCCGGTCGGCCGCCTCCTGGAGCCTCCGGCGGCGGATGAGCCACTTCGGGCCGAGGCCGATCCGCTTGTGCAGCAGGCGTTGCAGCGTCCGCTCGCTGATGCCGAAACGCGCGCAGAGGTCGTCGACGCGCAGCAGCTCGGGGGAGGTCTCGACGTCCTCGACGATGGCGTTGACGAGGAGCCCCTCGTCGTCGACCGGAAGCAGCGGCCGCAGGGCGTCCTCGACGACCTCGCGCGCCTCCGCCTGGGCCTGCGCCGACGTCGGGTCAGGCCGCATCACCGACCTCACCCGCCGGCTGAGGTTCGCGCCGTCGAGGGTGGTGAGCGTCGACAGGTCGACGTAGCGGTCGGTCATCCGCCGGACCGGCTCCCGCGTCACGAGGTGACCCGCCGCGGGCTGGAGCATGACGCCGACCGCCCAGCCCCGGCCGGTCAGCATCGTGTGCGAGAGGCCGGACACGACGCCGTAGAAGCGCGCGTAGCTGTCGGAGACGACGACGAGGCAGACGGGGTACTGCAGGACCCGCTGCACGGAGTCACGTCCCGCAGGAACGTCCCACACCGGGATCCAGAACCGCCGGGCGAGGCCTTCGAGGTCGGGCGAGACCGAGCTGCGGGCGATCGACCACGTGCGGTCGGTGGGGTCGACGAGGTGGGCCCGCTCGATGTCGTCGCGGGCCGCCGTCCGTCCTGCCCCGGCAGACGTCGTCACGTGTCGGAAAGTATCAAGACCCGCCGACGGGCGGCTTCCTACGGTGACGGCATGACCTCACACACCACCGACGTCCTCGGCTCCTACCTCCGCCTCGCCGAACCGTTCCGCGCCGTCGTGGACCGCGTCCCCGCCCACGCCTGGGATGCCCCGAGCCCCTGCGCGGGCTGGGCGGCCCGGGACGTCCTGACCCACGTCGTCACGACCCAGCGCGAGTTCCTCGAGCAGCACGGCGTCGACGCCACGACCACCGCCGACCCCGGTGAACCGGGTGCCCTCTGGCAGGCCCATGACGCGAGGATGCGCGAGCTGCTCGCCGACCCGCGAGTGGCCGGCAAGGAGTACGACGGCGTCTTCGGCCACACGACCGTGGGGGCGTCGATCGTCACCTTCTACGGCTTCGACCTCGTCGTCCACCGCTGGGACATCGCCGTCGCCGCGGGGCTCGACGAGCACCTGTCGGACGAGGAGCTCGAGATGCTCGACCGGTCGGCCGACGGGTTCGGCGAGCACCTCTACGACGACGGCGTCTGCAAGCCCGCGGTGCCCGTCCCGGACGGCGCCGACCGTCAGGAGCGCGTGCTCGCCCGCCTCGGGCGACGGACGCCGGCGCGGGCCTGAGGCGTCACCGCGCCCAGAGGTACTCGACCTCGGGCCGCCCGGCGCCGGCATACCTCGACCGTCGCACGACGACCCTTGTCTCGCAGAGGTACTCGGCGTAGCGACGCGCGGTGACACGGCTGACGCCGAGCGCGTCGCCGAGCTCGGTGGCCGAGCGGCCGCCGTCGGACTCGCGGAGCAGGCGCGAGACGCGGGCCAGCAGCTCCTCGCCCATGCCCTTCGGGAGCCGCGCCTCGGCGGCGACGCGGGCGCCGGCGAAGACCTCGTCGACCTCGGCCTGCGTGCCGACCTCGGCGCCGCTCGTCACCTGGTCGCGGTAGGCGCGGTAGGCGAGCAGCCGCTCGCGGAGGGTCGCGAAGACGAAGGGCTTGAGGACGTACTGCACGATCCCGAGCGACACCGCGGCGCGGACGACGTCGAGGTCGCGCGCCGACGTGACGGCGATGACGTCGGCGCGGTGCCCGGCCGCCCGCATGGCGCGCACGACGTCGAGGCCGTGCCGGTCCGGGAGGTTCATGTCGAGCAGGACGACGTCGATCTGCTTGTCCTGCAACGTCTTCAGCGCCGCTTGGGAGGTCCCCACCGTCGACACGACCTCGAAGCCGTCGACCCGGCCGACGTAGGCCGTGTGGGCCTCCGCCGCGATCGGCTCGTCCTCGACGACGAGGACCCGCAGCACCTGCGACCCCGTCGCCTCACTCATCGTCGCCACCGCCGACCCCGCCACCGTTGACCCCATCACGGACGGGCAGTCGCACGGTGAACGTCGCACCCGGCGGGCCCGACACGGAGAGCGTCCCGCCGAGCCGCTCCACGGTCTGCCCCACGAGCGCGAGCCCGATGCCGCGGCGACCCGCGCTGCCCTGCTCCTTCGTCGACCAGCCGCGCCGGAAGGCGTCGTCGACGGCACCCGGCGGCAGGCCCGGCCCGTCGTCGGAGACCTCGAGGACGGCATGCCCCTGCTCGACCCTCGAGTCGAAGCGCACGTACCGCTCGGGGCGGGGTGCGCCGGGCTCGCCGGCCACGGCGTCGAGGGCGTTGTCGATGAGGTTGCCGACGATGGTGACGACGTCACGGGTGGGTGCGACGTCACGCGGCCAGTGCGCGCCCGGCTCGATCTCGAAGGCGATGCCGCGCTCGTGCGCCTCGGCCGCCTTGCCGAGCAGCAGCGCCGTCAGGGCCGGCTCGTCGACCGAGCCGACGACGCGGTCGGTGAGCAGCTGCGAGACCTGCAGCTCGTCGGTGGCGAAGTCGAGCGCGCGGTCGGTGTGCCCGAGCTCGATGAGGCTGACGATCGTGTGGAGCCGGTTGGCCGACTCGTGGGCCTGCGAGCGGAGTGCCTCGGTGAGGCCCCGGGCCGAGTCGAGCTCTCCCGTCAGGGCCTCGAGGTCGGTGCGGTCGCGCAGGGTGGCGACGTGGCCGAGGAGGCGACCCTGCCAGCGGGCCGGGCCGCGGTTGAGCACGAGCACCCGCGCCGAGGTGACGTGCAGCTCGTCCTCGTGCGCGGCGTCGTCGGTGAGCGCAGCGGTCAGGGCGGGCGTCAGCCCCAGCTCCGCGACGGGGCGACCCACGGCGTCGGCGGGCAGCGCGAGCAGCCGCGTCGCCTCGTCGTTCGCGAGCCGGAGCCGGCCGTCGAGGTCGGTGATGATGAGGCCCTCGGTGACGGCGTGCAGGACGGCGTCGTAGTACTCGTACATCTCGCGCAGCTGCTGCTCGCCGAGGCCGTGCGTCTGCCGCCGGATGCGGCGCGACACGAGGCCCGTCCCGAGACCCGACAGCAGCGCCGCCACGAGGCCGGCGAGAAGCAGTCCCGGCAGCTGGGTGCGCACCCGCTCGCCGACCGCCGACTTGCGGATGCCGACCGACACGAGGGCGACGACCTTCCCCTCGTCGGTGACGGGCACGACGACGCGTGACGACGGCCCGAGCGTGCCCGTGTAGTCCTCCTCGACGACGCCTCCGGCGAGGGCCGCCTCCGTGTGGCCGAGGAACCTCTTGCCGATCTGCGTCGGGTCGGGGTGGGTGTAGCGGATCGCGTCGCGGCTCATGACGACGACGAAGTCGGTGCCCGACTCGACCCGCACCCGCTCGGCGTACGGCTGGAGGGCCGCCGACGGGTCGGGCCCCTCGACGCCGGCGACGACGTCGGGCGTCGCCGCCATCGTCTCGGCGACCGCTAGGGCCCGGGCGATGGCCTCCTGGTCGCCCGCGCGCTGCGCCTGGCCGTACGCCCCGGCGAGCCCGGCGGCGACGACGAGCACCGCGATGAGCACCTGGAGCGCGAAGGTCTGGCGCGCGACGCTCCAGCGCGCGGGGGCCGTCAGCACCCGTCGCGAGAACTCAATGAACACAACCGTGACCCTAGTCACTGACCGCGGGAGCCTCGTCACATTCACCGGTCCCGCGCCCAGCACGGGACCCAGCCAACGGAGGTCACCGTGAGTTCCACCGCCGACAGCGCCGTCGACGCCCAGCCAGGCTCGGCCCCGAAGCGCGACCGCACCCATTACCTCTACATCGCCGTCATCGTCGCCATGGTGGCGGGCATCCTCGTGGGGTGGGCCTTCCCCGAGGTGGGCAAGAGCCTCAAGCCCCTCGGCACCGGCTTCGTCAACCTCATCAAGATGATGATCACGCCGATCATCTTCTGCACGATCGTGCTCGGCATCGGCTCGGTCCGGAAGGCCGCGCAGGTCGGCAAGGTCGGCGGCCTCGCCCTCGGCTACTTCATCACGATGTCGACGGTCGCCCTGGCCATCGGCCTCGTCGTCGGCAACATCATCAAGCCGGGTGACAGCCTCAACCTCACGGCCGCCGTCGCCGAGTCGGGCCAGTCGCAGATCTCCGCGGAGTCGGAGGGCACGGTCGACTTCCTCCTCGGGCTCATCCCCGACACGCTGGTCTCCGCGCTGACGTCGGGCTCGGTGCTCCAGGCCCTGCTCATCGCCCTCCTCGTCGGCTTCGCGCTCCAGCAGATGGGCAAGACCGGCGAGCCGATCCTCCACGCCATCAAGTACCTCGAGCGCCTCGTCTTCCGCCTCATGGCGATGATCATGTGGGCCGCCCCGATCGGTGCGTTCGGCGCCATGGCCGCCCTCGTCGGCGCGACCGGCATCGGCTCGCTCAAGAGCCTCGGCCTGCTCATGCTCGCCTTCTACGCGACGTGCGCGATCTTCGTCTTCGCCTTCCTCGGCAGCATCCTCAAGGTCGTCACGGGGATGAACGTCTTCTCGCTCTTCCGCTACCTCGGCCGCGAGTTCCTCCTCATCCTGTCGACGTCGTCGTCGGAGTCGGCCCTGCCGCGCCTCATCGCCAAGATGGAGCACCTCGGCGTCTCCCGTCCGGTCGTCGGCATCACCGTCCCGACCGGCTACTCCTTCAACCTCGACGGCACCGCCATCTACCTGACGATGGCGAGCCTCTTCATCGCCGAGGCGATGGACAAGCCGTTCAGCATCGGCGAGCAGATCAGCCTCCTCGTCTTCATGATCATCGCGAGCAAGGGCGCCGCGGGCGTCAGCGGTGCGGGTCTCGCGACCCTCGCCGGTGGCCTCCAGTCGCACCGCCCCGACCTCGTGCCGGGCGTCGGCTTCATCGTCGGCATCGACCGCCTCATGAGCGAGGCCCGCGCGCTGACGAACTTCGCCGGCAACGCCATCGCGACCGTCCTCATCGGCACGTGGGTCGGCGAGATCGACCGCGACAAGGCGTCGCGCGTCCTCTCCGGCCAGGACCGCTTCGACGAGGCGAGCATGCTCGACCACGACGACGAGGTCCAGGACGACCAGGTCCCGGACGCCCGCGGTCACGAGCCGGAGCTCGTCGGCTCCAGCCGCTGACCCACCCGTCGAGGGGCCGCGAACCTGCCGGTTCGCGGCCCTTCGTCGTCGTCGTGGCCCATCTCACTCCGCGCGTCGGGAACTTCGGGAACCTTTGGCATACATGAGGATTCACGCCTTCGTATGCCGTCCGCAGCGTGCCGTCGGCACCCTCGTTTTGCGCTCGTCCCCCCATCTTCGACACAGTGGTCGCTTCATCGAGACATCTGTGACACGTAACTGTGAGGAGACAGACGGCGCCTCGTCGGGGTGCCGTCCATGACGTATGAGTGAACTGACCAAGAGTCCCGACGACGCGCTGCACCCGGCGCTCGAGCCACCACCGGTGAACCACGAGGAGGCTGCGCCCTCCACGGTCGACAAGATCGTCTTCGGCGTCGCGGCCGGCGTCGCCATCGCCTTCGTCCTGTGGGGCGCGCTCAGCACCGAGAGCCTCAGCACGAGCGCCTCCGCCGGCCTCGACTTCGTCGTCCACAACACCGGCTGGCTCTTTTCGCTCGTCGCCTCCGGCTTCGTCGTCTTCGTCATCTGGCTGGCCGCGAGCAGGTTCGGCAACATCCCGCTCGGCGGTGACGGCGAGGCTCCCGAGTTCCGCACGTCGTCGTGGGTGGCGATGATGTTCTCCGCCGGCATGGGCATCGGCCTGATGTTCTACGGCGTCACCGAGCCGCTCACGCACCTCGTGACGCCGCCGCCGGGCACCGGCGCCAAGGGCAACCCCGAGGCCGTGCAGACCGCGATGGCCACGACGATGTTCCACTGGTCGCTGCACCCGTGGGCTATCTACGCCGTCGTCGGCCTCGCCGTCGCCTACGGCGTCTTCCGCAAGGGCCGCTCGCTGCTCATCAGCTCGGCCTTCGCCCCGCTCTTCGGCGAGAAGCGCGCCAGCGGTCCGGCCGGCCGCGTCATCGACATCTTCGCGATCTTCGCGACGCTCTTCGGCTCGGCCACCTCGCTCGGCCTCGGCGCCCTGCAGATCGGCTCCGGCCTCGAGATCGTCGGCGGCATCGGCAAGGTCGGCAACGGCGTGCTCATCGGCATCATCGCCGTGCTGACCGTCTGCTTCATCCTCTCGGCCGTCTCCGGCATCGAGAAGGGCATCCAGTGGCTCTCGAACATCAACATGGTGCTCGCGCTCGCCCTGGCGTTCTTCGTCTTCGTCGTCGGCCCGACCGTCTTCATCCTCAACCTCGTCCCGACGACCATCGGGTCCTACTTCAAGGACCTCGCGATGATGTCGGCGCGCACCGACGCCGCTGGCGGCGACGGCATGAAGGACTGGCTCGCGGGCTGGACGATCTTCTACTGGGCGTGGTGGGTCAGCTGGACGCCGTTCGTCGGCATGTTCATCGCCCGCATCTCGCGTGGCCGCACGATCCGCCAGTTCGTCTCGGGCGTCCTGCTCGTGCCGTCGGTCGTCTCGCTCATCTGGTTCGCCATCTTCGGTGGCGCCGGCATCGACCAGCAGCAGAACGGCCAGGACATCGCCGGCCAGTCGAGCCCCGAGGGCTCGCTCTTCGCGATGCTCGGCAACCTGCCGTGGCCGACCGTGACCGCGGTCGTCGTCATGCTCCTCGTCGCGATCTTCTTCGTGTCGGGCGCGGATGCCGCGTCGATCGTCATGGGCACCCTCTCCGAGAAGGGCACCCTCGAGCCGTCGAAGAAGACCGTCGTCTTCTGGGGCGCGGCCACGGGCGCCGTCGCCGCGATCATGCTGCTCATCGGCGGTGAGGACGCCTTGTCGGGCCTGCAGAACGTCACGATCGTCGCGGCCCTGCCCTTCCTCGTCATCATGATCGGGTTGGCCGTCGCGCTCGTGAAGGACCTGTCACGCGACCCGCAGGTCGTCCGGCGGCAGTATGCCGTCGCGGCCGTCGAGCACGCCGTCGTCGCGGGCGTCAGCGAGCACGGCGACGACTTCTCGCTCACCGTGCAGGAGACCGCGCCCGGCGAGGGCGTCGGCGAGATGGTCCAGACCGACCCGGTCGCCGAGCCCGTGGAGGCCAAGGACGTCGAGGCGCAGGACGGCCTCGGCGGTCACGTCGACGACCAGACCGACAAGGTCGGCGCGTCGATGCGCCTCTGACGGACGTCGCGTCAGACCGTCACGGCGGTCACCTCGAGCGCCGCATCATCCGCCCGGCCGGATGATGCGGCGCTCGATCGCTGCCGCGACCGCTCCGGCTCGGGTGTCGACGCCGAGCTTGGTGTAGACGTGCGAGAGGTGCGACTTCACGGTCGCCTCGGAGACGAGCAGCTCGCGCGCCATCTCGCGGTTGCCGAGCCCGCGCGAGAGCAGCTCGAGCACCTCCACCTCGCGCTCGGTGACGACCGGACCGGGTGACGCCGCGCGTCGCACGAGCCGTGCTGCGACCGAGGGTGCGAGCACCGTCTCGCCGCGGGCCGTGGCGCGGATGCCGGCGAAGAGCTGGTCGGCGGGGGCGTCCTTGAGCAGGTAGCCGAGGGCGCCGGCGTCGAGGGCGCGCAGGATGTCCGCCTCGGTGTCGTAGGTCGTGAGGACGAGCACGTGCGGCGGCTCCGGCAGGGCCCGCAAACGCGCCGTCACCTCGGCCCCGCCCGCCCCGTCGCCGAGGTTGAGGTCCATGAGCACCACGTCCGGCCGTTCGGTGGCGACGACGCGTTCGGCCCCCGCCAGGTCGCTCGCCTCACCGACGACCTCGATGCCGTCCTGGCCGTCGACGAGGGCACGCAGGCCGGCGCGCACGACCGGGTGGTCGTCGACGAGGACGACGCGCACGGGGCCGGGCACGTCACCCACGGGGAACCCCGGGGGTCACCGGGAAGCGCGCCGACACCGTCGTGCCCTCGCCGGGTCCGCTCTCGACGACCGCGGTCCCCCCGAGGTCCGACGCCCGCTTGCGTATGCCGTCCAGCCCGCGCCCGCGGTCACCGCGGGCGCCCGGCCGGCTCGGTCGCGCCGAGTCGAAGCCACGCCCGTCGTCCCGGACGTCGAGCAGCACCTCGTCCGGGAGGTAGGTGAGGCTCACGACGGCCCGGGTGGCCCCGGCGTGCTCGACGACGTTGGCGAGGGCGCCCCTCGCAGAGCGCACGAGGGCGCCGGCGACCGCGGGATCGAGCGCCACGGCGTCGCCGTGCACCCGCACCTGGACGTCGACGCCGTGGGTGCCGGCCGTGGCGGCCACCCGCTCGAGCGCGGCCGGCAGGGCCTCACCCGTCGTGTCGTCCGCGAGGTCCGCCGGGGCGAGGTCGCGCACGACCCGACGGACCTCGTCGAGGCCCTCGCGCGCGGCCGTCCGTGCGGCCGCGACGTGCTCGCGGGCCACGAGCGGCCTGCGTTCCCAGTCCTGCTCGGCCGCACCGAGCAGGAGGGTGATGCTGGACAGACCCTGTCCGACCGAGTCGTGGATCTCGCGCGACAGCCGGGTGCGCTCGGCGAGGGCGCCCGAGCGGTGCTGGGCGACGGCGAGGTCGGCCTGGGCGTCGGTCAGCTCGTCGATGAGGGCCTGGCGCGTGCGGGCCTCGCGCTCGAGGGCACGGTAGGACAGCACGGTGACGAGGGCGATGCCGACCGGTCCCACGAGCACGGTCGGGTCGAGGTCGTCGGTGATCCGGCTCCACGCCACGCTGACGACCGCGGTCATGACGACGACGACCGCGACGGCATACGGGAAGGGGAGGACCTGGAGCACGGCGAAGGCGACGGGCACGGCCGTCCACGCGAAGGAGGGGGCGACGAGCGTCAGCACCACCCAGAGGACGACGACGACCGTGATCCACGCGTACGGCCACACGGCGCGGTCGGCGACGAGCCGACGCGTGAGGTAGGCGGCCCCGAGGAGGGTGGCACCGGCAAGGACGAGCACCGCGGTGCCGTCGAGGTCGTGACGCAGCAGGTAGCGCACGGAGCACGTCACGAGGAGCACGACGAGGACGGCGTCGAGCCACCGGTCGAGTCGCGCCACCGGCGCGAGGATGCCCTCCTCCATGACGGGCAGCCTAGGGACGTCACGGGGCGTCGGCATCATCCGATCGGCTACTCCGACGTGGCCGGTCGCCCGACGCGGTGGGTGGGCCGGAGCGGCGAGTGTGGTGGGGACCGCACCGACCACCCTCGTCCTCACCGGGAGACCACCATGAAGCGCAGCCTCGCCGCCGTCCTCGCCCTCGCCGCAGCACCCCTGCTGCTCGCCGCACCGGCGCAGGCCCACCCCTCCGACCACGGACGCCCCGGCACCTACCTGCTCACCGGCGACGCCGGCGGCTCGAAGTTCGAGGGCATCGGTGCCGACGAGCGGCGCGGCGCCTTCTACGTCAGCGAGGTGACGGGGGGCGAGATCCACCGTGGCTCGGCCGGCGTCGCGCAGACCGAACAGTGGCTCGCGGGCGACGGCACCGACGGACGCTTCACGGCGCGCGGGATCACGACGGACGCCGCCGGCCGGGTCTACGTCGCCGGAGGTCCGAACGGCATCGGCACCGGTCGGCCCGACCTCTGGGTCTACGCGCCGGACGGCCGCCTGCTGGCCGCGCTGCGCGCCCCGGGTGACACCGTCTTCCTCAACGACGTCGCGATCGGCCCGGACGGCGCCGCGTACTTCACGAACTCGAACGCGCCGCAGGTCTACCGGGTCGCGCTCGAGGGCGGCGAGTGGGGCGTCACCCGGTGGGCGGACGCGGCGGGGACCATCGAGCAGCGAGCCGGGTTCAACCTCGGTGGCATCGTCGTCAGCGCCGACCGCTCGGCGCTCGTCGTCGCACAGGGGAACGCCGGCCTGCTGTGGCGCTTCGACCTGCGCACCGCGGCGGTGTCACCCGTCGAGACCGGGGGAGCGGCCCTCACCGACGCCGACGGCCTCGTCCGGCAGGGCTCGCGGCTCACCGTGGTGCGCAACTTCGCGCGGATGATCGCGACGCTCGAGCTTACCGCCGACGGCCGCCGCGCCCGTCTCGTGTCCCAGGTCGCCACCGACCCGGACCGGGTGCTGACGACGGCCAAGGCCCTCCGGGGTCGGATGCTCTTCGTCGACAGCAAGTTCGACGAGGCCGTGGCTGCCGGCCCGTACGAGGTCGTCACCGACCCGCTGGCACGATGAGGACCATGCGACGGGGCAGCACGACGAGCGCCACGGTCACGGCTGCCGCCGGGTTGGCCGCCGCCGTCACCGCCCTGACGCTCGCCGCCTGCACCTCGAGTGGCCCCGCAACCACGCCAGCCACTTCAGCCACTCCAGACCCTCCGACCACCTCCGTCACGACGACCGGTGGGACGACGGGGCCACTCGACGGGGGAGGGACGCGGACGGGAGGGACTGCTGTGACGACGAGGCCACTCGACGGGACGACGGCGACGGCGACGGCGTCGGCGGCCGAGCAGGCACGGCTCGACGCCGCGCTGCGGGACGCGGCGTGGAAGGACGACGTGCCGCGCGCGACGGCTCTCGTCGCTCGGGGCGCGGACGTCAACGCCAAGGACGAGACCCAGCAGTCGGCATACCTCGTCGCGACGAGCGAGGGCCGGCTCGCGCTGCTCCGGCTGGCGCTCGCCCACGGCGCTCGCGTCGACGACAAGGACAGCTGGAACGGCACCGGCCTCATCCGGGCGGCCGAGCGCGGGCACGCCCTCGTCGTCGGCGAGCTGCTCCGAGCCGGGATCGACCGCGACCACGTCAACCGGATCGGCTACCAGGCGATCCACGAGGCCGTGTGGCTCGGCCGCGACACGTCCACCTACGTCGACACGGTGCGCGTGCTCGTCGCCGGCGGTGTCCAGCTGGACCGGCCCTCACGCGACGAGGGCCTGACCCCGTTGGAGATGTCCCGCGAGCGCGGGTTCGACCGACTGACAGGAGCACTCGTGACAGCGACCACTGCGGAACCGGTGAAGGGGCCCGATGCGGCCCTGCTGTCGGCGGCCGCGCGCGGTGACGCCGACGGCGTGGCGCTCGCGCTGCGAGCCGGCGCCGACATCGAGGCCCGCGACGGCAGGATGCGCACGGCGCTGCTGCTCGCCGCCACGGGCGACCACGTCGACGCCGCACGGGTGCTCGTCGCGATGGCGGCCGACCCCGATGCCCTCGACGACCGCCACGACACCCCATGGCTCGTCACGGGCGTCACCGGCAGCGTCGCGATGCTCGAGGCGCTCCTCCCGGCCGGTCCCGACCTCACGATCCGCAACCGCTACGGGGGTGTCTCGGTCATCCCGGCGAGCGAGCGCGGACACGTCGCCTACGTGCGCCGCGTCGTCCAGACCGGCATCGACGTGAACCACGTCAACGACCTCGGCTGGACGGCCCTGCTCGAGGCCGTGATCCTCGGCGACGGTGGCGAGAGACACCAGCAGATCGTGCGGCTCCTGCTCGAGGCCGGGGCCGACCCGTCGATCGCCGACGAGGACGGTGTCACCGCGCTCGAGCACGCCCGCGACAAGGGGTATGCCGCCATCGCCCGGATCATCGAGAAGGCGTGACGCGCAAGGCGTCGACCATGCCGCGCAGGATGCGGAAGGCGTCCTCCTGCTCCGTCGAGGTCAGGCCGGCCAGCATCCTGACCTCGACGGACCGGACCGCTGCGCTCGCCGTCTCGAGGCTCCGTCGTCCGCGCGGCGTGAGTCGCGTCGGCAGGGCCTTCCCGACAGGCGCCGCAGCGGGCCTCGTCACGAAGCCGTCGCGTTCCAGGGCCTGCAGGAGCACGTTCATCGACTGGCGGGTCACGAAGGCTCCGCGCGCCAGCTCGGAGTTCGACAGGCCCGGTCGCTGGGCCAACAGCTCGAGGCACGAGTAGTGCGTCACGGTCATCCCGAGTGGTCGCAGGACGTCCTCCATGGCGGCGCGGAGGGCGCTCGACGCCTCTTTCAGCAGATAGCCCAGTGACGTCTCGAGGTCGACGCCGACACCGTCTTGACTCATGTCAGTATTCTGACATACCGTCGAGAGTGTCAGATAACTGACATGCCATCGAGGAGGCAGCCTTGCCCGTCACCGGTCCCGACTTCATCTCTCTCCAGGCCACCGATCTCGACGTCTCCCGGGCGTTCTACGAGCGGTACCTCGGCCTCGTGCGTTCGCCGGCCGGGCCCCCGCACGCCGTCGTCTTCGAGACGACGCCGATCGCCTTCGCCCTCCGCGACGTCGTCGCCGACACCGATCTCGCCTCCGTCGCGCGGCCCGGCATCGGTGCCGCGATCTGGCTCCACGCGACCGACGTCCAGGCCATCCACGACGCCCTCGACGCCGACGGGCACACCATCGTCTCCGCCCCGGTCGACGGCCCGTTCGGCCGGACCTTCACCTTCGCCGACCCCGACGGCTACCACGTCACCCTCCACGACCGCGCCTGAGGCTCACGCGGTCGTGACGAGGTCCACCTCGTTGCCCTCCGGGTCGGTGAGGGTCCGACGACCCGGGGCGGTCTCTCCGACGACCCGGCCGCCGGCGGCCAGGGCCGCCTCGACGCGGGCCCGGGCGTGGTCGTGCGGGACGTGGAGTTCGACGTGGATGCGGTTGCGATGCCGCCGCCGCTCTGCGTCGGAGGCATCCATCTGCTGGAAGAACAGGACCGGGCCGAGCCGGCGCGGGTCGTAGATGTCGGTCACGGACGCCCGTGGGTCGTGGTCGTACCCGAGCAGGGACGCCCAGAAGGACCTCACCGCATCGACGTCGACCGCGTCGATGCCGAGCTGGACGAACCGCGGGCGCGTCGGGTCCGCGGTCAGCCCCAGGTCGCGCGCCACGGTCTGGACGCCGGCGGCGAGCCGCGCGAACCCGCTCGTGACAGAGCCCTCCCCGTCGTCCCACTGGTCCTTCCCGCTGTCGACCATGACGCCGTCGGGCCGCAGGTCGACCGCCAACGGCAGGCCGGCGTCGTCAGCCAGCACGGCAACGGCAGACGCCAGCTCGGCCGCCTGCTCTGGCGAGTCGACGGGGTAGTGCACCATCGCGCCGAACAGCACCTGCCAGTCCGAGGTCTCCGGGGCCGAGGAGAGCGCGTCGCCCGGGACCACGTCGACCTCGTTCCCGTCGGCGTCGGCGAGCGCGACCCCGTACGCGCCGAACGGCTCCTGCCCGACGGCGTCCCGGGCCGCCGCCACCGCGTCCGGCACGCGCACCACGTCGACGTGGATCCGGTCGCGCAGCGGGCTCGGCCGACTCGGGTTGAACGTCATCCCAGGACTTCGTCGCGACGGGTCCACGAGCCTGTGGGCACCCACGGGCTCGTAGCCGAGCACGGACCGCCAGAACGACAGCAGGCTCGGCTGGTCCGCGGTGTCGACCACGAGCTCGAGCGCCTGGAGCGCCACCGGATCGGCGGCCAGGCCGAGGTCGCGGGCTGCCGTCGAGATCGACCGCGCCAGCTGCACGTCGGTCGACGCGAGATCGCTTCCCGTGCCGACCCGCACGCGCACCCCGCCTGGGCGCAGGTCCAGGTGCGGCAGACCGGCGTCGGACGTCAGCTCGGCGACTCGGCGGACGAGGGCCGCACCCGCCGTCATCGACGGAGCGTCGAACCAGGCGCTCGCACCGGCATCGAGGACGCGCCAGTCCCCGACGCCGTCCGCGCGCTGGAGATCGGTCTGCCTGGCTCGATGCATGAGGTCCCCTCTCGGCGCGGGACGGCGTCGTCCCCGGGTCAGCTCGAACCTAGGGTCCGTCCCGGACGAAAGTCGGCTGGAACCTACGCGAACTCGGCCAGCAGGTCGGGGCTGACCTGGACCAGGACGGCATACGCCTGTTCGACGGGCACGTCGACGACGTCGTAGTGCTGGGCGCCGGCGGCCGTCGTGGCGACCAGTGTCGCGACGCCGACGCGCCGCTGGAAGAAGGACTGCTCGATCTTCCAGCCGATGATGCCGTCGCGGTCGAGCACGACGCGCTGCCGGTCCAGCGAGCCGTGTCGCGTCACGAGGTGGTCGGGGGTGACGGTGTGCCCGAGGGCGCGGTAGCGGTCACGGCCGAGGGCGACGGCGCCGACGAGCAGGAGCGGCACGAGGACGAGCAGCGAGCCGTGCCAGTCCCAGAGCAGCCGCGCCACGACGAGCAGCGCTGCGAGGAGGAGCGCCGGCACGACGGCGCGCGTCAGGCG
Source organism: Terrabacter sp. R4-6 (assembly GCF_057529065.1). Classification (NCBI taxonomy): domain Bacteria; kingdom Bacillati; phylum Actinomycetota; class Actinomycetes; order Micrococcales; family Intrasporangiaceae; genus Terrabacter; species Terrabacter sp. R4-6. The sequence goes on along the minus strand of NZ_CP197224.1, from coordinate 1,790,883 downwards.
ACGGCGTCGGGCGGCGGGACCGTGCTGCGTGAGCGGCCCTGACACGGCGGCCTCGTCAGGCCGGATGCGCAGGGCGAGGGGCGTCACGACGTCGGCCGGTGCCGGTGGGCACAGCCAGTCCGAGCCGCCCTGCTCGCGCAGCAGGCCCGAGGTGACGACCTTGAGGCGGCGCGCGCCCGCGAGGCGCAGCCCGAGCGGCTCGTCGAGCCGGATGCCGCGCACGCGAGCGGCGTCGATGCTCGTCTCCCGGTTGGTGAGCAGGCCGCGTCGCGTGTGCAGGGTGCCGAGCCGGTTGCGGGTCAGGCGGAAGCCCCAGAAGGTCAGGACGTAGGCCCCGACCGCCAGCAGCGACACGAAGCCGAGCAGGAGCAGCACGTCGACCCACCAGGACAGGCGCGCGACCCAGGACGCGCCGTCTCGGAAGACCGACCGCTCCTGCGAGAAGCGCGAGAAGCCCTGCGACGCGAAGCCGGCGATGGCCGCGGCGCTCGCGAGTCCCGTCACGGTGAGCGGCGCGTAGCGGATCCACGACGGGTCGAGACGCAGGAGCACCTCGTCGTCGACGGCCGGGGGTGCGTCGTCGGGCACGTCGTCGACGGCCACCGGCGCACCGGTCGGCGCAGGCAGGCCGGTCACGGCCGGATCGACGCGGTGGAGCAGCTCAGCTCGCAGCCGGCGTCCGGCGTCGACGCTCAGCGAGTCGAGGACGAGCCGGTCCTGCTGGCCTCCGGCCGTCGAGATCTCGACCTTGGCGAGACCGAGCAGCCGGTGGTGCACCTTGGCCGTGAGGTCGATGGTGCGCACCTTGTCGAGGCGCGCCGTCGTCGTCTGCTTCGTGAAGAGGCCGCGGCGCAGCTCGATCTGGCCCTCGGTGATGCGGTAGCGGGTCGTCACCCAGCGCAGGACGCCGAAAGCGACGATGAGCGGGACGGCATACAGCTCCCACCGGTCGTTGTCGTCGGAACCGGCCCGGAAGATGACGAGCGCGAGCAACGCGGGGAGGAAGCGGATCAGCGTCTCGAGGGGGTGGACGAGCAGCATCCGCGCGTCGAGCCGGCGCCAGCCGTCGGTCTCGCCGGTCTCTGCGGTCTCACCGGTCTCGTCGCCGACCTCGGTCACGTCGCGTCGCCCGTCTCGGCCACGGCCGCGGCCGTCAGGGCGTCGACGAGCTCGCGGGCGACGGGCAGGTCGAGCCCGTGGATGGTGACCGGGCCGGCGGCCGACGCGGTCGTGATGGTCACGGCGGCCAGGCCGAGCAGCTGCGCCACGGGCCCGCGCTGGAGGTCGACGGTCTGCACCCGGCTAAGCGGTGCGATCCGGCGCTCCTGCCACAGCCAGCCGCTCTGCGTGTAGATCGCCCGCGGCGTCGCCTCCCACCGGTGCACCCGGTAGCGCCACTGCGGCATCGCGACGGCGTAGGCCGCGCCGGCGACGAGCCACACGGCGCCGACGACCCAGTGCAGGGTGCGGGACGGGGCGTCGTCGACGAGCCACCAGACGACCTGTCCCGCCAGCAGGAGCACGAGCACGACGAGGGCCTGGAGCGTCCACATGACGACGGCGCGAGGGGACACCCGGTGGGCGGGCTCGCGCAGCACGGGGGCGTCAAGGGGTTCCACGGGCCCACGGTGTCACACGGACGTGGGCAGGCGACATCCGACCGAGGTATGCCGCCCTGCCGACCTTCGTCGGGTCGTGCCCTCGGCCGGGGCTCAGGCTGCGAGCGCCTCGTCGGCCGCGCCCTGGCGGGCCTGCACGAGCCGCGCGTAGCGGCCCCTGCGAGCCATCAGCTCGTCGTGGTCGCCGAGCTCGGCGACCCGGCCGTGGTCGAGCACGGCGATCTGCTCGGCGTCGCGGATCGTCGAGAGTCGGTGCGCGATCGTCAGGGTGGTGCGGCCGGCCATGAGCCGGTCGATCGCCGCCTGCAGCTCACGCTCGGTCTCGTTGTCGAGGGCGCTCGTCGCCTCGTCGAGCACGAGGACGCGTGGGTTGCGCAGGAGGGTGCGCGCGATCGCGAGGCGCTGCTTCTCCCCGCCGGAGAAGCGGTGCCCGCGGGCGCCGACGACGGTGTCGAGCCCCTCGGGCAGGCTCGCGACGAGCGGGGCGACCTGGGCGGCGGCGAGAGCCTGCCACAGGTTGTCGTCGTCGGCTCCGGGGGCGGCGAGCAGGAGGTTGTCGCGGATCGAGGCGTGCACGAGGTAGGTGTCCTGGGAGACGACGCCGACGATGCGGGCGAGGTCGACGGGGTCGAGGTCGCGCAGGTCGACGCCGTCGATCGTGACACGGCCGGACTCCGGGTCGTGCAGGCGCGCGAGGAGGCCCGCGAGGCTCGACTTGCCGGAGCCGGTCTCGCCGACGAGGGCCAGCGTCGTGCCGGCCGGCACGTGAAGCGTGACGTCGGAGACGGCAAACGCCCTCTCGGCGGGGGAGGTGGACGCGTCGTGGCTGAAGCTGACGCCCTCGAAACGCACCTCGCCGCGCAGCCGGTCGTGCTGCACGGCAACGGGATCGGCAGGTGGCGCTACCTCGACGGGAAGGTCGAGATAGCCGAAGATCCGGCTGAAGAGCGCCATCGAGGTGACCCACTGGGCACCGACGTCGAGCAGGCCCATGAGGGGGCGGAAGATGCCGGCCTGCAGCGTCGTGAAGGCGATGAGCGTGCCGATGGTCATGCCACCGGAGGTCGCGGGCAGGCCGGCGGCGAGGTAGATGAGTGCGGGGATCGCGGCGAAGATGATCTGCATCGTCGCCATGCGCCAGCGGCCGGCGAGCTGCGAGCGCAGCTCGAGGTCGATGAGGTCGGTGGACGTCGCGGCGAAGCGGTCGGCCGTGGCCTCACCGGCGCCGAGCGTCTTGACGAGGGTGGCACCGCTGACGGTGAGGCCCTCCTCGACCTGGCTGTGCAGGTCGGCGAGGCGGCGCTGGCGCTGCGCGGTGATGTCGCGGCGCAGGAGGGCGACCTTGCGGGTCATGAGGACGGCCGGCGGGATGACGAGCAGCGACAGCAGCGAGAGCCGCGGGCTGAGCGCGACCATGGCGATCGCCGTCGCGACGGCGGTCGTGAGGTTGCTCGCGATCGATGTTGCCGTCGACGTGATCACCGACTGCATGCCGCTGATGTCGTGGGTGAGGCGCGACTGCACCTCGCCGCTGCGCGTGCGGGTGAAGAAGGCGACGGACTGGCGCTGCAGGTGGCGGAAGACGTCGGTGCGCAGCCCGTGCATGACGCGCTGGCCGACCGTGGTGGTGAGCCACGTCTGGACGACGCCGAGCAGCTGGCTGACGACGGTGACGGCGAGCATGCCGCCGACGGCCCAGAGCAGGAGGCGGACGTCCTGGTGGGGGAGGGCGTCGTCGATGACGGCGCGCAGGAGGAAGGGCTGGGTCATCGAGATGACCGAGATGGCCACGATGATCGCGGTGACGACTGCGACGGTGCGGGCGTGGGGGCGGAAGAGGCCGGCGACCCGTCGCAGGGAGACGGGGGACTCGGCGAGCTGGGCGCGGTCCTGCGGGTCGATCTTCTCGGGTTGGCGGCCGCCTCGGTGGGCGGGCCTGAGGGCTGTGGTGGTGTCGTTCACGTGGTCACTCCATCTGTGGACTCCAATTCATGATGCTGAGGTTACCTCACTATGAGGTCGATCTATAAATCGAGCCGTATGCTGCTCCCCATGCGTGACGTCGACGAGCCCTCCCTCGACGAGCTGCTCATGGGCGCGGCCCGGGCCCTGCGGCGCCGCTGGGCCAGCGGACTCGGGCCCGACCTGTCGCCCCACGACGCGCGGGCGCTGCGCGTCATCGGGCACCACGGCCCGACCCGTCTCGGCGTCGTCGCCGACCACCTGCGCATCGCCCCCCGCTCGGCCACCGACGTCGTCGACCGGCTCGAGTCGCGCGGCCTCGTCCACCGCACCCCCGACCCGGCCGACCGCCGCGCCATGACCGTGGCCCTCACCGCCGTGGGGGAGTCGGTCCTCGCCGAGGTCGACGAGGCGCGACGTGAGGGTGCTGCGGACTTCTTCGGGTCTCTGACCGACCGCGAACGCACGTCGCTCGCCGCCATCCTCACGCGGCTCGACCCCCGAGAGCCGTGAGGTCGAAATGTCCTCTGTCATACACTTCGCTGCCGGCAACCGACGGCACGCGAGGCCGGGGCGACCACCGGCGAGGAGCTGGTGGGTGGCTGACGTGAACGGGCTCGTCATGGTCGAGGGGCGCCCGGGGTCGGGCCGCACGACGACCGCCGAGGACATCGCCCGCTGGCTGGCCGGCGAGCAGGTCGCCGTCGAGCACCGGGCCGAGGGCGAGGCCGACCACCCCGTCGACGTCGACCACGTCGCCGTGCTCGCGACCGCGCAGCTCCTCGAGCTCGCGGCCGAGTCCACGGCCACGTCCCGGGCCCTGCTCGGCGCCGCTGAGCAGCACGGCGACGTGTGGGTCGTGCGCCCCGAGTCACAGGCGACCCTGCCCGAGCCGCTGCGCGACCGAGTCCGGGAGGCCGCGAGCCGCTGTCGGGTCCCGGCCGAGGTCAGCGCCTCGCTCGTCGCCGACGCCTGGACCCGCTTCGGGCGGACCGAGCCCCGTGGCGTGCACGTCTGGGAGTCCGCCCTGCTCCGGTCGCCGGACATCGCGCTCGTGCGCCGGCTCGTCGACGCCGTGCGTGCGCACCGGCCGGTCGTCGTCTACCTCGACGACGACCGGGAGATCGGTTCGAGCCGACAGGGGCAGCGACGCGAGCTCGACCTCCTCGTCGTCGCGGGCCTCGACGTCCCGACCCTCGTGGTGCCGGTCGGCGACGGTCACCGCGACGACCACGCGGCCGCGGTCCGCCACTTCGTCGCCGAGCACGTCGGCCTCGCCCGACGGCCGGACTCGCAGCAGGTCGCCTGACCATGCCCCTGCACGCGGTCGAGGGCCTGCTCGACGCCACCACCGACACGGAGGTCCGGCGTGAGTGGGCGGCCCTCGCCGCGGCAGGACTGCCGAGCCAGGCGCACCACCAGGGCGCCACGAACGCGCCCCACATCACCCTGGCGCTCGCCGGGAAGGTCCCCGACTACGTCGAGGCGCGGATCGCCCGCGCGCTCGAGACGGTGCGGCCCGTGCCGGTCCGCCTCGGTTCGCTCCTCGTCATGGGCTCGCGTCGCTACGTCCTGGCCCGCCTCGTCGTCCCGACGCCCGAGCTGCTCGACCTCCAGCGGTCGCTCGCGGCGGCGATCGTCGGGGCGCCCGACGTGCCCGACCAGGTGCGCCCCGGCCGCTGGACCCCGCACGTGACCATCGCCCGCGGGCTCGGCTCGCGCCAGGTCGGCGAGGCGCTCGCCGTCCTCGGGCGGGCGCGCCCGCTCGAGGGCACGATCGAGTCGGTCCGTCGCTGGGACCCCGACGCCGGGCGCACGTGGCACGTCGGCGGCATACCTACGATGGGCGCATGAGCCTCGAACTCGGCCTCGACACGTTCGGCGACATCGCCAACGGGCCCGACGGTGCCCCGCTCCACCCCGCCGTGGTGATCCGGGAGGTGCTGGCCGAGGGCGAGCTCGCCGACCGGCTCGGTCTCGACTTCTTCGGCGTGGGCGAGCACCACCGCGACGACTACGCCGTCAGCGCCCCCGACGTGCTGCTCGCCGGCCTGGCCGCCCGCACCGAGCACATCCGGCTCGGCACGTCCGTCACGGTCCTGTCCAGCGACGACCCGATCCGCGTCTTCCAGCGCTTCTCCACCGTCGACGCGATCAGCCGTGGTCGCGCCGAGATCACCGTCGGCAGAGGCTCGTTCATCGAGTCCTTCCCCCTCTTCGGTCTCGACCTCGCCGACTACGAGACGCTCTTCGAGGAGAAGCTCGACCTGCTCGCAGCCGTCGTGGCCGAGGAGCCGATCCGGTGGGAGGGCTCGATCCGTCCGCCCGTGCAGGTCGAGAGGGTCATGCCGGCGACGGAGTCCGGCCACCTGCCCGTCTGGGTCGGCGTCGGCGGCACGCCCCAGTCGGTCGTCCGAGCCGCGCACTACGGCTTCCCCGTCGTCATCGCCATCATCGGTGGCTCGGCCCGCCAGTTCGCGCCGCTCGCCGACCTCTACCGCCGGGCCCTGTCCGAGATGGGCAAGCCCGAGCTGCCGATCGGGGTGCACTCGCCGGGCTACGTCGCGGCCACCGACGAGCAGGCCCGCGACGACTTCATGCCGCACTTCCTGCCCTACATGAACAAGCTCGGCCGCGAGCGCCGCTGGGCGCCGATGGGCAAGGAGCAGGCGCTCCAGCAGCTCGGGCCCGAAGGCGCCGTCTACTGCGGGTCGCCCGACACCGTGGCCGCCAAGATCGTCGACTCGGTGCGCGTGCTCGGCCTCTCCCGCTTCCAGCTGAAGTACTCCTTCGGCACCCTCCCGCACGACCAGCGGATGGAGTGCATCCGCCTCTACGCCGAGGAGGTCGTGCCGCGCGTCCGCGCGCAGCTCGGCGAGGACTGACGTGCGGATCCTCCTGCTGGGCATGGGATCCCGTGGTGACGTCCAGCCGCTCGTGGCGCTCGGGCAGCGCCTCCGGCGGATGGGGTATGCCGTGTCGCTGGCTGCGCCGGCCGACCTCGGTCACGTCGTGGCGGGCAGCGGTGTCGGCTTCGAGCCGCTGTCGTTCGACCTCGAGGGCCCGCTGCGCGAGGGACTCGGACGCGACGCGCTCCGCGGGTCGGCGCGGACCCAGGTGCGCGAGGCGCGGCTCATGCGCCAGGTCATGGCCGACACCGCCACGGCCCTGGCCGCCGACGTCGCGCGTCTCGTCGACGCCGCCGATGCGGTGGTGTCGGGGGCGCTGACCTTCGACCTCGTCGATGCGCTGCTGTCGACCGGCCGCGGGGACGGGCGCCCGTCGAAGCCGCACGTCTACGCCGTCTTCGCGCCGGTCTGGCCGAGCGCGCACGGCGACTCGGTCGCGCTCGCACTCCGACCGCGGTCGGCGTCGTGGGTCAACCGCGCGTGGAGCACCCTCGCGGGCCGGGTCGCCCTCGACCTCTTCAGGCCGGCCGGAGACCTCACCCGTGCGCGACGAGGTTTGCCGCGACAGCGGTTCCGTCACTACACGGCGGCTGCGGAGCGGACGCCGACGCTGCTCGCAGCGAGCCCGTCCGTCGTCCCGCCGGCCGCGGACTGGCCCCCGGCGCTGCGCCAGACCGGGTACTGGGTGCGCGACGAGGTCGTGAGCGGGTCGCCGGACCCGGACCTCGAGGCGTTCCTCGCCGAAGGGCCTGCTCCGGTCTTCGTCGGCTTCGGGTCCATGCCGACCCCTGATCCGGAGGGCGTCGTGCGCGACGCGGCGGGGGCGCTCGGCCGTCTCGGGATGCGCGGTGTCGTCAGCGAGGGCCTCGCCGGACTGTCGATCGGCACGACCGCGACGACGATCGGGATCCGCTCCGCCCCGCACGACGTGCTCTTCCCGCGCTGCGCCGTCGTCGTCCACCACGGGGGAGCGGGCACGACCGCGGCCGCGGTCCGGGCCGGGGTGCCGCAGGTCGTCGTCCCGCACGCCGCCGACCAGCCCTACTGGGGCCGCCGGATGGCCGACCTCGGGGTCGCCGCACCGCCGATCGCCCGCAAGGACCTCACGGCGGCGCGGCTCGAGCGGGCGCTCGAGGTCGCGCTGTCCCCGGGAGCCCGCGCGGCGGCATACGCCCTCGGTGAGCGCGTCCGCGCGGAGGACGGCGCCGGCGACGCAGCGCGACTCGTCGACACCTACCTCAGGGGCGCCGGGCCGTCACGACACACCAAGCTCGGCTGAGGCCGACCGCTCACGCTCCGGGGCCCACGTGACGGAGCACTTCGTGTGTCACGCGGTCACGCCTCCCGCGGCGTCGAGCAGGAAGGTGCGCATCGGACCCTTGCTCTTGACGAGGATCGTCCCGCGAGGGCGGAGCGTGAACTCGGGGCCGAGCGCGGCGGCGACGCGCTCGGTGACGTGGATCTGTCCCGGCAGTCCGTGGGACTCCATCCGGCTGGCCGTGTTGACGGTGTCGCCCCAGAGGTCGTAGATGAACTTGCGTCGCCCGATGACTCCCGCGACGGCGGGGCCGGTGTCGACGCCGATGCGCACGGCGAGCCACTCACAGCCCGGCTCCCGCGCGATCGACGCGATCTCCTCGCGCATCGCGAGCGCCACCCGGGCCACCGCTTGGACGTGGTCGGGCCGCCGTTCCGGCAGACCGCCCGCGACCATGTAGGCGTCGCCGATCGTCTTGATCTTCTCGACCGCCTGCGCGTCGGCCTCGCGGTCGAAGGCCGAGAAGATGCGGTCGAGGAGCGCGACGAGGTCGTCGGCAGGCATGACCTGGGTGCGCTCGGTGAAGCCGACGAGGTCGGCGAAGAGGACGGTGACCGCCTCGTAGTGCTCCGCGATGGTGCCGGAGCCGCGCTTGAGCCGTTCGGCGATCGGGCCGGGCAGGACGTTGAGGAGCAGGCGCTCGGACCTCGCCTGCTCGGCCTCGAGGGCGATGCGAGCCCGCTCGCGCTGCTCCACGAAGTAGCCGAGCATCGCGTAGGCGCTGACGGTGACGCCCATGACGTTGAGCACGAAGAAGGTGACGACGAAACCGGTCGGCAGGTCCGCCGGGTGCGCCGAGAGCCGCGGGTCGATCAGCGCCAGCGTCACGAGCGCGACGAAGAAGGCCGCGAGCCAGCCGACCGAGCGCCGCACTCCGAGCAGTGCGAGCGCGGCGAGCGGCACGAAGATCGCCCAGAGGACCATCCCGCTCGAGGCGATGAAGCCGCCGAGCGACGCCTGGAGCAGGCACGGGAGCACGAGGAACGCCACGAGCTGCGTCGTGCGGAACACGGCGAACCTGCCGGTGCGCGACAGGACGAGCAGGCCCGCCACGGTGGTCACCTGGTAGGCGGCCGGTATCGCGGCCGACAGCGGGTGGCCGAAGGCGAGGTAGGTGCCGACCCAGATGAAGGAGATCAGCGCGATGAGCACCGACGCGAAGATGAGCATGCCCTGGCGCAGACGCTCGTCCTGGCTCTGCCCTGGTCGGGCGCCGATCTCGGCAAGGCGCTCGACGATCCGGACGACAGCCCCGCTGAGACCGGTCCGGGGAAGGCTGAGCACGTCGGATGCGCCCATCCCGCGATCGTACGGCCGAGGACACGCCTCCCTCAGGGCATCCGGGTCTTCCCGGGACAGCTGGGCGCCGGTCCCTCAGGACACACCAAGGTCGGCAGAGGCCGACCGCTCACGCTCCGGAGCCCACGGGACCGAGCACTTCGTGTGTCACGCGGTCACGCCTCCCGCGGCCTAGATCGTCGCCGCGAGCTCGGTGCCCTGGCGGATGGCGCGTTTCGCGTCGAGCTCGGCCGCGACGTCGGCGCCGCCGATGACGTGGACCTTCACGCCGGCGGCGGCGAGCGCGGGACCGAGCGTGTTGACGGACTCCTGGCCGGTGCAGAGCACGATCGTGTCGACGGCGAGCACCGTCGGGTCGGAGTGGTCCTCGCCGTGGGTGATGTGGAGACCCTCGTCGTCGATGCGCTCGTAGTTGACGCCCACGTGGTGGTGAACTCCCTTGGCCTTCAGAGCTGCCCGGTGTACCCAGCCGGTCGTCTTGCCGAGCCCCTTGCCGATGGAGGTGGACTTGCGCTGGAGCAGGTGCACCTCGCGCGGCGACGGTGACGGGCGCGGCTCGACGAGACCCCCTCGGGAGACGTCGGGCTCGCCGACGCCCCACTCGGCCATCCACTGCTCGACCGTCATCGGCGACTCGACGTGGGTGAGGAGCTCCGACACGTCGACCCCGATGCCGCCGGCGCCCATGACGGCCACGCGCTGACCCAGCGGTGCCTCGCCGCGGACGGCGGCGGCATACGTCACGACCGTCGGGTGGTCGACGCCCGGGACGTCGGGCACGCGGGGCTCAACCCCGGTGGCCACGACGACCTCGTCGAAGTCGGCGAGGTCCTCGACCTCGGCGCGGCGACCGAGGTGGACCTTGACGCCGCCCAGCTCGAGGCGCCTGCGGTAGTAGCGGATCGTCTCGGCGAACTCCTCCTTGCCGGGGATCCGCATCGCGATGGCGAACTGGCCGCCGAGGTCGTCTGCAGCCTCGAAGAGCTCGACCCGGTGGCCGCGCTCGGTCAGGGCGACGGCGGTCGCGAGCCCCGCCGGGCCGGCGCCGACGACGGCGACGTGCTTGCTGCGGCGGCTCGGGGCGAGCACGAGGGTCGTCTCGCGGACGGCGCGCGGGTTGACGAGGCAGGTCGCCGTCTTCTTGGCGAAGGTGTGGTCGAGGCAGGCCTGGTTGCAGGCGATGCACGTGTTGATCTCGTCGGCCCGGTCGCCCGCGGCCTTGGCCACCCAGTCCGGGTCGGCGAGGAAGGGGCGCGCCATCGACACGAGGTCGGCGCTGCCGTCGGCGATGACGCGCTCGGCGAGGTCGGGCATCGAGATGCGGTTGGACGTGACGACCGGGACGGTGACCTCGGGACGCAGCTTCGCCGTGACGCGCGTGAAGGCCCCCCGCGGCACCGAGGTGACGATCGTGGGGACGCGGGCCTCGTGCCAGCCGATGCCGGTGTTGATGATCGTCGCGCCGGCCGCCTCGACCTCGTGGGCCAGGGCGACCACCTCGTCCCACGACTGCCCGTCGGGCACGAGGTCGAGCATCGAGAGGCGGTAGACGATGACGAAGTCGGGCCCGGCTGCCTCACGGACGGCACGGACGACCTCGACGGGCAGGCGCCGGCGGTTCTCCGGGGAGCCGCCCCACTCGTCGGTGCGCTGGTTGGTGCGCGGTGCGAGGAACTGGTTGAGCAGGTAGCCCTCCGAGCCCATGATCTCGACGCCGTCGTAGCCGGCCTCGCGTGCCAGGCGGGCGCAGCGGGCGTATGCGTCGACGGTGCTGCGGACGCCTCGTGCACCGAGCGCCCGCGGGGCGAAGGGCGAGATCGGAGACTTGATCGCCGACGCCGAGACGGCGAGCGGGTGGTAGGCGTAGCGGCCCGCATGGAGGATCTGGAGCGCTATCTTGCCGCCCTCGCGGTGCACGGCGTTCGTGATGACGCGGTGCCGACGGGCCTGACGGCTCGTGACGAGGACCGAGCCGCCGGGGTAGAGCGCGCCGGCGAGGTTGGGGGCGAAGCCGCCCGTGACGATGAGGCCGACTCCGCCGCGGGCGCGCTCGGCGTAGTAGGCCGCGATCCGGTCGAAGTCCTTGGCGCGGTCCTCGAGGCCGGTGTGCATCGAGCCCATGACGACGCGGTTGCGCAGCGTCGTGAAGCCGAGGTCGAGGGGTTCGAGCAGGTGGGGGTATGCCGTCGTCACCCGCCCGAGGGTAGCCGGTGGTTACCGTCCGGTAGCCGATCGCGCGGCGAGGGTCACAGTGCCGCTCGGGGTGGGTGAGAATGGCGGGGTGAGCGATCTCGAGCACCTGGACGTCCTCGTCGTCGGAGCCGGCCTCTCCGGTATCGGGGCCGGCTACCGCCTGTCGACGATGAGCCCGTCGCGCACGTGGGCGATCCTCGAGGCCCGGGACTCGCTCGGCGGCACGTGGGACCTCTTCCGCTACCCGGGCGTGCGGTCCGACTCCGACATGATGACGCTCGGCTTCCCGTTCGAGCCGTGGACCGACCCCGACGCGATCGCCGACGGGCCGAAGATCCTCGACTACCTGCGCCGGACGGCCGAGAAGCACGGCATCGCCGAGCGGATCCGTCTGGGGCACCGGGTCGTCGCGGCCGACTGGTCGAGCGAGGACGCGCGCTGGACGGTGACGGTCGAGCGTGACGGTGGGCGCGAGCAGCTGACGTGCGGCTTCCTCTACCTCTGCAGCGGCTACTACGACTACGAGCGACCGCATGACCCGCAGCTGCCCGGTCTCGAGTCCTACGAGGGGCGCGTCGTGCACCCGCAGTTCTGGCCGGACGACCTCGACGTCGCCGGGTGCACGGTCGTCGTCATCGGGTCCGGGGCCACGGCCGTGACGCTCGTGCCCTCGCTCGCCGAGGCCGGCGCCGACGTGACGATGCTCCAGCGCACCCCGACGTGGATCGCGTCGCTGCCGCGCCGCGACCGCACCCGGGACGTCCTGCAGAAGGTCCTGCCGGCCAAGGCAGCCGGCACGGCCTCGCGTTACAAGAACGTCCTCGGGACCATGGGCGTCTACGAGCTGAGCCGCCGGCAACCGGCGATGATGCGCTCGCTGCTGTCGAAGGGCGCCGCGAAGTCCCTCGGGTCGACCGACCTCGTCAGCGACCACTTCACGCCGACCTACGACCCGTGGGACCAGCGCCTCTGCGTCGTCCCCGACGGCGACCTATTCGACGCCGTGCGTCGTGGACGCGCCCACGTCGTCACCGACACGATCGAGACCTTCGTGCCACACGGCATACGACTGGGCTCGGGGCGGGAGCTCGACGCCGACGTCGTCGTGACGGCGACGGGTCTGCGCATCAAGATCGCCGGCGGCATCGCGATCACGGTCGACGGGGAGGCTCGTCCCACAGGCGATCTCACGGTCTACCGCGGACTGATGTTCGCCGACGTGCCCAACCTTGCCGTGTGCGTCGGCTACGTCAACGCGTCGTGGACCCTGCGCGCCGACCTCGCCAGCCGCTACGTGTGCCGGCTGCTCAACCACATGGAGCACCACGCCTGGCGGAGCGCGACGCCCCGGGCGCCGAAGGGGATGGAGGGGCAGCCGCTGCTGCCACTCGCGTCGGGCTACGTGCGGCGCGCGGCGGGCGACCTGCCCCAGCAGGGAGACGGTGCACCGTGGCTGATGCGCCAGAACTACCTGCTCGACCGGCGCGACATGCTCCGCAGCGATGTCACCGAGGCGATGTCCTTCGCCCGCTGAGAGTCGTCAGACCTCGCTGCCGTGGCCTTCGGTGCGGCCCTCGGTGACCCCGCGGCCGGTCACGGACTGGAGGCGGTCGATGTGCTCGGACGCCTGCGCCTTGGTGAGGTCACCGGGAAGCGTCTCGCCCGCCTCGCGGGCGAGCGTCTCGAGGTAGCTGCGCTGGGCGCCGGTCATGGCCTCGTCGCCGGTGACCCAGTCCTCCGGGTCCTTGACCGCCGAGTCGCCGGGGGTGCCGGCGGTCGCGGGGGTGGTGACGCCGATGACGTCGTCGTTCGAAGGTGTGTTCGATTCGCTCATGGTGTGCCCGTACCCACTTGCCCCGAGGGCCCGACAGGTCAGGCGGTGGCGGGCCTCGGCCGCAGGCCGTCGAGGGCTGCGCGGAGGCGGGCATGGGCCACGTCGACAGAGACGCCGAGGGCGCCCGCGACGTCGGCGACGGCGTACGCGTCGAAGTAGCTGAGGCCCAGGGCGTCGTCGCGCTGCGGCTCGACCGGTGGCAGGTCGACAGTGGGGCTCGGTGTCAGTGGTCGTCGGGTCGAGCGGACGTGCGCGACGGCCCTCCGGTGCGCGACCGACAGCACCCAGGCGAGTGCGCCGCTGCCCTGGCGGTAGCGCGAGGCGGTGCGCCAGACCTCGACGAAGACCTCGCCAGTGACGTGCTCAGCCTGCTCGGCGTCGCGGACCACTCGACGGACGAGGCCGAAGACACGGGCGGCCGCGAGGTCGTAGAGCCTCGAGAAGGCCGCCTCGTCACCCTGTCCGGCTCGCGACAGGAGAGGTCCCAGGACCGTGTCGAGCGCAGGGGCGGACGGCCCGCCGCGCTCGTGCCCCTGACCGTTCACCGGACCAGCCCATCCACGTCACGCCGTCCCGATCCTGCACACCCCGACGGCGCAGGTCTCACGGACGACTCGATTCGACAGTAGTCGTACCCGAAGCGACCCGCCGGTTGACGAGATCAGAACGGCGGCGGGTCGGGGTCGGTGCCGGCACCGGGCGCCGGACCGCCGTCGCGCAGGCTCGCGCGCCAGTCCTTGGGCCTCGTGACGTAGCGGCGTCCGGTCGTCGTGGTCCACCCGAGACCATCGTCGTCGACGGGTTCGGATCTCCAGATCCCCGCCGTCTTGACGTTGTGGTGGAAGCGCTCCTTGGCGTGGAGGTTGTCGACCGAGGTGGGGCCCTGCGGCCACGGGACCTCGTGGTCGAGGTCGCAGCGGCGTGCGAGCACCTCACAGTCCGGTCCGCGGCACACACCGTCGACGGCCCGGACGTGTTCGACCATCCCGCGCGGCGGCCGGTAGGAGCCGGTGGGTGCGCCGAGCGCGCGGCCCGTGCGAAGGTCGACGGGGAGGGTGCGCCACACGGACCCGGGTCGCGTCATGATGTCGCGGGCGTGCCGGGCGGTGACCCACCCGTGCCCGGGGAGCTCACACGAAGCGTCGGACTCGCCGATCGCCACCTCGAACGGCACGACCAGCCACGCCGTCGCCGGCGCGTCCGGACCGACGCACGCTCGTCCCGGCTCGAGCGGACCCCGGAGCAGACCCTGGCCTGCCAGGTCGCAACGGAGCTGGTCGAGCGACCGAGGGTCGCCGGCGTCGCGACGGGCACGTGCCGCGGTGTCGAGCCGGTCGAGCACGGCGGCGACGACGTCTCCGGCCGCCACGATCGTCAGGGAGCCCATGCCGTCCTCGGTCAGGCGGCCGAAGACCCCGCGACGGCTCTTGGCGTGCTCGTGGCGCTCGGCGGACCCTCGGTGGTCGACGGAGGCCACGGCTCGACGCAGCCTCGTGGCGAAGGTGCGTTGCGGCACCACCTGGCCGTCACGGCTCGGCGCCAGCACCGAGCGCTCGACGGACTCGACGTCGGCATCGGGCAGCAGCCCGGTCTCCGAGACGACCTGAAGAGCGCGGTGCAGGGAGGTCGAGCCGTCGCGGAGAGCCTGGCGCACGAGCCGGTGACGCCGCGGTGCGGTGGCGAGCGTCAGCCGCCGTGCGACCTCGCCGGCCCCGACGCCGGTCGCGAGGGCGATCTCGTCGGCGACGATGCGGTCGGTGGAGACGTGGACCGAGGCCGCCGCGATCTGCTGTGCCTCGACGGTGTGGAGGGCGGCGTACGCGTCGAGCAGGTCGGACTCGACCTGGGCCTTCTCGACCTCGAGCGCCTCGATCTCGCGGAGGATAAGGTCGCCCTCGATCGTCAGGTCGATCTGGAGATGGGCCTTGGTGTAGGTCTCGTCGAAGGGGGCGTCGGCCGGTGACGGTCCGATGCGCGACGGGCTGAGGAACGGTGTCACCCTGACCTCCTCGCGAATCCGCCGCTGTTGTCCAGTACCCAATTAGAACATATGTTCTGCATATCTGCTTGGGTGAAGTAGGATCTGTGGATGACCGCGAATCCGGTTCGGGGTGTGGATTATCCGTCGACGTATCAGCAGCTGCTGGAGTGGTTCCCGGACAACGAGTCGTGCCTGGACTACCTGGCCGGGCTGCGGTGGCCGGACGGGTTCGTGTGCCCCAAGTGTGAGCAGCGCGAGTTCTGGCGCACGGGTGCCGGGTTGTGGATGTGCCGGGCCTGCGGGCGGCGGACGTCGGTGACCGCAGGGACGATCTTCGACCGGACGCGGACGCCGTTGTCGACCTGGTTCGCGGCGATCTGGTTCCTGACCTCGCAGAAGAACGGGATGTCCGCGCTGGGGCTGCAACGGGTCCTCGGGTTCGGCTCGTACGAGACGGCGTGGGCGTGGATGCACAAGCTGCGCCGGGCCATGGTCCGGCCTGAACGCGACAAGCTCTCCGGCATCGTGGAGCTCGACGAGACGATGATCGGTGGCGCCACTCGTAACAGCGGTGGGGGCTACGGCGACAAGGTCGCGGTCATGATTGCCATAGAGCGCAACGAGACTCATCGTCTGGGCCGGGTGCGGCTCGCCGTCGCCGACCACCCCGGAACAGCCCAGCTCGTCGACTTCGCCACCACCGTCATCGAGCCCGGCTCCACGATCCGCACCGACGGCGCCCGCACCCTGCGCCGGCTCGCCGACCTCGGCTACACCCACGAGTTCACCCTCGGCTACTCCGCCCCCGACAAGGCCAGCGTGCTGCCCGGCGTACACCTGGTCGCATCGCTGCTCAAGCGCTGGCTCATCGGCACCCTGCACTTCCGCGTCGAGGAAGCGCACCTGCCCTACTACCTCGACGAGTACACCTTCCGGTTCAACCGCCGCAACGCCAAGTCACGCGGCCTCCTCTTCTATCGCCTGCTCGAGCAAGCCGTCGACACAACCCCGCATCCGCTGAAGGACCTCCTCAAGCCAGAAACCGGCATACCGGACTTCACCTAAGCAGATATGCAGTACATATGTTCTAATTGGGTGCAAGGGTCTGGCAGCCGACTGTGCACAGTGAATCGCCCTGTCCCGCGGTCTGTTCCGACGTCACCGGATCTCGAGGCGGTCCGAGACGACCCCGTCGGCGGCCAGCTCCCGCAGCCGCGTGACGGTGCGCTCGCGCACCGCCCACGGGTCCATCGTGTTGACGTAGATCTTCGTGCCGCCCTCGAAGCCGGCCAGCGTCGACACCCGCCACTTGAGCACCACCCGGAGAGGGATGGGCAGGTCGAGCGACGGCGGGCCGTGGTGCCACTCCTCGTTGGTCGGCACGTGGACGCCCGTCGCGGCGTGGCACGCGTGCACGAGGTCCGAGAAGTCGCGGACCTCGTCGTGCGAGAGCTCCCACGGCCGGCGCGAGGTGTTGGACGTGTAGACGACGAGCGACGGGTACTGGTGGCCGATGCCGGCGAAGGCCATGGCCGTCGGGGTGCGCGCGACGACGAGTCCCTGCGCCTCCGCGTACTGCGGGCCCCACCGCGCGAAGAGGTCCGGCTCGGCCCGCACCCGCTCGGTCTCGCGCTCGAGGTCCACGCCCGGCTCGTCGATGGCGACGAGCTGCTTGTGCAGGTGGTCGAAGGACGCACCCGCCGGCCGCAGCCAGTTCTGGAACGCCGAGACGTAGCGTGCGTGAGGGTTGCTCCGATAGAGGTCGCGCACTGCCGCGATCGTGAACCGCGTGTACTGCCAGTGCTCCTCGGGCGTGAGCGTCCCGGCGCCGGCGTTCTGGGTGTCGTCCGTGGCGCCGTCGACGAAGTGCCGACGGGAGACGACGACCTGGTGGTTGCCGGCGAAGAGCCCGACCGCCTCGCGCTCGAGGTCGTCCTCGTCGAGCGGCTCCGCGTCGGCGCCCGGCGCGCCCCGCGACCGCATCCGGATGCGCGCCAGGGCGGTCACGTGCGCCCGGCCTGCGGGCGTGGAGAGGTATGCCGTCCGGTGCGCCAGCGACTCGGGCGTCGGCTCGTAGCCGTGGGCCAGGTGCCAGTAGTCGTAGCTGAGGATCTCGAAGAGGTTGGGGAAGAGCCGGAGCTCCGGCACCGAGTCGTCGAGCCGCTCGGCGACGAGGCCGCGCACCTCGCGCACCTCGCTCCCCGACGGCTCGTCGCGGACGACCCGGGCGATCTCGGGGGTCGTCTCGAGCATCCGGCCCCAGCAGAAGGCGCAGTGGCGGTCGTGCTCGTCCGGGTCGAGGGGCTTCGGGTCGGGCCGGGCGACGCCGAGGGGGCGGGCCGCGCGACCCGGCAGCGTCCACACCTTCGTGCCGGTGAAGGGGTTGACCTGCTTGATGGTCCCGTCGGGCAGTCGCGTCAGGGGCTCGATCACCCTGTCAGCCTAGGTCGGACGGCGTCGGACGCGTGGAGCGACGTCGGCTAGCGTCGGGACGTGCCCGACGACGCCGCCCTCGCCGCCCCCGACGACCTGCCCTATCGCGACCCGTCCCGGTCGGTCGAGGAGCGTCTCGACGACCTCGTCGGCCGGATGACGTTGCCGGAGAAGGTCGGCCAGATGCTCCAGCTCGACGCGCGCGGCGACCTTAGCGACATCGTCCACTCGAAGCTGGCCGGCTCGATCCTGCACACCTCTCCGGAACGGATGCTCGAGGCCATCGCCCTCGCCGAGCAGACGCGTCTCGGCATCCCGCTCCTCACGGCGGACGACTGCATCCACGGCCACTCCTTCTGGCCGGGCGCGACGATCTTCCCGACCCAGCTCGGCATGGCCTGCTCGTGGGACCCCGACCTCGTGGAGCGTGCCGCGCGCGTCACCGCCGTCGAGGTGGCGGCGACCGGGGTCCACTGGACGTTCTCGCCGGTGCTCTGCATCACCCGTGACCTGCGCTGGGGTCGGGTGGGCGAGACCTTCGGCGAGGACCCGCACCTCATCGGTGAGCTCGGAGCGGCGATGATCCGCGGCTACCAGGGCGACGGCCTGACCGACCCGACGGCCGTCCTCGCCTGCGCCAAGCACTTCGCCGGCTACTCCGAGACGCAGGGCGGCCGCGACGCGAGCGAGGCCGACCTCAGCCGTCGCAAGCTGACGTCGTGGTTCCTGCCGCCCTTCGAGCGGGCCGTCCAGGAGGGCTGCCGCACGTTCATGCTCGGCTACCAGGCGATCGACGGCGTGCCCGTGACGGCGAACGCCTGGCTCCTCGACGAGGTGCTCAAGGGGGAGTGGGGCTTCACCGGCACCCTCGTCACCGACTGGGACAACGTCGGCCGGATGGTCTGGGAGCAGAAGGTGTGCGCCGACGACGTCGAGGCGGCGACCGTCGCCGTGCGGGCCGGCAACGACCTCGTCATGACGACGCCGCAGTTCTTCGACGCTGCCCAGGAGGCCGTCGCCCGCGGCCTGCTCGACGAGCGTGACATCGACGAGGCGGCGCGGCGGGTGCTGCGCGTCAAGCTCGAGCTCGGCCTCTTCGAGAACCCGCGTCCGCCCGACGCCGAGCGCCAGCGCGTCGTCATCGGCGCCGCCGAGCACGCCGCCCTCAACCTCGACGTGGCGCGTCGCTCGCTCGTCCTGCTGACGAACGACGGCTCCCTGCCGTATGCCGTCACGGACGTCCCCCGCACCGTGGCCGTCCTCGGGCCCAACGCCGACGACCCGCAGGCCAACCTCGGCGACTGGGCCGGGGCCTCCGGCCAGGTGGACTGGATGCCCGACGGGCACCCGCGCGAGACGGTCGAGACCGTGCTCGACGGCTTCCGCGCCGTCGTGCCGCCGGCGTGGAGCGTCACCCACGCCCGCGGGGCCGACATCGAGACCCTCGTGCCCGACCCGGAGGGGCCGCTCTTCCCGGACGGCCAGCCCCGTCCGCCGGTGTCCGCACCCGCGCCCGTCGACCCCGAGCAGCTCGCCGCCGCCGTCGCGGCCGCGCGTGCCGCCGACCTCGCCGTCGTCGTGCTCGGCGACACGATCGCCCTGACCGGCGAAGGCTGCTCGACCGCGACGCTCGACCTCCAGGGCGGTCAGGTCGCCCTGCTCGACGCGGTCGTCGACGAGCTCGACGGCACCGGCACCCCCGTCGTCGTCGTGCTGCTCCACTCCAAGCCCAACGTCCTGCCGCCCAGCGCCCTGCGGGCGGCCGCGGTCATCGAGGCCTACAGCCCCGGCATGCGCGGCGGTCGCGCCGTGGCCGAGCTCGTCCTCGGCCACATCGAGCCCGCCGGGCGTCTGCCCCTCTCGATCCCGCGTCACGTCGGTCAGCAGCCGACCTACTACAACCAGGTGCGCGGCCAGCACGGCCACCGCTACGCCGACCTCACCCAGGAGCCGCAGTTCGTCTTCGGCGAGGGCCTGACCTACACGACCGTCGCGTGGTCGGACCTCACCCTCGACGCCGCCACCTTCGCGCCCGGCGACGTCGTGGCCGCCGAGGTCACGCTGACCAACTCGGGCGACCGGACGGCATACGAGGTCGTGCAGGCCTACGTCACCGACGTCGTCACCAGCGTCACGTGGGCCGCCAAGGAGCTCAAGGCGTTCCGCCGCGTCACGGTCCCACCGGGCGAGTCGGTGACGACCCGCATCGAGGTCCAGGCCGCGGCCTGCTCCATCGTCGACGCGGCCGGTCGCCGGGTCGTCGAGCCGGGCGAGTTCGAGCTCCGGGTCGGACCGAGCTCGCGCGACGCCGACCTGCTCCGGGCGTCCTTCACGATCACGGCGCAGCGGACCTCGGCGCCCTCGGGGTCAGGGCGGCCAACGGGATGACGCGCCCTCCGGCCTTGGCCTCGTAGCCGCCGAAGAACGGCGCGACCTCGAGCAGGCGCCGCCACAGGCGGTCGCGCTCCGCGCCGTGGGCGACCGCCACGGTCACCTCGACCCGCTCGTCCCCGACCTCGATGACGGCCGTGTCGGCGTGCCGCAGGTTGCGGAACCACTGCGGCTCCGCCGCGGCACCCCCGGCGCTCCCGCACACGACGTAGGCGTCCCCGTCGCGGAAGTAGCCGACCGGGCTGGTCCGCAGCGTGCCGGACGAACGGCCGGCCACGGTGAGCAAAAGGATCGGCATGCCCCGGACGGAGCGGAGGAACCCGACGTCGAAGCGGCGGTAGAGCGCCACGTGCGCCGCGTTGCCGGCGCGCATCATCCGGTTGGCCACGCCCATGGCCGCCTCCTGGGTCTCGCGGCACGCATCTGCCGACCCGTCCAGTGTGGCCCCGAGGGCGGCTAGGGTCGAGATCCCCCGATGATGAGGAGCACCATGCGCGCGGCACGAGTCACGAGTCTCGACGGGCCGTCGTCCGTCACGGTCGGCGAGGTCGAGGCGCCCGCCCTGACCCCGGGCCACGTCCTCGTCGACGTCCACGAGGCGGGCGTCAGCTTCCCCGACGTCCTCATGAGCCGCGGGCTCTACCAGATGCGCCCGGACCTGCCCTTCGTCCCGGGCGCCGAGTGCGCCGGTGTCGTGCGCGAGGTCGGCGAGGACAGCGCCTTCCGGTCCGGCGACCGCGTCGCCGCCTTCCCGGTGCTCGGCGGCTTCGCCGAGAGTGTCGCCGTGCCCGAGGCGATGGTCTTCCCGCTGCCCGACGCCGTGTCGTTCGAGACCGGCGCCGCGCTGCCGATGAACTACCTCACCGTCCACTTCGCCCTGACCCGCCGCGGCCAGCTCGAGCGCGGCGAAACCGTCCTCGTCCACGGCGCCGCGGGAGGCATCGGCACCGCCGCCATCCAGCTCGCGCGCGCCATGGACGCCCGTGTCATCGCCGTCGTGTCGTCCGACGACAAGATCGAGACCGCCCGCGCGGCCGGCGCGCACCACATCGTCCTCGCCGACGGGTTCCTCGCGGCAGCGAAGGAGCTCACCGGCGGACGCGGCGTCGACGTCGTCGTCGACCCGGTGGGCGGCGTCCGGTTCACCGACAGCCTTCGCAGCCTGGCCCCCGAGGGTCGCCTGCTCGTCATCGGCTTCACCGCCGGCCAGATCCCCGAGGTCAAGGTCAACCGGCTGCTCCTGGGCAACCTCAGCGTCGTCGGCGTCGGCTGGGGTGCCTTCTGGATGCCGGACCCGACCTACCTGCGCACCCAGTGGGAGGCGATCCTCCCGCTCCTCGAGAGCGGGGCGCTCGCCCCGCCCATCGGGACGCGCCACCCGCTCGACGACGTCGCCGCGGCCCTCACCGAGATCGACGAGCGCCGCGCCCACGGCAAGGTGACGCTCACCGTCCGCCAGTAGGTTGGGGCGTATGCCGTCCCGCTCGCTCCGCGCGTCCGCGCCCACGTCCCCCCGCCGCGTCCTCGTCACCGGCGGTGCCTCCGGTCTCGGGCTCGCGCTCGTCCGCGCCCTCGTCGCCCGCGGCGACCACGTGCTCGCGACCGACGTGGCGACCGACCGGCCCGACGCGCTCCCGGACGCGGCGGCATACCTCCCGCTCGACGTGCGCAGCGACGAGGCGTGGGCCGCCGCACTCGCCCACGTGCGCGAGACGTGGGGCGGGCTCGACCTGCTCGTCAACAACGCCGGCGTCGCCGCGGGTGGGCGCATCGACGTCGCGACGATGGACGAGTGGCGCTGGATCGTCGACATCAACCTGCTCGGCGTCGTCCGCGGCTGCCGCACCTTCACGCCGCTCCTCAAAGAGCAGGGCAGCGGCCACATCGTCAACACCGCCTCGCTCGCGGGCCTCGTCCACGCCCCCGGCATGTCGGCCTACAACACCGTCAAGGCCGGCGTCGTCGCCCTGAGCGAGACGCTCTCGCACGAGCTCGCCCCGCACGGCGTCGACGTCTCCGTCGTGTGCCCGTCGTTCTTCCGGACCAACCTCGGGTCGTCGTTCCAGGGCGCCGACACCGAGATGGAGGAGGCCGGCAAGAAGATGGTGAGCGGCTCGAGTCGCACCGCCGACGAGATCGCCGCCATCGTCGTGCGCGGCATCGACGCCCGCCGCGACGTCATCCTCACCGACCGGGACGGGCACGTCGCGTGGCGGGCCAAGCGCTTCGCCCGACCGGCCTACACCGCCGTCATGAAGCGCGCCGCGAAGCGGGTCGCCGCCGGCCGCTGACCGCGCCGTCAGCGCTCACGGGTCGGCCGCGCCGAGGCACACTCCCGCCGAGAACCTCGACCGCACCCCAGCGTCGTCATGATCGCGGCCACCTCGTAGCGGACGGTGCGCAGGCTGACCCCGAGGACGTCGGCGATCCGCTGGTCGGTCAGGTCCTGGCGCATCATCTCGAGGATCCGTCGCTGCCTCGGGCTGAATCCCTGGGTCGTGTCGTCCTCGGACCACGTCGGCACGGCGTTCTTCAGCACGGCGTGCCAGTACCGCATGGCCGCGGCGAGCACCGTCGGTTCGGGGACGGCGATGACGGACTGCTGACCATCGAACTCGGGGCCCTGCAGCAGCACCTCCCGCAGGTTCAGGACCTTGAGCTGCATGGGGGCGCGCGTGAAGTAGTAGACGCCGGCGGCCTCCTGCGCCAGCAGGGATCGGGCCGCGGGAGTCGTGGCCGCCCAGTCGAAGAGGCTCGTCATCCTCAGGCCGGAGGCCAGGGTCTGTCGGTTGTTGGGGAGCGACGCGCGCAGGTCGGCGACCGTCGTGACCTGCCGCACCGAGAGCAGGTGCTTCCACTGGCGCGACTCCCGCATCATCTGCTCGTTGAGCCGTGGCCCCTGGCCGACCACCCGGACGTGGTCCGGTCGGTCGCCGGCCGCCAGCTGGGCGAGCACGTCGGAACGGCGGAGCTGGAGCAGGGCCGCCGCGTCGAGGACCTCCTGGTACTCGCCACTGTGGATCGCCGGCCTCATCCCGCCATGATGGCAAACGCACCCTTCGCCCCGCCTCTCGAAGGTTCGGCGGGCCCGGGGGTCAGGGACGAGGGGCGCGGCGGACGTCGACGTCGGCCGGGGTGGCCGCGCCGAGCACCCGGGCGAGGCTCGCCCGCAGCAGCTCCGCCGCCTCCGAGGCACGCTCGAAGGCCCGGCTGAACTCCGGCTCCGCGCCCTCCCGCGCCCACCCGAGACCGGCGAGGGCGGCCTGCTCGTCGCGCGTCAGGTCGGTCAGACCCTCGAACTCGGTGTCGCCGATGCACTCGAGCGCGAGCACCCCCTCGAGCCTTCGCGCCTGGACGAAGACGTCCGGCACGCGAGGTGGGTGGCCCGGCCGCTGACCGCGGCGCCGTCCTCGCGGAGCCCGCTCGGCGGCATACGTGCTCTCGGCCCGTGACGGCACGTGGACGGTGAAGGTCAGCCAGTCGTCGTCGGTGAGCGCCGCGAGGTCGGCGGCGATGCGCGCCGTCCAGGACTCCCACGACTCCTCGAGCGGACCGTCGCTCATGCGGGGCTGCCCTCGGGCGACACCACCGCCGTCTCCATGAGGGTCCGGAGGTGGTCCGGGATGGGGGTGGGACGTCGGGTCGCGGTGTCGATCTCGACGTGCACCCAGTGCCCCAGGGCCTTGATCGCCGGGTCGGCCGCCGCGCCGCGCTCCGGGTCGACGAAGAGCCCGAGCTGGTAGGTGACGCTGCTGCGCCCGAGACGGACGACGCGGACGCCGACGACGAGCGGCGCGGGGAAGGCCACCTCGGCGTAGAAGGCGCACGACGACTCCGCGACGACGCCCTGCGTCGCGTCGGTCATCGGGTCGACCGTCACGTGCTCGGCCTGCCACCCGTTGATCGCCGAGTCGAACAGCTCGTAGTAGACGGCGTTGTTGAGGTGGCCGTACATGTCGTTGTCGGACCACCGGGTCGTCACGGGACGGTGGACCGGGAAGTCGGCGAGCGTCAGCTCACGGGGGTCGGGCGTGCTGGGCATGGGCCCATCCTGCCCGACCCTGTGGACGACGCCCGGCGGTGTCGGCGGGCGAACGTACAGTGCTCAGGTGGTGTGGAGCGTGGGGCGGGCGACGTGGGTGGGTGACGTCACGGACCCCGACATCGCCCAGCAGGTCGGCTCGCGCACCTTCGAGCGCGGGCAGGCGTATGCCGCCGAGCGCCGGGTGCGCTCGCTCGCCACGCGCCCCGACGGGCTCATGCTGCTCGGCACGATCGAGGGCAGCGGCCACGAGACCTACCAGACCTTCATCGAGGCCCGGCCGCACCCGAAGGGGCGCTCGCACCTGTGGAGCGGCACGTGCAGCTGCCCGGTGCGCAGCGACTGCAAGCACGTCGTGGCGCTCATGCTCACGGCCCGCGACGTCGCCCAGGGCAGGGTCGTCGAGCCGCGACCGGCGGGCGAGGGCGAGGGCTCCGTCGAGCCGGCCGCGGCCGAGCCGGCGCCGCTCGTCGTGCCGCCGCACTGGTCCGACGTCTTCGGTCACGTCCGGCCGCGCGCGGTCGAGCCGTCCCCGGTCGCCGAGCGCCCCGAGCCGCGCGGCGACCTCATGCCGGCCGGCCTCTTCGTCGACACCGTCTACCGCGACCAGCGTGGGCGGCGCGGGGTGCCCGAGCTCAGCTACGGCCTGCGCCCGACCCGCTGGACCCGCGCCGGGACGTGGCACCGCACGCTGTCGTGGCACGACGCGCTGCCGCAGTGGCGCGCCGGCATCCGCTTCCTGCCGGAGCACGAGCGGATCATGGGGCGCCTGCACGACGTCGCCCGGCACGGCTCGGGCGGCACGACCTACTTCTCCGCGACCCCGCCGCTCTCGCTCGACGCGAGCCCCGAGGTCTGGCCGCTCCTGCGCGAAGCCCGCGCGGCCGGCATCGAGCTGCTGCCGGGCGAGGGCGTCACCGGCCCGGTCCACGTCGCCGACGACGCGGCCACGCTCGTGCTCCTCGTGAAGCGCGCCCCCGACGGCAGCGGGGACCTCGACCTCGACGTCGACATCGAGGGGATGCCTGCCGCGACGACCGGCGAGCGGCTCTACCTCGGTGACCCGGTGCACGCCGTCGCCGTCGAGGGTGACGACGACTCGCTGACCTTCGTGCCCCTCGACCAGGACCTCGACCTCGGCCCCGAGGCCCTCACCTCGGCGCTCGCCGGCCTGCGCGTGCCCGCCGACGAGCGGGGCCGCTTCCTGCGCTCCGTCGTCCCGGGCCTGCGCCAACGGCTGCGGGTCCGCTCCGAGGTGCCCCTGCCGGCGCCCGATCTGCCGCAGGACGTCCCGGCCGAGGTCGTCACGGTCCACGTCCGGGTCGTCAGCGACGTGCCGGGCGAGCTGCGCCTCGACCTGAGCCACGCCTACGACGGCACCCCGCGACCCTTCACGACGGCGCGCTTCGGCACCGTCGGTGGGCGCGACCGGGACGCCGAGTCCGCCGCGGTCCAGGCCGCGACGTCGCTGCGCTCGGTGCCCGGCGCCCTGCGTGCCGACCTCGGCGGTCACGCCTACCTCGTGCCGCGCGTCGTCCTCACGGGGATGGCGGCCGCGCGCTTCGTCGTCGACACGCTGCCCCTGCTCGAGGCCGACGAGCACGTCACCGTCGAGGTCGACGGCGACGTCCCGGCCTACGAGGAGGTGACCTCGGCTCCCGTCGTCCGGCTGGGCACCGGCGAGCGGCGTGAGCAGGCGGAGCCCGGCGACTGGTTCGACCTCCGGGTCTCGGTCGAGGTCGACGGCGAGGACGTGCCCTTCGAGCCGCTCTTCGGCGCGCTCGCCCGAGGCGACGAGATCATGCTGCTCGACTCCGGTGCGTTCTTCCGCCTCGACCGGCCCGAGCTGCACCGGCTGCGCGACCTCATCGAGGAGGCCCGCGACATCGCCGACCCCGAGACCGGCGGACTGCGGCTCAGCGCCCACCACGCCGACCTCTGGGACGAGCTCGTCGCGCTCGGCGTCGTCGACGAGCAGAGCGCCCGCTGGGCGGCCAACGTCGAGGCGCTCGGCTCCCTCGAGTCCGGGCCGCTCGCCGAGGTGCCACCCGACCTCCGGGCCACCCTGCGTCCCTACCAGCTCGACGGCTACCGCTGGCTCGCGCGCCTCTGGGACGCCCGCATCGGCGGCATCCTCGCCGACGACATGGGTCTCGGCAAGACGCTCCAGGTCATCGCGGCCCTCGTGCGCGCGCACGACCGCGGCGAGCTCGGTGACACGGGTCCCGAGGCGCGGGGTCCGGTGCTCGTCGTGGCGCCGACGAGCGTCGTCGGCACGTGGATGGGCGAGCTCGAGACCTTCGCCCCGCACCTCGCGGCGGTCGCCGTCACGGCCACCGAGCGCAAGCGCGGGGTGACCCTCGCCGACACCGTCGCGGGCGCCGAGGTCATCATCACGTCGTATGCCGTCCTGCGCCTCGACGACGCGGCCTTCCACGGCGTGCGGTGGGGTGGGGTCGTGCTCGACGAGGCCCAGTTCGTCAAGAACCGCCAGGCCAAGACCCACGTCGCCGTGCGCCGGCTCGGGGCGCCGTTCACCGTCGCCGTCACGGGCACGCCGCTCGAGAACTCCCTCATGGACCTCTGGTCGCTGCTCTCCCTGACCGCCCCCGGGCTCTACCCGCGACCCGACGTCTTCACGAAGAGCTACCGCAAGCCCATCGAGTCCGGCGAGCGCCCGGAGCTGCTCGACCTGCTGCGCCGCCGCATCCGGCCCCTGATGCTGCGCCGCACCAAGGAACAGGTCGCGATCGACCTGCCGCCCAAGCAGATCCAGGTCATGGCCCTCGACCCGCACCCGGTCCACCGGCACATCTACGACCAGCACCTCCAGCGCGAGCGGCAGCGCGTCCTCGGCCTGCTCGACGACCCCGAGTCCAACCGGGTCGCGATCCTCGCCGCGTTGACCCGCCTGCGCCAGCTCGCCCTCGACCCCGTCCTCGTCGACGAGGTCCACGCCGGCAAAGCCACCGCGGCCAAGATCGAGTTCCTCGTCGACCAGCTGCGTGAGCTCGCCGCCGAAGGCCACCGCGCGCTCGTCTTCAGCCAGTTCACCGGCTTCCTGCGCCTCGTCGAGGCGGCGCTGACGCGCGCGGGGCTCGCGACGGCATACCTCGACGGGTCGACGACCGACCGGCAGGCGGTCGTCCGCGGGTTCCGCGAGGGCGACGCCGTCGCCTTCCTCATCAGCCTCAAGGCCGGCGGTTTCGGGCTCACCCTGACCGAGGCCGACTACGTCTACGTGCTCGACCCGTGGTGGAACCCCGCCGCAGAGGCGCAGGCGATCGACCGCGCGCACCGCATCGGGCAGAGCCGTCCCGTCACGGTCTACCGGCTCGTCTCGGCCGGCACCATCGAGGAGAAGGTCGTCGCGCTGCAGGAGAGCAAGCGCGACCTCTTCCAGCGCGTCGTCGACGAGGGCGGCTCGCTCTCGGGAGCCATCACGGCCGACGACGTGCGCGACCTGCTCGGACTCGCTTGAGTCGAGACCTGATTCGCATCCGGCCCCGTGTCCCGTGGTGAGGCCCTAGCGTGGAGGTGAGCCGCTCGGTCGGGCGGCGCGTGCACGGCTCGAGACAACTCACCCCCTCGGAGGTCCGCATGAGCACCGTCAGCACCAGCACCCCCGCCACCGCCGATCGACTCCGCTCGGTCTCCGTCATCGGGACCATCGTCGTCGTCTTCGGCATCATCATGATCCTGGCCGGCGGATTCACCTGGTACCAGGTGCAGTCCCAGCTCGCCGGCGAGAAGATCACGGTCTCGGAAGATGCCTCCATGTTCGCCGGGCAGCCGGTGAACTCGCCGTGGACGGCCTACTCGGAGGCCACCACCATCGAGAAGCACGCCCTCGCGGCGAGCGGCGGCAAGACGTACGCCGAGCTGCCCAAGGACGACCCGAACCGTCAGGTCGTCATGACCGGATCGTTCCTGCGTGCCTCGCTCTTCACGTCCGTCGTGGCCTTCGGCGTCGCCTTCATGGCCTTCGGCATCGGCATCGTCCTCGTCCTGGTCGGCATCGCGTTCCGGCGGGTGGCGCGCGCGTGAGCGAGCACCCGGTGCTCGACGAGCTGGCCGCCCAGGAGGCGCGGCTCGTCTTCGACCGCTTCGACGCCGACACGGCGTGGGCGCTGGGCCTCGCCCTGCGCGACGCGGCGCGGGCCGCTGGGTCTCCGGTGGCGATCTCGATCCGTCGCAACGGGCAGCGCCTCTTCCACGCGGCGCTGCCCGGGGCCACGGCCGACAACGACGGGTGGCTCGAGCGCAAGAGCGCCGTGGTCGACCGCTACGGCCACTCCTCCCTCTACGTCGGCGAGGAGTTCCGCGCTGCCGGCAAGACGTTCGAGGACAGCTCGCGTCTCGACCCGGGAGCGTATGCCGCCCACGGCGGCGCCTTCCCGGTCATCGTCCGCGACGTCGGGTGCGTCGGCACCATCGCCGTCTCGGGCCTGCCGCAGCGCGAGGACCACCGGCTCGTCGTCGAGACGCTCGAGGCGTTCCTCTCGCCAGGGTGACCCTGCCGGTTTGACCTCAAGTCGCGTTGAAGTCGGAGGGTGGGGCAAGTGGGTACGTCACCCACGACCCGTGCTCACGGACACCCTGTCGACGCCGTTCCGGTGCGGCATAGAGTGGTCGGAGCCGGATGGTCTCCAGAAAGGAACGACAAGTGGCTTACACGCTTCCCGAGCTCGACTACGACTACGCCGCCCTCGAGCCCCACATCAGCGCTCGCATCATGGAGCTGCACCACAGCAAGCACCACAAGGCCTACGTCGACGGCGCCAACGCCGCCGTCGCCAAGCTGGAGGAGCTGCGCGAGTCGGGCGACTACGCCGCGGTGAACGGTGTCGAGAAGAACCTCGCCTTCCACCTCGGTGGTCACACCAACCACTCCGTGTTCTGGAAGAACATGAGCCCCGACGGTGGTGGCCAGCCGGAGGGTGAGGTCGCCGCGGCGATCACCGAGTACTTCGGCGGCTTCGAGAAGTTCCAGGCGCACTTCAACGCCAACGCCAACGCGATCCAGGGCTCCGGCTGGTCGATCCTCGCGTGGGACACGCTGGCCGAGCGGCCGCACATCATGCAGCTGTTCGACCAGCAGGGCAACATCCCCGTGGGCCAGATCCCGCTGCTCCAGCTCGACATGTGGGAGCACGCCTTCTACCTGCAGTACGAGAACGTCAAGGCCGACTACGTCAAGGCCTGGTGGAACGTCGTCAACTGGGAGGACGTCTCCGCTCGTCTCGAGCGCGCCAAGGCCACCAAGGGACTCATCATCCCCGGCTGAGCGACACCGACACGACAAGGGGCGGGCACCGCAGGGTGCCCGCCCCTTCGTGTGCCCGCACGACCTCAGGTCGGGCGGGCGAGGCGGTCGACGACGCCGAGGAGCAGCACCTCGCGCAGCGCCGGCGGCAGGGCGTCGAGCAGGGCGTTGACCGGAGCCATCCGCTCGGGCAGGACGAGTCCGCCGTCGCCGCCGGCCAGCCCGGCGGCGGCGAGCAGTCCGGTGAACGTCGCCTCGTCGAGAGTGGTCGGGTCGATCGCCGAGGCCATCGCGACGAGCTCGGCCGGGGCCGTGGCCGGTCCCGAGGCGCGGGCCGCCGCCGTCGCGTCGGCGAGGTCGGCGGCGATGAGGTCGGACGAGGCAGCCGTCGCCGCGCTGAAGGTGAGATGCAGGGTCGCCGGCAGGTCGCGGAAGCGCATCTGCGGCTGGACGAACCACCCGCGCTCGAGCATCTCGTCGCTGATGGTGAAGACGTCGCACGAGTCGTCGGCGACGAGGGAGAGCAGCGTCGAGTCCGGGGGAGCGGCCACCGACAGACCGGGTATGCCGTCCACCGCGGCTGCGAGGTCGAGCGCTGCCGTGCGCGCGTCGCGGGCGAGCGACGTGTAGCGGTCGGCGCCGATGTGGTGCACGACGGCCCAGGCCGCGGCCACCGGGCCGCCCGACTTCGTCGACTGCGCCGTCGTGTTGAGCATCGTGTAGCCGGGCCAGCGGGCCGAGGCGAACAGGTGCGTGCGGCGCAGGTCGGCCGAGGCGTGGAGCAGCACCGACACGCCCTTGGGCGTGTAGGCGTACTTGTGCAGGTCGAGCGACAGGCTCGTCACGTCGGGGACGGCGAAGGTCCACGGCGGCTGCTCCGGCTCGGAGTCGCGCAGGTGGGGCAGGACCCAGCCGCCGATGCACGCGTCGACGTGGCAGCGCACCCCGGCGGCTGCTGCCGCGGCGGCGACCGGACCGACGGGGTCGATGACGCCGTGGGCGTAGGACGGTGCGGACGCGACGACGAGGACGGTCCGTTCGTCGATGGCGGCGGCCATCGCCTGGGGATCAGCGCGCTTCGTCACGGGGTCGACGTCGACGAGGACGGGCTCGACCCGCAGCCAGTGCGCGGCCTTGTGGAAGGCCGCGTGGGCCGTCGTCGGGAGGATCATCCGTGGGGCCGTGATGTCGGGCCGTGCGTCCCGGGCGGCCAGGACCGCCAGCAGGATCGACTCGGTGCCGCCCGAGGTGACGACACCGGCGAACCCCGCTGGGGCGTCGACAAGCCGGCCCGCGATGCCGACGAGGTCGTTCTCCATCTGGAGCAGGGACGGGAAGGCCGTGGGGTCGAGCCCGTTCGTCGACGCGAACGCGGCGAGGGCCTCCCGGCCGATGGCATCGGCCGACGCCAGGCCGGAGTCGTAGACGTAGGCGAGGGTGCGGCCCCCGTGCGTCGGCAGGTCGCGGGCGCGCATCGCCGTCAGCGCCTCACGGATCTCGTCGTGGTCCATCGTCATGACCTCAGCAGCTCCTTCGGGCAGTCGACGCAGGGGGCGGGGAGAGCGGGAAGGCGCGCAGCGAGAGGAACGAGAGCGCGACGAGGGCGGCCGGCACGAGGGAGAAGCCCAGGGCGATCGCGGTCAGGGCCGAGTCCGACTGCGGCACGGTCGATCCCGTCGAGGACACGTAGCCACCGAGAGCCAGCACCACGGCATACGCGGCCGGTCCGAGGGCGAGGCCCAACGTCTCTCCCGCAGTCCACACGCCGGTGTAGAGGCCGACGCGCGTGCGCGCCTCGTCGGTGCGGCTCGCCACGTCGGCGAGCATCGCGAGCGGGAACATCTGGGCGCCCGCGTAGCCCACGCCGACGACGGCCACGCACGCGTAGACGACGCCCTCGGGCAGCGAGCGCAGCAGGACGAGGACGAGCGCGCCGCCACCGAGCAGGAGCGAGGCGACGACGTAGCCGACCTTCTTGTCCCGGGCCGTCCCGAAGCGCTGCCACAGAGGGGTCACGACGAGCGCCGGGGCGACGAAGCAGACGAAGAGCAGCGTCGCCGACAGCGGCGTCCCGATGATCCAGCGGGCGACGTAGTCGACGCCCGCGAGCATCGCGCCCGTCGCGAGTGCCTGAAGCACGAAGGTGGTCAGCAGGAGACGGAACGGCCTGTCGGAGCGGATGATCCGCAGCTGGTCACCGAAGGTGGCACTCGTCGCCACGCCCGTGCGGACCGGAGCCGCCCGGGTGCCCCGCCACGCGCCGTAGGCCCCGAGGGCGATGAGGGTGGCGACGAAGAAGCCGACGACGCGGTAGCCCCAGACGGGCCCGAAGGCGTCCCGGATGGCCGGCGACGCCCCACCACTGACGAGGATCGCGAGGGCGAGGATCGCGACCCGCCACGTCATGAGCCGGGTGCGCTCGTCGTAGTCATCGGTGATCTCGGCCGGCATCGCGACGTAGGGCACCTGGAAGAAGCTGTATGCCGTCGCGCAGGCGAGGTAGACCACGGCCACCCAGCCGGCCGCGAGCCACTGCGGCGCGGTCGGTCCGAGGAAGAGGAGGGCGAAGGCCGCCGCGAGGAGCAGACCGGCGCGGATGAGGAACGGCCGCCGCCGCCCGTCCGGGTGCGTCGACCGGTCGCTGATGCGCCCGGCGACCGGGTTGAGCACGACGTCCCACGCCTTGGGCGCGAAGACGATGACGCCGGCAGCGGCAGCCGGCACACCGAGCCGGTCGGTGAGGTAGGGCAGCAGGAGCAGACCGGGCACCGTGCCGAAGGACCCCGTGGCGACCGACCCGAGGCCGTAGCCCCGACGCACGGCGGCCGGCAGGGTCGGGCTGGGGGCGGGCGGCGTCGCCGAGGTCATGGACGCACCCTAGTGAGTGCGCGGCCTCAGCGGTCGCGGTCGGCGGGACCCGACGCGGTCACCGTGAACGACACGGGGGGCGTGAACCCCTCGGCCTCGAAGGCGACCGCGATCGCCGCGGCCACGGCATCGGCGTCCGCGGCTCGGACGATCGCGATGCACGAGCCGCCGAAACCGCCGCCGGTCATCCGCGCGCCCAGGGCGCCGTGCGAGCGGGCATTTGCCGTCGCGACGTCGAGCTCCTCGCACGACACCTCGTAGTCGTCGCGCAGCGAGGCGTGCGAGAGGTCGAAGAGGCGGCCGACCTCGTCGAGGTCGCCCGCCTCGAGAGCCGTGACCGCGAGCGTCACGCGCTCGATCTCGGTGACGACGTGGCGCACGCGGCGTCGTACCTCGTCGGAGCCGAGCCGACCGAGCGCGTCGTCGAGCCCGGCCGGACCGATCTCGCGGAGCGTCTCGACGCCGAGGTCGCGCGCTGCGGCCTCGCACGCGTCGCGTCGGGCGGCGTACTGCCCGTCGACGAGCGCGTGCTCGGCCCTGGTGTCCGTGACGAGCAGGACGTAGCCCGAGGCGTCGAGGTCGAAGGGCACCTGCCGCGTCTCACCGGACCGGCAGTCGAGCAGCAGGGCTGCGGCGTCGTCGCAGAGCAGCGAGGCCGACTGGTCCATGCCGCCGGTGGGTGCGCCGGCGATCTCGTTCTCGGCCTCGACGCAGCGCGCGGCCAGCCGGGCCCGTCCCTCGGTCGAGGCGAGCAGGTCGAGGTCGAAGAGGTCGCTCGCGGCCGCGGCCAGGGCGCACTCGAGGGCGGCCGAGCTCGAGAGGCCGGCACCGAACGGCACGGTGGAGTCGACGACGACGTCGAGCCCGTCGACGGGCAGGCCGTCGCGGCGCAGGGCCCAGAGGACGCCCGCGACGTAGGAGCCCCAGCCGCCGGGCTGCTCGGGGGAGATGTCGTCGAGGGCGACCTCGACGACGCCGTCCTGCTGGGCCGACACCATCCGGAGGACGCCGTCGTCGCGTCGGGACACGGCGGCATACGTCCGCTGCGGCAGGGCGATCGGGAGGCACAGACCACCGTTGTAGTCGGTGTGCTCGCCGATGAGGTTGACCCTCCCGGGCGCCGACCACACGCCCGTCGGGGCGCTGCCGAAGGTGCGCGCGAAGACGTCAGACACCGAGGCGACGACCTCGTCGCGGGTGCGCTCGCTCACGGGGCGACCTCGCGCAGGCGGGCGGCAGCCCTCTCCGGGGCCACGTCGTTGACCCAGCCGCCGACACCCGACTCGGACCCGGCGAGGAACTTGAGGCGGCCGGGGCCGCGCAGGACCGACATGAGCTGCAGGTGCAGCCGCGAGACGTGGCGCCCGGTCTTGGCCGGGGCCTGCTGCCACGCCGCGATGTAGGGCAGCTTGACGGGCGACCCGTCCGCGTCGACGTAGTAGCGGTCGAGGCGCCCGAGCAGGTCGCGGTAGACGACGGCCAGCTCGTCGCGCTCGTCGTCGTCGAGGGCGACGAGGTCGGGCACGTCGCGGTGCGGGGCGAGGTGCACCTCGACCGGCCAGCGCGCCGCGAAGGGGACGTATGCCGTCCAGTGCGTCCCCGACACGACCACCCTGGAGCCGTCGGCCCGCTCGGCGGCGAGGATGTCGGCGCCCAGGAGCCGGCCGGTGCGCTCGTGGTGGCGGCGGGCCGCCTCGAGCAGGGCCTTGGTGCGGTCGGGCAGGTAGGGGTAGGCGTAGATCTGGCCGTGCGGGTGCGGGAGCGTCACGCCGATCTCGCGGCCGCGGTTCTCGAAGGCGAAGACGTGCTCGACCTCGGGCAGGGCTCCGAGGGCCTCGGTGCGCTGGGCCCACGTGTCGATGACGGTGCGCACCCGGTCGACGGGCAGGTCCTTGAAGGACGACTCGTGGTTGCTCGTGAAGCACACGACCTCGCAGCGGCCGACGGCCGGACGGGTGCCGAAGATCCCGCTCGGGTCGGGGGCGTCGGCACCGACGGAGGTGACGGCATACGACGGGAAGCGGTTCTCGAAGACGACGACCTGGTAGTCGCTCTCGGGGATCTCCGACGGCACCGAGCCGTGGCCGGCCGGGCACAGCGGGCACTCGTCCTTGGGCGGCATGAAGGTGCGGTGCTGGCGGTGGGCGGCGACGGCGACCCAGTCGTCGACGAGGGCGTCGTGGCGCAGCTCGCCCGACTCCACCCGCGGCTCGACGGGCCTCGGGTCCTCCGCCGTGCGCTCGGCCGTGCCGGGCTCGTCGACGTAGATGATCTCGCGCCCGTCGGCGAGGTGTCTCGTCGTGAAACGCGCAGCGGTCCGGCTGTCGGTGGGCATCAGGCCTCCACGATCTCGAGGGAGCCGACGCTCTCGCGCGCGGCCTCGCGGGCCCGCTCGGGGAAGGCGTCGTCGGTGACGAACAGGTCGACGTCGGCGAGGTCGGCGAAGGTGCTGAGACCCACCGTGCCCCACTTCGACGAGTCGGCGAGGAGGCACACGTGACGCGCCGACGCGACGAGCGCGCGGTTCGTCTCGGACTCCACGAGGTTGGGCGTCGTGAGCCCGGTGCGGCCGTCGACGCCGTGGGCGCCGAGGAAGAGCAGGTCGACGTGGAGGGCGCGCAGGGCCGACACGGCGACCGGGCCGACGAGGGCGTCGGACGGGGTGCGCACGCCGCCGGTCAGCACGACCGTCTGGCCGGGTGCACCCGACTCGTGGAGCAGCTGCGCGACGGGGACCGAGTTGGTGACGACGGTCAGCTGCGGGATGTCCTTGACGGCGCGCGCCAGCTCGTAGGTCGTCGTGCCGGCGGAGATGCCGATGGCGCTGCCGACCTCGACGCGCTGCGCAGCGGCCCGGGCGATGGCCTGCTTCTGGGCGAGCTGGAGCAGCGACTTCGCCGAGAAGCCCGGCTCCTCGCTGCTCCGGGTGCCACCGAGCGCCAGGGCGCCGCCGTGCACGCGCTCGAGCAGCCCGTCGGTCGAGAGGCGCTCGATGTCACGGCGGATCGTCATGTCGGAGACGCCGAGTCTCTCGACGAGGTCCGACACCTTGACGGCCCCGGACTCCTCGACGAGCTCGAGGATGACGGAGCGCCGCTGGCTGGCGAGCATCGTCAGTCCTCCCTGAGCACGGCCACGCCACCGGGGGCGAGGTGGACGCTGCCGTCGACAGGGGCGTCCGCGACGAGGTCGTACCCAGTTGCGGCGATGGTGTGCTCGGCGTCGGTGTGGTTGAGCAGGAAGAGCCACGAGGTGTCGCCGTCGCTGCGGCGGGTCGTCTCGACGCCGCGGGGCAGGCCTGCCACGGTCGGCTCGACGCCGGCTGCGGACAGGACGTCGTCGAGGAGGGCGCCGAGGGTGGCGTCGTCGGGGAGCGTGCTGACGTACCAGGCGGATCCCGCGCTGCCCGTGCCCGCCCGCCGCGTGACCGCGGGTCGGCCGGTGAGGGGCCCGGCGGCATACGTCGTCAGCACGTCGGTGCCGGCGAGGGCGGTCACGTCCTCGCTCCACCACGTGCCCGTGCCGTCGGCGAGCGCGACCGTCTCCTCGGGGCCGAGCGGGAAGAACTCCTCGACGCGCACGCCGAGCAGGTCGCGGAAGGCGCCCGGGTAGCCGCCGAGGCGCACGTGGTCGTTCTCGTCGCTGATGCCCGAGAAGTACGTGACGAGCACCTGCGCGCCGGCCTCGGCCGCCGCGGCGACGGCTGCCGCGTGCTCGTCGGTGACGAGGTAGAGCTGGGGAACGACGACGAGGGCGTATGCCGTGAGGTCGGCCGACGGGTGCACGACGTCCGCCGTGACCCCGCGGTCGTGCAGCGCCCGGTGGATCGCCTGCGCGGCGGTCAGCGCGTCGAGCTCGGAGCTCGGCATGCACGGGCCCTCCGCAGCCCAGATCGCCTGGTAGTCGTGGAGGATCGCGACCCGCGACTCGACGCGGCTGCCGACGAGCTCCCCGAGACGACCCGCGATGCGGCCGAGCTCCTCGACCTCGCGGAAGCGGGCACTGTCGGGGCCGGCGTGCGGCACGAGGGCGCTGTGGAACTTCTCCGAGCCGGCCCGCGACTGGCGCCACTGGAACCAGCCGATGGTGTCCGCGCCGCGGGCCACGTGGGCCAGGGCGTCACGGATCGTCTGGCCGAAGTCCTTGGCGTGGTTGGTCGGCTGCCAGTTGACCGCGCTCGTCGAGTGCTCCATGAGCATCCACGGCGCGCCGCCCGCGAGGCCGCGCGTGAGGTCGCCGCTGTAGGCGAGCTCGGCGCGCGGGTGCTCGAGCGCGTCGACGATGTAGTGGTCGGTGCTGACGACGTCGACCGTCGGGGTCCACTGGGAGTAGTCGAGGTGGCGGAAGTGGTCGAGCGTCATGAAGTTCGTCGTCACGGGGACGCCCGGCGAGAGCTCGTCGAGCACGGCGCGTTCGGCGCGCATGTGGTCGAGGAGTGCGTCCGAGCTGAAGCGCTTGTAGTCGAGCACGTGCGTCGGGTTGTTGAACGTCGTCGACCGGCGCGGCGGCAGGATCTGGTCCCAGTCGGTGTAGCGCTGGCTCCAGAAGGCCGTGCCCCACGCGTCGTTGAGCGCCTCGAGGCCGGCGTAGCGCCGCTGGAGCCAGGTGCGGAAGTGGCGCGCGCACTCGTCGCAGTAGCAGGGCAGGTTGTGGCAGGCGTACTCGTTGGAGACGTGCCACATCGCCACCGCGGGGTGCTCGTGGTAGCGCGTCGCCAGCTGCCGGGTGAGCGCGACGGCGTACTCGCGGAAGACGGGCGACGTCGGGCACCAGGTCTGCCGGCTCCCCGGCCAGAGTGTGTGGCCGTCGACGTCGACCGGGAGGATCTCCGGGTGCGCGGCCGAGAGCCACGGCGGCGGGGTCGCGGTCGCGGTCGCGAGGTCGACGGCGATGCCGCCGGCGTGCAGCTTGTCCAGGATCGTGTCGAGCCACTCGAACTCGTACTCGCCCTTGGCCGGCTCGAGCCAGCTCCACGAGAAGAT
Organism: Terrabacter sp. R4-6; assembly: GCF_057529065.1. NCBI lineage: Bacteria > Bacillati > Actinomycetota > Actinomycetes > Micrococcales > Intrasporangiaceae > Terrabacter > Terrabacter sp. R4-6. The sequence continues at coordinate 1,753,786 of NZ_CP197224.1, read as the reverse complement.
CCCGAGGCTGACGAACGACACGTTGGCGCGCCGCATCAGCTCGATGTCCTCGTCCCAGACGGGGCGGGGCCACTGCTCGGGGTTGTAGTCGCCACCGAGTGCCAGGGTCTTCGTCGGCCATGAGCGCATGGGACACAGGGTGTCGCTTCGCTCGCCGCGATGTCAACATTTTCAAACACATCGGACGTGTCCGTGTCCGGATGTCGTCCGGTGGTCTCGACGGGTGGGACGCCGGACGCGGCGGCTCCCCGGGCCGCCCGACGAGGGCGTCATGCGGCGGCGAATCCCTTTACAACGGTGTAAAAGCCGAGGTCAGGGCCGCAAGAAGGTCTCGGTTCGGTCGCAGCCGGCCATGGGTCTGGACGAATCCCTTGACAGAGCCACCGGGCGCCGACATCCTCTGTTTGTTGTTGAAGGTTTCTGGTGGCAGATGTTCGACTCTGTCGCCTCCTGTCGACAACGAACCCGGCACAGCGTCAAAGGAGACCGCAATGACCCGCCCCTCGAGCGAGGCCGAGTACCTGGCCCGCATGGTTCCCCCCTCCGTCCGCGGCGTCGACCGTCGGACCCTGCTGCGCGGCGCCCTCGGCGTCGGCACCCTGCTCGGAGCGGGCGGCCTCGCCGCGTGCAGCTCGGGCAGCACCGGCAGCACCGGCGTCCCGACGGGGGCCGTCACCGGCACCGTCACCGTCGGCTCCAACCAGTCGGACGCCGTGCCGAAGGCCGCCGTCCAGTCCTACATGGACGCCTTCGCCAAGGCGAACCCCGGCACGACGGTCAAGATCAACACCGTCGACCACAACTCCTTCCAGGAGAACATCAACAACTACCTGCAGGGCTCGCCCGACGACGTCTTCACGTGGTTCGCCGGCTACCGCATGCAGTTCTTCGCGGAGAAGGGCCTCGTCGGCGACATCTCCGACGTGTGGAAGAACATCACCGGCATGTCCGACGCCCTCAAGAAGGCCTCGACCGCCGCCGACGGCAAGCAGTACTTCGTGCCGATCACCAACTACCCGTGGGCGGTCTTCTACCGCAAGAGCCTCTTCCAGGAGAAGGGCTACGAGGTCCCCAAGACCCTCGACGACCTCAACGCCCTCGGCGCCCAGATGAAGAAGGACGGCCTGGCCCCGATCGCCTTCGGCGACAAGGACGGCTGGCCCGCCATGGGCACGTTCGACCAGATCAACCTGCGCGTCAACGGCTACGACTTCCACGTCAGCCTCATGGCCGGCAAGGAGTCCTGGACCGACCCGAAGGTCAAGAAGGTCTTCGACACCTGGGCCGGCATCCTCCCCCTCCACCAGGCCGACTCCCTCGGTCGCACGTGGCAGGAGGCCGCGCAGTCGCTCCAGCAGAAGAAGTCCGGCATGTACGTCCTCGGCTCCTTCCTCGCCCAGCAGTTCACCAAGGGCGCCGAGCAGGACGACCTCGACTTCTTCACCTTCCCGGAGATCGACTCGACGATCGGCACCGACGCCATCGAGGCCCCGATCGACGGCTACATGATGAGCGCCAAGCCGAAGAACGAGGGCGGTGCCAAGAAGCTGCTCCAGTACATCTCCCAGCCCGAGGCGCAGCTGCTCGCCCTCAAGGCCGACCCGAGCGTCATCGCCACCAACCAGACGGCCGACACGAGCGGCTACACGGCCCTGCAGAAGAAGTCGCTGGAGTACGTGAAGTCGGCCAAGTCGATCGCGCAGTTCATGGACCGCGACACCCGCCCCGACTTCGCGTCGACGGTGATGATCCCGGCGATCCAGAGCTTCATCAAGAACCCGAAGGACATCGACGGTCTCCTCACCAGCATCGAGGCCCAGAAGAAGAGCATCTTCGGTTCCTGAGGGGAGGCGAGCCGCCATGGCGAGCAAGCGCAAGTACAGAGGTATCGACCAGCTGTCGACACGCGACAAGGTCGTCGTGTCGCTCATGGTCGTCGTGCCGACCCTCATCGTCCTGTGGCTCGTCTGGCTGCCGGCGATCGGCTCGGTCCTGCTCTCCTTCACGAACTGGGACGGGATCGGGCCGCTCTCCGGCATCAAGTCGGTGGGGCTGCAGAACTACCGGGACATCGCGACGATCTACCCGCCGTTCTGGCCGGCCATCCAGCACAACCTGATCTGGCTCGCCGTGATGTTCCTCGTCGCGACCCCGCTCGGCATGCTCTTCGCCGTGCTCGTCGACCGGGGCGTGGCGGGCACGCGGTTCTACCAGACGAGCATCTACCTGCCGGTCGTGCTGTCCCTGGCCCTCATCGGCTTCATCTGGCAGCTGATCTACTCGCGCGACCAGGGTCTGATCAACGCCATCACGGGTGGCACGACCGACTGGTACGGCGACCCGAACGTCAACCTGTGGGCCGCGCTCGTGGCCGCGAGCTGGCGCCACGCGGGCTACATCATGCTGCTCTACCTGGCCGGCCTCAAGGGTGTCGACCCGTCGCTGCGCGAGGCGGCCAAGATCGACGGTGCCAGCGAGTCGCAGACGTTCTTCAAGGTCGTCTTCCCGGTGATGCGGCCGATCAACATCATCGTCCTCGTCGTCACCTTCATCGAGTCGCTGCGTGCCTTCGACCTCGTGTGGGTCATCAACAAGGGCCGCAACGGGCTCGAGCTGATCTCGACCCTCGTGACCCAGAACGTCGTCGGCGAGGCGAGCCGCATCGGCTTCGGGTCGGCGCTCGCGACGATCATGCTGCTCATCTCGAGCGTGCTCGTCTTCATCTACCTGCGCATCGCCATGAAGGAGGACTGACATGTCCCTCGCCGCCGACCCGGTGAAGGAGCGCAGCCAGGCGCTGCTCAAGCCGCACGAGGGGGGACCGCAGTCCGGCCGGCGCTGGCTGCTGCCGGTCATGCTCACGCTGATCTCGCTCATCTGGCTCTTCCCGCTGCTCCTCGCGCTCGTCAACTCCTTCCGCGACTACGCCTTCACGGCGAAGAACGGCTACGTCTCGTGGGGCGGGTTCACGCTCGACAACTACACGAACGCGTGGCAGCAGGCCGACTTCGGCCTGCACTTCATGAACTCGGCGATCATCACGATCCCGGCGGTCATCCTCACGCTGTTCCTGTCGTGCTGCGTGGCGTTCGTCGTGGCGCGCTTCTCGTTCACGTTCAACCTCGCGCTGCTCGGCTTCTTCCTCGCAGCCAACCTCCTGCCGCCCCAGGCGCTGCTCATCCCGGTCTACCGGATGTTCCGCGCCATCGAGGTGCCCCTGTGGATCAGCGACTCGGGCACCCTGCTCAACAGCTTCGTCGGCCTCATCCTCGTCAACATGGCCTTCCAGATCGGCTTCTGCGCCTTCGTGCTCAGCAACTACATGAAGGCGCTGCCGAAGGAGCTCTACGAGTCGGCCGTCATCGACGGTGCGAGCGTGACGCGGCAGTTCTTCCAGATCACGCTGCCGCTCTGCCGGCCGGCCCTGGCCGCGCTCGCGGTGCTCCAGACGACGTGGATCTACAACGAGTTCTTCTGGGCCACGGTGCTGCTCCAGCAGGGCGACAAGTTCCCGGTGACGAGCTCGCTCAACAACCTGCGGGGCCAGTTCTTCACGGACAACAACCTCGTGGCAGCCGGGTCGATGATCGTCGCGATCCCGACCCTCGTGATCTTCTTCGTGCTCCAACGACACTTCGTCGCCGGCCTGACGCTCGGCGCGACCAAGGGATGACGTGACCGACCTGACCGACCAGTCCGCCCAGTCCACCGTCCACCTGGAGTCCGCCGGGACCGCGCTCGTGCTCGAGCCGCGCCCCGGCGGCTCGGGGCTGCCCGAGGTGGTCCACTGGGGTCCCGCGCTCGAGGGCGGGGCGAGCACGTATGCCGCCCTTCCGGCGCTCACGGTGGCGCCCGTCGGCCACAGCGCCCTCGACGTCCCGTGGCCGCTCACCGTGCTGCCCGGCGAGGCCGACGGCTGGTCGGGCACGCCCGGCTGGGCCGGCCACCGCGCCGGGTCCGCGGGCGCCGTGCGCTGGACCGACGTGACGTCCGAGGTCGCGGACGGTGCGGTCGTGACGCGCGCGAGCTCGGCGGACGGCATACGCCTCGAGCTGCGGCACGCCCTCGACGAGCACGGCGTGCTCCGCGTGGACGCGTCGGTCACCAACACGGGTGCGGATGCCGCCCCCCTCGACGTGTCGGCGCTGCGCGCGATCCTGCCGCTGCCCGTGCGCGCGGACGAGGTGCTCGACCTCACCGGTCGCTGGTGCCGCGAGCGCTCGCCCCAGCGCAGCCGGCTCGACCACGGCACCCACCTGCGGGCGAGCCGCCGCGGTCGCACGGGCCACGACGCGACGCTGCTCATGATGGCCGGCACCGCCGGCTTCGGGTGGCGCGACGGCGAGGTCTGGGCCGTGCACACCGCGTGGAGCGGCAACCACGAGCACCTCGTCGAGGCGCTCCCCGAGGGCGCCGGGCGCCACCACGCCGTCATCGGCGGCGGCGAGCTGCTCGCCCCCGGCGAGGTGCGCCTCGCCCCGGGCGAGTCGTATGCCGCCCCGACGGTCGTCTTCGTCCACTCGACCGAGGGGCTCGACGGCCTCTCGCGCCGCCTCCACCGGAGCCTCCGTGCCCGTGCCGGCCACCCGTCGCGTCCGCGTCCCGTCGTGCTCAACACGTGGGAGGCCGTCTACTTCGAGACCGACCTCGAGCACCTGAAAGCCTTGGCGGACACGGCATCCCGCATCGGCGTCGAGCGCTTCGTCCTCGACGACGGCTGGTTCGGCGGGCGCCGCCACGACCGCGCCGGCCTCGGCGACTGGGTCGTCTCGACCGACGTGTGGCCCCAGGGCATGGGCCCCCTCGTCGACCACGTCAAGGGCCTCGGCCTCGAGTTCGGGCTGTGGTTCGAGCCCGAGATGGTCAACGAGGACAGCGACCTCGTGCGCGAGCACCCGGAGTGGGTGCTGCGGCCGGCCGCGGGCTCCCCGCGCGAGTGGCGCTGGCAGCAGCTGCTCGACCTGACCGTCGACGCCGCGCGCGAGCAGCTGCTCGAGCGGATCAGCGGGCTCGTCGACGACATCGGCATCGACTACATCAAGTGGGACCACAACCGCGACCTGCTCGAGGCCGTGCACACCGTCGACGGCCCGACCGGGCGCCTCGTCGACGCTCCCGCCGTGCACGCGCACACGCTCGCCTTCTACCGCCTGCTCGACGACCTCCGGGAGCGTCACCCGCAGCTCGAGATCGAGTCGTGCAGCAGTGGCGGTGCGCGCGTCGACCTCGCGGTGCTCGACCGCACCGACCGCATCTGGACGAGCGACTGCAACGACGCGCTCGAGCGAGCGAACATCCAGCGGTGGACGAGCCTGCTCGTGCCGGCCGAGCTCATGGGCACGCACATCGGGCCGGCCACGGCCCACACGACGCACCGCACGCTCGACCTCGGCTTCCGCATGCTCATGGCGCTGCAGGGGCACCCGGGACTCGAGTGGGACGTCACGGAGTGCTCCGACGAGGAGCTCGAGGCCCTGACGGGGTGGACGGCGCTCGCGCGCGAGCTGCGGCCGCTGCTCCACACCGGTGACCTCGTGCGCTCCGAGAGCCCCGACGGCACGGTGATCGTCACGGGTACCGTCGACGCCGACCGCAGCCGCGCGGCCTACACCGTCGCCCGTCTCGTGACCGGTCGCGACGCCGCGACGGGAGCCCTGCCCCTGCCGGGGCTCGACCCGAACCGGTCGTACGCCGTCCGCGTCCGTCCCGAGGCCGGCCTGCCCGCCGTCGTGCAGAACACCCCGCCGGGCTGGTGGGGGCCGGCCCTCGCCGAGGACGGCGTCGTCGTCCCCGGGTCGGTGCTGACCACGGTCGGCCTGCCGGTCCCCATCATGGGCCCGGCCCAGGGCTACCTCCTCGACGTCCGGGCCGTCTGACCCGGCCCCTCCACCGTCGAAAGGCCACAGAACGTGGCCTTTCGACGGTCCGGGTCCCGGGGTCCGAGGTCAGGGGGTCCGGCAGTCGCGACAGGTGCCGAGCAGCGCCGCGTGTCCGGTGTCGAGGGTGAAGCCGAGGTCGGCGCGCAGCCGCGCGGCCACCTCGTCGAACACGTCCGGTGCCACGTCGAGCACACGCCCGCAGACGTGGCACTGGACGTGGGCGTGCCCGGGGTCGTGCCGGTGGTCGTGCCGGTGTTCCGGCTCCTGCTCGGCCAGGTGGTAGACGGTCGCCGTCCCGCCGAGGTGCACGTGCGAGAGCACGCCGGTCCCGACGAGCGAGGTCAGCGTGCGATAGACGGTGGCCCGGTGGATGCCCGGCTCGACGTCGGCGACCCGCGTACCGATCAGCTCGGCCGTGAGGTGCTCGTCGGCGAGGTCGGCGGCGTCGACGACGCGCAGGACGGCATACCTCGCCGGGGTGACGCGCTCACCCACCGACCGCAGCCGCGCGACGGCGGCGGCCACCCGAGGACTCGGGGCGGCGCTCTCGTCGGGGATCTCGGCGGAGGGGGACACGCTCCCATTATCGGCAGTGGCAGACTCTCCCCGTGCGCGCACTCACCAAGCTGACCGCAGGCCCCGGCCTCTCGCTCGTCGACCGTCCCGAGCCCGAGTGCGGGCCCGCCGACGTCAAGATCCGCGTCCTGCGGGCCGGCCTCTGCGGCACCGACCTGCACCTCGCGGGCTGGGACGACTGGGCGCAGTCCACCGTCAAGCCGCCGCTCGTCATCGGGCACGAGTTCTACGGCGAGGTCGTCGAGATCGGCGAGGACGTCACGGGCATCTCCGTCGGCGACCGCGCGTCGGGCGAGGGCCACATCGTGTGCGGCCGCTGCCGCAACTGCCGCGCCGGCCGCCGCCACCTCTGCATCCGCACCGAGGGCATCGGCGTCAACCGCGACGGCGCCTTCGCCGACTACGTCGTCATCCCGGCGAGCAACGCCTGGATCCAGCCCGCCGACCTCGACCCCGACCTCGGCGCCGTCTTCGACCCGCTCGGCAACGCGACCCACACGGCCCTGCAGTGGCCGATGGTCGGCGAGGACGTCGTCATCACCGGCGCCGGCCCCATCGGCGTCATGGCCGCCGCGATCGCGCGACACGCCGGCGCCCGCTACGTCGTCGTCACCGACGCGAGCGACTACCGCCTCGCGCTCGCCGAGCACGCCGGCGCCGACCTGACGATCAACGTGACGCGCGAGAGCCTCGCCGACGCGCAGGCCCACCTCGGCATGAAGGAGGGCTTCGACATCGGCCTCGAGATGTCGGGTGCCGCCCCGGCCGTCACCGACATGATCGCCAACATGAACCACGGCGGGCGCATCGCCCTCCTCGGCCTGCCGCACCAGTCCTACGAGCTCGACTGGGGCAAGGTCATCACCCACATGATCACGCTCAAGGGCATCTACGGCCGCGAGATGTACGACACCTGGTACGCCATGTCGCAGATGATCGCGACGTCCGAGCGCTTCCGGACTGCCGTCGCCCAGGTCATCACGCACCGCTTCCCCGCCGAGCAGTGGGAGGAGGCCTTCGAGACCGCCCGGTCCGGCCAGTGCGGCAAGGTCGTCCTCGACTGGAGCTGACGTGGCTCCTCGCCCGCTCGTCCTCCTGCACGGCCTCGGCCAGTCGCCGATCGCGTGGCAGGACTTCGTGTCGGCCTACGGCGCGGGCCGCCCGATGACGGCGCCCTGGATGAAGGGCCTCAAGCCCAAGGACCCCGTCGGCTTCGACCTCGGGGACGCGGCGTCGGGTGTCGCGGACGAGCTCGAGCTGCAGGGCGTGCGCCGGGCCGACCTCGTCGGGGTGTCGGTGGGCGCGAGCGTCGCGCTGCGCCTCGCCGTCGAGCGGCCCGGGCTCGTCGGGCGTCTCGTCCTCGGCGGCGCGCTCGTGCGGCCCGGGAAGGGGGCGCTGCGGATGCAGCGCCTCGCGATGCGGCTCGTGCCGGAGAGCAGGCTCGTCGACGCGGGGGTCTCGCGCCCGCGGATGCTCGCCGTGCTCGACGCGCTCAGGGGCTTCGACGGGACCGAGTCGCTGCGCGCGGTCACGGCGCCCGTGCTCCTCGTCGCCGGGTCGAGGGACAAGGCCGGGATCGCCGCCGCGCAGGAGCTGTCGCGGCACCTGCCGACCGCGCGGCTGCAGGTCATCGACGGCGCGGGTGCGCTCGTCAACACCGAGTCGGCGCGCGAGCTCGCCGACCTCACCCACGCCTTCCTCGACGAGCCGCCCCCGTGACCGCGCGCTCCGTCGCCGGTGTCAACGCGAACGACGTCGTCGCCTTCGGCGTCGAGATCCTTGCCGTCGTCCTGCTGGCGGCCTGGGGATCCACGCTCGGGACCACCACCGCAGCCCACGTGCTCGGCGGGGTCCTCGTACCGACGGTCGCCGTCATCCTCTGGGGACTCTTCGCGGCGCCGCGGGCCGTCGTGCAGGTGCCCGTGCTCGGCGTCCTGACCAAGGTGGTCGTGCTCGGGGGTGCTGCTGTCGCAGCCTTCGCGGTCCTGCCGCTCGCGTGGGCCGTCGTCGTCGCCGTGGTCGTCGTCGTCAACACGGTGCTGACGTGGTTCGGTCCCTTCGCACGCCGGGACGCGGCTCCTCCGTTGCCCTGAGGTGCGGGGTGGACGGGCTCAGCAGAGGTTGATGCCGCCGGCGTCGAGGAGCTTGGCCACGACCTTCTCGTCCGTGACGGTGGGGACCATCCAGTTCTTGCCGGCCACCGACTTCACGCCGTCCCTGCACTCGAACGTGCTGACCCGCCGGTCGAGCTCGACGGTCTGGTCGTAGAAGGCCGCCTCGAGCGGCGTGCCCTGGGGGCCGGCGCACGTGATCTTGTGCTCGGCCAGCGACCCCTGCGTGTCACCGCTCGACGGGCAGACGAGCTCGGCGACGACGGCCCAGTCGGGGTGCGCGGCGGCCTCGGGGGACGAGGCGGGGGAGCTGCCGCCGCACGCGGCGAGGGGGAGGGTGAGGGTGGCCGTGGCGCAGGCGAGGGTGAGGCGTCGGAGCACGAGAGCGTTCCCTGAGGGTGGGGGATGGAGGGGGATCGGCCCGGGGTGACCGGGCGCAAACCCCGGTAATGCTAGACCTCCGGCAGGCGCCGGACCCACTCGAACGAGGTGCCCTGAGCATGGACGAGTGACAGAGTCGACACATGGCGCGCCTCATCTACACGACCTTCGCCTCGCTCGACGGCTACGTGAACGACGCCGGTGGCGGCTTCGAGTGGGCCGCGCCCGACCGCGAGGTGCATGCCTTCGTCAACGACCTCGAGCGCGACGTCGGCACCTACCTCTGCGGACGCCGCCTCCACGACGTGATGGTCTACTGGCAGACCGTGCCGACTGAGCCCACCGACGAGCGCACCGACGAGCCCACCGACGAGCCCGGCGACTCCGACGACGCCGTCGAGCGCGACTATGCCCGCATCTGGCAGGCCGCCGACAAGGTGGTGCACTCGCGCACCCTCGCAGGGGTGTCGGGCCCGCGGACGCGGCTCGAGCGCCACTTCGACCCCGTGGCCGTCGCGGCGTTCGTCGCCTCGGCCGACCGCGACGTCAGCATCGGCGGTCCCACCCTCGCGGCCCAGGCCCTGCGCGCCGGCATCGTCGACGAGCTGCGCCTGCTCACGGTGCCCGTCGTCGTGGGCGGCGGCACGCCGACCCTGCCGGACGGCATACGCCTCGACCTCGAGCTGCTCGAGCTCCGCCGCTTCGCCGGCGGCACGACGTACACGAGGTATGCCGTCAGGCGGTGACCGTGCCCGCCGGGTCCCGCGGGGGTGGGTCGAGCGCCACGAGCCCGTCGCGCAGGGTCTGGAGGAACTCGACCCGGCGCTGCGCCTCGGTGCCGGCCATGACGATGAGGAAGTCGACCTGGTCGCGGACCTGGCGCAGCTGCTCCTCGCTGCCGAGGTCGCTCGCGCGCCGGTAGAGGTCGAGGGCTGCCCGGGCCTCGTCGTCCGTGGCCCGGGGGCTCCACAACGCGTCGAGGACGAGCAGATCCGCGTAGACCGCGACGGTCCAGAAGGTCGGGGCGAGGTAGGCCTCCTCGCGCGCGGCACCGAGGCACTCGTCGATGAGCCGTCGGGCCTCGGCCCGGTCGAGCCCCGTACGCCCCTCGACCGGTCGCCACCGCAGGGCGAGCTCGGCCGCGAGCCAGTTGGCGAGGGCGCCGTGGCGACGCCGGTCGGTCGCCCCCGAGGCGGCCCGCGCCGCGGCATACCACTCGGACGTCTTCGCGAGTGCGTCGTGCGTGCGTGACCAGTCGCCCCCACGGCCCGAGCCTGGGCGGTCGGGACACGTGACGAGGGCGAGCCGCTTGTAGGCGCTCGCGACCCGCCACAGCCGGTCGATGCCGACGCCGCCGGACGGCTCGTGGGGCTTGCCCGGCAGGAAGGCGGCGCGGTCCGGTGCGTGCGCACCGAGCACGAGCGAGGCGGGGTTGTCGAGGAGGGTGCGGAGCCGGTCGATGGCCGACTCGATCGTCGCGACCGCGTCGTCGACGTCGTCGTCGCTCGTCGCCGCGGCCCGGACGACCTGGTCGATCCAGACCTCGAAGTCGCGCACCGTCAGGGCGGTCCCGCCCCGTTCGAGGGTCTGCTCGAAGTACTGCGTCGCGTGCGCGAAGTCGCCGAACTTGTTGTACGTCCGGGCGATGAGCACCTGGAGCGCGTCGTCCTCGCGGTCCTCGGGGGAGAGCGCCTCGTAGAGCTCGTGCAGCCGGTCCAGCCCGAAGCGGGTGTTGCGGCTGACGTCCACCGACTGGCCGAGGTTCTCGATCTCGACCCTGGCCTGCTCGGCGCTCGCGGGTGCCCGGCGCGCCGTCGTCGCCCGGTGGACGACCGCGTCCGGTGCCAGCCGGTAGTCCGGGTCGCCGTAGCACTGGTAGGCGCCCCACGTGTTGACGGCCGGGTGGTCGTTCCACGTCTGCCAGCGAGCCGCGGCGATCGCCTCGCCGAAGGTCAGGCCGGACAGCAGCCGGTCGTAGAGCGTCGCCGCGAAGGTCGACGCGGCGGCGTCGTCGACGGCCCAGCCGCAGGCGACGACGGCCCGCACGCCGATGTCGATGAGCTCGGTCGCGAAGCTCGCGGCGAGCCGGTGGTAGTTGCCCGCACGCTCGGTCGGGATCCCGGGAGCGCCCGGGACGGCCGGGCCGACGGGACTGCTCGGGCCCATCGACCCGAGGTGGCAGCAGTTGACGACGACGAGCTCGGGGACCTGCCGCATCTGGCCAACCTCGCCGGCCGTGAGGTACATGCCGTTGCCGAGCACCATGCCGGTGACCGTGGCGTCGGTCCCGTCGCCGAGCGGCCACTCGAAGACGCCGTGGCCGGCGAGGTGGACGACGCGGTAGGACGTCGCGAAGAGGGCCTGGATGACCTTGGTGCCGCTCTCGGCGATGAGCGGCTCGGCGTCGAAACCGCTCTGGCGCAGGGCATCCGCGACCCCGCGGGCCTCACGCTGGGCGGCGGGGAGCGCGCTCAGGCCACTCGCGGTGTCGCCGACGACCAGGGCGCGGCTGCTCGTCGCAGAGAGCACGTGGCTGCGCATCGAGGAGCCCTCGAGCTGGCGCACGAGCCCGCGGCGCACACCGAGCGGCTCGCGGTCCTCCTCGGTGCCGTGGTCGTCGAGCAGTTCCCACGGGTAGTGCGCCGAGCCGCGGTCGACGAGCAGCACGAGGTTGTCCGTGTCGGGCGCCTGCGCCTTGAGGTCGTTGGGGAAGAGCAGCTCGAAGAGCGTCCGGGCCGCCGACGGGTCGGGCGACGGGGAGTCGACGAGCGACTCGACGAGCCGGTCGACGAGGGCCCGCTGTGTCGGGACGGTGCGCGTCGGCGTGCCCGCCCGTCGCATCGACGCCTCGAACGACAGGCCTCCGTCGGGCTCGCTGCGCACCCGCACCTGCTGCCACCAGCCGGTGGGCTCCTGGAAGAGCAGCCGGCGCTGGCGGCCCGGCCGCTCCTCGAGCCGCAGGTCGGCGGTGAAGGAGTCGGCGAGCTCGCCGCTCGTCAGCGACGAGCCGAGGGCCTCGACCGCCTGGAGCGCACGGTCCTGCCAGAGCTCGATGATCTCGAGCTCGGCGATGTGCACGCCGAGGTCGGTGTCGGCCAGCCTGTCGTTGGCGCGCTGCACCCCGGTGAGCAGGGCCTGCACGCTGTCGCGCACCGGCAGCCCACCCTGACCCGTGCCGATGAGCAGGCTCGAGAGGCGCAGCTGGCGCACCTCGGTGCTCGTCGCCGACGCCCCGGCCGTCACGTGGCCGAGGGCCGAGGTCAGTACCGCGTGGGCGGTCGCGCGCGCCAGCGACGCGGCGCTCAGGCCGCCGATGGGGCCGAGCCCGGCCACGACCGCACCGGGCGGGCGGGTCCACTCGTCGGGGTCGGTGAACACCTGGCAGGTCTCGATCGGACCGGGGTAGATGCCGAGCACCGCGGCGCGGGAGAGCCGCCCGTCGAGCAGCTCGTCGAGGGCGCCCTCGCCGCCGACGAGGGTGCTGCCCGGGTAGTGCCCGACGAGGACGTGGTGGCGGGCGAAACGCAGGTCCCCGTGCGAGATGCGGACGCGGGTCAGTGGCCGGGAGGGGTCGACGTCCGCGTCCTGGTCCGCGTCCTGCTCCATGTCTTGCTCCACGTCCTGCTCCACGTCCTGCTGCGGCGGGTGCTCGGGCTCGTCCGCGCTCGGCGGGTCGGGCAGCGGCTGCTCGGGGACCACGCGTGCCTGCTCGACGGTCGGGACGGCATACGGCTCGGGGTCGGCCGGGGGCGTGGCGCCGACGAGGGTCGACACGGCTCAGCCCGCCCCGGACAGGAAGGTCTCGTCGAGGCGTGGGGCGCGGCCCTCGAGCTGTGGCACCTGGTCGTAGCTGCCCCGGAGGCCGGCGAGGGTCCAGGCGTGGAGGGCCCGGTAGGTCGCCGTCGGGTCCTCCCGCATGGCCCGGACGAGGAAGTAGGTGAGGGCGCCGCTGTAGTCGCCGTCGATGTGGGCGTCGGCCGACGTCTGGTTGTCGCGACAGCCGCTCACGAGGGTCTCGGGGATCTCGACGACGTGGACGTCCTCGTTGCGGCGCCGGCGACGGACGCGTCGCGGCGTGCCCGTGAAGCCGCCGCCGCGGGTCTCGTCGTCGGGGTTGGGCAGGAATCGCGCCACGACCTCCGGCGGAGGACCCCCGAGGAGCACCGGCTCGCGGGTGTTGCTGCCGGAGTGGCAGCAGTCCATGACGACGGTGAGCGAGGCCCCGGGGTCGAGCCGGTCGAACGTCGTGCGCAGCCAGTCGTCGGTCAGGGGGTCGTTCCAGTCGAGGTCGTGCGGGCAGAGGATCTCGTCTCGGTCGTCGGTGGTCTCGTCGCCGTTCGTGTCGGGGACGTTGGAGCCGTGACCCGAGTAGTGGAGATAGAGCACGTCGCCCGGCTGCGCCGAGTCGACGAGGTCGGCGATGGCACGCGTCATCGCGGACTTCGTCGCAGCTGCGTCGAGGAGCATCGTGATGTCGGACTCCGCGAAGCCGTAGAGGTCGGTCAGCGCACCGGCGACGTTGTGGACGTCGTTGACGCAGCCGCGGAGGTTCGCCCCCGGGATCGCGTACTCGTTGACCCCGATGAGCAGCGCGCGCTTGGACATGGTGGACTCCTTCGACCCGGGCCGCGCAGTGGGCGCGACGGCCCCTGGGATCCAGTGTTCTCCCGCGGGGCTGCTGATACCGCCGGTTCAGGAGGAACGTCTGGGGCTGGTCGTCGGGGTCTACCTGCTCAGGCCGTCACCGTGATCTCGTGGATCTCGTCCGCGGGGTGACCGGTCCGCTCGTGGATGCGCCTCACGGCGTCGGCGCTCGGTCCCTCGGACAGGCAGAACACATGGCCGCTCGTGGGGTCGGCCCAGGCGTGCTTGAACACGACGCCCTCGTCGTCCTGGATGTCGAGGTCGGCCTGGTGGGCCTCCATCAGTGCTTCCGACGTCACACCGGGCATGTTGGTGTGCACGTCCATGAACTCTGGCATGTGATCGCCTCGCTGGATCGTCGATCCCCCGAGGAATGGTGCCTCCACGCTACGCCGGGTCGCGTCATCCGGCAGGCACTTCGGCGAGCTCCGTCAGGCGCTCGCCGCAGTCTCCATGGCCCGCTCGATCGCACTCGGGAAACGGGTCTCGAAGTCGAGGATCGCGACCCACTCGGGCGTGACGAAGACGCGGCTCATGCGGGTGGTGATGGCCCCGAGGTTGGTGAGCCACGCGCGTCCTTGCTCCTCGCCGAGCATGCGGATCGCCATCTTCTCGTACTCGGGGGCGATCCCCTCAACCGTGTCGGTGCGCACCCGTCCGCGGATCTGCAGCACCTTGTAGGGCATCTCGTCCGTGTCGATGGACACGGCCACTCGGTCACCGTCCCGGATGGCCTTCATCTTGGGCGCATCGGGCGGCGTCCCGAAGACGAGCTCCGTCCCGTTCCAGTGGAACCCGATGGGCACCACCCGTGGTGACCCGTCGGTCCACGAGTACGCGAGGCGCGCGGGCAACGGGGACCGCAGCAGCCGCTGCGCCACTGCGTCCTCGAGCAGTGCGAGGCTTCCCTGTTGTGTCGTCATGACCTCATTCCTTCCTGTCACCCGCGGACGCGGGCGTCCTTCCAGCGTCCTCCGCCGTCACGCAGGACGTCAGCGGTTCCGCGAACATGGCCGGGCATACGCTTGGGTGGCGCCACCCGCCCCACCGACCCGCGAAGGACACCGATGTACGGCTCAGTCAAGGACGAGATCGCCGCGACGCTGCAGGAGATCAAGGACGCCGGCCTCTACAAGAACGAGCGGGAGCTGACGTCACCGCAGTCCGCGCACGTCACGACGCTCAAGGCGGAGGCGCTCAACTTCTGCGCCAACAACTACCTCGGACTGGCGAACGACCCCGACGTCGTCGCGGCCTCGAAGCGGGCGCTCGACGAGTGGGGCTTCGGCATGGCGTCGGTGCGCTTCATCTGCGGCACCCAGACGCTGCACACCTCCCTCGAGCACAAGATCAGCGAGTTCCTCGGCACGGAGGCGACGATCCTCTACTCGTCGTGCTTCGACGCGAACGGCGGCGTCTTCGAGGTGCTCTTCGGCGCCGAGGACGCGATCATCAGCGACGAGCTCAACCACGCCTCGATCATCGACGGCGTGCGTCTGTCCAAGGCGATGCGCTACCGCTACAAGAACGCCGACATGAGCGACCTGCGGGCCCAGCTCGAGGCGGCCGTCGCAGCCGGCGCCGAGCGCAAGGTCGTCGTCACCGACGGCGTCTTCTCGATGGACGGGTCCTACGCCCCGCTCGACGAGATCTGCGACCTGGCCGACGAGTTCGGCGCCCTCGTCTTCGTCGACGACTCGCACGCGGTCGGCTTCGTCGGTGACGGCGGACGCGGCACGCCAGAGCTCTTCGGCGTCATGGACCGCGTCGACATCATCACGGGCACGCTCGGCAAGGCGCTCGGCGGGGCCTCCGGCGGCTACGTGAGCTCGCACCAGGAGATCGTCGACCTGCTGCGCCAGCGCTCGCGCCCCTACCTCTTCAGCAACTCCGTGGCCCCGTCCGTCGTCGCCGGCTCGATGGCCGCCCTCGAGCTCGTCGAGAGCTCGGCGGAGAAGCGCGAGACGCTCAAGGCCAACACGGCGCTCTTCCACTCGCTCATGACCGAGGCCGGCTTCCAGCTGCTCCCGGGCACGCACCCCATCCGACCGGTCATGTTCCCCGGTGAGGACGGCGCACGCCAGGCCGCGCAGATCGCCGACCACATGCTCGGCAACGGCGTCTACGTCATCGCCTTCAGCTTCCCGGTCGTCCCGCGAGGCAAGGCGCGCATCCGGGTCCAGCTCTCGGCCGCGCACTCCGAGGCCGACGTGCGCGCCTGCGTCGACGCCTTCGTCGCGGCCCGAGACGCCGTCGGCTGACCAGCCCCAGCTGGTGGCGGGGGGCGCGCACCCGCCGCGACCGCTACCGGTCGACCGTCCCCAGCGTCGATCGCAGGCGGGGCACCCGTCGGATGACGAGCCGGTCGAGCAGGAGCACGACCACGAGCGACGCACCGAAGACCGGCAGCAGGAGCGCCAGCCCGACGACGAGGACGGCGAGCAGCGGCGACGAGGCGAACGGCATACGCCCTCGGGGTGCGCCGACGGCGCCCACCCCGCGCGGACGGCGGCGCCACCACATGATCGGCCCGGTCACGCACGACACGACGACGGCCACGCAGAAGAGCGCGGTCAGCCAGAAGTTCAGCGTGCCGAAACGGCGCCCCTCGTGGACCGCGATGCCCTGGCTGACGACCTTCGCGAGCGCGGGGTAGTCGTCGTAGCCGTAGGCGCTGACGACCTGCCCGCCGAAGCGGTCGACGTGCACGGTCCGCTCGGCCCCGGGGTCGTCGAAGGCGTAGCCGATGACCGAGTAGACGCCGCGGTCGTCCGACGGCAGCGCGACCGTCATCGGGCGCGCGAGCCCGGCCCGGTCGCCGACCTCGACGGCGGTGTCGAGGTTCGCGACACTGACCTCGTCACCCGCCGCGTCTGGGCTCGACTGCGGCACAGGGCTCTTCCCCTGTGCCCACGGCACGGCGTGGTGGCTGTGCGGCAGTGACTCGTCGAGGGTCGAGGTCGGCTTGGACAGGGCACCCGGGTCCTCGGCCCACATCGACGTGCCGCGGTCGGTGGCGAGCCGTTGCACCTGCTCGCCCCAGATGCCCGTCCACGGCAGGCCGGAGACGACCAGGAGCAGCAGCCCGGCACCGACGAACGCACCCGTGCGGGCGTGGGTCGTGCGCAGCCGTGCGCCCTCCGCGCCTGCCGCGCGCTGGCGGCGGCGCGCTCGGCGGCCCTTGAGGAAGAGGTGGTAGCCGGTGACCGCCATGACGATCGCCCAGCACGCACCGAGCTCGATGATCGTGTCGCCGAACCGGCCGGCCATGAGGTCGGCGTGCAGGCGCACGGCGGTGCCGCTGATCGTCGAGTCCGGGTCGAGCGAGCCGAGCACCCGCACGGTGTAGGGGTCGACGAAGACGTCGCGCGTCAGCCCCTCCGCCGTCTCGACGGTGAAGCGGGCACTGTCGTCATCGCCGGCCGGCTCCGTGAACGAGACGACAGTGGCGCCCGGGGTCGCCGCCTGGACGGCCTCGAGCTGGGTCTGCCGCGGCTGGGTCAGCTGGCCCTGTGCGTGGTCGACGCGCAGGAGGCCGGGGTGGACGAGCGGCTCGATCTGGAAGCGGAAGAGGTAGACGAGGCCGGTGACGGCGAGGACGAGCAGGACCGGGACGACGACGGCGGAGGCGTAGAAGTGCCACCGCCAGAAGGCGCGGAAGAGGCCGGTGGTCGGACGGGCGCCCTTGCGGGCGTGGGTTCTCGGGCGTGCGGCATCGATGACGGGCATGGTGCTCCTCGGGCATGACGGTAGGGGGCAGCGGCCGGGCGGTGGCCGGCGCTGCGAGGGGGTGTCAGGTGAGGAGGAGTGCGGGTGGGCCGCGCCGCACCGGGGTGCGCGCGCGCCACACGTCGGCCGGGACGCGGGCCGTCGACGCCCGGGGGTGGGGGCCACGCAGGCGTACGCCCGTGGCGGCGATGGCCTGCCACAGGGTCACGGCGCCGGCGCCGAGACGGCGCGCCAGGCGCACGAGTCCGGCGGCGAGCGCAGTCGCCAGCGCGCAGGCGACCCACCACGACTGCTCGCTGCGGGTCAGCAGGACACCGACGGCGACCGCGGCCACGACGTGCGCGAGCAGCATCGTCGGGGTGGGGAGCAGGTCGGTGAGCGCGCTCGTTGCGACCGCACCACCCGCGTCGGTCGTCCCGGCGCCAGTCTCGATGCGGCCGAGAGGTCGTATGCCGTGTGCCGCGTGGGACGGGCCGGTGCCGGTCCCGTGGACGGGGGACCCCGCGGCCATCGCCGCGAGCCCGTGCACGAGGTGGGCGGCCGCCTGGAGGGCGGCGAGCAGGACCGCGGACCGGACGGCCGTCAGACCCGAGCGCACGAACGGCAGGGAGACGCCGGTCAGCAGGGCCGTCGCGACGACGACGCCGGCGCCCGGGACGAGGTGGCCGCCGCCGACCGCGTGCGCGACCGTGGCTCCGCCGGAGGCGACCAGGGCCAGCACGAGCGCGCGCAGGGTCTGCGCGCGCGGGCTCCGGGCGGACGGGGGCACGTGCCAAGGGTAGACGAGGGCGCGCGCGAGCCAGCCGGTCAGCCGGTCAGCCGGTCAGCCGGATGAGCCGGTGGGCAGGTCCCGGAGCCACGGCCTCGTGAGGTCGAAGCGGCGTCCGGAGATCTCGTCGACCTCGATCGCGACGACGACGGACTTCGGGGTGTCGACCCACGGCCGCACCGGGAGGCGCTCGACCACGTAGGCGGCCTGCCCCTCGAGCGTGCGGGCCCGGCCCCGGCAGATGACGCTCGTGGCGCGCTCGCCGACGACCTCGTCGACCTCGAAGGCGACATCGGGGTTGGCGGTGACACCGAAGAGCTTGCTGCCCTCGGCCGTCATGAAGACGATGCGCTCGCCGTCGAGGGCGTAGTTGATCGGTGTCAGGTGGACCTCGCCCACGAGGTGGAAGGCCAGTCGGCCGAACTCGTGCTCGCGGAGGAAGCCCCAGGACTCCTCCGGGTGAAGGACGTGGACCGGGTTCTGGTCCGACATGGTGACCTCCTCGGATGCTGGTCGGGCGACTGTCCGACTACTACTGATGGTAGTAAATCCGGTCCGGACACGCCCACGCCCACGGGCGAGTCCCGCGTCACACGCGTCGCCCACGCGGCCGTGCGATTGACTGTGCCCATGGACTTCTACAGCTCCTGGGCCCAGGGCTTCGCCCGCGTCGCCGCGTGCACCCTGCCGATCGTCGCGGTCGACCCCGAGCGCAACGCCGACGCCGTCATCACGCAGCTGCGAGAGCTCGACGACGAGGGCGTCGGTCTCGTGCTCTTCCCGGAGCTGTGCCTGTCCGGCTACGCCATCGACGACCTGCTCCTGCAGGACCCGCTCCTCGACGCCGTCGACGACGCCCTGGCCCGCATCGCCGAGGCCACCGCGGACCTGCGCCCCGTCGTCATCGTCGGCGCGCCGCTCGAGAAGGGCTCGCGCGTCTACAACTGCGGCGTCGTCATCCACGGCGGTCGCATCCTCGGTGTCGCGCCCAAGTCCTACCTGCCGAACTACCGCGAGTTCTACGAGCGGCGCCACTTCGCCCCCGGCGACGACCAGCGTGGCCAGACCATCGACGTGGCGGGCGACCGGGTGCCGTTCGGGCCGGACCTGCTCTTCCGCGCGACCGACGTGCCGGGCTTCGTGCTGCACGTCGAGGTCTGCGAGGACATGTGGGTCCCGGTCCCGCCGAGCCACGAGGCGGCCCTCGCCGGGGCGACGATCCTCACCAACCTCTCCGGCTCGCCGATCACCGTCTCGCGCGCCGAGGACCGCCACCTGCTCGCCCGCAGCGCGTCGGCCCGCTGCCTCGCCGCCTACCTCTACGCCGCGGCCGGCGAGGGCGAGAGCTCGACCGACCTGTCGTGGGACGGCATGACGATGGTCTACGAGAACGGCGCCCTCCTCGCCGAGAGCGAGCGCTTCCCCGAGGGCGCCCGCGCGTCCGTCGCCGACATCGACCTCGACCTGCTGCGCCAGGAGCGCCAGCGGCAGGGCACCTTCGACGACAACCGCCGCACCCTCGCCGCGCGCACCGACGGCTTCCGCACCGTCGAGCTCGAGCTCGACCCGCCGGCCGGCGACCTCGGGCTGCTCCGCAAGGTCGACCGCTTCCCCTTCGTCCCCGACGACGAGGACCGCCTCGCGCTCGACTGCTACGAGGCGTACAACATCCAGGTCTCCGGGCTCGAGCAGCGGCTCCGGGCCATCGGCCAGCCCAAGGTCGTCATCGGCGTCAGCGGCGGCCTCGACTCGACCCACGCGCTCATCGTCGCGGCCAAGGCGATGGACCGGCTCGACCGGCCCCGCAGCGACATCCTCGCCTTCACGATGCCCGGCTTCGCGACGAGCGACCACACCAAGAGCAACGCCATCGCGCTCATGGAGTCGCTCGAGGTCACGTGGGAGGAGCTCGACATCCGCCCGGCGGCGACGCAGATGCTCGACGCGATGGGCCACCCGTTCGGCCGGGGCGAGGAGGTCTACGACGTCACCTTCGAGAACGTCCAGGCCGGCCTGCGCACCGACTACCTCTTCCGCATCGCCAACCAGCGCGGCGGCATCGTGCTCGGCACCGGCGACCTGTCCGAGCTCGCCCTCGGCTGGTGCACCTACGGCGTCGGCGACCAGATGAGCCACTACGGCGTCAACACCGGCGTGCCCAAGACCCTCATGCAGCACCTCATCCGCTGGGTCGTGTCGTCGAGCCAGTTCGACGAGGAGGTCGCCGGCACGCTGACCTCGATCCTCGACACCGAGATCACGCCCGAGCTCGTGCCGGCCAAGGAGGGCGAGAAGCCGCAGAGCACGCAGGCGATGATCGGGCCGTACGCGCTGCAGGACTTCACGCTCTTCCACGTGCTCCGGCGCGGCTACCGCCCCTCGAAGATCGCCTACCTCGCGTGGAACGCGTGGCGCGACAGCGAGGCGGGGGAGTGGCCCGCGGGCTATCCCGAGGCCGACCGGGGGGCATACGACCTCGCGACGATCCGGCACTGGCTCGAGGTCTTCGTCAAGCGCTACTTCGCCAACCAGTTCAAGCGCTCTGCGCTGCCCAACGGGCCCAAGGTCGTGGCGGGCGGCTCGCTCTCGCCGCGCGGTGACTGGCGTATGCCGTCCGACGCGACGTCGGTGGCGTGGCTGAGTGAGCTCGATGCGAATGTCCCTGAGAGGTAAGGCGATCCGAGTGGCTTCCACCATCACCGTCCGCGACTTCGACGAGACCGACTGGCCGCTCGTGTGGCCCGTCATCGAGGAGGTCGTCCGCGCGGGAGACACCTTCCCGTTCCCGACCGACCTCACCGAGACGGAGGCACGCGGCATCTGGCTCGAGAACGGCCCCGGCGGACGCGTGACCGTCGCCGTCGAGGGCGACCAGGTCCTCGGCACGGCGAAGATGGGCCGCAACCGGCCCGGCCCCGGGTCGCACGTCGCGACCGCGAGCTACATGGTCCCCGCCGGGGCGCGCGGCCGTGGCGTGGGTCGCGCACTCGTCGTCGACTCGCTCGACTGGGCCCGCGAGTCCGGTTATGCGGCAATGCAGTTCAACGCCGTCGTCGCCACGAACACCGGCGCGGTGCGGCTCTACGAGAGCCTCGGCTTCACCGTCGTCGGCACCGTGCCGCGAGCCCACGAGCTCCCGACCGGGGAACGCGTGGGCCTGCGGATCATGCACGTCGACCTCTGAGGTCGCGCGCCACTCAGCGCGTCAGCACCACCTTGAGGGCCCCGGTGTCCGCCGCGCGGGCGAACGTGTCGTAGGCGTCGAGGAAGTCGGCCATCGCGAAGCGGTGCGTCACGAACCGGGCCAGGTCGATGTGGTGGGTCGCCAGGAGCCGCAGCAGGGTCGGCGTCGAGTAGGTGTCGACGAGACCCGTCGTGATGGTGACGTTCCTGATCCAGAGGTCCTCCAGGTGCAGGGTGGCCGGGCCGCCGTGGACGCCCACGTTGGCGACCGTGCCACCCGGACGCACCAGCGCGGCGCACTGCTCGAACGTCGATGCCACCCCGACCGCCTCGATGGCGACGTCGGCGCCGAGGCCCTGGGTCAGGCCCCGGACGACGGCGACGGCGTCCTCGCGGGAGGGGTTCACCGTGATGTCGGCCCCGAACTGCTTGGCCGCCTCGAGTCGGGCATCGGCCAGGTCGATGGCCACGACGTGCGCCGGACTGAAGAGCTTGGCACCCATGATGGCGGAGAGCCCGACCGGGCCGGCGCCCACCACCGCTACGACGTCACCGGGCGAGACCCGGCCGTTCAGCACACCGACCTCGTAGCCCGTGGGCCCGATGTCGGCGAGCATGAGCACTTCCTCGTCAGTCACTCCTTCGGGGACGGCATACGTCGACGTGTCCGCGAAGGGGACCCGGACGTACTCCGCCTGTGTGCCGTCGATCTTGTGGCCGAGGATCCAGCCACCACCGCCGATGCACTGGCCGTAGCTGCTCTCGCGGCAGTAGCGGCACGCGCCGCACGCCGTGATGCAGGAGACGAGCACACGGTCGCCCGGCTTGACGTTCTTGACGCCGGGTCCGACCTCCTCGACCGTGCCGACCGCCTCGTGGCCGAGGATCCGGCCGTCGGTGACGGCAGCGACGTCACCCTTGAGGATGTGCAGGTCGGTGCCGCAGATGGTCACGGTGTCGACCCTGACGACGGCGTCGGTGTCGGCCTGGACCGTCGGCATCGGGACCTCGTCCCACGTCTTCCGACCGGGGCCGTGGTAGACGATCGCGTGCATGGTGCTCATGTCTCCTCCTCGGGCCGCAGGTCAGCGGCGCGGGTCCAGTCCATCGCGCGGACCGGTGAGGAGGTAGGGCCATACGTCCCGGCCCGGGGCGCCGGAACGGGACCTGGGTCCCCTCCCGGCAGGCGGGCGTCAGAGCTCGACGAGGGCCTGGCGCAGCAGCTCGACGAGGGCGTCGAGCTGGAGCGTGTCACCCGAGGTGATGTCCTCGTCGCTGCCGTCGAGGGCGCGCGCGGCGAGCCCCTGCTTGGCGTCGATGAGCTCGGCGATCTTGGAGTCGATCGTGCCGGACGCGAGGATGCGCCACGCCGTGACCGGCTCGTCCTGGCCGATGCGGTGCACGCGGTCGATGGCCTGCTGCTGCTCGGCCGCGGTCCACGACAGCTCGGCGAGCACGACGTTGGAGGCGGCGTGCAGGTTGAGGCCGACACCGGCGGCGGTCAGCGAGCAGACGGCCACGGCGACCTCGGGGTCCTTCTGGAAGGCGTCGATCGCCTCCTGGCGCTGCTTGGAGGTCTGCTCGCCGCGGACCGACACGGTGCGCAGGCCGGCCGAGGCGAGGACGCGCTCGGCGGCGTCCATGACGTCGATGTGCTTGGCGAAGAAGACGACCTTGCCGACCGAGTGCGACAGCTGGACGGCGTAGTCGGCCGCGAGCGTCGACTTGGCCTGGCCGATGCGGCGCACGAGCGAGAAGACGTTGTCGGTGCCCTTCTCGGCCGACGCGGCGCGCAGCTCGGCGGCGGCGACCCGACGCATGAGGGCCGTGTCGGGCTCGCCGTCCTCCTCGCGTCCGTCGCCGGCAGCCAGGAGGGACCGGTAGCGCTGGGCCAGCCGGCGCCCGAGGGCGCGCTCGGCCTCGCGGATCGAGCGCCCGAGGTCGTCGTCGAGCTCGACGGTGATGTCGGCGATCCGCTTGTCGGGCAGGTCCTTGGCGACGTCGACCTTGCGGCGGCGCACGATGCCCATGTCGATGACGGCGCGACGAGCCTCCGGGTAGAAGGCGCGGTCGGCAGGCGTGTGGCCGGTGTCGTCGAGGCGCCGGACGATCTCGGCCGTCGGCTTGCCGTCCCTGATCCAGCCGAGGAAGCGCCAGATCGCGTCGAAGTCCTTGACGTCGTTGATGAGCGGCGTGCCGGTGAGGGCCATGAGGAGCGGGTCGCCGCCCGGGGTCGTCGAGCGCAGCCGGTCGCCGAGGGCCAGGACCTGCTGCGAGCGCTGCGACTGGAGGTTCTTGATGAAGTGGGCCTCGTCGACGACCATCGACCGGAAGCCGAAGCTCGAGAGCCAGCCGAAGTGCCGGTCGAGGATCTCGTAGTTGACGACGAACACGTCGGCGAAGGCGTCGACGTCGTTGCCGTCGCCGTGGATGACCGTGACCCGGCGCTGCGGCGTCCACCGCTCGACCTCACGGGCCCAGTTGATCTTCACGACGTTCGGCACGACGGCGAGCATCGGGTAGGCGCCGGCGATCGAGGCGGCCATGACCGACTGGGCCGTCTTGCCGAGACCGGGCTCGTCGGCGAGCAGGAAGGTGCGGTGGCCCTCCTGGACGCTCTGGAGGAAGCGGGACTGGTGGACCATGAGCTGCGACCCGGGCGGGGAGAAGCGGTCGATCTGCGGCGTCGGCGGCAGGTCCATCGACGCGGCCTCGCCGCCCGCGCCCTGCTCGAAGGCGCGGTACAACGGGCTCAGCAGGTCCCAGCCGGCCAGCCGGTTCGGGAGGTAGTCGCTCTGGGCGCGACCGACGTCGGGCGTCAGGAACGGGTTGGCGAGCGCCCGGGACGGGACCGACTGCGGCATCACCTGGCGGGCCGCGATCTGCGGCGGGACGACCGGCCGCGGCGGCTCGGGCGCCTGGATGACGAGGTCCTCCTCGGCGAGCTCGGCGCCCGACTCGAGGAGCCAGTCGCGGCGCATCTGCTGGGCCGCGGGGCCGGGCTTGGCGTCGGCGTCGAGCAGCGTCAGCAGGCTCGTGTCGCGCGCCGCGATCTGCGCGAGGATCGTCGCGATGCCGTCGAGGCGCTTGAGCAGGTCGGCGCGGGTGGCCGACGGGATCGACGCGTCCTCGCGGACCCGGGCGCGCTCGGACCGCATGAGCAGAGCCACGACGAGGAACTTCGTCCGGTTCGTGGGGCTGGCCTTGCCCTTGCTCGAGACGCGGGACTCGACCTCGCGGACCCGCCGTGCGAGCACGGGGATGAGCGGCGCGGGGTCGTCCTTGCGCTGGGTGGCCTTCCGCTGACCCTGGTTCTGGCCGTTCTGCCCCTGCTTGGGGCCCTGGCCGTCGGTCGGTCGGCGGCGGACGCGCGTTGCCATGTTCCTCCTGATGACGCGGAGGACGTCGAGCGGGCTGGGCCCCCGGACGACACCGTGCCTGACTGGATCGGTGTCGGCGGCGGACTCGGCTCGAGTCCCGGTGGACGCGCATCGCGCGCCCCGTGTCCCGAGCGCCGGACCGGCGGTAGCGCCACGGACGGGCGCTTGGGACACCTCGACTCTACAGCCCGGCGGGCGCTGATCGGGTCGTATGCCGCGTGCGGGCCGGGAACCGGCCTGAGCCCAGCCACGGGCTCAGTCGATGTTGACCCCGACGAGCGCGCCGATGGCATACGTCACGCCCATGGCGAGCAGGCCGCCGGCGACGTTGCGCAGGACCGCGCGGGTGGCCGGGCTGCGGCCGAGGCGGGCGCTGACCCAGCCGGTGAGCGCCAGGGCCGCCGCGACGCTCACGACGGTGACGTGGATGCGGACCGACGCCGGGCTGAAGGTGATGGTGAGCATCGGCAGGATGGCGCCGACGACGAAGGCGAGCATCGAGGCGCCGGCGGCGTGCCACGGGTTCGTGAGGTCGGTCGGGTCGATGCCGAGCTCCGCCTCGGCGTGGGCCGTGAGGGCGTCGTGGGCCGTCAGCTCGCGTGCGACCTCGGCGGCGAGCTCGCGCCGCATCCCCTTCGCCTCGTAGAGCTGGGTCAGCTCCTCGAGCTCGCCGTCGGGGTCCTCGTGCAGCTCCCGGCGCTCGAGCGACAGGAGGGCCCGCTCGGAGTCGCGCTGGGTGCTGACCGAGACGTACTCCCCGGCGGCCATCGACATGGCGCCGGCGGACAGCGCGGCGATCCCCGCGAGGATGATCGCGGCCTTGTCTGCCGTCGCGCCGGCCACGCCGACGACGACGCCGGCGGTCGAGACGATGCCGTCGTTGGCGCCGAGCACCCCGGCCCGGAGCCAGTTGAGGCGGGCTCCGACGTTGGCGTCGTGGGGCTCCTCGCGGTCGTGGCCGTTGTCGAGGGGCGTGGGCTCGTCGGACGCGCGCACGTCGGACATGGGGTGGTGCTCCGATCGACGGTGGGGCGGTGTCCGTCGATCGTGGCACCCGACGGGGACGGTGTCACCGAAGGTCAGGCTCACCTTCGGCCGGCTCACGCGCCGAAAAGACGACGACATCCGGGCGCCACGGCCCGGCATGCGCGAGGATCGGGACATGTCGGGCATTGCGGGCGGTCGCGAAGCGGCAGGGGTCGACCTCTACCGCTGGATGGTCGCCGCGTCGCCCGACGGGCTGTGGGTCTTCGACGAGGAGGGCCGTACCCTCTTCGCGAACGCCCGGATGGCCGAGATGCTCGGCCGCGGCCCCGGCGACATGGTCGGCTTCTCGGTCTTCGACGCCGTCGACGACGTCGGCAAGGAGCAGTTCCGCCACCACCTCGAGGAGCTGTCCGCCGAGGGCGTCCCCGGTGACAACATCGAGTGCAGCCTCCTCGACGCCCGGGGCGACCGCTTCTGGGCGCTCGTGTCGCACACCCCCCTCGTCGACGAGTCGGGCGCGCGACGTGGCTGGATGCACCGCGTCAGCGAGTACAGCGCAGAGCGCAAGCTGCTCGACCAGCTCGCCGAGGCGCAGTCGATCGCCAAGATCGGCAGCTGGGAGTGGGACGTCGCCGCCGACCGCGTGTCGTGGTCCGACGAGCTCTACCGCATCTACGGCCTCGACCGCACCGACCTCACCCCGACCTACGAGGGCTTCCTCTCCCGCATCCACCCCGACGACCGGGACCACGTCGCCCGCGCCGTCGAGGCCGCCGTGGCCTCCGAGGACGCGTTCGAGTTCGACGCGCGCGTCGTCCAGAGCTCGGGCGAGATCGTGTGGATCCGCGGCCGGGGGCTCGTGACGCGCGACCCCGAGGGGCGTGCGCTCCGGATGGGCGGCACGACGCAGGACATCACGGAGAAGAAGGACGCCGAGCAGGCGCTCGGGCTCGTCACGGCGATGGCCACCGCGGCCAACGAGGCCGCGACGCTCGACGAGGCGCTGCCCGCGGTGCTCGTCGAGGTGGCGCGCCACACGACGTGGCGCCCGGTGCTCGCGACCGTCGTCGACGCCGGGGGCGCCCTCGGGGAGCCGGTCCGTGCACCGGAGGGCACCGAGTCCAGCCCCGTGCCGGTCGAGGTCGGGCTGGACTTCGCGGCCCGCGCCGCGCAGAGCCTGTCGGTCGTGGCCGAGCCCTCGCCGGACGGCTCGACCGTCGTGGCCGTGCCGATCGTCCACGAGGGTCGGGTGGCCGGCGTCGTCGTGCTCGACATGCGCAGCGCGGCGCTGCCGGTCGAGTCCGACGCGGTGACGATCCGGCAGATCACGGCGCTCTTCGCCCGGGTCGCCGACCGCGAGTGGACCGCCGAGCACCTCGCCCAGGCACGCGACGCCGCGATGGCGGCCTCGCGCGCCAAGTCGGAGTTCCTCGCGACGATGAGCCACGAGATCCGCACCCCGCTCAACGGCGTCATCGGCCTCAGCGAGCTGCTCGGCCGCACCGAGCTGACCCCGCACCAGAGGCGGCTCTCCGACGGGATCGACCAGGCGGGCCACGTGCTGCTCGAGCTCGTCAACGACATCCTCGACCTGTCGAAGATCGAGGCGGGCAGGCTCGAGCTCGAGTCGGTGGACTTCGACCCGGCCGCGGTGCTCGAGCGGGGCGTGGCCCTGCTTGCCGAGCGCGCCCGGGCCAAGTCGCTCGACCTGTCGGTGACGCACGGGCCCGACGTGCCCTTCATGGTCTCGGGCGACCCGGTGCGCTTCGGGCAGGTCGTCGCCAACCTCACGACGAACGCCGTGAAGTTCACCGACACCGGCAGCGTCGCCATCCACCTCACGCTCGACCACGTGACCGAGACCGGACCCGTGCTGCGGGTGGAGGTCACCGACACCGGCGCCGGCATCGCGCCCGAGGTGCGGTCCCGGCTCTTCGAGTCCTTCTCCCAGGGCGACTCGTCGACGACCCGTGAGTACGGCGGCACCGGGCTGGGCCTGGCCATCAGCCGCCAGATCGTCACGGCGTTCGGCGGCGAGATCGGCGTCGAGAGCGAGCCGGGACAGGGGAGCACGTTCTGGTTCACCGCGGCGTTCGAGCCGGCCTCGGCCCGCAACGTCGGCCGCTCCGAGTCCCAGGCAGCGGCCGTGTCGGGGCTCCGGGCGCTCGTCGTGGGCTCCAACGAGGCCCACCGCGTCCGGGTCGAGGAGCAGCTCTCGGCCTGGTCGATGTCGGTGACGTCCGCCGGCTCGGGCGTCGACGGGCTCGTCCAGCTCGACCGCGCCGACCGTGGCGGCACGCCGCTCGACGTCGTCGTGCTCGACGACCCGGGATCCGGCGCCGGTGGACTGCAGGTCGCCCGGATGATCCGCTCCGACGAACGCTTCGCGGGCGTACGCGTCGTGCTCGTCTGCGCGCACGTGCCCCCTCCCGACGTGGTGACGCTCAAGGAGGCCGGAGTCGACGCGACGCTCACCGCGCCCGTCATGCCGTCCTCTCTCTTCGACGCGATGGCCGACGTCGCGGGCCGGCACCTCGTGCCGGAGCCGGTGCCGAAGCGGTCGGTCCGTGCACCCGGGGGCACCGACGGCCGGCTCGGCACGGTCCTCGTCGTCGAGGACAACGAGGTCAACCAGCTCGTCGCCCAAGGCGTGCTCGAGAGCCTCGGCTACGCCGTCGTGCTCGCCCGCAACGGCATCGAGGGCGTCGCGGCCCACGCCGCGCGCGGCGACGACGTCGTCGCCGTCCTCATGGACTGCCAGATGCCGCAGATGGACGGCTACGCCGCGACCCGCGCCATCCGGGCCCGGGAGGAGCAGGAGGGGCAGGGTCACCGTCTCCCCGTCATCGCGATGACCGCCTCGGCCATCGCCGGCGAGCGGGAGCGGTGCCTCCAGGCGGGGATGGACGACTTCCTCACCAAGCCCATCGACGTCGCCCTCCTCGCCTCGACCCTCCAGCGCTGGACCGGCTCCGGCCCGGTGCCGCAGGCCCGCGCTGCCACGCCGCCGGCGACGAGCGAGACCGGCTCCGGTGCGCCCGAGGTGCCCGAGGTGCTCGACCTGAGTCGGCTCGACGAGCTGCGCGACCTCGACCCCGGTGACCCCTCGATGCTGTTGCGCTTCATCGACCGTTTCGGCTCGGGCGCGCGCCAGCGCCTCGCCGAGCTCGTCGACGCGCACACCCGGGGCGACGCCACGACACAGGGCCGGATCGCCCACGGCCTCAAGGGGACCGCCTCCAACCTCGGAGCCTCGGTCCTCGCCGACGTGTGCCACCAGGTCGAGGACCTCGGGGCCGCCGGTCGCCTGGCCGACGAAGCCCTCGTCGCCCGGGTCGAGGACGAGGTCGACCGGGCGACGAGGGCGCTCGAGGAGTACGCGGCAGGGCTGCGCGACTGATCAGGTCGTGGTGGCGCTGCCTGAGTCGTCCTGGCCCGGGTACTGCCCGGAGAACGGGTCGATGCCCTGACCGAGCTGCTGGAGCAGGTCCTGCGGGTCGAGCTGGCCCAGCTGGTTCGGGTCGATGCCCCCGAGGCCGCCGCCCGGCGCACCGTTCTGCAGGTTCGGCAGCTGCTGCGGGCTCGTGCCCTGCTGGTTCGGGTTCGTCAGCCCCGGCAGGCCCTGCTGGCCCTGCTGAGCGCCGGGGAACGGGAAGGTGCGACCCCCGCCCGGACCGCGGAAGCCCGTGTCCCCGCCCGTCGACCCGGCCGGCATGGCGGCTGCGGCGCCGATGGCGCCCGCGGACGTCAGCACGAGCGCGAGGCCGGCGGTCACCGCGGTCTTCTTCGCGCTCCAGCGCGAGCCGTCACCGGTGGCCGCGACGCCGTCCGCGTTCTCGCGGACGGCCTTCTCGCGGACCGGCAGGCCGGTGGGTGAGAGCGGCACGCCGGGACCGGCGATGGGAGCGGCAGCGGCACCCGGCGACACGGCATACGCGTACGGCGTGGCCGGCGGCGTCACCGGCATCTCGGTGGTCGCTGCCGACGGGAGCTGCTGGGTGTCGTCGGCGGCGTGGGCGGGGTGTGCGGCCGGCGCATCCGGGTCGAACTGCGGCAGCGCGGGCGTCGGCTGCGACACCGGGACCTGTGGCGTGGACTCGTTGCTCATGGGGCCAACGGTCGGGCGGCTGCCTGTGTGGGTGCTGTGGTGCAGCCATCGAGCCGCTGGGACTTCGGGACAGTCACTCCACAGGATTCGCACAGGAAGGTACTGGTCACGGCACAGGCCCAGGGGTTTCACTGGATGACATGAGCGAGAAGACCAAGCCCGCAGCGGCCCGACTCCAGCGACTCGACGGCTCCCCGGTGCGGGTGCTCGTCGTCGACGACGAGGCCAACCTCACCGAGCTGCTCGGCATGGCGCTGCGCTACGAGGGCTGGGAGGTGCGCGCCGCAGGCACCGGCATGGAGGCCGTGCGCGCGGCCCGCGAGTTCGACCCCGACGCCGTCGTGCTCGACATGATGCTCCCCGACTTCGACGGTCTCGAGGTGCTGCGACGCATGCGCGCCGACAACAGCAACGTGCCCGTCCTCTTCCTCACCGCCAAGGACGCCGTCGAGGACCGCGTCTCGGGCCTCACCGCCGGCGGCGACGACTACGTCACCAAGCCCTTCTCGCTCGAGGAGGTCGTCGCCCGCGTCCGAGCGCTCATGCGCCGCACGACGATCGCCGTGTCGGCGTCCGACTCGGTCCTCGTCGTCGGTGACCTCACCCTCGACGAGGACAGCCACGAGGTGATGCGCGGCAGCGAGGAGATCCACCTGACCGCGACCGAGTTCGAGCTGCTGCGCTACCTCATGCGCAACCCCAAGCGGGTGCTGTCCAAGGCGCAGATCCTCGACCGCGTCTGGAACTACGACTTCGGCGGCCAGGCCAACGTCGTCGAGCTCTACATCTCCTACCTGCGCAAGAAGATCGACGCGGGGCGCGACCCGATGATCCACACCATGCGAGGAGCTGGGTATGTCCTCAAGCCGGCCGCCTGAGGCGGACACCGAGCTGCCGGACCGCGCCGACCTGCCCGACGACGACGGCGCGAACGCGCCCGACCTCGCCCCCGAGGGCGTCGGCTTCCGTGACGAGGAGCCCGACGATGTGATGGCGTATGCCGTCCCGACACCTGCCGCAGCCACGCCGCGCCCCGAGGACGGCGTGGACGGCGACGCCGACGCCCGGGTGCCGCTGGGCCGGCGAGTTGCCGACGCGCGTGACCAGGTGCGGCCGTGGTCGGCCTGGACGTTGCGCGCCAAGCTCGTCGCCTCGATGCTCGCCCTCTTCACCCTGCTCAGCCTCGCCACGGGAGCGTTCACGGTCGTCGCCCTCGACCGCCAGCTGACCGGACAGGTCGACGACCAGCTCCACGAGTCGTTCACCCGCATCCTGAGCGGGGGCCCACTGCCCGACTTCAGCGTGAGCGGGGACGACGAACGGCGCTTCGGGGGGCCGGGCGACGAAGGGCTCAACGCCTTCCTCCCCACGAAACCCACCAGCCTGTTCCCGACGGACATCGGGAAGGCGACGTCCCTGGACAAGCAGCCGACCAACCTCACCGCGGCCCAGCTGCAGGTCCTCGCCGGGGCGGGGCTCGGTCCCAACGCCACGGACATCGACCTGGGCGGGAACCTCGGGACGTACCGCGTCATCGCCACGTACCAGACGCTCCGGCCGAGGGGGAGCCTTCCGTCCTCACCCGACGCCACCCCAGGCGTCCTCGTGGTCGGTCTGCCCATGACGCAGCAGGAGCGCACCGTCCAGCAGATGGTGGTCCTGGCGATCAGCACGGTCGCGGCCGGCATCATCCTCGTGGCCCTGATCGGGACGTGGCTCGTGCGACGCAACCTCGAGCCGCTCCGTCGGCTCGCGGCGACGGCCACGAAGGTGTCGCAGACGCCGCTGGACTCGGGCAAGGTCGCGCTCGGAGCCCGGGTCGACCCCATCGACACCGACACGCGCACCGAGGTGGGCCAGGTCGGCGCGGCCTTCAACGAGATGCTCGACCACGTCGACGAGGCGCTCAACGCCCGTCACCAGAGCGAGCAGCGGGTGCGCCAGTTCGTCGCCGACGCGTCGCACGAGCTGCGCACGCCGCTCGCCTCGATCAAGGGCTATGCCGAGCTGTCGCGCCGCGAGCCCGACCCCGTCCCGCCGACGGTGACCCATGCGATGGGTCGCATCGAGTCCGAGGCCAACCGGATGAGCTCGCTCGTCGAGGACCTGCTCCTGCTCGCGCGCCTCGACGCGGGCCGCCCGCTCGACGTGGCCCCGGTCGACATGTCGATGCTCGTCATCAACGCGGTGAGCGACGCCCACGCGGCGTCGCCCGGTCACCGCTGGGACCTCGACCTGCCGCCCGAGCCCGTCGAGGTGACGGGTGACGGCGCCCGGCTCCACCAGGTGGTCGCCAACCTGCTCGCCAACGCGCGTACCCACACCCCCGACGGCACCCGCGTCACGACGTCGGTGCGACCCGAGGGTGAGTGGGTGCGGGTCGCCGTCCACGACGACGGGCCCGGCGTGCCGGATGCCCTGCAGCCCAACGTCTTCGAGCGGTTCGCCCGTGGCGACGACGCTCGCGTCCGCGCTGGTGGCAGCACCGGTCTCGGTCTGTCGATCGTCGCCGCCGTCACCAAGGCCCACGGGGGCCGGGTGGAGCTCGACAGCCGCCCCGGCGACACGACCTTCAGCCTGCTCCTGCCCGCCGCCCCCTGACGTCCCCGGCTCACGGGCCGGCTGCACTCATCAGTGCACCAAAGTCGGGTCATAGGAAGCGCACAGTCCCGGGCTCGACGGTGGGGGACATGGACACGATGACCCTCACCACCACGGGCGGGACCGGCACAGCGGGCAGCACCGCACCGTCGCCCGTCGGGCCGGCGGACAGCCGCCCGCAGACCACGCAGCCGCCCGCCCGTGCGGGTCGTCCCGGCCGGCTCTGGCGCCTGTGGCGCGGAGCCGACGCCGACCCGGCGTGGGCCCGTCCCGCGCTCCTCGGCCTCCTGCTCGTCACGCTCGTCCTCTACACGTGGAACCTCACGGCGAGCGGCTACGCCAACTCCTTCTACTCCGCGGCCGTCCAGGCCGGCAGCGAGAGCTGGAAGGCCTTCTTCTTCGGCAGCTCCGACGCCGCCAGCTCGATCACCGTCGACAAGCCGCCGGCCTCGCTCTGGGTGATGGCACTCTCGGTGCGCGTCCTCGGTCTCAGCTCCTTCGCGATCCTGCTGCCGCAGGCGCTCATGGGTGTCGCGACGGTCGGCGTGGTCTACACGACCGTCAAGCGCCACTTCGGCGCCGCTGCCGGACTCATCGCGGGCGTCGTCCTCGCGCTGACGCCCGTCGCCGCGCTGATGTTCACCTTCAACAACCCCGACGCGCTCCTGACGCTCCTCATGGCACTCGGCGCGTGGGCCACGATCAGGGCGATCGAGCAGGCCTCGCCGAAGTGGATGATGATCGTCGGCGTCTTCATCGGCCTCGGCTTCCTCACCAAGACCCTCCAGGTCCTGCTCGTCGTCCCCTTCTTCGGGCTCGCCTACCTCATCGCTGCGCCGACGACGCTGCGCAAGCGGATCGTCCACTCCCTGCTCGCCGTCGGCACCATGGTGCTCTCGGCCGGCTGGTGGGTCGCGATCGTCGAGCTCATGCCGGCGTCCGCCCGTCCCTACATCGGCGGGAGCCAGACGAACTCCTTCCTCGAGCTGACCTTCGGCTACAACGGCCTCGGTCGCCTGAGCGGTGACGAGACCGGTTCGGTCGGCGGCGGCGGTCCGGCGGCAGGCGGCGGCATGTGGGGCTCGACCGGCCTCTTCCGGATGTTCTCCTCGAGCGTCGGCGACCAGGTCTCGTGGCTCATCCCCAGCGCGCTCATCCTGCTCGCGGCCGGTCTGTGGCTGCGTGGCCGTCGTCCGCGCACCGACCTGCGCCGCGCCGCCTACCTCGTCTGGGGTGGCTGGCTCGTCGTCACGATGCTCGTCTTCTCCCTCATGGCCGGCATCTTCCACGAGTACTACACCGTGGCCCTGGCCCCCGCCATCGGTGCCGTCGTCGGCATGGGTGCGGTCGAGGCCTGGCAGCGCCGCTCGAGCGCGGTCGGCACCATCGCCCTCGCCGCCGCGACCGTGGCCGCCGCGACGTGGGGCTTCATCCTCCTGTCGCGGACGACGGCCTACGGCGACTGGCTGCGCATCTCGGTCCTCGCGGTCGGCATGGCCGCGGCCCTGCTCATCCTCGCGACCCGCTGGATGCACGCCCGTGCCGTCCCGTTCGTCCTCGCCGCGGCCCTCGTCGCGGGCCTCGCCGGCCCGGGGGCGTATGCCGTGTCGACCACCGCACAGGGCCACAGCGGGTCCATCGTGACGGCCGGTCCCGCCGGATCGAGCCGCGGTCCCGGTGGCGCCGGAGGTATGGGAGGCATGGGAGGCATGGGCGGCCTGCTCGACGCCTCGACGCCGAGCACCGCGGTCGTCGCGGCCCTGTCGGCCGACGCGAGCAGCTACACGTGGGTCGCGGCAGCGGTCGGCTCGCAGACGGCGGCCGGTCTCCAGCTCGGCACGCAGCTGCCCGTCATGGCGATCGGAGGCTTCAACGGCTCCGACCCGAGCCCGACGCTCGCGCAGTTCCAGCAGTACGTCGCGAAAGGCCAGATCCACTACTTCGCCGGCGGCGGACGGGGATTCGGCAACCAGAACGGTGGCAGCAGCGCCTCGTCGGAGATCAGCTCGTGGGTGCAGGAGAACTTCACCCCGGTGACGATCGACGGCTCGACGTTCTACGACCTGACCCAGCCCCTCCAGTAGCATGCCGACCCCCACGTCGGTGTCGCGAGCACACCTCTCCCAGCAGGTCATCCGCTTCGCCGGCGTCGGAGTCCTCTCCACCGCCCTGCACCTCGGCCTCTTCGCGGCCCTGGTGCGGGGCGGGGCACCGTCCCAGCTGGCCAACGGCGTCGCCCTCGTCATCGCGACGGTCGTCAACACCGGGCTCAACCGGGCCTGGACCTTTGGGGTCTCGGGGCGCCGCAACCTCGTGGCGCACCACGGCCAGGCGCTCGTCATCTTCGCGATCACGTATGCCGCCACGACCGCCGCGCTCGCGGTGCTCGGAGCGGTCGCCCCGGGCGCGGGGACGCTCGTCCAGACCTTCGTCGTGGCGGTGGCCAACGTGCTCTCGACGGCGGCGCGGTTCGTCGCCATGCGTCGCTGGATCTTCCGGACCCCCGCGGCTGGGGGCGACCCCACCGCGGCACCGGGCGGACGGGCGGACCGCCACGACCCGGCATACACCGGCGGTGGCGTGCTCGAGGGCCCGCAGGGCGAGCGCTGACGGCGGTCCGTCGCCGGACGGGCTCCTAGTCGTGGTCCTCGGGGGCGGCGCAGGACTCCCACCACGGGTCCTGGTGCGCGGCGACGACCTCGTCGACGTCGCTGTCGCTCAGCTGGATCCGGGTCCCGACGCGCGGGGCGACCATCCGCACGCCGCGCTCGGCGGCGGCTCGCCGGGCCCACCGGATAGGCTCGCTCCACCAGTGCGTCGCGAGGTTGAAGGTGGCCCAGTGGATGGGCAGCAGCACCGAGTCGGTCTCGCCCTTGTTGACGTCGAGGTGCGCCTCGATCGCCTCCGCGGGGTTGAGGTGGATGTCGGGCCAGTGCACGCTGTAGGCGCCGATCGGGATGATGGTCAGGTCGAACGGGCCGAGGTCCGCGCCGATGTCGACGTAGCGGTGGGTCGGTCCCGAGTCACCGCCGAAGAAGACCGCGTGGCGCGGCCCGCGCAGCGACCACGCCGCCCAGAGGGTCTGGTTGCGCACGAACCCGCGTCCCGAGAAGTGCCGGGCCTCGGAGCACGTGATGCGGATGCCCGCGATCTCGGTCTCCTCGCGCCAGTCGAGACTCGTGATGCGCCCGGTGGGCACGCCCCACGACCGCAGGTGCTCGTCGACCCCGAGCGGCACGACGTAGTGCGGGCGGTGGGTGCGCTCGAGCTGCATGATCGACGGCTCGTCGAGGTGGTCGTAGTGGTCGTAGTGGTCGTGGCTGATGACGACCGCGTCGAGGTGCGGGATCTCGGCGATGCGGCCCGGGACCGGGTGCAGGCGCTTGGGCCCGGCGACGACCGAGGGCGAGGCCCGCTTGCCGAAGACGGGGTCGAGCAGGAAGCGACGACCGTCGAGCTCGACGACGCTCGTGGCGTGGCCGTACCACGTCACCGCCAGGTCGGCCGGCTCGTGCGGGTGACGTGGTGTCACGAGCGGGACGGTGCCGCGCGGGCGGCCGCGGCCGAACTCGCGGACCATCGTCGTGAGCATGCTGCCCGGGCCCTCGGCCTCGGACGTCGCGACGACGTGCGTCGGCTCGTGCGAGCGGAACTCGCCGTCGCGGTAGTTCGGCGACGCGGTCGCGCGCTGACGCTGCGTCGCGGTCGACGCACCCATCCGTCGGAGGATCGGGAGCTGCACGGGCTTCTCCTGCCTGTCGTGCCTCACGGCTCGGGCGGCCACGCGAGTGCGGGCTGCCGTCATTCTCGTCCAGCGTCGGGCAGGCCGCCCGAGTTCCCGACGGTCAGTCGCGGTCCTCGGGCGCCGCGCACTCCTCCCACCACGGGTCGGCGTGGGCGGCGGCGACCGCGGCGGCGTCACCGGTCGTGAGGTCGACGCGCTCACCGACGCGGGGGAAGGCGACGGGGACCCGCGCCTCGACCGCGGCACGACGGATGCGGCGCACGGGCTCGGCCCACCAGTGCATCGACAGGTTGAAGGTGGCCCAGTGGACCGGGACGAGGAGCGACTCGCGGGCGGCGGTCTGCACGGTGCGGGTCGTCTCGGTGGGATCGCCCTCCTCGTGGGTGCCACCGGGAGTGTCGATGCGCTGGTCGCCCTCGATGAACGCGTCGGCGACACCGGCGGCGTCCTCGGTGAGGGCGTGCACCTCGTCGCCGATGCGGTTGACGTCGCGGTGGGCCGCGAGCGCCTGCTCGGGGTCCATGTGGATGTCGGGCCAGAACGAGTCGTAGGCCCCGACGGGCATCAGGGTCACGTCGAAGGGGCCGAGGTCGGCGCCGATCGCGGCGAAGCGCTTGGACGTGCCCGAGTCGCCGGCGAAGTAGGCCGTGTGACGCGGGCCGTGGAGGGCCCAGCCGGCCCACAGCGTCTGGCTGTCGACGAGCCCGCGCCCGGAGTTGTGCCGCGCCTCGGTGCACGTGAGCCGGATGCCGGCGACCTCGGTCTCGCCGCGCCAGTCGAGCGCGGTGATGCGCGACTCGGGCACGCCCCAGGCGAGCAGGTGGGCGTTGACCCCGAGGGGCACGACGTAGTGGGGGCGGTGGGTCTCCTCGAGGCGCACGACCGACGGCTGGTCGAGGTGGTCGTAGTGGTCGTGGCTGATGAGGACGGCGTCGATGCTCGGGAGGTCGGCGATCGACCCGGGGACCGGGTGCATCCGCTTCGGTCCCGAGTGACGGATCGGCGAGACGCGCTCGCTGAAGACGGGGTCGATGAGGAAGCGGGCGCCGTCGAGCTCGAGGACGCTCGTGGCGTGGCCGTACCACGTGACGGCGAGCTCGCCCGGCTGCTGCGGCGGCGTCGCGGCGACGACGGGCACGGTGCCCGCCGGCCGGCCACGGCCACTGACCCGGATGGCCGCGAGCAGCGCGCTCGTCTGGGCCTTGACCCGCGGGCGCAGCGAGGGCTCCTCTCCCTCGAAGCGCCGGTTCGTGAAGTTGGGGGAGTCCTGCACGAAGGGCAGGATCGCCGCGGGCGAGGCGCCCATCCGGTTCATGACCCGCACGAACTGGCGCGCACGGGTGCGCGAGGAGACCTTCTCGATGGCGGACGAGAGGGCGCGGACGGACGGGCGGTCGGAGGTTCCGAGGCTGCGCATCGGGCACCTTTCACGAGGGGTGAGGGGCCCGCTCAACGTACCCGTCGGCGACTCCGCGTCATCATGGTGTTGACGTGACACCACAGTGGTGTCATAGTGATGCACATGGACATCACCGAGTACGTCGACGCACTGCGTCGGGATCTCGCCCAGGCGGCCAGGGCGATGGGTCCGGAGACCGAGCAGGCCGCCGAGCGGATCGGCTTCGCCCTCGACTCGTCCGCACGTCTGGCCCTCATGGACGCGCTCTCGCACGCGGCGGCCGAGATCACGAACGAGCTCGACGGCGCCTCCGTCGAGGTGCGGCTGCAAGGCCGCGAGCCCGTCTTCGTCGTCGTGGGGGCCGGCCCGTCGGCCGTCGCCGACGACACTCAGGTCATCGACACCGCTGACACCACCGTGGTGTCACCCGATGACGAGGGGGCCGAGACCTCGCGCATCACCCTGCGCCTGCCCGAGGCCCTCAAGGTCCGGGCCGAGGAGCTCGCGACGAGCCGCGGCCAGTCGCTCAACACGTGGATCGTCAACGCGGTCCGCGCCGCCACGGGGACCGGCGTGCCGCCGATGCCCGGCTTCCCGCCGATGCCGCCCGGCCCGCAGTTCGGACCCGGCGCCCCCGGCCGCAACCGCTCCTCCAACAAGCGCGTGCAGGGCTGGGTCCGATGACCCTGCCTGACCAGGCAACGACCACCACGACCACCACCGAGCAAAGGGGACTTCCCATGGGCACCACCCTCGAGACCCGCTTCGACACGACGGGTCCCATCACCCTCAAGGCCGAGCTCCTCGTCGGCGACCTGACGCTGACCGTCGGCAGCGGTCCGACGACGACCGTCCGCCTCCACCCGCACGGCAAGCACGGTGCCGAGATCGCCGAGAAGTTCACCGTCGAGGCGCACGGCAACGACGTGTCCGTGCTCGCGCCGAAGCTGCGCGACAGCTTCTTCTCGCTCGGCACGAAGGGCTCCGTCGACGTCGAGGTCGAGCTGCCCGCAGCGAGCTCGGTCGACGCCAAGACCGGCGCCGGCGACGTCACCGCGGCCGGGCTGCTCGGGGAGGTGCGCGCGGCCACCGGCGCCGGCGACCTCACCTTCCACGAGGTCGGGTCCGGCCGGTTCAAGTCGGGCTCGGGCGACATCACGCTCCAGTCGGCGAGCGGCGACCTCGACGCCAAGACCGGGTCGGGAGACATCACCGTCGGCACGGGCGGCGGTCGCCTCGACCTCACGTCGGGCAGCGGCGACATCTCGCTGCGCCGCTCCGACGCGGCCGTCAAGGCGAAGACCGGCTCCGGCGACCTCCACATCGGTGCCTCGACCGGCGACCTCGAGCTGACGACCGGCACGGGCGACGTCACCCTCGACGGCGTGCACGGGGGCGAGGTCCGGGCCAGGACCGGCACGGGCGACGTCACCATCGCCGTCGCCCACGGGGTCGCGGCCTACCTCGACCTCAACACCGTCACCGGCGACGTCGACATCGACCTCGAGGAGACGTCGGGCCCCGGGGACTCCGAGGCCCAGGCACGCCTCGTCGTGCACTCGGGCAGCGGCGACATCCGGGTCAAGCGGGCGCAGGTGAGCCTCGCATGAGCACCGGGACCCTGAGCCTGTCGCCGCAGGAGGCGATCGCCCGCGACCGCATCGTCGAGCGCGTCGCCGCCCGCCACCACGCTCCCAAGGCCGGACGCACCCGCCGGCACGTCCGGGCCGCTCTCCTGCTGCGCAGCCTCGCCGAGCGGCTCGACCCCGCGGCCGAGCGTCCCCAGCGCGCCGAACTGCACGTCGTCCCGGCCCCGCACGCCGGTAGCCCGCGTCCGTGGACGGCCGCGCCCCGCCGGGCCCCGCACCGGCACAGCTGATCCCGCCCCCTCCCCAACGGAGCCCGTCGACACCCGTCGGCGGGCTCCGTGCCTGTCCGCCCGTCCGGCCCGTGACACCATCGGTGCATGTACGTGCCCAAGGCGAACGCCATGGCCGACCCGGACGTCACGGCCTTCCTCGCGGACCGTCCGGCCGCGCGCCTCGTGACCGTCGGCCCCGACGGTCGACCGGACTCCACCCTGCTGCCCGTCCTCGTCGACGGCGACCGGGTCCTCTGCCACGTCGCCCGCGCGAACGACCACTGGGCCCGCATCGCGCCGGCCTCACCCGGTCTCGTCGTCGTGGGTGGCGCCGACGCCTACGTGTCCCCGGCCTGGTACGCCTCCAAGGCCGAGCACGGGCGCGTCGTGCCGACGTGGAACTACAGCGAGGTGCAGCTGCGCGGCACGGTCACGGTGCACGACGACCCCGACTGGGTGCTCGACGTCGTCACCCGGCTCACCGAGCGCCACGAGTCCGGGCGCGAGCGGCCTTGGGCCGTCAGCGATGCCCCGCCGAAGTACGTCCGCGGCCGGTTGCGGGCCATCGTCGGCATCGAGGTCCTCGTCGAGTCGGTCGAGGGCAAGGCCAAGCTGAGCCAGAACCGGTCGGACGCCGACCGCGAGGGCGCTGTCGACGGGATGCGGGCCGAGGGTGGCGTCCTCGCCCACGTGGTGGCCGACGAGATGGAGCGCCAGCTCCGGGGCTGAACCCCACTGCGGCACAAGGCCGTCCAGCGCATGCCGAACGCATCACCCGGGCACAGACGCCCCACAGGTGTCGGGTCGAACGTTGAGGACATGGACTCGACACCCCGCCCCGGAACTGCCCCCTCGACCTTCCGTGCCACGCTCCGTCGTGGCCTCGGTGCCGCCGGCGCTGCCGTCGCGGTCGCCTTCGTCGGCACGACGGCCCTCGGTGCCGGGGAGGCCCACGCCGCAGGCGTCTCCGGCGGTCTGACGCCCGTCCGCACGGCCTCCGAGCCGGCCCGGCACCCGCACCGCGACCACGCGGCGCACCCGGCCAACCTGCCGGCGGCCACGACGACGGCCTACCGCTACTCGTTCCGCGACGGGCAGCTCATCCGCCTCTGACGGGTGGAGCCGCGGTTCAGCGGGTCGGGTCGAGCCAGGCGTGGACGAGGGGCACGACCGAGGCACCCTCGCCGCTCGCCGAGGCCACGCGCTTCATCGAGCCGGCGCGGATGTCGCCCGCGGCGAAGACCCCGGGCACGGTCGTCTCGAGGCTCTCGGGCGGGAGGTCGCCGCGCCACCGGTCCTGGGGCACGTCGCGACCGGTGAGGACGAAGCCCCGCTCGTCGCGGGCGACCGCGTCGGGCAGCCAGTCGCAGTGGGGTGCCGCGCCGATGAGGAGGAAGAGGCCGCGGCACTCGTGCCGGGTCTCGGTGCCGTCGCGGGTGTCGCGGACCGTCACCGAGCCGAGGCGGCCGTCGTCCCCGGCGCTGCCCTCGACGACCTCGGAGCAGCCCCGGACGCTGATCCTCGGGTTGTAGCCGATCTCGCCGACGAGGTAGTCGGACATGGTCTCGGCCAGCGACTCGCGCCGCACGAGGATCGTCACGTGCCGGGCGAAGCGGGCGAGGTGGATCGCCGCCTGGCCGGCGGAGTTGCCGCCGCCGACGACCATGACGTCGTAGCCCTCCATCTCACGGGCGGCGGTCATGGCGCTGCCGTAGTGGACGCCCAGCCCGACGAGCCGCTCGATGCCCGGGGCGTCGAGGCGGCGGTACTTCACCCCGGCCGAGACGACGACGGCGCGGGCGAGCAGGTCGCCACCCTCGGTGCAGAGACGGTGCGGCGCGAGGACGCCCTCGGCGTCCACCTCGCCGGGCACGAGTGACGTCACCGGCCAGCCGGAGAAGAACTGCGTGCCGAAGCGGATGGCCTGGTTGCGCGCCCGCTGGGCCAGACGCATACCGCTGATCCCCCTCGGGAAGCCGAGGTAGTTGCGGATCATCGACGAGGTGCCCGCCTGCCCGCCGACGGCCTCCGCCTCGAGGACGACGGTGCTCAGTCCCTCGGACGAGGCGTAGACGGCGGCCGCGAGGCCGGCCGGTCCGGCCCCGACGATCGCGACGTCCACGACGCGCTCGACGTCGACGTCGGCGGGCCGACCGTAGATGCGCGAGGCCACCTCGCGAACGCTGCGGGCGCTGCCGACGCGCTGGTTGAGGTCCATGAAGAGGGGGAACTCGACCTCGCCGCCCTCTGCCGCGACGAGCGCGAGGACGTGCCGGCCCTTCTCGCTCTCGGGGGTGTAGACGCGGTTGGGCAGCCCCATCCGGTCGAG
Organism: Terrabacter sp. R4-6; assembly: GCF_057529065.1. NCBI lineage: Bacteria > Bacillati > Actinomycetota > Actinomycetes > Micrococcales > Intrasporangiaceae > Terrabacter > Terrabacter sp. R4-6. The sequence continues at coordinate 1,712,104 of NZ_CP197224.1, read as the reverse complement.
GTAGTCGCGGATGCTCAGTGTCAGGGCGTCCTCGACGGGTGAGACGATGGCGACCGCGACGACCTCGGGCTCGGCGACGGTCGAGCCCCAGTCGGAGAGCAGCTCGCAGATGGCCGAGTGGAACTCCTCGTCACGGGCACCGCGGGGCATGAGGAGGTACGCGTCGTACTTGCCCTTGGCCATGCCGCCGCGGAGCCGCTCGGCGTCGTCGCGGAAGGTCGACACGTGCGCGGCGATGACGCGGCGGGCGGTCGGCACGGTCTGGCGCCACCAGTGGAACGCCTCGTGGACGTCGGCGTCGGGGAGGCGCGACTCCGTGACGAACATCGCGACCTGACCGCCCTCGGCGACGACCGCCTTGGCGGCCTGCTTCGCCTCGTGGGCCGTCGTGGCCGTCGGCAGCTCGTAGTCGCGCTCGTAGCGGCTGAACTCGTCGCGCAGCACGTCGCAGCGGGTCTCGGACACGAGGATGATCGCCGGCTTCACCCTGCCGATCCTAGGAGCGCCGGGCCTCCAGGGGTATGCCGTCGCCTCAGTCGGTGACGACCGTGACGTCGTCGGGTGCGCTGAGCACCTCGACGTCACCGTCGGCCGAGACGGCGACGTCGATGCGGCCGCCGCAGAAGCGCAGCCCCTCGACGCGCAGCGCCCCGTAGGGGGCGGGTCGCGCAGGGGAGAGGTGCAGCGTGCGGGTGGCCGCGTCGGGTCGGGGGCGGAGCGCCACCGTGAGCAGCGCGACGGCCGATGCGGCCGACCAGGCCTGGGGCCGGCACGACGCCGGGTAGGGCGTCGGCGCGCCGCCCAGGGCGAGGCCCGAGTAGAGCTCGGGCCAGCGGTAGGAGAAGGCCTCGGCCGATGCGAGCAGGGTCCGCGCCACGGCGCTCGCCTCGGCACCGAATCCCTCGCGGGACAGGCCGATCGCCGTGATCGCGGTGTCGTGCGTCCAGATCGAGCCGGTGTGGTAGCCGATGGGGTTGAAGCCGCCGTTCCCGGTGCCGAGGGTGCGCACCCCGAAGTCGTCGAGCAGCTCGGGGCACGTGACGGTCGCTGCGACCGCCGTGGCCTCGTCAGCGGTGAGGGCGCTCGTGCCGAGCACGTGGCCCATGTTGGAGCCGAGCCCGTCGACCGCTCGACCCGCGCCGTCGAGGGCGATGGCGAGGTGGTGGCCCGCGTCGGTGTCGACCCAGAAGCGGTCGCGCAGCCGGCCCTCGAGCGCGGTCGCCGCAGCGTCAGCGGCGTCAGCGGCGTCAGCGGCGTCGGCGTCCTCGGCACCGAGCGACCGGTAGAGGCGCGCGGCGGCGCGGAGGGCCTCGACGGCATACGCCTGCGCCTCGACGAGCGCGATCGGGGCGTCGGCGACCGTGCCGTCGCGCCACCGGATCGAGTCGCCGGAGTCCTTCCAGCCCTGGTTGGCGAGGCCCGTGCCGGAGGTGTCGAGGTACTTGAGCAGGCCGTCGTCGTCGGGCTGCCCGTCGCCCGTGAGCCAGTCGACGGCGGACCGGAGGGCGGGCAGCAGCGTGCGGGCTCGCTCGGGCGCCAGGCCCCAGTCGCAGGCGTCGGCGAGGAGGCAGACCCAGAGGGCGGTCGCGTCGACGGTGCCGTAGTAGACCTGCGGCAGCGCCATGCCGGTGGTGGTGTCGCGGTGCACGTGGCGGCGCAGCTCGTGCGGGATCTTGCCGGGCGCCTCGCCCGTGACGGGGTCGTGCGTCGTGCCCTGGCGTCGGGCCAGCGTGTGCAGCGTCCCCTCGGCCAGCTCGGTGCCGAAGGGCAGCAGCATGCGGGCCGTCCAGATGGAGTCGCGGCCGAACAGCGTGAGATACCAAGGGGTTCCGGCTGCGGCGAAGATGTGCTCGGGCGAGGCGGGGTCGCGCAGGACGAGGTGGCGCAGGTCGTCGAGACCGCGCTCGACGGTGCGCGCGACCCGGTGGTCCTGGGCGGTGACGCGCACGTCGTCCCACGTCACGGCATCGGCGCCGGGGTCCGCGTCGAAGGCGGAGGCCCGGAGCCGCTCCGTCGTGACGCGCAGACAGACGGAGGCGGTGCGGCCGGGCTCGACGACGAGTGTCGTCTCGAGCGCGACGGAGCCGTCGTCACCGGGTCGCACGGCCACCATGCTGCCCGTCGGGAGCTCCTCCAGGGCGACGGACGTGCGGTGCCAGTCATCAGCCAGTTCTGCGCTGCGTTCGTCCGTGCCTATTTCAACCCTGCGCAGGTCAGGGCCTCGCAGAATGCCGGACTTGACCTCTGCAATGCCGAGCCCGTCCCCCAGGATGTCGAAGGCGACGTTTGTTTCAATTGAGTATGGATACCGAGATGTGAGCGTGACCTTCTCGACCATGACAGGGCCCTCGAGGGTGCGTCTCCTCAGGATCTCCACCATCGATTGCTGAATACCATCGTCAAGGTTTCGCGCGACACCAAGGTGAAGTCCAGTCCCCCCCGTCACCCGCTCGGCAAGGAAGTCCGGTGTCTCACGCCCGATTCGGACCGTCAACTGATTGATGATGCGTCGATCATCTACGAAAAGACCCTGGCACGTTCCGAGCTCAATGTCGCCATGACGACTTGACATCACGGTGGCGTTTCCAGAAACCAGTATCGACAGTTCGTGGAGCCACGGCTGTCGGCGAGTCATGGCGCGAGCCTATTCCATCGATGGGTTCGCCCTCGTGCCTGATTGCGATCAGGTGGTGGCTGGCCCGGGAGGTGCGGACGGCCGGAGGGGGCGGCCAGTGGACGCTGCCCGCATGGCTGCGTCGGCTACCACGTTGCGAAAGGCCTCATAACGCTCGTCCTGCCTGAGCTTCAAGGCGTTCGTGATGATGATCCACCAAGCAGCGAGCGCGAGAGCTGCGGTGGCAACCCAGCCGCCCGATGATAGTTGCGCCTGTTGACCCATCAAGAGCGTGACGGCCGCGACTGGCACAAGCGACCCGCACAGCACATTGATCTCCAGCTCGATCGCGTCGATGTTCAGGGTAGGAGCCATCCGGCGGAGCCACAGCTTGCAGTAGATGAAGGCGTCAAACAGAGGGTCCTCACTCAGCTTCGACTGATCAAGCGGTCCGTTGAGCGAAGCTCGGAGCGCTGGATGCGTAGCCATGGCTCGATCCCAAGAGTCTGCACCCAGGCGATCGACGATATCGGCACGCAACTTCCCAACGGTGCCTTGCGGACCCCATCGTTTTCCAATCGAACGTACGGCGACAAAGCCAAGTGCGCGTGCGAAGTAGCCGACTAGATAACTCAGGCTCAGTCCCGCAGCGATCCACAGGTACCGCAAGGCTCCCGCACCGTCTGCTGTTCCTGACTGCATCGATTGAAGAAGAACCGAGTCTTGGGAGACTCGCCATATGGCCAAGGATGCGACGATGACAGCGCCCGGAGCAAAAACGCTCGCAAGCGTAATGAGGAGGTACAGCGCGATGCGCCGCCAGCCAGCGTCATCCGCATCCATTTCGCTCCCAGTCATTGGCCGACGTCGAATGGATCATATTGCTTGGGAGGGGCCCACAGGGTCTTTGCAATGAAGAGACCGGACGTGTGGGCTCGAACAGAATGAGTCGCGTGCTCGGACCTCACCGTGAAGGGTTTGACCTGTCGAGCCGCCTCATCCTGCGTTCTGGACGTAGTGACCGCAGCCCATTTCCAGCCCGCTCGTCGGGGTCGTCGCTCACACACGCTGCGGCGGTGCTCATGACGATCCCGGTGGCGCTGATGTTCTTCGTCTTCCAGAAGCGGATCATCTCCGGCTCGGTCGAGGGCGCGGTCAAGGAGTAGCCGCACCCTCAGGGGCTGCGGCGTCGCCGCGCACCGCCTCGGGCCGCTCTCGCAGGGTGAGCCAGAGGCGGTGCGCGGTGATGACGGCGAGGGCCCAGGCGAGGCCGATGAGCCAGCCCGCGAGCACGTCGGTGAGCCAGTGGTGGCCGAGGAAGACGCGGGAGAGCCCCATCGTCGCGACGAAGAGCGTGCCGATCGTGATCGCGAGGGTGCGCTGCCATGCCGCGGTCGTCTCGATGAGGACGAGGTAGACGACGATCGTGGTCAGCACCGTGGCGTTGAGGGTGTGGCCGCTCGGGAACGACGGCGACACCTCGAGGGGTGGCACGGCGAGCGAGGCCGGCGGGCGGGCCCGGTCCACGACGTTCTTGCCCACGATCGTCATGGCGAGCGACCCGGCCGCGGCGATGACGGTGAGCACGATCGGTGTCCACCGGCGACGACGCCACGTGATGATCGCGACCGCGACGAGGGCGAGGATCGGCATGCCGACCGGGCCGCCGACGTCGGTGAAGGCGGTGATCGCGGAGTCGAGCCCGGGGGAGCGGAGGGTGATGGCCGCGTCGAGCACCGGCTGGTCGACCGCAGTCAGCCCGTCCCGTCCGGCGACCCCCTCGTAGACCGTCTCGATGCCCTCGACGAGGACGACCATGACGACGAGCGCGATGACGGCGAAGACGACGAAGGCCACGTGGGCCGAGGACCACGACCTGACGCGCCGTGCCGCGGGGCGTGAGGCGCGCGCGAGCCCGGCGAAGACGTCGACGAGCCAGCGGCCGAAACGGGTGCGCCAGGCCGTGAGGTCGCGCGCACCGATCGTGTCGTCCGGGGTCTGCGGGCGGGTCGGCTCTGGCATGCCCCATCCTTACCCATGACCGGCCTGACGGCCGCAGGGGTATGCCGTTGCGCGCGTCTCGATGAGGCGTAAACCCCTGTGGGACAAGACGTTTGGTGTGGACAACTCTTGTCGGGTCATTCGAACACCTGTACGATTAGGGGTATGGAGCAGAGCCGGAGCGCGCAGCAGATCGAGCAGGACTGGGACCACGTCGCGTCCCTGGCCGCCGACCTGCACGACGCGCACGCCCGGCTCGTCGACTTCGTCGCGGCCGTCCTGACCGACGGGTCCTGGCAGGCCGCCGGGCTGCGGTCACCCGAGCACTGGCTGATGCTGCGCGCCGGGCTGTCGCGGGGCCAGGCGTCCGCGGTGGTCCTGCTGGCCCGGCGGGCGCAGGAGCTGCCCGCGACCTCCGCCGCGTTGCGCCAGGGGCGGATCAGCCTGGACCAGGCCGCGGTCGTGGCCCGGCACACCCCGGCCGCGTTCGACACCACCGTGGCGGAGTTCGCGCAGCACGCGACGGTCACCCAGCTGCAGCGCACGGTCACCCGGTACGACTTCACCCTCCAACCCGACAGCGTCGACGACCGCGGCCGCGGCCTGCCCGGCGAGATACCCCCCGGTGAGCAGGACGCGACCCTGGATCGGCCACGGGTGGAGCCGGTCGAGCCGGCGCACCTGAGCATGGGCCTCGACGCCGACGGGCGGTTCCGGCTGCGCTACGACGCACCCGCCGAGGTCGGCGCGCTCGTCGAAGCGGCCCTCGCCGAGGCCAAGGACCACCTCTTCCACACCCTCGCACCCGAGGGTTGGACCGACGAGCAGAAGCGGGCCCTGAACGGGGACGTGCTGCACCCCGACCAGACCTGCACCAGCGGCGGCCGGCCCCGCGTCACCTGGGCCGACGCCCTCATCGTGCTCGCCACCCGCTCCCTCGACGCCGCCACCACGACACGCGACGGAACCTCCGGCTCCTCCGGTGGCTCGGGTGGGGCCGCTCGGCGGGCCCGGTACCGGGTCCAGGTCCACCTCGACACCGACGGCGCCTGGCTCACCGGCCGCCCCCGCCTGCCCCAGCACATCACCGACCAGCTCACCTGCGACGGGACCCTGACCCCCGTCTGGCAGACCGACGGACACCCCGTCAACGTCGGCCGCACCCAACGCGTCGTCCCGCACCGCACCCGAGTCCTGGTCCTGGACCGCGACCGCGGCTGCCGCTTCCCCGGCTGCGGCTCCACCCGCAACCTCGAGATCCACCACCTCATCCACTGGCGCGACGGCGGCCCCACCGACGACACCAACCTCCTCGGCGTCTGCACCTCCCACCACGACGGACACCACCGCGGCGAGTTCACCATCACCGGCGACCCCACCCGACCCGACGGCCTGCTCTTCCACACCGACACCGGACTACTCATCGGCCCACCCCACCAACCACCCCGGACACCACCACCACACCTGGTCCCGGCCCCCGACCCCCACCCAGACCACGACCCGAACCAGCCGAACCGATCCAGACCACCAGCCAGACTCGGCCGCCGCTACCCCGCCCCCTCCGGCGGACCCCTGCACCTGCACCTCGTCGACTTCACCCCGACCTGACGACACCTGAGGCTGTCCCGAGCGTGGTCACCTCTCGAAGAGCTGACGCGCTTCCCACGTGGACAGGCAGAACGGGTGGCCGGCGGGATCGGTGTAGACGCGGCAGTGCTCGTTGGGCTGGACCTCGAGGAGCCGGGCCCCGGCAGCGGTCGCACGTGCTCCGGTCGCCTCGAGGTCGTTGACGAAGAAGTCGAGGTGCAGCTGCGTCGGCGCGGACCCTCCCGGCCAGGTCGGCGGCTCGAAGTCCTCGACCTGCTGGAAGGCGATCATGGCGGCTCCGGTGCTGACCGCGGCCCAGTGTGCCGAGCCTCGCACGATGCCGCCCGTGATCTCGGCGTAGAACTGTGCGAGTGCCATGGCGTCGGGAGCGTTGACCGTCGTCCCGTCGAACCGGATCGTGTCGGACATCAGCGGTCCGTCAGTTTCTCGTAGGTGGGGGTCAGGGCGGTCCAGCGCTCGTGCCAGGTCGGTGCGGCCACCTCCTGCGACCAGCCGTCGGCGTGGGCCGAGCCGCCGCTCGCCAGCGACCGTCCGAGATCCTCGAGGTGCACCTGCCACCCGGCCCCGTAGAAGTGGAGCTGCCCGACCGGCAGCCCGCGCTCCTCGACGACGAGCCGCGTCCGGGACCCCTCGGCGGTGAGCCACGCCTCGATCTGGCTCTCGTCGTCGCTGCCCGGCTCGGTCGTCAGGAGCAGGTGGTGGGGCGCGTCGCAGACCTCGATGGTCGCCGGACCGGTCCACGTGCTCGTGAAGACGGCGTGGACCGTCCCTCCCACGCGCAGGTCGCCGGACACCTCGGCGATCCAGCGCGCCAGGCGCTCCGGGGTGGTGCAGGCCTCCCACAGGTCGTCGATGTCGGTGTCGTAGACGTCCTCGACGCGGACCGCTCCGCGGGTGTCGTCGAGGGCGCGCATGGTGCCGATGATCTTCACTTCCGTGCCTTCTTTCCTCGGGCGATCTCGGTGTGCAGGGCGTCGAGCCGGTTCTGCCACAGGGCGCGGTAGGCCTCCAGCCACTCGTCGACCTCGACGAGCGCCTCCGGGCGCAGGGTGTAGATCCTGCGCTGTGCCTCCTGGCGCACCTCGACGAGACCGGCTTCGCGAAGCACCCGCAGGTGCCGGGACACGCCGGGCCGGGCGATCGGCAGGGCGTCGGCCAGCTCGCCGGCCGTCGCCGGGTGGTCGCGCAGGATCTCCAGCACCGTGCGTCGGCTCTGGTCGCTCAAGGCCTGCAGCACCGCGTCCATGACGTGAATGTACCCGATCAGTTATGTACCCGCAAGGATAAACAAAAGACGGGTCCCCCTGCGTGGTAGGAACGGGGGATGCCGATCCTGCCGACCCAGCGTGACCCGCGGTTCATCACGATCCGCCGCGGCGGCACCCTGACGGACGCGCACCACCGGCTCCTCGCCGAGTGGGCCCTCGTGTGCGCCGCGCACGTGCTGCCGCTCTTCGAGACGGCGCACCCGGACGACCGGCGTCCCCACGAGGCCATGGACGTCGCCCGGGCGTGGATCCGTGGCGAGGCGCCGATGCGTGACGCCCACCAGGCGGCCTTCCGGGCCAACGCCGCCGGGCGCGGGATGGACGATCCCGTGAAGTTCGCGGCGCTGTCGGTGGGGCAGGCGGTCGCGGTCGCCCACGTCGCCGCGCACGAGCTCGGCGCTGCGGCATACGCCATCAGGGCGGTCAGCGCGGGGGCGCCGCCCGTCGAGGCCGAACGCGCCCGGGTCGAGGAGCGTGACTGGCAGCGCGAGCAGCTGCCCGCCGACATCCGCGAGCTCGTGCTCGACGACCAGCGACGCCGCAGTGCCATCTGCTGGCACGTCTTCGACGACTGAGCTGCTCCGGGGTCAGCCGCCGAAGTCCTGCGTCCAGTAGTAGCGGTAGGGGCCACCGACCGCTGAGCCGACACCGATGGCCTTGTAGCGGCAGTTGAGGATGTTGGCCTTGTGTCCCGGGCTCTTCATCCACGCGTCCATGACGGCCTTCGGCGTGGGGTAGCCCGCCGCGATGTTCTCGCCGATGAGCGATCCGGTGTAGCCCTGCGCCCGGATGCGCTGCGCGAAGGTGCGACCGTCGAGGCTCGTGTGCGAGAAGTAGCGGCGCTTCGCCATGTCGATCGAGTGCGCCTGGGCGGCGCGTGCGAGGCGCACGTCGAGCACGAGCGCTCGGCACCCGGCCTTGGCCCGCTGGACGTTGACGAGCTGGATGACCTGGTTCTGGACGCTCACCGTCGCCGCCCCCGCGGACTGCGCCGGGCCGATCGCCGGGGTGGCCGCGAGCGCGGCCGACGCGGCGACGACGAGGCCGACGCGGGTGCGGGTGGGGGTGCTGGTCGGGCGCATGGGTCCTCCGAGGTGACTGCGGGCGTATGCCGTCCTGCCACGGTACGGAGGTCGGTGACGGCCTGTCGACAAATCGGACAAAACCCCCACGGTGTCCACGCCGTCAGCCGTGTCGCTCGCGGTGCTCGGTGCGCCAGTCGGTGTACTCGGTGACCGCCTCGACGGCGTCCCAGGCCGCCTTGAACACCCGGGCCGCCGCGGCCTTCTCCTCGTCCTCCGGTCCGCGGGGGAGCTCGGTCCGGCCGTGCGCGCCGCTGCGTCCGCGCTGGTCGGCCGGGACCGGGCCGTCGTACTTGCGGCCTCCGGGGTGGTTCGCGTAGCGGCGGGCACGGGTGTAGCCCATCTGGAGGAACTTGCGGGCCATGTCGGCCCCGACGAGGTCACCGGCGGCGAGGTAGTCCTCGAACCTCGACCGGATGGCGGTCGCGCTCTCGCGAGCGGCCTCGGCGGTGCGGAACCGCCAGAGCGGCAGCAGCTCGTCCTTGTAGGGCTGCACGCGCAGCACCCCCTGCTCGCCTCGGCCGACGCGGTAGTCCTCGGGGTGTGCGCGCAGGTCGAGCGACTCGAGGTCGAGTCCGGCGTACGGGTCCGGCGTCACCCGCCCATCATGACCCGCGGGGGCGCGCGGTGGGACGTCCCACGTGTCGGTGCCCGTCGCTAGCGTTGGCGCCATGACCTTCGAGGTGCGCCCCGCGACGCTCGCGCGGTTCGACGACGTCGCCACGATGCTCGGCCCGAGGAACCCCGCGTCGACCGTGTGCTGGTGCCTGAGCCACCGGCTCGACTCGAGGACCAGCCGGAGTCTCGTCGGTCCGGCGCGCGGCGAGTTCGTCCGTGACCTGACGCGTCGCCCGGTTGCGCCCGGCGTGCTGGCCTACGACGGCGACGAGGTCGCCGGCTGGGCTGCAGTGGCACCGCGCTCGGAGCTGCCCTTCTCCCGCTCGACGAAGATCCCGCACGTCGACGACGTCGCCGTGTGGTCGATCTGGTGCATCCGCGTCCGACCCGGCCACCGGGGTCAGGGGATCTCGCTGCCGCTCCTCGAGGGCGCCGTCGACTACGCGCGCGACCGCGGCGCCCCGGCCGTCGAGGGCTACCCCGTCGACAACCGCGGGGAGAAGGTCGACCTCACGATGGCGTACGTCGGCACGCAGGTCCTCTTCGAGCGGGCGGGCTTCACCAAGGCGGCCGACACGACCGCCGTCTCCGGCGGCTTCCCCCGCGTCGTCATGCGCCGGTCGCTGTCCTAGGGTCGCGGCATGACGGTCGTCGGCGCTGACGGGCTCGCCCGCCCCACATGGGCCTCGGTGGACCCCCTTCTCATGGACTACTACGACACCGAGTGGGGGGTGCCGATCCGTGACGAGCGCGGCCTCTACGAGCGGATCTGCCTCGAGGGCTTCCAGGCCGGCCTGTCGTGGGCGACGATCCTGCGCAAGCGCCCCAGCTTCCGGGCGGCCTTCGCGGACTTCGACCCCGACGTCGTGGCCGGCTACACCGACGCCGACGTCGAGCGACTGCTCGGTGACGCCGGCATCATCCGCCACCGCGGCAAGATCCAGGCGACCATCACCAACGCCCGAGCCACCATCGCCCTGCGCGACGAGGGTGGCCTCGTCGACTTCGTCTGGGGCTTCCAGCCGGCCGACACCCCGCGCCCCGTCGACCACTCCGAGGTGCCCACCGTCTCCGAGGAGAGCAAGGCGCTGTCAAAAGCCTTGCGCAAGAAGGGCTTCGCCTTCGTCGGACCCACGACGATGTACGCCTTGATGGAGGCTGTCGGCATCGTCGACACCCACCTCATGGGCAGCCACCGGCGCGGCAGCTCGGGCGTCTGGCCCGCGTAGCCCTCAGCCGAGGATCGCTCGGGCCGCGTTGTGGCCGGGGATCGCGCTCACGCCTCCGCCACGCCGGGCGCCGGCTCCGCCGAGCAGCACGTTGTCGTATGCCGTCTCGACACCCCACGTGCCCACCTCGGGGTCCTGCTCGGCCCAGGGCCACTGCAGCGAGCGGTGGAAGATGTTGCCGCCCGGCAGGCCGACGGACTGCTCGAGGTCGACGGGGCTCTTGACCTCGATGCACGGGTTGCCGGCGCCGTCGCGGGCGAGCACCGACTCGATGGGCTCGCCGAGCACGGAGTCGAGCGAGCGCAGGGTCGCGGCCAGCGCCTCCTTCGTCGCGGACTCGTTGTCGGCGCGGAAGAGGCGCGCCGGCAGGTGCAGGCCGAAGAGCGTCAGCGTCTGCGCATCCGTGGCCGCGAGGTCCGCCCCGAGGATCGAGCGGTCCGAGAGGGTGTGGCAGTAGATCTCGCACGGCGGCAGGTCCGGGATCCGCCCGTCGCGCGCGGCGGCATACGTCTGCTCGAGCTGGCCGTAGCCCTCGTTGATGTGGAAGGTGCCGGCGAAGGCGGCGGCGGGGTCGACGGAGGCGTCGCGCAGCCGGGGGAGGCGCGTCAGCAGCATGTTGACCTTGAGCTGGGCGCCCTCGACGTCGGGCTCGGTGTCGACCGGGTCGGCTCCCGCCGCGGCGAGCAGCCGGTTGAGGACGGTCGGCGCGCAGCCGGCCACGAGGGTGCCGCCGACGGCGCTGCCGCTGCCGGCGCTCCCGCCCGACCAGGCGACCTCACCGGTCGTGGGGTCGACCGACGTGACCTCGGCCCCGGTGACGATCGTCGCGCCAGCCGAGACGGCTGCTGCCGCGAGAGAGTCCGTGAGTGCGCCCATGCCTCCGACGGGGACGTCCCAGTCGCCGGTGCCGCCGCCGATGAGGTGGTAGAGGAAGCAGACGTTCTGGCGCAGGTCGCCCTCACCGAGCGAGGCGAAGGTGCCGATGAGGGCGTCGGTGGCGATGATGCCGCGCAGGGTGTCGTCATCGGTGACCGACTCGATGAGCTCGCCGACGGGTCGCGTCGTCAGCGCGTCGAAGAGGTCGGCGTCGCCGGACAGCGCGCGCACCTGCTCGCGGGAGCGCAGCGGCTCGAGGACCGTCGGGAAGATGCGCCCGGCGACGTCGGCCATCCGGCCGTAGAAGTCGCTCCACCCGGCGTACGCGTCGTCGCCGCCGGTCAGCGCGCGGAAGGCCGCGCGCGTCGCCGTCTCGTCGCCGTGGTCGACGAGGAGGCCGCGGCCGGGATCCGAGGGGACCGGCGTGTACGACGAGAACCGCCTGCGGATGAGCCGCAGGTCGAGGTCGAGGTCGGTGAGCACCTGGCGCGGCAGCAGCGACACGAGGTAGGAGTAGCGCGACAGCCGCGCGTCGACCCCCTCGAAGGCGCGGGCGGACACGGCAGCGCCGCCCACCTGGTCCGATCGCTCGAGGAGGAGGACAGTCCTTCCCGCGCGGGCCAGGTAGGCGGCGGCCGTGAGGCCGTTGTGACCGGCCCCGATGATGATGTCGTCGTAGCGCACCCGGTCAGACTAGGTGCCGGGTCCGGGCGACGCCCGACGACCTCACCACTTCTTCAGTGCGGGCTCACCGCGCAGCCACGGCACTCCTCGCGGCGTCCTGGCGGGCCGAGTAGAGCCGGTCGGCCGCGTCGATGCTCGCCCGGCTGCCCAGGTCGACCCCGGCGCGGGCCGCGGCGGCGCGGGCCGCGGGGGTCGTGAGGTCGGGAGCGACGAACTGCTCCGGGGTGATCGTGCGGTCGGCGGCGGCATACCGCCTCGCGTCACGGGCCAGGGAGTCGGCCGACGCGACGGCCCGGGCCTCGGCCTGCTTCGCCGACAGCTTGAGGGCGAGCCCGAAGGCGGGCTTGGTCACGACGGCGTAGCCGTCACGGTGCCCGGCGACGTTGGGGTGGTAGCTCTCGCTGATCGGGTTGGACAGGCCGTTCAGCCACTCGACGCTGTCGCAGACGGCGTGGCCGACGAACCTCGAGGTGGGGTTGACGAAGGTGAAGCCGGCGTTGGCGGCGGCGGTCGCCGTCCGGGAGTTGAGCAGGTCGGCGGTCGCGTTGAGGCGCGACTCCTCGGTCGGGGAGAACCACGTGAAGGCGTTGCAGTCCTCACCGTTGAAGATGCGCGGGTAGCCGACGACGATGACGCGGGCGTTCGGGGCCTTGGCGCGGATCGAGGAGTAGAGCGTCGCGAGACGGCCCGGGATGGTGTTGTTGATGGTGCCCTGTGCCGTGTCGATGGCGCCGTTGCAGTTGCTCAGCCAGCTCGGCTGCGCGCACGTCGTCAGGACGCTCGCGAAGCCGGCGTCGTTGCCGCCCACCGAGATCGTGACGTATGCCGTGGTGCTCGACAGCGCGGACAGCTGGGTGTTCGTCACGTCGGCGACCGTCGCCCCGGAGCACGCGCGGAAGTTCAGCGCCAGGCCGAGGGCCGAGGCGTCGAGCGAGGGGTAGGCGTAGACGGAGCGCTGGCACGACGTGCCGTCGCTGATGTACGTCCGGGTCCCGGTGCCCGAGGAGTAGGAGTCGCCGAGGGCGACGTAGCCCGTGCCGGCGGCGACGGCCGGGGCGCCGAGGGCGAGGGCGGCTCCGGCACCGATGAGGGCGGAGAGGCCGGCCCCGAGGGCGCGCCGGCGGGTGGATGACATGAGGGACCGGCTCTTCACGACACACTCCTTTGTGGGTGGAAGGCTTGCTGACGCTGAGCACTGCAACCTGCAGGGGCGCCGCCCGCCGGCCACGATGTGCCCCGCGTCACACGTCCCACTACCGGACAGTAGGGCCAGCGCGGGGGTCCCGCGAGCCGAACCGAGACGGGGCGGCGCCGGCCCGGCACGCGCCGCGACGGCGCGGGTCAGGACGGCGTTGGGCCACGGTCGCCGAGGAGGCCGCCGACCCATCGCGTGTCGGGGTCGACGTCGACGAGCAGGGCCTTGACGAGCAGCGTCAGCGGGATGGCGAGCACGGCGCCGATGCCGCCGAGCATGACGGACCAGACGACGAGGGACAGGATCGTCACGACCGCCGACAGGCCCACCTCGTCGCCGACGATCTTCGGCTGGATCACCGACTGGATGATGAGGTTGATGACGCTGTAGACCACGACGACGAGGACGAACGAGCTCCACCCGCCCTCGAGCAGCGCGAGGATCGCCGGGGGCACGAGGCCGATGACGAAGCCGATGTTGGGGATGTAGTTCGTGATGAAGGCCAGCAGCCCCCAGAGGAGCGCGCCCGGCACCCCGACGAACCAGAGGAACACGGTGTCGAAGACGGCGACGATGGCGCCGAACACCGTTGCCACGACGAGGTATCGGCGCGTCCCGTGCGTGAAGGACGTCATCGCCGACACGAACGCGGGCCGCTCGGTCCGCAGCGTCGTGAGGGTCTCGGAGAAGCCCTTCGCGTCCATCGCGGAGAAGAGCACGAGCGCGAGGACGAAGGCGAGGTTCGTCACGAGCGACAGGATGTTCGAGAGCAGCGACGTGATGACCGCGGTGACGCGGCCGAGGTCGAGGGACGAGGCGATGGCCTGCGTCTGCTCGGGCTCGACACCACGGGCGGCGAGCCAGTCGGTCACGTCGGCGACGAGCGCCGCGAGGTCGTCGGCGTACTGCGGCAGCAGGCCCGCGAGCTCGGCGCCGGACACGACCATGAGCAGGGCCAGCCCGACGATGCCGAGGTAGATCGCGAGCACGACCGTGAGGGTGCCGAGCCAGTGCGGCAGCCCGCGGCGCACCATGGCGTTGCGCACCGGGAACGCCGCGATGGTGAGGACGAGCGCGAGGAAGAGCGGCCCGAGGATCCCGGACACGAGGTGGATGCCGAAGGCGACGACGAAGCCGGCCGCCAGTGCCACGAGGATGAGGACGCCGCGCGGCATCGCGGGGACCGCGCGGGCCGGCCGGGCTGGGCGCGCGGGTGGTGCAGGTGGAGCCGCCGAGGTGGGCGGCACGGGCTCCGGCGCGGATTCGTCGGTCACGTCCGTCGTCCTCAGGGGGTGACGATCGCGAAGTCGGGGTCCGGGGCCTCGAGGACCCCGAGCAGGACCCTGAGGACCTCCGCGTCTCCAGTCGTCTCCACGTCGTCGATGGTGCCCGGGTCGGTCCCCGACATCACGTCCCACAGTGCGACCTGGGGCAGTGTCAGCGCGAGGTCGGCCTCGACGGGCTGGGGCGCGGCCGTGTAGGTCAGGACGCCGTTGCGCAGGGTGAGCCGGTAGCGGGCGCCGTCCGTCAGGTCGATGTCCAGCGTGAGGTGCAGGTGCCACGACGCCGGCCCGTCCACGCGGACTGCCAGAGCATCGAAGAGCTGCTCCGGCGTCAGCTGGGCCAGCAGGTCGGGGGCCGCCGTCTGGGTCGGCGTGCCGAAGCTGCCGTGCCGCAGCTCGTGGGCGCCGGAGAGGTAGAAGTTGCGCCACGTGCCGTTCTCCGAGCCGTACGCCAGCTGGTCGAAGGTCGCCGCGAGCAGCTCGCGAGCCCCGGCGTGGCTCTCGGCGGAGAAGACGACGTGACTGAGCACCTCTGCGGCCCAACGGAAGTCACCCGAGTCGTAGGAGCCCTGAGCCTTGCGGACCACCTCGTCGGCGCCGCCCATGAACTCGACGTACCGGCGTCCTGCCTCGACCGGCGGGTGCTGCCAGAGGTGCGCCGGGTTGCCGTCGAACCAGCCCATGTAACGCTGATAGATCGCCTTGACGTTGTGACTCACGGAGCCGTAGTAGCCGTGCGAGTGCCAGGCGGCCTCGAGGGCCGGTGGCATGACGATCTCCTCGGCGATCTCGCTCCCGGTCAGGCCCCGGTTGAGCATCCGCAGGGTCTGGTCGTGCAGGTAGGCGTACAGGTCGCGCTGGAGGGAGAGGTACTCGACGCACTCCTGCTGGCCCCACGTCGGCCAGTGGTGCGAGGCGAACACGACGTCGGTCCCGGCACCGAAGAGATCGATCGCCTCCGTGAGGTAGCCCGACCAGGCATGGGGGTCGCGCACGAGTGCGCCCCTCAGGGTCAGCAGGTTGTGCAGCGTGTGCGTGGAGTTCTCGGCCATGCACAGGGCGCGCAGGTCGGGGAAGTGGAAGTGCATCTCCGCCGGGGCCTCGGTCCCGGGGGCCATCTGGAAGACGATCCGCACGCCGTCGACGACGTGCGCCTCACCGGTCGTGCCGATGTGCAGGGTCGGGACGATGAGCGTCACCGAACCTGAGGACGTGGTCTGGCCCAGGCCCGCACCGACCTGTCCCCGCACTCCCCGTTCCAGCGCGGCGCCGTACATGTAGCCGGCACGCCGGCTCATGGCTGCTCCCGCGTAGACGTTCTCCGAGACGGCGTGCGCCACGAGTCCGACGGGCGCGATGACCTGGCAGCGTCCGGCGTCGACGTCCTCCTGCGTCGTGACGCCCTTGACCCCGCCGAAGTGGTCGACGTGGGAGTGCGTGTAGATGACTGCCGTCACCGGCCTCTCGCCGCGGTGCTCGCGGTAGAGCGCCAGGGCGGCAGCGGCCGTCTCGGCGCTGATGAGCGGGTCGATGACGATGACCCCCGTCTCGCCCTCGACGAACGAGATGTTCGAGAGGTCGAGGCCGCGCACCTGGTAGAGCCCGGGGACGACCTCGTACAGCCCTTGTCGGGCGACGAGCCCCGACTGGCGCCAGAGGCTGGGGTTGACGCTGTCGGGCGCGTCGCCCCGGAGGAACGCGTAGCTGTCGTTGTCCCACACCGTCTGGCCGTCGGGGTTCGTGACCACACCGGGCTCCAGCCGCGCCACGAGTCCGCGGTCCGCGGCCTCGCTGTCGCGGACGTCGGAGAACGGGAGCCTTCCGAGCAGGTCGCGGTGCTGGTCGACGACGGCCTGGGTCACGTCCGGCGAGGTCATGGCATCCATGGCAGCACCGGCCGCGTCGTGGGGGCGTCACCCTGCCGGGGTGATGCCCACCCCGGACGCACGCCGGAGCATGAGGACGAGCGGCGCCGGTCACGACACCGCCACGAACCGGGAGGAGTCCCATGTCGACTGCGACGACAGGGCCGATCGGGCCAGTGGACCTGGCCGTCATCGGCTTCCGCGGCGAGCTGCGGCAGGACGGCATACGCGACGCGGTGGCACGGGCCGTGGACCGCGGAGCCGTACGCGTGCTCGACGTGCTCCTCGTCCGCAAGGACGACGACGGCAGCGTCCGGATGTTCGACGCCGAGTCACCCGAGGGTGCGGCGGATCTGCTCGGCTTCCCGACGGTCATGCCCGACCTCGTCGGCGAGGAGGACGCGCTCGCGATCGCCGCCGAGATGGACCCGGGGACGACCGTCCTCGTCATCGCGTGGGAGAACACGTGGGCGGCCGACATCGCCGCCGAGGTGCGCGAGCTGGACGGCCAGGTGCTCGTCATGGAGCGGCTGCCGCGTGAGGACATCGAGCTGGCGCTCAGCGCCATCGCGGCGAACGAGGAGGGGTCATGAGGGGACGCAGGGGCCGGCCGGGACTGCTGGGGGTGGCGGCGCGGACGGCCGTCGTCGCCGGCACCGCCACCGCGGTGAGCGGCAAGATGCAGCAGGGACAGCAGGCCAAGGCGCAGCAGGCCGCGGACGCCGAGGCCTACCGGCAGCAGCAGGAGGCGGCCGCCCAGGCCGCCGCCACGCAGGCCGCCGTCGACCAGGCCATGGCTGCCCAGGCGCCGCCACCCCCGTCCGCTCCGCCCGCTCCGCCTGCTGCACCCGCGCCCGACGACATGCTCGCCTCGCTCGAGCGCCTCGCGGCTCTGCACGCGCAGGGCATCCTCACGGACGAGGAGCTGGCGCACCAGAAGGCCCGGATCCTGGGCGGCTGACCCGGATGTGGGCGCCGCGATCGGGGACGACGACGGCGGCACCGTGACGGGCGGGGCGGCTCGGGGAGCCCTGGCTCGGCTGAGGAGCCGACCCTGGGGCACCGACCTCAAGGCGGGGGTCGTGCTCGGTGTCGAGAGCGTCCCCGACGGCCTGGCGAGCGGCGTCCTCGCGGGCGTCAACCCGCTCGCAGGCCTCTACGGCTACCTCTACGGCATGGTCGGTGCCGCGCTCTTCACGAGCAGCACGCTCATGGCCGTCCAGGCGACCGGCGCCATGTCGCTCGTCGTCGCCGACGCCGACCTCGGATCGCGCCCCGACCCCGAGCGGGCGCTCTGGACCCTGGCCGTCCTGACCGGCGTCGTCATGATCGCGGCCGGCCTGCTGCGCGGCGGGGCGCTGCTGCGCTTCGTGCCGAGCTCGGTCATGACCGGCTTCGTCACGGCCGTGGGCGTCAACATCGTGCTCGGACAGCTGGGCGACTTCACCGGAGCAGAGACGTCCGGCGCCAACCGGGTCATGCGCACCCTCGACCTGCTCCTCCACCCGTGGCGGGTCGACCTCATGACCCTCCTCGTCGGGGTGGTGACCCTCGTGCTCATCGTCGGCCTCCAGCGGACCCGCCTCGGCGCGCTCGGCCTCGTGGTCGCGATGGCCGTCGGCTCGTTCCTCGCGGTCCTGCTCGGGTCGCTCGCCGACGCCGACGTCGCGGTCGTGGGTGACATCGCCGCCGTCCCTCGCTCACTCCCGCTACCGGCGCTGCCGTCGCTCGGCGACGTGGCCTACCTCGCGCTGCCCGCAGTGTCGCTCGCCTTCATCGGGCTCGTGCAGGGTGCCGCCGTGTCCGCCGCCGTGCCCAACCCCGACGGGAGTCCGTCCGTCGCGTCGCGCGACTTCATCGGACAGGGGGTCGGCAACGTCGTCTCCGGCGTCTTCCGGGGCATGCCCGTCGGTGGGTCCATGTCGGCGTCGTCGCTCGTCGCGACGGCAGGGGCCCGGACCCGCGTCTCGCTCGGCTTCGCCGGTGGTGTCATGGCGCTCGTCGTGCTCGTGCTCGCCGACGTCGTGGCCCTCGTGGCGCTGCCGGCCATCGCCGCCCTGCTCATCGTCGTGGGTGCCGGCGCGGTGAGGCCCGCGAGGGTGCAGTCGGTGATGCGCACCGGGACGGTGCAGACCGTCGTCCTGGTCCTCACCTTCGTCCTGACGCTGCTCGTCCCGGTGCAGTACGCCGTGCTGGCGGGAGTCGCCCTGGCGATCGTGCTCCACGTCGTCGAGCAGTCCAACCGGGTGCGGGTCACCCGCCTCGACCTCGACGCCGAGGGGAGGGTGCGCCAGGGCGAGCCACCGGACACCGTGCCGGGTGGTGAGGTGCTCGTGCTCCAGCCCTACGGCTCCCTCTTCTTCGCCAGCGCCCCGACGTTCCAGGCGTTGCTGCCGCGCGTCGACGAGAGGTCGCGGCACGCCGTCGTCGTGCTGCGTCTGCGCGGCGTCGACCAGATCGGGCTGACCCTCATCGACGTGCTCCGCGGCTACGCGCGGGAGCTCCAGTCCCGCGACGGCGTGCTCAAGCTCGTCGTCGACAACCGGCAGGTCCTGCACCAGATGGAGGCCGAGGGCCTCGTCGGTCTCGTCGGGCCCGACCACGTCTACCTCGGCACCGAGTGGCTCGGCGAGACCACGCGCCGGGCCCGGACCGACGGTCTGCGGCTCCTCGCGGGGTCCGACCCGGCCGACGGGGAGGCCTGACCGCCTAGGCTGAATGACAACGCGTGGTCCGAGTGGACCTGACGACAGGAGGATGACCGTGGGCTTCCCGGAGAACGTGCTCGCCAAGGGAGAGAAGGTCGAGCGGGACCTGCACCCGCACTGGCTCACCGTCGTGGTGCCCACGATCTTCGGCCTCTTGCTGGCCGCAGCGTGCATCGCCGTCGTCGGCGTCACGCCCGACGACGAGACGGGCAACCGGATCCAGTGGGTCGCCGTGGCGGTCTTCGTCCTCGTCGCCGTCCCGGCGGTCTTCGTGCCCTACCTGCGCTGGCGCACGACCCACTACGTCATCACCTCGCACCGGGTCATGGTGCGACGCGGCATCCTGACGAAGAACGGCAAGGACATCACGCTCTCGAAGATCACCGACGTGAGCTTCCAGCAGACCGTGGTCGACCGGATCATCGGCGCCGGCTCGCTCCACATCGAGTCGGCCGGCGACAGCCCCGACGAGAACCTCACGAACATCCCGCGCAGCAACGAGGTGCAGCAGCTCATCAACCGCCTCATCGACGAGGACGACCTGCGCCGGCGCTCCCACGGCCGCGGTGTGGCCGATGCCCCCGGCTCCGACCCGGCCTTCGCGTCCGGCGACGACGGCTACGGCGAGGACACGACGGCCACCCCGCGCCAGCGGTCCGAGCGGCCCGACCGACCCGAGCTAGCCGAGGAGCGTCGTCGACCCCGCGACCTCGGGGACGGCAGCGACCAGCCGCTCTGACCTCGCTACGGGTCCGTGCCGCGGCCCGGTCGCGTGTGGCATCGTCGGGTCATGACCTCCACTGTCGACGAAGCCGGTGTGACCGCGACCTACCGGGCCGCCCGTGACGAGCTCCTCGCCCTGCGCGGCGACCACGCCAGAGCCGTCCGCGAGTTCACCTTCCCGGACGTCGGGGACCGCTGGAACTGGGGCGTCGACTGGTTCGACGCCGTGGCCCGCGGCAACGACCGCGCCTGCCTGACGATCGTCGAGCAGGACGAGTCGTCGGCGTCCTACTCCTGGGACGAGATGGCCCGCCGCTCGGACCAGGTGGCCGCGCACCTGGCCGCCCTCGGCGTGCGGCGCGGCGACTCGGTCATCCTCATGCTCGGCAACCAGGTCGAGCTCTGGGAGTCGATGCTCGCCGTCATCAAGCTCGGCGCCGTCGTCATGCCGACGACGACCGCCGTCGGTCCCGGTGACCTCGTCGACCGGATGGAGCGGGGCGCCGCCCGTGCCGTCATCACCAACGCCTCCGAGGTGCACAAGCTCGACAACGTGCCGGGCGACTACGTCCGCGTCGCCGTCGGTGGCGCCGACCCCGCTGGGACCGGCACGGACGGCTGGGAGAGCCACGCGGCGGCGTACGACCTCGACGTCCCGCCCACCGAGCACCCGGGTACGGGGCCCGACGACCGGATGCTCCTCTACTTCACGTCCGGCACGACGAGCCGGCCCAAGCTCGTCGAGCACACCCAGCGCTCCTACCCGGTCGGACACCTGTCGACGATGTACTGGATCGGGCTGCAGCCCGGCGACGTGCACCTCAACATCAGCAGCCCGGGCTGGGCCAAGCACGCGTGGTCGTCCTTCTTCGCGCCGTGGGCCGCCGAGGCGACGGCCTTCGTCTACAACTACAGCCGGTTCGACCCCGCCGCCCTGCTGCGGGTCCTGCGCACGCACGAGGTCACCTCGATCTGCGCACCGCCGACGGTGTGGCGGATGCTCATCAAGAGCGACCTGTCGGGCGGCCCGGGGTCGCTGCGCGAGGTCATCGGTGCCGGCGAGCCGCTCAACCCCGAGGTCATCGCGCAGGTCGAGAAGGCGTGGGGCCTGACGATCCGTGACGGCTACGGCCAGACCGAGATGACGGCCGCCGTCGGCAACACGCCCGGTTCGACCGTCAAGCCAGGCTCGATGGGACGGCCCCTGCCCGGCTGTCCGGTGGTCGTCGTCGACCCGATCACGAACGTCCTTGTCACAGAGGCCGACTCGGACGGCAACCGCGAGGGCGAGATCTGCCTCGACCTGTCGCAGCGCCCGGTGCCGCTCATGACCGGCTACCAGGGCGACGAGCAGCGCAACGCCGATGCCATGGCCGGCGGTTTCTACCACACGGGCGACGTCGCCTCGGTGGACGCCGACGGCTACATCTCCTTCGTCGGGCGCACCGACGACGTCTTCAAGGCGAGCGACTACAAGATCAGCCCGTTCGAGGTGGAGTCGGTCCTCATCGAGCACCCGGCCGTCGCCGAGGCCGCCGTCGTGCCCGCTCCCGACCCGGTGCGCCTGGCCGTGCCCAAGGCGTACATCGCCCTCGCTCCGGGCCACGAGCCCGGCGCGGACGTCGCGCGCTCGATCCTCGCGCACGCCCGCGAGAAGCTCGCTCCGTGGCAGCGGGTCCGGCGGATCGAGTTCTACGAGCTGCCCAAGACGATCTCGGGCAAGATCCGCCGGGTCGAGCTGCGCGGCCGCGAGAACGACCTCGAGGCGACCGGCGCCGAGCAGCCCGCGAACGAGTGGCGCGACGACCAGTTCCCCGACCTCAAGGGGTGACGGACAGGCCGGCCGGAGCGGTCGGCGCAGCAGGGGTCGTCGTGCCCGAGGACGCCGGGTCGTCCGGCGCGAGCGGCAGTGAGCGCACCGTCGTCTCGTCGATCCGGCTGCAGATCCGCTTCGCGGGGTCGGGCTGGTCCTGGCCCGGCGTCTGCACGGTCGACGCGACGGGCCGGTACGGGTCGATGCGGGCACCGCTGATGACCTGCACGCTGTCGTAGGCCGGCCGGCCCTCGAGCAGGTTGCGGAACGAGTAGCGGGTCAGCGAGGTCAGCTCGCACGACGTGCCGAACTGGGCGACGTCGAAGGAGTACGGCTGCCCGTCGAGCTCCTGGCCCGGCCCCTCGGCGTAGTGCGAGACGACGCCGCCGCCGGTGAAGGTGCCGACCTGGATCCGGTTCCCCTCGACCGCGGGGGTGTGCATGTGCCCGTTGACGAGGAGGCGTCCACGCTCGACCTGCTCGGCGGCATACGGCTCGTGCGTCACGACGATGTCGGGCTCCGGCTGGTCGGCGACGGCCGCGTTGTAGCGGTCGGCGGCAGGCTTGGCCTTGGCCGTCGGGTCGGCGTTGTCGTCGCCGAAGTAGCGCGGGTCGTTGAAGCCGGTGATGCGCAGCCCGTGGAAGGTCAGCTCCCGCAGCGACCCGGCCGCGTCCTCGAGGAGCACGACGTTCGGGATGCGCGCGAGGCGGGCGAGGACCGCGCGGTCGGTCGGCGACGACTGGTCGTGGTTGCCGCTCGTGAAGATGTAGGGCACGCCGAGCGACTGGATCGACGCGTAGAGGCCGGCGGCGTCACCCTCCTGGACGCGGCCGAAGTTGACGAGGTCACCGCTGTCGATGACGGCGTCGACGTCCTCCTCCTCGATGATCGTGCGCATCAGGGCGTACTGGTTCGCGCCGTGGATGTCGGAGACGAGGAGGAAGCGTGCCGACACGGGCTCGTTGACGTTGCCGGCGACGTACTTCTGCTGGAGCGCCTGCGTCACCGCGAGGAGGTTGCGGAAGTAGGGCGTCACCTGCGTGGCGCGCGCCTCGACGTCGGCGAGCAGGCCGGCGTTGCGCTGGACGACGCCGAGCACGCCGCTCGTGCGGTACTCCGCGAAGCGGCCGGGCTGGTAGGTCAGGGCGATCCCGCCGAAGGTGACGGCGGTCGCTACGACCATCGCCGAGGCGACGAAGAGCACGTGGTGGCGGCGGGTGTTGCGCTGACGGATGTAGTGCGAGGCGAGGGCGAGGAGCACCGCGATGGCCGTCGCCCCGAGGACGAAGCGGACGCCGACGCCGACCGCGGCCTGCGCGATCGCCGACGAGATCTCGTCGGGCGACGGCTGCAGGGCCCTGATGTCGACGTTGGGCCGGGTGAAGAGGTTGGTGATCTCCTCGCGCACCGCGACCTGCACGTCGAGGCCCGGCGCGACGATGGGAGAGGCGAACTGGACGTCGACGTCGCCGACGATCGTCGGGGCGTGGAGCACGGGGGAGTGGCGCGGCACCGGGTCGAGGCGCAGGACGGCGCGGTACTGCGACGTCTCGGCGACGGTGGGGGCGAGGTTCGTCGCGGCGACGCCGCCGAGGTAGCAGGCTGCGAGCACCGCGAGCCACTTGAGGACGTGCGAGCCCCGGCGCAGCCAGGGGCTGTCGCCGGCCAGCAGGTCGCCCACCCGTCCCATCGCCTCACCCTAACCGGACCGGGACGTGTCACCCGGACGGCACCGCCCGTTCACGTGCGGGTGCTGCGATGGGGTGGTCAGCGCATCGCAGCGAGGAGGAGCCATGGGGTCGGCTCGTCGCAAGGCCGTCGTCGTCACGGCACTCATGGCGTATGCCGTCCTGCTCGCCGTCGGGCCGCGTGTCCTCGGCGGGTCGGCCGGGGTCGTCATCCTCGTGGCGAGCTTCGTCGTCGGCTTCGCGTGGCTCGTCCTGCTCGTCGCCCCGTGGGCGGCACGAGGGACAGCACGAGGGGCAGCACGAGGTCGCGACCGTAGTCTGAGGCGGTGAGCCTCGAGCACCGACCGAACCGGATCATCCTCGTGCGGCACGGTGAGTCCGAGGGCAACCTCGACGACACCGTCTACGAGCGGGTGCCCGACCACCGGATCAGCCTGACGCCCAAGGGTTTCGAGCAGGCTCGCGACACGGGTGCCGCGATCCGGGAGGTGCTCGACGGGGAGTCGGTCGAGGCCTACGTGTCGCCCTACGTGCGCACCCGGCAGACCCTCGAGGCGCTCGCCCTGCCGGTGGCGGAGCGCGACGTGCGGGTCGAGCCGCGCCTGCGCGAGCAGGACTGGGCCAACTTCCAGGACCCCGTCGACATCGCGGAGCAGAAGGCCGAGCGGGACCGCTACGGCCACTTCTACTACCGGTTCAGCCACGGCGAGTCCGGGTCGGACGTCTACGACCGGGTGTCGACGTTCCTCGAGTCGATGCACCGCAACTTCGAGACGCCGGCCGCGCCGCGCAACGTCGTCATCGTGACGCACGGCCTGACGATGCGTCTCTTCTGCATGCGGTGGTTCCACTGGAGCGTCGAGTACTTCGAGTCGCTCGACAACCCGGAGAACGCCCAGCCCGTGGTGCTGCTGCGGCAGAAGGACTTCCGGTTCAAGCTCGAGGCGCCGTTCACGCAGTGGAACCCGGACGTCGTGCCGACCGAGCGCGAGCGCTCGAGCTGGCTCTGAGCGGCCGACCCAGCCGACAGGTCAGAGGTACTGGCCGGTGGGGCCGGGCTCGCCCGGGTGGTGCTCGCCGGGCTGCAGGCCGGGGGGCGTGCCGTAGGTGGCGCCCGGGCCGGGCGGCAGGGCGCGCATCTGCTGGAGCTGCTGCTGCGCCGCCATCTGCTGGGCGACGAGCGCCGTCTGGATGCCGTGGAAGAGCCCCTCGAGCCAGCCGACGAGCTGGGCCTGGGCGATGCGCAGCTCGGCGTCGGTCGGGGAGTCGTCGCGGAAGGGCAGCGCGATCCGGTCGAGCTCGGCGACGAGCTCGGGCGCGAGCCCGTCCTTGAGCTCCTCGATGGAGCGGTGGTGCACGTCGGCGAGTCGACGGCGCCCGGCCTCGTCGAGGGGTGCGTTGCGCACCTCCTCGAGCAGCTGCTTGATCATCGAGCCGATGCGCATGACCTTGGCCGGCTCCTCGACGAGGTCGGCCGGGTTGGTCCGCTCCCGCTCCCGGCGCTCCTCGCGGCTCTCCGGCCGGCCTGGCTGGCCGTGCTGGCCGTCGACGGGCTCGTCGCCCTGGGCGTTCGCGACCCCCATGCCGTCGGACGTCACGACGACGATGCGCGGCTCGTCGCGCGGGGTGTCGGTGTCGGTGCCCTGGCCCTGTCGGCTCGCGTCATCGCTCATGCGCTCCATCCTGCCTCACCCGCGGGCACGGCGGGTCGGGGCCCGTGCGTCCTCGTCCGTCCGCACGGGTCCCTGGGTGAGCCCGGGTGTGCTCAGGTGCGCGGCGTCAGTGCGCGCCCGCCGTGGCGAACCACGGGTGGTGGAGGTCGTGGTAGCGGACGTCGCTCATGGCCTTGTCCATGTCGCCCATCTGCTCCGTGATCTCGGGCGGCATCTCCTTCTTCTCGCCCTCGCGTGCCTCGGCCTCGGTGCGGAACGCCATGGTCTGGGTGAACCAGCCGTCCTTGTCGACCGCGATGGTGCCGCCGAGGATGTCCGGGCGCTCGGTGTGGAGCGTGTCCATCGGCATGTCGCGCATCATCCGGAACTTCTCCTGGTCGCTGATCCGACCCTGGATCACCTGGACGAACTGCGCGTCGTCGGAACCGCCGTCGAGCATCATCGTCACGTCATCGCAGTCGTGGAACGTGACGTCGCCGTCGAAGCACTTCTCCGTCTCGGCCCACCAGGCGCCCTGCTCGGGGCGCTGGCTGTTGCGCATGGCCGACTCCTTCGAGTCGAAGCGCACCACGCCGATGAACTCGCTGTCGTCGTCGATGCCGTAGGTGCCGCCGAGCCAGCCGTCCGCGCCCGGCTCGAGCTCGTCGCGCCACGCGTCCATGCGTGCATGGAGCCGGTCCGCGTCGTGGGTCTTGCCCTGAATCACTTGGATGAACACTGCAGAACCTCCCGATACTCGTGTGGTGGGAGGGCCGCTTCGTGGCGAAGTGGTCCACCTGTCGACGGTACGCCCGTCGGGCAGGGCGCGTCAGTGGACGAGTCCGACACGGCCGGATCGTCCCGTCCGGCACGGTGATTCGGCGGGGAGGCGCGCTCAGGTGGTGAGCAGGATCTTGCCGATGTGGCTCGACGCCTCCATCTCGCGGTGCGCCTCGGCGGCGTGCTCGAGGGGGTGGCGCGAGTGGATGACGGGACGCACCGCGCCGGACTCGATGAGGGGCCAGACGTGCTCGCGGACGGCGGCGACGATCGCGGCCTTCTCCGTCGCGGGGCGGGCCCGCAGCGAGGTGGCGATGACGGCGGCGCGCTTGGCGAGGAGCATGCCCATGTCGAGCTCGCCCTTGCGGCCGCCCATGAGGCCGATCGTGACGAGACGCCCGCTGATGGCGAGGGCCTCGACGTTGCGGGAGAGGTACTTCGCGCCCATGTTGTCGAGGATGACGTCGGCGCCGTGGCCCTTCGTCAGCTCACGGACGCGCTCGACGAAGTCCTCCTCGCGGTAGTTGACGAGGAACTCGGCGCCGAGGTCGCGGCACACGTCGAGCTTGGCCTGGCTGCCCGCCGTGACGGCGACGTGCGCGCCGACCGCCTTGGCGAGCTGGATCGCCATCGTGCCGATGCCGGAGCTGCCACCGTGGACGAGGAGCACCTGGCCCGGCTGGATGTTGGCGACGAGGAAGACGTTGGACCAGACGGTGCACGTCACCTCGGGCAGGCCCGCCGCGTCGACGAGCGAGACGCCACGCGGCACGGGCAGCAGCTGCTCGGCCGGGGCCACGACGCGCTCGGCGTAGCCGCCGCCGTCGATGAGGGCGCACACCTCGTCGCCGACCTGCCAGTCCTCGACGCCCTCGCCGAGCGCCGCGACGGTGCCGCTCACCTCGAGGCCGGGGTACTCCGACGCGCCGGGGGGCGGCGGGTAGTGGCCGAGGCGCTGCATGACGTCGGCACGGTTGACGCCCGCGGCCGCGACGTCGATGACCACGTGCCCCGGCCGCAGCTCGGGGTCGGGCACCTCGTCGAGGACGAGGCTGTCGGCGTCTCCGGGCTCGGGGATCGTGATGGCGCGCATGGGAGCGAGCCTATTGACCCGCGGCCCGAGCACGCACGAGCGCCCCGCCGGGCGTGGCCGTGTCCGGCGTGACGTGCCACACGCGTCCCGCGCCCGCCACCGCGCCGTCCGACCGGAGGAGCGTCCCCTCGTCGATCGCGACACCGCTCGGCGCCAGGCCTGCGGCCACGACGGCGACGAGGCGCGACACGGTGCCCCACTGGGCGGCGTGCACGTCGACGGAACCCGGCACGAGCCCGAGGCCACGGACCACGGCGAGGTCGTCGAGGTCCTCGTTGCTGTCCTCGGGGCAGACGGGCCGACCGTCGAGGAGCCAGCCCCCGATGACCGCATGGGAGCCGGCGACGGCCGCGCCCGCGGAGAACCCGGCATACGGCACACCCGCGGAGACGAGCGCGCGGATGCGGCTGTAGGCACCCGCGAGCGACGCGTGGTACTCCGGTGTGGGGCCGCCGCCGACGAGGAGCCCGTCGATCCCGTCGAGCGCACCCGGGTCCAGCGGCGTGCCCTCGGCCACCCGCTCCACGACGAGGTCGTGGCCCCCCACGAGACCGAGCGTGTGGACGTACTTCTCGTGGTAGTCGAGCGACTCCGGATCGGTGCCCATGACGACGAGCAGGATGCGCGGGGTGCCGCCGGCGCGACGGGCGGCGGCCTCGACGAACGGGCCGTAGAGCGTGGGGGCGAGGGCGTCGTCCCAGCCGCCGCCGATGAGGTGGACGTCCATGTCAGCGCCTTCCCGTCGAACTGGGGCTGAGCCGTCGCGCGATGTCGTCGGCGGCGAGTCGGGCCCGGGCCACGAGCTCGGCGACGTGCTCGGCGCCCGCGTCGGGGGTGCGCAGCGTCAGGGCGATCGCGGCGATCGGCCGGCCGGCGCGGTCGAGCACGGGTACGGCGACCGACGACAGGTCGGCCGTCACGGTGCCCTCCTCGCGGGCGTAGCCGTCGGTGCGCGTCCGGGTGAGCACGCTGCGCAGCTCGGCGAGCGAGCGCGGCCCGCCGCCGCTGCGCTGGACGAAGGAGGCGCGGTCGGGGTAGAGCGCGCGCACCTGGGTGGCGGGGAGCGCCGACAGCATGGCGAGCCCGCTGGCGGTCAGGTGGGCGGGCAGGCGCACGCCGACGTCGGTGACGAGCATCGGCTGCCCGGGCGCGCGTTCCTCGAGGAGGTAGATGACGTCGCGTCCGTCGAGCGTGGCGAAGTGGGCGTTGCGGCCGCACTGGTCGACGAGCCGGCGCATGGCCGCCCGTGCGACGCGGGCGAGGGGCGCCTGACGCTGGTAGGCAGAGCCGAGCTCGTAGGCGGCCTGGCCCAGCCCGAAGCGCCGCTCCTCCACGTAGTGGGTGACGTAACCGCGGCTGTGCAGCACCTTGAGCAGGTGGTAGACCGAGCTGCGGGGCAGGCCGAGGTCGCGGGCGATGGACGCGGCGGGCACCGGCTCGGCGTGGCGGGAGAGGTGCTCGAGGACGTCGAGCGCGTTGGCGGCGGCGGGGGCGTTGGACACGTGGGCCACCTCCTGTCCGCGGGCGGATGACGTCTCGCATCCGAGACAATTGTCCTCCCTCGGGGGCCGACGCGCCAGCCGTTCGGCGGTTCGATGGGTCCATGAACGCAGCACCCGCCATCGCCGCCCGAACCGTCACGGTCGGCACCGGTCCGCTCTCGCTCGACGACGTCGTCGCCGTGGCCCGCCACGAGGCCCCGGTCGAGCTCTCCGGCGAGGCCGAGGCCGAGATCGCCCGCAGCCGGGCCGTCATCGAGGACCTCGCCCACGACACCGTCGCCCACTACGGCGTCTCGACGGGCTTCGGCGCGCTCGCGACCCGCCACATCCCGACGGCGCTGCGCGCCCAGCTCCAGCGCTCGCTCGTGCGGTCGCACGCCGCCGGCGCCGGCCCCGAGGTCGAGCGCGAGGTCGTGCGCGCCCTCATGCTGCTCCGCCTGTCGACCCTCGCGACGGGCCGCACCGGCGTGCGCCTCGAGACCGCGAGGACGTATGCCGCCCTGCTCAGTGCCGGCATCACCCCGGTCGTGCACGAGTACGGCTCGCTCGGCTGCTCCGGCGACCTCGCGCCGCTGTCGCACTGCGCCCTCGCCGCCATGGGGGAGGGGCCGGTGCGCCTCGCCGACGGGACGCTCACCGACGCGGCGACCGCCCTGCGCGACCACGGGATCGAGCCGGTCGTCCTCGCCGAGAAGGAGGGCCTCGCGCTCATCAACGGCACCGACGGCATGCTCGGCATGCTCGTCCTCGCCATCCACGACCTGCGCCACCTGCTCAAGGTCGCCGACGTGTCGGCCGCGATGAGCGTCGAGGGCCTGCTCGGCACGGACGACGTCTTCGCCCCCGACCTCCACGCGCTGCGACCGCAGGTGGGGCAGGGCGACTCGGCCGCGAACATCCGTGCCGTCATGTCGGACTCGCCGATCCGCGAGTCGCACCGGACGGAGGAGTGCACCCGCGTCCAGGACGCCTACTCCCTCCGCTGCGCACCGCAGGTGCACGGCGGCGCCCGCGACACGGTCGAGCACGCCGCGCGCGTCGCCGCCGCCGAGCTCGCCTCCGCCGTCGACAACCCCGTCGTCACCCCCGACGGCCGCGTCGAGTCCAACGGCAACTTCCACGGCGCACCGGTCGCCTACGTCCTCGACTTCCTCGCCATCGTCGCGGCCGATGTCGCCTCGATGTCCGAGCGCCGGTCCGACCGCTTCCTCGACCAGGCCCGCAACCACGGCCTGCCGCCGTTCCTCGCCGACGACCCCGGCGTCGACTCGGGCCTCATGATCGCGCAGTACACCCAGGCCGCCATGGTCTCGGAGATGAAGCGCCTCGCCGTCCCCGCGTCGGTCGACTCGATCCCGAGCTCGGCCATGCAGGAGGACCACGTGTCGATGGGCTGGTCGGGCGCCCGCAAGCTGCGTCGCTCCGTCGACGCCCTCGGCCGGGTCCTCGCCATCGAGGTGCTGACGGCGGCGCGCGGCATCCAGCTGCGCGCCCCGCTCGAGCCGTCTCCCGCCACGGGCGCGGTCATCACGGCCCTCGCGGCCCGCGCGAACGCGGCCCCCGGGCCTGACCGCTTCCTCGCCCCCGACATCGAGGGCGCCCACCGGGCGGTGACCGACGGCGACGTCCTCGCCGCCGCCGAGTCCGTCACCGGCCCGCTCCCCTGAGCGACCCGGCATACCAACGTTTTCCACCTCGAAGGAGAGTGACATGGAAGGTGCACGACCCGTCCGCGCGGCGCGTGGGACGACCCTGACGGCGCAGTCGTGGGCCACCGAAGCCCCACTGCGGATGCTCATGAACAACCTCGACCCCGAGGTGGCCGAGCGCCCCGACGACCTCGTCGTCTACGGCGGCACGGGTCGCGCGGCTCGCGACTGGAAGTCCTTCGACGCGATGGTCCGGACGCTGACGACCCTCAAGCAGGACGAGACGATGCTCGTCCAGAGCGGCCGTCCCGTCGGCGTCATGCAGACGCACGAGTGGGCGCCGCGCGTCCTCATCGCCAACTCCAACCTCGTCGGCGACTGGGCGACGTGGCCCGAGTTCCGGCGCCTCGAGCACCTCGGCCTGACGATGTACGGCCAGATGACGGCCGGGTCGTGGATCTACATCGGCACCCAGGGCATCGTCCAGGGCACCTACGAGACCTTCGCCGCCGTCGCCGAGAAGAAGTTCGGCGGCACCCTCGCCGGCACGCTGACCCTCACCGGCGGCTGTGGCGGCATGGGCGGCGCGCAGCCGCTCGCCGTCACCCTCAACGAGGGCGCCTGCCTCATCGTCGACGTCGACCCGGCCCGTCTCCAGC
This sequence comes from Terrabacter sp. R4-6, assembly GCF_057529065.1. NCBI lineage: Bacteria > Bacillati > Actinomycetota > Actinomycetes > Micrococcales > Intrasporangiaceae > Terrabacter > Terrabacter sp. R4-6. The sequence goes on along the minus strand of NZ_CP197224.1, from coordinate 1,681,514 downwards.
GCCGCGTCGACCACCGCTACCTCGACGAGGTCGCGACCGACCTCGACGACGCCATCGAGAAGGCGCTCGCCGCCAAGCGCGAGCGTCGCGGCTGGTCGGTCGGCGTCGTCGGCAACGCGGCCGAGGTCTTCCCCGAGCTGCTCCGCCGCGGCGTCGAGATCGACATCGTCACCGACCAGACGTCGGCGCACGACCCGCTCAGCTACCTGCCCGAGGGCGTCGACCTCGCCGACTGGGCCGATTACGCCGAGAAGAAGCCCGAGGACTTCACCGACCGCGCCCGCGCCTCCATGGCCAAGCACGTCAAGGCGATGGTCGAGTTCCAGGATGCCGGCGCCGAGGTCTTCGACTACGGCAACTCGATCCGCGACGAGGCCCGTCAGGGCGGCTACGACCGCGCCTTCGAGTTCCCCGGCTTCGTGCCCGCCTACATCCGACCGCTCTTCTGCGAGGGCAAGGGCCCGTTCCGCTGGGCCGCGCTCTCGGGCGACCCGCGCGACATCGCGGCGACCGACAAGGCCGTGCTCGAGCTCTTCCCCGACAACGACCGACTGCACAAGTGGATCCGTGGCGCGCAGGAGCGGATCGCCTTCCAGGGCTTGCCCGCCCGCATCTGCTGGCTCGGCTACGGCGAGCGTGACAAGGCCGGCCTCAAGTTCAACGAGATGGTGCGCACGGGCGAGATCTCGGCACCCATCGTCATCGGCCGCGACCACCTCGACAGCGGCTCCGTCGCGAGCCCCTACCGAGAGACCGAGTCGATGGCCGACGGCTCCGACGCCATCGCCGACTGGCCGCTGCTCAACGCGCTCGTCAACACGAGCTCGGGCGCGAGCTGGGTCTCGATCCACCACGGCGGTGGCGTCGGCATCGGCCGGAGCCTGCACGCCGGTCAGGTCTCCCTCGCCGACGGCACCGACCTCGCGGCGCAGAAGCTCGCGCGCGTCCTCTCCAACGACCCGGGCATGGGCGTCATCCGCCACGTCGACGCCGGCTACGACATCGCCGACCGGGTCGCGCACGAGCGCGGCGTCCGCATCCCGATGCAGGAGGGCTGAGAGGGCGTATGCCGTCCAGCGGGTGCGGGCGGAGGGCTCAGCGGGGGCGTCGCACCGTGATCGGGCCCTTCGCGTGGTCGGGGTCGATGACCCGGCCGCCCTGGATGATCTGGGCGCGCCCGGCGGCGACGAGCCGCCGGGCGGCGTTGCGGGCCGGCTCGACGAGCGTCTCCCAGTCCTCGCCGCCGACGGCCCTGGCCGCCTCGGACGGGTCCACCGTCGCCGAGGCGGCGTGTGCCCTGACGAGCTTCGTCAGGGCGTCCTCCACCTCGATGTCGACGGGGGTCAGGCCGTGCTTGCGGCAGTTGTCGGAGCACCAGCGCACCGTCGCCCAGTCGCGCTCCCAGGCCTTGCGCCACGTGATCGTGCGACCGCATCGAGCGCACGGTTTGGTGGGCAGCGGGGTGCGTGACATGTGCACAGTCTGCGCCCTCGGGGCCGCGGGGGCGTCAACGGACCTTGCGGACCTCCTCGTCGGAGATGTCGGCGACGGTCGCGTCGAAGAGCCGGATGACGTCGTCGCCGTTGACCGTGAGGCCGATCCCGTGGCCGCCGCCGCCGAGCGAGATGCGGCGTCCGACGAGGTGGGTGTCGGCGATGACCGGCAGGCGCGCGGCGGAGCCGAAGGGCGTGATGGTGCCGCGCTCGTAGCCGGTGACGGCCTTCGCGGCGGCGGCGTCGGGCATCGAGATGCGGTTCGTGCCGAGCAGGGCGCGGACCTTGGCCCACGAGAAGGTGCGGTCACCGGGTACGAGGACGAAGACATGGTCGTCCTCCGCCCGGCGCACGACGAGGGTCTTGATGAGGTCACGCGGCTCGATGCCCCGAGCGGCGGCCGCCTCCTCGAGGCTCGAGACGCGCCCGTGCCGGGTCACCGTGTGCTCGATGCCCGCCGCGAGGACCGCGTCGACCGCCGGAGTGCGGATCGGCGCATCCGAGCCCGAGTCACTACGCTCGGCGGTGTCATCGCGGTCGGGGTCCATGGGACAGAGCCTAGTTACAGAGCCGGACGCGGACGCCGGCGTTGCGAGGAGTGGTGATCGAGGTGACGACGAGCTTCGACCGGATGTGGGCTGATCTCGAGCCCGTCGGTCGCGACGCCGGGTCGGGCGGCTACCGCCGCTACGCGTGGACCCGGACCGACCACGACCTCCGGGAGTGGTTCGCCGCGGAGTGCGCGGCCCGCGGCCTCGACCTCGTCGAGGACCGCGCCGGCAACCAGTGGGGCTGGTGGGGCGACCCCGACACGACGCCCGGCGTCGTCATCGGCTCGCACCTCGACTCCGTGCCCGACGGCGGCGCCTTCGACGGGCCGCTCGGTGTCGTCAGCGCGCTCGCGACCGTCGACGCGCTGCGCGAGGCGGGCTTCGAGCCCGACGTGCCGCTGGGCGTCGTCAACTTCGTCGACGAGGAGGGCGCCCGCTTCGGCATCGCCTGCGCGGGCTCCCGCATCATCACCGGCGCCCTCGACGCCGACCGGGCCCGGTCGCTGACCGACGGGGACGGCGTGACGATGGCCGAGGCCTGGCGCGGCGCGGGGCGTGACCCGGGGACCCTGGGCCGCGACGACGAGGCGGTGCGCCGCGTCGGCCGTTTCGTCGAGCTGCACGTCGAGCAGGGCAAGGCGCTCGCGCTCGCCCCCGACGGGAGCGAGGACCTCACCGACCCCGACCGGGCCGTCGCGATCGGCACCGACATCTGGCCGCACGGCCGGTGGCGCGTCGACATCCCCGGCGAGGCCAACCACGCGGGCACGACGCGCATCGCCGACCGCCAGGACGCGATGATCGGGCTCGCCACGGTCATCCAGACGGCGCGGTCGTATGCCGTGGGGCTCGGCTGCGTCGCCACCGTGGGAAAGGTCAACGTCGTCCCCGGCGGCGTCAACGCGATCCCGAGCCACGTCACGGCCTGGCTCGACGTCCGCGGGCGCAGCGAGCACGTCGTGCACGCGGCGGTCGACGCCGTATCGTCGGAGGCCAGCCGCCTCGGGGCGACGACGACGCCGGAGTCGTGGACGCCGACGACCACCTTCGACACCGGTCTCGTCGACAGGCTGCGCGGGGTCCTGCCCGACGCGCCCCTGCTCGGCACGGGCGCCGGGCACGATGCCGGCATCCTCGCGACGCACGGCGTCCCGAGCGCCATGCTCTTCGTCCGCAACCCCACAGGAGTTTCACACTCACCCAGCGAGCTCGCGAGCACCGATGACTGCCACCATGGGGTCACGGCCCTGACAGCCGTCGTGACCGCGCTGTGCACAGGGAAGGACCCCGAGTCGATGAGCGACGCCCGATGACTGCGTTCTGGTGCGAGAGTGCCTGGCTCACAGGAGGATTCGCGCGACGGGTGCGCCTCGTGACCCAGGACGGCCTCTTCAAGGAGGTCCTCGTCGACGCCGACCCCGAGCCCGACGACATCCGCCTCGCCGGCGTGACGCTGCCCGGCATGGCCAACGCGCACAGCCACGCCTTCCACCGCGCCCTGCGGGGCCGGGTCAACGGTGGCGGCGGCAACTTCTGGAGCTGGCGCGAGCAGATGTACGCCGCCGCGGAGCAGCTCAACCCCGACACGTACTTCGCCCTGGCGCGGGCCGTCTTCGCCGAGATGGTGCAGGCCGGGATCACCGTCGTGGGGGAGTTCCACTACGTCCACCACCGTCCCGGAGGCCACCCCTACGGCGACCCGAACGCCATGGGGCTCGCGGTGCGCCAGGCCGCCGACGAGGCCGGTATCCGGCTGACGCTCCTCGACACCTGCTACCTCGAGGGCGGCCTCAACGGTGGCGGCCACGTCGAGCTGCACCCCGGCCAGCGCCGCTTCAGCGACGGCACCGTCGACGCCTGGGCCTCCCGGATGTCCGCGCGCCGCCCCGAGACCGACCGCGTGCGGCTCGGTGCGGCCATCCACTCGGTCCGCGCGGTCCGCCGTGAGGACCTGCCGCGGGTCGTCGAGGCGGCCGGCGACCTGCCGCTGCACGTGCACCTGTCGGAGCAGCACGGTGAGAACCTCGCCTGCCAGATGTTCTACGGCGCGAGCCCGACGCAGCTGCTCGACGAGGCGGGTGCCCTCGGAGCCCACTCGACGGCCGTGCACGCCACTCACCTCGAGGACCGCGACATCGACCTGCTCGGCGGCACCGGCACGGGCGCGTGCTTCTGCCCGACGACCGAGCGCGACCTCGCCGACGGCATCGGCCCGGCGCGGGCGCTCCACGACGCCGGCAGCCCGCTGTCGCTGGGCTCCGACCAGCACGTCGTCATCGACCCGTTCGAGGAGCTGCGCGGTCTCGAGATGCACGAGCGCCTCGTCACCAACGAGCGCGACCGCTTCTCGGCCAACGACCTGCTCCTCGCGGCCTCCTTCAACGGCTACCGGTCCCTCGGCTGGTCCGACGGCGGCCACCTCAGCAAGGGCGCGCTCGCCGACTTCGTCACCGTGCGCACCGACACGGTCAACACCGCAGGCGCCGCGCACGACCAGATCATCTACGCGTGCGTGGCGTCCGACGTCTCGACCGTCGTCGTCGGTGGCGACATCGTCGTCAGCGACGGCCACCACCGGATGGGCGATGTCGGCCGGATGCTCGTCGGCGCCATCGACCGCGTCGCGGGAGGGGTTGTCGGAGGGGTGCACGCGTGAGCCTGCTCCTCACGGGCATCGCGGAGCTGACGACGAACGACCCGGCCCGCGGTGACGGCCACGCCGACCCCGGCGACGCGCTCCTCGGCGTCGTCCGCGACGCGGCCCTCGTCGTCTCGGACGACGGCGTCGTCGAGTGGGTCGGGCCGGCCGCCGACGCCCCCGACGCCGACACCCGCCGTGACCTGGGCGGTCGCGCGGTCATCCCCGGTTTCGTCGACTCGCACACGCACCTCGTCTTCGCCGGCGACCGCTCTGCGGAGTTCGCCGCCCGCATGACCGGCACCCCCTACGACGGGGGTGGTATCGCCGTCTCGGTCGCGGCCACCCGGGCCGCGAGCGACGACGAGCTGCGCGCCCTCGTCGCCGCCCGGGTCGCCGAGATGCGCGCGCAGGGCACGACGACCGTCGAGATCAAGAGCGGCTACGGCCTGACCCTCGACGACGAGCTGCGCAGCCTCCGCATCGCCCGCGAGCTCACGCCGCACACGACCTTCCTCGGCGCGCACGTCGTGCCGCGGGAGTACGCCTCGGACCGGGCGGCCTACGTCGACCTCGTGACGGGTCCCATGCTCGACGCGGTCGTGGCCGACGGACCCACCGCGCTCGCCGAGAGCATCGACGTCTTCTGCGAGCCCCGCTCGGCGCACGCCTTCGACGGCGACGAGGCCCGCACGATCCTCGACGCCGGCCGCGCCGCTGGCCTGTCGCTCCGCGTTCACGGCAACCAGCTCGGCCACGGTCCGGGTGTCCGCCTGGCCTGCGAGCTCGGCGCCCGCAGCGTCGACCACTGCACCTTCCTCGACGACGCCGACGTCGAGGCGCTCGCCGCGGCGCGGGGCACGACCGTCGCGACCCTACTCCCGGGCGTCGAGTTTTCGACCCGCTCGCCCTACCCCGACGCGCGGGCGCTCATCGACGCCGGCGTCGACGTGGCGCTCGCCTCCGACTGCAACCCCGGCACCTGCTACTCGTCGTCGATCCCCTTCGCGATCGCCCTCGCGGTGCGCGAGATGGGGATGACGCCCGCCGAGGCGCTGCACGCCGCGACCGCCGTCTCGGCGCGCTCGCTCGGCCTCGACCGTCGCATCGCGCCGGGGCAGCCCGCCGAGCTGGCCGTCATCGACGCGCCGAGCCACCTGCACCTCGCCTACCGCGCCGGGGTGCCGATCGTCCGCGCGCTCGACCTCTAGCCGCCCGCGGGGGACTCGTCGGGGTGCTCGCAGCGCAGCACCGAGCCGGGTCCCGGATGGATGATCCCGGTGTGCCCGTCGGACCACTCCACGACGTAGGGCGGGGCGCCGCCCTCACCCTTCACCTCCCGGATGGTCCCTTCGCGCGTGCTCTGACCGACGTGCTCCGCGGCCATCGTGATGCGGTCACCGACCCGTGCCTCCATGGCACACCTCCTCGCGCTGGGGCTCCCCCCCAAGGACACCACCTCTTCGCCCCGGCGGGAAGGACTTCGCGGGCCGGGTGACCGACGAGATGTCAGTCGAGCAGCACCCGTTCGCCGAAACGGGGCACCGAGACGGCGCAGTCGAACCGCTCGCGTACGCCGTCCGCCAGCGCCCGCGCGGCCGCGGGCTCCCCGTGGACGACGTGGACGCTCTCCGGAGGACGGGGCATCTCGCCGATCCAGGTGAGCAGCTCGTCGGCGTCGGCGTGCACCGAGAAGTCGTCGAGCGTGACGATCTCGGCCCGGACCGGGACGTAGCGCCCGGCCATCTTGAGCTCTCGCGCCCCTTCCTGCAGGTCGCGGCCGCGGGTGCCGATGGCCTGGTAGCCGGTGAGCAGCACGGTGTTGCGTGCCTGGGGCAGCAGGTGGCGCAGGTGGTGCACGACGCGCCCTCCCGTCGCCATGCCGGAGGCCGACACGATGATGCACGGCGTGCCCGGGGTGTTGAGCCGGATCGACTCCTCCGCGCTGTGCGCGGTCCGCAGCCCGGACAGGCGCCGCAGCCGGTCGAGGGCGCCGGGACGCACCTCGGCGGCGTGCGCCGGGTCGCGGTAGATGTCGAGGGCCGCGAGGGCCATCGGGCTGTCGACCCACACCGGCACGTCGGGGATCGCACCGCTCGCGACGAGGTCGGCGATGGCGAGCAGGACGATCTCGGTGCGGTCGACGGCGAAGGCCGGCACGACGACGCTGCCTCCGCGCCGGACGGTGCGCCGGATGGCATCGGCCATGACGCGGTGGTCGGGGTCGACCTCGGGGTGGGCACGGTCGCCGTACGTCGACTCGACGACGACGGTGCGGGCGGCGGGCGGCCGGGACCGGGGCAGCAGGACCGGGTGGTCGGGCCGGCCGAGGTCGCCGGAGAAGAGGACGCTCGCACCGTCGACCTCGACGAGCACGCTCGAGCTGCCGAGGATGTGCCCGGCCGGCACGAACGTCACGGTCGCGCCGTTCGCCCCGCCCACGCGTACGGCCGCGTCCTCGCCGACGGGGCGCAGCGCCGCGATGGCGACCTCGGCGTCCGCGACGGTGTAGAGCGGCAGGGGCGGGTCGTGCCGGGACCAGCCGCCGCGCCGCGCTCCCTCGGCCTCCTCCTCCTGCAGGTGCGCGCTGTCGCGCAGGATGACTCCGGCGAGGGCGGCGGTCCCGGCCGTCGCGTGCACCGGCCCGGTGAAGCCGCCCTTGACGAGCGCCGGCAGGTAGCCGCAGTGGTCGAGGTGGGCGTGCGTCAGCGCCACGGCGTCGACCGAGGCCGGGTCGACGGGAGGCGCCTCCCAGTTGAGCGACCGCCAGCGCCGCTCGCCCTGGTAGAGGCCGCAGTCGACCATGAGTCTCGCGCCCTCGCCCTCGACGAGGAACTTGCTGCCGGTGACGGTCCCGGCCGCGCCGAGGAACGTCAGTGCCGGCGCCGGTCCGTGCCGCTCGGGTCTCTCGTGACTGCTCATGGCCCCTCCTCGGGTCCACCTCCATCGTCCTCCCGCTCACGGGCACGCAGCCGTGCTTCGCCGCGTGATCATGGAGACATCCGCGCGACGGACGGCGACGTCCGGCCGGTCTCCGACCACGGTCTGACGACCCGACCCCACGGCCCTCGTAGGCTCGGGGCGTGAGCGAGGGGAGCGTCTACGACTGGCTGCAGCGCCGGCCGCTGCTCCTCGACGTCCCGCTCGCGGTCTTCCTCGCGCTGCTCGGCCTCGTCGTGCTCGGTGAGGGCCAGGGCATCGGCTGGGCCGTCGTCGGCCTCTCCAACCTCGCGCTCATCTGGAGGCGGACCCACCCGGCCACGGCGTTCGCCGTCGTCAGCATCGCGCTCGCGATCCGGGTCGTCCCGACGAGCAACCTGCTCCCCGGCGACATCGCCTTCCTCGTCGCGCTCTACTCGCTGGCCGCCTACGACCGTCGCCGCGGCGTGCGCCTCGCCGGCCTCGGCGTCGCCGCGCTCGGGTCGGCCATCGCCGGCGTTCGGTTCTCGGCCGTCAGCGGCCGCGTGCCCGGTCCCGGCGAGTTCCTCTTCACCTTCGTCGCCTGCGCCGCGGCCTCGCTCGCGGCATGGGCCCTCGGCGACCTCAAGCGCGCCCGCCGCCAGCGCCTCGCGGACCTCGAGGACCGCGCCGAGCGGGTCGAGCGCGAGCGCGAGCAGGCGCTGCGGCTCGCCGCCCAGCAGGAGCGCGCGGCCATCGCCCGCGAGATGCACGACGTCGTGGCGCACGCCCTGTCGGTCATCGTCGTGCAGGCCGACGGCGCCGCGTATGCCGCCGAGCGCAGTCCCGAGGGCGCGCTCGCCCGGTCGGTGGGTGCGCTCGAGACCATCGGCTCGACGGCCCGGGACGCCCTGACCGAGACCCGCCGTCTGGTCGGCGTGCTGCGCGACCCCGAGTCGGGCGTCGAGCTCGCCCCCAGCGGTGGCGTGGACCAGCTCGACGACCTCGTCGCGGGCGTCCGTGCGGCCGGGGTGCCGGTGACCCTGACGGTCCGGGGCGCCGAGCGCGCGCGGCCCGTGGGACTCGACCTCGCGGCATACCGCGTCGTCCAGGAGGCGCTCACCAACGTCATCAAGCACGCCGGTCCCGGCGCGAGCGCCGTCGTCGACGTCGAGCAGACCGAGGACCTGCTGCGGATCTCGGTGTGCGACGACGGGGTCGGCCCGCGCAGCGTCGACGACGGTCGCGGCCACGGGCTGCCGGGCATGCGCGAGCGGGTCGCCGTGCACGGTGGCACGCTGACGGCGGGACCGCGGGCGGGTGGCGGCTTCGAGGTGCTCGCGACGATGCCGACGGAGGGGGAGCGGTGACCGAGGTGACGAGGGAGCGACCGGTGGACCGGCCGACCCGGGTGATGATCGTCGACGACCAGGCGCTCGTGCGAGCGGGCTTCCGCATGGTGCTCGACGCCGAGCCCGACATCGACGTCGTCGCCGAGTGCGCCGACGGGCTCGCCGCGCTCGACGCGCTGCCGGGTCGTGACGTCGACGTCGTGCTCATGGACATCCGGATGCCGCGGCTCGACGGCATCGAGGCGACCCGCCGGGTCGTCGAGCGGGGCGACACCCCCAAGGTGCTGGTCCTGACGACCTTCGACCTCGACGAGTACGTCTACGCGGCGCTGCGCGCGGGTGCGGCCGGCTTCCTGCTCAAGGACGCCGGCCCGTCGGAGCTGCTCTCGGCGATCCGGGCCGTGCACACCGGCGACGCCGTCGTCGCCCCCGGGCCGACCCGACGCCTGCTCGACCGCTTCCTCCCCGTGCTCGCGAACCCCGCACAGCCCTCCGGCCTCGAGCGGCTCGACGTCCTCACCGAGCGCGAGCGCGAGGTGCTCGAGGCCGTGGGCAGGGGGCTGAACAACACCGAGATCGCCGCGACGTTCTTCGTCGCCGAGGCCACGGTCAAGACCCACGTCGGGCGCATCCTCGCCAAGCTGGGACTGCGCGACCGGGTGCAGATGGTCGTGCTCGCGTACGAGACCGGCATCGTCCGTGTCGGCGACGCCTGACGCGCCACGTGGGGGCGAGGCGGCGCCGAGTCACGCCGTGCGGCGTCTGCTCAGGTCGTCCTGACGTGGGCCTCCTCGCCCGTGCGCTGCTCGATGTCGCGCTCCGCCGCGACGATGAGCTGGTCGGCGAGGTGGCGCAGGGCCCGGGCGACGGCCACCTCGTCGCCGATCCGGCGGGACGCCGGGTCGTCGGACGCGCGGTGGCTCGAGCCCTGGGCGCTCAGGCGGTCGGTGGGGTCCGCGACGAGCACGACGGTCGCCCTCGTGTCGTCGCCGGACTCGAGCAGCGAGACCCGGACCTGCCACTCGCGCAGGTGCTGGGTCGGTGCACGGTCCGCCGGCCTCGCCGGCCGGGGCGCGGCGCTCGCCGCCTTGTCGTCGCCGGGCACTCCGAGGTGCAGCACCGACCCGGGGCCGGGGTAGATGAGCCCGGTGTGGCCGTCCGCCCAGCGCACGACGAACGGCGGCCCGCCGTCGGCGCCGTGGACCTCGAGCACCTCCCCGTCACGGGTGGGCTCGTCGACGTGCTCTGCCGCGAGCACGATGCGGTCTCCGACGTGTGCTCTCACGATGGCCTCCTCGATCGGTCTCAGACCAGAACAGCACGCGGACGGCGGCGTGCTCAGGGGCGAAGGGCACCGCGGCGCGGGACCTTGGACCCTAGCCGCGCCCCGTGGGCGGGGCGTGGGATGGGGGGACGTCGTGCGCCGGCACGACCGACGGCCCGAGGGAGGCGCCACGAGCACGATGCAGGCGTGGGTCGTCGACGATCCGGGGCCGCTGCGGCGGCACCCGCTCGTCAGGGCCGAGCTGCCGGTCCCGGAGCCCGGCCCCGGCGACGTGCTGGTCCGAGTGCGCGCCTGTGGGGTGTGCCGCACCGACCTGCACGTCGTCACCGGCGACCTGCCACGACACCGGCACCACCTCGTGCCCGGCCACGAGGTGGTGGGCGAGGTGGCTCTCCTCGGCGAGGGCGCCCACCGCTTCGCGCTCGGGGACCGGGTGGGCGTGGCCTGGCTGCGGACCACGTGCGGCGCGTGCCGGTGGTGTCGGTCGGGACGCGAGAACCTCTGCGACGCATCGCGATACACCGGCTGGGACGCGGACGGAGGCTACGCGGAGTGGACCGTCGTGCCCGAGGCGTACGCCTACCGGGTCCCGGCCTCGTTCTCGGACGTCGACGCGGCGCCGCTGCTGTGCGCGGGCATCATCGGCTACCGCTCGCTGCGACGCGCGCAGCTGCCGCCCGGGGGCCGGCTCGGCATCTACGGGTTCGGCGCGAGCGCCCACCTCACGGCTCAGGTCGCCGTCGCGCAGGGGGCGGAGGTGCACGTGCTGACCCGGGGGGTGGGTGCCCGGGCGCTCGCGGCAGAGCTCGGGGCGGCGTCGGTCGGTGGTCCCTACGACGCGCCGCCGGTGCCGCTCGACGCCGCGATCCTCTTCGCACCGGTGGGCGAGCTCGTCCCGATCGCGCTCGAGGCCCTGGCGCCGGGCGGCACGCTGGCCCTGGCGGGCATCCACCTCAGCGACATCCCCGCGCTCGACTACCAGCGCCACCTCTTCCGCGAGCGGTCCGTGCGCAGCGTCACGAGCAACACGAGGCAGGACGGCGTGGAGTTCCTCCTGCTGGCCGAGCGGTTGCAGCTCCGGGTGGCCACGACGCCGGTCCCCCTCGGAGAGGCCGACCGCGCGCTCCTGGACCTCGAGGCGGGCCGCGTGCACGGGGCTGCGGTGCTCGTGCCGGACGACTCGGGCTGAACCGTCCGGCCTGCGGCGTCACGCGCCGGGCGGGTCCGGCGGCTGAGCGTCAGCGGCCGCCCGTGGCCTTGTCGATGGCCTTCCTCGTCGCCCGCTCGGCCTTCGCCTTGCCCTTGGCGAGCTTCTTCGACGCCTTCTTGTCGGTGGGTGACACCTTCTCGTCCTCGAGCGCCTTGGGCAGGTGCCCGGTCGAGCGACGGTAGTAGCTTGCGGCGCCGCGCTCGACGGCGACCCGAGCCGTCGCCACGGCCATCGACGACAGTGCCGTGAAGAGCACGACGTCACGCGTGCGCTCGCGCTCGAAGTCACCCTTGACGGGCACGTTGCGGCCGGTCGCGAGCTTCCAGCCCTTCTGCGCGGCGTCGGTGGCGATCTTCGTCGCCAGGATGGTCGAGCCGACGCTGAGGATCTTCCACGCGGGGCCGCCGAGGGGCGTGCGCGGCGCTGCGGCGTCCTGGGCCTTGGCCTTCGCCCTCGAGACGGCCTTCTTCGTGTCCTTGGATGCCATGCTGAGACTGTACCCACGGGGCGCGGCGGACCAACGAGTACAGTCGTCCCCACAACTGAAGAGCACCACCCGTTCATCACGACAGGGGAGCGCCCTTAGCGCTGAGAGTGCGGCAGCCAGACGGCAGAGCCGCAGACCCTCGAACCTGCTCCGGTTAGCACCGGCGAAGGAAGTCGGTATTTCTCAGGCCACCGCACGGCATGCGTCATCGACGTGTGCCGGCCGGCTGGCTTCCCCCAGGTATCCACACGTATCCACTGGAACCCGGGAGACACACCATGTCCAGCACCATCACCGCGAGCGGTCCGCTGACCCGCTGGCGCACCATCGACCTGCTCACCTGCGCCTTCCTCGGCGTCGCCTTCGGCGTCGCCTACTGGGCCTGGGGGCTCGTCTACGCCGTCCCGTCCGAGGCCGTGTCCGCGGCCTTCCCCCCCCTCGGGGCCCTCTTCAACTGGCCCTGGCTCGTGGCCGGCATCGTCGGGATGCTCATCATCCGGCGCCCCGGCGCGGCCGTCTTCACCGAGCTCCTCGCGGCCGTCGTGTCGGCGCTCATCGGCACGCAGTGGGGCCTGACCACGCTCGTGTCGGGTCTCGTCCAGGGGCTCGGGGTCGAGCTCGGCTTCGCCGTCTTCGCGTATGCCGTCTACAGCTGGGCGCCGCTGCTGCTCGGTGGCTTCCTCGGCGGCGCGTTCGAGGCCGTCTACGAGTGGTACTCCTACTGGACCGACTGGGGCTGGGGCTACAAGATCTCCTACCTGCTCCTGCTCGGCGCCTCGGTCGCGGTCCTCGGCTCGCTCCTCGCCGCCGGCCTGACGCGTCTGCTCGCCGCGGCGGGTGCGCTCAACCCGTTCCCGCCGGGCCAGGAGGTCCGCGAGCAGCGGGCCGTCTGACTGGTTCGAGGTGGACGCGCCGATGGCACGAGAAGCGGAGCACCTCGACGCGCGGTCGTCGTCGGTGTCCTCGGGCCTCGGCGTGCGCGTGGAGGACCTGACGTGGAGACCCTTCGGGCGCCCCCGTCCGGTCCTCGACGGCCTCGACCTCACCCTCGAGCCCGGCGAGCGCGTGCTGCTCGCCGGGCCGAGCGGGTCGGGCAAGTCGACCCTGCTCCGGGCCGTCGCCGGCCTCCTGCTCACCGCGGACGCCGGTGACCTGTCGGGCACGGTGACCGTGGGCGGCCATGCGCCACAGGACGTTCCGGGCTCCGTCGGCCTCGTCCTGCAGGACCCGGGCGCCGGCGTCGTCGCGTCGAGCATCGGTCGTGACGTCGCCTTCGGCCTCGAGAACGTCGTGCTGCCGCGGGACGAGATGCCGTCCCGCGTCACGGCCGCGCTGCGCGAGGTCGGGCTGACGATGCCGGCCGACAGCGCGCCGTCGACCCTGAGCGGGGGCGAGTCCCAGCGGCTCGCGCTCGCGGGGGCGCTCGTCATGGAGCCGTCGGTGCTCCTGCTCGACGAGCCGACGGCGATGCTCGATGCCGACACGGCCGCCGACGTGCGGGCCGTCGTGGCCGACGTCGTCGAGCGGCGCGGCCTCACCCTCGTCGTCGTCGAGCACCGGCTCGACGGCTGGCTCGACCTCGTCGACCGGCTCGTCGTCCTCGACGCGGCGGGCTCCGTCGTGGCCGACGGCGAGCCGCGCGCGGTTCTCGCCGGCTACGGGGAGTCCCTTGCGGCGCAGGGGATCTGGGTCCCCGGCGTGCCCGACCCAGAGCCCCTCCGGCTCGACCTCGAGCCGGCTCCGCACGCGGCGGCGGGGCGCGTGCCGCAGGGCCGGGTCGTCGCAACGGCCTCCGACATCCGGGTGGAGCACCGGAGCCGTCGACTGGGGGAGCGGTCCCGCACCACCCTCGCCGTCGACGGCGCCGACCTCGAGGCACGAGCCGGCCGGTCCGTGGCCCTCGTCGGCCCGAGCGGTGCCGGCAAGTCCTCGCTCATGTCCGCGCTCGGCGGTCTCGTCGAGCCGGCCCGCGGCAGCGTCGACGTCGCGCTGCCCCTGACCCCGGCCGGGACCGGCGAGCGTGCAGCAGCGCGTGACCGCCTCGCGCCCCCGCACGAGTGGTCCTCGCTCGACCTCGCGCGCGTCGTCGCGTGGGTGCCGCAGCGCGCGGCGACCTCGCTCGTCGGCCGCACGGTGCGCGACGACGTGCTCACCACCCCGCTCGCGCTCGGGCAGGACCCCGAGACCGCCGGCCGGAGGGCCGACGCGCTGCTCGCCGCTCTCGGTCTCGCGCACCTGGCTCAGGCCGACCCGCGCCAGCTCTCCGGCGGTGAGCAGCGCCGCCTCGCCATGGCGTCGGCCGTCGCGCACGGCCCGGCCCTCGTGCTCGCCGACGAGCCGACCGTCGGGCAGGACCGGCTCACGTGGTCGGCGGTGTCCGGCGTGCTCGCCGCGGCCCGTGACGAGGGTGCGGCCGTCGTCGTCACGACCCACGACCCCGGCGTCGTCGACGACGCCGACGACGTCGTCCGGCTCGCTGCGCCCACCCAGCCGCCGCCCGACCCGGAGCCCGAGCGCCACCCGCTGCTCGCCCGCGTCGGGCCCCTGGCACTGCTCGGTGCGGCCCTCTGCGTCCTGCCCCTGCCGGCCCTGCTCGACACGTGGCGCCAGGGCCTGGCCGTCCTCGCCGTCGAGGTCGTGCTCGGACTCGTCGGCCTCATCGCCCCGGGGCGAGGTCGCGCGCCGGAGGGACGTCTCCGAGGCGTCCTCGCGCGTCTCGCGCCCGCGGCGCTCGCCGTCGCCGGCGTCGCCTGGTCGGCGTGGCTCCTCGGCGGCCGGGACCTCGAGGTCGCCGCGGGGGCCGCGCTGCGCGTGCTCTGCCTGCTCGTGCCCTCGGCCTTCGTCGTCGGCTTCCTCGACCCGGAGGGCCTCGGCGACCACCTCGCCCAGCGGGTCCGGCTCCCGGCCCGTCCCGTCGTCGCCGCGACGGCGGCCCTTCAGCGGCTCCAGTCCTTCGACACCCTCTGGGGCGAGCTCATGACGACCCGTCGCGTGCGCGGTATCCGGGCCGACCACGGGGTCCTGGCCCGCGGCCGCGAGGCCGTCGTCGTCACCGGCGGGCTCCTCATCGGCGCCCTCGGCCAGGCCTCGACGCTCGCGCTCGCGATGGACGCCCGGGGCTTCGCCGAGGCCCGCCGCCGCACGTGGGCGGGCCCCGCGCCGTGGCGTCTGCCCGACACGCTCGCCCTCGGTGCGGGCCTGCTCGTCGTCGTCGCGGCGGTCGCGGCCCGGCTGACGCTGTCCTGACGCCCTCGCGGGGCACAATGGGCGGCGCACACCTCGCGACAGGAAGGGGCCGCACGTGCCCATGCCAGGCCGACCGCGCCCAGCCACCCGGGTCATCCGGACACCCCGGGCGTATGCCGTCCCGACCCTCGCGCTGGGCCTGTCCGCCTCGCTCGTGCTGGCGCTCGCGGGCTGCGGCCAGCCCGCCCCGTCGTCGCCCGACGGCTCCGTGGCCCCGACGGTCAGCGTGCCCGTGCAGCCGACGATCACGGCCGAGACCCCGAGCGACGACGTGCCCGACCCCGTCGACACGACCGAGCCCGGCGACGGCGGCCTCTTCGACGCAGCCTCGAGCCTCACCGGCGCGACGTGCACCCCCACGGGCGAGTCGTGGAGCTTCACCGGCACCCTCACCAACTCCGACACGCAGGAGCACACCTTCACCGTGGCCGTCTTCATCGTCAAGACCTCCGACGGCTCCGACGTCGCGGGCAAGGAGGTCGAGGTGACGCTCGCCGCCGGGGCGACCGCGCCGGTCTCCGTCAAGGACTTCCACACCGGACCCAGCAAGGGCGTCGAGTGCCTGAGCGGCGTCACGGTGAAGGGGCTCTGACCGTGCGGCTCTACCTCGTGCGCCACGGCCAGACCCATGCCAACGTCGCCCGCCAGCTCGACACGGCCGTGCCCGGCCTCGACCTCACCGACGAGGGCCGCGCGCAGGCGCGGGACCTCGCCGACCGGCTCGGGGGCGAGGACCTCGGGGCGATCTACACCTCCGACCTCGTGCGCACCCAGCAGACCGCGGCGCCGCTCGCCGAGATGCTCGGCCTCGACATGGTCGTGCTCCCCGGGCTGCGCGAGATCCAGGCCGGCGACTACGAGATGTCGACCGAGTGGCAGCCCTACATCGACGCCGTCATCCGCTGGCGCGACGAGCCCCACCACACGATCCCCGGCGGCGACAGCGGGGCCGGCTTCATGGAGCGCTACGACGCGGCGATCGCCCGCATCGCCTCCGACGGCCACGAGTCCGCCGTCGCCGTGAGCCACGGGGCCGCCATGCGCGTGTGGTGCTCGGCCTCGCTCGGGCTGCCCGCCGACTTCTTCGACGGCCGCCGGCTCGACAACGCGCACGTCGTGACGATGGAGGGCGACCCCGAGGCCGGGTGGCGCCTGCTCGCGTGGGGCGACGAACCGGTCACGCATGGCTGAGCCGCGACGCGCCGGCACCGCCGGCACGTGGCGCTGGGCGGGCGCCGTCGGCGGGGTCGTGCTCGCGGCCGCCTCGTGGGGCTCGGGCGCCCTGCCGCGACCCAACACCGGCGTGCTCTGGCCGGGCGTCGCCTGGTGGACGCCCAAGGGTGGCTCGCCCCTGCTCGCCACGGTCGCGGTGCTCGCGATGGGCCTGCTCGTCCTCGCCTGGTGGCGGCTGCGCGACGCCGACGTGTCGGTGCACTGGTGGTGGGTGACCATCGCCCTGTGGTTCGCGCCGCTCGTCGCGGCGATGCCGCTCTACAGTCGGGACCTCTACTCCTACGCCGCCCAGGGTCTGCTCTGGGACCAGGGCCTCAGCCCCTACGACCACGTCGTCCGTGAGCTCGACTCGCCGTGGCGCGGCTCGACGGCGCCGACCTGGCTCGACAGCCCGACGCCCTACGGGCCCGTCTGGCTGCTCCTCGCCCGGGCGGTCGCCTCGGTCTCGGGCGAGCTGTGGGTCGCGCTCCTGCTCCTGCGGCTGCTCGCCGTGGCGGGGGTCGCCGTCATGGCGTGGGCCGTGCCCGACATCGCCCGCCGGATCGGCTGGTCACCCGTGCGGGCGCTCTGGCTCGGCGTCGCGGTGCCCCTCGTCGGCGCGCACTTCGTCGGGGGAGCCCACAACGACGCCCTCATGGTGGCGGCGGTGCTCGGCGGCCTCGCCCTCGCGCTGCGCGGGCGCTTCGTGATCGCCTGCGTCGTCATCGCCCTCGGGGCCATGGTCAAGGTCACCGCCGTCGTCGCGCTGCCGTTCGTCGTCATCCTCTGGGCCCGCCACGGCGCGACCGCGCGGGCCGCGGGGACCGGCGGGACGGCATACGCCCGCTGGGGTGACGTCGTGCGTGCCGGCGCCCTGACGCTGCTGTGCTCCGGCGTCCCCATGGCCCTGGGCGGGGTCGTGACGGGTCTCGGGTTCTCGTGGCTCAACCCGACGGGGACCCCGGGCAAGAACGAGCAGTGGACGTCGCTGCCGACCGCCGTCGGGATCGCCGTCGGTGCGGTCGGTCATCTGCTCGGCCACGACGAGTGGCGCGACGCCGGCATCGCGACCGCGCGGGCCGTGGGGCTCGTCGTCCTCGCCCTGCTCCTCGTCCTCGTCTGGCTCGCGGCCCTCAAGCCGGCGGACACCCGGGGCCTGGCCGCGGAGGACGCCGCGGCCGAGCCACGCCTGCGCCCGGTGCGGGGCATCGCCTGGGCCATGCTCGCCGTCGTCGTCCTCGCCCCCGTCTTCCTCGGGTGGTACTACCTCTGGGCGCTCCCGCTCTTCGCCGTGTCGCTCGGCGCCCTGTGGCAGGAGCGGCTCGAGCGGCCCCTCGCCGTCGTCGCGACCGTCGTCTGCTTCGCGACCCTCCCCGAGGGCTACAGCCTCGGCCTGACGACGACGGCCCTCGGGGTCCCGCTCGCCCTCGTCGTCCTCGTGCTGCTGCTGCGGCGCGGGCTGCGCACCGCCCGCCGTACCGACTGGCGCCACCTGCTCGACCTCGACCGGCCCCTCGTCCGCCGCTGAGGCCGCCGGGGTCACGGATCGGCGACAGTTGCCGTGGTCCCTGACAGAGGGGGGCCGGGTGCCCGACACTGTCCCGGTGAGTGACTCCGGCTTCGTCGACGAGGCCCCCACCGGCGCCCCTGACGGCACCCCCGACGGCGCCCCCGACGGCGCCCCTGACGGCGCCCCTGAACGAGCCCGCGCCCCCCGGAGCCGGCGACGTCCCGGCCCGGCCGCCATCGTCTTCGTCGTGCTCGTGGTCGGCCTGCTGGCCTTCGGCGGCTGGGCCTGGTCGAGCCGCGCCCACGCCGACGACGTCGCCGCCTACGAGTCCCTCGCGCGCGAGGTCGAAGAGCTCGACCGTTCGATGGTCCCGCTCGGCCACAGCGAGCTGCCGCCCTGCCGGGAGGGCGTCGACGGGCGCATCACCCGCACGTACCCGCCCTCGACCGGGCCGCAGGCCGCCGAGCTCGTCGGCTACCTCGAGCAGAAGGGCTGGACGCAGGGGACCGCCGTGCCGCCCGTCGTCGCCCACCTGACCCGCGTCGAGGACGGCCACGTCCTGACGGTCGACGTCGCTGCCGGCGCGCTCAACCAGCTCGTCGCGTCCCTGACGGCCAGCAGTCCGGGCTCCGCCGTCGGCTGCCTCGGTCGCTAGGCACCAACCCCACTCGAGTGAGCGCCCAACCCCCCTCGAGTGAGCCCCCCGACCCCGTCGAGTGGCCTCGTCGTCACACCCGTCCCACGCGCGACGTGACCGACGTGACGGGCCACATGGTGGGAATGACGCAGCCCGCGGCATACGCCGGTGGGACGCTGGTCCACATGCGCGCGGTGACCCAGAGCAAGAAGCTCCAGAACGTCTGTTACGAGATCCGTGGTCCCGTCCTGGCCGAGGCCAAGCGGCTCGAGGACGAGGGGCACCGCATCCTCAAGCTCAACATCGGCAACCCGGCGCCGTTCGGCTTCGAGGCGCCCGAGGACATCCTCGTCGACGTCATCCAGGAGCTGCCGACGGCGCAGGGCTACAGCGACAGCAAGGGCATCCTCTCGGCCCGGCGCGCCGTCAAGCAGCACTACGAGGTGCGCGACTTCCCGCCCGTCGGCGTGGAGGACATCTACCTCGGCAACGGCGTCAGCGAGCTCATCGTCATGGCGATGCAGGGACTGCTCGACAACGACGACGAAGTGCTCATCCCCGCGCCGGACTACCCGCTGTGGACCGCGGCCGCGAGCCTCGCCGGCGGCAACGCCGTCCACTACGTCTGCGACGAGCAGGCCGGCTGGGCGCCCGACCTCGACGACATCCGCAGCAAGGTCACCGACCGCACGCGCGCCATCGTCGTCATCAACCCGAACAACCCGACGGGCGCCGTGTACCCGCGGGAGGTCCTCGAGGCCATCGCGCAGGTCGCCCGCGAGCACGAGCTGATCATCATGGCCGACGAGATCTACGACAAGATCCTCTACGACGGTGCGACGCACACCTCGATCGCGGCCCTGGCGCCCGACCTGCTCTGCCTCACCTTCAACGGCCTCTCCAAGGCCTACCGCGTCGCCGGCTTCCGCTCCGGCTGGCTCGTCATCACCGGGCCCAAGGAGCACGCGCGCAACTACCTCGAGGGCCTCGACATCCTCGCCAACATGCGGCTGTGCGCCAACGTGCCGGCCCAGCACGCGATCCAGGTCGCGCTCGGCGGCTACCAGTCGATCAACGAGCTGATCCTCCCCGGCGGCCGGCTCCTCGAACAGCGCAACGTCGCGTGGGAGCTGCTGAACGCCATCCCGGGCGTCTCGGTCACCAAGCCCGAGGGGGCGCTCTACCTCTTCCCGCGGCTCGACCCGAAGGTCCACGACATCCGCGACGACGAGCGCTTCGCCCTCGACCTGCTGCGTGACCAGAAGATGCTCATCGTGCACGGCACGGGCTTCAACTGGGCGACGCCCGACCACTTCCGGCTCGTCTTCCTGCCGCGCGTCGAGGACCTCGAGGACGCCGTCGGCCGCCTCGAGAAGTTCCTCTCGACGTACTCCCAGTAGGAGGGTCGGGTCAGCGCGAGGTGGCCCACCACTTGAGGAGCAGGCCGAGCACGATGCCCCACACGACGGTGAGCAGCAGGCTGATGCCGGCGGCGAGCAGCGCCGGCCGGCGACCGCCCGGCTCGCGGCGCGCGAGGCTGATCCCGGCGAGCGCCAGCCCGAGCAGCTGCGGCAGGAAGACGAACCCGAGGACGACCGCCGACAGCGACGCGACGACCGCACCCCGGGCGATGGGCGCCTCGGCGGCCAGCCGCGCGGACGCGGCGTCGTGGGGACGATCGGGCTCGCTCACGCGTTCAGGGTAACGATGAACGCGATGACACCAGCGCACGCTCCGCGGCCGTATGCCGTCCGGCCGGCTCCGCGCCGGGCGCTCGCTGCGGGGGCCGCCCTCCTCGTCGTCCTGTCCCTGGCCGCGTGCGGTGGGTCGGACCCGACGCTCGGCGACCTGCCGGTGGGGGTCGCGGACGCACGGCCGAGCATCTCGGCGCAGGAGGCGCAGTTCGTCCTCGCCGCGCAGCAGCTGGGGGCGTCGGTCACCGGCGCCACCGTCGACGACGACATCGAGACCGGGACGACGACGTGCTGGGCGCTGAAGAACGGCGGCGTCGAGCTGGCCCAGATCGCCGTCGACGACGACGACGTGCCCCTGCCCAACACCGGTGACGCGCTGCGCACCAAGCAGCTCATGGCCGCGGGCGTGCAGGCGTTCTGCCCCGACTACGACGACCAGGTGTCCCAGCTCGACCTGCCCTGAACGGGGGCCGGGCCGATCGGTCGTTGGAATACCCGGACCGGCGCGGCCCGTTGGCACCCACGTGAGTCCTGCCCCGAGAGCCCAGCTGAACATCCTCGACCTCGTGCCCGTCCTCGACGGCGGCACCGCCGGCGAGGCGATCGCCTCGACGGTCGACATCGCCCGGCACGCCGAGAAGTGGGGCTACCAGCGCTGCTGGATGGCGGAGCACCACAACATGCGCGGCGTCGCGTCGAGCTCGACGGCGGTCCTCATCGGCCACGTCGCCGACCAGACCGAGACGATCCGCGTCGGCGCCGGCGGGATCATGCTGCCCAACCACGCGCCGTACGTCGTCGCGGAGCAGTTCGGCACCCTCGCGACGATCCACCCGGGACGCATCGACCTCGGGCTCGGCCGCGCCCCGGGCACCGATCCCTTCACGACCCGCGCGCTGCGCCGCAACGAGGCCGCCGCGATGAACTTCGCCGGCGAGGTCGAGGAGCTCATCGGCTACCTCGGCGACCCGGACCCCGACGCCAAGGTCCGCGCGATCCCCGGCGAGGGCACCCACGTGCCGATCTGGATCCTCGGCTCGAGCCACGGCGGCGCCCAGGTGGCCGCCGCACTCGGCCTGCCCTACTCCTTCGCCTCGCACTTCGCGCCGGCCGCGCTGATGAGCGCGCTCGAGGTCTACCGCTCGCGCTTCACCCCGTCGACGGAGCCCGGCGGGCTCGACGCGCCGCGCTCGATGGCCGGCGTCAACGTCATGGTCGCCGACACGACGGCCGAGGCCGAGCGCCTCTTCACGAGCGTGCTCCAGCGTTTCCACGGCATCGTCACCGGCCGCCGCACCGGCCTGCCCGAGCCCGAGGGCGACATCGCGGGCCTCATGGCGCAGTGGTCGCCGGCCGAGCGTCAGGCCGTCAGCGAGATGACCCGCGTGTCGCTCGTCGGCACGCCCGACGAGGTGCGCGACGGGCTCGCCGGCTTCGTCGAGGCCACCGGCGTCGACGAGGTCATCGTCACGTGCGGTGCCCACGACCACGAGGCCCGGCTGCGCTCCTACGAGCTGCTCGCCGATGCCTGGCTCTGAGCGCCGGACGCGACGAGCCGCCGACCCCGACGTCTGAGAGGCTGAACAGCATGACCGAGAGAGACCCGAAGGACCTGCGCCGCGTCACCTTGACCCGCGACAGCGTCGGCCGCTACACCGCCCGCAACGACCGCGGCGGCTCGATCAGTCTCAGCTCCGGCACCGACGAGCTCTCGCCGGTCGAGCTGCTCCTGGCCGCCATCGCCGGGTGCACCGCGGTTGACGTCGACACCGTGACGACGCGCCGCGCCGAGCCCGAGCAGTTCGAGATCGAGGTGACGGCCGACAAGGTCAAGGACGAGCACGGCAACCACCTCGAGGACATCGAGGTGCGCTTCCGCGTCCGCTTCCCCGAGGGCGACGGCGGTGACGCCGCGCGCGAGATGCTGCCCAAGCTCGTCAAGCGCTCGCACGACGAGTGGTGCACCGTGAGCCGCACCGTCGAGCTCGGCACGAAGGTCGCGACCTCCGTCGAGTGACCGCGGGGTGTGCCGTCAGGCTCGGTGGGCGGCGTCGAGCCACTCGATGGGGTCGCCCCACCCGAGCCGCGTGACACCGTGCTTGTCGAGCGCCCGCACCGCGAGGGTGCGCCGGTGCGCGGCGAACGTCAGCACGTGGGCGACCATCGCGCCGTAGGAGCACACGTAGGGCGGGTCGCACGACGCGTCGACGAAGACGTCGTCGAGACGGCCCTGCTCGATCGCGTCGCGCACGTGGCCGACGAAGACGGGCGCAGCCTCGGCGAGGCGGCGCCTCGCCGACGTCAGCGACTCGTGCTCCTCGAGCGAGAAGTCGTACTCGCGGCTCGCCATCGTCGCGTTCCACATCGCCATCTGGCCCACGAGCCGGCTGACGATGCGGCGCAGCGTCGAGGGGTCGGGGTCGTCGTCGACGCCCACGACGATCACCTCGTCGAGCTGCTCGTCGGTGAGCTGACCGGCGCACTCGATGAGCTGGCCGGTCAGCCAGATGTGGTGCTCGACCATCCTCTGCACGAGGTCCATGGCCGTGACCTTTCGCTGGGCCGGGAGGCGTATGCCGCCCGGCGGGTGGAAGTGGATGTCGTTGGCCGCCTCGAGGCGGATCGTCCCCGGACGTCCGCGCCACGCGCTCGGCGTCGTGCCGTAGGCGCGGCGGAACGCCCGCGTGAAGGCCTCGTGCGAGCCGTAGCCCGCCTCGACGGCGATGTCGAGGACGGAGCGGCGGCTCGCCGCCAGACGGTAGGCCGAGCGCTCGAGCAGCACCCTGCGGCGCAGGGAGCGCGGCGCCTCACCGGCGCCCGCGCTGACGATGCGGTCGAGGTGGAACCGTGACAGGTGCAGCCGGCCCGCGATCTGCTCACCGGTCAGGTCGGGCTCGTCGAGGGTGTCGACGAGCACGTCCAGCCAGGCGCTGAAGGTGTCGCGGGGTCCGGTCACGTCACGATCCTGTGTGACCGGGCCACCCGCATACCTGATCGGGTTTGCTCTGCTGACACGGCCGCTCGCTCCATCGCCCAGCCACACTGACGGCTCGGGCTCAGTGGTAGACGACGACCTTGTCGCCGATGCGCACCTTGAAGAAGAGCGCCTTGACCTGGGCGTAGTCGGCGATGTTGACGCAGCCGTGGCTGGCGCTGGCGTAGCCGAGCCGGGCGAAGTTCGACGAGTAGTGCACGGCCTGGCCGCCGGAGAAGAACATCGAGTAGGGCATCGGCGTGAAGTAGAGGTTGGAGATGACGTACTCGTACTTGCGGGAGACGCTGAAGGTGCCCTCGCGCGTCTCGGCCCCGGGGCGGCCGAAGCGGGCCCA
This sequence comes from Terrabacter sp. R4-6, assembly GCF_057529065.1. Taxonomy (NCBI): domain Bacteria; kingdom Bacillati; phylum Actinomycetota; class Actinomycetes; order Micrococcales; family Intrasporangiaceae; genus Terrabacter; species Terrabacter sp. R4-6. Next base: position 1,657,972 of record NZ_CP197224.1, on the reverse strand, counting down.
CATGGCGGTCTGCGGCGTGCCGCCGACGACCCACGTCAGCGTCCGGGTGGCCTTGTCGACGCACATGACCCGGCCCGCGTGGCAGCGCTTGTCGAGCGAGGCGAGCGTCGGCACGAGCGGGCGCAGGCCGGCGTAGTAGCGGTGCTTGTCGAAGGTGCCGGGCGTGTACGTGAGGGCCCGCAGGCGTGCCCACGTGCGGCTGTCGACGACGCCCGACTGCGGTAGGTCGTAGAGGCGCTGGAAGGCGAGCACCTCCTGGCCGAGCGTCCAGCCGTAGACGCCGGAGTACGCATACGGCCACAGCGCCTTGGCGCCCAGACGGCGCTGGAGCTCGCGCACGTTGGCGACGGGCGCGGTCGTGGCGATCGTGACCGGGGTCGCCGTCACCGCCACGAGCCGGGACCAGGTGCGCTGGTCGAGGACGCCGGACTGGGGCAGGTCGTAGGCGTGCTGGAAGGACAGCACCCGCTGGCCCAGGGTCCAGCCGTAGTAGCCGGAGATCCGCAGGGTCCACCAGGACGGCTTGACGATGCGCAGGCGGACCTGGAGGTCCTTGACGAGGTTGCCCGATGCGCCCTCGGTGGCGAGGGTCCGCGTGGCGGTGAGCGCGACGAGCCGGTCCCACGTGCGCTGGTCGACGACGCCGGACTCCGGCAGCGACTGGTCGCGCTGGAAGGCGAGAACGCCCTGGCCGAGCGTCCAGCCGTAGTAGCCCGAGATGGCGTACGTCCAGTAGGAGGCCTTGACGAGGCGCAGCCGCACCTGGAGGTCCTCGACCTTCCAGCCGGAGCTGCCGGCGGGGATGACGACGGGGCTCGGCGCGGGCGGCGGCGGGGTCGTCGTGGTCGGGACGGAGGTGGTCGGGACGGAGGTGGTCGGCGCCGCGGTGGTGGTCGTCGTGCTCGACGGGGACGTCGTGGTCGTCGTCGTGGTTGCGGTCGTCGTGGTCGTCTCGGTCGACGTGCTCTCGGCGCTGGAGCCGGTCGAGGACGAGGTGCCGGGTGGCGTCGGCGTGCCGGTCACGTCGTCGGCACGGGCGGCCGGGGCCGTGGCGGCGAGTGCGATGACCGCGAGCGCGGCAGCGACGCTGCCCACCGTGCGATTCCTGTCCATGCGGATGGTCCTCATGGTGTCCCCTGGTGTCCTGACCGCGCGACGGCGGGTGTGGGTCGGCGCGGTCGCGCCCTTCATTGTGGCAGGCGAACCGCGCTTTGGCGCGGCGTGCCGTCACTATCCAGACGCGTCGGCGCGCCGGAAGGTTGTCGTGGTCGCGCGACGGCTCCGGGGTCAGGCGCCGTCGAGGCGACGCACCGTGAGGATCTGCTCGGCGCGCCCGACCGGGCCGCGCTCGTCGTGCAACGTCGTCGACGTCAGCCCGAGGCCCGTCGGCCCCATCGTCACCCGGGTGTCGAAGCCGACCCACCCGCGCACCGGCTCGCGGAAGAGGTGCACGCTGAGGTCGACGTTGGGGAACATCCACTCCCGCGGCGAGACGCGCACGGCGATGCCGTTGGCCGTGTCGGCCAGGCGCACGAGATCGGCTGTGGGCGAGCAGGTCTCGCCGTGGACGAGCGGGTTGAGGGCGCGGATCCAGGCACGGGTCCGGCCCGGGCGGCGCTGGGCGTCGACCCGGAACTCGAGTCCCTCGATGTAGCCGCCCTCCCACGTGTCGGCCCCGGCCCAGGGCTGCATCTCGTCGGGCCCGGGGATCGGCTCGAGCTCGACGCCGGCCACCGGCTCGGAGTCGTGCGCGGCGAGCCTCCACGCGTGGGCGCGCACGACGGCGCGGTCGTCGACGAGCATCGTCGCCTCGACGAGCTCGATGGTGCGACCGGGGCGCGCCGTGCGCACCTCGACGCGGCTCGGCCGCGCCGGGATCATGCCGAGGATGTCGAAGGAGATGCGCGCGAGCTGCATCCCCTCGCGCGGCTCGTGCAGGTCGATCTCGTGGGCGAGGATGCCGCTGACCGGCGCCATGTGCTGCTCGTCGTCGCGCCAGGCGCCCTGCACGTGGACGGTCGGGGCGTAGAGGCCGCGGTCCAGCCGGCGGTAGAAGGCGGGTGTGTCGCGGTCGAGCCCGGCGCCGGCGTCGGTGCGGACGCCGGTGCCGGTGCTGTCGCGGGTCTCGCTGGTCACCGGTCCACCCTAGGTGCCGCTCCGGGGGAGTCCGGCAGCGAGCCCGTCGAGCAGCACGGCGAGGCCGAACACGTGGGCGGCGTGGGCGTCGGCAGCGGCGTTCGTGGCCGCGCCGGCGGCCTCGCCGACTCGGCTCGCGAGGGGGAAGCGCTCCTCGATCCCCAGGGCGGCGAGCTCGGCGCCCTCCCTGGCCCACCACTGCTCCGGGGTCTCCTCGCGGCGCTCGGCGCGGGCCGCCTCGAGGGCCCGGGCGGACGACCGGACGAAGGTGAGCACGAGGGCGAGCGCCTGGTCCTTGGCGGCGTCGTCGAGGGGCAGCGGCTCGACGGCGGCGAGCTCGCGCTCGTACTTGCCGAGGGTGCCGGGGCCGAGGACGGCGCGCTCGGTCTCGACGTCCGCCAGCCACGGGTGACGGGCCATGAATGCGAGGTTCTCGTCGGCGACCTGCTCGACCTGGGCCCTCCACGAGCCGGCCAGCGGCTGCCACTCCATGTCGAGCCGGCACTGGTCGACCATGAGGTCGAGCAGCTGCGCCTTGTTCTCGACGTGCCCGTAGAGGGTCATGACCCCGACCCCGAGGCGCTCGGCGATCCGGCGCAGCGAGATGTCGTGCAGGCCACGGACGTCGGCCTCGTGGATGCCGGCGTCGACGACGGCGTCGACGGTGATGGTCGGTCGCCGTCCGGGCCGGGTGGGCAGCGGGTGCTCGCGCCGCCAGAGCAGCTGGACGGTGCCCATGGGCCACCCCGTTCGTCTCGCGAACCGTCTCGGGAACGATTCCGTATGCCGTACGTTATTATCCGTACATCGTACGGAAAGAGGATCCCATGCCCGGCACCATCACCGACTTCGCCATCTCGCTCAACGTCCCCGACCCCGACGCGTCGGCCGCCTTCCTCATCGACCACTTCGGCCACGCCGTCCAGATGCGCGACGACGGGTTCGTCTCCCTCCGCCACCCCGCGGGCGGGTCGAACGTCGTCTTCCTGCGCACCGGCCTGCCCACGTTCAAGCCGGCGGAGGCGGCCGGATCCGCGGGCGACGGGCTGCTGCTCGCCTTCGTCGTCGACGACCTCGACGGCTGGCACGAGCGGCTCGTGTCGCAGGGGGTCGAGGTCGTCACCGCACCGGAGACCGAGCCGTGGGGCGAGCGCTTCGTGCAGTACCGCGACCCGAACGGTCTCGTCGTCCAGCTCGTCCAGTGGGTCTGACCCGGGACGGGGACCCGCGTCTCAGTCCGCGCCGTCGGAGAGGCCGAGGCCGAGGTCGACCATGCGGACCAGCCGCGGCGCGAGCTCGTCGACGGCCCCGGGCGGCAGGTCGCGCAGCGGCCCCTCGAGCGCGAGCATCGCCATGCCGTGGACGGCCGACCATGCGAGCAGCTCGGCGCCCGGCCGCTCGTCCTCGGACATGACGCCGGCGTCGACCATGGCGTCGAGGGAGTCGGCGAGCAGCTGGAAGGGAGTGCGTCCGCCGGCGCCGGCCGCGTCGGGGGAGGCGGCCCGGCTGAGGTCGACGGGCACGGCGAAGGCCGCGCGGAAGAGGCCCGGCTCGTCCATCGCGAACCGCAGGTAGCCGACGCCGACCGCCCGGAAGCGGGCGCGGGCCCGCTGACCCGCCTCGAGGTCGTCGGGGACGGCGTCCATCGTGGCGCTGATGACGTCCGCGGCCCGCGCCTGGGCGCGCGAGACGACCTCGCCGAGCAGCGCGTCCCGGTCGGCGAAGTGACGGTATGCCGCGTTGGCCGAGACCCCGACGCGGCGCGTCGCCTCCCGCAGGACGACCTTGTCGGGCCCGCCCTCGCGGGCGAGGTCGGTGCCGGCCTCGAGCAGGGCCCGGCGCAGGTCACCGTGGTGGTAGGTCGCCCGGGCCGGCGGCGCGCCCGAGGCGTCGGGTGCCGGGTCGGCGTCGAAGGCGGCGGGCGTGCTCACAGGCCCATCATGCTCCGGGCCGCCCCGGAGGGCCTCACCCGGCTGCGGGATGGGACGGGGGTGTCGCGAGGCCGCGCTGCGTCAGCACGGTGCGGAGCAGGTCGGGGCGGTTCGTGATGAGTCCGTCGACCCCGAGGTCGACGAGACGGCCCATGGCGTCCTCGTCGTCGACGGTCCACGGCACGACGGAGAGGCCCGCGGCGTGCGCCGACCGGACGAGCGCCGCGTCGACGGGGAGGTCCTCCCGCGGCGAGAGGGCGACGACCCCCTCGATGCTCGAGGCGGCGCGCACGACGTCGCCGCCCACCTCGTCGACGTCGATGCCGCCCAACCATGGCGACGCACCGTCCTCGCCCAGCTCGAGCCGCTCGGGCGAGACGAGGGCGACGAGGCGGGCGCGTGGCGCGATGCGGTGGACCGCGGTGAGGCTCGCCCAGTCGAACGACTGGATCGTGGCCCGGTCGGCCAGACCGCCCTCGTCGAGCACCGCCCACACCTTCGCTGCGTACTCCTCGCGCGGCACGGTCAGCCCGAGGTCGTCCGCCTGCACCTTGATCTCGACGTTGAGCCCGACGTCGTCCGCGCCGCGCTCGCGCAGCAGGTCGACGACCTCGCGGAGCTCCGGCACCTTGGCGCCGGGGACGGCGCGCTGGTCCGGGAAGCTGGGCGCGGGCTGGTAGCCGCAGTCGAGGGTGCGCACCTGCGCCAGCGTCAGCAGCCGAAAAGGCTTGCCGGAGTAGGGAAACAGGTCGTCGGACGGCTTGGCCGGGGACGTGTCGCGGCACTTGTCGGGGTTGACCCGGTTGTCGTGGGCGACGACGACGGCGCCGTCGCGGGTGACCTGCGTGTCGAGCTCGAGGGTCGTGACGCCGAGGTCGAGCGCGCGCGAGAAGGCCGCCACGGTGTTCTCCGACGTCAGGGCCGCCCCGCCCCGGTGCGCCTGCAGGTCGAAGCTGCGGGCCAGCCTCGTCGGGGCGTCCGCAGGAGTGCCCCCGCCGCCCGAGCAGGCGACGAGGGCGACCAGGGCGAGGGCCATCCCGGTGCCGCGCGCCCACACGGCAGCCGGACGCGACCCCCGACGTGTGTCCGTCACGGCGTCAGAACCCGAAGCGCCGGGCCGTGGCGCGCACGGCGTCCGCGGACGCCCGCAGGCCCGACAGCTCGGCATCGGTCATCGGCACCTCGACCCGGTCGCCGACGCCACCGGCGTGGACGATCGCCGGCACCGACAGGCACACGTCGCTGATGCCGTAGTAGCCGTCGAGCAGCGACGAGACGGGCAAGATGCGGCGCTCGTCGTAGAGGACCGCCTCGATGATCCGCGTGGCGGCGAGGCCGATCGCGTAGTTCGTCGCGCCCTTGCCCTCGATGACGCGGTACGCCGACTGCACGACGTCGGTCGCGATGCGGTCGCGGTCCGCCTCGTCGAGGGCGATGCGTCCGTCGGACGTGCGCCACTGCAGGAGCGGCACCGAGCCGATCGACGCCGACGACCACAGCGGCAGCTCGGAGTCGCCGTGCTCGCCGATGACGTACGCGTGCACGCTCTGGGCCGCGACGCCCGTGTGCCCGGCGAGCAGGAAGCGCAGCCGTGACGAGTCGAGCACCGTGCCCGAGCCGAAGAGCCGCTCGGCCGGCAGCCCGGACACCTGGAGGGCGGCGTACGTCACGACGTCGACGGGGTTGGTGACCATGACGTGCACCGCGTCGGGAGCCACCTCGACGAGGCGCGGCAGGATCGCGCGCATGATGCCGATCGTCGACTCGGCGAGGTCGAGCCGCGACTGCCCCGGCTTCTGCTTGGCGCCCGCCGTGAAGACGATGACGTCGGAGTCGGCCAGCACCTCGACGTCGTCGGAGCCGTCGACGTGCGCCATCGGGACGAACTGGATGCCGTGGCTGAGGTCGAGCGCCTCGGCCCGCACCTTGGCGGTGTTGACGTCGAAGAGCGCGACGTTCTGGGCGACGCCACGCATCAACGCGGCATACGCCAGCGTGGCGCCGACGGCGCCCGCCCCCACGATCCCCAGCTTGGTCGTGCGCCGGCGGGTGCTGCCGGCCGGCTTCTCCACGGTCATGGTCGTCCTCCGTCGCTCGTGCACGTCGTCGCTGCGAGTGTGTCAGCCTGACGGCATGACTGGTGAGGGACCGCGGCTCGTCCTCGTCGTGGGGCTGCCCGGTGCGGGCAAGACGACGCTCGCGCGGCGTCTCGAGACCGAGCGCCCCGCCGTGCGGATGAGCCCCGACGAGTGGCTGCGCGACCTGCGCATCGACCCGCTCGACGGCACCTTCCGCGACCTGCTCGAGCACCGGCTCTGGGAGGAGACCCAGCGGCTGCTCCGGCTCGGGGTCAGCGTCGTGCTCGAGTACGGCCTGTGGGCCGAGGCCGAGCGCGAGGAGAAGCGCGTCGTGGCCCGGACCCTCGGCGTCGGCGTGGAGCTGCACGTGCTCGACCTCCCCGTCGACGAGCTCTGGGCCCGCATCGAGCGCCGCAACCGCGACGGCGCCCCGGGGTCGGTGCCGATCACGCGCGAGCAGCTCGACGCGTACCTGCCGTGGTGGCACGCCCCGTCCGACGAGGAGCGGTCGCGCTACGACGCACCCTCCGGGCCCTGACGCGTGTCGAGGGTCGGCGGCGCCCCACGTGTGACGATGGGGGCGTGGACCTGCCCGTGGATGCCGTCCCGTCGCTGGACGGCTACCCCGTGCAGCCCCCGCCGCTGCGACCGCCCGTCGTCTTCGACCAGGTCTGGCGCGACCTGACGTTCGTCCACTGGCCCGTCGACCCGGACTCGGTGCGCCACCTCTTCCCCGAGGGCACCCGCCCGGACGTCTTCGCCGATGGGCACACCTACGTCGCGCTCGTCCCCTTCGTCATGGACGGCATGCGGCTCGGCCGTGCCCCGTCGCCCCGCCTGCCCTGGCTCGGCAGCTTCCTCGAGACGAACATCCGGCTCTACTCGGTCGACGACGCCGGGCGTCACGGGGTGCTCTTCCGGTCGCTCGAGACCGAGCGGGCCCTCGTCGTCGTCGGCGCGCGCGCCGGCCTCGGGATCCCCTACACGTGGGCCCGGATGCGGCTGCGGCACGAGGGCGACCGCGTCAGCTACGCGAGCCGGCGACGGGCGCCCGCGCGCGGGCTGCGCAGCCTGCTCACCGTGCGCGTCGGTGAGCCGGTCGGGCCGACGCCGCTCGAGACCTGGCTCACGGCGCGCTGGGGCGCCCACACCCGCGCGGCCGGGCGCACGCTCTGGGTGCCCAACGAGCACGCGCCGTGGCCGTTGTACGCCGCCGAGGTCGTCGAGCTCGCCGACGACCTCCTCGGGGCGAGCGGTGTCACCCCCTCCGGCCCGCGGCTGCGGGCCCTGTGGTCACCCGGTGTCGCCACGCGGTTCGGTCGGCCGTCACGCGTGGCCTGAGCCTCAGCCGCCCGACGGACCCGCCGGCGCGAAGAGCTCGCGCAGGCACTCGCCGAACATCGTCGTGTGCGCCTCGACGTCGGCGGCGGTCGTCGCCGGGCTCATCAGCGCCATGTTGTGGAAGGGCGTCAGCAGGATCCCGCGGTTGAGGGCGTAGAGGTGGAGATACTGCTGCAGCTCGAAGTCGTCGGCGTCGTGCGCCTCCTGGCCGTCGTGCGACGGTCGGCCGGAGAAGTTGTACTCGGCCCGCGCGCCGAGCCGCGTCACGTGCCAGTCGGCACCGACCGCGTCGATGCCTGCCTGCACCCCGTCGGCCCAGGCCTCGGCGAGCGGCACCATGTGCGCGAAGGCCTCGGCCGTCATGACGTGCTCGAGCGTGGCCTTCATGGCCGCCATCGAGAGGCCGTTGCCGGCGAGCGTGCCGCCGATGCCGCCGACGTCGATGTCCTCGAGCTCGACCGAGCGGGCGATCCGCTCGGCGATGTCCCGGCTGAAACCGAAGGTGCCGCACGGGATGCCGCCACCGATGGACTTGCCGATGACGAGCAGGTCCGGCTCGAGGCCGTGGGCGCCGGTGTAGCCACCGGGCCCCGCGCAGATCGTGTGGGTCTCGTCGTTGACGAGCAGCGCGCCGTAGCGCGTCGCGAGCTCGCGCACGCCCTCGTTGTAGCCGGGGTCGGGCAGCACGATGCCGATGTTGGTCAGCGCCGGCTCGACGAGGATCGCCGCGACGTCCCCGTGGGCGAGGGCGCGCTCGAGGGCCTCGAGGTCGTTGAACTCGACGACGCGCGTCGTCTCCGACGTGTCGACCGGGGCGCCGATGTTGCTGCGCCGGTCGACCGTCGAGCCGTCGGGGCCCAGCGTCGCGAAGGCCTCGTCGACGGAGCCGTGGTAGCACCAGTTGTGCACGACGACCTTGCTGCGGCCGGTGAGGTGGCGGGCGTAGCGGATCGCGTGCCGGTTGGCGTCCGTGGCCGTCAGGGTGAACTGCCAGTAGGGCAGGCCGAAGCGCTCGGCGAGGCCGGTCGACACCGCGATCGCGTCCTCGGTGGGCAGCATCGTCGTGATCCCGCGGGACAGCTGGCGGGTCACGGCCTCCACCGTCGGCGCGGGGCAGTGCCCCATCATCGCGCCGGTGTCGCCGAGGCAGAGGTCGACGTGGTCGATGCCGTCGACGCACGTGAAGTGGGCGCCCTCGGCGTGCTCGACGAAGACCGGGAAGTCACCCGGCCACTTGACCATCCAGCTCATCGGCACGCCCCCGGGCATGTGCGCGGCGGCCTGCTCGGCCAGCTCCCGGGACCGGGGCCGCGCCGCGGAGAAGGCGGCCCGCTCACGGTCGTGCAGCTCGGCGAGGCGGGCGCGGTCGACGGTGCTCATGCCCGCATCATGCCCCGAGGAGCGACGCGGCGGAAGTGATTGCCCAAACCCCGCCAGACCACGGATTCCGTAGGTGTTGGAAGGGGATTCAAGCGAAAAGGCACAGGTTACCAGGGGTTGCGGCGGGCCCAGGAGGTGGCATGATCCCGGCCATGCCCCCGAGCGGTTACCGCGGCCTCAGCCTCTGGCACGACACGATCGACGACATCGAGCCGCGCCCCTCGCTCGACACCGACGTCGACGTGGACGTCGCGGTCGTCGGGGCCGGCTACACCGGACTGTGGACGGCATACCACCTCGTCACGGCCGACCCGACGATCCGGGTCGCCGTCATCGAGAAGGAGGTCGCCGGCTTCGGCGCCTCGGGCCGCAACGGCGGCTGGTGCTCGGCCCTGTTCCCCACCTCGCTCAAGCGGATGGCGGCCGAGCGCGGCCGGGAGGCGGCGGTGCGGATGCAGCACCTGCTGCACGACACGGTCGCCGACGTCGGACGGATCGCCGACGCCGAGGGCATCGACTGCCATTTCGACCAGGGCGGCTACCTCTCCGTCGCGCGCAACCCCGCCCAGCTCGAACGGGTCCGTGAGGAGGTCGCCGACCACCGGGGGTGGGGCTTCGGAGAGGACGACCACCGGCTCCTCGACGCGCACGAGGTCACGTCGGTCGCCGGTGTCAGCGACGCGCTCGGCGGGTCGTTCACGCCGCACTGCGCGGCCATCCACCCGGCCCGGCTCGTCCGCGGGCTCGCCGACGCCGTCGAGCGGCGCGGCGTCGTCGTCCACGAACGCACGCCGGCCGTCGACGTGCGCAGCCACCGCGTCGTCACCCCGCACGGCACCGTGCGGGCCGAGCACGTCGTCCTCGCCACCGAGGGCTACACGCCGACCGTCGCGGGGCGCCGCCGGGCCATCGCGCCGATCTACTCGCTCATGACGGCGACCGAGCCGCTGCCCGACGACACCTGGGCGCAGATCGGCCTCGAGAAGCGCACGACCTTCGCCGACAACCGGCACCTGACGATCTACGGCCAGCGCACCCGCGACGGACGGATCGCCTTCGGGGGCAGGGGTGCTCCCTACCACTACGCCTCCAAGGTCTCCCCGCTCTACGACCGTGACGAGCGCGTCCACGCCGCCCTGCGCCGGATCCTGCTCGAGCTCTTCCCCGTCCTCGACGGAGTGACCTTCACGCACGCGTGGGGCGGCAACCTCGGCGTGCCGCGTGACTGGTTCCCGTCGGTGCGCCACGACCGCCACACCGGTCTGGCCTTCGCCGGGGGCTACGTCGGCGACGGCGTCGCGACGTCCGCGCTCGCCGGCCGCACACTGGCCGCGATGATCCGCGGCGACGACCCCGAGGGCCTGGCCACCCTGCCCTGGGCGGGGCGCACGTCTCGCGACTGGGAGCCCGAGCCGCTGCGCTGGCTCGGCGTCAACGCCGTCACCGCGCTCATGACCTCGGCCGACTGGTCGGAGCGGCGCACCGGTCGCCCGTCGCGCGCCGCGTCGGCCTTCTGGACGGCCCTCGGGCAGTAGTCCGGGTCGGCGCCGACCGACGACCGTCGGTCGGCCAGAACCCGCCCGACCGGCGTGTCGTCCGGTGTGTCGCGCCGCGCCGGGTCGGCGACCAACGGTCGTCCGTCTGCAGGCGCAGGCCGTATGCCGTGTCGCCGGCGTGAGGGGTCAGCCGCGGTGTGCCGTGTAGGCGCCGTCCGTCAGCACCGGGACGAGGGACGACGCGTCGAGCTCGGCCGCGACCGCCACGTCGTCCGGCCAGCCCTGCTCGACGAGCTCGCGTCCGCTCGCGCACGCGTGCAGGGCGTCGCCGATCCGGCCCTCCACGGCCAGCCAGGCCGCCCCCGCGGCCTCGGCCTCGGGGCTGAGCAGCAGGGGCCCGCCCCGGTGCTCGAGGAGGCGGGCGAGGGCGGCGACGACCGCTCCGGCACCCCAGAGGTCCTCGACGGCCGGGCGCAGGGACCCGTCGGGCCAGCGCTCGCCCGCCGGAACGACGAGCACCGCAGGCTGCGACGCGGGCCCGTGTGACCGTCGCGACGCGTCGAGCCAGTCGACGAGCCACGCGGCCACCGCGGTGCGGTTGCGCAGCGAGGCCGCCACGACGTCGGCGCCCGCGCCCGCGAGCACGGCGGTGGTCGTCGAGCCGTTGGGCGAGGGCAGGACGAGGTCGGCGAGCGGTCCCGCCGCGCGGATCGAGGACGGCGACAGGCTGACGCCGCCCTCGACACGGGTCTCCGACCGACCTCGGGCGAGCGTCGCGCCGAGCCCCTCGGCGAAGGCCGGGGCCGAGTCGTCCCTCCACCGGTAGGGGTGCACCCGGGTGCCCGCGTCGACGGCGACGGACACGCACGTCGTGAAGCTGAGGACGTCGACGACGACCGCGCACACGGGCGAACCCGCGGCGACGGCATACGCCGTCAGCTCCTCGGCGGCCCCGGGCCCCCAGTCGAGGCGGACGACGTGCCGGTCCTGCGCGTGCCACGGCTTCATGGCACCCAACCTACGGGTGGCTCAGCCGCCGAACGTCTCGGTCCAGTACGTGCCGTGGGAGCCGCCGGTCGCGTAGCCGACGCCGATGTCCCGGTAGCCGCAGTTGAGGATGTTCGTGCGGTGTCCGGGACTCGCCATCCAGCTGCGCATGACGTCCTTGGCGCTCGTCTGGCCGGCCGCGATGTTCTCGGCGATGGCGCCGCCGTCGTAGCCCGCGGCGCGGATCCGCTCGGCGAAGGTGACCCCGTCCGGGCTCGTGTGCGAGAAGTAGTCGCGCGCGGCCATGTCGTCGCTGTGGCCCTGGGCCGCACGACGGAGGGCGGCGTTCGCCGACACCGGGCCGCAGCCGGCGCGGGACCGCTCGACGTTGACGAGGGCCACGACCTGCTGGGCGACGCCCGCGCGTGGCGGGGGCGCCGGCTTGGCGGTCGCCGTCGGGCTCGGCGTGCCCGTGGCCCCGGCCGCACCGGTCGACGCGGACGTCCCTGTCGGCTGCGGGACCGCGTCCCGGGTCGGCTCCGGCACGGTGACGAGCGGAGCCGGCACGCGCGTGGTCAGTGACGGCTGTGGTGACGTCGTCGGTGTCGTCGGTGTCGTCGGTGTCGTCGGTGCCGTCGAGGGGGTGCGACCCGGCTCGGTGGCGTCGTCGACGGGGTCGGTCGGGGTGACCGCCGGCACCGAGGGCGTGGACGGCGTCGACCGGTGGCCGGGACGCATCCCACCGGACTCGTGGAGGATCGCGACACCGCCGACGACGAGCAGCGCAGACACCGTCAGGGTCACCACGGCGGCCCGCCGCGATCCCAGGACCGCGGGGTCGGTGTGCCGTCCCATGTGCGCCTTTCGTCGTCCAGCGAGCGGTACCTTACGCGCCCCGCAGGCGCGTGTGGCCGAGGGGCGGGCTCACGACCCGGAGGTGTCGAGCTCGCGCACGAGGCGGGCCGGGGCCGTCAGGCGGTAGGAGGCGTCGACGAGCTCGCCCACCTCCCGCCAGTCGACCTCCTCCGGCGAGCCGCACGCGCGCAGGTCGAGACCCACCCAGCCGGAGGGGCCGAGGTAGGCCGGGTCGTAGAAGCGCCCGTCACCGAGGAGCGCCGGGCGCTCGGCGGCGTCCGGGAGCACGAGGACCGACTGGCGGTAGGGCTCCGGGTCGTGGTCGCCCCTGACCGTCCCGCCGTAGGTGACGAACACCTTCGTCGTGAAGAAGGTCGGGCGCCCGTGCGACACCTTCTCGTCGGCGCCGGGCAGCGCGAGGCAGATGTCGCGGACCCGGGCGAGGTAGGGGTCCGCGCCGTCGAACATCAGGGGGTGGGCCACCCGACCACGGTAGGGCCGCGGGGCCCGTCAGGTGCGCCTCAGGCGCCGCAGACTCCGCCGCAGCCGCCTGCGCCGCAGCCTCCGCCGCACCCACCGCCGACGGCGACGGGCTCCGGCACGTCGTGCCGGGTCGACCACGCGGTCTCGAGGGCCTGGGTGAAGACCTCGACGGGCTGGGCGCCGGAGACGCCGTACTTGCGGTCGAAGACGAAGAAGGGGACCGACTCGATGCCGAGCATCTTGGCCGTGGCCTCGTCGCTGCGCACGTGGTTGCCGTAGTCCTCCGACTCGAGCATCGCGCGCACGGTGCCCTCGTCGAGCCCGATCTCGGTCGCGAGCCGCACGAGCACGTCGCGGTCCCCGACCGCGAGGCCGTCGGTGAAGTAGGCGCGCATGAGGCGTTCGTGGGCGGTGTCGGCGAGGCCCTGCTCGGCGGCGAGGTGGACGACCCGGTGGGCGTCGAAGGTGTTGCCGTAGCGGGCCTGCTCCCAGTTGAACGCGAGGCCCAGCTCGGTGGCCGCGGCCGCCATGGACCGGTGCTGAGCGACAGCCTGCTCGCGCGTCGTGCCGTACTTCGCGGCGACGAGGTCGACGAGCGGGACGTCCGACACCGGCTCGGCGCCGCGGTCGAGCTCGAAGCTGTGCCACGTCACCTCGACCTCGTCGGCGTGCTCGAACTGCGCGAGCGCGCCCTCGAGGCGGCGCTTGCCGAGGTAGCAGAACGGGCACACGATGTCGGACCAGATGTCGATCTTCACGGTCGTGCAACCTACCCGCGCTCGCCGGTGTTCCCCGCATCGGGCGAGGTGTCCGTCACCCTCCGGGTGAGGGGGCGTATGCCGTTCAGCCAGCTCGCGCGACCCGGTGCAGGATCGCCGCGGCGGACTCGGCGTCGCGGGTCTCGGGCAGCCAGTGCCCCGCGTCGAGCTCGACGAGCTCGTAGTCGCCCGTCACGTGCTCGCGGGTCAGCTGGGCCGCGGTCCGGCCGAGGAACGGGTCGCGCGAGCCCCAGACGTAGGTCGTCGGCACCTCGACGCGGTGCGCCCCGACGCCGGAGTGCCGGGCGGCGCGGTACCAGTTGACCGGCCCGGTGAGCGCGTCCGCGTGGGCCAGCCGGACGGCATACCTGCTCCGGTCGGCGGCCGGGAGGCCCGAGCGGGCCATGAGGCGGTCGAAACGGGCGGCGAGGGCCCGCTCGGGCAGGCGCGGGACCTGGAAGGCCGCCATGTACCAGGACTTGCGCTTCTGCTCGGTGCCGGTGCGCCAGGCACGCGACATGGCGGCGGGGTGCGGCGTCGACAGGACGGTCAGCGAGGCGATGCGCGTCGGGTGGTTGCCCGCGACGAGCCACGCGAGGGCGCCACCCCAGTCGTGGCCGACGAGGTGGACCCGCTCGCGCCCGGAGGCCTCGACGAGTCCGAGGACGTCGGCGACGAGCTCGTCGAGACGGTAGGCGTCCCGGTCGGGCGGGCAGGCCGTGGGGGAGTAGCCGCGCTGGTCCGGGGTCAGGGTGCGCAGGCCCGCCTCGTGCAGGCGGGCGGCCACGCGGTCCCAGCTCGTGCGGTCGGTCGGGAAGCCGTGGAGCAGCACGACGACGTCACCGTCCAGGGGCCCGGCGTCGGTCACGTCGAAGCGCAGCCCGTCGCGGCTGAAGGTCGTGATCCGGCTCTCGAGGTCGCGCATGGTCCCCATCGTGCCCCGGCGGGCCGACGAACGCCCGGGAGGGCGCCGCGAGGGTGCCTGGAGGGTGCCGGGTCAGGGTCGTCACCTAGGGGCGAAACCCGAGGCGGCGCGGCACCGGTGCGACCTACTGTGGAGCCATGCCCGACGTGTCCGACCAGCGCATCCACCCCGGCGCGGGCCGCGCCTGGTGGCACGTGTCGCGCACCGGGCTCTTCTTCGGTGCCGCCTACTTCCTCACGTCGATGGCCCCGAGCCTGCTGCCGCGCACGTGGTACTACCAGGGCCTCATCAGCGGGCTGTGCGCCGTCGCCGGCTACGCGCTGGGCGTGTTCGTCGCGTGGGTCGTCCGCCGCGTCGCCCGCCTCATCGACCTGCGCGTCACGGTGAGCGGCGAGGCCCGGCACTGGCTGCTCGTCGCCGCGCCGGTCTTCGGGGCCGTGGCGGTCCTCGGCCTGACCGTCGCCAACGTGCGCTCGCAGGCGCGCACGGCGGCGTTCGTCCAGCTCACGCCCCTCGACCCGCTCGACTGGGCCCTCGCGCTCGCGCTCGCGGCGGTCGTGGCCGTCCTCTTCCTCGCGGTGGCGCGGGGTCTGCGCGGGGCGACCCACCAGCTCGCCGAGGCGGCCGGCCACGTGCTGCCCAAGACGATCGCCACCGTCATCGCCGTCGTCGTCGTGGCCCTCGCGACGGCGTGGGTGACCGACAGCGTCCTCTTCCACCGTGGCATGCAGGCCTTCGCGGGCGTCGCGGCGCAGGTCAACACCGCGCCGACCGGTCGTGCCGCCCCGACGTCGCCGCTGCGGTCCGGCAGCCCGGCCTCGCTCGAGCCGTGGGACAGCCTCGGCTTCCAGGGCCAGATGTTCGTCACGAGCGCGCCGACGGCCGCGCAGATCTCCGCCGCGACCGACCGCGGCGCGATCGACCCGATCCGCGTCTACGCCGGGCGCACGCCGGACCGCTCGGTCGCCGACGTCGCCGACGCCGTCGTCGCGGAGCTGCAGCGCACCAAGGCCTTCAACCGTCGGGTGCTCGCGGTCTTCACGACGACGGGCACCGGCTGGGTCGACGACTGGTCGGCCCAGTCCGTCGAGTACCTCAGCAACGGCGACAGCGCGATCGCCGCGATGCAGTACTCCTACCTGCCCAGCGCGATGTCGATGATGACCGACCGCGACACCCCGCGCGAGGCGGGCAAGGCGCTCTTCGACAAGGTGTATGCCGTGTGGCGCACGCTACCGGCCGACGACCGTCCGCAGCTCGTCGTCGGCGGGGAGTCGCTCGGGTCCTACGGCGGTCAGGCGGCGTTCGCCGACGCCGACGACATGCTCGCGCGCGCCCAGGGCGGGGTCTGGGTGGGCACCCCCAGCTTCACCGACATCGCGGCCTCGCTGACGGCCCGGCGCAACGAGGGGTCGCCCGAGATCGTACCGGTCGTCGATGCGGGCCTGCACATCCGCTTCGCGGCGAGCGGCGACCAGCTGACCCACGACTACTACGGCCGCGACTACGGCACGTGGGACTTCCCGCGCTTCGTCTACGCCCAGCACGCGTCCGACCCCGTCGTCTGGTGGAACCCGGCCCTGCTCGGGGCCGAGCCGGACTGGCTGCGCGAGCCGCGGGGACGCGACGTCAACCCCGACGTCACGTGGATCCCCTTCGTGACGTTCTGGCAGCTGACCACCGACATGGCCGTCGGCCACGACCCGCCCGACGGCTACGGCCACCGCTACGGTCCCGAGCTCGTCCCGGCCTGGGGGTCGGTGCTCGGCGGGTCGCCCACCGACGACTACTCGCGGCTCGTCGCCGGCATCGAGGAGACCGTCAGCCGGGTCGAGTGAGCGGGCGGTTGCGGCTGACCTACGCTCGGGACGTGCCAGCGCAGCGTTTCCACGGGCAGATCGCCGGCGTCGGCTCCGCGTCCGGCGTCCGGGTCGTCGTGGGCTCGTGGCTGCGCACGCCGCTCGGGTCGTTCGGCGACGCCATGGTCGAGACGGCCGGCGGGCACCGGGTGCTCATCGCGCCGAGCCCGGAGGTCGCGGAATTCATCGGGGCGACGTACGTCTTCGACGAGGTGCGCCTCGAGCCGATCGCCGTGCGCGCCGACCGGGAGGGCTGGCAGGTCACCTCGCCGTCCCTGTCGCTCGACCTCACGGTCGGAGGGCGTATGCCGCTCGGCCGGCTCCTGCGGGCCGTGCCCTCGCGCGTCGCGGCCAGTCCCCGGTGGGCGAGGCTCGTCGACCCCGTCGCCCGCGCCGTCCTGCGCGGTGTCCGGACCCGCGGCACGGCGCTCGAGGGCCGGCAGGAGTTCTACGGCGCGACCGACCTCCACGCCGTGACGGCGATCGACGGTCGCTTTGACGGAGTGGCGCTGGGGTCGCTCGCGCCCGTCGACCCGCCCTGTCGGTTCGGCTTCTCGTCGACGCCTCGCCGCCCCTCGGTCACGACGGTCGTGACGACCGTCGTCACCGCCGACGGTGCGAGCACCCCTCAGGCAGAGACGGATCCGAACCGCGCGACGTAGTGCCAGACGCGCTTGAGGGCCTGCTCGTCGTGCCGTCCAGCGCGCGAGGCCGCACCGATGACCTGAGGCGTGACGACGCCGTCGACGGCGAGCGACTCACCGAGAGCGACGAACTCGGGGCCGCGGTAGCCGGGGTGGGCGCGGAGGGTCGCGACGTCGAGCCGGTAGCCCGGGTGCCACTCGACGGGCACGCCGAGCCCGAGCGCGTCGGCCTCGACGTCGGTGCCGCGATAGCCCGGGTCGAGCACGAGCGCCTCGACGTCACGGGCGAGGTCGACGACGCCGTGCACGTGCGCCTCGACGTAGTCGTCGAGGAGGTCGTGGTCGGCGGCCTCGGCACGCTCACCGAGCGCGAAAGCCGTTGCCGTGCCGAAGTGCTCGGGCTCGAAGACGCTGTCCGGGAAGCAGAACGTCGTCCGCTCGAGCGTGTGCGCCGCCAGCCGCACGTGCGCCGACCCGAAGCGGGGCGCCGCGCCGTACGGCCGACGGTGCAGGTCGACGGCGCCGTACTTCGGGCGCAGGGCCGGCTCGGTGTCGTCGTAGGCGCCGCCGAAGATCCGGCTCTCCCACCGCCACCGGTCACCGCCCGGGTGGGCCGTCAGCCCACCGTTGCTCGTGCCGGTCTCGAACTGGGAGCGGTAGACGCCGTCGCGGGCCATGACGGCGAGGATCGGCTCGCCGCGCACGAGCCGGTCCGGGTGGAAGTTCAGGGTGACGCGCAGCGTCGGGTCGAGCGCCGGCCCGGCCGAGAGCCCGCGCACGTGCGCGAGCGCCCGGCGGACGGCATACGGCTGCCCGTCCGGTTCGTCGGTCGGACCCACCGGTCAGCTCGAGAAGAAGAGGCCGGCCATGCCCTTCTTGCGGTAGTGCTTGCCGCCGCGGTTGCCCCAGCTCGGTCCGCCGTACTGCTGCGGCGGCGGCTGGGCGACGAAGCGGCTCTCGAGCTGGCTCAGGTGCTCGAACTCGCCGAAGTCGAGGAAGATCCCGCGGCACTGGTCGCACTGCTCGACGTGCACGCCGTTGCGGTCGTAGGTGCGCATCGCGCCGCGGCACTTCGGGCACACGAAGCCCTGCGGCTGGTAGGCGGCACCGGTCGAGTCCTGGTGCGGGAACGGGGGCGGTTGCTGGCTCATGACCCCATCCTCACATCCGGGCACACGCCTCCAACAGGGCGTCCGCTGGGTCTGTGCTGTGAGCCGGCTGGACGACGAGGGGGCGGACCGCAGCGACGAAGACCGCGCAGCGGGCGGGCAGGTCGACGTGCGGCCACGGGTCGCCGTCTCCCGGGACGGCGGTCCCGCCGGCCTCGCGGTAGGCCCCGAGGAAGCCTTCCCACGCGGCGTCCTCGAGTGCCCCGGCGGCCCAGAACCCGGCGGGCCGGCCCAGGTCCCAGGCCGGGTCGCCGGTCCCGAGGTCGTCGACGTCGAGCAGACGCAGTCCGTCCTCGGTGTGGGCCAGCTGGCCGAGGTGCCAGTCGCCGTGGACGACCTCGCGGCGCACGGTGGACGTCGCCACCTCGTCGAGCAGCCGGGCGCCGAGCCGCCCGAGCATCCGGGCCGCCGGGTGGTCCAGGCCGCGCACCCGGGTCAGGGCGCGAGCCACGCGGGCCGGACCTCCCTGTGCGGGAAGCTGCCCGACGGACGCGTGGTCCGTGCGGTGCAGCTCGGCGAGCAGCGCCCCGGCCGCGACCCACGGCAGGTCCGGGTCGCCCTCGGTGAGCACTTCGACGCGCGGCCACACCGTCGCGAGCCGGCCGTCCGGGGCCCGGCGCGGCAGGGCCTCGAGGGGCTGCACCCACACGGCGGGGCCGGCCCGGCGCGCGACGGCGCCGAGCCGCGCCCCGAGCTCGGCGGCATCCGTCCTCGGGTGGTGGAGCTTGACGACGACGTCCCCGACGACGGCCAGCTCGGCGCCCGACGGCGTGGTCCGGCGCACGACGTCCGCCGCCCGCTGGCCGACGCCGGCGGCGAGCCGGGTCAGCCAGGCGGTGGTCGGCTCGTCGGTCACCACCCGATTGTCGCCGCAGGGGGTAGGAATGGTGCATGGGCACGATGATCGACCTCCCCGAGCACGACCTCACCGCCTACCGCGCCGATCCGACCGGGACGCCACGCGGCGCTGTGGTCGTCATCCAGGAGATCTGGGGACTGGCCGACCACATCAAGGACGTCACCGACCGCGTCGCCGCGCAGGGCTACGTCGCCGTCGCGCCCGACCTGCTCGGCCACGTCGGGCTGACGCCGGAGGTGGGTGCACGGATCTTCGAGCTGATGTCCAGCGCCTCCGAGGAGGACCGGGTCGCGGCGCAGCCGCAGATGCGCGCGGCCACGACCCCGGCGCGGCAGCCGGAGTTCGCGGTGTGGGCGGTGCCGGCCCTGCGCGCCGTCGTCGACACGCTCGTCGACGAGCCGGGCGTCGACGGCCGGGTGGGCGTCGTCGGCTTCTGCTTCGGCGGGACGTATGCCTTCGCCCTCGCGGCTGCCGACCCGCGGCTGCGTGCGGCGGTCCCGTTCTACGGCACCTTCCCCGAGAACGCCGACCCCGCGACGATCGGGTGCCCCGTCCTCGCCCTCTACGGCGAGGACGACCACGGCATCACCGACGGTGTCCCCGAGCTCGAGTCGCGCATGCAGCAGGCCGGCGTCGACTTCTCGGCGAGGGTCTACCACGGCGTCGGGCACGCCTTCTTCAACGACACCTCGCCGTCGAGGTACAACGCCGACGTCGCCGCCGACGCGTGGGACCGGACGCTCGCCTTCTTCGCCGAGCACGTGTCGTCGTGACGTCGACGAGGCGTGTGCCGCGCCCCTGCACCGGGTTCTCACAGGCGTTTTCGTCCCCGGGTGCGCCCGGGTGGGGCAATGCTGGGGCATGACCGAATCCGACTCCGCCCACGACCCCGCCGGGTCGCTCGTCCTCGGCCCGATGCTGCGCTACATCGGCGAGACAGACGCGACCGTGTGGGTCGAGACGTCCGGTCCGGGGCTCGTCACGGTGCACGCAGACGGGCGTGACTGGATGGCACCGACCTTCACCGTCAAGGGCCACCACTACGCCCTCGTGGTCGTCGACGCGCTCGAGCCGGGCGGGTCCTGGGACTACGCCGTCAGCATCGACGACACCCCGGTCTGGCCGGAGCCCGACAGCGCCTTCCCGCCGCCGCGCATCCGCACCATCGACCGCGGCCGGCCGACCCGGCTGCTCTTCGGCTCGTGCCGCACCACCGTGCCGCACGACCGGGAGGGCCACCGCACCAACGGCGTCGACGCACTGCGCACCCTCGCTCTGGCGCTGGCCCGGGGCGAGGAGGAGTGGCCCGACCTCGTCGCCTTCCTCGGCGACCAGGTCTACGCCGACGAGACGTCCGAGGCGATGCGCGAGTTCATCGCCGCCCGCCGCGACATCACCGAGCCGCCCGGCGAGGAGATCAAGGACTACGAGGAGTACGCCCACCTCTACCGGCTCGCGTGGGGCGACGCGGCGAACCGCTGGCTGCTGTCGACGGTGCCGAGCTGCATGATCTTCGACGACCACGACATCCGCGACGACTGGAACACGTCGTGGACCTGGCACGAGGAGATCAACCGCACCCCGTGGTGGCACGAGAGGCTGATGGGCGGCCTCTCGTCGTACTGGGTCTACCAGCACATCGGCAACCTCTCGCCGTCCCAGCTCGCCGACGACGAGATCTACGCGCAGGTCCTCGCCGGCGCCGACGCCGCAGGGGAGGAGCTCGACCTGACCGAGCCCGTCTTCGACCTCGCCCGCCGCTCGGACCGCCACCCCGAGGTCTACCGCTGGAGCTTCCGGCGCGACCTCGGCGACGTCCGGCTCGTCGTCGTCGACTCCCGGGCCGCCCGGGTCCTCGAGCCGCAGCACCGGTCGATGCTCGACCCCGACGAGATGCGCTGGCTCGACGAGCAGCTGACCGGCGACGTCGAGCACCTGCTCATCGGCACGTCGCTGCCGTTCATGCTCCCGCCGGGCCTGCACGACCTCGAGGCCATCGACGAGGTGCTCGCCATGGGCACGCACGGGCGCCTCGTCGCCGAGGCCGCCGAGAAGGCACGGCAGTCCATCGACCTCGAGCACTGGGCCGCCTTCAACGACGGCTTCGTCGAGGTGTTCGACATGGTCATGGAGGTCGCGCGCGGAGAGCGCGGACCGGCACCGGCGAGCGTCGTCTTCCTCTCCGGCGACGTCCACAACTCCTACGTCGCGGAGGTCGTCGACGCGCGGACGCGTCACGGGGCGACGTCGAGGGTCGTCCAGGCCGTCTGCTCGCCGATCCGCAACCCGATGCCGCGGATGGTCCGGGTCATGATGTCGGCCTTCGCGCGGGGGCTCGTGCGGCCGATGCGGTTCGTCGCCGAGCACTCGAAACGCGTGCCGGACCCGGCCTACCCGTGGGCGGTCACCGACGGGCCGTGGTTCGACAACTGCCTCGCCGAGCTCACCGTCCAGGGTCGGGACCTCTCGATCGTCTGGCGCGGTGGCGAGGTCCGTGACGGCGACGACGCCCACCCCGTGCTGACCACGGTGTCGAGCGTGCGCCTCCCGGCGGCGGGCTGACGAGGCCGACCGTGGACGAGGTGGAGCGTCGGGTCGCGCTGGCGCGCAAGGCCGTCCGGGCGTACGCCGCGAACCCCAAGGTCGCGGCCGCGCTCATCGGCGGGTCCGTGGCCCGCGGCCTCGCGGACGCGTCGTCCGACATCGAGCTCGACGTCTACTGGTCCGCGCCGCCCACCGTGGCCGACCGCGAGGCGGCGATCGAGGGCGCCGGGCTGACCCGGGTCTACGCGGAGGAGGACGAGCACGAGTGGGCCGACGGCCTGCTCGTCGGCGGCGTCAAGACCGACGTCAGCGGCTTCGTCACGTCGACCATCGACACCTACCTCGACCGGGTGCTCGCGGGCGACACCGAGGCGGAGCTGCAGGTGCGCGTCACCGCCCTGCGCGACGGCATACCGCTCCACGGCCGCGAGGTCGTCGAAGCCTGGCGTGCGCGGTGCGACGACTACCCGGAGGCCCTGGCCGTGGCCCAGGTGCTCGAGGCGCTCGACCTGCGGCCCCGGGAGCGGCTCGAGATGCTCGCGGCCCGCGACGACGTCGTCCTGCTCCACCGCGACCTCGTCGACGGCGTGCAGGGGGTGCTCGACGCCCTCTTCGCGGTCAACCGGGTGTGGATGCCGCACCCCTTCCACAAGTGGCTCGACCGCGAGGCGACCCTGCTGGCCCACCGCCCCGAGCGCCTTGTCGAGCGCATCCGGGCGCTGCTCGTCGCGCCCCCGCACGACGCGGTGGCCACGCTGGTCGCCCTCGTCGAGGAGACGTACGACCTCGCGCACCAGCACGTGCCGGGGGCCGACGTCGCGCCGTTGCGCGCGGCCTTCGGGCTGCGACGGGTCGAGTACACCTAGGCGCGGCGCAGGCGGCTCGCGAGCCCCTGCGGCGCGTCGGGCACCGGGGGTGCGGCGGCGTCGGGCTCGAGGGCGCTCTCGTGGTCGAGCGGGCTCAGCGTGCCGAGGCTCTCGGCGACGACGACCGCGTGGTCGCCCCGGCGCAGGCGGAAGTCGGCCTTCGGGTTGGCGACGGTCACCCCGTTCCGCACGATCGCGAGCAGGGTCGCCTCGTGCTCGGCCCGCAGGCGGGCCGAGAGCTCGTCGGTGGAGAGGTCGGCGTAGTCGTCGGGGAGCGACACCCGGTAGAGCTCGGATCCCTCGCCGCCCGAGACGATGTCGGTGACGAGCCCGGCGAGGCCGGGGTAGAGCGCCGAGCGGGCGAGCAGCCGCGACGCGAGGCGGGAGGTCACGAGGATCTCGTCGGCACGCGCTCGCT
Organism: Terrabacter sp. R4-6; assembly: GCF_057529065.1. NCBI lineage: Bacteria > Bacillati > Actinomycetota > Actinomycetes > Micrococcales > Intrasporangiaceae > Terrabacter > Terrabacter sp. R4-6. The sequence goes on along the minus strand of NZ_CP197224.1, from coordinate 1,635,243 downwards.
CGAAGTGCTCGACGTGCTTGGGGTTGTTGACCTCGACGACGGTCCGCACGGACGGGGCGAGGGTCTCGATGGCGAGGACGGCGAGGATCGAGCGCATGTCGGCCTCGTTGCTGCCGTCGGCGGGGAAGACGATGGCCGCGGAGGCCTCCCGGATCCCCGCGCGCTCGAGGTCGTGGGCGTTGGTCACGTCGCCGCGCACGAAGTAGACGCCCATGCCGGCGGGGTTGTTCTCGCTGTCGTGGACGAGCACGATCTTCGCGGTGAACTCGTCGCCCTTGAGCTCCTCGATGAGCTCGCGTGCGGTGGAGTTCCAGCCGCACACGACGATGTGGTCCTCGTAGCCGGCGGCACCCATGCCCTGGCCCTCCTTCAGCAGGAAGTCGATGACGAAGCCGACGAGCGCGGCAGTGAGGGCGGCGACGATCGCGACCCCGAAGAAGGCGAGGAACCAGCCGATGACGAAGCCGGGCCCCGACGTCACGTAGCTCGAGTCGCCCGACCCGATGACCGTCGTCACGGCCCAGTAGAACGAGCCCACGAGGCCCTTGGCCGACCGCTTCTCCGCCTCGAAGACCGTGACGAGGAGCGCTGCGAGCAACACGAACCCGATGACCGCCCCGAGGAGGGACCGGAAGAAGTGCAGGTCGAGGCCCGCACCGATGCGTTGGACGTGGAAGCCGATGCGGCGCATGACGGGCAGCGCCAGCAGCGGCCGGAACGGCGTCAGGACGACGCGCTTCATCGCGACACGCACCGGACCCCCCGTCCGTCGCGCGAGACCCCCCACGGGACTCCCATCCCGACATGGTCCCGCTCCGGGGGCCTGCGTGGGGCGGATTCCGGTGAAGAGCCGGCCGTGGGCGGGAACAATCGCGCGACGCCCAGAGTTGAGTCGGGTGAACGCAAGATTTGCGAGTCCGGTTTTGACAATCACGTCGGAGCCGGAGCAGATTGAGCGAGGACCTGTTCCATCAGACCACCAGCTGCACACGATCTCTAGATCACAAGGAGTCACCCATGGCACGTGCCGTCGGAATCGACCTCGGTACCACCAACTCGGCCGTCTCCGTCCTCGAGGGCGGCGAGCCGAGCATCATCGCGAACGCCGAGGGCGGGCGGACGACCCCGTCCGTCGTCGCGTTCTCCAAGAACGGCGAGGTGCTCGTCGGCGAGGTCGCCAAGCGCCAGGCCGTCACGAACGTCGACCGCACGATCCGCTCGGTCAAGCGCCACATGGGCACCGACTGGAAGTCGCCCGAGATCGACGGCAAGACGTACACCGCCCAGGAGATCAGCGCGCGCATCCTGCAGAAGCTCAAGCGCGACGCCGAGTCCTACCTCGGTGAGACCGTCACCGACGCCGTCATCACCGTCCCCGCCTACTTCGACGACGCCGAGCGCCAGGCCACCAAGGAGGCCGGTGAGATCGCGGGCCTCAACGTCCTGCGCATCGTCAACGAGCCCACCGCCGCCGCGCTCGCCTACGGTCTCGACAAGGGCAAGGAGGACGAGCTCATCCTCGTCTTCGACCTCGGCGGCGGCACGTTCGACGTGTCCCTCCTCGAGGTCGGCAAGGACGCCGAGGACGGCTTCGCCACGATCCAGGTGCGCGCGACCAACGGTGACAACCACCTCGGTGGCGACGACTGGGACGACGTCGTCGTCCAGCACCTCATCACGCAGGTGAAGAACAAGACGGGTCAGGACCTGTCCAAGGACAAGATCGCGATGCAGCGCCTCCGCGACGAGGCCGAGCGCGCCAAGAAGGAGCTCTCCACCGCGACGAGCACCAACATCTCGGCGCAGTACATCTCGATGACGCCCGAGGGCCCGATCCACCTCGACGAGAACCTCACCCGCGCGCAGTTCGAGCAGATGACGAAGTCGCTCCTCGACCGCACCAAGGCGCCGTTCCACAAGGTCATCGAGGACGCCGGCATCAAGGTCGCCGACATCGACCACGTCGTGCTCGTCGGTGGCTCCACCCGCATGCCGGCCGTCACCGCGCTCGTCACCGAGCTGACCGGCGGCAAGGCCCCCAACAAGGGCGTCAACCCCGACGAGGTCGTCGCCATGGGCGCGAGCCTGCAGGCTGGTGTCCTCAAGGGCGAGCGCAAGGACGTCCTGCTCATCGACGTCACGCCGCTCTCGCTCGGCATCGAGACCAAGGGTGGCCTCTTCACCAAGCTCATCGAGCGCAACACCGCCATCCCGACGAAGCGCTCCGAGATCTTCAGCACCGCCGACGACAACCAGCCGTCGGTCCTCATCCAGGTCTTCCAGGGTGAGCGCGAGATCGCGCAGCACAACAAGTCGCTCGGCACCTTCGAGCTGACCGGCATCGCGCCGGCCCCGCGCGGGGTGCCGAAGATCGAGGTCACCTTCGACATCGACGCCAACGGCATCGTCAACGTCTCCGCCAAGGACCAGGGCACCGGCAAGGAGCAGAAGATGACGATCACCGGCGGCTCGGCCCTGTCGAAGGAGGAGATCGACAAGATGGTCAAGGACGCCGAGGCGCACGCCGACGAGGACCGCAAGCGTCGCGACGAGGCCGAGGCCCGCAACCAGGCCGAGCAGCTCGTCTTCTCGACCGAGTCCTTCCTCAAGGAGTCGGGCGACAAGGTCCCCGCCGACGTCAAGACGCCGGTCGAGGAGTCGCTCGCCGACCTCAAGGCCGCCATCGCCGAGGGCTCCGAGGCCACCGCCGACGACATCAAGGCCAAGGTCGAGGACCTCAACACGAAGTCCCAGGCCATGGGCCAGGCCGTGTACGCCACCGAGCAGGCCTCCGCGAACGCCGCGGGTGCTGCCGGGGCGCAGGACGGCGCTCCCGCCGACGACGCCACGGCGGGTGGGTCCGGCGCGTCCGACGACGACGTCGTCGACGCCGAGGTCGTGGACGACGACGAGGCCAAGGACGCCAAGTGACCGAGTCCCCGCACCACGGCACGTCCGGCGAGCAGCCCGACGTGACCGCGACGGGCGCGACGGGTGCCGGCGGCGACGCCGCCGGCACCCCGCCCCGTGGCGGTTCGGGCGACTCCGCCCACGGCGCGCGTCACCACAGCTACTACGAGGGCGGCGCGGGCGCGTCGTCCGAGCCCGGTGGTGAGGACGAGTTCGACCACACCGCGAACGACTCGGGCCAGACCGGCGAGTCCGGCGAGTCCGGCGAGTCCGGCGAGTCCTCGGAGACCGAGGGCGTGGCCCTCGCCGAGGAGGACACCATGGCCGCGACGCTGCTCGCCGACCTGCAGCGACTGCAGGCCGAGTACGTCAACTACAAGAAGCGCGTCGACCGCGACCGTGAGGTCATCCGCCACACCGCGGTCGGCAGCGTCGTCGAGTCCCTGCTCCCGGTCCTCGACGACATCCACATGGCCCGCCAGGCCGGCGACCTCGCCGGCGGTCCGTTCGCCGCGATCGCCGACAAGCTCGAGGCGACCCTCGGTCGCTTCGGCGTCGAGCGCGTCGGCGAGGCCGGCCAGGAGTTCGACCCCAACGTGCACGAGGCCCTCATGCACGTCGAGGCCGAGCTGCCCGAGGGCGCGACGGGCACGACCGTCGTCCAGGTGCTGCAGCCCGGCTACCGCATCGGTGACCGGCTCGTCCGTGCCGCGCGGGTCTCGGTTGCCGACCCCGCCTGAGACGTCCGCCGCCGGGCTGCGCACGCAGCCCGGCGGCATACCCGATGATGGGAGCAGCGTGAGAGTCACCGTGAACGAGGAGGTGCGCCATGGCTAGTCAGGACTGGTTCGAGAAGGACTTCTACGCGATCCTCGGCGTGCCCCAGGACGCCGACGCCGCGACGATCAAGAAGACGTACCGCAAGGTCGCGCGCACGATGCACCCCGACCACAACGTCGGCGACTCCAAGGCGGAGGAGCGCTTCAAGGAGGTCGGGGAGGCGTATGCCGTCCTGTCCGACCCCGAGAAGCGGCGAGAGTACGACGCGATCCGCGCGATGTCGCACGGCGGTGCCCGCTTCACCGCGGGGGGCGCGGGTGGCCAGGGTGCCGGCTTCGAGGACATCTTCTCCGCCTTCGGCGGGGCCGGTGGTCCCGGTGGCCAGCGCGTGCGCTTCGACACCGGCGGGGCCGGCGGCCAGCCCAACCTCGAGGACATCCTCGGGCAGATGTTCGGCGGCGGCGCCGCCGGCGCTCCCCGCGGTGGCTACGGCAGCTACGGCGCGACGGCAGGCCCGCGTCCGGGGGCCGACGTCCAGGCGAGCACGCACATCGGCTTCCGCGACGCCGTCGAGGGCTCGACGGTCTCGCTCAGCTCTCCCGACCTCGGCCGCATCAACGCCCGCATCCCCGCAGGCGTCAAGGACGGCCAGCGGATCCGCCTGCGTGGCAAGGGTCGTCAGGGCGACCCCGGCGCGCCGGCCGGTGACCTCATCCTCACCGTGGCCGTCGACAAGCACCCGGTCTACGGCCGCGACGGCGACAACCTCACCCTCGACCTGCCCGTGACGTTCGCGGAGGCCGCGCTCGGCGCGACCGTCGCGGTCCCGACGCTCGACGGCGGGTCGGTCAAGGTCAAGGTCGCGCCCGGCACCCCGAGCGGCCGCGTCCTGCGGCTCAAGGGTCGCGGCGTCAAGCGGGGCGACCACGTCGGCGACCTGCTGGCCCGCGTACAGGTCGTCGTGCCGCAGCGGCTGACCGACGAGGCCCGTGAGGCCGTCGAGAAGATGGCTGCCGCCGAGGACGGTCACGACCCCCGCGCCGACCTCTTCCAGCGCGCTCGCGCCTGACGGGACAGGGGTGACGATGATGGCCCGCAAGAGCGCCCGCCCCGGCGGGCACGACGACGACGCACCGGTCTTCGTCATCTCCGTCGCGGCCGAGCTGGCCGGCATGCACGCGCAGACGCTGAGGCAGTACGACCGGCTCGGCCTCGTCTCCCCGTCGCGCACGCGCGGGGGCGGACGGCGCTACAGCACGCGCGACGTCGAGCTGCTCCGGGAGGTGCAGCGCCTGTCGCAGGAGGGGGTCTCCCTCGCGGGCATCCAGCGCATCCTCGACCTCGAGAACCACGTGACGGCCCTCCGGTCGCGGGTCGAGGAGCTCACGGCCGAGCTGGCGGCGGCCCAGGCGGCCCTGTCGTCCGGCGCCCGGGTCTTCGCGGTCGGTCCGCGCGGCGAGGTGGTGGCGGTCCGACCGGGCCAGCGCCCGCCCAGGGCCCCGTCGTCCCAGGCGCTCGTCGTGTGGCGGCCCGAGCGCTAGCTTCTCGCCTAGGGGTGTCGCTGGCGTGTGTCAGACTGTGCACGCCTCAAGCAGATGGGGCGCGCCGTTGTGGAATGCCGCCGGAGGCAGCTTCTTGACCCCAGTCCCGGAGGTCGCGTGACCCCGCACCACCCCGAGGGCGTCCTTTCCGGCGCCCCCACGACGAACGCCACGGGCGTCGACGTGCCTTCGGCCCCGACCGGCATGCGCGACCTGTTCCTGCGCACCGACTGGTCGGCGACCTCACTGGGGCCGGTCGAGTCCTGGCCGGCCAACCTGCGCGTCCTCGTCGACGTCTGCCTGTCGTCGCGGTTCCCGATGCTCGTCTGCTGGGGCCCCGACCTGCTCATGCTCTACAACGACGGCTACCGCACGATGCTCGGCGACAGCAAGCACCCCGAGGCGTGGGCCCGACCGGTGCGTGACGTCTGGCCCGAGGTCTGGGACGTCATCGGACCGATGTTCGAGGGCGTCACCAGTGGCGGCCCGGCGACGTGGGTCGAGGACGAGCTGCTCGTCGTCGACCGCGCCGGCTACCTCGAGGAGGCCTACTTCACGTGGTCCTACGGCGCCATCCACGACGACTCCGGCTCGGTCGTCGGCGTGCTCAACGTCGCCACCGAGACCACCGCGAAGGTCGTGGCCGAACGCCGCGCCGACGTGGCGTCCCGGCTCTTCGCGTCGCTGGCCGGCGCTGAGGACGCGGAGGACGTACGCCGTCGCGCCCTCGAGGTGCTCCGCTCGGACGGTTTCGACCACCTCGCGAGCGACGTGCGCTGGTGCGTGGCGGGTGACCCCGCGCCCGGGACCGTCGACGACGAGGGCCGCACGGTGCACGTCGTGCCCGCCGTCGAGCCCGGGCTGCTCGAGCCCACGGCGCACCTGCTGCTCACCGAGAACCCCCGTCGCCCGTGGGACGCCCAGCTGCAGGTCTACGCCGAGCTGTGCGCCTCGCACGTCGCGATGGCCCTGAGCGGCATCCGCCGCCTCCAGGAGGAGCGTCACCGGTCCGAGGCGCTGGCCGAGCTCGACGTCGCGAAGTCCGACTTCTTCGCCAACGTCAGCCACGAGCTGCGCACGCCGCTGACGCTCATCGCCGGACCGGTGCAGGACGCCCTCGAGGCCGACGGCCTCGACCCCGAGCAGCGCCAGCGCTTCGAGCTGATCCGCCGCAACACTGACCGCCTCGCCGGCCTCGTCGACCGCATCCTCGACCTCACGAGGGTCGAGGCCGGTGCCGTCGAGCCGCACTGGGTCCCGGCCGACGTCGAGGAGCTCGTCACCGGCATCGGCGCGAACTTCCGCCCCGCCATCGAGCGCACCGGCCTCGAGTTCGAGGTGGTGTGCGACGACCTCGACCACGAGGCCTACATCGACGTCGACATGTTCGAGCGCATCGTGCTCAACCTGCTGTCGAACGCCCTGAAGTTCACCGCGCGCGGGCGCATCTCGCTCCACCTGGGCGGCACCGACACCGGGTTCGCCGTCTCCGTGACCGACACCGGCATCGGCATCGCCGAGAAGGACCTCGACCTCGTCTTCGACCGCTTCCGGCAGCTGGACCGCGGCGACGACCGACGCTCGCGCGAAGGGGCCGGCATCGGCCTGTCGCTCGTGCGCCAGCTCGTCGACCTGCTCGGCGGCCGGGTCGCGGTCCAGTCGCGGCAGGGACGTGGCAGCACCTTCACCGTGTCCTTCCCGTGGGGCCGACCCGCCGAGCGGGCCGCGCTGCGCCCCTCGATCACGCCGCGCTCGGCCGAGTCCTTCATCCACGAGGCGAGCAGCTGGGTCGTGCGTGACGCCGTCGCGGCCGAGATGCAGGCGTCAACCGCTGGCGCAGGTGAGGCACCGGCGCAGCTGCCCGGCCCCACGTCACCGGCCACGAGGCCCGACGCGGTGCGCCCGACGCTGCTCGTCGTCGAGGACAACCACGACATGCGCGACTACATCGCGCGCCACTGCGTCGTCGACTACGACGTCGTGTCGGTGCGCGACGGGATCGAGGCCCTCGAGCACCTCCGCGTCCGGCGCCCGTCGATCGTCCTCGCCGACGTCATGATGCCGCGCATGGACGGGCTGACGCTCGTGCGGGAGATCCGCGCCGACCCGAGCCTTCGTGACCTGCCGGTCGTCCTGCTCTCCGCGCGGGCCGGTGTCGAGGCCAGCACCACCGGGCTGCTCGAAGGTGCCGACGACTACGTCATCAAGCCGTTCCAGCCCCAGGAGCTGCGCGCGCGCCTCGCCGCCAACCTCGTGCGAGCCCGTTCGCGGTCACGCGACGCCGCGTGGCTCCGCGCCATCCTCGGTGCCATCCAGGAGCCGTTCGTCGTCGTCGACGGTGACGGTCTCGTCGTCCAGGTCAACGAGGTGTTCACGCGCACGTTCGGCTGGTCGCTCGCCGACGGCCCGCTCGTGCCGCCCTACCCGTGGTGGATCCCGGAGTCCGAGTCGCCCGGCGAGCGCAGCGCGCACCAGCGACGCATGGAGCTGCTCCGGTCCGGCCGTCCCGTCGAGGAGGACCGCTACCGCATCCTGAGGCGCGGTGGCGGTGAGGCCTGGGTCCACGTCCGGGCGGCGAGCGTGCCGGGCACGGCCGAGCACGACGGCTTCGTCATCGTCGTCGTCCGCGACGAGACGCGCGAGCGCGAGTCGCGCATGCGGCGCGAGCTGGCAGCCCGGATCGCCGTCGACCTCGCCACCGCGGAGGAGCTCGACCAGGTGCTCGCCACGGCCGTCACCGGCTTCACCGTCCTCTTCGACGGCACGGTGACCCTGCGCGTCTCGCCGACGAAGGGGGAGTCGGTCGTGCTGTCCCCGCGTGGTCGGGTGGACGTCGCCGACCTCGACCCGGGCATCCGGCGCGGGCTCGAGTCCTCGCCCCACCGCCACGACGTCCTCGTCGGCGACAAGCGCGAGGGCCTCCTGCTGCTCCCGACCGCGCAGGAGTCCGACTGCCGGGCCTGGGTGCAGTTCGACGAGCCGCGGCTCGTCTCGAGTGACGAGCTCATCGTCGGCGACCTGCTCGCGCAGTCGCTCGGGCAGGCCGTCGACCGGGTCGTCGCGCGGCAGGCCCGCGCCCAGAAGGAGCACCAGCTCGAGCAGGCCATCGAGAGCCACCGGCTCATCGGCCACGCCGTCGGCGTCCTCATCGAGCGCCACCGCATCACGGCGACGCAGAGCTTCGAGATGCTCCGGCAGGCCTCGCTCAACCGCAACGTCAAGCTCCGCGAGATCGCGGCGCGGGTCGTCGAGAGCGGGCAGGACCCCGACCAGGCCTGACCGCCGCTGTCGAGACGCGACCTCCGGGGCAAGGGGCCTCCGGAGGTCGTGTGCGTGTGGCCTTGTGCCGCCGGGGAATTGGCCTTTCCCAGCAATTGCCTCGTGTCGTGCTTTGTCCGGCGGCGTCGCGGGATGCAACACTGTCCTGCCTCCAAGTTCGCGGGCCTTCCCACGCATACCCTGGAGGCCCCCGTGACGGTCCTGCGTCCGGCGACGGCAGCGAACGACGACCGCGTGCCCGACGTGGCAGCTCGGATCACCGCCGCGGCGCGGCAGCTGGTCCGTGCGGAGGACCTCGAGGAGGCGCTCGCACTCGCTGCGTCCGCGCTCGGTCAGGCGCTCTGCGGCGAGGCCGTGATCCGGATGACCGCCACCCAGCACGACCTGCTCGCCAACGCGTCGGGTGTCGTTCCGCCGTCGGCGCTGCCCCCGGCCGTCCGCGAGGTCCTCTCCGGTCCCGTCGAGCTCGACAGAGAGACGGGGGAGACGGGGGAGACGAGGGAGACGGTGGGGCCGATGGAGCCCGGTGGCGCCGGGACCCGCGGCATCCTCATGGAGTCCTCGGGCATCCACGCCACGTGCCGGGTGTGGGCCGGCGTGGCGCAGGCGCCGGGTCCCGGTCCGGCCGAGCGGACCGTCGCCGAGCTGCTCCTGCACGCGCTGGCGCAGGCCGTGGACCGCATCGTCACGGTCGACCGCTTCCGCCAGAACGAGGCCAACCTCGAGCGCGCGGTCGAGAGCCACCGGCTCGTCGGCCAGGCCATGGGCATCCTCATCGAGCGGCACAGGATCGTGTCGGAGGAGGCCTTCGACGTGCTCCGGCGCGCGTCGCAGGACCACAACGTCAAGCTGCGCGAGGTCGCCCAGCGCGTCATCGAGACCGGCGCCGAGCCGGACGAGGTCGTCGGTCGGTCCTAGGCTGGGCAGGTGAGCCCGACGGACGACGCCCAGCACCTCATCGTGCTGCCGGAGCGTGACGTCGCCGAGGAGCTCGCCGAGGAGCTCGAGGCAGAGGGGCTGCCCGACGTCCGGGTCGTGCGTGAGGCGCTCGCGGGCGAGGACGACTCCGAGGCCCACGAGTGGGCGGTCTACGTCCGCACCCCTTCCGACCCCGCGTATGCCGTCCGCTTCCAGGCGCTCGCGGCGGCCCACGACGGCTGGTACGACCCCGACCCGCACGACTGAGCAGCGGTGATGGCCGCGCGCTCCAGGTGACGGTCGACAGTGACTCGTGGGCAGGTCAGCGACCGAGGAGGCGCGCGAGGAAGCCGCGCGGGGGCTCCGTGACGGCGGACGGGAGCGGAGCAGCCGGCCCTGACGCACCGCGGGTGCTCACGGCGGCGTTCGGGCTCACGCCGGAGTCGGCGCTCGTGTCGCCGGGCGGGGTGGTCGCCCCGCCGAGCGCGGTGGTGACCCGATCGAGGGCGGCGTCGACGTCGGCCATGTCGTAACCGCGCCGGGCGGTCGTCGTCGGGAACAGGCAGGCGCCCACCGCGGCGACGATCTCGTGGTCGGCGTCGCCCGACAGGAGCAGCTGGACGAGTCCGTCGATGAGGTCGTCGACAGCCCCCTCGTCGTAGCCCTGACGGAACTGGGTGGTGCGGAAGCGCGCGGTGCGCAGCTCGTCGGCGATGGCGGTGCGGTCCATCCCGCGACCTTAGGCGGGCCGCTCCACGCCGGCGCGGCGGCGCGCCCCGGCGGTATACGTCACCATCCCGTGACGCACGAAGTTGAGTGGAATAGACTCAAGTCAGCGCCGGTTGATCCCAGTGAACCGATCCCTCACCAGGAGTACGCATGGACCTACAGCTGACCAACAAGGCTCAGGAGGCCTTCGCCCAGGCCGCGACGACCGCGACGGGCAAGCACCACCCGAACATCGAGCCGGCACACCTGCTGCTCGCGTTGGCAGCCCAGAGCGGCACGACCACCCCGGCCCTGCTCACCGCCGGGGGCTCGAGCGTCGCTGCGGCGACCGCCGCTGCCGAGCGCGCCATGGCCGCCATGCCGCAGGTCACCGGCGGCGCCCAGCAGCCGCAGCTCTCGGCGACGGCCGGGCGCGTCGTCCAGCAGGCGCAGCAGTACATGACGGCGATGGGCGACTCCTACGTGTCCACCGACCACCTCCTCCTCGCCATCGCTCGCACGGGCCAGTTCGGCCTCGACGCCGATGCCATCGAGGCGGCCATCCCGGAGCTGCGCGGAGGGCGTCCCGTGACGTCCGACAACCCCGAGGGCACCTTCGAGGCGCTCGCGAAGTACGGCACGGACCTCACCGCCCGGGCGAGGGAGGGCAAGCTCGACCCCGTCATCGGCCGCGACGCCGAGATCCGCCGTGTCGTCCAGGTGCTCTCGCGCCGGACCAAGAACAACCCCGTCCTCATCGGCGAGCCCGGCGTCGGCAAGACCGCCGTCGTCGAGGGCCTCGCCCAGCGCATCGTCGAGGGCGACGTGCCCGAGAGCCTGCGCGACAAGACCCTCTACTCCCTCGACCTCGGCTCGATGATCGCCGGCGCGAAGTACCGCGGCGAGTTCGAGGAGCGGCTCAAGGCCGTCCTCGAGGAGATCAAGGGCAGCGACGGCCAGATCGTCACCTTCATCGACGAGATCCACACCGTCGTCGGCGCTGGCGCCGGCGGCGAGGGCGCCATGGACGCCGGCAACATGCTCAAGCCCATGCTCGCCCGCGGCGAGCTGCGCCTCGTCGGCGCGACGACCCTCGACGAGTACCGCAAGCACATCGAGAAGGACGCGGCGCTCGAGCGCCGCTTCCAGCAGGTCTTCGTCGGCGAGCCCTCCGTCGAGGACACCATCGCCATCCTCCGCGGCCTCAAGGAGCGCTACGAGGGACACCACAAGGTGACCATCGCCGACTCCGCCCTGGTCGCCGCGGCCAGCCTCTCCGACCGCTACATCAGCGGCCGCCAGCTGCCCGACAAGGCCATCGACCTCATCGACGAGGCCGCCTCCCGGCTGCGCATGGAGATCGACTCGAGCCCCGTCGAGATCGACGAGCTCCGGCGTGCCGTCGACCGCCTCAAGATGGAGGAGTTCGCCCTCGAGCAGGAGAGCGACGCGGCGAGCAAGGACCGCCTCGAGCGCCTGCGCAAGGACCTCGCCGACCGGTCCGAGGAGCTCGCCGCCCTCAACGCCCGGTGGGAGGCCGAGAAGTCCGGGCTCAACGCCGTCGGTGACCTCAAGGCCCGCATCGACGACCTGCGCACCCAGGCCGACCGGCTCCAGCGCGAGGGCGACCTCGGCGCCGCGTCCAAGATCCTCTACGGCGACATCCCGACCCTCGAGAAGGAGCTCGCGACCGCCCAGGAGCGCGAGGCCGCGGCCACGACCGGCGACGACGAGCCGATGGTCAAGGAGGAGGTCGGCGCCGACGACATCGCCGACGTCATCTCCGCCTGGACCGGCATCCCCGCCGGCCGGCTCATGGAGGGCGAGTCCGAGAAGCTGCTGCACATGGAGCAGCACATCGGTGCGCGCCTCATCGGCCAGACCGACGCGGTGCGAGCCGTCTCCGACGCGGTGCGCCGCACCCGGGCCGGGGTCTCCGACCCCGACCGGCCGACCGGCAGCTTCCTCTTCCTCGGCCCGACCGGCGTCGGCAAGACCGAGCTGGCCAAGAGCCTCGCAGACTTCCTCTTCGACGACGAGCGCGCCATGGTCCGCATCGACATGTCGGAGTACTCCGAGCGGCACTCCGTCGCGCGCCTCATCGGTGCGCCTCCCGGCTACGTCGGCTACGAGGAGGGTGGCCAGCTGACCGAGGCCGTCCGCCGCCGGCCCTACTCCGTCATCCTGCTCGACGAGGTCGAGAAGGCCCACCCCGAGACGTTCGACATCCTGCTCCAGGTCCTCGACGACGGCCGCCTCACCGACGGCCAGGGTCGCACCGTCGACTTCCGCAACGTCATCCTCGTGCTCACCTCCAACCTCGGGTCGCAGTTCCTCACCGACCCGACGCTGAGCCCCGAGGCGCGACGGGAGTCGGTCATGGGCGTCGTGCGCTCGTCGTTCAAGCCCGAGTTCCTCAACCGGCTCGACGAGGTCGTCGTCTTCGACGCCCTGAGCCGCGACGACCTCGCCCACATCGTCGACCTGCAGGTGCGAGCCTTCGCCGAGCGGCTCTCCGACCGGCGCATCACGCTCGAGATCACCGACGACGCGCGCCGGTGGCTCGCGGCGCGCGGCTACGACCCCGCCTACGGCGCCCGGCCGCTGCGTCGGCTCGTCCAGCGCGAGATCGGCGACCGGCTGGCCCGCGGCCTGCTCTCGGGCGAGGTGCGCGACGGCTCCACCGTCACGGTGGGCGTCGACGCCGACGGGGAGGCTCTCGTCCTCGTCTGACGGCCCGCACCGTCACACCCTGATCAGCGGGTGAAGAGCTCTGCGTCCCAGCCGAACTCGCGAGCGGCCGTCACGTTGTCGTCGCGGTCGTCGGTGAACCAGACCTCGTCGCGCGCCACCACGCGCCCGAGGTCGGCCTCGATGGCGCGGTGGGCGGCGGCATACGCGAGCGGGTCCGGCTTGGCGACGCCGAAGTCGGCGCTGTTGAGCAGACCGTCGAAGAGCCTGGTGATCCCGAGCAGCTCCATCTCCTGCGGCACGTAGTCGGTGCCGTTCGTGAAGACGTAGGTGCGGTGGCCGTCGGACCGGAGGGCCTCGAGGCGCTCGACGGTCTCGTCGATGACGGTGCCGCGGTGCTCGCGCCACCGCGCCATGTGCTCGCGCACCCGCGCCGGCTCGGGGACGACCTCCTCGAGCGCGGCGCAGATGGCGGCGTACCACTGGTCGAAGCTGCGTCGACCGGTGATGGTCGGCAGGAGCAGCTCGCTGCGGAACGCCGTGGCCGAGACGTGTCCGGCCGGCAGACCCAGCGCGGCCTCGATCGCGGGGTCGGCGTCGCCCGGGGCGAAGTCCCGGACGACGCCGTCGAGGTCGAAGACGTAGGCGGTGTGGTCCCTCACACCGTCGAGTCGCGCTGCTCGCGCTCGTCGGGGGAGGTGGTGTCGGCCGGGTCGACGTCGTCGCTGCGGTCGGCGCGACGGCTGGCCCGCGTCTCGGCCGGGCGCTCGACGCTGCCCGCCGAACCCGGCTCGTCGGCCCACGACGCGGTGCCCTCCTGGACGCTGCCCTCGGCGCGGCCGGTCACGACGTCGGCCACCGACGGGCCCTCACGCTCGCGCCACTCGGCCTCGCGGCGCGACAGCTCGGCCTCACGGGTGTCGAGCCCCTCGTGCCGGGCGGAGAGCTCGCTCTCGCGGCGGCGCAGGTCCTCGTCACGCAGCCCGGCCTCCTGGAAGCGGCGCTCGTGGTCGAGGCGCGCGGCCTCGGCGTTCTCCTCGACCTCGGTGATGTGTGCCGTCTCCTTGTCCTCGCGGCGCAGGCGGGCGCGGCGCCGGGCCGCGGCCGAGACCATGGCCCAGCCGAGCGCGAAGAGCAGGACCGCGGCGGCGCCGTAGACGACGAGCTCGAGCGGGGTCGCGTTGCGCGTGAAGCCGAAGGCCGTGACGGCGACCGTGCCGGACGCGGCGTGGGTCGCCAGGTAGGCGACGACACCGGCTCCGGCGCCGACCAGCAGCAGGATGACTCCGAGCAGGGCCATGGGTTCGTGCTCCTTCGTCTGGTGGCAGGGTGGTCCCGCCGTGATCGTCCCCGACCCTAGCCATACCCACATTCCCGTGGCGGACCGAGGCGACGGGCCTCCTCGGTTAGCCTGACCCCCATGCGCATCACGGGAAAGCTCGCCGCTGCTGCCCTCTCGGCGCTCTGCGTCGTCGGGGTGGCCTCCTGCTCGAGCGACCCGGAGGGGTCGACGCCGAGCGCGTCGCAGCTCTCGCCGGCGCAGGAGCTCGCGGCCGCCAAGGCCAAGGTCGACGCCGCGCCGTCGGTGCACCTCACGCTCGCGAGCAGCAACGTCCCGCAGGGTTCGAGCGGTGTCGTGTCGGCCGACGGCTGGGGCAAGCACCCGCCCGCGTTCAAGGGCACCTTCAAGGTGACGCTCAAGGGCATCCAGGCCGACGCCGAGATCACCTCGCTCGACGGTGAGGTCTACGCCAAGCTGCCCCTCATCCCGGGCACGAACAAGATCGACCCCAAGACCTTCGGCCTGCCCGACCCGGCCGTCCTCTTCTCCCCCGACAAGGGGCTGACGACTCTCCTCACCGCGACGACCTCCCCGGTCGCGGGCGAGAAGGTGCGACAGGGCTCCGAGGTGCTGACGACGATCACCGGCAGCGTGCCGGGCAAGGCCGTCACCGACCTCTTCCTCATCGGCGACCCCAACGGCACGTTCAAGGCGACCTACGGCCTGACCGACTCGCAGGAGCTGCGACAGGTCGTCATCACGGGGCCGTTCTACGGCGCCGGCACGACGTCGACGTACACCCTGACGCTCGACCAGTACGGCCAGCCCGTCACGATCACCAAGCCCTGACGCGCCGGTGACGACACCACCGCCACCGGGGCCCGCGGCCGCCACCCACCGCCTCGCGCTGCTCTCCGCGGCGTCGGCGGCGGTCGCGCTCGCCGCCGCCGACACGTACGTCGTCGTCCTGGCGCTCACCGACATGATGGCCGGCGTCGGCATCGGCATCGACGCCCTCCAGCGGGCGACGCCGATCATCTCCGGCTTCCTCCTCGGCTACATCGCGGTGCTGCCGCTCATCGGCCGGCTCTCCGACCTGCTCGACCGTCGCCGCATCCTCCTCGGCTGCCTCCTCGTCTTCGTCGTCGGCTCGGCCGTCACGGCGCTCGCCGTCGAGATGCCGGTGCTCGTCACCGGTCGGGTGCTCCAGGGCATCGGCGGCGGCGGCCTCGTCCCCGCGACCCTCGCCCTCGTCGCGGACCTCTGGCCGGCGCACCGCCGGGGCACGCCGCTCGGAGTCGTCGGCGCCGTGCAGGAGCTCGGCTCGGTGCTCGGCCCGGTCCTCGGCGCCGTCGTCCTGGCGTGGTCGGGATGGCGGGCGATCTTCTGGCTCAACGTCGCCGCCGCCCTCGTGCTGTATGCCGTCATCCACCTCCTCGGTGCCAGCCCGGTCGCGTCGGGGTCGGGTGACGTCGCCGCCGGGTCGCGCTCGCGGGCTCACCGCGTCCGGTCGGTCGTCACCGGCCTGGTGCTGCTCCTCGGCCTCGGTGTCACCGGACTCGCTCTCGCCGCCCCCGAGTCGCTCGTCACCGACGTCGCGCTCGGGGAGCCCTTCGTGCCCTTCGCCGGCAGCGCGCGCGTGCTGACGCCGATCGGGGTCGTGGGGCTCGGGCTGCTCGCCGTCGTCGCGGTGCTGACGGCTCCCCGGTGGTGGGCCGTGCTGCGCCGGGCCGACCTCGTCGGCGCCCTGCTCGTCGCGGTCGCGCTCGGCAGCCTCGTGCTGACCTTCGCGTCGTCCGACCCCGAGAAGGAGGTCGTCGGCCCGCTCGGCTACAGCCTGCTGCCCGTCGGCGCCGTCGCCCTCGTCGCGCTCGTGTGGTGGCACCGCCACGCCGCCGACCCGCTCATCCCGAGGGGGGTCGTCGGGGCCCGCGGCCTGCGCTCCCTCGTCGTCAGCCTCCTCGTCGGCGCGGCACTCGTCGCCGTCGTCGTCGACGTGCCGCTCCTCGCGCGTCTCACGGACAGCTACGACGAGACCGGCGCCGCGCTCGTCCTCGTCCGCTTCCTGCTCGCCGTCCCCGTCGGGGCCCTCCTCGGCGGGTGGTCGCTGCGCCGCCTCGGCGACGGTGCGGTGGCGGGGGTCGGGCTGCTCCTCGCCGGGGCCGGATTGCTCGTCATGTCGCGCTGGACGCTCGACTCGGTCGGCGACACGGTGCCGGCGACGGTCGTCCTCGTCGTCGTCGGTCTCGGCATGGGTCTCGCGCTCGCGCCGGTCAACAACGCAGCGCTCGCCGACTCACCGGCCGACGCCCACGGCGTGGCGAGCTCCCTCGTCGTCGTCGCCCGGATGGTCGGCATGGTCGTCGGTCTCGCGCTGCTCACGTCGATCGGGCTCAACCGCTACTTCGAGGCCGTGCGGCGGCTGCCGGACCAGCTCGACACCGACGCCCTCATCGGGGCCGGCGTCGTCCAGGTGCAGACGGTCTTCCTCGGCGGTGCGATCGCCGCCCTGCTCGGGTCCGCCGTGGCCTTCACGCTCGGCGTGGCGGGCCGGGGCACTGCAGCGGAGCGTGACGACGCCGACGAACCGCGCTTCGTCGCCCTCTGAGCACTCAGACGGGGACGGGCTGGGTGCTCAGCTCGGCGAGCAGCCCGCGCACCTCGTCGGCCACGACCTCGGTGGCCTCCCAGGGCAGCATGTGACCGGCCTTCGGCATCTCGACGAACGTCGCGTGCGGCAGGGCGACGCGCAGCGCGCGTGCCCGGGTCACGGGCATGAGCGGGTCGTGACGGCCGGCGACGATGGCGACCCGCACGCGCTCGAGGGCGGGGAAGCCCGCCCGCTGGTCGACGGTGAGCAGCGCGCCGTAGAACGCGGCGAAGGTCGTCAGCGTCGTCGAGGCCACCTGCTCGCAGGCCGTCTCGACGTCCGCGGGGTCGGCACCGTCGCCGAAGAGCGCCCGCACGAGAGCGCGGATCCGGGCGTTGCCGCCGGGCGGCAGGGGCAGGCCCTTGACGGCGAGGCGCATCACGGCGGCCTCTCCGGTGCGGTCGCCGAGCGAGACGTGGGACGACGCGGTCGCGACGAGGAGCGCCGCCCGCACGCGCGAGCCGAAGAGGTCGGGCCGCTGCCGGGCCAGCGCCATGACCGTCATGCCACCCATCGAGTGCCCCGCGAGCAGGACGGGGGAGGACGGCGGCACGACGGCGCGGAGCACGACGTCGAGGTCGCGTCCCGTGTGGTCGACCGACATCGAGGCCAGCTCGGCCCGGCGCAGGCCGATCGTCGAGCGCCCGTGCCCGCGCTGGTCCCACAGCACGACCCGGACCGGCTCGTCGGCGAGCTCCTCGACGACCGGGAGCCAGCTCTCGTGGTTGACGGCCCACCCGTGTGCCAGCACGAGGGTCGGCGCCTCGGGCGGCAGCCCGGGGTCGACGTGGGTGTGGACCGAGAGGATGGCGCCGTCGGGCGTGACGATGCCACGGCGGTCGTGGCGCCTCACGCGTCGGACCCCGACGCCTCGCCGACCTGGAAGACGACGGGGGCGTGGTCGGACGCGCCCTTGCCCTTGCGCTCCTCGCGGTCGATGGCGGCCCCGACGACGCGCTCGCCGAGGGCGGGGGAGCAGAGCGCGAAGTCGATCCGCATGCCCTGGCGCTTCTGGAAGCGCAGCTGCGTGTAGTCCCAGTACGTGAAGGTGCCGGGCGCGTCCGTGTGCGGGCGCACGACGTCGCTGAAGCCGGCGTCGACGACCCCCTGGAAGGCCGCTCGCTCACCGGGCGAGGTGTGCGTCTTGTCCTCGTAATAAGGGACGCTCCAGACGTCGGCGTCGGTCGGG
Organism: Terrabacter sp. R4-6; assembly: GCF_057529065.1. Lineage (NCBI taxonomy): Bacteria > Bacillati > Actinomycetota > Actinomycetes > Micrococcales > Intrasporangiaceae > Terrabacter > Terrabacter sp. R4-6. The sequence goes on along the minus strand of NZ_CP197224.1, from coordinate 1,617,295 downwards.
GCGATGTTCCAGTCGCCGAGCAGGGCGATCTGCGCCTCGGGGTCCTCGGCGAGCCAGCCACGTCCGGCCGCCGCCAGTGCCTCGAGCCAGCTCAGCTTGTAGACGAGGTGGGGGTCGTCGAGCGGGCGGCCGTTGGGGACGTAGAGGGACCACACGCGTACGCCGTCGCACCGTGCGCTGATGGCGCGCGCCTCGGGCGCCGCCGGGTCGCTCCAGCCGGGCATCCCGTCGAACCCGACGCGCACGTCCTCGAGGCCGACGCGGGAGACGACGGCGACGCCGTTCCACTGGCTCAGGCCGTGGTGGGCCACCTCGTAGCCGAGGGCCTCGAAGCGCTCGAGCGGGAACTGGTCCGCGCGGGCCTTGGTCTCCTGGATCGCGAGCACGTCGACGTCGCTGCGCTCGAGCCAGGCGGTGACGCGGTCGACGCGGGATCGGATGGAGTTGACGTACCAGGTGGCGATGCGCACAGTCGGTCACCCTAGACCGCCCCGCCGACGGCTGGTGCCTAGGGTGAGCCACATGACTGCACCGCGCGCGACGCGACCCACGGCCCTCGTCACCGGCGCCAGCGCCGGGATCGGACACGAGTTCGCGCGCCAGCTCGCGGCCCGGCAGCACGACCTCGTCCTCGTCGCCCGCGACCGCGAGCGTCTCGACGCCGTCGCCGCCGAGCTGACGAGCACGTATGCCGTCACGGCCGAGGTGCTCGTCGCCGACCTCTCGGACCGGTCGGCCCTGCAGACGGTCGCCGACCGCGTGGCCGACCCGGAGCGTCCCGTCGACGTGCTCGTCAACAACGCCGGCTACGGCCAGCGCCGCAGCTTCCTGCGCAACGACGTCGCCGTCGAGGAGGCCGCCTTCGACGTGCTCACGCGGGCCGTGCTCGTCCTGTCGCACGCGGCCGGCGTCGCGATGCGCGAGCGCGGGCGGGGACGCATCGTCAACGTCTCGTCGGTGGCCGGCTTCATCGCCTCCGGGTCCTACTCGGCGGCCAAGGCATGGGTGACGACCTTCAGCGAGGGGCTCGCGAGCGAGCTGGCCGGGTCGGGCGTCACCGTGACGGCCCTCTGCCCCGGCTTCACCAACACCGAGTTCCAGCAGCGAGCCGGGATCGGCAAGCCCGGCCCCGAGTTCATGTGGCTCGACCCGACGCGACTCGTCTCCGACTGCCTCGACGACGTCGACAAGGGCCGGGTCGTCTCGGTGCCGGGTCTGCAGTACAAGGCGATCGTGGGTCTGCTGCACGTCGTGCCGCGCTCGGTCATCCGGCGGGCCCGCCTCGTCCGCCGCTGACCGTCGGCGCTACGCGGGCTCCCAGGCGATGAGCCGGTCGATGACCCGTCGGTCACCCTCGATCGTCACTGTCTCCAGCGGACGGCGGCCGTAGAAGGCGGCGAGGACGATCTCGCTCGCCGTGCCGGTGACGCGGGCATCGACCGTCTCGCGGGCCTCGTCCGCGGCCCCCGGACCGCCGGTCTCGGGCCGGCTGGCCGTGCGTGCGCCGTCGGCGGAGACCCGGAGCCGCCACGAGCGACCCTCGGTCGCCTCGTAGTCGACGACGGCGGGCTCGTGCGGCCACGGGCTCGTCGTGGCGCAGCAGGTGAGGAGGAACTCCTCGACGCCGTCGAGGGCCACCTCGTCGGGGAGGGGCTGGGGCACGCCGGCCGTGAGCTGGGCGTCGTAGGTGTGCACGGCGACCTCCTGGAGCTGGTGCCGGGCGACGGCGCCGCACGTCCGGGGCGACTGCGAGTCGCCCCACCACGTCCAGGCGCCGCGCTCGGGTCCTGCCTCGAGCAGCGCGTCGAGGAGCAGCCCGGTCGACGTCGCGAGCCAGGCGTCCAGGGCCTCGGGCTCCCGCGGCGCGGCCGCGTCCCCGTCCGTCGGCGGCCGGATGCGGGAGGTCGCGGCGGGGCCGGCGGCGACCGTGGCGGCCCAGGAGCGTCGCCCCTCGCCGACGTGGCGCGCCAGGTCGAGCAGCGTCCACTCGGGGCAGGTCGGCACCTGGAGGTCGAGGCTCGTCGCGCGCGACACCGCCGCGCGGAAGGCCGCCGACCGTTCGTCGATGAGGCGCAGCAGGTCGGGGAACTCGAGGGCGCTCGTCACGCCGGATGTCTATCACCGCTCAGCCGCCCTCGGACAGCGCATTTCGGTCTCACCGTCCGTTGCGCGGGCCCCGAGCCTCGGCGACGCTGGGCGCATGGAGTTCTTCTGCTACCACCGCGACCGCGCCGGGTCGACACCGCTGCGGAGCCGGATCGTGGAGCAGCACTGGTCCTACATGGACCGTTTCGCGGCGACGATGATCGCGCGCGGGCCGACCTTCACCAGCGACGGGACGCTGACCGGCAGCGTGCACGTCCTCGACCTGCCGGATCCCGCATCGGCCCGCGCCTTCGCCTTCGACGAGCCCGGCTACCAGGCCGGCGCCTACCGCGACGTGCTGCTGCGGCGGTGGCACAACGCGCTCGGGCGGACGATGTGGGACTTCGGTGACGGCCGACCGGGTCTGGACCGCTACCTCGTGATCGGTTTCACCCTGGAGCCTTTGGCCGACGCCGTCGAGCCACCACAGGGCGAGGCGCTCATCGCCAGCGGGCCGCTCCTGTCCGACGACGCCGCCTTCGTCCTCGGGATGGCCGTCCTGCTCGAGGCGCCCGACGCGGACCGGGCGCGCGAGGTCCTCTCGCCCGGCCGGTACGTCGGCATCGAGGTGCACCAGTGGGAGTTCGGGGGGCGGCCCGACTGACCCGGGGCCCTACGATGGAGCCTCGTGACCGTCACTGACACCGCCGCTGCCCGTGCCCGCCTGCTCGAGATCATCCGGGAGAAGGCGATTGTCCACGGTCGCGTCACCCTCAGCTCCGGCAAGGAGGCCGACTACTACGTCGACCTGCGCCGCATCTCCCTCGACGGGGAGGCCGCGCCTCTCGTCGGGATCGTCATGCGCGAGCTGACCAAGGACCTCACGTACGCCGCCGTCGGTGGCCTGACGCTCGGCGCCGACCCCGTCGCGACGTCGATGCTCCACGCGGCCGCGGCCGCCGGTGAGCGCCTCGACGCCTTCGTCGTGCGCAAGGCCGGCAAGGCGCACGGCCTCCAGCAGCGCATCGAGGGTCCGTCGATCACCGGGCGCCGGGTGCTCGTCGTCGAGGACACGACGACGACCGGTGCCTCGCCGCTCGCCGCCGTCGAGGCCGCCCGCGAGGACGGCGCCGAGGTCGTCGCCGTCGCCACCATCGCCGACCGCGCCACCGGGGCCGGCGACCGGATCACGGCCGAGGCCGGGGTGGAGTACCGCTACGCGTTCTCGCTCGAGGAGCTCGGGCTCGCCTGAGACCCGTCCGGGCCTCGCTCGACGCGCACCTCGAACCCCGCCCGCAGGGCCGCGACCGACGACGGGGGCGTGATCACCGTCGCGATGCCGGTGCGGGGGCGCTCGACGGGCGTGTCCGCATACGCGTTGCTCGGGAGCCACGGCAGCACGCCGCCGGCGGTGACGACGGCGGGACCGGACCCCAGCAGCACGTAGGTGCCGTCGGGGAGGTCACCCCAGGCGTACGCGTGCAGCCGGCGGGTGCGCCGCCGCGGGTCCCAGCGCTCGTCGTGCAGCAACCGGTCGAGTCCGGGGGCCGGCAGGTGGGTCGTGCGGTGGGCCGTCGCCACGAGGTCGCGGAACCGGCCGAAGTCGGCCCGACGGCACTCGGCGCACGGACGGTGCCCGGCCGCGAGGGCGAGGGCCTCGTCGAGGAAGAACAGCGGCGTGTAGTGGCCGGCGTCCCACTGCCGCACGCGGCGGTCGCGGAAGTCGAGCAGGCACGTGATCCACGCGCGTCCGACGTGGTGCCGGCGCACGTCACGGGTGCCGGCACCGTCGTGGAGGCGGCCCCGGTTGCCCATCAGCTCGCCGCGTCCGGGGGTGGCGACGACGTCGCCGAAGGGGTCGACCCGGTTGCGGGCCGGGGGACCGGGGCTGCTCACTCGAGCACCTCGAGGACGACGTCGGCGGGGTCTCCCTCGCCGAGCCCCTCGGCCCGGCGGACCGCCTTCTTGACGGGCAGCACGTAGGCGCCTCGGCTCGAGTCCGGGAAGACCGACGTCGTCCACGACGTGGCCCCGACCGTCGCCCGCACGCGCACCGAGCCGAAGCCGCGAGGCGGGCGAGGGACCTCGCGGATGCGCGCCGACGCGTCGGCGCCGACCGTCACGAAGAACCACCCCGTCTGCGCCTCCCAGCGCCACAGGTCGGCCGTGAACCGGAGCGTCGTCATGGGCCCACGCTAGGACCCCGCACCGACAGGAACCGGGGGAGCGGAGCCCGCGTCGCACCAGCGACCCGGTCCGCCCGCGTGCTGCCAGCACTAGGATCGGCTCGACCGGCCACCGACCCGCCGCCCTCTATCGGGAGTACCCATGATCATCGTCTGGATCCTGCTCGGCCTCGTCGTGCTCCTCGCCGTCGTCGGCGTCGTCATGTACAACGGCCTCATCGGCCTGCGCAACAAGGTCGAGGAGGGCTGGCGCCAGATCGACGTCGAGCTGAAGCGCCGCCACGACCTCATCCCCAACCTCGTCGAGACGGTCAAGGGCTACGCGTCGCACGAGCGCGGCACGCTCGAAGAGGTCATGCAGGCCCGGTCGGCCGCGATGTCCGGTGCATCGACCCCCGCCGCCGCGGCTCAGGCCGAGGGCCAGCTGAGCCAGGCGCTCGGCCGCCTGATGGCCGTCGCCGAGGCCTACCCCGACCTCAAGGCCAACCAGAACTTCCTCGCCCTCCAGCAGGAGCTGACGAGCACCGAGGACCGCATCGCGAGCTCGCGCCGCTACTACAACGCCCTCGTGCGCGAGCTCAACACCAAGGTCGAGTCGGTGCCGTCCAACATCGTCGCCAACATCGCCGGAGTGAAGCGCGCCGAGTACTTCGAGACCCCTGCCACCGAGGCCGTCGCCCCGAGCGTGTCCTTCGGGGGCGACGCCGTCGGTGGCTCCGGCGGCCCGGCCGTCTCGGCGTCCACGCAGCCCGGTGCCGTCGGCGGCTCGTCGACGCAGCCCGGTGGCGCGCCCGGCGCCCTGCCGCAGGCCCAGGCCCCCGGCGGGGCCCAGCCCGACCCGACGTCCGACTCGGCCGGCCCGGGCACGCCCGGCGCCTGACCGCGGGGGTGGGCGTCAGCCCTTGACGTAGGAGAGCTTCTCGCACACCTTGCCGTCGCGCAGGCGCACGACGTCGACGCCGCGGACGTGCCCGGGTGAGCCGTCGGGGGCGACCCAGGAGAAGCGCCAGCGCAGCACCCCTCGGTCGCCGGCGACGAAGGACTCCTCGGCCGAGAAGAGCGGGCTGCCCGTCTCGGTGAAGAGCGACTCCCACACCGAGCGCACGTCGGCCGCCCCCTCGTGCCGTATGCCGTCCGGCGCGGGCCCCGTGGCCTCGAAGACGCAGTCGTCGGTCATGAGCGACATGATCGCCTCGACGTCGCCGCGCCCGAACGCCGCGACGAACGCGGTGAAACCCGCGTGCGCCGGGCCCCACGCCGCATCCCGCCCGAAGCGCGCGAGGAGGTCGGCCTGCGGGTCGCCACCGGACGGCATACGCGGTCCGACGGCGCCGCCGGAGCGGTAGGCCTCCTCCATGCCGTCGAACCACGCCGCCACCTCGGCGACGAGGCCCGGGTCGAGCCTGCGGTCCCGACCGATCGCCACGGCGAGGTCCCAGCCGTGCACGAGGTGGTCGGCGACGAGCTGGCGGACGTACTCGTCCATCGACTCCTCGCCGTAGGACAGCTGCACGGTGCCGTGTGACGGGAGGGTCTCGTCGACGGTGCCGACGGCCTCGGTCGCGGCCGAGGTGGCGGCGCCCCGGGCATCCTCACCGAGGAGGTCGCCGTCGAGCCGGCTGCCGACGTCGGCGATCGTGCGGCCGCGCATGAGCGGGGACGTCCAGAGGTCCTCACCGGCGACGTGGTTGACGAGGTCGCGCACCGTCCACTCGCTGCACGGCGTCGGCAGGTCCCACTGGTCGTCGGCGACGGCGGCGACCTGCTGCGTCCACCAGTGCACGCTGCGGCGGTAGGCACCGCCGAGGTCGGACCCGGCCTGCGGGGTCTCGGTCGCTGCGTCCATGACGTCCTCCCATCGCCCCTGCAGCACCAGTGTGCTCCGGGCACGGGCGGCGCGTCAGGACATCACGCCAAGACGTGCGGGTAGGTCAGGAGGTGCGGTCGCTGCCCGTCGCGGCGTCGGCGATGTCGCCGGCGGCGTCGGCCGTCTCGGCCGCGATGGCCTTGGCCTGGCGGCGGTGCTTGACGAACTCGTAGGCCATCGGCACGACGGAGACGGCGACGATGAGCAGGACCGCGATCTCGAGCTTGTCGGTGAGCCACGGGAACGCCTGGCCGAGGAAGTATCCGAGGAGCGTCAGGCCGGCGGCCCAGAGCACGGCGCCGACCGCGCTCCACGTGAAGAAGCGGCGGCGGTCCATCCGGCTGACGCCGGCGACGACGGTGATGAAGGTGCGCACGATCGGCACGAAGCGGCCGATGACGAGGGCCTTGTTGCCGTGCTTGTCGAAGAAGGTCGTGGTCTCGTCGAAGTACTTCTTCTTGAGGATCCGGCCGTCGCGTTCGTAGAGCGGTGTGCCGATGGCCCGCCCGATCTCGTAGCCGACGACGTTGCCGAGGAAGGCCGCGGCGCACAGGATCACGATCGCCACGCCGAGGTTGACGTGCACCTGGCCGGTGGCGATGAACAGGCCCACGGCGAAGAGGAGGGAGTCGCCGGGCAGGATCGGGAAGAGCAGTCCGCACTCGATGAAGACGATGGCGACGGCGATCCAGAAGAAGGCGGCACCGTACTGCTCGAGCAGGTAGGTCGGATCCATCCACTTGGGGCCGAGGGCCGGGACGACGGCCGGCAGGGCGGCGAGTGCGTGCATGGGTGACAGGGTATGCCGTGTGCCCGGGAGCGGCTGAATCCGCGCTGTCAGCGCGCTGTCGGTCTCGAGCGGGTCTCGAAGGGATATCGATGGGACGACGTCCCTTCCGTCGGCGCCCGGGGCCGGTTCACGATGGACGCGGGAGCGAAGGAGGAGCGGCGGCACCTGCCGGAGACTCGGGGTCGTGGACGCCATGCGGACACGACGGCGCACGTGCCGTCCTCCTCCTGATCCCGTTCCGCGCCTGCGGGCGCGCGCTCAGGCGATGGGAAGGTCGGCGAGGTTCACGGCCGCCACCGCGACGGTCGCGATCGCGGCCACGACGAGGAGCATCCGTGCCGGTCGGTAGCGGAAGCTCGACAGGACGCCGGAGAAGAAGAGCGCGACGGCGAGCAGGATCGTGTTGATGACGTACTCGTGGGAGGTGTCTCCCGCCTGCAGGGCCTGCTTGCTCGACGCGTCGGCCTTCGCGGTGGCCGTTTGGTAGGGCCCGAGCTGGGCGTCCATGTAGCTCGTGTCGTCGATGAGCCTCGTCGGGGTGCCGCCGGCCCTGATCTCGGCCTCCCAGCGGTCGATGACCGGGAGCATCTCCTCGCGGATCAGGGTCGCGCGGTAGAACGCGACGAGCTCGGTGTTCTTCGCCTGCACCGCCTGCGCGTACTGCGCGATCATGCTGCTGTCGTAGCTGACCTTCTGGGTCGCGACACCGAAGAGCCGACTGGCCTCGACGCGCTGGTCGGTCGACGTGCTCGTCGCGGTGCTCTGCCTCCCGCTCCACTGGGCGGCCTGGTAGCCGCACCAGGCGGTCCCCACCGTGGCGAGGCCGAGGACGAGCACGGCGACCATCTCGACGAGACGGTCGACGAAGGAGCCCTCGCGGTTCATCGCGGCTCAGTGATCGGAGGCTGGTCGGCGGCGGCGGCGGCGGCGTCGGGCTGGGCGGTGGCGGGGTCCTCACGGACCGTGAGCCCCATCCTGCCGGGGCCGTAGCCAGGACGCCGTCGGCCCACCTGCACGCCGTCGGAGCGCTGCACGAGGTCGCGCCACAGGTCGGTCTCGCGGTAGCGCCAGGCGTCCTCGCGCGCGGTCGTGATCTCCTGCGCGAGCCGGCCGTCGTTCTGGGCCTGCGCGATCCGGGTGGCCGCCTCCGCCTCCTCGAGGGCGAGCTCGAAGCCGGCGCGCACGGTGGCCTGGATGACCTCGCCGGTGCGGCCGAGGTCGACCGGTCCGAGCACGAAGCCCGCGACGCGGATGCCGTGCTCCTCCAGGGCAGCGGTGACGGCCTCGGCGAGCCGGGTCTCGGTGTCGGACCGGGCGCGACCGAAGAGGCTCTCGACGGTGATGGCGGGGTCGCTGAGCGCCCGGCTGATCGCCCGGCCGCTCTCGTCCCGGACGAGGCCGTGGACGCCCTCGGGCCCGAACCTCTCGTGCACGGTGCGGAGCCGTTCGGGGATGATCGCGTAGCGCACCGTGTAGGCGACGTCGGCCAGGGCCCGGTCGCCGAGGGCGCAGCTGAGGCTGGGTCCGGTGCGGTCGAGCTGGGACGCCGCCGACGAGGCGTCCTCGCCGGCCCGGTAGGCCATCTCCACCGACGGGTACTCGACGACCATCGTCTTGCGCAGGAGCGGCACCCAGTGCCGGCCCGGCGTCAGGGCGTGGTCGGTCGCCCTCCCGTTCCGCAGCACGAGCCCCAGGGCGCCCGCCGGCACCTTGATCATCGAGGCCGTGACCACCATCCAGGCGAGGATCCCGAGCATCGGCACGAGCAGCACGATGAGGATGACGACGGCCGCGGTGCTCATGACGGTCGCCGGGTCGTCGTCGGGGTCGTGGGTCGCATCGCAGGTCTCCTGTCGCCACCTGGTCGGCCGAGGCGCCGTCGTCCGGCCGTGCGCCCGGTCGTTAGTCTTCCGGGCATCGGATGTGACACCAGAATGAACCGGAGGGGGACCCGTGGCATCGCCTGAAGGGGGTGAGACCGCGACCGAGCTCACGGAGCCGACCGAGCCTACGGAGCCGACCGAGCCGACCGAGCCGACCGAGCCGACCGAACCGACCGAACCGGGCGCTGTCGTCGGTGTCGGGCCGTGGGAGGGTCCGTGGCCCTCGGGCGAGCACTGGGACCCCGAGCTGCTCGAGCACGGCGACCGACGCAACGTCGTCGACGCCTACCGCTACTGGCGCCACGACGCGATCGTCGCCGACCTCGACGCCCGGCGCCACGACTTCCACGTCGCCGTCGAGAACTGGGGTCACGACTTCAACATCGGGTCGGTCATCCGCACGGCCAACGCCATGGGCGCCAAGGCGTTCCACATCGTCGGCAGGCGGCGGTGGAACCGGCGCGGCGCCATGGTCACCGACCGATACCAGCACGAGCAGCACCACCCGGACGCCACCTCGCTGGCCGTCTGGGCGCGGTCGGAGGGCCTCACCCTGCTCGGGGTCGACAACCTGCCGGGGTCGGTGCCCATCGAGACGTTCGACCTGCCGCGCCGGTGCGTCCTCGTCTTCGGCCAGGAGGGCCCCGGGCTGTCCGAGCCGATGCGTGCCGAGTGCGCCGCCGTGCTGCACATCGAGCAGTTCGGCTCGACGCGATCGATCAACGCCGGCGCGGCCGCGGCCATCGCGATGCACGCCTGGGTGCGACGGCACGTCTTCGACCAACGGGCGTAGCTCAGCCCTGCGGGTCCTCAGCCCTGCGGGTCGCGGCCGCGCCAGCGCAACGGCTCCTCGGCATACTCCTCGACGACGTGGGCGGCCACGCCGACCGACCTGGCCACCTGGAAGACCACCTCGCCCGACTCGGCCGGCAGGGCCAGGGCGTGGAGCACGGCGGCGCTCGCGAGGTCGATGTTGGGCAGCGCGCCCGTGCGCTCGGCGACGAGCCTCGCGAGCGCGTCGACGCGGCGGCGCAGGCGGGTCGTGCCGCGCCGTCTCCACAGGGCCTCGAGCACGACGTCGGCCCGAGGGTCGCCCTCGGGGTAGAGGAAGTGGCCGAAGCCGGCCACCCCGCCCCGATCGCGCAGCGACCGCGCCACGAGCACGGCGGGGTCGACGTCCTCGGCGAGGAGCGCGTGGGCGGCCACGGGGGCCGCGCCGTGGAGCGGTCCGGCCATCGCGGCATACGCGGCCGACAGGCAGTCGTGGAGCCCGGCGCGGGTCGAGGCGGCGACCCGCGCGGCGACGGTGGAGGCCGTGAGCCCGTGGTCGAGGAGTGCGACGAGGAGCACCCGCAGGACGGCGACGTCGCCGGACGCCGAGGGCGACCCGCCGAGCGCCGCCAGCACGAGCCCGGTGAGCCCGGTGAGCCCGGTGAGCCCGGTGAGCCCCGTGAGCCCTGCGGGCCTTTCGGGCTCGGAACGCGTGGGACCGGGGCCGGCGCCGGCCACGAGCGTCAGCGCACCCCGCAGCGTCGGGAGCGCTGCGGCCGGCACCCGCTCGGGGTCGGTGTCCGAGGCGAAGGGGTCGGCCGCCGCGAGCAGCTGGACGGCGACGGGCATCCGGCGTTCGAGGGGCAGGGCCGTCAGGTCGATGTCGGCCGTGCGCGGCACGACCGGGAGGGCCTGCGGCACCGACGTCCCCAGCACGACGGCGGCCGCCTCCTCGAGCGACGCCAGGGCGACGACCTCGGCCAGCGGGCGCCCGCGATAGAAGAGCTCGCCCTCGGCCTGCCGGCTCACGGCGGTGGCGATGCTCCGGAAGCGCAGCACCGGCTGGGGGCCGCCCGGTGGACGGGTCGCCGAGGCCATGGCGTCGATCTGCGCGCGGTCGAAGAGGCTCTCCTGCTGGCCCGGTCGGCGCTCGCTGCGCAGCAGTCCCCGGCTGACGTACGCGTAGAGGGTGGCGCGCTTGACGCCGAGTCGCTGGGCGGCCTCGGACGTCGTGATCCACGTGCCTGGTGCGGTCGTCACGTCGCCTCCGGGTGCCTGGGGTTGATCGCGTCAACCGTTGACGCGATCAACATTGACGATGTTGATCAACATCGCTGACAGTGACGAGTGAACCTGAAAGGAGGACCCCATGTCCACCACTCCCACCGGATTCATCACCGTCCCGAAGGGTCTCGCCAAGGTCGTCGTCACCGACACCGAGCTCGGCGACGTCCGCGGCGACGAGGGCTTTTTCCACTACCGGCAGTACTCCGCCGTCGACCTCGCCGAGCAGGTCGGCTTCGAGCAGGCCTGGCACCTGCTCGAGCGCGGCCACCTGCCTGACGACGCCGAGCTGGCGGCCTTCACCGCCGAGGTGGGCCGACTGCGCGTCATGCCGCAGGGCCTCGCCGACCTGCTCCCCGCCATCTGCGCGACGACCACCGACTCGCTCCAGGTGCTGCGCACGGCGCTGTCCGCGTGGGGCGGCGTCGCGGGCCTGCGTCCGCTCTACGACTGCGGCGAGGACGAGAAGGCCGCAGCGGCCCTGGCGGCCGTCGCCGTCACCCCGACGATCCTCGCCGCCGCGCACCGTCTCCACCACGGGCTCGAGCCCGTGCCGGCCGACCCGACGCTCGGCCACGCCGAGGACTACCTCCGCATGGTGACCGGGCAGCTGCCCTCGGCACGTGATGCCCGCGCCGTCGAGCAGTACCTCGTCGCGACGATGGACCACGGCTTCAACGCCTCGACCTTCACCGCGCGGGTCATCGCGAGCACCGGCGCCGACCTCGCGGCCTGCCTCGTCGGCGCCATCGGCTCGTTCTCCGGCCCGAAGCACGGCGGTGCCCCGAGCCGCGCGCTCGAGGCCCTCGACGAGATCGGCACCCTGGACCGGGCCGACGGCTGGGTGCGTGACCGGATCGGGTCCGGCGACCGGATCATGGGTTTCGGACACGCGGTCTACCGCACGCGTGACCCGCGCTCGGAGATGCTCAAGCAGATCGCCCGCGGCTGGGACGACCCGCTCGTCGACCTCGCGGTCGGTGTCGAGGACGCCATCGAGCACGCGCTCGCCGAGCTCAAGCCGGGGCGCGAGCTCCACGCGAACGTCGAGTTCTACGCCGGCGTCGTCATGAAGCTCGCCGGCCTGGACCCGTCGATGTTCACGCCGACCTTCTGCGTCGCCCGCGTCGTCGGCTGGACCGCGAACGTGCTCGAGCAGAGCCGCGACCCGAAGATCATCCGCCCGGCCGCGCGCTACGTCGGTCCGCCGCCGCCCCAGCCCGTGCCCACGGGCACGCGCACCCCGCAGCCGGCCTGACGGGGGAGGGCATCGAGCAGGCCCCGACGCATCCGGTTGCCGGGGCCTGCTCGGCGCGACCGGGGGAGCATCCGGTCGCTGGTGGTCGCCCGGAGCCCTCCGAACGTCACGTTCACGGTAGGCCAGAACCGACCCTCTCAGGTCGACGTTCGGGTCAGGACTCGACAAGGTGGTGTCAAGGAAAGGTCGGCATCGCGTAAGGAGGGCTCGCCGGGTGGGTGCGACATCGGGGGAAACGTCCGGCAATGCGGCATTCGTCCGTTTCTGGGTCGCCGATGCCGTCTCCAACCTCGGCACCTTCGTGTCGGCGCTCGCCCTCCAGCTGCTCCTCATCGAGACCCTGCACGCCGACCAGACCGACCTCGGGGTCGTGCGGGCGGCGACGTGGCTGCCCTACCTCCTCTTCGGCATGCTCGCCGGCGTCGTCGTCGACCGGGTCCGGCGCCGGCCGCTGCTCGTCGCGGCCGACCTGCTGTGCGCCCTGCTCATCGGCGCGATCGGCGTCCTCGCGCTGACCGGACACCTGACGGTGCCCCTCGTCGCCGTCCTCGTCTTCGGCGCCGGGTCGGCGTCGATGTTCTTCAGCGCGGCCCACCTGTCGTTCCTGCCGACGATCGTGCCGGAGACCCGTCTCTCCTCGGCCAACGCCCGACTGGCGCAGACGTACGCCGCGACGCAGTCGCTCGGGCCACTCGTCGGCGGCGCGCTCGTGCGGCTGCTCTCCGCGCCCGTCGCGGTGCTCGTCGACGCCGTGTCGTATGCCGTGTCGGCCCTCGTGCTGATGACCGTCCGCGCCCCGGAGCGGGCTCCCGAGCGCACGGCTGAGCGGCACGTGTGGCGCGAGCTGCGCGAGGGTGCGGCCTGGGTCTACCGGCACGCCGTGCTGCGCCCGTACGCCATCTCGCTCCACCTGTGGTTCTTCGCCAACGCCATGGTGACGACCGTCCTCGTCTACTTCGCGACGACGGAGCTGCACCTCGACCCGCTCGCCATCGGGCTCGTCCTCGCCGCCACGGGCGTCACCGGCGTCCTCGGTGCGGGCCTGTCCCCGCGACTCGGCCTGCGCTTCGGCACCGGACGGGTCATCACGACGACCGAGTGGCTGAGCCCGGCGGCATACGCCCTCCTGCTGCTCGCCCGACCCGGGCCGTATGCCGTCGTGTGGCCCCTCGTCGCCAACGCGCTCTTCGGGCTGGCGATGGGGCTGCGGGACCCGCTCGACATGAGCTACCGCAACCTCGTGACGCCCGACCGGTTGCGGGGGCGGATGAACGCGACGATCCGGTCGCTCAACTGGGGCTCGATCGCGGTCGCGGCGCCCCTCGGCGGCCTCGTCGCCGCCACGTGGGGCAACCGGGTCGCCATCGCGATCGGCGTGGTGGGGCTCGCGGCCGCGGCCCTGCTCCTCTGGTGCTCGCCGTACCGTCACGTGACGTCGCCGGGTGAGCGCCGGCGGCAGGGCCGCGCCGTCGGCACCTCCTGAGGTCAGTCCGCCGTGCGCAGGGCCTGCTTCCACGACAGCCGGCCGCGGGTCTGCATGAGCGAGCGGCGGTAGATCTTCTCGCCGATGACGACCGTCACGGCGGAGAAGGCGGCCATGACCAGCAGGGACACGACCGGCTCCCACCAGGCGGCGTCGCCCGCGATGATGCGACCCGGCATCGCCACGACCGACACGATCGGCACGTAGGAGGCGACCGTGAGGGCCGTGCCGCTCAGGGCGAAGCTCGCGAAGTAGACGAGCATGAGCAGCGTCGTCATCGGTGAGGTCGTCGACTGGAGGTCCTCGGTGCGCGAGGCGAGCGCTCCTGCGACGGCGAAGAGGCAGGCCAGGGCGAAGAAGCCGACCGCGAAGAAGAGGATGAACCACACGACCGCGGTCGACAGGGACGGCAGCAGCGACGACCACTCGGTGAACGAGACCGCCACGAGCCCGACGCCGGCGAAGAGCACCACCTGGCCCATCGCGATGACGGAGTTGCCGACGACCTTGCCGGCGAGCAGGGCGCGCAGCGGGATCGCCGTCGCGATGATCTCGACGAGGCGGGACTGCTTCTCCTCGACGACGCTCGCGGCGATCTGCTGACCGAACATCAGGGCGCTCATGAGGAAGAGCAGCGCGAAGGCGAAGGTGGCGGCCTGCACGAAGCCCTGGTTCGTCGTCTGCCCGTCGAAGCGGTCGCCCGTCAACGTCGCGCCGCGCTCGAGCGCCTCGACGGTCGTGCCGGCGGCGGCCGCGTTGCGGTCGAGCGCGGCGTCGCGGACCGCTCCCTCGAGAGGGGCCCGCAACGACAGCGACACGTCGTCGCCGGAGGTCAGCGTCCAGCCGGACGACGTCTCGTGCAGCCACGCGTCGATGTCGCCGCCGTCGACGGCAGCGCGCGCCGCGCCCTCGCCGGGGACGGTCGTCGGGGTGATGACGACGGTGTCGCTCGTCGCCCGCGCGGCCGTGGCCGCCTGCTCGACGAGGCGCGTCCCCTCGGGGGACGAGACCGCGACGGTGTAGGTCGTCGTCTTGCCCGCCTGCCACGCGGAGAAGGCTGCGAAGCCCGCGATGAACACGAGCGTGAAGAGCGTCGAGAAGAGGAACGTGCGGTTCGTGACGCGGACGACGATCTCGCGCACGGCCACGATGAGCCACGGACGTCCGCTCCCGGTGCCGCGCTCGTCGGCGAGCTCGGCGAGCTCGGCGAGCTCGGAGGGCTCGCCGGTGCCGTCGCCGGCGGTGTCAGGGTCCGGACGGCGCTGGAGGGTGGTCATGCCGTCACCTCGCGGTAGATCTGGGCCAGGGTGGGTCGCTGCGGCGAGAACTCGTGCACCTCGCCGCGTCTCAGGGCCTCCTCGAGGAGGGTCCGTTCGGCGCCGTGCTCGACGATCTCGAGCAGGGCCGTGTGTCCCTCGACGTCGACGGCGTGCACGCCCCCGACGCCGCGCACCCACCCGGCGTCGCCCGACAGGACGAGACGGTGCCGCGAGACGGAGGTCGCGCGCAGCTCGTCCGGCGAGCCCGACGCGACGACCCGACCCTTGGCGAGCACGACGAGGCGCTCGCAGAGCCGCTCGACGAGGTCGAGCTGGTGGGAGGAGAAGAGGACCGGCACGCCCCGCGCGGTGTGCTCGCGCAGCAGGTCGGCCATGTTGTCGACCGCGGCGGGGTCGAGGCCGCTGAACGGCTCGTCGAGCACGAGCGCCCGGGGGCGGCCCATGAGCGCGGCGATGATCTGCACCCGCTGCTGGTTGCCGAGGGAGAGCTTCTCGACGTGGTCCTTGGCGCGCTCGGAGAGTCCGAGGCGCTCGAGGTGGGTCGTGACCGAGGCCTTGGCCGCCGAGGCGCTCAGGCCTCGGAGCCGTCCGAGGTAGACGAGCTGGTCGAGCACCGCCTGCTTGGGGTAGAGGCCACGCTCCTCGGGCATGTAGCCGAACTGCCGCCGGTCGAGGGCCGTGATGGGACGTCCGTCCCAGAGCACGTCGCCGCCACTCGGCGACAGGACCCCCATGACCATGCGCATCGTCGTCGTCTTGCCGGCGCCGTTGCCGCCGACGAAGCCGGTCAGACGCCCGGCGCCGACCGTGAAGCTGATGTCGTCGACGGCGCGGATCTCGCCGAAGGTGCGGGTCAGGTGCCGCACCTCGATGTCGGCCGTGGCGCGTGGTCTGGTGAGGCGGTCCCCGTGTTGGCTCATGCCACCCACGCTAGGCCGCGCCCGTCCGTCGGGGGATCACCCGTCCGGTTGATCCTCGGGGTCCCCCGGGAGGATGAGCCCGGCCTCGTACGCCAGCACGACCGCCTGCACCCGGTCGCGCAGGTGCAGCTTGGCGAAGACGTTGGACAGGTGCGTCTTGACCGTCGCCTCGCCGACGAAGAGCCGGCCGGCGATCTCGGCGTTGGACAGCCCGCGGCCCACGAGACCGAGCACCTCCAGCTCGCGCGGTGTCAGGTCGTCGAGCCGTGCGTCCCGATCGACCGGCCGTGGTCCGGCGCCGGCGCCGGTGACCGGGCCGCTCGTCATCTGCTCGATGACGCGCCGGGTCACCTCGGGGGCGAGCAGGGCGTGGCCACCCGAGACGGCGCGCACCGCCTCGATGAGGTGGTCGGCGTCTGCGTTCTTGAGCAGGAAGCCGCTCGCCCCGGCGGCGAGGCCGGCGAAGACGTAGTCGTCCCGGTCGAAGGTCGTGAGGATGACGACCCGGGCCAGGTCGTCGGCGACGATGCGCCGGGTCGCCTCGATGCCGTCCATGACCGGCATCTGCACGTCCATGAGCACGACGTCCGGTCGCAGCTCGCGGGTGAGCCGCACGGCCTCGGCGCCGTCGCTCGCCTGGCCGACGACCTCGAGGTCGTCCTCCACCGAGAGGATGAGCGAGAAGCCCGACCGCACGAGCATCTGGTCGTCGACGAGCAGCACGCGGACCGGCGCGCTCACGACGCCTCCTCGGGCAGCGGCATCCGCACGCGCACCCGGTAGCCGCCGGTCACCCGGGGCCCGATCTCGCTCACGCCACCGTGCGTCGCGAGGCGCTCGCGGACGCCGAGGAGGCCGAGGCCGGTCCCCGACGTGCCCGACCGTGGCCGCCCGCCGTCGAGCACCTCGACCTCGGCGTAGCCGTGCGCGAACCCGTGCTCGGGTCGTCGGTCGACGCGGACGAAGACCGTCGCGGAGGAGGCCGTCGAGTGCCGGCGCACGTTGGCGAGCGCCTCCTGCGCGGTGCGGTAGAGCGAGAGCCCCAGCGGTGCCGGCACGGTCGCGGCCGCTCCGGGCGCGTCCTCGACGACGTGGTACTCGACCGCGAGGCCGTGGGTCGAGGCCTCCCGGGCGAGGGTCGTCACGTCGGCGAGCCCGGGCTCGGGCGCGCGGCTGCGGCTCGCGGGTCCCGTGCCGTTCGAGGCCACGTCCTGGTCGTCGGCGCGCAGGGTGCCGAGCAGCCCGCGCATCTGGGACACCGCGTCGCGCGAGGACGTCTCGACCGAGCGGAGGGCTCCCTCGGCGGCGTCCGTGTCGCGACGCAGCACGCGGCGGGCCGCGGCAGCCTGGATCCCGATGACCGAGACGTGGTGGGCCACGACGTCGTGCAGCTCGCGCGCGATCCGCAGCCGCTCCTCGACGACGGCCTGCCGCTGCAGGCTCGTGGCCTGGGCGTCGATGGTGCGCGCCTGGGCGGCGAGCCGGTCGCGCTGGAGGGCGGCGCGCCACGCGGCCTGACCGCCGATGATGGCGCCGCCGAAGTAGAAGACGTTGATGAGCAGCGTGTAGACGACGTAGGCGCCGGCCGGGCTGAAGAGGCCCTGGTGGACGAGGGGTTCGTCGCCGCGGCTCATCGCCTCCTCGACCCCGCTGCCCACCGCGAGCTGCCAGGCGAGCCAGCCGAACATGAGCAGCACGACGCTGGCGACGACACCGAGCATCGCCTGGCGGTCGCGCGCCCAGGCGACGCCGGTGAAGAGGGCGAGGAAGTAGACGACCTGCATCGGCATGGACACCGCGACGGCCGGCATGAGCAGGCCGAAGACGAAGAGGTGGAGCGACAGGCCGGCCGCGACGAGCAGCGGCCACCGGTGGCGCCAGACGAGGGGGAGCGTGCCGAGGGCCACCGCGACGTGCGGCCAGACCCACGAGTCCTGCTGGGCGCCGAGGGAGTCGATGCTGCGCAGCAGCTCGACGCCGAGGGAGCCCGCGACGAGGAAGCCGAGGGCGACCCAGAGGTCGGCCCGTCGCCGGCGCGGCGAGTCGTCGGGCACCCGCTCCCAGTCGCTGTCGGCGCCGAAGTACGCCCTCACCCGCGCCACGAGGGCAGTCCACCGGCCGTCCATGGGGCCAGCCTAGGCAGGCCGCCCGCGGTCCCGGCTCCCCCTCGAGGCGGAGTCCTCAGCGGCGATAGGTTCTCCGCATGGGTGTCTCCTCCTCCGTCCTCGACGTCACGACGATGCACTCCCGGCTCGACCGGCTCCGGCGGCACGCGGCCGACGCGGGCGTCGCGGCGACCGTCGTGTCGCCCGGCTCCGACCTGCGCTACCTCACCGGCATCGCCGGGTCGTCCTTCGAGCGGCTCACGGCGCTCGTCGTGCCGAGCGATGCCGCCGTCGCCCCCGTCTTCGTCTCTCCCGCGCTCGAGTACGCCGGTCTCGGCCACGTCCCCCTCGGCGAGCTCGGTGTCGAGGTGCGCACCTGGGTCGACGGCGAGGACCCCTATGCCCTGGCGCTCGGCGGGGTGCCGACCGGTCGCGTCGCGGTGTCCGACATGACGCCGGCGCTGCACCTGCTGCGGCTGCGTGACGCGGGAGCCGCCGACCAGCAGCTCGCCGGGCCGGTCCTGCGCGAGCTGCGGATGCGCAAGGACGCGGCCGAGCTCGCCGAGCTGCGCGCCGCCGGTGCCGCCATCGACCGGGTCCACGCCCGGGTCGGGGAGTGGCTCCGGGCCGGCCGCACCGAGGCCGACGTCGCTGCCGACATCGCCGCCGCGATCGTCGAGGAGGGCCACGCCACAGCCGAGTTCGTCATCGTCGGGTCGGGGCCGAACGGCGCGAGCCCGCACCACTCCGTCAGCGACCGTGTCATCGAGGTCGGCGACGTCGTCGTCGTCGACATCGGCGGCCCGCTGCCGTCGGGGTACGGCTCCGACAGCACGCGCACGTATGCCGTCGGGTCACCCCGCGAGCCCGACGTGGCCTCGGCCTACGCCGCGTTGCAGGCGGCGCAGCAGGCGTCCGTCGAGTCCGTGCGGCCCGGCGTCACCTGCGAGGCCATCGACCGGGCGGCGCGGGACGTACTGGCCGAGGCGGGCCTCGCCGAGCACTTCATCCACCGCACCGGCCACGGCATCGGGCTCGACGGCCACGAGGAGCCCTACATCGTCGCGGGCAACGACCTGCCCGTCGAGCCGGGCATGACGTTCAGCATCGAGCCCGGCGTCTACCTCGCCGGCCGCTGGGGCGCGCGCATCGAGGACATCGTCGCCGTGACCCACGACGGTGTCGAGCGCTACAACACCCGCCCGACCGAGCTCGTCGTCCTCTGACGCGAGACGCATGTGACGACGCGGCCACTCGACCGTCGAGTGGCCCCGTCGTCCCACGGGACGACCCCGCCCACCCGTCGAGTGGCCCCGTCGTCCCAGGGGGCGACGATCCACCGCCTCAGGAGTCGAAGCCGACACCCATCCGGTCGAGGGCGCGCAGCCACAGGTTGCGTCGCCCGGTGCGGTCCTCGGCGGCGAGCGACGAGCGCGTGGCCCGCACGGCGGCATACCGGATCGGCTCGGGAGGGAAGGGGATCGGCTTGCGGCGCACCATCCCGAGCCGCGTGAGCTCGGTGTCCTTGCCGTCGACGAGGTCGAGGGCGACGGCCGCGCCGAAGCGGGTCGACGCGACGCCGAGCCCGGTGTAGCCGACGGCATACGCCATCCTCCCGCCGAGGGCGGTGCCGAAGACCGGCGTGAAGCGTGACGTCGTGTCGATGACGCCGGCCCAGCGGTGCGTGAAGTGGATGCCCTCGAGCTGTGGGAAGAGGTCGAGGAAGTGGTCGGCGAGCAGGCCGTGGGAGGCGTCGGACTGCTCGAGCGCCGGGTCGATGCGCCCGGGGAAGTGGTAGTTCGCGTCGTAGCCGCCGAAGAGCACGCGGTCGTCGAGCGTCCTTCGGTAGTAGTGGAACTGGTTGCCGGCGTCGGTGAGCCCCTCGCGTCCCTTCCAGCCGACGGCGTCGAGCT
Source organism: Terrabacter sp. R4-6 (assembly GCF_057529065.1). Lineage (NCBI taxonomy): Bacteria > Bacillati > Actinomycetota > Actinomycetes > Micrococcales > Intrasporangiaceae > Terrabacter > Terrabacter sp. R4-6. Next base: position 1,597,470 of record NZ_CP197224.1, on the reverse strand, counting down.
GGGCGGGGGTCAGGGGCTCGGTCATGAGGACGTGGTCGTAGACGGGCAGCACCCACGCGCTGAAGCGCTTGAGGACGCCCTGCGACGCGTTCGTGCCGATGACCACGCGCCGCGCGTGGATCGATCCGCCGTCGAGCGTCACTCTCACGCCGTCGCCCTCAGCGTCGAATCCCGTTGCGCGCGTGTGCTCGTGGAGCCGGACGCCGAGCGACTCGGCCGCGCGGGCCAGGCCCCAGACGAGGCGCGCGGGGTCGACGAGCGCGACCTCCGGGTCGTACATCCCGGCGAGGTAGCTCGGCGAGTCGACGCGTGACCGCGCCTGCTCGGCGTCGAGCAGCTCCACCGGCACGCCGTGGGCGCGGTGCAGCTCGTAGGACTCACGGACGGAGGGCACCTGGTGCTCGGTCAGCGCCAGCGTCAGCTCGCCCGGGACGTGGTGGTCGGCGTCGATGCCGTATGCCGTCAGCGACCTCTCGATGCCCGCGACGTTCTCGGCCGCGAGGCGGTCGAGGGTCTCCATCTCGTCGGGCCAGCAGCCGACGCCCTGGGCGAGACCGTGCGTCAGCGACGGAGCCATGAACCCGCCGTTGCGCCCGGAGGCGCCGTCGGCCAGGCGCCCGGCCTCGACGACGACGACATCGCGCGCCGGGTCGGCCTCCTTGGCCTGGATCGCGGCCCACAGCCCGGTGAACCCGCCGCCCACGACGAGGAGGTCGGTGCGGGGCGCCGCGCCCGTGAGGCGCGCCCGCGGGTCGGGCCGCTCGGGACGGTCGGTCCAGAACGGGACGGGCCGGGCGTCGGCGAGGGCCGCGGCGGCTCGGGGCGAGAGCGGGGAAACAGGCATGACGAGACGGATCAGACCATGCTTGGCTGGTGCCTGTGAACCCCCGTTCGTTCCAGAGCGATACCGAGCCGGCGCCGGAGACCGTCGCCGAGCTGCTGTTGCGGGTCTTCCACGACCAGACGCGCGCGCCCGTCCCGCTCGGGACGGCCGAGCGCCCCCTCGAGCTCGACGGCCCCGTGCGCAAGCACTACGACCTCGACCCGGCCGGTCACTTCGCGATGGTCGAGAGCCCGGACGGTCTCGGTGAGGACCCCGAGGGCCTCGTCGCCCGGGTCCGCGACTTCTTCGCCGAGCGGGGCCAGAGGGTCGAGTGGAAGACGTACGAGTACGACGAGCCGAGTGACCTCGGTGCGCGCCTCGAGGCCGCCGGTTTCGTCCGCGAGGACGACGAGGCGCTCATCCTCGGCGAGGCGGCCCCGCTCGCCGCACAGGACCTCGCACTGCCCGACGGCGTCGTCGTCCGTGCCGCCGACTCCTTCGAGGACTTCGCACGGATGCGCACCATGTCCGAGACCGTCTGGGGCGAGGATCATGCCTGGGTGACGGAGTCGCTCTATCCCGAGTGGGTGGCCCGGCCCGAGTCGATGGACGTCGTCGTCGTCGAGGAGTCCCGGGAGGGTCCGGTCCTCTGCGCGGCCCGGGGGGAGTACGACGAGAGCAGCTTCACCGGCCTGTGGGGCGGCTCGACCCTGCCCGAGTGGCGCGGCCGTGGCCTCTACCGCGCGACGCTGCTCCACCGGGCCCGCCTCGGCCTCGACCGCGACAAGGAGTACGTCCGCGTCGACGCCTCGCCCGACTCGGAGCCGATCCTGCGCCGGCTCGGCCTGCACCGCGTCGCGACGACGACCCCGTACGTCTTCGACCCTGCCCGCTGACCCGCCTGTCACACTCCAGACGTGACGACGGGGATGCGGCGGGAGGCGGTGACGTGGCCGTCTCGGCTGCGTGCCGTCCTCGTCGCGGTGGCACTGGCGACCACGGTGGCCACGGCGCTCGCGGCCTGCACGTCGGAGGAGGGCCGTCCGGGTGGCGGAGGTGCCACGGCGACCGCGCCGGCGGTCAGGGGCTCGGACCCGCCCGCCGCCCAGCCCGATCCGGGGATGACCTTCATCGAGGCGGCGCCGCGCTGCACGACGAGGCGTCCGCTCACCGGCCCGGGGCGGGTGCCCCTCGACGCCGTCTTCCCCGGCGCCGAGTCGAGCGCGCTGTCCGACCCGAAGGAGACCGTGCCGGGTCCCGACGCCGCCGACCGGACCCGGTGCCCCGGCGAGCTGCCGGCCGCGCCGCGCTGCGAGGTGCTCGTGCCGTGGACCGGCCTGCTCCCCGACGCGTTCGTCCCGGCCAGCGGGGCGCGGCGCCTCGTCGAGGGCTACCTCCTGACGATGCCGAAGCAGGCGGGCAACCAGGCCCCGCCCGAGAGCTCGGCCGGCACGAAGGTCGTCACCTTCAGCCTCGTCGACCTCGTCGCGGGCGACCCGGCAGGGCTCGTCGACTACCTCGACGTCGCCTTCGCTGCGTGCGCGAAGGCGCGGCCGAGCACCGTCGCCGGTGTCCGCGCCCTCGTCGGGACGGTGCGGTCGGAGTACGGCGCGGGGACGGCCGAGGTCGTCCTCCTGCGCCGCGGCACCCACCTCGTGTGGGCCAGCCTCGACGGGAGCGGCTGGAAGCAGGGGGAGCAGCAGCGGGCGGTGGCGGCGCTCGTCGCGCGCCTCCTGTGAGCAGGCACTGGGCAGGCACTGGGCGGGCACTGAGCGCGCACTGAGCGGGCACTGAGCGGGCGCTCACCGGTGGGTGGGCACCCGTGGGCACGCGCCGGCATACGTGGCAGGATTCACGGCGGATCGTGAACCCGCTCACCAGACAGCAGGAGTAGCAATGCCCATCGCCACCCCCGAGGTGTATGCCGACATGCTCGACCGCGCGAAGGCCGGCTCCTTCGCGTACCCCGCCATCAACGTCTCGAGCTCGCAGACGCTGAACGCCGCGCTCAAGGGCTTCGCCGACGCCGGGTCCGACGGCATCATCCAGGTCTCGACGGGTGGGGCCGACTACCTCTCCGGCCCGAGCATCAAGAACATGGTCAGCGGCTCGCTCGCCTTCGCGGCGTACGCCCACGAGGTGGCCAAGAACTACCCCGTCAACATCGCGCTGCACACCGACCACTGCCCCAAGGACAAGCTCGACACCTTCGTGCGGCCGCTCCTCGCGGCGAGCGCCGAGCGCGTCCAGGCCGGCGGCACGCCGTGGTTCCAGTCGCACATGTGGGACGGCTCGGCCGTGCCGCTCGACGAGAACCTGTCGATCGCCCAGGAGCTGCTCGCCCTCGCCAAGGCCGCCAACGTCATCCTCGAGATCGAGGTCGGCGTCGTCGGTGGCGAGGAGGACGGCGTCGAGGGTGCCATCGACGACAAGCTCTACTCGACCCCCGAGGACGCCATCGCGACCATCAAGGCCCTCGGCTCCGGCGAGAACGGCCGCTACCTCACGGCCCTGACCTTCGGCAACGTCCACGGCGTCTACAAGCCCGGCAACGTCAAGCTGCGCCCCGAGATCCTCCTGCAGGCGCAGCACGCCGCTGCCCAGGAGCTCGGCCTCTCCGACGACGCGCGCCCCTTCGACCTCGTCTTCCACGGCGGCTCGGGCTCGCTGCCCGAGGAGATCTCGGCCGCCGTCGACAACGGCGTCATCAAGATGAACGTCGACACCGACACGCAGTACGCCTTCACGCGCGCGATCGCCGGCTGGATGATCGGCAACTACGACGGCGTGCTCAAGATCGACGGCGAGGTCGGCAACAAGAAGCTGTACGACCCCCGCGCCTGGGGCAAGGCGGCCGAGGAGGCCATGGCCAAGCGCGTGGTCGAGGCGTGCGACGCGCTGCGCTCGGCGGGCAGGCACCAGTGAGCGACAACCTGCTCGGCATCCCCGAGACCCGCCTGGCCGTCGACCCGGCCGCCGAGAAGATCGAGTCCGGGGTCGACCCGGTCCAGGTGGCCGCGACCTACCCGTCGAGCTCGCTCGCGTGGGCCGTCCTCGCCGAGGACGCGCTCGCCGACGGTGACCGCGACGTCGAGGCGTACGCGTACGCCCGCACCGGCTACCACCGCGCGCTCGACTCGCTGCGCAAGTCCGGCTGGCGCGGCCAGGGTCCGGTGCCGTGGTCGCACGAGCCCAACCGTGGCTTCCTGCGCGCGCTCGCGGCCCTCGCCCGGGCGGCCCGCGCCATCGGCGAGAGCGACGAGGAGGCCCGCTGCACGCAGTTCCTGCGCGACAGCTCGGCCGAGGCGGCGCGCGAGCTCGGTCTCTGACCAGCCGGCTCGGCCCGCTCACCGCATGACGCTCTTCTGCTCCGACGTCGACGGCACGCTCCTCGACCACCGACGCACGCTGTCCTCCCGCACCGTCGCCGCCATCCGGGCGGTGCGGGAGGCCGGGCACACCTTCGTGCTCTGCAGCTCACGCATGCCGGCGTCCCTCGAGGGGCTCGAGCGGCTCTGCGGGGTCGAGCCGACCCCGCTCATCGCGTACAACGGCGGGCTCGTGCTGCGGGCCGACCGCTCGGTCGTCACCGACGTGCCGATCGCGCACGAGGACGCTCGGGCCGTGTATGCCGTGTGCGAGCGTCTCGCGCTCCACGCGAGCTTCTTCGCCGGGGACGACTGGTACGCCTGGGGCCCCGACGAGTGGACCGAGCGCGAGGCGACGATCACCGCCGTCGACCCGAGCCACGAGTCGGCCCACCACTACGTGTCGGGCGGGCACGTCGACGCGCAGCCGCCGCACAAGGTCATGGCGATGGGTGACCCGGCGCTCGTCGACGAGCTGGAGGCGGCGCTCGCCGGCCGGGCGGGCCTCGTGACCTACCGGTCCAAGGCGACCTATCTCGAGATCGCCAACGCCGCCTGCTCCAAGGGCGACGGGCTGCGCGCCCTCGCCGACGAGCTCGGGGTCGACGTCGCCGACACGGTCTTCTTCGGCGACAACCACAACGACGTCTCGGCCTTCGCCGTGGCCGGCACCGCCGTCGCGGTCGCCAACGCCGTCGATCCGGCCCTCGACGCGGCCACGGTCGTCACGGGCCACCACCGCGAGGACGGTGTGGCCGCCTACCTCGAGGACTGGCTGGCGGCCCGCTGACGCCTGACCGGCTCCCCACCCACGTCGGGTCCGGTCCGCGTCCGGTCCGTTCGGTGGCGCTCGGTCCGTCGGTACGTCGTGGACCACGCACGCACGGACCGCGCGCACACGAGGAGACGCGGCGTGTCCACACCCCCGCCCCGGGAAGGCGCGGCATCCACAGCTGTGGGACGGGGCACGGCCCCTCGGTGCGCGCCGCAGCAGGGTCGACTCATGGACCTCGCCCTCATCGCCCACCACGACGTGTTCCCGGCTGCCCGCGCAATGGCGCTGGGCCTGACCCGTGCCGACCTGCGCCGGCTGCTCCGTGACCGGAGGATCGTCCGGCTGCACCGCGGCTGGTACGCCACTCGCCAACCGCGCGACGCCGCCGATTTGCACCGCTTGCGCGTCGAGGCGCTGCTCGCCGAGTACGACGGGCGCGCCGTCGCGACCGATGCGTCGGCCCTGCTTCGTCTCGGGATCGCGACGTGGCGACCGGACCTGAAGCGAGTCCACCTCGCGCTGACCGATCCCGACCTCAACCGGCACCGCAAGAGCGACCTCGTCGTCCACCCGCACCGACCGGCCGCACCGTTGCTCGCGGCACGGCCTGCGGCCGGGACGGTGCATCCCGCGGTCGCCATCGCCTCTGCCGGACTGAAGGACCAGCGGTCCTTCCTCGTCCCCGCCGACGACGCGCTCCGGCGAGGCCTGGTCACCCCAGCCGAGCTCGACGCCGCCGTCGACTCGCTCGGGCGTCGGCACGGTGCCGCCGGCGTGCGGGCAGCGCGGGACTGGTGCGACCCCCGACACGAGTCGCCGGGGGAGACCTTGCTGGCCCACCTCCTGCGGCTGGCCGGGTACGACCTCGAACCGCAGTTCGTCGTGCCGGACACCGGCAGGTGGACGCGAGGCGGTCAGGGCTACCGCGCCGACCTGCGCCTCCGCGGGACCCGCGTGCTCGTCGAGTTCGACGGGCGGGTGAAGTACGAGGACCGGCAGGCGCTCTGGGAGGAGAAGCTGCGCGAGGACCGGATCCGCTCGCTCGGCTGGGTCGTCGTGCGGGTGACCATGGCCGACCTGCGCGACCCGGCCGCCGTCCGGGCGCGCATCGACGCCGCCCTGGCGCTCGTCGCTGCGTGACCGGAGGGTCGGATGGGATGCGTTCGAGGCCTTCGGTACGCGGTGGGACCCGTACCGGAGGACACAGCGCTGACCAGGTGGTCGGGCGGGGACGAGGACGAACGGGCGCCGACGCGGGCGGACGGCGTCCGGGGCACGGGTCTCGAACCGATAACCTTGCGGTTGGCTTGGACCACAACCGGAAGGCAGACCGATGCCGGCAATCGTGCTCGTCGGAGCGCAGTGGGGTGACGAGGGCAAGGGCAAGGCGACCGACCTGCTGGGCAGCAGCGTCGACTACGTCGTCAAGTTCAACGGCGGCAACAACGCCGGCCACACCGTCGTCATCGAGAAGGACGGCAAGCGCGAGAAGTACGCGCTGCACCTGCTGCCCTCGGGCATCCTCAGCCCCAACTGCGTGCCGGTCATCGGCAACGGCGTCGTCATCGACCTCGGCGTCCTCTTCGAGGAGCTCGACGGTCTCGAGGCGCGCGGCGTCGACACGAGCAAGCTGCTCGTCAGCGCCAACGCCCACGTCATCCCGAGCTACAACCGCACCATCGACAAGGTGACCGAGCGCTTCCTAGGCAAGCGCCGCATCGGCACGACCGGGCGCGGCATCGGCCCGACCTACGCCGACAAGATGAACCGCGTGGGCATCCGCATCCAGGACCTCTACGACGAGGGCATCCTGCGCCAGAAGGTCGAGGCGGCCCTCGAGCTGAAGAACCAGGTGCTCGCGAAGATCTACAACACCCGCGCCTCCGCCGTCGACGACGTCGTCGAGGAGCTGTTGGCGTATGCCGCCCGGCTCGCTCCCATGGTCGCCGACACGAGCCTCGTGCTGGGTCAGGCGCTCGACCGGGGCGACACGGTGCTCTTCGAGGCCGGGCAGGCGACCCTGCTCGACGTCGACCACGGCACCTACCCCTACGTGACGTCGAGCAACGCCGTCTCTGCCGGCGCGTGCACCGGCTCCGGCGTGCCGCCCACGCGCATCGACTCGGTCATCGCGATCCTCAAGGCCTACACGACCCGCGTCGGCGAGGGCCCCTTCCCGACCGAGCTGCACGACGACAACGGTGAGTTCCTCCGCAAGACGGGCGCCGAGTACGGCACGACCACCGGCCGCCCGCGCCGCTGTGGCTGGATGGACACCGTCGTCGGCCGCTACGCGACCCGCATCAACGGCGTCACCGACTTCGTCATCACCAAGCTCGACGTCCTCACCGGCCTCGAGAAGGTCCCCGTCTGCGTCGCCTACGACGTGGGCGGCGTGCGTCACGACGAGATGCCGGTCAACCAGACCGACTTCCACCACGCGACGCCGATCTACGAGGAGCTCGACGGCTGGTGGGAGGACATCACCGGCTGCCGCTCGTTCGAGGACCTCCCGGCCAACGCCCAGGCCTACGTGCTGCGCGTCGAGGAGCTCATCGGCGCCCGCGTCTCGGCCATCGGCGTCGGCCCGGGTCGTGACGAGATCATCGAGCGCTTCCCGCTCAAGCCGGCCGTCGCGGGCTGACGCGCTCGCGCGGTCGCACGCACACGGCATACGAAAGCATCTGCAACTGAAGGAAACCCATGACTGAAGAGGTCACCCCGCTCGACTGGGTCACGCGACTGGCCGACGAGGTCGTCGCCGAGGCCCAGGAGCGCAACCGCGGCGAGACGATCGTCTGCGCGTCGGGCATCAGTCCCTCCGGCCCGATCCACCTCGGCAACTTCCGCGAGCTCATCACGCCGCACCTCGTCGCCGACGAGATCAAGCGCCGCGGCATCGACTGCGAGCACATCCTCAGCTGGGACGACTTCGACCGCTTCCGCCGCGTGCCGAAGAACCTTGCGGGAGTGGACGACTCGTGGGAGCAGTACATCGGTATGCCGCTGACCGCGGTGCCCGCGCCGGCGGGGTCGCCGCACGCGAGCTGGGCCGACCACTTCAAGGCGCCGCTCATCGAGGCCATGGAGGCCACGGGCATCGAGGTGCGCCAGATCAGCCAGACCGAGCAGTACCGCGCCGGCGTCTACCGCGACCAGGTGCTGCTCGCGATGCGCGAGCGCTTCGCCATCGACAAGGTGCTCGACCAGTACCGCACGCTCGAGGCCGTCGAGGCCGCCCGCCAGAAGTCCTCCGGCAAGGGCAAGGGCGGCCAGCAGGGCGGCGGTGGCAAGGCGGCCAAGCTCACCGAGGAGCAGGCCGCGGCCGCCACCGAGGCCGAGCGCGGCTCCGGCGCGGCGTCCGAGGACGACGGCAGCGAGGGCAAGGCGGGCTACTACCCGTTCAAGCCCTTCTGCAGCTCGTGCGGCACCGACTTCACGACCGTCACGGCCTACGACGACGACAGCCACGAGCTGACCTACGACTGCACGAGGTGCGGGCACAGCGAGACCGTGGACCTCGACACCTTCACGAACGGCAAGCTCGTGTGGAAGGTAGACTGGCCGATGCGCTGGGGGCACGAGCACGTGCTCTTCGAGCCGTCGGGCGTCGACCACCAGAGCCCTGGCAGCAGCTTCGTCGTCGGCAAGGACCTCGCGCCGATCTTCGGCTGGGAGCGGCCGGTCGGCCCGATGTACGCCTTCGTCGGCATCGCGGGCATGGCCAAGATGAGCTCGAGCAAGGGCGGTGTGCCCATCCCGACCGACGCGCTCGAGGTCATGGAGGCGCCGGTGCTGCGCTGGCTCTATGCTCGCCGCCGTCCCAACCAGAGCTTCGACGTCGCCTTCGGTCCGGAGCTCCAGCGCCTCTACGACGAGTGGGACGCCTTGGGTCGCAAGGTCGCCGACGGTTCGGCCCAGGCCGGCGACCTCGCGGCGCACCTGCGCGCCACGTCGACGGCGGCGGGTCCGCTGCCCACGACGCCGCGCCCGATGCCGTTCCGCACCATCGCGTCCGTCATCGACGTGACGCAGGGTGACGAGGAGCAGGCGGTCCGGATCCTCAGCGAGCTCGATCCCGACAACCCGGTCGGGTCGACCGACGACCTGCGCCCCCGGCTCGACTGCGCCGAGCGCTGGATGCTCGGCTACGTGCCGGCGGAGGACCGCACCGTCGTGCGCACCGAGCCGGACGCCGAGCTGCTCGGGAGCCTCGACGAGCAGCAGCGGGAGTCACTGCGCCTGCTCGCCGACGGCCTCGACGAGCACTGGTCGCTCGACGGCCTGACGCACCTCGTCTACGGCATCCCGAAGATCCAGCGCGGCATCGACCCGGATGCGAAGGTGAAGGACCCTGAGCTGTCGGCGGCCCAGCGCGCCTTCTTCGTCCTCGTCTACCGGCTGCTCGTCGGCAAGGACACCGGCCCGCGTCTGCCGACGCTGCTGCTCGCCGTCGGCGCCGACCGGGTCCGCACCCTCGTCGGTCACTGACCCCCCGCCTCTGAACCGTCGAAAGGCCACAAACCGGGGTGCAGGGCACCTGTCGGTCCGAGATCGGACCCCGGTTCGTGCCCTTTCGACGTCGCGGGTGGGTCAGTTGACGTTCACGGCGGACCAGGCCGCGGCGGTCGCGGTGTACTGCGTGCTCCCGGCACCGTAGAGGTCGGTCGCGGCCGACAGCATGCCTGCGCGGGCACCGGCGTAGTTCGTCGACGAGGTCCAGTACGTCGTCAGGGCGCGGTACCAGATGGCAGCGGCCGCGTCGCGACCGATGCCGGTCACCGTGGAACCGTTGCACGTCGGGCTGTTGTAGCTGACGCCGTTGATCGTCTTCGCGCCGCTGCCCTCGGACAGCAGGTAGAAGAGGTGGTTGCCGACGCCCGAGGAGTAGTGGACGTCGAGGGTGCCGACGCTCTTGCTCCAGCAGTTGGCCGACGCGCCGTCCTTGCTCGGCTGGTCCATGTAGCGCAGCGGCTTGGCGGAGCCGAGGGCGAAGCGCTCGCCGATGAGGTAGTCGCCGGGGTCGCCGGTGGTCGCGGCCTTGAACTCGACCATCGTGCCCATGACGTCCGACGTCGACTCGTTGAGGCCACCGGACTCGCGACGGTAGGCGAGGGCGGCCGTGGCCGACGTGACGCCGTGAGTCATCTCGTGGCCGGCCACGTCGAGGGAGACGAGCGGGCCGTAGCTGGTGCCGTCACCGTCGCCGTAGCGCATGCAGAAGCACGTGTCGCTCCACGAGGCGTTGACCCAGTTGGTGCCCACGTGCACGATGCTGCGCGCGCCCTTGCCGTCGTTCTTGATGCCGTTGCGGCCGAAGGTGTTCTTGTAGAAGTCCCACGTCGCGCCGACGCCGAAGTCCGCGTCGACGGCGGCCGTCTGGCGGTTGGTGTTGGAGCCGGTGCCCCACGTGTTGTCGGCGTCGGTGAAGAGCGCGCCGGTGGTCGAGGACGTCGAGCCGTTGTTGCCGTCCTCGGTCCGGGCGCCACCGCGCGTCGCGTCGATCATCTGGTAGCTGCCGCCCGAGAGGGTGGTCTGGACCGTCACGGTGCCGAGGTAGAGGCTGTTGCCCGTGCCGGCGTCGTTGATCTCCGTCGCCCAGTGGTCGACGACGGAGCCGGACCGCGCGTCGACGAAGACGACGGTGCCGGCGGGCTCCCCGTGGGCGCCGACGCCGTCGACCTGGGTCTTCCACACGAGGCGGGCCGGCCCGCTCATCGCGTAGACGGCGAGCGTGGGCTTGCTGCTGCTGACCGTGAAGTCGACCGTGCGGGCCGCCGTGGCAGCTGCCGTGGCCGGGGCGACGGTCGGGGTCGTGGATGCGACACGGACGGACGTGGACGCGGCGTTGACGCCCTTCCACGAGCCGGCCTTGTCGGTGTGGACGACGAGGTCGCCACCGACGACGGGAAGGCCCTTGAACGTGCGGTCGAAGCGGACGTGCGTCGTGCCGTCCTTGTCGGTGGCGACGCTGCGGGTCGTGAGGCCCTGGTCCTGGTCGAGACCGAAGGCGGCCCCGTGGGACTTCGCCGCGGCGACGGCCCGGTCGAGGCCGGCCCCCGAGGCTGACTGGGTGGCTGCCTGCGCACCGCTCGTGGCGATGGTGGCGAGGGCGGTGGCGGCGATCGCTGCGGTGGCGACCGACGTCGTGATGAAGCTCTTCTTCAAGGCGTACTCCTGGCTACCGAGGTGCCCCCGAGGGCGGTCGGATGACCGTTCCGCAACATTTGTCGGTCGGGGCTCGCGGCGCCAGACGCCGGGGTCATTGTTTGCCGGTGCTTGAACAAGAAATGAGCTTGTCCAAGGCTGGCTCCCAGACTTCTCTCAGGAACGGGGCCGGGCGTCAGAAAGCCCGGCCCGTTCCGGCAGGACGCGTCGCGCGTACCAGGGCCCGGACATGGGAGCGGGCGAGGGGCGAGATGCAGGGGGGTTGCATCTCGTCCCTCGCCCGGTGCGTCGTCCACATTGGGGGGCGGGACTTCGCCGACCGTCAAGGGCCTCAGGGGGGAGGAGGCGGCGGGGAGGGTAGGTTCGCACGCCTTGACGTTGAAGCAATCATCTCTCCGCGTCGGGGTTCAGTCGACAGTTCGTGTAATCCTTGAACAAGTCTTTACCTAAACGGAAACAGGCCCGAACGACCCTTCCTGCGCCCGGGCGAGGCCGCAGGTCCACATTGCGCGACAGGGCGTCGGGCGGACGGCGAAGTCTGCGCCGAACCGCCCGGAAATCGGGACGAACCGATCTCTCCGGTTCGTCCCGGATGTCGGACCTCGAGGAGGCCCGGACCGCACCAGCGTCAGGACAGGATCGTCATCCGGTGCGCCGCGCGGGTCAGGGCGACGTAGAGCACGCGGATGCCGCCGGGTGACTCGCGAGTGATCTCGTCGGGGTCGACGACGACGGTGGCGTCGTACTCGAGGCCCTTCGTCGACATCGGGTCGATGACCTGGACCCGTCCCTCACCGAGCTCGGCCACCGGCTCGAGCACCGCGGCGTGCGCGGCCGGGGTGATGACCGCGATGGCTCCCTCGACCTGCCCGAGCAGCGACTCGACGGCGGCCCGGACCGAGACGAGCGCGTCCGGGCCGAGGGCACCGTCCACCGGGTCGATCCCCGTCTCGCGCACGGCCTGCGGGATGTCGGCGTCGGGCACCTCGCGGCGTACGACCTCGGCGGCGTAGTCGAAGATCTCGCGGGCGTTGCGGTAGTTCGTGTCCATGTGGAACTGCTGTCGCGCCTGCGACCCGAAGGCCTCCTCGCGCGCGGCAGCGGCCTCGGCCGGGTCGGGCCACGACGCCTGGGCGGCGTCGCCGACGACGGTCCACGACGCATACCGACCGCGACGGCCGATCATCCGCCACTGCATGGGCGAGAGGTCCTGGGCCTCGTCGACGAGGACGTGGGCGTACTCGTCCGGCTTGCCGATGCGGCCGGCGAGGAGCTTGTCGCGCGGGTCGGTGAGCACCCGCGGCGCGCCGGTGTCGCGCGCCGCGCTGACGACCGGCTGCACCTCGGTGACGCCGTACTGGCTGAGGTCCTCGAGCTCCTCGATCTCGTAGAAGCCGCGCTCCTCCTTGGGCGCCTCCTGCACCGGGCCGACGCGGGCGGCGATGTCGTCGACGAGCGCGACGTCGGCCACCGACCACGTGCCGGTCTCGAGCGCGAGGCGGAACGAGGCGGCCAGCGGCTCGATCTCGTCGTCGCGCAGGGTGCCTCGGGCGTGACGGCGCACGAGCTCGGGGTCGCCGAGCCAGAGCAGCACCTCGCGGGGGTCGACCTGCGGCCACCAGACCTGCATGAACGCCTCGACGTCGAGGTGGTCCTCCCACTTGTCGAGGAACTCCTCCTTGGCCTCCCGGTCGCCCGTGATGCCGAGGGAGGCCCAGGCGGCCTCGCCGAGGGCGTCCTGGGCGGCGGCCGTGCCCGTGTTGCGCTGGTGCTGGCGCAGGACCTGGGAGCGCACGCGGTCGAGCTCGCGCACCTCGAGGCGGACCGGGCGGCCGGCGACCATGGCGCGGAACTCGGTCGGCGTCCCCGGCACGCGGCCGCGGGCGGCGGCGCCGAGCAGCGTGCGGATGCGGGTCGAGCCCTTGGTGCGCGCGACGGCGGGCGGGTCGAACCGCTCGGTGTGCACGACGTCGAGGACGTCGCCGAGGGCGCGCAGGATGACGCTGTCCTCGCCGAGCGAGGGCAGCACGCGCTCGATGTACGCGGTGTAGGCCCCCGAGGGGCCGACGACGAGGATGCCGCCGGACTCGAACCGGCGCCGGTCGGAGTAGAGCAGGTAGGCGGCGCGGTGCAGCGCGACCACCGTCTTGCCGGTGCCCGGCCCGCCGGTGATCTCGGTGATCCCGCGGGCGCTGGCGCGGATCGCCTCGTCCTGGTGGGCCTGGATCGTGGCGACGATGTCGCGCATCCGCTCGCCGCGGCTGCGGGTCAGGGCGGCCATGAGCGCGCCGTCGCCGACGATGACGAGGCCGTCGGGGGCCTCGGGGACCATGAGGTCGTCCTCGATGCCGATGACGACGGTGCCGCGGCTGCGCAGGACGCGACGGCGCAGGACGCCCATCGGCTGCGTCGGGGTCGCCCGGTAGAAGGCGGAGGCCGCGGGCGCGCGCCAGTCGATGACGAGCGGCTCGTAGTCGTCGTCGCGGACGCCGAGGCGGCCGATGTAGCGGATCTCGCGGTCCCCACCCGAGCTGCCGTCCGCCGGGCGGTGGCCGTTGCCGTTGGAGTCGACCGCTGCGGCTCGGAGCATCGCGTGGTCGATGTCGAGGCGGCCGAAGACGAGGCCCTCGTACTGCGTGTCGAGAGCCGTGCGCCGCTTGGCCGCGTGGAACATCAGGGCGTCACGCTCGAAGAGCGCCGCTCCCTCGGCGTCGCCGACCTCGACCTGGCGACCGAAGTGGCTGCGAGCCAGACCCTCGGCCTGGACGCTGTCGGCGCGCACACCGGCCTTCTCCAGCTCCTCGTGGACGCGGTCGACGTGGGCCTGCTCGACGGCGATCTCGCGCGCGAGCTCGTCGGGGATGCTCTTGGTCGACACCGGCGAGGCGCCCCGAGATCCGGGCGCGCTGGTCCGCTGGGACGATGCGTTCGAAGTGCTCACTGACATCCAAGGACTCTGAGGGACGCGCCGGGTGGCGCGGGAACCATCAAGTCTACTGTCAGTTCATGCCCACCGAGGTCTGTGTCCCGCCAACCGGCGCGCCGCTCGTCGGCCGCTTCGTCCGCCTCGACGTGACGACCCTCGACGACGCCCCCGGACTGTTCGCCGTCTACTCCGACCCACGCTGCTACGAGCAGGGCTTCGCGATGATGCGACCGCACACCTCGGTGGCCGACACGGAGGCGCTCGTGGCGGCGGCGGTCGCGGCCCGCGGGGCCGACGGGAGGGGGCGGACGGCATACACGGTCAGGCTCGTCGCCGACGGCGACCTCGGCCCGGCGGGCACCGTCGTCGGGTCCAGCTCGCTCGGCGACGTCGACACCGAGCGCGAGCACGTGCACCTCGGGTGGACGATGTACGGCTCGCGCTGGTGGGGCACGCAGGTCAACCCGGAGGCGAAGTTCCTCCTCCTCGCGCACGCCTTCGAGACGTGCGGCTTCGGGCGGGTGAAGATCCAGACCGACGTCGTCAACGCGCGCTCGCGGGCCGCGATCCTCAAGCTCGGTGCGACCTTCGAGGGGATCACCCGCCGCGACGAGAGGCGGGCCGACGGGACGTGGCGCGACACGGCCGTCCACTCGATCCTCGGCGACGAGTGGCCCACCGTGCGGGCACGGCTGATGGCGCGGCTCGACGCCCCCTAGGCTGGCGCCGTGAAGGTTCTCGTCCTCGGCTCCGGCGCCCGTGAACACGCTCTCGTCAAGGCCGTCGCGGCCGACCCCGAGGTCGACGCGGTCATCGCCGCGCCGGGCAACCCGGGCATCGACGCGACCGCGCTGTGCGTCCCCGTCGACATCCTCGACGGTGCCGCGGTGGCCGCCGTGGCCCGCGAGCACGACGTGGACCTCGTCGTCGTGGGCCCCGAGGCCCCGCTCGTCGCAGGCGTCGCCGACGTATGCCGTGCGGCCGGGTTCGCCGTCTTCGGGCCCTCCGCGGAGGCAGCCCGTCTCGAGGGCAGCAAGTCCTTCGCCAAGGAGGTCATGGCCGCGGCCGACGTGCCGACCGCCCTCGCCCACGTCTGCACGACGATGGACGAGGTCGAGGCCGCGCTCGACGCGCTCGGTGCCCCGCACGTCGTCAAGGACGACGGTCTGGCCGCCGGCAAGGGTGTCGTCGTCACCGACTCGCGCGAGGCGGCCGTCGAGCACGCCCGCGCCTGCCTCGCCAAGCCCGACGGTCGCCTCGTCGTCGAGGAGTTCCTCGACGGGCCCGAGGTGTCGGTCTTCTGCATCAGCGACGGCGAGACGGTCGTGGCGCTCGCTCCCGCCCAGGACTTCAAGCGCGTCGGTGACGACGACGCCGGGCCCAACACCGGTGGCATGGGCGCCTACTCGCCGCTCGACTGGGCGCCCGAGGGGCTCGCCGACGACATCGTGCGACGCGTGGCCCAGCCCACCGTCGACGAGATGCGCCGTCGGGGCGCGCCCTTCGTCGGGGTGCTCTACGTCGGCCTGGCCCTGACGTCCCGCGGACCACGGGTCATCGAGTTCAACGCGCGCTTCGGGGACCCCGACGGCCAGGCCTCGCTCGCCCGCCTCGAGACGCCCTACGCGCAGCTGCTCCTCGCGGCGGCGACCGGCGGGCTCGGCGAGTTCGGGCGGCTGCGCTGGTCCGCCGACCACGCGGTCGTCGTCGTCATCGCCTCCTCGGGCTATCCGGCGTCGCCCCGGACCGGAGACCCCATCACCGGACTCGACGCGGCGGCCGAGGTGCCCGGCACCGTCGTCCTCCACGCCGGCACGGCGCTCGACGGGTCGGGTGCGCTCGTCTCGGCCGGCGGGCGCGTGCTCGACGTCGTCGCCGTGGGGCCGACCCTCGCCAGGGCGAGGCAGTCGGCCTATGCCGCCGTGGCCGTCATCGAGCTCGACGGGTCGCACCACCGCACCGACATCGCGCTCCGTGCCGAGCGCGGCGACATCACGGTCGGCTGAGGCGAACCCTTCGGCCCGAGCCGGACTCTCCATGGCATGAGCACCATGACCGCGAGCCGAGGAGGGCCGATGACCGGTGTCGGCGCGACGGCGGACGACCGCGTGCTGTGGTCGAGGCTGGCCGCGGCCGACGACGCGGCGCTGACCGAGCTGTACCGGCGGCACTGCGACGCCGTCTACAACTTCGCGTTCCGGCGCACGGCGTCCTGGGCGGCTGCGGAAGACGTCGTGCAGGCGACCTTCACCGCTGTCTGGCGACGGGCGCGAGCGGGTGCCGTGGACCCGCTGCGGGCCGAGACCGCCCGCGCCGTGCTGCTCGTCATGGCCGGGCAGGAGTGCGCCAACGTGGCGCGCTCGGCCCGGCGGCAGCGGCTGCTGCACGGGCGCATCGAGGCGGACGCCGGCGGCGCCGTCTCGCCCGACCACGCCGCCTCGACCGCGGCGCGGATCGACGACGAGCAGCGGATGAGTGAGGTGCGCCGGGCTCTGGAGCTCATCCCGGACGTGCAGCGCGAGGCGATCGAGCTCGTCGTCTGGTCGCACTGCTCCCTGGCCGAGGCGGCGACCGCACTCGGCGTCGCGGAGGGGACCGTGAAGTCCCGTCTCCACCGGGCTCGTCAGAGCCTGTCCACCGTGATCGAGATCGATGCCCTCAAGGAGGCACTGTCGTGAACCTGCCCGTTCCCCCCGAGCGCACCCTGCCCGACGAGCTGGGCAGGTGGCAGGCTGTGCGCGTGACCGACCTACCGACTGACCTGCCCGGCTACGAGCACATCTACTCCGGGAAGGTACGTGACCTCTACGCGCCGGTCGGTGACGACGGCCAGGTGGTCGATGACCAGCTGCTCCTCGTCGCCTCGAACCGGCTCTCGGCCTACGACTGGATGATGTCGCCCGAGATCCCCGACAAGGGCGCCGTGCTGACCCGGCTGTCGCTGTGGTGGTTCGACCAGCTCGCCGACCTCGTGCCGAACCACGTCATCTCGACCGACGTGCCCGACGCCGTCGCCGGGCGGGCGGTCCTCGTGCGCCGGCTCGACATGCTCAAGGTCGAGGCCATCGCCCGGGCGTACCTCACGGGTGGCGGCCTCGAGGAGTACCGCGAGAAGGGCGCCGTGTCCGGTGTCGCGCTCCCCGAAGGGCTCGTCGACGGCTCGAAGCTGCCCGAGCCCGTCTTCACCCCGACGACCAAGGCGCCGGTCGGAGAGCACGACCTGCCGATGTCGCCCGACGAGGTCGAGGCCGAGCTCGGGGCCGAGGTCGCGGCCGAGGTGTCACGCCTGACGCGCGCGATCCTGGCCCGCGGCAACGAGATCGCCGCCGAGCGCGGCATCCTCATCGCCGACACGAAGGTCGAGTTCGGCCTGTCGTCCGACGGCACGGGCGGGCTCGTCCTCGCCGACGAGGTGCTGACCCCGGACTCGTCGCGCTTCTGGCCGGCTGACCTGTGGGAGCCCGGACACCCGCAGCCGTCCTACGACAAGCAGTTCGTCCGTGACTGGCTGACCTCGCCCGAGTCTGGCTGGGACCGCAAGGCGGGCGGTCCTCCGCCCGAGCTGCCCCAGCACGTCGTCGAGCAGACGCGGGCGAAGTACGTCGAGGCCTACGAGCGCCTCACGGGGGAGACCTTCTGACCCGCGACGGCAGCAGCGAGACGGTGGGACGCCTGCGCGCGGCGACGGTGTCCGACCTCGACCGTCTGCTCTCGCTCTGGGCGCTCGTCCACGACGGGGGTGCAGGCGATGGCGACCAGGATGGCGCCTGGCGACGTCACGCGCACGACTGGTTCGTACGCGTCGTCGATGACGGTGCGGTGGCTCGAATCCCGGTGGTCGACCTGGACGGCGTCGTCGTCGCGACGGCGATCGGCACGCTCGAGATCGGCGTCCCCAACCCGCACTGCCCGCGCGGCCGCGCCGTGCGGCTCGCCAACGTCATCACGGTGCCGGAGCACCGCGGGCGCGGGTTCGGGACCCTTCTCGTCGGCGACGTGGTCGAGTGGGCACGCTCGATCGACGCCGATCGCGTGGACCTGTCCGCCACTCCCGACCGGGGCTCGTGTCTACGAACGTGCCGGCTTCATCGGGACGAGCGCGCCGAGGATGAAGCTCGTGCTCCAGCACGTCAGCCGGTGAGCTCGACCTCGACGTCGGTGCGCCGGTAGAGCTCGAGCCGGATGACCTCGGCCGACCCGTCGGGCGGCTGTCCGGCGGATCGTGGCCGTGCAGCCGGGGGTGGCGGCATCGGGAGCACCGGGGGAGCGGCCGAGACGTAGCGGTGCCCGGTCGGCGTCGTGGTCCGCACCGTGTGGGGGTGAGTGCTCGTCGGGCCGAGCCCGTCGTGGAGGACCACGGAGGTCCAGCCGGGCTCCTCCTTGACGACGTTGCAGCGCACGCACAGGCCCTGGCCGTTGGCCGCGCTCGTCGGACCGCCGTCGGCGTGCGGATCGACGTGGTCGGCGTGCGCGATCGGTGCGTCGCACCAGGGCGTGCGGCACGTGCCGTCACGCGCGACGACGAAACGGCGAAGGGCTGCCGGGAAGAGGCGCCGGGCGCTGTCCATCGCCACGAGCGTGCCGCTGCCCGGATGCGTGAAGAGCCGCCGCACCCACACCTTCACCCCCACGTCGCAGGGAGGGTCGCCCGGCTTGTCGCGGGTGAGCAGCTCGCGCGCCCAGCCGGCTGGGACAGGGCCGTAGCCAGGCACGTGCGCTGGCACGTCGTCTCCCGCGAGCAGCGCCCGGTCGGTCATGACGACCTGGACCTCGACCGGGACGTCATCGGCCACGGCCTGTCCGGTGACGAGCTCGACGAGCGTGTCGGCCATCAACTGGCCCTTGCCGCGGTCGTCGCCGGCTGCCTTGCCGGACAGGGCGGCCCGCGTCAGGGCGGCGTGCACCGCGACGGCCTGCGCCACCGGGAGAAGGGCGGACACCAGCGCCAGGGCGTCAGGGACGGGTCGGATCGTGACCCGGCGCTCGCTCTCGGCGACCCGGCACCGCTCGACCGCAGCCGCGGCGCCGAGGCGGTCGGCGCACGCGCGGACACGGCGCTCGAGCTCGCGGTCTCCCCAGGAACCGACACCACCCGGAGCGGTGGGGTCGGTGAGGTCGAGATGATCCCCGATCACCTCGGTGTCGACCTGACTCCTGAGCTCGGGGTCGAGGTGGCTGGTGCAGCGCACGACGATCTCGGCGCGGCGCTCGTTGAGGATGCCGGCGGCCAGCGCAGCCAGGGTGTGGTGGAGGTGCTGCACCAGGGCGAGCGACGCGCTCGCGAGTCGTGCACCCCGGGACGGTGACTCCCGTCGCGCGAGGCCGACCTGCGCCGACACCCCGGTGCGCGACAGCGTCGTCCGACGGTCGGACCGCGACGGGCGACGGCCCCGGCCCGGCGTCTCGGCCGGCACCGGATCGAGCTCGAGGCCGCGCGCCCGGTCGCGGGCTGCCACCCAGCCGTCGAAGTCGCCGGCGTCGGAGCACGCCTGAGCCTGCGCCCGGAGGCGCCTCGCGGCCCGCGCCTGGGACTCGACGAAGTGAGCCGTCAGCCTGGCCTGGGCGGCGGCGCACGCAGCCTTGGCACGCTCGAGGGCGTCGATGGCCGAGATGAGATCGGCGTCGTCGAGACCAGCGCCGTCGAGGCAGACCACCTCGGCGATGAGCTCGAGCCCGACAGCTGCCGGCGAGGCAGCGGGAGCTGGGGGCGGACCGACGTCCACCCCTCCCGCAGGCTCCTCGTCATCGAACATGTGTTCTGCATATCTGCTTGGGTGAAGTAGGATCTGTGGATGACCGCGAATCCGGTTCGGGGTGTGGATTATCCGTCGACGTATCAGCAGCTGCTGGAGTGGTTCCCGGACAACGAGTCGTGCCTGGACTACCTGGCCGGGCTGCGGTGGCCGGACGGGTTCGTGTGCCCCAAGTGTGAGCAGCGCGAGTTCTGGCGCACGGGTGCCGGGTTGTGGATGTGCCGGGCCTGCGGGCGGCGGACGTCGGTGACCGCAGGGACGATCTTCGACCGGACGCGGACGCCGTTCTCGACCTGGTTCGCGGCGATCTGGTTCCTGACCTCGCAGAAGAACGGGATGTCCGCGCTGGGGCTGCAACGGGTCCTCGGGTTCGGCTCGTACGAGACGGCGTGGGCGTGGATGCACAAGCTGCGCCGGGCCATGGTCCGGCCTGAACGCGACAAGCTCTCCGGCATCGTGGAGCTCGACGAGACGATGATCGGTGGCGCCACTCGTAACAGCGGTGGGGGCTACGGCGACAAGGTCGCGGTCATGATTGCCATAGAGCGCAACGAGACTCATCGTCTGGGCCGGGTGCGGCTCGCCGTCGCCGACCACCCCGGAACAGCCCAGCTCGTCGACTTCGCCACCACCGTCATCGAGCCCGGCTCCACGATCCGCACCGACGGCGCCCGCACCCTGCGCCGGCTCGCCGACCTCGGCTACACCCACGAGTTCACCCTCGGCTACTCCGCCCCCGACAAGGCCAGCGTGCTGCCCGGCGTACACCTGGTCGCATCGCTGCTCAAGCGCTGGCTCATCGGCACCCTGCACTTCCGCGTCGAGGAAGCGCACCTGCCCTACTACCTCGACGAGTACACCTTCCGGTTCAACCGCCGCAACGCCAAGTCACGCGGCCTCCTTTTCTATCGCCTGCTCGAGCAAGCCGTCGACACAACCCCGCATCCGCTGAAGGACCTCCTCAAGCCAGAAACCGGCATACCGGACTTCACCTAAGCAGATATGCAGTACATGTGTTCTATTCTAGATGCGGCTCGCCATTCAGGCAATGGTTCTCCACAACGAATCAGGCTGTCCCTCAGTGCTTTTCATCAGGCGGTCCGGTTGTCGGCGCCGTCTGTGAGGATGGAGTGGCTGGTCCTGACGACGAAGTCGCTCACCTGCGCGAACCGGCCTTCCGCGCCGTCCGAGCCACCGGCGTACCACCAGTCCCGTGCCCACTCGACGAGGTCGGCATCATCAGGCCGCACGGCCACGAAGCGGTCTGCGGCGGCGCGTTTCGACAGCTGCTCGCCCTCGACGACCGCACACCATGCCCGACAGATCGAGAGCACGGAGTACGACTGTGCGCCAATGGTCCTCATGTCCTCGACCCACGTTGGCCAGTCCCGGACGTGGTCGACCAGCGCATCGTGCGCGACCTCCTCTGACACGACCGGGAGCACCTCGGAGGCCTCCGGACCCGCGAGCCGTCGACCGGTCCGGCGAACCGTGGACCACGTGACGATCCGGTGCGACGTCGCCGGCAGGAGGTGCAGCTCCTCGCCGGGGCTGATCCGCATGATCGAGTCGGGGCGTCCGGCCTCGGACGTCGCCGGCGGCCCGGACGCGTACGACGTCACCGTGGAGCGCGCGACCGTCTCGACCTCGACCCGGCCTCGCCAGCCCGGGTGTCGCTCCTCGAGCGCCGCGTGCACCGGGGCGACGGCGGCCAGCATCTCGTCGCCGGGTGGCCGCGCGACGACGGCGAGCACGTCGAGGTCGCTGCGCGCCGGTGAGAAGTCGCCCACCACGAGCGAGCCGTGGGCGTAGAGCCCCAGCAGGTCGCTGCCGAGCGCGGCGGACAGTCCCGCCGAGAGGTCGCGCAGCACGTCCCACGGCGCGCTCGCACCGACGCCCGACCGGCTGGGGTCGGCGGGGGAGGGGGTGGGTGACGCGTCGTCGGGCACGCTGCCACCCTGCCAGCCGGGACGGCCGCCGTCGTATGCGTTTCCGCGCCTGACGTGCGCCGGGCCGCCTTCCCGGCCCGGCGGCATACGCACGCAGTCGCGCGGTGCCGCTGTGGGACGCTGGGCGCATGACCGAGCCCGTCGCCGACGCCCACTCCGACGCCCCGACCGAGCGCTACCTGCTGCGCCAGAAGCTGACCATGATGGTCAACCGCTACGAGATCGTCCGGCAGGACGAGTCCGGCAGGGAGCTCGGTCTGCTGTGCTTCGCCGAGCAGAAGCGGATGGCCGCCAAGGAGCAGGTCACCTTCTACACCGACTCGGCCAAGACCCACCCGCTCTTCGGTTTCGCGGCGCGCAAGCGCATCGACCTCGGCTCCGGCTACGACGTCACCGACAGCCAGGGACAGCCGATCGGCTGGTTCAAGAAGCAGTTCAAAGCCTCGCTCGTGAGCTCGACGTGGACCCTCGGGCTGCCCGACGGGAGGGAGTTCGTCGGCCGGGAGCGCAACCCCAAGGTCGCCGTCGCCCGCCGGCTCTGGGAGATCGTCCCCGTCATCGGCGAGATCCCGGTGCCGTTCCTCTTCCACTTCGACTTCGCTGCCGAGGACGGGTCGGTCGCGCTCAGCTCGACGAAGAAGGCGGGCGTCAAGGACGTCTACCACGTGAGCCTCCCGGCGCTCCCCGACGGCAAGCCCATCGACTGGCGCGTCGGCATGGCGATGGCTGTCGCGCTCGACGCCCTGCAGTCCCGCTGAGACGCTGTCCGGAGGCCCTCGTGCCGCCCGATAGACTCAGGCCGTCCCTCGGGACGCCTCCATCCCCCACCAGCGCAGGGAGAAGCACCACTGATGGGAAGCATCGTCGTCGACGTCATGCTCAAGCCTGAGATCCTCGACCCCCAGGGACAGGCCGTCAACGGCGCCCTGCCGCGGCTCGGGTTCAACGGTTTCACCGATGTCCGTCAGGGCAAGCGCTTCGTGCTCACCGTCGACGGTGACGTCACGGACGAGCACCTCGCAGCGGCCCGCGAGGCCGCCGAGACGCTCCTGTCCAACCCCGTCATCGAGGACGTCGTCGCCGTGCACGTCCTCGACGAGAGCGCGGCGGACGAGCCCGGCGAGCCCGGCGAGCCCGGCGAGGACGCCGACGGCGAGCCCGAGGGCGAGTCGGACGACGCGGAGGACGGCGAGCAGTGAGGATCGGGGTCGTCACGTTCCCCGGCTCGCTCGACGACCGTGACGCGGCACGTGCCGTCCGGGAGTGCGGCGGCGAGGCCGTCCCGCTCTGGCACGGCGACGCAGACCTGTTGGGCGTCGACGCGGTCATCCTGCCCGGCGGCTTCTCCTACGGCGACTACCTCCGGTGCGGCGCCATCGCCCGCTTCGCGCCGGTCATGGAGGCCCTCGTGCCCGCGGCCCGGGGCGGCCTGCCAGTCCTCGGCATCTGCAACGGCTTCCAGGTGCTCACCGAGAGCCACCTGCTCCCCGGCGCGCTGATCCGCAACGACCACCGCAAGTTCAACTGCGTCGACCAGCGGCTCGTCGTCGAGAACGCCTCCACCGCCTGGACCTCCGACTTCGAGGCCGGCCAGGAGATCGAGATCGTCCTCAAGAACGGCGAGGGCGGCTTCGTCGCCGACGAGAAGACGCTCGACATGCTCGAGGGCGAGGGGCGGGTCGTCTTCCGCTACGTCCCCGACGCCGAGGGGCGCAACCCCAACGGCTCCTACCGCCACATCGCCGGCATCACCAACGAGCGCGGCAACGTCGTCGGCCTCATGCCGCACCCGGAGCACGCGGTCGAGGAGGGCTACGGCCCGAGCCTCGACGGTCGCGGCTTCTTCACCTCGATCATCAAGCAGACCCTCGAGAGCGCAGCCACCGCATGAGCGACACCCAGACCGCGCCCCTCCTCGACACCGTCGAGCACGCCGCGGCCACGCCCGACGTCGAACAGCCGTGGGCCGAGCTCGGCCTCAAGGTCGACGAGTACGCCAACATCCGCGAGATCATCGGGCGCCGTCCGACGATCGCCGAGCTGGCGATGTACTCCGTCATGTGGAGCGAGCACTGCTCCTACAAGTCGAGCAAGATCCACTTCTCCCTCTGGGGCGAGAACACCACCGACGAGATGCGCGAGAAGCTCCTCGTCGGCATCGGCGAGAACGCCGGCGTCGTCGACATCGGCGACGGCTGGGCGGTCACCTTCAAGGTCGAGTCGCACAACCACCCGTCCTACGTCGAGCCCTACCAGGGCGCCGCGACCGGTGTCGGCGGCATCATCCGCGACATCATGTCGATGGGCGCCCGCCCGATCGCCGTCATGGACCCGCTCCGCTTCGGCAACCTCCACCACCCCGACACCCAGCGCGTCCTGCCCGGCGTCGTCGCGGGCGTCGGTGGCTACGGCAACTGCATCGGACTGCCCAACATCGGCGGCGAGGTCGTCTTCGACGACTGTTACCAGGGCAACCCGCTCGTCAACGCCCTCTGCGTCGGCGCCATGCGGATCGAGGACATCCACCTGGCCAGGGCGTCCGGTCCCGGCAACAAGGTCATCCTCTTCGGCGCCAAGACCGGCGGCGACGGCATCGGCGGCGTCTCGGTGCTCGCGTCCGAGACCTTCGACGAGGGTGGCCCGACCAAGCGCCCCGCCGTCCAGGTCGGCGACCCCTTCGCCGAGAAGGTGCTCATCGAGTGCTGCCTCGACCTCTACGCGGCCGGCGTCGTCGACGGCATCCAGGACCTCGGCGGTGCTGGGCTCTCCTGTGCCACCAGCGAGCTCGCCTCCAACGGTGACGGGGGCATGCAGGTCGAGCTCTCGCTCGTCCCGCTGCGCGACGCGAGCCTGCAGCCGCAGGAGATCCTCATGTCGGAGTCGCAGGAGCGCATGATGGCCATCGTCGAGCCGAAGCACCTCGACGAGTTCATGGCGATCACCGAGAAGTGGGACGTCGAGGCCACCGTCATCGGTGAGGTCACCGACGGCGACCACCTCGTCATCACCTGGCACGGTGAGACCATCGTCGACGTGCCGCCGCGCTCGGTCGCCCACGAGGGCCCGACGTACAACCGCCCGCTGGCCCGGCCGGCATACCTCGACGGCCTCAACGCCGCGGGCACCTCCGAGCTGGCCAAGCCGCAGACGGGCGAGGAGATCCGGGCGCAGCTGCTGACGCTGCTCGGCTCGCCCAACCTCTGCGACAAGTCGTGGATCACCGACCAGTACGACCGCTACGTCCTCGGCAACACGGCGCTCGCGCAGCCCGACGACTCGGGCGTCGTGCGCGTCGACGAGGAGACGGGTCGCGGCGTCGCCGTGTCGACCGACTGCAACGGGCGCTTCGCCAAGCTCGACCCGTACACCGGTGCCCAGCTCGCGCTCGCCGAGGCCTACCGCAACGTCGCCACGGCCGGGGCCGCCCCGCTCGCCGTCACCGACTGCCTCAACTTCGGCTCACCGGAGGACCCGGGCGTCATGTGGCAGTTCCGCGAGTCCATCCGCGGCATCGCCGAGGGCTGCCGCTTCCTCGGGATCCCCGTCACGGGCGGCAACGTGTCGTTCTACAACCAGACCGGCGACGTCGCCATCCACCCGACCCCCGTCATCGGCGTGCTCGGCGTCATGGAGGACGTCTCCAAGCGTTCCGGCTCGGGCTTCCGCAGCGACGACGCGCACGTCTACCTCCTCGGCACGACGCGTGACGAGCTCGACGGCTCCGAGTGGGCGCACGTCATCCACAAGCACCTCGGTGGTCTCCCGCCGAAGGTCGACCTCGCGGCCGAGCAGGCGCTCGGCCGGGTCCTCGTCGAGGCGGCGCGCACGGGTGTCGTCGAGGCGGCGCACGACCTCTCCGAGGGTGGGCTCGCCATCGCGCTCGCCGAGGCGTGCATGCGCCACGGTGTCGGCGTGACAGTCGACGGTCTCGACCAGGTCGGCGCCGACGCCGAGGGCAACCCGCTCGATGCCTTCACCGCGCTCTTCTCCGAGTCGAGCGCCCGCGCCCTCGTGGCGGTGCCCGCCGGCCACGCAGCCGAGTTCGAGGCGATGCTCGGCGACGTGCCGCACGCGCGCATCGGCGTGACGGGGGGCCGCGACCTCGACGTCGTCGGCCACTTCTCCGTCTCGGTCGCCGAGCTCACCTCGGCTCACGAGTTCACCCTGCCGGCGGTCTTCGGCGCCTGAGACCCCGCCTCAGCAGCTCATCGCGCCCGCCACTTCCCGGCCTCGGGAGGTGGCGGGCTCTGCATTCCGTTCTCGTCGAAGGGTTTCGCGCCGGCGAGCAGCCGGGTCAGGGCGGGACCTTCGCGCAGGCCCGTCGGGAGGTTCGCGCGGGCGACGTCGCGACGCAGCGCCTCCACCGGCAACGGCGACGGACTGGCGACGAGCACCGAGTTGCCGAACCGTCGGCCCTTGAGCACCTCGTGCGTGGCGACGAGGGCTAGGTGCGGCAGAGGGGTGGCCATCGTCGCGACCACCCTGGTGACCCAACGCATCCCGGGCTCGTCGGCGAGGTTCCACAGGGCGATGCCGGCCGGCTTGAGCACCCGCGCCACCTCGTGGGCGTATGCCGTCCCGACGAGCTCCGCGGGCACGCGGCCTCCCGCGTAGGCGTCCGTCACGACGACGTCGGCGGAGTCGTCCCGGAGGGCTCGCACACCGGTCAGGCCGTCGACCGGGCGCACGCGGATGCGGTGGCGCCGGGGGAGCGGGACCTCGCGGCGGACGAGCTCGGTGAGGGCCTCGTCCGGCTCGAGGACGATCTGCGGCGACCCCGGACGGGTCGCCTCGACCCACCGCGGCAGCGTCAGGCCGGCGCCCCCGACGTGCGTGACCCCGAGGGGGCCCGGCGGCAGCGCGTCGATGGCGAGCGCGAGGTGCTGGACGTACTCGAAGACGAGCACCGTCGGGTCGTCCGGCTGGACGTGGGACTGCGGCGAGCCGTCCATGTGCACCGTGACGCCGCCGCGCTCGTCCCACTCGAGCGAGACGTGCTGCGCCGCAGACGATCCCGCGCTCACGCGAGGTCCAGGACGAGCGTGCGCTCCTCGCCGTGGCGGGTGAAGCCGATGCGGCGCAGGATCGGCGAGGACGTGTCGACGACCCCGTGCGTCAGGGCGAGCGTCGCGCCGGCAGCGCGAGCGGCGGCCAGCCGGGCGTGGAGGACGCCGCGGTAGGCGCCACGACCCCGCACGGTGCGGTGCGTCCCGCCGCCCCAGAGACGGCATGCGTCGTCGGCGAGCGTGTAGCCGCCCGTGCCCGCGGGACGCCCGTCGACGTAGGCCACCCACCGTCCGCCCGAGCCGTCGACGAGACCGCGCTCGACCTCGGCCAGCGACGAGGCGACCTGCTCGTCCGTCGGCTCCTCGCCGCCGAAGGCGTCGTTGCCGACGACGATCGCGTCGCGCACCGTCTCCGCATCGGTCACCCGACGGACCTCGACGTCGGCAGGCACGGCGAGGTCGGGCACGCCACCCGCGAGCGGCAGGGCGAGCACGTCCATCCGGTCCACGACCGTCGCCCCGCGGCGGACGAGCTCGGGCTCGAGGTCGTCGGGCCGGGTGAACTCCGACAGCCGCCACCAGAGGCGGTCGCGGCCGAGCCCCCTTGCGACGTCGGCGATCTCGTCGGCGAGCTCGACGGCGTCCCGGTCGGAGCCGAAGACGCGCGCCGAGGTCGGCGTGAGGAAGTAGTCGGGGTAGGCGACGACGAGGTACTCGTCGTTCCGGATGTGCGGCGCCCCGTCCGGCACCCAGGCCCACTCGTTCGAGGCGGCGAGCACGGCCTCCGCGTCCCAGTTCGTCGTCACCCCGACAGGCTACGGTCGTCCCATGCGATTCGGTCTGGCGATCCTGCCCGAGCACCCGTGGTCCGAGGCCGAGGCGATGTGGCGCGCGGCCGAGCAGATGGGCTTCGACCACGCCTGGACCTTCGACCACGTGACCTGGGGCGGCCTGCCCGAGTCGCCGTGGTTCGCGGCGGTGCCGACCCTCGCAGCAGCGGCCGCCGTCACCGAGCGCATCGGCCTCGGCACGTTCGTGTCGTCGCCCAACAACCACCACCCGGTGCAGTTCATGCGCGAGGTGCTGGCCCTCGACGACATCTCCGGCGGCCGGTTCCTCCTCGGCATCGGGACGGGCGGCGACCTCGACTCGCGCGTCATGGGCGAGGACCTCGCGCTGCGTGACCGCGTCGCCCGCTTCAACGAGTTCACCGGCCTGCTCGACCGCCTGCTGAGCGACGACCACGTCACCGCCGACGGCCGTTTCTACGCCGCCCGCGACGTGCGCACCCTTCCCGGGCCGGTCCGCGGCGGCGACGCGGGCAACCGGGTGCCGCTCGTCATCGCGGCCAACGGGCCCAGGTCGATCGGCCTGGCCGTCGAGCGCGGTGACGGCTGGATGACCTACGGCGGCAACGCCGACACCGACGACGAGTGGTGGGACCTCGTGGCCGGCCACAGCCGACGGGTCGACGCCGCGCTCGAGGCCGCGGGCCGTGACTCCGCCGACCTCACCCGCTACCTCAACCTCGACTCCGCGCCGACGTTCTCGCTGAGCAGCGCCGCGACGTTCGAGGATGCCGTCGGGCGCGCCGCGGCGCTCGGCTTCACCGACGTCATCACCCACTGGCCGCGCACCACCGAGCCCTTCCACACCACCCGCGAGGTCCTCGACGAGGTCGTCGCCGACGTCATCCCCCGCCTGCGCTGAGGGGGTCGGTCGGCCGTCGGCGGGCGCCGATAACCTCAGGGGTATGCCGCCACGCCGCCGTACCCCTGTCGCCGAGGGCCACGCCGCCCTCGTCGCCTGCCGTGAGGCCGGGTGGGAGGTTGACCGGCGCACGACCGCGACGGCGGTCCGCTACACGCTCGAGGAGCTCGCGACCATCGCGCCCGGCCGCACCGTCGAGGTGCGCGTCCCCCCGCACGGCGCGGTGCAGTGCATCGAGGGCCCGGTCCACACCCGCGGCACGCCGCCCAACGTCATCGAGACCGATGCCGCGACGTGGCTGCGACTCGCCGTCGGCGACCTGACCTGGGAGTCGGCCGTCGACGGGGCGCGGGTCCGGGCCAGCGGGCAGCGGGCCCACCTCGACGGCCTCCTGCCGCTCACCTCGCTTAGGCTGGACTCGTGACCCAGCCCTCGCCGACCTCCCGCCCCGAGCGTCCCCGCATCCCCAACTTCAAGCGCTTCCTCATCACGGGCGCCGTCCTGGGTTTCATCGTGGGTGCCGTCATCTCGATCATGGGTGACGAGGTGCAGGGCTACACGACGACCACCGGTGCGCTCTACATCGGCGCCCTCGGCGCCTTCATCGGCACCGGCCTCGCCGGCATCCTCGGCATCCTCCTCGACCGGTCCGGTCGCGACCAGTCGTGACCCGGCCGGCCGGCCCGCTCGCCGGCATCCGCGTCGTCGAGCTCGCCGGCATCGGTCCGGCGCCCTTCGCGGCGATGCTGCTCGCCGACCTCGGCGCCGACGTCATCCGCATCGACCGGCCCGGTGAGGCCTCGCTCCCGGTCCCGCTGGCGCCCGAGTCCGACCTGCTGCGTCGCGGCCGTCCCTCCGTCGCGCTCGACCTCAAGCACCCCGACGGGCTCGCGACCACCCTCGCCCTCGTCGAGCAGGCCGACGTGCTCGTCGAGGGCTACCGCCCGGGTGTCGCGGAACGCCTCGGCCTCGGACCCGCCGACTGCCTCGCGCGCAACCCGCGCCTCGTCTACGGCCGGATGACCGGCTGGGGCCAGGACGGCCCGCTCGCCCACGCCGCCGGTCACGACATCGGCTACGTCGCCATCACCGGCGCCCTGCACGCCATCGGCCGCGCCGGCGGACCTCCGCAGGTGCCCGTCAACCTCGTCGGCGACTTCGGGGGCGGTGCCCTCTACCTCGTCGTCGGCGTCCTCGCCGCCCTGCTCGAGGCCCGCACGAGCGGCCGTGGCCAGGTCGTCGACGCCGCGATCGTCGACGGCACCGCCCACCTCTCCTCGCTCGTCATGGGCCTCGTGGGCGCCGGACTGTGGTCCGACCGCCGCGGCACCAACCTGCTCGACACCGGCGCACCCTTCTACGACGTCTACGAGACGAGCGACGGCGGCTGGCTCGCGGTCGGCCCCCTCGAGCCCGCGTTCTACGCAGAGCTGCTCCGGCTGCTCGACCTCACCGAGACCGCCCCCGACCGTCTCGACCCCGGCCAGTGGCCCGCGCTGCGCGCCCTCCTCGCCGACACCTTCCGCACCCGGACCCGCGACGCCTGGGTCTCGCTCCTCGAGGGCACCGACGCCTGCGTCGAGCCGGTCCTCAGCTATGCCGAGGCGCCGGGTCATCCGCACCTCGCCGCGCGCGGCACGTACGTCGAGCACCACGGCGTCGTCCAACCCGCCCCGGCGCCCCGCTTCTCCCGCACCGCTGCCGCGCTCGGCACCCCTCCGTCCACGCCCGGCGCCGACACCCGCGCCGCCCTCGCCGCGTGGGGCATCGACGACGTCGAGGCCCTCATCGCCTCGGGCGCTGCGTCGGCGCCATGAGGCTCTTCGTCGCCGTCGTCCCGCCGGACGACGTGCTCGACGACCTCGAGGAGCACGTCGAGCCGCGCCGCGACGCCGGTCCCGAGATCCGCTGGACCGACCGCCACCAGTGGCACGTCACGCTCGCCTTCCTCGGCGCCGTCCCGGAGGCGCGCCTCGACGACCTCACCGACGCGCTCGCCCGCTCCGCCGCCCGGCGCGACCCTCACGTCCTGCGCCTCGCCGGAGCCGGCGCCTTCCCGAACCCGTATGCCGCCCGCGTGCTCTGGGCGGGGGTCGACGAGCTGCGCGGTGACCTCGGGGCAGTGGCGGGCGGCATACGCCGTGCGTCGACGTCGGCGGGGGCGACGCCCGACGGCACGCGCTTCCACCCCCACCTGACGCTCGGCCGCTTCCACCGTCCCACCGAGGCGACCCGCTGGATCCGCGCGCTCGACGCGTGGGTGGGGCCGGCCTGGCGGGTCGACCACCTGGCGCTCGTCGAGTCGCACCTCGGTGAGGGTCGGGGGCGGCGGCCGCGCTACGAGGTGCTCGCGGAGCTGCCGCTGCGGTCGTGAACCGCGGACGAGTCGCCCACTCGCGTGTGCGACACTGGCGCTGTGGCACGTGGCGACGGTCGTTTGAACCATGACCTCATCCCCGGCGAGAAAGGCCCGCAGGACGCCTGCGGGGTCTTCGGCGTCTGGGCTCCCGGAGAGGACGTCGCGAAGCTGACGTACTTCGGGCTCTATGCGTTGCAGCACCGCGGTCAGGAGTCGGCCGGCATCGCGACCGGTGACGGCGAGAAGATCCTCGTCTACAAGGACATGGGCCTCGTGTCGCAGGTCTTCGACGAGACCGCGCTCAGCTCGCTCCGCGGCCACATCGCCATCGGCCACACGCGCTACTCCACGACCGGCGGCTCGACGTGGGAGAACGCCCAGCCGACGCTCGGCGGCACCGGCCACAGCACGCTGGCCCTGGCCCACAACGGCAACCTCATCAACACGGTCGAGCTCAAGGCCCTCGTCGACGAGCACTTCGGCGGCACCCGCATCACCGGCGAGCTCGCCCGCGGCAACACGTCCGACACCGCCCTCGTGACGACGCTGCTCGCAGCCGACGAGGACCGCACCCCCGAGCAGGCCGCCCTCGAGCTGCTGCCCAAGCTCAAGGGCGCCTTCTCCTTCGTCTTCATGGACGAGACGACGTTGTATGCCGCCCGCGACCCGTGGGGCGTGCGTCCCCTCGCGCTCGGCCGCCTCGAGCGGGGCTGGGTGGTCGCGTCCGAGACCGCGGCGCTGCAGACGATCGGCGCGGCCGTCATCCGCGAGGTCGAGCCCGGCGAGCTCATCGTCATCGACGAGGACGGCCTGCGCTCGCACAAGTTCGCCGAGCCCCAGCCCAAGGGCTGCGTCTTCGAGTACGTCTACCTCGCCCGTCCAGACGCCGTCATCCGTGGCCGGGTCGTGCACGAGGCCCGCGTCGAGATGGGTCGCGTCCTCGCGCGCGAGCACCCCGTCGACGCCGACCTCGTCATCGGGGTCCCCGAGTCGGGCGTGCCTGCGGCTGTTGGCTACTCGCAGGAGTCGGGCATCCCGTTCGGCCAGGGCTTCGTCAAGAACGCCTACGTCGGCCGCACCTTCATCCAGCCGTCGCAGACGCTGCGTCAGCTCGGCATCCGGCTCAAGCTCAACCCGCTCGAGCACACGATCCGCGGCAAGCGCCTCGTCGTCGTCGACGACTCGATCGTGCGCGGCAACACCCAGCGCGCGCAGATCCGCATGCTCCGCGAGTCGGGCGCGGCCGAGGTGCACGTGCGCATCAGCTCGCCGCCGGTGCAGTGGCCGTGCTTCTACGGCATCGACTTCGCGACGCGCGCCGAGCTCATCGCGACCGGCCTCGGTGTCGAGGAGATCCGCGCCTCGATCGGGGCCGACTCGCTCGGCTACATCTCCGAGGAGGGCATGATCGGGGCGACGAACCAGCCCGCCGACGAGCTGTGCTCCGCGTGCTTCACCGGCAAGTACCCCATCGAGCTGCCCGAGGACGGCCGCATCGGCAAGCACGTCCTCGAGACGCTGCCGCTGACGGTGCGCACCGGCCACGACCGCTCGGTCGACGTCGACGGCGTGACCCTCGGGATCGGTCTCGGCGGCGAGAACGCCCTCCAGCACCCCTGACCGGACGGGGCAGCGCGCATCCACTGCCCTCCCAGGGGTCGACTGCCCGCTGGCGGCGCGAGTGCCACGGCATGCCGGTGCCCTCGTGGGCTCGGCGAGCAGTCGTCGAGCCGGAGGGCAGCGGTCTGGACGGCGGTGAGGGCGTCCCCCGGGCGCCGGTAGGCTGGGGCCCGTGAGCGATGCCCCCATCACCTATGCCTCGGCCGGAGTCGACGTCGAGGCGGGTGACAAGGCCGTCGAGCTGATGAAGGCATCGGTGCGGCGTGCCACCAGGCCGGAGGTCGTCGGCGGCCTCGGCGGGTTCGCCGGCATGTTCGACGCGAGCGCCATCGCCCGGATGACCCGGCCGATCCTCGCCACGAGCACCGACGGCGTCGGCACCAAGGTCGCCATCGCACAGGCCCTCGACGTGCACGACACGATCGGCTTCGACCTCGTCGGCATGGTCGTCGACGACATCGTCGTGTGCGGCGCCGAGCCGCTCTTCATGACCGACTACATCGCGACCGGCAAGGTCGTGCCCGAGCGCATCGCCGCGATCGTCGGCGGCATCGCCCGCGCGTGCGAGGAGGCGGGGGTCGCCCTCGTCGGCGGCGAGACCGCCGAGCACCCGGGCCTGCTCGAGCCCGACGAGTACGACGTCGCCGGCGCGGCCACCGGCGTCGTGGAGTATGCCGCCGTGCTGGGTCCCCAGCGCGTCGCCGACGGTGACGTCGTGATCGCGCTCGCGAGCAGTGGCCTGCACAGCAACGGCTACAGCCTCGTGCGCCGCGTCGTCGCGAGCGCCGGCTGGCAGCTGGACCGGCACGTCGACGACTTCGGCCGCACCCTCGGCGAGGAGCTGCTCGAGCCGACCCGCATCTACACCAAGCCGCTCCTCGAGCTCATCGCCGCCGACGGCGTCGACGTGCACGCCCTGAGCCACGTCACCGGCGGCGGCCTGGCCGCGAACCTCGCCCGCGTGCTCCCGACCGGCACCTTCGCCCGCGTCGACCGCTCGACGTGGACGCCCCCGGCGGTCTTCCGCACGGTCCAGGACCTCGGCCGCGTGCCGCAGGCCGACGTCGAGCGCACCCTCAACCAGGGCATCGGCTTCGTCGCCGTGCTCCCCGAGGCCCAGGCGGAGCGGGCCATCGAGCTGAGCGAGGCCCGCGGCATCCGTGCGTGGCGGCTCGGCGAGGTCGCCACCGAGGAGCGGGCGCACGCCGACGGCCTCGTCGCGGACGACGCCGAGATCGTGCGCGGGGCCAAGGGTGTCGACGGTGGCGCCGTGCAGGTCGTCGGGCAGCACCCGACCGCCTGAGCCCCGCCGGTCACCTCGGGGGGCACCCCGGGGGCGCCACGGGGGCCCTACGGTGGCGCCGCAGGGTGGGCCGGGCCGAGGAGAGCCGGCGACGCGGCATACCCGGGTGTGACGAAGCCCGCAGCACCCCGGAGGGTGTGCGGGCATCGATGCGTCACTCCGACGCGACCCGGCACGGGTGCCGACGCGCCGAGTGCCTCGAGGCAGCACCGATCGCGCGCCGGGTGCGAACACCCGACGCACGAGGTGCAGACGGAAGAGGGAAGGGAGGGCTCAGCGCCCGCCCGAGGCCCACTTCCCGTATTCGTCGTACTCGTCGTCGTCGACGGATCGTGGCTGGTTGGACACGTCGCGTTGCGACGGCCCGTGCAGCTCACGCTCCAGCGCGCTCAAGTCCGTGTCAGGTGTGTAGTACTTGAGCTGCCGTGCGACCTTGGTCTGCTTGGCTTTGGCTCGGCCGCGCCCCATGGCGTGACCCCCTCGTGCGTCGTGCCGGGACGGCATCGCTCCTCGGAGAACCGGGTGGCTCTTCGATGTCCGCGTAGCGGCCCCGGGAATGTGTGTGTTCTCGTGGTGCTAACGCTACATGAGTGAGGCAAATCCCGCGCCCGCCGCACCCCTTGAGCGGCGGCGCGTCGCGGCCCGTCGGTCCGGGTCGGGCCGGCGAGGGTGGTTCGGGGTTCGCTCCGGGGTCGCTCGAGGACCAGTCGGGGGTCGTCAGGGGTCGGCGGTACGCTTGCCGCCGTCTGCCTCTCCGTATACACCTTGTGTCTCGGAAGCGGGACGATTTGACTCTTTTCAGTGTTTAACCGCCATTAGGCTGGCCGAGACTTTACCCTTGCTTTACTGAGCCCCGATTGGGGCGCATGCGTGTCGCTGCACCTAGCGACAGGGTGGTGGGGATATGACAATGACGACTCAGGATCGACACGAGACCGAGAAGCTGCTGACTCCTGCCGAGGTTGCGGCCCTGTTCCGAGTGGACCCGAAGACGGTCACCCGGTGGGCCAAGGCAGGAAAGCTGACTTCGATCCGGACCCTTGGTGGGCACCGGAGGTATCGCGAGTCAGAGGTGCGCGACCTTCTGGGTGGCGGACACTGATCTCGACGGAAAGTTGGGGGTAGACCGGTCAGATCGTCGGGGGAGGGACACCACACGGTGTCCCTCCCCCGACTGCTACCCGGTCGTCGTGGTGCGTGTGCTCAGGCCCGCCCGTGGGGGAGCGGGTTGACGGTGCACACGAAGTACCTCACGACGCCGCCGTCGACCAGGGCGCCGGCGGCGATGGCGCCTTGCACCTCGTCGGTGGCGTCGAGCACGCCGTTGCCGTCGTGGTCGCCGGCCGCCAGCGCCGCGGCGTACGTGCCGGTGAGCGAGACGGCGTGCACCTGCCAGCGCCCGCCGTTGTAGCCGGGGTCGCCGGGGGCAGCCGTCGCGACGCTGCGCTGCACCGCGCCGAAGCTGTAGATCGTGTCCCACGACTGCGCGGGAGCGCCCGTGCCGCTGAGGTCGGTCGGCGTCGCGACCGTCCGGTAGAGCTGGTGGTCGACGTAGAACGCCGGCCCCGAGACGCCGCCCGCCTGGGCAGACGTGCCCGCGACGAGGGCTGGTAGTGCGACCGCCGCGACGCAGAGGGACCGGACGGTCCTGCGAGTCAGCTTGTGAGACATGGCTTTCCACCTTTCGTCCGGTCACCCTGACCGGCTCACCACCGAGTCAAGCCCGATGCGGCCGTGGGCTCCATGACGTGGGGGTTATCCGGTCCTTACGGCTCGGCGACGTCGGTGGGCCGCCCTATCGTGGCGGGATGACGCACCCACCCGAGATCACCGCCATCACCCTCGGCGTCCACGACGTCGAGCGCTCCCGCGCCTTCTACGTCGACGGGCTCGGCTTCCGCTCGGTGCTCCACCTGCCGGACATCACCTTCGTCCAGGGCGCCCCCGGCGTGCTCCTCGCCCTGTGGGACGTCACGCAGATGCCGAGCGAGTACGGCGACGTCGCGCACGGCTCGTCCGCGCCACCCGTGTCGCTGGGCCACAACGTCACCGAGGTCGGGCAGGTCGAGGCGTTGTATGCCGCCGCGCTGGCTGCCGGTGCGACCTCCGTCTCCGCCCCGACCGAGCGCGAGTGGGGCGGGGTCAGCGCGTGCGTGGCCGACCCGGACGGCTTCCGGTGGGACCTCGTGCACAACCCGAACTTCCGGGTCGACGCCGACGGCACCGTCCACCTGGGCGAGGCCTAGATGTACCCGGCCATCAGGTTGGTTGCAGTCGGCTGACTGGAGGGTGACCTCGTAGGGCGCTGTGGCGGCGTTCAGTGTTGTAGTGCTCGAGCCATGGCGCAAGAGCGGCGACGCGTTCGGCGTTGCTGGCGTAGGCCGTGCGGTAGGCCCACTCGGTGGCCAGGGTGCGGTTGAGTCTTTCGACCTTGCCGTTCTGCCACGGGCAATGCGGCTTGATGAACTTCTGGGTGATGCCGTGCTCGGCACACACGGCTCGTAGCGAGTACCGGTAGGCCCACGCGTTGTCGGTCATCAGCCGCTCGATCCGGGGGATGCCGTGATCAGCGAAGGCAGCGATCGCGCGTTGCAGGAACTGCGCGCAGGTCACGCCCTTCTCGTCGGGCAGGACCTCGCTGTACGCCAGGCGGGAATAGTCATCGACGAGCGAGTGGACGTAGTCGTAGCCCGGGCCGTTGACCCGGTCACGGGCGATGCCGCGACCGTGCACGCGCCAGCCACCGCCGTCAGGGATGCGGCCGATCTTCTTGACGTCCATGTGCACCAACTCACCGGGCCGTTCGCGTTCGTAGCGCACGGCGGTCTGCTTCGAAGACCGGATCACCTCACCCGTGATCGGGTCACAGTCGCGCAGGTAGGGCACCCGGTGTCGGCGCAGGATCCTTGACACCGTCCGGGCCGGCACCCCGACCTTCGGGGCGATCACGTCCGGGCCGTCCCGATGCGTGGCGCGGGCAGCCAAGACCTTCTGCTCGAGCTCCTCGCTGGTCCTGGTGGGCATGTGGTGAGGCCGTGACGAGCGCGTGATCAGACCGGCTTCGCCTTCAGCGGCGTACCGATCGATCCACGTCTTCACACACTTGCGCGAGATGCCCATCGCGGCCGCGATGTGGGCCTGGGGCCAGCCGGCCTGGTGGCGTTGGACGATCAGGCGCCGACCATGGACGGTCAGCCGGGCACTACCGTGGGACACGAGAACCTCCGGGTTGGAGTGGGCCTTAGACAAGCCACATCCCATTCGGAGGTTCTCGTTCGTTCAAGCAGGCTCGCTGCTACCAACGTCATGGCCGGGTACACCTAGAGCGCCTCGAGGCGGGCCCGCCACGGGTGGCCGGCCGGCTGGGCGTCGACGACCCGTCGGAGCACCGCGACCTGGGCGGCGTCGAACAGGGGGAGTGCGGCCTCGAGGTCGGCGTCGTCCTTGGGTCGGGGCGAGGCGGCCTTGTGGGCGAGGACGAGCTCGGGGCGCAGGTAGCGCACGCCGTCGCGCTCCCAGGTGGCCTCGTCCAGCGACAGCACGAGCGACGGGTCGCGCTTGAACTGCCACCGGCCGTCGACGTCCGGGTTGAGCAGGATCTCGCCGCGCCACGGGGCGAGCGCGTGCTCGCGGACCCAGATCTGGCCGGAGTCCTCGGGCACGTCCCGTCCCGGTGGCAGGTGGAGCAGACCCGAGCCGCCGGCCGACCACAGGTGCCAGTCCGGCTCGAGGTGGGCCTGGATCGCGCCGACGTCGCGACGGAGCACCGAGAGGTCGATGTCCTCGTGGTCGCGGGCGACGCAGGTGAACGCCTCGACGGCCCACCCGCCGGCCACCCACCACGGCACGCCGAGCCCGGCGAGCAGGTCCCGGACCTCGAAGGGGGTCCACGAGTGCTGGGGACCGTAGATGCGCTGGAACTCCTCGGGTGCGAGCCACCGCTGCCCGCCGGTCGTCACTGCGTCCTGCTCGCCCACGGCGCCACGCTAGCGCCGGACGCCGCCTCAGTGGCCGAGCGCGCGCAGCTGGAGGCGCAGGGCGAGACGCGTCTCGGGGTCGTGGAGGTCGAGCTCGACGACACCTGAGAGGCGCTGCATCCGGTAGCGGAGCGTGTTGGGGTGCACGTGGACGCGCGCCGCGGCCGCCCGCGGGTCGCCCGGGTGGTCGAGCCACGCCGCGACCGTCTCGAGGTATGCCGTGTGGTGGGCCTCGTCGTGCTCGCGCAGGGCGGCGACCGGGCCGAGGAGCTCCTCGGTCCAGATGCCGCCGAGCGCGCGGGCGTTGGTGACGGCGGCCCAGGCGTCCTCGACCGTCGTCGTGGTGCCGGTGACGCGGCCGACGTCGCGCAGGCGCTGCACCTCGGTGGCCTCGCGTCGCGACCGGTCGAGGTCGACGGTGCGGGTGACCCGCCCGCCGGCGCTCGCCGTGGCCGTCGGCGTGACGCCGGCGACCTCCTCGACGACGCCGAGCAGCCACTCCCACGTGCCCGGGGAGGCGTCGCCCGGCACGTCGCGCACGAGCGTCAGCGCGACGCCGTCGAAGATCGCGAGGAGCGGCTGGCGCCACGACCGGCGCCGGGCGGCCGACTCCCACACGTCGAGCTCGTGCTCGGTGTCGCGGGGAGCGCCCTCACCGGTCGGGTCGGTGCGGGCACGATGCGCCCCGGCGAGCACGACGACCCGCCACGGTGCCGCCGGCAGCCAGCCCTCGGCCTCGAGCGTGTCGCCGCTCAGCACGGCGCGAAGCCGGTCGGCCGAGACCCGTCGGGCGAGGTCCGCCTGCGAGCGCAGGCGCAGCAGATGGAGGGCCACGACCGACGCCGTCTGAGCCAGCGACCCCATGACCTGCTCGGGCGGCTCCTCGTCGACGACGGCCCAGATCGAGCCCAGCCACTCGGTGCCGGCCCGCACCGGGACGACGACGCGAGCCCGCAGGCCGCGGCCGGCCGGGACGAAGAAGGGCTCGTCGGAGCGCGCGAGGCGGCGGAACACCCCGCGCCCGCGCAGGTTGGCGATGACCTCGTCGGGCACGCGCCGGCCGACGATGGTCGAGACGCGCGCCGGGTCGGCGACGTCCTGCGTGGAGGAGTAGGCGAGCACCCGGGACTGGGTGTCCTCGATGGTGATGGGGGCCGCGACGAGGGCCGCACACGCGTCGGCGAGGGCGAAGAGCTCGTCGAGCACCGGTCCCTCCGCGCGCACGGCGGGCCCGCTCGCTGCCCGGTCGAGGACCCCACGCAGCAGCCACACGACGTGTGCCCACGACGCGTGGTCGGCCAGCTCTACGAGGCTGACGCCGAAGCGGGCGGCCGCGGCGCGGACCTGCTGGTCGCGGGCGGCGGCCCGGCGCAGCACGACGGCGCCGCAGTCGACCTCGGCCGCCCCCTCGAGCAGCGCGGCCGCCTCGGCGGGGCGCTCGACCCCGACGCCGAGGAGCAGGTCGCCGGCCTGGCCGAAGACGCCCGAGCCCGGCTCGGCGAGGGTCACGTCGTCGACCGGGGGGCCGCCGACGTCGACGACCACCGTGAGCAGGCCGCCGCCGAGCGTGCCGACGAGCTGCGCGATGGGCAGGCCGACCGGGGTCGTCGACGAGGTGCGGGTCGCGGACCGTCGGGTCGCGCGGGACGGTGCGGACGGCATACGACCATCATGACGCGCTTTGGTGCCCACAGCACAACGTGGGGCGCGAACGCTGGCACGCCAGCACCACATGAGGCCCCTCGACTGGCGCGACCATGGATGCAAGGCACCACCCGAGCACCAGACCCAGGAGTCGATCGCATGGCCGCTGTGACCCCCGCCGGTACCCCCGTCCCCGAGCGCGTCGCCGTCGTCGGCGCCGGCATGGTCGGTCTCGCCACCGCCTGGTTCCTCCAGGAGCGTGACGTCGAGGTCACCGTCATCGACCGCGACGGCGTCGCCGCCGGCGCGTCCTGGGGCAACGCGGGCTGGCTGACGCCCGGCATCGCGACGCCGCTGCCCGAGCCCGCCGTGCTCAAGTACGGCCTGCGCGCCGTGCTCAGCCCGAGCTCGCCGGTCTACGTGCCGCCGAGCGCGCGACCGGACTTCCTCCGCTTCGTCACCGGTTTCACCCGCCACAGCACGATGACGGCCTGGAAGAAGGCCATGGGCGCCCTCGTGCCCGTCAACGACCTGTCGCTGCAGAGCTTCGACCTGCTCAAGGCGGGCGGGGTGGACGCCGACACCTACGAGGCGAAGTCGTTCACGGCCGCCTACCGCACGGCCGAGGAGCGTCAGACGCTGCTCGAGGAGATCGAGCACATCCACGCCTCGGGCGGCGACATCACCTTCGACGTGCTCAGCGGCGACGAGGCCCGCGCCATCGAGCCGGCGCTGTCCGACGAGATCGGCGCCGCGATCGTCCTCCACGGTCAGCGGTTCATCAACCCCGGCGCCTACGTCGCCGCCCTCGCCGACTCGGTCACCGCCCGCGGCGGCAAGATCGTGACCGGCACCGCCGTCCAGCGCATCACCGACACCCCGACCGGCGTGCTCGTCACGAACGACTTCGGCCAGGCCGAGCACTACGACGCCGCCGTCGTCGCCACCGGCGCCTGGCTCGGCAAGCTCGCGCGGGAGTTCGGCGTCAAGCGCGTCGTCCAGGCCGGCCGCGGCTACTCCTTCAGCGTCGCCGTCGACGACCTGCCCAACGGCCCGGTCTACTTCCCGGCCGCGCGCGTCGCCTGCACGCCCGTCGGGGACCGCCTCCGCGTCGCCGGCATGATGGAGTTCCGCCAGCCCGAGGCCGCGCTCGACCCGCGCCGCATCAAGGCCATCGTCGAGTCGGCCCGCCCGCTGCTCCAGGGTGCCGACCTCGACCACCGCCAGGACGAGTGGGTGGGCTCCCGGCCGTGCACCATCGACGGTCTGCCGCTCATCGGCGCCTCGCGCAACCCCAAGGTCTTCGTCGCCGGCGGTCACGGCATGTGGGGCATCACGCTCGGCCCCGTCACGGGCCGCCTGCTCGCCGAGCAGATGGTCACCGGCCGCGCGCCCGAGCAGCTCGCGCCCTTCGACCCGCTCCGCTGAGCGCGAGCCGGCAGCACACACGGCAGCACACACGGACAAGGCCCACCTGACGAACCTCGTCAGGTGGGCCTCCGTGCGCGTCCCCCCGCGCCGCGGCGGCGCGTCTGCACGCGTCCGCCGAAGACGGCTGCCGCCGGACCCCTCAGTGCGGCGGCAGCCGTCAACCGTGCTTCGGAGACGTCATGCGGTCCGGATTGGTGCAGATCCGAACGCGACGTCGAAACGGTCGCACCAGATGACGACCGAGGTCAGGCCGGACAGGTCCGTGCCCGGCGGGACGGCGTAGTTCTGGTTGCCGTCCGTGGCCTTGAGGTCCCCGAGCGGGACGAACCGGCCGTCGTCGTAGCGGTGCCAGTCGTCGCCTCCGGCCGGCTGGTCGGTCAGCCACACGACGACGTCCGGCCCGTCGCTCGTCGAGAAGCCCTCGAGCCGCAGCACGCTCGTGCCGTCGGCCAGCTCGAGCACGCGGGCGGTGCCTGACGTGGCGTGCTCCCCGTCGACGAACCGCCCCTGGCCGACGACGCGCGCCGCGGACGCCGAGGGCGTATGCGGTGTGGTCGGGCTCGTGCCCCCGGCCGTGGCCGTCGCGGTCGCGACGGCCACGGGGAGCGGCTCGTCGACGACGCTGCGGGTGAGCAGCCGCCACGGCTGGAAGAGGGCGAGCCCGACGACGAGCGCGAGCGAGGCGGTGACGACGGAGGCGGCGATCCAGACGCGTCGGTTCATGGATCCAGTGCACCGGACCCGCCCAGCTCGACGCCATGACGAGACCCTTACGAAGCAGTGACGAGCGGCCCGGGACTCAGGCGGGCGTGAGGACGACGAGGGTGTAGGCGCCCACCGACACGGTGCCGCTCGCAGGCTGGTCGTCGAGCGGCTCGTCCACCGCGTCGACGTCGTGGGTGTCGTGACCCGCGAAGAGGGCGCTGTAGGTGGCCGCGTCGGAGTTGAAGCGGACCACCCACGGCCCGGCTGACGGCATACCCGTCGTGATGTCGCGCGCCTCGGCGCTCGCGTTGACGACGACCACGGCGACGTCGTCGCCTGCGCGACGTGCCCACGCCAGGGCCTTGGCCTCGTCGTCGAGGTGGAGCACCTCGAAGCCCTCGCCGCGCAGGCCGCGCGAGACGCCGTCGACGTCGCGCCGCAGGTGGACGAGGTCGCGGCCGAGACGCACGATGTCGCGGAACTGCTCGGCCCGCTCCCAGTCGAGCGGCACGTCGTCACGGAACCACTCGTCCTCGAGGAACTCCTGGCCCTGGAAGAGCATCGGGATGCCCGGCGTCGTCAGGGCGATGGCGAAGCCGAGGGTCGCGCGCTTCTGCGCCGCCCAGCCGCTCGGGTCGCCGCCGTCGACCTCGTGGGGGACCCGGAGCTTGCCGTTGGCCACCTCGTCGTGGCTCTCGGTGTAGACGATGCGCCGGAACGGCTCGTCGTCGCCGCGCAGCGCGTCGGCGAGCTCGGTCATCGAACGGTCGGCGTCGTCGACGGCCGTCAGCAGCCGCCGGACCGGGTGGACGAAGCTCGTGTCCCACTGGGCGTGGAAGCCCGCGCCACCCTCGTCGGGCGAGGTGATCGCCGGGTCGGACTGGAGGTCCTCGGCGATGAGGATCTTGTCGGGGTGCCGCTCGCGGATCGTCGTCGTGATCGAGCGCATGAGGTCCCAGCCCTCGGGCAGGTCGCCGGTGCCGAGACCGTCGATGGTGCGCACGTAGAGGGTCGCGTCGAACCGGAGCCCGTCGAGGTGGAACTCCTCGAGCCACATGAGGGCGTTGTCGTGGAGGTAGGCGCGCACCTCCTCGCGGCCGTAGTCGGGTCGGGTGTCACCCCACGGGGTCGAGGAGCGCTCGTCGTTGTAGAAGTAGATGCCGCCCTTGCCGTCCTCGCTCCAGCCGTCGAACTGCCACAGGGCAAGGTCGCTCGGGCCGTAGTGGTTGATGACGACGTCGAGGATGACCGCGATGCCGTGCCGGTGGGACTCCTTGACGAAGGCCTTGAGCGCGTCGGCGCCGCCGTAGTTGCTCTCGACGGCGAAGGGGTTGGACGGGTTGTAGCCCCACGAGTAGTCGCCCGCGAACTCGGCGACCGGCATGAGCTCGATGGCGTTGATGCCGAGCTCGGCGAGGTAGCCGAGCTTGCCGGCGAGCCCGCCGAGGTCACCGGCGTCGCCCTCGGTGGCGACGAACGAGCCGATGTGGGTCTCGTAGATGACGAGCTCGTCGTGCGGCGGGCAGCCGAACGTGTCGCCCGCCCAGTCGAAGGCGTCGCGGTCGTAGACGACGGCGTTGCCCGACGAGTTCGTGACGACGCGGGCGCGGGGGTCGATGCGCATGAGGCGCTGGTCGCCGTTGGTGATGACGAACTGGTACTCGTCGCCGGGCCGAACGCCCTCGACGTCGGCGTACCAGTGCCCGTTGTCCTCGGAGACCATCGCGTGTCCGTCGCCCGACCAGTCGGTGAAGCTGCCGGTGACCGCGACGGCGTCGGCGTTCGGGGCCCAGACGCGGAAGGCCGTCCCGCCGTCGTGGGGCATCGACCCGAGTCCGGGGCGGTGGGCGTCGTGCTCGGACATGCAGGCTCCAGTCGGGTCGTGAGGGGGCAGCCCGAGCGTAGACCTGGCTGCTGGGACCGACCGGTGACGTACCCGCTCGGCCCGCTCGGGTCGTTCGGGTCGTTCGGGTCGTTCGGGTCGTTCGGGCCTCGTCAGCGCAGGTAGCCGGTGACGTCCGCGACGACGTGGACCGTGCCCTGGGAGTGGTTGACGATCGTCAGGGTGCCGGCGCTGGTGAGGCGGCCGACGAGGAGGTTGGCGACGGTCTGGCCGGCGGCGAAGTTGGCGGTGGAGCTGCCGGTGGTGGCGGTGGAGTCGGCGCTGAGGAAGCCGGGCTTCTGGGGCGCGGTGGCGGTGAGGTTGACCGCGGCGGCGGTGGCTCCGGCGGGGACGGGTGACCCGGTGACGCCGGCGACCTT
The DNA here is from genome assembly GCF_057529065.1 of Terrabacter sp. R4-6. NCBI lineage: Bacteria > Bacillati > Actinomycetota > Actinomycetes > Micrococcales > Intrasporangiaceae > Terrabacter > Terrabacter sp. R4-6. The sequence goes on along the minus strand of NZ_CP197224.1, from coordinate 1,553,691 downwards.
GATGGTGAGCGAGGCGCCGGCGGCGATCGCCGTGCGGACCGGGTTGCTCGTCGTGCCGACACGGGTGTCGAGCAGCCGGGCGGGGGCGGTCGTGGCCCACTGGTTCGACGTGCTGGCGGTCGTGACGTAGCCGGTGACGTCGGCGACGACGTGGACGGTGCCCTGGGAGTGGTTGACGATCGTCAGGGTGCCGGCGCTGGTGAGGCGGCCGACGAGGAGGTTGGCGACGGTCTGGCCGGCGGCGAAGTTGGCGGTGGAGCTGCCGGTGGTGGCGGTGGAGTCGGCGCTGAGGAAGCCGGGCTTCTGGGGTGCGGTGGCGGTGAGGTTGACCGCGGCGGCGGTGGCTCCGGCGGGGACGGGTGACCCGGTGACGCCGGCGACCTTGATGGTGAGCGAGGCGCCGGCGGCGATCGCGGTGCGGACCGGGTTGCTCGTCGTGCCGGCGCGGGTGTCGAGCAGCCGGGTCGGCGTGGTGCTCGTCCACCGCTGGCTCGTGCCGCTCGTGGTGAGGTAGCCGGTGACGTCGGCGACGACGTGGACCGTGCCCTGGGAGTGGTTGACGATCGTCAGGGTGCCGGCGCTGGTGAGGCGGCCGACGAGGAGGTTGGCGACGGTCTGGCCGGCGGCGAAGTTGGCGGTGGAGCTGCCGGTGGTGGCGGTGGAGTCGGCGCTGAGGAAGCCGGGCTTCTGGGGTGCGGTGGCGGTGAGGTTGACCGCGGCGGCGGTGGCTCCGGCGGGGACGGGTGACCCGGTGACGCCGGCGACCTTGATGGTGAGCGAGGCGCCGGCGGCGATCGCCGTGCGGACCGGGTTGCTCGTCGTGCCGACACGGGTGTCGAGCAGCCGGGTCGGAGTCACGGGGACGAGGTGTGAGAAGGACGACGGCCGGACCGCGGTCGAGGGCGTCGACGCCGGACCGGCCCCCACGACGTTCGTCGCCGTCACCGTGAAGGTGTAGGCCGTCTCGTTGCGCAGCCCCGTGAGGGTGGCCGACGTCGCCGATCCGGACACCGTCGCGCTCGCACCCGCGGGAGAGGAGGTCACGGTGTAGCCCGTCACCGGGCTGCCGTTGGGCGTGGCCGCCTTCCAGCGCACGGTCGCCCGGCCGTTGTCGGGGACCGCCGACACCGACGTCGGGGCCGACGGCGCCGTGGCCACGAGGGCGAACCGCATCGCGTCGACGCCGACCTGGGCCGTCGTGGGGCTCGGACCGCTGTCGGCGGCATGGACCCGCACCGACGTGCCGGAGCGGGCGAGGTAGGTGCCGAGCGGGGCCCAGGTGGCCGACGCCGTGGACTGGTCGACCACGGTGGTCGCGGACCCGCGCGCGTCGCTGACGGCATACGACACCTTCGCGTCGGCGCGGGTGGCCGGGACGTAGGCGCTCACGGCGTAGAGGCCGGCGGCGAGGGCCGGGGACCACGTCGCGCCGTTCTCCTCCGTGCTGCCGTTGGCGTAGGTGGAGTAGGCACGTCCCTGCACTCCCTGACCCTGGTTGGGCTTCCAGTAGTACATGTTGCCCGTGAAGAGGAACGACGGGCTGCCGGGGCCGATGGTGCCGCTGCCGTAGCTGATCGGCACCGGGGCGCCCGTGACGCGGCCGCCGACCCAGTTGGCGTCGATGTCGATCCTGACCCCGCCCCAGGTCTCGCTGCCGGTGGCGTACTGGTGCAGGCGCTGGCCGCCGGCCCAGTAGCTGTCACGGAACTCGGGGTAGCTCGTCGAGTCGGACAGCGTCTGCAGGCCGTTCCAGTTGGCGAACCACACGTTGTCCGGCGCGGTGAACCCCGTCGTGCCGACCGCCCTGGACAGGTCGACCATGAGTGAGCTGCTGCTGCCGTAGGCGCCGGACGTGTAGCCCCGGGCGTGCAGCTCCTGCGTCCACGCCGTCAGGAACGACAGGACCGTGGCCGTGCAGCCTGCGACGTTCGGGTCGTAGGCCTCCATGTCGTAGTAGACCGGCGTGCCGGCACCGAGGCCGAAGAACGCCGCCCGTCCGGCCGCGTCGGCAGCCGCGGCCCTGCCCTGCGCGGCGGCCTGCGCCGGGTCGATCGTGGCGAGGCCGGTCTGGTTGACGCAGGGTGCCTGCGGCCCGACGTAGATCGGGATGAGTCCCCAGCCCATCGCGCTGACCTGGCTCACCCAGCTCGCGGAGAGGTTGCCGTCGCCGCAGGCCCGCATCGAGCCGCCGACGTAGATGCCGACGGCGCGGTAGGGCGAGGCCAGCCAGGCCTGCATCGTCGCGACGCTCGGGGCGGCGCAGGCGTCGAACCCCATCCCGGTGAAGGTCTGCGGCGCGGACGCCACGGCGGTCGAGGACGTGCCGCTGGAGGAGCGGGGAGCCGGGGCGGACGACGAGGTGTCCGCGGTCGCGCCCGGAGCCGTCCGGGCGCTCGCCGTCGGGCTCGTCGGGCCCGCCGGCTTCGTGGGGCTCGTGGTCGCCGTCGCGAGGATGTCGTCGACCGTCGACTCGTGGGCTCCCCAGGTGGCGTCGACCTGGACGTCCTGCGCCGTGAACCGCGCCGACGTGGTGCCGGCGACACGGTCGGTCCCGGTGTGCGCCCGGAGCGTGCCGAGCACCGTCGTCCTCGAGGTCGTCGCCGTGCTCGAGCGGTCGGAGCCCGGGTGCAGCCAGATCGTCTCGGCGCGCCCGACGAGGTGCGCGGGGCAGTCCTGCTGGCTGCCCGGGCGGCCCAGGTAGACGGCCCTGACGTCGAGACGGACGCAGCGGGTGGGCTGGGCGTCGAGGTCGACCACGGCCCAGTCGGACGGCACGGAGAGGCGGACGCCGCGGTAGTCGACGGACCGCGTGCCGGTGGCGACGGCGGGCGTGGCGGGCGGGGCGGGCGAGGCCTGCGCGGGGGTGGCCGGCGTCGCCGCGGTGGGCGTCGGTGTCGTGGGCGTGAGGGCGGCGGCCGTCGTGCTCGATGCTCCGCCGAGGACCAGTGCGGCAGCGCCGAGGAGTGCCGTGAGTCGGCGTGATGGACCGGGCATGTCAGAACCTCTCGAGCGTCACGGCGGGCCGCACCGCGTGTGGATCCCTGTGGACGCGCGGCACAAAGGGGGTGAATCGGCCCACCCGGTCGGAGGCTACCGGCTCACCCCATCCCACGAGCCCCTTTGGCCTCGCCCGTTCCCGCCGAGGCACCCCGGGGCGTTCCGTCACGCCACGAGCAGGTATGCCGGGTGCTCGGGGAGCGCTCCGGTGTCGAGCAGGTGCCGGGCCAGGTGCAGGGCGCCGTCGAGCGCGCCGCCCCGGGCGGGCAAGCGGCGCCTCCCCGCGTCGGAGAGGCGGGCGTCGAGGGCGTCGGTGACGGCACGCGACGCGAGCAGGCCGCCGGTGGCCGTGAGCACCGGGTCGGTCAGGCCCTCCGCTGCGCGCAGGAGCGAGTCGGCGAGGTCGGTGCCGGAGCGGGCGGAGAGGGCGTGCGCCACGGGGTCGACGGCGGCCAGGGCCGTGACGAGCGGGGCGACGGTGGCGAGGCGCTCGGGGGCGTCGGGGCTCGTCATGACGAGTCGCGGCCAGGCCTCCGGGGAGCCGAGCAGGTCGGTGGCCGCCGCCAGCAGGGCAGGCGACCCGTCGGGGAGCCCGTCGTGGGCGCGCAGGGCCGCGCGCAGTCCCGCCATGCCGAGGGTCGCCGCCGACCCGGCGTCGCCGAGCACGTGGCCCCAGCCGTCGACGCGGCGCCACTGCCGGTCGAAGTCGGTGCCGAACGCGACCGCCCCCGTGCCTGCCGCGACGACGGCGCCCGGGCCGATGCGGCCGGTCGCGCCGACGAGGTTGGCGACGGCGTCGCTGACGACGACGGTGCGATCGGCGCCGAGACCCTCGGCGACGGTGCGCAGCACCTCGGACCGGTCGGCGAGGAAGAGCAGGCCGCGCATCGACCAGACGACGACCGCGGGCCTCGGCAGCCCGGTGGCGCCGGTGGTCGCCAGGAGGGAGCGGGCGTCGGACACGAGCGCGGCGACGTCGATGCCGCCCGACCCGACGCGCACCCCCGGTGCGGTGAGCACGGGACCGGGCGAGACGGCATACGACTGCAGGCGAAGGCCCGACCCGCCGACGTCGACGGCCACGACCGTCGGCGTCGTGGTCGGCTCGCTCACGCGAGCGAGCCGATCACTTCGCCATGCCGGCGGTCAAGCCCGCGACGATCTGCTTCGTGGCGACGAGGAAGAGCACGATGAGCGGGACCGTCGTGATGACGAGGCCGGCGAAGACGGCCGAGTAGTTCGTCGCGTTCTCACCGAAGAAGTTCGTGAGCCCGACGGGGAGGGTGTACTTGTCCTCGCTGCGCAGCAGCACGAGCGGGAAGAGGAAGTCGTTCCAGATCGGCACGAACCGGAAGACGGCCACGGTCGCCAGGGCCGGGCGCACGAGCGGGACCATGATCCGCCAGAACGTCTGCCAGCTGCTCGCGCCGTCGAGCGCCGCAGCCTCCTCGAGCTCCTCCGGCAGCTGCCGGAAGAACGTCGTGAGGACGAAGATCGAGAACGGGACGCCCGACGCGGCGTACATGAGCATGAGCCCGAGCCGGGAGTCGATGAGCCCGAGGCCGTCGAAGAGGTAGAAGATCGGCAGGATCGCGAGGTGGATCGGGAGCATGAGGCCCGAGAGGAAGAGCGCCTCGAGCCAGCGGAAGATCCGCGAGCGACCACGCGCGAGGGCGTAGGCCGCCATCGTCGCGACGGCCGTCGAGATCGCGACCGCGCCGACCGTGACGAGGAGCGAGTTGCCGAAGTACGTCGCGAAGTTGCCGGTCGTCCACGCCTCGACGTAGCTCGTCGTCGTCGGGGGCGAGGGCAGGCCGAGCGGGTCGGTGATGAGGTCGGCGTTGGTGCGGAAGCTGTTGCTCACCATGAGCAGCAGCGGCACGAGCGCCAGCGCGGCATACCCCCACAGGAGCACGCTCGCGCCCGCGCCGCCCACGGGACGGTTGACCCGCGGTGGGCGCCGACGGCTGCCCCGGTCGGGGCGAGCCGCAGCCTGCTCCTGCGGCGCCTCGGTGGTGACGACGGCCGTGGTCATGCGGTGATCCTCCGCTCGTGACGGCGCAGCACGGCCGTGGCGGCGTAGGCGCCGCCGAAGATGATGAGGAAGAGCAGCGTCGCCAGTGCCGACGAGCTGCCGATGGCGTCGGTCGCACCCGAGTCGAACGCCGTGCGGTAGAAGAGCAGCGATACGAAGTCCGTTGCGCCCGCTGGGTTTCCGGTCGACCCACCGAAGGCGTACGGGAGCGCGAAGGCCTCCATCGCGAAGATGAACGTCAGGACCGACACCGTGCCGATGGCGGGCACGAGCAGCGGCAGGGTGATCTTGAAGAAGGCCTGTCGGTTGCTCGCGCCGTCGACGCGGGCCGCCTCGCTCAGCTCCTCCGGGATGCCGCCCAGGGCCGCCCCGTAGAGCAGCACCGGGAAGCCGATCCACTGCCACACGCTGACGAGGATGACGACCCAGATCGCCGTCTTCGGGTCACCGAGCCACGGCAGGGCCCACGACTCGAGGCCGATCTTGGTCAGCAGCGTGTTGACGGGGCCGAAGGTCGGGGACAGCAGCAGCGTCCAGAGGTAGCCGATGACGATCGGGCTCACGAGGTAGGGCATCGCGTAGAGCGTCTGCAGCATCCGGCGGCTGCGCGGGCGCGTGTAGAGCAGGTAGGCGATCGTGAGCCCGAACGTGTTCTGGATGAGCATCGTGCCGAGGAAGAAGAGCACGTTGTGCAGCAGCGCCCGCGGGAGATCGGTCGTGAACGGTGCCTTGGTGAAGAGCGTCACGAAGTTCTCGAGCCCCGCGAACGCTCCGCGGGTCGTGCCCTGCCACTGGAAGAAGGCGTACGAGAACGCCGTCACCATCGGGTAGAGCACGAACACCGCGAAGAGCGCGAGCGCCGGAGCGACGAAGACCAGGCCGGTGCGGCGCCTCATGCAGCAACCGTCACGCGCTCGGCTTGAACCAGGTCTTGACGCCGGTCTCGAGGTCCTGGCTCACCGCGGCGGCGTCCTTGGAGCCGAGCAGCATCTCCTGCAGGCCCTTGCCGAGCAGGTCGGTGCCCGTGGGCGCGCCGTAGCGGAAGTCGGTGAGCAGCAGGTAGGGCGAGCCGGAGTTCGTGTAGTTCTCGCTCATCTGCTTGAGCAGCGGGTCGGTCGGCTCGACGCCCGGCACGGCCGAGATCTGCTTGATGTCGTCGGTGACCATCTGGCCGAACTCCTTCGTGGTCATCCACTTCACGAGCTCCGTGGCCTCGGTCGGGTGCTTCGACCTGGCCGACACGGCGAAGTTGCCATCGGCCCATCCTGCCGTCGTCGCGGCCGAACCGCTCGGCGACCCCGGGGCCGGCGGCACCTGGAAGATCCCGATCTTCATGGCCGGGTTGGCCTTCTGGAAGACGGACAGGTCGAAGCTGCCGCCGGGGATCATCGCGGCCTTCTCGGCCGAGAAGAGCGTCTGGGCGTCGGTCTGGGCCACCCCGGTGGCGTTCTTGGGCATGTACTTCTCGAGGTCGCCGACGACCTGCACCGATCCCACCCAGTCAGGGTCGGTGAAGGACTTCTTGCCCGAGAGCACCTCGCCCTGGAAGGCCTTGCCGCCGAAGCGCGGGGCCGCGAGGACCTCGTGGACGATCGGGAGCGTCCAGTCGTCCTTGGCGCCGATGGCGATCGGCGTGACGCCGGCGGCCATGAGCTTGTCGTTGGCGGCGATGAACTCGGCCCACGTCGTGGGTGCCGCGATGCCGTTCTTCTCGAAGAGGCCCTGGTTGTAGAACATCTGGACGGTCTGGCGGGCGAGCGGCACGGAGTAGGTCTTGCCGTCCTCCTTGCCCTTGGCGCTCGCGACGACGTTCTCGTCCCAGCCGGCGAGGTCGACCTTGCCGTCGAGCGGCAGGAGGGACTTGCTCGCGACGGTGCCCTGCAGCTGGCCGTAGGAGCGCACCTGGGGCACGTCGGGGCCGCTCGAGCCGGCGAGACCGGTCGCGAGGATCTTGTTGTACTCGGTCGCCTTGAACGCCTTGAAGTCGACGGTGACGTTCGGGTGGGCCTTCTCGTAGGCGTCGAAGATCTTGTTGTACGCGGCCTCGTCCTCCACGCGCCACGACCACACCGTCAGGGTGACCTTGCCGTCGTCTCCCGTGCTCGAGGAGCTCGAGGAGGACGGCGAGCAGGCGGTCACGACGAGCGCTCCGGAGAGCGCGGCGATCGTGAGGACCGTGCGGCGTGCGCGCCGCGACGAGCCGGGGAGGCGTGAGGCGAACGTCATGGTGGTGCTCCTGTCGGGTTCTGCTGGGTGCCTGGGGGTCGGCACGTGTGGGTGGGAGGGTGGTGGGTTCAGCGTTCTGGGGCGGGCGCGGCCGGCTGGCCGCCGAGGGACGTCAGCGCGTGCGCCACCGACCCCTCGTGGGCGGCGATGGCGTCGCGGGCCGTGCCGGCGTCGACGCCCGCGAGCATCGAGAGCAGCGCGGGCTTGAGCTCGCCGTCCGCCTCGTCGAGGGCGCGCCGGGCCTGCTCGCCGTCGGCGCCGGTGGCCTCCTGGAGGATGCGCACGACGCGGCCGCGGAGCTTGGCGTTCGTCGCGACGACGTCGACCATGAGGTTGCTCCACGTGCGACCGAGCCGGATCATCACGGCGGTCGAGAACGAGTTGAGCACGAGCTTCTGGGCGGTGCCGGCCTTGAGCCGGGTCGAGCCGGTCAGGGCCTCGGGCCCGGTGCGCACGGCGAGCAGGACGTCGGCGTGCTCGGCGAGCTCGGCGTGCGGGTTGGCGGTGACGAGCGCCGTGACGGCACCGAGCTCGCGAGCCCGCGCGAGAGCGCCGGCCACGAACGGCGTGCGCCCCGAGGCCGTGAGGCCGATGGCGATGTCGCCGGGGCGCAGGGCCTCGGCCTCGTCACGACCGAGGTCGACGTCGTCCTCGACGTTCTCGACGGCCCGGAGGAGGGCGTCGGGGCCGCCCGCGTGGTGGGCGACGACGAGCCCGGCAGGGGCGTTGAAGGTGGGGCGCAGCTCGGCGGCGTCGAGCACGGCGAGGCGTCCGGACGTGCCGGCGCCGAAGTAGTGGACGGCCCCGCCCGCGCGGAGCGACTCGACGGCGCGGTCGACGAGGCGGGCCAGCTCGGGCAGGACCTCGCCCACGGCACCGGCCACCGTCGCGTCCTCGGCGTTGAGTGCCCGCAGGATGTCGAGGGAGGTGTGCGTGTCGATGGACGTCGTCCCCGGATGGCGCTCCTCGGTGGGGGCGTCCACGGTCACCTCGCTGCTCACCCGTGCGAGGTTAGTTTCCTACGCCGCCAGCGTCAATGCCGTAAATGAGTAACATTCGCGTCACGACGGTCGGGGTCGGGCCGCCGGGGGCTCGCGTCAGTCCGTGACGTGGTGGCCGGCGACGGCCTCACGGGTGTCGGCGACGGCCTTGCGGGCCTTGCGGAGGTTGCGCTGTGCGACGGCGATGTAGAGGCAGTCGACGACCGTGAGGGCCGCGATGCGGCTCGCCGTGGCGCCCGAGCGCAGGCTCGTCTCGCGGGCGGCCGTCGTCAGGAGGATGTCGACGCCGGAGGCGAGCCGGGACAGCGGGAAGTTCGTGATCGCGACGGTGCGCGCCCCCGTGGAGCGTGCCGCCGCCAGCGCCTCGATGGTCTCGGTCGTCGTACCGGAGTGCGAGATGCCGACCGCGATGTCGCCGGGGCCGAGCAGCGTCGCGCTCGTCAGGGCGATGTGGGGGTCGTTCCACGCGAAGGCCACGATGCCGATGCGGTGCAGCTTCTGCTGGAGGTCGGTGCCGACGATGGAGCTCGCGCCGATGCCGTAGATGTCGACGCGACCGGCCCGGGCGATGCCCGCCGCCGCAGACGCGAGGGCGTCGCGGTCGAGCTGCTGGGCCGTCTCCTCGACGGCGCTCGCGTCGGTGAAGGCGACCTTGGCGATGATGTCGTCGATCGTGTCGCTCGCGCTGATGTCGGTGCCGCTGCGGCTCATCGTGCGCGGCTGGGCCGACTCCTCGGCGAGCGCGAGCCGCAGCTGCGGGTAGCCGGGGAGCCCCAGGCGGCGGCAGAAGCGCAGCACCGTCGTCTCGGACGTGCGTGCGGCCGTGGCCAGCTCGCTGATGGTCAGTCCGGCAGCGCGGCGCGCGTCGGCGAGGACGATGTCGGCGACACGGTCCTCGGCCGGCGACAGCGAGGGCTTGATCCCCCGCAGGCGGATGAGCAGCGATGCGCTCGCGGCACCTGCGGGGGACGAGGCCCCGTCCTCGGTCCTGGGCATGTGCCTACGCTACGGCGTCGCGGCCGGCGAGCCGCCAACCATCCGCCGTGAAGGCGCCGGGTGTCTTCTCGCCGTCGAGCAGGACGCCGCCGGGTCCCTGGACGACGACGTCGTCGACGGCCACGCCCCGACCGAGGTAGCCCCCGTCGGTCGTGTGCCGCCAGCGCAGCTGCTGCGACCCCGCCGGCAGGTCGGCCCGGACCTGGACCCACCGACGCGTGCCCGCCCCGGAGATGACGCCGTCGGCGGTCTCGGTCTGGCCGCGGTCGACGACGTCGAACGGCAGGGCCGTCCACGTCGCTCCGCCGTCGGTGGAGCGCTCGAGGTGGAGCAGGTCGGTCTCCTCGGTGTCGAGGAAGAGGTCGAAGCCGAGGCGGGCGCCGCCAGGACCGACCGGGAGGGTGGGTGTCGTCAGGGTCGTGGTCGTCGCGTTGTCGGAACCGGTGAACCAGGCCGTGTCGCCGTGGCGCGGTCGGATGCCCATCGACGCGGCGAGGCCGTGCGCCCACTCGCGGCGGGCGAGGTTGACCGATCCCCAGCTGCGCGACGGGTGCACGCGGTTCGTGAGCAGGATCGCGAAGGAGCGCGACGTGAAGTCGATGACGATCGACGTGCCGGTGTAGCCGGTGTGGCCCGCCGTGCGGGGCCCGGAGAGGGCGTCCATGTACCAGCGCTGGTCCAGCTCGAAGCCGAGGCCGTGCGAGTCGCCCGGGAAGGCGCCGTTGAAGTTCGTGATGAGGGCCTCGACGCTCTTGCGGCTGAGGATGCGCTCACCGCGGTACGTGCCGCCGTTGAGCAGGGCCTGCGACAGGATCGCGAGGTCGTCCACGGTGGAGAAGACGCCGGCGTGCCCGGCGACCCCGCCCAGCGACCAGGCGTTCTCGTCGTGCACCTCGCCGCGGACCATGCCGCGCGGCGGGGCCGTCTGGTACTCCGTCGCGGCCGTCCGGGCCTTGTCGGTCGGGTTGTAGCCGGTGTCCTTCATGCCGAGCGGCGCGGTGATCCGGTCGTGCACGACGGTGTCGAGCGGCTCGCCCCGCAGCTTCTCGACCATGACGCCGAGGGTGATGAGGTTGAGGTCGCTGTAGAGGTAGGTCGTGCCGGGCGCGTTGGTCAGCGGCTGGTCCATGACGGCCTTGATGCGCGAGGCCTTGTCGGGCCACTTGCTCCACAGCGGCAGCCATGACGTGAAGCCGGACGTGTGCGTCAGCAGCTGGCGCACCGTCACCGCCCCCTTGCCGGCGGCGGCGAACTCGGGGAGATAGGTCGCGACGGGGCTCTCGAGGGAGACCCGCCCCTCCTCGATGAGCTGCACGACGGCGATCGAGGTGAAGAGCTTCGAGACCGAGGCGAGGTCGAAGATCGTGTCGGTCCGCATCGGCTCCCACTGGTCGCGCGGCAGCTCGGTCGTCGCGTCGGCGTAGCGCAGGGCCCAGCCGCTCGCGTCGCGCTCGACGATGCGACCCTCGTGGCCCATGATCCCGACCGCGCCCGCGAAGAGCGGGTGACCCGTCGCGTCGACCTGCTCGTGGGTGTGGATCTGGGCCACCGACTCGGCGATCGGCGCCGGGTCGAGCCCGAGCGACGCGGGGCTCGCGTCGGACAGGACGGTGTTGGGCGGGGCGAAGCCGCGGTCCGGCTTGCTGAAGTCGTCGGCCGTCGCGGAGCCCACGGGGCCGACGGTCACGAGGCTGCCCGCGAGGGCGAGGCTGCCGAGGGCAGCGGGGACGAGGGTGCGCAGGCGCATGTCACTCCTAGATCGTGCAACAGGTCGTCAGGCGTCGGGGAAGGGGTCAGTGCGAGGGGCCGCGGTAGAGGAGGTACTGCTGGCGCCGGGCGTCGAAGGCCGCGAGCTCGTCGCGCCACGCCCCGACGACCTCGTCGGCCGAGGCGCCGGCCGAGATCTGGGTGCGCAGCCGCTGCGACCCGGTCAGCTTGTCGATCCAGTAGGGCCGCGCCGGGTCGTAGGAGTCGTAGCGCCAGGCGAAGTCGCTGTAGAGCGCCTTGGCCGCGACGAGCATCTCGACGCTCGACCGGATCGGGTCGAAGGTCGACGGGTCGGTGACGTGCAGCTGGACACCGCCGCAGACGAGACCGGTGTGCTTGCTGAACGTCGGGGAGAAGTAGGCCTCGCGGAAGCCCACGCCCGGAAGGTCCAGAGCCGCAAGGCGTTCGGCCCACCTGTAGTCGACGTAGGGCGCCCCGATGAGCTCGAACGGCCGCGTCGTGCCGCGGCCCTCGGAGAGGTTGGTCCCCTCGAACATCCCCGTGCCGGGGTAGACGAGCGCGGTGTCGGGAGTCGGCATGTTGGGACTCGGCATGACCCACGGGAGCCCGGTGACGGCATACGGCACGTCCCTGCGCCAGCCCTTGACCTCGATGACGGACAGCTCGGCGAGCCGTCCACCGGCGTCGGCCGTGAGGAACTCGCCGTCGAAGTAGCGCGCGAGCTCGCCGACCGTCATGCCGTGGGCCTGGACGATCTCCTTGGCGCCGACACCGGAGGTCCACGGCGTCGTCATCATCGGCCCCCTCGCCGTGCCGCCGATGGGGTTCGGGCGGTCGAGCACGACGAAGCGGGCGCCGACGGCGACGGCCGCGCGCATGGCCGTGTACATCGTCCAGATGTAGGTGTAGAAGCGCGATCCGACGTCCTGGATGTCGAAGACGACGGTCTCGACGCCGGCCGTGCGGAAGAGGGTCGTCATCTTCGCGGCGTTGGCGCCGTAGGCGTCGTAGACCATGAGCCCGGTGCGCGGGTCGGTGTGGTTGCCCTCGGAGTCGCCGGCCTGCGCGGTGCCGCGGAAGCCGTGCTCGGGCCCGAAGACGCCGACGATGTCGACGGCGCCGGACTCGTGCATCTCGTCGACGATGGTGCGCAGGTTGGTGAGGATGCCGGTCGGGTTGGTGATGATCCCGACCTTCTGCCCCGAGAGTGCCGACCAGCTCGAGGCGGCGGCGCTCTGAGCGCCGGTCGTGACGGGGTTGTTGGGGTAGCTGCTCGCGTATGCCGTCGGGCCGGCTTGGGCGGCAACGGATCCCGCCGCGGTGGCGGGGATGGCGACGGCGCCGAGCGCGCCGGCGGTGAGCAGCTGCCTGCGGTTGAGGTTGGTCATCTGGATGTCTCCGATCCTTGGTCGAGCAGGACGGTCGCGGCGACGGCACGGTGGTCGCTCGCGCCGGCGAGGGCGGGGTCGTGGGCGGTGCTGGCGTGCACGACCTCGATGCCGGGGGAGACGGCGACGAGGTCGATGCGCTTGGTGGGGTCGAGTGCGGGGTAGGTGAGGCCCGGCTCGCCGTCGCGGGTCGGGGCCACGGCCCAGGCGTCGCGCAGCCGGGTCCACAGGCCGGCCAGCTCCGGGGCGCTCGCGTCGGCGTTGAGGTCACCGAGGAGCACCTGGTCGGCGCCGGGCGGGTCCTCGTCGAGGATCGCGACCGTGTCGGCGACCTGGAGACGCCGGACGGTCGGGTCACCGCGGTAGTCGAGGTGCGTGACGTAGACGTGGGTGCGCGCCCCGCCGATCTGGACGGTCGCCTCGAGGAAGCCGGGACCCGGTGCCGGGACGGGGTTCGGGTCCTGGGTCGAGAGCCGCGTCAGGTCGTGGTTCTCCACGGCGACGATCGGGTGCCGCGAGAGCAGGGCGACGCCGAACTCCCGACGCGGTGCACCGGGGGTCAGCGGGTCGAGGCCGTAGATCGGGGCGAAGGCGGTGCGCATCCCGAGCCGGCGCCCGAGCTCGGCGACGGTGTCGTCGAAGTGGCTGCGCTCGCCCCAGTGGACGTCGGCCTCCTCGAGGCCCACGACGTCGGCGTCGAGGGCCCGGATCGCGGCAGCGGTGCGATCGAGGTCGTAGACGTCGTCGCTGCCCGCGCCCGCGTGGATGTTGTACGTCGCGACGACGGCGCGGACCGGCGGCGGTGCCGAGCCGGTCGCGACCGCCGGCCCGTCGGCGCCCGCACCGCCTGAGGTGCTTGCGGTGGCCGCGGCGACGACGAGAGCCGTCGCCGCGACCACCCGGTGCAGGGCGCCCATCTCAGTAGGTCAGCCCGTGCCCGAACGGGTAGAGCACCGTGGCGGGGTCGCCCGCCACGGGGATGTCGACGGGCAGCGAGGCCGTCGGCGCCACGTCGCCGACGATGACGCGCGCAGCCGCCTCGATCGCGACGGGGCTGTAGGAGTACGTCGCGACGTAGGTCGGGGCGCTCGGGAAGTACGCGATGTCGTAGGGGTCGCGCACGGCGACGACGACGACGGTCTTCCCGGTCTCGAGCAGGGTCTTGACGAGCTTCTGCTGACCGCCGCGAGTGTCGGTGACGCTCGTGTCCCACGCCTTCATCGTCGTGACGACGACGACGTCCTTGTCGGCGGCCGCCGCGACGGCGGATGCCACCGCGGTGTCGGTGGGCGACGTGCCGGTCTGGACGGTCTGGACCGTCGCGCCCTTGGCCGTCAGGGCGGCCGCGAGGGTGGCGGTCGTCGAGACGCCGTAGCCGGTGACGAGGACCTTCTTGCCGCTCGGGGCGATCGGCAGGGCCTTGGCGTCGTTCTTGACGAGCGTCGTCGTGCGGTCGGTGACCGCGGCGGCCGACGCGAGGTGGGCAGGGGTGCCGACGACCGAGGCGACGGCAGCCGGGTCGGCGTACGGCCGGGCCACGATGCCGCGGCGGTACTTGAGACCCAGCACGCGGCGCACCTTGGCGTCGAGCTCGTTGCCCGGGATGCGGCCGCTGCGGACGGCCGCGATGACGGCGGCGTACGCGTCGTCCATGGCGGGGGTCATGAGCAGCTGGTCGACGCCGGCGAGCAGGGCGCGGACGGCCACCTCGGCGTCGCCGTAGAGGTCGCGGACGCCCTGCATGGCGAGGGAGTCGGTGACGATGACGCCCTCGTAGCCGAGCTCCTCGCGCAGGACGCCGGTCATGATCGGCTTGCTCAGCGTGGCCGGGTTGCCCGAGTCGTCGAGCGCCGGGAACGACAGGTGGGCCGTCATGATCATGTCGATCTGCTCGTTGATCGCCGCCTTGAAGGGCGGGGCGTCGATGGCCTCCCACTGCTCGCGCGTGTGGGTGATGATCGGGAACGCCACGTGGCTGTCGGTCGCCGTGTCGCCGTGGCCGGGGAAGTGCTTGGCCGACGAGGCGACGCCGCCGTCGCGCTGGTAGCCGGCCACCTGGGCGGCCGCCAGCTCGGCGGCGAGATCGGCCCGCGACGAGAAGGACCGCGTGCCGATGACGGGGTTGAGCGGGTTGACGTTGACGTCGCAGTCGGGCGCGAAGTTCGTGTTGACGCCCATCGCGAGCAGCTCGCGGCCGGTGATGGCGGCGGCCGTGCGCGCGTCGGGGGCGCTGCGGCCGGCGCCGAGGGCCATCGAGCCGGGGAACTGGGTGGCCGGCGGTCCGATGCGCGTGACGACGCCCTGCTCCTGGTCGGTCGCGATCTGGAGCGGGACGCGCACCTTGCTCGGCTGCGTCAGGGCCGCCTTCTGCAGGCCGTTGGAGAGGCCGACGATCTGGTCGGGGTTCTGCACGCTGTCGGTCCACGCGAAGTAGATGACGCCGCCGAGGTGGTACTTCTGCACGACCTCGGCCGGGCTCGCGACGCCGTAGAGCGGGAGGTTTCGGCTGTCGGGCGTCGTCGCGTCCTTGCCGTAGACGTTCTGGATGAAGAGCTGACCGACCTTCTCCTCCAAGGACATCCGGGCGATCGTCGAGGTCACCCACCCCATCTCGCCGGCGGTCGCCGCGGGGGATGCGTTGGTCGCGGCGCGGGCGCTACCGGCCGCGGCACCGGCTGCCGCGGCGGCGAGGCCACCGGCGATCACCGAGCGACGTGAGAGTTCGGACATGGACATGGTGCCTCCAGGGATGTGAAGAATTCACGCAATATGCCGTCTGGCCGGAACTTACCTACGTACTGTGGCGTAGGCAACAGATAGCGGCGTGCCATCTCACGACGCGCCGACGCGGGGCGCGATCACCAGCCGGCGAGCGACCTCACGGTCTGCACGGTGTCGATCTCGGAGACCGGCTTGTCGTCGCGGTAGCGCAGCACCCGCGCGAAGCGCAGCGCCATGCCGCCGGGGTAGCGCGACGACCGCTGCACGCCGTCGAAGGCGATCTCGACGACCTGCTCGTGGCGCAGCGGGACGACCCCCCACTGCTGGCCCGACCGGTCCGCCCCGACGTCGGCCGGGTCGAGCGCCAGCTCGCTGAAGCGCTCGGTCTGCCACGCGAGCATCTCGTCGGTCATCCCCTTGAAGGTCTTGCCGAGCATGACGAGCTCACCGGTGTCGGCGTCGCGGGCGCCGAGGTGGATGTTGGACAGCCACCCCTGGCGCCGGCCGCTGCCCCACTCGACGGCGAGGACGATGAGGTCGAGGGTGTGCCGCGGCTTGACCTTGACCCAGCCGGGACCGCGGCGGCCGGCGGCATACGGCAGCGCGGGGTCCTTGACGACGACGCCCTCGTGGCCGGCGGCGACGAGGTCGGCGAAGAACTGCTGCGCGCGCTGGGGGTCGTCGGTGCGCTCGCGCGGCACCCGCCACGCCGGCGGCACCGTCGCGGCGAGGCGCTGCCAGCGCACGTGCGCCGGCTCGTCGAGCAGGTCCTCGCCGTCGAGATGGAGCAGGTCGAAGAAGAACGGCGTCAGCGGCACCTCCTCGCGCAGCCGGTCGACGTCGGCCGAGCTCGCCGTGCGGGCGCCCGTGACCTGGAAGGGCTGCGGCCGGCCGCCGTCACCGAGGGCGATGACCTCGCCGTCGAGCACGAGCGTCTCGACGTCGAGCGTCGCGAGCGCCTCGGTGATCTCGGGCATCCGGTCGGTGACCTCGTCGAGGGTGCGGGTGAAGAGGCGCACGCTGCCGGGGCTCGTGCGGTTGTCGACGTGCGCCTGGAGGCGTATGCCGTCCAGCTTGGTCTCGACGACCACCTCGCCTCCCAGCGTGTCGAGGGCCGCGGCGACGTCGGGGGCCGAGCCGGCGAGCATCGGTCGCAGCGGGCGTCCGACCTCGAGCGTCAGGGCCGCGAGGGCGTCGGTGCCGCCGGTGAGGGCGGCGCGCGCGACCGGCCCCGCGAAGCCGGCGAGCATGACGGCGCGTCGCACCGCGGCGTCGGGCACCTCGGCCGCCTTGGCGATCGCCTGGAGCACGACCCCGTCGCCCGCGCCCTGCCGGGTCTCGCCCGTGATGAGGCCGCGCAGCCACACCTGCTCGTCGGCGGTGGCGCGTGAGAAGAGGTCGCGCACGGCGGCGCTGCGGGCCGCGCCCGAGCCCGAGCCGCCGATGGCGGCGATCGTCGTGGCCGCGGCGTCGACCTCCTCGACCGTCAGGGTCGAGGCCTCCGCCGCGCCGGGCAGGCCCTGCAGCCCCCGCCAGCTGACGCCGATGCGGCGTTGCGGGAGGGCACCCGACAGGTGGGCCGTCACGACCTCGACGACGTCGGGTCCGTCCTGCGCCGCACGCTGCAGGCAGGCCGCCAGCGCCTCGACCTTGGCCGTGCGCGACGACGTGGCGGCGACGGTGTGCGAGGTGGCGACGACGTCGGAGAGCTGCATGTCCCGATCCTGCCCCGCCCCGCCGACACCCACCACCTCCACCGTCGAGAGGCCACGATCTGGCGGTGGTCAGCGCTCGAGTGGCCGACGTCCGCGGTCGACCGGACTAGATTCGCCGCATGGGTGGCATCGTCGACCGGACCCGCGGTCTCGCGCGCAGGCTCGCGCTGGGCACGGCGACCGCCGCCGGCGCGCTGGTCGTGACCGCCCGGACGACCCCCTGGCCCTCGGCGCTGCTCCTCCGGGCCGTCTTCGACCGCGGGGCGGCGCGGGCGAGCGCGGCCCTGGAGAAGCACGTCCCGGGCGACCTCGTCGAGGTCGTCGACGAGGCGTACGACATCGCGTCCCCCGACGGGCGGCTCGACGTCTTCCGGCCGCCCCGCGACGAGCCCCTGCCCGCCGTCGTCTGGGTGCACGGCGGCGCCTTCGTGTCGGGCTCGAAGGGCGACGTCGCCAACTACCTCCGCGTGCTCGCCGGTCGCGGGTTCACGACGGTCGGGGTCGACTACTCGATCGCCCCGGGCTCGCGCTATCCCACGCCTGTCAGGCAGGTGGCGGCCGCGCTCGCCCACCTCGTCGACCACGCCGACCGGCTCGGCGTGGATCCGGCGCGCATCGTCCTCGCCGGCGACTCGGCCGGTGCCCAGATCGCCTCCCAGGTCGGCCTGCTCGTCAGCGACGCGGCCTACGCGAGCGACGTCGGCATCGACGTCGACGTGCCGCCGGAGTCCCTCAGGGGCCTCGTGCTCTTCTGCGGCGCCTACGACTTCACGCTCGCGCAGGGGTCGACCCGGCTGGGCAGCTGGCTCGTCGACACGGCCATCTGGTCCTACCTCGGCTCGAGCCGTCGCCACGACGAGCGCACGACCCGGCAGGGCTCGGTCCCGGTCCACGTCACGCCGTCGTTCCCTCCGGCCTTCGTCTCCGCCGGCAACGGCGACCCCCTCCTCCCGCACACGCTCGCGCTCGTCGAGGCGCTGCAGCGGCACGGGGTCGACCACGACGCCCTGCTCTTCGCCGACGACCACGAGCCGCGGCTCGGGCACGAGTTCCAGTTCGACCTCGACACCGCTGACGGACGTGAGGCGCTCGACCGGGCCGTCGCGTTCATCGAGCGCGTCGTCGGCTGACCCCAGCCCACCTGCGGGTCGTTCGTGGCCTCTCGACGGGTGGGAAGGGTGGGGGTCACTTGACGTGGGGGGTCCTTGTCGTCAAGGTAAGCAAGCGCTTAGTCCATCGCGAGGAGCAGCATGCCCGACACCGCCGTCGTCACCGGAGCAGCCCGGGGGATCGGCCGCGCCATCGCCACCCGCCTCGCCCGCGAGGGCTGGCAGGTCGTCGTCGCGGACCTCGACGCGGCCGAGCTCGCGACGGCCGCCGAGGAGATCGGCGCCGTCGCCGTCCCGGGCGACACGTCGACCGACGCCGGCGTGCGGCACCTCGTCGACACGGCATACGGCCGCTTCGGGCAGGTGGACGTCTTCTTCGCCAACGCGGGGATCGGCACGCTCGCCGGTCTCGACGCGTCCGACGACGAGTGGACCCGCACTCTCGAGACCAACGTCCTCGCCCACGTGCGCGCCGCCCGGCATCTCGTGCCGCGCTGGCTCGACGCCGGTGGCGGCCGTCTCGTCGTCACCGCATCGGCCGCCGGGCTGCTGACGATGCTCGGCGACGCCCCCTACTCCGTGAGCAAGCACGGCGCCGTCGCGTTCGCCGAGTGGCTGAGCGCGACGTACCGCCACCGCGGGATCGTCGTGCAGGCGATCTGCCCCCAGGGCGTGCAGACCCGGATGCTCGACGGCTCTGGCCCGCTCAAGGACCTGCTCACCCTCGACGCGACGCTCACCGCCGACGAGGTCGCCGACGCGTCGTTCCGGGCGCTCGCGGGCGACGAGTTCTACGTGCTCCCGCACCCCGAGGTGGGCGGCTACTACGCGCAGCGCGCCGCGCATCCCGACGCCTGGCTCGCCGGCATGAACCGGCTCCAGCAGAAGCTCGACCACCAGACCGCCGACCAGCAGGAGAACGCATGACCGACCAGCCGAACACCTCCCAGCGCACCGCCGTCGTCACCGGGGCCGCGCGCGGCATCGGCGCCGCCGTGGCCAAGCGCCTCGCCTCCGACGGGTTTGCCGTCGCCGTCCTCGACCTCGACGAGTCCGCTTGTGCTGCAGTGGTGTCCGAGATCGAGGCTGCCGGCGGCAAGGGCCTCGCCGTCGGTGTCGACGTGTCCGACGAGGCGGGCGTCCAGGCGGCCGTCGACCGTGTCGCCTCCGAGCTCGGCGCCCCGACGGTGCTCGTCAACAACGCGGGCATCATCCGCGACAACATGCTCTTCAAGATGAGCGCCGACGACTGGGACGCCGTGATGAACGTCCACCTGCGTGGCTCGTTCCTCATGACGCGCGCGACGCAGAAGCACATGATCGACGCGAAGTTCGGCCGCATCGTCAACCTCAGCTCGACCTCTGCGCTCGGCAACCGCGGGCAGGCCAACTACTCCGCGGCCAAGGCCGGGCTGCAGGGCTTCACGAAGACCCTCGCCATCGAGCTCGGCAAGTTCGGGGTCACGGCCAACGCCATCGCCCCGGGCTTCATCGCCACCGACATGACGCGGCAGACGGCCGAGCGCATGGGCATCACCTTCGAGCAGTTCCTCGAGGGCGCCGCCAAGGAGATCCCGGTGGCCCGCGTCGGACAGCCCGAGGACATCGCCGCCACGACGTCCTTCCTCGTGCGCGACGAGGCCGGCTTCGTCTCCGGCCAGGTCATCTACGTCGCCGGCGGGCCGAAGGACTGACGTGACGGACGCCCGCGACGCCCCTGCCCCCGACGGCGACCCGCCGGGCCTGCCGCTCGACCGCCTCCGGGGCTTCCTCGACGACGCGGCCCCCGGCCTGCTCGACGGTCCGCTCAACGGAAGGGTCGTCGCGGGCGGCAAGTCCAACCTCACCTACGAGGTGGGCGACGGGACCCGCACCGTCATCGTGCGGCGGCCGCCCCTCGGCCACGTGCTCGCCACCGCGCACGACATGGTGCGCGAGCACCGCGTCATCACCGCCCTGCGCGACACCGCCGTGCCCGTCCCCGCCACGTATGCCGTGTGCGACGACCCCGACGTCATCGGGTCGCCGTTCTACGTCATGGAGCGCGTCGCGGGCACGCCCTACCGCTTCGAGGCGCAGCTCCAGCCGCTCGGCGCCGAGCGGGTGCGCGCGATCAGCGAGCGGATGGTCGACACCCTCGTCGCCCTGCACGCCGTCGACCCCGCGTCCGTGGGGCTCTCCGACTTCGGCCGTCCCGACGGCTTCCTCGAGCGGCAGGTGCGGCGCTGGAAGCAGCAGCTCGACGCCTCCCGCAGCCGCGAGCTGCCGGGCATCGATGAGCTCCATGAGCGCCTCGCGGGCTCCGTTCCCGCGCAAGGCGATCCGACGATCGTCCACGGGGACTTCCGCCTCGACAACCTCCTCGTCACCGGTGACGACGAAGTGTCGGCCGTGCTCGACTGGGAGATGGCCACGCTCGGCGACCCGCTCACCGACGTGGCGCTGCTCGAGGCCTACCAGACCCTCCCGCTCATGATGGACAGCGTCGCCGTCTCCGACGTCTCGCGGACGCCCGGCTGGATCAGCGGGCCCGAGCTGCGCCAGCGGTATGCCGCCGCGAGCGGTCGCGACCTCGGGCACCTCTCGTTCCACCTCGGGCTCGCCTACTTCAAGCTCGCGGTCATCCTCGAGGGCATCCACTACCGCTACAACCAGGGCCAGACGGTCGGGAGCGGCTTCGCCAGCATCGGCGAGGCCACCGTCCCGCTCGTCACGGCCGGCCTCGCCGCCGTCAAGGAGAGCTGAACCATGGACTTCGGATTCGACGCCCGCACCGAGGAGCTGCGCCAGGAGCTGCTCGGCCTCATGGACGAGCGCATCGTGCCGTCGCTGCCGGTCTTCGACGAGCAGGTCTCGGCGCTGCCCGACCGTTGGGCGTGGAGCACCGCCCCGGTCCTCCAGGACCTCCGGCGGGAGGCGCGCGACCTCGGTCTGTGGAACGTGTTCCTCCCCGGCGAGCACGGCGCCGGCCTGACGAACCTCCAGTACGCCCCGCTGGCCGAGATCACCGGTCGCTGCATCCGTCTGGCCCCCGCGGTCCTCAACTGCGCCGCGCCCGACACCGGCAACATGGAGGTGCTCGCCCAGTTCGGCAACGCCGAGCAGCAGGAGCGCTGGCTGAAACCCTTGCTGCGCGGCGAGATCCGCTCGGCGTTCGCGATGACCGAGCCCGACGTCGCGAGCAGCGACGCCACCAACATCGGCACGAGCATCCGGCGCGACGGCGACGACTACGTCATCAACGGCCGCAAGTGGTGGATCACCGGGGCGATGAACCCCGAGTGCGAGGTCCTCATCGTCATGGGCAAGACCGACCCCGAGGCCGACCGGCACCGCCAGCAGTCGATGGTCCTCGTCCCCCGCGACGCCCCCGGCGTGGAGGTCGTGCGCGGCATGGAGGTCTTCGGCTACGACGACCACGACCACGGGGGTCACGCCGAGCTGCGCTTCACGGACGTCCGCGTGCCGGCGGGCAACCTCATCGGCGAGGAGGGCACCGGCTTCGCCATCGCGCAGGCTCGTCTCGGGCCCGGTCGCATCCACCACTGCATGCGCTCGATCGGCCTCGCCGAGGTCGCCATCGAGGCGATGTGTCGCCGCGCCTCCGAGCGGGTCGCCTTCGGCCGGCCCATCGCCGAGCAGGGCGTCGTGCGCGACTGGATCGCCGAGTCCCGCGTGCGCATCGAGCAGCTGCGCCTGCTCGTGCTCAAGACCGCCTGGCTCATGGACACCGTCGGCAACAAGGGCGCCCACACCGAGATCCAGGCCATCAAGATCGCGACACCCAAGACGGTCGAGTGGATCCTCGACAAGGCCATCCAGACCCACGGCGCCGCCGGGCTCAGCCAGGACACCGAGCTCGCGGCCGCCTTCGCCGGCATCCGCACGCTGCGTTTCGCCGACGGCCCCGACGAGGTGCACAAGAACGCGCTCGCCAAGGCCGAGCTGCGGAGGTATGCCGCCCGCTGACCTCCGCCGGACGGCATACGCCCGCCGGGCGCCCGACGGCACGACCCACCCCGACCGCACGACGAAGGGACCGACGATGGACTTCGACCTCAGCGCCGAGGAGCGCGAGATCCGCGACTGGGTGCGCACGTTCGTGCGCAAGGAGATCGTGCCGCTCGAGCCGCAGGTGCTCGAGCGCGAGCGACGCAACGAGCGCGGCCTGACTGCCGAGGAGCTGAAAGCGCTGCAGGACAAGGCCCGCGCGTCCGGCTTCTTCGGCATCCAGACGCCCGAGAGCCACGGCGGCATGGGGCAGGGCGCCGTCGTCGCGGCCCTCATCGAGATCGAGCTCGGCCGGTCGTTCGTGCCGTTCCGCTTCGCCGGCGAGGCCGACAACATCCTCTTCTCGGCCACCGAGGAGCAGCAGGAGACCTACCTGCGCCCGACGATCGAGGGCACCCGGAGGTCGTGCTTCGCCATCACCGAGCCCGGCGCCGGCTCCGACGCCCGTGCCATCCGCACGAGCGCGCGCCGCGAGGGCGACGAGTGGGTCATCAACGGCGAGAAGACCTTCATCACGGGCGGCAACGAGGCCGACTTCGTCATGGTCTTCGCCGTCACGGACAAGGAGAAGGGGGCCGACGGGGGCGTCACGTGCTTCCTCGTCGACCGCGACCGCGGCTGGACGAGCACGCCCATCGACACGATGGGGGAGTGGGGGCCTGCCGCGCTCGTCTTCGACGACGTCCGGGTGCCGCACTCGGCGATCCTCGGCGAGGAGGGCAAGGGCTTCGACCTCGCGATGCGGTGGATCGGCAAGGGCCGCTACATGCTGCCCGCGCGCGCCCTCGGCTCGTGCGAGCGGCTCGTCGAGATGGGCATGGAGTGGGCCCGCAACCGCGTCACCTTCGGCCAGCCGATCGCCGAGCGGCAGGCCATCCAGTGGATGGTCGCCGACTCCGCCGTCGAGATCGAGGCGCTGCGCTGGCTCGTGCTCACTGCCGCCTGGCAGGTCGACCGCGGCCTCGACTCGCGCCAGTCGCAGTCGATGGCCAAGCTCTACGGCGGAGTCAAGGCCAACGAGATCGTCGACCGGGTGCTCCAGATGCACGGCGGCATGGGCTACACCCGCGAGCTGCCCGTCGAGCGGTGGTACCGCGAGCTGCGGCTCCTGCGCATCTACGAGGGCACCGACGAGATCCAGCGCCGCACCATCGCGCGCAACCTGCTCAAGGGGCACGCGTCGGTGCGCGGGCACCTGGGCTGACGCGCGGCGGCACCCGGCCCGGCGGCATACGCCCTCGGTGAAGGGAGTCCTGTCGGGGTCGGTGGGGAGGATGCTGAGGGGATGGCAGGACCTCCCGCACGTGCGAAGCAGTTCAACAAGGTCGCCGTCCGGCTCGCCGGGCACCGTGTCTTCCCCCTCTGGGCGGTGCTGCGTCACAGAGGGCGGACGAGCGGCAAGGACTACGCCACCCCGGTCGCCGTCATCCCCACGCCGACGACCTTCGTCATCGCCCTCCCGTGGGGACGCGGCACCGACTGGGTCCGCAACGTCCGCGCCGCAGACGGCTGCACGATCCGGTGGAAGGGCCGCGAGTTCACGTGCACCGAGCCGACCTTCGTCGACAAGAGCGTCGCCCTGGCCGCGGCGAAGGGGATGACGCGGCGGGCGATCGAGCGTCGCGACATGCCCGGGGGTTTCCTCCAGCTGACCCGCACGCCGGCCCCGGAGCACTCCGCGATGCAGTCCGGCTGGTGAGGCCCGGGACCACCGACCGGCGACACGGGGCGTGAAAAGTCCCTTTTGCCGGATTGTCGTGATCTCTGCGACATCATGAGTCAATGAGGTCCGCGGAGAAGGCTGCTCCTGACGCCCCGCGTCGACCGACGAGCCCCGGGACGCTGGCCCCGAACGGGGCGCCCTCGTGACTCGCCCGACCCTGGGCCGCGCCCGCTGGTGGGTGGCGGCGGCGCTGGCGCTCGTCGGCGTCTTCGTGCTCGGGGCGACCGCGGTGCGCTTCGCCCCTCCCGGGTCGACCGTCGCCGTCTGGTGGCCCGCCGCCGGTCTCGCGGTCTCCTTCCTCCTCGCGACCGCACGGGGTCCGCGCGCCTGGGTCTTCGTCCTCGGCGTCCTCGTCTCGAGCGCGGCCGCCAACGCCTACGGTGGCCGCCCGCCGCTCGTGGCGCTGTGCTTCGGGGTGGCCAACGCCGCCGAGGTGGCGGTCGTCTACGGCCTGCTGACCCGGGGTGGGCGACGCCCCGCGCTCGCCTCGATGGAGGACCTCTGGAACCTCCTCGCCGCGACGCTCGCCGGAGCGCTCGTCTTCGGAGTGCTCGCCGGCCTCACCGTGAGACTCGGCCTCGGTGGGCCCTTCCTCGCGACGGCCTCCGCCGTGACGGCCTCGCACGCCGCCGCCGTGCTCGTCTTCGCACCCCTCGGCATCGCGGTCGGCACGCAGCGCACGCGACGTCCCGGCTTCGAGGACCTCGTCCAGTGGGTCGTCGTCGTCGGGCTCACGGCGTGGGTCTTCAACCCCGACCAGGCGCTGCCGCTCGCGTTCCTGCCGATCCCCGTCCTCGTGTGGGGCGCCCTGCGGCTCGGGCTGCGCACCGTCGCGATTCAGCTCCTCGTCGTCGGCGTCCTGGCGGTGACGCTGACGAGCATCGGCGGTGGACCCTTCGCCGCGGCCGCACAGGTCGGGGGCCTGCGCCCCGAGACGGTCGGCGCCCTGACCCAGGCGTTCCTCGTGACGGCGGCCGTCACGGCGCTCTCGCTCGCGGTCGCCTCGACGCAGCGGCGCGCCGCGCTCGGCGACCTGCGCAGCGAGGTCGAGCTGAGCAGCGTCGTCCTCGACACCGCGGCCAGCGCGATCATCGTCGTCGACCGGGCCGGGTCGATCGCCCGTCTCAACTCGACGGCGGCGCGCCTGCTCGGCGCGCCCGAGACCGAGCTGGTCGGGCACCCCGCCGCAGAGGTCTTCCCCGTCGACGACCGCGAGCGCGTCTCCGCGCAGATGGCGGGCATCGCCGAGGGCGCCGTGCCGCTCCAGGAGGAGCAGGACTGGCGCGTCGACGGGCTCGGCGTGCGTCACATCGTGTGGACCAACGCCTACCTCACCGACGACACCGGGCGGCGGACCCACCTCGTCAAGACCGGCGTCGACGTCACCGACGAGCGCGCGGCCCGCACGTTCGTCGAGGCCGTCCTCGAGGCCGCCACGGCCACCGCCATCATCGGCACCGACCTCGACGGCGTCATCACCCTCTTCAACCGCGGCGCCGAGACCGTGCTCGGCTGGCGGGCGTCGGAGGTCGTGAGCCGCAGGGACTGGTCGCTGCTGCACGAGCCCGCCGAGATCGACCGCCGGGCCGAGGAGGTCGGCGTCGAGCCCGGCTTCGACGTGCTCGTGCACCGCGTCCGGGCCGGCGCGGCGACCGAGACCCGTGACTGGACCTACGTCCGCAAGGACGGCACCCGTCGCACCG
This sequence comes from Terrabacter sp. R4-6, assembly GCF_057529065.1. Classification (NCBI taxonomy): domain Bacteria; kingdom Bacillati; phylum Actinomycetota; class Actinomycetes; order Micrococcales; family Intrasporangiaceae; genus Terrabacter; species Terrabacter sp. R4-6. The sequence continues at coordinate 1,528,338 of NZ_CP197224.1, read as the reverse complement.
TGTCCCTGACGATGAGCGGGATCCGCGACGAGGGCGGCCAGCTCACCGGCTACCTCGGCGTCGCCGAGGACGTCACCCGGCGCCGGCAGGTGGAGGTCACCCTGCAGGTCGCGCTCGACCGCGAGCGCGAGGCGGTCGAGGAGCTGACCCAGCTCGACCGGACCAAGTCCGACTTCGTCTCGGCGGTCAGCCACGAGCTGCGCACCCCGCTCGCCAGCGTTCTCGGCTACACCGAGATGCTCGAGGACGGCGCTGCCGGAGCGCTCACCGACCGCCAGCTCGAGCTCGTGGCCCGCGTCGACCGCAACGGTCGTCGGCTGCTCTCGCTCATCGAGGACCTGCTGCTCAACTCCCGCATCGAGGCCGGCCGCCTCGAGCTCGCACCGCGCCGGTGCGACCTGTCCGACGTCGTCGCGAGCGCGTGGACGTCGGTCGAGACGGTGACGGCGCAGCGCGACCTCGTGCGCGAGGTCGAGGTGTCGCCGCGGCCGCTGTGGATCGAGGGCGACCCCGCAGCGCTCGAGCGGATGGTCACCAACCTGCTCTCCAACGCCGTGAAGTTCACGCCCGACGGCGGCCGGGTGGCCCTCGCCGCGTACCCCGACGACCGCCGGCCGGACACGGTCCGCCTCGTCGTCTCCGACTCGGGGATGGGCATCCCGGAGTCGGACCACGAGCGCGTCTTCGCACGGTTCTTCCGCTCGAGCGCGGCCAACGAGCGAGCCATCCAGGGCTCCGGTCTCGGGCTCTCGATCGTGCGCGCCATCGCCGAGGGGCACGGCGGTTCGGTGTCGGTCGACTCGGCCCCCGACAAGGGGTCGACGTTCACGGTGTGTCTTCCCGTCTCAGGTTCTGCCGGTCTGGCCACGCAGGAGGCCTCGCGGACATATCGTGACCATCGGGACGATTCCTAGTGGCGGCGGCCGCGACCCAGGGGTAGGACGCAGACAAGGGGACAGGGTGCGCGACGGCGTGGTGTGGGAGGTGCTGGCGCTCAGCCGGCTCACCGAGCTGATGAACCGCGTCAGTGCCCAGGACGACCTGTCGATCCTCTTCGACATGGTCGTCGACGGCGCCGCCGACGTGGTCGGCTTCAAGGTGGCGGCGATCAGCGTCGTCGTGCCCTCGGGCGACGTCGAGGTCGTGGCCGTCGCCGGCGACGACGACGCGCGCGCCGAGCTGCTCGGCCGGCGGACACCGCGCCATGTCCTCGAGGCCGAGTTCGCCGTGGCCGAGAGGTGGGGGAGCCTGCGTTTCGTCCCCGCCGGTGAGCTGCCCGACGGGTCGGCGGAGGGCTGGGTGTCGTCCGACTGGACGGCGCCGACCCCCGCCGGTGACCCGGACGCGTGGAACCCCGAGGACACCCTCATCGCACCGTTCTTCGACGCCGTCGGGGAGCTGCTCGGCATCCTGTCGGTCGACCTGCCGCTGAGCGGCCGGCGCCCGGACATGACGCAGCGGGCCGTGCTCGAGCTCTTCGCCAACCAGACCGGCATCGCCATCTCGGCGGCCCGGCAGCGGCACGCCCTGTCGGAGCGGGTCCGTCTCGGCGAGGCCGTGCAGACGGTGGCGCGCATCGCCCAGGAGGACCTCGACCCCGCCCGGGTCGTCGACGTCGCGGCAGTGCCGATCGCGGCCGGCCTGGCGTCGGCGGGCCTGTGGCTGCGTGCGTTCGCGGGTGAGGACGACGACGAGCGCGAGAGCGTCTCGGCGCGCAGCGGGGAGCGCGTGCAGACCCCGGTCTCGCTCGTGGCGATCGCCCGGCGGATGGCGGCGCGCTGTTGGAAGGCCGGTGTCGTGGCCGTCGTCGACGTCGGCCACGTCGAGCCGGCGCTCCTGTGGGACGACGACGACGTCGCGCAGGTGCGCGTCTTCCTCGCCGACGCCGGGGCTCGGTCACTCCTCATCGCGCCGATGGGCTCGGGGTCGAGCTGCTTCGGCTACATCGCCTGCACGCGCGGTCCCGAGGACCCCGACTGGACCCAGGCCGAGGCGCAGGCCGCCCTCGAGATGGGCCGTGACCTCGGGCGGGCCATCCGCAACGCCCGGTTGTATGCCGTCGAGCGGCGGGTCGCGGCCGAGCTGCGTGAGGCGGACCGCAGCAAGACCCAGCTCTTCTCGACCGTGTCGCACGAGCTGAAGAACCCGCTCGCCTCGATCGTCGGGCACGTCGAGCTGATGCGGCAGGAGCCGGAGGCCAACGGCGACTGGTCGCTCGGGGTCATCGAGCGCAACACCGAGCGGCTGCAGAGCCTCGTCGACGACCTGCTGACGCTCTCGCGGGTCAGCGACCCCGACCGGGACGTGCCCGAGGCCGAGGTCGACCTCGGAGAGGTCTCACGCGACGTCGTCGACATGTTCCGCCCGCGGGCCGACACCCAGCAGGTCAGCCTCACCTTCGACCTCGAGGAGCGCCTGCCGCTCGTCCGGGGCAGCGCCGGGGACCTCGAGCGGGTCGTGCAGAACCTCGTGAGCAACGCCGTGAAGTTCACGCCGCCCGGCGGGAAGGTGGCGGTCTCCGTCGCGAGCCGTCGCGACCGGGTCGTGCTCGAGTGCATCGACGACGGCCTCGGCATCTCGCCGGAGGACCAGGAGAGCCTCTTCACGGAGTTCTTCCGTGGCACCAACCCCGAGACCCTCCAGGTGCCGGGGACGGGCCTGGGGCTCAGCATCGCTCAGCGCGTCGTCACGAGGCACGGCGGACGGATCGACGTCGAGTCCGAGCTCGGTCGGGGGACGAGCATCACGCTCCTGCTGCCGGCTCTCTGACGGGGGGTGGCGGCTCGGTGACCTCGGTGACCTCGGTGACCTCGGGGGCGGATGTCCGGCCCGCGATCAGGGCGACGACGAGCGCGAGCGCTGCTACGGCCGCCAGCAGGATCGTCCAGCCGGTACCGAGGTCGCCGGCGAAGACGACGACGAGCACGCAGACGACGGCGACCCCGATGGCGACCGGGATCGCGAGGGGCGTGCCGGCGGCGTGGTCCATCCCGCTCCGGGCACTGTTCCACCCGGCGACGGCCAGGGACCGCACCCGGCGGGCTCCGCGTGACGGGCCGACGACGAGCGCGACGAGCACCACCAGGAGGAAGAACGCGACGACGACGCGCACCATCTGGCGCAGGCCCTCGGTCAGGGTGTCGATGACGGAGACCGCGGCGGCGGAGGCCCCGGACGGCAGGCTGCCCGCCACGTGCGACCGGGCGAACGACAGCCCGAGCACGAGCACGACGCAGGCGACGGCGGCACCGAGCCCCACGCGTACCAACGCTCGTCGGCGGTCGCGGGCCATCGCGACCCCGCCGGCGATGAACGCGAGCGCCAGCAGCGGCAGGGCCACCCCGCCGACACGCAGGGCGTTGTAGGCCGTGCGCGCGGTGTCGAGGTCGCTGCTCGGCAGCAGGGGTACCGAGACGGTGATGGGCGGCAGCTTGTCGACGAGCGGGACCCCGGCGGCGACCAGGCGTTGCTCGATGGGCTCGACGAGGTTGCCGATGTCGATGTTGACGTTCGTCCCGTTGTCGACGAGGGCGCCGTCCGGCGAGCGCGAGAGCACGGCGACGAGCTGGGCGTGAGCGATCCGGTTCGCGGCGACCCAGGCAGTGGCGAACTGGTCGCTCTCGACGACCGCCGTGACGGCCCGGCGGACGACCTGCTCGACCTGCGCGGCGAGCGGCGCTGCGAGCAGTCCGAGCGCCCGGGTGGCCCCCGCAGGCAGTCCGCGGCTCTCCAACGCGTCGAGGGCCCGTTCGACGAGGTGCTGGTCGCTGATCGCGACCATGACGCGTGCGGTGGCACGGTCCTCGACGAAGGACGTGACGGCCGGGTCGGTGGCGAGCGGCGTGATCGTCGCGACGTAGGTGTCGGTGTCGGTGACCGTCGTGCGCAGCCACGTCGCCGTGACGCCGACGGGAACGAGCACGACCCCGACGACGAGGAGGACGGTTGCGAGCACCGAGCGCAACCGTGCGGGCATGTCGACCTCCGGGACTCGTGGGCACTGACGCGGTGCAGGCGTCCGGCCTGCTCGTCGAGCGTCCCGCGGTGCCGGGGCCGCACGCATCCCCCGATGCGGGTGAGCCTCAGGCTGGGTGCCGCTCGGTGGGGCGTGCCGGCTGCGGTGTCACCGACCGCCCGCGCAGCAGCAGCAGACCGCCGACGACGATGCAGACCACCTCGGCGACGGCTGCCGTCCAGACCGACCCGCCCGCCCAGACGGTGTGCACGCCGAGCAGCCCGACGGTCGAGGCGATGACGAACGCCCCCAGCGTCGCGGCCCCGAAGCCGGCCGTCAGGAACGCGGGGACCCAGTGCTCCCAGCGCAGCAGCAGGATCGCGATGACCACGCCGGCCACGACGTTCATGAGGAACATCGGCCCCACGCTCTGGTCCCTCACCCCGTCGAACCACAGGTAGAGGTGCACGCCGGCGGAGACGAGCAACGCCACCGCCCCCACGACTCGGAGTCTCATGATGCGCTCCTCACGTCCGGGTCGCGCCGCGCCGTCCCGTCGGCGTCGCGGTGTCGGGCCCCTCTCCCTGAAGACGCTCCGTCGCTGCAGGCGGTTCAGCCGCCCGCGGTGGGGCCGTAGGCGGTGAGGAAGCGGTCGCGGAAGCGGTCCATCGGCCAGAGCGGCGCCGTGGGCCCGGGCCGCAGCCCGTCGTCCCAGCCCCACGAGGAGATGTGGTCGAGCACGGCCGGGTCTCGGGCGACGATGCTGACGGGGACGTCGTGCCCCGCGTGGTCGCCGGAGACGACGCTGACCGGCTGGTGGTCGCCGAGCACGACGACGACGAGGTCGTCGTCGCGGGTCGCGCGCAGGAACGACACGACGCTGTCGAGGGAGTACGCGACGGACTGGCCGTATGCCGTCCGCACCCTCTCGGGGCTGCTCCACACGACCTCGCGTGGCGTCGCCCGCCCCGCCTGGGCCAGGTAGGCGGAGCCGTCGCCGATCGCGGACCAGTCGAGCAGCCGCGGCAGCGGCGCCCAGGGGACGTGGCTCGTCACGAGGTCGATCTCCGCCATGACCGGCTGTCGCCCACCGGGTGGGCGGCGCTGCAGCTCGAGCCGGTCGAAGGCCGAGAGCGTGTACTGGTCGGGCATCGGCGCGTAGCCGAAGCCGGGTCCGGCGTAGCCCAGGGTGCGCGCGTCGTGGACGAAGTCGTAGCCGTAGAAGGCCCGGCCCTCGGGCCAGTCGTGGCGGTTGGCCGGGATGACGTCGACGGTGCGCCAGCCGGCGCGCGCGAAGGCCCCGGCGAGGGTGAGGCGCGGTGTGCCCGTCGAGGCGGTGTCGAGCAGCTGGTCGTAGCGCTGCTGGCTGCTCACCCAGAGCCCGGACTGGAGGGTCGAGTGGGCGAGCCAGCTGATCCCGCCGAAGGTCGGGGAGGTCAGCCATGCGCTCCGTGTCGCGTAGCCGGCGGCCTGCAGCCCGCTCGTCCCGTCCGTGAGCGCCCTTGCGACGTCAGGACTCTCGTCGACCGCGACCCTGCCGTAGCTCTCGACGAAGACGACGACGACGTCCTTGCCCCGCAGGGCGGTCAGCAGGTCGCCGGGCGCCGTGTCGCGGAAGGGGTCGACGGCGACCTGCGCGGCGAAGACGTCCAGGTCGTGCAGGCCGTCTCGCACGGTCGTGACCTCACGCGTGGCCAGAGCCGCGGTGGTCGACGACGCCGTCGGTAGCTCGGCCCGGACGCCGAGCCCGAGCGAGGCGCAGACGACCCAGACGACCGTTCCCGCGACGAGGGCGCGGGTCGCACCGGTGCGGTGCCGGTCGACGACCCGCCCGACCCGCCGCACGGCCAGAGGGGTCAGCACGATGATGCCGAGCAGGAGCAGCCCCGCCGCGACGACGGCCAGCACCGCCGTCACCGGACCGGTCGAGTCGCCGAGGAGGTCGGTGGCCGACCCTGCGTAGCGCCAGTCCGTGAGCGGGTTGAACGTCCGGTAGAGCGTCGCGAGGAAGGCCGCGTCGAGGACCCGGACGACGAGCAGCACCCCGAGGACGAGCCCCATGGCGACGGTGAACGACCGTGCGGCCACGCCGCACAGGAGCAGGAGCCCCGCGACGAGGACGAGGGCCTCGACGGGGATCCGGAGCAGCGCGAGCGGTGACGGCGTCCAGCCGACCCCCGGGTTCGGGGCGACGAGCGCGACCCAGACGAGCAGGACGGCGAGGGCGGTCAGGACGTGGCCCGTGACGAGTCGGCGCGTCGACCGCCGTGACGTCGACCGCTGTGACGTCGACCGCCGTGGCGCCGACGTCACGGCAGCACTCGCGCGTCGACGGCCGTCGGCGCGACGCCCGGCCATGGGTCGGGGACCTCGAGCTCGAGGCCCCCGGGCTGCGAGAGCCGCCGCAGCGTCACGACCTCGGTGCCGAACGAGACGACGAGCAGGCCGAGCCCGGCGGCGACGGCGACCGCGGCGGCGGGCAGGACGCCGGCAGCGGCCACCGTGAGGACGACGCCCTGGTAGGCCGCGACCGCCTTGCGCCACCAGCGTGCCGGGACCTGCCCGTGCAGCCACGGCGCCCAGCGGGCCGCGAGCGCGACGAGCAGCAGGAGGTAGCGGGCGGCCCCGACGCCGAGCACCCACCACCCGAGGTCGCGGGCGACGTGGACGCTGAGGACGAGGATGAGGAACGCATCGGCCTCCATGTCGAAGCGGGCGCCGAGCGGGTGGACGGTTCCGGTGCGGCGTGCGACCCGGCCGTCGACCGCGTCGAGCACGAGGGCGACCGACGCGAGGGCCACGAGGACGCCGGTGGTGGGCGTGGCGTCGCCGGTGCCGTCGGGGCCCGCGAGGGCGTCGGCGACGAGGGCCGCGACGCCGCAGCCGAGCACCGCTCTCGTCAGGGTGACCCGGTCGGCGGGCAGCAGGAGACGGCGCGAGGCACGGGCGAGGCCGGAGGTGAGGAGCGCGCAGAGAGCCACGCCACACGCCAGACCGACGACCCAGCCGGCGACGCCGAGGCCGGTCGTCCAGCCCAGGACGGCGAGCAGGGTCAGCACGCCGACGAGCCCGACGAACGGGCCGTGAGGGGTCACGTGACGCACGGCGCCTCCACCGGGCTCGAGAGGTTTCACCCAAGGACGCCGTCGTCGCCGCCGGAGTTCACGGGCAGTCCTAGTCTGGTCGCGTGTCCACCGATGCGCGGGCGTTCTGGGTGGTCGAGCCCGGCAGGGGCGAGATCCGCCCGGTCACCGTGCCCGCACCAGGGTCGGACGAGGTGCTCGTCCGGGCGCTGCAATCGGGCGTGAGTCGCGGCACCGAGACGATCGTCTTCCGCGGGGCGGTCCCCGAGGACCAGTACGCCGTCATGCGCGCGCCGCACCAGGAGGGAGACTTCCCCGGCCCGGTGAAGTACGGCTACCTCGGGGTCGGCGTCGTCGAGGAGGGCCCGACGGACCTCGTCGGGCGCACGGTCTTCTCCCTGCACCCGCACCAGACGGCATACGTCGTCCCCGTCGGGTCGGTCGTCGTCGTCCCCGACGGGGTGCCGGCGCGGCGGGCCGTGCTCGCGGGCACGGTCGAGACGGCCGTCAACGGACTGTGGGACGCCGCGCCCCGGGTCGGTGACCGGGTCGCGGTCGTGGGCGCGGGGATGGTCGGGTGCTGCGTCGCGCGCCTCCTCGCCGGGATCCCCGGGTGCCGGGTGACCCTCGTCGACGTGGACCCGTCGCGGGAGGCGGTGGCCGGCTCGCTCGGCGTCGGCTTCGCGCGGCCCGACGACCTGTCCGACGCGCGGGGCGACCACGACCTCGTCGTCCACACGAGCGCGACCGGTGCCGGGCTCCAGCTGTCGCTCGACCTCCTCGCACCGGAGGCGACGGTGCTCGACCTCAGCTGGTACGGCGACGCGCGGGTCGAGCTGGCGCTCGGCGGCTCGTTCCACTCGTCGCGACTGCGCATCCGGGCGAGCCAGGTGGGTTCCGTTGCGGCAGCGAGGCGCTCGCGCTACACGTTCGCGCAGCGGCTGGCGCTCGCACTCGACCTCCTGCGCGACCCGGCCTTCGACGCCCTGCTGACGGGCGACTCGCCGTTCGAGGAGCTGCCCCGGATCATGCCGCGTCTCGCGGACGGCTCCCTGCCCGCCATCTGCCACACCATCACCTACCGACCCACCTACCGACCCACCTATCGACCCACCAACCGACCCACCAACCGACCCACCCACTGAAACGGGGAGCCGATGTTCAGCGTGACCGTCCGGGACCACATGATGATCGCGCACAGCTTCCGGGGGGAGGTGTTCGGACCGGCCCAGCAGCTGCACGGGGCGACGTTCGTCGTCGACGTGACCTTCCGGGGGCCCGAGCTCGACGACGACGACATCCTCGTCGACATCGGTCTCGCGACCCGGCACGTCCACGAGGTCGTCGGGGCGCTCAGCTACCGCAACCTCGACGACGAGCCGGACTTCGCGGGGGTCAACACCTCCACCGAGGTGCTGGCCCGCACCGTCGCCGAGCGGGTCGCGGCCCTCGTGCACGCCGGGGACCTCGGCGCCGCGACCGACCGGGTCACCGGGCTGGCCGTGACGCTCCACGAGTCGCACGTCGCGTGGGCGAGCTACGAGTGCGAGCTCTGAGCGAGGTCCATGCCGTCGTCCCGGCCGGGATCGACGACCCCGCGCTCCCCAGCGGGGGCAACGCCTATGACCGGAGGGTGCTCGACGGGCTGCACGAACTCGGATGGTCCGTGACCGAGCACCCCGTGCCCGGGCCGTGGCCGCGCCCGGACGCGGCTGCGACGGCATGCCTGGCCGACCTCGTCGCGGCGCTCCCGAGGGAGTCGGTGCTGCTCGTCGACGGGATCGTCGCGTCGGCCGCCGACGGGGTGCTCGTGCCGGCGGCGCAGCGGCTGCGTCTCGTCGCCCTCGTCCACCTGCCTCTCGGCGTCACCACCCCGGAGGCGACCGCCGCGGAGGGGAGGGTCCTCGCCGCGGCCACGGCCGTCGTGACGACGAGTGCGTGGACCCGGGACGTGCTGCTCGACGCGTACGCCCTCACCCCCGAGGCCGTGCACGTCGCCCGCCCGGGCGCCGACCGGGCGCCGGTGGCCTCGGGAAGCCCGGACGGCGGACGGCTGCTCTGCGTCGGCGCGGTGACGGCGCACAAGGGGCAGGCGGACCTCGTGGCGGCGCTCGCGCTCGTGCCTGACCTCGCGTGGTCGTGCGCCCTCGCCGGGCCGCTGACGCGTGATCCGGACGTCGTCGACGGGGTGCGCAGGCAGCTCGCGTCGTGCGGGCTCTCCGACCGCGTGCACCTCGTGGGCCCGCGCGTCGGCGCGGGCCTCGAGCGGGCGTATGCCGCCGCCGACCTCCTCGTCCTGCCCTCCCACGTCGAGACGTACGGGATGGTCGTGACCGAGGCCCTGGCCCACGGTGTGCCCGTGCTCGTGACGGACGTCGGGGGCGTCCGCGAGGCGCTCGGGGAGGTGGGTGGCGGGCTGCCCGGCGTGCTCGTCCCGCCGAGCAACCCCGCGGCGCTGGCGGTCGCCCTCCGGTCCTGGCTGACCGACCCGGGACTGCGGGAGCGGCTTCGTCGGAACGCGCTGGCACGACGCGACACCCTGTCATCGTGGTCGGAGACCGCAGGACACGTCTCGGCCGTGCTCGAGCGGGTAGGGGGTCGCTGAACCCGATGGTCGCACCGGACGTCGTCACCATCAGGGGTCGCGCAGAGAGGTCGGAGGAGATGCCAACGGACCGGTCGTGGCTGCGCCCCCTCGCGGGGCTCGCGGTCCTCGCCGTCCTCGTGTGGCGCATCGGTGGTGACGCCTTCGTCGACGGCCTGCGCCACGTCGACCTCCGCTCGGTCGCCGCGGCTGCCGCGATCGCCGTCGTCACGACCGTGTGCGGCGCGTGGCGCTGGGTCCTCGTGGCCCGGGGCCTCGGGTCCGAGCTCCCGCTGCGGTCGGCCGTCGCCGCGTGCTACCGGTCGCAGTTCCTCAACGTGACGCTGCCCGGCGGTGTGCTCGGCGACGTGCACCGAGGCGTCCGTCACGGGCGCGACGACGGCGACGTCGGCCGCGGCCTGCGGTCGGTCGTGTGGGAGCGCTCGGCCGGGCAGGTCGTCCTGCTCGGGCTGACCGTGGGCGCGGTGCTGCTCCTGCCGTCCCCGCTGCCGTCACTCCTGTCCGTGCTGCCGTCGGACGGATCAGTCGTGGCCCCAGTGCATCCCGTCGCCGTCGCCGGCATCGTCGCCATCGCCGTCGCTGCGACCTGCGTGGCGTGGAGGCGTCGGTCCGGCCGCATGCGGTCCGGGCGCTGCGGACCGCTGCGACGTGTCTCGTGGGTCGTGGTGGCCGACGTTCGTCACGGACTGCTGGGACGGCATACGTGGCCGGGAGTCGTCGTGGTCTCGGCGATCGTCATCGTCGGGCACGTGACGACGTTCGTCCTGGCCGCCCGCAGCGCCGGGGTCGAGGCGCCGGTGGCCGACCTCGTGCCGCTCGCGCTCGTCGTCCTCGTGGCGATGGCCGTGCCGCTCAACGTCGCCGGCTGGGGACCCCGCGAAGGGGCGGCCGCCTGGGTGTTCGGGGTGGCCGGCCTCGGAGCCGCCGGGGGCGTGGCGACCGCCGTCGTCTACGGGGTCATGTCGTTCGTCGCCGCCCTGCCGGGCGCGGCGCTGCTCGTCGCGTCGCGGCGCGGGAGCCCCGGTGCCCCAACCGTGCTCGCACCGGAAGGAGCCGTCGGTGGCTGACCGTCCCTACACCCTGCTCAGCTGTGGCATGTCGATCGACGGCTACCTCAGCGCGGGCACCGCGACGCGTCTCATGCTCTCCAACGACGCCGACTTCGACCGGGTCGACGGCGAGCGGGCCGCGAGCGACGCGATCCTCGTGGGCGCCAGCACGATCCGCAACGACAACCCGCGCCTGCTCGTCCGCTCGCCCGAGCGTCGGGCCGCGCGGGTGGCACGCGGTCTGCCCCCATCGCCGACCAAGGTGACGGTGACGAGGCATGCCGAGCTCGACTGCGCCGCAAGCTTCTTCGCGGCCGACGGTGCGGACAAGCTCGTCTACTGCCCGACCGATGTCGTGCCCGAGGCGCGCGGGCGGCTCGGCGCCGCCGCTGCCGTCGTCGACGCCGGGCAACCGGCGACGATGCGCCGCGTCTGCGAGGACCTCGGCGACCGCGGGGTGCAGCGGCTCATGGTCGAGGGTGGGGGCACGGTGCACACGCAGCTGCTCACCGACGACCTCGCCGACGAGCTCCAGCTCGTCGTCGCCCCCTTCTTCGTCGGTGACTCGGCGGCGTGCCGGTTCGTCGGGGACGGGCGCTACCCGTGGAACGCCGGTCGCCGCGCGACGCTCGCCGAGGTGCGCCAGATCGGAGACGTGGTGCTGCTGAGGTATGCGTTGTCGCCGCGTTTCCGGGAGCGCGCGTGATCGCCGGGACGCCGGGTCGCGAGCCGGCGCCTTCCCCGGGACCCCCGCCGGCCCGCATCCGCACCCACGTGCTCGTGCCGGTCGCCTTCGCCGACGGCTTCGGGACGACGGCTCGCGTCTTCACCTTCGACGGTCTCGCCGACGGGCGCGAGCACCTCGCGCTGGGTCTCGGGGACCGTTCGGCCGCCCCCCGTCCAGGGGCCTGTGACCGTGACCCGACGCCGACCCGGCTGCACAGCGAGTGCCTGACCGGTGACGTGTTCGGCAGCGGGCGGTGCGACTGCGGCGCCCAGCTGCGCGAGTCGGTCGAGCGTCTCGACGCGAGCGGCGGCTTCCTGCTCTACCTGCGGCAGGAGGGTCGCGGCATCGGCCTCTACCCCAAGCTCGACGCGTACGTCCTCCAGGACGCGGGCCTCGACACCTACGAGGCGAACGTCGCGCTCGGCTACGGCGAGGACGAGCGGGACTACACCGTCGCGGCGCAGATGCTCGGGGCACTCGGCGTGAGCCGCGTCGAGCTGCTGAGCAACAACCCCGACAAGGCGGCGCAGCTGCGGGCGCTCGGGATCACGGTGGCCCGTCGCGTCCCGACCGGCGTCCACCTGTCCGACGCGAACGCCCACTACCTCGCGACGAAGGTCGTGCGCGGCGCGCACACCCTCGACCTGCACGTCCAGCCCTGATTGACCGCGGCTCCCGGCGGTGCATCATGGGTCCGTGGACGACGGGACTTTTCGGATGAGGCCGGGGCAGCGACTCTCGGTGACGGTCAACGGCACCGAGCGCGACCTGGCGGGCACCGACCCCGCGACCAACGCCCTCGACTGGCTGCGGGGGCAGGGCCTCACCGGGGCCAAGGAGGGGTGCGCCGAGGGGGAGTGCGGCGCCTGCGCGGTCCTCGTGGCCCGCCCCGACGGCGCGTCGGGCACCGAGTGGACGGCCGTCAACGCCTGCCTCGTGCCGGCCGCCTCGTTGGACGGCCAGGAGGTCGTCACCGCCGAGGGGCTGGGGACGCCGGAGCACCTGCACCCCGTGCAGCACGAGATGGCGGTGCGGGGCGGGTCGCAGTGCGGCTACTGCACGCCCGGCTTCGTCTGCTCCATGGCCGCCGAGTACTACCGCGCCGACCGGCAGGACGACGCGGCCCGTGTGGACAACGACGCGGACGCGCACGAGTCGGGGCCCAACGGCTTCCGGCTCGGGGCGCTCTCGGGCAACCTGTGCCGGTGCACCGGCTACCGGCCCATCCGGGACGCAGCCTTCGCGCTGGAGGCGCCCGCCGCGGACGACGTGCTCGCCTCGCGGCGCTCGGACGCACCGCCACCTCCGGTCGGGACCCGGCTCTCGGGGGCGACCGGCACGTATGCCCGTGCAGCCGACCTCGACGAGGCGCTCGACCTGCTCGCGGCCCATCCCGGCGCCGCGGTCGTCGCGGGCTCGACCGACTGGGGTGTCGACGTGAACCTCCGCGGCACCAGGGCGCCGTTCGTCATCGGCATCGACCGCCTGCCCGAGCTGCGCCGCCTGGAGGTCGGTGACGAGGCCGTCGAGATCGGCGCCGCCTTGACCCTCACCGAGGTGGAGCGCGAGCTGGCGAGGCGGATCCCCCTGCTCGACCAGGTGTTCCCCCAGTTCGCCTCCCCACTCATCCGCAACGGTGCGACCCTCGGCGGCAACCTCGGCACGGGCTCGCCGATCGGTGACCTGCCGCCGGCGCTGCTCGCGCTCGAGGCCGTCGTCGTGCTCGCGAGCCCCGACGGCGACCGACAGGTGCCGCTCGCCGACTACTACACCGGCTACCGGCAGAGCGTGCGCCGGCCCGACGAGCTCATCCGTGCGGTGCGGATCCCCTTGCCGCTCAGCCCGACCACGGCCTTCCACAAGATCGCCAAGCGCCGCTACGACGACATCTCCAGCGTCGCCGTCGCCGTGGCCCTCGACGTCGTCGACGGCTCTGTCCGGCGGGCGCGCATCGGTCTCGGCGGCGTGGCAGCCACCCCCGTCAGGGCGCTCGCCACCGAGGCAGCCCTGGAGGGCCGGGCCTGGACCGCGGCGACGGTGCAGGCCGCCGCAGAGGTGATGCGGGGCGAGGGCACCCCGCTCGACGACCATCGGGCGAGCGCGGCCTACCGCAGCGCGGTGCTGGGCACCTCGCTCCTTCGCCTCCATGCGGACGAGCAGCCCGAGGACGGGGTGGGTGCATGACGTCTTTGTCCCGCCGGCCCGCCGATCCCGTTGTCGGACAGTCGATCCCGCATGAGTCCGCTGCCCTTCACGTCACGGGAACTGCGCTCTACACCGACGACCTCACGACGCGCACGCACGGTCTGCTCCACGCCCACCCCGTCCAGGCACCGCACGCGCACGCCCGCGTGACGCGGCTGGACCCCGTCCCCGCGCTCGCCGTCCCGGGCGTCGTGCGGGTCCTCACCGCCGCCGACGTGCCCGGCGTCAACGATGCCGGCGTCAAGCACGACGAGCCGCTCTTCCCGTCGGAGGTGATGTTCTTCGGGCACGCCGTGTGCTGGGTCCTGGCCGACACCCTCGAGGCGGCCCGGCTCGGGGCGCTGGCCGTCGAGGTGGACTACGAGCCGCTGCCCTCGGTCGTCACCGTCCGCGAGGCGATCGAGGCAGGCAGCTTCCAGGGCGGCCAGCCCAGGCTCGAGCGCGGTGAGGTCGACGAGGCCTTCGTCGCAGCCGAGCACGTGTTCAGCGGTGAGCTCGACCTCGCGGGCCAGGAGCACTTCTACCTCGAGACGCACTGCTCGCTCGCGCACGTCGACGAGGGCGGGCAGGTCTTCGTCCAGAGCAGCACGCAGCACCCGACGGAGACCCAGCAGATCGTGGCGCACGTGCTGGGCCTGGCGAGCCACGCCGTCACGGTCCAGTGCCTGCGGATGGGAGGAGGCTTCGGCGGCAAGGAGATGCAGCCGCACGGCTACGCAGCCGTGGCCGCGCTGGGAGCCGTCCTGACGGGGCGCCCCGTGCGCCTGCGCCTCACCCGGACCCAGGACCTGACGATGACGGGCAAGCGACACGGCTTCCACGCGCAGTGGCGCGCCGCGTTCGACGGCGACGGTCGCATCCAGGCGCTCGACGCCACCCTGACCTCCGACGGCGGCTGGAGCCTCGACCTCTCCGAGCCCGTGCTGGCGCGGGCGCTCTGTCACGTCGACAACGCGTACTGGATCCCCCACCTCCGGGTCGACGGGCGGATCGCCCGGACCCACAAGACGTCCCAGACGGCCTTCCGCGGCTTCGGCGGACCCCAGGGGATGCTCGTCATCGAGGACGTCCTCGGCCGCTGCGCACCGCTGCTCGGGATCGACCCCGTGGAGCTGCGCCGCCGCAACTTCTACGCGGAGGGCCAGGCCACGCCGTACGGCCAGGTCGTCCGTCACCCCGAGCGGGCGGTCGCCTGCTGGGAGCAGGTGCTGACGACCGGCGAGCTCGCGGAGCGCGCGGCGGCGATCGCCGCCTACAACGCGTCCCACGAACACACGAAGCGGGCCCTCGCCGTCACGCCGGTGAAGTTCGGGATCTCCTTCAACTTCACCGCCTTCAACCAGGCCGGGGCCCTCGTGCACGTCTACAAGGACGGCTCGGTCCTCATCACGCACGGTGGGACCGAGATGGGTCAGGGCCTGCACACGAAGATGCTGCAGGTCGCCGCCACGTCGCTCGCCGTCCCCCTGTCGCTCGTCCGGCTGGCGCCGACGCGCACCGACAAGGTGCCCAACACGTCCGCGACCGCGGCGAGCTCGGGGGCCGACCTCAACGGCGCGGCGGTCAAGGACGCCTGCGAGCAGATCCTGGACCGGCTCCGCGCCGTGGCCGCTGCCCGGCTGGGCGTCCCCGCCGAGGACGTGCGGTTCGAGGACGGGTGCGCGCGAGCGGCGTCGGGTGGGGCCGAGGTGGCTTGGGCCGACCTCGTGGGCGAGGCCTACTACCAACGGGTCCAGCTCTGGGCGGCCGGCTTCTACCGCACCGAGGGACTGCACTGGGACTCGACGACGATGCAGGGCTCGCCGTTCAAGTACTTCTCCTACGGCGCCGCGGCGACGGAGGTCGAGGTCGACGGCTTCACCGGTGCCTACCGGCTGCGCAGGGTCGACATCGTGCACGACGTGGGTGACTCGCTCTCGCCGCTCGTCGACCTCGGCCAGGTCGAGGGAGGCTTCGTGCAGGGTGCGGGCTGGCTCACCCTCGAGGACCTCCGGTGGGACGAGTCCTCCGGTCCGTCACGGGGCCGGCTCGCCACGGCATCGGCCAGCACCTACAAGCTGCCGAGCTTCTCCGAGATGCCCGAGGTCTTCAACGTCGCACTGCTCGAGCGCGCCACCGAGGACGGTGTCGTCTACGGGTCCAAGGCCGTCGGGGAGCCGCCGCTCATGCTCGCCATCTCCGTCCGCGAGGCCCTGCGTCAGGCGGCCGCCGCGTTCGGGCCCGCCGGCACGCAGGTCGACCTCGCGTCGCCGGCCACGCCCGAGGCGGTCTTCTGGGCCGTCCAGCAGGCGCGCGGAGCCGGCCAGCCGCCGCACACGGTGCCGGTCGTGCGGGGCGGGCCCCGCGGCGTGGGCGTCGCGCCCGAGCGTCCGGACCCCGAGGGCCACCCGCTGCGCCCGCACTCGGAGCAGGTCGCCGCCGGGAGGAGTGACTGACGTGCACTGGCTCTCGGCAGTCCAGCGGCTGCGTGCGGACCGGGTCCCCGGGGTGCTCGTGACGGTCGCGGCCGTCCGCGGCCACGCCCCGCGCGAGCCCGGCGCCAAGATGGTCGTCTCGCCCGACGACATGTGGGGCAGCATCGGCGGCGGCAACCTCGAGGCGACGGCCGTCGAGCGGGCCCGCGCGATGCTCGGGCAGGGGCAGGCCGACCCCGAGCAGCTCGACCTCGCGCTCAACGAGCGAGCACCCGTCGAGCACGGCCAGCAGTGCTGCGGCGGTGAGGTGTCGGTGCTGCTCGAGCCACTGCCCGTCGTGCCCTCCGTGGCGATCTTCGGCATGGGTCACGTCGGCGCCGAGCTGGCGCGCATCCTGAGCCGTCACGACCTCGAGCTGCACCTCGTCGACGGCCGCGCCGACCGCCTCGCCCCGCCTCGCCTCGCCGCGCTGGACGACGCCGTGGCCGGCGTCCACGTCCACCACGCCCCCGTGCCGGAGCTCGTGCTCGGGCAGGTCCCGCGCGGCACGCACGTGCTCGTGATGACCCATGACCACGCCGAGGACGTCGCGCTGTGCGACGCCGCCCTGAGGTGCTCGCACCTGGGGTCGATCGGCCTCATCGGGTCGTCAGCGAAGTGGCGCCGGTTCGAGCAACGCCTTGCCGCAGAGGGTCATTCGGCGCAGGCGCTGAGTAGGATCACGACGCCGATCGGGGCGCCAGGGCTCACCGGCAAGAGCCCGGCGACCATCGCCGTGGCCGTCGCGGCCGACCTCCTCGCCGTCTTCGAGCGGGAGCGGCAGCTCGAGCGTCCGACACCGGGCCGGCGTCCGTGACGATCTTCCGGGCACGCGTGCTCGACACGCCGACGAGCCCCTTCGCCGGCGGCACGCTCCGGTCTGACGACGACTGCGGCCTCCTCGTCGGGGACGGCGTCATCACGGCGCGCGGCCCCTTCGACGTGGTGCGCGCGGACCACCCGGACGACCCGGTCCTCGACCTGCGCGAGGGTCTGCTCCTGCCCGGGCTCGTCGACACGCACGTGCACTTCCCCCAGGTGCGCGTCATCGGTGGGCTCGGCCTGCCCCTGCTCGACTGGCTGGACCGCTACGCCCTGCCGGAGGAGATGCGGCTCGCCGACGTCGACCACGCCCGGGGCGTGGCCCGTGACTTCGTGGCGGGGCTCGTCGACGCCGGGACGACGTCCGCGCTCGTCTTCGGGGCCCACCAGGCCCCGGCCGTCGACGCGATGTTCGAGGCCGCCGACCATTGGGGCCTGCGCGTCACGACCGGCCTCGTGACCTCGGACCGGCTGCTGCCCGAGCCACTGCTCACGACCGCCGAACGGGCCAACGCCGAGTCGCGCGACCTCGCGGCCCGTTGGCACGGCAAGGGCAGGTTGCGCTACGCCGTCACCCCGCGCTTCTCCCTCTCGGCGAGCGAGGCGATCCTCGAGGCCTGTGCCGCCACCTTCGCCGAGGTGCCCGGCGCGCTCTTCACCTCGCACCTCAACGAGAACCTCCACGAGATCCGTGAGGTCGCCGCGCTCTTCGGCGGAGCCTCCTACGTCGACACCTACGACCGCTTCGGCCTCGTCACGCCGAGGTCCGTGCTCGCGCACGACGTCCACCCGACCGATGCCGAGCTGAGGACGCTGGCCGAGCGCGGCGCCGCCGTGGCGCACTGCCCCACGAGCAACGCGGCGCTGGGCAGCGGGCTCTTCCCGCTCCGTCGGCACGTCGAGGCGGGGGTGCGCGTCGCCCTCGGCTCGGACGTCGGCGCCGGCACCGGCTTCTCGCTGTTCAAGGAGGGACTGCAGGCGTACTTCGTCCAGCAGCTCCTCGGCCCGGACGGGATGCTGCTGACCTCGGCGCACCTGCTCTGGCTGAGCACCGGGGCGGGCGCCGACGCGCTGGGTCTCGGTGACGAGGTGGGTGACCTCTCGGTCGGCAAGCAGTTCGATGCCGTCTGGGTGCTGCCCGAGCCCGGCGACCCGCTCGCCGTGGGCCTCGACAACGCGTCGTCCCCCGACGACGCGCTGTCCAAGGTCTTCGCGCTGGGGACGACCTCCGACGTCGGCGGCGTGTGGGTCGGGGGCGAGCAGATCGCCGCCGGCCGGTGGCGGAGCCCACGCCCCCGCTGACGTGGTCCCGCCCCACCGAGGGCGTATGCCGCCGCCCCACCGTCCGGGTCGAGGTCCCCCCGCTGGGGCGAGGCTCAGACCGTCGCGGGACCGCTGCCGTCGGCGGGGGCCGTCTGCCGCGTCAGTGCGTCTCGGGCCCGTCGGGGTCCCGGGTGCTCGCGCAGCGACGCGCCCAGCCGGTGCAGCCCAGCGCGGTCCACGGAGTCCGCGTGACCCATCAGGCGCTCGGCGGCCGAGCGGATCGCAGCGGCGTCGGTGCGGTTGGGGTCGAGCACCTCGCCCAGCCGCTGCTGCTCGACGGCGGCGGCGCCGGCGAACTGGTCGGTGGAGAGGGGGAGCAGCAGCAGGGGGACACCGGCCGTCAGCGACTCGGTGACGCTGTTGTTGCCGCCGTGCGAGACGGCCACGCACGCGTGACCGAGCAGGGTCACCTGCGGGAGCATCTCGCGTACGAGCCACGACTCGGGGAGTGCACCCAGCAGGGCACGCGGCGTCGACCCGTGGGCCAGGGCGACGCGGACGTCGAGCGGGCGCAGCGCCTCGACGATCGTCGCGAGCAGGTCCGACCGGGCGGAGAGGAAGCTGCCGAGGCTGACGTAGACGACCGGCTCGTCGCTGCGGCCGAGCCACTCCTCGACCTGCTCGTCCGGGGCCTCGGCCCGCACCGCGGAGCCGAGGAAGGTGTGGCGCGGGAGCAGCGAGGTGCGGTGGCGGTCGTGCAGCGCCGCGGGGTAGTTGAGCATCAGGACGTCGCCGGTCTCGGCGAAGGCGTCCACGCTCGACGGGGCCCCGGGCGACAGCTGCGCCAGCGCGCTGTTCCACTGCGCCGTGAAGTCGTCGCGCACCTGCTCCGAGAGCCGCCGCAGCTCGGCGAGGGCGTCCGACCCGGGCGTGAAGGCACGGGGCCACGCCGGTGGGTAGCCGTACACCTCGTCGCCGACGGTGAGGGCGGACGGGTGTCCCAGCACGACGTCGGCGTGGCTGGTTCCCCTGCTGGCGAGACCCAGTCGGGCACCGAAGGCGAGGTGGTCGACGATGATCGTGTCGGGGCGCACCCGGTCGACGACGTCGTGCACGGCCCGGGCCACGCCCACGGCGTTCCAGAGGAGGTCGTCTCCGCGCGCCCGCGCCTGGTAGGCGAGCGTCTCGACGGCGCCGAGCCTCGTCGCCTCGAAGAACCCACGGAGCGAGTCGTCCTCACCGGCCGGCTGCTCCTCGGCCCGGATGACGCCAGGGTTCGAGCCGCGCCCCAGCTGCAGGTGCTCGCGCTCGTAGCCGAAGGCGGTGACGAGGGCGTCGGTGGCCGTGCCGGTGGCGACGACGACGCGCTCACCCGCGTCACGCCAGGCCGTCGCCAGGGTGGCGAGCGGGTAGAGGTGGGACGCGTAGTCGGGGCTGATGACGAGGAGCGTCACGAGGCTCCCTCCACGGCGTCGGACAGGCGCGGCCCGCCCGCTCGCTGTGGCGCCACCTGACGGTAGACCGCGGCGAGCGACGCGGCCATCGTGTCGATGCCGAACCTCGTGCGCACCATGTCCCGGGCCTGCTCCATCCGGGCGTCGGCGTCCGGTGCCGCGGCGAGGTCGAGTGCGGCGTGGGTCGCGCTCGCGAGGGCGGCGGTGGTGGACGTGTCGGCGAGGATGCCCGTCTCCCCGTGGGCGACGTAGGTCGCCGGGCCCCCGCCGGCGGGCGCGACGACGACGAGCCCGACGGCCATCGCCTCGAGGATCGCGATGCCGAACTCCTCCTTGAGGCTCGCGCTCACGTAGACCCCGGGCGTCGCCGTGTCGCCCGGTCGTCCGCGCAGTCGTGCGAGCCACGCGATGGTCGTCGCGTTGGGGCGGTGCCCCGCCACGAGCAGCCCCTGGTCGGCCGCCTCGCCCGCAGGCACGAGGGCGTCGATGCGGGCCAGCTCGGCGGCCTCCTCGTCGCTGGGCTGGTCGAGGTCGCCGCCCACGACGAGCAGGTTGCAGCGCTCGCGCAGCCGGGCGTCGTCACGCCAGGCCTGCACGAGGGTCGCCATGCCCTTGACGGGGTTGAGCCGACCGACCGACACGATGGTCGGCAGGGCCCGGCGGTCCTCGGGGAGCGTGTCGAGGAGGGAGTCGAGCTCGTCGAGGGCCGCGGCGACGCCGGACCCGTGGCGGCGTCCGGACCCGTCCAGGGTCTCGCCGACGATGCGGTCGACACCGGCCACGTCGATGCCCTCACCGACGACGCCGAGCCGCTCTCGCTGCACGTCGATGTCGATCCCGAGGTAGCGCCGCAGGTCGTCGCCGACCTGTGGGCGCGGGAAGAGCACGAGGTGGGAGGCGCGCGCAGCGAGGTCGCGGAGCAGCTGGTCGCGGAACCACAGGTGCTCCACGAGATCGGCCTCACCGAACCCGGCACGGGTCAGCGTCCCGGCGCGGTCCCGGGCGTCGATGAGGGCCTGGGGGTCGGGCGCGACGGTCAGCACCATGGGGATGCCGAGCTCGTCCGCCGCCTCGGCGGCTGCCATGGACCCGACGTCGGCCATCCGCAGGTGGATCGCGTCGACACGACCGGCGGCCCGGAGGACCCGGCGGATCCCGCGGCGCGCCGCGACCCGCGCCGGCCACGCCCGGGCCACCCCGAGAGGCCCTGACAGCGGCACCCTGGCGTAGTGGTGGCCCGTCGCGAGCAGCGAGGAGCCGACGTGGCCTCCGGGTGCCGCCGACGGACGCCCCAAGGGGAACTGGGCCGGGTCGGGGCTGCCGCCCGACATCGTGATGACCCGAGCCACCGCGGGGTCGCCTCGCAGCAGGGCGTCCCCGAGGTGCACGAGCAGCGTGGCGATGCCACCGGTGTCGCCCCGGCCGGAGTGGTGCAGCTGCCCGTCGATGTCGGAGTGCAGGAAGAGCTGCACGACGGTCAGCCCGTCGGGCACGGGTGGTGCCGGGGCCGGACGCAGGTCGAAGAGGGCGAGCCGGGCGGTCTGGGCCAGCGGGCCGACGGTGCGGGCCAACGCCACGAGGAGCGCCTCGGCGCTCTTGTCGGCCGCGGGTCCGTCGCCGAGGGCTGCCGTCGCGGCCGCACGCACGGGGAGCGCCTCGGTGTCGTCGGCCCCGAGAGCCATGAGGGCCGTCGTGGTCGCTGCGCCGGGCACCAGCCCCAGCGTCTCGGCCAGTCGGGCGCGGCCGTCGTCGTCGGCCGTGGCCGCCAGACCGGTCAGCAGGGCGTCACGCACCCGGTCCGGCTGTTGCGCCGCCCAGCTCTCGAGGGTGCGCTGGGCCAGCATCCCGGTGAAGCCGCCGTCGCGGGTCGCACCGACGAGGTGGGGCAGGGCGTCGTCGACGGGAGCCGTGCGCCGCAGCGCGTCGAGCGCGTGCTCCGCCACGTGGGGCTGCCCATCAGCCACCAGGCGTGCGAGCACCGATGCCGAGGTGGGGTCGTCGCAGACGCCGAGTGCGTGGACGGCAGCGAGGACGGTCAGGGGATCGTCGGAGAGCGTGGCCGAGGTCAGGTCACGGATGGCGTCACCGTCCTCCTGCGCGGTGACGTCGGCGAGCGTCGACGCTGCTCGCATGGCTTCGAGGAGGGTGGGAGCGGTCCGGACCGCCTCGAGCGCGGAGCGGGGGTCCATGATGCCGACCCTAGGCGTCGGACCACAAGAATGTACAAACCTTGTCCAACGTTGGGCGAGCGAGCCGGGCACCGGCGATCGCCCGAGGGTCGGAGCGGGTCGTCGCCGGTCGTCATCAGGCGCGCCTTCCGTGGCCCTACGGTCGCCGGAGCCAGCCCTTCTCGTGTGCCGCCCAGCCCAGCTGGATGCGGCTGTTGGCACCGGTCGCATCCATGAGCGAACGGACGCGGCGCTGGACGGTGCGCAGCCCGACGTCGAGCTGCCGCGCGACCAGGACGTCGGACGCGCCAGCGATGAGGAGGGAGAGCACCTGGAGGTCGGTCTCGTCCGGGCCCGGGGCGGTCTCCACGAGCTCGTCGCTCTCCGGTGAGGCGAAGTTGAGCGGCCAGGCGTCGCGCCAGACGAAGTCGAAGAGCGACAGGAGGGACTGGACGAGCCCCGTCGAGTGGATGACGAGGGCGGCCGGCTCCGGGGAGTCGGCATCGAGGGGCACCATCGCAGTGCGTCGGTCGGCGATGACGAGCTTGGTCGGGACGCGGTCGCTGATGCGGACCTCCTCGTCGCGGCGTATCACCGCCACGAGCTCGGTCTGCGACGTCTGCTCCAGCACGTCGCGCTCGAGCACGACCCGGTACCGCACGCCGCGGGCGGCTGCGATGTCCTCGGCCTGGTTCTCCGACGCCGTCACGGCCGTGGGGTTGTCGGTGACGAGGACACAGACCTCCTCGACGGCGCCCAGCTGCAGCTGGTGGAACCGCTGACCGACCGCGCCGGCCCCGACGACGACCTCGACGAGGTCGTGGACGCTCCCCGCAGCATCGGTACGGTGCGCCTCCGCCAGCCGCGCGGCCAGGAGCTCGGCCTGGTCGAGCTCGTGACGGCGGTCGTTGAGGAGGGCACGCAGCGCGATCCCCGGTGGTGCCGCCACCCAGCGGCCGGGCGTGGCGGCCGCCTGTGCGACGAGTCCCATGCGCTCCAGCCCGACGAGACCCTCCTCGACCTCCGCGCCCGCGAGCTGGCAGCGGTGGGTCAGGTCGTCGACGCTCGTGCCGCCCAGCCCCACCAGCGTGCGGTACAGCGTCGACTCGGCCGGGCCGAGACCCAGCGCTGCAAGGGCGTCCACGCCGGCTCCTTCCCGTAGGTCTCACCTCGTCCGGGCGGGTGGCGCACCTGCGCCATGACACATAACCGCCGCACGCACATTCTTCCGGACAAACCCGCTCCTCCGGCACTGTGGCTCGCGACGCCGGAGTCCCACTCCCCTGCGTCACCCTCACGCAGCGTGACCCGAACAGCGGGCTCGCGCCCCATCCCCCGGAGGACCAGCATGCGCCCCATCTGGCGTCACACCCTAGGGGTGGCAACGGTAGCCATCGTTGCCGCCACCGCGGCCGCCCCCACCTCGGCCTTCGGCCAGGACTCGGGTGCCACACCGCGTCCGATCGTCGGATCGTCCGCTGCCCACGCGGCGAGCGGCTCCCCCAAGACCGTCACCCTGATCACGGGCGACAAGGTCCTCGTCACCGGGGCAGGCACCGACGCCCCGATCGCCACCGTGCTGCCGCGCGAGGACGGCACCGTGCCTTCCGTCGAGACGCGCCGGGTCGGCAAGGACGTCTACGTCTATCCCGCTGACGCCGTGGACGCCCTGGCCTCGGGCAAGGTGGACGAGGAGCTCTTCAACGTGACCGGGCTCGTCGCCATGGGCTACGACGACGCCAGCACCGACAGCGTGCCGGTCATCGCGCGCTACACCACCGACCTCAGCCGGGCACGCTCGGCACCGGTCACCCCGAAGGGCGCGGCCAAGGGCCAGACGCTGCACTCGATCGACGGCATCGCGCTCAAGGCCGGCAAGGCGCAGGCCGCCCGCTTCTTCGCCGACGCGACGGACCCGTCCACCGCGGCGGGTGCCAAGATCGAGAAGATCTGGCTCGACGCCAAGGCGTACGCCACCCTCGACCAGTCGACCAAGCAGGTCCACGCCGACCTGGCCTGGGCCGAAGGCCTCAAGGGGGCCGGCACGAAGGTCGCCGTCCTCGACACCGGCGCCGATGCGGAGCACCCCGACCTGCAGGGCCGGATCGTGGCCTCCCAGGACTTCACCGGCTCAGCGGGTGGAGCACTGTCGGACGTGCACGGCCACGGTACGCACACCGCCTCCACGGTCGGCGGCTCCGGTGCGGCGAGCGACGGCGCCAAGAAGGGTGTGGCCCCCGAGACGCAGCTGCTCATCGGCAAGGTGCTTGGTGACAACGGCGGTGGCTCCGACTCGATGATCATCGGCGGCATGGAGTGGGCGGTCGCGCAGGGCGCCGACGTCGTCTCCATGAGCCTGGGCAGCAACGGGGCTCCCGCGGCCTGCGACGACCCGATGTCGGCCGCTGCTCAGGAGCTCGCCTCCACCAGCTCGAGCCTCTTCGTCATCGCTGCAGGCAACACCGGCTCGGCGAACAACACGGTCTCTGCTCCGGGTTGCGCTCCCGCCGTGCTGACCGTTGGGGCGGTCGACCGCCAGGACGTGCCGGCGTGGTTCTCCAGTCGCGGCCCCACCGCGGTCGACCACACCCTCAAGCCGGAGATCTCGGCACCCGGCGTCGGCATCTCCGCCGCACGCTCGGGCGGCCGCGGCGACAACGCGTACGTCGCCATGTCGGGCACGTCCATGGCGACGCCGCACGTCGCCGGTGCTGCGGCCATCGTCAAGCAGGCGCACCCGACGTGGACCGGCCAGCAGCTCAAGGCGGCGCTCGTGTCGTCGGCGAAGTCCGATGTTCCCGGTGACGTCCGCGCGCAGGGTGCGGGTCGCCTGGATGTCTTCGCCGCCGTGAAGGCACCGGTCGCCACCATGCCGGTGCAGGCTGGCACCTTCGCGTGGCCGCACACGAGCGCCCAGGTCACGACCATCGGCGTCCCCTACGCCAACGTCACGGACCACCCGGTGACGCTCCAGCTGTCCGTTGCCGGTGTCACCGGTGACGACGGTTCCACCGTCAAGTCGGCGCCGGCGGTCCTCGGGGCCTCGTCGGTGACCATCCCAGCGGGTGTGACGGTCACCGTCCCGCTGAAGGTCGACCCGACCGCCAAGCTCGCGGCCGCACAGTACGGCGACGTCACGGGTCGCATCGTCGCCACCGGCGACGCCACGGTGTCGACGCCCTTCTCGCTCTACGTCGCTCCGGAGACGGTCCAGCTCACGGTGCGCGCGAAGGACCGCCTCGGCAACCCGGCCAACGCCGGTTCGAGCATCGACGTCATCAACATCGACTCGTTCAAGGGCCAGCGTGCCTTCAACAACGGTGCGGCGGAGCAGACGTTCCAGGTGCGTCCCGGTACCTACTTCCTGTCGAGCTTCGTCAGGACCCCGGACCCGACGTACCTGACCCCGGGCACGGTCGGCTCCATCGCGTACTTCGGTCGCCCGGAGATGACGATCACTGCCGACACGACGGTCGACTTCGACGCGACGAAGGCGCACCTGCTGTCGGTCAAGACGGACCGGCCCAGTGTGGCCAAGGCATCCGTCCTCTCGTTCTCCCGCACATGGGACGACACGTGGATCCACTCGGGTTCACTCAGCGCGGGCCTCACCGCGACCGCCGTGTATGCCGACGTGCAGGGCACCGCGAAGGAGGGCACCTGGGAGTTCGGTGACTGGTCGCGTCGCTACGCGCCCGTGGTGGAGTCCATGTCGGTCATCGGCGGCCCCGTGCTGCACCCGATCGCGGCGCCGAACGCGGCACCGGGCCTCGACGGTGTCGGCACCGCCGGCCTCGTCGACGGCGGCACCGGCTCGTTCTTCGACCCGGCCCGCGTGAGTGGCAAGGTCGTGCTCGTCAAGGTCAGCACGGGCGGTATCTCCCCGTCGATGGTCAACCGGGCCCGCGCGGCCGGTGTCAAGGCCCTGCTGGCGTATGCCCCGGCTCCCGGGAAGTGGCTGCCGGTCACCGGCTTCACGCCGCTCAGCGTGGGCACCTACTCCCTGCCGATGGCAGAGGGCGACCAGCTCCAGGCGCTCCTTGCCACCGCCCCCGGCGGTGAGCAGACGCTCTCCTGGAAGGCGACGGCCAGCAGCCCGTACGTCTACAACCTCGGCTTCACCCAGTCGACCCCGCTGACCGACGACAAGACCTTCGTCGTGCAGGACCAAAAGCTGGGCCGAACCGATGCCGACTACAAGGGCGTGGGCGTCGACACCCCGCTCCTGGACTACGTCTACGCCGGCCGCGACAACGGGGTCGCCTTCGGTGTCTCCGCCTACGAGGCCGTCAACGTGGCGACCAGGCGCACGGAGTTCTACACGGACGGCGGCACGAAGTGGTTCCACTTCCTCACGTCGAGCTTCCCCTTTGGAGAGGCGATGGCCGACGCCTGGCGCAGCTACCCGGCCGGGAGCGTCCGCAGCGACAGCTGGTACGGCGGCATCATCGCCCCGGCAGCCATCAAGAACGACCAGGGCGTCGAGCAGCTGACCGCCGAGCGTCAGGGTGGCCTCATGGGCTTCGCCCCGCAGATGTGGGGCGACGACTTCGGGCACGTGGCCAACCCGGGCAGCTTCGGTGACGAGGGCAACCTCACGCTGCGCCGCAACGGCGTGGAGATCGGCTACAGCTACTACCCGAACGGCGTCTTCGAGGTCCCGGCCGAGGACTCGGCGTACGAGCTGGAGCTGAACACCGGCAAGTTCGGGGGTCCGGCGCGTCAGTGGGCTCGCTCGACCGAGGTCAAGACGACGTGGGGCTTCCGCTCCGCGCTCGACCCGGACACCTTCTCGGTCGGTCTCCCGCTGCTCTTCCCGCGGGTCGGTCTGCCCGAGGGAGGCAGCAAGACCCTCGCAGCCTCGGCCGGGCAGGTGCTCCCGATCCGGGTCACCGGTCACGGTGGCTACGCCCCCGGTGACATCGTCTCGGCGAAGCTCGCCTTCTCGTACGACGGTGGCACGACGTGGACGAACGCCACGGTGTCCAGCAACGCCGGGGCGTGGAGTGCGGTCGTCGACCACACAGGTGCCGGCGGCAAGACGGTCACCACGCGGGTCGAGGTGACCGACAGCAAGGGCGCCACCGTGACGCAGGTCGTCAAGGCCGCCTACGTCGTGCGCTGAACGGAGCACGACAGAGCTGCCAGGCGCGCAGGCCGCCCATCTCCCCGGAGGTGGGCGGCCTGCCTCTTGTCAGCGAGCCGCTGCCCGTGGCTTCTCAGGAGTAGGGTCCGAAAACACACTGGCGCGACCGGTGCTCGTCAGGCCGGCGGCGTCCACCCCTGACCCAGGAGGCGTCGATGTCCGAAGTCCCGAACACACCCGATGAGGCCGATGTCACGATGTCCGGCGGGGCGGTGTACGACGGTGCATACACCCTGCTGATCGCTGAGTTCTCGGACACCGGAACGGCGCAGGACGCCTACGAGGCGCTCAAGGAGGTTGAGGACGGCCGGCACGTCCAGATCGAGGGTGTCATCGTCGTCAAGCGGACGGCCGACGGGCAGCTGGAGATCCAGAAGGCCACCGACCACACCACCCGACGTGGCCTGACGTGGGGCGTCGTCGGCGGAGCCGTCCTCGGCCTCATCTTTCCGCCGACGATTCTCGCCAGCGCCGCGGTTCTCGGCGCTGCGGGGGCCGCCGCCGGCAAGGTGGGCCAGCTTCACCACCGCAGCGAACTGTCGCATGAGCTCGAAAATGCCGTCGAGCCCGGCCACTCTGCCATCGTCGCCCTGGTCTCCGACCCCGCGGTCGTCGAGTTGCGGCGGGCGCTCGCGACGGCCGACGCCATCGTGGAGTCCGCCGTCGACCACGTCGTCGCGCAGGACGTCAAGGCTGCGGCCAAGGAGGCCAAGGAGGCCGAGGAGGCCGAGGAGGCGGGGGCAGTAGCGGGAGCGAGTGCGGACGGGTCCGAGAAGCAGGGTGAGCCGGAGCGGACCGACACGTAGTCGAATCGGCGGTCACCCGAGCCTCCCGACAGGACACCCGGGCACGGCAGCACTGAGCCGCCCGCCGATCGCCACGTACGGCGGCAACTACGACACTGCTCGTTCGGCATCCTGACGCCGATACAGTTCGACGTGCGAACGCCGATCACCGTGGCCTGAGAATCCGCACCAGCGACTCCACGAGACGCGGAACGGGACACGCTGTGACCTGCCTCCCGTGACATCCGCGCGTCTGCCGGTGTGAGCACCTGACACCTCGGTCTCGTCGCCATCCCGCCGTTGCTCAGCACGAGAAGGATCACCATGACACCGCATCTGTTCACCGCAACCACCCGGCTGGCGTCCGGGCAGGCCCCAGCAGGCTCGGACCGCCAGGCCGTGAGCGCCCGTCCCGGGAGTGGCCTGTGAGCGCGGGTGGCGGTCGCCGCCCTCAGTCTCGTGGGCGGGGACGCGGCTCCCGGCGATCGCCCCAGGACCTCCCCACGCTGCCGCGTGACGGCCTTCGGATCGTTCCCCTTGGTGGACTGGGCGAGATCGGCCGCAACATGACGGTCTTCGAGCACGCCGGGCGGCTGCTCGTCGTCGACTGCGGCGTCCTCTTCCCCGAGGAGCACCAGCCGGGCGTCGACGTGATCCTGCCGGACTTCTCCTGGATCCGGGACCGTCTCGACAAGGTCGACGCGATCGTGCTCACGCACGGCCATGAGGACCACATCGGCGGCGTGCCCTACCTGCTGCGCGAGCGACCGGACATTCCCGTTGTCGGCTCACGCCTCACGCTCGCGTTCCTCGAGGCGAAGCTCCAGGAGCATCGCATCACCCCGGTCACCGTGCAGGTGAGCGAGGACGACCGGCGCACCTTCGGCCCCTTCGACTGCGAGTTCGTTGCCGTCAACCACTCGATCCCCGACGGGCTCGCCGTCGCGATCCGCACGTCAGCGGGCCTCGTCCTGCACACCGGCGACTTCAAGATGGACCAGTTCCCGCTCGACGGTCGGGTGACCGACCTGCGCGCTTTCGCCCGCCTCGGGGAAGAGGGCGTCGACCTCTTCCTCGTCGACTCGACGAACGCGGAGGTCCCGGGCTTCACGGTGTCGGAGGGCGAGCTGTCCCCCGCGATCGAAGCGGTGTTCCGGACGACACCGGGACGGGTCATCGTGTCTAGCTTCGCCAGTCACGTGCACCGCATCCAGCAGGTGCTCAACGCGGCCCGCGACCATGGACGGAAGGTGTCCTTCGTCGGTCGGTCGATGGTGCGCAACATGGGCATCGCCGCCGACCTCGGCTACCTGGACATCCCCCCGGGCCTGGTCGTCGACCTCAAGCAGCTCGAGCGCCGGCCCGCGAACGAGATCGCCCTGATCTGCACCGGGTCGCAGGGCGAGCCCCTGGCCGCCCTGTCGAGGATGGCCAGGCGAGACCATCCCATCCGCGTCGCCGAAGGTGACACCGTGCTGCTCGCCAGCTCCCTCATCCCGGGCAACGAGAACGCCATCTACCGCGTCATCAACGAGCTCACCCGCTGGGGCGCCAACGTCGTTCACAAGGGCAACGCCAAGGTGCACGTCTCCGGCCACGCCAGCGCCGGCGAGCTCGCCTACTGCTACAACATCGTCCAGCCCTCCAGCGTGCTCCCTGTCCATGGGGAGTGGCGCCACCTGCGCGCCAACGCCGACATCGCGGTCCGCACCGGCGTCGACCCCAAGCGCGCCCTCATCGCCCACGACGGCGCCGTCATCGACCTCGTCGACGGCCGGGCGACGATCGCCGGCACAGTCCCCGCCGGCCTGGTCTACGTGGACGCCATGACGGTCGGCGGAGCGACCGAGGAGTCGCTCCACGTCCGCCGCACCCTCGCCGAGGAAGGGGTCATCACGATCGTCTGCATCGTCGATCCCGACACCGGCAAGCTCACCGAGGAGCCCGACTACCTCGCCCACGGGTTCGAGCACGAGCCCGGCGACTTCGCCCAGGCCACCCCGGCCATCCAGAAGGCGCTCACCACCGCCACCAAGGAGGGCATCGAGGACATCGAGCAGGTCGAGGAGCTCGTCCGCCAAGCCATGTCCACCTGGGTCCACCGACAGGCCCGCCGCAGCCCCCTCATCATCCCCGTCATCGTCGACGCCTGAGCCTCCCTCAGGCAGAGCGCGGGACCGATCACTCCTGCACGCACGGGAGCCAGGGGAGGGAACCCACGACCTCACGGGCCGCAACAGGACAGCATGCGCCCGTCCCGAGGGCAGCAACGTGCGCCTGCCCATTGCTCTTGCCGCTCGGCGGCCACGACGAAGCCACAGGTCAGAGGGATCTGAACCTGCGGCTTCGGGGTGGTGGCCAGGGGCGGGGTCGAACCGCCGACCTTCCGATTTTCAGTCGGACGCTCGTACCAACTGAGCTACCTGGCCGGGACAACGAGTGGAACTATAGCCGACCCCTCAGGGCATCTCGCAAACCGCCCGCGGGTGGCGCCCGCGGGGCGCGTGCGGGATGGTCAGCGGGTATGGACAGGTCGGCCGTTCGGGGGCCCGAGGCCGGGTCCGCCCTCCGCACTTGCCAACGAACGAGGCGATAGTGAAAGATTCAAGCACCCTGGGTCGTGAGAGGATGCCGCGACTCATCCATCGACCCGCAGGGGAGAGACCATGACCGACCACGGATCCGCCTTGAGCGGGGACTGGGACTTCGACCCGGCCCACACCCGTATCGGCTTCTCGGCCCGGCACGCGATGGTGACGACGGTCCGCGGCTCCTTCAACGACGTGACCGGTCGCCTCTACGCCGACCTCGACGACATGGCCAAGTCCTACGCGGAGGTCGTCCTCAAGGCCGCCAGCGTCGACACGCGCAACCAGCAGCGCGACGACCACCTGCGCAGCGCCGACTTCTTCGACGTCGAGAAGTGGCCCGACATCCGCTTCGAGAGCACGCAGATCGAGGAGGTCGAGGAGAACGCCTACATGGTCTCCGGCAACCTGACGATCCGCGACGTCACCAAGCCCGTCACGATCCCGATCGAGCTCATCGGCGTGCAGACCGACGCCTTCGGCGCGCTCCGTGCCGGCTTCGAGGGCTCGCGCCGGATCAACCGTCGCGACTTCGGCCTCGAGTGGAACATGCCGCTCGACGCCGGCGGCGTGCTCGTCTCGGAGAAGATCTCGCTCGAGTTCGAGATCTCCGCCATCAAGCGCGGCAGCGACCAGCAGGGCTGATCAGGCCGCGGGACCCTTGGTGCGCACGTCCGCGACGTGCGACATCGCCTCCCGCAGCTCGCCGAGCCAGTCGCTCTCGTGCTGGCCGACGAGCTTGACGCACCAGGCCAGGGCCTCGGCCCGTGACCGGGCGACGCCGGCGTCGACGAGCGTGTCGAGGACGAGCCGCTCGGGCTGGCGCAGGCGAGTCATCGCCGGGGCGGCGACGTGCGTGAACAGCTCGGTGCGGTCGCCGACGCGCACGGCCCACGACACCTTCCGCTCGAAGCGGTGCTCGGCCTCGCGGGCGATCTCGATGCGGCGG
Source organism: Terrabacter sp. R4-6 (assembly GCF_057529065.1). Lineage (NCBI taxonomy): Bacteria > Bacillati > Actinomycetota > Actinomycetes > Micrococcales > Intrasporangiaceae > Terrabacter > Terrabacter sp. R4-6. The sequence continues at coordinate 1,497,086 of NZ_CP197224.1, read as the reverse complement.
CCGCGGGTGTCCTCGCGGAACGCCTTGGTGCGGCCGGCACGCGCCTCGTCGCGCTCGGCGTCGCTCGACCCGTCGGGCAGGTCGACGTCGGCGACGGTGAGGACGACGGTGATCTCCTCGCGGTCGACCGTGATCTCGGGTGGCGTGCTGCGCCACTCCTCGGGCAGGCGGCCGACGAACCAGCCGCGCACCCGCTCCAGTGCTTCATTCGTAATCATGTAATCAGGATTACTCCATTACGGGCGAGCGTCAACGGCTTACGCCGGAGGCGAAGCGCGAGGACGTATGCCGTCGGGTGGCGTGCGGACGGCATACGTCCTCGGTGGAGGGGCCGTGGAGGGGCTGTGGGTGCGAGCGGTCCGAGCCGGTCAGCGCCGGCGCGCTCGGATCGAGTAGGAGCCGGTCCCGCTCGGCCGGTAGTGGCGCACCTGGGCCACGTAGCGACCGGGGGTCAGTCCGGCGCGCACGCGCGCGTTGACGCCGTAGCCGCTGTCGTCGTCCTCGCCGACGAGGTCGGTCTCGCTGTCCGGACCGAAGAGCGAGAGGTAGACGTCGGTCGAGCCGCGGGTCGTCACCTCGTAGAGCCCGTCGCTCGCGACGTCGAAGGCGTAGAGGTCCTCCTCGCCGGCGGCGCCGATCGAGCCCTCGACCTTCGGGCCGTCGACCGTCAGGGTCGTCGCGTCGGTGACGACAGGAGCACCCTTGGGATACATGGCTGCTCCCGCGACGAACGCCTTGTCGAGCGACGACAGGTCGTCGTTGGCGTGCGTCGCGACGCCGTTGAGGGTCCACGTCGCCGGGAACGCGTAGAGCATGATCGAGTCGGGGTCGAACTGCGTCCCCTTGATCTGGTCGAGCGCGTACTTCATGAAGACGTTGTGGCGCACCTTCGCCTCGTCCCAGCGGTTCGGGGGTCCGGCGAGGGCCGCGATGACGACTGGCTCGTTCCACTGGATGCCGCCCTGCGGGTTCGAGTGCTCGTGGGCGAGGCCGATGGCGTGACCGAACTCGTGCCCCGCGGTGCCGCCGTCGAGGAAGCCGAGGTTCATCGTCGCCTCGTCGCTCGGGATGCTCTTGTTGTCGGTGCCGACGTAGGACCAGGCGCCGTCGCTCGGGTCGAAGGAGATCCGGAGGTCGGCGTTGAGGTGGTCGCCGAAGTCGAAGGAGATGTTGCACGCGGCCTGCCACCACGCGGCCTGCTCACGCGCCTTGGCCTGCTGCGCGGGCGTGCCCTCGAGGAAGCGGACCTTGAGCGTCGTGCCGTTCATCCACGCCTTGCCGATGGGCGATATCGCGCGGTCCGCGCCGTCCGGGCCGCGCTCGCGCCGGTGAGGGCGCATCAGGTCCTTGGGAAGGATCCGGTCGAAGCACACGTGCGGTGCATCCGTCATGGCGTTCCCCCAATCGATCCGGGGCGCAGTCGCGTCCACCGTCCATCGTCCTCCTGCGCGGGCGCCCGCACAGGAGAACGGGCGTATGCCATCCGGCCGCGTGCCGGGGGCCGGTGCCGTGGGCGTGGGGTCGTCCGGTGCGGTCTGCCCGGCTCGGGCGCCTAGAGTTGGTGATCGTGCAGTTCCTCAACGGCCTCCAGCCCCAGCTCGACCTCACCTACGACGACGTCTTCATGGTCCCGAGCCGCTCGTCGGTCACGAGCCGCCTCGACGTCGACCTGTCGACCGTCGACGGCTCCGGCACGACGATCCCGCTCGTCGTCGCGAACATGACCGCGATCGCGGGTCGCCGCATGGCCGAGACGGTGGCCCGCCGCGGCGGCATCGCCGTCATCCCGCAGGACATCCCCGTCGAGGTCGTGCGCGACGTCGTCGGCTGGGTCAAGGGGCGCGACCTCGTCCACGACACGGCGATCACGCTCGAGCGGCACATGACCGCCGGCGAGGCGCTCATCCTCATCGGCAAGCGCGCCCACGGCGCCGCAGTCGTCGTCGACGGTCCCAAGCCCGTCGGCATCGTCACCGAGAAGGACCTCACCGGGGTCGACCGCTACACGCAGGTGCACGACGTCATGCACGAGGACATGGTCGTGCTGCCCGACTCCATCGACCCGCAGGAGGCCTTCGAGCGACTGTCGGCGGCCCGGCGCAAGGTCGCGCCCGTCGTGTCCGAGCACGGGGAGCTCGTCGGCATCCTCACCCGCGGCGGCGCCATCCGGGCCGGGCTCTACCAGCCTGCCGTCGACGACGCACAGCGCCTGCGCGTGGCCGCCGCGGTCGGCATCAACGGCGACGTCGCGGCCAAGGCCGCCGAGGTGCTCGACACCGGCGCCGACGTCCTCGTCATCGACACGGCCCACGGACACCAGGACAAGATGCTCGACGCGCTGCGTGCGGTCCGGGCCCTCGACCCGCGCGTGCCGGTCGTCGCCGGCAACGTCGTGTCGGCTGCCGGCACGCGAGAGCTCATCGAGGCCGGTGCCGACGTCGTCAAGGTCGGGGTCGGCCCCGGCGCGATGTGCACGACCCGCATGATGACGGCGGTCGGTCGGCCGCAGTTCTCCGCGGTCCTCGAATGTGCCACGGCGGCAAGGGAGCTCGGCAAGCACGTGTGGGCCGACGGCGGAGTCCGCCACCCCCGCGACGTGGCCCTCGCGCTCGCCGCCGGCGCCTCCAACGTCATGATCGGCTCGTGGTTCGCCGGCACGCTCGAGTCGCCCGGCGACCTCTACACCGACAACGACGGCCGCCAGTACAAGGAGTCCTTCGGCATGGCGAGCAGCCGCGCGGTGCGCAACCGCACGGCCACCGACACCGAGTACGACCGCGCCCGCAAGGCCCTCTTCGAGGAGGGCATCAGCACGGCCCGGATGTACATCGACCCCGCGCGCCCGTCGGTCGAGGACGTCATCGACCAGATCGTGGCAGGGCTGCGCAGCAGCTGCACGTATGCCGGTGCGCGCACGCTCGAGGAGTTCCACGAGCGGGCTGTCGTCGGGCTCCAGAGCACGGCGGGCTTCGCTGAGGGACGTCCCCTCCACACCTCCTGGTGACGCGGGTGCCCCGGTGGCCTCAGCGTCGGACGATCGGCGCCGGACCGTCGGCGGGCGAGCCGCCCACGTAGGCCGCCGCGAGGCGCGGGAAGCGGGCGAGCCGCTGGGCGTCGTCGAGCCGGGTGCCTGACGGCTCGTCGTAGACCGAGTCGCCGACGGGCACGCCCGACCCCTCGGCGTACGGGTCGCGCCCGGTCTGCGCCGACCAGGCGTCGAGGGCGACGCCCTCGAACGACTCTGCGGCGCCGACCTGCTCGTCGTCGTCCGGTCCGTGCGAGGCAAGGGAGTCCGGGTCGGCGACGAAGGCGTCGTAGACCTCTCGACCCTGGGCCAGCACCCACGTGCGGAAGCTGACGAAGACGTCCTGGCTCGTGGAGCCCATCACCGTCTCGGCGGCTGCGTGGTGCAGGAAGGTGTTGGACCGACCCATCTGCCGCACGAGCTCGCGCTCGAAGGTGAGGACCTCCTCCGGGGGCAGCGCCGACAGGGCGTCGTAGAGCGACTCGGCTGCGGCGGCGGGATCCGCGGAGGCGGCCCGGTCCACGAGCTGCCAGAACCGGTCCGTGTCCATGGCGCGTCCCTTGTCGTCGGTCGAGGGTGTCGCACGCCCGGAGGGTGCGTCGGTGGCGACGGCAGTCTCCGACGCCGGGGCGTAGGAGAACCACCCGCCGCCGTCCATCGTGGTCGGTGCGACCGGCGTGGCGGACCCGCCGGCACCCGCGGGTGTCCCACAGGATGCGATGCCCGCGGCCGTCACCGCCATCAGCAGCGGGAGGGCTCGTCGCATCGTCGGCATGTCGCGAAGTGTGCCACGCGCGGGCACCCCGGCGATGGCACGGCGTCGACGGCCCTGATGAGCGTGGGGTCTTGCCCACTGAGGCCCGCGGTCCCTAGCATCGGCCCGCGCGGCTGTCGCGTGCACGAGCACACAGGGGTGAGACATGCGCGCGAGCCGCGTACTGGGCCAGGTCGTCGCTGCGCTGGCGGTCCTCGTCGCGACGGTCACGTCGCCGCCGGTCGAGTCGGCGCAGGCCAGCCCGCCCTCCGGGGTGGCGCCGCGCAGCGTCCCGACGGTGACCGCCGCCGCCGACCCCGTCTGGAGCGCGCCGGTCACGGCGATCCCGGACCGCGGCCGGCCGAGCGACGTCTCGTGCCCGACGACGACGTGGTGCATGGCGGTCGACCTCTCCGGCCGGGCCATGACCTTCAACGGCAGCACCTGGACCGCCCCCAAAGTCGTCTTCCCCCGCGTCGACGGCCAGAACCCCGACGTCCGCGCCGTCTCGTGTCCGACGACGTCCTTCTGCCTCGCGGTGTCGGCATTCGGCTACGGCGTCTACCGCTCGGGCGCCTGGACGGTCGTGCCGTCGGCGCTCGCCCCGTTCCGGACCGTCAGCTGCTACAGCTCGAGCCGCTGCGCGGTGGTCGCCGGCAACGACCAGTCCGCTCGCCGCATCGGCTACTGGAACGGCTCGACGATCACTGGCGTCGTCACCGCCCCGTGGGCCTCGCGGGTCGATGCCGTGGTCTGTCCGTCGGCGGCCGTCTGTCACGGGATCGGTGTCGCCAGCACGGGTGCCGCGATCGCTCTGAGGTCCTCGGGTGCGCAGTGGGTTGCCTCCTTCCTCAACCAGACGAGCGTCGACTCCACGTTCGACCTCTCGTGCACGTCGGCGACCTTCTGCCTCGCGACGAGTGGCACGTCGTACCGCACGTGGCGGTGGAACGGGGCCTCGTGGCGCTATGCGGGACAGGCCCAGAACGGCATGCTGCTCGAGGCCAACTCGCTGTCGTGCACCTCGGCGACGTCGTGCCAGGCCGTCGGCGACGAGCGGGTCGGTCGCTGGAACGGCTCGTCCTGGACGATCCGGAGCATCGCGTCGGTCTACGGCGCGACCTACGCCGTCGACTGCCCGTCCTCGTCCACGTGCGTCGTCGTCGACAACCGCGGCCACTTCTGGCGCGGAGGCGGCTCCACGTGGACCGCCGCACGGACGTTCGACCTCTCGTCGCAGTGGGTCGCAGACCTGTCCTGCCCGACGACCACGTTCTGCATGGCCACCGACTACCTCGGCAGCGCGGTTCGCTGGAACGGCAGCGCGTGGACGGGGACGGTGCGGCTCGGGACGTATCCGTCATCCGTCGACTGCCTCTCGGCGACGTGGTGCATGACGGTCGACCAGCAGCAGGGCACGTCGCGGCTGTGGACGGGTGCCTGGGCTCCGGCGGTCACGTTCGACACCGTCAACCCGTGGACGGACGTCGCGTGCGCCTCGACCACGGCGTGTTTCGTCTTCCAGTCTGGAGACGTGCGTCGCTGGAACGGCAGGACGTGGTCGGCGCCCTCGACGCTGTTCCCGACCTCAGCCGTCAGCGAGTCGACCTGCGCAGGTCCGCGCTTCTGCATGGCCATGACCTGGGACGGTGACTACCGCACCTGGAACGGCTCGAAATGGTCGTCCCTACGGCGCTCGGGCCTGAACTCCCCGATTCGCCTCACGTGCGCCTCGAGCACCTTCTGCATGGACGACTCTGACTCCGGCCGCTACTACTCGACGTTCAACGGGACCACGTGGTCGGTGCGTCGGACGCTTCCCGACCATCTCGACACCCTGTCCTGCCCGAGCGCGACGCGTTGCCTCGGCAGCTCCTACGACGGGAGCGTCCACGTCTGGAACGGGTCGTCCTGGTCGCGGTCGTCGAGAACCCTGCCTTTCCAGGCGATCAGGCTCGACTGCGTCAGCACCTGGTGCATGGCCGTCGGCTACGAGAAGTCGAGCTGGACCCTCTGACCGGGCCGAAGGGCATACGACCTCGGGCTGGTCAGTGGCGCTTGCGGCCGACCTCGACGATGCGCCAGCCCCGCTCGCGCGCGAGCTCGCGCAGCTCACGGTCGGGGTTGACCGCGACGGCCTCCCCGACGCGCTCCATCATCGGCAGGTCGCTGACCGAGTCGCTGAAGGCGGCGCACCGCTCGAGGTCGTAGCCGCGCTCGGCTGCGAGCTTCTCGATCTCGATGACCTTGCCTGCGCCGTAGCAGAACTCACCCGTGAGGTGCCCCGTGTAGCGGCCCTCCTCGTCGAGCTCGCTGCGCGTGGCGACGGCCCCCTCGAGCCCGAGCGCCGTCGCGATGCGGCTGACGAGCTCGATGGGGGAGGCCGACACGACGATGCGGTCGTGGCCGACGGCGCGTGCCTCGGCGAGCAGGCCCATCGAGGCCGGGATGGCCTTGCGCACGATGCCCGGGACGATCGCGTCGGTCAGGTGGATGATGTCGGACTGCGGGATGCCGGCGACCGCCCTGAGGATGCGCTCGCGCAGCGCCTCGGAGCCCTCGTCGGTGGATCCCTTGCGGTGGAAGGAGATCGCGTTGACGGTGTCCTTGACGAGGTCCTTCCACGGCACGTGACCGCCGCGGAAGGCAGCGATCGCGAGCGGGTAGTTGGCGGATCCTCTGATCAGGGTGCGGTCGAGGTCGAAGAAGGCGGCCGTCGGCACCGGTCGTGCTGACGACATGGCCGCCTCAGCCGACACTGGCCACCATCGGCAGTGCGGAGCGCCGCGGCGGGACCGGGGCGTTGACGGCGTGGGCGGCGTTCTTCGGCAGGGGGCGCGGCCGGTTCGGCAGGGCGAGGCGGAAGACCTTGGCCCACGCCTGGTAGACCTGCTTGGGCAGCGGGCCGGTCGTGTACGGCAGGCCGTAGCGCTCGCAGATCTCGCGCATCTCGACGGCGACCTCGTGGTAGCGGTTGCTCGGCAGGTCGGGGAAGCAGTGGTGCTCGATCTGGTGGCTGAGGTTGCCGGTCATGATGTGCATGAGCTTGCTGCCCGAGATGTTGGCCGAGCCGAGCATCTGGCGGATGTACCAGTCGCCGCGGGTCTCGCCCTCGATCTCCTCCTCGGTGAAGGTGTCGACGCCGTCGGGGAAGTGGCCGCAGAAGATGACCGAGTGCGCCCAGACGTTGCGGATCGCGTTGGCCGTGAAGGTGCCGATGAGGGCCTGCTTGCCCGACCCGAAGGGGACGGCGGCGAGCGGGGTCGCGGCGTAGTCCTTGGTGAACTGGCGAACGACCTTGCGGCCCATGGCCTTGAGGTCCTTCTTGAGGTCGTCCTTGGACTTCTCGCCGTCCTTGACGGCCTCGAGCTCGAGGTCGTAGATCGCGATGCCCCACTCGAAGAAGGGCGCGAGGATCATGTTGTAGAGCGGGTTGCCGAGGTTGCCCGGGTGCCAGGGCTGGCCCTCGTCCATGCGCAGGATGGAGTAGCCGACGTCCTTGTCCTTGCCCAGCACGTTGGTCCACGTGTGGTGCAGGTCGTTGTGCGTGTGCTTCCAGGCAGCCGCCGGGGTGACGAAGTCCCACTCCCACGTCGTGGAGTGGATGTCGGGGTCGCGCATCCAGTCCCACTGGCCGTGCAGGACGTTGTGGCCGATCTCCATGTTCTCGAGGATCTTCGCGACGCTGAGCATCGCGGTACCGGCGACGAACGCCGACTTCTTCTTCGACAGGAGAAGCGTCGCGCGCCCGGCCACCTCGAGGGTGCGCTGGATGCGGATGACGCGGCGGATGTAGGCCGCGTCGGAGGCGCCGCGCGTCGCGATGACGCGGTCGCGCAGGGCGTCGAGCTCCTTGCCGAGCTGCTCGACGTCGGCGTCGGAGAGGTGCGCGGCGGCGCTCGGGCGCTTGGCGGGGCCGCCGGACGCCGCGAGGACCGGCTTGCGCGTCCGGGTCGTCGGGGCGGTGCCCTCGGCGACATCGGTGGCCTCGGCCTCGAGGGGCGTCGTGGTCGGTCGGTTCGTGGTGGCAGTCATGGTGGTTCCCTTCTCAGATGTCCAGGTGGACGGGTCCGGCGGCTGCGTTGACACAGGTCTGGATGAGCTCGCCCTCGTCGCCGTGGACCTCACCGGTGCGCAGGTCGCGGACCTTGCCGGCGACGAGCGGGACGAGGCAGCTGCGGCAGATGCCCATGCGGCACCCGCTCGGCATGACGACGCCGCAGTCCTCGCCGGCCTCGAGGAGGGGGACGTCGCCGCCCGCCTCGACCTCCTTGTCGGACTTCTCGAAGGTCAGCAGCCCGCCCTCGCCGCCGGATCCCTCCAGCAGGACGGGCGCGAAGCGCTCGATGGTGAGGTTCGTGTGCGTGGCGTCGTCGCCGTCGCGCAGCCACAGCTCGGTGGCCGCGTCGAGGAAGTCGGTCGGACCGCAGGCGTATGCCGCCCGCTCGCGCCAGTCGGGACAGAGCGTCTCGAGGTCGGTGACGTCCGAGAGGTCGAGCCGCCGCGAGCCCTCCTCGCGCGTGAACCAGTGGCGGACCGTGAGGCCGGGGAACTGGTCGGCGAGCTCGAGCAGCTCGTCGTGGAAGAGGGCGTCGTCGCGGGTGCGCGCCGAGTGGACGAGCACGACGTCGGCGTCGGGTCGTCGCGGCACGAGCGTGCGGATCATCGACATGACCGGCGTCAGCCCGCTGCCCGCCGTCAGCATGAGGAGGGGACGGGGGTGCTCGGGGAGCACGAAGTCGCCCTGCGGGGTGTCGAGGAAGAGGATGTCGCCGACCTTGGTGCTGCGAGCGAGCGCCGTCGACACGAAGCCGATCGCGGTGACGGTGATGGCGGGGTCGTGGCCGACGGCGGCCGACAGCGAGTAGCTGCGCCACTGGCGCACGCCGTCGATCTCGACGCCGATGCGGGCCCACTGGCCGGCGGCGTGGGGGTTCCAGCCGCGGCCGGGCCGGAAGTGGATCGTCGTCGAGTCGGGGGTCTCGCGGACCACCTTCGTGACGACCCCGCGCAGCTGTCGCGCCGACGCGAGCGGGTTGACCAGATTGATGATGTCCTCGGGCGCGAGAGGGGTCGTCAGGATCGACGCCACACGCCGGAGAGCTCTGATCTGGGTCATCCTCCTATGGTCGTCGCCGAAGCCCCTCGGGATCTTGGGGCGGCGCGTACTCTTTGAGAAAGGAAACTATCGCGTGACGACAAAAGGTGGGAGGTCGAAGTGGCGCAGGACACGTCAGACCCGCCGTGGTTGTCTCTGCCAGCCGAAGTCACGACCGTGCTTCGCCCCGTCGTCGGCGACATCGTCGAGGCCATCATCGAGGGCATACCCCGTGACGTGCCGGTCTATGCGATGCCGATGGAGGGTCGTTTCGGGCAGGGCGTCCGTCGGGGCGTGACGGTGGCGCTCAACCGCTTCCTCGACCTGCCGGGGACGCGCCTCACGGCCTTGTCCGACGACGGGAAGTGGGTCTACGAGAACCTCGGTCGCGGGGAGGTGCGTTCCGGCCGGAGCCTCGAGTCCCTCCTCGCCGCCTACCGCTACGGCGCGCGCGTCACCTTCCGCGCGATCTCGCGCACCGTCGACGTGTCGCAGCTGCCGCCCGACGTGCTGCTCTCCCTCGGCGAGTCGCTCTTCGCCTACATCGACGAGCTGTCCGCGGCGAGCGCGCAGGGCTACGCCCAGGAGCAGTCCGAGCGCGCCGGTGAGCAGCTGCGGCTGCGCGGTGAGCTGCTCGAGATGATCCTGCGCGGCGACTCGAGCGACGGCGGCGTGGCGCGGCTGGCCGCAGCCGTGGGCTGGACCCTGCCCGAGGTCGTCGTCGTCGCCCTCGTGCCCTTCCCGCACGTCGACGGGCTGCGCGGGTCGCTGGGCCCCGACGGCCTCGTCGCCGAGCGAGGCGCGGACGTCGTCGTCGTCTTCCCGTTCGTCAGCCGCAAGGCGCGTCGGCGCGACCTGGAGCGGGCCCTGCGTGGGCGGCGCGCCATCGTCGGCCCGGCCCGCCCGTGGCAGCAGGCGGGCGAGTCGCTGCACCTCGCGACGTCGGCGGGGGCGCACGGGGTCGCGCCCGGCTCGGACCGGCCGCACGGCGACGCCGCCCCCGTCTGGGTCGAGGACCACCTCGCCGAGCTCGTCGTCCTCGCCGAGCCGCTCGCCACCGATGACCTCGCGCGCACCCGGCTCGCACCGCTCGACGGGCTGAGGCCGGCCGTGCGGGAGCGCCTCACCGAGACCCTCCTGTCGTGGCTGCGCCACCAGGGACAGCGCGCCCCGATCGCCGCCGAGCTCTTCGTCCACCAGCAGACCGTGGGCTACCGCGTCGCCCAGCTCAAGGAGCTCTTCGGCGACGCGCTCGACGACCCCGAGGTCCGGTTCGAGCTCGAGCTGGTGCTGCGCGCCGGCCACCGCTGAGGTCGCGGACCCGCGGGAGCCGGCCGGACGGCATACGCCCTCGGAATGGTCCTGCGCGAGATCTCGCGGTGCGGGTCGCCGGGACGCAGCCGTGGCGCGGTCCCGCGCCCGACGAGCGGTCAGAGCGTTCGGATCGGGGCACCGTCGAGGTATGCCGTCACGTCCTCGACGACGCCGGCCCAGAACGTCGCGTAGGCGTCACGCGTCACGTAGCCGAGGTGGGGTGTCAGCAGCGTGCGCGGCGCGGTGCGCAGCGGGTGGTCGGCGGGGAGGGGCTCCTCGTCGAAGACGTCGAGCCCCACGCCACCGAGATGACCTCGCCGGAGGGCCGAGAGGAGGGCGTGCTCGTCGACGATGGGGCCACGGGAGGTGTTGACGAGCAGCGCGTCGGGGCGCATGAGCGCCAGCTCGCGCTCACCGACGAGACCGCAGGTGCCCTCGGCGAGGACGAGGTGGACCGAGACGACGTCGGAGCCCGACAGCACGTCGTCGAGCGGGGCCGCCCGGACGCCCGCCTGCGCGGCCCGCTCCGGGGTGAGGCTGCGGCTCCACGCGACGACGTCCATCCCGAAGGCCCGGCCCACCGCGGCGACCTGCGTGCCGATGCGGCCGAGCCCGAGCAGGCCGAGCGTGTGGCCGGAGAGGTCGCGACCGACCGTCGTCTGCCAGCCGCCGTCGTGCACGGCCGTGGCCTCGGGGACGAGCTGCCGGGCCAGCCCGAGGACGAGCGCCCACGTCAGCTCGGCGGGGGCGGTGGCGAGGCTCTCGGTGCCGCAGACGGTGACGCCGGCGGCGGTGGCCGCGGCGACGTCGATGCTCGGGTTGCGGCGGCCGGTCGTCACGACGAGCCGCAGGCGGGGGAGGGCGGCGAGGACGGCCGCCGGCAGCGGGGTGCGCTCGCGCATGACGACGACGGCGTCGTAGGGCGCGAGGCGCTCGGTGAGGGCCGCGGCGTCGGAGAGGTGGTCGCGGAAGACGTCGACGGTGCACGGCGAGGTCGGGTGGGCGGTGACCGGCGACCAGTCGGCGCTGGACAGGGCGACGCCCTGGTAGTCGTCGAGCACCGCGATCCGCACCCGCCCACCCTACGAGGCCGGACACGCAAGGCCGGACATGCGAGAAGCGCCGCTCTCTGTGGAGAGCGGCGCTTCTGCTGTCTTGCGACCCCGACCGGGCTCGAACCGGCGACCTCCGCCGTGACAGGGCGGCGCGCTAACCAACTGCGCTACGGGGCCTTACTGGGTGGTGCGTGTCGAACTGTACTGCGTATCCCCAACGGGATTCGAACCCGTGCTGCCGCCGTGAAAGGGCGGAGTCCTAGGCCGCTAGACGATGGGGACCTGCCCGACCTATCCGTTGGGACGTCGAAACTATATGGGAGATTCCAGCACCGTCCAAATCGGCTCCGGATGCCCGTCCGGGACCCCTCCGATCGCCTCCGAAACGGCACTCAGGATCACCCCTTGGCCCACGCCCGGACCTCGTCGACGGGCCACGTCGTGACGATGCGCTCGGCGGGGATGCCGAGGCGCTCGGCGCGCTCGCAGCCGAGGGACTTCATGTCGAGCTGGCCCGGCGCGTGGGCGTCGGAGTCGATGGTGAAGAGGCAGCCGAGGTCGCGGGCGAGCTCGATGAGCTCGTCGGGCGGGTCGCACCGCTCGGGCCGCGAGTTGATCTCGACGGCGACGTCGTGCTCGAGGCAGGCGCGGAAGACCTTCTCGGCGTCGAACTGCGACGGCGGGCGCTTGCCGCGGCCGCCCGTCACGAGCTGACCGGTGCAGTGCGCGAGGACGTTGGTGTGCGGGTTGCGCACGGCGGCCACCATGCGTGGTGTCATCTCGAACGACGGTTGGCGCAGCTTCGAGTGGATCGAGGCCGTGACGACGTCGAGCTGGTCGAGCATGTCGTCGTCCTGGTCGAGGGAGCCGTCGAGGTGGATGTCGACCTCGATGCCCCGCAGGAGCGTGAAGGCCTCGCCGAGGCTCGCGTTGATGGCGTCGACGCGCTTCAGCTGGTCGGTGAGGCGGTCCCGGCTCAGGCCGTTGGCGACGGTGAGGCGCGGTGAGTGGTCGGTCAGCGCCATCCACTCCTGCCCGAGCTCGACGGCGGCGAGGACCATCTCCTCGATGGGGCTCCCGCCGTCGCTCCAGTTCGAGTGCGCGTGCAGGTCTCCGCGGAGCGCGGCGTAGAGCTCAGCGCCTCCGGCCGTCAGCGGTGCGCCGTGCTTCTCCTCGGCGGAGACGAGGTAGGCCGGCAGGACGCCGCGCACGGCCTGACCGATGATCGCGGCGCTCGAGTCGCCGATTCCCTTGATCTGCTTGAGGGTTCCGGCCTCGACGCGCTCGTGCAGCTCCTCCTCGGAGATGAGGGTGATGGCCTCGATGGTCTTGCGGAACGCGTCGACGCGGTAGCTGCTCTCGCGGCCGCGCTCGAGCAGGAAGCAGATGCGTCGGAGCGCGTCGAGCGGGCTGATCGGTGCCTGCGGAGGGGTCGGCTGCTCCATGTCGAGCAGCCTAATCGCGGCGGCCGACGACGCGCCCTCCTACTGCTGCAGGGTCGGCAGCGTGCTCCCGTCCGGGAACTTGCCCGGAGCCGTCGGGGTCGACGGGACGACCCTCACGATGTCGCCGTACTGCTGCGCGATGAGACCGGGCGACGAGCCCTCGTCGGCCATGACGACGACCTGGTCTGCGCGTCCGTCCTGGGTCACGGCGATGATCTCGATCCCCTTGGAACGCCAGAGCATTCGCTGGTCGATGATCTCCTTCGCCACCTTCTGCTTCTCGGCCAGGGAATGGCTCATGACGACGAACTCCACATCGGTCGGTGCCGGCATCGCGGCGGCCACGAAGGCCTCGAGGTCGGGGTCGTGCCGGGTGACGACGACGGCCACGCGGGCGCCTGCGGCATCGGCGGCGTACGCCCCCGAGAAGACGTCGGGCCAGCGCGCGGCCACGGTGGGCTCGACGGCGTCGAACGCGTTCGTCTGCAGGGTCGAGAGGGTGCCGAACCAGCGCGTGCTGTCACGGGCGGGCGGCGCCGACGGGACGAGGTCGACGCCCGTCGGGGTCTCGCTGCCACTGAGGGTCGCGGGGCCGCGGGCGCCGTTGTCGGCGCCCGCGCTCCCGGTCGCGTCCTTCATGACCTCGGGGGCCGAGCCCGCGCTCGCACTGCTCGCCGACCCGCCGCCCTGGCTGAGTGCCATCCACGAGCCGCCGACGGCGCCGACCACGACGAGCGCGGCCGCGGCGCCGAGCAGCGTGGAGCGGCGGCGTGAGGTGCGGGCCCGCCCGCGCATCAGGGCGCGCTGGGCGAAGAGGTCGTCCCGGGGTGGTTCGAGGTCGTTCATGGTGGACAGCGCCTTTCGCAGCTGCAGCTCGCCCTCCTCCGGCGCGGTGCCGGGTCCGCTCGTCGTGTCGTCGCTCATGGGAAGGCTCCCGCCCCGGTCAGTGGTGGTTCGGCGAGCCGGTCTCGCAGGGCGGCGAGCCCGCGCGAGATCTGGCTCTTGATGGTGCCCTCGGCCACGCCCGTGCACTCGGCGATCTGGGGCACCGTGAGGTCCTCCCAGAAGCGGAGGACGAGGACGGCGCGCTGCTTCTCGGGAAGGTCGCGCAGCAGGTCGGTCAGGGTCATCGCGAGCTCGCGGTCGTGGTCGGTCGTGGCCGGCTCGGGGGCCTCGTCGGTGAGGACCTCGCGGCGCCGTTTGCGCTGGTCGTTGAGGTAGAGGTTCATCATCGTGCGTCTCGTGTAGGCCGTCTCGGCGCCGGTGGCGATGCGCGGCCAGGCGACGTAGACGCGCGCCAGGGCCTCCTGGACGAGCTCGTCGCCGTCGGCCCAGTTGCCGCAGAGCAGGTAGGCGCGTCGGCGCAGCATCGTCTGCCGCTCCTCCACGAAGCTGCGGAACGCCGCCTCGTCCCTGCGTCTCATGTGCTCCCGCCGGTCCCGGTCGTCATCGGTGGTGCCGATCGTCTGGCTGTCAGTGTCGTACACCCACCTAGACACAGGGGCACGGCGAACCGTTGCACTCGGCTCCGATCTCACCCGATGGCGTATGCCGGGTGGCGCGGTCGTCGCGGCGCCGCGGGCTCCCGAGAGGGCTCAGGAGACCCTCCCGAGGGCGACGAGCGCGAGCATGAGCGCGGCGACCGTCTCGCCGTCGGTGATCGTGCCGTCACCGACCAGGTCGATGACCTCGCGGACCGGGACCCGGCGGACGTCCCGGATGCCCTCCTCGGCGCGGGCCGCGCTGTCGTGGACGCCCGGTGCCGACTCGAGCCCGGTGGCGAGGAAGACGACCTCCGGTGCCCGGCACACGCCGTTGAGGGCGTTCATCGTGCCGACCTGTCGCCAGTCCCGAGCCACGAGGCCGGTCTCCTCGGCGAGCTCTCGCCGGGCGGCCTCGAGAGGGTCCTCGCCGTCGGTGCCGCCGGCAGGGACCTCGACGGAGCTGCCGACGGTGTGCCGGTCGAGGGTCACGAGGACGACCTCGTCGTCGTCGGTCAGGGCCACGACGAACACGGCGGGGCGCTGCATCTCGACGACCCCGAAGATGCCGTCGGTGCCGTCGGGTCGGGTCACGGCGTCCTCACGGACCCGGATCCACGGGTTCTCGTAGACGACCTTCGTCGCTCGCACGGGCCAGCTCACGACGGGTCTCCGAGGCGCATGCCCCCGATCGTCCCACCCCACTCGAGTGAGCGCCCCGTCCCACTCGAGTGAGCGCCCGGTCACGGCAGGTGGAGGTCAGGCGGCGCGCTCGAGGGCGAGGAGCCGCTCCTTGGCGGGCAGGCCACCGAGGTAGCCGCCGAGCGAGCCGTCCGAGCGGACGACGCGGTGGCACGGCACGACGATCGGCAGCGGGTTCGTCGCGCACGCCGACCCGACCGCGCGGACGGCGCGCGGGCTGCCCGACGCCACGGCGACCTCCCCGTAGCTCTCGGTCGATCCGTAGGGGATCTCGCCGAGGTGCCGGAGCACCGTGAGCCGGAAACCGCGCGCCAGGCGCAGGTCGAGCGGGATGTCGAAGCCCTGCCGCCGGCCGGCGAAGTAGTCGTCGAGCTCGCGGGCCAGCGGGTCGAGGCGGTCGCCGCCGCGCAGGATCCGCGAGCCGACGGACGACCCGAGCGACTCGAGGACCCGGTCGTGGCCCTCGGTCTCGAAGGCCACGCGTACGACCCCGAGCTCGGTGGCGGCGAGCAGGAGCGACCCGACGGGCGAGTCCACGAGGCGGTAGGTCACGTCGACGGCGGACTCTGCGGAGGCACGGTCGACGAGAGCTGCATGGAGGGCGGCGAGGCGTGCGTCCTCGCCGGTCAGGGGCTCGGTGAGGAGCTGGGTCGTGTGGTCAGACATGGGTGCTCACCCTTCCGTCGGTGGCGTACGTGGACCGGAGCCGCGCGATCCCGTCGGCCGCCGCGCGGCGTGCTGCCGCCGGTGTGCCGCCGACGATGCGGGCGACCTCGGGGTGGGGCAGCCCCGCCACGTGGTGGTAGGCCACGCAGAGGCGCTGCTTCTCGGGGAGTGCGGCGACGGCCGTCCAGAGGTCCCCGTCGGGCAGGGCCTCCTCCGGCTGGTCGGCGCGTGGGGCGGTGGCGTCGGGCACCACCGCGACCGGGACGGCGTGACGGGCGCCCGCTCGGGCGACGTCGACGGCCTTGCGGTGCGCGATGGTGACGAGCCACGCCCGGACGTTCGCGTCGTCGGGCAGGTCGGGCCAGGCACGCAGGGCCGAGAGGAAGGTCTCGGACCATGCGTCGTCGGCCTCGGTCGGGCCGAGCACGGCACGGCAGACGCGCAGCACGACGGCCCCGTGCTCGGTGACGGCCTGCTCGAACGGTCGCTTCATGCCCTGTAGACGCTCCGGCCCGCGGAAGTGTGAGGTCCCAGTGTGGCGGACGGGGCGGGACGCTCACTCGAGTGGGACGGGGGCTCACTCGACGGTGGCCGGGCTCTCACTCGAGTGGTGGGTGAGTGCGTCGTCGCACGGGTGTCGGGTGGCCGCTGTCAGAAGAGGCGACCGGAGTCGGCGGCGGGAGGCTCCTCGAGCGCGAGGAGGAAGCGCTTGCGACCCAGCCCTCCGGCATACCCCACGAGTGAGCCGTCGGCCCCGATGACGCGGTGGCACGGCACGACGACGGCGATGGGGTTGCGGCCGTTGGCCGTGCCGACGGCCTGGGCGAGGTTGCGGTCGCCGAGCGCCCGCGCGAGGTCGCCGTAGCTGCGCGTCTGGCCGTAGGGGATCTCGCGCAGCAGCGCCCACACCTTCTGGTGGAAGACGTCGCCGCGGGGCGCGAGCGGCAGGTCGAACTCGGTCAGGGCGCCGGTGAAGTACGCGGCGAGCTGCACCGCGGCCGCCGCGAAGGGCTCGTCGGACGGGTCACCGGCATCGCCGAGCACGTCGGGGTCGTCAGGACGGTACTTCGCGGCGTCCATGAGCAGGTGCGAGATGGCGCCGTCCTCGGCGACGACGGTCAGCTCGCCGACGGGCGAGGGGAGGACGACGTGCGCGCGGCTCATGCCTGGTCGTCGCCCCGCGGTGTCGACCCGTGCGCGGCGACGATGTCGTCGTGGGTCGGGATGGGGAACTCGGCCGTGTAGTCGCCGTAGGCGCGAGGGTCCTCGGAGGGCTCGAGGTGGCACGTCAGGGCGATCTCGCCGAACCCGCGGTGCACGGCCTCCTCGACCTCCTCGACGAGGTCGTGCCCCTGCTGGACCGTCCACGCCCCGGGCACGAGCACGTGCACCTCGGCGAACCGGTGGTGGCCCGAGACCCGGGTGCGCAGCGCGTGGAAGTGGACCTCGCGCGTGACGAAGCGGGCGAGGATCTCGGCGATCGCGCTGTTGTCCTCCTTGGGCATCGAGATGTCCATCAGGCCCTCGGTGGACTCGCGGATGAGCTTCCACCCGGTCCAGACGATGTTGATGCCGACGAGGAAGGCGATGACGGGGTCGAGACGCGCGATCCCGGTCAGGGCGACGAGCACGACGCCGACGACGACCCCGGCGGACGTCCACACGTCGGTCATGAGGTGCTTGCCGTCGGCGGTGAGCGTCAGCGAGCGGTAGCGACGCCCGGCGCGCAGCAGCACGATCGCCACGCCGCCGTTGACGGCCGACGCGACGACCGAGATGGCGAGGCCGAGGCCGACGTTCTCGATGGGCTGCGGGTGCAGGAACCGCTCGACCGCGGTGTACATGATGACGAGGGCGGCGACGAAGATCATCATCCCCTCGACGGCCGCCGAGAAGTACTCGGCCTTGGTGTGGCCGAAGTGGTGGTTCTTGTCGGCGGGCATCGCGGCGACCTTGAGCGCGATGAGCACGGCGATCGCGGCGACGAGGTTGACGACCGACTCGGCCGCGTCGGAGAGCAGGCCCACCGAGCCGGTGATGCGCCACGCGATGACCTTGAGCGTGATGGTGACGACCGCGGCCGCGATGGAGAGGTAGGCGAACCGGCTCAGGTCACGGGTCTGGGGCGCGCGACCGGACGGCGCGGACGCTTCGGGCTGGTCCGACGCGGGACCCGGGTTCGCTGACACCACCCCAGTGTCGCAAAAGGCACCGACGCCCTGTGACGTCCGACGCCCCGGTGGACGTCGTCGTCCCGGTGTGGTGGCGATCGAGGGTGACCGGGTAGGGGGAGTGGTATCCGATCGAAGGCGAAAGGAGCCCTGACATGGGTACCGAAGACAAGGCCAAGAACATGGGTGAAGACCTCAAGGGCAAGGCCAAGGAAGCCGCCGGAAAGGTCACCGACAACGAGCGACTCGAGGCCGAGGGCGAGCGTGACCAGGCCTCGGCAGACCTCAAGCAGCGGGGCGAGCAGCTCAAGGACGCGGGCGACGACGTCAAGGACGCCTTCAACCGCTGACCTTCCGGAGTGGGGTGGGTCGGTCCCGACGGGGACCGGCCCACTGCTCTGTCCGGGTGCGGCGGTCCACCCGAGGGCGTATGCCGTGTGGTCAGGTCCGAGGGCTCCGGGGGCTTCGTCCCCTTGTCAGCAGGGCCCCGGTCGGTGAGGCTCGACGGGACGCACGATCGCCGACCCCTCGAGAGGCCCCCGCCGTGACGACGACCCAGACCCCGACGACCGCCACCGTACCGGCCCCGACCGCCGACGAGATCGCGTCGATGGACGCGTGGTGGCGGGCCGACAACTACCTGACGATCGGGCAGATCTACCTGCAGGACAACGCGCTCCTGCGCCGGCCACTCGTGCCGGACGACGTCAAGCCGCGGCTGCTCGGACACTGGGGCACGAGCCCCGGGCTGTCCTTCGTCTACACCCACATGTCGCGGGTCATCCGGCACACCGGTCAGGAGACGATCTACCTCACCGGTCCCGGTCACGGTGGTCCCGCGCTCGTCGCGGCCGGCTACCTCGAGGGCACGTACTCCGAGATCTACCCGAAGGTGACGTGCGACGAGGACGGCGTGCGCCGTCTCTTCCGCCAGTTCTCGGCGCCCGGTGGCATCCCGAGCCACGTCTCCGTCACGACGCCCGGCTCGATCCACGAGGGAGGCGAGCTCGGCTACGTCCTCGTCCACGCGTTCGGCGCCGTCATGGACAACCCTGACCTGCTCGCGCTCGCCGTCGTCGGTGACGGGGAGGCCGAGACCGGGCCGCTCGAGGGCTCGTGGAAGGGCATCTCGTTCCTCAACCCGCGTCGCGACGGCGCGGTCCTGCCGATCCTGCACCTCAACGGCTACAAGATCGCCGGCCCCACGGTGCTCGGCCGCAAGGACCCGGCCGAGGTGCGCAAGCTGCTCGAGGGGCACGGCTACGACGTGCTCGAGGTCGAGGGTGACGACGTGCCGGGCATGCACGAGCGCTTCGCGGAGACGCTGGCGACGGCATACGGCCGGATCCGCGCCATCCAGCAGGAGGCGCGGGCCGACGGCTGGACGATGGGGGAGCGACCGCGGTGGCCGCTCATCGTGCTGCGCACGCCGAAGGGGTGGACCGGCCCGGAGGAGGTCGACGGCATCCCCGTCACGGGCTCGTGGCGCTCGCACCAGGTGCCCCTCTCGGGCGTCAAGGACAACCCGGAGCACCTCGCGGTCCTCGAGACCTGGCTGCGCTCGTACCGGCCCGAGGAGCTCTTCGACGAGTCCGGCAGGCCGACCGACCTGGTGCTGCAGGCGAACCCGGAGGGCGACCTGCGGATGAGCGCCTCCCCGCACGCGAACGGTGGCGTCCTCAGCACCGAGCTCGACATCCCCGACTTCCGCGACTTCGCGCGGGACGTGCCGTCGCCGGCGGCGACCCGGGAGGAGTCGACGCGCGCCCTCGGCGAGCTGATGCGCGAGCTCTACGTGCGCAACCCGACGACCTTCCGGCTCTTCAGCCCCGACGAGACCAACAGCAACAGGGTCGGCGCCGTCTTCGACGTCTCAGACCGGATGACGGCCGAGCGGGTGCTCGAGCAGGACGAGAAGCTCTCGCACGACGGGCGCGTCATGGAGGTGCTCTCGGAGCACTCGTGCCACGGCTGGCTCGAGGGCTACACGCTGACCGGCCGCCACGGCCTCTTCGCGACGTACGAGGCGTTCGCGATGGTGAGCGCGTCGATGACGGTGCAGCACAGCAAGTGGCTTCAGGAGGCCAACAAGCTCGACTGGCGCGCGGACGTGCCGAGCCTCAACATCCTCCTGACGTCCACCGCGTGGCGCAACGACCACAACGGCTTCTCGCACCAGGGTCCCGGGCTCATCCAGACGGTGCTCAACGCGCGCGGCGAGGTGTCGCGGATCTACCTGCCGCCGGACGCGAACTGCCTTCTCTCCGTTGCCGACCACTGCTTCCGGTCGAAGAACTACGTCAACCTCGTCGTCATCGACAAGCAGCCGCAGCCGCAGTGGCTGACGATGGACGAGGCCGTCGCGCACTGTGCGGCCGGCGCCGGGATCTGGGACTGGGCCGGCACCGACGACGGCGACCGCGACCCCGACCTCGTGCTCGCCTGCGCGGGCGACGTCGTGACGATGGAGGTCGTCGCCGCCGCGCAGATCCTCAAGGAGAAGCTGCCCCAGCTGCGCGTCCGCGTCGTCAACGTCGTCGACCTCATGACGCTGCCCCGAGCCCGCAGCCACCCGCACGGCATGGACGACGTGCGGTTCGGCGAGCTCTTCACCGACCACGTCGACGTCGTCTTCGCCTTCCACGGCTACCACGGCGCCATCCACCAGCTCGTCCACGGACGGCCCGACGCCGACCGCTTCCACGTGCGCGGCTTCAGCGAGGAGGGCACGACGACGACACCGTTCGACATGGTGGTGCGCAACGGCGTCGACCGCTACTCCCTCGTCATGGACGCGATCAACAACGCCGGCCGCCAGGTGCGCGGGTCGAGCGAGGTCAAGGCCTGGTGCGAGGCGCAGCTCGCGAAGCACCAGGCCTACATCGTCGAGCACCTCGAGGACATGCCGCAGGTGCGCGACTGGGTCATGACGACCGTCGTCGAGGACTGAGCGCCCGCCACGACGACAGATGGCGTATGCCGCCCACCCGGCTGGGCGGCATACCTGACCTCGTCAGTCGCGCCGGGGGGCGATGACGACCTCGATGCCGTTGTCGCGGAAGGCTTGCAGACGGGCGGGATCGGCGGACTCGTCGGTGACGAGGGTCCACGTGCGGGGCATGACGGCCCAGGCGTGGAACGGTGACTGGCCGAGCTTGTCCGCGTGCGCGAGGACGTAGGTGTGCTCGGCCCGGCTCATCATCAGCTCCTTGAGCCGCGTCTGCTCCAGGTCGGCCTCGCAGATGCCGCGCTCGGCGTGCACGCTGTCGGCGCCCATGAACGCCCGGTCGAAGGACAGCCGCTGCACGGCGGCCTCGGCGAGCGGTCCGACGAAGGCCTGGCTGAGCGGGCGCAGCCGGCCGCCGAGCGCGATGACGTCGATGCCGATGCTGTCGGCGAGGGTGCCCATGGCGCTGATGCCGGCCGTGACGACGGTGAGCTCGGTCAGCTCGGGCGTCTTCGTGATCGCGTCGGCGAGCGCGCCCATCGTCGAGCCGGCGTCGAGGAGCACGGTCTCGCCGGGCTCGATCTGGTCGGCGGCCCAGCGGGCGATGTCGCGCTTGGCGGCGTGCGCCTCGCCGAGGCGCTGGCGCAGCGAGGCCTCGGGGTGGTGCGCGAGGCTCATCACCCCGCCGTAGGTGCGGGCGAGCTTGCCCTGGGCGGTCAGCTTGGCGAGGTCACGCCGGATCGTCGACGCGGTCACGCCGAGCTGGTCGGAGAGCTCCTCCACGCTCGCGAGCCCACTGGTGGTGGCGAGGCGGACGATCTCTCCCCGACGCGTCTGTGCGGTGTGCTTCGCCACGCTGGGCACCTTAGGCGTCCACGGGCCGGGGCGCCATCTCCGCGCCGAGGCGCAGCGCCTCGATCATCGAGCGGTGGTCGGCGACACCGGTGCCGGCGATGTCGAAGGCCGTGCCGTGGTCGACGGACGTGCGGATGACGGGCAGGCCGATCGTGACGTTGACGCCGGCCTCGAGGCCGAGCACCTTGACGGGCCCGTGCCCCTGGTCGTGGTACATGGCGACGACGAGGTCGTAGTCGCCGCGGCCAGCGAGGAAGAAGAGCGTGTCGGCCGGCAGGGCCCCGTGCACGTCGATGCCGTCGGCGCGGCAGACCTCGACGGCCGGGTCGATCTTCTCGGCCTCCTCGCCGTAGCCGAAGAGGCCGTTCTCACCGGCGTGCGGGTTGATGCCGCACACGCCGATCCTGGGGGTCGGGTTGCCGGCGTCGACGAGGGCCTGGTGGCCACGGCGGATGACGCGCTCGACGAGGCCGGGCTCGATGCGGTTGACCGCGTCGATGAGGCCGATGTGGGTCGTGACGTGGATGACCTTGACCTTCTCGGTCGAGAGCATCATCGACACCTCGGGCGTGCCGGTGAGGTGGGCGAGCAGCTCGGTGTGGCCGGGGAAGACGTGGCCGCCGGCGTGCAGCGCCTCCTTGTTGAGCGGCGCCGTGCAGATGGCCTGCACCTTGCCGGCCATCGCGAGCTCGGAGGCGACGCGGATGTAGTGGTAGGCGGCGTCGCCGGCAACGGCGGACAGCTGCCCGAACGGGAGGTCCTCGGGCAGCAGCGCCAGGTCGATGACGTTGATGCGACCGGGGATCTCGCTCGCCTCCTCGACGTCGTCGATGGTGACGATGTCGACGGCCACGCTCGCGATGGCAGCGGCCTGCTTGAGGCGCAGCGCGTCACCGACGACGACGACGCGCGCCATCGTGGCGACGTGCGGGTCGGCGAGTGCCTTGACGATGATCTCGGGGCCGATGCCGGCGCCGTCTCCCATGGTCACGGCGATGCGGGGAAGGGCGACGCTCATGAGTTCTCCTCGGTGGTCGCGCCGGGGGTGGCGCGGGGTGCGGTGGTGGTCGATGACGTGCGGTTCGGCCGGGCCTCGGTCGGGACGGTGGTGGGGCCGAGCAGGTGCTCGACGACGCGGACGAGCGAGGCAGGGCCGCCGAAGCTGCCCGGGCGCGTGACGACGAGCCGGCCGCCGGGACGGCGGCTCACGACCGTGCCGGTCTCGACCTCCGCGACGACCTCGAGGGCGGGCACGTCGAGCTGGTCGAGGACGGCGCGGGCCGTCTCACCGCCGGACAGGAACGCCGCGTCGTAGCGGTCGAGCAGGGGCGAGACCGCGGCGGCGAGGGCCTCGGTCAGTGCTCGGGACCGGCTCGGGTCAGCGTCGGCCGCGGCGTCGAGGGCCAGGACGACCACCCCGTCCGGGGGGAGGGCGGTGAGCCGTTCGACGAGGGCCCCGGGGTCGCCGAGAAGGGCGTCGGGGTGCAGCTGCAGGGTGATGGCGGCACACGGGCCCAGCTGCGCGATCTGCGCGGCCACCCCGGGAGCGCGCGTCCCGAGCACGAACAGCACGGACCGCGCCTGCCCTGACCGCGCCTGCCCCGCCCGCGCCGTCTGCCCTGCCGTCTCGGGCCCTTCGGGGCCTTCGGGGCCACCGGGGCCACGGCGCCGGTGTGGCGGAAGGGCGCGGACGGCCGCGTCGGCCAGGGCTCCCGACCCGACGAGAAGGGTGTCGCGGCCCTGCCCTGCGCTCGCGGCCAGTGCGGCGGCGTGGACGACGTCGAGGTCGGCGTCCGTCACGGCGTCGCAGACGGCCACGAGCCCCGTGCTTGCAGCCTCGACCAGGGCCGTGGTGACGGCCTCGACGCCGCGCAGCACCGTGGTGTGGGGGACGAGCACGGTGCGCAGCGGGCGCAAGGCAGCGGCGACCCGGTCCGGCGCGGGGGTCGGCTCGACGGCCCAGAGGTCGGTGTGGTGCAGGGGCGTGCCGCCGACGTGGAGCACGCCGTCGAGCACGAAGCGCTCGAGGGCGGGGTTGGCGACGGCGACGACGGGCGCGCGCCGCAGCTCCTCCGCGAGCGCCGCGACCTCTGCGGCGACGTGGCCGCGGAGCAGCGAGTCGACCTTCTTGACGACGACCGGAGCGGCCGCGACGAGGGCGGCGGCTGCGCGAAGCGCGCGCACGGCCCCGGCCTCGGGGAGGCGGCGCGAGTCGGTGTCGACCGTGACGACGGCGCCGCCGGCGCCGAGAGTGCCGACCGCACGGGCGGGCGCGCCCGCATCGTGGGACTGATCGGAGGTGGTCCCGATGTCGGACGCCGAGCCAGCGAGAAGCACAGTGCTGCGCGAAACACGCACAAGGGCGTGTGATGCGCACTCTGCGGCGCCGCTCAGGTCGTCAGCGACGATGCCCAGGGCGAGTGCAGTCATGGTCTCCTCCTCACGGTGTTCACTGCGCGTGTAGTTCTGTGCGACAAGGAGATTGGAGACCTTGCCGATGGGAGCGAAGGGTGGTGCGGTGCCCTCTGGGAGTGCACCGGACGGCATACGACCAACTGTCCCTTCACAAAAAACGCTACAGGTATTGCGCGAATCGCGCAATGGTGCGAAGGTGGTCCAACCCGAGGGGCGCAGCGTGCGCCACCGACGGGGAGGCCACCGCTCAACGAGGAGTCCCGATGCCCCAGCAGCCCGCTCTGCTTCCCACGTCTGACCAGCCGACGCGGGAGGTCTCGCGTCGCTCGATCCTCAAGCTCGCCTCGCTGGCCGGCGCCGGAGCGCTCTTCGCTCCCGCGCTCGCCGCCTGCGCCGGGCCCAAGTCCGCCACCACCGCGAACACTGCCGGGGCAGGGGCCGCGGGGGGCACACTGAGCATCGTGCTCAACCGCAACCTGGTCAGCCTCGACAACAAGCTGAACCAGTACGACGCGGCCGTCACCGTCCAGCGCGCCGTGCGCGAGGCCCTGACGAAGATCGGCGACAAGCTGACGCCCGAGCTCGTGCTCGCCGAGTCGTTCGAGCAGACCAAGCCGACCGAGTGGACCGTCAAGCTGCGCGACGACATCCACTACTCCGATAAGTCGAAGGTCACGGTCGAGGACGTCGAGACCGCGCTCAGGCTCTACTTCGAGGTCAAGGCCGGCTACGTCGCCTCGCAGTTCCCCGAGCAGCCCACCTTCGCCAAGATCGACGACCGGACGTTCACCTTGACGACGAAGAGCCCCGTCGTCTCCCTCAACTCGCTGATGTCCAACATCCTCATCACGCCGGCCAAGGACAACAAGGCCGAGGAGCTCGGCACGGGCCTCGGCACCGGACCGTTCACCATCGCGAGCGCCGACTCCGGCACCGGCACCTACCGCCTCGTGCGCAACGCGAACTACTGGGGCACGCCCGCCAAGCTCGAGACGGTCAACGTCAGCTACCAGGAGGAGGAGGGCGCACGGGTCATCGCCATCACCTCGGGCCAGACCGACGTCATCGACACGATCACGCCCGAGTCCGCGACCTCGCTCAAGACCAACTCCGACATCGACGTCATCGAGACGCCCGGCACCCGCCTGATCCACCTCTTCTACAACTTCCGCAAGCCGGCGAGCAGCCCGCTCGCCAACCCCAAGGTGCGCGAGGCCCTCACCTACGCGGTCGACCACGAGTCGCTCATCAAGGCGCTCATGAACGGCCAGGTCACCTCGGCCGAGGGCGTCGTCCCGACGACGCTCGCCGGGTTCGCCAAGACGGGTGAGTACACCTACGACCCGGCCAAGGCCAAGCAGATGCTCGCCGACAACGGCGCGTCCGGGCTCAAGGTCCGCATCATCTGGGAGGACTCCGAGTTCGCGGGTGCCTCGCGCGTGCTCGAGGCCATCTCGCAGATGTTCGCGGCCGTCGGTGTCACCACCGAGCTGAAGATGATCCCCAAGGGCGGCGAGATCAACGCCTGGCGTCGCGGCGAGGCCGGTGACTGGGACATCCTCGCCAACGGCTACGGCAACCAGACCGGGCTCGCGCTGACCAACCTGCAGGGCCAGTACGGCGGCACGGCGGAGAAGGAGAAGACGCGCGACACCTACCACGGCTTCGTCGTCCCCGAGATCACCGCGCTGCTCGACCAGGCCGCCGCCGAGTCGGACGAGGCGAAGCGCAACGACCTGCTCAAGCAGGCCCAGGAGAAGATCTGGGCACAGTGGCCGGCCGTGTGGGCGTGGACCCCGAACAACGTCCTCGCCAAGCGCAAGCGCGTCCAGAACCTCAACCTCCGGGCGACGAACTCCTACGACCTCGCCGCCGTGACCGTCTCCGGCTGATCCCAGCCGACCAGACCAAGGTGATCCCATGCTTCTGTACGTCCTCAAGCGAGTCGGCCAGACGATCCTGACGGCCTTCCTGGCCGTCGCGACCGTGTTCGTCCTGCTCCGCATGGCCCCGGGCGACCCCGCCGCCAACTATGCGCCGCCGAACCCGAGCTCGGAGCAGCTCGAGGCGATCCGCCAGCAGTTCGGGCTCGACCAGCCGGTCCCCGTGCAGTTCTGGACGTTCCTGCAGCACCTGTTCCAGGGCGACGTCGGCACGTCGTTCTTCTTCAAGCGCCCCGCGCTCGACGTCGTCCTGGAACGCCTGCCCTACACGATCACCCTCGCGATCGCGGCGATCGTCGTCACGGCGCTCGTCGCGATCCCGCTGGGGGTGTGGATGGCCCGCCGCAACAACACGGCTCCCGAGCTGGGGGCCAACATCGGCACCATCGCCGGTCAGTCGATGCCGGACTTCTGGATCGGCTTCGTGCTGCTCATCCTCTTCGCCGTGAACCTCCACTGGTTCGCGCCGTCGGGGTTCGACTCTGCGGCCTCGATCATCCTGCCGACGGTGACGATCGCGATCCTGCAGATCGCGCTCATCTCGCGGCTCGTGCGCCGCGAGATGGTCGTCAACCTCGCGTCGCCGTACCTGACCGTCGCCCGGTCACGGGGCGTGTCGGAGCGGGCGCTGACCTGGCGCTACGCCTTCTCCAACGCCGCCCTGCCGGTCGTCACCGCTTTGGGCACCCGCTTCGCGGCCATGCTCAACGGCGTCGTCATCGTCGAGGTCGTCTTCAACTGGCCGGGCGTCGGCGAGCTCGTCGTCAACGCGCTCAAGCAGCGCGACTTCCCGCTCATCCAGGCGACCGTCCTCGTCACCGTGCTGCTGGCGCTCGCCGTCCAGCTGCTCGTGGACCTGCTCTACCCGCTCATGGACCCGCGGGTCCGACTCGGAGAGGCCAGCTCATGACCACCTCGACGAACCTGCCCGGCCACCCGCAGGTGCCGAACCTCGCCGAGGTGCCCGGCTCCATCCTCGGCCGCGACTCGGCCGTGACGAAGGTGCTGCTGCGCCGTTCGGCGGCCGCGCGACGGGCGCGCTACAGCACCGTCAAGATCTGGGTCGGCGCCATCTGTGCGGGTGTCGTCGTCATCCCCGTCGTCCTGGCGAACGTCCTCCCGCTGCCCGACCCGATCGTGGGCGCCCTGTCCGAGTCGTCGCTCCCGCCGTTCAGCGCGGGCCACCTGCTCGGCACCGACCCCAACGGACGCGACCTGCTCTCGCGCATCCTGCACGGGGGCCAGACGTCACTCGTCATCGGCTTCCTCGCGATCTTCGTGTCGGGGCTCTTCGGCATCGTCGCGGGCGCCGCGGCCGGCTACTTCGGCGGCTGGGTCGACACGATCATCTCCCGGCTGCTCGAGGCGCAGATGGCGCTGCCGCTGTTGCTCATGCTGCTGCTCGTCGTCGCGCTCTTCGGCCCGTCGATCCCCGTCATCACGCTCGTCATCGCCTTCGCCCAGTGGCCCGAGCCTGCGCGCATCACCCGCGCGCTCGTGCTCGTCGAGAGGGAGAAGCCGTACGTCGCGGCGGCGCGGGTGCTCGGGCTGCCGAAGCTCTCGATCCTCAGCCGCCACGTCGTGCCCAACATCCTGCAGCAGGTGCTCGTCGTCGTGCTCCTGCTGCTCGCCCAGGCCGTGCTGCTCGAGAGCGCCCTGTCGTTCCTCGGAGCCGGCGTCCAGCGGCCGTACCCCACGTGGGGCGGCATCATCTCCGACGGACGCGAGCTCTTCGTCACGGGCAAGCCGTGGCTCGTCACCGTGCCGGGCGTGGCCATCGCGCTGCTCGTCGTCGGCGTCAACCTCGTCGGGGACGGCCTGCGCGACCGGGTGCGACGCGCGAAGGGAGACCAGACATGAGAGTCCTCGAGGTCAAGGACCTGCAGGTCGAGCTGCTGACCGGCACGAGCGTCGTGCGCGCGGTCGACGGCGTGAGCTTCCACATCGACCAGGGCGAGACGGTGACGATCATCGGCGAGTCCGGCTCGGGCAAGTCGACGACGGCGATGGCGATCCTGCGCCTGCTGCCCGACGACCTCGCGGTCATCTCGGGCGAGGCCCGCATCGGCGGTCAGGACGTCACGGGCAGCCGAAAGGTCATCGACAAGCTCCGCGGGCGTGCCGTCGCGCTCATCCCGCAGGACCCGATGACGGCGCTCAACCCCATCCGCACCATCGGCCGGCAGATGACCGAGGCCGTCCGCATCAAGTACCCCGAGCTCGGCAGGGCCGAGGCGAAGGCGCGGGCCCTGTCGCTCATGGATCAGGTGCACATCCGCAACCCCGCCAAGCAGTTCGACGCCTACCCGCACCAGCTCTCGGGCGGCATGCTCCAGCGCGTGCTCATCGCGATGGCGGTCTCGACCGACGCCGACCTCATCGTCGCCGACGAGCCGACGAGCGCGCTCGACGTCACGGTGCAGGCGGGCATCCTCGACCTGCTCCTCGAGCTGCAGGAGCAGACGGGCATCGCGCTGCTCCTCATCACCCACGACCTGGGTGTGGCCCGTCTCATGAGCGACCGCGTCCACGTCATGAAGTCCGGCGCCTTCGTCGAGGGCGGACCGGTCACCGACGTCGTCGACCACCCCCAGCACCCCTACACCCAGAAGCTCCTCGGGGCGATCCCCGAGCTGGGCCCCTGGGAGGACCCGAGCGCCACCGAGCCGCTCGTGAAGGAGGCCAGCCATGGCTGAGGACCTGCTCACCGTCAGCAACCTCGTCGTCGAGTACGGCACGGGCAAGGACGTCTTCCGGGCCGTCGACGACGTGTCGTTCAGCGTGCCCCGCGGCGGCACCCTCGCCATCGTGGGGGAGTCCGGCTGTGGCAAGTCGACGATCGCGAAGGCGCTCGTCCGGCTGCTCGTCCCCACCTCCGGTGTCATCGACCTCGACGGCACCGACCTCGCCCGGCTATCCGAGAAGCAGCTGCGCCCGATCCGCCACCGCGTGCAGATGGTCTTCCAGGACCCGTACGGCTCGCTCGACCCGCACCTGACCGCGCAGGAGATCGTCGCCGAGCCCATCCGGGTGCGCGGCGAGAGGTCGCGCAAGGCCCAGCGCGACAAGGCGGCCGCCCTCATCGAGCGGGTCGGGCTGCCACGCACCGCCCTCGAGCGCAAGCCCCCGGAGTTCTCCGGCGGCCAGCGCCAGCGCATCGGCATCGCCCGGGCACTCGCGTCCGGCCCGGAGCTGCTCGTGTGCGACGAGGCGACGAGTGCGCTCGACGTCTCCGTCCAGGCTCAGGTGCTCGAGCTGCTCGCCGACATCCAGGCCGAGACCGGGCTGACCTACCTCTTCATCTCGCACAACCTCGGCGTCGTCCGCGCCATCTCCCAGGACACGGTCGTCATGCGGGCCGGCCGGATCGTCGAGAGCGGCCGCACCGACGACCTCCTCTCGCGCCCGCAGGAGGAGTACACCCAGCGCCTGCGCCGCTCTGCGCTCGAGCCGGGTCTCATGACCGGCATCAAGCCGCGCCACCTCATCCGCCACATCGCCGCCTCCCGCACGGCCGAGACCGAGAAGGCCTCATGACCACCGCTGCCCTCCCGACCACCGACCTGCCCGGCCTCGACCGACCGCTCTCGCGGCTCGTGCTCGGGACCATGACCTTCGGCGACACCGTCGACCTCGACACCGCCCGCACCATGGTCGACATCGCGCTCGACGCGGGCATCACCTCGATCGACACCGCCAACGGGTATGCCGCCGGGCGCAGTGAGCAGATGCTCGCCGAGATCCTCGCCGGGCGGCGTGACGCCGCGACGATCGCGACCAAGGCCGGCATCTACCCCGGTGACGCGGGCGACGCCCCGCTCCTCTCGGCCGCGGGCCTGCGCTCGTCGCTCGAGGCGAGCCTGCGCCGGCTGCAGACCGACCACGTCGACGTCTACTACCTCCACCAGCCCGACCGCTCGGTCCCGATCGACGAGACCGTCGCTGCCCTGGGGGAGTTCGTCAAGGAGGGCACGGTCCGCGCGATCGGCGTCTCGAACTACTCGGCCTGGCAGATCGGCGACGTCTTCGCGGCGTGCGACGCGCTCGGCACGCCACGGCCGATCCTCGCCCAGCAGCTCTACAACCTCGTCGCGCGTCGCATCGAGGCCGAGTACTCGGAGTTCGCCACGACGAAGGGGCTCGCGACCATCGTCTACAACCCCCTCGGCGGCGGCCTGCTCACCGGTCGCCACTCCTTCACCGAGTCGCCGGGCGAGGGCCGTTTCGGCTCGTCGGCGCTCGCGTCCATGTACAAGGACCGCTACTGGAACGCCGAGACGTTCGCGGTCATCGAGGCTCTCGGCGCCATCGCGTCGGAGGCCGGCATCACCCTCCCCGAGCTGTCGCTGCGGTGGCTGCTGAGCAAGCCGGTCGTGTCGTCGGTGCTGCTCGGGGGGTCCAAACCACACCAGCTGGAGGCCAACATCACTGCTGCACAAGCCGGTCCGCTCCCCGACGACGTCGTCGCCGCGTGCGACGAGGCGGGCCAGGCGCTCGCCGGGTCGATGCCGGGGTACAACCGATGAGCGTGCAGGGAGGTGACGGAGGCACCGCGATGGAGCGCAGCCGGGAGCGGGTGCTCGACTACGCCCGCCGCGTCCGGGCCCGCGAGACGATCCTCGGCTACTGGGTCATCATCGACTCCCCGGTGTCGACGGAGCGCCTTGCCCGGCTCGGCTACGACTACGTGTGCTTCGACGCCCAGCACGGCCTGCTCGACTACAAGGGCATCCTGTCCGGGATGCAGGCGATCGACGCCGGGGGCGAGTCCGTCGGCATGGTCCGGGTCGGTGCCAACGACCCCTTCCTCGTCGGGCAGGCCCTCGACGCCGGTGCCGCCGGTGTCATCGTGCCGCTCGTCAACACCGCGGAGGACGCCGCACGCGCCGTGTCGTACGCCAAGTACGGCCCCGAGGGCGTCCGTTCCTACGGCCCGATGCGGTCGCAGCTGCGCATCGGCCCCAACCCGGCGGACTCCAACGCCGCGACCGTCGTGCTCGCCATGATCGAGACGCCCCAGGGCCTCGAGAACGTCGAGTCCATCGCCGCGACCCCCGGCATCGACGGGCTCTACATCGGCCCGTCCGACCTCCGTCTCGCCGTGGGCGGTGCGACCTCGACCGACCCGGCTGTCGACGACGTCTTCGAGCGGGCGGTCGACCGGGTCCTGGCCGCCGCCGAGGCTGCCGGCATCGCCGCCGGCTTCCACACGCCCAGCGGCGAGGTCGCGGCCAAGCGCCTCGGCCAGGGCTTCACGCTCGCGACCGTCTCGTCCGACCTCATCCACCTCGAGCAGGCCGCGACGGCCCACCTCAAGGCGGCCCGGGGCGAGTCGTGAGCGTCGCCGGGGCAGGCGCCGAGGTGATCCCGACCGACGGCGTGCTGCGCCCGCGCGACGGAGGAGGCCACACGGCATACCTCCCGACCCCGACGGTGCAGTGCCACGCCGCCAACCTCGCGTGGCTGCCGAACGGCGACCTCGCGTGCGTGTGGTTCGGCGGCACGCAGGAGGGCGTCAGCGACATCACCGCCTACCTCAGCCGTATGCCGCCCGGTGCGGACACGTGGCTCGCCCCCGTGCCGCTCAGCGACGACCCGACGCGGTCGGAGCAGAACCCGGTCCTCTTCACGGCCCCGGACAGCGACGTCTGGCTGCTCTACACGGCGCAGCTCGCCGGCAACCAGGACACGTCCGAGGTGCGCCGACGGGTCTCGCACGACGGAGGCGACACGTGGGAGGCGCCGACGGTGCTGCTCCCCGCGACCGGGACCGGCGGCGTCTTCGTGCGCCAGCCTCCCGTGGTGCTCGCCGGCGGACGCATCCTGCTGCCCGTCTTCAACTGCGTCACCGTGCCCGGCGAGAAGTGGGTCGGCAACGAGGACACGTCGAGCGTGTGGTGGAGCGACGACGGCGGCGCGACGTGGACCGAGGCGCCCGTGCCCGGCTCGCTCGGCTGCGTGCACATGAACGTCGTGGTGCGACAGGACGGCTCGCTCTGGGCCTGCTTCCGGAGCCGCTGGGCCGACCACGTGTGGGAGACGACGTCGACGGACGACGGGATGACGTGGGCCGAGCCCACCCCGACCGCGCTGCCCAACAACAACTCCTCGATCCAGGCCGTCACCGTCCGTGGCGGGGAGGTCGCGCTCGTCTTCAACCGGAGCTCGGCGCTCGACGCCACCGAGCGCCGGGTGTCCCTCTACGACGAGATCGACGACGAGGGCGTCGTCGACGGTCTCGACGGGCCGGTCGTCGCCGAGCCGTCCCCCGAGGAGGCCGAGGCTGCGGGTCGACGCACCGCCTTCTGGGGTGCCCCGCGGGCGCCGATGACGCTCGGCCTCAGCCCCGACGAGGGGCGCACCTGGCCCGTGCAGGTGGACCTCGAGACCGGCGACGGCTACTGCATGTCCAACAACTCGCGAGACGGGCTCAACCGCGAGCTGTCCTACCCCTCGGTGCTGCCCGGCCCCGACGGCGACCTGCACGTCGCCTACACGTACCACCGCCGTGCCATCAAGCACGTGCACCTGCCCGCCGACGTCGTCGACCGCCTCCGCCGGAGCCCGTCCCGGTGACGGTGCCGACGCGGCCCGAGCCGGCGCTCGCCCCACCTGCCGACCGTGCGACACGCACCGCGGTCGTCACGGGGGCCAGCTCGGGCATCGGTCTCGCCATCGCCCACGACCTCGTCGGTGCCGGGTGGCACGTCCTCGGGCTCAGCCGCTCGCGCGGTGCGCTGTCGGACGCCGCCACGTGGGTGCCGTGCGACCTGGCCGACGTGATCTCGGCCGACGAGGCCGTGCGCGTGGTGCGCGGGACCGTGGCCGGCGGCGTGGACGCGGTCGTCCACGCTGCCGGCCTGCAGTACTCCGCCGGGGTCGGCGAGCTGCGACCCGAGCAGGGCGAGCGGATGTGGGCCGTGCACGTGCGCGGTGCCGAGCTCGTCGTGGGCGGGCTCGTCGGCGTGCTCGCCGACGGCGGCCACATCGTGCTCGTCGGCAGCCGCACCATGACGGGCGTGCCGGGCAAGAGCCAGTACGCCGCGACGAAGGCGGCCCTCGCGGCGATGGCCCGGGCGTGGGCGGCGGAGCTCGCGCCCCGGCGGATCACCGTCAACGTCGTCGCACCCGGTCCGACGCGGACGGCGATGCTCGACGACCCCAACCGCGCCTCGGTGCCGCCGGTCGTGCCGCCCCTCGGTCGGCTCGTCGAGCCGTCGGAGGTCGCGGCCCTGACCCGCTTCCTGCTCGAGCCGACCGGCGCGATGGTGACCGGTCAGACCATCGTCGTGTGCGGCGGCGCCTCGCTGCCCTGAGCCGCGTCGCCGCGTGTCGGCAGGTAGAGCTGCGGGGGCGTATGCCGGGTGGCCGGGTCGTGCTGGACGGTGCGGCCGGGGCCGGCGGACCCGTCAGGCGGTGACGTTCTCGAGGACGACAGCGAGTCCCTGGCCGACGCCGATGCAGATGCAGGCGACGCCCCATCGTCCCCCGGACCTCTGCAGGTCACGCGCGAGCGTGCCGAGGATGCGACCCCCGGACGCGCCGAGGGGGTGGCCGATGGCGATGGCCCCGCCGTGCCGGTTGACGATCTCGGGGTCGATGCCCCACGCGTCCACGCAGGCGACCGACTGTGCGGCGAACGCCTCGTTGAGCTCGACGGCCGACACGTCGGACCACGTGATGCCGGCACGGGCGAGAGCCCGCTCGGCGGCCTCGACCGGCGCGAAGCCGAAGAGCTGCGGGTCGAGCGCGCCAGCACCGCGACCGGCGATGCGCGCCACCGGGTCGAGCCCGAGGCGCTCCCGGGCGCTCGCGCCGCCGAGCAGGACGGCCGACGCGCCGTCGTTGAGCGGCGAGGCGTTGCCGGCGGTGACCGTGCCCCCCTCCGCGCGGAACGAGGTGCGCAGCCCGGCGAGGCGCTCGACCGTCGTGTCGGCGCGGATCGACTCGTCCCGGGCGAGCTCGACACCGGGGACCGGCACGACGAGATCGTCGTAGAAGCCCTCCGTCCAGGCGGCGTCCGCGAGCCGGTGCGACCGCGCGGCGAACGCGTCCTGCCGCTCACGGGTCACGCCGTGCCGCTCGCGCAGCTGCTCCGTGGCCTCACCGAGCGACACCGTCCACTCCGACGGCATCTTCGGGTTGACGAGCCGCCAGCCGAGCGTCGTCGACGAGAGCTCGAGATTGCCTACGGGATAAGGCATCTCGGTCTTCGGCATGACCCAGGGAGCGCGCGTCATCGACTCGACGCCGCCGACGAGCACGACGTCGGCGTCGCCCGTCTCGATCTGCCGCGAGGCGATCATCGCCGCGTCGAGGCTCGATCCGCAGAGTCGGTTGACCGTCGTGCCCGGGATGCTCGTCGGGAGTCCCGCGAGCAGGGTCGCCATCCGCGCGACGTTGCGGTTCTCCTCGCCCGCGCCGTTGGCGTTGCCGAAGACGACCTCGTCGACCAGGCCCGCGTCGGCGGCGAGGCCGGGGGAGCGGTCGACGACGGCGCGCACCACGAGGGCCGCGAGGTCATCGGGGCGGGTCGCCGCGAGGGCACCCCCGAAGCGGCCGAACGGGGTGCGGACGGCGTCGTAGACGAACGCGTCGTTCACGGTCGTGACTTCCTGGTCGGAGCGGACGGCATACGAGCAGGCCTACGCCTGAGGTGTGCCGTGGCGTCATCCTCGTGGGCCCCGTCGGGCTCGAACCGACGACCGGCGGATTAAAAGTCCGATGCTCTACCGACTGAGCTAGAGGCCCGTGGTCCGACTCGGCACGTCCGCACCGCTTCGAACCCGCCGTCAGTATGCCCGAAACCCCCGACCCCAGCCGAACCCGCGACCCGCGACGCTCGATCGCCCGCGCGACCGCCCGGGACGGGTGACAGGCTCACGAGTCAGGTGTGGCGGCCGCGCACCCAGTCCTCGAGGGTGCCGTCGACGTGGCCGCGCATGACGAGGGACCAGACGAGGACGGAGGCCGCGAACTCACCCATGGGTGCCGCGGCGGCCACGTCGTCACGCAGCGCCACGAAACCCGGGCCGTCGGAGGGCCGACGGAAGCGCAGGCGCGGTGAGTCGAGCACGGCCGCGCGGGCGCTCGCGGGGAGGCTCTCGACGGTGGCCGGCCGGGCCGCGGCCGCGGCACGCCGCGCTCGGACCCCCCTCACCCGGAGCAGGCCGCCGACCGTCACGCCGACGGCGGCGGCGGCCAGGACGACCGCCGCGCCGAGCGCGAGGTCGGACTCGCGGACCGGCCACCGCCAGGCGACGGCAGCGGCCGCCGCGGCGAGCGCGAGCGCCACCGCGAAGGGCCACGCCTGGCGCCACCAGACGGCGTCGCGCTCGAGCCGCTCCTGCTCGTAGAGGCGGGCGGCCCACTCGCGAACGGCGAAGACCGGGAAGCCGGAGGCAGCCGGCTGGACGGGCTCGGCCGCGGACGCCGGGGTGCCTCCGGCCGCGGCCGCCGGGGTGCCTCCGGCCGCGGCCGCGGGCGCCGAGGCGGGCTCGGACGTCGTCCGGTGCGCGGGTCCGCGTCGCACCGCCCCGGTGCTGTGCGCTTCTCGTTGCTCGCGCATCCGGACCCCTGTCTGCTTTGTCACGTTTCGTGACCTTCAGCGTAACGAGGGATCGAGCCGAACGTGCGGACCCCCACGCCGCGCGGCTCGTGCAGCCGGCAAAGGACCGCCCGACCGTCAGGCGCCGGCGTCCGGCTGGTCCGCTCCCGGAGCGGCGGCCGGGCTCTCGACGGGACCGAGGGTGGCCCGCAGCTCGCGCCTTGCCGAGTCGATGACGGCGCGACGAGCCCGGAACTGGTCGGGGTCGGCCGTCGGTGTCGTCGCGAGGTCGGCGCCCACGGCCTCGACGAGCCCGCGGAGGAGACCACGGATGTCGGTGACCCGCCCGGCGCGGGCCCCGTCCGGCGCCTCGGTCGCCAGGGCGTGGAAGGCCTCGTCGATCTCGAGCAGGCGCGGCTGGGCGGCTGTCCAGATCGGCAGCGCCTCGGCGGCGCTCGGCCGTTCCAGGACCTGGGTGGTGAGCGAGTCCTCGACCCAGGACGCCTCCCGCTCGGCGGCGAGCAGCCGGTCGTCCCAGGCCTGGAGCTCCGCCTGTGCCTGGCGCCGTCGGATCAGGAACCAGGCGAGCGCGCCGAGCAGGATGAGCAGGAGCAGCAGCCACGGCCACCACGTCGTCCCCTGTCCCGAGGTGGCCTCCGCCGGCACGGCCTCGGTCGAGGTCGGAGTCGGCGTGGGGGACTCGCTCTCGGACGGTGTCTCGGTCACCGTGGCCGTCTCGGTCTCGGTCCGGGTCACCGTCGCCGTCTGGGTCCTCGTCTCCGTCTGCGTCCGGGTCTCCGTCCGGGTCTCCGTCTGCGTGACGGTCTCCGTCTCCGTCGGGACGGTCCGGGTCGGCAGCTCCGGGAGCGTGACCGCCGGTTCGCTCGTCGCCGGTTCGCTCGCTGCCGGTTCGCTGGCAGCCGGTTCGCTCTCAGCCGGTTCGCTGGCAGCCGGTTCGCTCGCGGACGGCAGGGCCGAGCGACTGATGCTCGGCAGCGTCGTCGGCAGGGTGATCGACCCGCTGCCTGAGCACGCAGCGAGGACCGCGATCACGACCAGGGAGGCAAGCGTGCTGGCCAGGGCAGGAATGCGTCTCATGGCCGATTGTCCGCGCACGACACCCGGCCCGGGCGTCACCCGCGCGGGGTGAGATGGCGGAGGCAGTCAGTGGCTGCGGACGTGCCCACGGCCCGGACGGCACACGGAGTCGGTGGGTATGGTGCAGACGTCAACGACTGAGCAGGAGGACCGCATGAGCCTGGACCGACCGGTCGCCCCCGATCCCTACGACCTGCTGCCGCAGGTGCCGTCCTTCACGGTGACGAGCGCCGACGTGACGGACGGGGCACCCCTGAAGGACGACCAGGTGGCCGCCGAGGGCAACACCTCCCCGCAGCTGTCGTGGAGCGGTGCCCCCGAGGGGACGCAGAGCTACGTCGTGACGTGCTTCGACCCCGATGCCCCCACCCCGTCGGGCTTCTGGCACTGGGTGCTGGTCGACGTGCCGGCCGACGTCACGTCCCTCGACACGGGTGCTGCGTCGAAGGCCTTGCCGGGCAAGGCTTTCCACGTGCGCAACGACGGCGGCGAGGCGGGCTTCATGGGTGCCGCGCCGCCCGAGGGTGACATGCCGCACCGCTACTTCTTCGTCGTCCACGCCGTCTCCGAGCCGACGCTGGGCGTCGACGACTCGGTGTCGCCGGCCGTCGTGTCCTTCAACCTCGCGTTCAAGACGCTCGCCCGCGCCGTCATCCACGGCACCTACCAGCACTGACGCCGTCGGCGTCACCGCGATGGCGTATGCCGGGTCGCTCGCTGGGCGGCCCGGCTGACGTCACGCGAAGGTGAAGTGGCCCGACTGCGGTGTCCATCCGTCCGGCGGGTCCTCACCCACGCGCCCGTCGACGGACTCGCGCAGCAGGTCGGCGTGGCCGGTGTGGCGGCCGTACTCCTCGACGAAGTCGGACAGGAGCCGGCGCAGGTTCGCGTGCCGCCCGTCGGGCATCGACGCGTGGACGGGCTGGTCGAGACCGCCCTGCTCGAGGACCGCGCGGAGTCGGACCCGTGATCGCTGCACGGCGCCGTCGTAGAGGTCGTAGAGCGTCTCCGGGGAGTCCTGCGCCGCCGACGCGAACTCCCAGTCGTTGCTGCCGTCCCACCCCGTCGCGTCCCACGGGGCACCGAGCGGCTCGCCGCGCAGCCGGTGCGTGAACGTGTGGTCCTCGCACGACGCCAGGTGCTTGAGGAGCCCGCCGAGGGTGAGGCTCGAGGCCCCGACGCGGGCCCCCAGCCCCGCGCTGTCGAGGGTGTCGACCTTCCAGCGGAAGGTGGCGCGCATCCGCTCGAGCGAACCGACGAGCTGCTCGACGTCGGTGCCCGCGAGCGGTGGCTCCCACGGGGTGGGGCTGGTCGTCTCCTGGGTGCTCATGGGTCGACCGTAGGCGGGGTTCCGGACGGTCGACGTCCGACTCTGCTCCCCGGTCGGCCCGCAGACGACGACGCAGCCCGCGTCGCCGTCGTCTGCGGTGCGGGCCGCGTGGTCCGGGGGCCGGAGGGTCGCGCCGTCAGGCGCTGAGAAGCTCTGCCGACTCGAGGTGGCCGCGCAGGTCGGCGAGCACGCGCCGCAGCAGCCGGCTCACCTGCATGGCGCTGAGGCCCATGGTCTGGGCGATCTCGGCCTGCGTCATGTCGTGTCCGAAGCGCAGCTCGACGATCTCCTGGTCACGCGGGGGCAGTCGCTTGAGAGCCGTCCGCACGACGATGCCGTCGTCGAGCGCCGGGTCCGCGTGGTGCTCCGCGCGGGCGTCAACGAGGTCGAGGACCGGGCGGCCTCCCTCGGTCGTCGTGGCGTCGAGCGAGGCGGGTCGAAGGTTCGTCGACGCGACCTGGGCCTCCTTGACCTGCTCGAGGGTCAGGTCGAGCGCGGTGGCGAGATCGGACTGCGTGGGCTCGTGGCCCAGCGTCTGCTCGAGGCGGGTGCGGGCGTCGGTGACGAGCTGGCGCCGCTCCTGCAGCCCGCGCGGCGGCCGGACGAGCCACCCGTGGTCGCGGAAGTGGCGGCGCAGCTCACCGGTGATGGTGGGCGTCGCGTAGGCCCCGAACTCCGTCTCCTGGGCGAGGTCGAAACGCTGGATCGCCTTGAGCAGAGCGAGGAACGCGACCTGCTCGAGGTCGTCGCGGTCGAGGCCCTTGCCGGAGTAGCGGTGGGCGAGGGAGCGCGCCAGCGGCATGTGCAGCCGGGTCACCGTCTCGAGTGCCTGCGCCTTCTCGGCCTCGGACTCCGAGGTGCGGACGGTGGTGATGAGCTCACGGGTGCGGGCGTCCTTGCGGGGACCGCGCGAAGGGTCGGTCATGTCTGCTCCATCCAGGGATGTGGGTGGCGGCACTTTCTTGACCGACAGAGGGAACCCTAGACAAAGTCTCAACATTGCACAAGGGCTGTACATGGCGGCCCCCTCGGATGGGCCCCGCGCGTCGCTCAGGCCGGGCGGTGCAGCACCGCGCCCACCGGCGTCACGACGAGCTCACCGTCGCCGATCTCGGCGACCGTGCCGTCGACGAGCAGCGAACGGCCACCGGCCTCCCGCGGTGGGAAGACGAGCGTGACCCCGCCGTGCTCGCCGACCAGACGGGTCGCCGTCGCGCCGATGCGGTCGACGAGCAGGCGGTCGCCGACGAGGCGAGGTCGCACGCCGAGCACGTGCGGCCGCTCCTCGCCCAGACACACGAGGAACGCGTAGTCGTGCCGCCCCATCGCCTCGCCCAGCTCCGACAGCTCGACCTTGACGCTCATCGTGCCTCCACCGTCCGGGTCCGCGCCGAGGAGGCGTGGACGACTCACCTCATCGTCCACCTGCGCTGTGCGAGGGTGTCGGTATGCGTGTGGCGTTGATGGTGACCTGCCTCGGCGACGCGATGTTCCCGGACGCCGGCAAGGCCGTCGTGACGTTGCTGCGCCGGTTGGGCGTCGACGTCGAGTTCCCCGCGGCCCAGACCTGCTGCGGCCAGCCGATGGTCAACACGGGCTACCTCGACGAGGCCGTGCCGGTGGTGCGCACCTTCGTGCGGGCCTTCGAGGGCTACGACGCAATCGTGACCCCTTCTGGGTCGTGCGCCGGATCGGCCCGGCACCAGCACTCGATCGTCGCCCGCCGCTCCGGGGACCAGGGCCTCGCGACCGCCGTCGCCGAGATCTCGCCGCGGGTTCGCGAGCTGTCCGAGTTCCTCGTCGACGACCTCGGCGTCGAGGACGTCGGCGCCTCCTTCCCGCACTCGGTGACCTACCACCCGACGTGCCACTCGCTGCGGATGCTCGGCGTCGGCGACCGCCCCGAACGCCTGCTGCGCGCGGTCCGCGGCCTCCGGCTCGTCGACCTCCCGCGCGCCGACGAGTGCTGCGGCTTCGGCGGCACCTTCGCGCTCAAGAACGCCGACACCTCCGTCGCGATGGGCGCCGACAAGGCCCGGCACGTGCGCGAGACCGGAGCCGAGGTCCTCGTCGCCGGCGACAGCTCGTGCCTCATGCACGTCGGCGGCCTGCTGACGCGGCAGCGGGCCGGGGTCCGCGTCATGCACCTCGCCGAGGTGCTCGCCTCGACGGAGGGTGCGACGGCGACGGGAGGCCACCGATGAGCCGCACCTTCGTGGGCATGCCGCCGTTCCCCACCGCCGCGCGCGCCGCCCTCGCCGACACCCAGCTGCGGGCCAACCTCGCCCATGCGACGACGACGATCCGAGCCAAGCGCGCGGCCGTCGTCGCCGAGGTCGACGACTGGGAGGCGCTCCGCCTGCGGGCGGCCGCGATCAAGGACGACGTCCTGCTCCACCTCGACGAGCACCTCGTCCGGCTCGAGGAGTCGCTGACGGCACGCGGCGCCGTCGTGCACTGGGCGCGCACGGCGCAGGAGGCCTCCGAGGTCGTCGCCGAGGTCGCCCGGGCCCATGGGGTCGACGAGGTCGTCAAGGTCAAGTCGATGGCCACGCAGGAGGTCGAGCTCAACGAGTACCTTGCGGCGCAAGGGATCTCGGCGTGGGAGACCGACCTCGCCGAGCTCATCGTCCAGCTGGGCGACGACCTCCCGAGCCACATCCTCGTCCCCGCCATCCACCGCAACCGCGCCGAGATCCGCGCCATCTTCGAGCGCGAGATGGCGCGCGTGGGGCGCCCTGCCCCGGCCGACCTCACCGACGACCCGGCCCGCCTGGCCGAGGCAGCCCGCCTCCACCTGCGCGAGAAGTTCCTCCGGGCCAAGGTCGGGGTCAGCGGCGCCAACTTCGCCGTCGCCGACTCGGGCACCCTCGTCGTCGTCGAGTCCGAGGGCAACGGCCGCATGTGCCTGACCCTGCCCGAGGTGCTCGTGTCGGTCGTCGGCATCGAGAAGGTCGTGCCCACGTGGACCGATCTCGACGTCTTCCTCACCCTGCTGCCGCGCTCGTCGACGGGGGAGCGGATGAACCCCTACACCTCGACGTGGTCGGGCGTGACGCCCGGCGACGGCCCGCAGGAGGTGCACGTCGTCCTCCTCGACAACGGCCGCACGCGCGCGCTCGCCGACGAGGTCGGCCGCCAAGCCCTGCGCTGCATCCGCTGCTCCGCGTGCCTCAACGTGTGCCCGGTCTACGAGCGCACGGGCGGCCACGCCTACGGCTCCGTCTATCCCGGGCCCATCGGCGCCATCCTCAACCCGCTCCTCAAGGGCGTCGGCCACGACGAGCAGACCGACTCCCTGCCGTACGCGTCGTCGCTGTGCGGCGCGTGCTTCGAGGCCTGTCCCGTGCGCATCGACATCCCGAGCGTCCTCGTCGACCTGCGCGCCCAGGTCGTCGACGCCCACCGCTCCGGCGTGCCCAAGCCGGAGGAGCTCGCCATGCGCGCGGCCGCCGCGACCTTCGCGTCGGGCGGGCGTCTCGCCGCAGCCGAGCGCGCGTCGGGTCTCGCCGGCCGGGCCCTCGACGCGATGTCGCGAATCGCCCGTCGCGACAGGCGTGCCGGTGGCCGGCGGCTCCTCGGTCGACTGCCCGGGCCCGGGGCGGCCTGGACCGACGCACGCGACCTGCCTGCGCCGCCGGCGGAGTCCTTCCGCGCCTGGTGGAAGCGGACCGACGGGGGCACCCGGTGAGCGCGCGCGACGAGATCCTCGCAGCGGTGCGCGACGCCGTGGCGTCCTCGCGGCGACCCGTCGAGGTCCCTGCCCTCGACCGGCCCGAGCGCGACGGTGACGTCGACCTCTTCGCCGAGCGGGTGGCGGACTATCGCGCCACCGTCGTGCGGTGCGGCCCGGACGGCGTCGACGCCGCCATCGCCGCGGCCCTGCCCGAGGGCGCCACCGTCGTCGTCCCCGACGGGATGCCGTATGCCGTCGCCGGCGCCCTTCCCGACGACGCCCTCTCCGCGGCGGACCTCGACGCGACGACGGCCGTGGTCACGACGGCGACGGTCGCCGTCGCGACGACCGGGACGATCGTGCTCTCGCACGGGCCGGGGGAGGGACGGCGGGTGCTGACTCTCGTGCCCGACGTCCACGTCTGCGTCGTCCGGGCCGACCAGGTCGTGGACGACGTCCCGGCGGCCGTGCGACGCCTCGACCCGTCCCGCCCGACGACGTGGATCAGCGGCCCGTCGGCGACGAGTGACATCGAGCTGAGTCGCGTCGAGGGCGTCCACGGTCCCCGCACGCTCCACGTCGTCCTCGTGGGCCGGGCGGACGGCCCACCCCTTGCGTGACCGCGTCAGCTGACGCGGGTCAGCTTGTAGTGCAGGCGAACTGCGGTGGCCGACCACATCCGCAGCTCGTGGTCGGTGCGCAGGACCCCCTCGCCGTCGACGTAGACCCGGAAGCGCTCGTGGACGGGAGCGCGGGCCGCGTGGGCTGCGTGGGCCCGGTGGTCGTCCGTCACGACGA
Organism: Terrabacter sp. R4-6; assembly: GCF_057529065.1. Taxonomy (NCBI): domain Bacteria; kingdom Bacillati; phylum Actinomycetota; class Actinomycetes; order Micrococcales; family Intrasporangiaceae; genus Terrabacter; species Terrabacter sp. R4-6. The sequence continues at coordinate 1,454,766 of NZ_CP197224.1, read as the reverse complement.
CGTACGCCCCGTCGCCGCCGAACGCTCCCGCGGGCGAGTCGAGCTGCAGCGACCCGTCCGGCAGCACCGTGGGGCGCAGGAACACCTGGACGTTGCCCGCCTCGAGGGGGAAGGTCACGTGGACGCTCGGTCGGTCCGCACCCGGCAGCAGCCGGGTCGCGTAGCAGCCGCTGTATACGTACTCGCCGGTCGAGCGCAGCGAGCGGATCCACCCGGCGGCCCGCTGCCGGCCGGTGTCGTCGGAGATGACGGCGACCCGGCTGTCCATGCCGTGGGCGACGTCGAGGGGCCGCATCGGCAGCGCCAGCTGCTGCACCCGTCGACCGAAGAAGCGCGACACGAGCTCGCCCCCGGGCTGGAAGGCGGCCGTCCACTGCGTCCACACCTCCATCCGCCAGTGCGACGTGTGCTCGTAGAAGTCGCGGACGTCGGGGTGCAGGGCCGCGGCGCGGAAGCCCGGACCGTCGAGCACCTCGAGGTCGGGGAGCAGACCTGCACCGTCGACGTCCTCGCGCACCTCGCCGCCCCAACGTGTCGCGGCGCTCGCCAGCCAGGCGTCGCCGACGACGGCGCCGTCGTGCACCGGCGCGTCCAGCCACGCGTGGGCGCCGGCCAGGTCGACGGGCCGTCCGGTGGTGCGCCAGAACGTGCGGGTGACGCGGTCGAGGCGGGGCATGAGGGAGCTCACGAGCGCAGCGTGCCAGACCGGCGGCGTGGGCGCCGAGGGTTAGCCTGCTGGGATGAGCGAGAGCGACCACCGCGCCCACAGGCGGCCCGCCTTCTTCAGCGAGGCGGCCCTCGAGGCGCACGGTCCTGCCTACGACCCCACGGAGCAGATCCACGTCGCCCACGAGACGGCCCTCGCGCTCGTCCACGCCGGACGCGCGGCCTCCGACCCGGCCGTGACCCGGAAGCTCGTCGCGCTCGTCGACGACATCGGCCTGTCGACGCTCGCCGAGCTGTGGTCCCAGCGCCCGGCCCGGTCCCTCCCGGGCGCCCTGTGGCGCCTCTACGTGCTCCGGGAGTGGGTGCAGCGGGCGCCCGACGAGGCGAGCCGGGAGTATGCCGCCGGCATCCGGTTCACCGGCCCCAACCACGCCGTGGCCGGGGCGGCCGAGCCGCCCGGACCCCAGGAGATGGGGCGGGTCATCGACGAGGTGCTGCGCGGCGTCTTCGAGGGCGACCTCGCCGTCGCCCTCGAGCGGGCCTCCGCGTTCTGCCGCGTCGTCTCCGCCGGCCGGGCCGACATCTCGTCGGGCGACGAGTCCGCCGAGCAGGCGGCCAACGTCCTCGTCATGGCCGAGGACCTCACCGTCTGCGCGCGCCTGTGGCGTGCCGACGCCCTCGACTGACCGGTGTCCCCGCCGAAGCCGTCCTCGCGGGTCTCGTGGCGCTCGGGTCTTGCGCCGGAGCATCTTTGGTGATCCGTTCGGCCGGCTTTATCCTTGACGCGCGTCGGGTCGTGGTAGCCCCGGGTCCCAAATTCAGCCGCTACGAGCGGCCCTGTGCCGAGAGGCGCTCCCGACCCGACGCAGCCTCGCGGGCCGGCATCGCGGCGCAGCCCGTATCACGGGCCACACCCGATCTCGTTTGGGCCTTCCCCCCACCCACCACCTGACGGGCACCTAGATTGGTCCCATGACGCCCGAGGAGGAGCGGTCCGGTGACCTGCTCGATGTCGCGCTCGCCGACGAGATCGAGCTGGTGAGCGACCTCGTGGTGGCGGCGTCCTCCAGCCCGCGTCACTTCACGCCCGATGAGGTCGACGAGCTGCTCGGCATCCCCGGCAGCCCGGCAGACGCGTCGGCGCCCTCGGCGCCGGGGGAGTGACCCGTTCCGTCCGCAGGCACGATCGGGTGCTGCGGCGTACCTGTGCGTGCGTGGACGTGGTCGCGCGGAGCGGTCCTGCCGGTCCCGTGTGAACGCCGGACAGACGCCGGGTTGCGCCGGAGTGACTCCTACGCCGTAGCATCTTCCCGGACCAGACCTCGATCGACCGGAGCGCCCCCGTGGGTTTTCGCCTCACACCCCAGGACACGAGCTTTTTCTCCCTCTTCACCTCCTCCGCCCAACTCCTCGTCGAGGCCACCCGGGAGCTGACCCGGTTCCTCGAGGTCGAGCCCTCGAAGCGGCAGGCGGTGGCTGACCGGCTCAAGGACCTCGAGCACGCAGCCGACGACGCGACGCACGAGCTCATCAACAAGGTCAACAGCTCGTTCATCACGCCCTTCGACCGCGAGGACATCCACAACCTCGCCGCGTCCCTCGACGACTGCATGGACTACATCGAGGAGACCGCCGACCTCATCGTGCTCTACCGCATGGGTGAGATCCCCGAGGGTCTCGCCGAGCAGTTCGAGATCCTCGCCCGCATGGCCGAGGTGACGGCCGAGGCGATGCCGCGACTGCGCTCGATGAAGGACCTCAAGAGCTACTGGATCGAGATCAACCGTCTCGAGAACCAGGCCGACTCCCTCCACCGCAAGATGGTGGCCGCGCTCTTCAACAACTCGCCCGACCCGGTCAACGTGATCAAGGTCAAGGCCATCGTCGACGGCTTCGAGAACGCCGCCGACGCGTTCGAGAAGGTCGCCCACGTGGTCGAGGGCATCGCGGTCAAGGAGTCCTGACCCGCTGATGGACACCACGATCCCCGTCCTCGGGGTCGGTGCGGTCATCGCGCTGGCCATGGGCTTCAACTACACCAACGGCTTCCACGACGCCGCCAACGCGATCGCGACCTCGGTCTCGACCCGGGCCCTGACGCCCCGCGTGGCGCTCGGCATGGCGGCCATCGCCAACCTCTTCGGCGCCTTCTTCGGCTCGAAGGTGGCCAAGACGATCGGCTCCGGAATCATCGAGCAGCCGCAGGGCGTCGACGGGCTCTGGCTCGTCGCAGCGGCGCTGATCGGGGCCATCGGCTGGAACCTGCTGACGTGGTGGTTCGGACTTCCCTCGTCGTCCTCGCACGCCCTCATCGGCGGGCTCGCAGGTGCCGCGCTCGTCGCCGGCGTCGCCGTGAAGTGGGACGTCATCTGGGAGAAGGTCATCATCCCGATGATCGCCTCGCCGATCATCGGCCTCGCCCTCGGCTACCTCGTCATGACGGCGATCTTCTGGATCTTCCGCAACGCCAACCCGGGCCGCGTCACCCGTGGCTTCCGCTGGGCGCAGACCGCGTCGGCGGCCGCCATGGCCTTCGGCCACGGCCTCCAGGACGCGGCCAAGACGGCCGGTGTCGTCGTGCTCGCCCTCAACATCTCGGGCCACCACGACAGCGACACCATCCCGATCTGGGTCCTGCTCCTGTCGGCCGTCGTCATCTCCCTCGGCACGTATGCCGGTGGGTGGCGCATCATGCGCACGCTGGGTCGGCGCATCATCGACCTCACCCCGCCGCAGGGCTTCGCGGCCGAGACCACGGCGGCCTCGATCCTCTACGTCGCCGGCCTGGCCTTCGGTGCCCCGATCTCGACGACGCACACGATCACCTCGGCGATCATGGGTGTCGGCGCGACCAAGCGCCTCTCGGCCGTGCGGTGGAGCGTCGCCGGCAACATCGTCGGGGCGTGGGTCTTCACCTTCCCCGGCGCAGGCCTCGTGGCCGTCCTCGCCTGGTACGCCAGCGCGATCTTCCGCTGACCGGCGCCCGCGGCGCACGGCACACGAAAGCGACCACCCGACCTCGACGGTCGGGTGGTCGCTTTCGTGGTCCCGGGTTTCGCCCCGGGGTCCGGCGGCTCAGCCGAAGCGGCCCGAGATGTAGTCCTCGGTGGCCTGCTCGGTCGGGTTGTTGAAGATCCGCGTCGTGTCGTCGATCTCGACGAGGCGCCCCGGCTCACCGGTCGCCTTGAGGTTGAAGAAGGCCGTGCGGTCGGACACGCGCGCCGCCTGCTGCATGTTGTGCGTGACGATGACGATGGTGAAGTCGTTCTTGAGCTCGTTGACGAGGTCCTCGATGGCGAGCGTCGAGATCGGGTCGAGGGCCGAGCACGGCTCGTCCATGAGGAGCACCTGCGGCTGGACCGCGATGGCCCGGGCGATGCAGAGGCGCTGCTGCTGGCCACCGGAGAGGCCGGCGCCCGGCTTGCTCAGGCGGTCCTTGACCTCCGTCCAGAGGTTCGCGCCCTTGAGCGACTGCTCGACGATGCCGTCGAGGGTCTTCTTGTTCTTGACGCCGTTGAGCCGCAGGCCCGCCGCGACGTTGTCGTAGATCGACATCGTCGGGAAGGGGTTGGGCCGCTGGAAGACCATGCCGACGGTCCGCCGCACCGTCACGGGGTCCATCGAGCTGGCGTAGAGGTCCTGGTCGTCGAGCATGACCTTCCCCTCGACGCGGCCGCCGGGGATCACCTCGTGCATCCGGTTGAGGGTGCGTAGGAAGGTCGACTTGCCGCAGCCGGACGGGCCGATGAAGGCCGTGACGGACCGGGGCTCGACCGTCATCGTCACACCCTCCACGGCCTTGAAGGAGCCGTAGTAGACGTTGAGGTCGCTGACGTCGATTCGCTTTGCCATCGTTCAGGTTCGCTTTCTCTTACTTCTTGACGGCGCCGAAGTGCGCAATGACGCGGCCGATGACGTTGAGGAGGAGCACGAGCAGGATCAGCGTGAGCGCTGCGCCCCACATGCGCTCGGCCGCGGTGGCGAGCGCGAAGTCCCCTCGGTCCTGGTTGATCATCATGGGGAGGGTCGGGAAGTTGCCGTTGAACAGGTCCCGCTGGAAGTTCTTCGTGTACGGGGCGAGGATCAGCAGCGGCGCCGTCTCACCCATGACGCGGGCGATGCCGAGGAGCACACCGGTGACGATGCCCGAGAACGCCGTGCGCAGCACGATCTTGACCACGGTCGCCCACTTGGGCACACCGAGGGCGTAGGAGGCCTCGCGCAGCTCGTTGGGCACGAGCTTGAGCATCTCCTCGGTCGACCGCACGATCACCGGGATCATGAGCAGCACGAGGGCGAGGGCCGCCGCGAACCCCGAGCGGCTGAAGCCGAAGGCGGTCACCCACACGGCGTAGATGAAGAGCGCCGCGACGATCGACGGGACACCCGAGAGGATGTCGACGGTGAAGCTGATCGCCCGGGCGAGGCGACCGCGGCCGTACTCGACGAGGTAGACGGCGGTGAGGATGCCGATGGGCACCGCGATGAGGGCGGTGAACCCGACCATCTGGAGGGTGCCCTCGATGGCGTGGCGGGCGCCGCCGCCGAAGTCGTCGGAGTTGACGTTGCGCTGGTTGCCGGTCCACCACGTCGCCGTCGTGAGCATGTGGAAGCCCTTGGCGACGACCGTGCCGAGGATCCACACGAGCGGCACCATCGCGAGGGCGAAGGCGGCCCACATGACGACCCGGGCCACGACGTCCTTGAGCGCGCGCGCCCGGTGGGGGTGGCTCATCTCGGACAGCGCGTCGCGCCCCGAGCGCCCACCGGGCGGCGTCGAGGTGTCCCCCGGCACGACCTGGTCGTCGGGGACGCGGCGGTCGGTGGCGGTGCTCATTCGGTGAAGGCCTTCCTGCGCTCGATGACCACGCGAGCGATGCTGTTGACGACGAAGGTCAGCACGAAGAGGACGAGTCCGGCGGCGATGTAGGCGCCGGTCTTGTTCGGGTTGCTGAACTCCGAGGCGTTGTTCGCGATCTTCGACGCGAAGGTCTCGCCGCCGTTGAAGAGCGACCACGACCACGGGTTCCCGTCGGCGAGGGCCGACACGAGGAAGGTGACGGCGATCGTCTCGCCGAGTGCGCGGCCCAGTGCGAGCATCGAGGCGGAGATGACGCCGGGGCGGCCGAAGGGCAGGACCGCGGTGCGGATCATCTCCCACTGGGTCGCACCGAGGGCGAGGGCCCCCTCCTTGTGTGCGGTCGGCGTCTGGTCGAAGACCTCACGCGAGAGGGCGGTGACGATCGGCAGCACCATGATCGCGAGGACCACGCCGATGAAGCAGATGGTCCCTCCGCTGATGCCGGTGGGGGCGAAGAGCGGGAACCAGCCGAGCTTGTCCTCGATGAAGGACTGCACCGGCTTGAAGACCGGCGCGAAGGCGATCAGGCCCCAGAGGCCGTAGACGATCGAGGGGACTGCCGCGAGGAGGTCGACGAGACCCGCCGCGGGCCGACGCATCCACGCCGGCGCGTACTGCGTGAGGAACAGCGCGACCGCGACGCCGACCGGCACCGAGAGCAGCATGGCGATGGTCGACGCGGTCACCGTCGTCCAGAGGAACTCGAGGATGCCGAAGGCAGGCTGCTCACCGCCGGGCGCCCAGACGCGGCTCGTGAAGAAGTTCGCCGAGTTGTCCATCAGCGCAGGCACGGCCTGGACGATGAGGAAGATCGCGATGAGGGTCACGAGCACGATGACCAGGACGCCGGAGAGGGTGGCGGCGCCGCCGAAGACCCGGTCGCCGATGCGACCGGTGGATGCCTTGTCCGCCTGCAGGGGCCGGCGCCCGTCGGGCCCGGGAGTCTGGTCCGAAGTGGACACACCCGTCACTGTCGACACGTGGAGGCCTCTTCCTTCGATTGCGTGGTACTGGTACAGGGGCGGGCGCCGAGTGCGGCGCCCACCCCTGCGTGGACGACCCTGCCGGATCGCTCCGGCCGGGTCAGGCGGTTCAGGAGATCGCGTCGACCGCGGCCTGGACCTTGGTCGCGACCTCGGCCGGCAGCGGGGCGTAGCCCTGGGCCTCGAGGCCCTTCTGGACCTCGTCCGAGGCGAAGGTCTTGAGGAAGCTCTTGACCTTCTTGCCCGTCTCGGCGTCGGCGTACTTCGAGCAGACGATCTCGTAGGTCACGAGGACGATCGGGTAGGCCCCGGCCTCCTTGGTGGCGTAGTCGATCTTGAGCGCGAGGTCGTTGCCGGTGCCGGTCTGCTTGGCCGTGGCGATCGTCTTGCCGGCCGACTCGGCGGTCAGCTCGACGGGGCCGGAGCCCGTGTCGATCTGGGCCATGGGGAGCTGGTTCTGCTGCGCGTAGGAGAGCTCGACGTACGTGATGCCGCCGTCCTGGCCCTTCGTCGCCGTGGCGACACCGGCCGACTTCTCCTTGCCCTCGCCCTTGCCGGTCCACTTCTTGCCGGTCTCGTAGGACCAGGCGTCGGGCGCGGCGGCCTTGAGGTACTTCGTGAAGTTCTCAGTCGTGCCCGACTCGTCGGAGCGGAAGAAGACCTTGATCGGCGTGGCGGGAAGCGTGACGCCCTTGTTGAGCGCGGCGATGGCCGGGTCGTTCCACGTCGTGATCTTGCCGTCGAAGATCTTGGCGGCCACCTCGGCGTCGAGCACGAGCTTGTCGACGCCCTTGACGTTGTAGGCGATCGCGATGGGTCCGGTCACCATGGGCAGGTTCCAGGCCTCGGTGCCGCAGGACGCCTTGGCGTCGTCGGCCTCGATCTTGCCGTCCTTGGGCTCGGTCTTGAGGGCCGAGTCGGAGCCGGCGAAGTCGACCTGCTTGGCGATGAACTGCTTGATACCGGCACCGGACCCGGTGGGCTGGTAGTCGATGTTGGCGTCGGCGCAAGCCGTCTGGTAGGCCGAGATGGCCTCGTCGATGGCGTTCTTCTGGGCCGAGGAGCCCTCTGCCTTGAGGTCACCGCTGAAGCAGTCTCCGGCGGCCGTGGAGCCGGCAGCGGTCGAGCCGGCACCGGGAGCGGCGCCGTTGTTCTCGGACGCGCAGGCCGAGAGCGCAAGAGCGCCGGACAGGGCGATGGCGCCGAGAGCGCTGATACGCGAAACAGACACGGGTGTGATCCCTCTCGATGGGGTGTACCTGATGGTCGTTCGGTCAGATCCGAGCGACGTTGCTGGACGTTGATCCACGGCGAACATAGGTGCGCCGGATGACGAGTCGTCCACGTGCGGTTAACGCAGGGTGAACGAGGGGCGACGTCTTGGGGTGGGGTGCCCGCTCGGGATGCGACCCGGCCCTGACCGACCGACGATGGAGGATTCGGCAGCCCCCACGGGGGCCGCCGAGGCGCTCGGGCGAAGGCGCGGCAGCGCCTCAGGTGTCGATGCGCTCGACGTCGACGACGCGCGCGTCCTCGCCCCGGCCGACGAGGTGGCAGACGAGCACCTCGCCCTTGTGCATGGACTCGTCCGCCGCTGCGTGCAGCAGCTCCGCGACGCCCACGCGCTCCGGCGAGGGCGCGACCCGGGTGTGGAGCAGGCCGAGCAGCGTGGGGAGCACGGGCCCGTGGCTGCAGAGCGCGGCCGGGTCGCCGCGCTCGAGCAGCCGCTGCACCTGGGTCACGGCCCCGGTGTGGCTCTGCGCGAAGCCCTCCTCCGACAGCACGTCACGGGTGCGCAGGCGCAGCCCGCGCCCGGCGGCATACGGCTCGACGGTCGAGACGCAGCGGGCCGAGGAGGAGGAGACGACGCGCGTGACACCGTAGGCGCCGAGCACGGCGGCGACGGTGGCCGCCTGGGCCCGCCCCACGGCATCGAGCGGACGGCGCCGGTCGTCGCCCTCCCACTTGCCCCGCGGCGTGGCCTTGGCGTGCCGCACGAACGCGAGCGGCCACGTGCGCAGCTCGTCGGCCCGCTCGGCGCGCACGAGGGCGAGCAGCTGCTCGCGGTCGCGGGCGTAGTGGAGGCGGTCGTGCGCGGTGCGGACGTCGACCCACGCGACCTCGTCGATCTCGTGCTCGAGCACGCCGGTGCCGCCCGTCACGCGCGCCGACCAGTAGTGCACCTGCTTCGTGGCCGGACCGCCCGTGGAGTCGAGCACGGGGTACTCGGCCGGCGGCAGGGGCACCCCGAGGCGCACGACGAGGCCGGTCTCCTCGAGGGTCTCGCGAGCAGCGGCGACGCAGGGGTGCTCACCGGGGTCGAGCTTGCCCTTGGCCCAGGACCAGTCGTCGTACTTCGGCCGGTGCACGAGGGCTACCTCGAGACGTCCGTCGCGACGCCGCCAGGGCAGCGTGCCGGCGGCGGGGATCACTGAGGCCACGCGCGCCAGTCTGCCCGATGCGGCGCCGTGGGGCGCCCCGACCGGCCCAACCCGCCCGTGTGCCGGTCGGCGGAGTCCGCCCCGGGGTCTCCGGTCAGCGGCGGCGGGCCTTGCGGCGGCGCTTGTCGTGGCGCTCGATGAGCCTCTCCTGCAGGTCGTCGAGGGGCTCTCCCGACTCGGACAGGTGGTGGCGCACCCAACGGCCGTCGGAGCCGAGGTCCCAGCGCGACGTCGTCTCGGCGAACGCGAGGTCGATGAGGTCGGCGAGCTCGACGATGTGACCGGGCTCGATGATGCGCACCAGTGCCTCGACCCGGCGGTCGAGGTTGCGGTGCATCATGTCGGCGCTGCCGATGTAGACCTGCGGGTCTCCGCCGTGGTCGAACCAGAAGACGCGCGAGTGCTCGAGGAAGCGGCCGAGGATCGAGCGGACCCGGATGTTCTCGGACAGGCCCTCGACGCCGGGTCGGAGCGCGCAGATGCCGCGCACCCAGATGTCGACGCGGACGCCGGCGATGCTCGCGCGGTAGAGCGCGTCGATGAGCGCCTCGTCGACGATCGAGTTGGCCTTGATGACGATCCGGCCGCTCGGCGCGCCGTCGCGGCGCGACTCGTGCAGGTCGATCTCCTCGTCGACGAGGTCGATGAGGCCGGAGCGCACCGACCTCGGGGCCACGAGGAGGCGCTTGAACTTGCTCCGGGGAGCGAAGCCGGACAGGAGGTTGAAGAGGCGTGAGAGGTCCTCCCCGACCTGCGGGTCGGTGGTGAAGAGGCCGAAGTCCTCGTAGACGCGAGCCGTCTTCGGGTTGTAGTTGCCGGTGCCGATGTGGCAGTAGCGCACGAGCCCCTCGGACTCCTGGCGCACGACGAGGCACAGCTTGGCGTGGGTCTTGAGGCCGACGACGCCGTAGACGACGTGGACACCGGCCTGCTCGAGCTGGCGGGCCCACGAGATGTTGTTGACCTCGTCGAAGCGGGCCTTGATCTCGACGACGGCAAGGACCTGCTTGCCGGCCTCGGCCGCGTCGATGAGGGCGTCGATGATCGGTGAGTCACCCGAGGTGCGGTAGAGCGTCTGCTTGATCGCGAGGACCTTCGGGTCGTTCGCGGCCTGCTCGATGAAGGCCTGGACCGACGTCGAGAACGAGTTGTACGGGTGCTGGACGAGCACGTCCTTCTGGCGCACGGCCGTGAGCAGGTCGATGGCCTTCGCGCTCTCGGTCGGCGCGAAGTCCGGGTGGGTGCGCGGGAAGAACTTCGGGAACTCGAGATCGCTGCGGTCGACGTCGGCGATGGTGAACAGGCCGCGCAGGTCGAGCGGGGTCGGCAGGCGGTAGATCTCGCGGTCGCTGATCTGCAGCTCACGGGCGAGCATGTCGAGGACCTTGGGGTCGATGTCGTCCTCGACCTCGAGCCGGATGGGCGGGCCGAACCGGCGGCGCGTCAGCTCCTTCTCGAGCGCGGTGAGGAGGTTCTCGGCGTCGTCCTCCTCGACCTCGAGGTCCTCGTTGCGGGTGACGCGGAAGCTGAAGTGCTCCTGCACGAGCATCCCGGGGAAGAGCTGGTCGAGGTGGCTCGCGATGACGTCCTCGAGCGGCACGAAGCGCTTGCGCACCACGTCCGCGTCGAGGTCCTCCTCGACGAGGATGAAGCGCGGGAGGCTCGGCGGCACCTTGACGCGGGCGAAGTGCTCGCTGCCCGTCTTGGGGTTCTGGAGCAGGACGGCGAGGTTGAGCGACAGGCCGGAGATGTAGGGGAACGGGTGCGCCGGGTCGACGGCCAGCGGGGTGAGCACGGGGAAGACCCGCTCGGCGAAGAAGTAGTGGAGGGGCTCGCGGTCGTCCTCGTCGAGGTCGTCCCAGCGCACGATGGTGATGCCCTGCTCCTCGAGGGAGGGGCGCACGTCGTGCTGGAAGACCCCGGCGTGCTGCTGCATCAGCTCGTGCGCGAGCCGGGCGATGCGCTCGATGAGCTCGCGCGGCTCGAGGCCGGCGGCGGTGCGCACGGCGAGCCCGGTGGCGATGCGTCGCTTGAGACCGGCCACCCGCACCATGAAGTACTCGTCGAGGTTGTTGGCGAAGATCGCGAGGAAGCGGGTGCGCTCGAGGAGGGGCACGGCGGGGTCCATGGCGAGCTGGAGGACCCGCTCGTTGAACTGCAGCCAGGACAGCTCGCGCTCGAGGTAGCGGTCGGCCGGCAGGTCGTCCCCGTCGTCGCCCTGCGCGCCGGCGCCGACGAACCGTCCGTTGGGGGCCCGGGCCGGGATCCGCCGGTTGGGCACGGTGCTCGTGAACGAGCTGACCTCGGCCGCCTCGGTCGCGGCCTCGGCGCCGGTCTCGTCCGGGGTCGCGTCGCGGGCGTCCGCCGATGCAGCGACCGAGGCGGCGTCCTGCTCGTCGAGGTCGGTGGAGGTGAGGCTGCCGGTGCTCATGCGCCCATCGTGGCACCGAAAGGCGACGTGGGGGTGAACTCGTCTCAGCCGAGGGCAGGCGAGGAGACCCCGTCCGCGCCGTCCGCGCCGTCCGTGTTGTCCGGCTCGTCCGCCCGCGCGAACTGCCGGTGCACCTCGACGTCCTCGAAGCCGAGGGCGGCGTAGGTGCGCACGGCCGCGACGTTGTCCTCGTCGACGTAGAGCACGACGCGGGCCAGGCCGAGCGAGCGCAGGTGGTCCAGGCCCAGCACCGTGACCGCCCGCCCGAGGCCCTGGCCCTGGCGGTCGGGTGAGACGGCCACGACGTAGACCTCGCCGACGTCACCGTCCGGCGGGTCGACCTTGGTCCAGTGCGAGGCGGCGAGCACGTCGGGCTCGGCGGCCTCGACGACGAGGACGAGCCCGGCCGGGTCCCACCACGGCTCGGCCATCCGCCGGTCGAGGTCGGCCCGGCGCAGCGAGCCCTGCTCCGGGTGGTGCGCGAAGGCGGCGGCGTTGAGGGCCAGCCACGCCTCCTCGTCGCGTCCGGGCTCGAAGGAGCGGACGGCATACCTCGGGTCGAGCGACGCGGGAGGCCACGCGGGCCCGTCGCGGAGCGAGCGACCCATGACGTGGAGCGAGCGCACCGGCACGAGCCCGGTGGCGCGCGCGAACGCCGTGGCGGCGTCGGCCGCCGCCCCGGTCGCGTGGCTCCACAGCCGTATGCCGTCCGGCAGGGCCGCGAGCAGTGCCGTGCCCACGCCGGACCGGCGGGCGTCGGGCGCGACGACGAGCTCGCCGGACGGCGGTCCGTCGCCCGAGCGCGACTGGGCGTAGCCGACGAGCGACCCGTCGGCACCGACGGCGAGGAAGTGGTCCACCCCCTCGTGCTCGCGGGCCCGGACGGACAGGCGGAACTGCTCCGACAGCGGCTCCGAGCCGTCCGCGGCCGCCGCGGCGGACGCCAGCTCGAGCACGGCGGCGGACTCGTCGGGGGTGAGCGGGTTCGTCGCGTCGCGCAGGGCGACCGTCGGGCGCGGCATACGGCGATTCCACCACAAGGACGCCGCGTGGTCTCCCGCCCGTCGGTCTTCCGGGCTATCGTCCGGTCAGGGCTCGGGGGCCCCGCACGCAACTCACGGCACCGGGACGCACCCGGGGTCGGCGCTGTACCAGCAGTTCACAACACCGTTACCGAGCAAGCCCCTCTCGGCGTCTTCCGCGGACTAGCCTCCCGGAGGTGCCGATGGGCACGCGATCCACACCGCTGATCAAGGGGAAGACATGTCCCGTTCCACCCGCCGCACCCTGGGCGTCGCCGTCGCAGGGATCTGCGCCGCGGCTCTCGCGGCACCGGCCCTCGCCGCACCCACCGCGGGGCCCGACACGAGCAAGGCCCCGGGCAAGACCCAGTTCCCGATCCAGATCCTGTCGTTCAACGACTTCCACGGGAACCTCGAGCCCCCGTCGGGCTCGAGCGGCCGCATCGTCGTCGACCACGTGCTCGACACGGCGGACGCCGACGGCGACAAGATCACCGACGAGGCCGCCGACGTCAACGTCAGCGCAGGTGGGGTCGAGTACCTCGCCACGCACCTCGCCGAAGCCCGCAAGGGCCACCCCTACTCGCTGACCGTGGCGGCCGGTGACCTCGTCGGCGCCTCGCCGCTGCTGTCGGCCGCGTTCCACGACGAGCCGACCATCGAGGCGCTCAACGCCGTCAAGCTCGACGTGTCCGCCGTCGGCAACCACGAGTTCGACGAGGGCTACAAGGAGCTCCAGCGCCTCCAGTCCGGTGGATGCATCGACGACGGCGACGGCAAGGACGACCAGAACTCGTGCCCCGACGGATCGTTCGACGGAGCGAGCTTCCAGTTCCTCGCAGCCAACGTCATCGAGAAGGCGACCGGGAAGACGATCCTCCCGCCCTACGCGATCAAGAAGGTCAACGGGGCAAAGATCGGCTTCATCGGCATGACCCTCGAGGGGACGCCGAACATCGTGACGGCAGCCGGTGTGGCCGGCCTCGAGTTCAAGGACGAGGTCGAGACGGCCAACGCGCTCGTTCCCGAGCTGAAGGCGCAGGGCGTCAACGCCATCGTCGTGCTGCTGCACGAGGGCGGCGACCTCAACCGCCAGCCCTGGACCTACAACGGCAAGACGTACCAGGCCAACCCCACCTATGACTACGTCTGCCAGGGCGGCGGCTCGCTCAAGGCCGGCTCGCCGATCCTCGCGATCAACTCCGGGCTCTCCCCTGAGATCGACATGGTCGTCACCGGGCACACGCACCAGCCGTACGTCTGCGACCTGCCCGACGGCGCCGGCAAGTCCCGGCTCGTCACGTCCGCCTCCTCGTTCGGTCGCCTGTACACCGACACGACTGTCACCTACGACCGTCGTACGTCCGACATCGTGCGTCCCACGATGAAGGAGTCGGCCAACCACATCGTGACGCGGACGGTCCAGAAGGACCCCTTCCAGACGCAGCTCATCAGCACCTACAAGGAGCTCGTCCGGCCCATCGCCTCGGCCGTCATCGGCAGCATCACCGGTGACATCACCCGAGCCACGAACAACGGCGGCGAGTCGGCCCTCGGCGACCTCATCGCCGACGCCCAGCTCTCTGACCCCACGGTGGTCACGGGTGGCCAGACCCCCGTCATCGCCTTCATGAACCCGGGCGGCATCCGCACCGACCTGACGTACGCCAACTCGCCGTACGGTGAGCCGGCGGGCGACGTCACCTACGAGGAGGCGTTCAACGTCCAGCCGTTCAACAACTACCTCGTCTCGCTGACGATGACCGGCGCCCAGATCAAGACGCTGCTCACACAGCAGTGGTCCGGTGTGAACGCGACCTCGCCCAAGATCCTCCAGGTGAGCAAGGGCTTCAGCTACACCTACTCGGGCACGACGCTCGGGGCGGTGACGCTGGGCGGCGCGCCGATCGTCGACGGCCAGTCGTACCGGATCGTGACGAACAACTTCCTCGCCGACGGAGGTGACGGCTTCCCGGCCTTCACGCTCGGCACGGGCAAGTACTTCGGTGGCCTCGACATCAAGGCCTTCTCCGACTACCTCAAGGCCAACTCGCCCTACACCCCGGGCGCGCTGACCCGCATCGTCAAGCAGTGAGCTCGCACCTCCAGTGACGAACGGCCCGGCTCCCGTGGGAGCCGGGCCGTGCGGCCCGAGCGAGGGTCGGCTCAGGCGTCGGCGGGCTGCGTGGCCGCGGCCTCGGCGCGGTCGGGCACGAGCCGGTAGCCGACGTTGCGGACCGTCCCGATGAGGGCCTCGTGGTCGGGCCCGAGCTTGGCGCGGAGGCGCCGCACGTGCACGTCGACCGTGCGGGTGCCGCCGTAGTAGTCGTAGCCCCAGACCTCCTGGAGCAGCTGGGCGCGGGTGAAGACGCGTCCCGGGTGCTGCGCGAGGTACTTGATGAGCTCGAACTCCTTGTACGTCAGGTCGAGCGGGCTGCCGCGGAACTTCGCGGAGTAGGACGCCTCGTCGATGACGAGCTCGCCCGAGGTGATCGGGAGGTCGAGGTCGGCGTCGTCGTCCTGGCCCTTCGTCATGGCGAGGCGCAGACGGGCGTCGACCTCGGCGGGTCCGGCGGAGTCGAGCAGCACGTCGTCGAGGCCCCACTCCGCGGTGAGACCAGCGAGGCCGCCCTCGGTGAGGACGGCCAGCAGGGGGGTGCCGATCCCCGTCGTGCGCAGCACCCGGCAGAGGGAGCGTGCGCTCGCCAGCTCCCGTCGCGCATCGATGATGACGACGTCGCAGTCGGGGGAGTCGACGAGGGCGGTGGCCTCGGCGGGCAGGATGCGCACCGTGTGGCTCAGCAGCCCGAGGGCAGGCAGCACCTCGGCGCTGGGGGCCAGCGCGTTGGTGAGCAGCAGCAGTCGGGCCATCTCATGCAGGATAGGCGAGACTGGTCACGTGCGGACCGGACCGCACCAACGATGAGACGGAGTGAGATGGCCTCGAGTGGACCCGAGTCGCGCACGGCCCCGACGGCCGGGCCGGCCCTCGCGACCGTCACGATGCGCTACTGGGCGGCGGCGCGGGCGGCGGCCGGCGTCGACAGCGAGACGCGGACCGGCGCGACGGTGGGTGAGGTCGTCGACGCGGCCGTCGCCGCCCACCCCGACCTCGCCCGGGTGGCGCGGGTCGCGAGCTTCCTGCTCGACGGGCGCAAGGTCGGCCGTGACGTCCGGGTGAGCGACGGCGGCACCGTCGAGGTGCTGCCACCCTTCGCCGGCGGGTGATGCACAATGGCCCCCGTGCCTGAGGACAACGCGGCCCTCCGCGAGCCCGGTCCCGACGCCTCGGCGGGCGCCGGGTCGCTCCACGTCCCGCTGTCGCCCGCGGGTGCCGACCGCATCCGCTGGTTCAGCATCGCCGCGACGCTCCTGTCCGCGGTGGCCCTCCTCGTCGCCCAGGGCACGGGGTATGCCGCCACGCTCGGTGTGACCCTCGCGCTCGCTCTCGCGGTGGCCTGGGGCTGGCCGCTCCTCACCGGGTCGTGGACGCCGATGGCGACGACCGTCGTGCTCGCCGTCGCCTCCGTGGCGATCGTGCTCAGCGCCCTGCGCCAGGACCTGCTGTGGGTGCCTGCCGCGGTCGCCTTCGGGATCCTGCTCGCCTTCTTCGGTCAGCTCGTCCGGCGCACCGGCCGCGAGGGGCTCGTCCTCACGCTCCTGTCGTCGTTCGGCGGCCTCGTCGTCGTCGCGTCCGGCACGACGGCCGTCGTCGCCGCCAACAGCGACCGTGGGCAGGCGGTCGCGGTCGTCGCCATGGCGGCCGTCGGGGCGGCCGTCGTCACCGACCTGCTCGTCGGGGTCCGGGGCGCGACGCCCTTCCTCGGGTTCGTGGCGCTCGCGGCCGCGGTGCTGGCCGCCGTCGTCGGCGCCTCGCTCCGCGGCGAGGTCGGAACGCTCGAGGCGCTCGGGATCGGTGCCGCCGTCGGCACGGTGTCCTGGTCGTTCCGCCGGGTGCTCGCGCTGCAGCCGGCGATGCTCTCGGTCCGCGGCCAGGTCGGTGCCGGGGCCGGGTCGGTGCTCGTCGTCGGCGCCGTCGTGCACCTCTTCTCCGTCCTCACCTGACCCTCCCCGCCCACGGTCCTCCACCGTCGAGAGGCCACGTTCTGCCGGTCCTCCACCGTCGAGAGGCCACGTTCTGCCGGTCCTCACCCGTCGAGTGGCCATGGCCTGTCGTCTCTCACCGTCGAAAGGCCACGTTCTGTGGGTCAGTAGACGAGGGCCTGGGCGCCCGGCGCCATGACCTCCTCGACGAAGACCGCAGCCCCCTTGATGACCGCTCCGTCGACGAGCTGGTCCTCGGTCAGCTCGCGGCGGGCCGCGCACTGCGTGCAGACGGTGAGCCGGCCACCCGCGAGCACGGCGTCGCGCAGGTCGCCGAGCGGGGCGGCATACGGCAGCTCGAGCTCCTCGGCACGCCCGGGGACCGCCATCCACGTCGACTCACCCGTGAGCCAGAGCGACACGTCGACGCCGCTCGCGACGGCCGTCGCGGCGACGGTGAAGGCCTGTGAGAGGCGCTCGGGAGCCTCGGTGCCGGCGGTGACCTTGACGACGAGCGAGCGTACGGGGGTGTCCATGGGATCAGGCTACGATCGGGCGCATGTTCAACCTCGACCAGGACATCCCGGAGCCGCTGCGACCCCTCGCGTGGCTCATCGGACGCTGGGAGGGCGCGGGCGTCGTCGGCTACCCGACGATCGAGTCCGCGCACTTCGGTCAGGAGGTCGAGGTGACGCACGACGGGCGCGGTTTCCTCAAGTGGGAGAGCCGTGCCTGGATCCTCGACTCCGAGAACGGCGCCAAGGTGCGCCCGGCAGCCGTCGAGTCCGGCTTCTGGCGCCCGCTCGAGAACGGCGAGGTCGAGCTGCTCCTCGCGCACCCCACCGGAATCCTCGAGCTCTACTACGGCAAGATCGAGCCCGCCAAGATCCAGCTCAAGACCGACGGCGTCCTCCGCGCGCCCGGGGCGAAGGAGTACAACGCCGCCACGCGGATGTACGGCCTCGTCGAGTCGAACCTGCTGTGGGTCATGGACATGGCCGCCGTGGGCCAGGAGCTCCAGAGCCACGTGTCCGCCACCCTCAAGCGCGTGGAATGAGGTGGACGCCGCGAGCGTTCCACCGGGCATGAGCGACCTGGAGCTGCCGACCCGACCGACGACGAGGAGCCCCCTGTTGTCGCGACCGGGTGCCGTGGCGGGCGAGGGCCTCGAAGCCGGTGTCGCCCTGCACCACGGCGATCCCATGCGCGAGCAGCGCCTCCTCGAGGAGGGTCTCGCGGTCGTCGACCTCTCGCACCGCGACGTCGTCACCGTCAGCGGTCAGGATCGGGTCAGCTGGCTCCACTCGCTGACCACCCAGCACCTCCTCGGACTCGAGCCACGCCAGTCGCGCGAGGCACTCATCCTCAGTCCCAAGGGCCACGTCGAGCACTCGCTCCACATCGTCGACGACGGCTCGACGACGTGGATCACGACCGAGCCCGGCGCCGGTCCGGCCCTCGTCGAGTGGCTCGACAAGATGCGCTTCATGCTGCGCGTCGAGGTCGCCCTCGTCACCGACGACTGGGCCGTCCTCGGTGAGCCGCACGCCAGCGAGTCCGTCGACGGCGAGCCCCTCGCCTGGCGCGACCCGTGGCCCGACCTCGTCGGCGACACGACGGCATACGGCCCGGTCGACGACCACCCCGGCACCGAGCGCGCCTGGCGCGAGGTGCTCGTCCCGCGCGCCGATCTCGCTGCGGCCGTAGGGGATCGGCCGCTCGCCGGCCTCTGGGCCGCCGAGGCCCTCCGCATCGCCGCCTGGCGTCCGCGTCTCGGCCTCGAGACCGACCACCGCACGATCGTCCACGAGCTCGACTGGCTGCGCACCGCGGTGCACCTGCAGAAGGGCTGCTACCGCGGCCAGGAGACCGTGGCGCGCGTGCACAACCTCGGCCGTCCGCCGCGCCGCCTCGTCTTCCTCCACCTCGACGGCTCGGGCCACGTCCTGCCGGCGCAGGGGAGCGAGGTCCGGGCGGGTGACCGCGTCATCGGCCGCGTCACCTCCGTCGGGCGCCACCACGTCGACGGGCCCATCGCGCTCGCCGTCATCAAGCGCAACACCGACCCGACCCTCGAGCTCCTCGTCGACGACCTCTCGGCCGCGCAGACGACGATCGTCGCCCCCTGACCGACGCCCCAGCCGGCGCTGGCAGGATGTGCGGCATGAGCACCGCACGCACCGCCGCGAGCACCCTGATCACCGTCGCGCCCACCGGCGCCGAGACCGCGAAGGCGGACGTCGCCGCCTTGCCCACGACGCCGGAGGAGCTCGTCGAGACCGCCGTCGCCTGCGAGCGCGCGGGTGCGGCGCTCATCCACATCCACGTTCGCGACCGTGAGCACCAGCCGACGCTCGAGCCGGCCTTCCTCAAGGAGGCCGTCGACGGCGTCCGCGAGGCCACCGACCTCATCGTCCAGCTCTCGACCGGCGGCTCCATCACCGACCCGCTCGAGAAGCGCCTCACCGTGCTCGACGCCGACCCCGACTCGTGCTCCCTGACGTGCGGCACGACGAACTTCGGCGACGGCGTCTTCCTCAACCCCTGGGGCTTCATGGTCGACCTCTACCGGCAGGCCCAGGAGCGCGAGGTCGTGCCGGAGTTCGAGCTCTTCGAGCTCGGCCACGTGCACGCGCTGCGCCGGCTCATCGACGAGTGCGGCCTGCCCTACGGCGGCAAGGTCCACGTCGACTTCGTCACCGGGGTGCCGGGGTCGATGCCGGGCACCCCGCAGGCGCTCCTCGCCGGCGTCGCGATGCTCCCGCCCGAGGTGACGAGCTGGTCGGCCACCGGCATCGGCCGCGCGCACCTGCCGATCGTCGCTGCCGCCCTGTCGGCCGGCGGCCACCTGCGCGTCGGCATGGAGGACAACCTCATGTATGCCAAGGGGCGACCGGTCGCGCACAACAGCGAGCTCGTGGCCCGGGTCGCCGAGATCGCCACGATCATGCAGCGCCCCCCGATGACGACCGCCGAGGCCCGCGAGGCCCTGTCGGTCAAGGACCGCCGCACCCGCTGACCCGCTCACCGGAAGGCCGCAGACCCGCAGGCCGCAGACCCGCCCGGACCGCCTGCCGTTTCGCGCGCTTCAGGCCTGAGCGCGCGAAACCTGGCTCAGGCGCGCGACATCTTCCGCGCCTGGTGCACCGATCGCGCGCTCCAGACGTGAGCGCGCGAAACGGTGTGGGCGGTCTCACGCTGTCCAGAGTTTGCATTCTGCTTGCTGTAGTTAGCACAATGGAGGCATGAGCAAACTTCCGCTTCCCGACCTCGGGGCCTACTTGCGCGAGCAGCGCGAGAGCGCCCAGCTGTCGCTGCGGCAGCTCGCCGAGATGGCCGGAGTCTCCAACCCCTACCTGTCGCAGATCGAGCGCGGGCTCAAGCGCCCGAGCGCCGAGATCCTGCAGCAGATCGCCAAGGGGCTGCAGGTCTCCGCCGAGTCGCTCTACGTCCGGGCCGGCATCCTCGACGAGCGGGTCGCCGACGGCGACCCTGCCGCCGGGCCCGACGTCCTCTCCGCCATCGCCGCCGACCCGGTCCTCACCGACCGGCAGCGCGCGGTGCTCGTCGACATCTACGTGTCGTTCGTCGGCGACGACGAGACGACACCCGAGACCACACGGCGCCCACCCAACCCACCCAGCCCACCCAGCCCACCGCGTACGCCGGCCGCAGCACCACGCCGGCGCCCGTCGCGCAGCACGACCGCTGCCGCGACCCCCGAGCTCAACGAGAAGGAGAACTGAGATGGCACTCAGCAAGAAGATCACCAAGGCCGTCAAGGACGCCCAGAAGCAGGCCGAGGCCGCCGTCGCCGACGTGCGCGGCCAGCTGGTCCAGGTCGAGGGCCGCATGCCCGAGGCCAAGGTCGACCCGACGCCGTTCTACGCCGTCGTCGGCGCCGCGAACATCGCGATCGACACGGTCCGCACCGCGGGCGAGCAGCTCGAGGTCGCGCGCAAGCAGGCCAAGTCCGTCGACCTGCGCAAGGGTGCCAAGAAGGAGGCCGACCAGATGCAGAAGGACCTGCAGAAGCGCATCGTCGACCTCCAGGGCCGCACCACCGAGCTCCAGAAGCTCGCGACGACGTATGCCGAGCGCTTCGTCACGCGGGCCCAGGACCTCCCGGCCCGCGTCCTCAACGAGGGTCTCGTCATCGCGAGCAACGCCAAGGACCAGTACGACGCGGCAGCCGCCCGCGGCGAGAAGGTCGTCACCGACCTCCGCGCCCAGGGTGAGCGCACGGCGTTCGACCTCGCCGAGCGCGGCACCGCCACGGTGACCCGTGGTCGCCGGGTCGCCGAGACCGCCGTGAGCGAGGGCGAGAAGGTCGCCAAGACCATCAAGGGCGCCGTCGTCAAGGACGCCTCGAAGGTCGGTTCGCAGGTCTCCGCCTCCGTCGACGCCGTCGAGTCGGCTGCCGCGCCGGTCCCGGCCACGCGCACCGCCGCGCACGAGACGGCGATCCGCAGGTCGGCCGCCCAGAAGTCGGCCGCCACCCGCAAGGCCAACGAGGTCGAGGCCACGACGACCCGCAAGGTCGCTGCCCGCAGCTCGGCCACGACCGACGACCCGCAGGCCACGGTGGCCCGCAAGGCCGCCCCGGCCAAGAAGGCGGCCAGGAAGACGGCCACCAAGGCCGCCGCCAAGACCACGGCCGCGACGAAGACCGCGACGAAGACCGCCGCGAAGAAGGCCACGCCGGCCAAGAAGACGGCCAAGAAGACGGCCAAGAAGACGGCCACGAAGGCCTCGACCGCCACGAGCACGACGTCGACCACGGCCCCCAGCGCCTGACCGGTCGCCCCCTCGAGCCGGCTCCATCGGCGATACGGGCACGACAGGGCCGTCACCCCCACCCGGGGTGGCGGCCCTCCTGCGTCGCTCCGGCATACTGCGGGACGTGTCCGCTCTCCTCTCCTCGTCCACCACCCACGTCAGCGCGGCGCTCGCCGACGCCCCGATCGTCGCGCACGTCGTGCGGGACGGGTTCGTCGAGTCGGTGCACCACGGCACGGCCGTCGTCACGGCCCCCGACGGCTCGGTCGAGCTCGAGATCGGGGACTCGAGCGGCGCGGTCTTCCCCCGCAGCTCGAGCAAGCCCCTGCAGGCGCTCGCGATGGTCCGCAGCGGCCTCGCGACCGACGGCCGGCTCCTGTCGCTCGCGTGCGCCAGCCACTCCGGCGAGGGCTTCCACGTGGACGCCGCCCGCGAGATCCTCGCCGGCGCCGGCCTGAGCGAGGCCGACCTGCAGAACACCCCCGACTACCCCTACGACGAGTCCGCCCGCATCGGGTGGATCGCGAGCGGCCTGCCGCGGCAGTCGATCGCGCAGAACTGCTCGGGAAAGCACGCCTCGATGCTCGCGACGTGCGTCGTCAACGACTGGGACCTCACGACGTACCGCGACCCCGGGCACCCGCTGCAGGTCGCCGTGGCGGAGACCGTGCGGGAGCTGACCGGGGCCGAGCTGAGCGCCGTCGCCGTGGACGGGTGCGGCGCGCCGATCCACGCCGTCCCGCTCCGCGCCCTCGCCCGGTCGTTCGGCCGTCTCGCCGCGGCGTCGGATGGTCCGGAGGCCAGGATCGTCAGGGCCGTCCGTGACTTCCCGGAGTACCTCGGCGGCACGCACCGCGACGTCACCGCCCTGATCCGCGGGGTCGACGGTCTCGTCGCCAAGGACGGCGCCGAGGCCGTCTACGCCGTGGGTCTGCCCGACGGTCGCGGCATCGCCGTCAAGGTCGCCGACGGCTCCTCACGCGCCCGGAGCGTGCTGCTCGCTGCGGTGATGCGGCGCATCGGCGTCGGCAGCGACGACGTCCTCGCCGTGCTCGAGCGCCAGCCCGTGCTCGGCCACGGCCAGCCCGTCGGCTCCGTCGTCGCCGTCGGGGTCTGAGCCGCCTCGGATGGGAGCGGTGGTGTCGACGTGAGGGCGGTGCTCCAGCGCGTCACGAGCGCGCGGGTCGAGGTCGACGGCGAGGTCGTCGGTGCCATCGACCGTCCCGGTCTGCTGGCCCTCGTGGGCGTCACCCACGACGACGGGCCCGAGCAGGTCGAGCGGATGGCCCGCAAGATCGCCGAGCTGCGGATCCTGCGCGACGAGCAGAGTCTCACCGATGCCGGGGCGCCGGTGCTCGTCGTCAGCCAGTTCACCCTGCACGCCGACACCCGCAAGGGGCGGCGCCCCTCGTGGAGCGCGGCCGCCCCGGGGCCGGTCGCCGAGCCGCTCGTGGACGACCTCGTGACGGCTCTGCGGGGGCGGGGGATCGAGGTCGAGACGGGCCGCTTCGGCGCCATGATGCAGGTGTCGCTCGTCAACGACGGCCCCTTCACGCTCGTCGTCGACGCCTGACCGACCGTTGACCGACCCCACGTGGCCCGCCACCGCGCGGGTGTCCGGGAGCCGGCTGGGAGGGTTCGGGCGCCCGGCGCCGGGTTACGCTTCCTCCATGCAGCTGTACTCGGGATTCCAAAGCGTCATCCTCCTCGTGGTCGGCGTCGTCGCGCTCGGGTGCGAGGTCTTCGCGTTCGTCGACGCGCTGCGCCACCCCGAGAACGCCTACGTCGCCGCAGGCAAGCGCACGCGGACCTTCTGGCTCGTGCTGCTCGGGGTCGCCCTCGCGATCGGCTTCGTCACCCTCTTCAACCCGCTCAGCATCTTCGGTCTGCTTGCGTTCGTGGGTGCCGCCGTCTACCTCGCCGACGTGCGCCCGGCGCTGCGGCAGGTCAGGGGCATCGGGGGGCGCTCCGACACCGGGTGGTGACCCTCACGCGCCCGCTCGGGACACCGGGCCCGCCGCGTACGGCACACTGGTGCACTCACAACCGATAGGAGAACCATGTCCGACCAGCAGCCTGCTGCTGCCGTCGTCGACCACGAGCTCGACGCCCACCAGCACCAGCACGTCTCGTCGCCGCGTCACACCGCGGACGAGTACGACCTGGGCAACCGCAACCCGACCGAGGACATCTTCGTCGCCGAGCGGCCGTGGGGCGAGTTCCAGCAGTTCGTCTCCAACGAGCAGGTCACCGTCAAGATCATCACGGTGCAGCCCGGTCACCGGCTCTCCCTCCAGCGTCACGACCACCGCGGTGAGATGTGGCAGGTCCTCGACGTGCCGATCGACGTCACCGTGGGTGACCGGACGTGGAGTGCCCAGCCGGGTGAGACGGTCTGGGTCCCGCGCAACTCGATCCACCGCATGGGCAACTCCGGCGAGCACCCCGGTCGCCTGCTCGAGGTCGGCTTCGGCCACTTCGACGAGTCGGACATCGAGCGCCTCGAGGACGACTACGTCCGCTGAGGACGCGCGCAGCACGACACGCGAACGAACGTATGCCGCCGGGCTTGGCCCGGCGGCATACTGCTGTCCGGGGACGGTCGGCAGCGACGGACGTCGTGTCGGACGGAGCTCGCCTCCGGGTGGACTCAGCCGGCCTGTGACCGCGTCGGGTCGAGCAGCAGCTCGGCCCACACGACCTTGCCGCCGGGCATGGGGCTGTAGCCCCAGCGCTGGGACAGCGCCGCGACGATGTCGACGCCTCGTCCACTGATGTCGTCGGCCTGGGCGGCTCGTCGCTCGAGCGTCGCTCGGGCCGCGTCCTCGACGCCGATCCGCAGGCCGCCCCGACGCCGGTCCACCACGGCCCGGAACGGGGAGGCCGCGTGCGTCACGGCGTTGGTCGCGAGCTCGGAGACGATGAGAGCCGCGTCTGCCGTGAGGCTGTCGTGGCCCCACGCCTTCAGGACGTCGACGACGAAGTGCCGGGCGGCGGGCACCGAACTGGCCGTCGGCAGGTACACGCGGGAGCATGCGTGGCCGAGGGAGAGCTGGGCGCCGTCGGTCGAGGGCGTGTCGTCGACCGGCATGAGGTCGGTGTGCAGGTCGCAGACCCGGCGGACGTCGACGAGCTCGGCGTGGTCGAAGACGCCGGTCGGGTAGGCACACAAGAGGGAGAAGTCGTAGTCGCGCAGCAGCTGGTTCCAGAGCAGCTCGAGGCTGATGGCCTCCTCGATCTGGCCCCGCTGCCAGAGCAGGGCGACCATCTCGCCGAAGGCGCGGATCGGCCGCCCCGCCGCGGAGGCCTCGGTGACGACCTCGTCGACACGGCGGATGAACAGGTCCGCGTCCAGGTGTCCGTCGACGACCAGCTCGGCGAGCGTCTCCTCGGCGTCCAGGGTGAGGTAGCGGCCGGAGGCCGCTTGCGAGGCGGGGTCGTGACCGAGCTCCACCAGCAGGGTCTCGACGGCCGCGCGATGCGGTCCGGTGGCTACGAGGACGACGCACTCGTCACCAGCCCACCCAGCCGCGACGAAGCGCGCGACGGCGCCGAAACCCTCACTGTCGAGCGTGTAGAAACTCACTGCATGACCTCGCCCCCACGCGGTCATGCCGCCGTGCGACATGGTGCCGATGCTACGCCGACCCGTGCCCGTCGGTGACCGGTGCTTCCTGTGAGAAATGTGGGGCGGGAGGTGGTCCGGACAAAGGGCGCAAACCTCCCGAGCGCTCCTCAGCGGGCCTGGGGAGCGACCGCGGCCCAGTCGACGGTGAGCTCGCCGAGCCGCCAGCGCGCGGGTCCGTCGAGCAGGGGCCAGCTCTCGCGGACCTCGGCCACGGCGGCGAGGAAGCGCTGTCGCGCGCCCCAGGACGACTGGGGGGCGCTGCGGGCCCACGCCCGGTCGAGGTCGGCGAGGAACGCGTGGACGGGCTCGCCCGGCACGTTGCGGTGGATGAGCGACTTTGGCAGTCGCTCGGCGATGTCGGACGGACGCTCGAGGCCGCCCATCCGGAGCGAGATCGTCAGGCTGACGGGGCCGGTCTCGTCGACCGCCACCCACGACGCGCGCCGGCCGATCTCGTCGCACGTGCCGTCGACGAGGAGCCCGTCCGGGGCGAGGCGCTCCCGCACGAGGGCCCAGGCGGCCGGCACCTCGTCCTCGGTATACTGGCGCAGCACGTTGAAGGCACGCACGACGGTGGGGCGCTCGCCGTCGTCGAGCGGCACCTCGAAGCCGCCCAGGCGGAAGGTCAGGCCGTCGCGCTCGAGGGGCTTGCCGGCGGCGACCCGGTCGGGTTCGATCTCGATGCCGACGACCCGGACGTCGGGGCGCACCCTCCGGAGCCGGTCGTGCAGCTCGACCGCCGTGATGGGTGAGGCGCCGTAGCCGAGGTCGACGACGACCGGGGGCGTCCGACTGCGCCGGAGGCGCCACGCCTGGGGCCCGGCGATCCAGCGGTCGCAGCGTCGCAGCCGGTTCGGGTTCGTCGTCCCACGTGTCACGGTGCCGACGGGGCCGACGGGGCGCTGGCGTGGAGGCACCTCCGCAGCCTAGCCAGCGCCCCTCGACCCCGGCTCGCTGTGTTCGCCGGTCACGGGCGACCGCGGAATACATCGAATCGCGCGTGTGGTTGAGTCGAGGAAGAGCGTGACGACGAGCAGCGCAGGACGAAGGGATGCCGATGGCGGCCGATCCGAGACGGGTGGCGATGATCAGCGTCCACACCTCGCCCCTGGAGCAGCCGGGCACCGGCGACGCGGGCGGGCTCAACGTCTACGTCGCCGAGACCGCGAAGGAGCTCGCCGCACGCGGCATCGAGGTCGACATCTTCACCCGCCGCACCACGGGCGCGACGCCGGTCGAGGCCGACCTCGTGCCGGGCGTCCGCGTGCGGCACGTGACCGCGGGCCCCTACGAGGGACTCGCCAAGGAGGACCTGCCCGGCCAGCTGTGCGCCTTCTCCGCGGGCATCATGCAGGCGGGGCTCTCGGTGCCCGAGGACCACTACGACCTCGTCCACTCGCACTACTGGCTCTCGGGCCAGGTGGGCTGGCTCGCGGCCGACCGCTGGCGCGTGGCGCTCGTGCACACGATGCACACGATGGCGCGCGTCAAGAATCTCCACCTCGCGGAGGGTGACCCACCCGAGCCACGCGGCCGCGAGATCGGTGAGGTCCAGGTCGTCGAGGCGGCCGACCGCCTCATCGCCAACACCGACGACGAGGCCCGCGAGCTCATCGAGCTGTATGCCGCCCCGCCGGCCAAGGTGTCCGTCGTCCCCCCGGGCGTCGACCTCTCGACCTTCACCCCGGGGGACCGTGGCGCGGCGCGCCGCTCGCTCGGTCTGCCCGTCGAGGGGCAGCTGCTGCTCTTCGTGGGGCGCATCCAGCCGCTCAAGGCGCCCGACGTGCTGCTCAGGGTCGCGGGTGAGCTGCTCCGCCGGGACCCGTCGCGCCGTGAGCGTCTGACCGTCGCCGTCCTCGGCGGCCCCAGCGGCAGCGGCCTCACCCGGCCGCACGAGCTCGAGGAGCTCGCCCGGACGCTCGGCATCGACGACGTCGTCCGCTTCGTGCCACCGGTCGACCGCCCGGTGCTGGCGCAGTGGTACCGAGCCGCCGACCTCGTCCTCGTCCCGAGCCACTCCGAGTCCTTCGGGCTCGTGGCCATCGAGGCCCAGGCCTGCGGGACCCCGGTCGTCGCCGCGCACGTCGGCGGACTCCCGACCGCCGTCGGAGACGCCGGCGTCCTCGTCGACGGCCACGCGACCCCCGACTGGACCGACGCCGTCGAGTCCCTGCTGCGCGACGACGCCCGCCGCCTCGCGCTGGGCTCTGCGGCCGTCGCGCACGCGGCGCAGTTCGGCTGGGGGGCGACGACCGACCGGCTCCTCGAGGTCTACCGGCAGGCGATCCGCGAGCGGGCCGACGGCGGCAACGAGTCGCCCATCGACGAGGGCCAGAGCCTCGTCGGCGTCCCGACGGCGGTGATCCCGTGAGCGCGGAGCCGCAGGAGACCCCCGCCGACGCCTCGGCGGGCGCGGCCGCCGAAGCCCGCCTGACGGCATACCTCGGCTCGGTCGGTCTCGAGTGGGAGCTCGGCGGGCGCCCGGGGGAGTACGTCGTCACCCTGCCCGGCGAGAAGAAGCTCAAGACGGTCGTGTCCGTGCTCGTGCGCGACCGGACGACGAGCCTGAGCGCCTTCGTCATCCGCAACCCGGACGAGAACCACGAGGCGTTCTACCGCACGCTGCTGCGCAAGAACCTGCGCCTGCAGGGCGTGGCCTACGCCATCGACACCGACGGCGACGTCTACCTCCGTGGCGAGGTGCCGACCGTCGCGGTCGAGCCCGAGCACCTCGACCAGCTCTTCGGGATCGTCCTGTCGGCGAGCGACGACGTCTTCAACGAGCTGCTCGCCCTCGGCTTCCTCGGCTCGATGCGCAAGGAGTGGGCCTGGCGGGTCTCGCGCGGCGAGTCGACGCGCAACCTCGACGCCTTCCGTCACCTGCTGGACGACGGCTCGGACGCGTGATCGGCCGTCGCTAGGCTGGCCCGCATGACCTACACGCTCGTCCTCGTCCGTCACGGCGAAAGCGACTGGAACGCCAAGAACCTCTTCACCGGCTGGGTCGACGTCGACCTCACCGACCAGGGCCGCGCCGAGGGCGTGCGCGCCGGCGAGCAGCTCAAGGCCGCCGGCATCCTCCCGGACATCGTGCACACCTCGCTGCTGCGCCGGGCCATCACCACCGCCAACCTCTCGCTCGACGCCGCCGACCGTCACTGGATCCCCGTCAAGCGCGACTGGCGCCTCAACGAGCGTCACTACGGCGCGCTGCAGGGCAAGAACAAGAAGCAGACCCTCGAGGAGTTCGGCGAGGAGAAGTTCATGGAGTGGCGCCGCTCCTACGACGTGCCGCCGCCCCCCATCGCCGAGGACGACGAGTTCTCGCAGCACGGTGACGCGCGCTACGCCGGCCTCGGCGCCGCGATGCCCGCGACCGAGTGCCTCAAGGACGTCGTGACGCGTCTGATGCCCTACTGGGAGAACGAGATCCAGACCGACCTCGCCGACGGCCTGACGGTCATGGTCGCCGCCCACGGCAACTCGCTGCGCGCTCTCGTCAAGACGCTCGACGGCATCTCCGACGACGACATCGCCGGCCTCAACATCCCGACCGGCATGCCGCTCGTCTACGAGCTCGACGAGTCGTTCCGTCCCGTCACGCCGGGTGGGCGCTACCTCGACCCCGAGGCCGCTCGCGCCGCCGCCGAGGCGGTCGCCAACCAGGGCCGCTGACGGTGCACGCACCTGCCTGCGTGGAGGGTTGACGCTGCTCCAGCGACGTCAACCATCCACGCGTCGGCGGACCGCGCAGTCCCGACGGCGGCACGCACGCGCTCGTCCGGACCAGCCACGGCTGCGGAAGATCGCCTCGAGCTCGAGTGCCGTCTCGCACGGCGTCACCGCGACGTCGGTCCAGTAGACCCGAGCCGTCAGCCAGTCGTCGGCGGCGTTGCGTCGGTCCCGCCGGCCGTCCCGCTGCTGGTTCGCCCAGCCGGCGTGACCGAGTCGGCCGTCCACCTCGACCTTGACGCGAAGCGGCTCGTAGTCGTTGTCGCACCGGGTGTCTCCGCGACCGGCGGCCTGCCGGTGCGCAGGCGGGAGTCCGTGCGCCTGCTCCACGTCGCGGGTGTAGCGACGTTCGGCGGGGCTCTCGGCCCCGCCCTCGACGTCACCCAGGACCTCGAGCAACAGGGTCCGGTGCGCCTGGCCGGGCCGCTGCCCCAGCGCGTACCGGAGGTTGCGCGGGGTCGTGCGGCGCGTCTGGACGGCCTTGGCGACGAGGCCGACGGCGCGGTCCAGGGGCTGACCTGTGGCCAGGTCGAACACCGTGTGGTCGAGGCTGATGCGATGGGGCCACGCACGCTCGTCGGTGCGTTGGTAGGCGTACCGGCTCCGGGTGACGATGACTCCCGCGGTGGCTTCCGGCCGTCGGTCGACCGGGACGACGACGTGGATGTCCGGTCCCGGATGGGGCACGAGTCCCCAGAGGAAACCGGCGCTCGGCCCGCACAGCGCCGCGGGGATGCCGATCCTCAGCAGGGCGGCAAGGGCCCGCGACTCCCAGTCCTCGCGGCCCGGTGTCGTGGAGTAGACGCCGCGCTGCACGGCGACCCAGCGTCCGGACTCGACCCGCCACCGGACCGCTGCTTCGCTCAGGCCCGCCTCGAGGGCCTGGGCGCGGGTGACGAGACCCAGCTGGGCCGCGGCGTGGGCGGCGACGGTGCGCTGCATGACGCACATGCTCGCCGCCGGCGGGGCCCGCCCGCTGTGGTTGTCCCCACTTTCCGGTGCACGCAGACGCGCGTGGAGGGTTGACGTCGCCGGGGCGACGTCAACCCTCCACGCGCTTGCCTTGGGGCTCGGTCAGGCGTCGTGCTCGATGGCCTCGAACACGTCGGCGTCCTCGATGTCCTCGTGGTCGTAGCTGACCTCGGAGTCGTACTCACCCGTGACGAGGTAGATGACGCGGCGTGCCACCGAGACGGCGTGGTCGGCGAAGCGCTCGTAGTAGCGGCCGACGAGCGTCAGGTCGAGGATCGAGCTGCGCGACCACGACGTGTTCTCGTCGAGCAGGGCGGCGAACAGCTCGCGGTGGAGGTCGTCCATCGCGTCGTCGTCCTTCTCGAGCGCGATGGCCGCCGCGACGTCCTTGCTCGCGATGATCGACCCGCACTTGGCGACGATCGACTCCGCGACCTGGCCCATCTGCAGGATGTGCGAGCGCAGCTCCGGTGGGACCGCCGAGTCGGGCGTGCGCAGGCGGGCGACCTTGGCGACGTGACGGGCGAGGTCGCCCATCCGCTCGAGGTCGGAGCTCATGTGCATCGCCGTCACGACGATGCGCAGGTCGGTGGCCACGGGCTGCTGGCGGGCGAGCAGGTCGATCGACAGCTCGTCGAGCTCGACGCGGATGTCGTCGAGCTTGCGGTCGGCCTCGATGACCGACTCCGCGAGGTGGACGTCGGCGTCGAGCAGCGCGGTCGTGGCGCGGGAGATGGCCGACCCCGCGAGCCGGGTCATCTCGACGAGCTGGTCCGAGATCGTGTCGAGGTCCTCGTGGAACTGGTCGCGCATGGTCTTCCTGTCAGTTGCCGGTCGTGCGTGGTCGTGCGTGGTCGTGCCTGGTCGTGCATTGTCGTGCAGGGTGCGTCGTGGTGTCCGCGTGGTGTCGTGCGGCGGCGCCGTCTCGGGAGCCAGCCTGCCACTCGCGACGCGCGCGGGACGGCATACCGACGGGGTGGCACCTCCCCGCTGGTGCAGAGGTTGGCAGGGCTTCGTGAATGGGTGGGGACGCCAAGGTGAACAGTGGGTTCGCGCTCCGCACGAGCGTGTCCCGCGTGGTCCGAGTCTGCTGCGGCGATGCGTACGCTGAGTGTCGTGGACCCGACGACAGCGGCAACGCTCGGTGGAATCGCCGGCCTCGCCCTGGGCGGCCTGGCGATGGTCGCCGTGCGCCTGTCGGACCGCTCGACGGCGTCTGAGATGCCCCCGCTCCCCGCCCCGCCGCTGCCGCCCGGCGTCGGTGAGGTCATCGCGGTGCTGCGCTCGAGCGGCATCCTCGTCGACTCGTCGGACCGGGTCGTCAACAACTCGCCGGCCGCAGTCGCCCAGGGGCTCGTGCGGGGGCAGGAGCTCGTCCACCCCGAGCTGCTCCACCTGGCCCGCGCCGTGCGTCGCGACGGTGTCATCCGCGAGGCCGAGCTGACCCTGCAGAAGGGCATCGGCGACGGCCGCCTCGTCGTCGCGGCCCGCGTCGCGCCCCTCGGGGCCGACCACGTGCTCCTCCTCGTCGAGGACCGCTCCAAGGCGGCCCGGGTCGAGGAGATCCGCCGCGACTTCCTCGCGAACGTCAGCCACGAGCTCAAGACCCCGGTCGGCGGCATCTCGCTGCTCGCCGAGGCCGTGCTCGACGCGCACGACG
Source organism: Terrabacter sp. R4-6 (assembly GCF_057529065.1). NCBI lineage: Bacteria > Bacillati > Actinomycetota > Actinomycetes > Micrococcales > Intrasporangiaceae > Terrabacter > Terrabacter sp. R4-6. The sequence goes on along the minus strand of NZ_CP197224.1, from coordinate 1,423,547 downwards.
ACCCCGAGGCGGTCGCGCGGTTCGCCAAGCGGATCAGCGTCGAGTCCGAGCGGCTGACCCGCCTCGTCAAGGAGATCGTCGAGCTCTCACGCCTCCAGGGTGCCGACGTCATCAAGGACCCGACGCTCATCGACGTCGGCGCGTGCGCGCGCGACGCCGCCGACCGCAGCCGCCTCATCGCCGACGAGCACCGCATCGAGCTCGTGACGGCCATCGACGAGGGCTGCGAGGTCTGGGGCGACGCCGAGCTCGTGACCACCGCGATCAGCAACCTCGTCGGCAACGCCATCGCCTACTCCGACACCGGCACCCGGGTCGGCATCATGGTGCGTCGCGGTCGTCCCGGCGTCATCGACGTCTCCGTCACCGACCAGGGCCTCGGCATCGCGCCGGAGGAGCAGGAGCGCATCTTCGAGCGCTTCTACCGCGTCGACACGGCCCGGTCGCGCGCCACCGGTGGCACCGGGCTCGGTCTCGCCATCGTCAAGCACGTCGCCGACAACCACGGCGGCAACGTGTCGGTGTGGTCCGAGCCCGGCCGCGGGTCGACGTTCACCATCGAGCTGCCCGCTGCCAACGCCTCCGCCGCGATCGCGCCGTCGGACCCGACGACGTATGCCGCCCTCCCGCCGTCCGAGCCCGACGCCGCGCCCGAGCCGGCGCCCGAGCCCGCATCTGACGCCGCGCCCGAGCCGGCGTCCGACCCCGCGCCGGGGGACGAGCCGTCCCGCGGCGCCGGCCCGACCCCGTCCGTCAACGCCTAGCCACGTCCCCACTGCCCGAGCAGCCCACCAGCCCCACGCTGCCCGACCCCGAGAGGCCCGCCTTGAGTCGCATTCTCATCGTCGAGGACGAGGTGTCGTTCTCCGACCCGCTGTCCTACCTGCTGAAGAAGGAGGGCTACGACGTCGCCGTGGCCGAGACCGGGCCCGACGGCCTGGCCGAGTTCGACAAGAACGGCGCCGACCTCGTCCTGCTCGACCTCATGCTCCCCGGCCTCTCCGGTGTCGACGTGTGCCGCGCGTTGCGCCAGCGCTCCTCGGTGCCGGTCATCATGCTGACCGCCAAGGACAGCGAGATCGACAAGGTCGTCGGCCTCGAGATCGGTGCCGACGACTACGTCACGAAGCCCTACTCGAGCCGTGAGCTGCTCGCGCGCGTCAAGGCCGTGCTCCGGCGCCTCGCCGAGCCGGAGGACCTGCTGCCCTCGACCCTCGAGTCGGGACCGGTCCGGATGGACGTCGAGCGCCACACGGTCAGCGTCCAGGGGCGGTCGGCGTCCCTGCCGCTCAAGGAGTTCGAGCTGCTCGAGATGCTGCTGCGCAACTCGGGCCGCGTGCTGACCCGCATGCAGCTCATCGACCGGGTCTGGGGCAGCGACTACGTCGGCGACACCAAGACGCTCGACGTGCACGTGAAGCGCCTGCGCGCCAAGATCGAGCCCGACCCGGCCAACCCGGTGCACATCGTCACCGTGCGCGGGCTCGGCTACAAGTTCGAGGCCGGCTGAGCCGACCGTCGAGAGGCCACTCCGCGCCGCCCCGACGCAGCCGAAAGGCCACTTCTCGCGATGAGAAGTGGCCTTTCGACTGCGGTCAGGCGGCCGGAACGGCCGTCGACGCGCGTGCTCAGCTGCCGGTCGGGGCCGGCGTCACGGTGGCGTAGTAGCCGCTCGCGGTGAGCACCGGCACCTTGACGACGGTCGTGCCGCCGCTGCTCGACGTGATGGTCACCGGCACGAGACCGCCGGGCTTGGTCTTGACGTCGGTCAGCTGCAGGCCCTTGTCGGCGAGGTTGACCTGCTCGCGCGGGCCGAGCCGCACCTCCGAGCCGGTGGGCGCACTGGTCGCGTTGGGGTCGGCCTGCGGCGCGATCTGGACGGTCATGTCCTGCTCGCCGAGGTTGAGGGCCGAGCCGGAGATGACCACGGTGCCGGTGCCGTCACCGACGAGGGCGAGGTCACGGACGGCGAGCTGGCCCACGTCGGCGGGCACGCCGTCGGCCGGGACGTAGGGGGTGTCGGTCTGGACGGGCGAGTTGACCTGGCAACCGGCCGTCGCGACGGCGAGGACGACACCGGCGAGCACGGTCGACACCCGGCGGGTGGACGGGCGACGCGCGGGGGTCTGGGCGGGGTATCGACGCTTCACGGGCGACAGCCTACCGGCGCGCGACCCGACGGACCCGTGCACCCGCCGACACGGGACGACCGGGCCGTCGGACGCGCCCCCGACGGGTCCTCGGTGCGCGCCCTACGGCCGCCGTGACCGCGGCGACACGTCCTCGGAAGGCTCGCGCGAAGCATGCCGAACGGCGTTCTGTCAAGACGTCAAATACCGCGTCCCGGGCCCCGACTGTGGCTCTGACCTGCGCAGATGCCGAATCCTGAGATCGCGATGTGCACAGCTTCGTGATAATCTGGAGGTCGCGAAAGGGGAAAACAGCAGATGGTTTTCAAGGTCGGCGAGACGGTCGTGTACCCCCACCACGGGGCTGCACTCATCGAAGAGATCAACACACGCACGATCAAGGGAGAGGACAAGCTCTACCTCAAGCTCAAGGTCGCCCAGGGTGACCTGACGATCGAGGTCCCCGCCGAGAACTGCGACCTCGTGGGTGTCCGCGACGTCGTCGGCAAGGAAGGCCTCGACCGCGTTTTCGAGGTGCTCCGCACGCCGCACACCGAGGAGCCGACCAACTGGTCGCGTCGCTACAAGGCGAACCTCGAGAAGCTCGCGTCGGGTGACGTCATCAAGGTAGCCGAGGTCGTGCGCGACCTGTGGCGTCGTGACCAGGACCGCGGTCTGTCGGCCGGCGAGAAGCGCATGCTCGCCAAGGCCCGCCAGATCCTCGTCTCCGAGCTCGCGCTCGCGGAGAAGACGAACGAGGAGAAGGCAGAGACCATCCTCGACGAGGTCCTCGCGTCCTGATCAGGGCAGCACACTGAACAACGAGACCGGAGCCGGTCGCGTCGGCGTCATCGTCGTCGCGGCCGGCTCCGGCTCGCGTCTGGGGGCCGGGGTCCCCAAGGCGTTCGTGCCCCTCGCCGGGGTGCCCCTGCTCGGGCACGCCCTGCGAGGGGTTCTGTCGTGCGCGGCCGTGGCGCAGGTCGTCCTCGTCGTCCCCGACACGTACCGGGCCCGGGCCGACGAGGTCACCGAGGGCGTATGCCGTGAGCTCGGGTCCGCGTCACCGGTGGCCGTCGTGCCGGGCGGGGCCGAGCGGGGCGACTCCGTCGCAGCCGGTCTGCGGGCGCTCGGCGCCGACGTCGACATCGTCCTCGTCCACGACGCCGCCCGGTGCCTGACGCCCGTCGAGGTCTTCGACCGGGTCGTCGCAGCCGTCGCGGCCGGCGCCGTGGCCGTCGTTCCGGGCACCGCGGTCGTCGACACGATCAAGCAGGTCGACGCGGACGGGTTCGTCGTCGGCACCCCCGAGCGCTCGGGTCTGCGGGCCGTGCAGACGCCCCAGGGCTTCCGCCGTGACGTCCTCGAACGCGCCCACGCCCTGTCGAGTGACGCCACCGACGACGCGGCGCTCGTCGAGCGCCTGGGGGAGCGGGTCCTCGTCGTCGAGGGCGACCCGCGGGCACTCAAGGTGACGACACCGAGCGACCTCGAGACCGCTGCCCGGCTGCTCACCTCCTGACGGCGGGTTCCGACCCGGCACTCGAGTGGGACCTGGCGCTCACTCGAGTGGGGCCGGGGCCGGGGCCGGGGTGGTCCCGCTTCTTCGGTGGCCGCGGACGCATCGACCGGGGGAGTTGCCTATCCTCGGCAGCGTGACGACCGCGCAGACGACCGAGCAGACGGCTGACCAGACGGCTGACCAGATAAGGCCCGTGGCCCTCATCACCGGGGGTGGCACCGGCATCGGCGCCGCGATCGCGCGGCGGCTGTCGCGCGACGGCTTCGACGTCGTCGTCGCGGGCCGACGCCGCGGGAAGCTCGACGAGGCCGTGGCGGACATCGAGCGTGCCGGGGGCTCCGCCCGGGCGCTCGTCATGGACGTCACCGACCCGACGTCGGTGACCGAGGGCGTCGCCTCCCTCGGCCGCTGCGACGTCGTCGTCAACAACGCCGGCGGCGCGCTCGGGGTGACGCGCGTCGAGGACGGCGACCCGCAGGAGTGGGAGCGGATGTTCGCGACGAACGTCGTCGGGACCCTTCGCGTCACCCAGGCGGTGCTGCCCCTGCTGCGGCGCTCCTCGCACGCCACGATCGTCGACATCAGCTCGATCGCCGGTGAGCGCGTCTACGAGGGCGGCGCGGGCTACGTCGCGGCCAAGCACGGCACGTCCGTCGTCTCCGAGACCCTGCGGCTCGAGCTCAACGGCGAGAACATCCGCGTCGTCGACATCCGGCCCGGCATGGTGCACACCGAGGAGTTCTCCCTCACCAGGCTCCACGGTGACCGGGCCGCGGCCGACAAGGTGTACGACGGGGTCGACCGTCCGCTCGTGGCCGACGACGTCGCTGAGTGCGTCGGTTTCGTCGTCGGGCTGCCGCAGCACGTCAACATCGACACGATGGTCATCAAGCCGGTGGCGCAGGCCGCCCCGCACAAGATCCACCGCGGCCCGATCGACTGGAAGGACGCCTGATGGCACACCTCCCGCGCGTCGGTGTGGGCGTCGACGTCCACGCCCACGCCCCCGAGGGATCCGAGCGCGAGCTCTGGGTCGCCGGGCTGCACTGGCCGGGGGAGCGCGGTCTCGAGGGCCACTCGGACGCGGACGTCGCGGCCCACGCGGCGTGCGACGCGATCTTCTCGGCCGCCGGCATCGGTGACCTCGGTGCGCACTTCGGCACCTCGCGTCCCGAGCTCGCCGGAGCGTCTGGCGTCACGCTGCTCGCCGAGGCGGCGCGGCTCGTCCGTGAGGCCGGCTTCGAGATCGGCAACATCGCGGTCCAGGTCGTCGGCAACCGGCCCAAGGTCGGCACCCGTCGTGCCGAGGCCGAGGCGGCGCTCTCCGCCGCCGCAGGGGCACCCGTCTCCGTGAGTGGCACGACGACCGACGGGCTCGGCCTCACCGGTCGGGGCGAGGGCGTCGCAGCCGTCGCTACCGCGCTAGTCTGGCCGCTTGAGTCTGGGTCTCGGTGAATTCAAACCGATGCCCTACAAGGTCCTCTCGACGGCCATGAAGGTTCAGCCTCTACCGATCTAGTGAATACCGAGGGAGCGATGGAACATCTTCGAGACTGCAAATGTGGATGCCTGATTCAGGTCCACGCGCGGGTCCTCTGGCGAGCCTGGTCGCATGCCCATCGCACCATCCTTCTCAATGTCCACAGTCAAGAAGCCCGTGCGGTGGAGAACGCGCGCAATTTCCCCTGGATCGACTGACTCGAACCAGGACTCCCGTTTGCCTGGGCTAACTGACTCACCGATTGAAACCTCATACAATATATCGAAGAGCTCGTCGTTCGTTAGTCGTGCCTTTGATTTGCGGAAGGCGTTGAGGACCTGATCCAGATGAGGATACTGATGCTCATACTCAGCCACAATGTCTTGAAATCTTTGAGTTGAGTACTCGAGCTCAGCGCTTAGTATTGCCTCAGAGGTGATTGGTAGCGAGTCCGCATACTCGATTTGCCGTTCAAGCGACATCTTCGCGAAGAAGAGAAGTTCGCGCGGCCTGTACAGCGTTCTATCTATGAGGTACTCGAAGTTGTCTTCAGCGCTAAAGATCGCAGCTATCACGTCCGCGTCAGAACTAGCTTTCAACTCAGGGAGGGAATGCTGGATGCGCTTGATGATCAATTGGCGCAGGCGCGCGTGGTCCCAATGAATGTAATCAAACAGATCGATATGCTTTTGCTGGTCCTGGAAGAGTGCTGGAATATTTTCGTAGAGCTCTTGGCGAAGGGACACGAACACGCGAAGGCGGTCTGGCTTTTGGCGATTGAGGAATGCGGCCGCCTGAAAGAGGCCGGCAACGAACGACTTCGCATCATCAGACGCGTCCCAGCCGTAGTCCAGCTCATCAACAAATATTGATACGCGAGTCCGCTCTGTTAGGTGAAGCATTATTGGAATCTGGGGCTCAAGCTCTTCGACCTTGAAGAGCCGGCGAAGCTCTACCTCCCGGACTCCACCCTCGCCCGGCTGCAAAGATGCGTGTTCGACCCTCTGCAGGTATCCGATGAGTACGTCGATCGGGTGCTCAGCCGCCTCTTCTAGGTACTTCTCTTTCGAGAATCGGATTAGTTTTCGTTCCTCCTTATTGAAGCGCTCCTTCGTCTTGGGCAGAGTTGCGAGCTCCTTAATGACCAGTAGTTGGATCAGATACTTCCAAGCGGCTGCATATGCACCCTGCTTTACCCAGCCAGTGCGGGTATCACTCGACATTATGCTGGTCAGCATTTGGTATGAGTAGTCATCGGGGCGGAGCTCAATGACCACGTTGGTTGCAAGTCGTTCTCTATTTGCGAGGACGCGGAAGATCGCACTCTTTCCCGTTCCTCGGTTTCCGAGCAGGAATCGTTTGGCCCCAGACGTAAGCCTGTCGAAATATGGGCTCTCGATGAAGTAGTCCTGCAGTTTGGTTTGGTCGTCTTCGGCGCTCAATGCGCCAAAGTCCAGATTGCTGGCCTTCAATCGTGACTCCTGGGTTGTAGGTGCGGTATCCTGCACCCTATCGAGGAGCGCGTCCATTTTCAATAGGGGACTTATGGCTGATATAACTTTGGTTGACTATGTAACTGTGAGCGTAGCCGGCATATCGTTGCTGATTAGCTGCGCTGCTCTACGTTACTCGAAATCGCAGGCGGACTCCGCTCGGCGTGTTGCCGAAATTGAGGGCGTCAGGGAATCGCGCGATTCGGCAGCTCAGCGCGAAGCTCGAAAGGCGGAATTAGTGGCCTCCGTGGCAACCAAGGCGCCTGGTATTCGAATCCTTCGTATTCGCAACGATGGCATCCATCGAATTGAAGAAATAGACGGCACGGTGAGTGGCGGCAGTGGGGATTTGGGGCATTTTAACAGGAAGCTTGCGAAACTTACGGAGTTGAATGCCGGAGATGTTCGCGAGTTTGCATTCTCGACGGAGGTGTCGCCGGCCAGCGCCGTATTTTATTGGCGGGACGGGACGGGGATCCGGCGAGAGTCGTTTGACTTGAGATAGGATCGGTTCAAGAATTCACTCAAACTTCAAACTGTGAGGTAAATTTATGCCGCAGACCGTCAAGGGTGTCATCAGCCGCAGCAAGGGGGCCGACGTCGAGGTCGTCGACGTCGTCGTGCCGGACCCCGGGCCGGGTGAGGCGGTCGTCAAGATCGAGACCTGCGGCGTGTGCCACACCGACCTGCACTACCGCGAGGGCGGCATCAACGACGACTACCCGTTCCTCCTCGGGCACGAGGCCGCCGGCTACGTCGAGGCCGTCGGCGAGGGCGTCACCGACGTCGCCACGGGCGACTTCGTCATCCTCAACTGGCGCGCCGTGTGCGGGCAGTGCCGCGCCTGCGCCAAGGGCAAGCCGTGGTACTGCTTCAACACGGCCAACGCGACGCAGAAGATGACCCTGGCCGACGGCACCGAGCTGACGCCCGCCCTCGGCATCGGCGCCTTCATCGAGAAGACGCTCGTCGCCGCGGGCCAGTGCACGAAGGTGCCCGAGGCCGATGCGGCCGCGGTCGGGCTGCTCGGTTGTGGCGTCATGGCCGGCTTCGGTGCGGCCGTCAACACCGGCGGCGTGGGCCGCGGTGACTCGATCGCCGTCATCGGCTGCGGCGGCGTCGGCAATGCCGCCATCGCCGGGGCCAAGGTGGCCGGCGCGACGACGATCATCGCCGTCGACGTCAGCGACGCGAAGCTCGAGCAGGCCAGGCACTTCGGCGCGACGCACACCGTTAACAGCACGGACACGGACGCGGTCGAGGCGATCCGCAGCCTCACGGGCGGCAACGGCGCCGACGTCGTCGTCGAGGCCGTCGGCCGCCCCGAGACCTACGAGCAGGCCTTCTACGCCCGCGACCTCGCCGGCACCGTCGTCCTCGTCGGCGTCCCCACGCCCGACCAGCAGGTCACCCTGCCGATGATCGACATCTTCGGTCGCGGTGGCAGCCTCAAGTCGAGCTGGTACGGCGACTGCCTCCCGAGCCGCGACTTCCCGATGCTCGTCGACCTCTACAAGCAGGGCCGTTTCGACCTCGACGCGTTCGTCACCGAGCGCATCGGCCTCGGCGACATCGAGGCGGCCTTCGACAAGATGCACGCCGGTGAGGTCCTCCGATCGGTGGTCGAGCTGTGAGCGCCGACGCGGCAGCCGACCGGGTCAACCCCTCGCAGGGCGGCGTCCGCATCGACCACGCCACCACCGAGGGCACCTTCAGCCTCGACGGCGGCACGTGGGAGGTCGAGAACAACGTCTGGGTGGTCGGCGACGACACCCAGTGCGTCGTCATCGACGCCCCGCACGACGCCGGACCCATCCTCGAGCTCGTCGGTGACCGCCGTCTGACCCACGTCCTGCTGACGCACGCGCACGACGACCACGTCACCGTCGTGCCGGAGCTGCTCGCGGCGCACCCCGGCGCGAAGATCGCGCTCCACCCCGACGACCGCGTCCTGTGGGAGCAGAGCCACCCCGACCTCGCCCCGACGCTCGACCTCGCCGACGGCGACGTCGTGCAGGTCGGCGACGTCGAGCTCTTCGTGCTGCACACCCCGGGCCACGCCCCCGGCGCGTGCTGCTTCCACGCCCGCGACCTCGGTGTCGTCTTCACCGGCGACACGCTCTTCCAGGGCGGCCCCGGCGCGACCGGCCGGTCCTACTCCGACTTCCCGACCATCGTCGAGTCGATCAGGGACCAGCTGCTCTCGCTCCCGCCCGAGACGACGGTCCTCACCGGTCACGGACGCGCCACGACCATCGGCGACGAGAAGCCGGACGTCGAGGAGTGGATCCGGCGGGGGCACTGACCCCCCGCCGAGCAGCGTGACCACGGCACACGGCATACGCCGTCGTGCGTATGCCGTGTGCCGTGGTCGGCGCACCCCGCCCGCTCAGTCGCGGGGTGCGTCGCGCAGCAGGCTGATCTTCTGCCAGATCTTGCGGCTCATGCCGGTGGTGAGGTTCTCGATCTCGCTCACGGTGTCGAGCACGAGGGCGTCGGTCGACTCCTCGGCGCACAGGGCCGCGGCCTTGGAGGTCATCGAGAGCAGCTCGGAGCAGTACTCGAGGTAGAGCGCGTAGTCGCGCACCGACATCGTGCGGGGGCTCACGACATCGTCACCGGCGACCGTCCCGGGCCGGGTGTCGGGCAGCAGCGCCGCGGGGTCCTTGCTCATCTGGTGCATGTCGATGATGTGCGCGAGCGAGCGCAGGCGGTGCAGCCGGCGGATGAGGTCGTTGCGCACGACCCGGTCGGCGAGCGAGAGCAGGAACCAGATCGCGATGCCGGCGAAGACGAGGTCGTTGATGAGGCTCTCGACGACCGGCAGCCACTCGAAGGCGGCGATCGAGCCGGCCCGGGCCACGGCGTCACGCACCGCGATGCCCACCGCGACGAGCGACACGGCGAGGACGACGATGAGGGCCCGCGACGTCCACAGCAGACCGGCCCGCTGGGCCGGGGCCCGTCGGCGCCGGTCGAGCAGGGCGTCGACGACCTTGCCGAGCTCCTCGGTGGCCGCGCGGAGGCCCGGGTGGCGGGGGAGATAGGTGTCGATGCGCTCGCCGAGGTAGCTGATGACGGCGCGCACCTCGGAACCGTCGAGCCGCTCGTAGCTCGTGAGCCGCGGTTGCGCCATGGGCCGAGCGTAGCCGCGTGGCGCCCGGGGAAGGGCTCCGTCGTGGGCCGGCCGGACGGCATACGTGCTCCTGCGTGCATGGTCGGGTGCGCGGCGACGCGCCGATAGACTTCGGCGGGTGAGCCTACGACTGTTCGACACCGCAACCCGGGAGCTGCGCGACTTCACGCCGCGCGAGGCGGGCAAGGTCGGCATGTACATCTGTGGGCTCACGACGCAGGGCGCGCCGCACATCGGGCACATCCGGTTCGCCGTCGCGTTCGACGTGCTCCGCCGCTGGCTCGAGACGGGCCACGGCTACGACGTCACGCTCGTGCGCAACGTCACCGACATCGACGACAAGGTGCTGCGCAAGGCCGCCGAGGCGAACGAGCCGTGGTTCGCCCTGACCTACCGCAACGAGCGCCTCACCTCGCAGGCGCTCGACGCGCTCGGCGTCATCCCGGCCACCTACGAGCCCCGGGCCACCGGCCACGTGCCCGACATGGTCACGCTCATGGAGACGCTCGTCGAGAAGGGCCACGCGTACGCCGCCCCCGACGGCAGCGGGGACGTCTACTTCGACGTGCGCTCCTGGCCGGAGTACGGCTCGCTGACCGGGCAGTCCCTCGACGACATGGCGAACGCCGACGACGCCGACCCGCGCGGCAAGCGCGACCCCCGTGACTTCGCGCTGTGGAAGGGCCACAAGTCCGACGAGCCCGAGAGCGCCTCGTGGCCGACGCCCTTCGGTGCCGGTCGACCGGGCTGGCACCTCGAGTGCTCGGCGATGGCCCGACGCTGGCTCGGCGACGAGTTCGACATCCACGGCGGCGGCATCGACCTGCGCTTCCCGCACCACGAGAACGAGCAGGCGCAGTCGCGCGCGGCCGGGCTCGGCTTCGCCCGCTACTGGCTCCACAACGCGTGGGTCACGGTCAAGGGCCAGAAGATGGGCAAGTCGCTCGGCAACGCCCTCGAGGTGCGCCACCTGCTCGAGCAGACGCGGCCCCTCGTCCTGCGCTACTACCTCACCGCCGCGCACTACCGCTCGATGATCGAGTACCACCCCGGCTCCCTCGAGGAGGCCGCGGCCGCCGTCGAGCGCATCGAGGGCTTCCTCGAGCGGGCCTCCCGGCGCGGCGCGGTCGTGCCCGTGGAGGCCGGTGCGCTCCCGGCCGCCTTCGTGGCCTCGATGGACGACGACCTCGGCGTCAGCGGGGCGCTCGCCGTCGTGCACGACACGGTGCGCGCCGGCAACAGCGCCCTCGACGAGGACGACGACGAGGCGGCCCTCGAGGCGGCCGGCGCCGTCGTGGCCATGACCGAGGTGCTGGGCGTCAACCCGCTCGCTGCGCACTGGGGCTCCGGCGGGAGCCGCGAGGACGCCGCCTCCGAGCTCGCCCTCGAGGCCCTCGTGCGGGCCCAGCTCGACGCGCGCCAGGTCGCCCGCCAGGAGCGCGACTTCGACCGGGCCGACGAGATCCGCGACACGCTCACGGCGGTCGGCATCGAGATCACCGACACCCCGTCCGGCGCCCAGTGGTCGCTCGCCCGCCCGCCCCGCGGCGACGCCGGCCCCTCCACCGACACCACCACCGACCACCCCACCGCGGCCCTCGGGGCCGAGAAGGCACAGGGCTGACATGCCAGGCAACTCCCAGCGGCGCGGCGCCATCCGCAAGAACAGCAAGGGCGCGACCGTGGGCTCCGGCGGCCAGCGACGCCGCGGGCTCGAGGGCAAGGGCCCGACGCCCAAGGCCTCCGAGCGCGAGTACCACCCCGCGCACAAGCGCGCCAAGGTCGCGGCGAAGCGGGCCGGCTCCGGTGCGCCCGGACCCGGTGGCCGCGGCCAGACCCGGTCCAAGAGCCGCAGCAAGGCCTCGAGTGAGATGGTCTACGGCCGCAACTCCGTCGTCGAGGCGCTGCGCGCCGACGTGCCGGTGGCGACGATGTACATCGCCACCCGCATCGACACCGACGACCGCGTGCGCGAGGCGCTCAAGATCGCGACCGAGCGCGGCCTCGCGATCCTCGAGACGCCGCGCGGCGAGCTCGACCGGCTCACCGACGGTGGCGTGCACCAGGGCATGGCGCTGCAGGTGCCGCCCTACGAGTACGCCCACCCGAACGACCTCATCGACCCCGAGATGCCCGGCATCCCGCTCGTCGTGGCGCTCGACGGCATCACCGACCCGCGCAACCTCGGCGCCATCGTGCGCTCCGTCGCGGCCTTCGGTGGCCACGGCGTCGTCGTGCCCGAGCGCCGTTCGGTCGGCATGACGGCGTCGGCGTGGAAGACGTCCGCCGGTGCGGCGGCCCGCATCCCCGTGGCGCGCGCGAGCAACCTGACGCGCGCCCTCGAGGAGTTCAAGAAGGCCGGCTTCTTCATCCTCGGCCTCGACATGGACGGCGACGTCGAGCTGCCCGACCTCACCCTCGCGACGGAGCCGCTCGTCATCGTCACCGGCTCCGAGGGCAAGGGCCTCTCGCGCCTCGTCCGCGAGACGTGCGACCAGATCGTGTCCATCCCGATGAGCTCGGCCGTCGAGTCGCTCAACGCCGGGCTCGCCACGGGCGTCACGCTCTACGAGATCGCCCGCCAGCGCCGCCGCTGACCGCTGCCGGCCCACGGCGGAGGTCACGATCCGGCCACCGGACACCGTCCGGCACGACTTCCGGGAACTCCGCCGGCCCGCCCGACGCTGGTCAGGTGGTGCTCGGTAGAGTGCTGTCGACCTCAACTACGCCCTGTAGTACGCCGCTGACCGGCGGTGAGGGCGCGCAACCCAGCGCTGCGGCTCCGCAGCGGGACCGACCGAAGGACAGATTCGTGGCGAAGAGCAACCGGGCCGAGACGGCCGCGAGGGCAGCGCAGCTGCGCGCCGAGGCCGCCCGCAAGGACCGTCAGCGCACGCAGGTCATCGCCGCCTCGGTCGCGGTGGTCGTCGTCGTCATCGCCGTCGTCCTCGGGATCGTCATCTCCAACCGTCCCGAGGACGCGCCCGCCGCGACCGGCGGGGCAGCGGCGCTCGCGACGCTCGAGAAGCTGCCCGCGTCCGTCCTCGACTCGGCTCCCGCGCCGACCCCGGAGCAGGCACCCGCGAAGCTCGCGGGTGGCACCGCGCTGACCCAGGACGGCAAGCCGAAGGTCCTCTACATCGGCGCCGAGTACTGCCCTTTCTGCGCCATGGAGCGCTGGGCGCTCATCGGGGCGCTGTCCCGCTTCGGCACCTTCACCGGGGTCACGGAGACGACGAGCTCGAGCACCGACGTCCACCCGAACACCCCGACGTTCTCCTTCAAGGACGCGAAGTACACGAGCGACGTCGTCGCCTTCGAGGCCGTCGAGACGCAGGACCGCGAGGGCAAGCCGCTGCAGACGCTCGACGGTGAGAACCTCGCGCTCTTCCAGAAGTTCAACCCCGGCGGCGGCATCCCGTGGATCACCTACGGCGGCACGCACGCCACCGACGGTGCGACGGTCGACGCCAACGCCTTCGAGGGCAAGACCTACGACCAGATCATCGCCGGCATCCAGGACCCCACGTCCGACATCGGCAAGACCGTGACCCCGGCGATCAACATGATCACGGCCCAGATCTGCGACCAGACCAAGGGCAAGCCCGCCGACGTCTGCACGAGCCAGGGCGTGGCCTCCGCGTCCGTGCTGCTCAAGCGGTGAGGTCGGCGTGAGCCCCCAGCGTGACGACGTGACGACGGCCGACGGTGCACCGGTCCGTGCCGGGCGAGTCCGGCCAGGCTGGCTGCCACCGGTGTCCGTCGGTCTCTCCGTCGTCGGGCTGCTCGTCTCCGTGTACCTGACCTTCGAGCACTTCACGGCCAACGCCACCCTCGCCTGCAGCATCGGCGGTGTCGTCGACTGCGCCAAGGTCACGACGAGCGCCTGGAGCACCTTCATGGGCGTGCCCGTGGCCCTGCTCGGGCTCGTCTTCTTCGTCGTGGCGCTCGGCCTCTGCCTGCCGTCGGTCTGGCGGCGGCCGGAGGCCTGGCTCGACGCGGTCCGTCTCGCCTGGCTCACGATCGGCCTCGGCATGGCGCTCTACCTCGTGTGGGCCGAGCTCTACCGGATCCACGCGATCTGCCTGTGGTGCACGGCCGTCCACGTCGTGACCTTCCTGCTGTGGATCGTCGTGCTCTTCGGCCAGATCCTCTCGCGCCCGGCCGACGAGCTCGCGGTGGGCGCCGACGAGGACGCCCTGACGGGCTGAGGTATGCCGTCGCGCCGCGTCGCGACGAACCACCTCGACCCAGCAGGGCCCGGTCTCAGGACGTCGACGAGCGGGAGCACCGTGCGGCGGGACCGGGCCGTCCACGCGGACGGGCCGGACGGCATACGCCCTCAGTCGAAGCGGCTGATGACCGGCATCTCCTCGGTGTCGACGCCGAGCACGGCCTTCTCCTCCGGCTTGGCCGGCAGGACGGTCGCGACGTAGTCGCGCAGCGCGTCCTCGATGGGGGTGTCGTGCCCGGCACGCTCGCTCATGTACCAGCGGTGCTCGAGCACCTCGTGGAAGATCTCGGCCGGCTCGAGACGACCCGTGAGCTCGCGGGGCACGGCACGCGTCACGGGCTCGTAGATCTTGGCGAGCCAGTCGTGCGCGACGATCTCCTCGTCGTCGCCCTGGCGGTCGGTCGCGGCGGCGTACGCGTCGAGGTCGTTGAGCAGGCGGCGGGCCTGGTTCTCGCCGACGTCGAGGCCGGTGAGGCGCAGCAGGCGGCGGGAGTGGTGGCCGGCGTCGACGACCTTCGGGGTGATGACGATCTCGGTGCCGCCGATGTCGGTCGTCATCGACAGCTCGTCGACGTCGAAGCCGAGCTCGTTGAGACGCCGGATCCGCTCGTCGACCCGCCAGCGGTCACCGAGCTCGAAGCGTTCCGTGCCGGTCAGGGCGTCCCACAGCGTGTGGTAGCGCTCGATGACCGAGGCGGACACGTCGAAGGGGTCGGCGTGCTCCTCGAGGAAGCCGCCGGCCGCGAGGTCCATGAGCTCGCCGGCGATGTTGACGCGCGCGATGTCGAGGTCGTGCTCGCGCTGCCCGTCGGACAGCCGGGCGTGCAGCTCGCCGGTCTCGGCGTCGACGAGGTAGGCGGCGAAGGCGCCGGCGTCGCGCCGGAAGAGGGTGTTGGACAGGGACACGTCGCCCCACCAGAACCCCTCGAGGTGCAGGCGCACGAGCAGCACGGCGAGGGCGTCCATGAGGCGCACCGCGGTGTCGGGCCGGAGGTTCTGGCTGTAGAGCGCGCGGTAGGGCAGCGAGAACTGCAGGTGGCGCGTGATGAGGCAGGCGTCGAGCGGCTCGCCGTCGACGGTCGTGCGGCCGTGGACGACGCCGAACGGCTCGACCGACGGCACGTCGAGGCGGCGCAGGTTGCGCAGCATGGCGTACTCGCGGTCGGCGATGTCGTCCTTGATCTCCTTGACGGCCAGGACACGCGGTCCGAGCTTGACGAAGCGCACGACGTGACGGGAGATGCCGCGGGGGAGCGCGGCGAGGTAGCTCTCGGGCCACTCCTCCAGCGGTGTCGACCACGGCAGGTCGAGCAGGGCGGACTCGGGCCTGGCGGTGGTGATCTCGAGCGTCACGCGTTCATCGTGGCACGGTCGCGCGACAGGCGTCGATCAGCCCAGAGCGCAAGGGCCGCCAGACCCAGGAACAGCACGGCGATGGCGGCGCAGTTGAGCAGCGTGCGACCGACGCCGATCCGGTCGACGTTGAGGAACGGGTAGGGGTACCAGTCGACGAACGGACCGAGCGCGAGCGTCGACGCGAGCCACAGCACCGGCCAGATGAGCGAGGGCAGGAGGTCCTCGCGCGTGACCGTGCCGCGGGGGCCGAAGACGGCCCATCCGACGAACGCGAGGACGGGCACGACGATGTGGAGCAACCGGTCACAGACGAGCGAGCCCGTCGTGTAGTCGGGCGACGGGGGGAGTGCGATCGCCGCGACGATCCCGGTCACGGTGATGCCGACGAGCGACGCGAGACGGACGACACGGAAGACCTGCGACTCGATGCGTCCCCGGACGATGAGGAATGTCGAGACCGCGACGAGGGAGTTCGCCTGGATCGTGAAGTAGGAGAAGTAGCGCCGCACCTGCTCGGGCCGGGTGGTCGTCACCGCGCTCGAGTCGAGGATGTTGTCACCCGTCGCAACGAGGTAGAGCTGGAAGACGAGCGCGAAGACCGCGACCGCGAGCGTCACGACGTGCCAGTACCGCCCGATCGTCGACTTCGTCACACGCGGAGCCTAGGGCTTGCCGTGGTCCCAGTGCCGGATGTTGTCCAGCGTTGCGCCGGAACGCCGCTGGGTCGGCACCCACGAGGGTGCCGACCCAGCGGCATGATGCGGTGGTACGCGTGTGGCTCAGTCGCCGACGCGCAGCCCCGACTCGGCGTTGAAGACGTGGACGTGACCGGCCTTCGGCTTGAGGTAGATCTTGTCGCCCTTCTCCGGGGGGCGACGGCCGTCGACGCGCGCGATGAACGGCACGTGGCCGGCGTTCTCGCCGGTGGCCTCGAGCAGCTTCTGCTCGGTCGAGCCGTAGATGTACGCGTCGGCACCGAGCTCCTCGACGACGTCGACCGTGACGGGGATGCCCGACTGGTCGGACGACAGCTCGAGGTCCTCGGGACGCACGCCGAGCGTGACGTTCTTACCGACGTTGGCGAGGTCCTCACGGGCCACCGGGACCGTGTGACCGTGGAGGTCGACACCGCCGTCGGTGACCGGCACGTCCATGAGGTTCATGGCGGGCGAGCCGATGAAGCCGGCGACGAAGACGTTGGCCGGGTGGTCGTACATCCGGCGCGGGCTGTCGCACTGCTGGAGGATGCCGTCCTTGAGGACCGCGACGCGGTCACCCATCGTCATGGCCTCGACCTGGTCGTGCGTGACGTAGACCGTCGTGACGCCGAGGCGGCGCTGGAGCGAGGCGATCTGCGTGCGGGTCTGGACGCGGAGCTTCGCGTCCAGGTTGGACAGCGGCTCGTCCATGAGGAACACCTGGGGGGAGCGCACGATCGCGCGACCCATCGCGACGCGCTGGCGCTGGCCACCCGAGAGGGCCTTCGGCTTGCGGTCGAGGTACGGCGTCAGGTCGAGGATCTTGGCTGCCTCCTCGACGCGCTTGCGGATCTCCGCCTTGTCGACGCCGGCGATCTTGAGCGCGAAGCCCATGTTGTCGGCGACCGTCATGTGCGGGTAGAGCGCGTAGTTCTGGAAGACCATCGCGACGTCGCGGTCCTTGGGGGACAGGTTCGTCACGTCGCGGTCACCGATGAGGATGCGTCCGCCGTTGACCTCCTCGAGGCCGGCGAGCATGCGCAGGGAGGTGGACTTGCCACACCCGGAGGGGCCGACCAGGACGAGGAACTCCCCGTCCGCGATCTCGATGTTGAGCTTGTCGACGGAGGGGACCGGGTTCCCGGGGTACTGCCTCGTCGCGTTGTCGAACGTCACTGTTGCCATGGCTTCATTGCCTTCCTTCACCGGCAGGAACGTGCCGGACGATCCGTTGTAAAGGTGTGCCTGCCCGGGTGAGCAGGCATCGACATCATGTCCCACTCCGGGCACGATGACCACCCCTCGCCCACGGGCGGGTCGCAGCCGGCACGGGCCGGGCGGCGGCGGTCCGGACGATCCGTCCCAGTGGGACGGATCCGGGATGTGTCCAGAACGTTGCAAAAAATTGCAGCATGCGGGTTCCCGCTCTCTGCAACTTCTTGCTAGATTCCGGGGCACCGGTGGCGGCGTGTGCCACCTGGCTTCAAAGGAGAATCCATGCACAAGCGTGCGCTCGGCGCTGCTGCTGTCACGGGTGTTGCCGCCCTGGCCCTCAGCGCCTGCGGTGGGTCCAGCCCCACCACCCCGTCCGACACCGGCGCCGCCGGCACGAGCAAGGCGGCAACGACCACCGGTGTCCCGGAGACGCCGAGCGGCACCGCTGCTCCCGTCCGTGACGCCAACGTCGACCTCGTCATCTGGACCGACGCCGACCGCTCGAAGGCCGTGCAGAAGTACGCCGACGAGTTCGCCGCCGAGAACGGTGTGACCGTCAAGGTCCAGATCTCGACCGACACCCGCGCCCAGTTCAAGGACGCGACCAAGGTCGGCAAGGGTCCTGACGTCATCGTCGGTGCCCACGACTGGCTCGGTGAGCTCGTCCAGAACTCGACGGTCGCTCCGGTCAACCTCAGCTCCGACGTCGCGGGCAAGTTCCTGCCGAAGGCCATCGAGGCCACGAAGTTCAACGGCCAGTCCTACGGCGTGCCCTACGCCGTCGAGAACATCGGCCTCATGTACAACAAGGACCTCGTCCCGAACCCGCCCAAGACCATGGACGAGCTCGTCGCCACCGGCGAGAAGCTCGTCAAGGAGGGCAAGGCCAAGCAGGTCCTCAGCCAGTTCGTCTCCAAGGTCGGCAACGCGTACTTCGCCTACCCGTACCTCTCGGCCTTCCCCGAGGGCGGCATCTTCGCCATCAAGCCCAACGGCGACTACGACCCGAACAAGGTCATCGTCAACACCCCCGACTCCGTCAAGGGTGGTGAGGTCCTCGCCGAGCTCGGCAAGAAGAAGGTCCTCTCGACCAACGTCGACGACACGAACCAGGACGCGCTCTTCGACACGAAGGCCGCCCCGTTCATGATCTCCGGCCCCTGGAGCGTCGCGAAGGCCAAGGAAGCCGGCATCAACTACGGCATCGCCCCGCTGCCGAGCCTCACCGGTGGCGGCGCCATGCGTCCGTTCCTCGGTGTCCAGATGTTCTACGTCTCGAGCAAGGCCAAGAACGCCGCACTCGCGCAGGAGTTCGTCACGAACTACATCCCGCGCAAGGACGTCCAGCTGGCCCTCTTCGAGGTCGGCAAGCGTCCGCCGGCCCTCAAGGAGGCCTACGCCGAGGTCGCCGCGAGCGACCCCGACGTCAAGGCGTGGTACGAGGCCGGCGTCGACGGCTCGCCGATGCCGAACATCCCCGCGATGAACTCGGTCTGGGGCCCCTTCGGCCAGGCGACCGCCGACATCATCGCCGGCAAGGCCGGCGCCAAGGAGCGTCTCGACGCTGCCGCCAAGGAGATCACGGCGAACATCGCCAAGGGCTGAGCTCCTTAGTCTGACAAGGGTTTCCGGGGTCCGTCCTGAGGGCGGACCCCGGGATCCAGGCCCGGGCACGGGCCATCGGGGAGCTCCGCGAGGGCTCCCCTTCGTGCACCTACGGCAACGGCGCCGGGTCGGCGCAAAAGGACGTGTCACATGACCAAGCCCCTCGCTCTCGCGATCAAGTGGGTTCTCATCGTCGCGACGTTGGCCGGCATCCTGTGGATCGCCACCAAGCTCGCGCAGGCAGGCAACACGATGGCCGTCGTCATCGCGGGACTCGTGGGGATGGGCATCCTCGCGGTCTACTCGACGCGGCGCTCGGTCCCCCTCAAGTACCTCGTCCCGGGTCTGCTGTTCATGATCCTCTTCCAGCTGTGGCCGGTGCTCTACACCGCGAGCCTCTCGACGACGAACTACGGCGACGGGCACCTCTACAGCAAAGAGGAGTCGATCACCGACATCATCGCCCAGTCGGTCCGTGAGGTGCCCGACACGCCCCGCTACAAGATGTCGGTCGCGATCGTCGAGGGCGGCGACCCCGTGACCTCGGACCTCGTCCTGCTGCTCACCAAGCCCGACGGCAGCACCTACGTCGGCGACACGACCGGCCTCAAGCCCCTGCCCCCGACCGGCGTCGAGAAGACTCCCGTCGGCAAGATCACCAAGGCTCCCGGCTACACCGTCCTCACCGCCAAGCAGGCCAACGCCCGCAGCAAGGACCTGTCGGCCATCGCCGTGCCGACGAGCGACGGGGGCGGCATCAAACCGGTCGGTCTCTCCGAGGCCTTCGAGGGCAAGGCGACGGTCACCTACGACGCGGCGGCCGACAAGCTGACCGACGCGGGCACGACGCCACCGACGGTCTACGCGCCGAAGGATGCCAAGTGGGTCAACGTCGCCGACCAGACCCAGTCCTTCCCGCAGGGCTGGAAGGAGAACATCGGGCTCGCGAACTACTCCCGGATCTTCACCGACAGCACGATCCGCAGCGGCTTCCTCAGCATCTTCATCTGGAACATCGCCTTCGCCATCCTGTCGGTGCTGACGACGTTCCTGCTGGGCATGCTCATCGCGCTGCTCTTCAACGACCCGAGGCTGCGCGGCAAGGCGATCTACCGGTCGCTGCTGATCCTGCCCTACGCCTTGCCGGGCTTCGTGACGGCGCTGGTGTGGAAGGGCATGTTCAACCAGGACTACGGCATCATCAACCAGACGCTGGGCCTCTCGGTCGACTGGCTGGGCACGCCCGCCGGGGCCAAGGCCGCGATCCTCATCACCAACCTCTGGCTGGGCTTCCCGTACATGTTCATCGTCTGCACGGGCGCGCTCCAGTCGATCCCGCAGGACGTGCGTGAGGCGGCGACGATCGACGGCGCCAACGCCTTCCGGACGCTCCGCTCGATCATCATGCCGCTGCTGCTCGTGGCCGTCGGCCCGCTGCTGCTCGCGTCGTTCGCGTTCAACTTCAACAACTTCGGACTCATCTACCTGCTCACCAAGGGTGGTCCGTTCAACGGCGCCGACACGAGCATCGGCTCCAGCGACCTGCTCATCACGTACGCGTTCCGCCTGGCCTTCTCCGGCAGCGCGCCCAACTACGGCTTCGCTGCGGCGGTGTCCGTGATCATCTTCCTGCTCGTGGCGCTGATGAGCATCCCGGGCTTCCGTCGCACCAAGGCCCTCGAGGAGGTCAACTGATGGCGACCGTCAACGCTCCCGTCCCCGCCGACCCGCGCATGGACTCCCGCATCGCGGAGGAGACCGGCGCCGGCACGCCGGCCTCGCCCAAGCGCGGGGGTCTCGGCGGCTCGGTGTGGTGGCGCCACGCCCTGGGCATCCTCGCCCTGATGTGGGCGCTCTTCCCGATCCTCTTCATCTACTCGGCCGCGACGAACCCCAGCGGCACGCTCAACACGGCGAGCCTGTGGCCCTCGGGCTTCTCGACGAAGAACTTCACCGACCTCTTCAACGACAGCTCGCGCCCGTTCTGGACCTGGTACAAGAACTCGATGATCATCTCGTTCGTCGGGGCGCTCGGGGCGGTCTTCCTCGGCGCGTGCGCGGCGTTCGCCTTCTCGCGCCTGCGGTTCAAGGGCCGTCGCGGCGGGATGATGTTCCTGCTGCTGACGACGTTCTTCCCGGCGCTGCTCGCCATCGTCGCGACGTACATCATCTTCGCGGCCATCGGTGACGTGCTGCCGGCTCTCGGCCTCAACACCGTCACCGGCCTGATCCTCGCCTACCTCGGTGGGGCGCTCGGGGCCAACGTGTGGCTGCTCAAGGGCTACTTCGACACGGTCCCGCGCGAGCTCGACGAGGCGGCGATCGTCGACGGCGCGAGCCATGCCCGGATCTTCTTCACGATGACGCTGCGACTGGTCATGCCGATCCTCGTGACGGTCTTCATGCTCGTCTTCGTCGGCCTCTACGGCGAGTTCATGCTGGCGAGCGTCTTCCTCA
The DNA here is from genome assembly GCF_057529065.1 of Terrabacter sp. R4-6. NCBI lineage: Bacteria > Bacillati > Actinomycetota > Actinomycetes > Micrococcales > Intrasporangiaceae > Terrabacter > Terrabacter sp. R4-6. The sequence continues at coordinate 1,402,225 of NZ_CP197224.1, read as the reverse complement.
CCGACGTCGACAACCAGACGCTCGGTGTCGGGCTCTACGGGATGACGCTCGGCAACGACGCGAACACCCTCTTCGGGCGCTTCACGGCCGGTGCGCTGCTCGGCTCGATCCCCGTCATGCTGCTCTACCTCGCCTTCCAGCGTCAGCTGGTCGGTGGCCTGACCACGGGGTCCGTGAAGTGACGCCTGCCCCGACCCGCCAGCAGACGTGGCTGAGCCAGCCGCACCACGACGGGTCGGGGCGGTACGTCTCCAACCAGGCTCCGCGCCTCGGCGACCGCGTCGACGTGCTCGTGCGCGTCCCGCTCGACGCCGGGGTCGAGGCGGTCCACGTGCGGACCTCGCCCGACGGCGAGGCCACCTTCACGGTGGCCCGCAAGGTCCGCACGACGGGCGTCGACGACTGGTGGCGTGCCACCCTGACCTGCCACAACCCGGTGACGAGCTACCGTTTCCTGCTCACCGGCGGCCCGACGAGGTATGCGTGGCTCAACGGCACCGGCGTCCACGAGCGGGACGTGCCCGACGCGAGCGACTTCCGGCTCGTGGCGCACGCGAGCCCGCCGCCCGAGTGGGCGCTGGGGTCGGTCGTCTACCAGATCTTCCCCGACCGCTTCGCGCGCTCGAAGGGAGCCGACCGGCACGAGACGCCCGACTGGGCCGTCCCCGCCGCGTGGTCCGACCCGGTCGACATCAGCCCCAAGGGCGTCGCCCACCAGCTCTACGGCGGTGACCTCGACGGCATCACCGAGCACCTCGACCACCTCGAGTCCCTCGGCGTCGACGTCGTCTACATGACGCCCTTCTTCCCGGCGCGCTCCAACCACCGCTACGACGCGTCGTCGTTCGAGCAGATCGACCCGCTCCTCGGCGGCGCCCCGGCGCTGCGCCGGCTCACCAAGGCCGCCCACGAGCGAGGCATGAAGGTCATGGGCGACTTCACGACGAACCACACGGGCAACGCCCACGAGTGGTTCCTCAAGGCGGCCGGTCCCGGTGGGAAGAACACGCCCGAGCGGGACTACTACATCTGGGAGGACGGCACGTACGTCGCCTGGCTCGGCGTCCCGTCCCTGCCGAAGCTCAACCACCTCAACGCCGCACTGCGCCACCGCATCTTCGAGGACCCCCAGGGGGTCGTACGCAAGTGGCTCGGCCGGTCGGGCGGGCTCGACGGGTGGCGCGTGGACGTCGCGAACATGACGGGCCGGTGGCGCGACACCGACGTCAACCACGACGTGGCCCGGCAGATGCGTGACGTCATGGGCCGGGTGGCCCCGGACGCCCTGCTCGTCGGGGAGCACTTCCACGACTACACGCCCGACATGCCCGGCGACGGCTGGCACGGCGTCATGAACTACGCCGGCTTCTGCAAGCCGGCGTGGACGTGGCTGCGCGAGGAGCCGAAGGATCCGCGCTTCCTCGGCGCCCCCGTGCCGCTGCCCCTGCTCGATGCCGGCGCTGTCGTCGAGACCATGCGTGACTTCACGTCGCGGATCGCCTGGCAGTCGCTCGTCCACTCCTTCAACCTCGTCGGGTCGCACGACGTGCCGCGAATCCGGACGCTCGTCGGCCCCGACTCCGTCGAGACGGCGGTCGGCCTGCTCATGACCTTCCCGTCGATGCCGATGATGACCTACGGCGACGAGATCGGCATGGAGGGCACCTTCGGCGAGGACGGACGCCGTCCGATGCCGTGGGACGAGAATGCCTGGGACGCAGAGACGCTCGCGGTCTATCGAGGGCTCATCCAGGCGCGCCAGCGCTCGGTCGCACTCCGGCGCGGTGGCTTGCGCTGGGTGCACGCCGAGGGCGACGTCATGGTCTACCTGCGCGAGACGCTCGACGAGGTGGCCCTCGTCCACGTGGCCCGGGCCGCGCACGAGCCGGTCGTCCTCGACCCGCGACACCTCGCCGGCATCGAGTCCGGCGCACCGCTATACGGACCCGCTCCGAAGGTCGGCAAGCGGGCTGTCACACTGAGCGCCTCGGGACCGGGCGTCAGCATCTGGACGTGGCGCCCCACCGACGACGGTCCACGGCACGTGCGACGAAGGGGGAGGTGAGATGAAGGCACGACTGCGCGACATCGCCGACCAGGCGAGCGTGTCCGAGGCCACCGTCTCGCGCGTCCTCAACGGCAAGCCCGGGGTGGCCGAGTCCACCCGTCAGGCCGTGCTGACGGCGCTCGACGTCCTCGGCTACGACCGGCCGAGCCGCCTGCGCCGCAAGAGCGCCGGGCTCGTCGGCCTCATCGTGCCCGAGCTGACCAACCCGATCTTCCCGGCCTTCGCGCAGATCATCGAGAACTCCCTCGCGCAGAACGGCTACACCCCGGTGCTCTGCACGCAGGTCGCCGGGGGAGTGCACGAGGACGACTACGTCCAGATGCTCCTCGAACGCGGCGTGGCCGGGATCATCTTCATCTCCGGGCTGCACGCCGACACGACGACCGACTCGGCCCGCTACGTCGCGCTGCGCGACCGCAACCTGCCGCTCGTCCTCGTCAACGGCTACATCGAGGGCGTCGATGCGCCCTTCATCAGCAACGACGACGTCGCGTCGATGGGGCTCGCGCTCGAGCACCTCGTGAGCCTCGGGCACCGAGAGATCGGTCTCGCGGTCGGGCCCGACCGCTACGTGCCGGTCATCCGCAAGATCGCCGGGTTCCGCCACTCGATGCAGGAGCTGACCGGTCGCTCCGACGTCGACGACCTCATCGAGCGCTCGCTGTTCAGCGTCGAGGGCGGTGCCACCGCGGCCGGACGGCTCCTCGACCGCGGCGCTACGGCCGTCGTGTGCGGCTCGGACCTCATGGCGCTCGGCGCGATCCGCGAGGCCCGCAAACGCGGCCTCCACGTGCCGCGCGACTTCTCGGTCGTCGGCTACGACGACTCGACGCTCATCGCCTTCACCGACCCGCCGCTGACGACCGTGCGCCAGAGCGTCAACGCGATGAGTGCGGCGACGGTGCGTGCCCTGCTCGACGAGATCGCCGGGCAGCCCTCTCCCCGAGCGGAGTACGTCTTCCGGCCCGAGCTCGTGGTCCGCGGCTCGACGGGCGCCGTCCGGCGCCACTGAGCGGCGTCACCCGAGCCGGACGGCATACCTGCTCTGATCGCCGGACACCGGCGAAACCCTGCCCCGGCGGAGTTGTCGAGGGGATGAGCCTCGCGGGGCCGCCACACATCCGCCCGGGCGGAGTTGTGGAGGCGGGCGTATGCCGGGTGGGACGGTCGCGTGCGTCAGCCCGGGACGTGGGCGGCCGAGCAGAGCTGCTCGAGACGCGTCAGCAGCGCGGCCACGGCCTGCTCGTCGTCCACGCGGTAGCGAGCGGCGGTGGAGCCGGTCCCGACCTTGACGGTGACGTCCTCGGGACGACGCATGCGCATGAACGCGTCCTCGTCGGTGACGTCGTCGCCGAGATAGACGCGCGCCACCGCACCGACGTGGCGGCCGAGCGCCGTGACGGCGGATCCCTTGTCGGCGTGGGAGACCGAGAGCTCGAGCACCGACTTGCCCTTGAGCACCTTGACGCCGGGGTGGTCGAGGGCGACCCGTCGGGCGTCGGCGATCGCGGCGTCGCCGGTCTCACGCGGGAGGCCGCGGACGTGGACGACGACGGCGGCCGACTTGTACTCGATGCCGGCCTCGGGGTGGTGCTCCTTGACGAGGGCCTCGATGTCGGTGCGGAGCTCGGCGAGGGTCACCTCGTCGTCGGGCGTGACGGCGGCCGCCTCCATGGCCTCGCGCACGGCCTGGCTCGACGACTCGGCGCCGTGGCTGCCGATGAGGACGATCGGCTCGTCCTCGGTGATGCCGGTCAGCTCGCGCAGGGTGCCGAGGTCACGCCCCGAGACGACGGCGACGTGCACGCCCGGAAGGCTCGCGAGGGACCGCAGCGTCTCGATGGTGCCCTCGACGGGGGTGGCCCGCATCGGGTCGGCGTCGAACGGGGCGAGCACCCCGTCGAAGTCGGTGGCGACGAGCAGGACCTCGGCCGAGGCCGCGGCCTCCAGCGTCTCCGTGGTCGGGGCGGCGGCGCTCACGACCGGGTCCCGTCCGGCGCGCCGAGCGAGCGGTCGCCCGACCCCGCGCCCGACCCCGCGCCCGTCTCGGCTGGCGACTCGGCTGACGACTCGGTGGGGGCCGGCATGAGCGGTGTCTCCTCGGCGTGCGGGGTGGGCCGCTGGCGCGACTCGGCGCTCGGCAGCTCGGGCGCCGCGGCGAGCGCGGCGAGGTAGCGGGCCGCCCAGCGCTGGACGTCGTGGTCGGACACGCGGCGGCGCAGCGCCTTCATGATCCTCTGCTTGTCCTTGGCCGGGGTGTTGATGGCGCGCAGGATCGTCTGCTTGAGCCCCTCGATGTCGTGCGGGTTGCACGCGAAGGCCTGGTGCAGCTCGTGCCACGCCCCGGTGAACTCCGAGAGCACGAGGGCGCCGCCGAGGTCGTGGCGACACGTGACGTACTCCTTGGCGACGAGGTTCATGCCGTCGCGCAGCGGGGTCACGAGCATGACGTCGGCGGCCTGGAAGAGGGCCGCCATCTCCTCGCGCGGGTAGGAGTGGTGCAGGTAGTGGACGGCCGGGGCGCCGATCTTGCCGAGCTCGCCGTTGATGCGACCGACGGTCTGCTCGATCTCGCTCTTGAGCTTGCGGTAGGCGTCGACGCGCTCCCGGCTCGGGGTCGCGACCTGCACGAGCGTGACGTCGGGCGGTCCGATGCGCCGCTCGCCCAGCAGCTCCTCGTAGGCCTTGAGCCGGTGCCGGATGCCCTTGGTGTAATCGAGACGGTCGACGCCGAGCATGAGGACCTTGGGGTTGCCGAGGCTCTCGCGGATCTCGCGGGCACGCTCCATGACGTCGGGTCGCTTCGCCAGCGCCTCGAGACCCTGGAAGTCGACGGAGATCGGGACGGCGGCCGCCCGCACCTGGCGGTGCGCCCCCTCGACGGTGACGCGGTCTCGCTTCGTCTGCGCGCCGAGCAGCTGGCGGCAGGCGCGCACGAAGTTGCGGGCGTCGGCCTGGCGCTGGAAGCCGAGGAAGTCGGCCCCGAGCAGGCCGTCGAGCAGCTGGGCGCGCCACGGCAGCTGCGCGAACAGCTCGACGGGCGGGAAGGGGATGTGGTTGAACCAGCCGATGCGCACGTCGGGACGCAGCGTGCGCACGATCGCCGGGACGAGCTGGAGCTGGTAGTCCTGCACCCACACGGTGGCGCCCTCGGCCGCGACCTCGGCGACGGCCTCGGCGAAACGCTGGTTGACCGCCTGGTAGCTCGACCACCACTCACGATGGAAGGTCGCCGGCACGATGACGTCGTGGTAGATCGGCCACAGGGTGTCGTTGGAGAAGCCCTCGTAGTAGTCGCGGATCTCGTCGGTCGACAGCGGCACGGGGTGCAGGTGGATGCCGTCCTCGTCGAAGGGCTCGGGCGCCTCACCGGCGTCGCCGGCCCAGCCGACCCAGGCGCCCGGCTGCGTGCGCATCACGGACTCCATCGCGGTCACCAGACCACCGGGGCTGCGTCGCCACTCGACCTCGCCGTCGTCGGTGACGACCTTGTCGACGGGCAGTCGGTTGGCGGCGATGACGAGGTCGTAGGTCGGCCGAGGGGTCGACACGCAATCAGCTCCTGCTGCTCGAGGGGAGGGTACGGCCCTCGACGTACCCAGACCCGGGGGGAGGGGCGCCGTGGGGCGCGGTCGGTCTCACTCTAACGAGCGAACGGTGGCGCCCGGTGCGGTCCCGCTCTAGGGTCGAGACAGGGCATCTCTGGTGGAGCGGGTGGCCGCCTGAGGGCATCGCGCCGAGGTGAAGGAGTCGCCGTGAAGATTTCCGACGTGCTGCGCAAGAAGGGCAGCGAGGTCATCACCGTCAAGCCCGACGAGACGGTCGCCGGCCTGCTCGGCCTGCTGGCCGAGCACCGCATCGGTGCCGTGGTCGTGAGCACCGACGGCTCGAGCGTCGACGGGATCGTGAGTGAGCGCGACATCGTCCGGCACCTCCACAGCACCGGTACGAGCGTGCTCGAGGCGCCGGTCTCGCAGATCATGACGAGCGAGGTCACCACGGGCTCGGCCGACGACAACATCGCCGACCTCGCCGGGACGATGACCGAGATGCGGGTGCGGCACGTGCCCATCGTCGACGCCGACGGCAAGCTGGCGGCGATCGTCAGCATCGGCGACATCGTCAAGCACCGGCTCTCCGAGCTCCAGTCCGAGCGCGACCAGCTGCGCGACTACATCAGCAGCTGATACCTCCGGTACACCGGACCAAACCGACGAGACGGGACACACGCGACACCCGGCGGCGCGTTGCCGCAGGGTTCCAGTCGTGGCGCCCCGGTCGCATACCGTAGGGGCATGACTGCGTACGACCGGACCGAGCGGGTGCCCACCCCGCGGCCCGGCGCGCGCACCGGTGGGGTGCCCGTGGCCCCGCGCCCCGGCATCCCCGGCTCCCCGCAGCGGATCGGCCCGTACCGCCTCGTCGAGGAGATCGGCGAGGGCGGCATGGGCGTCGTCCACCTCGCCCTCGACCCGCGTGGCCGGGCCGTCGCGATCAAGGTCCTGCGCGCCCACGTCGCGCACGACGCCGACGCCCGGCAGCGCCTCTCCCGAGAGGTCGACACGCTCTCACGCATCCGCGACGCGCGGGTCGCGAGCGTCATCGACGCCGACGTCATGGCGCCCCGCCCCTACATCGTGACGCGCTACGTGCCCGGGCCGGCGCTCGACGAGGTCGTCGAGGAGCACGGCCCGCTGGCGCCCGCAGACCTGCTGCGCCTGGCCCGCGGCATCGCCGAGGCGATCCGCGCCATCCACGCGTGCGGTGTCGTCCACCGCGACATCAAGCCGGGCAACGTCCTCATCGAGGACGGCGACCCGGTGCTCATCGACTTCGGCATCGCACACCTGCAGGACGACGTGCGCCACACCGTCGGCGGGCTCGTCATGGGCACGCCGGGCTACCTCTCGCCCGAGCTCGTCGAGGGTGCCGCGATCACCGACGCCACCGACTGGTGGGGCTGGGCCGCCACGATCACGTATGCCGCGTCGGGTCGTCCGCCGTTCGGCCGAGCCCGCATGGACGCCGTGCTCACCCGCGTGCGTGCCGGTGACGTCGACCTCGAGGGCGTCGACCCGCGCCTCGTGCCGCTCCTGCGCGCGTCCCTCTCACCCGACCCACGGCTGCGCCCGCACGCCGACGAGGTCATCGGGGCACTCGAGCTCTACGCCGCGGGACGCGCGGCGACCGTGCCGACCCCGAGCGGCAACCCGTGGGACGACGACCGCCCCACTGCGGCGCCCGGTGACACCCAGGTCGTCCAGCACGGCGGCACCGCCGTCATGCCGCCCGTCGGGGCAGCCGGCGCCCTCGTCGAGGCCTCGACCACAGGAAGTCCGGTGCGGTGGGCCCCACCCCCGACCGGCCCCAGGGCACCCGATCCCGACCCGGCGGCATACGACCACGGCTGGGACGACGAGCCCGCCTCGCCGGACGACTGGGGCGGCGCGCAGGCCTACGACGCCCGGCACGGGCGCGGTGGGCAGGACGTCGAGCAGGGGCCGCAGGGCTACTGGCCCGAGGAGGAGTGGGACGAGGAGGACGAGCCCGTCCAGCGCGAGGGCGACCCCCGCATCGGCCTGCCGATGCGCACCGGTCTGCTCGCCGCGGTCGGGATCGCCTGGGTCGGTGCGCTCATGGCGTGGCCGGGCATCGCCCTCGTCGTGCTCGTCGTGCTCTCGGCCCTCGCCCGGGCCACCGACCGCTCGGTCACGGCGCTCGTCCTGCGCCGCTACGACTTCGGCCGACGGCGCAGCGACGTGCCCTTCGCCGTCGTCTCGAGCCCGTGGCACCTCGTCGTCGGCATCATCGCGACGGGGGTCGGCCTGCTCCTGCCCGTGGCGGTGGCGCTCGCCGGGATCTTCGCCGCCGCCCTGCTCCTCGCCGGCACGCAGGGCACCGACCTCGGGCCCGGTGCGCCGATCACGCTCGCCGTCGGCGGCGTCCTCGGCCTGCTCATGCTCTGGTGGGGCCCCGGTGGGGCCTCGCTTCGACGAGGGTCCCGCTCGATGGCGCGGCGGCTCGTGCCGGCCGGCCTCACCACCCAGATCGTCTCCGTGCTGCTCGCCGTCTTCGGAGTCGTGGCCGCGCTCGTGGCCCTGCAGCACGGCTCGAGCCTGACGTGGGACCCCTTCACGACCAACCCGTTCGCGCCGTGAGCGCCGGGTCTCGGTGATCCGAGGTCCCGTTCGCGGGTCCGTGGGGCCTTCGTGCGGTCTCCGTGCGGTCTCTGTGCGGGACCTGTGGCCCTAGCGCATCAACCCCTGCAAACGGCTGGGAAAAAGATCACGGAAGTATCTCGACGTGTCTTGTGCGCTGCAGGAACGTCCCGTACCGTCAGTGCTCGGCGGCCTCGACTCTCGGGTCGAACGGGAGCATCACCACTCGGCTCCCGGGTCGCTTCGTCGCGTCCGGCTCCACACGAACGCTCCCACAACTTCACATGGACACCCATCAATCCGTTTCCCTGAGCGCGCCGAGCCTCGCCAGCCAGGGATGTAGCCCACATCCGTGGGCCGGGCGAGGACGGGGGACCCAGTGTGACCAGTGAGTGCATGTGTGTTCGAGCGCATGGCAAGAGGACGAGATCTGGTCTCGGGGTGAAGTCGCATCCGCGACGGGGCACCTGACGCCCCAACCCGACAGCTAACCCCGCAGGCGCGCGTCAGGAAGGATCACCCATGCAGTACATGTCCAAGCATGCTGCGGCCAAGAAGGTCTCGGCCAAGCAGCGCATCGCGGGAGTCGGAATCGCTGGAGCCGCCACCATCGTCGGTGGCATCGCCACGGGCGGGTCGGCCAAGGCCGCGTCGGTCTGGGACCGCGTCGCCGCGTGCGAGTCGAGCGGCAACTGGCACATCAACACCGGCAACGGCTACTACGGCGGCCTCCAGTTCGTGCAGAGCACGTGGCGCGGCTACGGCGGCACCGCTTTCGCACCGCGAGCCGACCTCGCCAGCCGGGCCGAGCAGATCGCCGTGGCGCAGCGCGTGCTCGCCTCCCAGGGCCCCGGCGCCTGGCCGGTGTGTTCGAAGCGTGCGGGCCTGACGCGCGCCAACGGCGGCGCCACGACGACCCCGGTCTCGCGGTCGACCGTCCGCAAGCCGGTGACGACGAAGAAGGTCGTCAAGAAGAAGACGTACGCCACCAAGCCGGCGGTCACGAACACCGCCAAGGGCGCCAAGATCACCGTGCACCGCGGCGACACGCTCGGCAAGATCGCCGCGCGCTACCATGTGTCCGGCGGCTGGAAGGCGCTCTGGAAGGCGAACGGCGCCCGCGTCACCAACCCGAACCTCATCTTCGTGGGCCAGACTCTGCGACTCCCGTGAGTTCCTGATAGAACTGTGCCGGACGGCCTCGCGCGACCAACCCCTGGGTTTGCGCGGGGCCGTCCTTGTCGTTCCGCGGCCGGGTCGTGCTCGCGGTTTGGGCGTATGCCGTCCGGCTCGGTTACGCTTTCGCCCGTCCGCGGCGCTCGCGCCCAGACGTGCTGGCGTGGCGCAATTGGTAGCGCACCTGTCTTGTAAACAGGCGGTTAGGGGTTCGAGTCCCCTCGCCAGCTCTCTGACCTGTATGACTTCGCCTGATGCCTGACGTTCGGGCTTCGCCTGATGCTTGTCAGTGTTTCGGGTGATGCTTGACAGCTACTTCGGCTGATCCTTGACGCTCTCTTCATGAAGGAGATGAGCGTGGCTGAGCAGCGGTACAAGGCGGTGCTGGCCGTGATCGGTGACGGCCGACAGGTGTCCGAGGTCGCCGCGGCGTGGGGTGTCTCGAGGCAGACCCTGCACGCGTGGCTGGCCCGGTACGAACACGATGGCCTCGAGGGGCTGGTCGACCGGTCCCATCGCCCGGCGGTTGTCCGCACCAGATGGACCCGGCCGTGGAGGTCGCGGTCCTTGAAACGCGACGCCGGCATCCCGGGTGGGGTCCTCGCCGGATCGTGTACGAGCTGAAACGCCGGGGCCTGTCGGCGAGTGAGTCGGGGGTGTACCGGGCGCTGCGCCGGGCCAACCTGATCGATCCCTCGGGTCGGCGCGGGCGTCAGCGGCAGTGGCGTCGGTGGGAACGCTCGCGCCCGCACGAGCTGTGGCAGATGGACGTCGTCGGCGGGATCCTGCTGCGCGACGGCACCACCCTGAAGTGCCTGACCGGTGTCGATGACCATTCCCGGTTCTGTGTCAGTGCCCGGTTGATGCCGCGGGAGCGGACCCAGCCGGTCTGTGACGCGTTCACCTTGGCGCTGGACACCCACGGGGTCCCGGAACAGGTCCTGACCGACAACGGGAAGGTGTTCACCGGCCGGTTCAACACCCCACCGGTCGAGGTGCTGTTCGACGCGATCTGCCGACGCAACGGCATCGAGCACCTGCTGACCAAGCCCCGCTCGCCCACCACGACCGGCAAGATCTGTGAAGACTTGGTGTGGCGCGGCACCGGCCCGGTCTGACTCAGGTCAAGGTGTGACCGAGGTGTCCTGCGTTCGATTTGTCGACCGGGTCGCGGTGTCGCGTCTGACAAACCGGCCCGACGGAAACTGACCTGATAGGAGCCTGGCTTAGGAGCCCCGTCACAGACGTGTCGCTCCGCCAGGCCGGTTTGCCCTCCCCAACGACGATCTATCGGAGGAGCAACACCAGCACGACCACATCAACGACTGCTGTCATCGGTGGCATCGGTGTTCGGCGACGGTCGGGAGCTTCTCGTACAGGCCCTCGAGGACCCGGTCGAACTGGCCGTTCACGCTGTCGGCAGCGGGCTGGTCGTACACGCTGTGCAGCAGCGCCCGCACCCAGCCCCACTGCGACTTCGGGGTGACGGACATGAGGTTTGCGGCGTAGTGGGTGCGGCAGCGCTGCCACGAGGCCGCGGGCAGGGTCGCCCCGATCGCCTCGACCAGGCCGGCGTGCGCGTCGCTCGTGACGAGTGCGACATCGGACAGCCCGCGGGCGGTCAAGTCCCGGAAGAAGCCGAGCCGCCCGGCACCGGATTCGGTTGTCGCTGTGTGGGTCCCGAGGACCTCCCGGTAGCCGTCAGCGTTGACGCCGGTGGCGACCATCACCGCGACCTTCACCACCCGGCCGGCCTCGCGGACCTTCATCGTGAGCGCATCGGCCGCGACGAACGTGTACGGCCCCCCGGACAGCGGACGGGTGCGGAACGCGGCGACCTGCTCGTCGAGGTCGCGCGCCATCACCGACACCTGGGACTTGGACAGACCGGCAATGCCAAGCGTCCGTACGAGCTTGTCCATCCGGCGGGTGGACACCCCGAGCAGGTAGCAGGTCGCGACGACCGTCGTCAGGGCCGCCTCCGCGCGGCGGTGCCGCTCGAGGAGCCACTCGGGGAAGAAGGACCCTTCGCGCAGCTTCGGGATGGCCACCTCGAGGGTCCCGGCCCTGGTGTCGAGGTCATGGCGGCGGTAGCCGTCGCGGGAGTTGACGCGATCCGCCGAGCGGACGCCGTACTCGGCGCCGCACACGCTGTCGGCCTGCGCGCTCAGCAGGGCGTTGATGAAGGTGCCGAGGAGCTCCCGCATCAGGTCGGGACTGGCCGGGGCCAGCTGCTCGTGAAGGAAGACGGCAGGGTCGATACTGGTGTTCGCGGTCATCGCGACGCTCCATTCGAGGGTGCTGTGAGAGGTTCACTCGAAGGATCACGCGGTGACCGCACCTGCATCCAGCAGGGACACGCTCACCGGTGTCGTCGTACACCAACGCTATGGACTCAACTTGACCGGGCCCGTCATGGGCCGGGGACTCTACTGCTCGGACGCAGGACTGCTCTCTAAGGTTGTCACGGCCCCAGCTTGAAGGTTCACCCTGAGGTGAAGGCAAACGCGCGAGCGCGACCAAATCCTCAGGGCCGTATGCCGTCCGCCGCTCCCAGGTGGACCGTGGCCGCCGGGCAGGTCGGGCTCAGCGGACGCTGGGCGACGAGAGCCGGACGAGGCACGCGGCCTCGCGGGCGAAGGGCACGAGCCGCACCTCCGTGTCGGCGGCGCCCGACCGCTCCAGGGTCGCGCGCAACATCTCCTCGTGCATCGTGCACACGACACCGGGATGGGCGCGAGCCGACGAGAGCACCGGGCACGTGCGCAGTGCGACCTCGCCGTCCGGCTCCACGTGCGGCGAGAAGCCCGCTGTCGTCAGGAGCCCGACGACGAGCTCGAAGGGCGGTGTCGCGCGCGTGCCGGTAGACCGCGGCGCGCTCAGCTGGTCGGCCCAGCGGCGTCCGATCGCGCGGGCATGGAGCTCGGGGTCATCGGTGGCAGCGAGGTGCTCAGCCATGGCCGTGACGAGCTCGTCGGTCGAGACAGGCCGTGACACGCGCAGCGCCTCGACGACGAGCCGTCCGCGGTCGGTCAAGCGGTGGCCGAGTGAGGGGCGTCCTCGCGTCCCGGCCCCGACGGGCGTGCGCGCGACAAGGCCGTCGTCGACCAGCCGGGCGAGGTGAGCGCGGGTCGTGTTGGGGTGCCCGCCGAGGACCTCGACGAGCGCACCGATCGTCGCCGGTCGCTCCGGCTCGTAGCCCGCCAGTGCCTCGAGCACGCGCTGACGCGCCGCCGGAACCTCGGGCAGGGCCTCCGGGCCACGCTGTCGGCCGGACTCCGGGCCAGGCTGCCCGACCTGCTCCGGACCGGACCGCCGCACCTGCCCTGAAGCCGGGTGGAGGGCTCGGGTTGGCGCGGCGCGGTTAGTTGGGCTATTTTTCACATGGGCAGTGTAATAAACAGTTGCCCCCGCCGCATCCCCAGGAGCCACCGTGAGCACCCACGAGTCCCTTCCCGTGTACGACGTCAGCTCGACCGGCTGCACCTGTGGGTGCTCGGACGAGGGTGAGCCGGAGCTCGACGTGCGCGCCATCCCGCACGCGATCCGCCACGCGACCGTCTTCGGCGCACTGAGAGCCGTGCCGGCCGGTGGGTCGCTGCGGCTCGTCGCACCGCATGACCCGAAGCCGCTGCTCGCCCAGATCGAGGATTGCGAAGGCGGCACCATCGAGGTCGACTACCTCGTGCGTGGCCCGCAGGCCTGGACTCTGCGGCTCACCCGTCAGGCCTGACCTCAGCTCCGACGCCACCTTCTGACAGACGCCGCGATGAGCATGCGCCAGCTCGAGCGCTCCTCCGCCGCAGCCCTGCCGGGGCGAGGGGTGTGGCCGCTGCGCGACCACCCGACGACGTTGTGGCTGACCGCGGCCCTCGTCGTGGCGGCGCTCGGCCGAGGCATTCCGGCAGCCGATTGGCTCGTCGTGCACCTCGTGCTCCTCGGTGCGGTCAGCCACGCGGTGATGGTGTGGAGCACGCACTTCGCGCAGGCGCTGCTCAAGACGCCACCGACGCTCGACGGTCGTCGGCAGCAAGGGCGCCGCCTCGCCCTGCTGCTCGTCGGCTCCACGCTCGTCTTCGTCGGCGTACCGACCGGTTGGTGGCCGATGACCGTGGCCGGCGCCTCGTGCGCGGCCGGGGCCGTCGTGTGGCACGGCGTCCAGCTCTGGCGCCGCCTCCGCGCAGCCCTGCCGGGTCGCTTCCGGATCACCATCCGCTACTACCTCGCCGCAGCGACGGCCATGCCGGTGGGCGCCTTCTTCGGCGTGCTCCTCGCGCAGCAGCCGCCCGACCCGTGGCACGCCCGCCTCCTCGTGGCCCACTCGATGACGATGGCGCTCGGCTGGCTCGGCCTGACCGTGACCGGCACCCTCGTGACCTTCTGGCCGACACTCCTGCGCGCACGCATGGACGACCGCGCCGAATCCCTCGCGCGACAGGCTCTTCCGGTGCTTCTGGCCGGCGTTGCCCTCGCGGTCGCCGGGGCTCTCGCGGGCTGGCACCTGCCCACGTCGCTCGGCCTGGTCACGTATGCCGCCGGCCTCGTCTGGTGGGCCCGCGCACTCGTCGCCCCGGCCCGTCGCAGCGTGCCGCGCCGCTTCGCCACCGTCTCTGCCGCCTGCGCCCTCGCGTGGTTCGTCATCACCGTCGTGGCCGTCGCCGGGCTCGTCCTGGTGACGCCGGACTGGACCGAGGTGGGCGCCCACTACGAGCTCGTCGCCGCCGCGCTGGCCGTCGGTTTCGCTCTGCAGCTCGTCCTCGCGGCCCTTAGCCATCTCGTGCCGAGCGTCCTGGGTGGGGGCCCGGCCGCCCTCCGCGCCGGGCTCGACTGGTTCGAGCGCGGCGCGCCCTTCCGGGTCGTCGTTCTCAACCTCGGGCTCGCGCTGTGGCTGCTGCCGCTGCCCAGCCCGACCCGGATCGCGCTAGCTGTGCTCGTGGCCCTCGCGGTGGCAAGCTTCCTGCCGCTCGCCGCCATGTCGGTGCGAGAGTCGATCCGGGCACGCCGGGCCGCAGGGACCGACACCGTCGAAACGACCCGAGCTGCGGCCACCTCGCGAGTCCCCCAAGGCGAGAGGGCCTTCTGGACGTCCGTTCAGCTCGCCGCTGCCGTGTCGGTCATCGGCCTCGTCGTCGCTGCCAGCCTTGCCCTCCCGTCAGCCGCCGGCGGAGGCGGCGCTGAGGTCCCGCCCACCGGGCACACGACGACCGTCGAGGTGGCCGCGGGGGACATGCGCTTCACGCCCACCTCGATCACCGTGCCGGTCGGTGACCGCCTCGTCATCCGCGTGACCAACCGCGACGAGACGACGACCCACGACCTCGTCCTCGACACGGGCGGACGCACGGCTCGCCTCGCGCCGGGAGCCATCGGCGAGGTGGATGCAGGTGTGGTGGTTGGGCCGGTCGAGGGCTGGTGCTCGGTCGTCGGCCACCGCCAGATGGGAATGGTGCTGCACGTCGTCGTCGCCGGCGCAGCGTCAGGGGACGCCGCCGCCAAAGCCCCGCTCGGCTCGGTGGCCGTTGGTGCACCGGGGGCTGGCCACGCCGGGTCGGGCACGACGATCCACGACGCCCGCGTCCACGCTGGTGACGGCGCGCTGGGAGCCGGCTTCACGGCATACGACCCCGTGCTGGCGCCGCTCACATCCGAGCGGGTCCACCGGACGACGCTCACCGTCGAGGAGCTCGAGCTGCAGGTCGCGCCGGGGGTCTGGCAGCGGCGGTGGACCTACAACGGCACCTCGCCCGGGCCCACCCTGCACGGGCGCGTCGGCGACGTCTTCGAGGTCACCCTCGTCAACCACGGCACGATGGGCCACTCCATCGACTTCCACGCCGGGTCGCGGGCGCCCGACGAGGTGATGCGCACGGTGCCGCCGGGTGGCAGCCTCACCTACCGCTTCACCGCGACGCGGGCCGGCGTCTGGATGTACCACTGCTCCACCATGCCGATGTCGGCGCACATCGCGGCGGGGCTCGTCGGGGCCGTGGTCATCGAGCCGCCCGACCTGCCGGCCGTGGGCCGCAGCTTCCTGCTCGTGCAGTCGGAGCTCTACCTCGGGGGGAGCACGGCCCATGGCTCAGCCGCCGAGGTCGACGCGGCCAAGGCGCAGGCGGACACGCCGGACGGCGTCGTCTTCAACGGCACCGCTTTCCAGTACGACTCGGCACCGCTGCAGGCGCGGGCGGGTGAGCGAGTTCGCCTCTGGGTGCTCGACGCCGGGCCCAACCGGGCGACGAGCTTCCACGTCGTCGGCGTGCAGTTCGACGCGGTCTGGGCGGAGGGAGTATGGCTGCTGAGGCCGGGTGCGTCGAGCGGCGGGAGCCAGACCCTGGCGCTCGGCGCCGCCCAGGGCGGCTTCGTCGAGACGACCTTCCCCGAGGTCGGCCACTACCCCTTCGTCAGCCATGTCATGGCCGACGCCGAGCGGGGGGCTCACGGCGTCGTGCTGGTGCAGCCATGACCGGCGCGGCGCCCACTCCGCTGCCCGCAACCACGTCCAAGACCACGTCCAGGACCACGTCCAGGACCACGACCACGACCACCACCGACGACGGGAACCGATGATGTGCAGCTACTGCGGATGTGCCGACCTGGAGGTGGTCGGCCGGTTCATGGCCGAGCACGAGCACATCATCAACCACGTCAGCGCCCTGCGGAGCTCGCTCGACGACGAGCCCCGCCGGCGAGCGGCGGCCCGCGAGCTCGAGGCCCACCTGACGCCGCACGTCGTGGCCGAGGAGACGGGGCTCTTCACCGTCATGGCGCGCGACGAGCTCTTCACCGACCACATCGCCCGGCTCTGCGCCGAGCACCAGGAGCTCGACGAGCTGCTCGCGGCGGTCGCGGACGGTGAGGTGGCCCTCTTCTCCCGCTTCGAGGACGCCCTGCGCGACCACATCGACCGCGAGGACAACGGACTCTTCCCGGCCGCCGCCATCCACCTCGGCGGCCCCGAGTGGGACGAGGTCGAGCTGCTCACCCCGACGGCAGCAGGAGCACACCCATGACGGCGAGCCCGGCACCGGAGACACGAACTACAGGGGTCGTAGGTCTGGTCACTCAGGCCCCACCCGTGACAGGGTGCTGGGCATGGCAACCTTCGAGGTGACCCGGCCGCGCAACGAAGCACGGAAGGCGGTGCGTCGTGGCTGAACGGTCATCGACGACATCGGCTGGCCGAGTCGGCACGGACGGAGCTCCCGGCCTCGACGGATCGGCGTCGGCGGCGCTGCTCAAGGCGGGCCGGTTCTTCACGCGGTGGGAGGAGTCCGACGACGGGCGTGCCGTCTTCCGTGAGGGCGGGCGGGCCGGCGACGTCTTCTACCGCGACCGGTGGAGCCACGACAAGGTGGTCCGCTCGACCCATGGCGTCAACTGCACCGGCTCCTGCTCGTGGAAGGTCTACGTCAAGGACGGGATCATCACCTGGGAGACGCAGCAGACCGACTACCCGTCCGTCGGCCCCGACCGCCCGGAGTACGAGCCCCGCGGCTGTCCGCGCGGAGCCGCCTTCTCCTGGTACACCTACTCGCCCACGCGGGTGCGCTATCCCTACGTCCGCGGTGTCCTCCTCGAGATGTACCGCGAGGCCAAGGCCCGCCTCGGGGACCCGGTCGCCGCCTGGCACGAGATCACGACCGACCCGGAGAAGCGCCGCCGCTACCAGAGCGCTCGCGGCAAGGGCGGCCTCGTGCGTGCGTCGTGGGGCGAGGCCGTCGAGATCGCCGCCGCCGCGCACGTCCACACGATCAAGGAGTACGGCCCCGACCGCGTCGCCGGCTTCTCGCCGATCCCCGCGATGTCGATGGTGTCGCACTGCGTCGGCACCCGCTTCATCCAGCTCATCGGCGGCGTCATGACGAGCTTCTACGACTGGTACGCCGACCTGCCCGTCGCGAGCCCGCAGGTCTTCGGCGACCAGACCGACGTGCCCGAGTCGGGCGACTGGTGGGACGCGACGTACCTCATGATGTGGGGCTCCAACGTCCCGGTGACCCGGACGCCCGACGCGCACTGGATGGCCGAGGTCCGCTACCGCGGCACGAAGGTCGTCACCGTCAGCCCCGACTATGCCGACAACACGAAGTTCGCCGACGAGTGGATGCCCGCCCAGGCCGGCACCGACGCCGCGCTCGCGATGGCGATGGGTCACGTGCTCCTCAAGGAGTTCTTCGTCGACCGCGAGGTCTCCTTCTTCACCGACTACGTGCGCACCTACAGCGACCTCCCCTTCCTCATCCGTCTCGAGGCCCCCGAGGAGGCGTATGCCGCCGCGTCGGGTGCCGGTGCCACCGCTCCCCTCGTGCCCGGCAAGTTCCTCACCGCCGCCGACCTCGCCGCCGAAGGGAGCACGGCCCCGGACGAGGACGCCTGGAAGACCGTGCTGCTCGACGACGTGACCGGTCAGCCGGTCGTGCCGAACGGCTCGATGGGCTTCCGCTACGCGGACTCCGGCAAGGGGCGCTGGAACCTCGACCTCGACGGGGTCAGCCCAGCGCTCACGATGGCCGGCGACGCCGCCGAGGCCGTCGAGGTGCTGCTGCCGGCCTTCGTCGAGCCCGACGGCACCGGCTCGGTCCTGCGCCGAGGGGTGCCTGCTCGCCGCGTCGCGGGTCACCTCGTGACGACCGTCTACGACCTCATGCTCGCGCAGTACGGCGTCGAGCGAGAAGGGCTGCCGGGTAGCTGGCCGACGGGCTACGACGACGTGACCGCGCCCTACACGCCGGCGTGGCAGGCCGAGATCACCGGCGTGCCCGCCGAGCAGTGCATCCGCATCGTGCGCGAGTTCGCGACGAACTCCGAGCAGTCACAAGGGCGCTCGATGATCATCATGGGTGCGGGCATCTGCCAGTGGTTCCACGGCGACGCGACCTACCGCGCGATCCTCTCGCTGCTCGTCCTCACCGGCTGCATGGGTCGCAACGGTGGCGGCTGGGCGCACTACGTCGGCCAGGAGAAGTGCCGACCGATCACCGGCTGGATCTCCCTCGCCAACGCCCTCGACTGGGGCCGGCCGCCGCGCACCATGACGGGCACGTCGTACTGGTACATGCACACCGACCAGTGGCGCAACGACGGCTACTCCGCGGACTCGCTCAACTCGCCCCTCGCCAGAGGGCATCTGGCCGGCAAGCACACCGCCGACACCATCGCGCAGTCCGCCCGGATGGGGTGGATGCCGTTCTACCCGCAGTTCGGCGCCAACCCGCTCCAGGTGGCGCAGGACGCCCAGGCCGCGGTCGACGCGGGCACCGCCGTCAGCCCGGCGGCATACGTGGCCGGTGCTCTCCACGACGGCACGCTGACCTCGGCCATCGAGGACGTCGACGCCCCCGAGAACTGGCCGCGCACCCTCGTGCTGTGGCGGAGCAACCTCATGGGCTCCTCGGCCAAGGGCAACGAGTACTTCCTGCGCAACCTGCTGGGCACGCACCACAACGTCCTCGGCAGCGAGAACCCTCTGGCACCAAGGCCTTCCGAGGTGAAGTGGCACGACGAGGCGCCGGAGGGCAAGCTCGACCTGCTGCTCTCGGCCGACTTCCGCATGACGTCGACGACCCTGCTGTCGGACATCGTGCTGCCCGCCGCGACGTGGTACGAGAAGCACGACCTCAGCTCGACCGACATGCACCCGTTCGTGCACGCCTTCACCCCGGCCATCGACCCGCCCTGGGAGGCCAAGAGCGACTTCGAGCTGTTCCACCTCCTCGCCGAGAAGCTCTCGGACCTCGCGCGCACCCACCTCGGCGTGCGCCAGGACCTCGTCAGCGTGCCGCTCATGCACGACACCCCCGGCGAGACGGCGCAGCCCGGCGGGCGGGCCGTCGACTGGCGGGCCACGGGACAGCCGGGTGTGCCGGGCAAGACGATGCCGGTCTTCCAGCTCGTCGAGCGCGACTACACCGCGATCAGCGAGAAGCTCGCCACCGTGGGGCCGCTCGCCGACAGCCTCGGCTTCACCGTCAAGAACGTCACCTACCGGGTCGAGGAGGAGGTGGCCCGCCTTGCCGCCACGAACGGCGTCATGCTCGGCGGCGCCGGTGACGGCCGTCCCGCGATCGACACCGACGCGAAGATGGCCGAGGCCATCCTCACCTTCTCGGGCACGACGAACGGCCACCTCGCCGTGCAGGGCTTCCGCACCCTCGAGGAGCGGGTCGGCAAGAAGCTCGCCGACCTCGCCGAGGGGTCCGAGGAGAAGCACGTCACCTTCGCCGACACGCAGAGCGCACCGGTCGCCGTCATCACCTCGCCCGAGTGGTCGGGCTCCGAGACCGGCGGGCGACGCTATGCGCCTTTCACCGTCAACATCGAGCGTCTCAAGCCCTTCCACACCCTCACCGGTCGGATGCACTTCTACCTCGACCACGACTGGATGCAGGATCTCGGCGAGGCGCTGCCCATCTATCGGCCGCCCCTCGACATGCACCGCCTCTTCGGCGAGCCGAAGCTCGGCTCCGACGGCGCGAAGCAGGTGACCGTCCGCTACCTGACGCCGCACTCCAAGTGGTCGATCCACTCGGAGTACCAGGACAACCTGCTCATGCTCTCGCTGTCGCGCGGCGGCCCGACGGTGTGGATGAGCCCGCAGGACGCCGACTCGATCGACGTCAGGGACAACGACTGGGTCGAGTGCGTCAACACCAACGGCGTGCTCGTCGGCCGGGCGATCGTCAGCCCCCGTATGCCGGAGGGCGTCGTCTACGTGCACCACGCCCAGGAGCGCACCATCGACGTGCCGAAGTCGGAGGCGACCGGTCGCCGCGGCGGCATCCACAACTCGGTGACGCGGCTGCTCGTCAAGCCGACCCACCTCATCGGCGGCTACGCCCAGCTGTCCTACACGTTCAACTACTTCGGGCCGACGGGCAACCAACGCGACATGGTCTCGACGGTGCGCAAGCGCTCGCAGGAGGTGACGTACTGATGCGTGTCATGGCCCAGATGGGCATGGTGATGAACCTCGACAAGTGCATCGGGTGCCACACGTGCTCGGTCACGTGCAAGCAGGCGTGGACCAATCGCGCGGGCACGGAGTACGTCTGGTTCAACAACGTGGAGACGCGCCCGGGACAAGGGTATCCGCGCCGCTACGAGGACCAGGAGACGTGGAAGGGCGGCTGGACGCTCACCCACCGCGGCAACCTCAAGCTCAAGGGCGGCGGTCGGGTGCAGAAGCTCCTCGGCATCTTCGCGAGCCCCGTGCAGCCCAAGCTCGCCGACTACTACGAGCCGTGGACCTACGACTACCAGACCCTCATCGAGGCACCGCTCGGCGACGACTTCCCCGTCGCCCGGCCGAAGTCGCTCATCACCGGCGAGAACACGAAGATCACGTGGTCGGCCAACTGGGACGACAACCTCGGCGGCGCGAGCGAGATGGGCCACCTCGACCCCATCGTCGCCAAGCTCAACGCCTCGGTGCGGCGCGAGTCCGAGGAGAAGGTCCGCCTCGATCTCGAGAAGACCTTCATGTTCTACCTCCCCCGGATCTGCGAGCACTGCCTCAACCCCTCGTGCATGGCCTCGTGCCCGTCCGGCGCGATCTACAAGCGCGAGGAGGACGGCATCGTCCTCGTCGACCAGGACCGGTGCCGCGGCTGGCGGCAGTGCATCACCGGCTGCCCGTACAAGAAGATCTACTTCAACCACAAGAGCGGCAAGGCCGAGAAGTGCACCTTCTGCTACCCCCGCGTCGAGGTGGGCCTGCCGACCGTGTGCTCCGAGACGTGCGTCGGACGGCTGCGCTACCTCGGGCTCTTCCTCTACGACGCCGACCGGGTCACGGCCGCGGCCGCGACCCCGGACGAGGGCGACCTCTACGAGGCCCAGCTCGACCTCATGCTCGACCCGAGCGACCCCGAGGTCATCGCGGCGGCCCGGCGCGACGGCATACCGGACGACTGGATGGACGCGGCGCGCCGGTCTCCCGTCTACGCGCTCGCCAAGACCTACCGGGTGGCCCTGCCGTTGCACCCGGAGTACCGCACGATGCCGATGGTCTGGTACGTCCCGCCACTGTCGCCGATCGTCGACGTCCTGTCGTCGCAGGGGCACGACGCCGAGGACCGCACCGTGCTCTTCGGGGCCATCGAGGCGCTGCGCATCCCCGTCGACTACCTCGCCGAGCTCTTCACCGCGGGGCGCACCGACATCATCACGGGCGTGCTGCAGAAGCTCGCCGCGATGCGTGCGTACATGCGCGACGTGTCGCTGGGCCGCGACGGTGACCCCGCGATCCCGGAGGCCGTCGGCATGAGCGAGGAGACGCTCTACGAGATGTACCGCCTCATGGCGATCGCGAAGTACGCCGACCGCTACGTCATCCCGACCGCCCACGTCGAGCGCGCCCACGAGCTCGAGGAGATCGGCTGCTCGCTCGACTTCGACGAGGGTCCGGGGATGTACGAGTCCGGACCTTTCGGCGAGGCGAGCGGCCGGCCCGCGCCGGTGGCCGTCGAGACCTTCAACGCGCTCAAGCAGCGGCAGACGTCCGACACGGCCATGACGACGACCGAGTCCGGCTCCCTGACCGGTCGGGTCAACCTGCTCAACTGGGACGGCAACGGCGCTCCCCCGGGACTCTTCCCGGGCCGCTCGGACGGGGACGCACCGTGATCGGGCTGCGCCGGCGGGCGACACCCCGGGACCACCGCGTCGTGCACCTCGTGGCCGGTCGCTGCCTCGACTACCCCTCGGCCGAGCTCGTCACCACCCTCCCCTCGATGCGCGATGCCCTTGCGGAGCAAGGCGACTCGGCCGCCGCCACCCGACTGACGAGTCTCGTCGCCCACCTCGGCGGAGCCGACCTGCCGGACCTCCAGCAGGCGTACGTCGACACCTTCGACCTCAGCCGCAAGCACGCGCTCTACCTGTCGTACTGGACCGATGGCGACACCCGCCGACGCGGGGAGGTGCTGGGACGGTTCAAGACGGCATACCGCAGCAGTGGTGCGGTCGTCGACACGCACGGGGAGCTCCCCGACTACCTCCCGATGGTGCTCGAGTTCGCGGCGCGCGTCGATCCGGAGGCGGGTGTCTCGCTCCTCCAGGAGTACCGCGCAAGTCTCGAGCTGCTGCGGATCGCCTTGCAGGAGAGGAAGAGCCCGTATGCCGCCGCAGTCGTCGCCGTGTGCGCGACCCTTCCCGGTGAGTCGCCTCCCGACCGCGCGGCGGTCATGGAGATGGTCGGCCTGAGCGGGCCGCACCCGACCGAGTCGGTCGGGCTCGAGCCCTACGACCCGAGACTCCTTCCCCTGCAGACGGTCTCGTCCGGCGCACCGACGGGGGCCCGCTCGTGAGCACCTTCCTCTGGGGCGTCCTGCCCTACCTCTGCATCGCGAGCCTGGTCGGGGGCACGGTCTGGCGCTACCGCTACGACAAGTTCGGCTGGACGACCCGCTCGTCCCAGCTCTACGAGTCTCGCCTGCTGCGCATCGGGTCCCCGCTCTTCCACTTCGGCATCCTGCTCGTCTTCGTCGGCCACGTCGGCGGGCTCGTCATCCCCGAGTCGTGGACCGAGGCCGTCGGCGTCAGCGAGGGCCTCTACCACTTCAACGCGCTGCTCTTCGGCGGCCTCGCCGGGGTCTGCACCCTCGCCGGCATCCTCATCCTCGTCTACCGGCGCCGCACGACCGGGCCCGTCTTCATGGCGACGACGAAGAACGACAAGCTGATGTACGTCCTGCTCGTCGCGGCCATCGTCCTCGGCCTCTGGACGACGCTCGTCAGCGTCGGGGCGGGCAGCGAGGCGCACAACTACCGCGAGACGGTGTCCCCGTGGTTCCGGTCGGTGCTGCTGCTGAGCCCCGACGTCGCGTCGATGGCGGCAGCACCGGTGCAGTTCCACGTCCACGCGATCGTCGGGATGCTGCTCTTCGCGCTGTGGCCCTTCACCCGGCTCGTCCACGCCTTCACGGCCCCCCTGCACTACCTCTTCCGGCCCTACATCGTCTACCGGTCCCGCGACGGCCGGACCTCCGGCAACCGCTCGAGCCGTCCGGGCTGGAGCGGCGTCGGCACCTCCGACCGCGACCGCAGACACTGACCCGACCTTGCCTCGAGGAGAGCCATGAGTACGAGCGCACCGAGCGCATCGACGCCGTCCACGCCGCACGTCGAGCTGAGCGGCCAGGGCCGGAACCTCGCCCTCGCGACGTTCGCCTTCGCCGTGACCTTCTGGGCGTGGAACCTCATCGGGCCGCTGGGGGTGAGGTACACCGAGCAGATGCACCTGAGCAGCAGCCAGAAGGCGCTGCTCGTCGCGACGCCGGTGCTCGTCGGCTCGCTCGGGCGAATCCCGGTCGGTGCGCTAACCGACCGCTACGGCGGCCGGGTCATGTTCCCGATCCTCACACTGGTGACCGTCCCCTTCGTGCTCCTCGTGGCGCTGGCCGGCAACCTGAAGTCCTTCCCGCTGATGCTGCTCTTCGGCTTCTTCCTCGGCATCGCCGGCACGACCTTCGCGGTCGGCGTGCCCTTCGTCAACGCGTGGTACCACGCCGACCGGCGCGGCTTCGCCACCGGCGTCTTCGGCGCCGGCATGGGCGGCACCGCCCTGTCGGCCGCCCTGACGCCACGGATGGTGACGTGGTTCGGCTACACGATGACCCACATCATCATCGCGCTGATGCTCGTCGCGACTGCCGCCCTGTGCTGGACCGCGATGCGCAACTCACCGGTCTGGAAGCCCAACACCGACCCGGTCCTGCCCAAGCTCGCGGCGGCCCTCAAGCTGCCCGTCACGTGGCAGATGTCGCTGCTCTACGCCGTGGCGTTCGGCGGCTTCGTCGCCTTCTCGACCTACCTGCCCACCCTGCTGAAGGACGTCTACTCCTTCGACCTGACCGCGGCCGGCACGCGCACGGCCGGCTTCGCGATCGCCGCCGTCATCGCCCGTCCCATCGGTGGTGTGCTGTCCGACCGCATCGGCCCGCGCGCCGTGGTCGGCATCTCGATGGCCGGCACCGCGGTGCTTGCGGCCGTCCTGGCGTTCGAGCCGCCGCTCGAGGTGCCTGCCGGCGCGGCGTTCGTCGCCATCGCCTTCTTCCTCGGCCTCGGCACGGGCGGTGTCTTCGCCTGGGTCGCCCGCCTCGCGCCGCCGGAGCGGGTCGGCAGCGTCACGGGACTCGTCGGTGCGGCCGGCGGCCTCGGCGGCTACTTCCCGCCGCTCGTGCTCGGGGCGACCTTCGGCAAGGTCTTCGACCACTACGGCTTCGGTTTGATGCTGCTCTGCCTCGTCGCAGTTGCCGCCCTGGTCTTCGCGCTGGTCGGCATCAAGGACGCCCGCGGCCAGCAGGCTCGGACGGCGGCCACCACGGTGTGAGACTGCGCGGACGGGCGCTCTCCAGCAAGGTCGCAGCCGGCTCCCCGGCAGCTCCCACCTCGCCGCGACCGCACCGCACCGTTTGTGCTCTCACCTCGTCAGCAACACACGAGGGCCCGTGCGCAGCTGGACCTTCGACCACAGCCGGGTTGCGTTGTTGAACATCGGCCAAGGTCGTCGTCGTGCCAGACCCCGCGCGATGCAACCTGTGGTTTGGCGCACCACCGGCGACGCTCAGAGTGACCGCGTGCGCGCGAGGGTTTGGGCAAGACAGGCGTACCCGGCGAGTTGATGCTCGCGTCATGCCGGCGCGTCAGTGCAGGGCAGTGATGAGCGCTAGCGGCTACTAGCCAAGGTGCCCCTGTCGGGGCGCCCGTTCCGGGCTGAAAATGGGCTTGTGACCGTCTGGTGACGCCGTGTTTCTATGCTCCGTTGAGGGCGTCTACTAGCCGGGCGCGGGGGTCACGCTGTGGGCGCCTTCACTGTTCCGCGATGGTCGAGCACGAGGACTAGATTCCGTTTCCTGCCTCGTGATCTCCCCGGACGGTCACGCCTCGAGGACGAGATCGCGTGGAGGTGGGAGATCAGCAACGATATTCGCCGAATCGACCGATGACGAGCAGATCATCGAGCGGGTGGCTGCCTTTGACATCGGCAAAGCTGAGCTGGTCTGCTGTGTGCGAGTGCCCTCGCCGACCGGCTCGAAGCGGAGGGTGCACGAGGTGACGACGCACACGACGATGACCCGGTCGGAGGCGGAGCTGGCCAACCGGTTGGTCGACCTGGGCATGCAGCGGGTCGTGATGGAGGCGGCCAGCGACTACTGGAAGCCGGTGTTCTACCTGCTGGAGGCCCGCGGCCTGAACCCCTGGCAGTTCAACGCCCGTGACGTGAAGCATCTCCCGGGCCGGCCCAAGACCGACGTGCTTGACGCGGTGTGGCTGTGCAAGATTGCCAAGCGTCAGATGCTGCGAGCGAGTTTCGTGCCACCACACCCGATCCGGGTGCTGCGCGATCTGACCCGCTACCGCATCGACCTGGTCGCGGCCCGCACCGCGGAGAAGAACCGGATGGAGAAGCTCCTGGAGTGAGCCTGCATCAAGCTGTCGGTGGTCGCCAGCGACATCTTCGGGATTTCGGGCCGGGCGATGATGGCTGCACTGATCGCCGGGGAGCGTGATCCCAAGCGACTCGCGGATCTGGCCGAGGCACGGATGCGAGCCAAGATCGGGCTCCTGCAGGAGGCGTTCGCCGGGCTGCCGGCGGGCGGCTTCGATGACCACCGCCGGCTCCTGCTGGGACGGATGCTGGGCCGCGTCGACGCCATCGATGCCGACATCGCGGTGTTGGACGCCGGGATCGGGGCTCACCTAGCCCCTTTCGAGGCGGCCTACCTAACCGCTCCAACCCAAAGCCCAGAGGTCGTGTGCGGCGAGGTCACCTGAAGCCAGGGTGAACTCGCGCAGTGCAGTGACGAGGCTGCGGCGGTCGAGCGTGTCCATTCGCGCCAGGATCGGCCGGATCTGCTCTGCTCGCTCGTGCATGACCTCGTCGACGACCTCCCTGCCGGCCGGGGTGAGGCGCAGGAGGAGCTGGCGACGGTTCTGGGGGTCGTCCGCGCGGTCGATGAATCCACGCGCCACCAGCCGATCGCACAACCGGCTCGCGCGGGTGAGGTGGATGCCGACCGCCTGCGCCAGGGCGCCGAGCGAGAGCGGCGGGCCGCTCGACAGGATGACGAGCGCGCGCAGGTGGAGCAGGTCCGTGACGTCGCTCGTGGCGGCCATCGACCTCGCGGTGATGGCGACGAGCACCCGGCAGGCGTCAAGGACTGCCTCGACATCCTGGTCTCGCGGTTGGCGACTGTCAGCAGCCTCGCTGGGGTCCGGTTCAGGCACGGCTCAAGTCTCCGCGCAACTCTTGCAATCCGCAACTGTTGCGCGTAGAAAGAAATACGTGGCCTTCCGGTCAGGCGGCGCTGGCGGGGGGGCTGGCACGAGGTGAGCCACGGGATCTGACGCGACCCGCCGCGCTCGCCCACGACGACGTCGAAGGAGATCGAGATGGCCCAGCAGGTTGCCGACGTGGTTCTCTCCCGCCTGCGGGATTGGGGCGTTCGTCAGGTGTTCGGCTTCCCCGGTGACGGCATCAACGGCCTGCTCGCCGCGTGGGGGCGCGCCGAGAACGACCCGCAGTTCGTCCAGGCGCGCCACGAGGAGATGGCAGCGTTCGAGGCGGTCGGCTACGCGAAGTTCTCCGGTGAGGTCGGTGTCTGTGTCGCCACCAGCGGCCCGGGCGCGATCCACCTGCTGAACGGGCTCTACGACGCCAAGCTCGACCACGTGCCGGTCGTGGCCATCGTCGGGCAGACCGCGCGCAGCGCGATGGGCGGCTCCTACCAGCAGGAGGTCGACCTCATCACCCTGTTCAAGGACGTCTGCTCCGACTACGTGCAGATGTGCACCGTGCCCGAGCAGCTGCCCAACCTCATCGACCGCGCCATCCGGACCGCCCGGTCGGCCAGTGCCCCGACGTGCATCATCTTCCCCGCCGACGTACTCGAACTCGAGTACACCCCGCCCGGGCACGCGTTCAAGATGGTGCCCTCGAGCATCGGCACCGCGCAGGCCACCGTGTGCCCCGACGACGACGCCGTGCGCCGCGCCTCCGACCTGCTCAACGCTGGGCAGAAGGTCGCCATGCTCGTGGGCCAGGGTGCGCGCGGCTGCGAAGCCGAGCTGACCGAGGTGGCCGACCTCCTCGGGGCAGGAGCGGCCAAGGCGCTGCTCGGCAAGGACGTACTGCCCGACACCCTGCCCTGGGTCACCGGCTCCATCGGCCTGCTCGGCACGACCGCGTCCTACGACCTGATGATGGACTGCGACACGCTGCTCACCGTCGGCTCCAACTTCCCCTACACCCAGTTCATGCCGCCCCTCGACCAGGCCCGAGCCGTCCAGATCGACCGCTCCGAGGCCTGGATCGGCATGCGCTACCCCTACGAGCTCAACCTCGTCGGCGACGCCGCGGCCACGCTGCGGGCCCTCATCCCGCTGCTGCACCGCAAGGAGGACCGCTCCTGGCGCGAGGAGATCGAGGGCAACGTCGTCGACTGGTGGCAGACCGTCGACACGTGGGCGATGAACGACGCGGAGCCGGTCAACCCCATGCGCATCTTCTCCGAGCTGTCCAGCAGGCTGCCGCCCGACGCCATGGTCGCCTCCGACTCGGGCAGCGCGGCGAACTGGTACGCCCGCAACCTGCGCTTCCACGGCGACATCCGCGGCTCGCTCTCGGGGACGCTGGCTACGATGGGCCCCGGCGTGCCCTACGTCATCGGCGCCAAGTGGGCGCACCCCGACCGCCCGGCCATCGCCCTCGTCGGGGACGGCGCGATGCAGATGAACGGCATGGCCGAGCTCATCACCGTCGCGCACTACTGGCAGCAGTGGGCCGACCCGCGGCTCGTCGTGGCGGTCCTGCACAACAACGACCTCAACCAGGTGACGTGGGAGATGCGCGCCATGGAGGGGTCACCGAAGTTCGTCGAGTCCCAGACGCTCCCCGACGTCGACTACGCCGGCTTCGCCCGCAGTCTCGGCCTGGTCGGGGTGAACATCGACGACCCGGACCAGCTCGGACCGGCCTGGGACGCGGCTCTGTCCGCCGACCGGCCGACGGTCCTCGACGTGCGCTGCGACCCCGACGTGCCACCCATCCCGCCGCACGCCACGATGGCGCAGGCCAAGGCCACCGCGGCCGCCGTGCTGCACGGCGACGAGGACCGCTGGGGCTTCATCAAGCAGGGCGTCAAGATGAAGGCCCAGCAGGTCGTCCCCGGCCTCAAGGGCGGTGAGTGATGGTGGCCGGCACCACCACCTGGCTCGAGCGCGCGTTGTCCGACGTGCGGACCGGGCGCTTCGAGCAGACGCTCGCGGGGCTGACCGCCGCGGGGGCCGGGATCACGACGGCCGAGATCTACCTCGCCCACGACGGCGCCAGCTTCGGCAACAAGCTGATGTGGTGGCCGGTCGCGATCCTCCCGGCGGCGGTTCCGGCCGGGGTGGCGGGCGTCTTCTCCAAGCGTGCCGCGCACACCGTGCTGCCCGTCGCGTCGGCGCTCATCGTCGCCAACGGCCTGCAGGGCACCTGGCTGCACTGGCGCGGCGTCAAGCAGCGCCCCGGTGGCGTCACCCGCTACAACCTCGAGGCCGGTCCTCCGCTCTTCGCCCCGCTGCTGGCCACCGTCGTCGGTGGCATGGGCCTGCTGGCGGCCGTGCTGCGACGGGAGGACGAGACCCCGCGCCGTCGTGGCAGGGTCCGCGCCGCCCGTGCCGCCCGCGCTCACGGGCGGGGGAGGCGTGGCTGATGCCCTACCGTCCGCCGCACCGACGCGGCACCACACCGCAGCACCGCGGCCGCTTCGCCGGCTTCGACGTGCTCGACTCGGTCGACGACTGGGACGACGTGACGGCCGGGGTGGTCCTCGGCCGCCTCGCGCACCCGTCCGACCTCGCGTTCTTCACGCCGCACGAGGTCTCCGTCGCCGCACCGCTGCTCGACCTCCTCCTCGCCCAGGACGGCGAGCCACGCGTGCCGGTGCTCGAGCTGCTCGACGCCCGCTTGGCCGTGGGGGAGACCGACGGCTGGCACCACGACGACCTGCCCGAGGACGGCGACGCGTGGCGGCACACGCTCGCCTGGCTCGACGAGGACGCGCGGGCCGAGTTCGAGGGGAGCGGCGTCGCCGACCTCGACACGGGCCGGCAGGCCGCACTCGTCCAGGCGGTTCAGGAGCACTCGTCCGCCGGGGAGAGCTGGCACGGGGTGTCGGCAGAGCACGTCTGGAGCCTCTGGACGAGGTATGCGTGCACGGCCTTCTACTCCCACCCCTGGGCCTGGAACGAGATCGGCTTCCCGGGCCCCGCCTACCCGCGTGGCTACGTCAACTTCGTGGTGGGCGGCCGCGAGCACTGGGAGGTGGCCGACGCCGTCGAGCGGCGCCCCACACCCTTCGCCGGGCGCGTCGAGGCGGCCCGTCAGCGGCACAGCGCCCTCGTCGAGGCCCCCGCGTCCCAAGGAGGCGAGCAGTGACCGGGCTGCCCAACCCCCTCCGGGTTCCGCGAGCGGAGCGGGAGCTTCGCGCTCGCAACGACTCCGCGTGGCTCCTCCCCACCGACGGCAGCCGCACGAACCACCGACTGCGCGACGACATGCGCCGCTTCGACGACGACGACGAGGTCGACCTCGTCGTCGTGGGTGCCGGCGCCGGCGGCAGCGTGCTGACCCAGCGCCTCACCCGCGCCGGCTGGCGGGTCGTGTGCCTCGACGCCGGACCGTTCTGGGACCCGGACGCCGACTGGGTCTCCGACGAGCGCGGCTCGCACACCCTCTACTGGACCGACCCTCGCCAGATCGGCGGCAGCGACCCGGTGCCGATGGGCTCCAACAACTCGGGTCGTGGCGTCGGCGGGTCGATGGTGCACTACGCCGGCTACACCCCGCGCTTCCACCCCAGCGACTTCTCGGTTCTGACCGACGACGGCGTCGGCGCGGACTGGCCCATCTCCTATGCCGACCTGCGCCCCTACTACGAGCAGATCGAGCAGGAGCTGCCCGTGGCCGGCCAGGACTGGCCTTGGGGCGACCCGCACGGCTACCCCCACTCGCCGCACCCGGTCAGCGGCAACGGGTCGATCTTCCAGCGCGGCGCGCTTGCCGCAGGGATAGGCACCCGCGTCGGTCCGGTCGGCATCGCCAACGGCCGTTTCGGCCACCGCCTGCACTGCATCTACCGTGGCTTCTGCCTGCAGGGCTGCAAGGTCAACGCCAAGGCCAGCCCGCTCATCACGCACGTTCCCGACGCCCTCGCCCACGGCGCCGAGTTCCGCTCGGACAGCATGGTCACGCGCGTCGTCGTCGACGACGAGACGGGCCGCGCGACGGGCGTCACCTACCTGCGCCGAGGACGCGAGCACTTCCAGAGGGCCCGCGCGGTCGCCGTCGCGGGCTACTCCATCGAGACCCCGCGCCTGCTCCTGCTCTCGGCCACCCGGAGGTATGCCGCTGGGCTGGGCAACGACGCCGACCAGCTGGGACGCTACCTCATGGTCCAAGGCGCCCCGCAGACCTCCGGTCGTTTCGAGGAGGAGATCCGCGCCTACAAGGCCCCGCCGCCGGAGGTCTCCTCGGAGCAGTTCTACGAGACCGACCCGACCAAGCCGTACCGGCGCGGCTGGTCCATCCAGAACGTCAGCCCGCTGCCCATCACCTGGGCCGAGCACGTCGTGGCGCAGGGCCACTGGGGCGCGCCACTGCGGGAGTACCTCAGGGACTTTGTGCACTGGGCCACCATCGGCGCCCTCTGCGAGTTCCTCCCGCAACCCGACAACCGGGTCACCCTGGCCGACGAGAAGGACCGGCACGGCCTGCCCGTCGCGCACTTCTCCTACTCCCAGTGCGACAACGACCGGCGGCTGACCAAGGCGGCGACGGAGTCGATGGAGACGATCCTGCGGGCCGCGGGTGCCAGCGAGGTCATGACGATCGACCGCTACGCCCACCTCGTCGGGGGCGCCCGGATGGCGGCGCGCCCCGAGGACGGCGTCGTGGACGCCGACCACCGCGTCTTCGGGATGCCCAACCTCTACGTCGTCGACGGCAGCGTGATGCCGACGCAGGGCTCGGCCAACCCGGCCCTGACCATCATGGCGCTGGCTGCCCGCGTCGCGGACCGCCTTGCTGACCAAGCGCGTCGGGGTCTCACCGAGCACCAGGAGGTGCGTTCGTGACAGCGGAAGCCCGGCACACGGCATACGCGAGGGACGACAGTGCGATCACGGGCATCCGGGCCGCGGTCTACCGGTTCCCGACGCCGCAGCCGGAGGCCGACGGCACGTTCGAGTGGCACGCGACGACGGCCGTCACGGTGATGCTCGAGGCGGACGGCTGCACCGGGCTCGGCTGGACCTACTCCAGCCGGGCTGCGGCGGCGGTCGTCGACGACGAGCTGCTGCCGCACGTCTTGGGCCGCAGCGCCCTCGACGTGACCGACGGCTGGTCGGCCATGCGCCGTGCCGTGCGCAACCTCGGCAGTGGCGGGCTCGCCATGCAGGCCGTCAGCGCGGTCGACGTGGCGTGGTGGGACCTCAAGGCGCGCCTGCTCGGGGTCCCCGTCGGTGATCTGCTCGGGCGCTGTCGCGATGCCGTACCGATCTACGGCTCAGGCGGATTCACGACGCTCGACGACGTCGCGCTCGGCGAGCAGGTGGAGGAGTGGGCGCAGGCCGGCTGCACGTCGATGAAGATCAAGATCGGTGAGAGCTGGGGGCGCGAGCCGGGCCGGGACCTCCGGCGCACCCGCCAGCTACGGCGTCTCGCCCCCGAGGGCACGCAGCTCATGGTCGACGCCAACGGCGGCTACACCGCGGGTGAGGCCGTCCGCGTCGGTGACCGGCTCGACGACCTCGGAGTCGTGTGGTTCGAGGAGCCGGTCTCGAGCGACGACACCGCGGGACTCGCCGCCGTGCGAGAGGCCCTCGCGTGCGACGTCGCCGCGGGGGAGTACGCCGCGACCCCCGACGACGTCACAGCACTGCTGCCCGTGGTGGACTGCCTGCAGCTCGACGCGACCCGCTGCGGCGGCTACACCGGCTGGCTGCGCGCGGCCTCGGTCGCCGAGGCGACGCACCTCGAGGTGTCGGCCCACTGCGCGCCATCGCTGCACGCCGCCGTCGCTGCAGCAGCGCCCAACCTGCGGCACGTCGAGTGGTTCGTCGACCACGCGCGCCTGGAGCCGCAGCTGCTCGACGGTGTGCCCGAGGTGCACCACGGAGCGCTCCACCCGGCGGGCGACGGGGTGGGGCACGGCATGACGCTGAGCGGAGAGGCACCGCAGTGGCGAGTCGCCTGAAGCTGCCGGCGGGACTGCCGCTGCACGTCCTCCGGGAGTATGCCGTCCTCGCCGACGGCGAGCGCGCCGCACTCGTCGGGCCACGCGGCGAGATCGCCTGGCTGTGCGCGCCGCAGTGGCACGACGACCCGGTCTTCGGTGCGCTCGTCGGAGGGCACGGCACCTACGCGGTCACGCCGCTCGACGAGCGCTACGTGTGGGGTGGCTACTACGAGCCGGGCAGTCTGGTCTGGCGGGGGCGCTGGACCGCGGACGACCGCGTCATGGAGTGCCGCCAGGCGCTCGCCTTCCCCGGCGACAAGGACCACCTCGTCCTGCTGCACCGGATGGAGGCGTTGACGGGTGATGCCCACTTCGCTGCCGTGCTCTCGCTCGCGGCCGGCTTCGGCGCCGACCCCATGGCCGACGTGCACCGCTCCGGAGGGGTGTGGACCGCCCGCGCAGGCCACCACGTCGCGCGGTGGAGCGGCGCCGGCGAGGCGCACTGGCGGCACTCCGACGGCCGCCTCGAGCTGGCGATCGAGCTGCGCGAGGGCGAGACCCACGACCTCGTCCTCGAGATCAGCCGCGACCACCTTCCCGACCGTCCGCCGGACCCCGACGTCACGTGGTCGGCCACCCTCAGCTCGTGGGCCGACGCGGTGCCGGACTTCGGGCAGACCATCGCGCCCACCGACGCCAAGCAGTCGTATGCCGTCCTGCGCGGCCTGACGAGCGCCAGCGGTGGCATGGTGGCGGCCGCCACGATGTCGCTGCCGGAGCACGGCGGCCGCAGCCGGAACTACGACTACCGCTACGCTTGGATCCGAGACCAGTGCTACGCCGGCCAGGCGGTCGCCACGTGCGGCCCACACCCGCTTCTCGGTTCCGCGGCCACCTTCATGTCCGGCGCCCTGCTCGAGCACGGCAACGACCTGCGGCCGGCGTACACCGTCGACGGCGGCCTGGTGCCCGACGAGCGGCAGCTGGACCTGCCCGGCTACCCCGGCGGCAAGGACGTCGTCGGCAACTGGGTCAACCAGCAGTTCCAGCTCGACACGCTGGGCGAGTCGCTGCTCCTCTTCGCCGCCGCCGAGCGCCACGACATGCTCGACCTCGACGGCTGGCGGGCCGTGGAGACCTGCATCGACGTCATGCGCAAGCGCTGGAAGAAGCCGGACGCCGGCATCTGGGAACTGGACGACCGCCGCTGGGCGCATTCGCGGCTCATCTGCGCTGCGGGCCTGCGGGCGATCGCCGCCGTCGCGCCGACCGCGCAGGCGGCGGAGTGGGCCGGCTTCGCCGACACCATCGTCGCCGACGCGACCTCCGACTGCCTCCACCCCTCGGGACGCTGGCAGCAGAGCCCGCAGGACGAGCGGGTCGACGCCTCCCTGCTGCTCGCTGCCGTGCGCGGTGCGGTACCGCCGGAGGACCCACGCAGCGTCGCCACGCTGGAGGCGGTCCGCGAGGAGCTGAGCGAGGAGGGCTACCTCTACCGGTTCCGGCACGACGAGCGTCCCCTCGCCGAGGCCGAGGGGGTCTTCCTGCTCTGCGGCTTCCACATGGCGCTCGCCACCCACCAGCAGTGGCACCATGCCGAGGCGCTGCGCTGGTTCGAGCGCGGACGGGCGGCGTGTACGACGCCGGGCCTGTTCACCGAGGAGTTCGACGTCCGCCAGCGCCAGCTTCGCGGCAACCTCCCGCAGGCCTTCGTCCACGCCGGGCTGCTCGAGGCGAGCGCGCGACTCGCCGACGGACCCGGCACCCACCTGCACACCTGATCCCAGGCGGTCCCACAGACGGTCCCGCCGACCCGAGTCCGCCCGACGAGAGGAAACCCATGAACGACGCACGCAACCACCGCAACCAGGTCGTCGCAGTGACCGGTGCCAGCGGCGGCATCGGCCGCGCCACCGCCGTTGCCTTCGGTGCGCGCGGTGCCAAGGTGGCGCTGCTGGCCCGCGGCTCCGCGGGGCTGGAGGCGGCCGCCGACGAGGTGCGCGCGGCCGGGGGCAACCCGCTGGTCGTCGAGGTCGATGTGGCGGACGCCGATGCCGTGACCGCCGCCGTCGACACCGTCGAGCGTGAGCTCGGACCGGTCGACGTCTGGGTCAACGTGGCCTTCGCCTCGGTCTTCGCACCGTTCGACGAGATCGACCCCGCGGAGTACCGGCGGGTCACAGAGGTCTCCTACCTCGGCTACGTCTACGCGACGATGGCGATCCTGCCGCGGATGAAGCGGCGCGGCCACGGCACCATCGTGCAGGTCGGCTCCGCGCTGGCCTACCGGGGCATCCCGCTGCAGACCGCGTACTGCGGGGCCAAGCACGCCATCCAGGGCTTCCACGAGTCGCTGCGCTGTGAGCTGCTCCACGACAAAAGTCCGGTGCGCGTCACCATGGTGCAGATGCCTGCCGTCAACACCCCTCAGTTCCAGTGGGTGCGGTCACGGCTTCCCCGCAAGCCGCAGCCCGTGCCGCCCATCTACGAGCCCCACGTGGCAGCGAGTGCCGTGGTCCATGCGGCCGACCACCCGCAGCGGCGCGAGTACTGGGTGGGGGGCAGCACCGTCGGCACCCTCGTCGCCAACGCCGTGGCCCCAGGACTGCTCGACCGCTACCTCGGCCGGACCGGTTTCGACTCCCAGCAGACCCACCAGCCGACGGACCCGGACCGGCCCGACAACCTCCAACGGCCCGCCGACGAGCACCACGACTACGGCACGCGTGGGCCCTTCGACGCCAGGTCGACCGACCGGTCACCGCAGCTCTGGGCCTCCCAGCACCACGGGCTCCTCGGTGTGGTCGGCGGGATCGCCGTGGCCGCGGTGGCCGCGGCCGTGACGACGCGGCGCTCGCGGTGAGGGGAGCGAACGCGGCTCGCGTCGCGCTGGAGCTCGGTAGGGCGGCATACGGGATCAGCGGCCTGGCCGCTCCGGCACGACTGGCGAGTCACGAGCTCCAGGGCGTCCCGGACTGCGCCACAGTGCGCGTCGCCCGGGTGCTCGGGGCCCGACACCTGGCACAGGCCGTGGCCGTGGTCGTCGCGGGCGCGCCGGCGGCGCACCGCGCGGGCGCCGCAGTCGACGGACTCCATGCGGTGGGCATGGTGCCCTGGGCTGCGGCGACCCGCCGCGACCGCCGCTACTACGTCACGAGCGCCGTGCTGGCCGCCTCCCTCGCCGCGCTCGAGTGGCAGGCGGTCGTCGACACACGGGGCGGGTCAACCGGTGTAGCCCTCAACGGTGATACGCCGCTTCCCTCAGCGAGTTCCGTTCGAGGAGGCCCCACAGTTTTCGCGCCGTTCGTGAGTACAGGAACAGCACTCGGCCGACGCCGAACTCGTGGAGCCCGCCGGCGCGGTGGCGGTCAACCGCCTGCGCGCCGTGCTCCACCAGTCCGGCAAGCTGGGCTTGGTGGAACATCGCAACCACTTCTCGGAGCGCCCGCTGCTCGGACTTCGTCGACACAGTTCGAGGCTAGTACCGCTCGGACCCCAGCTCGGTCCCGCCGCGCTGGCAGAGCGTCGCTCATCGATCGTCAGCCACCGCTTCAGACACGACGGCGAGATGCCGAAGTCCTGCGCGACCTGGGCGACCGAGGCATCCGACTCCTTGAAGACCCGGATCACGTCCTCACGGAACTCGTTAGGGAACGCCTTGGGCATGGTGCACATCCTTCCAGCACCGACACACATCGACGCAGATCAGATGTCACCGCCGGAGTACACGATGCCTTGGCGCAGCAGCAGCTTCGACAGGCGGTGCGCCGATACGAGGTGCCCGCATCAGGTCCCCGCGGCAGTCCTCCCTGGCCCGGACCAGGTCTCTGGCCGCCTCCGTCGCTGGTGTGGGCACCGTCACCGCGGCAACCTCATCCAGGCGCAGCAGACGGGCCAGGTGGACCGCGTCCCGCGCGTCGGTCTTGATCCGATCCCCAGATGGTCGTTGCAGCACGAGTACTACGCGTGGCGGGCCCGAGTCAGCCGACAGCTCATCGAGGATGGCGACTTCACCTGGGTAGGAGTCGAGGGGGACTGGCCGGACTGTTGGCTCGTGAACCAGTGGGTGCGCGGCCAGACGGATCGAGAGCTGGACGCCGCGCAGGTCCTGGTGGAGTTCGAGCGGTGGCCGACCTGGATGTGGGCAAACCGCGAAGTGGCCGACTTCCCGGACTGGCTCAGGGCCCACAACGACCGGCTCGAGCCGGCGGCACGCGTCGGGTTCTACGGGCTCGACGTGTACTCCCTCTGGGGGAGCCTGCGTGAGGTGATCCGCTGGGTCGAGGTCGAGGCTCCCGAGTCGATGGACGCAGCGATGCGGGCGTGGCAGTGCTTCATCCCGTGCCGCGAGGACCCGCACCGTTACGCCTTCCGCACCCGACTCGTGCCTCGGACGTGCGAGGCCGACGTCGTCGCGCTGCTCGTCGCGCTGCGGCAAGGAGCCCTTCGACACGGGGGCGACTCCGCGGCCTTCGATGCGGTCCAGAACGCCGAGGTGGTCGCGGGTGCCGCGGAGTACTACCGGGCGATGGTCCGCGGGGACCGTAGCTCGTGGAACGTGCGGGACCGGCACATGGCCGACACGGTCGACCGGCTCAGCAGGCACCTCGGTCCCGCCTCGCAGGGACTCATCTGGGAGCACAACACCCATGTCGGCGACGCACGCGCGACGGACATGGCCAGTGAGGGAATGGTCAATCTCGGTCAGCTGCTGCGGGAGCGCCACCACGACGAGGGCGTCGCTCTCGTCGGCTTCGCGGGTCATCGCGGCCACGTGCTGACAGGCGCGGGATGGGGCGAGCCCGAGGCGGTCATGAACGTTCCGCCGGCCAGGGCCGGGTCACACGAGGACCTGCTGCACCTGGCCTTGGGTGAGCCGTCCGTCCTGGTGTTCGGCGAGGACCGGTCCAGCCCGTGGCTTTCCGGCTGGGCCGGCCACCGGGCCATCGGCGTCGTCTACGAACCCAGCCGTGAGGGCGGCAACTACGTCCCGACCCGGATGGGCAGACGCTGGGACGCCTTGCTGTGGTTCGAGGACACCCGAGCCATCACTCCGTTGCGCCACGAGCCGCGACCGGTGGAACCTGAGTACGAGACCGAGCCGAGCGGGTATTAGCAGCCGGAACCCGGCTGCGAGAGACCGTGACGGTCCGTCTCGGCGCCCTCAGACCACACGAAGGCGTTGTCGACCCTCGTCACGCGGGCACGGACCATGCGGCGTGGCAGGCCTGGTTCACCTCGGCGAACGAACGAACGGTGCCGGTGAGGACGATCTCGGTGCCGTCCGTCTCGACGTGGATGGTGTCCGCGTCGGCGAGGCCGTCCATGGCCAAGGCCTCCCGCAGGCGCTCCT
The DNA here is from genome assembly GCF_057529065.1 of Terrabacter sp. R4-6. NCBI lineage: Bacteria > Bacillati > Actinomycetota > Actinomycetes > Micrococcales > Intrasporangiaceae > Terrabacter > Terrabacter sp. R4-6. The sequence continues at coordinate 1,364,245 of NZ_CP197224.1, read as the reverse complement.
TCGCCTCGAACCCGCTCGGCGATGGGATGCGCTTCCGGCCAGGAACCCGGGGTGAGGACTCGTGCCTGACCGCGCGCGGCCGTGGGCCCTCGTCGCTCTCGTGAGACTGCTTCATGCTCCCATGCTCACGACCGTCACCGACGTCAACCAGAGTCGAAGGTCCCTCGGACGGTAGGTGCGCCACGGCGCGTGCCGCCCGGCTGACGTGCCGCTGCTCGCGTGGCCACGACGCCCGATGGGCTCGGTGACGTCGCGCCACGCGGTGGAGTTCGCTCCCTCTACTGTGCGCTCGACGGCCGCTATGCCCTTGTCGGCTCAGGCTGGAACGAGGTGACCAGAAGGTGCAGGCTGAGGAGCAGGACCCAGAGCGGGAAGAGCAGGACGGCCCAGACCGTCCGCGGGGGTGCGAGGAGCAGGACCAGCGCGACGACGAACCCCACGGCCACCAGCCACCGCGGCACGATGCCGGTGCGCCGTCCGAGGTTCGTGACGACCATGGTGAAGACCGCTGCCATGCGGATGCCGAACGTCGTCAGGAGTGCGGTGCTCACCGCCCCCACCTGCCGGACGTACTCCGGCGAGACGCTGTCCGGCCCGTCGTACAGGGCGAGCAGGGCCCCGACGTCTGCAGAGGCGGCGAACAGCATGGCGACGAAGAGCAGCCCGGACCCGAGGAAGGCTGTCGAGAACAGCTTGTCCTCACGGTGCCCGAGACGGGATCGGATCACCCCGATGAACCAGAGAAAGGCGATGCCGGCGTAGGGGGTCAGCTGCATCGCGAGCGCGACCCTGCCTCGTCGCTCCGCATCGGTGATCCACGTCGACCGGCTGCCGGTGCCCGGGAGCGCCAGGTACATGAGGATGACGACCGCCCCCAGGAGCACGGCGAATACGATCCCGGCGACGGCCGCCGCCCGCGGCGTCCGGATCTCCTCGAGCACACGCCCCCGGGGTCCGAGGTCGGCAGGTGACTCGGCCCGACCACGCTCGTCCTCATGCATGCTCATGCTCCAGCCGTGGGCCCGTGCGGCTCATGATCGACATCACTCGAGCGTGACACTGAGCGGGAAGATGCGGATCATCCGAAGGGGGTGAGCCGACCGCGGACGGTGGCGCACTCACGGGCTGCGCTGCGATCCGCCGAGCCACGCACGCCACGACTCTGGACAGGGCCGAGCGTCCGGTGCCACGGTGAGCTGCGCAGGCCGCCGGGACCGGCGGCCTGCTGCGCGGGCTCGCGCGGAGTCCGGGATCCGACCAAGGGAGACACACGTCGTGAGCGACAGCGTGTTCGTGCTTCACACCGGCGGGACCATCGGGATGGTCGACACCCCGGACGGCTACGCGCCCGTGGCGGGTGCGCTCGCTCCCTACGTCGAGTGGATCGTGGAGAACTCGAGGGGCGAGCTGCCGCCGATCGTCTTCGAGGAGCTCGACCCTCCCATCGACTCCGCCAACGCGACGCCCGACGACTGGTGCGCCATCGCTCGAGTCCTCCACGAGCGCCGCCGTCAGCACCGCGGGTTCGTCGTCCTGCACGGGACGGACACGATGGCCTACACGGCGTCCGCGCTCTCGTTCCTCCTCCCGTCGTTCGGCAAGCCCGTCATCGTCACCGGCTCCCAGATCCCCATCGCGCGCACCCGGAGCGACGGGCGGCAGAACCTCATCGGGGCGCTCCAGGTCGCGGCGCGGCCCGACGTCCCCGAGACGACGCTGCTCTTCGGGGAGGTGCTGCTCAGGGGGAACCGGTCGACCAAGGTCGACGCCTCGGGCCTCGACGCCTTCGACTCGCCGCGCTTCCCGCCGCTCGCCGCCATCGGCATCGACATCGACGTCCGGGACTCCCTGGTGCGCCCCGCCGACGGAGAACCGGAGCTCAGGGCCGGTCTGCTGGGGGAGGTCGCGGCCGTGCGGCTCTTTCCGGGATTCTCGGCCTCCATCCTCGCGAACCTCTGCCGACCGCCGTTGCAGGGCCTCGTCGTCGAGGCCTACGGGGCCGGCAACGGGCCGTCGAGGGACCGGGAGTTCATGGCTGTCGTCGAGGCCGCCACGGCCCAGGACATCGTCGTGGTCGTCGTCACCCAGTGCGTCCGCGGGTCGGTGCAGCCAGGGGCGTATGCCACGGGGTCGGCCCTGATGCGCGCCGGGGCCGTGCCGGGCTACGACATGACGTGCGAGGCGGCCCTCACCAAGCTCGCCGTCCTGCTCGGCCAGGGCCTCGACACCGCTGTCGTGGCCGAGCTGATGCAACGCGACGTCGCCGGTGAGCTGACGAGGAAGGACGACGTCGGGGCTCAGACGTAGGCGGGGAAACCCGGCGGCCGGCGGGCGCGTCCTGTCCGCCCGGTCGGGCCCACGGTCATCGCTCTACGGACGGTTCCGAGGCCGCGCCGGCCCGCGGCGTGGGAGACGCCTCGCCGTCCACCTCGTGGTCCCCCTCCGCCGGGCCGGGCGTCCTGGGTCGGCGCAGGCCGACCGGCCACCAGATCCGGTCGCCGAGGTCGTAGGAGACGGCCGGGACGAGCAGGCTGCGCACGACGAGCGTGTCGAGCAGGACGCCGAAGGCGACGATGAAGGCGATCTGCACGAGGAAGAGGATCGGGAGCACCGCGAGCGCCGAGAAGGTCGACGCGAGCACGATCCCGGCACTCGTGATGACCCCGCCCGTCACAGCGAGCCCCACGAGGATGCCGGGTCGGGTGCCCCGGCTCTTGGACTCCTCGCGGACGCGCGTCATGAGGAAGATCGAGTAGTCGATCCCGAGGGCGACGAGGAAGACGAAGCCGTAGAGCGGTGTCGACGGGTCGGAGCCCGGGAAGTCGAACACGTGGTTGAACGCGATGGCGGAGACGCCCATCGTCGCGGCGAAGGACAGGACGTTCGCGGCGACGAGGACGAGCGGGGCCACGATCGAGCGCAGCAGCAGCATGAGCACGATGAAGATGACGCCGAGGATCGTCGGGATGATGACCTTGAGGTCGCGCTCGCTGGCGAGGCGGACGTCGAGGTTCGTCGCCGTGGTCCCACCGACGAGGACGTCGGCGCCCACTTGGTCGAGGGAGGACCGGAGCGTCTCGATGGTGTCCTCCGCCTCCACGCTGTCGGCGGCGGCGTCGAGCGTGGCCTGCACGACGACCTTGCCGTCGACGACCTTGGGCGGCTGGCCGGGGACGAGGCCCACCTGCGGGCTGCTCACGCCGTCCGTCGACTCGAGCACCTGGACCACGGCGTCGGCCTTGGCCTCCGGGGCCGCGATCTGCACCGGTGAGCCCGACCCCGCGGGGAAGTGGCGCGCCAGCACCTCCTGCCCGGTGACGGAGTCGACCTGGGTGAGGAAGAGGTCGGACTGGGCGATGCCGCGGGCGTTGAGCGTCGGCAGGAACGCCGCGCAGGTCGCGAGGGCGAGGAACGTGACCACCCACACGCGCCTCGGGTGGAGTCCGACGAGGCCCGCCACGCGTCCCCAGATGCCCCGGGTGCCGACGGCGTCCGCCCCGTGCACGTGGTCGACGCGGGGCACCTGCGGCCAGAAGATTCGCCGGCCGATGAGGAGCAGCACGGCGGGCAGGAAGGTCAGCGACGCGACGAAGGCGCCGACGATGCCCAGCGCCCCGACGGGCCCGAGGCCCTTGGTGCTGCCGAGGTCCGAGAGGCGCAGGCACAGCAGGCCGAGCACGACGGTGGCGGCGCTCGCCGCGATCGGCTCGAGGGAGGCCCGCCACGCGATCTTCATCGCCGTCCACGTCGACTCCTCGTCGTGCAGCTCCTCCTTGAAGCGCGCGACGAGGAGCAGGGCGTAGTCGGTGGCGGCGCCGACGACGAGGATCGAGAGGATGCCCTGGCTCTGGCCGCTCAGGCTGATCGAGCCGTTCTTGGCGAGCGGGAAGACGACGAGGGCCGCCAGGGAGAGGCCGAACATCGCCGTGATGAGCACGGCGAAGGGCAGGATCGGGCTGCGGTAGACGATGAGCAGGATGACGAAGACGACGCCGAGCGCGACGAGCAGCAGGATGCCGTCGATGCCGCTGAAGGCGATGATGAAGTCGGCGAAGAAGCCGCCGGCCCCCGTGACGTGCACCGTCAGGCCGGACGCGCCCAACGTCGACGCCGCGGACTCCCGCAGGGCCTGCGCGACGGCATACAACGCGGTGTCACCGGCGACGGTGACCTCCGCCTGGTCGGCGAGGAAGGCCACGGGGATGAGCACGGCCTGCTTGTCCTGGCTGGGGATGGCGGCGGTCGGCGGCGCCTGGAGGAACTCGCCCACCGTGCGACCCTCGGCGAGCGTGAGCCCGGGGATGGCGTCGACGTAGCGCTGGACGGCCGCGAGGTCGGCAGGGGTCAGGCCGCCCGTGCGCTCGACGACGACGAGGTAGGGCAGCGTCTGGGTGTCGGTCGTGCGACCCACGAGCTTGCTCACCGACGTCGACTCCGCCGACGGGGGGAGGAAGTTCGCGTTGTCGTTGGTCGCGACCTCGGAGAGCCGCCCCACGAGGGGCCCGCCGACACCTCCGATCGCGAGCCAGGCCAGCACGGCGAGGGCGGCGACCCACCGTACGGCGGCGCGACCCTTCGGCCTGCTCGACCCGCGCCTGCCCCCGGATGCGTCGCTCATGGACTCATCATGGGGCAGGCGCGCGTCTCAACGTTGGACAGTCGGCAAAGCCGGGTCAGGCCGGGACGTCGGCGCCCGTCGGGTCCGTGTCGGTCTTCGAGGTGGCCGTCTCGAAGAACGGTGCGGCCAAAGCTGCGATCGCGCCGCCGACGAGCGGCGCCACGATGAACATCCACACATGGGCGAGCGGCTCGCCGCCGTAGAGCAGGGCCGGGCCGATCGACCGTGCCGGGTTGACCGAGGTGCCGTCGAGCGGGATGCCGACGATGTGGATCACGGTGAGCACGAGGCCGATCGCGAGCCCGGCGAAGCCCGGGGCCGCGGCCCGGCTGGTCACGAGGAGGACGACGAAGACGAGCAGGAAGGTGAGGACCACCTCGAGCACGAAGGTGCCACCCGCCGTGATCGTCGTGCCCCGGTTGTTGGTCCCGAGGGCGCCGGTCTCGTCCTTGACGCCGCCGAAGCTCGAGACCATGAGCTTGAGCAGGGCCGCGCCGAGGATGGCACCGACGAGCTGGGCGATCCAGTAGCAGATCGCCTCGGTCGTCGTGATGCCCTTGCGCATGAGGACACCGAGGGTCACGGCCGGGTTGACGTGGCAGCCCGAGACGGCGCCGACGGCGTAGGCGAGGGCGAGCAGGACGAAGCCGAAGGCGAGGGCGACGGCGAGCCTGCTCATCGTCTCGAGGCCGACGACGGCGGCGCCGACGGCGAAGAAGACGAGGATGAACGTCCCGACGCCCTCGGCCACGGCTTTGCGCGTGAGGTCGGGAGTCGGGCCGGCAACGGTGCTGGAGTCGGGCATGAGAGTCCTTCCGTGGCAGGGCGAGCGGGCCCCACCCCCCAAGGCGCTCATGCTCAGAGCAGGGGTGAGGTGGTCTCGCGCACCGTCATCTGTGCGTCGTTTCGCTGTGCGGCCGTGCGGCGACCCGACATCATGGGCGGCGTGAACCGATACCTGCTGGTGGCCCGGTCGACGCTGACGGGCCTGCGGGTCAGGCGCCGCGCGGCGTCCTCACCACGGCTGCGCCCGCTGGACCTGTCCCCGTTCGAGGACGCCCTCCGTGGCTTCGACGGGGACCGTGCCGAACGCGTGGGCGCGCTCGTCCACGACGCGTCGATCGTCCAGCTCGGCCGGCTCATGGACTCCGGGCGGCTGTCGTCCACCGACCTGACCCTTCTGTGCCTCAGTCGGATTCGCGCGCAGGACGAGACGCTCCGCTCGCTCGTGGAGCTCAACCCGCACGCGCTCGTCGAGGCCGCATCGGCCGACGAGCAGCGCCGGTCGGGTGCGGTGACGTCCTCCCTGTGCGGCATACCCCTGACCCTCAAGGACAACGTCGAGACCGCGCCGCCCCTGCACACGACGGCGGGCTCCGCGCTGCTCGCCGACCACCAGGCCGACCACGACGCACCTCTCGTGGTGCGGCTCCGCGACGCGGGCGCCGTCATCCTCGGCAAGGCCAACCTGTCCGAGCTCGCGGGCGCGCTCTCGTCGAAGGCAGGCTTCAGCGCTGTGGGTGGACAGTCCGTGAATCCCTTTGGGGCGCAGTTCTCCCCGGCTGGTTCGAGCAGCGGGTCGGCGATCGGGGTCGCGGCCGGACTCTGCGTCGCCAGCATCGGCACGGAGACGTCCGGCTCGCTCGTCGCCCCGGCTGCGTTCAGCGGGGTCGTGGCGATGAAGCCGAGCCGCGGTGTCGTCGCGACCGACGGCATCGTGCCCCTCGTGCACACCCAGGACTCGGCCGGCCCCGTCGCCCGCTCGGTCGCCGACGCCGCGGCCGTGCTCGAGGTCATCGCGAAGCACCCGGTGCCCACCGACCTCTCCGACGACGCGCTCGAAGGAGTGCGCGTCGGTGTCCTCAGGGCCGACGTCCTCTCCCAGACGTCACCCTTCGAGGACACCTCGGAGAACGCCACCGTGCTCGCGCGCGTCGTCGAGGGCCTGACCCGCGCCGGGGCGAGCGCAGCCGACGTCCTGCTCGGCCTGCGCGCCGACTCGCTCGACGAGTACGAGAAGGGCTTCGTGGAGGTCGTGCTCGGCGGCCTGCGCCACGAGACGCTGCCCTACCTCGCGGCTGCCACGGCAGCCGCCACGGCAGCCACGTCGGCGGCGGACGGCGACCGGCCACGCGTCACGACGGCAGCCGACCTCGCTGCCTGGAACCTCGCCGACCCCCGACGGCGTATGCCGTCCGGCCAGGCCTTCCTCGACCTCGCCGTCCTCCGGGGCGGGGACGCCGACGCGCACGCCGAGGCCGCGCGCGCCTACCGCGACCGGGCCGCCGCCATCCTCGCCGAGACCTTCGACGGCACGCGTACGGAGATGCTCGTGAGCCTGTCGAACCGGCACTCCGCGGTCTACGCCACGGCGGGCTTCCCAGCGGTGACCGTGCCCGCCGGGATGCGAAGCAACAGGATGCCTGTCGGCGCCACCTTCATCGGCCGCATCGGAGAGGACGGACGGCTGCTGGCGATGGCCTATGCCTTCGAGCGCGTCACCCGCCTGCGCCGTGCGCCCATCGGAGCCGGCCGCCGCTAGACCGGCACGGCGACCCGGGGTGCCGGGTGCCGGGCTCCCGATTTCGATGGTGCGCCGCGGGTTCGGGGAGGACACTCGTGTGGGGGACCACAGGGACTCACAGCGCGATGGGGGACTCGCATGAGCGGGTTCGAAGAGGCGGGCGGCGTGCCGGTCGAGGACGCCCAGGAGCTCGCCGACCGGCTGGCGACGACGCAGGAGCAGCTGCGGGCGACGAGCGACATCCTCAAGGTGCTCACCGCCTCGACGACCGGTGGCGCGGCCAGTCGTGACGAGGTCTTCGACGCGGTCGTCGACAGCGCCCGGAGGCTCCTCGGCGCGCAGGTGGCGCAGATCTACCTCGTGCAGGGCGACTCCTACGTGCTCGCGCGGTCGAGCGGGCTGACGCCGGAGTTCGTCGACTTCGTCTCGCAGCACCCGATCACCCGCGACCGGGCGACGCTGGTCGGACGGGTCACCATCGACCGGAGGGTGCACCAGATCGAGGACGTCCTCGCGGACCCCGACTACCGCCGCACCGACTTCCAGCGGGTCGGCGGCTACCGGACGATGATGGGCGCGCCGATGGTGGTCGGTGACCAGGTCGTCGGGGCCCTCAACGTCTGGCGCACGAAGGTCGCGCCCTTCGACCGGTCCGCCGAGGAGCTCCTGTCGACGTTCGCCGAGCAGGCGGCGCTCGCGCTCCGGCACGTCGAGCTCTTCTCCGCGCTCGAGAGCCGGTCGGCCGAGCTCGCCCGCAAGGTCGACCAGCTCGAGGCCCTCGCCGAGGTGGGGGAGGCGATCAGCTCGACGCTCGTCGCGGACGAGGTGCTGACGACGATCGTCAGCCACGCCGTCGAGCTGTCGGACACCGACGGCGGGTCGCTCATGGAGTTCGACGAGGCGACCGGGCTCTTCCGGGTGCGTACGGCCTACGGCACGAGCGAGGACGTCATCGGCGCGCTGAGGAGCGCGGAGATCCACATCGACCGCACGTGGGTGGGCCGGGCCGCGCGCAGCCGCGAGGTGCTCCAGATCCCCGACCTCGACGCGGAGCCCGAGCCCCTCGACCCGCACCTCGCCGTGCTCCGCGGGTCGGGCTGGCGCTCGCTCGTGGCCATCCCGCTCGTGCGCCCCGACCGGGTCGTCGGCGCGCTCGTCGTGCGACGCAAGTCGACCGGGGCGTTCAGCGAGGAGACGTGCGAGCTGCTCGCGGCCTTCGCGAGCCAGTCGGCCGTCGCGCTGACCAACGCCCGCCTCTACCAGCAGCTCGAGCGGCAGAGCGTCGCCCTCGCGGAGGCCAGCCGCCACAAGTCGGAGTTCCTCGCGAGCATGTCGCACGAGCTGCGGACACCGCTCAACGCCGTCATCGGCTTCTCCGAGGTGCTCCTCGAGCGGATGTTCGGTGACCTCAACGAGCGGCAGGAGGACTACCTCGAGGACATCCACTCCGCCGGCCGCCACCTGCTCGCCCTCCTCGGCGACATCCTCGACCTGTCGAAGATCGAGGCCGGGCGCATGGAGCTCGACCTCACGACCTTCCCCATCGACGACATCCTCGTCCAGGCACTCTCGCTCGTGCGCGAGCGCGCCGCGCTGCACGGCATACGCCTGACGCTGGAGGCGGCCGACGGGCTCGGCCTCGTCACGGCCGACGAGCTGCGGCTCAAGCAGGTGCTGCTCAACCTGCTGAGCAACGCCGTGAAGTTCACGCCGGACGGCGGCAGCATCGTCGTCCGGGCCTGGCGCGACGGCGAAGACGTCGACGTCACCGTCACCGACACGGGCATCGGGATCGCGCCCGAGGACCAGGAGCGCATCTTCGACTCGTTCCAGCAGGGCGAGCGGTCGGCGTCGTCGAGCGAGGGCACGGGCCTCGGGCTCACCCTGAGCCGCCGCATCGTCGAACTGCACGGCGGGCGGCTCTGGCTCACGAGCACCCCTGGTGAGGGGAGCACCTTCGGGATCTCGGTCCCGCAGCCCGACGCCGACCGCTCGGCCGGCGGCGACGTGTGGATGCTCGACGAGGGCCCCGCCGACGGCCCGACCGTCGTCGTCATCGAGGACGACCCCCGCTCGGCCGAGCTCGTCGAGCTGCACCTGCGCGCGGCCGGGCTCCGGGCCGTCGGTGCGTCGACGGGCGAGCAGGGACTCGACCTCGTGCGGGCCCAGGACCCGGTGGCGGTCGTCCTCGACATCCACCTGCCGGGGATGGACGGCTGGGAGGTCCTCACCGAGCTCAAGAGCGACCCGGCCACGGCCGACGTGCCCGTGGTCGTCGTCAGCGTCGAGCCGGAGCGCGGTCGCGGCTTCGCCCTCGGGGCCACGGAGTACCTCGTGAAGCCCGTGAGCGGCGAGCACCTCCTGGCGGCCGTGACCCGGCTCCTGCCACCGCCACGCGCGGACGAGCAGAGCCCCCGGCTGCGCGTCGTCGTCGTCGACGACGACCCCCTCGCGCTCAAGCTCGTGCGCAGCACCCTCGAGCCGCTCGGCTGGGAGGTGCACACGTGCGCCGGCGGCCAGCAGGCGGCGGACCTCGTGCGGGCGGTCGAACCGTCCGTCGTCGTCATCGACCTGCTCATGCCCCACGTGGACGGCTTCGCCGTCATCGACGAGCTGCGGCCGCACCGCGACTCCGACGGGCCGCCCATCGTCGTGCTGACCGCGAAGTCGCTGACGCCACAGGACCGCTCGCGGCTCGAGGGGCGCATCGCGTTCGTCGCGGAGAAGGCCGGCATCGACCTCCCGGGGCTCGCGCGGCGTCTCGCGACGGTCGCGGCCGAGCACGTGCGGGAGGGGGAGGGTCCGTGAACGAACTGCCGGTCGTGCTCATCGTCGAGGACAACCCGCGCAACCTCAAGCTGGCGCGGGACGTGCTGGAGTATGCCGGCTTCTGCGTCGTCGTGGCCACCAGCGGTGAGGAGGCGGTCGAGCAGGCGAGGACGAGCCTGCCGGACGTCATCCTCATGGACCTTCAGCTGCCCGGCATCGACGGCTTCGCCGCGCTCGAGCTGATCCGTGACCACGAACCGACGGCGCACATCCCGGTCGTCGCCCTGACGGCGTTCGCGATGCACCGCGACCGCGAGCGGGCCCTCGTCTCGGGGTTCGCGGGCTACCTCGAGAAGCCGATCAGCGTCCGTGAGTTCCCGGCGCAGGTGCGCCGCCACCTGCCCCGACGCGAGGCTCGGGACCCGTGACCTCGGTCCACGACGACGCGATGGTCCTGCCGCTCACGGGCGTGCGGGTCCTCGTCGTCGACGACCTCGAGCAGAACCGCAAGCTCATGCACGCCGTCCTCGAGCCCCGGGGCTTCGTCGTGCGCTCGGAGTCGTCGGGGCCCGCTGCGCTCCGGGCGCTCGCCGAGTGCGAGGTCGACGTCGTCCTGCTCGACGTGCTCATGCCCGTCATGGACGGCTACGAGACGTGTGCGCGCATCAAGGCGGACCCCCGCACCGCGATGCTCCCGGTCGTCATGGTCACGGCGAGCGGGACCCAGCAGCGGCTTCGGGCCCTCGAGGTCGGCGCCGACGACTTCATCACCAAGCCGTTCGACCAGGCCGAGCTCATGGCGCGGGTGCGGTCGCTGGCGCGGGTCAAGCGCCTGCACGACACGGTGCTCGAGCAGACCGTCGCGCTCGAGCGCTGGAACGCCGAGCTCGAGTCGCGGGTCGCCGAGCAGGTGGACGACCTCGACCGGCTGGGCCGGCTGCGCCGGTTCCTGTCGCCGCAGATCGCGGGACTCATCGTTGAGTCCGGCGACGAGTCCTTCCTCGAGAGCCACCGCCGCGACATCACGACCGTCTTCACCGACCTCCGGGGCTTCACCGCCTTCGCCGAGACCGCCGAGCCCGAGGAGACGATGTCGGTGCTGCGCGAGTACCACGGCGTGCTCGGAGAGCTCGTCTTCGCCTACGAGGGCACGCTGGAGCACTTCGCCGGCGACGGGCTCATGGTGTTCTTCAACGACCCCCCGCCCTGCCCCGACGCCCCCGAGCGGGCCGTGCGGATGGCGCTCGACATGCGCGACCGCGTCGACGACCTCGCCTCCGGGTGGTCGCGGCAGGGGCACCACCTCGGCTTCGGGGTCGGCATCGCGCAGGGCTACGCGACGCTGGGTCGCGTCGGCTTCGAGGGTCGCTGGGACTACGCGGCCATCGGCACGGTCACCAACGTCGCGGCCCGCCTCTGCGCGGCCGCCGCTGCCCGGCAGATCCTCATCAGCCCCCGCGTGCGCGCCGGGCTCGACGAGCGCTTCGAGACGCGCTCGCTCGGGCCGGTGGAGCTGCGCGGCATCTCGCGGCCCCTCGAGGTCCACGAGGTCATCGGCACCGTCGACCAGGAGGACGTCCCATGAACCCGCCGACACAGGTCCCCGCCGTCCCCGCCCCGATGTCCGCGGCCGGCCTCGCCGGCCTCGACGAGAAGGCGCGGGGTCGCCTGTTCGACGACCTCCAGCAGCACCTTCCCGAGGTCTATCGCCTGTGGGGGCAGAACGACCCGCGGGAGTCGGTGGTGGTCGTGCCCTCGATGAGCGCCGACGGGCTCGCGCCGTCGGCCGGGGCGATGAACCAGGCGCTGGAGGAGCGGCTCCTGTTCCTCCTGCTGCTCCTGCGTCAGCCGCGTCTGCGGATGGTCTACGTCAGCTCGATGCCGATCAGCGAGAAGATCATCGAGTACTACCTGTCGCTGCTGCCCGGCGTGATCCCGAGTCACGCCCGTGCCCGACTCCAGCTCGTGTCCGTGGGCGACTCGTCGCCGAGGCCGCTCATCGACAAGCTCCTGGACCGCCCGCGCGTCGTCGCGCGCATCGCATCACTCGTGCCCGACGCCGCCCGCTCGCACCTCATCCCCTACACGAGCACGACCCGTGAGCGTGACCTCTCCCTGCTGCTCGGCATCCCGATGTATGCCGCAGACCCGCGCCTCTACCCGCTCGGTACCAAGACCGGCTGCCGCAGGGTCTTCGCCGAGGCAGGCGTCGAGCATCCCTTCGGTGCCGAGGACCTTCACTCGGTCGACGACGTCGTCGATGCCGTGCTCGAGCTGCACGCGTCGCGGCCCGACGCGCAGTGGGCGATGGTCAAGCTGAACGAAGGCGTGTCGGGCTCGGGGAACGCCCTCGTCGACCTTGCGGGCCTGCCTGTGGGACAGAAAGACCCGGATGACGGTGGTGGTGCAGCGACACTCCGCGCTGCCGTCACTGAGCGGGTCGGGGCGATGCAGCTCGAGGACTCGAGGATCGAGATCGAGGCCTACCTGCGCCGGCTCGCCGAGCGCGGCGGCATCGTCGAGGAACGTGTCGTCGGTGACGAGGTGCGCAGCCCCAGCGTGCAGCTGAGGGTCACCCCCCTCGGGGAGCTCGAGATCCTGTCGACGCACGACCAGGTCCTCGGCGGGCCCACGGGGCAGATGTACCTCGGCGCGCGCTTCCCGGCCGACCCCGCGTACGCGCTGGCGATCACGCGGGAGGCGGAGGCGGTCGGTCGCGTCCTGGCCGAGAAGGGTGTCATGGGTCGCTTCGCCCTCGACTTCGTCGTCGTGCGCCACGGTGACCGGTGGGAGGCTCACGCCATCGAGATCAACCTGCGCAAGGGCGGCACGACGCACCCGTTCCTCACCCTGCAGTTCCTGACGGACGGTTCGTACGTCCACGAGGAGGGCTGCTTCCGCACCCCGTCCGGGGCAGAGCGCCACCTCGTGGCGACCGACCACCTCGAGGACGAGTCGCTCCGAGGGCTACGCGTCGACGACCTCTTCGACCTCGTGGCGTGCGCCGGCCTGCACTTCGACCAGTCTCGACAGGTGGGTGTCGTCTTCCACATGATCAGCTCGATCACCGAGTGCGGCCGCGTCGGCCTGACCGCCATCGGGGACACGCCAGACTCCGCCCAGGATGTGTTCGACCGGGCGGAGTCGGCGTTGCTCGCCGAGGCGCGTGCGTCGCTGGCGCCGCTCCCCGTGCCCCTGCGGGGGCGCCTCGGCGAGGGTCTGCGGTGAGCGTTCAGGGAGCGATCGAGGCCGAGTGGATGAGGGCACCGACGAACGCCTGGTGCCACGTCAGCCGGGCCACGACGGAGCGGGCCGAGGCGCCGCCGCAGTCGCACTCCCACGTCCACCCGCCACGGGGCAGCCGCGTCACCCGTGGGTGGTGGTGCGCCAGGTCGGGGTGGACCCGTCTTTGTGCCGTCGTCGTCGTCATGGAAGTGCCTTCCCTCGGTGAGGGGTTCGCTGCCCCTCGTCCTGCGGATGTCGCCGTGCGGTCACGTTCTGGTGTCGTCACCCACGACGGTGCCGCTGAAGCGGGCAGGTGTCTGTGCGCGTGGCGACACCCGGAGCGTGCCCGTCGGCACCCGGCGCGGACGGCGTGCGGGCCGTGACCCCCGACCTCGGGCTGCTGTCCGAGCTCGCGCCGGCAGAGCGCCGCGCGGTCGTCGCGACGATGCACCGGCACACCTATGACGCGGGCGAGGTGGTCTTCCACGAGGGTGACGCCGCCGACACCGTGCACTTCGTCGTCGAGGGACGTGTCGTCGCGCGTCGGTCGTCGGAGCAGGGGGACCGGCTGGCCTATGCCGTCATGGGTCCGGGACAGGCCTTCGGCGAGCTCGCGATGATCGTGCGGGCCGGCCGGCGGACGGCGACGATCGAGGCGGTGGAGCCGACCGTGACCCTGTCCCTGTCCTTCGCGGACTTCGAGCGGCTCTGTGACCGGCACCCCGAGGTCCGTCGTCTCCTCGTGCGGTTGCTCGCAGCCCGGGTCAACCGCCTCACCGACGCGCTCATGGAGGCCCTGCACACACCGGCCGAGCTTCGAGTCCTACGCAGTCTCGTGTCCCTGTGCGGGGTGTATGCCGTTGCCGCACAGTCGCGTTCGCCGGTGACGGTGCACCTCAACCAGTCCGAGCTGGCCGAGCTCGCCGGGGTGACCCGACCGACGGCCAACCGTGTCCTGCGGCGTCTCGAGTCGGGTGGTGTCGTCGCCCTCGACCGTGGGCGCGTCACGGTCGTGGACCCGGCGGCCCTGCGCCGGTCGGCGACCGGCGAGAGCGGGCCCGCCTGACGGCATACGACCGGGGACGCGTGCGACCCGCCCGCTCCGGGTCGGAGGGGGCGGGTCCGCCGAGCCGTTCAGTCCTGGCATCGGTCGGCGGAGACGCGTCGACGAGCTGCGTGGACGCACCCGTGAGTTGCCGGTGTGCACCTGCGCGGACCTCCTGACCGCGAGCACGTATGCCGCCCGCCCGGGTGGGCGGACGGCATACGTCGGTGGTGGGTCGGCGCGACGGCCGGTCAGCGCGGGACGGTGTAGCGCGGGTCGGTGGACCCGCCCGCGTCGCGTGTCGGGAGCTCGGCCCCGACGTCGTTGCAGGAGAGCGCGATCGAGCACTGCTGGAGCGTGTTCCGGGTGGCCGGCGACAGCGGCTGGGAGGTGTTGCGCGAGATGCGGAAGGTCGACTCGTCGTCGTCGAGGTGCCACGTCCAGCCCGAGACGACGCGGTCGCCGGTGCCGCCGAGCACGGTCGTGCCGTCGCTGACGCGGACCACGCCGGCGCTGAACCAGAAGCCGCCGTCGACGTAGTGCGAGCCGACGAGGTAGGTGCCCCGGCTCGAGAAGGCGGTCGGCATGAACATGGCGGGGTTCTCGCCGGCACCGCACCGCTCGACGGTCCTGGGGAACGACGGCTTCGTCAGGTCGACGACGGCCCAGCACGCCTCGTCCATCGCGTCGGTCGCGACGAACCACTGGAGAGCGGCCCGCGTGCGGTCCGGGGAGACGGCCACGACGTGCGCGGGCAGCGTGCGGGTCTCGCCGGTGGCGACGTTCCACTCGACGGACCCGCTGGTGGCTCCCGCGTCGAGGTAGGCCCGGTCGCCGACGACCGCGGCGACCTGCCGGACCACGGCCGGAGTGGTGCCGTCGCTCACCGGGTCCCGGAGCCTCGCGACCACACCACCCGCTGCGGTGTAGACCACCACGGTGTCCTCGCTGCCGCCCTTCGCCAGGACGCGAGACCCGTCGGGGGAGACGACGTACATGCCGGAGGCGCCGAGGCTGCGCACGGTGCGTCCCGTCGGGGACAGGATCTCCATCTCGCTCTGCGAAGAGCCGGTCGACAGGTGCGACTGGAGCACGAACCCCCCGTTGGACAGCACGGCGAGGCTCTCGACGACGGTCCCTTTCTCGAGCTGGACCACGGTGTCGCCGAAGCGGATCGTGTCGTCGACGGCGTATGCCGTGTCGCGCGTCGCGCTCGACCGCACCGTCTCCGGGGCGTTCGGTGTGCCGGCGGTCGGGGGAGCCGTCGTGTCCGAGGGGGCGGGGGCGGTCGTCGTGGACGGCACCCCCTCGGTCGGCACCGAGCTGCTCGGCGACGGGACCGAGCTGGTCGAGGTCGTGAGGGCAGGGACCGGCGCCGTGCCGCGGCCGGCCGACCACCCGGTCGGCACGGCCACAGCGATGACGGCGACGGCTGCCGCGGCGCCGAGCACGGCCCGGGTGCGCTGGTCACGGCGGCGGCGCGCGATGGCGCCGGGAGCGAAGTCCCCGGACACCTCGACGCCGTCGGCGTGCTGTCGGAGCAGGGCGTGGAGCTCGTTCTCCTGGTCTGGCGTCGTCACGACGTGATCTCCTTCATGCGGCTGCGCAGCGAGCTGATCGCTCGGCTCGTGTGGCTCTTGACGGTGCCGACGGAGACCCCGAGGATCTCCGCCGTCTGGGCCTCCGTGAGGTCCTCGTAGTAGCGCAGGACGACGGCGGCCCGCTGCTGCGGCGCGAGCGAGCGGACGTGCGCCCACAGCTCGGAGTCGTGCGCGGTAGCCGGCGCGGCCGCCGGGTCCATGACGCGGATCAGCTCGCTGTCGGTGCGCTCCCGGTGGCGCCAGGCGCGGCGCCACCACGTCATGTGCTCGTTGACCATGACCTTGCGCACGTAGGCGTCGGGCGACTCGACCGTGCTGATGTGGTCCCACTTGGCGTAGACCTTGGCCAGCGACGACTGGACGAGGTCCTCGGCGCTGTGCGGGTCCCCGGTGAGCAGGTACGCGAAGCGTGCGAGCGACGTCTGCCGCGCCCGCACGTAGGCCGAGAAGTCGACCTCGCGCTCGGTGTTGCCCACTGACGTCCCCTGTCTGGAGTGGCCGGACGCACCCTCAACGCGGTGGGGTCACCCGCAGGTTGTCGTCCGGCACGATCTTCCCCGAGAACGGCACGGGGCTGCAGCGGGACCACACGGCATTCCGGTGCCGGGCGCCGGCGTCGGCGTCAGCCGTGGATGAACCGCTCGAGGACGCTCGCGAAGCGGTCCGGCTGCTCGAGGTGCGGGAAGTGGCCGGCGCCCTCGAAGAGCACGACCTCGGCGCCCGGGAAGATCTCGGGCGCCCTCTCGGCGTGGCCGACGGGGATCATCCGGTCCCGCGTGCCCCAGATGACGAGCGTGCGGATGTGGTCGGCGGTCGTCAGCTGCCCGTGCGCGTTGACCGTCTGGCCGCCGGGGTCGATGACGCCGCGGGTCGTGGCGAGGAAGGCCCGACGGCTCTCGGCGTCCGAGAGGGACGTGAAGCCCTTCCACGCGGCGGAGACGTCGGCACTCGGTCGCCAGCCCAGGCCGCGGACGGCCCGACCGACGGTCTCGACGCGTTCGCGCACCCAGGCCGAGGCGATGACCGGCAGCACGAGCTCGGCCCCGGGGAGGGTGGCCGAGCGCAGCAGCGGGCTGACGGAGCGCCCGAGGCCACCGCTGGAGACGAGCACGAGAGCCTCGACACGCTCCGGGAAGAGGTAGCAGAACTGCATGGCGATGCCGCCGCCGAGGGAGTGGCCGACGAGCGTCACCTTCTCGATGCCGAGACGGTCGATGAGGTCACGCAGGATGGCGGCGTGGGAGCCGAGCGAGTAGTCGCCGACGGGCTTGGCGGAGGCGCCGTGCCCGAAGAGGTCGGGGATGACGACCCGGTGCTCGGTGTCGAGCCGGTCGACGAGGTGGGTCCAGTTCTCGTGCGAGCCGAGCAGGCCGTGGATGAAGAGGATGGCGGAACCGTGGCCGGTGTCGACGTAGGAGAGGTCGTGACCGCCGAGGTTCGCCACGCTCGGCGGGAACCTCAGCTCGGCCTCGTCGCGCGGTTCCTGCGTCCTGGTCATGCTGCGCCGTCCTCCCAGCAGGTGCGTGCGGCCGGGGACTGCGGTCGACCGCGATCCACACCACCAGCCTCTCTCTCCTCAGGGGCGGTGGGTGCTCGCTGAGATACACGTCACCGCCCCGAGGCTTCCTTGGTAGCGTCGCGCGGCATGATCTACCACCTCGCCGAGCAGGCCCACTGGCAGCAGGCACTGAGGGACGGCCGCTACGTACGCTCGACGCGCGGCCGCTCGCTCGCCGAGGAGGGCTTCGTCCACGCCTCGTCGGAGCAGCAGTGGCCGGTCGTGCGGTCGCGCTTCTACGCCGACGTCACCGAGCCGCTCGTGCTGCTCCACGTCGACGAGTCGAGGCTGTCCTCGCGCGTCGTCCACGAGGTCGGCGACCCGGCGACGGGTGAGCTGTTCCCGCACGTCTACGGCCCCATCGAGGTGGACGCCGTCGTCGACACGACGATCCTCGCTCCACCCCACGCCTGACCGTCGAGAGGCCGGGCCCGGCCGCTCCTCGACGGTCGAGGGTCATGCGCGGCCGCCGGCCTCACTCGGGCTGAACGCGGCCCCGACCCGACTTGACCTGCGACCGGCGCTTCTTGCCCTCGATCCGTCGGCGCTGCGAGCCCCGCGTCGGCTTCGTCGCTCGGCGGGCCGGCGGCGGGGGAGCGAGCCCCTCGCGCAGCAGGTCGACGAGCCGCTCGCGGGCGGCGGCCCGGTTGCGCAGTTGGGACCGCTGCTCGGACGCCACGATCGTGACCCGGCCGGCGACGAGACGACCGCCGAGGGCGGCGACCAGGCGCTCGCGCTGGGCCGGTGTCAGGGCGGTCGAGGACCCCGGGTCGAAGACGAGCTCGACCCGGCTGTCCGTCGTGTTGACGCCCTGACCGCCGGGGCCGGACGACCGGCTGAAGCGCTCGACGAGCTCGGCCGCGGGGATGACGAGTCCGCGCCGCAGGCCGGGACCGGCCGCGATCACGAGGTCACCGCCTGGCTCGTTCACTCCACCATTCTGCCCGCGCACAGAGGGTGCGCGGCCATGTCGCGCACGGAAGCGACCACTCGACGGGTGGGGGCTGACCCATGAACTGTCGAGTGGTCACTTCCGCACGGCGGCGGGAACGCCGGATGCCGTCCCTCCGTGACGCGGGGGACGGCATCCGGTCGAGCGGCGTCGGTGACTCAGCGGGGCGGCATGCGCAGGGCGCCGTCGAGGCGGATGACCTCGCCGTTGAGCATCGGGTTGTCGACGATGTGGCGCACGAGGTTGGCGTACTCCTCGGGGCGGCCGAGGCGCGACGGGTGCGGCACCTGCTTCTCGAGGACCTCCTTGACCTCGCCCGGGAGGCCGGCCAGCATCGGCGTCTCGAAGGTGCCTGGCGCGACCGTCATGACACGGATCGCCTTGTCCGCGAGGTCGCGAGCCGCCGACAGCGTGAGCCCGACGATGCCGCCCTTGCTCGCGGCGTAGGCGGCCTGGCCGATCTGGCCGTCGAAGGCGGCGATGCTCGCCGTGTTGACGATGACGCCGCGGTCGCCGTCGACGGGGTCGTTGCCGAGCATCGCGGCTGCTGCGAGGCGCAGGACGTTGAACGAGCCGACGAGGTTGATGTCGATGACCGTCTTGAACGTCTCGAGCGAGAGCGGGCCGCCGCGGCCGATGACCCGACCGGGGGTGGCGACACCGGCGCAGTTGACGGCGATGCGCAGCTCACCGAGCTCGGTGGCCCGGTCGATCGCGGCCTGCACCTGGGCCTCGTCGCGCACGTCGGCCGCGACGAAGACGGCGCTGCCCTCACGCTGCGCGTTGAGCTCGTCGACGAGGGCCGGAGCGGTCGATCCGTCGAGGTCGATGATGACGACGGTGGCGCCGTCGGCGACGAGACGGCGCGCCGTGGCGCCCCCGAGGCCGGAGCCGCCACCGGTGACGACGGCGACGGTGGACGAGTTCAGCTGCATGACAAGCCTTTCGGGCGTCGGTGGGTCAGCGGGATCAGGCGAGAGGCCGGCGTCAGCGGGCGAGGAGCTGGCGCGAGATGACGAGGCGCTGGATCTGGTTGGTGCCCTCGAAGATCTGGGTCACCTTCGCCTCACGCATGTAGCGCTCCAGGGGAAAGTCCTCGGTGTAGCCGGCCCCGCCGAGCACCTGCACGGCGTCGGTGGTCACCTTCATAGCGGCGTCGGTCGCGACGAGCTTGGCGACGGCGGCCTCCTTGCCGAAGCCGCGGCCGGCGTCCTTGAGCCGGGCCGCGTGCAGGTAGGTGGCGCGCGCCGAGGTGACGGCGGCCTCCATGTCGGCGATGAGAAAGGCGAGGCCCTGGAAGTCGGCGATGCGCCGTCCGAACTGCTGCCGCTCGGTCGCGTAGTCGGCGGCGGCGTCGAGGGCCGCCTGGGCCAGACCGGTGGCGGCGGCGGCGATGCCGAGGCGGCCGGCGTCGAGGGCAGACAGCGCCATCTTCATGCCGTCGCCCTCGCGGCCGATGAGGCGGGCGCCGTCGACGGGCACGCCGTCGAACATGACCTGCGCGACGGGGTCGCAGTGCAGACCCATCTTGCGCTCGGGCTCGGCGAACGTGAGGCCGGCGGCGTCACCGGGGACGATGAAGGTCGACAGGCCCTTGCCGCCGTCGTCGGACGTGCGCGCGAAGGTCGTGTAGTAGTCGGCGTGGCCGGCGTGCGAGATCCACGCCTTGGTGCCCTTGAGCGACCAGCCCTCGTCGATGCGGGTGGCCCGCGTCGTCATCGAGGCGATGTCGGAGCCGGCGAGCGGCTCGGAGAGGCAGTAGGCGCCGAGCTGCTCGCCCGAGAGCATCTCGGGCAGCAGGGCCTCCTGCTGCTCGCGGGTGCCGAACGTCGCCACGGGGTATGCCGTGAGGCCGTGGACGCTGACCCCGACCGCCACGCTCATCCAGGCGGACGCGATCTCCTCGACGACCTGGAGGTAGACCTCGTAGGGCTGGTCGGCCCCACCGAACTCCTCGGGGTAGGGCAGCGACAGCAGGCCCGCCCGACCCAGGGTGCGGAAGGTCTCCTCGGGGAAGGTGCGGGCGCGTTCGGCGTCGTCGACCTTCGGCGCGAGGTCCTTGCGGCAGATCTCTCGCGTCAGCTCGATCAGGTCGGCGGCTTCGTCGGTCGGCATCAGCCTCGTCGCTGGCATGGCTCGATACTAGGACGTCCGAGCATTTCGTCCAAAGTGTGAGACGAGCCCCGCGGGCGTGGGTTAGGCGCGTGTTAGGCGACGTCGGTTCAGTGGGCAGCACAGGCCACCACCACACCGCTCGGGAAGGACACGAGATGTTCAGGAGACTTGTCGTAGGGCTGGTCGCCGTGCTCGGCGTCGCAGCCGCTCTCGTCGGCACCGCGCCGACCGCCGGCGCCACGGCCCGCAACGGGGTGTGCGAGTCCGGCGAGTTCTGCCTCTACTACAACAGCGGCAACGCCGGGTCGCGCGTCGACCTCGTCAACTCCCAGCGCGACTACGGCACCGGCTCGGGGTGCATCGAGTTCGTGAGCAGCGGTTCGGGCCAGGGCCAGTGCGTCAAGAACAACACCGCCTCCGTCTGGAACCGCACCGGCACGTCCGTGTTCGTCTTCTACAACAGTGACTTCGGTGGCGTCTACGACGAGGTGCCCAACGGCGCCCAGGTCGACCTCGACGCCAACGTCAAGAACGACAACGCCTCGCAGATCATCGGTGACGCCTCGCTGCGCTTCCCGCTCGCCGTCAACCAGGCCGACATCACGAACCGCACGCCGCACTGGTGCTGGGACAGCAAGGTCAACTGCCACCACGACTACAACGCCTCCGACATCTTCGCCGCGACCGGCACCTCGGTCCTCTCGCCCGTGGCCGGCACGGTCATGACGAAGACCCTCCGCGCCGGCAGCACGGGCTGTGACAGCGTCGGCAGCACCGTCACCGTCAGGGACGGCTTCGGGCGGCTCTGGTACTTCGCCCACATGGACGACAGCCCAGCGCCGGTCGTCTCGGTCGGTCAGTCGGTGACCAAGGGCCAGCGTCTCGGCTACGTCGGCATGAAGTACCACGCCCTCTGCACGGACTCCCACCTTCACATCGACATGCGGGTCGGCGTCGACTCGCGCGTCTCGTGCACCGGCGCGGCCTGCACCGGCTACGGCTTCGTCAACGACCAGCCGCTCCTGCGCAACGCCTTCCTCGCTCTTCCCTGAGCCGGGTGTCGAGACCGACGTATGCCGTCCGGCCGGCCGGCCGGACGGCATACGCCCTCGGAAACCCCGCGACGCCGGCACTCCGCGAGCCCTACCGTCGGAGCGTGCTCACGCTCCCGCGGCGTCCGCCGCGCGAGGCGGACGCGACGTCCACCTTCTACGTGCTGACCGCCGTCGCGGCCTTCGCGTATGCCGCGTGCTTCACCCTCAACCTCGTCTTCCAGTACCGCGTCGTCGGCCTCGACCCCTTCCAGATGGTCCTCGTCGGCACGGTGCTCGAGGCGACGTGCTTCGTCTTCGAGGTGCCGACCGGGATCGTCGCCGACCTGCACAGCCGTCGCGTCTCGGTCATCGTCGGCTTCTTCCTCGTCGGGGTCGGCTTCGCCGTCGAGGGAGTCGTCGCGACCTTCGCCGCCGCGCTCGTCGGCAACGTCATCTGGGGCATCGGCTACACCTTCACGTCCGGTGCGCTGCAGGCCTGGATCACCGACGAGGTGGGGGAGGAGCACGTCGCGCGGGTCTTCACCCGGGAGACGCAGCTCGACCTCGCCTTCGGCTTCCTCGGCACGCTGGCCGCCGGAGGGCTCGGCCTCATCGCCCTCCGGGTGCCGATCGTCGTGGCCGGCGTGACCCTCGTGCTCCTGGCCGCCGGCCTGGCGGTGACGATGCCGGAACGGCACTTCCACCCGACACCGCGCGGCGACCGCGAGACGTTCGGGCACCTCAAGGACCAGTTCGTCGCCGGGCTGCGCGTCGCTCGCGGGCGGCAGGTCGTGCGCGTCTTCCTCCTCGTCAGCGTGCTCGTCGGGCTCTCGAGCGAGGTCTTCGACCGGCTCTGGCAGGTGCGGGTGCTCGACACCTTCGCGATGCCGTCGTTCCTCGGCGGCGACCCGGCCGTGGCGTTCACGGCATTCGCCCTCGTCGGGTCGGTCATCTCCCTCATCGCGTCCGGGGCGAGCAGCCGCTGGCTGCCGGCTCGGGTCGTCGACGAGAACCCCGGTCTGCCGGTGGCGCTCGCTGCCGCGGCCCAGGTGCTCGCCGTCGTCGGGGTCGCCCTGCTCGGCAACCTCTGGCTCGTCCTCGCGGCCCTGTGGCTCCACAACGCGAGCAGCGCCTTCAGCGCTCCGATCCAGGCGACGTGGCTCAACCGGAACCTCGAGTCGTCCTCGCGAGCGACGGTGCTGTCGATGAACAGCCAGGCCAACGCGATCGGCCAGGTCGCGGGTGGGCCGCCGCTCGGGGCGCTCGCGACCCGGACGTCGATTCCGCTGGCTCTGCTCGTCTCCGCGGCGGTGCAGCTGCCCTCCGTCCTGGCCTTCCTCCGCGTCCGCCACTCCACCACGTCGAGTGAGCGCCCCGTCACCATCGAGTGAGCGCCCCGTCACATGGACGTGGGGCGGGGCGCTCCCTCGAGTGGGAGGGGCCGGGGAGGGGCGGAGGCTCAGCGGGGGTAGGTGCGCACCTCGGTGGCCTTGACGGCCGCCCACACGTCCTGACCGACCTGGAGCCCGAGCGCCGTGACCGACTCGAGCGTCACCTCGGCCGTGAGCGGCACGTCGCCGACGAGACCGACGCGGGCCGACTGGCCCTGCATCGTCACGGACGCGATGCGCAGCCGCCACGCGTTGCGGGGTGACCCCTCCGGCTCGTGCCGGTGCAGCGACACCGCGCTCGGCGGGACCGTCGCCCACACCGACCCCTCGGTCGGGCTCGTCGTGACGATGAGCCCGCCGTCGGCGGTGTGGACGTGCCCGTGCGAGTCGCCTTGTGCGGCATAGAGGTTGAGCCCGACGACGGTGGCGACGTAGGGGCTGCGTGGCTCGCTCAGCACCTCGGCGGGCGTGCCCGCCTGGGTCACCCGTCCGTCCTCGACGAAGACGAGGTGGTCGGCGAGGGTCAGCGCGTCGAGCGAGTCGTGGGTGACGAGCACCGTCACGCCGTCGTATGCCGTCAGGCGGGCTGCGAGGTCGCTCCGTGTCCGTGCGCGCGTGTCGGGATCGAGCGCCGCGAGCGGCTCGTCGAGGAGGAGGAGCGCCGGGTCGGTGGCCAGGGCGCGGGCGAGGGCCACGCGCGCCTGCTGTCCCGACGAGAGCTCACGGGGGCGCGAGGCGGCTCGGTCGGAGAGTCCGACGCGGGCGAGCTCGGTGCGCGCGCGGTCTCGCGCCTCGTGTCGCCCGATGCCGCGGCTGCGCGGGCCGTAGGCGACGTTGTCGAGGGCGCGCAGGTGGGGGAAGAGCAGGCTGTCGGCGAGCATGAGCCCGACGGCACGCTGCTCCGGCTGGAGGCGGCGCCGACCGTCGTCCCACACCTGGCCTCCGACGCGGACGTGGCCCTCGGCGAGGGGCAGCACGCCGGCGAGCGCGAGGACGGTGGTCGTCTTGCCGCCGCCGTTCGGGCCGAGGACGCCGATGACCTGGCCGGGCTCGGCTGTCAGGGCCACGTCCACCTCGATCTCACCGCGGGACAGGCGGATCCGCGCGTCGAGCCCGGCGCCGGCGCGGCTCGGAGCGCTCATCGGAGCCACCGCCCGCGCAGCACGCCGAGCACGAGCACGCTCACCGCGAGCAGCATGATGCTGATCGAGATCGCGACCTGCGGGTCGCGCTCGAGCTCGACGTAGACGAGGAGCGGCAGCGTCTGGGTGCGACCCTGGAAGTTGCCGGCGAAGGTGATCGTCGCGCCGAACTCACCGAGCGCGCGCGCCCACGCGAGGGCAAGGCCGCTCGCGATGCCGGGCAGCACGAGGGGGATCCCGACGGTGCGCAGGTAGCGCAGGTCGCTCGCCCCGAGCGTTCGGGCCACCGACTCGAGCCGGGGGTCGAGCCCGCGCATCGCGCCCTCGACGGCGAGGACGTAGTACGGCATGGCGACGAAGGTCTCGGCGAGCACGACGGCCACCGTCGTGAAGGGGATCTGGATGCCGAACGGCGTGAGGTACTGGCCGATGAGCCCGTTGCGGCCCCACGTCATGAGCAGGGCGACACCACCGACGACCGGCGGCAGCACGAGGGGCACGGTGAGCAGCGCCCGCACCCAGCTCGTGGCCCGGCGGTCGGAGCGGGCGAGGAACCAGGCGAGGGGAGTGCCGAGCAGCAGGCACAGCAGGGCCGTGACCGACGTCGTCGTCAGCGAGAGCCGAAGGGCCGGCAGGACGGTGGGGGTCGCGAGGTCGGACGGGATGCGCGCCCAGTCGGCCCGCAGCAGCAGCGCGACGAGCGGCACGACGAGCAGCAGCAGCGCGAGCGCCGCGGGGACGCCGAGCGTGACCCGCGAGCGCCATCGGGCGGCATGCCTCATGTCACGTCACCCTGCCGGTGGCCGGGCGGCCCGCCGCTCAGGGCGCACCGAACCCGAAGGACTGCAGGGTCGCCAGCCCCTCGGCGCTCAGCAGGTAGGCGACGAACGCCTTCGTGGCCGCGTCGTCGGAGAGCCTGATGACGGGGTAGGACAGGCTCGTGTTGAGCTGCGCGGGGATCTCGACGCCCGTGACGGCGTCCTTCGCCGCGACGACGTCGGAGTGGTAGACGACGGCGGCGTCGGCCTCGGCGAGCCTGACCTTGGAGAGGGTCGCCTTGACGTCGACCTCCTTGCTCACGACGTTGGGCACGACGCGGGCCTTCGCGAAGGTGGCCTGAGCCGCCTTGCCGCACGGGACGCTGTCGGCGCAGAGCACGACCTTGACGCTCGGCTTCGCGAGGTCGTCGATCGACGTGACCGCGCCGGGGTTGCTCGGCGGCACGGCGATCTCGAGGACGTTGGTCGCGAAGGTCTGCGTGTCCTTGACCATGGCCCGGTCGAGCGGCTCGGCAGCCGCCGTGCCGGCGAGGGCGACGACCGAGGCGGGCGCCCCGTTGTCGACCTGCTGCACGAGCGTCGCGCTGGAGCCGTAGGAGGTCTCGACCGTGACTCCGGGGTGGGCCGCCTCGAAGTCCTTCTTCACCTGGTCGAAGGACTCGGTGAGCGACGCGGCGGCGAGGACCGTGACCGTGCCCTCGAGGGAGGCCGCCGACGCACCGGACCTCCCCGGCTGTCCGGTGCCGTCGGCGGCGGACGGGGTGGAGCTGCCGCAGCCGGCGAGCAGCAGGGTGACGGCGGTGGCGGCGAGGGCGGAAGCAATGGGCGCGAGAGCGCGGCGAGGGGCCCGGCTGAGCGGGCGAGGCGTGCTCATGCGGGGACCTCCACGACGACGTGGGTCGACTTGACGCTGGCGACGGCGACGGAACCGACCTCGAGGGCGAGGTCGTCGACGGACTCGCTCGAGAGCAGCGAGACGATGCGGAAGGGCCCGCACTGCAGCTCGACCTTGGCCATGACGGTGTCCTTGGTGATCGCGGTGACGATGCCGCGCATCCGGTTGCGGGCGGACGCACCCCCGATGGCGCCGACCGCAGCCGGATGCGCGAGCTCCTGGGCCACGGCTGCGAGCTGGGCGCCGTCGACGGTGCGACGGCCGGCGTCGTCGGTCGACCCGTCGAGGCGGCCGGAGTCGACCATCCGCCGGACGGTGTCGTCGGAGACGCCGAGGAGGGCGGCTGCCTCGGTGATACGCAGGTGCGGCATAAGCGCGACCTTACACCCGCAGGTGCGGAGCCGACGAGCGTGCGTATGCCGCATGCGCTCCTGGATGCATCGCGCCCGGTGGCTGGGTCGCCGGGCTCGCAGGCGGCGGGGGGTTGACGGGCGGGGAGGAGGAGGTCTTTAATCAACTCATCAGTTGATCAAGGAGTTAGTTGACCATGATTCTCTCGCCCGTCTCGGACGCCGACCTCGACCGCGCCTTCGCGGCCCTGGCCGACCCCGTCCGGCGCGCCATCATCGCCCGCCTCAGCCGGGGCGCCGCGACCGTCAACGAGCTCGCCGAACCGTTCGAGATCAGCAAGCAGGCCGTCAGCAAGCACATCCAGGTGCTCGAGCTGGCCGGTCTCGTGAGCCGGACCCGCGACGCCCAGCGCCGCCCGGTCCACCTCGAGGCCGCCCGGCTCGAGGCGATGACGGCCTGGATCGACCGCTACCGGCTCGCCGCCGAGCAGCGCTTCCGGTCGCTCGACGCCGTCCTCGAACGCACCACCTCACCCGCAGCACCAGCAGTACCCACACCGAACACCGACAAGGAGCAGCAGCCATGACCAACCCACTGAACCTCGACATCCCCGCCGGCGTGCCGTGGATCGACTTCACGCGCGAGTTCGACGCCCCCGTCGAGGCCGTGTTCAACGCCCACCGCGACCCCGAGCTCGTCCGCCAGTGGCTCGGCCCGCGAGGCTACGAGATGCAGATCGAGCGCTGGGACTTCACGTCCGGTGGCGGCTACCGCTACACCCACCGCGACGGCGACACCGTCTATGCCTTCCACGGCACGTTCCACACCGTGCGCGACAACGATCTCGCCATCCAGACCTTCGAGTTCGAGGGCGCTCCCGACGAGGTCGCCATCGAGTTCATGCACTTCGTCGACCTCGGCGACGGCCGCTGCCGGCTCGAGGGCCGCAGCGTCGGCCGCACGGTCGAGGGGCGCGACATGATGGTCGAGAGCGGCATGGAGCAGGGCATGGCCCAGGGCTACGAGCGGCTCGACGAGCTCGTCGCCGGCAGCGCTCAGGCCGTTTCGGCATCCTCGTCCGCCGGCGCCCAGGGCTGAGCGCCGTGGACTGGACGCTCGAGGTCGTCATCGTCCCCGTCAGCGACCTCGGGGCCGCGATCGCCTTCTACCGTGACCAGGTCGGCTTCGACCTCGACCACGACACGCAGAACGAGCACATGCACGTCGCGCAGCTGACGCCGCGCGGCTCCGGGTGCTCGATCGTCGTCGGCGACCTCCCGTCGCAGATGGCCATGGCGCCCGGCTCGCTCCACGGCATACAGCTCGTCGTCGCGGACGCCGAGGCGGCCCGGGCCGAGCTCGTCGGCCGAGGCGTCGAGTGCTCCGAGGTTCAGGTCATCGACCCCCGCGACGGCGGCACGTTCTTCGGCTTCTCCGACCCCGACGGCAACTCGTGGGCCGTCCAGCAGCTCAAGGTCCGGGCCGAGAAGCCCCTCATCCCACACGAGGCCCGCGGCCGGTTCGGCGAGGGCGTCGAGCTCTGACCCCCCGGCCGACGGCACGACGACAGGGTGTGCCGCCGGCCGGTGGTCACGCGGTCCAGGAGGAACCATGAGCAGGACCGTCTTCGACATCAGCCTCTCGCTCGACGGTTTCGTCACCGCCGCGCCCCAGACCGCCGAGGAGCCGCTCGGGCCGGGCGGCATGCAGCTGCACGACTGGCTCGTCGACCGCGACTACCTCGAGCGCGCCGTCGCCGGGCTCGGCGCCGTCGTGGCAGGTCGCACGACCTACGACCACTCGATCCCGGGCTGGGGCGCCGACGGCCCGTCGGGCAGTGCCCGGCGCCCCGTCTTCGTCGTCACCCACGAGGCGCCGGACGAGGCCACCGTCCCGGAGGGTGGCGTGTACACCTTCGTCACCGACGGGGTGGAGTCCGCGCTCGACCAGGCCCGCGCGGTGGCCGACGGCCGCACCGTGACCGTCATGGGCGGCGCCGACCTCGGACGGCAGTGCCTCGCTGCCGGACTCGTCGACGAGATCTCGCTGCACGTCGCCCCGGCCCTCTTCGGCAGTGGCACCGCGATGTTCGCGGGCCTCGACGTCGGGCACGTCCAGCTCGAGCTGCTCGAGGCGGTCGGCACCCCGGAGACCGTGCACCTGCGCTACCGGGTCGTCCGCCCCGTCGCCTGACCGACGCCGCCGGACCGTCTCATCACCGCTCCACGCCGAACGACGCGTTCGGTCGCGAACTCAGTGTTCTGCCGGTGAGTTCGCAACCGAACGCGGCGATCGGGTGCGGAATGCGAAGGCGGGCGGCCTCTCGCCCGGGTTCCGCTGGGAGGTCGGCGGACGGCATACTGGCTCGCATGAGCAACGTCCCCCAGCAGCGGCTCCTGCAGACCGCGATCCCCGGCCCGAAGTCGACTGCGCTCCAGGCCCGCAAGACGGCCGCCGTGTCGGCCGGCGTCTCCACCGGCCTGCCCGTCTACGTCGAGCGCGCCGGCGGGGGCATCCTCGTCGACGTCGACGGCAACCAGCTCATCGACTTCGGCTCGGGCATCGCCGTGACGACCGTCGGCAACGCCGCCCCGCGCGTCGTCGACCGCGTCACCGCGCAGGTGCAGGACTTCACCCACACGTGCTTCATGGTGACCCCCTACGAGGAGTACCTCGAGGTCGCCGAGGCCCTCAACGACCTGACGCCGGGCGACCACGACAAGCGCACCGCGCTCTTCAACTCCGGCGCCGAGGCCGTCGAGAACGCCGTCAAGGTCGCGCGCCACTTCACCGGCCGCAACGCCGTGGTCGCCTTCGACCACGCCTACCACGGGCGCACCAACCTGACGATGGCGCTCACGGCGAAGAACATGCCCTACAAGCACAAGTTCGGGCCCTTCGCCGGCGAGGTCTACCGCGCGCCGATGAGCTACCCCTACCGCTGGCCCGGTGGCGCCGCCGACTGCGCCAAGGAGTCCTTCGACGCCTTCGTCACGCAGGTGCACGCGCAGGTGGGGGAGGACAACCTCGCCGCCGTCATCCTCGAGCCGATCCAGGGCGAGGGCGGATTCATCGTCCCCGCACCGGGATTCGTCAAGCAGGTCGCCGACTGGTGCGCCGACAACGGCATCCTCTTCATCGCCGACGAGGTGCAGACCGGCTTCTGCCGCACCGGTGACTGGTTCGCGAGCGAGCACGAGGGCGTCGTGCCCGACCTCATCACGA
Organism: Terrabacter sp. R4-6; assembly: GCF_057529065.1. Classification (NCBI taxonomy): domain Bacteria; kingdom Bacillati; phylum Actinomycetota; class Actinomycetes; order Micrococcales; family Intrasporangiaceae; genus Terrabacter; species Terrabacter sp. R4-6. The sequence goes on along the minus strand of NZ_CP197224.1, from coordinate 1,335,021 downwards.
CGGCCAAGGGCATGGCCGGCGGGCTCCCGCTCGCCGGCGTCACCGGCCGTGCCGACGTCATGGACTCGATCCACGGGGGCGGCCTCGGTGGCACCTACGGCGGCAACCCCGTCGCGTGCGCGTCCGCGCTCGGCGCCATCGAGACGATGAAGGAGGAGGACCTCTGCGGCCGCGCCAAGCAGGTCGAGGCCCTCTTCGTCCCGCGCCTGCAGGCGCTCGCCTCGACCTACCCCCAGATCGGCGACATCCGCGGCCGCGGCGCCATGCTCGCCGTCGAGCTCGTCAACGGTCCCGGCGACCTCACGCCCAACGCCGCGCTGACCGGCGCCGTCAACAAGGCCTGCCACGCCGAGGGCCTCGTGACCCTGACGTGCGGCACCTACGGCAACGTCTTCCGCTTCCTCCCGCCACTCGCCGCCAGCGACGAGCTGCTCTCCGAGGGGCTCGACATCTTCGAGAAGGCGTTCGCCGCGTCCGTCTGAGGCGCACCGACCCGAGGACGTATGCCGTCCGGCTGCCTTCCAGCGCAACCGAAGCGGACGGCATACCCCCTCGACGACAGTGAGGCCCGCCCCCGTCGGGGGCGGGCCTCACTGCGTCACAAGGGGATCCGCGTCAGCGGAGCCACACCTTGACCTGCATCGAGGTGCCGAACTGGTTCTCGATGCCGATGTTGACGCCGTTGTTCGGGACCTTGACGCCGGTGTACTGCGTCGCCGGGTACCAGAACTGCTTGGAGTCGTTGAAGACCGGCTTGGCCGCAGCACCGGCGACCGGGAAGGCCACCCCGTTCTTGTGGAACGTGAACGAGTCCGACTGCTGCGTCGAGAACGGCGCGTCGTAGCCGGCGATGCGCGCCCGCAGGAGCGTCCCGTCGGACAGCAGGCGCGGCTCGGGGTTGGCGTCGACCGGGAGGATCAGGCCCTCGCCGGGGTGGGCGCCCGTGTTGTTGTCGGCCTGCGAGGTGTCCCAGTAGCTGACGAGCAGGCCGTCCTGGTAGGGGAAGTGCTCCACCTTGTCGCCGTTGGTGTTGAGCCAGCCGAAGTTGTACGGCCCGCTCTTGAGGTACGAGTCGAACGACAGGTAGTTGCGGTACGAGGCGATGTAGTAGTTGTCGTACGCCGTGGAGACGCTCGCCCCGACCGACGACCAACCGCTGGCCGTCCAGCCCTCGAGGCCACCCTCGGCCCCGCTGTCGACGACGGTCGCGCCGTTGCTCACGACCTTGACGTCGTCGACGAACCAGCCGAGCTCGGTGTAGGCCGGGTCCGTGTGGTAGCGGAAGCGCAGCTGCACCGTCTTGCCCGCGTAGGCGGACAGGTCGAAGGACGCGTCCTTCCAGCCCATCTGGCCCTCGGCGCCGCCGCTCCAGCCGGTGATGCCGTTGCCCTCGGCGGCTCGGGTGTCGGTGCCGGGGATGGCCGTCCAGCCGGAGCCGTCGTTGACCTCGACGAAGCCGTAGTCGCAGCCGCAGTCCTCGATCGCGTAGTTCGTCGCGAAGGACAGCGTCGACGTGCCCGGGGCGAGGGCCACCGACCGGGTCAGGGTCGCCTCGGTCGCGTTGGCGCGACCGCCGTAGAAGTCCTTCGAGCCCGTCTTCGGGGTGACGAGGGGCGAGACGACGTTCTTCTTGGGCAGCGGGACGATGACCGCCTGCTTCTTGTCGGTGTTGTACTCGTGCGGTCCGACCATGACCTTGGTGCCCTTGGCCGTCGGCGTCACGACCTGGTAGTCGAGCCAGCCGAGGAAGAGCTTCTCCCAGGCGCCGAAGTCCGAGCCGCGCGAGCCGATGGACTGGTCGTTCGGACCGGCCTGGCGGCTCTGGCTCATCATCGACCACCAGTTGACGCCGTTATCGGCGCCGGTGGCGGAGTCGTAGAGGTCGGGCAGACCGAGGTCGTGGCCGTACTCGTGCGTGAAGACGGACATGCCGCCGTTCTCGGGCTGGATCGTGTAGTCACCGACCCACATGCCGGTGTCGGCGATCGGGGTGCCCGTCGCCCCACCGGGGCCACCACCCGCGGTGGAGGCGTACCAGCGGTGCGACCAGATGGCGTCCTCGCCCTGGTAGGGGTCGCCGTCGGCCTGGTCGCCGCCGGAGTGGACGATCTGGAAGTGGTCGATGAAGCCGTCGGGCTCGTTGAAGTTGCCGTCGCCGTCGACGTCGTAGCGGTCCCACTGGTCGTAGAGCGCGAGGTCGGCCTTGATCTGGTCGAGCGTGCGGCCGGCGGCCTTCTGGTCGGCGACCCACTGGTTGACCGCGTCACGGACGAGGGCCCACGTGTTGTTGCAGACGTTGCCGGCGCACGGGTAGCCGTTCGAGCGGCCGTAGCGGGCCTCGTTGTAGCGCACCTTGACCCAGTCGGAGACCTCGCCGTCGATGCTGTAGCGGCCCGAGCTCTGGCGCTCGTACCACTGCTTGACGGTCTCCTGGGCGCCGCCGGCGCCGATGGTGCCGCCGTTGCCGAAGTAGAGGTTCTGGAAGTACGCGCGGCTGTAGTCCGCGTTCCAGTTCGTCGAGTTGTCGACCGCGCGGTCCGGCTCGGGGATCGCGTTGTGGAGCGGACCGTCGAAGGTCGTCGGACCGGGGGTCAGCGGGTCCGTGTCCCGGTCGGGGTAGCTCGCGCTCCGCTCGTTGCCGAACTCGGCGAGGATCACGAAGATCTTGTCGGTGCCCTCGCGGCTCAGCTCGACGTACTCGTCGGTCGGGCCCTGACCGTTGCTCGCGCCCTTGAGCTTGACGACGGTGCTCTTGCCCTTCTTCACGGGCGTGGCGGTGCCGTTGAGCACCTGCTTGATCGCCGTCTCCTTGAGAGCGCGGCGCTTGTCCTCCTTCGGGTTGGGGAGCTCGTCCGACCCCTTCTGGGCGGCTGCGTCGGCCGGCTGGTTCGCGACCCGGTCGACGGCGGGTTGGGCGCCGACCATGGGCGCGCCGAGCGCGACCCCCATGCCGGCAGCGAGAGCGAGGCTGAGGAGCCCCCTGGACGTCCTGCGCACTGATCCTCCTCGACTGGCAGCCGTCCTCGGCCGCCGGTCCGCGCGATGCGTGTGGCCCGGTCCGGGTCACACGCATCAGTGGTGTCGGGTTGGGACTCCCCCGAGCAACCCGAGAAGGAGAATGGCAGTGCGGACCGCTTCGCGCCAGAGGGTGGGGCCGGTAATTTTCAGAAGATCCTCACGCGCCGGGCAGGGTGCTCCGAAGAAGCGGCGGTGTGCCGGGCGGCCGGCAGGGTGTGGGCGCCGCCGAGCGGCACCGGGCGGTGTGCGGGCAGTGAGTCGTTCGGCCCGGTGGGATCAGTCGAGCGGAGCCACGTCGGGACGCTTGGCCTGCCGGTGGTCGCCCGAGGAGCGGCCCGTGAGGCGACGGTGCACCCAGGGACCGACGTACTCCTTGGCCCACTGCGCGTTGGCCTGCAGGGCCTCGCGGCGACCGATCGGTGGCGCGGGCTCGAGCGGCGTCGCCCAGTCGGTCTCGGCCGGCGTGTGCCCGAGCGCCTCGAGGGCGGCGAGGGCGACGCGGCGGTGGCCCTCGGTCGTCATGTGGATGCGGTCCTCGCTCCACATCCGCCAGTCGCGGAGCGCGTGCAGGCCCCACTGGTCGATGACGTGGGCGCCGTTGCGGCGGGCGATGCTCCAGATGTTGGCCGTGTGGATCGCCGCGCGACCGCGGGTGGCCTTGACGAGCGGGGCGTCCGCCGGGTCGACGGGCGTCGCCATGAGCACGTCGGCGCCGGTCGCCCGGATGCGCGCGACGGCGGCCTCGAGCCGGGCGGCGAGCCCGTCGAGGTCGGCCTTGGGGCGCAGGATGTCGTTGCCGCCGCCGACGATGCTGACGAGGTCGGGCTGGAGCGAGAGGGCGTCCTCGAGCTGGGGGCCGACGACGTCGGCGAGCTTGCGGCCGCGCACCGCGAGGTTGGCGTAGCCGAAGTCGAGCCCCTCGGTGCGGGCGATCTCCGAGAGGTGGGACGCGAGCCGGTCGGCCCAGCCGGCGAACTCGCCGTCGTGGCCGAAGGTCGGGTCGTCGTCGCACATGCCCTCGGTGAAGGAGTCGCCGATCGCGACGAAGCGGGTCCAGACCGTCGGTGCGGAGCCGTCGGGGGCGGGCTGGGTCATGTCAGCATCCAGTCGATGGGTGCCGCGCCCTGCTGGGCGAGGAGGTCGTTGGTGCGGCTGAAGGGCCGCGAGCCGAAGAAGCCGGAGCGCGCCGAGAGCGGCGACGGGTGGGCCGACTCGATGCGCGGCACGTCGCCGAGCATCGGCGCGAGCGACTGCGCCTGACGACCCCAGAGGATCGCCACGAGGGGGCCGCCGCGCACGACAAGGGCCGAGATCGCCTGTGCCGTAACGGTTTCCCAGCCCTTGCCCTGGTGGCTGGCGCTCGCCCCCGGGCGCACCGTCAGGACTCTGTTGAGCAGCATGACCCCGCGCTCGAACCACGGGGTCAGGTCGCCGGTGCCGGGCGTCGGCAGCCCGAGGTCGGTGCCGAGCTCCTGGTAGATGTTCTGCAGCGACCGCGGGACGGGCCGCACGTCGGGCGCGACGCTGAAGCTGAGCCCGACCGGGTGACCGGGCGTCGGGTAGGGGTCCTGACCCACGACGAGCACGCGCACGTCGGGCAGCGGCAGCGAGAAGGCCCGCAGCACGCGGTCGCCCGCGGGCAGGTAGCCGCGGCCCGCCGCGACCTCGGCGCGCAGGAACTCTCCCATCGCGCTGATCGTGTCGGCCACCGGCTCGAGCGCCGGGACCCACGTCGGGTGGACGAGGTCACTGAGGGGGCGGGCTGGCACGGCCTCACGCTACCCCCGCGTCGCGTGCGACAGAATCGACCCCGATGAACCTCACACTGCGCGGACCCGCCCTCGTCGACGACACGGTGCTGCCCGACGTCCTCGTCCACGTCGACGGCGCGCGCATCACGTCGGTCACCCCCGTCACCCCGGGTGCCGAGCCCCCACCCGGCGCCGCCGCGGCCGAGCGGGTGAGCGGGACGATGGTGCCGGGATACGTCGACATCCACTGCCACGGCGGGGGCGGCACCGCGTTCACCGACCTGCGTGACGACGCGGCCGCCGCGGCGGCCGAGCACCACCACGCGCACGGGTCGACGAGCCTGCTCGCGAGCCTCGTCACGATGAGCCCGCGCGACCTCGAGCGGGGCGTCGCGATGCTCGCCGAGCTCGCCGACGACGGTGTCGTCGACGGCATCCACCTCGAGGGCCCGTGGCTCGCGGAGGCGCGGTGCGGGGCCCATGACCCGACGCTGCTGCGCGACCCGTCGCTCGCCGAGGTGGAGCGGCTCATCGAGCTCGGGCGCGGCCACCTCCGCCAGGTGACGCTCGCCCCCGAGCGCGACCACGGCCTCGACCTCGTCCGCTGGCTGACCTCGGCCGGCATCCACGCGGCGATCGGCCACACGACCGCCAGCTTCGCGCAGGTCGAGCAGGCCGTCGCGGCCGGCGCCGACCTCGCCACGCACCTCTTCAACGGCATGGACCCGTGGCACCACCGCAAGCCGGGCGCCGTCCCGGCACTGATGCGCTCGGCCGCCCGGGGTCACGTCACGGTCGAGCTCATCGCCGACGGCGCACACCTCTCCGACGACACCGTGCGCACCGTCCTCGACCTCGTGGGAGTCGATCACGTCGCCTTCGTCTCCGACGCCATGGCCGCGGCCGGGGTGGGGGACGGCGCCTACGTCCTCGGTGGGCTCTCGGTCGTCGTCGACCGCGGCATCGCCCGCCTGACCCACGACCCCGACGGCACGACCCCCGGCTCCATCGCCGGCGGCACGAGCCACGTCGCCGACATCGTCGCCCGCGCGGTCGCCTCCGGCCTCCCCATGGCGTATGCCGTCCGCCCCGCCACGCGCACCCCTGCCCGCGCGCTCGGGCTGGCCGACCGCGGCTCGCTGGCGGTGGGGTCCCGCGCCGACGTCGTCGTCGTCGACGAGGCCGCGCGGCCCACCCGGGTCATGAGACGAGGGCGGTGGCTCGAGCCGTCGCTGCCCTAGGCTCGGCCGGTGACTTCTCCCCGCTGGTCCACCGCCGTCTTCGACCTCGACGGCACGCTGGCCGACACGATCAACCTCATCGTCGAGTCCTACCAGCACGCGTTCCGCACCGTCATCGGTCGCGAGGAGGACCCGGACGTCATCCGCTCGTGGATCGGCCGGCCGCTCATCGGGGCCTTCCGCGACCACTCGCCCGAGCACGCCGACGAGCTCTACGCGACGTACCTCCAGTGGAACGCCGACAACACCGAGCGCCTGATCCGCGGCTACGACGGCGTCGTCGACGTGCTCGGCGACCTGCGCGCGGCCGGAGTCCACGTCGGGGTCGCCACCTCGAAGCGGCGCGAGTCGGCGCAGCAGGCCATGGACATCCTCGGGATCAGCGAGCACGTCGACGTCCTCGTCGCGATGGAGGACACCGAGCGGCACAAGCCCGACCCGACGCCGCTGCTGCTCGCACTCGACCGGATGGGTCGCGGTTCCAACGACGCCGTCTACGTCGGGGACGCCGTCGTCGACGTGCTCGCCGGCAAGGCCGCAGGCATGGACACCGTCGCCGTGACGTGGGGCGCGGGTCTCCCCGACGCGCTGCACGGCGTGCGGCCCACGGCTGTCGTCGCGACCGCCGACGAGCTGCGCACCACCCTCCTCGGCTGAGGCGCCGGCCCCGTCACACGGCCCCCGACGGTGCGGAGGCACGGGGTCGCAGGGCCTAGCATCTGTGCGTGCACAGCTTCGACAAGGATGCCGACCACGTCGCCGTCGACAAGGTCCTCAGCTACGCCCGCGAGCGCCTGCTCATGGACCCGATCCCGCTCGACGGCGCGCAGCCCGAGGACTACCTCCGGGCCGCGGCCGGCCAGACCATCACCCCCGAGGGGCTCGGCTCGACGCGGGCGATGGAGCTCTTCGAGCACACCCTCGCGCCGGCCTGCCTCTCGACCGACCACCCGCGCTACCTCTCCTTCATCCCGTGCGCCCCGACGCGCGAGGCCGCGGCCTTCGACGTCGTCGTCGGCGCCTCGTCGATCTACGGCGGGTCGTGGATGGAGGGCGCGGGCGCGGTCTACGCCGAGAACCAGGCCCTGCGCTGGATCAGTGACCTCGCCGGCCTGCCCGACTCGGCGGGCGGCGTCTTCGTGCCCGGTGGCACGGTGGGCAACCTGTCGGCGCTCGTCGTGGCACGGCATACGGCCAGGGTTCGCGCGACGCAGGCCGGCACCGGCGCGCGCGCCTACCGGATCGCGGCCACGGACAACGCGCACTCGTCGGTCGTCTCGATGGCTGCGGTCATGGACGCCGAGGTCTGCGGCGTCCACGTGGACGACAAGCTGCGCCTGACCGGCGCCGAGCTGCGCAAGACGCTCGAGGAGCACGGTCCCGAGACCTTCTTCGCCGTCGTCGCGACGAGCGGCACGACGAACTTCGGCGTCGTCGACGACCTCGCCTCGGTCGCCGAGGTGTGCCGCGAGTACGGCCTGTGGCTGCACGTCGACGGGGCCTACGGCGGTGCCGGCCTCGCCGCGCCCTCGGTGCGCCACCTCTTCGACGGCATCGAGCACGCGGACTCGTTCATCGTCGACCCGCACAAGTGGCTCTTCGCGCCGTTCGACTGCTGCGCGCTCATCTACCGCGAGCCCGAGCTGGCGCGGGTCGCGCACACGCAGGAGGCCGGCTACCTCGACGTCATCACGAAGTCGGCCGAGTGGAACCCGACCGACTACTCGATCGGGCTGACGCGGCGCGCCCGCGGCCTGCCCCTCTGGTACTCCCTCGCGGTGCACGGCACCGACGCCTACGTCGACGCCATCGAGAGCACCCTCGAGGTGACCCGCTTCGCCGCCGACGAGATCGGGCGCCGCGACTACCTCGAGGCGGTGCGCGAGCCCGACCTGTCGGTCGTCGTCTTCCGCCGTCTCGGCTGGGGCCCCGAGGACTACCAGGCGTGGACCGACCGGCTCCTCGCGGAGGAGCTCGCCTTCGTCGTGCCGACGACCTTCCGCGGGGAGACGCTGACGCGCTTCGCCATCGTCAACCCGCACACCACCAAGGAGGACGTCAACGCCATCCTCGATACGATGACCTGACCGGGCGGGCCGGAGACGGCTCTCGGACGACACGGGCCGACACCGGCCCACACCGGCACGAAACCGGACGACGCGATGGGGCGTCACGGGTGGGGCGCACGAGGCTCGTGGGACGCATGTTGCGGGCGGTGCGACTGCCCCGCCGACGACATGCCGCGCCACGCCTCGGCTGAATGACACCCATGTCATTTCGGTCTAGGGTGTGACCGGAGCCAACGCACGACGCGACACGCAGCACGACCGCAGCGAGACGGGGACATGAGCACAGAACACGCCACGGCGCAGCCGCAGCGCCCCGAGTCCGGGGACGGGCTCAGCGCGCGCGACCTCGAGATCCTGGCGTTCGAGCGCCAGTGGTGGAAGTACGCCGGCTCCAAGGAGCAGGCCATCAAGGAGCTCTTCGACATGAGCTCCACGCGCTACTACCAGGTGCTCAACGCGCTCCTCGACAGCCCCGAGGCTCTCGAGGCCGACCCGATGCTCATCAAGCGACTGCGCCGGATGCGCGCGAGCCGTCAGCGGGCGCGCACGAGCCGCCGCCTCGGCATCAACGTCTGACCTGCTCCGTCCGGCCCGCTCCGTCTGAGCGGGCACACGGCTGACGCGTCCCAACCCCTGGGCGCCGTGCCCCGACCGGGCCGGGGTTGCGCGCCCTCACGGCACGCGCATGGTTCACTTCCCTCATGGCCGAGGTGACGATCCGCCGCGCGTCCGCCGACGACGCCCTCATCGTCGCCGCGCTGCACCTCCAGTTCGCCCGCGAGCTGGGTATGCCGTCCGAGACCGGCTACCTCGACCGTTTCGTCGACGCGTGGCTGGCCGAGCGGCCCGACCGCCCGACGTGGATCGCCGAGAGCCGGGGCGACCACGCCGGCATCCTCGAGACGCGGCGCATCCGGGCGCTGCCGTGGCCCGGCCGCAAGGATGTCTCGTGGCTGCACGTCGGAGGCCTCTTCGTCGCGCCGGGCTGCCGTGACCGCGGGGTCGGTCGGGCCCTGACCGAGGCGATGATCGAGTGGTCGCGCACGACCGACGTCAAGTGGATCCGGCTCAACGCCCCCGACGACCGCGCGCAGGAGTTCTACGAACGGCTCGGCTTCAGCTCCCCGGGCCGCCTCATGGAGTTCGACCTCCGGGACCCGCAGTGAGCGGCGCCCCCTTCGTCGCGGCCCCCGGCCCGACGAACTCCCTCGTCGACGTCGCCGGCCTCCGCGTCGGACACTGCACCCGCGACGAGCCGGGCTGGCTCACGGGCGTCACCGTCGTGCTCGCCCCGGACGGCGGTGCGGTCGCCGGTGTCGACGTGCGCGGCGGCGGACCCGGCACGCGCGAGACCGACCTGCTCGACCCGCGCAACCTCGTCGACCGCGCCAACGCGATCGTCCTGGGCGGCGGGTCCGCGCTCGGCCTCGCCGCCGTCGACGGAGTCATGGGCGCCCTGCTCGACGACGGGATCGGCTGGCCGATGGGCGAGCCCGGCCACGTCGTGCCGATCGTGCCGTCCGCGATCCTCTTCGACCTGGGACGTGCCGGCACGTGGGGCCACCACCCGCGCGCCGAGGACGGGAGGGCGGCATACGCAGTCGCGTCGGCCTCGGCCGTCGCCCAGGGCTGCGTCGGGGCCGGGACGGGAGCCAAGGCGGGTGGCTTCAAGGGCGGGATCGGCTCCGCGAGCGTCGTGCTCGAGTCGGGCACGACCGTCGCCGCGCTCATCGCCGTCAACGCCGTGGGCTCGGCCGTCGACCCGGCCACCGGGCTGCCGTATGCCGTGGGGCTCGGGCTCGGCGACGAGCTGGCCCACGTGGGTCGGCCGAGTGCCGCCGAGCTCGAGGCGTCCCGGGCCCGGGCAGAGGCGCTGCCCGCGAGCGCCGGTCGACCGGGACTCGCCACGACGATCGGCGTCATCGCGACCGACGCCACCCTGGAAAAGGCCCAGTGCCAGAAGATGTCCGGGATCGGCCACGACGGCTACGCGCGGGCCCTCAAGCCGGTGCACACCCTCTTCGACGGCGACACCCTCTTCACGCTCGCGACGGGTGCGCGGCCGGCGCCCGACCCTGTCGAGCAGACCCTGCTCATGGAGGCCGGCGCCGACTGCGTCGCCCGGGCCATCGTCCACGCGCTGCTCGCGGCGACGTCGGTCGACCGCACGTCCGACGGCGGCGTCGCGCTGCGCTCCTGGTCCGACGCCTTCCCGTCCGCGCTGCAGAGGTGAGCCCGGCGTGCCGCAGGTGACTGCAGATGCGTGGGTGCCGGTCCCGCCGGAGGTGGCTTTCGCCGTGTCGCAGACGACGGGAGAGGTGCGTCTGCGCTGGGACCCGTTCATCCGGAGCCAGCACCTTGTCGACGCCGTGCGTCCCGCCAAGGGCGTGCGCACGGTGACGCGGGCGCGCATCGGGCCGCGGATGGTGAGCGAGTACGCGTCGTACCGGCCACCGACGAGCGTCGGGATGACGATGGTCGAAGGGCCGTGGTTCTTCGAGCGGTTCGGTGGTGGGTGGCGCTTCACGCCGGAGGAGCGGGGCGGGGTCGCGGGCACTCTCGCCGTCTGGAAGTACACGTATGCCGTCCGCCCGGCCTGGCTCCGGATCGTGGCCGAGCCGATCGGGCAGTGGCTGCTCGGGCGCGAGATCCGGGCTCGCATCGCGGCTTTCGCCCGAGCCTGCTCCGACGACATGGTCCTCGCCGCCGCCACGACAGGCACTGCCGGCTGACCCGGTGCCGGCGCTCGTCGGCGCCGACGTCGGAACCCTCTGCCTGCCTCTCTCAGGTCGTGGAGCTCCTCCGGCACCAGGTGCCGGAAGAGCTCCACGACCCTTCGGCCGGACCATCCACACCCGCCTGGCCCGATCCGACACTGCCCACAGGCCCCTCCGCTCCTGGGCGCGTCACTCGGCCTCGCCGCAGGCTCGAGCCATGGACCTGACGAGTGCACACACCGTGCTCCGGTCGCAGGACGGCGTGCTCTCGAGGGCCCAAGCACTCGACTCCGGTCTCGACGACAACGACCTGGAGAGGTTGCTGCGACGTCGAGAGCTCGCGCGGATCCATCCGGGCGTCTACGTCGACCACACGGGGCCTGCGACGTGGTCGCAGCGGGCGTGGGCGGCGGTGCTCTTCCACTGGCCCGCGGCGCTCGCCGGTCCTTCCGCGTTGCGCGCGCACGGCCTCAGGTCGACTGCGGGTGACGGGGCCTTAGCCTCGTGGCCGGACCGTGGCGTGCAGCCGGGGCGGGCGGCTGCCGTCGAACCGGTGCACGTCGTCGTGGACGCGAGTCGACGGGTCACCCCACCCGCCGGGGTGGTCGTGTCTCGGCGGGCTGACTTCGAGAGCCGGGTCCAGCTGCACCTGTCTCCGCCACGGCTGCGTCTGGACGAGGCCCTGCTCGACGTCGCCGCTGCCTGCAGCGACGAGGCGGCGGCCGTCGCGGTCCTCGCCGATGCCTGCCAACAGGGAGCGACGACGGCCGCCCGGCTGCACGCCTCGTTGGCCGCACGTGGTCGCCTGCCTCGTCGGCGCGTGCTGCTCGCGATCCTCGACGACGTGGCGGCCGGGACGATGTCGGCCTTCGAGCGGCGCTACCTGCGTGAGGTCGAGCGACCGCACGGGCTGCCGACCGCGCACCGGCAGGTCCGGGTCGTCACCAGGGGAGGCGTGACCTACCGCGACGTCGACTACCGCGACTTCGGGCTCGTGGTGGAGCTCGATGGTCGGTTCGTCCACACCGGACCCGGGCGGGAGTGGGCCGATCTCGAGCGTGACGTCGATGCCATGGCCCGCGGCGAGGTGACGCTGAGACTCGGCTGGTCCCACGTCCTCGAGCCTTGTCGCGCGGGCCTGGTCGTCGGTCGGCTCCTGCGATCGCGTGGCTGGGACGGCCAGCTCAGGTCATGTGGGCGCGACTGTGGCGCTGCTCAGTGGCTGCGCCGAGCGGCCTGAGTCCCGCGCCGAACACGCGCCGCGCGCGGAGGCCTCAGGTCGTGGAGCTCCTCCGGCACCAGGTGCCGATGGAACTCCACGACCCTGAGCGCACCGTGTCCGTGCACGCGACGATCAAGTAGGGCTGTCGAGGTCGCGATGACGGTGCTGGGGTCAGGGGGCGGGTGGGGCGAGGTGGTCCCAGCCGCGGCGGATCGCGGAGCCCAGGTGGTCGAGGGGATAGGGCAGGCGAGGGTCCGGCTCGCGGAGCGCCTCCGTCAGCGAGACCGAACCGAGGCGGCGCTCGCGGATGACGGCCGCGACCGCCGCGATCTCGTCGCGCTGGCGAGCCACGAAGGCGCCGTCCACCGGGTGCCCGTGTCCCGGCACGACGACCGTGCGGTCCTCGGCCTGGACCAGGTGCGAGGTCAGGGTGTCGGCCCACTCGAGCGGCCAGCAGTCGTCCCCGAACGACGGGTGCGCGCTCTCCTCGACGAGGTCGCCGAGGAACATCGCGTCGGTGTCGGGGACGAGCACGGCCACGTCGCCGTCGGTGTGTCCGCGGCCGGCATACGTCATCGTGACGACGCGGTCACCGAGGTCGATCGTGGCGTTCGAGCCGAAGGTGCGGTCGGGCCCCCGCACCACGGTCGCCATGACCTCGGCGGCGTCGCGCGCGGTGTAGCCGTACTCCGGACCGTCGCCGGGGTCGGCCCGGAAGGCGGCCTTGATGCGCTCGGCGTCGGCCTCGATGGTGCGCCCGACGTTGTCGTGGGCGTGCACGATGGCGGTCTCGAAGGCGATGTTGCCGAAGCTGTGGTCGAAGTGGACGTGCGTGTTGACGACGTGGCGGACCTCGATGTCCCGGCCGAGGCGGCGCACGTCGTCGAGGACCTGGCTGCCCTGGACGCCGCTCGCCCGGGTGTCGATGACGACGGCGCCGTGGCGGCCGAGCACGAGTCCGACGTTGACGTCCCACTGCCGGTAGCGCGCGACGAAGACGCGGTCGGCGACCTCGACGAAGCCGCTGCTCGTCGTCGCGAGCGGGTCCCCGGCGAGCGGCGCGCTCACCCCGCGCCCCTCGGTGTGATCCACGTCTCGCCGAGCATGGGTCCACCGTAGCGGGCAGGCGCTGAGGAGGCGCCCCACGCCCGGTTCCTCTACGTTGGTGGACCATGTCGACCGAGATCCCCACCTCCACTCCCGGCTCGAAGTCCCGACGCACGATCCTCATCGCGGCCGTCCTTGCCTCCATCGCCCTGCTCTCGACCGGCGCCGTCGCCTACTGGTCGGGCGACAGCTGGAGCGACGAGGCGATGTCGTCCAGCGGCTTTCCCGGGCTGCCCGGCGGTGAGTGGACGAGCACGACCTCGGACGACGGCTGGGGCTCGGCCGACACCTCCACCGCGGCGACCAGCTCGACCGCCGCGGCGACCGGGGCCACCCGCCCCGGGACGACGCGGCCCCCGGCAACCGCCGTCGTCGAGCCGGCCTCCGACCCGACGTCGTCCGTGCCGACGACGTCGGCCCCTGCCCCGTCGTCGAGCCAGGCCACCACGGCCCCCGCGCCGAGCTCGACCGTGGGCCCGAGCCCGTCGTCGCGGCCCACGAAGGGCAACCCCAAGCCGAAGCCGACCTCGACGAAGAAGCCCACGCCGACGCCGAGCCCCTCGCCCACCTCGAGCGACGGCGGCTGCTTCCTGCTCGTCATCTGCTGATCCCCTGCTGACGGGCGCTCGGCCCGGACCGGCACGACGTGGCGTGGGAGCCTGTCGCCATGGACTGCGTCTTCTGCTCGATCGTGGCGGGGGAGGTGCCGGCCGACGTCGTGCTCGACGAGCCGGACCTCGTCGCCTTCCTCGACCGCCGGCCCGTCTTCAAGGGCCACGTCCTGCTCGTGCCGCGCCGGCACGTCGACACCCTGCTCGACCTGCCCGCAGACCTGCACGCCACCGTCCTCGGCGCCACCCAGCGCCTCGCCGCGGCGGTCGTCGAGTCGCTCGGCGCCCAGGGCACGTTCGTGGCGATGAACAACGTCGTGAGCCAGTCCGTGCCGCACCTGCACGTCCACGTCGTCCCGCGCACCAAGGGCGACGGCCTGCGCGGCTTCTTCTGGCCGCGGACGACCTACGCGTCGGGGCAGGAGTCCGCCGAGCACGCCGCCCGGATCGCCGCCGCGCTGGTGCCGGCCGCGGACGCCTGAGCCGAGCGGACGGCATACGCCCTCACTCGAGGGGGGTCAGACGTTTGCACTCTCACCCCGAGAGTGCCAATAATGGCGTTAGCACTCTCCCTAGGGGAGTGACAGAAATGGGCCGTATGCCGAGGGGCTGGGTTCGCAGCTACATGAAGCTGGGGAGACCGGTCCCGTCCGTCGCGGGCGTCATGCGGGCCACCACCAACGATTCGCGTGGGAGGAACCACCCGAATGGCCAAGACCATTGCGTTTGACGAAGAGGCGCGTCGCGGGCTCGAGCGAGGAATGAACATCCTCGCCGACGCCGTCCGCGTGACCCTCGGCCCCAAGGGCCGCAACGTCGTCCTGGAGAAGAAGTGGGGCGCCCCCACGATCACCAACGACGGCGTCTCGATCGCCAAGGAGATCGAGCTCGACGACCCGTACGAGAAGATCGGCGCGGAGCTCGTCAAGGAAGTTGCCAAGAAGACCGACGACGTCGCCGGTGACGGCACGACGACGGCGACCGTGCTCGCCCAGGCGATGGTGAAGGAAGGCCTGCGCAACGTGGCCGCCGGCGCCAACCCGATGGCGCTCAAGCGCGGCATCGAGAAGGCCGTCGACGCCGTCACCGCGCGCCTGCTCGAGCAGGCCAAGGAGATCGAGACCAAGGAGCAGATCGCCTCGACCGCCAGCATCTCGGCGGCCGACGAGGAGATCGGTGGTCTCATCGCCGAGGCGATGGACAAGGTCGGCAAGGAAGGTGTCATCACCGTCGAGGACTCCAACACCATGGGCCTCGAGCTGGAGATGACGGAGGGGATGCGCTTCGACAAGGGCTACATCTCCGCCTACTTCGTCACCGACACCGAGCGCATGGAGGCCGTCCTCGACGACGCCTACGTGCTCGTCGCGAACTCCAAGATCGGCAACATCAAGGACCTCATCCCGCTCCTCGAGAAGGTCATGCAGTCGGGCAAGCCGCTGCTGATCATCGCCGAGGACATCGAGGGTGAGGCCCTCGCGACGCTCGTCGTGAACAAGATCAAGGGCACGTTCAAGTCGGTCGCCGTCAAGGCTCCCGGCTTCGGCGACCGCCGCAAGGCCATGCTCACCGACATCGCCATCCTCACCGGTGGCCAGGTCATCTCCGAGGAGGTCGGTCTCAAGCTCGAGAACGCCACCCTCGACCTGCTCGGCCGCGCTCGCAAGGTCGTCGTCACCAAGGACGAGACGACCATCGTCGAGGACGCCGAGGACCGCTCGCAGATCGAGGGCCGCATCGCCCAGATCAAGGCCGAGATCGAGAAGTCGGACTCCGACTACGACCGCGAGAAGCTCCAGGAGCGCCTCGCCAAGCTCGCCGGCGGCGTCGCCGTCATCAAGGCGGGCGCGGCCACCGAGGTCGAGCTCAAGGAGCGCAAGCACCGCATCGAGGACGCCGTCCGCAACGCGAAGGCGGCCGTCGAGGAGGGCATCGTCGCCGGTGGTGGCGTGGCCCTCATCCAGGCCGCCAAGGCGCTCGACGAGCTCGTGCTCGAGGGTGACGAGGCGACCGGCGCCAACATCGTGCGCGTCGCGACCGAGGCCCCGCTCAAGCAGATCGCGATCAACGCCGGTCTCGAGGGTGGAGTCGTCGCGGAGAAGGTGCGCGGCCTCGAGGCCGGTCACGGTCTCAACGCCGCCACGGGTGAGTACGTCGACCTGCTCGCCGCCGGCATCATCGACCCGGTCAAGGTGACGCGCTCGGCGCTGCAGAACGCAGCCTCGATCGCGGCCCTCTTCCTCACGACCGAGGCCGTCATCGCCGACAAGCCCGAGAAGAACGCGCCGGCCATGCCCGGTGGCGACGACATGGGTGGCATGGGCGGCATGGGCTTCTGAGCCCTTCCGTCTGAGCAGTACCGCAGCACGTCGCAAGGGCGGCTCCTCCTCACGGGGGAGCCGCCCTTCGTCGTCCCCCGACCGACGCCCGCGGCGCTGAGGGCGTATGCCGTCCGGCCGGGACGGCGTCAGCGCGCGAAGAGCGCGCGGGTCGCGTTCTCGTGCTCGGCGTAGGCCGTCGACGCCTTGAGGGTGAGCCGGCCGACGTCCGCCAGGGCCTGCGTCATCTGGGCCTGGATGCGCTGGTAGTCCTGCATGACGCGCTCGAACTCGACCTTGGCCGGACCCTGCCAGTCCGCGCCCATACCGGCGAGCCGCCCGCGCAGCTCGGCGGTGCTCGACGTGATGGTGTCGGCGAGCCGGTTGATGTCGCCGGCCGCGGCGGCGATGCGTTCGGTGTCAACGACGGAACGGGACATGGGTGCTCTCCTCGATCGGTGGGCCGACCGGACGGTGGCCGCGTTCGTCCGAGGCTAGGTCGGGCGGGGGAGCGGTGGCCGGCGTCATCCACAGGGACCGGACGGCGTGCGCCGCCGGGCTGGCCTAGGCTTCGAGGCATGACCGTGTGGATCGACCAGCCGATCTGGCCCGCCCACGGTCGGCTCTTCGCGCATCTCGTCAGCGACGCCTCCTACGACGAGCTGCACGAGGTCGCGCGGGCCGCCGCGCTGCACCCGCGGTCGTTCGACGGCGACCACTACGACGTGCCGCAGGGGCGCTGGCAGGACGCCGTCGACGCCGGGGCGACGCCGACGACGGGGGTCGACCTCGCGCGCCGGCTCAACGCCTCGGGTCTGCGGCTGCGCAAGCGCAAGCGGGACCGCGGGGTCCGTCGCATCCTCGCCGTGCCGTTCCCCAACGGCGTGAGCGACGTCGACCTCGTGGCCTCGGACGACCCGCTCGATCCCGCCCGCGTGCTGGCGGCGATGGTCTTCGTCCGCGACCGGCGGGGGGACTTCGTCGTCGTGCACAGCATCCGTCGCGGTGAGTGGGGATCTCCCGGTGGGTGGCGCGAGGACGACGAGACCCCGGTCGAGAACGCCGTGCGCGAGACCTTCGAGGAGACCGGCCTGAGGCTGCGCCACCACGACGTCCTGCCCTGCGGCTACGAGCGGTTCACGCCCCTGACCGACGACAACCTCTTCGGTCGCGACAAGCCCTTCCTGCAGGTCTTCCGCACCCGGCTCGACGACGTGCGGCCGGAGCTGACCGACGGCGACGACGGCATCCACGAGACCCGCTGGGTCACCCCGGAGGAGTACGCCGAGCTCTGCGGCCACCTCTTCTGGTGGGCCCTCGCGGTCGAGGTCTTCCCCGACCTGCGCGGTCTCGCCCGCCCGGTCTAGAACGCACGTATGCCGCCCACTGGGGTGGGCGGCATACGTGGTCTGTCGTGGTGGGTTCGCCTGTGGCGCAGGCGAACCCGCGCGCTCAACGCTGGTTGGTGAAGTTCAGCGCGACGTCGAGGTCGGCCTCGCGCAGCATCCGCTGGACGGCCTGGAGGTCGTCGCGGGACTTGCTCGACACCCGAAGCTCGTCGCCCTGGATCTGGCTCTTGACGCCCTTGGGTCCCTCGTCGCGGATCAGCTTGTTGATCTTCTTCGCGTTCTCCTGGGAGATGCCCTCCTTGAGGGGGGCGTCGAGGTGGTACTCCTTGCCGGAGATGCGCGGGCCGGCCTCGGGGACGTCGAGGTGCTTGAGGCTCACCTTGCGCTTGACGAGGTGCGTCTGCACGACGTCGAGCACTGCGAGGCAGCGCTCCTCGGTGTTCGCCTTCATCTTGATGACGTCGCCGGCGAGGTCGACGGAGGCGCCGACGTTCTTGAAGTCGTAGCGCGTCGCGATCTCCTTGCTGGCGCTGTTGACCGCGTTCGCGATCTCCTGCTTGTCGAACTTGCTGACGATGTCGAACGAGGAGTCGGCCATCGGTGGGTCCTTCCGGATGCTGTTGTCTGGTCCGTCGGGCGGGTGCGCGGAGGGGCCGCGGACACGACGAAGGCGTCGCCGCAGTCCCGATTTCGGACCGCGCCCGATCTCTTGCTATCCTTCCAGACGCACCAAGGCAGGTTGTCCGAGCGGCCAATGGAAACGGACTGTAAATCCGTCGCGAGAGCTACGAAGGTTCGAATCCTTCACCTGCCACCCAGTGCTCTGAAGGGCCCCTGACCAGCGGAAACGCCGGTCAGGGGCCCTTCTGCTGCGAAGGTGCTCCGCCATCCGGCGACGGGGGGAGCGAAGGCCTGACGGGGTCCGTGCGGAACCGACGACGTCGGCGCGCAGCTGCGACGTCCCTGTGCGTCGACTGCCTATAGTGGCCGCACTGGACAGGTCCGAGGTCGAAGCCGTTGGTGCACGTATGAAGAGTCTTGGTGGCGGGCGCGCAGGCCCATGGCGAACGCGCGGCGCATGACGATGCCCCGGCAGACGGCGACCGGGATGCATCGCCGAGATGTCCCGGCCCCGCGGCACCTCGCGAGAGACGGCTCCACACCGCGAGCGCAGACGGCTCGGGTGGTGACGGCGGCTGCACCCGACGAGGCCGAGGCGGCTGTCGCCGAGGCCTACCTGCCGAACCGCGTCGAAGCCTTGGAACCGGGCGCACTGACCATGCGCTTGGCCACCGCGCACATCGGGACGACCACGGTCGGTCAGCTGGAGTACGGACGCCGAATCCGCCTCGTGACCGAGGAGGCTCGTCATATCCACGTCAACACCCCTCTGGCGGGGACGGTCGTCTCCTGCGTGGGGCGCTCCGCGCCGGTGGCAACGACGAGCGGGCAGGCGGCAGTCTTTCCGGTCGGCGCACCCGCTGCCATCGAATGGAGCTCCGACGCCGTCCAGCTCTGCCTCATGGTCCCTGAGTCGACACTCGAGAGCGAGCTCGAGGAGCTCCTGGGGCATCCCGTCGAACGACCGCTGAACCTGCCGTTCCAGATGAGCCTCGCCACGTCCGAGGGGCGTGCCTGGCGGAGCATGGTGCAGCTGATCGCCGGAGAGCTCGCCTGCCGGGGACGTCTGCTGTCCCACCCGGCCGCTGGGCGTCAGCTGGAGAGGACCCTGCTGGACGCCCTTCTCCTCGGGCACGCGCACAGCCACATCGAAGAGCTCGACCGTCCCGACGTGCCGGCCGTTCCTCGCGCGGTGGCGCGCGCCGTCGACCTGCTGCACGAGCGCCCGGCAGAGGCCTGGTCGAGCACGGTGCTGGCCGGAGCCGTCCACGTGAGCGTGCGCTCACTCCAGGGCGGGTTCCGCCAGCACATCGGGAAACCGCCCATGACCTACCTGCGCGACCTGCGGCTCAAAGGCATCCACGAGGAGCTGAAGCGGGCGACCCCTGGGGCGACGACCGTGGAGACCGTGGCGTACAGCTGGGGAATGCTGCACCCGGGCCGCTTTGCTGCGGCCTATCGCCAGGCGTTCACGGAGATGCCGTCCCAGACCCTCAGGCGGCCACCGAGATAGGAACGTGCACGTGTGGGCGGTGCCACCGCACCGCGTTGCGTGATTCGGACGTAAGCGTGCGCGAGCTGGCTAGGCCGGGGGACCGCAGCCCGCTTGCATGGTGGTGGATGTTCCGCAGCTGTGCGGGACAGTGCGGTCGGCGCTCCCCACCCACCGACCGGGCTGATCCACTGAGGCGCGGGCGTGCGACATCCGAGGGTTGTGGCCGGTGAGAGACGCAGTCTCGAGCAAGCCGCAGATGGGTTGCGTGCTCCTCCGCGGGTGAGCGCTGCAGCTCAGGGAGTGGTCCCGGGACGCCCCCCGCCTACTCGGGACCGCTCACCCTGTTCCGCTCCACTGCGCACGACCCGGTGACCGGCCAGTGACCTGGCAACCGCCCTTCCCAGAGCAGAGGGAGTTCTGTGTGCACCACCACGCGTGACGTGCCGGTCCCTGGCACGGCGAGGCCCTTACCGACGCGGCGGCGGCCCGTGAGCCTTGGGGAGGTCGCGGCCCGGTTGGAGCACCGTCTCTACGCTGCGGAGCAGACCCAGCAAGCGCTCCGCGACGGCTGTGCGTTCGCCGTGCGCCAGGGCCTGTCCAGCGTGATTGCGCTACCCGAGGTCGTGCCGACGGTGGCCGGGCACCTGACCGGGACGTCGGTCGGAGTGGTCACGATCCCCGGCTGGCGCCACGGGGATGTGGAGCCGCTCGCCACTGCGGCCTTGGTGGCGGAGGCGCGACGACTGGCGGCCGACGGCGCCACGGACCTCGGGATGCTGGCCGGCGTCGACCGCCTGAGCGCCGACGCCGGGCACGGTTTCGCTGACGACGTCAGCGCGCTGGTCGAGGCCATGACGGCCTAGGACGTGCGGGTGCGAGTGGTGCTGGACACTGATGGGCTCACTCCGCAGGCCACCTTCGCGGCGTGCGAGCTGTTGGGCGCCACGGGTGTCTGGCTCGTCCAGGGCGGCTCGTGGCGGGGCGCGCGGACAGGCCTCACCCGCATACAGCTCATGAGGGACGCCTTGCCCGATGGAGTCGGACTGAAATGGACCTTTCCGCTCAGGTCGCTCGACTCGATGCTCATCTGCATGGCCGAGGGTGTCGACCTGTTCAACGGTGACCCGCAGTCGCTGCTGAAGGATGCGGCACGACGTATCGCGACCGGCCCGCTGGTCGTCCCGGTCAGCGGGGTCGACTACTGACCGAGAGCGTCCGCGGCCGGCCGAGCCGCCAGGCGGCACAGCTCGACCTCGAGCCGAGCGGTGAGGTCGTCCTGGTCGGGCACGACCGCGGGATCCGCGACGAGCGTCACGACGAGCCGGCCGGCATACGACAGGACGTCGAAGCTCACTCCGACGTTGCCCGGCGTGATCGCCATCGGGACGACGCCGCTGACCCGGCGCCCGGCGAGGTGCCAGGGGGCGGTCGGGCCCCTCACGTTGGTCACGAACGTGTGCACGAGACGCTGGTGGTCGACGAAGGTCTGGAAGGCACCGACGCGCGCGAGCATCCGGAAGGCCAGACCGAGTGGGCCTGACGAGGCTCCGCGCACGGGCCCCTTGCGCTGCGTCGTCAGCGCCGCGACCCTCCGCAGGCGCTCGTCGGCGTCGTCCACCAGGGGGAGGGGCAGCGACATGACGCCGGTGTGGTTGCCGAGCCGGTCCGCGACGGTCGAGCGGCGGTCCGACACCGGCACCGACGCGACGAGCTCGGACACGCTCTCCCCGCGCGACCGCAGCAGGCCCCCGACGGCACCGGCGACGGACGAGAGCACGAGGTCGTTGACGGTGCAGCCCCGGGCGTGGGCGCACTCGACGAGCCCCTCCACGGACACCGCGGCGGTGGTCATCCGGCGCCCCGGCCCGGTGGGTCGGTTGAGCGAGGTGCGTGCGGCCAGCCGGGGGTGCCGACCGGGCCCGGCGAGCTCGCGTATGCCGGTGACCGCCACCCCGAGCCGTGCCGGGGCGCGCTTCACGGCGGCCGCACGGGCCCGCCACGCGTCGCGGGCCAGCTCGGCGGTCGTCGGCGCCGGTCTCGGGAAGGGCGGTGGTCCCGACGCGCGAGCTGGGCCGGCGGGTGCGGGCGCGCGATCGTCGCAGAGGGCGGCGAGCACCGCGAGCCCGCCGAGACCGTCGGCGAGACAGTGGTGGGCGCTCAGCACGAGGGCGGCCTCGTCGTCGCCGGGGCGGGTGACCCAGCGGGCGGCCCACAGGGGGCGGTCGCGCGGGAGCGGGGTGCAGACGAAGGCGGCGGCCTCGGCGAGCAGCGTCGGGTCGACGGTCGCGGAACCGGTCGCCGCCCCGTCCGGCGAGCCGAGGTGTGGGTCGAGCACGACGTGGCTCAGGTGGCGGTCCACGTCGAAGTCCTCGGAGTCGACCCAGATCGACCGACCACACCCGATCGGCGTCGAGCGGAGCCGCTGACGAAGTCTGGGGACCAAGGGGATCCGGGCACTCAGGAGGGTGCGCACCTCGTCGAGGGCCAGTGTGCCGCCGTGCTCGACGACGAGGACGACCCCGATGTTCATGGGAGCGGGTCCTCGGTCGGTCGCCAACGTCGTCGCGTCGTTCGAGGTGACACGGTCGACGGACGTGGGGCGCGCGGACGTCTTCGACGGGTCCGGTCCGGGGCGGCGCTGCACCGGTGGTCCCTCAGCCCACCGGGTCCGACTCCGTATGGCGGTACTGGCCCCACAGGTAGTCGCGGTTCGGTGCCGACGTGAAGCGGCCCGGGTCCGACCCGCCGGCGCTGAGGTGACCGAGCGCGGAGACGGTGGCGGGACTCAGCGTCCGAGTGACCTGACCGCTCGGGGGTGCGGACCGACCCTCGCTGGGCGCCGCGGGAGCCGTCGTGCTCTCGGCGGCGGCGGTCTCACGCGTCAGGAAGGTGCCGAGCTCCGCGATCGTCGACATGAGCGGCGCCGGGAAGACGACGGTCGAGTTCTTGTCGACGCCCAGCTCGACAAGGGTCTGGAGGTTGCGCAGCTGGAGGGCCAGCGGGTGCTCCATCATGATGTCGGAGGCCTCACCGAGCGCCGTCGCGGCGAGGGACTCGCCCTCGGCGTTGATGATCTTGGAGCGCTTCTCGCGCTCGGCCTCGGCCTGTCGGGCCATGGCGCGCTTCATGCTCTCCGGGAGCTGGATGTCCTTGAGCTCGACGAGGGTGACCTCGACGCCCCAGTCGGCGGTCGTGACGTCGAGGATCCCGCGGATGTCGAGGTTGATCTTGTCCGTCTCCGAGAGCGTCTGGTCGAGGGTGTGCTGGCCGACCACCTTGCGCAGCGTGGTCTGGGCGATCTGGTCGATCGCGGCCCGGACGTTCTCGATGGCGACGACGGACTTCACCGGGTCGACGACCTTGAAGTAGGCGACGGCGGACACGTCGACGCTGACGTTGTCCTTGGTGATGATGCCCTGGGACTGGATGGGCATCGTGACGATCCGCAACGAGACCCGGTGCAGCGAGTCGACGACGGGGATGATCAGGTGCAGGCCGGGCGCTCGCTCGCCGATGACGACGCCGAGGCGGAAGAGCACGCCGGTCTCGTACTGCTGGACGACGCGGACCGACAGGGCGAGGAGCAGCAGCACGACCGCGACCACGATGGTGACGATGATCCAGGTCATGACGGGCGACCTTTCAGGCGAGGGGAACCGGGGACGGTCGCGAGCCCGCGAGCGGCGAGGTGGGTGCGTGACAGAGGCGTCCGCGCGGCCGAGCGGCACGGGATCGGTCGAGAGCGGGGGACGGTCGTGGGTGCAGGCATCGTGCGATCCCGGTGGGTCGGTGAACACGAGGCGCCCGGCGCGGAGCGGAGTACTCACGACCCCCGCGGCGTACGGTCGGGGCTCTCGGGCTGGCTGACTTCCCAGCACCTCCCACTGTACGTCCGGCCGCCGGAAGCCAGTAGGGACCAAGGACCCGGGCCTGCCGTTCGGCGGTGGTCAGTCCTGAAGTGCGCGGCGAGCCCCGGCTCGGCGAGGACCTAGCGGGGGTCGTTCTCGCTCACGCCGAGGCGGACCTTGCCCTTGCTCGGGCACTCGTCGGCGTGGGCGAGCGCGTCCTTACGGGCCTTGTCCCGGGCCCGACGGGCCGGGCCCGTCCAGTCGCAGCTCTTGCAGTAGCCCAGGACGAACGAACCGTCCTCCTGCGTCGAGTCGGCGTCGACGCGCTCGAGCGTCGCGTGGTGCTTGTTGCCCTCGCCGTCCTTGACCGTGAGCTCGTCACCGCGGCGCTTGAAGAACCGCGGGCCACCCCCAGACTTCGCCATGGCGTCATCGTCGCCTGCTTGGGCGCCGAGGGCCAGTCACTGCCCAGCGCGCGGATACCGTCCGCTGACGAGGTGCGGGTCCCGGTCAGGGGGCTCCCGGTCGAGAGAGAACATCCTGAGAGCCTGGGGAGATGGCCAGATTTTCTCGAATCATGCTCTTGCACAGACGAACTCGGCGGTGCTACAAAATTCTTACAGCGCATGCCACGGACCGTGAGATGCGGTCGTGGTCACCATGGAGCATCTGGACTTGATGGAGGTGACAACGATGCTGATGCGCACCGACCCCTTCCGCGACCCCTTCCGCGACCTCGACCGGGTGGCCCAGCTGGCCCTCGGGACCAGCGGCACCCTGGCCCGGCCCTCGGCGATGCCGATGGACGCCTGGCGTGACGGTGACACCTTCCACGTCGAGCTGGACCTGCCGGGCGTCGACCCGCAGTCCATCGACCTCGATGTCGAACGCAACGTCGTGACGGTCAAGGCCGAGCGTCCCACCCGTGCGAGCGATGCCGACCTCATCGCGGCCGAGCGGCCGCGGGGCGTCTTCAGCCGCCAGCTCGTGCTCGGCGACAGCCTCGACACCGAGCACATCCGTGCGAGCTACGACGCGGGCGTCCTGCGGCTCGCGATCCCCGTGGCGGAGCGCGCCAAGCCGCGCAAGATCGAGATCTCGCACGACGCGGACGACCGGAAGACGATCACCGCCTGAGGGAGGTGACGCTCATGGTCGTGCCCGTCGAGTCGGCCGCCGACGTCGACGAGGCCTTCATGGCCCTCGTCTGCGACGACGACGAGCTGCTGCGCGCCGAGTTCGACGCGATCATCGGCGCGGGCTGGCCGCCGGTGCGCCCACCCGACCACCCCGACCGGCCCGACGGAGGACCGCCCCGGCGCGCTCGTCGCGAGGCCGGCCGCCGGAGTGCGACGCACCGGGCGGTGCGGCGGGAGGTCGGTCCCGTCGCTCGGGGCCGGGAGCGCTCCCCGCCTGCCGGTCGCCGTCCGTCGTGATGGCGGGCCCTGGCCCGGACGCCGGGCCGGGGCACGCCGCACGGCACCGCTGCCGGCTCCCCGGGTGACCACTCACCCGGGGAGCCTGTCGTGTCACGCGGCTCACGCGGCCGGACTGCTCACCGAGGTCGCGGACGCGGTGCGGATCTGGAGCAGGGGCCGACGACGGGCTGCGTGCAGCGCGGACGCGCCAACGGTCCGGGCGCGACCGCCACTGACGGGGACGGGCAGTAGCCTGAGCCCATCGCCTGACCGTCCACCAGCAGATCCGGAGACCCCAGCACCGTGACGTCGCAGCCCGAATGGAGAAGCGGAACCCGCCACCCCACCGGCGGCTACGACAAGGTCATCGTCGCCCGCGGTGACACCCTCTACTTCACGGCGGCGCGGCTGCACCGCCTCGACGGCCCGGCCGTCGAGGCCGAGGACGGGTCGGTGCAGTACTGGGTGCACGGCAAGCAGGTGTCGGAGCAGGAGCACCGCGAGGGGCCGCGGGCCTAGCCCACGGCGACGAGGAGGGGCCACGGCCGCCGAGCGGGCGAGCGGACGAGCGGCTACCTGTGGGCGTCGTCGTACGCCGTGACGACGGCCTGCGGGATGCGGCCGCGCGCAGGTGCGTGGTGTCCTGTCTCGGCCGCCCAGGCGCGGATCAGCGCGTTGCGTGACTCGCCCACGGCGGGCAGCACCGTCGTCGACCGCGTGGGCGCCGTGTGCGTCCGGCGGTCGGCACCGGCGCGCCTGGCCCGGGACACCCAGCCCTCGAGCGCCGAGCGGAGCGCGTCGGCGTTCGCCTCGGAGAGGTCGATCTCGAAGGAGTTCCCGTCGATGCCGAAGGTGACGGTCTCGGCCGCCTCGGTGCCGTCGAGGTCGTCGACGAGGGAGACGATGGTCCGGCGCATGGGACGAGCCTAGTGGGCGCCCTCGGGGGTGGACGGAGGCACTCGCCACGCTGTGTAAGGTAAGGCTTACCTACTAGGCGCGCCGTCCGACGGGACCGGCGCGCCCCTCCGGATCCACGAAGGCAGCTCACATGACCTCCCGCCCCCGCACCACCATCGGCGTCGCCCTCGCGGCCGTCGGCGCCCTCGCCCTGACGGCCTGCGGCTCCGGCTCGTCCTCCGGCGACGGGTCGACCGACGGATCGGGCAGCATCACCGTCTACAACGCGCAGCACGAGAGCCTCACCCAGGAGTGGGTGGACGCGTTCACGAAGCAGACCGGCATCAAGGTCACCGTCCGCAACGGCGACGACTCCGAGATGTCCAACCAGATCGTCCAGGAGGGCGCGGCATCGCCGGCCGACGTCTTCCTCACCGAGAACAGCCCCGCCATGACGCAGGTCGAGAACGCCGGGCTGTTCGCCGACGTCGACAAGGCCACGCTCGACCAGGTGCCCGCCGCGTTCCGGCCCTCGACGGGCAAGTGGACCGGCATCGCGGCCCGCTCGACGGTCCTCGTCTACGACAAGCGCACGCTGCAGGAGAACCAGCTCCCCGCCTCGATGCTCGACCTCGCGAAGCCGGAGTGGAAGGGCCGCTGGGCCGCCTCACCGTCCGGTGCCGACTTCCAGGCCATCGTGTCCGCGCTGCTCGAGCTCAAGGGCGCGGCCGTGGCCAACGACTGGCTGACCGCGATGAAGACCAACGCCAAGGTCTACAAGGGCAACAGCACCGCGATGAAGGCGGTCAACTCCGGCGAGGTCGAGACCGCGCTGATCTACCACTACTACTACTACGGCGACCAGGCGAAGACCGGCGAGAACTCGGCCAACGTCGGCACCCACTACTTCAAGAACGAGGACCCGGGCGCCTTCGTCTCGGTCTCCGGTGGCGGCGTGCTGAACTCGTCGAAGAACGCCGCGGCCGCCCAGTCGTTCCTGAAGTTCGTCACCGGCAGGGCCGGCCAGGAGGTGCTGCAGAAGGGCACGTCCTTCGAGTACGCCGTCGGCTCCGACGTGCCGTCGAACCCGGCGCTCGTGCCGCTGAAGGACCTCCGGGCCCCGACGGTCGACCCCGCCAAGCTCAACTCCGCCACGGTCACCGATCTGATGACCAAGGCGGGTCTGCTGTAGTTCTCGGGTGACCACCGACCTCACCGCTCCGGGCGCACACCGCGCGACCGGCACCGGCACGGCCCGCACGCCGGGCCCGGGCACCCGCCCGGGCCCGGCGTCCGGGCGTCGGCGACCGTCGGCCCTGGCGGTCATCGCCGTGCTCATCGCGCTCTTCTCGCTCGTGCCCCTCGGCTACGTCATCGCGATGACGGTCGCCACCGGCTGGGACACCGCGGTCGGGCTGATCTTCCGCGCCCGCGTCGGTGAGCTGCTGATCAACACCATCCTGCTCATGGCGGTGTCGGTGCCGCTGTGCCTCGTCCTCGGCGTCGGTGGCGCCTGGCTCGTCGAGCGGACCGCCTTGCGCGGCAACAGGTTCTGGGCCCTCGCGCTCGCCGCGCCGCTCGCCATCCCTGCGTTCGTCAACAGCTACGGCTGGGTGTCGGCCGTGCCGTCCCTCGCGGGTCTCTGGTCGGGGGTGCTCATCTCGGTGCTGTCGTACTTCCCGCTCGTCTACATCCCGGCCGCGGCGACCCTGAGCCGCCTCGACCCGGCGCTCGAGGAGTCGGCAGCCGCGCTCGGGCTCGGCCCGTGGCAGGTCTTCCGCAGGGTCGTGCTGCCGCAGCTGCGGCTCGCGATGACCGGGGGCGCGCTGCTCGTCGGCCTGCACCTGCTCGCCGAGTACGGCGCCTTCGCGATGATCCGCTTCGACACCTTCACGACGGCGATCATGGTGCAGTACCAGTCCACCTTCAACGGCGCGGCCGGCAACATGCTCGCCAGCGTCCTCGTCGTCCTGTGCCTCCTGCTGCTCGTCGCCGAGGTCCGCACCCGCGGCACCGCGCGCTACGCCCGCGTCGGCTCCGGTGGGCAGGCTGCCCCGGGGCGTATGCCGCTCCGCCGGCTCCACGTGCCGGCCCAGCTCGCGCTCCTGCTGCTCGTCGTGCTCGCCGTCGGAGTGCCGATGTGGTTCGTCCTCCGGTGGGTCGTGCTCGGCGGCTCGGAGATCTGGGCCCCCGACGAGATCGTCCCGGCCCTGCTCCAGACGCTGGTCTACGGCGCGGCCGGGGCGGCGGCGACGACGCTCGTCGCCTTCCCGATGGCCTTCCTCGCCGTGCGGCGGCCCAGCTGGTTCACCCGCTCGCTCGAGCTGTCCAACTACATCACGAGCTCGATGCCGGGCATCGTCGTCGGCCTCGCCTTCGTCACCGTGAGCATCCGCTTCCTGCCGGCCTTCTACCAGACGGCCGTCGTCCTCGTCGCGGCCTACGTCCTGCTCTTCCTGCCGCGCAGCCTCGTCAGCCTCCGCTCGGGGCTCGCGCAGGCACCGCGGGAGCTCGAGGAGGCCGCGCAGGCCCTCGGCGTACGGCCCTTCGCGGCCTTCGTCCGGGTCACGCTTCGGCTCACGGCACCGGCCGCGGCCGGGGGAGCGGCCCTGGTCTTCCTCGCCATCGTCAACGAGCTGACGGCGACCCTGCTGCTCGCCCCGAACGGCACCACCACCCTCGCGACGGAGTTCTGGGCCAAGAGCAGCGAGATCGACTACGCCGGGGCCGCGCCGTACGCCCTGCTCATGGTCGTGCTCTCGGCGCCGATGACCTACCTGCTCTTCCAGCAGTCGAAGAAAGCGGCCGGACAATGACCACGACACCTCCGTCGACCGCCGTGCACCCGCCGGTCGACTACCACGACCCGTCGGCCCGGGGCCGCCTCGAGGTCGGTGGACTGACGAAGAGCTTCGGCCCGCAGCAGGTGCTCCGCGGCGTCACCCTGTCGGTCGACCCGGGGAGCACGACGGCCATCGTCGGCCCGTCGGGGTCGGGCAAGACGACCCTGCTGCGGCTCATCGCCGGCTTCGAGCGCGCCGACGCGGGCTCGGTCACCCTGAGCGGGCGCGTCCTCGCGAGCGATGACGCCTGGGTGCCCGCCCACCACCGCGACGTCGGCTACGTCGCCCAGGACGGCGCCCTCTTCCCGCACCTGACGGTCGGCCAGAACATCTCCTTCGGCATCGACGCCTCGGAGCTGACCGGCGGCCGCAAGGCGGTGCGGGCTCGCGTCGCCGAGCTGCTCGAGATGGTCTCGCTCGACAGCGCGCTCGCGGCGCGGCGACCGCACGAGATCTCGGGCGGGCAGCAGCAGCGGGTGGCGCTCGCGCGGGCCCTCGCCCGCGAGCCCGAGCTCATGCTCCTCGACGAGTCCTTCTCGGCCCTCGATGCGGGGCTGCGGGTCGCGACCCGGCGCACGGTGGCCAAGGTGCTCCACGACGCCGGCATCACGACGGTCCTCGTCACCCACGACCAGGCCGAGGCGCTGAGCTTCGCCGACCAGGTCGCCGTGATGCGCGACGGTCTGCTCGCGCAGGTCGATCGTCCGCTCGAGGTCTACACGCGACCGGTCGACCGCGCCACGGCCGAGTTCCTCGGTGACGCGGTCATGCTCGAGGCGTGGGTGGACGGCGACACCGCCACCTGCTCCCTCGGCGCCGTCCCGCTCGCGCCGACGTCGCTGCGCGGTCGGGTCCAGCTCATGCTGCGGCCGGAGCAGATCCGCGTCGACGAGCACGGCCCGATCCGTGGCGTCGTCGTCGACACCGACTACTTCGGTCCCGAGAGCACCGTTCGTCTCGAGCTGACCTCGGGCCGCGAACCGGGTTGCGAGACCTCGGCGCTCGCGCGCGAGGGCGAGATCATCAGCATCCGCCACTCCAACGCGTTCATCGCCGCCAAGGGCACCGAGCTGCGCCTGCGCATCGAGGGAGAGGCCATCGCCTTCCCCCCGGACGCCTGAGCCCGGGACGGCCCCGGAGGTCCGAGCCGTCAGGGCATCGGCACTGGGACGTCGGTGCCGCCCTGCGGGGTGATGCGTCCACGGACCTGCACCACGCTCGGCATCGGCACGAACCCGCCCGCCAGCAGCGCCTCGCCCTGCCGGAAGCGGGCTGCCTGGGCGAGCAGGCCGCGGGGCACGAAGCCGAAGACCGAGGCGAGCTGGTCGAGGTCGTCCCGCGAGTTCATCCGCATCAGCGTCAGGTTGTCGCACTGCGACACGATGCCGGGGTGCACCTTCGAGGGGCGCTGGGTCGACAGGAGCAGCCAGAGGCCGTACTTGCGGCCCTCCGCCGCGATCTGGATGAGCCGGTCGCGCACCGCCACGCCGAGCGGCGTCTCCGGGTCGGGCGGGCAGAGGTTGTGCGCCTCG
The DNA here is from genome assembly GCF_057529065.1 of Terrabacter sp. R4-6. NCBI lineage: Bacteria > Bacillati > Actinomycetota > Actinomycetes > Micrococcales > Intrasporangiaceae > Terrabacter > Terrabacter sp. R4-6. The sequence goes on along the minus strand of NZ_CP197224.1, from coordinate 1,304,964 downwards.
TCGACGACGATGAGCAGCGGGCGCCGCTCGGCCCGGCGCGCCCACAGGTCGTCGAGCACGGCCAGCGCGACGGTGAGCTGCTCCTCGTGCCGGTCGTAGCCGCCGAGGTCGACCACCGTCGCGGCCGGTCGCCGGGCGATGACCTCGGTGACGGCCGTCGCGCCGAACGCCCAGGTCCGCGTCCACTCGGTGAGGCCGAGGTTCTCCAGGCGCTGGGCCAGCGCCTCGGCGTCCGGATCCCCGAGAGAACGCATGTAGGGGACGATCTGCCCCGCGTCCACGGTCTGGAAGTCGCCGCCGAAGAGGCGCAGCAGCGCGTTGTACTCGGCTCGGTCGATGACCGGGTCGAGGCGCAGGACGGCGGCCTTGGCCCGCGACGTCAGCTCGGTGAAGCGCACCCGCAGCGGGTTCTCCTCGTCGTCGGGCCGCAGCACGACGACCTCGCGGTCCCGGAGCGCCTGCGCCTGCTCGGCATCCGCGGCGTCGGCCTGGACGGCCCGTTCGTGCAGGCGCACGAAGTCGCTGTTGGGGTCGAAGACGACCATGGGGAGACGGGTCGTCAGTAGGATGCGCTCGAGCAGGACGCCGAGGGCGTACGTCTTGCCCGACCCGCTCTGCCCGCACCAGAACGTGTGCCGGTTGAGGCGGTTGGGCACGAGCGCGACGCCCACCGAGTCCTGGCCGGCGAGGTGTCCGAGGTGCAGGACGGGATCCGCGCCCGAGAGCAGCCGCTGCACGGTGTCGGGTCGGGTCGGCCGGACCGGGACGTCGTGCCAGGGGGAGTCGGTTGCTCGCCCCGAGCCGCCCGAGCCGCCCGAGCCGCCCCCGACGTGGACCAGGGTCCCCGTGGCGGCGAAGCCGGAGCCCGACGCCTCGCCGGCGACCTCCTCGACGAAGGCGAGGATGCCGTCCTCGCCCTCGAGCTCGAGGTAGTCACCCGGCAGCGGGCGTTCGCCCGCGGGCCCGCGCGCGACGAAGGACCGGCCGTCCGCGGACTCGAGATGGGTCAGCGCCGACGACGGCGCGGAGGTCGGAGCGGTGGGCGGGTCGACCTCGACGTTCGCAGTCATGGATCCATGATGCTCACGCCTGACGCCCGGTGGGCACCCTTGCGGGCCGACGGCCTCGCGCTGCGCCCGAAGATCACCCTGGAGGGGTGAGCGCACGGCGTCCCGAGGTGACCATGCTCGAAGGTGGGGCGGGTGTGACGTCGGGTCCACCCCCAGCCGGTCCAGCGCCGGGGAGGGCTCATGGAGCAGTCGGACTTCGTCCACACCGGGCAGAAGGTCGGCCTCGTCATGGCCTCCTTCGTCACACCGTCGACGCTCGCGCCGTCGTTGTCGAAACGCTCCTGGCAGGACCAGGGGATCATCACCGGACTGTCGGCGGGAGCCCACTACCTCATCGCCATCTCCTCGCAGGACGTCATCGACGTCGTGGCGAACGCCGCAGCGACGTGGCCCGTCTTCCCGGACGGCTGGTCCGACGAGCGCCGCCGGTCGGCGGCCGCCCTGGGGTGCGAGCTCGTCATGGCGCCGCTGGGGCTGGGTCTCGCCGCCTACCTCGACCGGCGTGGCGTCGCGACGGCGAAGGACGGGGTCCTGCGCCAGGGAGCGTGGCGGATGGGCGCCACGGGCCTGTCCGGGTCGGTGCTCATCGGGGCGACGGCCGGGGTGCGCCGGCTCGACCGCGCGGTCGGTGCGGACGGACGTCTCGCCGCCCTGCCGCTGTCGATCCCCGTGGGTCTGGCCACGTCGGCGCTCATCGAGCGGGCCCGGCGCGAGTCCGGCTCGGAGGCAGGGCTCGACACCGTCGACGACGTGCCCACCCTCCGTGGGCTCGCCGCCGGTGGCGCGGTCCTCGCCGTGCTCTACGGCGCCGGCTGGGCCGAGCGATGGACCGCCGAGCAGGTGCGCCGGCTCGCTCCTGGACAGGCGCCCGGCTCCGGGCTCGCCTGGCAGCTGGCCTCGCACGCGGCCTTCATGGCCGGCGCGGGCTTCGCCGTCAACGCGCTCTGGACCCGGGTCATGCAGCGCATCGAGGCCGTGACGACGACCGTGGACCCGTGGATGCGGGCTGCACCCGGCGTGTGGACCGACCCGATGACGAGCGGCGACCCCGCCAGCCTCGTCTCCTGGGACTCCCTCGGACGGGAGGGCCGGCGGCACGCCGTCACCTACGTGCGCCCGGCACCCGTCCCGAACCCCCTACCGCTGCCCGACGGCAGGACCCCGCCGGACCTGTCGATCGCGACGGTCATGGGCGAGCCCGCCCGCGCCCACCCCGTGCAGGTCTTCGTCGGCCTCGACAGTGCACCGAGCCCCACCGAGCGCGTCGAGCTCGCGATCGCCGAGATGGACCGCACCGACGCGTGGTCGCGCTCGCTGCTCATGCTCGTGTCGCCCACCGGGACGGGCTACGTCAACTACGTCGCGATCGCCGCCGCGCAGTACCTCACCCGCGGCGACGTCGCGAGCGTCACGATGCAGTACTCCAAGCGCCCGTCGCCGCTGTCGCTCGGCAAGGTCCGCGACGCCCGCGAGCAGAACCGGCTGCTGTGGCTGCGCATCCTCCAGCGGGTGCGTGCCATGGCGCCGGACGAGCGGCCCGAGGTCGTGCTCTTCGGGGAGTCGCTCGGGGCGCACACGAGCCAGGACGTGCTGCTCGGCTGGGGAACCCTCGGCCCGCAGGCGCTCGGCATCGACCGGGCCCTGTGGATCGGAACCCCCGGCGGCAGCAAGTGGATGCACGAGGTGACCGGCGCGCCGCGTCCCGACGTCGACGCGAGCCTCGTCACGGTCGTCAACGACCACGAGCAGCTCGTCGCCCTGGGCCAGGACGTCCGGGACCGGCTGCGCTACGTGCTGCTCAGCCACGACAACGACGGCGTGACGAAGTTCGGCCTCGACCTGCTCAACCGCAGGCCCGCCTGGCTGGGACCCGACCGGCCACGCCGCGAGGACGTGCCGCTGCGGTCACCACGCGGCATACCCGCGGGGATGCGGTGGCGACCCGTCACGACGTTCTTCCAGACGCTCATCGACATGAAGAACGCGCAGCTGCCGGGCGAGTTCAGGGCCTGGGCCCACGACTACCGCGCCGACCTGCCCGAGTTCATCCGCGACGTCTACGACCTGACGTGCACCGACGAGCAGATGCACGCCATCCAGGACGCGGTGCGGGTGCGCGAGGAGTTCCGCGAGGGGGTCTTCGCCTGAGCGACCAGCAGCACCAGCACCATCCGATCCATCCCTGACAGCCAGAACCACCTGAACGGAGGCCGCCATGGCCGGAGCCAGCCCCACCGCCCCCACCCACCGCGCACGCACGCTCTGGGCCGCCGGGGCGAGCACGTTCGCCGCGACGATCATGCTCGTCGTCGGCGTGTTCCAGTTCGTCGAGGGACTCATCGCCGTCGTCAACGGCCCCGAGTTCTACGTCACCACGCCGAGCTACGTCTTCACCTTCAACGCGACCGCCTGGGGGTGGTTCCACATGGTCATCGGCCTGGCGGCGGCGGTCGCGGGCGGCTTCATCTTCACCGGCAACCTGCTGGCCCGGTCGGTCGGTGTCGCCCTCGCCGTGCTGTCGGCGCTCGCGAACTTCCTGTGGCTGCCGTACTACCCGCTCTGGGGGATCATCATCATCGCCCTCGACGTGCTCGTCATCTGGGGCCTGACCTCGGTCGACCTCAGCGACCTCTGACCCGCTCTCTGACGCGACCTCAGTCGCGCGGGAGCATCGCGGGTCCGAGCCGGAGCAGCTCGGCGCGCAGCGTCTCGTCGTCGACGTCGGCGAGCATCGGGTCGATGCCGGCCTGGGCGACGCCAGCGCCGACGACGGAGACGGCGATGCGCCGGCGCAGGTCCGGCGCGGGGCCGAGGAGCAGCGCGGTCAGCCGGCCGATGAGCGAGTTGAGGTCGTCGTGGCCGGCCATGATGCGCTCGACCGCGGGGTCGCGCATGAGGGCGGCGACGACCTGGCGGTGACCGATCACGAGGTCGACGAGTCCCCGGAGCGCGGCCGTCGCGGCTGCGTCGGGGGTCGCCTCCGCCTCCGCGGCCGTCACGAAGGCCGTCATGTCGACGAGGGCCTCCTCGAGGACGGCGAGGACGATGTCCTCCTTGGCGTGGAACTGGTAGTAGACGGCCGCCTTGGTGACCCCGAGGTGGTCGGCGATCATCTGCAGCGACGTCCCGGTGACGCCGTGCTCGGCGAAGAGCTCGACGGCGGCGTCGATGACGCGTCGGCGGCCGTGGCCCCGCGGGGCCTGGGGTCGTGCCACGGTCGCCTCCTCGTCGGTCGTCCACGCGGTGTCCGTATGCCGTGTGCCGCGGTTCGCGGGTCGACGTCCCGTCGGCGGGTGGCGTGGTGGCCGTCACCCTAGCGGAGTTAGCCGATCGGCTTGTCTTCGACTTAGCCGCTCGGTTAACTTGAGAGGCGCTGGTCAGCGACGCCCGGCCCACCGAACCCTTGCCTCGAGCCCCCTGGAGTCACCTGATGGCCACTCTGCTCTACCGGATCGGACGCTTCGCGTTCGGTCGCCGCGGCGTCGTCACGTCCGCCTGGTTCGTCCTGCTCGCCGTGCTCGCTGGCGTGCTGCTGACCCTGGGCAGCGCCCCGACCTCGAGCGTCACGATCCCCGGCACGGAGTCCCAGAGGGCCCTCGAGGCGCTGGCCAAGGAGTTCCCGCAGGCGAGCGGGGCGTCGGGCACCGTCGTCGTCCGCGCCCCGCAGGGCCAGACCGTCGTCGCCCCGGCCGGCAAGGCCGTCGTCGACGACGTCGTCGCGCGGGCCGCGAAGGTCCCGGGTGTCGTCGGCGCGCTCAGCCCCTTCGACACCAAGGCCCTGAGCCCGGACGGCCGCTACGGCCTCGTCACCGTGCAGTTCGACCGCACGGCCGACGAGCTGACCGCCGACCAGCGCTCTGCCTACGAGGCGCTCGGCGACGATGCCCCCAGCGGGTGGGCCGTGGCCGCGGGTGGCGAGCCCCTGCTCGCGACCCCGGAGATCGGCTCGACCGAGGGCCTCGGCGTGCTCGTCGCGCTCGTCGTCCTCGTCATCACGTTCGGCTCGCTCGTCGCGGCCGGCATGACGATGGTCAACGCGCTCATCGGCGTCGGCGTCGGCATGATCGGCCTGCTCATCGTCGGGCACGCCGTCGAGCTCTCCAGCGTGACACCGGTCCTCGCGCTCATGCTGGGCCTGGCCGTCGGCATCGACTACTCGCTCTTCATCACCTCGCGCTACCGGCACAACCTCGCCCTCGGCCTCGACCACCAGGAGGCCGCCGGGCGGGCCGTGGGCACGGCGGGCACCGCCGTCGTCTTCGCCGGCCTGACGGTGATCATCGCCCTCGCTGGCCTGTCGGTCGTCGGCATCCCGTTCCTGACGGCGATGGGTCTCGCCGCCGCCGGGACCGTCCTCGTCGCCGTCCTCGTGGCGGTGACGCTGCTCCCGGCCCTGCTCGGCTTCGCCGGCGACCGGGTCCTCTCGCGCCGCCAGCGTCAGGCCGACGGGACCGGCACCGACCTCGACGAGCAGGCCGGCAACCGCGGGTTCGCCTGGGGGCGCTTCACGGTCCGCCACCGGGTGCCGGTGCTCCTCACCGGCATCGTCGTCCTCGGCGCGGTCGCCCTGCCCGCCGCCGACATGCGTCTCGCCCTGCCGGACGACGGCACCGCGCCGGCCACGAGCAGCAAGCGCATCGCGTACGACCTCATCTCGGAGGGCTTCGGCGAGGGGTTCAACGGCCGGCTCGTCATGGTCGTCCACGGCGACACCGAGCAGCAGGCGCAGCAGGCGACCGCCGGTGCCGCGAAGGCGGCCACCGGTCTGTCCGACGTGCTCGCCGTCGCACCCGGGCAGACGAGCGCCGACGGGCGCACGACGATCCTCGCCGTCATCCCGAAGTCGGGACCGACGGACGAGGCCACCTTCGACCTCGTCCGCGACCTGCGCTCGGCGCTCGCGGCGACGTCCGGTGCGACCGGGGCGGAGATCTCGGTCACCGGTGTCACGGCCGTCGGAGTCGACGTGTCCGACAAGCTCTCCGCGGCACTGCCCGTCTACCTGCTCGTCGTCGTCGGGCTCGGATTCGTGCTGCTCATGCTGATGTTCCGGTCGCTGCTCGTGCCCCTCACGGCGACGCTCGGCTTCCTCCTGACGATCGGCGCCGCGTTCGGGGCGACCGTCGCGATCTTCCAGTGGGGCTGGCTGTCCTCGCTCGTCGGGCTCGACACCGCCGGGCCGCTCGTCAGCTTCCTGCCGATCCTGCTCATCGGCATCCTCTTCGGCCTGGCCATGGACTACGAGGTCTTCCTCGTCTCCCGGATGCGCGAGGACTTCGTCCACGGCGAGACCGCGCGCGAGGCGGTCGTCGCGGGTGTCGGCCACGGCGCGCGGGTCGTCGTCGCCGCGGCGCTCATCATGATGTCGGTCTTCGCCGGCTTCGTCCTCGTCGAGGACCCGATCATCAAGTCGATGGGCTTCGCCCTCGCATTCGGTGTCGCGGTCGACGCCTTCGTCGTACGCCTGTCGCTCGTCCCGGCCGTCATGTCGTTCCTCGGCGACAGGGCGTGGTGGCTGCCCCGGTGGCTCGACCGCGCGATGCCCAACGTCGACATCGAGGGTGAGAAGCTCCGTCCCACAGGCGGATCCGGTGACCGCGAGGTCGCCGGGCGGCCGGCGGTCCAGACCGCTCCCTGACGTCGCCGACCCCGTATGTCGTGTGTCGGAGGGGACACTGCATGCGGGGTCGTCGCCGTCAGCGGCTCGCGATGACGACGACGAGGACGAGGGCCACGACCGCGAGGACCCCGGCGGCCAGTGCCGTCCTCGCGAGCGCGGACGCGGCCACCGCACGACCGTCGAGGTCGTCACGGGTGCGCACGAGGTGGCTCGCGTCGCGGTAGCGGCGTCGCGCCGTCAGTGCGAGGTCGAGGCTCCAGAGCAGGCCGAGCACGGCGAGGGCATACCCGAGTGGTCCGAGCTGCGGGGGGAGCACCCGCAGCGCGATGAGCGAGCCGACCGCCACCGAGAGTGCCGTGCGGCGCCAGGCGAGCGAGGTGCGCTCGGCCTGCAGCCCGGGGTCGGCCGGCGGGTTCACAGCAGCAGGCCGACCACGACGGCGAGGGCGACGAGCCCGAGCAGCAGCGCGATGGGCAGCTTGAGACCAGACGACGGCAGCGGGGCGAGGCGCCGCATGGCGCGCTCGGTGCGCACCCACGAGAGCCAGGCCTGCGCCGTGGCGGCGATCCCGGCGAGGACGAGCAGGAGCGAGATCGTCACGCGGAGCCACTCGGTCAGCGGCACCTGGAGGGCCTCGACGGCGAGCCCAGCCGCGACGAAGGCCAGTCCGGTCCGGATCCAGGCGAGGAACGTGCGCTCGTTGGCGAGACTGAAGCGGGGGTCCGGGTCCTCGCCGTGGTCGAAGACGGAGCGTGGGAAGCGTCCGCGGTCCTGCGCCATGGGTGGGTCGCCCTCCTCGTCGTCGACGTCCCCGCGCGGTCACCGGGGTCGCTCCCGATCATCCCCCAGAGGCGACCGGCCCGCGTCCGGGGCGCGCACGAACCCGCTCGCGGGGCGGCTGAGCGGGCCGGACCCGACCGGCTCGACCCTCGGCCGGCTCTCGCACCCGGCCCGCCGAGTGCCTAGGTTGGGACCCATGACCCAGGTTCCGACACGCACCCTCGGCGACGGCACGACGCTCCCCGCCATCGGCTTCGGCACGTACCCCCTCACGGGAGAGGACGGCATACGCGCCATCGTGTCGGCGCTCGAGGCCGGCTACCGGCTGCTCGACACGGCAGTGAACTACGGCAACGAGGCGGAGGTCGGCGAGGCGATCCGCCGGTCCGGTGTGTCCCGCGACGAGATCGTCGTCCAGACGAAGGTGCCGGGCCGCGACCACGCCCACGACCGTGCCATCGCCTCGGTCGAGGGCTCGCTCGAGCGCCTCGGTCTCGATCAGGTGGACGTCGCCGTCATCCACTGGCCCAACCCGAGCGTGGGGCTCTACGTCGAGGCCTACCGGGCGCTCGTCGAGTGCCGCGAGCGCGGGCTCGTGCGGTCCGTCGGCGTCAGCAACTTCACCGAGCAGCACCTCGCCGACGTCATCGAGGCGACGGGCGTCGCGCCGGTGCTCAACCAGGTCGAGCTGCACCCGCTCTTCCCGCAGGAGCGTCTGCGCGCGGTCCACGAGCGGCTCGGGATCGTCACCGAGGCGTGGAGCCCGCTCGGCAAGCGCAACGCCCCCTTCGGCGCCGACCCGGTGGCCGCCGCCGCGGAGGCGCACGGCGTCACGCCGGCCCAGGCGATCCTGCGCTGGCACGTGCAGCTCGGGGTCGTGCCGCTGCCGAAGTCGTCGGACCCCGAGCGGCAGCGCGCCAACCTCGACGTCTTCGGTTTCGACCTGAGCCCGGACGAGGTCAGTGCGATCTCGGCGCTGGCGCGCCACGACGGGCGGCTCTTCGGCGGTGACCCCGACACACACGAGGAGATGTGAGGGGCGGTCGGCCGCGCTAGTCGAGGAAGCCGCGCACGGCGGCGAGCTGCTCGTCGTCGAGCCGGAACCAGGCCCAGCTGCCCCGCCGCTCGCGGGTGAGGATGCCCGCGTCGACGAGGGTCTTGAGGTGGTGGCTCACGGTCGGCTGAGACACCTGCACGGCCTCGGTCATGTCGCACACGCACGCCTCGCGGCCGGGAGAGGCGCCGATGATGCTGAGCAGCTGGAGGCGCACGGGGTCGGCGAGGGCCTTGAGCAGGGCGGCCCGGCGGTCGGCCTCCGCGCGGTCGAGGACGTCGACGGGGGCGGTGCCGCACGCGGACACCTGCTGCGGGGTCGTGCCCAGCGTGGTCACGCTCACGGGTTCACCCTCCGTTCACCGGCATCGACAGTGATCCATATTGACACATGCTGATGTGACTGCCAACGTTGGAATATCGACCACTGTCGATGCAGCTGAGCTGCGACCGCCCCAGCGTTCGAAGGACACCGGTGACCAACCGAACCAGCCCCTCCGTCACGGAGACTCCGTCACGCCACGACCCGGTGGCGGCGAAGCTCTCGACGCTCGACCGCTTCCTGCCGGTGTGGATCGGTCTCGCGATGCTGGCCGGCCTGCTCCTCGGGCGCCTCGTCCCCGGGCTCGGCGACGGGCTCGCGCGGGTCGAGGTCGACGGGGTCTCGCTCCCGATCGCGCTCGGCCTGCTCGTCATGATGTACCCCGTCCTCGCCAAGGTCCGCTACGACCGGCTCGACTCGGTGACCGGTGACAAGCGGCTCCTGCTGAGCTCCCTGTTCCTCAACTGGGTCCTCGGGCCGGCCCTGATGTTCGCCCTGGCCTGGATCTTCCTGCCGGACCTGCCGGCCTACCGCACCGGCCTCATCGTCGTCGGTCTCGCGCGCTGCATCGCGATGGTCATCATCTGGAACGACCTCGCGTGCGGTGACCGTGAGGCCGCCGCGGTGCTCGTCGCGCTCAACTCCGTCTTCCAGGTCGTCGCCTTCGCCGGCCTCGGCTGGTTCTACCTCTCGGTCCTGCCCGGGTGGCTCGGCCTCGAGCAGACCGGCATCGACGCGTCGACGTGGGACATCGCCCGCTCGGTGCTCATCTTCCTCGGCGTGCCGCTCCTGGCCGGCTACCTGTCACGGCGCATCGGCGAGAAGCGCCGCGGACGTGTCTGGTACGAGACGACGTTCATCCCACGGGTTGCTCCCTTGGCGCTCTACGGGCTGCTCTTCACCATCGTCATCCTCTTCGCCCTGCAGGGTGAGGCGATCACCTCGCGGCCGCTCGACGTCGCGCGCATCGCGCTTCCGCTGCTCGTGTACTTCACCGTCATGTGGGGCGGCGGGTTCGGGCTCGGAGCGAGCCTCGGGCTCGGGTACGAGCGCACCGCGACCCTGGCCTTCACCGCGGCGGGCAACAACTTCGAGCTCGCGATCGCCGTCGCGATCGCGACCTTCGGCGCCACCTCGGGGCAGGCCCTCGCCGGCGTCGTCGGCCCGCTCATCGAGGTGCCGGCGCTCGTCGCGCTCGTCTACCTCAGCCTGGCGCTGCGGCGCCGCTTCACCCATCACGACGACGGGCCTGCCGTCGCCACGCCGACCCGAGAGGTCCTGCCATGACCGAGCGTCCCAGCGTCCTGTTCGTCTGCGTCCACAACGCGGGTCGCTCCCAGATGGCGGCGGCCTACCTCGCCCACCTCGCTGGTGGAGCGGTCGAGGTGCGCTCGGCCGGCTCGGCCCCGGCCGACAGCGTCAACCCGTCGGCCGTCTCCGCCATGGCAGAGGCGGGCATCGACATCACCGCCGAGACCCCCAAGATCCTCACGACCGACGCGGTCCGGGAGTCCGACGTCGTCATCACCATGGGGTGTGGCGACACGTGCCCGATCTTCCCCGGCAAGCGTTACGAGGACTGGGACCTGGACGACCCCGCGGGGCAGGGTCTCGAGTCGGTGCGGCCGATCCGCGACGAGATCCGCCGCCGCGTCGTCGACCTGCTGCGGTCGCTCGATGTCGAGCCCATCGGCGCCTGACCAGCGGTCACCGAGCGAGCAGGTCGCGTCGGTCGAGCAGGCCGACGATCTCGCGCACCGCGTCCCTGGCCGTGCGCCCGACGCCGATGAGGGTGGCCGACGCAAGCCCGGTCCAGTCGCCGTAGCCCACGAGGTGGAGCCGGGGATCACCGACGGCCCGCGTGCCCGAGACCGACGGATGCCGGCCCTCCCTCGGGAGGCGCAGCGGCGAGAGGTGCGCCAGGTCGGGGCGGAAGCCGGTGCACCACAGCACGACGTCGGCCTCGCTGCTGCTGCCGTCCGGCCACTCGACCCCCGTGCGGGTGAAGCGCCGGAACATCGGCCGGGCCACGAGGTCGCCGCGGTCACGGGCCGCGCGGACGGACTCGACCATGACGACGTCGCCGAGGCCGGCGACGCCGCCCGGGTCTGTGAGGCCGTCGTCGAGCGCCTCTCGACGAGCCGTCGCGACCCTAAAGAGCACCCGGCCGTCCACATCGTCGGGCAGGAAGCGCGGCGGTCGGAGGGTGACCCACGTGGTGTCGGCCACGAGCGAGACCTCGGCGAGCAGCTGGGCCCCCGTGTTGCCGCCCCCCACGACGACGACCCGCCTGCCGGCATACGGCTCGGCAGTGCGGAACTCCGCGCTGTGCAGCTGTTTGCCGCCGAAGAGGTCGGCGCCCGGGTAGTGCGGCACGAACGGGCGACCCCAGGTGCCCGTGGCGCTGACGACGACCCGGGCCCGCCACGTCTGCATGCTTTCGTCTCCAGCCGGACGGCTCGTGACGACGAGTCGCCCTGTGGCGCAGTCGTCCTCGCGCTCGACCGAGATGACGCTCGTGCCGTGGTGGACGGGGAGGCCATAGCGCCTCTCGTAGCGCTCGAGGTAGTCGACGACGTGCGCGGCGGGCGGGTAGTCCTCGGCTGCGGGGGGGCATGAGCCAGCCGGGGAGGGAGGAGAACCCAGGTGGTGAGAAGAGCCTGAGCGAAGGCCAGACGTGCTGCCAGGCCCCGCCCGGCGACTCGCCTGCATCGAGGACCACGTAGTCGGTCTCCGCCACGAGTCCGGCGCGGCGCAGGTGGAAGCCCGTGGCGAGTCCGGCCTGCCCCCCACCGACGACGACGACCTCGACGTCCCGGGGGCTCGTCACGCCTTCGTGGCCAGCATCTGAGCCATGGCCGTCAGCACACCGGGAGCGACGCGGTAGTAGACCCAGCTCCCGCGCCGGTCGGACTCGAGCAGACCGGCCTCGCGCAGCTTCTTGAGGTGGTGCGACACGGTCGGCTGCGAGACCCCCACGTCCTGGATGTCGCAGACGCAGGCCTCGCCGCCCGCGGACGAGGCGACGTTGGAGAAGAGGCGGAGGCGTACGGGGTCGCCGAGGGCCTTGAACATGCCGGCCATGACCTCGGCGTCGGACTGGCTGAGGGCGGCGCGGGTGACCGGCGGGCAGCACGGCACCGCCAGCAGGGGGAGTGGCGCGGGTGCGGTCTGCTGATTCGACATGTGTCTATCTTGACATTGGTCGAACCCGCGGGCAAGGATGCGATATCGACAATGATCGAATCAATGCTCGAGACCGCGGAGGTCCCCATGAACCACGACGCCCCACAGCCACCCACCGTCGTCATCGGCGCCGGCCCGATCGGTCTGGCCGCCGCGGCGCACCTTCTCGAGCGGGGGCTCGAGCCGATGGTGCTCGAGCGCGGCGACCACGCGGGCGCCTCCGTGGCTTCATGGGGCCACGTGCGGCTCTTCTCCCGTTGGTCCGAGCTCGTCGACCCGGCCGCCCGGCGGCTGCTCTCCGGCCAGGGCTGGGTCGAGCCCGACGCGAGTCACTACCCGACCGGCGCCGAGTGGGTGGATGAGTACCTCCGACCACTGGCCGACGCTCTCGGCGAACACGTCCACTACGGGGCCACCGTCACCGGGGTCGCCCGGCAGGGGCGAGACCGCGTCGTCGACTCCGGTCGGGAGGACCAGCCGTTCACCGTCCACGTGAGGGACGCCGACGGTCGCGCCCGCCGCATCACGGCCGGTGCCGTCGTGGACGCCTCCGGCACGTGGACGCTCCCGAACCCGCTCGGCAGCGACGGCTATGCGGCAGACGGCGAGCGCGAGCCCGACGTGGCAGCCCACGTCGCCTACCGCGTCCCCGACGTCAGCACCGCCGACGACGTGGCCCGTTTCGGCGGCAAGCGGACAGCCGTCGTCGGCTCGGGCCACTCCGCCTTGACGGCCCTGGTCGCCTTGGCCTCGCTCGCCGAGAAGGTGCCGGGCACGAAGGCCGTCTGGGTCCTGCGCCGGGGTGCGGTCGGCAACGCCTTCGGCGGCGGCGGCGCGGACCAGCTCCCGGCCCGCGGCGCTCTCGGCCTGCGCGCCCGCGACGCCGTCACGGCGGGACACATCGAGGTGGTCACCGGGTTCCGGACGCAGGCTGTCGAGTGCACGGGCAGTGGCACGTTGGCGCTGGTGGGCGAGGACGGGCGTCGTGTCGACGGGCTGGACGAGGTCGTCGGCCTCACGGGGTTCCGTCCGGACCACACGATCATGTCGGAGCTGCGCCTACGCCTCGACGACCGGCTCGAGGCGCCCATCGGGCTCGCGCCGCTCATCGATCCCAACGTCCACTCGTGCGGCACCGTCTACCCGCACGGCGCCGGCGAGCTCGCACATGACGAGCAGGGCGTCTACGTCGTCGGGATGAAGGCCTACGGCCGCGCGCCGACCTTCCTGGCGCTCACCGGTTACGAGCAGGTCCGCTCCGTGGCGGCCGCGCTGGCCGGTGACCACGAGTCCGCCTCTCGGGTCGAGCTCACGCTTCCCGAGACCGGGGTCTGTGGCGGGGCGGGCCTGTTCGACGACCCGGACTCCACCACGAGGGGCGCCGACGGCGAGGCAGTCGGCGGGTGTTGCGTACCCGCCGTACCGCAGCTCGTCCAGATCGGTGCCCCGTCCAGCAGCGGGGGAGCGTGCGGACCCACCGGGTGCTGACCCCACGCGCCGGCGACGTCGGCCCGGTGAGCCCGGTGACCACGGAGACGTCGGGGTCCAGTGCTGGCGTCGGCGTCGCCGTGCGGTCCGGCGTCCCCCACCGTCCCACCTGGGCACTCCCCGCCCTGTGCGTCACCCAGGTCGTCGGCTGGGGCGTGCTCTACTACGCCTTCCCCGTCATGCTGCCCGCCCTCACCCGGGACACCGGATGGTCCGCGACGACCACCACCGCGGCCTTCTCCGCCGCACTCGTGGTCTCCGCGCTCGTCGGCCTCCCGGTCGGACGGCTGGTCGACACGTCAGGACCACGTCGGGTCATGACGGCAGGCTCGCTGATCGGTGCGGCAGCGTTGGTGATCATCGCCACCGCCGCCGACGTCGCCGTCTTCACGGTCGGCTGGGTACTGGCCGGTGCCGCCATGGCAGCGACCTTCTACCAGCCCGCCTTCGCCGCACTCACGCGCTGGTACGGCCGTGACCGGGTCCGCGCTCTGACCGTCCTCACCCTTGCCGGCGGCCTCGCCAGCACCGTTTTCGCCCCGATCACGGCGACCCTCACCGAGCACCTCGGCTGGCGTGAGGCCACTCTGGTGCTCGCGTGCATCGTCCTGCTCACGGCTGTACCCCTGCACGCCGTGGGTCTCCGGGGCCCCTGGCCACCGCACGACCCCGACGCGGCGGCGGGGCCGGTCGACGCCGTGCCTGACGCTCACGCGATCACCAGGAGCAGGCCCTTCCTCCAGCTCGCGGTCGCCCTCGCGCTGTCCGGGTTCGCCATGTACGCCGTCGTGTTCGGGCTGATTCCGCTGCTCACCGAACGCGGAGCCTCCACCGCCCAGGCTGCGTGGGCGCTCGGGCTCGGGGGTCTGGGCCAGACCCTGGGCCGCATGCTCTACAGGTCTCTGGCGGCGCGCACCACAGTCCGTGCGCGGACCGCCGTGCTCATCCTCGCCGGGGCCGTGACGACGGCGCTCCTCGCGTCGCTGGCCGGTCCGCTCTGGCTCGTCACCCTCGTGGCCGTGGGCGCCGGAACGGTCCGTGGCAACCTCACCCTGCTGCAGGCGACCGCCGTCACGGACCGCTGGGGCACCTCCGCCTACGGACGACTGACCGCGATCCTGGCCGCCCCCGTCACCATCGCCGGAGCGCTGGCGCCGTGGGTCGGAGCCGCCCTCGCGGGACCGCTCGGAGGCCACGCGGCCCTCTTCTGGCTGGTCGCTGCGGTCTCGGCCGTGGCGGCGGGGATTGCCGTGACGGCCTGAGGGACGCCTCGCCAGGGACCGGGGCGGGTCAGTCGCGTGGCTCGTCGTCGTCGTCCCAGTGGCACGCGCACGAACACGTGTGGTCCACCCTCCCGTTCGCCGGGCACCTCTTGTGCCAGCCGTTCTCGCACTCCGCGCTCATGGACATCGGCTCACCCCCTGATGAGGTCTTTACTCTCGCACCACCCGGCCGTCCGCGGGCGGTTGCGGTGTCCGAGGACGTGCGTCCCGGCTGCTCGGCCCGGCAAACCGGTCCTCACCCTCTGGGTACTCCCACGAGGAAACGCCTGAATCCTGAACGGCGGCTGTGGGCAGGGGTACGGTGAGACCGGGCCGAGAGGCCGGTCACCGCGGTGGCCGGCGATCGAGCGGTCGGCCCGGATGTGTCGCCGGCGTACCCCTCACGAAAGTGCACCGTGATGCCCCTCCCAGCACGGACCTCCTTCCACGGACAGACCACCGACCCCGCGGATCCCCCGGATCCCCCGGATTCCCCGGTCCCGTCCGGGCGGCCGGACACGTCCTCCGGCGAGAGCTGACGCCGTGCACTCGGGGACGGCGCGGACGACCGACGACCACAGCACGGGTCGCGGTTCCGCCGCCCCCCGCTCGCCCAAACACCGACCGCCGGGCCTCACGGTCCGGACCGTGAGGCGTGCCGGGATCCCGGCTCCCGTGCCGCTGGCCTCGGCGACCGAGCGAGCGTGCGGCACGACCGTGCTCGTCGCGGGCTCCGTCGGCACGGGCAAGACCACGCTGCTGGCGGACTGGTCGGAGGCGCTCGAGCAGCGCGGCGACCTCGTCGGCTGGGCCTCTCTCGACCGTGAGGACAACGACCCCCAGGTCATGGGGGAGACCCTGCTCGGCGCCGTCCGGGCGGCGATCGGGGCGCAGGTCCCCGCGATCGTCGCGGAGAAGGTCCCGAGCCGGGTCGGGCACGCGTTCGTGTCCCGTCTCGTCGAGCTCGCCGGCGAGGCGCCGGCGGACACGTGGCTCGTCCTCGACGACCTGCACCTCGTTCGCGACCCACGGTGCGTCGAGCTCGTCGAGCTGATCGTGCGCTGGGCTCCGGCGCACCTGCACGTCGTCGTCGGCACGCGTGCCGACCCGGGTCTGCACCTGGCACGCCTGCGTCTCGAGGAGCGACTCGTCGAGGTGCGCGAGCACCAGCTCCGCTTCTCCATCGACGACACTCGCGAGCTGTTGTCCCGGCACGACCTCGCCCTCGACGACGGGCAGGTGCGCCACCTGCAGGAGCTCACGGAGGGGTGGGCGGCCGGGGTCGCGCTCGCGGCCGTCTCGCTGTCGCGGGGTCGCGACGCCGACGCCTTCCTGCGCGAGTTCGCGCAGAGCCACCGGGCGATGTCGGGCTACCTCGTCGAGGAGGTGCTCGCGAGCCTCGACGAGGAGGTGCGCGACTTCCTCGTCTCCACCTCGGTCCTCGAGGATCTCACGCCCGACCTCGCGGCCGCCGTGACCGGCCGCGACGACGCGGGTGCGCTGCTCGAGGCACTCTCGGCGGACAACGCCATGGTCACCGTCGACCGGGAGGGCCCACCGACCTACCGCTACCACGTGCTCCTGCGCAGCTACCTCGGCGCGATGCTCGAGTCCCGCAGCCTCCGTGGTGCGCGTGAGGTCCACGCGCGCGCTGCGCAGTGGTATGCCGCCCACGACGTCCCCGGCCAGGCGCTGCGTCACGCCGAGGCGGCGGGCGACCTCGACCTCATGAGCGATGTCATCCACCACCACGCGCTCCACCTGCTGCTCGACGGACGGGCCGCGGACATCGACGCCGCGGTCCGCACGGTCCCGTTCGGCGATCCCGTCATGACGGCGGTCGCCGCGCTCGCGAGCCTCGACCTGTCGGACCCGGAGGCCGCACGTGTGCAGCTGGCCTCCCTCGCGTCGCAGCCGGGCCCGTGGCTCGGGGCCGAGGCGGACGGAGGCCGCGCGGACGGCGACCCCGCGGACGGAGACGCGGGCGGGCTGCCTCTCGAGCGGCTGCTGGCAGTCGGCCTGCGCTGGCTCTCGTTCGTCGGGGACGACGTCGGGCGGCGATCGGTCGGGGAACCGACCGTGCGCGCCGACGGTGAGCCGAGCGGCGACGCGTGGGTGACCGACGGGCTGACGGCGGAGCTCTCCTCGACGTTCCGGACCTGGTCGGGCAGCCAGCCCGCGCGCCGGGCCGACGTGTCGCCCGCCGACGTCCCCACGAGCTCCGTTGCGGCAGTGAGGCTCTCGGGGTCGAGCCGGCCGGTCGGCCGGGTGCCCCACGCCCAGGCAGATCTCGACCTCCTCGACGAGCTGACGAGTGGTGGCGTCCTCTTCGGGGCCGGACGGTTCGAGGACGCCCGGACGGCATACGGCGCGGCCCTCGGGACCGCGCGCCGCGCCGGGCACGTGCTGTCCGCCCTGCAGGCCATGGTCGGGCTCACGTCGGTGGCGGCCGCCCAGGAGGACCTCGTCGAGATGACGGCGTGGTCCGAGCGGGTGCTCTCCGAGTCCCAGGGCACGCCCTGGGCGCTCTCGCCCCGCCTCCTCCCCTCGTACGTCTTCGCCGCGTGGGGTGCCCACCAAGGCCTCGACGTCACCACCGCCCGGGACCTCAACCGGACAGCCCTCGCCTTGCTCGCCGAGGTCGCGGCGATGGCACCGGCGCTCCTGGCGCCCGAGGACGAGGCCGGGGACGACGCCTCGACGACGGCCGCGCGCGGCCTCGAGCAGCTGGGTCGGCTCGCGCGGATGCTCGAGGCCGACCTCGACCTCGAGGAGGCAGCGGACGAGCCCGGCGCCCGGCAGGACGTCGTGACGCGGGTCATGACCGGCGCCAGGGACGTGGGACGCCTCTCGATGACTCCGGCGCTCGCCGTGGGAGAGCTGTCCCGGGCGCACCGGATCGTGCTGCTCGCAGGCTTCCCGCGGCTCGCGGTCGAGATCGAGCAGCTGTGCGCCGGGCTGCAGGGGTGCGAGGTCGAGGTCGCCGTCATGTCGGGCGTCCGTCACCTGCGGACCGGCGAGGACGCTGCTGCCAGGCTGGCCGTGGCCCCGCTGCTCTCCGCCGACCCGGGATCGCTGCCCCTGCGCGCCGCCGTCACCGCTCACCTGGTCAAGGCGGTGGTCGCCCACCGCAACGCCCAGCCCACCGTGGCCCACGAGGGGCTCGTCGTCGCCCTGACGCGTGCCGCGCCGCAGCGCGCCCTGCGGATGGTTCTCGAGGTCGCGCCGGACGTCGCCGATGTCCTGGCCGTCGGCGCCGGACGCTTCGGTGAGCTCGAGGCCTTCACCCTCGAGCTGCGCGAGCACGTGCGACGGGCCGCCGCCCCGCGGGCCGAGCCGCTGCTCGACGTCGCCCTCAGCGCCCGCGAGCTGAGCCTGCTGCGCGAGCTGCCGTCACTGCTGACCGTCGCCGAGATCGCCGACGCACGGGCCGTGAGCCGCAACACCGTCAAGACGCAGCTGCGCTCGCTCTTCCAGAAGCTCGGTGTCGGCTCACGCCGTGACGCCGTGGCAGCGGCGCGTCGACTCGGCCTCCTCTAGGTCGACAAGGACGAGGTCACCCGCCGGGTCGACAGGGACGAGGTCACCCGCCGGGTCGACAAGGACGAGGTCACCCGCCGGGTCGACAGGGACGAGGTCACCCGCCCGGGGTGAGGCCGCGCCCCATCCGGAGCGGCACGATCGGACCAGGAGCATTCGGCATCCGGATCGACCCATGAAGGGGGCGGCGTGCGCTACGAGTTCATCCTGGCCGAGCAGATCCCCGAGGTCGCCCGGGCGGCCTTCCCCGAGCTCGACGAGTCGACCGTGGAGGTCGGTACCAAGGGCTCGGTCATGTACGGGGACGTCCAGGACGCCCCGCACCTGCACGGCATCCTCGACCGCTTCCAGGACCTCGGCTTCACGCTCCTCGAGCTGCGGCGTCTCCCGGACTAGCTCCGGTGACACGGGAGTCCGCTGGGGACCCTGCGGCCGGCACCCCTCGGCAGCGGCGGGCCGACGCGCCGCCGCCGCCGTCACGACCGTCGGTTCCGTCGACGCCGTCGGCGCGACCGGCGGAGCCGCGACGGGCGAGCCGACGACGGGCTCTGCTCGTCGGCACCCTGAAGATCGGGCTCACGGTCCTCGCGCTGTGGTGGTTCAGCCGCGTCGTCCGGCGGGTCAACTGGCCGGCCGTCTGGGACGCCGTCACCGGTCTCGCCCCGCTCCAGGTCCTGGTCCTGCTCGTCGTCGTCGCGCTGCGACAGTGCCTCAACGCCGGGCCGCTCGCGGTCATCGTCCCGTCCCTCGGCCTGCGCCGCGCGGTGTCCAACGACCTGTCGGCCAACCTCGTCGCGACTGTCGCGCCGCCACCGGGCGACGTCGTGCTGCGCATCGCGATGCTCCGCTCGTGGGGGATCCCGCCCGCCGAGGGCATCGCCGGCATCTCGCTCAACACCCTGACCTACTACGTGGCGCGCTTCGGTGCACCCGTCCTCGGGCTGGGACTCGCCGCGGTCGCCGGTCAGGCCGAGCCGGCCTACGTCTGGACCGCGCTGTCGAGCGGCGCGGTCAGCCTCGCGGTCGTCGTCGGACTCGTCATCGCATCGCGGGGTGAACGGTCCGCAGCGCGCGCCGCCGCGTGGGTCGGGGGCCGGCTGCGCAGGATCACCTCACGGGTCGACTCCGTCGCGTGGTCGGAGCGCGCCGCCGCGTTCGTCCGGCAGGCCGGCGACGTGCTGCGCCGCGGCTGGGGCAGGGCCATGGCCTGCCAGGTCGGGCTGGTGCTCAGCGAGGCGCTGCTGCTCGTGCTGTCGCTGCGCTTCGCCGGCGTGCCTGCGGTCGTCGCGCCCACCGTGACCATCGTCGTGGCCCTGCTCATCAGCTATCCGCTCACGGCCCTGCCGTTCGGTGGCGTCGGGGTGCTCGATGCCGCCGTCATCGCCGTGCTGGGTCTGGAGCAAGGGCTGTTCGAGGCGGAGGCCGTGGCCGGCCTCGTCGTCTTCCGTGTCTGCTGGATGCTCGTGCCACTCGCCCTCGGGGCTGTGACGGTGACGAGGTGGCGTCGCGGGCACGTCGCCGAGGCCGCGGCCCTCAGAAACGCCACACGAGGGGGATGACGGCGACGGAGACGACCAGCCACAGGAGCAGGACCGGCAGCCCGAGTCGCCAGTAGTCGCCGAAGCGGTAGCCGCCCGGGCCCATGATCATCATGTTGGCGGGCGTCGCGATCGGGGTGAGCAGGGACGCGGCGCCGGCGACCGCGACGAGCATGAGCACCGGCAGCACCGAGACCCCGGTCTCCTGGGCCGCGGCGACCGCGATCGGTACGACGATGAGCACCGTCGCGGTGTTGCTGACGACCTGCCCGAGGATCGCCGTGAGGGCGAAGAGCGCGACGAGCAGCACGTAGGGCCGGCCCTCGCCCACGACGTCGATGAGCCCCCTCGCCACGAGGTCGGCCGCCCCGCTCGTCTCGATCGCGGTCGACAGCGGGATGAGGCCGCCGATGAGCACGACGGTCTGCCACGAGACGGCGCGGTAGGCCTGATTGACGCTGATGACCCTGGTGAGCACCATCGCGGCTGCGGCGGCGAGGCCCGCGATGGCCGGCGGCACGACCCCCAGCGCGAGCAGGACGACCATGACGAGGAGGACGGCGATGGCCCGTCCCGACCGCGGTCCGAGCGGAACCGCCTGTCGCCGAACGAGATCCGGGGAGTCGACGAGGAGCACGTCGCGGTCGTGGACGAGCTCCTCGATCGACGTCCACGTGCCGTGCAGCAGGAGGCTGTCGCCGGCCGTCAGCTCCAGGGGGGTGGCGCCGACGTCCTTGCCGAGCCGACGGATGCCGAGCACGACGAGGTCGCTCCCGCGCATCTGGCCGGGGAAGGACGTCTCGCCGACGAGCGGGGAGCGCGGGGGCACGACGACCTCGGCGACGCCGACCTCGCGGTTCATGATGCCGGCCGACCCGACCGTGATCGGTCGCATCGCGACGGCGAGACGCAGCTCGGGCACGAGGCGGCTCACCGCGTCGCTCGCCCCGCTGACGACGACGACGTCGTCGTCGCCGACCGGGGTCGCCCCCGTCACGGCGTGCCCGCCGGCGCTCTGCACGCCGATGAGCGTCACCCCCGGGTATGCCGCGAGGTCGAGTCGCGCGGCCGGCACCCCGACGACGGGCGACCCGGGGCGCACCCGGAGCCGGTAGAAGCCGTCGTGCAGCTCGTAGTAGGCCGCGAGCCGGCTCGCGTGCCGACCGAGGTCACGGACGGGCTGCGACGAGGACCGGCGGGGGAGCACCCGTGGTCCGAGGAGGACCCCGAGCGTCACGGTGCCGATGACGAGCGGCAGGCCGACGACGGCGAAGTCGAAGAAGCGGAAGGGGTCGGCACCGGCGTCGACGGCTGCGTTCGCGACGATGACGTTGACCGGGCTTCCCGTCAGGGCGAGGAGGGACCCGGCGCTCCCGGCGAAGGCCATCGGCATGAGCATGAGCGACGGCGACCGCTGGATGCGGGTGGCAAGGACGAGCACCATGGGCAGCAGCGCCGCGACCGAGCCGTTGAGGGTGATGACGGCGGTCAGCACCGCGCACAGGCCGAGCACCGCGACCATGAGCCGGACGGCTCCGTCGCCGACCACGTCGATGAGCCGCTGGCCGGCCCACGTCGTCACGCCGGCCGAGTCGATCGCCTCGCTGACGACGAAGAGGGAGGCGATGAACACGACCACGGGGTCGCCGAACCCCGACAGCGCCGTGTCCGCGTCGACGAGGCCCGTCGCGTAGAGCGTGAGACAGGTGAGGACGGCCACCCCGCCCACGGGGAGGCGGTTCCAGATGAAGAGGACGACGGTCGCCCCGAGGACCACCAGGCTCGTCGTCGCGGGGCTCATGGCCCCATCGTCGGTGCAGGGGCCGTGCGGTGCGGTCACCCACGACGGGTGAATCGGGTGCGCCGGCGGGGCGACCATGCTCGGAAGGACCAAGACCACCCCACCGGAAGGAGTCGGCGTGAGCACCCCCGCCATGCGCACTCTGGATCCCATCCCGTCCACCCGGACGTCCACCACCGTCGACGTCGTCACCCAGCTGCCCGGCGCCGACGAGGTCGGGGCTGTCGCGGTGCCCGTGGCCGAGGGCGCCGAACCGCCGGCCGACCTCGGCCAGGACGCCGCGGCCCTCGCCGCCGTGGGCTTCACCGGCAAGCGCGGGCAGACGATCGTGCTCCCCGGGGGGAGACGGGCCCTCGTCGCGGTCGGGATCGGGTCGGTCGACGACGTCGACGTGGCCGCCGTCCGCGACCTCGCCGCGACGTTCGCCCGGGCCGTGCCCCAGCACTCCCGGCTCGCCGTCGAGCTGCCCGACCGGGAGATCGGGCTGGCACCGGCAGACTTCGCCCGCGCCGTCACCGAGGGAGTCCTCCTCGCACGCTGGAGCTTCCGCATCAGCGACACGGACGACGACCAGGCGCTCGAACGCCTCATCCTCGTCGCGCCGGCACAGCACACGGAGTCCGCGATCGAGGGCGTCCGCCGGGGTGAGGCGCTCGCCCGTGCCGCCGCCCTCGGCCGCGACCTCGCCAACTGCCCGGCGGCGGCGCTGACCGCGACGCGGATGGGTGAGGTGGCCCAGGAGGTCGGGCCGGCCGCCGGTCTCGAGGTCGACGTCGTCGGCAAGGACGAGCTCGTCGAGATGGGGTGCGGGGGGCTGCTCGGGGTCAACCTCGGCAGCGTCGAGGAGCCGCGCATGGTGCGCCTCCACTACGTGCCCGAGGGCACGTCGCGGGGACACCTCGCCCTCGTCGGCAAGGGCATCATGTACGACTCCGGCGGCATCAGCATCAAGCCGAGCGACGAGTCGCACGCCCAGATGAAGAACGACATGACCGGCGCCGCCACCGTGCTCGCGGCGATGACGGCGCTGCGCGACCTCGGGTGCGAGACCGAGGTGACCGGCTACCTCATGTGCACCGACAACATGCCCTCGGGCTCGGCGCTCAAGCTCGGCGACGTGCTCCAGATGCGCAACGGCAAGACCGTCGAGGTGAAGAACACCGACGCGGAGGGGCGTCTCGTCATGGCCGACGCGCTGGCCCTCGCCGTCGAGCTCGACGTCGACGCGATCGTCGACATCGCCACCCTGACCGGCGCGTGCCTACGGGCCCTCGGGGTCGACATCGCCGGGGTCATGGGCAACTCGGAGGCGCTCGTCGACCAGGTCCGCGCAGCCGGCGACGCCGTCGACGAGCCGGTCTGGCCGTTGCCGCTGCACCGCGCCTACCGCAAGCAGCTCGACTCGCCGATCGCCGACATGACCAACCTGGGCGGCCCCGACGCGGGCCAGATCACGGCGGCCCTCTTCCTCGAGGAGTTCGTCGGCGGCAAACCGTGGGCCCACATCGACATCGCCGGCACGGCTCAGCTGCCCGAGGCCAGGGGCTGGCGCAACAAGGGGGCTACCGGCTTCGGCAGCCGGCTCCTCATCGAGCTCGCCTGTGCCTTCGAGAGGCCGGTCGAGGGCGGCGCGTGAGCCCACGCGCTCGCGTCCGTCACGACACCGTCGGCAGCCGGTGACGTGACGTCGACGTGAGGGGCGGCGGGACCGGGGGCACCCCCGGTCCCGCCGGCGACCCCCCGTCGGTGGCGTCGGACGGACCCGTCGCCCCCGTGTCACGGGCCGCCCGCCCGACGACACGACGTCCGGGAGCTGCTGCAGGCGGCATACGACCGACACCCGTCAAATGGCTCGCGCCGCAGCCGCCACCGCGGCGACAATCGTCCGGTGGACATCGAGGTCGCGGTCACGGGTGGCGTCGTCCGTGGCGCGACCGACGGGGATCTCGCCGTCTTCCGGGGGATCCCGTACGCGGCGCCCCCGGTGCCCTTCGCCGCGCCCGAACCGGTGCGGCCCTGGCACGGCACCCGACCGGCCCTGGCGTTCGGCCCGCCCCCGCCGCAGTCGGCGGCGTTCGGCATGGACGCCCTGACCGACGAGGGCGACGAGTGGCTGACCGTCAACGTCTGGTCGACCGACCTCGGCGGTCGGTCACCCGTCATGGTCTGGATCCAGGGAGGGGCCTACCTCTTCGGCACGTCCGGGCTGCCGGAGTACGACGGCAGCACCCTGGCGCACGACGGGGTCGTCGTCGTGACCTTCAACTACCGGGTCGGCCTGGACGGCTTCGGCTGGGTCCCGGGCACACCGGCGAACCGTGGCCTGCTCGACCAGGTCGCTGCCCTCCAGTGGGTCCGCGACAACATCGGCGCCTTCGGCGGCGACCCGGGGCGTGTCACGGTCTTCGGCCAGTCCGCGGGCGGAGGCTCGGTGGCGGCGCTGCTCGCCATGCCGCGCGCCGTCGGGCTCTTCCACCGGGCCATCGCGCAGAGCGTGCCCGGCACGTTCTTCACCCCTCGGCTGGCCGCCGACATCACCCGGGCGTGCGCGGCCGAGCTGGGTCTCGACCCCTCCGAGCTGCCGGCCGCCGACCCTCGCGCGTTGCCGGCCGCCGCTGACGCCGTCGCGGCGACGATGGAGGTCCACGCGGACCGCTGGGGGCGCGCGGCCCACGCGAACGTCCCGCTCGCGCCGGTCGTCGACGGCGACGTGCTCCCGACGACACCGTGGCTGGGCCTGTCGGGCCGGGTCGAGCTGCTGGTCGGTCACACGCGCCACGAGCAGCGGCTGCTCACGGCGCTCGCCGGCCTGCTGGGCGAGGTCACCGCCGACCAGGCCGGCGAGGCCGCCGAGATCTTCGGCCCGGACCCGCACCTCTACCGCGAGAGCTTCCGTGACCCGGAGGAGCTCTACGACGTCGTGCGCTCGGACTGGCTCTTCCGTATGCCGTCCCTCCACCTCGCCGAGGCACAGCTGGCCGCGGGCGGCCGGGCCCACCTCTACGAGCTGACGTGGCCGGCACCGGGCATGGGTGGTGTCCTCGGGGCCTGTCACGGCCTGGACGTGCCCCTCGTCTTCGGCAACCTCACCGTGGGCCAGCCCGCCCTGCTCATCGGTCACCCCTCGGTGGAGGCCGAGTCGGTGTCGGCGCAGATGAGGAGCGCGTGGACGGCGTTCACGACGACCGGCGACCCCGGCTGGCCCGCGTACGACACGGGTGCGACGCGCCTCTTCGACGTGGAGCCGGAGGTCACGGGCTACCCCGAGCAGGTCTCGCGCCGGATCTGGCGCGAGCCCCCGAGTGTGCTCGACCTCGTCGAGCCGTCCTGACCGGTGACGCTCAGCTCGTGGCCGGCGCCACGGGGGAGACGGGGGAGACGGTCGGCAGGCCGAAGCCGTCGACGAAGACGTTGACCGTGACGCTCCCCGCCTTCTCGAAGCGGAAGGTCACGGGCAGGAGCCGACCGGCCCGCACGTCGAGCTGGAGGTCGACCATCTCGAGGTGGAGGCCGCCGGGGTACTGCAGCGACACCACGCCGCTCGCCGGGACGTCGACACCGACCGGAGCCTCGGGTCCGTCGGTGCCCTGACGCATGATGACCTGCGTGGCGTAGGCGGTGCTCACGGCCACGAGCCGGTCCGCTGTCGCCCCGTCGTTGGCGAGTGTCGTGAAGAGGCCCGTGTTCGACCCGCTGAGCAGCTTGCGGTCCTCGGGAGCGTCGATGCGGGTCGCGAGGAGCCGGAGGTCACCGACCTCGGCGTTGACGCTCGTGCCGCGCGCGGGGTTGGTGATGCGCGCCTGCACGGGGTCCGGCTGCGAGGTGCAGGCAGCGAGCGGAACGACGCTGACCGACAGGAGGGCGGCGACGACGATCGGGCTGGTCCTCATGGCCGTCAACGCTAGGAGGCGCGCGCGGCGCCCGACTCCCCCGTCGAGGGTGATCGGGCGGCGCAACGCCGGCCGGGAGCGGACGCCGGCGGCAGGTCGGACCCGGGTCTCAGCACTGCGCGTACGGCGTCGTCGTCGGACTCGGTGTCGCGGGCGTGCGCGGCGTCCGGGTCGTGCCCGTGCCGTCGGTGGAGCCGGGCGGTGTCGACGTCGACGTCGACGTCGGCGTCGGTGTCGGTGACGGGATCGGTGTCCTGGCCGGCTTCGGCGCGGCGATCCCCTTCCTGACGAGCGTCCGGATCCTCGCGTAGTCGGGGTTCCACGGCTTGATGCCGTCACCGAGGGTCAGCGTCACGCTGTTGACCTTGGCCTTCTGCGCCCGCTCGACGAGGTCGACGAAGGCGGGCAGGCTCTGGGCCGGGATGTCGGTGTAGATGTTGTCGCGGGCGATGCGGGCCAGCTCGGGATACTGCCCCACCATCTCGGCCGGGTCGACCTGCTCGACGATCGCCTGGACGACGCATCGCTGCCGAGCCTGCCGGAACGTGTCGTTGTCGGCGGCGCGCGAGCGGGCGTACCAGAGCGAGTGCCAGCCGTCGAGGTGCTGGCGGCCCGGCTCGAAGTACGCCGTGACGTCGACGATGCGCTGGTCCGCCGTCACGTGGCCGCCGATCGGCAGGGGACCTCCGGTGCCGGCGTTCTTGACGTTGATGTCGAGCCCGCCCATGGCGTCGATGAGCAGGGAGAAGCCCTTGAGGTCGATGACGACGACGTGGTCGATGGTCAGCCCGACGATCTGCTCGACGGCGCCGCGGATCTCCTCCCGGCCCGGCACGACGCCCTTGGGGTACGCGCCCGGGTGGTCGACGGCATACGCCTCCGCCTCGTAGTAGAGGTTGGTGAGCATGCACTGGCCGGTCACGCCGGGCTCGTTCTGGGCGCACGACCGCTCGGGGTCGCCGAAGCGACCGGACGGGTAGCGCGCGAGGAGCGGGCTGTCGGCGGCGAGCGGCGCCTTGAGCAGGTTGCGCGGCATCGAGACGAGGGTCGTGCGCCCCGACCGCGTGTCGATGCTCGCGAGGATCATCGAGTCGGTGCGGCTGCCGATCCGGTCGGAGCCCGCGTCGGAGCCGAGCAGCAGGAGGTTGACCCGGGCCTGCTGGGCCCACGGGTCGTCTCCCTCGACGACCGAGGCACCGACGCCGGGTCGCGCGGGTGGCGCCGAGAAGACGACCTCGACGGTGTCCTGGGTGATGAGGGCGTAGTCCGCCGCGGTCCACGCCCCGCCACCCACCACCAGCACCATGAGCGTCGTGAACCCGGCGAGCAGGCGGGTGCGGCCCCGGTCGAGGGCGCGCGGCCGGGCTCGGACGGCGGTGAGGACGATCGACGCGCACCAGACGAGCCCCCACACCACGATGACGACGACGGCCATGCGAAGCAGGTCCGGCCGCGACACGACCGTGAGCGCGGCGCTCGTGACGCCCTGGGTCAGCACCGCGTAGGCCCCGCAGGCGGCAGCGGCCAGGGTGACGCCGAGGATGCACCAGCCGACCCAGCGGCTGCGGGTCTGGGTCAGGCCGGCACCCGGCAGGACGGTGCCGAGGGCGGTGAGACCGAGCGCGCGGCGGAAGCCCGAGTCCAGCTCGCGTCGCACCTGGTTGCGGCGCGGCTCGTCGGATCGGGCCGTGGCCGGGGCTGGGTCTGGGGCCGGCCCGGACTGCGGTCGCGACTCGTCCGCGATGGCGCCGTCCGGCTGCATCGTGCTCCTCCCGGCCTGGTCCCGTGCGCAGGTCACCGAGCGCCATCATGCCGTCCCGGGGCGCCGAGCAGAAGCACCGCGGCGGACGGACCGATCGTGGGGAGTGGCCGGCGATCGGTGAGCGGGTCAGGACCGGCCGAGGAGCCCCGTCTCGACGACCTCGAGAGCCAGCACGTGCAGCTTGACGTTGCGCGCCATGCTGGCCTGCCGCAGCTCGTCGAACGCCTGCTCCCGGGTCACCCGGCGGAGCGCCATGAGGATGCCGATGGCGGCGCCGATGTCGCGGCTGTGGGCGAGGGCGGCCTCGAGCTGGAGGGCTCGCGACTCTGCGGCGTCGAGGCGCTCGAGGGCCTCAAGGAGGTAGGTCTCGACGGGGGTCAGCTGCTCGTCGGCGTCGCCGGACGCTCCGAAGACCGTGTCGACCCCGTCTCTGGGCGAGGTGCCCGCCACGACGTGTGGCTCCATGCGAAAACTCCTACTGGTACCCCGCCGGCAGCCTTTGCTCGACCGCGATTGGCGCTCGTCAAGCCTAGGGGAACGGTGCGACACGTGGTGCCGAGCGGGGGGGGGTGCACGTCGTCCGGGTCGACCGAGGGGACGCGGGACGTCGGCCGACGACTGAGGCGCGCGGCGACGGGTACTCGTCAGGTGGCGGCATCGTCGCTCTTCAACCAGCCAGGGGCGGCGGTGACGTCGCCGCCGGGCGCAGGCGCCG
This sequence comes from Terrabacter sp. R4-6, assembly GCF_057529065.1. Lineage (NCBI taxonomy): Bacteria > Bacillati > Actinomycetota > Actinomycetes > Micrococcales > Intrasporangiaceae > Terrabacter > Terrabacter sp. R4-6. Next base: position 1,276,937 of record NZ_CP197224.1, on the reverse strand, counting down.
GACAGGAAGCGAGACGGCACCCGCTCGGGGGATCGGGTGCCGCCTCACCCACACCATCGCGGCCCGCTTGCTTCCGTTACAGCCGGCGGCCTCGCGTATGCCGTCACGGGCCCTCGTGACGCTCCGCGGGGTCAGCGCCGTGCTGGGCCCCGTAGACGGCGGCCTGGGTCCGGCGCTCGAAGCCGAGCTTGGCGAGCAGGCCGGACACGTAGTTCTTGACGGTCTTCTCGGCGAGGTGCAGGCGCTCACCGATCTGGCGGTTGGTCAGCCCCTCGGCGATGAGGGTGAGGATCTCCTGCTCGCGGTCGGTCAGGGACTGCGAGTGCGAGCCCGGGCGACCCGGGCCGGTCCGCCCCGGCACGCGGGATCCCGCGCCGTGCTCCGGGTGGGTGCCCTGGGGCCGGCGGATCCGTTCGAGCAGGCGCTCGACGAGGGCCGGGTCGATGAGGGAGTGTCCGGCGGCGACGTGCGCGACGGCCTCCGTGAGGGACGTCCCGCGGATCTGCTTGAGCAGGTAGCCCGATGCGCCGGCCATGACCGCGGCGAAGAGGGCGTCGTCGTCGTCGAAGGAGGTGAGGATGAGACAGCGCGTCGTGGGGCTGCTCACCTGGATGTCACGGCAGACGTCGATGCCGCTGCCGTCGGGGAGCCGCGCGTCGAGCAGCGCCACCTGCGGGGCGAGCGTCGGGATGCGCCGCAGGGCCTCGGCGGCCGTGCCCGCCTCCCCGACGACCCGGAACCCGTCGTGCGACTCGAGCAGGTCGATGAGGCCGCGTCGGACGATCTCGTGGTCATCGAGCAGGAACACCGTGATCGGCGTCGTCATGGGGTCAGCAACGCGGTCCATCTCAGCACCGTCTCCTTCCCGTCGGTCGTGAGCGTGCAGTCCCCTCCGTGGTCGCGGGCCCGTCTCGTGAGGTTGGCAAGGCCCCGGTGCCGGCGCTCGGGCGGGTGCGCGGACCTGTCAGTTACGCCCAGGTCGCCCAGGGCGTCCGGGTCGTCGGGACCGCTCCAGCTCGTCGTGCCGCCGGGGTGCGCACCCCGCACGGCGGGCCCGTCGTCAGCCACCTCGACCGTGACGGCGTCGGCCGTGACGACGACGCGGACGGCGACGGCCGAGCACCGCGCGTGCTTGGCGACGTTCGCCAGGGCCTCGCGGAGCACTGCCGTGACCTCGTGGAGCAGGTCGGGATCGATGACCGTCGCGACCGGCCCCTCGAGCCGGAGGGTCGGCTCGAGGCCGAGACCCGCCGTGGCGGTGGCGACCACCTCGAGGAGGACGGCGCGGGCGTCGAGTGACGAGGGAGGCTCCTGCAGCTCGAAGATCGAGGCCCGGATCTGCCGGATCGTCTCGTCGAGGTCCTCGACGGCGCGGCGCAGCGTCGTGCGGACCGCGGTCTCGGCTGCTCGTTCGGTGACGGCCTCGAGCGACAGGGCGGTCGCGAAGATGCGCTGGATGACGAGGTCGTGGAGGTCGCGGGCGATCCGGTGGCGGTCCTCGAGCACGGCGACGCGCTCCTCGTCGGCTCGGCCGTCAGCGAGCTCGAGCGCGAGGGCGGCGTGGGTCGCGAGCTGCTCGGCCATCTCGACGTCGGTGGCGGTGAAGGGACGGCTCCCACGGCGTCGTGCGACGACGACGGCGCCACGCACCCCGGCCTCGCCGACGAGGGGGCACGCCATGGCAGGTCCGCCCGAGCCGTCCTCGGCGACCCACGCGAGCGTCGGGTCGGCTGCCCCGGACGTCTCTGCGAGGACGGCCCGCCGCTCGCGCATCGCCGTCCCGGCGAGCGACGGGCCCGAGCGGTAGGCCGTCCCCACGAGCCGGTCGGCACCGTCCCCGCGCGCGACCTCGACGACGAGGGGGGCGGCCCGTGCGAGTGGTTCGTCGGCGGGCGCGGCGCCAGTCCGGTCGGGGAAGTCGAGCGTGACGACGTCGGCGTCGGCGAGGCGCAGGACCGCGTCGGCGATGCGGACGAGCACCTGTTCGCCGAGGCCCGGGCGAAGCAGGTCGCGGGTGATCTCGGCAGAGGCCCGCAGCCACTCCTGGCGGCGCCGCGACTCCTCGTAGAGCCGGGCGTTCTCGATGGCCACGCCGGCGCTCGCGGCGAGAGCGACGACGAGGTCCTCGTCGTCGGAGGTGAAGTCCGAGCCGTCGAGGCGCTCGGCGAGGTAGAGGTTGCCGAAGACCTCGCCGCGCGACCGCACGGGCACTCCGAGGAAGCCGTGCATCGGCGGGTGCCCCGCGGGGAATCCGACAGAGCGTCGGTCATCGGAGATGGCGTGCAGACGGATCGGCTGGGGCTCTTCGATGAGCGCACCCAGCACTCCGCGACCCGTGGGCAGGTGGCCGATCCGCTCGACCACCTCGGCAGCCATGCCTGAGTGGATGAACTGCTCCAGCCCGCCGTCGATCCCGATGACCCCCAGTGCGGCGTACCGGGCGCCCGCGACCTCGCGGGCGGCCTCGACGATGCGCCTCAGCACGGCCGGGAGCGCGAGCTCCGAGACGACCGAGCGGTTCGCGGCGAGCAGCCCACGGAGGCGGTCCTCCGCGGAGCCCGCCGAGACGCGCGACCCCGGGGCGCCCGTGACGCGGGACGACGGGACGCGCTCGGCCATCAGCGTGCCGTCGGCGAGGGTCGCGGGGGCGTCATCACCCAAGGCTAGGCCCGCGCGGCTGCGCCGGTGGCTCGTTGCGTCAGGTCCCGTGGGGCCGTCAGCGTGCACGACGTCGAGCCGCAGAGGGCACGCGCTGCGACCCGAAGGAGCGGCCCGTGATCTTCTCGACGCTGATGCCGATGAAGACGTTGCGCACGCCGCCGGCCCACGGCTCTGCGCCGTCGACGGTCCACAGGTGGGTGAGCAGCGCGGGTGACGCGACGGCCTGGGCGCGACCCCGGGCGATGACGCTCCACCCCGTGTGTGCGACGTCGTCCAGGTCGTCCACCTCGAAGACGACCTGGGTCGGACGCACGAGCTCCGAGAGGACGCCGAAGGGCGAGGTGCGGAAGACGATGAGGTCGGCCGCGCAGGCGTAGCTGACGGGGAAGATCTGGGGACCGTGGCCGGCGTTCCACCCGATGCGTCCGACCTCGCGCGACTCGAGCAGGGTCTGGCACTCGGCCGTCGTCAGGTCGGCATAGTTGATCCGCCGGCTCGAGCGCTGCCCGTGGCTGCCCGTGGCGCCGTCGCCGGCCTGCTGCCCTTGGCTCGTCATCTCAGGACCTCTGCGTCGGCCCGGCCGAGGCCAGGCGCTGGGGGTGGCGGGCGCGGGCGGAGTCGTGTCCGACGGGGCGTCCGAGCTCGACGGCGCTGACCGGCCTCGGCTCGGGCGTCACGGCTGACAGCATCGCCCGGCACCGGTCGAGCTCGGCACGGACGCGGGCCAGCTCGGTGCGCACCTCGAGGAAGTGCACGAGGTGGTCGCCGACGCTGCGCGCCCACGCGTCGACGGCACGCCAGTCGGCGCACCACGTCATCGGGATCGTCGCCCGGCCGTCCTCCGGTCCGGCGTCGGAACCGCCGTCCGTCGGCTCGGTGGGCCGGACGCGGACCGAGGGCCGCCCGCTCCAGTGGCTCACGTGCAGGTGGTCGACGGCGACGACGAGGTCGAAGCCCTCCCTCGACGTGATGGCGACGCACGGGCGGCAGGTGACGCGGTGCCCGGCGTGGGAGAGCTCGTCCGCGATCGACGCCGCGATGGCCTCGTCGATGCCGGCGGTCGTCGCGGCGTACGCGGAGGAAGCGGGGCCGGCCGAGGTGACGGGTGTCCCGGTGGGGACGACGCGGGTGTCGTGCGACTCGGTCGCGGCATCCGGTGGGGGCGGTGGGGTGGAGTACGTGATGAGAACGGTGCACATGGTGCTCTCCCTGATCGGCGGCGCCGGGCGCGGCGCTGTCTCGATGGTGCGCGGGGCGGGGCGCACCATGACACGGCCGAAGGTCGCGGGCTGGCGGGACCAAGGTCCCGGATCGGACAGGACCGATGGATCTGTCGCGTGGCCGGGCCGCGGCGGAGGCTGAGCACAGAGGTGAGCACCATGGACGAGACGGCACGGCCCGGGCAAGGCCCGACGCGCTCCGACGCGACGCGGCAGACGGGCAGGATCGTGGTGGGCGTGGACGGCTCGAAGCAGAGCCGGACCGCGCTGCGGTGGGCCTGTGCCGATGCGCGCGCCAAGGGCTCCGTGGTCGTCGCGGCCGCGGTGTGGCACCTCTATCCGCTGGGGCCGCCCGAGCGTGTCGGTACGTCCCCGTGGTGGTTCACGGCCGACCCCGAGGAGGCCACCCGGGCCTTCCTGGGGGAGGTCGTGGACGAGGTGGCGGATGACTTCCCGGACGTCGTCATCGAGCAGCAGGTGCTCTCGGGACATGCTGCCGAGCAGCTGATCAGCCTGTCCGCGGTGGCCGACCTCGTCGTCCTCGGGGCAACCGGGAGCGGCGGGTTCGCCGGCATGTCGCTCGGCTCGACGAGTCGGGCCGTCGTCGAGCACGCGCTCAGCACCGTGGTGCTGGCCCGCTGAGGCTCAGACCGGCGCGTCCCCGCCGACGTGCCACGTGCCGTCGGGCGCGCGCCGGGCGAGCCCCTGCGCCGCGAAGGCGTCGAGCCAGCCCTCCATCGGCCACCAGCCCCACCGCCGGGCGAAGCGGTTGGCGTTGGCGACCACGTCGTGCACGTGCTGGACGGGGGGCGAGGCCGTCGGGTGGTGCTGGTGGTGCGCCGCGGCCCCGCCGACCCAAAGCAGGCGCCCACCTGAGGCGCCGAGACGCTGGCCGAAGTCGGTGTCCTCGCCGCCGTAGCCGACGTAGGCCTCGTCGAAGCCTCCGACGGTCTCCCAGGAGCCCACGGTCAGTGCGAAGGAGAGCGACCAGAAGAGGCGCAGGTCGTCGGCGGGGCGGACCTCGTCGGCGCCCAGGACCGGCCGGGCGGGGTGCGGGGCGGCCAGGGCCGGGAGGTCGAGGTCGCGGTAGTCGCGTCCCGCCGGGGCCGGCGGCAGGTAGGCCACCTCGCCCGAGAGCACGAGGGGGCCGCCCGGGCCGCCCGGTCCGAGAGCCTGTCGGCCCGCGTCGTCGAGCACGGCGGCATACCGCTCGACGAGGCCCGGGGAGGGGATGCAGTCGACGTCGAGGAGCACGACCTGCTCGGCGCCGGCTCCGGCGGCGACGGCGACCCCGAGGTTGCGCGCCGCGGCCAGCGGCAGCCGACCCCCTCGTCGCGGCAGGCTCGCGACGTCCACGTCCCAGGGCCCGGCGTGCGACCGGGCGAGCGCCTCGACCGCCGGGTCGTCCATCGCGACGACCACGTGAGCGTCCGGCGGACGGGTTTGGCGGCGCAAGCCCCACAGCTGGCGTTCGAGGTGCGTGTGGCGCCCGTGCACGATCGTCACGACCGTCACCCGGTGCCTCCCCGCTGCCGAGGGTGCGGGCGGTCCAGATGGCGCGGGGATCACGAGGCGCTCCGTACGCCGGTGCCCGCGCCGCCCTGACGGTCGGCGAGCTCGTCGAGCCCGGCTGCGGCGCAGATCGCCCCCTGCCCCGTCGACCACCGTCGCCAGCCCTCGCCGCCGCGGTCCAGGGCTCGCTCGAGCAGTCCCGGCCAGGCCGGTGCCGGTGGCCACGCGGCGACGCCGACGGCGGCACCGAGCCGGTCGACGGCGGCCGCCGTCGCGACCTGCTCGTCGAAGGGGCGCGGCTGGGCCACGACGACGGCGGGACGGCGGGCGGCGGCGACCTCGGCGACGGCGTTCTGCCCCCCGTGCGTGACGACGACGTCGGCCGACTCGAGGTCGGCCCACAGGTCGGGTGAGGGTGAGCCCGGTCCTCGCTCGATCCACTCCCAGCCCGGCGTCGCGGCCCGGGCGGCGGCCACGTCGTCGTCGGACGTGGACCGCCCGCCCCCGCCCCAGAGGACGAGGACGCGTCGCGGCGCGGGCTCCCCCGGGTCCGGGCCGGCGGTGCCAGGCGTGTCGGCGAGCGCCTCGATGCCGCCGGCGGACGATCCGAGCGACGTGCGTCGACGGGCCGGGACCCGGCCGTCGAAACGCGAGATGCCGCCGACCGCCCACAGCTTGTCGCGCCACGCCTCGGGCCAGTCGGCCGCGTGGGCCGCCTCGGGCCACGGGGCGAGGAGGGCGTCGGCGAGGTCGTACGCGAGGCAGTGGGCTCGGTCGGTCCGCTCTCCGGGCATGGCGAGCACGACGACGGGCACGCCGCACAGCCGGACCAGCGTCGCGACCTCCACGGACACGTCGACGACGACGAGCGAGGGCCGCGCCCGGGTGATCCACGCGGTCAGCGCAGCGGCGCGTCGGGCCAGCCCGGCGTCGTGCCGGGGCACCCAGTGCAGCACGCCGCCCGCGGACGGGTCGGCGTGAGCGACCTCGGTCGCCGGCATCCGGTCGTCACGGTCGAGGTGCAGCCACTCCGACGACCAGCCGTCGGGTGCCGGCAGGGAGCTGATCCCCGTGACGGGCGACTCGAGGTGCTCGGCGACGGCCTGGAGGCGGGTCAGGTGGCCCAGCCCCTGGTGGTGGACGTACCAGCCGATCATGCGGCACCGGACATCGCGGTGAGGGACTCGTAGATCTCGAGGTAGCTCTCGACCATGCGGTCCACCGAACAGGCGGCGACGGCGTGCGCCCGACAGGCCCCGCGGTCGAGCTCGACCGCTGCGGCCACGGCCGCGCCGGCGGCAGCGTCGTCGCAGTCGCGGGGGAGCAGCACGCCGACTCCGGGGACGACGAACTCGCGCAGGCCGCCGCGGTCCAGGGCCACGACCGGCGTGCCGCAGGCGAGGGACTCCGCGGCGACGAGGCCGTACGGCTCGTCCCACTCCGGCGTCACGAGCATGGCCGCGCTCGCCCCGACGAGGCCGACGAGGCCGTCGGTGCCGAGGTGGCCGACGTACTCGACGTCGTCCCCGAGCTCGCCCGCGACGTGGCGGGTGAAGTAGGCCGCGTCACCCACCGGTCCGGCGATGCGCAGCCGGCGGCCCGCGGCCCGAGCCATGGCGATGGCGCGGTGCGGGGCCTTCTCCGGGACGAGACGTCCGACCCACACGAGGTCGCCGCCGCCGGGTCCCTCCACCCACCGCTCGACGTCGACGCCGTTGTGCACGACGTGCGCCGGGGTGACGTGCGCCCACGACCTCGCGGTGTGCTCGCTCACGGCGACGAAGTGGCTGTGCTGCAAAGGATTCCGTGACCGGGAGCTGATCTCGATGGCCGGCTCGAGCCACGGGGTCGGTGGGGTGTGCAGCGTCGTGAGGACGGGTGCCGGCAGCGAGTCGGCCATCGCGACGGGAAGGTGGTGGAGGCTGTTGTTGTGCACGACCGCGACGTCGGGGCGCCGCTGGAGCGCCAGCATGACCTGCAGGTACGCGTGGTGCTCGCGCAGCCAGGCCTCGGGCACCATCGACACGTCGGCCCTGGCCGTGTCGCTGAGGCGCAGGGGCTCGACGTCGAGTGCGGTCGCGCCCAGCTGCGGGTCGCTACCGGGTCCGGCGAAGAACGACACGTCGACACCGCGGCGGCGCAGGCCACGCACGAGGTGCCACGTCAGCGACTCCAGGCCACCGGCGAACGGCTCGGCGATCGGGTGCCTCGCGGCCGCGAGGATCACGATGCGCACGCGACACCCCGCTCGGCAGCGGCGGCCAGCACGGCGGCATACACCTGCTCGTGGGCGCGGGACACCTCATGGCGCTCGCGCCGTCGGTCCTCCGGATCGGCCCGCCACGAGGGTCGCTCGCGGTACGCGCGGAGCAGCGCGTCGCGCAGCGGCGGGGCGCCGCCGTCCGACAGCGAGCCAGGCGCGCCGTAGAGCAGGCACGGGCGCTGGTCGGCGTAGTGGCCGCAGTCGGGTGCGACGACTGTGGTCCCGAGGTCGTGGCACGCCTCGAGCCAGCCGGAGTGCGTGCCGAAGCGGTAGGGCAGCACCGAGACGTCGAGGGACTGGAGGTAGTCCCACAGCTCGTCGTCGCCGAAGTAGTCGTGCACGTGCAGGTCGACGCGGTCGCCGGCAGCGAGCTCGCGGAGCCGGGGCTCGAGGTCGGTCGCGTGCCGGGGCCCGCCGGGGGTCATGACGTCGGTGTGGGCGTCGACGCGCAGCCGGGCGCCGGGCATCTCGGGCAGGGTGGCGACGATCTCCTCGATGACGGGCAGCGGGTCCATGCCAGCGCGCAGGCTCTTGGCATGGACGCCGAAGACGTAGCCGCGGTGTGGGATCCGGGGCCGCGAGAGGCGCGGCTCCTCGACGACGTGCGGGTGGGGCACGACGAGGGCCTCGCGGCCCCAGCGCTCGGCGATCTCCGCCGCCGCGCCGGGGGTCAGGGTCAGCACGGCGTCAGCGGCCTCGACGAGGACCCCGAGCTGCGCGTCGTGCAGCTCGCGCTCGTGGTGGTGCGGGTTGCGCAGGTCGTGCACGGTCAGCACGAGGGGGCGGCCGTGCCGCCGCAGGCTCGAGGCGACCCGTGAGAGGTCGTCCGGCGACACGGCGTCGAAGCCGAAGTGCACGTGCATGACGTCGAACTCGTCGGCGTGCGCGTCGACCCAGCCGGGCTCGAGCATCCGCGGGGGCCACCACTGGGCGTCGGGCACGTCGGCTCGGGGTCGGGGGTCGGCCAGCCTCGTCACCGTCGTGTCGCCGTCGGGAGGGGCGAGGTGGCGGACGTAGACGTGGCCTGCGGGGACGGACGCGATGACGGGGCTCAACCGGTTACCTCTCGGTGCACGCCGCCCGACGCACCGATGGAGGGGGCGCCGGCGCGGACTCGGGGGGCCGCTGGGCTGGAGCCTCCAGTGAGCCCATACCCGGGTCGGGCCACCACCACACCGATCCGACGGAACGCGCGCGGTGTGCGAGGTATGCGAGGTATGTGCCGGTTGTCGGGACCCGGGGCGTTTGCCGTCAGGCCGGCTCGGCGGCCCCGGCGGCCCCGGCGCGCCCGGCGCGCTCGCGCCGGCGCTCGAGGTAGCGCATGACGGGGGTGGCGAGCGTGCCGTGCACCATGACCGACAGCAGGATGGTGAAGGCGACCGTCGACCACAGCCAGCGCTCGTCGGCGAAGGCGTGCTCGCCCGCCGCGAAGGCGAGGTAGTAGAGCGACCCGATGCCGCGCACCCCGAAGAACGCGGTCGCCAGGGTCTCGCGACGGCCCAGGCCCCCCGGGAGGTCGGCGGGGCGAGCGCGCACTCGCAGGCTCGCCCACCCGGACAGCGGACGCACGACGAAGACGAGCGCGAGGGCGATGACGACCCCGCGCCAGTCGAGCTCACCGAGCACGCCCTTGGTCATCGCCATGCCCAGCATGAGCAGGATGATGAGGGTCAGCAGGCGCTCGAGGCGCTGGACGACCTCGTGCATGGAGCGGTGGTAGCGGTGGTTGCGCTCGGCCGCACGCAGCGTCATGCCGCACGCGAAGACCGAGAGGAAGCCGTAGCCACCCACGAGCTGGCTGAGGCCGTAGGTCATGACGAGGGCCGCGAGGGCGAGGAGGGGCTCGCCCTGCTCGGCGAGCCGCAGCGAGCGGCGCGGTGACCGGAACGCGACCTTGGCCAGACCCCACCCGACGGCGACGCCGACGAGGACGCCGACGACGACCTTGCCGACGAGGTCCCAGGCCAGCCAGTGCAGGCCCCACGTCGAGAAGCTGCCGGCGGACGCGAGCAGGACGGCGGCCGTGACGAAGGGGAAGGCGAGCCCGTCGTTGAGGCCTGCCTCGGAGGTGAGTGCGAAGCGCACGTCGTCCTGCTCGTCGACGGGCTCCCCGAGGGCCTCGCCGTCGCCGTCGTCGCCGCCGCCGTCGTCGTCGTCACCGGACTCGCCCGGGCCCGAGCCGTCGACGCGCGGGCCCTCCACCTGGACGTCGCTGGCCAGCACCGGGTCGGTCGGTGCGAGCGCGGCCCCGAGCAGCAGGGCCGCTGCGGGCGCGACGCCGAGGCCCCACCCGAGCAGCGCCACCGACGCGATCGTCAGGGGCATTGCGACAGCGAGCAGGCGCCAGGTGGGGGACCACGAGGCCCAGGCCGAGCGGCTGCGCCAGTCGAAGGAGCGGTCGATGGCGAGCCCGACGCCCATGAGCGCGACGAGGATCGTGAACTCGGTGACCCGTTCGACCTGCGGTCGGATCACGACGGGGTCGAGACGCATGCCCTCGGGCAGCGGCAGCAGGCCGATGACCATGCCGAGGAGGAGGAGGACCATCGCGGCGGACACGGCATACCGGTCGAGGACGGCCGGGAGCACGGCCGCGAGGAACATCGCCAGACCGGCGATGAGGTAGATCAGGTTGATCGACATGACGACATGCGGGGTTGCTCCTCGGGGTGGGCCTCATGAGGACCTACCCGCGAGGGTGCTGCGACGATCGGTGGGTCCGGAGAAACGGGAGCACGTCGGGCGCAGAGCACCGGTGGGAGAGCGCGATCGTCCACCTGCCTCCTTGCCCATGCGGCCTGCCGGCTCCTTGTTTGGCCGGCAGACCTGCGCAGCAGACGCCCCGGGACGCATGGCACGCTGTGTCCATTGCACCCCTGTCCGTGCACTCGTGCAACCAGGGCGGGCCGGCTCGTGGACCCCTCGCCACACAGCGCGTCGAGGTCTACGGTCGACGAAGAAGGATGGTGAGCCGTGGGCGTGGACGAGCTGGCACCCGGTGACGACGCGCTCCGCGACGTCGCGGAGACGTTCGCGAAGCTCGGGGCCGACCTCGGGTCGATGGGACCGGACGACACCCTCGACGCGCTGGCGCGAGCCGCTGTCGAGCGAGTCCCGGGAGCCCGGTGGGCGAGCGTCACGAGCTACGAGCATGACCGCTTCAGCACCGTCACGGCGACCGACGAGATCGCACGGCGGGCCGACGCCATCCAGTACGCCGTCGGGTCGGGACCGTGCATCGACGCCATCGTCGACGACACCCTCTACCGGCCCCGGGACCTCCGGCACGACGAACGGTGGCCCGAGTTCGGCCGGCGCGTCTCGGAGGAGGTCGGCATGCGCAGCATGCTGTCCTACCGCATGGGACACGAGATCGGCGACCGCGTCGACGGTCTCAACATCTACTCCGACGAGGTCGGCGCCTTCGACGAGCGGTCCGAGCTCGTCGGGCTGATGCTGGCGACGCACGGCGCGCTGGCCGTGGCGCTGACGGCGAACCAGGAGCGGGTCGACAACCTCCAGAAGGCGCTGCTGTCGAACCGCGAGATCGGGGTGGCCATGGGAGTCCTCATGGCGCGTCACCGCATCACGCGAGAGCAGGCGTTCGGCCTGCTCCGCATGGCGAGCCAGAACTCCAACCGCAAGCTGCACGACGTGGCGCTCCAGGTGGCCGACACCGGTGTGCTGCCGCCGATCGCCGGTGACCGTCCGCGGCGGGGGCTCACCGACGACTGAGGAGGCCGGGCTGGCCGGGCTCGCCTCTCACGAGGCGGTGCTCATCTCCTCGGACACGTTCGCCGGCGGCTCGTCCGAGTCGGGATCGTGCTCGGCGAGCTGCTCGTGCAGTCGTACCGTGATGCGTCGCAGGATCCGTGAGACCTGCATCTGGCTCACACCACGCGCCTCGCCGATCTCGCGCTGGGTCATGCCCTCGACGTAGCGCATGAGCAGCAGCTCGCGCTCGTCGTCGTCGAGCTCGGTCAACGCCTCGGCGAGGCACACCCGGTCGTCCGCTCCGGCGAGCGCTCCGTCGTCGGTGGCGAGGAAGTCGGCGAGGCCGGGGCGCTCGTCGTCGGAGGGGCTGCAGTCGAGCGACAGCGGGCGGAAGCCGGTGGCAGCGGCGGCCACCTCGCGCACCTCCTCGACCGTCGCCCCCACCGCCTCGGCCAGCTCCGCGTCGGTGGGAGTGGCGCCGAGCTCCTGCTCCAGGCGACTCCGGACGGACTGCAGGTCGGCGCGCAGCTCCTGGAGGCGGCGCGGGGGCCGCACGACCCAGCCACGGTCACGGAACCATCGCTTGAGCTCGCCGGAGATGGTGGGCACGGCATAGGCCGCGAACGACGGGGCGTGCCCGGGCTCGTAGCGTCGGACGGCCTTGACGAGGGCCAGGCGGGCGACCTGAACGAGGTCGTCGTGCTCGACGCCTCGACCGTCGTAGCGTCCGGCCATGGAGGCGCAGAGGTCGAGGTAGAGGTGCACGATCTGCTCGACGACGTGCTCCGACTCCTCGGCCGTGCGAGTGGCGGCGAGACGGCGGAAGAGCTCGGACGTCTCGGCGTCCCGCTCGGCGAAGGACAGTCGGGGATGCTGAGGGTGCTGCGACATGACTCATCTCCGGGGGTGCGGTGACGGAGTCGGCGCTGTGATTGGACCGCTCAGACGACTCGACAGTGCCACGCGGCGCCCCCTTCGCGCAACGGTTCCGTGCCGGTGACGTCCGGTCCGGGCCCGCTGTGGTCCGCGCGACACGCCGCCTCGGGACGTCCGGGACCGCGTCATCGAGCGGGGGGATGGGTAGGTGGAGGGCACACCTCCCCGACTGGAAGGACCGACCGTGTCCGAGATCGCCGACCGCGCCGAGAGCATGGTGCGCCACGACGACCAGGGTGGCTTTCCCGCCCAGCAGCAGGACCCACCCGGGCTGACGAGCGAGATGCGCCCGGTGCCCGACCACGGGGAGGAGACGTACGTCGGGCACGGACGGCTCGAGGGCAAGCGGGCCCTCATCACCGGCGGGGACTCAGGGATCGGACGAGCCATCGCGATCGCGTACGCCCGCGAGGGCGCCGACGTCGCCATCAGCTACCTGCCGGCCGAGCAGTCCGACGCCGAGGACACCCTCGGCTGGATCGAGAAGGCCGGCCGCACGGGCGTCCTCGTGCCCGGGGACCTCGTCGAGCGCCAGGCCTGCATGCGCGCCGTCGCCGACGCCGTGCGCGGGCTCGGCGGCCTCGACATCCTCGTCAACAACGCCGGCTACCACTGGGACCGTGGGCCGGAGGGGCTCGAGGGCCTCCAGCCGGAGCACGTGGATCGCGTCATGCGCACCAACCTCCACGCGGTGATCTGGCTCTGCCAGGCGGCGCTGCCGCACCTGCAGCCCGGGTCGTCGATCATCAACACGACCTCCATCCAGGCCTACGACCCGTCGCCCGCGCTGCTCGACTACGCAGCGACCAAGGCCGCGCTCAACAACCTCACCGTCAACCTCGCGGCTTCGTTGGGCCCCAAGGGGATTCGCGTCAACGCCGTGGCGCCCGGTCCGATCTGGACGCCCCTGCAACCGGCGACCCGTGACAGCCGGAAGATCGAGACGTTCGGTGCCGACACCCCGCTGGGACGGGCCGGCCAGCCGGGGGAGGTCGCTCCGGCATACGTCTTCCTGGCGTCCCCGACGGAGGCCAGCTACGTGTCGGGCACCGTGCTCGGGGTCACCGGCGGTGGCGCGGTCTTCTGAGCCCCGCGCGGGTGTCAGCCGTCGCGCTCCCAGGGAGCGTCCTCGCCCATCTTCGCGTAGTACTTCGCGAGGTGGCTGCAGACGCGGTCGCGGTCCTTCTCGGGCAGGTCGACCCCGCCGCGTGAGCCCTGCATGACGGCGGCGGCCGCCATCACGGCCCGCGGGACGGCCTTGAGACGTCCGTCCACGACGTCGGCGACGAGGAGCTTGTATGCCGTGAAGTTCTGCTTGCTCTCGGCGTCGTACCAGACGTGCGCGTCGCGGTACCTCGCGTTGGGCTCGTCCTCGGCGCCCGCCCACGCCCGCACCCGCTTCTCGGCGGCGTCGCCGTCCCACTCCCGGTCGCGGTCGGCGAGGGGAAGGTCCTGGAAGCTCGTCACGCTCATCGTGGCTCTCCTTGTCCGGGTCGAGGCATCGGCTGGTGGCAGGTCAGGGCTGCAGGACGACCTTGAGGCACTCGTCCTGCTTCTCCTGGAAGATGCGGTAGAGGTCGGGGGCGTCGGCCAGGCTCCCGTGGTGGGTGGCGAGGCCCTCGAGTCCGAGCACGTCGTCGTCGGTGCGCACGATGTCGAGCAGCTCGTCGCTCCAGCGACGGACGTGGCACTGGCCCATCCGGATCGTCAGGCCCTTGTCGAAGAGCTCCATCATCGGCATGGGGTCGGCCATGCCGCCGTAGACGCCGCTGATCGACAGCGTGCCCCCTCGCCGGACCGCCGCAACCGCGGTGTGCAGTGCGGCGAGGCGGTCGATGCCGAAGCGCTCGACGGCTTCTCGTGCGACAGGCTTGGGCATGCGGCTCGTCGCGGCAATGACCTTCTCGGACAGAGGGTTACCGTGTGCCTCCATGCCGACGGCGTCGATCACGGCGTCCGGGCCTCGACCGTCCGTCATCTCGATGAGGGTCTGCGCGACGTCGCTGCTGCTGGCGTCGACGACCTCGGCGCCCCGGGCGCGGGCCTTCTCGAGCCGATCCGGCACGAGGTCGACCCCGATGACCCGGCCGACGCCTCGGTAGAGCGCCGATCGCACGGCCAGCTGCCCGACCGGACCCAGCCCGAGGACGGCCAGGGTGTCGTTGCCGTTGACGTCGGCGTGCTCCACCGCCTGCCACGCAGTCGGCAGGATGTCGGAGAGGTAGAGGAATCGCTCGTCGGGCATCTCGTCGGGGATGACGATGGGGCCGAAGTCGGCGTGGGGCACGCGGACGTACTCGGCCTGGCCGCCGGGCACGGAGCCGTAGAGGCTCGTGTAGCCGAAGAGGCTCGCGCCCTTGCCCGCCTCGGTGTTCTGCGTGGTCTCGCACTGCGCGAAGAGACCCCGCTGGCACATCCAGCACCGGCCGCACGAGATGTTGAACGGCACGACGACACGGTCGCCGACCGCCAGGGTGGCCACATCCGGACCGACCTCCTCGACGATGCCCATGAACTCGTGACCGAGCACGTCTCCCGGCTGCAGGTACGGGGCGAGCACCCGGTAGAGGTGCAGGTCGGAGCCGCAGATGGCCGTCGACGTGACACGCACGACGGCGTCGGTGGTGTGAGCGATGACGGGGTCGGGTACGTCGGTCACACGGACGTCCTCGATGCCGTGCCAGGTCAGTGCCTTCATGACGCGGTCCTACCCATGCGCACCCGTGGGAAAACCCGGGGGTGGAACGGTGTCGGGGTCCAGAGACGAGGAGCGAGCATGTGCCCGAGCGAAGAGAGCATCTCCGACCGCCCCGTGGCCGTCGTTCTCGGCGCATCCCGCGGCCTCGGCTTCCTCGTGGCAGGGGAGCTGCTGAGGCGTGGGCACCGGGTCGTCGTCGCGGCCCGGGACCTCGCGGAGGTCGAGGCTGCGGTGCGGGAGTTGGAGCCCCTGGGGCCGGTCACCGCCGAGAGCTGCGACGTCCGTGACCGGCACGAGGTGGGTGAGCTCGTCGGTCGCGTCGAGCACTCCGTCGGCCCGATCGAGGTGCTCGTGACGGTGGCCGGGATCATCCAGGCGGCTCCCGCCGAGTCGCTGGTCCTGCACGAGTTCGAGGACGCCATCGACACGATGGCGTGGGGACCCATCCACGCGGCCCTGACGGTGCTGCCGCACATGCGTCGGCGCGGGCACGGCCGGATCGGGACGGTGACGTCGGTCGGCGGCATGGTCTCCCCACCGCACCTGCTGCCGTACGCGACCGCCAAGTTCGCCGCGGTCGGCTTCTCGGACGGCCTGGCCGCGGCCCTGAGCGGGAGCGGCGTGACGGCCACGACGATCGTCCCCGGCCTGATGCGGACCGGCGGCCACGTGCACGCGCGGTTCGGTGGAGATCCTGCCGCCGAGTACGCATGGTTCGCCCCCGCGGCCTCGCTTCCGCTGCTCTCGATCGATGCCGACCGTGCCGCCCGGCGCATCGTGGACGCGGTGCTGGCCGGTCGTCCGATGGTCGTCCTGACGCCGCTGGCGTGGGTGGGGATCCGGGTGCGAGGTCTGGCGCCGGCCACGACGACGCGCGTCATGGGACTCCTGGGCCGGCTCCTGCTGACCGCGCCGGCCCGCGGCGGGGCGCGCACCGTCGACGGCGCCGAGGCGCGGCGGCGGCTCGGCTCGCCCTTCGTCGAGCGGCTGACGACGCTCGGCGACCGAGCCGCCAGACGCAACAGGGGCGCAGTCCGCGGGCGTGTCGAGGAGGGGCCGGCGACGACGCGGACATGACGAGGGACCAGCTCATGAAGCGCGCTCGGGAGGTGGGCATCGACGGGCGGTCGGGCATGAACACGTCCCAGCTCATCTCAGCGCTGCGTCACCTCCGAGGGGCTGCGGGACCCCCTCAGAGGAAGGGGTCCTCCCCGTCGCGCACGACGAGCAGCCACCGGTAGCCGTACGGCTCGAGGTCGATGTCGACCCGCCCGGATGCCGTGACGTCGAGGTCGGGCCGGCCACCGAGCACGTCGACGAGCCGTGCATCCCTCGGTAGCCGCGGCACGGTGAGCGGCACGACGGCTCCGTCCTCGCCGAGGTTGTGCACGGCGAGCATGGCCCAGTCCTCGCAGCGGCTGACGTGGGCGAGGACGGACGGCACGGGGTGGTCGAGCACCTCGACCGTCGCCCATCCGCTCTCGGGCAGCTGTCGGTAGCGACGCGCCAGGCTGCGCACGAACCACCACAGCGAGCCGGGGTCCCGCCGCTGGTCGGCGACGTTGACGTGCTCCGGTGCCCAGACCCCCTCCGGCATGGGTCGGGTGAGGCGGCGCGGGGTGGCGGTCGAGAAGCCGCCGCTCGGTGCGGACGTCCACTGCATGGGGGTGCGCACCGCGAGCCGGCCCGGCACGTCCAGGTTCTCGCCCATGCCGATCTCCTCGCCGTAGAAGAGCACCGGGGTGCCGGGCAGGGAGAACATCAGGGAGTACGCGAGCCGCACCCTCCGCTCGTCACCGCTGACCATGGGCGGGAGGCGGCGTCGCAGACCCCGGTCGTAGAGCTGCATGTCGGGGTCGGGCCCGAAGGCGTCGAAGACCTCGCGCCGCTCCTTCGTGGTGAGCTTGTCGAGGGTCAGCTCGTCGTGGTTGCGTACGAAGCTGGCCCACTGGCTCGTGACGTCGAGCGATGGCCTCTCGCGCAGCGCGGCGGCGAGCGGGCCGGCGTCGCCGCGAGCCAGCGAGAGGTAGAAGCGCTGCATCCCGATGAAGTCGAACTGCATGTTGAGCCCGTCCCCGTCGTCACCGCCGAAGAACCGGCGCTGCTCCGGGTAGGGCAGGTTGACCTCGCCGAGGAGCACGGCGTCGCCCACCCGCCGGGTCACGAAGGACCGGACGTCACCGAGGTAGCGGTCGGGGTTGAAGGCATCGGCGTCGTCCACGCCGGGCACCCCGTCGCGGGCGAAGAGGAACGGCACGGCGTCGACCCGGAATCCGGACACGCCGAGCTCGAGCCAGAAGCCGAGCGTCCGTGAGATCTCCTCCTGGACAGCGGGGTTCGCGACGTTGAGGTCAGGCTGGTGCTTGTAGAAGTGGTGAAGGTAGTAGTCACCCGTCTTCTCGTCCCGCTCCCAGATGCTGTCCTCCTCGTCCGGGAAGACGACGTCCTTCGCGCTGGACCGCGGCTTGGTTCGGCTCCACACGTAGTAGTCGCGGTACGGGTCCTCGCGGCTGCGTCGCGCGGACCTGAACCAGGGGTGCTGGTCGGAGGTGTGGTTCATGACGAAGTCGACGATGACCCGGATGCCGTGGGCGCGTGCGGTGCGCACGAGCTCGACGAAGTCGCCGAGCGTGCCGAGACGTGGGTCGACGCCGAAGAAGTCGGTGATGTCGTAGCCGTCGTCCTTGCGGGCGGTCGGGTAGAAGGGCATGAGCCACAGGCACGTCACGCCGAGGTCGGCGAGGTACTCCACGCGGTCGGTCATGCCACGCAGGTCCCCGACGCCGTCCCCGTCGGAGTCCTGGAACGTCTCGACGTCGGCGCAGTAGAGGACGGCGTTCTTCCACCAGACGTCGCCCGTGTCGCTCATCCTCATCGGGCCACCTCGCGGGACGCCGTAGCCGAGTCGCTCTGCGGCACAAGGGTGCTCGGCGACAGCTGCGGCAGCACGGACGTGCCGAACGCCTCGATGAACGGCGCCTGGTGCTGGCCGACGAAGTGCACGTAGATCTCGTCCCATCCCATGTCGACGTAGTCCCGGAGCCACTGGGCGTGCCGGCCGAGGTCCGCCGAGACGAGCACGGCGTCCCGGACCTGCTCGGGTGTCACGGACTCGCCGATGAGGTCGAAGGCCTCGACGGTCTCGGTGTCCCAGGCGACGGGCGGCCCGAGCACGTTGCTGCGCCACTGGTCGTGGGCGACGTGGAGGGCCTCGTCCTCGGTGGGGGCCCAGCTCACGTGCACCTGCAGGCGAGCGGGACCTCGTCCGCCGGCGTCGCGGTAGGCCGCGAGGACCCGACGCAGGGTCTCGGGCGGCTGGTTGACGGTGATGAGACCGTCGGCCCATCCGGCATGGCTCGCAGCCGTCGCGGGCGTCACCGCCGGCCCGACGAGGTCGGGGACGGGGTCGGCGAGGGTCCAGAGCCGCGCCCGGTTCACCGACACGAGCCCGTCATAGCTGACCTCCTCACCGGAGAGCAGCCGCCGGATGACGTCGACGCACTCGAGCAGCCGGGCGTCCCGGACCTCCTTGCGCGGCCACACCTCACCGGTCACCCGCTCGTTCGAGGCCTCGCCCGACCCCAGGGCCGCCCAGAAGCGTCCGGGGAACATCTGTCCGAGCGTCGCGATGGCCTGCGCCGTGACGGCGGGGTGGTAGCGCTGTCCGGGGGCGGTCACGACACCGAAGGGCAGCGACGTCGTCGCCAGGGCCGCACCGAGCCAGCTCCACGCGTACCCCGACTCGCCCTGACGGCTGCTCCACGGTGAGATGTGGTCGGACGACATCGCCGCCGTGAAGCCGGCGTCCTGTGCGGCGCGGACGTCCCGGAGGAGCTGGGCGGGGTCGATCTGCTCGTGCGAGCAGTGGAAGCCGATGACGGTCATGCCTCCCCACGCAACCGCACGAGAGGGTGTGCCGTCAACGGCTGGCGGCCCGGCATCCTTGGGGTTGTTGGGATCCCGCTCGAACGGGTATGACCCGCAGATCCTGTCCGTCCCGTTCGTGCCCGTCGACCGTCCGGAGGTGCCCCGTGGCCCTGACCGCCCTCGCACTCAACTGCACGCTCAGCCCGTCCCCGGCCGCATCGAGCACCGAGCTGCTCGCGCAGCAGGTCCTCGACGCCCTCGCCGAGCACGACGTCACGGGCTCGATGGTCCGCGTCGTGGACCACGACGTGCGTCCCGGCGTCGAGCTCGACATGGGCGACGGCGACGCGTGGCCGGCCATCCGTGAGCAGGTCGTCGCGAGCGACATCCTCGTCCTGGCCACCCCGACCTGGATGGGGCAGCACAGCAGTGTGTGCCAGCGCGTGCTCGAGCGCCTCGACGCCGAGCTGTCCGAGAAGGACGACGAGGGGCGGCTGCTCACCTACGGCAAGGTCGCCGTCGTGGTCGTCGTGGGCAACGAGGACGGAGCCCACCACATCAGTGCGATCGCCTTCCAGTCGCTCAACGACGTCGGGTTCACCATCCCGGCCGGTGGCGTCACCTACTGGAACGGCGAAGCCATGCACGGCACCGACTACAAGGACCTCGAGTCGACGCCCGACACGGTCGCGAGCACGACGCGCACCCTCGCAGCGAACGCAGCCCACCTGGCCCGGCTGCTCGCCGCCGACGGCTACCCGTCATCCGACGAGACCTGACACCGGTCGGCGCGCCTCTCCGGCCTTCCCGCGACGGTCACGGGGCCGAGCGCCAGGACGCGACCGCGCCCGTCGTGGCCACCTCGTCCACGACGGCGGTGGACAGGAGCGTGTGCCCGCTCGCGTTCGGGTGGTCGCCGTCGTCGAGCAGGTCACCGGTCGGGTCCCGGGTGCCCGACGTGCCCTTGAGTGGGCTGTACGCGTCGACGTAGACGGTGCCCGTCGACGCGGCCACCTGCCGGACCGTGTCGTTGACGAGCCGGGTCAGCTCGTCGCTGCCGAGCACGAAGTCCTCGCCCAGAGCCCGGCCGACCGAGCCGTCGACCGTGACGTTCCAGTAGCCGAGGAGGGCGATGCGCAGGTCGGGACGGTGGTCGACGCGGCGGATCGCCGCGATGATCCGGGTCAGGCCGTCGCGCATCCCGGCGACGGTGGCCGACCAGCAGTCCGACCCGGCAGCCGGGAAGCAGCCCTGGTCGTCGACGCGGTCGAGGTCGAAGTCGTTGGCGCCCACCTCGACGAGGACGAGGTCGGCGTGCGCGAGGTGGTCTCGGGTCGGCGAGGAGCCGAGGTCGTCCTCGACGTCCGCCGTGGTCCAGCCGCCGTTCGCGTCGTTGTGCACCACCCAGCTGCGGTCGGTCAGGGCGCCGAGCCGCTGCCCGACCTGCTCGACGTAGCCCGTGCAGCCACACGTCTCGGCCGACGGCACCGAGTCCCCGAGCCCCACGAGCGTCAGTGGTCCGGACGGCGTCGTGCTGGAGGCCGCCGGGGCGCCACCGGGAGACGGGCTCACCGTCGTGACAGGCGTTCTCGGCGCCGCGCCGGAGTCACGGAGACGGCTGGAGGGTCCGAGACCGGGCACGACGCCGCTCAGGCCCAGCGCGGCGAGGACGGACAGGCCGAGCAGCGCCGCGGCGAGGTGTCGGGGTCGGGCGCGGGCGGCGTGCCGTGGGTGCTGTCGGTGCTGTCGGTGCCGACGGTGCCCGCTCCGGTCCGGGGGCGCGTCCGCGGCCCGGCCCCACGGCATACGTCCTCGGGGTTCAGGCACGGAAGCCCGGCATGGTCTGCGCCAGCCACGCGAGGGCGGCCGGGACGTAGGGGGTGAACACCGAGTCGCGGTGACCACCGTGGGCCAGGACCGTGCCCGTGACGTCGAGCGGGCTCCGGGCGACGCTGAGAAACTTCGACGTCGTGGGATACGACAGCGGGTCCTCGCGGGAGGTGAGCACCCACATCGCCACGGGCGGCGGCGCCGTGTGCGCCATCGTGACGAGGTCGTAGCCGCGCTGGGTCGCCGTCGTCAGGGGATCGTACGCCGCGCTGAAGTCCGGACGGAAGTAGCCGAGGAGCACGACCGCGGCGCCGAAGACGTCGGGGTGACGCATCGACAGCGACGCCGCACACCACCCGCCGTAGGAGTAGCCGAGCGTGGCCCACGAGGTGCGCGTCAGCGTGACGCGGAAGTGGTGCGCGGCCCACGCGGGGATGTCGCGGGCGAGCCACGTGTCCGTCTGCGGCTGGCCGGGCCCGCCGTTGACGCACTCGGTGTCGAGGCTCGCCGGGGTGTCGATGCGCGGGACGACGACGATCGAGGGCGCGAGCCGGTGCTCGGCGGTGAGGGCGTCCACGGAGCTGAGGAAGTCGAGCTTGAGGAAGCCCTTCGGCCCGCTCGGGAAGCCGTGCAGGCCGAGGATGACGGGGTAGGTGCGGGACGATCTCGGGTCGTAGCCGACCGGCAGGTGGACGTAGACCTGGCCCTCGGCGTTCGACCGCCTGTCGACGACCGTGTACGTCTGCAGCCGCGAGCCGGGCTGGGGGAGGGGCGGCAGGACAGCCGGCGTCGTGACGCCCCGGAGCCCGGGGCCGGACACGGCGGCGGTGACGACCTCCGGGCTCGTCCCTCCGTGGTGCACCTGCACGGACGTCGAGCGCGAGCCGAAGAGGTCACCCCAGCTGGAGTAGAAGAGGTACTGGTCGTTGAGCGCGGCGCCGGCGAGCGCGAGGACGAGGACGTTGAGCAGCACGACCTGGACGCCCCGGAGGACGGCGCGCGTGGCCCGGGAGCCCCAGCGCGGCAGCCCGGCGACGACGAGCGCGAAGACGACGAGCGCGAGCACGGAGAGCAGGACGACGGGGCCCGGATCGGTCAGCTCCATGCCGGGCTCGTCTCACGGTCGCCGCGCCGCGCGGTCATCGGACGCACGAACGGGAAGGTCAGCACCGAGCGGATCGAGCTGTGGGTCAGCAGCATGACGAGCCGGTCGACGCCGATCCCGAGGCCGCCGCTGGGTGGCATCCCCAGCTCGAGCGCGTGGAGGAAGTCCTCGTCGACCTCCATCGCCTCCGGGTCGCCGGCAGCCGCCTTGAGCGACTGCTCGGTGAGCCGGGCCCGCTGGTCGACGGGGTCGGTCAGCTCGCTGTATGCCGTGCCGACCTCCATCCCCGCCACGACGAGGTCCCAGCGCTCGACGAGCCCCGCCTCCGTCCGGTGCGGCCGCGTCAGGGGCGAGGTCTCGACGGGGAAGTCGGTGTAGAAGGTGGGCAGCACCGTCGCCGGCTCGACGAGCTCGGCGTAGAGCTCCTCGATGACGGCCCCGGCCCCCATCTCGGGGCGCACCGTGATGTCGTGGTCCTCGGCGAGCCCCAGCAGCACGTCGATGTCGGTGTCGACCGTGACCCGACGGCCGACCGCGTCCGAGACGGCGTCGAGCACGGTGACGACCGGCCATTCGCCGCTGATGTCGACGAGGTCGACGTCGTGGTCGAGTCCGTCGTGCCCGTGGGGTCTGGCGCCGGGAACGGGCAGCGGGAGGACCTCGCGGCCGTGGACGGAGCGTGCCGCCTCGCGGACGAGCCGCTCGGTGAGGTGGCGCATCGTCGTGTAGTCGGCGTGTGGCTGGTAGACCTCGAGCGAGGTGAACTCCGGGTTGTGCGTGGCGTCCGCCCCCTCGTTGCGGAAGTTGCGACCGAGCTCGAAGACGGGACCGAGCCCGGCGACGAGGAGCCGTTTGAGGTGCAGCTCGGGGGCGATGCGCAGGGACAGGTCGACGCCGTACGCGTTGATGAACGTCCGGAACGGCCGCGCGCTCGCGCCACCGTGGGTCGTGTGCAGCATCGGGGTCTCCACCTCCAGGAAGCCGGCGTCGCCGAGGGTCCTCCGGATCGACCCGACGACGGCCGACCGGTGCCGGAGCAGCTCGACGTCGCGAGGGTGGACGAGCAGGTCGGTCGAGCGCCGGCGCGCTCGGGTGGCCGGGTCGTCGAAGGCGCGGAAGGGGACGGGATGGAGGCACTTGGCCTCCATCCGCCACGTGTCGGCGAGCAGGCTCGGGGTCCCGGTGCGGGACCGGCCCGTCGTGCCGTCGACGCGCACGAGGTCGCCGACGTCGACGAACGACGTGAGCTGGTCGACGCATTCCCGACCCAGACGGGCCGCGTCGAAGAGCACCTGCAGCCGTGCCTCGCCGTCGACGAGGTCCGCGAAGGTGACGCCGCCGTGGTCGCGGAGCTCTCGCACCCGTCCCACGACCGACACGGTGCGCGGGACCCGCCACGCGTCGGGGCCGAGGGCGGCGATGGGGGTCGTCGTGACCGACGCCGCGCCGACGGGGTAGGCGTCGACCCCGGCCTCGCGCATCCGGTCGAGGGCCGCCGCCCGGTGGCGGAACTGGTCGGACCGGCGCGGACCGAGAGCCTCGACGTCGACGGCCGGCACGCTGACCGAGGCCGCCTGCGCGAGGTGCTCGGGGTCGAGCTCGGTGCGGACGGCACGGGCGGCGCGGAGCGACGGGTGGCGCACGAAGCCCTCGGCCGTCCCCACGGCGAGGGCCACCTGCGGCAGGGACACGGCGTCGTCGTAGCAGACGAAGCGTGGCTGCCAGCTCGGCTCGTACTTCTCGTTGGCGCGGTAGAGGCGCTCGAGCTGCCAGACGCGGTCGAAGAAGCCGAGGACCGACGCGCCCACGCGCGTCAGCGAGCGGGAGCCGAGGCGTTCGGCGTCCTCGAAGACCGAGCGGAACATGCAGAAGTTGAGCGAGACCCGGGAGATGCCGAGCTCGCGGGACCGGGCGAGCAGCTCGCTCACCATGAGCTCGGTGACGCCGTTGGGGGCGTCCGGCGAGCGCCGCATGACGTCGAGGGAGACTCCCGTGCGGCCCCACGGCACGAGCGAGAGCACCCCGACGAGCGACCCGTCGAGGGCGTGGGCGGTCACGTGGAGGACGTCGCCGTCGGCGAGGTCACCGCCGCGCCCGAGGGCCATCGAGAAGCCGCGGTCGGTCTCACCGCCGCGCCAGGCCTCGGCACGCTCCGAGATCTCGGCGACCTCGTCGGTCCGCAGGTCACGCTGGCGGCGCAGGCGGACCTCGAGTCCGGCGCGAGCCGCCCTGGCCGCGGCGTGCCGGACCGGTGAGAGGGACGTTCGCCGCAGGTCGAAGCGCGCGGGGTCGAGGATGGCCTCGTCGCCGAGGAGCAGCACGCGCATGCCCCCGACGGCGGCGTACGCGCGGGCGCCACGCTCGCTCGCGCCGACCACGGCGGGCACCCAGCCGAACTCGCGCGCCTCGGCCCGCCAGGCCTCGATGGCGGGCCGCCAGCTGTCCGGGTGGCCGACCGGGTCGGCGCTCGCGAGGGAGACCCCGGCGACGACCCGGTAGGTGACGGCGGCCCGACCGTCGGGGGAGAAGACGGAGGCCTTGTCGCGGCGGGTGGCGAAGTAGCCGAGGGAGTCCTCGGACCCGTGGTGGGCGAGCAGGCCACGCAGGGCCACCTCGCGGTCCGGCGACCAGCGGCTGCGGGGCCGTGCGGAGGCGAGGAAGAGGGTGACGGCCGCGAGGATCGTCAGGCCCGCGCAGACCGCGACGACGTCGACGACCCAGGGCGGGACGAGCGCGAGGGTGCGCCGGCTCACACCGCCGAAGACGGCGAGCACGGTGTCGACGAGGGGGTCGACCTGCGAGCGCGGAGCGCCGACCGTGCCGAGGAGGGTCCAGGCCACCGCCAGGGTCACGACCGAACCGGCGGCGAGGGCGGCGAGCGCGAGCCCCCAGGAGCCGCGCTGGAGCCGTCCGGTGAACTCGTGCCGGATCCGCCAGAGCCACCAGAGCGCGAGGGCGGCCACGAGGGTCGAGAGGATGTCGAGCCCGCGTCCGAGCTCGCCGCGGCTCGCCCACATCTCGGTGCGGGGCAGCCGGGCGGCCGGCACGAGCGCCACGAACCCCACGTAGATGCCGAGGACCTGGAAGACGGCGACGAACCACAGGCCGATCCGCTTGCGGCCCAGGAGCGCCCGGGTGGCGAGAGCGAGAGCGACCACGGACACGAAGGTCGGGGCCACGGGCACGTTGAGGAGGCCGAAGAGCCCCTCGGCGGGGAGCGGGTGGGGTCGGCGCCGTGCCAGCAGGGTCAGCAGGAGCGCGACGAGGGTGGCGAGCGCGTAGAGGCCGGTGAGCAGTCGTGCGGGACGGTGCGAGGCCGGCGCCCGCGAGGTTCGGGTGCCCATGGCGCAGACGATCCACCCAGCCGCTGGGCAGTCGCTGGGCGTTGCCTGCACGTCTCCCCACAGCGCACGTCCAGCGAGCGTCCAGCCGCGAGAGGGCTGGCCCGCCTGGTGGGGTGCGGCTGGCGCTCGCGGTGGCTGGCCGGGAGGTGACGCTCAGCCGGCGTCGACGACGCGGCGGACGAGGTCGTTCCACGTGTCGAGGATGCGCTCGCGCGTCACCCCGGCCTCGAGCTGGGGCAGGACGAAGGCCACGTCGAGCGGCGCGAGCAGGGAGAAGGCGAGGACGGGCAGGTCGCCCGTCACGTCGAGCTCGGCGAGCAGGTGGCGCACGTGGGCGACGAGGAAGGCGACGGCGGGCAGCGAACGGCCGTGGCGGCCCGCGGCCGCGATCATGAGGTCGCTGCCCACGACGGTGCGCTCGAGGCGGGACTCACCGAACGCGAGGAGCCGGTCCAGGGGAGGCGCGCCCGGTCCGAGAGGGGGCGGCCCGGAGATGACGAGGCCCTGCCACCGGGCCTCGCCGTGGTCGAGCAGGGCCGTCATGAGGCCGGCACGGCTGCCGAAGCGACGGAACACCGTGCCCTTGCCGACGCCGGCCTCGGCCGCTACGGCATCCATCGTCACGCCGTCGACGCCGTCACGGTCGACGAGCCGGTGCGCTGCGTCGAGGAGCAGCTCGCGGTTGCGCGCCGCGTCACGCCGCTCGGGGCGCGTGCGCAGGTCGAAGAACGGCTCGGTGGACACGGTCGCGATCCTAGGTCGGACGACGGCCGCCAGAGCAGCGCGAGGACCCGCCGCCGCCCGGGAATAGAAGCGGACCGCGGTCCGTTTCTGCCTCCATGACCACTGCTGCCACCCCCCGCACGCGCGTCGCCGTCCTCGTCGGAAGCCTGCGCAACGAGTCCGTCAACCGCCGCATCGCCGAGTCGCTGCGCGACCAGGCGCCCGAGGGTGTCGAGATCGACATCATCGACGGCCTCGGCGCCCTGCCGTTCTACAACGAGGACATCGACGGCGACGACGTGCCCGCCACGGCCGCCCAGCTGCGCGCGAGCGTCGCCGGCGCCGACCGCGTGCTCGCCGTGACGCCGGAGTACAACGGCACCATGCCGGCCGTGCTCAACAACGCCATCGACTGGCTGTCACGCCCCTACGGCCAGGGCGCCATCACCGGCAAGCCTTTCGCCGTCGTCGGCGCGACCCCGACTCCCTACGGCGGCAAGTGGGCCCACGACGACACCCGCCGTTCGGCGGGGATCGCCGGCGCCGTCGTGCTCGACGACGTCATCGTGTCGCAGACGACGATCGACACCGACGTGCTCGGCGACCCCGAGGTCTTCGGGCGCCTCAAGGACGCGCTCGGCGCCCTCGTCGACCACCGACCCGCTGCCTGACGACCCGACCTTCCGGCCCGCGACGAGCCGACGACCTGCTGGGCCCGGACCGATGTCCGGGCCCAGCGGCATACCCGGGCCGTCGTCGTGTCCCCGGCGGCTGCTCAGTCGGTCGCCGTCGTCGCGGCGATGACCCGGGTGAGCGTGGCGTGCAGCGCCTGGAGGTCCTCGACCCGCATGCCGAGGCGCTCGACGATCTGTGGCGGGACCTGCAGTGCCTCCTCACGCAGCCGCCGCCCACGTGGTGTCAGGGTGATCGCGAGGGCGCGCTCGTCGTCGGGGTGGCGCTCGCGCGACACCAGACCTGCGGCCTCGAGTCGCTTGAGCAGGGGTGAGAGCGTCGCCGGCTCGAGGCTGAGGAGACGCCCGATCTCGCGGACGGTGAGGGGGGACCTCTCCCAGAGGGCGAGCATGACGAGGTACTGCGGGTGGGTGAGCCCGAGGGGCTCGAGCACGGGGCGGTAGAGCCCGATGACGTTGCGGGCCGCCACGGCGAGGGCGAAGCAGACCTGCTGGTCGAGCTTGAGCAGGTCGTCGGGGGACGCGGTGGCCTCGTCCGGACGGGCGACCGCACGAGTGACCGCACGGGGGACCGCACGGGGGATCGAACGGG
The DNA here is from genome assembly GCF_057529065.1 of Terrabacter sp. R4-6. Taxonomy (NCBI): domain Bacteria; kingdom Bacillati; phylum Actinomycetota; class Actinomycetes; order Micrococcales; family Intrasporangiaceae; genus Terrabacter; species Terrabacter sp. R4-6. The sequence goes on along the minus strand of NZ_CP197224.1, from coordinate 1,249,780 downwards.
GCGTGGGTCGGGGGGTGGCGCTGCGGGTCATCGGGCCTCGTCCTCGGGGTGGCGGGATCTGTGTACACTAACAGTTAGTGCACTAATCAATTTGGAGGCAGCATCGTGTCGAGCTCGAAGCCCCGTGACGGACTCTCGATCGCCTACCGCATCGGCTACCGGCTGCGGCTGATCGCCCTGACCGTCTTCGGTCCGGCCCAGCTCGGCGAGGGCAACGACCCCACCGCCCGGCTCGCGCGTGAGCGTGCGGCCAAGGTCGCCGAGGCCCGGGCCGCCCGCGACGCGCACTGACACACGTTGGCCGCCGCAGGCCGCGCCGCAGGTGCGACCCGTGCGGCATCCGTTCGCGCGCAACGGGCCTCACGCGGAGCCGACGGGAGTACCGTCGGGAGTGACGCATCGGACCCCGGAGGTGCCCATGGGTGATCGTGTAGGACTCCTCGTCATGCTGGCCGTCGTCGTGATCCTCGTCATCGGCCTGCTCGTCGTCGGACCCCGTCGAGCCGGACGCGACCCCAGCGAGTCCCTCAACAAGCATCGCGACGACACCGAGCAGGCGCGTCGCGACCATCCCGAGGGCGCCGAGCGCTCCCACCTCGTCGGCAACCCGCCGGTCGACACGATCACCCCTGACGGCTGGGGCGTGGCCCGTCCGGGTGAGGGCGCCGAGCCCGAGGAGCTGCCCGAGGACGTGCACCCCGAGCTCCACGAGGACCGCAGCCGCCGCCGGCGCCACCAGGCCTGAGACCGTCGGGTCGAGGTCCCCGGTCGCGGGCAGACTGGGGCCATGGCGGAGACCAACTGGGCCGGCAGCCACACCTACCGGTCCCCGATCGAGCGGGTGCGCTCGGTGGAGCACCTGCAGGAGATCGTCGCGGCGGCGCCGCGCGTCCGCGCCCTCGGGTCGCGGCACAGCTTCACCGACCTCACCGACATCACGGATGCCGACGACGCCGTGCTCGTCTCGCTCGTCGACCTGCCGACCGCCGTCGTCGTCGACCCGACGAGCCGCACCGCCCGCGTGACGGGCCATGCGGCATACGGCCAGGTGGCGACCCAGCTGCAGGCGGCGGGGTGGGCGCTCGGCAACCTCGCCTCGCTCCCGCACATCTCCGTCGCGGGTGCCGTGGCCACCGGCACCCACGGGTCGGGGGTCGAGAACGGCTCTCTCGCAACGGCCGTCGCCTCCCTCGACCTCGTCGGCCCGGACGGCGAGCTGCGCACGGTGAGCCGCGGGGACGCCGACTTCGAGGGCATCGTCGTCGCCCTCGGCGCCCTCGGGGTCGTCACGTCCGTGACCCTCGACGTGGAGCCGACCTACGACGTGCGCCAGGACGTCTTCACCCGGCTGTCGTGGGACGCGCTCGCGTCCGGGCTCGAGGCCGTCACGAGCAGTGCCTACAGCGTCAGCCTCTTCACCCGGTGGGGCGACGCGGGCATCGACCAGGTCTGGCTCAAGAGCCGCGGTGACCGGGCCCCGGCCGCGCCCTCCGGTGCCGTGGCGGCCACCTCGACGATGCACATGCTCGACGGCGCCGACGTCGACGCGGTGACGGCCCAGGGCGGCGTGCCCGGACCGTGGCTCGACCGGCTGCCGCACTTCCGGATGGGGTTCACGCCGAGTCGCGGCGCGGAGCTCCAGAGCGAGTACCTCCTGCCCCGCGAGCTCGCCCCGACCGCCGTCGAGCGACTGCGCGGGCTCCGCGACCGGATGGCGCCCGTGCTCCAGGTCGGCGAGCTGCGCACCGTCGCCGCCGACGGCCACTGGCTCAGCGGCTCCCACGGCCACGACGTCCTGGCCGTGCACTTCACGTGGGTCCGCGACGTGGAGCGGGTGTATGCCGTCCTGCCGGCGATCGAGGCAGCGCTCCTGCCGCTCGGGGCGCGGCCGCACTGGGGCAAGTGCTTCGCCGCGGGCGTCGAGGAGCTCGAGCCGCTCTACCCGCGGATGGCCGACTTCCGGGCGCTGCGGCGCCGGGTCGACCCCGACGGCGTCTTCGGCAACGCCTTCCTCGACCGCGTCATCGGCTGAGCCGGAGCGGGGGGCGGGTGCGGGCCGGCGGGACGGCTCAGCGGCGCTTGCGGCGCCCGGGGCTCGAGGTCGAGGAGGCGTCGATCCGTTCGGTGACCTCCCGCAGCGAGGCGGCGACGGTTTCCAGGGTGGCGGCCACCTCGGACAGGTCGCCGGCGTCGAACACGTCGAAGGCCTGGGGCATCCAGTCGCGGACCTCGCGCAGCCTGCGCACCCCGGACTCCGGCAGCTCCACGGTGCTGCGACGTCGGTCGTTCGGGTCGGGCACGCGGCGCACCATCTCGCGCTGCTCGAGACGGTCGAGCAACGTCGTCGTCGAGCTCGTCGTCAGGCCCAGGGCGGCCGAGAGCTCGGTCTGGCCCATGGGGCCGCGGGCGAGGAGGTAGCTGATGGCCCGGCTCTCGTTGACGGTGAGGTCGAGGTGCGCGGCCACGGCGATGCGGTAGCGCTCGCCGGCGAGGATCAGCTCTCGGAGGGCGACCGTCGCGTCGTCGCGTGCCTGGGCGCGGGGGCTCATGCGCCCAATGTACTGACGTCACCTCGTTCGTTGATCTGGTCGCTTGATTGTCGAATGAACTATCCGTACCGTGGCACGTGTCGGGAGCCCGGCGACGACCGCCCAGGCGGACCGGGGACCGGGATCCACCGGACTCGGGGTTGAGCAGCCAGCCCCGAGTCCGAGACCTCCACTGATGCTGCGATCGGGCGAGGGGACTGGCATGGACGGCGACGACACAGCGGTCGAGAGGCTGTTGACCCCGGCGGAGGTCGCGACGATCTTCCGCGTCGACCCCAAGACGGTCAGCAGGTGGGCGCGGACCGGCCGGCTCCACGCGCTCCGGACGCTCGGCGGTCACCGCCGCTACCCCGAGAGCGAGATCTGGGCCCTGCTCGACCGGCTGCAGGACTAGGCGGTCGGGGCCGACTGCAGGTGCCCGTCCCGGAGGGCCCCGGCGAACGACGTGATCTCCCCGAGCGCGCCGACGAGGCACGCCTGGTAGGCGTGGTAGACGTCCGGGCGTCCCTGCCAGACGACGCTCGACGGGGCGAGCTCGGGTGAGAGCTCGTGGCGCCACGACCCCTGCTCGGGGTCGACGAACCACTCGTGGGCGTGCTCCCACCACCGGTCGTACCACGCGGCATACGTCGGGTCGCCGGTCGCGAGGTGGAGCGTGCGTGCGGCGCCGATGGCCTCGGTGACGACCCAGTGCAGCCGGTCACGCACGACGGGCCTGCCCTCGAAGTCGGTGGTGTAGACGAAGCCCTCGTGGCCGTCGACGTCCCAGCCCTCGTGCACCGCGACGTCGAAGAGCGAGCGCGCCTCGTCGAGCAGCCAGGCGGGAGCCTCGGCTCCGAGCGCGTGCCGCAGGTGCAGCGAGAGCCTGGACCACTCGAGCAGATGCCCGGGGGTGACGCCGAACGGGCGGAACTTGTCGGTCGGGTGCTCGCGGTTGTAGTCGGGGCGCGGCTCCCAGCTCGAGTCGAAGTGCTCGGGAAGGCGGTAGTTCCACGACCGGGCGAAGCCGTGCACGACGCGCTCGGTGATCCGGAGCGCGTGGCCGAGCCAGCGCGGGTCGCGCGTCACGTCCCAGGCGGCGAGCAGCGCCTCGAGGGAGTGCATGTTGGCGTTGACGCCGCGGTATTCCTCGAGGTCGGTCCACGTGCGGTCCCACACGTCGAGGGCGAGGCCGTCGGACTCCCGCCAGAAGCGCTGCTCGTAGGTCTGCAGCGCCCGGTCGAGCAGGTCGTCCGCCCCCGGGCGCCGGGCGGCCGAGGCGGACGTGGCGGCGAGCACGACGAACGCGTGCTCGTAGGCCCGCTTGTCGGACACGTCCGGCGTGCCGTCGCCGTGGACCGACGCGAACCAGCCGCCGTGCTCGGGGTCGTGGAGCAGGCCGCCGGGGGCGAAGGTCGCGACGCCGTGGTCGACGACCGCCTCGAACGAGGTGTCGCCCTCGAGCACCGCCAGGGCGGCGACGTGGGTCATCCGCGCCGTGATCCACAGCTCGACGCCGTAGGCCGGGTCGAGCCTCCCGTCGTCGTCGAGCCACCCGAAGCCGCCGCCGGGTCGCTGCGCGGCGCGGGCGAGCGCCCGCAACGACCGCCGCTGCTCCGCGAGCCGGTCGAGGTGGTCCGGGGGCAGCGGGGTGTCGGGCATGGCTCCCAGTCTGCCGAGGTCGCGCCCCGGCCGCTGGCGGTCCGCGTAACGAACTGGGCTCAGAAGTCGCCCGCGCCGCGTCGAAGGCGGGTCAGCACGTCGACGAGCGAGCGCACGTCGGTGGCGCCGAGGTCGGGCTGCTCGAAGACCTCGGTGTTGAGGGCCTTGGTGGCACGCTCCGCGAGCTCGCGACCGCTCGGGGTGAGGGCGACGAGCATGGCGCGGCGGTCCTCGGGGTGCGTCGACCGGGTCACGAGCCCGGCGTCCTCGAGACGGTCGACCGCGTTGGTGACGCTCGTGGGGTGCACCTGCAGGCGGCTGCCGATGACCTTCATCGGGAGGGACCCGCGCCGGCTGAACCACAGCAGCATGAGCACCTCGTAGCGCGCGAAGGTCACGCCGAGCGGCCGCAGGGTCGCCTCGACGCGGGCGAGGACGATCTGGTGGGCGCGCATGAGGGAGGTGATCGCGGCCATCCCGTCGGCGGCCGGGCCCCAGCCCTGCTCGACCCACTGCTCCCGCGCCCGGGCGATCGGGTCGAAGCCGAGGCCGGACCCGGCGGCGACCCCGGCGGCCACGCCGGTCGTGACCCCGACGCTCGCGCCGCCCGCGGCGTTGGTCTGCGCACTCATGGCGCCATCGTAGGACGCCGACGCGTTGACGTCCATTAGTAGGAAGTCCTACTATTTTTCCATGTCCGACGCAGCGAAGCGCGATCACCACCAGCCGTCCCACCACGTCCGCCTCGTCACGGCGAGCAGTCTCTTCGACGGGCACGACGCGTCGATCAACATCATGCGGCGCATCATGCAGACGCAGGGGGCCGAGGTGATCCACCTCGGGCACAACCGCTCCGTCCAGGAGGTCGTCGACGCGGCGATCGAGGAGGACGTCCAGGGCGTCGCGGTCAGCTCCTACCAGGGCGGCCACGTCGAGTACTTCGAGTACCTCGTGCAGCTGCTCAAGGAGAACGGCGCCGGCCACATCCGCGTCGTCGGCGGGGGCGGCGGCGTCATCGTCCCCGACGAGATCGCGCGGCTGCGCGAGTCCGGCGTCACGATCTTCAGCCCCGAGGACGGCCAGCGCCTCGGCCTCGCCGGCATGATCAACACCGTCGTCGCCGACTGCGACTTCGACCCGTGGGAGCTGGGCGCACCCTCGCTCGAGGCCGTGCTCGCCGGCGAGCGGGCCTCCGTCGCACGCGCCATCACCGGCGCGCAGGAGGGCGACATCGACGACGCCATGCTGTCGGGCATCCGCGAGGCCGCCGGCCGACGCCGCGTGCCGGTCCTCGGCATCACCGGCACCGGCGGCTCGGGCAAGTCGAGCCTCACCGACGAGCTGGTCCGCCGCCTGCGCCTCGACCAGCAGGACAAGCTGCGTGTCGCCGTCCTCGCCGTCGACCCGACTCGCAGCCGTGGCGGCGGCGCGCTGCTCGGCGACCGCATCCGGATGAGCTCCCTCGACGGCGACCGCGTCTTCTTCCGCAGCCTGGCCACGCGCGGCGGCTCCCAGGTGCCGACCCACCTCGACGACGTCCTCGACGTCGTGCGGGCCGCAGGCTTCGACCTCGTCATCCTCGAGACGCCGGGCATCGGCCAGGGCGACGCCGCCGTCATCGACTACGCCGACGTCTCCCTCTACGTCATGACGCCGGAGTTCGGCGCGAGCAGCCAGCTCGAGAAGATCGACATGCTCGACCGTGCCGACGTCGTCGCCATCAACAAGTTCGAGCGCCGTGGCGCCGAGGACGCCCTGCGCGACGTCGGCCGCCAGATGGTGCGCAACCGCGAGGCCTTCGGCAAGAGCCCCGCCGACATGCCCGTCTACGGCACGTCGGCCGCCACCTTCAACGACGACGGCGTCACCGCGCTCTACCAGGAGCTGCGAGACCTGCTCGCCGACCACGGGATGCCGGTCGACGAGGGTGCGCTGCCGCGGGTCGCCACGAAGCAGTCCACTCGCATCGCGACGATCGTGCCCGCGTCCCGCGTGCGCTACCTCGCCGAGATCAGCGACACCGTCCGCGGCTACCACGAGGCCACCGAGCGGTATGCCGCCGCGGCCAGCCGGGTGCAGCGGCTCGAGTCCGTGCGCGCCGAGCTCGCGGCCGCCGCGGCGGCGGACGACCTCGACAGTGCCGAGAGCGCGGTCGGCGCCGTCGAGGCGCTGCTCGACCACGCCCGCACCGACGTGCCGGCCGACGTGGCCGGCGCCCTCGCCGCCTGGCCCTCCGTCGTCGAGTCCTACTCCGGCGACGAGCAGGTCGTCACCATCCGGGGCAAGGAGATCCGCAACACCCTGACCCGGGAGTCGCTCTCGGGCAACAAGATCCCCCGCGTCTCGCTGCCGCGCTACCGCGACCACGGCGAGCTCGTCAGCTTCCTGCGCCGCGAGAACCTCCCCGGCTACTACCCCTTCACCGCGGGTGTCTTCCCGTTCAAGCGCGAGGGTGAGGACCCCGCCCGCATGTTCGCCGGGGAGGGCGACCCGTTCCGCACCAACCGCCGCTTCAAGCTCGTCTCCGAGGGGCAGCCGGCGACCCGCCTGTCGACGGCCTTCGACTCCGTGACCCTCTACGGTCGCGACCCCGACCCGCGCCCCGACGTCTACGGCAAGGTCGGCACGTCCGGCGTCTCCGTCGCCACGCTCGACGACATGAAGGCGCTCTACGACGGCTTCGACCTCGTGTCCCCGACGACGAGCGTCTCCATGACGATCAACGGCCCCGCACCGACGATCCTCGCCTTCTTCCTCAACACCGCGATCGACCAGCAGGTCGACGCCTTCCGGGCGCGGGAGGGCAGGGAGCCGGGCGACGCCGAGCGCGAGGAGCTCACGGCATACGCCCTCGCCAACGTCCGCGGGACGGTGCAGGCGGACATCCTCAAGGAGGACCAGGGCCAGAACACCTGCATCTTCAGCACCGAGTTCAGCCTCAAGATGATGGCCGACATCCAGGAGTGGTTCATCGAGCGGAAGGTCCGCAACTTCTACTCCGTGTCGATCTCCGGCTACCACATCGCCGAGGCGGGCGCGAACCCCATCAGCCAGCTCGCCTTCACCCTCGCCAACGGCTTCACCTACGTCGAGAGCTACCTCGCGCGCGGCATGGCGGTCGACGACTTCGCGCCCAACCTCAGCTTCTTCTTCAGCAACGGCATGGACCCCGAGTACTCCGTGCTCGGACGCGTCGCCCGGCGCATCTGGGCCGTCGCGATGAAGGAGAAGTACGGCGCGGGGGAGCGGTCCCAGAAGCTGAAGTACCACGTGCAGACGTCGGGTCGGTCCCTGCACGCGCAGGAGATGGACTTCAACGACATCCGCACGACGCTGCAGGCGCTCATCGCGATCTACGACAACGCGAACTCCTTGCACACCAACGCTTTCGACGAGGCCGTGACGACCCCGTCGGAGGAGTCGGTGCGTCGCGCCCTCGCCATCCAGCTCATCATCAACCGTGAGTGGGGGCTCGCGATGAACGAGAACCCGCTCCAGGGCTCCTTCGTCATCGACGAGCTGACCGACCTCGTCGAGGCGGCCGTCCTCAAGGAGTTCGACCGCATCACCGAGCGCGGTGGCGTGCTCGGCGCCATGGAGACCGGCTACCAGCGTGGCCGCATCCAGGACGAGTCGATGCTCTACGAGCACCGCAAGCACGACGGCAGCCTGCCGATCATCGGCGTCAACACCTTCCGCAACCCGCACGAGGGGGAGGTGCCCCGCACGGTCGTGCTGGCGCGCGGCACCGAGGAGGAGAAGCAGAGCCAGCTCGCGCGGGTCCGGGCGTTCCGCACGGAGCACGAGGTCGAGGCGACGGCCGCGCTCGAGGAGCTCAAGGCGGTCGCCATCGAGGGTGGCAACGTCTTCGACGTCCTCATGCGCGCGGCGCGGGTGTGCTCGCTCCAGCAGGTGACCGAGGCCTTCTTCGAGGTCGGCGGCCAGTACCGCCGCAACGTCTGACCCCACCCCTCCACCCGTCGAGAGGCCATGAACCGTGTCGCCGGTGACGCTCGCAGACGACCTGGCGTATGCCGTGTCGTTGCCGACACCGCCACGCCGGGTCGTGTCGTTGGTGCCGTCCATCACGGAGGCGCTGGCGACGACGTGTCCGGAGCGACTGGTCGGCGCGACCGACTGGTGCACGCACCCGGAAGGGCTTGCGGTGCAACGGGTTCGGGGCACCAAGAACCCTGACCTCAAGGCCGTCGCTGCCCTGGCGCCGGACCTCGTCGTGGCCAACAAGGAGGAGAACCGCGAGCTCGACGTCCGTCGGCTGCGCGACGCCGGCGTGCCCGTCTGGGTCACCGACATCGAGACGGTGCCGGCCGCTCTGGACTCCCTCGGACGCCTCTTCGCCGAGGTGCTCGACGTCGGCACGCCCGACTGGCTCGTCGCGGCCCGTGACGAGTGGGGTGGTCCGGTGCCCCCGCCCGTCGTCGACGTGGCCGTGGCGATCTGGCGCGACCCGTGGATGGCCGTAGGTCGCGACACGTTCACCGGCGACCTCGTGGCCAGGCTCGGCTGGCGCAACGTCCTCGCCGACGCGTCGGAGCGATACCCGCACGTCGACGTGGCAGACCTCGACCGGGAGGATCTCGTCGTGCTGCTCCCTGACGAGCCCTACGTCTTCACCGCCGACGACGGACCCGAGGCGTTCACCCACGCCCGCACGGCTCTCGTCAGCGGTCGCCTGCTCACGTGGTACGGCCCGAGCCTCGTCGGCGCCCGGGCGTCCCTCACCGCAGCGTTCGAGCGCTGACCCCGGGAGCGACAACGCGCTCAACGCGCCGAGCAAAGCACGCACCGGCCGCCCGGCGCGAACGCACGCTGGCCACAAACTGGGTCCGTCCAAGAGGCGGGCCGGGGACCGGGGCTGTGTCGCTCCGTCAGTCGTCGGCGACGACGAGCAGCCCGGCGAGCATGAGCCGCCGCGCGAGCTCGAGACGGACCATGTCGGCACGCAGCACCCCGCCCGCCACGAGCGCGACGAAGGTCCCGACGTCGTGCGGCTCGACCGCGAAGTCGGCGAGCCGGCTGCGCAGGGTCGCCGGACCGAGACCCGTGGGAACGAGACGGGCGGCCACGTGCGGCCGGAGGTGGAGCAGCGTGTCGCCGCGCAGCGACTCGGCGGCAGCCACCTGAGCCAGGGGGCTGATCGGTGCGGGGCGCTGGGCGCCGCGCGCCCGCGCCTCGAGCGCGTCGACGACGGTGGCCGTGTCGATCTCGCCGAGAGCGCGCACGAGTGCGGCCCGCACGAGCTCGACGTCCGGGGCGATGGCCTCGTGGTCGAAGCCCGTCGGTGCGACGTCGAGCGAGGCGCGCACGCTCTCGTCGCGGCTGGCCTCGGCCAGCGCGATCGACACGAGCTCGTCGGCCACGTGGCGTCGTGTCCAGACGTGGACGCCCAGGGTGAGGTGCGTGCTGACCCCACCGAGCGCGGTCGCGGAGTGCAGCCAGCCGCGCGGCAGGTAGAGCACGTCCCCGGGGCGGAGCGTGAACTCGTGGTCGGGTGCCCGCCGTCCCGCCTCCTCGACCTCGGCCCGGTGGTCGGTCCACGGCTCGTCGCGCAGCGGTGACTCGTGCACGGGCGGCCGGACGCGCCAGCGCTTCTCGCCGCCCATCTGGAGCACGAAGACGTCGTGGACGTCGTAGTGGTCGCTGAAGCCGGTGTTCTGGCTGGGGGTGACGTACGCGTTGGCCTGGACCGGGTGACCCAGCTCCTCCGCGAGCTGCTGCGTGAAGTCGATGAGCGGACCCCACGTGCGGTGCAGTCCCTGCAGCACGATGGTGGCGCCGTCGGCGAAGAGCCCGAGCAGCTTGTCGTCGCTCACCTGGTCGGCGACGGAAGCCCCGACACCCCCGCTTTGGGTGAACTCCCGATCGCCGAGGGTGCGGCCGCTCCTGGCGACCCGCAGGAAGGGGGCGCGCAGCCCGCGCCGGGAGACGAGCTCGTCGACGGAGCCGTCGGCGAAGAGGTCGGACAGACCGCCCGGAAGGTCGGCGGCCCGGGTGACGACAGGCGTGTGCGCCCAGTGGTCCCGGGCGAACTCGTCGGCAGCGAAGGGGACGAGACGTGCCAGCGCCGAGCGCCCACGCTCGTGCGTGGGCGCCCGGCTCGTCGTGCCGGCGGTCATCAGATCGAGCTGGTCGGGTCCGCTCCGGCCCCACCGTCGGCGCCGCCGTCGTGGCTGCTCGTGTCGGCTCCGCCGTCAGCGGGACCTTCGGTGTCGGCGCCGCCGTCGGCGCCGCCGTCGTGGCTGCTCGTGTCGGCTCCGCCGTCAGCGGGACCTTCGGTGTCGGCGCCGCCGTCGGCGCCGCCGTCGTGGCTGCTCGTGTCGGCTCCGCCGTCAGCGGGACCTTCGGTCGTCGGGTCGTCGCTCACGGGGTCCAGCGGGTTGTCGCTCATGGCTTCTCCTCCACGGGGTGTGGCGCGGCGCCGGACGACGCCGTCGTCCCTGCACCTACCCGCTCCGAGCGCCTCTGGCACACGCCCTGGAGGCGTGTTCTCATCGGTGTCATGGCGATCTCGAAGGGTGACACCGTCCACTGGAACACGTCGCAGGGCCGCACCACCGGCACGGCGGTCGAGAAACGCGTCTCGGGGTTCACCTTCGAGGGCCAGACGTTCAACGCCTCGGAGGACGAGCCGTACTGGATCGTCGAGTCCGGCAAGACGGGTGCGAGGGCCGCGCACAAGGAGTCGTCGCTCGACGCTGGATGACCCCCGCGACGGCTCAGGTCAGGTGGTCGAAGTCGCCGCGCGTCCAGGCCGCATGGCGGTCGGCGGACCGCCGCAGCACGGCCTTGGCACCAGAGGGCACGACGGCGCCGAAGTTGTTGTAGAGGCGGTCGAAGTGCAGCGCCTCGAGCTGGCCCGCGACACGCTGGACCACGTTGCCCGACAGGGGGATCCGGTTCGGGTAGCTGCGCATGAAGCTGACCGAACGGCGATCGGGGTTGGGGAAGACGGCATCGCCGGCCAGGAGCACGCCACGCCCCTCGGCGCCCGCCGTCCACTCGACGACGGCCTGGCCGCGGAAGTGTCCGCCCACGCGGTGCAGCGTCAGTCCCGGTGCGACCTGGCGCTGCTCGTCGTAGAGCTCGACCAGCGGGTCCCGCCGCCGCACCCACTCGGCGTCGGGCGCGGCCACGAGCACCGGCACGTCGCCGAGGGCGCGGGCCCACTCCGTCTGCACGCCGTACATGTGCGGGTGGCTCGCCGCCACGGCCAGCGTCGGCCCGAGAGAGCGCACCAGCTCCACGGCGGCGTCGTCGATGTAGCCGACGCAGTCGAAGAGGAGCACGCCCTCGGGCACGCGGACGACCATCGTCTGCTGACCGATGCCGACCTCGGGCTCGGCGCGCAGGCCCCACAGGTCGGTCTCGACCGCGTCGACGGTGATCCGCGTGCCCGCCGCCCGCAGTTGCCCCAGGGTCGTCCACCGTTGGCCGTCGGCCGGCACCCACTGTCGCTCGTCCTCGCAGACGGCACACGGGCCCGGGGGCTCCGACAGGTCATCGGTCTCGACGGCGCACGTCGCACAGATCCAGATCACGGGCCAAGCCTGCCCCTCCGTCGCGGGCCGCACCAGCAGGTTTGCGGGAGGATGAAGGGGTGATCCTGCACCTGCGCGCCGCCGTCGAGCAGCTGTATGCCGCCCCACCCGCTCGTTTCACCCCGCTGCGTTCCGAGCTGGTGGCCCAGGCGAGGTCGGCCGGCGAGAAGGACCTCGCCGCCTCGGTGGGTGCCCTGCGCAAGCCGACCCTCGCCGCGTGGGCGGTCAACCACTTCGTCCGCGAGCACGCCGACGAGCTCGAGGAGCTCCGGTCGTTCGCCGAGCTGCTCCGTGAGGCCCAGCGCAGCCTCGATGCCGACCAGCTGCGGCTGCTCGGCCGCGAGCGGGCCGCGCGCGTCGACGCCCTGGCCGACCGCATCGCCGAGGTCGCGGCCGAGGACGGCGTGAAGCTGGGCGCCGGAGCCGCCCAAAAGGTGCGCGAGACCCTGACGGCCCTGATCGCCGACGAGGACGCCGAGGCCTCGGTCCTCACCGGTGCGCTCGTCAAGGCGCTCAGCTACTCCGGCTTCGGCTCGGTCGACGTGGCGGACGTCGTCGCCATCACGGACCCCGAGGACGACGACGCCGACGACGCCGGCACCGCCCGCGGCCGACCCTCGCTCTCCGTCCTGCCCGGCGGGGGAGGCGACCCCGTCGACCTCGAGGGACGACGTCGAAGCCGGCGCACCGCCGAGCGCGCGCGGCTCCAGTCGGCGCTCGAGGCCGCACGCACCGACCTGCGGGCCGCCGACCGGCAGGTCGCGGTCCTCACGGCCCGCCAGGAGGAGGTCACCGAGGGCATCGCCGACCTCGAGCGGCGCCTCGCGACGGCGAGGGCTCGGCTCGAGAAGGTGACGGGCGAGCTCGACGAGGCGGGCGGCATACGCAGTCGCCGCGAGCAGGAGGAGGCGGCGGCCCAGCAGGCGCTCGACGCGCACGACGCCCACGACGGGGAATGACCGGAAGCGGCGGTCCGCGTGCACCGCGACGGCGGCGCCACCTCCCGGGGCTACTTCTGGGGTCCGGACGCGTGGTCGCGGGAGAACCAGCGTCGCAGGGTCGCGCGCAGGCCCGTCGTGGGCTTCTCGACCGCCGGGGCGGCCGCGGCTGCGGCCTTCACCCGAGCGCGGGCCAGCCCGGGGAGGCGGGCCGTGAACGCCGCGTGCTGATGGTCGTCCCGGTGGTGCTCGACGGGCTGGACGTCCGCGAGCTGGGGGAGCAGCTCGTACTTGCGCGAGTAGATGTCGAAGAGCGCGAGGAGGAGTGCGGCGACGGGCACGGCCACGAAGGCTCCGGCGACGCCGAAGAGCGCCGCGCCGAACATCACCGCCGCGAACGAGACGGCAGGGTGCACGTCCACGGCGTCGGCCGAGATGCGTGGCTCGATGGTGACGTTCTCGATCTGCTGGTAGACGAGCGCGAAGCCGAGCAGCGCCAGGCCCTGCCAGGGCTCGGGGCCGACGAGACCGACGAAGACCGGCAGCGCGATCGCGATGTAGGTCCCGATCGTCGGCACGAACTGGGCCACGAGTCCGGTCCAGATGCCCAGGGCCAGCCAGTAGTCCATGCCGATGAGCAGCATGAACAGGCTGGAGAGGCCTCCGCAGATCGCGGCGAGCACGAGCCGGGCCGAGACGTAGCCACCGGTCTTGATGACGGCCAGGTCCCACGCGACGCCGATGACCTCCTGCTGGCGCGGCGGTGCGAGCTGGGCGACCCAGCGACGCAGGCGCAGGCTGTCGGCGGAGAAGTAGAAGGTGAAGAAGAAGAAGGTGATGGACGAGAAGAAGGCTCCCAGCACGGCGGCGACGGCGCCGATGAGGCCGCCGGCGACGCTGCCGGCGAGGCTGCTGAGGCCGCCGACGTCGTCCGTGAACTGGGCGAGCAGCTTGTCCGGGCTGAGATCGGCCCCGAACGTCTCGTTGGCCCAGGTCGTCGCGGCCTGGACCAGCGTCGGGATCGACGCGACGAAGGTGACGAGCTGGTCGGCGAGCAGCTTGCCGAAGGCGAGCATGAAGACGATGCAGAAGACGAGCACGCCGAGCATGACGGTCATCGTCGCCACACCGCGCCGCATCCGGCGGGAGAGCCGGGCGACGGCCGGCTCCATCGCGATGGAGGCGAGCATGGCCATGATGAGGGTGAAGATGACCGAGCCGCCGTCGTCGATGACGAACTTGCCGAGGGCGGCGATCGCGACGATGGCGACCGTGAGCCAGCCCGCGCGCCACACGCTGCGCCGGTCGAAGCGGACCTGGACGTCGACCAGGCGCGTCTCCACGTCACCGGCGTCGGATCCGGACGGGTCCACCTCGGACCCGACCCCCGCGTCCGGCGGCTCGGTGGCTGGACTCGGGCCGTGCCGACCATCGATGGGACCGCTCATGCCCTGATCCTCCCAGTCGGGACGCCGGCCGTCGGGGATCTGCTCGATTTCGTATCCGCGCCGCCGACCGTGTAGTCTCACCGTCGCACAACAGGTCGTCCTGAAGGCGTTCTCGCAACGTTCATCGGTGTCGACCGCGCCCCAATAGCTCAGTCGGCAGAGCGTTTCCATGGTAAGGAAAAGGTCTAGGGTTCGATTCCCTATTGGGGCTCTGGTCGGTCGGTTCCCGGTCCCCGTCGCAGTTCGCGGCGGGCCGGGGGACGACAGCCCATGGCGGGGTAGCTCAGCTGGTTAGAGCGCACGACTCATAATCGTGAGGTCGCGGGATCGAGCCCCGCTCCCGCTACCACTTCCGCGCGCACCCGGTTCGATTTCTCGAATCATCGGGGTGTCGCGTAACCTTGGACGTCGCGCCTGCGTGTCACCCCGGGATGCCGCCCGGAACGCGTGACGCGCCGCGCGACACCCGTCGCAAGACGACCGAACACCCAAGTACGTTCCCGAAAGAGCAGGTTGCCGTGGCCAGCAAGAGCAGCGACGTCCGTCCGAAGATCACGATGGCGTGTGTGGACTGCAAGGACCGCAACTACATCACCAAGAAGAACCGTCGGAACAACCCCGACCGTCTCGCCATGAACAAGTTCTGCCCGAAGTGCGGCAAGCACACGGAGCACCGCGAGACCCGCTGAACCCAGCGCTTTCCTCGACGCTCCCTCGGCCACCGGCCGGGGGAGCGTCGTCGTTCCCGGACGCCGTCGGGCCGCTGGTGGCGCCGGTCGATAGGCTGCCCGTATGCCGGTGAACGCAGACTTCCAGGGCCGGGTCTACCCGCCCACCGAGACCTATCGGGTCAGTGCCGCCAAGATCCGTGAGTTCGCCGAGGCCGTCGGCTCCGCCGATCCGGTGCACGTCGACGCTGAGGTGGCGCGCGCCCGCGGCTACGCCGACGTCATCGCGCCGCCGACGTTCGCCGTGCTCATCGCCCAGCAGTGCGACGGCCAGCTGATCCGTGACCCCGAGGCGGGCATCGACTTCTCCCGCGTCGTGCACGGTGAGCAGCGCTTCGTCCACCACCGGCCCCTGACGGCCGGCGACGCCGTCGTCGGCACGCTCCACGTGGACACGGTGCGTGAGGCCGGGGGGCACGCCATGGTGACGACGCGCACCGAGCTCGCCACCGAGGCGGGTGAGGCCGTCTGCACGGCCACGTCGACCATCGTCATCCGAGGAGCCGAGTGATGAGCGCCCAGCCGAGCACCCCGACGCCCACGCCGGTGCGGTCCATCTCCGACGTCGCGGTCGGTGACGCGTTGCCGCCGGTGACCGTCCACGTCGACCGCGCGCGTCTCGTCCAGTACGCCGGCGCCTCCCTCGACCGCAACCGCATCCACTGGGACGAGCCCTTCGCCAAGGCGGTCGGGCTGCCCGACGTCATCGCGCACGGGATGTTCACGATGGGTTCGGCCGTCACCCTCGTCACCGACTGGGTCGGCGACGCCGGCCGTGTCGTCGAGTACGGCGTGCGCTTCACCCGCCCGGTCGTCGTGCCCTACGACACCGGCGCCGACATCGAGGTCTCCGGCGTCGTCAAGTCCGCCGACCCCGAGACGAAGCGGGTCACCGTCGAGCTGACCGCGACCGCCGCCGGCGAGAAGGTCCTCGGCCGCGCGCTCGCCGTCGCGGTCCTCGACTGAGCCGGCCGGTCCAGCGCGTGCAGGAGCAACACGACGTCCCCCTGTCGACCCTCACGACGATGCGGGTCGGCGGCCCGGCGTCGCGCGTCGTCACCGCCTCGACCACCGACGAGCTCGTCGACGCGGTCCGTGAGGTCGACGACGCCGACGAGCCGCTCCTCGTCGTCTCGGGAGGGTCCAACCTCCTCGTCTCCGACGACGGGTTCGAGGGCACCGTCGTGCGCGTCGCCACCTCGGGGATCACGCCCGAGTCCGCCGACTACTGCGGGGGCGCCGTGGTCCGGGTGGCCGCGGGCGAGGTGTGGGACGACGTCGTGGCGCACGCCGTCGCGCAGGGGTGGGCCGGTGTCGAGGGGCTGAGCGGCATACCCGGTCTCACGGGCGCCACGCCCATCCAGAACGTCGGCGCCTACGGCCAGGACGTCTCGCAGACGGTCGCCCAAGTGCGCACGTGGGACCGCCAGGAGCAGGCGGTGCGGACCTTCATGAACGCCGACTGCGCCTTCACCTACCGCCACTCGCGCTTCAAGGGGCACTCGCGCTACGTCGTGCTCGACGTGGTGTTCCAGTTCGAGGTCGCCGACCTCAGCCGCCCGGTGGCGTATGCCGCCCTGGCGAAGGGTCTCGGGGTCGAGCTCGGCACGCGCGTCCCCCTCTCGGACGCCCGTGACGCCGTCCTGGAGCAGCGCCGGGCGCGCGGCATGGTGCTCGACGACGCCGACCCCGACACGTGGTCGTGCGGGTCGTTCTTCACCAACCCGATCCTCAGCCGCCACGAGTTCGACGACCTCGTCGAGCGCGTCGGGGAGCGGCTCGGGTGGGAGGGGCCGACGCCCCCGCGCTTCCCCGAGCCCGGGGGCCGGGTCAAGACGAGCGCCGCGTGGCTCATCGAGCACGCCGGGTTCGCCAAGGGCTTCGGCCTGCCGGCGCCGGCTGCACTGTCCACGAAGCACACCCTGGCCGTCACCAACCGCGGCGGTGCGACGACGTCCGACGTCCTCGCGCTCGCCCGGCAGGTGCGCGACGGGGTCCGCGACACCTTCGGCGTGACGCTCGTCAACGAGCCGGTCATCGTCGGCGACCAGCTCTGACGGCAGGCCCTCCAGGCACCCGGTCACACGGCAGAGGCCCCGGTTCCGTTGGGAACCGGGGCCTCTCGCGTCTGGACGTCCGCCGCGGCTACTTCGTCAGGACGACGGAGAACGTCTTGGCCGGGATGTTCTTGTCCGTCGTGCTGACGGCGTAGGCCGGCCGGTTGAAGGCCAGGCGCAGCGCGCTCGTCGTGCCCTTGTCGACCTTGAAGAAGACCCAGCCGCGGTCGCGGTCGTCGCGCTTGGTCGTCAGGAGCGGGTCGGCCTTGTAGGCCTTGCCGAACTCCGCCGTCGGCGCGACGTTCTGCTTCGGGCTCGTCGCGATGAGCGACAGCATCTTCGGGTCGAGCGACGCGGAGTAGCGCGAGCCGGCGTCGAACTCGACCTTGACCCCGACGATCTCGAAGGCCTCGGCCCCGACGGGCTGGTTCTTCGGGAAGGGCAGGTTGCGCGAGATGCGCAGCGCCGTGATCGTGTGGCCCAGCTGGGGGTCCTCGATGACGGCCTTGATGGTGCGCGTCGAGTACTTCGCCGGGGCGGCGGTCGTCGGCGCGGCGGTCGTGGTCGGCGCGGTCGACGTGGTCGTCGTCGAGCTGCTCGTCGCGGCCGGGGTCGTGCCGGCCGGAGCCGTCGGATCGGCGGTGACGGGCGACTCCCCGCTGCACGCCGCGAGCGCGACGACGGGGGCGACGAGACCGGCCACGGCGAGTCGTCGCAGGCGGGCGCCGGAGGCGGTCGATGGGCGTGTGGGAGCGGGGGCAGAAGTCTTCATCTCCCGACCAGCATGACCGGGCGCACCGATCCTGAGCAAACCCGGGGGGAGTGGGCGAGGGTCCCGGCCCCGCTCGGAGGAGCCCGTTACGCCCGGTTACGGCCCGGTCCGGCGTGTGGCCGGTGTCACGCCGGGCCGGCCAGCCAGGCGTCCACGTCGGCGAGCGCGGCCTTGCGCAGCCGGTCCGGCATCCGGCTGCCCTCGAGCGAGCCTCGAGCCAGCCGGGCGAGGCCCTCGTCGTCGAAGCCGAGCTCGCGGGCCGCGGCGTACTGCGCGGCCAGGCGGGAGCCGAAGAGGAGGGGGTCGTCCGCGCCCAGCGCGACGGGGATGCCCGCCTCGACGATCCGGTGCAGCGGCACGTCGCGGGCGTCGGCGTAGACCCCGAGCGCGACGTTGCTGCCGGGGCAGACCTCGAGCGTCACGCCTGCCTCGGCGACGGCGTCGAGCACCTGAGGGTCCTCGACGCTGCGCACGCCGTGGCCGATGCGGTCGGGGTCGAGGTGCTCCAGCGTCTCCATGACCGACTGCGCGCCGAGGAGCTCTCCGCCGTGCGGCACGAGGGCGAGGCCGGCTCGGCGGGCGATGGCGAAGGCCGGCGCGAAGTCGGCGACGGCCCCGCGCCGCTCGTCGTTGGACAGGCCGAAGCCGACGACGTCGCCGGCCTCCTCACCCGCGTGGTGGGCCGCGAGCCGGGCGAGCGTGCGGGCCTCGAGGGGGTGGCGCATGCGGCTCGCGGCGACGACGACACCGACGCCGATCTCTCCCTCGGCCGACACGGCCCGCGCCTCGTCGAGGACGATCTCGAGCGCCGGCGTGATGCCGCCGACGAAGGGTGCGTACGACGTGGGGTCGACCTGGATCTCGAGCCAGCGCGACCCCTCGGCCGCGTCGTCGGCCGCGGCCTCGCGCACGATCCGGCGCATGTCGTCCTCGCCGCGCACGCAGGCCCTGGCGGCGTCGTAGAGGCGCTGGAAGCGGAACCAGCCGCGCTCGTCGGTGGCCCGGGCCAGGCGCGGTGGCCAGCCCGTCACGAGGGCGTCGGGCAGACGGATTCCGTGCCGGGCGGCGAGGTCGCGCACCGTGTCGATGCGCATCGAGCCGGTGAAGTGCAGGTGCAGGTGCGCCTTGGGCAGATCCTGCACCGCTCGCGTCATGCGGGTCAGTGTGTCATCCGGCACCGGTGGGTGCGCAGAGGCCACGGCGGGCTGTTGCCCGGCCGTGGCCTCCCGTGGGTGCGTGCTGTTCTCAGTCCTCGTCGGGCTCGTCGGCGATCTCGTCGACGACGTGCATCGCCGCCTCCTCTGCCGACGCGCCGGCCCCGTCGACGCCGACGTCGCTGGCCCAGGCCTGCTTCTCGTCGTCGTCGTGCGCGCCCTCGTCGTCGGCCACGAGGCGGCCGGCGCGGGCGTCGCCCACCTCGTGGTCGCCGAGCCAGTCGTCCTCCGCGTCGATGGAGTCGGGGTCGTCGCCGCCCAGACGGTCGCCGTCGAGGCCGCTCTCGTTGTCGGGTGCGCCGTAGGCCGAGTTCGGGTCCGGCACCTCCTGGCGGATGCGCTCGTCGATCGTCTCGTCGATGGACTCCTCGTAGGCCGTCGTGCCGTGGGCGGTGACGCCCTGCGGCCGGTCGTTGGGGGAGTAGCCGCGGTCGAGGACGTCCTCGAGGTCGCCGTCGTCGAGGGTGTCCTCGGGCTGGAGCTGGTCCTCGTCGTCGACGCTGTAGGCCGTCAGGTCGTCGGCGATGGTCTCGTTGGGATCCTGGTCGCTCATCGCGAGGCTCCTTCGGTGGCGGTGGCGGTGGCGGTGGCGGTGGCGGTGTTCGAGGGGCTCGGGGCGTCCTCGGACGACGGCGTCGCGCCGTCGCCCTCTGCCCCTACCCCGGCGGCTCGGTCCTGCGTCAGCTTCTCGGCGGCGGCGAGGGCCACGCAGGTCGCGACACCGGCCATGGCCGTGCGCACCTCGTCGAGCACCGGGAAGGTCGGGGCGAGCCGGATGTTGCGGTCGCGGGGGTCGTGGCCGAGCGGGAAGGACGCGCCGGCGGGCGTCAGCGCGATGCCGGCCTCCTTGGCGAGCGCGACCACCCGTGACGCGGTGCCGTCGAGCACGTCGAGGTTGACGAAGTAGCCGCCGGTCGGGTGGCTCCACTCGGCGACCTCGAGGCCGGCGAGCCCGGTCGTCAGGGCCTCGTCGACCGCGGCGAACTTCGGCGCGATGATCTCGCGGTGCCTGCGCATGTGGGCGCGCACGCCCTCCGCGTCGTGGAAGAACTCGACGTGGCGCAGGTGGTTGACCTTGTCCGGACCGATGGAGCCCATCGCGAGGTGTCCGAGGTACCACTTCACGTTGGCAGTGCTCGCGGCGAGCACGGCCACGCCGGCGCCCGCGAAGGTGATCTTCGAGGTCGAGGCGAACATGATCGGCCGGTTCGGGTGCCCGGAGGCGGCGGCGAGGCTGAGGATGTCGGCGCTCTTGGCCTCGACCTCGGTGAGGTGGTGGAAGGCGTAGGCGTTGTCCCAGAAGATCGTGAAGTCCGGCGCCGCGGTCGGCATGGCCGCGAGGCGCGCGGCGACCTCCTGCGACACGACGGCGCCCGACGGGTTGGCGTAGGTGGGCACGATCCAGATGCCCTTGACGCTCGGGTCGTCCTTGACGAGCGCCTCGACGGCGGCCATGTCCGGCCCGTCCGAGTGCATGTCGACGGTGACCATCTCGATGCCGAAGGCCGCGAGCATCGAGAAGTGACGGTCGTAGCCCGGCACGGGGCAGATGAAGCGGACCGTCTCCTCCTGGCTCCACGGCCGCGGCGACTCGACGCCGCCGAAGAGGAGGAAGTCGACGATGGTGCTGTACATCATCGTCAGGCTCGAGTTGCCGCCGGCGACGACCTGGCCCGGCTCGACCCAGAGCAGCTCGGCGAACAGCTCGCGCAGCTCGGCGAGTCCCTCGAGGCCGCCGTAGTTGCGCACGTCGACGCCGGCCCGGTCCTTCGTCGCGGTCGGAAGGTGCAGCAGGTCGTTGGAGAGGTCGAGCTGCGCGGCGGACGGCTTGCCCCGCGTCAGGTCGAGCTTGAGCCCGCGCGACTGGAGCGCCGCGTAGGCTTCACGCTGCTCGGCGAGGAAGCCGGCCAGGTCGTCGTCGGACAGGGACGCGAGGGAGGTGCGCGGGTTCGTCACGTCTCGATCCTGCCACTGTGCCGCGGCGGCCGGGCGTCCGAGTCCGTATGCCGGGTCGCCCGGTTCCGGGCAGCCGCCCGGGCCGCTGCCCGGCAGAGCCCGACGGGTGCCCGACGCCGGCCCCACGGGCGTCCACGCCGGGCCTGCGCAAGGGGTTTCGGGTCGGTTCGCGTTGGGGCGCATCCGTCCCGTATGATCGTCCCTCGGACGGCTTCGCTGGCCATGCTGACGCATGCCGTCCCGCCGTGGGCACCCAACGTCCGCGGCGAAGGGCAATAGCTCAATTGGTAGAGCACTGGTCTCCAAAACCAGCGGTTGGGGGTTCGAGTCCCTCTTGCCCTGCGCATCCCAGTGATGTGGTCGTCGTGCAAGGCGGCACGCGGCTTCTGCCCTGACGTGGGTCACCACGGTCCGGGTGTGGCGCCCGCGGGCCGACACCCAGGCAGAAAGAAGGAATCGTGACGGAGACGAGCGCCAAGCGCGGGTCCGGCCGTGCCGACAAGGCTCGCGGCGGCAACCCCGTGTCGCGCCTCTTCGGCGCGATCAGCCTCTTCGTGCGCCAGATCCTCGACGAGCTGCGCAAGGTCGTGCGGCCGACGGGCCCCGAGCTCGTGCGCTACACGACCGTCGTGGTCGTGTTCGTCGTGATCATGATGGCGCTCGTGTCAGGGCTCGACTTCGGTCTGAGCCGGCTGGTCTCCTGGGTCTTCACCGGCTCGGCGACCTGACGCGCGAGCCACCCGGCCCCGGTCACGGGATGTCACCACTAGCCGTCACCGGCTGGTCCACGAGCAAGGAAGTAGGTCAGAGCGTGTCCGAGCAGTTCGCCCACGAGGGCGCCCCGAACGGCGAGAGCACCGAGAGCGACGTCGTCGACCCCGCGGTCGAGACCGACGAGCTCACGGCCTCCGACGTCGAGTCGGGTGCTGAGGACGACGCCACCGACTCCGACTCCGTCGACGAGTCCGACGCCGCCGAGCACGACGATGACGACGCGTCCGCCGAGGATGCCGCCGAGTCCGAGGGCTCCGACGAGTCCGACGACGAGCCGGCAGCCCAGGGCAGTGGCGACCCCGTCGCCGACTTCAAGGCCGACCTGCGCACCCGCTTCGGTGACTGGTACGTCATCCACTCCTACGCCGGTTACGAGAACCGCGTGAAGGCCAACCTCGAGACGCGTATCCAGACGCTCAACATGGAGGACTTCATCTTCGAGATCGAGGTCCCCATGGAGGAGGTCACCGAGATCAAGAACGGCCAGAAGAAGCAGGTCCGTCGCGTCCGGATGCCCGGCTACGTCCTCGTCCGCATGGACCTCACCGACGAGAGCTGGGGCGCCGTGCGCCACACGCCCGGCGTCACCGGGTTCGTCGGCAACGCCCACCAGCCGGTGCCGCTGTCGATCGACGAGGTCTTCACGATGCTCGCGCCGAACTTCGAGGCCGCCGCGGCCGCCGACGGCTCCGGCGCGTCGTCGGGCTCCAGCGCCCCCAAGGACGTGCGCGTCGTCGACTTCGAGGTCGGCGAGTCCGTCACCGTCATGGAGGGGCCCTTCGAGACCCTTCCGGCCACGATCTCCGAGATCAACCCCGACACCCAGAAGCTCAAGGTGCTCGTCTCCATCTTCGGCCGGGAGACCCCGGTCGAGCTCTCCTTCGCCCAGGTCGCCAAGATCTGATCGAGGGTCGTACGACCTCGTGCGGCTGACCGCACGAGGACATGCAACCGGGTCATCGCCCAAGGCGTCGGCCCAGCAACACAGAAGGTAGGCATCCATGCCCCCCAAGAAGAAGGTCTCCGGCTTCATCAAGCTGCAGATCCAGGCCGGTCAGGCCACCCCCGCCCCGCCCGTCGGCCCCGCCCTCGGTCAGCACGGCGTCAACATCATGGAGTTCGTCAAGGCGTACAACGCCGCGACGGAGTCCCAGCGCGGCAACGTCATCCCGGTCGAGATCACGGTCTACGAGGACCGCTCGTTCACCTTCGTGACGAAGACCCCGCCCGCCGCCGAGCTCATCAAGAAGGCCGCCGGCGTCGCCAAGGGCTCGGGTGAGCCGCACAAGACCAAGGTCGCCAAGCTCTCCCGCGACCAGGTCCTCGAGATCGCCCGCCAGAAGATGGAAGACCTCAACGCCCACGACGAGGAGATGGCGGCGCGCATCATCGCCGGCACCGCTCGCTCGATGGGCATCGACACCGAGCTCTGAGTCCGCTCAGCTCGACGTCACCCCGGCCGCACGGCATACGGACCGTATGCCGTCGGCCACGTGGGAGGGCCAGCGCTGGCCCGCACCACGACTCCACCACCACGCAAGGAGCAGTTCCATGAAGCGCAGCAAGAACTACCGCGCAGCCGCCGAGCTCATCACGCCCGGCAAGGTCTACGCCCCGCTCGAGGCCGTCCGCGTCGCCAAGCAGACCGCCAAGGCCAAGTACGACGAGACCGTCGAGGTCGCCATGCGCCTCGGCGTCGACCCCCGCAAGGCCGACCAGGCCGTCCGCGGCACGGTCAACCTGCCGCACGGCACGGGCAAGACCGCCCGCGTCCTCGTCTTCGCCAACGGCGACAAGGCCGAGGCCGCCCGTGAGGCCGGCGCCGACCACGTCGGCTCCGACGACCTGCTCGAGAAGGTCCAGGGCGGCTGGCTCGACTTCGACGCCGTCGTCGCCACCCCTGACCTCATGGGCAAGGTCGGTCGTCTCGGCAAGGTCCTGGGCCCCCGTGGTCTCATGCCGAACCCGAAGACCGGCACCGTGACGATGGACGTCGCCAAGGCCGTCGCCGACATCAAGGGCGGCAAGATCGAGTTCCGCGTCGACAAGCACGCGAACCTCCACTTCATCATCGGCAAGGCGTCCTTCGACGAGACGAAGCTCGTCGAGAACTACGCCGCTGCCCTCGAGGAGATCCTGCGTCTGAAGCCGGCCAGCTCCAAGGGCCGCTACATCGAGAAGGCCACCGTCTCCACGACGATGGGCCCGGGCATCCCGCTCGACTTCTCCAAGACGCGCAACCTCCTCGCCGAGGAGGACCAGGCCTGATCGCCTGACCCACGCAGCGCAGAGCCCGTCACCCCTCGAGGGTGGCGGGCTCTCGCCGTCGTGCGCCACGGACGCCGCTCCCGACCGCCGACACGACTCGCTCACTCGAGTGAGCGCTCCGTCCCACTCGAGTGAGGGCGGTTTCAGGGCGTGTGCGCAACGGTGAGTAGTTCGTTGAGTTTAGAGGCGGGGGTCTGGAAGCCGAGGGTGGCTCGGGGCCGGGTGTTGAGCAGCTGCTCGACGCGGGTGATCTCCTCGTCGGGGACGGTGGTGAAGTCGGTGCCTTTGGGGAAGAACTCGCGGATCAGGCCGTTGGTGTTCTCGTTGGTGCCGCGTTGCCAGGGCGAGTGCGGGTCGCAGAAGTAGACCGTGCAGTCGGTGGCGACGGTGAACCGGGCGTGGTCGGCCAGTTCGGCGCCTTGGTCCCAGGTCAGGGTCTTGGCCAGGTGGGCCGGGAGCGTGGTGATCATCGTGGTGAGCCGGTCGGTGACGGTGGCAGCGTCGCGCCGGCCCGGCAGCCGCGCGAGCATCAGGTACCGGGTGGCCCGCTCGACCAGCGTGATCACGGCGCTGGAGCCGCGGGCGCCGATGACCAGGTCGCCTTCCCAGTGCCCGGGAACGGCGCGGTCGGCCGCTTCGGCCGGGCGGGCGGTGATCGCGGCGTCCCCGACCCAGGACTTCCCCCGGGGCCGGGCGGCCAGCTTCGAGGCCGGCACCCGCGAGGTGCGCCCGCTGCGCAGCGCCTTCTCCCGGGCCAGCTCGGCGCGCAGGCTGCCGCGGCCCTGCACGTAGAGGGCCTGGTAGAGAGTTTCGTGACAGATCCGCATGGACTCATCGTCCGGGAAGCGCAGGACCAGCTCGCCCTGGATCTGCTGCGGGGACCAGTGCGAGGTCAACCCGTGCAGGACGACCGCGCGTAGCGCGGCGTGCTCGGGCCGGTCCAGCTTCCGCGGCTGGGGACGGGCCCGGTTGGCGCGGGTGCGGGCCTGCGCGACCCGCACCGAGTACACCCCGGCGACGCGGTTGCGGTGCAGCTCCCGGGTCACGCTCGAGCGGTGCACGCCCAGCTCGGCCGCGATCCGGGCCGGGCACCGGCCCTCACGCAGCCGCAGCGCGATCAGGCCCCGACCGGCCTCGGTCAACCGGCCCCGCGGGTCGGTGAAGTCACCGCGCACCGACGGCGCCGCCAAGGTCGGGTTGACCATCCCACCGACCGGTCCGATCCGCATCCTCATGCCGGCCACCTTGGCCCACCGGGCCACCGCGAACCGGTCCACCCCGACCTGCCGGGCGACCTCCAGCCCCGACAGCCCCTGCTCGAGCAGCCCCAACGCCTGCTCCCGCTGAGATAGCGAATACCTCCTCAGTCCACCAGCCATCGTCCCGCCTCCACACGACATCCGTGTTGCGCAGACGATCTGAGACCGCCGAGCGCTCCGTCCCAGTCGAGTGGCCTCGTACTCACACGGGTCCCGGACCTCGGATCGGTGGGGTGCTCGACGCGATCTGTGGTGTTTGCGCGGGTACGGTCGAAAGATGAGTCGTCACAGCGCACGCACCACGACACGTTCCCGCTGGGTCCTCGGCGCTCTCGTCGTCGGACTCCCTCTGTCCCTGTTGCCGGCCACGGCCGGTGCGCAGCCGGCGGTGGCTCCTGCCGCCGCAGCGGCTGACCGGGGCTGGCACGGCCATCCCACACCGTTGCCGAAGGTCCCCGTCATGACGGGGTCCGGTGGCGCGGTCAGCTCGGTCGACCGCGACGCCTCGCAGGTAGGCATCGACGTGCTGGCCCGGGGTGGCAACGCCGCTGACGCGGCGGTCGCGACGGCTGCGGCCCTCGGCGTCACGGAGCCCTACAGCGCCGGCATCGGCGGCGGTGGCTTCCTCGTCTACTACGACGCGCGCAGCAGACACGTCTCGACCATCGACGGCCGCGAGACGGCTCCGGCGACGTTCACCGACAAGACCTTCACGGACCCGGCGACGGGCAAGGCCATGGACTTCACCACCGTCGTCAACTCAGGGCTGTCGGTCGGCGTCCCCGGCACACCGGCGCTGTGGGCCAAGGCCCTGCGCGACTACGGCACGTTGTCGCTCAACGCCGCGCTCAAGCCCGCCGAGCGGCTCGCCGCCAAGGGTTTCGTCGTCGACCAGACCTTCGCCGACCAGACGGCGGCGAACGCCGCGCGCTTCTCGGTGTTCCCCGAGACGGCGAAGGTCTTCCTCCGCGACGGCAAGGCCCCGGCCGTGGGCACCGTCTTCACCAACCCCGACATGGCCAGGGCGTACCGCACGCTGCGCACGCAGGGCACCGAGGCGCTGTATGCCGGCCGGCTCGGCCGGGCGATCGTCGCGGAGTCCTCGGCCCCGCACACCAAGGCCGGGACCACGGTCATGGGCGGCCAGATGACGATGACCGACCTCCGGGCCTACCGGGCCCTGACGAAGGCGCCGATCCACTCCGAGTACAAGGGCTACGACGTCTACGGCATGCCGGTCCCGAGCTCGGGCGGCATCGCCGTGGCCGAGATCCTCAACCTCGTCCAGGCCTACGAGGACCGCACCGGGGTGTCCACGTCCGACCTGTCCGACGTCGACTACCTGCACCGCTTCTCGGAGGCCTCGGCGACGGCGTTCGCCGACCGCAACCGCTGGGTCGGTGACGTCCCGGGCGTGCCGGTCAAGGAGCTGACCGCCCCGGCCTTCGCCGCCGAGCGCGCCTGCCTCTTCGACCCGATGAAGGCCCAGGCCCGGCCCATCCCGTTCGGTTCGCCCGACGGCGCGTACACCTCGTGCGCGCCCGGCACGCTCGCACAGAACGAGCCCTACGAGGGGCAGTCGACGACGCACCTGACGGCCACCGACCGCTGGGGCAACGTCGCGTCCTACACCCTGACCATCGAGCAGACCGGAGGCTCGGGCATCACGGTGCCGGGCTACGGGTTCCTGCTCAACAACGAGCTCACCGACTTCAACTTCACGCCCCTCACGGCGGGCGTCCCCGACCCCAACCTGCCCGGCCCGGGCAAGCGGCCGCGGTCGTCGATGAGCCCGACGATCCTGCTCGACGACGGCAAGCCGTTCCTCGCGGTGGGCTCGCCCGGTGGCGCCACGATCATCACGTCGGTGTCGCAGACGATCCTCGGCTACCTCGACCGCGACCTGTCGCTCGTCGACGCGATCGCCGCCCCGCGCCTCAGCTCACGCAACGGCGCGAGCGAAGGAGCCGAGCCCGCGATCCTCGGAGGCCCGACGGGTGCGGCGCTGACGGCGATGGGGCACAAGCTCGCCTCCGCCGGCACGCCCAACGAGATCGGAGCCGTGACGGCGATCCGCAGCCTGGGCGGTGGCCTGTTCGAGGCCGCCGCGGAGACGACGCGCCGCGGCGGTGGCTCGGCGATGGTGGTCCACCCGCGCTGACCCGAAGGGCGGCGAGAACGACCACGACCACGAGCCCGGTGAGGCCGGTTCCCGACGGGGACCGGCCTCACCCGCGTCCTGGCGCCTGAGAGGTGGTTGAAACCGCAAAGGCTCCATTAGCACACAAACCTTGTGATCCCCGCATTCTGCCCATAACACGCCGCGGGGCTGCCTCGTTGGAAGCAGTACATCGGTCAGGGGATCGATGAGCAGGGCATCGATGACAGGAGCTCGACCATGAACAGGAAACTCACCGCGGTCCTCGCGGCGGCGGCCATCTCCGCGATGGCCGCGCCTCTCGGTGCCGCACCGGCATCCGCAGCCGCCCCGGCAGTCGGGGTCTCGGCCTCCGCCTACGGCACCTACGTCGTCGTCGGAGGCCTCGTGCGTTCCGGGCCCACGGCCCTCGCCTCGATCGGCTGCACGACCGCCTTCGGCCGCACGGTCACCGGATCCACGGCCACCGTCACCGTGCCGGCGGTCGGCTCGGTGGGCGCGACGCGCACGTCGGCTGCGACCTCGACGACGTCGGCCTACCGAACCAGCCGCTCCACGGCCACGACCGGAGCGGTCAACCTCCTCGGCGGTCTCGTCCGGGCCGACGCGGTCACGGCCGCCAGCACGGCGAACCTCAGCACGTCGGGTGCCTACACCGGGGGCAACCGCTCCGAGCTGCTCGGCCTCAAGATCGGCGGCCGAGCCCTCAACGCGAGCCCAGCCCCGAACTCGGCCATCACGCTGCGCACGTCGACCGGTGCGGCCCTCGCGACGGTCTACCTCAACACTCAGACCAAGGCGTTCTCCGGCAACGACTGGCGGGTCGGCACGACCGCCCTGCGAGTCGTCATCACGGCGAAGAACTCCCTCGGTCTGCCGATCGGGTCGCGCATCGACGTGGATGTCGCCAACACCTCGCTGTCGCGCCCGGTCCTGGGCCTCGTCTCCGGCATGGGCTACGCCACGTCGGCCAACCTCGCCGACGGCGCCGTGGCCTCGAGCCGCACCGCCCTCGCGTACCCCCCGTGCACGGGAGGCTCGGGGCGTGCGACGGTGGCCACCGCAGGTGTGCCGGGAGTCGTGTCGTCCGGCACGACGACCACCGACGTCCTCTCCACCATCACGGCCACGTCCCGACGGAGCCAGGTGAAGACCACCATCGGGGCGCCGCGTGTGCTGAGTGGCCTGATCAGCGCCGACACGATCGTCGCCGACACCTCGGCCGCCCAGACCAGTGCCGGCGCGACCCCGGTCACCACCGACGCCTCGCGGTTCGTCGGGCTGCGCATCGCGGGACTGCCGGCCATCACGTCGTCGGTCAAGCCCAACACGGTCCTCACCGTGCCTGGCCTCGGCCGCGTCACCCTGCACAAGGTGACGCGCACGGCGAAGTCGGTCGAGGTCGTCATGATCGAGGCCGTCACCGACCGGGTCCTGGGCTCGCTGCCGACGGGCTCCGTCGTGCGGGTCGGCTACTCCGCGAGCTCGCTGCTCTGACGCAGCGACGCCCGTGACGGGGCCGCGGCCGGCATCGCCGACCGCGGCCCCTCGCCTGAGTGGGTAAGGCTCTCGCTGGTGGCAGCGCGGACGGAGAGTCAGGCCGGCTTGGGAGTCGGCCAGGGCCACGCCGTGCAGCCCTTGAGGCCGTACGTCTGCTGCATCATCACCGGGGCTACCTTGCCCGTGCCGCCGCAGTAGGCGTGCGCGTGCCCGATCCCGTGGCCGACCTCGTGGTTGACGAGGTAGGTGCGGTAGCCGGCGATGTCGGTGCCGTAGGCCTTCGCGCCGAGCACCCAGCGGCGCAGGTTGAGCACGACCCGGCCCGAGTTGTGGCAGCTGACCTGGCCGCGGGTCTGCAACGGTGCGCAGAGCTTGTCGGTCGTGTCGGGGCTCGCGAGCGTGATGCGCAGGTCGACGGGGGCGCCCTTGGCCGCAGCGGCGGGGGAGACGTCGACGAAGCGGACGCCGTCCTTCGCCTGCCAGCCCCGTGGGTCGGTCAGCACGGTCCCCACCGTGGTCGCGAGGTCCTGAGCGCTGATGTCGAGACCGCCCTCGAGCTCCACGGTGTAGCGCACCGTGCGCCCGGTCGTGGGCGCCGGGCGCAGGGCCTTCTCGGGCATGGACACGACCGTGAACCTGCCGGACCCCGACTCGATGACCTCGCCCGAGTCGTCCTTGCCGTCGTGCCTCGCGGCACTCTTCGCGCCGCCCGACGTCGCGTCGTCGCCACCCGTCGTGCTCGCTTGTCCCGACGAGCCCGACGAGCCCGACGACGAGGCGCCGCCGACCTGCGAGTCGGTCGCGGCGTCGGGGACCCGCTCGACCTGGTCGATCGAGACCGCGGGCGCCGTCCCGGCAGCCATCGCGGCGCGAGACGCCCGCGAGACCGCTCCCTCGGGGATCGGCTCACCGGCACCCGCGGACGTCACGACCCAGAGGTCGGCGGCCACGCACAGCACGACGGCCAGACCCGCCCACGTCCGGCGGCGGCGGAACGCCTGCCGCTGTGCGGGGGTCGGGCGGCGGACTGCGCTGCCACTCGCCATGGGTGCCACGGTAGGTCACGTACCCGGTGCGGTGGGGGATCGGGCGTCGGACCCGCCGACGGCCGTCCTGCTCGATTTGGTCCGGGGCGGGTCGTGCCCGTACTGTGGTCCACGACCAATGACCGCCGGTTGGAGGGCGTGGGCAACCACGATCTCCCGAAGGTTCCGCACGATGCGGGCAGCCAGCGCAGGACACTCAGCCTCACGGCATACCTCGAGTATGTCGCTGCGAGCCCCGAGCGCCCTGCGCCGGGGCTCTTTTCGTGCAGGCCCTCCGGGCCCCTTCGACAGGCGGCACCACGCAAGGGAAGGAGGCCCAGATGGCGAACTCCGAGAAGACGGCTGCCATTGCCGAGATCGCGGACAAGTTCCGTGAGTCCGGTGCGGCCGTTCTCACCGAGTACCGCGGTCTGACCGTGGCCCAGCTCTCGCAGCTGCGCACCTCGATCCGGGAACACGCCACCTACGCCGTGGTCAAGAACACGCTCACGGAGCGCGCCGCCAAGGAGGCCGGTATCACGGCCTTCGACGGTCACCTCCAGGGCCCGTCGGCCATCGCCTTCATCACCGGTGACCCGGTCGAGGCGGCCAAGGGTCTGCGTGACTTCGCCAAGGCACACCCCCTCCTCGTGATCAAGGCTGGCGTCCTCGACGGCAAGACCTTGTCCCCCGAGGAGATCACGAAGCTCGCGGACCTCGAGTCCCGCGAGGTTCTCCTGGCCAAGCTTGCGGGCGCCATGAAGGGCTCCCTCAACAAGGCCGCCTACCTCTTCGTCGCTCCTCTGTCGCAGACGGCCCGCGTGGTCGACGCCCTGCGCCAGAAGGTCGAGGCGCAGGGTCCCGCCACGCCGGCTGCCGCCGACGAGGCAACCACCGACGTCGCCGAGGGTGGCGACGAGAGCTGAGCGCGCTCCTGCGCACCAGCTCGATTCAACAACACGCCACTCACGGCAATATCTAGGAAGGAAGCCACCATGGCGAAGCTCAGCACCGACGAGCTCCTTGACGCTTTCAAGGAGATGACCCTCATCGAGCTCTCCGAGTTCGTGAAGCAGTTCGAGGAGACCTTCGAGGTCACCGCTGCTGCCCCCGTTGCCGCGGTTGCCGCCGCTGCCGGTGGCGGCGCTGCCGCCGTCGAGGAGGAGGAGAAGGACTCGTTCGACGTCGTTCTCACCGCCGCGGGCGAGAAGAAGATCCAGGTCATCAAGGAGGTCCGCGCGCTCACGAGCCTCGGCCTCAAGGAGGCCAAGGACCTCGTTGACGGCGCCCCCAAGCCCGTCCTCGAGGGTGTCGACAAGGCTGCGGCCGAGAAGGCCAAGGAGCAGCTCGAGGGCGCCGGCGCCACCGTCGAGCTCAAGTGATCTGACCCGGCTCAGCCGGGATCACTGCTGTACCGCGAAGGCGGGTCCGACCTCTGGTCGGGCCCGCCTTTCGCGGTCTTCGATGGCACGGTCGCGGGGCTGGGTCGCGGTCGCGGGGCGTGACGACGCTCGCGGCGTGGAGCGTCGGCGGGCGTGTGCCGGCATGCTCGCCCCCAGCGCACCGGCCCGCCGCCGATGCCGCGAGCACCGCCACGCCCCCCGCCCTCCCGTCGAGTGCTCAGTCACTCCCGTCGGGTGCTCGGCGGTTTCAGGGCGTGTGCGCAACGGTGAGTAGTTCGTTGAGTTTAGAGGCGGGGGTCTGGAAGCCGAGGGTGGCTCGGGGCCGGGTGTTGAGCAGCTGCTCGACGCGGGTGATCTCCTCGTCGGGGACGGTGGTGAAGTCGGTGCCTTTGGGGAAGAACTCGCGGATCAGGCCGTTGGTGTTCTCGTTGGTGCCGCGTTGCCAGGGCGAGTGCGGGTCGCAGAAGTAGACCGTGCAGTCGGTGGCGACGGTGAACCGGGCGTGGTCGGCCAGTTCGGCGCCTTGGTCCCAGGTCAGGGTCTTGGCCAGGTGGGCCGGGAGCGTGGTGATCATCGTGGTGAGCAGGTCGGTGACGGTGGCAGCGTCGCGCCGGCCCGGCAGCCGCGCGAGCATCAGGTACCGGGTGGCCCGCTCGACCAGCGTGATCACGGCGCTGGAGCCGCGGGCGCCGATGACCAGGTCGCCTTCCCAGTGCCCGGGAACGGCGCGGTCGGCCGCTTCGGCCGGGCGGGCGGTGATCGCGGCGTCCCCGACCCAGGACTTCCCCCGGGGCCGGGCGGCCAGCTTCGAGGCCGGCACCCGCGAGGTGCGCCCGCTGCGCAGCGCCTTCTCCCGGGCCAGCTCGGCGCGCAGGCTGCCGCGGCCCTGCACGTAGAGGGCCTGGTAGAGAGTTTCGTGACAGATCCGCATGGACTCATCGTCCGGGAAGCGCAGGACCAGCTCGCCCTGGATCTGCTGCGGGGACCAGTGCGAGGTCAACCCGTGCAGGACGACCGCGCGTAGCGCGGCGTGCTCGGGCCGGTCCAGCTTCCGTGGCTGGGGACGGGCCCGGTTGGCGCGGGTGCGGGCCTGCGCGACCCGCACCGAGTACACCCCGGCGACGCGGTTGCGGTGCAGCTCCCGGGTCACGCTCGAGCGGTGCACGCCCAGCTCGGCCGCGATCCGGGCCGGGCACCGGCCCTCACGCAGCCGCAGCGCGATCAGGCCCCGACCGGCCTCGGTCAACCGGCCCCGCGGGTCGGTGAAGTCACCGCGCACCGACGGCGCCGCCAAGGTCGGGTTGACCATCCCACCGACCGGTCCGATCCGCATCCTCATGCCGGCCACCTTGGCCCACCGGGCCACCGCGAACCGGTCCACCCCGACCTGCCGGGCGACCTCCAGCCCCGACAGCCCCTGCTCGAGCAGCCCCAACGCCTGCTCCCGCTGAGATAGCGAATACCTCCTCAGTCCACCAGCCATCGTCCCGCCTCCACACGACATCCGTGTTGCGCAGACGATCTGAGACCGCCCTCACTTCCGAACGTCGAGTGGGCACTTCCGCGCAGCGACGACCGTCAGGCGGCGTGGGCCAGGGCGTCCTTCAGGGCTGCGAGGACGAGGGCGACGCGGTCGGGGCGGGCGTTGTGGCCCATGAGGCCGATCCGCCAGACGGTGGAGGCGAACTCGCCCACCCCGGCGCCGATCTCGAGGTTGTGGCGCTCGAGGAGGTAGCCGCGGACGGCAGCCGAGTCGACGCCGTCCGGGACCCGGACCGTCGTCAGCTCGGGGAGGCGGGCGCCCTCGGCGGCGAAGAGCGTCAGCCCCATCGACTCGAGGCCGTCCTGAAGGAGGCGACCGGCCTCGGCGTGGCGGTCCCAGACCTTCTCGAGGCCCTCGTCGGCGATGCGCTGCAGGCCTGCGTGGAGGCTCGCGACCATCGCGGTGGGGGCGGTGTGGTGGTAGGTGCGCTTGCCGGAGCCGGAGGCCTCACCGACGTAGCCGCCGAGCAGGCCGAGGTCGAGGTACCAGGAGGACGGCTTCTCGACGCGTCGGCCGAAGGCGCGGTCGCTGATGGTGAAGGGCGCGAGCCCGGGGGCGACGCCGAGGCACTTCTGGGTGCCGGCGTAGCCGATGTCGATGCCCCAGTCGTCGGCGCGCAGCTCGATGCCACCGATGCTCGTGACGGCGTCGACGAGCAGGAGCGCGTCGCCCTTGACCGCACCGAGGGCGGCGATGTCGGAGCGGACGCCCGTGGACGTCTCGGCATGCACCGCGGCGATGATCGTGGGGGACGGGTGGGCGGCGGCGACGCGCTCGGCGTCGACGGGCGTGCCCCAGTCGTGGTCGACCCGGACGACCTCCGCGCCGTGGCGGCCCGCGACGTCGACCATGCGCTCACCGAAGAGGCCGTTGACGGCCACGACGACGACGTCCCCGGGGGAGACGGTGTTGACGAAGGCGGCCTCCATCCCCGCCGACCCTGTCGCCGAGAGGGGGAGGGTGCGGCGGTTGTCGGTGCCCCAGACGTGGCGGAGCAGGTCGCACGTCTCGTCCATGATCGCGAGGAAGTCGGGGTCGAGGTGCCCGAGCAGGGGCGCCGCGAGGGCGAGCGTCGCCTCGGGGTAGGGGTTGCACGGGCCGGGGCCGAAGAGGTGCCGGTCGGCGATCGGACGACGGGTGGTGATGGGCGGCGTCGCGGTCATCAGAATCCTGCTCCGGGGTTGAGGATGCCCTGCGGGTCGAGGGCGTTCTTGATGCGGTGGGTCAAGGCCATGACGTCGGGCCCGAGCTGCTCGGGCAGGGCGGCCCGCTTGAGCCGGCCGACGCCGTGCTCGCCGGTGATGGTGCCGCCGAGCCCGATGGCGAGGCTCATGACCTCCGAGAAGGCCTGTGCTGCGCGGGAACCGGCGTCGGCGTCGCCGGCGGGGTAGACGATGACGGGGTGCGTGTTGCCGTCGCCGGCATGGGCGACGACGGGGATCTCGAGGCCGTGGCGGCGGGAGATCTCGGCGATGCCCGTGAGCAGGTCGGGCAGGCGTGGCACGGGCACGCCGACGTCCTCGAGCATGATCGCGCCCCGGCGCTCGATGGCCACGATCGCGGCGCGTCGGGCCGCGACGAACATCTCGCCCTCGGCGGCGTCCGTCGTCGTGAAGCACTCCCGCGCGCCGCCGTCCTGGCACAGGCGCTCCATCACGGCGATCTCCTCGCCGCGGGCCGCGCCCGGGGCGTCGGACTGGGCGAGCAGCATGGCACCGGCCCCGCGGTCGAGTCCCATGCTGCGGTGGTCCTCGACGGCGTTGACCGACGCCTGGTCCATGAGCTCCATCATCGACGCCCGCAGGGTGTTGCCGATGGCGACGACGACCCGCGCCGCGTCCTCGACGGTGTCGAAGGTGGCGACGAGGGTGGCGGGCGGCGCCTGGGCCGGGACGAGCCGCAGCGTCGCACGGGTGACGATGCCGAGGGTGCCCTCGCTGCCGACGAAGAGCTTGACGAGCGAGAGGCCCGCGGTGTCCTTGACGCGCTGGCCGCCGAGGTGCACGAGCGTCCCGTCGGCGAGGACGACGTCGAGGCCGAGCACGTAGTCGGTCGTGACG
Organism: Terrabacter sp. R4-6; assembly: GCF_057529065.1. Lineage (NCBI taxonomy): Bacteria > Bacillati > Actinomycetota > Actinomycetes > Micrococcales > Intrasporangiaceae > Terrabacter > Terrabacter sp. R4-6. The sequence continues at coordinate 1,214,928 of NZ_CP197224.1, read as the reverse complement.
CCGTACTTGACGCAGCACAGGCCGCCCGCGTTGGTCGCGACGTTGCCGCCGATCGAGCAGATCTCGAACGACGACGGGTCGGGCGGGTACCAGAGCCCGTGCTCGGCCGCGGCCCGCTTCACCTCGACGTTGAGGGCGCCGGCCTCGACGACCGCTGTGCGCGTCGTCGGGTCGATCTCGACGGTTCGCATCCGCTCGAGGCTCAACACGATGCAGCCGTCGATGGCGTTCGAGCCGCCCGAGAGACCGCTGCCCGCACCGCGCGGGACGACGGGCACCTCGTGCTCGCCGGCCCAGCGCACGGTCACCTGCACGTCGGCCGCGCTCGTGGCGCGGACCACGGCGAGCGGCACTCCGGCTCCGGCGTCGGCCGTGTAGTCGAAGCGGTAGGCCGCGACGCTGTCGGGCTCGGTCAGCAGCGCACCGGGCGTCAGGGACTCGGCGAGTCCCTCGAGGGCGCGCAGGTCGGGAGCGTCCTTGCTCACTGTCGTCACCGGACCACCGTAACCACGACCGGCCGCGCGGCGCGTCCCGGGCGAGCCGATGACGTATGCCGTCCCGCCAGGACACGCACGAGCCCCCTGTCCTGCCCCCGGACGCCGCCACCGGGACGTGCTGCGGCCACGCCCCGCCGATCCGTCGACCGGTCCCGGTAGGTTTGCCCGCATGGGATGGCTGTCGCGCACCTTCAGGCCCGCTGCTGACGACGGTGCGGACGCCGCTGCCGACACCACGGTCCCGGGTGCGTCAGCGCCGTCAGCGCCGTCAGCGCCGCCCGCCGCGCAGGCAGCGCCGGCCGCCCCGGTGCCCGAGGCGCCGACGACGGACGCGTCCAGTCCGACGGGCCGCTACGGCCCGCTCGTGTGCGTGACCCGCTTCGACGCCGCGCCGGCCGAGCTCGAGTGGCAGCTGCCCCTCAACGGCGAGCTCTACCGGCTCATGCCGGGCTCGGACCGACCTGACTACTCGCTCCTCGTCCTCGAGCGGCCGCTGCACTTCTACCCCCGCGACGGGTTCGACCTGCGTCGGGTCGAGGCGGAGCAGCAGGTCCGGGACCGCAAGGGCCGCACCATGGTGCGCGTGCACGCGCTCCTGCTCTGTGCCCGCTTCGTCGGACAGCAGCTGCACCCCGGCATGCGCGACCTCGCCGTCAACCTCGCCTACGTCATCGACAACTCGCTGGCCCGGGACGCCGAGGTCGACTTCGGCAAGATCGAGTTCGCTGCGATCGGCTTCCTCAGCGAGGGACACACGCCTCGGGCCACGGCCGAGCCCCAGAGCGAGCCCCAGACCGAGCCGACGGATGAGGTCACCTCGCACGACGAGGCCGCCGGACGGCATACGTCCTCGGCGCTGCTCGACGAGCTGGCGACCACCCTGCGCCACGGCATCGAGGAGCAGCGCGGGGCCCCGGTCCAGCGGATGACCGCCGCCCTGACCATCGACGCCGACCACCGGCTGACCGGGCTGTCGGGCAACGCCGACGGGCAGGCGCCGGTGCCCAGCCAGGACACCTTCGCCCGGCTCGCCGACGTGCTCGCGCGCCTCGCGGCCCTCGAGGGGGCCGACCGGGTCGCCGCGGTCACCCTGCGCGTCGACGGGGACTCCGTGACCCATGAGGTCACCGCCACGCACGACCGAGGTCAGTCCCCGGAGACCTCGCGGTAGCTGCGGACCCTCGCGGGGTCGGCCAGGCGGCCGACGCTGATCTCCCACATGCCTCCGTCGAAGCTCTCGTAGACGAGCACGGCGTCGGCCGAGTCCGTCGCGACGAACTCGACGAACTCGCAGGTGCCCGTCGCCCCGAGGCCCGTGTCGCCCTCGGCGGTGTACGTGAGCGACCCGGCCTCGAGCAAGGTCCAGTCGCGGCCGTCGAGGCTCATGCCGGCGTGGTCGGGGTCGCCGTAGAGGTCGTCACGCGAGCGCCAGTGGATGACGCACCCGTCGCCACGCGGCTGCAGAGAGAGCCACTCCCGCGGACCCGACGAGGTGATGCAGTGCTCGCCCCACCGCGTGCCGGCGAGGTCGAAGCGGACGGTCCCGACGACACGGTACGTGCTGCCCTCGACCTCGAGCACCGCCCCCGGCGCGACCTGTGACGGCCGCAGTTCTGCCCGCATGCATCCTCCTGGCTCCACATGACTCGCACAGGTTAGCCGTCGGGGAGCGCTCCGGACCCTCGCAACACAACTCGCGCGTAACTTCCGCCCGGCGCCCTCGTTTCCCCCGTAGCCGAGTCGAGACGGCCAGGAAGACATAGGTGGATGCCACATGGGTGTGGAGATCGCGGTGACAGGTCTGACCAAGACCTTCGGATCGCAGACGATCTGGCGGGACGTGACCCTCACGCTTCCCGCGGGAGAGATCTCGGTCATGCTCGGGCCCTCGGGCACCGGCAAGTCCGTCTTCCTCAAGACGCTCGTCGGCCTGCTCAAGCCGGACGCCGGGTCGATCGTCATCAACGGACGTGACCTGACCCGCCTGCGCGAGGCCGACCTCTACGAGGTGCGCAAGCTCTTCGGTGTCCTCTTCCAGGACGGTGCCCTCTTCGGCTCGATGACCCTCTACGACAACGTCGCCTTCCCGCTGCGCGAGCACACGAAGAAGACCGAGGCCGAGATCAGGCGCATCGTGACCGAGAAGATGGACCTCGTCGGCCTGTCCGGTGCCGAGGGCAAGCTGCCGGGCGAGATCTCCGGCGGCATGCGCAAGCGCGCCGGGCTGGCCCGTGCCCTCGTGCTCGACCCCGAGATCCTCCTCATCGACGAGCCGGACTCCGGTCTCGACCCGGTGCGCACGAGCTACATCAACCAGCTCTTCGTCGACCTCAACGCGCAGATCGACGCGACGTTCCTCATCGTCACCCACGACATCAACACGGCCCGCACGGTGCCGGACAACATCGGCCTGCTCTACCACAAGCACCTCGCGATGTTCGGGCCGCGCGAGATGCTGCTCAGCTCCGAGGAGCCGGTCGTGCGGCAGTTCCTCAACGCGCAGACGATCGGCCCGATCGGCATGTCGGAGGAGAAGGACGCCGACGAGCTCGCCGCAGAGTCCGGCCAGGAGCTGCCGCCCCTACCGCCGATCGCCCTCCAGCTCCCGACGAGCGACGGCAAGCCGCGTCGCGCCGAGCGCCCCGCGGGCGGATGGTGCCGTGACAACGGCATCACCCCGCCACCCGGCTCGTTCGAGTCGCGCAACGCCGGCATCCCCGGTGTCCGGGTGGGGGCGAGCTGACGTGGCCGCACCCTTCACCGGCGCCCTGCGCCAGTCCGGCTCGCTCTTCGCGCTCGCGCTCGACGTGTTCCGGGCCATGCCGAAGCGACCGTTCCAGGTCAAGGAGTTCATCCAGCAGGCGTGGTTCATCGCGAGCGTCACGATCCTGCCGACCGCGCTCGTCTCCATCCCGTTCGGCGCGGTCATCGCCCTCCAGCTCGGCACCCTGACGCGCCAGCTCGGAGCCCAGTCCTACACCGGCGCGGCGAGCGTCCTCGCCGTGCTGCGCGAGGCGAGCCCCATCGTCACGGCGCTGCTCATCGCAGGCGCGGGCGGCTCGGCGATCTGCGCCGACCTCGGCTCGCGCAAGATCCGCGAGGAGATCGACGCCATGGAGGTGCTCGGCATCAGCCCGATCCAGCGTCTCGTCGTGCCGCGCGTCCTCGCCTCGATGCTCGTCGCGGTCCTGCTCAACGGGCTCGTGTCGGTCGTCGGCGTCGTCGGCGGCTACGTCTTCAACGTCATCGTCCAGGGCGGCACGCCCGGTGCCTACATCGCGAGCTTCACGGCGCTGGCCCAGCTGCCCGACCTCTGGACCGCCGAGATCAAGGCGCTGATCTTCGGGGCCATCGCGGCGGTCGTCGCGGCCTACAAGGGGCTCAACGCCGGCGGTGGCCCGAAGGGTGTCGGCGACGCGGTGAACCAGAGCGTCGTCATCACCTTCATGCTGCTCTTCGTCGTCAACTTCGTCATCACGGCCGTGTACTTCCAAGTCGTCCCGCAGAAGATCTGAGGAGAGGGCGATGGCCACGAAGACCCAGAACCTGGCTCGACCGGGCACGGAGCGGCTGCTCCACCTCGCGAGCCGGCCCTCCCGCGCGCTCGACTCGCTCGGCGAGCAGATGCGCTTCTACGTGCGCTCGCTCGCGTGGAGCGGGCGCACGCTGCGGCGCTACAAGAAGGAGGTCATCCGGCTGCTGGCCGAGGTCTCCCTCGGCACCGGCGCACTCTCGGTCATCGGCGGCACGGTGGGCGTCATCGCCTTCCTCGCCTTCTTCACCGGCACCGAGGTCGGCCTGCAGGGCTACTCCTCGCTGGAGCAGCTCGGCACCGGGGCCTTCACCGGCTTCTTCTCGGCCTACCTCAACACCCGCGAGATCGCCCCGCTCGTCGCGGGGCTGGCGCTCGCGGCCACCGTCGGCTGCGGCTTCACCGCACAGCTCGGTGCGATGCGCATCTCGGAGGAGGTCGACGCCCTCGAGGTCATGGGCATCCCGTCGCTGCCCTTCCTCGTGACGACCCGCATGATCGCCGGCTTCATCGCCGTCATCCCGCTCTACGTCCTCGGCCTGCTCAGCTCGTACGCCGCCACGCGCTTCATCTCGACGGCGTACTTCGGGCAGTCGGAGGGCACCTACGACCACTACTTCCACCTGTTCCTGCCACCGGGTGACGTGTTCTGGTCGTTCGCGAAGGTCATGGTCTTCGCCGTCGTCATCATCCTCATCCACTGCTACTACGGCTACACCGCGTCGGGCGGCCCGGCCGGTGTCGGCGTCGCCGTCGGCACCGCGGTGCGCACGTCGATCGTCGCCATCAACATCGTCGACTTCTTCCTGTCCCTCGCCATCTGGGGAGCCACGACGAGCGTGAGGATCGCCGGATGAGCGACACCAGTCCCGGGCCCCTCACCCAGCTCACGCGCTGGCGCATCGGCGTGAAGGCGTACGGCATCGTCTTCCTCGTCGTGCTGGCGCTGCTCGTGGGTCTGGCGATCGCCTCCTTCCAGAAGCGCTTCACGCCGGTGGTCATGGTCACCCTCGAGACCGACCGCCTCGGCAGCCAGCTCCAGGAGAGCTCGGACGTCAAGCTCCGCGGTCTGCTCGTCGGCGAGGTGCGCCACGTCGAGGCGACCCCGACGGGTGCGCGGCTCGAGCTCGCGCTCCAGCCCGACGAGGTCGCCAAGATCCCGTCGAACGTCAGCGCGCGGCTGCTGCCCAAGACCCTCTTCGGCGAGCGCTACGTCGACCTCGTCACGGCGACGTCGAACGCCCGGCCCATCGAGGCCGGCGACACGATCCCGCAGGACCGCAGCCGGGTGTCGATCGAGCTCGAGACGGTCCTCGACAACCTCTACCCGCTGCTGCGCACCGTGCAGCCGGCCAAGCTCGCGACGACGCTCAACGCGCTGTCGACGACGCTCGACGGCCGCGGCGACCAGATCGGCCGCAACCTCGTGCTCGTCGACCGCTACCTCAAGGCGCTCAACCCCAGCATGCCGACGATCCAGCGAGACATCTCCCTGCTCGCCGACACCGCCGACCTCTACGCCGGCGTCGCTCCCGACTTCTTCCGCCTCACCGAGTCGCTCCGCGTCACGAACAGGACCATCGTCGAGAAGGACCAGCAGCTCGCGGCCTTCCTCGTCGGCACGGCGGGGTTCGCCAACGAGGCGGCCGGCTTCCTGCGTGACAACGAGGAGCGCATCATCCAGGTCGGCCAGGTCAGCAAGCCCACGCTCCAGCTGCTCGCCGAGTACTCCCCGGTCTACCCGTGCGTGGCCTCGGGCCTCGTCAACTGGCTCCCGCGCGCCAACGCCGCCTTCGCGGGCGGCACCTTCCACATCACCCTCGAGGTCGTGCCTCCCCGCAAGCCGTACGAGCCGGGGGAGGAGCCGCGCTGGGACGACAAGCGCGGGCCGCACTGCTACGGCCTCCCGTCGCCCGACGGTTCGCAGGCGAACCCCTTCGCCGGCAACCACTTCGACGACGGCACGCAGCCCGCGAGCGACGCGACGCCCTTCTCGGCGGTGCCCCAGGCGCTGCTCGGCAACGCCTCCGCGGCCGACTCCGGCAGCGCCGGCACGGTCGACGAGCAGCGCGTCGTCGGAGCGCTCCTCGACCGCGACGGCCAGCCGTCAGACGCCGGCGCGAGCGGCATCCGGACCCTGCTCGCCGGGCCGATGATGCGCGGCACGGTGGTGAGCACCCGATGAAGGTCAAGGGCTCACTCGTCAAGCTCCTCGTCTTCGCGGCGGTCACCCTCTTCGCGACGAGCATCCTCGCGCTGACCATCGCCAACATCCAGCTCGGCTCCAAGGCGACCTACACGGCCGTCGTCACCGACGCCACGGGCGTCATCGCCGGTCAGGACGTCCGCATCGCCGGGGTCCGGGTCGGGGAGGTGACCGACGTGCGGGTCGCCCACGACGCGACGTCCGAGGGCGCCACCGCCGAGATCGACTTCTCCGTGCTCAAGAGCTCCGTGCTGACGAAGGGCACCGAGGTGACGGTCAAGTACCGCAACCTCGTCGGCCAGCGCTACCTCGCGCTGAGCCAGGGCACCGGCGCGCCTGCGCCGCTCGCCGACGGCTCGACGATCCCGCTCTCGCGCACCCACCCCGCGCTCGACCTCACCGTCCTCTTCAACGGCTTCAAGCCGCTCTTCGCCGCGCTGTCGCCGAGCGACGTCAACGAGCTCTCGGGCCTGCTCATCCAGACGCTGCAGGGCGAGGGTGGCGACCTCAACACCCTGCTCGCCAAGACCGCCAGCCTCACGTCGGCCATCGCCGACCGCGACGCCGTCATCGGGCGCACCATCGACAACCTCAACACCGTGCTCGGCACCGTCGACGCCCACGACCAGCAGCTGCTCTCGCTCATCGACCAGCTCCAGCGCTTCACGAGCGGCCTCGCGGCCGACCGCGAGACGATCGGGCGCTCGCTGTCCGGGATCAACACCCTCTCGGACGAGACCGCCGACCTGCTCGTCTCGACGCGCCCGCTCATCAAGGACGACGTCGCCCAGCTGCGCACCCTGGCCACGACGCTCAACAAGCCGGCCAACGTCAAGGAGTTCGACGACTTCATCACCGGTGCGCCGGGGCGGATCGCGACCCTGACGCGCACGGCCACCTACGGGTCGTGGTTCAACTTCTACCTCTGCAAGTTCGACACCAGGAGCCCGATCCTCCCGGGCGTGAGCCCCACCTACGACGTCTCGTCAGCGAGGTGCCAGTCATGAGCATCCCCTTCCGAGAGCGCAACCCGGTCCCGATCGGTGCGATCGGCCTGCTCGTCATCGCGGTCCTGCTCTACCTCGCGTTCAACGCATCCAGCCTTCCGCTCATCGGCGGCGGGACGGCATACAGCGCCGCCTTCTCCGAGGCCGGCGGCATCAAGCCCGACGACGACGTGCGCATCGCCGGCGTCAAGGTCGGCAAGGTGACCGGCGTCGACCTCGAGGACGGCCACGTCCGTGTCGACTTCACCATCACCGACGACGCGAGCTTCGGTCCGCAGACCGGCGCCTCGATCCGGATGAAGACGATCCTCGGCGAGAAGTACGTCGCGCTCGACCCCAAGGGCCAGGGCCAGCTCGACGCGGACGCGCAGATCCCCGTCGCGCGCACCGTCAGCTCCTACGACGTCATCAACGCCTTCCAGGACCTCACGACGACGACCGAGCGCATCGACACCGACCAGCTGGCGAAGTCCCTCACCGTCATCGCAACGGAGTTCAAGGACAGCCCGCAGTACGTCAAGGCGACGCTCGACGGCCTGTCCCGCCTCTCGCGCACGGTGGCGAGCCGCGACGCCGAGCTGGGCTCCCTGCTCCAGAGGGCCAACAGCGTCACCGGCCTGGTCCGCAGCCGCAACCAGCAGGTCAGCACGCTCATCAAGGATGCGGACCTGCTCATGGTCGAGCTCGTCAAGCGTCGCGACGACATCCGCACGCTCTTCCGCAACACCTCGGCGCTCGCCAAGCAGCTGACCGGCCTCGCACGCGACAACCGGGCACAGCTGAGGCCGGCGCTCGCCGAGCTCGACAAGACGCTCAGGATGCTCCAGGAGCACGACGCCGACCTGCAGAAGACGATCCAGGCGATGGCGCCCTTCACGAGGGTCTACGCCAACACCCTGGGCACCGGACGCTGGTTCGACACGTGGGTCTCCAACCTCATCGTGCCCGTCGGCACGCCCGGGCTCGCCCTGCCCGGGACGTCGCTGCCCGACCTGCTCCTTCCCGGCACCTCCGGAGGTGGTCGCTGATGCCCGCGCCCCAGGGCTCCCGTATGCCGTTCGGCCGGCTCCACGGCCCGGCCACCGTGCTCGGCAAGGTCGTCACCGGCCTCGTCGTCGTCGCGCTCGTCGCGGCCGCCGTCGTCTTCTGGCCCCGTCAGGGCCAGACGTCCGTCAGCGCCGACTTCACCCGGGCCGTCGGTCTCTACCCGGGGTCCGACGTGCGCATCCTCGGCGTCAAGGTCGGCCAGGTCGACACCGTGACGCCCGAGGGCGACCACGTGCACGTCACCTTCAGCTACGACGAGAAGTACCGCGTGCCGGCCTCGGCCAAGGCCGCGATCGTCGCGCCGTCGCTCGTCTCGGACCGCTACGTCCAGCTGCTCCCCGTCTACGAGGCCGGCCCTGCCCTGGCCGCCGGAACGCGAATCCCCATGGAGCGCACGGCTGTTCCGGTCGAGCTCGACCGGGTGTCCCAGAGCCTCGACGACCTCATGGTCGCTCTCGGCCCCGACGGCGCCAACAAGGACGGTGCGCTCAACGAGCTGCTGCGCACGTCCGCGGCCAACCTCGACGGCAACGGCGCCGAGATCAACAGCACGGTGCACGACCTCTCGACCGCGCTCTCGACCCTGTCCGGCAGCCGCGACGACCTCTTCGGCACGGTGAAGAACCTCCAGTCCTTCACCTCGATGCTCGCGACGAACAACGCGCAGGTGCGCCGGCTCAACTCCGACCTCGCGACGGTCGCGACCCAGCTGAGCGAGGAGCGCGAGAACCTCAAGGCGACGCTCGAGAGCCTCGGGGTCGCGGTCGACGAGGTGTCCGGCTTCGTCTCCGACAACCGAGCGCTGCTCAAGAGCAACCTCGACCGTGCGGTCACCGTGACCGACGCGTTCGCGAAGAACCGCCAGGCCCTGGCCCAGCTCCTCGAGAACGCACCGGTCGCCCTGTCGAACCTCCAGAACGCCTACCACCCCGAGACCGGCACCCTCGACACCCGCAACAACGCGAAGGGCCTCGACGACCCGCTGCTGCTCGTGTGCTCGATCCTCACGGGGCCGACGCAGACCGGCAACACCAAGCTGTGCGACTCCCTCAAGAAGGCGCTGCTGCCCAAGCTGCCCACCCTGCCGTCGCTGCCGAGCGGCTCTGCGCTGCAAGGCACTCCGCAGTCGAGCGGCCTCGTCAACCTGCGCGGTGCCGACCCCACCCTCGGCGGACTGCTCGGAGGCTCCCGATGACGTATGCCGTCCGCTCCCGTTCCCGACGCTGGTCCAGCGTCGTCGTGCTGGCCTCCCTCGCCCTCGGGGGCTGCAGCGCGTACGACCTCCCGCTCCCGGGTGGCGCCGGCACCGGCGACGACTCGTACACGGTCACCGCCGAGTTCGCCGACGTGCTCGACCTCGTGCCGCAGTCGTCGGTCAAGGTCAACCAGGTCACGGTGGGCTCCGTCGAGGACATCCAGGTGACGGGGTGGACCGCGACGGTGAGGCTCCGGCTCCCCGGCGACGTCGTGCTGCCCGACAACGCCACGGCGGAGCTCAAGCAGACCTCGCTGCTCGGCGAGAAGTACGTCGCGCTCGCAGCCCCCACCGACGTGCCTCCCGCAGGACGCCTCGGGCAGGGCGACCGCATCCCCTTGTCGCGCACGAGCCGCAACCCGGAGGTGGAGGAGGTCCTCGGCGCGATGTCGCTGCTGCTCAACGGTGGCGGTGTCGCACAGCTGAAGACCATCGAGGCCGAGCTCAACAACGCCCTCCGGGGCCGCTCCGGTGACGTCAAGGACCTGCTCACGCAACTCAACACGTTCGTGGGGGGACTGGACGCCCAGAAGGGCGAGATCGTCCGGGCCCTCGACAGCATCGACCGGCTCTCGTCGACCCTGGCGAAGAACCAGGCCAGGATCGCCGCCGCGCTCGACGAGCTGCCCAAGGGCCTGAAGATCCTCGCCGACCAGCGTCGGCAGCTCACGGCCATGCTCACCGCCCTGCGCGACCTCGGCGAGGTCGGCACCCGGGTCATCCGTGGGTCGCGGGCCGACCTCGAGGCCAACCTCCGGGCCATCAGCCCGATCCTTCGCCAGCTCAACAAGGCCGGTGACGACCTGCCGAAGAGCTTCCAGCTGCTCCTGACCTACCCCTTCCCCAACAACGCCCAGAACACCATCAAGGGCGACTTCACCAACCTCTGGGCGACCCTCGACACCGACCTCGACACGATCGCCGGCAACCTCGGTGTCGGGAAGCTCCCGACCCTGCCGGGCGTCCCCGGGCCGCCGCTCCCCTCGGTGCCGCTGCCGTCGGTGCCCGTGCCCTCGGTGCCCCTCCCGAGCGTCACGGTGCCGTCGGTGCCGGGCCTGCCCCTCCCGACGACGCTGCCGGGCGGACTGCTCGGTGCGAGCCCGTCCGGCTCGGGCGCCGGCTCGGCCGACGCGGCCTCGTGGTCCACGCTCTTCCCCACGGGAGGCTCCCGATGATCACCCGCACCGTCCGGCTCCAGCTGGCAGCCTTCGCCCTCCTGTCCGTCACGCTCGTCGCGATCCTGTCGGCGAACTACGTCGGGCTGACCGACAAGATCGCCGGCGGCAGCTACGTCGTGTCCGCCGACCTCGCCCAGTCGGGGGGCATCTTCGTCGGTGCCGAGGTCACCTACCGGGGTGTCACCGTCGGCAAGGTCGAGGGGATGCGCCTCTCGGGCGACGGTGTCGTCGTCGACGCGCGCCTCGACCGGGGCACGGAGGTCCCGAAGGACACCAAGGCGGTCGTCGAGAACCGCTCCGCGGTGGGCGAGCAGTACCTCGACCTCCAGCCGCGCACCGCCCGGGCACCCTACCTGGCATCGGGCGACGTCATCCCGCGCGACCGGACCGCGTTCCCGCTCCGCATCGACCAGCTGCTCCAGCACGTCGACGACACGGTGTCGTCGGTGCCGCGCGACGCCCTCGTCACGACGGTCGACGAGCTGGCCGAGGCGTTCAAGGGTGGCGGCTCCGACCTGCAGCGGCTCATCGACTCGGGTGACGCCCTGACCACGGCCGCGTCCGAGGCGCTGCCCGAGACGACCCGCCTCATCGACGACGGGCGGATCGTCCTCGACACGCAGGTGAGGAGCGGGGACGACATCCGCACGAGCGTGGCCGGCTTCGCGAACGTCGCCGACGCCCTGCGGGAGGCCGACCCCGACCTGCGCGTCGTCCTCGACCGAGGGTCCGTCGCCGTCGAGCAGCTCGACGCTCTCATCTCGGAGAACAAGCAGAGCCTGGCCGCGCTCCTCGCCAACTTCATCACCATCGGCAACGTGACGACGGCGCGTCTCGACGGCATCGAGCAGCTGCTCGTCACCTACCCCGACGTCGTGACGGGTGGCTTCAGCGTCGTGCCCGGCGACGGCACCGCGCACTTCGGGCTCGTCCTCAACGTCGACGACCCCAAGGCGTGCGAGGCGGGCTACGAGGGCACGACGAAGGTCGACCCGCACCGCACCACGGGCCTACCGCCGGTCAACCTCGACGCACACTGTGCCGCCTCGCGCGGCTCGGGCACCAACGTCCGCGGTGCGCAGAACGCGCCCAAACCCACCCGAGGCGGGCAGAGCGGTCAGAGCTACCCCATGTCGTTCGGGGCCACTCCGGTCGCCCTCGGCAACCGGGCCGTGACCTCCGGCAGCCCTGCCTCGTTGTCAGTCCAGTCGCCGGTCGCTCCGGCCGGTGGCGACGAACGGACCGACAACGGCACGAGCTGGCTCTGGATGATGCAGGAGGCGCTCCGCTAGCCGGTGACGGAAGGAAACCCCCTCGATGACGATGGTCACCACCCGCTCGGAGACCGGGCGGCCGCAGCGAGCCGAGCGGTCGCCCGTGAGCTCCACCGACCGCGAGACCCGCGAGACCCGCGAGACCCGCGAGCCTCACGAACTCACTGACGCCGCGGTGGGCTCCGGTCCCCCCGACGCGCCACGTGCGGGCCTCAGGGGTGTCCGCACGTGGCGTCCCACCCCGCGTCTGCTGTGGACGGTCACCGCCGTCCTGCTGCTCGCGGCGGTCGCCGTGACGGCGACCCTGGGACGCTCGGCGTGGCAGCAGCAGCGCGACGCCGACAACCGGGCGGCCGCGCTGGCCGCAGGGCGCCAGATCGCCGTCAACTTCGTGACGATGGACGCTGCGTCGTTCGACGCCGACACCAAGCGCGTCCTCGACGACTCGACCGGCGCCTTCCGCAAGGAGTACGCGTCGACGCTGGCCCAGCTGAAGCCCGTCGTCGCCGCCAACAAGACCGTCTCGACGGTCGAGCGGGCCGAGGCATCGCTCGTGTCGGGCGACGACGACTCGGCCAAGGTCATCGTCGGGGTCGTCGCGCCGACCTCGAACGCCTCGACCCCGAAGCCCGAGAAGAAGACGTACCGGCTCCGGCTCGACCTCGTGAAGGTCGGCGACGCCTGGAAGGTGAGCACCCTTGACTTCGTCAGCTGACCCCCGCCGCCCCCTCGCCGCGTCCGCCGCGTCCGCCGCGTCCGCCGCGGGCCCGCGCAAGCGCGTGGCCGGCGCCCGCCGCCGGTCCCCGGGCGCCGGAGCCTCTGCGCGGTCGACGGCCGTCCTCGACCGTGGCGCCACGACGAACGCCGACGCCCCCCTGAACGCGCCCGACGCCCCCGTCGCCCCCGTCGCCCCCGACGCCCGCGTCGAGGAGCGCGGCGCCGTCGTCGGCGACCGCACGGTCGACTCGGCCCACGGGCGCGAGTCCCGGGCCGACACCGAGCACGTGGAGACGAGCGGGAGCACGCGCGGCTCGGCCGGTCTCTGGGCCTCGGCCATCGGCGCGACGCTCGCGCTCGCCCTGCTCGCCGCCTCGCTCGTCTACGCCCTGCGTCCCGGGGTCTCCGACACCGACCGCACGGCCGCCGTGGGCTCGGCCCGGACCACGCTGGAGAGCCTGCTCAGCTACAGCGGCTCCGCCTTCGACAAGCACATCGGCGAGGTCACCCCACAGCTGACCTCTCCGTTCAAGGACCAGTTCACCAAGGTCGCCGCCACCGACATCAAGCCGATGGCCGTCAAGAACGACGCCACGGTGCAGGCCAAGGTCTACGACGCCGGCGTCATGGACGCCGACGGCGACGGCGGCGAGGGGACGACCGTGCGGGTCATGGCGTTCGTCAACCAGGCCACGACCACGAAGGCCCAGCAGGCTCCCGCGATCGACCAGAACCGGGTCATCGCGACGATGCGGAAGGTGGGCGACCGCTGGCTCGTCAGCCAGCTGTCCGCCTTCTGACGGGGGAAAGAGGGGGAACGAGGGGGAAGGTCCCGGGCGTCCGCGAGGTCGTCCGGGACCGAGGCGAGCCGGGCGCCGCCTGCGGGTCAGCCTGGGACCCGCGCGAGGCCCGGACCGCACCGCCGACGCTGCGGCATACTGCACGCTGTGAAGCTCATCCAGGCCAATGGCGTCCCAGAGTCCCTCGCCCGCGTCGACCAGCCGGAGGCCGCGCCCGTGCGCGTCGGCGTCGTCCAGCACGAGTGGGTCGACGACCCGGATGCTCTCGTCGAGACCCTTCGCGACGGCATCCGGACGGCCGCCGGAGCGGGCGCCTCGATCGTCTTCCTCCCCGAGCTGACGCTGTCGCGATACCCGGCCGACACCCTCCCCGAGGGCACGCCGTCGGCGACGGCCGAGGACCTCGAGACCGGCCCCACGGTGACCTTCGCCCGCGCCGCGGCCCGCGACTTCGGTGTCCACGTCCACGCCTCGCTCTACGAGCGTGCCGACGAGGGCGACGGGCTCGGCTTCAACACCGCGGTCGTCGTGGCCCCGAGCGGCGACGTCGTGGCCCGCACCCGCAAGACCCACATCCCCGTGACGGCCGGCTACTACGAGGACAAGTACTTCCGTCCCGGTCCGCCCGACGACGCGTACCCCGTTGTGGCGCTGGAGGATCCGTCGCTCAAGCTCGGACTCCCGACGTGCTGGGACGAGTGGTTCCCCGAGGTCGCCCGCCTCTACTCGCTCGGCGGCGCCGAGGTGCTCTGCTACCCCACGGCGATCGGGTCCGAGCCCGACCACCCGGACTTCGACACCCAGCCGCTGTGGCAGCAGGTCATCGTCGGCAACGGCATCGCCAACGGCCTCTTCATGGTCGTGCCCAACCGCTTCGGCACGGAGGGTCTCATCACCTTCTACGGCAGCTCGTTCGTCTCGGACCCCTACGGCCGCGTCCTCGTCCAGGCCCCCCGGGACGAGGCGGCGGTCCTCGTCGCCGACCTCGACCTCGCGCAGCGACGCGACTGGCTCGAGCTCTTTCCCTTCCTCGCGACCCGTCGCCCCGACTCGTACGCCGCCCTGACCGCCCCGGTGCGCGACGAGCACCGTCGTGAGGTGACGCAGTGACCGACGCCCTCCCGGCGCAGCCCGGGGTGGCCGTGGGGGAGCCCGGCTGGGTGATGCCGGCGGAGACCGCGCGGCACGACTGCACGTGGATGGCGTGGCCGAGCCAGGGCTACACGCTCGGCGAGACCCCCGAGGAGGTGGCCGCGGCGCGTCGCACCTGGGCCGCCGTGGCCAACGCGGTCGCCGAGTTCGAGCCCGTCCGCATGGTCGTCGTGCCCGCGGACCTCGACGTGGCCGCCGGGCACCTGCACCCCGACGTCGAGCTCGTCCCGGCCGCCCTCGACGACGCGTGGATGCGCGACATCGGCCCGACCTTCGTCCGGTCGGCCGACGGCTCGCGGCTCGGTGCGGTCGACTGGGTCTTCAACGGCTGGGGCGCCCAGTCGTGGGCCACGTGGGAGCACGACGCCCGCATCGGTGCCTTCGTCGGCGGCCTCTCCGGCGCCGAGGTCATCGGATCCTCCCTCGTCAACGAGGGCGGTGGCATCCACGTCGACGGCCTGGGCACGGTCCTGCTCACCGAGACGGTCCAGCTCGACCCGGGCCGCAACCCGGGCCTGACGCGCAGCGACGTCGAGGCGGAGCTCGCCCGCACCATCGGGGCGACGACGTGCATCTGGCTGCCGCAGGGCCTGACCCGCGACTACGACGAGTTCGGCACGCGAGGCCACGTCGACATCGTGGCCACCATCCCGAGCCCGGGCGTCGTGCTGCTCCACGAGCAGCAGGACCCCTCGCACCCCGACCACGCCGTCTCGCGTGCGCTGCGCGAGCTGCTCGAGGACGCCCGCGACGCGCGCGGCGAGCGTCTCGAGGTCCTCGGGGTCCCGGCTCCGCGCACCCTGGCGGACGCCGACGGGCCGGTGGACTGGTCCTACATCAACCACCTCGTCGTCAACGACGGCGTCATCGCCTGCACCTTCGAGGACGAGCAGGACGACGCGTCCCTCGGTGTGCTCGCCGACGCGTACCCCGGCCGGCGGGTGGTCGGCGTCGACGCGCGGCCGCTCTTCGACCGCGGGGGCGGGATCCACTGCATCACCCAGCAGCAGCCCGCCCTCTGACGCCGACCGGGCGCTGTCCCGCCAGACGTCGAGTGGGCACCCTCCCCGCGGGGAGAGTGCCCACTCGACGTGGAGGGGCCGCGGGCGGCCCGGGCGGTCAGGCCTGGGGGAGGCGCTTGTGGATGTCCTCGCTCATCCGGACGACCGAGAGGTAGAACTCGAGGGTCATGCGGATGACGGCGAGGTAGATGATCACGAAGATCGGGCCGAGGATGAGCGCGGCGAGACCGGTCCCGACGCTGTTGGCGAAGCCGGCGAAGACGAAGATGAGCCAGCTCGCGACGAGCGCCACGGTCGCCAGCAGGTAGACGAAGCGCACGAGGATCGGCGTGACGAAGTTCGTGAAGCTGAAGTCGAAGAGCGCCGTGAAGAAGCCGGCGCCCTCCCTCGCGGGGTCGGGGATGCTCGACATGCCGCTCGACCCACCGGTCGGCACCACGGGCGGCGGCGGGGGAGGCGTGCTGCCGGCACCCGGCGTGCTCGGAGCACCCGGAGCACCCGGAGCGGGCGAGGCGGGCTGGCTGCTCGGGAGCGGTGTGGTCGGGTCGCTCCCGGCCGGCTGGTTGAAGGACGGTTGCTCGGGCGGGTTCGGATCGGACATGGCTTCCCTCTCGGAAGGAGACGTCAACGGATCTCTGGCGTGCTCCATGCTAGGGCGGGGGCCCTCCCGACGGTCCTGACCGACGCCGCATCCCGGCGTGTTCGTGCAGGTCAGCGGGGTCGTGGACCGTGTCCGGCGGCGTGTCGCGACGCGCCTGCAAGGACGGGGGTCTTGACGTCGGGGCCGCGGAGGGCCATATTCGTCGCGTTCGCATCGCGAGCTCCCGGTCCGGGGGGCGTGGCAGGTCACGTCGAGGGCGCTCGGTCGTTCCAGACCGGGTGGGCGCCTCGTCAGACGATCTCCGCCTCTTGACCCGGCTGGACACTCCTGCCCTTTACCGGTAGGCTAAGCCTTTGCGCTGCCCATGCCCACCCTTCGCGACCTCGGTCAGGCCAATCACCATGCCATCCGGCATCGGTATGACCTCGGGACCCGCGAGCGGAGCCATGCGGCAACGCGGATCTGAAGATTCGAAAAAGGCCCGTGGAAGGACCCTCCTTGGCTGCCTCGCGTACTGCGACGAACATGTCCACCGCACAGACCCCTTCGGGGCGTCTGTCCTTCGCGAAGATTCGCGAACCACTCGAGGTCCCCGACCTCCTGGCGCTTCAGACGGAGAGCTTCGACTGGCTGCTCGGCAACGAGCGCTGGCAGGCTCGCGTCGCCGCGGCCAAGGCCGAGGGACGCACCGACGTCCCGGACCGGTCCGGGCTCGAGGAGATCTTCGAGGAGATCTCCCCGATCGAGGACTTCAGCGGCTCGATGTCGCTGTCGTTCCGCGACCACCGCTTCGAGGAGACCCGCAAGACGATCGAGTCGTGCAAGGAGCGCGACCAGACGTACGACGCACCGCTCTTCGTCACCGCCGAGTTCATGAACGCCCAGACGGGTGAGATCAAGAGCCAGACGGTCTTCATGGGCGACTTCCCGCTCATGACCGAGCGCGGCACCTTCATCATCAACGGCACCGAGCGTGTCGTCGTCTCGCAGCTCGTCCGCAGCCCGGGCGTCTACTTCGAGCGCACGCCCGACAAGACGTCCGACAAGGACATCTACACGGCCAAGATCATCCCGAGCCGCGGCGCCTGGCTCGAGTTCGAGATCGACAAGCGCGACATGGTCGGCGTCCGCGTCGACCGCAAGCGCAAGCAGTCGGTCACGGTCCTCCTCAAGGCCCTCGGCTGGACCGAGGCCCAGATCCTCGAGGAGTTCGGCGAGTTCGAGTCGATGCGCCTCACCCTGGAGAAGGACCACACCCAGGGCCAGGACGACGCGCTGCTCGACATCTACCGCAAGCTGCGCCCGGGCGAGCCGCCGACGAAGGAGGCCGCGCAGACGCTGCTCGACAACCTCTACTTCAACGGCAAGCGCTACGACCTCGCCAAGGTCGGCCGCTACAAGGTGAACAAGAAGCTCGGTCTCGACGCCTCGATCAACGACTCGACCCTGTCGATCGACGACATCGTCAAGACGATCAAGTTCATCGTCACGCTGCACGACGGCCAGGACTCGATGAAGGGCGTCAAGAACGGCGAGGAGATCGACGTCCGCGTCGAGGTCGACGACATCGACCACTTCGGCAACCGTCGTCTCCGCTCGGTCGGCGAGCTCATCCAGAACCAGGTCCGCACCGGTCTGTCGCGCATGGAGCGCGTCGTCCGCGAGCGCATGACGACGCAGGACGTCGAGGCGATCACCCCGCAGACCCTGATCAACATCCGCCCCGTGGTGGCGTCGATCAAGGAGTTCTTCGGCACCTCGCAGCTCTCGCAGTTCATGGACCAGAACAACCCGCTCGCGGGTCTGACGCACAAGCGTCGCCTGTCCGCGCTCGGCCCGGGTGGTATCTCCCGTGACCGCGCCCAGATGGAGGTCCGTGACGTCCACCCGTCGCACTACGGCCGCATGTGCCCGATCGAGACGCCGGAAGGCCCGAACATCGGCCTCATCGGCTCGCTCGCGTCCTACGGTCGCATCAACGCGTTCGGCTTCATCGAGACGCCGTACCGCAAGGTGACCGGCGGTCACGTGACCGACGACGTCGACTACCTGTCCGCCGACGAGGAGGACCGCTACGTCGTCGCGCAGGCCAACGCGCCGCTCGACAAGCAGAACAACTTCACCGAGGACCGCGTGCTCGTGCGCACCAAGGGTGGAGAGGTCGAGCTCGTCCCCGGCGACGAGGTCGACTACATGGACGTCTCGCCGCGCCAGATGGTCTCGGCCGCGACCGCGATGATCCCGTTCCTCGAGCACGACGACGCCAACCGCGCGCTCATGGGCGCCAACATGCAGCGTCAGGCCGTCCCGCTCGTCAAGAGCGAGGCGCCGATCGTCGGTACCGGCATGGAGTTCCGCGCCGCCCTCGACTCGGGCGACGTCGTCCGTGCCGAGAAGGCCGGTGTCGTCCAGGAGGTGTCGGCCGACCTCGTCACCGTCGCCAACGACGACGGCACGTACCAGACCTACCGCATCGCCAAGTTCGCGCGCTCCAACCAGGGCACGAGCTACAACCAGGTCGTCGTCGTCAACGAGGGCGACCGTCTCGAGGCCGGTGGCGTCATCGCCGACGGTCCCGCGACCGACGGCGGCGAGATGGCGCTCGGGCGCAACCTGCTCGTGGCGTTCATGTCGTGGGAGGGCCACAACTACGAGGACGCGATCATCCTCAGCCAGCGTCTCGTCCAGGACGACGTCCTCTCCTCGATCCACATCGAGGAGCACGAGGTCGACGCCCGCGACACGAAGCTCGGCCCCGAGGAGATCACCCGGGACATCCCGAACGTCTCCGAGGAGGTCCTCGCCGACCTCGACGAGCGCGGCATCATCCGCGTCGGCGCCGAGGTCCGCGACGGCGACCTGCTCGTCGGCAAGGTCACGCCCAAGGGCGAGACCGAGCTGACGCCGGAGGAGCGCCTGCTGCGCGCCATCTTCGGTGAGAAGGCCCGTGAGGTCCGCGACACCTCGCTCAAGGTTCCCCACGGCGAGACCGGCACGGTCATCGGCGTCAAGGAGTTCCGTGCCGACCTGGGCGACGACCTGCCGCCCGGCGTCAACCAGCTCGTCCGCGTCTACGTGGCCAACAAGCGCAAGATCACCGACGGTGACAAGCTCGCCGGCCGCCACGGCAACAAGGGTGTCATCTCCAAGATCCTCCCGGTCGAGGACATGCCCTTCCTCGAGGACGGCACGCCGGTCGACGTCGTGCTCAACCCGCACGGTGTTCCCCGTCGAATGAACCTCGGCCAGATCCTCGAGCTGCACCTCGGCTGGGCCGCCTCGCGCGGCTGGAAGATCGAGGGCAGCCCGGAGTGGGCCAAGGAGATCGCGCCCGACGCGCACGAGGCCCCTGCGGGCACGCGCGTGGCGACGCCGGTCTTCGACGGTGCCTCCGAGGACGTCGTCACGGGTCTGCTCGACTCGACGCTCAAGACGCGCGACGGGGTCCGCCTCATCGACGCCTCGGGCAAGACGCGCCTCTTCGACGGCCGCTCCGGCGAGCCGTTCCCGGAGCCCGTCGCCGTCGGCTACATGTACATCCTCAAGCTCCACCACCTCGTCGACGACAAGATCCACGCTCGTTCGACGGGTCCGTACTCCATGATCACCCAGCAGCCGCTCGGCGGTAAGGCCCAGTTCGGTGGCCAGCGCTTCGGTGAGATGGAGGTCTGGGCCCTCGAGGCGTACGGCGCCGCCTACACGCTCCAGGAGCTGCTGACGATCAAGTCGGACGACGTTCCCGGTCGCGTGAAGGTCTACGAGGCCATCGTCAAGGGCGAGAACATCCCCGACTCGGGCATCCCGGAGTCGTTCAAGGTCCTCCTCAAGGAGATGCAGTCCCTGTGTCTCAACGTCGAGGTCCTGAGCTCCGACGGCACGACGATCGAGATGAAGGAGTCCGACGAGGAGGTCTTCCGCGCGGCGGAGGAGCTCGGTATCGACCTGAGCCGGCGTGAGCCGTCCAGCGTCGAAGAGGTCTGAGAAGGCCACCTAACGACAAGCGGTGCGTATGCCGCTGAGCCCGCTCGGCGGCATACGCCCCCTCGTCAACGAACACCACTCAGACCAAAGACTTAACGAGAGTTACGAGAGAAGGAACCACGTGCTCGACGTCAACTTCTTCGACGAGCTGCGCATCGGCCTCGCCACCGCGGAATCCATCCGCCAGTGGAGCCACGGCGAGGTCAAGAAGCCCGAGACCATCAACTACCGCACGCTCAAGCCCGAGAAGGAGGGCCTGTTCTGCGAGCGCATCTTCGGCCCCACCCGGGACTGGGAGTGCAACTGCGGCAAGTACAAGCGTGTCCGCTTCAAGGGCATCATCTGTGAGCGCTGTGGCGTCGAGGTCACGCGCGCCAAGGTGCGCCGTGAGCGGATGGGCCACATCGAGCTCGCCGCCCCCGTCACCCACATCTGGTACTTCAAGGGTGTCCCGAGCCGCCTCGGCTACCTGCTCGACCTCGCCCCGAAGGACCTCGAGAAGGTCATCTACTTCGCGGCCTACATGATCACGTCCGTCGACGAGGACCAGCGTCACGCTGACCTGCCGTCGCTCGAGGCGCAGATCCAGGTCGAGAAGAAGGAGATCGAGAACCGCCGCGACGCCGACGTCGAGTCGCGCGCGCAGCTGCTCGAGCGCAACGTCGCCGAGCTCGAGGCCGAGGGTGCCAAGGCCGACGCGAAGCGCAAGGTCCGCGACCAGGCCGAGCGCGAGATGAACAACATCCGCAAGCGTGCCGACCAGCTGGTCGAGCGCCTCGAGCAGGTCTGGGACCGCTTCAAGAACCTCAAGGTCCAGGACCTCGAGGGCGACGAGATCCTCTACCGCGAGATGCGTGACCGCTTCGGTCTGTACTTCGAGGGCGGCATGGGCGCCGCGGCGATCCAGAAGCGCCTCGAGTCCTTCGACCTCGACGCCGAGGCGGATCTCCTCCAGGAGATCATCGCCACCGGCAAGGGCCAGAAGAAGACCCGCGCCATCAAGCGCCTCAAGGTCGTCAACGCTTTCCAGATGACGACGAACCACCCGTCGGGCATGGTCCTCGACGCGATCCCGGTCATCCCGCCGGACCTGCGCCCGATGGTGCAGCTCGACGGTGGCCGCTTCGCCACCTCGGACCTCAACGACCTCTACCGTCGCGTCATCAACCGCAACAACCGCCTGAAGCGCCTCCTCGACCTCGGTGCCCCCGAGATCATCGTCAACAACGAGAAGCGCATGCTCCAGGAGGCCGTCGACAGCCTCTTCGACAACGGCCGTCGTGGTCGCCCGGTCACGGGTCCCGGCAACCGTCCGCTCAAGTCGCTGTCCGACATGCTCAAGGGCAAGCAGGGTCGTTTCCGCCAGAACCTGCTCGGCAAGCGCGTCGACTACTCCGGCCGCTCGGTCATCGTCGTCGGCCCGCAGCTGAAGCTGCACCAGTGCGGTCTGCCCAAGCAGATGGCGCTCGAGCTGTTCAAGCCGTTCGTGATGAAGCGCCTGGTCGACCTCGACCACGCGCAGAACATCAAGTCGGCCAAGCGCATGGTCGAGCGTGCCCGCCCGGTCGTGTGGGACGTCCTCGAAGAGGTCATCACGGAGCACCCGGTGCTGCTCAACCGTGCACCCACGCTGCACCGTCTCGGCATCCAGGCGTTCGAGCCGCAGCTCGTCGAGGGCAAGGCCATCCAGATCCACCCGCTCGTCTGCTCGGCCTTCAACGCCGACTTCGATGGTGACCAGATGGCCGTCCACGTGCCGCTGTCGGCAGAGGCGCAGGCCGAGGCCCGCATCCTCATGCTGTCGAGCAACAACATCCTCAAGCCGGCTGACGGTCGTCCCGTGACCATGCCGACCCAGGACATGATCACCGGCATCTACCACCTGACCGACGCGGTCGACGGTGGCGGCATCGGTGCGGGTCGCGCGTTCTCGTCCCCCTCGGAGGCCCGCATGGCCTTCGACCGTGGCGAGATCCTGCTCGGCTCGGCGATCAAGCTGCGCCTGACGGACGCGGTGCCCCCGGCCGGCTTCGAGCTGCCCGAGGGTGTCGAGGCCGGCGAGGACGGCATCGTCAAGAGCATCACGCTCGAGACGACGCTCGGCCGCGCGATCTTCAACGACACGCTGCCGCTCGACTACCCGTTCGAGAACCGTCCGGTCGACCGCAAGCGTCTCTCGGCGATCGTCAACGACCTCGCGGAGCGCTACTCCAAGGTCCAGGTCGCCGCGTCCCTCGACGCCCTGAAGGAGGCCGGTTTCCACTGGTCGACCCGCTCGGGCTGCACCGTCGCCATCTCCGACGTCACGACGCCGGACAACAAGACGGCGATCCTCGAGGGCTACGAGACGAAGGCCGCCAAGGTCCAGACGCAGTACGAGCGCGGTCTCATCACCGACGACGAGCGTCGTCAGGAGCTCGTCGAGATCTGGACGCAGGCGTCCAACCAGGTCGCCAAGGAGATGGAGACCAACTTCCCGCGCACGAACCCCATCTACCGGATGGTGTCCTCGGGTGCTGGTGGTAACTGGTTCCAGATCCGTCAGATCGCCGGTATGCGTGGCCTCATGGCCAACCCGAAGGGCGAGATCATCCCGCGCCCGATCAAGGCGAACTTCCGTGAGGGCCTCACGGTGCTCGAGTTCTTCATCTCGACGCACGGTGCCCGTAAGGGTCTGGCCGACACGGCGCTGCGTACCGCCGACTCCGGCTACCTCACGCGTCGTCTCGTCGACGTGTCGCAGGACGTCATCATCCGTGAGGACGACTGCGGCACCGAGCGTGGCCTCAAGCTGCCGATCGCCCAGGTCAACGAGACCACGGGCACGCGTGCGCCGAGCGAGGTCGTCGAGGCCTCGGTCTACGCCCGCACCCTGGCCGAGGACGTCGTCGTCGACGGCCAGACGCTCGCGGTGGCTGGCATCGACCTCGGTGACGTCGTCATCGACGCGCTCTACGCGGCCGGTGTCGACGAGGTCCGGATCCGTTCGGTCCTCACCTGCGACAGCAAGGTCGGCACCTGTGCGGCCTGCTACGGCCGGTCGCTCGCGACGGGCAAGCTCGTCGACATCGGCGAGGCCGTCGGCATCATCGCGGCCCAGTCGATCGGTGAGCCCGGCACGCAGCTGACGATGCGTACCTTCCACACCGGTGGTGCGGCCGCGGCCGACGACATCACCCAGGGTCTGCCGCGTGTCGTCGAGCTCTTCGAGGCGCGTACGCCCAAGGGTGTCGCCCCGATCGCCGAGGCCACCGGCCGCGTCGAGATCGAGGACACCGACAAGGCGCGTCGCGTCCTGCTGACGCCCGACGACGGCTCCGAGCAGCACGCCTACCCGGTGAGCAAGCGTTCGCGCCTGCTCGTCGCCGACGGTGACCACGTGACCGTGGGTGACAAGCTCGTCCAGGGCGCGATCGACCCCAAGCAGGTCCTTCGCATCCTCGGCCCGCGTGCCGCCCAGAAGCACCTCGTCGACGAGGTGCAGCGGGTCTACCGTCAGCAGGGTGTGTCGATCCACGACAAGCACATCGAGGTCATCGTCCGACAGATGCTGCGTCGCGTGACGATCATCGAGGCCGGCGACGCCGACCTGCTGCCCGGCGAGCTCGCCGAGCGTGGTCGCTTCGAGGAGGAGAACCGCAAGGTCATGGCCGAAGGTGGCCGCCCGGCTGCCGGTCGTCCCGAGCTCATGGGCATCACCAAGGCCTCGCTCGCGACCGAGTCGTGGCTGTCGGCCGCGTCCTTCCAGGAGACGACCCGCGTGCTCACGCAGGCCGCCATGGAGGCCAAGTCCGACCCGCTGCTCGGCCTCAAGGAGAACGTCATCCTCGGAAAGCTCATCCCTGCCGGCACGGGCCTGCCCCGCTACCGGAACGTCAAGGTCGAGCCCACCGAGGAAGCCAAGGCCGCGATGTACTCGCTGCCGAACTACGACGCCTACGACTACGCAGGCTTCGGTTCGGGCACCGGCGAGGCCATCCGTCTCGACGACGAGGCTCTCGGTCTCGACCAGTTCTGACCGGTCCCGTCCGCCGCGTGAGCGGGGGGGGCGACGACCACCACGTATGCCGCTGGGCCGGCTCCCCGACCGGGGAGCCGGCCCTCGGCGCGTCCGGGGACGGACGTCTCGTCTCAACGCGCCTGAAACGGACAAATCGGACTAGTCTCCGGGGAACGGTGACAGTCCGGCGGCGCCAGGGTCGGCCGGCGACACCCCGGGAGGTCGTCATGCTCGGTGCTCCTCGCTCGCTCAAGGTCGTGCGCGGCTCGCGTGGCCCGCGCCACCGCCCCGTGCGCTGGCCCTTCCTCGTCGCGGTGGCCATGCTGGCCGTCGCGGCGCTCGTGGCCACGGCCCCACCGGGCTCCGGGGCCACGGTCTACTCCTCGCGGGACGCCGCCCTGCGCCGCGAGGTGGGCCGGCTCATGACCGACCCGAGCGTCACGGCCTCGACGGCGCACGTCGGGGTCGTCGTCGCCGACGCGTCCACCCGCGTGCCCGTCTACGTCCGCTACGCCAACACCCCGCTCGCCCCGGCGTCGACGCAGAAGACGTTCACCGCCGCGGCCGCGATGTACCACCTCGGCAGCGGCTACCGGTGGCGCACCGACGTCTACGCAGCCTCCGCCCCCGTCGGGGGAGTGGTCCCCGGGCGCCTCTACCTCAAGGGCACGGGCGACCCGACACTGCTCGAGCGCGACCTGACATCGCTGGTGAGCGCACTGCGGGCCAAGGGCGTCACCCGGGTCACGGGTGACGTCGTCGCCGACGCCTCCGCCTTCGACGAGGTGCGCTACAACCCCTACTGGTCCACGTCGTACGCGTCGAGCTACTACGCCGCGCAGGTGTCGGCCCTGACGCTGGCGCCCGACACCGACTACGACGCGGGCACCGTCATCGTCACCCCGACGCCCGGCACGAGCACCTCCAGCGCACCCCGGCTCACGGTGACGCCGGCGTCCGCGGCCTCGCACGTGCGACTCGTCAGCAGGGCGCGCACCTCCGCCACGGGGTCCACGACGACGATCGCGGTCACCAGGGCCTCGGGGACGAACACGCTGACCGTCACCGGTCAGGTGCCGCTCAAGCACTCGGCGGCCAGGAAGTGGGTGACGGTGAACGACCCGGCCCTCATGACCGCCCGGGCCCTGCGCGCCCGGCTCGTCGCGGCAGGCATCCGTGTCGACGGGACCGCGGTGCGCGGCACGACGCCGTCCTCCCGGGCGCTGCTCGCACGCCACACGTCGATGACCTTGGGGCAGCTGCTCGTGCCGTTCCTCAAGCTGAGCAACAACGGCCACGCCGAGGCCATCACGAAGACGCTCGGGTCCCGGTCGGGCCGTCCCGGCAGCTGGGCCGAGGGCACCACGGTGTTGCGCGACTACGCAGCCCGCGTCGGCATCCCCACCGCAGGCCTGCGGTTCGTCGACGGTTCGGGACTGGCCCGCGCCGACCGCCTGACCCCCAACCAGCTCGCGACCCTGCTCGACAAGCTCCAGCGCACCTCGTGGTGGCCCACCTTCCGCGCCGCGCTGCCGGTCGCGGGAACCGACCCGGTCCGGTGGACCGGTGGCACCCTGGCCAGCCGCATGCGGGGCACCGCGGCCGCCGGCAACCTGCGCGCGAAGAACGGGACGCTGACCGGCGTCACGTCGCTCGCGGGCTACGTCTCGGGCGCCGACGGCCGTCGCTACGTCTTCGTCATGATGAGCACGTACTCCGCCACCTCGCCGCGGCCGGTCGAGGACCGTCTCGGGGTGCTCCTCGCGCGCTGGCGCATGACCAACCGCTGACCCGCGGGACCCGCTGCCTCGGTAGGGTGGTCAGCATGACCGAGCCCACGGCCGACGTGCCGAACGCGCCCGAGCCCGCCGACCACACGCCGGCCGAGCCCTCCGCCGGCGCGCCTGCCGCCGAGCCCACCGACGAGCCGACGGACCGCGACGCCGAGGAGGCCGACAGCGGTCCGGCGCCGACGATCATCGTGCTCACCGAGGAGGCCCTCAAGCCGGTCGACGTCGACAAGATCATCGGGCTGCACGAGGACGACGCGCCGACCTACCGTGTCCTCGTCCCCGCCGACACCGAGCGCAACCTGCTCAGCTCCTTCCTCAACCACCTCAGCCTCTTCGAGATGCGGGAGGCCCTCGAGTCCCTGCGTCCCGTCGACCGGGGCGAGGCGCACGCCGACGCCGGCACCGCGCTGTCGACGACGCTGGCCGAGTTCGAGAGCCACGACGTCGTCGCGACCGGCGAGATCACGTCCGACGACCCCATGCCGACGCTCGTCGAGGAGGTGGCCCGTCTCGGCGCCCGCGAGGTCGTCGTCGTCACCGAGCCGCACGCGGTCGAGGACACCTTCCACACCGACTGGGCCTCGCGGGCCCGCGAGACGCTCGGCGTGCCCGTGCTGCACATGTATGCCGGTGACTGGCGCCTGGGCTGACCGGTCCCGGTCCCGTTCCAAGGCCCCCGGAGACCCCGGCTCTCCCGAGCCGGCCACCCGCCGCGGTGGGCCGAACGGGGTGCCCGCCGGACGGCATACCGCATCGGCCCCATGGGGCCCGGTCTAACCGATTTGGTCGGCGTGCCGCGCCCCGGTACGCTTGAACACTGTGTCTGAGGCACGCTCTCAGGCATGCGCGATGACGGCCTCGGTGCCCTGTCCGCCCGCTCACCGCGGACGTGACATCACTGCGGTCCAGAGCACACCTTTCGCCGGGCAACCCTTCCCACCGACTGCCTCCCGGCAGCCGCGAAGCAGGGGAGTGCAGGGGGAAGTACCGGTTCCGACACACCCGACCTCGGGGGTCGAGGGGCCGAACAGTCAAGGAGCCGTCCGCCAGGACGACTGACCACGAGCAACGTTATGGAGTAACCAGGTTGCCTACCATCAACCAGCTGGTCCGCAAGGGCCGCCAGGACAAGGCCAGCAAGGCCAAGACCCCGGCGCTCAAGGGCTCGCCCCAGCGCCGCGGTGTGTGCACCCGCGTGTACACCACCACCCCCAAGAAGCCGAACTCTGCCCTCCGCAAGGTCGCCCGCGTGCGCCTCAGCTCGGGCATCGAGGTCACGGCCTACATCCCCGGCGTCGGCCACAACCTGCAGGAGCACTCGATCGTGCTCGTGCGCGGTGGTCGTGTGAAGGACCTCCCGGGTGTGCGTTACAAGATCGTCCGCGGCACGCTCGACACCCAGGGTGTCAAGAACCGCAAGCAGGCTCGTAGCCGTTACGGCGCGAAGAAGGAGAAGAGCTGATGCCTCGTAAGGGACCCGCTCCGAAGCGCCCGCTCGTCGTCGACCCGGTCTACCAGAGCCCGCTCGTCACGCAGCTCGTCAACAAGATCCTCCTCGACGGCAAGAAGTCGATCGCCGAGATGATCGTCTACGGCGCCCTCGAGGGCTGCCGCCAGAAGACCGGCACCGACCCCGTCGCCACGCTCAAGCGTGCGCTCGACAACGTCAAGCCGGCCATGGAGGTCAAGAGCCGTCGCGTCGGTGGCGCGACCTACCAGGTGCCGATCGAGGTCAAGCCGAACCGCTCGACCACGCTCGCCCTGCGCTGGCTCGTCGGCTACTCGCGGCAGCGTCGCGAGAAGACGATGACCGAGCGCCTCATGAACGAGATCCTCGACGCGAGCAACGGCCTCGGTGCCGCTGTCAAGCGCCGCGAGGACACGCACAAGATGGCCGAGTCCAACAAGGCCTTCGCGCACTACCGCTGGTGACCCAGCGGTCCGGTCGGTATGCCGGGGAGCTCGCTCCACGGCATACCGCCGGGCACGCGCCCGCCCGTCGCACGACGCGGCCCACGGCGCCCACGATTTTCACTCCACGACGAATGAGACGAGAAACCTGACGTGGCACTCGACGTCCTGACGGACCTCAAGAAGGTCCGCAACATCGGCATCATGGCGCACATCGACGCTGGCAAGACCACGGTGACGGAGCGCATCCTCTTCTACACCGGTGTCAACCACAAGATCGGTGAGACCCACGACGGTGCGTCGACGACCGACTGGATGGAGCAGGAGAAGGAGCGCGGCATCACGATCACGTCTGCCGCCGTGACCTCCTTCTGGGAAGGCACCCAGGTCAACATCATCGACACCCCCGGGCACGTCGACTTCACGGTCGAGGTCGAGCGCTCGCTGCGCGTCCTCGACGGTGCCGTCGCGGTGTTCGACGGCAAGGAGGGTGTCGAGCCGCAGTCCGAGACGGTGTGGCGCCAGGCGGACAAGTACGACGTCCCCCGCATCTGCTTCGTCAACAAGATGGACAAGCTCGGCGCCGACTTCTACTTCACCGTGCAGACGATCAAGGACCGCCTCGGTGCGGAGCCGCTCGTCATGCAGCTGCCGATCGGTGCCGAGAACGACTTCCTCGGTGTCATCGACCTCATCTACATGCGTGCCCTCGTGTGGCCCGGCGACGCCAAGGGCGACGTGACGATGGGGGCGAAGTACGAGATCGCCGAGATCCCGGCCGACCTCCAGGCGAAGGCCGAGGAGTACCGCATGGCTCTCGTCGAGCGTGTCGCCGAGGCGGACGACGACCTCATGGAGAAGTACCTCGGTGGCGAGGAGCTGACCGAGGACGAGCTCAAGGCCGGCATCCGCAAGCTCACCGTGAACTCCGAGGTCTACCCGGTGTTCTGTGGCTCCGCGTTCAAGAACCGCGGTGTGCAGCCGATGCTCGACGCCGTCGTCGACTACCTCCCGTCGCCGCTCGACGTGCCCCCGATGATCGGCCACAAGCCGGGCAACGAGGAGGTCGAGCTGACGCGTGCTCCGAGCACCGAGGCGCCGTTCTCGGCCCTCGCCTTCAAGGTCGCCACGCACCCGTTCTTCGGCACGCTGACCTTCATCCGCGTCTACTCGGGCCACATCAGCTCGGGCACGAGCGTCATCAACTCGACCAAGGGCCGCAAGGAGCGCATCGGGAAGCTCTTCCAGATGCACGCCAACAAGGAGAACCCCGTCGAGGAGGCCATGGCCGGCCACATCTACGCGGCCATCGGCCTCAAGGACACGACGACCGGTGACACCCTGTCGGACATCAACGACCAGATCGTGCTCGAGTCGATGACCTTCCCCGACCCGGTGATCCAGGTCGCCATCGAGCCCAAGACGAAGGGCGACCAGGAGAAGCTCGGCACGGCCATCCAGAAGCTCTCGGCCGAGGACCCGACCTTCCAGGTCCACCACGACGAGGACACCGGCCAGACGATCATCGCCGGCATGGGCGAGCTGCACCTCGACATCCTCGTCGACCGCATGAAGCGCGAGTTCAAGGTCGAGGCCAACGTCGGCAAGCCGCAGGTGGCCTACCGCGAGACGATCCGTCGTCCCGTCCTCAAGTACGACTACACGCACAAGAAGCAGACCGGTGGCTCGGGCCAGTTCGCCAAGGTCCAGGTCAGCTTCGAGCCGCTGGGCGAGACCGAGGACGGCTCGATGTACGAGTTCGTCAACGGTGTCACCGGTGGTCGCGTGCCGCGTGAGTACATCCCGTCGGTCGACGCCGGTATCCAGGACGCGATGCAGTACGGCGTGCTCGCCGGCTACCCGCTCGTGGGCATCAAGGCGACGCTCAACGACGGCGCGTACCACGACGTCGACTCCTCGGAGATGGCGTTCAAGATCGCCGGCTCGATGGTCCTCAAGGAGGCCATCCGCAAGGCTGACCCGGTCCTGCTCGAGCCGATGATGGCCGTCGAGGTCCGTACGCCCGAGGACTACATGGGCGAGGTCATCGGCGACATCAACTCCCGCCGTGGCCAGATCCAGGGCATGGAGGACATCAGCGGCGCCAAGGTCGTCAAGGGCCTCGTCCCGCTGTCCGAGATGTTCGGCTACGTCGGCGACCTGCGCTCCAAGACGCAGGGTCGCGCGAGCTTCTCCATGGAGTTCGACTCCTACGCAGAGGTCCCCAAGGCCGTTGCCGAGGAGATCATCAAGAAGACCCGCGGGGAGTGACTGCGGGACATCCCGTAGTCTCTTCCATCGGAAACCACCCCAACAGCGCCACGTCCTGCCCTGGTCGTACGGCGTAACACGAGATAGTCCTGAGGAGGACCACAGTGGCGAAGGCAAAGTTCGAGCGGACCAAGCCGCACGTCAACATCGGCACCATCGGTCACATTGACCACGGCAAGACGACGCTGACGGCTGCGATTTCCAAGGTTCTGCACGACAAGTACCCCGACCTGAACCCCCAGTTCGCGTTCGAGGACATCGACAAGGCTCCCGAGGAGCGCCAGCGCGGTATCACGATCTCGATCGCGCACATCGAGTACCAGACGGAGGGTCGTCACTACGCCCACGTCGACTGCCCGGGCCACGCTGACTACGTGAAGAACATGATCACGGGTGCGGCTCAGATGGACGGCGCGATCCTCGTGGTCGCCGCCACCGACGGCCCCATGCCGCAGACGAAGGAGCACGTCCTCCTGGCCCGCCAGGTCGGCGTCCCCTACATCGTCGTGGCGCTCAACAAGGCCGACATGGTCGACGACGAGGAGATCCTCGAGCTCGTCGAGATGGAGGTCCGTGAGCTCCTGTCGCAGTACGAGTTCCCGGGCGACGACCTTCCGGTCGTGCAGGTCTCGGCGCTCAAGGCGCTCGAGGGCGACGAGAAGTGGGGCCAGTCGGTCCTCGACCTCATGGACGCCGTCGACAACTCCATCCCGGAGCCCGAGCGCGACGTCGACAAGCCGTTCCTCATGCCCGTCGAGGACGTCTTCACGATCACCGGTCGTGGCACCGTCGTCACCGGTCGTATCGAGCGCGGCATCCTCAAGGTCAACGAGGAGATCGAGATCGTCGGCATCCACACCGGTCCGCCGGCCAAGACGACCGTCACGGGCGTCGAGATGTTCCGCAAGCTCCTCGACGAGGGTCGCGCCGGCGAGAACGTCGGTCTGCTCCTTCGTGGCACGAAGCGCGAGGACGTCGAGCGCGGGCAGGTCATCTGCAAGCCGGGCTCGATCACCCCGCACACGGACTTCGAGGCTCAGGTCTACATCCTCTCGAAGGACGAGGGCGGCCGTCACACGCCGTTCTACGACAACTACCGTCCGCAGTTCTACTTCCGTACGACGGATGTGACGGGTGTCGTGCACCTGCCCGAGGGCACCGAGATGGTCATGCCCGGCGACAACACCGACATGACGGTCGAGCTCATCCAGCCGATCGCCATGGAGGACGGCCTCAAGTTCGCCATCCGTGAGGGTGGCCGCACGGTCGGCGCCGGTCGCGTCACGAAGATCATCAAGTGATCTGACGCTGCACCTGCAGCACCAGCTTCACCTGCAGTTCCGGTAGGGCCCGTTCCGCTTCGGCGGTGCGGGCCCTTCCGCGTCCCTGCGCAACGTCGCTCGCTGATGGTGGCGATCGTCGCAAGACGCTCGAGGCGGCGCGCGGCCTGGAGCGTCGGCGGCCACTTCCGGCGTCCCTTTGCTTGCGTATGCCGTATGCCGTATGCCGTATGCCGTATGCCGTATGCCGTATGCCGATGCCGCTCGTGCCGTCGTGCGCCACGCTCCTTCGTCAGCGGCAGGTGCCGGTGGTGTAGCGGACCTGTTGGGTGAGATGCAGCTGGTCGTCGTCGCCCCGGTCCGGCTCGAGGGCCGACTCGATCCGGGTGAGGACCTCGGGCATCTCGTCGTCGGGGACGGCGGCCCAGAGCTGGCGCAGGCCGAGGGTCATCGTCCAGGCGCGCCAGGCCTCGCCGTCGGGGAGGGCGACCTCGAGGGGCTCGTCGTGGCTGTCCACGTCGGTGGCGCCCGCGGCATCGAGGAGGGCGGCCATGGTGTCGGTGGTGGCGAAGGGGCCCGTCCGGCCGGTGGTGCGGGCGTCGAGGACCTGGGGTGGGGCATACGGAAGCAGGACGGCCTCGGCGGCGGCCCAGGCGGCGTCGGTGGGGCCGAAGGTGGACAGGCCGAGGCGGCCCCCCGGGCGCAGCAAGGAGATCCATCCCGCGAGGGTCTGCGCCGGTTGGGGGTCGAAGAAGAGCACGAGCGAGGCGGTCAGCGCGTCGAAGGTGCCGGCCGGCAGGGTGTCCGGCGACGCCTCGCCGACGACGACGTCGATGCGGGCTCCGCGTGTCTCGGCCTCGTCCCGCAGGTGGATGGCCATGGCGGGGGAGAGGTCGACGGCGGTGACGTGCCCCGTCGGCCCGACGGCGTCGACGAGTGGGAAGGTCGCTGCTCCCCGTCCGGCGCCGACGTCGAGGGCCCGGTCACCCGGCTGCGGCGCGGTGAGCTCGACGAGCCTGGTGCCGATCGGGCCGAACCACGGCACGCCGCCCCGGTCGTAGCCGGGGGCGAGCTGGTAGAAGAGTGCGGCGACACCGGCGCGGCGCTGGGAGGGGTCCATGGCCCGATGGTCCTCCTGCAGCGGCCGAAGCGGCAGGGGAGCGAGCTGTCGGGTGTGGCGGGCCTACTGGCCGAGGGCGACGAGGACGACGGTGTCGGAGTCGGCGGCGAGGTAGGCCTTGGCGCGGAAGGAGCCCTGGGCGAAGAGCGCGTCGAGCGACGTGGACCGCAGGAGCTGTCCGGAGGGCAGGGCGGAGCGGACCCCGTCCTCGACGTCGGGGGTCTCGGTGGTCGGCTCGGGGGAGGCGGCCCGGAGGGCGGCCGCGGTCTCGGGGGTGACCTCGACGACGGCGTCGATCCAGTACGTCGACGGCCCGGGAGCCTCGCCGCCGAGCGTCCCCGACATCCACGTCGCGGAGACGGGCTGTCCCAGCGCGCTGAAGCGCTTGGTCAGCGGCTCGAGGTCGGTGCGCACGTCGCCGGTGCCGGTCTTGGTCGCGCTGCTCACGGTGCTCCTCGTGCGGTCGGTGGTCGGAGCGGGGTCGGTGCTGCACCCCGCGGTCAGGGTGAGGGTCAGGGCGGCCGCAAGCGCGGCCGCGGCGGGGCGGGTGCTCATCGGCTGCTCCCTCGTTCGTCGGCTCGGTCCTCACGACCCAGGCCGGGGGTGCGCTCGACATCGCCCGGACCCACGTCGATGCTCGGCGGCGGTGAGCCGACCGGCCACGTGATCGTACGCGTGACGTCGCCGCTCGACGGGAAGGGCTTGGCCCACCCGATCTCGGTGAAGCGGCCGTTCTCGTTGTCGCCGGCGCCGCTCGCGATGTCCGCCTGGTCGGGGTTGAAGTTGTAGTAGTCCTCGGCGTGCACGGTGACCTGCATCGAGACCTGGCCGTTCTCGACGGTGACGTCGGCGCTGCTCCACTGCTGGTAGCCGCCGATCGTCTTCTGCCAGTTCTCGGTCGTCGGGTAGGCCGTCGCCGGGTGTGCGTCCCCGGTCATGCTGAAGTGCGAGTTGCCGTTGCGCACCATCTCGTCGACGGCCGCGGCGGTGCGGGCCACCTCGGAGTTGACGTTGGCCGCGATGGACGGGTCCTCCTTGAAACCCTCCTCGTAGTCGAAGCGCACGGGCTCGCCGTTGTTGTCCCAGTAGTGGGCGTACATCGCCGTCGCGTCGTCGAGGTCGGACTTGACCAGGCGTCCGCCCTCGAGCTTGGCCATCCACTCGAGCTTGGCGATGTGGTCGCGCCAGTTCGAGTCCTTGGAGTCGTACTCGAAGCCCTCGTCCCACTCGATGTCGGGCTTCTTCGGCTCCCCGAAGTCGTAGCCGTCCACGGGCCCGCCCGTGCCGGTGGTCGCCGGTGGTGGGGGACTCGTCGGTGTCGGGGCCGGTCCCGGGGAGGGGGAGGGCGTGGGTCCGAACGACATCGGGACGCCCGTGCCGAGCGGGCCTCCGCCTCCGGCGCCACCCGATCCACCTGTGCCGCCGGCCTGCCCGCTGGCCCCACGCTGCCGCGCGGCGTTCTCGCGCAGCTTTGCGCCGAGACCGTGCAGGGCGCGTTCCAGTGCGTCGATGCTCGGTGCCGACGACCGCCAGTCACCACGGAAGGAGTCGAAGTCCCTTCCGCCCCAAGCAGTTCCGAGTGCGCCGAACGCGTGGTCGACGGCATTGCGTGCCGCACGGCACTCACCGGCGAAGCGGTCGAGCTGGCCCGCGCTGCGATCGAGAGCGTCCGGATCAGCGCCCTTCCTGTACACGACCACGGCTGATGCCCTCCCCGAGCTGTCGGTGTCCGCGGCGGCCGAGGGGTGGCCGCCCCCCAAACCCTAGGCAGGGTGGGCGTGCTCGGCCAATGGGGAGCACTCCCCGTCGTCTCAGGTCGTCCTCGGCCGCCAGAACCAGGGCGTCACCTCGGCGAGGAGCCCGGCCACCTCGCGCCGGACGAGATCCTCGTGGGCCACGGCGACCGGCTGCCCGCCGCGGAGGACCTGCTCGCCGAGCGCCACGTGGAGCGAGCGCAGCGTCCGCATGGTGTTGCTCGCCTCGGCGGGCACCGGACCCGGAGAGCCCGCGGCGAACATCGCGCGAACGTGGTCGAGCCAGCCGACCGACGTGGCCTCGTCGACGTCGTCGCGGGTCAGCACGAGGGCGAGCGCGCAGGCGAGCCGGTCGTCCTCCTGGTCGCGCCACACGAACGTCGTCGGCGCGACGAGGCGACGCCCCAGGGCCTCGAGCAGGGCCGCGGCGTCGCCGACCCCGGCGGCGCCGCACTCACCGAAGAAGTCGGCGCCGTGCGCGACCGCGTGCACCCACCCGAGCGCAGGGTCGTGCCCCCGAAGGTCCTGCTCGGTGACGTACCAGCGGGTCACGGCCTCCACCCAGCCCGGCTCGTAGTCCCCGGCCGAGACGAGCGAGGCGAGGACGAGAGGCGCGAAGGCGCGCGCCTCGACCCGCTCGTGAGCCAGCCGCACGAGCATCTCCGAGGCGAGCCACGCGCGGTCGTCGGCGCCGAGGTCACCCTCGCGCACGCGGCGCGCCAGGGCGGCATACGCCCCTTCGTCCCGCACGGCGGGGTCGGGGGAGGCGAGGTCGTCGACGAGCGAGCGGAGCACGGTGTCGGGCATGCGAGCGATCCTGCCAGTCCCTCCTGCCGGGGAGCCGCTCGGCCACCGACGGTGGCCTGCGTCGCGCCGGACCTCGGCCCGACCGGTGCGGCCGACAGGTCGGCGGATAGGGTCGGGAGCCATGGCGCACACGTTCGACACCGACACCGAAGCCCAGGGGCTCATCGACTACGTCGACGCCTCGCCGACGCCGTTCCACGCGTGCGAGCAGGCCGCCGAGCGACTCGTCGCGGAGGGCTTCACCGAGGTCGTCGAGACCGAGCCGTGGCCGACCGAGCCCGGTCGGCACTACCTCGTGCGCGGTGGGTCGCTCATCGCCTGGGACACGATCGGCGCGCACGGCGCCGGTGCCGGGCCCGCTGCGGGCTTCCGCGTCGTCGGAGCGCACACCGACAGTCCCAACCTGCGCATCAAGCCCAACCCCGACCACACGCGGGCCGGCTGGCAGATGCTCGGCATCGAGCCCTATGGCGGCCTCATCCTCAGCTCGTGGCTCGACCGCGACCTCGGGCTCGCCGGCCGGGTCGCCGTGCGCGGCGCCGCGGGAGTCGAGGCGCGCACCTTCCACGGGCGCGACGCCCTGCTGCGGGTGGCGCAGCTCGCGATCCACCTCGACCGCACCCAGAACGACGCGCTCACGCTCAACAAGCAGGCCCACATGGAGCCGCTCTGGGGGGTCGGCGACGAGCCCGGCGACTTCGTCGGCTACCTCGCGGAGCAGGTCGGGGTCGACCGCGAGGACGTCCTGTCGTGGGACGTCATGACCCATCCGGTGCAGCCGTCCACGCGCCTCGGCCGGGCGCGCGAGCTCATCGCCGCCCCGCGCCTCGACAACCTCGCGACGTCGTATGCCGGCGTGCGGGCCCTGCTCGACGCCGTGGCCACCGAGCCCGCCCACGTGCCCGTCCTCGTGCTCTTCGACCACGAGGAGATCGGCAGCACCTCCGAGCGCGGAGCCACCTCGACGCTGCTGCCCTCGGTGCTCGAGCGCATCGTCACGGCCGGCGGCGGCACCCGGGACGACTACTGGCGAGCCCTCGCGGCCACGGTCATCGCGTCCGGGGACATGGGTCACGCCACCCACCCCAACTACGCCGACCGCCACGAGCCGATGCACCAGATCCGCGTCAACGGCGGCCCCGTGCTCAAGGTCAACACCAACCTGCGCTACGCGACGGACTCCGTCGGCGCGGCGGCGTTCCGACTCGCCTGCGAGCAGGCCGGGGTCCCCATGCAGACCTTCGTCACCCGCAGCGACCTGCCGTGCGGGTCGACGGTCGGCCCCGTGACGTCGTCCCTGACCGGCGCCACCACCGTGGACTTCGGCGCGGCCGCGCTGTCGATGCACAGCACGCGCGAGCTGATGGGCGCCGAGGACCCGGCGATGTATGCCGGAGCGCTGAGCGCCTTCCTCGCCCCGGCCTGAGCGGCCGGCGGGGGAGCGCGCCACCCGCGCAGGGGAAGCTTCGCCGGTGCCCGTGCGCACTAACAGACGTCCTCGGTCGGAGGCGACGAGGTGCGGGACGGCGCTCGCGGGGTGCGATGATCACCGGGTGGAGACCACGCTCGTCGTGCCGGACCGGCCAACCCTCGTCTACGACGCCGACTGCGGGTTCTGCACGCGCAGTGTGCAGTTCATCAAGCGGTGGGTCGACCGGCGGGACCGCTACGACGTGCATCCCTGGCAGTCGCTCGACCTCGCGGCCGTGGGTCTCACCCCGCAGGACTGCGACGAGGCGGCCCAGTTCATCACCGCCGACGGCAGCATCCGCTCGGGTCATCGCGCCATCGCGAGCGCGGCGACGCACGGCGCCCCGGCCTGGCGACCCGCCGGCCACCTCCTCATGGCACCCGGCGTCTCGTGGGTGGCCGCGAAGGCGTACCGCTGGGTGGCCGAGCACCGCCAGCATCTGCCGGGCGGCACCGCCGCCTGCGCCCGTCCTCTCCACTGACGACGCGCCACGTGCACGGCCCTGCGGTGGCGTGCCGGCCCGATTTGATAGTGCGGTGCGCGCTCTGGCACACTGTTCAGGTTGCTTGACGCGCGTCGCTGACCCATGTCGGTGCCGCCGCCCCTTGAGAGCCTCCTGACGGGGACTCGCCCGGACTCCTCTCGGAGGCCCGAGGGAAGCGCAAGTTACCCGGTTCGGCCGGGCAATCCACACGAAAGTGGCACTCAGGTGCGCACCTTTCACCGCGAAGCGGGCGCGACACGCCCGACCTCGGGGGTCGGATGGCCAAGGGAACCGGTAGTCAGAAGCGAGAGAGAGACGTTCATCAGATGGCGGGACAGAAGATCCGCATCCGGCTGAAGTCGTACGACCACGAGGTCATCGACAACTCGGCCCGGAAGATCGTTGACACAGTGACGCGCGCCGGCGCGACCGTGGTGGGACCCGTCCCGCTGCCGACGGAGAAGAACGTCTTCGTCGTGATCCGGTCGCCGCACAAGTACAAGGACAGCCGCGAGCACTTCGAGATGCGCACGCACAAGCGCCTCATCGACATCATCGACCCGACGCCCAAGGCCGTCGACTCGCTGATGCGTCTCGACCTGCCGGCGGACGTCAACATCGAGATCAAGCTCTGAGGCGGTTGTAGAGATGACTGTTGCTCAGAAGAACGTCAAGGGCGTGCTCGGCGAGAAGCTCGGCATGACCCAGGTGTGGGACGCAGACAACAAGCTCGTCCCCGTGACCGTGGTCAAGGCCGGCCCCTGCGTCGTGACGCAGGTGCGTGCCGACGAGACCGACGGCTACTCCGCGGTCCAGATCGCCTTCGGTGCGATCGACCCCCGCAAGGTGAACAAGCCGATGAGCGGCCACTTCGAGAAGGCCGGCGTCACGCCGCGCCGTCACCTCGTCGAGCTCCGCACGGCCGACGCCGCCGACTACGAGCTCGGCCAGGAGATCACGGCCGAGTCCTTCGAGGCCGGCCAGCGCGTCGACGCGACGGGCACGACCAAGGGCAAGGGCTTCGCCGGTGTCATGAAGCGTCACGGCTTCCACGGCGTCAGCTCCTCGCACGGTGCGCACCGCAACCACCGCAAGCCGGGCTCCATCGGCGGCTGCTCGACCCCGGGCCGTGTCTTCAAGGGCATGCGCATGGCCGGTCGCATGGGTGGCGTTCGCCAGACGACCCAGAACCTCCAGATCCACGCCGTTGACGCCGAGAAGGGCCTCCTGCTCATCAAGGGTGCCGTCCCCGGCCCCCGCGGTGGCATCGTCCTGATCCGCACGGCTGCGAAGGGTGCATGATCCACATGGCCACGAAGACCCCCAAGCTTCCCGCTGACATCTTCGACGTCCAGACCAACGTCCCGCTGATCCACCAGGTCGTGGTGGCACAGCTCGCGGCCGCTCGTCAGGGCACGCACTCGACGAAGACCCGCGGCGAGGTCCGCGGCGGTGGGCGCAAGCCCTACCGCCAGAAGGGCACCGGTCGCGCCCGTCAGGGCTCGACCCGCGCCCCGCAGTTCGCCGGCGGTGGCGTCGTCCACGGCCCGCAGCCGCGTGACTACTCCCAGCGCACCCCGAAGAAGATGAAGGCCGCCGCCCTGCGCGGAGCCCTCTCCGACCGGGCCCGCTTCGACCGCATCCACGTCGTCGACTCCATCGTCTCGGGCGACCTGCCCTCGGCGAAGGACGCCGCCGCGCTGCTCGCCGGTCTGACCGAGCGCCCCAACCTTCTCGTCGTGCTCGAGCGCGGTGACGAGGTGGCGTTCAAGTCGGTCCGCAACCTGCAGAACGTCCACGTGCTGGTCGCCGACCAGCTCAACACGTACGACGTCCTGTGCGCCGACGACATCGTCTTCACCCAGGCCGCCCTCGACGCGTTCGTCGCCGGTCCCGTGAAGGCTGACAAGGCCGACAAGGAGGCCACCAAGTGAGCATCCACGCCAAGGACCCCCGCGACATCCTGATCGCGCCGGTCGTCTCCGAGAAGTCGTACGGTCTCCTCGACGAGGGCAAGTACACCTTCATCGTCGACCCCCGTGCGAACAAGACGGAGATCAAGATCGCCATCGAGCAGATCTTCAACGTCAAGGTCGACAAGGTCCACACCCTGAACCGTCAGGGCAAGACCCGTCGCACCCGATTCGGCCTCGGCAAGCGCAAGGACACCAAGCGTGCGATCGTCTCCCTCCGCGAGGGAACGATCGACATCTTCGGTGCGGGCGCCTGAGATCGACGAAGAATAAGGACACACGAACATGGGTATCCGTAAGTACAAGCCGACCACGCCGGGCCGTCGTGGCTCGTCGGTCGCCGACTTCGTCGAGATCACGCGTTCCACCCCGGAGAAGTCGCTCGTCCGCCCCCTGTCGAAGACGGGTGGCCGCAACAACGCGGGCCGCATCACCACGCGTCACATCGGTGGCGGCCACAAGCGTGCCTACCGCGTCATCGACTTCCGTCGCCACGACAAGGACGGCGTGCCGGCCAAGGTCGCTCACATCGAGTACGACCCCAACCGCACCGCGCGCATCGCGCTCGTCCAGTACGCCGACGGCGAGAAGCGCTACATCCTGGCTCCGAACAAGCTGAAGCAGGGCGACCCGATCGAGAACGGCCCCGCGGCCGACATCAAGCCGGGCAACTCGCTTCCGCTGCGCAACATCCCGGTGGGTACGGTCGTCCACGCGATCGAGCTCAAGCCCGGTGGTGGCGCGAAGATCGCCCGCTCCGCGGGTGCTCGCGTGCAGCTCGTCGCCAAGGACGGCCCCTACGCCCAGCTGCGTATGCCGTCCGGTGAGATCCGCAACGTCGACGCGCGCTGCCGCGCGACCGTCGGCGAGGTGGGCAACGCCGAGCAGAGCAACATCAACTGGGGCAAGGCCGGCCGCATGCGGTGGAAGGGCAAGCGCCCGACCGTCCGTGGTGTCGCCATGAACCCGGTCGACCACCCGCACGGTGGTGGTGAGGGCAAGACGTCCGGTGGACGTCACCCCGTCAGCCCGTGGGGTCAGGCCGAGGGCCGGACCCGCAAGGGACACAAGGAAAGCGACAAGCTCATCGTTCGTCGCCGCCGTACTGGCAAGAAGCGCTGATAAGGAGCCTTTGGAATGCCTCGTAGCCTGAAGAAGGGCCCCTTCATCGACGACCACCTTCAGAAGAAGGTGGACGCCCAGAACGAAGCGGGCACCAAGAACGTCATCAAGACCTGGTCGCGCCGTTCGGTCATCAGCCCGGACATGCTAAGCCACACCTTCGCCGTCCACGACGGCCGCAAGCACGTCCCGGTGTTCGTCACCGAGTCGATGGTCGGCCACAAGCTCGGCGAGTTCGCACCGACCCGCACGTTCAAGGGTCACGTGAAGGACGACAAGAAGGGTCGTCGTCGCTGATGGCCACCGAATCCAAGGAAGAAGTCATGGAAGCCAAGGCTTCGGCGCGGCACGTCCGTGTCAGCCCGCAGAAGGCTCGCCGTGTCGTGGACCTGATCCGCGGCAAGGCCGCCACCGACGCCGTCACGGTGCTCACCTTCGCTCCGCAGTCGGCCTCCGAGCCGGTCAAGAAGGTGCTCGAGAGCGCCATCGCCAACGCCCGCGTCAAGGCTGACCGCGAGTCGGTCGCCTTCGACGAGCGCAACCTGGTCATCACGGCCGCGTTCGTGGACGAGGGCCCGACGATGAAGCGATTCCGGCCGCGCGCCCAGGGCCGCGCCGGTCGCATCAACAAGCGCACGAGCCACATCACCGTGGTCGTCACGCAGCCGGAGAACACGAAGGGAGCCCGCTGATGGGTCAGAAGGTCAACCCGCACGGCTTCCGTCTGGGCATCACCACCGACCACAAGAGCCGCTGGTTCGCAGACTCGACGAAGTCGGGTCAGCGCTACCGCGACTACGTCAAGGAA
The DNA here is from genome assembly GCF_057529065.1 of Terrabacter sp. R4-6. Taxonomy (NCBI): domain Bacteria; kingdom Bacillati; phylum Actinomycetota; class Actinomycetes; order Micrococcales; family Intrasporangiaceae; genus Terrabacter; species Terrabacter sp. R4-6. Next base: position 1,173,865 of record NZ_CP197224.1, on the reverse strand, counting down.
GATGTCTCGATCCGTCGCCTGATGGAGAAGGGCATGGAGCGCGCCGGCATCGCATCGGTCGAGATCGAGCGCACCCGTGACCGCGTCCGCGTGGACATCCACACCGCCCGCCCCGGCATCGTCATCGGTCGCCGCGGCGCCGAGGCCGACCGCATCCGCGGCGAGCTCGAGAAGCTCACGGGCAAGCAGGTCCAGCTCAACATCCTCGAGGTCAAGAACCCCGAGATCGTGTCCCAGCTGGTCGCCCAGGGCATCGCCGAGCAGCTCTCGGCCCGTGTCGCGTTCCGTCGCGCCATGCGCAAGGGCATGCAGTCCGCCCAGCGCGCCGGTGCCAAGGGCATCCGCGTGCAGGTCTCCGGCCGCCTCAACGGCGCCGAGATGAGCCGCACCGAGTTCTACCGCGAGGGCCGCGTCCCGCTGCACACCCTGCGTGCGCAGATCGACTACGGCTTCTACGAGGCCCGCACCACGTTCGGCCGCATCGGCGTCAAGGTGTGGATCTACAAGGGCGACATGACGGCCAAGGAGCTCGCTGCCCAGCAGGCCGCCGCTCCGCGCCCGTCGCGTGGCCCGCGTCGTGACGGCGGTGACCGTCCGAACCGCGCCCGTCGTGGTGACCGCAACGAGACCGCCGCTGCTCCGGCAGTGAACGAGACCGCTGCTGCCGAGGCCCCCGCCGCGGCCAGCACCGAGAATGAGCAGGCCTGACCATGTTGATTCCCCGTCGAGTCAAGCACCGCAAGCAGCACCACCCGAACCGCCACGGTGCGGCCAAGGGTGGTACGACGATCGCGTTCGGTGACTACGGCATCCAGGCTCTCGAGCCGGCCTACGTGACCAACCGTCAGATCGAGTCCGCTCGTATCGCGATGACCCGCTACATGAAGCGTGGCGGCAAGGTGTGGATCAACATCTACCCCGACCGTCCGCTCACCAAGAAGCCCGCCGAGACCCGCATGGGTTCCGGTAAGGGTTCGCCGGAGTGGTGGATCGCCAACGTCAAGCCGGGTCGCGTCATGTTCGAGATCTCGGGCGTGGCAGAGCCGGTGGCGCGTGAGGCCATGCGCCTCGCGATGCACAAGCTCCCCATGAAGTGCCGCTTCGTTCAGCGTGAGGGTGGTGACATCTGATGGCAGTCGGAACCAAGGACCTGGCTCCCGAGCAGCTGCGTGGTCTGGACGACACGAAGCTGGCGGACGAGCTGAAGAAGGCCAAGGAAGAACTGTTCAACCTGCGTTTCCAGTCGGCCACCGGTCAGCTGGACAACCACGGCCGTCTGCGCGCCGTCAAGAAGGACATCGCGCGCATCTACACCGAGATGCGTGAGCGCGAGCTCGGCATCGGCTCGGCCCCCGCCGCCCCCAAGGCGCCGGAGAAGGCCGAGAAGGTCGAGAAGAAGGCTGCCAAGGCCGACAAGAAGGCCGACAAGGCCGACAAGGCTGACAAGCCCGAGAAGGCTGACAAGGCCGAGAAGAAGGCCAAGAAGGCTGACAAGGCGCAGGAGGCTGACGCATGAGCGAGCAGGAGAAGGTCGTGAGCGACCAGGCGAGTGAGCGCAACTACCGCAAGACCCGTCAGGGCTACGTGGTGAGCGACAAGATGGACAAGACCGTCGTCGTCGAGGTCGAGGACCGCGTCAAGCACGCGCTCTACAGCAAGGTCATCCGCCGCACCAGCAAGGTCAAGGCGCACGACGAGCAGAACGAGGCCGGCGTGGGCGACCGCGTGCTCATCATGGAGACGCGTCCGCTCTCCGCGACGAAGCACTGGCGCATTGTCGAGATCCTCGAGAAGGCCAAGTAAGCCACCCCCCATTTCCGTTCGGCAAGGCTCATCCGGGCAACCGGTGAGAACCAGCACGACGACAGGAGTTAGACAGTGATTCAGCAGGAGTCGCGGCTGCGCGTCGCCGACAACACCGGTGCCAAGGAAATCCTTTGCATCCGTGTTCTCGGCGGCTCGGGCCGTCGCTACGCCGGCATCGGCGACACCATCGTCGCCACCGTCAAGGACGCGATCCCTGGCGGCAACGTGAAGAAGGGTGACGTCGTCAAGGCCGTCATCGTCCGCACCGTCAAGGAGCGTCGCCGCGCCGACGGTTCCTACATCAAGTTCGACGAGAACGCTGCGGTGATCCTCAAGGCCGACGGTGACCCCCGTGGTACCCGCATCTTCGGCCCGGTGGGCCGCGAGCTGCGCGAGAAGAAGTTCATGAAGATCATCTCTCTCGCGCCGGAGGTGCTGTGAGCATGGCGAAGAACACCATCACCAAGATGAAGATCAAGAAGGGTGACCTCGTCCAGGTCATCTCGGGCCGCAGCCAGAAGAACGGCGGCGACCGGGGCAAGCAGGGCAAGGTCATCGCGGTCTACCCCGAGACCCAGCGTGTGCTGGTCGAGGGCATCAACCGCGTCACCAAGCACGTCAAGGCCGGCGCGACCGCCCGTGGCACGCGCACCGGTGGCCTGACGCACACCGAGGCTGCGATCCACGTGAGCAACGTCGCGATCGTCGACCCCGAGTCGAAGAAGCCGACCCGCGTCAAGACGCGTGTCGAGACCGTCGAGCGCAATGGCCGTCAGAAGGCGGCCCGCGTCCGTGTCGCGGTCAAGTCGGACAAGGACCTCTGAGAATGACTGAGACCAGCACCAAGCCGCGCCTTCAGCAGCGCTACCAGGACGAGATCAAGAGCTCGATGCTCGAGCAGTTCGGCTACGCCAACGTCATGCAGGTTCCCGGCGTCGTCAAGGTCGTCGTCAACATGGGTGTCGGTGACGCGGCGAAGGACAGCAAGCTCATCGAGGGTGCCGTCCGCGACCTCACCGCCATCACGGGCCAGAAGCCGGTCGTGACGAAGGCTCGCAAGTCGATCGCCCAGTTCAAGCTGCGTGAGGGCATGCCCATCGGCGCCCACACGACGCTCCGCGGTGACCGCATGTGGGAGTTCCTCGACCGTCTCGTCACGATCGCCCTCCCGCGCATCCGTGACTTCCGTGGCCTCTCGCCGAAGCAGTTCGACGGCAACGGCAACTACACGTTCGGCCTGACCGAGCAGTCGATGTTCCACGAGATCGACCAGGACCGGATCGACCGCGTGCGAGGCATGGACATCACCGTGGTCACCACGGCGACCAACGATGACGAGGGTCGCGCGCTGCTCAAGCAGCTCGGCTTCCCCTTCAAGGAGAACTGACATGGCCAAGACCGCGCTCGTTAACAAGGCGAACCGGAAGCCGAAGTTCAAGGTCCGCGGATACACCCGTTGCCAGAAGTGCGGTCGCCCGCACTCGGTGTACCGCAAGTTCGGCCTCTGCCGCATCTGCCTTCGCGAGATGGCGCACGCGGGCGAGCTGCCGGGCGTGACCAAGAGCTCCTGGTAATCGGCTCCCCGAGCCCAGAGCAACCCCAAGACCAACACACCTCTGACACCGTAGGTCGGCCACACGACGGCCCAGCCGTCGCCGGGCAGATAGCCCCGGTCGAAACCCCGGTGAGGAAGGGCGGAGAGCCCACATGACCATGACTGACCCGATTGCGGACATGCTGACCCGCGTCCGGAACGCCAACTCGGCGCACCACGACGTCGTCTCCATGCCGTACTCGAAGCTGAAGAAGAACATCGCCGAGATCCTCCAGAGCGAGGGCTACATCGCCTCGTGGAAGATCGAGGAGGCCGAGGTCGGCCAGACGCTGACCATCGACCTCAAGTACGGCCCGAACCGCGAGCGCTCCATCGCCGGTGTGCGTCGCGTGAGCAAGCCCGGTCTGCGCGTCTACGCCAAGTCGACGAACCTGCCCAAGGTTCTCGGTGGCCTCGGCGTCGCGATCCTGTCGACGTCGAACGGTCTGCTGACCGACCGCCAGGCACACGAGAAGGGCGTGGGTGGGGAAGTCCTCGCCTACGTCTGGTAAGGAGACACTGACATGTCGCGAATCGGACGACTTCCGGTCTCCATCCCCTCGGGTGTGGACGTCAAGGTCGAGGGCCAGGACGTCATCGTCAAGGGCCCCAAGGGTGAGCTCTCCCTGACCGTCGTGCAGCCGATCACGGTCGAGCTGGGCGAGGGCAACCTCGAGGTCAAGCGCCCCAACGACGAGCGCGACTCGCGCTCGCGCCACGGCCTGACCCGGTCGCTCATCAACAACATGGTCCTCGGTGTCACCGAGGGCTACGAGAAGAAGATGGAGATCCACGGCACGGGTTACCGTGTCGCCGCGAAGGGCTCGGACCTCGAGTTCTCGCTCGGATACTCGCACCCGATCCTCATCCAGGCTCCCGCCGGCATCAGCTTCGCCGTCGAGAACCCGACCCGCTTCTCGGTGCAGGGCATCGACAAGCAGCTCGTCGGTGAGGTCGCGGCGAACATCCGCAAGCTGCGCAAGCCCGACCCGTACAAGGGCAAGGGCGTTCGCTACGCGGGCGAGCAGATCCGTCGCAAGGTTGGAAAGGCCGGTAAGTAAGCCATGGCAATGATCATCAAGCGCGGTAAGTCCAAGGCTGCCGCCCGCATCCGTCGCCAGGTGCGCGGTCGCAAGAAGATCGCCGGCACCGCGGTCCGTCCCCGCCTCGTCGTGTCGCGCTCCAGCCGTCACCTCTTCGTCCAGGTCGTCGACGACACCGTCGGCAAGACCGTGGCCTCGGCCTCGACGATGGAGGCCGACCTGCGCTCCTTCGACGGTGACAAGACGGCCAAGGCCAAGAAGGTCGGCGAGCTCGTGGCCGCCCGTGCCAAGGACGCCGGTATCGAGGCCGTCGTGTTCGACCGTGGTGGCAACAAGTACCACGGCCGTGTCGCGGCGATCGCCGAGGGCGCCCGCGAAGGCGGTCTGTCCCTGTGAGCAACTTCGTGAACGCAATTGTTGAGATGAGGAACATCTGATGCCCGGACAGCAGCGTCGAGGCACCGGCCCCGCCGGTGGCGGCGAGCGCACCGAGCGCGGAGACCGCCGTGACAACCGCGGCGGCCGCGACAACCGCGACAGCCGTGACGACAAGAACCAGTACGTCGAGCGCGTCGTGACCATCAACCGTGTCGCCAAGGTCGTCAAGGGTGGTCGTCGCTTCAGCTTCACCGCCCTCGTCGTCGTCGGTGACGGTGACGGCACCGTGGGTGTCGGCTACGGCAAGGCCAAGGAAGTTCCCGCGGCCATCGCCAAGGGTGTCGAGGAGGCCAAGAAGAACTTCTTCAAGGTCCCGCGCATCCAGGGCACCATCCCGCACCCCGTCCAGGGTGAGGCCGCCGCAGGCGTCGTCATGCTCCGCCCCGCCGCCCCCGGTACCGGTGTCATCGCCGGTGGCCCGGTGCGTGCGGTGCTCGAGTGCGCCGGCGTCCACGACGTCCTCAGCAAGTCGCTGGGCTCCGACAACGCCATCAACATCGTGCACGCCACGGCCCAGGCCCTGCGCGAGCTCGAGCGCCCCGAGTCGGTCGCTGCCCGTCGTGGCAAGACCCTCGAGGAGGTCGCTCCGGCGGCCATGCTCAAGGCCCGCGCCGCCGGTATGGCCGAGGCCCAGGCTGCGAAGGCTGGTGCGTGATGGCTCGTCTCAAGGTGACCCAGACCCGTTCCGAGATCGGTGGCAAGCAGAACCAGCGTGACACGCTGCGCAGCCTCGGTCTGAAGCGCATTGGCGACGTCGTCGTCAAGGAGGACCGTCCCGAGATCCGCGGGATGGTCAAGACGGTCACGCACCTCGTGTCCGTCGAGGAGGTTGACTGACCATGGCCGACAACGCCAAGAAGTCGGGCGAGTCCGCCCTCAAGGTCCACCACCTGCGTCCGGCCCCCGGAGCCAAGACCGCCAAGACCCGCGTCGGTCGTGGTGAGGGCTCCAAGGGCAAGACCGCCGGTCGTGGTACCAAGGGCACGAAGGCCCGTTACCAGGTCCCGGAGCGTTTCGAGGGCGGCTCGATGCCGATGCACATGCGCCTCCCGAAGCTCCGCGGATTCAAGAACCCGTTCCGCACGGAGTACCAGGTCGTCAACCTGGACCGCCTGCAGCTGCTCTTCCCGGAGGGTGGTCAGGTGTCCGTCGCCGACCTCGTCGCCAAGGGTGCCGTCCGTGACGGCTTCCCGGTGAAGGTGCTCGGCACGGGCGAGATCTCCGTCAAGGTCGAGGTCGAGGCGCACAAGTTCTCGGCGTCCGCCAAGGAGAAGATCGAGGCCGCCGGCGGCACGGTCACGGCCCTCGCCGGCTGAGACCGGGCTTCGAGTGACCACCACACACCTCGTGTGAGCAGCGCCCCGGGCGCCCGACCCGCGAGCCGACGTGACGTCGGCCACCGCGGTGGGGGCCCGGGGCGTTGCGCCTTTGCGTTAACCTTCCACGGATTGCATGACTTACGCCGCGCCACCGTGCGGCCCCCCAGGAGGACCCAGTGCTCGCCGCCTTCGCACGCGCGTTCCGTACCCCGGACCTGCGCAAGAAGCTGCTCTTCACGCTCGGCATCATCGTGCTGTTCCGGCTCGGATCGCACGTGCCGACGCCGGGCATCAGCTACAGCCTGGTGCAGGACTGTCTGGACGCCAGCAAGGGCCAGAGCGGAGACCAGAGCGGGTTCCTCAACCTCGCCAACCTCTTCAGCGGCGGTGCGCTGCTGCAGCTGTCGGTCTTCGCGCTCGGGATCATGCCGTACATCACGGCGAGCATCATCATCCAGCTGCTCACGGTCGTCATCCCGCGCTTCGAGGCGCTCAAGGAGGAGGGCCAGTCGGGACAGAGCAAGCTGACGCAGTACACCCGCTACCTGACGATCGGTCTCGCGATCCTCCAGTCGGCGACGCTCGTCACCTTCGCGCGCAACCCGTCCAGCCTCTTCGGCGGCACCTGCGAGTCGATCATGACCGACCAGTCGATGGTCACGATCCTCATCATGGTCCTGACGATGACGGCCGGCACCGGCCTCATCATGTGGTTCGGCGAGCTGATCACCGACAAGGGCGTCGGCAACGGCATGTCCCTCATGATCTTCACCTCGATCGCGGCCGGCTTCCCGGCCTCGCTCTGGGCCATCAAGGAGAACAAGGGCTGGGGCACCTTCCTCGGCATCCTCGTCCTCGGCGTCTTCGTCATCGCGGCGGTCGTCTTCGTCGAGCAGTCCCAGCGCCGCATCCCGGTGCAGTACGCCAAGCGGATGGTCGGGCGCCGGATGTACGGCGGCACGTCCACCTACATCCCGCTCAAGGTCAACATGGCCGGCGTCATCCCGGTCATCTTCGCGAGCTCGCTGCTCGCCCTGCCGGGCCTCATCGCGCAGTTCAACACGCGCGCCGACGGCAACAACCCGGGCTGGGTCCAGTGGGTCCAGGACAACCTCGTCAAGGGCGACCACCCCATCTACATGGCGACCTACGTCGCCCTCATCCTCTTCTTCACGTTCTTCTACGTGTCCATCACGTTCAACCCGACCGAGGTCGCGGACAACATGAAGAAGTACGGCGGCTTCATCCCGGGTATCCGGGCCGGGCGACCCACGGCCGAGTACCTCAACTACGTCCTGACCCGAATCACCGTGCCGGGTGCCATCTACCTCGCCATCGTCTCGCTGATCCCGCTCGTGGCCCTCGTCCTCGTCGGCGCCAACCAGAACTTCCCGTTCGGTGGCACCTCGATCCTCATCGTCGTCGGTGTGGGCCTGGAGACGGTGAAGCAGATCGAGGCGCAGCTGCAGCAGCGTCACTACGAAGGGTTCCTCCGTTAATGTCACCCCAGAAAGTCACTCGCTGCGCTCCCGACCTCCCGGGGGCTCCGACATGCGACTGATCATCCTCGGCCCGCCCGGCGCCGGTAAGGGCACGCAGGCAGCCAGGATCGCCGAGCGTCTCGGCATCCCGGCCATCTCGACCGGCGACATCTTCCGCGCCAACATCAAGGACCAGACCCCGCTCGGCGTCAAGGTCCACGAGATCATCACGTCCGGCGGCTACGTCTCCGACGAGATCACCAACGAGATCGTCGAGGACCGGCTGACCTGGGACGACGCCGCACACGGCTTCCTCCTCGACGGCTACCCGCGCACCGCGGGCCAGGTCGACGCGCTCGACGCCATGCTGTCGCGTCACGGGCACGCGCTCGACGCGGTGCTCGAGCTCGAGGTCGACGAGGACGCCATCGTCGAGCGGCTGCTCAAGCGCGCCGAGACCGAGGGTCGCGCCGACGACACCGAGGACGTCATCCGCGAGCGCCAGGCGATCTACCGCAAGGAGACCGCGCCCCTCGCGGAGCACTACGAGGTCGCCGGCCTCCTCGTCAAGGTCGACGGCATGGGCGCCGTCGACGACGTCACCGACCGTGTCATCGCGGCCCTGCCGCAGCACGCCTGAGCACGCCTGAGCACGCCTGAGCGACGGCGTACCGACGCCGTGGCGACGCCGCCGTGAGGTGTCGTCAGGTGTCGTCAGGTGTCGTCATTTCGTCACCGAGAAGGACCATCGATGTTCGGACGCCGGAACCGGCTCCAGGGCCGCACCGACGAGCAGCTGCGCCTCATGCGTGAGGCGGGGCTGCTCGTCGGGCGCACGCTCGAGCTGCTCGCGAGCGAGCTGCGCCCCGGCCTGACGACGCTCGAGCTGGACCGCCTCGCGGAGGACTTCATCCGTAGCAACGGCGGCATCCCCAACTTCCAGCTCGTCCCGGGCTACAGCCACACGCTGTGCACGAGCGTCAACGACGAGGTCGTCCACGGCATCCCGGGCCCCCGGGTCCTCGAGGCCGGCGACATCGTCTCGGTCGACTGCGGCGCGGAGGTCAAGGGGTGGAACGGCGACGCGGCCTTCACCGCGGTCGTCGGTGGGCGCGAGGCCGGTCGTCCCGAGGACCTCGCCCTCATCGACGCCACCGAGGCCGGCCTCTACGCGGGGATCGCCGCGATGCACGTCGGCGGTCGCCTCTACGCCGTCGGCGACGCGGTCGAGGCCAGCATCGAGGCCGCCGCCGAGCGTGACGGCCGGACCTACGGCGTCATCGACGAGTACGTCGGCCACGGCATCGGCACCCAGATGCACATGGATCCCCAGATCCCCAACTACGCGGTGCGCGAGACGGGTCCCAAGCTCGTCGACGGCTTCACGGGCGCCATCGAGCCGATGGTGACCCTCGGCGGCATCGACACCAAGGTGCTCGCCGACGACTGGACCGTGGTGACCCTCGACGGCACGCGGGCCGCGCACTGGGAGCACTCGGTCGCCGTCCGCGAGGACGGTCTGTGGATCCTCACGGCCGTCGACGGAGGCCAGGCTGCCCTCGCGGCTGCCGGGGCGGCATACGCCCCTCTCGACGTGACCGCCTGACCTTCCGCGACTCGCGGCGGGCCGCCGGCCCACCCGGCGGCTCCGGACGCGTAACGTCGCGCTCGTGAGCCTTCCCCGCAGCACCCCGTCGGCGCAGGGCGTCGACGCCGCCGGCATCCACGCGTTCGTCGACGCCGCGGAACGCGACAACCTCGGGCTGCACAGCCTCATGGTCGTGCGTCACGGACACGTCGTGGCCGAGGGCTGGTGGAGGCCGTATGCCGCCGACCGCGTCCACCTCGCGTACTCCCTCTCGAAGACCGTGACGGCCACGGCCGTCGGCTTCCTCGTCCAGGAGGGGCGCCTGTCGCTCGACGACCGGGTCCTCGACCACTTCCCCGAGCTCGACCGCGCCCTGGTGGCCGACGGCTGGGAGGACGTGCGGATCGCGCACTGCCTCTCGATGACGGTGGGTCACGAGGAGGACGCGTGGGGGCGGGTCTTCGACCGGATGAGCGGCGGCGGCGGCGACGGGGACGACTGGGTGCCCCGGGTCTTCGCCACGCAGCCGACCCGGCCGCCGGGGACCGTCTTCGCCTACAACCAGGTGGCGACCTACCTGCTCGCCGTCATCGTGCGCCGAGTCACCGGCGTCGGCGTGGCCGAGGTGCTGCGCCCGCGGCTGCTCGCCCCCCTGGGCCTGCCCGACATCCCCTGGCACCGCGACCCGCTCGGGCGCGAGCTCGGGTTCACCGGCTCGCACCTGACGACCGAGGCCATCGCCTCCATCGCCCAGCTCTACCTCGACCGCGGCCGGTGGGAGGGTCGGCAGCTGCTGTCCGAGGCGTGGGCCGAGGAGGCGACGCGCGGCTTCGGGCCGGTCAGCGAGGACCCGGACGCCGATGAGGACTGGCGCCGGGGCTACGGCTACTCGTTCTGGATGCAGCGCTTCGGCTACCGCGGCGACGGGGCCTACGGACAGTTCCTCGTCGTGCTGCCCGAGCACGACACGGTCGTGGCGGTCACGGCGGAGCAGGCGCGCATGCAGTCCACGCTCGACGGGCTGTGGGCCCACGTCGTGCCCGCCATCGGCGGCGGTGGCTCCGGCGACGGCGACCGTGCCCTGGCCGAGCGCCTCGCGGGTCTCGAGATCCCGGCCATGTCGGGGGACGCGCTGGGTCCGGAGTATGCCGAGTTCAGCCGTTCGGACGCCTCCGACCTCTCGGCCGACTACACGGCCGTCTCCGTGACCCGTGACGGTCCCGACGTCGTGCTCGGCCTCAGCCGGCGCGCCGAGTGGCTGCGCGTCCCCGTGGGTCGGGGCCTGTGGCGCGAGGGAGAGCTGGTGGCAGCGGGAGCGACCCTGCCCGTCGTCGCGAGCGGTGGGTGGGTCGACGAGGACACCTTCCGCGCCGAGGTCATCGCCATCGAGACGCCCCACCGCTTCCGCATCGAGGCGCGGCTGCGTGGTGCCGATGCCGACCTGACGTGGCGGATGGTGCCGCTGACCGGCTACGACCCGCTGTGGCTCGCGACGCGCTGGTCGTACGCCTGACGCCGGCTCTCGCCGTGAGGGTGCGTCGGGGGCCGTCGGGCGTCGGGCGGAGCGGGCGGGGCGCGCGCCGACCCGGCCCGTGACGGCTCGGGTGTCTCCGGAGTGCCGTCGGCGGATTCGGCGGACGCTCTAGCGGCCGAGGCCCCCGGGCGTGCCGCCGACGTGCACGACCATCCGCTCGGCGACGACGCGAGCGTTGGCCTGGAGCACGTCGAGGGGGACCCGCGGGAGGTTCTCCTCCCAGTCGATGAGCGGCGACCCGCGGAACTGGAGCATGCGGGCGGGGCGACCGAGGAAGAACAGGTGCAGGTGGGCTCCGCCGTCGCCGTACTTCGCCAGCTGGGCCCGCCCGACGCTCGGCACGTGCTCGACGGCGTCCGACACCGCGACGACGAGCTGGCCCATCTCGGCCGCGAGGTCGCCCGGCAGGGAGGGCAGGTCGTGGTGCGCGAGGGGCATGAGCATGAGCATCACGGGCAGGCCGGTGTCGACGGAGAGCGTGAGGCGCCACCGGGCGTTCGACCAGACGAGCCGGTCATCGGTGTCCCCGAAGCCGCCGGCGCACCAGCAGTCGGCGGCGTGCTCGCCGCGCCGTGCGGGCTCCTCGTCCGCCGGAGGCTGCACCGGCTTGAGGCGCAGGCCCTCGATCTCGTAGGGGTAGATGTCCCAGCCGGGCATCTCCTCGACCGCGACAGGAAGGCGGCCGTCCGCGCCGGCCGCGGCCGCGATGCGTGCGTAGTAGTCCTCCACGCTCTCCGCGGCCGACGGGGGCGCCGTGACCGCGTCCGTGCGGTCAGGCGGCGTCTCCTGAGCCGGTGACGGCGTGGAGGTGGCGGGTGGGACGGTGGCGTCAGCGCCGGGCTCGGTCACCCGGCCAGTATGCCGCTCCCACCCGCCGGCTCCCGGCTACTTCGAGGGCTGAGGCGTCGAGCAGCCGATGCGCGGGTCGAGCCCGACGTAGTTGAGCGGTCCGGCGACGATCGTCACGGCCGTCGTGGCCAGCCGGCCGCAGCTGGGGTCGGACGAGCCGAAGTAGCCGCGCTGGAAGGCGGCGAAGACGCCGATGAGGAGCCAGAGCAGCACGACGACGGTGGAGGTCTGCGTGCGCGTGCGGGTGCGAGCGCTCATGGTGGCCTTTCGTGGAGGGTCGTCACGACGACGACCGTGGAGGGGTCGCCCACCCATACCCGGGCGACCGGGGGTGGCGAACCCGCCCGTGGCGGCGACGGTGGTGCGACCATGGCCGGGTGGGAACGATCGGCGACTACCTCGGCGGACTCGAGCCGGCCCAGCGCGCAGCCCTCCAGCACGTCGTCGACGTCGCGCGTCGCGTGGCACCCGAGGCGGACGAGGGCACGAGCTACGGGATGCCGGCGCTGCGCCTCGCCGGCCGCCCGCTCCTCGGGATCACGGCGGCGGCCAAGCACCTCTCGGTCTTCCCGTTCAGCCCGGCCGTCGTCGAAGCCGTCGCGCCCGACCTCACGGGTCACTCCCTGAGCAAGGGCACGATCCGTTTCGCCGTCGACCAGCCGATCCCCGACGAGGTCATCGAGCGCATCGTCACCCTGCGCCGGGCCGAGCTCGAGCGCTGAGCGTCGTCGTCGCGCCTGCGACACCGTCCGGCGCAGTGACCGGTCCGTGGATCGCGAAGGGACTGCCGGTGACGTGGGCCCAGTAGCGGTCCCCGAACGACCAGTGCCACCACTCGGTCGGGTAGTTGACCATGCCTGACCGTCCCAGGGCGCGAGCGAGCGCGCCCCGCCGGTGGCGCGCCTCGTCACCGATGCCGGGGGCGTCGAAGTAGCACGCCCCACCGCTCTGCTCGGGGGTCGCGTCGACGGGGCAACCGAGGTCGAGCCGGCGCCCGTCGTCGTCGCAGAGCGTCAGGTCGACGGCGGCCCCGCTGACGTGCGGGGCCGTGGCCGGTGGGGCCACGAAACGGCTCGCCAGCCGGTCGAGGGCGTGAGCGTCGAGCCCGGGCTGCTCGGTCGCGAGGCGCGCCCGGTACGCGGCGTGGATCATCCGCTGGGAGTCCAGCGGACGAAGTCCCTCGACGACGAGCAGGTGCAGGTCGTCGGGGAGCAGGGCCCCGGCCTCGCCGAGACGGTCGGCGAGCGTGCGTCGGACCAGCCGGTGCGGTCCGGGCGGGGGCGCGGTCGCCCGGTCCGGTGCAGAGCCGGGCAGACCGAGACCCGGTGGTGGTGGCGGGGGCTGGTGCTCGACCCGCACCCCGACGCTCGCGAGGTCGACCAGCGGGGAGCCGTCCTCGACGACGGGGATGGAGCTGACCCGCGGGTCGGCGAGCAGCAGCGTGCTCGTGGAGCTGCCCATCGACGTCCGGCTCGGCGACGCGCTCATCCGACGACCACACCACGGGGCGCGTCGACCGGCAGGCCGACGGCGGTGCGCACGAGGACGTCGACGAGCGCCGGATAGGTCAGACCGGCGGCGGCCCACATCCGCGGGAACTGCGACGCCGGGGTGAAACCGGGGAAGGTGTTGACCTCGTTGAGCACCGGCCCGTCCGGTCCCACGAGGAAGTCGACACGGGCGAGACCGCGACACCCGAGCGCCCGGTACGCCGTCGTCGCCAACTCACCGAGGCGCGCCGTCTGCTCCGGGGGGAGCGGGGCGGGCACGGTGAACCTCGTCCCGGCCCCGGCGTACTTGGCGGCCTCGGTGAAGAACGGCTCGTCGGGGTCGCTTTCGACGAGCAGGGCGGGCCCGCACCGCACCTGCCCGTCGGGCAGCTCGAGCAACGGCACGTCGACCTCGAGGCCGGCCACCTCTGCCTCGACGAGGACTCCGTCCGTCCCGTGCTCCAGGGCGGTCGAGAGCGCTCGCGACAGGGCGTCCGGCAGACCGCCGCCCGGCAGGGCGCCCGGCAGAGCACCCGACGGGGCCCCGGGCGTCCGGCGACGACCGCCGTCGGCGCTCGCGTCGACCCTGGTGACCCCCACGCTCGACCCCCCGTGCACCGGCTTGACGAACAGCGGGCCGCGCAGCCCGGCCCCGAGCACGTCGTCGACGAGGCGCTGGAGGTCGGCGGCCGAGCGCGTCGCGGCGACCGCCCGCTCCGAGGGGACGAACAGTCCCGGCGCGACCGGCACCCCGGCGGCGGCCACGACGAGCTTCGTCAGCTGCTTGTCCAGGCACACGGCGCTCGCCGCGACGGGCGAGCCGACGTAGGGCACCCCGAGGATCTCGAGGAACCCCTGCACCGTGCCGTCCTCGCCGAGCACCCCGTGCAGCGCGGGCACCACCACGTCGCAGCCCCGCAGCGTCTCGGCGGCGTGCAGCACGCCCGAGCCCGCGCCGGTCCGCCACTCGCCCGACCGGTCGACGAGGACGGGCACGACGTCGTGGCCCGCGCTCCGCAGGCCGGCGACGATCCCCTCACCGCTCGCGACCGACACGTCGTGCTCCGAGCTCGTGCCCCCGTGGATGACGGCGACCCTCATCGTTCCTCCGTTCCGACGCCGGGCACCGCGATGCCGTGGGCGCGCCCGACGTGTCGGCGCGCGACCCTTGCGCCGATGCCCGTGTAGATCTCGTGCTCGTTGGTGCCGGCCCAGCGCGCCCAGTCACGGGCGGTCGGCTCGCCGCGGTCGCCCGCGCCGAGGACGAGGACCTCCGTGCCGACCGCGACCGGCTCCGGGCCCACGTCGGCGACGACCTGGTCCATGCACACCCGTCCGATGAGCGGCGCCCGGCGCCCGCCGACCCAGACGCTCGCCCGGCCGGTGGCGGCTCGCGGCAGCCCGTCGGCGTAGCCGAGCGGCACGAGCGCCAGGTGGGTGTCGCGCGTCGTGCGGCCGAGGTGGTCGTAGCCGACCCCGCGGCCCGCGGCGACGTGGCGCACCTGGACGACCCGGGTCCGCAGGGTGAGCGCGGGGCGGAGCCCGTCGCCGATCCCGTAGATCCCGGCTCCGACCCGGACGAGGTCGTATGCCGTGTGGCGCGAGTTCGTTTGCACCGCAGCGGTGTTCGCCAGGTGGACGACCTCTGGTCGCAGTCCGGCGACGCGGGCGAGGTCGACGCCGACGCGGAACATGAGCAGCTGCCGGTGGGTGGCGACCGCGTCGGGCTCGCCGCCGTGCGAGAGGTGGGACCACAGACCGGCGACCCGGACCCGGCCGGCCGACTCCAGCGCTGCGGCGGCCGAGACGAGCCGGGCCCAGTCCTCGCCCGGGCAGCCGCTGCGGTGCAGGCCGGTGTCGAGCTTGAGGTGGATGCGGGCGCGCCCCGTGGCGCGGGCGACCGCGGCGAGGTCGACGGGGCTGCTCACCGAGAGGTCGACGTCGGCGGCGACAGCCTCCTCGGCGCGGGCCGGCTCGAACAGCCAGGCGAGGACGGGAGCCGCGATGCCGGCCCGACGCAGCTCGAGCGCCTCGCTGATGCGGGTCACCCCGAGCCACGACGCCCCGGCGGCGAGGCAGGTGCGCGCGACCGGCACGGCGCCGTGCCCGAACGCATCCGCCTTGACGACGGCCATGAGCCGGGTGCCGGCGCTGTCGCGGAGGGCGCGGACGTTGGCCGCGACGGCCTCGTGGTCGACGACGGCCTCGGCGAGCTCGCCGGCCAGCAGGACGGGCCCCGGTGACGCGGGGTCGACGGTGGTCGACGGGTCGGTCTCGATCATGGCTCGACGCTAGGAGCGCGGCCCCGGGACGCACATCGGGCCGTGGGCCGAACCCGGCCTCCTCCCGTGGGAGGAGCCGGTTGCCGGCCGGGTGGAGGCCGCTGCGGCCACGTGCGGTCCGCACCGGCTCAGGACAGTGCCACGGCACCCGTCTGGTAGGCCAGCACGACGAGCGCGACGCGGTCGCGCACCCCGGTCTTGGCCAGGATGTGGCCGACGTGCGTCTTGACCGTCGTCTCGGACACGAAGAGGGCCTCGGCGATCTCGGAGTTCGTCAGACCGTTGGCGATGGCCACCCAGACCTCGCGCTCGCGGTCGGTCAGGGCCGTGGTGCGGTCGAGGAGCGCCGGCGCCACCGGGGCGCTCCGGACGTAGGTCTCGACGAGGCGGCGCGTCGTCGACGGGGCGATGACGGCGTCGCCGGCGTGCACCGTCCGGATCGCGGCGAGGAGGTCCTCGGGAGGCGCGTCCTTGAGGAGGAAGCCGGAGGCGCCGGCCCGCAGGGCCGTGAAGGCGTACTCGTCGAGGTCGAAGGTCGTGAGCACGAGAACCCTGGTGGCGCAGCCACGCTCGACGATCAGACGGGTGGCCTCGATCCCGTCCATCCGGGGCATGCGGACGTCCATGAGGACGACGTCCACCGGCACCGTGGAGAGGGTGTCGAGACACTGCTGCCCGTCGGCGCACTCGGCGACGACGAGGAGGTCGGGCTGCGACCGGACGAGCATCGCGAAGCCGGCGCGCACCAGCGCCTGGTCGTCGACGATCATGACGCGGATCACTGGGACACCTCGATGGGCCGGGCGGCCTCGGCGGCGAGGCGGGGCAGAGTCGCCACGACCCGGAAGCCGCCGCGGGGGTCGGGCCCCGTGACGAGCGAGCCGCCCAGCACGTCGACCCGCTCGGCCATGCCGCGCAGCCCGTGGCCGGGGGCGCCGCCGTCCCCGCCGTCCCCGACGCCGTCGTCGACGACCTCGACGACGACGCGGGTCGGGTCGACCGTGACGCTCACCCACGCGGTCGCGTCGTCGCCCGCGTGCTTCATGACGTTCGTCAGGGCCTCCTGGGCGATGCGGTACGCCGTCAGCCCGGTCGCGGCGTCACCCTCGGTCGCGTCGCGGGGGAGCAGCTCGCCCTCCTGGCGCAGGTGCACGACCCTCCCGCCCGCGGTGAGGCCCGCCACGAGCGTCTCGATGTCGGCGAGGCCCGGCTGGGGTGCGTCCGGGACCTCGGTCGCGTCGTCGCGGAGCACGCCCAGCAGCCGCCGCATCTCGGCCAGCGAGGCCCGCCCCGTCGCGGCGATCGTCGCGAGCGCGGTCGTCGCGGCGTCGGGGTCGGAGGCGGCCGCGAAGCGCGCCCCGTCGGCCTGCACGATCATCACCGACAGCCCGTGCGCCACGACGTCGTGCATCTCGCGGGCGATCCGCTGCCGGTCGGCCAGGCCGTCGGCGCGGCTCACCGCAGCACGCTCGGCCCGCTCGTGCGCGGCCGCCTCGGCCGCGTGCGACGCGGACTCGTGCTGCAGGGCGGCCCGCTCCCGGGCAGCCCGGACCTGGTCGGCGACGGCCCACGTCAGCACGACGACCGCGCCGCTGTTGAAGAGGAAGACGGCGACGCGGTCGGACAGGAAGGTCTCGAGCGGCGGCAGGAAGTAGCCGTAGCGGACGAAGAGCAGCGCGGTCGCGAGGCCGATCGAGCCCAGGGCCGCCGCGAGGGCCCACAGCCCGCCCCGCCGGTCGGTCCACAGCGTGACGCCGAAGAGTGCGACGAGCGCCATGAGCACCGTCGGCAGCCCGAGCATGGCGCCGAGGGCATACAGCAGGTAGGCGAGGACGCCGCACGCCGCGAACGTCGCGCGCGGGAAGCGGGGGAGCAGGAGCAGGGCGAGCGCACCGAGCCCGATCCCGACGTAGCCGAGGACCGCGGGCTGGTCCCGGACGTTGACCCACCAGGCGCTGCGGCCCAGCACCGCGGCGACCGTGATCGAACCGACGAAGTAGAGCAGCGCGATGATCGCCCCGACGCGGTCGACGAGGGGCCGGCCCGCAGCTGCGGGTGCCGCCGGTGCGGCGGCAGCCTGGGGTCTGGGCCGGACGGTCACGCGAGCACGCTACCCAAGGCGGCGGCATACGGGATCCTCCCGTGGGAGGACCTCTGCGAGGTCACGGGCGCGCCCCGGTCCGAGGGGGTCGTCGCCCTCGGCCACGATTTCGGGGAACGGCCCCACGTGGCGTAGTCTTGTGCGTTGGGTGTCGTGTGCCTCGGCGCCTGAGTCACTGCTGTGCGACGAGCACGGCACCCAGGCACGCCCCAAGGCCGGCTCAGTCCGGGTCGGCCACCAACAGATAGACGGAGGATATGGCCAAGAAGGACGGTGTCATCGAGATCGAGGGCACGATCGTCGAGGCTCTCCCGAACGCGATGTTCCGGGTGGAGCTCTCCAACGGTCACAAGGTGCTCGCACACATCTCGGGCAAGATGCGACAGCACTACATCAGGATCCTCCCGGAGGACCGTGTGGTGGTCGAGCTCTCGCCCTATGACCTGACCCGCGGTCGGATCGTCTTCCGCTACCGCTGAGCACCAGGGTCGGCCGCGACCGGTCCGCGAGAGCGGGCATGTCAGGCCGGGACGAGTGCGAGGCACCAACTCCCGATTACACAACCAAGCACCTGATCGTCACGTGCCCTCCGGGGCCCGCGGTGGCAGGCGCGCGATCTGAAGACAGCAGGCAGATGAAGGTTCAGCCGAGCGTCAAGAAGATCTGCGACAAGTGCAAGGTGATCCGCCGCAACGGTCGGGTCATGGTGATCTGCGAGAACCTGCGCCACAAGCAGCGCCAGGGCTGAGCAGAAGCACCACCCTCGCCGTCGACAGAACTTCGACAGCACGCAAGACAAGTGAATGAAAGCAGCACCCGGCCCCTGATGACCGACCGTCGTGTCGGCGCAGGACGTCACCCCCGGCACGGAGGCCGGGGACCGGTGGTCCGTCCTTCTGTGTGGCGGACCGTGACCCCGGATCGGTGCCTTGCTCCAGACCTCCGCGTAACAGAAATCAGGAGACAACCCAACATGGCTCGTCTTGTTGGAGTCGACCTTCCGCGCGAGAAGCGCGTCGAGGTCGCACTGACCTACATCTTCGGTGTCGGTCGCACCCGTTCTAAGGAGGCGCTGGTTGCCACCGGCGTCGACCCCAACACCCGCGTCAAGGACCTCGGTGAGACCGAGCTCGTTGCGCTTCGTGACTTCCTCGAGGGCAACTACCGCCTCGAGGGTGACCTTCGCCGTGAGGTGCAGGCCGACATCCGCCGCAAGGTCGAGATCGGCTCCTACGAAGGTCTCCGTCACCGTCGTGGTCTGCCCGTGCGCGGTCAGCGCACCAAGACCAACGCGCGCACCCGCAAGGGCCCGAAGCGCACCGTGGCCGGCAAGAAGAAGGCCAAGTGACCCTGATCGAGACCGCCCCGGCGAGCTCATCAGTGGTCCACACCGACATTCAGTTCTGACGTAGGAGAAAAATGCCTCCCAAGGCTCGTGTGACGAAGGTTCGTCGCAAGGAGAAGAAGAACGTCGCCCACGGGCACGCTCACATCAAGAGCACGTTCAACAACACGATCATCTCGATCACGGACCCCACCGGTGCCGTGATCTCGTGGGCCTCTGCCGGCCAGGTCGGCTTCAAGGGCTCGCGCAAGTCCACCCCGTTCGCCGCCCAGATGGCCGCCGAGGCTGCTGCTCGCCGCGCCATGGAGCACGGCATGCGCAAGGTCGACGTCTTCGTCAAGGGCCCGGGCTCGGGCCGCGAGACGGCGATCCGCTCGCTCACCGCCACCGGCCTCGAGGTCGGCGCGATCAGCGACGTCACGCCCACGCCGCACAACGGTGTCCGCCCGCCCAAGCGCCGTCGCGTCTGATCCGGCCCTGAGCGAGAGAGAGAACTAGAAACATGGCTCGTTACACCGGCCCGATCACCAAGAAGTCCCGCCGCCTCAAGATGGACCTCGTCGGCGGCGACAAGAACTTCGAGCTCCGTCCCTTCCCGCCCGGCCAGCACGGCCGTCGCCGGATCCAGGAGAAGGAGTACCTCACCCAGCTCCAGGAGAAGCAGCGCGCCCGCTTCCAGTACGGCGTCATGGAGAAGCAGTTCGTCCGCTACTACAAGGAAGCGGCGAAGCGCCCCGGCAAGACCGGCGAGAACCTTCTCCAGATCCTCGAGTCGCGCCTGGACAACGTGGTCTACCGCGCGGGCCTGGCCCGCACGCGTCGCCACGCCCGCCAGCTCGTGACGCACGGTCACTTCGAGGTCAACGGCGTGCGCGTCGACGTCCCGAGCTACCGCGTCGAGCAGTACGACATCATCACGGTCCGCAAGCAGTCCGTCGAGAGCTTCCCGTTCGAGCTGGCTCGCCAGACGTTCGGCGAGCGTCCCGTCCCGGCCTGGATGCAGGTCGTCGACGGCTCGCTGCAGATCCTCATCCACCAGCTCCCGGTGCGCGCGCAGATCGACTCGCAGCTCACCGAGCAGCTGATCGTCGAGCTCTACTCGAAGAACTGACACCAGCCCCACGTCCGTATGCCGCTGGGCCCGCCCAGCGGCATACGGCCGGGGTTGTGCCTGGGGTCGCGCTCGCAGACAGAGCCGAGCCGGCCCGCCCGGATCACGACCGGGCAGTTTCACGAGGCGTCATATGGCGGTCGCCCGTGGGAAGGAAATGAACAGTGCTCATCGCACAGCGTCCCGTGCTCTCCGAAGAGGTCGTGGTCGAGAACCGCAGCCGCTTCACCATCGAGCCGCTCGAGCCCGGCTTCGGCTACACGCTCGGCAACTCCCTCCGTCGCACCCTGCTCTCGAGCATCCCGGGCGCGGCGGTCACCTCCATCCGCATCGACGGCGTGCTCCACGAGTTCACGACCGTTCCGGGCGTGAAGGAGGACGTCACCGAGATGATCCTCAACATCAAGGGCCTCGTCGTCTCCTCGGAGCACGACGAGC
Organism: Terrabacter sp. R4-6; assembly: GCF_057529065.1. Classification (NCBI taxonomy): domain Bacteria; kingdom Bacillati; phylum Actinomycetota; class Actinomycetes; order Micrococcales; family Intrasporangiaceae; genus Terrabacter; species Terrabacter sp. R4-6. Next base: position 1,153,446 of record NZ_CP197224.1, on the reverse strand, counting down.
CGGTCGTCATGTACCTGCGCAAGCAGGGCCCGGGTGCGGTCACCGCCGCCGACATCACGCCTCCGGCTGGTGTCGAGGTGCACAACCCCGACCTGCACATCGCGACGCTGAACGACAAGGGCAAGCTCGAGATGGAGCTGACCGTGGAGCGTGGCCGTGGCTACGTCTCGGCGCAGCAGAACAAGTCCGGTGACCAGGAGATCGGCCGCATCCCGGTCGACTCGATCTACAGCCCGGTGCTCACCGTGACCTACAAGGTCGAGGCGACCCGAGTCGAGCAGCGCACGGACTTCGACAAGCTCATCGTCGACGTCGAGACGAAGAACTCGATGACCCCGCGTGACGCCATGGCCTCGGCCGGCAAGACGCTGGTGGAGCTCTTCGGTCTGGCGCGCGAGCTCAACGTCGAGGCCGAGGGCATCGACATGGGCCCGTCGCCGACGGACGCCGCGCTCGCCGCGGACCTCGCCCTGCCGATCGAGGACCTCGACCTCACCGTTCGTTCCTACAACTGCCTCAAGCGCGAGGGCATCCACACCGTGGGTGAGCTCGTGGGCCGCAGCGAGGCCGACCTGCTCGACATCCGCAACTTCGGTGCGAAGTCGATCGACGAGGTCAAGGCCAAGCTCGTCGGCATGGGTCTGGCCCTCAAGGACAGCCCGCCCGGGTTCGACCCGTCTGCCCTCGTCGACGGCTACGGCGAGGACGACTACAGCGACGACGACGACCAGTCGTTCGTCGAGGACGAGCGTCTCTGACCAACCGCTTCTTGACCGAGCCCTCGGCGCCCTGCTCGAGAACGGCCTGGTCGGACTTCTAGGAGAAACGAAATGCCCACCCCCACCAAGGGTCCCCGCGTCGGTGGCGGCCCCGCCCACGAGCGGCTGATCCTGGCCAACCTCGCGACGTCGCTCTTCGAGCACGACAAGATCACGACGACCGAGGCCAAGGCCAAGCGTCTGCGTCCGCTCGCCGAGCGTCTCATCACGTTCGCCAAGCGCGGCGACCTGCACGCCCGTCGTCGCGTCCTCACGGTCGTGCGCGACAAGGGTGTCGTCCACCGCCTCTTCGCCGAGATCGCCCCCGACATGGCGGCTCGCGAGGGTGGTTACACCCGCATCACGAAGATCGGCCCCCGCAAGGGTGACAACGCCCCCATGGTCGTCATCGAGCTCGTCCGCGAGCCGCTGTCGGCCAAGAAGGCGACGGTCAAGGAGGCCGAGGCCGCCACGAAGCGCGCTGCGAAGCAGAGCGAGTCGAAGCAGGCCGCTGCCGAGACCAAGGCCGCCGAGGACGCCGACAAGGTCGAGACGACCGAGGCCACCGAGGCCGCTGCCACGCTGCCCGAGGGCGCCGTCGCCGCGAACGAGGACGGCTCGTCGCCCGACGACAGCTACACCGTCAAGGGCAACGCCGACTCCGGCAAGTACCACGAGGCCGACGGCCAGTGGTACGACCAGACGGTCGCCGAGTTCTGGTTCAAGTCGGCCGAGGACGCCGAGGCCGCCGGTTTCACGAAGGCCGGCTCGGGCTCCTGAGCCACGTCGAGTGACGTCGCGCCCCGGCGCGACGAGAGAAGGGCCCCGCACCACTGGTGCGGGGCCCTTCTCGCGCTCACCAGCGGTGGGCGACGTCGACGACGAGACGTCGGCCCCCGTCGGCATCGACGAGCACGAAGGCGCGCATCGGCAGCCGGGCCCGCACGCCGAGGCCGTAGTCGGTGTAGCCCTCGAAGCTGCCCACGCCCTTCAGCTGCCGGAAGGTGGTCCAGCCGGAGAAGGTCGTCGTGGTCGGGCGGAGGGTCGACGGGGCGTCGACGGTGACCTGGATCCTCGCGCCACCACTCACGGCGACGGGCAGGCCGCTGCCCGGCGCCGTGACGGCGCTGACGTAGCGCACGCTGTAGCCGAGGGTGCCGCGGCCACGGGCGACGTCGACGACGAGCCGGTCGTAGCAGGTGTGGCGGCCGGCGCGGACCCCCGTGACCGCGCCGGTCCAGAGCTGGGCGGGGCTCGTCGCCTTGGCGGTCGAGCCCCAGGTGATGCCGCAGTACGGTGCGGTCGACGCGGTGGCGGCTGCGCCCGTGCCGGCGGCGACCGGTGCGGCGAGGACGGCAGCGCACGCGGCGACGAGGAGGCTGCGGGTGACGGTGTGCATGGAGGTTCCCCCTTCTGGCGGGCCCGGGCCCGGTGGTCCGTGCCTCACTTCTAGGACGTGCAGCGCTCCACGGCGGTTGACGGGTGCCCGATGCGCGTCAGCAGACTCCCGTTAGGCTCGGGCGCCATGAATGCGTCGAGCGAGTCGAGCGGATCCACGCTGCGCGTGCGCCTCGACCTGGCCTACGACGGGACCGGCTTCTCCGGCTGGGCCGCGCAGCCGGAACTGCGCACGGTGCAGGGAGAGCTCACCGCCGCCCTGACCACGGTGCTGCGCAGCCCCGAGCCCGTCCGGGTCACCGTGGCCGGTCGCACCGACGCCGGCGTCCACGCGCGCGGTCAGGTCGCCCACGTGGACCTCGACCCCGAGGCGTGGGCGGCGCTCCCGGGACGCTCCGACCGCGAGCCCGGGGTCGCCCTCGTCAGCCGTCTCGGCGGTCTGCTGGCCCCGGACGTCGTCGTGCGTCGCGCCGCCGTCGCCCCGGTCGGCTTCGACGCACGCTTCTCGGCGGTGGAGCGGCGCTACCTCTACCGCCTCGCCGACCCGGACGCCGCCCGCGACCCCCTGCGCCGCCACGACACGGTCTGGTGGCGTCGCCCCCTCGACGTCGAGGCGATGGACGAGGCGGCGCGCTCGCTCGTCGGCCTGCGCGACTTCGCGGCGTTCTGCAAGCAGCGCGAGGGCGCGACGACCGTGCGCACCCTGCTCGACTTCTCGTGGGTCCGCCTGCCCGACGGTGTGCTCGCCGCGACGGTGCGGGCCGACGCGTTCTGCCACTCGATGGTGCGGTCGCTCGTCGGCGCCGTGGTGCCCGTCGGGGAGGGGCGACGCGCTGTGGAGTGGCCGCGGTCGCTCCGGGACCGGGGCGAGCGCACCGCGGGGATCCACGTCATGCCCCCGCACGGCCTCAGCCTCGAGGAGGTGCTCTACCCGCCGGACGCCGACCTGGCGGCACGAGCGTCGCTGACGCGGGCCCGACGGTCGCCCGCGTGAGCGGTGTCTCAGGCCCGAGACCGGACCGGCGTCCGCTCGGCCGCTGTGGTTGGATCGACCGCATGAAGGCCCGCCCGACCCGCGTCGTCTCGGTGGGCGTCCTCACGTGCACGCTCGTGCTCACGGGCTGCTCGAAGGACACCACCGCCTCGCCGCCGTCGGTGTCGAGCAGCTCGGCCACCTCCTCCTCGGGCAGCACGTCGGGCGCCGGCGGCTCGGCCACGACCACGACCACCGAGGGCGACGAGGTCCGGGGCCGTTCCGGTGCCTTCACCGTCGTGCCCCCGGAGGGCTGGACCGAGGCGACCGACAAGGCGACCGGCGTCGCCGACATCGACGTCGTGCTCCTCTCGTCCAAGAAGGTCGGGTCCTTCGCCAACAACCTCGTGGTCACCTCGGCCGCCGGCGACCGGTCGGTCCTCGACGACGAGCTGGCCAAGGGACGTCAGCAGCTGGCCGCGGCGGGACGCACGGTCTCCTCGGCGCCCGACAAGACCGTCTCGGGCTCCCCGGCCGTCGGCTTCACGACGACCTTCGAGCAGCAGGGCATCAAGGTGCTCGCCCGCTCCTACGGCGTCGCACGTGGCGGCCGCATCTATCTGCTCACCCTCAGCTCGTCCCAGGCTGACGCGACGCACGCGATGGCCGAGTTCGACGAGCTCCTCTCGACCTGGACGTGGACGTAGCCCGATGGCGGCGCGCGTGAGGACGTCGGCGGCCCTGCTCCCGGCGATCGCCCTGGTCGTGGGCCCGGGCCTCGCCGGGTGCGCCGGCGACCCCGCCCCGGCGACGCCGACCCCGACCGACGTCGGCGTCGTGCACCTGCCGACGTCCGCGCCACCGACGACGGACAGCGCCGGTCACCCCATCAAGGCGCTCCCCGCCGCGGTCGGCCCCGTCGCGATGACCGAGGACCGTGTCCGCGGCATCGACTACAGCTACCTCCAGCCGGTCGGGTGGAGCCGGGCGGAGCGCGAGCTCGACCCGCCGACGGACACCCTCGTGCAGCCCGACGACGACGAGGTGCCGGCCTTCATCGCCGTCGAGCGGCCGATCAAGGTCGGGTCGCACTCGCTGGCCGAGGTCGTCGACGGGCTCCGGGAGGGCTTCGAGGCCAAGGGCCTCACACCGATGGCGGCGCCCGAGCGCGACATCGCCGGCTACCGGGCGATGGGCATCGTCGTCGACCAGTCGGAGCAGGTGCGCCATGTCTACTACGTCGTCGCCTACACCGAGCAGGCCTTCGCGATACGGCTCACCTACGACCCCGCACACCCGGAGGCCCTCGACGTCTACCGCGCCGTGCTCGACTCCTGGTCGTGGGGGTGACGCGTGCGCGACCGGATGCTTAACCGGGTGACGCGGCCACACGGCATACGTCAGGCTTGACCCCCGTGGGCCACGTCGACGTCAACTCCGTCTCCTTCAGCCTGCCGGACGGCAGGCCGCTGCTCAACGACGTCTCGGTGCGGGTCGGCGAGGGCGCCAAGGTTGCGCTCATCGGGCCCAACGGGACCGGCAAGACGACGCTGACCCGGATCATCGCGGGCGACATCGCCGCCCACGAGGGCGCGGTCACCCGGTCGGGCGGCCTCGGCGTCATGCGCCAGTTCATCGGCAAGGTGCGCGACGACACGACCGTGCGCGACCTGCTCGTCTCGGTGGCCCCCGACCGCATCCGCGCGGCGGCCGAGGAGGTCGACCGCTGCGAGCTGCTCATGATGGAGCGCGACTCCGAGGACGACCAGATGGCCTACGCCCACGCGCTCGTCGAGTGGGGTGAGGCCGGCGGCTACGAGCAGGAGACCCTCTGGGACCAGTGCACCGTCGCGGCCCTCGGCATCCCCTACGAGCAGGCGCAGTGGCGCGCGGTCACGACGCTCTCCGGCGGCGAGCAGAAACGGCTCGTGCTCGAGGCGCTCCTGCGCGGCCCCGAGGAGGTGCTGCTCCTCGACGAGCCCGACAACTACCTCGACGTGCCGACGAAGCGCTGGCTCGAGGAGGCGCTCGTGGCCTCGCCGAAGACGGTGCTCTTCATCAGCCACGACCGTGAGCTGCTCGACCGGGTCGCCACCCGGGTCGCGACGCTCGAGCCCGGCGGCGCCGGTGCGACCCTCTGGGTGCACCCCGGTCGGTTCGCGACCTACGCCCAGGCCCGCTCCGACCGCAACGACCGACTCGAGGAGCTGCGTCGACGGTGGGACGAGGAGCACGTCAAGCTCAAGACCCTCGTCCAGACGCTCAAGGTCAAGGCCAAGTTCAACGACGGCATGGCCTCGCGCTACCAGGCCGCGCAGACCCGGCTGGCCAAGTTCGAGCAGGCCGGACCGCCCGAGGAGACGCCGATGACGCAGTCGGTCAAGATGCGCCTCACCGGTGGGCGCACGGCCAAGCGCGCCATCGTCGCGACGGGCCTCGAGCTGACCGGCCTGATGAAGCCGTTCGACCTCGAGGTCTGGTACGGCGAGCGGGTCGCGATCCTCGGCAGCAACGGCTCGGGCAAGTCGCACTTCCTCCGGCTGCTCGCGTGCGGCGGCACCGACCCCGAGCGCGAGCACCAGCCCGTCGGCGACGTGCGGCCGGTGCCCGTCGAGCACTCCGGCGTCGTGCGACTCGGCTCGCGCGTGCGTCCGGGATGGTTCGCGCAGACGCACGAGCACCCGTCCCTCATGGGGCGCACCCTCCTCGAGATCCTGCACCGCGGCGACGAGCACCGCGAGGGGCGACCGCGTGAGCAGGCCGCCCGCGCACTCGACCGCTACGAGCTGGCGCGCTCGGGCGAGCAGAAGTTCGAGTCGCTGTCGGGCGGGCAGCAGGCCCGCTTCCAGATCCTGCTGCTCGAGCTGTCGGGCGCGACGATGCTGCTGCTCGACGAGCCCACCGACAACCTCGACCTCCAGTCGGCCGAGGCGCTCGAGGAGGGGCTCGACCGCTTCGAGGGCACCGTCGTGGCCGTCACCCACGACCGGTGGTTCGCCCGCGGCTTCGACCGCTTCCTCGTCTTCGGCGCCGACGGCCGCGTCTACGAGTCGACCGAGCCGGTGTGGGACGAGGGGCGGGTCGTCCGGCCGCGGTGACACCGCCCACACCGTCCACACCGTCCACGGCGCCCGCACCGCCCGGTGCCCCGGCCGGGGGAGCGGAGTAGCGTCGGGGCATGCTGCTGCGAACGCTCGAGACCGGTGTCGTCGGCGCGCCCATGGCGGGAGGCCCGACGACGCCCGAGCTCGTCGCCGCGGTCGGCGATGCCGGCGGTCTGGGCATGCTGGCTGCCGGCTACCTCACCGCCCCACAGCTCGCGTCGGCCATCGCCGAGGTGTGGGACGCGAGCCCGCGCCCTTTCGGCGTCAACCTCTTCGTGCCCGCCCAGGCGAACGCGTATGCCGTCGGGCCCGGAGAGCTGAGCGGCACCGAGCGCGTGGAGGCCGTGGCTGCCTACCGCGAGGCGCTCGGCGAGGACGCCCGGTCCGTCGGCGCGGAGCCCGGGGAGCCGAAACCCGGCGACGACGACGACTGGGAGCGCAAGCTCGACCTCGTCGTCCGCGAGCGAGTTCCCTTGGTGTCGTTCACCTTCGGGCTCCCGAGCACGGCGGTGCTCGGTGAGCTGCGGCGCGCCGGCATCGAGACGGTCGCCACGGTCACCGACATCGACGAGGTGGCCGCGGCGCTCGGCGCAGGCGTCGACGGGCTGTGCCTCCAGGGTCCGGCAGGCGGTGGACACCGGGGCACGCTCGACCCGGCCAAGGAGCCCTCGGGTGCCGACCTGCTCGACCTCGTCGCCGCCGTGCGGTCGCAGACGGACGTCCCGATCGTCGCTGCGGGCGGCATCTCGACCCCCGATCGGGCCGCGAAGGTGCGTGCCGCCGGTGCCGACGCCGTCCAGATCGGGACCGCCCTGCTGCTGACCCCCGAGGCGGGCACCGGCCTCGCCTACCGCCGCGCCCTCGCCGATCCCGCCTACGAGCGCACCGCGGTGACGCGGGCCTACTCGGGCCGCCTCGCGCGCGGTCTCGAGACCGACTTCCTGCGTCGGCACGACGGCCAGGCCCCGGCCGCCTACCCGGAGGTCCACCACCTCACGGTGCCGCTGCGGCGAGCGTCGGCCCGGGCCGAGCGGCCCGACCTGCTCGCGCTGTGGGCCGGCACGGGCTGGCGGTCGGCCCGACCGGTGCCCGCCGCCACGGTCGTCGCCGAGCTGGCCCGCTGACCGACCGGACCGTGGCGGGACAGGCCCGGGACGGTGCTGTCGGTCCCGTCGGTGATGTCCGGCGGACCCCCGGGTGACCCTGCAGGTGGGAGCGCCCGTTTCGGGTTGCGGGGTGTGCCCTGCGGCGGTTGACTGCCGCAAGTTCTTGCATGTGAGTGCAGGAACTTCCACGAGGTGACGGCCGCGCCGTCGCACCCACCGCACGTCTCGACGAGGAGATGCCGCATGCGCCTGCCCGAACCGTCCACACCGCCCCCACCACCCGGACGCGAAGGGCCGCGCCGGCGTCCGCGCCGCTGGAGGCTCGTCGCCGCGGCGGTCGCCGCCCTCGCCGCGGTCGGCTGGTCCGTCGCCGGGCCGGTCGACGGACCCGCGGCCGTCGTGCAGCAGGCCGCCGCGACCCCGCCGGGCGGCAAGGACGTCACCGCGACCCTCTTCGAGTGGCGTTACGACGCCGTCGCCCGCGAGTGCACCAACGTGCTCGGGCCGAAGGGCTATGGCTTCGTCGAGGTCTCACCGGCGGCCGAGCACGTCCAGGGTCCGCAGTGGTGGACGTCGTACCAGCCGGTGAGCTATCGCATCGCTGGCCGGCTCGGCGACCAGACCGCCTTCCGCTCGATGGTGACCGCGTGCCACGACGCGGGGGTCAAGGTCGTCGCCGACGTCGTCGTCAACCACATGAGCGCCGGGTCGGGCACGGGCACGGCCGGCAGCAGCTACACGAAGTACGCCTACCCGAGCGTCTACTCCGACCGCGACTTCCACGGCTGCCGGCAGAACATCAGCACCTACGCCGACCGCACCAACGTCCAGACCTGCGAGCTCGTCGGCCTCGCCGACCTCGACACGGGCAGCGACTACGTCCGCGGTGCGATCGCCGGCTACCTCAACACCCTGCTCGGCCTCGGCGTCGACGGCTTCCGCATCGACGCCGCCAAGCACGTCGCCGCGACCGACCTCGCCGCCATCAAGGCCAAGCTGACCAACCCCAACGCCTTCTGGGTCCACGAGGTCATCTACGGGGCCGGCGAGGCCGTGCAGCCCACCGAGTACACGGGGTCCGGTGACGTCGACGAGTTCCGGGCGGCATACGACCTCAAGCGGATCTTCACGAGCGAGAAGCTCAGCTACCTCAGCAGCTGGGGTGCCTCGTGGGGCTACCTGCCGAGCGGCAACGCGCGCACGTTCGTCGACAACTGGGACACCGAGCGCAACGGCTCGACCCTGAGCTACAAGGCGGGCGCGACGTACACCCTGGCCAACGTCTTCATGCTCGCCTGGCCGTACGGCGCCCCGAACGTCTTCTCCGGCTACGAGTGGAGCGACCCCGACGCCGGACCGCCGCTCGGTGGCGCCGTCAACGCGTGCTACTCCGACGGGTGGAAGTGCCAGCACGCGTGGAGCCAGATCGCCGGCATGGTGGGCTTTCGCAACGCCGTGGCAGGGACCGCCGTGACGAGCTGGTGGAGCAACGGCAACAACGCCATCGCCTTCGGGCGCGGCTCCAAGGGCTACGTCGTCGTCAACCACGAGACCGGCCCCGTGACCGCGACCTTCCAGACCTCGCTGCCCGCCGGGACGTACTGCGACGTCACGCACGGCACCGTCACGTCGGGCACCTGCTCGGCGGCGACGTACACGGTGAGCGCCTCGGGGACCTTCACGGCGACGGTCGGCGCCAACGAGACGATCGCGCTGCACGTGGGCGCCGTCAGCGGCGCCGTTCCGGCGACGGCGTCGGTGAGCTTCGGCGTCAACGCCACGACGTCCGTCGGCCAGGACGTCTACGTCGTCGGCGACGCCGCCGCGCTGGGCTCGTGGGCGCCGGCCTCGGCCATCGAGCTCGACCCGTCCGCCTACCCGGTCTGGAGGCGCACCGTGTCGCTCACCCCGGGGACCGTCGTGCAGTACAAGTACCTCCGCAAGGACGCCGCGGGCACCGTGACGTGGGAGTCGGGCGCCAACCGCACCGTCACGGTGCCGGCGTCGGGGACGGTGACGCTCGACGACACCTGGCGTCCCTGACGGTCGCCCGTGTGCCGTCGGGCCGTCTGCGGTCCGGGCCGTATGCCGTCGGGCGGGCCCGACGGCATACGGGCCCCGCGGCGCGGCGAGGGAGCGGGCGGCCTACGCTCGGGGCATGCCCAGCCCTGAAGGAATCCTGACGTGGGTGGCTGCCTCGGAGCGCCCCGACCTGCTCGCGCCACCCGTCGCCGCGGCGCTCGAGCACGTGCCGGGCGTCCGGGTGGCCCCGATCGACTCGACGCTCGCCGACACGGCGGCTTTCTGCGAGGCCTACGACGTCGCGCCCGAGGCATCGGCCAACTGCGTCGTCGTCGAGGCGCGCCGTGGCGAGGAGACGACCCTCGCCGCCGTCATGGTGCTCGCGACCGACCGGGCCGACATCAACCGTGTCGTGCGCAAGCACCTCGGCGCTCGCAAGATCTCGTTCGCCGACCAGTCGAAGGCCCAGGAGCTGACCGGCATGCAGCAGGGCGGGATCACGCCCGTCGGGCTGCCGGCGGGCTGGCCCGTGCTCGTCGACGAGGCGGTCGTCGCGGCCGGTCCGGTCGTCATCGGCGCGGGTGTGCGCGGCGCCAAGCTGCTGCTCGACGGGTCGGCGCTCGCCGCCCTGCCGACGGCGGAGGTCATCGCCCTCGCCGTGCGCTGACGGCTCGGTCAGCCGGCGACGTCCCAGAGCATCTGGGCGCGCTCGGTCGGCGTCGTGCCGCCCCAGATGCCGAACGTCTCGGGCACCCGGAGCGCGTGGTCGAGGCACCGTTCACGGACGGGGCACGAGGCGCAGACCATGCGGGCGGCCTCGGTCTGCTCGCGACGCTCGCGCTGGTCGAGCTCCTGGTCGTCCGCGAAGAACTGCTCGACGGCCTTGGTGCGGCAGCGACCCTGCTCCTGCCACTCGTACGAGGAGTAGGTGGGGCGCGGAAGGCGAGTGATCGTCATGGCTTCCTCCGTGGGTCCGATCGAGCGATCTGATGCAGAACTTACGCAGAACTTACGCATTGCACAAGAGGTCTGCATAAGTTTATGATCGGGGTGCCCGATCGGCGCTGGAGCGGTCCATGACGGGAATCTCGGACCGCTCCGCCCGACGCGGGCGACCAACGTGAAACGGTGATGATCGACATGAACCCGCAGCCGGCAACCCCGAGCGAGCCTGGCCAGACGGGGCCCGACGACCCCGAGCCGGGGGAGCGGCCACCCGAGCTGGGCTGGCCCGTCGGTGTCGTGTCCGAGCGGCTGGCGATCGCGGCACCGACGCTCCGCTCCTGGGACCGTCGCCACGGTGTCGGCCCGAGCCTGCGCACGCGCGGCAACCACCGGCGCTACACCGAGCTCGACATCCGACGCGTGCTGCTGATGTCCCGCCTGACCGCCCAGGGCGTGCCCGCTCAGAGCGCGGCGGACTCGGTGCTCACCCTGGACGCCGCGGCGATCGCCGAACGTCTCGAGGGGGACGGCGTGCTCGAGGCCCTGAGTGAGCGTGGCGGGTCCGGGCGCGCGCCCGGCGGGGCGGGCGACGCGACGGACGGCGCGGTCTCCGTGTCGGTGGGCGACGCCGCGGGGTCCGGGCAGGATGCGACCGACCTCGTCGAGGCCATCGTGGGCGCGGCCCGGGCGCTCGACCCCCGCACCATGGCCCTGCTCTACCGACAGGTCATGCGCCGCCGCGACGTCGGCCGGGCCTGGGTCGACGTCTTCGCGCCGGCGCTGCGCCGGGTCGGTGCCCTCTGGGAGGAGGGGCGGCTCGGGGTCCAGTCCGAGCACCTGACGAGCGAGCTGCTCCAGTCCGAGCTGCGCGCGGTCGTGCGGGCCAACCGGCTGCGCGTCTCCGGCCTGCCCGTCGTCCTGGCGAGCGCCGACGACGAGCAGCACCACCTGCCGCTGCTCGCGCTCGAGGCGGAGCTCGCGCGCCACGGGGTGGCGAGCCTCTTCCTCGGCCCGCGCGTGCCGTCCGACGCCCTCGTGTCGGCGCTGCGCGAGTCGCAGCCGCGGGCGGTCTTCCTCTGGGCCTCTCTCGCCCGGCCGCAGGCCGAACCCTTCTGGCGCGACCTCGATGTCGTGGACTGGCCGCTCGAGGTCGTCGTCGGCGGGCCCGGCTGGCCGGACGGGATCGTCGTGCCGGAGGGTCCGGTGAGCGTGACGCGGGTCGCCGACTTCGACTCGGCCGTGGCTGCCCTCGTCCCGCGCCCGGCCCGTCCAGCGCGCTGAGCGGCTGCCGTTCCGCGCAAGAAACCGCAACATCCTGAGCGTGAGTGCAAAATTTTGCAGTTCGGGTCTGGCGTGGTGTCCGATACGGGCGCTAGGTTCTCCCCGGTGGTCGAGCGTCCAGACGCGGGCGTGAGCGACCCAGCCCACAAAGGAGTGCGCATGCGCCGTCGCCCGGCCCTGTCCGTCGCCAGCATCTCGGCCCTCGTCATGGCCGGACTCGCCGTCCCCCTGGCCGGGGCCCCGACCGCCCGGGCCGACGCCCCGCGCACCGCGACGGTCGTCGGGTCGCTGCAGGACGAGCTGGGCTGCAGCGGCGACTGGAAGCCCGACTGCACCGCGACCGACCTCACGCTCGAGCCCGGCACGACGACGTATGCCGCCGAGTTCCGGGTGCCCGCGGGCAGCTACGAGCTCAAGGTCGCGATCAACCACTCGTGGGACGAGAGCTACGGCAAGGGCAGTGGCAACGTGCCGCTCGTCCTCGCCGGCCCGGCCACGCTGCGCTTCACCTACGACGACACGACGCACGCCATCGGGATCGCCCCCACCGACCTGCCCGGCGCCGCCACGAAGGCCGACACCAAGCTCGCTGCCTCGTCGCTCCGGTCGCTCGCGACGAAGGAGCGCTTCTACTTCGTCATGGCCGACCGCTTCGCCAACGGTGACACGGCCAACGACAAGGGCGGCCTCACGGGCGGACCGCTCTCCACCGGCTTCGACCCGACGAACGAGGGCTTCTACCACGGTGGTGACCTCAAGGGCCTGACCGGCAAGCTCGACTACATCAAGGGCCTCGGCACGACCGCGATCTGGCTCACCCCGTCGTTCAAGAACCGCGCCGTGCAGGGCAGCGGCTCCGACGCGAGCGCCGGCTACCACGGCTACTGGATCACCGACTTCACGCAGATCGACCCCCACCTGGGCACCAACGCCGACATGAAGGCACTCATCTCGGCCGCCCACGCCAAGGGGATGAAGCTCTACTTCGACATCATCACCAACCACACCGCCGACGTCATCTCCTACGACGGTGGCACCTACACCTACGTCAACAAGGAGACGAGCCCCTACGAGGACGCTCGCGGCAACGTCTTCGACGACGCCGCCGTCGCCGGCAAGCCGGCCTGCTCCGGAGCCACGGTCCCGAACTGCTTCCCGACGATGGCGGCGGGCACGTCCTTCCCGTACGTCCCGAAGGTCGCCGACGCCGACGAGGACGTCAAGGTCCCGGCGTGGCTCAACGACACGACGCTCTACCACAACCGCGGCGACTCGACGTATGCCGGCGAGTCCTCGACGTACGGCGACTTCTCCGGTCTCGACGACCTCTTCACCGAGAACCCGAAGGTCGTCACGGGCATGGAGGACATCTACAAGTCCTGGGTCGACTTCGGCGTCGACGGCTTCCGCATCGACACCGTCAAGCACGTCAACATGCAGTTCTGGCAGGCCTTCTCGCCGTCGATCCTGAAGCACGCCAAGGCGATCGGCAACGACGACTTCTTCATGTTCGGTGAGGTCTACGACGGCAACCCGGCCTACACGAGCCAGTTCACGACGAAGGGCGCGCTGCCGGCGACCCTCGACTTCGGCTTCCAGGGTGCGGCACTCGGCTTCGCCCAGGGCAAGGCGACGACGGGCATCCGCGACCTCTTCGCCGGCGACGACTACTACACCGACACCGACTCCAACGCCTACGAGCTGCCGACCTTCCTCGGCAACCACGACATGGGCCGCGTCGGCGCGATGCTGCTCGCCGGCGGCGCCACGGGTGACGACCTGCTGGCCAGGGACCGTCTCGCGACGTCCCTGATGTTCCTGACCCGCGGCAACCCGGTCGTCTACTACGGCGACGAGCAGGGTTTCACCGGCCCGACGAGCGACTTCGGCGACAAGCGCGCGCGACAGGACATGTTCGCCACGCAGACGCCGATCTACCAGGACGACCTCGTCGTCGGCAGCGGCAAGCCCGCGGGCACCGGTGCGCACTACGACACGTCCGCCCCGCTCTACCGTGAGATCAAGGCGCTCTCCGCCCTGCGCGCGGCCAACCCCGCTCTCGCGGACGGCGCGCAGGTGCACCGCTACGCCTCCGACGCGGCCGGCATCTACGCGATCAGCCGCATCGACAAGGCAGCCAGGCGCGAGTACGTCGTCGTCGCCAACAACGCCACGACCGCCAAGACCGCGACGTTCTCGACCTACTCCGCCGGCTCGAAGCTCGTGCCGCTCCTCGGTGCCACCTCCGACCTGCGCGCGGCGGCCGACGGGCGCGTCACGGTGACGGTCCCGCCGCTGTCGGTGGCGGTCTACCGGGCGAACTCCACCATGGCGCAGCCGACGTCCGCCCCCGCGATCTACCCGACGTCGCCCAGCGCGGGCGGTGTCGTGGGTGGTCGTGCCGAGATCGGTGCGGCTCTGCCCGGCAACACGTTCGCGGAGGTCTCCTTCCTCCAGCGGCCGGTCGGCACCTCCACCTGGACGCCGCTGGGCACCGACGACAACGCGCCCTACCGCGTCTTCCACGACGTGTCCGGCCTCGCCAAGGGCACGCTCGTCGAGTACCGCATCGTGGCCAAGGACCTCGCCGGCCACGTCTCGGCGACCTCCACCTACGGCACCGTGGGCGAGCCCGAGACCTCCGGGGGAGGCGGTGGCGGCGGCGTCGGTCCGGTCACGCAGCCCGACAACGTCAGCGTCCCCGGCAACCACAACTCCGAGATGGGCTGCTCGGGCGACTGGCAGCCCGACTGCGCCCAGGCGCAGCTCGCCCTCGACGCCAAGGACGACATCTGGAAGGGCACCTTCGACTCCATCCCGGCCGGCGACTACGAGTACAAGGCCGCGATCAACAAGTCGTGGGACGAGAACTACGGCGCCGGAGCGGTCAAGGGTGGCGGCAACATCGCCTACACCGCCGCAGGCAAGCCCGTCACCTTCTACTACGACCACCGCACCCACTGGGTGACCAACGACGCGACCGGCCCGGTCATCACGGCCCCGGGCAGCTTCCAGAGTGAGCTCGGCTGCCCCGGCGACTGGGCGCCCGACTGCATGCGCTCGTGGCTGCAGGACCCCGACGGCGACGGCACGTACGTCTTCACGACCGACCAGATCCCCGCCGGCTCCTACGAGTTCAAGGTCGCCGTCGGTCTGTCCTGGTCCGAGGCCTACCCCGGCAACAACGTCGCGTTCTCGGTCCCGGCCGACGGCGTGCTGACGACCATCACGTACACGTCCTCGACGCACGAGGTCACGGTCAAGACCTCCAAGGCGGGCGCTGCGCCCGACCTGACGAAGTCCAAGGCCTACGTCGTGGGTCCCGACCTCGTCGCCTGGCCGGCGTCGGCCCTGCCGGCCGGCACCGACCCCGCGACCCTCGACTGGCGCCTGCACTGGTCGGCCGACGGTGGTCTCGCCGTCGACGCGGAGGCCGTCACCGGCGGCTCCGTGGCGAGCCTCACGCGTGACCCGGCGGGGCTGCCGGCCTCTCTCGTCGCCGCCCACCCCGAGCTCAAGGGCGCCGTGGCCCTGCGCCTCGACAAGGCCACCGCCAAGCTGATGCCCGAGATCCTCAAGGGCCAGGTCGCCGTCGCGATGTACGGCTCGACGGGTCAGCTCCTCGACGCGACCGGCGCCCAGACGGCCATCGCCCTCGACGCGATCTACGCCGCCAAGGCGGCCGGCCGCACCTACGGCGTGGCGTTCACGCGCGGCCGGGCCACGTTCAGCCTCTGGGCCCCCACGGCCCGGCAGGTCACCCTGCTCACCTGGCCGGCCCGGTCGGCAGACCGTCCCGTCGACACCGCACGCCGGACGCCGATGACGCGGTCGGCCGACGGGGCGTGGACGACGGGTCTCAGCACCTCGACGGCGCTCAACGCCCGCTACCTCTACGAGGTGAAGGTGTGGGCGCCGACGACGGGCAAGGTCGAGACCAACGTCGTCACCGACCCCAGCTCGGTCGCGTTGACCGTGAACTCGACCCGCTCCGTCGCGGTCGACCTCACGAGCCCGGCCCTCATGCCGTCGGTGTGGAGCCGCACCCCGTCACCGAAGCTCGCCCAGGACGTCGACTCGACGATCTACGAGCTGCACATCCGCGACTACTCCATGTCCGACGCCAAGGTTCCGGCCGCCCTGCGCGGCAGCTACCTCGCCTTCGCCGCCGACGGTGACGGCCGGGCCCACCTCAAGGCGCTCGCCAAGGCCGGTCTCAACACCGTCCACCTGCTCCCCAGCTTCGACATCGCCTCGATCGAGGAGGACAAGGCCAAGCAGCAGACGCCGCAGTGCGACCTCGCCTCCTACGCCCCCGACAGCGAGGAGCAGCAGAAGTGCGTCGGGGCCGTCGCGGCCAAGGACGCCTTCAACTGGGGCTACGACCCCTACCACTACAGCGTCCCGGACGGCTCGTACGCGTCGAGCACCACGTCGGCGGACGGCGGCGCCCGTGTGGCCGAGTTCCGCACGATGGTCGGGGCCCTGCACCAGGACGGCCTCCGGGTCGTGCTCGACCAGGTCTTCAACCACACGGCGCAGTCCGGTCAGGCAGAGAAGTCGGTGCTCGACAAGGTCGTGCCCGGCTACTACCACCGCCTCAACGCGAGCGGCGCCGTCGAGACCTCGACGTGCTGCCAGAACGTCGCGACCGAGCACGCCATGGGTCAGAAGCTCATGGTCGACTCCGTCGTGTCGTGGGCCCGCAACTACCGGGTCGACGGCTTCCGTTTCGACCTCATGGGCCACCACAGCAAGGCCAACATGCTGGCGGTGCGCGCGGCGCTCGACGCCCTGACGCTCTCGAAGGACGGCGTCGACGGGAAGGCGATCTACCTCTACGGCGAGGGCTGGAACTTCGGCGAGGTGGCCGACAACAAGCTCTTCGTCCAGGCGACCCAGGGCCAGCTCGGCGGCACCGGCATCGGCACCTTCTCCGACCGCCTGCGTGACGGCGTGCGCGGCGGCGGACCGTTCGACGAGGACCCGCGGCGCCAGGGCTTCGGCTCGGGCGAGGCCACCGACCCCAACGGTGCGGCGGTCAACGCCGACGCGGCGACCCGCCTCGGCAGCGACACCGACCTCGTCCAGCTCGGGCTGGCCGGCAACCTCAAGACGTTCACCTTCCGCAGCCAGAGGTCCGGCACGGTCGTCAACGGCACGCAGGTCGACTACAACGGGTCCCCGGCCGGCTACGCCGACCAGCCCGACGAGGTCGTCAGCTACGTCGACGCCCACGACAACGAGACGCTCTTCGACTCGCTGACGTACAAGCTGCCGGTCGCGACCTCGATGCAGGACCGGGTGCGGATGAACACCCTGTCGCTCGCGACGACCGCTCTGGCGCAGACACCGTCGTTCTGGCACGCCGGCGCCGACCTGCTCCGCAGCAAGTCGCTCAACCGCGACTCCTACGACAGCGGTGACTGGTTCAACCGTCTCGACTGGACGGGCGCCGACAACGGTTTCGGTCACGGCCTGCCGCCGCAGGAGCAGAACTCCGCCAAGTGGCCGTTCATGAAGCCGCTGCTCGCCAACCCGGCGCTCAAGCCGACGGCTGCCGACGTGCGCAACGCCGACGCGATGGCGCAGGACCTGCTGCGACTTCGCTTCAGCACCAAGCTGTTCCGTCTCGGCAACGCCGCCGCGATCAACGCCAAGGTGTCGTTCCCGGTGTCGGGCACCGCCGATGCGAAGCAGGGCGTCATCGTCATGCGGATCGACGACACGAAGGGCGCCGACGTCGACCCGGCCCTGCGGGGTGCGGTCGTCGTCTTCAACGCGAGCCCCGACGCCGTGACGCAGAAGGTGCCCGGTCTCTCCGGCAGGGCGACGCTGAGCCCGGTCCAGGCGAACGGCGCCGACAGCGTCGTCAAGCAGGCGGCATACGACCCGGGCAGCAGCTCCTTCTCGGTGCCCGCGCGCACGGTCGCGGTGTTCGTCCAGCCGAGCTGATCGCGCCGACTCCTCGGAGGCCGGTCCCCACATCGCGGGGGCCGGCCTTCGTCGGCAGGTGCGGACCTGCCGACCGGGCCGGCGCGGGCATAGGTTGGTCGGGTGACTGCGACTCCTGACATGACCTACCGGCAGCTCGGCGACAGCGGCCTCACCGTCTCCACCGTCGGCATCGGCTGCAACAACTTCGGCCGACGCCTCGACCAGGACGGCACGAACGCCGTGGTGCGCCAGGCCCTCGACAGCGGCATCACCCTCTTCGACACGGCCGACATCTACGGCCAAGGCGCGAGCGAGGAGATGCTCGGTCTCGCGTTGGGCTCCGAGCGCGAGAACGTCGTGGTGGCAACGAAGTTCGGCATGGACATGCAGGGTGCCAACGGACCCGACTGGGGCGTGCGGGGGTCGCGCCGCTACATCCGCAAGGCGGTCGAGTCGAGCCTGCGACGCCTCGGCACCGACTGGATCGACCTCTACCAGCTGCACCGGCCCGACCCGCAGACCCCGGTCGACGAGACGCTCGCGGCACTGGACGAGCTCGTCCGCGAGGGCAAGGTGCGCTACCTCGGCAGCAGCAACTTCTCCGGGTGGCAGGTCGTCGACGCCGACTGGACGGCGCGCGCCGCGGGCACCGCTCGGTTCGTCTCGGCGCAGAACGAGTACTCCCTGCTCGAGCGCGACGTCGAGGACGAGCTCGTGCCCGCGTGCGAGCACGTCGGGGTCGGGCTGCTCCCCTTCTTCCCCCTCGCCTCCGGCCTGCTGACCGGCAAGTACCGTCGCGGTGAGCCCGCCCCCGAGGGAACGCGCCTCGCCGGGATGGCCGACCGGCTCGAGAGTGCCGACTGGGACACGATCGAGGCCCTCGAGGCGTATGCCGCCCAGCGCGGTCTGCGCCCCATCGACGTCGCGATCGGCGGGCTCGCGGCCCAGCCGGCGGTCGCTTCGGTGATCGCGGGTGCGACCCGCCCGGAGCAGGTCCTCGACAACGTCCGGGCCGGCCTGTGGGAGCCCACCGCCGAGGACCTCGCCGAGCTCGACGAGATCACCACCCCGCCCGCCTGAGGAGCCAAGCGTCGAGTGAGCGCCCGGCCCCACTCGAGTGAGCGCCCGGTCCCACCCCTCCCGTCGAGTGGCCCCGTCGTCCCACCGCGCCCACGCCCGCGATCGTCGAGTGGCCCCGTCGTCACACGCCACTGGGGCTGGAGTGACGGCGGGGCCACTCGACTGTGGGGCTCGTGTGACGGCGGGGCCACTCGACTGTGGTGGGGCTCGTGTGACGGCGAGGCCACTCGACTGTGGTGGGTGGGGGGATCAGTCGACGGCGGGGTGGAGCGTCGTCTCGCTGGGCTCGCTGGGCGCGCCTGTCTTGCTCGTCACGCCTGCATCGGCCGCGCGGGCCTTCTCGGCGCGGAGCGCGTGGCGGTAGAACCACGCGCCGAGGATGCTGACGGCTCCCGCGGCCACCATGGCCACCTGCGTCGACGTGCGTTCGGCGAGCAGGCCCAGGAGTGGGGCCGCGATGCCGAAGGCCGCGGAGGCGACCATCGAGTTGATCGAGAGCACCGTCGCCCGGTTGCGGGCCTTGGCCTCCCGGTGGAGCAGTGCGGAGTGGGCCGGGCCGGCGGCGCCGTGCAGGAGGTACGTCACGCCGTAGGCCGCGATGAGCGCCGCGGGCCCCGCGACGAGCCCCATGACGACCGCGCCGATGCCGTTGAGCACACGGGCTGCGATCGCGGTGCGGGTGACGCCGATGCGACGGCTCGACCATCCGGAAAGGGCCGCGCCGAGGGCGAAGACGGCCCACCCGGCGGCCGCCACGGGGCCCATGATGGCGCCGGCGCGCTCCTCACCACCGACGAGCTCGGCGAGACGGATCGGCTGGAAGGTCTCGAAGACGATCATCGCGACCGACCAGAACACCTCCACGCAGACGATGCCGCGCAGCGCGCGGTTGCTCCGCAGCAGGCCGAGGCCGTCACGCACGACGACGGGAGCCTCCTTCGCGGACGCGAGCGCGCGTCGGGCTCCCGAGGCGTCGAGGTGCTCGGCCCCGCGGGGCTCGCGCAGCAGCACGAGGACCGCGACGAGGTGGACGACGTTGAGGACGACGAAGACCGCGACCGGAAGGACGAGCGCCGACGCGCCCGCGAACGGGTGCCACCAGACGAGGCCACCGGACACGAGGGCGCCGGCCGCGATCGCTCCGCCGAGCACCGTGCCCTGCGCAGCGAGCGCCCCGTCGACGTCGGAGCCGGGAGTGGTGGCGTGCACCGTGTCGACGAACCACGCCTCGAGGGGCCCGGAGTCGAGCGCCCGGAAGATCCCGGTGAGCACGGCGGCGGCGAAGAAGGCCCAGAAGGAGTGCGCCACGAGCAGGATGCCGCTCGCGAGGACGTTGACGACGGCCGAGACGACGAAGACCGGGCGGCGGCCGAAGGCGTCCGCGAAGCCACTCGTCGGCAGCTCGAGCGCGAAGATCGTCAGGCCGGCGGCGGACGAGATGGTCATCGCCTGCGCGACGGTGAGGCCGCGCTCGAGCTGCCAGAGGGTGAGGAGGCCGACGACGAGCCCGACCGGGAACCACCGGGTGAAGCTCAGGGTGAGGAAGACGCGGCGGGCCGCGGTGGGGGAGAGCAGGGTGTCGCGAGGGCTCATCGGGCTCACTCCTTCGTCGTCGTCGGGGGGCGGTCGAGGTCGAGCGGGTAGGCGAAGGCGTACACGGCGATGCGTCGGGCCTGCGGGTTGCCCTGGCCGACGCGTCTGTAGCGCTCGATGAGGTCCCACATCTCCTCACGCATCGCCTCGAGCGACTCGGCGGTGACGAGGACGGCCGCGTCGCTCGAGCCGCAGGCGTCCTGCCACGCGGTGGGCCACGTCGTCGAGACGTCGAGCCACTTGTCGTACTGCTCGCTGAAGTGGCGGGCGTAGTCGCGGGTCAGCCAGTTGAGGGCGGTCTCTGAGTCCTCGTCACCCTCGAAGTCGCTCGGGTGCCAGGAGTGGTACTCCGAGCTCGCTCGCCAGAGTCGTCGCTTGCCCTCGCCCTCCCCGGTATCGTGGACGAGCCCGACCGACTCGAGCTTGCGCAGGTGGTAGCTCGTGGCGCCGGAGTTGGTGCCGAGGAGGGTGGCGAGGTCGGTCGCGGTCGACGGCCCGCCGCGGCGCAGGGCCCCGAGCAGGCGCGACCGGAGCGGGTGGGCGAGGACGCGCACGCTCTCGGGCGTGAGCCAGACGTTCTCGTCGTCGGAGGGTCCGGACGATGTCCGAGGGGAGGGGGTCGTCGAGTCCTGTGCAGCCATACTGTGCACAATACCTCTGCACACTTCATATGCACAAGATGCTTGCACGATGAGCCCAAAGAGGCATCGGTGCAGGTCAGGCCCCGTTTTCGGTCCGGGTGCACATGATTTGGGCACGAGTGCCCGACCCCGTAACATGGATGAAGTTGTGCACCGGGCCGTCAGGCGAACCCATCATCCCCACGAATGGACTCCACGAGGATCCACGAGGGCGAGGCTGGGCGACGCGGACCGAGCCCAGCGGCATTCACTGCTCCACCATTTCAGAAGCGAAGGCAGACTCCATTGCGCACGTACACCCCGAAGCCCGGCGAGGTCACTCGCACGTGGCACGTCATCGACGCGACCGACGTCGTGCTCGGCCGTCTCGCGAGCCAGGCCGCTGTCCTGCTCCGGGGCAAGCACAAGCCGCAGTTCGCGCCGCACGTCGACACCGGTGACTTCGTCATCATCATCAACGCCGACAAGGTCGCCCTGACCGGCGCCAAGCTCGAGCAGAAGAAGGCCTACCGCCACTCGGGCTTCCCGGGCGGCCTGCGATCGACCTCCTACACCGAGCTGCTCGCCAAGAGCCCCGAGAAGGCCGTCGAGAAGGCCATCCGCGGCATGCTCCCGAAGAACTCGCTGGCCCGCCAGCAGCTCTCCAAGCTCAAGGTCTACCGCGGTGCCGAGCACCCGCACGCGGCCCAGCAGCCCGTCCCCTTCGAGATCACCCAGGTTGCGCAGTAAGCCCCCCGGCTGCTGCGTAGAAAGCGACAAGACACGTGACTGACATCGTGAACGAGGAAGTCCTCGACACCGACGAGCCCGAGCTGACCGAGTACACCTCGGAGTCCGACGGCTCCGTCGCCGGCGAGCCGAAGCGCGCCCGTGAGGTCTCGACCCCCGGCGCTGCCACCGGTCGCCGCAAGCAGGCCATCGCCCGCGTGCGCATCGTCCCCGGCACCGGCGAGTGGAAGATCAACGGCCGCACCCTCGACGCCTACTTCCCCAACAAGGTGCACCAGCAGATCGTCAAGGAGCCCCTGACGCTGCTCGAGCTCGACGGCTCCTACGACGTGCTCGTCCGCGTGCACGGTGGTGGCCCCTCCGGCCAGGCCGGCGCGGTGCGCCTCGGCGTCGCCCGCTCGCTCAACGGCATCGACGAGGAGCTCAACCGTCCCGCCCTCAAGAAGGCCGGCTTCCTCACCCGTGACCCCCGCGTCCCGGAGCGCAAGAAGGCCGGTCTCAAGAAGGCCCGCAAGGCTCCCCAGTACTCCAAGCGCTGATGCTTCGGCTGGCGCCGAGCATCACCGCTTGGCTCCAGTCGCGCTGATGCCTGGCGCCGAGCATCACCGCTTGGCTCCAGTCGCGCTGATCTGGCTGGCCTCAGCTGGTTGCACGAAGGCCCCCGAGCTCTGCTCGGGGGCCTTCGTCGTCCTCCGACGGCGTATGCCGTCAGGCGGGCGTCGCCGTCCCGTCAGCCCACCGTGGGGTGGCTGAGGTCGCACCGGTTGGTGTCGTTGGACCACGTCGCCTGCATCGCGAAGCTGCCGGCCGTCGTCGAGACGTTGCCCGCGCCGCCCGCGCTGCCGGGTGCGATCCACGCGCACTCGTCGGCGTTCTCCTGGCCGGAGTAGGTCCGCGACGTCGTGTTGGTCCAGCCGCCGGCGGGGTTCTGGTCGGTGATGGTCTCGGCGTACTCGTGGCCCTCGACCATCGAGTAGCCGTCGTCGGCCCCGGCGCTGCCGGCGTTGACGAAGCTCTGCCCGCAGCTCGTGCCCATGTCCATGACGTAGGGCATGTTCGTGAAGGCGATGTCGCCGTATGCGCTGCTCGACCCGACGTAGGGGTCACCGTTGTAGTCGTGCCACGCACAGAACTGGCCGGACGAGGTGTTGAAGCCGTCCGGGTGGGTGCCGGTCGGGGAGAGGATGACGTACTGCGCGTCGCGGTTGCTCGCAGCGGTCGTGTTGCCGAAATGCGCTGCGGCGCGGACGGCTTCGTCGCCGAGCTGCTTGGCCGTCGCGTTCGACGGGGCGGCGACCGACGGGTCGAACCACACGCCCGCGAGCGCCCCGCCGGTCGGGTAGGGCACGTGCGCAGAGCCCGCGGGGCAGGAGGTCGCGCCCTTGGCGACGAGCGGACCGTCGCAGTACTGCGTCATGACTCCCGACCAGGCCTCCCCGCCGGTGCCCAGGCCCTTGAAGAGCTTCTGCACGACCGGCGCCCCCGCCTTGGGGTCGCCGCTGAAGGTGAGGTTGCCGCCGGCGTCGGTGCCCTGGGTGCCCCACTGGCTGCCGTAGAAGACGAGGTAGACCTTCTCGGCGCCGCCGCTCGTGACGCCGATCCCGTCGACGCCGCCGCCGTAGGAGAGCGTCTTGGACTGGGTGGGCCGCGCGCCCTTGGTCTGGGCCTCCCACCGGTGCATCTGGGTGTTGAGCTCGCGGGTCGGCACCGCGCCGTGGCGGTAGGGGTGGCCGTAGGCCGGCGAGTACGGGTTGGTGACCCCACCGCCCCCGGTCGCGCCGGCGGCGGGCGCCGTCGGCGCCGCGCTGGGTGCCGCGGCGGACGCGCCGAACGCCGTCGCCACGCCGAGGATGGTGGCGGCCGTGGCGGTGGCTGCGGCCACGCGCCGTGAACGTCGAGTGCTCATCGAGTTCCTCTCTGGAAGGACCCGGGAAAGGCCCACTGGTGTCGGGCCCCGGGATGGGCACATCGTGGCGGTGCGCGTCTGGGAAGTGGATGGGTGCCACCTGCCAGTTCCCTGCCACTTTCTCGACCCGATCCGCCGGGTATGTCCCGTGGTGGCCCATCTGAGGCCGGTCGGATGGCCGTATGCCGCCGGGGCGGTATCGTCGTGCGAGCACATCACCCGGCCCGGGGGGCCGGACCCATCGGGAAGGCACACAAGCGTGGCTCGACTCTTCGGCACGGACGGCGTCCGTGGTGTGGCGAACAAGGACATCACCGCCGAGCTCGCGCTCGACCTCTCCGTCGCGGCGGCGCACGTCCTCGGCGAGGTCGGGGCCTTCAACGGGCACCGCCCGGTCGCCGTCGTCGGCCGCGACCCTCGCGCCTCCGGCGAGTTCCTCGCCGCCGCCACGGTGGCCGGGCTCGCCTCGGCGGGCATCGACGTGCGTGACGCGGGCGTGCTTCCGACGCCGGCGATCGCCTACCTCGTGGCCGAGCAGGACGCCGACCTCGGTGCGATGCTCTCGGCGTCGCACAACCCCATGCCCGACAACGGCATCAAGTTCTTCGCCCGGGGCGGGCACAAGCTCGCCGACGACCTCGAGGACCGCATCGAAGCCCGGCTGCGTGACGAGTGGCAGCGCCCCACGGGGGGCGACGTCGGCCGTATCACGCCCCTCGTCGACGGCGCGGACCGCTACGTCTCGCACCTGCTCTCGGTGCTGCCCCACCGGCTCGAGGGCCTGCACGTCGTCGTCGACGCTGCGCACGGCGCCGCGTCGGAGGTCGCCCCTCGCGCCTTCCGTGAGGCGGGGGCCCAGGTCACCGTCATCGGCGGCGAGCCCGACGGGCTCAACATCAACGACGGCTACGGCTCCACGCACCTCGAGCACCTCAAGGAGACCGTCGTCGCCGTCGGTGCCGACCTCGGCATCGCCCTCGACGGCGACGCCGACCGCTGCCTCGCCGTGGACGCGACCGGCCACGAGGTCGACGGCGACCAGATCATGGCGATCCTCGCGCTCGCCATGAAGGAGCAGGGCGTGCTGCGCGGCGACACGCTCGTCGCGACCGTCATGTCCAACCTCGGCATGATCCAGGCGCTCGGCGGCGCCGGCATCAAGGTGCTGCAGACCGCCGTCGGCGACCGCTACGTCCTCGAGGGGATGAAGTCCGGCGGCTTCGCCCTCGGCGGTGAGCAGTCCGGCCACGTCGTGATGCTCGACCACGGCACGACGGGCGACGGCACCCTGACGGGGCTCATGCTCGCCTCCAGGGTCGCCGCGACCGGCCGCACGCTGGCCGACCTCGCCGGCATCATGACCCACTTCCCGCAGGTGCTCGTCAACGTCAAGGACGTCGACAAGTCGGCGCTCGAGGCCAACACCGCCGTCGCCGACGCCGTGCGCGCCGCCGAGGGCGAGCTCGGCGAGAGCGGGCGGGTCCTGCTGCGCAAGTCCGGCACCGAGCCGGTCGTCCGCGTCATGGTCGAGGCCGCCGACGGCGACCAGGCCCGCAGCCTCGCGGACCGCCTCGTCGGGGTCGTCAGGGCCGAGCTGTCGCTCTGAGCCGGCCGGACGGCATACGCCCTCGGTGGGACGGACGAAACCGGGTCGAGGGCGGCGCCGCTGCTGCGTAGGGTTCGGTCCATGCCCGATGAGACCCCGGCCGCCAACCCGCTGCTCGCACCGAGCCCGCTGCCCCACGGGCTGCCGCCCTTCGCCCTGATCCGCGACGAGCACTACCGCGAGGCGTTCGACCGGGGAATGGCCGAGCACCTCGCCGAGGTCGAGGCGATCGCGGCCGATCTCGCGGCCCCGACGTTCGAGAACACCCTCGTCGCGCTCGAACGCTCGGGGCAGACGCTCAGCCGCACGAGCCTCGCGTTCTTCGGGACGTCGAGCTCGCTCGCCACGGACGCCGTCCAGGCGATCGAGGAGGAGTACGCCCCGCTCCTCACCGCGCACGCCGACGCCGTCCGGCTCGACCAGCGCCTCTACGCCCGGATCCGGGCCGTCCACGACGACGAGGCGGCGATGGCCGCCCTCGACCCTGAGTCGCGACGTCTCGTCGAGCGGCACCTCACCGAGATGAGCGTCGCCGGGGCCGGGCTCGACGAGAGCGCCAAGGACCGTCTGCGCGAGCTCAACGGCCGGCTCGCGAGCCTCGGCACCCAGTTCGAGAAGCGGCTGCTCGCCGACTCCAACGACCTCGCCGTCCTGGTCGACGACGTGACGCAGCTCGACGGCCTCACGGCGGGGGAGATCTCGGCGGCCGCCGCGGCTGCTGCCGAGCACGGCCACGAGGGGGCGTGGCTCCTCACGCTCGTCCTGCCGACCGGGCATCCCCACCTCGCCTCGCTCACCGACCGCGACGTGCGCCGGCGCCTCCACGAGGCGCAGGGCTCCCGCGGCAACCGCGACAACGCCAACGACACCAAGGCCCTCGTGCTCGAGACCGTCCGGCTCCGGGCCGAGCGGGCGCGTCTCCTCGGCTACGACACGCACGCCGCCGCAGCGCTCGCCGACTCCACGGCGCGCACCCCCGAGCGCGTCATGGACCTGCTGGGGCGCCTCGCTCCCGCGGCGGCCCGCAACATCGAGGCCGAGCGGGCGCTGCTCGAGGAGGAGGCGGGACACCCGGTCGAGGCGCACGACTGGGCCTTCTGGGCCGAGAAGGTCCGAGCGTCGAGGTATGCCGTCGACCTCGCGGCGATGCGGCCCTACTTCGAGGCCGAGCGGGTCCTCCACGACGGGATCTTCCACGCCGCCGGGATGCTCTACGGCCTGACCTTCCACGAGCGCGTCGACCTCGATGGCTACCACCCCGACGTCCGCGTCTTCGAGGTGCACGACGTCGACGGGACGCCCTTCGGCCTCTACCTGCTCGACCTGCACACCCGTGACACGAAGAAGGGCGGGGCGTGGATGAACAGCCTCGTCCACGAGAACACCCTGCTCGGCCAGTCGAGCGCCGTCGTGTGCAACAACCTCAACGTGCCCAAGCCCGGGGCGGGCGAGCCGACGCTGCTCACCTACGACGAGACCCGCACGTTCTTCCACGAGTTCGGCCACGCGATCCACGGCCTGCTCGCGCGGGTCACCTACCCGCACTTCGCCGGGACCCGCGTCTTCCGCGACTTCGTCGAGTACCCGAGCCAGGTCAACGAGATGTGGATGCTCTGGCCCGAGGTCCTCAGGAGCTACGCCGTCCACCACGAGACGGGCGAGCCCCTGCCGCAGGAGCTCGTCGACCGGCTCGTCGCGGCGCAGTCGTTCGGTGAGGGCTTCGCGACGGGCGAGTACCTCGCGGCCGCCCTGCTCGACCAGGCGTGGCACGCCATCGGCGTCGAGGAGGCCGCGGCCGTCACCGACGTCGAGGCCTTCGAGGCGTCCGCGCTGGCCGCGGTCGGCCTCGCCCACCCCCTCGTGCCGCCGCGCTACCGGTCGACGTACTTCGCGCACACCTTCTCGTACGCCTACGACGCGCAGTACTACGCCTACATCTGGAGCGAGGTGCTCGACGCCGACACCGTGGCGTGGTTCCGCGAGAACGGCGGTTTGACCCGCGCCAACGGCGACCGCTACCGCCGCCACGTCGTCGGGATCGGTGGCGCTGCCGACCCGCTCGAGTCCTACCGCGAGTTCCGGGGCGCCGACGCCGACATCCGGCACCTGCTCGATCGGCGCGGGCTCGGCTGACGGGGAGACCGGCAGACGCGCTGCTGGCAGACTCGGCCCGTGAGCCACGTCAACGTCGTGCCCCTGTCACGGCGCATGCAGCCCCGTGACCCCCACGAGCCGCATCGCGTCGCGACCCCGCTCGAGCTGCTCTTCGACCTCGTCTTCGTCGTCGCGATCGCGAGCGCCGCCGCGCAGTGGCACCACGGCCTCGCCGAGGGGCACCTCGGTGACCTCGTCAACTTCGTCATGGTCTTCTTCGCCATCTGGTGGGCGTGGATGAACTACACGTGGTTCGCCTCCTCGTACGACTGCGACGACGTGACGTACCGCCTGCTGACCTTCACGATCATGGCGGGCTCGCTCATGCTCGCCGCCGGCATCCCCGAGCTCTTCGGCAGCGGGCAGTCAGGGCTCGTCGTCGGCGGCTACGCCGTGATGCGCTTCGCCATGGTGGCCATGTGGCTGAGGGCGGCGGCCGGGCACCCGGAGGGGCGGCGCACCGCGCTGACGTATGCGGTGGGCATCGCGGTCGTGCAGCTGCTGTGGATCGCCAGGCTCCTTCTCCAGGAGCGCACGGCGCTGCTCGTGTCGTTCTTCGCCCTCGTCGTCCTCGAGCTGCTCGTGCCCATCGTGGCCGAGCGGCACGGCATCACGCCGTTCCACCCGCACCACATCGCCGAGCGCTACGCGCTGCTGACGATCATCGTGCTCGGCGAGGTCATCCTCGCCTCGGTGCAGGCGGTCCAGGGGGCGCTGGGGCAGGGCGCGGAGGTCGGGCTGCTCGCCATCGTCGTCGGCGGCCTGCTCATCGTCTTCGCGATGTGGTGGCTCTACTTCAAGCGCGAGCACGCCGGGCTCTTCGAGGGCGGCATCCGGAGCACGTTCGTCACCGGCTACGGCCACTACCTCGTCTTCGTGTCGGTGGCGGCGACGGGGGCGGCGCTCGCGGCCGCCGTCGACCTCGTCCAGGGCGAGGCGCGCACGACGGACCGGGTCGTCGGGCTCGCGCTCGCCGGTGCGGTGGCCGTCTACGTGTGGTGCCTGACGGCCATGCACGCGATGGCGGGGGCGCCGGTCGTCGAGACCCGGGTGGGCGTCGTCGTCGGGCTCGTCCTGCTGGCCGTCGCAGCCGTGGCCCCACCCGTCGGCGTGACGGTGCTGACCACGGGGCTCGTGCTGGCCGCCGCCGTCGCTCATCACGTGTGGACCACCCGCGCCGTCGTGTGACCGACCCGACAGGCCCACCCGGCGTTGTCGTCGAGCGGGCCAGTCGGGTCCGGCGGTCCGTCGGTCCGTCGGTCCGTCGGTCCGGCGGTCGGGCGGTCAGTCGACGGGCTGGAGCAGCCCGGAGTCGACGTCGTAGATGAAGCCGCCGACGAGCGTCCCGTCGGCGATGAGCGGGTGGCTACGGACCCGCGCGACGTCGGCGCGCAGCGTGCGCACCTGGTCCTCGACGACGCCGAAGCTCATCCACGACGCGTCCTTGCCGGCGCTCGCACCGACCCTCTCGCGCAGCTCGTCCTCGGAGTTCGAGGCGACGGCGCACCGCGTGTGCGGCACGACGAGGACTCGCTCGACATTGAGCAGGTGGGTGCCGAGGACGAGCGCCTCGAGGGCCGCATCGGTGACGCGTCCGCCGGGGTTGCGGAAGATCTTCGCGTCGCCGGGGGCGAGCCCGAGCATGCGCAGCGGGTCGATGCGCGAGTCCATGCACGTCACGACGGCCACACCTCGGTGGGCCACACCGTCGAAGCCGCTCAGGGCGAAGTCCTCTGCCCACGTGCGGTTGGCGGCAAGGAGGTCGTCGAATCCCGCTGTCGTAGAGGCGTTCTCGCTCATGTCTGTCCTTTCGCTCACTGGAGTATGTCGGTCACTGGAGTCCGGGTCGCTTGGAGATGGTGAAGGCCATCGGCTTGCTCACCTCGGCGAAGAAGTCGTTGCCCTTGTCGTCGACGACGATGAAGGCCGGGAAGTCCTCGACGTCGATCTTCCAGACCGCCTCCATGCCGAGCTCTTCGTACTCGAGCACCTCGACGTGCTTGATGCAGTCCTGGGCCAGCCGGGCCGCGGGGCCGCCGATCGACCCGAGGTAGAAGCCGCCGTGCGCGTCGCACGCGTCGGTGACCTGCTTGCTGCGGTTGCCCTTGGCGAGCATGACCTTCGACCCGCCGGCGGCCTGGAACTGGTCGACGTAGGAGTCCATGCGCCCGGCGGTCGTCGGGCCGAACGATCCGGACGGCATACCTTCGGGCGTCTTGGCCGGACCGGCGTAGTAGACGGGGTGGTCCTTGAGGTACTGCGGCATCTCCTCGCCCGCGTCGAGCCGCTCCTTGATCTTGGCGTGCGCGATGTCGCGCGCCACGACGAGCGGGCCGGTGAGCGAGAGCCGTGTCTTGACCGGGTGCCTGGAGAGCTCGGCGAGGATGTCGTCCATCGGCTGCGTCAGGTCGACCTTGACGACGACGTTCCTGCTGATGGAGCTGACGCCCACGGCGTCGTCCTCGTGCTCGCCGAGGTCGACGGCGCCGGCGTCGGGCAGGAAGCGCGCCGGGTCGGTCTCGAGCTGCTCGATGAAGACCCCGTCAGCGGTGATCTTGCCGAGCACCTGCCGGTCGGCCGAGCACGAGACGGCGATGGCGACCGGGAGGCTCGCGCCGTGGCGGGGGAGGCGCACCACGCGCACGTCGTGGCAGAAGTACTTGCCACCGAACTGGGCGCCGATACCGAACTGGCGGGTCAGCTCGAGCACCTTCTCCTCGAGCTCGGTGTCGCGGAACCCGTGGGCCGTCATCGATCCCGACGTGGGCAGGGTGTCGAGGTACTTCGCCGACGCGTACTTCGCTGTCTTCAGGGCGAACTCGGCGCTCGTGCCACCGATGACGATGGCGAGGTGGTAGGGCGGACAGGCGGCCGTGCCGAGCGAGCGGAGCTTCTCGTCGAGGAAGCGCATCATGGCCTCCTCGTTGAGGATGGCCTTCGTCTCCTGGTAGAGGTAGCTCTTGTTGGCCGAGCCGCCGCCCTTGGCCATGAAGAGGAACTTGTACTGCGCCTCGTGGCCCGGGAGCGTGTCGGCGTAGAGCTCGACCTGGGCCGGCAGGTTGGAGCCGGTGTTCTTCTCCTCCCACGTCGTGATGGGCGCCATCTGCGAGTAGCGCAGGTTGAGGCGGGTGTAGGCGTCGTAGACGCCCTCGCTGATCGCCTGCTCGTCGGTGCCCGGCGTCAGCACGTGCTGGCCGCGCTTGCCCATGACGATCGCCGTGCCGGTGTCCTGGCACATCGGCAGCACGCCGCCGGCCGCGATGTTGGCGTTCTTGAGCAGGTCGAGCGCGACGAACTTGTCGTTGTTGCTCGCCTCGTCGTCATCGAGGATGTTGCGCAGCTGCTGGAGGTGCGCCGGCCGCAGGTAGTGCGCGATGTCGTGCATCGCCGTCTCGGTGAGCAGCCGCAGCGCCTCCGGGTCGACCTCGAGGAAGGTGCGCCCCCCCGGCCCGTCGACGGCGCGCACGCCCTCGGTCGTCAGCAGCCGGTAGGGCGTCTCGTCGGCGCCGATCGGCAGCAGGTCCTCGTAGGCGAAGTCGGCCACGAAACGCTCCTTGCGATCACAGGTGGGCTCGAGCTGTTCGGGCGTATGCCGCCGAGCCCCACGGCATACGACAGTCCCCTCCCAGCCTAGTGACGGCCGGGAGGGGACTGGCGAGCAGGTCGGAGCGGCGGTGCGAAGGCGGGTGCCTCAGCCCTTGACCGCACCGGACGTCATGCCGCGGACCATGAACCGCTGCAGGGTGAAGAACACGATCATCGGGACGACGATCGAGATGAAGGCGCCCGCCGTCAGGAGCTCCTGGCCCTGTCCCTGCGTGCCGAGCAGCTGCTGGAGCTTGACGATGACGGTCGTGTTCTCGCTCTTGAGGAAGAGCTTGGCGATGAGCAGGTCGTTCCACACCCAGAGGAACTGGAGCGTGGCGAACGCGGCGATGGCCGGGATGGACATCGGCGCGACGAGCCTCCAGAAGGTCTGGAAGTGGCTGCAGCCGTCGATCTTGGCCGACTCGACGACGCTGCGCGGCAGGGTGCTCATGTAGTTGCGCAGCGTGTAGATGCACAGCGGCATGCCGAAGCCCGTGTGCAGCAGCCACACCGAGATGTACTCCCCGCTGATGCCGAGCCCGCGCGGCCCGAGCAGGTTGAGCATCGGCTGGAAGGCCACCTGGATGGGGACCACCATGACCGCGATGATGAGCAGGAAGAAGAACTCCTTGAACCGGAAGTCCATGAAGGTGAAGGCGTAGGCGGCGAAGGCCGCGAACATGATCGGGATCACCGTCGCCGGGATGGCGACGACGATGCTGTTGATGAAGCCCGAGCTGAGGTCGGCCCCGGTCCACGCCCCGGAGTAGTTGCTCGTCGTCCAGTCGGCGCCGAACGGGTTGAAGAGCGCCGTCCACCATCCCGAGCTGGCGGCGTCGTCGCGGGTCCGGAAGGAGGTGACGAGCAGGCCGATGGTCGGGACCGTCCACAGCAGCGCGAGGATCCCCATCGTGACCATCGAGAACGGGCTGCGGGGGCGCCCGTCCTTCATGAGTGAGCGGCTCATCGGTTGGCCTCCTCGTCGCGGAAGTGCTTGATCTGGTACCAGATGAGCGGCGTCACCGCGAGGAGCAGGACGACGACGATGGCCGTCGCCTGTCCGGCCTCGCTCGCTGCGAACAGCTTGTTGAAGAAGAGGTTCGCGATGACGTTGGTCCCGTAGGCGCCGTTGGTCGTGACGTAGACGATGTCGAAGACCTTGAGCACCGTGATGAAGACCGTGACGAAGACGGTGATGATCGTGCCGCGGATCTGCGGGATGACGACCCGCCAGAAGATCTGCAGCTCGCCCGCGCCGTCGATGCGCGCCGCCTCGATCGTGTCCTCCGGGACACCCTTGATGGCCGAGGAGAGCAGCACCATGGCGAAACCGACCTGCAGCCAGATGAGGATCACCATGAGCAGGATCGAGTTGAGCTTGGCGGTCGAGATCGCGAGCCACGTCTGCGGCTCGCCTCCGAGACCGGTCCAGATCGCGTTGAGCAGTCCGGTCTGTGCCTGGCCCGGGTTGTTGTAGGCGTAGACGAGGCCCCAGATCGCCGAGGCGCCGACGAAGGAGATCGCCATCGGCAGGAAGACGAGGCTCTTGGCGGTCTTCTCACCGGTCGCGGAGAGCTTGTCGGCGAGGACCGCGACGATGACGCCGAAGGAGACGACGATCGCCGGCACGATGAGCAGCCACAGGACGTTGTTGCCGATCGAGCTCCAGAACTCCGGGTCGGCGAAGATCGTCTTGTAGTTCTGCAGCCCGACGTAGGCCGTGCTGTCGGCGTTGGCGAACGAGTAGTTGATCGTCTGGAACGTCGGGTAGATGAGCATGAGCGCGACGAGGAGCAGCCCGGGCAGCAGGAAGGCGTAGGGGATCGCGCCCTCGGAGAGCCGCCGCGGCAGCGCCTCGACGAACATGTTGAGGAAGTAGAAGAGCAGAGCGGCGCCGCCGACCCCGCCGATGATGGCGAGCACGCCGATGATGAACTTGTTGTTCCCGAACCACTGCGGGTAGTAGGCGAAGGCGAGGAAGAGGTTCGCCAGGAACCAGACGATCGCGATCATCCCCACGAGGCCGATCCCGAGCTTGACCGGGTTGGTCCGAAGGTGTGCGTCGGGGTCGTCCCCGGTGCGCATCCGCTGTCGCGGCGCTGCCGCGCTGGTGTCGGCGGTCATGACTTGGGCCAAGCCGCTTCGATGTTGTCAGCCGTCTGCTTCGACGACTGACCGTTCTCCCACTTGACCATTTCCTTCCAGAAGACGTCCGAGCCGATGGACTTGGGCATGAGGTCCGAGCCGTCGAAGCGCAGCACGCTCGCCTTGTTGGCGATGTCGGCGATCTTCCTCGTCGTCTCGTTGGGGTAGTTGCTCACGTCGAAGGTCTTGTGCGGCGAGAGCCAGCCGCCGGCCTTGGCCCACGGTCCGCCGAACTGGTCGGACGTGAGGAACTGCATGACCTTCTGGGCGTCCGGGTCGTTGCCGTTGAAGAGCGACGCGAGGTCGCCGCCGCCGAGGATCGCCTGGCCGTCGTAGCCGCCCTCGAACTTGGGGAAGACGTAGATGCCGACCTGGTTGTCGAGGTCTGCCTGGACGTTCTTCGGGTAGAACGTCGTGGCGAAGTTGCCCTGGCGGTGGAGCATGCACTTCGGCGGGTTGGCGAAGGCCGGGGTCATCGCGTCGCCGAAGGCGGTGTTGAGCACGCCCTTCGTGCCACCGAGGACCATCTTCGGGTCCTTGTTGAACTTCGCCGCCTCGTCGAGGGCCTTGACGACCTTCGGGTCGTTGAAGGGCATGCGGTGGGAGGTCCAGTCGTCGTAGACGGTGGGTCCGTACATGCGGAGCATGAGCTCCTCGACCCAGTCGGTGCCGACCCAGCCGGTGGCCTGGTCGGACTCCCAGCCGATGCACCAGGGCGTGATGCCGGTGGCGGCGATCTTGTCGGCGACGTCCGTCTGCAGCGCCTGGATGCTGTCGGGCGCCTTGTTGTAGCCGCCCTTGTCGTAGGCGGCCTTCGGGTACCAGACGATGCTCTTGACGGCGTTGCGCATCGGGGCGCCGTAGACGCGGCCCTTGTAGCGGCCGGCGTCGAGGAAGCCGGGAAGCAGCGTGCCCTGGATCTTGTCGTAGTCGAGGTAGGTGTCGATCGGCTGGACCTTGCCCTGGGCGGCCATCTCGAGCATGCCGCCCGGCTGGGGGAAGAGGCCGATGTCGGGCGAGTCGCCCGAGCTGACCTTCTGCTTGATCGTCGTCGTGAAGTCCTGGTCGGAGGTGTACTTGACGTCGATGCCGCTCGTCTTCTCGAACTCGGCGAGCGAGGCGTTGAAGTTCTTCTCCTCGTCACCACCGAACGCGCCGAGGATCGTGACGACCTTGTCACCGTCGGCCGATCCGCCGTCGGCGAACCCACCACCGGTGCCGCCTGCACCCCCGCCACCACCGGAGGCGTTGGGGTTCTGCAGGCAGCCGGTCAGCACGAGTGCGGCGGCTGCGACCACCCCGCCAGCCCTCAGTGCACGTCTTGGGATACCGCTCATGGTCGCTCCTCGTCGTTGAGTTGTGCGTCGATCCCCACCGATCAACGTGACCATCGTCACGTGGACTACCTCATTCCTACCGCGTCGTAGCAGGTGGGTCTAGTGCGAGTGATCACCCCGTGACCTACCCCGGATCGGGCCGGACGAGACGCCCGCGAACGACAGCGACCCCCGGATGACCGGGGGTCGCTGCTGTTTCTGGTGTGAAAGGAGGGACGAACGCGTCCGGCTCGTCGGGGTCAGACGCAGCGGCCGTTCTTGCACTCGTGGTCGAAGAGCGCCCGTGCGAGGACGGTCGTCATGTCGGCCGGGGACGGCGCGGCGTAGAAGTCGGAGTAGGTCATCTTCGAGATCTGCGACAGCGCCTTGGGGTCGACGTCGGGCCCGATGCCGATGGTCGTGATGGCGATCGGCTTGGTCGGGTCGCTCGCGGCGCGCAGGTTGGCCTTGAGCTGCTCGAGCGAGATGCCCTTGGGGTCCTCGTTGCGACCGTCCGTGAGGATGACGACGGCGTTGACCCGGTTGGGGTCGTACTGCTTCTTGACCTTCTGGTAGGCCGCCCAGATGGTGTCGTAGAGGCCGGTGCCGCCGCCGACGTTCTTGGCGAGGTTGGTCGCGGCCGTGGCGACGACGGCCCGGTGGGAGTCGTCGTCGAGGCGCCCGATGGGTGCGAGCTCGCGCCAGTCCTGGCCCTTGCCTCCCTTGTCGATCGAGAAGACCCAGAGCCCGAGCTTCGTCGTCTTGGGCAGGGCGGCGAGGGCGATGCCCGCTGCCTCCTGGGTGATGGCGACGCGCGTCGTGTCGCCGACCTTCTCGTTCATCGAGCCGGAGACGTCGAAGACGGACAGGATCGAGAAGTCGGTCGTCGCCGACTGCCACACGTTGGTGGCCGCGGTGACCGTCTCGGCGTCGGGGCTCGGTCCGATCTTGACCTCGCCCACGCTGCCCTGCGGCGTCGGCATCGTGACGGGGACGGCCGTCGAGCGGATGCCGTACTGCGCGAAGATCTTGGCCGCCTTGGGCGTCATGAGGTAGGCGCGGAGCAGCTCGACCGCCTGGTCGCGGACCGGGTCGGTCGCGACGTTGACGAGGGAGAACTCGAAGGCCGGGGTGCCCTCGCTCGGCGTCACCGACACCATCTTGTGGTCGGGGTAGAGGCGGTTGTGGTCGATGAGGTCTGCCTCGGACACCGGGAAGGCGGCCGCGGTCGTGGGGTCGGCGTTGTAGGCGCTGAAGAGGTCGTCGACCGAGGGAGCCGCACCCTTGGCGAGCTTGGGGATGACGACGCGTCCCTGCTCGTTGGACAGCTCCGGCAGGGCCGAGGCCAGCGTCAGCATGCCGGCCGTGGTCGAGCGGGGGTCGCTCATCCGGATCGGGCTGTCGGACGCGACGAGCTCGAGCCACTTCGGCTGGTCCCCGAGCTTGTCGGCCTGCGCGGGGTCCATCGCGATGACGAGCGGGCTCTTGGCGAAGGCGCCCGCCGGCTTGGCGTTGAGCTTGGCGGCCTCGTTGACGCGCTCGACCCAGCGCGGGGAGTCGGAGATCCAGGCGTCGGGCCGGTCCGGCTGACCCTGACCCAGACCGATCATGGCCTCGATCGGCGCCTTGCCCTTGACGACGTAGTCGACGCACGGGGAGTCGGGGTCGGCCTGATACTCCTTGGCGAGCGCGAGGACGGCCGGCTGCGCCGCCTCGGACGCCCAAACGCTGACCGGGGTGCGGTCGGGGCACGACTTGCCCGGGGTCGCCGTGAGGGCGGCGACGGGCGCCACCTCGCGGCCCTTCCACCAGACGAAGCCGCCGACTCCGGCTCCGGCGAGCAGCACGACGCCGAGCACGGCCGCGATGACGCGGTTGCGCCGCGCCGCGGCGATCCGGGCCTCGAGAGCCTTACGGTTGGCGCGGCTCTCGATGAGACTCTGCTCGTACGGGCCGACGGGGCGTTGTGGAGGGGTGGGGTTGGACACGAGGTTTCCTCACATGAGGACGCCCCGGCACCGGGGCGTCAGGGTGAACCACCGGCCAAAACTACCCGGCGAGTCGCGCAGAATGGTGCCCGACTGCTTGCCTTCTTGTCGAATGCCCGATTTGTCCTCAGGCCAGGTCGTTTCGCGTCGGGGCATGGGCTCCGGCGCGCTCCACCGTGAGCGCTCCGGTGCGCAGCGCGCGCTCCACGGCGGGCACGACGTCGCCGAGGGAGGCCGCCTGCAGACGGGTCCTCGCGGACGGGCCGCCGAGCAGCCCGGCGTCGAGCAGGCCCGAGACGAGGCCGGCCATGAACGAGTCGCCGGCGCCGACGGTGTCGACGACGGTGACGGTGGGCGCCGGGAGCGTCTCCTGCTCGCCGGTGCGGGTGACGCGGACGACCGCGCCCTCACCCCCGCGGGTGACGACGACGAGGGCGGGTCCGAGCTCGCCCCAGGCCCGGACGACGTCGTCGATGGTCTCGCCGGGGCACAGCCACTCGATGTCCTCGTCGCTGACCTTGACGACGTCGGAGAGGGCGATCCCGCTCTCGATGGTGCGCCGGGCCTGCTCGGGGTGTCCCATGAGCGACGGCCGCGCGTTGGGGTCGTAGGACACGGTGGCGCCGAGCTCGCGGGCCGCGGCGAGGATCTCGCGCACCTGCCCGCCGCCGGGCTCGAGGACGGCCGCGATGCTGCCCGTGTGGACGTGGCCGTATGCCGTGAGGCCGGGCACCGAGGCCACCTGCCACTCGAGGTCGAAGACGTAGCTCGCGGCACCGGTCGCGTCGAGCGTCGCGTGCGCGACGGACGTGAAGGGTGCGCCCTGCGAGCCGGCCGTCAGCGCGACGCCGCGCTCACGGCATACGTCCTCGATGCGGCGTCCCCGCTCGTCCGTCGCGATCCACGTCGCGAGATCGACCGGGTGGTCGAGCGCAGCCAGCCCGAAGGCGACGTTGGCGGGGCTGCCGCCCACGTGCTCGGCGGTGGCGCCGTCGGGCGTCGTGACCGCGTCGACAAGGGCCTCGCCCACGACGAGGGTGCGGACCGGCGTCTCCTGCTGCCTGGAGTCGGACATCGTGGCGTTCCTCACTCCTCGATCATCTCGGTGCTGCCGAACCAGCCCGGACGGTCGAAGCGGTGCTCGCTGTCGATGGTGCGGATGGTGCCGCTGCGCGAGCGCATGACGAGGGAGTTGGTGCGCGCCGACTTCGCGCCGTAGCGCACGCCCCGGAGCAGCTCGCCGTCGGTGATGCCGGTCGCGACGAAGAAGCACTCGCCGACGACGAGGTCGTCGGTGGACAGGACGCGGTCGAGGTCGTGCCCGGCGTCGAGGGCCTTCTGACGCTCGTCGTCGTCCTTGGGCCAGAGCCGGCCCTGGATGACGCCACCGGTGCACTTGATGGCACAGGCGGCGATGATGCCCTCGGGCGTGCCGCCGATGCCGAGGAGCAGGTCGACGCCGGTGCCCGGACGGGCGGCCATGACGGCGCCGGCGACGTCGCCGTCGACGATGTAGCGGATGCGGGCGCCCGTGTCGCGGATCTGCTCGGCGAGGTGTTCGTGGCGCGGCCGGTCGAGCATGACGACCGTGACGTCGGCGGGAGTCTCCTTCTTGGCCTTGGCGATGCGCCGGATGTTCTCGGCGACGGGGAGGCGGATGTCGACGACGTCGGCCGCCTCGGGGCCGGTGGCGAGCTTGTCCATGTAGAACACGGCCGAGGGGTCGTACATCGCGCCCCGGTTGGCGACGGCCATGACGGCGACGGCGTTGTTCATGCCCTTGGCCGTCAGGGTCGTGCCGTCGATCGGGTCGACGGCCACATCGACCTCGGGGCCGGTGCCGTCACCGACCTGCTCGCCGTTGAAGAGCATGGGGGCGTTGTCCTTCTCGCCCTCGCCGATGACGACGACGCCACGCATGCTGACGGTCGAGATCATGGCCCGCATCGCCTCGACGGCAGCACCGTCGGCCTTGTTCTTCTCGCCGCGGCCGACCCATCGGCCTCCGGCCATGGCCGCTGCCTCGGTCACCCGGACCAGCTCGAGAGCGAGGTTGCGGTCCGGCTGGCTGTGCTTCATCAAAGGTCCTCCGTCGGCGCAGAACGAGTCGGCGCCAGCCTATCGGTGGCCACACCCGCGTTTGGACCGCGTCCGGGAGTCGGGGACCATGGGGGGCATGAGCACCCCGTCGACGCCGTCGACACCCTCGGCAGAGACCACCCCCACCCCGGCGACCGACTCGCCGGAGTCCCCGGTGTCCCCGATGTCCCCGATGTCCTCGGAGTCGACGGAGTCCACCCAGTCCACGCAGGCCACGCAGGCCGCGCACGCCACGCACGCCACGCCTGGCGTCGAGGCCACGGACGCTGCCGACGCCACGGGGTCCACCGCGCCGGCCGCTCCGCCGAGCCGCTACTCGCTCGGCACCTTCCCCAACATGTTCCGCTCGATGTTCGTCATCGGGCTGTTCGTGCTCGCGCTCGTCGCGATCGTCCCCCGCATCACCCAGGTGCAGCGCCCGGCCATCGACGCGGCGGGCAAGGCGAGCCAGGTCGCGGCTCAGACGTCCTGGCCGGTCCAGCTGCCCCAGGGTCTCGGTGAGGGCTGGGTCCCGACCGTGGCGACCTTTGCGCCGGGCACCGAGAAGGTCCGGACCTTCACGACGGTCTGGACGACCCCGAGCGGAGCCGACATCGCCCTCAAGCAGGCCGTCGGCGCGACGCAGGGCTGGGTCGCCCGCTCGGTCAACGACGGGGATCCCGCCGGCACCGTGACGGTCTCGGGTCGCCCCTTCGAGAAGTTCGTCGCCGCCGACGCGGGCCAGGTCGCCTACGTCGCTCGCGGCGACGGCGCGCAGGGGCTGACCCTCGTGGCGAGCGGCACGGCGCCCGAGGACGAGCTCAAGGCGTTCGTCGCGGCCCTGGCGCCCGTGGCGCCCGCGGCGGGCGACACGCCGGCCCCCTCGACCCCGTCGAGCACGACCGGCTGACCGGACCCGTCGGTCAGGACCCGCCGGTCAGGACTCGTCGTCCTCGTCGAAGATCTCGTCGTCGGCGTGGAGCTCGCCCGCCGGAGCCGAGGCGGCCGGCGGACGGGTCGCACGCTCGATCTCGGCCTGGGCGCCGTCGAGCCACGTCGCGCAGTGCGCTGCAAGGGCCTCGCCACGACGCCAGAGGTGCATCGAGTCCTCGAGCGGGGCCTGCCCGGCCTCGAGCTTGGCGACGATCGCGATGAGCTCCTCGCGGGCGTCCTCGTAGCGCATCCCGGCGATGTCGGGGAACGAGCCGTCGGTCGTCGTCACGTCAGCCATGGGCGTCACCCTACGACGTCGCGCCGTCGTCGCCGCCCGCCGGCTCCGGCGGTGTCCCGGGCCGCTTGCTCGCGCGGGCCGGGCGCGGCGACGCCGCCTTCGGGGGAGGGTCGCTCGGCGTCGTGAGGGTGGCGGTCCTGCGCGTCGCGCTCCTCGGCGCCGCGGTCGTCTTCGGCGTCTTCGGCGTCTTCGGTGTCTTCGGTGGCGCGTCCTCGGCGCCGGCCGTCACCGGGCGCACCCCGAAGTCGCCGCGGGCGACCCGGACCCGCAGCAGCTCGCCGACACCGACGTCGTCCTGGTCCATGACGATCCGGCCGTCGCGGTGCTGCACGACGGCATACCCCCGCTCGAGGGTCGACTGGGGAGAGAGGGCCACGACCTGGCGGCGCAGGTGCTCGGCCTGGTCGACGGCGCGGTGCAGCCGGGCCTCGATCCGCGTCGTCGCCCGCGTCCGCAGCGCCGCGACCTCCTGGCGTCGCACCCGCACCAGTGCGACCGGGTCGGCCATGACGGGACGGGACACGAGCGAGCGCAGCCCCGACCGCTCCGCCTCGACCCGACGCACGAGCGCCCGGCGGACGCGGTCGCGGGCCGCGTCGACGAGGGCGCGCTCGTGCGCGGCGTCGGGAACGACCTTCTTGCCGGCGTCGGTCGGTGTCGAGGCCCGCCAGTCGGCGACGAGGTCGAGCAGCGGGGTGTCGACGTCGTGCCCGATGGCGCTGATGACGGGGGTGCGGGCCTGGGCGACCGCGCGGACCATCGCCTCGTTGGAGAAGGGGAGCAGCTCCTCGAGCGCACCACCACCGCGGGCGATGACGATGACGTCGACGGCAGGCATCGCGTCGAGCTCGCGCAGCGCCTCGACGACCTCGGTGACGGCCGACGCGCCCTGCACGGCGACCTCGCGGATCTCGAAGACGACGGCGGGCCATCGTCGGCGGGCGTTCTCGACGACGTCCTTCTCGGCTGCCGAGCTGCGTCCCGTGATGAGCCCGACGCGGTGCGGCAGGAAGGGGATCGGTCGCTTGCGCGCGGGGTCGAAGACGCCCTCGGCGGCGAGCGTGCGCTTGAGGATCTCGACGCGAGCGAGGAGGTCGCCGATGCCGACGGGACGGATCTGGCGCGCCTCGAGCTGGAGGGTGCCGCGCTTGGTCCAGAAGGTCGGCTTGGCCTGGAGCACCACCCGGGCGCCCTGCGCGAGGGGGATCGGCATGGCGTTGACGGCGTTCATCGGCACGGAGACCGACAGGGACATGTCGACGTCGGGGTCACGCAGGGTGAGGAACGCCGTGCCGCCCCGCGGGTTGAACTGGACGACCTGGCCCTCGACCCAGAGCTGGCTCATGCGGTCGACGTAGTCACTGATCTTGAGGCTGAGCACCCGCACCGGCCACGGCTGCTCGGCCGTCGTGTCGGCGGCCTTGTCGGGCAGCGGGCTCGTCATGCTCACCCGCGTCACCCTAAAGGTGTTGCAGGGCCCGTGGCGTGCACCTAGCGTCGGCGCGGTGACTCCCGAGGCCGCCCGGACCGCACGCTGGGTGGCCGATCGATTCGCGCTCGGCCGGGTCCTGTCGATGGAGTGGGTGGCGCGCGGCGCCATGGGTGAGGTCCACCGGCTCGTCACCGACGCGGGGGCGTATGCCGTCAAGCGGGCCTTCTGGCGGGAGGACCCCGACGACGTGGTCGAGACCAGGGCCCGCTCCGAGGTGGACTTCGTCGAGCGGTGCCTGTCTGCGGGGATCACCGCCCCGAGGCCCGTGCCCACCCCGGACGGCAGGGTGGTCGCGCGCGACGCAGCGGGCACGGGGTGGCGCGTCCACGGCTTCGCGCCGGGGATCGTGCCCGACCGTGCGGACCTCGCCGCCGAGCAGTGGGTCCTCGAGCAGGGCGCCCTCATCCACCGTCTCGCGCTCGAGCCCGCCCCCGGTGACACGGTGCACGACTTCTACACGGTGTCGACGACGGACTGGGCCGAGCTGGCCCGGCAGGCCCGGGCCGACGGGACGGACTGGGCGCCGAGGCTGCAGGCCCGTGCCGGCGAGCTCGCGGACCTCGGTGGGTGGGCGAGCTCCGTTCCTCTCGGCGAGACGGTGCTCTGTCACCGGGACCTCAAGGCCGACAACACGCTGCGGCAGCCCGACGGGACGCGGTGGCTCCTCGACTGGGACGACGTCGGGGCGCACGACCCTGCCCGGGAGGTCGGCACGGTGCTCCTGCACCACGTCGCCGACCCCGCGGCACTCGTGACGGTCGCCGCGGCCTACGGCGCGGCCGGCGGCGTGCGTCTTCCCGACGGCCCGGAGCTCTTCGCGAGAGGCGTGGCGGTGTGGCTCAACTTCCTCGCCGCGCAGACGGGTGTGCTGCTCGACCCGGACAGCGATCCGAGCCACCGGGAGTTCGCGGTGCAGCCCGTGCTGGGGCTCCTCGAGATCATGCCGACGTTCGAGGTCCTGGAGCGATGCGGCCGCGTCGCGGCGCAGGCGGCGAATCGGGAACGGCGGGTGCGCCCCCGTACGATGGGGCCATGAGTGAGCCAGCCGACCAGACGTCCGCCAAGAAGGTCCTCCTCGCGGCGCCACGTGGCTACTGCGCCGGGGTCGACCGGGCGGTCGTGACCGTCGAGAAGGCCCTCGAGCTCTACGGTCCGCCGGTCTACGTCCGCAAGCAGATCGTGCACAACAAGCACGTCGTCACCACGCTGGAGAAGCGCGGCGCGATCTTCGTCGACGAGACCGACGAGGTGCCCGAGGGCGCGACCGTCATCTTCTCCGCGCACGGTGTGGCCCCCGTCGTCCACGAGGAGGCCAGGGTCCGCAGCCTCAAGACGATCGACGCGACGTGCCCGCTCGTGACCAAGGTGCACCGCGAGGCGGTGCGCTTCGCCGACGACGACTTCGACATCCTCCTCATCGGCCACGAGGGCCACGAGGAGGTCGTGGGCACGGCGGGTGAGGCCCCCGAGCACATCACCCTCGTCGACGGCCCCGACGACGTCGACAACGTCACCGTGCGCGACCCGGAGAAGGTCGTCTGGCTCTCCCAGACCACCCTCTCGGTCGACGAGACCATGGAGACGGTCGCCCGCCTCAAGGAGAAGTTCCCGGCGCTGCAGAGCCCGCCCTCCGACGACATCTGCTACGCCACCCAGAACCGCCAGCTCGCCGTCAAGCAGATGGCCAAGGACACCGACCTCATGATCGTCGTCGGGTCGCGCAACTCGTCCAACTCGGTGCGCCTCGTCGAGGTCGCGATCGAGCACGGCGCCCGCGACGGGCACCTCGTCGACTTCGCCGACGAGATCGACGAGGGCTGGCTCGACGGGGTCACGACGGTCGGCGTCACGTCGGGTGCCAGCGTGCCCGAGGTGCTCGTGCGTGACGTGCTCACCTGGCTCGCCGAGCGGGGCTACGGCGAGGTCGAGGCGGTCATCGCCGCGGAGGAGTCGCTCCTCTTCTCATTGCCCAACGAGCTGCGCCGCGACCTCAAGGCCGCCAAGGGCGAGGACGCCGGCACGGTGCGCCACGACGCCGCCTTCGAGGACTCCGGCTCGCTCCACTGACGGGGACGCGCCCGGGACCGCTCGGCGGGGTCAGCCGCCGAGTGCGCGGGTCAGCGCCGGCTGGAGGTCCTCGACCGTCTCGGTCGGGACGTACTGGCCGCCCGTGATCGCCACGACCTGGCGCATCGCGGCCTCGTCCACACGTCCACCGATGCCGAGCACGACGACGCGGACCGGTCGCTTCGGGTCCTTGGCGCCCGCGAGACGGTTCTTGAGCAGCTCGAGGGTCAGGCCGTAGTCGTCCTCGTTCGGGCCGTCGGCGACGACGACGAGGGTGTTGGCGTAGCCGGGCCGCCACGCCGAGCGGGCGCGGTCGTAGGTCGCGGCGATCGTGTCGTAGAGCCCGCTCCCACCACCGACGTAGGTGTCGAGGCGTGCGACGGCGTCGTCCAGCGCCCCGAGGCTCTTGCTCACCCCGAGCCCGCCGTAGTCGGTGAGCTGCCGGTAGTCGTCGGCGCGGCTGCCGACGTGGAGCGAGTAGATCCACAGGGAGGCGATCGTCGTGGGGGAGACGGCGGCCACGGCGCGCGCCGTCGACTTCTGGACGATGGCGAGCCGGGTCCCGTTGTCGGTGCGCTCGAGCATGGAGCCGGAGACGTCGACGGCGAGCAGGGCCTGGGTCTTCCTCGCCGCGGCGTTCCAGAGCCCCGCGGCCTTCGTCAGGGCGGCGCCCTCCGCCTCCCCGGCCACGCGGATCTCGCCGTAGAGGGGAGACGGGTCCTTCGGGTCTCCGTCGGGTGTACGGAAGCCGCTGTCCTGCAGGAGCTTTCGGGTGTCCGCGGAGGTGAGGTAGCGCTCCAGGTCGCTGACGAGACCCGCCTTGGCCGTGTCCTTCGTCAGGGACACGAGGGAGTACTCCAGGGCCGGCGCCCCCTCGGTCGGGGCGACGGCGGCGAGCGTCTCGTCGGGGTGCGCGGCGTTCCACGCGACGAGCTGGGCCTGGGAGACGACGGCCCCGACGCTGCGGTCGGCCGTCGCGATGCCGGCGAGGGACACCCCGCCCGTGGCCGTGGGCGCGGACGTCGCCGCCAGCGTGCGCAGCCTGGCGTCGGGGAGCGACGACGACGCGACGCCGAGGGCGATCCGGGCGATCGCCGACCGGTTGGGGTCGGGGATGCGCATGGGGACGGCGCCACCGAGCAGGTCGGCCCAGCCCAGGCGGCTGCCGAGGCCGGATGCGGTCTCGTCCTTCATCGCGACGAGCACCGCGCTCGAGGCGAAGGGCTCGCTGGGGGTGACCGTGGAGCGCGAGACGGCGTTCGCGCGC
The DNA here is from genome assembly GCF_057529065.1 of Terrabacter sp. R4-6. Lineage (NCBI taxonomy): Bacteria > Bacillati > Actinomycetota > Actinomycetes > Micrococcales > Intrasporangiaceae > Terrabacter > Terrabacter sp. R4-6. Next base: position 1,109,040 of record NZ_CP197224.1, on the reverse strand, counting down.
CCGACCCAGACGGAGGAGTCGGTGATCCAGGCGTCCGGGCGCCCGGCGCCACCCAGGGAGCCGGCGACGGAGAAGGGCTCCTCCGCGTCGATCGTGTAGGCCGCGCACGGGCCGTCGGAGCGCGCGGCGAGCGACTCCGCGGCCGCGGCGACGGCGGGTGCGACGGCCGGGGCGACGGACACCCGGATCTTGACGGGGTCCGCGCACGACGTCGGTTGCGCCGCGGTGGTGGGCAGGGCCGTGGGGACCTCACGGAGACCGACGTAGCGGTAGGCGCCGACGCCGACTCCGGCGACGACCACGAGGGTCGCGACGGTCGCGAGGACGCGGGTGCGACGGCGTCGGCGGGCATGCTGACGCGCGGCCGCCTCGACACGCTCGCGCGACTCGCGCAGGCTCTGCTCGTACGGACCGATGCGCCGGCTCGGCGCGCTGGAGTGCTCCGGACCCGGGCCCCCCGCCCCGGTCACGATCTACCCAATCCCACGCGCGTATTGTCCGTGGCGCCATTGCAGGTGTCCACTTCCCGGACAAATCGGACAGGAGGCTCCGCGACGGCCCGGGGCTAGGGAGGCCCGGGCTGGTCGGCTCAGGCCGACTGCTCGTGCGGGTCGCCGTCGGACCCGCGACCGGCATCGCTCCCGGCGGCGTCGGCGGCACCCAGGTCACCCGAGCCGGATGGGCCGGTGCGGCCGACGGCACGTCCGAGGAACGCGTCGTCCCGGGCCGTGCGCCCGAGGTCGTCGGTCAGCTCCGCGGCGCTGAGCGAGCGCGGCGCGACCTCGAGCGGCTCGAGGGTGGGCGGCGCCTCGGTGGTCAGGTGCAGCTCGTGCATCCGTCGTGCGGTGACGAGCACGCGCGACTCGAGGGTCCCGACGAACTTGTTGTACTGCTCGACCGAGCGCGACAGCGACTGGCCCATCGTCGTCACGTGCCCGCCGAGGGTCGTCAGGCGCGCGTAGAGGTCCTGGCCGATGACGAGCAGCTCGCGGGCGTTCTGCTCGAGGGCGTCCTGATGCCAGATCGCCCCGATGGTGCGCAGCACGGCGAAGAGCGTGCCGGGTGAGGCGAGGACGACCTTGCGCGACAGGGCGTGCTCGTAGAGGCCGGGGTCGTCGGAGAGGGCGGTCGCGAGGATCGCCTCTCCCGGGACGAAACAGATGACGACCTCGGGCGAGCGGGTGAAGGCCGTCCAGTACGCCTTGGCGGCCAGGCCCTCGACGTGGCGCCGGAGCGACGTCGCGTGTGCGGCGAGCAGCTCGCCGCGCTCGACCTCGGACACCGTGTCGCCGTGCGCCTGGAGGAAGTGGGCCATCGGCGCCTTCGCGTCGACGACGACGTGACGGGAGCCGGGGAGGTTGATGACGGCGTCGGGGCGCACCGTGGCGCCGTGCCTGCTGACGCGCGTCACCTGCTCGTCGAAGTCGCAGCGGGCGATGAGGCCCGCGAGCTCGAGCACGCGCCTCAGCTGAACCTCGCCCCACGCACCGCGCACGGTCGAGGCGTTGAGGGCGCTCGCGAGCGTCGCCGTCTCGGAGCGCAGCGACTCGGTCGAGCGGCTCACCTCCGTCAGGCGCTCGCCGAGCTGACCGAACTGGAGCGACCGGTCGCGCTCGAGCGCCCCCACCTGGCGCTCGACCCGGCCGATGGTGTCGCGCAGCGGGGCGAGCAGGCTGGCGGTCGTGTCGTCGACGTCGCGGGCGGCCTCGAGGTCGGTCACGCGCTCGCGGAGCACGTCGCGCTCGGCCTCGGCGCCCGCCGACCGGGCCAGCAGCGCGGAGCGGGCCGAGAGCCAGGCGAGCAGGCCACCGACGAGCGCCCCGATGACGAGCCCGACGAGCAGAGCGGTGAGGTCCATGCGAGCACCGTCCCAGAAGGCGCCGACACCGTGGGGACGCCACACCCGGCCACGCAGCGGACGGTGCCGGTCCGCGGGACGTGGCGGACGGCATACGCCCGTGGTGGGCGGTGCGTCGGGGACGTCTGTTACACCTTGTTCGTGAGCGAGTACGACGACGCGACCCGGCTCGAGACCGGCGACGACCCCACCCAGCGGCACGGCACCTTCCACGAGGAGTGGATGATCGGCAACGCCGTCAACGGCGGCCTCGTCATGACGACCGCCCTCCGGGCCCTCGGCGGGCACCTCGCCGCCGACCCGACCGAGACGACCGAGCACGTCGACCCCGTCGTGCTGTCGGCGTACTTCATGACCGCCTCGCAGCCCGGCCCGTTCACCGTGACGACCGAGGTCATGCGCTGCGGCCGGAAGCTCTCGACGGGCCAGATGACGATCCACCAGACCGGCGACGACGGCCGCCCCGTCGAGCGGATGCGGGCCATCGGCTCGTTCGGCAACCTCACCGAGCTCGACGTGCAGCGCCAGGCGAGCCCGCCCGACATGCCGCCGCCCGAGCAGTGCGTGTCGGCCGAGCAGGCGCCGCCCGACTTCCTCGCCAACGCGAAGTTCCTCGAGCGGCTCGACCTGCGCCTCGACCCGAGCACGGCCGGATGGGCGCTCGGCAAGCCCTCGATGCGCGGCGTCATGCGGGGCTGGCTGCGGCTGCGCGACGGCCGCGAGCCCGACACGACGATGCTCATGATGGCGCTCGACGCCCTGCCTCCGGTCGCCTTCGACCTCGGGCTCTTCGGCTGGACGCCGACGCTCGAGTTCACCGGCCACGTGCGCCGGCGCCCCGAGCCCGGCTGGCTGCAGGTGACACTCGGCAGCGACACCCTCGGGGGCGGGATGATGGAGGAGGACGCCAAGATCTGGGACTCCGCCGGCAACCTCGTGGCCCAGTCGCGCCAGCTCTGCGGGGTCCGGCTGCCCCGGGCGGACGCGTGAGCGTCGAGCTCGTCTACGAGACGCACTCGATCACCGAGGACAACGAGGCCGGCATCGCGACCGGCTGGCTGCCGGGTCGCCTCTCGGAGGAGGGGCGCCGCCTCGCCGTCGAGCTCGGGCAGCGCCGCCCCGCGAGCGGCTTCGACGCCGTGTGGTCCTCCGACCTCGCCCGCGCCGTCGAGACCGTCGAGCTGGCGTATGCCGGTGGCGGCGTCCCGCTGCACGTCGACGCCCGCCTGCGCGAGTGCGACTACGGCGCGCTCAACGGGTGCCCCGTGTCCGAGCTCCGACGCGTGCGCCTCGACCACGTCGACGTGCCCTTCCCCGGTGGCGGGCAGAGCTACCGCGAGGTCGTCGACGCGACGGCCGGGGTGCTGCGGGAGCTGCGGCGCGACCACGACGGTGAGCGCGTGCTCCTCGTCGCCCACTCGGCCAACCGGTGGGCCCTTCAGCACCTGCTCGACGGCACGCCGCTGGAGCACCTGGTCACCGCGCCGTTCGACTGGCAGCCCGGCTGGGAGTGGACGCTGACGTGAGCGGGGGAGGGCGGCATACGCCCTCGTGGTCGGCGGGGCCCGCGATCGCCACTAAACTCTTGTCCTCGTGGCACTCACCATCGGAATCGTCGGTCTCCCCAACGTCGGCAAGTCGACGCTCTTCAACGCGCTGACGAAGAACAACGTGCTCGCCGCGAACTACCCGTTCGCGACGATCGAGCCCAACGTCGGCGTCGTCCCGCTGCCCGACTCGCGCCTCGGCGCGCTCGCCGAGATCTTCGGGTCGGAGAAGATCCTCCCGGCCACGGTGAGCTTCGTCGACATCGCCGGCATCGTCCGCGGCGCCTCCGAGGGCGAGGGGCTCGGCAACAAGTTCCTCGCCAACATCCGAGAGGCCGACGCGATCTGCCAGGTCGTCCGTGCCTTCGAGGACGGCGACGTCGTGCACGTCGACGGCAAGGTGAGCCCCGCGGGCGACATCGAGACGATCCACACCGAGCTGATCCTCGCCGACCTCCAGACCCTCGAGAAGGCCGTGCCCCGGCTCGAGAAGGAGGCCCGGGTCAACAAGGACAAGAAGGCCGCCGTCGACCTCGCGCTCGCCGCGCAGAAGGTCCTCGAGGAAGGCCACACGCTGTATGCCGCCGGGCCGGCTGCCGGGGTCGACCTCGCCCAGGCGAAGCAGCTCGGGCTGCTGACGACCAAGCCCTTCATCTACGTCTTCAACCTCGACGAGGACCAGCTCGCGGACACCGAGCTGCAGGAGTCGCTGCGCGAGCTCGCCGCCCCGGCCGACGCGGTCTTCCTCAACGCCAAGCTCGAGATGGACCTCATGGAGATGGAGCCCGACGAGGCGCTCGAGCTGCTCCAGAGCTTCGGGGCCGAGGAGTCCGGCATGGACCAGCTCGCCCGCACCGGCTTCCACACGCTCGGCCTGCAGACGTACCTCACGGCCGGCCCCAAGGAGTCGCGTGCGTGGACGATCGGCAAGGGCTGGACCGCCCCGATGGCCGCCGGCGTCATCCACACCGACTTCCAGCGCGGCTTCATCAAGGCCGAGGTCGTCTCGTTCGACGACCTCGTCGCGGCCGGGACCATGAACGCCGCCAAGGCCGCCGGCAAGGTGCGCATCGAGGGCAAGGACTACGTCATGGCCGACGGCGACGTCGTGGAGTTCCGCTTCAACGTGTGAACCTCCGCCACGCTCAGGGGCGCGAACCCCGAGGCCGTCACACCCGTGGGTCGGCAACATCTCCGTCGCCGAGCGCGAGCAGCAGGTCCTCCACGGAGGTGCACCGTCCGGTCCGGATCTCGGCCGCCCAGTCCTCGGCGGAGATGAGCCGCTCCACCGCGGCCCAGGCCTCGGCCCGCTCCTCCTCCTGGTAGGGGTTCGGCAGCGACAAGCGCTCCCTCATGGCCTCCTCCGCGCCGATCAGGCGCGCCGCGCCCACCGGGTCGCCGAGTCTGATGAGGATGTTCATGTAGGTGTTGGCGAATGCCATCGTGAGGTTCGGGCTGCGCAGCCGCACGATCCGGTCGATCAGCGACCGGGCGCGTCGGCTGGCCTCCTCGGCGCGCCCGCTCGCCGCCAGCAGGTTCGCGAGGTTCTGGCCCTGGACCGCTGCCTCGTGCACGTCGCCGGCAGCCGTGACGATCTCGAGCGCCTCGTGGGTCAGCTCCTCGGCGCGCGCGTAGTGGCCCAGCTCCTCCTCGACCCCGGCGAGGTTGCCCAGGGCGCGAGTGAGCCTGAGCTGGTTGCCGATCCGCCGGTGCAGCGACAGGGACTCCTCGAACGTCCGACGTGCAGAGTCGATGTCTCCCTGGTGCAGCTGCGCCGTCCCGAGGACACCCATCGCGAAGGCCTCCCGCTCCTCGTCGCCGACCGCGCGCGCCACGCTCAGGCTCTGCGTGGCGAGCTCGGCGCTGCGATCCGCCTCGCCCCGCGCGATCAGGAGGTTGGCGTAGGTCCCCAGGCACTCGGCGAGGTCCCCCGACGGCGCGCTCCCTCCGCGCTCGAGGGCCAGCTCGAGCCAACGGCATCCCTCGATGACGTATCCGCCTGTGTACCAGAGCCACCCGAGCGACGTGGACAACCGGAGCGCTGTCGAGGTCGTGGTGAGATCCAGACCCTCGATAGCCCCGCCATGACGCAGCCCCCAGGTCAGAGCCTCACGGAAGTTGTCGAGCTCGGCCTCCGCCTGCTCGAGGGCAAGGAGATGATCGGCGTCGCGCCTCACCTTGAGCCGTTCGGCGAGCCTCAGGTAGTGGTCGGCGTGCGCCGAGCGTGCCTCGTCGAGCTGACCCGTGCCGCGCAGCTCCGCCAGCGCGAAGGAGCGGATCGTCTCCAGCAGGGTGATGCGGGGCTCGCCGTCGGGCGCCTCGGCCACGAGCGCGAGGCTGGCGTCGACGAGGTCGGCGACGAGGTCCAGGGGCTCGCTGGTCCGGTCGCCCGACGCGGCGGGGAGCGCGACCGCCGTCACCGCCTCGAGGTCCGCCCCACCCGCGAACACCCCCAGCCTGCAGAAGAACGCCTGATGACCCTCGGGGAGCAGGTCGTAGGACCAGGCGATGGTCTCGCGCAGTGTCCGATGCCTCAGCGGTCCCTGCCTGCTCATCGACGGCAGGTCGAGCGTGGTGTCGAGCCGGCGCAGGAGCGCCTGCGGACCGAGCAGCCGGGTCCGCGCAGCGGACAGCTCGATGGCCAGCGGCAGTCCGTCCAGTCGCCGGCAGATGGCAACCACTGCGTCGACGTTCTCCGACGTCAGCCGGAAGTCCGGGCGCACGCTGCGGGCGTGCTGCACGAACAGCTGCACCGCCGGGGACGCCTCGGCGGTCGTCGCTGTCGACCCGGTCGGCAGGTCCAGGGGCGGGACGGGGTAGAGGTGCTCACCGGGTACGGCCAGCGGTCGACGCGAGGTCGTCAGGACCACCGCCTCGGGCGCTGCCGACAGCAGGCGGGAGACGACCTCGTCGGCGTCGGTGAGCTGCTCGAGGTTGTCCAGGACGAAGAGGGCCGCCCGGTGTGCCACGTGCTCGAACAGGCGTGGCGGCAGACGGCTGCTCCGCGGCACCTCGAGCACGTCGCCGAGCGTCGTCCACGTGACCTCGGGGGTGGCGGCCGACGCCAGAGGCACGAAGAAGATGCCGTCGGGGAAGGCTGCCACGAGTCTGGTCGCCACCTCGATGGCGAGTCGCGTCTTGCCCGACCCTCCGGGTCCGCTGAGCGTGACCAGTCGGACCTCGGGCGACCGCACCATGTCGACCAGCTCGGCGACCGCCTGCTCTCGTCCGACCAGCTGGGTCGTCGGCACCGGCAGCCGGGACGCAGCGCCGAGGGTCCTGAGCGCCGGGAAGTCGTTCTGCAGGCCGTCGACCGTGAGCTGAAACAGTCGCTCCGGCTCCGGGATGTCCTTGAGGCGGTAGCTGCCGAGGTCCTTCAGTCCGACGCCGTCGGGCAGGGCGTCACGCGCCAGCTCGGCCGAGGCCGACGACAGGACAGCCTGCCCTCCGTGGGCGGAGGAGGCGATGCGGGCCGCGCGGTGCACGTCCATCCCGACGTAGTCGTCATGGTGCACCTGTGGTGACCCCGTGTGGATGCCCATGCGGACGCGCACGCGCTCGTCCCCCGGCCACGCATGGGTCTCCAGCCCGCGTTGGGCCTCGACGGCAGCCTGCACCGCGCCCCCGGCCGTCGGGAACACCACGAAGAAGCTGTCCCCCTCGGTGCCCATCTCGGTCCCACCGTGTGCCGCCCACGCGGAGCGCAGCACGTCGCGGTGGCCGTCCAGTGCGTCCGTGTACCGGCTCCCCAGACGGCTCAGCATCAGGGTCGACCCCTCGATGTCGGAGAAGAGCATCGACACCGTCCCGGACGGCAGCTCGCGCACGGGGCCTCCTTCCCACCCTGCCGTTCCGAGCGTGATGCTGGGAACGGCGGCTCGTCAAGGCGTGTGCGTCGCTCCGCACGTGGGTCGGGGCCGACGACACGGCGTCCGGGCTCGACCTCTCGAGCCCGGAAACAGCAGATCCCCGGCCAGATGGCCGGGGATCTGTGCGGGACCTGAGGTCACCGAAGGCTGTGTGGGCTCAGATGCCCTTGACCTTCTCCGCCTGGGGGCCCTTCGGGCCCTGCGTGACGTCGAACTCGACCTTCTGGCCCTCCTGGAGCTCGCGGTAGCCGCCGCTCTCGATGGCCGAGTAGTGAACGAAGACATCGGCGCCGCCGCCGTCCTGCTCAATGAAGCCGAAGCCCTTTTCGCTGTTGAACCACTTCACGGTGCCTGTTGCCACTGGTGTTGCCTCTTCTTGTCAGCGAGGCCTCCCGTGCGGAGACCTCAGGCTGCCGATGCTCACGACGGGCGCGACACGCGAACCTTCGCGTGTCAGCTTCGTCGTGCCGAGCCCGTGGAGCACGAGCCGGGACGGCAACTGGGAACGAACGTAGCAGTCGCCGGTGCTCATGGCCTCCTCTCGGTGCATGCGAGCACGACGTGTCCGTCCCTCGGGACGCGCCGGACGTCGCCGCAGAGGTGCCGTGACGGGTCCGTGGGACCCCTCGAAGCCTTCACCCCCGGGCCGGTTGCCGGAGCCGTGCGGTGCCCGCTCCGCTGTCTCGGGTGTGAGCCGTCAGTCGCCCGGGACGCCGGTGTGCCGGGCGAGCGTGGAGCCATAGGTGCCGCCGCCGGGACTGCGAGCGAAGAGCGAGGGGTCGACCTGGGCGGCCTCCGGGGAGTTGGCGAAACCAGCGAGCGACGGCGCGAGCGCTGGTGAGGCGGCCACCACGGCGGCGACCGACGCCAGGAGGGAGTGCGCGTAGAGGAGCGCGCCGTCCTGGGTGCCGCCGGTCCCGACCCCGTGTCCTTCGGTGACGCCCTGGCCCGGTCGTCGCAGGATCCGGACCAGGTGTCCGTGGTCGAGGAGCTCTGCCGCAAAGGCGGCCTGGGCCAGGTCGGCGGGCTCTGCCGACGGCGGTCGGAGTGCGGGCGGCAGGTCATGGACGAGACGCAGGAAGAGGGCCTGGCGCTGGTCTGGTGAGAGCGTGGCGAAGGCCTCGCGATGAGCGGCGCGGAGCACGTCCGAGGGAGCCACCCGCAGCAGGTAGGTGTATCGGGCCACGTCCATCGCCTGCCCGCCGGACGCCTCCTCGTGCTTCCGTGGCCTCAGCCTGCCGAGCCTGTCCCGCATCCCCATGACCGCTCCTCGAGCACCACGCCTCCTGGACGCGGACCTCCGTGATCCCCCGATCGTCCTCCGGTCTCGGTCCCCGGGACAAGGGTCCGCGTGCACCCACACTCACGGGTCGGCCCGCTTCGCTAGGGTCGCCGCCATGAGCGACGTGACGATCCTCCACAACCACCGCTGCTCGACGTCGCGGGCGGCCATGGACCGCCTCGACGAGGCGGGTGTCGAGGCCGAGGTCGTCGACTACCTGCGGCACCCGCTCGACGCCGCCGCCCTGCGGGACCTGCTCGACCGGCTCGAGGACGCACCGACCGACCTCGTCCGGCGCGACGCGCACTTCGCCGAGCTCGGGCTGACCGACGCCGACGTCGAGACCCGCGAGCAGGTCGTCGCCGTCCTCGTCGATCACCCGCGCCTCCTCCAGCGTCCGGTCCTCGTCAAGGGCGACCGCGCCATCATCGGCCGACCCAAGGAGCGGGTCGCCGCGTTCCTCGCAGGCTGACGTCAGTCGAGGCCGAGCCCGCGGCGTCCCGTGGCGTTGAGCCGCTCGGGGGCGAAGCGGTCGGGCCAGCTGCGCTCGTAGTCCTCCTCCGGGAAGTCGCTCGGGCTGGAACCGCTGAGGAACGCCTCACGCACGCTGGCGGCATACCGCTCGTTGCGCTCGCACCAGGGGGCGGCGGGGATGTACATGACGTTGCCCCAGCCCTTCTGGTCGGTGACGGGCGCGACGCTGTGGATCATGTCGCAGTGCCACCAGACGGAGTCGCCGGCGCGTACGTCGGGGATGCCGCTGAGGGCCTCGAGCAGGAGCGGGTGCCACCGCTGGCTGGCGGGGAAGACCTGGTTGGTCGTGACCCCGCACATGTCGTCGTCCGGGACGTCGTCGAGCAGGGGGCGGAGCATGAGGTAGGCCATCGCCTCGGGGATGGGCACCGTGTGCAGGACGCCCTGGTCGTGGTCCATGTCGGACAGCGCGGTCCAACCCTGGAAGGTGCGGAAGGCCGAGCACATCGTCGTGCCCGGGTACTGCGGGCCGGAGGTGCGGTGGGCCGCGTCCCACGGGTCGTACTGCTCGACGGTGCCGTCGAAGAGGTGGCGGAAGGCCTGCTGGTAGCCCTGCGTCATCCACAGGTCGAGCGTGCCCGGGTCGCAGTGCGCGCCGAGGCCGTTCGAGTCAGCGCCCGGCGGGCGGCGGCGGATGCGGTCGGGGTAGAGGGAGTCGCGGTCGGGGTCGAACCACGTGACGCCGTCGGACTCGTGCGTCCACTGGGCGTTGAGCAGCGACTGGACCGTCGCCATCCGCTCGCTCTGTCGGGCCTCCATCTGCGCCGGGGACCAGTAGACGGGGTAGATCTCGGGCTTGGAGCCGACGCTGCCGAAGAAGTCGTCACCGGGCCCTCGGTAGCTCTCGAAGAACCCGTTGCCCTCGACGTAGTCGACGATGCCGGCATCCCAGGCGAGCGCCTGCTCGCGCGGGAAGTGACCGCGGACGACGAGGCAGCCGCGACGGCGCAGCGCCTCGAGCTGCTCGGGGGTGACCGTGCCGCGCTCGATGTCGGCGTAGTCGATGACCGGCCAGACCTCCTCGCCGCGCTCGCGGGCGGCACGGATCTCGGCGACGCGCTCGGCGACGCGGGCCTCGACGACGGCGAAGACCTCGGCGACGGTGCGGCCGGACGCCTCGATGCGCGCCCGGATCGCACCCTTCACCTCGCGGATCGCCGCGGGGAGGTCGGCGGGTGGGGTCTCCCAGTGCGGGAGGGCCGTGTCGGCGGGGGTGGTGTGCGTGGTGGTCATGGACGCTTCCTTTGGTCAGGACTCCTTACGAATGTCGACGGTAGCGCGTCGCGACGCCTTTGGGCAAGAGTCCTAACTAGAATTGCGGCATGTCATCCGCGAAACCGAGCCTCGACCTGCTGCGCTCGCTCACCGAGGAGCACGTGCTGCGAGCCCTCATGGAGCACCAGCGCCTCACCCGGGCCGAGGTCGCGGCGCTCACCGGCATCTCGAAGCCGACGATCTCCGAGGGGATGCGGCGCCTCGTCGACGCCGGCGTCGTCGTCGACACGGGTGAGCGCAGCTCGGGCCGCGGGCGGGCCGGCTCCTACTACACGCTGGCGCCCGACTGCGGCTCCGCTCTCGTCGTCGGCATCACGCCGCACGGCGTCGTGGCCGAGGCCGTCGACGCGTTCGGTGCGGTGGTCGCCGCCACCGAGGTGGCGCTGGCCCGGGACGCGGGTGTCGGCGCCGTGGGCGTCGCGGTCACTCAGGCCGCCACGGCGGTCGGGACGAGGGTGGCCGGCAGGCTGCGGGTGGCCGTCGTCAGCGCGGCCGACCCCGTCGACCGCGCGACCGGCCGGCTCGTGCACCTGCCCGACGCCCCCTTCCTCGTGGGCGACCTCGACGCGCCCTCGTTGCTCGCCGCCGTCGTCGACGGCCCCGTCCTCGTCGACAACGACGTCAACTGGGCCGCGCGCGCCGAGCACGGGGCGGGCGAGGTCGGAGCCGTCGGGGGCTCCCGCGACTTCGTCTACCTCTACCTCGACGAGGGGCTCGGCCTCGCTGTCGTCTCCGACGGCGAGGTGCGGCGCGGCCACTCCGGCCTCGCCGGCGAGATCGCCCACCTCACGACGCAGGGCCCGGACGGCCGGGCGACGCGGCTGACCGAGGTCTTCGCCCAGCTCGGCCTGCGCCGGCCCGGCTCGACCGCCATCGACGTCGAGCACCTGCGCACGACGATCGCCGACCGCTCCCGCGGCGAACTGACGCTCGCAGCACTGGGGGTCGCCGTCTCGGGCGTCCTCGAGGCGGCGGTCGCACTCGCCGACCCCGAGGTGGTCGTCGTCGGCGGCGCCTGGGGGAGCGACGAGGCGTTCGTCCGCGAGCTGCGCCGCCGGGCCGCCGACCTGCCGCGGCAGGTGCCCGTCGCCGTCGCGGCCGTCACCGACCGGCCGCAGCTCGCCGGCGCCCACGCAGCCGCCCTGGAGCAGCTGCGCGAGGTCGTTGTCGCGACGGTGCGAGAGGGGCCGGCGCGGGACTGAGCGCCACCGCGCCGACCGCGCCGACCGCGCCGACCGCGCCGACCGCGCCGACCGCGCCGACCGCGCCGACCGCGCCGACCGCGCCGACCGCGCCGACCGCGCCGACCGCGCCGACCGCGCCGACCGCGCCGACCGCGCCGACCGCGCCGACCGCGCCGACCGCGCCGACCGCGCCGACCGCGCCGACCGCGCCGACCGCGCCGACCGCGCCGACCGCGCCGACCGCGCCGACCGCGCCGACCGCGCCGGTCACGCGGGTCACGCGACGAGGGACGGTCCCTCGGGTCCTGCGGACATGTCGCTCGTCAGCGTCCGGTCGCCGAAGTCGGGACGCGCCGGCGCGTAGTCGCCCGAGAGCAGGGGCGAGGAGATCATGAGGTCGGCGCTCGCGACGTTGCAGGCGACGGCGGTGTTCCAGACCGCGGCCACGCGCAGCAGTGCCTTGACGTCGGGGTCGTGCGGCTGGGGCTCGAGCGGGTCCCAGAAGAAGACGAGCAGGTCGATGAGGCCCTCGGCGATCCGGGCGCCGATCTGCTGGTCGCCGCCGACGGGACCACTGAGCAGGCGGGTCACGGGCAGGCCCAGCTCGTACTGCAGCAGCGTGCCCGTCGTGCCCGTGGCGAAGAGCCGGTGCTCCGCGAGCGTCTCGCTGTTGAAGGCGGCCCACCGGAGCAGGTCGGGTTTCTTGTTGTCGTGGGCGACGAGGGCGATCCCTCGTTCGGTCGTCGTCATGGGGTCTGGCCTCCGTGGTCGGGGCTGGTCCCACCACGGTGACCGAGCGACGTGACGCCGCTGTTGCCGGCGCGTGAGCGCCGTGTTGCGTCACGGGTGGAGCCCGGCGGAAAAAAAGTATCGGATCGCTGTAACGCCCCCGCCCGCCGCACCGATGGAGGGGTCAGAAGAGGCGCCACTCGGACCCCCGAGCGAGTGGCGCCTCTCCTCATGTGCACCGCCGCTCCTCATGTGCACCGCCGCGCCCGACCTGGGATCCTCCGAGGGGTGCGCCCCGCCACAGGTCTCCCAGTGAAGGTCCGACGTGCTCAGCGGTGCTGACGTTCGGTCCGAAGGCCGCGACCACCGCCGACCGCCACGGCGACCGCCTCCGACGGTGTCAGTGAGCGGCCGTGCGTCAGCTCAGCGACGAAGGCGTCCTCCCCCAGCCGAACGCGGGCGCCGCGCTCGGCCGCAGCGCGGAGTGCGGGGTCAGGCAGGTAGTAGCCGTACACCGCCGAGCCCACCCGGTCACGCATCGCCGAGGAGGCGCCGAGCAGCAACGTGGCGCGCGAGTGGTCGCCCATCGAGCACTCCACGACGGCGAGGCTCTCGAGGAAGAAGGCGAGGTTGGCGAGGTCACCGGTCTCGTCGGAGAGCTCGATGCCCTCGAGGAGGAGCCCACGAGCGTCCTGCGGTCGTCCGAGCGACAAGGCGGCCTGGACCAGTCCGTAGAGCGCGACGTAGGTCGTGAGTCGGTCACCCCGGCGGCGAGCGAGCGCCAAGCCCTGCTCGCAGCGCGAGATGGCGACGTCGGGGGCACCTTGCAGCAGGTTCACGGTGCCGAGCCAGACGTGGGTCAGCCCGAGGATCCAGTCGGCTTCCGGGTCGTCGGAGCTCACTGCTTCGAGGACGCGCGCGAAGTGCCGGCCTGCGCTCGTGAGGTCGCCGGCCGCGAGCGCCGCGAGACCCTCTCCGGCCTCTCCGAATGCGCGCCCCAGCGCGTCGTCGGTCTCCACCGCGATGCGACGGGCGACCTGCCACCTGAGAGCGCTCGTCTCTATGTCGCCCTGCGCGAACGCCATCGAGGCCGCCGTCAACGTCGTGCGGACGCGGATGGGCGGCGTCATGTCGAGAGCCAAAGCGCTCTCGGCCAGACGACGACCCTGCCTGAGGTGACCGCGTAGCCACCAGAAGAGCCACAACGCCCAAACCATCTCTCCGGAGCGCTGGCCGTCGCCCGTGGCGATCCAGTGGTCGACGGCGGAGACCAGGTTGGCGGCGTCTCGCTCCGACCGGTCGAGCCAGACGACCTGGTCGGACCGTTCGTAGTGACGGGCGGCCTCGATCGCCTGGGTGCGGAAGAAGTCGGCATGCCTCGACCGGGCTTCCCGTTCCTCGTCACCGCCGAGCAGCGCCGCCGCGTGCTGGTGGACCGGCTCGAGCATGGAGTGTCGCACTGACCCGTCCGGCAGAGTGGTCACTCGCACGAGCGAGTGCTCGACGAGACGCTCGAGGTGCCCGAGGACGTCGCCGAGGTCCCCGACCGCGGCCTCCACCGCGTCGAGCGACGCCCCGCCTGTGAAGACGGCGAGCCGACGGTAGAGCGCCTGCTCGGCTTCGGTGAGCAGCCGGTAGCTCCAGTCGAGCGTCCCGCCCATCGTTCGCTGGCGCACCGGCAGGTCGGCGGACCCCTGGCGGGCCATGGCGTCGTCGAGCCGGTCGAGCAGCAGGCGGGGGGAGAGGAGCCGGGCGCGCGCGGCGGCGAGCTCGAGAGCAAGAGGTATGCCGGCGAGCCGGGTGCAGAGGGCGGTGACTACAGCCGCGTCGTCCGGAGTCGTGGCGAAGCCCGGCGAGACCGCACGCGCCCGCGTTAGGAAGAGCATTCCGGCGGGCGCGGCCTCGACCTCGGCCATTCCTCCGACGCCGCTGGGGAGCGCGAGTGGCTGCACGGCATACTCGACCTCGCCGCGCACGCGAAGCGCGGCCCTGCTCGTTGCGAGGACGACGAGCTCGTCGCACTCCTCGAGCAGGTGGGTCACGGTGGCGCTGACCCCGGGCAGCTGCTCGAGGTTGTCGAGCACGAGAAGGACGCGTCGGCCGCGAAGTGCTTCGACGACGGCCTCGTCGGGGCCCTCGACCGCGTGGAGGCCGAGCGCCCTGCCGATCGTCGGCAGCACGAGGGCGTCGTCCTCCACCTCGGCGAGGAGCACCAAGGTGATGCCGTCCGGGTGGTGGGCGCGCGCCTTGCGAGCCACCGTCAGCGCGAGGTGGGTCTTCCCGACGCCCCCGGTGCCAGTCAGCGTGACAAGCCGTACGCCGGGTGCCCGCAGCAGCGAGAGCACCGCGTCGAGGTCGTCGTCACGTCCCACCAGCGGGGTGAGCTCCGAAGGTAGGGACCCACCACCACGAGCGACCCGGGACACGACCCGATCGCCGGCCCCGAGCGTGTCATCCCCCGCCCGGGTGCGGGGTCGCACCGCCGCGAGAAGGGCCGCGCGGTCCTCGGCGCCCAGCGACAAGGCGGAGCTGAGCGAGCGGACGGTGTGCGGGTAGGGGCGCGACCGCAGGCCCCGCTCAAGCGCGCTGATGCCGTGTGAGGTAAGCCCGGCACGCGCGGCGAGCTCCTCCTGCGTATAGCCCGCTGCCTCCCGCAACCGGCGCAACACCTCGCCGAACGGCTCCTGCGGTCGCGAGGAACCGGCCGGATCGGTTGAGTCAAGGGCCGCCACGCGGGGAGTCTAGGTCTCGTACACCACTCGTACAGTCGGAACCGTGCGATCGCCGTGCGTGGTGTGTGGAGCCGAGCCGCAGGACGCTTCACCGGTCGGCGCGATCACCCCGATGCGCCCGAGAACCGAAGGAACCGCCATGCTGCGCAGGACCGCTGCCACGCTCGCTCTCACCACGGCCCTCGTGTCCGTCGGTGCTGGCGTCGCGTCGGCTCACGAGTGTTTCATCGCCAATCGCTCGGCCCAGGGCAACGCCGGGGCCAGTCACTCCTCGAACTGGTACACGCTCCAGCTCGAGGAGCTCTACCGCACTGGTCACTTCTTCCTCGGCGGCGACCCGCTGACCGACGAGCAGGTGCAGACCGCACTCAGCATGACGAGGGAGCAGGGCGTGCCCCTCAGCTTCACCGTCTTCGAGAAGTTCACTATCCCGAGGTCCATCGGAGACCTCGAGGAGATCACGTCGAAGTCGTCCGACGGCAAGGGTGTCGACCACTTCTTCGTCTCATACGGGGACGCGATTGCCGGCATCTTCTTCGCGGCTCAGGCGTCCTGACTCCGAGGCCACGGCACCCGACGGGAAGGTGCCGTGGCCTCTGTGTGAACTCATCATTGCTCCGGTGGCATGAAGCCGACGCCGGCCACGGCCAGCCGGAGCAGCTCGCTCGCTACCACACCTTGGTGCGGGCCTCGCGCCGAACCCGGGGGCCGCGGAGCGAGGCGTTGTCGTCGTATGCCGTGTGGCGCGTTCTCAGCAGCCGTCGGGTCCGCAGGCGACGGCGTCGGTCGCGTCGGTGGCGACCCCGGTCGCGACGGGCTGCAGCATGACGAGGGGGTGCGACTCCCGCCACGCCTGCTCGAGCGCCTGGGTGAAGAGCTCGGTGGGCTGAGCGCCGGAGACGCCGTACCTCTCGTCGAGCACGAAGAACGGAACGCCCCTGATCCCGAGGGAGTTCGCAGCGGTGATGTCGGCGACGACCGCGTCCCGCCACGTGTGGGTCGCGAGGTCGCGCGCGATCTCGTCGGCGTCGAGCCCGGCCTCGGTGCCGATGCGCACGAGGACCTCCCGGTCGCCGATGTCCTCACCGTGCTCGAAGTGCGCCGACAGGAGCGCCTCCTTGACCTCGTCGCCGACGCCGCGATCCTTGGCGAGGTGGAGCAGCTCGTGCCCGGCGAAGCTGTTGGCCACGACGACGGACCCGAAGTCGTAGTGCAGGCCCTCGTCGGCGGCGATCGCCGTCACCTGGTCGAACATCTGGCTCACCTGGTCGCGCGACATCCCCTTGCGGTCGACGAGGTAGTCGAGCTCCGTGCCGTCGTGGTGGTCGGGCAGCGTCGGGTCGAGCTGGTAGCTGCGCCACTGCACCTCGACCTCGTCGCGGTGCGGGAACGCGGCGAGCGCCCTCTCGAAGCGACGCTTGCCGATGTAGCACCAGGGGCAGGCGATGTCAGACCAGATCTCGACCTTCATGCACCGCTCAACCACCGCGGTGAGGGATTGCTTCCCGCGGGTCAGGCGCGCGGAACCTCGCCGCCGTCGCCGGCCTCGCGGTCCTGGGTGTCGCGCTCGGGCGTGACGGGAGTGCCGGTCGCATCGGCCCGGGGGGCGTCGTCGGGGACGACGTCGCCGAGCGGGGCCCCGGCCCGGGGCGCCGGGGCCTCGGTGTTCTCGGGGAAGTGGCAGGCGACCTGGTGCAGGGGGGCGAGCTCGACGAGCGGCGGCTCCTGGGTCCTGCAGATCTCCTGCGCCTTCCAGCAGCGCGTGTGGAAGCGGCACGCCGGCGGCGGGTTGACCGGGCTCGGCACGTCGCCCTCGAGGCGGATGCGCTCGCGCTTGGTGCGTCGCTGCGTGTCGGGGATCGGCACCGCCGAGAGCAGCGCGGTCGTGTACGGGTGCATGGGCCGCGTGTAGAGCTCATCGCGCTCCGCGATCTCGACGAGCTTGCCGAGGTACATCACCGCGACGCGGTCGGACATGTGCCGGACGACCGAGAGGTCGTGCGCGATGACGACGTAGGTCAGGCCCAGCTCGTCCTGGAGGTCCTCGAGCAGGTTGATGACCTGCGCCTGGATCGACACGTCGAGGGCCGACACGGGCTCGTCGGCGACGATGAGCTTGGGCTTGAGGGCCAGGGAGCGCGCGATGCCGATGCGCTGGCGCTGGCCACCCGAGAACTCGTGCGGGTAGCGGTTGTAGTGCTCGGGGTTGAGACCGACGAGCTCGAGGAGGTCCTGGACCTCGCGCTTGATGCCGTGCTCGGTCTTGATGCCCTGCAGGTGGTACGGCGCGCCGACGATGGTGCCGACCGTGTGTCGCGGGTTCAGCGACCCGTAGGGGTCCTGGAAGATCATCTGCACGTCGCGGCGCAGCGGCCGCAGCTTGCCGGCGGACCAGTGGGTGATGTCCTCGCCCTCGAGCAGGATCGTGCCGCCCGTCGGCTCGAGCAGGCGCGTCAGCATCCGTCCGGTCGTCGTCTTGCCGCAGCCGGACTCGCCCACGAGGGAGAGGGTCTCGCCGCGCGACACGTCGAACGTCAGGCCGTCGACCGCCTGGACGGCGCCGACCTGGCGCTGCAGCAGGCCACGCGTGATCGGGAAGTGCTTCGTCAGGCCGGAGACCTGCAGGAGCGACTCGCCCGCCTGCTTGGACGCGGTCGGCTTGACGTGGGTGGTGGTCACGATGGGGCTCCTGTGCTGAGGTCGCGAGGTGCGCGACCGGACGCGGCGTGGACGGACGGTGCGGGCATCACAACGTCGGCCTGATGTCGTTCTCCCAGATGGCGGTCCGCTCCTCGCGCGTGAGGTGGCACGCGGAGTAGTGCCCCGGGTACGTCTCAGCGAACGGTGGACGCTCGGTCTGGCTCAGCCCGTTCGTGCGGTCGGCGTAGGCGCAGCGCGGGTGGAACGGGCAGCCCGACGGCACGTTGATGAGACTGGGCGGGGCGCCCTTGATCGGGCGCAGGCGCTCGGTGCGCACCCGGTCGAGGCGGGGCATCGAGCTGAGCAGGCCCCACGTGTAGGGGTGCTGGGGCCGGGTGAAGACCTCGTCGGCGGTGGCGTACTCGACCGAGCGACCGGCATACATCACCATGATGTCGTCGGAGAGCTCGGCGACGACGCCGAGGTCGTGGGTGATGAGGATGACGGCCGAGTTGAACTCCGACTGGAGGTCGCGGATGAGGTCGAGGATCTGGGCCTGGACCGTGACGTCGAGCGCGGTCGTCGGCTCGTCGGCGATGAGCAGGTCGGGGTCGCACGACAGGGCCATCGCGATCATGGCGCGCTGGCGCATCCCGCCCGAGAACTGGTGCGGGTAGTCGTCGACGCGGCTCGACGGCTGGGGGATGCCCACGCGTCCGAGCATGTCGATCGCGTGCTTCTTCGCCACGGCCGTGCTGACCTTGTTGTGGATCCGGTAGGCCTCGATGATCTGGTGGCCCACCGTGTAGAAGGGGTGCATCGCCGAGAGGGGGTCCTGGAAGATCATCGCCATCCGCTTGCCGCGCAGCTCGCGGACCCGCTCGGCCTTGGCGCCGATGAGCTCGGTGTCGTCGAGCTTGATCGAGCCCGTCATGCGGACCGTGCCGGGCTTGTGCAGACCCATGATCGACATGCTCGTCACGCTCTTGCCCGAGCCGGACTCGCCGACGATGCCCAGCGTCTTGCCGCGGGCCACGTCGAACGAGAGCCCGTCGACGGACTTCACGACGCCGTCGTCGGTGGGGAAGTGGACGCGGAGGTCACGCACCGACAGGAACGCGTCGGCGGGAGGTGCACCCAGGCCCCCGATGCCGTCGAGGGTGTTGGGGGACGGGGTGCCCTTGTCGCTGCGGCGCGTCCGGTCGTCCGCGCGGGTCGTGGTCTCGTTGGTGGACTGGCTCATGAGGTGCGCACCCTGGGGTCGAGGACGGCGTAGAGGAGGTCGACGATGAGGCTCGCGAAGATGACGAACACGGCGCCGAAGAGGGTCACGCCGAGCACCTTCGGGAGGTCGTTGTTCGTGATCGCCTGCACGGCGTAGTAGCCGATGCCCTGGAGCGAGAACGTCGTCTCGGTCAGGACCGCGCCACCGAGGAGCAGGCCGAGGTCGAGTCCGAAGATCGTGAGGATCGGCGTCAGCGCCGAGCGCAGCCCGTGCCTGACGACGACGTCGTGCTCCTTGAGCCCCTTGGCGCGGGCCGTGCGGATGTAGTCCTCGTTCATCGTCTCGAGCATGCCGGCGCGGGTCAGGCGGGCGTACGAGGCCGCGTAGAGGAACGCGAGCGTGATCCAGGGCAGCAGCATGCGATGGACGAGGTCGAGCGGACTGGTGGCGTCCATCGGACTGGCGCCACCGGCATACGTCCATTTCAGGCCGTAGCTGAAGATCGTCAGCGAGAGCAGCCCGGTGAAGAAGATGGGGAGGGACACGCCGGCGAGGGCGATGCCCATGAAGCCGCGGTCGAGCGCGCTGCCGCGCTTGAGCGCGGAGATGACGCCGGTGCCGACGCCGCCGACGAGCCACAGGAACGCGGCGCCCGCCGCGAGGATCGCGGTGACGGGCAGCCGGTCGAGGATGTCGGGCAGCACCGGGTTCTGCGTGATGTAGGAGTAGCCGAGGCACGGCGCCGGGCAGTGGTCGATGCCGGCACCGGTGTCGTAGTCGGATCCTGTGAGGACGCCCTTGACGAACCGGCCGTACTGCACCCAGATCGGGTCGGTGAAGCCGAGCTTGATCGCCTGCGCGTGGATCTGGGCCTCGCCGGCGCTCTTGCCGACGTAGCGCGAGGCGAGGTCGTCCGCCGTGGCGCCACCGATGCGGGGCACGAGGAAGAAGATCACGAAGACGACCGCGCTCACGATGAAGAGCAGCAGGACGGCGGCGAAGAGCCGGCGGATCAGGTACGTCAGCACGATGTGGTGGCCGGACGCGGCGACGAGCAGCCTGTGGCTACCCGTCGCCGCGTCACGCCTTCACCTACTTTCGATGAAATGGTTCGAACCGGAGGGCCCGCGGAAGGGCCTGAGGGTCACGGGTTGGTGACGCCCGCCGCTGCGTAGTCGTAGTACGAGTAGCCGTCGTTGACGAAGACGTTCGACACGGTGTCGGGGCGGAAGAGCAGGGACTTGCCCCACACACCCGGGATCACCGAGGCGTTGTCCATGATGGTCTTGTCGATCTGACCCCACAGCGCCTCGCGCTTCGTGGTGTCGTTCTCCGACAGTGCCTGGTCGATCAGCTTGTCCACCTCGGGGATCTTGATGCCGAGGTTGGTGTTGCCGGCGGGCCGGATGACGCGGCTGTCGACGATCTGGCTCAGGAAGCCGAAGCCGTCGGGCCAGTCAGCGCCCCAGCTCATCACCATGAGGCCGAGCTTGTTGGACTTGGCGAAGTCCGGCTTGCCCGCGTAGAGCTTGAAGTAGTCACCGGCCGGGTAGGGCTTGAGCGTCAGCTTGATGCCCACCTTGGCGAGCGCCTGCTGCATCGACTCGGCGGCCGCCTTCTCCTTCGGGCGCTCCGGGCGGTACGAGATGTTCGTCTCGAAGCCGTTCGGCTGACCGCACTTGGCGAGCGCGGCCTTGGCCGAGTCGACGTCACCGGTCGGCTTGGACTTGGCGTTGAACAGGTCCATCTCCTGGAAGCCAGGGATGATCGGGGGCAGCAGGCCGGTGGCGATGTCGGCACCGACGTTGCCGCCGTAGGCGCGCTGGTAGCCCGTCTTGTCGTAGGCGAAGATGACGGCCTTGCGGCAGTCGATGTTGTCGAACGGCGCGACGTCGGTGTTGATCTGCGTGTAGCTCGTACGTGCCGTGACGACGTTGTCCGTCTTGGCCTTGAGCGCCGGGTCGGCGAGGATCTTGCCCTGCGCGGCGGCCTGGACGCCGGTGCCGGCGAGGTCGATGTCGAGGTCACCGGCCATGAGGCGGTTGTCGAGGTCGGCGGCGTTGACGCCGATCTCGACGGTGATCTTGTCCGGGAGCGCCTTGCGGCCGGTGTCCGGGTCGGTCGCAGGGTCGTACTGGTCGTTGCGGACGAGCTCGATGCGCTTGCCCGTCTGGTAGACCGAGAACTTATACGGCCCGCTCGCGACGTAGGCCTCCTTGTACTTCGTGCCGGTGTCCTTCGCCTGCGGCACCGGGGCCGTGGCGGGGAGCTGGGCGAAGTAGTCGAAGCCGGCGAAGGGCGTCTTCAGCTTGAAGACGATCGTCTTGTCGTCGGGCGTCTCGATCGACTTGAGGTTGTCGAGGTTCTTGTCCTTGTAGACCGAGTAGTCGGCCGGGACGTCGGCGAGGAAGTCGTTGAAGTACGTCGGGCCGTTGGGGAAGGTCCCCTTGTCGAGCTGGCGCGCGACGCCGTACTTGATGTCCTTGCTCGTGATCGGGGTGCCGTCCTGGTACTTCAGGCCGTCACGAAGGGTGTAGGTCCACGTCTTGTTGTCGGCGCTCGGCTTGCCGAGACCCGTCGCGAGGTCTCCGACGAGCTGGTTGCCCTCCTGTCCCGGAGCCGCCTTGAAGGCGACCAGGGTGCGCGCGTAGTTGCGCAGGAAGTCCCACGAGAGGCCGTAGTAGGTGTCGCCCGTGTCGACGGAGTCCCAGTCGCTCGAGATGCCGAAGCGCAGCGTGCCGCCCTTCTTGTCCGTGGGACGGACGATGGCCTTGAGCGCCGCGTCCGCTGCCGGAGCCGCGCCTGCGTTGCCCCCGCCGCCGCCACCGGTGGTCGAGGTGCCCGGGGTCTGGCTGCCGGCACAGGCAGACAGCCCCAGAGCGAGGGCGGCCGCGGTTGCGACCACCATCACGCGTGTGTTCTTCATGAGTGGATGCGCTCCTTCGTGTTGCGGGATGCGGGCTGCGGTGGGTTACCGAGACCGCGGATCGAGGGCGTCACGCAGGCCGTCCCCGAAGAGGTTGAAGGCCAGCACCGTCACGAAGATGGCGAGGCCGGGCCAGAGCATGAACCAGGGGTCGATCTGGTACCACTGGGCGGCATCGGAGAGCATGCCGCCCCAGGTGGCGCGCGGGGGCTGCACCCCGACGCCGAGGAACGAGAGGCCGGCCTCGAAGAGGATGTTGCTCGGGATGAGCAGCGTCGCGTAGACGAGGATCGGCGCCATGAGGTTGGGCAGCAGCTCCTTGAAGAGGATGTAGGGCGTGCGTGCCCCGAGGCTGCGTGCCGCATCGACGAACTCGCGCTCGCGCAGCGACAGCGTCTGGCCGCGCACGATGCGGCCGATGTAGGGCCAGTTGAAGAAGCCGATGATGAAGACGATGACCGAGATGCGCAGCGCGTCGCCCTTGAGCCCGAACGCCTCGTCGGGCACGACGCCGGCGAGCGCCAGGGCGAAGACGAGGAGCGGGAAGGCGAGGAAGACGTCCATCGTGCGGCTGATCAGGGTGTCGATGGCCCCGCCGAAGAAGCCGGCGACGACGCCGAGGATGGTGCCGATGACCACGGAGAGCAGCGTCGCGAGGAAGGCGATGAGCAGCGAGATCTGCGAGCCGTAGATGACGCGGCTGAAGATGTCGCGGCCGTTGACCGGCTCGAGGCCGTAGAGGAAGTCCCACGACATGCCGCCGTAGGGGCCGATCGGGATCTGGGTGTTGGGGTCGATGAGCTCCTGGTGGAACTCGTTCGGCGGGTGCCCGAGCAGGCCGACGACGAGCGGGGCGGCGATCGCGACGACGATGAGGAAGAGGACGAAGATGCCACCCGCGAGCGCGACCTTGTCGCGCTTGAGGCGGGTCCAGGCGATCTGGCCGAGCGACCTGCCCTCGATGCGCTTCTCGCCCTGCAGGACGGACTCGGGCTCAGCCGAGGTCGCGCCGGGCTCGAGCTCAAGGGGAGTGCTCATGGATGCCGTCACCTCCGGGTCGTGATCGGTGCCGGAGACCGGGTCGGCCCTCCAACATGCTGGGTAGCAGCCGCAACCTACCGCCCCCGCGACCGCGCGCTTCATCATTCAGCGGTGCGACACGGTCAGCAACCGACTTGGCCGAATCGTGACGCGGAGGAGATCTTCCGGCGACCTGGCCCGCACGACGGGAAGATCGCCCGCCGCCGCGGCGCTGCCTCGGGAGCCGGTCCGGAGGGACGACGGCCTGCCATGAGCGGGACCGCGACAGCCCGACGACAGCGACGGAGCCCCCTCCGAGCGGGCTCGGAGGGGGCTCGTACGAGACTCCCAGCGGGTGTCCGGCGGAGCGGGTCGCGGACGCGGCCGTACGCGTGCGGCGCGCGCGGGGCGGACGCGCGCTAGGTGTACCCGGCCATCAGGTTGGTTGCAGTCGGCTGACTGGAGGGTGACCTCGTAGGGCGCTGTGGCGGCGTTCAGTGTTGTAGTGCTCGAGCCATGGCGCAAGAGCGGCGACGCGTTCGGCGTTGCTGGCGTAGGCCGTGCGGTAGGCCCACTCGGTGGCCAGGGTGCGGTTGAGTCTTTCGACCTTGCCGTTCTGCCACGGGCAATGCGGCTTGATGAACTTCTGGGTGATGCCGTGCTCGGCACACACGGCTCGTAGCGAGTACCGGTAGGCCCACGCGTTGTCGGTCATCAGCCGCTCGATCCGGGGGATGCCGTGATCAGCGAAGGCAGCGATCGCGCGTTGCAGGAACTGCGCGCAGGTCACGCCCTTCTCGTCGGGCAGGACCTCGCTGTATGCCAGGCGGGAATAGTCATCGACGAGCGAGTGGACGTAGTCGTAGCCCGGGCCGTTGACCCGGTCACGGGCGATGCCGCGACCGTGCACGCGCCAGCCACCGCCGTCAGGGATGCGGCCGATCTTCTTGACGTCCATGTGCACCAACTCACCGGGCCGTTCGCGTTCGTAGCGCACGGCGGTCTGCTTCGAAGACCGGATCACCTCACCCGTGATCGGGTCACAGTCGCGCAGGTAGGGCACCCGGTGTCGGCGCAGGATCCTTGACACCGTCCGGGCCGGCACCCCGACCTTCGGGGCGATCACGTCCGGGCCGTCCCGATGCGTGGCGCGGGCAGCCAAGACCTTCTGCTCGAGCTCCTCGCTGGTCCTGGTGGGCATGTGGTGAGGCCGTGACGAGCGCGTGATCAGACCGGCTTCGCCTTCAGCGGCGTACCGATCGATCCACGTCTTCACACACTTGCGCGAGATGCCCATCGCGGCCGCGATGTGGGCCTGGGGCCAGCCGGCCTGGTGGCGTTGGACGATCAGGCGCCGACCATGGACGGTCAGCCGGGCACTACCGTGGGACACGAGAACCTCCGGGTTGGAGTGGGCCTTAGACAAGCCACATCCCATTCGGAGGTTCTCGTTCGTTCAAGCAGGCTCGCTGCTACCAACGTCATGGCCGGGTACAGCTAGGCGTCGGTCTCGTCGTCGAACTGTCCGAGGACGCGCTCGAGGAGGTCCTCCATCGTCACGAGACCGATGGTCGCGGGCGGAGCGTCGACGAGGACGAGCTGGACGTGCTGCGCCCGCATCGCCGACACCGCGTCGAGCAGCGACAGGTCGGCGTCGACGTGGACCGCCGGCGCCGTGACGGTCGTGACGGGCGCCCCGGGAGCGGCGCGCACGATGTCGCGCACGTGGGCGATGCCGACCGGCGTGTCGCCCTCCCGGACGACGAGCCGCGAGCGACCGGTGTCGCGGGAGACGGCCTCGGCCTGCGCGCAGGTCGCGGTCGTGGCGACCCCGACGGCCCGCTCGATCGGCACGAGGACCTCGCTGACCGGTGTCGTGTCGAGGTCGATGGCGCCGGCGAGGACGCGGTGCTCGGGCTCCGCGAGCATGCCGTGGTCCTTCGAGCTCGCGATGAGCAGCTGCAGCTCCTTGGGGCCGTGGACCTGGCCGAGCTCGTCCTGCGGCGTCACGCCGACGAGGCGCAGGCAGCCGTTGGCCATGGCGTTGAGCAGGCTGAGCGCCGGACGCATGACCCACGCGAAACCGCGGAACGGCAGCGCCAGCAGCACTGCCGACCGCTCGGGGTGGGCGATGGCCCACGACTTCGGCGCCATCTCGCCGACCACCATGTGCAGGAAGACGACGATGCCGACGGCCAGCACGACCGAGACGACGTATGCCGCCGCCTCGGGGACGCGGACGAAGGTGAACACCGGGGTGAGCAGCTCCGCCACGGCCGGCTTGGCCAGTGAGCCCAGTCCCAGGGTGCACAGCGTGATGCCGAGCTGGGCGCCCGCGAGCATGAGCGACAGCTCGCGGCTGCCGCGCACGGCGGCCCGCGCCGCGACGCTGCCGCGCTCGGCGAGGTCCTCGAGCCGGTGGCGCTTGCTCGCCACGAGGGCGAACTCCGCGGCGACGAAGAACGCGTTGAGGACGAGGAGCAGGAGGGAGACGAGCAGGGCGGTCGTCATCGGCCCGCCTCCGTCCGCGTGTCGGCCGTCCGGTCGGCCGCATCGCCACCGGACGCGCCTGCCCCGTCGACGTCGGAGCCCGAGTCGAGTGCCTCGAGGTCGGACATGAGGTCGAGCACCTCGACCCGCACCGACGACGGGACGTGACGCTCGACGGCCTCGACGGTCAGGCGGACCGAGACCGGCAGGTGCCGGTGCTCGGGCTCGCGGTCGTCGCGGTCGTCGCGGTCGTCGTGGTCGTCACGGCCGGACGGTGGGCCGGCCGCCGGGTCCTCGGAGCCGCCGGCGTCATCCGGGGCCGGGGATCCGGCGTGCGCGCTGTCGAACGTGTCGTCCGTGTCGTCGGCGCCGGGCGCCTCGTCCACGTGGTCGCTCAGGTGACGGTCCGGCACGACCTCGCGGCGTGCCTCGACGTGGACCACGTCACCGACGACGGCCGTGCGGCCCAGGTCCTCGAGGATGAGCCCGCTGATGGTGGAGTACTCGTCGCTGCTCGCGAGGCGCAGCTCGGTCGCCGTGTCGAGCTCGTCGAGGCGCAGGTGGCCCGGGACGAGCCACGTGTCGGTACCGGTCTCGACGACGCCGGGCTCCGGGGTGTCGTCCTCGTCGAGGATCTCGCCGACGACCTCCTCGGCGATGTCCTCGAAGGTGACGATGCCGGCGAAGCCGCCGTGCTCGTCGACGACGACGGCCAGCTGCCGGTGGTCGGCCCGGATCTGCTCGAGGACGCGGGGCAGGGGAGCGCTCGTCGGCACGACCGTCGGGTCCGAGACCACCGAGGCGACGGTCGTCGTGGTGCGCCGTTCGGGCTCCACGGCCAGGACCTCGGCGATGCCCGCGACACCGACGATGTCGTCGCCGTCGCGGCCGGTCACCGGGAAGCGGGACCAGCCGGTGTCGAGCAGGTCGACGAGAGCCGAGACCGGGGCGTCGGCGTGGATGGTCGTGACGCGCACGCGTGGTGTCATGACGTCACCGGCGTCGAGCTCGCGGAAGCGCAGGCCGCCCTCGAGCACCTCCGACAGGTCGTCGTCGAGCAGTCCGCCCGCGTGCGACTCGTCGATGATCCGGGTGAGGTCCTCGGCCGTCGCACCCTGCTCGAGCTCCTCGACCGGCTCGATGCCGACCCTGCGCAGCAGGGTCGTGGACGAACGGTCGAAGAGCCGTACGACGGGCCCGGCGACCTTGAGGTAGAAGAGCGTCGAGCGGCTGAGGGACCGGGCGAGGGGCACGGTCCGCGCGATGGCGAGGTTCTTGGGCGCGAGCTCGCCGAAGACCATCTGCACGACGGTGGAGAAGACGAGGACGGCGGTGACCGAGAGGCTCAGCCGGGCGGCATACGACATCGAGGGGTCGAGCAGCTCGGCGATGCCGGCGCCGACGAGGGGCTCGGAGACGTAGCCGACGAGCAGGGCCGTCACCGTGATGCCGAACTGGGCGGCCGAGAGGGTGAACGACAGCTGCGACGTGACGCGAAGGGCGCGCTCGGCCGGGGCGTCGCCCTCGGCCGCGAGCTGCTTGAGGGCGTTGCGGTCGACGGCGACGTAGGCGAACTCCTGGGCCACGAAGTAGCCGGTCGCCGCGGTCAGGGCGAGGATCAGCAGGATGCCCAGGCCGATGCCGAGGGCGGTGCTCATGCGATCACCACCCGGGTGAGCGAGTGGTGCGTCTGGGGCGGCCGGATCGGGTCCGGCCAGGGACTATGGCCCTCCCGGGACTCGGCACGCGAGTCGGAGCGTGAGTGGGATCGCATGAGGCAATCCTAAGTTATGGACGCGGGCGGTCCACGGGTCGACGCCCAGCGGACGTCCAGACCACGTCCAGACGACGCCCTGCCGACGCCCAACCGACGTCCACCAGGCGTGACGACGGCGTTCAGGCGGTCGCGGTCGCGCCCCGACGCGCGGCCTCCTGGCTGATCTGGTGCGCGAGCTCGACGTCGAGCTGGGTCAGGCCGCCCTCGGAGTGGGTCGAGAGCGCGAAGGCGACCGTGCGCCACCGGATGTCGATGTCGGGGTGGTGGTCCATCGTCTCCGCGGCTGCCGCGACCTCCTGCACGAGCGCGATGCCGCCCAGGAAGTCCGGCGCCTCGAAGGAGGCCCGGATGGTGTCGTCGTCACGCGTCCAGTCGGGCAGGTCGCCCAGCTGGCGCTCGATCTCCTCGTCGGTGAGCCGTCGTGTCATGCCACCAGTAAACGCCCCACGGTGCTCGCACGCGGTCGCCCGGTCGTCGCGGTCAACCTGCTGTGGCACCATCGGTGGCGCCATGAGCAGCCCAGACCCCGTCCAGCACCCGGTTCGCCTCGTCGTCGGGGCCGCCGTCGTCGACGACCTGGAGCGCCCGACCCGGCTGCTGTCGGCCCGTCGCACCGAGCCCTCGGCGCTCGCCGGGGGCTGGGAGCTGCCCGGTGGCAAGGTCGACGAGGGCGAGTCCCCTCTGTCGGCCCTGCACCGCGAGCTCCTCGAGGAGCTCGGCGTCCGCGTGCGCCTGGGAGCGCACGTGCCCGGTCCGAGGCCGGGCTCCACGTGGCCGCTGGGCGACCGGTACGAGATGCTGGTGTGGCTGGTCGAGGTCGTCGAGGGCACGCCCGAGCCCCTCGAGGACCACGACGAGCTGCGTTGGCTCGAGAGGAACGACCTCCGAGCCGTCGCCTGGCTCCCGGCCGACCTGCCCATCGTCGAGCGGCTCGAGCAGATGCTCCAGGCGCCCCCCGCGCCCGAGCCGGACACCCGAAGCGCCTCCTGAACCACACGAGACCCACCCACGACGCCGTGGTCCGAACCACCCTCGAAACCCTGAGAGACTGTCCCTCATGCCCATGAAGACCCGCGCGGACATCCGCAACGTCGCCATCGTCGCCCACGTCGACCACGGCAAGACCACCCTCGTCGACAAGATGCTCTGGCAGTCCGGCGCGTTCGGCGAGCACCAGCACGTCGACGAGCGCGCGATGGACTCCGGTGACCTCGAGCGCGAGAAGGGCATCACGATCCTCGCGAAGAACACCGCGGTGCACTACACGGGCAAGGCCGCCCAGGACCGCGGCCTCGACGACGGCGTCACGATCAACATCATCGACACCCCCGGCCACGCCGACTTCGGTGGTGAGGTCGAGCGCGGCCTGTCGATGGTCGACGGTGTCGTCCTGCTCGTCGACGCGTCCGAGGGCCCGCTGCCCCAGACCCGCTTCGTGCTGCGCAAGGCCCTCGCCGCGAAGATGCCGGTCATCCTCTGCATCAACAAGGTCGACCGTCCCGACTCGCGCATCGCCGAGGTCGTCGACGAGGCCTACGAGCTCTTCCTCGACCTCGACGCGACGGAGGAGCAGATCGACTTCCCCATCGTCTACGCGTCGGCCAAGGCCGGCCGCGCATCGCTCGAGCGCCCCGACAACGGTGGCCTCCCCGAGGGCGAGGACCTCGAGGCCCTCTTCGAGACCATCCTCCAGACGATTCCCGCGCCGACCTACGACGACGAGGCGCCCCTGCAGGCGCACGTCACCAACCTCGACGCCTCCAACTTCCTCGGCCGCCTCGCCTTGCTCCGTGTCTTCAACGGCACGATCAAGAAGGGCCAGCAGGTCATGTGGTGCCGCCACGACGGCTCGCAGCAGCGCGTCAAGATCACCGAGCTGCTCATGACCGAGGCCCTCGAGCGCAAGCCCGCCGAGAGCGCCGGCCCCGGCGACATCATCGCCGTCGCCGGCATCCCCGAGATCACGATCGGCGAGACGCTCGCCGATGCCGAGAACCCGATCCCGCTGCCGCTCATCACGGTCGACGAGCCGGCCATCTCGATGACCATCGGCACGAACACGAGCCCCATGGTCGGCCAGGTCCGCGGCTCGAAGGTCACGGCCCGCATGGTCAAGGACCGCCTCGACAAGGAGCTCATCGGCAACGTCTCGCTGCGCATCCTCAACACCGAGCGGCCCGACGCCTGGGAGGTCCAGGGCCGTGGTGAGCTCGCCCTCGCCATCCTCGTCGAGCAGATGCGCCGCGAGGGCTACGAGCTGACCGTCGGCAAGCCGCAGGTCGTCACGCGCGAGGTCGACGGCAAGGTCCACGAGCCCGTCGAGCGCCTCACGATCGACACTCCCGAGGAGTTCCTCGGCGCCATCACGCAGATCATGGCCGCTCGCAAGGGCCGCATGGAGCAGATGACCAACCACGGGACCGGCTGGATCCGCATGGAGTTCCTCGTGCCCAGCCGTGGCCTCATCGGCTTCCGCACCGAGTTCCTCACCGAGACGCGCGGCACGGGCATCGCCCACCACGTCTTCGAGGACTACGAGCCGTGGTTCGGCACCATCACGACCCGCACGAGCGGATCGCTCGTCTCCGACCGCAAGGGCGTCGTCACCTCCTACGCGATGGTCAACCTCCAGGAGCGCGGCACGCTCTTCGTCGACCCGACCACCGAGGTCTACGAGGGCATGATCGTCGGCGAGAACTCCCGCGCCGACGACATGGACGTCAACATCACCAAGGAGAAGAAGCTCACCAACGTGCGCGCCTCCTCCTCGGACAACTTCGAGAAGATCGTCCCGCCGCGCAAGCTCAGCCTCGAGCAGAGCCTCGAGTTCTGCCGCGAGGACGAGTGCGTCGAGGTCACGCCCGAGTCGGTCCGCATCCGCAAGGTCGTCCTTGACGCCGGCGAGCGCGCCCGAACCGCGTCCCGTGCGCGTTCGGCGGCGAAGGCCGAGGGCTGACCGAGCCGTGCGCAACGTGGTGCGCGGGCTGAGGAGGTCGTCGGCCGTCGCGGTCGTCGCTGCCGTCCTGGCAGCGGGCGCCGCGGCGTGCACGGGGTCGAGCGACCCCACGAGCACCCAGGGAGCCCTGGGGGCCGCCCCGTCGGCGTCGGCGGGGCAGCCCCAGCCAGGCGGCACCCTGCAGGTCCTCGTCTCGGGCACCATCGCGACGTGGGACCCGCAGCTGATGTACGTCGGGCCCGAGGCGTTCTTCGCCCAGCGCACCTTCGCCCGCGGCCTCACGGCATACGGCACGGGTGAGCACCAGCGCGACGTCGAGGGCGACCTCGCCACCGACACCGGCACCCCGAGCGACGGCGCGCGCACGTGGTCCTTCACCCTGCGCGAGGGGCTGACCTGGCAGGACGGCTCGCCGATCACGTGCGACGACGTGCGCCACGGCGTCGCCCGCACCTTCGACCGCCGCACCCACGTCGGCGGCACGAACTACGCGAGCTACCTGCTCGCCATGCCGACGAAGGTGACGCCCGAGGGCCTCGAGAAGCCCGTCTACGCCGGGCCGTCCGACACGGCCCACCAGTCCGACTTCGACCGGGCCGTGTCGTGCAAGGGCCGCACCATCACCTTCCGGCTGCGCGACGCCGAGCCCGACTTCCCGCACATCGTGGCCCTGCCCGAGTTCGCCCCGCGCAAGGTGTCGTCCGACACCAGGAGCGACAAGGCGTCGTATGCCGTCATGTCGAGCGGCCCCTACCGGCTCAAGGAGCCGTGGGTCGTCGGCAAGGGCGGCACCTTCGTGCGCAACGAGCACTGGGACCCGCGCACCGACCCGATCCGGCAGGCCTACCCCGACGAGATCCACGTGACCTCCGGGCTGGGGGAGTCGACGGTCATCCAGCGGCTGCTCAACCAGCAGGACGACGACGCATACGCCGTGTCGTGGGTCCAGGCGAGCCCCACCCTGCGCAACCAGGCGGGCACCGCCCTCCAGGCGCGGCTCACCTTCCCCTACACCGGCAACGTCGACTACCTCGCCGTCAACATGCGCAGCAAGGTCATGTCCGACCCGGCGGTGCGCAAGGCGCTGTCCCTCTCGACGAACCGGGCGACCTACGTCACCGCGACCGGCGGCGAGGGCGCGGGCACCCCGACGTGGTCGGTCCTGTCCCCGACGGTCGATCCCGAGTCCGTCACGCCCCCGCCCGGCCTCGGGGTCGAGGGCGACCCCGAGGGCGCCCGGAAGGTGCTCCAGCAGGCCCGCGTGAAGCTCCCCGTCCCGCTGCGCGTCGTCTACGCCCGTTCCGTGCTCGGCGACAAGGCGTATGCCGCCCTCGCCGCCGGGTGGGAGCGCGCGGGCTTCGAGGTTGAGCTCACGGGCGTGCCGCCCGAGGAGTACTACGAGACGATCGAGAAGCCGACGTCGGTCGACTCCTACGACGTCTTCCGCGGGGTGTGGACGCCGGACTGGCCGTCCGCCGGAGGGGTGCTGCCCGCGCTCTTCGACCCGCGCATCAACATCGACTCGTCGGGCCCGGGCCAGGACGTCGGCTACTTCAGCAGCGACGCCGTCGACGCGCTCATCGACAAGGCCGACGTCACCGCCGACCCGGCCGCACGGGCCAAGGTGTGGGAGCAGGCCGACCGGGCGATCCGCGACGAGGGCGGCTACATCGCGCTGTCGGCGACGAAAGCCCTCTACCTGCACGGCGCCGGCGTCAAGACCTACGAGGACCACAGCGTGGGCGGCATCGTCGACCTCGCCACCGTGTCCGTGCGCTGACACGCTGACACTCTGACGCGCTGGACGCGCCGCCGACGACCCGAGAGGACCACCGTGCCCCGACTGCTCTTCGTCCACGCCCACCCCGACGACGAGACGCTGACGTGCGGCACCGCCATGGCCCACCACGTCGCACGTGGCGACGAGGTGCACGTGCTGACGTGCACCCTGGGTGAGGAGGGCGAGGTCATCCCGCCGGGGCTGGCCGACCTCGAGGGCGACCCCGACGACCGTCTCGGGCCGTACCGGCACGGTGAGCTGACGCGGGCCCTCGCGCGGATCGGGGCCGTCTCGCACGTCCTCGGCGCCGACGAGGCGTCGGGGCGGCTCTCGCGCTACCGCGACTCCGGCATGGTGGGCTCGGCCGCCGCCGCCGCCCGGCCCGAGGCGTTCGCGGCCGCGGACCTCGACGTGGCCGGTGGTCTCGTCGCCGACCTCGTGCGCGAGCTGCGGCCCGACGTCGTCGTCACCTACGACGAGCACGGCGGCTACGGCCATCCCGACCACGTCCAGACGCACCGCGTCACGCGGCGCGCGCTCGAGATCCTCGACGCCGCCGACCGGCCCGGGCGCGTCTACGAGATCCTCACGCCGGTCGGCTGGGCCCGCGAGGACCGCGCCTGGCTGGCCACCGCCGACCCCGCCGTGCTCGACACCGCCGCGTGGTGGAGCCGCCAGGACCTCGGTCCGGAGGCGCACGAGCCGCCGCGGCTCGTCGTTCCTGCCGCCGACGACCCGTTCCCGCCCTCGGTCGTCGACGACGACCGCGTGACGCACGCCGTCGTCGACGAGGACGCGCGGGCGGTCCAGAACGATGCGCTGCGGGAGCACGCGACGCAGGTCATCGTCGCGAGTGAGGACGTGCACGCCCTGTCCAACCTCGTCGCCGCGCGGACGACGGCCCGCGAGGGCTTCCGCCGCGTCGACCCGCTCACCTGGGAGACCGTGGGCGGTCCCGTCGAGCCGGGTGAGGCGGGCCTGCTCGCCTGACCGAGAACAACGATCTCGTCACGGAGCCGACACCTCGTGGTGCTTCGCCGACGTCGGACATCGGCGGCGCTACCTTCGTGCCACACGATGTCCCCTGCCCGGAGAACCGATGGCCCACGACTGGTCCGACGACACGCGCCGCGAGCGGCGCTCGACCGTGCTGCGCCTGCTCGTGGCCACGGTCGTCCTCGGAGGCGGCTACGCCGGCCTCTGCGTGTGGTCCTCGCAGCACGTCCCCGCGTCCGTGTCGGTCGGCGGCATCCGGGTCGGCGGGATGACGTCCGAGTCCGCCCGGGCGGCCATCGACAAGGGCTCGCGGTCGCTGCTCGACACGCCCATCGCCCTCACCGTGGCGGGGCGCGCCGAGCCGCTGCAGGTCGTCCCGCGCGACGCCGGCCTCACGGTCGACGCCGAGCGCTCCCTCGAGGGGCTCACCGGCTTCACGCTCGACCCGCGGGTCGTCTGGGGCAAGCTCACGGGGTCCGTGCAGGCGCCGCTCCTGACGAACGCGGACGACGAGGCGCTCACCGCCTACCTCGACCGGCTCGCACCCGGGCTGGCCGTCGCGCCCGTGGAGGGCCGGGTGACCTTCCCCGGCGGCTCCGTCGCGGTCGACATGCCGGTGCCGGGGAGCGCGCTGGACGTGGCTGCGACGAAGCTCGCGCTGCGCCGGGCCTTTCCCGACTCGACCGGGGCCACGGCCGCGGTGCGCCCGGTGCCCCCCGCCGTGAGCGCCGACGTCGTCCAGCAGGTCGGCTCGCAGTTCGGCAGCACGGCGATGTCGCGGCCGCTCACCCTCGTGTCCGGCTCGACCCGCGTCCTGGTCGCCCCGGCCGAGTACGCCCCGATGGTCTCCGTGGTGCCCGACGGGTCCGGTGGTCTCACGCCGACGTTCGACGAACCCGGCCTCGCCCGGCTCGTCGCCGGCAAGGTGACCGTGACGACCCGCGCGGCGAGCAACGCCCGCTGGGTGTTCGAGCCCGACAACGGCAGGCCGCGACTCGTGCCCTCGGTCGACGGGCTGACGGTCGACGAGGACGCCGTGGCCAAGCGGGTCGTCGCCGCGATCTCGGGCACCGACCGCACGGTCGACGTGCGCCCGGCCCTCGCCCGGCCGCCCTTCACGACCCAGGACGCCCAGAAGGCCGG
Organism: Terrabacter sp. R4-6; assembly: GCF_057529065.1. Classification (NCBI taxonomy): domain Bacteria; kingdom Bacillati; phylum Actinomycetota; class Actinomycetes; order Micrococcales; family Intrasporangiaceae; genus Terrabacter; species Terrabacter sp. R4-6. The sequence continues at coordinate 1,075,077 of NZ_CP197224.1, read as the reverse complement.
TGTCACGAGTCTCGTCGTCGACTTCCGCTCGCCCTTCCCGACGAACGACACGACGCGCACCAACAACCTCGTCGTCGCGACGAAGCGCATCAACGGCACCTACGTGCCACCCGGGGGCACCTTCAGCCTCAACGGGATCCTCGGCGAGCGCACCGAGGACAAGGGGTATGCCGACGGCACCGTCATCATCGACGGCCGGCTGACGCGCGGCACCGGTGGCGGCATCAGCCAGGTGTCCACGGTCGTCTACAACATGGCGTACTTCGCCGGCGTCGACTTCCTCGAGTTCAGCCCCCACGCGTTCTTCATCCCGCGCTACCCGGAGGGTCGTGAGGCCACCGTCTACTGGCCGACGATCGACAACAGGTGGAAGAACGACACCCCCTACGGGATGCTTCTGCAGACCTGGGTCGAGGGCGGCTACGTCCACGGACGGGTGTGGAGCACGAAGACGTGGGACATCAGGTCGGTCAAGGGTCCACGGCGAAACGTCGTGCCCCCCAAGACGATTCGCACCAACAACCTGAAGTGCTACCCGCAGCAGGCCAACCCGGGCTTCGACGTCACCGTGACCCGGCAGTGGTACCGACCGGGGTCGGGCACCCTCGTCAGGAGCGAGCCGGTCAGCACCCACTACGTGCCCGAGGACCGCATCATCTGCACGAACCCCGCCGCCACGCCGCCGTGACCCAGGACCGGGTCGGGGAGGCTCCGACGCTCCGCGGCCCTCAGGCGGTCGGTCGGGCGAGGTAGGTGTACTCGTGGTGCACGCCGAACCCGAGGTCCTCCCAGAACGCGACGCCGTCGGCGTTGTCGGCCGAGACCTGCAGGTAGATCGCGGGCATGTTGTTCTCGCGGGCGACCATGGCGATCGCCGAGACGACGGTCGTGGCCAGGCCCTTGCGGCGGTGCTCGGGGTGCACCCAGAGGCCGAAGATGCCGGCCCACCCGGGGTGGATCGCCATGCGTGCCAGGGCGACGATGCGCTTGGTCTCGGGGTCGGTGACCGAGAGGAAGAGCTGCCCGTCGCTGCCCGTGAGGACCGCCTCGGTGGCGCCCGGCACGATCGTGCGCTGCTCGCCGTAGCTCATGAGCCAGTCGAGCTTGAGCTCGGCGTCGGCGGTGACCGGGGCCGACGTCTCGGTGAGCGGCGGCACGGCGGCGGACAGGCCGGTCATGACGAGCACGCGCTGCCAGTCGTCGCGACCCCCGCCGATGGCGTAGCCGCGTGCGAGCAGCGCTGCGGCAGCAGGGATCTCGTCGACGGCGAACCCGCGCTCGCCGTTGACCTGGAAGATCGGGGGGCGGTCGCGCTCGGCGTACCACCTCTCGACGAAGTCGATGGCCTTGTCGAGCGGCAGGCTCGGGTCGCCCACGACGAGCGCCGAGTTGGCGCGACCGGTGAAGCCGTCTGAGGCTCGGAGCACCCAGTCGCCGATGCCGCCGCGGTCGAGCGCCTGCCAGCCCTTGGCCATGAGCTTCTCGAGGTCGTCGACCGACACCCGCTCGTGTGCACGGCCCGGGCGGCTGGCCGGCGGCGGCACGTCCTTGGCGGCGACGACGTCAGCACGGATCAGCTTCACCCGCTCCGTCTTCGTGTCGACGATGAGGAAGTCGTCGTTGCGGGCGACGAGCTCGCCGAGGAAGTCGGTGGCGGCGGCCTCCGCGCCCTCGGCGAGGCGGTAGCGCACGACGACCCTGCTGCCGATCGTCAGGCCCGCGGTCAGGCGGTGGCCGGGGGTGTCGGTGGCTGCGGCGGGGGAGAGCGCAGCCGCCTCCGGGCCCTTCGGGGTGTCCTCCGAGGACGTCGTCTCCGGGTCGGTCTCATCCGTGGGGCCGTGCGTGGGCTCGCCGTTCATGTCCGGCATACTAGGCGGTGCAGCATCCGCTCCCGAACGCTCCACAGCAGGAGGTCCGCTCCCCATGACCTATGTCATTGCCCAGCCTTGCGTCGATCTCAAGGACCGTGCCTGCATCGAGGAGTGTCCGGTCGACTGCATCTACGAGGGCAAGCGGTCGCTCTACATCCACCCCGACGAGTGCGTCGACTGTGGCGCCTGTGAGCCCGTGTGCCCCGTCGAGGCGATCTACTACGAGGACGACGTCCCCGAGCAGTGGGCCGACTACTACAACGCCAACGTCGAGTTCTTCAACGACCTCGGCAGCCCCGGCGGCGCCGCCAAGCTCGGCGTCATCGACAAGGACCACCCGCTCATCGAGGCACTGCCGCCGCAGGAACACGACGAGTGACCGTGCCCGGCGTGCCCCTCGCCTCCGTGCGTGGGCTCGACCTGCCGGACTTCCCGTGGGACTCGCTCGCGCCGTACAAGGCGCGAGCGGTCGCGCATCCGGAGGGCATCGTCGACCTGTCGGTCGGTACGCCGGTCGACCCGACGCCCGAGGTCGTCCGCCGGGCGCTCGCCGACGCGGCCGACGCCCCGGGCTACCCCCTGACCGTCGGCACCGCCGACCTGCGGGCCGCGATCTGCGAGTGGTTCGAGCGTCGCCGCGGCGTCCCCGGCCTGAGCGCGGACGCGGTGCTGCCGACCATCGGGAGCAAGGAGCTCGTCGCCTGGCTGCCGACCCTGCTCGGCCTGCGCGCCGGTGACGTCGTCGGCATCCCGGCGGTCGCCTACCCGACCTACGACATCGGCGCGCGCATCGCCGGCGCGACGGGCGTCGTCGCGCAGTCGCTGACGAGCCTCGGCCCGCTCACGGCCGCCACGACGCCGAAGCTGCTGTGGCTCAACAGTCCGGGCAACCCCAACGGCCAGGTGCTGGGCGTCCCGCACCTGCGCAAGGTCGTCGAGTGGGCGCGCCGGCACGGCGTCGTCGTCGCCAGCGACGAGTGCTACGCCGAGCTCGACTGGCGCGAGGGCCAGGTCGGCACGGCGACGCCGAGCATCCTGCACCCCGACGTCTGCGGCGGCTCGCACGAGGGTCTGCTCGCCGTCTACTCGCTGTCCAAGCAGTCCAACCTCGCCGGCTACCGCGCCGCGTTCGTCGCCGGCGACCCGGCCCTCGTCGGCGCGATCCTCGAGGTGCGCAAGCACGCCGGCATGATCATGCCCACACCCGTCCAGCACGCCATGGCCGTCGCCCTGCGTGACGACACCCACGTGCAGGCGCAGCGGGCGGCATACGCCCACCGGCGCGAGCTGCTGCTCGCGGCCGTCACGCGAGCGGGGCTGCGCGTCGACCACTCCGAGGCGGGGCTCTACCTCTGGGCCACCCGCGAGGAGGACTGCTGGGCAACGGTTTCCGATCTCGCCGACCGCGGCATCCTCGTCGCGCCGGGCTCGTTCTACGGCGCAGCCGGCGGCCAGCACGTGCGCATCGCGCTCACGGCCACCGACGAACGCATCGCCGCCGCCTGCTCCCGGCTCTGACTCCGAGGTCGTTTCGCCCCCGTTTGGGCGCTGCGTCGTGCGGTGGTATGGGATGGACCTGTTTTCTCAGCGGACCCGGCGCTGGGGTAACGTCGCTCGCGGATACGTCCGGCGCCGTTGGGCCGGAGTTACAGGAGGCGAGGAACAGTGACGAAGGCAGTGGACGCGACGCTCAAGGTCGCAGACAAGGAACTCACGTTCCCGGGAGTCGACGCCGTCGAGGGCAACGACGGGCTCGGGGTGGGGTCCCTGCTCAAGGAGACCGGCCTCGTCACCTACGACGTCGGCTTCGTAAACACGGCGTCGTGCAAGAGCGCCATCACCTACATCGACGGTGACGAGGGCATCCTGCGCTACCGCGGGTACCCGATCGCCGAGCTGGCCGAGAAGTCCACGTTCGTCGAGGTCTCCTACCTGCTCATCTACGGCGAGCTGCCCACGCCCGAGGAGCTGACCCGCTTCGAGGACTCGATCCGCCGGCACACGATGCTGCACGAGGACCTCCGCGCGTTCTTCAACGGCTTCCCGCGTGACGCGCACCCGATGCCCGTGCTCAGCTCGGCCGTCTCGGCGCTCGGCACGTTCTACCAGGACAGCCTCGACCCCTTCGACCAGGAGCAGGTCGAGATCTCGACCGTCCGCCTCCTCGCCAAGCTGCCGACCATCGCGGCCATGGCGCACAAGAAGAGCGTCGGCCAGCCGTACATGTACCCCGACAACTCGCTGTCGTTCGTCGAGAACTTCCTGCGGATGACGTTCGGCTACCCCGTCGAGCCCTACGAGGTCGACCCGACCGTCGCCAAGGCCCTCGACCTGCTCTTCATCCTGCACGCCGACCACGAGCAGAACTGCTCGACCTCGACGGTGCGTCTCGTCGGCTCGGCCCACGCGAACCTCTTCAACTCGGTCTCGGCCGGCATCCACGCCCTGTCCGGCCCGCTCCACGGCGGCGCCAACCAGGCCGTCCTCGAGATGCTCGGCAAGCTCCACGAGTCGGGCGACGACCCGAAGAAGTTCATGGAGAAGGTCAAGAACAAGGAGGACGGTGTCCGCCTCATGGGCTTCGGGCACCGCGTCTACAAGAACTACGACCCGCGCGCGGCCATCATCAAGAAGGCCGCCGACGACATCCTCGAGAAGCTCGGCCAGAACGACCCGCTCCTCGAGATCGCCAAGGGCCTCGAGGAGATCGCCCTGGCCGACGACTACTTCGTCGAGCGCAGGCTCTACCCGAACGTCGACTTCTACACCGGCCTCATCTACAAGGCCATGGGCTTCGAGTCGAAGATGTTCACGGTGCTCTTCGCCATCGGCCGCCTGCCGGGCTGGATCGCCCAGTGGCGCGAGATGATGACCGACCCGGAGACGAAGATCGGCCGCCCGCGCCAGATCTACACCGGCGAGGCCCAGCGCAGCTACCCCGCCTGACGGTCCGCCTTCGGGTCCCGCACGATCCGTCCGATGCCCCCGCCCCTCCAGGGACGGGGGCATCGGCATGATGGGGCGATGGCCAAGTACCTCGTCAACGACGCGGCCGTCGCCCGGTGCCGCGAGCTCATCGACGCCCGCCAGTACGTCCTCGACAGCGACTGGGGTCAGGTCCAGCCGGACGCCGAGGCGCAGAACGCCTACCTCGAGCGGCACTCGTGGGACGACTACGCCGCCTGGCACCTCGGCCTGACCGAGGGCGCCAACGACGGGACCAAGGTGCGCTACGCGTTCGTCGTCGGGGACTTCCGACGCGTGCACCGCACGGCACTCATCGCCTGCGTCTACCGGGCGAGCGAGTGGCGGCACAAGGACGTCGAGCTGGCTGCGCACGATCTGCTCCAGCAGCTCGACCGCGTGTCCGGCTGACGCAGCCCCGGCCGTCCCGACCCTTCCGGGAGCGGGCGGAGGGCGTTGCCCGCCCGGCTCAGCCGAGCTCGATCGTGACCGTCGTGCCGTCCGCGCCGGCCGACCAGCCCTCGTCACCGGCCGCTCGGTCCCAGACCCGGTCACCGATGCTGACCTTGCTCGCCCCGTAGATCTCGGCCCGGGCGACGGCCCACTGGGCGACGGCCCACGCGGTCGTGCGGTCGCGGGCCGTGACGGTGAGGGTGCCCTCGCCGGGGCGGACCGACGTCACGCCCATCTGCTCGGACAGGTCGCTCGCGACGCGCTGGGGCGTGAGGCTCGACTTGACGGCGTCGAGGCGGCACGTCAGACCGGCGGGGGAGTGCCCGGTCAGCGTCGAGGCGAGCACCCGGCCCTGGCCCTCGTGGTCGCGGTAGGCCTCGGGGAAGCCGCTCTTCTGGACGCGCTGCGCGATCTTCGTGATGTCGGCCGTCTCGTAGCCCTTGTACTTCTCGAGAGCGTCGTAGAACGCGTTCGTCGCGTGGACGGGGTCGAGGATCTGCTCCTTCGTGCCCCAGCCCTGGCTCGGCCGCTGCTGGAACAGGCCGAGGGAGTCGCGGTCGCCGTAGCGCAGGTTGCGGATCTTCGACTCCTGGAAGGCCGTCGTCAGCGCGATCGTGGCCGCACGCGGCGGCATCCCGCGCTCGATCGACAGGGCGGCGATGAGGGCGGCGTTGGCGGTCTGGTCGGGGTCGAAGGTCTCGGTGATCCCGCCGGCCTTGATCGTGCACTCCGGGTTGACGACGCTCTGGATGAGGAAGCGGGCGCCGAACCAGCCGGCTGTGCCGACGACGGCGACCACGAGCAGGATCGGCACCCAGCGGCGTCGGCGACGTGCACGGGGGCGGCCCCTGGAGTCGGCAAGGGTCGGGCCCGGTCGGTTCTTCGGCATGGGGTCCTCGGGTGGTCCGGCTCTGGTCTGAACCGGTGGTGTCCGGTCTGGGTCAGTCGTTGGCGTGCAGTGCGGCGTTCAGGGTGATGCCCGTCCCCGCACGGTCGCGGGCCTCGACGGCACCGGTCACGCTGTTGCGGATGAACAGGATGTTGCTCGACCCCGACAGCTCCCTGGCCCTGACCACGGTGCCGTCGGGCAGGGTCACCTTGGTGCCCGCCGTCACGTAGAGCCCGGCCTCGACGACGCAGTCGTCCCCGAGCGCGATGCCGATGCCGCCGTTGGCTCCGACCAGACAACGCTCACCGATGCTGACGCGTTCCGTCCCGCCACCGGACAGGGTGCCCATGATCGAGGCGCCGGCCCCGATGTCCGAGCCGTCGCCGACGACGACCCCCTGGACGATGCGGCCCTCGACCATGGAGGTGCCGAGCGTGCCGGCGTTGAAGTTGCAGAAGCCCTCGTGCATGACGGTCGTGCCGGCCGAGAGGTGGGCACCGAGGCGCACCCGGTCGGCGTCGGCGATGCGCACGCCCTGCGGCACGACGAAGTCGGTCATCCGCGGGAACTTGTCGACGCCGTAGACGGCGACGTGCTGGCCCCGGGCCCGCAGCCGCATCCGCGTCTGCTCGAAGCCGTCGACGGCGCAGGCACCCGCGCTCGTCCAGACGATGTTCGGCAGCGCGCCGAAGACGCCGTCGAGGTTGATCGTGTTGGGCTCGACGAGGCAGTGAGAGAGCAGGTGCAGGCGCAGGTAGGCGTCGGGCGCGTCGGCCGGGGGAGCGTCGAGGTCGATCTCGACGAGCCGGACCTCGGTGCGCACGCGGCGTGCCTCGTCGGCGCCGACGAGGGCGTCGAGGCCCTCGGGGACGGCCGCGTCGGCCGGGCGCTCACCGAGCGCCGGCTGCGGGAACCACGTGTCGAGCACCTGCCCGTCGTCCGTGGTCGTCGTCAGTCCGTGTCCCCATGCGTTGCGCTCCGACATGGCCGCAAGGATATGGGGCCGGCGGGCGCCGGTGTCACGCGGACCCGACCCGTGGTCACCGGGACGGTCGCGGCCCGGCGGTCCGCTGCCGTCACGACGTGGTGACCTCCGGATAGCCTTCCCGTATGCCGTCCACCTCGCCGTCCGCCGACCCGACCACCGTCCCCGCCGACGCGGGTGCCCGTGGCAGCACCCTCGACCTGTCCGCCGACGTCACGTCGCTCACGGCGGCGATCTGCGACATCGAGTCGGTCAGCCAGGACGAGGCGGCGCTCGCCGACGCGATCGAGTCGGCCCTGCGGCCCCTCGCGCACCTCGAGGTCGTCCGCGACGGCGACACCGTCGTCGCCCGCACCTCCCTCGGCCGCTCCGAGCGCGTCGTGCTGGCCGGACACATCGACACCGTGCCGCTCACGGCGGTCCCCAACCTGCCCACGCGCCGGGTCGACGGCGAGCTCTGGGGCCGGGGCACGGTCGACATGAAGGGCGGCGTCGGCGTCATGCTCCGCATCGCCGCCCAGGTGCCCGAGCCGAGCCGCGACCTGACCTTCCTCTTCTACGAGTGCGAGGAGATCGACGGGAAGTACAACGGTCTCGCCCGGCTCGCCGAGACCTCGCCGGACCTGCTCGCCGGTGACTTCGCCGTCCTGCTCGAGCCGACCGACGGCGCCATCGAGGGCGGCTGCAAGGGCACGCTGCGCGCCGAGATCGTGACGAAGGGCGTCGCCGCCCACTCGGCCCGGCCGTGGAAGGGCCACAACGCCATCCACGACGCCGCCGTCGTGCTCTCCCGCCTGACGGCGTACGAGGCCGAGACCATCACCGTCGACGGGCTCGACTACCACGAGGCCCTCCAGGCCGTCGGCATCAGCGGCGGGATCGCCGGCAACGTCATCCCCGACCGCTGCACCGTCACGGTCAACTACCGCTACGCCCCCGACAAGAACACCGAGGAGGCCTTCGCCCACGTGCGCCAGGTCTTCGAGGGCTTCGACGTCACGCTGGCCGACGCGGCCGACGGCGCCCGGCCGGGCCTGCTGCTGCCCGCCGCCAAGGCGTTCATCGACGCACTGGGGGTCCCGGTCAACCCGAAGGAGGGCTGGACCGACGTCGCGCGCTTCTCGGCGCTCGGCATCCCGGCCGTCAACTTCGGGCCCGGCGACCCCAACCTCGCGCACATGGACGACGAGCGCTGCCCGGTCGAGCAGTACGTCGACGCCGAGGCCGCCCTGCTGCGCTGGCTCCGCTGACCTCTCCGCATAGGGTGGCGCTGTGACCGACCACCAGCCCGCACCCGTCACCCCGGGGAGCCCGCACGAGGACCGGCGCCAGACCGGACCGGTGACGCTGCGCCGTCACAAGGTGCCCGTGACGACGACCGACCAGCGACTGCTCGAGGCGCACCAGCCGAACGAGTGGCTGCACGCCGACCCGTGGCGGGTCATGCGCATCCAGTCCGAGTTCGTCGAGGGCTTCGGCACGCTGTCCGAGCTCGGGCCGGCGGCCGCGGTGTTCGGCTCGGCGCGCACCCGACCCGACGACCCGGCATACGCCATGGGGGTCGAGGTGGGGCGCCTGCTGGCGGAGGCCGGCTACGCCGTCATCACCGGCGGCGGGCCGGGCGCGATGGAGGCCGCCAACAAGGGTGCCTTCGAGGCCAGGGGGACGTCGGTCGGGCTCGGCATCGAGCTGCCCTTCGAGACGGGGCTCAACGAGTACGTCGACCTCGGCATCAACTTCCGCTACTTCTTCGCCCGCAAGGTCATGTTCCTCAAGTACTCGCGGGGCTTCATCGTGCTGCCCGGCGGCTTCGGCACCCTCGACGAGCTCTTCGAGGCGGTCACCCTCGCCCAGACGCAGAAGGTCACCGAGTTCCCGATCGTGCTGATGGGTGCCGCCTACTGGCAGGGCCTCATCGACTGGCTGCGCGACACCGTCCTCGACAACGGCATGATCAGCCCCTCCGACCTCGACCGCCTCATCGTCACCGACGACCCGCACGAGGCCGTCAAGGCGATCCGCACCTACGAGGAGCCGCGCGCGTGAAGTGGTTCATCCTCTTCGTCGGGATCGTCGTCCTGTGCCTCGTCGTCGCGCTCATCCTCGGGCTCGCCGGAGGCGGCCTCGGCCGCAACACGACGAGCCTGAGCCACGAGCCGCTGCCCGACGAGCCGATCCGCGACACCGACTTCGACGACCTCGTCTTCGACGTGGGCGCCCGGGGCTACCGGATGAGCCAGGTCGACGGGGTCGTCGACCGGCTGCGGCGCGAGCTGCGGGAGAAGGACGAGGAGATCGCGGTGCTGCGCGGGGACGCCCCCGCCGACCCCGCCCCCGCCGAGCCCGCCGACCCCATGCACGCCGAGCCCGCCGAGCAGAACGAGCCTGCGACCGGAGCGGCCGAGCTCGAGGCCGAGTCCGCCGAGCCGAAGGCGGAGTCCGCCGAGCCCGCCGATTCTGCCGATTCTGCCGAGTCCTCGGAGCCCACCGAGCAGTCCGATCCGACGGTCGGCCGCGAACGCACCACATGACCGAGGTGCTCTCCGTGCGTTCGCGCGGCGTCTTCCTCGCCTGGGTGCTCGCGGTCTACGCGATGGCCCGGGTCGTCACGACGACGATCCTGCTGCTCGTCATGCAGCACCAGGTGCCGTCCGGCATGACCGGCGGCGACGACGTGCCCGTGTCGTACTTCCCGTTCACCGCCCTCTGGGACGGTCAGTGGTACCAGACGATCGCCCAGCACGGGTACCCCTCCGAGCTGCCCGTCGGGCAGGGCGGCGCCGTCCAGCAGAACCCGTGGGCGTTCTACCCGCTCTTCCCGCTCATGGCCCGCGGCGGGATGGCCCTGACCGGGCTCGACTTCCCGGCCGTGGGCTCCACGATCGCCCTGCTCTGCGGCGCCGGTGCGGCCGTGCTCATGGGACTGCTGCTGCGCGACCGCATCGGCGACCCGGCGGCATACCTCGTCGTCGCCCTGTGGGCGAGCTTCCCTGCGTCGGTGACGCTGCAGCTGGCCTACACCGAGTCCCTCGCCATGCTGCTCCTCGTCGGCTACCTCTACGCGCTCGCCAGGGAGCGCTGGCTCGTCGCGACCGCCGTGGCCCTCCTCGTCGGGCTCTCGCGTCCGATCGCCGTGCCGCTGGGACTCGTCACGCTCGTCGTCGTCGTCATGCGCTGGCGCGCGCGACGCGAGCGCCCGATCAGTCCCGGCACGTATGCCGCCATGCTCGCCTCGCTCGTCGGCTGCGGTGTCGCCGGGCTGCTGTGGCCCGCCGTCGCGTGGTGGCGCACCGGCGTGCCGTCGGCCTACACCGACACCATGGCGTCGTGGCGGGGCTCGGGCACCGTCGAGCCGTTCACGCCGTGGGTCGGCATGTCGGAGTATGCGTTCGGCGAGACGTGGGGGCCGGTCATGCTCGTCGTGGTGCCGCTCGTCGTCATCGCGATGGTGGCCGGGCCGTGGGCACGCAACCTCGGCGCCGACCTGCGCACCTGGACGCTGGCCTACCCGGCCTACCTCGCAGCGGTGCTCGACCCGTTCACGAGCATCTTCCGCTACCTCATCCCGCTCTTCCCGCTCCTCGTCGTCCTGCTCGGCGCGGGCTGGGCCGACCGGCGCGGCAACACGTGGAAGCGGATGCTGTGGCGCTTCGTCCCGCTCCTCGTGCTCAGCATCGTCGGCCAGTACTACTGGACCGACATCCTCTGGCGCTTCGTCCCCCCGAGCGACTACCCGCCGTGACCTGAGCGGTCGCCGGTGCCCGTGCCACCGAGACGGCCAGCCATCGACGATCTGCAGATGGACCGCCGGATCGTCGTGCATCCGATGGTGTCATCACGCCACCAGATGCCCGACGATCGGGGAACATGGTCCCGTGGCCGCCTCCTCGCCCGCCACCGGAGACGGTCCACAGCCCTTCCGGCGCCGCCACCCCCTGTCCACAGCCGCCCTGCCGAGGAGAGCCGGCGGCGGTCAGCAGGGCCAGCCTGAGGTCATGAGCCTCCCGGACTCCACGCTCGCGCTCGCACGCTCACAGCACGGCGTCGTCACTCGATGTCAGCTGCTCGAGGCCGGTGTCAGCCGCGACACCCTCCGGTGGAGGGTCGGCCGCGACTGGCGGTTGCTGCTCCCTGGCGTCTACGCCTTGCAGACCGGGCTGCCGTCGGAGCGGCAACGCCTCGTCGCCGCACAGCTGGCCGGCGGGGACGAAGCCTGGCTCGCAGGATCGACCGCCTCCGCCCTGCACGGCCTGAGGTCGAGTTCGGTCGGCCTGCCGATCCGGGTGCTCGTACCCGCGCCCAGGCGGTCGCGTCGCGTCGCCTGGGTCGACATCCGGAGCACGACGCTGACCGGCGAGCCCGTCGTCGAGCGAGACGGGCTGCGCATCGGTTGCCTGGCTCGAGCGGTCGTCGACGCCGCGGCCGAGACGCCCGACGAGCGGAGCGCCCGGCCGCTCGTGATCGAGGCGGTCCAGCGTCGCCTCGTGCGGCTCGACGACCTCGAGCACTGGGTCGATGCGCGCGGGCGGCACGGCTCCGTCCGCCTGCGCCGCATGCTGGTCGAGGTCGCTGCCGGTGCATGGTCGGTGCCCGAGTCCGACCTGCTCGCCCTGATCCGGACGTCGCGTAGCCTTCCTGCGCCACTGGCCAACCCCGTGCTCACCGGTCCCACCGGCGAGGAGCTGACCTCGCCCGATGTGTGGTTCGACGACGTGGGCATGGCCGTGCTGGTGCAGTCTCGTGCGTTCCACTCCGACGGCCTCGACTGGGACGCCAGCGTGGAGCAGGGCTCGGACCTGTCGGCGGTGCGCGTCGTGGTGGTCGGAGTGACGCCCGCGGCACTGGCTCGCGACCCCAGCGCCCAGCTTCACCGGATCGAGCGCGCCCACGCGGCCGCCCTGCGGTCCGGGACGCGCGCTCCGGTGACAGCCACTCCACGTCTGACACTGCCGATTGCGCGGACGGGCTGAGTTCCGCCGCATGGTGCGACGGATGGTCCTGCGTCCGGTGGCGTCAGAACCCCACCAGGGGCAGGACCAAAGGACGTTCCATCAGCTGGGGTCTGGCGCCAGTCCGTGGACCCGACGCGGGCGTCAGGTGCCGGTGTAGGTGGGCTTCTCCTTGGCCAGGAAGGCGTCGACGGCAGCCCGGTGGTCGCTGCTGCCACCCGTCAGCGCCATGAGCTCGGCCTCGTGGGCCAGCGCCGCGGGCAGGTTGGCGCCGGCGGAGTAGGCCACGGCCCGCCGGATCGAGCCATAGGCCAGCGTCGGGCCGTCGGCGAGCGTCCGGGCCAGCTCGGTCACGGCCGCCTCGAGCTCGTCGGCCGGCACGACCTTCGTGACGAGACCCAGGGCCAGCGCCTCGGACGCCGACACGGTGCGCGGCAGGAGCAGCAGCTCCTTGGCCCGCGCCGGCCCGACGAGCCGCGGCAGCGTCCACGACGCGCCCGAGTCGCACGAGAGCGCGATGCCCGCGAACGAGGTGTTGAGCCCGGCCTGCTCGGAGGCGACCCGGAAGTCGCAGGCGAGCGCGAAGCTCATCCCCGCGCCGGCCGCCACCCCGTTGAGGGCCGCGACGACGGGCTTGTTCATCGTCGAGAGCGCGATGACGATCGGGTTGTAGTGGTCGGTGACCGTCGTCTCGAGCGTCGAGGTCGGGTCACCGAGGCTGCGGACGTGCTCCTTGAGGTCCTGCCCGACGCAGAAGGCCCGCCCGGTCCCCGTGAGCACGACGCACCGCACGGCGGGGTCGTCGCCGACCTCGCGCAGGGCTGCCACGAGGGCGTCCTTGAGGGCGTTGTCGAGGCTGTTCATCGCCTCGGGCCGGTTGAGCCGGAGCCAGGCGATGCCGTCGGCAACCTCGACGAGCAGGGGCTCGGGGGCCGGCGAGGAGGGGGAGGCGGGCGTCTGCGTCATGGGCGCCACTCTGTCCCAATCCGTCCCCTCGTGGAAGCGCGACCGGCCTCGCGGGGCTCTGACGTGCCCTCTGTCACATCCCCAATTAGGTCTCGCAAACGAGACACGGAATAATGGGGCCAAAGACCGAGGATTCCTAGGGAAGGGGAACCATGGCAGCAATGAAGCCGAGGACCGGCGATGGCCCGCTCGAGGTCGTCAAGGAGGGCCGCGGCATCGTGCTGCGGATGCCCCTTGAGGGCGGCGGGCGTCTCGTCGTCGAGATGACCCCCGACGAGGCTGCAGCTCTGCGTGACGCGATCCAGGGTTGTGACGGCGTCAGCTGACCCTTCCGCCTACATCCAGGTTCGACGGCCCCTGACCTCACGGTCGGGGGCCGTTTCGCGTCCCCGGCCCCACGCGAGGGTGCGTATGCCGGCCGGACGGCATACGTGGTCTCAGCGCTTGACGGCGACGAGCAGGCCCTCGCCGACGGGCAGCAGCGACACGGTGAACTGGTCGTGCTCGCGGATGGCGCGACCGACCTCGCGGAGGGTGCGCGTCTCGGCGTCACGGTTGGCAGGGTCGGACTCCTTGTCGGTCCACGTCATGACGAGGGTGCCGCCGGAGCGCAGCAGGCGGGTGGCCTGCGTGAGGTACTCGGGGTACTCCTCCTTGTCGGCGTCGACGACGACGAGGTCGTAGGCGCCGTCGGTCATCCGGGGGAGCACCTCGAGGGCGCGGCCGGCGATGCAGCGGGTGCGCTGGTGGGCGATGCCGGCCGCCGCGAAGGCGTCGCGCGCGGCCCGCTGGTGCTCGGTCTCGAGGTCGATCGTCGTGAGGATGCCGTCGGCGGGCATGCCACCGAGCAGCCAGAGGCCCGAGGCGCCCGCGCCGGTGCCGATCTCCATGACGGCCTTGGCCCCCGTCGCGGCGGCGAGCATCTGGAGCACGGCGCCGACGCCGTTGCCGACGGCCGGCGCGCCGAGCTCCTCACCGCGGTGCGTGGCCTCCTCGACGTGCTCGCTCGGGTTGACGAACTCCTCGGCGTGCGACCACGCGGCGACCTTCTGGGTGCTCATGTTCGTCACCCTACTGTGACGTGCCGGACCGATTCGGCACCCCGTCGCCCCGAAGCGGGTAAGGATCAGGTCATGGACGAACAGGACCAGCCGACCTCGGAGCACCTGCGTCCCGACGGCGTCGACGACGCCACGGTCGAGGCGCTCGGCAAGCTCTCCGAGGCGCTGGAGGTCGTCGAGGACGCCCGCGGCCACCTCTACGGCTTCCACCGGCTCACGGGGGCGGCCGACCTCGCCCTGGGTGAAGCCGTCGACCTCTTCCGCGAGGCCGGCCACACCGAGCTCGCCGACCGGCTCCAGGCCGAGCTCGTCGGGCGCAACGTCGTGCACGGGAGGTGGACCTTCCAGATCGTCGAGGAGTACGACGACGGCTACTACGCGACGTTCAAGGGCCTCGAGAAGGAGGCGCGCGACGACCTCGTGGGCGGCCGACGCCACCTCTTCGAGGCGGAGATGAAGGAGGACCGGCGCACGCACGGCCGCGTCCACCACGAGGCGGTCCCGCACGACGGCAGCGAGCAGTCCCGGTGACCGAGCCGAGGCTCGCGCGCCGAGAGCGTCCACAGCAGAACCACAGGTTCTGGCTGGCGGCCGGACAGGGCAATCCGAGACGATCGACGGGAACGAATCGAGATCTGACGGCGTTCTTGTCGTTGACCCCTCTCCGTGAAAGGCCCAGCCCCCTGTGAGCACCAGCGTGACGTCCACCTCTCCCACCTCGGTGGAGCAGGCCGACTCGACGTGGACTCCTCCCACGTGGGAGGAGATCGTCGAGCAGCACTCTGCGCGCGTCTACCGCCTGGCCTACCGCCTCACGGGCAACCCGCACGACGCCGAGGACCTGACGCACGACGTCTTCGTCCGCGTCTTCCGGTCGCTGCACTCCTACCAGCCGGGCACCTTCGAGGGCTGGCTGCACCGCATCACGACCAACGTCTTCCTCGACAAGATGCGTCGCAAGCAGCGCATCCGCTTCGACGCCCTGCCCGACGACGCCGCCGGTCGGCTCCCGAGCAACGAGAAGGGCCCGGAGCAGACCTACCACGACGCGCGTTTCGACGACGACGTGCAGCGGGCGCTCGACGCCCTCGCACCGGAGTTCCGCGCGGCCGTCGTCCTGTGCGACATCGAGGGCCTCAGCTACGAGGAGATCAGCGCGACGCTCGGCGTCAAGCTCGGCACCGTCCGCTCGCGCATCCACCGTGGCCGCGCCCAGCTGCGCGAGGCCCTCGCGCACCGGGCCCCCGAGGTCGCCGCTGCCGCCCGTCCCGCCAAGCCCGAGTCGCGCGCCGCTCGCGCCGGCCTGCGCCTTCCCGGCCGCCGAGTCGCGGCGAGCTCGCGCTGATGGGCCCGGAGGTGATGTCGTGACGCCGCACCTCAAGGGATACGTCCGTGCCTACGTCGACCGCGCCCTGCCGCCGGCGATGCTGCACCTCTACGACAAGCACCTCGTGTGCTGCACCGTCTGCCGCGCCGCGGCCGACCAGGAGCGCCGCATCGTCGCGTCGCTGCGCTCCGACACCGGCGTCCCGATGAGCCTGCGCACCTCCCTCATGGGTCTGGGCGCGGCGCCCTCGGGCGAGCCCCAGCCGGCACCGACCGCGCCGAGCCGCTCGGACGGGCCGCGCATCCCGCTGCCGCCCACCGGCTTCCGTATGCCGTCCGCGCCGTCCTACGACCCCGTGCCCACCGTGCGCCCCACCGCTCCCGCCCTGCACCGCTCACCGATGCGGGCCGCCGTCGTGGCCTCCATCGCGGCAGGGGCGTCGGTCGCCGCTGCGTGGGGCCTGGCGATCTCGCCGGTGCCCGGCTCGCGCACCCCGTCGGTCCGAGGGCCGGTCGCGAGCTTCGGCTCCAGCCCCGTCAGCGCCGTCAACTTCGGTGGCTCCGTGCTGCCCGGCAACCGGGTCGCTCCCGTCACGCGTCAGTCGCAGGGCCTCGACGACATCGCCGGCAACGTGCCCTACTGGGTCGTCACGACCCGCACGTCGGCCCGCACCGCCTCGCTGGCCCTCGGCACGACGTCCGGTCTGGTGGCCCCGGTTCGGGTCACCAACGTCCGTTCGGCACAATCAGGGCCATGAGCGACGAGTCGACGACGCCGGACCCCGATCCAACGGCAGCTCCCGAGCCCAGCGAGCGCACCCAGGCCCATGGCGCCGCAGCGGCGCCCGAGGTGGAGCAGACCGGCATCATCGACCTGCACGACACCCGCGCCATCCCGGCCGGGTCACCGGCTCCCGCCCCGTCCGCGACGGAGGCGCAGCCTCCCGCGAGCGCGGCGGGCAGCGGCTCCGGCGAATCGGGCGACGACGCGTGGTTCGACGTCTTCGGCGGCGAGCACCCGACCGAGGGGGCCGGGGTCCCCGCCCGGGCCGACGCCGCCTGGGGCAGCGACCGCGCCGACTCCCTCGCCGAGCAGGCGCACCGCTCGGCGTACGCCCCGCCGGCCCCGGCAGCGGACGCGCCCCCGGCGCCCACCCGACCCGGTGAGGCGCAGGCGAGCGCGGCCACGGCAGCCGGCGCGACGGCATACCTCGGCTCGGTGCCCCATGCACCCGCTGACGGCGACCCCGGCCCTGAGGGTGCCGTGCCGCCCGGGGGAGTCGCCCTGACCGACGCGGCGGCTCCACCCGCGCGCCGCGGCCGCGGCAAGGTGGTCGCGGCCGTCGTGGGGCTGTGCCTGCTCTCCGGCGTCATCGGCGGCATCGCCGGCCAGGTCGCCGAGGACCGCATCAACGTCGCCGGCTCGACGCTGCCCGATCCCGGGCCCGGAGCCACGCAGCGGCCGGCCGGCTCGGTCGCCAACATCGCCGCCGTGGCGCTCCCGAGCGTCGTGACCATCAAGGTCGACGGCGGCAGCGAGGGGTCGGCGACGGGCTCCGGCTTCGTCATCGACGCCAAGGGCCACGTCCTGACGAACAACCACGTCGTCGAGCCCGGCGTCAACGGCGACATCGAGATCGTGCTGAGCAACGGCGACACCGAGAAGGCGACGATCGTCGGGCGCGACGCGAGCTACGACCTCGCCGTGCTCAAGATCGACCGCACCGACCTCAAGCCCCTGACGCTCGGCGCGTCCGACCAGGTCGTCGTCGGCGACCAGGTCATCGCCGTCGGTGCGCCGCTCGGTCTCGACCAGACCGTGACCACGGGGATCGTCAGCGCGCTCAACCGGCCCGTGCAGCCGGGCGACCCCGGTGAGTCGTCCTACATCAACGCCATCCAGACCGACGCGGCCATCAACCCCGGCAACTCCGGCGGCCCGCTCCTCGACATGACGGGCAAGGTCATCGGGGTCAACAGCGCCATCGCCCGCGTGCCGGGCACGAGCGGGTCGAGCGGCGGCAGCATCGGTCTCGGCTTCGCGATCCCCAGCGACCAGGCGAGGCGCACGGCCGACCAGCTCATCGCGACCGGCAAGGCGACCCACCCGGTCATCGGCGTCAAGCTCAGCCGCACCTTCGCCGGTGACGGCGCCCAGGTCGTCGACGAACCCGACGCCGTGACCTCCGGGGGACCGGCCGCCAAGGCCGGCGTCAAGGCGGGGGACGTCATCGTCGGCTTCGAGGGCAAGCGCATCCGCACCCCCGACCAGCTCATCGTCTCGATCCGCGCGCGGGCCGTCGGCGACACCGTGAGCCTCAAGGTCGAACGTGACGGCAAGGAGCTCGAGCTGCAGATGACGCTGGAAGCGGATCCGGCCAGCTAGAGCACGAGGCGCCACCGTAGGATGGCGCAGCCGGTACGCGTGGAAGCGAGGGACTGTGTTCGACATCAACGGGTGGGAGCTGCTCCTGCTCGGTCTGCTCGCGATCCTCATCCTGGGTCCGGAGCGCCTGCCCGAGTACGCCGCCAAGTTCGGCAAGTTCGTCCGTCAGGCACGCGGCATGGCCGACCGGGCCAAGCAGCAGCTCAAGGACGAGATGGGACCGGAGTTCTCCGACGTCGACTGGCGGGCCTACGACCCGCGCCAGTACGACCCCCGCAAGATCGTGCGCGACGCGCTCTCGGCGCCTCCCGACGAGGACGACCAGCCGTCGCCCGTCGTCGACAAGCCGGTGAGCACCCCGCGGGGCCACGACCCGTCGGTCCCGACGCCCTGGGACAGCGAAGCCACGTGAATCTCTGACCCAGAGGTATCTCTGTCGGAGGTCGGGGTTATCGTCACTGCTTGATGCCTGCTGATCCTGCCTCGCAACCGCCCGCCTCGGTCCGGTCCCTGTGGCGCCTGCGCGGCTACCTGCGCCCGCACCGCTGGGCCCTCGTCGTCATGTTCGCCGCGTCGCTCGCCGGCGTCGGCCTCTCCATCGCCATCCCGCTCGTGACGCGGGCCATCATCGACGGGCCGATCACGAGCCACGAGCTCGCGCCGGTGCTGCCGCTCGGCCTGCTCGCCCTCGCCCTCGGCGTGCTCGAGGCCGTCCTCATCTTCGTGCGCCGGTGGGTGCAGTCCAACGCCGTGCTCGGGCTCGAGACGGAGCTGCGCCGCGACCTCTACGAGCGGCTCCAGGCGCTGCCGATGAGCTTCCACACCCGGTGGCAGTCGGGGCAGCTGCTCTCCCGGGCGACGACCGACCTCTCGGCGATCCGACGGTTCAGCGGCTTCGGCCTGCTCTTCCTCGTCGTCAACGTCCTGCAGGTCACCGCCGTCACGATCGTGCTCCTGACGATGTACTGGCCGCTCGGGCTCGTCGTCGCCGCGACGGCGGTGCCGATCACCTGGCTCTCGATGCGGTTCGAGAAGGCCTACGTCGTCGTCTCCCGCCGGGTCCAGGACCAGCAGGGCGACCTCGCGACCCAGGCGGAGGAGGGCGCGGTCGGCATCCGCGTCATCAAGTCGTTCGGTCGCAGCGACCACATGGCCCGTCGCTACGACGAGGCGGCGCTCGAGCTGCGGGCGACGAGCCTCGACAAGGTGCGCCTCTCGGCGAAGTTCTGGACCTTCCTCGAGGTCATCCCCAACCTCGCCGTCGTCGTCGTGCTGCTGCTCGGCGCCATCGGTGTCGGCCACGGAGACCTGACGCCGGGCGAGCTCGTCGCCTTCATCACCCTGATGCTCTCGCTCGTGTGGCCCGTCTCGTCCCTCGGCGTCATCCTCGCCATGGCCCAGGAGGCCATGACCGCGGCCGCACGCGTCCTCGAGATCTTCGACACCGAGCCCGACATCGTCTCCGGCCCGCACGAGGTCCGCGCGCGCCGCGGTCACCTGCGCTTCGAGCACGTCGACTTCGCCTTCCCCGACGCACCCGACCAGCCGGTGCTGCGCGACGTCAACCTCGACGTCCCTCCCGGCGAGACCCTCGCGCTCGTCGGTGCCACCGGGTCGGGCAAGACCGCCCTCACGGCCCTCGTCCCGCGCCTCTTCGACGTCACCGGCGGACGCATCACCATCGACGGCGTCGACGTGCGCGACCTCGAGCTCGCCGCCCTGCGCAGCCTCGTCGCGACCGCCTTCGAGGAGCCGACCCTCTTCTCGATGAGCGCCCGCGAGAACGTCACCCTCGGCCGCGCCGACGCTCCCGACGACGACGTGCTCGCGGCTCTCGAGATCGCCCAGGCCGGTTTCGTCCACGACCTTCCGTGGGGCCTCGACACCCGCATCGGCGAGCAGGGGCTGTCCCTGTCCGGCGGCCAGCGCCAGCGCCTCGCCCTGGCCCGCGCCGTGCTCTCGCGGCCGGCGGTCCTCGTCCTCGACGACACCCTGTCCGCGCTCGACGTGCACACCGAGAAGCTCGTCGAGGAGGCGCTCTCGAGCGTGCTGTCCGAGACCACCGGCCTCGTCGTGGCCCACCGCGCCTCGACCGTCATGCTCGCCGACCGGGTCGCGCTGCTCGAGCACGGGACCATCACCCACGTCGGCACCCACCGCGAGCTCCTCGACGGCGTCCCGGCCTACCGCGAGCTGCTCGCCGCCGACGCCGCCGACGCCGTCGACGACGTGGGGGCCGGCTCCGGTGACTCCACGAGCGACACGATCGAGGAGGTGCGGGCATGACCGCCCCGGCCCAGCAGTGGCGCGGCGTCGCCGCCGACGACATCGAGGGTGAGCTGACGGCCGAGACCTCGACCCGGCTCGCCGGCCGCTCCCGGCGGCTGCTGCGCGACGTGCTCCGGCCGTGGCGCGGCGCCCTCTGGTGGCTCATGGTCGTCGTCGTCATCGAGAACGCCGCCCGCCTGTCGATCCCGTACCTCGTCAAGGAGGGCATCGATACCGGCATCCCGCCGATCCGCGAGTCCGGTGACCTCGGCCCGCTGCTGCTCGTCGTCGGACTCGTCCTCGTCGCGACCGTCACCCAGGCGATCTTCCGCAACCTCTTCCTCGTCCGGTCCGGCGTCATCGGCCAGGACATCCTCCTGTCGATCCGTCGGCGGGTCTTCCGGCACTTCCAGCACCTGAGCCCGGCGTTCCACGACCGCTACACGTCCGGACGCGTCATCTCCCGGCAGACCTCCGACGTCGACGCCATCTACGAGATGCTCGAGACCGGCTTCGACGGCCTCGTCACGGCCGCGCTGACCCTCGTGGGCACGTCGGTGCTGCTGCTCGTGCTCGACGTCAAGCTCGGCCTCGTGGCGCTGCTCTGCGGACCCGCCCTCGCGCTGCTGACCAACTGGTTCCGCAAGGAGTCGGCCAAGAGCTACCGCGCGACCCGCGAGAACGTCGCGCTCGTCATCGTCCACTTCGTCGAGTCGATGAACGGCATCCGGGCCGTCCAGGCCTTCCGCCGCGAGCCGCGCAACCAGGCGATCTTCGAGGACGTCAACGACCAGTACCGCCGGGCCAACCTCGTCGCGTTCCGGCTCGTCGCGTGGTTCATGCCGGGCATCCGGCTCATCGGCAACGTGACGATCGCCGTCGTCCTGCTCTACGGCGGCTACCTCGCCTACCACGGTGAGGTCACCGTCGGGGTCCTCGCGGCGTTCCTGCTCTACCTGCGCCAGTTCTTCGAGCCGATGATGGAGATCTCGCAGTTCTACAACACCTTCCAGTCGGCGTCGGCCGCTCTCGAGAAGCTCTCCGGGGTGCTCGAGGAGGTGCCCGACGTCCCCGTGCCCACCGACCCCCTGCCACTCACTGCGGCCCGCGGCGAGGTCCGCTTCGACGACGTCCGCTTCGAGTACGTCCCCGGCACCGCGGTGCTCCCCGGCCTCGACCTCACCGTGCCGGCCGGCCAGACGCTCGCGCTCGTCGGCACGACCGGGGCGGGCAAGACCACCGTCGCCAAGCTGGCGACCCGCTTCTACGACCCGACCGCCGGGACGGTGACCCTCGACGGGATCGACCTGACGCGGCTCGCGGCCGACGACCTGCACCGCGCCGTCGTCATGGTGACCCAGGAGAACTACCTCTTCAGCGGCACCGTCGCCGACAACATCCGCTTCGGCCGTCCCGACGCCACCGACGACGAGGTCGAGGCTGCGGCCCGCTCGATCGGCGCCCACGACTTCATCACGGCCCTGCCGGAGGGGTATGCCACGCCGGTCTCCAACCGGGGTGGGCTGCTCAGCGCCGGCCAGCGCCAGCTCGTCGCCTTCGCGCGGGCCTTCCTCGCCGACCCGGCGGTGCTCATCCTCGACGAGGCGACCTCGTCGCTCGACGTCCCCTCGGAGCGGCTCGTGCAACAGGCGCTGGGCACGATCCTCGCCGGGCGCACCGCCATCGTCATCGCGCACCGGCTCTCGACGGTCGAGATCGCCGACCGGGTGCTCGTGCTCGAGCACGGCCGCATCGTCGAGGACGGCGCGCCGAGCGAGCTCGTCGCGGCTGGTGACGGCCGCTACTCGGACCTGCACCGCGCCTGGGTCGACTCCCTCGCCTGACCCGAGCCAGCCGAGGGCAGCCTCGGCCGACGCGTCGGTCAGCGGCCGGCCGGGGTGAGGCCGAGCGAGCGGCCGGCGAGGCCTCGGGCGCGCGAACCGAGGTTGCGGGCGATGCCACGCAGCGCGACGGCCGCAGCGCTGTCGGGCTCGCCGAGGACGACCGGCGTGCCGTTGTCGCCGCCCTCGCGCAGGCGCGTGTCGAGGGGGATCTGGCCGAGCAGCTCGACGGGGGCGCCGATGCTCTTCGTCAGCGAGTCGGCGACCGCCTGACCGCCGCCGGAGCCGAAGATCTCCTGGCGGGTGCCGTCCGGCAGCTCGAGCCAGCTCATGTTCTCGATGACGCCGACGACACGCTGGTGGGTCTGCAGGGCGATCGAGCCGGCACGCTCGGCCACCTCGGCGGCGGCCTGCTGCGGGGTCGTCACGACGAGGATCTCGGCCGTCGGGATGAGCTGGGCGACCGAGATCGCGATGTCACCGGTGCCGGGCGGCAGGTCGAGCAGGAGGACGTCGAGGTCGCCCCAGAAGACGTCGCCGAGGAACTGCTGGAGCGCCCGGTGCAGCATCGGGCCACGCCACACGACGGGCTGGTTGCCGGGCACGAACATGCCGATCGAGATGACCTTCACGTCGTGGCTGATGGGCGGCAGGATCATGTCGTCGACCTGCGTGGGCCGCTGCTCGACACCGAGCATGCGCGGCACCGAGAAGCCGTAGACGTCGGCGTCGACGACGCCCACGCGCAGGCCCTGCTCGGCCATCGCGGCGGCGAGGTTGACGGTCACGGACGACTTGCCGACGCCGCCCTTGCCGGAGGCGACGGCATACACCCGCGTCAGGCTGTTGGGCTTGGCGAAGGGGATCTCCTTCTCCGGGGCACCACCACGCAGCTGCGAGCGCAGCTCGGCGCGCTGCTCGTCGCTCATGACGTCGAGCTCGACCTCGACCGAGGTCACGCCGTCGAGGGCGAGGAGGGCGTTGCTGGAGTCCTTGGTCAGGGTCTCCTTCATGGGGCAGCCCGACACGGTGAGGAAGATCGCGAGGTCGACCTTGCCGGCGTCGTCGATCTCGACCGACTTGACCATGCCGAGCTCGGTGATCGGCTTGCGGATCTCGGGGTCGTTGACCTTCGACAGCGCCGTGAGCATGGCGTCACGGCTGGGCAGTGCGGCGACAGACATGTGTTCCATCGTATGCCGCCGTGCGGGGCGCCCCGACCACGGCCGGGGTGCGCTCGCTCACGGTCAGTGCCGGTTGTCCCTGGGCTCGTCGTCGGCGCTGCGGACGATCCCGCGGTCCTCCATCTCCTCGAGCAGCGAACGCAGCTCGGAGCGCACGAAGTCACGGGTGGCCTGCTCCCGCAGGGCGAGGCGCAGCGAGGCCACCTCGCGCGTCAGGAACTCGGTGTCGGCGAGGTTGCGCTCGTCGCGGGCCCGGTCCTGCTCCAGGGCCACGCGGTCGCGGTCGGCCTGGCGGTTCTGCGCGAGGAGGATGAGCGGGGCGGCATACGACGCCTGGAGGCTCAGCATGAGCGTCAGGAAGATGAACGGGAACTCGTCGAAGACGAGCGACGGCGGCGCGAGGACGTTCCAGGCGATCCACGCGGCGACGAAGACCGTCATGCCGATGAGGAACTGGGCCGTGCCCATGAAGCGCGCGAACTGCTCCGACAGGACGCCGAACGCCTCCTGGGTCAGGGTGATCCGCGGCAGCACCCGGGCGCGCTTCTCCTGGGGCTGGTCGAGCTTGTCGCCGCGGACCGCCCGCGCGCCCGTGCGACGCTCGGCGCGCTCGCTCACGGCTTCACCCCCAGCTCGTGCCGCTCCTCACGCCAGTCCTCCGGGAGGATGTGGTCGAGCACGTCGTCGACGGTGACCGCTCCGATGAGGCGTCCGTCGTCGTCGACGACGGGCAGCGAGACGAGGTTGTAGGTGGCGAGCGTCCGCGTCACCGTCTCGAGCGTTGCCGTCGCGACGACCGGCTCGATCTCCTTGTCGATGATCGACCCGACGGCGCCGTGCGGCGGCTCGCGCAGCAGGCGCTGGATGTGCACGAGGCCGAGGTAGCGGCCGGTCGGAGCCTCGAGGGGCGGGCGGCAGACGTAGACCATCGAGGCGAGCGCGGGGGCGAGCTCCTCACGGCGCACCGTCGCGAGGGCCTCGGCGATGGTCGCCTCGGGACCGAGGATGACCGGCTCGGTCGTCATCATGCCGCCGGCGGTCTTCTCGTCGTAGGCGAGGAGACGACGCAGGGGAGCGGCCTCGTCGGGCTCCATGAGCTGGAGCAGCTCCTCGGCCTGCTCGGGCGGCAGGTCGGCGAGCAGGTCGGCGGCGTCGTCGGGCTCCATCGCCTCGAGGACATCGGCCGCGCGCTCGTTGGCGAGGCCGGCCAGGATCTCGACCTGGTCGTCCTCCGGCAGCTCCTCGAGGACGTCGGCGAGCCGCTCGTCGTCGAGGGCGGCGGCCACCTCGGCGCGGCGCTTGGGGTTGAGGTCGTGGATGACCTCGGCGAGGTCGGCGACCTTGAGGTCGTCGTAGGTCTCGAGGAGGCGCTCGGCGCTCTGGGCGCCCGCCTGCTCGTGCAGGCCCACGACGTCGCGGATGTCGACGAGCATCGTCTTGCCCGACCGGCGACGCGTCAGCCGGGACATCGCCTTCGACGCCGACGAGACCCCGGCCGGCGCCTGCCGGACGAAGACGCGCGTGCCGATCCAGTCACGGCGCGGACCCTGCTCGATGGCGAGGTCCTCGACGAGCGCGTCGGCGAAGCCGGCCTCGACGGCCTCGGGCGTCGTGACGCGGACGGTGCGGTCGAAGAGCTCGGCGGCGACGAGCACCTCGTTGGTGCGCTGCTCGAAGCGGCGCATGTTGACCAGGCCCGTCGTGATGACGGCGCCGGCGTCGATCGAGGTCACCCGGGTCATCGGCACGAACACGCGGCGGCGACCCGGCACCTCGACGACGAGTCCGATGACGCGCGGCTCGGGCCGGTTGACCGAGAACATCACGACGACGTCGCGGACGCGCCCGACCTGGTCACCGAGCGGGTCGAAGACGCTCAGTCCGGTCAGGCGCGCGACGAAGACGCGGGTGCTCGCACTCATGGGGCAAGGCTATGGGGTCAGCGACCGCGGCGACGGGTGCCACGTCGCTGGCGCTTCTTGCGCAGCTTCGCCCGCTCCTTCGCGGCGCGACGACCGGCCTTGGCCTCGTCCCGCGCGCGCTTGCGCTCGGCCTTCTCCTCACCGCGCCCGCCCCAGTGCCACGGGCGCCACGACGTCGTCGTCGCGGCAGTGCGGGCCGGGGGCTCGCGGTGGTCGTGGGCGGCATACGCGCCGGGCGACTCGAGCGGGCTGTCGAAGGGCACGAGCGCGGTGACGGTGCACTCCGCTGCCCAGCGGGTCAGCGAGTCGTCGACCGAGTTGAGCCGCGACGCGCGGAGCAGCTCGGCAGCGCGCTGCCACTCGGGGGTGCCGGGCTCGAGGACGTGGACGTGCGCGCGCACGGTGAGCAGGCGGCCCCCGGTGTCCTTGCTGCGCAGGATGACCCTGACCTCCTTGGGCAGCCAGGGGAGCGGCTGCTCGCCCGGTCCGCTCACGACGAGGGCGGCGCCGTCGTCCCACACGTGCCAGGCCGGCCACGTGCGGTCGTCGGCGACCTCGATCCAGAGCAGGCCGGACTTGGCCATCGCCTCGCCGAGCAGGGCCGTGGCAGAGGCCGCGGCCGTCGCGGACTGCGGGTCGGTCTGCCCGGTGGCCGCAGAGGTCACCTGCTCCGCCCCTCGGTCGGTCCCCGTCTCGCCCGCCTTCTCGGCCACGGGCTCGGTCGCACGCTCGGTCACATCGCCACCTTAGTGATCCCGCCCTCATCGGCGACGTGCGTGACTGTCGTCATAACGCGGGCCGTCCGGCCGTTGCTACGTTGGCGCCCATGCGCAGCGCCAAGGACTTCTTCCGGCCGCTCGCGGTGGGGGCGCCGACGCCCCTGACGCAGGTGCCGGCCCGCCCGTCACGGGTCATCCACTTCTTCGACCCGAGCAACCCGAAGATGGCGGCCAAGGTGCCCGACCTCGTCGGCACCGTCGACGTGCTCCTCGGCAACCTCGAGGACGCCGTCAAGGCCGACCGCAAGGAGGCGGCCCGCGCCGGGCTCGTCGACATCGCGAAGGCCACCGACTTCGGCGAGAACACCCAGCTCTGGACGCGCATCAAC
This sequence comes from Terrabacter sp. R4-6, assembly GCF_057529065.1. NCBI lineage: Bacteria > Bacillati > Actinomycetota > Actinomycetes > Micrococcales > Intrasporangiaceae > Terrabacter > Terrabacter sp. R4-6. The sequence continues at coordinate 1,048,904 of NZ_CP197224.1, read as the reverse complement.
GCGCTCGACAGCCCGTGGGCCCTCGACGACCTGACGACGCTCGTCACCGAGATCGGCGACAAGCTCGACGTCGTCATGGTCCCGAAGGTCCAGGGCGCCGAGGACATCCACTACGTCGACCGGCTCCTGGCCCAGCTCGAGGCCAAGGCCGGGCTGACCCGTCCGATCCTCGTCCACGCCATCCTCGAGACGGCGCGCGGCATGGTGAACGTCGAGGAGATCTGCGGGGCCTCGCCGCGCATGCAGGGGCTCTCGCTGGGGCCGGCCGACCTCGCCGCCGACCGCCGGATGAAGACGACCCGCGTCGGTGGCGGCCACCCCGGCTACCTCGTGCGCACCGACCCCGTCGACGGGGACATCACCGGCCCGCGAGCGACGGCGCAGCAGGATCTCTGGCACTACACGATCGCCCGCATGGTCGACGCGTGCGCGATGCACGGGATCTACCCCTACTACGGCCCCTTCGGCGACATCCAGGACGTCGTCGCCTGCGAGGACCAGTTCCGCAACGCCTTCCTCCTCGGCTGCGTCGGCACGTGGTCGCTGCACCCCGTGCAGATCGAGATCGCCAAGCGCGTCTTCAGCCCGTCGGCCGACGACGTCGCCCACGCGCGCCGCGTCGTCGCCGCGATGGGTGACGGCACGGGCGCCGTGATGCTCGACGGCAAGATGGAGGACGACGCCAGCCTCAAGCAGTGCCTCGTCATCGTCGAGCTCGCCGAGCGGCTCGCGCGCACCGACCCCGCGCTCGCCGAGCTGTATGCCGCCGAGCCCGCCTCGCAGGAAGGCTGACTCCCGTGACCGCCTCGTCCACGGCATACCGTCCCCGCCGCTCGGTGCTCTACATGCCGAGCTCCAACGAACGTGCGCTGGAGAAGGCGAAGACCCTTCCCGTCGACGCGCTCATCCTCGACCTCGAGGACGCCGTCGCCCCTGACGCGAAGGAGGCGGCGCGCGAGAAGGCTTGTGCCGCAGCCCAGTCCGGAGAGTACGGCCGTCGCGAGCTGACGATCAGGGTCAACGGCCTGGGGTCGCAGTGGCACGACGCCGACCTCGCGGCTGCCGCAGCGGCCGGCCCGGACGCGATCGTCGTGCCCAAGGTCGGCTCGGCCGACGAGGTGCGCGCCCTGGTCGCCGCGATGGAGGCCGCGGGCGCCCCGCAGCACACGAGGCTCTGGGCCATGGTCGAGACGCCGGTGGCCGTGCTGCACGCCGAGGAGATCGCGCGCGCGTCCGACCGCCTCGCCTGTCTCGTGCTCGGCACCAACGACCTCTACAAGGAGCTCGGGGCGAGCTTCGCCCCCGGCCGCGCCGCGATCCAGACCTCGCTCCAGCTCGCGGTCCTCGCGGCCCGCGCCGCCGGGGTGGCCGTCCTCGACGGGGTCTACAACGACGTCTCGGACGCCGAGGGCTTCCTCGCCGAGGCGCACCAGGGCCGGGAGATGGGCTTCGACGGCAAGACGCTGATCCACCCGGGGCAGGTCGGGCCGTGCAACGACGTCTTCGCGCCGAGCGCCGCGCAGGTCGAGCAGGCGCGGGCGGTCATCGCCGCCTTCGAGACCGCCCAGGCCGAGGGCAAGGGCGTCGTCACCCTCGACGGGAGGCTCATCGAAAGTCTCCACGTCGACACGGCGCAGAAGGTGCTCGCGACCGCCGACGCCATCGCCGCGCTGACCTGATCTGACCGGCCGGGGGAGACCCCGACGTCGAGAACGGGGTGTGGTCTCGCTCGGTGACCGTGTTGGATCGGGGCATGGCGGTCGAGCTGGTCACACCGGGAGTCGAGGGCCTCGTCGAGGCGGTGCGCGTGCTGCGCGGGTGGCAGCAGGACAGGATGCCGGTCCAGCTGCACCCCGGCGACCTCGGCTGGAACTGGAGCCTCGGCGCTGCGACGACCGCCGCGGCGGTCCGCACGTGGAGCCGCGACGGGAGCCTCGTCGCACTCGGGTTCCTCGACGAGCCGCGCGTGCTGCGGATGGCGGTCGCGCCCGAGGCGGGTGACGACGACGAGCTCGCGCGGCAGCTGGTCGCCGACGTGTCGCGTCCCGAGCGTGGCGTGCTCCCGGCCGGTGAGGCGTCGGTCGAGGCGCGGTACGGCGACGCCTTCCGCGCGAGCCTGGCCGCCGACGGGTGGACCGACGGCGAGCCGTGGACGCCGCTCGTCCGTGACCTCACCGAGCCCGTGGAGGACTGCGGACTGCGGGTCGAGGTCGTCGGACCGGACCCGGCGCCGGAGCGGCTCCGGGACCGTGTGGCCCTGCAGCGTGCGTCGTTCGAGACCTCGACGTTCACCGAGGAGCGCTGGCGGACCATGGCGTCCGGGCCTGCCTATCGCGACGCGCGGTGCCTCGTCGGTTACGACCAGTCCGGGGCGGCGGTCGCGACGGCCACGGTGTGGTCGGCCGGCCGGGGCCGTCCCGGTCTCATCGAGCCGCTGGGAGCGCACCGCGACCACCGCGGCCGCGGCCACGGACGGGCGATCACGCTGGCGTGCGCGGCGGCGCTCCGGGACCTCGGCTCGTCGAGCGCCCTCGTCTGCACGCCGAGCGCCAACGTCGGCGGTGTCGCGGCGTACCTCTCGGCCGGCTTCCACCGCCACCCGGACGCGCACGACCTGCACCGAGCCGATTGAGGCCCTCCGCGCGCACCCGCACCTCGACCCGGGGAGCTGTCGAGGGGAGGCGCTAGAGAGGTCTCAGGTCCGGGCGGCAGCCCAGGTCATCTCGGCCCTGACGTTGCTGCTCCAGAAGTCGTCGTCGTGGCCACCTGGGATGAAGTAGCCCTCCGCGCCCGGAAGTCGCTGGGCCAGAACGCGGTTCGCGGCGATGAACGGGTCGGACGTGCCGCAGTCGAGCCGGACCGGGATGCCCCGCAGCCGGTCGAGACGGTTGAAGATCGAGTGCCGGTCGAAGTCGGCGCGCCCGTCGTAGGCCCGGGCGGGCGTCTCGCTGCCCCTCTGCCACAGCGCGGCACTCGCGGCGACGACGCCGCTGACGCGCGAACGCCCGAGCTCGCTCGCGATGAGGAGCGCACCGAAGCCACCCATCGACCAGCCGAGCAGGGCCACGGGTGAGGTCGCCGGCAGCCCGGAGGCCTCGAGCGCCATCGGCACGAGCTCGTCACGGACCATCGCCCCGGTGTCGCTGCCGTCGCGGCGCGGGTGCCAGTAGCCGTTGCCGCCGTCGACGGAGACGAGCGCCATCCCCGAGGGCTCCACGGCATCGCCGAAACCGAGGTCGAACGCGTCGTCGGCGCCCCCTCCGAAGCCGTGCAGCGCGACGACGAGACCCGTGGCACGGCCCGACCGCGGCACGGCCAGACGCCAGCGTGGCGCCTCGACACCGAAGCGGTCGGAGAGCACGCCGTCGCTGAGGGTCGGCCCGTCGGCGGCGGAGCACCCGGCCAGCCCGGTCGTCACGGTCGCGAGGCCGAGGGCGCCGAGCAGCACGGCGCGTCGTGACGGGCCGGTGTCGGAGGACATGCGGGGAGCGTAGGACCCCAACGGCCCGGTGGCGGGGCGACGCGCGCCGCGAGCACACGGCATACGCACGCCGCCCCGACCGGGTGTGGTCGGGGCGGCGGCGCGGTCCTGGGACGGTGGCGTGGGTCGGGGTGCTGCGTCAGCTCAGGTGGTGCGGCTTGACCTCGCTGCGCTTCTCGGAGTCGTCGCCGGCCTCGAGGTCGTCGCTCGCCGAGTGGGGTGGCGCCTGACCGGCCGGGACGAGGCGCACGATGACCGCCTTGGACACCGGGCAGTTGCTGCCGACGGCCGTGGACTCGAGGGCCACGAGCGGGTTGACCTCGGGGTAGTAGGCGGCGACGCAGCCACGCACCGTGGGGTAGGAGACGACCCGGAAGTCGCGGACGACCCGCTGGGTGCCGTCGGGCCAGGGCGCGATGACGTCGACGTGGTCACCGTCGGAGAACCCGAGGGTGGCGAGGTCGTCGGGGTGCACCATGACGATCTCGCGCCCGCCGGAGATGCCCCGGTAGCGGTCGTCGTGGCCGTAGATCGTCGTGTTGAACTGGTCGTGGCTGCGCAGCGACTGGAGCACGAGGTGGCCCTCGGGCGCCGACACCATCTGCAGCGGGCTGACCGTGAGCACGGCTCGCTGCGACGGCGTCTCGAACGTCCGCGAGTCCCGCGGCGGGTGCGGCAGCACGAAGCCGCCGGGGCGGTGCACCTTCTCGTCGTAGGCCTCGCACCCGGGCACGACGCGCTCGATGTGGCGCCGGATGACGGAGTAGTCGTCGGCCATGGCAGCCCAGTCGATCTCGCCGGCGGCCCCCTGCCCCGCCAGCGTGGCCGCGGCGATCCCGCTGATGATCGAGACCTCCGAGCGCAGCTCCGGGCCCGCTGGCTCGAGGCGGCCGTGCGAGAGGTGCACGCTCGACATGCTGTCCTCGACGGTGACGCCCTGCAGGCCGCTGCGCTGCTCGTCGCGCTCGGTGCGCCCGAGCGTCGGCAGGATGAGCGAGGTGTGCCCGACGACGACGTGCGAGCGGTTGAGCTTCGTCGAGATGTTGACGACGAGGTCGACCGACCGGAGGGCGTCGTGTGTCACCTCGGTGTCGGGCGTCGCCGCGGCGAAGTTGCCGCCGAGCCCGACGAGGACCTTCGCCTCGCCGTCGCGCATGGCGCGGATCGAGTTGACGACGTCGAGGCCGCGCTCGCGCGGGACGTCGATGCCGAACTCGCCCTCCAGGGCGTCGCCGAAGTGGGGCGGGAGCTTCTCCCAGATGCCCATGGTGCGATCGCCCTGGACGTTCGAGTGCCCGCGCACGGGGCACAGGCCGGCCCCGGGCTTGCCGATGTTGCCCTGGACGAGGGCGACGTTGGCCATCTCCTTGATCGTCGCGACGGCGTGCCGGTGCTGCGTGACGCCCATGGCCCAGCAGAGCACCGTCTTGCGCGAGGTGGCGAAGAGCTCGGCGACCCGCTCGATCTGCGCGCGGTCGAGCGAGGTCGCCTCGTCGACGAGGTCCCAGTCGAGCTCGCGCATGTGGGCCGCCCACTCCTCGAAGCCGGCGGTGTGGCGCTCGATGAAGTCGGTGTCGAAGACGTCCTCGCCGGCGTCGTGGCGGGCCACGAGGAGCGAGCCGATGGCCTGGAAGAGCGCGAGGTCGCCGCCGAGGCGGATCGGCAGGAACTCGTCGGCGAGCTCGGTCCCGAGACCGACGAGACCCTTGACCTTCTGCGGGTTGTCGAAGCCGCGCAGTCCGGTCTCGGGCAGCGGGTTGACGGCGATGATCGTGGCGCCGCCCCGCTTGGCGATCTCGAGCGCGGTGAGCATGCGCGGGTGGTTGGTGCCGGGGTTCTGTCCGGCGATGAGGATGAGCTCGGCCTCGTGGATGTCGTCGAGGCTCACCGAGCCCTTGCCGATGCCGATGACCTCGGCGAGGGCGACGGAGGTCGACTCGTGGCACATGTTGGAGCAGTCCGGCAGGTTGTTCGTGCCGAAGGCCCGGGCGAAGAGCTGGTAGGCGAACGCCGCCTCGTTCGACGCGCGCCCGCTCGTGTAGAAGACCGCCTCGTCGGGGGACGCGAGCCCGCGCAGCCGCTCGGCGACGAGGGCGTACGCGTCGTCCCACGAGATCGGCTCGTAGTGGGTGCCGCCGTCGCGCAGCACCATCGGGTGCGTGATGCGCCCCTGCTGCCCGAGGAGGTAGTCGGTCCAGCCGGACAGCTCGGCGACGGGGTGCTCGGCGAAGAACGAGGGGTCGACCCGGCGCAGCGTCGCCTCCTCGGCGACGGCCTTGGCGCCGTTCTCGCAGAACTCGGCGAAGCTGCGCTCCTCCGGGTGCGGGTCGGGCCACGCGCAGCCCATGCAGTCGAAGCCGTCGGCCTGGTTGATGCGCCGCAGCGTCGCGAAGGACCGGCGGGCGCCCATCTGCTCCATGCCGCGCTGCGCCGTCACCGCGATGGCGGTGAGGCCGGCAGCCTTCGACTTGATCTTGCCGCGGTCGACCTGGGTCGGGTCGACGTCGTGGGTGGGAGCCGCTGTCGGCCGCACGGGCACGATCGGGATCATGGTGCGGCGCCGGTGCTCGGACATTGGTCTAACCCCTCGTCGGATCGGTTGTCACAAGACTCGTTCCCCGTTCGTCCCCGCACGTCACCACGTGGGACTGGCAGTTTCCTGTGAGTCTGCCCCATCCGCTTCGTCCCCTGCGGGATACCTCCGGCCGCCTCGAGCGTTGGAGCAGGCATGAGCCAGGACACGCGGACGGGGGAGCCGTCGCCGCCCGTGCCCGACCCCGCCGACCCCGTCGCGCCGGACGCGTCGGCAGGGGCGCCGCGCGGCGGCCTGACCCGCCGTCGCCTGATCACGCTGGGCGCGGTGGGTGCCGTCGCCGCCGGAGGCGCGTATGCCGTGTCGCGCGGTCCCGGCCTCCCGTCTCTCCCGCAGCTGTCGCGTCTCGGGGAGCCGGCACCGCCGGAGCTGCGCATCGACCCGCAGCCGGTGGGCTTCTCCGACCTGCAGGCGAGGCGGCGCATCGGCAACGCCACCTACGTCTACGAGGTGAACGCGCGCCCCGCGACCTACTACGTCACCGAGCCGTTCGGCGCCCGCCTCGACCGGTGGCTCGCGCTGCACCGGCGCCACGTTGGACAGGTGCCCGACGAGGTCCGCTCCTACGGCGCGTGGGTCCGCGGCTCGTCGACGTCGTGGCACAGCTCGGGCGAGGCCATCGACATCGCCCGGCTGCGCGCCGACGGCCGCGACCTGACGAGCCTGCGCTACGACCGGTGGCGCGACGCCCCGGCGCCCGAGCTGCGCCGTCGCCTCGCGCTCTACTGGCGCACGGCCGCCGGACTGCACCACGAGTTCGCCGACGTGCTGACCTACCTCTTCGACGCCGCGCACAGCAACCACATCCACGTCGACCTCGGCCGGTTCGGGCCGGAGCGGCCGCGGCTCATCCGCCGTTCCGACGCGCAGGTCCAGGCCGTCCAGGCGATGTGCCGCCACGTCTGGGGCCGCACCGACGTGGAGGTCACCGGCGACTTCGACGACGTGACGCGGGAGGCGACCACGCGCATCCTCGAGCAGGCCGGCGGGCCGGGGGAGCTCGGCGACAGCCGCGAGACCTGGCAGGCGTTCATGGTCGCGACGATGGAGCGCGCCTAGGTCAGACGACGTGACGGCGCCCCCGCGCCCGATCGTAGGATCGGGCCCATGGCCAAGACCGTGCTCACTCCTCAGTCAGAGGACTTTCCCCGTTGGTACCAGGACGTCGTCGCGAAGGCGGAGCTCGCCGACAACGGACCAGTGAGGGGCACGATGGTCATCCGACCGTACGGCTACGCGATCTGGGAGCGGATGCAGGCCGACATGGACCGGCGCATCAAGGAGGCCGGCGCGCGCAACGCGTACTTCCCCCTCTTCATCCCGGAGTCCTACCTCAGCCGTGAGGCCGAGCACGTCGAGGGCTTCAGCCCCGAGCTCGCGGTCGTGACCCACGCCGGCGGCAAGGAGCTCGAGGAGAAGGTCGTCGTGCGCCCGACCTCCGAGACCGTCATCGGCGAGTACATGGCCAAGTGGACGCAGAGCTACCGCGACCTGCCGCTGCTGCTCAACCAGTGGGCCAACGTCGTGCGGTGGGAGCTGCGCCCGCGGATCTTCCTGCGCACGAGCGAGTTCCTCTGGCAGGAGGGCCACACGGCGCATGCCACCGAGGAGGACGCTCGCCTCTACGCCAAGCGCATCCACGAGGAGGTCTACGCGCCGTTCATGCGCGAGATGCTCGCGATGCCGGTCGTCCTCGGTCGCAAGACGAAGCGCGAGCGCTTCGCCGGTGCGACGAACACCCTTGCGCTGGAAGGGATGATGCGCGACGGCAAGGCCCTCCAGATGGGCACGAGCCACGAGCTCGGCCAGAACTTCGCGAAGGCGTTCGACATCACCTACCTGTCCGAGCAGGGTCGGCAGGAGACGTGCTGGACGACGTCGTGGGGCAGCTCCACCCGCATGCTCGGCGGCCTCATCATGGGACACGGCGACGACCACGGCCTGCGCGTGCCGCCGAGGCTCGCTCCGGTCCAGGCCCTCGTCATGGTCGTCAAGGAGGGCGAGGGTGTCGTCGAGGCGGCACGTCAGGTCGTCGCCGACCTCGTCGCGCGCGGCGTGCGGGCCGAGCTCGACGCGCGCGTCGACACGCCTTTCGGACGCCGCGCCGTCGATGCCGAGCTCAAGGGCATCCCGGTCCGGGTCGAGGTCGGCCCCCGTGACCTCGCCGACGGCTCGGTCACCGTGGCCCGGCGCATCGCCGGAGGCAAGTCGTCGGTGCCGCTCGGCGCCGTCGTCGACACGGTGACGGGCGCGCTCGACGAGGACCACGACACGCTGTATGCCGCCGCGCTCGCCCATCGCGACGCGAACACCGCCGCCGTGACCACCCTCGAGGAGGCCGCCGAGGCGGCCCGCACCGGGTGGGCCACCATCCCGTGGGCGACCCTCGGGGACGAGGGGGAGGCCGTGCTCGCGGAGTCGGCCGTGACCGTGCGGTGCCTGACGATGCCCGACGGCACCGTGCCGACGTCGGAGTCCGGCGACGGGGTGCTCGCGGTCGTCGGCCGCGCCTACTGACCGGGAGGTGGTCCCGCCCACACCCTCGGGCGGGAAGACCACGGACTGCGGCATGGTTGACGAGTGCGTGAGGACGGCGAGCGAGACGTGAGCGACGAGACCGTGGACAGCGGACGGCATACGCCCGCGGTGCCGACGGCGCAGCCGGAGACGCTGACGCCCCTGCTGCGCGACCGCGAGAGCGTCATGGTCTACGACCGCTCGCACGTGCTCGGCGCCGAGGCCCTGCGCGCGATCCTCGAGGCCGCGAGGTGGTCACCGTCGGCCGGCAACTCGCAGCCGTGGGGCTTCGTCGTCGGCCTGCGCGGCGACGACACGCACGCCGCCATGGTCGACGTCCTGTCGTCGGCCAACCAGGTGTGGGCGCCGTCGGCCTCGGCCATCATCCTGACGCTGCACCAGGTCGCGACCGACGAGGACCACGAGCTCGCCTACAGCGACTACGCGATGTTCGACCTCGGGCAGGCCGTCGCGCACATCACCGTGCAGGCGCGTTCGATGGGCCTGCAGGTGCGCCAGTTCGGCGGCTTCGACCACCGGGCGGCGACCGAGCGGTTCGCCGTCCCGCCGCACTGGGCGGTGACGACGGGGATCGCGCTCGGGCTGCCCGCCGGCCCCGACGGCGACGGTGAGATGCCGGAGTGGGTGCGCGCCCGGGCGCGGCTCCCGCGGTCGCGCCTGCCGCTCGAGGCGTTCGTCCACTCGGGGAAGTTCGGCCACCCGGCGGACAGCCTCACCGACTGACCACGTCGAAAGGCCACGAACCGGGGGACCAGAGTGCCCGCGGGGTCGCGGGACGGCCCGGTTCGTGGCCTTTCGACGGTTGGAGGGACGATGGAGCCCACCCCACGAACGGGTGGCCTCCATCTGGTCCGTGGCCCTCGGCGTGACGACGAGCGTCCTCACCAGCGCGACGTCGCCGCCGCGATGAGGTCACCGAAGAGCAGGCCCTCGTCGACCGCATACCCACGACGGGTGAACCAGTCACACATGTTGTGGGTGTCGCGCTCGAGGAACTCCGGGCCGTGCGGGTTGCCGATGACGTCGACGACCTGCGGCCAGTCGATGAGGACGAGCCGTGCGTCGTCCCCCTCGCCCTCGAGGAGCACGTTGTAGGGGGAGAGGTCGCCGTGCGCCCAGCCGAGCTCGGCGAGCCGGAGCATCGCCTCGCGCAGCTGCTCGAAGAGCACCGGCAGCAGGTCCGGGTCGGGACGCACCTGCGCCAGACGCGGCGCCGCCTGCCCGTCGGGGGTGCCGATGAACTCCATCAGCATCTCGTCGTCGGACATCTGCACCGGGTAGGGCACCGGCAGCCCCTCGTGCCAGAGGCGGACCAGCGTCTCGAACTCGGCGAAGGCCCAGAGGCCGCTGATCAGCTCCTTGCCGAACGAGGTGCGGGTCCGCATGGCCCGCGTCTCGCGCGACTTCCGCACGCGCCGCCCCTCGAGGTAGCCCGAGTCGCGGTGGAACATGCGGTGCTTGCTCGACCGGTAGCGCTTGCCGGCCATGAGCACGTCGCGGTCGGGGGAGCCGGGCACCCACCGGCGCACGAGGTGGACGTCGGCCTCCTTGCCGGTCTTGAGGACCCCGAGGTCGGCCTCGACCGCGCCGAGGTCGGTGATGACCCACTCCGGACGGGGCTTCGGGCCGTGGGTGGCTCCGTCCCAGCTCGACCACCGGTCGCCCTCGGGAGGGCCGTCGGGGTCGGTGTCGACCGCGTACTGCTCGTCCTCGAGGCCGAGGCCGCGTCGTGCGGTCAGTCGGTTGCCGACGACTGTGAGGTCGTCGTCGTGAAATGCGTTGAAAGACAAGAGAACTCCAAGGAAGAAGAGATGTGGGCGGGCATGCCCGGGGCCGTGATGGTCATGTCACCCTCCTTGGGTCCTGGCGTGCGGCCGTGTGCCGCTGCGCTCGCGAAGAGACTGGCGCATCCACCGGGTCCCGCGCAACGGAATTGATGTCGCGACGTCGGTCGAGGCGTTTGCGGATCTGTATCACCGAGCCCTCCGTTCACCTCTACCGTGGCAAGGAGCAGGGGAGACGTCTCGGAGGGAGCCCAGGTATGCCGTCCGCGTCCTTCGGCGGGGGAGCGGTGCGCGTGCGCGCGCCCCGCGGCTACGACACGTCCGCCGCGACGGACCGCACCGACCGCGACCTGCCCTCGGGTGACCGACGTGTGGCCGAGCGAGCCGCCCTCGTCGAGGCCCTGCGCGCCGACGACTTCGTCGTCGTCGACCGGATCGACCTGACACCACGGCGTTCTCGCGACCTGGGCGGTCCGGCACCGGCGAACCGTCCCGGCACCGTGAAGCTCGACGTCGACGTGCCGGCCGGCAACGACGCCGTCGTCCTGCTCGAGCGCGACGGGGTCTACTCGTGGCACCTGCCGGTCGATGCAGCCGAGCGCACGCGCTCGATCGACCCCGGCCCGCGCACCGTCTCGTTCGCCCTGTCGGTGCAGCCCGAGAGGCCGCGGCGTCCGAGGCCGCGGTCGCGCGGCATCGACTCGCCGAGCGCAGGACCGGCCCCGGCCGACCGTGGGCTGCTGGGCGACCTCGCCCACGGCGTCCTCCAGGCGATCGTGCTGCGCTTCGCCGCCCCCGTCATCGTCGACAAGGTCGTCGAGCGACTCGAGTCGGGCGTGCGCACCGGCCTCGTCCACGTCACCGGGGGAGCGCTCGAGGCATGGAAGCCCGTCGGCTCCCTCTCGGAGGTGGGCCTCCCCACCGACCGCGCGGCACGGGTCCTGCTTCTCGTCCACGGCACGTTCTCGTCGACGACCGGTGCCTTCGGGGCGCTCGCCGTCACTCCCGGTGCGGAGGGCTTCGTCGACACCCTCGTGTCCGCGTACGACGCCGTCATCGGCTTCGACCACCGCACCCTCAGCGTCGACCCGGAGCGCAACGCCCGCGACCTGCTCGCCCTGCTCGCTCCCCACGACGGCGAGCTCGTCCTCGACGTCATCACCCACAGTCGCGGTGGGCTCGTCACCCGGTCGTTCGTCGAGTCCGTGCTTCCGGGCGCGGGGCTGCGGATCGCCGTCGACTCGATCGTCTTCGTCGCCTCGACCAACGGCGGCACCCACCTCGCCGACCCGGAGCGCTGGCACGATCTCGTCGACCTCTACACGAACCTCGTCATGGTCACCGCGACCGGGCTCTCGCTCGTGCCCGGCGGTGCCCCGTTCGCGGCGGTCGTCGGCGGGGTCGTCCGTGGCGTGGGTGCGCTCGTGAAGTACCTCGTGTCGTATGCCGCCGGCGACGACGGCGTGCCCGGCCTGGCCGCGATGGTGCCCGAGGGGCCGTTCGTGACGAGCCTCAACGAGGACCAGCCGGGACAGCCCCGGCCGGGGACGAGCTGGTACGTCGTCTCGTCCGACTTCCACGTGTCGCTCTTCGACGACCACCACAACCCGCCGGAGTTCCCGCGCGAGCTCGCCGTCCGCCTCGCCGAGGGCTTCGTCGACGGGATCTTCGAGGGCCGCAACGACCTCGTCGTCGACACCGACTCGATGTCGGCGATCGGGCTGCCGGCGGGAGGCTTCGTCCGGGACACGTTCGCGCTCGGCACCAACGACGTCGTGCACCACGTCAACTACTTCTCGCAGCTCTCGGTCATCGGCGCGATCTCGCAGTGGCTGCCGCTCGGGCTCGGCGCGTCCGACGAGGAGGCGCACCTGCCCGAGTGGATGACGGCCGGGCCGGTCCTCGGCGCCGACGGAGGAGGCGACGAGCGGGGTCTCGAGATGGTCGAGCTGGAGGAGCCGGCCACGTCCGCCCGTCCCCCGACAGCCACCCGCCCGCCGACCGCGGCTCGTCCGCCCGGCACCCACGCCCGGCCGCCGGCGAGACCGTCGACGGGCCCCCGGGCCGAGGCGCCCGCGAAGAAGGCGACGGCACAGAAGGCGACGGCGAAGAAGGCGACGGCGAAGAAGGCGACGGCGAAGAAGGCGACGGCGAAGAAGGCGACGGCGAAGAAGGCGACGGCGAAGAAGGCGGTCCGCCGTGATCGCCAGAAGCCTGCGGGTCACGGACCGACGAGCCCTCTCGAGGGCACGACGGAGGCCGAGCTGGCTGCGGAGATGCCGTCGACGGTGACACCGGGCGCCGACGCCACCGTGCGCGTCCGACTGGCCCGGCAGGCGCTCGCGCCGACGGAGGGCACCGTCCACGTGTCGAGGACCGTCCACGTCGACGCGGAGCGCGCGATCAGCGTCCAGGTCTACGCGAAGGACAACGTCCAGGTCCTCGAGACCGAGGCCAAGGTCTTCGGGCTCCCGAGCGGCGACTGGGCCAGCGAGCTGACCTTCCGGGTGCGTGCCCTCGCGCCCGGGCCCGTCCGCGTGTCCATCGTCCTGCGACAGGGCTGGGTGCCCGTCGCGACCGTCACCCTCGAGTCGACGGCTGCCGCGGCCGGCATGGTCGCTCCGGCGCCGGTCACCGCCACCGTCCACACCGGCATCGACGCTCCGGAGCTCGACGGCCTGCCCTGCCTCGACATCGTCGAGTGCCGCCGGGTCACGGGCGAGCGCGTCTACAGCTACGCGCTCCGGCTCGTGCCGGGGGAGGCCGAGCGGGTGTTCGAGTCGGCGCCGATCGTCGGGCGCGACGAGTTCGTCCGCGACCGGATCGCCGAGGTCGAGCAGGTCATCAAGGACCCCGACCTCACGCCGCGCCAGCGGATGTCACAGCTGCAGAACACCGGCACGATGCTCTTCGACCAGTTCTTCCCCGAGGACATGCAGGCGTACCTCTGGGAGCACCGCGACCTCGTGCACGACCTCATCGTCTACACCGACGAGCCGTTCGTGCCCTGGGAGCTCGTCCACCTCAAGCCCGCGCGCGGCAAGCGCGGCACCACGCCGCGCTTCCTCGCCTCCGGCGGGCTCGTGCGCTGGCAGCTCGGCAGCTTCCCGCCCCGGGCCGTACGCGTGCGCCGGGGGCACGCCCGGTCGATCTGCCCCGTCTACGCCAACCCGATGTTCAAGAACGACGTCGGCGTGGCCGAGGCCGGCTACCTCAAGGACCGGTTCGGGGCCAAGGCCGTGACCGCCACCCCGAGCGGCGTCGAGCGGCTCCTCCGCGGCGGGGGCTTCGACCTGCTGCACTTCTCGGGCCACGGCGCGGCGCGCTCCGACGACATCGCCGAGGCGAAGGTGCTGCTCAAGGGGCAGCGGCGTGGCACGACCGTGCGCGAGCAGTACCTCACGTCGACCGACGTCTCCGCGAACCTCGACTGGACCGAACCCGACAGCGTCGGGCCGCTCGTCGTCCTCAACGCCTGCCAGACCGGTCGGTCCGGCGAGCTCTTCACGACCGTCGGTGGCTTCGCCAAGGCCTTCCTCGACGCCGGGGCCTCGGCCTTCGTGTCGTGCCTGTGGTCGGTCCAGGAGGAGCCGGCGCGGGTCTTCGTCGAGACGCTCTACGAGGAGCTCCTCAAGGGCACCCCGATGTCCCGGGCGAGCGCGCTCGCCCGGGAGGCGGCACGGGACGCGGACGACCCGACCTGGCTCGCCTACGTCGTGTACGCGAGACCCGACGCGGTGCTCGAGACAGTCTGAAACGGCATACACCCCAGTCGAACCCGCTCACCCGAGTGGGTTCCGAGAAGGAAGGAACGGCCATGGCAAACAGGGCTCTGTGCGTGGGGATCAACGAGTTCGAGTCACTGCCGCAGACGAGCTGGCTGAACGGCTGCGTCAACGATGCCGACGACATCGCCAAGGCGCTGCGGCCGCTCGGCTTCACGGCGCGCGCGACGACGGTGCTCACCGACGCCGACGCGACGAAGAAGGCCGTCATGGCGGCCCTGACGAAGCTCGTCGACTCCGCGAAGGCGGGTGACCACCTGGTCTTCACCTTCTCCAGCCACGGCACGCAGGTGCCCAACGAGCCCGGTGGCGACGTCGAGCCGGACGACCTCGACGAGGCCTTCGCCTGCCACGACATCCGGCAGAAGGGTGACCAGTGGGACCGCGACACCGTCATCGTCGACGACGAGCTGCGCGACCTCTTCGCCCGCGTACCCGCCGGCGTCCTGCTCGAGGTGCTGCTCGACACGTGCCACAGCGGCACCGGCCTGAAGGACCTCGACGAGATCCTCCAGGCCCAGCTCCTCGGTCGGAAGCCGCGCTACCTCCCGCCGCCGACGCGTCGGGGCATCGACCAGTCCCGGGCCATCCGTGCCGTCACCCCGGTCCGCACCGTCGACCGCAAGGCCCTCGTCGAGCTGACGAAGAGCCGGTCCACGGCGTCGAAGCCCGTCCTCTTCGCGGCCTGCAAGCCGAACCAGACGGCGTCCGACGCGACCTTCGACGGCCGCTCCAACGGGGCCTTCACCTACCTCTTCCTCAAGGCGATGAAGGCGAGCCCGACGGCGACCCGCACCGAGCTGCTCCGCACCGTGACGGCAGGCCTCAAGGACGGCGACTTCAGCCAGCGCTCGACGCTCGAGGGCCCGGTCAAGGCCAAGAAGGTCGCCTTCGGCCAGCTCTGGTAGGCCGCTGCCGACGCGGCGCCGACGCCGCTGCCGACGCCGATCCGGTGACCGAGGACACAGGTGTCGACACTCACACGCGAGCGCGCTGACCGCGTGGCCGGCGCGACGGCATACTCGGTCGCAGTTGTCCGAGAGCCCAGACGCAAGGTGGCGATCCGAGCATGTCCCGACTGCAGCAGACCGACGGCCTCACCGAGGAGCAGACCGAGCTGATCAAGCTCGTCCGTGAGTTCGTCGACGAGCAGATCATCCCCGTCGCCATGGAGCTCGAGCACAAGGACGAGTACCCCCAGGCGATCGTCGACGGCATGAAGGAGATGGGGATCTTCGGGCTGATGATCCCCGAGGAGTACGGCGGTCTCGGCGAGTCCCTGCTGACCTACGCGCTCTGCGTCGAGGAGATCGCCCGCGGCTGGATGAGCGTCAGTGGCATCATCAACACCCACTTCATCGTCGCCTACATGGTGCTCCAGCACGGCACCGAGGAGCAGAAGCAGCACTACCTGCCGAAGATGGCGACGGGCGAGATCCGCGGTGCGTTCTCGATGAGCGAGCCGGGCTGCGGCTCGGACGTGGCGGCCATCAAGACCAAGGCGGTCAAGGGCGACGACGGCGAGTGGTCGATCACCGGACAGAAGATGTGGCTCACCAACGGTGGCTCGGCCAACCTCGTGGCCGTCCTCGTCAAGACCGACACCGGCGCCGACTCGGTCTACAAGAACATGACGACCTTCCTCATCGACAAGGAGTCTGGCTTCGGGGAGACCGCCCAGGGCGTCACCGTGCCCGGCAAGATCGACAAGATGGGCTACAAGGGCGTCGACACGACCGAGCTCATCTTCGACGGGCACCGCACCACCGACGCGCAGATCCTCGGCGGCGAGCCGGGCAAGGGCTTCTACCAGATGATGGACGGCGTCGAGGTCGGTCGCGTCAACGTCGCTGCGCGCGGATGCGGTGTCGCGAGAAGGGCTTTCGAGCTCGGCGTCTCCTACGCGCAGCAGCGCGAGACGTTCGGCAAGAAGATCGTGGACCACCAGGCTGTGCTCTTCCGGCTCGCCGACATGGCCGTCAAGGTCGAGGCCGCGCACGAGATGATGGTCAAGGCCGCCCGCAAGAAGGACTCAGGCCAGCGCAACGACCTCGAGGCCGGCATGGCGAAGTACCTTGCGTCCGAGTACTGCTCGCAGGTCGTCGAGGACAGCTTCCGCATCCACGGCGGCTACGGCTACTCCAAGGAGTACGAGATCGAGCGCCTCTACCGCGAGGCGCCGATGCTGCTCATCGGCGAGGGCACGGCCGACATCCAGCGGATGATCATCGGCCGTCGCCTCGTCGAGGACTACAAGCTCAAGGCCTGAGGGTCCCTCGCCACGCGGGCGGGGATGCGAGGATGGGCGCATGAGCCTGCAACCGAAGGGTCCGGGGGGACGCCAGGGATTCGCGACACTCTCCCTGGAGTACCCCATGTCGCTGGGTGTGTTCGAGCAGTACGTCGACGCGCAGAAGGCCGTCGACACGCTGTCCGACAACCAGTTCCCGGTCGAGAACTGCCTCATCGTCGGCACCGACCTCAAGCAGATGGAGCGGGTGACCGCCCGCCTCACGTGGGGTCGTGTCGCCCTCGGCGGTCTGCTGTCCGGAGTGTGGCTCGGGCTCTTCGTGGGCCTGATCCTCTCGCTCTTCTCCCGCCCCTCGAACCCGATGACGCTGCTGCTCTACACCGCCCTCTACGGCGCCGTGTTCGGCCTCATCTGGTCGCTCGTCGGCTACGCCTTCACGCGCGGTGCGCGCGACTTCTCGTCCGTGAGCCAGGTCGTGGCGACGCGCTACGAGGTCTTCTGCGAGCACAAGTTCGCCCAGCAGGGTCGCCAGATCCTCGCCGACGCAGGCATCGGCGTTGGCGCCAGGGCGGGCATCGGCCACGCCCCCGTCACGCCGACGCAGCCCCCGACCCAGCCCCCGACGCAACCCCCGACCCAACCCCCGACCCAACCCCCGACCCAACCCCCGACCCAACCCCCGACCCAACCCCCGACCCAACCCCCGACCCAGCCGCCGGGCCCCGACCAGCCGGGCCCGCCGCCGGCCGCCGGCTGACTCTCTGCAACGAAAGCGGGCGCCCACGTGTCCTTCCCGGTGACGGATCCCCGACGAAGGAGCGCCTGATGCAGCCCAGCAGGTCGAGAAGGTATGCCGCCGGTCGTGCTCTCGTGGTCGGCGTGGCCGCCGCGCTCACCCTCGCCGCGTGCGGGACCGCCACCGCGCCCGAGCCGGGGCAGACCTCGCTCGTGGCCAGCCCCGTCCGGCCCGTGACGGACCAGCCCGTCGAGGCCGACGGGGCCCTGCAGTGCCCCGCGACGGTCGACTCCGTGGACCTGTCCGACCCGGCACCCGTGCCCCAGAAGCCCCAGGGCGTCGACGGCGCCGCTCGGCTGCTCCCCGACCGCGACCCGACCTCGCTCGTCGTGTGCAGCTACCCCGTCGCGGACGTCATGGCGACCAAGCCGCTCTCGGCCCCCTTCCGCCTGGCGAAGCGCAGCGTCGCGAGCGCGTCGCAGCGGGCGGCGCTCGTCGAGGCCATGGCGTGGTCGCCGCGGGTCTCGGGCGGGCCGCGGGTGTGCACGATGATGGCCGGCAACGAGACGGCATACGTCGTCGGTGCCGCCTACGGCGACGCCATCGTGTGGGTGAGCTCGCTCGCCGACGCCAACGCGTGCTCGACCTCGACGAACGGCGACTTCCGCTCGGGTCCGGGGCCGGCGGTCCTGCTCGACCAGATGTTCGGCACGCGCACGCCGCCTGCCGAGCTCCCTGCCCCCTGCTCCCGGCTGTCCTGGGGGCGACTCGGCGACGACCGGACCCTGGCCCCCGAGGGCGACCCGACGGTGACGGTGTGCCGTGACGCCGTCGACGGCACGGTCAAGGCGACCCGGCTGGACGCGGCGCGCTCGGCGCAGGTCGCCGCAGCGCTCCGTGCCCTGCCGACGAAGCCGACGGACCAGACCTGCCAGGGCTCGGGCAAGACGAGCGACGCGCGGTTCGGGCTCGTGCTCGCGTATGCCGTCGGGCCGGCCGTGCGCGTCAACGTCGACCCCGCGTGTGCGCCCCCCGTCATGGGCTCGAACCTCCAGTCGGACGACGCGGGGTCGCTCGTCGACCTCGTCGAGCAGTGGAGCCCTCCGATCCCGGCCCCCGACCCGAACGGCTCGGTGTCGTCCGACGGCTCGGTCGGCTCGCCTGCCACCGGTCCTGCCGCCCCGCCCGACGCGACGGCCCCGAGCGAGGTGCCCGGCTCGACCGGTGGTGGCGCGCCCGGCAGCACGGGCATCGAGCCGGCCCCTGCACCCCCGCTGACCGAGATCCCGATGACGAGGTGACCCCTCCCGCCGACGAATCGTCCTGACACATCGGACGCGGCGCCCGGTCTCGACAGCGGTGCGACGCCGCTGGGCTCGAGACCGGACGCCGCGTCCGGTCAGGTGGGGGGGTCGGTCAGGCCTCGGCGCCCGCCCAGATGCGGGCGATCCACTCCTCGACCTCGGCGGAGCTGCGCGGCATCGCGGCCGAGAGGTTCTCGCAGCCGTCCGCGGTGATGAGGATGTCGTCCTCGATGCGCACGCCGTTGCCGCGGAACTCGTCCGGGACGAGCTCGTCGTCGGCCTTGAAGTAGAGCCCCGGCTCGACCGTGAGGACCATGCCCGGCTTCAGCTCGGCGTCGGAGTACTCCTCGCGGGTCGCGAGCGCGCAGTCGTGGACGTCGATGCCGAGGTGGTGGCTCGTGCCGTGCACCATCCACCGGCGGTGGTACTGCCCGTGGTCGGCGTCGAGCGTGCCCTCGACGTCGACGCCCTCGGGCAGCAGGCCCCACGCGTGCAGGTGCTCGGCGATGACGCGGATGGCCGCCGCGTGGACGTCGCTGAACCTGTTGCCCGGCCTGCAGGCCGCGATGCCGGCCTCCTGGGCGGCGTACACGGCGTCGTAGATCTTGCGCTGCGCGTCGGTGAAGGTGCCGCTCACCGGCAGGGTCCGGGTGATGTCGGCGGTGAAAAGGGAGTCGACCTCGACGCCGGCGTCGAGGAGCAGCAGGTCGCCGTCCTTGATGTCGCCGGTGTTCTTGATCCAGTGCAGCGTGTTGGCGTGGTCGCCGCTGGCGCAGATCGAGTCGTAGCCGACGCCGTTGCCGTGGTGGCGGGCGTGGAGGCCGAAGACGCCCTCGACCCAGCGCTCGCCGCGGCCGCGGCGGACGGCCTCGGGCAGGTCGGCGATGACGGCGTCGAAGCCCTTGTGGGTGCCGTCGACGGCGTCGCGCATCTGCTCGACCTCCCACTCGTCCTTGACGAAGCGAAGCGTCGAGAGGAAGGCCGCGAGCTGCTCGTCGGCCTCGCGCTGGCGGTCGACGCGGGTCTCTGCCTCAGTGGTCTCCTGCGTCCCGGCCGCGGCGTCGCGGGCCTTGTCGATGCGGGTCGCGACCTCGGCGTCGGCGTCGCGCACGACCCGGATCGTCACCTCACCGGCGTCCTTGCCGACGGCCTCACCGAACTCGTCGATGTGGCGGGCGGTGACCCCGAGCTCGGACTCGATGTCGGCGAGGGTGGGGCGGGCTCCGACCCAGAACTCGCCGTAGCGCGAGTCGCCGAAGAACTCCTCGGTGCCGCGGTCGGCGAGCGGACGGAAGTAGAGGACCGCCTCGTGCCCGCCGCTGCCCTCGCCCTCGGCGGACGGGCGCGGCTCGAGCACGAGCACGGCGTCGGGCTCGCGGTCGCTGCCCAGGCCCGTCAGGTGCGCGAAGGCGCTGTGCGGGCGGAAGACGTAGTCGCAGTCGTTGCTGCGCACCTTGAGGCCGCCGGCCGGGACGACGAGGCGCTCACCGGGGAAGGCGGCACTGACGGCGTCACGACGACGGGCTGCGTGGTCGGCGACCTCGGCCCGAGGGGTCACCTCGGTGCCGCGCGGTGCCCAACCGCTCGCGACGAAGGCCCGGAACTCGTCGGTCGTCGGGCGCTTGCGGCTCGGAGAGGTCTTCTGCTCTTCACTCATCACCCCGCCATGGTGCCACGCGGCACGAGGACCGCCGAACCCGGTTTCCGCGCCTGCCGGGCACCCCGGTGGGGTACCCCGGGGACCGGGGCGGTGGCATACGGTCTGGGAGTGGCCCGCACCGACCGACCCGCCCGGCCGACCACCGCCCACCGGAGCCTTCCCTCGCTGAGGGCGAGCACCCGGCGGGCCATGAGACCGAGCGGGCCGCCGACCGACGAGATCCCCATCTGGACGACGCCGGACGGGGTCGACTCGGTGACCGCCCAGGCCGTCATCGACCTCGCCATGCGCGCCGGCGTCGCGATGATCGCCACGGGTGCCGCAGCGGCGGACGTCACGGCCACCGTGCTCACCCTGACCAAGGCGTACGGCCTCAGCTCGGTCCACGTCGACGTCACGTACACGTCGGTCACCGTCTCCTACCACCGTGGCCCGAACGCCGACCCGATCACGGTGATGCGCATCGTGCGCTTCCGCGTCCAGGACTACACGCGTCTCGAGCGCCTCCGGGGGCTCATCGTCGACCTGTCGCAGGACCCCGTCCCGGTCGACGAGGCGCGGGTGCGCTTCGACTCGGTCATCACGGCGCCCCACCCGTACCGCCGCTGGCTCGTCACCGTCGCCGGTGGGGCGCTCGCGGCCGGCGCCGCCGGGCTCGTCGGCGGGGGGCCGTTCATCATCCTGCTCAGCTTCCTCACCGCGACGGTCGTCGGCCGCGTCCTCAGCTGGCTCACCGGCGCTGGCGTCGCGGCCTTCTTCGCGCAGTGCGTCGGCGCGGCCATCCCGACCGCGGTCGCGACCCTCGTCGTCGCGGCCCAGTCGGCCGGCATGACCTTCGTCGGCGACGTGTCGCCCTCGCTCGTCGTCGCGTCCGGCATCGTGCTGCTGCTCTCGGGGCTGTCGGTCGTCGGTGCCGCCGAGGACGCGCTCGAGGGCTACTACGTGACCGCCGGCGCGCGGGGGTTCGAGGTCATCGTGCTCTCGCTCGGCATCGCCGTCGGGATCTCCGTCGTGCTCTCCCTCGGCAAGCGGCTCGACTACCCGATCGCGATCAGCTCGCAGACCCTGCTCAGCGACGACGTCGTCGTCCAGGTCGTCTGCGCCGTCATCATCTCGGTCGCCTTCGCCGTGATGTCCTACGCGAGCGGCACGGCGGTCGTCGTCGCGGGCTTCGCCGGCGGCGTCGGGTGGGTCATGCTCGCGCTCGCCGAGCGGGCGCTCCAGCTCGGCGCCGTCACCGCGTCCGCGACCGCAGCGCTCGTCATCGGCTTCGCCGCCCGGCTCGTCGCCCGGCGGCTCAGCATCTCGGCGCTCGCCGTGACGACGGCCGCGATCGTCCCGCTGCTCCCGGGGCGGATGGCCTACGAGGGCATCTCGCAGCTCGTGACGAACCCCGAAGGCAACGGCTTCGCGGTCGGCGTCCCGACGCTGCTCCAGGCGTTCGGTCTCGGCCTCGGCCTCGCGGCCGGGGTGTCGCTCGGCACCTACTTCGCGAGCCTGCTCGTCGCCAAGAGCCAGGGCGTGCGGCCGCGTCCCGCCGCCGGCGCGACCCTGCCCGCGGACCCCGACCCCGAGGCGACCGGCAGCACCGCGCCGGTCCTCTCAGAGACGAGCGACCTCGCGGCCACGAGCGACGCGGACGCGCAGGCGTGAGCAAGCACACGGCATACGAGCATGGGCGTATGCCGCCCGCTCCGGCAGGCTGGGAGCCGCTCGTCCCAGCGGGGCCGGGTGACCACCTTCGACGAGGAGCGGGCATGCAGTTCGGACGCAGCTACGAGGAGTTCGAGGTCGGTGCGGTCTACCGGCACTGGCCCGGCAAGACGGTCACGGAGTACGACGACCACCTCTTCTGCCTGCTGACGATGAACCACCACCCGCTCCACCTCGACACCCACTACGCCGCGGGGTCGACGCAGTTCGGGCAGAACGTCGTCGTCGGCAACTACGTCTACTCGCTGCTGCTCGGCATGTCGGTGCCGGACGTGTCGGGCAAGGCCATCGCCAACCTCGAGATCGAGTCGCTGCGCCACGTCGCTCCGACCTTCCACGGCGACACGATCTACGGCGAGACGACGGTGCTCGACAAGTGGGAGTCGACCTCGAAGGACGACCGCGGCGTCGTCCACGTCGAGACGATCGGCTACAAGCAGGACGGCACGGTCGTGTGCATCTTCCGCCGCAAGGTCATGGTGCCCAAGGACAAGTACCTCGAGGCGCGCGGCGGCGAGCAGCCCGGCCGACCCGTCCCCGTCCCAGACAAGAACTGGCCCGGCCGCGACGCCACGCCCGAGGCGCCCGCCCAGGCCTGACCCTCGTGGCCTTCGTGGAGATCCTCCGGCACCTGGTGCCGGGGGATCTCCACGAGCCGGCCGCCCGTTCAGCCCTTCCGCGCCTGGGCGAAGCCGACGGTGGTCGAGGTACCGCCACCCTTGACCGTCAGCTCACCTTTGACGTGCTGGGTCGAGGTGGGCGCGACGACGAAAGCCGTTCGGCCGTCAACCTGCTGGGTCGACACCACGACGTCGTCCGTGGGGTCCGACGACGTCACGCTGACCTCCTTCGTGCCGTCGGCCCACCCGAAGACGAGGTCGGGCGTCGGCTCGACGCCGGTCCGGGCCGGGACGGGCAGGATGCGCAGCGGGGCCGCCCCGCTCGGACCCTCGATCGCGCCCGGGACCCAGAGGAGGCCGCTCTGCTCGTCGTCCGTCCACAGGACCCGCATGGTGCCGTCCGGGGTCGTGAGGACCGCCCGGTGCAGGTCCGTCCGGGCATTGGTCGTCAGCGCTGCCCGGTATCCGACCTTGGTCGGGTCGGCGTCGTCCAACGCATCGGTCCACACGACCCCGACCAGCTGGGCAGCATCGAACCCCGCGACCTGCCTGACGAAGAGGTAGCGCGTCGGGGCAGGGCCGCCTCCGGCCGGGACGAGCCGGGTGGTGGCCCCCGAGCCGCCGGACATCGTGACGTCCGGCGCGAAGACGGGGCCGGCATTGATGGTGCGCGGCGTCCCGGTCTCGACCCACCCGGCGACGACGCCCGGCAGGCCGCTCTCCGCCGGCAGCAGCAGGCTGGACCCGCCCACCTGCGGGCGGGGCACCTCCCGCCGCACGGTCTTGACGCGCGTGGCGCCGTCGAGGACGAACCATGTCTCCCGCACCTTGCCACCCGCGGCGCTCGCGATCTCGACCCGGATGCCGGACGCTTTGGTCGACTGGGAGGAGTCGTCTGGGTAGAGCTGGGCGGACTCGTCCAGGGCCGCCGCGACGGCCGTCTGGCTCGAGCTCGGGTCGCCGGCGGGCAGGGCACGGGGCCGGCCGGCGCCGAGCTGGACGGCGACGACCGCGACGACGGCGGTGGCGGCCGCGACGGCGGCGGCCGCCGCGATCCGCCGACGACGCACGACGCGGTGACCCTCGGCGAGCACGGCGTCGGGGCTGAAGGTCAGGCCGGCGACATGGGTGGCGTCGTCGAGGGCCGCCCTGATGTCGGTGTCCGGTGCGGCGTTCATCGGGCGCTCCTTCCAGCGTCGGTGGGGGTCTGCGTCGGTGGGGTGGTCGGTCGGGTCGTCGGTGGGGTGCGGTCAGCGAGCGTCTCGGGCCCCCCGGCAGCCTCATCGAGGGCCTCCGCGGTGGCCAGCGCCGACCGCAGCGCCGCGAGGCCGCGCGAGCCGGCGCTCTTGACGGCGCCGACGGAGATCCCGAGCACCTCGGCCGTCGCCTGCTCGGAGAGGTCGGTGTAGTAGCGAAGCACGACGACGGTGCGTTGCTGCTCGGGCAGGGTGCGGAGCAGGCGGACGACGAGGTCGCGGTCGTCGCTCGTCCGCACGGCGTCGCGCCGGGACGTGTCGGGCCTCGTGTCGGGCGTCGTGTCGGGCGGGATGTCCGTGACCAGCTCGCGGCGCGTCGCGCGCCACACGTCGGTGCGGTGGTTGACGAGGACCCGACGGGCGTACGCCAGCGCCTCACCCTCCCGCACGCGCGGCCAGGCGACGTACGTCTTGACGAGCGCGGCCTGCGTCAGCTCCTGCGCCCTGTGGTGGTCGCCCGTCAGCAGCCACGCCGTGCGCAGCAGTGCCGGGCCGGCCTGCTCCATGAAGGCCGTGAAGTCGGCATCGCGCGCAGCGCTGCGGCGGCTCACGTCGTTCCCCTGTCCCTGCTCGTCATGCCCTACCTACGGGCGGTGCCCCGCAAAGGTTGCCAGCAACGGTCACCTGCTGCTCACCCGCACGGACGGGCCGTGGCCGAAGGGGACCGCGGACGCCCCTACGCTGGGGGCGTGACTCCGACCGGGACCGACAGTGCAGGGCACCCGCGCCCGGTCATCGACCTGCACACCCACTCGGCGGTCAGCGACGGCACGGAGACACCGGCCGAGCTCGTCGCCGCCGCGGCCACGGCGGGGGTCGACGTCCTCGCCATCACCGACCACGACACGGTCACCGGCTGGGCCGAGGCCGCCGAGGCCGCCCGCGTCCACGGCGTGACCCTCGTGCGCGGCATCGAGATCTCGTGCGCGTGGCGCCACTCCTCGATCCACCTGCTCGGCTACCTGCCCGACGCCGGTGACCGGCCCCTCATGGAGGAGCTGGCCCGCGCCCGCGACTCCCGGTCCACGCGGCTCGAGCGGATGGTCGCGCTCATGGCGGCGGACGGCATACCTCTGGGCTACGACGAGGTGCTCGCCCAGGTGGGCCCCGACGCCACGCCCGGTCGACCGCACATCGCGGACGCCCTCATCGCCAACGGCACGATCCGTCACCGCGACGAGGCGTTCCGGTCGTGGCTCG
This sequence comes from Terrabacter sp. R4-6, assembly GCF_057529065.1. Taxonomy (NCBI): domain Bacteria; kingdom Bacillati; phylum Actinomycetota; class Actinomycetes; order Micrococcales; family Intrasporangiaceae; genus Terrabacter; species Terrabacter sp. R4-6. The sequence goes on along the minus strand of NZ_CP197224.1, from coordinate 1,023,983 downwards.
GCGACGACTCGCCCTACTACGTCGGCCACTACGCCCCGGACCCCGTGCGCGCCGTCGAGCTCGTCCGGGCGGCGGGCGGCGTGCCGGTCATCGCGCACCCCTTCACGCGCACCCGGTCCGGCGACCTCGACGACGCGCTCGTCGAGCGGATGCGCGACGCCGGGCTCGTCGGGCTCGAGGCGTTCCACCGCGACCACGGCCCCGAGGAGGTCGCGCGGGCGACGGCGCTCGCCGACCGGCTCGGGCTGCTGCTCACGGGGTCGAGCGACTACCACGGCGAGGGCAAGCGCAACCGGCTCGCCGAGAACACGACGGCCCCGGAGGTGCTCGACTCGATCGAGGCGGCCTCGAGCGGGGCCACGGAGGTCCTGAGGCCGTGAGCGTCTTCGACACGACCGTCTTCCTCAGCACCTTCATCACCCTGGTCGTCATCCTCGACCCGCCGGGCGCGGTGCCGATCTTCCTCGCCCTGACCGGGTCGCTGACGAAGGTCCAGCGCCACGTCGCGGCCCGGCGTGCCTCGCTCGTCGCGGTCTTCGTCATCGGGATGTTCGCGCTCTTCGGCAAGAGCATCCTCGACTACCTCCACATCTCGATCGCCGCGCTCCAGGGCGCCGGCGGACTGCTCCTGCTCCTCGTCGCGCTCGAGCTGCTGACGGGCAAGGAGTCCGACTCGCTGGCCGACGCCGGCGTCAACGTCGCCCTGGTGCCGCTCGGCACGCCGCTGCTCGCCGGCCCGGGCGCGATCGTCGCGACGATGCTCGCCGTGCAGGGCTCCGACACGACGGGGGCGTACACCGCGGTCGGCGCCGCCCTCGTCGGCGCGATGCTCGTCGTCTACCTCGTGCTCCGCTTCGCCGGACAGGTGCGCGGGCTGCTGCGCGAGAGCGGCACGATGCTGCTCACCCGCATCGCGGGCCTGCTGCTGTCGGCGATCGCCGTGCAGATGGTTGCCGACTCGGTGCGGGCCTTCGTCAACGGCGAGGGCTGAGGGCCGACGGGCGCATGTCCATCAGCCGTCGACGCGCTCGACGAGGACGGCCGTGCCGAGCCCGGCGGCTCCGCTGACGGCCGCGACGCCCCAGCGCCCGCCGCGACGCTCGAGCGCCTCGATGCACTGGCCGACGAGGATGGCGCCGGTCGCCCCGAAGGCGTGACCCATCGCCATGGTGCCGCCGTCGGGGTTCATCCGGTCCGGCCCGGCGTCGAGGTCGCGGCGGAAGCGCAGGCACAGCGCCGAGAAGGCCTCGGCGAACTCGAAGACGTCGACGTCCCTCGCAGACAAGCCCGCCCGCGCGAGCACCCGCTCGACGGCCGACTGTCCGGCGGTGAGCATGACGACGGGGTCGACAGCGGTCGACGCGGCGGCGACGATGCGCGCCCGCGGCGCGAGGCCTGAGGCCCGGGCGGCCCGGGCCGACCCGACGAGCAGCAGCGCTGCCGCGTCCGCGACGGACGGGGAGGTGCCCACGGTGTGCAGGTGGTCGATCCGGTCGAGAGGGCGTATGCCGTCCGCCGCGGCGAGCGCGACGGCGTCCTGGCCGTCCGCCCCCAGCTGCGCGAAGGCGGGCGTCAGGGCCGCGAGCGACTCGGCGGTCGTGCCGGGTCGGACGAGCTCGTCGTGGTCGAGGCCGGGACCGCGCCCGTCGGCCGGCACCGGCACGAGGGACCGTGCGAAGGCACCTTCCGCCCGCGCCCGCGTCGCCTTGGTCTGCGTCTCGAGGCCGTAGGCGTCGAGCTGCTCGCGGGTGAAGCCCTCGAGGGTCGCGTTGAGGTCGGCGGCGATCCCCATGTGGACCGAGCCGAGGCGGCGCACGAGGGCTGGGTCGGCATACAGCGCCCCACGGTCGGCGAACATCGGCACGCGCGACACGCTCTCGACGCCTCCGGCGACGGCGAGCTCGAGGTCGCCCGCGCGCACCCGGGCCGCGGTCTGGCCGACGGCGTCGATGCCGGACGCGCAGAAGCGGTTGAGGGTGACGCCCGGCACGGAGGGGCCCCAGCCGGCGACGAGCGAGGCGGTGCGGGCGAGGTCGGCCCCCTGCTCGTCGACCTGGGTCGCGCAGCCCAGCGTCACGTCGTCGACGCGTCCCGGGTCGATCCCGGTGCGCTCGACGAGGGCCCGTTGGAGGTGCACGACGAGGTCGATGGCCGTGAGGCCGTGCAGCGAACCGCGTGCGGACGCACGCCCGCGGGGGGTGCGCACGACGTCGAGGACGTACGCGTCGTCACCGTCGCCCATCCGTCCTCCCGATCGGTCCGGCCTGAGCCCGCGAGGGCCGCCGCGCCCGGTGTCGCGCCCGGCCCGGATCCACCTCGTCGCACCCGGCGAGTCACTCTGCTAGTTGTAGTACCGTGCCCGGAGAAGGGCAAGGCTGGGCACCGACGGCGGCGTCGGGAGCGGAGGCGGACATGACGGCCGGCAACGCGAGCACCCCCCGCACGGGACTCTGGGTGCTCGGCGGCTCCCAGACGGACTTCGCGCGCCACCTGACCCGTGAGGGCGGAGACGTCTCCGACCTCGTGGGCGAGATCGTCGACCGCACCCTCGAGGCGAGTCGTGCCGACGCAACCGACGTCGACGTGATCCACGTCGGCAACGCCTTCGGCCAGCTCTTCACCGGCCAGGGCCATCTCGGCGCCATGCCGGCGACGGTCCGTCCCGGCCTCTGGGGCCTGCCCGCTGCGCGGCACGAGGCCGCGTGCGCGTCCGGCGGCGTGGCACTGCTCGCCGCCATGGCCGACCTGCGCGCGGGCCACTACGACTGCGCCCTCGTGCTCGGCGTCGAGCTCGAGAAGACCGTGCCCGGCGACGAGGCCGCCACGCACCTCGGCGCAGCCGCCTGGGTCGGGCACGACGGCGAGGGCGCCCGCTTCATGTGGCCCCACGTCTTCAGCGCCATCGCCGACGAGTACGACCGTCGGCACGGGCTCGACGACACCCACCTGCGCGCCATAGCCGCGCTGAACCTCGCGAACGCCCGGCGCAACCCCAACGCCCAGACCCGCGGCTGGGACGTTCCGGACCTCACCGGACCCGACGCGACCGACGACGTGCGCAACCCCGTCGTCGAAGGCCGGATCCGCCGCTACGACTGCAGCCAGGTCACCGACGGCGCCGCCGGCGTGGTCCTCGTCTCCGACGCCTGGCTGCGCGACCACCCGGGACGCCGACCCGTCGCGCGCATCGAGGGCTGGGGCCACCGCACCGTCGGCCTCGGTCTGCGGCAGAAGCTCGACCGTGACCGCGACGAGCTGTACGTCCTGCCCCACGTGCGCCGGGCCGTGACCGACGCGTTCGACCGGGCCGGCGTCACCCTCGAGGACCTCGACGGCTTCGAGGTGCACGACTGCTTCACCCCGACCGAGTATCTCGCCATCGACCACATCGGCCTCACCGGACCGGGGGAGTCGTGGAAGGCCGTCGAGGACGGCTCCATCGCTCCCGGCGGACGACTGCCCATCAACCCGAGCGGCGGGCTCATCGGCGGCGGCCACCCGGTGGGGGCCAGCGGCATACGCATGCTCGTCGACGCGGCCAAGCAGGTCAGCGACACCGCAGGCGACTACCAGGTGGAGGGTGCCCGCACCTTCGGCACCTTGAACTTCGGCGGCAGCACCGCCACCACCGTCAGCCTCGTCGTCGGCGCCGTCGCCGACTGACCGCTGACTCCCAGCCACTGACCGAACCACGCAAACCACTGCGAGCCAAGGAGACCCGGATGGATGTCGACATCGTCGGTCGGATGCTCTCGACCCTGCCCGCGGACGACGACCACCCCTACCGCACCGGCCCGTGGCAGCCGCAGACGACCGAGTGGAGGGCGGACGACCTCGACGTCGTCGAGGGTGAGGTGCCCACCGACCTCGATGGCGTCTACCTGCGCAACACGGAGAACCCCGTCCATCCGTCGCTCAAGCACTACCACCCGTTCGACGGCGACGGCATGGTCCACGTCGTCGGCTTCCGTGACGGAAAGGCCTTCTACCGCAACCGGTTCGTGCGCACCGACGGCTTCCTCGCCGAGCAGGAGGCCGGGCAGTCGCTGTGGGCCGGTCTCGCCGAGCCGCCCTACCTCTCCCTGCGCGAGGACGGCTGGGGCGCTCGCCGCCAGATGAAGGACGCGTCGTCGACCGACGTCATCGTCCACCGTGGCACGGCCCTCACGAGCTTCTACCAGTGCGGCGACCTCTACCGCGTCGACCCGATGTCGGCCGAGACCCTCGGCAAGGCGACGTGGAACGGCCGCTTCCCCTTCGACTGGGGCGTCTCGGCGCACCCGAAGGTCGACGACCGCACCGGCGAGCTGCTCTTCTTCAACTACAGCAAGGAGGCGCCGTACATGCACTACGGCGTCGTCGACGAGGCGGACGACCTCGTCCACTACGTCGACGTCCCGCTGCCGGGGCCGCGGCTGCCGCACGACATGGCCTTCACCGAGAACTACGTCGTCCTGGGCGACTTCCCCCTCTTCTGGGAGCCGGAGGCCCTCGCCAAGGGCGCGCACGTCGCGCGCTTCCACCGCGACATGCCGAGCCGATTCGCCGTCATCCCGCGGCGGGGGCAGACGAGCGACATCCGCTGGTTCGAGGCCGACCCGACGTACGTCCTCCACTTCGTCAACGCGTACGAGGAGGGCGACGAGATCGTCCTCGACGGCTTCTTCCAGGGCGACCCCGAGCCGAAGGACAACGGCATGGGCGACCGGTGGGAGCGGGCCTTCCGCTTCCTCGCGCTCGACCGCATGCAGGCGCGCCTGCACCGCTGGCGCCTCAACCTCCGCACCGGTCTCGTCACCGAGTCGCCGCTCTCCGACAGCATCACCGAGTTCGGCATGATGAACGGCTCGTATGCCGGTGGGGCCTACCGCTACGCGTACGCCGCGACGGGCAAGCCCGCGTGGTTCCTCTTCGACGGCCTCGTTAAGCACGACCTGCACTCGGGCACGGAGGAGCGGTTCTCCTTCGGGGACAACGTCTTCGGCAGCGAGACGGCGATGGCACCCAGGGTCGGGAGCACCGCCGAGGACGACGGCTACCTCGTGACGCTGACGACCGACATGAACGACGACGCCTCGTACTGCGTCGTCCTCGACGCGGCCCGGGTCTCCGACGGGCCGGTGTGCAAGCTCCGGCTGCCCGAGCGGATCTCGAGCGGCACCCACTCGACATGGGCCCCGGGGGCAGAGCTGCGACGGTGGAGCACGGCGGACACGGCAGCGGATGCGATCGGTCTCTGAGTCGGTGGTCGACGACGTCGACCCCGGCACCGTGGCGACCCGGCTCGACACCGGGTCGACGAACGCCATCGGGCGGATGCTCGGGCTGCTCGGCGACGAGTGGACCCTCCTCATCCTCCAGCGGGCGCTGCGCGGCACGACGCGCTACGGCCAGTTCCTCGACGAGGTCGCCATCTCCAACGCCGTCCTCACCTCCCGGCTCACGACGATGGAGCGCGAGGGCCTGCTCCACCGTGTCGTCTACCAGCAGCGGCCGGTCCGGGCCGAGTACGTCCTGACGCAGCGCGGCCGTGGGCTGTGGCCGGTCACGATCGCGATCTGGGACTGGGAGCGGCGCTGGGTGCCGCGGCACGCCGCCACCCTGCCGGCGATGCGCCACGCCCTGTGCGGCCAGAACTTCGCACCCGTCCTGACGTGCACGGGCTGCCGCGAGGTCGTGCGCTCCTCCGACGTCCACGCCGAGTGGGGGCCGAGCGGCTCGTGGGAGCGGTCCGTCCCGGAGTCGACGACACGGCGGCGGTCCGACCCCCGCACCGAACGGACCTCCGCCGGCCTCTTCCCCGAGACGATGGCGATCTTCGGCAACCGCTGGTCCTCCGCCCTCATCGGCGCCTCCCTGCGGGGGCTGACGCGCTTCGGCGACTTCGAGGAGGCCCTCGGGGCGCCGCCGAGCCTCGTCGCCGAGCGGCTCCGCGCGTTCTGCGACATCGGCGTGCTCGAGCCCAGGGGGCGCCGCACGGGCGGCGGGGACGGCCGCGCCGAGTACCACCTCACCGAGAAGGGCCACGCCTTCTACCCCGTCGTCGCCGTGGCCATCGACTGGGCACACCACTGGTATGCCGCCGAGGAGGGTTCCGCGCTCGTCCAGCAGCACGTGCCGTGCGGGTCTCCGCTCGCCGTCGCGCTCGCCTGCGACCAGTGCTCGGCCGACCTCCACGGCAGCGACATCGAGGTCGTCCCGCGCGCGCACCGTCGGTCCGCCCGCTAGTCCCAGCCAGCCAGTACCGAGGCGAAAGACCCACAGCAGCAACGCAGCTCACACCGAAGCACGTCCCGCACAGACCACCTCACGCCGAACCACGAAGGAGCGCCCAGCCATGGCGAACGCACGCGGACTGCACCCGCCGGAGAAGGTCGCCGACTACCGGGCCAGGGGCTGGTGGGGCGAGGACACGCTGGACGGGCTCTTCGCCGACCGGGTGCAGGCCCGCGGCGACGCGCTCGCCGTCGTCGACCCCGCCAACCGCGAGGCGCTGCTCGGCTCGGCGCCGCGACGGCTGACGTGGCGCGAGCTCGACGACGAGGTCGCGTCCCTCGCCGCCCGCCTGCTGTCCCTCGGCCTCGGTCGAGGCGACGTGCTCGGGGTCCAGCTCGCCAACTCCGTCGAGCTCGTCGAGGTCTACCTCGCGGCCTGGCGCCTCGGGGTCGTCGTGTCGCCGTTGCCCGTGCAGCTGCGCGGGCGCGAGGTGGCCGCCATGTGCGCGAGTGCCGGCGTCACGGCATACCTCAGCAGTGCCCACTTCGGTGACCGCGCCCTGTCGGCGGACGCGGCCACGGCGCTCGGCGACGTCGAGTCGGTGCGTGCCGTCATCGCGTACGGCCCCGAGGAGGAGACGGCCGACGTGCCCATCGGCGTCCGCGTGTGGCACCCCGGTCCCGCCACGGACGCCGATCGAGAGGCCGTCGAGGCGTATGCCGCCGCCGACCCCAACGAGGCCAACGACGCCGTGACGATCTGCTGGACCTCGGGCACCGAGAGCGCACCCAAGGGGGTGCCGCGCTGCCACATGGACTGGCTCGCCGTCGGCGTCGCGACCACCGAGGCGCCGCAGGTCACGGTCGGCGACGTGCTGCTCAACCCCTTCCCGATGATCAACATGGCCGGCATCAGCGGGATGTTCCTGCCGTGGCTGCTCACCGGCTGCGTCCTCGTGCAGCACCACCCCTTCGACCTGCCGACGTTCCTCGGGCAGGTCGCCGTCGAGCGGGCCACCTACACGTGCGCGCCGCCGGCCCTGCTCTGGATGCTGCTCGGCAACGAGGAGCTCATGGCGACGGTCGACGTCAGCAGCCTGACCCGGATCGGCTCCGGCTCTGCGCCGCTGCAGCCGGCGATGGTGCGCGGCTGGCAGGAGCGGCACGGCATCAGCGTCATCAACTTCTTCGGCTCCAACGAGGGGATCGGGCTGCTGTCGAGCCCCGTCGACTTCCCCGACCCCGACGACCGTGCACAGTACTTCCCACGGTTCGGGGCGCCGGGCGTGACGTGGTCGACCCGCGCCGGTGAGTGGACCGACACGCGCCTCGTCGACATCGTGACGGGCGAGGACGTCACCGAGCCCGGCCACCCCGGCGAGCTGCACATCAGCGGACCGAGCGTCTTCGCCGGCTACCTCCACGGCGAGGAGCTGCCGAGCCCGTTCGACGACCGTGGCTACCTCCGCACCGGCGACCTCTTCGAGATCGCGGGGGAGCAGGGCCAGTACCTGCGCTACCTCGACCGGGCCCGCGACCAGGTGATCCGCGGGGGCATGAACATCGCCCCGGCCGAGCTCGGGGGTCTCATCGCCGACCACCCGGCCGTCGCCGACGTCGCCGTCGTCGGCGACCCCGACGAGCGGCTGGGGGAGCGCGTCGCGGCCGTGGTCGTGCTGCGCCCCGGGGCGTCGCTGACCCTCGACGAGCTCGTCGGCTGGCTCCGGGAGCGCAGCATCGCCTCGTTCAAGCTGCCCGAGCGGCTCGAGGTGCGTGACGAGCTGCCCCGCAACCCCGTCGGCAAGGTGCTCAAGCGCCTGCTGCGGCAACCGGACGCGCCCGCGGTCCGCGAGGCGCCCGACGGCGGCGGAGCCGGGACCCCCGGGGCGAGCGGGTGACGCCGCAGGAGCTGCTCGCGGCGCTGCGGCTCCCCGTCGTGGCGGCGCCGATGTTCCTCGTGTCGGGCCCCGAGCTCGTCGTCGCCGCGGCGCGGGCCGGCATCCTCGGAGCGTTCCCGACGCAGAACTGTCGCACGCCCGAGCAGCTCGACGAGTGGCTCGGGGCGATCGCCTCGGGCTCCGGCGGCGCGCCGTGGGCCGTCAACCTCGTGACGCACCGGAGCAACACGCGTCTGGCCGACGACCTCGCGCTCGTCGCGGCGCACCGGCCGCCCGTCGTCATCACGGCCCTCGGCTCGCCCCGGCCCGTCATCGAGACCGTCAAGGGCTACGGCGGGCTCGTCGTGGCCGACGTCATCGACCTCGTCCTCGCCCGCAAGGCGATCGACACGGGCGTCGACGGACTCGCGTGCATCAGCGCGGGCGCCGGCGGGCACACCGGTCATCTCTCTCCCTTCGCCTTCGTGTCGGCCGTGCGCGACCTCTTCGACGGTCTGGTCACCGTCGGGGGAGGCATCGCCGACGGCGCCGGGGTCGCCGGCGCCGTGGCTGCCGGCGCCGACCTCGTCTACATGGGCACCCGTTTCCTCGCGACGACGGAGAGCCGGGCCGTCGACGACTACAAGCAGATGGTCGTCGCGCACGGCCCCGACGACCTCGTCGTCAGCGACGGCATCACGGGGGCGGACGCGTCCTGGCTGCGACCGAGCCTGCGGGCGCACGGGCTCGACCCCGACCACCTCGTGCACGACGGGGTCCGGAGCTACGACACGGCCGAGTCGCCGGCCAGGAAGTGGTCGCAGCTGTGGGCGGCCGGGCAGGGGCTCCAGAGCATCCGTTCGGTGCTGCCGGTCGCCGACGTCGTCGACGCGCTCGAGCGTGAGTTCCGCACGGCTGCAGACCGGCTCACCGAGATCGCCGCGGCTTCGCCACGGGCGCCCGGCCCGCCGGACACCGCTACGTCCCCACCGGAGGCCTCCGGGTCGGCCGACGCGCGTGCGGGTGTGCCGTCCGGCGGCTAGACACGCGACGTGCGCCCGTGAACGGGACGTACGCCTCTGGCGTCGCCTGCGGGTCTCGGCGGAGAGTGGGCGTGTCGAAGGAGCAGGTCATGACCTCCCACGTCCCCACCTCGCGCACGCCTCCCGCGCCGACGGGGCCGTCCCGGCTCGTCACCGGCCGGGGCGCGGCCCGGGTCGCAGCAGCGTCGGCCGCGCTCGTCGCCCTCACCCCCCTCGTGCCGGCGGGGGTGAAGCCGTTGACCTTCTACCCGGGCCTCGCCGGTCTCGCCGTGGCCGCGGTCCTCGCCGTGCTCGCCGGGGTCCCGGTCGCGGGGAGCGGTTCACCGCCCGTCTGCGCGCGGTGTTGGGCTGGGTCGCGGTCGGCATGCTTGTCGTCGGGCTCACTGCGCCGCTCGTCGCCGGTCTCGTGCCGACGACGACCCAGCAGGCGAGCACGGTCCAGAACCTCGTGGTCCAGTGGGGCCTGACCCTGGCGGCGGCGTCGGGCCCGGTCGTGCTGGCGGCGGTCTGGAGGCGCCGGGAGACCTCCCTGCCGGCGGTGGCGCTGTGCCTGCTCGTGAGCTGGCTGTGGCTCTTCGTCGTCCTGGGCTTCACCTTCGCCGCCGCCTAGTCGGTGGTGTGCACGCCTCCCACCGGGTGTCGCACCGGGGTCGTAGGGTGTCGGCGTGACGACGGGACCCGCGCAGCAGACGACCTTCGCGGGCATGCCCACGCCGCTCTACTCCGGCTCGCCGTCGCGACTGCTCGCGTGGCTCGACTGCCCGCGGCGCTACCGCATGCAGTACCTCGACCGCCCGCGCCCGCAGGCCCGCCCGCAGCGTGCCCACACGTCGGTCGGCATCGCGACCCACAACGCGCTGCGCGACTTCTGGGACCTCCCCGCCGACCGCCGCACCCCGGCAGGGGTCGCCGAGCTCGTCCGCTCGTCGTGGATCGACGTCGGCTTCCGCGACCCCGAGCAGTCCGCGGCCTGGCGGCTGCGCGTCCGCGACGCCGTCACCGAGTACCTCCGGGCCAGCGACCGGGACAACCAGCCCGTCGGCATCGAGCGCAGCGTCTCGCTCAAGACCGACGAGGTCGCCATCACCGGTCGCATCGACCGGCTCGACGACCGTGAGGGCGAGCTCGTCGTCGTCGACTACAAGACGGGTCGACAGGTGCCCACCGACGACGACGCGCGCACGTCGCTGCCGCTCGCGTTGTATGCCGTCGCGGCCTCCCGGATGTTCCGCCGGCCGTGCCACCGGGTCGAGCTCCACCACGTGCCCTCCGGCACGGTCGCCGCGCACGAGCACACCGACGAGTCGCTCGCACGCAAGATCGCCGAGGCCGAGTCGATCGCCTCCGACCTGCGCCGCGCCGACTCCGAGTTCAAGGAGGTCGGCGTCGAGTCGACCCGCTTCGCGCCCCGCACCTCGGCGATCTGCTCGTGGTGCGACTTCCGGGCGCACTGCCCCGAGGGCCAGCAGATGGGCCCCGAGAAGTCCGACTGGGCCGGCCTGGAGCCCGCCGGCTACGAGACCACCCCACCGGAGCGCGACGATGCCTGAGCCCAGCAGCCGACCCACCACCCAGCCCACACCCGAGCGCGACCTGCGGCCGGCGTTCCTCGCGGCTGCCGACCACGTCATCGCCATCGTCGCCCGCGAGGACGTCGCCGCCGCCTGGCACCGGCCGAGCGCGCTGCCCGAATGGAGCGTCGGCGGGCTCGTCGCCCATCTCGCCAGCCAGCCCGTCACGGCCCTGACCCTGCTGCGCGCCGAGCCCGCGGTCGACGCCATCGCGCTCGACGAGCACTACGCCCGGTCGGCGTGGGTGTCCGGTGGCCTCGACGACGACGTCAACGTCTCCATCCGGTCCGGCAGCGACGAGCAGGCCGAGGCCGGCCGCGACGTCGTCCTCGCGCGGGTCGTCGCGGCGCGGGCCGAGCTGCCCGACGCGCTCGCCGACCAGCACGCCGACCGGGCCGTCCTCATCCCCTGGACCGGCTGGGCGCTGCGCCGCGACGACTTCCTCACGGGCCGGATGATGGAGGTCGTCGTCCACGGCGAGGACGTCGCCGCCAGCGTCGGCTTCACCGCGCCGAGGCTGCCCGACGACGTGCTAGCCCCCGTCGTGGCCCTGCTGACCCGACTCGCCGCGCGCCGGCACGGGCAGGGCGCCCTGGTGTCGGCTCTGTCACGCTCCGAGCGCGCCCCCCGGACGATCTCGGCCTTCTGACCGGCCGACCTGACACACTGGGCCGCATGGCGTCCCGCACCCGCACCTCCGGCCCGTCCACGGCGCGTCGGGGTGCCGGAGGCTCCTCCGCCGACAGCGGTCCCACGGTCATCGCCCTGGCGAACCAGAAGGGCGGCGTCGCCAAGACGACGTCGGTCGCGAGCATCGGTGCCGCGCTGGCCGAGCTCGGGCAGCGTGTCCTGCTCGTCGACCTCGACCCCCAGGCCTGCCTCACCTTCTCCCTCGGCGTCGACCCCGACACCGTCGAGCGGTCCGTCCACGACGTCCTGACGGGGTCCGCCGAGCTCGGCGACGTCGTCGTCTCGTGCGAGGAGGGCGTCGACCTCGTGCCCTCGGCCATCGATCTCGCCGGTGCCGAGGCCATGCTCCTACCGCGACCCGGCCGCGAGTACGTCCTGCGCTCGGCCCTCGAAGGCGCCGACACGGCATACGACGTCGTGCTGCTCGACTGCTCGCCGAGCCTGGGGGTGCTGACGCTCAACGCGCTCACGGCCGCCGACGCCCTCATCATCCCCATGCCGTGCGAGATGCTGAGCCACCGCGGCGTCGGGCAGCTGCTCGACACCGTCGCCGACGTGCAGAAGATCCTCAACCGCGACCTCGAGGTCTGGGGCATCCTGCCGACCCTCTTCGACGGGCGCAGCAACCACGCCCGCGAGGTGCTCGCCGACGTGGGGGAGCGCTACGACCTGCCCGTTCTCGAGCCGCCGATCCCCAAGACGGTGCGCTTCGCCGAGGCGCCGGCCGTGGGCCGCTCGATCCTCGCGACGGCCCGCACGTCCAAGGGCGCGCAGGCCTACCGCGACGTCGCCGACTCCCTGCTGACGAGGCTGTGACGCAGGTCCCAGACGTTCGACCCGACCAGCAGACGGGGAATGAACCGTGGTGAGGGTGCGCTGCACCAGAGAGCGTCGCCACCCACCACGAAGGAGAATCCCCTTGATTTCCACCCCCGCACTGGTCGCACCGAGCGCCGGAGCCGCCTTCGAGGCCCGGACCGTCGAGCACCGCGACCTGCGAGACGACGACGTCCTCATCGACATCAAGTTCGCCGGCATCTGCCACAGCGACATCCACCAGGTCCGCGAGGAGTGGGGCAGCGCGATCTTTCCCATGGTCCCCGGACACGAGATCGCCGGTGTCGTGTCGGCCGTCGGTGACGGCGTCACGAAGTACAAGGTCGGCGACCGCGTCGGCGTCGGCTGCATGGTCGACTCGTGCGGTGAGTGCGAGTTCTGCAAGGACGGCGAGGAGCAGTTCTGCTCCAAGGGCGCCGTCATGACCTACAACGGCACGGGCTACGACGGCGAGCCGACCAAGGGCGGCTACGCCCAGCAGGTCGTCGTCTCCGAGCGCTTCGCCGTCGGCATCCCCGACGGCATCGAGCTCGACGTCGCCGCCCCGCTGCTCTGCGCCGGCATCACCGTGTGGTCCCCGCTCAAGCGCTGGGGCGCCGGTCCCGGCAAGAAGGTCGCCGTCATCGGCCTCGGCGGCCTCGGCCACATGGCCGTCAAGCTCGCCGCCGCCATGGGCGCCGAGGTCAGCGTGCTGAGCCGCACCGACGCCAAGAAGGGCGACGGCGAGGCCCTCGGCGCGACGCACTACTTCGCCACCGGCGACGAGGGCGTGCTGGGGAGCCTCAAGGGCCGCTTCGACATCATCATCAACACGGTGAGCGCCGACCTGCCCATGCAGACCTACATCGGCCTGCTGCGCCCGCTCGGTGTCATCGCCAACGTCGGGCTGCCCACGGGCAACTACGACTTCGCGCCCGGCGCCGTCGTCGGTGGCAGCCGCGTCGTGGCCGGCTCGAACATCGGCGGCATCCCCGCGACGGCCGAGATGCTGGCCTTCTGCGCCGAGCACGGCATCGGCGCGACGGTCGAGACGATCTCGGCCGACGAGGTCGACGCGGCCTACGACCGCGTCGTCGCCGGCGACGTGCGCTACCGCTTCGTCATCGACACCGCGACGATCAACGCCTGACGCCGAGTGGCTGTCGTCGCAACACACCGAGCAGGTCACGACACCCCGGGATCCGATCCCGGGGTGTCGTGACTGTCACGGGGTGTTGCGTCAGGAGGGGGTGGGGGTGGACGCCGGGTCGAGGGCGGGGAGGCCGTCGATGGAGGTCGCGTTCTTCGTGGCGCGGTAGGTCGCCAGGCCGTCGTCGCCCCGGTTGCCCGCCCACCGGGTCAGCAGGTCACGGTCACCGTCGTGGCTCATGAGGGGCACGGCGTACCCGCACGAGTCGGAGACGCGCTCGACGTCGACGACGACGACGCCCCTGGCTCCCGGGTGGTCGGCGAAGAGCCCGCGGTACGAGTCGAACTCGCTGTCACCGAGCGCGACGTAGCGACCGGTCCCGTGCAGCCGCACGATGTTGGGCGGGCCCTCGAAGGCACAGAACATGACGGTCACGCGACCGTTCTCGCGCAGGTGCGCGACCGTCTCGGCGCCGCTGCCCGTGAGGTCGAGATAGGCGACGGCGTGCTCACCGAGCACGGCGAAGGTGCCGTCGAGACCCTTGGGGGAGAGGTTGACGTGGCCGTCTGCGGCGAGCGGGGCCGTCGCGACGAAGAAGAGGTGCTGCGCCTCGATGAAGGCGCGCAGCCGCGCGTCGATGCCGTCGTGGAGCTTCATGGGTGGGCCTCCTCGGTGCTGGCGTCTCCCACCAGCGTAGGAGCGCGCCGGCCGGCCGCCTCCACCTGACCGCAGCGTGGACCTCCGGTCGCGTGGCGTGCGCGCACGGGACAACGAAGGCCCGGGCTGACACCGTGTGGTGTCGGCCCGGGCCTCTCACGTGCTGGGTGCGACGTCAGCCGTCGTGGCCCGACGTCGCGGCGTCACTCCGCGGCGGCCGTCGCCGGCGCGGACTCGCCCCGACCGGCACCGCCACGACCGGCACCGCCACGACGGCGACGGCGCGGCGGACGCGAGCCACCTTCGGCGGCGTCGGACCCACCCTCGGGGCCGTTGCCGGCGGGAGCCGACGACTCGGCGGCACCGGACTCGCCCGCGGCACCGGCGGCCGCAGCCCCCGCACCACGCGTACGACGGCGGTTGCGGCTGCGACGGGGGCGGCTCTCGCCACCCTCGGCGGCCGGCGTCTCGCCGGAGTCGGACGTGTCGGACGACCCGCTCGCTGCGGCGTCGCCGCGGCCATGGTCGGAGCGCGAGCGCCCACGGTCGCCGCCACGGTCACCACGCTCTCGGTCGCCGCGGTCGCGGTCGCCGCGACCGGCGCCCGCACCGGACTTGCCGTGGCGCTTGCCGGTCTCGCCGAGGTCCTCGATCTCCTCGGCGCCGAGGCCCGCGAGCTTCTGCTGCGAGCGGCGCAGGCGGCCCTTGGCATCGGTGGGGATGTCGAGGTCGCTGTAGAGGTGGTCGGAGCTGGAGTAGGTCTCCTGCGGCTCGGGGATGCCGAGGTCGAGCGTCTTGTTGATGAGCGCCCAGCGGTGCAGGTCGTCCCAGTCGACGAAGGTCACCGCCACACCGGTGTTGCCGGCGCGGGCCGTGCGGCCGATGCGGTGCAGGTAGGTCTTCTCGTCCTCGGGGCACTGGTAGTTGATGACGTGCGTGACGTTCTCGACGTCGATGCCACGGGCCGCGACGTCGGTCGCGACGAGGATGTCGACCTTGCCGTTGCGGAACGCGCGCAGCGCCTGCTCACGGGCGCCCTGGCCGAGGTCGCCGTGGATCGCGGCAGCCGCGAAACCGCGCTCGACGAGCTCGTCGGAGACCTTGGCGGCGGTGCGCTTGGTGCGGCTGAAGATGATCGTCAGGCCGCGGCCGTTGGCCTGGAGCATGCGCGAGAGCATCTCGACCTTGTCCATGGCGTGGGCGCGGTAGACGAACTGCTCGACGGCCTTGACCGTGTGGGCGTTCTCGTTCTCGTCGCCCATGGCACGGATGTGCGTCGGCTGGGACATGTAGCGACGGGCGAGGGCCACGATGGCGCCCGGCATGGTCGCGGAGAAGAGCATCGTCTGGCGCGAGGCCGGCGTCAGCGACATGAGCGTCTCGACGTCCGGCAGGAAGCCGAGGTCGAGCATCTCGTCGGCCTCGTCGAGCACGACGGTGCGTGCCTGCGACAGGTCGAGGTGGCCCTGCTTGGCCAGGTCGATGAGGCGGCCGGGCGTGCCGACGACGACCTCGACGCCCTTCTTCAGGGCCTCGATCTGCGGCTCGTAGGCGCGGCCGCCGTAGACGGTGAGCACACGGACGCCGCGCTTGCGGCCGGCCCGCTCTAGGTCGCTGGCGACCTGAACGGCGAGCTCGCGCGTCGGGGCGACCGCGAGGGCCTGCGGCTTGCCCGGGCGGGCCTGCTCGTCGAAGCCGGCATCGCCGGGGGCGAGGACGCGGTTGAGGATCGGCACGCCGAACCCGAGGGTCTTGCCGGTGCCGGTCTTGGCCTGGCCGATGATGTCGTGGCCGCCGAGGGCGACGGGCAGCGTCATGGCCTGGATGGGGAACGGGTGGACGATCCCGTGCTCGGCGAGCGAGGCGACGATGTCGGGGTGGACGTCGAAGTCGGCGAAGGTCAGCTCGGGGGCGACCGGCTCCTCGGCCGCGGGGGTGAGCGGCTCGGCCGTCTCGGTGGGGGCCTCGGGAGCCGTGTCCGCGACCGTCTCGGCGACGGTGGGCTCGGGCGCGTCCGTGGCGACCCCCGCGTCGGCGGGGGTCTCGTGGGGCTGGGTCATGGGCATCTCTCGATCGGCACGAGCACCCCGACGGTGCGGGAGCTCAGTGGCGCGTGACGGGCCGATCGGAGACTGTCAGGGACGGTGGGTGGCTCTCGCACGTGCGGGCTCCACCGGTGCGCGGGGAGTCCGCGAGCACCATCTGGGCAAACCTTCGGGCCGACCGGGCACCGAGTTGTCAAGCCCAGTCTACCGGCATGCGGGCAGAACGCCCGAACTCGTTCACTAGATTGGGCGCATGAGCGACGACGCGACGTCCGGCCCCCACCTCGACGCGGACGGTGGGAGCCCCGAGGAAGGCAGCGAGCAGAGCCCCGTTGAGAGCCCCGTTGAGAGCCCCGTTGAGAGCCCCGAGGAGAGCACCGACGAGCCCGGCTACCTCGCCGCCGTCACCGACCTGCTCGGTGCGCTCGCGTACGGCGAGCTGCGGGCCTTCAGCCAGCTCGCCAAGGACGCCGAGCTCGCGCCCACGCTGCGTCACAAGTCGGCGCTAGCCGTCCTCGCCGCGCACGAGCTGAAGAACTACTCCGTGCTCACCGAGCGCCTCACGTCCCTCGGCGTCGAGCCGGAGTCGGCCATGGAGCCGTTCGTGCCGGCCGTCGACGCCTTCCACGAGCGCACGGCCGCCTCCGACTTCCTCGAGGGGCTCGTCAAGGCCTACGTCGGCGAGGGCATCGCCCAGGACTTCTACCGGGAGATCTCCCGCTACGTCGACGAGGACACGCGTTCGCTCGTCGTCAGCGTTCTCGAGGACACCGGGCAGGCCGACTTCGCCGTCACCGTCGTCCGCGAGGCGATCACCACCGACCCGCGCCTCGCGGGTCGGCTCGCGCTGTGGGGCCGTCGCCTCGTCGGTGAGGCCATCACCCAGGCCCAGCGCGTCGGGGTCGAGCGCGACGCGCTCGCGAGCATCCTCGTCGGGGCGCCCGGGCGCGCCGGGGCCGACCTCGCCGAGCTCGGCCGCATGTTCGCCCGCCTCACCGACGAGCACTCCCGCCGGATGGAGCGTCTCGGCCTGTCGGCCTGAGGGCGTATGCCGCCCTGCCGCCCCCGGGCGCGGAGGGGGCGCGGAGGGCACGGTCACCCGGGGCCACGACACGGCATACGCCATGGCGCGACGCGCGACGTCCGGACAGGGCCGGACATGCCGAGGGGCCCGACCGCAGACGGTCGGGCCCCTCGGTCAGTGCGTCGGTCAGACCGACTTGTGGCTCATGCGGCCGTACAGCACGATGATGATCGCCGCCACGATGGCGCCGAGGATCAGCGGGATCCAGGCGATACCCGAGTTGTTCGAGTAGCCGAGCTGGCGCACGACGAACGTCACGACGACGTTCGCGACGATGCCGATGAGGATCGTCACGACGAGCGAGATGTTCTGCTTGCCGGGGAGGATGAGCCGACCGAGGGCACCGATGATGGCACCGACGATGATGGCTCCGATGATGGTTGAGACCATGTGACGCTCCTTCTGGCCGTCACGTGGACGGCCGCTTGGTCCGCGAGGGGTGCGGACAACTCTTGCGACGAGATCAATGTCCCACCGCGTGGGGCTGGTGTGGTGGATGTGGCGCGCGCCAATTCCACGGGGATTCGGCCGTGAGGGGACGAAGGGGACAGGCGACCCGGGTCGGGGCGCCCGTCCGAAGCGTCAGCGTGTCTGGCGGTTGCCGGTGATCATGCCGTAGCCGACGATGAGGGCGGCCGCGACGACGACGCCGATGAGGCCGGAGATCCAGTCGATCCCCTTGGTGTCGCTGACACCCGTGGCCTTGTAGTAGATGAAGGCGCCGATGAGGGAGCCGAGGGCTCCGAGGACCACGGTGAGCAGGACACTCATGTTCTGCTTGCCGGGCAGCACCAAGCGGGCGAGCGGTCCCACGATCGCACCCGCGACGAGGGCGGCAAGGATGGTTCCGATCATGTCTACGCTTCCTCCTTCGAGCCCGCTGCGCGGGCGGCGACGACCCGGCGATCCCGGCTCGTTCCCCCACCTTGTACCCGCATGGTCGCTCCGGGCCACACCCCGGAGCAGGGCGAGTCCCGCGGCCGGTCCCACGGGCATGACGAAGGCCGCCGACCACGAGGGTCGGCGGCCTTCGTCATGCCCGGGCAGACCGTCCGGGGACGGTGGTCCGTCGGTGGGTCGCTCGGCGCTAGCCGTGGGCCGGCACCGGGACTGCCAGGGGGGTCGTGCTCCTCGGACGCGTTCAATGAGCGCCGAAACCGACGCCCGACTTGCGCTCGGCACCCGTCGTCACGTAGCCGATCGAGGCGGACGGGACCATGATGCGACCGCCCTTGTCGTCGGTCAGCTCGAGGGCCTCGGAGCCGAGGGACGCCTTGACGGCGGCGAAGATCTCGTCGCTGCTCTGGGTCGTCTCGAAGGTGATCTCGCGCGCCACGTTCTGCACGCCGATGCGGACCTCCACGTCAAACCTGCTTTCTCAGTTCTGGTGGACGCGGTCGACCGCGTCCTGTCGTCACCTTAACGAGCCGGCGTGCCGACCGATTCCCTGGCCGCGCCGCCGGGCCTGTCGCCCTCGTCGCTGCGGCCCTCGCCCCGGCCGACGACCGGGAACGCGCCGAAGCCGCGCCGGATCAGCGCGGCGGTGAGGCGCACGGCCGTCTCCTTGGAGAGCGTAGCCTCGTGGGTCAGCCAGTGGCGGGCCGACGTCTGGGCCAGGCCGACGAAGGCCACGCCGACGAGGACGGCCTCCTCCTGGTCCATCGACGTCTCGCTGCGGATGATCTCGGCCATCGCCTCGGCGCACGTGAGGTCGATCTGGTCGAGGCGCTTGCGGACCTCGGGCTCGTTGGCGAGGTCCGACTCGAAGATGAGACGGAAGGCGGCGCCCTCCTGGCCGACGAAGTCGAAGTAGGCGCGCGTCATCGTGTTGATGCGGGCCTTGTTGTCGGACAGCGCCAGGGCGTCGCGCACGAGCTGCTCGAGCTCGCCGGTGTGCTGGTCGATGAGCGCGAGGTAGAGCTCGAGCTTGCCGGGGAAGTGCTGGTAGAGCACGGGCTTGGAGACCCCGGCCCGCGCGGCGATGTCGTCCATCGCGGCGGCGTGGTAGCCGTTCTCGACGAACACGCCGAGGGCGGCGTCGAGCAGCTGGGCGCGCCGCTCGGAGCGGGGCAGCCGCTGGCCGCGGCCCGGAGGGGTGGTCTCGTCTGCCATGCGGGTCCTCTTCGCCGGTGGGCGCGTTGCTCGTCGGTGCTCGTCGGTCCTCGTCGTCCGCCCCCGCAGACGACGGTGTCGTGCTCACCATACCCAGCAGTACGGTGAGGGCATGTCGACGGATCCGCTGGTCAAGACGGGTCGGCCGCTCAGCAAGGCCGAGACGACGAGGTACGCCCGGCACGTGCTGCTGCCCGACGTCGGCCGTGACGGCCAGGAGCGGCTGGCCGTCTCCCGGGTGCTCGTCGTCGGGGCCGGCGGGCTCGGGTCGCCCGCGCTGCTCTACCTCGCCGCCGCCGGGGTCGGCACCATCGGGGTCGTCGACGCCGACGTCGTCGACCTCACCAACCTGCACCGCCAGGTCATCCACTCCGACGCCGACATCGGCCGACCCAAGACCGAGTCCGCCGAGGCCGCGGTCCACCGCGTCAACCCGCACGTCGAGGTGGTCCGGCACGACGTCGCGCTCGACTCCGCCAACGCGCTGGCGATCATCGGCGACTACGACCTCGTCGTCGACGGCACCGACAACTTCCCGACCCGCTACCTCGTCAACGACGCCTGCGTCATGCTCGGCAAGCCGCACGTGTGGGGCTCGATCCTCCGCTTCGACGGCCAGGTCTCGGTGTGGTGGGCCGGCCGGGGGCCCTGCTACCGCTGCGTGTTCCCCGACCCGCCGCCGCCAGGCTCGGTGCCGAGCTGCGCGGAGGGCGGCGTGCTCGGGGTCCTGTGCGCCGCCATCGGGTCGATCCAGTCGACCGAGGCGATCAAGCTCCTGCTCGGCATCGGCGAGCCGCTCGTCGGGCGGCTCATGGTCCATGACGCGCTGCGCCAGACGTGGGACACCCTGACCGTGCGGGCCGATCCCGAGTGCCCGGTCTGCGGCGACCAGCCGACCGTCACCGAGCTCATCGACTACGTCGAGTTCTGCGGCGTGCCCGGTGCCGCCGCGCACGACGAGGGCGACCTGCCGACCGTCACCGTCCACGAGATGGTGGGCGAGCTCGCGACCGACGAGCCGCCCCTGCTCGTCGACGTCCGCGGCGACGAGGAGCGAGCCATCGCCTCGATCCCCGGCGCCGTCGCGATCCACCTCGACCGCTTCCGCTCGGGTGAGGCGTTCGACGAGCTGCCTTCGGACAGAAGGGTCCTCATCCACTGCAAGGTGGGTGCACGCTCGGCCGAGGCGACGCGACTGGCGCTGCGCGCGGGGCTCACGGACGTCGCGAACGTCGAGGGCGGCATACTCGCCTACCTCCGGGAGATCGACCCGAGCCAGCCCGAGTACTGAGAGGACGCCCGTGCCGCTGGAGGACCACGCCGAGCGCGTGCTCGACCTCGTCGCGACCATCCCCGAGGGGCGGGTCCTCGCCTACGGCGACATCGCCAAGCGGCTCGGCGGCATGGGGCCGCGCACGGTCGGCACGGTGATGAGCCGCTACGGCTCGGACGTGCCGTGGTGGCGGGTCATCCGCTCCGACGGTCGTCCGCCGCAGGGCCTCGAGGACGAGGCCCTCGAGCACTGGCGGGCCGAGGGGACGCCCATGGTGGGCGGGCTCGTCGACGGTGGCCGCGCCGACATGGGCCGGGCTCGCTGGGACTTCGCTGGGGCGCCGGCCGCGTCCGGTGCCGCCGGGGGAGCGGGACCGCGCGGTGGCCTGCACCACGTCGAGATCTGGGTCGACGACATCGCCGCGGCCAAGCGCGAGTGGGGGTGGCTGCTCGGACGCCTCGGCTACCACCTCGGTGACGACTGGGGGCACGGCCAGGCGTGGGAGCTCGGCTCGCTCTACGTCGTCGTCGAGGCCGGACCCGATGTCGTCGCCGGACGCCACGAGCGCACGCGGGCGGGCCTGAACCACCTTGCCTTCCATGGCGGTTCGCGCGCCGAGGTCGACTCGCTCGTCGACGCCTGCGGCGAGGGCGGGTGGACGCTGATGTTCGCGGACACGCACCCGTATGCCGGTGGTCCGCAGCACTACGCCGCCTACCTCGAGAGCGGCGAGGGCTTCGAGGTCGAGGTCGTCGCCGCCGACGCCTGACGCCAGCCTCCCTGACGCCAGCCTCCCGGCGCCCGCCGCCGCGCCACCCGGAAGGTCGGGACCCTGGCCGGGACCTTCGACCCTGCCGCTCCCGGGCGCGGTCGGTGAGGGTGGAGAGCGGCCGTGGGTGCGGGGTGCCCACGAGGTTCACGTCAACCACGTCAGCCACGTCACCGAGGGGACCGGCAAGACTTGATTTGTTCCAGACAAGCCGGGAGACTCGGGGCATGACCGGAGCCGACGTCGAGGTGCAGCTGCGCGAGTCCGGCCTGCGTGTGACGCGCCAGCGTGTCGCCGTCCTCTCGGTCCTGCACGACCACCCGCACACCGACACCGACACCGTCATCCGGCGCGTCCGCGAGGTCGCCGGCGACGTGTCCCACCAGGCCGTCTACGACGTCCTGCGGGCCCTCACCGACGCCGGACTCGTGCGCCGCATCCAGCCGACGGGCTCCGTCGCCCGCTACGAGGTGCGCGTCGGCGACAACCACCACCACGTCGTGTGCCGCTCGTGCGGCTCCATCACCGACGTCGACTGCGCCGTCGGCCACGCCCCTTGCCTCACGGCATCCGACCCCCACGGATTCGTGATCGACGAGGCCGAGGTGACGTACTGGGGCATCTGCCCCGAGTGCGCCGCCGAGGCCGCCTCCTGAAGTTGCCCACCCCAGAAAGAGAAGGACGTCCTCGTGTCTGAGCTCCACCAGCCCAACGCCGAAGTCGGCGAGATGAACGAGCCGGAGGCCAGCAAGTGCCCCGTGGCCCACGACCGGTCGACCCGCCCCGCGGGCACGAGCAACGAGGACTGGTGGCCCAACCGCCTCAACCTCAAGATCCTCGCCAAGAACCCCGCGGTCGCCAACCCGCTCGGTGAGGACTTCGACTACGCCGCGGCCTTCAACAGCCTCGACCTCGCCGCCGTCAAGGCCGACATCGCGGCCGTGCTCACCGACTCGCAGGACTGGTGGCCCGCCGACTTCGGCCACTACGGCCCGTTCATGATCCGCATGGCCTGGCACAGCGCCGGCACCTATCGCGTGCAGGACGGTCGCGGCGGCGCGGGTGCCGGGCAGCAGCGCTTCGCCCCGCTCAACTCCTGGCCCGACAACGGCAACCTCGACAAGGCCCGCCGCCTGCTGTGGCCGGTCAAGAAGAAGTACGGCCAGAAGCTCTCGTGGGCCGACCTCATCGTCCTCACCGGCAACGTCGCCCTCGAGTCGATGGGCTTTACGACCTTCGGCTTCGGCGGCGGACGCGAGGACGTCTGGGAGCCGGACGCCGACGTCTACTGGGGCTCGGAGGCCGAGTGGCTCGGCGACGAGCGCTACACCGGCGACCGCGACCTCGAGAACCCGCTCGCCGCGGTCCAGATGGGCCTCATCTACGTCAACCCCGAGGGTCCCAACGGCAACCCGGACCCCCTGCAGTCCGCCCGCGACATCCGCGAGACGTTCGGCCGCATGGCGATGAACGACGAGGAGACCGTCGCCCTCATCGCCGGCGGTCACACCTTCGGCAAGACGCACGGCGCCGCCGACCCGCTGAAGTACGTCGGCACCGAGCCCGAGGGTGCCCCGCTCGAGGAGCAGGGCCTCGGCTGGAAGCAGTCCTACGGCACCGGCAAGCTCCAGGACGCCATCACGTCCGGCCTCGAGGTCACGTGGACTCCCACGCCGACGCAGTGGGACAACACCTTCTTCGACGTGCTCTTCGGTCACGAGTGGGAGCTGTCGCAGAGCCCCGCGGGCGCGGCCCAGTGGGTCGCCAAGGACGCCGAGGCGATCATCCCGGCTCCGAACGAGGGCGGCGCCAAGCGCCTGCCCACGATGCTGACGACCGACCTGGCCCTGCGCGTCGACCCGGCGTACGAGAAGATCTCGCGCCGCTTCCACGAGAACCCGGCCGAGTTCGCCGACGCCTTCGCGCGTGCCTGGTTCAAGCTGACCCACCGCGACATGGGCCCGGTCGAGCGCTACCTCGGCCCCGAGGTGCCGCAGGAGGAGCTGCTGTGGCAGGACCCGCTCCCCACCGCCGCCGGTGAGCCGATCGGTGCCGACGACATCGCGACGCTCGAGCAGGCCATCGCCGACTCCGACCTCACCGTCACCCAGCTCGTCAAGGCCGCATGGGCGTCCGCGTCGACGTTCCGCAGCAGCGACAAGCGCGGTGGCGCCAACGGTGCGCGCGTGCGTCTCGAGCCGCAGAGCGGCTGGGACGTCAACGACCCCGCCGAGCTGGCGACCGTCCTGCGTGTCCTCGAGGGCATCCAGGCCGACTTCAACGGCCGTGGCGGTGCCACCGTCTCGCTCGCCGACCTCATCGTCCTCGGCGGCAACGTCGCGGTCGAGCAGGCCGCTGCCGCAGGCGGCGTCACCGTCGAGGTGCCCTTCCGCGCCGGTCGCGTCGACGCCACGCAGGAGCAGACCGACGTCGAGTCGTTCGGCTACCTCGAGCCGAAGCACGACGGCTTCCGCAACTACGTCGGCAAGCCGGGTCGCGTGCCCGCCGAGTACCTCCTCCTCGACCGCGCCAACCTGCTCGGCCTCTCGGCCCCGCAGATGACGGTCCTCGTCGGCGGCCTGCGCGTCCTCGGTGCCAACACCGGTGGCTCGACGACGGGTGTCCTCACCGACCGCGTCGGCACGCTGACGAACGACTTCTTCGTCAACCTGCTCGAGCTCGGCACGACGTGGACGGCTGCGAACGAGGGCGCCGACACGTTCACCGCGACGAACGCCGCGGGCGAGCAGACGTGGACCGGCAGCCGCGTCGACCTGCTCTTCGGCTCCAACTCCGAGCTGCGCGCCCTCGCCGAGGTCTACGCCAGCGACGACGCCGCCGAGAAGTTCGTCCACGACTTCGTCGCCGCGTGGTCGCAGGTCATGGAGGCCGACCGCTTCGACGTCAGGTGACGGCCTGACGCACCGCACGGGGCCCGGGATGGCGTATGCCGTCCCGGGCCCTTCGCGCGTCCGCCCGGCCCGGGGGTCCGCTCGCGCCACCGAGGGCCCCAGCCCCCGCCGGGGGGAGAGCGGGCGCGCCGGCGGGTGGGGGCACACGGCACACGCCGTCGGGTCGTGCGCGGGTGTCGGTCGGGCGTGATGGAATCCTCCGGTGGTCATCCTCCGTCGAGCTCCCGCCCTCGCCCCGGCGCAGGTGCGGCTCGACGAGCGGCAGCAGGCCGCTCTCGGCTCCTCCGCCCGGGTGCTGCGGGTCCTCGGCGGGCCGGGCACGGGCAAGTCGACGCTCGCGGTCGAGCTCGTCGTCGACGCCGTGCGGCAGCAGGGGCTGCGGGCCGACGCGTGCCTCGTGCTCACCTCGAGCCGCAGCGCGGCGGGCGAGCTGCGCCAGCAGGTCACGGCGCGACTCGGCGGCACGTCCACCGAGTCGCTCGCGCGCACGTGGCAGGCCTTCGGCTTCGGGGTGCTCCGGGCCGAGGCGGCCCTGCGCGGCGACCCACCCCCGCGGCTGCTCAACGGTCCCGAGCAGGACGTCATCCTGCGCGACCTGCTCGCCGGGCACGCCTCGGGTGAGGTGCGCGGGCCGTCGTGGCCCGAGCAGCTGCGCGAGGCGCTGACGACCCGCGGCTTCCGCAACGAGCTGCGCGACCTGCTCATGCGCTCGGTCGAGCTGGGTCAGGGCCCCGACGACCTCGCCCGGCTCGCCGCCGAGCACGACCGACCCGAGTGGGCGGCGGCCGCGCACGTGCTGCGCGAGTACGACCAGGTCACCTCGTTCAGCCGGCACGGCTCCTACGACCCCGCGTGGGTGCTCACCGCGGTCGCCGAGCTGCTCGACGACGACCCGTCGGCCCTCGACCGGCTCCACGAGCGCATCCGCCTCGTCGTCGTCGACGAGGCCCAGGAGCTGACGTCGGCGGCGGCTCGGCTGCTGCGCGTCGTCGCCCGCCCCGGGGGTCCACGGGTGGTCCTCCTCGGTGACCCCGACGTGGCGGTCCAGACCTTCCGCGGCGCCGACCCGCGCTTCCTCGCCGACGGCTGGACCGACCTCGCGGGGGCCGGCCGCGACCCGCGCTTCGTCGGCGGCCTCTTCGACCTCATCGACGACGCCGGCGACGGCGCGAGCGAGACCGTCGTGCTCGACCGGACCCACCGGCTCGGCGCGGCCATGGTGGGTGTGGCCGACCGCGTCTCGCGGCGCATCGGTGCGCTCGGTGGCGGCGAGCAGCGGCGGATGGCGTCCGCGGCCGCAGACCCGTCGCGCGGCACCGTCGAGGTCGCCCTGCTGCGCTCCGCGGCCCAGGAGACGGCGCACGTCGCGGCGCTGCTGCGCCGGGCGCACCTCGTCGAGGGCGTGCCCTGGACCGACATGGCCGTCATCGTGCGCGGCTCGGGACGCGCCGACGCGATGCGTCGCCTCCTCGGGCAGGCCGGGGTGCCCGTCCAGGCGGGCAGCGCCGAGACGCCGGTGCGCGACGAGAGCGCGGTCCGGCCGCTGCTGCACCTGCTCGAGGAGAGCATCGCCATCGCCCGCGCCGAGCACCGCGGCGAGAGCCACGTCATCGACCCCGTGCGGGCCGCAGACCTCGTGCTGTCGCCGGTCGGGGGGAGCGACACCGTCGGTCTGCGCCGGCTGCGGCGACTGCTCCGGCAGGACGAGCTCGCCTCCGGGGGTGGGCGATCGAGCGACGAGCTGCTCGCCGAGCTGCTCCAGTCACAGCCCCGCGCCCGGATGCTCGGGTCGACCGCGCGCCCCGCCGAGCGCATCGCGACGGCGCTCGCGGCGGGTGCCGCGGCAGCGCGCGTCGCCGACGACGGCCGGTGGGCGCAGGGGGTCACGGCCGAGTCGGTGCTCTGGGCCATCTGGCAGGGCGCGGGCGTGGCCGACGGATGGCGACGACAGGCGCTCTCCGGAGGCACCTCGGGCGAGCGGGCCGACCGCGACCTCGATGCCGTGCTCGCGCTCTTCGACGCCGCGGGTGCGTTCGTCGACCGCCTGCCGACCGCCGGGCCCGACAAGTTCCTCGAGCACATCCAGGGCCAGGACGTCCCGGGCGACACCCTGCTCGTCGGCGGTCAGTCCGGCGGCCGTGTCGCCCTCCTGACGCCGCAGACGGCCGCCGGTCGCGAGTGGCGGATCGTCGTCGTCGCGGGCGTCCAGGAGGGGGTGTGGCCCGACCTGCGCCTCCGTGGCTCGGTCCTCGGGTCCGAGGACCTCGTCGACGTCGTGGCCCAGCGGCCGCTCGGCTTCCGCGCCGCGCAGGCCGCCGTGCGCTACGACGAGACGCGCCTCTTCCTCGTCGCCGTCACCCGCGCCACCGAGCGCCTCCTCGTCACCGCCGTCGGCAACGAGGACGAGCAGCCGTCGGTCTACCTCGACCTCGTCGACCCTCCCGCCACCACGAGGCTCGCCGACGAGGTGCGCCCGCACTCGGAGGTGGCGCGCACCATGACCCTCCCCGGGCTCGTCGGAGAGCTGCGGCGCGAGGCTGTCAGCCCCGACCCCGGTGTCGCCGAGCCCGCCCTCAACCTGCTCGCGGCTGCCGCGCGCGAGGGCGTGCGCGGGGCCGACCCGACGTCGTGGTGGGCGTTGCGCTCGGTGACGAGCGAGCGCCCCGTGCGCCGACCCGACGAGCCGGTCCCCGTGTCGCCGTCGAAGGTCACCTACTTCGCCGAGTGCGGGCTGCGCTGGTTCCTCACCTCGGTCGGCGGGGAGGGCGTCTCCCTCGGCGCTGCCTCGGTCGGCACCTTCGTCCACGACATCGTCGCCGAGCTGCCCGACGCCCCGCTCGAGGAGCTGAAGCACGAGGTCGACGCGCGGTGGGGGCGCCTCGGGCTCAAGCCCGGGTGGGTCACCGACCGAACCCACCAGGAGGCCCACGACATGGTGGCCCGGTTCGTGACCTACCGGACCGCCGCAGAGCGCGACTGGGAGCGCGTCGGGATCGAGGCCGACTTCCGGGTCGAGGTCGGGCGTGCCGTCGTCGCCGGGCGCGTCGACCGCATCGAGCGCGACGCCGAGGGTCGCCTGCGCATCGTCGACCTCAAGACCGGCAAGTCCAAGCCGACCAAGGCCGAGCTCGCCCAGCACGGCCAGCTCGGGGCATACCAGGTGGCCGTCGAGGAGGGCGGGTTCCCCGCGCTCGGCGACCGCAGCGCCGGCGCGGCGCTCGCCTTCATCGGCAAGGGAGGGCTCTCCGGTCTCAAGCCGAGCGTGCTGCCGCAGCCACCGCTGACGAGCAGCGACGACCCGACGTGGGCACGGACGCTCGTCGAGGAGACCGCCGAGGGGATGGGTGCTGCCGAGTTCCGGGCCGCCCAGGGCAAGGCCTGCGAGACGTGCCCGGTCCGGTCGTCGTGCCCCGTCCAGCCCGAGGGGGACGCCCTGTGACGACGACCGAGGCACGTCCCGCCCCGACGGCGTCGCACAGCGCCTTCGACATCGCGACGGCTCTCGAGATGCCGCCGCCCACGGCCGAGCAGGCCGCCGTCATCGAGGCGGGCGCCCGCCCGCTCCTCGTCGTCGCCGGCGCCGGCTCGGGCAAGACCGAGACGATGGCGGCACGCGTCGTGTGGCTCGTCGCCAACGGCCTCGTCGACCCCGACCAGGTGCTGGGCCTGACGTTCACCCGCAAGGCCGCCGCGGAGCTCTCCCAGCGCATCGCCAAGCGTCTGCGCGGCCTCGAACGGGCCGGCATCTGGACGGCGCCCGCCGACGACGGCACGGGCGCCGAGGTGCTCGGCGGCACCCCGACCGTCTCCACCTACCACGCGTATGCCGGCCGGCTCGTCCGCGAGCACGCCCTCCGGGTGGGCATCGAGCCGGAGTTCCGCATCCTCACCGAGGCCGGCGCGTGGCAGCTGGCCGCCGAGGCGGTGTCGCGCTGGGACGGTCCGATGGACGACGTCGTCAAGAGCGAGGCGACCGTGATCCAGGCCGTCATGGCGCTCGCCGGCGAGATGGCCGAGCACGTGCGCACGCCCGTCGAGGTCATGGACCACCTCGACGCCGTGCTCGCGCGCCTCGACGCACTGCCCGACGGCGAGGGACGCGGGTCGCTCACCGCCGCCCGCGACGCGGTCGCCGTCCTGCGCGAGCGCCGCACGGTCCTGCCGATCGTCGAGGCCTTCCTCGCCCTCAAGCGCGAGCGCGAGTCGCTCGACTTCGCCGACCAGATGGCCATCGCCGCCCGCCTGACCCGGTCGGTGCCGGCCGTCGGCGAGATAGAGCGCGAGCGGTTCCGCGCCGTGCTGCTCGACGAGTTCCAGGACACCTCCGAGGCCCAGCTCGAGCTGCTCCGGTCGCTCTTCCACCACCCCGGCGTCGCCCTGACGGCCGTCGGCGACCCCAACCAGTCGATCTACGGCTGGCGAGGGGCGAGCGCGACCACGCTCCTGCGCTTCCCGTCCGAGTTCGGTGGCGACGACGGCCCCGCCGACGTCCTGCCGCTGTCGACGAGCTGGCGCAACGACTCGCTCATCCTCGACGCAGCCAACGCCGTCGCCGCGCCGCTCGCGACCGAGCACGTGCAGCCGCTGCGACCACGGCCGGGCGCCGGGGCGGGGACGATCGAGGTGGCCCGGCTCGGGACCGCCGAGGAGGAGGCCGACCACCTGGCCGCCTGGATCGCCTCGCACTGGTTCAGCACGAGCGGCCGACGCACCGGTCGCAGCGCGGCCGTGCTGTGCCGACGACGCTCGACCTTCCCCGTCGTGCTCGAGGCCTTGCGCCGCCGCCAGCTGCCCGTCGAGGTCGTCGGACTCGGGGGCCTGCTCGTCACTCCCGAGGTCAGCGACCTCGTGGCGGCCCTGTGGGTCGTGCAGGACCCCAGCCGCGGCGACCAGCTGATGCGCCTGCTCACCGGCCCCGTCGTGCGTCTCGGCGCGGCCGACCTGGCCGGGCTGTGGGCGTGGGCGCGTGAGCTGCATGCGCGGACCCCCCGGGTCGGGAGCGCCGTCGCGGAGGCGACGGCGCCAACCGGCCGGCCCGGGGCGGCCAGCGCCGGGGGCCCGGTCGCGCAGGACCCGGGGTCCGTGGCCGCGACCGACGCTCCTGCGGCCACGGGCGCTCCGGCGCCGTCCGCCGGCCCGGCGGCGGACCAGGCCGGCGACGCGACACCCGATGACCCCCGCGGCTCCGACCTCGCCGCCGACAGCGCCGACACCGCCACGCTCGTCGAGGCGCTCGACGACCTGCCCCGGGCCGGCTGGACCGCACGCGACGGCGCGCGCATCGGCGACGAGGCCCTGGCCCGGCTGAAAGACCTCGGCGACGTCGTCCGCCGGCTCCGCCGACTCACGGCGCTGCCCCTCGTCGACCTCGTCGCCGAGGCCGAGGTCGCCATCGGGCTCGACATCGAGGTGCTCTCGCGCCCCGAGCACACGGCGTCGACCGCCCGCGTGCACCTCGACGCCTTCGCCGATGTCGCGGCGCGCTACGCCACCACCGCCGACCGGCCCACGCTCTCCGGCTTCCTCAGCTGGCTCGACGCGGCCCGCGACCAGGAGCGCGGCCTCGACGCCGGGCACACCGAGTCCGACGCCGACGCCGTGCAGGTGCTCACCGTGCACGCGGCCAAGGGTCTCGAGTGGGACGTCGTCGCCGTCCCGACCCTCGTCGAGGGCGTCTTCCCGGCACACGGCGCGACCGCGGTGGCGCCCGTCGCCGACAGCGAGCCCACGGCGTACGCCTGCTCGGGCGACGTCAAGGACAAGGGCTGGCTCATCGGGCTCGACTCGCTGCCCTACGACCTGCGTGGCGACCGGGCCGGCCTGCCGCACCTCGACTGGCGCGGCGTGCCCGACCGCAAGGCGCTGAGCGCCGCCATCGACGCGTTCGTCCTCGACGGCGGGCGCCATGCCGTGGCCGAGGAGCGGCGTCTCGCCTACGTCGCCTTGACGCGTGCGCGGGCCTCGATGCTCCTGACGACCCACCTGTGGGGTGCGACGAAGAAGACCCTCTCCGTGCCCTCGCGCTTCCTCGCCGAGGTGGAGGAGACGCTGCCCGGCTCCGTCGTGCGCACCACCTGGGTGCCGGACCCCGAGCCCGTCGTCGACGACAAGGGCAAGGCGTCCGCGCCCACCAACCCTCACCTCGCCGTGCCGATCTCGCAGCTGTGGCCCCACGACCCGATGGGGGCGCGGCGCGTCGGCCTGCTCGACGCGCACCGCCGGATCGCTGCGCTCGTCGACGCGGGCCCCACTGTGCCCCAGGGGGATCCGCGCGTCGACGACCTCCGCATCCTGCTCGCCGAGCAGGAGGCACGACGGTCCCGCGGTGAGCCTGTCGTCGACGTCCCACGTCACCTCTCGGCGTCCGCCGTCGTCTCGCTGGCCCGCGACGCGGAGGCGTTCGCGATGTCGCTGAGGCGCCCGATGCCGAGCCCGCCGGCCGTCGCCGCCCGGCAGGGCACGGCCTTCCACGCGTGGATCGAGGAGCACTACTCACGCGCCGCCTTCGTCGACCTGCTCGACCTGCCCGGCAGCGCCGACGAGGGGGCGGCCGACGACGGCGACCTCGACGTGATGAAGGAGCGCTTCCTCGCCAGCGAGTGGGCCGACCGCATCCCGGAGGAGATCGAGATGTCGATCGAGACGGTCATCGACGGCATCGCCGTCCGCGGCCGGGTCGACGCCGTCTTCCCGCGCGACGACGGCGGGTGGACGGTCGTCGACTGGAAGACGGGTGCCCGGCCGACCGGGCGCGACGCCACCGTCCGCGCGCTCCAGCTCGGGGCGTATGCCGTCGCCTTCGCCCGGCTGCGCGGCGTCGACGCGTCGCTCGTCGACGCGGCGTTCTACTACGCGGGGGAGGGCGTCACCGTGCGCCCCGACCTCCCGGGCGAAGCCTCCCTCGTCGACCTGCTCCGCACCCTCCCCGACGCGTAGCCCCCGTCGAGCGAGCCCCCAGTCCCACTCGAGTGGCCTCGTCGTCACACCCGTCCGGTCCGTCCGCCCGTCGAGTGGCCTCGTCGTCACACCCGTCCGGTCCGTCCGCTCGTCGAGTGGCCTCGTCGTCACACCGGAGTGGACCCCTCGGACGTGGACGGGCCGTGACGGGTGTGGTCACGCGGCCACTCGAGGTGACCGGAGTTTCCGCCCGGGTGGGGCGGGTGGGGTGGGGCGGGTGGGGTCGGGCGCTCACTCGAGTGGGGTTGAGCGCTCACTCGAGGGGGAGTCAGGCTCGGGCGTCCCGGGGCGGGTGCTCGCGACGGCGGTCGACGGGGACGAAGTCGGAGGCGCCCTCGTGGAGGTCGAGCACCCCGTCGGCGTCCTAGGGAAGGGCCTCGACCTCGTCGATCTCGAACGTCGACGCGTCGGCGTCCGCGGCCATGACCGGCACGGGCTGCGACTCCTCGACCGTCTCGTCGTGCCACGGCGACCGATCCGGCTCGGACGTGTCGTCGGTGGCCGGTGGGCCGTCGTCGTCGTGGTCGGCGTGACCGGGGCTCGCCTCGTCCGCCTCCTGCGGCGTCGTGGACGGCTCGGGCTCCTGCGCGTCCGTCGGGTGCGAGGGCCCGGACGGCAGGGAGGGCCCGGACGGCAGGGAGGGCCCGGACGGTGGTGACGGCGCGGGGGGCTCGGCCGTTCCGGCGGTCCAGGCGACGGGCGCCTGCGGGTCGTCGAGGAGGGAGGTCATCGAGATGGCCTGGGTCTCGCCGAGCATGGGGAAGGGCACGTGGGGCTGGGTCGCGTCCCACTCGGGCTCGGGGCGCTCGGGGTCGTCGGGGTCGAGCACCGCCGCAGCGCGCTCACGGGCCAGTCGCGTGCGCTCGCTGCGCTCGGCGTCCTCCTCCGCATGACGGCGGTCGTCGTCCTCGACCCGGCCGTCCAGGGCACGCAGCTCGTCGGCGGTGCGCTCGACGACGTCGAGCTGTCCCGAGGCGAGGGCGTGGAGCAGAGTCCGCAGCGGCGCCATCTCGGCTGCGAGCCGGGCACGGCGCACGAGGTGGACGTCGGGCCGCTCGATGCGCGACTCGGCGTAGGCCTCGAGCACGGCATCGAGCGTCTCGGCCGGCGCGAGGCTGGCGAGCTCGGCGAAGTCGTCCGCCGGGTCGCCGACGCGGCTCGCCTCCCATGCGAGGACGCCACGCACATGACCGCTCGACGAGTCGTCGTCGTCGTCGAACGACGCGAGGACGTTCTCGCCCGTGAAGGTGCCGTGGACCGTGCTCGGCGCGAAGCGCCACAGCGAGACGTCCTCGAGCGCGTGCTCCCAGCGCGTGAGCAGACCTGTGGGGATGTGCCCCGTCGCGGCGGCCCGGTCGAGCTCGGAGAGCTGGCGCCGGCGGTGTGCCTCGGCGTCATAGCTGGGCCGGTCGGCCTCGTCGTAGAGGAGGTGCTCGACGTTGTGGATGTGGGCGAGCGTCCGCCCGACCTCGGCGGTCAGGGGGCCCGGCCGGAGCCCGCCGAAGTCGAGGGGTCGACCGGGGACGCGCAGGTAGACGGCCGCTCGCCCCTCCGGCACCTGGGCGAAGCCGCGGACCATGGGCATGGCGACGTCGAGCCGCCGACCGAGCAGGCCGGACAGAGTCGAGATGTCGTCGAGCATCGCACCGGCCGCCGACGTGCACGGCGCCTTGACGACCCAGCGGCGGTCCTGGCTGTCCTGCACGTACGCGATCTCGAACAGGTCGCCGGGACGGCTCGGGACGCCCTCCACCGTGACCGGGTCGAGGCCCGGCACGGCCGAGCTCGCCAGGGCGGCGAGGAAGAGCGGGCTGCGCGTCACGTGTCCACCGTAGGTCGAGCAACGCGCCGAGCGTGGGAGGCGACACCCGCGCGGCCCTGTTCGGTGCAGGCTCGACACCGGTGCGACGGTGCCAGGCCGCCGTCCTAGGGTGGGTCGCGTGGCAGTGACCGACGAGACCCTGGCCGACCTCGCGCTCTCGCGCAGCTCACTGGACCGGGTGGCGCTCGAGCGCCGTCGGCCCGAGATCCTCACCGAGCTGCTCGACGACCCGCGCACCCGCGTCGCCGAGGTCCGCGGTGACCGGATGCGCGTCTCCCCGGTCGACGCCCACGGGGCTGTCTCCGGTGACGCCGCCGTCTCCGGCGACGCCGCCGTCTCGGGCGACGCCGACGCGCTGACGCTCGTCCTGCGCGCCCCCGAGCCCGAGGACCGTGCCCGGCTCGGACTGCACCTCGGCCGCGACGGCGACGGGACGGCATACGTGGGCGTCGTCTCGGCGGACGACAGCGCGGCTGCCGGCCCGGGGCCCGAGACGGACGGCTGGCTCACCCTGCGGCAGGCGGGCGAGGCGCTCGCGCCGCGTGACGCCGGCGTCTTCACGACCGCGCTGGCGCTCGCCAACTGGCACGCGACGCACCGCTTCTGCCCGCGCTGCGGCGCGCCGACCGAGCCCCGGCAGGGCGGCTGGGTGCGGCGGTGCGAGCGCGAGGGCAGCGAGCACTACCCACGCACCGACCCGGCGGTCATCATGTCGGTCGTCGACCCCGACGAGCGGCTGCTGCTCGGGCGCGGGGGGCACTGGCCCGAGGGGCGCTTCTCGGTGCTCGCCGGCTTCGTCGAGCCGGGGGAGTCCTTCGAGTCCGCGGTCGCCCGCGAGGTCGCAGAGGAGGTCGGCGTCACCGTCGAGGCGGTGCGCTACCTCGGCAACCAGCCGTGGCCGTTCCCCTCGTCGGTCATGATCGGCTTCGAGGCGACCACGCGCGAGACGGAGCTGACCATCGACCCCGTCGAAATGGCCGAGGCGCGCTGGGTGAGCCGCGAGGAGTACCGCGACCTGCTCCGCGGCGGGTCGATCCGCACGCCGAGCGGCATCTCGATCGCCAAGCGGATCATCGAGCACTGGCTGGGCCAGACGGTCGAGTCGGTCGTCGAGCCGGGCACCCGCACCGGCTTCTGACCGGCGACGCGCGGCGGCTCAGCCGGCGAGGCGCTCGCGGACCTCGGCGAGCGAGGGGTTCGTCGCCGCCGAGCCGTCGGGGAAGACGACCGTCGGGACCGTGCGGTTGCCGCCGTTGACGTGCTCGACGAAGTCGACGTGCTCGGGGTTGGCCTCGAGGTCGATCTCGGTGAACGGCACGCCCTCGCGGGTGAGCTGGCCCTTGAGGCGCGTGCAGTAGCCGCACCACGTGGTCGTGAACATCGTGATCGAGCCCTCGTCGGGCGTGACCTGCGTGGACTCGGGCATCGTTTCCTACTCGTCGTGGCTGCGTCGTGTGCGGAGGTGGGGACGGACCCCACGGGCGTCGTCCCTCGGTGCAAGGATGACCCCATGGCCAAGCGCGGCGCAAAACGATCCCCGAGGATGGACCTCGACGTCTACGAGACCGAGGTCCGTCGTCTGCAGGCCGAGCTCGTGGCGTTCCAGGAGTGGGTGCGCGCGACGGGCCAGCGGGTCGTCGTCGTCTTCGAGGGGCGTGACGCCGCCGGCAAGGGATCGGCGATCAAGCGGATCACCGAGTACCTCAGCCCCCGCGTCGCCCGCATCGCGGCCCTCCCGGCTCCGACCGACCGCGAGAAGACGGAGTGGTACTTCCAGCGCTACATCGCCCACCTTCCCGCGGCCGGCGAGATCGTGCTGTTCGACCGGTCCTGGTACAACCGCGCCGGGGTCGAGCGGGTCATGGGCTTCTGCACCGACGAGCAGTACGCCCGCTTCCTCGAACAGGCGCCGCTCTTCGAGAAGATGCTCGTCGACGACGGCGTCATCCTGCGCAAGTACTGGTTCAGCGTGTCCGACGTCGAGCAGGAGCGCCGCTTCCGCAGCCGGGCCAAGGACCCCATGCGCCAGTGGAAGCTCTCGCCGATGGACCTCGAGTCGATCACCCGCTGGGAGGAATACTCCGAGGCGAAGGACATCATGATGGCCGCGACGAGCACCGACTGGGCGCCGTGGCACGTCGTCGAGTCCGAGGACAAGCGGCGGTCGCGGGTCAATGTCATGCACCACCTGCTCAGCTCGATCCCGCACGCCGCCGTGACGCCCGACGTGCCGCCCGTGCCCAAGCGCCCGGCCCCGCGCGGCTACGAGCGCCCGCCGCAGCACGAGCAGAACTACGTGCCCGACCACGCCGCGAGCGTCCTGGCCACCTCGAAGGGTGATCGCTCCTGAGCGCAGTACCGTCCGCCGACCAGATCCTCGCCGGGCTCGACCCGGAGCAGCGCGAGGTCGCGATGGCCCCGCCGGGGCCGCTGTGCATCCTCGCCGGCGCGGGCACGGGCAAGACGCGGGCCATCACCCATCGCATCGCGTATGCCGTCCACTCGGGTGCGCAGCAGCCGCAACGAGTGCTCGCGCTGACCTTCACGGCCCGCGCCGCCGGCGAGATGCGCACCCGCCTGCGCGGGCTCGGGGTGCAGGGCGTCCAGGCGCGCACCTTCCACGCCGCCGCGCTCCGGCAGCTGCACTTCTTCTGGCCCCAGGCCATCGGGGGCGCGGCCCCCGAGGTGATGAGCCACAAGGCGCCCGCCGTCGCCGAGGCGGCGAGCCGGCTGCGCATGCAGTTCGACCGCACCACCGTCCGCGACCTCGCCGCCGAGATCGAGTGGGCCAAGGTCAACCTGCTGACACCGCAGTCGTATGCCGCCCGAGCCCGTGAGCAGCGCCGGGAGCCTCCTGGCCTCGACCTCACGGCCATGGCACGCCTCTTCGAGGCCTACGAGGACGTCAAGCAGCGGCGTGGCGTCATCGACTTCGAGGACGTCCTGCTGCTGACCGTCGGGATCCTCGACGAGCGCGAGGACATCGCGCGTACGGTCCGCGGCCAGTACCGCCAGTTCGTCGTCGACGAGTACCAGGACGTCAACGACCTCCAGCAGCGGCTCCTCGACCAGTGGCTGGGGGAGCGCAAGGACATCTGCGTCGTCGGCGACCCGGCCCAGACGATCTACTCCTTCACCGGGGCGAGCCCGCGGCACCTCGTCGGCTTCCCCAAGCGCTTCCCGGGCGCACAGGTCGTGCGCCTCGTGCGCAACTACCGCTCCACCCCCCAGATCGTCGGGCTCGCCAACACCATCGTCGCGTCCGGCACGCAGGCGGCCCGCGACGGCGCCGTGCGCCTGCTGGCCCAGTCCGAGCCGGGCCCTGCGCCCGAGCTGACGAGCTACCCGGACGACCCGGCGGAGGCCGCCGCGGTCGCCGACCGCATCCGCACGCTCGTCGCCGGCGGGCACCAGGCTGCCGAGATCGCGATCCTCTTCCGCACCAATGCCCAGTCCGAGGCCTTCGAGGCGGCGCTCACGGACGCCGGGGTGGCCTACCTCGTGCGTGGCGGCGACCGCTTCTTCGCCCGCAAGGAGGTGCGCGACGCCGTCCTGCTGCTCCGCGGTGCCGCCCGCAGCGACGGCGGCGAGAAGCCCCTCGGCGAGATCACGCGCGACGTCATCACGGGCGCGGGCTGGTCGCACGAGCCGCCGTCGGGCAGCGGGGCCACCCGCGAGCGGTGGGAGTCGCTGACCGCGCTCGCGACGCTCGCCGACGACATCGCCGCCGCGGCACCCGAGGCCCGTCTGCCCGAGCTGGTGGCCGAGCTCGAGCGGCGGGCGGCCGAGCAGCACGCCCCGGCGGTGCAGGGCGTGACGCTCGCGAGCCTGCACGCCGCCAAGGGCCTCGAGTGGGACACCGTCTTCCTCGTCGGAGCCTCCGACGGCCTCATGCCGATCTCCATGGCCGAGGGGCCCGACGCGGTCGAGGAGGAGCGGCGCCTGCTCTACGTCGGCCTCACCCGCGCGCGCAAGCAGCTCTTCCTGTCGTGGTCCGGTGCCCGCACGCCCGGAGCCCGGGCCACCCGCCGCGTCTCGAGGTTCCTCGCGCCGGCGGCCGACATCCTCGGCCAGGGCGCCCGCAGCGAGGCGAAGTCGGGCGCGTCCAAGCGGGCCGCGCCCAAGGTCGCGCGCCCGGCCCACTGCCGTGGCTGCGGGGCCGAGCTCGTCTCCGCGGCGCAGCGCAAGACCGGCCGTTGCGACGACTGCCCGCCCACCTACGACGAGGCGACGTTCGAGCGCCTGCGCACGTGGCGGCTCGCCGTCGCGCGCGACGCGAGCGTGCCGCCGTTCGTCGTCTTCACCGACGCCACGCTCATCGCGATCGCCGAGGACGCGCCCTCCGACGAGGGTGGTCTGTCGGTCATCAGCGGGGTCGGCGCGCGCAAGCTCGAGCAGTACGGCAGCGACGTCCTCGCCATCCTGGCGGGCGCCGACCCGGAAGATCTCATCGAAAGCCGTTCTGCAGCAAAGGAATCCGCCGGTTGAGGGCGGCTGCCCAAAATAAGTTCGGAAAACTTCGTTAAATCAGTTGTTCGCCCGCGAGGCGCACGCGTACCCTTGACGAAGTCAAGCCCAGTGGTCTCGGTGGCCAGCTGGGGCCCGTGAGCAGAAGTGAGGAGGTCGGCCTGATGGACAACACCACGATGACGATGAACGCAGTCTCCTGCGTCCTTTCCGTGCGTCTGCGGCCGACCACCGGCGATGTCCGCCTGGCGGCCACCCGCGCTCCGGAGCAGGGGACCACTGTGTCCGTCGCCGCCGTCATGGGCGGCCGTGTCGCCGACTTCCGTGCCCCGATCCAGGGAGACGTCTCGGTCACCGGCCTCACGTTCGCCCCCGCCTACAAGACCCTCGATGTCGTTCGCTCCCGTTCTGGGAGGCCCCCGGTCTGACCAGACCCGAAGCCTCACCTCCAGGCCGCGAACCCGACATCACCGGGTCCGCGGCCTTCGTGTTTCCCGGGGGAGTTCCCCGGCCGAATGCCGCTCCCACACCGCACCACCGACACCGCCAGATGAGCACCCGACCGGGTGCCTGACAGATCAGGGACACAGATGACTCCCCGGATGCCGAGCAGCAGGACCGAGACCCGCACCACCGGTGCAGGCCTGCGGACCAAGCCAGACACGAGTGAGCAGGGGCACCCCACCACGGGCGCCCAGGAGACGGAGGTGAGAACGATGCAGCTGAGCGAACTGATCGACATGAGAACCGAGGCGGAGCAGGTCGGCGAGACCATTCCGTGCCGCGACTACGACGCGGAGCTCTGGTTCGCCGAGCGACCCGAGGACGTCGAGTTCGCCAAGACGCTCTGCGGGCTCTGCCCGGCGCGCGTCCAGTGCCTCGCCGGCGCCCTCGAGCGCCAGGAGCCGTGGGGAGTCTGGGGCGGGCAGCTGCTCGTCCAGGGCGCCATCGTGGCTCGCAAGCGGCCCCGCGGCCGTCCGCGCAAGCACCCCGTGGCTGCCTGAGCCTGCGTGACCACGCATGACCCAGACACCACCGGCCACCACCAGCAACCCTTTCCACAGACCAGGAGATCGTCATGAACCAGCTCGAGATGCTGGCTCGCGAGCGGATCAACCAGCGCAGTCAGCGCCAGGAACGCAGCGGCATCCGTCGCAGCGCCCGGCTGATCGCCCAGGAGATCCGCGCCAGTCGACGCCACAGCCAGAAGTGAACGACCGCGCCATGGGGCGCATTGCAGGACAACTGAATCGAGTGAGCGAGCCGCGGGTGACGCGCACGTCACCCGCGGTTCCTCACGTCCGGGGCCGTTCGCCCCGGCCCTGAAACCCGTGCGCAGCACCCTCCTTGCCCGGCCGGAGATCCCGCGTGGCGCCACGCACGGCCCGCACGTCGGCGGATACTCGAGGAAGGAGAAGGGAGAACCCCGTGAACACCTCTACCGAACCGGCCGGCGCACCCACCACCGACCCCGCAGCGCGTGACGAGACCCTCGTCTGCTCCGCGTGCGGCACGACCCCGCGGCCCGAGGACCAGGCCGCGGCACGGCTCACGTGGAGCCGAGGCACCGACGCCGGTCGCACGACCTGGACGTGCGAGCGCTGCAGCCGCGAGAACCTCCGCTCGATCGAGAGCAAGCTCGACCCCGTCTGGTGGTGACGAGCGGGCGGCGTGACCGCCGGCGCCGATGCGCGCCGTCCGTCCCCGAGGGCGTCCGTCAGTCCGCGTCGCCCACAGGTGGTAGGTCCGCACCCGGGAGCAGCTCGTCGACGATGGCGCGCCCGTGCACGGTGCCGCCGAGCTGGCTGAGCACGCCGATGCCCCCACCCCAGACGCGGTGGATGAGGAGGTACTCCGGCGGCAGGTTGAGCTTGTAGGCCACCGCGTAGTTGGGCTGACGTGGGTCGTTGATGTGCGCGAAGACGCCCCGGAGCCAGTCCCGGCTGAAGGTGAACGTGTCGGTGCGGAACGGCGCCATGAACGGCTCGAGGTAGTCGAGGAGCCGCTGCGGGTCGAGGTCGATGCTGTCCTTGACGAACCCGATCCCGCGCAGGCCCTCGAGGACGTCCTCGGCGCTGCCCTCGAGCCCGGTGGTGAGCAACGGTCCGATCTCGGGCGGCATCCCGTCCGGGAGCCGGTTGACGGCCCCGAAGTCGATGACGCCGAGGCGGCCGTCGGGGGTCATGCGGAAGTTGCCGGGGTGCGGGTCGGCATGCAACAGCCCGGCCCGGGCGGGTCCGGCAAGCAGGAAGCGCAGGTAGAGCTGTGAGGCGGTGTCGCGCTGCTCCTGCGTGCCCTCGGCGATGATCCGTGACAGGGGGAGCCCGTCGAGCCACTCGGAGACGATGACGTGCTCACGGCCGTCGACGACGTGTGGCACGGCGAAGTCGGGGTCGCCGTCGAAGGCGGCCGCGAAGGTCTTTTGGGACTCGGCCTCGAGGCGGTAGTCGAGCTCCTCGGCCATCCGGTCGCGCAGCTCGTCGAGGATCGGCCCGAGCTCGATGCCGGGCACCCAGCTCGCCGCAACCTTGGCGACCCGGCTGATCTGGCGGATGTCGCTCATCAGCGCGGCGCCGGCACCGGGGTACTGGATCTTCACCGCGACGTCGCGGCCGTCCTTCCAGACGGCCCGGTGCACCTGCCCGATCGAGGCGGAGGCCACGGGGTGGTCGTCGAACGACTCGAACCGGCTGCGCCAGCGCGTGCCCATCTGGCTCCGCAGCACGCCGTGGACCGAGGTCGTCGGCATGGGCGGGGCGCTGTCCTGCAGCTTGGTCAGCGTCGTCCGGTAGTGCACGGCGAGGTCCTCGGGCAGGGCCGCCTCGAAGATCGAGAGAGCCTGCCCGAACTTCATGGCGCCGCCCTTGAGCTCGCCGAGAACCTGGAAGAGCTGCTGGGCAGTGCGTGCCTGCAGCTCGGCGGCCACGATCTCCGCGGGGCGACCGCCGAGGCGTTTGCCGAGGCCGAGAGCCGTCCGACCGGCGAAGCCGAGCGGCACGGAGGCGAGCTTGGCCGATCGCACGACAGCCTTGCGTGGCAGGTCGGTCATGGCGCACCTCCTCGGGCGGTTCGGCAGTCTCGTGCGGGCGCGAGTGGTCGGTCCGGCGCCGGCGACCACACTCGATCGCGCGGCGGCGGGTCGACGCCCCACCCTCGACTCTATGTGTACCCGCCCGGGCGGGTACGCCTGACCATCTGTCCAGCCTTGGCGTGACCGGTGACGGGTCAGGCACCCCGGCGGAGCGGCCCGGTCCCGGCCACCGCCGGCGCGCTGACGGGACCGGCGGTGGCGCCGGCGGCAGGGTGTGCCGGACAGAGCGGGTGCGTCGGCCACCGACGGTGGTCCATCCGCGGCCAGGGGAGGCTGACCTCGACCGAGACCCCGGGTGGGGGAGGGTGGCCCTCGAGGACCCCCGTGACGAGCAGGGTCACGCTGCCGACGACGAGCTGCGACAGACCGGGAGCGAGGCCGTCGTGCCGACCCTCCGGTGGCCCGGCGAGCGCGAGTGACCGCGTCGGTGTCGCCTGGCTCATCAGCGTGGGCCATGCGGCGTCGCGGTCGGCGCGGTGACGGTCGAGACACCAGAGGCAGGGCCCCCCGGGCGAGCCGTCGACGAGCGGGCCGACGACCGTGCGCGGGCCGGCCGGCGCCACGGGCAGGTGCGGGACACCGTGGCGCAGCCAGAGGTCACCGCGGCGGGGGTCGACGACGGGCGACCCCACGAGGACGACGAGGTCCGGGCGTGGGTGGAGCGGTGCGGCGACCGCGCGGTCGACCGCGGCGCGGCCGTGCACGACGGTCGTGCCGGCCTGCGTCAGGGCTTCGGCGATGTCGGTGGCGACGGCCCCACAGCCGTCGACGACGACCCGCGTGGGTGCAGGATCCGGCGAGGGCCCCGAGGGGCAGCCGGGCGCCGTCGCGGGCGGCTGCCGGTCGGTGAGCACGCCGAGCTCGGCGACGAGCTCGAGCAGCGCGCGCCACCGTGCGGGACCGATGCCCGCCTCGGCCGCCACCCGGTCGGTCGACGCGAGGGGCAGGGCGCCGTCGAGGCGGCCGAGCAGCTCGGCCTCCGTGTCGCTGACGCCCGTGACGACCGGGCCACCGGGCAGCACGCCGAACTGGACCTCACCGCGTCGTCTCGTCAGTGGCCGGAGCCAGACGGGCACGCGGGGGTGGGGCGGGACGGCAGCAGCGGACATCGGACCTCCAGACCCGGTGGCGCCACCAGCGGGCGCCACCCTCGGTCGTCAGGCTCGCAGCCGCCCCGGCA
This sequence comes from Terrabacter sp. R4-6, assembly GCF_057529065.1. NCBI lineage: Bacteria > Bacillati > Actinomycetota > Actinomycetes > Micrococcales > Intrasporangiaceae > Terrabacter > Terrabacter sp. R4-6. Next base: position 982,252 of record NZ_CP197224.1, on the reverse strand, counting down.
TCCCCGTGGGCGTCGTCCACAGCCCCGAGGTCCGCTCCGGGGGACCGAAGGGAGGCGGGGACGCGCGAGGGGGCGGGACCGTGTGGTCCCGCCCCCTCGATCTGCGGCGTCAGGGACGCCGCCGCGACCTGGTCAGGCCTTGCCCAGAATGCGGTTCAGGTTCGTGCCACAGACGGGGCACTGTCCCTTGGCCATGCGGCGACCGTTGTCGGAAACGACAACCTTGCCCTCGGCCTCGCGCTTCTCCTTGCACTTCACGCAGTAGAACTCGCCCTTGTAGGTCTCGTCAGCCATTGATGTCTCCTTGTAGATGGCACCCATCCGACGGGTGCCTCGACTCGTTCAACCCTAGAGCACGCTGAGCACGAAATCATGCTCATCCCCGCTTGGCGCGCCCGTGCGGGATGAGGTATGACGCGCGAGCGCGGCCGTGTCGCGCCCGTGCTCCGGGGCGTTGTCCCCACGCTGGCCTACCCTGCCCACATGGCGACGGTGCGACGTGAGGTGGTGCACACGGTGGTCGACGGGGTGACCGTCGAGGTCCGTCGCAGCGCCAAGCGTCGCCGCACCGTGTCGGCCTACCGCCAGGAGGGGCGCCTCGTCGTCCTCGTCCCCGCACGAATGAGCCGCGCCGAGGAGGGGGAGTGGGTGCGCACCATGGTGGCCCGGGTCGCCGCGTCCGAGCAGCGCCGCCAGCGCAGCGACGGCGACCTCGAGCAGCGCGCCTTCGCCCTGTCGCGCGAGCACCTCGGCGGACGCGCCGTCCCGGCGAGCGTGCGGTGGGTCTCCAACCAGAACTCCCGTTGGGGTTCGTGCACACCGGCCGAGGGCTCGATTCGCTTGTCCGACAAGCTCCGTGGCATGCCGGGCTGGGTCGTCGACTACGTCCTGCTGCACGAGCTGGCCCACCTGCTGCAGCCCGGGCACGGCCCGGAGTTCTGGGCGCTGCTGCAGGGCTACCCCCGTCTCGAGCGGGCCCGCGGCTACCTCCAGGGCGTCTCGGCCGCCGCCGGCCTCGACCTCAGCGACGAGTGAGCCCGACCACGCGCCCCGCCTGACGGCATACGACCGCGTATGCCGTGACGCCGGCCCGCGTCACGGGCGTCGGGTCAGCGGTGGCGCAGCCTCAGGCCGGCGTCCACGAGGGGGCGCAGGTCCTCCCGCGTGCCCTCCGGGAGGGCGTCCACCGGCCACCACCGGACGTCGATCGACTCGGTGCTGACCGCCGCCTCGGCGGACCTCGTCGTGCGCGCCGCGAAGCGGATGTCGAGGTGCTCGCGGCACGTGCCGAAATCTCCCGAAAGAATGTGCCGATCGAGCTGGGCGATCTCCGGAAAAGCCGAGATGTCCACGATGCCCGACTCCTCACGCGCCTCACGAGTGGCCGCGTGCCACACCGACGCGTCGCCCGGCTCGAAGTGGCCGCCGAACTGGAACCAGGCCCGCGCCCGTCGGTGCAGGGTCAGCAGCGCGGAGCCGCCGTCGTCGTCGAGGACGATGACGCTGCCCGTCAGATGGGCCGGCGGGCCGGCCTTGCTCATCGCGTCGGGGTGGGTGTGGAGGTGGTCGAGGAAGTCGCGCCGGAGGTCCTCCTGCTGCTCGTCGGGCGCCTCCCACGACTCCAGCCGTGCGACGGCGTCGGCGTGCAGCAGGCGCCACGCGGCGGCGTCGGGCCCATCCAGCGGTCCGCGCGCGTCGGGGGGCAGGGACGGAGCGGCGTGCGCCCCGGTCACCGCTGGGGGCCCGCGTCGCCGTCGGTGTCGGTGTCGTCCTCGGAGCGCGTACCGGAGTCGGTGCCGGAGTCGGAGTCGGAGTCCGTGGCGGACGGGTCGCTCCCGGTGCCTGCCCCGCGCTCGCGGTCGGCCTCCTCGAGGATGCCCTGGAGCACGGAGTCGAGCTCGGCGCCGAGCCCGTCACCGAGCCCATCACCTCCCTCGGGCAGCGCGCCCGTGGAGGACGCGCCGGTCGCGCGCTCGACGTAGCCGATCGGGTCGTCGAGGTCGGCCGACGTGGGTGCGAGGTCCGGGTGGGCCCAGCGGCCGTCGCGGAGGGTCGCGCCGCCGGCGCTCTCGAGCGCGGCCCAGAGGTTCGCGGCGTCGCGCAGCCGGCGCGGGCGCAGCTCGAGGCCGACGAGGCCCGCGAACGTCTTCTGCGCCGCCCCGCCCACGCGGCGGCGGCGGATCGTCTCGGCCAGCGCCGCCGACAGCGGCAGGTGCCGTGCCGTCGTGCGGTCCGTGACGTGGTCGACCCAGCCCTCGGCGAGGGCGAGGAGGGTCTCGAGACGGTCGAGCGCGGCGCGCTGGGCCGGGGTGGGCTGCGGGCGGAAGAGGTTGCCCTGCAGGGCCGTGCGCAGCGCCTCGGGGTCCGACGGGTCGATCGTCGACAGGGCCGATTCGATGGCGTCGGTGTCGATCGTGATGTTGCGGGCGTAGTCGGAGACGGCCGAGAGCAGTTGCGGCCCGAGCCACGGCACCTCGGAGAAGAGTCGGACGCGGGCCGCCTCGCGGACCGCGAGATAGAGACGCACCTGGGCGATGTCGATCTCGAGCGACTCGGCGAGCTCGGCGACGTTGCCGGGCAGGAGGGCGACGACGCCCGGCTCGGTGAGCGGGAGGCCGACCTCGGTGCCGGTCACGACCTCGGTGGCGAGCGTCCCGACGGCCTGGCCGAGCTGGGCCGAGAACATCTGGCGGCTGAGGTTGCCGAGCATCGGCGCCCACTGCTCGACCATCTGCCGCGGGTCGAAGCCCTCCGGCAGCCCCTCGGGCAGCGCCTCGCCGAACGCCTCGGGGCCGAGCTCGCCGACCTGCTTGCGCATGGCGTCGGACGTCGCGGCCGTGACGCCGTCGGAGACCGGCTCGATGAGCTCGAACCAGCGCGGCATCGTGGCCTCGACCCACTCAGCGCGGCTCAGGCCGGTCGCGCGCCAGGCCGGGGAGGCGAGGGTGGTCTGCTCGTCGAGCCACAGGGTCGCGACGGCGACGGCGTCGGCGACAGCCCGAGCGGCGGCCTCGTCGTGCACGTCGTTGCCCTGCGCGGCCATGACGTGCCGTCGGGCGACCTCGGTGGCCATGTCGCGCGACCCCGTGGGCGACTCCTGGGCAGCCATGAAGGTGCCGAGCTGGGCCCGCATCGCCGCCTGCGTCGCGGGGTCGGTGGGGTCGACCCCCATGCTCTTCATGACCTCGGCCAGCTCAGGGTTGTCGGCAGCCTCGCCGAGCACCTTCTCGAGCATGGCGCCGAGGTCGGACGGGTCCATCCCGCCGAGGTCCGGCAGGCCGGGGAAGCCCGCACCGAAGCCGCCCCCGAAGCCGCCCCCGAAACCGGACGGGCCGGAACCGGCTGAGCCGCCACCTGGGCGGTTGAGCGGCAGGCCGAAGGGGGAGTCACCGGGCGCCCGACCCACGTCGGAAGGACCCACCTGGTCGTCGGGAGCGCCCTGCTCGCCGGTGTCGCCGGTGTCGCCGGTCTGGTCGGCGGCGTCGCCGTGCTGGCCCGCGTCGCCCGGCTCCTCGCCGGACACGTCGTCCTTGTCGCTGTGGTTGTCGTCACCGCGTCCACGGTCGTCGGCCATGCCTGCTCATCCCCACTCGAACGGATCTCGTGCCGGCCGTCTGGCCGTACACCAAGACAACCACGGATCGACCTCGTTGGTTCCCCACCCTCGCGCACGGGCGCGGGCGCGGGACGCGGGGGCCCGCGCGGCGGCATACGATTGCGGGCGTGACGGTCACCCTTGCCGAGATCCGTGAGACACCTCTGTCGGTCGACGAGGTGCTCACGAGCGTCTCCTCGCCCCGGGCCGGCGGCGTCTGCCTCTTCGTCGGCACGGTACGCGATCACGACGGTCCGGCCGGCGCAGCCGTCGAGGACACGGACGACGGGTCGGACGACAAGACGGTCGCCGCTCTCGACTACTCCGCCCACCCACAGGCCGCGGAGGCGGCCCGGGCGCTCGCCGAGCGTCTGGCGGCCGACGGGCGCTCCGTCCGGCTGGCCGTCGTCCACCGGGTGGGCCACCTCGAGGTCGGTGACGTCGCGGTCGTCGTCGGCGTCAGCGCCGAGCACCGCGGCGAGGCGTTCGACGTCTGCCGCGAGCTCATCGACGAGTTCAAGGCGACGATCCCGATCTGGAAGCACCAGCGCTTCGCCGACGGCGCCGACGAGTGGGTCGGGCTGCCGTGAGGACGATCAAGCGCGTGCCGGAGCAGCCCGGCGCCACCGACCTCCCGACGCGCGCCGAGGTGCTCGAGAGCGAGGACACCGGCAGGCTGACCCGCGGCAACAAGGCGGTCCTGGCGGCGTTCTTCGTCTTCCTCGTCGTCATGGTCCTCGGGTCCGTCGTCCACCTGCCGTATGCCGTCATGAGCCCCGGGCCGACGCAGGACACCCTCGGCACCTCGGGCGCCCAGAACAAGCCGATCATCGCGATCTCGGGGCTGCCGACCTACCCGACCGACGGCGCGCTGCGCTTCACCACGGTGCGCGTCGAGGGCGGACCGGGCTACCCGGTCGACGCGTGGGACATCCTGCAGGCCTGGGTCGACCCGGCCCGTGACGTCTTCCCCGTCGACGACGTCTTCGACCCGCAGGTCACCCAGGAGCAGGTGGCCGAGGAGAACGCCATCCAGATGGAGGGCTCGCAGGAGGAGGCCACGGCCGTCGCGCTGCGCGCGATCGGCGAGGAGGTGCCGACCCACGTCGCCATCGCCGGCATCACTGACTCCTCGAAGGCCAAGGGTCTGCTCAAGGTCGGCGACCGTCTCGACCGCATCGACGACGAGCCGGTGACGACGACGCAGATGCTGCGCGACGCGCTCCAGGAGAAGAAGCCCGGCGAGAGCGTGTCCCTCACGGTCACGCGCGCCGGCAAGGAGCAGACGGTCGACGTCCCGACCGTGGAGGGCCAGGGCGGCCGCACGGCCCTCGGCGTGCTCCTCGGGCTCGACCACGACTTCCCGGCCAAGGTCACCATCGACGCCGGCGCCATCGGCGGTCCGTCCGCGGGGCTCATGTTCTCGCTCGGTATCTACGACAAGCTGACGCCCGGCCCGCTCGCCGGCGGTCGCCAGATCGCGGGCACCGGCACGATCGACGACGAGGGCAAGGTCGGCCCGATCGGCGGCATCCGCCAGAAGCTCGCCGGTGCGCGCTCGGACGGCGCGGCGTACTTCCTTGCCCCGGCCGACAACTGCAACGAGGTCGTCGGACACGTACCCGACGGGCTCGACGTCTTCAAGGTGGGCACGTTCGACCAGGCCCGCACGGCCGTCGAGGCGATCGCCAAGGGCCAGACCGGCTCGCTGCCCCGCTGCTGACTCCCGCCGACGGCGGCTGACGCCCCGGCGAGGGGTGACGCCCCGACGGGGGGAGGCGAGGGCGGCCGCCGGCGCTCAGTCCTCGAAGGTGGCCTTGAGGGCCTCGACGAGCCCGGGTGCGATGTCCTTGCCGGTCGCGACGGCGTCGTCCGAGTCGTGGTCGCGCTGGCGCAGCAGGCAGATCGAGCTGCCGTCGCGCAGGACGGCCACGACGAGCCGCACGTCCTTGCGGTCGGGGTGGGCCGCGAGGTGGTCGACGGCGTCGTCGCCGCGCGAGGGCAGCTCACGCTCGGCCTCCGGTGGGACGACCATGCGCTCGATGGCGAAGGCGCAGCCGTCCACCTCCTCGGGCCAGGCGAGCCGACCGAGCAGCGTCTCGAGCGAGCTCGTCGTCGGCAGGCCCTCCTGCTCGATGGCGGTCAGAGCCCCCTCGGCCAGGTCGGAGGGACCCATCTGGTCGCGCAGCTGCGGCTCGCGCTCGAGCAGGTCGGCCGTGCGCACGAGCGCGAAGAGCCGGGCGGGCTGGTCCCAGCCGGAGGCCGCGACGTGGCGCTCGGTGTCGAGGGCGGCGATGGCGAGGGGGTCGATGACGGGCTGCGCGTTCACGCCCCCATGCTGCCGTATGCCGTGGGGTGGCCGGCGCGCACCCGGCGGGGACCCACGAACGTCCCCGGCGCGCACCCGGCGCGGACCCACGAAGGGCCTCGACGCGTACGCACCCTCGACGCTCGCGGTCTCGTGCCGGTCACGTTGCGCTCTCTCGCGGCAGGTGCTGCGGGAGCGCGGGTTATGGTTGCCGCAGGCGGCCTCAGGAGGCTGCCCACGGGTCCGCCCGACCACCTGCCCGCCCCAGCACCCAAGGCACTCCACGTGAGCGACAGCAACTTCGGCCCCCCGCCGGGCAACTTCAACGACGACGACTCGGGCGCGCCCCGACGACCCGACGCGGCCACGCTGCCGCCGACCCGACGCCCGCTCGTGACCTCGCTCGTCGTGGCGGCCGCGCTGCTCGTGGTCATCGCGATCGTGGCGCAGTTCTGGACCGAGGTGCTGTGGTACCAGTCGGTCGGCTTCGCAGGCGTCTTCAGCACCCAGATCGTCACCAAGCTCCTCCTGGGTCTCGTCGGTGGCCTGCTGACGGCGGCGATGGTGTGGTCGAGCATCCACTTCGCCTTCCGCAACCGCCCGATCTACGCGCCCTCGCCCGACACGCAGGCCATGGAGCACTACCGCCAGCTCGTCGAGCCGATGCGGCGCACGGCGACGATCGCCGCACCGCTCGCGGTCGGCCTCTTCGCCGGCCTGTCGGCGGCGACGCAGTGGGACACCTTCCTGCTGTGGCGCAACGGCAGCCCGTTCGGCACCACCGACCCCGAGTTCGGTCTGGACATCGGCTTCTTCGTCTTCGACCTGCCGTGGATCAACTTCGTCGTCGCGTTCCTGACGATGATCCTCGTCATCGGCTTCATCACGGCCGCCTTCACGCACTACCTCTACGGCGGCATCGTCGCCGGCAACAAGATGCGCTCGACGCAGGCCGCCCGCGTGCACCTGTCGGTCATCGCGGCCGTCCTCGTGCTCGTGCGGGCCGTCGCCTTCTGGATCGACCGCTACAACCTCGCGACCGCCCAGTCGTCGAAGATCACCGGCATCCAGTACACCGAGTCGCACGCGATCATCCCGACGAAGGGCATCCTCGCGCTCGCCGCCGTCATGTGCGCGATCATGTTCCTCACGACGATCTGGACGCGCTCCTGGCGCCTGCCGCTCGTCGGCGTCGCGGTCCTCGCGGTGATCGTCGTCGCGGTCGGCGGCATCTACCCGGCGCTCGTCCAGTCGCTCAAGGTGCGCCCGTCGGAGAAGTCCCTCGAGGTGCCCTACATCCAGCGCAACATCGACGCGACGCGTGCCGCCTACGGCTTCGACCAGATCACGGTCGACTCCTACGACACGAAGACCGTCGCGACCCAGAACGCCCTGCGTGACGACGCGGCCACGGTGCCCGGCATCCGCCTCATCGACCCGAACGTCGTCAGCCCCACCTTCAAGCAGCTCGAGGCGAGCAAGGGCTACTACCAGTTCGCCGACGTGCTCGACGTCGACCGCTACCAGCTCGATGGGAAGTCGCAGGACACCGTCATCGCCGCGCGCGAGCTCGACCTCAACGGCGTGCCCGACGGGCAGCGCAACTGGCTCAACGACCACACCGTCTACACCCACGGCTACGGCGTCGTCGCGGCCAAGGGCAACACGCGTGAGTCCGACGGTCGTCCGACCTTCATCGAGTCGCAGATCGGCACCGAGGGCGCGCTCGGGAAGTACGAGCCGCGCATCTACTTCGGCGAGAACTCGCCGGAGTACTCCGTCGTCGGCGGCAACAAGCAGGAGTTCGACTACCCGGACCCGCAGGGGACGGGGCAGATCAACTACACCTACGCCGGCATCGGCGGCGTGCAGCTCGACGCCGTCAAGCGGCTCGCGTATGCCGTGAAGTACCGCGAGATCAACTTCCTCCTCTCCGACGCGGTGACCAACGACTCGCGCGTCCTCGACCACCGCACCCCGCGCGAGCGCGTCCAGCGGGTCGCGCCGTGGCTGACGCTCGACGGCAACGCCTATCCCGCGGTCGTCGACGGTCGGGTCCAGTGGATCCTCGACGGCTACACGACCTCGGCGAACTACCCGTACTCGCAGACGACGACGCTCGACACGGTGACCGAGGACGCCGTGACGAGCACCCGCAACTCGGTGCGGGCCGTGCAGGCCGGCCAGGTCAACTACGTCCGCAACTCCGTCAAGGCGACGGTGGACGCCTACGACGGCACGGTCTCGCTCTACCAGTGGGACGAGAAGGACCCCGTGCTCAAGGCGTGGATGTCGATCTTCCCGGGCACGGTCAAGCCGCTCAGCGACATCAAGGGCTCGCTCATGGAGCACCTGCGCTACCCGGAGGACCTCTTCAAGGTCCAGCGCACGCTCCTGTCGAAGTACCACGACCAGGACGCGGCGTCCTTCTACGGCGGCCAGAACTTCTGGCGCGTGCCCGAGGACCCGACGCAGCCGGCCGAGAACCTGCCCCAGCCGCCCTACTACCTCTCGCTCGCCATGCCCGACCAGTCGACCCCGGCGTTCTCGTTGACGTCGACGTTCATGCCGACCGGTGACCGCAACGTCCTGTCGGGCTTCCTCGCGGTCGACGGCGACGCCGGGAGCGAGGACGGCAAGAAGTCGCCCAACTACGGCAAGCTGCGGCTGCTCGAGACGACGGGCGGCTCGGTCAACGGGCCGGGTCTCGTCTACAACGACATGCGGACCTCGTCCGTCACCTCGAACGACGCCTCCCTCGGTCGACAGCTGACCCTGGCGCAGTTCATCTCGACGACCTCGTCGACGGGCGCCAGCGTCATCTTCGGCAACCAGCTGACCCTCCCGGTCGGTGGAGGCCTGCTCTACGTCCAGCCGATCTACGTCCAGGCCCGTTCGACCGGCTCGGGCACCTACCCGCGCCTCTCGGCCGTCGCGGTCGCCTTCGGCGACAAGATCGCCTGGGCCGGGTCGCTCGATGCCGCGCTCAACGACCTCTTCGGCGGCTCGTCGGGTGCGCAGGCCGGCGACAACGGCACGACTCCCACGCCGACCCCGACGCCCACGCCGGGCAGCACCGCGACGCCCACCCCGACGCCGTCGTCGACCGCGACGCCGGGCAGCCCCGACGCGGCGGCGCTGTCCAAGGCGCTCAAGGACGCACAGGCGGCCTACGTCGAGGGAGAGGCCGCCCTCAAGCGCGGTGACTTCGCCGCGTACGGCCAGGCGCAGGCGAAGCTCAAGGAGGCGTTGACGCGCGCGGTGGAGGCCTCACCGCGGTCGACGCCGACGGCGACGCCCTGACGGGCGGGCTCGAGCACGACCTGTGGCAGCACGCGAATCGCGTGCTGCCACAGGTCGTTCCGAGCCCGAGCCCGTCGGATCCGAGCACGCCGAGGCCTCGATTTGGTCCTGCGGGAGGTTTCGCGTAACGTTGCTCTTGCCGACGCGGGGTGGAGCAGCTCGGTAGCTCGCCGGGCTCATAACCCGGAGGTCGCAGGTTCAAATCCTGCCCCCGCTACTGATCGCGTCAGCGAAGCACGAAGGGCCCCGGGAGAGATCCGGGGCCCTTCGTCGTTCCCGGGCCCACACCACTGGCGCAATGACGGGTGGTCGCGGCAGGCTGGCCCCGAGGCGCCGCGACCGGTGGCGCACGGTGAGGGGGGGCGACCGTGTCGGAGGAGACGGCGACGGAGCGGGCCACGCGGCTCATCGCGCGGGGCAACCCGGCGGGCCTGCTCTACGGCGCCATCATCACCGGCGCCGTCATGAGCGCGACCGCGAACCACGTACCCTCGACGGCTCGCGTCGTCCTCGCGGCGGTCTTCGTCCTCGCCGTCTACTGGCTCGCCGACGTCTACGTGCGTGCCTTCTCCGACCAGTTCACCCACGCCGGGTCGCCGTTGCCGCGACGGATGGCCGCGGCCGTGCGGCACGAGTCCCGGGTGCTCCTCGGGGGCGTGCCCGCTCTCGTCGTCGTGGTCGTCGCTGCCCTGCTCGGCGCCGACACCGCTCTCGCCGTCAACCTCGCCCTGTGGCTCACCGTCGCCGAGCTGGGCGCGGTGGGCTACCTCGGGGCCCGCTCCGCCGGCTCGAGCCGGCGCACCGCCTTCTGGGAGTCGCTCGCGGCAGCACTCCTGGGTGTCGTCATGGTCGTGGCCAAGACCTTCCTGCACTGACCCCCCCATCGCCGACCCCACGACCGACCCGGCCACGGACGCGATGCAGCCCCACGCCGCCTCAGCGGACGCGGACGAGCGACTCGAGCGACCTCAGATAGCGGTCGGCGACGAGACGCTGGGCCCTGCGGCCGACCGCTCCGCCGACCCGTGCCAGCGTGCTGCCCGGCCGTGAGAACGCCCGCACGGTGAAGGTGACGTCCCCGTCCTCTCCGAGCGACACGACGAAGGACTCCTCGCCCGCCTCGGGGTGGCCGGGGAGCGTGCCGTAGGCGAAGCCGCGCCTGCGCGGTCCGTCGACGACGTCGACGACGCGTACCGGGGCCCTGAGGGACAGCACCCCCGGGCCGACGCGCAGGTCGGCGACCACGGCGGGGAGCACGACCGGGCTGGACGGGACCACACGCATCCCGGCGCCGCGCTGGACCGCCCACGCGAGCAGCGCATCCGTCGCCCGGTCGAGGTCGTCGGCGCCCCGGCCGACGACAGCGCGCCGACGCAGGTGCCCGTAGCCGGCCGGGAGCGGTCCCTTGCGCAGGGTCGCGCCGACCTCGGCGTAGGTCAGGGGTGCGAGGGCGAGCTCGGCGAGGCGGTCGCCGGCGAGAAGGGGCCCGTTCATGCGCCCAGCATGCCCGATCGTCTCGACCGGGTCGCCGGCTCGCCCTGAGTCGGAGCGGTCGAGCCCGTCTCTGACGCATTCACGTCACGGATCGGGCCCACGTCTGGGACATTCGCTCTCTCGGGGCCCGGCACGCAGGAGGTGCGTCATGACAACGAGCCCGCGACCGACAGCCACGCGTCGGCGGTCCCACGCCCGCCGCGGACGGAGCCGCCCCGGGGTGCGGGCCCGGCTCGTCGCCGCGGCTGCGATGCTCGTGCTCATGGTCGGATCGGTGGTGCTGTCGGCCCAGGCGTCGGCGGCCGCCACGACGCCGGGCCGGGCGATGTGGGTGTGGTCGTGGACCGACGCGGGCGCCGTGGTCCAGCTCGCGCAGTCCCGTGGCGTGGGCACGCTCTTCGTCGGGGTGCCACCCGACCTCGCGACGAGCGCCAGCCTGCCGACGGTGCGTGACCTCGTGACCCGAGCCAGGGCGGCCGGGCTGCGCGTCGACGCGCTCGGCGGCGACCCCGGCTGGGTCGACGACCCGACGTGGGCGGTCGACCACTGGGTCAGGCCCACCATCGCGACGGGCCTGTTCACCGGACTGCACGTCGACGTCGAGCCGTGGACCACGTCGGCCTGGACGACCCGCCGGTCGACGACGGTGTCGAAGTACCTCACCCTGCTCGACCGGCTCGTGACCGCCAGTGGTGGCCGCCCCGTCGAGGCCGACATCCCCTTCTGGTTCGGGCAGGTCAAGGCCGGGAAGAAGTCGACCCTCGACCGGGAGACGATGCGTCGCGTCTCGGCCGTGACGATCATGGCCTACCGCAACACGGCCGCCGGCCCGGACGGCACGCTCGCCATCGCGGCTGCCGAGCTCGCGTCCGCCGCGGCGCTCGGCAAGCCGGTCCGCATCGGCCAAGAGACGAACTACCTCGGGCCCGACCCCACGGAGGTCAAGCAGACCTTCTACGGCCAGACCCTGACGCGGATGAGCGACCAGCTCGCACAGGTGGACTCGGGCGCCTCGGCCTACGTGACGTACGCCGGCATCGCCGTCCACGACTCGACGGGGTACGCCGCCGTGGCCCCGTGAGCGGCTGGGAGGTCGCGGTGACCACGGAGCGGACGCGACGGCATACGCCCGCGGTGCGCGCCGTTGTCCGGGTGACGCCGCCCACCGGGCGGCCCCGGCGGCAGGAGAGACCATGAAGGCCATCGTCATCGACCGTTTCGGCGGACCCGAGGAGCTGCACGAGGCGCAGCTGCCCGACCCGCGGCCGGGGCCCGGCGAGGTGCGGGTCCGGGTCGAGGCCGTCGGGGTCAACCCCGCCGACGGCAAGGTCCGCAGCGGCCTCATGGCCTCACCCGACACGGCGTTCCCGCTCGTGCCCGGTCTCGAGGCGGCTGGCGTCGTCGACGCGCTGGGGGAGGGCGTCACCGACGTCGCCGTCGGTGACCGGGTCGTCGGCTTCGCGGAGGGCGGTGCCTACGCCGAGCTCGCCGTGCTGAGCACGTATGCCGCCCTGCCCGACCCGCTCGACGCCACCGTCGCCGTGTCGCTGCCCGTCGCGGGCGAGACCGCCCGGCGCGTCCTGCGCCTGCTCGACGTGCGGGCCGGCGAGACGCTGCTCGTGCACGGGGCTAGCGGCGCGGTCGGCGAGGTCGCGACGCAGCTCGCCGTCGCCGGCGGTGCCACCGTCATCGGCACGGCGTCGGCCGCCAACCAGGACCGTGTCGCGGCCCTCGGAGCCACGCCGACGACGTACGGCGACGGTTGGCTCGACCGCGTGCGCGCACTGGCGCCGGACGGGGTGGACGCCGTGCTCGACGCGAGCGGCGCCGGTGTGCTCGACGAGTCGGTCGAGCTGCTCGGTGGCCCCGACCGGCTCGTCACGATCGCCGACCCGGCCGCCTTCACCACGGGCATCACCTTCAGCGGTGCGTCCGAGCGCTCGGCGCCGGAGCTCGCCGAGCTCGTGGCCCAGCGGGCGTCCGGGGCCGTCACGACGACGATCTCGCGGGTCCTGCCGCTCGCCGAGGCGTCCGCGGCGCAGGCCCTGAGCGACAGCGGCCGCGCCGGCGGCAAGCTCGTGCTCGTCCCCTGACCTCGGGCGGCCGCCCGCTCAGCGCGAGACGCTGCTGACGGGCAGCTCGAACCACCTGAGGTGGTCGAAGTCGACGTTGACGTGCGCCTCGTCGCACCGCTGGGGTGTGGCGGCGGCGAGGACCGCACGCGCGTCGGCGAGGTGTCCCGCGAGCGCGTCCTCCCCGGCCCGCTCGAGCTGCGCGGGGTAGGTCAGGCGACCCTGCTCGAAGCTCACCTGGTGCAGCCGCAGCGGGGGCTCGACCGGGCCTTCCCGGTGTCGCCAGATCCCCGTCGCGGGCTCGAAGTCGTAGTCGCCGAGCAGACGCCAGCCGTCGCGCGCCACGAGGCGGACGGCCTCGATAACGTATTCGGCGACGACGTCGGAGATGAAGTAGTTGAAGTTGACTCGCACCCAGCCCGGCTTGATGCCTTCGCAGCCGCGCCCGATCTCGCGCTCGAACTCGTGCGAGCGCTCGAGGTCGATGCCGAGGAGGTGGTGGCCGTAGGGCCCTGCGCACGAGCAGCCGCCGCGGGCCTGGATGCCGAAAAGGTCGTTGAGCACGGCGACGACGAAGTTGTGGTGGAGGTAGCGCTCGCCCTGGGCGTGGACGACGAACGACACGATCGACAGACGCTCGGCGTCGAGGTTGCCGAGGATCTCGATGGCCGGTTCGTCGCGCCAGGCGGTGACCGCACGCTGGAGGAAGCGGTCCTCGCGGGCGCGGATGGTCTCCACGCCGACGGCCTCCTTGAGCTTGAAGACGAGCCCGGCACGGATGGCCTCGATGATGGCGGGCGTGCCGCCCTCCTCCCGGTGCGCGGGGTCGGTGAGGTAGTCGTGGGCGTCGGGGTTGACGAAGGCGACGGTCCCGCCGCCGGGCACGTCGGGCACCCGGTTGGTCATGAGGTCGCGGCGCACGACGAGGACACCCGGCGTGCTCGGGCCGCCGATGAACTTGTGCGGGCTGAGGAAGACGGCGTCCTTGTAGGCCGTCGGGTCGGCGACGCCTCGCCCGCCCCGGCCGTACATCTCGATGTCGACGTACGGCGCGGCCGCGGCGTAGTCCCAGAACGCGAGCGCGCCGTGCTCGTGCAGGAGCGAGGAGATCGCGTCGGTGTCGGTGACGATGCCGGTGACGTTGCTCGCGGCCGAGAAGGAGCCGATGAGCAGCGGGCGGTCGGCGTGCTCGACGAGCCGCGCGCGGAGCGCCTCGATGTCGACGTGCCCGTCGAGGTCCTGCGGGATGACGACGACGTCGGCGACGCACTCGCGCCACATCACCTCGTTGGAGTGGTGCTCGTAGGGGCCGATGAAGATGACGGGCCGTTGGTCGGCGGGCACGAGATCGCTGGCGTGCCAACGGTCCTCGAAGTTCGACGGGACGCGCAGGCCGAGGATGCCGACGAGCTTGTCGATGGCTCCGGTGCAGCCCGAGCCGGCGAAGACGACGACCGTCTCGTCGTCGCCACCCACGGCGTCGCGGATGGTGCGCCGGGCGTCCTCGCGCAGGCGCGTCGTCTGCAGTCCGGTGCCCGAGCTCTCGGTGTGGGTGTTGGCGTAGCGGGGGAGCACCTCGTCGCGGATGAAGTCCTCGATGAAGGTCAGGCCGCGGCCCGAGGCGGTGTAGTCCGCGTACGTGACGCGGCGCGGGCCGTAGGGGCCGTGCATCACCTGGTCGTCGCCGATGACGCTCGCGCGGATCGTGGTCAGCAGGTCGTCCGGAGCTCCAGCCATGGCACAAGCATACCTCGTGGTGATGCTAGTTCGAATGAGCATAACCATTTGTTACCTGACATCGCACACGACGACAGGCAGCTACTTGATCGGCACCACGCACACGACCGTTCCGGTTCCGCCCTGCGAGACGGCACTAGTGAACGCACGCGTCGAGCCGTGGTCGGCGCAGGTACGGCGGACCGAGGAGTCGTCGGTGAAGGACTCTCGCTGCACGAACACGACCCTGCCGAGAGCGGACGGGTCCGAACAGTCGACGGTCCGCACGTCGCGGGTCGGGTCGGCCGTGACGCACTGGCCCGTGGTGATGTCCTCTGCGGCGTCGTCGGCGGTCACGGCACGGAAGACCAGGAACGCCAGGACTGCGAGGAGCAGGGGGCCGAAGCGCCGCAGGCTCGAGATGCCGGCGGGCTTCGGCATGGAGCCGTCCGGTGGCGGGTCGGTCACGGTGATGACTCCAGTCGAGGCAGGGTGGTTGCGGGGGGGCGCCCCCCCCGCATTCTGCCCGTACTCGGTGCCGTCGTGCGCAGTCGTGCGCCGTCGTGCGCCGTCGTGTGCCGTCGCGACCCCGCACCTCCCGCGCTCCGTCACATAGGGTCGATCCGTGACAGCGATCTCCTACCCGCTCGCGGAGCGCACGCTCGCCAACGGCCTGCGCGTCATCGTCAGCGAGGACCACACGGTGCCCAACGTCGCGGTGAACCTCTGGGTCGGCGTCGGCTCCCGGCACGAGACCCCCGGACGCACCGGCTTCGCCCACCTCTTCGAGCACCTGATGTTCCAGGGCAGCCGCAACGTCGCCTCGGGCGAGCACTTCTCGGCGCTCATGGACGAGGGCGCGCGCCTCAACGCGACGACGTGGTTCGACCGCACGAACTACTTCGAGACGGTGCCCACGGGTGCGCTCGAGCTCGCGCTGTGGCTCGAGGCCGACCGGCACGGCCACCTGCTCGACGCCGTGACCCAGGAGAACCTCGACAACCAGCGCGACGTCGTCAAGGAGGAGAAGCGCCAGCGCTACGACAACGTGCCCTACGGCTCGGCGCTCATCGACATCTACGCGACCGCCTTCCCCGAGGACCACCCCTACCACCACCCCACGATCGGCTCGATGGAAGACCTCGACGCCGCAACGCTCGAGGACGTCCACGCCTTCTTCCGCGCCCACTACGGGCCGAACAACACGGTCCTCACCCTCGTCGGCGACGTGACCCCCGAGGAGGGGTTCGCCGCCGCCGAGACGTACTTCGGCGGTCTCCCGGCCATCGAGCTGCACAGCCGCGAGCGGCACCCGCAGCTGCCCCCGCTCTCGGAGCCGGTCCGGCTCGACCGTGTCGGTGACGTCCCGAACGACCGGATCTACGTCTCCTTCCGGCTCCCGGTCGACACGACGCCCGACTACCTCGGCTGCCAGGTCGCGGTCGACGTCATCGGCGGCCTCGCGAGCTCCCGACTCGTGCGCCGTCTCGTGCGCACCGACGAGACCGCCGTGGCTGTGGGCGGCTGGACCATGGGGCTCGTCGACGGCGTGGGGCTCGGCACCATCACCGTCGACGTGTCCGCCGGCGCCGACGTCGAGCAGGTCGAGGCCGCGGTGTGCGAGGAGATCCGCCGCTTCATCGAGGAGGGGCCGGATGCGGCCGAGCTGGAGTCGGTCATCGCCGACACCGAACGCTCGTGGCTGAGCGCGCTCGCGAGCATCGAGGAGCGCGCCGACCACATCAGCCACCACGCGCTGCTGACGGGCGACCCGGCCTACGTCAACACGTTCGTCGACCGCATCCGCGCGGTGACCGCGGAGCAGGCCCGCGCGGCTGCCGCGACGTGGCTCGACCCCGAGTCGCGCGCAGTCGTGCGCTACCTCGCCGACACGAGCAAGGACGTCGACCAGCCCGACGACACGGACGACGCCGACCGCACCGACAAGGACTCGGAGGAGGCCGCATGACCGCCGTCGCCCGCCCCGTCGTCGCGCCGCCCGAGCCGTGGGACTTCCCCGAGGGCAGCATGCACGACCTGCCCAACGGCCTGCGCCTGCTCACCTACGACGTGCCCGGCCAGTACGTCGTCTCGGTGCGCCTCGGCCTGCCCGTGTCCCTCCGTGACGAGCCGCGCGAGCGCGAGGGCGTGGCCTCGATCATGTCCCGCACCCTCGACGAGGGGACGGCACGGCACACGGCCGAGGAGTTCGCCCGGCTCCTCGAGCGCAAGGGGGTCAGCTTCGGCGCGGGGATGGCCGATGCCGGTCTCTCCCTCGACCTCGACGTCGTCAAGGGCAACCTCGAGCCCGCGCTCGACCTGCTCCGGCAGATCCTCACCGAGCCGGCCTTCCCGCAGACCGAGGTCGCCCGCCAGGTGCGCACGCGCCTGGCCGAGATCGAGCAGGAGCGGTCGGTCGCTGCGCACCGCGCGGGGCTCGAGTTCGTCCGCACGTTCTACGCACCCGACGACCGCTCGTCCCGGCCCACGGGCGGCACGCGCGAGACCGTCTCGTCGATCACGCGCGACGACGTCGCGGCCTTCCACGCCGAGCACGTCGTCGCGGCGGGCGGTACCGTCGTCGTCGCCGGAGACCTCGAGGGACTCGACGTGCCGAGTCTCGTCGAGGCCGCCCTCGGGGACTGGGCCCACGGCCCCCGCGACCGGCAGCGCTACCTCCAGCACGCCGCCGCCCTCGCCCCCGACCGCGGCCGCATCGTGCTCGTGTCCCGCCCGGGTTCGGTGCAGACCGAGTTCGTCATCGGCGCGCCGGGCCCCGACCGATCCGTCGAGGGTGGGTGGGCGCCCTACCCGGTGCTCGGCTTCGTCCTCGGTGGGTCTCCGAACGCCCGCATCGACGCGGTGCTGCGCGAGGAGAAGGGCTACACCTACGGCATCCGGTCCAGCTTCCGCCCGCGCCGTCGCGGCGGCGTGTTCCTCACGTCCGGCTCGGTGCGTGCCGACTCGACCGCAGAGTCGCTGAGGCTTCTCGTCGAGATCCTCGAGAGCGGCCGGGACGGGTTCAGCGACAAGGAGATCCGCTCCGGCGTCGACTTCATCTCCAAGACCGCGCCAGGACGCTACGCCACCGCCGACTCGATCGCCGACGAGGCGGTGGGCATGGCGCTCGACGGGCGCACCACGGCCTTCACCACCGACAACCTCCGCGACCTCGCCACCGTCGACCGCAGCCGGGTCGAGGCGGCCTACGCCCGGTTCGTCGACGGCGCGGGCATCGGCTCGGGCGCCCCCGGTGCGGGGTGGACGATCGTCATGGTCGGTGACGCGGCCGCCCACCTCCCTGCCATCGAGGCCCTCGGGCTAGGCGACGTCACCGTCGTCACCGACGCCTGACCCTTCACCGCTGCGTCTCGCTCCCGCTTCCCCACCGAACGCGGCGTCCGGTCACGAACTCACTGTCACAACGACGAGTTCGGTGCCGAACGCGGCGTTCGGCAAGGGGGTGAGGCCGGCGAGTCGGCTGGCTAGAGCGGGCGCTCCATGACGTAGTCGTCCTCGTAGACCCCACCGACGAGGAAGCGCTTGGTGCCGACCCGCTCGAAGCCGCTCTTGCCGTAGAACCGCTGGGCACGCTCGTTCTGCTGGTTGACGCCCAGCCACACGCCGGCGGCGCCGGAGTCGCGCGCCCAGTCCAGGGCCCGGGTCATGAGCAGGGCCGCAGCGCCCGTGCCGTGGGCCTGCGGCAGGACGTAGATCTTGGACAACTCGACGGTGGGGCGGAGCCGGATCGCGGCACGGACGTCCCCGTCCTGCGGGTCGCCGGCCACGAGCATGGCGTAGCCGTTCGCGGTCCCGTCGCGCTCGGCCAGGAGGACGTGCCGGCGCGGGTCCGCGACGTAGTCCGTGAAGCGCGCGGGGGAGAGGACCTCATCGACGAACGCGTCGACCCGCTCCCGGGTCATCGACGGCGGACACGCGAGCTCGAAGGTCGCCGCAGCGACCGCAGCCAGCGCAGGGACGTCCGCGTTGCCGGCGGGCCGCACCGTGGCGGCGTGGACGGCTGCGTCGGGGGCCGAGGTGCCGGCCGGTCCGGTGGGATCGGTGCTCATACCGAAAGGCTATGCCGGACAGCGCAGCCCGCCCAGCAGGGTCTCATGCCGGCGGCGTGCCGATGCGGGAGAGCACCTCGTCGTGCAGCAGGCCGTTCGTCGCCAGCGCGTTGCCGCTCCAGCAACCGTCCTTGCCGTCGAGGCCGGTGAACCGGCCACCCGCCTCCTGCACGATCGCGACGAGCGCGGCCATGTCGTGGACCGCCAGCTCGGGCTCGGCCGCGATGTCGGCCGCCCCTTCGGCGACGAGCATGTAGGACCAGAAGTCTCCGTAGGCGCGGGTGCGCCAGCAGTCGTCCATGAGGTCGAGGAAGTCGTCGCGTCGCCCACGGACCCGCCACCCCGAGAGGGACGAGTACGACAGCGACGCGTCCCCGAGCCGTCCGACCTGGGACACGGAGATGCGCCGCGCCGACGACAGGGAGCGGCCGCTCCACGCGCCGGAGCCGGTCGCAGCCCACCAGCGGCGCTGCAGGGCCGGTGCGGCGACGAGCCCGAGCACCGGCACGTTGTCGACGACGAGACCGATGAGCGTGGCCCAGACCGGCACGCCGCGGACGAAGTTCTTCGTGCCGTCGATGGGGTCGATGATCCATCGACGCGGACCGTGCCCGGTCGTGTCGAACTCCTCGCCCTCGACGGCGTCGCGGGGTCGGGTGCGCTTCAGCTGGTGCCGGACGAGCTCTTCTGCGGCCCGGTCGGCGTCGGTGACGGGCGTGAGGTCCGGCTTGCTCTCGACGACGAGGTCGGCGGCGCGGAAGCGTGCCATCGTCACCCGCTCGACGGCATCCGCGAGGACATGGGCCAGACGAAGGTCGTCGTCGTAGGAGGTCACCGGCTCAACCTAGCGGCATCGGTCCGAGCAGGGGTGGCGAGCCCGGCGACGGATGCCGCTGCGGCTCAGTGCTCCTCAGTGCTCCTCAGTGCTCCTCGGTGGTGCTCCGGCTGCTGAGCAGGCGACGCAGCGACTCGAGGCGTGACGCGCCGGCGGGCCCGGCGTGTCCGTCGGCAACCCAGGCGTCGAGGGCGCACTCCTCCTCGTCGTGCGTGCAGCCACGGGGGCAGTTGTCGGTGCCCTCGGCGAGGTCGGGGAAGTGGTCGATGATGTGGTCGACGTCGATGTGGGCGAGCCCGAACGACCGGATGCCGGGCGTGTCGATGACCCAGCCGTCGTCGGAGCCGTCGGCACCGTGCAGCCGCAGGGCCACGGCGTTCGTCGACGTGTGGCGCCCGCGGCCGGTCGTGTCGTTGACGACGCCGGTCGCGCGCAGGGCGCCGGGGACGAGCCCGTTGACGAGGGTGCTCTTGCCGACGCCGGAGTGCCCGACGAGGACCGAGACTTTGCCGGAGAGCCTGGCGCGCAGGTCGTCGAGGCCGGAGAAGTCGCCGTCCTTCCACGACGTGACGACGTGCTCGACCTCGAGCGGGGTGTAGTTGGCGAGGAAGTCGCTCGGGTCGACGAGGTCCGCCTTCGTCAGCGCGAGCAGCGGCTCGAGGTCCGCGTCGTAGGCGGCGACGAGGCAGCGGTCGACCATGCGCGGTCGGGGCTCCGGGTCGGCGAGCGCCGTGACGATGACGAGCTGGTCGGCGTTGGCGACGATGATCCGCTCGTAGGGGTCGGTGTCGTCGGCCGTGCGCCGCAGCACCGACCGACGCTCCTCGATGCGCACGATGCGGGCGAGCGCGTCGGGCCCGCCGGCGAGGTCGCCGACGAGGGCGACGTCGTCACCGACGACGACCCGGGTGCGACCGATCTCGCGGGCCTTCATGGCCGTGACGACGCGCTCGGGCTCCTTCTTGCCCAGCGAGCCCTTGGGGATGAGGCACGTGTAGCGGCCCCGGTCGACGCCGATGACCATGGCGACGACGGCGTCCGCGTGGGCCGGGCGCTCCTTGGTGCGAGGCCGGGATCCCTTGCGACTGGGGCGGACCCGGATGTCTCCCTCGTCGAGGTCCCGCCAGCTCATCGCGAGAGCACCACCGGGCGGGTGCCGTCGAGCATGCCCCGCCACAGCCCGACGAAGTCGGGGAGGGTCTTGCGCGTCGTGCCGATGTCCTCGACGTGCACGCCGGGCACGCGCAGCCCGATGATCGCGCCCGCGGTGGCCATGCGATGGTCGTGGTAGGTGCGGAACCGCCCACCGTGCAAGGGTGCCGGTGAGATGCGCAGGCCGTCCTCGGTCTCGGTGACGTGCGACCCGACCCGCCCGAGTTCTGCCGTGAGCGCCGCGAGACGGTCGGTCTCGTGGCCGCGGATGTGGGCCACGCCGCGGATCCACGTCGGGGTCGACGCGAGTGCCGCGAGAGCGGCGACGGTCGGGGTCAGCTCGGCCGCGTCGTGCAGGTCGATGTCGATGCCGACGAGCTCACCGCTGCCGACGACGGTGAGCCCCGAGCGGTCGAGGCGCACGTCGGCGCCCATGGTGTCGAGGATCTCGCGGAGGAGGTCGCCCGCCTGGGTCGTGTGCTGGGGCCACCCGGGCACCCGCACCGTGCCGCCGACGACCAGAGCCGCCGCGACGAAGGGCCCGGCGTTGGACAGGTCCGGCTCGACCGACACGTCGAGGGCGTTGATCTCCGACGGTTCCACGCGCCACGTGTTGGGCTCGCTGTCGTCGACGATCGCGCCCGCGTCGCGCAGGGTCTCGACCGTCATGAGGATGTGCGGCTCGCTGGGCACCGGCTTGCCGTCGTGGTGCACCGTGACGCCCTCGTCGTAGCGCGCCCCGGCGAGGAGCAGCGCCGAGATGAACTGCGACGAGGCCGAGGCGTCCATCGTCACGGACCCGCCCGGCACCCGTCCGCGCCCGCCGACCGTGACCGGCAGGTGCCCGTCGTGGTCGTCGACGTCGACCCCGAGCGCCCGCAGCGCGTCGGTGACCGGCCCCATCGGGCGCACCCGCGCCTGGGGGTCTCCGTCGAGCCGGACCGGCCCGTCTGCGAGCGCGGCCACGGCGGGCAGGAAGCGCATCACCGTGCCGGCCAGGCCACAGTCGACGGTCACGTCACCGCTCAGCGTCTCGGGTGGTGTCACCACCCAGTCGGGCACGGCGCCGACCCCGCCGACCCCGGACTCGCCCTCCGGCGCGACGTCGTCGATGCGTACGCCCAGGGCGCGCAGCGCGTCGGCCATGAGCAGCGTGTCACGCGATCGCAGGGGCGCCCGCAGCCGCGAACGGTCACTCGCGAGCGCGGCGAGCACGAGGTAGCGGTTGGTCAGGGACTTGCTCCCCGGCAGGACGACCGTGGCATCGAGGGGGCCGGGCGCGAGCGGCGCGGCCCAGTCGGGCTCCGCGGTCAGGGGGCCACGGTCGGTGGCACCGTCCGTCACGGACGTCGGGTGGGGCGATGGGTCAGCGGGACTCAACTCAGCTCACGACGTCCTGGGCTCGATGGGCGAGCAGGCGCGCCTCACGCTTGGCGGCCCGCTGGGCGTGACGGGCCTCGCGGCGCGTCGTCTTCGTGGCGTGCTGGGCGCGCCAGGCCAGTCCCGGCCTGCCCTCGGTGTCGACGGCCGCGAGGAGCAGTCCGCCGAGCAGGCCGACGTTCTTGAGGAAGAGGCTGCGGCTCTGCGCCTTGCGCGTCGGGTCGGTCTCCTCCCAGAAGGCGTGCTCGATCGCCGTCGTCGGGACGATCGAGGCGGCAAGCACCGTCGAGGCGAGGCGCGGCATCCGACCGGTCGCGAGCAGGAGCCCTCCGCCGAGCAGGGCGGCGCCGTTGACCCGGACGAAGAGGTCGGGGTCCTTCGCGGCGACCTCGGCCCCCGGCACCTGGTCCGGCACCTTCTGGAGCAGGTGGGCGGCCTGGTCGGTGCGCGCAGCCGGGTGGCGCAGAGCCTCCACGCCTGCGGCGACGAAGACGGATGCGAGCAGCGGGCGGGCGAGACGACGGACGATCATGCGTTTTCCTCCTCTGGCCGCGACCCGTCGGAACGCGTCGTGGCCATCGTGGACCTGTGGACACCTACGGTATCGACATACCCGAGCCACGGGACGTGCCGCCCACTCCTGCCCTCGGGGTCGAGGTCGGGGTCGGGGTGGACGCGACGGACGCGTGTGCCAGCACGGTCCCCGTCGTCGGCCACCCGGCATACGCTGTGGCGCATGTGCGGGAGGTATGCCGCGAGCGCGCGGCCCGACGAGCTCATCGAGGCCTTCGACGTCGACGAGGACCACACCGACGAGCCCGCGCGCAGCGTGCTCAAGAACCCCCAGAGCCCCCCGGCGGGCGAGCCCGACTGGAACATGGCCCCCTCCAAGCAGGCCCCGGTCGTGCTGACCCGCCGGCCACGCGGCGACGGCGACCC
This sequence comes from Terrabacter sp. R4-6, assembly GCF_057529065.1. Taxonomy (NCBI): domain Bacteria; kingdom Bacillati; phylum Actinomycetota; class Actinomycetes; order Micrococcales; family Intrasporangiaceae; genus Terrabacter; species Terrabacter sp. R4-6. The sequence goes on along the minus strand of NZ_CP197224.1, from coordinate 959,388 downwards.
CGACGAGCCGGCCGTCCCAGCACGACAGCTCCGGATGCTCACGTGGGGTCTCGTGCCGACGTGGCCCAAGGACGTCTCGACGGGCCTGCGCATGACGAACGCCCGCGCCGAGTCGGTGCTCGGCAAGGGCGCCTTCGCCAAGGCTGCGCTCTCGCGCCGCTGCCTCGTGCCGGCCGACGGCTGGTACGAGTGGCAGGTCTCGCCGACCGCGGTCGACGCCAAGGGCAAGCCGCGCAAGCAGCCGTTCTTCATCCACCGTGCCGACGGCGCGCCCGTCGCCTTCGCCGGGCTCTACGAGTTCTGGCGCGACCGCGAGGTCCCCGAGGGCGACCCGGCGGCCTGGCTGACGACCTTCACGATCATCACGACCGCCGCCGACCCCGGCATGGACCGCATCCACGACCGCCAGCCCCTCGTGCTCGAGCGCGCGCAGTGGGAGCACTGGCTCGACCCCGACGAGAAGGACCCGGCCTACGTCCAGGGCATCCTCGAGTTCGCCGAGCCCGGGCGCTTCGAGGCGTACCCGGTGAGCCGGGCGGTGGGGGCGACGCGCAACAACGGCCCCGCCCTCGTCGAGCCCGTGCCCGAGTCCGAGCTCGAGGGCGTCGTCGACCCGATGACCGGTGAGGTGGTGGGCGCGTGAGCGCCCCGGCCCGCGAGACGGTCCGCGAGATCGAGACGCCTGGCGGCCCGGGACGGGCCCACGTCCAGCGGCCCGCCCGGCCGCGCGGGACCGTCGTCCTCGGGCACGGCGCCGGCGGAGGGCTCGGCGCGATCGACCTCGCGATCGCCCGCGAGGTCCTCGTCGGCGCGGGGTGGGCCGTCGTGCTCGTCGAGCAGCCCTGGCTCGTCGCCGGCCGCAAGGTGGCCGGCCGCCCGCCGACGCTCGACGCCGCGTGGGTCCCGATCGTCGAGGCGCTCGTGACGGGACGAGGCCGCCTGCCGCGGCCACTCGTCGTCGGCGGCCGAAGTGCGGGGGCGCGCGTGGCGTGCCGCACCGCGGGTCCGCTCGAGGCCGACGCGGGGCTCCTGCTGAGCTTCCCGCTCCACCTGCCGGGCCAGCCCGAGAAGCTGCGGGCGCACGAGCTCGCGCTCGCGCCTGACCCCTCGTGGGTCGTGCAGGGCACCCACGACACGTTCGGCACCCCGGACGAGGTGCGCCCGCACCTGTTGGCCGGCACGACGCTCATCGAGGTCCCCGGCGCGCACAGCTTCCCGAAGGGCTCGCGCAGCGCCCTCACCGAGGCCCTCGGCACGATCGCGGGAATGCTCCCCGGCTAGGTGTCGTTGCACGGTGCATGGTCACCTGTCCCACCCGTGAGCCCGAGAGCGTCGCGACCGTGCCGACCGAGCACGGTCTGCTGGCGCAGCCCACCGGTCTAGGCTGGGAGGCGATGGCAAAGGACAAGAAGACCGATCCGAGCGCCGCCCTGCGGCTGCCGGACCCGAGCACCGACACGAGCGCGACGACGGGGGCCACGGCGCCTGCGCCGGTGCTGCCCGCCGACCCGGACGACGTCGCCCGCGCCGACGCGACCGTCGACGTCGCGAGCGAGAGCGAGCACGACCGGCGCGCGCGCTTCGAGCGAGAGGCGATGCCGCTGCTTGACCAGCTCTACAGCGCGGCGCTGCGCACGACGCGCAACCCGAGCGACGCCGAGGACCTCGTGCAGGAGACGTTCGCCAAGGCGTACGCCGCGTTCCACCAGTACAAGCCGGGCACGAACCTCAAGGCGTGGATGTACCGCATCCTCACCAACACCTACATCAACAGCTACCGCAAGAAGCAGCGCCAGCCCCTCGAGTCCGACTCGGCCGAGATCGAGGACTACCAGCTGGCGCGGGCCGAGTCGCACACGTCGGTCGGGCTGCGGTCCGCCGAGGCGGAGGCGCTCGACCACCTCCCCGACAGCGACGTCAAGCGCGCCCTGCAGGCGATCCCCGAGGAGTTCCGCCTGGCGGTCTACTTCGCCGACGTCGAGGGATACGCCTACAAGGAGATCGCCGAGATCATGGACACCCCCATCGGCACCGTCATGAGCCGTCTGCACCGCGGTCGCCGCCAGTTGCGCGAGCTCCTCTCGGAGTATGCCGCCGACCGCGGTTTCGCAGCGGCCGGCACGTCCGAGGGCGCCGGTCTGGGTGCGGGGATGGCTGCGGGCACGGAAGGAAGCCGGTCATGAACGACCACACGACGGGTGGACAGGGTGCGTCGGACGCCGCGATGACGCGTACCGACTGCTCCGAGGCGCTGCTACGGGTCTACGAGTACCTCGATGGCGAGCTGGGACCCGACGAGTGCGCGAAGATCCAGGCGCACCTCGACGAGTGCGGGCCGTGCCTCAAGGAGTACGACCTCGACACGACCCTCAAGTCGCTCATCAAACGTTCGTGCGAGTGCGAGCAGGCGCCCGAGGCGCTGCGCCTGACGATCATGTCGCGCATCTCGATGACCGTGATCCAGGTGGACCGCGGCTGAGGAGCCACCTGTCGCCGTCACGTCGGTCATGCGGGAACTCCTGCGGGAACGACGAAGGCCCGCCCCGAGCTGCTCGGGTGCGGGCCTCTGACGTCTGCGGCTCAGGCGTTGGGCTTGCGGCCGTGGTTGGCGGCGTTGCCCTTGCGGGAGCGGCGCTTGCGGGCGCGCTTGCTCATCGTCGGCTCCTAATGGGTCGTACAGTGGTCTCGGGCCCCGGTGCGGGACACGAAGACACGATTCTTCCACATCGCGCGCGAGCCGCCCAATCTGGTCGCAGGGTTCCTCTGCAAACCTTAAAATCTTCGTATAGATCCGGCATGGATACGCCGGATCTGCTTCCGTGCGCCCGCGCGCGCACGGCATCCTGAGCATCGAGGGAAACCTCTGTTGTTCTGTGCTGCCGCAGCAACGCCCCTCCATGGCGCACGCATCCGGAACATCCATCTATGAAGGAGCCCCCACATGTTCGCTGCCCTCCTGTCGGCACTCGCGTCCAACGACTTCGCCACCCGCGCCATCCTGTCCCTGAGTGGCGTCTGGGGCTGGGGCGGCTGAGCCGCTCCAGAGCCGCTGGACGGCACCGGGGACCCGTGAAGGCCCCGGTGCCGTCGCGCTACCGTGACTGACGTGAGTCAGGCAGCCACTGCAACCGTCCGGTCCAGGTGGCTGCCGGCCTACCTCGCGCTCGTCGTCGCGACCTCGATCGCCACCGGTGTGGTGTCGTGGCTCGTACTGCCCCGACCCGAGCTCGGACCGCTCCTGCTGCTGTGCCTCATGGGCATCGTCAGCTTCCAGATCCGCGAACCCGACGTGGGCCTCCGGATCAGCTTCTCGTTCCTGTCGATCATCCTCGTCGCCTCGGCGGCCATCGTCGGCGTCTTCGGCGCCTGGGTGGTCGGCTCGGTCTCGATGCTCATCGACCGACGCCAGCCCCGGTGGTCGGCGACGATGTTCAACGCCGCCATGTGCGGTCTGCTCGGCGCGGCTGCCGCCCTGACGTACCGCCTGCTCGGCGGCGTCGAGGGAGCCGGCATGAGCCACATGAGCACCGCCGAGCTCGGACTGCGCGTCGGACTGCCCCTGCTCGCGGCGGACGTCGTCGGCTGCCTCGTCAACGCCAGCCTCATCTCCGGCGTCCTGCACCTGGACCAGGGCATCCCCTTCGGCGTCCAGCTGCGGCGCGTCCTCAGCGGATCCGGCGTGGCCTACGTCGGCTACGGGATCATCGGCCTGCTCTTCGTCATCCTCTGGTTCCCCGCCGGCCTCGACGCGTTCAGCGCCCTCCTCGTCCTCGCGCCGCTGCTCGCGGCCCGGTGGGCCTTCATCCAGTACGGCGAGGAGCTGCGTTCGCACGAGCGGACGATCGACACGCTCGTCACCGCCCTCGGCACCAAGGAGCCGGCTGCCGTGGACCGGAGTCGGCGGGCCGCCGTCCTCGCCGAGTGGATCGCCGAGGAGCTCGGCCTGCCACCCGGCCAGATCGGCACCGTGCGGTACGCCGCGACGCTCCACGAGATCGGACACCTGGGCGTGGCCACCCGGCTGCTGCGCCGGTCACCGTCCTCGCTCAGCCCCACCGAACGCCGGGTCATCGACGGCCACTGCGTCGTGGGCGCGAGGATGATCGAGGGCATCGACTTCCTCGAGGACGCCCGTTCCGGCATCCGGCACCAGCACGAGCGCTTCGACGGGACCGGCCGCCCCGACGGCCGGGCCGGCCAGGACATCCCCATCGCCGCACGCATCGTCGCCGTCACGGCCGCGATCGACGACGCCGTGCGCGATCCCGACGCCGCGTCCGTCGTGTCGGTCGCCGACGTGGCGCGCCGGCTGCGTGCCGACCCCGGTCGCTTCGACCCCGACGTCGTGACGGCCGCCGTCGTCGCCCTGGACAAGCATGGGTGGCCCGCTTCCTCACCAGCGGAGGTGGCCTCGTGAACGGTGCCCTACGTCGTGAACCGGTCGCCGGGGTCTTCGGCGTCCTGTGCCTGCTCGCCTCGGCCGTCGTCGCGGTCGAGAGCGGTGACTTCCCCTCGCTGAACGACTCGACCACGGTCTGGGTCGTCGTCGCCTTCGGCGTCACGATCGTGCTGGGTGAGTGGTTCCACATCTCGGCTCCCGGCTTCCGGGGGGCGGCGCCGATCGCGATGGCAGCCGCCTTCGGGCTGGCGCTCACCACGGAGCTCCCGGGCGGGGTGCACGTGCCCTACGGCGCACCGTTCGCGCTCACCGTGACGGCGGCGGCGATGGCGCTCGGGACGACCGTGCGCGTCGCGGCCCGCCGCGACACCAGCCTCGTCGACACGGCCGGCCGGTTCGTGGCCATCGTCGTGGCCACGCTCGTCTACCGCGTCGTGGTGCTGGGGCAGGAGCCCGGCCAGCCGGCCCGCGAGACGCTGGCCGCACCGTGGCAGCAGGCCGCCCTGCTCCTCGGGATCTGCCTGCTGGCCCTCGTCACCGACGCCCTCTTCACCTCCCTGCTGCGCGGGCTCTCGTCGGGTGCGAACGTGCGCCGGACGTTCGTCGAGGAGTTCCGCTCGTCGTTCGCGCTGTCGATCGCCGTCGCCGTCACGGGTGTCCTCATCGCGCTCGCCGCCCCGCCCCTCGGCATCGCGGCCCTGCCGCTCTTCCTCATCCCGCTCGTCCTGACGCTCTTCGCGTTCCGCCGCTACGTGAGCATCCGCGCCACCTACCTCCAGAGCATCCGGACGCTCTCGCGCCTCACCGACGCCGCCGGCTACACCCCGTCCGGGCACTCCGAGCGCGTGGCAGCGTTGTCGGTGCAGGTCGGTCGCGAGCTGGGGCTGTCGGAGCGCGAGCTGCTCGACCTCGAGTACGCCGCGTTGCTGCACGACATCGGACAGGTGGCCCTCGTCGAGCCGATCCCCGGTGGCGCCACGGTCCTCGCGGCGCCGGCCGACCAGCGCCGCATCGAGGCCGACACCGTGGCCATCGTCCGCGAGACCGGCGTCTTCGAGGGAGTCGCGCGGATCCTCGAGCACCAGACGACGCCCTACCGCCAGGTGCGCGAGCTCGGCGAGGAGATCCCCCTGACGAGCCGCATCGTCAAGGTCGTCAACGCCTACGAGGACCTGACGGCCGGAGCCCGCAGCGCTCGGGCGCGCGAGGCCGCCGTCGAGCGCATCTACCTCGGTCTCGGCTACGAGTACGACCCCCGGGTGGTCGACGCCCTCCTCAAGTCGCTGGGCTCCTCGGCCAACGCCTGAGAGAGCCGTCACACCCCGCCGCGGCCCCTTGGGCCGGTGTGTGCCGGCGTGCCATGATGGCGACTTCGGGCAACCCCCGTCGCGAGAACGAAACCTGCAGGCCAGACCCCCGGCACTGTCCACCAGTGAGGGCGCCTGCCCTCTTCGTCTCCATGCGAACGAGGTGTTCCAGCATGAGTGCGTTGCCCACCAGCCAGCTCTTCGACCCCAGTGACCCGGTCTTCCGGGTCCACGTGGGCGGAAAGCTCGGGGTACACGCCACGTCGGAGCTGCGCGACGCTGCCGACCTCTCCCTCCTCTACACGCCGGGGGTCGCGCAGGTCTCCCGCGCGATCGCGGCCGACCCGACCCTGGCGGCGGTCTACACGAGCCGCCGCAACACCGTCGCCGTCGTCAGCGACGGCACGGCGGTCCTCGGGCTCGGCGACGTCGGGCCCCTCGCCGCCATGCCCGTCATGGAGGGCAAGGCGGTGCTCTTCAAGCACTTCGCCGACGTCGACGCCGTCCCGGTGTGCATGGAGACCGGGAGCGTCGACGAGATCGTCGACGCGGTGGCGAGGATCGCCCCGACGTACGGCGGCATCAACCTCGAGGACATCTCGGCGCCCCGGTGCTTCGAGATCGAGCGCCGGCTCCAGGACCGTCTCGACATCCCGGTCTTCCACGACGACCAGCACGGCACGGCGATCGTCGCACTGGCCGCCCTGCTCAACGCGGTCAGGGTCGTCGACAAGGACCTCGCCGACCTCACGGTCGTCGTCTCGGGAGCCGGTGCGGCCGGGGTCGCCGTGAGCCGCATCCTCGTGTCGGCCGGGGTGGGCGACGTCGTCGTCGTCGACTCCCGGGGTGTGCTCGGGCCCGACCGCGACGACCTCGTCGCCCACAAGCGCGAGCTCCGGGAGGTGACGAACCGACGCGGGCTGACCGGCACCATCGGCGACGCGCTCTCCGGGGCCGACGTCCTCATCGGCGTCTCCGGGGGCACGGTCGCCGAGCGGGACCTCATGCGGATGGCGCCGCGGGCGATCATCTTCGCGCTCGCCAACCCCGACCCCGAGGTGCACCCGATCGTCGCAGCCCGCTTCGCCGAGGTGGTGGCGACCGGCCGCTCCGACTTCCCGAACCAGATCAACAACGTCCTCGCCTTCCCCGGCATCTTCCGCGGTGCCCTCGACTCCGGGGCGCGCCGGGTCACGGAGGAGATGAAGCTCGCGGCGGCCCACGCCATCGCCGGGCTCGTCGACGCACCCACGGCCGACCGGATCGTGCCGAGCGTCTTCGACGAGCGCGTGGCGCCCGCCGTGGCCGACGCCGTGTCGGCCCGGGTCCTCGGGGGAGTGCGCTAGCCGGCCCACCCGGACGACGCTCCCGGTCCCTCGGGGCCGGGAGCGTCGTCGACGGCGGGGTCGTCGTCGGAGGGGTCGGTGAGACCCCGGGCGGCGAGCGCCTCACCCGTCGAGCGCGCGAAGGCGACGACGTGCACGACGGTCGGCACCACGACGGCCCGCGGGTCACGGTCGAGACCACGGGCGCGGGCCGACTCGCGCACGCTCGAGAACGACCCGGCCACCCACGGAACCGAGCGCACGACGACGCCGAGGGTGAGCGCCACGACCTCGGGGTCGACGACGCGGCGCAGCGGGCGGGCCGCCCGCACCACACCGTCGAGCAGGTCGGTGACCGGAGTCGTGGCCGTGAGGATGCCGGCCGCGACGAACGCGTTGACGATGCCGAGGACGACGCGGACGGCATACGCAAGGTCTCGGGACCACCACTGGAAGGCCAGCAGCACGACGAGGACGGGGAGGAGCCCGCGCATCGACCGCACGAGGCGGCCGGCCGGCAGACGGGCCGCGAGCACGACGCCGACGAGCGCCAGGGTCGTGAGGCCCAGCGGCCACAGGGACTGCGTGAGCCACGGCGTCATGCCGACGGCGAGGACGCCGACCAGCTTGAGCCACAAGGGCATCCGGTGCACGACCGACGTGCCGGGAACGTGCGCCGTGAACAGGCCCGGAGCGTTCACGGCGCGTCGGTCAGTGCGAGGTAGTGCTCCACCGCCCTCGCCGGTTCGCCGTCGAAGACGACGCGTCCGTCGTCGACGACGAGGGACCGGTCGGCGGCGAGGGCCAGGTCGAGGTCGTGCGTGGCGAGGACCACGGACTGGGGGAGCGAGTCGAGCAGCGAGCGCAGCCGCAGGGTGTTGCGTCGGTCGAGGAGCGTCGTCGGCTCGTCGAGGACGAGCAGGCCGGGCTCCGTCGCGAGGACGACCGCGAGGGCCATGAGCTGCCGCTCGCCGCCGGACAGGTCGTAGACGCTCTGGTCGGCCAGACGGGTCAGCCCGAAGCGGTCGAGCACCTGGTCCGCGGCGGCCCGGCGGTCGGCGCGCGACCGGTGCAGCCGTCGCAGGGAGAGCTCGACGTCCTCGCGCCCGGTCGGCATGACGAGCTGGGAGATCGGGTCGGTGAAGGCGAACGCGACGCGGCGCCGCACCCGCGCGCCGTGGCGCACCGTGTCGAGCCCGTCGACGGTGACCGTGCCCGACGTCGGGGTGACGAGGCCGTTGAGCAGTCGGAGCAGCGTCGACTTGCCCGACCCGTTGGCGCCGATGACCGTCACCCGCGGCTGGGCCAGGACGAGGTCGACGGGGCCGAGGATGGTGCGCGTCCGCTGCCCGTGGGTGCCGTCGACGGGCACGACCACCGTCGCCCCGTCGACGCGGACCTCCGTCACGGTCGGGTCACGCGCGGGGGCGGCGCAGGCGGACGAGGACGTCGGGGAAGGCGCGGTGCACGGCGACGGCGGCGACGACCGCGACGACGTCCTTGACGAGGTCGCCCGGGAGGAAGGGCAGGTCGGCGCTGATCGCGGCCGACAACGGCAGCCGGAGGTTGACCATGAGCCCGACGACGCCGAGCACGTGGACGACCGCGACGGTCGTGGCGAAGGAGGCGACGAGCAGCAGCGGCACCCAGAGGGACCGGTTGGTGCGTCGGACGACGACCCGGGCGGCGAGACCGACGACGACGGCCGCGACGAGGAACGACACGAGGTAGCCGGCGGTCGGTCCGCTCAGCACCTGCAGGCCCGACTGCCCCCGGCTGAAGACCGGTAGCCCGACGAAGCCGAGCAGGAGGTAGAGGAGCACCGCGAGGCCCCCGCGCAGCGGTCCGAGCACGAGCCCGGTGAGCATGACGGCGAGGGTCTGGAGGGTGATCGGCACCCCGAACCCGCCGACGGGGATGCCGGGCACGACCGCGGCCGCGACGAGGAGGGCCGTGAAGACGGCGACGAGGGCGACCGACTGGGCGTCCACCCCGCGGGCTCGCGTGCCGAGGTCGGCTGCTGTCGCGCCGGTCGCGCCGGTCGCGCCGGTCGCGCCCGTCGCGCCCGTCGCGCCCGTCGCGACAGCAGCGGTGGCCTCCCTGCTGGCGGTGGTGGCGGTCGCCGTGGAGCCCTGTCGGGTCGCCGTGGTCGCGTCCGGGGACGCCCGGCGCACGGGGGTGTTGTCGGTCACGGGCAGGACCCTACCGGGGCGCCGTTCGGCCTCCGGTCACTATGGTGCTGGAATGCTCGCTGCCTACGCCGCCGGTCAGTCCGCCTCCGACCCGCTCTCCGGTCTCGTCGTCGGGGACCGTCCCGACCCGGAGGCCCGCCCCGGCTGGACCGTGGTCGACCTGCGGGCCGCCGCGCTCAACCACCACGACGTGTGGTCCCTGCGCGGTGTGGGCCTCGCCCCGGACCGGCTGCCGATGGTCCTGGGCTGTGACGGCGCCGGCGTCGACGCCGACGGCAACGAGGTCATCGTCCACGCCGTCGTCCCCTCGGACGGCTGGCGCGGCGACGAGACCCTCGACCCCCGACGGACGCTTCTGTCCGAGCTGCACGACGGGACCCTCGCCGAGAAGGTCCTCGTGCCCGCGGGCAACGTCGTGCCCAAGCCGGCGTCGATGTCGTGGGAGACGGCCGCGTGCCTCTCGACCGCGTGGCTCACGGCATACCGCATGCTCTTCACCAACTCCGGTGTCCAGCCGGGCGGCACGGTGCTCGTCCAGGGCGCCGGCGGTGGCGTCGCCACCGCGCTGATCCAGCTCGGGTCGGCCGCCGGCTACCGGATGTGGGCCACCTCGCGCGACGAGGCCCGGGGGCGGCGGGCCCTCGAGATCGGCGCCGACCGCGTCTTCGCCTCGGGGGAGCGGCTGCCCGACCGCGTCGACGCCGTCATGGAGACCGTCGGCGCCGCCACGTGGTCGCACTCGGTCAACTCCCTGCGACCCGGGGGGACGATCGTCATCTCGGGAGCGACGTCGGGCGACGCGCCGGCCAAGGCCGAGCTGACGAAGATCTTTTTCAAGCAGCTGCGCGTCGTGGGCTCGACGATGGGCACGCGCGAGGAGCTCGCGCAGCTGGCCCGCCTCGTCGAGCAGGCACGCATCGAGCCCGTGGTCGACTCGGTCCTGCCGCTGGCGCAGGCTCGCGACGGGTTCGCGCGCATGGTCGACGGCGACGTCTTCGGCAAGGTCGTCTTCACCGTCGGCTGATCTCGGCCGAGCCCGCTGAGCCCGCTGAGCCCGCTGAGCTCGGCTGGGCACCACGGGGTCGGGGCGGGCTCGTCCCGCCCGACCCTGCCGGTCAGGACGCGTGCGCGCCCGAGACGTGCACGACCGCCGACAGGCCGTCGGCCGACGGCGGACCGGCCACACCGACCAGCCATTCGCACCACAGGGCGGCCTCCAGCCGGGCGACGAGCTGTCCTAGCTCGTAGGGGCTGTCGGCGCCGAGGGTGACCGAGAGCCGGCCGACGTCGGCCGTGCCGGACTCGACGCCGTGCAGCGCCGCTCGGACCGCCCGCGACACCGCGTCGAGCCGAGTGTCGCTGCCGGTGGGGGCGATGCCCACGGCGACGGCCTCAGCGCTGCCCGGCTCGATGCCCAGGGCGGCGCGCACGGCCTCGACGCGGCCGTAGCCGAACCAGTCGCCGGGCCCGGTGCGCACGAGGTCGCGACCGCGCGGGTGGGACTCGAGGGGCTCGTCGACGAGGATCCCCGGCACCCCGCGCAGCACCGCTGCCGGCACGGCCGACACCTTGCCCTTCGCGAGGTCGGCGGCGGCCGCGATCTCGTCGGCGACCGCGCGGCTCGTCACCTCGAGCGGCTTGCCGTCGGCGTCGGTCCCGCCGCGCAGGTCGTCGAGGACCCGCAGTCCGTGGGCTCCGAGCGCGAAGTCGACCTGCCCCACGCGCCAGGCACGCCCGGCGGTGTCGCTGAGGACGACGCCGACCCGGACGCCGTGCCGCGCGACGAGGGCGTCGTGCACCTGCTCGCAGATGCCGTCGGGGTCGTGGGGGAGGAGCAGCCAGCCGCCCCGCGCTCCCGTGTTGGAGCCGTCGACACCGGCCGCAGCCATGATCGGGCCGGCCTTGGCGCGGACGATCCGGGTGACGCGGTCGCCGACCGAGCGCTCGGCGACGACGTACTCGGTCTCGCCGTGCACGACGCGGTCCTTGTCGGGGTCGTGCGTCACGAGGCCGAGGGCCTTGCTCGCGATCTTGCTCGACACGACGACGACGTCGCCGTCGGCGAGCCGGACGCCCGCGTGGTCGAGACCGACCTGCAGCACGTTGGCGAGGTCGTCCCCCTCGCGCACCTCGGGGATGCCGGTGAGCGGGGTGATCGTGATCGGTGCCGTCACGCCGGGGCCCGTTCGGTGCGCAGCCGCAGACCGAGGTCGAGGGCCGCGCCGGCCATCTCGGCGGCGGCCTCGACCGAGCTCATGAGCAACGGGCGGCGCAGCACCTCGAGGCCGCGGCGGGCGGGCATCGGGTCGTCCTCGTCGACGAGCCAGCCGTCGAGGAAGTCGGCGTAGAGGCCGGCGACTCCGGCGCTCGACTCCTCGACCCCGATCGTGCGCAGGCACACGTCGGCGTGACCTCGCACCGGTCGGCCCCCGACGAGCGGGGAGACCCCGACGACGGGGGCGCGGGTGCCGCGCAGGGCGTCACGCACGCCCGGGACGCCGAGGATGATGCCGATCGAGACGACGGGGTTGCTCGGCGGCAGGATGACGACGTCGGCCTCACGGATCGCGTCGAGCACGCCCGGGGCCGGTGTCGCCCGGTCGAGGCCGGCCACGACGAAACGTTCGGCGGCGAGCTCGGCGCGGTGGCGCACCCACCACTCCTGGAAGTGGATGGCGCGAGACTCGCCGTCCTGCTCGACGACGACGTGGGTCTCGACCGGGGTGTCGGTCATCGGGAGGAGCCGGACCCCGAGCTCACCGAGCCCCCAGCGGGCGGAGAGGCGGTCGACGACCCCGCTCAGCGGCATACCCTGGCCGAGCAGCTGCGAGCGGTAGACGTGGGTCCCGAAGTCCTTGTCGCCCAAGGTGAACCACTGCGGCTCGGCGCCGAGCGCGGCGAGCTCCTCGGCGAGGTGGTGCGACTCGTCGGCGCGGCCCCAGCCCTGTCCTTCGTGGATGCCACCGCCCAGCGTGTAGAGCAGCGTGTCGATGTCGGGGCAGACCCGGAGGCCGAAGAGCGTGATGTCGTCGCCGGTGTTGCCGATGACGGTGAGCTCGAGCGGATCGGCGCGGTCGGGATCGGGGACCAGTGGGTAGGTCTGTCGGGCGTGGTGGAGCAGGCCCCGGAGGAACCGGGCGCCGCCGACTCCTCCGGCCAGGGCGGTGATGCGCATGCGCCGATCCTCTCAGCAGGCCGTTCCCGGCACGTCGTGCGGGGTGGGCCCGCACATTTCGAACCTGCGAATATCACCAACGGGCTTGACGTGGGGCGTATGACACGCATGTAATTTCATTGTTGTATTCGGTCGGGGTTGGATCGCTGGGACTCTTGGACGTATTTGTCCGGAACCTCCGGAGAACGGTGCCGCTCGGTGCGACAGTGCTGACACAAAGTGCAGTCAGGGTCGAGGAGGGGTCATGCACGAGTTGATGGTGGTTTGGTCGGACACGGGCGAGCAGGAGGGTGAGCTCTCCTGGCAGGAGCGTTCGCTCTGCGCCCAGACCGACCCGGAGGCGTTCTTCCCGGAGAAGGGCGGCTCCACGCGCGAGGCCAAGAAGGTCTGCGTGGGTTGCGAGGTGCGATCCGAGTGCCTCGAGTACGCCCTGTCCAATGACGAGAGATTCGGCATCTGGGGCGGACTGTCCGAGCGAGAGCGCCGCAAGCTGAAGAAGCGCGCGGTCTGATCGTGAGGTTCCAGCCCGGCACCTCGCTGGTGTCCGGGTGCAGGTAGCCGCTGTGCCCGACGAGCTCGCCGAAGACCTGAGCACCCCCGCTGGCGCGGGGAGTGCGTCGTCCGTGTCGTTGTCCGCCCCTCCCTCCACCGGGCAGCGACCGAACGGAACGGTCGACGCGATCGTCGTCGTGCACAACGGAGCTGCGTGGCTGGCGCAGTGTCTCGACGGCCTGGCCGCCCAGACACTGCCGCCAGCGCGGCTCGTCATCGTCGACGTCGCGAGCAGCGACACGTCGAACGCCATCGCGCGCGCCCACTCCGGCGTGCGCCGGGCGATCCCGTCCGTCGAGATCGTGCGTCTCGACGGCCGTGTGCCGATCGGGCGCGCCATCGAGTCCGGCATCGCCGCGCTCCCCGTCGGCGCCGACGCCTCGTCGAGCTGGGTGTGGGTGCTCCACGACGACACCGTGCCGCGCGCCAACGCGCTGGCGCAGCTGCTCCAGGCAGGGCTGCGCTCGAAGTCCGTCGGGGTCGCCGGTCCCAAGATCGTCGCCTGGGACGACCCGCGACGGCTCGTCGAGATGGGCATCCAGATCACCCGCACGGGCCGCCGGCTCGCCTCGCCCGCCCGCGGGGAGGCCGACCAGGGCCAGTACGACCACCGCGCGGACGTCCTCGCGGTGAGCACGAGCGGCATGCTCGTGCGACGCTCCGCCTACGACGACATCGGGGGTTTCGACCCCGCGTTCGTCGAGCACGGGGCCGATCTCGACCTCGGCTGGCGGGCCCAGCTCGCCGGTCACCGCGTCATCGTCGTGCCGGGAGCGGTCGTCCGCGACGCGTCCGCCGGCATCGACGGGGAGCGGCCCGGCGTCCCCCGGCCGCGCGAGCTCGAGCGCCGCGGCCGCCGAGCCGCCAGACAGGTCACGCTGGCGCGGTGCTCACCGCTGGCCGCGCCGTTCCTGGCCGTCTGGATGGCCCTGTCCGCCTTCGTCTCGTCGCTGACGCTGCTCGTGGCCAAACGGCCGAGGCAGGCCTGGCGCGAGCTGACCGACGTCAGCGCGTTGCTGCACCCGTTCGCGACCCTCGGAGCCCGCTGGCGCGGACGCCGGACCAAGCGGCTGCGCCGCGACCACCTCGGCACGCTCTTCGTCGCGCCGGCGGTGGCTGCGCGCACCACGATCGACCACATCCAGGACGCCATCACGCCCGAGCGCACCCGCGCGCGGCGCGAGGCGGCCCTCACGACCGAGACCGGTCCCGTCGCCGACGACTCCGAGTCGCTCGACCACCTGCCCGCCTCCCTGCCCCGTCGCATCGTCACGCACCCCGGCTTCATCGCCGTCTTCGCCGTGTTCGTCGCGACGACGGCCGCGTGGCGTGACGCCGTCCGGGCCGGGGCCCTCTCGCCCACGAACGCCGGCGTCGCCGGCGGCGAGCTGCGGCCCGTCACGACCGACGCCTCCGGCCTGTGGCACGCGTTCCGCGACGCCTGGCACGGCGCGGGACTCGGCACCGGAGCCGAGTCCGGCCCGCATCTCGCGGTGCTCTCCGCCCTGACGTGGCTCGCCGAGCGGGTCCCCGGCGTCGCCGAGAGCCGCTCGAGCGCCGGCGTGACCATCGCCTGGCTGCTCTTCCTCACCCCGTTGCTCGCGACGTGGTCGGCCTACCTCGCGGGTCGTGTCGTCACCTCCTCGCGCGTGGCCAGGGCGCTGGTCGCCCTCGCCTGGGGCACGGCCGGTGTCGCCGCGACCGGCATCTCGCAGGGCCGGGTCGGCGTGGCTGTCGTGCACGTGCTGCTGCCCTTCGTCCTCGCCGGCTTCTGCCTCGCGGCCCGCCGCGACGGCACCTTCACCGCGGCCTTCGCGACGGCGCTCGCGACCGCCGTGCTCGGGGCCTTTGCGCCGCCGCTCCTGGCGCTGTCGCTCGTGGCGGCCCTGCTGCTGCTCGTCCTCGGCCCCGGCCTGCGCCGGGCCCGCGCACTCGTGCTGCTCGTCGTGCCCACCGCGCTCCTCGGACCGTGGGTGGCGCGCTTCGTCGAGGACCCGCGTCTGCTCCTGTCGGGACCCGGCCTGGTCGCGACCTCCGACGACCGTGGCCCGTGGGGGGTGCTCGCGCACGTCCTCGGCGAGCCGGGTGCGACCAGCTGGGCCGTGTGGCTCGGTGCGCCGCTCGTCGTCCTCGGGATCATCGGCCTCGCCACGCGCGGGCGCACCCGCGCCGAGTCCGTCGGGCTGCTCGTCGGCGGGGTGCTCGCGCTGCTCGGACTCTCCGTGGCCCTCGTCTCCGAGCGGGTCGTCCTCGGCTCTGCCGAGACCGGCATCGGGCAGTCCGCCGCCGCCCACCTCTGGGCCGGCGTGGGCGTGCAGCTCTGGCTCGCCGGCCTCCTCGTCGGCGTGCTGGCGGGCAGCAGGCCCGTGCTCGCCTCGCTGGTCCGTCCCGGTCGTCGCCGGGGGTTTGCCGCTGCCGTCGCAGCCGCGACGCTGGCGGTCGTCCCGGTCCTGGCCGGCGCCGCTGCCTGGGGGATCCAGGGCATCGGCCGCACGCTCTCGGTCGGGCAGGCAACCCTGCCCGCCGTCGCCATCGAGCAGGGCCGTGGACCGCTGGGCAACCGCCTGCTGCTCCTGCGCCCGTCCGACGACGTCGTCGACTTCGTCCTGGCCGGTCAGGAGCCGGGCGAGCTGCTGCGCGACCTCGACCGCACGCCTGACGCCGACGACGCACCGCTCGTCGACGCCGTGGCCAACCTCGTCGGTGGCCGCGGTGCCGACTCCCTCGACTCCACCGCCCTCGCGCGCCTCGGCGTCGGGTTCGTGCAGGTGCGGGCGACGGCCGACTCCGCCCTCGCTCGCCGCCTCGACTCCTCCGAGGGGCTGAGCAGGCTCGGCACGAGCGAGCGCGGCATCCTCTGGAAGGTCCAACCGCTGCCGGCCGCCGACGGCGGGGTCGCCGCGACCGCACCGTCACGGGCCCGGCTCGTCGACGCCGACGGCGCCCTGCTGCAGGTCGTGCCCACGTCCGGACCGCACGCCGCGGTCGACACGACGCTGCCCGCCGGCACCGCGGCCCGTCTCGTCGTCCTGGCCGAGCCCGCCGAGTGGTCCCAGCAGGCGCTCGTGACCTTCGACGGGCGAGAGCTCAGCCCCGTGGCCGGTACCGCCCAGCCGACGTATGCCGTGCCGCCCACGGCCGGCGACCTCGAGATCGACCTCAACGCGGCCCAGCCGTGGTGGCGCCTCGCTCAGGGTCTGCTGCTCGGCTTCGTCGTCTTCATGGCCGTGCCCTTCGGCAACCGACGCTCGAGGAGGCGCACATGACGAACGTGTCCGGCATGGTCCGGGCTGGTGCCGTGGCGCTCGTCGCGGCGGGCCTCGCGGTCGGCGCCACCCGGGTGAGCGGCTCCGTCCAGCTCGCGACCCCGGGCGAGCAGGCCGGCCTGCCCGAGTCCTCCAACGTCCTGCTCGACGAGGCCTCCCTCGTGTGCCCGGGCCAGCAGCGACTCGGTGCGACCGGGCTGCGTGACGTCGAGGGCACCGTCACCGTCGCTGCGGGGACCCCCGACCAGGGCGTCGTCGCCGGCGCCCCGGCTGACGGCTCCGGCACCGTCGCGCTGCTCGGAGGGCCGTCGTCCACCGGCCTCGCCCAGAGCTCCGACCGCGGAGAGGCGGTCTCGGCCGGCACCACGGCGCCCGACGTCGTCATCGCGAGGGCGCGGGGCGCCTTCGCGCCCGGCCTCGTCGCCACCCAGGTGTGGCGCCACACCGGCGACGACGACCGTGGCCTCGCCGTGACCCCGTGCCAGCTGCCGTCGTCCGACGTGTGGCTCGTCGGCGGCGGCGCAGGCCCCTCGCGCACCGAGCGCGTTATCGTCAGCAACCCCGGCGCCAACGCCGTCTCCGTCTCCCTCGAGGTCCTGGGCCGTGGGGGACCCGTCGATGCCGCGGGCGACCGCAGCATCTCGATCCCCCCGCTCTCGCGCGAGGTCGTCTCGCTCGACGCCGTCGCGCCGGACGAGGCCGGCCCGGTCGTTCACGTCACCGCCACCGGTGGCGTCGTGTCGGCCGTGCTCGACGAGCAGTGGATCCTCGGGGCCACCGGGCGCGGCATCGACGACTCGACGCGCGCCGCCTCGCCGAGCACCGACCTCGTCGTGCCCGGGGTCGAGACGGGTGGCGGGATCTGGCTGCGCCTGGCCAACCCAGGCACCACCGAGGCCCTGGCGCAGGTGCGCCTGCTCACCGACAAGGGGGCGGTCCAGCCCGAGGCCCTCCGGGCCGTGCGCGTGCCCGCGGGCTCGACCCTCGACGTGGCCATCCCGTCCAACGCGGCGGCCATGGGTCTGGGCGTCCGGTCCGACCAGCCGCTCGTGGCGGCGGCCTGGACCGAGCGTCGCGCGACGACCGGTGACCAGATGGGCGACTTCGCCTGGACTCCCGCGACCCCGGCGCTGCGTGGCGTCGCCGGGGTCCTGCTTCCGGGACTCGACGGCACGACGAAACGCCTTCTCCTGACGGCAGGTTCGGCTCCCGCCACGGCGCAGGTGCGCCTCGGCTCCGGTGACGGTGCCCAGGTGTCAACGGTCGACGTGCCCGCCGACTCGACCGTCGCCGTCGATGCGAAGGGCGCGAAGGGCGTGTGGGTGGTGCCGACGAAGGGGACGCTGCGAGGCGCCGTCTCCGTGGCCGGGGTCGACGGGGGAGTCCCGTCCTTCTCGGTGGCCTCGCTCAGCGACGCACCCGTGCGGGCCCTGTCGGTGCCGGTGCGTCAGGTGCGCAACTAGCGACCTGGGTCACCGGCGTCGGCGCCTCACGCGCCGACGCTCACCGGCCCCGTAGGCAGCGGTCGGGAGTGGTCGGGAGCGGCCGGGAGCCGGTGGGCGGAGGGTCACTCCCCGAAGCCGGGGTCGAGCTCCTCGGGCGAGACCCCGAGCAGGCCGGCGACCTGCTCCGTGACGATGTCGGCCACGAGGGCAGCGACGTCCCGGCGGTCGGTGACGCGGGTCTCGACCGGGCGGCGGTAGACGACGATCCGCGCCGGACGGGCGCTCGTCGCCGGGTAGAGGCGCCCGAGCGGCACCTCACGGTGGTCCCACGGGGCGGGCCCACGAGGCACGTCCTCGACCGCGAACTCCACTGCGGGAAAAGCGCGCCCGCACGTCGCCTCGAGACGGGCGGCGGCGTCCAGCACGAAGTCGTCGAACTCGTCGCGGCGCGAGGTCATGGCGGGGACCGGTGGCCAGGCGAGGGGCCCCCGCCGGCCACGACCGTGCCGGTCGCGCCGACGACGACGCCCGGGCGTGCGGGGCGAGGCGGTGTCCACGTCCCCACTCTAGATCGACCCGCGCGGGGAGCGCGGACGCCACCCGGCGGCATACGTCCTCAGTCATCTCGTGCTCGGACGGCGTGGTGATTCGTCCTCTTCGGGAGGGCGGACTAGAGTCCCGGATCGTGGGTCTGACACGTGGTTGCTCGAAGACGGGATGCGCCCGTCCTGCCGTCGCGACCCTGACCTATGCCTACGCCGACCGTGCGGTCGTCGTGGGCCCGCTCGCGACGTACGCCGAGCCGCACACGTACGACCTGTGCCTCGAGCACGCCGAGCGCATGACCGCGCCTCGTGGCTGGGAGGTCGTGCGCGTGGGTGGCGACTTCCCCGAGCCGGCTCTGGCCGCCGACGACCTCCTCGCCCTGGCCGACGCCGTGCGCGAGGCCGGGCGTCCCCGCACGAGCCGCCCGGGCGAGGCCCGCACGACCTCGCGGGGCCAGGCCAACGCCGAGGCCGAGTCCGGGGCCGTCGAGTCCGGCCGCCGCGGACACCTGCGCATCCTCAAGGACTCCTGACCACTAGGGTGTTCGGCGTGCCCCACCTCGCAGACTTCGTCAAGGCCTACGACGTACGTGGAATCGTGCCCGACCAGCTCTCGCCCGACGTGGCCCACGCCATCGGCGCCGCGTTCGCCGAGGTCGTCGCCGTCCCCGACGGAGCGAGCGGGGTCGTCATCGGCCACGACATGCGCCCGAGCTCGCCCGAGCTCTCCGCGGCCTTCGCCGCCGGTGTGACCTCGCGCGGTGTCGACGTGACCGTCATCGGGCTCTGCTCGACCGACGGCCTCTACTACGCCAGCGGGGCCCTCGACCTCCCCGGCGCCATGTTCACCGCGAGCCACAACCCGGCGCAGTACAACGGCATCAAGCTGTGCCGTTCGGCGGCCCGCCCGGTCGGCCAGGACTCCGGCCTCGCCGAGATCCGCGACCTCGCCCAGTGGCTGCTCGACGGCGGCACGGGCCTCGCGCACCCGGCCGGCGGTCCCGGCTCGGTGACGACCCGCGACCTGCTCGGCGACTACGCCGCCTTCCTGCGCGGCCTCGTCGACCTGTCGGGCTCGCGCCCGCTCAAGGTCGTCGTCGACGCCGGCAACGGCATGGGCGGCCACACGGTCCCGGCCGTGCTCGGCACGGGCGGGGGCCTGCCCGAGCTGCCGCTCGAGATCGTCCCGCTCTACTTCGAGCTCGACGGCACCTTCCCGAACCACGAGGCCAACCCTCTCGACCCGGCCAACCTCGTCGACCTGCAGGCGGCCGTGCGCGAGCACGGCGCCGACATCGGCCTCGCCTTCGACGGCGACGCCGACCGCTGCTTCGTCGTCGACGCCGACGGCGAGCCCGTCTCGCCGAGCGCCGTCACCGGGCTCGTCGCGGTCCGCGAGATCCTCCGGGCCCGTGAGGGTGGCGACACCGAGGTGTCGATCGTGCACAACGTCATCTCCAGCGCCGCCGTGCGGGAGATCGTCGCCGAGCACGACGCGACCCCGGTGCGCACGCGCGTCGGACACTCCTTCATCAAGGCCGAGATGGCCCGCGCCGGAGCCGTCTTCGGCGGCGAGCACTCGGCCCACTACTACTTCCGCGACTTCTGGTACGCCGACACCGGCATGCTCGCGGCGATGCACGTGCTCGCGGCCCTCGGCGAGCAGGACGGCCCGCTGTCCGACCTCTGCGACGAGTACGAGCGCTACGTCGCGTCCGGCGAGATCAACTCGACGGTGACCGACCAGGCCGCCGTCGTCGAGCAGGTGCGCGGATGGGCGCAGGTGCGCGGAGCCGGCACGGACGAGCTCGACGGGCTCACCGTCACGAGCCCCGAGGGCGAGGCCCCGATGTGGTGGTTCAACGTGCGCGCCTCCAACACCGAGCCGCTCCTGCGGCTCAACGTCGAGGCCGCCGACCGTGAGACGATGCAGGACGTGCGCGACGAGCTGCTCGCCCTCATCCGGTCGGGCGCCGCCGCGAGCGACGAGACCGGGTCCACCACCGCCCAGGACGCAGGAGACGCTTCGTGAGCCACAGCCAGCAGACCATCGAGCCGTGGCTGCGCGGCATCCTCCGGTGCCCGCAGTGCAAGGGCGAGCTCGTCGACGCGGTGCACGCCGCGAGTGAGCACGCCGGGACCGAGACCGCCGAGACCGAGACCGCCGAGCTGCGCTGCGACACCTGCCACCTCGCCTACCCCGTCGAGGGCGGCGTCCCCGTCCTCCTCGTCGACCTCGCCCGCCGCACCGACGGCTGAGACCCGTGGGCGCCGTGTTCGACGAAGCCCGCCTCGACGACGAGGGCGCCCTGAGCTCCCTCGACTCCAGCGACACGCTGCGCGCCCTCGCCGGCGCCGGCGCCCAGGTCCGACGCACCGTCGCGGCCTCGGCCGAGGCCGGTCTCGACCGTCTGCGTGACGTCGAGCCCCGTGGGGTCGTCGTCGCGGCGGCCGGCGGGTCCGTCGCCGTGGCCGACCTCTTCGAGGCCGTGTCCCGCGGTGCCTCGGCGCTGCCGGTCCAGAGCTGCTCGTCGGGGTCGCTGCCCGGCTGGGTCGGGGCCCTCGACGTCGTCATCGCCGTGTCCCAGTCCGGTCGTGCGGCCGGCACGCTCGCCCTCGCCGCCGAGGCGGCGCGGCGTGGCGCCTTCCTCGTGACCGTCGGGGCGGCCGAGTCGCCGCTGTCCGAGGTTTGCGCGCGGGCCCACGGCGTGCACGTCCCGATCGCGGTCGACGGGGCGTCGTCGCGCACGTCCGTGTGGGCCCAGGCCACGCCGGCGCTGCTCGCCGCCGACGCCATGGGGATCGCGTCCGTCAGCCGCGAGACGCTCGCGGAGCTCGCCGACGTGCTCGACCGCGCGGCCACCGATGCGCGGCCGTCGTCCGAGTCGTTCGTCAACCCCGCCAAGGTGCTCGCGACCGAGCTCGCCGAGTCGACGCCCATCGTGCTCGGCGAGGGCCCCTTCGGCGACGTCACCGCGCGCCGGGCGGCCGCGATGTTCGGCCGCACGGGCCGGGTGCCGGTCGCCCACGGCGCGCTCCCCGACGCGGCGAGCCAGATCGTCGCGTGCTTCGACGGTCCCCTCGCCCCCGGCCAGTCCGGTGGCGGCGGGAGCGACGACATCTTCGCCGACCCGTTCCTCGACGGCCCGAGCCGGCCACCGCTGCGGCTCATCATGCTGCGCGACACCTCGCCGGGCGACCGGCACGGTCTCGCCGACACCGTCGTGTCCGTCGCCGAGGACGCCGGAGTCCGGGTCTCGCTCGTCGACGCCCCCGCCGCCGACCCCCTGCTGCGCCTCGCGCACCACGTGGCCCTCACCGACTTCGCCGCGACCTACCTCGCCCTCGGCTTCGGCTTCGACCCCGCGAACTCGCCCCACGTGCGCCTGCTGCGGGGCGCGCGGGGCGCCTGAGCCCTCCGCCACCACCGAGGGCGTATGCCGTGTGCCGGCCTCGTCGGAGCGGACGCCGTCCC
Organism: Terrabacter sp. R4-6; assembly: GCF_057529065.1. Classification (NCBI taxonomy): domain Bacteria; kingdom Bacillati; phylum Actinomycetota; class Actinomycetes; order Micrococcales; family Intrasporangiaceae; genus Terrabacter; species Terrabacter sp. R4-6. The sequence continues at coordinate 937,707 of NZ_CP197224.1, read as the reverse complement.
GGGTCGGTCGGGTCTCCCACGTAGGCTGCCACGGTGACGGAGCACTACGACCTGGCCATCATCGGCAGCGGCTCGGGCAACTCGCTCGTGACCCCCGACTTCGACGACAAGCGCGTCGCGATCATCGAGGGCGGGACGTTCGGCGGCACCTGCCTCAACGTCGGCTGCATCCCGACGAAGATGTTCGTCTACGCCGCGGACCTCGCGCGGGACGTGCGCGAGGCCGGCCGCTACGGCGTCGACGCCACGCTCGACGGCGTGCGCTGGACCGACGTCCGCGACCGCGTCTTCGGGCGCATCGACCCCATCTCGGAGGGTGGGCGGCGCTACCGTGTCGAGGGCCCCAACACGACGGCCTACCTCGGGCACGCGCGCTTCACCGGTGAGCGGACGCTCACGGTCAACCTCGGCGACGGCCGCGAGGAGACCCTGACGGCCGACCAGGTGGTCGTGGCCGCGGGCGCCCACCCGGTCGTGCCCGACGTCGTCACCGAGTCGGGCGTGCCGTTCCACACCTCCGACACGATCATGCGCATCGACGCGCTGCCCGAGCGGCTCGCCATCATCGGGGGCGGCTTCATCGCGGCCGAGATGGCCCACGTCTTCGCCTCGTTCGGGGTGCACGTGACGGTCGTCGCACGGTCGTCGCTGCTGCTGCGTCACCTCGACACCGACATCGCGCGGCGCTTCACCGACGTGGCCCGCGAGCAGTGGGACGTGCGCACCGAGACGACGGTCACCGCCGTCGAGGTCGGCGCCGGGGGAGCGGGAGTGCGGCTGCGCCTCGACGACGACACCGCGGTCGACGCCGACCTGCTGCTCGTCGCCACCGGTCGCGTGCCCAACAGCGCCGGGCTCGGTGTCGATGCCGGCGGTCTGACCCTGCTCGACGACGGGCGCGTCGAGGTGGACGCCTACGGCCGCACGGGAGCCCCGGGCGTGTGGGCCCTCGGCGACATCAGCGCTCCCCACCAGCTCAAGCACCTGGCCAACGCCGAGGCGCGGACCATCGCGCACAACCTCGTGCACCCCGACGACCTGCGCCGACTGCCGCACGACAACGTGCCGTCCGGCGTCTTCAGCCACCCCCAGGTCGCCACCGTGGGGCTCACCGAGCAGGAGTGCGTCGAGCAGGGACGCGCGCACACGGCCTACGTCCAGGCCTACGGCGACACGGCATACGGCTGGGCCATGGAGGACACGACGGGCGTCTGCAAGCTCGTGGCCGACCCCACGACGGGCCTGCTCCTGGGAGCCCACCTCATGGGTCCCCAGGCGACCTCCCTCATCCAGCCGCTCGTGCAGGGGATGGCGTTCGGCACGACGGTCCACGACCTCGCCCGCGGGCAGTACTGGATCCACCCGGCGCTCGCGGAGGTCGTCGAGAACGCGTTGCTCGGGCTGAAGCTCGACGACCCGGCCTGAGCACGTTCCCAGCCGACTCCCAGACCACCTTAGGATGACGCCATGGCAGGCGGACTCGTAGCGCTACTCGACGACATCGCGGCACTCGTGAAGCTCGCGGCGGCGTCCGTCGACGACGTGGGCGCGGCCGCCGCGAAGGCCAGCGTCAAGGCGACCGGTGTCGTCGTCGACGACACGGCCGTGACCCCGCGCTACGTGCAGGGCCTGGCGCCCGAGCGCGAGCTGCCGATCATCAAGCGGATCGCCCTCGGCTCGCTGCGCAACAAGCTGCTCATCATCCTCCCCGTGATCATGCTGCTCAGCCAGTTCGTGCCGTGGCTGCTGACGCCGATCCTCATGGTCGGTGGCGCCTACCTCGCCTACGAGGGCGCCGAGAAGGTCTGGGAGATCGTCTCGGGTCACAAGGAGGAGGAGCCCGAGCCCGGCGAGGTCGACGAGAAGGCCGTCGTCTCCGGCGCGATCCGGACCGACTTCATCCTCTCGGCCGAGATCATGGTCATCGCCCTCAACGAGGTCGACACCGAGCCGTTCGTCTCCCGCCTCATCATCCTCGTCATCGTCGCCCTGCTCATCACGGCGCTCGTCTACGGCGTCGTCGGCCTCATCGTCAAGATGGACGACGTCGGCCTGCACCTCGCCCAGCGCGAGTCGGGCGCCTCGCAGCGCATCGGCCGCGGCCTCGTCAAGGGCATGCCGAAGCTGCTCTCGGTCCTGTCGACGGTCGGCATCGCCGCGATGCTCTGGGTCGGTGGCCACATCCTGCTCGTCGGCGTCGACGAGCTGGGCTGGCACGCGCTCTACGACCTCGTCCACCACCTCGAGGAGGGGGTGGCCGGGGTGGCCGGCATCGGTGGCTTCCTCGCGTGGGTCGTCAACACCCTCGCGTCGGCCCTCATCGGTCTCGTCGTCGGCGCCGTCGTCGTCGCGGTCCTGCACGTCATCCCGCGCCGCAAGAAGCACGACGAGGCCGCGACCACGCACTGACGCGCCTGCGTGGTCCAGCCGCGCACCTCGGGGTCGATCACACCGCGTATGCCGTGTGCCGCTGTCCACAAGGTGTGTTCCCGAGTATGGGGTAGCCTCGAGCCTCCGTCCACACCCCGGTCCCGGCACCCGCCGGTGTCCACAGCGGGGGCCGCAGCATCGGGGACGGCGGCGCGTGGCGGGCACCCTGACGGCATGGACCTCGCACCGGCTCTCGTGCCCCACTGCGACGACGACGTCGTCGACGCCGCCCGACTGCACGAGGTCGGCCTGACCTCGCACGACATCGAGCGGCTCTGCCGGGACGGGCGCCTGCACGCCTCGTTCGCGGCGGGTCCGCCACCCGTGAGCCGGTGGACGCCGTCGACCGGCACCTGCTCAGCCTGCGGGCGCTGCTCCGCCACTTCGAGGGCCGGGTCGTGGCCAGCCACCACTCGCGGCTGCTCGCGGTCGGGATCCCGGTCTGGCGAGCCGACCTCTCGCTCGTGCACCTCACCCGGGTCCGCGACCGCGGGTCGAGGTCGCGTCAGGGCTACCGGGTGCATCCCGCCCTACCGGCAGCGCACGTCGGCGAGACCACGGCGGGACCCGTCCTGCCGATCGCCGTCGCGGTGGTGCAGACCGGGATCCTCAACGGCCCGATGGACGCCCTCATCGCCGCCGACGCAGCGCTGCACGCCGAGCTCGTCACGACGCAGGGCATCGAGCAGGCGCTCCGGGTGTTCGCGGGTCGCACCGGGATCGCGCCCGTCCGAGCTGCGCTGGCCCACGCGGACGGCCGGCACGAGTCACCGGGCGAGACCCGGCTCGCAGCGGTGCTGCGCGGGCTGGAGATCCGTGCGACGCCCCAGGTGTGGATCCGGACGAGGCAGGGGCGCAAGCGGGTCGACGCACTGCTCGACGACCATCCCGTCGTCCTCGAGTTCGACGGTCCGGTGAAGTACCGCCCCGCCGCAGGTGCCGTCCGTCCGGGCGGGGGCGGCGTCATGACCGGCCTGCCGGCCGACAACCCCCTCTTCGCGGAGAAGGTCCGCGAGGACGCGATCCGCGACGAGGACTACGAGGTCGTCCGCGTGGTCTGGTCACAGCTCGGTGACCCCGGCGGCATCCGACGCCGGATCGAGAGCGCAGTGCGCCGAGCTGCGCGTCGTGCCGCCTGACCGGCCCGGCGACCACCCCACCGCAGCCGCACACGTCGAGGCCGGCGCCACACCGGGCGCGGTGGGTGGGCGACCGGAGGGTGTGTGGCTGCCGCAGGAGGTGGACACGCAGCCGGCAGGGCTCGACAGGTGATTCGAGCCGGCGCGGCGCGCGGCTAGACTGGGCGACTGCCGGCGTGGGTGATGACCCGCCAGATGAGCCCAGAGGGGCGCGCCGGGTCTGCAGACCGACGATCAAAGGAAACGATCACTCATGTCCTTCGACTACAAGGTTGCCGACCTGAGCCTCGCCGAGGCCGGCCGACACCAGCTCCGACTCGCCGAGCACGAGATGCCCGGCCTGATGGCGATCCGCGAGGAGTACGCCGAGGCCCAGCCCCTCAAGGGCGCGCGCATCGCCGGGTCGCTCCACATGACCGTCCAGACGGCCGTGCTCATCGAGACGCTCACCGCTCTCGGCGCCGAGGTCCGCTGGGCCTCCTGCAACATCTACTCGACGCAGGACGAGGCCGCTGCGGCCGTCGTCGTGGGCCCCAAGGGCAGCGCCGACGACCTCCAGGGCGTCCCCGTCTTCGCCTGGAAGGGCGAGACGCTCCCCGAGTACTGGTGGTGCACCGACCAGATCCTCACGTGGCCCGGCGGTGAGGGTCCGAACATGATCCTCGACGACGGCGGCGACGCGACGATGCTCGTGCACAAGGGCCGCGAGTGGGAGAAGGCCGGCCAGGTGCCGCCGACGACCGAGGATGACTCCGAGGAGTTCGGCGTCTTCAAGGAGCTCGTGCGCCAGACGCTGGCCACCGACCCCCAGAAGTGGACGACGGTCGCCGACGGCATCAAGGGCGTCACCGAGGAGACCACCACCGGTGTCCACCGCCTCTACCAGCTGGCCGAGGCCGGCGAGCTGCTCTTCCCGGCCATCAACGTCAACGACGCGGTGACCAAGAGCAAGTTCGACAACACCTACGGCTGCCGCCACTCGCTCATCGACGGCCTCAACCGCGCCACCGACGTCCTCATCGGTGGCAAGGTCGCCGTCGTCGCCGGCTACGGCGACGTGGGCAAGGGCTGTGCCGAGTCCCTCCGTGGCCAGGGCGCCCGCGTCATCGTCACCGAGATCGACCCGATCTGTGCGCTGCAGGCCGCGATGGAGGGCTTCCAGGTCGCCCGCCTCGAGGACGTCGTCGAGACCGCCGACATCTTCATCACGACGACCGGCTGCTACGACGTCATCACGGCCGAGCACATGACGAAGATGAAGAACAAGGCGATCGTGGCCAACATCGGCCACTTCGACAACGAGATCGACATGGCCGGCCTCGCGCGTGTCCCCGGCATCCAGAAGACCGAGATCAAGCCGCAGGTCCACGAGTGGACGTTCACGTCGGGCAGCTCGATCATCGTGCTCTCCGAGGGGCGCCTCATGAACCTCGGCAACGCGACCGGCCACCCGAGCTTCGTCATGAGCAACTCGTTCTCCAACCAGACGATCGCCCAGATCGAGCTCTTCACGAAGACCGGCGACTACGCCAAGCAGGTCTACACCCTGCCGAAGCACCTCGACGAGAAGGTCGCCCGCCTGCACCTCGACGCCCTCGGCGTCCGGCTCACCGAGCTGACCAAGGGCCAGGCCGAGTACCTCGGCGTCGACGTCGCGGGCCCGTACAAGCCGGAGCACTACCGCTACTGAGCCCACCCGGCGCCCGCCCCGCACCGGGGCGCCCGGCAACGGCGTACGGATGCCGCCCACCTCACGAGGTGGGCGGCATCCGTGTGTCCGGGGGGGCGGGGAGGGTGCCGGGTCAGAGCGGTGCGCGGAGCAGGACGTACTCGGAGCCGCGCTGCACGACCGTCCACCGGGCCTGCTGCGTCAGCGCCTCGACGACCGGCTGGCCCTTGGTGAGCAGGGCGTAGGTGCAGCCCGTCCGGCGCACGTAGGCCTGCCAGCCGGGGGCGGCACGCTCGAAGTCGATGTGCTCCTTGACGTGTCCCGTCGCGTAGACCTCGACGCGTCCGTCGATGGTGGGTCGCACGTTCGGGTGCCGCCAGATGAGCCAGCCCCCGACGCCGTAGTCGTTGCACACGACGGTGCCCTGCGGCAGGGCCGACAGGGGCGCGTCGAGGTCGTTCGCCCCCCACGTCGGGACGGCCGCCCGGGTCGGCAGGACGAGGGCCGCGACGAGCAGTCCGAGCGCCGTGAGCCCGACGGTGAGACCGACCTCGCGCCGCGTCACGGGCTCGCGGTCCGGTGGGAGCAGGCCCTGGATGGTCGCCGCGGCGACCGGGGCGATGACGGCGGCGCCGACGGCGACGGTCCGGCTGTAGAGCAGGGCCAGCCCGATCGCCAGCCCGACGAGGAGGATGTCGGTCCAGCGGGCGCGGTGCCGCGAGCGGGCCCAGACGAGCACGACGGTGCCGGCCAGGGCGAGGAAGGCGAGGAAGCCGGGCTGCCGGAGCGACGGCGGCATCCACTCCTCGATGAACTGCGTCGTCTCGTTGACGGCGAAGGGCGACAGGAGCAGCTCGGGTCCGGTCGGTGTCACGGCGGCTGCGGCGAGGGAGGCCAGGGGCACGAGCGCGAGGCGCAGCCACTGCCGGCGGGTCACCGCACGGTCGAGCGCGATCCCGAGGAGCGCGACGACGCCGATGACGACGCCGAAGAACCACATCCCGTGGGTGCAGGCCCACACCCACGTGACGGGCACGAGCCACCACCGGGGGCGGGCGTCGGTCGCCGAGCGCAGCCACGCGGCCGTGAACGCCACGGCGAAGGCGAACGAGAGCAGGTGCGGGCGCAGCGACAGGCTCTGGCTCATGGCCACGAGCGCGACGGACGTGACGGCGGCCGAGGCGAGGAGCGAGGCCCGCGGACGGGTGGCGCGCCACAGGGTGAGGCCGATGACGGCTCCGCCGAGCGGGAGCAGCCACGCGACACCCGGCAGCCCGAGGAGCTGCTGGACGACGCTCATGAGCAGCTCGGGCAGCCACTCGTGCAGACGCCACGGCTGCGTCGACATCGTGCTCCACGGGTCGGGCCCGTTGAAGGTCCACGTCTCGCGGAGCCGGTCACCGGCCGCGAGGTGCCAGAACGTGTCGGGGTCGCTCACCGGGCGGGCGATCTGGACGACGGCGACGAGGACGACGAGGCCAGGCAGGGCCTGGCGCACGCCGAGGGGCAGCGGGCCGCGCCGTCCGCGCGGAGCAGCCTCCCGGCCTCCGTCGACCGCGCCGTCGACAGCGCCGTCGCCGCCGCCGTCGACCGAGCCGTTCCCGGGGTCGGTGTCCCGGTCGTCGTTCGGTGCCAGCTCGGCGGCCGGGGTGGTTCCCCTCGTGTCGCTCGTCACCGGGCGATCATCCCCGCTCGCCGGACGGAGCGAGGGCTTTTGGGCGGATTGGAGTGCGGCGTGGCGGGTCCCGGGAACACGTCGCGCCGTGCTCTCCCGGTGCTCTCCCGGTGCTCCCCAGCGCTCCTCGGGCGCCCTCCCGTGGGAGGATCGGGGGACTCACCGACCACCCGTCTGGCAGGGACCCTCCATGAAGAAGCTCCTGACCGGTGCACTCGCACTGGCCCTCTCCGTCTCGCTCGCCGCCTGCTCGAAGTCCGTCGACCCGGCAGCCACCCCGTCCACCGCGGCCGGTTCGTCCTCGAGCGCGACCACGCCGTCCGACACGATGTCGTCCGGCACCACCGACGACACGGGCGCCACCGCCTCCGGCACGACGAGCGCGACCGTCGGGCCCGTCGACCAGTCGACGCCCGAGGCCGCGATGACCTCGTGGCTCGGCGCCATGGTCGCCGGCGACGGCAACACCGTGTGCGAGCTCATGGCCACCGGCGGCAAGGCCATCTCGAGCATCCCCGGTGCCGCCGCCGCGTGCGGCAAGACGATCACGCCGATGCTCGACCAGATCAAGGAGCTCGGGGCGGCCTTCCAGGGCCTCAAGATCAGCGGCGCCACCGTCAGCGGCAACAACGCCACGTTCGAGAGCGTCACGACCGAGCCGGCCCTCGCCGCCGACGTCGTCTCGAGCTTCAAGGCCGTCAAGATCGGCGGCAAGTGGTACGTCACGCAGAGCTGAGCGCCTGACGCCGCACCTGTCGACGAGGGGTCCCGACCACGGTCGGGGCCCCTCGTCGCGACCCGAGGGCGTATGCCGTGTGGCGCGCTCCCGGCACGCGGTCGCGGGGGCGCGCGGACGGCATACGACCCCCGGCGGGGACTCGGGAGCGTCAGCAGGTCGTCAGGCGTGTGTGATGATTTGGTCAGGACGTACGGGGCGCGTGGTCCGCGGTCCCGGGAAGGAGTGTGTCGTGAAGGGTCGGGTACTGGTCGTCGACGACGACCTCGCACTCGCCGAGATGCTCGGGATCGTGCTGCGCAACGAGGGGCTCGAGGTCACGCACGTGGCCGACGGCTCCGAGGCGGTCGGCGCCTTCCGTGAGTCGCGGCCCGACCTCGTGCTGCTCGACGTGATGCTCCCGGGGCTCGACGGCATGGAGGTCTGCCGCCGCATCCGTGCCGAGAGCGGGGTGCCCATCGTCATGCTCACCGCACGCACCGACACCGTCGACGTCGTCGTGGGGCTCGAGTCCGGCGCCGACGACTACGTCGTCAAGCCCTTCAAGCCGCAGGAGCTCATCGCCCGCGTCCGCGCCCGGCTGCGCCGCGGCGACGAGCCGGCGCCCGAGAAGCTGTCGATCGGCGACCTCGAGATCGACGTGGCCGGCCACTCCGTCAAGCGTGGCGGCGAGTCGCTGTCCCTGACTCCGCTCGAGTTCGACCTGCTCGTCGCGCTGGCGCGCAAGCCGTGGCAGGTCTTCACCCGCGAGGTGCTCCTCGAGCAGGTGTGGGGCTACCGCCACGCCGGTGACACGCGGCTCGTCAACGTCCACGTGCAGCGCCTGCGTTCCAAGATCGAGCACGACCCCGAGCGGCCCGAGATCGTCGTGACCGTGCGTGGTGTCGGTTACAAGGCCGGCCCGACCTGACATGAGTCAGCCCGCGGCCCGCACCGGACCCGCGAGCCTGGCCTCGCGGGTCGGTTCGGTGCTGCGCGGCGCGTGGCGCCGGCTGCTCCACCTGTGGCGGGCCTCCCTCGGCTTCCGCGTCGTCGTCGTGACGATGCTCCTCGGCATCCTCGTGCTCACCGCGGTCGGGACCTACCTCTACGGCTCGATCGCCCAAGGCCTCGTCGACGGCCGGCAGCGCATCGCCGCCGAGGACAGCCTGCGTGACGCGACCGACGCGCAGGGCCAGTTCGACTCGACCGACCAGACCGACACCCAGGCCAAGCTGACGCAGTTCGCGACGACGCTCATCAACACCTACCGGCGCGACGCCGGCAACGAGACGCGCTACGTCGTGCTGACGCGGTTCGACGACAACGGCTCGCCGTTCATCGTCGGACCGATCGAGAGCGGCAGCGTCGGGGTCCGGTTCATCCCGGACGAGCTGCGCCAGCAGGTCGCGGCCCAGCCCGAGCGCCAGCACCTCCAGGTCGCGACCGTCGAGCAGGGCAACGACAGCATCTCCGCCGTCATCGTCGGCCAGAAGGTCGTGCTCCCGGTAGCCGGCAACTACGGCCTCTACTTCATCTACCCGATGGACCGCGAGCGCGAGATCATCAGCTTCATCGGGCAGACGTTCCTCTTCGGCGGCGCCGCCCTCATCCTGCTCATCGGCGCCATCGCCTTCGTCGTGACGCGGCTCGTGGCCGACCCGGTGCGCCGCGCGGCCGCCGTCGCCGAGCGCTTCGCCGAGGGCAACCTCAACGAGCGCATGCAGGCTAAGGGGGAGGACGACCTCGCGCGACTCGGCACATCCTTCAACGGCATGGCCGCCTCCATCCAGCAGCAGATCGCCCAGCTCGAGAACCTCTCGCGCGTGCAGCAGCGCTTCGTCTCGGACGTGTCGCACGAGCTGCGCACGCCGCTCACGACCATCCGCATGGCCGGAGACCTCATCCACGACTCGCGTGGCGACTTCGAACCCACCGTGGCCCGCTCGGCCGAGCTGCTCCGCGGAGAGCTCGACCGCTTCGAGTCCCTGCTCAGCGACCTGCTCGAGATCTCGCGGTTCGACGCCGGCGCCGCAGTGCTCGAGGTCGAGGCGAGCGACCTGCTCGCCTGCGTCGAGCGGGCCGTCGACGCGCACCGCACCCTGGCTGCCCGAAAGGGCACCCAGCTCGTGGTCAACGCACCGTCGAGCCCCGTCGTCGCCGACATGGACTCGCGGCGGATCGAGCGGATCCTGCGCAACCTCGTGTCCAACGCCGTCGAGCACGGCGAGGGCAAGCCCGTCGAGGTGACGATCGGGTCCAACGACTCCGCCGTGGCCGTGACGGTGCGCGACCACGGTGTCGGGCTCCGTCCGGGTGAGGCGGCGCTCGTCTTCACGCGCTTCTGGCGCGCCGACCCCGCGCGCGCCCGCACGACCGGAGGCACCGGACTCGGCCTCGCCATCGCTCTCGAGGACGCCCGCCTGCACGCCGGCCGCCTCGAGGCGTGGGGCGCCCGCGGCGAGGGGTCGTGCTTCCGCCTCACGCTGCCCCGCCAGGCCGACGCGACGATCACGAGCTCGCCGCTTCCGCTCAGCCCGCTCGCGGCCGAGGCCGCCCGGGCTCGCGCCGCCGGGGGAGGCGACCCGGCGGGTGGCGCGGGTGGCGCGGGCAGCGACGGTGCGTCGGGACCGGGTCGGCCCGCCGACGACGACACGCTGCGCCTGCGCCGCATCGTCGTGGAGCGCGCGCCGTGAGAGCCCGCCGGCTGGTCGGCGTCCTGCTCGTCGCCTCGACCGCGCTCGCGGCCTGCGGCGGGCTGCCGAGCACCGGCCCGGTCGTCGAGGGGCGTGCCCTCGGCGAGGTGCTCAACGAGCCGGTCCGGGTCGTCGCCGTCGGCCCGGTCGACGGTGCGAGCCAGGAGGCCGTCGTCCGCGGCTTCCTCCGGGCGGGCGAGGACACCGACGAGACCCACGCCACCGGGCGCTTGTTCCTCGCGCCCGCGTCGGTCGACCTCTGGCGGTGGTCGAGCGAGGACGTCGTCGTCTACGACGGCGACCTGACCGTGCGCCGGCTGGCCGACGACACCGTCGAGGTCAGCGCGGACGCGCTCGCGCGACTGACGCCGGACGGGCGCTACGTCGAGCAGCCACCGGGCGTCCGGGAGAAGGTCACCTTCGGCCTGACGAAGGTCGGCGGTGAGTGGCGCGTCGAGCTGCCCAGCACCGGGTTCGGTCTGTGGCTCGACAACGACCAGTTCAACCGCGTCTACGTCAACCGGGTCGTGCACTACGCCACGCGTACCGGCCGGGACCTCGTGCCCGACTCGCGGTGGTTCCCGATCGGGACACGGCTGGCCACGACCCTGGCCCGCGCCCAGCTGAGCGCGGTCCCCGGCCACCTGGCGGGCGCCGTCACCACGGGTGTGCCAACGGGCACCCGTCTGGCCGTCAACGCCGTCCCCGTCACCAGCGGGAAGGCCCAGGTCAACCTCAGCAGCGAGGCCCTCTCGGCCGACCCTGCCGCTCGCGCCGCGATGTGGGCCCAGCTGACCAAGACCCTGAGCCAGATCTCGTCCGTGAGCTCGGTGTCGCTCGCCGTCGACAGCACCCAGCTCGAGCTGCCCGGCGGCGTGACGTCGGTGTCCTCGGCCGCGGAGCTCGGCTACGACGTCGTCCCCAAGACCTTCCTCGACACCGCGCAGCTGCGCACGGGCGACGCCCTCCGGCGCTTCGACCCGCGCTACGTGCCCGACACGCAGGACGCGAAGCGACCCGACCTCAAGCCCAAGGACGGGGACATCTCGCGCATCCCCGACACGTGGCGCAGCCTCGCCCTGTCCGTCGACGGCAAGCAGGTCGCCGCCGTGTCGGCGAACCGGCGCGACCTGTCGATCTGGCGGTCCACCGAGCAGCCGAGGTCGGTCGCGCCCTTCGCGACCTCGCTCATCCGACCGGTCTACGACGCCGACGGCTACCTCTGGATCGCCGGCAGCGACGAGCAGGGTGACGACCGGATCTTCGTCCTCGACTCCGTCTCCAGCGACCCCGACTCCGCCCCGAAGCCGATCAGCACGCCGTGGCTCGGCGATCGTCGGGTCAAGGCCGTCGCCGTCGCCGCGGACGCGGCGCGCGTGCTCGTCGTCACCACCGACCGGTCGGGGGGCGACGAGCAGCTCGGTCTCAGCGGCATCGTCAGGGCGACGAACGGCGAGCCCGAGGCGCTGGCGCAGCCCCTGCGCCAGGCGCAGTCCCTGACCCGTATCCAGGACGTCACGTGGCTCGACCCGATCGGCTACGCCGTGCTGGGCCAGGTGCGCAAGGGCGACGCGATGCGCGCGTGGCTCGCGACGATCGGTGCGGGCGTCGACGGCACGCGGTCGGGGGCGGCGCGTCTCAGCGCCGTGCCCGGGGCGGTGACGATCACGACGGTCGGCGGCCCTCGCGGCCTCATCATCGTCACGAGCGACAACCGGGTCCTCGCCCGGGCCGGCTCCAACTGGCCCCTCATCGAGCGCGGCAGCGACGTCCTCGTCCCCGGCGGCTGACGCCTGTTCGTCGGGCCGTCCACATCCCCCGGGACCGGCCGGTCGCCGTCCCCAGTCACGGTCGGACGCCTCGACCCGCGCGCCGTCGTGCGCTGGGCTGGACCCGTGCGAGGGCGTCGCGGGTCGGGGCAGGGGAGCCCGGCGCGCGAGGTCGGGGTCGCGGCGCTCGGGCGTTCGGTCGCGGCAGCCGTGTCGGGCGGCGTGGCCCGGGTGCGTGACAGCGACCTCGTCGACCTCGTCCTGCCGCGCGAGTGCGGCGGGTGTCTTCGTCCGGGCGCCGTCTGGTGCGCTCGCTGTCAGTCCGCCCTCGTCCGTCTGGCCTTCGGGGCACCTGGGTCGCAGGACACGGACGGGCGCTCCACGCACACGCCCGTGGCGCCGGGCGGCGTGCGCGTGCACGGCGGTGGGCCCTGGGTCGTGCCGCACCCGGTCCCGGACGGCATGCCGCCCGTGCACGCCTGGGGCGTCTACGCCGACCCGCTCCGCGCCGCCGTGTCGGCGTGGAAGGACGTGGGCCGACGCGACCTGGAGGCCGTCCTCGTGCCCCTGCTCGCCGCGTCCCTCGACGCGGCGCTGACCGGTGTCGGCTGGGACGACGGGGTCGTGGTCGTCGTCCCGGCGCCCTCCTCGCGACGCGCCGTGCGCGAGCGCGGCGACACGCCGATGACGGGACTGTGTGAGGCAGCGGTCACGCGGCTGGCCGGGCGACCCGGCCCGACGCTCCGGGTCGCGCCCGCGCTGCGCCACGTGCGCAGGGTCGAGGACCAGTCCGGGTTGGGCACGATCGAGCGCCGCGGGAACCTTGCCGGGGCACTGTCCGTGATTCCCCTGTGGCACAGCGTGATCCGGGGACGACGATGCCTGCTCGTGGACGACGTCGTGACCACGGGTGCCACCTTCGCCGAGGCGGCCAGGGCGCTGCGCACGGTCGGCGCCGGGTCCGTCGTGGGCGCCTCCCTGGCCGCCACCCAGCGCACGCGCGGGTGACCTGCGGGGTCCCGCGACGCGCTGACCTGTCCGTTGCATGTGATGTTGCAGGGGGATGCCCGGCACGCCTTCCAGTGGGCGCGTGGCCCAAGTAGTGTCGAGTCGTGGACCCCCGTCCCACGGGGAACGGCCTGCCGGCCGCCTTCCCGGGACGTGATCGACAGGAAGGGGTGGTGCCGCGTCGACCGCGGGCCCGTCCTAGGTGACCAGAGGCCCGGAAACACTCTCACTGCCCGCACGAAGAAGACGTGCGCGATCAAGGAGGAACCGTGGAGATCGTCGTCACTGGACGCCACGTCCAGATCCCCGACCGATTCCGTGAGCAGCTCGACGAGCGACTGGCCAAGGTGCCGGCGCTCGCACCCAAGGTGCACCGCATCGACGTCGTCGTCACCCACGAGCGGGTCGCCCGTGGGTCCGAGAAGGTCGAGATCACGTGCCACGCCAAGGGTCCCGTGATCCGGGCGGAGGCTTGTCTCGACGACAAGTACGCCGCCCTCGACGCGGCCGTGGACAAGCTCATGGACCGCCTGAGGCGGGTGCACGACAAGCGCAAGGTCAGCCGCGGACGACGCATCCCCGAGTCGGTCGCGCAGGCGACCGCCCGCATCGACGCCTCTGCGAACGGTGCGGCCACCGACGACACCTCGTCCGGCGACTCCGGTGACGGCCGGGTCGACGACCTCGAGCGCTTCGGTGCGCTCGGCAACTCGCCCATCGAGGTCCGCGAGAAGATCCACACGGCGGCGCCCATGTCCCTCGAGGACGCCGTGAACCAGATGGAGCTCGTCGGACACGACTTCTTCCTCTTCCACGACGCAGACACCGACCGCCCGAGCGTGGTCTACCGGCGCCGCGGCTGGAGCTACGGGGTGCTGCACCTCGAGACCGACGCGGACGCCGCCGTCGCCGCCACGGGCTGAACCCCTGCTCCCCGGGCATCGACGGCGTCGGGGCGTCCCCTTCGAGGGGGCGCCCCGACGGGCGTCCGGGCCCCGCCGCGCCGACGCGGGCCGTCCAGAGGGCGGCGTGTCCGTGGTCTGGGCCAAGATGGAGCCGTGAACCCGCCCCCCGACGTCATCCGTGTCCTCATCGTCGACGACCACGCCCTCTACCGCCGGGGTCTGCAGACCGTCCTGTCGACGGAGGACGGCATCGAGGTCGTCGGCGAGGCCGCCGACGGGATCGAGGCGGTCGACCAGGCCGAGGAGATCCTGCCCGACGTCATCGTCATGGACGTCGGCATGCCCAAGCGCGGCGGCATCGACGCGTGCCGGGTCATCAAGCAGCGGGTCCCGTCGGCGCGGATCCTCATGCTGACGAGCTCCGACGACGAGGCCAACCTCTTCGAGGCCGTCCGTGCCGGTGCCAACGGCTACCTCCTCAAGGACGTGCCGCCGGAGGAGGTGGCAGCCGGCATCCGGGGCGTCTTCCAGGGGCAGTCGCTGCTCTCGCCCCTCATGGCCTCCAAGCTGCTCGAGGAGTTCAAGGCGATCAGCCAGAAGGACGTGCCGCCCGCGCCCACGCCGGGGCTGGAGCTGCCGCGGCTGACCCACCGCGAGCTCGAGATCCTTCGCAGCGTCGCCAAGGGCAAGCTCAACCGCGAGATCGGCGCCGAGCTGTTCATCTCCGAGAACACCGTGCGCAACCACATCCGCAACATCCTCGACAAGCTGCAGATGCACTCGCGCATGGAGGCGGCGATGTATGCCGTCCGCCAGCGGCTCATCGACCCCGACTGACCCGACCGACCCGACCGACCCCCGACCGAGCCCCGACCGACCCGGCCGAGACGCCAGGAGCGCCGACCATGACCGTTGCCACGCGCGGGATGACCCGGGCGCAGGCGCGCCGCACCGCCATCGCCGCCCAGGGCTTCCTCGACCCGCGTCCCGAGCCCTTCGCCGCGACCATGCGCCACGTGCAGCGGGTCGTCGACCGCGTCGGGGTCGTCCAGATCGACAGCGTCAACGTGCTCGCCCGCAGCCAGTACCTCCCGTTCTTCTCGCGGCTCGGGCCCTACGACCCGGCACTGCTCGACCGGGCCCGCGACCGGGCCCCGAGGCGGCTCGTCGAGTACTGGGCCCACGAGGCGAGCCTCGTCCCGCCGTCGACGTGGCCGCTGCTCGACTTCCGCATGCGCGCCGCCGCCGAGAAGGCGTGGGGCGGCATGCGGCGCATCCTCGAGGAGCGCCCCGACTACGTCGACCTCGTGCGGGCCGAGGTCGAGGCGCGCGGCCCGATGACCGCGCGCGAGGTGGAAGCGGCCCTCCAGCACGACCAGCCCCGGCGCACCGACCACTGGGGCTGGAACTGGTCCGACGTCAAGCAGGCCCTCGAGTACCTCTTCTGGGCCGGGCAGATCAGCTCCGCGGGGCGCACGTCGCAGTTCGAGCGACGCTATGCCGCGCTCGCCGCCACCGCGCCGCCGCCGCTGCGGGCCGCCTGGACCGACCGCCCCGGACCCGAGGCCGATCCCGACCGCTTCCTCGAGCTCGTCCGCATCGCCGCCCGGGCCCACGGCGTCGGCACCGAGCTGTGCCTGGCCGACTACTTCCGGATCAAGCGCGAGGACGCCCGCCCCGCCATCGCCCGCCTCGTCGCGGACGGTGAGCTCATCCCGGTCACGGTGCCGGGCTGGAAGCCGGCCTGGCTCCACGCCGAGGCGCGGCTGCCCCGACGCGTCCACGCCGAGGCCCTGCTGAGCCCCTTCGACTCGCTCGTCTGGCAGCGTGAGCGCATCCACGCCCTCTGGGACTTCCACTACCGCATCGAGATCTACACGCCCGCCGAGAAGCGCGTGCACGGCTACTACGTCCTGCCCTTCCTCCACGGCGAGGCGCTCGTCGCGCGCTGTGACCTCAAGGCGGACCGCGTCGCCGGCGTGCTGCGCTGCCACCGCGTCACCTGGGAGCCCGGGGCACCCGCCGAGGCGCGCCCGGCCCTGCTCGCCAACCTCGAGTCGATGGCCGCCTGGCTCGGGCTGGGTCGCGTCGACCTCCCCGTCGACCGGAACGTCGACCCGGCCACCACCGCCCCGAGCCGCTGAGCGCGCCCGCGGCCACACGGCATACGCCCTCGGTGAGGGGCGGGGCCGGGCCGCTCACGCTCCCGGAACCGGGCCGGGGGCCGATGCGTTGGTCGTTGTGTCCGGAAGGCGGCTAGCCTAGGCGGGTCCCGTGACCCATCACGGGCGATGGAGCCCGCCCACCGGGCGAGTCCACACGTTCAGTCGGGAGTGAGATCACCAGATGGCCGTCATCGAGAAGCTGCTTCGCGCCGGCGAAGGCCGGACCCTGAAGAAGCTCCAGGGCATCGCCAAGCAGGTCAACGCCCTCGAGGCCGACTTCGAGAAGCTCACCGACGAGGAGCTGCGCGACGAGACCAAGGGTTTCCGCGAGCGCCTCGACCGGGGTGAGACCCTCGACATGCTGCTGCCGGAGGCCTTCGCGGCCGTCCGCGAGGCGAGCAAGCGCACCCTCGGCAAGCGTCACTTCGACGTGCAGCTCATGGGTGGCGCCGCCCTCCACCTCGGCAACGTCGCCGAGATGAAGACCGGTGAGGGCAAGACCCTCGTCGCGACCCTGCCGAGCTACCTCAACGCGCTGTCGGGCAAGGGCGTCCACGTCATCACCGTCAACGACTTCCTCGCCGAGTACCAGTCCGAGCTCATGGGCCGCGTCCACCGCGCCCTCGGCATGGAGACCGGCTGCATCCTGAGCCAGATGACGCCCGAGCAGCGGCGCGCCGAGTACGCCAAGGACATCACCTACGGCACGAACAACGAGTTCGGCTTCGACTACCTCCGCGACAACATGGCGTGGGACCCCGCCGAGCTCGTCCAGCGCGGCCACAACTTCTGCATCGTCGACGAGGTCGACTCGATCCTCATCGACGAGGCCCGCACGCCGCTCATCATCTCCGGCCCGGCCGACCTCGCGACGAAGTGGTACGTCGAGTTCGCCCGCATCGCGGCCCGGCTCAACCGCGGCGAGGACGGTCGCGGCGACTACGAGGTCGACGAGAAGAAGCGCACCGTGGGCGTCCTCGAGTCCGGCATCGCGCGCGTCGAGGACCTCCTCGGCATCGACAACCTCTACGACACGGTCAACACGCCGCTCATCGGCTACCTCAACAACTCCATCAAGGCCAAGGAGCTGTTCAAGAAGGACAAGGACTACGTCGTCATGAACGGCGAGATCCTCATCGTCGACGAGCACACCGGCCGCATGCTCCCCGGCCGTCGCTACAACGAGGGCATGCACCAGGCCATCGAGGCGAAGGAGGGCGTCGAGATCAAGAACGAGAACCAGACGCTCGCCACGATCACGCTGCAGAACTACTTCCGCATGTACGACAAGCTCTCGGGCATGACGGGCACGGCCCAGACCGAGGCGGCCGAGCTCAACTCGATCTACAAGCTCGGCGTCATCCCGATCCCGACGAACCGCCCGATGATCCGCAAGGACCAGGCCGACCTCGTCTACCGCACCGAGGTGGCCAAGTACGACGCCGTCGTCGACGACATCGCCGAGAAGTACGCCGTCGGCCAGCCCGTCCTCGTCGGCACCGTGTCGGTCGAGAAGAGCGAGTACCTCTCCCAGCAGCTGAAGAAGCGCGGCATCAAGCACGAGGTCCTCAACGCCAAGCAGCACGAGCGCGAGGCCGCGATCGTCGCCGACGCCGGCCGCAAGGGTGCTGTCACCGTCGCGACGAACATGGCCGGTCGAGGCACCGACATCATGCTCGGCGGCAACTCCGAGTTCCGGGCCGTCGCCGAGCTCAAGCGTCGCGGGCTCGACCCGCACGAGACGCCGGAGGAGTACGAAGCCGCCTGGGACGAGGCCCTCGCCAACGCCGAGCGCGACGTCGCGGCGGAGCACGAGGAGGTCACCGAGCTCGGCGGCCTCTACGTCCTCGGCACCGAGCGTCACGAGTCGCGCCGCATCGACAACCAGCTGCGTGGTCGTTCCGGCCGCCAGGGTGACCCGGGCGAGTCGCGCTTCTACCTCTCGCTCAACGACGACCTCATGCGCCTGTTCAACGCCGGCCTCGTCGACCGCTTCATGCAGACCGCCGGCATGGAGGACGACGTGCCGATCGAGTCCAAGATGGTCACGAACTCGATCCAGAAGGCCCAGGGGTCGGTCGAGGCGCAGAACTACGAGATCCGCAAGAACGTCCTCAAGTACGACGACGTCATGAACCGCCAGCGCCAGGTCATTTACGACGAGCGCCGCGCCGTGCTCATGGGCGAGGACCTCCACGAGCAGCTGCGGCTCTTCGTCAACGACGTCGTCGGTTCCTACGTGGACGCCGCCACGGCCGAGGGCTTCGCGGCCGACTGGGACCTCGAGAAGCTCTGGGAGGCGATGCGCCAGGTCTACCCCGTCTCGCTCAGCATCGAGGCGGTCGAGGACATGGCCGGCGGCCGGCAGGCCATCACGGCCGACCTGCTGCGTGAGCAGCTCATGTCGGACGCGCACCACGCGTACGACCAGCGTGAGGAGACGCTCGGCTCGGAGACGATGCGCGAGGTCGAGCGCCGGGTCGTCCTTTCGGTCCTGGACCGCAAGTGGCGCGAGCACCTCTACGAGATGGACTACCTCCAGGAGGGCATCGGTCTGCGGGCGATGGCCCAGCGCGACCCGCTCATCGAGTACCAGCGCGAGGGCTTCCAGCTCTTCGAGGCGATGATGGAGGCCATCAAGGAGGAGTCGGTCAGCCACCTCTTCTCCGTCGAGGTGCAGCTGCCCGAGGCCGCTGCCGCTCCCGTCGGCGCCGCGCCGATGTCGGTCGGGGACCTCGTCAGCGGTCTCGCCGCCGCGGGGCACGTGGCCGACGACGCGACCGGTGCCGCCGCCCGCAACGGCGAGACCGACGAGGAGGCGGAGGCCGCCGCCGCAGGACGTCGCCCCTTCGGCTCCGGTGTCCGTGTCTCCGGCGTCGACCTCGACCCGGAGGCCCAGCGCCCGGCGACCCTGCACTACACCGCCCCAGGTGAGGACGGCCGTGCCGTCGAGACCGGCGGCCAGCAGACGGTCGAGCGCAAGGCCGACCGTCGCGGCAAGAAGGTCAAGCGCAAGCGCCGCTGACTCACCACGCGAGACGGCCCGGGCCCCCGAGGGTGCCCGGGCCGTCTGCATGCCGGAGCGGACGTATGCCGGGGGCGCGCCCGTCGCTGACGCGTGCCGTCAGCCGATGGTGAGCGCGGTGACGAGCCAGCGTCCGTCGAGGCCCTCGAGCCGCAGGGCCAGGGCGCGGACGCGTCCGTGGGACACGACGACGGCGCACGCCTCGACGATGCCGTCGGCGGGCTCGCACACGCGGACCCGACGTACGACGGCCGCGCGACGCGGGCCTGGTGCGCGACGTCGGCCGGCGACCATGGCCTGCCGCGCGATGACGGAGTAGATGGTCGGCGCCGTGTGCCGGATGAGCTGCGGCGCGGGTCGCTGACCCGACACGACCTCGACGATGGCCTGCGCGAGACGGGCCACGAGCGGGGCCGGCTCCGGGAGCAGGCTCGTGCGGGTCGGCTGCCGGCCGAAGTCCTCGTCGTCACGTGCGCCGAAGAAGTCGAGGGCGAGCGCGTCCTGCGCGTAGGGCGGCTCCCCGTGCCAGGCCTCGTCGGCGCTGATGATCCGGGGCGCCGTCTGGGGGATGCGCCGGACGGTGAAGCCGTCGCGGGCGGGGGTCGGCGTCTGGCCGGACGCGGTCGTCGCTCTGGTCATCACCGGGCTCCCTGCTCCGCCGGGGCGCCGCTGCCGGCACCGACGTGGGTGGTGGACGGGTGGGGCGCGGTGGCGCGGGTCCCGCGCGTTGCCGGGTGCGACGTGCTCGAGGGTGGACGCAGCTGCTGGCCCGGCACGAGCAGGTCGGGGTCGTCGCCCACGACGTCGCGGTTGGCGGCATACCACCTCGGCCACTCCCGGCAGATCTGAGCGTCGGAGGTGCCCGGACCGAGGTGTCGGGCGGCGATCGTCCAGAGGGAGTCGCCGCGTCGGACGGTGACGAGGTCGTGCGCCGACGTCGCGAGGCGCGGGGCCGGAGCCAGGAGCCGCGACCGGTCGGCGTCGAGCACGGGGACCGGTGGCGTAGGGACGTAGCCGGGCCCGTCGAGCAGCCTCGGAGGTGCCGGTGCGACGAGGTCCTGCGGGGTGTGCCCTGGGGTGGGGGAGTAGCCGGGACCGACGACGGCGACCTCCGGGATGTCGGGGAGGTCAGCACCCGAGGCCTGGCCCGAGGGCCCCGAGGGGTCGGCGGACCCGGCGGTCGGCGCATAACCGGGCGTCAGGTCGGTGGGCGCGTAGCCGGGCGCCAGGTCGGGTGCGGACGCCTGCTCGGCCGGGGATGCGTGGCCCTCGGCGCCGCGTGCGCTCGGACCGGAGCCGGCACTCGAGACGGGCGCCGCAGGCAGGGCCATCGAGCCGACCGTGGCGCCCAGCACGAGTGTCAGCACCTTGCGCACCGCGACCGGGGTGACCCGCTCGGCGACGTCACCCGCCACCCGTCCAGCCGCGCCCGGCAGGAGCGAGGCCACGGCGAAGAGGCTCCCGATCGCCAGCCAGGCCGCCAGCAGGACGCCGACCCAGACCATCAGGAGGAGGAGCACGTCGTCCGGGCGAGCAGCGGCCTCGGCCGTGCCGAGACCTCGCCGCGCGACCGTCAGGAGGTACAGCAGCGTCAGCACGGCGACCGCCAGGCCCGCTGCTCCGGCCGCGGCCTCGCGCCCGACCGCGCGGTCCCGACCTTCGGCGGGCCGGCGAGGTCGGTCGTCCCGGACCAAGTGGCCGGCGGCGCCGCCGCCGGCTCGGCCCGTGGCCTGGGCTCGGTGCGTGCCGGTCGTCGCTGACGCTGTTCCCCTGTGCATGCTTTCATTCAATGCAGTTTGCGTACGTTTGGTCAAGTATGGTGTTGGTCAAGAATCGTCGGCTGGCCGAGGACGCCGGCGCAGGGGAGGGTGTGCGCATGCGCTGGGACCGGCTCTTCGACGACCTCGAGGCGCAGCTCGCGCTGGACGACGTCCGCGAGCTCGAGGCCGAGGTCGCCGACCGCACCCGGCGTGAGCGGGCCCTGCTCGACGTGCACACGCGGCTGCTCGCCAACATCGGCCCGACGCAGGTCGGCCTGCGGCTGCGCGGGCGCGTCGTCTCGGGGAGGCTCGTCGACGTCGGGCCCGACTGGGCGCTCGTCGAGACGGCCCCGGGGCGACCGGTCCTCGTCGCGCTCGCGGCGGTCCGTGCGGTGTCAGGACTGCCGCCTGGGGCTCGGACGCCCTCCGTCGTCGCGCGGCGCTTCGCCCTGGGTGCGGCGCTCCGGGCGGTCAGTCGGGACCGTGCCGTCGTCGAGGTGGTCGACGTGGAAGGGCACCCGGCCACGGGGACGATCGACGTCGTCGGGGCCGACCACCTCGAGCTGGCCGAGCACGCGTCCGACGAGGCGCGTCGTGCAGCCAACGTCACCGGGCGGCTGCTCGTGCCCTTCTGGTCACTCGGCTCGGTGCGGCGGCTCTGACGACCCGGGTGCCGGCTGCCTCACTCCTCGGCGGAGCCGCCGAACGGGTGTGCCTGCACGAACGACTTCGTCTCGGCGTACATCCGCTGGATGTAGCCCTCGAGCTCGGTGGCCTCGACGCGCCACTGGCCCCGCCCGCCGATCTTGATGGCCGGCAGCTCCCCGGACCGCACGAGGGCGTACGCCTGGGCGGAGGAGATGTTGAGGATCTCCGACACCTCGGCGAGCTGCAGGAACCGCTGGGCCACGTTGTCTCCTCCTCAGGGCACCGTCTCGTCGACGGCCTCGAACACACCCGTACCCGCCTCGGTGCGTCCGACCACGGCCGGGGCCGCCCGACTCCGGCAGGGCCGCAGATGGACGGCAGGGAACACCCCCATCCTAGGGATCGGTGCCGCGTGTATTGGCCGTCGTCCCCAGCTGTGCACGCTGACGGGCGGTTTGCCCCCGGTTGATGCAAGATGTTGCCGCGTCCGTCCGCTGCCGTGCGGCGGGCGCGCCCAGTCATCGACCGGCGGACCACAGGGGGCCCACATGACCGAGCTGGCCAGTCCCAGCGCCAAGCGCCTGCAGCGACCGTCCTGGCGCGACAGCCGCCTCGTCGTCGGCGTGCTGCTCGTGGTCGTCGCGGCGACGCTGGGTGCCAAGGCCGTCGCCAGCGCCGACGACCGGGTCCCGGTGTGGGTCGCGGCGAGCAACCTCGTCGCCGGCGACGAGGTCGAGGAGGCCTCGTTCGTGCGCGCGGACGTCCGTCTCGCCGACGGGATGAACGCCTACCTCGCCGCCGACGCCCCGGCCCCGACCGGCTCGTTCATGGTGCGCGACGTGCGCGCCGGTGAGCTCGTGCCCGCGTCCGCCGTCGGCGCCGCCGACGCCGTCGCCGTGCAGCGGGTCACCGTCCGTGCCGACGCGATGTCTACGACCGGGCTGGCCCGGGGCAGCCGGGTGGACGTCTTCGTCACCCCCAAGGCCTCGACGGCGGGCGACGAGGCCACCACACCGACGAAGAAGGTCCTCGAGTCCGCAGCGGTCGCCGCGGTGATGACGAGCAGCGGTGGCTTCGGGTCGGGCTCGATGACGTCGGTGCAGATCTACGTGCCGGCCGACAAGGTCCAGCCGCTCGTCGAGGCGGTGGACGGCGAGGCCAAGCTGACTCTCGTCCCGTCCGTCGGGGCGGTCACCGGCGGCGGCGCATGACCGAGGTCCTGACCGCCCTGAGCCACCAGTGGGAGTCGGCGGTCGCCACGACCCTCGAGGGCCTGCGCGACGTGACGGTGACCCGCCGGTGCGCCGACGTGTCCGAGCTGCTGTCGGTGGCCGACGCCGGGCTCGGTGACACCGCCGTCGTCTCCTCCGACCTGCGCGGCCTCGACCTGACGGTCGTGAACCGTCTGCGCGCCAACCGGATCCGCGTGATTGGGGTGCATCCCACCGATGACGAGGGGGCCGAGCGCCGACTGCGACAGCTGACGATCACCGTCACGGTTCCGGTCGAGGCGGGCGCCGACCGGTGGGAGCAGTCGCTGGACGAGGCCGTGGGTGACGTCGACGGCCTCGAGGCATCCCTGCACGGAGACGCGGCCGACGATGCCGCCGGAACGGGACCCGGCGGCCTCCCCGGTGCGGCCCGTCGTCCGGGCGACCAGTCCGACCCGTCCGACCCGTCCGACCCGTCCGACCCTGCGGAGGCCGCCACCGCCGGTGACGCCGCCTGGCGTCCTGCGGGCGCCGCCACCACCGACGGCTGTGAGGCCTCCGGGTCGCGCGGCGCGGGGCGCTCGCCGGACGACGGCGTGGACGCCGGCCGTGCGACCGGTTCGCGGCTCGGCGGCCCGGAGCGTGCGCCCGTCATCGCGGTGTGGGGACCTACCGGTGCACCCGGGCGCACGACCGTCGCGACGACGCTCGCCGCCGAGGTCGCGAGCCGGGGCGTCGAGGTGCTGCTCGTCGACGCCGACACCTACGGGGGCTGCGTCGCGCAGACCCTCGGGCTCCTCGACGAGGCGCCGGGGGTCGCGGCGGCGTGCCGTGCGGCCGACCAGGGTCTGCTCGACCTTCCTGCGCTCTCGCGGATCGCCCCCGTGGTCGTCCCCGGGCTGCGCGTGCTGACCGGGCTGCCCAAGGCCGAGCGGTGGCCAGAGGTGCGGGCTGCCGCGCTCGAGCGGGTGCTCGAGCTGAGCCGCTCGCTCGTGCAGGTCGTCGTCGTCGACTGCGGCTTCTGCCTCGAGGACGACGAGGAGCTGAGCTATGACACCGTGGCCCCGCGACGCAACGAGGCCACGCTGACCTCCTTGGCGGCTTCCGACCTCGTCGTGGCCGTGGGTGGGGCCGACCCGGTCGCGCTCCAGCGCTTCGTCCGGGGACTCCAGGAGCTCGGCACGGTGCCCTCCGGTGACCCCGTGCCCGTCGTCAACCGCGTCCGCAGCGGCGCCGTCGGGTCCCGTCCCGAGTCCCGCATCGCCGACTCGCTCCTGCGGTTCGCGGGACTCGCGTCCGTGCGGTTCGTGCCCGACGACGCGGCCGGCGTCGACGCGGCGCTGCTCGCCGGGCGCTCGGTCGTCGAGCACGCACCGGACTCCCCGGTGCGTCACGCCGTGGCCGACCTCGCCACCGGCCTGCTGCCCTGGACGGCGCCGACGGCGGAGCGCAGGGAGCGCCGTGAGCGCAGGGAGCGAGGCCGCCGACGGGGGCGCCAGGGCCAGGGCCGCCAGGCGTCGAGTGCGGTCGGCGGCTGAGCTGAGGGCGTCCGGTCAGGGCGCGAAGAGGATCGTCAGACCGCCGAGCGTGTAGAAGACCATGACGACCATGAGCGGCACCTGGCCGATGACCGCCGCGCGACGGTCGAGGACCGTGATCGCCCGCTCGTGGGCGGCGAGGACACCGAGCAGGTGCCCGACGACGATGCTCACGGCCTGGATCGTCGCGACGAGCGTCGGCTGGATGAGCAGGTCGTTCGGGGTGAGGCCGGCGGTGCCGAGCAGGTCGGCGCCGGTGCCGAGGGGGTCGGTCAGCAGGCGCCACGCGTACTGCCCCTGGTAGACCCACAGCGACCAGTAGTGCGCGATGACGTAGCCACCGGCGATCGGGATCAGCGACGGCGCGATGTCGCTGACGAAGGAGAAGGAGCGGGCGAAGGGCTCGCCCGCGAGCCGCACCGACACGGCCGAGGCCAGCCAGATCGTCACCGCCACGAGGCCGAAGAAGCCGAGCAGGGTCGCGGTCCGGAGCAGGCCCGACGGCACGCTCGAGGTCTGCACGAACGTCGCCCACGAGAGGTTGGCCGAGAAGCCGTCGTATGCCGTCCCGCCGAGCATGACGGCGACGGTGGGCACGAGCCCCCGCTGGCCGCGCAGGCCGTTGACGCCGTGGAGCGGGGTCCGCAGCACCCACCGGCCGTCGTGACGCCGCCCGAGCGGTGAGAGCAGACCGAGCAGCCGCGACCACGCCTCGAAGGGGTCCGCGTGGTCGAACCACGTGCGGCCGAAGACGGCCGCGCCGAGCAGCGACACGGCGAAGAAGCCGGCCACGAGGACGCGGAGGAAGCCGAGCGAGGTGTTGTCCTCGGCGACGAGCTCGACCCACGTGAAGGTCCCGAGTCCCAGGGCGGCGGGCCACAGGCCCCAGCGGTAGCGCAGGACCGCGAGGTCGGGTGAGACGCGGGCGAGCCGGAGGAGGCCGGCGTGCAGCGCGCGGAGCGGGTTGATGACCCGCCACACCGGGCCGAGGAGCATCGAGGCGAAGGCGAGGCCCACCCACAGCCACACGTAGACGACCTGGGGCACCGGGTTGCGGGCCGAGTCGGGGCCGAACACGAGGGCCGCCAGGGTCCACACCGTGACGATCCCGGCGAGGACGCGGGCCACGACGCGCACCCAGCGCGAGTCGAGCACGGCGGCGACCGGTCCGGGCAGCAGCACCCCGTCGGTGTCGCGCAGACGCGGCTCGCGCCACAGCGTGCCGATGGCCACGAACGAGATGACGAGCGCCGCGACGGCCGCGATGACGAGGGCGCTGAACGGCAGGGGGAGGTCGCCACGGCTCCCGACGCCGTGGGCCGGGACGATGGCGGGCGCGAAGGCCGGGGCGAGGGCGGGCGCGAAGGCCGGGGCGAGGGCGGCCGGGAGCGGCGCCACGGTCAGCGGACGGCGACCGTGAGCAGGGTCAGGGCCGGCTCGTGCGTCTCGACCTCGTAGACGCCCGCCTCGGCCCCGGTGAGGCGCAGCGTGGTCGGGGTGCCGGCCTTGAGCGTCGCCTCGACGTCGAAGCCGTGCGCGTGCAGCTCGTCGTCGTGGTCGCTCGTGACGACGAGCTCGAGGGTCGAGCCGATCGGCAGGTTGATCTGCGCCGGCGCGGGCGTCACGGTCGTCCCCGTGACGGTCACCTCGAGGCGCTTGACGCTGCCCGTCGAGACGACGCCGGTGCCACCGGACGGCCCGGGGTCGGGGGTGCCGGACGAGCAGGCGGCGGCGCCGGCGAGCGCGAGGACGCACACGGCATACGGGAGGGCGCGAAACGTACGCATGGCCACGATCCTAAGCAGGGGCGTCTGGCAGAGTGTGAGCATGTCTGACCGCCTGACCTCGCTCGACGCGTCGTTCCTCTACCTCGAGGAGTCCACCACGTCGATGCACGTCGGGTCGGTCATGGTCTTCCAGCCTCCTCGCGAGGGCTTCGACTACGACCAGCTCGTCCGCATCATCGAGAGCCGGATCGGCGCGATCCCACGCTTCCGGCAGAAGGTCCGCGACGTCCCGGGCCGCATCGGCAACCCCGTGTGGGTCGACGACGAGGCCTTCGACATGGGCTACCACGTGCGCCGCGCGGGCCTTCCTCGACCGGGAAGCGACCGGCAGCTGCAGGACTTCGTCGCCCGGGTCCAGCCGCGCAAGCTCGACCGCACCCGTCCCCTGTGGGAGGTCTACCTCGTCGAGGGGCTGCACGACGGCCGGTTCGCGATCGTCACGAAGACCCACCACGCGCTCATCGACGGGGTCAACGCCCTCGACATCGCCCACGTCATCGTCGACGCCGTCAAGGGCGAGGACCAGGACGACGTCGTCGTGCCGTGGGAGCCCAGCCGGTCGCCGTCATCGGTCGAGCTCGTCACCGGTGCCGTCATCGACGCGGTGCGGCGCCCGACCCAGGTCGTCGACCTCGTGCGCGGCGGCCTCAACGACGCCCTCAACGTCGGCCTGCGTGCGGTCGAGTCGGCCGGTCAGGTGCTCTCGACGGTCGCGCGCACCGCGGCGCGCCCTGCGCCGGACTCACCCCTCAACGCCGAGATCGGCTCGGCCCGTCGATGGGTCATGATCGCGACCGATCTCGAGGACTACCGCCTCGTGCGCAAGCGGCTGGCCCGCGGTGCCTACGCCGAGGACGTGACGATCAACGACGTCGTGCTGGCGACGATCGCCGGCGGCTTCCGGGCGTGGCTGCTCGGGCGCGGCGAGGCGGTGAGCCCCCACACGTCGGTGCGCGCCATGGTGCCGGTGAGCATCTACGGCGACGACCCGGCCGGGATGTACGCCAACCAGGTCATGGCCTGCGTCGTCAACCTGCCGGTCGGCGAGCCCGGGGCCTCGATGCGTCTGCACCAGATCGCCTTCGCCATGCGCCAGCAGATGGAGGGTGGCCAGGCCGTCGGCGCGACGTCGCTCGCCAACCTCGCGGGCTTCGCCCCTCCGACGCTCCACGCGCTCGGTGCGCGGCTCGGCTCGGCGATGTCGCGCCGGCTCTACAACGTCATGATCACCAACGTGCCGGGCCCCCAGACGCCGCTCTATGCCGGTGACGCCGAGATGCTCTCGACCTACCCGGTGACGCCGCTCGCCAAGGGCCAGGCCCTCTCGATCGGGATCACGTCGTACAACGGCGGCGTCTACTTCGGTCTCAACGCCGACCGCGACGCGATGCCCGACGTCGACGTGCTCGGCCAGTCCATCGTCGAGTCGCTCGCCGAGCTGACGAGCGGGAGGGAGTCCTGATGCCGGTCGTGCGCGTCTACGTGCCGCTGGGACGGGCCGGCCTCGAGGAACTCGCCACCGCAGGCGCGCTCGCCGCCGGCCCGGGTGCCCCACGGACGGCGTATGCCGTCACGTCGGGTCTCGAGCAGGCCGCGCCGGGTCTCGACGTCGAGGATCTCGAGTACGCCGCCTTCAGCGACGCCGTCGAGGCGGCGGCCGGGCTCCGGTCGGCGCGCTCGGACCGGAGGGTCGTCGCGTCCGCCGACGCGGACGCGGCGTGGGTCTCACCGCGCGACGGCGCCCCCGTGTCGAAGGTCGTGCTCACGTCTCCGGTGCCGCTCTCGCGGGTCGCGTCCTTCCACGTCGACGACGAGGTGACCGGCGCGGTCGACGAGGAGGCCGACGAGCTGCTCTGGTACGACGTCACCGAGCTCGACGACGTGCGCTCCTTCTTCGGCTGACCCCGTCATGGCCGACGACGAGGTGGTCGCGCTCTACGACGAGGCCGGCCAGGTGTCCGGGTCGGCGCCGCGCTCGGTCATGCGGGGGCGCAACCTGCGCCACGCGGCGTCGTCGGTCGTCGTGCGCGACCCTCTCGGGCGGGTCTACCTGCACCGCCGCACGACGACGAAGGACGTCTACCCGGGTCTGCTCGACCTCGCCGCCGGTGGCGTCGTCCTGGCGGGGGAGGACCCGGCCCTCGGCGCGGTGCGCGAGGTCGAGGAGGAGCTCGGGGTCTCGGGCGTCCGGCTCGAGCCCCTCGGCGTCGCGGACTACGCGGACGCGCACACGCGCTACCGCGCCTTCCGCTTCGTCGTGACGTGGGACGGCCCGATCCGGTGGCAGCCGGAGGAGGTGTCGTGGGGAGAGTGGGTCACCGTCGAGGAGCTCGTGCGCCGCTTCGACGACGAGGCCGACAGCATCGTGCCCGACAGCGTGGCGGTGTGGTCGCAGATCGTGCGCGGGTGGCACGCCGACCGGGTCCCGCTGCGGCAGGGTTGGGACAGCGTGACGACGCTCGTGGAGCAGCGCTGGATCGACCGCACGGCGCGCCGGCCGGAGGTCGGGACGGCACTGCTCGCCGAGGCGGTCCTGCTCCCCGCGATCGCGGACGGGTTGCCGCTGGAGGTGCCCCGCCCGGTCGTGCTCGACCGTGAGCCGCTGCGGGTGCGGCACGTCGTCGTGCCCGGCGAGGCGGTCGACCCGGCACGCCTCACCTCCGCCGACGGAGAGGTCTTCGCCGCCTTCCTCGCGGCGCTCCACGCCGTGCCCCTGCCCCTGGCAGCCGGCGCGGGCTGCCCGTCGGCCGTCGACGACCACGCCGGACGGGCCGCTCAGGTCGAGCGCTTCCGGCACGTCGTGCTGCCGCTGCTGCCGCCCGAGCACCGGTCCACGGGGGAGGCGCTGCTCGAGCGGGTCGGCGCCGTGGGTGAGCAGGCACTGTGCCACGGCGACCTCGTGACCGAGCACGTCCTCGCCCACGAGGGTCGGCTGTCCGGTGTCATCGACTGGGGCGACGCCCGGGTCACCGACCCGGCCCTCGACCTCGCGTGGGCGCTCAACGCGACGTCACCCGCGTTCGCCGAGACCGTCGCGTCCACCGTGGACGACGACACGGGGGCCAGGGCCCGGGCCTGGTGGGCGCTCGCACCGTGGTTCGACGCCCACCGGGGCGCGACGTACCCCGATGCGGTGGACGGTGGCGACCCGTCAGGTGTGCTCGCGCACGACCTGGAGGTCGTGGCGGCGCGGCTGCGCTCGTGGCGCGAGCGTGACGACGGTGCGTGACGGAGGCGTCGACCTCTTGTCACGACCGAACGATCGTGCTTTTATGGTCACATGAGCAAGGGTGACGACACGAGGACGGCCATCCTCGACGAGGCGACGGGGCTCGCGTCGCTCGTCGGGCTCGGAGGCCTGACCATCGGCACGCTCGCCGCGGCGACGAAGCTGAGCAAGAGCGGGCTCTATGCGCACTTCGCGTCCAAGGAGGCGCTGCAGGTCGAGGTGCTCCAGCACGCCCGCGACCGGTTCACCGACGTCGTCATGCGCCCGACCGTGGCCGCTCCCCGGGGTGAGCCGCGCGTGCGCGAGTTCTTCGACCGCTGGATCACGTGGCAGTCCACGGCCTTCGACGGCGGCTGCATCTTCGTCGATGCAGCAAGCGAGTTCGACGACCAGGAGGGCCCGGTGCGTGACGAGCTCGTGCGTGCCGAGCGCGACAAGCTCGAGTCGCTGACCCTCATCGTCGGCACCGCCGTCAGTGAGGGGCACTTTCGCGACGACGTCGACGCCGAGCAGTTCGCCTACGAGCTCGAGGGCATCGTGCTCGCGCACCACCACGCGCGCCGGCTGATGCGCGATGGTCGGGCCGAGGAGCGCGCGCGCCGCGCCTTCGACCGGCTCGTCGACGACTGCCGCCCCGCCGCCCGGTCGGCCTGACCACCCACACGCCTGGTCCGTCCGGACCGCCAGTCCCACCCGCAAACCCGAGGAGGAGTCATGGTCAGCCCATCTCCGCAGAAAAGCACGAACGATCGGTTTATTCAACGTCGCGCCTGCCCGGCGGTCTTCCGCGCGGCCGAGGTGCTCGCACCCCCTCTCGGAGCGCGAGTCGCCGAACGCCTCTGGTTCCGGCTGCCGACGGCCCGCCCCTCGGCTGACGCGGCCGCCGGGGCCCCGCCGATCGGTGAGCTGCTCGGCTCGGCCTTCGAGGTCGGCCTGCGCGGGTACGCCGTGCGGGGCTGGGTGTGGGGCGAGGGACCGGTCGTCTACCTCGTGCACGGCTGGGGCGGGACGCTCGAGCAGCTGACGCCGCTCGTCACACCCCTGCTCGACCGGGGCCTGCAGGTCGTCGCCTTCGACGGCCTCAGCCACGGTCGCTCGGACCCCGGTGTCCACGGCGCCGACTCCTCCGACGCCGTCGAGCTCGGTCGCTCCCTCGACGCCGTCGCCGCACGCTTCGGGCCCGCCCGGGCCGTCGTCGCGCACTCGATGGGCGCGCTGTCCACGCTCCTGGCGATCCGTGACGGCTGGGTCGCCGCAGAGCGGCTCGTGCTCGTCGCCCCGCCGAGCGGCATACCCGATCTCCTCGTCCACCTCCGGAGCGAGCTGGGGCTGGGCGAACGGACGACGCAGCGGCTCGTCGAGCGTGTCCGACGCCGCACCGGCTACGCGCCCGACGATCTCGACCTCGTGACGATCGCGACCGCCCTCGAGCTGCACGAGCGGCCCGAGCTGCTCGTCGTCCACGACCTGCTCGACCGGGAGGTGCCGCACGCGCCGTCGGTCCGCCTCGTGCAGGCGTGGCCGGGCGCGGCGCTGCTCTCCACCGCCGGGCTCGGGCACCGCCGGGTGCTCGCGGACGCCGCGGTCGGGGGAGCCGTCGCCCGCTTCGTCGACCGCCTGCCGGTGGAGGCCAGCCTGCACGGCGACGACCGACCCCAGCCATGGCCGGGCGAGGCCGCCGACGCCGGCTCGGCCGCCGCCGCCGAGGCCCGCGCCGGGGCGGCCTGACCGTCCCACGTGCTGGTCCGGGGGAGTCGCGGGCGCGTCATCCCTTGTTACGTTGCGCGGATGGACTTCACCGCTGACGAGTACGCCCGCCGCGATGCCGACCGCCTCCGCGAGATCCTCTCGGGACCACCCGTGACGTGGGTCTTCCTCGGCGACAGCATCACGCAGGGTGTCGTGCACACGCACGGCCACCGCGGCTACGTCGAGCACTTCGCCGAGCGCGTCCGCGGCGAGCTCGGTCGGCGTGGTGACGCCGTCATCAACTCCGGAGTGTCGGGCGCCACGACGGAGGACCTCCTGCCCGAGTTCCACTGGCGTGCAGGGCGTTTCGCGCCCGACGTGGTCTTCGTGATGTTCGGCACCAACGACATCCTGGCGGGCGACGACGGGGTGCGCGCCTTCCGCTACCGCCTCGACCAGATCGTCCAGCGCTCCCGAGACGTCGGCGCCACCGTCGTGCTCCAGACGCCGCCGCCGGTGCTCGAGGACGGTGGTCGCGGCCCTCGCCTCATCGCGCTCTACGCCGAGGCGGTGCGCGAGGTCGCACGCGACCTCGGGGTCCTCGTCGTCGACCACGCCGCCGCGTGGGAGTCGGCCGCGTCCGCCGCCGGTGAGGACGTGGCCCCCGCCGGCTGGCTCGACGACACCTTCCACCCCGGCGCGCGAGGGCACCACGAGCTCGCCCTGACCCTCCTGTCGACCATCGACATCGCCGACTCGACGAGCGAGGTCTGCTCCCTCGTCGTCGACGACACCGTGGGCGCCCACGCCTGACCCTCCGGCCGACGGTGCAGCCACCCCCCGCACAACCTTCGGCGCCGCCGTCACCCCCCTGACCCCCCGTCAGGACCCCTGACCCCACCCCGACGCCGGTCATCGCGGGTCAGGGGTGGGTCAGGGTCCGGTCAGGGCGCTCCCCAGCAGCGGAACGGGCCACGGTCACGACACCATGGGGTCATGACACAACCGATCCCCAACCCGTCCGGCCAGTCCCTGACCCCGACGAGCGACGAGCGCACGTGGGCCGTCCTCGGCCACCTCGCCGCCATCGTCGCCGCCGTCATCTCGGTCGGCTGGCTCAGCTTCGTCGGCCCGCTGCTCATCTGGGCCGTCTACAAGGACCGCAGCGCCTTCGTCCGCAAGGCCGCGGCCGACTCCTTCAACTTCAACCTCGCCGTCTGGGCCGCGATCATCGTCGGCTGGGTCATGCTCTTCACGGTGATCCTCATCCCGGTCGCCATCATCGTGTGGATCGTCGCCGTCGTGGCCGCGCTGTGGTTCCACATCCGGGCGGCGATGGCGGCGAGCCGCGGCGAGTCCTTCCGCTACCCGTGGAGCATCCCCGTCCTGCACTGAGCACGGAGGCGGCACTGACGGGCACCGCGGGAGGCATGGAACGATGGGGTGGCCCCGCCCACGAGGCGGGCCACCCCGCTCGCCTGCACCGGGCGAGACCCCGTGCCAACCGCAGGAGAACTTGATGGACGCCGTGACCCACGTGCCCGCACCGGCCAACGAGCCGGTGCTCGACTACGCGCCGGGCTCGCCCGAGCGAGCCGCGCTCGAGGTCGCCCTCGCCGAGCTCGGGTCGGCCCAGACCGAGCTGCCCCACACGATCAACGGCGAGCGCGTCACCGGCACCGGTCGCACGATCGCCGTCCGCCAGCCGCACGCGCACCGCAAGGTCCTCGGTACCCTGCGCAACGCCACCGTCAAGGAGGGCCAGGCCGCCGTCGACGCCGCCAAGGCCGCTGCCCCGATGTGGCGCGAGCTCTCCTTCGACGACCGTGCCGCCATCCTCCTCAAGGCCGCCGAGCTGCTCTCCGGTCCGTGGCGCGCCCGGCTCAACGCGGCGACGATGCTCGGGCAGAGCAAGACCGCCTACCAGGCCGAGATCGACGCCGCGTGCGAGCTCATCGACTTCTGGCGCATCAACGTGCACTTCGCCCGCCAGATCCTCGAGCAGCAGCCGCCGCTCAACGCCAAGGGCATCTGGAACCGCTCCGACTACCGCTCGCTCGAGGGCTTCGTCTACGCCATCACGCCGTTCAACTTCACCGCGATCGCCGGCAACCTGCCGACCGCCCCGGCGCTCATGGGCAACACCGTCGTGTGGAAGCCGAGCCCCACCCAGCAGCTCGCCGCGCAGCTGACGATGGAGCTGCTCGAGGAGGCCGGCATGCCCCCGGGCGTCATCAACATGGTGACCGGCGACGGCATCAACGTCAGCAAGGCCGCGCTGCGCGACGAGGACCTCGCCGGCATCCACTTCACCGGCTCGACGCCGACGTTCAAGCACCTCTGGCAGGAGGTCGGCACCAACCTCGACCGCTACCGCACCTACCCGCGCCTCGTCGGCGAGACCGGCGGCAAGGACTTCATCCTGGCCCACCCGAGCGCCGACCCGGCCGTCCTGCGCACCGCGATGATCCGGGGCGCCTTCGAGTTCCAGGGCCAGAAGTGCTCGGCCGCCTCGCGCGCCTACGTCCCGGCCTCGGTGTGGAAGCAGATCAAGGGCGACCTCGTCGACATCACGAACGGCCTGACGCAGGGCGACGTCACCGACCTGTCCAACTTCATGGGTGCCGTCATCGACGACCGCGCGTTCGCGAAGCACAAGGACGCCATCGACCGGGCCCATGCGACCAAGGGCATCGACGTCGTGGCCGGCGGCACCTACGACGACTCGGTCGGCTACTTCGTGCGGCCGACGGTCCTCGAGATCAAGGACGCCACCGACGAGTCGTTCCGCACCGAGTACTTCGGCCCGATCCTGTCGGTCCACGTCTACCCCGACGCGCAGTACGACGCGGTGCTCGACCAGATGGAGCGCTTCGCGCCGTTCGGCCTCACCGGCTCGATCATCGCCCAGGACCGTCGCGTCATCGCCGACGCCACGAAGCGCCTGCGCTTCGCCGCCGGCAACTTCTACGTCAACGACAAGCCGACCGGCGCCGTCGTCGGCCAGCAGCCGTTCGGTGGCGGCCGCGCGTCCGGCACGAACGACAAGGCGGGCGCCGCACAGAACCTGCTGCGCTGGACGAGCGTCCGCTCGATCAAGGAGACCTTCGTCCCGCCGACCGACCACACCTACCCGCACATGGGCTGACCGTCCCGAGCACGTATGCCGCTGGGCCCGTCTCCGTCAGGAGGCGGGCCCAGCGGCTTGTCGGGTCCGGGTGCCCGGTGTCGGGATCAGGCGCGCTCGGAGAGCCACGCGTTGCCGGTGCGCTGCTCGCTGCGGATCGCGTCGATGACGGCCGGCGCGGCCGCCTTCTCGACCTTGCCGCCGAAGAGCGGGATCGACGCCTTGAGGTCGCCGTCGATGGTGATCTGCGTGCCGCCACCGGCCGGGGCGAGCCGGATCGTCGACCGCATCGCGACCGGGGCGCCTGCCACCTCGACCGTGAGGGTGCCGGTGCGCGTGCCGTCAGCGGCAGTGGCACCCCACTCGTAGGTCTCCGTCACCGAGAGGGTCGAGCCCACGATCGACTTCGCGAAGTCGGGGAGGTCGTCCGCCGGCAGGTCGCGCTTGGTGACGACGCGGGCGCCGTCACCCGCCGGGCTGACCGCGGCCTCGTGCCGGTGGGCGTGGGCCTCGACGCACTTGCGCTCCTGGAAGGCCACGTCGGTGACCATGGCGTAGACCGTCTCGGGCGGGGCGGCATACGTGATCGTCTCGGAGATCTTCATGGCCGACACGGTATTGCACCACCCACCGGACCCCGAGGACGCGTGCCGTCCGTGTGCCGTCCCACCGGTTCAGCCGTCCGGACACCGGGGTGCAGGTCAGGGACCCGACCGGGCGCGGTCGGACAGGGCCGCGAGTGTCGTGCCGGACGCCTCGAGCTCCCGGCGGAGGCGGGCCAGCTCGCGCGAGCGCACCGCGCTCACGCGGTTGAGCAGCTCCTGGAGCCGGTCGCGCTCGGCGAGGCGCTCGCCCGGTTCGACGCGGCTCGGTCCCGAGCGCTCGACGACGAGCCGGCCGTCGATGACGAGGTCGCAGCGCCTCAGGGCCGGCTCGAGGGCACGGACGCGCGCTGCCGACTCGACGGCGGTCGTGGTCCACGACTGGAGGAGGCCGCCGACGCGGTCGAGCTCGGTGGCGGCTCGGGTCACGAGGTCTCGCTCGTGCCCGGTGGGGTCGGGCGCCCCGGTGCGACCCGCCCGACGCGCGGCCGCATCGAGGTCGACGACGAGGTCGGCGAGCTGGTGCGCCTGGGTGCGCAGTGCCCCGCCGAGCGCCGACGTCGACCCGGGGTCTCCGGGGGAGAGGCTCACCGGGCGTCACCCGCCTGCGTGGGCGGTCCGGCGGCTCCCGAGGTGCGGTCGTCGGCGCCCTCGTGCGGCCGCCCCGGGGCGCCGAGGTCGAGCAGCCGCTCCTCCAGCGCCTCCGAGAGGGCCCTGAGGGTGTCGGCGGCCTGCTCGACCCACGTGTCGAGCGCGCGCTGCGTCGGGAGGTCGCCGAGGTCGGGCAGGTGCGTCAGCAGGTCGTCGGAGAGAGCGCGCGTCGTCGACCTGCCGGCGGCGAGGGCCCGGAGCGTCGCAGGGTCCGCAGCGCCCGCCACCCGGCTCCCCTCGGTCATGGCACCACTCTAGGGACTGCCCGGACCGGCGCCCGGAGTTCTCCACCGGCTGTCCCGTCCGTCACTCGCGTCCCAGCGGCGGAGTGTCCGGCGGGGGTGGTTCGGGCTCGGACGCCGACGGGGATAGGCTCACATGGTGAGATGGGCGGCACAACGACGTGTCGCCGTACGGGCCACACGGTGAGGAATCCGACGACCGCATGTCAGCGTCACTCGAACAGACTCGAATCGACGTCATGAAGGCCGCTGCCGCGGCCGTGGCGCCTCCCCCTCGACGGGGTCGAGGCCGATCCGGCCAGGCGGCCTCCCGCGATCTCGAGGAGTTCCTCCTCGCCTACTACCGCCTCGTCGCGACCGAGGACCTCCTGGCCCGCCCGGCGCGTGAGCTCGCGACGATCGCCACCGAGCACCGCGCCTTCGCCGAGGAGCGCCAGGACGGCACGTTCAACGTGCGCGTCTTCAACCCGACGGCCGACGACGAGGGCTGGTCCACCGGGCACTCGGTCGTCCAGATCGTCGTCGACGACATGCCGTTCCTCGTCGACTCCGTCGTCGCTGCGCTCGGCGGCTTCGACCGAGGCGTGCACCTCATCGTGCACCCGCAGATGACGGTGTCGCGCACCATCACCGGCGAGCTCAAGTCGGTCATCACCGACGGCTCGACGACCGTCCGGTCGAGCTCGCTCGGTCTCGTCCGCGAGTCGTGGATGCACCTCGAGATCGACCGCCTGCCGGCCGACGCCCTGCCCGACGTCGAGGCCCGACTGCGCCACGTCCTCGAGAACGTCCGCGACTCCGTCGAGGACTGGCCCAAGATGCGCGCGCACGCGCTGACCATCGCCAGCGAGCTCCGCTCGGCGACGCCGCCCGGCACCGACCCGCACCAGGCGCGTGAGGCCAGCCGCTTCCTCGAGTGGCTCGCGCACAACAACTTCACCTTCCTCGGCTACCGCGAGTACTCCCTCTCGAACGAGAACGGCAAGGACGTCTCGCGCCAGGTGCCCGGCACCGGTCTCGGCCTCCTGCGCTACGACCGGCCTTCTGCCGGAAAGGGACTCGTGCTCACGCCGGCAGCCAGCCGAGCAGCTCGCGACTCCACGATCCTCATCATCACCAAGGCCAACTCGCGCGCGACGGTCCACCGCGACGTCTACCTCGACTACATCTCGGTCAAGCGCTTCGACGCCCGCGGTGAGTGCGTCGGCGAGCAGCGCTTCCTCGGCCTCTACGCCTCGGCCGCCTACAACGACACGATCCACGACATCCCGCTGCTCGACGTGCGCGCCCAGGAGGTGCTGCGCCTCACCGGGCTCAGCGCCGACAGCCACTCGGGCAAGGACATCCTCCAGATCCTCGAGACCTACCCGCGGGACGAGCTCTTCCAGACGAGCTCCGCGCAGCTGGCCGAGATCGCGACGAGCGTGCTGCACCTGCAGGAGCGCCGCAAGACCAAGCTCTTCCTGCGCCGCGACGAGTTCGGCCGCTTCGTCTCGTGCCTCGTCTACCTCCCGCGCGACCGCTACAACACGACGGTCCGCCTGCGCATCGAGGCGATCCTGCTCGAGGCCTTCGGCGGCGAGAACATCGACAACACGACCCGCGTCAGCGAGTCGACGCTCGCGCGCCTCCACTTCGTGGTGCGCATGCCAACGGGCACCGACATCCCCGACATCGACGAGGCCGACCTCGAGAAGCGCGTCATCGACGCGACCCGCACGTGGGACGAGGACCTCTCCGAGGCGCTCGGCCAGGCGCGTGGCCTCGAAGGGGCGGCACGGACGATGGCGGCGTACGCCAAGGCCCTGCCCGAGGCGTACAAGGAGGACTTCGGCGTCGAGACGGCGGTCGAGGACCTCGACCGGATCGACGCGCTCGGCGACGGCGACCGCACGACCGGCCTGCACCTCTACGACGACCCCGCCTCCGACGACCCGCGCGAGCGGCGCTTCAAGCTCTACCGCCGCGCCGACCTGTCCCTGACGCAGGTGCTGCCGCTCTTCACCCACCTCGGTGTCGAGGTGACCGACGAGCGCCCCTACGAGGTGCCGGGTCCCGACGGCCGCACGCTGCACATCTTCGACTTCGGCCTGTGCGCCGACGCCCGCACGTGGGGGTCCGGCGACGCTGCCCTCTCGGCCGACGTCCGCGAGCGCTTCGAGGAGGCCTTCCGGGCCGTCTGGGACGGCCGGGCCGAGTCCGACGGCTTCAACGCGCTCGTGCTCGCCGCCGGCCTCACGTGGCGCCAGGTGGTCATCCTGCGCACCGTGGCGAAGTACCTCCGCCAGACCGGCTCGACGTTCTCGCAGGACTACGTCGAGTCGGCGCTCGCCGCCAACACCGGCATCGCCCGGAGCCTCGTCGAGCTCTTCGAGGCGCGCTTCGACCCCGACGCCTTCCCCGAGACCGAGGCTGGCCACGACAAGCGCGCGTCGCGCCAGAAGCAGGTCGTCACGCGCATCAAGGAGGCGCTCGACGACGTCGCGAGCCTCGACCACGACCGCATCGTGCGAGCCCTGCTCGGGGTCATCCAGGCGAGCCTGCGCACGAACTTCTACCAGCCCGACGACAACGGCCGCGACAAGTCGTACGTCTCGCTCAAGCTCAACCCCAAGAAGGTCCCCGACCTGCCGGCCCCGCGACCGATGTTCGAGATCTGGGTCTACAGCCCCCGGGTCGAGGGCGTCCACCTGCGCTTCGGCAAGGTCGCCCGCGGCGGCCTGCGCTGGTCCGACCGACGCGAGGACTTCCGCACCGAGGTCCTCGGTCTCGTCAAGGCGCAGATGGTCAAGAACGCCGTCATCGTGCCGACCGGCAGCAAGGGTGGCTTCTACGCCAAGCAGCTGCCCGACCCCTCTGTCGACCGCGCGGCCTGGATGGACGAGGGCATCGCGTCCTACAAGCTCTTCATCTCCGGGCTGCTCGACCTCACCGACAACCTCGTCTCGGGCGCGGCCGTGCCGCCCCACCGGGTCGTGCGCCACGACGAGGACGACACCTACCTCGTCGTCGCCGCCGACAAGGGCACCGCGAAGTTCTCCGACATCGCCAACGGCCTCTCGGCCGACTACGGCTTCTGGCTCGACGACGCCTTCGCGTCGGGCGGCTCGGCCGGCTACGACCACAAGGGCATGGGCATCACGGCGCGGGGCGCGTGGGAGTCGGTCAAGCGCCACTTCCGCGAGATCGGCGTCGACACCCAGACCCAGGAGTTCACCGTCGTCGGCGTCGGCGACATGAGCGGCGACGTCTTCGGCAACGGCATGCTCCTGTCCGAGCACATCCGCCTGCTCGCGGCCTTCGACCACCGGCACATCTTCGTCGACCCCTCCCCGGACGCCGCCACCTCGTATGCCGAGCGCCGGCGGATGTTCGACCTGCCGGGCTCGTCGTGGGCCGACTACGACGAGACGCTCATCAGCAAGGGCGGCGGCATCTTCC
This sequence comes from Terrabacter sp. R4-6, assembly GCF_057529065.1. Lineage (NCBI taxonomy): Bacteria > Bacillati > Actinomycetota > Actinomycetes > Micrococcales > Intrasporangiaceae > Terrabacter > Terrabacter sp. R4-6. The sequence continues at coordinate 898,586 of NZ_CP197224.1, read as the reverse complement.
CGCGCTCGGCCAAGTCGGTGCCGGTGAGCCCCGAGATGGTCGCGGCCCTCGGGCTGCGCTCGGGCACGAAGTCGATGACGCCGGCCGAGCTCATGAAGGCGATCCTGCTCGCGCCGGTCGACCTGCTGTGGAACGGCGGCATCGGCACCTACGTCAAGGCCGCCGCCGAGACCAACTCGGAGATCGGCGACCGTGCCAACGACGCCATCCGCGTCAACGGCAGTGACCTGCGCTGCAAGGTCGTCGGCGAGGGAGGCAACCTCGGGGCGAGCCAGCTCGGTCGCATCGAGGCCGCGCTGGCGGGCGTCCGGATCAACACCGACGCCATCGACAACAGCGCCGGCGTCGACACCTCCGACCACGAGGTCAACATCAAGATCCTGCTCACCGAGCTGACCCGCTCCGGCGAGCTGACGACGAAGCGCCGCAACACGCTCCTCGCCTCGATGACCGACGAGGTCGCCGAGCAGGTGCTGCGCGACAACTACGAGCAGAACGTCCTCCTCGGCAACGCCCGCGCGCAGCAGCACGCGATGCTCGGCGTGCACGAGCGCCTCATCCAGTTCCTCGAGGCCAACGGCGACCTCGACCGCTCGCTCGAGTTCCTCCCGAGCGACGCCGAGATCGCGCGCCGCCAGAAGGACGGGCTGGGCCTCGTGTCCCCGGAGTTCTCGGTGCTCGTCGCCTACGCGAAGCTCTACCTCAAGAACCAGCTCATCACGACGGCCCTGCCCGACGACCCGTGGTTCGAGTCGACCCTCGCCGAGTACTTCCCGAAGCCGTTGCGGAGCAAGTACGCCGACGAGATCGCCGCCCACCCGCTGCGCCGCGAGATCATCACGAACTCGGTGGCCAACTCCATGGTCAACCGTGGCGGCATCACCTTCGCCTACCGGGCGGGGGAGGAGACCGGCGCCACCCCCGAGCAGGTCGCCCGCGCGTACGTCGTCTGCCGTGAGGTGTTCGACCTCGCCGGCTTCGTGCGGGGCGTGGAGGCCACCGACAACGTCGTGAGCACCGGGGCGCAGACGGCGCTCTACCTCGAGTTCCGCCGGCTCATCGACCGCTCGGTGCGCTGGTTCCTCACCTCGCGTCCCGCGACGCTCGACATCGCGGCCGAGGTGGCTCGCTTCCGCCCCGGCATCGAGGCCTTCTCCGGCCGCATCGCCGAGCTGCTCCAGGGCAGCGAGCGCACCCGCCTGCAGCGGCGGGCCCGCGAGCTCGAGGGCAAGGGCGTGCCGGAAGAGCTCGCGCTGTCCGCGGCCTCGCTGCTCGACCTCTACTCGCTGCTCGACTGCATCGAGATCGCCGAGGACACCGGTGAGAAGCTCGACGACGTCGTCGGGGTCTACTTCCTGACCTCCGAGACGTTCTCGATCGACGCGATGCTGACGCGGGTCACGATGTTGCCGCGCGACGACCGCTGGGACGCCATGGCCCGCGGTGCGCTGCGCGACGACCTCTACGCCGTCCTCGAGAGCCTGACCCGGTCGGTGCTCGAGGTGAGCAACCCGCGGCACGACGCCGTCGCCCGGCTCGCCGAGTGGTCCGAGCTCAACGCCGACGCGCTCGGTCGGGCGCGGGCCGCGCTGGGCGGGATCGAGCGGATGAGCCACGCCGGCATCGCGGCACTCTCGGTCGCCCTGCGCACCCTGCGCACCGTGACGAAGCCGGCCTCCTCGGGTGCTCCCGCTCCCGCCCCGACGGCCTCCTCGGACCAGCCCGCCCTGACGAAGCAGGCCGCGACGAAGAAGGCCGCCACCAGCAAGGCCGCCACCAGGAAGGCCGCCGTGAAGGCGACGACGAAGAAGGCGGCGACGAAGACCGCGAAGAAGACCGCTACGAGGAAGGCGGCGCCGAAGCTCGAGGTCAAGCAGCCCGCGACCAAGACGGCGGCCAGCAAGAAGGCGCCGGCGACGAAGCAGGCGGCGCGCGCCCGGGCAGCTCGAGTAGCCGCGGAGACCCGCAGCTGACGCACCGCCTCGTCGAGTGAGCGGCTGACCCCACACGCGTGAGCGCGTCGTCCCACCTGTCACGCGGCAGGTGGGACGGGGCGCTCACTGGTGCGGGGCGCTCACTCGACTGGGACGAGGGCACGGCGGTTTCAGGGCGTGTGCGCAACGGTGAGTAGTTCGTTGAGTTTAGAGGCGGGGGTCTGGAAGCCGAGGGTGGCTCGGGGCCGGGTGTTGAGCAGCTGCTCGACGCGGGTGATCTCCTCGTCGGGGACGGTGGTGAAGTCGGTGCCTTTGGGGAAGAACTCGCGGATCAGGCCGTTGGTGTTCTCGTTGGTGCCGCGCTGCCAGGGCGAGTGCGGGTCGCAGAAGTAGACCGTGCAGTCGGTGGCGACGGTGAACCGGGCGTGGTCGGCCAGTTCGGCGCCTTGGTCCCAGGTCAGGGTCTTGGCCAGGTGGGCCGGGAGCGTGGTGATCATCGTGGTGAGCCGGTCGGTGACGGTGGCAGCGTCGCGCCGGCCCGGCAGCCGCGCGAGCATCAGGTACCGGGTGGCCCGCTCGACCAGCGTGATCACGGCGCTGGAGCCGCGGGCGCCGATGACCAGGTCGCCTTCCCAGTGCCCGGGAACGGCGCGGTCGGCCGCTTCGGCCGGGCGGGCGGTGATCGCGGCGTCCCCGACCCAGGACTTCCCCCGGGGCCGGGCGGCCAGCTTCGAGGCCGGCACCCGCGAGGTGCGCCCGCTGCGCAGCGCCTTCTCCCGGGCCAGCTCGGCGCGCAGGCTGCCGCGGCCCTGCACGTAGAGGGCCTGGTAGAGAGTTTCGTGACAGATCCGCATGGACTCATCGTCCGGGAAGCGCAGGACCAGCTCGCCCTGGATCTGCTGCGGGGACCAGTGCGAGGTCAACCCGTGCAGGACGACCGCGCGTAGCGCGGCGTGCTCGGGCCGGTCCAGCTTCCGCGGCTGGGGACGGGCCCGGTTGGCGCGGGTGCGGGCCTGCGCGACCCGCACCGAGTACACCCCGGCGACGCGGTTGCGGTGCAGCTCCCGGGTCACGCTCGAGCGGTGCACGCCCAGCTCGGCCGCGATCCGGGCCGGGCACCGGCCCTCACGCAGCCGCAGCGCGATCAGGCCCCGACCGGCCTCGGTCAACCGGCCCCGCGGGTCGGTGAAGTCACCGCGCACCGACGGCGCCGCCAAGGTCGGGTTGACCATCCCACCGACCGGTCCGATCCGCATCCTCATGCCGGCCACCTTGGCCCACCGGGCCACCGCGAACCGGTCCACCCCGACCTGCCGGGCGACCTCCAGCCCCGACAGCCCCTGCTCGAGCAGCCCCAACGCCTGCTCCCGCTGAGATAGCGAATACCTCCTCAGTCCACCAGCCATCGTCCCGCCTCCACACGACATCCGTGTTGCGCAGACGATCTGAGACCGCCCACTCGACGGACGAGCAGGCCGGCTCACTAGGCTCGAGACGTGGCAACCCTGAGCGAGCTCCTGCGCGGCCGGACGAACCTGCCCGACCACGACGTCGAGTGGCTGCAGCTGCTCGTCGGTGACTGGCAGCTCGTCGCCGACCTCTCGTTCGCCGACCTCGTGCTCTGGGTCCGGTCGATCAGCGACCGCTGGGAGGCGGTCGCGCACGTGCGTCCGACGACGGGCCAGCTCGTCTTCGTCGAGGACCAGGTGGGCCGCATCGCCGATCCCGGCCGCACCCGGGACCTGCTCGACGAGGCCGCCGCCGAGCAGCGCATCCTGCGGGTCCGCCAGGTCGTCGTCCCCCACGAGCACGGAGCCGACCAGTCGGTGCGCGAGGAGTACATCCCCGTCGTCCGCGGCGGTCACGTCGTCGCCGTCCTGACCCGCCACACGAACCTCTGGACGACTCGCACGCCCAGCCGCCTCGAGCTGACCTACCTCGCCACGGCCGACGCCCTGTGCCGCATGGTCACCGGGGGCGAGTTCCCGCACAGCGGCGCCCCGACGGGCCTGCGGCGTGGTGCGCCGCGCGTCGGCGACGGCGTCATCCGGCTCGACGTCGACGGCATCGTCACCTACGCGAGCCCGAACGCCGTCTCCGCCCTGCACCGCCTCGGGCACCTCGGCGAGGTGGTCGGGGCGAGCCTGGCCCAGATCGTCACCGACAACGTCCGTGAGTCCTACCCCGTCGACGAGGGGCTGCCGCTCGTCGTCACCGGCCGACAGCCCTGGCGCACCGAGGTCGTCGCGGGCGGCACGACCGTCTCCATGCGCGCCATCCCGCTCACCGAGGCCGGGCAGCGGTTCGGCGCGATCGTGCTCATGCGCGACGTCGGTGAGCTGCGCCGGCGCGAGCGTGAGCTGATGACGAAGGACGCGACGATCCGCGAGATCCACCACCGGGTCAAGAACAACCTCCAGTCCGTCGCCGCCCTGCTGCGTCTCCAGTCGCGCCGGCTCCCCGACGGCGAGGCCAAGATCGCGCTCGCCGAGGCCGAGCGTCGGGTCGGGACCATCGCCATGGTGCACGACCAGCTGAGCCAGGGCTTCGACGAGACCGTCGAGTTCGACACGATCGCCCAGCGCGGCCTCAACGCCGTCGTCGAGGTCTCGGCGAACGGCGCGCCCGTCCACACCGTCACGCAGGGCTCGTTCGGGCGCCTGCGGGCCGAGGACGCGACGTCCCTCGCGATGATCATGAGCGAGCTCGTCCAGAACGCCATCGAGCACGGTCTCGGCGACGCCGGGGGAGAGGTCCGCATCTTCATCGAGCGGCAGTCGGACGAGCGCGGTCAGCAGATGGTCGTCGTCTCGGTCGAGGACGACGGCAAGGGGATCGACCCCGCGCGCCGGCCGGGCTCGGGCCTCGGGACCCAGATCGTCCAGTCGCTCGTCAGTGACCTCCAGGGCCGCATCTCCTGGGAGGCCGTCGTGCCGCACGGCACCCGGGCCCGGTTCACCGCGAGCCTGCGCCCGATCTCCTGAGCGTGGCCGCGGCCGTCAGGGGACGGCATACGCGGGCAGCCAAAAGCCCGGCGACCTGAGAGGGTCACCGGGCTCGACGACGATGGTCGTGCGGGGGCTCAGCCTGCGCGGCGGGCCCGCGCGTTGCGGCGCTTCAGGGCTCGGCGCTCGTCCTCGGAGAGGCCGCCCCACACGCCGGCATCCTGGCCGGTCTCGAGGGCCCACTTGAGGCAGGTGTCCATGACCGGACAGGTCCGGCACACAGCCTTCGCCTCCTCGATCTGCAGGATGGCCGGGCCGGTGTTCCCGATGGGGAAGAACAGCTCCGGATCGGCCTCCAGGCAGGCAGCGCGGTCGCGCCAATCCATGTGGATCGTGCTCCTTCATGTATCTCGGTTGGCACCGACGCCGGGTGTCGGGCGGTGCATGTGCTCGGGGCGCCAGCGTCGTTGTCGGAGCCAAGTCATGGTGTCGTCGTGCGGGGGGATGACCCCCTGACCAACGGAAACGCGCACGAAGTTGTTCCGTACGCGTTGAGGGCCATGATCCAGTGTGACCAGCAACCATGTCCGTGTTCAACGCCTTGGGCGCGGATCACACCAAGGATTGAGTCTATCGGCAGACGGCTCCCAGTTCCATACCTCCGGGCGGTCGGTGGGGCCCGCGACCCGCCGCGACGGCCCGGGACAGCCGGATCGCTAGGCTGACGAGGTGACCGAATCGACCTCCCCGAGCCGCCAGGTGCACGGATCCCACCGTGCCGCAGGGCTGCTCACGCTCCTCGAGGCCCTCGCAGTCCTCGGCTTCGCCGGCTTCTACGTCTACGAGATGGTGACGGGCGCCACAGACGACGTCACGCGGGCGGCGACCTCCGGCGCGCTGATCCTCGTCTTCGGGCTCGGCCTGCTCGCGCTCGCCCGGGGCTGGGCCCGCGCCGCCGACTGGCCGCGCACGCCCACCGTGCTCTGGAACGCGCTCCTGCTGCCCGTCGCGTGGTCGCTGCACGAGTCGGACCGCACGCCCGTGGCCCTGGCCGTGGGGCTCGTCGCGGTGGCGAGCATCGTCGCCGCCGTGTCGGCACCGGGGCGCCGGGCCGACGAGGGCCCCGAGGGTCCCGACGGCGAGCGCGACACCGACGTCGTCAGCTGAGCGAGAGCCAGTCGTTCCAGCCGTTGTGGAGCACGAGCCAGGCGATGAGGCCGTAGCCCGCCTGCCCGGGGTGCGCGCGGTCCGGGCTCGCGGCGAGGTCGGCCATCCACTGATCGTGGGTGGCGAGCGGGCGGTAGCAGTCCACGTAGGTGATGCCGCGTCGTGAGCACACGTCGGCCTGGGCCTCGGCGAGCGCCTCGATCTTGCGGTTCATCTCGTCGTCGAGCGTCGGCGTCAGGCCGACGACGAAGACGCCGATCCCCGCGTTGGTCGCCTCGTCGAGGACGTTGGCGAGGTTGAGCCGGGAGCGGGCCATCGTCATGCCCGACAGGAGGTCGCCGGTGCCCACGCTGAGCACGAGACGGCGCTCGGCGCGGCCCTTCCAGCGCGGGTGGCACTCGGCGCTCCAGCGGGCCACGACGTCGCCGGAGGTGTTGCCGCGCACGCCGAGGTTGTAGGCCGTGAGGTCGAGGTCGGGGTGCTGCGTGCGGGCCACGACGCGCCCGACCCAACCCAGGCCCTTGGGGTCGCCGTAGCCGGCCGTCATCGAGGCGCCGACGAAGACCATGCCGACGTCACGGATCCCCTCCGCGACGGTGAACTCGGCGCTCGGGGCGTAGTACGGGTCGTCCGTAGGGGCGTCGGCAGGGGCGGCCTGGGAGGCCGCAGGCGCGGCGGCGGCAGGTGCGGTGGGCGCGGCGGGCTCGGGAGCGGGCGCGGCGGCATACCGCCCCGGGGCGTCGGTGGTGAACTGGGTGTGGGACGAGGGGTAGGCCGGGCCCACGCCGTAGGGCTCCCTCGGCGCGTCGGCGTGCGTCTCGGCCCTGTCGCTGCGGTCGCTCACTGCTCAGTCCTCGTCGTCGTCCAGCCGGGCGAGCCACGTCGCGAGTCGCTCGACCGGCACCTCGAACTCGGGGTTGAGGTCGACGAACGTGCGCAGCTGCTCGGCGAGCCACTCGATGGTGACCTCGTCCTCGCCGCGGCGCGCCGCGAGCTCCTCGATGCCCCTGTCGGTGAAGTACACGTGGGGAGGTTATCGCGTGCCGGGGTGGGGCTTGCGGAGGCGGGCCGAGGACCGGGCACATCGGCGCCTCCCGAGGCGACGACGACAGCGTGCGTATGCCGTCTCGCGGGGGATGCGGCGAGGGACCCCGCCGTCGTGGCGGGGTCCCTCGGGTGCTCGGTCTGCGGTCGAGCGCGGGCAGGTGGGCTCAGCGCCCGAATGCGCGCTCCATGAGCTCGGCCTGCTCGGCCGCGTGCTTCTTCGACGAGCCGGTGGCCGGGGAGGCCGCAGCCTTGCGGGCCACGACGCGCCACGGCCGGGTCTCGCCCAGGTCGCAGAGGTCCTCGTGGAGCCACTGGGCCATGAGCGGCCACGCGCCCTGGTTGCGCGGCTCGTCCTGGACCCACACGAGCTCGGCACCGGGGTACTTCGCGGCGACGTCGACGATCTCCTGCTCGGGGATGGGGTAGAGCTGCTCGACCCGGATGACGGCCGTCGAGGTGTCGCCGCGCTTCTCGCGCTCGGCGTCGAGCTCGTGGACGATCTTGCCGCTGGCGAAGAGCACCCGCGTGACGTCCTTGGTGACGCCCTCGTGGTCGGCCAGGACCGGCTGGAAGCCACCCTGCGTGAAGGCCTCGACGGGGCTGGCCGCCGCCTTGCTGCGCAGCATCGACTTCGGCGTGAAGACGACGAGCGGGGTGCGAGGACGGGCGTAGGCCTGTCGACGCAGCAGGTGGAAGTAGCTCGCGGCCGTCGACGGGTAGGCGACCGTCATGTTGTTCTCGGCGCAGAGCTGCAGGTATCGCTCGATGCGCGCCGAGCTGTGGTCGGGACCCTGGCCCTCGTAGCCGTGCGGGAGCAGCAGCACGACCGAGCTGCGCTGGCCCCACTTCTGCTCGGAGCTCGAGATGAACTCGTCGACGATCGTCTGCGCGCCGTTGCCGAAGTCGCCGAACTGCGCCTCCCACAGCACGAGCGCGTCGGGACGCTCGACGGAGTAGCCGTACTCGAAGCCCATCGCGGCGTACTCGGACAGGAGCGAGTCGTAGACCCAGAAGCGGGCCTGTCCCTCGCCGAGGTAGAGCAGCGGCGTCCACTCCTCCGCGGTGTTCTTGTCGATGAGCACCGCGTGGCGCTGCACGAACGTGCCGCGGCGGCTGTCCTGCCCGGCGAGCCGGATCGGCGTGCCCTCCTTGAGGAGGGTGCCGAAGGCGAGCAGCTCGGCCATCGGCCAGTCGATGCCGCCCTCGTGGACCATCTGGGCCCGCTTGTCCATCAGCTGCTTGAGCTTCGGGTGGATCGTGAAGCCCTCGGGCGGGCTCGCAAAGGTCTCGCCGATGTGGACGATCTCGCTGGCCGGGACGCCCGTCTCGGTGGCCGAACGCACCGGTGCCTCGTCGTCCTGGACCTGCGCCGTCGGGCGCTCGAGGCCGGCGTTGTCGGGGGCGTCGGAGTCGCGGTCTCGGTCACGGGCCGGCGCCGGCGTGTCGGCCTGCGCCTTCTTGGCCTCACGGGTCTCGACGAAGACGCGCTCGAGCTGCTGCTGGTAGTCGCGCAGCGCGGCCTCGGCGTCCTCGACGCTGATGTCGCCGCGGCCGATGAGCGACTCGGTGTAGAGCTTGCGGACCGAGCGCTTGGCCTCGATGAGGTTGTACATGAGCGGCTGCGTCATCGACGGGTCGTCGCCCTCGTTGTGACCGCGTCGGCGGTAGCACACCAGGTCGATGACGACGTCCTTGTTGAACTCCTGGCGGAACTCGTAGGCCAGCTCGGCCACGCGCACGCAGGCCTCGGGGTCGTCACCGTTCACGTGGAAGATCGGCGCCTGGATCATCCGGGCGACGTCGGTCGAGTAGACCGACGAGCGCGAGCTGCTCGGCGAGGTCGTGAAGCCGACCTGGTTGTTGATGACGACGTGGATCGTGCCGCCCGTGCGGTAGCCGCGCAGCTGCGAGAGGTTGAGCGTCTCGGCGACGACGCCCTGGCCGGCGAAGGCCGCGTCGCCGTGCATGAGCACGGGCAGGACGGTGAAGGACTCGCCGGCGAGGTTGAGCCGGTCCTGCTTGGCGCGGACGATGCCCTCGAGCACCGGGTTGACGGCCTCGAGGTGGCTCGGGTTGGCGGCGAGGTAGACCTTGGTCTTGCTGCCGTCCTCGGAGACGAACTCGCCCTCGGTGCCGAGGTGGTACTTCACGTCGCCCGAGCCCTGGACCGACTTGGGGTCCTGGGTGCCCTCGAACTCGCGGAAGATCTGGCCGTAGGACTTGCCGGCGATGTTGGCCAGCACGTTGAGGCGGCCACGGTGCGGCATCCCGATGCAGACCTCGTCGAGGTTCTCGCTCGCGGCGCGGCACAGGATGCGGTCGAGCAGGGCGATGACGGACTCGCCGCCCTCGAGCGAGAAGCGCTTCTGCCCGACGAACTTCGTCTGGAGGAACGTCTCGAAGGCCTCGGCGGCGTTGAGGCGGCGCATGATCCGCATCTGCTCGTCGCGGTTGGCCTTCTCGTAGGGCCGCTCGACCTTGTTCTGGATCCACTTGCGCTGCTCGGGGTCCTGGATGTGCATGTACTCGATGCCGACGGTGCGGCAGTACGAGTCACGCAGGATGCCGAGGATCTTGCGGAGCTTGAGGAACGGGTAGCCGCCGAAGCCGCCGGTCGCGAAGGTGCGGTCGAGGTCCCAGAGGCTCAGGCCGTGCGTCGTGACGTCGAGGTCGTGGTGGCGACGCTGCTTGTACTCGAGCGGGTCGGTGTCGGCCATGAGGTGACCGCGCACGCGGTAGGCGTGGATGAGCTCCTGGACGCGGGCGACCTTGTTGATGTCGTCGTCGTGCGAGGAGTCGACGTCCTGGACCCAGCGGATCGGCTCGTAGGGGATGCGGAGCGACTCGAAGATCTCGTCGTAGAAGCGGTTGTCGCCGAGGAGCAGCTGGTGGATGACCCGCAGGAAGTCGCCGCTCTGGGCGCCCTGGATGATCCGGTGGTCGTACGTCGAGGTGAGCGTGAGGATCTTGCTCACGGCGTTCTTGTTGAGCGTCTCGTTGCTCGCGCCCTGCCACTCGGCGGGGTAGTCGAGGGCGCCGACGCCGATGATGGCGCCCTGGCCCTTCATGAGGCGCGGGACCGAGTGCACGGTGCCGATGCCGCCCGGGTTGGTCAGCGAGATCGTCGTGCCCTGGAAGTCCTCGACGGTCAGCTTGTTGCCGCGGGCCTTGCGGACGACGTCCTCGTAGGCGGTCCAGAAGTGGACGAAGTCCATCTCCTCGGCCGACTTGATGGAGGGCACGACGAGCGTGCGGCTGCCGTCGTCCTTCTGCAGGTCGATGGCGAGGCCGAAGTTGACGTGGGCCGGCACGACGAGGGCGGGCTTGCCGTCCTTCTCGGTGAAGCCGTTGTTCATCTCGGGCATGAGCGCCAGGGCCTTGACCATGGCGTAGCCGATGAGGTGCGTGAAGCTCACCTTGCCCCCGCGCGAACGGGCGAGGTGGTTGTTGATGACGACGCGGTTGTCGATGAGCAGCTTGGCCGGGACGGCGCGCACGCTCGTCGCGGTCGGGACGGTGAGCGAGACCTCCATGTTGGCCACGACGCGCGAGGACGCGCCGCGCAGCGGGGTCACCTGGTCGTCGTTGACCGGCCCGGTGCCCTTGACGGCCGGGATGTCGCGCGGCTTCGGGGGCTCGGCCGCCGGCTCGTCCTTGGGGGCCGCCTTGGCCTCCGTCGTGGGCTCCGCCTTGGGCTCCGCCTTGGGCTGGGCCTTCGCAGCCGGTGCAGCAGGCGCGGCGGGGGTCTTCATGGGGGGCGCGGGCGCCACCTTCGGCGCGCTCTTCGCAGCCGGTGCGGGGCTCTGCGACGGGGCCTGGGCGGAGGTGCCGTTGGGCGAGCCGTTGGTCGAGGACCCGTTGGCCGGCGCGCTGGTCGTCTGCGGCTTGGTCGCGGTCGCCGTGCGGCCCGGGGCCGCGCTCGTGTCGGCCTCACCCGGCCGGTAGTCCTCGAAGAACCCCCACCAGGCCTTGTCGACCGAGGTCTTGTCGGTCAGGAACTGCTGGTAGAGCTCGTCGACGAGCCATTCGTTCGGCCCGAATGCTGCAATCGGGTCACCGGACGTGGACTGATCGGACACGGCGAATGCGCCTCTTTCGTTTGGCTCGGGTGCGTCGTTGCCTATACAGGGGTCAAGCCTAGACCTGAATGCTCTGATACCGGACGGCGGCTCGGATGTCGAGCCCGAGGTTCCGCGAGGCGTTCGTCACGTCTGCCGGGGCCACGCCGGGGGAGCGTCAGCTGATGTCGGCGCGCAGCGTGCGCCACGTGCCGAGACCGGCCATCACGGCGGCATACGCCATGAGCACGAGCGCGCCCGCCCACCAGGAGAGCTGGTCGACGGGCTGGCCGTCGAAGCCGCCGCTCGTCGACTCGAGCATGGCGCTCGTGGCCCGGCTCGGCAGGTACGGCGAGATGCTCTTGCCCCAGTCGGTCAGGGCGAGCACGAGACCGAGCACGGGCTCGACGATCCACGCGACGGCGACGGAGATGAGCAGCGCGGCGACCTGGTTGGGGATGAGGATGCCGGCGCCGAGACCGATGAGGGCCCAGAGGCCCAGCACGAGCAGCGAGAGTGCGAGGGTGCGCCAGATGGCCGGGTCGGCGAAGGGGGCGATGCCCTTGGACGTGAGCACGAGGGTGCCCGCGCCGACGGCGCCCGCGAGCGAGAGAAGGCCGTAGAGCACGCCGATCGCGAGCAGCGAGATGACCTTGGCGGCCATGACGCGACCGCGGCGCGGGATCGCCAGGAAGGTCGCCGTGATCGTCTGGTGGCGGTACTCCGAGCCGATCGTGAGCACGCCGATCGACAGCGTCAGGAGGTAGCCGACCTGCAGGCCGCCGGTGAAGACGGCCTTGGCGATGGCGACGTCGGTCGTGGGCGCCGCCGCGGCCTGGGGGCCCTGCAGGGCGTCGCTCGTGAAGACGAACGCGAAGAGCACGGCGAACGCCGCGCCGCTGAGGAACACGGCGATGGCCATGCCCCACCACAGGCGGGTCGTGAAGAGCTTGCGGAGCTCGGCCCGCACCGCCGCGGTCATCGCGGGTCTCCTTCGTGGTCGGCAGGGCTCGGCGGCGTGGGCTCGGCGAGCAGGGCGGGATCGACGGGGGGCCCGCTCGGCGGCGGGAGGTCGGCGGGCACACCTCCTCCTGCCGGGGCGTCGAGCCCCAGGTTGCGGTTGCGGTGCGCCTCGCTCTCGGTGAGGTTGAAGAAGAGCTCCTCGAGATGGGTCTGCTCGCTGCGCAGCTCGTGGATGGCGACGTCGCTGGCGTGGGCCACGTCCCCGACGACGGCGAGGTCCTCGGTCGTGACACGCAGACCGCGCCCGCTGGGCGTGACCGTGAGCCCGCGACCGCGCAGCGCCTCGGAGAGGCGGTCCGGGTCGGACGTGCGGACGTATGCCGTGGGCTCGCCCCGCAGCTCGGCGACGGTGCCCTGGGCGACCCGCTGGCCGTTGGCGATGATGACGACGTCGTCGACCGTCTGCTCGACCTCGGAGAGCATGTGGCTCGAGATGAGCAGCGTGCGGCCCTCGTCGGCGAGGTGGCGCAGGAAGCCGCGCAGCCAGCGGATGCCCTCGGGGTCCAGGCCGTTGGCCGGCTCGTCGAGAATGATGACGCGGGGGTCGCCGAGCAGGGCGCCGGCGAGGCCGAGCCGCTGGCGCATGCCCATGGAGTAGCCGCCGGCCCGCTTGCGCGCGGCCGCGGGGATGCCCACGAGCTCGAGCAGCTCGTCGACGCGCGAGTCGGGCACGCCGGCGACGGCGGCCTGGACGCGCAGGTGGTTGCGCCCGGTGCGGCCGGGGTGGAAGTTCGTCGCCTCGAGCGCGGACCCGACGACCGTGAGCGGGTTGGGGATCTCGGCGTAGCGGTGGCCGTCGATCGTCGCCGTGCCGTCGGTGGCGCGCACGAGACCGAGCAGCATGCGCAGGGTCGTCGTCTTGCCGCTGCCGTTGGGGCCGAGGAATCCGGTCACGCGGCCGGGCTCGACGTCGAAGTCGAGGTGGTCGACGGCCGTGAAGGAGCCGAACCGCTTCGTCAGCCCGCGCACCTCGATGCGTCCGGTGAACTCCGGTCGTCCGTGCACCACCGTGCTCCCTCCGTCGGCCCGCGCGGGCGCCACGGCCCCCGCCGTGATGGGCCCAACTCAACCACACCGCACACCCCCTCCACACGGAGGTCGGTGCAGGCAGTCCGGGCCGCCGTGGCCGCCGCGTCTCCCTATAGTTGGGCGCACCATGACCTCCCTCCGCGACCAGGGTCCGGCCACCCCCGCCACCACCCCCGCCACCAGCCAGGTCACCACTGACGTCACCGCACGCACGCCCCGACGGGTGGTTCGCACGTGACCGAGTGGCTCCTCGTCCTGGGCGCCGTGCTGCTCACGGCGGGCACCGCGCTCTTCGTCGCGGCCGAGTTCTCCCTCGTGGCCCTCGACCGGCCCACGGTGCAGCGGGCCATCGACGAGGGTGACTCGCGGGCCCGCGTCGTGCTCCAGTCGCTCAAGCAGCTCTCGACGCAGCTGTCGGCGGCCCAGGTCGGGATCACCCTCACGACCCTCGTCGTCGGCTACCTCGCGCAGCCCTCGATCGGGGTCCTCGTCGCCGGTCCGCTCGAGGCGCTCGGTCTGAGCACGGGCATGGTCGAGGCGGTCTCGAGCGCGCTCGCCCTCCTGCTGGCGACGATCTTCTCGATGGTCTTCGGCGAGCTGCTGCCGCAGTTCCTCGGCATCTCCGCACCGCTCGCGACGGCCAAGGTCGTGGCGCTGCCCGTCCGCGTCTTCGCCGTCGTCGCCAAGCCGCTCATCATCGTGCTCAACGGCTCGGCGAACGCCTTCCTGCGCGCGCTCGGCATCGAGCCGCAGGAGGAGCTGTCGGGCGCCCGGACGCCGCAGGAGCTCGCGAGCCTCGTCCAGCGCTCGGCCGAGGCCGGCACCCTCGACGTCACGACCGCACGGATGCTGACGCGGTCGCTCGGCTTCGGTGAGCGCACGGCCGACGACGTCATGACGCCGCGCGTGCGGTGCACCGGCATCCACCGCGAGGAGTCCGCCGACGACGTGCTGCGCCTGTCGCGGCGCACCGGCCACTCGCGATTCCCGGTCCTCGGTGAGGACTGGGACGACATCGACGGGGTCGTCCACGTCAAGAAGGCGATGGCCGTGCCCCACGAGCGCCGCAAGGACGTCCCCGTGTCGGCGCTGATGTCCGACCGCCTCGTCGTCCCCGAGACGATCCGCCTCGACCCGCTCCTGCGCGAGCTGCGTGAAGGCGGCTTCCAGATGGCCGTCGTCGTCGACGAGTACGGCGGCACCTCGGGCATCGTCACGCTCGAGGACGTCGTCGAGGAGATCGTCGGCGAGGTCTCCGACGAGCACGACCGCAGCCGGCAGGGTGGGCGCGAGCTCATCGACGGGTCGTGGACCGTGCCGGGGCTGTGGCGCCCCGACGAGGTGCGCGACGCCTTCGACGCCGACGTCCCGGACGGGTCGACCTACGAGACGATGGGCGGCTTCGTCATGACCAGCCTCGGCCGGGTCCCCGTCGTCGGTGACGTCGTCCGGCTGCCCGGCTGGCGCATCAACGTCGTCGGCATGGAAGGGCGCCGGGTCGACCGGCTGCGCTTCGTGCCCGACCCGGAGTCGCTGCCGCCGGGCGGACCGGACGCGTCTGACGCGTCGTCGGACCGAACCGGTCGTATGCCGTCCGCCCCGGACGCGGGGGAGCGGTCGTGAGCGGCGCCTGGGTCTACCTCGTCTCGGTCCTCCTGCTGCTCGGCAACGCCTTCTTCGTCGGCGCCGAGTTCGCCGCCATGGCGGTGCGACGCTCGACGCTCGAACCCCTGGCCGACGCGGGCAGCAAGCGCGCGCAGTCCTGCCTGCTCGCCCTGGAGCGGCTCGGGTCGATGCTCGCGACCGCCCAGCTCGGCATCACCGTGTGCTCGGTCGGCCTGGGTGCCCTCGCCGAGGCGGCGCTGCACCACCTGCTCGAGCCGATCTTCCACGGCTGGGGCCTCTCCGACGCGTGGGCGAGCGGCGTGGCCCTCGCGGTCGCGCTGCTCATCGTGTCCTACCTGCACGTCGTCGTGGGCGAGATGATCCCGAAGAACCTCGCGATCGCCGGCCCCGACCGCGCGGCCCTCGTCCTCGTGCCGGCGCTGTTCGTCATCGCGAGCGCCCTGCGCCCGATCATCCACGCCATGGAGGTGATCGCGAAGGCCCTGGTGCGCCTCTTCGGGGTCGAGCCCAAGGACGAGATCACGTCGGCGTTCACCGTCGAGGAGGTGGCCCACATCGTCGGGGAGTCCCGTCGCGAGGGCCTCATCGAGGAGGAGCGGCACGGACTCGTGGCCAAGACGCTCGAGTTCTCCGACAAGCGGGCCCGCGAGGTGGCGGTCGACGTGCGCTCGCTGACGACCGTCGAGCTGGGCGCGACGCCCGCCGACATCGAGCGCCTCGTCGCCAAGCAGGGCTTCTCGCGCTACCCGGTCCGCGACGCGGCGGGCGAGATCGCCGGCTACCTGCACCTCAAGGACATCCTCTACGCCGACGACGAGCGGCACGAGCAGCCGATCCCGCCCAAGCGGGTCCGTCGGCTCGCCACCGTGCGCGAGGACGACGACATCGAGGACGTGCTCGCCACGATGCAGCTGACGGGCGCCCACCTCGCGCGCGTCATCGACGACGCCGCCGTGGTGACAGGGGTCGTCTTCCTCGAGGACGTCCTCGAGGAGCTCGTCGGCGAGGTCACCGACACGACCCAGCGCTGACGGGTCGTCACCGTCGTGGTGGTCGCCTCAGCCGGGCTGTCGGTCGAGCCACTCGAGGTATGCCGTCCCGCGCGGTGAGAGCTCGTAGCCGACGTCGTGGCTGATGGTCAGCCCGAGGGCCTTGAGCTTGCGGATGTCGACCTTCATCGGGAGCAGCTCGACACCGCGCAGGCCCGCCAGCTCCTTGGAGACGACGCGCGGGTTGTCGCGGATCCACTCGAGGATGTCGCGGGTCCACGCTCCCGTCGGGCGGGCGTCGAGCCGACGGAGACGGGTCGCGATGTCACTCAGCGACTCGTCGTCGGGCAGGCTCTCGCGCAACGCGACGCGCGGGTCCTCACCCGCCCAGCTGAGGCGGATGCGATACACCGTGTCCCCGCCGCGGCCCCCCCGGGGTGAGGGCTTGCGCTCCCTCGGGGCGAGGAAGCGCTGGAGGGTGGCGAGGTCCTTGACCCCGGCCCTGCGCGCGTCGCGCTCGGTGAGCTTCTCGGGGTCACGCACCCGGCTCACGCCGTCGAACCGGACGAGCCCGGCCGCCGTCAGCTGCAGCCCGCCGACCTTGACCCGCGGGGCGTCCCACCGGCGGAAGGCCTGCGTCACCGTGCCGGCGCGGATGGCCTCGGCGACCGGCTTGGAGATGAGCACGACCTCATCGTGGCACGCGCACTGCCCCTCGGGCAGGACGAAGGAGCCGGGCGTGGGCTGGAGACGGACGGCCGTCACGGACGCCATCGGGACCGTGAGCTCGAGCGCCTCCTGCGCACACTCGTGGAGCCGATCGGCGGTCGTCGACGTTGTTGATGCCGCCCCGAAACGTGGTGCATTCCGCGTCGGCGTCCGTCTGCTGCTAATCTCACCGGGCGCACGAAAGTGCGTGCCGCCCCCGTAGCTCAGGGGATAGAGCACCGCCCTCCGGAGGCGGGAGCGCAGGTTCGAATCCTGCCGGGGGCACCAACCGACATGAGGCCTTGAGACGCGCTAAGCGCCGTCTCGAGGCCTCGTGTCGTCCGTGCCCCCTGTCGACCTCGGGGATGCGTTCTCCGAGGAACGAGGATGACGTGGGGAGGACACCGGAGTCCCGCCGGGGGCGTCCCGGGAGTCGCCCGGCGGGCTCGTAGACTCGGCCGCATGACGCCGGACCAGCTGCGCGCCCTCCTCGAGGAGGTCGCCGCGCAGGCGGCCCGCACCGGGGAGCTTCCCGACGAGGCGCAGGCAGGGCCGCCGGCCGGGCCACTCTTCCGCCCCACCGACACCCGGGTCTCCGGCGTCGTCGCCGACTGGGTGACCCCGGTGGCCCAGCGCTGGGCCCCGCAGATCGACCTCGAGCCGCGCGACCTGGCACGCGTGCTCGCGCAGGGCCTGACCCTCCAGAAGCCGGTCGCGGCCGTGGAGGTGGCGCCCAGCGGCCTCATCGCCCTCACCCTCGAGGACTCGGCGCGGTCGGCGATCGTCCCGCTCGTCATCGAGGAGCAGGACCACTACGCGCTCGCTGCCGGCGAGCGTCGATCCGACCTCGTCGATGAGCCAGGCGCCCACGCCGCCGACGACCTCGTCCGCTCCGCCCAGCTCGCGCACGCCCGGATGTGCCGCATCATCCGCAACGCCGAGGCCGCGGGGGTCGAGCGGCGTCCGTCGACCCGGCTCGGCGAGCTGACCCACGTGGCCGAGCGCCACCTCCTCGTGGCGCTCGCCGACCTCCCGCAGCGCCTCGCGACCCACGCCGGCGACGAGGTCCAGCAGCGTCGAGCGGTGACCGACCTCGCGGCGCTCGCCGACGCCTGGGACCACCCCGTGCGGCCGACGGTCGTGGGGGTGCACCCGCAGTCGGTCCACGGGGCCCGGCTGCTCCTCGCCGACGCCGTTCGGATCGTCTTGCGCAATGGACTCGCGCGCCTCGGCACGGCAGCCCCCGAGAGGATGTAGGCATGCGCGCACACGAAGCAGGAGCGCTGCACGCGGAGGGCTATCGCGGCCCCGCGTGGCTCCAGACCCCCGTCGACGTCAACGCCCTCGTCCCGTCGCTGTGGGCGACCTCCGTCGGCCGGGGCGGTGACGGCGTCCTCACGGTCGGCGGCGTGAGCGTCACCGAGCTGGCGCGCGAGTTCGGCACACCGGCATACATCATCGACGAAGACGACTTCCGTTCGCGCGCAAGGGATTTCAAGCGGACGTATGCCGAGGTGTTCGACGGGCTGTCGGGCGGTGCCGACGTGTTCTACGCCGGCAAGGCCTTCCTCTGCACCGAGGTGGCCCGATGGGTCCACGACGAGGGCCTGCACCTCGACGTCTGCACGGGCGGAGAGCTCGCGGTGGCCAAGCGCGCCGGTGTCCCCGGTGACCGCATCGGCCTGCACGGCAACAACAAGAGCGTCGCCGAGATCCGCGACGCCCTCGACTACGGCGTGAGCCGCATCGTCATCGACTCCTTCGACGAGATCGAGCGCGTCGCCGCGGTCGCCGCAGAGCTCGGCGTCGTCGCGCCGGTCCTCATCCGCGTCACCGTCGGCGTCGAGGCGCACACGCACGAGTTCATCGCGACGGCGCACGAGGACCAGAAGTTCGGGCTGTCGCTCTCCGGCGGGCACGCGTTCGAGGCTGCGCGCCGCATCCTCGACCGGCCCGAGTCGCTGCGCCTGCTCGGCCTGCACAGCCACATCGGCTCGCAGATCTTCGACACCGCCGGCTTCGAGGTGTCGGCGCGCCGCATCCTCGGGCTGCACACGAGGATCGCGCGCGAGCTCGGCGTCGAGCTGCCCGAGCTCGACCTCGGGGGCGGCTTCGGCATCGCCTACACGACCGAGCACGACCCCCTGCCGCCGAAGAACCTCGCCGCCGGCATGGCCGAGATCATCGAGCGCGAGTGCCGCGCCGACGAGGTCGCCGTGCCGCGCATCTCGGTCGAGCCGGGCCGCGCCATCGCCGGGCCCACGACCTTCACGCTCTACGAGGTCGGCACGGTCAAGCCGGTCGACCTCGACGGCGGTGCGCAGCGCGTCTACGTCTCCGTCGACGGGGGCATGAGCGACAACGTCCGCACCGCGCTCTACGACGCCAACTACTCGTGCACGCTGGCCAACCGGGCCTCGACGGCGCCTCCGGTGCTCGCCCGGGTCGTCGGCAGGCACTGCGAGAGCGGCGACGTCGTCGTCAAGGACGAGTTCCTCCCGTCCGACGTCGGCGCGGGCGACCTCATCGCCGTCCCGGGTACCGGGGCCTACTGCCGCTCGCTGTCGAGCCAGTACAACCACACCCCGCGGCCGCCCGTCGTCGCGGTCCGCGACGGGGTCGCCCGGGTCATCGTGCGGCGCGAGACCATCGACGACCTGCTCGCCCTCGACGTCTGATGGATCTGCAGATCCTGCGCCACGGATGTCCGGATCGCGAAACAATGACCGTCCAGCACCCGGACAGACGGCAGGATTCGCACCGTGGACAGCGCCGTGAGTGACACCCAGCCGTTGCGCGTCGCCCTGCTCGGGGCCGGCGTCGTGGGCGGAGCCGTCGCGCGCCTGCTCACCGAGCACGCGGACGACATGGCGGCCCGCGTCGGCGCGCCGCTCGAGATCGTCGGCGTCGCGGTCCGTCGCGCCGGCCGCGACCGTGGCGCCCTCGGGGTCGACCCCGCCCTCTTCACGACCGACGCCGAGGAGCTCGTGACCCGGGCCGACGTCGTCGTCGAGGTCATCGGCGGCATCGAGCCGGCCCGGTCGCTCATCCTGCGCGCCATGGAGCACGGTGCTTCGGTCGTCACGGCCAACAAGGCACTCCTCGCCGAGGACGGCCCCGCCCTCTACGACGCCGCCGCCCGACACGGCGTGGACCTCTACTACGAGGCCGCCGTCGCCGGGGCGATCCCGCTGCTGCGCCCGCTGCGCGAGTCCCTCGCCGGCGACGAGGTGCGCAAGGTGCTCGGCATCGTCAACGGCACGACCAACTACGTCCTCGACAAGATGGACACGACCGGTGCCGGCTTCGCCGACGCCGTCGAGCAGGCCCAGGCGCTCGGCTACGCCGAGGCCGACCCGACCGCCGACGTCGAGGGCTTCGACGCCGCGGCCAAGGCCGCCATCCTCGCCTCGCTCGCGTTCCACACCCGGGTCTCGGGCACCGACGTCTACCGCGAGGGCATCACCGAGGTGTCGGCGGCCGACGTCGCGGCGGCGCGCGAGATGGACTCCGTCGTCAAGCTCCTCGCGATCTGTGAGCACACCGACAAGGGCGTCAGCGTCCGCGTGCACCCGGCGATGATCCCGCGGTCGCACCCGCTGGCCGGGGTCCGCGAGGCCTTCAACGCCGTCTTCGTCGAGGCCGACGCGGCCGGTGAGCTGATGTTCTACGGCAAGGGCGCCGGCGGCGACCCGACGGCCTCGGCGGTCCTCGGTGACCTCGTCGCCGTCGCCCGCCACCGGGTCGGGGGTGGCCTCGGGCCGGGGGAGTCGAGCTATGCCGACCTTCCCGTCCTGACGATGGGCGACGCCCAGACGAGGTACCACATCAGCCTCGACGTCGAGGACCGCTCGGGTGTTCTCGCGCAGGTCGCGGCCGCCTTCGCCGACCACGACGTGTCCATCGAGACGGTGCGCCAGCAGCTCGTCCCCGCCGGTGACGGCGAGGCGGCCCGGGCCAACCTCATCATCGTCACCCACACCGCGAGCGACGCGGCCCTCTCGTCCACGGTCGAGCGCCTGCGCACGCTCGACGTCGTCCGTGGTGTCAACTCCGTGATGCGCGTGGAAGGTTCGTGATGGCCCACCAGTGGCGCGGAGTGATCCGCGAGTACGCCGACCGCCTCCCCATGCTCGAGGGCGCGCCCGTCGTCACGCTCCACGAGGGTGGCACGCCGCTCATCCACGCCGAGAAGCTCTCCGAGCGCGTCGGCGCCGAGGTCCACCTCAAGTACGAAGGCCTCAACCCCACCGGCTCGTTCAAGGACCGCGGCATGACGACCGCGATCAGCGTCGCCGCGCGCAAGGGAGCCAGGGCCGTCATCTGCGCGAGCACGGGCAACACGAGCGCGTCGGCCGCCGCCTACGCCACCAAGGCCGGCATGACGTGCGGCGTCCTCGTGCCCGACGGCAAGATCGCCATGGGCAAGCTGAGCCAGGCGATCGCCCACGGGGCGACCCTGCTGCAGGTCGACGGCAACTTCGACGACTGCCTGACCCTCGCGCGCAAGCTCGCCGAGGCCTACCCCGTCGAGCTCGTCAACTCGGTCAACCCGGCGCGCATCGAGGGCCAGAAGACCGCGAGCTTCGAGGTCGTCGACGCGCTCGGCGACGCCCCCGACATCCACTGCCTCCCGGTCGGCAACGCCGGCAACATCACGGCGTACTGGAGGGGCTACCGCGAGTACCTCGCCCACCCCGTCACCGACGCGCCCGCAGGTCCTGCCACGCACCTGCCGATGATGTGGGGCTTCCAGGCCGCGGGAGCGGCCCCGATCGTCCTCGGTCACCCGGTCGACCACCCGGAGACCATCGCGACCGCGATCCGCATCGGCAACCCCGCGTCGTGGGAGCAGGCCGTCGCCGCGCGCGACGAGTCCGGTGGGCGCATCGAGGCCGTCACCGACGAGCAGATCCTCGACGCGCACCGCTACCTCTCGTCGCAGGAGGGTGTCTTCGTCGAGCCCGGTTCGGCCGCGTCCGTGGCGGGCCTGCTGGCGAGCCACGCCGCGGGTCTCGTGCCCTCGGGGGCGCGGATCGTGTGCACCGTGACCGGCCACGGGCTCAAGGACCCCCAGTGGGCGCTGCGCACCGCCGACGGGAGTGACGTCGTGCCGACCCGCGTCTCGGTCGACGCCTTCTCGGCGGCCCAGGCCCTCGGTCTCGAGGGCTGACCGCGTGAACCGGGTGCCCGCGGGCCGTTCCGTCAGCGTGCGGGTGCCGGCGAGCAGCGCCAACCTCGGTCCCGGCTTCGACTCCGTCGGACTGGCGCTCGGCCTCTGGGACGACTACGTCGTCACGACGTCCGAGCACGTCGGCCTCGTCGTCGAGGTGACCGGGGAGGGCGCCGCCGACGTGCCCACGGACGAGCGGCACCTCGTGCACGCGACGATGCAGCACACGTGGCGCGCGCTCGGCGTCGAGCCTCCGACGGGCCTGCGGATCGAGGCCGCCAACGGGGTCCCGCACAGTCGTGGGCTCGGCTCGTCGGCGACCGCGATCGTCGCGGGTGTCGTTGCCGCACAAGCACTTTCGTGGGGTCTGACTGAGAGCGCGTATGCCGCGTGGCCGTCTCCCGGTGCCACCGTGCCCGTCGACCTCGGGCTGGCGACGCACGTGTCGAGCGAGCTCGAAGGTCATCCCGACAACGCCTCGGCGAGCGTGCACGGCGGCCTCACGGTGAGCTGGATGCCGGACGGGACGGGGCTCGACCGCGGTGAGCGCACCGTCACGGCCCGCCTCGACCTGCATCCCGACGTCGAGGTCGTCGTCTTCGTCCCCGAGACCCAGCTCGCGACGCGCACGGCCCGTGCCGTGCTGCCCGAGACGGTGCCCCTCGCGGCGGCAGCGGCCGGGGCGGGGCGCGCGGCCCTGCTCGTGCACGCGCTGACGGTGGACCCGTCGCACCTGCACGCCGCCACCCGTGACTGGCTCCACCAGGAGGCGCGCCGACCCTCCTACCCGGCCACGATGGAGCTTGTCGACCTGCTCCGCTCCCAGGGGCACGCCGCCGTCGTCTCGGGGGCCGGCCCGAGCGTCCTCGTCCTCACGACGCGTCAGGTCGCGCAGGACGTGCGGGCGGGGCACCTGGCATCGCACTGGGAGCGGCTGACGCCGGTCGTGCCCGCGCACGGCGCGACGGCGCACGCGCGCTGAGCAGCGAGAACCGAGCCGTCCCTCACCCGTCCGAGGGCCTCTGGGTGGTATCCTGAGCCCGCACCACTCGCCGCGACACCGCAGGCCGGTGCATCACCCCCACACTGAGACGAAATCCTTTGTCTCTGGGCGCGTTCTGCGCCGAAGTGGATCTCAGACGGCCAGGTCACCTGGTCCAAGTCCGGCCCGCTGGAATGTCCCGGGCCGCAAACGAGGGGGAAGGATCCTTCGTGTCAGAAACAACCACCCGTCCGCTCTCTGGCCTGTCGGCCATGAAGCTGGACGAGCTCAAGGGCGTCGCGTCGTCGATGGGCATCACCGGCACGACGAAGATGCGCAAGAGCGACCTCGTCGAGGCCATCAAGGCGCGCCAGTCGGGCGGCTCGTCCGCTCCTGCCGCCCCGGCCGCAGCGACGGGCACCACGGGACCGTCGGGCTCGACGGCCTCCGACGCCGCGACCGCCCCCGAGGCGGCTCCGGCCCGTGCCTCGCGCCGGGTCAGCCGCCCGGCGGGGTCCGCCACGACGTCCGAGGCGTCCACCGAGGCGTCCACGGAGGCGTCCACCGCGTCGTCGACGGAGGCGCCGTCCGAGGACCGGGCGCCGCGTGCCGAGCGGGGTGCCCGCAGCTCCCGTGAGAGCCGGTCGGCTCGTGCCGACGCACAGGAGGCCACGGCGTCCGAGCGGACCGACGCGGGAGACCAGCAGGCCTCCGACGCCGACGACCGCGACAACCGCGAGGGGCGTCAGCGCGACCGGGGTCGCGGACAGCAGTCCGACCGTGGCCAGCAGGGTGACGGTCAGCAGGGCGCCCGGGGTGACCGTGCGGACCGTCAGCAGGGCGGCCAGCAGTCCGACCGCCAGCAGTCGCGCCAGCAGGACCGTCAGGAGCGCCAGGACCGCCAGCAGGGCGAGCGCCAGCACGACCGCGGCCAGCAGGGTGACCGTCAGCAGTCGCGCCAGCAGGACCGCCAGCACGGCGAGCGCCAGCAGGACCGCCAGCACGGCGAGCGCCAGCAGGACCGCCAGCAGGATCGTCAGGACCGCCAGCACGGCGACCGTCAGCAGGGCGACGCGAACGACCAGAACCGTGGTCAGCAGTCGCCCTACGACGACGAGGGTGGCAGCCGTCGCAGCCGCAACCGCCAGCGCAGCCGGGACCGCAAGCGCGGCCGCGGCCGTGAGGGCGGCCAGGACTGGAACGACGCCGACCTGCAGGTCGGCGACGACGACGTGCTCGTCCCCGTCGGCGGCATCCTCGACGTCCTCGACAACTACGCCTTCGTCCGGACGTCCGGCTACCTCGCCGGCCCGAACGACGTCTACGTGCCGCTCGGCATGGTCAAGAAGAACGGCCTGCGCAAGGGCGACGCGGTCACCGGTGCCGTCAAGGCGCTGCGCGACGGCGAGCAGCCCTCGGGCAACGTCGGCCGCCAGAAGTTCAACGCCCTCGTGCGCCTCGACACGGTCAACGGTCAGACGCCCGAGGAGGCCGCCAAGCGCGTCGAGTTCGGCAAGCTGACGCCGCTCTACCCGCAGCAGCGACTGCGGCTCGAGACCGAGCCCAACGTGCTCACGACGCGGATCATCGACCTCGTCGCGCCCATCGGCAAGGGCCAGCGTGGCCTCATCGTCGCCCCGGCCAAGGCCGGCAAGACGATGATCATGCAGACCCTCGCCAACGCGATCACGACGAACAACCCCGAGTGCCACCTCATGGTCGTCCTCGTCGACGAGCGCCCGGAGGAGGTCACCGACATGCAGCGCGCCGTCAAGGGCGAGGTCATCTCCTCGACCTTCGACCGGCCGGCCGAGGACCACACGACGGTCGCCGAGCTCGCCATCGAGCGGGCCAAGCGTCTCGTCGAGCTCGGCCACGACGTCGTCGTGCTGCTCGACTCGATCACCAAGCTCGGTCGCGCCTACAACCTCGCCGCACCGGCGAGCGGGCGCATCCTCTCCGGTGGTGTCGACTCGGCCGCGCTCTACCCGCCGAAGAAGTTCTTCGGTGCGGCGCGCAACATCGAGAACGGCGGCTCGCTCACCATCCTGGCGACGGCCCTCGTCGAGACCGGCTCGAAGATGGACGAGGTGATCTTCGAGGAGTTCAAGGGCACCGGCAACATGGAGCTCCGCCTCAACCGCGAGCTCGCCAACCGCCGGATCTTCCCGGCCGTCGACATCAACAGCTCCGGCACGCGCCGCGAGGAGATCCTCCTCGCGAGCGAGGAGCTGAAGATCATGTGGAAGCTGCGTCGGGTGCTCGCCGCCCTCGACCCGCAGCAGGCCATCGAGCTGCTCATCGACCGCCTCAAGAAGACGCGGACAAACTACGAGTTCCTCACCCAGGTCCAGCAGACGAGCGGCTCCAAGCTCGACGACGAGTCCTGACCGACCACCGACGGGGACGGCGCCACATCGGCGCCGTCCCCTTTCGGCGTTTCATGGGCTATTCGGGTCAAATGTTCCTAAAATGGACGCACCACCCCGAACCCACCATGGAGAACCATGTCTGCGCCTGCCGGCGACCCCGATGCCAGCCCCGTCCGTGTCCTCGTGGCCGATGACGACGCCGACATCCGAGACCTCGTCGAGTTCAAGCTGACCCAGGCGGGGTATGCCGTCGAGGCCGTTCCCGACGGCATCAGCGCCTGGGAGGCGTTCGCGGCCAACCCGCCGCAGCTGGCGGTGCTCGACGTCATGATGCCCGGCCTGTCCGGCATCGACGTCCTCCGCAAGATCCGCGAGAGCGAGTTCTCGTCGGTGCCGGTCCTGCTCCTCAGCGCCAAGTCGCGCGACTCGGACGTCGACACCGGCTTCGCGGTCGGCGCCGACGACTACGTCATCAAGCCGTTCAGCCCGCGCGAGCTGCTCCACCGCGTCAACGGCATGCTCGCCCGGGCCCGATGAAGGGCGGGGCGTCGTGATCGTCGGGGCGGCGCTGCTCGTCGGCGCCACGGTCGTCATCCTCGGCGCGTGCGTGCTGCTCATCCTCGCCGTCGTGGCGGTCCGCGCGCGACGGCACAGCCGCACCCAGCGCGACGAGATGCTGCTCTCCCCGCTCCGGCCGCCCCTCATCACCGTGGCCTCGGGTGAGGACGACGACGGCGCGGCCGCCGAGCAGCTGACCTGGGCGACCGGCGTCTCGCGCGCCGTGCTCGACCGCAACATCGTCGAGATGCTCACCAAGATCCGCGGCGTCCCCGCCGAGCAGCTCGTCCACGTGCTCGAGGTCCACGGCGCGGTCGACACGGCCGTGGCGGAGATGTCGAGCCGTTCCACCGTCAAGCGCGCCCGGGCCGCCCAGCTGCTCGGGCTCGCACGTGCCGGGCACACGGTCCCGCTCCTCATCGAGGCCCTGGGCGACGAGGCCGTCGAGGTGCGCAACAGCGCCGCCTACGCCCTCGGTCTCATCGGCGACCCCGTGGCCGCCGGCCCGGTGCTCGCCGCGATCGGCGCGCCGGAGCGTGGGCTGCCCGCGGCCACCGCGGCCGAGGCGCTGCAGTCGATGGGCGTCGGCATCTCGGAGGTGCTGCGCGACGGCATGGCCGACGCCAACGCCCGCACCCGCATGGTCGCCGCCCACCTCAGCGGCGAGCGCAGCTTCACCCGGGGGCTGCCCGAGCTGCGCCGACTGCTCGACGCCGACCCCGACCTCACGGTCCGCGAGACGAGCGCCACGGCCATCGGCCGCCTCGGCCGTGGTGAGGACGCCGGCATCCTCGTGCGCCACACGGTGGCGTCCGAGCCGCTGGCCCTGCGCCGGGCCTGCGTCATCGCCCTCGGCGACCTCGGCGAGGCGGAGGCCATCCCGGCGCTCGCCGTGCTGCTCGACGACTCGGACCCGCGTCTGGCCGAGCTCGCCGCGACGGCGCTGCTGTCGATGGGGCCCGACGGCCGGGACGCCCTCGCGGGGCACGAGGACGAGCCCGCCGTCCGCTCCGCGCGCCTGATGGCCAGCCTGCAGAAGGCGTCTGCATGAGCTGGGACGGTTTCGTCGAGGGGCTGCGGTCCTTCGTCCTGTGGAGCATGGACGTCACCGCGGTGCCGATCATCATCTACTTCATCCTCATCAACACCTCGCTGCTCGTGCTCATCGTGCTGGCCTACCTCGAGTTCCGGGCCCAGCAGCGTCGCCGGTCGACGGCCGTCGCGTGGCAGGGCGCTGGCCTCGCCCCCGGGGTGTCGCTGCTCGTCCCGGCCTACAACGAGGAGGCCGGCATCGTCATGGCGGTCAAGTCCTTCCTCACGCTGCGCTACCCGCGGCACGAGGTCGTCGTCGTCGACGACGGCAGCAGCGACCAGACCTTCGCCCGGCTCGAGGAGGCCTTCGACCTCGTCCAGGTCCCGCGTGAGCTGCCGCACGAGATCCCGATCCGGGCCACGGTGCTCGGCATCTTCGTCCCGCGCGACGGCCGCACCCGTCTCGTCGTCGTCCGCAAGGAGAACTCCGGGCGCTCGGAGGCGATCAACGTCGCCATCAACGCCGCGAGCGAGCCGCTCGTCGCCATGATCGACGGTGACTCCATCCTCGAGCCCGACGGGCTGCTCCACGTCACCCGTCCCTTCGCCGACGACCCCACGCGCATGGTCGCGACCGGCGGGGCCATCCGGCCGGTCAACGGCAGCCGCGTCGTGTCGGGCCGCATCGTCCGCGTCGAGATGCCGCAGACGTGGATCCCACGCATCCAGCTCGTCGAGTACCTCCGCGCCTTCCTGCTCGGTCGCACCGGGTGGTCGCGGCTCGGCGGGCTCATCCTCATCAGCGGCGCCTTCGGGCTCTTCCGGCGCGACGTCGTCGTCGAGGTCGGCGGCCTCGACCCGAACAGCATCGGCGAGGACTTCGAGCTCGTCATGCGCATCCACAAGAAGCTGCGCGACGAGGGCCGCGACTACTCCATCGAGTTCGTGCCCGAGCCGGTCTCGTGGACCGAGGTCCCCGTGACCGCCAAGGTCCTGCGCAACCAGCGCCGTCGGTGGCACCGCGGTCTCTGGGAGACGCTCTGGGCCTACCGCTCGATGCTCTTCCGCCCGAAGTACGGCCGCATCGGCTGGCTCGCGCTGCCCTACTACTGGCTCTTCGAGCTCTTCGCGCCGCTGCTCGAGCTGTTCGGCATCATCATCGTGCCGCTCGCGCTGGCGCTCGGGGTCGTCAACGTGCCCTTCGCGATCCTCTTCCTCGTGCTGGCCTACGGGTATGCCGTCCTCGTGACGCTCGCCGCGATGGTCGTCGACGAGTGGGCCTTCCACAAGCACGACCGCTGGCGTGCCATCTGGCAGACCATCGCGGCGTCCGTCCTCGAGAACATCGGCTACCGCCAGGCCACCGTGTGGTGGCGCCTCGAGGGGTGGTGGTCGAGCCTGCGCGGGAAGAAGCACGTCTGGGGAGTCATGACCCGCACGGGCTTCGACGAGGACCCGGCGTGACCGGCGGGCTGCCGGTCGTGTCGAGACGCTCGGTCGGCAGCCAGATCCGGCTGCTCATCGGCATCCTCGTCGTCCTCGTGCCGATCGGCGCCATCATCTCCGTGGCCACGATCCACTCCCAGGGAGCCTCGGTCCGGGCCCTCACGCTCGCACTCGGTCCCGCCCGCGAGGCCAACAGTGCGGTGCTGCTCGACATGACCCGGGCCGAGGGAGCCTGGAGCGAGAGGGTCGTCGGCGCGCCGGCCCCGATCGACCCGCTCTCGCTGCGCAGCCGGGTCGAGAAGGAGCTGCGCGTCGTCGAGGGCGCCACGCAGAGCCAGGAGCTCTCGCCCGACGACCGCGCCGTCTTCGCCCCGCTCGTTGCCGCGCAGGACACCGCCGTGAAGACCTGGTTCACGGCCGCGGCGGCCTCGCTCGAGAACGTCCCGACCGGCCCGTCGACGCAAGCCCCGCCGGGGAGCGCCGACGCGCCGACCACCCTCGAGACGCAGCAGCGCACCCGCGTCGAGACGGCATACGCCACCTTCCTGCGCGCCAACGGCACGCTCGAGGAGGCCATCCGCTCCCAGCGCGACGCCGCCCGGGTGGAGTCGCGCGAGGCGACCGGCATCACGTCGGGCGTCATCATCGCCGTGGCGGCCGTCGTCGTGCTCGTGCTCGTCGCGGCCGGCTTCGGGATGGACCGCGCCGTCGGCCGCCCGCTCGCGCGCCTGCGCGAGGTGGTGCGCCGGCAGGCCGAGGAGGACGTCATCGCGATGGCGAACCAGGAGGAGGGGGCGCTCGAGGTCCGGATGCTCGCGCGCGACTTCAACGACCTGACCCGGGCCAACGCGCGCCTCGTCGACCAGCAGGCCGCGGTGCTCGAGATGCAGGAGCTCGTGCTCGACGTCGGCCGGGGCGCCCGGTCGGCGCTCGACGTCCACGAGGCGCTGCAACGGGTCACGACCAAGCTCGGCGCGGGCCTGGGCGCCGACCGGGTGCTGCTCTACACCCTCGGCGACGACGGCCAGACGATCGAGGACCGCCTCCAGTGGCACACCGACGACCTGCCCGACCTGCCACCCCTCCCTCGCTCGCTCGCCCAGCAGGTGGGGGCCGTCAACGACGAGCTCCGCCGCGACGTGGGCTTCTTCGACCTCGGCGACCTCCTGGCCCACCAGGCGTACGACGACGAACGCGCCCGGGCCTTCCACCGGGCCACCGGTGCGAGGTCGCTCCTCATGCTCCCGGTCGGCACCGGCGGCCGGGGCCTCGGCATCCTGTCGGTGATGATGGTCGGTGCGCCGCGCCGCTGGCACCGCCACGAGATCCAGGCCGCGCAGCAGTGCGCGGCCATCGCCGCCCAGTCGATCGTGGCCCTGCGGCTGTCGCAGATGCAGGAGGAGCAGGTCCGGCGGCTCACCGAGCTCGACCGGCAGAAGACCGACTTCATGGCGACCGTCAGCCACGAGCTGCGCACCCCGCTGACCTCGATCAGCGGCTACCTCGAGCTGCTCGTCGACGGCGACTTCGGCGACGTCTCCGACGGCCAGCACGTGGCCCTCGACATCATCGGACGCAACGCGACCCGGCTGCGCGGGCTCATCGAGGACCTCCTCGTCCTCAACAAGATCGAGATCAGCGGTCTGCAGGCCGTGTCCGAGGAGGTCGCCGTCCGCGACCTGCTGCGCACGGTCACCGAGACGATGGAGCCGGTGGCCGCCGCCGGCGGAGTGCAGCTGATCTGCACCGACGTGCCCGACGACCTCGTCGTCCGGGTCGACCGCGGCCAGGTCGAGCGGGCCCTGATCAACCTCGGCTCCAACGCCGTGAAGTTCACCCCCGAGGGCGGGCAGGTCCTCCTGTCGGCCGAGCGCGCGGGCGACTCCACGATCATCTCCGTGCACGACACCGGCATCGGCATCCCCGCGGGCGACCTCGCGCGCCTGTCCGAGCGCTTCTTCCGGGCCGGCAACGCCACGGCCGCAGCCATCCCCGGCACGGGTCTCGGCCTCGCGATCGTGCGCGCCATCGTCGAGGGCCACGGCGGGGAGCTCGTCATCGCCTCGGTCGAGGGGGAGGGGACCACGATGCAGGTGGTGCTCCCCGTCGCCCAGCCGGCGAACGTCCCGGCGCGCCGGTGACCTCCGGCGCGCCGGCGTCGCGACCGTCAGAAGCAGCCACCCTGGGGCTGGTCCCGCAGTCGCTGCGTGACCGTCCAGCCGCTCACGGGGTCGCGCAGCACGTCGTCGGCCGGTGCCGACGACCGCGACCTCGTGCCGGTGCTCGTCACCCGGGGTGACCGGATCTCGCCGGTGCGGGCGTCGAGCGACCAGCGCTCGGTGACCCAGACGGCCTCGCCGGTGATCGCCGCCGCCGTCGTCCGCGGGTACCAGACCTCCACGGCCACGTCGCGGCCCTCGCGGCGCACGCTCACACCCGCGGGGACGTCGGGTCGGGTCGGCAGCAGCCGCCAGGTGACCGACCGGGAGGCGAGGTCGACTCCGAGCACGGAGCCGTCCGAGCCGGGGACGACGACGTGGGAGTCGTCGGCCGCCACGACGGTCTCCCTCGGCCAGGCTCCGACCGGAAGCGCGACCTCGAGCGACTCCCACGAGCGCGACGCCGGCGACCCTGTCGACGCCGGCGACCCTGTCGACGCCGGCGACGCCGGCGACCCCGGCGAGCCCGGCGACCAGGCGACGAGCGCCTGCCGGCGCACGCCGACGACCCCGGCGGACGTGACGACCGCGGACGCCCGGTAGGCGCGGTCGGCCTTCGCGTCCACCGGCGACTCTCGCCACGACCAGCCGCCCCGGCCGCCGTCGAGCCGCTCGGCGACGAGGACCGCGTCGCCCTCGTCAGGCGACCCCACGGCATACCCCTGGACGACGCCGAGGACGTCGGCGAGGCCCGTGGGGGTCGAGACCGAGCCCGTCACCACGTCGACGACATGTGTGGCGTGGCAGCCGACGACGACGACGTGGCCGTTGCTGACGACCGGCGGCTCGGACAGCAGGTCGGCCACCGTCGTCGTCCAGCGGACGGTCCCCGACGGGTCGGTGCCGGTGACGCGTCCTGCCTCGGCGGCGGGCACGTCGGGGCAGTCGTCGAAGGAGCAGTCGGCGCCCGAGCACGCCGCGGTCGCGAGCAGCGCGGCGACCGCGCCGGCCACCGCCACGCGTCGCCCGTCCACCCAGTCCCCGATGCCCATGTGAGCCTCCCCGTCGTCCGCCTGAGCTGGGTCCGTCCCGTCGTGGAGGAAGACACCCCACTGAGCCCGAACGATGCATGTCAGGACCCACGTCGCGAGGCGTCGGTCGGGGGAATGCCGGGGCGCTAACGCGCGTTTGGGAGGAGGTGCGCCTTTCTGGCACACTCTTCCTTTGGACCGGTTCACGGGAGAGCAGCTCCCCAGCGTGAGCAGCGATGACACCGACCCGGCCGACTACCTCTAGGAGACTACGTTGAAGAAGGACCTTCACCCCGAGTACGTCGAGACCACGGTGACCTGCACCTGTGGCAGCACGTTCGTCACGCGCAGCACCCAGACGTCCGGCAAGATCGCCGCCGACGTCTGCTCGCAGTGCCACCCGTTCTACACGGGCAAGCAGAAGATCCTCGACACCGGTGGCCGCGTGGCCCGGTTCGAGGCCCGTTACGGCAAGAAGGCCGCCAAGTAGGTCTCCCGCACGCCGGCTCCCACGACTTCGGTCGTCGGGGGCCGGCGTTCGCTTTACCCCGACCCGTCCCCTGAGCCGAAGGGCCTGCCGTGCTCGATTCCGTCCAGTCGATCCTCGACGAGTACGCCGAGCTCGAGCTGCAGCTCGCCGACCCGGCCGTGCACGGTGACCAGGACCTCGTCCGCACGCTGAACAAGCGGTATGCCGCCCTGGCGCCGACCGTCGCGGCCGCCCGCGAGTGGACGGCGGCCGGTGACGACCTCGCCGCGGCGAGGGAGCTCGCGGCCGACGACGAGTCGTTCGCCGAGGAGGTGCCCTCGCTCGAGGCGCGTCTCGCCGTGGCGGAGGAGCACCTGCGACGGATGCTCGTCCCGCGTGACCCCGACGACGACCGCGACGTCATCCTCGAGGTCAAGGCGGGAGAGGGTGGCGACGAGTCGGCGCTCTTCGCGGGCGACCTGCTGCGGATGTACCTCCGCTACGCCGAGCAGCGCGGCTGGCGCACCGCCGTCGAGGACGCGACCGAGAGTGACCTCGGGGGCTACAAGGACGTCCGCGTGTCGGTGCGCTCCAAGGGCGCTCCCGGCCTGGGCGAGGGCCCGTGGGCCCGCCTCAAGTACGAAGGCGGCGTGCACCGCGTCCAGCGCGTGCCCGTCACCGAGAGCCAGGGGCGCATCCACACCTCTGCCGCCGGAGTGCTCGTCATGCCCGAGGCCGAGGAGGTCGAGGTGACGATCGACCCCAACGACCTGCGCATCGACGTCTACCGCAGCAGCGGCCCCGGCGGGCAGAGCGTCAACACGACAGACTCCGCGGTGCGCATCACGCACCTGCCGACCGGCCTCGTCGTGTCGTGCCAGAACGAGAAGTCGCAGCTGCAGAACAAGGAGGCCGCGATGCGCGTCCTCCGGGCGCGGCTGCACCAGCTCGCCAAGGACGAGGCCGACGCGGAGGCGAGCGCCGCCCGCCGCTCGCAGGTGCGCACCGTCGACCGCTCCGAGCGCATCCGCACCTACAACTTCCCCGAGAACCGCATCTCCGACCACCGCACGGGCTACAAGTCCTACAACCTCGACTCGGTGCTCGACGGCGACCTCGACCCTGTCGTGCAGTCCGCGCTCGACGCCGACGAGGCCGCCAAGCTCGCCGCGCTCGCCGACGACGGGTCGCGGGCGTGACGGACCTGCGCGACGACGTGCGGGCCGCCGCCGCCCGACTGCGCGACGCCGGGGTCGCCTCCGCCGACGTCGATGCCGTCGAGCTCGCGGCCCACGTGCTCGAGGTCGACGCCTCCGAGGTCCGTCGGCTCATGGTGCTCGGCGGACGCACGCTCCCGAGGTCGTATGCCGTCCTCGTCGACGAGCGCGCCCGCCGGGTTCCCCTGCAGCACCTGACCGGCCGCGCCCACTTCCGCCGGCTGACGCTGTCGGTCGGGCCCGGGGTCTTCGTGCCGCGGCCCGAGACCGAGGTGCTCGTGGACCTCGCGCTGGGCGAGGTCGACCGGCTGGAGGCGGCCGGCGCCGTCGCCGTGCGGGTCGTCGACCTCTGCTCGGGCTCCGGAGCGATCGCCCTCTCCGTCAAGGCAGAGCGGCCGGACGCCGACGTGCGCGGACTCGAGCTGTCGCCCGACGCGTACGCCTGGGCCGTGGCCAACCGCGACCGCCTGGCCCTCGACGTCGGTCTCGAGCAGGGCGACGCGACGCGACCCTGCTTCGAGGACTGGTCGGGCGCCGTCGACGTCGTGACCGTCAACCCGCCCTACATCCCCGTCGGTGCCGTTCCCGTGGACCCCGAGGTCCGCGACCACGACCCCGACGTCGCGCTCTACGGGGGCAGCGAGGACGGGCTCGCGATCCCGCTGGCGGTGGCCCGGACGGCTGCCCGCCTGCTCCGGCCCGGCGGTCTCGTCCTCGTCGAGCACGCCGACTCGCAGGGCGAGAGCCTGCCCCGCCGGCTCGCGGCGACGGGGGAGTGGACCGGCGTCGCCGACCACGACGACCTGTCCGGACGCCCCCGGGTCACGACCGCGCGCCGCTCCCACTGACGCCGGCCCGGCCGACCGCGTCGGTCCGACGGGCCGGGACCGGCGCCCGGCGCCGCCCGTGTCCCCATTAGGCTCTGCCCGTGAGCGAGCGCTACGACTGCACCGACCCCGAGGGGCGTGCCGAGGGCATCCCGGCCGCGGCCTCAGCCGTCCGACGCGGCGAGATCGTCGTCCTGCCGACCGACACGGTCTACGGCATCGGCTGCGACGCCTTCGACGCCACCGCCGTCGCCTCGGTCCTCGCGGCCAAGGGCCGCGGCCGCGACATGCCGCCGCCGGTCCTCATCCCGACCGCGCGCACGGCCCAGGGCCTCGCGTCGCAGGTGCCCGACTACGCCCAGCGGCTCATGGAGAAGTTCTGGCCCGGACCGCTGACGCTCGTCCTCAAGGCCCAGACCTCGCTGCACTGGGACCTCGGCGAGACCAACGGGACCGTGGCGCTGCGCGTTCCGGCCCACGAGATCACCCTCGAGCTGCTCGGCGACATCGGTCCGATGGCGGTCACGAGCGCCAACACGACCGGCGACCCCGCGGCCCGCACGGTCGAGGAGGCCGTCGGGATGCTCGGTGAGTCCGTCGGGGTCTACCTCGACGGTGGCCCGGCCGGTGACGGCCTTGCCTCGACGATCGTCGACTGCACGGGCGAGACCCCCGTGACCCTGCGCCTCGGTGCCATCACCCAGGACGAGCTCGACGCGGCCCTCGTGCCCGAGCCCGTGCTCGAGGCGCCCGAGCCCGACGCCGAGCCGGCTGCCGAGGCCGACGCGACGCCCGCCGCCGACCCCGTGACCGAGCCGGACCCGGAGGCCGACGTCGAGCCGGGAGCCGAGGCGGCGGCCGGCGACGCCGTCCCCGAGGAGCAGCCTGCGCCCGTCGAGGACGTGCCGGCCGAGGACGAGTCCGGCGGGACCGAGTCCGGCGGGACCGAGTCCGGCGACGCCGACGAGACCGCCGAGACCGCCGAGACCGCCGAGACGCTCGGGGAGTGGCACGACGTGTCCACGACCGAGCGCCCGTCCGACGGTCCTGGCACGACGCAATAGAGTTGGCTCGCGCTCGCGCCCCACTCCCGACCCACCCGGAGAACTCCCATGGCTGACGACACGTTCTACGGCTCCGACTTCGGTGCCCTGCAGTCCTTCGACCCTGACATCGCGGGGGTGCTCCTGTCGGAGCTCGACCGCATCCGTGGTGGACTGCAGCTCATCGCGAGCGAGAACATCAGCTCGCCCGCCGTGCTGACGGCCCTCGGGTCGACGCTGTCGAACAAGTACGCCGAGGGCTACCCCGGGCGCCGCTACTACGGCGGCTGCTCCGAGGTCGACAAGGCCGAGACCATCGCGATCGAGCGCGCCAAGGCCCTCTTCGGCGCCGACCACGCCAACGTCCAGGCCCACTCCGGCGCGAGCGCCAACCAGGCCGTATACGGCGCCTTCATGGCCCCGGGCGACACGATCCTCGCGATGGCGCTGCCGATGGGTGGCCACCTGACGCACGGCACCAAGGTCTCCTTCTCCGGCAAGTGGTTCAACGCCGTGCACTACGGCGTCGACAAGCAGAGCGAGGACATCGACTACGACCAGGTCGAGGCCCTGGCCCGTGAGCACCGGCCCAAGGTCATCTGCGCCGGCGGCTCCGCCATCCCGCGCCTCATCGACTTCGAGCGCTTCCGCGCCATCGCCGACGAGGTCGGCGCGATCCTCTGGGTCGACGCCGCCCACTTCATCGGTCTCGTCGCCGGCAAGGCCATCCCCTCGCCCGTGCCGTACGCCGACGTCGTGACCTTCACGACGCACAAGGTCCTGCGTGGCCCGCGGTCGGGTGCCCTCGTCTGCAAGGCGGAGCACGCCGCGGCCATGGACAAGGCGATCTTCCCGATGATGCAGGGCGGTCCGCAGATGCACACCATCGCGGCCAAGGCGGTCAACTTCAAGGAGGCCGCCACCCCCGAGTACGCCCAGTACGCCACCGACGTCATCGCCAACAGCCAGCAGCTCGCGGCGAGCCTGCTCGAGCTCGGCATCCGTCCGACGACGGGTGGCACCGACACCCACCTGTCGCTGCTCGACCTCCAGGGCGTCGGCGTCACGGGCAAGGAGGCCGAGGAACGGGCCGACGCGGCCGGCATCGTGCTCAACAAGAACGCCATCCCGTTCGACCCGCAGAAGGCCAACATCGCCTCGGGCATCCGCGTCGGGACGCCGTCGGTCACGACCCAGGGCATGGGCCTGGAGGAGATGAAGCAGATCGCCTCGCTCATCCACCGGGCCGTCACCCAGGGTGACGCCGACCCCGACCACGCGGTGAGCAAGGACGTGCGCGCGCAGGTCACCGACCTCGTGACCCGCTTCCCGGCATACCCTCGCTGAGTCAGTCCCCACGCCAGCGTTGGCGCCCGAGCGAAGGTCGGTAGGTGCACGAGTACGTCCTCGTCCTCATCGTGGCCGCTGCGGTCACGTACCTCGCCACACCCTTCGTGCGGAGCCTCGCCGTCGCGACGGGCGCCTTCACGGCCGTCCGCGAGCGTGACGTCCACAAGACGCCGATCCCGCGGCTCGGGGGAGTCGGGATCTACATCGGCTTCGTGGCGGCGGCGCTCGTGGCCCGGGCGCTGCCCTACCTGGGGACGCTCTTCTCGACGAAGCAGATCTTCGGCGTCGTCGCCGCGGCCGGCATCGTGTGCCTGCTCGGCGCCTTCGACGACATCCGTGAGCTCGACTGGCTGACGAAGCTGGCGGGACAGATGCTGGCCGCGGGCCTCATGGCCTACACCGGGGTGCAGCTGCTGTCGCTGCCGATCTTCGGCACGACCATCCTGCCGACGCCCGTCCTCGTGCTCTTCACCGTGCTCGTGGTCATCGCGTCGACGAACGCCGTCAACTTCATCGACGGTCTCGACGGGCTCGCCGCCGGGGTCGTCGGCATCGCGGCGTTCGCCTTCTTCGTCTACAGCTACATCGTGTCGCGCTCGTTCGTGCCGGCCAACGTGTTCTCGACCGCGACCTTCATCTCGGCCGCCCTCGTCGGGTGCTGCGTCGGCTTCCTGCCGCACAACTTCCACCCGGCCCGGCTCTTCATGGGCGACTCGGGAGCGCTGACGCTCGGTCTGCTGCTCTCGGCGGCGACGATCACCCTCACCGGCAACGTCGACCCCGGCCAGGTCAGCGCCAACGACGTGTCGGCCGCGTTCCTGCCGATCCTCGTCCCGCTCGCGGTCCTGCTGCTGCCGCTGCTCGACATGCTGCTCGCGGTGGTCCGGCGCACGCGCGCCGGCCTGCGACCGTGGCACCCCGACGCGATGCACCTGCACCACCGCATGCTGCGCATCGGCCACGGCCACCGCCGGGCCGTGCTCATCCTCTACCTGTGGGCCGCCATCGTGGCCCTGGGCTCGGTGTCCTTCGTCATCTGGGACGGACTCCGTCCGCTCGCGGTCGTGAGCGCGGCCGCCGCGATGGGTGTCGTGCTCACGGTATGGCTCCCGCGGTGGAGGCCGTCCGAGCGCTTGTGATAGCATTCACAAGCACCTGAGGGGAGTCTGGGAAGACCACCACAGGAGCCCGGAAGTCCTTTTCGCAGAACCGATCCGAGCACCATCCGGATCAGCCCGAACCCCGCCCGCACTACGCCTCACGACGCACCCAGGCAGGTTTTCTTGAGCGCCACACCGGCACGCGACGCATCACAGTCAGATGCCTTCGCGCAGCTCCTCCGGGGCTCCCTGCTGCCGACGGCCGTGGCGGGCCTGGTCTGCGTCGTCGTCGGGCTCTTCTCGAGCCCCAAGGCCGCGTGGTCGGCCGCACTCGGCGCCGCCATCGTCCTCTTCTTCTTCAGCCTCACGCTGCTCGTCATGAAGCGCACGGCCGACCTGCCGCCCACGACGACGATGATGATCGTCATGGTCACCTACACCTTCAAGGTGCTGGTGCTCGGCGTCGTCATGTTCGCTCTGCGCGACGTCACGTGGGCCTCGGGCTTCGCGATCGGCCTGTCGATCACGGTGTGCGCCGTCGTCTGGCTCTTCTTCGAGATGCGCGCCTACAAGCGGCTGCGGATCTTCGCGTACGACCCCGACGGCGCGGCCTCGCTCGACGCGACGCCCGACGCGTCGGCCGATGCGACGCCCGAGGCGGCACCCCACCGGGAGCCGCGTGATGAGCCGTGACACCGGAGGTCGCCATGACCACGCCACCAACACCAGCGCCCGACGAGCCGACGGAGCCCACCGAGCCCACCGAGCCCACCGAGCCCACCGAGCTCTCGGCGGAGGACAAGGCCGAGGAGCTGCGCCGGTTCAACACCCGCGAGCAGGACTCCGCCTGGCGTGCCGTCGCGTACATGCTCACCGGCCCGCTGATCTACGGCGGACTCGGTGCGCTGGCCGACCACTGGCTGGGTACGACATGGCTCGTCGGGGTCGGGATCGTGGGTGGAATGGCCCTGTCGCTCTACCTGATCTGGTTCCGATACGGTACCCATTGAGCCCGACGGCCTCCGTGCCGCCCGTCAGCGCGTCGCCCGCCGGCCCGCCGACCTGGGGTCCGACCGGGAGCACGCTCCCGAGCACCGACCCTCCACCCCTGACGCAGGTCGTCAGCCGAAGTGCCCAGAACCTACAAAGGAGTAACCCGTGAGCATCGTGGCCGCCGCCCCGACGGACTACACCGCCCCCGGCGTCGAGGAGTTCTGGCAGCCCCTCTTCGGGACCGACGGCCCCTGGGCGGTCACGCGGCCCATCCTCCTCATGGTCGTCGCGACCGGCATCGTCGTCTGGTGGCTGCTCGCCACGACGAAGAAGAAGGCGCTCGTGCCGGGTCGTGGCCAGATGGGCACCGAGGCCGTCTACGGCCTGGTCCGCAACGGCATCGCCCGCGACCTCATCGGCAGCAAGGAGTTCATGCGGTTCGTGCCGCTGCTCTTCGCGCTCTTCACGACGATCCTCGTCAACAACTTCTTCGGCGTCATCCCGCCGTTCAGCTACCCGACCTTCAGCCGCATCGGCTTCCCGATCGCCCTGTCGCTCATCGTCTGGGTCGTCTTCCACGTCGTGGGCATGCGCAAGCACGGCTTCATCGGCTACTGGAAGTCGCTCGTGCCCGCGGGCCTGCCCAAGGCGATGATCCCCGCGATCTTCTTCCTCGAGCTCATCACCGACCTCTTCACGCGACCGGTCACGCTCGCCCTGCGACTCTTCGGCAACATGTTCGCCGGCCACATCCTCATCGTGCTCTTCATCACCGGTGGCTGGTACATGCTCAACTCGGGCGGCGTCCTCGTCGTCGCCGGTGGCGTCACGTGGATCTTCGCCTTCGTGATGACGCTCTTCGAGCTGCTGGTCGAGTTCCTCCAGGCCTACGTCTTCACCCTGCTGGCCGCCCTCTACATCGGCGGCGCGGTCGCCGACGAGCACTGAGGCCGCACCACCTCGCGCCTCCGGCGCACCACGAACTGCACCACCGCACGAGCACCACGAACCAGCTTCGCCCCCGCCCGTCTGGTAACCGCCAGCCGGACAAGACAAGAAGGAATGGAATAAACATGACTGGCAACATCGCCATCCTCGGTTACGGCCTCTCCGCCATCGGCCCCGGTATCGGTGTCGGTCTGATCTTCGCCGCCTACATCAACGGCGTCGCCCGTCAGCCCGAGGCTCGCGGCATGCTGCAGCCGATCGCCTTCCTGGGCATGGCCATCACCGAGGCGCTCGCCATCTTCGGTATCGCGCTCGCGTTCGTCTTCAAGGGCTGACGCCCCTCCCCGGGGCAGCCCGAAGCACCGATCGTCTTTCTCTCTAGGAGAACCTCATGCAAGCAGTGACCGTGACCGCCGAGGGCGGCGAGGGCGGCTTCTGGGCCACCGCGGCACCGATCATCCCGCACCCGCTCGAGTTCTTCTTCGGCCTGGCGTGCTTCGCGATCCTCTACGTCGTCGTGAAGCAGAAGGTCGTGCCGCGCCTCGAGCAGATCTACGCCGAGCGCACTGCTGCGATCGAGGGCGGGATGAACAAGGCCGAGGAGGCCCAGGCGCAGGCCCAGGCCGCGCTCGAGCAGTACCAGGCGCAGCTCGTCGAGGCTCGTTCCGAGGCCGCCCGCATCCGTGAGGACGCGAAGGCCCAGGGCGCGCAGATCATCGCCGAGATGCGCGAGCACGCGGCGTCCGAGGCCTCTCGGATCACCGAGACGGCGCACAAGCAGATCGAGGCCGAGCGCCAGCAGGCGGTCGTCTCGCTCCGCAGTGACGTCGGCCGCATCTCGACCGACCTCGCGAGCCGCATCGTCGGCGAGTCCCTCCACGAGGAGACCCGTCAGAAGGGCATCGTCGAGCGTTTCCTCGCCGAGCTCGAGTCGGGCGACGTCGTGCGTGAGAAGGTCGGCGGCGCCGCCGGCAGCCAGGGCGGGGACGCCTGATGCAGGGACCCTCACGCGCAGCAGCGGCGGCGAGCCGCGAGGCTCTCACCGGCGTCCTTGCTGCCGGTGCCGACCGTTCGCGGTTGGCCGAGGAGCTCTTCGCGGTCGTCGGGATCATCGACGGCAGCGCGACCCTGCGTCGCGCCGTGGCGGACCCGTCCCGCGAGGGCGTCGACAAGGCCCAGCTCGCCGAGCGGCTCTTCGCGGGCAAGGTCAGCGCCGAGACGCTCGTCGTGCTCAAGGGTGCCTTCGGGCAGCGCTGGAGCTCCGAGCGTGACCTGACCGACACGGTCGAGTCGTATGCGGTCGAGGCCGTCATCGCGCAGGCGGAGGCCGAAGGCCGCGCCGACCGCGTCGAGGACGAGCTGTTCCGCTTCGAGCGGATCGTGGCGGCCGACGCGCCGCTGCGTTCGGCGCTGGCCGACTCGCAGGCGCCTGCCGACAAGCGGGCCGACCTCGTGTCCTCGCTCCTGCTCGGCAAGGTCGCACCGGAGACCCTCGTGCTGGCCCGTCAGGCCGTGGTCGCCCCGCGCGGCCTGCGCTTCGACCGGGTCCTCGAGAAGTACCTCGAGACGGCCTCGAGCCGCCGCGAGCAGCAGACGGCCACCGTCACCTCGGCCGTCCCGCTCACCGACGACGACCGTGCCCGCCTC
The DNA here is from genome assembly GCF_057529065.1 of Terrabacter sp. R4-6. Lineage (NCBI taxonomy): Bacteria > Bacillati > Actinomycetota > Actinomycetes > Micrococcales > Intrasporangiaceae > Terrabacter > Terrabacter sp. R4-6. Next base: position 857,713 of record NZ_CP197224.1, on the reverse strand, counting down.
GCCGCGGGCCTGGCTGCCATCTACGGCGGCACGGTCCACGTCAACACCGTCGTGGACCCCCGGGTCATGGGCGGGGTCAAGGTCGAGATCGGTGACGAGCTCATCGACGGAACCGTCATCCGCAAGCTCGACGCGGCCCGCCGGGCCATGGGTGCCTGAAGCACCCACCACCAGCTGTGATCAACCACCGGCCCGCCCTGCGGGTCGAAACCGAGGAGAAGATCTGACATGACGGAGCTTTCGATCCGTCCGGAGGAGATCCGGGACGCTCTGGACTCGTTCGTCCAGTCCTACGAGCCCGGCGCGGCCTCCCGCGAAGAGGTCGGCCGCGTCACCGACGCCGGTGACGGCATCGCTCACGTCGAGGGTCTGCCCTCGGCCATGACCAACGAGCTGCTCCAGTTCGAGGACGGCACGCTCGGCCTCGCGCTGAACCTCGACGTCCACGAGATCGGCGTCGTCGTCCTCGGTGACTTCGCAGGCATCGAGGAGGGCCAGACCGTCAAGCGCACGGGCGAGGTCCTCTCGGTCCCGGTCGGTGACGACTTCCTCGGCCGTGTCGTCGACCCGCTCGGCAACCCGATCGACGGGCTCGGCGACATCAAGACCGAGGAGCGTCGCGCCCTCGAGCTGCAGGCTCCCAACGTCGTCCAGCGCAAGTCGGTCCACGAGCCGCTCCAGACCGGCATCAAGTCGATCGACGCGATGACGCCGATCGGCCGTGGCCAGCGCCAGCTCATCATCGGCGACCGCCAGACCGGCAAGACGACGGTCGCGATCGACACGATCATCAACCAGAAGCGCAACTGGGAGTCGGGCGACCCCGACGCCCAGGTCCGCTGCATCTACGTCGCCATCGGCCAGAAGGGCTCGACCATCGCGTCGGTCCGCGGCACGCTCGAAGAGGCCGGGGCGCTGGAGTACACCACGATCGTCGCGGCACCCGCGTCCGACTCGGCGGGCTTCAAGTACCTCGCTCCCTACACCGGCTCGGCCATCGGCCAGCACTGGATGTACCAGGGCAAGCACGTCCTCATCGTCTTCGACGACCTGAGCAAGCAGGCCGAGGCCTACCGCGCCGTGTCGCTGCTGCTGCGCCGTCCGCCGGGCCGCGAGGCCTACCCGGGTGACGTCTTCTACCTGCACAGCCGGCTCCTCGAGCGTTGCGCCAAGCTCTCCGACGACCTCGGCCACGGCTCGATGACGGGTCTGCCGATCATCGAGACGAAGGCGGGCGACGTCTCGGCGTACATCCCGACCAACGTCATCTCGATCACGGACGGCCAGATCTACCTGCAGGCCGACCTGTTCAACGCCAACGTGCGTCCGGCCATCGACGTGGGTGTCTCGGTCTCCCGAGTCGGCGGTGCCGCGCAGATCAAGGCGATGAAGTCCGTCGCCGGTCGACTCAAGCTCGACCTCGCGCAGTTCCGCGCCATGGAGGCCTTCGCGATGTTCGCGTCCGACCTCGACCCCGCCTCGCGAGCCCAGCTCGCCCGTGGTGCGCGCCTCGTCGAGCTGCTCAAGCAGCCGCAGAGCTCGCCGTACCCCGTCGAGGAGCAGGTCGTCTCGATCTGGACCGGTACGACCGGCAGGCTCGACGACGTCGCGGTCGAGGACGTCCGCACCTTCGAGACCGAGCTGCTCGAGACGCTGCGTCGCGACGGCAAGATCCTCCAGACGATCCGCGAGACCCTCAAGCTCGACGAGGACACCGAGACGGCCCTGGCCAAGGTCGTCGACGAGGTCAAGTTCACCTTCCGGGGCACCGGCAAGGACGGCCTCGAGGCCGGCAACGAGGAGTTCGACGAGATCGCCGACGACCAGATCACCCAGGCGAAGATCGTCAAGCAGAAGTGACCACCTTCCGTATGCCGCCCGGCCAGCCGGGCGGCATACGGAAGCGGGCGTGAGCCCACCCTGCAGGCAACCACAGACTTTTAGAGACCAAGAGAGGCGGAGCACATGGGAGCGCAGATGCGGATCTACCGCCAGCGCATCAAGTCCGTCAACTCCATCAAGAAGATCACCAACGCGATGGAGCTGATCGCGGCCGCACGCGTCGTCAAGGCCCGCCAGCGGGCCACCGAGGCGATGCCGTACACGACCGCGCTGACGCGTGCCGTGTCCGCGGTGGCGACCAACACGAACGAGGACCACCCGTTGACGACGGCGAAGGAGACCGCGAAGCGGGCCGGCGTCGTCATCATCACGGCGGACCGCGGACTTGCCGGTGCCTACTCCGTCGCGGCGATCAAGGAGAGCGCGGAGCTCATCGCCAAGCTGACCGCCGAGGGCAAGGAGGTCGTGCCCTACCTCGTCGGTCGCAAGGCCGTGAGCTACTTCAAGTTCCGCAAGCGCGACTACGCCGCCGAGTGGACCGGATTCTCCGACGCCCCGACGTTCGAGAACGCCAAGGAGATCGCCGACCGCATCACGGCCGACTTCCTCAAGCCCACGGAAGAGGGTGGCCACGACGAGATCCACGTCGTGTTCACCCGCTTCCGCTCGATGGTCCGCCAGGACCCGTTCGTGCTGCGCCTGCTGCCTCTCGAGGTCGTCGAGGCCGACGCGGCGGGCGACGACGAGAGCCTGGACCTCAGCGTGAACCGCTACGACGAGGGCCAGATCCCGCCGGAGTACTCCTTCGAGCCCAGCGCGTCCGAGGTCCTCGACCTGCTGCTGCCGAAGTACGTCCGCAACCGCATCTTCACCGCGCTGCTCAGCTCGGCGGCCTCCGAGCTCGCCGCCCGCCAGCGGGCGATGAAGTCGGCCACCGACAACGCGACGGAGCTGATCAAGACCTACCAGCGCCTCGCCAACCAGGCCCGTCAGGCCGGCATCACCCAAGAGATCAGCGAAATCGTGGGCGGCGCCAACGCCCTCGCCGACGCCAAGAAGTAACGCCCACAGGTAAGGAAGCAGACCACCATGACTGCAACTGTCAGCGACACCACGTGGACGGCCCCGCCCGCGGGCGGCGTCGGACGCATCTCCCGCATCATCGGCCCGGTCGTCGACGTGGAGTTCCCCGTCGACGCCATGCCCGAGCAGTACAACCTGCTCACGACCGAGGTCACCCTCGCCGGCGAGACGAAGAACCTCAACCTCGAGGTCGCCCAGCACATCGGCGACAACATGGTCCGTGCGATCTCGCTGCAGCCGACCGACGGTCTCGTGCGCGGCTCGGCCGTGCAGGACACCGGCGGCCCCATCACCGTCCCCGTCGGTGACGTGACCCTCGGCCACGTGTTCAACACGACCGGCGAGTGCATGAACCTTGCCGAGGGCGAGACGCTCGAGGTCAAGGAGCGGTGGGGCATCCACCGCAAGGCCCCGGCCTTCGACCAGCTCGAGTCCAAGACCACGATGTTCGAGACGGGCATCAAGGTCATCGACCTGATGACCCCGTACGTCCAGGGTGGCAAGATCGGCCTCTTCGGTGGTGCCGGCGTCGGCAAGACGGTGCTCATCCAGGAGATGATCGCCCGTGTCGCCCGTGACCACGGTGGTGTGTCGGTGTTCGCCGGTGTCGGTGAGCGCACCCGTGAGGGCAACGACCTCATGGTCGAGATGGAGGAGGCGGGCGTCCTCGGACAGACCGCCCTCGTCTTCGGGCAGATGGACGAGCCGCCGGGCACGCGCCTGCGCGTCGCCCTGTCGGCGCTGACGATGGCGGAGTACTTCCGCGACGTCCAGAAGCAGGACGTGCTCCTCTTCATCGACAACATCTTCCGCTTCACGCAGGCCGGCTCGGAGGTCTCGACCCTCCTCGGCCGCATGCCGTCCGCCGTCGGCTACCAGCCCACCCTGGCCGACGAGATGGGCACCCTGCAGGAGCGCATCACGTCCACGCGCGGCCACTCGATCACCTCGATGCAGGCGATCTACGTGCCGGCCGACGACTACACCGACCCGGCTCCGGCCACGACCTTCGCGCACCTCGACGCGACGACCGAGCTCTCGCGTGACATCGCGTCGATGGGTATCTACCCGGCTGTCGACCCGCTGTCCTCGACCTCGCGCATCCTCGACCCGCGCTACGTGGCGGCCGACCACTACAACACGGCCGTGCGCATCAGGTCGATCCTGCAGCGCAACAAGGAGCTCCAGGACATCATCGCGATCCTCGGTATCGACGAGCTCTCCGAAGAGGACAAGATCCTCGTCAACCGCGCCCGTCGCATCCAGCGCTTCCTGTCGCAGAACACCTACGTCGCCAAGCAGTTCACCGGCATCGAGGGTTCGACCGTGCCGCTGTCCGACACGATCGAGGCGTTCACGAAGATCGCCGACGGCGAGTACGACCACGTCGCCGAGCAGGCCTTCTTCATGTGTGGTGGCCTCGACGACGTCGAGCGCCAGTGGGCGGAGATCCAGAAGAACCTCTGATCTGGATGGATCGATTCACCCGACGACGGGGAGGTGCCCTCTGGGCCCTCCCCGTTCGTCGTGTGTGGGTGCCGTGCTTCGCGGTGGCCGTCGTGGCCGTCGCGATCGCCCGCGCCCGCTACGGGGTGGACCTCAGCGACAGCTCGCACGCCGTGGAGCTGGCGCTCCGGCTCGCCCAGGGTGACGTCCCGTTCCGGGACGAGATGAACGTCCAGGCGCTGGGTGCCTGGCCCGCGGTCCCGTTCGTCTGGACGTGGGAGCACGCCGTCGGGCTGGACGGCCTCGTGCTCGCCTCGCGCGTGTGGTTCGTGCTCGTGTGCGCCGGCGTCGGTGCCGTCTGCTGGCGCGCGATCGCGCCCGCTTTCGGTCGGGGCACGAGCGCGTGTGCGCTGGCCGTCGCTCTCGTGCCGGCGGCGTACAACCAGCAGGTCCTGTCGTACAACACGACGCCGGCCCTGATGTACCTCCTGGCGGTGTGCTGCGCGCTGGGCGCCACGGTCCGCTGCGTCCGCTGCGCGCGTCCGTATGCCGTGTCGGCGGGGGCGGCGACCGCGCTCGGGGCGGTGAGCCACCCGGTCACGGCACCGGCGGCGTCCGCGCTCCTCGTCGTGGTCGTCGTGCTGCTCTGGCGCCTCGACGTGGCGCCGTCGAGGTCAGGGCCGTCGAGGTCAGGGCCGTCGGGGTCGTGGCCGACCGGGCGTCGCGGCGGCCTCCTCGGGCTGGTGTCGGCCCGGCCCGGTGTGGTGGCGGTCGTCGCCGGGACGCTCGTCGTCGGGGTCGTCGTCGGGGTGCTGGTGGTCGCCGTCTGGGGCCTGGCCGACATCTCGGCCACGGTGGCGTTCACCGAGGCCTACCAGGCCACGCGCCCGAGTCGCTGGGACCGGCTCGGCCGGTGGACCTCGCAGGTCGGGACCTCGCTCGCCGGTCCGTGGGTCCTGCTCGCCGTGCCGCTCGTCCTGCTCGCCGCGGCCCCGGCCGCACGGCGGCTGCGGCTGCCGCTCGTGCTCCTCGCGGTTGCCACGGTCACGGTCCAGGCCCTCCAGAGCGGGGTGGTCTCGACGACCTACACGGTGCTGTCGTGGCTCACCCCGCTGCTCGGCACGGTCCTCGTCGTCGTCCTGCTGCCGGTGCTCGTCGTGGTCGCGGCGCGGGACCGGGGTCCCGTGGCACGCCTGGCCGTCCTCGGCCTGACGCCGACCCTCGTGGGCATGCCCGTCCTCGCCGCCTTCACGTCGTCCGGGCCGGTGTGGGGCGCGACGGGAGCGGTGCTGGCGCCGGGGCTGCTCGCCGTGACGGTCGCCGCGCTGGTGCACCTCGCCACGCGCCCGGCCAAGGTGGCGCTCGCCGGTCTGCTGCTCGCCTCCCTTGGCACGGTCCACGCCCTCAACAGCTTCCGCGACGGACCACCGTCGGCCCTCGTGGTGGACGCGCCGGACGGTGCGTTCGCCGGACTGCGGACCACGGAGCAGCACCGCGCCGAGCTCGAGGCCAACCAGCAGGCCGTGCAGGCGTGCGCGCGGCCCGGTGACGGTGCCCTCGACTACATCCACCCGGCGGCCTTCCTCTACGCCGACCTCCGTTTCGACACCCCGATCGTCTGGATGGACTTCTTCGGCCCGACGAGCCAGGGCGTGCTGGACTGGATGCACCGCTCGGGGCGGGTGCCGGAGTGCGTCGTGGCGGCTCGGGACTTCTGGCCGGGCTACGGCCACCACCGCTACGTCGACGACGCCGACCCGCTGCGCGACTGGGTCGTGGCCCACTACCGCGTCGTGTCGCAGACCTCGCAGCTCGTGGTCCTCAGGCGTGCGGGATGAGCGCCCCGACCCGCGGCGCGGCCACCGACGACCGTGAGCCCCACGTCGAGCGCTGTGATCAGCACTGTGACGAGAACCGCAGCCTCGCGACGCCCGCGGCGTCGCCTGCGGGGCATGCGGGTACGACTCACGGTGTTGACTCAGATGCAGTCGTCAGCGCCGACGAGCCCAGCACCTCGCACCAAGACACAGCCCAAGGACACAAGTCCAGGACAAGGAGAATCGTGAGCACGCCCACCCAGCAGGCCCCGCGCCACCGGGTCGTGGTCATCGGATCGGGTTTCGGCGGTCTGTTCAGCACACAGAAGCTGAAGCGCGCCGACGTCGACGTGACCCTTATCGCCCGCACGACGCACCACCTCTTCCAGCCGCTGCTCTACCAGGTGGCCACGGGCATCCTCTCCGAGGGCGAGATCGCCCCCTCGACGCGCGAGGTGCTGCACCGCCAGGACAACGCGAAGGTGCTGCTGGGCGAGGTCGAGACGATCGACCTCCAGGCGCGCACGGTGACCCACACCGCGGTCGGTCGTGAGACGGTCACGCCCTACGACTCCCTCATCGTCGCGGCCGGCGCCGGTCAGTCGTGGTTCGGCAACGACCAGTTCGCCCGGCACGCTCCGGGCATGAAGTCGATCGACGACGCCCTCGAGCTGCGGGGCCGGATCTTCGGCTCGTTCGAGCTTGCCGAGCTCGCCACGACGCAGGACGAGGTGGACCGCCTCATGACGTTCGTCGTCGTCGGTGCCGGCCCGACCGGTGTCGAGATGGCGGGTCAGATCTCCGAGCTCGCGCGGCGCACCCTGAAGCGCGACTTCCGCCGGATCGACCCGACGAAGGCGCGGGTCATCCTGCTCGACGCGGCTCCCGCCGTGCTCGGCTCCTTCGGCGAGAAGCTCGGCGACCGTGCCGTCAAGCGCCTGACCGAGATGGGCGTCGAGGTGCGCCTCGGCGCCAAGGTCGTCGACGTCGACTCGACGGGCATCGAGGTCGAGCACGGTGACGGCAGCCGCGAGCGCATCGAGTCCGTCTGCAAGGTCTGGGCCGCGGGCGTCAGCGCCTCGCCTCTCGGTCAGCAGCTCGCCGACCAGTCCGGAGCCCGGCTCGACCGCGCCGGCCGCATCGAGGTCCGCGACGACCTCACCCTCCCCGGGCACCCCGAGGTCTTCGTCGTCGGCGACATGATGGCCCTCAAGGGACTGCCCGGCGTCGCCCAGGTGGCCATCCAGGGCGGCCGGTACGCCGCCGAGCAGATCGTGCGACGTCTCAAGGGCCAGGCGCCCAAGGGGCCGTTCGAGTACTTCGACAAGGGCTCGATGGCGACGATCTCGCGCTTCTCGGCGGTCGCGTCGGTCGGGAAGGCGCAGTTCAGCGGGTTCTTCGCCTGGATCCTGTGGCTGGCGGTCCACCTCGTCTACATCATCGGCTTCAAGCACCGGATCACGACGCTGCTCCACTGGGCCGTGACCTTCATCGGCCGCGGACGGTCCGAGCGGGTCGTGACCGAGCAGCAGGTCTTCGCCCGGCAGGCGATCGCCGACCTCGGCGAGGAGTTCAGCCCGGAGCTGCCGCGCGTCGCGACGGACCGCTCGCACGACGAGTCCTGACCGGCCCGGCCGCGACGCCCGGGCACACGACCGGGCCGGCTCCTGGGTGGGAGCCGGCCCCGCGGCATACGTGGTCGTCATCGTGCTCGCGGTCCCGCGAGCGCGCGACGCGTCAGGGGACGAGGCGCTCCACGGCCGCTCCCAGGCGGGGGAGCGCGGCGACGACGTGGCCCTTTGCCTTGCCGCGCAGCGAGCCGTAGACCTTGGCGGCCGAGCCGTGCGAGGTGTTGGCGGCCTTCGCGTCGGTCACCGCGAGGAGGGCGTCGGCCGCGGCGTCGGGCTGGGCCGCGAGGTGCGCCCCGAACGACGAGTCGCCCTTGGTGGCCCAGAACGGGTCGAGGGCGCTGGCGAACTGGGGGAGGAGGCGGTCGGTGGCGCTCGTGACGAAGTTGCCGCCGAGCTTCTTGGCGGCGGCGTAGCCCGCCTTGACGGCGGCTCCGCCCAGTCCGGACTTGTCGGCCACCTCGGCGTCGATGACGTCGGTCAGGGTCTCGACGGCCACCGGGCGGCGGGTCGGCTCGAGGAGGGCGTCGGACACGGCAGTGCTCATGGATAGGACTCCTGTGGAGGGTGGGGAATCGGCGCGAGCGGCCTGCGCCACCTCGCGTACGGAGCATCCTCGCAGAGGCACTAAACTGCAGAGCACACCCCCACGATCCGGAGGAAACGTGAGTTCGCTCAAGGTTGAGATGGTTGCCGCCGACCGGAAGGTCTGGGAGGGCGAGGCCAAGTTCGTACGCGCCCGGTCCATCTCGGGCGAGCTGGGCATCCTGCCCGGCCACACCCCGTTGCTCGGTGTCCTCGTCGAGGGCGAGGTCTCCATCGAGTCCCTCGAGGGCGAGCGTCGCACCGTGACGGTCGACGGCGGGTTCCTCTCGGTCGACTCCGACGTGGTGACGATCGTCGCCGAGCACGTCGACGCCTCGTCGCTGCAGACGAGCTGAGGTCCCGCGTGCCGTCCGTTCTCGTCTCGACCGAGATCGTGATCGGCACGCTCCTGGTGGTCGCGGTGGTCGTCCTCGCGACGACCTACCTGCGCCGCCGCTACATCGCCAAGGGGCTGCCCCTGACCCTGTGCGGCATGCGTCGCTCCGAGTCCGACCGCTGGCGCCTGGGGCTCATCAGGTTCGGCGACAACGCCCTCGAGTGGTACGCCCTCGGGGGCGTCTCCGTGCGCCCCAAGCACCGCTGGCTGCGCCAGCGCCTGCTGCTCGACGCGCCTGAGCCGCTCAGGGGCAGCGACTCGATCCCGCTGCTGCCCGACGCGAGCCGGGTGCCGTGCACCGACGGCGACAGCGACTTCGAGCTGGCCCTGCAGGGTCCCGCCTACACCGCGCTGCGCTCGTGGCAGGAAGCCGCGCCCCCGGGCTACAACGTCAACGTCGCCTGACGGCCGGGCCAAGGCCGCACGACGTCCCGCTCGTCCTGCGAGCGGTCGCGCACCGGCTGCGCCCCGGCGACCTGAGCTGCGCGATCTCGCGCGGTGCCGATGGCGTGTGCCGTGTGGCGGGTCAGTGCTTCTTCGCGCGCTCGGGCTTCTCGACGCGGCCGCCACCGGGCTGCCACAGCACGTCCCCGCCGATCGGCTTGTTGGCGATGCGGGCGAGGATGAAGAGCAGGTCCGAGAGACGGTTGAGGTACTTCGCCGTCAGGACGTTGACGCCGCCGACGCCCCTCGCGTCCGTGCCCTCGGGGGCCGGCTCGGTGCCGTGCTGGTCGACCGCCGCCCACGCGGAGCGCTCGGCGCGGCGCACGATGGTCGTCGCGAGGTGCAGGTGGGCCGACCCGGCCGTGCCTCCGGGGAGGATGAACGACCGGAGCTTCTCGACCTGCTCGAGGTAGTGGTCGCAGTCCGCCTCGAGGTCGTCGACCCACGGCTGCTCGACGCGCAGGGGCGGGTAGTCGTAGGAGTGCCGGAGCGGCGTCGACAGGTCGGCGCCGACGTCGAAGAGCTCGTTCTGCACGCGCTGGAGGGTGACCCTGACCTCGTCCGGCAGGTCGCCGCACGCGACGGCGATGCCGATGGCGGCGTTGGCCTCGTTGGAGTCGGCGTAGGCGTGCAGCCGGGCGTCGTTCTTGCTGACCCGCGAGAAGTCGCCGAGGCTCGTCGTGCCGTCGTCGCCGGTGCGCGTGTAGATCCGCGTCAGGTTGACCATGGGGCCACTCTCTCACCCGCCGTGGAGGCGCCGTCGCTCGGCCGGTGCCCCGATAGGGTTCCTCGGGTGAGAGAGCGATTCCGTGTCGTCGGTGGTGCCCACCTCGTGGGTGAGGTCGCCGTCGTGGGCGCCAAGAACAGCGCTCTGAAGCTGATGGCCGTGGCCCTGCTGGCCGTGGGCCGCACGACGCTGACGAACGTGCCGGCCATCGCCGACGTGACGATCATGGCCGAGCTGCTGCGCCGACTCGGGGTGGGTGTCGACTACGACCCGGCGGCCGGCGTCGTCGTCCTCGACGTGCCCGAGCGCATCGGTCACCGGGCCGACTACGAGCTCGTCCGGGCGTTGCGGGCCTCCATCTCGGTGCTCGGTCCGCTCGTGGCCCGCGTGGGGGAGGCCGACGTGGCCGTGCCGGGCGGCGACGCGATCGGCTCGCGCGGCCTCGACCTGCACGCGGCCGGCCTCGAGGCCCTCGGCGCCGAGGTGCACGTGACCCACGGCTACCTCGTGGCCACGGCACCGGGCGGCCTGCACGGTGCCGACATCCGGCTCGACTTCCCCAGCGTGGGTGCCACCGAGAACATCCTCACGGCGGCGGTCCTGGCCCGTGGCACGACGACGATCGACAACGTCGCCAAGGAGCCCGAGATCATCGACATCGCCGAGATGCTCGTCTCGATGGGCGCCCGGCTCGAGGGCGCCGGCACGTCCCGCATCACCGTCCACGGGGTCGAGGCCCTCACCCCCACCGAGCACGCCGTCGTCTCCGACCGCATCGCGGCCGGCACGTGGGCCTTCGCCGCCGCCACGACGCGGGGGGACATCGAGGTCGTCGGCGGGGTCGCCGAGCACCTGCGGGCCCCGCTCGGGGCCCTCGAGGAGGCGGGCTGTCACGTCGAGGTCACGGCGCGCGGCTTCCGGGTCTCCGCGGTCGACCGGCGCCCGCGTGCCTTCGACGTCGCGACGCTGCCCTACCCGGGCTTCCCGACCGACCTGCAGCCCTTCGCCCTGTCCTACAACGCCGTCGCGGACGGCTCGGCCATGGTGACGGAGAACCTCTTCGAGGCCCGCTTCCGCACGGTGCAGGAGCTCGCCCGGCTCGGCGCGGACGCCCAGATCGACGGGCACCACGTCATGACCCACGGCGTCCCGATGCTCTCCGGCGCCCCCGTCGAGAGCAGCGACATCAGGTCCGGCGCCGCCCTCGTCATCGCGGGCCTCGTGGCCGAGGGCGACACCCTCGTCAGCGGCGTCCACCACATCGACCGGGGCTACCCGCGGTTCGAGCAGGCCCTGCGCGCCCTCGGCGCCGACGTGACACGCGAGCCGGACGACGAGCCCCCGTTCGAGTAGACGACCTCTCGCACCCTGGGGAGGACGGCCGGCCGCGGGGGCGGATCGTCCCCTTTGTCAGGAGCGCTCAGGGCCGGCGCGGAGCGTGGCTGACTTCTTCGCTCGATGTTCGTATTTTCTTGACCACTTCTTGACTCCTAGGGGCAACGTTTTGGCTGGCTGAGGCGTCATCATGGTGACGGCACAGCGTTGAGAGGGGTCTACATGACGCTGAACACCCACCGCAGGGGTCCGGTCAGAGTGCTCGACGCACCCGACGGCCACGATGTCATCATCGAGGGACGTCTCGACGTCCACACGGTGCCCGACATCCGCGACGCGATCCACGCGGTCATCAACCAGGGTCCCGGCGAGCTCCGCCTCCACCTCGGCGACGCCGAGATCGGCGACGCCACGGGCCTCGGGGTCATCGTCCACCTCCACCGCCGCGCCACGCGCGCCGAGCGACGGCTGCTGCTCGTCGACGCGAGCGACCGCACGACGCGCCTGCTGCGTGGCTGTCGACTCGAGCGCATCCTCGCCCCGCGCCACCCGGCGCCGGTGAGCCTGACTGTGGCGCCTCTCACCGCCTGAGCGCCTCCCCACCGCTGCACCCCGCCGCTACCGTCGAGCCATGTCTTCGACGGAGAGCACGCCGCATCCGGCCGCCCGGGTGACGCCCGACCGACCGTGGGTCATGCGCACGTATGCCGGCCACTCGAGTGCCGCTGCGAGCAACGCGCTCTACCGCCGCAACCTCTCCAAGGGGCAGACGGGGCTCTCCGTCGCCTTCGACCTGCCGACCCAGACCGGCTACGACCCCGACCACGTCCTCGCGCGGGGCGAGGTGGGCAAGGTCGGCGTCCCGATCAGCCACATCGGCGACATGGCAGCCCTGTTCGACGCGATCCCGCTGCGCGAGATGAACACGTCGATGACGATCAACGCCACGGCGATGTGGATGCTCGCGCTCTACCAGGTGGCTGCCGAGCGCCAGGCCGAGGCGGCGGGCGAGGACCCTGCGGCGTGGGTCCACGACCTTGCCGGCACGACCCAGAACGACATCATCAAGGAGTACCTCTCGCGCGGGACCTACGTCTTCCCGCCCGCGCCGTCGCTCCGCCTCATCACCGACATGGTCACCTACACGGTGCGCGAGATCCCGAAGTGGAACCCCATCAACATCTGCAGCTACCACCTGCAGGAGGCCGGGGCGACACCGGTGCAGGAGATCGCCTACGCCATGTCGACCGCGGTCGCCGTGCTCGACGCCGTCCGCGACTCCGGCCAGGTGCCGCCCGAGGAGCTCGCGAGCGTCGTGGCCCGGATCTCCTTCTTCGTCAACGCCGGCGTGCGGTTCGTCGAGGAGATGTGCAAGATGCGCGCCTTCGTGCAGCTGTGGGACGAGCTGACCCGGGAGCGTTACGGCGTCACCGACGCGAAGGCCCGGCGCTTCCGCTACGGCGTCCAGGTCAACAGCCTCGGCCTCACCGAGGCGCAGCCCGAGAACAACGTCCAGCGCATCGTCCTCGAGATGCTCGCCGTGACGCTCTCGAAGGACGCCCGCGCCCGCGCGATCCAGCTGCCGGCGTGGAACGAGGCGCTCGGCCTGCCGCGGCCGTGGGACCAGCAGTGGAGCCTGCGCATGCAGCAGGTGCTCGCCTACGAGTCCGACCTGCTGGAGCACGAGGACCTCTTCGAGGGTTCGGTCGTCGTCGAGGCCAAGGTCGCCGAGCTCGTCGCGGGGGCGAAGGCCGAGATGGCCCGGGTCGAGCAGATGGGCGGCGCCGTCGCGGCGGTCGAGTCCGGCTACATGAAGTCGGCGCTCGTCGCCTCGCACGCCGAGCGCCGCCGACGCATCGAGACGGGCGAGGCCGTCATCGTCGGGCTCAACCGCTTCGAGACGACCGAGCCCAACCCGCTCACGGCCGACCTCGACACGGCGATCCAGACCGTCGACGCCGACGTCGAGCGTCATGCCTCCGAGGCCGTGCGCGCGTGGCGCGAGACGCGTGACGCCGACCCCGAGCGTCGGGCGCGCGCCGCGGCCGCCATGGAGCGGCTGCGCGCCGATGCGGCGACGGACGTCAACCTCATGGCGGCCTCGCTCGAGTGCGCCCGTGCCGAGGTGACGACGGGGGAGTGGGCGGCTGCGCTGCGCGAGCAGTTCGGCGAGTACCGCGCTCCCACCGGGGTCTCCGGCTCGGTCGGCGTCGGCTCGAGCGAGCCCGGCGACGCCTTGTCCCACGTGCGCGAGCTCGTCGCCCGCACGGGTGAGGAGCTCGGCGAGAAGCTGCGCATCCTCGTCGGCAAGCCCGGCCTCGACGGCCACAGCAACGGCGCCGAGCAGGTCGCCGTGCGTGCCCGAGACGCCGGGTTCGAGGTCGTCTACCAGGGCATCCGCCTGACCCCCGAGCAGATCGTCGCGGCCGCGGTGGCCGAGGACGTCCACCTCGTCGGGCTCTCGATCCTCAGCGGCTCGCACATGGAGCTCGTGCCCGAGGTGCTGCGGGGACTGCGCGAGGCGGGCGCCGGCGACGTGCCGGTCATCGTCGGCGGCATCATCCCCGAGTCCGACGCTGCCGCGCTCCGGGCCGCCGGCGTCGCCATGGTCTTCACCCCGAAGGACTTCGGACTCAACGACATCATGGCCGAGATGGTCGGTGTGATCCGCGCCGCACGGGGTCTTGCGCCCCTCGAGTCCGCGCCGGCCTGAGCAGGCGTAGCGTCGCAGGTATGAGCGACCTGCAGTGCGCCGCCCGCATCATCCTGGTCAACCCTCCGGGGCTCACGGACGTCCCGTGGCTCGCCTCCGCGATCCACCTTGAGAAGGTCCAGGCGGTGTATGCCGCCGACGACGTCCCCGACACCGGCCCGGTCGAGTCGCTCGCCGACGACCTCGGCGTCCCCTCGCACCTCGGCCACGGCGACCTCCGCGACGGGTCGTCCGGTCTCGAGGAGCTCGTCGACCGGCACCGCGGCGAGACCGTCGTCGTCGTGCGCGGCGGCGACGAGCCCGACCCCGTCCTGCTGCTCGTCGACGCGGACGGCGTCAGCACCCAGACGATCGAGGGCCTGTCCTGATGGCAGTGACGGCGACCGCCGACGTCGTCGTCGCCGAGCTCGAGGCCGAGGCCTCACCGGAGGCGCTCGCGTCGGTGCGCAAGCGCATCGCCCCCGACGAGGAGGCCTTCGGCGTGCGGATGGGCACGCTCTTCGCTGCCGCCAGGCGCCACACCTCGCTCCCGCTCGGCGAGGTGCAGCAGCTGCTCGCACACCCGGCCTACGAGCCACGCCTCGCGGCCCTCTGCATCCTCGACTTCAAGGCGCGGCGCAAGCGGATCGACGGGCACGGTCGGGGCACCCTCGCCCGGACCTACCTCGGCCACCACGACCGGATCACGACGTGGGACATGGTCGACCGGGCCGCGCCGCGCGTCATCGGGCTGTGGCTCGTGGGTCGTGACAAGCAGATCCTGCGCGACCTGGCCCTCTCGCCCCAGCCGCTGCGCCGGCGCACCGCGATGACGGCGCCGCTCGGCTTCCTCGACAGCAACGACGTGGAGGTCGGCTGGGAGCTCGCCGGCCGGCTCGCGGCCGACCGGGACCCGTTGGTGCACAAGCCCGTCGGGATCTTCGTCAAGCACGCCGGCGAGCGTGACCGCGACCGGCTGGTGGCCTTCCTGGAGGAGCACGTCGAAGGGATGCCGCGACCGGCTGTCCGGCTCGCCGTCGAGAAGCTGCCACCCGACCTGCGCTCGCGATGGGTGTGACCGCGCTGCGGCGCGGCTCGCCTGCCTCGCGAGGGCGACGACACGGCATACGCCCTCGGTGCGTCAGAAGAGGCGGGACTCCGCGTCGTCGATGCCCTTGAGGGCGTCGTAGTCGAGCACGACGCACCGGATGCCGCGGTCCTCGGCGAGCGTGCGCGCCTGCGGCTTGATCTGCTGGGCGGCGAAGACGCCCGTCACGGGCGCGAGGTGCGGGTCACGGTTCATCAGCTCGAGGTAGCGGGTCAGCTGCTCGACGCCGTCGATCTCGCCGCGACGCTTGATCTCGACGGCGACGCTCGTGCCGGCCGAGTCCTTCGCGAGGATGTCGACGGGGCCGATGGCCGTCATGTACTCGCGGCGCACGAGCGACCAGCCGTGGCCGAGGGTGTGGATGTGCTCGGCGAGCAGCCGCTGCAGGTGCGCCTCGACGCCGTCCTTGACGAGGCCCGGGTCGACGCCGAGCTCATGGTCGGAGTCGTGCAGGACCTCGTGGATGAGGACCGTGAGGCGGTCCTCGCTCTTGGCGTGCTGCACCCGCCAGACGGCGACGATCCCGTCGGTGGTCTGGACCTCGTCGGGCTCGACCTCGGCCATCGTGCACGGTGGCGACATCCAGTTGAGCGGCTTGTAGGAGCCGCCGTCGCTGTGCACGAGCACCGAGCCGTCGGCCTTGACGACGAGCAGCCGGGTCGCGAGCGGGAGGTGGGCGGTGAGCCGACCGTCGTAGTCGACGCTGCACCGGGCTATGACGAGACGCACCGGTCCACCCTAGAGGAGGGCGCGTGGGCAGCGTCACGCCCCGGGCGGGTGTGGCCGGCGCACACCCTCTGCGAGACTTTCGCCCATGGCTCGAGAGTTCACCAAGGTTGGCGTCATCGGACTCGGCACCATGGGTGCCGGCATCGTCGAGGTCTTCGCGCGCAACGGCATCGACGTCGTCGCGGTGGAGGTCACCGACGAGGCGGTCGAGAAGGGCAAGGGCGTCCTGCAGCACTCGACCGACCGGGCCGTCTCGCGCGGCAAGCTCGACGCCGAGGAGCAGGCCGCCCTCCACGCGCGCGTGCTCTTCACGAGCGACATGGCCGACCTCAAGGAGTGCCAGCTCGTCGTCGAGGCCGTGCCCGAGCACCTCGACCTCAAGAAGGACATCTTCGCCAAGCTCGACGCCATCGTCTCCGACGACGCGATCCTCGCGACGAACACCAGCTCGCTGCCGGTGACCGAGATCGCCGTCGCCACGATCAACCCCAAGCGCGTCGTCGGCATGCACTTCTTCAACCCGGCGCCCGTGCTCCAGTTCGTCGAGGTCATCAAGACCGTCATCACGAGCGACGAGATCTTCGAGGACGTCAAGGCGCTCGCCGAGCGGCTCGGCAAGAAGCCCGTCATCGTCGGGGACAAGGCGGGCTTCATCGCCAACGCCCTGCTCTTCGGCTATCTCAACCACGCCGTCGCGATGTACGAGAGCAAGTACGCCACGCGCGAGGACATCGACGCCGCCATGAAGCTCGGGTGCGGCTACCCCATGGGGCCGCTCGCGCTCATGGACCTCATCGGGCTCGACACCGCCTACGAGATCCTCGACACGATGTACAAGCAGGGCCGCGACCGCCTGCACGCCCCGAGCCCGATCATCAAGCAGATGGTCAGCGCCGGGCTCAAGGGCCGCAAGAGCGGCCGCGGCTTCTACACGTATGCCGCCCCGGGCAGCTCGGCGGTCGTCGACGACGCCCTGACGCCCGCGGCCGCGGAGGACACGACGACGGGCACGCGCCCGATCCGGACGGTCGGCGTCGTCGGCTCCGGCACGATGGCCACCGGCATGGTCGAGGTCTTCGCCAAGGCCGGCCTCGACGTGACGTTCGTGGCCCGCAGCGACGCCAAGGTCGAGGCCGTGCGCGCGGCGCTCGCCAAGAGCCTCGAGAAGGCCGTCCAGCGCGGCAAGGCCACCGAGGAGGACCGCGACGCGGCCCTGGCCCATGTGCGCGGCACGACCCGCCTCGAGGACCTCGCCCAGGTCGACCTCGTCGTCGAGGCCGTCGTCGAGGACCTCACCGTCAAGCGCGCGCTCTTCGAGAACCTCGACGAGATCTGCCGCCCGGGAGCCATCCTCGCGACGACGACGAGCTCGCTGCCCGTCGTCGAGTGCGCGGCCGCCACGAAGCGCCCGCAGGACGTCATCGGCATGCACTTCTTCAACCCGGCCCAGGTCATGAAGCTCGTCGAGGTCGTGCACACGGTGTCGACCGCCGACGACGTCATCGCGACCGTGCAGGCCCTCTGCGCGACGGTCGGCAAGCACGCCGTGACGTGCGGCGACCGCGCCGGCTTCATCGTCAACGCGCTGCTCTTCCCCTACCTCAACGACGCCGTGAAGATGCTCGAGGCCAACTACTCGACGGCCGACGACATCGACACCGCGATGAAGACCGGCTGTGGCCTGCCGATGGGGCCGTTCGAGCTGCTCGACGTCGTCGGCCTCGACGTGTCCCTCGCCATCGAGCGCGAGCTCTATCTCGAGTTCCGCGAGCGGGGCTACGCCCCCGCGCCGCTGCTCGAGCACCTCGTCACCGCCGGCTACCTCGGGCGCAAGACGGGGCGCGGCTTCCGCACCTACGCCTGACACCTACGCTGGAGACATGCCCTCGCGTCGTCGTCCCAGCAAGCACGCGCGTGAGCACGTGCCGCTCGACGTGACGCGGATCCAGGGCGGCTCCACGCGTGAGGAGTCGTATGCCGGCACGCGCTGGACCGTGCGCTCCGTCAGCGGCGCGTCCGCCACGCGTGACTACCTCTGCCCGGGGTGCCAGCAGGACATCCCACCCGGGGTCCCGCACGTCGTCGTGTGGCCGGCCGAGGGCGTCGGCGGGCTCGGGGACCGTCGGCACTGGCACACCGGCTGCTGGCAGCGGCGCGACGCCCGGCCGAGCGGCAACTCCTACCGCTGACGCGCGTCAGGCGTCGAGGACGGGGGCGAGCTCGCGGCCCACGAGGTGCAGCGGAGCCGTGTCACGCTGCGCGCGGGCGAGCACGATGGCTCCCTCGAGGGCGCACAGCATGAGGGTCGAGAGCGCCTGCGCCCGCCGGGGCGTCCGGCCCATCGTGACGAGGGCCGCGGTGATCGGACGCTGCCACGTCTGCAGGGCGGACGCGGCCGCCCTGCGCACGGCGTCGTTGGTGTCCGCACAGTCGACGACCGCGGCGGCGACGGGGCAGCCGCGGGCGAAGCCGCGCGACTCGAGGTCGGCCGCCCAGTCGTCGACGATCGCGGTGAAGAGGCGCGAGGGGGTCGGCCGCCTCATCCGGGCGAGGTGCTCGTCGACGCGTTCGGCGGCCCAGGTGCCGGCCCACTCGAGGGCCTCCCCGACGAGCTGGTCCTTGCCGCCGGGGAAGTAGTGCTGGAGGGAGCCGCGTGGTGCGTCCGCGGCGGCGACGACCTCTCGCAGTCCCGTGCCGGAGACCCCGGCGCGACGCAGGTGCTGGGCGGTCTCGTAGACGATGCGCTCGCGGTGTCCACGGGTGCTGGCCGACATGTCGCCTCCGGTCCGGTCGGGTGACCTCGACCATGACACTCGTCATGATCCGAGCGCTACTATGACACTCGTCATAATAGTCGCGGATGGAGGTCGTCATGGAGACGCGCGTCGGGTTCATCGGTCTCGGCATCATGGGACGGCCCATGGCGGCCAACCTGCAGCGTGCGGGCATCCCTCTCTCCGTGTGGAACCGGTCGCCGGGCGGAGCCGCGGCGCTGGCATCGCTGGGAGCCGTCGTGCACCCCTCGCCGACAGCCGTCTTCGAGGCGAGCGACGTCGTCCTGCTCATGCTGGCCCACGAGACTGCGGTCGACGAGGTGCTCCAGCGGGGGAGTGACGCGTTCTCGCGGATGGTGTCGGGGCGCACGGTCGTGCACCTCGGCACGACCTCGCCCGGCTTCTCCGCCGCCCTCGCTCGGGACGTCGAGGCGGCCGGCGGTGACTACGTCGAGGCGCCCGTCTCGGGCTCGCGCGTCCCGGCGGAGCGGGCGGAGCTCGTGGGCCTCGTCGCCGGCAGGCCCGAGGTCGTCGACCGCGTCGAACCGCTGCTCGCCCCGATGTGCCGCGAGGTCGTCCGGTGCGGCGAGGTGCCGGCGGGGACGGGCACGAAGCTCGCCGTCAACCTCTACCTCTGCACGATGGTCGCCGGGCTCGCCGAGGCCTTCCACCTCGCCGACCGCCTCGACCTCGACCTCGAGGTCTTCCGTCACGCCCTCGACTCCGGTCCGATGGCGAGCGCGGTCTCGACGGTCAAGCTCGCCAAGCTCGTCGCGCGCGACTTCGAGGCCCAGGCCGCGGTGCGCGACGTCCACACCAACACCCGGCTCATCGCCGACGCCGCGGGCGCCGTCGGGGCCCACAGCCCGCTGCTCGAGGCGACGCGCGAGCTCTTCAGGGAGACCGAGGCCGCCGGGCTCGGCGCGCTCGACATGGCGGCCGTCGTCACGGCCCTGGAGCAGCGGGATGGCCGCCCCGACGGCACGTCACGGCGTCACGGCTCCCCGGGCACACGGCATACACCCTCGCGGAGCGACTGCGGCTAGTGCCGGCGCTGGCGGGGGACGAGGACCTCCTCGTAGAGCAGCAGCGCCCCCGCCGCGAACGGGATCGCCAGCAGCGCGCCGAGGATGCCGAGTAGGGCCCCGCCGGCGAGCGCGGCGACGACCGTCACGGCGCCGGGAACGGCCACGGTCCGCTGCATGATGCGCGGCATGACGGCGTAGTTCTCGATCTGCTGGTAGACGATGAAGTAGATGATGACGATGAGCGCCTTCTTCGGCTCGTCGAAGAACGCGACGATCGCGACGACGGTCGCGCCGAGCGTCGCGCCGATCATCGGCACCAGCCCGAGGAAGCCCACGAGCACGGCCAGCACCGCGGCGAACTGCAGGTCGATGAGGCTCATCATGATCCAGGCGAAGAACGCGTTGATCGCGGCGACGGCGACCTGGCCGATGGCGTAGGACCCGACGCGGCGCATCACCTCCTCGGAGAGCGAGACGGTGCGCGGGCGCCGGGTGGCCGGCACGAGAGCGTAGGCCGCCTGCTTGACCGCCGGCAGGGACGCGAGGAAGTAGAGGGTGAGGACGAGCACCGTCAAACCGCTGAAGACGCCGGTCGCGATGACCTTGCCCGCGTCGAGGACGCCGCCGAAGACGCCGGCCCACAGGTTGCCGTCGGCGACGCGCTTGTTGACCTCCTCCTGGATGCGCTGGACGAGCTGGTAGCGGTGGTCGACGTCCTGCACCCACGGGTTGGCCAGCAGGTTGTCGAAGAGCCTCGGCGCGTTCGTCGCGAGCTCACTGCCCTGCTCGGCCACCGGCGGGATGACGACCCAGCCGACGAGCGCGAAGACGGCGAGCACGCCGAGGAAGACGATGGTGACCGCCCAGCCGCGGCGCAGCCTGCGGCGGGTCAGCGCCTCGACGAGCGGGTTGAGCGCGAGGGTCAGGAAGAACGAGATGACGAGCAGGGTGATGACCGTGCCCAGGCGGCCTACCGCCTGCACGACGGCGTAGGCCGTGAGCACGCCGATCGCGCCGACGAAGCCGATGTAGAACGGTGACTGCCGGTTGAAGGGGGTGCCGCTCGGACCGAAGTCGCGCCGCCCGGCCTTGCCCCGCTTGCCACCACCGGCTCCCGGGGCAGCCGCGCCTGCGGCTTCTGAGCCGTCGGTCGCTGCGGTGGCGCCGGTGGGGCTGGTGGCGCCGCTGGGGCCGGAGGTCGTGGAGCCTGAGGGTGGCGCGTCGGTGGTGGCCGGCGCGTCGGTCGGCCCGGCCCCGAGCGGGAGGGTGCTGGCGAGGAGGTCGGGCCCACCCCGTCCGTCGGGCGAGTCCGCGGGATCCCCGTAGGCCGCTCGCGAGGCGCGCTCGTCGAAGCCGAGGTCGCGGGCCCGGAACTCGTCCATCCGGGCGCGCTGGGCGCGGCGGTACCGCGTCCACCGTCCCCAGATGCTCACGCCCGCGAGCCTACGTCAGGCACCCGCGACGGGCCCGAGTTGCCCCGGGGCGTGTCAGGAGCGCCGGCACGAGGCCGCGCGCTTCCGCGGCCCGGGCGGGACGGCATACGGGTACGGGACGGGTGAACGAGAACGCGACCGCGCCCCTGAGGGGCGGCGCCCGACACCAGACCAGCACGAGGAGCACCATGCCCAGCGTCACTCGCAGCTTCACCGTCCACCCCGCGCCGGCGGCCGTCATCGACTACCTCAAGGACTTCTCGAACGCCGAGGAGTGGGACCCGGGCACCGAGTCGTGCACCCGTGTCGGCGACGGACCCGTCGCCGTCGGTGCGAGGTGGCACAACGTCTCGAAGATCGCCGGCGTCACGACGGAGCTCGACTACGAGCTGACCGAGCTCACGGACACCCGGATCGTCCTCGTCGGGCGCAACGACAGCGCGACGTCCACCGACACGATCACCGTCCTGCCCTCGGGCGAGGGCAGCGAGATCACCTACCACGCCGACCTCGACATGCACGGGCTCGCCAACCTCGCCGCCCCCGCCATGAAGCTCGTCTTCGAGAAGCTCGCCGACGACACCGAGGAGCAGCTGACGCGGGTGCTCGAGTCCCGCTGACCCGCGCGACTGCGGCCGCTCGGGCCGCGCGCCCGGTCGCCACGAGGGCCGGTCCACCGTCATGGTGGGCCGGCCCTCTCGTGCGGTCGCGGTCGGGACTACTGGTCGGCGAAGCGGTTGATCGCCGACTCGAAGCCGGCCCGCTTCTCGGGGTCGGTGACGCCGAGGCCGGGCTCGGGGGAGAGCGTCAGCACGCCGACCTTGCCCTGGTGGGCGTTGCGGTGGACGTCGAGCGCCGCCTGCCCGACCTCGTCGAGCGTGTACGTCTTGCTCAGGGTCGGGTGGATGAGCCCGCGGTTGACGAGCTCGTTGGCCTCCCACGCCTCGCGGTAGTTGGCGAAGTGCGAGCTGACGATGCGCTTGAGGTTCATCCAGAGGTAGCGGTTGTCGTACTCGTGCATGTAGCCCGACGTCGAGGCGCACGTGACGATGGTGCCGCCCTTGCGCGCGACGTAGACGCTCGCGCCGAAGGTCTCGCGGCCAGGGTGCTCGAAGACGATGTCGACGTCGTAGCCACCGGTCAGCTCGCGGATCTTCTTGCCGAGCCGCTGCCACTCGCGCGGGTTCTGCTCGGTGCCCTCGTCGTTCCAGAAGCGGTAGTCCTCGGCGTTGCGGTCGATGATGAGCTCGGCGCCCATGGCCCGGCAGATCTCGGCCTTCTCGGGCGAGGAGACGACGCAGATCGGGGTCGCACCGCCGGCGAGGGCCATCTGCGTGGCGTAGGAGCCGAGACCGCCGGACGCGCCCCAGACGAGCACGCGGTCGCCGAGCTTCATGGCGGCGCCGTTCTTGGAGATGAGCTGGCGGTAGGCCGTGCTGTTGACGAGGCCGGGGGAGGCGGCCTCCTCCCACGTCAGGTGGCCGGGCTTGGGCATCAGCTGGTTGGCCTTGACGATCGCGAGCTCGGCCAGGCCGCCGAAGTTCGTCTCGAAGCCCCAGATCCGCTGCTGCGGGTCGAGCATCGTGTCGTTGTGGCCCTCGGCGTCCTCGAGCTCGACCGAGAGGCAGTGGGCGACGACCTCGGTGCCGGGCTTCCACTTCGTCACGCCCGGGCCCGTGCGCAGGATGACGCCGGCGAGGTCGGACCCGACGACGTGGTAGGGCAGGTCGTGGCGCTTGGAGAACTCCGACATGCGGCCGTAGCGCTCGAGGAAGCCGAAGGTCGAGACCGGCTCGAAGATCGAGGTCCACACGGTGTTGTAGTTGATCGCACTCGCCATGACGGCGACGAGCGCCTCGCCCGGTGCGAGGTCGGGGACGGGTACCTCGTCGATGTGCAGCGACTTGCGCGGGTCCTTGTCGCGCGTGGCGAGCCCCTCGAACATGCCGACCTCGTCCTTGTGGACGGTCGCCCCGCGGTACGTGGCGGGGATCTCGATGTTCGCGTAGGTCTCCTGGGTGCGGTCGCCGGAGAGGATGGCGTCGCGGATGGCCTGCATTGAAGGTCCTTACGTCGCAGCGTCATTGGTGGGTCGAGACAGTGTCGAACCCGTGCGGTGTGTCCCCGAACGTAGCGAGACGTGACCCACGGGTAGCCGCTTCTGAGACGGCCACCACAGGTGACCTGGGTCACGAGGGCGATGCGACGCGGGCGGCCGCTCCGACGCACCCCCGCGAGGTCGTATGCCGTGTCGCGGGTACGGTCGGCGCGTGCGACGGACGGCGGCGGGTCTCGGGTGCTGGCTCGTGCAGCCGGTCTACCTGCTCGTCGAGCTGCTCGTCGCGGCCGCCGCGTCGGCGTCCTACAGCCTGCGCGACGACACGATCAGCGCGCTCGGGATGCTGACGTGCGCACCCGGACACGCCGGGGCGGCCGTCGACGTGTGCTCGTCGGGGCACGTCGCGCTCAACGCCGCGTTCGTCGTCTTCGGCCTGCTGCGGGCGGCGGGTGCCGTGCTCCTGCGCCCGCGTCTCGGCGCGGGCGGCTGGGCGCTCGCGGCGGTCTGGCTGTGGGTCGTGTCCGCGTGCTTCGCCGCTGCCGTGGGGCTCGTGCCGGTCGACCAGCTCCCGGGCTGGCACGCGGTCGTGGCCGTGCCCGTCTTCGTGCTCCAGCCGCTCGCGGTCCTCGTCACGGCCGAAGCGCTGCGGAGGTCACGCGCCGTGTCGCGGGGCGTCGCCCGGTCAGGAATCGTCCTCGGCGGGATCATGGTCGCCGCGGCCGCTGCGTTCGGGCTCCGGCTCGGGGACCCGACGTGGGTCGGCGCCCTCGAGCGCCTCGCGCTGTGGCCGACCTACCCGTGGCTCGCCGTCGTCGCCTGGGCGCTGCTCGTCGCCAGGAGGTCGGAGACCGTCGCGAAGACGTAGCGGTCGTCGCGGAGCCTGCGGATGATCGCCACGAGCCGGTCGATGGTGATGAGCCGGTCGGCCGTGCCGGTGTCGTGGGCGAGGACGATCGAGCCCGGACGCACCTGCGACGCGATGTCGTCGACGATGCCGTCGGGACGGCTCGCCACGAGGTCCTCGCGGGCCTGGGCCGACCACAGCACCGTGGTGAGGCCCGCCTCGGCCGCCGCCAGCAGGGCGGCGCCGCCGACGTGTCCGTAGGGCGGCCGGAAGAGCGTCGGCGCCTCGCCGTACGTCTCCGTCATGAGCCTGCTCGTGCTCGTGATCTCCGTGCTGCACCGCGACCAGTCGAGGCGGCCGAGGTCGTGGTGCTCGAAGGTGTGGTTCGCGAGCTCGTGCCGGCCGACGCTGTCACGGTGCAGGTCGCCGTGGTCGCGCACGTTGCGGCCGAGGCAGAAGAACGTGGCCGGCACGTCCTCAGCCTCCAGCGCGGCCAGCACCCGTGGGGTCCAGTCGGGGTGGGGGCCGTCGTCGAAGGTCAGCGCCACGCGGCGCTGCTGGCCCGGACCTGCCCAGACGACCGAGGTGGCCGCAGCCGACGGCGCGGACCGGTCGGGCCGCACCGCGCTGACCGGGCTGCCGTAGAAGGGCAGCGGCGTGTTCTCGTCCAGTCGCTCAGCGAGCCGCACCGCGCCCACCGCGCCCGCTGCTCCGACGGCTGCGCCGGCCGCCGCGGTCAGGGCCTGTCGGCGTGTGACCTCCATGCCAGCCGATGCTACGGGCAGCCCTCCCCGATCCTCGGGCGAGCCGGCAGCGCGCGTGCCACACTGGCGCCCGGTCGACGGGGACGTCCGGCCGTGGCCCGAGGGAGGTGGACGTGCGGCGTGCCGTGGTGGGCGCACTGGCGGTGGTCGTGATGGCCGGCGTCGGACTCGTCCCGCTCCTCGTCGAGGACGAGCCGCTCCCGGTCCTGCGCAACGGCGCGGGGTGGCGCACGACGTCCGTCCTGGCTCCGGTGGCGCTCGGCGACCGGCTCCTGGAGCCGCTCGCCGAGGGTCTGTGGCTCGCCGACGGCACGGTCCCGGCGGCCGGGGCCCGCACGCACGTCGCGGCGCAGGCGCTGCGGGACCTGCACGCCCTGACCCGGCCGAACGGAGCCGTCGCAGCCGGGCCAGACGCCCCGTGGGCCTACGCGTGGCCGCGCGACTCCGCGTTCGTCGCCGTGGCCTACGCCGAGACCGGGCACGTGGCCGATGCCGGTCGCGTCCTGGGCTTCCTCGCGCACGTCCAGCGCGCCGACGGCGGTTTCGAGGCCCGCTACCGGCTGGACGGTTCCGGTCCTCCGGACGACCGTCCGCGCCAGAGCGACGGCGCCGGGTGGGTGCTCTGGTCCCTCGAGCGGGTGCGGCTGGCCAGCCCTGGCCGGGTCCTGGCGCCGGGGCTGCGCAACCTGCGCGACCGGGCCTTCGCCTTCGTCGTGGCGCAGACGGCGACGGGCACCCGCCTGCCCGAGGTGTCTCCCGACTACTGGGAGGTGCCGGAGCGGCGGGTCACCCTCGGCACGGCGGCGCCGCTCGCGGCCGGGCTCGAGGCCGCAGCCGGGACGTTCGCGGCCGAGGGCGACGTCGGTCGGGCAGACGTGGCCGGGCGCGCGGCTCGCGGGCTGCGGACCCTGATCCGTGCCGAGTTCGGGCCGGGCTACGAGCGGCACGGCCGGTCCGGCGGGCTCGATGCCGGTGTCACGATGCTCATGCCGCCCTTCGCCGCGGTGGGTGACGCAGCGGCCGAGCGTGCCTGGGAGCACTACCCGGTGCTCGCCCTGCGCGCGGCCGGTGGCCTCGCCCCGGGGGTCGAGTGGAAGAGCGACGGCGTCTCGTGGACGCCCGAGACCGCCATGGTCGCCTACACCGCGGCGGCCTCCGGACACCCCCTCGTCGCCGAGCGCTGGCTGACCTGGCTCGACGGCCACTGCACGTCGTGGGGGAGCCTGCCGGAGAAGGTCCTTCCCGACGGGAGCCCCGCGGGACCGGCGCCACTCGCCTGGACCGCCGCCCTCGTCGTCCTCACCGAGGACGAGCTGGCGACGCAGCGCTCGGGTGTCTCCGCGGCGTCAGTGGCCGGCGTGGGCTGACGGCTCGACGAGCTCGACGAGGACGCCACCGGCGTCCTTGGGGTGGATGAAGTTGACGCGGCTGTCGCTCGTGCCGCGCTTCGGGGTGTCGTAGAGCAGGCGCAGCCCGCGCTCGCGCAGCGTCGCGCACACGGCGTCGATGTCGGTGACGCGGTAGGCGAGCTGCTGGATGCCGGGACCGCTGCGGTCCAGGAACTTCGCGATCGTCGACTCGGGCGAGAGGGGCGCGAGCAGCTGGATGCACGAGCCGGACTCGCCGACGCCCATCATCGCCTCGCGCACGCCCTGCTCCTCGTTCGTCTCCTCGTGGAGCATCCGCATCCCGTACGTCCCCTCGTAGAACGCGATGGCCGCGTCGAGGTCGGGCACCGCGATGCCGACGTGGTCGATGTGGGTGAAGAGGGGGTCGGGAGTCGCGCTCATGGTCCCAACGTAGGGCGGCGTGACGGCATACGGCACGGGTATGCCGTGTGCGCTTGGTCATGCTCCGCGCGGGCCCCGGGAGGCCCCGTCTACAGTTGTCGGGACACCCCCAATGACGTCGGAAGAGGCTCCACCCATGACTGCTGACCGTCCCACCTCCGTGATCGTCGCCGGTGCCCGGACCCCCATGGGTCGGCTGCTCGGCTCGCTCAAGGACTTCTCCGGATCGGACCTCGGTGGCGTCGCCATCAAGGGCGCTCTCGAGAAGGCGGGCGTCGCCCCGGAGCAGGTCGAGTACGTCATCATGGGCCAGGTGCTGCAGGCCGGCGCCGGCCAGATCCCCGCCCGCCAGGCCGCCCACGCCGCCGGGATCCCGATGACCGTCCCGGCCCTGACGATCAACAAGGTGTGCCTCTCGGGCATCAACGCCATCGCCATGGCCGACCAGCTCATCCGTGCCGGCGAGGTCGACGTCGTCGTCGCCGGGGGCCAGGAGTCGATGACGAACGCTCCTCACCTCATGACGAAGTCACGCGAGGGCTACAAGTACGGTGACGTGACGATGCGCGACCACATGGCCTTCGACGGCCTCTGGGACGCCTTCACCGACCAGGCGATGGGTCTGCTCACCGAGCAGGCCAACACGGGCGAGCAGGCCTTCACGCGTGAGGAGCAGGACGAGTTCTCGGCGCGCAGCCACCAGCTCGCCGCCAAGGCGTGGAAGGACGGCCTCTTCGACGACGAGGTCGTCCCGGTGAGCATCCCGCAGCGCAAGGGCGACCCGGTCGTCTTCAAGAACGACGAGGGCATCCGCGCCGACACGACGACCGCCTCGCTCGGCGGCCTGCGCCCGGCCTTCAGCAAGGACGGCACGATCACGGCCGGGTCGGCCTCGCAGATCTCCGACGGCGCCGCCGCGGTCGTCGTGATGAGCAAGGCGAAGGCCGAGGAGCTCGGCCTCACGTGGCTCGCCGAGATCGGCGCGCACGGCATGGTCGCCGGGCCCGACTCGACGCTCCAGCAGCAGCCCGCTCGCGCCATCGCCCGCGCCTGCGAGAAGGAGGGCATCACGCCCGCCGACCTCGACCTCGTCGAGATCAACGAGGCCTTCGCCGCCGTCGGCCTCGCCTCGGCCAAGGAGCTCGGCATCGACGTCGACAAGGTCAACGTCAACGGTGGCGCCATCGCGCTCGGCCACCCGATCGGCATGTCCGGTGCCCGCATCGCGCTGCACCTCGCGCTCGAGCTGAAGCGTCGCGGTGGCGGTGTCGGCGCAGCCGCGCTGTGCGGCGGCGGCGGTCAGGGCGACGCCCTCATCGTCCGCGTCCCCGCGTCCGCCTGACCGTTCGGGCACCCGCCGCGTGGCACGCCGATCCGTCGACGTCCCCGCCCTGGTCGAGTCGGCCAGGGCGGGTTCGCCGCGCGCCGTCGCCCGTCTGATCTCCCTCGTCGAGGACGGCCACGAGTCGCTCCGCGACGTGATGGCGGCGCTCGCACCCCATGCCGGCAACGCGTGGGTCATCGGCCTCACGGGGTCGCCCGGCGTCGGCAAGTCGACGACGACCACCGCGCTCGTCGGCGCCTTCCGTGAGCGCGGTCTCCGGGTCGGCGTGCTCGCGGTCGACCCGAGCTCGCCCTTCTCGGGCGGGGCGCTGCTCGGCGACCGCGTCCGCATGCAGGACCACGCGCTCGACCCCGAGGTCTACATCCGCTCGATGGCCTCACGTGGCCACCTCGGCGGACTGTCGTTCACGACGCCCCAGGCGATCCGCGTGCTCGACGCGGCCGGGTGCGACGTCGTGCTCGTCGAGACCGTCGGCGTGGGGCAGTCCGAGGTCGAGATCGCCGGTCTCGCCGACACGTCGGTCGTGCTGCTCGCACCGGGGATGGGCGACGGCATCCAGGCCGCCAAGGCCGGCATCCTCGAGATCGGCGACGTCTTCGTCGTCAACAAGGCCGACCGCGACGGTGCCGACGCCACGGTCCGCGACCTGCGCCACATGATCTCCCTCGGCGACCGCACCGAGCCGGGCCTCTGGCGTCCACCGGTCGTGAAAACCGTTGCGGCACAGAAGATCGGCATCGACGAGGTGATGGAGGCGCTCGACAAGCACCGGGCGTTCATCGAGGAGAACGGCGAGCTGGCTCGGCGTCGCGAGCGCCGTGTCGCCGACGAGATCGAGACGATCGCGCTGACGACCCTGCGCGCCCGTCTCGGGCACGTCGGTGGGCACGAGGGCGTCGCCGCACTCGCGCGTGACGTCATCGCGGGCCGCACCGACCCGTATGCCGCCGCCGACCGTCTCGTGGAGCAGCTCGGATCCTGACCGGCGGGTTGGGGCCGGTGGTCCAGGCCGACACATGAAGCCAGGTGTGGCTGCGGGGCTCGCGCTCAGCGCTGGAGAGCTGCGCGGACTTCCTGTGTCGCGCGGGCCTTCGCCTCGGCGCGGAGGAGCACCGAACGCACCCACGCCTGCCGCCGCATCACCTGCTCGTAGGTGAACCGGTAGACGTCCCAGCCGGCCAGGACCAGCTCGTCATAGCGCCAGCAGTCGACGACGAGCTGCTCTCTGCCGGTGTGGAACTCGTGGCTGTCCGCCTCGACGACGATCCCCAGCCACACGTCGACGAGGTCAGGGGTGACCCGCTCGCCGCTTGCCACGGCGATGCCGACCTGGGGACGGAGGTCGAGCCCCGGCACGTCGAGCGAGATCGCGCGGAGCACGGACTCGAAGGGGTTGGCCGCCGTGCTCGACGCGTGCGCGAGGACGCGGAGCACCCGCGGTCGTCCGGGGCCGCGGACCTGCTGTGCCACCGTCGCGAGGTCGCCGGCCGACACCCGCCGGGAGCGGAGCGCCGAGTCGGCGATGGCGAGAGTCTCGTCGAACGGGAGGTGGCGAGCGCAGTCGACCACGGTGCGAGCCGGTGACGTGATGCCCGCGGCCGCGTCCCGAGGGTCGATGAGGGAGGACCAGATCCGCGCCGCGGCCGGGTCCCCGCCGCGATCTTGCGCCCACGGGGCACGGTGACCTCCGGCTTCGGCGGCACCGTCTTGACCTTCCACCCGTGCGCGAGGGCCGCCGAGCGGTGCGAGACGACGGCGCTCAGCTCGTGCGCCACAGCCGTGGCGGTGTCGACGTCGCGAAGCAGGTACCGGCCGGGACGGGGGCGCAGGACGTGCCCCTCGACCACCGCCCGCCGGAGCCGCCGTTTCGAGACGAAGGGCCGCAGCTCGGCACGCGTCGCGACGCCGCCGAGTCGCCGCAGCGCGTCCACCACCGGATCCACGGCGCCAGCCTGCCGACCCGTCGAGGGGTCTCGAGCGCGCTGTCCACAGGACCCCGGAACACATGAAGTGGGCGTCGTCGGTCAGGGTCCTGCGTGGGGTCAGCCCGCGCCGGTGCTTGCTGTGTCGCGAGGGACCGGCTCGCGGACGCGCGTGGGCGCGGGGGCAGCGGGCGGCATACGCACGCGGGGTGGGAGCCATGCGCGGGGCGCGTGGGGGCGGGGGAGGGAACGGCATGCGGACGCGGGTGGGAGCGGGGTGGCGTACGCACGTGGGGGAGATGCGTAAATGGATGGCGCGACGGGCGGACGTGGTGTCACCGTCGAGGGATGGACATCATCCCGCTCGACCATGACGACGACGTCATGCTCAAGGAGCTCTTCGGCGTGGCCACCCGCAGCGAGTCCGTCTCGCGCGTCCAGCCGATCCAGCGCACCGAGGACGAGTTCCTCAAGATGGTGCGCTTCTCGTTCCCCGGCGAGCGGGAGGTGGGCGCCGTGGCCGTCGTCGACGGCTCTCCCGTCGGCTGGTCGCGCGTCTTCTTCCCCGAGCGCGACAACCTCGACAAGTGCTGGAACCACCTCGAGGTGGACCCGCAGCACCGTGGGGCGGGCATCGGCTCCGCCCTGCTCGAGTGGACCGAGGAACAGGCCCGGTCGGGCGACCGCTCGATGCTGCTGACCGAGGTCTTCGTCCCCGTCGGTGACCGCGAGTCGCATGCCGACCGCGAGTTCGCCCTCAGACGGGGGTATGCCGTGTCGAGCGTCGAGATCGTCCGCTCGCTGCCGCTCCCCGTCGATGCGGACGTCCTGGCCCGGCACGGTGACCACGCGGCCGAGGCCATGGGCGACGCGTACGACCTCACGGTCCACGTCGACGGTGTGCCGGACGAGCTGCGCCAGGGCGTGTGCGACGCCTCGAACCGGCTCATCCTCGACGCCCCCACAGGCGATGTGGAGTTCGAGCCGGAGTCGCAGACGGTCGAGGACTACGAGACCATGCTCCAGCACCTGCGTGACACGGGGCGCACGATCATCACGGCCGTGGCCGTGCACCGTGAGTCCGGCGTCGTCGCGGCCTACACCGACCTCGCCATCCCCTCCGGCGACCCGCACGTCGTCTTCCAGTGGGGCACGCTCGTGCTGCCTGAGCACCGCGGACACCGGCTCGGCATGGCCGTCAAGGCCGCGAACCTCAGGGAGCTGGCCCGCGTTGCACCAGAACGACGTTCGGTGCAGACGATGAACGACGAGCAGAACCCGTGGATGGTCCAGATCAACAAGGACCTGGGCTTCGCGATCATCGAGGAAGCACTGACGATGAAGAAGGCCTTCTAGGCCGACCGGCGCGCTGGGGGTGCTCGGGCGAGGTCGACCGGGGCGGCATACGGTGAGGTCATGCTGATCGCCTTCTCCGTCGCCCCCACCGTCGCGGCCGACGACACCGGATCGGTGTCCGACGCCGTCGCCCGAGCCATCCGCGTCGTGCGCGACTCCGGTCTGCCGCACCGCACCGACGCGATGTTCACGACGATCGAAGGGGAGTGGGACGAGTGCATGGCTGTCGTGAAGCAGTGCTGCGACGTGCTGGCGGAGACCTCCCCGCGTGTCGGGCTCGTGCTCAAGGCCGACATCCGTCCCGGCTGGACCGGCGAGCTCGACGGCAAGCTCGAGCGGCTCGAGGATGCGCTCGACCGTCAGCGGGATGACTGAGCAGGACTGGCAGCTCAGGCCGCTCGCGCTCGAGGACTGTGATGAGCTCGGGCGCGTGCACATGGCGGTGTGGCGGGACGCGTACGCCGGGCTGATGCCCGCCGACTACCTCGCCGGGCTGAGCGACGAGCGCTGCGCGGACCGCTGGCGCGAGCTGGCGGGACGCCCGACGGACGCGCCCGAGCGCACCCTCGTGGTCGTGGACCCGCACGGCCGGCTCGCCGGCTTCGGCAGCGCCGGCCCGAGCCGCGACGAGGACGCGCCCACCGACTGGGAGCTGTACGCCGTCAACCTCGCCCCGCACGCCCGTGCCACGGGCGTCGCCGACCGTCTGGTCGACGAGCTCCTCGGTGACCGCGATGCGACCCTCTGGGTCGTCGAGGGCAACGCCCGGGCCAGGGCGTTCTACACGCGCCGGGGCTTCGTCGACGAGGGCGGACGGTCCGAGCACCCGGCGACGGGGACGGCCGAGATCCGGATGGTCCGACGTCTCGACTGACCCGCGCAGGACAAAGTGCGCATAACGGTCATCGGGCACCAACTGCCGGGCGTGACCGGCCTGACATCGGCTCCTGTCGCTGCACGGTGCGGGTCGGGAGTGTCCGGAAATGTCCTCGGCGAGCCGTTCCCGCGGATTGGGGATGCGGCATGGTCCGTGCGTATCGTGGGTCGCGGCCGAACGTGCTCGGCCGATCCCCTTGCGTCACCGAAAGGCTTTTCCATGCCCCGCACCGCGACTCGTCGACGTGCTCTTGCCGCCGCGCTCGCCTGCGCTGCCATGCTCTCCGCCTGCACCGGCAACTCCGACGACGGCACCGTCGGCACCGGCGTCTCCGCGACTCCTGTGGTCGCGCCGGAGACCGCCGACACGACCGCGGCCTCGGCCGTCGGGGCGGCAGCCACGTCCTCCCTCGACGCGTCGGCCGCCGGTGCCGCTGCCCGCGAGAAGGCCTACGTGGGCGCCGCGCTCCAGTCGGCCAACGCCTACGCCAAGACGCTCCCGGGACGCACCGCCGCGGAGAAGGCCGAGGCCGAGCTCGCCACGACCGGCGTCAAGGTGCTCGCGCTGTCCCGCGCCGGTGACACCCCCGCCCAGATCCTCGCGCAGACGACGCTGAAGAAGACCGGTGCCGCCGTGCTCGTGCTGCTCGTCGGTGGCCCGTCCGGTGCACCGTTCAAGGCTGCCGCGGTCACCCCGATGCTCCCCGACGCCAAGCTCGACGCCCTCGACCCGGCGTCCGACGGTTCCGCCGCCATCGCCGACGGCAAAGGCCTCTCCGCCAAGCCCGACGACGTCGTCTCGGCGTTCGCCGCCTCGGTGAAGTACCCCGACCCGACGGCGACCAAGGTGCTCGCCGACGACCCGCTCTCGGAGCAGCTGCGCCAGTCGGCCCGCGCCCAGTCGCAGGCCCTCAACAACCAGGGCGCCTTCACCCAGGAGCACGAGCCCAAGGGCATCCTCGGTGGACTGCGCCTCAAGGACGGCAACGGCGCCATCGTCTTCGCCCACCTCGTGCGCAACGACGCCATCGCCATGCGCACACCCGTCAAGCTCACCCCGGCCAAGGACCTGACGCTCCTGACCGGTATCAAGCAGATCACGACCGAGGCCAACCTGACCTCCAACGAGATCGTCGCCATCGTCATCCCTGCGTCCGGACAGGCGCGCATCGTCGCCGCATCGGACCAGCTCGTCGCCGGCTCGGGTCGGTGAGGCAGGATTGATCTATGAGTCACCAGCCATTCACCGCAGCAGCACTTCGCGGTGCCGTCGACCTGTCATCGCTCAAGCGTCCGGCCCAGCCGGCTGGCCCCGCATCCGGCGCGGCCTCCACCTCCGCGGACGGTGCTGGCCTCGTCATCGAGGGCACTGACGCCTCGATCCGTGACGTCATCGCGGCGTCCGAGCGGCATCCCGTCGTCATGGTGCTCTGGTCACCGCGGCTGCAGGAGTCGGCTGACTTCGTCACGACGTTCGGCTCGGTGGCCCGCCGCTACGCGGGTCGCTTCCAGCTCGTCACCGTCGACGTCGACGCCAACCCCACGATCCTGCAGGCCTTCCAGGTCCAGGCCGTGCCCGTGAGCTTCGCCTTCGTGCAGAGCCAGCCGGTGCCGCTCTTCGAGGGCGCGCAGCCCGAGGCCCAGGTCACGGCCGTCATCGACCAGGTGCTGCAGCTCGCGGCGCAGCACGGTGTCACCGGTACCGTCACGGTCGGAGAGGACGCTGCCGCACCGGCCGACGAGACCGAGCAGGAGCAGCCCCTGCCGCCGCTGCACCAGCAGGCCTTCGATGCCATCGAGGCGGGCGACCTCGAGGCAGCCGCCTCGGCCTACCGCGAGGCCCTCGCGCAGAGCCCGGCCGACACCGAAGCCAAGCTCGGTCTCGCCCAGGTGGGGCTCCTGCAGCGCACCCAGGGTGCCGACCTCCAGGCTGCCCGGGCCGCGGCAGCCGCCGCGCCGACGGACGTCGACGCGCAGATCCTCGTCGCCGACCTCGACCTGCTCGGTGGTCACGTCGAGGACGCCTTCATGCGCCTCATCGACACCGTGCGCGTCACGGCTGACGCCGACCGCAACAAGGCGCGCGAGCACCTCGTCGAGCTCTTCGAGGTCATCGGCGTCACGGACGAGCGCGTCGCGAAGGCACGCAAGTCCCTCATGAGCGCCCTCTTCTAGGTCGAGCCGACCGACCGGAGCCACCCTGCAGGACAGCAGCCACCGGTATGCCGGTGGCCGCGGTCCAGCCGGGTGGCTCGCGTGCGCCCGGGGTGCCGTCAGTCCCCGGTCGGCACCCGCGGGTCCGCCGCCGACGTCATGACGAGGGCGTCGCCCAGCCGGGCGATGACGTCGTCGGCCGTCACGTCGGCCGGCTCCGCGCCGTCGACCCAGAGGCCCCAGCGCGGGGTGGCCGGGTCCGCGCCGTCGCGCACGACGACGACGTGGACCGGCTCGGGCTCGACGAGGTCGAGGAAGTCCTCGAGGCGGTCGCCGAGCGCGTCCTCCACGACGACCGCGTCGAAGCCCTCGAGCTGGTAGGTCTCGGCCACGGCCAGGGCCGCCGACCAGCGCAGCAGCCGCGCCCGCAGCTGCTCCGACGTCGGCGGCTCGTCCCAGCCCGCGGCGGCGCCCGTCGTGACGGCCTGCTCGAGCGCCGCCCCGTCGACGACGACGGCCCGGGCGAGCCGATCGGCGACTGCCGACGCGAGGGCGGCCCGGATCTCTGCCCGGGCCGCCGTCACGAGGACCAGCCGGCCACGCGGACCCGACTCGTCGAGCTCGCTCATCCGCCGAGGGCCGCCGACACGACGTCCCTGGCCTCGGCCTGGACGCGGGCGAGGTGCTCTGGCCCCTGGAAGGACTCGGCGTAGATCTTGTAGACGTCCTCGGTGCCCGACGGCCGCGCGGCGAACCACGCGCTCTCGGTCGTCACCTTGAGCCCGCCGATCGTGGCGCCGTTGCCCGGCGCCTCGGTCAGCTTGCCCGTGATCGGCTCTCCCGCGAGGGTCTCGGCCGTCACGTCGTCGGGGGAGAGGGCGCCGAGCTTGGCCTTCTCCTCGCGCGACGCGGCGGCGTCGATGCGGGCGTATGCCGGGTCGCCGTGCCGGGCGGTCAGCTCGGCGTAGTGCTGGCTGGGTGTCCTGCCGGTCGCGGCGAGGATCTCGGACGCCAGCAGCGCGAGCAGGATGCCGTCCTTGTCGGTCGACCAGACGGTGCCGTCCTGGCGCAGGAAGCTGGCCCCGGCCGACTCCTCCCCGCCGAACCCCACGCTGCCGTCGAGCAGCCCGGGCACGAACCACTTGAAGCCCACGGGGACCTCGAGGAGGGTGCGACCGAGGTCGGAGGCGACGCGGTCGATCATCGAGGAGGACACGAGGGTCTTGCCGATGGCGGTCGTGGCGGGCCATCCCGGACGGGCACCGCCGTAGAGGTACTGGATGGCGACGGCGAGGTAGTGGTTGGGGTTCATCAGGCCGGCGTCGGGCGTGACGATGCCGTGCCGGTCGGCGTCGGCGTCGTTGCCGGTCGAGATGTCGTAGGCGTCCTTGGCGTGGATGAGCGAGGCCATCGCCGACGGCGAGCTGCAGTCCATCCGGATCTTGCCGTCCCAGTCGAGCGTCATGAAGGCCCACTGCGGGTCGACGCGCGGGTTGACGACGGTGAGGTCGAGCCCGTGCCGCTCACCGATCTCTCCCCAGTAGGCGACGGACGCTCCGCCGAGCGGGTCGGCGCCGATGCGCACGCCGGCCTCGCGGACGCGGGCGAGGTCGACGACGTTCGGGAGGTCGTCGACGTAGGTGCCCATGAAGTCGTACGAGCCGGCCTCGCCGCGGGCCTGCTCGAACGCGACGCGGCGGACCTCGCGCAGCCCGCCGCGGATGAGGTCGTTGGCGCGCTTCGCGATGACCGAGGTCGCGTCGGTGTCGGCCGGACCGCCGTGCGGGGGGTTGTACTTGAAACCGCCGTCGGCCGGTGGGTTGTGCGACGGCGTGACGACGATGCCGTCGGCGAGACCGCTCGCCCCCGAGCCCTTCCCACGGTTGGCGCGCAGGATGGCGTGCGACACGGCAGGCGTCGGCGTGAACCCGTCGCGGTCGTCGACGAGCACCTGCACGCCGTTGGCAACGAGCACCTCGAGCGCCGAGCGCCACGCGGGCTCGGACAGCGCATGCGTGTCGCGGCCGATGAAGAGCGGCCCGTCGAAACCCTGCGAGACGCGGTAGTCGACGATGGCCTGCGTCGTGGCGAGGATGTGGTCCTCGTTGAACGCCGTGCGCAGGCTCGACCCGCGGTGGCCCGACGTGCCGAACGCGACCTGCTCGTCGGGGTCGTCGACGTCCGGGTGCCGGTCGTAGTAGGCCCCGACGAGTGCGTCGACGTCGACGAGGTCCTCGGCCTGTGCGGGCTGACCGGCGCGCGGGTGGGTCATGAGGGGTCTCCGTTCGGGGTCGGGTCGGCGTCGCTGCTCGAGAGGGTCCCGGCGACGACGGCCGGGACGGTGGGCTCGTCCACGGGGACGAGCCAGACGGTCGACAGGCGCGGCACGGTGATGTCGGCGGCATACGGCTGCTGGTGCCAGGCCTCCTCGCGCGCCTCGACGACGATGCCGGTGCTGCTCGGTGCGTCGGGGTGGTAGCCGGCCGTGTCGAGGACGACCATCCACCTCCCACCGCGCGGCAGGCCGATGCGGTAGGACTGCTGGGTCTCGCCGCTGAAGTTCATGACGCAGGCGACGACGGGGGCGTCGGTCGCCCGGTCGCCCTTGCCGAAGCGCAGCCACGAGAACGTGTTGTGGGCTGCGTCGTCGGCCTCGAGCCACTCGAAGCCCGAGCGGTCGGCGTCGAGCTCCCACAGCGCCCGGTGGCCGCGGTAGATGCCGTTGAGGTCCTTGACGAGGTTGTGGACGCGGTAGTGCAGCGGCTGCTCGAGCAGCCACCAGTCGAGGCTGCGTCCCTCGGACCACTCGGACTCCTGGCCGAACTCGCAGCCCATGAAGAGCAGCTGCTTGCCGGGGTGGCACCAGAGGTAGGCGAGGAAGGCACGGAGCGTCGCGACCTGCTCCTCGCGCGGGCCGCGCGACTTGCGCAGCAGCGAGCCCTTGCCGTGGACGACCTCGTCGTGGCTGATCGGCAGCACGAAGTTCTCGTCGAAGGCGTACATGAGCGAGAAGGTCAGCTTGCCGTGGTGGTAGCTGCGGTAGATGGGCTCCTCGCCGAGGTACTTGAGCGAGTCGTTCATCCAGCCCATGTTCCACTTGAAGCCGAACCCGAGGCCGCCCTCGTTGGTCGGCTTCGTGACGCCGGGCCACGTCGTCGACTCCTCGGCGATCGTGACGATCCCGCCGACGCGCTTGTAGGCGGTGCCGTTGGTCTCCTTGAGCAGCTCGACGGCCTCGAGGTTCTCGCGCCCGCCGTCCTTGTTGGGCACCCAGGCCCCGGCGTCGCGGGCGTAGTCGAGGTAGAGCATCGAGGCCACGCCGTCGACGCGCAGGCCGTCGAGGTGGAACTCCTCGAGCCAGTAGATGGCGTTGGCGACGAGGAAGTTGCGCACCTCGGGCCGGCCGTAGTCGAAGATGTTGGAGCCCCACTCGGGGTGCCAGCCCTTGCGAGGGTCCGGGTGCTCGTAGAGCGGTAGACCGTCGAAGCGCGCGAGGGCCCACTCGTCGGTGGCGAAGTGCCCGGGCACCCAGTCGAGCAGCACCCCGATGCCGGCCCGGTGCAGCTCGTCGACGAGGAAGCGGAAGTCGTCCGGGCGACCCCAGCGGGAGCTCGGCGCGTAGTAGCCCGTCACGTGGTAGCCCCACGAGGGGACGTACGGGTGCTCCATGACGGGGAGGAACTCGACGTGGGTGAACCCGAGGTCGCGCACGTAGTTGACGAGGTGCTCGGCGAGGCCGCGGTAGCCGAGGTCCTGGCGCCACGAGCCGAGGTGGACCTCGTAGATGCTCATCGGTCCCTGGTGGGCGTCGCTCGTGCGGCGGCGCTCCATCCACTCGTCGTCGCGCCAGTCGTAGTGGGTCTCGGTGACGATGGCCGCCTGCTTCGGGGCGACCTCGGTCATGCGCGCCATCGGGTCGCTCTTGAGGCGGACGAGCTCGTCGGGCCCGCGGACGGCGAACTGGTAGTTCATCCCCTCCTGGGCGCCGGGGAGGAAGAGCTCCCAGATGCCGCTCTCGCCGAGCGCCCGCATCGGGTGCGAGCGGCGGTCCCAGTCGTTGAAGTCGCCGATGACGTGGACGGCCCGGGCCCGGGGCGCCCAGACCGCGAAGGAGACACCCCAGACGTCGCCGAGCGGGCCGGGGTAGTGGCGCACGTGTGCCCCGAGGACGGTCCACAGCTGCTCGTGACGCCCCTCGTTGATGAGGTGGCGGTCGATCTCGCCGAGCGTCGGGGCGAAGCGGTACGGGTCGTCCTGCTCGTGCTCGACGCCGTCGCCGTACTCGACGAGGAGGCGGTAGTCGTGCGTCGTGCCGAAGTCGGGCGAGGTCATCGACCAGATGCCGTCGCGCACGTGCTGCAGCTCGACGCGCTCGCCCGAGTCGAGGCGGGCGCCGACGCGGGTCGCGAACGGGCGGTAGGCGGTGATCGTCAGCCCACCCGGGCCGACGTGGTGGCCGAGCAGGTCGTGCGGCTGGCCGTTGCGGCCCTGGAGGAAGGCCGTGATCGCGGCGTCGTCGAGGGAGGGACCGGGGGCGGTCTCGGGGGTCATGGCGTGCCTTCCTCGGTGGTGAGTCGCTCGACGGCGCCGAGCGGGATCGGCAGCCACGAGGGCCGGTTGCGGGCCTCGTAGACGACCTCGTAGAGCGCCTTGTCGAGCTCGAGCGCACGGGTCAGTGCCTGCGCGTCGGCGTCGGGCGTCCCTGCGACGGAGGCGTACCCGTCGAGGAAGGCGGCCCGGCAGGCCGCGGCCCAGCCGGTGGCGTCGACCGGTGACTCGGCCAGGGCCACGGAGCCCGCGGCGTAGTCGAAGGAACGGAGCATCCCGGCGACGTCACGCGCCGTGAGGTCGGGGAGTACGCGTTCGGCGAGCGGGCGCAGCGGCTCGCCCTCGAAGTCGAGGGCCACCCACCCGCGCTCGGGCACGTCGAGCACCTGGCCGAGGTGGTAGTCACCGTGGATCCGCTGCAGCGGCGGCCAGTGCACGTCGCGCACGGACGCGACGACGCGCTCGACGGCGTCCGAGCGGGAGGCGAGGTCGGGCACGAGGGCCACGGCGGCGGCATACCGCTGGCGCATCGACGCGACGACCGCCTGGCGCGCCTCGGCCGTCACCTCGTGCGTGCCGAGCGCGTGCGCGAGGGCCGTGTGGATCTCGGCCGTGACGACACCGAGGTCGCGGGCGCGGGACGTGAAGTCCGTGCCCGACGCGGCGGCGACGAGCGCGACCCGCCAGGCGTCCTCGACCCCGGGGATGAACTCCTGCGCGAAGGCGAGGTGGCCGTGCATCGTCGACCCGCCGGTCGGCGCGTCCCAGGCACCCGAGAGGTGACCGATGGCCATCGGGACGCGGTCCGAACCCTGCTCCGTCAGGGCGGACTGCACCACGACGTCGGGGTTGTCGCCGTCCTGGAGCGTGCGGAAGACCTTGACGATGACCGGCTCGGCCGGCCCGCCGTCGGGGGCGTTCATGCGGCAGATGACCGAGGTGTTGGACTGCTCTCCGCTGAGCACGGTCGACGACGACACCGAGCCGTCGGCGTGGCCGGTCGACGAGCCCTCGGCGAGCGCGTTGCTGCCGACGGACGCCTGCGCCTCGTCGGACACGCCACGTCCGAGGATCGTCGCCATGAGCTGCGAGACGTAGACGGGGTCGTGCGGTGCGTCGTAGACCCAGCGCGTGCCGAGGACGCTGTGCTCCATCGTGCCGAGCAGCGCGTGCTCGGCGCCCTCGAGCGGGGCGGAGCGGTAGGTGAGGGGCACCTGGTAGACGACCGCGGGTGCCACGGCCTCGTCGGCGAGGAGGAGCGTCTCGCAGCCCACCTCGCCCTCAGGGTCCTCGAAGCGGAACCCGCCCACGCGGCGCAGCTGCGGCACGTGGCCCTTGCCGTGGTACCACCGCTGGCGCGGCATCCACTCGGTGACCATCTCGGTCTTGGTCGGCACGATCGTCGCGCCCTTGTGCACGATGGCCATCAGCCGCGGTCCTCCCCGCCGCGCAGCCGCAGCCAGAAGAAGTCGCGGGAGCCGAGCGTCAGGGTGACGCGGCCGTCGCTCGCCACCCACGGGAAGCCGCTGCCGCCGAAGAGGTCGATGAGCTCGCGGCCCGCGAGCCCCTCCGGCAGCTGGATCGTCGCTGCCTGGGGCCGGCTCGAGAGGTTGTTGACGCAGAGCACGGCCTCACCGGGCTCGTTGCCGTCGGCCTCCATCGTGCGCGTGAAGGCGAGGATGGCTTCGTTGTCGGCCTCGACGATCGTGAAGTCGCCGAGCCCGAAGACCGGGTGGCGCCCGCGGATCTGGAGCATTCCGCGGATCCAGTGCAGGAGGGAGGCCGAGGAGGCCATCTGGGCCTCGACGTTGATGTTGTTGTAGTGGTAGACGAGGCTGCTGATGACGGGCAGGTAGAGCTTGCCCGGGTCGACGCTCGAGAACCCGGCGTTGCGGTCGGGCGTCCACTGCATCGGCGTGCGCACGGCGTCGCGGTCGGTGAGCCAGATGTTGTCGCCCATGCCGATCTCGTCGCCGTAGTAGAGGCACGGTGAGCCCGGAAGCGAGAGGATCAGCGCGTGGATGAGCTCGATCTCGGGCCGTGAGTTGTCGAGCAGGGGAGCGAGCCGTCGCCGGATGCCGACGTTGGCGCGCATGCGCGGGTCGGGGGCGTACCAGCCGTACATCGCGGCGCGCTCCTCCGGCGTCACCATCTCGAGCGTCAGCTCGTCGTGGTTGCGCAGGAACGTGCCCCACTGCGTGCCCGACGGGATGGCCGGGGTGTCGGCCAGCACGTCGATGATCGGCGCGGCGGTCTCCTCGCGGAGCGAGTAGTAGAGCCGGGGCATGACCGGGAAGTGGAAGCACATCTGGCACTCCGGCGCCTCCTCGGTGCCGAAGTAGTCGACGACCTCGGCGGGCGGCTGGTTGGCCTCCGCGAGCAGGATCCGGCCGGGGTACTCGGCATCGACCATGGCGCGCAGCCTGGCGAGGAACTCGTGCGTCTTGGGGAGGTTCTCGCAGTTCGTGCCCTCCTCCTCGAAGAGGTAGGGGACCGCGTCGAGACGGAAGCCGTCGATGCCGAGGTCCATCCAGAAGCGCACGATGTCGAACATCGCCTCCTGCACGGCCTCGTTCTCGAAGTTGAGGTCGGGCTGGTGGCTGAAGAAGCGGTGCCAGAAGAACTGCCGGCGGACCGGGTCGAAGGTCCAGTTGGACACCTCGGTGTCGACGAAGATGATGCGCGCGTCGTCGTAGCCGTCGTCGGTGTCGGACCAGACGTAGAAGTCGCCGTAGGGGCCGTCGGGCTCCGCGCGGCTCGCCTGGAACCACGGGTGCTGGTCGCTCGTGTGGTTCATGACGAAGTCGGTGACGATGCGGATGCCGCGGGCGTGGGCCTGCGAGACGAGCTCGGTGAACTCCGGCAGCGTCCCGAACTCGGGCAGGACCGCCTTGTAGTCGGCGATGTCGTAGCCGCCGTCGCGCAGCGGCGACGCGTAGAAGGGCGGCAGCCAGAGGCAGTCGACGCCGAGCCACTGGAGGTAGTCGAGCCGGTTGATGAGACCGGTGAAGTCACCGGCGCCGGAACCCTTCGAGTCGGCGAAGGCGCGGACGAGCACCTCGTAGAAGACCGCCTTCTTGAACCACTGGGGGTCGTGCTTCAGGCCGGGCTGGGACAGGTTGAGGCCCTGCATGCGTCAGTGGCTCCTCACGTGG
Source organism: Terrabacter sp. R4-6 (assembly GCF_057529065.1). NCBI lineage: Bacteria > Bacillati > Actinomycetota > Actinomycetes > Micrococcales > Intrasporangiaceae > Terrabacter > Terrabacter sp. R4-6. The sequence continues at coordinate 815,832 of NZ_CP197224.1, read as the reverse complement.
ATGATGTGGACGGGTTCGGAGTCGGGACCGAGCCGCACGAAGTTGTCCTGGCGCCATTCCCACGTCTGGTTCGTGATGTGGTCGTGCGCGTCGAACGTCGACCACGTGGCCATACCCAGTGCCTCCATGTCGAGGTGCACCCACGTCTCACGCGTGGCGTGCGGGTCGAGGTTGGCGATGACGAGGACGGTGTCGCGCTCGCCCGTGGCCCGGTCGACGACTCGGGACTTGCTGAAGACCATGACGTTCTCGTCGTCGGCCGTGTGGAAGCGCAGGTTGCGCAGCCAGTGCAGCGCGGGGTGCCAGCTGCGGATGTCGTTGAGCCGCTTGAGGTACCACGCGAGCGAGCGGCTCTCGAGGGGGCCGCCCGGCTCGTAGAGGTACCACTGACGGTCCTTGTACTCGTACTTCTCGTTGTCGAGCTGCTCCTCGGCGCCGGGGCGGGCCACGTGCTCCATGAGCTCGTAGCCGGCGTAGATGCCGTACGTGGGTGCCATCATCGCGGCGACCGCGGCGCGCAGCTTCCACGCCGTCGGACCGCCGTACTGCATGTACGGGGTGAGGATGTCGTGCGTCGTGGGCCAGAACGCCGGGCGCATGTAGGCCGACCCGGTGTCCTCGCCGGCCAGCTCGGTGCCGTACTCCTCGAGCTCCCACTTCGCGTTGCGCCACGCGTAGTAGGTGTAGCTCTGCTGGAAGCCGGCCTTGGCGAGCTGGTGCATCATCGCCGGCTTCGTGAAGGCCTCGGACAGCCAGACCGTGTCGGGGTGTTCCCGCGCGACATCGGCGATCAGCCACTGCCAGAAGGCAACCGGCTTGGTGTGGGGGTTGTCGACGCGGAAGATGCGCACCCCGTGGTCGAGCCACACCTGGATGACCCGGCGCACCTCGGCGTAGGACCCGGCCGGGTCGTTGTCGAAGTTGAGCGGGTAGATGTCCTGGTACTTCTTCGGCGGGTTCTCGGCGTAGGCGATGGTGCCGTCGGCCCGCGTCGTGAAGAGCTCGGGGTGGGTCTGCACCCACGGGTGGTCGGGGGAGGCCTGCAGCGCGATGTCGAGCGCGACCTCCATGCCCAGCCGCTGCGTCTCGGCGACGAAGTGGTCGAAGTCCTCGAACGTGCCGAGGTCGGGGTGGATCGCGTCGTGCCCGCCGTCGGGCGAACCGATAGCGTACGGCGAGCCGGGGTCGCCGGGCTGGGCGGTGAGGCTGTTGTTGCGCCCCTTGCGGGCCGTCGTGCCGATCGGGTGGATCGGCGTCAGGTAGACGACGTCGAAGCCCATGTCGGCGATGGCGGGCAGCCGCTGCGCCGCGGACCGGAACGTGCCGGAGACCCAGTCGCCGGTCTCCTCGTCGCGGTGGGCGCCCTCGGACCGGGGGAAGATCTCGTACCAGGCGCCGTAGAGCGCGCGCTCGCGCTCGACGAGCAGGGAGTATGCCGGTGAGGCCGACACGAACTCGCGCAGCGGCACGAGCGCGGCGAGACCCGTGATCTCCGGTGACGTCGCCGCGCCGAAGCGATGGGCGGCGGGGGTCCGGTTGTCGCCGAGGGCGACGACGCCCTTGTCGATCTCGGAGGCGTCGACGCCGAGACCGCGGACGGCGTCGGCGAAGCGCTCGAGCACCCGGACGCCCTCGGCGCACATGAGGTCCTCGTCGACCCCGGCGGCGATCTTGATGCCGGCGTCGTGCACCCACGTCGCATAGGGGTCGGACCATCCCTCGACGCGGTAGGTCCACCAGCCCTCACGGTCGGCGACGACGGTGGCGGCCCACTCGGACAGGCCGGGGTTGACGCTGTGCATGGCGAAGTAGTGGTCGGTGCCATCGGGGTCGGTGAGCACCGCGGTCGCGTTGACGGCGTCGTGGCCCTCGCGGAAGACCTTGGCCCGGACGGTGAACTCCTCGCCGACGACCGACTTCGCGGGGCGCGTGCCGCCGTCGACGAGCGGACGCACGTCGCTCACGGGGATGCGGCCCATCGGGAGCGCGCCGCCCGGCATGCCCTCGACGGTCGGCGGGGCGCTCACGGGGTGGTCGGGGGCGAGGTGGACGGCTCCGGCCTCGGTGTCGTCGACGAACGCGGTGTCTGCGGTCGGGGTGGCATCGTCGCGTCGTGGTGCTTGGGGGGCGGCGCTGCGCACGCGGTTCGGCTTGCTGGAACGGGGCTTCTTCGCTGAGCCAGTCACTGCTCGACCGTATCGAAGATGCGGCGTTTGGCCCATGACGCGCCGAGGCCCCGTCCGATGGGTGAAACCTCCCTGCAAGCGTTGCAAGAACCCGACATGGCGACCCCTATGCTGTCCCCTTGTGAAGGCCATCCGTCGCTTCAGCGTCCGTACCGTCCTGCCGAGCCGCATCGAGGGACTCGGCGTCCTCGCGAGCAACCTGCGCTGGTCCTGGCACCCGCCGACCCGCGACCTGTTCGAGAGCATCAGCGCCCGCAAGTGGGCCCAGGCCGGGGAGGACCCCGTCAAGCTCCTCTCCCGCCTGTCCTCCGACGAGCTGGCCGCGCTGGCTGCCGACGACGACTTCGTCAGCAGCGTCGTGGCCGCCAACGAGGACCTGCACAGCTACCTCTCCGACGAGCGCTGGTACCAGTCGTGGAGCCGCGAGCAGGAGGCCGCCGGCAAGGCCGCCCCCGCCGCCATCGCGTACTTCAGCCCGGAGTTCGGCATCACGTCCGTGCTGCCGCAGTACTCCGGTGGCCTCGGCATCCTCGCCGGTGACCACCTCAAGACCGCGTCGGACCTCGGCGTGCCGATCGTCGGCGTCGGGCTCTTCTACAAGACCGGCTACTTCAAGCAGTCGCTCAACCGGGACGGCTGGCAGGTCGAGACCTACCCGGTCCTCGACCCCGACGGCCTCCCGCTGTCGCTGCTGCGCGAGGAGGACGGCACGCCCGCCGTCGTCACCGTCAGCCTGCCCGCCGGTCGTCAGCTGCACGCCCACGTGTGGAAGGCGCAGGTCGGCCGCGTGCCCCTGCTGCTGCTCGACTCGGACGTGCCCGGCAACGACGAGCAGACCCGCAAGGTCACCGAGTCGCTCTACGGCGGCGGCGGCGACACCCGCCTCGAGCAGGAGCTGCTCCTCGGCATCGGTGGCGTCCGCGCCCTGCGCCTCTGGTCGCGCCTGTCGGGCGACCCGACGCCGGAGGTCTACCACACCAACGAGGGCCACGCCGGCTTCCTCGGCGTCGAGCGCATCACCGAGCTCGTCCGCGACCACGGCCTGACCTTCGACGAGGCCCTCGAGGCCGTGCGCGCCGCGACGGTCTTCACGACCCACACGCCCGTGCCCGCCGGCATCGACCGCTTCGACGCCGCGAAGATCAACCTCTTCTTCGGCGGCGCCAACGCCATCCCCGGAGTGCCGGTCGAGCGCCTGCTCGCCCTCGGCGCCGAGGACTACGAGGGTGGCCAGCCGGGCATCTTCAACATGGCCGTCATGGGCCTGCGTCTCGCGCAGCGCGCCAACGGCGTCTCCCAGCTCCACGGCGTCGTGAGCCGCGAGATGTTCGACGGCCTGTGGCCGGGCTTCGACGACGTCGAGGTCCCGATCTCCAGCATCACCAACGGTGTCCACGCCCCGACGTGGGTCGACCGCGCCGTCTACGACGTCGCCCGCAAGCACCTCGGCACGGCCGACATCGCCGGCGAGAACGCCTGGGAGCGCATCGACGAGGTGCCCGCCGATGCCGTGTGGTCGACGAAGCGCGAGATGCGCGAGAAGCTCGTCGCCGACGCCCGCCGTCGCGTCAAGGCCTCGTGGCAGAAGCGTGGCGCGAGCGACGCCGAGCTCGGCTGGGTCGAGGACATCCTCGACCCCGACGTGCTGACGATCGGCTTCGCCCGCCGCGTGCCGACCTACAAGCGCCTCACCCTGATGCTCCGCGACCCCGATCGGCTCAAGCGCCTGCTGCTGCACCCGGAGCGCCCGGTGCAGCTCGTCATCGCCGGCAAGTCGCACCCCGCCGACGAGACCGGCAAGCGCCTCATCCAGGAGATGGTCCGCTTCGCCGACGACCCCGAGGTGCGCCACCGCATCGTCTTCCTGCCCAACTACGACATCGCGATGGCCCAGCACCTCTACCCGGGCTGCGACGTCTGGCTCAACAACCCGCTGCGCCCGTTCGAGGCGTGCGGCACGTCCGGCATGAAGGCTGCACTCAACGGCGGTCTCAACCTCTCGATCCTCGACGGCTGGTGGGACGAGTGGTTCGACGGCCGCAACGGCTGGGCGATCCCGACCGCCGACGGCGTCGAGGACGCCGACCGGCGTGACGACATCGAGGCCTCCGCGCTCTACGACCTCATCGAGAACGACGTGGCCGCGAAGTTCTACGACCGCGACGCCGCGGGTCTGCCGCAGGGCTGGATCGACATGATGACCCACACCCTCAAGACGCTCGGCCCGAAGGTGCTCGCGAGCCGCATGGTGCAGGACTACACCGAGCAGCTCTACAGCCCCGCCGCCGGTGCGGGCCGCTCGGTCTCCGGGTCGGAGTTCGCCGGCGCCAAGGACCTGGCCGCGTACAAGTCGAAGATCCGCACGGCGTGGCCCAAGGTCAAGGTCGAGCACGTCGAGCCCTCGGGCCTGTCGGACTCGCCGCAGATCGGCGACGTCCTCGACCTGCGCGCCTACGTCGCTCTCGACGGGCTCACCCCCGACGACGTCGAGGTGCAGCTCGTCCACGGACACGTCAACGACGTCGACGAGCTGTGGGGCATGGAGGTCGCGCCGCTCGCCCTCGTCGACTCCTACGAGGACGGTCGGCACCAGTTCGCCGGCTCGCAGCCGCTGCGCCGCACCGGGTCGTTCGGCTACAGCGTCCGCGTCGTCCCGAAGCACCCGGGACTCGCCGGCCCCGCCGAGCTGGGACTCGCGCGCAACGCCTGACACCCGTACGCGACGAGAGCCCGGACCCCGACGGGGTCCGGGCTCTCGCCGTGCGAGGACGTGGCCAGGGGGCGGGTCTGCGCCCTTCAGCCGGCGGTCGAGCGCCAGACGCGCATCGAGGCTGCGGCCATCGGGACCTCCGTGCCGGCGGCCACGGGCTCCGACGGGGGAGCGGGCCGCTCCTCGGCGCTGTCCCACAGCATCTCGTATGCCGTCGCGCCCGGTGCCGTCGGCAGCGTCACCTCGACCGCGTGGGCCGACCCGTTGACGACGACGAGCACCGACTGCTGCGAGAGCCGCGCGCCGTCGTAGAGGGCCTGGATGACGTGGGTCGCAGGGCCGTCCCAGCGATCGCCCATGGGGTGTCCGTCGGATGCGAACCATGCGAGGTCGGTCGAGCCGTCGGCGTGGATCTGCCTGCCGGAGAAGAAGGCCCGCTGCCGTAGCACAGGGTGCTCACGCCGCAGGCGGACGAGGTGCCGGGTCGTCTCGAGGAGGTCGTCCTGCCAGGGCTCGTGGTCCCACGACATCCAGCTGATCTCGTTGTCCTGGGAGTAGGGGTTGTTGTTGCCGCGCTGGCTGCGGCCCATCTCGTCGCCGGCGTTGAGCATCGGCACGCCGGTCGACAGCAGGAGCGTGCCGAGCAGGTTGCGGATCGAGCGCCGACGCGCCGCGGTGATGTCGGGGTCGTCGGTGCGGCCCTCCACGCCGTGGTTCCACGACCGGTTGTCGTTGGACCCGTCGGCGCCGCTGTGGCCGTTGGCCCCGTTGTGCTTCGTGTCGTAGGTCGTGAGGTCGGCGAGCGTGAAGCCGTCGTGGGCCGTGACGAAGTTGACGGAGGCGATGGTGCCCCGGTCGTGGCGGTCGAAGAGGTCCTGCGACCCCGCGAGGCGCGTCGCCAGCTCGCGGACGCCGTGGCCGACGCCGCCCGCCGCGGAGGCGGCGAGGTCGCGCAGCCAGAAGGTCCGGGTCGCGTCGCGGTAGCGGTCGTTCCACTCCGAGAAGGGCGGCGGGAACTGTCCGGTGCGCCAGCCGTGGATGCCGAGGTCCCAGGGCTCGGCGACGAGCTTCGCGCGGGACAGGACGGGGTCGGTGCGCAGGGCCACGAGGAAGGGGTGGTCGCGGTCGTAGCCGTCGTCCTTGCCGCGACCCAGGGCGACCGCGAGGTCGAAGCGGAAGCCGTCGACGTGGCACTCCTGCACCCAGTAGCGCAGCGAGTCGAGCACCATCCGGGCGACGACGGGGTGCGTGAGGTCGAGGGTGTTGCCGCACCCCGTGACGTCGATGTCGCGACCGCGGCCGTCGACGCGGTAGTACGCCCGCTGGTCGAGCCCGCGCCACGAGAGCGTCATGCCCTCGCGGGCGTTCTCGGCCGTGTGGTTGTAGACGACGTCGAGGAGCACCTCGATGCCGGCCGCGTGGAGGTCCTTGACCATCGTCTTGAACTCGTCGAGGGCGCCCTGCGGGTCGGGGGTCGACGCGTACGCCGCGTGCGGTGCGAAGAACCCGAGCGTGTTGTAGCCCCAGTGGTTCGTCAGCCCCCGCAGGACGACGTCGGGCTCGTGCGTGAAGGTGTGGACCGGCAGGAGCTCGACCGCCGTGACTCCCAGCCCCAGCAGGTGGTCGACGAACGCGGGGTGGGCGAGGCCGGCATACGTCCCGCGGAGCTCGTCGGGGACGCCGGGGTGCAGTCGCGTGGCGTTCTTGACGTGGACCTCGTAGATGATCGACTCGGTGAGCGAGTGTCGCGGGAAGTCGTCTGCGCCCCAGTCGAACTCGTCCTCGACGATGACACAGCGCGGCATGTGCGGTGCCGAGTCCCGGTCGTCGCGCACCCAGAGGTCACCGCGCAGGTCGGGGCCCACGTGGTGGGCGTAGACGGCCGGGTCGAGGCGCACCCCGCCCTCGACGGCCCGGGCGTAGGGGTCGAGGAGCAGCTTGGCGGGGTTGTGCAGCAGGGACCGGTCCGGGTCCCAGTCCCCGTCGACGCGGAAGGCGTAGCGCTGACCGACCCCGACTCCGGGCACGATGTCGAACCACGTGCCGTGTGCCCGGTGGCGTAGCGGCACCCGGCGCTCGGTCTCGCTGCCGTCGGCAGTCGTGTCGAAGAGGCAGACCTCGACGGCCCGGGCGTGGCCGGCGTAGACGGAGAACTGCGCTCCTTCGGCGGTGAGCCGGACCCCGTGCTCGGGAGGCAGGTCTGGCGTCGCGGGAGGGGGCGGGCACATGTGTCCGAGCGTAGGGGGTGGCCGATCGCAGGCCCGGGTCGGATCGACCTCGCCGCGCAGGCTCGTTACGGTTGGCGCATGACCGATCCGACTTCGCTGCCCAACTTCATGCCGAGCGCGCCCGACGCCGGCCCCAACGGCGCCCCTGTCAGTGACGCGCCCGTGCGCGACCGCATCCTCGACGTGCTGAAGGGCCTCGGCATCGAGGCGAGCATCGACGGGGACGGCGACCTCGAGTTCGCCATCGTCGACGACCAGGGCACGAGCACGACCCTCTTCGCCCGCGTCGCCGAGGGCGACCTCGCCCTCGTCCGCTTCTTCGGGCAGTGGCAGCTCGCCGAGCCCGTCTCGTCCGACCGCAACGAGCGCCTCGCCCGCTGCAACGACCTGACGATGCAGCTCAACATCGTCAAGCTCTCGCTCGTCCAGGAGAGCCTCGTCGTCTCGGCCGAGCACGTCGTCACCCCGAACGCCGACCTCGACATCCTCGTGCCGCTGTCGGTCAACCACATCCTCCAGAGCGTCGGCTTCTTCTTCCAGTCCTGGCTGCCGATGGACGACGCGCCCGCTCCCGGCGACGCCTGATGGGCGAGTTCGTCCGGCTCGAGGTCGAGGACGGCGTCGGCACGATCCGCCTCGACCGGCCGAAGATGAACGCCCTCAACGTCCAGGTCCAGGAGGAGATCCGCGAGGCCGCCGCCGAGGCGACCGCGCGCACCGACGTCAAGGCAGTCATCGTCTACGGCGGTGAGCGCGTCTTCGCCGCCGGCGCGGACATCAAGGAGATGCAGACGATGTCGTACACCGACATGGTCGAGCGCTCCGGCCCGCTCATGAGCTCGATCAGCGCCGTGGCGCGCATCCCCAAGCCGGTCATCGCCGCCATCACCGGGTACGCCCTCGGTGGCGGCTGCGAGCTCGCCCTCGCGTGCGACTTCCGGGTCGTCGCCGACGACGCGAAGCTCGGCCAGCCGGAGATCCTCCTCGGCATCATCCCGGGCGCCGGCGGCACGCAGCGGCTCTCGCGTCTCGTCGGTGCCTCGCGGGCCAAGGAGATCATCTTCAGCGGACGTTTCGTCGACGCCCAGGAGGCGCTCGCCATCGGCCTCGCCGACAAGGTCGTCCCGGCCGCCGACGTCTACTCCGCCTCGCGCGCGTGGGCGTCCACGTTCGTCGGGGCGGCGTCGTATGCCGTCCGCGCCGCCAAGGAGGCCATCGACCGCGGTCTCGAGGTGGACCTCGAGACGGGGCTCGAGATCGAGCGGCTGCTCTTCGCCTCGCTGTTCGCGACGAAGGACCGCGAGATCGGGATGTCCTCGTTCGTCGAGCACGGTCCGGGCAAGGCGCAGTTCGAGGGTCGATGACCCTCACCCGTACGCCGCTCGAGGCGGACCCGCCGCGCCACTGCCGGTGGGTCCGCCAGGTCCGCCCCGGGCCCGGACGTCCCGGCGCGGTCCGGTCGTGACCGCCCGGTCGGGGCGCGGCCCTCTCGACGTCCTCGTCGTCTACGTCCCCGTCGGTGACACCGACGCCCTGCTCCGGGCGCTCTTCGCCGCAGGGGCCGGGACGGTCGGCGACTACCGCGAGTGCGCCTTCGTCACCCGCGGCACGGGGCAGTTCCGGCCCGTCGACGGCGCGAACCCGACCATCGGCGTCGTCGGTGACCTCGAGAAGGCCGCCGAGAACCGCGTCGAGCTCGTCCTCGACCGGGCGCTGCGCGGCGCCGTCGTCGCCGCCCTCCGGGCCGCGCACCCCTACGAGGAGCCGGCCTTCCACGTCCTCGAGACCGCCGACCTCGACCCCGCCTGACGTCGCGGGGCGACTCGGTATGCCGTCCGGGCCGGAGGTGCGCCGTGGCGCGGTTCTGGTCGCTGCCGGCGCCGGACCGGGGTCGGAACTGCGCCAGGGCGCATTGCTCGTCAGGAGGTCTTGAAGCCGCCGTTGCTGAGGAGCAGCTGGCCGTTGATCCAGCCGCCCTGCTCCGAGAGCAGGAAGCGCACGAGGTCGGCCGTGTCGCGCGGCGTGCCGAGCCGCCCGGCCGGGGTGTCGGCGGTGCCGAGCGCGCGGATCCGGTCGTCCATCCACCCCGTGTCGATCGGGCCGGGGTTGACGACGTTGGCGCGCACCCCGCGGTCGGCCAGCTCGATCGCCGACGCGATGACGATGCGGTCGAGCGCGCCCTTGCTCGATCCGTAGGGCAGGTTGTGAGCCGTGTGGTCGCTCGTCAGGGCCACGACGTGCGCGGCCGCCGGCCCGCCCGGCGCCTGCTCGGGCAGACGCTCGGCGAACGCCCGGATGAGCAGCCACGTGGCGCGGGCGTTGACGGCGTAGTGCCGCTCCCAGCTCTCGAGGGAGGTCGTGAGGATGCCGCTGTCGACCGACTCGCAGTGCGACATGACGAGCCCGGTCACCGGTCCGAGCCGGTCCGTCGCCGCGGCGACGAGGGCCTCGGGGACGGCCGGGTCGGACAGGTCGCCCGGCAGCAGCTCGACGCGGCTGCCCAGGGCGCGGCACTCGTCGGCCACCACAGCGGGGTCGTCGGCGCCGCGCTCGTAGCCGAGCCGCTCGTCGTAGGGCTGCCAGTGCCCGAGGGCGAGGTCCCAGCCGTCCGCGGCGAGTCCGAGAGCCAGCTCGGATCCGATGGAGCGGCGTCTGCCGACCCCGGTGACGAGGGCGACGCGGGGGCTCGTGGACGGGACGGTGGCGGTGAAGGACATGGCGCCATCCTGCTGCAGCACGGACAACCCTCGACAACCGGTTTTGCCTCGTCCCAGCCCGCCCGGGAGGCCCGCCCGTGCGGCGGACGGCAGCAGGCGGCATACGCCAGGGGTGCTGGTGGTGAGCGTCACGCCAGAGGCGTGCCGACTGAGCGGACGCTCGGTGAGAGGATGGACGGCAGTGCCGGAGCGACCTCCGGCAGTTCCATGAGCACCACCACCAGCAACGGAAGAGGACGTTCACCCATGAACATCGTCGTCTGTGTCAAGTACGTGCCGGACGCCCAGGCCGAGCGCACGTTCAACGCATCTGACAACACGACCGACCGCGAGAACGTCGACGGCCTGCTGTCGGAGCTCGACGAGTACGCGGTCGAGGAGGCCCTCAAGATCGTCGAGGCCGGCGAGGGTGAGGTCACCGTCCTGACGGTCGGCCCCGACGCCGCCGCCGACGCCATCAAGAAGGCCCTGCAGATGGGCGCCGACAAGGGTGTGCACGTCAACGACGCCGCCATCCACGGCTCCGACGCCATCGCGACCTCGCTCGTCCTCGCCGAGGCCATCAAGAAGATCGGGGACGTCGACCTCGTCGTCACGGGCATGGCCTCGACCGACGGCACGATGGGTGTCGTGCCCGCGATGCTCGCCGAGCGACTCGGCCTGCCGGCCGTGACGTTCGCGTCCGAGCTGAGCGTCGAGGGCACCACCGCGACGATCCGCCGCGACGGCGACGCCTCCACCCAGACGATCACGGCCACGCTGCCGGCCCTCGTGTCGGTCACCGACCAGATCAACGAGCCGCGCTACCCCTCCTTCAAGGGGATCATGGCCGCGAAGAAGAAGCCCGTCGAGCAGTGGAGCCTCGCCGACCTCGGCGTGGACGCCGCGCAGGTCGGCCTCGACGCCGCGTGGACGAAGGTCGAGTCCTTCGCCGCCCGCCCGCCGCGCTCCCAGGGCGAGATCGTCGCCGACGAGGGCGACGGCGGCAGCAAGCTCGCCGCCTTCCTTACCGAGCGCAAGTTCGTCTGACCTGCCCCTGACCTTCCCAGCCAGCAAAGGAGATCCGCACCATGGCTGAAGTACTCGTGCTCGTCGACCACGTCGAGGGCAAGGTCCGCAAGACCACGTCCGAGCTGCTGACGATCGCCCGCCGCCTCGGCGAGCCGTCCGCCGTCTTCGTCGGCGCCGGCTTCGACGCCGCCAAGGAGACCCTCGCCCGCTTCGGCGCCGAGAAGATCTACCGCGTCGAGTCGCCCGAGGTGCTCGAGCACCTCGTCGTCCCGCAGGCCGAGCTGCTCGCCCAGCTCGTCTCCTCGACCTCCCCGGCCGCGGTCCTCGTGCCGTCCTCGCCGGAGGGCAAGGAGATCGCCGCCCGCCTCGCCGTCAAGACCGAGTCGGGCCTCATCACCGACGCCGTCGACGTCCAGGCGGCCGACGGTGGCGTCGCGACGACCCAGTCGGTCTTCGCCGGCTCCTACACGGTGTCGGCCACGGTCACGAAGGGCACGCCCATCGTCGCCGTCAAGCCCAACTCCGCCACCCCCGAGGAGGTCGCGGGTGCGGCAGCCGACGAGGTCGTCGACTTCACCCCGTCCGACGCCGCCAAGGGCGCGAAGATCACCGAGTCCAAGCCGAAGCAGGCCACCGGCCGCCCCGAGCTGACCGAGGCCGCCATCGTGGTCTCCGGTGGCCGTGGCACCGGCGGCGACTTCTCCAAGGTCGAGGACTTCGCCGACTCGCTCGGTGCCGCCGTGGGTGCCTCGCGCGCCGCGGTCGACGCCGGGTGGTACCCCCACACCTCGCAGGTCGGCCAGACCGGCAAGCAGGTGAGCCCGCAGCTCTACGTCGCGTGCGGCATCTCCGGTGCCATCCAGCACCGCGCCGGCATGCAGACGTCCAAGACGATCGTGGCCGTCAACAAGGACAACGAGGCCCCGATCTTCGAGCTCGTCGACTTCGGCGTCGTGGGGGACCTCTTCACCGTCCTCCCGCAGGCGACCGAGGCGATCACGGCCGCCAAGGACTGACCCGCGCCCCAGTCACTCTCACCGTCGAAAGGCCACGAACCGGGTCCCGGTTCGTGGCCTTTCGACGGTCGAGGGGCGGGAGTCAGGCTGCCTCGGAGTCGAGGTCGACCCGCGACGACAGCCGGGTCCAGCTCTCGAGCCGCTGCCGGTTGAAGGCGTATGCCGACCGCCCCGTCCCGAGGGTCCACCACGCACCGCGCAGCGCCTCCGACGGCAGGCGCACCGGGCGGCCCTCGCCGTGACGCCACTCGAGCCGTCCGCTCGACGACACGCGCCGCACGTCGCGTCGGGCGATCGTCGTCGTCATGAGGGTGTTGTGCACGCGTAGGCGCTTCGTGCCGAGGTCGATGCGGGCCGACCACGCCCGCCAGCCGAGCGCGAGCGCGAGGGCCAGGCACACGGCATACGTCATCGTGGCGGGCAGCGACGGGACGAGCCGCACGAGCAGGCGGGCCACGAAGTAGCCGATGACCGGGCACGCGAGCGCCGCGACGGCCCGGTGGGCGGCGGGCGCGCGCAGCCGGCTACCACCGGTGCCCTCGTGCCTGCCACCCATGGGGCCGATCATAGGCAGACCGGCCCCACGGGTGGGGGTGACGAGGGACGCGTGTGGTGCTGGGTTCGTACTGCGTTCGTGCTGGGTGGGACCAGCCGTCAGGGGCGGATCGCCGTGGCCGCCGCGACGACGTCGACGAGGCCGTGCCCCTTGTCGAACGACGTCGTGCCGTTGCCGGCCGGGTCGCTGACGTAGGCGGCTCCGTCGGAGTACTTCCAGGCGGTGGCCTTGATGGCGGCCTCGACCTCGGCCGGTGTCGCGCTCGGGTTGGCCTGGAAGAGCTGGGCGACGATGCCGGAGATGTGCGGCGTCGCCATCGACGTGCCGCTGATGGTGTTGTAGTCGCCGTTGTCGCGCGGGTCGCCGCCCGTCGTGCAGATGGGCAGGTAGATGCGGCACGAGGAGGTGATGCCCTCACCCGGAGCCGAGATGTCGGGGTAGGTGCCGAACTGCCCGGCGCGGCCGCGCGAGCTGAAGTCGCTCACCGTGCCGCTGCGGGTGCCGGTGTCCTGGTCGTTGTACGACGCGACGGAGATGATGCCGCCCGTCGGGTCCTGGCCGGGAGGGTTGGAGAGGTTCGCGGAGCCGTCTCCGCCGTCGTTGCCGTTGGCCCAGACCGATACGACGCCCTCGGCGACGAGCGCCCGCTGGAGCTTGACCGTCGCGGAGTTCGGGTCGAACTCGCCGCCGCCCGAGGGTCCGTAGGAGTTGCTCGTCACCTTGATGGGCGGGCACGTGCTCACCGGCACCCCGGCACCGCAGGGTGCGGCGTGGTGCTCGAGGACCCAGTTGAGCGCCGAGTCGGCGCCGACGATGAGCAGCACGGCGCCGGTGCCCAGGCTGACGATGCTCGCGCCGGGCGCGGCGCCGTGCATCTTCGTGCCGTCCGACAGGGTCACGTCGCGTCCGGCGACGATGCCGGAGACGTGCATGCCGTGGCCGCCCGCGGCCAGCAGGTCGGTGTCGAGGCTGCCCGCATCGACGGGCTGGCAGGGGAGCAGCTCGAGCGGCTCGCACACCATCTTGAGGTTCTTCACGACGGCCGACGTGCCGTCGGCGTTCTTGAGGAACGGGTGCATCGGGTCGACGCCCGAGTCGATGACGGCCACGCTGACGCCGGAGCCGTCGAGGGCCCTGCCATTCGCCCCCGTCAGCGTCGTTCGCGCCTCGGAGCCGCGGGTGGCGGTGTTGGAGGTCGACAGGAACATGTCGATGGGCTGGTTGCCTTCGACGTAGGTGACGCCGGGGATCGAGCGCACGGCGTCGATCTGCACGGGCAGGCCGGCCGCGACGACGACGCCGATCTTGTCGTAGGTGTCACGGACCGTGAGCCCCGACGCGGTCGCGGCCCGGCGTGCGGTCCCGATGTCTGCGGCGTGGACGAGCACGGTCGTCGGTGTCACGGCCGACAGGCTCGACCAGTGCTGCGCGAGCCACGTCGACAGCGGGGCGCGAGCCTGGCCGGCACCCAGCAGGCCGGCAGCGGCTGCGGAAGGCGCCGACTGCGGGCCGGACGAGGCCGGCGCGGCGGCGGCCACGGTGGCCGAGGTCAGGGCGGTGGCTGCTGCCAGGGTGACCGCTCCGAGACGGAGGCGGCGTGAGGCGGTCAATCGCATGAGATCCCTCTCTGCTGGGCCACCCCACGTCAGTGGAGGGTGGCGACGTGACTGGCCAACGAGGGGGCACGGTGTGAGGTTACGCACGGGTAGCCGACCGGACGGCATACGCCATCGCCCACGGGGTGGGTGGACGCCTCGTCCCGCGCCCGTCCGGCGGGGGTGCCCGGGCGTCCTAGAATCGGTGGGTGACTGCCTATCTCGACCATGCGGCGACCACGCCGATGCTCCCCGCCGCCCTCGCGGCGATGACGGAGCAGCTGGCGGTCGTGGGCAACGCCTCGTCCCTGCACCGCACGGGTCGCGCCGCTCGCCGGGCCGTCGAGGAGTCGCGCGAGCGGATCGCCCGCTGCCTCGGTGCGCGACCCTCAGAGATCGTCTTCACCTCGGGCGGCACGGAGTCGGACAACCTCGCCGTCAAGGGCACCTACTGGGCTCGCCGAGACCGCGACCCTGCTCGCGTCCGCCTCCTCGTCGGCGCGACGGAGCACCACGCCGTGCTCGACTGCGTCGACTTCCTCGTCGCGCACGAGGGCGCCAAGGTCACCTGGCTCGAGTGCACCCCCGACGGGGTCGTCGAGCCCGCGACCGTGCGCGCCGCCATCGAGTCCGACCCCGACTCGGTCGCCCTCGTCTCGGTGATGTGGGCCAACAACGAGGTCGGGGCCGTCCAGGACGTCCGTGCCATCGCCGACGTGGCGCACGAGTTCGGGGTGCCGTTCCACACCGACGCCGTGCAGGCGGCCGGGCACGTGGCCGTCGACTTCGAGGCGAGCGGCGCCGACCTCATGTCGGTGACCGCGCACAAGCTCGGCGGCCCCATCGGCGTCGGCGCCCTCGTGCTGCGTCGTGACGCGAGGCTCGTCCCGCTGACGCACGGTGGCGGACAGGAGCGGCAGGTGCGCTCCGGCACCCTCGACACCCCGGCCATCGTCGGCTTCGCCACCGCGCTCACCGAGGCCACGGCCTCGATCGAGGCCGAGTCGGCCCGGCTCGTCGCCCTGCGCGACGACCTCATCGAGCGCGCCATGGCGATCTCCCCTGACATCAGGCCGTCCGGCGTCTGGCACCGCGGCGACGGCGTGAGCCGGCTCCCCGGCAACGTGCACCTGCTCGTGCCCGGGTGCGACGGTGACTCCCTGCTCTACCTGCTCGACGCTGCCGGCGTCTCCTGCTCGACGGGTTCGGCGTGCCAGGCCGGCGTGCCGCAGCCCAGCCACGTGCTGCTCGCGATGGGGGTTGCCGAGAGCGACGCCCGGGGCGCTCTGCGCCTGACGCTCGGGCACACCTCGACCCAGGCCGACGTCGACACGTTCGTCGACGCGCTGCCCGCTGCCATCGAGCGTGCGCGCCGCGCGCGGGAGGCGACCGCGTCGTGAGGGTCGTGGCGGCGATGAGCGGTGGCGTCGACTCGGCGGTCGCGGCCGCCCGCATGCTCGACGCCGGCCACGAGGTCGTCGGCGTCCACCTCGCCCTGAGCCAGAGCGCGGCGACGCTGCGCGAGTCGGCGCGCGGCTGCTGCACCATCGAGGACGCCGGAGACGCGCGTCGGGTGGCCGACGTGCTCGGGATCCCCTTCTACGTCTGGGACATGGCGGCCCGCTTCAAGCGCGACGTCGTCGACGACTTCCGCGCCGAGTACGCCGCCGGGCGCACGCCCAACCCGTGCCTGCGCTGCAACGAGAAGATCAAGTTCGCCGCGCTGCTCGACAAGGCCCTGGCGCTCGGCTTCGACGCGGTCGCGACGGGCCACTACGCCCAGGTCGTCGAGGCCGAGGACGGGCACGGGGGAGTGCGGCGCGAGCTGCACCGCGCCGTCGACGCGGCGAAGGACCAGAGCTACGTCCTCGGCGTCCTCGACGCCGACCAGCTGGCCCGGTCGTTCTTCCCGCTCGGGGACACGACGAAGCCGCACATCCGCGAGGAGGCGGCCGAGCGCGGCTTCTTCATCGCCAAGAAGCCCGACAGCCACGACATCTGCTTCATCGCCGACGGCGACACCCGCGGCTGGCTGACGCGCGAGCTCGGCGAGGCCCCCGGAGACATCGTCGACACGTCCGGTGAGGTCGTCGGGCACCACGCTGGAGCCTTCGCCTACACGGTCGGGCAGCGGCGTGGGCTCGGGCTCTCGCGTCCCGCCGCCGACGGCGAGCCGCGCTACGTCGTCGAGGTGCGTCCCGAGACCAACCAGGTGGTCGTCGGCGCCGCCGACCTGCTGGGCGTCAACGCGATCACCGGCGACCACGCCCGGTGGTGCGGCCCGGCGCCCGAGGGCGTCGTGCACGTCGGCGCGCAGGTGCGCGCGCACGGCGAGGAGTACGCGGCGACGGCGTGGGCCGATGGTGACCGCGTCGAGGTGCGGCTCGAGGGCCGGGTGCGGGGTGTGGCCCCGGGACAGTCTGTCGTGCTCTACGAGGGGACGCGCGTCGTCGGCTCGGCCACCATCGCCGCGTCCCGGCTCGAGCGCGCCTCCGTCGACTGACCCGAGCGAGTCCCCACGATGTCGATCGAGAGTGTCGCCGCGTCGACGGTGACCACCGATGTGCTCGTCGAGGCGTGGAACGCCGCGTATGCCGGATACTTCGTCGACGTGTCCCGTGACGCCACGAGACTGCGGGCGCACGTCGAGGCAGGGTCGATCGACCTCCTCCGGTCCGTCGTCCTGCTCGACGGCGGTCGACCGGTCGCCCTCTCGCTCTTGGGTGCTCGTCCTCCGGGCGCCGCCGAGGACGAGCCGGGGGAGCGTGGCTGGATCGGTGGCTTCGGTGTCGCCGCGACCCACCGCGGGCAGGGTGTCGCCGGCCGACTCATCGACGAGCAGCTCGACGTCGCGCGGCGGTCCGGCGTGCGGTCCGTGGGCCTCGAGGTGCTGACGCAGAACTGGGCGAGGCGCGTCTACGAGCGCGCCGGCTTCACGGTGCGCCGCCGGCTGCTCGTGCTCTCGGGCCGGCTGGAGGCGACACCGACACCGACCCGGCCCGGCGATCCGGGTTGGGCTCGCACGTCTCGCGCCACGGACGACGAGGCGTGTGTCCGCGGGATGGCCGCGGTCACGGGCGGCTTGCGGGCACCGTGGGGCCGGGAACCGGCTCACCTGGTCCTCGATCCGGCGCTCCTCGTCCTGTCGACCGGGACGGGGAGCGGGACGGCGCCGCGGGCGCGCGACGAGGCGGACGGCATACTCCTGCTGCGACCGTCACCGGGGTGCGTCGCGGTGCTGGCCGCGGCCGCCCGCGACGACACGGCCGCACGTCGGCTGGCCGCGGCCCTGGCGCGGGAGTACGCCGGGGCGACGTGCCGGCTCGTCAACGAGCCCGAGGGCTCACCGCTCGTGGCCGCGCTCGAAGCGGTGGGCCTGGGAGCGGAGCTCGCGCAGCACGAGATGCGGGTGGAGCTCAGTCCAGCGAACGGGTCCACGTGACGGTGCGGGCACGCGGGCGGAAGCCCATCGCGCGGTAGAGGCGCTGCGGACCCGGATAGCCGTCGTCACCGCGCGGGCTCACCTGTGCGACGACGCCGCCCACCTCGGCCAGCCGGTGCAGGGCGGCGAGCGTGACGGCGCGGGCGAGCCCACGTCCGCGGTGCTCGGGCGCGCACCCGACCGGCTCGACGAGACCCGCACCCTGGGCCGGGTCGAGCCACACGAGCGCCGAGGCCACCATGGTGCCGTCGGCGTCGACGGCGACCCAGTCGAGGTCGTGGCGGTAGGGCCACGCGGCCATGACCTGCTCGTAGGCCCGCTCGTCGACCTTCGAGGGCCCGAAGTCGGACCACGAGGCAGCGTGGACCGCCGCGCGCGAGCGGGCCTCGTGCGGCTCGACGTGGCGGAAGCGGTAGCCCGGCACGGTTGGTGCCGGAGGGAGGTCGACGAGGTCGAGCAGGTGGTGCGTGAAGAAGGGCTCGTCCGGCTGCGGCTCGAATCCTGCTGCGGCGAGGGCCTGTTCGGCCACATCCCCCTCCATGACGAGTGCCGACTGCATCTCGGCGTCGCTCACCTCCTCGAACCAGTCGATGACCTCCGCGGCGACGTCGGGCCGCGTGGGGTCGACCTGGAGCTCGAGCCAGTCCGGACCCTCGGCCCAGCCGAAGCCGACCACCTCGCCGCCGTCGGTCCAGAGGGCGATGGCCTCGCCGTCGTCCAGACCCATGGGGTCGACCGGCCGGTAGTAGCGGCTCCACGCCAGCTGACCGGGATGGAAGCGGCTCGACGGCGACCACAGCCGAGAGGCGAGGTGCTGCATCGCCCGCAGGTCAGCGGGTCCGGAGAAGTCGCGGCGCTGCACCCGCGCCACGGTACTGCCTCGACCGACGTTCCCGCCGGCGCCGCGGCGCCGACCGACCTGTCGGGCCGGCAGAGCTGTGGCCGAGCCGTGGCCGAGCCGTGACCACATCGGTGTCGCGATGCGACCGCGGGCGGCGGGGTGGCCTGCACACTGTGTCGATGGGACGTGCACGGGGGAGGGTCGCGGCACTCGTCGCGTGTGTCGGCGTGGTGGTCGCCTCGTCCGGGTGCGGGAGTCCCGCCGACCCGGCGCTCGCGGCACCGACCGACGTCGCAAGCCAGGCCTCCTGCCTCCGGCTCGACGCCCACCTCACGCCGCGGTGGCAGGGTGGCTTCATGATGAGTGCCGAGGCGGCCGCCGTCGGTGAGGAGCTGCACGCCAGCGCGTCGGCCCACCCTGACGAGGCGACCGGGACCGCGGTGTGCTCCGACGGGTCGGGCTCCGAGATCTACCTGTCCCCGGCCCGGGGCGACGCGCGCACGCAGGCCGAGGCCCTGGCGCGCCGACATCCCGGCCTCGTCCACGTCGCCGAGGTGCCGCACTCCCTCACCGAGCAGCTGGCCGCCATGGATGCGCTCGCCCACCTGCAGTCCACCGAGCCGCGCCTGCACGGTTGGGGTCCCCGTGAGTTCACCGGCGGCCTGCTGCTCATGGTCACGCCGACCCGGAGCACGGCCGAGGACATCTCGCTGCAGCGTGGCGACGACGTCGCCCAGGTGCGCGCGCAGGTCGCCGCCGCAGTGGGAGCCGACTACCCGTTGATCTTCGAGCCTGCCGGGAGCAACGCGGTCGACCAGTAGGGCGAGGAGTGCGACCCGTCGCGCCGAGGGCCCCCGGCCCGTCGTGCCGAGGGCCCCGGCCCGCGCCGCCAGCCGTCCGCCTAGGCTGGCGCGGTGACTCTCGCTACCGGCATCGGCTCCTGGCCCGGCACCTCGGTGCGCGACGCGGTGCGGCAGGTGCGCGAGATCCTCGACGGCCACGTGCCCTACCTGCCCGAGCTGCCGGCACGAGGCCCGGGCGCCGACATGGTCGGGCGCACGGCGGGCCTGCTCGTCGAGCTGCCCGTCGATCTCCAGCCCATCGGCTGGCGCCTCGTCGACCGCCCGGGACGTGACGCGTCGCGCACGGCGGCGATGCTCCGCGAGGACCTCGACGAGCTCGCCGAGGCCTTCGACGGGCACACCGGGCCGCTCAAGCTCCAGGTCGTCGGACCGTGGACCCTCGCCGCCAACGTGTGGCTCTCGCGCGGCGAGCGCGTCATCGTCGACGAGGGCGCCAGCCGTGACCTCGTCGAGTCGCTCGCCGAGGGCGTACGCCTCCACGTGGCCGCCGTGCGCAGCCTCGTCCCCGGTGCGCAGGTCGTGCTCCAGGTGGACGAGCCCAGCCTGCCCACCGTGCTCGCCGGCCGGCTGCCGACCTCGTCGGGATTCGGCCGTCTGCCGAGCCTCGACCCCCAGGTGGCCGCGGCCGGTCTGACGACGGTGCTCCGGGCACACGACGGCGAGACGGTCGTGCACTGCTGTGCGGCGAACCCGCCGCTGCCCCTGCTGCGCGCCACCCGTCCGAGCGCGCTGTCGCTCGACACCTCCCTGCTGCGCCCCCGCGAGTGGGAGGGGGTCGCGGTCGCGGTGGAGGACGGCATACGCCTCCATGCCGGCGTCGTGCCCACCGACGGGAGCCGGACGCGACCGCAGGACCTGGCTGCCGACGTCGTCGAGGCCTGGACACGGACCGGCCTGCCGCTCCGTGCGCTCGCGGACGTCAGCGTGACGCCGGCCTGCGGCCTGGCCACGGTCTCACCCGATGTCGCGAGGGCCGTGCAGCAGGCGGCCGTGGAGACCGCCCGCGAGCTCGAGGAGCGCAGCGCCGGCTGAGCGGCTCCCGAGCACGCCAGAGGCCGGCCACCCCGAAGGGTGACCGGCCTCGTGAGTCTCAGTGAGTCTTCGTGGATCAGGTCAGAGCGCGGAGCCCGACGTCCACTTGGCCCAGCTGAGGTTCCAGTCGGCGTAGCCGTTGCCCATCGTCATCGGACGGCTGGTGCCCGTCGTCTCGACGACGTCGCCGATCTGCATCTGGCTGTAGAGCCACTTGCCGTTGGCGTCGCTCATGCCGGTGCACCCGTGGCTGACGTTGCGGTGGCCCTGGTCGGCCACCGACCACGGAGCGGTGTGCAGGAACTCGCCGGAGTTCGTGACGCGCATGGCGTACTTGACCGGCGTGTCCTCGTAGTAGCCCGTGTCGCCCTTCTTGAGGCCGATGGTCTCGGCGCGCATCGTGATGTTGGTCTGCTTGTCCATGATGACCTTGACGCCCGAGCGGGTGATGAAGCCGGGCTGGCCACCGGTGACCGGGATGCGCCGGGCCCACTTGCCGTTGATGAAGACGTCCATCTGGTGGGTCTTGAGGTTGACCTTGGCGACGACGGCGCGGCCGACGGTGAAGTCGGAGGTCCGGCTCATCTGGCCGTAGCGGTTGCCGCCGGCGGGCACGCCGTTGAGGTCGGCCTCGACGTGCACCTTGGTGCCGGCCTTCCAGTACGTCTTGGGACGCCAGTGCGCCTCGCGCGAGCTCAGCCAGTACCAGGACCCGGCCTGGGCCGGGGTCGAGGTCACCTTCATGTGCTTCTCGAAGGCGGCCTTGTCGACGACCGGCAGGTCGAAGCGGACGACGACCGGCATGCCGATGCCGACGGTGCCGCCGTCACGCGGGGAGACGGCGACGTAGATCTGGTCGTCGAGCGTGAGGTTCGCGGTGCGGAAGGTCTGTGTCGACTCGGTGGTCTTGCCGTCGGCGTCCTCGGCCTCGAGGTCGAGGGTGTACTTGACGCCGGGCTCGAGCAGGTCGCCCGCGGTCCACGTGCCGCCCTCGAGGGTGCCGTCGACCGGGACGCGGTTGCCCTTCTTGCTCTTGTACGAGAGCGAGGCCTTCTTGAGGGTCCCCTTCTCGGCCGAGGCGGTGACCCGCGTGTCGACCGAGACGTCCTCGGAGTCGTCGTCCGGGTTCGTCTTGAAGACCACCGGGTCGGTGGTCGGCGTGGGAGCCGGCGACGACGTCTCGTCGGACGGGGCCGACGAGGAGCTCGCGGGCTTGCCGTTGTCGGCCGTGGCGGTTGCATTGCAGGCCGTGACGCCGAGCATGGCCAGGACGGCCATCCCCGAGACTGCGGCGGAACGGATGCTCAACTTCACGCGTGAATACCCTTCGCAGACGTGACGCCGGGCGGCCCAGGGCGGGACGGGGTGCGGCACGTCGATAGTGACCCTGCTCCAGTGTCACCGATTCGGGTCAATACTCCAAAACGTACGGCGAGTCCAAACCTCGCGTGTCGCAGCGGCGCACGGCGGCGTCAGGAGACGTTCTGGGGGCGCACCTCGCGACGCAGGATCTTGCCCGTCGGCCCCTTCGGCAGCTCGTCGAGCGACCAGATGCGGCGGGGGTACTTGTAGGCCGCCAGGCGCTCCTTGACGTAGCTCTGCACGTCCTCGAGGGTCGTCGTCGTGCCGGGGCGCAGCACGACGGCGGCACCGACCTCCTCGCCCATGAGGTCGTCGGGCACGCCCACGACCGCGGCCTCAAGCACGTCCGGGTGGGTGTAGAGCACCTCCTCCACCTCGCGCGGGTAGACGTTCATGCCGCCGCGGATGATCATGTCCTTCTTGCGGTCGACGATCGTGTAGTAGCCCTCGTCGTCGACGGTGGCGAGGTCGCCGGAGCGGAACCACCCGTCGGGGATGGCCTCCTTCGTGGCCTCGGGCCGGTTCCAGTAGCCCTTCATGATGTTATCGCCGCGGATCGCGATCTCGCCGATCTCGCCGGCGGGGGTGTCGTTGCCCTCGAGGTCGACGAGCTTCATCTCGCAGCCCGGGATGGCCCGGCCGATCGTGCCCGGCTTCGTCGGCTTGTCGGGCATGTTGAACGAGGCGACGGGCGAGGTCTCGGACAGGCCGTAGCCCTCGAGGATCTGACAGTGGAACTTCTCCTCGAAAGCCTTCATGACGGCCTCGGGCATCGCCGAGCCGCCCGAGGCGCACGTGCGCAGGCTGCTCGTGTCGGCCTGGTCGGCGTTCGGGTGGTTGAGGATCGCGGCATACATCGTCGGGACGCCCTGGAAGATCGTCACGTGGTCGCGCCCGAGGACCTCGATGGCCTTGGCCGGGTCGAAGCGGGGGATGAGCGTCAGGGTGCACCCGCGCTGGACCGAGGTGTTGAGGCCGCACGTGAGGCCGAAGACGTGGAAGAGGGGCAGGCAGCCCATGATCACGTCGTCCTCGGTGATCTGCATGATGTCGGTGGCGGAGCGCTCGGCGTTGCGGTGGAGGTTGAAGTGCGTCAGCTCGGCGCCTTTGGGCTTGCCGGTGGTCCCGCTCGTGTAGAGGATCACCGCGGTGTCGTCGTCGGCGCGCTCGACCGGCTCGAGCACCGGCGCGCCGGCCGTCTCGGACGCGTCGAACTGACCCTCGGCCGGACCCATCGGGCCGCACACGACGAGGCGGGTCCCGGTCTCGGCGGCCGCCTTGCCGGCCTCGTCGGCGAAGTCGGGCCACACGAAGCTGAAGCGGGCGCCGCTGTCCTCGTAGAAGTACTGGATCTCGCCGGACTTGAGCAGCGGGTTCATCGGCACGACCACGCCGCCGGCGAGCAGGGTGCCGTAGAAGGCGACGGGGTATGCCGGCACGTTGGGGAGGATGAGTGACACGCGGTCGCCGGGCTCGAGTCCCGCCGCGCGCAGCTGCCCGGCGACGGCCGCAGCCGCACGGTGCAGCGCCGACCACGACAGCTCGATCTGGTCGAGCTTGATGCCCACCTTGTCGGGGACGCGGGCCGCGGTGGCGGTGAGGTTGGCGGCGAGGTTGGTCATCTCTGCTCCTTCGCAGGGGGCGGGCGCTCGGGCTCGCGCCCATTGTTACTGCTGGGTCGCCCCGTGAACAGTCCCGCTGCCACGTGAGGAGCGTCATCGGTCGGTGACCGTCGGAGCAGGCTGGCAGGATGAGCGCGTGAGCGAGAGCACCGGCCCCACGCCCGTCACCGACGACGTCCCGACCGAGGTCCACCAGGAGTGGGCCGAGCTCGCCGAGCAGGCCGCCGCGGCCCAGTTCGCCTACCACGTCAAGGACGCGCCGACCATCAGTGACGGCGAGTACGACGCCCTGATCCGGCGGCTCAACGCCATCGAGGACGAGCACCCGTCGCTGCGCACGCCCGAGAGCCCGACGCAGAACGTCGGCGGCGCGTCGTTCGCGACCGGCTTCGAGACCGTCGACCACGTCGAGCGGATGCTCAGCCTCGACAACGCCTTCTCCTTCGAGGAGCTGCAGACGTGGGCCGAGCGCGTCGAGCGCGAGGTCGGTGACGGCGCCCACTTCCTCACGGAGCTGAAGATCGACGGCCTGGCCATCAACCTGCTCTACGAGAAGGGGCGCCTCGTGCGTGCCCTGACCCGCGGTGACGGCCGCACCGGCGAGGACGTCACCAACAACGTGCGCACCATCGAGGGCATCCCCGAGCGTCTGGCGGGCGACGACGTGCCAGACCTCGTCGAGATCCGCGGCGAGGTGTTCTTCCCGACGGCGGCGTTCGCCGATCTCAACGCGGGCCTCGTCGAGGCGGGCAAGGCACCGTTCGCCAACCCACGCAACGCCGCCGCGGGCTCCCTGCGCCAGAAGGACCCCAAGGTCACGGCCACCCGGCCACTGCGCATGCTCGTGCACGGCATCGGCGCGCGCCGCGGCTTCGACATCGAGCGCCAGAGCGAGGGGTATGCCGCCCTCCGCGCCTGGGGGCTGCCGACGTCCGACGAGGTGCGCGTCCTGCCCGACATCGCCGCGGTGCAGGAGTTCGTGACCTACCACGGGGAGCACCGGCACGACCGCTCGCACGAGATCGACGGGATCGTCGTCAAGGTCGACGAGGTGCCCCTGCAGCGCCAGCTCGGGGCCACGTCGCGGGCGCCGCGCTGGGCCATCGCCTTCAAGTACCCGCCCGAGGAGGTCAACACCAGGCTCCTCGACATCCGCGTCAACGTCGGGCGCACCGGCCGGGTGACCCCGTACGGCGTCATGGAGCCCGTCGTCGTCGCCGGGTCCACGGTCGAGAACGCGACGCTCCACAACGCGTACGAGGTCGAGCGCAAGGGCGTGCTCATCGGCGACACCGTCGTGCTGCGCAAGGCGGGCGACGTCATCCCCGAGATCGTCGGTCCCGTCGTCGACCTGCGCGACGGCACCGAGCGCGCCTTCGTCATGCCGAGCGAGTGCCCCGCCTGCGGCACGCCCCTCGCCCCCGAGAAGGAGGGCGACAAGGACATCCGCTGCCCCAACACCCGGTCGTGCCCTAGCCAGCTGCGCGAGCGGGTCTTCGCCCTCGCCGCCCGTGGCGGGCTCGACATCGAGGCGCTCGGCTGGGAGGGCTCCATCGCGCTGCTCGAGTCGGGGATCATCACCGACGAGGGCGACCTCTTCGCCCCACCCGACGGCAGCCCCCACGCGGGGGAGTACGGCATCACCCGCCAGAAGCTCGCACGGGTCCCGCTCTACACGCGGGCCGCGAAGAAGAGCGACCCCGACGAGAGCGTCGTCGACGGGCGCGTGCTCTCAGCCGGTGGCGACAAGCTGCTCGCCGAGCTCGAGAAGGCCAAGAGCCAGCCGCTCTGGCGGGTCGTCGTGGCCCTCTCGATCCGGCACGTCGGACCCACCGCGGCGCGCGCGCTGGCCGCGCACTTCGGCTCGATGGACGCGATCCGCGCCGCGTCGACCGAGGAGCTCGCGCAGGCCGAGGGGGTCGGCGGCGTCATCGCCGAGGCCGTCACGGCCTGGTTCGAGGTCGACTGGCACCAGGAGATCGTGCGCAAGTGGGCCGACGCCGGGGTGCGGATGGCCGACGAGGTCGACGAGTCCGTCGAGCGGACGCTCGAGGGCAAGACCGTCGTCGTCACCGGCTCGCTCGAGGGCTTCTCCCGCGACGAGACGAAGGAGGCCATCATCAGCCGCGGTGGCAAGGCCTCCGGCTCGGTCTCGAAGAAGACCGACTTCGTCGTCATCGGCGCCAACGCCGGGTCCAAGGCGGCCAAGGCCGAGGAGCTCGGCCTGACGATCCTCGACGAGGACGGATTCCGCCGGCTCCTCGAGACGGGCTCGCCCGAGTGACCGTGCCCGTCGAGGGCACGTGCGACGGGGCGATCCGGTAGTCCCGGCGCGGCGGTCGGTCTGGCACGACCGGACCACGCGCTCATGTGTCGCGAGCCCACAGAACCGTGTCAGGTGTGTGGGTCCCCACCGTCCTTTCGGCGAGCCGCCCTCCTAGGCTTTGGCGAAGTTTCCCAGACTTAGGAGTCCACGCCCGCCGGTCACGCCCGACCGGCACGGTCGGACACCTCGCTCACACGAGCGCGACGCACGAGGAGGTGCAGGTCTTGACGGGTACCCCGTTGCTCGAGACCAGGGCCCTGACCAAGGAGTTCCGCGGTTTCCGGGCCGTCTCGGAGGTCGACCTGACCGTCACCCGCGGCACGGTCCACGCCCTCGTCGGACCCAACGGAGCGGGCAAGACCACGCTCTTCAACCTGCTCACCGGCTTCCTGTCCCCGACGTCCGGCACCGTGCTCTTCGACGGCCAGGACATCACCGGCCGGGCCCCCGAGCAGATCGCGCCGCTCGGCATCGCACGCTCCTTCCAGATCACAAGCCTCTTCGAGGCGATGACCCTGCGCGAGCACCTCGAGCTCGCGCTGGCCAGCCCGACCGGCATGGGCAAGCAGTGGTGGCGCTCGGTCACACGCATGGCCACCTTCAAGGACCGCGCCATGGAGCTGCTCGACCAGGTCGGGCTCGCCGACCGTGCGGGAGCCCCGGCCTCGTCTCTGGCCTACGGCCAGAAGCGCGCGCTCGAGCTGGCGATCGCCATGGCCCTCGACCCCAAGCTGCTGCTCCTTGACGAGCCGACCGCCGGCATGGGCATCGAGGACGTCGACCGCACCATCGCCCTCGTCAAGCAGCTCGCCGAAGGCCGCACCGTCGTCTTCGTCGACCACAACATGCACGTCGTCGGATCGCTCGCCGACCGCGTCACCGTGCTCCAGTCGGGGCAGGTGCTCGCGGAGGGACCCTACGAGCAGGTGCGCGCCGACGAGCGGGTCATCACGGCATACCTCGGAGCAGCCCATGAGTGACGACACGACCGGCACGACGACCACGGAGCACACGGCCCCCGACGGCGCGGTGACCCCGGTGAGCCCGGTGAGCCCGGCGACCCTGGGGTCCCCAGTGACCCCAGGGGCCGGACCCGCCGAGCGCGGCGCGGCACGCATGCTCGAGGTGGCCGGGCTCTCCGCCTGGTACGGCGAGGCCCGTGTCCTCACCGACGTCGGCATCGACGTGGCCCCCGGCGAGGTCGTGACCCTCGTGGGGCGCAACGGCGCCGGCAAGACCACCCTGCTGCGCTCGGTCATGGGTCTGCACCGGCAGATCGAGGGCACGATCACGCTCGACGGGGTCGACCTCGCCCAGCGGTCGGCCGACGCCCGCGCCCGGGCCGGGATCGGCTGGGTGCCCGACGACCGCGGCATCTACGCGAGCCTCACCGTCGCCGAGAACCTCCTGCTGCCGCCGGTCGTCCACGCGGACGCGTGGCCCCTCGAGCGGGTCTACGAGTTCTTCCCCGTGCTCCACGAGCGCCGTGACTTCCCCGGCACCAAGCTGTCCGGCGGCGAGCAGCAGATGCTCGCCATGGCCCGCGTGCTGCGGATGGGCTCGCGGCTGCTGCTGCTCGACGAGCCGAGCGAGGGGCTGGCCCCGGTCATCGTCCAGCGCATCGGCGAGATCATCCGCGAGATCAAGGGCCAGGGCGTCGGCGTCCTCCTCGTCGAGCAGAACGTCACGTTCGCCTCGACGGTCGCGGACCGGCACTACCTGCTCGCACAGGGCAAGGTCGTCGAGCACCTCGGCAACGACGACTTCAGGGCCCGCGAGGGAGAGCTGCTCACCTACCTCGGGATGTAGCCCGAGCCACGGCCCGGCCACAGCACGCGCCGGGCGCACCACGCCACCATCACGACGCCCTCGCGTCATCCCGTCACACCGCCCCACCCCGTCACACACCCGTCACATCTCGTCACAACCCCAGGAGGGGACATGCGTAGCAGGACAGTCCAGGGCACCGTCGCCATCGCGGCGACCGCGTCGCTCGCGCTCGCCGCGTGCGGAGGGGCCGGCGGCCCCCAGTCCGGCGGCTCGAGCAAGCTCACCGACGACAAGGTCGTCATCGGCCTGCTCAACGACCAGTCGGGGGTCTACAAGGACCTGTCCGGTCCGAACAGCAAGGTCGCCATCGAGATGGCGATCGAGGACTACAAGGCCAAGTACGGCGAGAAGGCCGTCGCCAAGGACATCGAGGTCGTCACGGCCGACCACCAGAACAAGGCCGACATCGCCAACTCCAAGGCTCAGGAGATGTACGACCGCCAGAAGGCCGACATCATCCTCGACGTGCCGAATTCGGCCGCGGCGCTCGCCGTCGCCACGCAGGCCAAGAACAAGAAGAAGCTCTACATCAACATCGGCGCTGGCACGACGGCGCTGACCGGAGCGAGCTGCAACAAGTACACCTTCCACTGGGCGTACAACACGGCCGTCCTCGCCCGTGGCACCGCCGGCACGATCACCAAGGAGGGCGGGACGAGCTGGAACATCGTCTACCCCGACTACGCCTTCGGCCAGGACATGAACAAGTCGTTCAGCGCCGAGGTCACCAAGAACGGCGGCACCGTCGGCCAGTCGATCGCCTCGCCGTTCCCGAGCGACAACTTCGCCACCTTCATCACCAAGGCCGGCGAGGGCAGCCCCAAGGTCATCGGCTCGATGCACGCCGGCGGCGACCTCATCAACTTCGTCAAGCAGTTCAACCAGAGCTCGCTCAAGGGCAAGTCCCAGCTCGCGGTCGGCCTGATGTTCATCACCGACATCCACTCGCTCGGTGTCGACCAGTTCGCCGGCACGCAGTTCACGGACGCCTGGTACTGGAACTTCGACGCCGAGAACAAGAAGTGGGCCGACCGCTTCAAGGAGAAGACGAACACCCGTCCGTCCTTCGCCCACGCCGCGAACTACTCGGCCGCGATGAACTACCTCGAGGCCGTCCAGGAGGCCGGCACCGACGACGCCGACGCCATCGTCGGCAAGCTCGAGGGCAAGAAGATCAACGACGTCTTCCTGCGCAACGGCGAGGTCCGCAAGGCTGACCACGCCGTCATCCACGACGTCTACCTCGCCAAGGTCAAGTCCTCCGCCCCGGAGGAGTGGGACTACGAGGACATCGAGAAGACGATCCCGGCCGCCGAGGCGTACGGCGAGGCCAACGCCGCCTGCTCGATGAGCTGATCCACAGGGGAGTATGCCGTCCGGTGGCGTCCACGAGGACGCGCCGGACGGCATACGGCACAGCGCGACTGCCGAGGCAGCCGCACCCAGCCCGATCGACCGCGAACCGAGCGAGAGACATGAGCGAATTCATCCAGTACACCCTCCAGGGGCTCGCCGCCGGCGGCTTCTACGCCCTGTCCGCGCTGGGCCTCGCCGTCATCTTCGGCGTCCTCGGGGTCGTCAACTTCTCCCACGGCGCCTGCTACATGCTCGGCGCCGTCCTCTCAGCCGTGCTGCTCGCCGAGCTCAACGTCGGCTTCTGGGCGGCGCTCGTCATCGTGCCGGTCCTCATGTTCGGCTTCGGCGTGCTCATGGAGCGACTGCTCGTGCGCTGGCTGCTCGAGCTCGACCCGCTCTACAACTTCCTGCTCACGTTCGGCCTGACCCTGGTGATCGTCGAGGCGGTCAAGCAGCGCTACGGCGTCTCGGGGCTGCCCTACCAGGTGCCGGCCGGACTCGGCGGCCAGGTCTCGGTCGGGTCGGTGAACCTCTCGGTCTATGCGATCTTCGCCTGTCTCTTCTCCGTCGTCGTGTGCGTCGCCGTCGGTCTGCTCCTGACGAAGACGCGGATCGGCATGATCGTGCGCGCCGCGACCGAGGCTCCCGACCGCACCCGGGCCCTCGGCATCAACGTCGGCCTCTGGGTCACGCCCGTCTTCGGCTTCGGCATCGCGCTCGCGGGTCTCGCCGGTGTGCTCGCCGCGCCGACCCGCGCCATCACCGCCGAGATGGGGAGCAACTTCATCATCATCCTCTTCGCCGTCGTCGTCATCGGCGGACTCGGATCCATCCTCGGGGCGGTGGTCGCGGGCTTCCTCGTCGGACTCGTCGAGGCCTACGGCATCGCCTACGCCCCCACGTACGCCCAGATCGTCATCTTCGTGCTGATGGCGCTCGTCGTTCTCGTCCGGCCCTCGGGGCTCTTCGGACGGGAGGAGGTCGCATGAGCGAGCAGATGACCGCCAAGGTCGACGTCGACCTGGCCCAGCCCTCGATCCTGTCGCGGCGCAACCCGCTGCGCTACGTCATGCTCCTGGCCGGCCTCGCCGTGCTCGTGATGCTGCCGTACTGGATCTACCCGCCCGTCGCGATGGACATCCTGTGCTGGGGCCTCTTCGCGATCAGCGTCGACCTGCTCCTCGGCTTCACGGGCCTGCTCAGCTTCGGCCACGCCGCGTTCTGGGGCGGCTCGGCCTACTGCACGGGCCTCATCGCGACGCACTGGGGCGTGCCGTTCCCGGTCGCGGTCATCGGCGGTGCGGTCTTCGCGATGCTCATCGCGTGGCCGATCGGCTACCTCTCGGTCCGACGCACCGGCATCTACTTCGCGATGGTCACCCTGGCCTTCGCCCAGATGCTCTACTTCATCGCCAACCAGGCCCGTGACCTCACGGGCGGCGAGAACGGCCTGCAGGGCATCCCGAGGAACTTCTTCGGCATCGAGGCCGTCGAGACCGACCCGTTCTACTTCTACTACGTGGGCGCGGCGATGATCCTCGTCGGGATCCTGCTCGCCTGGCGGGTCGTCAACTCACCCTTCGGCCGGGTCCTGACGGCGGTGCGCGACAACCCCGCCCGCGCCCGTGCCCTCGGCTACGACGTCGAGCGCTACAAGATCACCGCGTTCATCATCTCGGCCGGGCTGGCCGGCCTCGCCGGCGGCGTCTTCGCGGTGAGCCACCAGTTCGCGTCGCTCCAGGAGCTGATGTGGACGACGTCGGGCAAGGTCGTGCTCATCACGGTCCTCGGTGGCATCGGCACGCTGTGGGGTGGCCTCGTCGGTGCCGGCGTCGTCGTGACGCTCGAGGACTACCTCGCGAGCTCGGGTTTCGAGGGCATCGGCCTCATCACCGGCACGATCTTCGTCGTCATCGTCCTGCTCTTCCGGCACGGCATCTGGGGGACCGCGCGCAACGTCCTGCGTCGCTCCGTCCTCGAGCGGCGCGGCAGACGACGCGACTGAGCGTCAGTCCTCCAGCAGTCCCCGAAGGACGCGCCGGACCATGTCGCGGAAGACGTCGTCGGGCTCGCCGGCTGCCTCGGGCCGCAGGGCCGCGAGGTGTGGGAGGTGTCCCTCGCTGACGAGACGGGCGACGTATGCCGCCTGGCCCCGAGCGCGCGCCGGGTCCTGGTCGCCGTGGCGGGACCGGGCGTACGCCGTCGTGAGGGCGTTGAGCGTCGCGTAGGCGACGAGCTTGCGGCCGTCCGGGGACGGATGCTGGTCGAGCACGGTGAGCACGTGCTCGGTCAGCGCGAGTCCGTGCGGGCCGACGACGGGTGTGCCTGTCACGTCGCCGAGCCAGTGGTGGCGCCGGTGGATGGCGAGGCCCTGCACGGCGATGTCGATGAGGTCGGTGAGCCAGTCTCCCGAGGGCGGGTCGAGGCGGTACTCGGCCGCGACGTGGTCGACCATGAGGTCGAGCAGCTCGTCGCGGCCCGTGACGTGACGGTAGAGCGCGCCCCCACCGGTGCCGAGCTCCGCGGCGACGGTGCGCATTGTCACCGCGGTCAGGCCGTGCGCGTCCCCGACCCGCACGGCGGCCGACGTCAGCGCCTCACGGGTCAGCCTGGCCGGTCGTCCCACGGGGGAGTGGTCGGGCCGCATCCAGATGACGTCGTCGCCGGCCGGGCGACTCTGGGGCGCCGTCGCGTCGATGGCGGCTTCCGACGGCGTCACGAGCCCATCCGCCGCAGCCAGTCCCTCAGTGGCGCGGTGCCGTCCTCGTGCGTGAGCGCGTTGCTGACCCTCGACGCGCCACCACGCAGACTCGCCGACGTTGCCGCCTCGGTCATGCGCGATGCCAGGGCGTCGGCAGTCACGCGCTTCATCGGGACCGGCTCGGTGCCCGCCGA
Organism: Terrabacter sp. R4-6; assembly: GCF_057529065.1. Lineage (NCBI taxonomy): Bacteria > Bacillati > Actinomycetota > Actinomycetes > Micrococcales > Intrasporangiaceae > Terrabacter > Terrabacter sp. R4-6. The sequence goes on along the minus strand of NZ_CP197224.1, from coordinate 784,244 downwards.
GAGGGCCACGAGGCGGCGCGCCCAGAAAGGCTGGTCGGTGTGCATGGGCAGCGTCACCGAGGGCACGCCGGCACGCAGGGCGGCCGCCGTGACACCCGCGCCGCCCTGGTGCACGACCGCGGCCGCCCGCGGGAACAGCCAGGCATGGGGCACGTCGCCGGTGTGGAGCACGTGGTCCGCTCCCACCTCGTCCGCCAGCCGCCGCGCGACGGGCTCGAGGGCGTCGCCCTGGAGCAGGACGCGCAGGCCCGTCAGGCGCACGGCCCCGGCGACGGCCTCGGCGACGGCGCCTCCCGGAGGGAGGCTGCCGAGAGTGACGACGACGGGCGGTGGTCCCGATGCCAGCGCCCCGTCCAGCGCCTGATCCGGTGCCCAGTCGGCCGTGGTGGCGGGCGGCCACCAGAACCCGTCGAGGCTGAGCCGATCCGGCCAGTCGCTTGGGCGCGGCAGGACGACGCGGCTGATGCCGTGGTGCACCGGAAGCCCTGCCGTGCGCCGGCGCCGCTGGGCGTGAGCGCGGCTCTCCGGGGGCATGCCGAGCTCGGAGCGCACCCTGGCGCAGGCGGGGTCGTAGGGCGTCCGCACCCGCTCGGCGACCCGTCCTGCCCACCGGTTCGCGGGGCCCAGGTCGCGCCAGCTGGCGATCATCGGCGGATAGGCCGCGCTCGGCTCGGCCGGTTGGAGGAGCGCGGCCGCGGAGGGCACCCCGAGGTGCTCGGCGATGTCGTGCCCGTACGGCGAGATGGCGTTCGTCAGCACCACGTCGGATCCGGGCGAGGCTGCCAGCGCGGCTGTGGCGGCGGCGTCCATGTAGGCCCGCAGCACCGTGAGGTAGGCGGTCACGCCTGACCCGCGGCGACTCTCGGCGCCGTCGGCTGACGGAGCGACGGGCGGCGACATCGGCGCGTCGAAGCCGACGTGGGCGCACCCTGCTTCCCGGACGAGCGGGGCGTACTCCGTGCCCGCGACGACGGTCACCTCATGGCCGTCGGCGATGAACGACCGGGCGAGTCCGGCCACCGGAGCGACGTCGCCGCGGGTGCCGGGGGCGAGCATGAGGACCTTCACGACGACTCCTTTGCGAACAGTGTTAGCAAACGGAGCGTAGCGCACCCCGGCCGCAGACCGGCGCGGTCGACGGTCGGGTCGGCGGCCGTCAGGGTGTGAGGATCCGGCGGGCGACGCGCCCCACGACGAGCCACGCCACGGCGCCGAGTCCCCAGTTGGTGATGGCGTTCTTGACCGTGGCGCCGTCGCCGGTGAACTGCTTGATGCCCGCGGTGCGGCTGAAGACGCCGAGGTCGGCCCAGTCGGCGGCGCGCAGGACGGCTGCCACGAGGGCGTTGCGCGTGTTGGCGTCCAGCACGACGAGGACGGCTCCGAGCAGGAGCGCCGTGGCCGCGAGGAGGCAGGCGAACCAGACGATCTCGCCGAGCAGGGTGCGCAGCCGCTTGATCCCGGCGCCGGTGAGCGTCACGGCCGTGCGGGCTCCGGCCCGCACGTCGGGGGAGCGACGTGCCGGGACGGGCGACTCCGCCTTGGCCGCCGCCCGGTCGGCGGGCGCCTCGGGGGTCGGGGCAGCGTCCGTGGGCTCGGGCCTCGTGGCGGGCCTCGTGGCGGGGCTCGTCGCGGGGCTCGTCGCGGCAGTCGAGGCGGCGTCGGTCGTCTCGGGCGTCGTGGTGGTCGGGCTGGCCGGGCTCGTCATCGAGGGCTCTCCTTGGGTGGTTCGTGGATCCGATGTGGTCAACGAGCGACCCCGGCGGCAGGACACGCCCGCCACCCCACGACTTCGCGGAACGCAGCACGCGCGGTGACGGCCCCGGGCTCCGGGACGCGTGGTCCGGGCCCGAGGGGCTGCCCCATAGACTGGCCCGCATGTCATCCCTGTCCCGCGACGACGTAGCCCACCTGGCCGGCCTCGCCCGGATCGAGCTCTCGGACGCCGAGCTCGACCGCATGGTCGGTGAGCTCGGAGTCATCCTCGAGTCCGTGGCCAAGGTCCAGCAGGCACCGACCGACGGCGTCGCCCCGATGTCGCACCCGATGCCGCTGACCAACGTGACCCGACCCGACGTGGTGCGTCCGAGCCTCGGCGCCGAGGCCGTGCTCGCCGGCGCGCCCGAGGCAGAGCAGCAGCGCTTCTCGGTGCCGCGCATCCTCGACGAGGACTGAGCGACCCCGAAGCCCGCGTATGCCGCCCTGCCGGGCACCCGGCATACGCCCGCCCGTGACGGGCACCACGAAACCTCCTGTCGCAGCTACGAACCGAAGGCACTGACGTGACCGACCTGCCAACTGACCTGACGAGGGCCACCGCCGCCGGCCTGGCCGACGCGCTCGCGAGCGGGGCCATCAGCTCCGTCGAGGTGACCCAGGCGCACCTCGACCGGATCGCGGCCGTCGACGGCCAGGTGCACTCCTACCTCCACGTCGACACCGAGGGCGCCCTCGCGGCGGCCCGGGCCGTCGACGACCGACGTCGTGGCGGCGAGAGCCTCGGTGCACTCGCCGGCGTGCCGATCGCCGTCAAGGACGTCATGACGACCAAGGGCGTGCCGACGACGGCGGGCAGCAGGATCCTCGAGGGCTGGGTGCCGCCCTACGACGCGACGGTCGTCACGAAGCTGCGCGAGGCCGGCCTGCCGATCCTCGGCAAGACGAACATGGACGAGTTCGCCATGGGCTCCTCGACCGAGCACTCGGCCTACGGCCCGTCGCACAACCCCTGGGACCTCGAGCGGATCCCCGGCGGCTCGGGCGGCGGCTCGAGCTCGGTACTCGCCTCGTTCCAGGCGCCGCTCGCGACCGGCACCGACACCGGCGGCTCGATCCGTCAGCCCGCGGCCGTGACGGCGACCGTCGGCACCAAGCCGACCTACGGCGGCGTCTCGCGCTACGGCCTCATCGCCCTCGCGAGCTCGCTCGACCAGGCCGGCCCCTGTGGTCGAACGGTGCTCGACACCGCCCTGCTCCACGCCGTCATGGGTGGTCACGACCCGATGGACTCGACCTCGATCGACGCGCCGGTCCCGCCGGTCGTCGAGGCGGCCCGCGCCGCCAGCGTCAAGGGCATGCGCATCGGCGTCGTCAAGGAGCTCGGCGGCGAGGGCTACCAGCCCGGCGTGCGCGCCCGCTTCGACGAGTCCGTCGCCCTGCTCGAGGAGCTCGGGGCCGAGGTCGTCGAGGTGAGTTGCCCGAACTTCGAGTACGCCCTCGCGGCCTACTACCTCATCCTCCCGAGCGAGGCGTCGAGCAACCTCGCCAAGTTCGACGCCATGCGCTACGGCATGCGGGTGCTGCCGGAGGGCGTCGACGCCCCGAGCGCCGAGCAGGTCATGGCCGCGACGCGTGACGCCGGCTTCGGGCCTGAGGTCAAGCGCCGCATCATCCTCGGCACGTACGCCCTCAGCTCCGGCTACTACGACGCGTACTACGGCTCGGCCCAGAAGGTCCGCGCGCTCATCGCGCAGGACTTCGACAACGCGTACGCCACGGTCGACGTGCTCGTCAGCCCGACGGCGCCGACGACGGCGTTCAAGCTCGGCGACAAGCTCGAGGACCCGATGGCCATGTACCTCAACGACATCGCCACCATCCCGGCCAACCTCGCGGGCGTCCCCGGCATGTCGATCCCGTCGGGTCTCGCCGACGAGGACGGCCTGCCCGCGGGCATCCAGATCCTCGCGCCGGCCACCAAGGACGAGCGCCTCTACTCCGTGGGCGCCGCCCTCGAGGCCGCGCTCGTCGACCGCTGGGGCGGTCCGATCCTCGACCGCGCGCCCGAGCTGGGCGGCGCCGCTGCTGCGAAGGGAGCCTGACATGACCACCGTTGCGACCGACGCCGTCATGGATTACGACGAGGCCATGACGAAGTTCGACCCGGTCATGGGCCTCGAGGTCCACGTCGAGCTGCACACGGCCACGAAGATGTTCTGCGGCTGCCCGACGGAGTTCGGCGCCGAGCCCAACTCGCAGGTCTGCCCGGTGTGCCTCGGTCTCCCGGGGGCGCTGCCCGTCGTCAACGAGAAGGCCGTCGAGTCGGCCATCCGCATCGGCCTCGCGCTCAACTGCGAGATCGCCGAGTGGTGCCGCTTCGCCCGGAAGAACTACTTCTACCCGGACATGCCGAAGAACTTCCAGACGTCGCAGTACGACGAGCCGATCGCCTTCGAGGGCCACCTCGACGTCGAGCTCGAGGACGGCAGCACCTACCGCGTCGAGATCGAGCGCGCGCACATGGAGGAGGACACCGGCAAGTCGCTGCACATCGGCGGCGCGACCGGTCGCATCCACGGCGCCGACCACTCGCTCGTCGACTACAACCGGGCCGGCATCCCGCTCATCGAGATCGTCACCAAGCCCATGGTCGGGGCGGGGGAGCGCGCTCCCGAGGTCGCCAAGGCATACGTCTCGGCGCTGCGCGACCTGCTGCGCGCCCTCGACGTCAGCGACGTCAAGATGGAGCAGGGCTCGATGCGCTGCGACGCCAACGTGTCGCTGCGCCCGCGCGTCGGTGACCCGCTCGACGAGGCGCAGCTCGCCGTGCCGCTCGGCACCCGCACCGAGACGAAGAACGTCAACTCGCTCCGCTCCGTCGAGCGGGCCGTGCGCTACGAGATCTCGCGCCACGCGGCGATCCTCGACGGCGGTGGCTCGATCCTCCAGGAGACCCGCCACTGGCACGAGGACACCGGCATCACGACGTCGGGTCGCGTCAAGTCCGACGCCGAGGACTACCGCTACTTCCCCGAGCCCGACCTCGTGCCCGTCGCTCCGACGCGCGAGACCGTCGAGGCGCTGCGCGGCACGCTGCCCGAGCCTCCCGGACAGCGCCGCAAGCGGCTCCAGTCCGACTGGGGCTACAGCGATCTCGAGATGCGCGACGTCGTCAACGCCGGCGCGGTCGAGCTCATCGAGGAGACCGTGGCCGCCGGCGCCAGCGCGGCCGCGGCGAAGAAGTGGTGGCTGGGTGAGCCGTCACGGCGCGCCAACGCCGAGGGCCAGGACATCGTCACGTATGCCGCCGGGCTGGGCCTGACGCCCGCGCACATCGCCGAGCTCGACGGGCTCGTCGCCGCGGGCCGCCTCAACGACTCGATGGCGCGCCAGGTGCTCGACGGCGTGCTCGCCGGCGAGGGCACGCCGACGGCCGTGGCCGACGCCCGTGGGCTCGAGCTCGTCCAGGACGACGGTGCGCTCGAGGCGGCCGTCGACAAGGTCATCGCGGCCAACCCCGACGTCGCGGCCAAGATCCGCGACGGCAAGGTCGCGGCTGCAGGAGCCCTCATCGGCCAGGTCATGAAGGAGATGAAGGGCCAGGCCGACGCCGGCAAGGCCCGCGAGCTCATCCTCGCCAAGCTCGTGTAAAGCCCCGCTCCAACCGTCGAAAGGCCACATTCCGGTCGGTCCCAGGGGTCCGTGACCTCGGGAAGTCCCCGGAATGTGGCCTTTCGACGGTGCGCTGCGGCGAGGCAGCGGGAGTGCGGTCAGTGCGGTCAGCGCCTGCCGCCGCCGAGGAGACCGCCGAGCAGTCCGCCGAGGATGTCACTGGCGCCGCCGCTGCCTCCTGACGAGCCGGAGCCGCCGCCGAGCACCTGGCCGAGGATGTCCTGGAGCGGGTTCGAGCCGCCGGAGGCCGCGCCCGTAGACGTCGAGCTGCCCGGCGCCTGCACGGGCCCGCTGTCGGCACCGACCCCGCCGGGGAAGAGGGGGCCGCCGTCGGTCGACCCGGGGCCGGAGGTTCCGGTGGCGCCCGTGGAGTCCGAGCCGCCCCCGAGCATCCCGCCGAGACCGCCCTGGCCCATCTTGTTGGCGAGCCACGACATGACGATCGGGGCGAGGATCGGCAGGAGCTTCTGCACGAGACCGCCGGTCGAGCCTCCCAGGCCGCCGAGCTGGTTCACGACCTGGTCCGTGCTGCCGCCGAAGATGTTGCCGACGATGGCGCGCCCGTCCTGCTCGTCGACGTCGCCGAGGCCGTTGATCGTGCCCTGGTGGTCGGACAGCGCCGTCAGCAGGGAGTCGGCGCCGGCCGGGTCGGAGGCGTTGGCCTGGAGCCCGCCGAGGAGGGCGGGCAGCGCGTTCTCGGCAGCCTGGCGGACCTCGTCGCTCCCGACCCCGAGCTGGCCAGCCAGCTCGTCGATCGGTACCTGGTCGAGTATCTCGTCGTACGAACCCATGGGTGCCCCTCCTGCTCGTGGGTGGCGCCGGTGCCGACCCCTGACCGTCAGGCTAGCCACGTCCGGCTTCCGGTGGCAGGCCCGCGCGTCGCGGGTCCGCGCGTCGCGGGTCCGCGGGCCACCGGTCGGAGGGGCGAGGCTCAGGCGGCCCCGACCGCGGACAGCGGCAGCGAGATGAGCCGGTCGGCGCCGTCGTTGTTGCTCGTCGTGATCCACGCCCGGTTGCCAACGAAGCGGATGTCGCGGATGCGGCCGTAGGTGCCCTGGAGGTGGCGGGTCGGCGTGCCGGCGGAGCCATCGGCGTTGACCGGCACACGCCACACCGACTGCCCGCGCAGCGCAGCCATGTAGACGGCACCGTCGGGACCCACCGCGATGCCGCTCGGTGACATGTCGGAGGTCGGCCACTCGGCGACCGGGTCGACGTAGTCGGGGTCGCCGGCCCGGCCCTCGACCTCGGGCCACCCGTAGTTCTTGCCGGGCTCGATGAGGTTGAGCTCGTCGAAGGTGTTCTGCCCAAACTCACTGGCCCACAGGCGCTTCCGGCTGTCCCAGGCGAGGCCCTGGACGTTGCGGTGGCCGTAGGACCAGATCGGCGACCCGCCGAACGGGTTGCCGGGGGCCGGGTCGCCGTCCGGCGTGATGCGCAGGATCTTGCCGCCGAGCGAGTCGAGGTTCTGCGACAGGGAGGTGTCACCGGCCTCGCCCGTGCCGACGTAGAGGAAGCCGTCGGGCCCGAAGGCGATGCGGCCGCCGTTGTGGTTCCGACCGCGGGGGATGCCCGAGAAGATGACGACCGGCTCGCCGATCGTCCCGTCGCGCCACGGGACGGCAGCGATGCGGTTGTCGCTCTCGGTCGAGTAGTACGCGTAGAAGACGGGGTCGGCGTCGAAGTCCTCGGGCACGGCGAGCCCGAGCAGGCCGCCCTCTCCTTCGGTGCGCGTGATCGGCAGCCTGCCGGCGACCGTCGCCTTTGCGCCGGACCCGGGCTTGGGCACGTGGTGGATCCGGCCGGTGTTGCGCTCGCTGACGAGGGCGCTCCCGTCGGGCAGGACGGCCACCGACCAGGCGATGTCGATCCCGCCGAGCAGGGTCACCGGTCCCGCCGGCTGCGCGGCCGGTGGGCGCGTCGTGGTCGTGGGGACCGCCGACGTCGAGGTGCTCTCCGGCGTCGCGTCCGTGCCCGGGCTCGTCGACGTCGTCGTCCCGGCACCCGTCGTGGGGGCGGAGGGCTCGGCCGTCGAGCACGCGGCCGTGACCAGGGCGACGAGGACACTACCCACGAGGGCGCGGCCGATCGGTCGGGAGGTGTGCGGCATACCTCATTGTGTCCCACGTGGCGCCCGGGACGGCGGTGCTCAGCCGCCGCGTCGCTCGAGGGTCTCGACGAGCCCGTCGCGGACCTCGGGGTGGACGACGTCGGCGTCGACGACCCGTCGCGCGGCGGCGAGGTCGCCGGTGAAGGCCCGGAAGAGCAGGAGCAGGTCGACGTCGTGGGCGGGTCGCTCCACGTCGATGGCCGCACCGGTGTGCACGGTGCCGGGCGTCACGACGGAGAGGTAGGCGCCGGTGCGCCCGGCCTCCGTGAACCGCCGCACCCATCGCCGCTCACCCATGTGCGCGGCGAAGGTGCTGCACGGGATGCGCGGCACCTCGACCCGCAGCACGACGTCCCCGATGCGCCACAGCTCGCCGACGAGCGCGTGCGTCGTGTCGACGCCGAGGGTCGTGATGTTCTCGCCGAATCCCCCTGAGGGGATGGGGCGCCCGATCTGCTGCTCCCAGAACTCCTGGTCCTCGCGAGGGTAGGCGTAGACGGCCTGCAGCGCGCCGCCGTGGTGCTTCGGGTTGCCGATCTCGTCCCCGACGACGCCGCTGCCGAGCCCGCCGCGCTTGGGGCCGGGGTCGCGCACCTCGAACGACTCGACGGGCCGCTTGTCGATCGCGGTGGGTCGGCCGCCGCCCTCGGGGGCGGTGCATCGGCCCGTGCCGAGGGTGAGGACGTGGGGATGGTTCGTCACCCGCGCGAGCCTAGCGTCGGCGTGCCGGACGGCCGCCGGTCCCTCCGTCCGAGGTGGCTAGCGTGGACGTCATGGCTGACCTTCCTCTCGTCGTGTCCGTCCCCGACCCCGAGTTCGCCGAGGCGCTCGCCGACCTCGACGGCGTCGACGCGGTCGTCTGGGACATGGAGCGACCACACCCGCGCGGCCCCGAGATCCGCTACGCCGTCATGCCCTACATGACGAGCCTCGACCTCGCCGACGTCACCCGCGGGCTCGACGCCCTCGACGTCGTCCAGCTGCAGAGCGCCGGCTACGAGCAGTTCGTCGGTCAGCTCCCCGACGGCGTGACCCTCTGCAACGCCGCGGGGGTGCACGACGCCTCGACGGCAGAGCTGGCGCTGACCCTGACGCTGTCGTCGATCCGCGACATCCCTGAGTTCGTCGGGTCGCAGCAGCAGGGGCGCTGGGAGCCGCTGCGCCTGCGCTCGTCGCTCGCGGACCGGCGGGTGCTCGTCGTCGGCTACGGCCGGATCGGCCGGGCGATCGCGCGGCGCTTCGCCCCCTTCGAGGTGACGCTGACGGCGGTGGCGTCCCGAGCGCGCGCCGGCGACGAGCTCGTCCCGCGCGTGCACGGCATCGACGAGCTGCCCGACCTCCTGCCCGACCACGAGGTCGTCGTCGTCATCGTCCCGCTGACGGACGCCACGCGAGGCCTCTTCGACGCGTCGATGCTCGGTCGTATGCCGGACGGCGCGCTCCTCGTCAACGTGGCCCGGGGGCCCGTCGTCGACACCGACGCGCTCGTGGCCGAGTGCGCCTCCGGCCGGCTACGGGCCGCGCTCGACGTGACGGACCCCGAGCCGCTGCCGCAGGACCACCCGCTGTGGACGGCCCCGGGGGTCCTCGTCACGCCGCACGTCGGGGGAGCGACCGACGCGATGCGTCCCCGGGCCGTCGCGCTCGTGCGTCGACAGGTCGAGGCGCTGCTCGCGGGCGAGCCGGTCGACAACGCCGTCGCCGGACCCTTGTCTGCCCCACAGTCATAGTGGACACTGTCAACATGACCGAGACCATCGTCGCCATCGGCACGCGCAAGGGGCTCTGGATCGCCCGCAGCACCGACCGGCAGGACTGGACCCTCGAGGGCCCGCACTTCCTCATGAGCGAGGTCGCCTCCGTCGCCGTCGACACCCGCGAGGGCCGGTCCACGGTGCTGGCGGGCGTCAAGTCGTGGCACTGGGGGCCCACCGTCCAGGCGTCCACGGACGGTGGTCGCACGTGGACCGAGAGCGCCGAGCGGGCCCTGGCCTTCCCGGCAGACACCGACACCGCCCTCGAGCGCGTCTGGCAGCTGACGCCCGACCCCAACGACACCGACGTCGTCTGGGCGGGGGTCGAGCCGCACGCCCTCTTCAAGAGCACCGACCGCGGCGAGCACTACGAGCTCGTCCGCGGCCTCTGGGACCACCCGCACCGTCCGAGCTGGGAGCCCGGCTTCGGCGGCGGGGCCGTGCACACGATCGTCCCCGAGCCCGGACACCCGGAGTCGGTCCTCGTCGCGATGAGCGCGGGCGGCGTCTACCGCTCGGGCGACGGCGGGGAGACGTGGGCGCCGAGCAACCCCGGCATCCGGGCCGGCTTCATGCCCGACAACGAGTACCCGGAGTACGGCCAGTGCGTGCACAAGGTGGCCCGCGGACAGGGCGAGGGCGAGCTCTTCGCGCAGAACCACAACGGCGTCTACCGCTCGCACGACAACGGTGCGACGTGGGACTCCATCGCGGAGGGGCTGCCCACCGACTTCGGCTTCACGGTCCTCGCCCACCCGCGCCGTCCCGGCGTCGTCTGGGTCGTGCCGGTGGCCGATGCGGGCGAGCGCATCCCGCCGGACGCCCAGCTGCAGGTGCAGCGCTCGGACGACGCCGGCTCGACGTGGCGCCAGCAGGCGAGCGGCCTGCCCGACCACAGCTACACGTGCGTGCTGCGCGACGCCGCCGGACTCGACACGGCCGACCCCGTCGGCGTCTACCTCGGCACCCGCAACGGCGACGTCTTCGCATCTGCCGACGAGGGTGAGACCTTCCAGCGCATCGCGACCCAGCTGCCCGACGTGCTCGTCGTGCGCGCCGCCCAGATCGCCTGACACGCAAAGGGATTCCGTATGCCGTCCGCCCCCGTCCGCGTCATCCTCCCGGGCATGCTCCGCGACCTCGTGGGCGGTGTCGCCGAGATCGAGGTCGAGTCACCGGCCGAGTCGCAGACCGTGGCCGAGCTGCTCGACCGGGCGTTCTCGGGTCACCGCATCCTCGAGGGGAAAGTGCGCGACGAGCGCGGCCAGATCCGCAGGCACGTCAAGGTGTTCGTCAACGGCGAGGACGCGACGCGCGGCGAGGGCATCGGTGCGCCGGTCCCGGCCGGCGCCCGGGTCCACATCATCAACGCCGTCTCCGGCGGCTGATCGCGCGGAGCCTCAGGCGTCGACGCCGAGGAGGATGGGCAGGACGGTGCGCTCGAGCTCGCCGACGGTGAGCGAGCGCGGTTCCACGAGGCGCTGGGTCATCGACCCCTGCGCGAGCGAGATGGCGGCGCGGACGAAGAGGTCGGTGGGGATCGGGAGCGTCAGCCCCTGGCGCGACACCGCCTCGTCGACGACGGAGACGAGCTCGTCGCGGACCCGGCGCTGCTGGGCGGCCCACGCGCGTCGCGCGGCGGCGTCGCGGATGGCGTGGAGGGTGAACTCCGTCGTCAGCACGAGCCAGCGCTCGCGGCTGTCGTCGGCCAGCGCCGCGAAGACGTCGCGGAGCACCTCGTCGGCGCTCGCGTGCTCGCGCTTGCTCGCGCGACGGATCCGGTCGACGAGCGCCTCCGAGTGGCGTCGGGAGAGCTCGACGACGAGGTCGTCCTTGGAGCTGAAGTTGGAGTAGAACGCGCCTCGGGTGAAGCCGGCGCGCTCGCAGATGTCCTCGACGGTGGCTCCGTGGAAGCCGCGTTCGGCGAAGACCTCGCTCGCGGCCTCCAGCACGCGGTCACGCGTGGCCTGACGTCGGGCCGTGATGCGAGGGGTGGTGGACGGGGCGGTGGCGGACGGCATACGCAAAGGATACAACCTCGAATTGAATACAACCTCGTATCGGAGCATACTCGTCGGGTGACCACTTCCAGCACCGGACGCCCGACGGCCTCCGACCGACGCACCGTCGTCGTCGACGACGTCAGCGTCGCCGGCACGCACGAACCCTTCGTGGAGCACGTGAGCTTCACGGCCCCCGAGGCCGTCGTGACGCTCGTGCCGACCGACCCGGGCATCCCGCAGGTCGCCCTCGCCCTCGCCATCGGGGGGCGGGTCGCCCTGCTGCGCGGCCGGGTCAGCATCGGCGGGGTCTCGGAGCGAGCCGAGCTGCAGCTGCGCACGCGCCTCGTCGACGTCGCCGACGTCACGGCACCCGAGGACTCGCTGGCCGTGCGGGCCGTCGTGCAGGAGGAGCTCGCCCTCGCCGAGCGCCCCGCCTCCCGTTCGGCCGTCGCCGCCTTCCTGGCCCAGCACGACGTCGCCGACCGGGCCGGGGTGCCCTGGGAGCAGCTGCCCGCGGGCGTGCGCACGAGCCTGCTGCTCGAGCTCGGTGCCCTTCACCCACAGGTGCGCGTCCTCGTCCTCGCTGGTGCCGAACGGCACGGCGGCGACCACGCGGTCTGGCTGGAGACCTGCCACCGGCTGGCCCGGGAGGGCTTCGCCGTCATCGTCCTGACGACGGCAGCCCTGGCGTCGACGCTGTTTCCCGTCGAGGCCTCGGCCGACCCAGAGCCCGCACCAGAGCCGGAGCAGGAGCCGGAGCTGGAGCTCGCGACGGAGTCGCAGCCCGACCCTGCACCTGAGCTCGAACCCGAACCCGCACCCGGAACAGAGCCAGAGCCCGCGACCGAGTCCGAGCCGTCGACCGAGCCCTCGACCGAACCCTCGAGCGAGCCGGAGCCCGGTCCGGAGCCGCAGGACACCACAGCCACCACCCCGAAGGAGCCCTCGGCATGAACCCCGTCCGCCTCGCGGTCGCCGAGCTGCGCCGTCTCACCAGCTCGCGCCTGGCCCGGCTCGCCCTGGCCGCCCTCGTCCTCATCCCCACCCTCTACGGCGGCCTCTACCTCTACGCCAACCACGACCCCTACGGCGGCTTCCCCCAGGTGCCGGCGGCTGTCGTGAGCGACGACGCCGGGACCACCCTGAGCACGGGCGAGAAGCTCCAGGTCGGGGGACAGGTGGCCGACCAGCTCGTCGACTCCGGGTCCTTCGACTGGCACCGGGTCTCGCACGACGAGGCGATGCGCGGCGTCGACGACGGGTCCTATGCCTTCGCCGTCATCCTGCCGCGGACCTTCTCGGCCGACCTCGCCTCGACCGCCGAGTTCACACCGCGCCAGGCCACGATCGTGCTCGAGACGAACGACGCCAACAACTACATGACCTCGACCATCGGCAACCAGGTCATCAAGCAGGTGACGGCGTCGGTCGCGAGCCAGGTGAGCCGGACCGCCGCCAGCAAGCTGCTCCTGGGCTTCAGCGAGGTCCACGACCAGCTCGTCAAGGCCGCCGACGGCTCCGAGCAGCTGCGTGCCGGGGCGGTCAAGGCCGACGACGGCGCGAAGAAGCTCGCGAGCGGCGCGCGAACCCTCGCGACCGGGCTGGACGACCTCGCCTCGGGGGCCAGGCGCCTCGACACCGGCATCGGCCAGGCGGCCTCGGGTGCCGACAGTCTCGAGGCGGGCGCCGGCCAGCTCGCCTCCGGGCTCGCCACCCTGCAGTCCCGCACCGCCAACCTGCCGGCGCAGACCGCTCGCCTCGCCGACGGCGCCGAGCAGGTGGCGGCGGGCAACCGGACCATCGCCTCGTACGGCACCAAGGCGGCGACCGCGTCGACCCAGCTCAAGAGTCGGATCGCCGCTGACCGGTCGAGTTTCCTGTCGGCCCTGCGCGCCCAGGGGCTCACCGACGCGCAGCTCGCCGTCGTCGAGTCCAGGCTCGACGTCGTCGACGGCTACGTCGACTCGGCCGACGCCACGATCCAGTCGGCCTCCGGCAGCCTCACCCGCCTGTCCAAGGGCGCCGACCAGGTCGCGACCGGCGCCCGCACGCTCGCCTCGGCCACGCCGGCCCTGACGAGCGGCATCGCGCAGGCGCACTCGGGAGCCGAGCAGGTCCGCGACGGCGCGAGCTCGCTCGCCACCGGGCTCGACCAGCTGAAGACGGGTTCGGCCGCGCTCGCGTCCGGCGCGACGAAGGCCGCCACCGGGGCCGAGACGCTCTCGTCGGGCGCGACCTCCCTCGCCTCGGGGCTCGACTCCCTCGTCAAGGGCGCCACGGACCTGCACGCCGGCCTCGTCAAGGGCCGCGACGCCGTGCCGGACCCCTCCGACGCGCAGCGCAAGGCGATGGCCCAGACCATCGGCAACCCCGTCGGGGTCTCGTCCGACTCGCTCTCGTCGGCCGGCTCCTACGGGGCAGGGCTCGCGCCGTTCTTCATGAGCCTGGCCCTGTGGATCGGGGCCTACGTCCTCTTCCTCTTCGTCCGACCCCTGTCGACCCGCGCGCTCGCGACGAGCCAGCGGTCGCTCCGCACGGCCGTCGGCGGCTGGCTCGCGCCGGCGCTCGTCGGTGTCCTCCAGGCCGCGGCGCTCGTGCTCGTCGTCGGGCGGGGCGTCGACATCCGGATCGCGCACCCGGTGCTCGCCTTCCTCTTCCTCGTGTTCGTGTCCATGACGTTCGTCGCGATCCTGCACGCCCTCGCCGCACGTCTCGGCGCCGTCGGGAAGTTCCTCGGCCTCGTCCTCATGGTCGTCCAGCTCGTCAGCGCGGGTGGCACGTTCCCGTGGCAGACGCTGCCCGGACCGCTCCAGGCCATCCACCACGTCGTACCGATGACGTACGCGATCGACGGGCTCCGCCGGCTCATGTACGGCGCCGACCTCGGTCCGGTGCCGGCCAGCGTGGCGGTGCTCGCGGCATACCTCGTCGGTGCCCTCGCGGTGTCGACGGTCGCGGCCCGACGCTCGCGGATGTGGACCCCGTCGCGGATCAAGCCCGAGCTGAGTCTCTGACCGGTCCGGGCTGACAACGCGGCCGGTCCGGAGCATGCTCGGAGTCATGAGCAGCGCCTCGAGAGAGAAGACCCTCATCCTCATGCGTCACGCCAAGGCCGAGGAGGGGCCGGGCAAGGTCGACCACGACCGCGAGCTCGCCGCACGTGGTCGACGGGACGCCAAGGCTGCGGGGAAGTGGCTCCATGCCGAGGGGCTCGTGCCCGACCTCGTCATCTGCTCGACCGCGCAACGCACGCGGCAGACCTGGGAGGAGGCGTGCCGCGGTGGGGCGCACACGGAGTTCGTCGAGTTCCGACGCAGCGTCTACCTCGGCGGCTCGGAGCAGACGCTCGAGACGGTGCGCGAGGACGGTGGTGACACCGCGACCGTGCTCGTCGTCGGGCACAACCCCACCATGGCGCAGCTGACGAGCCTGCTCACCGACGGCGAGGGCTCGCGCGAGGCGCACGAGGCCCTCGGGGAGGGCTTCGTCACGAGCGGGCTCGCGGTCCTGCGCTACGCGGGGGACTGGGCCGACCTCGACCTCGGCACGTGCGAGCTGACGCGCTTCCACGTCAGCCGCGGGCACGACGACTGACCCCCGCGGGCACCCGGTCCGGGTCGGGCTCAGGCTGTGAGATGCGGTGTCCACCCAGCGGACACGGTTCTATGCTGCTCGCATGACGCAGACGCCTGACATCAAGCCCCGCAGCCGCGACGTCACCGACGGTCTCGAGAAGACCGCCGCGCGGGGGATGCTCCGGGCCGTAGGCCTCGGCGACGACGACTGGGTCAAGCCGCAGATCGGCGTCGCGAGCTCGTGGAACGAGATCACGCCGTGCAACCTGTCGCTCGACCGGCTCGCCAAGGCGGTCAAGGACGGCGTGCACGCCGGCGGCGGCTACCCGCTCGAGTTCGGCACGATCTCGGTCTCCGACGGCATCTCGATGGGTCACGAGGGGATGCACTTCAGCCTCGTCTCCCGCGAGATCATCGCCGACTCCGTCGAGACCGTCATGAACGCCGAGCGCCTCGACGGGTCGGTGCTGCTCGCGGGCTGCGACAAGTCGCTCCCGGGCATGCTCATGGCCGCGGCGCGCCTCGACCTCGCGTCCGTCTTCCTCTACGCCGGAACGATCCTGCCCGGCATCGCCAAGCTCTCCGACGGCACCGAGAAGGAGGTCACGATCATCGACGCCTTCGAGGCGGTCGGGGCGTGCGCCGCCGGGAAGATGTCGCTCGAGGACGTCGACGCCATCGAACGCGCCATCTGTCCGGGCGAGGGTGCCTGCGGCGGCTTCTACACCGCGAACACGATGGCCGCCGTCGCCGAGGCCATCGGCATGTCGATCCCCGGTTCGGCCGCACCGCCCGCGACCGACCGACGCCGCGACATGTACGCGCGCAAGTCGGGCGAGGCCGTCGTCGAGCTGCTCCGCAAGGGGATCACCGCCCGCGACATCATGACCAAGCCCGCCTTCGAGAACGCCATCGCCGTCGTCATGGCCTTCGGTGGCTCGACGAACGCCGTGCTCCACCTGCTCGCCATCGCCAACGAGGCCGAGGTCGACCTCACGATCGAGGACTTCCGCCGCATCGGCGCCAAGGTCCCGCACCTGGCCGACGTCAAGCCCTTCGGCAGCTTCGTCATGAAGGACATCGACCACATCGGTGGCATCCCCGTCGTCATGAAGACGCTCCTCGAGGCGGGCCTGCTCGACGGCGACTGCCTCACGGTGACGGGCAAGACGATGGCCGAGAACCTCGATGACATCAACCCGCCGCACATCGACGGCCGCGTCATCCGCGAGATGGCGACCCCGATCCACAAGACGGGTGGCCTGACGATCCTCACCGGCTCGCTCGCGCCGGAGGGGGCCGTCGTGAAGTCGGCCGGCTTCGACGAGTCCGTCTTCGAAGGCACCGCGCGGGTCTTCGACGGCGAGCGCGCTGCGATGGACGCCGTCGAGCAGGGCGCGCTGCAGAAGAACGACGTCGTCGTCATCCGCTACGAGGGACCCAAGGGTGGCCCCGGCATGCGCGAGATGCTCGCCGTCACCGGCGCCATCAAGGGCGCGGGCCTCGGCAAGGACGTCCTGCTCCTCACCGACGGTCGCTTCTCCGGCGGCACGACCGGCCTCTGCGTCGGCCACGTCGCCCCCGAGGCCGTCGACGACGGCCCGATCGCCTTCGTCCACGACGGCGACACCATCCGCCTCGACGTCGCGAACGGCACGCTCGACGTGCTCGTCGACGACGACGAGATGGAGCGTCGGCGTGCCGCCGGCGTCACGCACCCCGAGCCCAAGTACCAGCGCGGCGTCCTGGCGAAGTACCGCAAGCTCGTGGGCAGCGCGAGCCGCGGCGCCGTCTGCGGCTGACGCCCGCACAACACGCCGAGCAGGTCGCGACGCACCGGGATCCGATCCCGGTGCGTCCGCCCCTTCTCGGGGTGTCGCACGAAGGGCGCGTATGCCGTGTGGCCGGGTCAGTGCCCGGCGTCGCGGAAGGCGCGGGGCGTGATCCCCGTGTGCTCGCGCAAGCGGCGGATGAGGTGCCTCTCGTCGCTGAACCCGGTCGCCGCGGCGATGTCCCGGACGCCGAGCCCGGTGTGGACGAGCAGGTCGGTCGCGGCCTCGAGCCGCCGTGCGGCCCGGTGGGCGTAGGGACTCGTGCCGGTCTCGGACCGGAACCGGCGCCGCCACGTCTCGTACGTCATGCCCACCTCCTCCGCGACGGACGGCAGGTCGAGCGGCTCGCCGAGGTCGCGGTCGAGCAGCTCGACGGAGAGGTCGAGCCAGTCGGGCCGCCCGGGTCTGCGCAGCGCCGCGCCCGCGGTCGCCGCCGCGCTCGACTCGAGTAGTGCCGCGAGCAGGTCGAGGGCCTCGGCGTCGCGACCGTCGACGGTCGTCGGGCGGGTCCTCTCGCCGAAGGCCGCGAACCGGTGCTGCCACCGAGGGACCGGCAGGCCGTGCACGAGCGGCCGGTCGGCCGTGAGCGCGCCACGCCGGCGCGCCAGCTCGAACGCCACGCCGTCGAAGACGACGAAGACCTCGTCCCAGCCGCCGCGGTCGGCGCCGTACCAGTGCGGGTGGCCGGGGTGCACGACGACGAGCGAGCCCGCGCCCAGGGGCTCGTCGTGACCCGCGTCGCGGTAGCGACCCGTCCCCGCAGTGACGAAGGTGAGCCCCCACGTCGGGTGCCGTCGCGCAGTGCCCGCCGGCAGGCCGCTGCCGCCGGCGATGCGCCCGGCCACGAGCACCTCGCCGAGCCGCCCGGAGGGGACGCGGTGCACGCCGGCGCTCTGGGCCTCCCGTTCGTCCATGGGGCCATCGAACCAGATCGTTCCCCGGTGACCACGACGTTCCGGGTCGTCCCCGTGGCTGTCTGGTGGGCTGTTCCCTGCGACGACCACTCGGGTCGTTCACGATCCACGGAGGACGAGCCGCCACATGCCCACCGACCTGCTTCCCGCGCTCACCACGGCATACCCCATCCATGACGACGACGTCGCGGCCTTTCGCTCGAACGGCCACGTGCGCCTGGCCCAGGTGGCCACGCAGGAGGAGGCGGCGGCATACCGCGCGCCCGTGGCGGCGGCCGTCGAGCGCCTCAGCACCGAGACCCGGCCCCTCGCCGAGCGTGACAGCTACGGCATGGCGTTCCTGCAGGTGATGAACCTCTGGCGGCACGACGAGGGCGTCGCGCGTTTCGTCATGGCCTCCCGCTTCGCCGACGTGGCCGCGCGCCTGCTCGGCGTCCCGCGGATGCGGCTCTACCACGACCAGGCGCTCTTCAAGGAGCCCGGCGGCGGCTACACGCCGTGGCACCAGGACGCGATGTACTGGCCGCTCGACGGGTCGCGGTGCCTGACCATGTGGATGCCGCTCGTCGACATCACGCCTGCCCACGGCGGGCTCGCCTTCGCCACCGGGAGCCACGTCGACGGCCCGTTGAGCGACATCGGCATCTCGGACGCGTCCGAGGAGCACTTCGACCGCGTGCTGTCAGAGCGTCGCCTCGTCGTCGACGAGCCGGTCGCGATGCGCGCCGGTGACGCGTCCTTCCACTCGGGCTGGACGGTGCACAAGGCCCTCGGCAACTCCTCCGACCGGATGCGGGAGGTCATGACGGTGATCTGGTTCGCCGACGGTCTCACCGTGCTCGAGCCGGCCAACCCGGCGCAGGCCAACGACCTCGCCTCGTGGCTGCCGGGGCTCGCGCCGGGCCACGTCGCGGCGTCACCGGCCAACCCCCTGCTGACCCCCTGACTCGCGCAACACACCGAGGAGGTGACAACGCACCGGCATCCGAACCCGGTGCGTCGGGACGTTCTCGGTGTGTTGCGGGTGAGTGGCCGCCGGGCTCTCTTCAGACGCCCGACTCGGCCCGCTCCTTGAGGCCCGCGGCCTCCATCGCGAGGTAGCGGTCGGTCAGTGTCCGGTAGCCGCGGCCGACGACCGAGCCGAGCCAGCCCGACTGGGTGATCGACAGCGTCGCCCGGCACGTGCCGGGGCCCGTCGCCTCGACCCCGTGACGACCCGTCGTCAGCGTGCCGGGACCGCTCGCCTCCCACGTGAAGTCGTGTCCCTCGGTGAGGCCCGTGACGGTCCAGACCGTGGTCGGGATCCGCGGCTGGTCGATGCGGGCGCGCGCCCCGACCCGCAGTCCGTCGTCGAGCAGCGTCACCGACCTCACCGACGCGGTCCACTCGGGCCAGTGCTCGACGTCGCGCAGGACCGCCCACACCCGTGCGACCGGGGCGTCGATGTCGATGCTCGTGTGCTGCTCCACGGCGCCTCCTCAGGCGGGTGCGGCCCCCGGGTCCGGTGTCACGTCTGCCGCCCAGTGGCGCCACACCGACGTGACCTGCATGCCGACCTTCTCATAGAGACCGAGCGCTCCGGTGCGGGAGTCGGTCGACAGCTCGGACCGCTCGCCGCCGTGGGCTCGGGCGACCTCGAAGGCGTCGACGAGGAGCGCTCGGGCCAGGCCCTTGCCGCGCTCGTCGCGGCGCACCGCGAGCTTGTCGACGTAGGCGCAGCCGCTCGACACGACGACGAAGGCCATGCCGACCACCGTGTCGGACGCGTCGACCATGAGCCGCAGCTGCCAGGGCTCGTAGCCGGGGCGCCGCGAGACGTTGGCCGTCCACTCCTCGAAGGTCGTGCGCTCGCGCTCGGACCACTCGAGGAAGGCGTCCTCGTTGACGGTCCACGTCGCGCGGAGGTCGTCCTCGTCGCGAGGCTCGCGGACGGCATACCCCTCCGGGACGGGCTGCGGCTCGATCGCCTGCCCGGCAGGCAGCTCGAGGACCCACGACGTCCAGAGGGTGCGGTAGCCCAGGGCAGCGAGGAGGCGTTCGCCGGCGGAGTCGCCGGGCACGGGCTGGCCGACGACGGTGCCGCCGTCACGCGCGCCCACCGCTCGGGTCCAGTGCGACAGCGCCGTGCCGATGCCCAGCCCGCGGTGCGTCGGCGCGACGGCCGCGTCGGCCCAGCGCCCCTTGTAGACCTCCGCGTATGCCACGAGGCGGTCGCCGTCGAGCACGCCGACCGACTGCGTGGCGAGGTCGAAGGCGGGGCGCTGCCAGTCGCCGACGATGTCGGCCTCCTCGATGAGGACCTCGCCGACGTCGTGCAGCTCGCAGGCCGCCATGAGGGCGGTGACGGCCGCCGCGTCGCCCCGCGTCAGCGGGCGGGTCGTCAGGGTGGCGGCGGTCTCGGGCAGGTGCAGCTGCACGGCCGGGTGCGGGCCGGTCCGTGGCGTCAGGTCACTCGACGTCTCGGTGCTCATGGGGTCTCCTCGAGGGATCGGTCGTGCGGTCGGTCGTGGGTTCGGTCGTGGGTTCGGTCGTGCGGCCGGTCGTCGGGTGGGTCGGGGGAGTCCTCGGCGTCGAGGCCGATCGAGCGGCGGAAGGCCGGCAGGCCCTCGACCGTGACGGGGTGGTCCCCACGCACCAGGTCCTCCGGCCGCAGCACGAGCTGCTGGTTGACGGCCAGCTCGCCCTCGCGGCGGCGCAGCCGCTTCTGGCCGCCGGGCCGGTAGCCGACCTTGCGGCTCACGGCGAGCGAGGCTGCATTGTCGGTGAAGGCGCCCGACGTGAGCTCCTCGGCATCGAGGTGGTCGAAGGCGAAGGCGCAGATCGCGCGGCGCATCATCGTGCCGATGCCCTTGCCCTGGTGGGCCAGGCCCAGCCAGGAGCCGGTCTCGCCGGTCCGGGTCACGAGGTAGTCGCGCGTCGAGATCCCCTGCGTCCCGACGAGCGTGCCCTCGTGCCAGACGCCGAGGTTCAGCTCCCAGCTCTCGAGGGAGAAGTCGGCGCGGCAGCGCCAGTGGAACTGGGCCATCCGGCGGCGGAGCGTCTCCGGGTCGGTGTCGGTCCAGGGGTGGTAGAAGGGCATCCGGTCGGCGGGGTGGATGCCCGCGGCCGCGAGGTCGGCGAGCGTGCCGAGGTCGTCGTCGCCCAGACCACGCAGCTCGACCGGTCCGGCGACGACCCGGAGGCCGAGGGCGGGCAGCAGGTCGGCCACGGTGCTCGTCATGACGGTCAGTGTCCCGAGCCGGTCGCACCGGCGACAACCGACTTTCGCGCACGCGCCCTCCTGCGGGGTCCGGAACCTCGGAGTGACAGTGGGTGAGATCACGAGGTCACATGCTGAGACGCGTGAGATGGTCGATTGACACCGCTGGGGCTTGGTAGGACGGTTGTCACGTGGCCCGACTCCTCGTACTTCCCTAGCGCGCCGACCAGCTCGAACGGTCAGCGCGCTCCCTTCCGTCCCACCGCGGGACCGAAGGGTTTTTTTGTGGCTGGAGTCAGCCCGAACCGGCATCACCACGCAGTGCTCGAGACAAGGAAGAGATCGTGAGCGACACGACGAAGCAGGCGCCCTCGCCCGCCGACGTGGCCTCCCTGGCCCGTCCCCGACCCGCGGCGGAGGCCAAGGCCGTCGAGCCCGTCGGGCCCGTCACGCCGGCCCGTGAGGTCACCGGGGCGCAGGCGCTCGTACTCTCCCTCGAGGCCATCGGCTGCGACACCGTCTTCGGCATCCCCGGCGGTGCGATCCTGCCCGCCTACGACCCCATGCTCGACTCGAAGAAGGTCCGCCACATCCTCGTGCGCCACGAGCAGGGCGCCGGCCACGCGGCCGAGGGGTATGCCTCGGCGACCGGCAAGGTCGGCGTCTGCATGGCGACCTCGGGCCCCGGCGCGACGAACCTCGTGACGCCGCTCGCCGACGCGCACATGGACTCCGTGCCCGTCGTCGCCATCACCGGTCAGGTCGCGAGCGCCGCCATCGGCACGGACGCCTTCCAGGAGGCCGACATCCGCGGCATCACGATGCCGATCACGAAGCACAACTACCTCGTCACCGACCCGGCGAAGATCCCGCAGGCCATCGCCGAGGCGTTCCACGTCGCGAGCACCGGTCGTCCGGGTCCCGTCCTCGTCGACATCAGCAAGGACGCGCTCCAGGCGACGACGACCTTCAGCTGGCCGCCGCAGATCGACCTGCCCGGCTACCGCCCCGTGCTGCGCCCGCACGGCAAGCAGATCCGCGAGGCGTCACGGCTGATGGCCGCCGCCAAGCGGCCCGTGCTCTACGTCGGCGGCGGCGTCGTGCGGGCCCGAGCGAGCGAGGCCCTGCGCCGACTCGTCGAGCTGACCGGGATCCCCGTCGTCACGACCCTCATGGCGCGGGGCACGGTGCCCGACAGCGAGCCGCTCAACCTCGGCATGCCGGGGATGCACGGCACGGTCGCCGCGGTGACGGGCCTGCAGAAGTCCGACCTGCTCATCGCGCTGGGCGCCCGCTTCGACGACCGCGTCACCGGCCAGCTCTCGACGTTCGCCCCGCACGCCAAGGTGATCCACGCCGACATCGACCCCGCCGAGATCTCCAAGAACCGCATCGCCGACGTGCCGATCGTCGGTGACGTGGGCGAGGTCATCAAGGACCTCATCGAGCAGGTCACGCTCGACCGGGCGGGCGCCGACGACGACACCGACGCCTGGGACTACGCCGACTGGCGCGAGCGGGTCGCCGACTGGAAGCGGACCTTCCCGCTCGGCTGGACCGACAGCGACGACGGCACGCTCTCGCCGCAGTACGTCATCGAGCGGATCGGTGCGCTCACCGGACCCGAGGCGACGTACGTCGCGGGTGTCGGCCAGCACCAGATGTGGGCCGCGCAGTTCGTCAAGTACGAACGCCCGAACGCGTGGATCAACTCCGGCGGGCTGGGCACCATGGGCTTCTCGGTCCCGGCGGCCATGGGTGCCAAGGTCGCCGAGCCCGAGCGCACGGTGTGGGCGATCGACGGCGACGGCTGCTTCCAGATGACCAACCAGGAGCTCGCGACCTGCGTCATCAACAACATCCCGATCAAGGTCGCGATCATCAACAACAGCTCGCTCGGCATGGTCCGGCAGTGGCAGACGCTCTTCTACAACGAGCGCTACTCCAACACCGACCTGCAGCCGATGAGCCAGCGCGTGCCCGACTTCGTCAAGCTCGCCGACGCGTACGGCTGCCTCGGCCTGCGCGCCGAGACGCCCGAGGAGGTCGACGCCGTCATCAAGCTGGCGCTCGAGATCAACGACCGACCCGTCGTCATCGACTTCATCGTGCACCGCGACGCCATGGTGTGGCCGATGGTGCCGGCGGGCGTCAGCAACGACATGATCCAGGCCGCCCGCCACGAGGCGCCGGTCTGGGAGCGGGAGGACTGAGCATGAGCAAGCACACCCTGTCGGTCCTCGTCGAGGACAAGCCCGGCGTCCTGACCCGCGTGGCGGCGCTCTTCTCCCGACGCGGCTTCAACATCAACTCCCTCGCGGTCGGCCCGACCGAGCTGCCCGACATCTCGCGCATCACCGTCGTCGTCGAGGTCGAGGGCGCGGCCCTCGAGCAGGTGACGAAGCAGCTGAACAAGCTCATCGAGGTGCTCAAGGTCGTCGAGCTCGACCCGCACGCCTCGGTGCAGCGCGAGATCCTGCTCGTCAAGCTGCGCGCGGACCCGGCGACCCGCAGCCAGGTCATCGACACGATCCAGCTCTTCAAGGCCAAGGTCGTCGACGTGACCACCGACGCGATCGTCATCGAGGCGACCGGCACCTCCGACAAGCTCCGCGCCCTGCTCGACGTGCTCGAGCCGTTCGGCATCAAGGAGCTCGTCCAGTCCGGCATGGTCGCCGTTGGGCGCGGCTCGCGCTCGATCACCGACCGCAGCCTGCGCAGCGCCTGACCCGATCCCCACCGACCGCACCACCAGACCCACTGCACACCGCAACCGAAGGAGAAGGCCACCATGGCCGAGATGTTCTACGACGACGACGCCGACCTGTCGATCATCCAGGGCAAGAAGGTCGCCGTCATCGGCTACGGCAGCCAGGGCCACGCCCACGCGCTCAACCTGCGCGACTCCGGCGTCGACGTCCGCGTCGGCCTCGCCGAGGGCAGCAAGAGCAAGGCCAAGGCCGAGGCCGAGGGTCTGACGGTCACGTCGGTCGCCGACGCGGTCAAGGAGGCCGACCTCGTCGTCATCCTCACGCCCGACCAGGTGCAGCGCACGGTCTACGCCAACGACATCCAGCCCAACCTCAAGGACGGCGCGGCGCTGCTCTTCGGCCACGGCTTCAACATCCGCTTCGGCTACATCAAGCCCGAGGCCGACGCCGACGTGCTCATGGTCGCCCCGAAGGGTCCCGGCCACATCGTGCGCCGCGAGTTCGCTGACGGCCGTGGGGTGCCCGTGCTACTCGCCGTCGAGCAGGACGCGTCCGGCACGGCGTGGGACCTCGCCAAGGCCTACGGCAAGGCCATCGGTGGCCTGCGTGCCGGCGGCATCAAGACGACGTTCACCGAGGAGACCGAGACCGACCTCTTCGGTGAGCAGGCCGTGCTCTGCGGTGGCGCGAGCCAGCTCGTCATGTACGGCTTCGAGACCCTCGTCGAGGCGGGCTACCAGCCCGAGGTCGCCTACTTCGAGTGCCTCCACGAGCTCAAGCTCATCGTCGATCTCATGATCGAGGGCGGCATCGCCAAGCAGCGCTGGTCGGTCTCCGACACCGCGGAGTACGGCGACTACGTGTCGGGTCCGCGCGTCATCGACCCGCACGTCAAGGAGAACATGAAGGCGGTGCTCGGCGACATCCAGAACGGCACCTTCGCCAAGCGCTTCATCGACGACCAGGACGCCGGTGCGCCGGAGTTCAAGCAGCTGCGCGAGCAGGGTGCCCAGCACCCCATCGAGGCCACGGGCCGCGAGCTGCGCAAGCTCATGGCGTGGGTCAAGCAGACCGACTCCGACTACGTCGAGGGCAGCGCCGCACGCTGACGCTCTCGAACGGCTTGACGGCCGGCGCCCCGTTCGTGGGGGCGTCGGCCGTTCCCGTGTCGCGACGGGTCAGCGGCCGCTGAGCCGCTGCGGCTGGAGAGCGAGCCAGTCGGCGAACGTCCGGCCGCCCGTCTGCGCGTCGCCGGGGAAGGGCACGGTCCGCCGCTCGGCGAACGCCTTCATGACCCCGCCGACCGCAGGCAGGCGCACGACCTTCGAGCGGGAGGCGCCCCGGTGCGCGCGCAGCAGGCCGGCGAGCTCGCCGACCGTGAGCACGTCGGGACCCGCGACGTCCGTCGCCCTGGCGTATGCCGTGGGGCGCGCTCCCAGCGCGAGGTCGACGAGGCGTCCGGCGACGAAGTCGGTGTCCACGGGTTGGAGGGCCATGTCGCCGATGGTCAGGGTGACCGGCCCGACGCTCAGCTTCCGGGCGAAGAACGCTGCCAGGGAATGGAACTGGGTGGCGCGCAGGACCGAGGCCGCGCCGCCTGCCGCCTCGATGCCCTGCTCCGCGCGCAGCTTGCGGCGGTAGTAGGCCAAGGGGTGCTCGTCGATGCCGACGATCGAGATGTGCACGAGGTGCACCCCGAGGTCGGCAGCCGCGTCGGCCAGTCGTCGCGTCCCGTAGACGGTGACGGTGTCGCCGCGCGACGTGTCGTCGGCGCAGTGGACGACGGCGTCGGCGCCCGCCAGAACGGCTTCGAGCCCGTCGCCGGTCGCCAGGTCCACGCCGCTCCTCCGGCTCGCCGACACCGCCTGGTGCCCGCGAGCCGTGAGCTCCCGGACGACCCGCGACCCGAGGTCCCCGGCGCCTCCCGTCACGACGATGCGCATGACCCCACCCTGACGTGCTCGCCCCCGGCGGCGCAACGCTTCGCGTCGGATCATGCTGTGGTTCTGCGCACGTTGCCGCGGAAGGCTCCCTTCTCCGTCCAGCGAGCCCGAGGTGTCGGTCGCCGCGAGCACGACGCGCAGCAGGTCGATGGTCGGGTCACGTCCTGGTGCCACCCACCCGACGAGGCGTCCGGCATACGGAATCGGTGTTCCATCAGCTGATACGTGCGCCGCCCTCCGGGCCGTGTTCACATGTTGGTTACATCTCGTGATTCCGCGCGAACGACGGCCTAGACTCGCCGACGGCACATCGCGGTGCCGCCGACGGCCCGCGCCCCCTGTCGTGCGTGAGGCCCCGCTCCGTCCGGAAGGGTTCCCCTGTGAGCAAGCCCGTTGTCCTCATCGCCGAAGAGCTGTCGCCCGCCACCATCGAGGCGCTGGGACCGGACTTCGAGGTCCGTTCGGTCGACGGGGCCAACCGCGACGCACTGCTCCCGGCGCTCGCCGACGTCGACGCGATCCTCATCCGATCGGCCACGAAGATGGACGCCGAGGCGATCGCCGCCGCGAGGCAGCTCAAGGTCATCGCCCGCGCGGGCGTCGGTCTCGACAACGTCGACGTCCAGTCGGCGACGCAGGCCGGGGTCATGGTCGTCAACGCACCGACCTCCAACATCACGTCCGCCGCCGAGCTCGCCGTGGCGCTGCTCCTCGCGACGGCCCGCAACATCGCCCCCGCCAACCAGGCCCTCAAGGCCGGCGCGTGGAAGCGCAGCAAGTACTCCGGCGTCGAGCTGCTCGACAAGACCGTCGGTGTGGTCGGCCTCGGTCGCATCGGCGCCCTCGTCGCCGAGCGCCTCAAGGGCTTCGGCATGAAGATCGTCGCCTACGACCCCTACGCCTCGCCCGCCAAGGCGGGACAGCTCGGCGCCCAGCTCGTCGGCCTCGACGAGCTGCTCGCCCAGTCCGACTTCATCACCATCCACCTGCCCAAGACGCCCGAGACGCTCGGCCTCATCGGTGAGGAGGCCCTCACGAAGGTCAAGCCGTCGGTGCGCATCGTCAACGCCGCACGCGGCGGCATCGTCGACGAGGCCGCCCTCGCGCGCGCCATCGCCGAGGGCCGCGTCGCGGGCGCCGGCATCGACGTCTTCGCCACCGAGCCGACCACCGAGTCGCCGCTCTTCGAGCACGAGTCCGTCGTCGTCACCCCGCACCTCGGCGCCTCGACCGAGGAGGCCCAGGAGAAGGCCGGCATCGCCGTCGCGAGGTCGGTGCGTCTCGCGCTCGGAGGGGAGCTCGTCCCCGACGCCGTCAACGTCAGCAGCGGCTTCATCGCCGAGGAGGTCCGTCCGGGCATCCCGCTCGTCGAGAAGCTCGGCCGGATCTTTACCGCGGTGTCCGGCAGCGTGCCGGCGCAGCTCGACGTCGACGTCCGCGGCGAGATCACGGCCCACGACGTCAACGTGTGGAAGCTCGTCGCCCTCAAGGGCCTGTTCACCGACGTCGTCGAGGACACCGTGACCTATGTCAACGCCCCGGTCCTCGCCGAGCAGCGCGGCTGCGTCGTGCGGCTCGTCACCGACCCCGATGCCGGCGACTTCCGCAACGTCACGACCTTGCGCGGCACCCTCGCCGACGGCTCGGTCGTGTCGGTCTCCGGCACGCTGACCGGCCCGAAGATGGTCGAGAAGCTCGTCGGCGTCAACGGCTACGACCTCGAGGTCCCGCTCTCGGACCACATGCTCGTCTTCGAGTACTCCGACCGTCCGGGCGTCATCGGCGCGGTCGGCCGGATCCTCGGCGACGCCGGCATCAACATCGGCGGCATGCAGGTCTCACGCCAGGACGACCGGGCCATCGGCGTGCTCAACGTCGACAGCGCCGTCCCCGCCGCGATGGCGGCCGAGCTCTCCGAGGTCATCGAGGCCAAGACCTTCTCGGTCATCGGCCTGCAGGACTGACCCGGAGCGGGTCAGCTCCGGCGGGCCGTGTCGGTCCCGACGCGCTCGTCGGGCTCGTCACCCGCGTCGCCGCGCCCGTCGTCCGCGCGCTCACCCCCCTCGTCCACGTCCTCGTCCTCGTCGTCCTTGTCGTCGGCGGTCTCGAGGTCGGCGAGCTCGGGGACGAGCTCGTGCCGCTTGCTGAAGGTGTCGACGATGGCGAGGGCGACCGCCGCGATGGGGATGCCGATGAGGGCGCCGATCGGGCCGAAGAGTGCTGCGCCGGCGATGACCGACCCGAGCGCGACGGCCGGGTGGACGTCCATGGTGCGGCGGCTGATGCGCGGCGTGAAGACGTAGTTCTCCAGCTGCTGGTAGACGGTCGCGAAGGCGGCGATCCACACGGCGTTGATCGGCTTGTCGAGGATGGCGAAGAGGGCGGGCAGCGCGACGCCGATGTACGTGCCGATCGTGGGGATGAACTGGCCGACGATGCCGGCGAAGATGCCAAGGGGCAGCCAGAACGGCACGTCGATGAACCAGAAGAACGCGACGTGGAAGACGGCCGAGAGTGACGCGAGGACGAGCTTGGAGACGACGTAGCCGCCGGTCTTCTCGACCGAGATCGTCCACACCGTGATGAAGACGCGCTGGTAGCGCTGCGGCAGCCACGAGCCGATGGTCTGGCGCAGCCGCGGGCTGTCGGCGGAGAAGTAGTACGCGAAGACGAGGATCGTCAGTGCGTCGAAGAGGAAGGTGATGACGGAGCCGAAGATCCCGATGATGCCGCCGCCGTACTTGCCGGCCAGCTCGCCGAGCTTGTCCGGGGTCAGGCTCAGGGCCGTCTGGATCTGCGCGATGTCGAACTGCGTGCCGAAGGCGGAGTTGACCCAGTCGATGGCCGACGTGATCGCCCCGGGCAGCTGCGACCCGAGCTGGGAGAGCTGCGAGACGAAGACCTGGCCGAAGAGCTCGGCGAGACCCGCGAAGAGCAGGAGCATCCCGAGCATCGTCAGGCCGGTGGCGAGACCGCGCTTCATCCCGCGCTTGCTCAGCCACAGCACCACCGGCTCCATCGCGATCGACAGCAGCCAGGCGAGCAGCAGGAGGAAGAGGAAGCTGCCCATCGCGTGGAAGGCCCACGTCGCCACCGAGAGCAGGACGACGGCGACGAACACCGTGACGATGATGCGTCTCGCGTTGCCGGGCGTGATGGCGATCCATCGCGCCTCGTTGTCGAAGGGCACCCCCGGGACGGCGTGGCTCGTGTGCCTCGCGCGCGTGGAGGTGGCCCGGTGGTCCGGGTGGTCGGCGTGGTGGCGAGCGGTGCCGGTGGAGGGGTCGGCAGGCGCGTCGGGGTGGTCGGCGCTCACGCGGCGAGCCTACGGCCCCCGGCGCGGTGAGCGGGGGATGCGCGACACGTGCCGCGGCCCGGGAGCGGACGAATGGCGGACATCGCGTCTCATCCAGTGGAAACCCCCTTTACCCATGGGTAGCCCGGCGTACCGTGAAATGCATGACGCGGCAGGTCGTACGTATTCCCAGCCGCGGCGAGTCCAGGTAGTCAGCACCTCGCCGCGGAGATCCCGCCACCCCTCTGCTGACCGGTTCGCCCACCCGGGCTGGAGCCACCTGAGACCACCCACACCGCATGCACACCCGAAAGACGTGATCACCATGAGCGAAGACGCCAAGGCCGCCCGTCAGGCCCTCCAGGAGTCGATGGACCTGCGCGACCAGGGTCACACCGAGGACTGAGCGACACCCGACGACGACCCGAACCGCGGTCCCGTTGCGCGGTCGTGACGACGGCCCCTGCCCTCCCGGGCGGGGGCCGTCCTCGTCCGCTCACTAATTGAGACGCAGATTCCACATCACAAGACGGGTTCTAGGCTGACGACATGGCACAGACGCAGGTCAAGGACGCCTACTCCATCGCCGTGATCGGTGGTGACGGCATCGGCCCCGAGGTGGTCGCGGAGGGTCTCAAGGTCCTCGACGCGGTCACCGGAGACAGCGGTCCGAAGTTCGCGACGACCGAGTACGACCTCGGCGCCCGCCGCTGGCACGCCACCGGCGAGACGCTGCCCGACTCCGTCCTCGAGGAGCTGCGCGGCCACGACGCGATCCTCCTCGGTGCCATCGGCGACCCCAGCGTCCCGAGCGGCGTCCTAGAGCGAGGCGTGCTGCTGCCGCTGCGCTTCGCGCTGGACCACTACGTCAACCTGCGCCCGGCCAAGCTCTTCCCCGGAGTCGCGAGCCCGCTCGACGTCGCGCGCGTCGCCCCCGACGGCATCGACTTCGTCGTCGTCCGCGAGGGCACCGAGGGTCCCTACACCGGCAACGGCGGCGCCCTGCGCGTCGGCACCGCGGCCGAGATCGCGACCGAGGTCAGCGTCAACACCCGCTTCGGTGTCGAGCGCGTCGTCCGCGACGCCTTCGCCCGCGCCCAGGCCCGCCCGCGACGCCACCTGACGCTCGTGCACAAGCACAACGTCCTCACGTACGCCGGCCACCTCTGGCGCCGCACCGTCGAGGAGGTCGGTGCCGAGTTCCCCGACGTCGAGACCGCCTACCAGCACGTCGACGCGGCCACGATCTTCATGGCGACCGACCCCGGGCGCTTCGACGTCATCGTCACCGACAACCTCTTCGGCGACATCCTCACCGACATCGCCGCCGCCATCGCCGGCGGCATCGGGCTCGCGGCGTCGGGCAACATCAACCCGGCCCGCACGACGCCCAGCATGTTCGAGCCCGTCCACGGCTCCGCCCCCGACATCGCCGGCCAGTCCAAGGCCGACCCGACCGCGGCGATCCTCTCGGTCGGCATGCTCCTCGCCCACCTCGGCCTCGACGCCGAGGCCGCCCGCGTCGACGCCGCCGTCGCCGCCGACCTGGCCGAGCGCGGAGACGCCGCGCGCAGCACCACGGCCGTCGGTGACGCCGTCGTCGCGCGTCTCTGACCGGGGCGCCCGCGCCGGCCGGACGGCATACGACCACCTCCCGTCGGGGAGGGGCTACTTCTGCGTCTCACGATGTGGGCGATAGCCTGACGTCGAATCACCGCTGATCGCTCTTGGAGGTTGCGCCATGTCCACGGATGCCGCGAAGGCTTCGACCCTGTCGTTCGAGGTGACGCGCCGCGACGACGCCACCCCCCCGGAGCGCATCGCCGAGATCCTCGAGAACCCCGGCTTCGGCAAGACCTTCACCGACCACATGGTCGTCGCGACGTGGACCGCCGACGCCGGCTGGGGCGGCGCGCAGGTGAAGCCCTACGGTCCCTTCCAGCTCGACCCGGCGGCGGCGGTGCTCCACTACGCCCAGGAGATCTTCGAGGGCATGAAGGCCTACCGTCACGCCGACGGCTCGATCTGGACCTTCCGCCCCGAGGCCAACGCGGCTCGCTTTGCCCGCTCGGCCCGACGGCTCGCGCTGCCGGAGCTGCCCGAGGCCGACTTCATCGAGTCCCTGCGCCAGCTCGTCGGCGTCGACCAGGCGTGGGTCCCGGCCGGCGACGCGGGGGAGAAGAGCCTCTACCTGCGTCCCTTCATGTTCGCCTCCGAGGCCTTCCTCGGCGTGCGTCCGGCGCAGCAGGTCACCTACTCCGTCATCGCCTCCCCGGCCGGCGCCTACTTCTCCGGCGGGCTCAAGCCCGTCACTCTCTGGATCTCCACCGACTACGCGCGTGCGGGCGAGGGTGGCACGGGCGCGGCCAAGTGCGGCGGCAACTACGCCAGCTCGCTCGCCGGCCAGCTCGAGGGGATCGAGCACGGCTGCGACCAGGCCGTCTTCCTCGACTCCTCGACGCACACGTACATCGAGGAGCTCGGGGGCATGAACCTCTTCCTCGTCACCAAGGACGGGCGCATCATCACGCCCGAGCTGACCGGCACGATCCTCGAGGGGGTGACGCGCAGCTCGATCCTCGAGATCGCCAAGGAGCTCGATCTCGAGCCCGAGGAGCGGCGCATCCCGATCGAGGAGTGGAAGGAGGGCGCGGCCAGCGGCGACATCGTCGAGATCTTCGCCTGCGGCACGGCTGCCGTCGTCACGCCCGTCGGCGAGCTGCGCTGGGACGGCGGCTCCGTGGACCACCGTCGTGAGGGCCACGAGGACCGCTACGCGGAGGCCATCCGCGCCACGCTGCTCGACATCCAGTACGGCCGCGCCGAGGACTCGCACGGCTGGCTGACGCGCCTCGTCTGAGACGGGGAGTGGCGCCCATGGGCGACGCGCCGTTGGCACGGCCTCGTCTCGTCGCCACCGACCTCGACGGAACGCTGCTGCGCTCCGACGGGGTGATCTCGCCGCGGACCGGCGCCGCGCTGCGCGCCGCCGAGTCCGCCGGCATCGGCGTCGTCTTCGTGACGGCCCGTCCACCCCGGTGGCTCGACCCGCTCGCCGACGCCGTCGGCGGTGACGGCACGGTCATCAGCGCCAACGGCGCCTTCGACTACGACGTGCGCACGCGGACCGTCACCGCGTCCTACCCGCTCGAACGCGCCCTGCTGCTCGAGATCGTCTCCGACCTGCGCGCTGCCGTGCCGGGGATCGGCTTCAGCGCCGAGCTGAGCGACGGCGTGCACACCGAGCCGAACTACCCCGAGCTGCACCCCCGGTGGGTGCCCGACGGCCTCGTCCCCGCACCCATCGACGACCTCCCGGCCGGGGCCGTCGTCGGCAAGCTGCTGGCCCGCACCGAGCACCTTCCCGAGGACGAGGTCATCCCGCGGGTCGCCGAGGTGCTCGGTGGCCGCGCCCTCGTGCAGCACTCGGGCACCGGGGGTCTCGCCGAGATATCGGCCCCCGGGGTCACGAAGGCGGCGGGACTCGTGCGCTGGTGCGCCCGGGCCGGCATCCGCGCCGAGGACGTGTGGGCCTTCGGGGACATGCCCAACGACGTCCCGATGCTCGAGTGGGCCGGGGTGGGGTGGGCGGTCGCCAACGCCCACCCGGACGCCCGTGCCGCCGCGACGCGCACGTGCGCGTCCAACGACGAGGACGGCGTCGCGCGCACCCTGGAGTGGGCGCTCGACCTCTGACCCCCAGTGTCGCCGGCGGCCCGCGAGGTGGTCCCGCTGTCCGAATGGTCTGTTGTGGCTCCTTTGGCCCGGTCACCGGGCAGAAAGGCGCCGGAAACCTGCCTGTCCCAGCACGGAAGAGGTCTCTCGGAGGTCTGTTCGGCTGCGATCCGCGGCGCTAGCATCGGTCCAACTTCATACCGAAGATGGGAGTGCAGGGCATGGCTCAGGCAACTGATCTCTCCGACGACGAACGCCGACTGGCGGAACTCGGCTACAAGCAGGAGCTCGACCGGTCGTGGTCGGGTTTCTCGAACTTCGCGATCTCCTTCTCCATCATCTCGATCCTGGCCGGCTGCTTCACGACGTTCGGCCAGGGCTTCAACAACGGCGGCCCGATCGCGATCTCGTGGGGCTGGCCCATCGTGGCCGCCTTCATCCTCGTCATCGGGCTGACGATGTCCGAGCTCGTGTCGGCCTACCCCACCTCGGGGGGCATCTACTGGTGGGCCAACAAGATGGGCGGCGCGCGCGCCGGCTTCTTCACCGGCTGGCTCAACCTCATCGGGCTCGTCGCCGTCACGGCCTCGGTCGCCTACGGGTGCGCGACCTTCATCGACCTGGCCCTCAGCACGTGGTCCGAGGGATATGCCGCCGGCTACTCGTTGACCCGTGTCTTCTGGATCTTCCTCGTCGTGCTCGTCGCGGCCGCCGTGCTCAACATCTTCAGCGGCCACCTCATGGCGGTCATGAACAACGTCTCCGTGTGGTGGCACGTCGTCGGTGCCGCGGTCATCATCCTCATCCTCATCGTCGTGCCCGACAACCACCAGAGCTTCAGCTACGTCTTCACCGAGCGCTTCAACAACTCCGGCTACTCCGACGGCTCGACGAGCTCGCCGACGTACTGGCTGCTCGTCGTCCCGTTCGGCCTCCTGCTGACGCAGTACACCATCACCGGGTTCGACGCCTCCGCCCACCTGTCCGAGGAGACCTCGGCGGCGTCCAAGGCTGCCGCACAAGGGATCTGGCGCTCGATCTTCTACTCCGCCATCGGCGGCTGGATCCTCCTGCTCTGCTTCCTCTTCGCCGTGCCGGACGGCGCGGACGGCAAGCCCGACAACGTCGGCGTCGGCGGTGGGGGAGTGGCCTACATCTTCACGCACGCGATGGACTCGAAGTGGGCGGCCGCCATCCTGACCATCTCGTGCATCGGCCAGTTCTTCTGCACGACCTCGTGTATGACGAGCGCCTCGCGCATGACCTTCGCCTTCAGTCGCGACGGCGCCGTGCCCGGCTCGCGGCTGTGGTCGACGCTGACCGGGGCGAAGGTGCCGGCCAACGCCGTCATGCTCGTCGGTGTCGTCAGCGCGATCATCACGCTGCCCGCGCTCGTCGAGGTCAACATCGGCACCGAGGAGGCTCCGCTCATCGTGCCGACCGCCTTCTACGCCGTCGTCTCGGTGGCCGTCATCGGCCTCTACCTGGCCTTCCTCATCCCGATCTGGCTCCGGTGGAAGATGGGCGACGCGTTCGTGCCGGGCTCGTGGACCAACGGGCCGAAGTACAAGTGGATGAACCTCGTGGCCGTCATCGAGATCGCGATCATCTCGATCTACTTCATCCTGCCGTTCGTGCCCGGCGGGGTGCCCTTCACCGACGGCTTCGAGTGGAAGTTCGTCAACTACGCGCCCATCCTCACGTTGGGCTCCCTGCTCGTGCTCGGCGTGTGGTGGCGGGTCTCGGCGCGGCACTGGTTCAAGGGACCGAAGAGCAACATCGACCCCGAGGTCGTCGACGCGTTCAGCGAGTGACCACGGAACCGCGGGCCCGGCCGGACCCCGCTCCCGGTCCGGCCGACCAGCTCGCCACCGCCCTCGCTCGGCTGTCCCACGCCGGACAGCCGAGCGAGGTCACGGAGCTTCCCGGCGGGTTGACCAACCACAACTACCGCGTCCGCACGGGCGGCCTCGACGTCGTCGTGCGCGTCTCGTCGCCGACGAGTGCGCTCCTCGCCGTCGACCACGAGCACGAGTGGCTCAACTCGATCGCGGCGGCCGAGGCGGGCGTGGGTGCCCCGGTCGTCGACTACGTGCCCGGCGCGGGCATCCTCGTCGTCGAGTTCCTCCCCGGACGCACGTATGCCCCCGCCGACGTGGCTGCCAACCTCGGCCGTGTCGCGGCGTCCCTGCGTCGGCTGCACGAGGGCCCGGAGTTCGCCTCGCGCTTCGACATGTTCGACATCCGGAGGTCGTATGCCGCCATCGTCCGTGAGCGCGCCCTGCGGGTCCCCGAGGGCTACTGGCTGCTCGAGGAGGCATCGACCCGCGTCGAGCGGGCGCTGCGGGTCCACCCCGACCCGCTCGTGCCGTGCCACAACGACCTGCTCGCCGCGAACTTCCTCGACGACGGTGGGGACGTGCGGATCATCGACTACGAGTACTCCGGCACCAACGAGGCCGCGTTCGAGCTCGGCAACCTCGTCAACGAGTCGCGGCTCGACCACGACCACCTCGTGGAGCTCGTCGAGGCCTACCACGGCCGCGTCAGCGACCGCCTGCTCGCGCGCGCCGAGCTCTGGGGGCTGGCCGGGCAGTACGCGTGGACGCTGTGGGGTGCGATCCAGCACGGCGTCTCCGACCTCGACGCCGACTTCTGGGCCTTCACGACCGAGCGCTTCGAGCCGGCTGCCGCCCTGCTGACCAGCCGGCGCCTCGGCCAGCTCGTCGACGCCGCCACCGGCGACGACCCCGGAGCGCCACGATGACCGAGATCCCCTCTCGCGCAGAGGTCGTCGTCATCGGCGGCGGGGTCATCGGCGCCAGCGTCGCCTACCACCTGGCTCATCTCGGGCGGACCGACGTGCTCCTCGTCGAGCAGGGCACCCTGTCCTGCGGCACGACGTGGCACGCCGCAGGACTCGTCGGGCAGCTGCGGGCGAGCGAGGCCGGCACCCGGCTCGTGCAGTACTCGACCGACCTCTACTCGCGCCTCGAGGCCGAGACGGGACTCGGCACCGGCTACCGGGTCTGCGGCGGCCTGACCGTGGCCCGCACCCCGGAACGCATGGTGGCGCTGCGGCGCACGGCAGCCAGCGCGGCGGCATACGACCTCGACTGCGAGCTGCTGACGCCGGAGCAGGCCCACGATCGCTACCCGCTCATTCGCATCGACGACGTCGTCGGCGCCATCTGGCTCCCCGGCGACGGCAAGGCCAACCCGACCGACCTCACGCAGGCCCTCGCCAAGGGCGCGCGGCAGCTCGGGGTGAGGGTCGCCGAGCGTGTCCGCGTCACCGACGTGCTGACGCGTGACGGGCGGGCCGCCGGGGTGCGCACCGACCACGGTGACGTCGAGGCCGACGTCGTCGTCAACTGCGCCGGGCAGTGGGCGCGAGCCGTCGGCGCGATGGCCGGGGTCAACGTCCCGCTCCACTCGGCCGAGCACTTCTACGTCGTCACCGAGCCGGTCGAGGGCGTGCACCGGGACCTCCCGGTGCTGCGCGACCCCGACGGCTGGACCTACGTCAAGGAGGAGGTGGGCGGCCTGCTCGTCGGTGGCTTCGAGCCCGAGGCCAAGCCGTGGGTGTCGCCCGACCGCATCCCGTACCCCTTCGAGTTCGCGCTCCTCGACGAGGACTGGGAGCACTTCGAGGTGCTCATGGAGAGCGCGATCCACCGTCTCCCGGTCCTGGCCGAGACGGGGATCCGCAAGTTCTACAACGGCCCCGAGAGCTTCACGCCCGACAACCAGTTCATCGTCGGCGAGGCGCCGGAGCTGCCGGGCTTCTTCGTCGGGGCCGGCTTCAACTCCGTGGGGATCGCGAGCGCGGGAGGGGCCGGCCGCGCCCTGGCCGAGTGGGTCGTCGAGGGGCGTCCGACGCTCGACCTCGTCAGCGCCGACGTCCGTCGCTTCTCGCCGCTCGCCGGCAACAACGCCTGGCTGCGCGAGCGGGTCGTCGAGGTGCTGGGCCTGCACTACGCCGTGCCGTGGCCCAACCGCGAGCCCGGCACGGGACGGCTGCAGCGGCTCTCTCCGGTGCACGACCGGCTCGTCGCGCAGGGGGCGGTGCTCGGTACCCGCAACCACTGGGAGCGCGCCAACGTCTTTGCGCCGCAAGGGCAGTCGCCCCGACTCGACTACTCGTGGGAGCGGCCGACCTGGGTCGACTGGTGCGTCGAGGAGCAGCGGGCCACGCGCGAGGCGGTCGCCGTCTTCGACCAGACCTCGTTCTCGAAGTACCTCGTCGTCGGCGCGGACGCCGAGCGGGCGCTGCAGTGGATCTGCACGGCCGACGTCGCCGTACCCGTCGGGCGCACGGTCTACACCGGCATCCTCAACGACGGTGGCACCTACGAGTCCGACGTCACCGTGACCCGGACGGGCGAGCGCGAGTTCCTCGTCGTCAGCAGCGCGGCGACGACGGTGCGCGACCTCGACTGGCTGAGGCGGCACGTGCCCGTCGGCGCCGACGCGAGCGTCGTCGACGTCACGAGCGCGTACGCCGTCCTCGGCGTCATGGGGCCGCGCTCGGCCGACCTGCTGTCCGCCCTCTCGGACGACGCCTTCGACGACGCGTCGTTCCCGTTCGGCTCGAGCCGCGAGGTGCGTCTCGGCGCGGCCGTCGTGCGAGCCACGCGGATCACGTACGTCGGCGAGCTCGGCTGGGAGCTCTACGTGCCGACCGAGCTCGCGGCCGGGGTCCACGACGAGCTCTTCCGGGTCGGTGCCGGGCTCGGGGTCCGGCCGGCCGGCTACTACGCCATCGAGGCGATGCGGCTCGAGAAGGGCTACCGCGCGTTCGGACGCGAGCTGACGACCGAGACCGGACCCGTGGCGGCCGGCCTGACCTTCGCCTGCAAGCTCGGCACGGACGTCGACTTCCTCGGCCGGAGAGCGGTCGAGGCCGCGAGGGCCGTGACCCCGCCGCGACGGGTCGTGTCGTTCGTCGTGGGGGACCCGGCGGCATACCCGTGGGGCGGTGAGCTCGTCCTCAGGGACGGGCGGCCCGTCGGGCAGGTGACGAGCGCTGCGTGGGGCGCGACCGTCGGGGCCGGCGTCGGGCTGGCGCTCGTGGGCGACCGTGAGACGGGCGAGGCCACGAGGGAGTGGGTACGCACGGGGGAGTGGGAGATCGACGTCGCGGGTCACCGCCACCTCCTGGCGGTGGGGCTCCGTGCGCCATTGGACCCGCAGGGGCTGCGACTCCGGAGAACCGGGTCCGACACGCCCTAATGGTTCCTTCTCAGACCATTGACGAGGTGGAGGTGACGGTATTGGATCGACACGTGAGTGCAGCCGTACGTCAGCCGTCCCTCCCGGACGTCGTGCTGCGCCCCGCGGCCGGGAACGTCTTCGAGGGCACCGTCGAGCAGCTCGCGACGGCGATCCGGCTGGGCGTCTTCACGCGCGGCGAGCAGCTGCCGCCCGAGCGGGAGCTCGCCGAGCGGCTCGGCGTCAGCCGCAACACGCTGCGCGAGGCGATCGCTGCCCTGCGCGACTCGGGCCTCGTGACGACCCGCCGCGGTCGCGGCGGCGGCACGTGGGTCACCGACGCTGCGGAGCTCCCCTCGAGCACGACCGGGGCGTTCGTGCGGAGCGGCGCGGCGATGCGTGACGCGCTGACCTTCCGCCGCGTCGTGGAGCCCGGCGCCGCCTGGCTCGCGGCGACCCAGCCCCTTGCCGGCGACCAGCGGGCCTGGCTCACCGACAGCCTCGCCGAGGTCGACGACGCGGTCGACGGCGCGGCGCACCGCGTCGCCGACTCGCGGCTGCACCTCGCCGTGGCCACGCTCTCCGGCTCGCCGATGCTCATCGACGCCGTGACGCGGTCGCAGGCGGCCCTGCACGACATGCTCATGGCGATCCCGGTGCTCCGGCGCAACATCGAGCACTCGAACGCCCAGCACCACCAGATCGTCGGGGCCATCCTCGGCGGGAACCCGGAACGAGCCAGGGCGGTCATGGAGGAGCACTGCGACGCGACCTCCGCACTGCTCCGTGGCCTCATCGGCTGAGACGACAGGAAGGCACGACATGGCGCCCACACCCACGCTCACGCTCGACCGGCTCCGCGAGGAGGTCGAGTCCGGCGACATCGACACCGTCGTCGTCGCCTTCACCGACATGCAGGGACGCCTGCAGGGCAAGCGCCTGCACGGCCACTACTTCCTCGACCACGTGCTCGAGGACGGCACGGAGGGGTGCAACTACCTCCTCGCCGTCGACGTCGACATGAACACGGTCGACGGCTACGCCATCTCCTCGTGGGAGCGCGGCTACGGCGACATGTTCTTCGACCTCGACCTCGACACGCTGCGGCGCACTCCGGGCAGCCGTCACTCGGCGACGGTCCAGTGCGACCTCACGTGGCTCGACGGCAGCGGACCGGTCACGCAGTCGCCCCGCTCCGTGCTCAAGGCCCAGGTCGACCGGGCCGCCGCCCTCGGGATGGCGGCGCACTGCGGCACCGAGCTCGAGTTCATCGTCTTCCAGGAGTCCTACGAGCAGGCCTGGGACGCGAACTACACGGGACTGACACCCGCGAACCGCTACAACGTCGACTACTCGATCCTCGGGGGCGACCGCGTCGAGCCGCTGCTGCGCGAGATCCGCAACGAGATGTATGCGGCCGGCGCCGTCGTCGAGAGCGCCAAGGGCGAGTGCAACTACGGCCAGCACGAGATCGGCTTCCTGTTCGACACGGCGGTGCGAACATGCGACAACCACGTCGTCTACCGCAACGCCGCCAAGGAGATCGCGGCCCACCACGGGCAGTCGCTCACCTTCATGGCCAAGTTCGACCAGCGCGAGGGCAGCTCGTGCCACATCCACCTGTCGCTGCGCGGCCTCGACGGAGAGACCGTCTTCGTCGACGACGAGCGCGAGCACGGGCACAGCGCGATGTTCGAGCACTTCCTCGCCGGCATCCTCGCGACGCAGCGCGAGCTGACCTACTTCTACGCGCCGAACATCAACTCCTACAAGCGGTTCGCGTCGGCGAGCTTCGCCCCGACGACGGTGGCGTGGGGTCGTGACAACCGCACGTGCGCGCTGCGCGTCGTCGGCCACGGCGCCGGCCTGCGCGTCGAGAACCGCATCGGCGGCGGCGACCTCAACCCCTACCTCGCCGTCGCGGCCATGCTCGCCGGGGGGCTCCACGGCATCGAGCACGAGCTCGAGCTCGAGCCGGCCCTCGAGGGCAACGCCTACACGTCGGACAAGCCGCGCGTGCCCTCGACGCTGCAGGAGGCCCGCGACCTGCTCGCCGGGTCGACCATGGCCCGGGCGGCCTTCGGGGACGAGGTCGTCGACCACTACGTCAACGCCGCCGACGTCGAGATCACGGCCTTCAACGCCGCCGTCACCGACTGGGAGCGCAGGAGAGGATTCGAGCGACTGTGACCACCACGCACGACGTCATCAACCCGGCCACCGAGGAGGTGGTCCGCACCGTCGAGCTCGCCTCGCTCGAGCAGACCGACGCCGCGATCGCCAGGGCCTCGGCCGCGAGCCCCGCCTGGCGCGCCGTCAGCCCCGCCGACCGGGCGCTGCTCCTGCGTCGCTTCTCCGACCTCGTCGGCGAGCACCAGGAGGAGCTGGCCCTGCTCGAGGTCGAGAACGCCGGCCACACGATCGGCAACGCGCGGTGGGAGGCGGGCAACGTCCGCGACGTCCTCGCCTACTACGCCGGCGCGCCCGAACGGCACTTCGGCCGGCAGATCCCCGTCGCCGGAGGCATCGACGTCACGTTCCGCGAGCCGCTCGGCGTCGTCGGGATCATCGTCCCGTGGAACTTCCCCATGCCGATCGCCGGCTGGGGCTTCGCGCCGGCGCTCGCCGCCGGCAACACGGTCGTGCTCAAGCCGGCCGAGCTGACCCCGCTGACCGCAGTCCGGCTCGGTGAGCTGGCCCTCGAGGCCGGGATCCCCGACGGGGTCCTCACGGTCGTGCCCGGCAAGGGCGCGGTCGTGGGGGAGCGCTTCGTCACCCACCCCGACGTGCGCAAGGTGTGCTTCACCGGCTCGACCGCGGTCGGCCAGCGGATCATGCGCGGCGCCGCCGACCAGGTCAAGCGCGTCACGCTCGAGCTCGGCGGCAAGAGCGCCAACATCGTCTTCGCCGACTCCGACCTCGAGCTCGCCGCGGCGCGGGCGCCCTACGGCGTCTTCGACAACGCCGGCCAGGACTGCTGCGCCCGCAGCCGCATCCTCGTCGAGCGCAGCGTCTTCGACACCTTCATGGAGCACTTCGAGACCGCGGTGCGCGGCGTCGTCGTCACCGACCCCCGCGACGAGGCCGCCGAGATGGGGCCGCTCATCAGCGCCGGCCAGCGGGACACCGTGCGTTCCTACGTCGAGGACGCCACCGAGGACGTCGACGTGGCCTTCCGCGGGGACGCCCCCGAGGGCAGCGGCTACTGGTACCCCGCGACCGTCGTCCTGCCGCGCTCGACGACCGACCGGGTCTGGCAGGAGGAGGTCTTCGGGCCGGTCGTCGCGGTCATGCCGTTCGACGACGAGGCCGACGCGGTCGCCAAGGCCAACGACACGGCATACGGCCTCTCGGGGTCGATCTGGACCCGCGACATCGGCCGTGGCCTGCGCGTCGCGCGCGGCGTCGAGGCCGGCAACCTGTCGGTCAACTCGCACAGCAGCGTCCGCTACTCGACGCCGTTCGGCGGCTTCAAGCAGAGCGGGATCGGGCGCGAGCTCGGCCCCGACGCGCTCGACGCCTTCTCTGAGGTCAAGAACGTCTTCATCTCGACCGACTGACGGTCGACACGATTCCATCACGCAGATCCACTGGGCTGGAAGGACATCCACATGGCAGGCAGGCTCGACGGCAAGGTCGCGGTCATCACGGGCGGGTGCTCGGGCATCGGGCTCGCGACCGTGCGGCGGTTCGCCGAGGAGGGCGCGAAGGTCGTCATCGGCGACCTCGACGAGGCGAACGGCACGCGCATCGCCGAGGAGGTCGGCGGCACCTTCGTGCGCGTCGACGTCGTGAGCAAGGAAGACGTCGACACGCTCTTCCGCACGGCCAAGGAGACGTACGGCTCGGTCGACGTCGCGTTCAACAACGCCGGCATCAGCCCGCCCGAGGACGACTCCATCCTCGACACCGACCTCGACGCCTGGCGCAAGGTGCAGGAGGTCAACCTCACGTCGGTCTACCTCTGCTGCAAGGCCGCCCTGCCCTACATGCTCGAGCAGGGCAAGGGCTCGATCATCAACACGGCCTCGTTCGTGGCCGTCATGGGGGCGGCCACGTCGCAGATCTCCTACAGCGCCAGCAAGGGCGGTGTGCTCTCGATGTCCCGCGAGCTCGGCGTCCAGTTCGCCCGGGAGGGGGTCCGCGTCAACGCCCTGTGTCCCGGCCCGGTCAACACCCCGCTGCTCCAGGAGCTCTTCGCCAAGGACGAGGAGCGTGCCGCGCGGCGGCTCGTCCACGTGCCGATGGGTCGCTTCGGCGAGCCCGAGGAGATGGCCAACGCGGTGCTCTTCCTCGCCTCCGACGAGTCCAGCTTCATCACGGCGTCGACCTTCCTCGTCGACGGCGGCATCTCGGGCGCGTACGTGACGCCGCTCTGAGGCCGGTGGGAGGCTGGGACAGGAGGTCGTCATGGGTCGTCCGGTCATCGGGATCACCGCCTACGTCGAGCGGGCGTCGTGGGGTCGCTGGGTCGACGTGCCCGGCGCCCTCGTGCCGCACCGCTACGTGCGCCAGGTCGAGGACGCGGGCGGGATCGCGGTCGTCATCCCGCCGCGCCCCGATGCCGACGACGGCACGGCCCTCGCGATCGTCGAGCGCCTCGACGGCGTCATCCTCGCGGGTGGCGTCGACGTCGCGCCCGAGCTCTACGCGGACGAACGGCACGCCTCCGTCCAGGCCTCGCGTCCCGACCGGGACTCGACGGAGCTCGCCATCGCGCGGGCGACGGCGGGAGCCGACCTGCCGGTCCTCGGCATCTGCAGGGGGATGCAGGTCATGGCGGTCGCCGCCGGTGGCCTGCTCGAGCAGCACGTGCCCGACCGCGTCGGCCACGACGAGCACTCGCCGGCCCCCGCGACGTACGGCAACCACGCCGTGCGCACCGTCGCCGGGACCCGGCTCGCCGAGATCCTCGGCGAGGAGGCCGACGTGCCGAGCTACCACCACCAGTCCGTCCTGACCCATCCCGGCTACGAGGCCTCGGCGTGGGCCGACGACGGGACGCTGGAGGCGATGGAGGACCCGGGCGCCTTCTTCCGGCTCGCGGTCCAGTGGCACCCGGAGGTCGGCACCGACCCGCGCCTCTTCCGCGCCCTCGTGGAGGCCGCCGCCACGAGCCGCTGACGTATGCCGTCCGGCCCGGTCGAGGTGGCGCCGCAGCCCACGTGGGTGGCGGGGTCACCCGGGCCGCGGAGTGGGACGGCGGTCCCACGATCCGGACGTGGTGTTTCGCGGACGTTACGCGAGCCCTACCGTGAGCGTGTGATGAAGCGACCCGTGCCCACCGGCACCCTCATTATCGAATAGCGCGACGAGCACCCCTCGTCGCGCAGACCTCCCAACCCTGGGGGGTCTTTTTGTTTCCCGAACCACCCCGACGGAGACACCGCGAAGGCCACCACCCCGGCCGCCGCGACCACGAGAAGAGACCGGGCCGCCCGCCACACCCGCGTCGCCCGCCCCTGAACAGGCGGTCGGCCGAACCCCCGAGACCGAGGACAATGAAGGTCATGGAAGCGCTGCACGTCTACGACACCACCCTGCGCGACGGCGCCCAGCAGGAGGGGCTCAACCTCTCGGTGTCGGACAAGCTCGCCATCGCCGGGCTGCTCGACGATCTCGGGGTCGACTTCATCGAGGGCGGATGGCCCGGAGCCAACCCGAAGGACACCGAGTTCTTCGAGCGGGCCAGGACCGAGCTCGACCTGCGTCACGCGACCCTCGCCGCCTTCGGGGCCACCCGTCGCGCCGGCGGGGTCGCGGCGGAGGACCCCCTCGTGCGTGCCCTCGTCGACTCCGAGGCGTCGGTCGTGTGCCTCGTCGCGAAGTCCCACACCGGCCACGTCGAGAGGGCGCTGCGCACGACCCTCGGGGAGAACCTCGAGATGGTCCGTGACACCGTCGGCCACCTCGTCGGCCGGGGCCGCCGCGTCTTCCTTGACTGCGAGCACTTCTTCGACGGCTGGCACCTCGACCGCGACTACGCCCTGTCGGTCGTGCGCACCGCGCACGAGGCCGGCGCCGAGGTCGTCGTGCTCTGCGACACCAACGGGGGCATGCTCCCGCACCAGGTCGAGGAGGTCGTCGCCGACGTCATCGCCTCGACCGGGGCCCGGGTCGGCGCCCACTGCCACAACGACACCGGCTGCGCGGCCGCCAACTCCGTCGCGGCGGTCCGCGCCGGCGCGACCCACGTGCAGGGCACGGTCAACGGCTACGGCGAGCGCACCGGCAACGCCGACCTGCTCACCGTCGCCGCCAACCTCCAGTTCAAGCTCGGGCTCGACGCGATGGAGCCCGACGCGTTCCGGCGCGCCATGCACATCGCGCACGCCATCAGCGAGGTGACCAACGTCCCCGCCTACAGCCGCCAGCCCTACGTCGGTGCCAGCGCCTTCGCGCACAAGG
The DNA here is from genome assembly GCF_057529065.1 of Terrabacter sp. R4-6. NCBI lineage: Bacteria > Bacillati > Actinomycetota > Actinomycetes > Micrococcales > Intrasporangiaceae > Terrabacter > Terrabacter sp. R4-6. The sequence goes on along the minus strand of NZ_CP197224.1, from coordinate 740,223 downwards.
CGGGCCTGCACGCGAGCGCGCTCAAGGTCGACCCCGACCTCTACCAGCACATGGACCCCTCGCTCGTCGGCAACGGCATGCGCACCCTCGTCTCCGACATGGCCGGGCGGGCGAGCATCGAGCTCAAGGCCCGCGAGGCCGGGCTCGACCTCTCCGACCGGCCTGACGTCGTCGCGGCGGTGCTCGCCGAGGTCAAGGACCTCGAGCTGCGGGGATGGACCTTCGACGCCGCCGACGCCACCGTCGAGCTGATGCTCCGCGAGGCGCTCGAGCCGGGCTGCACCGACTACTTCGAGGTCGAGTCGTGGCGCGTCATCACCGACTCCTCCGGGGAGGGTGACGCGACGTCCGAGGCGACGGTCAAGCTGCGCGCCGACGGTGCCCGCCTCATCGCGACCGGCGAGGGCAACGGCCCCGTCAACGCGCTCGACCACGCCCTGCGCGAGGCCCTCGCCCGCGCCTACCCCGAGATCGAGAAGATCGAGCTCATCGACTTCAAGGTGCGCATCCTGGACGCCTCGCACGGCACGGACGCCGTGACGCGCGTGCTCATCGAGACCTCCGACGGCGAGACGTCGTGGGACACCATCGGCGTCGCCGGCTCCATCCTCGCAGCGTCCTGGCGCGCCCTCACCGACGGCATCGTGCACGGCCTGCTGCGTCAGGGTGTGCCGAGGCGCTGAGCCAGGCGCTCGGCGAGCCCGGGCAGCCAGCCGGGGGCGGCGGCGGCGAAGGTCGACGCGTCGTGGTGCGGGGCCCCGAGGGGGATGGCACCGAGGAGCCCCTCGAGGAGCGCGGCGAGGTAGTCGCGGTTCGTCGTCTCGATGACGTCAGGGTCGTCGGGCCACGCGCCGATGACGATCCCGAGCGACCGGACTCCTCTGTGGGACAAGGCCTCTCGCGTCAGCATCGTGTGGTTGAGCGTGCCGAGCGCACTGCGTGCCACGACGACGACGCCGCTGTCGGGCAGTGCCGTCGCGAGGTCGGCCAGCGTCTCGCCGGCGTCGGTGAGCTCGACGAGCAGGCCGCCCGCACCCTCGACGACGACGAGGTCGTGGCGTACGCCCAGATCCGCGACGCGGGCCACGTGGTCGGCCAGCGTGGGGAGGTCGGCGCCCTCGAGGGCGGCGGCCGGCCTCGGCGCCATGGGCGCCCTCAGGCGCACTCCCTCGACCGTCGCGACGCCGGTCAGCCGCTCCACCTCGGCCATGTCGCCGGGCTCGCCGGGTGCCACCCCCGTCTGCGTGGGCTTGTATGCCGTCACGCCCAGTCCCGCGCCCCGTGCCGTCGCGACGACCGCCGCCGTGACGACGGTCTTGCCGACGTCGGTGTCGGTGCCCGTGACGACGACGACCCGGGGCACGCGCGGCTCAGGCATCGTCGCCGTGCGGTGGGATCGACCCGAGCGGGGAGGGTGGCGCCAGTGGCTGCACGCCCTCGACGGCCGCGACCGACGGGAGGCCACGGACGGGGGAGGGAGCGTCCCCTGCCCGTGGCCCCTCGACGGTACCGGGGCCGGGAGCCCCACCGTGAATCGCGGCCGCGCGGGCCACGTGCCGCGCAGCCTCGTAGAGGTCGGCGCCGGTCAGGTCGGCGCGGGCCGTGACCCGGAGGCGCGACACGCCGTCGGGCACGCTCGGCGGCCGGAAGCAGCCGACGAGGACGCCCTGGGCGCGCAGGTCGAGGGCAGCGGCGACGGCGCTCTCGGGCGAGGGCATCGGCAGCGACTGGACCGCACCGGCCGCTCGCTCGATGCCGCAGATCGCCGCGATGGTGGCGGCGTTGGCGCGGACCGCGGCCGCCAGGCTCGGGTCGTCGCCGACGAGGTCCGCGGCGGCACAGGCTGCCGCCGCCGACGCCGGCGCGAGCCCCGTGTCGAAGATGAAGCTGCGCGCGGTGTTGACGAGGTGGTGGCGCACGGTGGTCGAGCCGAGCACCGCTCCGCCCTGCGAGCCGAGCGCCTTCGACAGGGTCATCGTCACGACGACGTCCCGCGCCCCGACGAGGTCGAGCTCGTGGACGAGGCCGCGGCCGTGGCCGGCCACCCCGATGCCGTGAGCCTCGTCGACGACGAGCAGGGCGCCGTGACGGCGGCAGACGTCCACGAGCAACCTCAGGGGCGCGGCGTCGCCGAGGACCGAGTAGACGGACTCGACGGCGACGACGACCCTCCGGTCCGGTCTGTCGGCGAGCTCCCGGTCGAGGGCGTCGACGTCGTTGTGGGCGAACGTGGCGTAGGGCACCCGGGACATGCGGGCGGCGTCGTGGAGGGAGGCGTGCGCGTGGGCGTCGAGGAGGATCTCGGCCCCGCGCCCGCTGAGCGCCGTCAGCACCCCGAGGTTGGCGGCATACCCGGTCGAGAAGGCGAGCGCGCTCGGCTGGCCCGTCAGCCGGCACAGGGCGGCCTCGAGGTCGCGGTGGACGGGAAGGGTGCCGGTGACGAGCCGGCTCGCGGTCGCCGACGCCCCGTAGCGGTCGAGCGCCGCGTGCGCGGCGGCCACGACCCGGTCGTCGCGGGACAGGCCGAGGTAGTCGTTCGAGGCGAGGTCTAGCGGGTCACGAGACCCGGGCCGAGGGCCGCCCAGCCGCAGGACGGGGTCGAAGCGCTCGGTGCCGCGCTCGGCCCGGAGATCGGAGCGCTCCGCCAGCCACGTGTCCCAGCCGCTCATCCGTGGACCTCCGCCACAGCGCCGACGACCGCCTCGGCGATGAGCCGGACGTCGTCGTCGGTGCAGACGTAGGGGGGCATCGTGTAGACGAGGTCGCGGAAGGGGCGCACCCAGACGCCGCGGCGCAGCGCGGCGCGGGTGACGCGGGCGACCTCTACCGGAGACGTGAGCTGCACGACGCCGACGGCTCCGAGCGTGCGCACGTCGGCGACGTGGGGGAGTGCGGCAGCGGGAGAGAGACGCTCGGCTAGGAGACGCCCGACTCGGGGGACACGGTCCTTCCACGTGGTCTCGACGAGCTCGACGGACGCGTTGGCCACCGCACACGCGAGCGGGTTGGCCATGAAGGTCGGGCCGTGCAGGAGGGCTCGGAACTCCGATCGCGTGATCGCCTCGCCGACCTGACTGGTCATGAGCACCGCTGCGAGAGAGAGGTATCCACCGGTGAGCGCCTTGCCGACGCAGATGACGTCGGGGGCGACGTCGGCCCACTCCGAGGCGAAGAGCCGACCGGTGCGACCGAATCCGGTCGCGATCTCGTCGACGACGAGGAGCAGGCCGTGGTCGTCGGCGACCTCGCGCAGCACCCGCAGGCAGTCGGGGTGGTAGACGTGCATGCCACCGGCGCCCTGGAGGACCGGTTCGACGACGACCGCGGCGAGCGCGTCGGTGTGCGTCTGTGCGAGGACGCGCACCTCGGCGGCCCAGGCCTCGAGCGCAGCCCGGTCGGTCTCCCAGTGGTCCTCGCCGGTCGCCGTCGTGACGAGGCGTGCCGCAGGGGGTCTCGGGGCGAAGACCTGGCGGGCGAGGGCGCCCGGGAAGGCCGAGTGCATGCCGTCGACGGGGTCGCACACGCTCATCGCCGCGAAGGTGTCACCGTGGTAGCCGCCGCGCACGGTGAGGAACCGGTGGCGGTGGGGACGTCCTCGCGCGGCCTGGTACTGCAGGGCCAGCTTGAGGGCGACCTCGACCGAGACCGAGCCGGAGTCGGCGAAGAAGACGTGCGCCATCGGTCCGGGGGCCATCGCCGTGAGGCGCTCGGCGAGCCGGACCGCGGGCTCGTGGGTCAGCCCCCCGAACATGACGTGGCTGAAGCGGTCGACCTGCTCGTGGGCCGCGGCGTCGAGGATGGGGTTGCGGTAGCCGTGGACGGCGCACCACCACGACGCCATCGCGTCGACGGCCTCGAACCGCTCTCCGTCGGGTGACGTGAGGGTCAGGCGGACGCCCGAGGCGCCCTCGACGGCATACGGCTCGGGCCCGTCGAGGGGGGCGTAGGGGTGCCAGACGAGCCCGCGGTCACGGGCCGTGAGCGGGGACCCCAGTGGCTCAGGCATTGGCGGGAAGGTCGGTGCCGGCCCCCCGACGCCGCTTGGCCGGGTCGTGCGTGGCCGCGGACGGGAGTGCCGGACGGGTGGTGGACTCGTCGGCACCGAGGACGACGAAACCGTGGTCACGGATCAGTTCGAGGTCGGCCTCCGCGGCCTGCCCCTCGGACGTCAGGTAGTCGCCGAGGAAGAGCGAGTTGGCGACGTGGAGTGCGAGGCCCTGGAGCGAGCGCAGGTGCATCTCGCGCCCCCCGGCGATGCGGATCTCCTTGTCGGGGCAGACGATCCGCGCCATGGCCAGGATGCGCAGGCAGCGTCCGGGCGTCAGCTCCCACGTGCCCTCGAGCGGGGTGCCGTCGAACGGCATGAGGAAGTTGACGGGGATCGAGTCGGACCCGAGGTCCCGGAGGGCGAAGAGCGCCTCGACGAGCTGTTCGTCGGTCTCGCCGAGGCCGGCGATGAGGCCGGAGCACGGCGAGAGGCCCGCCGCCTTCGCCTTCGTCACGGTGTCGACGCGGTCGGCGTACGTGTGGCTCGTGACGATGTCGTCGTGGTGCGACTCGGCGGTGTTGATGTTGTGGTTGTACGCGTCGACGCCGGCCTCGCGCAGCCGTTCCGCCTGGCCGTCCTTGAGGAGGCCGAGGCAGGCGCAGACCTCGACGTCGGGGTGCTCCTGCTTGAGGGCGCCGACCATCCCGGCCACGCGCTCGACGTCGCGGTCGGTCGGTCCGCGTCCGCTCGAGACCATGCAGATCCGGGTCGCGCCGCCGCGCAGTCCGGCGGCCGCCTGCTCGATCGCCTCGTCAGGCCTGAGCCAGGTGTATCTGAGGATGTCGGCCTGCGAGCCGAGGCGCTGCGAGCAGTAGTGGCAGTCCTCGGGGCAGAGACCGGACTTGAGGTTGACGAGGTAGTTGACCTTGACGGTGTTGCCGAAGTGCTTGCGGCGCAGGCGTGCTGCGGCCGCGACGACGGCGAGGAGCTCCTCGTCCGTGGCGCGCAGGACGTCGAGGGCGTCGTCGGGGGTCGCGGGGGTGCCGGCGAGGACGGCGTCGGCGAGATCGTCGAATCGGCGGGTCATGCGGGCTCCTTGCGCGCTGCGTTGAACGGTGTTCAACTTGAACGGTGTTCAGTATGCCGAGTCGCTAGGCTCGGCTGTCAACGCGGGTCCGCCGGACCCGTCCGTCGAGGGCAGGGGAGCGCGTGGCACTCAGTCGGGACCAGGTCGTCGCGACCGCCGTCGACCTGCTGCGGCGCTACGGCCTCGGCGACCTGTCGATGCGCCGCCTCGCCCGCGAGCTCGGCGTCGCCCCGGGCGCCCTCTACTGGCACGTCGCGAACAAGCAGGAGCTGCTCGTCGAGGTGGCCGACGTCCTGCTCGCCGAGATCCCGGCCCCGTCGGGCGACCGCCCGCCAGCCGACGCGCTCGTCGGCCTGGCCGTCGCCGTGCGCGACGCGCTCGTGCAGGTTCCGGACGCCGCCGACGTCGTCGGGCTCGCGTATGCCGTCGAGCCGGGTGCCGCTCGCGCGCTCCGCGACATCGCCCGCCTCGTCCACGACGCCGGGGCGCCGGCCTCCGAGCGCGACGAGGTGGCGGCACTCGTCGTGCACCACATCCTGGGATCCGTTGCGGGGCAGCAGGATCGAGCACTTGCCGCGTCCGTCGACCCCGATCTCCCGGCGCCTGACGCGACGACCGAGGCCAAGGCCTTCGAGGTCGGGCTCTCCGTCATCGTCCGGGGGCTCGCGACCTCCCGCTGAGCGTCCCCGGACGTCGTCAGTGCTGGGCGGTCCAGGCCCCGCCCAGCACCACCCCCTGAAGGGTGGAGATCGTCGACGCGCGTGCCTGGACCTTCGCCGACACCCCTCAGAGCGAGTGGCGTCACGGCTGATACGTCGGTCGGCACCTTTCTCCCCACCTCCGAGGCGTTCGCCCTTGGCATGCTGGGGTGATGCCGCTACGAACGACGAAGCACTGGTTCGGCGTCGTGCTCGACGCCCCTGACGCCTCCGTGCTCGCGCACTTCTACGAGCGACTGCTGGGCTGGACGCTCTACAAGGACACCCCCGACTGGGCGACGCTCGCGCCGTCGGAGACCGCGGGCTACAACCTGTCGTTCCAGACCGAGAGGAACTACGTGCGCCCGGTCTGGCCCAGTGAGCCGGGCAAGCCGATCATGATGCTCCACCTCGACCTCGAGGTGGACGACCTCGAGGCCGCCGTGGCGTATGCCGTCGAGGTGGGTGCGGAGCTCGCCGACTTCCAGCCTCAGGAGGACGTCCGCGTGCTGCTCGACCCCGCGGGCCACCCGTTCTGTCTCTACGTCGACGACTCCGAGCCTCCCGAGCCCGCCGAACCCGCAGAGCCCCCCAAGGCCGCCCGGGCACGCTGACGCCCGGGAGTCGGAGCCCTGCTCACGCGAGCCCGGATGTGACATCCGTCCGGTTCGCCCCATCCCGCGTCCGGGCAGTGCGTCCGGTGACACGGTGGAGGGAGTCGAGCAGATCCAGGAGGGGTTTCCCATGACCACAGGTCGCACGAGGACGTCGAGAGAGGGACACGGTCCGTCGGGGTGGTGGCCGCCGGGTGCTGCCGAGCGCGGGCAGTGGGTGCACGAGGGTGGGCCCAGGACCGGCCAGGGCCGGCGACCCACGCCGGGCCACGGACACGGGCCGGGCCCGGCGACGGGCCACGGCCACGGCCACGGCCACGGCCACGGCCACGGCCACGGCCACGGCCACGGCCACGGCGCCCCGACCGGGGAGATCCTCTTCTTCGCGTGGACCATCGACGGCACCGAGCCGACGTCGCAGGAGGACATCTTCGGGTGGACGTGGCGACCGGTGCCGTGCGGCGCTTCACCGACCAGTCGTCCGGAAGCCCGTTCATCTCCGACCGTGACGCGTCCTGGTCGCCGGACCACAGCCGTCTGGTCTTCATGAGCAGCGACGCCGTCGTGCCGACGCACCTGCCCGTGCTGTCGTCCGCCGGCGCGCCGGTCGCGGACCTGCCCGTCGAGGGGACGACGCCGGTCTGGAAGAACGCGAGCACCGTCATCTGTGCGGTCGCGCGGTCGGAGTCCGACGACACGGGGTGGCGCGACGACCTCGTGGCCGTCGACGTGCCGGCCGGCACGGTGCATCCACTGACGGCGGTAGCCCCCGGCGACCACCTCGGTGAGCCGGCCTGGCATGCCACCGGTGGCCTCGCTGCCACGCTCTACCGGGAGGATCCGGGCACGGGAGACTGGTCGCTGAGCCAGCTCGTCGTCGCGCCCGCCTCTGCCGTCGAGGCGGTGTTGGCAGGCGGGCCGCCCCTGACTGCAGCCGCGTTCACCGACGTGGCCCCCGGGTGCGCGTGGCCCGCGAGCCCGGACTGGTCGCCCGACGGCACACGGATCGCCTTCAGCGCCACCCGTCCCTGCGCGTCGACGCACGAGGACGGTACCCCGTTGCTGCAGATGGACGTCGCCGTCGTCACGCTGCCGATCCCGGGGAGCGGGGGAGCCGGGACCGTCGCGTGGGTCACCGATGACACGGCTGCCGACTACGAGTCCGGGATCAACGACTCCTCCCCGGCCTTCTCTCCCGATGGTCGGTGGCTGGCCTGGGCCCGGGGGCACGAGGACGACTGGACGCACATCGTGCTCGAGGACGTGGGCGCTCCGGGCTCGCCCACCGTGCTGTTGGACGGCACGCACTGGTTCCGAGGCGGACTCGACTGGTGACCGGTGACCCCGGCACCATCCGGCTGGCCCCGCCGGGGCGGCGGATCACGGTCGTGGTGCCGCGGCGGCGGTAGGGATGCGGTCGATGGCGTCGACGAGGCGGGCGCGGAGCGCCTGACCGCGGGCCGAGAAGCCGCGCTGCGCGGCGGCATACTCCGCCTTGCCCTCGGCGGTCTCGATCCGCACCGGCTCGTAGCCGAGCTCGCGCAGGTCGTAGGGGGCCGCGCGCATGTCGAGGGCCCGGATGTCGCGGGCGAGCTCGAAGCAGTCCATGACGAGGTCGCTCGACACCGCGGGCACGAGCTTGTGCGCCCACTTGTAGAGGTCCATCCCGGCGTGGAGGCAGCCCGGCTGCTCCATCTCCGACTGGAGCTCGCGGGTCGGCGCCAACGCGTTGAGCGGCGCCGCCTCGGGCGTGAAGAAGCGGTACGCGTCGAAGTGCGAGCAGGCCACCTGGTGGCTCTCGACCACGGCGTCGGTCCCGGCGGCACCGAGCCGCAGCGGCCACCCCGAGTGGCGCACGTCGGACGGGTCGAGCCGGTAGACCATGGCCCACTCGTGCAGCCCGAAGCAACCGAACCGCGCCGGCCGACCCGCCGTGCGCACGAGCAGCTCGCGGACGAAGCGCAACGTGTCGCCGCGCGCCGCGGTGAAGGCCTCGACGTCCACGCCGACGACGTCGCCCCGGACCGCGTAGAACCGCCACTCCGCGTGCGGCGCGTCAGCAGCCTCCGCGATGCACGTCCCGGCCCCGGGGTGCCAACGACGCAGCTGCGCGGGCTTGAAGGAGTAGTACGTGAAGAGGAAGTCCTCGACCGGGTGCGTGCGGTGGTCACGACGACGGGCCAGGTGCGCCGACGTCGCGGCGTCGACCCGCGCCTCGTGCGCCGCCGTCCGCTCTCGCCACTCCGGCTCACCCAGGACCTGCACCCCACGAGGGTAGGCGACTCCCGGCGCCGAACCCCACCGCGCGGGGCTGCCGCGACGGCAGGATGGCCTCATGGCACCTGACGCCGAGCGGCCCACCCACCTGCTGCACCGCCTGACCTCCTACACCCCCGAGCGGGAGTGGACGGAGGTCCCCGACGACGACCGGCTCGTCCAGGACCTCGTGCCCAACGACGTGACGCGGCGACCGCAGTCCTACAAGCGCTACGACGACGACCTGCGGCGCGTCCTCCTGCCGCCGGACCTCCCCGCGTCCTCGGCTCCCGCCACCGCCGTGCTCGCGGGCACGGCGGACGTCGAGCCGAGCCGGCTCGACCTCCCCGGCCTGGCCCGTCTGCTCTACCTGTCGTCCGGGGTCACCCGGCGCACGAGGCGGCCCGACGGCGGGGTCATGCTCTTCCGCGCCGCGGGCTCCGCGGGGGCCCGCTTCCCGCTCGAGCTCTACGTCGCCGTCCCGCGCGGGGCCGCGGTCGACGGGCTGGAGCCGGGACTGCACTGGTACGACCCGGAGGCCCATGCTCTCGTCGTGCTCGGCCCGCCGCCGTCGGGTGACGCCCTGACCGTCGTCGTCACGGGGGTGCCGTGGCGCACCGGCTGGCGCTACCGCGAGCGCGGCTTCCGCCACGTCTACTGGGACGCCGGCACCATGCTGGCCCAGACGCTCGCCCTCGCCGACTCGGCAGGCCTGACGGCGCGCCTCTTCACCGCCTTCCCCGACGCCGAGGTGGCAGCGCTCGTCGGCGCTGACCGCGTGCACGAGTTCCCGGTAGCCCTCGTGGCGCTCGGCCCCGGAGACCCGGCCGTGCACCTGACCGGCGACCCGATGTCGGGCCACCACGACGCCGACGGCCTCGAGTTCCCGCTCGTCACGGCCGCGCAGCGCGCGGGGGAGCAGCGCACGCTCGGCGCCGAGCTCGAGCGCGGGGCGCCGGTCGAGCTCACCTCCGAGGGCGGCCCGAGCACCGACGCCGTCGTCGTCAGCAAGGGGTCGATCCGCCGGCTCCACCCCGAGCGCTCCCTGCCGCGCCACGTGCTCGTCGACGCGATGAGCGCCTCGCTGCGCGGCATCGACGTGCCGCACTGGGTGGGGGTCAGCGGCGTCGACGACGTCCCGACCGGGATCCACCGCTGGCCCGACCTCGCGTCGCCCGTGCGCCCGCTCGACGAGCCGTCCGTCCGCGACGAGCTCTTCACGGCCGCCCTCGAGCAGGGACTCGCCCGCGACGCCTCCTTCGTCGCCATGAGCGGCATCCCCCTCGACGGGCTCGACGGGCTCGACGGGCTCGACGACCACGGCTACCGCGAGGCCCAGCTGCTCGCCGGGCTCGCCGAGGGCCGGCTCCACCTCATGGCGTACGCGTTGGGCGCGGCGGCGTCGGGCATGACCTTCCGCGACTCCGACCTCGCCCACCTCCTCGGGACGGACGTGGCGGGTCTGCTGTGGACGTGCGTCGGCGTGCCGGAGTACCGCACCCGACCCAGCGGGCAGCCCGGGTCGCCGGCCGACGTCACCATCGTCTGGCCGCGCTGACCGCCTCCGCGGCCAAGCCCCACCCGTCGTAGGGTGGGCGCGTGCGCATCGCGAGGTTCACGACCGGGGACGACCCGGCATACGGCATCGTCCAGGGCGACCCCGGCAGCGAGGTGATCACGCCGCTGGCCGGCGACCCGCTCTACATCGGTCTCCAGCCGAGCGGGCAGCCGCCCGTCATGCTCGACGACGTGCGCCTCCTCGCGCCGGTCATCCCGCGCTCCAAGATCGTCGCGATCGGCAAGAACTACGCCGACCACGCCAAGGAGATGGGCGGCGAGGCTCCGGCCGAGCCGATGATGTTCTTCAAGCCCAACACTGCCGTCGTCGGTCCGTTCGACCCGGTCGTCCTGCCGGCCGGGAGCAGCGAGATCTCCTACGAGGGCGAGCTGGCGGTCGTCATCAAGACCATCACCAAGGGTGTCAAGGCCAAGGACGCGGCCGAGTGCATCTACGGCTACACCATCGCCAACGACGTCACGGCGCGCGACTGGCAGCGCAGCGACGGCCAGTGGGCCCGCGCCAAGGGCTTCGACACGAGCTGCCCGCTCGGCCCGTGGGTCGAGACCGAGCTCGACACGGCCGACCTCTCGATCGTCACGACGCTCGACGGCGACGTGAAGCAGGACGGCACGACCGCCGACATGATCCACGGCATCGCGACGATCATCGAGTACGCCTCGGCGGCCTTCACGCTGCTGCCCGGTGACGTCATCCTCACCGGCACCCCGGCGGGGGTCGGGCTCGTCGAGGCCGGCCAGCAGGTCACCGTCGAGATCGCGGGTATCGGGTCGCTGACCAACACCTTCGTGCGTCGCTGACCCTTTCGGGCTCCCACTAGGCTGGGTCGCACCATGAGCGACAACACCACCAGCACAGGTATGCCGTCTTCCACCGCCAGCGACGCCGGCGAGCTCGTCGAGATCCGCACCGAGGAGGGCGCGCGCGTCTCGACCTCGGACGGCTCCGGCCCGGTGCGCACCCGCGTCGCGCCGTCGCCGACCGGTGACCCGCACGTCGGCACGGCGTACATGTCGCTCTTCAACCTCGCCTTCACCCGGCAGCAGGGCGGCCAGTTCGTCCTGCGGGTCGAGGACACCGACCGCGCGCGCTTCCGTGAGGACTCCGAGGCGCAGCTCTACGACACCCTCGCGTGGCTCGGGCTGCACTGGGACGAGGGCCCGGACATCGGTGGGCCCTTCGCGCCGTACCGCCAGTCCGAGCGTCTCGAGACCTACCGCCCCTACGTCGAGCGGCTCCTCGAGGACGGCCACGCGTACTACTGCTGGTGCTCCAAGGAGCGCCTCGACCAGATGCGCGAGATCCAGCAGAAGACGAAGCAGCCGACCGGCTACGACCGTCTCTGCGTCGGCAAGACCCGCGAGGAGCGCGCCGCGCTGCCCGGTTTCAGCGAGACCCCGGTCGTGCGCATGCTCATCCCCGACGACGTGCCGCTCGTCTTCGACGACGTCATCCGCGGCAAGGTCTCGGCGCCGCGCCCCGACGACCAGGTGATCCTCAAGGCCGACGGGTTCCCCACGTACCACCTGGCCGTCGTCGTCGACGACCACCTCATGGGCATCACCCACGTCGTGCGCGGCGAGGAGTGGATCAGCTCGACGCCGAAGCACGTCCTGCTCTACCGCTGGCTCGGGCTCGAGCCGCCGGCGTTCGCGCACATGCCGCTGCTGCGCAACACCGACAAGTCCAAGATCTCCAAGCGCAAGAACCCCGCCGCGCGCCTCACATGGTTCCGCGAGCAGGGCTACCTTCCCGAGGCCCTCGTCAACTTCCTTGCGCTGCTTGCCTATCCGCCGCAGCAGGACGCCGAGGGCACGGACGTCGAGGTCTTCACGTTCGACGACTTCAGCCGCACGTTCGACTGGGCCAAGGTCAACCCGATCGGTCCGATCTTCGACCTCAAGAAGCTCGACTGGCTCAACGGCGTCTACATCCGGTCGCTCGAGGTGGGCGAGTTCGCGAGCCGTCTGCTTCCCTACCTGGTCGCCGACGGTGTCCTCGGCGAGACGCAGTCGCTCGGTGAGCTCGCGCGCCTCAAGTCCGTCGCCGAGCTCATCCAGACCCGTATGGCCCTGCTCACCGAGGCGCCCGCGCTCGTCCGTCCCTTCTTCGTCGCCGACGACCAGCTCGTCATCGACGAGGACGCCCGCGCGCAGCTCAACGACGACGCCCCCGCCGTGCTCGACGCGGCCCTCGAGGTCCTCGGCGACATCGACGACCACGGCACCGGCGTCCTCGGCACGGGCAGCCCGTGGAACGCCGCCCGCATCGAGGAGGCGCTCCGCGCCGCCATCGTCGACGGTCTCGGCATCAAGCCGCGCTTCGCCTTCGGCCCGCTGCGCACGGCCGTCTCGGGGGCGCGCATCTCGCCGCCGCTCTTCGAGTCGATGGAGATCCTCGGCAAGACCTCGACCCTGAGCCGCCTCCGGTCGCTGCGCGACTCGATCTGAGGACACGGGGGTGGAGGGCGCCGATGGCTGGTCCTGGCCGCTGCACGGCATCCGCCTGCGCACGGCCGACCTCGACCTGACGGTCATGACCGAGGCGGACCTGCCGACCCTGTGGGCCCTGCTGCCCGCCGACCTCGAGCTCAACCCGCACGCGACGACGTATGCCGGCCTCGACGTCCCGGCGAACCGTCGGGCCGTCCTCGCGCAGGGGTACTGGCGCGCCCTCGGGATGTGGTCGCCCGACGACTGGGCGCTGCCCTTCGTCGTCCGGCTGGCGGGCCGCGTCGTGGGTGCCCAGTGGCTCGAGGGGCCCGACTGGCGCGCGGACCGCACCGTCGACTCCTCGTCGTGGCTCGTGGCCGAGGCGCGGGGGAGAGGGCTCGGCACGCAGATGCGGGCTGCGGTGCTCGCGCTCGCCTTCGGCCCGTTGCACGCCGAGGCGGCGATCAGCTCGGCCGTCGTCGGCAACGCGTCCTCCCTCGGCGTCTCGCGCTCCCTCGGCTACCACGACACCCACCGCTCGGTGCTCGAGCACTCGGGCGAGACGCTGCAGCACGTGCGCCTCGAGCGGGCGACGTGGGACGCGTCCGGTCGGTCCCGGCACGTCGTCATCGAGGGCATGAACCCGGCCCTGCCCCTCTTCGGCCTCGACCCGTGACAGGAGTCACCGCGTGAACGCACCCACCCTGGCCGCCGTCCTCGACGGCGTGCACGCCGTGCTGCTCGACGTCGACGACACCATCGTCGACACGCAGGAGGCGATGGTCGCCGCCGGCACCGAGGCGGCGGCCGCCCTCTGGCCGCACCGCTCGGACGAGGACCACCGCGCCATGGCGCAGCGCTACTACGACGACCCGGAGCGCTGGTTCCCGCGCTACGCCTCCGGCGACGTCCCGTTCGACGCGATGCGGTCGGGCCGGCTCGCCGAGGTGGCGCTGGCCTTCGGCCTCGAGGTCCCCGACGGCGCCCACCGGTCGTTCGAGGACACGTACGCCCCGGCCTTCCGCAGCGCCCAGCGCCTCTTCCCCGACGTGCCGGGCCTGCTCGCCGCGGCCGAGCAGGAGGGGCTCCCGGTCGCCCTGCTGACCAACTCCGCCCACGCGCCGACCCGGGTCAAGCTCGAGGCCCTCGACCTCGCCGAGCGGTTCGACGTCGTCGTGACGACCGACACCCTCGGCTTCGGCAAGCCGGACCCGCGCGTCTACCTCGAGGCCTGCCGGCTCGTCGGTGCGCCGCCCCACCGGGTGGTCTGCATCGGCGACAGCATCGAGTGGGACGTCCTCGGGGCCCAGGCCGCCGGCCTGCGTGCCGTGTGGCTCGATCGTGGGGGTCTCGGGACGCACCAACCGGTCGCCACCGTGCGTGGGCTGGACGAGGTCGCGGCGGTGCTCGACCGCCGATTTGGGCCACCGCTCACGGACCGGTAGTATTCCCATTCGGTTCACCCCGTACCGGCCGCGAGGCAGGCTCGGAGTGAAACCCCTTGGGGTATGGTGTAATTGGCAACACTACGGTTTCTGGTTCCGTCATTCTAGGTTCGAGTCCTGGTACCCCAGCTCTGGTTCACGGCAACGTGAGCCGATTCGGAGAAATCCAGCCTTCACGGTAAGGTTTCTTCTCGTGCCGAGTCCGCTCGGCACCGCTCACGGCCCCGTTGTGTAGCGGCCTAGCACGCCGCCCTCTCAAGGCGGTAGCGCGGGTTCGAATCCCGTCGGGGCTACGTGATGCTCGAGAGAGCACAAGGAGACCCCGGTCCACACGGACCGGGGTCTTCGTGCATGTCAAGGGTCTCCCCGGCCGGCGAACCTTATGCTGACGCTCGTCATAGGCACGCCGAGCAAGGAGCCGCCGCATGACCGCAACGATCGCCGTCGCCCCTCCGGAGGTCGCCGCCCGTCGCCGCACGTGGCACCCGGCACTCGGCACTCCCCGCCGCGTCTTCGACCTGACGTTCTCCGGCGTGGGCCTCACCGTGGCGGCGTGGTTCTTCGCGCTGTCGCTGCTGCCCTCGCTCCTGCCTCGCGGCGCGATGGTGCAGGGCGTCGCCTCGGGCGTCACCGTGATGATCGGCTACGGCATCGGCGCCGGCGCCCAGGCGATCTGGCGCTATCTCGGGATCCCGAGCGTCACCGGTCGCGCGCGCCTTGCCCTCGTCGCGATCTTCGTGGGCCTCGGTCTCTGGGCGGCCGTCTTCACCGGGTGGCGCCAGGTCGGGTGGCAGAACGAGATCCGCACCCTCTACGGCATGGAGCCGGTGTCGCCGACCGACTGGCCGGTCATCATCGGGGTGACGGCGCTGCTCGCGGCCCTCATCCTCGTCGTCGCGCGCAGCCTGCGCCTGCTCTTCCGCACCGTCTTCCGCTGGCTCGGACGCCGGCTGCCCCGCCGTGTCGCCGTGGTCGTCGGCTCGGCGGTCCTGCTCGCGCTCATCTGGTCGCTGCTCACCGGCGTCCTCGTCAACGGCTTCTTCGCCGTGGCCAACAACATCTTCGCCCCGCGCGACACCCTCATCGCCGAGGACATGAACCGGCCGCAGGTGCCGGAGCGGTCCGGCAGCCCGCAGTCGCTGTCGAGCTGGGACCTGCTCGGCCGCCAGGGCCGCTACTTCGTCGGCGGCGGCCCGACCGTCGCCGAGATCGACGCCGCGAGCGGCGGCGGCGCCAAGGAGCCGATCCGCGTCTACGCCGGTCTCCGGTCCGCCGACACCGTGCAGGGCCGGGCCGACCTCGTGCTCGCCGAGCTGAAGCGCACCGGAGCCTTCGACCGGAAGGTCCTCGTCGTCGCCACGACGACGGGCACCGGGTTCCTCGACCAGAACGGCACCGACCCCCTCGAGTTCCTCTGGAACGGTGACACGGCCATCGCCGGCGTGCAGTACTCCTACCTGCCGTCGTGGATCTCGCTGCTCGCCGACCAGGACGCCGTGCGCGAGACCTCACGCGTCGTCTTCGACACCATCCACCAGTACTGGTCGACCCTGCCGGAGGCGACCCGGCCCAAGCTCTACCTCTACGGCCTCTCGCTCGGCTCGTTCGGCGTCGAGAGCATCCTGTCGTCGATCAACGTCATCAACGAGCCGATCGACGGCGCGCTCATGTCGGGGCCGCCGTTCGTCAACGACCTGCACGCCCGGCTCACGGCGCAGCGCGAGCCGGGCAGCCCGGCATACCTCCCGATCTACGAGCAGGGACGCACGGTGCGCTTCACCGCCGAGCAGAACGGCCTCGACCGCGGGGGCTCGAGCTGGGGCCCGACGCGGCTCGTCTACCTCCAGCACGCGAGCGACCCCATCGTCTTCTTCTCGCCGTCGATGGCCTTCAGCCCGCCCGAGTGGCTCGCCAACGGCGACCGGGGGCCCGACGTCTCGGCCAACATGGGCTGGTTCCCGCTCGTCACGATGTGGCAGGTCCTGCTCGACCTGCCGGGAGCGGGCAGCATCCCGATGGGCTACGGCCACCTCTACTCCGCGACGTCCAACCTCGAGTCCTGGGTCGCCGTCACGAATCCGCCCGGCTGGACCGCCGACCAGACGGCGACGCTGGCCTCCGTGCTCGAGAAGCGCCCCTACAAGGACACCTGAGCGTCGTCCCTGCGCGACTGGAGCCCGGCACGGGCCAGGTCGCGCAGGGAGGCCCCGGGAAGGTACGCCGACGTCAGGGCGAGGCCGATGCGCGGCAGGGCGGCCTCGTCGGAGAAGACGAGGTAGACCGGCTCGTGCCGGGGCCGGAACTTCTGCTTGAAGCTGTCGAGCGACCGGAAGCCGTAGAGGGGCTCCATCGCCTCACCGAGCTGGTCGAGGAGCCGCTCGAGCGCGGCCCGCTCGGCCGTGCCGTCGCCGGAGTGCGCGAGCGGCGCACCCGACAGCGAGACGAACGATGCGCCCTGCTCCCGGAAGGACAGGCAGGCGCTCGCGATGAGGAACTCGGTGACGGGCCGGAACCCGTCCGGCAGCCGGCGCATGACGTCGAGCGTCCACCCGCGGATCTCGCCCCCGGCGGAGTGGACGGGTAGCCACGACGTGACGCCGTGGACCGTCATGTCGGCGTCGACGGCCAGCCCGACCCGCGTGTCGGGGTCGAGGGCCTCGTCGACGCCCCCGAGGGTGAAACCCATCTCGGGCAGCCCCTTGTCGGACACCCAGAGCTCGGAGATGGCGCGCACCTGGGTCAGCAGGCCGCGGGGCATCTCGGCGAGCCGCCCTTCGCGATAGGTGATCCCGTCCTTCGTCGCCCGGTTGAGGGCCGTGCGGACGCTCTGCCAGGACCTGCCCTTGAACTCGAGGTCGGGCAGGTCGATGATCGCCTCCTCGGCCACGAGCACGTCGCGCCGGCCGTGGGCCCGCCCCCAGTCGGCGACCTCCTGCGTGACGGAGAAGAAGCACACCATGAGCCCGTGCGTCTCCTGCTCGTCGACGAAGCCCTGCAGCACGGCGGCGCGCGTCGCCGCGTCCGCTGCGACGGGGTCGCCGAGGGCGATGGCCGTCCCCCGGTGCACCTGGAAGGCGACGTAGCCCAGGGGCGCACCCGACGGGTCGCGGTGGATGTACCAGTGGTTGTCGGGCCAGGTCCCCATCCAGGACATCGTCGACCCACCGTGCTCCTTGAGCAGGGCGACCGCGGTGTCACGCTCGCTCGCCCCGGTCGCGAGCTGCGCACGTCGCTTGCGGCTCGACCGGGCCTGGAAGGCCGACCTGCCGAGCACGAGGACGGCGAGCTGCAGCACCGTGATGACGACGCTGACGACGAGCTCCGGGACGGAGGTCGCGACCTGGCCGTCGGCGTTGAGCTGGTCGGGGGCGACGAGCTCGACGACGATGAGCAGGGACTGGGCCAGCAGGGAGAGGGTCGCCAGCGCGCCCGCGAGGAACCAGACCCGACGGGACCCGCGGCGGAGACCGTCGGCGAGCAGGAGCGCGATGGCGGCGCTGACGAGGACGCTGAAGGCGTCCGTGTCGTCGGACGTCGCCCCGAGCGGGCCGTTCGAGGGCGTGAAGTAGAGCAGTATCTGGATCGCCGCGCTGACGAGGTAGAAGACCGACGACACGACGCGCCACTCGTGACGGCTGAAGCGGGGGAGCGCGAGCGACGGACGGCGGCCGAGCAGGACGGGGCCGAGGGCGAGCCCGACCGAGATGCCGATGGCGTGCTCGAGGTCCCACAGGCGTCCGACGTAGAGCAGCGCGACGACCGCGTAGAGGGAGAGGACGGCTCTCAGGCGTCCGCGCCACGGTGGGGTCAGGGTGGCGCTCGCCGCGGCGACGGCCCCGAGGGCGCCGGCGCTGAACCCCGCGTCCAGCTCGGTGGCGAGCCGGGCGGCCCACTCCCAGCCGGTGCCTCCCACGACGAGGAGGAACAGCGAGGCCAGCAGGACGCCGGCGAGATGGGTCGAGGTCGCGGCGACGGCGACCGTGCGGGTGCCGAGGCGCCACTCCGACCACCCGACCATGAGCAGGGCGCCGCCGGCCACGGGGAGGTACTGCCCCGGCGTGAGGGCGAAGACGGCCCCGGTGACGGGTGTCCACCATCGGCCGTCCTGGAGGGCGGGAAGCCCGTAGGCGACGTGGTGGAGCAGGTCCCGGTCCTCGAGGGCGCTCCACAAGGTGCCCGTCGCCACCCCGATGACGAGCATGGTGCCCACGACCGCGAGCGTGAAGGGCAGCCGGCGGGCGAGGGCTACCGCCCGGACCGCCAGGCCGGGGTCCGGCCCGTCGTCAAGGTCGTTCGAAGGTGTCGTCACGCGCGCGGTCCCTTCCCGGGTTCCCGGTCCGCGGTGGACCTGTCTCCGATGCTAGTGCGCGGCTGTCGCCGACGGCCCGGGCTTCGGGCGAGTCACGGGCGGGGCGTGTCGCCGAGCCGCCGGGCGCTCACGGCCTCCTGGGCGACCCGGCGCAGGGCGAGCAGCACCGGGTCGGTCAGGACGGTGCCGACGATCGCGTAGCGCAGGGCCTCCTCGGGTGGGGCGGTGGCGAGAGCGGGGGCGACGTCGGTCTCGGCGACGGAGAGCATGGCCCGGTGCCACGTGGCCAGGGTGGCGTCGTCGATGCTCCACCCGCCGGCGGCAGCGGCGGTGAGCGCCTGGGCGAGCTGGAGCCCGGCCGGCGAGTGCTCGCACCCCGGCGGCCCGAGGGCGCGCACCCGGGCGAGCGACTCGGTCGTGGCGTCCGCCGAAGGGGCGGAGGGGGCCGAGGGGCGCAGGGCCTCGTGGGCGGCCCCGAGCAGCTCGTGGCGACTGGCGGGTGGGTCGTCGAGGGACCGCACGACCTCACGGACCCGGTCGATCGAGAGGCGTCCCACGTCGACGAGGGTGCGCACGAGGCGGACCCGGTCGACGTGGCTCTCGTCGTAGCTCGCGCGGGTGGCGCCCTGGGCCTCCCCGGCATGGAGCAGCCCCTCGCGCAGGTAGTACTTGAGCGTGGGGATGCTGACGTCGGTGCGGCCGGCCAGCTCCGAGATGCGCATGAGAGTCCTCCCTTGACTTTGGATAGTATGACTGTCCAAACTTGGATAGCACCACTATCCGAGAGGCGTGTCATGACCGGTTTCATCCACAGCAGTCACACCCACGACGGCGAGCTCGCCGTCTTCCTCATCGGCATGCGGGTCAACCACCCCTGGCGCCCGGACCTCTGGGGCCCGGTGTTCGCCGCCATGCCGGGCATGGTCACCGAGCTGTATGCCGCCAAGGCCGCGGCCGCGCAGGGGGAGGGGCCCGACCTCGGCTTCCTCGAGGCCCGCACCCTCATCGGCGCCGGAGGGCCCACGCTCGTGCAGTACTGGCGTGACGTCGACTCGGTGTACGCCTACGCCAACGACCCCGAGCGTCGCCACCGTCCCGCGTGGACGGCGTTCTACCGCCGCAGCCGCAAGGCCACCGGAGCCGTCGGCATCTGGCACGAGACGTACGCCGTGCCGGCCGGCGCGCACGAGAGCCTCTACGTCGGGATGCCGCCCACCGGCCTCGGCAGGGCGTTCGGCCTCACCGAGGACCGCAGCCGTCGACGGCACGCCCGGATCGGCCGGCGTGAGGTCGCCACCGACAGCGCGACCCCCGAGGGCGTCGTCAGCTGAGCTCGCGCAGTCCGGGCAGCACGTCGGCCGAGAACTGCTCGAGGAACCGGCCCTGGTCGTGGCCGGGCGCGTGGAAGACGACGTGGTTGAAACCCCAGTCGACGTACTGGCGCACCGCGTCGACGGCCTCGGCCGGGTCGCTCGTGACGATCCAGCGCTTGGCGATCTCCTCGTCGGACAGCTCGTCGGCGTGGCGCTCCATCTCGACCGGGTCGTCGACGCCGTGCTTCTGCTCGGCGCTGAGCGACAGCGGCGCCCAGAAGCGCACGTTGTGCAGCGCCTGCTCGGGGTCGCGGTCGTAGGAGAGCTTGATCTCGATCATCCGGTCGATGTCGTCGCGGGTGCGCCCCGACTTGGCCAGGCCCTCGTCGACGGCGGGCAGCAGCTTGTCCTCGTAGAGCTCGCGGCCCTTCCCGGACGTGCAGATGAACCCGTCACCCGACCGGCCGGCATACCTCGCGACGAGCGGGCCCCCCGCCGCGACGTAGACGGGGATGGGCTGCTCGGGGCGGTCGTAGACCGTCGCCGCGTGCGTGCGGTAGTAGTCGCCCTCGAAGTCGACGCGCTCCTCGGTCCACAGCCTCCGCATCAGCGTCACGGCCTCGCGCAGCCGCGCGAAGCGCTCCTTGAACTCCGGCCACGGCGAGCCGGCGGCGCCGACGGCCACCTCGTTGAGGGCCTCGCCGGTGCCGATGCCGAGGACGATGCGTCCCGGGTTGAGGGCCCCGAGCGTGCCGAACGCCTGCGCCACGACGGCCGGGTTGTAGCGGAACGTCGGGGTCATGACCGACGTGCCGAGCTGGATCCGCTCGGTGCGCTCGCCGGCCGCGGCCAGCCAGCTCATCGCGAACGGTGCGTGCCCCTGCTGGTGGCGCCACGGCTGGAAGTGGTCGGAGATGAAGGCCGAGTCGAGGCCGACCTGCTCGGCCTGCGTGGCCAACGTGACGAGGTCGCGCGGACCGAACTGCTCCGCGGACGCCTTCCAACCAACCTTGAGCACACCGACTCCTTCGGGCCGTGGGGGAGTGACCCCGTCAGCCTACGTCCGGGTGCCCGGACGCCGTCGGGCCGTCGGGCCGTTAGGCCGTCACCAGTGCACGACGACCTTGTCGCCGATCCGCACCTCGTTGTAGAGCTGGATGAGCAGCGGCTTGTTGCGGACGTTGACGCAACCGTGCGAGGCGCCCGAGTAGCCGAGGCGGGCGAAGTTCGAGGAGTAGTGCACGGCCTGGCCGCCGGAGAAGAACATCGAGTACGGCATGGGCGTGTGGTAGAGGTTCGAGATGACGTCGACCTTCTTGAGGTAGACGGAGAAGACGCCCTCGCGGGTCGGCAGCTCGTCGCTGCCGAAGCGCACGTCGAAGCCGTACTGCGGTATGCCGTCGACGACCCACGTGAGGCGCTTGGTCGACTTGCTGACGCACATGACGCGTCCGGTCATGCAGCGCTCGTCGACGTCCCACGACATCGACCCCGGCGCGGGCTCGGCCGGCTTGGGCTTGACGTTGGCGAGCTCGTCGGCCGTCGGGCGATGGGTCATCGAGACGAGCTTGTCCCACGTGCGCTCGTCGAGGGTGCCGGTCGCGTCGAAGCCGCGCTTGGCCTGGAAGCCACGGACCGCGGCGGTCGTCCTCGTGCCGTAGCGGTCGCTGACGTCGCCGTCGAACCAGTTCAGCTGGCGCAGCCGCGCCTGCAGGGAGCGCACCTTCGGACCGGTGTCGCCGGCGCGGAGGACGATGACGGGCACCGGCGTCGGCTCGGCCGTCGCGGTGGGCGCGGGGCGCGGCTTCGCCGGTGTGGTCGTCGGCGGGGCGACCGTGGTGGGGGTGGCCGCCGGGGTGGTCGACGGGGTCTCGCTCGGGGTCTCGCTCGGGGTGCCGGCGGGGGTCTCGCCCGTGGGTGCCGGCGTGCCGGACGAGCTGGACCCAGCGGTCTGGCCGACGTGCGTCGCAGCCACCCCGGCCCCCTGGTCGGGGCTGCAGGCCGTCGTCGCGGCGACGAGGGCGACGGCGCCGGCGAGCACGAGGGCGCGGCGCAGGGCGCCCGTGGCCCGGAGCGGTGAGGTGGCTGTCTGCATCGTGACCCCTTGTCTGAACGCGACGTGCCGTGCGTCGTGCACTGCACTGAGGGTGACGCGACGACGTCGGGAATGGTTGTCCGAGTCGGGGTGTCGATGCGGATCGTGACCGATCCGTTGTGCACGACCGGCCGTCCCCGACACCGTTGTCGGGAGGCGGCAGGGAGCCGGCGGGGTCAGGCGTTGTGCTGCTGCTGTTGCTGCTGCTGCATGGCGTGGTGGCGACGCAGCACCTCGGTCAGCTTGTTGGCCCCGGCGACGACCGTCGCCGCGTGGAGCCGACCGGGCTGGCGCGAGAGGCGCTCGATGGGTCCGGAGATGGAGACCGCGGCGACGACGCGACCCGACGGACCGCGCACCGGCGCCGACACCGACGCGACGCCGGCCTCGCGCTCGGCGACGCTCTGGGCCCACCCGCGGCGGCGGACGCCGGACAGGGCGGTGGCCGTGAAGGCCGCACCCTGCAGGCCGCGGTGGAGCCGGTCGGGCTCCTCCCACGCGAGCAGCACCTGGGCGGCGGAGCCCGCGAGCATCGAGAGCGTCGCGCCGACCGGGATCGAGTCGCGCAGGCCGACGGGCCGCTCGGCCGCGGCCACGCAGATGCGCTGGTCGCCCTGGCGGCGGAAGAGCTGCGCGCTCTCGTTCGTGTGGTCGCGCAGGGCGCCGAGCACCGGACCGGCCGCTGCGAGCAGCCGGTCCTCACCCGCGGCCGAGGCGAGCTCGCCGAGGCGCGGACCGAGCACGAAGCGCCCCTGCATGTCCCGGGAGACGAGGCGGTGGTGCTCGAGGGCGACGGCCAGACGGTGGGCCGTCGGACGCGCGAGTCCGGTGGCTCCGACGAGCTGGGCGAGGGTGGCCGGACCGGCCTCGAGGGCGCCGAGCACCGTGGCGGCCTTGTCGAGAACACCGACCCCTGAAGAGTTGTCCATGCACTGATACTGACGTCTCAGGCACTGAGACGTCAATCCACCGGGCCCACAAAAGGTTCACGCTTGCCGAAGAGCGATGTCGCGACCAGGTCCTCGATGGCGCACGCGCTCGAGCACCGGAACGCCGCCGCGGAGGGAAGTCAGAGGGAGTCATGGCAGGGACACTGGCCGAGAAGGTCTGGGACGCACACGTCGTACGTCGCGCCGAGGGGGAGCCCGACCTCCTCTACATCGACCTCCACCTCCTCCATGAGGTGACCAGTCCCCAGGCCTTCGACGGGCTCCGCCTCGCCGGCCGGCCCGTGCGCCGCCCCGACCTCACGCTCGCGACCGAGGACCACAACGTCCCCACGACGCCGGGCCCCATCACCGACCCCGTGTCGAAGATCCAGGTCGAGACCCTCCGCCGCAACTGCGACGAGTTCGGTGTCCGCCTCTACCCGATGGGTGACGCCGACCAGGGCATCGTCCACGTCGTCGGCCCGCAGCTCGGCCTGACGCAGCCGGGCATGACGGTGGTCTGCGGCGACAGCCACACCTCGACGCACGGCGCCTTCGGTGCGCTCGCGTTCGGCATCGGCACCTCCGAGGTCGAGCACGTGCTCGCCACGCAGACGCTGCCCCTCAAGCCGTTCCGCACGCTCGCCGTCAACGTGCGCGGCGCGCTGCCCGACGGCGTCACGGCCAAGGACATCGTGCTGGCCGTCATCGCCAAGATCGGCACCGGCGGTGGCCAGGGCTACGTCATCGAGTACCGCGGCGAGGCCATCGAGGCCCTGTCGATGGAGGCCCGGATGACGGTCTGCAACATGTCGATCGAGGCCGGCGCGCGCGCCGGGATGATCGCGCCCGACCAGACGACGTTCGACTATCTCCGGGGTCGCCCGCACGCACCGACCGGCGCCGACTGGGACGCCGCGGTCGCCGAGTGGACCGCGCTGCGCACCGACGACGACGCCGTCTTCGACGCCGAGGTCGACCTCGACGCGGCCGAGCTGACCCCCTTCGTCACGTGGGGCACCAACCCCGGCCAGGGCCTCCCGCTCTCGGCCTCGGTCCCCGACCCCGAGGAGTTCGCCGACGAGAGCGACCGCCTCGCCGCCGCCAACGCCCTCGCCTACATGGGCCTCGAGCCCGGCACGCCGCTGCGCGACATCAAGGTCGACACGGTCTTCGTCGGCTCCTGCACGAACGGACGCATCGAGGACCTCCGGGCGGCGGCGGCCGTCGTCCAGGGCCACCGGGTCGCCGACGGCGTCCGCATGCTCGTCGTCCCCGGGTCGGCCAAGGTCCGCCTCCAGGCCGAGTCCGAGGGGCTCGACAAGGTCTTCACCGAGGCCGGCGCCGAGTGGCGCCTGCCCGGCTGCTCGATGTGCCTCGGCATGAACCCCGACACGCTCGCCCCGGGGGAGCGCAGCGCGTCGACGTCCAACCGCAACTTCGAGGGCCGGCAAGGCAAGGGTGGCCGCACCCACCTCGTCAGCCCGCTCGTGGCGGCCGCGACCGCCGTCCGGGGCACGCTGTCGAGCCCCTCCGACCTCGACAGCGCCAGCCGGACCCACGGCCAGCTGGCGTCCGCGACGACCGGAGAGGCCTGAGCCATGGACGCGTTCACGACCCACACGGGCATCGGCGTGCCGCTGCGCCGCAGCAACGTCGACACCGACCAGATCATCCCCGCCGAGTACCTCAAGCGCGTCACGCGCACCGGCTTCGAGGACGGGCTCTTCGCTGCCTGGCGCAAGGACGAGTCGTTCGTCCTCAACAACCCGGTGTATGCCGACGGCTCGGTCCTCGTGGCCGGACCCGACTTCGGCACGGGGTCGAGCCGCGAGCACGCGGTGTGGGCCCTGATGAACTGGGGTTTCCGGGTCGTCATCAGCTCACGCTTCGCCGACATCTTCCGTGGGAACAGCGGCAAGCAGGGCCTGCTCACCGCGATCGTGGCGCAGGACGACGTCGAGCTGATCTGGAAGTACCTCGAGAACAACCCGGGCGCCGAGATCTCGGTCGACCTCGTGGGCCGCACCGTCCACGCCGGTGAGATCGTCGCCCCCTTCGAGATCGACGACTACACCCGCTGGCGGCTGCTCGAGGGCCTCGACGACATCGGACTGACCCTGCGACACGAGGATCTCGTCGCAGATTTCGAGTCGCACCGCGCGAGCCACAAGCCGGTCACCACCCCGGCCTGACGAGACGCCCCTTTGGCGCCCTGGTGGCGCCTTGGACCGAACGGATCCCCTTGTGAGACAAGGGGATCCGTTTGCGTTTCCGGACGAATCAGACACGGCTGGGCTGCCCCTGCGGCGTCCCGGAATCCGCTCAGAACGCGTCAAACTCCTTGCGACACAACGAAAAACCCACCGACCGGTGATGGACGTGCCTGCCGCGGCGGCCTAACGTCAGGAGGTAGCCGGACCGGTTCCGGACGCACATCGTCGGGTCGCCTGACGCCGACAGTCCTCTGGAGGGGAAGACGTGAACAAGGCAGAACTGATCGACGCGCTCGAGGTCAAGCTCGGCAGCAAGAAGGTCGCATCCGACGCGCTGGAGGCGTTCCTGGACGTCGTCATCCGCGAGGTCGCCAAGGGTGGCAAGGTCGGCATCACCGGCTTCGGCACCTTCGAGCGGGCCGACCGGGCCGCGCGCACCGGCCGCAACCCCAAGACGGGGGCGACCGTGAGGATCAAGAAGACCCGCGTCCCCAAGTTCCGTTCGGGCACGAACTTCAAGGAGGTCGTGTCGGGCGCCAAGAAGCTCTCCAAGACCGAGTCGGCCGCCTCGCGCGCCTCCGCCGGCACCTCGGTGGCCGCAGCGCCGGCCAAGCGGACGGCGGCGAAGAAGACCGCAGCCAAGGCCGCCCCGGCCAAGGCTGCTGCCAGGAAGACGACGACGAAGGCCGCTGCCACGAAGGCCGCCCCGGCCAAGCGGGCCACGGCCACCAAGGCCGCCCCGGCCAAGGCTGCCGCCAAGAAGACGACGACGAAGGCCGCCCCGGCCAAGCGCGCCACCGCCACCAAGGCCGCCCCGGCCAAGGCTGCCGCCAGGAAGACGACCACGAAGGCCGCTGCGACCAAGGCCGCCCCGGCCAAGCGCGCCACCGCCACCAAGGCCGCCCCGGCCAAGGCTGCCGCCAGGAAGACGACGGCGAAGGCTGCCGCCACGAAGACCACGGCCGCCAAGAAGACGACGACGGCCCGCAAGACGACCGCGAAGAAGACCGCCTTGAGGTGAGGCCTCGCGGCGGCGCCCGGCAGGGGTGCCGCCGGACGTGACGTGGGCCCGACCGGCGACGGTCGGGCCCACGCGCGTGTCAGCGGATGGGCTGTCCCGGCCCGACGCCCACGATGTGCAGCGCGACGACGAGGTCGTCGACGACCTCGACCGTCAGGCGCTGCCCGAGGCGCAGCAGGCGCAGGCCGCTCGCCTCGAACGCCGGCGCCTCGAAGCGCAGCTCGACACCGTCGTCGCGCAGCACGCTCCCGGTGTGGGTCTCGGGGTCGAAGCGGTGCACGGTGGCCTGCATGCTCCTGATCCAACCAGATGCCCGGTGCTCGAGGACCGCGCGCGTCGCCGGCCCCAGCCCGAGACGGCGCGCCTGCGCCAGGCTCCGCGCGTCGTCGACGTCGGTGCGCAGGCGGGGGAGCGGCAGCTCGAGGCGCACCGCCCCGTCGGCCTCGTGACGCGCGGCGCTGTCGGTGCCGAAGCGCGGCGTGAAGCCGCGGCCGCAGCGCAGGACCGTCCCCGTGCCGTCCGCGTCGGGCACGAACGACTCGTCGACGGACGCCGCGGCCGCGAGCGCCGAGCGCAGCGAGGCGGCGTCGAGCGACGGCACGTCGCCGAGCAGGGCTGCCACGCGGGCACCCGGCCCGGCGTGCCGCATACCCGCAGCGACGGCGTCGTTGAGCCCGGCGCCCGGGTCGGCCACGACGTGCACCCCACGCGTACGCCAGCGGCCCGCCAGGCCGGCGTCGCTCGTCACGAGCACGAGGCGGCCCGGACCGACCGCCTCGAGGGCGGCGGCCAGCGTGTCGGTGGCGATGGCGGCGCTGAGGTCGGCGCGGTCCGAGCCGACGGCGCGCGCCAGGCGGGACTTGCCGTGGCTCGTGTCCTTGACGGGGACGACGACGTGCCAGTCGGTGGTCGGCGCGTCCGGGGGGTGCGCGTGGGAGGAGGTCGTCATGCTGGCGATATCGTCCCACTCGCCGCCTCGCTGCTCGACACCGCGCCGTGAGGTGGACAAGATGAAGCCCTGCCACGTCGACCGGCGTGCGCACGACGAGGAGGACGTGACACCGTGACAGCCGGCGCACCCAAGAGGCGGCTGCCGTTGGCCTACCGGCTCGTGGCCCTCGTGCTCCGGCCGCTGCTGATGCGGGTGACCAAGCGCGACTGGCGCGGGCTCGAGAACATCCCGGCGGAGGGCGGCTTCGTCGTCTCGACGAACCACATCTCCTACGCCGACCCGCTGGTCTTCGCGCACTTCATGTTCGACAGCGGGCGCGAGGCCTACTTCCTCGGCAAGGACAGCCTCTTCGCGATCCCGGTCGTCGGCTGGCTCCTCAAGAAGTGCGGCCAGATCCCCGTCTACCGCAACTCGGCCGCGGCGGCCGACGCCTACCGGGCCGCCGTCGAGGGGGTCAGGGCCGGGAAGCCGCTCGGCATCTTCCCCGAGGGCACCATCACGCGTGACCCCGACCTGTGGCCGATGCGCGGCAAGACCGGCGCCGCCCGCGTCGCCCTCGAGACGCGCTGCCCGCTGATCCCGGTGGCACAGTGGGGCGCCCAGGAGATCCTCTCGCCCTACGGCCACCGGCCCTCGCTCTTCCCGCGCAAGACGATGCACATGTATGCCGGCCCGCCCGTCGACCTGTCCGACCTCTACGACCGGCCGATCGACACCAAGGTGCTGCGCGAGGCCACCGACCGCCTCATGGACCGCATCACCGGGCTGCTCGAGGAGATCCGCGGAGAGAAGCGGCCCGACGAGCGCTTCGACCCGCGCCAGCACGGCGTCCCCGAGATCGGTGACCCGCTGGGGCACCACGAGATCGGGCGCACCAAGCGCCACCGTGGCCGGGACGGGAGCCCGTCGTGACGACTCGCGTCGCCGTCATGGGCAGCGGCAACTGGGGGACGGCCTTCGGGATGATCCTCGCCGACGCCGCGTGCGACGTGACGATGTGGGCCCGACGCCCCGAGGTCGCCGAGGCCATCAACGCCGGTCGCAACGACGCCTACCTGCCCGAGCTCGAGCTGCCGTCGGCGGTCCGCGCCACCGTCGACCCGGCCGAGGCGCTGCACCGGGCCGACGTCGTCGTGCTCGCCGTGCCGTCGCAGACGCTGCGCGCCAACCTGACGCAGTGGGGTGGCTCCATCCCCACCGATGCGCCGGTCGTGTCGCTCATGAAGGGTGTCGAGCTCGGCACGACGATGCGGATGAGCGAGGTCATCGCCGAGGCCGGCGATGTCGGGCCGGACCGCGTCGTCGTCGTGTCCGGGCCCAACCTCGCCCCCGAGATCGCCCGCCGGCAGCCGGCTGCGGGCGTCGTCGCGTGCCGCGACATGGCGACCGCCGAGCGCGTCGCCAGCGCGTGCGCGACGCCGTGGTTCCGGCCCTACACCGACACCGACGTCATCGGCGCCGAGGTGTGCGGGGCGACGAAGAACGTCGTCGCGCTCGCCTCCGGCATGGCCGAGGGCATGGGCTTCGGCGACAACACCAAGGCCACGATCATCACGCGAGGTCTCGCCGAGACGACACGCCTGGGCCTGGCCCTCGGCGCGCACCCGCAGACCTTCATGGGCCTCGCCGGCGTTGGCGACCTCATCGCGACGTGCATGTCGCCGCTGTCGCGCAACCACAGCTTCGGTGTGCGGCTCGGGCGCGGCCGGACCGTCGAGGAGGCCACCGCCGAGCTGCGCACGACGACCGAGGGCGTCAAGTCCTGCGAGTCGATCCTCACGCTTGCCGGTCAGCACGACGTCGACATGCCGATCTGCGAGCAGGTCGTCGCCGTCATCCGCGACGGACACTCGGCGAGCGAGGTCGGTCCGCGCCTCATGTCACGCGACCTCAAGGCCGAGAAGCACTGAGGGCGTATGCCGTCCGCCTCGTCGCGGGTCCCGTGACCTCTGCGTCCGCCTCGGCGCAGCCGACGGACGACCGTAGGTGCACGGCATACGCGTGTCGGCGGCGTGTCGCGGCCTCGCGGCGACCAACGGTCGTCGGTCGGCGCCAGACTGCGACGCGACCCCGTGGGTCAGGCGCGGTCAGGCTGGGGACGGGCCGGGTCAGGCGTGGTCGAGGGCCTGGGACAGGTCGGCCCACAGGTCGTCGACGTGCTCGATGCCGACCGAGAGCCGCACGAGGTTGACCGGCACCTGCTCGGACTCCGAGGGGTGTCGGCGGCGGCGCTCGAGCTGTGACTCGACACCGCCGAGACTCGTCGCGTGCAGCCAGAGCCGCGTCGCGGCGCAGACCCGCTCGGCGCCCTCGGCGTCACCGGCCACGTCGACGGAGACCATCGCGCCGGAGCCGGGGTAGCGCACGCGCTCCACGGCGGGATGGCCCTCGAGGCGCCGGGCCAGCTCGGCCGCGCTGGCACTCGCCCGCTCGAACCGCACCGACAGGGTCCGCAGCCCGCGCAGCGCGAGGAAGACCTCCATCGGCCCCGCGACCGCGCCGTGCAGGGTGCGGTGGCGACGCAGCCGCTCGCCGACCTCGCGCCCGCGCTGGGAGTCCGCGACGACGGTCGCGCCGAGCACGACGTCGCTGTGGCCCGAGAGGTACTTCGTCACCGAGTGCACGACGACGTCGGCACCGAGCGAGAGCGGCCGGCACAGGAGCGGCGTCGAGAGCGTGTTGTCGACGACGCTCGTGACGCCGAGGTCCCGTGACCGGGCCAGGACCACGTCGAGCTCGGTGACGTCCATGAGCGGGTTCGTCGGTGACTCGAGCCAGAGCAGGTCGGCCGACTCGAGGGCGGCGAGGAAACCGGCCGTGTCGGTGGCGTGGACGCGTACGACGGTGCCGCCGGCCTTCTCGTGGGCCACGAGCAGCTCGCCCGTGCCGTTGTACGTCGTGTCGGGCGCGACGACCGTGCCGCCGGCCGGGACGAGCGAGAGCGCCGCCGAGATGGCGCCCATGCCGGACGCGTGGACGAGCGCGTGGCCGCCCTCGAGTCCGCCGAGCGCCTCCTCGAAGGCGTTCCACGTCGGGTTGCCCGAGCGGGCGTAGTTGACGGGCCCGTCCGCGGCATACGTCGACGTCAGCTCGACGGCGACGTTCGCGGGCGAGCCGGGGGAGCGCTCGGGGCGCCCCGACGCCACGAGGAAGGTGTCGACGTGCAGGTGCTGCGAATCCGCTTCGGTGCCCACGCCCTCAGGGTACGAGCGGGTCCCACGGTCTTCGGTAGAGTCTCGCCTGATGACCACGGACCAGCCCCAGCCCGACCTGCCGAGCCGCCCCCGCGTCGCCATCGTCTTCGGAGGACGCTCCTCGGAGCACGCGGTCTCCTGCGCCACCGCCGCCGGGGTGCTGCGCGCCATCGACCGCAGCAAGTACGACATCATCCCGATCGGCATCTCCCGCGACGGGCAGTGGGTCCTCGCCGCCGACGAGCCGAGCCGTTTCGAGCTGACGGCCGGGCGCACGCCCGAGGTCGAGCCGGGCGCCGCCCACGTGGTCCTGCCGCTCTCGACGCGCGAGAGCTCGCTCACCTCCCTCGAGGCCGGCCGGCCGCCGCAGGAGCTCGGCCAGGTCGACGTCGTCTTCCCGCTGCTCCACGGGCCGTTCGGCGAGGACGGCACGCTGCAGGGCTTCCTCGAGCTCTCCGACGTCCGCTACGTCGGCTCCGGCGTCTTCGCCTCGGCCGCGGGCATGGACAAGCACTACATGAAGGTCGTCTTCGCCGGCCACGGTCTGCCCGTCGGCCCGTATGCCGTCATCACCGACCGCGCGTGGCGCACCGACCCCGCCGCCGCCATGGACGCCTGCGCCGGGCTGGCCTACCCGCTCTTCGTCAAGCCCGCCCGGGCCGGATCGTCGATGGGGATCACCCGCGTCGACGACCCCGCCGAGCTCCGGGCCGCCATCGAGGTGGCGCGCGAGCACGACCCCAAGGTCCTCGTCGAGGCCGGGATCGCCGGCCGCGAGATCGAGTGCGCCGTGCTCGAGGGCCACGGCACGTCGGGCCCGCGGACGTCGGAGGTGGGCGAGGTCGCCGTCCACGACAACCACGGCTTCTACGACTTCGAGGCGAAGTACCTCGCCGAGGCCGACGTCGACCTCACCTGTCCCGCCGACGTGCCCGAGGAGATCTCCAAGGAGGTCCGGCGCCTCGCCGCGGAGGCCTTCGAGGCCCTCGGCTGCGAGGGGCTGGCTCGCGTCGACTGCTTCTACACCGACGACGGCCGGGTGCTCGTCAACGAGATCAACACGATGCCGGGCTTCACGCCGCACTCGATGTACCCGCGGATGTGGGCGGCCTCCGGCGTCGACTACCCCGACCTCATCGACGAGCTCATCGCGCTCGCGCTCGAGCGGCGCACCGGCCTGCGCTGACCTGCGCTGACCCGCGCAGACCTGTGGTGACCCGGGCCCACCGCTCTCCTGCGGGCTCGTGCAGAGGCGGCCACACGGCATACGCCCTCAGGAGCAGTGGCGGCCGTTGGTCGGCAGGGACCTCGCGACGTCGGTGAAGGCCGGCAGCAGCAGCGGCACGGCGCCGTAGACACCGGGTGCCAGCACCTCGATGGCCGGGTCGCGGCCGTAGGTCGTCGCGGCGGAGCCGTCGGTGAGCGGGCGCACGACCCAGTCGACGCCGTCGACGGTCACGCAGTCGTCGGTGGTCGGGCCGAGCGGGTCGAGGCCGCAGCGGGCGATGACCGCCGGGTCGCCCCACGCCGCCACCGACCCGTCGTCGGGCTGCGTCGTGACCCGCGCGTGGCCGCTGACGTCACCCGGCCACCGCGCCGACGCGCAGACCGGCGCCGACGCCTGGGGCGCGAGGGCCACCTCGGGCGCCCGGCTGCACGCGGACAGCACGACGGCGGCGCCGAAGAGCGCCGCCGTCGTGAGGTACGTGCGTCCGGTCAGGGGGCTGGCCTCAGACGTGGACGACCGTGCAGGTCAGGGTCCGGGTGATGCCCGGGACGTCCTGGAGCTTGGCGATGACGAGACGACCGAGGTCGTCGACGTTGGAGGCCTCCACGCGGGCGATGACGTCGTAGGGACCCGTGACGTCCTCGGCGAGGGTCACGCCCGAGATGCCCGCGATCGCCTCCGCCACGCTCGCGGCCTTGCCGACTTCGGTCTGGATCAGGATGTAGGCCTGGACCACGTGTCACCTCACTGTGTGTCGATCGTTGGACGGTCGGGCGCGGCGCCGTGCGATGGCCCGACCGGTCGGAACGGCAGGTCCCAGTGTGACTGCGACCGTGCCCTGACGCTACCTTGCCATGGGGCCTCACGTCCCATGGAAACCGGGGGCCTGAGACGGCCGTCCACCGAAAGGGTGTGTGATCCGTGCCGAACGGGCAGCGGCTCCAGCGCGGGCCGATGATGACGGGCGGGACGCCGCTGCGCGACCTCGACGAGGACGAGCTGCTCGGACGCATCCTCCCGGCCTTCCCCGGCACCGACGAGCTGCTCGTGGCCCCGGGTGACGACGCCGCCGTGCTGCGCACGTCCGAGCGCACGATCGCGACCACCGACACCGTCGTCCTCGGCCGCGACTGGCTCGACGCGTGGTCCTCGGGCGCCGACATCGGGCACAAGGTCGTGGCGCAGAACCTCGCCGACGTCGCGGCCATGGGTGGCCGGCCCACGGGCGTCCTCGTCACCCTCGTCGCCGACCCCGACCTGTCGCTGGAGTGGGTGCTCGACCACGTGCGCGGCCTGGCCGAGGCGTGCGCCGCTGCGGGCGTCGCCGTGCTCGGCGGGGACCTCTCGTCCGCGCCGCCCGGGGTCGTCATGGTCTCGGTCACGGCGCTCGGTCGCCTCGACGGCGAGCCGGTGCTCCGGTCGGGGGCGAGGCCCGGTGACGTCCTCGCCGTCCGCGGCTCCCTCGGTCTCGCGGACGCCGGCCTGCGCCTGCTGCAGGCCGACGCCGTCGACCGGCACCCGGTCGCCGTCGCCCGTCAGCGACGTCCCGAGCCGCCGCTCGCCGCCGGCCCCGAGGCCGCGGTCGCCGGGGCGACCGCCATGCTCGACCTCAGCGACGGCCTGCTGCGCGACGGTGGGCGCATCGCCCGGGCGAGCCGCGTCGTCATCGACCTCGACCCGCGCGCGCTCGCCGCGGACGTCGACGCGCTCACCGAGGCGCTCGGGGCCGAGGCGGCGCTCGACTGCGTGCTGGCCGGCGGCGAGGAGCACTCGCTGCTCGCCACCTTCCCGGCGGGGGAGCTGCCGGGCGGCTGGCGGCCCATCGGGTCGGTGCGGGCTCCCGGGGACGGCGAGCCGGCGGGCATCCTCGTCGACGGCCACGTCGTCACCCACACCGGCTGGGACCACTTCCGCGGCGCCTGACCGGACGGCGGGCCTCTCGTCGGGCCAGGGAGGCGGGTACGACGAAGGCCGGCCCCCGAGGGGGCCGGCCTTCAGCGTTGGTGAGGGACGTTCAGCGAACGACCTTGCCCGCCTTGAGGCAGGAGGTGCAGACGTTGAGTCGCTTCGGCGTCACACCGTCCACCAGCGTCCGAACGCGCTGGATGTTGGGGTTCCAGCGGCGCTTGGTGCGGCGGTGCGAGTGCGAGATGTTGTGACCGAAGCTCGGTCCCTTGCCGCAGACGTCGCAGTTGGCAGCCACGGGTATCTCCTGAAATTCGATGTTGACGAAGTGCTGAGCTCCACCACGGAATCGGGGCAGACGCACGAGGGCGCGCGTCACCCCGCAGTCACGGGGGGAACCGGTAAAGCGTAGCCGACGAGATGCTCGGACGACAAAACGGCGTGAGCACGTCGGCGACCCCACCTCACGCGAACGTCCGGGCCGTGTCGACAAGCTCAGCGGCATACGCAGGCCCGTGCGACGCCGCGTGCACGGCGAGGGGGTGGAGCTGGTGCAGCCCGACGAGCTCGCGCCACCCGGCGGCAAGGCCCGCGGCCTCCTCGTACGCGGCGCCGATGCGGCCCAGCCCCGGGCAGCCGAAGAGGGCGAGCATCGCGAGGTCGGTGAGACCGTGCCCACCGTGCGCGGCGGGGTCGATGAGGACGGCGCCGTCCGCGGTGAAGACGACGTTGCCCGACCACAGGTCGCCGTGGATGCGCGCCGGGGGCCGGTCGTCGTCGAGGGCGCCGGACGCCAGCCGGTCGCAGACGCGGTCGACGGTGCGGGCCCCGGCGGCGTCGAGGTGCCCCCGGTCGACGGCCCGGCGCACGAAGGGCCGCACCCGCTGCTCGGCGTAGAAGAGGCCCCACGTCGACGTCGGCTCGTTGCTCTGCGTCTGGCGCCCGATCCAGGAGTCACCGGTCCAGCCGGCCGGGGGAGACCCGAAGGCGGGTGCACCCGCGGCGTGCGTCACGGCGAGCCCCCGCCCGAGGGCCTCGGCCGCCTCCTCGGTCGGACGAGCGGGGTGCAGCCGGGCGAGGTCGATGTGCCCGGCGCCGACGTCCCGGACCTCGACGACCCTGGCGCCGCCCCGCGGCTGCGCCTCCCCGAGCCAGCGCAGGCCGGCCGCCTCGACCTCGAAGAAACCGGAGGGGGCCGCGGGCCACGACTTCCGGTGGGCGGGGGAGGCGCTCGACACCGCGCCCACGGTAGCCGCCCGGGGTCTCGACGGTCCCGGTCGTCGGCGGTGCGCGTCCACGACGCCGGTCCGGAGCAAGGAGTGGTGCATGCGACCGTCCGGGCGAGGCGCTAGCCTGCCGAGCATCGGCGAGCCGATCCCCCGGCCGATGGACACGCACGACGAGCAGGAGGTCCGATGTCCGGCGCAGCGCCGCCGCCCGACGGGCCGCTCAGCCTGCTCGATCTCGTCGCCGTCCGCCGGTGGGCCGTGCTGACCCGGTCGCTCTTCGCCGCCCGCCGCGCCGAGATCGACGCCCTCAACGTCTTCCCCGTCCCCGACGGCGACACGGGCACGAACCTCTACCTCACCTTCGACGGCGCGGTCGAGCGCACCCTCGCCACCGCCGACATCACGAGCGCCGACGCCCTGCTCGCCGTCTTCGCCCGGCACCTGCTCTGGACCGCCCGTGGCAACTCCGGCGTCATCCTCAGCCAGCTGGCCCGGGGCCTCGCCGAGGGCTGCGCGGGTGCCGCCGAGATCGACGGCCGGGTCCTCGCCGAGGGCCTACAGCACGCCGAGCAGCGCGCCCGCCAAGCCGTGACGGACCCGAAGGAGGGCACGATCCTCACCGTCGCCCGCGCCATGGCCGAGGCCGCCGCCCGGGCTGCCGGGTCCACCGGCCAGGGGTCGTATGCCGCCGCCGACGGCACCGGGGACCCCGGCCCGGGTGCCCCCGCGGCCGGCGATGGACCCGTCGGCGTCCACGCCGTCGCGCTCGCGGCCCTCGACGCCTCCCGGGTCGCGCTCGAGCACACCCCCGAGCAGCTCGAGGTGCTGGCCCGCGCCGGGGTCGTCGACGCCGGGGGTGCCGGGCTCGTCGTGCTCCTCGAGTGCCTCGAGCGGGTCTGCGCCGGTCAGCGCGCCCGGTCGGGGGCCGACGCCTCGGACCGGCGCTCCCGGCGCCGACCCGACCCGCAGAGCGCCGCTCTCAGCGCCGCCCGCCCGGCTGACGGTGTCGAGGCCCTCGGCATCCCGGAGTACGAGGTGATGTACCTCCTGCGCGACTCCGACGACGCCGCGGTGGACGCGCTGCGCGCCCGGCTCGTCGAGCTCGGTGACTCGGTGCTCGTCGTCGGCGGCGACGGCGAGTGGAACGTCCACGCCCACGTCGACGACGCGGGCGCCGCCGTCGAGGCCGGCATCGAGGCCGGGCGCCCGCACCGGGTGCGCATCACGCGCCTCACCGACGACCACGGTCACGGCACCCGGGCGCCCGGGGGTGACGGTCCCGGAGTCGCGGCGACCGGTGGTGCCGCGATCGTCGCGTGTGCGGCCGGCGTCGGCCTCGAGGCGCTCTTCGAGGACGCCGGTGCGGTGGTCGTCCGCTCCGGCCCCGGTCGCCGCGCCTCGACGGGCGGGCTCATCGACGCCATCCGCCAGCAGCACGCCCGCGGCGCCTCGGGCGTCGTCGTGCTGCCCAACGACGGCGACACCCTCCTCGCCGCGGCCGCGGCGGTGCGCGCGGTCGCCGACGACGGCATCGAGGCGCACCTCGTCCACGTCCGCACGGCCGTGCAGGGGATCGCCGCGCTCGCCGTCTTCGAGCCGACCGCCGCGGCGTCCGCCAACGTCCTCGCCATGCAGGCGGCGGCGTCGGCGACCCGGCACGGCGCGGTCACCGTCGCCAACCGCGCAGCGCTGACGAGCGGTGGCCCGTGCGAGGCGGGTGACGTGCTCGGCGTCGTCGACGGCGACGTCGTCATCGTCGGCTCCGACCAGCTCGACGTCTCCCGGCAGGTCGTCCGGCGTCTGCTCGCGAGCGGCGGGGAGCTCGTCACCGTCGTGGCCGGTGTCGACGCACCCGACGGCCTGCTCGACGCCGTCACCGCGGAGGCCCGCGGCGC
The DNA here is from genome assembly GCF_057529065.1 of Terrabacter sp. R4-6. NCBI lineage: Bacteria > Bacillati > Actinomycetota > Actinomycetes > Micrococcales > Intrasporangiaceae > Terrabacter > Terrabacter sp. R4-6. Next base: position 703,838 of record NZ_CP197224.1, on the reverse strand, counting down.
GCACCACGGCATCGAGGTCTCGCTCATCGACGGGGGGCAGGCGGTCTACCCCGTGCTGCTGGGGGTGGAGTGAGGTGCCCCTGCTCACCGAGGACTCGCCGCTGAGCAAGCTCGTCAAGAAGAACGAGGCCGAGCAGCTGGCCCGCACCAAGGGGCTGCTCAGCGTCGCCGACCTCTTCGAGTTCGTGCCGCGTCGCTACGTCCGGCCGGGGCAGCTGACCGACCTCTCCTCGCTCCGCGTCGGGGACGACGTCCTCGTCGTCGCCGAGGTCAAGAAGGCCACGTCGCGGGCCATGCGCAACCGGCGCGGCAAGATGCTCACCGTCGTCATCGGCGACGACCTCGGCAACGAGCTCGACGTCACCTTCTTCAGCGCCTACGGCCACGAGGCCAAGCTCACGGTCGGTGTGCGCGGCTTCTTCGTCGGCCAGATCGGCGCCTACGGCCAGCGCCTCCAGCTGACCCATCCCGAGTACGAGCTCTTCGACGACGACGCCCAGGGCGAGGCAGCCGTCGAGTGGTACCGCACGCACCGCGTCCCGGTCTACTCCACGACCGGCAAGCTCAACTCCCTGCGCCTGCGCAAGCTCGTCCACACCGCGCTCGACAGCGTCGACCGCATCCGCGAGCCCGTCCCCGACGACGTACGCGCGAAGCGCGGTCTCGTCGAGCGTGCCGTCGCGCTCGAGCTCGTCCACCGCCCCGCCGTCGACGACCAGCCCTCGCGTGGCCTCGACCGGCTCAAGTACGACGAGGCGTTCGTCCTCCAGACGATCCTCGCCCAGCGGCGCAAGGCCGCCGAGTCCGAGCTCGCGACGCCGCGGCCCCCGCGTCCCGGCGGCCTGCTGGCCGCCTTCGACGCGCGCCTGCCCTTCGAGCTCACGGCCGGTCAGCGCGAGATCGGCGAGGTGCTCACCACCGAGCTGGCGTCCGACCGGCCGATGCACCGGCTCCTGCAGGGCGAGGTCGGCTCGGGCAAGACGGTCGTCGCGCTGCGGGCCATGCTCGCCGCCATCGACGCGGGCGGTCAGGCCGCCCTGCTGGCCCCCACCGAGGTCCTGGCGGCGCAGCACCACCGCTCGATCACGGCGATGCTCGGAGACCTCGCACAGGGCGGGATGCTCGGCGGCTCCGAGTTCGGCACCACCGTGGCGCTGCTCACCGGTAGCCAGAACGCCGCGACCCGTCGTCGCTCCCTGCTCGACGCGGCGTCCGGCGAGGCCGGCATCGTCGTCGGCACCCACGCGCTCATCCAGAAGCACGTCCAGTTCGCCGACCTCGCCCTCGTCGTCGTCGACGAGCAGCACCGCTTCGGCGTCGAGCAGCGAGATGCTCTGCGCGAGAAGGGGATCCGCCCTCCCCACGTGCTCGTCATGACCGCGACCCCGATCCCGCGCACCGTCGCGATGACTGTCTTCGGCGACATGGAGACCTCGACGCTGCGCGAGCTGCCCCGCGGTCGCTCGCCCATCACGACGCACGTCGTCGACGCCGACCGGCCCGGCTGGGTCGACCGCACGTGGCAGCGCGTGGCCGAGGAGGTCGCCAAGGGCCACCAGGCCTACGTCGTGTGCCCGCGCATCGGCGACGTCGACGACGAGGCCGCTCTCGCACCGGGCAGCAGCGCCCCGTCCCGCGACACCTCCGACGAGGACGCCGGCTGGGACGCCCACTGGGAGGGCGACGAGGGCGAGGTGGAGGCCGATGCTCCCGAACGGGAGCTGACCGGCGTCTACGCGATGCTCAGCACCCTGCGCTCCACCCCGGCTCTCGCCGGCACGCGCATCGGCGTGCTCCACGGCCGGCTCGACCCCGACGCCAAGGACGCCACGATGCGTGCCTTCGGGGACGGCGAGATCGACGTCCTCGTCGCCACGACGGTCATCGAGGTCGGCGTCGACGTGCCGAACGCCTCGGTCATGGTCGTCGTCGACGCCGACCGGTTCGGCATCTCGCAGCTGCACCAGCTGCGCGGCCGCGTCGGTCGTGGCGCGGTCCCCGGCCTCTGCCTCCTCATGACCCAGGGCGCCGGAGAACGTGCGGCCGAGCGGCTCGACCAGGTCGCCGCGACGACCGACGGCTTCGAGCTGGCCCGCGCCGACCTGCTGCTGCGGCGCGAGGGAGACGTGCTCGGCGCGCGCCAGAGCGGCCGCGGCAACTCGGTGCGGCACCTGCGGCTCGGCCGGCTCGAGGACGAGCGGATCATCGCCGACGCGCGTGAGGACGCCTTCGCGATCGTCGACGCCGACCCCGGGCTGCGCGGGCACCCGGCGCTCGCGGCCGCCGTCGCGATGCGCCTCGACGAGGAGCAGGCCGTATGGCTCGAACGGGGCTGACATGACGCGCATCATCAGTGGCACGGCAGGCGGTCGCCGCCTCCAGACGCCACCCGGGTCCTCGACCCGGCCCACGTCCGACCGGGTCCGCGAGGCGCTCTTCAGTCGTCTGGAGCACCGCGGGCTGCTCGAGGGCGCCTGCGTCCTCGACCTCTACGCCGGTTCCGGCGCCCTCGGCCTCGAGGCTGCGAGCCGAGGCGCCGCGCAGGTCCTGCTCGTCGAGTCGCATAAGGCGGCTGCGAAGGTGATCCGCGCCAACGCCGGCGTCATCGGCCACCCGGCCGTCCGGGTGCTCGCCGACACGGTCGAGCGCGCCCTCGCTGCCGGGCCACCCGCCGGGGTCCGCATGGACCTCGTGCTCGTCGACCCGCCCTACGACGTGTCCGAGGAGGCGCTGGCGGCCGTCCTGGCCGCGCTCGTCGCGAACCAGTGGCTCGCGCCCGACGCGTTCGTCGTCGTCGAGCGCTCGAGCAGGTCACCGCAGCCGACGTGGCCCGAGGGGCTGGAGCTGTCCGGCGAGAAGCGCTACGGCGAGACGGCGATGTGGTTCGCCGAGCCACCGCCGACGGAGGTCGTCGCCTGAGGGTTACGCATCCACGACGGGCCGGACGGTAGGTTGGCCGCGTGACGAGCGAAGCGCGCCGCTGTGTCTGTCCCGGCTCCTACGACCCGATCACCAACGGTCACGTCGACGTGGTGACCCGGGCCAGCAGGTTGTTCGACGAGGTCGTCGTGGCGATCCTGCACAACCCGAGCAAGCACGGCACGTTCAGCGTCGAGGAGCGCACCGCGCTCATCGAGCAGTCCGTCGGGCACCTGCCCAACGTCCGCATCGGGACCTGGGCCGGCACGCTCGTCGTCGACGTGTGCCGCGAGGTCGGCGCCGCGACGATGGTCAAGGGGCTGCGTGGCGGCACGGACTTCGCCTACGAGCTGCCCATGGCGCACATGAACCACCACCTCACGGGCGTCGAGACGCTCTTCATCGCCGCCGACCCCACGCTCCAGCACGTCTCGAGCTCGCTCATCAAGGAGGTCGCGCGCTACGGCGGCGACGTCAGCGGGCTCGTGCCGGACCCCGTCCTGACCGCGCTCACCGACCGGCTCACCGACCGGCTGACCGACCGGTCGGGGGAGCGCCCGGGCTGATTTGGGTGCACGGCGCGCCTCTAGTAGCCTTGGAGGTCGGTCCACGTCCGTCTTGGCGCGGGCCGAATCCTCAACTGTGCGCAGGAGTCATGGACCGTCCCGATCCCCGTTCTCCTCTGGTGCTCGACACCAGAGAGCTTGTTCGGCGACCGGGCACGATGCACGAGATCTCGCGCACGGTGACGTTGCCCGACGACCTCGGAACCGACGTCATCTCGATCCAGACCGGTCAGCCGGTCCAGGTCGAGGTGCGCCTCGAGTCCGTCGTCGAAGGTGTCCTCGTCACGGGTTCGGCCAGTGGCACGGCGACCGGCGCCTGCGTGCGGTGCCTGGATCCTCTCGAGCTCGATGTCGAGGGGACCTTCCAGGAGCTGTTCGCCTACGCCGACCGGGCGGCGCACCACCACGCGGTGGGAGCCGACTCGGACGAGGACGAGGTGCACGAGCTGGTCGGTGACCTCATCGACCTCGAGCCCGTGCTCCGGGACGCTGTCGTGCCGACGCTGCCGTTCCAACCGGTGTGTCGGCCTGACTGCCCGGGGTTGTGTTCCGAGTGTGGGATGCACCTCGCGGAGGACCCCGACCATCATCATGAAGTGATCGACCCGAGGTGGTCGTCCCTCAGCGGACTGCTGGGGAACGACCCGCAAGAGAAGAGGAACTGACGTGGCTGTCCCGAAGCGGAAGATGTCGCGCTCCAACACCCGTTCGCGCCGCGCGAACTGGAAGGCAACGCCGACGACGCTCACCACGTGCCCCCAGTGCGGTGCGGCGACCCAGCCGCACATCGCGTGCCCCTCGTGCGGCACGTACAAGGGCCGTCACTACGCCGCTGCCGAGCGCACCGAGCACCAGGCCTGATCACCCCGTGAGCAGCCCCGTGAGCAGCCTTGGCGCTGGGGGTGTTCCGGCGGTGCCGCAGCGGCCCGTCGATGCTCTGATCGCCCACCTCCGTGAGGTGGTCGGCCAGGACATCGACGAGCCGCTGCTCCTGCGTGCCCTGACGCACCGGTCGTACGCCTACGAGAACGGTGGCCTGCCCAACAACGAGCGCCTCGAGTTCCTCGGCGACTCGGTGCTGGGTCTCGTGGTCACCGAGTCCCTCTACCGTGAGCACCCCGACCTCGCGGAGGGGCAGCTGGCCAAGCTGCGTGCCGCCGTCGTCAACATGCGGGCGCTCGCCGACGTCGCCCGGGTCTTCGACCTCGGGCAGTACGTCATGCTCGGCAAGGGCGAGGAGGCCACCGGTGGCCGTGACAAGGCCTCGATCCTGGCCGACACGCTCGAGGCCCTCATCGGCACCGTGTTCCTGTCGACCGACATCGACTTCGCCGCGCGCTTCGTGCACCACCACTTCGACCCCCTGATCGAGGAGGCGGCCACGCTCGGCGCCGGCCTCGACTGGAAGACGAGCCTGCAGGAGATGGCAGCCGGCTCGGCGCTCGGGTCGCCCGAGTACCGCGTCAGCGAGCAGGGGCCCGACCACGAGAAGGAGTTCCACGCCCGCGTCGTCGTCGGCGAGGAGGTCCTCGGCGAGGGTCGCGGCCGCTCGAAGAAGGAAGCCGAGCAGAAGGCCGCCAAGGAGGCGTGGCACACGCTCGACGGCCGACGCAGCGCTGTCGTGCCGACGGCGGTCCCGGGCTCGACGCAGGCCTGAGCCGCCCGTGCCGGAGCTGCCCGAGGTCGAGGTCGTGCGCCGCGGCCTCGAGGACCACGTGGTGGGCCGCCATGTCACGCGCGCCCGCATCACCGGCGTCCGCGTCGCGCGTCGTCACGACGCGGGTCCCGAGGACCTCGCCGCGCGCCTCCACGACGTCACCGTCACCGCCGCGTCACGCCGCGGCAAGTACCTCTGGCTCGCCCTCGACGGCGAGGACGCGCTCATCGTGCACCTCGGGATGAGCGGGCAGATGCTCGTCGAGCCGGCCGACGCGCCGCTCGAGAAGCACTGCCACGCCCGTTTCGACTTCTCCGACGGCGGGCCCCAGCTGCGGTTCGTCGACCAGCGGACCTTCGGTGGTCTCGCCCTGTCGCCGCTGCGCCCCGACGGCATCCCCGAGTCCGTCGCCCACATCGCGCCCGATCCCTTCGAGCCGGTCTACGACCAGGCGGCGGTCGTGCGGCGGATGAAGCAGCGCGACAGCGCGGTCAAGCGCGCCCTGCTCGACCAGTCCCTCGTGTCGGGGATCGGCAACATCTACGCCGACGAGGCGCTCTGGCGTGCCAGGCTCCACGGCGAGAGGCTGTGCTCGTCGCTGACCAAGCCTACGCTCTCCGGCCTCCTCGACCACGCGCGCGAGGTCATGGCCGAGGCGCTCGGCCAGGGCGGCACGAGCTTCGACTCCCTCTACGTCAACGTCAACGGGGCGAGCGGCTACTTCGACCGCTCGCTCCACGCATACGGCCGGGCGGGCACCCCGTGCGACCGGTGCGGCACGACCATGCGGCGCGAGCAGTTCATGAACCGCTCGTCCTTCTCGTGCCCCGTCTGCCAGCCCCGTCCGAGACGCCGCAGCCCGTCCTGACCGTCAGGGACGGTGGACGGGCTGCGCGTCGTCGTGGCGGTCGGTCTCTCGGCCGTGCCGCGGGTGGTGGCAGTGGTGTCAGGACCCGGTCGGGCGACGCTTCGGGGCCGGGCGCACCGGGTCGTCGTCGACGCGTTCGACGTGCTCGGGCACGACAATCGGCTTGATCCGCGCCCAGACGAAGAAGAAGGCGGCCATGACGAGCAGGACGATGCCCGCCCACAGGTTGGCGTTGACGCCGCCGGTCTTCTGCAGCGACTGGTCCCCGAAGATCCCCATGACGAGGAGGATCAGGCCGTAGAGGCCCAGCAGGGCACCGATGAAGTTGCGGATGTCGAAGGCGCCCGCGGTGTGCCTCGCGCCCCGCTTCTCGTCGGGGTCAGGGGCGTCGAGCCGGTGTTGGTCACTCATGTCGAGGCTCCTGTCAGAACAAGAAGTTGAGGATGATGACGAGACCGAGCGAGATGCCGGCGAGGGGCAGCGTGCGTCGGTACCACGGCAGCTTGCGCTCCTCGGGGTCGACGAGCTCCTCTCTCGGCGTCTCGGAGTAGACGAGTCCGCGCAGCTCGGAAGCCGGCTTGGGCTCGGTCACGAGCGACACGCCGACGCTGAGCACGATGTCGACGACGAACGCCGCGGACGCCGCGACGAACGCGGCGCCCTGGCCGCTCAGCGGGATGACCCCGAGGCTCGCCGACCCGAAGCCGTCCTCGCTGAGGAACGCGACGAGCACGGCCGAGAGCGTGCCGGCCGTCAGGCCGACCCACCCGGCGGTTGCCGTCATGCGCTTCCAGAACATGCCGAGGATGAACGTCGCGAAGAGCGGCGCGTTGAAGAAGCCGAACAGCGACTGGAGGTAGTCCATGACGTTGCTGAAGGAGCTGGCGATGGTGGCCGTGAAGATCGCGATGACCGTCGCTCCCACTGTGGCCAGACGGCCGATGCGCAGGTAGTAGTCGTCGCTGTGGTCCTTGCGGATGTAGCGCTGCCACAGGTCGTAGCTGAAGACGGTGTTGAACGCCGAGATGTTGGCGGCCATGCCGGCCATGAACGCGGCGAGCAGGCCGGCGATCGCGACGCCGAGCAGGCCGTTGGGCAGGATGTCGCGCATCAGCAGCAGGAGTGAGTCGTTGTACTTGACGCCCTCACCCGAGGCTCCGCCGGCCGGGGTGCCACCCGCCTTGAGCTCGGCGATCTCCTTGACGAGGACGGCAGCGACCATACCCGGGATGATGACGATGAAGGGGACGAACATCTTGGCGAACGACCCGATGATCGGCGTCTTGCGCGCGGCCGACATCGAGTTGGAGGCCATGGCGCGCTGCACCTCGACGAAGTTCGTCGTCCAGTAGCCGAACGACAGGACGAAGCCGAGACCGAAGACGATGCCGACGACCGACCAGAAGGGGGAGTCGAAGCCCGAGAGCGCCTGACCGGGCCACGACTGGAGCTGCTGCTCGGCCGACGGGACGCCAGCGGCTGCAGCGGCGGGCGTGGCCGCGAACTCGGTGATCCTGTCCTTGAGCCCCTGGTAGCCGCCGACCCGGTGCAGGCCGATGAGCGTCAGCGGCAGCAGCGCGGCGACGATGACGAAGAACTGCAGCACCTCGTTGTAGATCGCTGCCGACAGGCCACCGAGCGTGATGTACGACAGGACGATCGCGGCGGCGACGAGCAGCGCGACCCAGAGCGGCCAGCCGAGCAGCGCGTGCACGATCGAGCCGAGCAGGTAGAGGTTGACGCCGGCGATGAGCAGCTGGGCGACCGCGAAGCTGATCGAGTTGACGAGGTGGGCCCCGGTGCCGAACCGGCGGAACATGAACTCGGGGACCGAGCGCACCTTCGAGCCGTAGTAGAAGGGCATCATCACGACGCCGAGGAAGAGCATGGCGGGGATCGCACCGACCCAGAAGTAGTGCACGGTCGAGATGCCGAGCTCGGCGCCGTTGGCCGACATGCCCATGATCTCGACGGCTCCGAGGTTCGCCGAGATGAAGGCGAGGCCGGTGACCCAGGCCGGCAGCGACCGGCCGGAGAGGAAGAAGTCGATCGAGTCGGACACCGCGCGCCTCGCCATGACGCCGATGCCGAGGACGAAGACGAAGTAGAGGGCGATGATGAGGTAGTCGACCGGTTCGGCGCTGATGAGGGCGTCCGCCGTGGGCAGACCCGCCAGTGCGTGCATGCGTTCAGTCCCTTCGTTGGGCGACGACTGACGCTAGCGCAGCCCCTGGGGCGGGGCGAGTCAGGATGCGCGAGTGCCGCGTGCCCTCGTGATGAGCCGTTTGAGCGGGACGGAGGTGTCCGCCGCCGAGTCGGCCTCGATCGTCATACCCTTCTCGAGCGCCCGTTTCACGGCGAGGTAGTCGGTCGGGACGCCGACCGACTCGACGGCGATGAGCAGGCCGTCACGGTAGCTGAGCAGCGAGAAGCGTTCGGCTGCGACGTCGCCTCGCACGACGGTCTGGTCGGCCCCGTGCGGGAGCCCCGCCATCTGGAGCCGCAGGTCGCCCTGGTCGCTCCAGAACCACGGCACGCGGTCGTATGCCGTCGGGTGCCCGACGAGGGTCGCCGCGGCCGCCCGCGCCTGGTCGGTCGCGTGCGGCACGCTCTCCAGCCGCATCGCGCCCGGCTCGCCGCGGTCGAACGGGTTGGGTCCGACGGCGCAGTCGCCGGCCGCGACGGTGAGCCCGTCCGAGGTCAGTGCGCACTCGTCGACGACGATGCCTCGGGGTTCGACGAGCAGGCCGAGCTGCTCGGCGAGCGCCGTGGCGGGGACGGCCCCGATCCCGACGACCACGAGGTCGGCGGGCAGCACGGCGCCGTCACCGAGCTCGACACCCGTGGCACGTCCGCCCTCGCCGGTCACGCGGACCGCACTGGAGCGCAGCAGGATCCGCGTCCCGCGGCGCTCGTGGGCGTGCCGCACGGCGTCGGACAGGATCGGGGTGACGGCTCGGCCGAGGACGCGGTCGGTCACCTCGACGACGGTGACACCGGCGCCGAGGGCCCGCGCACCGGCAGCGATCTCGAGCCCGATGAAGCCGCCTCCGACGACGACGACCTCGCGCGCGGCGCGGAGGCGGGGCGCCAGCCGGTCGGCGTCGGCGAGCGTGCGGACGTCGTGGACCCCGTCGAGGTCGGCGCCCTCGACCCCCAGGCCGCGGTTGACGGCGCCCGTGGTGAGGGCGAGGCGCTCGAAGGCGAGGGTCCGGCCGGCCTGCGTCGTGGCGGTCCCCCCGGAGGCGTCCCGGCCGATCGACACGACGGCGTCGCCGGTGACGAGCTCGACCCCGAGCTCGGCGAACCAGGCTGCGTCGTGGAAGACGAGAGAGGCGCGGTCGTGCTCGCCGCGCAGGTAGCTCTTCGACAGGGGCGGGCGCTCGTAGGGCGGCTCGGGCTCGGCGCCGACGAGCACGACGGTCCGCGTGTCACCGAGCTCGCGCAGGGCCGTGACGAGCGAGATGCCGGCCTGCCCGGCGCCGACGACGAGGGTGCTGACGGTCGCGGCGGTGGCCATGCGTCCACCCTAGGGTGGGCCCATGACGTGGTCTCCCGCGAACCCCGAGTCCGTCTTCACCTACGGCGCCCCGCAGCTGAAGTTCGGCACCGGCGCGGCCGATGAGATCGGGCACGACCTGCTGGGGCTCGGTGCCCGCCGGGTCCTCGTCGTCACGGACGCCGGCGTGCTCGCGACCGGCTGGCCCGACCGCGTCGCCGAGGGCATCCGCGGGTTCGGGGTCGAGGTCGTCGTCCACGACTCGGCGCACGTCGAGCCGACCGACGCGAGCCTCCTCGCCGCGGTCGAGCGGGCCCGGGCCGACGGGCCCTTCGACGGCTACGTCGCCGTCGGCGGTGGCTCGGCCATCGACACCGCCAAGGCGGTCGACCTGCTCCTCAGCGACGGCGGCGAGCTCATGGACTACGTCAACGCCCCGGTCGGCGCCGGCCGCGCCCCGACCTGTGCGCTCGCACCGCTCGTGGCGGTGCCGACCACGACGGGGACCGGCGCCGAGAGCACGACGATCTGTGTCCTCGACGTGCTTGCGCTCAAGGTCAAGACGGGCATCAGCCACGTACGGCTCCGGCCGAGCCTCGCCGTCGTCGACCCCCGACTCACCGCCACCCAGCCCGCGGGAGTGACGGCGAGCGCGGGCATGGACATCCTGTGCCACGCGCTCGAGAGCTGGACGGCCCGACCGTTCACGAGCTACGAGCGCAAGCAGCCCGGCGAGCGCGTGCCCTACTGCGGCAGCAACCCGATCGCCGACATGTGGTCGGAGCGCTCGATGTCCTTGCTGGCCAAGGCTTTCCGGACGGCCGTTCGCGACAGGTCCGACGAGTCCGCCCGCGGCGAGATGGCGCTTGCGGCGACGTTCGCCGGCCTGGGGTTCGGCAATGCGGGCGTGCACGTGCCGCACGCCAACGCGTACCCCATCGCCGGTCGGGTGCGCGACTTCCACCCGGACGGCTACCCGAGCGACGAGCCGATGGTGCCGCACGGCATGGCGGTCGCGCTGACGGCACCCGAGGCGTTCCGGTGGACCTTCGAGTCGGACCCCGACCGGCACCTCGCCGCGGCCCGGCTCCTCGACCCGGCGCACGGCGCCCGCTGGGACTCCGAGCCCCGGGACGTGCTGCCCGGCGTCCTCGTGGACCTCATGCGCGACATCGGCATGCCGAACGGCCTGCGTGCCGTCGGCTACGACGAGGGCGACGTCGACGCCCTCGTCGAGGGTTCCCTCACGCAGCAGCGACTGCTCGCGACGAGCCCGCGCGAGGTCGGCCCCGACGACCTCGCCGGCATCGTGACCCGCTCCCTGCAGCTCTGGGAATAGCGGTCGACGCGAGGGGAGGGTGGCGGCATACAGTGCCGTCTGTGACCACGGAGCCCACGCACCTGCCCCTGCCCCTCGAGAGCGACTGGCTCGACTGGGTCGGCGCCCGAGGCGAGCAGCAGCTCGCGCTGGCGCGGTCCCTCGTCGAGGGCCTGCGCAGCGACCCGCCCACGGAGCCGCTCGAGGTGCTCCGGGTCTGGAACGACGCGCAGACCGCCCTGTCCAACGCCGCGTCCGTCGGGTCGCTCTTCTCCGAGGTGCACCCCGACTCGGGCGTGCGCGAGCGGGCCGAGTCCGTGGCCCAGCAGGTGCAGAAGCTCGACACCGACCTCGGTCTCGACACGCAGCTGTATGCCGTCCTCGCCCAGCTCGACGCGAGTGGCCTCGACGCCGACGCGACGCGAGTGCTCGAGCGGACGCTGCGGGACTTCCGTCGCTCGGGCGTCGACCGCGACGAGGAGACCCGCGACCGCCTCCGTGCGCTGAGCGAGCGGGCGATCCTGCTCAGCCAGGAGTTCAGCAAGAACATCCGCGAGAACGTCCGCAGCATCCGGGTCACGCCCGACCGGCTCGCGGGCCTGCCGCAGGACTGGGTCGAGGCGCACCCGGTCGAGGACGACGGTCTCGTCACCGTGACCACCGACTACCCCGACGTCGTGCCGTTCCGCACCTTCGCGCACGACGCGCAGGCGCGCCGAGACCTCGTCACCGAGTTCCTCACCATCGCGTGGCCGGCCAACGACCGCGTCCTGCAGGAGATCTTCGCCGTCCGGCGCGAGCACGCCTCGCTCCTCGGCTACGCCTCGTGGGCCGACTACGACGCCGAGGTCAAGATGATCGGCAGCGGAGACGCCATCGGCGAGTTCATCGACCGCATCACCGAGCTGTCGGCCGCGAGTGCCGAGCGCGACAAGGCGGTGCTGCTCGAGCGTCTGCGCCAGGACCGTCCCGACGCCACCGACATCGACGGCGCCGACGTCTCCTACTACGCCGAGCTCGTCCGCAAGGAGGACCTCGCCGTCGACGCGCAGCGCGTGCGCACGTACTTCCCCTTCGAGTCGGTCCGACAGGGACTGCTCGACGTCACCGGCCGGCTCTTCGGTCTCGAGTGGTCACCGGTGCCCCGGGAGGACGCCCGCACGTGGCACGAGGAGGTCGCGACCTACGACGTCTCCTTCGACGGCGAGCGCATCGGCCGCATCCACCTCGACCTGCACCCGCGCGACGGGAAGTACAAGCACGCGGCGCAGTTCGACCTCGCGCGTGGTGTCGCCGGCAGCCAGCTCGCCGAGGGCGTGCTCGTCTGCAACTTCAACCGTGGCCTGATGGAGCACGACGAGGTCGTGACCCTCTTCCACGAGTTCGGCCACCTCGTGCACCACGTGCTCGCCGGGCGCACCGAGTGGGTGCGCTTCTCGGGCGTCGCGACCGAGTGGGACTTCGTCGAGGCCCCGAGCCAGATGCTCGAGGAATGGGCCTGGGACGCCGACGTGCTCGCGACCTTCGCCCGCGACGCCGACGGCGAGACCATCCCCGCCGAGCTCGTCGAGGCGATGCGCCGGGCCGACGACTTCGGCAAGGGCTACGACGCCCGGACGCAGATGTTCTACGCCGCGCTCTCCTACGACTTCCACGTCAACGAGAGCGACGACCTCACGGCCCGCCTGCGCGACCTCATGGGGCGCTACTCCGTCTTCCCGTACCTCGAGGGCACGCACATGCAGTGCCACTTCGGTCACCTCGACGGCTACAGCTCGGCGTACTACACGTACATGTGGTCGCTCGTCATCGCCAAGGACATGTTCTCGGCCTTCGACAAGGGCGACCTCTTCGACCCGGAGGTCGCCGGTGCCTACCGCGACAAGGTCCTCGCGCAGGGTGGGCGGCGCGACGCCGCCGACCTCGTCGAGGACTTCCTCGGCCGTCCCTACACGTTCGACGCGTATGCCGCATGGCTGGCGGAGTGACCGCGTCGCGCCCTGAAGGCCTTCGCGTCACGGCGCTGACGGCCTACCCGGTCAAGTCGCTCGCGGGCGTCCCGCTCGAGGAGGCCGTCGTCGAGCCGCAGGGCCTGCGTGGCGACCGACGGTGGGCGGTCGTCGACCCGCACGGCACGAAGGTCACGGCTCGCGAGGAGCACGCCCTCCTCGGGCTGTGCGCAGAGCCTCTCGACGGTGGGGGAGTGCGCCTCGGCGGACCCGGGGCGGGGTCGCTCGACGTCGTCCCGCCGCGGGACGCCGATCCCGTTCCCGTCCGGTTCTCCGGACAGGACCACGCGCTCCCCGCCGGACCCGATGCCGACGCGTGGCTGAGCGCGCGGGTCGGCCGCCCGCTCCGGCTCGTGTGGCAGGACGACGACCTGCGCCGACCGATCCGACCGGACATGGGTGGCGCCGACGGCGACCGCAACTCGCTGTCGGATGCGGCACCGCTCCACGTCACGACGGAGTCGTCCCTCGCCCGGCTCAACGACTGGCTGCTCGAGACGGCGGCCGATCGCGGCGAGGAGCCGCGAGATCCCTTGGGGCACGACCGGTTCCGCCCCAACGTCGTCGTGTCCGGGTGTGAGCCGTTCGCCGAGGACGCGTGGTCGTCGGTCCGCATCGGGGAGGTGCCGTTCCGCACGACGATGGTGTGCGACCGCTGCGTCATGACGACGGTCGACCGGGTCGAGCTGCGCACCGGCAAGGAGCCGATCCGCACCCTCGCCCGGCACCGCAAGTGGGACGGCGCCACGTGGTTCGGGATCCGCCTCACCCCCGAGCTGCCGCTCGCCGAGGGAGCGGTGCTCCGCGTCGGCGACCCCGTCGTCGCCACCTGGGCCGACGAGCCGGGGACGGTCTCAGGTGAGGCGTGACAGGACGTCACGCAGGTCGGTGAGCGCGGCCGCCTCCTCGGGGCTCAGCGCAGCGAGCGGCGTCGACGCCAGCCGGCGGTAGACGGCCGCCATGCCCTCGAAGAGCTCGGGTGAGACGCCCGCCGAGTGCTGGGTGGCCGCGATGCTCTCCATCTCGTCGACGAAGCGGGCGCTCTTGGCCGTCGCGACGGCGATGCGGCGACCTGCCCCGGCGACCTGGTGCGGGAACTCCTCGGCGAGGTCGTCGAGCACGACGTCGAGCACGCCGAGCGCCTCGGCCGACTGGAGCGCCTGGGCCCAGATCGCCGTGGTGCCCTTGTAGACGGAGGCGGTGCACATCTTCACGGCCGACGCCTGACCAGGGCGGTCGCCGACGACGCGACGACGCAGACCGTCTGCCGGCAGTGCCGCGACCTCGGATGCGCGCCGGCCAGAGAGGTAGAGCATCGTGTCGCCGCCGGGTGACGGGGGACCGCCGCTCACCGAACCGTCGACGAGGTCGAGACCGGCCGCCGCGGCTCGCGCGTCGAGCGACGCCACGAGGTCGGGGGCGACGGCGTTGCACTCGACGACCAGCGGCGTCGGGCCGGTGCGGGAGGCGGCGGCGACGATGTCGGCGAGCACCTGCTCGGCTGCGGCCGGCGGGCAGATGCTGACGACGAGGTCGCTGGCGGCGACGACGGCGTCGAGGCCATCGAGCAGCTCCAGGCCGGCAGCGAGACCAGCCGTGCGCTCGCTCCGCCCGACGACCGTCGCCACGACCCGCGTCCCGGCCGTCGCCCAGCTGCGCCCGAGGGCCGAGCCCATGGCTCCGGGCGAGACGATCCCGATCGTCCTCACACCCCGTGCTCCGAGCCCGAGGCCGCCGGTGGGAGCGGACCGTCCGTGCGTCCGGGGGTCACGGGATCGGGAGCTCCTTGAGCACGACCGGCTTGCCGGTGTTGCGCTGCGACAGGTCGGCCATCGCCTGGCGCACCGTCTTCGAGAAGAGGTGGGCACCCTTGATCGTCGGGTGGACCCGGTCGGACTGGACCTGCTCGGGGTGGGCCCGGATGGCGTCGGCCCAGTCGGCGACGATGACGTTGGGGCGGCCGCGGGCGATGAGGTCGAGCGTCGCGTTGTCGGTGTCGACGCGCGCGAACGGTCCCATGATGTTGACGAGGACGACCATGCGGTCGGGGCCCAGCACGTCGAGCACCTGCTTGACGCGGTCCTCGTCGACGCCGGCGTTGGTGCCGAAGGCGAGGATGATCGCGCGCCGGTTGCCGTCGCCACGCGCCGCGACCTCGGCGAGGCCGTCGGACCAGCGCCGGTTGGACTTCGCGTCGATGCGGATGCCCGGGAAGTAGTAGCGCAGCGCCTGGAGGCTGCCGACCATGATCGAGTCGCCGTAGGCGTCGATCTCGGGCCCGGCGGGCATCGTGAAGGACGCGTTGCCGGCCGTCGCGACCGCGGACCCGGACGGGCCCGCGGTGGCCGTCGTGGCCGGTCTTCCCGCCGTCGAGCCCGCCGTCGAGCCCGGCGTCGCGGCCGAGGGGGACTGGCTCGACATGGCGTCGGCGGCCGCCTCGTTGGCGGCGAGCATGCGCGCGGTCTCGCTCTGGTCGGGGGCGGTCAGGACGATGACCGCCGTCACGACGGCCAGCGCGGCGACGCCGGCGCCGACGACCTGCTTGGTGCGTCGGGTCAGGCCGGAGACGCGGCCGCGCAGGCGCGAGGCCACGCCCCGGAAGCCGAGGGTGCGGAAGGGCGTCTCGACGAGACGGAAGGTGAGGTCGGCGAGGGCGAGCGTCACGAGCACGCACCACAGGCGGGTCAGCAGGTGCGACGTGGTGCCGGGGGCCGAGGGGTTGTCGAGCGCGACGAGCAGGATGACGGGCCAGTGCCAGAGGTAGATGGAGTAGGACCGCGCGCCGACCCAGCCCGCGACCGGGTGGCGCATGACCCGCTGCACCGCGGTGACCCGGTCGGGACGCCGCTCGATGACGCCCATGACGAGGACCGCCGTCGCGAGCGACGCGAGCACGATGCCGCCGCGGAAGGTCAGGGTGGACTGCTCGTCGAGGAGGGCCATCTCGGCGAGGAGGACGGCGAGGGCCAGCGGGACGGCATACGACCCGAGACGACCCCAACGCGAGGGCGCCACCCAGAGCGCGAGCTGCGGGCTCGCCCAGGCGAAGGCGAGGGCCGCGCCGGCCATGAGCCCCATGACATGGGTGTCGGTGCCGTAGTAGACGCGCGTCGCGTCGGTGCCCGGCGTGAAGAGCAGCGCCATGAGCAGGGACGAGCCCAGCCCGACGGCCGCCGCCACGCCGACGCGCACCCGGCTCGACACGGCGAGCAGCGCGAGGGTCACGAGCGGCCAGAGCAGGTAGAACTGCTCCTCGACGGCGAGCGACCAGAAGTTCATGAACAGCTGCGGCGCGGTCTGGTCGAAGTAGCTCGTGCCGGCCGTGATCTCGGCCCAGTTCGTCGAGAACGTCAGTGCCCCGACGATCTGCCGGCCGATGTCGACGAGGAGGTCCTGGCTGACGGCCCGCGCGATGAGCACGCTCGTGACGACGCAGAGGACGAGGGCGGGCAGGAGCCGGCGCGCGCGTCGCACCCAGAACTGCGAGAGCGCGATGCGGCCGGTGCGGTGGTGCTCGCGGACGAGCAGGGTCGTGATGAGGAAGCCCGAGACGACGAAGAAGACGTCGACGCCGAGGAAGCCGCCCGGCAGCCACGAGGCGTTGAGGTGGTAGACGAGGACTCCGACGATGGCGAGGGCGCGGAGCCCGTCCAGCCCCTCGATGCGAGCCGGGCGTCCCGACGGCGCACGCCCCGATCGGGGGATGGCCCCCGTGGCCGTGTCGGCGGTCTGACCCGTGCCAGCCGCCCGTGAAATCGCCGACGTCGTCACGTCGCTCCTTCCGTGGGCCGCGGTGAGTGGAGTCACCGCCGTGCCTGTTGTGAGCATAGGTACGCGTGGGGCTCCCGTTGCGGCGCCACGCGGCATACCGTGTCCCGGTGGCTGTGGAGCAGGATGCCGAGGAGACCGGCGCGCCGGTACGCGTGACGATGTTCGTGCGCGGGGAGGTGCAGGGCGTCGGCTTCCGCTGGTGGACGCGGGCCCGCGCGCTCGAGCTCGGTCTGGCCGGGCACGCCCGCAACACCGCCGACGGCCGGGTCGAGGTCGTCGCCCAGGGCAGCGCAGAGGCGGTCGACGCGCTCGAGGCGCTGCTGCGGGAGACCCCGTCGACGACCCGTCGGCCGGGACACGTCGAGAGCGTCGTCGTGCAGCAGGGCGTTCCGAGGGACGGAATCTCCGGGTTCGTCGAGCGCTGACCCGCCTAGGCTGACCGGGTGAGCGACGTGCCCGAGGTCCCCGCCGAGCTCGCTCGGCTGCGCAGCAGCATCGACAACATCGACGCCGCGCTCGTCCACCTGCTCGCGGAGCGCTTCAAGTGCACCCAGCAGGTCGGCCGGCTCAAGGCGGAGGAGCACCTCCCCGCGGCCGACCCCCAGCGCGAGGAGCGCCAGATCGCACGGCTGAGGGCGCTCGCCGACAGCGCGGGCCTCGACCCGGTGTTCGCCGAGGCGTTCCTGGGCTTCATCATCGCCGAGGTCATCCACCACCACGAGCGCATCGCCAACGGCGACACGTAGGCGTCCCGCCGGCGAGCCGGAACCTCAGTAGAGGGTCGCGTCCTGCCGCGCGCCGAGGGCCGCGTCGTACGCCGCTGCCTCGGCGTCGGAGGCGAACCCGCCGGCCTCGCGCGTCATCGCGCCGGCCGTCGGGAGGGTCTTCGGGTCCACGCGGGACTCGCTGTCCCACAGGCGACTTCGCTTGATCGCACGAGCGCACTGGAAGTAGATGCGCTCGACGGTGACGACGAGCACGGACGCCGGCAGCACACCCCTGACCTCGTGGCGGGCCAGCTCGTCGGGGTCCGTCGAGACGACCGCGGTGCCGCGCACGCGCAGCTCCTCGCCGAGGCCCGGCACGAGGAAGACGAGACCCACCCGAGGGTCGGCGACGACGTTGCGCAGGGTGTCGAGGCGGTTGTTGCCCCGGCGGTCGGGGATGACGAGCGTGCGCTCGTCCCGCACGACCACGAAGCCGGGTCGGTCCCCGCGCGGCGACTGGTCGAGGCCTCCGTCACCGACGGTGGCCACGACGACGAAGGGCGCCGCCTCGATGATCCGGGCCTGGCTCGGCGTGATCGTCGCGGACTCCTTGGCGAGGCTGTTGGCCGCCGGCGCCGTGGGGTAGACCTCGCGCAGGCGCTCGAGGGAGGTGACCGTGTGACCGTCGTGACCGTCGTGCTCTGCGTGCTCCTCGGCATCCACCCGACCACGGTATGCCGTCCGCCCCCGCACGCGCAGGTGCTCACCTCCCCGGAGCACGGCCCCACGACTAGTACGCTGACCGGGATCGCTGGCTGGCTGGACAAAGGATTTCTCGGGTCGTGTACGTCAAGAGCCTCACTCTGAAGGGCTTCAAGTCCTTCGCCTCGGCGACCCACCTGCGTCTCGAGCCCGGCATCACCTGCATCGTCGGCCCCAACGGCTCCGGCAAGAGCAACGTCGTCGACGCGCTCGCCTGGGTCATGGGCGAGCAGGGCGCCAAGTCGCTGCGCGGCGGCAAGATGGAGGACGTCATCTTCGCCGGCACGTCCGGCCGCGCGCCGCTCGGCCGCGCCGAGGTGGCCCTCACCATCGACAACACCGACGGCGCGCTCCCGATCGACTACACCGAGGTGACGATCGCCCGCACGATGTTCCGCAACGGTGGCTCGGAGTACGCCATCAACGGCACCCCGTGCCGCCTGCTCGACGTGCAGGAGCTCCTCTCTGACAGCGGCATCGGCCGCGAGATGCACGTCATCGTCGGCCAGGGCCAGCTCGACACGGTCCTGCGCGCGACGCCCGAGGAGCGCCGCGGGTTCATCGAGGAGGCGGCCGGCGTCCTCAAGCACCGCAAGCGCAAGGAGCGCGCGCTCCGCAAGCTCGACACGATGGAGGCCAACCTCACCCGGGTCCAGGACCTGACGGGTGAGATCCGCCGCCAGCTCGGCCCCCTCGGTCGCCAGGCCGAGACGGCGCGCAAGGCGGCCGTCATCCAGACCGACGCCCGCGACGCGCGCCTGCGCCTCGTCGCCGATGACCTCGTCCAGCTGACGTCGACGCTCGAGCAGGAGGTCGCCGACGAGTCCGCCCTCATCGAGCGTCGCTCCGAGGTCGAGGCGTCCATCGGCGACCTCGGCCACCGGCTCTCCACCCTCGAGGAGGCCGCCGAGGCCGCCCGTCCGGCCCTGACCCGGGCCCAGGACGAGTACGTCGCGCTCGGCCGGCTCGTCGAGCGGATGGCGTCCACCCGGTCGCTCGCCGCCGAGCGCGTGCGCCTGCTCAGCGAGGACGACGAGCCCGAGGCCCCCGGACAGAGCCGTGACCCCGAGCAGCTGCGCGCCCAGGCCGCGGACGTCCGCGAGCAGGAGACGTTCCTCCTCGAGGAGATCGCCGAGGCCAAGGCCGCCCTCGAGAACGCCGTCCTGTCGCGCACCGAGGCCGAGCGGGGGCACGCCGAGGAGACCACCCGCCTGCAGCGCGAGGCCCGGGCCGCAGCCGACCGTCGCGAGGGCCTGGCCAAGCTCGGCGGCCAGGTCGGCGCCAAGGCCTCGCGCATCGAGGCCCGCGAGGCCGAGGTCGGACGCCTGCGCGGCACCATCGAGGCCGCCCAGGCCCGCGCCGCCGAGGCCGAGCACGAGTTCTCGCGGCTCGAGTCGAGCGTCGCCCAGGACGAGGAGGGCGAGGAGGGACTCGACACCGCCTACGAGGAGGCCGCCGCGCGCCTCGACGCCGCCGAGGCCGAGCTCGCCCGCTGGAAGGAGGCCGAGGCGACCGCCGAGCGTGCCCGCACCACGGCCGCCGCTCGCGTCGAGGCCCTCGGCCTCAGCCTCAGTCGCAAGGACGGCGCCGCGGCGCTCCTCGCCGCCGCCGACGAGGGCCACCGCATCCTCGGCTCGGTCGCCTCCCTCGTCACCGTCGAGCCGGGCCTCGAGAACGCCGTCGCCGCCGCCCTCGGGACGGCCGCCGAGGCCCTGGCTGTCGGGTCGCTCGACGCCGCCGCCGCGGCCCTCGACGCGCTGCGCGACGGCGACAACGGCCGGGCCAGCCTCCTCGTCGCGGAGTCCGCGACCCGCGTCGACACCGCGTCCTGGCCGGCGCTCACCGGCGACGCCCGCTGGGTCCGCGACGTCGTCGAGTGCCCCGACTCCGTACGCCCGGCCGTGGAGCAGGTGCTCGAGCGCGTCGCGCTCGTGCCCGACGGCGCAGCCGCCCGCACCCTCGTCCGCAGCCACCCGGGCGTCACGGCCGTCACCCGCGGCGGCGACGTCTACGCACCCGGCACGGTCCGGGGTGGCAGCACGACCGCGCCCAGCCTGCTCGAGCTCCAGGCCGCCTTCGACGACGCCCAGGACGCCATGGCCCGCGCCACCCGCGAAGGGGAGGAGGCCCGCTTCCGCGTCGCGGGCGCCGACGCCACGCGTGCCGAGCTGGCCGACGCGGTCGAGGCCGCCCTCGAGCGCCTCAACGAGAGCGACGCCCGGATGGCCGCGATCGCCGAGAAGCTCGGCTCCCTCGGCCAGACCCTGCGTGCCGCCCGGTCCGAGGTGGAGCGCACCGAGAAGGCCATCGCCGATGCGACCTCGGCCCTCGAGGCCGACCAGACCGAGCACGCAGCCCTGCTCGAGCGGCTCGAGGCCGCGAGCGGGGAGGGCGACTTCGCCGACGAGCCGTCGACCGAGGAGCGCGACCGTCTCGAGGCCGTCGCCCGCGAGGCCCGCGCCGCCGAGACCGAGCTCCGTCTCGCGCTGCGCACCCGCGAGGAGCGTGCGCGTGCCCTCAAGGACCGCGCCGACGCGCTCGAGCGCGGCGCCCGCCACGAGGAAGAGGCGCGCCAGCGCCTGGCCGAGAAGCGGGCCCGCCGTCAGCGTGAGGCCGCCGTGGCCGGGGCCGTCCGCACCGCGGCGGCCTGGGCGCACGAGTTGCTCGCCGAGTCGGCCGAGCAGGCCGGTCGCGCCCGCGCCGCCGGGGAGGCCGAGCGCACCGAGCGGGACGCCGAGCTCGCCGTCGTGCGTCGTGACATCTCCACGCTCCAGGCCGAGCTGCGCGAGCTCACCGACACCGTCCACCGCGACGAGGTCGCCCGCACCCAGCAGCGCCTGCGCATCGAGCAGCTCGAGACGAGGGCCGTCGAGGAGCTCGGCATCTCGCCGTCCGACCTCGTCGAGGAGTACGGCCCGCACCAGCTCGTGCCGGCCGTGCCGGACCCCGACGCGGACCCCGACGCGCCGCAGCCCGAGCCGGTCCCGTTCGTGCGCGAGGCCCAGGAGAAGCGGCTGCGTCAGGCGGAGCGCAAGCTGAACGCCCTGGGTCGCATCAACCCGCTGGCGCTCGAGGAGTTCACGGCGCTCGAGGAGCGGCACAAGTTCCTCACCGAGCAGCTCGAGGACCTCAAGAACTCCAAGCGCGACCTGCTCGACATCGTCAAGGAGGTCGACGAGCGCGTCGAGCGCGTCTTCGCCGAGGCCTTCGAGGACACCGCGGTCCAGTTCGAGCGCGTCTTCCAGCGGCTCTTCCCGGGTGGCGAGGGACGGCTCGTCCTCACCGACCCGTCCAACATGCTGACGACGGGTCTCGAGGTCGAGGCGCGCCCGCCGGGCAAGAAGATCAAGCGGCTGTCGCTGCTCTCCGGTGGCGAGCGGTCCCTCGTCGCCGTGGCGCTTCTCGTCGCGATCTTCAAGGCGCGGCCCTCGCCCTTCTACATCATGGACGAGGTCGAGGCCGCCCTCGACGACGCCAACCTCGGCCGCCTCATCACCCTCTTCGAGGAGCTGCGCGACAGCTCGCAGCTCATCGTCATCACGCACCAGAAGAAGACGATGGAGATCGCCGACGCCCTCTACGGCGTCAGCATGCGCGGCGACGGCGTCACGACGGTCGTGTCCCAGCGACTGCGCGACGTCGCCGACCGACCCGCCTGACGACACGGCACACGCCCGACGTCCGCACGCCCCCGGGGCGGCGGCGCCGCGCGAGTGTGCGCCGAAAGTCTTCGAGTTGCGAAATCGTCACTCCGTGCTATTTGCGTCACACGGGTCACATGCGTCACTCTTGTCACATGGTTTACCTGGTCATCTCGATGCTCGTCGTCACCGTGCTCGCTGTGGCGGTCGTCGGCGTCGTCGCGGTGCCTGCGCACCGTGGCGGCCGGGACCTGCTCACCGCCAAGGGGGAAGGGGTCGCACGCTCGGCACGTCGCCGGGCCGGCACCCTCGGTCGCCCGCGCGCCCGCACGCACTAGTCGCGCCCGACCGCCTGCCCACCCACCTCGGCCACCGGCCACCGCCGGTGGCCGAGCCGCGTCCGGCTGCACCAGCGGCCCTGCCCGAGCCGTGATCGCGGCGTCCGGTACGTCCCCGCCACCGTGGTTGGATGGCTGACGTGGACACTGTCTGGACATACGTCATCATCGGCGTCGCCATCCTCGTCGGCGCGGTCGCCTACGGCGTCAGCCTCGTGCGCGGCCGCGGCCGCACCGTCGAGCGCGAGGCCCCGCCGGCCCGCCCGGGGCTGCCCGCCGAGGACCTCGACCGCCGGCCACCCAGCGACACCACCGGCACGACCGACACCGTCGCCCCACCTGCGGGCGAGGGTGCCACCACGACGCTCGAGCCCGAGGCTCCCACCGCGCCGGAGCCGACGCTCGAGCCGACCCTCGAGCGGCCGGAGTCGGCGCGAGGGCGCCTGCAGCGCCTGCGCGCCCGCCTCGCCCGGTCCAACTCCTCCATCGGCCAGGGACTGCTCGCCCTCCTCTCGCGCGGCAAGCTCGACGAGGAGGCGTGGGAGGAGGTCGAGGACACCCTCATCTCCTCCGACCTCGGCGTCGAGGCCACGACCGAGCTCGTCGAGTCGCTGCGCACCCGCGTCAAGATCGACGGCGCCACCGACGAGGCCACGGTCCGCGGCTGGCTCCGCGACGACCTGCTCGCCCTCGTCCAGCCCGAGATGGACCGCCGCATCGCGAGCAGCCGCGTCGGCGACCGCCCTGCCGTCATCCTCGTCGTGGGTGTCAACGGCACCGGCAAGACGACGACCGTCGGCAAGCTCGCCCGCGTCCTCGTCGCCGAGGACCGCGAGGTCCTGCTCGGTGCTGCCGACACCTTCCGCGCCGCGGCCGCCGACCAGCTCGAGACATGGGGCGCCCGCGTCGGCGTCGCGACCGTGCGCTCCGACAAGGACGGCGCCGACCCCGCCGCCGTCGCCTTCGACGCCGTCAAGGCCGGCATCGAGGAGGAGGTCGACGTCGTCATCATCGACACCGCCGGCCGCCTGCACAACAAGGTGGGCCTCATGGACGAGCTCGGCAAGGTCAAGCGCGTCATCGAGAAGCAGAGCCCCATCGACGAGGTGCTCCTCGTCCTCGACGCGACGACGGGGCAGAACGGCCTCCAGCAGGCCAAGGTCTTCTCCGAGGCGGTCGCGGTCACGGGCATCGTCCTGACCAAGCTCGACGGCACCGCCAAGGGCGGCATCGTCGTCGCGGTCCAGCGTCAGCTCGGCGTCCCGGTCAAGCTCGTCGGCCTCGGCGAGGGCCCTGACGACCTCGCCCCCTTCGACCCCGAGGCCTTCGTCGACGCCATCGTCATGTGACACCGGGGGAGTGCGTGCCCCCAGCCCCGACGCACGCCCACGTATGCCGTCCGGCCCCGCCGGGCGGCATACGTGCGTCCTGGGCCGGCCGGCGGCACGGCTGGGCGGGTCGGCGTCCTCGACGGTCCACCGGCCGGGCGGCCGAGTCCACGATCCGGACGCCCACGGTGGGGGAAACCATCCGCTAACACCGTCCACCCGTTGTTGACACGGCTGTAACAAACGGCGCCGTCGGGCGAAACCGCGCGTCCACAGACTGCTGCGCATGACACCAGCACTGATGCCCTTCGCGGCAGAAACACCAGTGATCAACGAGGCCGCGACCGCATTCATGCTCATCGCGTCCTCGATGGTCCTCCTGATGACGCCCGGGCTCGCCCTCTTCTACGGCGGCATGACCCGGAGCAAGTCCGTCCTCAACATGATGATGATGTCGTTCGGCGCCATGGCCGTCGTCGGCATCGTCTACGTGCTGTGGGGCTACTCGATGTCGTTCGGCAACCTGCAGGACGGTGGCGACGACATCGCCGGCATCTTCGCCAACCCCTTCCACCTCTTCGGGCTCAGCCAGCTCGCCGGTGAGGACGGCGCCCGCCTCATCGACCCGTTCGGGGTCGGCGTCTTCATCCCGGAGTACATCTACGCCGGCTTCCAGCTGACCTTCGCGGTCATCACCGTCGCGCTCATCAGTGGTGCCATCGCCGACCGCGTGAAGTTCGGCACCTGGATCACCTTCGCCGTCATCTGGGTCACCATCGTCTACTTCCCGCTCGCCCACATGGTCTGGGGCGGCGGCCTCCTCTCGGGTGCCGAGGGCGGGCTGTCGGCCAAGCTCTTCGGTGTCACGGAGGGTGTGGCCTCGGTCCTGCCCATCGACTTCGCCGGTGGCACGGTCGTGCACATCAACGCCGGTGCCGCGGGCCTCGCCCTCGCCATCGTCGTCGGCAAGCGCCTCGGCTTCGCGAAGGTCGCCATGCGTCCGCACAACCTGCCGCTCGTCATGATCGGCGCGGGCCTGCTGTGGTTCGGCTGGTTCGGCTTCAACGCCGGCTCCGAGCTCGCCGCCGACGGCGTCGCCTCGGCCGTGTGGCTCAACACGACGGTCGCCACGTGTGCGGCCGCGATCGGCTGGCTCGTCGTGGAGAAGATCCGTGACGGTCACGCCACCTCGCTCGGTGCCGCGTCCGGTGTCGTCGCCGGCCTCGTCGCCATCACCCCGGCCTGTGGCGCCCTGTCGCCCGTCGGCTCGATCATCCTCGGTGTCGTCGCCGGTGGCCTCTCGGCCCTCGCCGTCGGCCTCAAGTACAAGTTCGGCTACGACGACTCGCTCGACGTCGTCGGCGTGCACCTCGTCGCCGGCCTCTGGGGCACCATCGGCGCCGGCCTGCTCGCCACCACCACCGGCCTGCTCTACGGCGGCGGCTGGCAGCAGACGGTCCTGCAGATCCTCATCGCGCTCATCTCGCTCGTGTTGTCCTTCGCCCTGACGTACGTCATCGCGGTGGCCCTCAAGGCCACCCTCGGCTGGAGGATCACCGAGGACGAGGAGTCCGAGGGCATCGACCAGGCCGTCCACGCCGAGTCCGGGTACGAGATCGGTGGCTTCCCCGCATCGGGCGGCCGCACCAGCACCCGTCCCGCCGTCACCTCATCGCAGGTCGAAGGAGCCAACGCATGAAGCTCATCACCGCCATCATCAAGCCCCACCAGCTCGACGAGGTGAAGGAGGCCCTGGAGGCCTTCGGGGTGGCTGGCATGACCATCAGCGAGGCCAGCGGCTACGGCCGCCAGCGCGGCCACAGCGAGGTCTACCGCGGCGCCGAGTACACCGTCGACTTCGTGCCGAAGGTGCGCCTGGAGGTCCTCGTCGACGACGTCGACTCCTCGGACGTCCTCGAGGTCATCCTCAAGGCGGCCCAGACCGGTCGCATCGGCGACGGCAAGATCTGGTCCGTCCCGGTCGAGGAGGTCGTGCGGGTCCGCACCGGCGAGCGGGGCGTCGAGGCTCTCTGAGCGTCGGCGGACCACTCGCAGCACGAAGCACGAAGCAGCACCACACACGCAACTCAAGGGGACGGCGAGACCTGACATGACGGATGTGACCTCACGACGTCTGGACCTCGCCGGCACCCGAACCTTCGCGACGCCCGGCGCGGGCCAGACCCGCCGCCGGGCGCTCGCGGAGTTCGGGTTCGGATGGCTCCAGGAGCTCTGGCGCGAGGCGTGCGCCGGGCGTCGGCACGAAGGTGTCGCCCTCGCAGCGGTCGGCTCGCTGGCCCGTGGCGACGGCGGACCGCTCAGCGACTACGACCTGGTGCTCGTCCACCACCCGCGAGGCCTGTCGGGCAAGGAGGTCGGCGCCTTCGCCGACAAGCTCTGGTACCCGATCTGGGACGCCGGCGTCCGGCTCGACCACAGCGTCCGCACCGTGGCCGACTGCCGGGCCGTCGCGTCCGACGACCTCTCCGCGGCCGTCGGCCTGCTCGACCTCACCCACGTGGCCGGTGACGCCGACGTCGTCAACGCGGCCCGGTCCACCGTGGCGCACGACTGGCGGGCCAACGCCCGCACCCGGCTCGGCGAGATGCACGAGTCGGTGCTCCAGCGCCACGCACGCCAGGGCGACCTGGCCCACCTCATCGAGCCGGACCTCAAGGAGGCCCACGGCGGCCTGCGCGACATGTCGGTCCTGCGGGCCCTCACGGCCGCCTGGCTGACCGACCGTCCGCACGGCGAGGTCGACGAGGCCTACGAGCGCATCCTCGACGTGCGCGACGCCATCCACGTCGTCACGGGCCGGGGGAGGGACCGGCTGACCCGCGACGACCAGGACGCGTGCGCCGCGCTGCTCGGCTACATCGACGCCGACGACCTCCTCACCGACCTCTCGACGTCGGCGCGGACCATCGCGTATGCCGTCGACGGCACCCTGCGCCGCGCCATGCAGTCCCAGCGCGCCCGCACCCTGCGCGTCGGTCCCCGCCGCCCGCAGCTGGCCCCCCTCGGCTACGGCCTCTACCGGCACGACGGCGAGGCCGTCCTCGGACCGTCCGCCGACCTGTCGTCCGACCCGATCATCCCGCTGCGCGCTGCCGTCGTGGCCGCGCGCGGCGGCATACCCCTCTCACCGACGACGCTGAAGAACCTCGCCGCCACCGCTCCGGTCCTGCCGGAGCCGTGGCCCGAGGTCGCCCGCAACCTCTTCGCCGACCTGCTCGCGTCGGGCCCCGGGCTCGTCACCGTGTGGGAGGGCCTCGACCTCGCGGGGGTCATCGAGCGGTGGATCCCCGAGTGGAAGGCCGTGCGGAGCCGCCCGCAGCGCAACGCCGTCCACCGGCACACGGTCGACCGCCACCTCATCGAGACCGTCGTGGCGGCGAGCGGCATGGTCCGCGACGTCGCCCGGCCCGACCTGCTCATGCTCGCCGCCGTGCTCCACGACATCGGCAAGGTGCCCGGGTCGCAGGACCACTCCGTGACCGGGGCCGAGCTCGCCGACACCGTGCTCCAGCGGATGGGTGTCACCGACGCCGACCGCCGCACCATCGTGCGCCTGGTGCGCGAGCACCTCACGCTCGTCGACCTCGCCACCCGCCGGGACCCCGAGGACCCGGCCACCATCGCCGCGCTCTCGGAGGCCGTCGACGGGTCGGCCATGACCCTCGACCTCCTGCGCGCCCTCACCGAAGCCGACGCCTCGGCTGCCGGCCCCAAGGCCTGGAGCGACTGGCGCGCCGGTCTCGTCCAGCGCCTCTACCAGGCCTGCCGGACCGCCCTGACCACCCAGACCCAAGCAGAGGGGCCTCTCGTCGTGGAACCGATCGAGACCCTGCCGCTCTCCGATGACGCGCTCGACCGCATCGCGTCCGGAGAGCCCTACGTCACCGTGTCATCCCTCGGTGGCGCCCACCGCATCGACATCATCGACCGCGACCGCGCGGGCCTCTTCGCCGACACCGCCGGCCTGCTCGCCGCGCACGGCTTCGTCGTGCGCTCGGCGATCGTCCGCACCATCGACGGCCTCGCCGTCAACGAGTGGTGGGTCGACTCGCCTGGCAGCGAGACCCCGCTGCCCGAGGTCATCGCGCGCGACCTCGTCCGCGTCGCGAAGGGCGACCGCTCGCCCCTCGGCAAGCTCCAGCGGCGCAAGTCGACGGGGGTGCGCAGCCCCGGCTCGGGCTCCGTCGACTCGACGCGGGCCATGGTCATCAGCAGCGCGTCGGACAGCGCGACCGTCGTCGAGGTCCGCGCGACGGACCGTCCGGGACTGCTCCAGGACATCGGCATCACGCTCGCCCGGGCGTCGCTGTCGGTGCGCTCGGCGCACATCGCGACGTATGCCGGCCAGACGCTGGACACGTTCTACGTGACCGAGTTCGGTGGCGGGCAGCTCGCGCCGGCCCGGGCCGCCCAGGCCGTCGCGATGATCATCGACACCTGCGACGCCGACTGACCCGACGGGTCACGCAACCGGAACGGTGGCGTCTCCGGCGGCCGACCGAGCGTGGCCGCGCGCGAGTGTCCTGTTGGTCGACCTCGTCAGTCGAGCAGGCCCGCGTCGTGCAGGTGGGCGAGGACCAGCCGGTCGACGGCGGACACCCGGTCTCCGTCCCCGGCCGTCAGCCAGGCGATCTCGTCGATCTCCCGCGACGGCACCAGCTCTCCGCTGTGCGTCGCCGTGTAGCAGGTGAGGCGCACGACGAGCCCGTCCGTGCGGGCGTCGGCCAGCGCTTCGAACGTCCCGACGTGGGCGGCGGTGGTCGGGTCGACTGACACGGTCAGTTCCTCGTCGAGCTCGCGGACCAGCGTCTCGAGGTCGCTCTCGCCCGGCTCGCGCTTGCCACCCGGCAGGTAGAAGCGGTCCCGGCCGGCGTTGCGGGCCGTGAGGAGGCGGCGCTGCTCGAGGTGGATCCACGCGATCTTGTCGATGAAGGGGGGCGGGGCAGTGGGGTCACTCACCCGCGCGACCCTACGCGGCGGCGTGCGCCGTCGCGCCCGTGGGAGGCGGTCGAGTCGGAGTTGGTCGGCGGAGCGGATAGCCTTGCCGGGTGTTTGCATCCCTGTCTGACCGCCTGACCGCGACGTTCAAGAACCTCCGCGGCAAGGGCCGGCTCACGGAGTCCGACGTCAACGCGACGATCCGCGACATCCGCCTCGCCCTGCTCGACGCCGACGTCGCCCTACCCGTCGTCAAGCGGTTCACCGGGTCGGTGCGCGAGCGCGCCCTCGGGGCCGAGGTCAGCCAGGCGCTCAACCCGGCCCAGCAGGTCGTCAAGATCGTGCAGGAGGAGCTCGTCGCCATCCTCGGCGGGCAGACGCGCACGATCCGCTTCGCCAAGCAGCCGCCGACCGTCATCATGCTCGCGGGCCTGCAGGGCTCGGGCAAGACGACCTTCGCGGGCAAGCTCGGCAAGTGGCTCAAGGACCAGGGCCACACGCCCCTGCTCGTGGCCGCCGACCTGCAGCGCCCCAACGCCGTCACCCAGCTCGAGGTCGTCGGCGAGCGCGCCGGCGTCCCCGTCTTCGCACCGGAGCGCGGCAACATGGGCGGCCACGACGCCGTCCTCGACTCCGGCGAGGGCACCCGGTCGTTCGGCGACCCGGTCACCGTCTCGCGGATGGGCATCGAGCAGGCCCGCGCCAAGCAGTACGACGTCGTCATCGTCGACACCGCCGGCCGCCTCGCCGTCGACGCCGACCTCATGCAGCAGGCCTCCGACATCCGCGCGGCGATCTCGCCCGACGAGGTCCTCTTCGTCATCGACGCGATGATCGGCCAGGCGGCCGTCGAGACGGCCCAGGCCTTCCACGAGGGCGTCGCCTTCACCGGTGTCGTCCTGTCCAAGCTCGACGGCGACGCCCGTGGTGGCGCCGCCCTGTCGGTCGCCGAGATCACCGGCGAGCCGATCATGTTCGCCTCGACGGGCGAGAAGGTCAGCGACGTCGAGGTCTTCCACCCCGACCGCATGGCGAGCCGCATCCTCGACATGGGTGACGTGCTGACGCTCATCGAGCAGGCCGAGCGCGCGTTCGACAAGCGCGAGGCCGACGAGATGGCCCGCAAGTTCCTCGCGGAGGAGGACTTCACCTTCGAGGACTTCCTCTCGCAGATGAACGCCATCAAGAAGATGGGCTCGCTCAAGTCGATGCTCAAGATGATGCCGGGCATGCAGGGGATGCGTGACCAGCTCGACGCCTTCGACGACCGCGAGTTCGACCGCGTCGAGGCGATGGTCCGCTCGATGACGCCCTTCGAGCGCACCCACCCCAAGCAGATCAACGGCTCCCGTCGCGCCCGCATCGCCAAGGGCTCGGGTGTCACCGTCACCGAGGTCAACCAGCTGCTCGAACGCTTCGGCCAGGCCCAGAAGATGATGAAGTCGATGGCGCGCGGCGGCGGGGGCGGCCTCCCGGGCATGCCCGGCATCCCGGGCACGGGCAAGCGCGGCAAGCAGCAGCAGCCGCAGCGCAAGAAGAGCAAGAGCGGCAACCCCGCCAAGCGCGCCGCCGAGGAGCGGGCCGCGGCGGAGAAGGCCGCCTCCGGGCGGGCCGCGTCGGCGGCCAGTGCCTTCGGGGCGCCGGGTGCAGGCGGTGCCAACGGCGCCGGCGCGTCCGACGAGGACCCGCTGGCCGGCTTCGACCCGTCGAACCTGCCCAAGGGCTTCGAGAAGTTCCTCGGCGGTCGCTGACCCCGTCACGACCGACCGGTAGGCGGGTCGCCGTCCACGGTGACCGAGACGGCGTGCTGGCCGACCCCGGAAGATTCTGCTCCGGCCGAGGGATCCGACCACGCCCGCGTGTCGTCGGAAGCGCGTCCTGACGAGACGTCACGACGACCCCGGAGCCCGAGGAGACGCGTACCCGCATGCCCATGACCCGCAAGTCCGCCGCCGTCACGGTCGGTGCCGTCGCGCTCGCGTCCCTCGGCATCTACGCCGCGGTCCAAGACGACGACCACGACTACGCCGGGGTCTGCGTCGACGAGGCGACCCGGACGCGCATCGCCGACGAGCAGTGCGACGACCACCACTCGTCGGGCTTCCACGGGGGTCACGGCTGGTACTTCGTGCCCCGCGGCGTCGCGGCTCCGGCCATCGGCGCGCGGGTGGCCGGCGGCTCGTACACCGCGCCGCCGTCGTCGAAGTCGTGGGGGACCGGCTTCAGGGCCGAGGGCGGCGTCGTGACGCGCGGCGGCTTCTCCGGCCACGGCTTCTCCGTCGGCGGCTGACCCGTGGACCGCGTCCCGAGCTCGCCGCGTGACGGCTGGCTGCACACCGTCGAGCAGCAGGGGTTGTCGTACGCCGTCGACGGCGCCGCCGACGGCAGTGCCGTCCCGTACTGGGACGAGACGGCGTGCTACGAGCTGACCGAGTCCGACGTCGAGGTGCTCGAACGAGCCACCGGCGAGCTGCACCGGATGACCGTCGCGGCGGTGCACCGGATGGCCCACGACCCGGAGGTCGTCGCCCGTCACGGCCTGCCGGACGGCGCCGGGGCGTGGCTCGCGGCATCGCTGTCGGACCCCGACGCGACCTCGGTCTACGGCCGGTTCGACCTCGCGTGGGACGGCGACGGCCCGCCGAAGCTGCTCGAGTACAACGCCGACACCCCGGCCGGGCTCGTCGAGGCCGCCGTGACCCAGTGGTTCTGGCTCGAGGACCTGCACCCCGGCCACGACCAGTGGAACCTGCTCCACGAGCGCCTCGTCGAGGGCTGGCGCCGGATGCGGGCGCGCACCGGGGTCGAGGTCGTCCACTTCGCCGTCGGTCAGGACGAGCCGACCGAGGACTGGGCGACCGTCGCCTACCTGCGCGACACGGCCCAGGAGGCCGGCCTCGTCGCGCTCGGCATCACGATGGAGGACATCGGCTGGCACCACGGGCAGCAGCGTTTCGTCGATTTGCACGGCGAGCCGATCACGCACTGCTTCAAGATGTACCCCACCGAGTGGATGCTCGACTCGCCCTTCGGCGGCTACCTGCTCGGCGGTGCGTCGACGACGCAGTGGGTCGAGCCGCCGTGGAAGCTGCTCGCCGGCTCGAAGGCGCTGCTGCCGGTCCTGTGGGAGATGTTCCCCGGCCACCCCAACCTGCTGCCCGCCTACTTCGACCACGCCCACGGCATGGCCGCTCACGTGTCGAAGCCGCTCTTCGGCTGGGAGGGGGACGGTGTCGACGTGATCGGACCCGACGGTGTCGAGCGCTCGCCGCGGCTGCGCACCGAGGGCCAGCAGCGGGTCTACCAGCAGTACACCCCGCTGCCCGACATCGACGGCAACCGGCCGGTCTTCGGCACGTGGGTCGTCGACGGCAAGCCGGCGGGGCTCGGCATCCGCGAGTCGACGAACCTCGTGACCAACACCGGCGCCCGCTTCGTGCCGCACCGCATGCTGACGCCGCGCTCGACCCCGGAGCAGGTCGCCTCCTGGGTCGCCGAGCCCTGAGCGCCCACCTCACCCCGGACCAGACCCCGTCACCCGACACCCGAACACTGGAGCCTGCATGGACCTGCTCGTCCACACCGGATACGCCCTCGTCTACGCCGTCGTCGGCATCGCCGTCCTCGGCCTGGGCTACGCCGCACTCGACCTCGTGACGCCGGGCCACCTCGGCTCGCACATCTGGACCGAGCGGTCCGTCAACGCCGCCATCGTCCTCGCGGCCGGCTTCCTCGGTCTCGGGCTCGTCGTCTTCGCCGCGATCTGGACCAACGGCACGGGCTCGCTCGGCGTGGCGCTCGGCTGGTCGGTCGTCTTCGGCCTGCTCGGCGTCGTGCTCCAGGCCCTCGCCTTCCGGCTGCTCGACCTCGTGACGCCGGGAGACATGGCCGAGCTCGTGACGCAGCGCGACTTCCACCCGGCGTCGATCGTGGCGGCGGCCGTGCAGCTCGCCGTGTCGCTCATCGTCGTGGCCTCGATCGCCTGAGCCGTCCGGCGCCCGGCCGGAGCGGGACGCGACGCCGGTGACGGTGCCCGCCGGGCGGCATACGCTCGACGCGTGGTCACCACCGACGGACGCTCGCGGGTGCGGCTGCCCGACGGGCGGCGCGTCGACGTGTGGCAGGGCGGCGCCCCGCGCGGCGCCCCGCTGGTCTTCTTCCACGGCACGCCCGGCGGTCGCCTGCAGGCCGCGCTCGGCGACGGCGCGGCCTCCCGCGCGGGCGTCCGGCTGCTCGCGTTCTCGCGTCCGGGCTACGGCGGGTCGACGGACGCCCCGACGACCCTGACCTCCGTCGCGCTGGACGCCGGCTCGGTCGCGGACGCGCTCGGGATCGACGCCTTCGCCGTGCTCGGCGTCTCCGGGGGAGGGCCGTATGCCGTCGCGGCGGCTGCCGTGCTGCCCGACCGCGTGCGCGTGGCCGGGGTCGTCGCCGGCGTCGGGCCGCTGCTCGAGCTCGACCCGAGAGCGGCCGACGACCCCGCCGTCCGCGCAGCGCGCCGCGGGGACCTCGACGCGGCCATCGCGCTCCAGGACCGTGCGACGACCGACGGCGCCCGGGGGAGCGGGACGGGCACGTCTGCGACGGTTCGCGTGGGCGGCTTCGTCTCGCCCGAGATCCTGGAGCCCTGGACCGGTCGCGGGCGCCCCGGCGTGCCGGCCTACCGCGGGGTGTCGCGCGACGCGCTCGCCTTCACGGCCGGCTGGGACGTCGAGCTCGCAGACGTCCGCGCACCCGTCCACCTCTGGTACGGCGACCGGGACCGCACGGTCGGGCTCGAGCACGGGCAGTGGCTGCACACCCACCTGCCGACGTCCCGGCTCGTCGTCCGGGAAGGTGCGGGCCACCTCGCGACCCTCATGGCGCACTGGGCCGACGTCCTCACGGATCTGGCGCACGACGGAGGTTAGGGTCGGTGCCATGAGTGCACCGGTGCTCCACGTCCGCGGTCGGGTGCTCGTCGGTCCCGACGACGTCGTCGACGAGCTGTGGGTCATCGGCGGGCGCGTGTCGTTCACGCCGCCGACCGACCGCAGCGACGTGCAGACGCTCGAGGGGTGGGTGCTGCCGGGTCTCGTCGACGCCCACTGCCACGTCGGTCTCGGGCCGCACGGGGGCGTGCCGCGCGAGGAGGCCGAGCAGCAGGCGATCACCGACCGCGACCGCGGCACGCTCCTCATCCGCGACGCGGGGCAGCCCGGCGACACGCACTGGGTCGACGAGCGCGACGACCTGCCCAAGATCATCCGCGCCGGCCGGCACATCGCCCGCACGCGGCGCTACATCCGCAACTACGCCCACGAGGTCGAGGAGGACGAGCTCGTCCGCCACGTGCGGCTCGAGGCGCACCGGGGCGACGGCTGGGTCAAGCTCGTCGGCGACTGGATCGACCGCGACGTCGGCGACCTCGCCCCGAGCTGGTCGCGACAGGTGGTCGCCGACGCGATCGCGGCCGCCCACGAGGAGGGGGTCCGCGTCACGGCGCACTGCTTCGGCGAGGAGTCCCTGCGCGACCTCGCCGCCGCCGGCATCGACTGCATCGAGCACGCGACCGGCCTGCGCGAGGACTCCATCGACACCTTCGCCGCCCAGGGCATCGCCATCGTGCCGACCCTCGTCAACATCGCGCAGTTCCCCGACCTCGCGGCCCCGGCGAAGGAGAAGTTCCCCGACTACCACCGCCACATGCTCGACCTGCACGAGCGGCGCTACGCCACGGTCGGGGCCGCGCACGAGGCCGGCGTGCCGATCTACGTCGGCACCGACGCCGGTGGCAGCCTCCCGCACGGCCTCGTCGCGCAGGAGATGGTCGAGCTGACCAAGGCCGGCCTGAGCAACGCCGAGGTCGTCGCCGCTGCGACGTGGGGCGCGCGCGAGTGGCTCGGCCGCCCCGGCATCGTCGAGGGCGAGGACGCCGACCTCGTCGTCTACGCCGCCGACCCGCTCGCCGACGTCACCGTCGTCGGAGACCCGCAGGGCGTCGTGCTGCGAGGTCGCGTTGTCGTCTGACCACCTGCGCGAGCCCGCCTCCGACGGGCCGCCGCTCACGGCCGTGGGCGAGCGCGTCGAGGTCCGTCCCCCGTCGACCGCAGACATCGAGGCGTATGCCGCGGCCGTGACCCTCTCGGAACGGCGCCTCGCGGACTTCGCGATGCCCAACCCGCACAACCTGCCGGTCGTCCTCGACAACCAGTCGCCGACGTACCGCACCTTCATGGTGCACGCCCTCGACCCCGAGGGGTCGCACGGCCTCGTCGGCCGCATCAACGTCGCCAACGTCGTCGAGGGGGCCTTCCGCAGCGCGACCGTCGGCTACGACTCCTACGACCCGTATGCCGGCCGGGGCCTCTTCGTCGAAGGGCTGCGCCTCACGCTCGACCTCCTCTTCGCCGACCAGCCGCACGGCATGGGCCTGCACCGCGTCGAGGCGAACATCCAGCCCGCCAACCACCGCTCGGCCGGCCTCGTGCGCTCGCTCGGCTTCGTCCACGAGGGCTTCTCGCGCGACTTCCTCTACCTGCCCGGCATCGACGGGCGCCGGGACTGGCGCGACCACGACCGCTTCACGCTGCTCTCCACCGACTGGCCCGCCGTGCCCTACCGGCCCCACGGCCACCGGCGCCTCGCCTGCGTCGTGAGCGGTGCGGGGTCCACGGCCTTCGGCGCCTACGGCGGCACGAGCCTCGCCTCGGCCGTCGCGGCCGAGCTCGGCATCCCGCTCTACTCCGCGTCGACCGTCGAGAGCACGGCGACGCTCTTCGAGCTGCTCCGCGTCTCTCCCGTCGGCGGGGTCGTCGAGTGCCGGCTCACCGGGCCGGAGCTGCGGATGGGCCTGGCCCGCGCGGGTTTCGAGCCCGCCAGGGTGCCCGTCCTCGAGGGCGCCACCGACGTGTCCCGGCGCGAGGTCGTGCGCCACGCCCTCGCGGTCCGCGCCGCCCACGCCTGAGGGAGCGGACGGCATACGCGGTCGGTCTGCGGGGTGCGTGTCCGGAGCATCCCTTCGGGTCTGGCAGAATGGAGGGCTGTACCCGTCCGGCCCCTTCCGGCTGGACCGGACGCCTACACACCGAGCGTCGGCACCCCGGCTGAACCCAGTCGGTCTCGCCGCGCTCACTACTGGTTGAGGAGACCGCCACCATGGCAGTCAAGATCCGTCTGAAGCGCATGGGCAAGATCCGTGCACCGTACTACCGCGTCGTCGTCATGGACTCGCGCACCAAGCGCGACGGCCGTGCGATCGAGGAGATCGGCAAGTACCACCCCACCGAGCAGCCGTCGCTCATCGACATCGACATCGAGCGCGCGCACTACTGGCTCGGCCAGGGCGCGCAGCCGACCGAGGCCGTTGCGGCGCTCATCAAGATCGTCGACGAGGGCAAGCTCCAGACCAAGGAGCCGAAGACCCCGAAGAAGGACCTCTACGAGGCCGCGATCGCCGCTGCCGGTGGCAAGAACGACGCCGGCACCGACGGCCCGACGCCGCGCAAGAAGGCCGCCAAGAAGGCCGAGCCCAAGGCTGAGGCCAAGGCCGACGAGACCACCGAGCCCGCCGCGGCGACCGAGGCTCCGGCCGACGCCGCCGGCGACGACGCCGCGAAGGCCGAGGCCTGAGCATGCTCGAGGAGGCGCTCGAGCACCTCGTCAAGGGCATCGTCGACCACGACGAGGACGTCGTCGTGGTCCGCAAGGAGCTGCGCCGTGGTGAGCTGCTCGAGGTCCGGGTCCACCCCGACGACCTCGGCCGCGTCATCGGCCGCTCCGGCCGCACGGCGAGCGCGCTGCGCACCGTCGTCGGCGCCCTCGCGGGCACCAACAACGTGCGCGTCGACATCGTCGACACCGACCGCGTGCGCTGAGCGCCGACGACTCCCACGCGAGTCACCGAGAGGGGCGTCCCGGAATGCCGGGGCGCCCCTCTCGCGTCCCCGCGCCCGACCTGCGTGCACCGGTCTCCGAGCGCTCCCAAACCTGAGAGGATTCGGCCCATGAACGTCGTCCTCGCCCGCATCGGCAAGCCCCACGGTCTGCGTGGAGAGGTGACCGTCCAGCTGCACACGGACGACCCCGAGACCCGTTTCGCCGTCGGCACCGTCATCGAGACCGAGGCCGAGCCGGGTTCCGGCGTGCCGACCGCGCTGACCGTCGCCTCGACCCGGGTGCACCGTGGCATCTGGCTCATCACGTTCGAGGAGATCCCCGACCGCGGCGGCGCCGAGAGCCTGCGCGGCACGCGCCTCGTGCTGCCGGAGTCCAACCCCCAGGTCGAGGACGAGGCCTTCTACGAGGAGGACCTCGTCGGGCTCGAGGCCCGCGACCCCAGTGGCGAGACGGTCGGCACCGTGAGCGGCCTCGAGATCGGTCCGGCCCAGGACCGTCTCGTCCTCACGCTCACCGACGGCGTGACGGCCTACGTCCCGTTCGTCAAGCGCATCGTGCCCGTGGTCGCCGAGGACCACGTCGTCGTCGACCCGCCGCCCGGCCTCTTCGACCTCTACCGCGAGGGCACCGAGTGACCGTGCCCGACCCGCGTCCCGAGGCTCGTCCCGACACGCGTGCGGCCCTGCGCGTCGACGTCGTCTCGATCTTCCCCGACTACCTCGCCCCGCTCGACCTCTCGCTCATCGGCAAGGCGCGCGAGGACGGCCTCCTCGACGTCCGCGTCCACGACCTGCGCGACTTCACGCACGACCGGCACCGCACCGTCGACGACACCCCGTACGGCGGGGGAGCGGGCATGGTCATGAAGGCGCAGCCGTGGTCCGAGGCGCTCGACCACGTTCTCGCTCAGGACAACCCGTCGCAGGCGAAGCCACGGCTCGTCGTCCCCGGGCCCGGCGGGCAGCCGTTCACGCAGGCGCTCGCACGCGAGCTCGCCGACGAGCCGTGGCTCGCGTTCGCGTGCGGACGCTACGAGGGCATCGACGAGCGCGTCTACGACCACGCCCGCGAGGACCTCGGTCTCGAGGTGTCCGTCGTCAGCCTCGGCGACTACGTCCTCAACGGCGGCGAGGTGGCCGTCCTCGCCATGGTCGAGGCCGTCGGTCGTCTCGTGCCGGGCGTCATCGGCAACGCCGAGTCGCTCGTCGAGGAGTCGCACGAGGACGGGCTGCTCGAGTACCCCATCTACACCAAGCCCGCCTCGTGGAACGGCCGCGACGTCCCGCCGGTCCTCCTCTCGGGCAACCACGGAGCCATCGCCGCCTGGCGCCACGAGCAGCGGCTCGCGCGCACGGCAGCGCGCCGGCCCGACCTGCTCCACGCCTCGCACGCCGCCCGCGACGCCAACGACGTCGTCATCAGCGCCGCGACACCGGGCGACGTGCCCGAGCTCGCCGTGCTCATGCGCGCGTGCTGGGTGCAGGAGGCCCTCGCCAACGACACGCTCGACATCCCGGCCCTGCACGAGAGCCTCGACGACGTCCGGGCGAGCCTCGACACGACCCAGACCTGGGTCGCCCGCAGCGGCGGCCGGCTCGTCGGCGCCGTGCGGACCGCCCGCGGCGGCGCGGACGACGACTGGTTCGTCGGGCGCCTCTGCGTCGCCCCCGACCTCCAGGGTCGTGGACTCGGCCGACGCCTCCTCGAGCACGCCGAGTCGACGGCGCCGGACGGCATACGCACCTTCACGCTGCACACGGGCGCGCGCAGCACCGACAACCTGCGGATGTACAAGAAGGCCGGCTACCGCCTCGTCGACACGACGGCGCCGATCCCGGGTGCGGTCACGCTCGTCAAGCGTCGCCGCCGCTGACGGCCGGCCCGGTCACGACACGAGCGCGAGGCCGAGGTCGGCCGGCAGCAGCAGGCGCCGGCGGATGAGCGCAGCCTGCACCCCGGCCGTGATCGACTGCGTCGCCATGATCGCGAAGAGGACGAGCACCTGCGCCGTCGCGGCCTGCACGGCGCTGCCGCCACCGAGCATGACGCCGATGAAGGCGCCCGGCAGCGTGACGATCCCCGACGTGCGCACCTGGTCGAGGCTCGGGACGATGCCCTCGGGCACCCGTCGCGCGATGATCTCGTCGATGGCCTGGCTCGAGGTGAGTCCCAGCGACAGTGACGCCTCGTACTGCCCGTGCTCCTCGCGCAACGCGGCGAAGGTGCGCCGCCCGACGAGCGTGTGCACCGTCATCGTGTTGCCGATGACGATGCCGGCGATCGGGATCACGGCGATGCCCGTCAGGGGGACCGCGCCGGTGGCGAGCACGATGGCGACGACGGGCACGACGCCGCACGCCATCGCGGCCGCGGCCCACGGCCACGTGCGCGGGGCGCCGACCCGCTTCGACGTCGTCGCGACGGCCATCGCGAACATCGCACCCACGGCGAGGAACGAGAGCCACAGCGACCCGACGACGGCCGTGATGACGAGCGCCACGAGGGAGAGCTGCACGACCGCCCGGGCGCCGGCGACCGCCGACTGGCGACCCAGGCCCACGCCGCTCAGCCGGTTGGCGAGCAGCGTCACGACGAGCAGGACGGCGAGACAGAGGTACACGGGCCAGCCGGGGGAGACGTCCACGGGGCCACGCTAGGGCACCGGCGGTCGTCGTCTGGCGTCGCCGATTTCTGGTATGCCGTGCGCTCTGGCAGACTTGCTCCTTGCGTCCGGCACACGACGGCCCCTGCCACAGGGGGAGTCGGGTCACCACAGCTCGACCGGATCCACCCGGTGACTCGACGCGGCCCGACGGACGCGACCCACACCTTTGTGACGAGGTGGCCTGTGGCACCCAGGAAAGCGAAGCATCATGCACACGTTTGACGACATCAACGCGGCATCGCTGCGCTCGGACGTCCCCGACTTCCGCGCCGGCGACACCCTCAAGGTCCACGTCAAGGTCATCGAGGGCACGCGCTCGCGTGTCCAGGTGTTCCAGGGCATCGTCATCCGTCGCCACGGCGGCGGCATCGGCGAGACCTTCACGGTCCGCAAGATCTCCTTCGGTGTCGGCGTCGAGCGCACCTTCCCGGTGCACACCCCGGTCATCGACAAGATCGAGGTCGTGACCCGCGGTGACGTCCGTCGCGCGAAGCTCTACTACCTCCGTGGTCTGCGCGGCAAGGCTGCCAAGATCCGCGAGAAGCGCGACAGCATCCCCACCAAGGCCGGCGCGAAGAGCTGACGACCTGCTGACGCAGCCGTCCGTCTAGACACGCGAGGCGCGGTGGACCCCGAGCGGGACGTCCCGGAGCGATCCGGTACGTCCCCCGACTCGGGGTCCGCCGCGCCTTCGTCGCGTCCAGGGGACTCCGCGCCGCCGGGGGACCCCGCGCCATCGGGCAGCGGTCGCGGACGGGCCACCCGTCCGGCATACGCCGCCGCGCGCCGTCACCGGTGGCTGCTCGGTCCCGCCCTGCTGCTGCTCGCGATCGTCGTGGTCCGGGCCTTCCTCGTGACGCCCTTCGGCATCCCGAGCGAGTCGATGCAGGACACGCTCCTCATCGGCGACCGCATCCTCGTCAGCCGCACCACGGCGCCCGCCGACCTCCAGCGCGGCGACATCATCGTCTTCGACGCCTCCGAGGCGTTCAACCTGCGCGTGCCCGAGCGCGGCATGGTGCAGACCCTCGTCGAGGCCGTCGAGAGCCTCGCCGGCAAGGGCCAGCCCACCGACTACGTCAAGCGCGTCATCGGCCTGCCGGGCGACCACGTCCGGTGCTGCGCGGCCGACGGGCGGCTCGAGGTCAACGGCGTCGCCGTCACCGAGCCGTACGTCGCGCCGGGGCAGAAACCGAGCGGCCTGACCTTCGACGTGACGGTCCCCGCCGACCGGTTCTGGGTCATGGGCGACAACCGTGGCTCGTCCGCCGACTCCCGCGCACACCTCGGCGATCCGGGTGGCGGCATGGTGCCGGGGGACGACATCATCGGCAAGGTTTGGGTGCGATAC
Organism: Terrabacter sp. R4-6; assembly: GCF_057529065.1. Lineage (NCBI taxonomy): Bacteria > Bacillati > Actinomycetota > Actinomycetes > Micrococcales > Intrasporangiaceae > Terrabacter > Terrabacter sp. R4-6. The sequence continues at coordinate 663,602 of NZ_CP197224.1, read as the reverse complement.
TGGCCGCTCGATCGGCTCGGACCGGTCGACCAAGCACCAATTGCCTCCGTCCCACGAAATGGTGAGTGATGTCGCAGTACACCGGACGCCCCGAAGACCCGACGCGCGGGCGGAGTGCTGACGACACCGACGGTGACCTCGACGACGACAACCTCGACGACGACTACGACGACGAACCCCGCGGTTTCGGCGGGACGATCCTCGCCGGCCTCAAAGAGCTCGTCATCGTCGTGGTCCTCGCCATGGCGCTCTCCTTCGTCGTCAAGACGTGGCTGTTCCAGGCCTTCTACATCCCGTCGGGCTCGATGGAGAACACCCTCGTCAAGGACGACCGCGTCATCGTCAGCAAGCTGACGCCAGGCCCGCTCGACCTCAAGCGCGGCGACGTCGTCGTCTTCGAGGACCCGGGCGTGCCCAGCCCCTGGCTCGGCGACCTCGGTGAGCAGCGCAGCAACGTCGGTGGCCCGTTCCACGACGCCCTCGTCTTCGTCGGCCTGTTGCCCGAGGACTCCGAGAACCACCTCATCAAGCGCGTCATCGGCCTGCCGGGCGACCACGTCCAGGCCGACGGCGACACCGGCAAGCTCAAGGTCAACGGCGTCGAGATCACCGAGCCGTACGTCAAGCCGGGCGACTACCCCAGCGAGGGCAAGAAGTTCGACATCACGGTCCCCGCCGGACGCGTGTGGGTCATGGGCGACCACCGCAGCGACTCCTCCGACAGCCGCTGGCACGACGACGGCACCGGGGCCACGGGCTCCGTGCCGATGGACAAGATCGTCGGTCGCGCCCTCTTCGTCGTCTGGCCGATCGACCACGTGACCTGGCTCGGGGTGCCCGAGCGCACCTTCTCGCAGGTCCCGACGCCTACGACGCCGTCGACGGCACCGACGAAGAAGGCCACCGTCAACCCGAGCCAGAGCGGCAAGCCGAGCGCCACGACGACGAAGGCCGCGGCGGGCTGATCGGCTCGAGCAGCACCATGGCACGCCCAGCACCCTCCAAGAAGCCCTCGCTGCGGGTCGAACGCGCCCTGCAGCGCTCGGGCCACCGTCTCCTCGCCGGCATGGACGAGGTGGGCCGCGGCGCGCTCGCCGGCCCGGTCAGCGTCGGCGTCGTCGTCATCGACGAGACGGTGCGCTCGGCGCCCATCGGGGTCAAGGACTCCAAGCTCCTGACGGAGCGGGCCCGCACGGTGCTCGTGCCCCGCATCCAGCGGTGGGCCGTGGCGCACGCCGTCGGGCACGCGAGTCCCGACGAGATCGACGAGATCGGCATCATGTGCGCACTGCGCCTCGCCGGCCTGCGCGCGCTCGGCGGGCTCGGTGTCGTGCCCGACCTCGTCATCCTCGACGGCAACCACGACTGGCTGACGGCCCCCACCGAGGTGGGCCTCTTCGCCTTCGCCGACGACTCCGCGCCGACCACCCCGCCGGTGACGACGATGGTCAAGGCCGACATGAAGTGCTCGTCGGTCGCGGCTGCGAGCGTGCTGGCGAAGGTCGAGCGGGACGACATGATGGTGGCCCTTTCGGCCGACCACCCGGCATACGGCTGGTCCCTCAACAAGGGCTACTCCGCGCCCGAGCACATGGACGCGCTGGCGCGGATGGGGCCGTGCGAGCTGCACCGGCGCTCGTGGCGCCTGCCCGGTGTGTACGTGGGCGAGCCCGTCGAGGTGTTGAATGAGGGGACGGAGACGTTCGCTCCGGTGCCCATCACGGCAGAGCAGACAGGGACGGCGATCAGGTGAGTTCGGAAGATCTCGAGAAGTACGAGACCGAGATGGAGCTCCAGCTCTACAAGGAGTACCGCGACGTCGTCGGCCTCTTCACCCACGTCGTCGAGACCGAGCGCCGCTTCTACCTCGCCAACTCGGTCGACGTGAAGGTGCGCAGCGACGGCGGCGAGGTCTTCTTCGACGTCACGATGGCCGACGCGTGGGTCTGGGACATCTACCGGCCGGCGCGCTTCGTCAAGAACGTGCGGGTCGTGACGTTCAAGGACGTCAACGTCGAGGAGCTGCCCAAGCCCGACATCAAGCTGCCGGAGAACGGCGACTTCAGCTGAGCCGGCGGGGTTCGTCCACACCCCCTCGCCTATCGCGTATGCCGTCCACAGCCTCGCGCTGACGGGTGTCCTCGCCGGGTCGGTGCCGGGAGGGTGGTCGCCATGGACCTCTCCACCCGTGCCCTCGGCGACTACGGCGAACGCCTCGCGTGCCGCTACCTGCTCGCCCAGGGCCTGACGATCATCGACCGCAACTGGCGCTGCGTGCGCGGCGAGATCGACGTCGTCGCCGTCGAGGGCCGCGAGCTCGTCGTCTGCGAGGTCAAGACCCGCACGAGTGAGGCCTTCGGCGCACCGTTCGAGGCCGTGACCTGGAGCAAGCAGCGACGGCTGCGGCGGCTGGCCGGGCTGTGGCGCGACGATCACGACGAGCTCGTGCGCGGTCTCGCCCTGCGCATCGACGTCATCTCGATCCTGCGGCCGCGCTCGGGTCGGGCCAGCCTCCAGCACCTGCGCGGGGTGTGCTGATGGGCACCGGTCTCGGCCGCACCCGGTCGGTCGGGCTGCGCGGGGTGCACGGGTTCGTCGTCGACGTCGAGGCGCACGTGACGCCCGGGCTGCCCGGCTTCGCGATCAGCGGGCTCGGGGACTCCGCCGTCAAGCAGTCGTCCGACCGGATCAAGGCGGCCGCCGCCCTCATCGACGACATGCCCGTCAGCCAGCGGAGGGTCACCGTCAACCTCTCTCCGGCGGGGGAGCGCAAGGTCGGCACCGGCTTCGACCTCGCCATCTTCGTCGCGGTCGCGGCCGCGATGCGGCTCGTGCCGACCGAGGTGGTGCGCGACGTCGTCCACATCGGCGAGGTGGGCCTCGACGGGACGGTGCGACCCGTCCCCGGGGTCCTGCCCCTGGTCCGTGCGGCGGCCATGACCGGGGTGCGTCACGTCGTCGTGCCGGTCGCCAACGCCGGGGAGGCCCGTCTCGTCTCGGGCATCGGCGTCCACCCCGTGTCTGACGTCACCGAGCTCGTGCGGCGCTACGACGCGCTGGGCAAGGGGCGGGCCGTCGACGAGGTCCCGGTGCCGCTCGTCGTGCCGCCGGCACCCGAGCCGGTGCGCGACCTCAGCGAGGTCGTCGGGCAGGCCGACGCGAAGCTCGCCCTCGAGATCGCGGCCGCTGGTGGTCACCACCTGCTGCTGGCCGGTCCTCCGGGCGCGGGCAAGACGATGCTCGCCGAACGGCTGCCGGGTCTGTTGCCGGCACTCGACGAGGCGGAGTCGATGGAGGTCACGGCGATCCACTCCGTGCTGGGCGCCCTGGGTGCCGGTGAGGACGTGCGCCTCATCTCGAGACCGCCGTTCGTCGCGCCCCACCACGGAGCCTCGCAGGCCGCCGTCATCGGTGGCGGCAGCGGACACATCCGGCCGGGCGCCATCACCCAGGCCCATCGGGGCGTCCTGTTCCTCGACGAGACCCCGGAGTTCGACAAGGGTGTCCTGCAGTCGCTGCGCACGCCGCTCGAGCGCGGCTCCGTCTCCATCGCCCGTGCCCAGGAGACGGTGACGTTCCCGTCGCGATTCCAGCTCGTCCTCGCCGCCAACCCGTGTCCGTGCGGCAACGGCTGGGGCAAGGGCCTCGACTGCACGTGCACACCGCTCATGCGCCGGTCCTACTTCGGCAAGCTGAGCGGGCCGCTGCTCGACCGGGTCGACCTGCAGGTCCACGTCCAGCCTCCGGGACTCTCGATGGCGGGGGCACCCGCGGGCGAGTCCACGACGTCGGTGGCCGCGCGGGTCGCGGGCGCCCGCGCTGCACAGGGCGAGCGCTGGCGAGAGGTGCTCGAGCACCGTCGCGGGGTCAACGCCGACGTCCCGGGCTCGGTCCTGCGGGGGCGGCCCTGGCGACTGCCGACGTCGGCGACGACGACCCTCGACCGCACCCTCGAGAGCGGCTCGCTCAGCCTGCGTGGCTACGACCGGACCCTGAGGTGTTCGTGGACCATCGCCGACGTCCTCGGGCTCCAGCGGCCCGGTCGCGAGGAGGTCGACCTCGCGCTGTCGCTGCGTCACCGGGCCGGGGTGGCGGCATGAGCGCGCGAGGCTGGTGCCGACGCCTCGCAGCTGGGCGTCGTGCGGCCTCAGGGCAGGAGCTGCGCCGTGGACGCTGACCGGTTCGCCCGGGCGGCGCTGTCGCGTCTCGCCGAGCCGTGCGACAAGGAGGTGCCGGGTCTCATCGAGGAGCTGGGGGCCGTCGAGACCTTCGCGCGCATCCGCGCGGGTCGTGGCACGCTGGCCCGGTTCCGGGCGAGGCTGGCCTCGCTCGACACCGAGCGCGATCTCGACATCGCGGCGAAGGTCGGCGCCCGGGTCGTCGTGCCCGGCGACGAGGAGTGGCCCGACCGGCTCGCCCAGATCCCCGTGCCGCCCTACTGCCTCTGGGTGCGAGGACCACTCGACCTCGCCGAGACGGTGGAGCGCTCCGTCGCGATCGTCGGCTCGCGGACGGCCACCGGCTACGGCGAGCAGGTTGCCGCCGACCTCGCCGCCGGCGTCGCGCAGCGGGGGTGGACCGTGGTGTCCGGCGCCGCGTTCGGCATCGACGGCAGCGCCCACCGCGGCGCACTGGCCGTCGACGGCGCCACCGTCGCCGTCCTCGCCGGTGGGGTCGAGCGGCCCTACCCGTCGGCCCATGCCACCCTCATCTCGCGGATCGCCCGCGACGGGCTCGTCGTGTCCGAGGTGGCGCCCGGGTCGGCACCGATGAAGTCCCGGTTCCTTGCCCGCAACCGCCTCATCGCCGGGATGACGCGTGGCACGGTGGTCGTCGAGGCCGACCTGCGCTCCGGCTCGCGCAACACCGTCAAGCACGCGATCGAGGCAGGCCGCCACGTCGGGGCGGTGCCCGGTCCGACGACGTCGATGACCTCGGCCGGATGCCACCAGGAGATCCGCGACGGCCGGGCCGTGCTCGTCACGAGTGCCGACGAGGTCATCGACCTCATGGGCGACCTCGGCGACGACGCGTGCGAGCCGGCCCGCGGGCCGGTCCGACCGGAGGACGACCTGCCGCCTCTCGATGCCTCGGTGCTCGAGGTCGTGCCCTTCCGCTCGGGCCAGACCCTCGACGCGATCGTCCGTCAGGTCGCCCACGCGCCCCTCATGGTCCGTGCGGCGCTCGGACGCCTCGAGCGCAGGGGCCTCGTGACCGAGTCCGCCGGGACGTGGCGCAAACGCCCCCAACCCCGCCCCGCCAAAGCCGAGTGAGCGCCAGCCCCACTCGAGTGGCCTCACTGTCACACGGGTCCCACCCGGGGCCGTGACGGATGGGGTCACGCGGCCACTCGAGTGAGCGCCCGGTCCCAGTCGAGTGGCCTCCCTGTCACACGGGTCCCACCCGGGGCCGTGACGGGCGGGACCACGCGGCCACTCGAGTGAGCGCCCGGTCCCAGTCGAGTGGCCTCCCTGTCACACGGGTCCCACCCGGGGCCGTGACGGGCGGGACCACGCGGCCACTCGAGTGAGCGCCCGGTCCCAGTCGAGTGGCCCACCTGTCACCCGGCTCCCGGGTGAGGCGTGGCGGAGGGGCCGCGGTGCCGCACGACAGGTGCAGTCGAGCCGGGCCAGACCTCGGCGAGATGGGCTCCGACGCAGTGCGGTGCTTGCCATGCGACGACGGCTTTGCGATGGTGCGGGAGTGACGGATGTGGTGAAGGCGGTGCCGGACGTGCTCGAGCGGCACTCCGAGCTGCTGCATGCCTACTCCCGCCACCTCGGCGCAGAGCGCGGCCGCTCGGTGCACACTCGACGCGCCTACCTCGGGGATGTCCGGCACCTACTCACCTTCGCCGCGACCCGGGGGATCGACGAGATCGCCGACCTGCGCATCGGCGACCTCCGTGCGTGGCTTGGTGTTCAGGCCGATGCAGGCGCCGCACGGGCGACCATTGCGCGCCGAGCCGCATCCGCCCGAACCTTCCTCCGGTGGGCCGAGCACACCGGTCGCATCCCCAGCGATCCCTCCTTGCGTCTCGTCGCACCCAAGCGGCACGCCACCCTGCCCGGCGTGCTGCGTCAGGGCGAGGCGAGCGAGATGCTCGACCTGGCCGCCACGAGGGCCGACGACGCGGACCCGATCCACGTGCGGGACCGCGCGGTGCTCGAGCTCCTCTACGCCAGTGGCATCCGGGTGGGCGAGCTCGCGGCGCTCGACATCGACGACCTCGACCTGTCGCAGGGCGTCGTGCGCGTCATGGGCAAGGGCGCCAAGGAGCGGATCGTGCCGTTCGGGGCCCCGGCGGCCCGGGCCATCGAGTTGTGGCTGGCCGTCAGGTCCAGGCTTGTCGGTGAGCACTCCGGACCTGCGCTCTTCCTCGGACGCCGGGGACGTCGCGTCGATGCACGGCAGGTCCGTTCCGCTGTGCACGAGCTGCTCTCACACCTGCCCGACGCCCCAGACCTCGGTCCGCACGGGCTCCGACACAGCGCCGCCACGCACCTGCTCGAGGGTGGCGCGGACCTCCGCATGGTCCAGGAGATCCTCGGCCACGCGAGCCTCGCGACGACCCAGATCTACACGCACGTCTCCGTCGACCGGCTGCGGCGCAGCTACGAGCAGGCACACCCTCGAGCCTGACCGACAGGTCCGCGACCCTAGGGGATCGGGAGCAGGACGACCGGCGCTCGACCCACGAACGACAGGGGGTCGAGATAGGTCTCACCGCGCAGCACGCCCCAGTGCACGCAGGTGCGGGGCGCACAGTGACCCGGGGTCGTCGTCACGACGCCGACGCTGTCGCCGCGTCCCACCACGGTGCCCACGGAGGCAACCGCGGCAACCGGCTCGAAGGTGCTCCTCAGCCCGCCGCCGTGCGCCACGACGACGACGACTCGTCCGGCGATGACGCCGGTCCACGAGATCCGACCCGCCGCCGGAGCCTGGACGGACTGCCCTGTGGTGGCGGCGAGGTCGACGCCGCGGTGACCGGGCAGCCACGGTTGGTCGGGACGGTCGAACCGCCGCACCACGTCGGGACGCGGGTCGAGGGGCCAGGCCCAGGCGGCCGAAGCAGTCTCCGTGGTGACACGCCCGGCAGGGGCGTCCAGAGCGCTGCTCACAGACGGATGCGCGCTCGCACCGGTCACGGACGCGGCCGCGAGGACCGCGCTGAGAAGAGCTGACCCGATGGACATGGACCCATGCTCGTCCGGCATTCCTCCGCGGTGCAGACGCAGTCGACGCCTGTGGACGAGCGAAGACCTACCCCAGCGGATGTGGACAACCGTGGCCGTGTGACGGGTGAGGCGGGGTGGCCACTCGACTGAGTGGTTGCGTCCCACGGTCTGTCGGCGGTCTCAGATCGTCTGCGCAACACGGATGTCGTGTGGAGGCGGGACGATGGCTGGTGGACTGAGGAGGTATTCGCTATCTCAGCGGGAGCAGGCGTTGGGGCTGCTCGAGCAGGGGCTGTCGGGGCTGGAGGTCGCCCGGCAGGTCGGGGTGGACCGGTTCGCGGTGGCCCGGTGGGCCAAGGTGGCCGGCATGAGGATGCGGATCGGACCGGTCGGTGGGATGGTCAACCCGACCTTGGCGGCGCCGTCGGTGCGCGGTGACTTCACCGACCCGCGGGGCCGGTTGACCGAGGCCGGTCGGGGCCTGATCGCGCTGCGGCTGCGTGAGGGCCGGTGCCCGGCCCGGATCGCGGCCGAGCTGGGCGTGCACCGCTCGAGCGTGACCCGGGAGCTGCACCGCAACCGCGTCGCCGGGGTGTACTCGGTGCGGGTCGCGCAGGCCCGCACCCGCGCCAACCGGGCCCGTCCCCAGCCGCGGAAGCTGGACCGGCCCGAGCACGCCGCGCTACGCGCGGTCGTCCTGCACGGGTTGACCTCGCACTGGTCCCCGCAGCAGATCCAGGGCGAGCTGGTCCTGCGCTTCCCGGACGATGAGTCCATGCGGATCTGTCACGAAACTCTCTACCAGGCCCTCTACGTGCAGGGCCGCGGCAGCCTGCGCGCCGAGCTGGCCCGGGAGAAGGCGCTGCGCAGCGGGCGCACCTCGCGGGTGCCGGCCTCGAAGCTGGCCGCCCGGCCCCGGGGGAAGTCCTGGGTCGGGGACGCCGCGATCACCGCCCGCCCGGCCGAAGCGGCCGACCGCGCCGTTCCCGGGCACTGGGAAGGCGACCTGGTCATCGGCGCCCGCGGCTCCAGCGCCGTGATCACGCTGGTCGAGCGGGCCACCCGGTACCTGATGCTCGCGCGGCTGCCGGGCCGGCGCGACGCTGCCACCGTCACCGACCGGCTCACCACGATGATCACCACGCTCCCGGCCCACCTGGCCAAGACCCTGACCTGGGACCAAGGCGCCGAACTGGCCGACCACGCCCGGTTCACCGTCGCCACCGACTGCACGGTCTACTTCTGCGACCCTCACTCGCCCTGGCAACGCGGCACCAACGAGAACACCAACGGCCTGATCCGCGAGTTCTTCCCCAAAGGCACCGACTTCACCACCGTCCCCGACGAGGAGATCACCCGCGTCGAGCAGCTGCTCAACACCCGGCCCCGAGCCACCCTCGGCTTCCAGACCCCCGCCTCTAAACTCAACGAACTACTCACCGTTGCGCACACGCCCTGAAACCGCCGTCACTCGTGTGGGGTGGGGCGCTCACTCGTGTGGGGTGCGGACGTGCCGGCGGCGGCGAGGCGGCGGCTGGCCTCGAGCAGCACCTCGTCCTTCTTGCAGAAGGCGAAGCGCACCAGGGTGCGCGCGGCGTCCTGGTCGTCGTGGAAAACCGATACCGGCACGCCGACGACACCGGCGAGCTCAGGCAGCCTTCGCGCGAACTCGAGTCCGTCGACGGCACCGAGCGGCGCCGCGTCCGCGATGACGAAGTACGTGCCCGACGGGCGGGCGACCCGGAGCCCGGACGCCTCGAGGGCCGAGCACAGCAGGTCGCGCTTGGCCTGGAGGGAGTCCCGCAGGCCGGCATACACCTCGTCGCCGAGCCCGAGCGCGAGGGCCACGGCCGGCTGGAACGGCCCGGACGCGACGTACGTGAGGAACTGCTTGACGGTGCGCGCCGCGGCGACCGCCTCGGCGGGACCCGAGAGCCAGCCGACCTTCCAGCCGGTGGCCGAGAACGTCTTGCCGCCCGAGCTGATCGTCATGGTGCGGTCGGCCATCCCCGGCAGGGTCGCCATCGGCACGTGCTCGGCGTCGTCGAAGACGAGGTGCTCGTAGACCTCGTCGGTGACGACCCACGTGTCGTGCTCACGGGCGAGCGCCGCGACGAGCTCGAGCTCGGCCCGCGTGAAGACCTTGCCGGTCGGGTTGTGCGGCGTGTTGAGCAGCACGAGACGGGTCCGCGGCGAGAAGGCCGCCCGCAGTGACTCCTCGTCGACGGCGAAGTCGGGGAAGCGGAGCACCGACGTGCGGCGGGTCGCTCCCGCGAGGGCGATCGTGGCGGCATACGAGTCGTAGTAGGGCTCGAAGGTGACGACCTCGTCGCCGGGCTCGCACAGCGCGAGCACGACCGACGCGATGGCCTCGGTCGCGCCGGCGGTGACGAGCACCTGCGACGACGGGTCGAGCGAGATCCCGTAGAAGCGCTCCTGGTGGGCGGCGACCGCCTCGAGCAGCTCCGGGACCCCCGGGCCCGGTGGGTACTGGTTGCGGCCCCCGTCGATCGCGGCCTTCGCCGCCTCGAGCATCTCGCGCGGCCCGTCCGTGTCGGGGAAGCCCTGGCCGAGGTTGATGGCGCCGGTCCGGGTCGCGAGCGCCGACATCTCGGCGAAGATCGTGGTCCCGAAGGGCTGCATGCGCGAGATCAGCGGCGAGCTCATGGCCCGAGCGTAGCCACGACCGACCCCGTGACAGGGGAGAGCCCCCGCCGGGCACGGGGCGCGGGGCGGGGGCTCTGGCGCCTGCGGCGGCTGTGGAGGGTCCGTGCCGCGGACGTGGGTGGAGATCCCACCCGGTCAGGGGGTCCGTGCGGGATCTCCATCACCACCATCGCGGGCGCGCCGCGAGCGTTACGTGCCGTCCACCGGACGGCGCCGGAGAGCCCGAGGGCGTATGCCGTCCGGCCGGCTCAGGAGGTCGCCGCGGCGCCCAGCCCGCACCCGGTGACGCGGTAGAGCGTGTAGTCGCCGTCGGTCCGCACGGGCTCGACGCCGTCGACGTTCGCGAGGTCCGTGAGTCCGGACGAGCGCTCCGGGCGGTCGAGCCAGTAGACGTGCGTCGAGTCGATGGCCCAGCGGATGTCGTGACGGGCCATGGCCGCGCAGACGTCCGGTCGGTTCGCCATGTCGTCGAACCCCGTGCCGATGACGATCTCGTCCCCGGTCGTGGGGATCGGGATCGAGCGGTAGAGGGTGTTGGTGCCGAAGAGCGGCCACATGAGGGGCGAGCCGTTCTCGGGGCGGCCGACGACGCCCTCACCGGCCGGGACGAGGGCGTTGAGCCGGCGGAGCGAGTCCTGGGCCTCGAACGACAGGATGACCTTCTTCGGGTCGTCGGGCTGGAAGAAGGCGGTGAGCATGCGGTGGCGCGTGGCGCCGTTGAGACCGAGCGTGAGGACGGGGATGGCCAGCACCGCGACGAGCCCGACGACGACGGGCCGCGACCCGAGGCCCGGCACCTTGCGCAGCAGCTCGCGCAGGGCGGGGGTGGCCGCGGCGACGAGCACGACGCCGGGGACGGCGGCCAGCGAGGCGAGCCGGACCTTGTCGTTGTACCAGTAGCCGGTCACGAGCGAGGTCCACGACATCGTCGACGAGGCCGCCATGACGTAGAGGACGACGACGGTGCCCCACATCGCCACGACCGGGAGGGCGGCCCGGGCCCGCAGCGCGATCCAGCCGATCCCGAGGGCGATGAGCAGGACGAGGCCCCAGAGCACGTCGGGGATCTGCAGCCGGCCACCGACGACCTCGACGAGCGCGGTCCAGACCGACACGCGGTCCTTCCACTCGTAGGACTGGGTCGAGGCCAGCCGGGCCGACACGACGGGGGCGGCCACGAGCCCGACGACGCCGACGACCGCGACGATCGTGAGGTCGCGTGCGACGACCCACCACGAGACGTGGTGCAGCAGCCCGGCCCGCACCCTCGCGGTGACGAACCAGACGAGCGCGAAGAGCACGAGCGCCACGAGGGCGTTGGGCTGGATCAGGGCGAGCCCCGGCAGGGCGGCGACGAAGGCGAGCCACTGCCCCAGGCGCCCGGACCGTGCGGCCTGGAGCATGAGGGCGAGCGCGCCGGGCGTCAGGGCGGTCGCCATGAGGTTGGGCCACAGGACGCCCCAGCCGAGGAGGATCGTCGGGAAGGCGATGAAGGCCGCGGAGGCGAAGCCGGCGGCATACGTCACGAGGCGGGAGGTGCCGAGCGCGTGGCGCACGAGCGCGACGCAGCCGACCGGCCACACGAGGGCCGCGAGCACGATCGTGGCGACGTTGGTGCCGGGCAGCACGTCGGCGACGCCGGGCAGCAGGCTCGTCGCGATCCACGAGTGGAAGCCGTTGGGGTAGAAGGTCGGGTTGGCGATCGAGAAGTTGCCGGTCTCGAGGAAGGTCTTGATGCGCCCGAGGTGGTAGACGGCGTCGGGGGAGTCGACGAGCTCGTCGGGTCGCCCGATGGCCGGGAGGATCGTCACGAGCGCGAGGACGGCCCCGATGGCGATGGCGACGACCGCGTCGGGCCGGGGGCGGCCGAGCAGGCGTCGGGTCGCGCCGAGCTGCGGGTCGTGCCGGCGAAGGAGCCGCATCCCGCCCCAGGCGACGGCCACGGCGAGGGCCGTGACGGCGACGAGCGGCAGCAGCCCCCAGCGCACGCCGAGCCGCTGGGCGAGCGTCGCGCAGACGGCGATGATGCCGACGGACACGGCCGGGGAGACGGCCAGGGCCTCGAGCCCGCGCGCGCCCAGGGCCCGCACGACCAGCCAGCCGGGCAGGAAGAGCACCACCGAGAGGACGACGAAGGCCGGGATCGTCTCCACCCAGTGCGCCATGCGGGCCATTCTGTCGGGTCGCCACGATTTCTCCACAACCCGGGTCAGGACGTACGATGGTCGGCGGTCCCGTGTGCTCGTCGCACGGACCGTAATTCGCGCGTCTTCTACCGGTCCGCCGGACCGGGTCGCACCACGGCAGTCCCCACCGCTCGCGGCGGGGCGGGGTGCTTCAGGCGCCAGGAGTGAGGTCGTATGCCGCAGGCCGGCTCACGTGTTCCACGTGACCGTCAGGCGTCAGCGCCCACGCACAACTGACAACACACAACCTAGGGAGAACACGGCATGGCCGTCGTCACCATGCGCCAGCTCCTCGAGAGCGGCGTCCACTTCGGGCACCAGACCCGTCGCTGGAACCCCAAGATGAAGCGCTTCATCATGACCGAGCGCAATGGCATCTACATCATCGACCTGCAGCAGTCGCTGACGTACATCAACAACGCGTACGACTTCGTCAAGGAGACGGTGGCCCACGGTGGCACCATCCTCTTCGTCGGCACGAAGAAGCAGGCCCAGGAGCCCATCGCCGAGCAGGCGACGCGCGTCGGCATGCCGTACGTCAACCACCGCTGGCTCGGTGGCATGCTCACCAACTTCCAGACGATCTCCAAGCGCCTCACGCGCCTCAAGGAGCTCGAGGAGCTGAACTTCGACGACGTGGCCGGCTCGGGCTACACGAAGAAGGAGCTGCTCATCCTCAAGCGCGAGATGATCAAGCTCGAGCGCACCCTGGGCGGCATCCGCACCATGGCCAAGGTCCCTTCGGCCGTGTGGATCGTCGACACCAAGAAGGAGCACCTCGCCGTCGACGAGGCCCGCAAGCTCGGCCTCCCGGTCATCGCGATCCTCGACACGAACTGCGACCCCGACGAGGTCGACTACAAGATCCCCGGCAACGACGACGCGATCCGCTCCGTCACGCTGCTGACGCGGGTCATCGCCGACGCCGTCGCGGACGGTCTCGTCCAGCGCTCGTCCGGCAAGTCCGGTGGCGACGCGCAGGCCGAGGAGCCCCTGGCCGAGTGGGAGCGCGAGCTCTACGCCGACGCCGCCGCCGCGACGGAGACCACCGAGGCTCCCGCTGCCGAGGCTCCCGCTGCCGAGGCTCCCGCTGCCGAGGCTCCCGCTGCCGAGGCCCCCGCTGCCGAGGCGACCGAGGCTGCCGAGGCCCCCGCCGCTGAGGCCACCGAGGCCCCCGCCGAGGCGACGGCCGGTGCCGAGAAGGCCTGACGGCCCTCGCACCAGCCGCACCACACGAGTCAATCTCCACTGACGAAAAGAGCGATACAGAGCATGGCGAACTACACCGCCGCTGACATCAAGGCGCTGCGCGAGCAGACGGGCGCCGGCATGATGGACGTCAAGAAGGCGCTCGACGAGGCCGAGGGCGACCGCGCCAAGGCCATCGAGATCCTTCGCGTCAAGGGCCTCAAGGGCGTCACGAAGCGTGAGGGCCGCTCGGCCTCCAACGGCCTCGTGGCGGCCTCGGCCACCGACGGCGTCGGCACCCTGGTCGAGGTCAACTGCGAGACCGACTTCGTCGCGAAGGGCGAGAAGTTCATCGCCCTGGCCGACCAGGTCCTCACGCAGGCCGTCGCCGCCGGTGCCACCGACGCCGACTCGCTCCTCGCCAGCACGCTCGATGACGGCAAGACCGTCAAGGAGCTGCTCGACGAGGCCAACGCCACCATCGGCGAGAAGATCGAGGTCCGCCGCGTGGCGCGCCTCGAGGGCGACAAGGTCGTCTCCTACCTCCACAAGACGAGCCCCGACCTGCCCGCGCAGATCGGCGTCCTCGTCGCGCTCGAGGGTGGCGACGAGACGGTCGGCCGCGACGTCGCGATGCACATCGCCGCGTTCAGCCCCACGGTGCTGACGCGCGAGGAGGTCCCGGCCGAGACGGTCGAGAACGAGCGCCGCGTCGCCGAGGCCACGGCCAAGGAGGAGGGCAAGCCCGAGGCTGCCCTGCCCCGCATCATCGAGGGTCGCGTCAACGGCTTCTTCAAGGAGAACGTCCTGCTCGAGCAGGCCTTCGCCAAGGACGCCAAGAAGACCGTCGGCAAGGTGCTCGAGGAGGGCGGCGCCACGGCGAAGTCCTTCGCGCGCTTCCGCGTCGGCCAGTGAGGTCCTGACCTCCTTCGTGCCTTCGCACCACTCGTAGCGCAGAACCCGCGCATCACGACGACGTATGCCGGTCGCCCCGTCGGGGCGGCCGGCATCGTCGCGTCCGGGGGCCGTCACCGGCCGCTCCGGACCCAGCCCAGGAGGATCCCCATGAGCACGAGCACCGCCACACCGGCCGGCGCCGAGGTCGACGGCCCGCTGACCGTCTCGATCACCCGTCGCGTGGCCCCCGAGGACGAGATGCTCATGCAGGCCTGGGTCCACGCCGGCACCTCGATGGCCGAGCGCTTCGAGGGCTTCCTCGGCGCCGGCTGGGTGCGGTCGGGCACCGAGGACTGGCACATGCTCTACCGCTTCGACTCGCGCGCCCACCTCGACACGTGGGAGCGGTCGCCCGAGCGGCTGCGGTGGCTGCGGTCGGCGGCCGACCTCGTCGAGCACCGTCGCACGGAGTACCGCACCGGCATCGAGGGCTGGTTCGACGAGCCGGCGTCGTCGTCGGTCCACGAGGCCGGCGAGGCCGGACCGACCGGACCGACCGCGCCGCCGCGCTGGAAGCAGGCGAGCGTCATCTGGGTCGCCTTCTTCCCGACCAGCCTGGCGCTGTCCTACCTCCTCTCGCCGTGGAGCGGGGACTGGCCGGTCGTCCTGCGCGTCCTCGTCACGACCCTGCTCGCGACGCCCTGGATGACCTACGTCCTCCTGCCGTTCGTGACCCGGCTCTTCGGTCGGTGGCTCAAGGCCGACCGACGTCGCCGGCGTTGACGGGAACGTCGACGAAGTCCTTTGTGAGGCAAGACTTTGTCTCGCACCTCACAGTCCTTCTGTCTCGTGGATCACAGCGCCCCCGATACCCATGGGGGTACTTTCGGAGCATGACCACCACCATGAGATCGCTCGTGGTCCTGGGAGCGGGCACGGCCGGCACCATGGTCGTGAACAAGCTGAGGCACCGCCTCCCCACCAACGAGTGGCGCATCACCGTCGTCGACAAGGACGACGTCCATCACTACCAGCCGGGCTACCTCTTCCTGCCCTTCGGGCTCATCGAGCCGGAGCAGGTGAGGCGCAGCCGGCACGCCCTCATCACCGACGGCGTCGAGCTCGTGCTCGGTGACGTCGACCGCGTCGACCCGCAGACCCGCGAGATCTCGCTCCTCGACGGACGCACACTCACCTACGACGAGCTCGTCATCGCCTCCGGCACGAGCCCGCGCCCCGACCAGACGCCGGGGATGCTCGGACCCGAGTGGCATCGCAGCGTCGGCGAGTTCTACACCTACGACGGCGCGATGGCCCTGCGTGAGTCGCTCGCCGGCTTCTCGGGCGGCAGGCTCGTCGTGCACATCACCGAGATGCCCATCAAGTGCCCGGTGGCGCCCCTCGAGTTCGCGTTCCTCGCCGACGACTTCCTCCGCCGCCGGGGTCTGCGCGACCGTACCGAGATCGTCTACGTCACGCCCCTCGACGGCGCCTTCACCAAGCCGGTCGCGAGCCGTGAGCTCGGCCACCTGCTCGCCGACAAGGGCATCACCCTCGAGACCGACTTCATGGTCGAGCACGTGGACCAGGAGCGCCGCGTCCTCGTGTCCTACGACGAGCGCGAGGTCGCCTACGACCAGCTCGTGACGATCCCGCTCAACATGGGCGCGGAGTTCGTCGCCCGGTCCGGTCTCGGCGACGAGCTGAACTACGTCCCGGTCGACAAGCACACGATGCGCTCCACCGAGCACCCCTCGATCTTCGTGCTCGGCGACGCGAGCAACATCCCGACGTCCAAGGCCGGCTCCGTCGCGCACTTCTCCGTCGAGGTCTTCGTCGACAACTTCGTCGAGCACGTGCACGGGCAGGGGATGACCCACTCGTTCGACGGCCACGCCAACTGCTTCGTCGAGTCCGGCGGTGGCAAGGCGATGCTCCTCGACTTCAACTACGACACCGAACCGCTGACCGGCACCTTCCCGCTGCCGCTCCTCGGTCCGATGACGCTGCTCAAGCAGTCGCGGGCCAACCACCTCGGCAAGCTCGCGTTCCGCCACATCTACTGGAACCTCCTGCTCCCCGGACGGCCTCTCGGACTGCCCGCGCAGATGTCGATGGCGGGGAAGGTCCCCGCCGCCTGAGCTCGACCAGACACAGACAAGGAGCGCCACCATGCCCACCACGACGATCGCCGGCCATGCCGTCGAGGTCAACGACGAGGGCTTCCTCACCCGTCCCGACCAGTGGTCGGACGACCTCGGCACCGAGCTCGCCCGCCTCATCGGGATCGAGCTGACCGACGACCACTGGAAGCTCGTCCACTTCCTGCGCGACGACTTCGCGCACCAGGGCGAGACCGCCACCCTCCGCCGCGTCAGCACGCAGACCGGCACCCCGATCAAGTCCCTCTTCGACCTCTTCCCCGGCAAGCCGGCCAAGAAGATGGCCTACGTCGCGGGGCTGCCCAAGCCGAAGGGATGTGTGTGATGACCACGCACGCCGACCAGACCGCGCCGTTCGTGCCGATGTTCGACTCGCCCGGGTCGCAGGGCCGCAAGCTCGCGATCATCTGCAGCAAGGGCAACCTCGACATGGCCTACCCGGGCCTCATCCTCGCCAACGCGGCGCTCGGTGAGGGCGTCGAGACCCACCTGTTCTTCACCTTCTGGGGCTGCGACATGATCAACCGGAAGACCTCGGGAGACCTGAAGTTCACGATGCTCGGCAACACCGCGACGCACCTGCCTCAGGGCCTCGGGGGCATCCCGGGGATGACGCACCTCGCCACGTCGCAGATGAAGAAGGCCATCGCCGACCTCGACGTCCCCGAGGTCCCGGAGTTCCTCGACCAGATCGTCGGCTCGGGCGGCACCTGTGGGCCTGCCGGATGTCGACGGACATGCAGCACCTGACCGAGGAGGACCTCCGCGACGACGTCGAGGGGATCATCTCGGCCTCGGACTTCATCGAGCTGACGGAGGGCGCACAGCTGCTCTTCATCTAGAGCCACCGTGGTGGGTGGGCGGCCGGTCGGGCCGGTGTGGGCCCGGCCGGCCTTCACACGATCTCCACACGTCGCACCCTCGCTGCCCGCGTGCCCGCTCCTAGGCTCAGGGACATGAACCAGGGGTATGCCGCATCGTCCTCGAGCGCCAGCGCTCCCGTGCTCCTCGTCGTCGAGGACGACCCGACGATCAACCAAGCTGTCACCGATCGTCTTGTGGCAGAAGGCTTCCGGGTCGTCCAGGCCTTCGACGGGCCGGGTGCGGTAGCGGCCCACGGCGAGCACGCGCCGGACCTCGTCGTCCTCGACCTCATGTTGCCCGGCTTCGACGGGCTCGAGGTCTGCCGGCGCATCCAGGGGGAGCGCCCGGTGCCGGTCCTCATGCTCACGGCACGCGCGGACGAGACGGACCTCCTGGTCGGGCTCGGCGTCGGTGCCGACGACTACGTGACCAAGCCGTTCCGCATGCGCGAGGTCGTCGCCCGCATCCGCGCCCTGTTGCGTCGCGTCGAGCGGGCACGCGAGCTGGCCGCCGAGCAGCCGCCCGTGCTGTCGGTCGGCGACCTGACCGTCGACCGCGGCTCGCGCCGCGTCTCCGCCCGGGGGAGCGAGGTGCACCTGACGCCCCTCGAGTTCGACCTGCTGCTGGCCCTCGCCGCCGAGCCGGGCGCGGTGCGCGAGCGAGACGAGCTGATGCGCGAGGTGTGGGGCTGGGCGGACGCCGGCGGCACCCGCACCCTCGACAGCCACGTCAAGTCGCTGCGCGCCAAGATCGGCGCCGACCGCGTCCGCACCGTCCACGGCGTCGGCTACTCGCTCGAGGTGGGTCCGGCGGGCGACGAACCCGCCGACGAACCCGCCGACGAACCCGGTGGGGGCCGGCCGTGAACGCCGACCGCCCCCTCGACGGCATCCGCTCGATCAAGGCCAAGCTCGGCCTGCTCGTCGCCGTGAGCATCGTCGTCGCGTCCCTCGTGTCGGTCATCGGCGACCGCGCCGGGGTGCCCGGCTGGCTCACCCTCCCGGTGACGGTCGCCGCCGCGCTCGGGGTCACCCAGTGGCTGGCCCGCGGCATGACCTCACCGCTGCGCGAGATGACGACCGCGGCGTCGCGGATGGCGACCGGCGACTACTCGCAGCGCGTCACGGCGACGTCGGCCGACGAGGTCGGGGTGCTCGCCGACGCCTTCAACACCATGGCTGCCGACCTCGCCGGCGCCGACCAGCAGCGACGCCAGCTCGTCGCGACCGTCTCCCACGAGCTGCGCACGCCGCTCGCGGCCCAGCAGGCGCTGCTCGAGAACCTCGTCGACGGCGTCGTGCGCCCCGACGACGCCGTCCTGCGCACGGCGCTGGCCCAGGCCGAGCGACTCGGCACCCTCGTCGGCGACCTGCTCGACCTCAGCCGCGTCGACGGCGGACGGACCCCCCTCGCCCTGGCGGAGGTCGACGTCCGCGCCCTGGCCGAGGCGGCCGTGGCGGAGGCCGGCGTGTCCCGGCGCGGCACCGTGCACGTCGTCGAGATCCCCGCCGACCTGCGCGTCACCGCCGACGCGGCCCGTCTCGCCCAGGTGCTCGCCAACCTGCTCGACAACGCCGACCGGCACAGCCCGCCCGGAGGCCGCGTCACCGTGAGTGCGGGGCCCGACGGCCCGGACCGGTGGTGGCTCATGGTCGCCGACGAGGGGCCGGGCATCCCTCCCGAGCACGTCCACCGCATCTTCGACCGCTTCGGGTCGGGTGACGACGCCGGGGGAGGCACCGGCATCGGGCTCGCCATCGCGAGCTGGGTGTGCGAGCTGCACGGCGGGTCGATCTCCGCCGTGGCGCCCCGCGCGGGGGAGCACGGCGCCCGCCTCCGGGCCGTCCTGCCCCGGACCCCGGGACCCACGCCGTATGCCGCCGAGGGGGTCGCGGACGTCCCCTCCGGGCCGACGGGCCCGGTCGTCACGACCCACCCGACCGGCCCCGTGAGCCAGGCCGTCCCGACCGACTCGACCGACCCGACCGCGCCCGACCTCGAAAAGCCCACCGTGCCCGCACCTGTCCCCGCCGCGGCGGGACCCACCCCAGCCGGAGCGCCCGGCGCCCCGGGCGCCGATGCCCGCCCCACGGCATACTCCGGCGTGCCCGTCGGGGCACCCAAGCCCGTCGTCGACTCGCTCTTCGGCGATCTCTGGCCGGAGGCGGGTCTCGCACCGCAGGTGCGCCTGCTGCTGGTCTGCCTCGGGGTCGGGGTCCTGTCGGCCGTGCTGCTGCCCTACCGCGACATCGGGGTCGCGCTCTTCGGCGTGCTCCTCCTCGGGGGCGTCGTGCTGTGGCGCACGACGCGCCACCGCACCACCCGCTGGACGGCACTCAGCAGCGTGCTCTGCGTCGGTCTCGCCTCCTTCTCGGTGCTGCGGGCCGCCGAGTGGCTCACCGTCATCTCCGTCATGCTCGGGGTCCTCGTGCTGACGACGGCGCTGACCGACGCCAAGGGCTTCCTCTCGCTCGTCGCCGGACTCGCGTCCTGGCCCCTCGCCGCGGTCCGGGGGCTGCCGCTGCTCGGGCGCACCGTCTCCGCGACGAGCCGGATCAGCGTCGTGTGGCCGGTCGTGCGCACCGCCGCCATCTCGGTCGTGGCGCTCGTCGTCTTCGGCGGACTCTTCGCCTCGGGCGACGCCGTCTTCGGCTCGTGGGCGCAGGCGCTCGTGCCGCACTTCGCGTGGGACGGGCTGACCTTCCGCTTCTTCGTCGGGTTCGTCATGGGCGGAGCCCTGCTCGCTGCCGGCTACGTCGCCCTCAACCCGCCGCGCGTCGACCGCGTCGCCCTGCCGGAAGGGCGCCCCGTCGCTCGCCTCTGGGAGTGGGTCGTGCCCGTCGGTCTCGTCGTCGCCCTCTTCGCGGCGTTCGTCGTGGCGCAGGCCGCGGCGCTCTTCGGCGGGCACGACTACGTCCAGCGCACGACCGGGCTGACGTACGCCGAGTACGTCCACCAGGGCTTCGGCCAGCTGACGGTCGCCACGGTGCTCACTCTCGCGACCGTGGCGCTCGCCGTCCGCAAGGCGCCGCGCTCGACGGCCCGTGAGCGGCTCGTGCTGCGGGTCGCGCTCGGCGCGCTGTGCGCCCTGACGCTCGTCGTCGTCGCGTCGGCGCTGCACCGGATGGACCTCTACCAGCAGGCCTACGGCTTCACGCTCCTCCGGGTGCTCGTCGACGGTTTCGAGCTGTGGCTCGGCCTGCTCGTCGTGCTCGTCCTCGTCGCAGGGGTCCGGCTCTCGGGCTGGTGGCTGCCCCGGGCAGCGCTCGTCTCCGCCGTCGCCTTCGTGCTCGTCGGCGGCCTGGCCAACCCCGAGGCGTGGGTCGCGCAGCGCAACATCGACCGCTACCAGGCGACGGGCAAGCTCGACGCGGCCTACCTGCGGACGCTCGGAGCGGACGCCACCCCGGCGATCGTCGCGGGCCTGCCGCGCGACGTCTCGGCCTGCATCGTGCTCCCGTCGACGATCGCCGCACGTGCCGGGCGCGAGGACGCCCTGTCGTGGAACCTCGGCCGATCCCGGGAGGCGTCCGTCGACGTCGCGCCGATGACCCCCGCCGAGGCGGCCAGGTGCCCGGCCCTGATGTCGGGCGGTCCCAACCCCTGAGGCAGGATGGCCGGGTGCGCCGCGACATCGCCGAGCTGTTCGAGCTCGACCCGGCCCTGACCCACCTCAACCACGGTGCGTTCGGGGCCGTGCCCCGCTCGGTCCGGGAGGCGCAGGACCGCGCCCGCGCCCGCATCGAGACCGCGCCCATGCCGGCCTTCCGCGACGAGCTCCCCTCGGCGCTCGCCGGCTCCCGCGAGGCCGCGGCGGTCTTCCTCGGCGTGTCGGCCGGGTCGACCGCGCTCGTGCGCAACGTCACCGAGGCGGTCGGGGTGGTGCTCCAGGGTCTCGGGATCGGCCCCGGTGACGACGTCGTCGTCGGCAACCACGGCTACCTCACGGCCGGCTGGTCCGTCGAGGCGCGCGGCGGGACGCTGCGCTCCGCGGACGTCCCGGTCGACGGCGACCCGGACGACGTCGTGGCTGCCTTCGCGGCCGCCGTGACCGACCGCACCCGCCTCGTCGTCATCGACCAGATCACCTCGCCGACGGCCCTCGTCCTGCCCGTCGCCGAGGTGGCGGCGGCCGTCGCACCCGTCCCGGTCCTCGTCGACGCCGCCCACGTGCCCGGCGCCCTGCCGGACCTCGACGTCGAGGCGCTGGGCGTCGCGTTCTGGGCGGGCAACCTGCACAAGTGGGCCTACACGCCGCGCGCGGCCGCCGCGCTCTGGGTGGCCCCTGGGCGCCGCGAGGCGATGCGTCCTCTGGTCACCTCGTGGAGCCACGGGCTGCCCTTCCCCGAGCGCTTCGACCTGCAGGGCACCGTCGACCACTCGTCGTGGGTGGCCGTGCCCGACGGCCTCGCGGCCTGGGCAGCCCTCGGCGGGTGGGACCAGGTCCACCGCAACGCCGAGCTGCTCCTGCGCGGGGCCGAGCTCGTGCGGGACGCGCTCGGCACGGACAGCCCGCACGGCGGCATACCCTCCGCCCCGTGCCTGCGCCTCGTCGCGCTGCCCGACGGGGTGGCGACGACGACCGAGGACGCCGAGGCCCTGTGGCAGCGGTTGTACGCGGCCGGTTTCGTCGTGCCGCCCATCGCCTTCGAGGGGCGCGGCTACGTCCGGCTCGCGGCCGCGCCCTACAACGACGAGGACGACTACGCCCGCCTCGCGGCCGCGCTGCCGGGGCTGCTGACCGAGGTCCGCACCGGCTGAACCCGATGCGGCCGAAGTCCTCGGGATGTGGAAAGATCGACCGACCGCCGGAACGCTGCCCACGAGGAGGCCCTGCGCCATGACCGACGCCCAGACAACCCCCTTCCACCGGGTCCTTCTCAAGCTCTCCGGTGAGGTGTTCGGGGGCGGGAGCATCGGGCTCGACCCGGCCGTCGTCTCCGGCATCGCCAAGCAGATCGCCGACGCCGTCCGCGGGGGCGTCGAGGTCGCCGTCGTCATCGGCGGCGGCAACTTCTTCCGCGGCGCCGAGCTGCAGCAGCGCGGCATGGACCGCACGCGCGCCGACTACATGGGCATGCTCGGCACCGTCATGAACTGCCTCGCCCTGCAGGACTTCCTCGAGAAGGAGGGCATCGAGACGCGCGTGCAGTCCGCGATCGCGATGCAGCAGGTCGCCGAGCCGTACATCCCGCGCCGGGCCATCCGTCACCTCGAGAAGCACCGGGTCGTCATCTTCGGAGCGGGCGCCGGCATGCCGTTCTTCTCCACCGACACGGTCAGCGCCCAGCGCGCCCTCGAGATCAAGTGCGACGCCGTGCTCATCGCCAAGAACGGCGTCGACGGCGTCTACGACTCCGACCCGCGCACCAACCCCGACGCCAAGAAGCTCGAGACGGTCACGTTCCAGGACGCCATCGTCGAGGGGCTCAAGGTCGTCGACGCCGCGGCCTTCAGCCTCTGCATGGAGAACAAGCTGCCGATGGTCGTCTTCGGCATGGAAGGCGCGGGTAACATCACGCGCGCCCTGCTCGGTGAGAAGATCGGCACGCTGGTCACCAACGCCTGAGCGCTGCGGCGCCTGCCGCGCGCGAGCACGACCACCCGAACCACCTGTCACCCCGCAGCACCCCCGCAGCACCCCCGCAGCACCCCCGCAGCACCCACGAACGAGGGACGAGGAAGCCAGAGCCATGATCGAAGAGACGATGTTCGAGGCCGAGGAGAAGATGGACAAGGCCGTCGAGGTCCTCAAGGAGGACTTCGCCGGCATCCGCACCGGGCGCGCCAACCCGGGCCTGTTCAACAAGCTCACCGTCGAGTACTACGGCGCGCCGACGCCCCTGCAGCAGCTCGCCTCGTTCCAGAACCCCGAGCCGCGCACCATCCTCGTCATCCCGTTCGACAAGTCGGCGATGCACGAGATCGAGCGCGCCATCCGCGACTCCGACCTCGGCGTCAACCCGAGCAGCGACGGCAACCAGATCCGCTGCGTCATGCCCGAGCTGACCGAGGAGCGCCGCCGCGAGTACATCAAGCTCGCCAACCACAAGGCGGAGGAGGCGCGCGTCTCGGTGCGCAACATCCGTCGCAAGGCCAAGACCGACCTCGACAGGCTCGTCAAGGACGGCGAGGTCGGCGAGGACGACGGCTCGCGTGCCGAGAAGGAGCTCGACGGCCTGACCAAGAAGCACACCGACCTCGTCGACGGGCTCGTCAAGGCCAAGGAGGCCGAGCTGCTCGAGGTGTGACCTCGATGCTCGACCGATGATGACGACTGACTCCCCGTCGGACCCCGTGGATCCCGCACCCGCGGCGCACGCCGGCGACGGCGGGGCCGGGCCGCTCGAGCCCGTCCCCTACGACCCTGCCCTCGACGAGCTCGCCGGCCTCCCCGCCGAGCAGGTCATCGAGAAGAAGCAGAGCCGCGCGGGCCGCAACCTGCCGGCGGCCATCGCGGTGGGCGTCGGGCTCGGCATCCTCATCGTCGCGACCCTGCTCATCCGCAAGGAGTCGTTCATCGTCCTCGTCGCGCTCGCCGTGGCCGTGGGCATCTGGGAGCTGCGGGCGGCGTTGCGGCACGCCGCGGTCCGGGCGCCGCTCGTGCCTCCGGTCGTCGGCATGGTCGTCATGCTGTGGGCCGCCTTCGTCCACGGTCCCGCCGGCCTCGTCGTCGCCTGGTCGCTGACGTGCCTCGCCGTCGTGCTCTGGCGCGGCACCGGGCGCCTCGACGGGGCAGGGCGCGACGTCCTCGGTGGCATCTTCATCGCCACCTACCCGACCTTCCTCGTCGGCTTCGCGATCCTGCTGCTCGCGCCCGCGGACGGCGTGGGCCGCCTCTTCGTCTTCCTCATCACGACCGTCTGCAGCGACGTCGGGGGGTATGCCGCGGGCGTCCTCTTCGGCAAGCACCCCATGGCCCCCACGATCAGCCCCAAGAAGTCGTGGGAGGGCTTCGCGGGCTCGGTGCTGCTCTGCATCGTCGCTGGCTCGCTCACCGTCCACTTCCTGCTCGACCACTCGTGGGTCATCGGGATCGCGCTCGGTGTCGGGGTGGCCGTCGCCGCGACGGTCGGTGACCTCATGGAGTCCCTCATCAAGCGCGACCTCGGCATCAAGGACATGTCCAACGTCCTGCCCGGCCACGGCGGCATCATGGACCGGCTCGACTCGCTCGTCGTCGTCGCCCCCATCGTCTGGGCCGTGCTGACGCTGCTCGCCGCCAAGCCGGGCTGACCGGGTGGCTGCGCCCCGGGCGTCCGGTGCCGTGACCGCGCCCTTCGACCAGAGCGGCCGGGTCGCGCTCGTGACGGGTGCCGGCAGCGCGACCGGCATCGGCTTCGCCACGGCGCTGATGCTCGGCCGGATGGGTGCGACCGTCGTGCTCGGTGCCACGACCGACCGGGTGCACGAGCGCGCGGCCGAGCTCCGTGGCGCGGGCGTGAGGGCCAGCGGCCACGTCGGCGACCTGACCCGGGAGCTCGCGGCCGAGGAGCTCGTCGAGGCCTGCCTCGCCGAGCACGGGCGCCTCGACGTCGTCGTCAACAACGCCGGCATGACGAGCGCGGCCGACCCCGACACGCTCGGCGGCGACCTGCCGGCCACCGACCCGTCGCGCTGGCACGGCTCGCTCGCCCGCAACCTCGACACCGCCTACCTCGTCACCCGGGCCGCACTGCCGCACCTGCGGGCGTCCGGGTCGGGCCGGGTCGTGCTCGTCAGCAGCGTCACCGGGGGCGTCATGGCCATGCGCGGCGAGGTCGCCTACGCGACGGCCAAGGCGGCGCTGGTCGGGCTCGCACGGGCCCTCGCCGTCGACGAGGGAGTGCACGGCACCACGGTCAACGCCGTCGCCCCGGGCTGGGTCGCCACCGGCTCGCAGACCGACGACGAGGCACGCGAGGGACGGGCGACGCCGCTCGGCCGCTCCGGCAGCGCCGACGAGGTGGCCGCGGCCATCGCCTTCCTCACCAGCCGAGAGGCGTCCTACGTCACGGGGCAGGTGCTCGTCGTCGACGGCGGCAACGCGGTCAGCGAGCAGCGCGCACCCCGGGCGTGACCGAGGCGTGGGCACCGGCTGCGGGAGGGCGGCATACGCCCTCGGTCGTGGTCGCCGCGCGCCCGACCCGCGTTTTGACTCCACCTGAGAGACTGGAGGGGAGATGACCGACACCCCAGCCCCCGCCTCCGAGTCCGCCGCTGCCCCAGCCCCGGAGCCTGCTTCCGCGCCTGCTTCCGCGCCTGCTTCCGAGACCGCCTCCGGGGCGGCGCCCGTCGCGCTGCCCGAGCCGACGACCGCCCGCCCCGTGCCGGGGCAGCTGACCTTCCAGGCACCCCGCCGCGGCAAGCCGCCGCGGCACCTCGCCGACTTCACGCCGTCCGAGCGCAAGGAGGCCGTCGAGTCCCTGGGGCACAAGGGTTTCCGAGCCAAGCAGCTGTCGACGCACTACTTCGAGCGCCTCGAGGACGACCCCGAGCAGATGACCGACCTGCCGAAGGCCGTGCGGTCCGAGCTCGTCGCCGACCTGCTCCCGACCCTGCTGACGCCGATCGTGCAGCGCGTCGCCGACGACGGCCAGACGATGAAGTACGCCTGGCGACTGCACGACGGCGCGATCGTCGAGTCCGTGCTCATGCGCTACCCCAACCGCGTCACGATCTGCATCTCGAGCCAGGCTGGGTGCGGCATGAACTGTCCCTTCTGTGCCACGGGCCAGGCGGGCCTGACGCGCAACATGTCGGCCGGCGAGATCGTCGAGCAGGTCGTGTGGGCGGCCCGGGCGCTGCGACGCGGTGAGCTCGCCGGCGGCGGGGACGACGACCGTGAGGCGCCGCTGCGGGTCAGCAACGTCGTCTTCATGGGCATGGGCGAGGCGCTGGCCAACTACAAGGCCTCGATCGGCGCGATCCGCCGCCTCACCGACCCGGCGCCCGACGGCCTCGGCATGTCGGCCCGCGGCATCACGATGTCGACGGTCGGGCTCGTCCCCGGCATGGACAAGCTGACCGCCGAGGGCATCCCGGTCACCCTCGCGCTCTCGCTGCACGCCCCCGACGACGAGCTGCGCAACGAGCTCGTGCCGATCAACACCCGGTGGTCCGTCGACGAGGCGCTCGACGCCGCGTACCGCTACTTCGAGGCGACCGGGCGTCGGGTGTCCATCGAGTACGCCCTGATCCGCGACATCAACGACCAGGGCTGGCGCGCCGATCTGCTCGGCGAGAAGCTCAACCGGCGCGGCCGGGGATGGGTGCACGTCAACCCGATCCCGCTCAACCCGACGCCCGGGTCGAAGTGGACCGCGAGCCGGCCGGGCGTCGAGCAGAACTTCGTCGAGCGCCTGCGCGCCCACGGCATCCCGACGACGATCCGCGACACGCGGGGTCAGGACATCGACGGGGCCTGCGGGCAGCTCGCCGCCTCGACGGCCTGACACGCGTACGCTGGCGGGGTCGTGCCCCGCTCGGGCACTGGTGACGAGTCGCCGGGCAGAGCGCGGGGCGGCCCACCAGGAGGTCCTCGCATGGTCCAGCTCAGCCTCGGCGTCATGGCCCGGTCCCTCAAGGAGAACGAGCACCGGCTGCCGCTGCACCCCAAGCACGTCGACCGCATCCCCGAGGAGCTGCGCGGGCGGATCTTCCTCGAGACCGGCTACGGCGAGCGCCACGGCGTGTCCGACGACCAGCTCGAGCGCTACGTCGGCGGCTTCCTCAGCCGCGAGGAGCTCGTCGCGCAGTGCGACGTCGTCCTCGCGCCGAAGCCTCTGCTCAGCGACATCTCGGCCCTGCGGGTCGGTCAGGTGCTCTGGGGCTGGCCGCACTGCGTGCAGGACGCCGAGCTGACCCAGGTCGCCATCGACCGGGAGCTGACCCTCATCGCCTTCGAGGCGATGAACCACTGGAACAAGGACGGCTCGTTCAGCCTCCACGTCTTCCACAAGAACAACGAGCTCGCCGGCTACTGCTCGGTGCTGCACGCCCTCCAGATCGCGGGGATCACCGGCGACTACGGCCCCCAGCGGCGCGCCGTCGTCATCGGCTTCGGCGCCACGGCACGAGGGGCCGTCACCGCGCTCAAGGCCCTCGGGATCGGCGACGTCGACGTGCTGACCCACCGCCAGAAGGCGGCCGTGGCCTCGCCCATCCACTCGGCCCGGATCGTGCACTTCGACACCGACGACACGACGGCGCGCGTCAGCCACGCGGTCACGGAGGACGGCCCGGTCGCCCTGGGGGAATTCCTCGCCGAGCACGACATCGTCGTCAACTGCGTGCTCCAGGACACCGACGCCCCCATCACCTTCATGTCGGACGACGACCTCAAGCGGATGACGCCGGGCAGCATCGTCATCGACGTGTCGTGCGACGAGGGCATGGGGTTCAGCTGGGCCAGGCCGACGACCTTCACCGACCCGACCTTCCTCGTCGGTGACCACGTGCTCTACTACGCCGTCGACCACAGCCCGTCCTACCTCTGGGACGCCGCCACGTGGGAGATCAGCGAGGCGCTGCTGCCCTTCCTGCCGACGGTCATGGGCGGCCCCGAGGCCTGGGACGAGAACCCCACGGTCCGGCGTGCCATCGAGATCCGTGACGGCGAGATCCAGAACCCCGCGATCCTGTCGTTCCAAGGCCGTTCGTCGAAGCACCCGCACCTGCCGCTCGCAACCTGACCGGAGCCGCATCGACCCGGAAGGGAGGGGACGGCGTGCTCACTGCGCTGGCAGGGCAGCCGATCCTGCTCCTCGCGCTGCTCATGCTCGTCGGCACGATGCTCGGGCGGGTCCGGCTGGGGACCGTCGAGATCGGCCCGGCCGGAGTGCTCTTCGCCGCGATCGCGGTGTCGGCCATCGGCGTCGCGAACGGCGTGAAGCTCCAGATCCCCGAGAACGTCGGCACCCTCGGGCTCGTGCTCTTCACCTACACGGTCGGGGTCGTCTCGGGCCCGAGCTTCTTCGCCTCCCTGCGCCGAGGGTGGCCGGTGATGCTCTCGGTCGTGGCGACGATCGCCGTCGTCGCGGTCGCCGCCGTGCTGGTCGGCCGGGCCCTCGGGCTCACGTCGTCGGTCGTGGCCGGGGCCTTCACCGGCGCCCTCACCAACACCCCCGCGCTCGCCGCGGCGACCGAGCGGGCCGCGGACCCCGCCGGCCCGACGGTCGGCTACTCCATCGCGTACCTCTGGGGGGTCGTCGGGATGCTCCTCGCAGCGGCGTGGTCGCTGCGCCACCGCGGCAACGAGGCGCCGCCCAGCGAGCCTCTCGTGCACCAGACGATCCGGACGGAACGCGGCGCGGGCCTCTCCCTCGCCGAGGTCGAGAAGCGCTACGACCACAAGGTCACCTTCTCGAGGCTCAAGCACGGCCACCTCGCCAACCCCACGCTCGTCGCCGACGACGAGCTGCTGCTCGGCCCGACGACCTCGTGACGGTCGTCGGACCACGCGACCTCGTCGACCGGGTCACCCTCGAGCTCGGCCACCGCTCTTCGCACGACATCGTCGAGGAGCACGAGGACCTGGACTACCGCCGGGTGACGATCTCCAACGAGCGGGTCGCCGGCCGGTCGGTGGGCGAGATCGACCTCGAGAGCCGCTTCGGCGCCCACATCAGCCGGGTCCGGCGCGCGGACGTCGACCTCGTGGCGTCGCCGGCGCTCGTGCTGCAGATGGGGGACCGGGTGCGCGTCACGTCGCCGGTGACACGGATGCCGGAGGTGTCGGCCTTCCTCGGGGACTCCGACCGGGGGATGTCGGACATCAACCCGGTCGGCTTCGCCCTCGGGCTCTCCATCGGCCTGCTCGTCGGCATGGTCCACATCCCCCTGCCGGCGGCGGCTTCGCGCTGGGCGCCGCCGCCGGCACGCTGCTCACCGGACTCGTGTTCGGGCGGCTCGGCCGCATCGGTCCCGTCGTCACCTCGATGTCGAACGGCGCCGCCCAGTCCCTGTCCTACTTCGGCGTCATCACCTTCCTGGCGTATGCCGGCACCCGGGCCGGCGAGCGGATCGTCGGTGCGATCACGTCCGACGTGGGCTGGAAGGTCGCCGTGCTCGGTTTCGTCGTCACGACAGGAGCCGCCGTGCTGCTGCTCCTGGCCGGACGCCTCGTCCACCACATGGGCGGGACCCAGCACGCCGGCATGCTGGCCGGCGCGCAGACACAGCCGGCGATCCTGGCGTTCGCCAACGACCGCACCGGCTTCGACACCCGGGTGAGCCTGGGCTACGTGCTCGTCTACCCGGTGGCGATGATCGCCAAGATCGTCATCGTCCAGGTCCTCGCTGGGCTCGGCTGAGCCTCCGAGCCCTCCGAGCCCTCCGAGCCCTTCTAGCCCGAGCACCCCCTCGGCCGGTCAGGCCGGCTCGGCCCGGTAGGTGCGACGGTAGGCGAGCGGCGACAGGCCGACGGCGGCCGTGAGGTGCTGGCGCAGCGAGGCGCTCGTGCCGAAGCCCGCGGCGGCGGCGACCCGGTCGACCGGCAGGTCGGTCGTCTCGAGCAGGTGCCGGGCACGGTCGACGCGGGCCCGCGCGAGCCACGTCCCCGCCGTCTCGCCCGTCTCCTCGCGGAAGCGCCGGGTGAAGGTGCGCACGCTCGTCCCGGCGTGGCGGGCCAGGTCGGTCAGGCCGATCGGCTCGTCGAGGTGCTCGAGGGCCCACGTCCGCGTCGACCCGGTGCCGGCGTCCGAGGCGTGGGGGACGGGGCGCTCGATGAACTGGGCCTGACCGCCCGCCCGCCACGGGGCGACGACGGCGCCCCGGGCCACCCGGTTGGCGGCCTCGGTGCCGCGGTCGCTGCGGAGCACGTGCAGCAGCAGGTCGATGCCCGCGGCGTTGCCGGCCGAGGTGAGGACGTCGCCGTGGTCGACGTAGAGCACGGCCGGGGTGAGGTGGACGGCGGGGAAGTGGCGGCGGAAGAGGTCCTCGTAGACCCAGTGCGTCGTCGCCTCGCGTCCGTCGAGCTTGCCGAGGCCGGCGAGGACGAAGGCGCCGGTGCAGATCGAGAGCCAACGCGCATCGGGCCGGGCCGTGCCGGCGAGCGCGACGAGCTCTGCGGGCAGCTCGCCCTCCGTGACGATCGCGGTGTTCGTGATGCCCGGGACGATGATCGTGTCGGCCTGCGCGACAACGGAGTTCGGGTGGGTCGGCACGGCGGCGTAGCCGGCCGACGTCATGACGGGCCCGTCGTCGAGCGCGCACATCGACACCTCGTAGGGCGGGGGAGCGCCGGTGAGGCGGCCGGGCCAGCCGGGGTCGAGGGCGCTCGCGCTGAAGAAGCGGTGCGGCAGTCCGAGCTCGAACGCGACGACGCCGTCGAGGGCGAGGACGGCGACGCGGTGCGGTCGCGAGGGAGCGGCGGTCATGGCCAGATTCTTGCACATCGTGTCCTTCTGGCCACTCGTCGCGGCCGGGGCCGCTCCTGCAGAGTGGGTCCGTGAGCCTGACCGACCGCCGCGCCGACGTCCCCGACGACGCCACACCCGCGCCCGCCACCACACCGATCCGATCCGGTCACCGGGTCCACCCGGCCTGGTGGGTCGCCGTCGTCACCTTCCTGACGATCATCGGCTCGGCCGGCTTCCGCTCCACGCCGGGCGTGCTCATGACGCCGCTCCACGACGAGTTCGGCTGGCCGATGGGCGTCATCGGCGGTGCGGTGTCGGTCAACCTCGTCCTCTTCGGGCTGGCCGCGCCCTTCTCGGCGGCTCTCATGGAGCGCCTCGGCATCCAGCGCGTCGTCGCCGTCGCCCTCGTGCTCGTCAGCGTCGGCTCGCTGCTGCCCATCTGGATGACGGCCTCGTGGCAGCTCGTCCTGTGCTGGGGCATCGTCGTCGGCCTCGGCACGGGCGCCATGGCGATGAGCCTCGTCGCCACCGTCACGGGGCGCTGGTTCGTCGAGCGGCGCGGCCTCGTCACCGGCGTGCTCACGGCCGCCGGGGCCACCGGCCAGCTCGTCTTCCTTCCGGTCCTCGCCTGGCTGGCCGAGAACCACGGCTGGCGCACCGCCGCGATCGCCACCTCGGCAGCGGCCCTGACGGTCGTCCCGCTCGTGCTGTGGAAGCTGCACGACCACCCGAGCGTCCTCGGCATCACGGCCTACGGGGCACCCGAAGGCACCCCGGTCGGGCGCCCGCCCCGCCCGACCGGTCACCCGGCTCACCTGGCCCTGGCGACGCTGCGCGATGCGGCCCGCACCAAGGTGTTCTGGCTGCTCGCCGGCAGCTTCGCCGTGTGCGGCGCCTCGACGAACGGCCTCGTCGGCACGCACTTCATCCCGGCCGCGCACGACCACGGCATGCCGACGACGACCGCCGCCGGCCTCCTCGCCCTCGTCGGCGTCTTCGACATCGTCGGCACCGTCTTCTCGGGCTGGCTCACCGACCGGGTCGACCCGCGCATCCTGCTCGCGGCCTACTACACGCTCCGGGGCGGCTCCCTCTTCCTGCTTCCGGCGCTCTTCAGCGACTCGATGCACGTCAACATGCTCGCCTTCGTCCTCTTCTACGGCCTCGACTGGGTCGCGACGGTGCCCCCGACGATCGCCCTGTGCCGCAGTGCCTACGGCGAGCGTGCGCCGATCGTCTTCGGCTGGGTCTTCGCCTCGCACCAGATCGGGGCGGCCGCCGCGGCCCTCGGCGCGGGCCTCGTCCGCGACCAGCTCGGCACCTACGACCTCGCCTGGTACGTCGCGGGCGCCCTGTGTCTCGTGGCCGCCGTGATGTGCGTCGCGATCACGACCGCTCGTCTGTCAGATGCGTCACCTCGGCGCACCGACTCTGGCGCGCAGGCGCCACCGGCGGCACAGTGAGGCCATGAGCGACGGCGCTTCGACGGCATACGAACGCATCCACGACGACAGCCTGCGCGACCCCGAAGGGTTCTGGCGCAGGGCCGCCGAGGGCATCGACTGGGTGACGCCGCCGACGCGCATCCTCGACGACTCGCGGCCGCCGTTCTACCGGTGGTATCCCGACGCCGAGCTCAACGTCTGCTTCAACGCCGTCGACCGTCACGTCGCCGCCGGCCGTGGTGAGCAGGCCGCCATCCACTACGACTCGCCGGTCACCGGCACGAAGACCACGCTGACGTATGCCGCCCTGCTCGAGCGGGTGCGCGCGGTGGCCGGCGGGCTGCGCGGGCTGGGTGTCGCCAAGGGCGACCGTGTCGTCATCTACATGCCGATGGTCCCCGAGGCCGTCATCGCGATGCTCGCGTGCGCCCGCATCGGCGCCATCCACTCCGTCGTCTTCGGCGGCTTCGCGCCGCAGGAGCTCGCTGCCCGCATCGACGATGCTGCGCCGAAGGTCGTGCTCTCGGCGTCGTGCGGGGTCGAGCCGAGCCGGGTCGTGCCCTACAAGCCCTTCCTCGACGAGGCGATCAGGCGCTCGGAGCACCAGCCCGAGCACTGCGTCGTCCTCCAGCGCGAGCAGCTCGTCGCAGAGCTGGGGGAGCGCGACCTCGACTGGGCCGACCTCGAGTCGAGCGACGCGGCCCGCGAGGGCAGCGAGTGCGTCACCGTGGCGGCGACCGACCCGCTCTACATCCTCTACACCTCAGGCACGACCGGGAAACCGAAGGGCATCTACCGCGACAGCGGTGGCTACGCCGTCGCCCTGCGCTGGTCGATGGCCAACATCTACGACGTCGCCCCGGGAGAGACGATGTTCACCGCGAGCGACGTCGGCTGGGTCGTCGGGCACTCCTACATCGTCTACGCGCCCCTGCTGACGGGCGCCACGACCGTGCTCTACGAGGGCAAGCCGGTGGGCACCCCGGACGCCGGGGCGTTCTGGCGCGTCATCGCGGAGTACGGCGCCGTCTGCATGTTCACCGCTCCGACCGCCTTCCGCGCCATCAAGAAGGACGACTCGACGGCGTCGAAGGTCGCCGAGCACGACCTCTCGGGGTTCCGCGCGCTCTTCCTCGCGGGGGAGCGGCTCGACCCCGACACGTACGAGTGGGCCTCGGCAGCGCTCGGCAAGCCCGTCATCGACAACTGGTGGCAGACCGAGACGGGGTGGCCGATCGCCAGCAACCCCAAGGGGATCGGGCTGCTGCCGATCAAGGCAGGCTCACCCACCGTCGCCGTCCCCGGCTACGACGTGCGGGTGCTCGACGCCACGGGCGAGCAGGTCGAGCCGGGCATCGAGGGGGCGATCTGCATCAAGCTGCCGATGCCGCCCGGCACGCTGCCGACGCTCTGGGGCGACGACGACCGCTACGTCAGCTCGTACCTGTCGGCCTACCCCGGCTACTACCTCACCGGCGATGGCGGCTACCTCGACGAGGACGGCTACCTCTACGTCATGGGCCGCACCGACGACGTGCTCAACGTCGCGGGTCACCGCCTCTCGACCGGCTCGCTCGAGGCTGCCCTCGCGGGCCACGAGGCCGTTGCCGAGTGTGCGGTCATCGGCGTCCACGACGACCTCAAGGGCCAAGTGCCGCGTGCCCTCGTCGTGCTGAAGTCGGGCGTCGACGCAGAGGCCGACGGCGAGCGGATCAAGCGCGAGCTCGTCGCGCGGGTGCGTGCCGAGGTCGGGGCCGTGGCGGCGCTGCACCAGGTCGACATCGTGGCCGGCCTGCCGAAGACGCGGTCGGGCAAGATCCTGCGCAAGACGATGCGCGAGCTGGCCGACGGCAAGGCACCGGCCGTGCCCGCGACGATCGAGGACGCCTCGGTCCTCGAGACCCTGACGCCCGTCCTGCGCGGCCCATCGTCCTGAGGCCCCTCCTGCACCGAACGCAGCGTTCGGTCTCGAACTCACTGTTCCAACAGCGCGTTCGGCACCGAACGCTGCGTTCGGTCGGGGAGTCGGGGAGTCGGGGGGGTCGGGCGTCAGGAGTCAGGGAGTCGGGGCTGCCAGGAGGGGGAGGACCTCGTCGATCGAGTCGACGAGGTGGACGGCCTCCTCCATCGGGCGACCGGCGGCGATGGCGCGCAGGGCAGGCCAGACCGGCAGGCGCTCGGTCCAGTGCTCGCGCCCGACGAGGACGAGCGGG
Source organism: Terrabacter sp. R4-6 (assembly GCF_057529065.1). NCBI lineage: Bacteria > Bacillati > Actinomycetota > Actinomycetes > Micrococcales > Intrasporangiaceae > Terrabacter > Terrabacter sp. R4-6. Next base: position 629,459 of record NZ_CP197224.1, on the reverse strand, counting down.
GGCAGCGGCGCCTCCTCGGGCGCGTAGTAGAGCGGCGTCACGGCCTGGAAGATCTCCTGCACGGTGCCGGCCGCGCCGTCGAGGACGACGATCCCGGCGTTCGACCGGGCGAGCAGGCCCTCCTCGCGGATCGCGTTGGAGAAGTACTTGGCGATGACGTCGCAGAAGACGTTGGGCGGCTCGTGACCGTAGAACCACGTCGGGATGCCGAGTGACCGGGCCGACGGGCCGAGCGTCTCGGACGGGGCCTGGGGCTCGTCGCCGACGACGACCCGCCGTGCCGCGAGGGCCGTCGTGGCCCACGCCGTCACGTCCGGCCGGAATCCCCGCACGTTCGCGATACGGCCCACGGTCTCCTCGACGGCTGCCACGCTCCGGCACAGCGCGCCGAGGTTGGCCGCCTCCATCGCACCGGGACCACCGCCGGTCGCGACGAGGTGCCCCTCCTCGGCGAGCGCGTGGCCCAGTCGCGCCGCGCCTGCGTATGCAGCCGAGTCCCGTTGCAGCGCATGGCCGCCCATGATCCCGATGACCGACCGACCCTGGACGAACTCGTCGAGCTCGTCGGTGACGGAGTCGTCGTGGATCGCGCGAACGAGCGTGGCGTACGCGTCGGTGCGCAACCGGGCGTCGACGAGCCACGCGTACGCCCTGGCATCGGGGGTCTCGGCGTAGCCGTGCTCGAGGCCCTCATAGAGGTCCGACGGGAAGTAGAGGCCGCGCCACGGGTCGACCGGGGCGTCGGCGATGCCCGGGAAGAGGATCGCGCCGCGGGTCAGCAGCACCTCTGCCACCGGGACCGGCACCGTGCCCCCGAGCACGACGAGCCCGGTCAGGTCGCCACGGGAGGCGAGCCGGTCGCCGTAGGTGGTGAGGTCGAGGTCCTGGAGCCGCAGTCCGCGCAGCGGCCCCTCGGAGGCGAGGTGGTCGTCCAGCTCGTCGAGCGTCTCGATCTCCATGCCCCCATCCTGCCCCGGGCGGATGGCCGAGGAGCGGACCCGGGCGACGTCGCGTCGTCGCCGGCTGGAAGGATCGCCGCCATGGTCGGCGTGCTCGAGGGATTCGCGACGATCGCGATCATCGTCGCGGTCGGCTGGCTGCTCGCCGACCGCCGGGTGCTCGACGACTCGGCGCAGGTCAACCTCTCGCGGCTCGCCTTCCACGTCGCCTCGCCCGCGCTGCTGCTCACCGTCATGCAGCGCACCTCGCTCGACGCCGTCCTCTCGGCCAACCTCGTGACGTCGCTCATCAGCTTCGCGATCATTGTCGGCGTCTACCTGCTCATCGCCCGGTTCCGTTGGGCGGGAGGCACGCTCGGGTCGCGACTCATCGGCAGCCTCTCGGCGGCCTACGTCAACGCGGGCAACCTCGGCATCCCGATCGCGCTCTACGTCCTCGGCGACGTCGCGTGGGTCGCGCCGACGCTGCTCATGCAGCTGCTCATCATCACGCCGGTCTACATGGCGCTCTTCGACAGCGACGCCCGCGGGGAGCGCCCGACTCTAGGCCGGAGCCTGCGCCGGATGTTCAGCAACCCGATCACCCTCGGCGCCGTGGCAGGCCTGCTCATCGCCGTCTTCGACATCGACCTGCCACGCGTCGTCGCAGCCCCCATCGACCTGCTCGGCGCGATGGCCGTCCCGTCGATGCTCGTCGCGTTCGGCATCTCGCTGCGACGCGGGCCGCGCCCGGCGACCGGGCGGGCTGCCGAGCACGTCTGGACGATCGTCGTCCTCAAGACCCTGCTCATGCCGGCCGTCGCGCTCGGCGTCGGCCTCGCGCTCGGACTGCGCGGCGAGGCGCTCTTCGCCGTCGTCGTGACCGCGGCCCTCCCGACGGCGCAGAACATCTTCACGTATGCCGTCCGGTACCGGCGCGAGGTCAACCTCGCCCGCGACGTCATCTTCGTCAGCACCTTCGCGTCGGTCCCGGTGATCCTCGGGATCGCCGCGCTCTTCCACTGGCTCGCCGGCGTCTGACCGCAGCCGGGCGCCCGAGCTCCCGTCGAGTGGCCCCGTCGTCACGCCCCGACGGCTCGCGTCCCCGTCGAGTGGCCCCGTCGTCACACCCTTCTGGCCCGTCCTGCGTACCACGCAGGGGTCAGGTGTGGCTCGTGTGACGACGGGGCCACTCGAGTGGTGTTGCGCGCTCCCTCGAGTGGTATTGCGCGCTCACTCGAGTGGGCGAGGTGGGGTCAGCCCCAGTTGGCGGCCTGCGTCAGGCAGAACGGGTGACCGCTCGGGTCGAGCAGCACGCGCCACGTCTCGCCCGGCTGCTCGTCGGGCAGCGTCGCGCCGGCAGCGACGCACTCCGCGGCCGCCGCGTCGAGGTCGTCGACGGCAAGGTCTAGGTGGAACTGCTTGGTGCCGTGCTCGTTCGGCCAGGCCGGTGGCTGGTGGTCGTCGACGAGGCCGAGGCCGAGGGCGAGGCCCCCGGGGCCGGTGAGCATGGCGTACTCGTCCTGGGCGTGCGCGACCTCCCAGCCGAGCACCGTCGACCAGAAGGTGGCGTCGCGGCGAGCGTCCGAGCTGTCGAGGGTGAGCATCTTGAGGTCGGCGATGGCCATCGGGGTCCCTTTCGTCGGTGACGGTGAGCGCCCAGCATCGCTCGTGCCGGCCGTCGCCGTCTTGGACGAACCCGACACCTGAGCAGACGGTCGGGCAGACGGACGCGGCGCCCGGTTCCGTGGCCCCGAACGAGTCGTGGACCACGGGAAACGAACGCCGCGCGACGATCCTGGCTACGGAGTGGCTCAGAAACCCCCGAAGTCGCCCCCGCCGCCGAAGTCGCCGAAGTCTCCTCCGCCGCCGAAGTCGCCGAAGTCCGAGCCGCCGGCATCCCCACCGGCATCCCCACTGGCGTCACCGCCCGCATCGCCCCCGGTGTCTCCGGTGTCTCCGGTGTCGCCGGCGTCGGCGCTCGCGTCGCCGGCCTCCTGCGCCTCGGGTGAGGACTCGTAGCCGCCGAGCATCATGTCGGCGAGGGCCGAGCCGACGACGACGCCCGCGATGGTGCCGAGCATCGAGCCGGCGATCATGCCGCCCATCCCCATGCCGCCGCCCATCCCGCCGCGGCCTCCGCCGCCGAAGGCGCCCTGGAGGTAGCCGGGCCGGCTCATCTCGGCGCGGGTCGCGCTGCGGGCGAGGTCGGCCGGCTGGTCGCTGCGCGGGCGCTCACCCTCGGGGAGGTCCTCGTTGAGGCGCTGGAGGACGATCTGGCGCTGCTCGGGCGAGAGCTTGGCGAAGGCCTCCGTGTGCACCTTCTCGATGTCCTCCGGCGGCGCGGTGCGCAGCAGGTACTTGTAGCGGGCGATGGCCCGCTCGTCCTCGGACGACGCGCCACCGCGCGGCGGCGGGACGGCATACGGCGCCCCTGTGGGCGGCTGCTGGGCCCGCTGCTGCTGCTGGAGGGGCTCACGGCCCAGGAGCTTGTCGAGGAATCCCATGTCTTCTCCTTCGTCGGCGGTGCGTCGGCGTCGCACTCGTCGGATACCTACCCCAACGAACGGCCCGTGCCAGCGTTCCGAGCCGTCCCGTGCGCCTGCGTGACCCGGACACGCACGAAGCCACCCGCTAACGGGTGGCTTCGTGGCCGGCGACACCCCCACGGCATACGCACGGAGTCGGGAAGGCTGGGGTCAGAGGTGGTTCTCGGCCTCCGTGAGCACCGAGCGCAGCCGCGACTCGATGTCGTCGAACTGCTCCGGGCCCATGATGAGCGGCGGCGCGAGCTGGATGACGGGGTCACCGCGGTCGTCGGCGCGGCAGTAGAGGCCCGCGTCGAAGAGCGCCTTGGAGAGGAAGCCACGCAGCAGTCGCTCGGACTCGGCGTCGTTGAAGGTCTCGCGGGTGGCCTTGTCCTTGACGAGCTCGATGCCGTAGAAGTAGCCGGCGCCGCGGACGTCACCGACGAGCGGCAGGTCGAGCAGCTTGTCGAGCGTCGCCTTGAAGATCGGGGCGTTCTGCTTGACCCGGTCGTTGAGACCCTCGCGCTCGAAGATGTCGAGGTTGGCCATCGCCACCGCGGCCGACACCGGGTGGCCACCGAAGGTGTAGCCGTGCGGGAAGTACGTCGTGCCGTGCTTGAACGGCTCGAAGAGGCGGTCGCTCGCGATCATCGCGCCGATGGGGGAGTAGCCGCTCGTCATGCCCTTGGCGCACGTGATGATGTCCGGCACGTAGCCGAAGTCGTCGCACGCGAACATCGAGCCGATGCGGCCGAAGCTGCAGATGACCTCGTCGGACACGAGGAGCACGTCGTACTCGTCGCAGATCTCGCGGACCCGCTCGAAGTAGCCGGCGGGCGGCGGGAAGCAGCCACCGGAGTTCTGCACCGGCTCGAGGAAGACGGCCGCCACGGTGTCGGGACCCTCGAACTCGATGGCCTCGGCGATGCGGTCGGCGGCCCAGCGGCCGAAGGCCTTCTCGTCGTCGCGCAGGTGCTCGGGGGCGCGGTAGAGGTTGGTGTTCGGGACCTTGTGCGCACCGGGCACGAGCGGCTCGAACATCTCCTTGGCCGCCGGGATGCCGGTGATCGACAGGGCGCCCTGCGGCGTGCCGTGGTAGGCGACGGCCCGCGAGATGACCTTGTGCTTGGTCGGCTTGCCGGTCAGCTTGAAGTACTGCTTGGCGAGCTTCCACGCGGTCTCGACGGCCTCACCGCCACCCGTCGTGAAGAAGACCCGGTTGAGGTCGCCGGGGGCGTGGCTCGCGAGCCGCTCGGCGAGCTCGATGGCCTTGGGGTGCGCGTAGCTCCACAGCGGGAAGAAGGCGAGCTCCTTGGCCTGCTTGGCCGCGGCCTCGGCGAGCTCCTCACGGCCGTGGCCGGCCTGGACGACGAAGAGGCCGGCGAGTCCGTCGATGTACTCGTTGCCGCGGTCGTCCCAGATCGTCCAGCCCTGGCCCTTGGTGATGATCGGCACGGTGTGGCCGAGGCCGCCCTCGGTCCGGTCCTCGAACACCGAGTGGCGCGTGAAGTGCATCCACAGGTGGTCGCGCGCGGCCTCGGAGTGGAGGGTGCCCATGGGCGTGCGGTGGTCCGAGGTGGGTTCCCAGACCTCGTTCGGGTTGATGCTCATCGTGTACCCCAGTTGTAGAGCTGTTTGTTGAGTTTCAGGTAGACGAACGTCTCGGTGGCCGTGACGCCCGGGAGCGGGCGGATGCGGGTCGTGAGCAGCTCGAGCAGGTGGGTGTCGTTCTCGCAGACGACCTCGGCAAGGACGTCGAAGCTCCCGGCCGTCGTGACGACGTAGGAGACCTCCTCCATCTCGGTCAGCGCGTCGGCGACCGACGTCATGTCTCCCGACACCCGCAGCCCGACCATCGCCTGGCGCTGGAACCCGACCTGCAGCGGGTCCGTCACCGCGACGATCTGCATGACGTCGGCGTCGAGGAGTCGCTGCACGCGCTGGCGCACCGCGGCCTCGGAGAGCCCGACCTCCTGGGCGATGGACGCGTAGGACTTGCGCCCGTCGTGCTGGAGCAGCTCGATGATGGTCTTGCTCACGTCGTCGAGATTGACCGAGGGTCTCTTGGCCCCGTTCCCCCCGGTGTTGGCCACACCTCGGATCGTCGTCATGCGCCGATACTGACCTGTGGAACACGCTGTTGGCAAGTCCCTGCACAACTGATTCCGAAGATTTATCTCGACAAGTCTTCACGATTGCGAAGGTATGTGTTTAGCATTCCCGCATGACTTCGCAGCCGCGCCAGCTCCGCAACTTCATCGGTGGCCAGTACGTCGACCCCGACGGCGACGCGACGACCGACATCGTCGACCCGTCCACCGCGCAGGTCGTGGCCACGGCCCCCGTCAGCGCCCAGGCGGACGTCGACCGGGCGTATGCCGCCGCGGCCACCGCGTTCGAGACGTGGGGTGACACGACCCCCGGCGAGCGGCAGGCCGCCCTGCTGAAGTTCGCCGACGCCATCGAGGCCCGGGCCGACGACTTCATCCGCCTCGAGGGCGAGAACACCGGCAAGCCGCACGCGCTGACGCAGAGCGAGGAGATCCCCCCGATGCTCGACCAGCTGCGCTTCTTCGCCGGTGCCGCCCGGGTGCTCGAGGGCAAGTCGGCGGGGGAGTACATGAAGGGCCACACGTCCTTCGTGCGTCGCGAGCCGATCGGCGTCGTCGGCCAGGTGACGCCGTGGAACTACCCGATGATGATGGCGATGTGGAAGATCGCCCCGGCGCTCGCCGCAGGCAACACCATCGTCCTCAAGCCCTCGGACACGACGCCCGAGACGACCCTGCTCCTCGCCGAGCTCGCCGCGGAGTTCCTGCCCGAGGGCACCTTCAACGTCATCACCGGTGACCGCGAGACCGGCCGCATGCTCGTGGAGCACCCCACGCCGGCCCTCGTCGCCATCACCGGCTCGGTGCGCGCCGGCATGCAGGTCGCCGAGAGCGCGTCGCGCGACCTCAAGCGCGTCCACCTCGAGCTCGGTGGCAAGGCGCCGGTCATCGTCTTCGACGACGCCGACATCGAGGCCGCCGTCGAGGGCATCGCCATCGGCGGCTACTTCAACGCCGGCCAGGACTGCACCGCCGCGACCCGCGTCCTCGCGGGCCCGCGCATCCACGACGACTTCGTCGCCGCGCTCGCCGAGTACGCCAGGGGCTCGGCCAAGGTCGGCATGCCGGACGACCCCGACGCCCTCTTCGGCCCCGTCAACAACCCCAACCAGGTCGCCCACGTCGGAGGCATGATCGACCGCCTGCCCGACCACGCCCGCATCGAGGCCGGTGGCCGCCGCGCCGAGGGCCTCGGCGAGGGCTACTTCTTCGAGCCCACCGTGCTCGCCGGCCTCCGTCAGGACGACGAGCAGATCCAGAACGAGATCTTCGGTCCGGTCATCACGGTGCAGCAGTTCACCGACGAGGCCGAGGCGCTCGCCTGGGCCAACGGTGTGCAGTACGGCCTCGCGTCGTCGGTGTGGACGCGGGACTTCGGCAAGGCCATGCGCATGAGCAAGCGGCTCGACTTCGGGTGCGTCTGGATCAACACCCACATCCCGGTCGTCGCCGAGATGCCGCACGGGGGTTTCAAGCACAGCGGCTACGGCAAGGACCTGTCCATGTACGGCCTCGAGGACTACACCCGCATCAAGCACGTCATGGCCAACATCGACTCCTGAGCCTCGCGCCGTCCACTGCGGGCGGCGCGAGCTCGTCTGTCGGACACGGCATCCCAGAGCACCACCATCTCGGGTCAGCGCTGATCCCTCCAACCGACCCCCACGAAACCCCTGGAGACGAACCCATGAACGACAAGTCCTTCGACACGGACAACCCGGTCTTCCGCGCGGCTCTAGCGCGCGGTCTCGTCAGCCGTCGTTCGGCGATGATGGGCGCCGCCGGAGTGAGCGCTGCCGCCTTCCTCGCGGCCTGCGGCTCGTCCGGCAAGAACCCCGCGACGGGAGGCGGCGCCTCCGGGACCGTCGCACCCGCCAAGACGGCGGCGGCCGCGCAGGACATGTCCGACACGGAGAAGGTCGTCAACTGGTCGAACTGGACCGAGTACATCGACACGAGCGACGACGGCAAGTCGCGTCCGTCGCTCGACGCCTTCCAGAAGAAGACCGGCATCAAGGTCACCTACACCGAGGACTACCTCGACAACGACGAGTTCTACGCCAAGGTGCGCCCGCTCCTCGAGGGCGGCAAGGACACCGGCCGTGACGTCTGGTGCAGCACCGACTGGATGGTCGCACGACTCATCCGCCAGGGCTACGTCCAGAAGCTCGACCTCGCCAACATCCCGAACGCCGGCAACCTGGACGACTCCCTGAAGAACGTCGAGTTCGACCCGGGCCGGCTCTACTCGCTCCCGTGGCAGAGCGGCTTCGCCGGGATCGGCTACAACCTCAAGGCGACCGGCGGCAAGAAGATCGAGTCGATCACCCAGCTGCTCACCGACCCTGCCCTCAAGGGCAAGGTCACCCTGCTCACCGAGATGCGCGACACCGTGGGCCTCGTGATGATGGAGCAGGGCAAGAAGATCGACTCGTTCACGGACGCCGACTTCCAGGCCGCGATCGACATGATCCAGCAGGCCAAGGACTCCGGGCAGATCCTCCGGTTCACCGGCAACGAGTACACCGAGGGTCTCGCCAAGGGCGACATCGCCGCCTGCGTGGCCTGGACCGGCGACGTCGTCCAGCTCCAGTTCGACGACCCGAACATCCAGTACGCCCTGCCGGAGAAGGGCTTCACGCTCTGGTCCGACAACTTCGTCATCCCGGCGCTCGCCAAGCACAAGAAGAACGCCGAGAAGCTCATCGACTACTACTACGACCCGGCCGTCATGGCGCAGGTCGCCGCCTTCGTCAACTACATCGCCCCGGTCAAGGGCACGGCGGAGGAGCTGGTGAAGATCGACCCCGAGCTCGGCAAGAACCCGCTCATCGTGCCGACGGCCGACGTGCTGTCGCGGGCGCAGGTCTTCCGCGGCCTCAGCACGGTCGAGGAGACGAAGTACAACAAGCTCTTCTCCGCGCTGACGACGGCATGAGCGAGCAGCAGGGAAAGGGTGACCTCAGCCTCGTCGCCCTCACGAAGTCCTTCGCCACCTTCACGGCCGTCCACCCGCTCGACCTGACCGTCCCGCAGGGCTCGTTCTTCGCCCTGCTGGGGCCGTCGGGCTGCGGCAAGACGACGACGCTGCGGATGATCGCGGGTCTCGAGGAGCCCACCGACGGGCGCATCCGCATCGGCGACGCCGACATCACCGACACCAAGGCCTACCAGCGCAACGTCAACACGGTCTTCCAGAGCTACGCGCTCTTCCCGCACATGAGCGTGCTCGACAACGTGATGTTCGGGCTGCGGCGGCGTGGTGACAAGGATGCCAAGGCCAAGGCCGACGAGGTGCTCGAGCTCGTGCAGCTGGGACAGGTGGCGAGCAAGAAGCCGACCCAGCTCTCGGGCGGCATGCAGCAGCGCGTGGCGCTCGCCCGTGCGCTGGTCAACCGGCCGGACGTCCTGCTCCTCGACGAGCCGCTCGGTGCACTCGACCTCAAGCTGCGTCGGCAGATGCAGATCGAGCTCAAGCGCATCCAGCAGGAGGTCGGGCTGACCTTCATCCACGTCACCCACGACCAGGAGGAGGCCATGACCATGGCCGACTCCATCGCGGTGATGAACGCGGGCCGCCTCGAGCAGCTCGGGGACCCGGCGACGCTCTACGAACAGCCGCGGTCGACGTTCGTGGCCAACTTCCTCGGGCAGTCCAACCTGCTGCGGGCCACGGTCAACCCGGGAGGCACCGACCACGTCGTCACGGTCCGCGCCCACGACGCCGACCTCGAGGTCTCGCGTGAGCACCTGCCCGACGGCGTCCGCGACGTCTGGCTCGGCGTGCGACCCGAGAAGCTGCGCCTCGGCGAGGAGGGCGGTCCCAACCACCTGCGCGGCATCGTGCGCGACGTGTCGTTCAGCGGCGTCGCCACGCAGTACTCCGTGCAGATGCCCTGGGGGCAGGAGCTCATCGTCGTGCAGCAGAACGACGGCACGGCACGAGCGGCCCTCGGGGAGACCGTCACCGTCTCGTGGGCGGCCCAGCACGGCTTCGCCCTCGACGCGTCGCAGGACGCCGAGGCCGGGGCCGAGCTGGTGGACGACCATGGCTGAGGCGGCCGTCCTCTCGACAGGCTCCGCGGCGCCCCCGTCGAGGCGCCGGCGCAACTGGGTGCCCTACGCCCTGCTGCTGCCCGGTCTGCTGTGGCTCGTCGTCTTCTTCGTCCTGCCGATGGTGACCCTCGGGTCGCAGTCGCTCCAGGAGGGCAACGTCGACGACGGCTACACCTTCACCGGCAACGTCGGCATCTACGTCGACGCCCTGAAGCAGTACTGGCCGCAGTACGTGCGCTCGTTCCTCTACGCGGGCACGGCCACCGTGCTCGCCCTCCTGCTCGGCTACCCCCTGGCGTACTTCATCGCGCAGAAGGCCGGGCGCTACAAGAACCTCGTGCTCGTGCTCGTCATCGCGCCGTTCTTCACGAGTTTCCTCATCCGGACGCTGGCGTGGCGCACGATCCTCTCCGACGACTGGTTCGTCACGACGTGGGCGCAGAAGCTGCACATCACCGACCTGCTCCAGGCCGTGGGCCTCACGGCCAACGACTCGCTCCTCAACTCGAAGTTCGCCGTCATCATGGGCCTGACCTACAACTTCCTGCCCTTCATGATCCTGCCGCTCTACACCTCGCTCGAGCGCCTCGACCCACGGCTCATCGAGGCGGCGGGCGACCTCTACGCCTCACCGTGGCAGACCTTCCGCAAGGTCACCTGGCCGCTGTCGCTGCCGGGCGTCGTGGCCGGCACGCTGCTCACCTTCATCCCCGCGGCCGGCGACTTCATCAACGCCCGCCTGCTCGGCAACACCCAGACGACGATGATCGGCTCGGTCATCGACAGCCAGTTCCTCCGGGTGCTCGACTACCCGCTGGCCGCCGCGCTGTCGTTCATCCTGCTCATCCTCATCGTCGCCATGGTCTCGGTCTACGTGCGCCGAGCCGGAACCGAGGAGCTGCTCTGATGGCCTGGATCAAGCGACACCTCATCGCCTTCGCCGCGATCGCGGTGCTCATCTACATGCTCGTGCCCAACGTGATCGTGGCGGCCTTCTCGTTCAACGACCCCAAGGGCAAGTACAACTACAACTTCAACGAGTTCTCGACCGCCGCCTGGACCAACCCGTGCGGGGCGCAGGGGATCTGCGAGTCGCTCGGGCTCAGCCTGCAGATCGGCGTCATCGCGTCGCTGACGGCGACCGTGCTCGGGACGATGATCGCCTTCGCGCTCGGCCGCTACCGCTTCCGCGGGCGGTCGGCGACGAACCTGCTGATCTTCATGCCGATGGCCACCCCCGAGGTCGTCATGGGATCGAGCCTGCTCACGCTCTTCCTCATGCTCGGCGTGCCGTCGGGGCGCACGGCCATCCTCATCGCGCACATCATGTTCTGCGTGTCCTTCGTCGTCGTGGCCGTCAAGGCCAGGGTGGCCACGCTCGACCCCAAGCTCGAGGAGGCTGCGGCGGACCTGGGGGCCAACCCCGCCCAGACCTTCCTGCGCGTGACCCTGCCGCTCGCGGCCCCCGGCATCGCGGCAGGCGCCCTGCTCGCCTTCTCGCTGAGCTTCGACGACTACATCATCACCAACTTCAACGCGAGCCCGAGCTCGATCACCTTCCCGATGTACGTCTGGGGGGCCTCGGCCCGTGGCGTGCCCGTGCAGGTCTACGTCATCGGGACGCTGATGTTCCTGCTCGCGCTCGTGGTCGTCCTCACGGGGCAGCTCATCTCCAGCCGACGCAACCGACAGGTGGCCTGATCCCCGATGCGTGTCCTCATGATCGGCTCCGGCGGGGTCGGTGACGCCGCCGCGCGTATCGCCGCCGAGCGTGGCTTCTTCGAGCGCTGGGTCGTCGCCGACTACGACGTGTCGCGTGCCGAGCGCACGGTCGCAGCCGTCGCCGGACGCCACCCGGGGGAGTCGCGCTTCGTCGCGGCCCGGGTCGACGCCTCGTCGGCCGAGGCCGTGACGGCGCTGGCCCGCGAGCACGCGGCGACGCACGTCTTCAACGCCGTCGACCCGAAGTTCGACATGCCGATCTTCAACGGCGCCAAGGCTGCCGGGGCCGACTACCTCGACATGGCGATGAGCCTGTCGCAGCGTCATCCCGAGCAGCCCTACGAGAAGGTCGGCGTCATGCTCGGCGACGAGCAGTTCGCCGTGGCGGGGGAGTGGGAGGCCGACGGTCGCCTCGCGCTCGTCGGGATCGGTGTCGAGCCGGGACTATCCGACGTCTTCGCCCGCTACGCCGCCGACCACCTCTTCAGCGAGATCGACGAGCTCGGCACCCGCGACGGCGCCAACCTCGTCGTCCACGACGACGACGGCAACGAGGTCTTCGCCCCGAGCTTCTCGATGTGGACGACGATCGAGGAGTGCCTCAACCCGCCCGTCGTGTGGGAGAAGGACCGCGGGTGGTTCACGACCGCGCCCTTCAGCGAGCCAGAGGTCTTCGACTTCCCGGAGGACATCGGGCCGGTCGAGTGCGTCAACGTCGAGCACGAGGAGGTGCTCCTCATGCCGCGCTGGGTCGACGCCAGGCGGGTCACCTTCAAGTACGGCCTCGGCGAGGAGTTCATCACCATCCTCAAGGTGCTGGGCACGCTCGGCCTCGACCGCACCGAGCCCATCTCGGTCAAGGGCGTCCAGGTCTCGCCCCGTGACGTCGTCGCTGCGGCCCTGCCGGACCCCGCGACGATCGGCCCCCGGATGACGGGCAAGACGTGCGCGGGTCTCTTCGTCACGGGCACCGGCAAGGACGGTCGGCCGAGACGGACCTACCTCTACCACGTCGTCGACAACGCCGAGACGATGGCGGGCTACGACGCCCAGTGCGTCGTGTGGCAGACGGCGGTCAACCCCGTCGTCGCCCTCGAGCTGCTGGCCCGGGGCACGTGGAAGGGCGCCGGCGTGCTCGGCCCCGAGGCGTTCGACGCCGTGCCGTTCCTCGACCTGCTCGCGGCGCCGAAGCCCGAGGGCTACGGCTCTCCGTGGGGCATCGACGAGCGCTGAGCCCACTCGGACGGACAGGGGCCCGACACGGGCCACGACGACAGGAATAGGGTTTCAGGCATGGCAGCGGTGACGCAGAAGTCAGTGATCGACTCGGTGCCCAAGGGCCTGCTCATCGGCGGGCGGTGGCGCGACGGCAGCGACGGGCAGACCATCGCGGTCGACGACCCCTCGAGCGGCCGGGTGCTGACCCACGTCGCGGCGGCCTCGGTCGCCGACGGCCGGGCCGCCCTCGACGCCGCCGTGGCGGCGCAGGCCGACTGGGCCCGCACGGCGCCGCGCGACCGTGGCGAGCTGCTGCGGGCGGCATACGAGAAGATCACCGAGCGCGCGGAGGAGTTCGCGATGCTCATGACGCTCGAGATGGGCAAGACGCTCGCCGAGAGCCGCGGCGAGGTCGCCTACGGCGCCGAGTTCTTCCGGTGGTTCTCCGAGGAGGCCGTGCGCATCTCGGGTCGCTGGTCGACCGCCCCCAACGGGGCCACCCGGCTCATGACGATGAAGCAGCCCGTCGGCCCGACGCTCATGATCACGCCGTGGAACTTCCCACTCGCGATGGGCACCCGCAAGATCGGCCCGGCCATCGCGGCCGGCTGCACCATGGTCGTCAAGCCGGCCAGCCAGACGCCCCTGACGATGCTCGCCCTGGCCGACCTGCTCCGCGAGTGCGGGCTGCCCGACGGCGTGCTCAACGTCGTCATGACGACCCACGCGACGACGGGCGAGGTCATGGAGCCGCTCATCCGCGACCCGCGCCTGCGCAAGCTGACCTTCACCGGCTCGACCCCCGTGGGTCGCTCGCTCATGGAGCAGGCCTCGCAGGGCATCCTCCGCGTCTCGATGGAGCTCGGCGGCAACGCGCCCTTCCTCGTCTTCGAGGACGCCGACGTCGACAAGGCCGTCGACGGCGCGATGCTCGCCAAGATGCGCAACATGGGCGAGGCGTGCACGGCCGCCAACCGCTTCTACGTCCACGAGTCGCTGGCCGACGAGTTCAGCGCGAAGCTGGCCCGCCGGATGGGCGCGCTGACGCTCGGCAAGGGCACGAAGAAGGGCGTCGACGTCGGCCCGCTCGTCGACGAGAAGGCCCGTGACAAGGTGTCGGCCCTCGTCGACGACGCCGTCGCCAAGGGGGCGAAGGTCCTCGTCGGCGGCTCGGCACCGAAGGGCGCCGGCTGGTTCTACAGCCCGACCGTCCTCGCCGACGTGCCGACCGACGCCGACATGGCGCGCGAGGAGATCTTCGGTCCCGTCGCGCCCGTCACGACCTTCCGCACCGACGCCGAGGCGATCCGCCTCGCCAACGACACCGAGTACGGCCTCGTCGCCTACCTCTTCACCCGGGACCTCTCGCGGGCCATCACGATGAGCGAGGCGCTCGAGTACGGCATGGTGGGCGTCAACCAGGGCATCGTCTCCAATCCTGCGGCTCCCTTCGGCGGCGTCAAGGCGTCCGGCGTCGGGCGTGAGGGCGGCTTCGAGGGCATCGAGGAGTACCTCGAGACGAAGTACGTCGGCATCGCGCTCTGACGCCGTCGGGCGCGGCCCGCGCGCCCTGAGGACATTCGCCGAACCGGCCCGGCTCGTGGGCACCCTGTGGTGCAATCTGCGCATGGTGACACCAGCCGGCCCCCGCGACGCGGGATCCCTGCGTCCGCTCGGCGCCCTGCTCAGCGAGACGGACGACGTGCTCCGACGAGGGTCCCCGGCCGGGGCCCGCGTCTGGTCGACGGGCTTCCCGGCCCTCGACACCGTCCTGACCGGCGGCTTCCGCTCCGGTGAGCTCGTCCTGCTCGGCGGGCCGGCCGGCCACGGCAAGACGACGATCGGGCTCCAGCTGGCCCGCAACGTCGTCGCCGCCGGCGCCAGCGCCCTCGTCCTGTCCTACGAGCACGAGAGCCACACGCTGCTCGAGCGGCTCATCTCGATGGAGGCCGCCGAGGGCGACGCCGGCGAGGTGGCCGGGGTCATCGACGTGCGTCGTGCGCTCGAGACGGCCGACCACGGCGGCTCGCTCGGCTCGGTCCTCGGCAGCCTCCCCGGCGGCGAGCGGGCCCTCGCGGCGCTCGGAAGCTACGGCGACCGGCTCCAGATCCACGAGTCGTCCGGCGCGACGACGACGCTCGCCACGATCGGCGAGACGGTCGACCGCGTCACCGAGGCCACGGGCCAGGCGCCCTTCGTGCTGCTCGACTACATCCAGAAGGTGCCCGCCGACCGTGCCGAGGAGGACGAGCGGATCACCGCGGTCGCCGAGGGGCTCAAGGACCTCGCGCTTGCCGCGCGCGTGCCCGTCGTCGCCATCTCGGCCGCCGACAAGGAGGCGCTCGCCGCCGGCCACCGGATGCGCACGCACGACCTGCGAGGCTCGTCGGCGCTCGCCTTCGAGGCCGACGTCGTGCTCATCGTCAACGACAAGGTCGACGTCGTCTCGCGCGAGCACCTCGTCTACAACCTCGGCAACATCCAGCGCTTCCGCGGCTGGTCGGTCGTCAGCGTCGAGAAGAACCGCCACGGCAAGGCCCACGTCGAGCTCGAGTTCGCCAAGGACTTCGAGCACGGCCGCTTCCACACGGAGGGCCAGGAGGTCACCGAGCGGCTCATCGACGACCGGGTCTTCGTCTCCTGAGCCGTCCCACCGATGGCGTATGCCGTCCCGTGGCGTCCGCGCGCCCGCGCCGTCTCGCGCGGGGTGGCGTGCCGGCACAGGCCGGCCCTGCGTCCGGCCGCTAGCGGGTGATGACGGTGACGTGGAGGTCGTCGCGCTCGTCGGCGACCTGCTCGAGGATCTCCACGACGGTGTCGTAGGCGCCGCGGTCACGCTCGCGCAGGGCTGCGGCGTGGTCCCAGACGAGCTCGACGGGCACGCCTCGCGCGCCGTCGAGGTCGCGCAGCGCGTCGAGCAGGGCGTCCCAGTTGTGCCCGAACCAGTCGGGCAGGTCGAGACCTGATGCGAAGGCGTCGAGCACTCCGGCCTTGTCGTCCCCGCCCGAGACGACGCGCACGTCGTGGCCGAGCCAGACGAGCTGCGCGATGTGGTCGTCGGCCTCGCTGTGCCGGCCCAGGAACGTCGTCACGTGCCCTCCCTGATGCGGCTGAACGACGCGTAGTGGTCGTCGGTCCAGTATCGCTCGCCGCTGCTGCCGGTGATGATGCGGCGTGCACCGCGATCAGCGGATCCCGGTGTGACGACGGTGAACTCGCGGTAGTAGCCGCTCGTGTGGGGTGGCAGCAGGCGCTCGCGGTTGGCGAAGCTCCGGTTGTCGCTGCGGGGGTAGGGGAACGGGCCGCCGGCGCGGATCAGGGCCAGCGTCTCGCGGGCCTGGGTGGGCAGGGCCGACTCGTCGACCCACGGCAGCCCCGAGACGGGGTCGGTCCCGTCGGTCCCGCCGGTCGCGTCGGTGCCGCCGGCGGACGGCCCGCTCGCCGTGGTGTCGCGGGCCGAGGGTCCGGCGGGTGTGGCCGGCCCCTGCGCGGCGCGCACGACGACCCAGGCCAGCACGACGAGGGCCACGGCGAGCACGCCGAGGAGGACCTGGCGCGAGCCGAGCGTCTTCACGTCGTCATCATGCCCGAGGAGGGAATGGCCGAATCCTCTGACGGCGGCGCGCCGCTGGGGGAGACTGCCGGTCGTGAGCCTTCTACGCGGCCTCTTCGGGGAGCGGGGCGGTCGGCGTGACGAACCGCCACCCGCGGTCGTGGCGCGCGACGTGGGCCACCGGGTCTTCGTCGAGCGCCGACCCGAGCAGGTCTGGCCGCACCTCGTCGCCCCCGCGCCGGGGGCCGAGCTCGGCGTCGACTGCGTGCGGGTGCTCGCCCTGCGGGCCTCGGGCCCTGCCGGGCTGCCCGAGTTCGCCGGCGTCTGGCGGCGGTCCAACGGCCGGCTCTGGGTGGGGCTCAGCACCGTCGTCGCCGTCGAGCACGGGGTCCAGGTCGTGTCCCGGTCGGCGGACGGCGCGACGGCGCTCACCCTGACGACGACGGTGGAGCCGCTCGACGACGGCTGCGTCGTCGCCCAGCGGCTCGACGGCCTCGCGCCCACCGACCCCGTGGCGGAGTTCGCCCGGGCCTGGATGGCGCGGGCACTGCTCGGGCTCAAGGCCGACGTCGAGGGGACGCCCCGCAGCCGGACGACCGACCCGACGTCCGACGGGCCGGTCGAGGACGCGATGGTGAGCGGCTTCGTCGGACACGGCGTCGCCACGGCCGGCGGTCCCGGAGTCCTGCCCGTGCACGAGACCGCCTCGATCGAGGTCGCCGTCGCCCCCGACCGGCTCCGGGAGCTGCTCGAGCAGCCGGCGTCCGAGCAGCTGCTCAAGCCCTCCCTCGAGCAGCTCGTGCGCCTCGAGCTCGCCGACGAGCCCGGACGCGAGCACGTGCTCGCCGTGCACCGCCACGACGACGGGCGACGGGCCGGCTCGGTCTCGCTCGTCGCCCCGGCGTCCGAGCCCGGACGGACCGTCGAGCGGGACCTGACCTCCTCCCACGAGGCCGACGTCGTCACGACGGTCGAGCCCTGCGAGGGGGGCGCCCGTCTCACCGAGACCTTCACCGGCTGGCTGCCCGCCGGGCCCGGACGCGTCGTCGACGGCTCCGGGATCGCGGCGCTGATGGCCACCCGCCTCGCCGTCGTCAAGAACCTCGCCGAGGCCGGCGTCGCCCCGCAGCGTGACCCGAGCACCGGCTTCCTGCCGCCGGGGCAGCTGCCGGACCTCCCGCCCCCGACCGGCGCGCCGACGCCCCACGCACCCGTGGCATCGCTCGGCCCGGCACCGGCCGCGCCTGCCGCGCCTGCCGCGCCTGCCGCGCCGACCGCGCCAGCCGCGCCAGGCGCCGCCCCAGCCGCGGGCGCCCGCCCGTCCGTCCCGTCGAGCGTCCTGCTCCCGCCCCCGCACGTCGCGGCGCCCGCCGCCGGCTACGACGTCGGGCCGTGGCAGCTGTGGACCGACGACGGTTTCTACGCCGCGAGCGAGGCCACGTGGTGGTGAGGTCGCCGGCGAGGACAGCAAGGACGATCAGGTCCGGCGTCGGCGCTCGGCGCTAGCGTCGGAGGATGCTCGAGACACCTGACGAGACAGCCGCGCTCCAGGACCTGCTCGACGCCTCGCACGCCAGGGCGTCCGGCCACCTGCGCAGCATCATCGACGACGACCGCACCCTCACCGCCGAGCAGCTCGTCGCGCTGCTCACCGGCATGAAGGTGCTCTCCGTGGCCACCGTCACGGCGGCGGGCGAGCCGCGCATCAGCGCCCTCGACGGCCACTTCCTCCACGGCACGTGGACGTTCAGCACCGCAGGCACGTCGGCCAAGGCGAAGCACCTCGAGACGCGCCCGGCGGTCAGCGTCGCCCACGTCGACGGGGAGGACCTCGCCCTCTTCAGCCACGGGTACGCCGACCTCATGCCCCCGGGACCGGAGCGCGACGAGGTCGAGGCCCACTGGACCGCGCACTACGGCAGCAGCCCGTGGACCTGGGCCGACGACATCCGGATGTACCGCCTGCGCATGACCTGGGCCGTCGCCTACGCCTTCAAGCGCGACGAGCTGCTCCGGGCGAGGGGAGTGACCGCCTGACCCGCGGGGCCGCGGCCTGCGCGAGAATGCCGGGGTGACTGACACCTCGACGCGCCCCCGCCGCATCGTCCTGCTCGGCTCGACCGGCTCGATCGGCACGCAGGCCATCGACCTCGTCCAGCGCAACCGCGACCGCTTCGAGGTCGTCGGGCTCTCCGCCGGCGCCAACCTCGACCTCGTCGCAGAGCAGGCCGTCGCGCTCCGCGTCCCCGTCGTGGCCGTGGCGAGCGGGACGCAGGACGACCTCGCCGCGGCGCTCGCGCGCGCTTGCGACGCGGCGGGCGTGACGGCATACGACCCCGAGCTGCTCGTCGGCCCGGAGGCCAGCACGACGCTCGCCGCCCGCGAGGCCGACCTCATCGTCAACGGCATCACGGGTGCCATCGGCCTCGAGCCGACGCTGGCCGCGCTGCGCGCCGGCACGACGCTCGCGCTCGCCAACAAGGAGTCGCTCATCATCGGCGGCCCACTCGTCAAGGCGCTCGCGGCCCCCGGCCAGATCGTGCCCGTCGACAGCGAGCACTCCGCGATCGCCCAGTGCCTGCGCGGGGGCACCGCCGACGAGGTGCGTCGGCTCGTCGTCACCGCCAGCGGTGGCCCGTTCCGCGGCCGGTCGCGCGCCGCGCTCGCGGACGTCACGCCCGAGCAGGCCCTCGCGCACCCCAACTTCTCGATGGGCCGCGTCATCACGACGAACTCCGCCACGCTCGTCAACAAGGGGCTCGAGGTCATCGAGGCCCACCTGCTCTTCGACATCCCCTTCGACCGCATCGACGTCGTCGTCCACCCGCAGCAGATGATCCACTCGATGGTCGAGTTCGTCGACGGCTCGACGATCGCCCAGGCCGGCCCGCCGCGGATGCTCGTGCCGATCGCCCTCGGGATGAGCTGGCCCGAGCGCATCGCCGACGCCGACGTCCCCGTCGACTGGACGCGTGCACAGTCGTGGGAGTTCGAGCCGCTCGACGACGACGCCTTCCCCGCGGTCGCCCTCGCCCGCCGGGTGGGGGAGGTCGGGGGCACGTGGCCGGCCGTCTACAACGCCGCCAACGAGGTCGCGGTCGACGCCTTCCACGAGGGCCGCATCGGCTTCGTCGACATCGTCGACACCGTGGCGCACGTCGTGGACGCGTATGCCGCCGAGCCGGCCTCCCGGGTCACCGACCTCACGCTCGACGACGTCCTCGCCGCCGACGCCTGGGCGAGGGACCAGGCCCGCAGGATGGTCCCCACCCCCTGACCGCCGGTTCGATGTATCTGCGCGGGCTCTTGCGTGCGCTGGTACATCGACCCGGAGGGGGGATCCGCGTCAGGCGGCACGGCGCTGCAGGAGGCCGCGCTCGACCTGCTCGAGGAAGCGGTCGGTCTCGAGGCGGAAGCCGATGACGTCGATCCGGAGGACGCGCTCGCCGGAGAGGGTGACGTCGTTCTGCCTCAGGTTGTCGCCGGTGACGGCGGCTCCCCAGCGGTGCTGTGCGCCGTCGATCTCGACGACGAGGTCGTAGTCGTCCCAGGCGACGTCGAGGTAGATGCGCCCGCCCGGCGTCTGGCGCACGACCTGGCGAGACGGCTCGGGCAGTCCGCGGCTCCGGCACTGGCGCGCGAAGTCGAGCTCGCCGAGGCTCTGCACACCGAAGGCGATGTCGCGCACGACGGCACGGATGAACGCCCTCCGTGTGCGCCCGCGGACGAGGCGCTGCGCCGCGGCGAGCCGGCGTGGGGTCGTCAGCCGTTGCTGGACGGTCATCAGCAGGATCAGGGCGGCCTGACGGTCGGAGCTCGCCCAGTGGGCGGCGCGGACCGCCGCCACCGCCGGACGGGTCCGCGCGAGACCGGCGAGGACGAGCTCGCCGCTCACGCGACGGATCACCTTGTGGACCACGACGCCGGGAAGCCGCTCGGTGTTGTGGTTGTGCACCGCCGAGACGTGGATCCGGTCGTCGACGAAGCCGGTGAGCCCGGCGTGCTGGAGTGCCGTCACGCCGTCGACCGCGGCGATCGTGACCCCCGTCTCGAAGACCGCTGACCACCGGCGCGCCACGACACCCAAGGAGCCGTTGTGCACGGCCACCGTCTGGTGCCCGTGCGCGCGCCAGCGGCCGGCGTCCACCTCGTAGCGGACGTCGTGCCGGCTGATGCCCGCGGCCGCGAGCGTCGCCCTGGACACCACGCCATCCGCTGGCTCGGCGAGCTCTGCCGCCAGGCGGCGGCGTGCCTCTCTCTCCACCGAACCACCATCGAGCCATCGCCGGGTCGCCGTCCGCCCCGGCCCCCCCGGCTGTGGACGACCGAGGTCCGTCGGCAGGGGCTGTGGACGCGTCCCGGATCGATGTATCCGCGCGGCCTGGAGCGTGCGCTGATACATCGACTCGGGTTTGGTGGGGGGTCGATGTGACAATGGAGGGGTGCTGTTCTTCCTAGGGGTCCTGGTCGTCGTCGTCGGTGTGGCGCTCAGCATCGCGCTGCACGAGATCGGCCACCTCGTGCCGGCCAAGAAGTTCGGGGTCAAGGTGACCCAGTACATGGTCGGCTTCGGCCCGACGGTCTGGTCGCGCCAGCGGGGCGAGACCGAGTACGGCATCAAGGCGATCCCGCTCGGCGGCTACGTCCGCATGATCGGCATGCTCCCGCCGCGCCCCGGTGACAAGCCGGGCGAGCTGCGCACCCTCTCGACCGGCCGCTTCAGCCAGATGGTCGACCAGGCGCGCGCGGACTCGATGGAGGAGGTCAAGCCCGGCGACGAGGACCGCGTCTTCTACAAGCTGAGCCCCGGCAAGAAGATCGTCATCATGCTCGGTGGGCCGGTCATGAACCTCATCATCGCGTTCGTCCTCATCACCGGCGTCATCACGCTCTACGGCCTGCCGCAGGTGGCCCCCAAGGTCGGGCTCCTCTCGGCGTGCGTGCCGACGACCGCCCCGACGTTGCAGGTGCCGCAGCCCGAGTGCAAGCCCGGCGACCCCGTCGCGCCGGCCAAGGCCGCGGGACTGCAGGAGCGCGACCGCATCCTCTCCGTCGACGGCAAGGCGGTCAGCACGTGGGACCAGGTGACCGCGGCCATCCGCGACAGCAAGGGTGCCACGATGTCGTGGGTCGTCGAGCGCGGCGGCCAGCAGGTCACCATCTCGATCACGCCGGCGGTCCTCGAGCGTGCCACCTACGACGACCAGGGCAACCCGGTCGCCAAGGACGGCAAGCCCGTCCTCGCCTCGATGGGCTTCGCGGGCATCACACCGGGCCAGGAGCTCGTCCGCACCCCGGTCGCCCAGGCGCCCGGCTTCGTCTGGGACCGCCTCGTCGACACCGCCTCGATCATCGTCAAGATCCCCGAGAAGATGACGGGCGTCGTCCAGGCCGCCTTCGGCACGCAGGAGCGCGACCCCAACGGGCCCATCTCGGTCGTCGGCGTGGGCCGCATCGGCGGCGAGGTCGCGGCCCTCGACATCCCGGCCGACGAGGGCGGCAACTGGGTCAAGCTCGCCCAGCTGATCCTGCTCATCGCCTCGCTCAACCTCGCGCTCTTCGTCTTCAACCTCATCCCGCTGCTGCCGCTCGACGGCGGTCACGTCGCCGGGGCCCTCTGGGAGGCCGTCAAGCGGGGCTGGGCGCGCCTGCGCCATCGCCCCGACCCCGGCTTCGTCGACGTCGCCAAGGGGCTGCCCATCGCCTACGGCATGAGCCTCGTGCTCATCACCATGTCGGTGCTGCTCATCTACGCCGACATCGTCAAGCCGATCAAGCTCTTCGGCTGAGCCGGGTACGCCCCGGCGCCGGGCGCCGGGGCCCGCCGGACGGCATACGCACCCGGGTCGTGGCCCCTGGGGGCCGGGAGTGTCACCTCCCCGGCTCCCGGCCCGGTGGGGCGGGACATAATGGCGACATGAGCGTCTCCCTCGGTATGCCGCCCCTGCCCCCACCGGTCCTCGCCCCGCGGCGCCAGACCCGCCAGATCCAGGTCGGCAAGGTCGGTGTCGGGAGCGACTTCCCGGTGTCCGTGCAGTCGATGACGACGACGCCGACGACCGACATCAACGCGACGCTCCAGCAGATCGCCGAGCTGACGGCCTCCGGCTGCGACATCGTGCGCGTGGCCTGCCCGAGCCAGGACGACGCCGATGCGCTGCCCGCGATCGCCCGCAAGAGCCAGATCCCGGTCATCGCCGACATCCACTTCCAGCCGAAGTACGTCTACGCGGCCATCGACGCCGGCTGTGCGGCCGTGCGCGTCAACCCCGGCAACATCCGCCAGTTCGACGACCAGGTCAAGGAGATCGCGCGCGCGGCCAAGGACGCCGGCGTCTCCATCCGCATCGGCGTCAACGCCGGCAGCCTCGACAAGCGGATCATGGAGAAGTACGGCAAGGCGACGCCCGAGGCGCTCGTCGAGTCGGCCGTCTGGGAGGCGAGCCTCTTCGAGGAGCACGACTTCCACGACTTCAAGATCTCGGTCAAGCACAACGACCCCGTCATCATGGTGCGCGCCTACGAGCTGCTCGCCGAGCGCGGCGACTGGCCCCTGCACCTCGGTGTCACCGAGGCCGGCCCCGCCTTCCAGGGCACGATCAAGTCGGCCACGGCCTTCGGCGCGCTGCTCTCGCGCGGCATCGGCGACACGATCCGCGTCTCCCTCTCGGCCCCGCCGGTCGAGGAGGTCAAGGTCGGCATCCAGATCCTCCAGAGCCTCAACCTACGCCCGCGCAAGCTCGAGATCGTCTCGTGCCCGTCGTGCGGCCGCGCCCAGGTCGACGTCTACACGCTCGCCGACCAGGTGACCGCCGGCCTCGAGGGCATGACCGTGCCGCTGCGCGTCGCCGTCATGGGCTGCGTCGTCAACGGCCCGGGGGAGGCCCGCGAGGCCGACCTCGGTGTCGCGTCCGGCAACGGCAAGGGCCAGATCTTCGTCAAGGGTGAGGTCATCAAGACCGTGCCCGAGGCGCAGATCGTCGAGACGCTCATCGAGGAGGCCATGCGTCTCGCCGAGGAGATGGGCGAGCCGGTCGACGAGGAGTCGGCCGGAGCCCCGAGCGTCACCGTCAGCTGAGGTGCGTCCGCCCGTTCCCTCGACCCCGAGTGGAGCCGGGGACGAGCCACGCCCGAGCTCGCGAGGGCCCGGCACGTCACTCCGGTATGCCGTCCTGCGGGACCTCGCCGACCGTGTCGTCGCGCTGCGGCCGGGTGAGCGCGTGGCCGTGGCCGTCGACGGGTTCGACGGCGCCGGCAAGACGGTCCTTGCCGACCAGCTCGCCGAGGTGACCGGGACGGTCGACGGCGCCAGGGACGTCCTCCGGGTCTCGATCGACGGCTTCCACCGGCCGAGGGCCCAGCGCATCGCGCGGGGTCGCGGGCCCGAGACGTTCTACGAGGACTCCTACGACTACGCCGCGTTCCGGCGCGCGGTGATCGAGCCGTTCCGTGCGGGCCGCCCCGTCACCCCCGCGGTCAACGACGTCGACGCCGACCGGCCGGTGCACCCGGACCCCGTGGCTGTCGGGCCCGACACGGTCCTCCTCGTCGACGGGATCTTCCTCCAGCGTCCTGAGCTCGCCGACGTCTGGGACGGCGCGGTGTGGGTCGACGTGCCCTTCGCCGTGTCCGTGCCACGCGGCAACGCTCGCTTCGGAGAGGGCCACGACCCTGACCCGGAGGCGGAGGCGAACCGCCGCTACGTCGGCGGACAGCGGCTCTACCTCGCGGCGGCCGACCCGCGGGCCTGCGCGACCTGGGTGCTCGACAACACCGACCTCGAGCGGCCCGTCCTCGGCACCGGACGCTGAGAGCCGGCCCGGCACCGCCGTCACCGGGTCGTGACGGGTTCGTGAGGCGCGCCGGGGTGACACCCGGCCCGCGGGCGGGCACTCTTGGGAGGTGCTCCGCCAACGCCTCCCCGTGCGACCGCTGTCGGTGGCCGACCACGACGCCGCCCTCGAGGTGTGCGCGCGTGACCGGGTGGCCAACGCCTTCGTCGCCGCCCGCATCGCCGAGGGATCGCTGCGCACGTCCCCGGGCGCCCTCCTCGGGCACTGGGGCGACGGAGAGCTGCGCGGCCTCGCGTGGGTCAGTGCCAACGTCGTGCCCGTCGAGCTCGACGACGACGGCGTCGCGGCCGTCGCGTCGCGGATCAGCAGGATGCGCCGTCAGTGCGCCTCGATCTTCGGACCGAGCGGACAGGTCGTCGGCCTGTGGGACCGGCTCGGCCCGACGTGGGGGCCCGTTCGCGCCATCCGCACCCACCAGCCGCTGCTGACGACGCGCACGCGTCCGTCGGCTCTCGGCATGACCCTCGACCCCGGCGTCCGGCCGGCCCGACTCGACGAGGTCGACCTCGTCCTGCCGGCGGCGGCGCACATGTTCACCGAGGAGATCGGCTACCCGCCCTACTTCGGCTCCGACCGCGGCTACCGGGCGAGCATCGCGGCCCTCATCCGCAACGGCCACACCTTCGTGAAGGTCGAGGACGGCGAGGTCGTCTTCAAGGCCGACGTCGGCTCACTCGCGCTCGGCTGCGCCCAGGTCCAGGGCGTGTGGCTCCACCCTCGGCTCCGGGGACAGGGGCTCTCGGTGCCCGCGATGGCGAGCGTCGTCGAGCAGGTGCTGTCGGGCCTGGCCGACGAGGTGTCGCTCTACGTCAACGACTTCAACGTCGCGGCCCGGGCGACGTACGAGCGCTGCGGCTTCCGCGAGGTCGGGTCGTTCACCACGGTGCTGCTCTAGCGTCCTCGGGCGCCCGGCCTAGGGTGGGCTCATGAAGACCGCGACGAACGCCCCGCTCGGCAAGGACGCCATCGCCCTGGCCGGCCTCTTCCTCACCTCGGGGACGATGCACTTCGTCAAGCCGGAGCCCTTCGAGGCGATGGTGCCGAAGCAGCTGCCGTCGCGTCGGGCGCTCGTGTATGCGTCCGGCGCCCTCGAGATCGCTTGCGCGGTAGGGCTCTTCATCCCTCGCACGCGCCGCGTGGCCGGTCTCGCGTCCGCAGCCCTCCTCGTCGCGGTCTTCCCGGCGAACGTCACGATGACGGGCCAGGCCAAGCGCCGGCTCGACCGCAAGCCGGACGACGCGAAGCGGCAGGGCTACCTCGCCGCGACGGTCGCGCGGCTGCCCCTCCAGTGGCCGATGATCCGCACGGCGCTGCGCGCCGGGGGAGTGGTGCGCTGAGGCGTCAGGCTCGCTCACCGAAGGCGATGCTGATGCTGTCACCGACGCGGCGGTAGCCCATCGCCCCGTAGATGGCGTTCGACGTGGGGTTGGCGAGGTCGGTGTAGAGCATGCAGGCCTCGCCCGCGTCGAGACGGGCGGCACTGAGGGCTGCCACGACGCCGCTCGCGTAGCCGTGCCCGCGCAGCTCCGGCGGGGTCCACACGCCCGAGATGCGGGTGACCCCGCCGCTGGCGGGGGAGGCGTACGCCA
Source organism: Terrabacter sp. R4-6 (assembly GCF_057529065.1). Lineage (NCBI taxonomy): Bacteria > Bacillati > Actinomycetota > Actinomycetes > Micrococcales > Intrasporangiaceae > Terrabacter > Terrabacter sp. R4-6. The sequence continues at coordinate 603,891 of NZ_CP197224.1, read as the reverse complement.
TCGACACCGTGCGCCCGGCGTCCTCCCAGAGACCGACCCGCCCGTCCGCGACGTGTCGGTCGAGCGACGGGACGACCCGACCCTGGCCCTCGATCGCGTCGACGAACTGCTGGTGCCAGGGGTCGACGAGCTCGATGTCGGTGCCGTCCGCGAGCCGAAAGGACCCGCTCACCACGAACGGCACGTGCGGACGGGCGGGCAGGTCGTAGCGACCCACCTCCATGGCGACCCTCGACGTCGCTCCCGTGCGCGCGACCCACTCGGCGGCGAACGCCTCGGCCGGTCCTCGCTGGCCGCCGACGCCGGGCAGCGCGTCGTCCTGGTCCGCGAGCAGCGCTGCGAGGTCACGCGCCTCGTCGACGGTGGCGAGCGCGATGTGCACCGGGTGGGGAGGCGTGTGCATGACGGCGCCGACGACCTCACCCGACGCGTCAGTGACCGCCCACCAGCGCGGCCCGGCATAGCGGCTCGGGTCGGCGACGAGACCCTCCGTCACGCTCGCGATGACGCTGAGCGCCTCGGGTTCGCGCGCCACGAGGTCCGCGAAGCGCGCCCGTGCCGCGGCGGCGTCGGTGACGAGCGTGAAGGTGGAGGAGGAGCGCGGCATACGGCAACTCTCGCAAAGCACGCCCGGTGACCGCGACCGGATTCCGGAGTGGCCCGGGCCGTGGACGTGTCAGACGTGGGCGAGGACCTCGGCGTGGGTCATCGCGAACCACGCGTCGGGGTGCGTCGACCAGTCCTGCCAGGCGGCACTGATCTCCGCGAGCTCGTCGGCCGTCGCGAGCCCGCGCTCGAGGGCCTGCGTCGCGAAGGTCGACTCGAGCGTGCGCCGCGCCCACGCGCGGCCCCACCAGGCGCACTGCTCGGGCGTCGTGTAGCTCCACAGCGAGGCCGACGGCGTGAGCCGGGGGAGACCGGCGGCGTGCGCCCAGGCGACGAGGTGGCGGCCGGCATCCGGCTCGGCGTGGTTGAGACGCGCGAGACGACGGTAGAGCTCGAGCCAGCGGGTCATCGCCTCGGAGGCGGGATGCCACACCATCGAGGCGTAGTCGACGTCGCGCACCGCGACGAGGCCGCCGGGACGCGCGACCCGCGCCATCTCGCGCAGGGCACCCACGGGGTCGGTGAGGTGCTGGAGCACCTGGTGCGCGTGGACGACGTCGAAGGACGCGGCGGCATACGGGAGTGCCATGACGTCGGCGCGCTCGAACCGGGTGCGCTCGTCACCCCGCGCTGCGGCGTGGCCGCGAGCCCGCTCGAGGGGCCCGTCGACGTTCTCGATGCCGACGACCTCGCCCGAGGGGCCGACGGCGGCGGCGAGGTCGAGCGTGATGGTGCCGGGCCCGCAGCCGACGTCGAGGACCCGTAGGCCGTCGCGCAGGTGGGGGAGCAGGTAGGCCGCCGAGTCGGCGGCGGTACGCGCGCCGTGGGAGGCGAGCACGCTCGCCTGGTGACCGTGGAGGTAGACGTCCGCCATGGCGCGACGCTACGCCTCGAGCGTGGTGCACGGCTTCGGCGTCCACGCACGACGAAGGCCCGCCCCAGGACGGGGCGGGCCTTCACCGAGGTGGTTGACCGAACGGTCTCAGCTCACTTGGTGAGCGGGGCCAGCGTCGGGTCGTTCGCGTAGGCCTCGGCTGCGTTCTCCTTGGTCACGATGACCGGGGGAAGCAGGTTGGCCGGGACGACCTTGACACCGTTGTTGTAGGACTTGGTGTCGTTGACCGTCGGGGCCTGGCCCTTCTGGAGGGCGGAGACCATGGCGATGGTCTCCTTGACGAGGTTGCGGGTGTCCTTGTTGATCGTGGAGTACTGCTCACCCGCCATGATCGACTTGACCGACTCGACCTCGGAGTCCTGGCCGGTCACGATCGGCACGGGCTTGCCGGCCGCCTTGACCGACGTGATGATCGCGCGGGCCAGCGTGTCGTTGGGCGACAGGACGCCGTCGAGCGCCGCGCTCGTGTAGTTGGCCGCGAGGAGCGTGTCCATGCGCTTCTGGGCGTTCTCGGCCTTCCAGCCCTGGGTGACGACCTGGTTGAAGTCCTTCTGGCCGGACGTGACCTTCAGGGTGCCGTCGTCGATCTTCGGCTGGAGCACCTTCATGGCGCCGTCGAAGAAGACCTGGGCGTTCGCGTCGTCGGGCGAGCCGGCGAAGAGCTCGATGTTGTACGGGCCGTTCGGCTTCTTCTTGGCCATGCCGTCGAGCAGGGCCTGGCCCTGCAGCTCGCCGACCTTGAAGTTGTCGTAGGCGACGTAGTAGTCCACGGCCGCGGTGTTCTTCACGAGACGGTCGTAGGCGATGACCGTCGCGCCGGCGTCCTTGGCGGCCTTGAGCTGGGTGCCCAGCTGCGAGCCGTCGATGGCGCCGACGACGATGACCTTCGCGCCCTTGGTGACCATGGCCTGGATCTGGTTCTGCTGCTCCGACACGCCGCCGTTGGCGAACTGCACGTCGCCCTGGAAGCCGGCTGCCGACAGGCCGTCCTTGAACAGCTGCTCGGCGAGCACCCAGTTCTCCGACGTCTTCTGCGGCAGGGCGACGCCGATGACCGCGTTGGCGGGGAAGCCCGCCGCAGCGGATCCGCCGTTCGATGCGCCCGGCGTCGTGCCGGTGTCGCTGCTCCGACCGCAACCGGTCAGAACAAGGGCGGCCACAGCCGTGACGCCCAGCACCTTGGTGAAGGTACGCATGTGCTCTCTTTCCTCTCATCGCGTCCGGGCGGAGCGCGGATCCATCTCGGTCGCGGGCGGGCGCCCTGACCGGGTCTTTGGTGGGTCTTGGGTGGGTCTCAGGAGGGTCCTGGTCGGGCGAGCCGCAGGCTCAGCTGGACTGACGGATGGTCTCGGAGACGGGGGTCGTCTCGGTGGCCGCGGAGGGCGGGGGCGGGGCGGCCGAGTCGTCGTCGGTGCCGCCGCGTCGGAAGTTGCGGGTCAGCATCCCGAGGAGCGAGACCCGGCCCTGCGACTTGTTGTAGACGTCGAAGGCGACGGCGACGAGGAGCACGAGGCCCTTGATCATCTGCGTCGCGTCGGCGCCGATTCCCTTGAGCTGCAGGCCGTTGTTGAGCACGGCCATGACGAGGCCTCCGACGATGGAGCCGACGACGGTGCCGACACCGCCGGTGACGGCGGCGCCACCGATGAAGACGGCCGCGATGGCGTCGAGCTCCCAGCCGACACCGTCGGACGGGCCGGAGGCGGTCGAGCGCGCCACGAAGATCATGCCGGCCAGTGCCGCCAGGATCGACATGTTCATCATGACGAGGAAGTTGACCTTCTTGCTCTTCACGCCGGACAGCTCGGCCGCGTGGCGGTTGCCACCGACGGCGTAGATGTGGCGGCCGATCACGGTGCGGTTGGAGATGAAGCCGTAGAGCAGGACGAGGACGGCCAGGATGATGCCGGAGATCGGGAAGGACGTGCCGGGGCGGCCGGAGCCGAAGAGCAGCGTCGCACCGATGATCGCGGCGCAGATGAGGGCGAGCCGCACCCACATGACCCAGGCGTCCTCGACCTCGGCACCGAGCTTGACGAGGGCGCGACGGCTGCGGAGGCTGCCGACGACGATCCCGACGGCGAGCAGCAGGCCGATGAGGACGGTGAGGTTGTTGTAGCCGGTGTCGGGCCCGACCTCGGGGAGGTAGCCGCCGCCGATGACCTGGAAGTCCTCGGAGACCGGCACCGAGTTGGACTTGCCGACGTACTGGTTCGCGCCGCGGAAGAGGAGCATGCCCGACAGCGTCACGATGAAGGCGGGGATGCCGACGTAGGCCGTCCACAGACCCTGCCAGGCACCCACGAGGGCGCCGATGGCGAGGCCGAAGATGATGCCCATCCACCAGCTGAGGCCCCAGTCGCGCATCGCGATGGCCACGCAGATGCCGACGAACGCCGCGACGGAGCCCACGGAGAGGTCGATGTGGCCGGCGATGATGACGAGCACCATGCCGATGGCGAGCACGAGGATGTAGGAGTTCTGCTGGAAGATGTTGATGACGTTGTCCGGCGTGAGCGTCAGCCCGCCGGTCCAGATCTGGAAGAAGATGATCAGCGCCACGAGGGCGAAGATCATGCCGAGCTGACGGGTGTCGCCACCGAAGATCTTCTTGACCTTGTCCATGGGTGCAGTCCTGGCTGTGTCGGGTGTGGATGGGGGAGGTGTCGGGTCCGGCGTCGCGGCGCCGGTCACGCGCTCTCGCGCGTGGTCGCCTGGGAGCCGCCGTGGGTGCGCCGGGTCATGAGTCGCATCAGCGACTCCTGGTCGGCCTCCTCACGGGACAGCACGCCGGTGACCGCGCCCTCGGCGATCGTGTAGATGCGGTCGGACAGGCCGATCAGCTCGGGGAGCTCCGACGAGACGAGGATGACGCCCTTGCCCTCGGAGGCCATCTTCTGGATGATCCCGTAGATCTCGAACTTGGCGCCGACGTCGATGCCGCGCGTCGGCTCGTCGAGGATGAGCAGGTCGGGCTCGGTGAAGAGCCACTTGGCCAGCACGACCTTCTGCTGGTTGCCTCCGGAGAGCTTCGAGACTCCCTCGTCCACGTTGGGGGCCTTGGTGCGCAAGGACTTCCGGTAGGACTCGGCGAAGTTGTACTCCTCACGCTCGTCGACGACGAAGCCGCGCGTGATCCGCGAGAGCCGTGCCGAGACGGTCGTGCGCTTGATGTCGTCGAGGAGGTTGAGGCCGAGCGTCTTGCGGTCCTCGGTGACGTAGGCGAGGCCGGCGTCGATGGCGTCCGAGACGGTCCGCAGCCGCAGCTCCTTGCCGTCCTTGACGATCGTGCCCTCGACGTAGGTGCCGTAGGAGCGACCGAAGAGGCTGCGCATGAGCTCGGTGCGGCCGGCACCCATGAGGCCGGCGAAGCCGACGATCTCGCCGCGGCGGACGAAGAAGTCGCTGTGCTTGGCCACGAGCCGGTCGGGGACGCTCGGGTGGCGCACCGTCCAGTCGCGCACCTCGAAGAAGACCTCGCCGATCTCGGGGGTGTGGTCCGGGAAACGGGACTCGAGGTCGCGACCGACCATGCCGCGGATGATGCGGTTCTCGTCGACGCCGTCCTCCTTGACGCGGAGGGTCTCGATCGACTTGCCGTCGCGGATGATGGTGATGGAGTCGGCGATCTGCTCGATCTCGTTGAGCTTGTGGCTGATCATGATGCAGGTGACGCCCTTGGAGCGCAGGCCCGCGATGAGGTCGAGCAGGTGCTGGGAGTCGCCCTCGTTGAGCGCGGCGGTCGGCTCGTCGAGGATGAGCAGCTTGACGTCCTTGGACAGCGCCTTGGCGATCTCGACGAGCTGCTGCTTGCCGACGCCGATGTCGCGGATCTTCGTGTCCGGCTCCTCCTCGAGGCCGACGCGGGCCAGCAGCTCGCGCGCCTTGACGCGGGTGGAGAGCCAGTTGATGACGCCGCTCTTGGCCGTCTCGTTGCCGAGGAAGATGTTCTCGGCGATCGACATCTCCGGGATGAGCGCGAGCTCCTGGTGGATGATGACGATGCCGGCGTGCTCGCTGTCGCGGATGTTGTTGAACTCGCACAGCTGGCCCTCGAAGTGGATCTCACCGTCGTAGGTGCCCGCGGGGTGGACGCCGGAGAGCACCTTCATGAGGGTCGACTTGCCGGCGCCGTTCTCTCCGCAGATCGCGTGGACCTCTCCGCGGCGGACGGCCATGGAGACGTTCGAGAGCGCCTTGACGCCGGGGAACTCCTTGGTGATGTCCCGCATCTCGAGGATGACGCTGCCGGCCGGGTTCGCGGGGGCGGCCGCGGCTCCGGTGCTGTCCGCACCCGAGGATCCAGGAGCCGGGATGGAGGGGTCGCTCATCTGGTCGTCAACACTCCTTTGTGGTGTTCGTGAGGCGCGGACGCCCTCCCCGATTCTTCCTCACCGTTCAGGTGCGCGTGGCCGAACACCCCGTCGTGTTGTCACAAGGACGTCACGATGTCTGGACGAGTTCGAGCACGGCGCCGAGCCGGCAGGCTCACTGAACACGCGGGGCTCCTCGTCGGTCAAGCCCGTGACCGGTTCCTGTCCGGTCAGGACGGGAAGTGGACAGGACACGGGCCAACGGGACATCACGGGCGGCCGATATCCTGCCGGGGTTCCGCACCCGCCCGCGCCCCTCGTGGCGCGGGGTGCACCCTGTTCCACTCGAGGAGTCCCGGTGGCCCTGCACATGTCGTCCCTGTTCCTGCGAACCCTTCGTGAGGACCCGGCGGACGCAGAGGTCCCGAGCCACCGTCTGCTCGTCCGCGCCGGCTACGTCCGCCGGGTCAGCCCCGGTGTCTACACGTGGCTGCCGCTCGGCCTGCGGGTGCTGCGCAACGTCGAGAAGATCGTCCGCGAGGAGATGGACGCCATCGGCGCCCAGGAGCTGCTCTTCCCGGCGCTGCTGCCCAAGGAGCCCTTCGAGGCCACGGGCCGCTGGACCGAGTACGGCGACAACATCTTCCGCCTCCAGGACCGCAAGGGCGCCGACCACCTCCTCGGCCCGACCCACGAGGAGATGTTCACCCTCACGGTCAAGGACCTCTACAGCTCCTACAAGGACCTGCCGCTCTCGATCTACCAGATCCAGACGAAGTACCGCGACGAGGCACGTCCGCGCGCCGGGGTGCTGCGCGGCCGCGAGTTCGTCATGAAGGACAGCTACTCCTTCGACGTCGACGCCGCGGGGCTCGACAAGAGCTATCAGCTGCACCGCGAGGCCTACGTCCGCATCTTCGACCGCCTCGGCTTCCACTACGTCATCGTCGAGGCGATGGCGGGCGCGATGGGTGGGAGCAAGAGCGAGGAGTTCCTCGCGACGGCCGAGGTCGGCGAGGACACCTACGTGCGGTGCACGAGCTGCGGCTACGCCGCCAACGTCGAGGCCGTGCGCGTGCCCACTCCCGACCCCGTCGGCTGGGACGGCGTGCCGGCCGCGCACGCCGAGGACACCCCCGACACCCCGACCATCGACACGCTCGTCGCCCACCTCAACGAGCGCTACCCGCGCGAGGACCGTCCGTGGTCGGCGGGGGACACCCTCAAGAACGTCGTCGTGACGCTCGTCCAGCCCGACGGCACCCGCGAGCCGCTCGCCGTCGGCGTGCCCGGTGACCGGGAGGTCGACGAGAAGCGCCTCGGCGCGCAGGTCGAGCCGGCGGAGGTGAAGGCCTTCACCGAGGCCGACTTCGCGGCCAACCCGGCGCTCGTCAAGGGCTACATCGGCCCCGGCGCGCTCGGGCTCGAGGGAACGACCGGCATCCGCTACCTCCTCGACCCCCGGATCGCGGAGGGCACCCGCTGGGTCACCGGTGCCAACGTCGCGGGCCAGCACGTCATCGACCTCGTCGCCGGCCGCGACTTCACCGCCGACGGCATCATCGAGGCCGCCGAGGTGCGCGCCGGTGACGCCTGCCCGAACTGCGACCACACGCTGTCGACGGCCCGCGGCATCGAGATGGGTCACGTCTTCCAGCTCGGGACGAAGTACGCCGAGGCGCTCGACCTCAAGGTGCTCGACCAGAACGGCAAGCTCGTCACCGTCGTCATGGGCTCCTACGGCGTCGGCGTCTCGCGGGCCGTGGCTTGCGTCGTCGAGGGCAACCACGACGAGTCGGGCATCATCTGGCCGCGCGAGCTCGCTCCGGCCGACGTCCACATCGTCGCGGCCGGCAAGGACGAGGCTCTCTTCGTCAAGGCGGAGGAGATCGCCCGCGAGCTCGAGGTCCAGGGCCTGACCGTCCTCGTGGACGACCGCAAGGGCGTCAGCCCCGGCGTGAAGTTCAAGGACTCCGAGCTCATCGGCGTCCCGACCATCCTCGTCATCGGCCGGGGCCTCGCCGACGGCACCGTCGAGATCAAGGACCGTCGCACCGGCGAGCGCCGTGAGGTCGCCGTCGACGACGCCGTCGCGGCCCTCACCGCCGAGGTCACCGCGGAGGTCGAGCGCTCGTGACGCCGGCCGTCCCGCCCGTGCGGGCCGTCCTCTTCGACTGGGGCGGCACCATCACGCCGTGGCACGAGGTGGACTTCCACGCCACGTGGGGGGCGTATGCCGCCGGGCTCGGTCACACGGGCGACGCGCACGCCGCGTTCGTCGCGGCCATCTGCGGCGCCGAGGACGCGGCGTGGAAGCGAGGCCGGACCGGCGGCGGCAGCGCGCGCCTGCACGAGCTGCTCGAGTCGGTGGGCGTCACGGACGGCCACCCGGGCGCCGAGGAGGCGCTCACGGCATACCGCACGATGTGGGAGCCCCACACGATCACGGCACCGGGCATCCGCCCCCTGTGGGAAGGCTTGCGCGAGAGGGGGATCCGCGTCGGCGTGCTGTCCAACACCCTCTGGGACCGCGACTACCACCGCTCGATCCTCGAGCGGGACGGCGTGCTCGACCTCGTCGACGTCGACGTCTACTCCAGCGAGACCCCGTGGGTGAAGCCGCAGCCCGAGATCTTCGCCCACGCAGCCCGTGAGGCCGGCGTCGAGCCTGCCGAGTGCGCCTACGTCGGGGACCGGTCCTACGAAGACGTGCACGGTCCGCAGCGGGTCGGCATGCGCGCCATCTGGGTGCCGCACTCGAGCATCCCGGTCGACCAGCAGGTCTCGCACGACGCGACCCCCGACGCCGTGGCGCACGAGATCACCGACGTGCTGACGATCGTCGAGTCCTGGAACGCCCGCGCCGACGGTGCGGACGCGTGAGCGACCCGACCGTCACGACCCTCGCCTTCCTCGGTGCCGCGGCGTTCGTCGCGGGCTGGATCGACGCCGTCGTCGGTGGCGGCGGCCTCGTGCAGCTGCCGGCGCTGCTCATCGGCCTCCCCGGTGCGTCGCCGGCCCAGCTGCTCGCGACGAACAAGTTCGGCTCGATCTTCGGCACGGCGACGAGCTCGGTCACCTTCTACAAGCGCGTGCGCCCCGACCTGCGCACGGCACTGCCGATGGCGGCCGTCGCCTACGTCGGGTCGATCGGCGGGGCGCTCATCGGGCTGCACATCCCCAAGTCGGCCTTCAACCCGATCATCCTCGTGCTGCTCGTCCTCGTCGGCGCGTACACCCTCTTCAAGCCGGACCTCGGCAAGGAGTCGATCCGGCGCTTCCACGGCGCCAGGCACACCGTGCTCGCGATGCTGACGGGCTTCACCATCGGGGTCTACGACGGCGCGCTCGGGCCGGGCACGGGCAGCTTCCTCGTCTTCGCGCTCGTGGGCCTGCTCGGCTACAACTTCCTCGAGGCGAGCGCCAAGGCCAAGATCGCGAACTTCGCGACGAACCTCGGGGCCCTGACGGTCTTCCTGCCGATGGGCCTCGTGCTCTTCAAGGTCGGCGTCGTCATCGCGGGGGCCAACCTGCTCGGCGGCTACGTCGGGGCGCGCACGGCCGTGGCGAAGGGGAGTGGCTTCGTCCGCGCCATCTTCGTCGTCGTCGTCACCTCCTTCATCGTCAAGATCGGCGGCAGCCTGCTCGGCTGGTGGCCCTGACGGGTCGCCCCGGTCGCGTCCGGTGGCGTCCGGTCGCGTCGAGTCTCGGGCCGGTCTCAGGCGCGGGCGACGACGAGGCGGCGGTAGGTGGGGATGAGGACGCCGCGGGCCGGCTCGCGGTCGACCACGGTCCAGGGCCCGGCGTCGGCGAGGGCTGTCAGCACGGCCCGCAGCTCGGCCCGCGCGACCGGCGCGCCGAGGCAGAGGTGGCGCCCCGCCCCGAACCACAGGTGCCGGTTGTCCGGCAGGTAGGGCCGGTCGAGGTCGAACGCCCCCGGCGCGGTGTTGGCCACGTAGGTCAGGGCCAGCACCCGGTCGCCCGCCCGGAGCCGGCGACCGCCCAGGGTGACGTCCTTCGTGACGTGTCGCCCGATGACCGGGGCCGGTGTCGTCACGCGCAGGCCCTCCCGGACGGCGACGTCGAGCAGCTCGTCCCGCTCGGCACCGGAGGCTGCACTGACCCGTGCCGCCTGCCCGGTGTCCGCGAGCAGGGCTGTGGTCCGGGCGATCGCGCTCGCCGCCGTCTCCGTGCCCGCGACGAGCAGGAACGAGGCCAGTCCCGTCGCCTCCTGCTCGGTGACGCCGAGCTCGCGGCAGCGTCCGAGCACCGTCGTGCCGGGGGAGGAGCGGTAGGCCGCCGGGACCCCACCGGTCAGACCGCCGAGGATGTCCTGGGCGCGGAGCACCGTGTCGGCGGACAGCGTCGTGTCGGACTGCGTGCCGAGCGCCAGGGCAGCGAGCTCCTCGCCGCGGGCGAAGACGAGGCGGTAGACGCCCCAGCCGTCGTCGTCGAGCCCCGCCGCTGTGGCCTCGTCGGCGAACGTCGCCCCGTCGATGCCGAGCATCGCGACGACGAGCCGACCGACGAGGACCCGGGCCAGGTCGGCGACGTCGACGGCTCCTGCCTCGCGCAGGCGTCGCCCGATCAGCTCCGTCACGGGGCCGGCGGCGTCCGCGACGAGGTCGTGGGCCGCGGCGTCGGTGAAGAGGTCACGCGCGCGCGTCCGCAGGGAGTGGTGCCCGCGGCCGTCGAAGAGGTCCTCGACCCAGTCGCCCAGCACCTGTGACCAGAGGTGGCCGACACCGCCCTCCCCGAGCAGCGACGTCGAACGGTGGTCGACGAGCAGCTCCCGGATGAGGACGGGGTCACGCACGAGCCAGCCGAGGAGCGGCAGCCGGACGACCCGCGGTCCCAGGCGCGCTGCGGTGACGAGCAGCCCCAGCCGTGGGTCGGCCGACCAGACGACGCGCCGCTCGTGGCCTGCCGCCGTCCGGTGGGCCGCGTGGTCGGTGCCGACGTCACGGGCCTGAGTACGTCGGCTCAGCGCGGGTGCCATGGGCTCACCGTAAACTGCCCGCACGGCTCCGGAGGGGCCACGTCGCCGAGCCAGGGAGTGCCGCGTTCGCATGTCCAGTCGCCTGCCCAGCCGGATCACCGGCGTCAGCGCGCACGTCGCCGAGCACGCCCTCACCGTCGAGGAGGTCGAGGCCCGCGTCGTGGGGTCGAGCGACGGCTTCGCGCCTCCGACCGGGGTGCTCGGACGCCTCACCGGGGTGCGGCGCATCCACCACGCCGGACCCGACACGCAGGCGTCCGACCTGGCGGCGCACGCGGCCCGCACGTCGCTCGCCTCGCTCGGCCTCGACGTCGCCGACGTCGACCTGCTCGTCTTCGCCTCCGCGTCACAGGACCTCGTCGAGCCCGCCACCTCGCACATCGTGGCCGACCTGCTCGACGCCCGCTGCCCCGTCATGGACGTCAAGAACGCGTGCAACTCCTGGCTCAACGGTGTCCAGGTGGCCGAGGCCCTCATCGCCATGGGGCAGTACGAGCGGGTGCTCGTCGTCACCGGTGAGATGCCGTCGCGCGCCGCGCGGTGGGCGGTGCGCGACGCCCGGCAGTTCGTCGAGTCGGTGCCCGGCTACACGATGAGCGACGCCGGGGCCGCGGCGCTCGTCGAGCGAGCCGCCCCCGGTGCACGCGGAGAGATCCTGCACCGCTGGTTCACGGCGGAGTCACGGCACTGGTCCGTCGGCCAGCTCCCCGCCGGCGGCACGCGCCACCCCCGCGACGTCGACAAGGGCTACTTCGTCATGGACGGCGCGCGCCTGCGCCAGGCCTTCGACAGCGTCGACGTCGAGGAGATCCACCGAGCCCTCAAGTCCGACGGTCTCGGGGTCGAGGACTTCGCCGCCGTCGCCGTCCACCAGGTCGCGATGCCCTACCTCGACGTCTTCGCCGCACGCCTCGGGCTGCGCCGCGACCTCGTCGTCGAGACCCTGCCCGACCACGGAAACTGCGCCTCGGCCACCCTGCCGCTCCAGTGGCAGCAGATCGAGCGGCTCGGTCTCGCCCGGCCGGGCGAGCCGGTGCTCCTCGTGGGGCTCGCCGGAGGCATCAGCGTGGGCACGATGGCGGTGCGCTGGTGACCCGTCCCGCACCGCTCGGTGCCGGAGGCGTCCGCCTCTGGGTCGTCGTCCCGGCCTTCAACGAGCAGGCCGGCATCGGGCACACCATCGCTGCCATCGCGGCGCAGCGCGACCGCGACTTCCGCCTCGTCGTCGTCGACAACTCCAGCACCGACGAGACTGCGGCTGAGGTCGAAAGGGCCTGTGCGGCATACGATCTCGGCGTCACGATCGTCACCGAGACGCGCAAGGGCACCGGCGCGGCCTCCGACACCGGCGTGCGTCACGCGATCGCGCGCGGCGCGACGCACGTGCTGCGCACCGACGCCGACACGCTGCCGGTCCGCGAGTGGACCGCCGTGGGTCGGCGCGCCTTCGCAGCCGGGGCCGATCTCGTGACGGGACCGATGCGCGCGCGCACCGACGAGGTGCGCCTCCAGCCGTGGGAGCGGGTCGTGCTGCCCGGGGTCATCGGGCTCTGCCAGACGTTCGGCCGCTTCCGTCCGAGCAACCGGTCTCCCGAGCTGCACGGGCCGTACCGGATGAGTCCCGGCTGCAACATCGGCGTCAGCGCCACGGCCTACGAGGCCAGCGGTGGCTTCCCGCGCACCGCCATCGAGGAGGTCCACGAGGACCGCGAGCTCGTCAACCGGGTGCGTCGCGTCAGCTCCCGCGTCGAATACCACCGTGACCTCGTCGTGCACGCGTCGGTGCGTCGACTGCGGGCCTACGGCCTGCGCAACACCCTGCGGTGGTATCTCGACCACGGCCACCGCCCCGACGTCGTCGACGTCCGGGGCATCGCGTGAGGGCACTCGCCGGCACCGACCCCGGGAGCCGCTGGGAGGCCCGGCTGGTCCGCTCGGCACATCCCGTCGTCGCCCGCGTCGTCGACGCGGCCGTGGCGCGGCGCGGGGTCGTACGCGTCCCCGGCCTCGGCGTGCTCGTGGCCGACCCGCGGTCGGCGCGGCAGGTGCTCACCGACACGGACGCCTTCGCCAAGAACGGCCCCGGCTCGTCGGGAGCGCTGTGGACGCCCGTGCTCGGCGACCGCGTGCTGCTCAACATGGAGGGCGAGGACCACCGCAGCCTGCGACGCTCGCTCGCCGACCTCTTCTCGCCCCGCGTCGTGCGCGAGGTCTGCGACGCGGCCGCCGGTCCGGTCGTGTCGGACGCCGCGGCGCGGCTACGGCGAGGGGAGGAGGTCGACGTCGTCCGGCTCGCCCGTGAGGTGTCCGCCGCCGCGATCGGCGTGGTCGTCGGGCTCGACCCCGCGACGCCGCCCGCGGCGCTCCTCGAGGCGAGCGACGCCATCGAGTCGATGGTGACGTGGCGCACCCGCACCTTCGACGACGCAGCCGCGCACCGGGCGCGCGCGGCCCTGGCCGTGGTGCAGGACGCCGCCGGGTCCGCCCACGCCGCAGCGTCGTCAGACACCGTCATGGGCCGGCTGGCCCGACAGGGCGCCTCGCTCGACGACGCGCGCTCCCTGGCCGCAGCCCTCTTCCTCACGGGCACGGGCACCGTCAGCAGCGCGCTGCCGCGGATCGCCGGGCAGCTGGCCGACGCCGGACTGCTCGAGGCGCCCGCGGCGACGGGCTGCGACGTCGACGACGTGGTCGCCGAGGGCCTGCGCATGACGACGCCGAGCCTCGCGACCCTGCGCCGCTGCGTCCGTCCGACCGACGTGGGCGGGGTCCGTCTGCGCAGCGACGAGCGCGTCGTCGTGCTGCTGTGGTGGGCGACGCGACGCGACGGGGGCTTCGAGCCGGGGCGACCCGCGACGGGCGACCTGCGCCACCTGTGGTTCGGAGCCGGCTCGCACTTCTGCCTCGGTGCGCCGCTCGCGCTCGCGGAGCTGCGGGCCATGACGGGCATGCTGCTCGACGTCGCGGGGGAGCAGGGGCTCGTCGTCACGTCGCGCCGGGCCGCCCGTCGCGTCCTCGTGCCGAGGTACGCCGAGCTCACCGTGAGCGGCGCGGGCGTGTCCCACGTCCGGCGCGAGGGCCGAGCGGCATGACCGGGGAGCTCGACCTCGTCACGGAGGTCCTCGCCCGGGCATCCGCCGAACCACATCGCGTGGCCATCCGGGACCACCGTGCCCGTTCGGTGACCTACGGCGAGCTCGGCAGCGGCGTCTGCGCCGTGGCCGCGCACCTCACCGAGCACGGCGTCGGCGCGGGAGACGGGGTCCTGCTCGCTGTCCGCCCCTCCGCGCGGGCCGTGGCCGCCGCCCTCGGCATCGTCCTCGCAGGCGGTGTCGTCGTCGTCGCCGACCCCGGAGCAGGAGAGGCGCTGCTCGACGTCCGCCGTCGCATCGTGCCCGTAGGCGCGGCGGTCGCGGACACCCTCGTGCACGCGGCCGGCCGCCCGCCCCTCTCGTCCCTGCTCGCGCGGCTGCCGGCCACGAAGGGACTCCGGCTCCCCGACCTGTCGACGCGGGGCCTCGTCCACGTCGTCACCGGACCGCGCCTTCCCGGTGTGCCGCGCTCGGCGACCCGCTGGGAGCACCTACCGCCTGCACCCACGGACGCGCCCGTCGTGGGCGACCCGGCGCGCGACGCGCTCGTCGTCTTCACGTCGGGCTCGACGGCCGCGCCCCGCGCCGTCGTCCACACTCTGGCGTCGCTCTCGGCCGGGGTCCGCGCCGCCGTGTCGGCCCTCGGGCTCGACGCCGGGGACGTCATGCACACGGACCAGCTGATGATCGGGCTGCCGACGCTCATGGCCGGGGCCGTCTGGTCGCTCCCGCCGGTGACCGCCTCGCCCGACGCGTGGCTGCGGCAGGCGGAGCGCGAGTCGGCGACCCACGCGTACGCCGTCCCGGCCAAGGTGCTCGCAGCAGCCACCGGGGGACTGCCACCGACGGTGAGGCACCTCGCCATGGGCGGAGCGCCCGTGCTGCCGGCCACGGTGCGACGGCTCGAGGCCCTGGCGCCCGGCGTGGACGTGCGCGCCGTCTACGGGCTGACCGAGGCGCTGCCCGTCGCCGTCGCCACCGGGGACGAGGTGCTGGGGTCACCCGCCGGACGCACGAGCCTCGGCCGGCCGCTGCCCGGCGTCTGCGTGCGCATCGACGCGTCGGGGTCGGGCCGGGTCGGCGAGATCGTCGTCCGGGCGGCGCAGGCACGGCACCGCCTGGCGGGGGAGGCCCCGACCGAGGAGGTCCGCACGGGTGACCTCGGCGAGCTGGCGGCCGACGGCACCCTCCTGCTCGCCGGCCGGGCCAAGAACATGATCATCCGCGGCCAGGCCAACATCTACCCGGAGCTCGTCGAGCCGCTCCTGCTCGAGCAGCTCTCGACGACCATCCGGGACTGCGCGCTCGTCGGGCTCCCCGACCCGGTCACGGGCGACGAGCTGGTGGTGCTCGCCGTGGTCCCCGCCGCCGCGGCCGGCCGGGTCGGGCCGGCGGAGGCGGCCCGGGTGAGCCGTCTCGTCCACGCCACGTGGGCGGCCCTCGCCGACGAGGCCTGGCGACCCGACGACGTCGTCCTCGTCGAGACGGTGCCACGTCGAGGTCGATCCGCGGCGGTCGACCTCGACGGGCTGCGAGCCCTCGTCTCCCACGACCGGGTGCGAGCGGCCCGATGAGGGTCGCGGTGACCGGGGCCAGCGGCTTCGTCGGCGGAGCCGTCGTCAGCCGGCTGCTGGACCGCGGCCACGAGGTGCTCGCGCTGAGCCGACGGCCGGTGCCGGCGCGCCCGGGGCTCGAGCACCGCCGGTGGGACCTCACCGGCGGCGTCCTGCCCGACCCGCCGCCGGTCGACGTCGTCGTCCACGCGGCCGCGCACGTCGACGAGTGGGACCCGTGGGCCGTCCACGAGGCCGTCACCGTGGGCGGGACGCGTGCCGTCCTCGAGACCTGGCGTGGGGCCAGGGTCGTGCTCGTCTCGTCGTGCAGCGTCTACCCCCTCCGGGCCCCGGTCCGGCCCCGACACGTCTTCACCGAGGACGTCCCGGTGACGACCCGTCACCTGTCGGCCTACTCGCGCGCCAAGGCGGAGCAGGAGCGGCTCGTCCTCGGGCGTCAGGGCAGCATCGTGCTCCGGCCGCACGCCGTCCACGGTCCCGGCGACCCGACGCTGCTCCCGCGCCTCGAACGTGCCCGTCGCCGCGGGCGGCTGCTCTGCCCCGGGAGCGCCGACACGCTCGTCCACCTCACCGATGTCCGCCTTCTCGCCGAGGCCGCCGTTGCTGCCAGCGAATCCGTATGCGGCACAACGGTCCTCAACGTCGCCGACGCTCGAGCCCTGCCGCTGTCCGAGGTCGCGGCGGGTGTCGCGGCGGCCAACTGCTGGCCCGAGCGCCCCCTCCTCATCGGAGCGGGTCTCGCGTGGACCACGGCACTCGCCCTGGAGGCGACCGCCCGGCTGAGCCGGGCGTCGACGCCCCCGCTGCTCACGGCATACGCCGTCTCGCACCTCGCGGTGACCCGGGTCTTCGACACCACGCGGCTACGGCAGCGGCTCGGGGTCGAGCCCGGCCTCACGGACCTGTCGCGGTGGCGTCAGGAGCCCCGGAGACCGGCGTCCGGCGACTCATACGACTGACACCCCGTCGACACAGCGCACGCACAGGGTCCGTCACAAGTGTGGGTGACATGACCTCACTCGCCCTCCCCGAGAGCCGCGACCTCTCGGTGCCGGCCGCGTCACGGCCCCAGGCTCTCGCCCCGACGCCCCGGTGGTGGCGCGACGCGTCCGCAGTGTTCGCCTGGGGGGTCACGCTCTTCGTCGTGGCGCTCTGGGTCGCCGGTGGCGGACTGACTGCCTTCGGCTCGCTCGGCGAGAGTGTCACCAACGTCGGGCGCCTCAGCGGCCTCGTGGCCTCGGTGCTCCTGCTCCTGCAGGTCCTGCTCATGGCGCGCATCCCGCTCGTCGAGCAGGCCTGGGGGCAGGACGAGCTCGCCCGCGTGCACCGGCTCGTCGGCTTCACGTCGTTCACCCTCATGCTCGCCCACATCGTCCTCGTCATCGTCGGCTACAGCGCCGGCACCGACCTCGGCGTCATCGCCACCTTCGTCGACCAGGTCCTGCACTCCCCGGGCATGCTGCTCGCCCTCGCCGGCACGATCGCGCTCGTCATGGTCGTCGTCACCTCGGTGAAGAAGGCCCGGGCCAGGCTGCGCTACGAGTCGTGGCACCTGCTGCACCTCTACGCCTACCTGGGGGCCGGCCTCGCGCTGCCGCACCAGCTCTGGACCGGGGCGGACTTCACCGCGAACGTCGTCGCGACGGTGTTCTGGTGGGGTCTGTACGCCTTCGCGCTCGTCGCCGTCCTCGTCTACCGGGTCGGGCTGCCGGTGCTCCGCTCCCGCCGCCACCGCCTCGTCGTCTCCGAGGTCGTCACGGAGTCGCCGACCGTGACCTCCGTCGTCATGACGGGGCGCCGCCTCGACCGCCTGCCCGTCCGGGCCGGCCAGTTCTTCCAGTGGCGCTTGCTCGACGGCCCGGGGTGGACCCGCGGCAACCCGTACTCCCTCTCCGCCGCGCCCGACGGCCGCTCGCTCCGGATCACGGCCGAGGCCGTCGGTGCATCGAGTGCGCGACTCGCGTCACTCCGCCCCGGCACACCGGTGGTCGTCGAGGGTCCGTACGGCCGACTGCACACCGGTGTCCGCACCAGGGAGAAGGCCGTGCTCATCGGCGCCGGCATCGGCATCACGCCGCTGCGCGCCATCCTCGAGGAGCTGCCCGCCTCGCCCGACGGCGTCGTCGTGATCTATCGCGTCGGCAGCCAGTCCGACATCGTCCTCGGCGACGAGCTGCTCGACCTCGCTCGCGCCAAGGGCGGCCGCGTCGTCGCCGTCGTCGGGCACCGCAACCGCGACCGCGCCAGCTGGCTCCCCGTCGACTCACGACACCTCACCGACGTCGAGGCCCTGACCCGGATCGTGCCCGACATCGCCGAGCGCGACGTCTACGTGTGCGGCAACCCCGCCTGGATGGACACCGTCATCGCCGCCGCCCACGAGGCCGGCGTGCCCCACGACGCCGTGCACCACGAGCGCTTCAGCTACTGAGACGCGCGGCCCGGCACGTCCGGCTCCGCGACCTGCACCCACCCCAACGACCTGCACCGACCTGACCGACCCGAATCGAGCCCCCATGCGCCGCATCGTCCTCTGGGCCATGAGCACCCTGACCGTGCTCGTCCTCCTCTTCAGCTACAGCACGTCCCGCAGCTCGTCCGCCGTCGTGGCCGCCGAGACCCGGCAGGTGACGACGAGCAGCAAGACGTCCGACAGCACCGGGTCGACGTCCGGCTCGGCGTCCGCGTCCTCGACCGACTCGTCCGGCCAGGAGCCCGCCGACGACACGGCCGACTCGGGCACCTCGTCGTCCGGGACGAGCGGTTCGAGCTCGTCCTCGGGCTCGTCGGGTGCGTCCGGCTCGACGGGCACCTCGTCGGCGGCCGCGACGTACGCCGGTGACGCGGTCATGACCCGCTACGGCAACGTCCAGGTCCAGATCACCGTCAAGGACGGCAAGATCACGGCGGCCGAGGTGCTGCAGGTGCCGTGGAACGACCGGCACGACCAGATGATCAACTCGGCCGCCGTCCCCGTCTACAACGAGGAGACCGTCACCGCGCAGTCGGCGCAGATCGACGTCGTGTCCGGGGCCACGTACACGTGGGACGGCTACACGCAGTCCCTGCAGTCCGCCATCGACCGGGCCAACCTCTGAGGCACTCTTGAGACACGCGACCAAGGAGCGATCCATGAGCCGACGCGACACGCGACCGAGCCAGACCGGCGTCCCCGACTCCGCACCTGCACCGGCACCAGCCCCCGCTCGACGGGCGTGGGTCGAGCAGATCATGGGCATGCCGATCTCCATCCACCTGCGCGGCGACGACGTCGACGGCAGCGCCGCGAGCGAGGCGGTGGCCTCGGCCTTCCGGATCCTGCGCGAGATGGACTCGATCTTCTCGACCTACCGCGACGACTCGGACCTCATGCGGCTGCGCCGCGAGGAGGTCGAGGTCTCGCAGTGCAGTCCCCTCGTGGAGGAGGCACTCCGCATCGGGCAGGAGGCGGAGGTCCTGACCCGGGGTGCGTTCACGACCCTGCTCCCCACCGGTGACGGCGACCTCGCGTTCGACCCGACCGGCCTCGTCAAGGGGTGGGCCGTCGACCGTGCGTCCGTGCCCCTGCTAGCGCTCGAGCGGATCTCCTTCTGCATCAATGCCGGCGGCGACATCCTCATCGGAGCCCACCCCGACATGCCCACCGACGGGCCGAGAGCCATCACGTGGCGCGTCGGCGTCGAGGACCCCGTCGACCGGCAGCGGATCGCGAGCACCCTGACCCTGACGCGTGGTGCCGTGGCGACGTCGGGGACCGCAGCCCGCGGGGCGCACCTCTACGACCCGGAGTCGGGTGAGCTCGTCGGACGTCCGGGGTCGGTGACGGTGACCGGCCCGACCCTGCTGTGGGCCGACATCTGGGCGACGGCACTCTTCGTCGGCTCGGAGCGCACGAGTGCGGCGTTCGCGGCGAGCGCGACGGACTACCTCTCGACAGCGCTCTGACCCGACCTCGTGGTGCGGTGCGACCGCCGTCGGTTGGCCCCGGCGGGCACCCGCGAGGACAAAAGCCGCAGGGGGACGCGAACCGGGAGGGCCTTGAGGCTTTCTTGCGGAAACCGTGCGTGGCACGGGGTTCGGGCCTTGCAGTTGGCGCGGCAGAGTCGTCCTCATCAGCAGGAACGGTCGGGGGACCGGCTCGCTGACTCAGAGACCTTCGGGCGAGTGCCCGCCGATCCGGGGAGGAGAGCGCCATGACCACCAGCACCAGCACTGACCCTGCAGTGACGGTGCGCGGTCGCAGCGCCCTCCCCGGTCGGCGGGCCCACTCGAGGATTTCGGTGGGGGGAGGGGACCGGAGCGGGGCGGGCCACCTGGTGGAAGGCAGGCCCGTCCCGACCCGGCACGTCGTCCGACGTCCACGGAGCCGCTGGGTGACCGGTGCCTTCGAGGCGTTCGACGCCTCCGGCGCCGGCCGTGGCCGCTGAGCAGGTCGTGGGCCCGGTCTGTCCCGGACTCACGGTCGACGAGCTCGACCCGGCGGCCCTGACCCGGCTCGCGGCGGAGCTCGAGAGCGACGACCTCGCCCGCTCGATCGCCCGGACCTACCTGCGGATGCTCGACGCCCGTCTGACCCGCGCCGCGTCGGCGCTGGATCGTCGCGACGAGGTCGCGGCGATGGACGTGCTGCTGAGCCTGCGCGTCTCCTCGGCCACGGTCGGCCTCGTCCGGCTCGAGTCGGCCGTGCTCTGCGTCATCGACGCGGTCCGCCGCGGTGAGGCCGACCTGGCCCGCGAACGCGGGGCGTCCATGCTCGGTCTCGCGCCCGCTGCGCGCGTCGCGCTCCGGTCGCACCTCGACCGCGCCGCACCGCCCGTCGTCGCCTGACGCTCGACGCCCCCGACGCGTCACGCACGACTGCAGCAGACCGGGCCGCGTGGGCCGTCGGCGTCAGAACGCGTCGGGCTCCTCCATGCGGTAGCCCACGCCCCGCACGGTCCGGATCGGGGCGCGCATGCCGTCGGGGCCGAGGCGGCTCAGCTTGCGGCGGAGGTTGCCGACGTGCACCTCGACGAGGTGCTCCTCGGACCAGCCGGGCCCCCAGAGGCTGTCGAGGAGGACGGCACGCGACCACACGCGGCGCGGTGCGCTGACGAGGGTCGAGAGCAGGTCGAACTCGGTGCGCGTCAGGTCGACCTCCTGGTCGTCGACCGTGGCGACACGGCCCTCCGGGTCGACGGCGATGCGGCCGTGGCGGACGAGCTCGGGTGCTGGCCCGCCAGGTGTCGCGGCGTCGGCGGGCACCCCGCTCGTCGAGGACGCAGAGCCGTTGGCACCGGTCCCCGGCGTCTCGTCGGAGCCAGCGGGCGCGGCCGTGCGGGGTCGCCGGAACATCGCGTTGACGCGGGCCTGGAGCTCGCGGGGGCTGAACGGCTTCGTGAGGTAGTCGTCCGCGCCGATCTCGAGGCCCATGAGGCGGTCGATCTCGTCGGTGCGCGCGCTGATCATGACGACGTAGGCCTGGCTCACGTCGCGCACCCGACGGCAGACCTCGATCCCGTCGAGATCGGGCAGGCCGAGGTCCAGGGTGACGAGGTCCGGGTCGGTCGCGACGACGAGCTCGAGGCCGGCCTGTCCTGACGCCGCCGCCGAGACCTCGAAGCCCTGCATGGTCAGGCTGTGAGTGATGAGCTCACGGATGTCGTCGTCGTCCTCGACGACGACCGCGGTGCGTGCTGAGCCCATCATGCGGTGATTCTTGCAGAATGAGCGGGTTTGGCCCGCCAGATGCGAATGTCGGGCGGTTCGTCGCCTCAGCCGACGGCTCCGCCTGACCCGTCGGCGACGCCGTCACCCAGCTGCACCGCCAGCTCGCCGGGGTCGGTCGTGGGCAGGTCGCAGACCATCCCACGGCACACGTAGGCCGCGGCGCGGCCGGCGACGAGCGTGCGGCCCGCCAGCAGCGGGAGGCCGGGCGCGTCCGGTTCGCCACGCACGACGACGAGTCCCGGACTCGGTGACCGTCGCGCCACCGCCTCGAGGGCGTCAGCGTCGGGACCGGACCCGACGACGGCGACCTGCAGCGGACCGGAGACGAGAGCCTCGGCGACCGCGAGCGACCACCCGCCGAAGCGCGGCTCGCGGACGGCGAGCCCGAGCCCTGCGGCGGTCGACCCGGCTCCCGCCTCGAGGGCGGCGGTGTCACCGGTGACCGCCCCGAGCGTCACGAGCGCTCCCGCCAGTGCGGACTGCCCCGACGGCTCGGCGTTGTCGGCGGCGCTCCGTGGGCGCAGGTAGAGCCGCTCGGCGTCCTCGGCGGTGTCGTGGAACCCACCGTCGTCGGCGGCGAAGTCGCGCGCGGCGTCCAGAGCCTGGCGCGCGGCGTCCAGCCAACGCGCGTCGCCCGAGACCTGGTGCAGCACGAGGAGCCCCTCCGCGAGGTTGCCGTGGTCGTCGGCGACAGCCCGGGCGGTGCCGACGCGGCCGTCGCGCGACGCGCGTCGCAGCTCGCCGTCGACGACGTGGACGTCGAGGACGTGTGCTGCGCACCGGGCCGCTGCCTCCACCCAGTCCGGCCGGTCGAAGGCGGCGCCGGCGCCGGCGAGCGCGGCGATCGCGAGGCCGTTCCACGACGTCACGACCTTGTCGTCGCGACCGGGCTGAGGTCGCTCGGCGCGGGCCGCCAGCAGTCGTGCCCGCACGTCGTCGAACCAGCCGCGGTCGCCCGGCTCGCTCGGCAGCTGCAGCGTCGAGGCGCCGTCCTCGAACGTGCCCTCCGTCGTCACGCCGAGCAGCTCGGCGGCGACGGGGCCGTCGTCGCCGAGGACCTCCCGCAGCTGCGCCGGTGTCCACGCGTACGTCAGACCCTCGACACCGTCGGCGTCGGCGTCGAGCGACGACGCGAACCCGCCGGTCTCCGTGCCGAGGTCGCGCACGACGAAGTCGGCCGTCTCGCGGACGACGCGCTCGGCCAGTGGGTCGCGGGTCACCTTCCACCACGTGGTGCAGGCCCGGAGCAGCAGGGCGTTGTCGTAGAGCATCTTCTCGAAGTGGGGCACGACCCACCCGGCGTCGACGGCGTAGCGCGCGAAACCACCGGCGAGCTGGTCGTAGAGGCCGCTGCGCGCCATCGCCTCCAGCGTCCGGCAGGCCATGTCGAGCGACGACGGGTCCCCGGTCCGAGCGTGGTGACGGAACAGGAACTCGAGCACCATCGACGGCGGGAACTTCGGCGCGCCGCCGAATCCGCCTGCCACGTGGTCGAACTGACGGGCCAGCAGCCCGACCGCGGACGACAGCGCCCCCGGCTCGACGGCATACGGCGTCGGTGGTTGGAGGGCCTCGGCGAGGCTGGTGGCGATGTGCGTGCCCGACGCGCGCACCTCGTCCTCGCGGGTGCGCCAGGCCTCGTCGAGGGCGGCCAGGACGCGCAGGAAGTGGTCGCGCGGGAAGTACGTGCCGCAGAAGAACGGCTCGCCCTCGGGGGTGAGGAAGACCGTCATCGGCCAGCCGCCGTGGCCGGTCGTCGCGGTCACCGCCGACATGTAGACGGCGTCGATGTCGGGGCGCTCCTCGCGGTCGACCTTGACCGAGACGAAACGCTCGTTGAGCGCGGCGGCGACGGCCTCGTCCTCGAACGACTCGTGGGCCATGACGTGGCACCAGTGGCAGGCGGCGTAGCCGACCGACAGGAGCACGGGGACGTTGCGCTCGCGCGCCTCGGCGAACGCGGCGTCGCCCCACTCCTGCCAGTGCACGGGGTTGTCGCGATGCTGGAGCAGGTAGGGGCTCGTCGCTCGGTCGAGGCGGTTCGGCATGGCTCCACTCTCGCGCACGCCGGCGGCCGCCCGGCGACTGGTGCGTCACACCCGTCGTCCACGCATACCCCCCGGGGTTAGCCTCGAGGTGTGACCAGAGGTCGTCCCACCCATCGCTCGCCGGGTGGCTGGGTCGCGCTCGCCGCTGCCGGCCTCGTGCTGGCCGGGTGCGGGTCCGCGCCCGTCGCGACCTCCCCGATGGGTGGGGCCATGGGCGGCATGCGCTCCGGGTCGACCACGGGCGTCGGCATGGCGGCGCCGTTGTCGTGCCAGGCCCCGACGGACCTTCCCGGGTCACGCGTGACCGTCACCCTGGTCGACATGGGGATGTCGCGGATGATGGGTGGCATCGCCCCGATGGGGGCCCGGATGCTGCTCGTCGCCAGGCCCGCGACCGTGCGCTCCGGACCGGTGAGCTTCGTCGTGGAGAACTCCGGGTGGCGCACCCACGAGCTCGTCGTGCTCCCTCTCGCCGCCGGCGCCGTCGCCGGACAGCGCGTGCCGGGGCAGGACGGCACGGTCGACGAGTCGGGGAGCCTGGGCGAGGCCTCCGCCGCGTGCGTCGCCGGCGAGGGGGACGGCATCGACTCCGGCGCCGTCGGCTGGGTGACCGTGACCCTGGCGTCAGGGCGCTACGAGCTCGTCTGCAACCTCGAGAACCACTACGCGAACGGCATGCGCCAGGAGCTCGTCGTCACCGGCTGAGGTCCACTGACGACGACCGACCAAGGCCGTCAGGCGGCGACGGCCTCGCGCGGCGTGACCAGCCGCTCCCAGCGGATCCGGCGCGCGCGCCACGTGAAGATGGCGAGCTTGGCCAGCTCCTCGAGGATGCGGGCGACGAAGATGCCGACGTAGCCGAGCGGGGTGTGCAGGCCGAGCAGGACGGCGAGCGGCAGCCCGATCGCGAAGGCGCCCACGACGTCGCCCATGATGACGCCCCGCACGTCGTTGGCGCTGGGCAGCACGCCCGCGCCGACGATCATGTTGCGCACCTTGACCACCTGGAAGGCCGCGTTGATGAGGATGCCGACGCCGGCCATGGTGCGCACGTCGCGCCCGGCCTCCCCGAAGAGGACGTCGAGCAGCAGCACCGAGGCGGCGAAGAGCACCCCGAAGACCGCCGCGGTCCCGATGCCCGCGCGCGTCAGCCGCCGCACCCACGCCATCGCGTCGTCGACGTCTCCCCGGCCGACCGAGCGGCCGACGAGGGTCGTCGTGGCGCTCATCAACCCGATGCTGCCGACGACGAAGACGCCCTCCAGGGTCGTGACGATCTGTGCCGCGGCCAGCGCCTCGTCGCCGAGCTGCTGGAACACGACGTTGTAGAGGAAGGTCCCGACGGTCCAGAAGAGCTCCGTGACGCCGAGGGGGAGCGCCAGGACGAAGAGGGGGACGATGACGGCTCGCCACTGCCGGACCCCGTCGGGCAGGCTCCAGCCGACGACGGCGCGCCGGCCGTAGGCCATCCACAGGAGGATGAGCGCCTTGACGACGGCGGTCAGGAGCGTGGCCCACCCCGCGCCCGCCACGCCGAGCGAGGGCAGCGGGCCGAGCCCGACGACGAGGGAGTACGCGACCGCCGAGTTCGCGACGACGGTGACCATCGTCGCGATCATCGGGCTCGTCGGCCGGCCGGCCGAGCGGAGCACGCCGGACAGGATCGCGCTGAGCATGACCGGCAGCGTCGCGAGGACGGTGAGGCGGAAGTAGTCGGTGCCCGCCGCCGCCACCGACGGGGACGCTCCGACGAGCGACATCAGGTGGTCGGCGAAGAGCCACGGCACGAGCGAGACGACGATGCCGAGCCCGACGGCGACGACCAGTGCCGCGGTGACCGTGTGGTCGAGGGCGTCCCGGCGACCGGCGCCGTGCGCCCGCGCGACGAGGATGCTCACCGACGTGCCGAGGCAGCCGAGCGTCACGGCGAGGATGAAGGTGAGGCTGTTGGAGAAGCCCACGGCCGCGATCGCGGTCGCGCCGAGGCTCCCCACGACGATCTGGTTGACGAAGTTGAGCACCAGCATGAGGACGAACTCCATGCTCACCGGCACGGCGATGCGCGCGATCTCGCGAGCAGGGGTCGGCGGGGCCGAGCGCTGGTCGCGGGAGGTGGGCATGGCAAGGCGAGGCATGCGAGTGCCTTTCGACAACGAGGTGGGGGATCGCGTCAAGGTTAAGGCTTCAAGCACCTCGAGTCGAAACGATTTGACCGATGGCGTCGCGCGCGTGTCGTCGGAGTGTGCCGAGGGTGTGCGAAGGGCGCCGCGAGGGTGTCCTGACGGTGTCGTGTCGGCGCTCGCGAGCCCGACGGCTCAGTCGTTCATCGCCTTGATGATCGTCACCGCGAGGCTGATCCGGTCGTGGGCCCAGGCGTCGTCGGCCGGGCCCTTGCCCAGCGACTCGGCGGCGTCGAGGGCGTTGTCGGCCTCGCGGACGATCGTCCACGCGCGGGCTCGTCCCTCGTCGAGACCGGCGCGCTCGCAGATGATCTCGAGCCGCCGACGCAGGGACCAGCGGACCTCCGAGCCGGTCCCGAGCTCGTCGGCCCGGTTCCACAGCGCCGGGGCCACCTCGAACGCAGGGTCGCCGGCCATCGGCTTGGGGTCGATGGCGAGCCACGGGGAGCGGTAGGCGGCGAGCACGTTCGTGTAGTGCAGGTCCGTGTGCAGCAGCCGGTCCTCGGCCGGTGCGCGGTCGACGAGCTCGCGAGCGAGGGTGGAGGCCTGGTCGAGGTAGCGCCGCGGCAGCACCGCGGGCGCCGCCCGCAGCTCCTCCGACTGACGCAGGGCGTATGCCGTGAGGCTGGGTACCCGCGGGTGCGGGGGTCGGCGCAGCACCCTCAGCAGGTCACCGATGACCCCGCAGGCATCGTCGATCTCGACGCGGGTGAGGTCGCGCGTGTGCAGCCGCTCGAGCAGCAGGGCGAAGCGCGCGGGGTCGGCGCGCACGAGGCGCACCGCACCGTGCCCGTTCCACGTCTGCAGCGCGAGGTGCTCGGTCGCGGCCTCGGGGTGCGGCCAGGTGATCTTGAGGATGCCCTCGCCGCTCACGCCGACGACGTCGCGACCCGAGCCCAGCAGCCGCACCGGGATGGCCACGGCGCACACGCCGTTGGTCGCCCGCCCGATGGGCTCGAGCTCCCACTCGGCGAGCAGGTCGGTGATGAGCCCCGGGAGCGCGTCGATCCAGTCCTCTCCGGAGACGTAGCCGTCGGGCTCGTAGCCGCTCACCTCGTGGGCGAAGAGCGCGGGGATG
This sequence comes from Terrabacter sp. R4-6, assembly GCF_057529065.1. Taxonomy (NCBI): domain Bacteria; kingdom Bacillati; phylum Actinomycetota; class Actinomycetes; order Micrococcales; family Intrasporangiaceae; genus Terrabacter; species Terrabacter sp. R4-6. Next base: position 577,397 of record NZ_CP197224.1, on the reverse strand, counting down.
AGGTCGTACATCGGGTCGTAGCTCACGCGGTGGCTCCCGGGAAGGCGGTCAGGGGCACGTCCCAGTCGACGGCGAGTGCCTGGATGTTGGCGCTCCAGCGTGCGACGTCCTCGAGCGAGGCGGCGCTCGGGCTCGGTCCGGCGACCTCGGTCCCCGAGTCCACGGCGGACGACAGCGTCTGCGTCGCGAGCCGGCCGGCCGCGTCGGGAGTGGTCACCGGGAAGGGGAGCGCCCATCCGGCGGGGGTCGTCGAGCTCGCACCGGACACGGCGATGTCGAGACGCAGCAGCGCGGCGAGCGTGTCCTCCGCCCTCGCCCGCTGGTCGCCGGAGCTCTGGGCCGCGACGACCTCGAAGGCGTAGACGAGGGGGGAGGTCCGCGACACGACCGTGGGCCGCACCGGGCTGGGCGGGGACACGGCGACGTCCCTCCCGAGGAGCACCGCGCCGGCGAGGCGTTGGCCGTAGGCCGCCGCGAGCAGCTCGCGGGTGTCTGCGGTCGCCGTCGTCAACGCGGACCAGTCGTCGGGACCGAGGGAGTCGAGCAGGGCGGCGAGCGCCCTGCGGGTGCGCACGGGCGGCGGGCTCGTCGCAGCGGCGCCCGAGGGGGAGGGGGTGCCCGTGGAGCCGGCCTGCGACGACGGCACCGGTCCGGCGGCCACGGCTGCGTCGATGACGGTCGTCGGGACGCCGGCGTTCGTCAGGCGGCCGCGCAGCACGCGCAGCTGCTCCCGGTTGACCGTGCGCAGCCGACGGACGAGGGCCCCGCCCTCGTCGCCCTCGAGGACGGAGGTCTCGGCCGCCACGACGCGCTCGAGATCGGCCACGGCCGAGAGCAGGAGCGCCTCGTCGGGAGCCGGACGGCGCGTGGGCACCGGCGGCGGGGGCGGCGGGACGTCGAGCCGCAGGCCCCGGTCGACGAGCAGCGCGAGGGCGGCGGCACCCCCGCCGAGCACGAGGAGGCGGCGTGGGGGACGGCCGAGACCGTCCATCACCCGTGACCCGAGCCCACGGGTGTCGCCGTCCATGCCGAGATCTTCGCACGCGGGCGGCGGTCTGCGACGACCCCCCGGCGCCGATAGAGTGGTGGGCACGCGGTGCCCCTCGCGCCCTTCGGGGCGTCGGCGCCGGACATTCGAGAAGAGCAGGAGGCGTCGACTGATGAGCACGGCCCAGGAGATCAGAGCGACGCTCGAGCCGGTGCTCGCGCCCCTCGGGCTCGTCGTCGAGGACGTCTCCGTGTCTCCCGCCGGCAAGCGGCGACTCGTGCGCGTGCTCGTCGACTCCGACATCGCCGGTCTCGACGCCGCCGACACGACGAGCACCGTGCCCCCGCTCTCGCTCGACGCCGTCGCCGAGGCGACGCGTGCCGTGAGCGACGAGCTGGACGCGAGCGACGTCATGGGCTCGGCCCCCTACGTCCTCGAGGTGTCCTCGCCGGGGGTGGGCCGTCCGCTCGCCTCCCGCGACCAGCTCCGGCGACAGGTGGGGCGGCTCGTCGAGGTCGTCCACCAGGACGGCACCGACACGGGACGGCTCACCGAGGTGGGCACCGACTCGCTCACCCTCGAGGTCCCGGCGACGAAGAAGACCCCGGCGCGCCACGTGACCCTCGACCTCGACTCCGTCCAGCGCGGCACCGTGCAGGTCGAGTTCACGCGCACCGGACCCGCACACGACGCCTCAGACGACGCCGCAGACGACGTGCCGGACGGCTCCGTCGACGGCGCACCCGACCACACCCACGACCCGGACGAGACGTCCGCCCTGGAAGGGGACCACTGATGGACATCGACCTCGCAGCCCTGCGCGCCCTGGAACGGGAGCGCGACATCAGCCTCGACGTGCTCATCCCGGCCATCGAGCAGGCGCTCCTCGTCGCCTACCACCGCACCGACGGCAGCCAGCGCATCGCGCGGGTCGAGCTGGACCGCAAGACCGGCCACGTCATCGTGTGGGCGCGCGAGGAGGGCGACCTGCTCCCGGTCACCGAGGAGGGCGAGCGCCCGCAGCGCGGCGAGCCCGGTCCCGAGTTCGACGACACCCCGGTCGGCTTCGGCCGCATCGCCGCCTCGACGGCTCGTCAGGTCATCGTCCAGCGCCTGCGCGACCTCGAGGACGAGGCCATCCTCGGGGACTTCAAGGGCCGCGAGGGCGACGTCATCTCGGGCATCATCCAGCAGAGCCAGGACCCCCGGAACGTCCTCGTCGACTTCGGCACGGTCGAGGGCATCCTGCCCCTGGCCGAGCAGGTGCCGGGTGAGCGCTACGTCCACGGCGAGCGCCTGCGCTGCTTCGTCGTCAGCGTCAAGCGCGGGCCCAAGGGCCCGCAGGTCGGCCTGAGCCGCACCCACCCCAACCTCGTGCGCACGCTCTTCAAGTTCGAGGTGCCCGAGATCGCCGACGGCACCGTCGAGATCGCCGCGCTGGCCCGCGAGGCCGGCCACCGCACGAAGATCGCGGTCCACAGCCGGGTTGCCGGCGTCAACGCCAAGGGCGCGTGCATCGGCCCGATGGGCGCCCGCGTGCGTGCCGTCATGACCGAGCTGCGCGGCGAGAAGATCGACATCGTCGACTACGCCGACGACCCCGCCACCTTCGTCGCGGCCGCCCTGTCGCCGGCCCGCGTTCAGTCGGTCGAGATCGTCGACGCCGCGGCCCGCGCCGCCCGGGTCGTCGTCCCCGACTACCAGCTGAGCCTCGCGATCGGCAAGGAGGGCCAGAACGCCCGCCTCGCCGCCAAGCTCACGGGCTGGCGCATCGACATCCGTCCCGACACCGAGGCGGCCGACGCCGCAGGTGCTCCGGGATCGAGTGCCGATGTGGCGCCCGACGAGCGCTGAGCGCCGGGTACGCAGCACCCCGTGGAGCGGGCAGCAGCCCGAACGCGGTAGACTTACCTGTGGCCGACCGGACTGGACTCCGTGCTGAGCCGTCCCGCACCTGTGTGGGATGTCGAGGAATGGATAGCTGGTCGGCCCTGCTGCGAGTGGTCGCGGCGACGGACAGAGACGCTGGGGACACCTCCCCGGTCACGCTCCGTCCCGACCCGAGGCACCGGATGCCGGGACGTGGTGCATGGCTGCACCCGACGCCCGACTGTTTCGAGCTGGCAGTGCGCCGCAAGGCGTTCGGTCGTGCCCTGCGCCTGCAGGTCGCGCTCGACGTCAGCGCGGTGGCACGACACCTCGGAGTCCAGCACGCGTAGCAACGTTCCGGTGCCCCACACGGGTCGCACCGATCAGTCAGAGATCAGTCAACGAACCAAGGCGGGTTGAAAACGCTATGAGCACCCGATGAGTACTCAGCGATGAGCAAGCCCCAGCAATAACCCACGGTTCGGCCACTTCCTGTTCAGGCCGGACCAGGAACAGGAGAGATGTGGCTAAGGTCCGGGTCTACGAGCTCGCAAAGGAGCTTGGAGTCGAGAGCAAGACACTGCTCGCACACTTGAAGAGCCAGGGAGAGTTCGTCCGGTCGGCATCGTCGACCATCGAGCCCCCCGTTGTCCGCAAGATCATCGAAACCTTCCCCCGGGAAGGCTCGTCCAGCGGAGACAAGAAGCCGGCGGCCCCCAAGGCCGCCCCCACGAGCGCGGCCCCCTCCGCGCCCCAGAAGGCTGCCCCGGCGCCGTCGGCCCCCGCGCCGGCCGCTCCCGCAGCCGCAGCGCCGGCGGCTCCCGCCCCGGCCGCTCCCGCAGCACCTGCCGCCCGCGAGGCCGCTCCGGCGCCCGTCGCCAAGGCAGCTCCCGCACCCGCCGTCCCGGCACCGAAGGCTCCGGCCCCGGCTGCTCCGGCTCCCGCCGCTCCCGCCGCTCCCGCGGCGTCGGCTCCGGCGCGGGTGCAGTCCAGCCGTGACGGAGGTCAGCAGTCCTCCGGCGTCCCGGCCTCCCCGCGTCCGGCTCCCCGTCCGGGTCAGCCGCGTCCGGGCAACAACCCGTTCGCCCCGAGCCAGGGCATGGGCCAGTCCCGCGCCCCGCGTCCCGGTGGCGACGCCGGCCCGCGTCCGGGCAACAACCCGTTCAGCCCCAGCCAGGGCATGCCGCGTCCGCAGCAGCGCCAGGGCGGTCAGGGTGGCCAGGGCGGTCAGCGTCCCGGTGCTCCCGGCGGCGCCCCGCGTCCCGGTGCGCCCGCCGCAGGCGGTCGTCCCGGTGCTCCCGGTGGCGCCCCGCGTCCCGGTGGTCCCCGTCCTAGCCCGGGCATGATGCCCGAGCGCAGCACCGTCGGTCGTCCGGGCCAGCGCCCGGCCGGCGGCCCCGGCCGTGGCGGCCCGGGTGGCGGCGGTGGTCGTGGCGGCTTCGGTGGTGGCCCCGGTGGCGCCCCCGGTGGCGGTCGTCCCGGTGGCTTCGGCGGTCCCCGCGGTGGTGGCGGCGGTCGCGGCTCGACGGCTGGTGCCTTCGGTCGTGGCGGCGGTCGCCCGGTCCGAGGCCGCAAGTCCAAGCGCGCGAAGCGCCAGGAGTTCGAGCAGATGCAGGCCCCGAGCCTGGGTGGCGTCAGCGTCCCCCGTGGTGACGGCAAGACGACCATCCGCGTCCGTCGTGGTGCCTCGCTGACCGACTTCGCCGACAAGATCAACGCGAACCCGGCGTCGCTCGTCACCGTGCTCTTCCACCTCGGCGAGATGGCCACGGCCACGCAGTCCCTCGACGAGGAGACCTTCAAGGTGCTCGGCGCCGAGCTCGGCTACGAGATCGAGGTCGTGTCGCCCGAGGACGAGGAGCGCGAGCTGCTCGGCTCGTTCAACATCGACCTCGACGCCGAGCTCGAGGCCGAGGAGGACGAGGACCTCGAGCCCCGTCCGCCGGTCGTGACCGTCATGGGTCACGTCGACCACGGCAAGACGAAGCTCCTCGACGCGATCCGCTCCGAGGAGGTCGCCGAGGGCGAGGCCGGTGGCATCACCCAGCACATCGGTGCCTACCAGGTCGCCACGACGCACGAGGGCGAGAAGCGCGCCATCACGTTCATCGACACCCCCGGTCACGAGGCCTTCACGGCCATGCGTGCCCGTGGTGCGTCGGTGACGGACATCGCGATCCTCGTCGTCGCCGCCGACGACGGCGTCATGCCGCAGACCATCGAGGCGCTCAACCACGCCCAGGCGGCCAACGTGCCGATCGTCGTGGCCGTCAACAAGGTCGACAAGCCGGACGCCAACCCGGCGAAGATCCGCCAGCAGCTGACCGAGTACAACCTCATCGCGGAGGAGTACGGCGGCGACACGATGTTCGTCGACGTCTCGGCCAAGAACGGCACGAACATCGACGGGCTCCTCGAGGCCGTCCTGCTCACCGCCGACGCGGCCCTCGACCTGCGCGCCAACCCTGACAAGGACGCCCGTGGTGTCGCCATCGAGGCGCACCTCGACAAGGGCCGCGGCCCGGTCGCGACCGTCCTCGTCCAGTCGGGAACCCTCAGCGTCGGCGACTCGATCGTGGCCGGCAGCGGTCACGGCCGCGTGCGTGCCATGCTCGACGAGCACGGCAACAACGTCGAGCAGGCCGGTCCCTCGCGTCCGGTCATGGTGCTCGGTCTGACCTCGGTCCCCGGCGCCGGTGACACGTTCCTCGTGGCACCCGACGACCGCACGGCCCGTCAGATCGCCGAGCGTCGTGAGGCCGCGTCGCGTGCGGCGAGCCTCGCCAAGCGCCGCAAGCGCATCTCGCTCGAGGACCTCAACGAGGCCCTCGCCGCGGGCAAGGTCGACACCCTCAACCTCATCCTCAAGGGTGACGTGTCGGGTTCGGTCGAGGCGCTCGAGGACGCGCTGCTCAAGATCGACGTGGGCGACGAGGTCGACCTGCGGATCATCCACCGCGGTGTCGGCGCGATCACGCAGAACGACGTCAACCTCGCGACGGTCGACAACGCGATCATCATCGGCTTCAACGTCCGCCCTGCGGAGCGTGTCGCCGAGCTGGCCGACCGGGAGGGCGTCGACATGCGCTTCTACTCGGTCATCTACCAGGCGATCGACGACGTCGAGGCAGCGCTCAAGGGCATGCTCAAGCCGGAGTACGAAGAGGTCCAGCTGGGCACGGCCGAGGTCCGCGAGGTCTTCAAGTCGAGCAAGTTCGGCAACGTCGCGGGTTCGCTCGTGCGCTCCGGCGAGATCAAGCGCGGGACCCGTGCGCGGATCATCCGCGACGGCACCGTCATCGGCGAGGGGATCGAGATCACCGGACTGCGTCGCTTCAAGGACGACGTCACCGAGGTCCGCGAGGGCTTCGAGTGCGGTATCAACCTCGGCAACTTCAACAACATCGAGATCGACGACGTCATCGAGACGTTCGAGATGCGCGAGAAGCCGCGCGCCTGAGCTCGACACGCTCGACGGCGCCGGCCCCCACGGGGGTCGGCGCCGTCGCCGTCCGCGGGGTCGCACCCGACCCGCGGACGCCCGGGTGGGAATGCGCGGGGCCCCCGGCCCGCTACTAGGGTGAACACGACGTCGGCCCGGCTGTCACGGCCCGACCGCACAGCACACGAAAGAGGTAGTCATGGCTGACCCCGCCCGCGCCCGCAAGATCGCCGACCGGATCAAGGTCATCGTCGCCGAGTACCTCGAGTTCCGGCTCAAGGACGAACGCCTCGGCTTCGTCACGATCACCGACGCCCGTGTCACCGGGGACCTCCAGCAGGCCTCGGTCTTCTACACCGTCTTCGGCAGCAACGAGGACCGCCAGGCCACGGCCGAGGTGCTCGAGGCCAACAAGGGCCGCATCCGCTCGGCCGTCGGCAAGGGCATCGGCATCCGCCTGACACCGTCGATCGAGTTCATCGCCGACGCGCTGCCCGAGGGCGCCGCCCACCTCGAGGACCTCGTGGCCCAGACGCGGGCCCGCGACGAGGAGCTGGCGCGCGCCGCGGCCAACGCCAAGCCCGCCGGCGACCCCGACCCCTACCGCAAGCCGGTCGACCGCTCCGCGGACGACGACGATGACGAGACCGTCGACGCCGTGGACGCCGAGGACGCCGAGGACGCCGAGGACGCCGTGGACGCCGAGGTGGACGCGGACGTCGACGCCCGATGACCGACCGTTCGGGTGGCCTGCTCGTCGTCGACAAGCCGGCCGGATGGACGAGCCATGACGTCGTGGCGCGCGCCCGCCGCCTCTGCGGCACGCGGCGGGTCGGCCACGCCGGCACGCTCGACCCGATGGCGACGGGCCTGCTCGTGCTCGGCGTCGAGCGCGGCACGAAGCTGCTGACCTTCCTCGTCGGCTGCGACAAGTCGTATGCCGCGACGATCCGTCTCGGGATGGCCACGCTGACCGACGACGCCGAGGGCGAGACCACCCAGGCGCTGGGGGTCGACGACGTCCCGGCGCTCGAGGCGGCCCTGCCGGCCGCCGTCGCGGGTCTGACGGGCGAGATCCAGCAGGTGCCGAGCTCCGTCAGCGCCATCAAGGTCAAGGGCGTGCGCAGCTACACCCGCGTCCGTCAGGGCGACACGGTCGAGCTGCCGGCCCGACCGGTCACCGTGAGCCGTTTCGACGTGCTCTCGGTGCGTCCCGGCACCGAGACGGTCGAGGTCGGGCCCCCGATCGACGTCGTCGACGTCGAGGTCGAGGTCGACGTGTCCTCCGGCACCTACGTCCGTGCGCTCGCCCGTGACCTCGGCGAGGCGCTCGGCGTCGGTGGGCACCTCACGGCGCTCCGGCGTACGCGGGTGGGCCACTTCGGGATCGACGCCGCGGTCTCGCTCGACGACCTCACGGCCACGTCGGAGGCCGACGGGCCGGACGGCATACCCCTGCTCCCGATCGCCGAGGCGGCGCGGGCCCAGCTGCCGGTCCACGAGGTGACGGCCGAGGAGGCCGTCGCGCTCGGCTACGGCCAGCGCATCCCGAGCGTCGTGGCCGGCTCCGACGCCGTGGCCGCGATCGACCCGGACGGGCGGCTCGTGGCGGTCCTCGACGAGACGCGTCCGACCGCGCGGGCCAAGGTGGTCTTCGCCGCGTCCGGGGCGGGGGCCTGAGCCTCGTGCCCCAGCCCTCGGACGTCCGCTCCGACGCGGCCACTACAGTGGTCGCCGTGCAGCGCTGGTACGGACTCGACGACATCCCGGCCGACCTCGGGCCCACCGTCGTCACCCTCGGCAACTTCGACGGGGTGCACCGCGGGCACCGCGAGGTCCTGACGCGCGTCGTGCGCGAGGCCGCGGACCGCGACGCGCTCCCGGTCGCCGTCACCTTCGAGCCGCACCCGATCGCCGTGCTCTACCCCGACCGCGCGCCGGCGGCCGTCATGTCGCTCGAGCAGCGCCTCGACGCCCTGGCGTCGGTGGGCGTGGGCGCGGTCCTCGTCATCGAGTTCACGCGCGAGTTCGCCCAGCAGACCCCCGAGGAGTTCGTCCGCGGCACCTTCGTCGAGGCCCTCGGCGCGTGCGCCGTCGTCGTCGGCAAGGACACCCGGTTCGGCGTGCGCAACTCCGGCGACGTCGGCACCCTGCGCGACCTCGGCGCCGTGCACGGCTTCGAGGTCATCACCCTCGACGACATCGGCGAGGGTGCCGACGAGGGCGCCCGCTGGAGCTCGACGCAGCTGCGCGCCGAGCTGCTTGCCGGCAACGTCGACCACGCCGCCCAGATCCTCGGCCGTCCGCACCGGGTCACCGGCACCGTCGTGCACGGCGACCACCGAGGCCGCGAGCTCGGCTACCCGACGGCGAACCTCTCGCAGGACCACGAGGGCCTCGTGCCGGCCGACGGGGTGTATGCCGGGTGGCTCGTCCGTCTCGGCCTCGACGAGGGTGCCCCGGACCGCACCCTGCCGGCGGCCGTATCCGTCGGCACCAACCCGACGTTCGACGGGCACCAGCGCCGGGTCGAGGCCTACGTCCTCGACCGCACCGACCTCGACCTCTACGGCGAGCGCGTCGCGGTGGAGTTCGTCTCGCACCTGCGTCCCACCCTGAAGTTCGACTCGATCGACACCCTCGTCGAGCAGATGGCCCAGGACGTGGTCCGGTGTCGCGAGATCCTCTCGGCGATCGTCCCGTCGTAGCCTCACCGCTCCTGCGGTCGACGCGCCCTGACGGCGGCGTGCGGCGCCCGTCACGGCGCGCCGCCGGCCCCTCGTGGCTCCGGGTCGACCTCGGCCTGCTCATCGGAGCCTTCGGCCTGTCGGTCGTCGGCGTCGTCCTCGTCTGGTCGGCGACCCGCGCGTCGGCCGGCGGCACGGCGGCGCTCAAGCAGCTCGTCGCGCTCGGCGTCGGCATCGCGTGTGCCGCCGTCGTGACACGGCTCGACGTGCGCGTGGTCCGCGCGGTCGCTCCGGTCGTCTACGTCCTCGCAGTCCTCGGGCTCGCCGCGGTCGTCTCGCCGCTCGGGTCGACCGTCAACGGGTCACGGTCCTGGATACGACTGCCGGGCGGGATGAGCCTGCAGCCCTCGGAGCTCATGAAGGTGGCCCTGGCGATCGGTCTCGCGATGCTCCTGGCGGAGCGGGCCGAGCGCGGGCTGCGCCAGCGTCATCGGGACGTGGTCCTCGCGTGGGTCGTGGCCGGCATACCCGTCATGCTCGTGCTCGCCCAGCCCGACCTCGGCTCGGCCCTCGTGCTCGTCGCCATGGCCGTCGTCATCATCGCGGCCGCCGGTGCGCCGGCCGTGTGGACGCTCGGCGTCCTCGTCGTCGGCGCGGCCGCCGTCGCCGCCGCCTTCCTGACGCCCGCCCTGTCGGCCTACCAGCGCAACCGGCTGCGTGCCTTCCTCGACCCCTCGCTCGACCCGCAGGGCATCGGCTACCAGACCCGCCAGGTGCGCATCGCCATCGGCTCGGGCGGGCTCGACGGTCAGGGCCTGTTCGCGGGCCGCCAGACCCAGGGTGGCTTCATCCCCTTCCAGGAGACCGACTTCGTCTTCTCCGTGGCGGGGGAGGAGCTCGGCTTCCTCGGGGCTGCCGGGCTCGTCGTGCTCATCGGCTTCATCGTGGTGCGGTGCGTCGTCGTGGCGCGCGGTGCCGACGCGTTCGGGCGCCTCGTCGCGATCGGCGTCGCGGTCTGGCTCGGCGTGCAGGCCTTCGAGAACATCGGGATGAACCTCGGGGTCATGCCGGTGACGGGGCTGCCGCTGCCGTTCGTGTCGAGCGGTGGCTCGTCCCTCATCGCGTCGTGGATCGCGATCGGGCTCGTCGGCAACGTCGCCTCGGCGTCGCAGCGGCGCGGCGGTCGTCCTCCGGTGGAGCGCACCCGACGGGGGTGACCCTCGCCCGTCCTGGTTACCGAGGGGTCACATTTCGACGAGGACGCCGACGGATGCGTGACTGGCGGGTGGATTGTTGACATCATCCCCGCATGGCGGTCGCCCGCAGACGCCGATGACGGGCAACCGCAGTGACAAAGGAGTCCACATGCCCCTCCAGGCACTTGCCGACCGGGACGTCGACCAGAACGTCCTCGACGGACGCGCTCCCAGCGTGGGCGCGCTCTTCCGCAGCAGGGTCCGGGCCACGCCCGACGCCCCGGCCTACCTCTACTTCGCCGAGGGGTCGAGTCAGCTGACCACCCTGACGTGGCGCCAGACGCACGAGGTCGTGGAGCAGTGGGCCGCCGGGCTCGTCAGCCTCGGGGTGCAGCTGGAGGACCGGGTCGCCATCGCCTCGACGACCCGCGTCGAGTGGATCCTCGCCGACCTCGCCGTCATCTGTGCGGGCGGTGCGACGACGACCGTCTACCCGACGACGATCGCCGAGGACGTCGCCTACATCCTCACCGACTCCGGCAGCGGCATCGTCTTCGCCGAGAACGCGGAGCAGGTCGCCAAGCTCCAGCACGTGCGCTCGGAGGTGCCCGGCGTCCGCCAGGTCATCGCCCTCACCGGGCCCGGCAGCGACGACGGCTGGGTCATCACCACCGACGAGCTCGCCGAGCGCGGTCGCGAGTGGCTCGCCGCGACCCCCGACCTCGTCGACTCGCGCATCGACCAGCTCACCCCCGAGTCCCTCGCGGTCGTCATCTACACCTCGGGCACGACCGGCCGGCCCAAGGGCGTGCGCCTCGTCCAGGACAGCGTCGTCTACGAAGGCGCGGTCATCGACGCCATCGGCACCTTCACCAAGGACGACCTGCAGTTCCTCTGGCTGCCGCTGTCCCACGTCTTCGGCAAGATGCTCGTCGCGACCGGGCTGCAGATCGGCTTCCCGACCGCCGTCGACGGCCGCGTCGACAAGATCGTCGAGAACATGGCCGTCATCAAGCCGACCTTCATGGCCGGGCCGCCGCGCATCTTCGAGAAGGCGCACGGACGCATCGCCCTGATGTTCGCCGGGGAGAAGGGCGTCAAGAAGAAGCTCATCGACTGGGCACTCAAGGTCGGCGGCGAGATGCGCGACGTGCAGGCCCGCGGCGAGCAGCCATCGGCGGGCCTGCAGCGGCGCCACGCGCTCGCGACGAAGCTCGTGCTGCACAAGGTGCAGGAGCGCTTCGGCGGCCGGGTCCGCTTCATGATCAGCGGCTCCGCGCCGCTCAACGCCGAGGTCGCGCGCTGGTTCGGGTCGGTGGGCCTGCTCGTCCAGGAGGGCTACGGCCTGACCGAGACCTCGTCGGGCACCACGGTCAACGCCCCCGAGCACGGCTCGTACCAGTACGGCTCCGTCGGCTGGCCGCTGCCGGGCACCGAGGTGCGCATCGCCGAGGAGGACGGCGAGATCCTCGTCAAGGGTCCCGGGGTCATGCGTGGCTACCACAACAACCCCGAGGCGACCGCCGAGGTGCTGACCGAGGACGGCTGGTTCCACACCGGCGACATCGGGCGCATCGACGAGCGCGGCTTCCTCTACGTCACCGACCGCAAGAAGGACGTCTTCAAGACCTCGGGCGGCAAGTACATCGCCCCGGCCGAGATCGAGGCGCGCTTCAAGGGCCTGTGCCCCTTCGTCAGCCAGTTCCTCGTGCACGGCGCGGGCCACAACTACGCGACGGCACTCGTGACGCTCGACCCCGACGCCGTGGCCGGCTGGGCCCCGACCGTCGGGCTCGACGGCAAGCCGTATGCCGAGGTGGTCGCCTCGCCGCAGGCGCACGCCCTCGTGCAGCGCTACGTCGACCAGCTCAACGACGGCCTCAACCGCTGGGAGACCATCAAGAAGTTCACCATCCTCGACAAGGACCTCACGGTCGAGGAGGGCGACCTGACCCCGAGCATGAAGCTGCGTCGCAAGGCCGTCACCGAGAAGCACCGCGCCGAGCTGGACGCGATGTACGACGGCGCCTGACGCCCGGGCTCAGCGCCGCGCCGGGAGGTCGATGACCGTCCCGGCGTCGGCGTGCCCCGGCTCGGGGAACACGACGCGGTGCCCGTGCGTCTCGACGAGCCGCGGGTCGGCCCAGCGTTCGGTGCGGGGCGTGCGGTAGTTGAACCACAGGGTCGGCCCGGCCGGGGCGCCGAGCACGACCCGGGCGAGGGCAGCGTCGTCGGGGTGGTGGAAGACGTCACCGTTGGTCGAGACGAGGTAGTGGCTGGCCGGCGCCGCCTCGAGCAGGGCCGCGACGACGTTGGCGTCGCTGCCGTGGTGAGGCAGCTTGAGGGCGTCGACGGTGAGGGTCTCGCCCCCACGGGCGCGGGCGACGCCCTGCAGGGCCGCCGCCAGCACGCTCCCGTAGGCGTCCGCACCGAGGACGACGCTCGCCCCGCGGTGCTCGACGAGCAGGGCGATGCTGCTCCCGTTGGGCACCGACGAGTCCCGCGGCGTCCGCTCGTCGGCCAGGTGCCTGAGGTCGTCGAGCGGCCCGGGCGCGTCGAGGCCCATCGCGCGGTCGTGGTCGCCCAGCGCGGCGAGCAGGCTCTTCGACCACGTGTGGGCCAGGCGCGTGAGCCGCTTCGTCGTCGGCGAGAGCACCGTGACCGTCGGTCCGTCCCGCACCGCGACCTCGACGAAGCCGCCCGTCGCGCCGGTGTCGACGGGCCCGCCACCGAACGCGACGTTCCACGGCAGGGCACGGCGCCGTGACTGCATCGCCGAGGGGCCGCCCGCCAGAGGATCCGCCTCGGGGCCGCTGAGCGCGGCGACGAGGCTCTCGCCCTGGTCGACGCTCCGGGGCCGGCCGGGCCCGCTCACCGGAAGGTGCGGGCGCCCGTTGAACCAGAAGTCGCGGACGTCCGCGGCGAGGTCGCTGGCGAGGAGCGGCAGCATGCCGCCGATGTGGTCGCTGTCGATGTGCGTGATGACCGCGACGTCGATGTGGCGGTCACCCGGGTCGAGGCGGCGCAGCCGCGCCTCGAGGAGCGGCCAGGTGTCCGGAGGGCCGCCGTCCACGAGCATCCGCCACGTCCGGCCGTCGGGGCGCGGGCACTCGACGAGCAGGCAGTCGCCCAGTCGCGCGGGCAGCACCTCCACGTGGATCGCCGTCGGCTCCGTCGCCACCTCTCCACCTCCGCCCACCCAGACTAGGTGGGGCGCCCCCGCCTGTCCGCGGCTTGGACGGGTGCGGGCGGTTCGCCGTGTTTCGGCGCAGCGGTAGACCCACGTACCATGGCGGGATGCCCGGAGAGTCCCTGTTCAACGCCCTCGAGCCCCTGCTGGAGCGGGTCAACAAGCCCATCCAGTACGTCGGCGGCGAGCTCAACTCCACGGTCAAGGACTGGCACGTCGGCGGCCACGGCCCCGACGGCGAGGAGCTGACCACCCGGTGGGCGCTGATGTACCCCGACGCGTACGAGGTCGGCGTCCCCAACCAGGGCGTCATGATCCTCTACGAGGTCCTCAACGAGCGCGCTGACGCCCTCGCCGAGCGCACGTATGCCGTGTGGCCCGACATGGAGGCGCAGCTGCGGGAGGCGGGCCTGCCGCAGTTCACCGTCGACGGGCACCGCTCGGTGCGGGACTTCGACCTCTTCGGCCTCAGCTTCTCGACCGAGCTCGGCTACACCAACATGCTGACGGCGCTCGACCTCGCCGGCATCCCGCTGCACTCGGTCGATCGCGACGTGGACGACCCGATCGTCATCGCGGGCGGGCACGCGGCCTTCAACCCCGAGCCCATCGCCTCGTTCATCGACGCCGCCATCGTCGGTGACGGGGAGCAGGCCGTCCTCACCGTCACCGACATCGTGGGGGAGTGGAAGGCCCAGGGCCGTCCGGGCGGCCGTCGTGAGGTGCTCCTGCGCCTCGCCCGCACGGGCGGCGTGTACGTCCCGGCGTTCTACGACGTCTCCTACCTGCCCGACGGGCGCATCCAGCGCGTCGCGCCGGCCGCCGACGCCGCTGGGGTGCCGTGGCGCGTGGCCAAGCACACCGTCATGGACCTCGACGCGTGGCCCTACCCGAAGCAGCCCCTCGTCCCGCTCGCGGAGTCGGTGCACGAGCGCATGTCGGTCGAGATCTTCCGCGGCTGCACGCGCGGCTGCCGCTTCTGCCAGGCCGGCATGATCACGCGGCCGGTGCGTGAGCGGTCCATCACGGGCATCGGCGAGATGGTCGAACGTGGCCTTGCCGCAACGGGTTTCGAGGAGGTGGGCCTGCTCTCGCTGAGCTCGGCCGACCACTCCGAGATCGCCGACCTCACGAAGGGGCTCGCCGACCGCTACGAGGGCACCCAGACCGGGCTGTCGCTGCCCTCGACGCGCGTCGACGCCTTCAACATCGACCTCGCCAACGAGCTGACCCGCAACGGCCGCCGGTCGGGGCTGACGTTCGCGCCCGAGGGCGGGTCAGAGCGCATCCGCAAGGTGATCAACAAGATGGTGTCCGAGGAGGACCTCATCAACACCGTCGCCGCGGCCTACGGCGCTGGCTGGCGCCAGGTCAAGCTCTACTTCATGTGCGGGCTGCCGACCGAGACCGACGAGGACGTGCTCCAGATCGCCGACCTCGCCAAGCGCGTCATCGAGACCGGGCGCCAGGTGTCCGGCCGGCGCGACATCCGCTGCACCGTCTCGATCGGCGGTTTCGTGCCCAAGCCGCACACGCCCTTCCAGTGGGCCTCGCAGCTCGGCGTCGAGGAGACCGACGCCCGGCTCGCCAAGCTGCGCGAGGCGCTTCGCTCCGACAAGCGCTACGGCTCGTCCATCGGGTTCCGCTACCACGACGGCCAGCCCGGCATCGTCGAGGGACTGCTCTCCCGCGGTGACCGCCGCGTCGGCAAGGTCATCGAGGCGGTGTGGCGCGACGGCGGTCGGTTCGACGGGTGGAGCGAGCACTTCTCCTACGACCGCTGGATGCGCTGCGCCGACGAGGCCTTCGCCGACGTGCCCGTCGACCTCGCCTGGTACACCACGCGCGAGCGCGGCGAGTCCGAGGTGCTGCCCTGGGACCACCTCGACTCCGGTCTCGACAAGGACTGGCTCTGGGAGGACTGGCAGGACGCCCTCGACGAGACCGAGGTCGACGACTGCCGCTGGACCCCGTGCTTCGACTGCGGCGTCTGCCCACAGATGGGCACCGAGATCGAGATCGGGCCCACCGGCAAGACCCTGCTGCCGCTTACGGTCCTCGGGTCCGGACGCCAGGACCTCCTCGAGCACCAGCACTGAGGGCCCCACCCCGGACACGCGCGGCTCGAGGCCTCGGGCCGTATGCCGCCGGCCGGGGGAGGGTGGCGGAGCGGCATACGGCGTCCGGGGGCGTCATCCTCACAAGGAGTCGCAAGGGCCCGTCGAGCAGGTGCTCGACGGGCCCCTGTTTCCTGTGGTGACTCAGACGGCGAAGAAGGTGCGCGAGATGCTGTTGATGGAGACGCTCGTGCCGTTCGTCGTGTCGGTCAGCACGATGTTGCTGTACGTGACCGCAGCGAGGACGAGACGCTGACCGCCGGGGCAGGTGAAGGCTCCGGCCGAGATCGGGCCCGCGCTCAGGCTGGCCTGGACGCGACCGTTGCGCGACTCGAAGCTACCGGCGGCGCTGACGTCGCCGTTGGCCGTCTCCTTGTTGGCGGCCTGCGGGTGGTTCCCGCCGCCGTTGATGCAGGCGTACACCGCGACCGAGTCGGCTGCGAGCACGTAGTCGATGTTGCCGTTGCCGAGCCCCCGCTCGTCGAAGCTGACGACCAGCGCGCCCGAGTTGTTGACCGAGGCGCTGACGGAGTGGAACTTCGCCGCGACGGCCGAGGCCGGGCTCGCCATGACGACGAGGGCGAAGAGGGCGACGAGGGCTGACTTGATGACCTTCATGATGGTGCTTCTTTCCCTGGTGGAGGTGCCCGAACCCCCGACTCGGGTCTGTGACGACAGCGACCGTTGTCGGTCGCGTCGTGCTCTGGAGGCGGGAACGACCTCCCCCGAACGCGTCCCGCCGGGCTGGCTGCAGGTGCCAGAAACATCCGTGATGTGTACTTACGAACGCTTCCTGCCGAATATTGCGAGCTCTCGTGGCCCTTGGCTAGCGTTCGGCTGGCCTCCGCCGCGGAGGTGTCGGTCGCAGGGGAGCCGTCCATGCACCGACCCACGGGTCGGGCCAACGAAGGGAACCGCTGCATGAGTCTTTCCGCCGTCGCACGACCAACCCGCCACACCGTGAGCGCCCTGCTGGGCCTCGGGGCCGCCGCCGCGGTCCTCATCGCCACCTCGGCCCCGGCAGAGGCCCGGCCGCTCGGCGACCGCGTGTCTGGTGCCAGCCGCACGTCTAGCGTCACCATGATCCCCGTGGATTCCGCAGACGCGGTCGTCAACTACGGCGACGAGGTCACCTTCACCGTCTCCACGACCGTCACCGACCGCCCGATGGTGAAGTTGTACTGCTACCAGAACGGCACCGAGGTCTACTGGGCGTCGGCGGGCTTTTTCCCCGACTACCCGTGGCCGTGGGCGCGGAACTTCACACTCCGGTCGGACTACTGGGCAGGCGGGGCCGCCGAATGCACGGCGACGTTGTACTACTCGGCCGGCCACAACAAGTTCCCCACGTTGGCCACCAAGTCCTTCCACGTCGAGGGGTGAGCCCCGGGCGCAGCGGGACACGGTGCCCGGGAGCGACGGCTCCCGGGCACCGCTGTCACTCAGTTGGTGATGGTCAGACTCGTGCTCTCACAGTGTTCGCTGTTGCCCACGAGCGCGTTGTCGCTCGTGAACGCGACCTTCCACGACACCGTCTTCGTGACCGTGACCGAAACCGTGGAGTTGCTCGTCGACTTCGTCACAGGTGACGCGCCGTCGACGGCGATGGTCTCAGTCGGTCGCAGCACGGTGCCCGTGCAGTTCGCGCTGTCGTACAGCGTGAAGGCGAGCGAACCCTTGAGTGCGGTTCCGCCGAGCGAGGTGATCGTGGCGGAGTCGTTCGGGAGCCAGGTCTGCTCTGAGGTGGCAGACGTCGTGTCCGTCACCGTGAAGCACTCGTTGGCCCTCGAGTCACTCGAGTTCGTGTAGTTGACCGTGTTCGACTTGTACTCGGCGCGGAAGCACCACTTGCCGACCACGTTGGCGTTGACCGCGTTGGAGTCGGCCGTCGCGGTGTTGCCCGCCCCTGCCGTCAGCGGCTTGTCGGCGCCGGCGGACACGCCACCGGTGCTGCACAGCTGGTTGGCGTCGAGCTGGCTCGGGCTGCAGATGAAGAAGTCGACCGTACCGGTGGGCGAACCACCGGCCGCGGTTCCGGTGACCACTGCGTGGTCCGTGACGGAGGTTCCGACGGCGACGGTGCCCGAGATGGGCGATCCGGACACCTGCGGGGTCGTCACTGTGGTCGTGCTGTCAGGGTTGACCTTGACGCACTCGGTCGTGCTTCCCGTGTCGTTGGACGGGTCGTACACCGACCCGGTCGGCACGTAGTCGGCCCGGAAGCACCAGACTCCCGCGATGTTGCCCAGGACCGCACCCGAGATGGCGAATGCCGCCGGTGGGTTGCTACCGACAACGGACGCGAGCGCCTTCGGGTTGCCCGTCACCGGTGAACCGGTGCCCGCGGCGCAGACGCCGCCGGTGAGCTGGTTCGGGTTGCAGACGGAGAAGTTGACGTTGCCCGTCGGCGTTCCGCCGATGGCCGTCCCCGTCACGACAGCCTTGTCGAACAGGTTGGTGCCGAGGGCCACACCGGTGGTGGTCGGGTTCGGGATCGGAACACCCGAGCCGTCCGTCGGCGTGGTGACCGTGTTGGTGGGGATCGTGCGGACGAGGAAGCACTCGCTGTTACCCGTACCGGTGTGGCTCAGCGGGTCGGGGTAGTTCGCGTCGCCCGGCCAGGTCGCCCGGAAGCAGTAGCGTCCGGGACTGAGCGGGGACGCCGCGGTGTTGACGAAGTTCGACAGGGCCGTGGCCTCGCCGGCAGGTGGTGCCGAGCCCGCAAGGGGGTTGACACCGACGGCCGTGCCGCCTGTGGTGCAGAGCGCAGTCGAGTTGGCAGCGGTCGGTCCGCAGAGGAAGAACGAGACGTTGCCGGTCGGCGTGGGCGGGGAGCCGGTGCCCGAGCCCAGGATGACTGCGGTGTCACGCACCTGCTCGCCCGGGGAGACCGCGGTGGCCTCCGTCACTCCGGCCGACGGGGTCGTCGTCAGCGTGGCGCTGCAGAGGGCGAACTGGCCGAGGACGAAGTCCTTGAGGGTCGCGGTGGTCGACGTGGAGGAGCGGGTCTCGGCGGTGAAGCTCGAGAAGCACTCGCCGCCCAGTCCGATCGAGGGATCGCTGAGGTTGACGCCGCCCTCGTAGAACTCGCCGTTGAGGTAGGTGCTGTTGCCGCTCTTGTCGGTGAACGACCACGGTGCGACGGTCCCGTTGGTCGGGTTGACGATGCCGCAGAACGGGTCGTTGGTCGTGCCACCGCACTTGGACGTGGCCCCGCCGGTGAGGAAGGTGAGCCCACCCGCGGCGTCGGTGCCGGTCCACTTGTAGATGTTGATCGTGGAGACCTGGCCGCCGTTGCTGAAGTCGCTGAGGATCAGCAGGTCGCCGTCCTTGTGGACGCCGACGAACTTGCCGGTGGCCGGGTCGAGCGTGACCTTGTTCTGGAAGAACCAGAAGCCCTGTTGGGCGTCGCCGCTGTTGTCGAAGCGGTCGGACCCGAAGTAGAGGACCTCACAGTTCAGGGCCCCCGGTGTGGGGTTCGGACACGCGGTCGACTTGGGGATGGAGTAGCGGGCCGCGAAGGCGTCCTGGAGGTTGTCCTTGTCCGGCAGTCCGCCGGACTGGTCCTTCCACGCCCACCCGGTGAGGGTCAGCGGGTCCTTGGAGCCGCCGCCGGTGAAGATGGTCGCGTTCTGGGCGCCGTCGTTGGCCCACGCGACCGCGGTGTTGCTGGCCTCGAGCGATCCGGCGCTGGCGCACTGGTCCGGGATCGCGTTGGCAGAGTCGTTGGTGATCGTGACCGCCTTGCAGACCTCGTTCCAGTCATCGGGTGCGTTGGCGCCGCTCTGCGGCAGGGATGCGACGGCGTTGCCGTCGAGCTCGATGAGGTTGAGCTCGTGTACGGCCTGGGCCGACGGGGCGAGCAGAACCGCCCCCGAGAAGGCCAGGGCCGCGGACGCCACCATCACGGTGGCCTTGCGACGGGATGAATGTGTGCTCAGCCCTGTTGCGGGCTTCCCCCGAGACACGGTCCATGAAAGGTGCATGTGTGTCTCCATACATGAGCGGTTGTCGGCCCCCGCACCGTTGGAGGATGTGCATCGGCGATGCCGGCACGATCACCACGAGCCCCACAGCTCCAGCCCCCGAGTGGTCGCCCGCACAGGGCCCACCCACGTCCTCCTGCGAAGGTAGGACGACGTCACGGAGAGCGAGGCAGATCACAGAAAGTCGTCCGCTATGCCAGAACAGTCCCGTGAGAAGTCACACGATCAGCCGGATGATCAGCAAAAAGCACTGTTTTGGTGTCGATGTCAGTGGGAGACCCGACGTGCGTTTGCGACTGAAGGGCCCGGTCGCCTCCGCGACCGGGCCCCTCAGCGCTCAGTGAGTGACCGTTCGGCCAGATCCTGATCAGTTGGTGATCGTCAGCGATGTCTTCTCGCAGTGGCTGCTGTTCCCGACGAGCGCGTTGCTGCTCGTGAACTCCACCAGCCAGGAGACAGCCGACGACGTCGACACCGTCACGGTGCTGTTGGTCGTGGACCGTGTGGCAGGCGAGGCCGCATTGGTGAGCGAGAAGGTCTCGGCGGGCCGCAGGATCGAACCGCTCGTCACACCGCAGTTGTCGTCGGAGTAGAGCGTGAACGACAAGCTGCCGTTCAAGGCCGTGCCACCGGCGGACGTGATGGTCGCCGAGTCGTTCGGCAGCCAGACCTGGGCTGAGGTCGCCGATGTGGTGTCGGCGACGAAGAAGCACTCGCTACCCGCGGCCGTGCCAACGTGGCTCAGCGGGTCGGGGTAGTTCGTGTCGCCCGGCCAGGTCGCGCGGAAGCAGTACCGTCCGGGCGCGAGGGGAGCCGCCGCAGTGTTGACCGCGTCGGACGTTGCCGAAGCCTCCCCGGCCGGCGGTGGTGTGGCTGCCAGAGCCTTGACTCCAGCGGCCGTGCCGCCTGTGGTGCAGAGGGTCGTCGAGTTGGCAGCGGTCGGTCCGCAGAGGAAGAACGAGACGTTGCCGGTCGGCGTGGGCGGGGAGGACGTGCCTTGTCCTTGGACCACGGCCAGGTCGGTGATGGCCGTGCCTGGCAGGACAGCCGTCCCGACCGTCGTTCCACCGCTCGGCGTCGTCGTCAGCGTGGCGCTGCAGAGGGCGAACTGGCCGAGGACGAAGTCCTTGAGGGTCGCGGTGGTCGACGTGGAGGAGCGGGTCTCGGCGGTGAAGCTCGAGAAGCACTCGCCGCCCAGTCCGATCGAGGGATCGCTGAGGTTGACGCCGCCCTCGTAGAACTCGCCGTTGAGGTAGGTGCTGTTGCCGCTCTTGTCGGTGAACGACCACGGTGCGACGGTCCCGTTGGTCGGGTTGACGATGCCGCAGAACGGGTCGTTGGTCGTGCCACCGCACTTGGACGTGGCCCCGCCGGTGAGGAAGGTGAGCCCACCCGCGGCGTCGGTGCCGGTCCACTTGTAGATGTTGATCGTGGAGACCTGGCCGCCGTTGCTGAAGTCGCTGAGGATCAGCAGGTCGCCGTCCTTGTGGACGCCGACGAACTTGCCGGTGGCCGGGTCGAGCGTGACCTTGTTCTGGAAGAACCAGAAGCCCTGTTGGGCGTCGCCGCTGTTGTCGAAGCGGTCGGACCCGAAGTAGAGGACCTCACAGTTCAGGGCCCCCGGTGTGGGGTTCGGACACGCGGTCGACTTGGGGATGGAGTAGCGGGCCGCGAAGGCGTCCTGGAGGTTGTCCTTGTCCGGCAGTCCGCCGGACTGGTCCTTCCACGCCCACCCGGTGAGGGTCAGCGGGTCCTTGGAGCCGCCGCCGGTGAAGATGGTCGCGTTCTGGGCGCCGTCGTTGGCCCACGCGACCGCGGTGTTGCTGGCCTCGAGCGATCCGGCGCTGGCGCACTGGTCCGGGATCGCGTTGGCAGAGTCGTTGGTGATCGTGACCGCCTTGCAGACCTCGTTCCAGTCATCGGGTGCGTTGGCGCCGCTCTGCGGCAGGGATGCGACGGCGTTGCCGTCGAGCTCGATGAGGTTGAGCTCGTGTACGGCCTGGGCCGACGGGGCGAGCAGAACCGCCCCCGAGAAGGCCAGGGCCGCGGACGCCACCATCACGGTGGCCTTGCGACGGGATGTGGTGACGTGTTGCCCGGAAGTGGGCTTCCCCCGAGACACTGTCCTTGTAAGGTGCATGTGTGTCTCCATGTGCAGGTGATGGCCCGGCCCCTGTGCCGGATGGAGAGCGCCGACCGGCGGTGTGACTGCGGCTCGCGGGACGAGGCATCAACCACGAGACGTCCGGTGTCACGATGTCGCCGCACAGGGTCGACCAACGCTCAACTCTCCACGCTAGGCCGGTGTCCGGCGTCACACCCGAGATCGTCGCAACGCGTCCGAAATGGTCGGGAAGTCCGGACCGAAGTCATGAACTGTCTTGCGTTTCAGTCAATCCCGCGAATTAGTCACCTTTAGACGGGGAAACCGACGTGCGCCAGGGCCTGGCGGACGAGGACGCCGTGGGAGCCCGACATCTCCGAGCCGACCGCGATGGTCGCCGCCTCCTCAGGCGTCACCCACGACAGGTCGAGGGCGTCCTGCTGCGGCCGGCAGTCGCCCATGACGGCGACGACGAAGGCCAGCGACACCGCGTGCTGACGTGGGTCGTGGAAGGGGGTGACGCCGGGCGTCGGGAAGAACTCGGCGACCGTGAACGGCTGCGGCGACAGGGGGATGCGGGGGAGCGCCATCGGACCGAGGTCGCTCTCGACGTGCCGCGTCAGGGCGTCGCGGATGCGCTCGTGGTAGAGCACGCGACCGCCGACGACCTCCTGCCCGATCCCGCCGTCGCTGTCGGCGCGGAGCAGCAGGCCCACGTGGGTGACGACGCCACGGTCGTCGACGCGGACCGGGATCGCGTGGACGTAGAGGATCGGCAGTCGGTCACGGGCGTTGTCGAGGTCCTCGCGGCTCAGCCACGCACCCGTCGTGTCCACTTCGGTCATGACGTCATCCTGCCAAACGCGTGCGCCGACCCCGGGGGCAGTCCATCAGCGGCGCGTCGGGCTCAGCGCAGCGAGCGGATCCAGGCCCAGAGGACGGCGCCGGATCGTGCGAGCTGACCCCCGTCGACGACGGAAGGCACGTCGCCGGCCGAGTGGTAGGCCGCGTAGGGCACGCTGCCGAGCCGGGCGGCGGGGATGCCGGCCTTCTCGAACGACACGTGGTCGCTCGCCCTGTTGACACACCCCCTGGTCGGCGCGGCGGCGCCCGCCGCGCGACGGATCGCCTGCGCGAGGGAGGCGTCGGCGCCCGCGACGTGGCACACCGGCACCGCTGCCGCCCGGACGCCGACGCGGTCGAGGGCGACCATGCCACTCACGGCGCGACGCTCCGCCGCACCGAGCGAGCGGACGAGGTGCCGCGAGCCGAACGCATACACCGTGCCGTTGCCGCCGCGTGCCTCCTCGGCGCCGAACGCGACGAACCGCACGGGGAGGGCGCCGGGCTGCTCGCGCGTCATCCTGGCGACCTCGGCCATGACCATCAGGCCGGAGGCGTTGTCCTCGGCTCCGGGCGACTGGGGCACGGTGTCGAGGTGCGCTCCGACGACGACGTGCGGTGCCGTAGGGTCGAAGCCGGGCGGGTCGGCGACGACGTTCACCGTCGTGCCGGCCGGGACCCGGACCCCCCACGAGACCCCGGCGGGCACCGCGACGGGCTGGAGGGTGACGCGGTAGCCCGCCGCGCGCAACCGCCCGGCGACGTAGGCGGCCGCCCGGTCGCTCGCCGGGCTCGCCGCGTCGCGCGGTCCGAGCGACGCCAGAGCTCGTATGCCGCCCAGCACCCTGTCGACGTCGAAGGGGTCCGCGCGTGGCGGGGGAGCAGACGTCGCCGGAGCCGGTGCGGCCGGACGAGTCGCCGTGGCTGCAGCCGAGGAGCTCGAGGAGGGAGAGACGGGCGAGGAGGCCGTCGAGGACGGCGGCGCCGAGACGCTGTGGCCGGCCGGCGACCCGCCCGTGCAGGCTGCCGCCGCCAGTGCGAAGGCTGCAACGAGACCGGCGCCGCGGATGCCCATCACCCACGCTAACCCGGGAGTGCGGTGGATCCCCGGCGCCAGGTGCCGAGGACCCACCGCACCCGACAGGTCAACGGGGTGCGACGGGGAAGACCTTGCCGGGGTTCATGATCTCGAGCGGGTCGAAGACGGCCTTGAGGCGGCGCTGCCGGTCGAGCTCGGCGTCCCCGAGCTCGAGACCGAGCCACGGCACCTTGACCGAGCCGATGCCGTGCTCGCCCGTGATGGTGCCGTCGAGCGAGAGCCCGAGCCGGATGAGGTCGTCGAAGGCCTCCCACGCGCGCGCCAGGCTGTCGGGGTCGTCGTGGGTGAAGACGATCGAGGGGTGCAGGTTGCCGTCGCCGCCGTGGCCACTCACCGGGATGAGCACCGACCGGCGCTCCGAGATGGCCTCGATGCCGCGGACGAACTCGGCGAGCCGGCCGATGGGCACGCACATGTCCTCGGCGAGACGCCCGCCCATCGCCTCGAACGCGGTGCTCATGACGCGGCGCCCGGCGAGCAGCGCCTCCGACTCCTGCGCGTCGTCGGCGACCGCGACGTCGGTCGCGCCCGCGGACTCCAGCAGGGCGGCATACCTCGCGACGTCGTCGGCGACGTGGCCCGGGCGGTCGGACTGGACGAGCAGCACCGCCGCGCAGTCGTCGGGGAAGCCGAAGTCGCCGAAGGCCTGGATGGCCCGGACGCTCGTGCGGTCGATGATCTCGAGCAGGCACGGCCGGTGCGGGTCGCGGCGCAGGGCGACGATGCCGGCCACGGCCGCGTCGAGCGAGTCGAAGACGGCGAGCGCCGTGAGGGCGGGGTCGGGGGCGGGGTCGAGCCGGACCACGGCCTCGGTGACGACGCCGAGGGTGCCCTCCGAGCCGACGAAGAGCCCGGTCAGGTCGAAGCCGGCGACACCCTTGGCGGTGCGGTGACCGGTCTGCATGACCTCGCCGCCCGGGAGCACGACCTGCAGGGCCTTGACCCAGTCGGACGTCACGCCGTACTTGACGCAGCACAGCCCGCCGGCGTTCGTCGCGATGTTGCCGCCGATGGTGCACGTCTCCCACGAGGCGGGGTCGGGGCCGTAGAAGAGGCCGGCCGCGGCCGCCGCACGCTTGAGGTCGGCGTTGACGACGCCGGGGCCGACGACGGCATACCCCTCGAGCTCGTTGACCTCGTGGATCTCGTCGAGCGCCTCGACGTTGAGCACGATGCAGTCCTCGGTGGCGACGGCGCCGCCCGAGCGCGACGTGCGCGCGCCCTGCGGCACGACCGCGGTGCCGGTGGCCTGTGCGTGCTCGAGCACGGCCACGACGTCGCTGACGTCGCGGGCCCGCACGACGGCGAAGTCGTCGGGCGGGGGAGCGAGGGCGACGGTCGCGTCGAGCGCGTACGACCGACGCACGTCGGGGTCGGTGACCTCACGATGGGCGATCTGCTCGGGCAGGCTGGGCATGACGACAGGCTAGACTGGGCGGCACAGGCGTCGGAGCCGTGTATCAGCGGCGAGCCTCCGGAAGAACAGGGTCACCCACCTCGGCGGGTGGCCCCCACTAGAACCGGACGGGTGGGCCCGTCACAGCCTTCGACAAGAGCGGTCGTATGCGGTCAGCCCGAGCGGGCGGGCGCGTGCGGCAAGCGGGGTGGTACCGCGGCAGCCTCCGGCAGGAGACGTCGTCCTCGTGGCAGAGACGAGCGACCAACAGACGCGAACGCAGGAGACCACGAGCATGACCTATCCCAAGGTCACCACGAACGACGACGCCGGCCAGTCCACGACGGGCGGCGTCCCGTCCAACCCGCGCTTCCCCGAGATCGAGCAGCGGGTCCTCAGGTACTGGGACGAGGACGGCACGTTCATCGCGTCGGTCGAGGGCCGCGACGCCGGCACCGACGGCTCCAACGAGTTCGTCTTCTACGACGGACCGCCTTTCGCCAACGGCCTGCCGCACTACGGCCACCTGCTCACCGGCTACGTCAAGGACATCGTCCCGCGCTACCAGACGATGCGCGGCAAGCGCGTCGAGCGCCGCTTCGGCTGGGACACCCACGGCCTGCCCGCCGAGCTCGAGGCGCAGCGCCAGCTCGGCCTCAAGACGAAGCAGGACATCGTCGAGCTCGGCATCGACACGTTCAACGACGCCTGCCGCAGCTCGGTGCTCAAGTACACCGGCGAGTGGCGCGACTACGTGACGCGCCAGGCGCGCTGGGTCGACTTCGACCACGACTACAAGACGCTCGAACCCTCCTACATGGAGTCGGTCATCTGGGCCTTCAAGCAGCTGCACGACAAGGGCCTGGTCTACGAAGGCTTCCGCGTCCTGCCCTACTGCTGGAACGACCAGACGCCGCTGTCCAACCACGAGCTGCGCATGGACGACGACGTCTACAAGATGCGCCAGGACCCCGCCGTCACCATCGGCCTGCGCCTCGAGACCGGCGAGCTCGCCCTCGTGTGGACGACGACGCCGTGGACCCTGCCCGCCAACCTCGGCATCATGGTCGGGCCCGACATCGACTACGTCGTCGTCGAGTCCGACGTGACGGGCACGACCGAGCGCTACGTCATCGGCGCGGCCCGCCTCGCGGCCTACGCCAAGGACCTCTTCGGGGCCGACGTCGACCTGGGCGCCCTCGACGAGCGCGTCGTCGAGCGGCTCACGGGCCGCGACCTGCTCGGCCGCTCGTTCACGCCGCCGTTCTCCTACTACGAGGGGCACGAGCGCGCCCACCGCGTCTTCCCGGCCGACTTCGTCACCACCGAGGACGGCACGGGCCTCGTCCACACCGCCGGCGCCTTCGGTGAGGAGGACAAGATCGTCACCGACGCGGCCGGCATCGAGCCGGTCGTGCCCGTCGGCGCCGACGGCCGGTTCCTCTGGCCCGTCACCGACTACGAGGGCATGCACGTCTTCGACGCCAACGCCCACATCATCGACCACCTCAAGGCGGCGACCCGCGGCGAGGGCGAGACCGGTTCGGTGACGGCCGGCACGGTGCTGCTGCGCCGCGAGACCTACGACCACAGCTACCCGCACTGCTGGCGCTGCCGCGAGCCCCTCATCTACATGGCGGTCTCGTCGTGGTTCGTCGAGGTCACGAAGATCAAGGAGCGGATGCTCGAGCTCAACCAGGAGATCGAGTGGACGCCCTCCCACATCAAGGACGGCCAGTTCGGCAAGTGGCTCGCCAACGCGCGCGACTGGTCCATCTCGCGAAACCGCTTCTGGGGCAGCCCGATCCCCGTGTGGAAGTCCGACAACCCGGAGTTCCCGCGCCTCGACGTCTACGGCTCGTTCGAGGAGCTGGAGCGCGACTTCGGCGTCGAGGTCACCGACCTGCACCGGCCCTTCATCGACAGCCTGACGCGTCCGAACCCCGACGACCCGTCGGGGCGGTCGACCATGCGCCGCGTCGAGGACGTCCTCGACGTCTGGTTCGACTCCGGCTCGATGAGCTTCGCCCAGGTGCACTACCCGTTCGAGAACGCCGACTGGTTCGAGCACCACTTCCCGGGTGACTTCATCGTCGAGTACATCGGCCAGACGCGCGGGTGGTTCTACACCCTGCACATCCTCGCCACGGCGCTCTTCGACCGGCCCGCCTTCAAGACGTGTGTCAGCCACGGCATCGTCCTCGGGTCCGACGGCCAGAAGATGAGCAAGTCGCTGCGCAACTACCCCGACGTCCGCGAGGTCTTCGACCGCGACGGCGCCGACGCCATGCGCTGGTTCCTCATGAGCAGCCCGATCCTGCGCGGCGGCAACCTCGTCGTCACCGAGCAGGGCATCCGCGACGGCGTGCGCCAGGTCATGATCCCGCTGTGGAACGCGTGGTCGTTCTTCTCGCTCTACGCCAACACGGCGCGCGGCGGTGAGGGCTACGAGGCGAAGCGCTCGACGACCTCGTCCGACGTGCTCGACCGCTACCTGCTCGCCAAGCTGCGCGAGTTCGTCGGCGACATGACCGAGCAGCTCGACGCCTACGAGATCGCCGCTGCGTGCGACACGATGCGCGCCTTCCTCGACGTGCTGACCAACTGGTACATCCGCCGCTCCCGCGACCGCTTCTGGGGCGGTGAGACCGACGAGTCGCTCGCGGCCTTCGACACCCTGTGGACGGCGCTCGAGACGGTCACGCGTGCCACGGCGCCCCTGCTGCCGCTCGTGACCGAGGAGATCTGGCGCGGCCTGACGGGCGAGCGCTCGGTGCACCTCACCGACTACCCGACGGTCGACGACCTCCCGGCCGACCACGAGCTCGTCGTCGCGATGGACCGGGCGCGGGAGATCTGCTCGACCGGCTCGAGCCTGCGCAAGGCCCGGGGCCTGCGCGCGCGCCTGCCCCTCGCCGAGCTGACCGTCGTCGCGGCCGACCCGGCCGCGCTGGAGCCGTTCCGGGCGATCATCCAGGACGAGCTCAACGTCAAGGCGTTGACCCTCGTGGACGTCGCGACGGCGAGCGAGGCCGACTTCGGCGTCAGCCAGCGCCTGACCGTCAACGCCCGCGCGGCCGGACCGCGCCTGGGCAAGGACGTCCAGCGCGCCATCAAGGGCAGCAAGTCGGGCGACTGGAGCGTCGACGCCGACGGCACGGTCACGTCCGGCGGGCTCGCGCTCGTCGAGGGCGAGTACGCCCTCGAGACCGTCGTCGCCGGCGACGCCGACGCGGGTGCCACGGCGATGCTCCCCTCGGGTGGCTTCGTCGTGCTCGACACGACCGTCACCTCCGAGCTGGCCTCCGAGGGCCTGGCCCGTGACCTCGTCCGCGCGGTCCAGCAGGCCCGTCGCGACACCGGCCTGCACGTCAGCGACCGCATCAGCCTGACGGTTCAGGGCGGCGCCGAGGTGTTCGAGGCCACGGTGACCCACCGCGACCTCATCGTCGGGGAGACGCTCGCGACGCAGTTCGCCGCGGCCGGACCCGACCACGCGCTGCCCGACGGGCTGCCGGGCACACCGACCGACGTCGTCGTCGGCGACAACCACCCGGCGACGATCCTCGTGGTCAAGCGATGATCGCCGCGAACCGCGAGGACGAGCTGGAGGGCGCCGACGTGAGCACGACCCCCGACCCCGACCCGACCGACCACGACACCCGCACGGACGGGCGACCGGCCGACGGCGTCGTCGTGCGCGGGGCCGTGGGCGACGACCTGGCGGGCGTGCTGTCCGTCGGTCACCGGACCTGGCTCGCGACCTACGAGCCGATCGCCGGGCCCGAGTACGTCGCCATGGGACTGGCCAAGTGGTGGACGAGCGACGTCGTCACCGACTCGATCCGCAAGGGCCGCACCCTCGTCGCCGTGAAGGGTGACGAGGTCGTCGGAGTGGCGACCTTCGGATCCCAGGACGAGTCGTTCGTGCTGTGGAAGCTCTACGTCCTGCCCGGCCACCACGGTCACGGCATCGGCTCGCGCCTCATGGACGCCGTCGTCGCCCGCGCCCTGGAGAGCGAGCACCCGCGCATCACCCTGTCCTACCTCGAGGGCAACCAGCAGGCGGCGCGCTTCTACACGCGGCACGGCTTCGTCGAGACGCACCGTGAGACACCCGGATCGGGCCTGCCCGAGAGCGTGTGGATGGTCCGCGAGCTGGGCACGGGGGAGCCGGCATGAACGGCCGCCCGGACGCCGCCGCCGTCGAGGCCGCGCGCAACCTCGAGGAGATGAAGCGGATGCGCGAGATCGAGGAGGAGATCCTCGCCCGAGCGCCCGAGAACGACATCGGTCCGTCGCTCGACCGCATCCGCGCGGTCATGGAGCTCGCCGGCGACCCGCAGCGCACCTACCCGACGATCCACCTCACGGGCACGAACGGCAAGACGTCGACGAGCCGCATGATCGACTCGATCCTGCGCGAGACCGGACTGTCCACCGGACGCTTCACGTCGCCGCACCTGCACGACATCCGTGAGCGGATCACCTTGTCGGGCAAGCCGATCCCGCGCGAGAAGTTCATCGCCGCCTACGACGAGGTCGCGCCACTCATCGAGCTCGTCGATGCCCGGTCGCTCGAGTCCGGCGGCCGCCGGATGAACTTCTTCGAGGTGCTGGTCGCCCTCGCCTACGCCGCGTTCGCCGACGCCCCGGTTGACGTCGCGATCATCGAGGTCGGTCTCGGTGGCTCCTGGGACGCCACCAACGTCATCGACGCCCAGGTCGCCGTCGTCACCCCCGTCGACCTCGACCACACCCACCTGCTCGGTGACGACGTCGTGTCCATCGCCGAGGAGAAGAGCGGCATCATCAAGGCCGACTCCGTCACCGTCTCCGGCGTGCAGGACGAGGACGTCGCGCGCGTCCTGGTCGACCGCGTCGAGGAGGTCGGTGGTGCCCGGATCGTCTTCGAGGGCAACGACTTCGGCGTCCTCGCACGAGAGGTCGCGATCGGCGGCCAGCAGGTGTCGATCCGTGGGCTCGCGGGGGAGTACGCCGACCTCTTCCTCCCGCTCCACGGCGCGCACCAGGCGAGCAACCTCGCCACCGCGGTCGCGGCCGTGGAGTCCTTCCTCGGGGGCGGCGACCAGCGCATCGAGCCCGAGGTGCTGACCGCTGCCGTCGCGGGCATGACCTCCCCGGGGCGCCTCGAGATCGTCCGACGGTCGCCGACCGTCCTCGTCGACGCGGCCCACAACCCGCACGGCGCCCGCTCGCTCGTGGCGGCGCTCGGGGAGGCGTTCTCCTTCACCCGTCTCGTCGGGCTCGTCGGCATCGTCGCCGACAAGGACGCCGCCGGGATGCTCGAGGTGCTCGAGCCCGCCCTCGACCACATCGTCGTCACCCGCAGCTCGTCGCCGCGCGCCATGCGGCCCGAGGCTCTCGGCGCGCTCGCCGTGGAGCTCTTCGGCGAGTCCCGGGTGACGGTGGTCCGCGACCTGCCGGACGCGCTCGAGCAGGCCGTGACGATCGCCGAGTCCGACGGCATGGGCGGCGGTGTCGTCGCCACCGGGTCGGTCATCACCGCGGGCGAGGTCCGGATGCTCCTCGGGCACACCGACCTCTGACCCCGTCGACCCCTCGACCCCGACCTAGGCTGGCCCCATGCACCCTCTGGTGAAGCTCGTCCTCATCGTCATCGTCATCGTCGTCGCGGTCGTCGTCTGGGGACGGGTCATGGGGCGCAAGGACCCCGACCGCGAGCTCGTCGGCCTCACCGACGCGGTCCGCGCCCGGGTGAGCCGCGAGATCAGCGCCGGCCACAAGATCAACGCCATCAAGATCTACCGCGAGGCGACGGGGGCACCGCTCGCCGACGCCAAGCGGGCCGTCGACAGCTGGTTCGTCCCGGGCCAGGGGCCGGGCGTGCGCGACGCGGCGGCCTCCTACACCGACGGTCGTCTCACCGACGAGGCCCGGTCGCGCATCAGCGAGCTCATCCTCGCCGGCCGGCGCGAGGACGCCATGAGCCTCTACGCCGAGGCGACGGGGGCGAGCGGCGCCGAGGCGCAGGCCATCATCCGCACCTGGGACACCACCCAGAACTACTGAGCCCCACCGGCCACGAGACCCACACCCGAGGCGAGACCCACTCCCATGCGTTCGATCATCTTCTACGGCCAGACCGGCAAGTTCACGTTCCGCATGCTCGCGACGGTGCTCGGTGGGCAGGCCATCTGCATCCTGCTCGGTGCGCTCGTGGCCCGGGCCATCGCGGCCACCGACGAGGGGAGCGGGCCGAGCACGGCATACCTCGTCGTCGGCCTCGGCCTGGGCGCTCTCAGCATCGTCGCAGCGGGCCTCATGCGTCGCCCGTGGGGCGTGACGCTCGGCTGGGTCGTGCAGGCCCTGACCCTGCTCAGCGCCCTCGTCGTGCCGATGATGCTCATCGTGGGCCTCTTCTTCCTCGCCCTCTGGGTCACCTGCCTCGTCAAGGGCACCCAGGTCGACGCCGTCGTCGCCCGCCGCGAAGCGGCCGCAGCCGACGGCGACGCGGCCGATAGGGTGGACGGGTGACCACCGAACGTTCCCTCGTCCTCGTCAAGCCCGACGGTTTTCAGCGCGGCCTCACCGGTGAGGTGCTGCGTCGCATCGAGGGGAAGGGCTACCGTCTGGTCGCCCTCTCCGTGCTGACGCCCACCCGTGAGCAGCTCTCCGCGCACTACGCCGAGCACGAGGGCAAGCCCTTCTACGAGCCCCTCGTCGAGTTCATGAGCTCCGGTCCCGTCACGGCGGTCGTCGTCGAGGGCCAGGACTGCGTCAAGGGCTTCCGCAGCCTGGCCGGAGCCACCAACCCGACCGAGGCCGCCCCGGGCACGATCCGCGGCGACCTCGGGCGCGACTGGGGCACCAAGGTGCAGCAGAACATCGTCCACGGATCCGACTCCCACGAGTCCGCCACACGCGAGATCGGCATCTGGTTCCCCGATCTCGAGGGCTGATCGGGGCACAATCGCGGCATGACCTCCCGACCGTGGCTGCGCCCCCTCGGGCGTGACCTCGCGATCGACCTCGGCACCGCCAACACCCTGATCCACGTCCGTGGGCGCGGGGTCGTCGTCGAGGAGCCGTCGGTCGTGGCCGTGGAGGTCGGCACCGGCCGGCTCGTCGCCGCCGGCACCCGGGCCAAGGAGATGCTCGGGCGGGCTCCGGGCACCATCCGGGCGGTCCGGCCGCTCCGGGACGGCGTCGTCTCCGACGCCGACGAGACCGAGCGCATGCTCCGGTGGTTCATCGACCAGGTGCGCACCTCACGGCTCGTGCGTCCCCGCATGGTGCTCTGCGTGCCGAGCGAGGTGACCGGGGTCGAGCGCCGCGCCCTCGAGGACGCCGCGACCCGGTGCGGCGCGCGCCGCGTCTACATGATCGAGGAGCCGATGGCGGCCGCCATCGGCTCGGGCCTGCCGGTCTACGAGACGGCGGCGAGCATGGTCGTCGACATCGGCGGCGGCACGACCGACGTCGCCGTCATCAGCCTCGGCGGCATCGTCACCTCGAACTCGCTGCGCATCGCCGGCGACGAGATCGACGAGGCCCTCATCGGCTACGTCAAGAGCGAGTACTCCCTCCTGCTCGGCGAGCGCAGCGCGGAGGACATCAAGGTCGCCGTCGGGTCGGTGTTCCCCCTGCGCGAGGAGCTGACGACCCGCCTGCGCGGCCGCGACCTCGTGACCGGGCTGCCCAAGACCGTGCAGGTGAGCTCGGTCGAGGTCCGCCGCGCCATCGAGACCCCGGTGCTCCAGATCATCGAGCTCGTCCGCGCGACGCTCGACGTGTGCCCGCCCGAGCTCGCCGGTGACATCCTCGACCGCGGCATCACGCTGACCGGGGGAGGCGCCCTGCTGCGCGGTCTCGACGAGCGGATGCGCCACGAGCTCGGCGTGCCGGTCCAGGTCGCCGACGACCCGCTGCGGGCGGTGGTGCGCGGCGCCGGCCGGTGCGTCGACGAGTTCGCCGGCCTCGAGCGCGTCCTCGTCGGGGACCACCGCCTCTAGTCGCATGCAACCCACCGTCCGCCGCCGTCTCCTCGTCGTCCTCGCCTCGCTCACCCTCGCGCTGCTCGTCGCCGACCTCGCCCATCTGGCCGTCGCCGACGGGGTCCGCCGGACGGGCGGCCTGGTGCTCGGCCCCGTGCAGCGCGCCCTCGCGGGGGCGCCGCGTGACGACGTCGCCGCGCTCGAGAGCGAGAACGTCCGCCTGCGCGCGGTGGCCGCCGAGCAGCAGCACCGCCTCGAGGAGCTCGGTCGGCTCGACGAGCTCCTCGGCTCTGACGCCACGACCGGTCGCACGCTCGTGCCGGCGCGCGTCGTCGCCACCGACGTCAGCGCGCTCGGCGGACGGAGCGTGACGATCGACGTCGGCTCGAGGGACGGGGTCCGCACCGACTCGACGGTCGTGGCTGCCGACGGTCTCGTCGGCCGCGTCGTGGCCGTCTCGCCGTGGACGAGCGACGTGCAGGTCCTCGGCAGTGCCGACTCGGTCGTCGCGGTGCGCGTCGGCCCGGCCGGCACGCTCGGCACGGTGTCGCCGCCGGCGCCCGGCGACTCCGAGTCCCGTCCCCGTGGCTCGCTCCGGCTCGTGGGCATCGCACCGTCCACCCCCGTCGTCGGCGACGTCGTCCGCACCCTCGGCAGCGTCGACGAGACGCCGTATGCCGCCGGGATCGTCGTCGGGACCGTGACCGCCGTCGACCCCGACCGGGGCCAGCTGACGCGCGGCGCGACGGTGCGCCCGGCCATCGATCCCGACGCGATCGACGTCGTCGCCGTGCTCGTCCCGACCGCGCGCTCGACCCCGCGCTCGACGGAGGGTGCGACCGCGCCCGCCACTCGCCCGACGACGGGCTCCGGACGATGAGGCCGACGCTGCTGGGAGTGCTTCGGACGGCATACGTCCTCGTCGCGGCGCTCGTCGTGGCGACCCTTCTGCCGCGTCTCGGCGTCGAGCCCCGCTGGGTGCCCGACCTCGTGCTCGTCGGGGTCGTGGCGACCGCCGTGCTCCGGGGCCCTGTGCACGGTGCCCTCGTGGGGCTGCTCGCCGGCTGGGTCGTCGAGCTCGTGCCGCCCGTCGGCAGCCCGGTCGGACTGACCCCCCTCGTCATGATGGTCGCCGGGCTCGTCGCAGGCCTCCTGCGCCGATCCTCGTCACGCTCGCGGCTGAGAGCCCCGGCGGCCCTGCTCGCGGCGGCCGCCGTCGTGCTCGTCGCACGCCTCGGCTCGGCGGTCCTCGCCGAGGGCAGCGTCGAGCTGACCGACGGGCTGGTGCGGCTGCTCGTGACGGTGGCCGTCGGCGGGCTGCTGCTGCCGGCGTTCCTCGCGCTCGACCGGGCCCTCGTGCGCCGGAGGCTCGGGTGAACGGCCCGCGACGACGGGTCGGCGTCGCGGGGGTCGTGCTCGTCCTGCTCGTCACGCTCTTCGGGCTGCTGCTCGGCCGCCTCGGACAGCTCCAGCTCGTCGAGGGTCAGGACCTCGCCCGCGCCGCCGTCACGGTCAACACCCGAACCGTCAGCGAGCACGCCTTGCGCGGCCGCATCCTCGACCGCACCGGGGCGCCCTTCGTCGACAACACCTTCGACACCGTCGTCACGGTCCAGCGCTCGGTGCTCGTCGGGGCCGACAACGGCGGCCGCGACCTCGTGACGCGACTCGCGACCGCGGTCGGCCAGCCCTTCGAACGGTTGTGGGGCAAGACGATGCTCTGCGGCACGACCGGGGCGCCGCCGGCCCCGGCGTGCTTCAACGGCTCGCCCTACGTGCCGATCCCGGTCGCGACCGGTGTCGACGCGCGCCGCGCCCTGACGCTGCTCGAGCAGCCCGAGAAGTTCCCGGGCGTCGGGGTCACCACCGAGCCCGCCCGCGCCTACCCCCGTCCGCGGGGAGCGCTGGCCTCCCACCTGCTCGGCTGGGTCGCCCGGGCCGGCGCCGACGATGTGAGCGGCAGCCAGGGACGCATCGACGCCGAGGACGTCGTCGGACGCTCGGGGCTCGAGGCGCAGTACGACCGCGTGCTGCGCGGCACCAATGGGAGCACGGTCGTCGCCATCGACCCCCG
Source organism: Terrabacter sp. R4-6 (assembly GCF_057529065.1). NCBI lineage: Bacteria > Bacillati > Actinomycetota > Actinomycetes > Micrococcales > Intrasporangiaceae > Terrabacter > Terrabacter sp. R4-6. The sequence continues at coordinate 542,427 of NZ_CP197224.1, read as the reverse complement.
GGGGATCGTCACCGACACGGTCAGCGCCACGCCTCCCGTGGCCGGCCGTGACGTCGTGACCCACCTCGACGCGCGGCTGCAGGCGCGCACCGAGGCCGCGCTCGTGCGAGCCGTCGCGTCGGCACGGGCCCAGAAGCTGCGCGCCGACACCGCGGCCGCGGTCGTCGTCGACGTGACGAACGGTGCCGTCGTCGCCGCAGCCAGCTACCCGTCCTACGACCCGTCCGTCTTCTCCGGCGGGATCAGCACCACGGAGCTCGCGCGCCTCACCGACGAGCGAGCGGGCACGCCGCTGCGCTCACGGTTGACGGCCGAGACGTTCCCGCCGGCCTCGACGTTCAAGGTCATCTCGGTGCCCGCGGCGGTCAGCTCCGGGGCCCGGCTCGACGGGACCTACGACTGCTCACCCAACGTCTCCGTCGGTGGCCGACGCTTCAACAACTTCGAGTCGCGCGGCTACGGTCCCATCGACCTCCACCGGGCCCTCGTCGTCTCCTGCGACACCGTCTTCTACCGCCTCGCGTATGCCGCGTGGCTCGAGCAGGGAGGCCTCGCCGCGCCCGTGAGCGCCGCCGACCCCTTCGTCTCGATGGCCAAGGCCTTCGGGCTCGGACGGCGCACCGGCGTCGACGTGCCGGGCGAGGCAGCCGGTCGCGTCCCCGACCGCGCCTGGAAGGAGCAGTACTGGCTCGCGACGAAGGACGAGACGTGCCGCCGGGCGAGCAGCGGCTACCCGGAGGTCGCCCGCACCGACCGCCAGCGCGCCGACTACCTCAAGCGGCTCGCCACCGAGAACTGCTCGGCCGGCTACCAGTACCGCGCGGGCGACGCCGTGAACTTCTCCATCGGCCAGGGCGACACGGCCGTGACGATCCTCCAGATGGCGGGGGTCTACGCCGCCATCGCCAACGGCGGCACCCTGTGGCAGCCCCAGGTGGCCGCCGGCTACCGCACGGCCGCCGGGGTGACGACGCCGATCGTGCCGAAGCGCGTCGCCACGGTGCCCCTGCGACGCGACGTGCTGGCATACGTCCGCTCTGCCCTCGGCGACGTGACCCGACCCGGTGGGTCGGCGGGGACGGCCTTCGCGGGCTTCCCCCAGGACCGCTACCCGCTCGCGGGCAAGACGGGGACGGGTGAGGTCTTCGGCAAGCAGGCGACTGCGTGGTTCGCGGGCTACGGACCGACGACGAGACCGAGGTATGCCGTCGTGGTCGTCGTCGGGCAGGGCGGCTCGGGCTCCAAGGTCGCGGCCCCTGCCGTGCGACAGATCTTCGATGCCATCCTTTCCCTGGGGCTCTAGCCCTGGACGATCGGATGCACGAGTGACTACCCGCACGACCCCCGGTGGCACCTGCCGCGGGGACCGACCGAGAGGCGCGTTCGTGGACGACTACCTGAGGAGCGACGCCCCGGTCGCCGAGGCCCTCGACCGTGCCTGGGACCGGAGCCGGCTCAGCGTCCGCACCCGGTTCGAGCGACTGCGCTCGCGGATCTTCCTCCTCGTCCAGTGCGCCGTCTCGGCCGGTGTCGCCTGGTGGCTCGCGACCGACGTCTTCGGGCACGCCTCGCCCTTCTTCGCACCCATCGTCGCCGTCGTCTGCCTCGGCATGTCCTACGGCCAGCGGCTGCGCCGGGTCTTCGAGGTCGCGATCGGCGTCGCCGTCGGCGTCTTCACGGCCGACGTGTTCGTGCACGTCGCCGGCAGCGGCCCGTGGCAGATCGCCGCCGTGGTGCTCGTGTCGATGGCGATCGCGACCCTCCTCGACGGCGGGCCGGTCATCGTCACCCAGTCGGCCGTGCAGGGCATCGTCATCGCCGCCCTCGTCGCGAGCCCGGGCCAGGCGTTCGGCCGGTGGACCGACGCGCTCATCGGCGGTGGCATCGCGCTGGTCGCCGCCACGGTCGTGCCGCAGGCGCCGCTGCGTCGACCGCGGGTCGCGGCCGCCGAGGCGGTCCGCAAGATCGGTGAGCTGCTCCGGCGGGCGGCGGTCAGCGCGCGCGACGGCGACGTGGAGGGCGCGGCCGAGGTGCTGGCCTCGGCCCGCGGCACGGAGTCGCTGCTCCGCGAGCTGCGGCAGGCGGCCGACGAGGGCCTGTCGGTGATCACCTCGTCGCCCTTCAAGCGTCAGCACGCCGCCGGGGTGCGCAAGATGGTCGACCTCGTCGAGCCGCTCGACCGCGCGATGCGGAGCACGCGGGTGCTCGTCCGCCGGGTCACGGTCGCGGTCGGGCGCGGCGAGCCGTTGCCGCCCGGCTACGAGACGCTCCTGCTCGAGCTCGCGTCGGCGACCGACGTCATCGGACGAGCGCTCTCCGAGAACGCCTCTCCCGAGGTCGGGCGGACGGCGCTGCTCGCGGTGGCGGCCGCGACGGGGGAGGTGCCGCGCACGTCGAGCCTCGCCACCGAGACGGTGCTCGCCCAGGTGCGCTCCACCATCGTCGACCTGCTCCAGGTCACCGGTCTCGACGTCGACGAGGCCATCGCCGCCCTCCCGCCCGAACGCCCCCGCGACCCCTGACACCCACTCGAGTGAGCGAGCCGCCCCACTCAAGTGCGCGCCCCGCCCCAGTCGAGTGGCCCCGTCGTCGCATCCTCGGAGGGTCCCATCCGGTCGAGTGGCCTCGTCGTCACATCCTCGGAGGGTCCCACCCGGTCGAGTGGCCTCGTCATCACATGGTGCAGGTGGGGTCACGGGGCCACTCGACGGTGTGGGGGCTGGCTCGGTGGGGCGGGTGGGGTCACGGGGCCACTCGACGGGGTGGGGGCTGGCTCGGTGGGGCGGGTGGGGTCACGGGGCCACTCGACGGGGTGGGGGCTGGCTCGGTGGGGCGGGTGGGGTCACGGGGCCACTCGACGGTGTGGGGGAGTCGGGACGCGCGGAGGGCCGGGTCCTTGCGGACCCGGCCCTGCGGCATACGTGCTCGGACGCGTCAGGCGGACGGCGTCGTCTCGTGGGGGCCGACGGCCAGCTTCTCGACGCGGGGGTCACCGGCGTCGGCGAAGTAGTCGGCCGGGATCGTCGCGTCCTCGCCCTCCGGAGCCTTGGCGGCCCGGAGCACGAGGGTGAGGATCGCGGCGACGACGACGTTGATCGCGAAGGCGGTCACCGCGATGTAGCCGAGCTGCCCGATGAGAGGCATGTTCGCGACCGACCCGGCGAACGGCGCGCCGGTGGCCTTGTTGGTCACGTTGTACGCGGCCAGCGTGCCGTAGACCATGCCGACCGCCCAGCCGGCGAGCAGCGCCCAGCGGTGGAACCACCGCGTGTAGAGGTAGAACACCAGGGCCGGGAACGTCTGGAGGATCCAGATGCCGCCGAGGAGCTGGAAGTTGATCGCGTTGCTCTTGTCGAGGGTGAGCACGAAGATCAGCGCGAACGCCTTGACGACGAGCGAGGTGAGCTTGCTGACCTTCGCCTCCTGCTGCACGGTCGCGTCCGGCTTGATCCACGCCTTGTAGATGTTGCGCGTGAAGGTGTTGGCCGCCGCGATCGACATGATCGCTGCCGGGACGAGCGCCCCGATGGCGATCGCCGCGAACGCCACTCCCGCGAACCACGAGGGGAACATGTCCTCGAAGAGCTGGGGGATGACCAGCTGGCCGTTCACCTTGCCGTCGAGGCCCACGGGCTTCGTGCCGGCCGCGATGGCCACCCAGCCGAGCAGGGCCAGCAGGCCCAGGAGGAAGGAGTACGCCGGCAGGATCGAGGCGTTCTTGCGGATCGTGTTGCGGCTCTTGGCCGACAGCGTCGCCGTGATCGAGTGGGGATACATGAACAGCGCCAGGGCCGAGCCGAGGGCGAGCGTGCCGTAGGCCCAGTACGCCTTGGGCCCGGGGATGAAGACGTTCGGGTTGCCCGTCGCCGGGTTGGTCGTCGTCGTCATCTTCTCCTTGGCCGAGTCGAACACGTGGCCCCAGCCGCCGACCTTGGAGGGCAGGTAGATGACGGCCACGATGATGACGAGGTAGATGAGGATGTCCTTGACGAAGGCGATGATCGCCGGCGCACGAAGGCCCGAGGTGTACGTGTAGAGCGCGAGCACGAGGAACGCGATGAAGAGCGGCAGGTCCTTGGCGACCCAGTTGTTGCCGCCACCGACGCCGGCGACCTCGAGGACGGCCTGGATGCCGACGAGCTGCAGGGCGATGTAGGGCATCGTCGCGAGGAAGCCGGTGACGGCGACCGCGAGGGACAGGACCCGGGACCCCGAGCGGCCCTCGACGAAGTCGGCCGGCGTCACGTAGCCGTGGCGGTGGGACACCGACCAGAGGCGCGACATGAAGACGAAGATGATCGGGTAGAGGACGATCGTGTACGGCACGGCGAAGAAGCCGTTGACGGCTCCGAAGGCCCACATGGCGGCGGGCACGGCGACGAACGTGTAGGCCGTGTAGAGGTCACCGCCGAGCAGGAACCACGTGATCCACGTGCCGAACGAGCGCCCGCCGAGCCCCCACTCCTCGAGGCTCTCCATGCTCTCCGGGCGACGCCAGCGGGCCGCCCAGAAGCCGGCCCCGGCGACGACGACGAAGAAGAAGATGAGGACGGTGAGCGCGACGCCGTTGACGCCACCGGTGTCGGCGGCCGGTGCGAGAGCCGGCGCGAGAGCCGGTGCGGGGGCGGTCATCGGGTGCCGTCCTCTCGCGTGTCGTCGTCGTCGACGAAGGAGTCACCCTCGGGGTTCATCGGCACGTGCGGGCGTGCCTTGAGCACGATGCGGTAGGCCGTGTAGGTCAGGGCCGAGCAGAGGACCACCCAGAGGAACTGGTACCAGATGAAGAAGGGGAAGCCGCCGAGACGGGGCTCGTCCTTGGCATAGGTGCCGACGAGCATCAGGGCGACGATGGGGATGGCGAGGAGGACGCCGGCGAGGGCCAGCAGGCCCTTGTTCGCCGGTGGCGCCTCGTGACGGTGCGGAGTGGTGCTCACGCGGGTGACCTCCGTTGGTCGGGCCGGACGGGTTCGGCCGTGCGTCGGGGAAACTTACTCTCGCCACGGCGGTCCGTGTGCTCTGCGACACAGGGAAATGCACAGTTCTGCGCAGATCGTGATGTGCGGGTGGGCGCCGTCTCGGAGCGCTCCCGCTCACGGATAGGCTGGGGCCATGGCTGATTTCGATGTCGTTGTGCTCGGTGCCGGTCCTGGTGGCTACGTCGCGGCGATCCGCGCGTCGCAGCTCGGCAAGAAGGTCGCCGTCGTGGAGAAGCAGTACTGGGGCGGCGTCTGCCTCAACGTCGGCTGCATCCCGAGCAAGGCCCTGCTCAAGAACGCCGAGCTCGCGCACACCCTGACGCACGAGAAGAAGAAGTACGGCATCGAGGGCGACGCCACGATGAGCTTCGGCCCGACGCACGCCCGCAGTCGCTCCGTGTCGGCCGGCATCGTCAAGGGCGTCCACTTCCTCATGAAGAAGAACAAGATCGAGGAGATCGACGGCTGGGGCACCCTGACGTCGGCGTCCTCGATGGACGTGGCGCTCAACGACGGCTCGTCGCGCTCGATCACCTTCGACAACCTCATCCTCGCGACCGGCTCCGTGACGCGGATGATCCCGGGTGTCGAGGTCAGCAAGAACGTCGTGACCTACGAGGAGCAGATCCTCGACCCCGAGCTGCCCGGCTCGATCATCATCGCCGGCTCCGGCGCCATCGGCGTGGAGTTCGCCTACGTCATGAAGAACTTCGGCGTCGACGTGACGATCGTCGAGTTCCTCGACCGCATGGTGCCCACCGAGGACGCCGACGTGTCCAAGGAGCTGCTCAAGCACTACAAGAAGCTCGGCGTGAAGGTCATGCTCGGCACCAAGGTCGAGTCCGTCGAGGACACCGGCTCCGGCGTCAAGGTCACGGTCAGCCCCGCCGCCGGCGGCGACCAGCAGGTGCTCGAGGCCGACCGTCTCCTGTCGGCCATCGGCTTCGCGCCGCGTACCGAGGGCTTCGGCCTCGAGGCCACCGGCGTCGAGCTCACCGAGCGCGGCGCCATCGCCATCGACGAGTACGGCCGCACCAACGTCCCCAACGTCTACGCCATCGGTGACGTCACCGCGAAGCTCATGCTCGCCCACGTCGCCGAGGCCATGGGCATCGTCGCCGCCGAGACGATCGCCGGCGTCGAGACGATGGCGATCGACTTCGCCTTCATCCCGCGGGCGACGTACTGCCAGCCGCAGATCGGCTCGATGGGTCTGTCGGAGGCACAGGCCAGGGAGGCCGGCCACGACGTCAAGACGGCAACGTTCCCCTTCTCGGCCAACGGCAAGGCGATGGGCCTCGGCGAGCCCGTCGGCTTCGTCAAGGTCATCGCCGACGCCGAGCACAACGAGATCCTCGGCGCCGCGATGATCGGGCCCGACGTCACCGAGCTGCTCCCCGTCCTCAACCTCGCGCAGACGTGGGACCTCACGGCCGACGAGGTGTCGCGCACCGTCTTCGCGCACCCGACGCTCGGCGAGGCCGTCAAGGAGGCCGTGCACGGCATCGCCGGCCACATGATCAACTTCTGAGCCCCTCACGGACAGGCGTGCGTATGCCGTCCGGCCGGCTCACGAGGGCACTCCCGATCGTCGGGGGGGCCCTCCGCCTGCGGACGTCCTGAACGCCCGGGGCACGCGTGGGTCGTGGGCGCGGGGTCGGCCACACGGCATACGACCCCGGCCACACGGCGTACGACCGCTGCCGGCCGGGGACGCAAGACGCCCCCGCGGAAGTCCGCGGGGGCGTCTGGTTCCTGCTGGTGGTGCGACCGATCAGTACCAGTGCTTCCGGCCACCGATGGCGCGTCCCGACGCGCCGAGGATGAAGAGCACCGCGCCCACGACGACGAGAATGATGCCGATCGTGGTCAGGATGCTGATCTTGGCGAAGATGCCAATGAGCAGCAGGATGAGTCCGAGAACGATCATGGTGTCGCTTGTCTCCTTCAAGAGGGTTTCCCCGAGCAACCTCTGTCGTACCCATGCTCCGGGCCGGGCCAAACACGCCCGCGGTCACGAAACGGTCACGGCCGCCGACGTGTCCTCGTAGCCGCCCCGAAGCCCCCGTGAAGCCCTCGTGACGCACCCCGAAGGCCCGATTAGGGCGGCACGTACCCCGCTGTTACGCTTGGAGACGCCGTCGAACGGCCGCGGATTCGATAGCGCCCAGGTGGACATGCCCTGGAGCACCGCGCAACGAGATGAGAAGGAGTCGGTTCATCCATGCCTTTGGACGCTGACGTGAAGAAGCAGATCATGACCGAGTACGCCACGGTCGAGGGCGACACCGGCTCTCCCGAGGTCCAGATCGCGATGCTGACGCAGCGCATCAAGGACCTGACCGAGCACGCTCGGGCCCACAAGCACGACCACCACAGCCGTCGTGGTCTCCTCCTGCTGGTCGGCCGCCGCAAGCGCATGCTGCGCTACCTCGAGGCGACCGACATCGAGCGCTACCGTTCGCTGATCAAGCGACTCGGCCTGCGTCGATGAGTTCGTGACGAAAGGCGGTCACCGCGTTCCGCGGAGACCGCCTTTCGTCGTAGGTGCAGGCGGGCGACGCCCGTCGTCCGCCGCACCAGGGCCACCCGGCCCGAAGAAGGAAACCACGCACACAACGACGATGTGCGCGGGCACATGAGAAAAAGAAAGCGAGGGCCCACATGGAGGGTCCAGACATCACCTTCGCCGAGGCCGTCATCGACAACGGCAGCTTCGGCACCCGCACGGTCCGGTTCGAGACCGGCCGCCTGGCACGTCAGGCCGGCGGCGCCGTCACGGCGTACCTCGACGACGACACGATGCTCCTGTCGACGACGTCCGCGGGCAAGTCCCCGAAGGACCAGTTCGACTTCTTCCCGCTGACGGTCGACGTCGAAGAGCGCATGTACGCCATCGGCAAGATCCCCGGCAGCTTCTTCCGTCGTGAGGGTCGCCCGTCGACCGAGGCCATCCTCACCTGCCGCCTCATCGACCGCCCGCTGCGCCCGACCTTCAAGAAGGGTCTGCGCAACGAGGTCCAGGTCATCATCTCGGTGTTCTCGCTGAACCCCGACCACCAGTACGACGTGCTCGCCATCAACGCGGCCAGCGCGTCGACGCAGATCTCCGGCCTCCCGTTCTCGGGCCCCATCGGTGGCGTGCGCGTCTCGCTCATCGACGGCCAGTGGGTCGCCTTCCCGAACTTCTCCGACATCGAGCGCTCGGTCTTCGACATGGTCGTCGCCGGTCGTGTCGTCGGTGACGACGTCGCGATCATGATGGTCGAGGCCGAGTCCACCGAGTCGACCTGGGACCTCGTGAAGAACGAGGGCAAGCAGGCTCCGACCGAGGAGGTCGTGGCCGAGGGCCTCGAGGCCTCCAAGAAGTTCATCAAGCAGCTGTGCGATGCCCAGGCCCAGCTCGCTGCCGAGGCCGCCAAGCCGGTCCAGGACTTCCCGATCTTCCTCGACTACGAGGACGACGTGTACGCCGCCGTCGAGTCCGCCGTCGAGGCCGACACGACCGCTGCCCTCACGATCGCGGGCAAGCAGGAGCGTGAGGAGCGCCTCGACGAGATCAAGGCCGCCGTCAAGGCGCAGCTCGCCGAGCAGTTCGAGGGGCGTGACAAGGAGGTCTCGGCCGCCTTCCGCTCCGTGCAGAAGAAGCTGATCCGCCAGCGCATCCTGCGCGACAAGGTCCGCATCGACGGTCGTGGCCTCGCCGACATCCGCGCCCTGGGCGCCGAGGTCGAGGTCCTGCCGCGCGTGCACGGCTCAGCGATCTTCGAGCGTGGCGAGACCCAGATCATGGGTGTCACGACGCTCAACATGCTCAAGATGGAGCAGCAGCTAGACACGCTGAGCCCCGTCACGCGCAAGCGCTACATGCACAACTACAACTTCCCGCCCTACAGCACCGGTGAGACCGGCCGCGTCGGTTCGCCGAAGCGCCGCGAGATCGGTCACGGCGCCCTGGCCGAGCGTGCGCTCATGCCGGTCCTGCCGACGCGCGAGGAGTTCCCGTACGCCATCCGTCAGGTGTCCGAGGCCCTCGGCTCCAACGGCTCGACGTCCATGGGCTCGGTCTGTGCCTCGACCCTGTCGCTGCTCAACGCCGGTGTGCCGCTGCGCGCCCCGGTCGCCGGCATCGCGATGGGCCTCGTGTCCGACACCGTCGACGGTGAGACGCAGTACGCCGCCCTCACCGACATCCTCGGAGCCGAGGACGCCTTCGGCGACATGGACTTCAAGGTCGCCGGCACCAAGGAGTTCGTCACGGCCATCCAGCTCGACACGAAGCTCGACGGCATCCCCGCGTCGGTCCTCGCCGGCGCGCTGACCCAGGCCCGCGACGCGCGTCTGCACATCCTCGACGTCATGGCCGAGGCCATCGACGTGCCCGACGAGATGAGCCCGTACGCCCCGCGCATCATCACGGTGAAGGTCCCCGTCGACAAGATCGGTGAGGTCATCGGCCCGAAGGGCAAGATGATCAACCAGATCCAGGACGACACGGGCGCCGACATCTCGATCGAGGACGACGGCACCGTGTTCATCGGTGCGGTCGACGGCCCCTCGGCCGAGGCGGCTCGCGCGGCGATCAACGCCATCGCGAACCCGACGATGCCCGAGGTCGGCGAGCGTTTCCTCGGCACCGTCGTCAAGACGACGACGTTCGGTGCGTTCGTCTCGCTGCTGCCCGGCAAGGACGGCCTGCTGCACATCTCCGAGGTGCGCAAGCTCGTCGGTGGCAAGCGGATCGACAGCGTCGACGACGTCGTCAAGATCGGCCAGAAGATCCAGGTGGAGCTCAAGGAGATCGACCCGCGCGGCAAGCTCAGCCTCGCTGCGGTCCTCGCCGAGGGCGACAACGGTGACTCCGCCGCCGAGGCCGACGCGCCGGCCACGGAGTCTGCTGACGCCTGACCCATCCGGTGCCGACGCGAGTCGGCCCCGGTCGACCCGTCCAGGTCACGAAGCGGCCCGTCACCCCTCAGGGGTGGCGGGCCGCCCCGTCGTCCGGGTCAGAAGATCGCGTTGACGATGTTCCAGCCGGTGCTGACGAGCACTCGCGGGCTCCAGCCGCCGGCGGCGGTCCGCGGGTAGAGCCACAGCCGGCCGCTCGAGTCGCGGGCCAGCACGTCGGGCACGCGGTCGCCGTTGAGGTCACCGGGGCTCATCAGCGCGGTCATGCCGTTCCAGCCGGTGCCGATCTGGACGCGGGTGCCCAGCGTGCTCGTGCTGGTCCCCGGCACGAGCCAGAGGATGCCGGTCGACGTCTCCCGGGCCAGCAGGTCGGGCCGCCCGTCGCCGGTGACGTCACCCGGCCCGACGAGGACGTTGTAGCGGTTCCACCCGGTGCCGAGGCTCGACCTGGGCTTCCAGCCGCCACTGCCCGTGCCGGGGTAGAGATAGAGCTCTCCGGTGGTGGCCCGGCGGGCCACGATGTCCATCCGACCGTCGCCGGTGAGGTCGCCGACGCCGACGATGGCGTTCATGACCTGCCAGCCAGTCCCGACGCGCACGCGGGGGAGGCGCCATCCGCCCGCGCCGTTGCCCTTGTACATCCACAGGTCGCCGGTCGACGTCTCGCGGGCGAGCACGTCCTGCGCGCCGTCGCCGCTCAGGTCGCCGGGCGTCTCGAGCGCGGACATGCCACCCCAGCCGGTGCCGATCTGGGCGCCGAGTGACAAACTCCCCGTGCCCGTGCCGGCGTAGAGCTTGAGGGCCGCGGTCGCGGTCCAGCGCGCCAGCACGTCGTTGTTCCAGTCGCCGTTGAAGTCAGCGGTCCCGCCCGAGAGGGACGCGGGTGCCACCGGGAGGCGGGTGAAGGCGTACGGGTCGCACGTGCGGTCGTAGTCCCACGTCGCGTCCCACCACTGGGACAGGTAGACCTTGCCGCCGGAGAAGCTCGGCTGGGTGCACTTGTCCAGCGCCTCGTTCGGGTAGTCGAGGGTGCCGGCCGTCGCCCACACGGGGACGCCGGGCAGCCACCAGGACCCCGTGATCGTCTGCCAGCCCGAGGCGTTGGAGTAGACGCCGTAGGAGTAGCCCGCGGCCCGCAGACCGCGCATGATCCCCTCGATGACGTAACGGTTCTCGAGGCGCTGCAGCGTCGTGGACGTGGGCCAGGGCTGCCGTCGCGGCGCCGTGTCGCGTGGCTCGACGTCGATCCAGACCATCCGCGGCGCCCAGCCGGGGACGTCGCGCACGGTCGCGATGGCATACATCGCCTCGGCGTAGCCGACGTTGCTGAGTCGACCTGCGCGCGTCGCGGTCGACCACGGTCCGCTGCCGCCGTAGGTCGTCAGCTGGGCGGCGGTCGGGTATCCCGCCATGGTGTAGGCGTGGGTCGGCTTGGCGTGGTCCGCGGCCCAGTCGGCCTGGGATGCGACACAGGGGTTCTCGGTGAAGGGCAGACCGTTGGTCAGGCCGATGACGAGGAACTGCGTGGACGTCGGCGGGAAGCTCGACGGGCACTGCGGCCACGAGAGGTCGTGCCCGAAGAGGACAGCCGCCTGGGCGCTGGGGGCGACGAGGAGACCGACGATCAGCCCGATGGCCGCGAGAGGAGCCAGGGCCAGGCGACGGAGCCGGCCCACGACGGTGGAGCTTCGCGGACGGACGGACATACGAACCACTTCCTCGGTCCCTTCCAGTGTGCGCCTCGCAGCCGACTCCCAGCAGGGAATCGTGAGGCACGAGTCCGTATGCCGTGTGCCTCGTCCCGAGGCCCTGTGGCCTCGTTAGGCTGGCCGCGTGAGCGACACGACACGCCAGCCGTCCCGCGACACCAGGGTCGCCGTCATCGGCGCGACCGGCCGGATGGGCTCGGAGGCGGTGCGCGCCGTCGAGTCCGCCTCCGGAATGACCCTCGTCGGTGCCTACGGGTCGGGTGACGACCTCGGTGACCTCGGTGGGGCCGAGGTCGCCATCGAGCTGACCGTCCCCGGAGCCTCGCCCGCCAACGTCGCCCACTGCGTCGAGCGCGGCGTCCACGTCGTCGTCGGCACGACCGGGTGGGACGACGCGCGACTCGAGACGCTCCGCGGCCAGCTCGCCGATGCGCCGCCGGCGTCCTCCGGTGCCGGGGTCGGCGTCCTCATCGCGCCGAACTTCGCCATCGGCGCGCTGCTCATGATGTCCTTCGCCGCCAAGGCCGCCCCCTTCTTCGAGTCCGTCGAGGTCATCGAGCTGCACCACCCGGCGAAGGTGGACGCGCCCTCCGGCACCGCCGCGCGCACCGCGGCGATGATCGGTCAGGCGCGGTCCGAGGCCGGCTGCGCGCCGGTGCCCGACGCGACGACCCACGACCCCGACGGTGCCCGCGGCGCCCGGGTGGACGGCATACCCGTGCACTCCGTGCGGCTGCGCGGTCTCACCGCCCACCAGGAGGTGCTGCTCGGCAACGCGGGGGAGATGCTGACGCTGCGGCACGACTCCTTCGACCGCGGCAGCTTCATGCCGGGCGTCATCGCCGCGGTGCGGGCCGTCGCCGACCACCCGGGCCTGACCGTCGGGCTCGAGCACTACCTCGGCCTCGACTGAGCCGCCGCGCACGCGACGAGACCGACATGGCCATCCCCAGGGTCGTCCTCTTCTACGCCTTCCGCCCGCTCGCCGACCCCGAGGCTCTCCGACTCTGGCAGCGCGACCTCTGCGAAGGACTCGGCCTCCGCGGGCGGATCCTGCTGTCGCGCCACGGGATCAACGCGACGGTCGGTGGCGACGTGACGGTGCTCAAGACGTACGTCCGCAAGACGAGGGAGTACGCGCCGTTCCGCGACATCGACGTGAAGTGGAGCGACGGCACCGGGCTGGACGCCGAGGGACGGAGCCTCGACTTCCCGCGGCTCGTCGTCAAGGCCCGCGAGGAGATCGTCTCGTTCGGGGTGCCCGACGAGGTCGTCGTCGACGAGCAGGGCATCGTCGGGGGCGGCGAGCGGCTGAGCCCCGACGAGCTGGACGCCCTCGTCGCCGAGCGTGGTGACGACGTCGTGCTCTTCGACGGGCGCAACGCCGTCGAGGCGCAGGTGGGCCGCTTCCGAGGTGCAGTCGTGCCGGACATCCGTCACACGAGCGACTTCGTCCGCGAGCTCGACGCCGGCCGGTGGGACGAGCTCAAGGGTCGGCCCGTCGTCACGTACTGCACGGGCGGGATCCGCTGCGAGGTGCTGACGAGCCTCATGCGCTCGCGGGGCTTCGAGGAGGTCTACCAGCTGGACGGCGGCATCGCGCGCTACGGCGAGCAGCGGGGCCACCGCGGGCTCTGGGAGGGCCACCTCTACGTCTTCGACGAACGGATGAGCGTGGGCTTCGGCGACGGAGCGGCCCACCTCGCGACGTGCCACGTCTGTGGCACCCCGACGAGCCGGATGCACAACCGCGAGGACCTGCCGGGTCGCCCGCTCCAGCCCGTCTGCGACGCCCACGCCTGAAGCGGGTCGCCCGGACACACCATCTCGGCCCGTACGGGGGTGGTCGTGCGGCGGGGACAGCGTCGGGCCCGAGTTCGTGTGTCGTGCGGGCCCGCCCCGGAAGGGTCGCCTCAGTCGTCGAGCAGGTCGGCGGGCGCTCGCATCCGCCACGCGTCGGTCACGAGCTCGTCGAGCCGGTCCGTGTCCACGTGCTCGAGCCGGACCATGACGAGCGGAGAGCCGTCGTAGGCGGGCGTCGTGAAGAAGAGGTCCGGCTCACCGAGCACGAGGGCCTGCTTCTCCGCCTCGTCGCCGACGTAGAGCACCGCGATGTCGGTGCGGATGACGCGCCGCTGTCCCGGGACGCGCTCGGGATAGGACCAGACGAAACCGTGCCCGCCGACCCGGAAGTCGAAGCCCGCACTGGCGATCTCCTCGACGCCGGGCAGCGCGAGGGCCAGTCTTCGCACGGCGTCCGCATCCGCCACCGTTCAGGCCCAGCCCAGGGCGCGCAGGGAGGCCGCGGTGGCAGCGCCCAGCACGACGACGACGATGAACGGCGCGCGCAGCAGGAGCGCGACGACGGCGACGAGCACGGCAGCCGCCCGCGCATCGAGGACGAACGATCCCCCGGGACCGGTGAACGCCTGTGTCGCGACGAGGGCGGCGAGCAGCGCGATCGGCAGGGCGGCCGTGATCCGGCGGACGCGTGGGGCGTCGAGCAGATGCGCCGGCACGAGATGACCGGTGAGCTTGAGGCCGAAGGCGATCGCGGCCGCGACGATGACCGCGGTCCACAAATTCACGGCTGCTCCCGCCTCGGGGTGCGCCACGCCAGGAGCGAGGCCGCGGCGGCCGCCACGACGGGTATGCCGGGCGGCATCGTCGGCGACAGCACGACCGCAACGACGGCGCCGACGACGGCGATCGCCACGGCGTCCCGGTTGCGCAGGCGCGGCCAGAGCAGGGCGGTGAACGCGGCGCACGCGGCAGCGTCCAGTCCGTAGGTGCGCGGGTCGCCGACGTGGCCGCCGACGAGGGTGCCGGCGAAGGTGCTGAGGTTCCACAGGACGAAGACGGTGACGCCCGTGAGCCAGAAGCCCATCCGCGACGTGCCCACCTCGTCCTGGGCGACGGCGACGGCGGTCGACTCGTCGATGGTCAGGTGTGCGGCCGCCACCCGCCGGGGGCCGCGGACGCCGAGGAGGTGTGTCAGCTCGAGGGCGTAGAGGCCGTTGCGGATGCCGAGCATCGAGGATGCCGCGATCGCTGCCGGTGCGGCGTGCAGGCCGTTGGCGATGATGCCGATGAACGCGAACTGCGACCCGCCGGTGAACATGAGCAGGGACAGCGCCATGGCCTGCCACGTGTCGAGTCCGGCCGCGACGGCGAGGGCGCCGAAGCTGATGCCGTAGGCACCGGTGGCGACACCCACCGACAGGCTCTGGCGCACGACGGCCCGTCGTGCCCCCGGGTCGACGGTCGCAGTCACGGGACCTCCGGGGCCCTGACGTCGGCGATGGGGGAGTCGGTGGTGCCGGACGTCTCGTCGGCGAGGGCTGCCGACAGGCGCACCTCGCGGGCCGTGTCACCGTCCGGCGACACGACGCGCTCGCGGTGAGCACCGTCGGCCACCATCCCGGCCGCCGTGAGGAAGCCGCGCGTGGCGTCGTCCGTGGCCAGCAGCCAGGCAGAGAGCTCGGAGCGGCCACGCGCACGTGCCGTGTCGACGACCGCGTGCAGCAGGCGCGAGCCGTGCCCCTGGCGCCGCGCGTCGGGGTGCACCCCGAGCACCCCGAGCTCGGCCGTGTCGGGGCTCGCGTCGGCGTCGTCCGACGCGCCCACCGCGGCGAAGCCGACGACCTGCTCTCCGGCGCAGGCCACGAGCAGCACGCCGTCCCCGGACTTCTCGCCCTCGAGCGTGGCGCGCCAGGCGTTCGCGAACGCCCTCGGCTCGAAGGTCGCGAGCACGTCGGGCGCGAGCACGGCGGCATACGCGTCCCGGAACACGACGGCCTGGACGAGGCCGACCGCGGGGGCGTCCGACGCGCGCGCGACCCGCACCGACGCGTCTGCGACCGGCCCCCGCTCGTGCTCGTGGTCGTGCTGGTCGTCGTGCTCGCGTGTGTTCGCGTCCTCGTGTGCCACCACGGCATCCTCTCAGGCGTGGACGCGCCGGCTGTCCACCCCGGCACACCCCGGCTTTGGACGCCCTCGGTCCCATCTCGCATACTGGACTCATGTATGGCAATGACGTCATCGACCCGAACGAACCGCTGAACGCGGCCGAGACCGCCGCCTACGACGCGGCGGCCGAGCACGACGACCAGCGGGACGGTCGGGACGCCGTCGGGGACGACTTCGACGCCCTCCTCGCGGCCGACCAGCGCATCGAGCCGCGCGACGCGATGCCGGACGACTACCGCGAGACGCTCATCCGCCAGATCGCCCAGCACGCGCACTCCGAGATCATCGGCATGCAGCCCGAGGGCAACTGGATCACGCGCGCCCCTTCCCTGCGCCGCAAGGCCATCCTCATCGCCAAGGTCCAGGACGAGGCCGGGCACGGGCTCTACCTCTACTCCGCGGCCGAGACGCTCGGCATCGACCGGCAGGAGCTGCTCGACCGGCTCCACGACGGCAAGCAGAAGTACTCCTCGATCTTCAACTACCCGACGCTGACGTGGGCCGACTGCGGCGCCATCGGCTGGCTCGTCGACGGTGCGGCGATCATGAACCAGGTGCCGCTCTGTCGGTGCTCCTACGGCCCGTACGCCCGCGCCATGATCCGCGTGTGCAAGGAGGAGTCCTTCCACCAGCGGCAGGGCTTCGAGATCCTCTGGAACCTCATGCGCGGTACCGAGGCGCAGCAGGCGATGGCCCAGGACGCCGCCGACCGCTGGTGGTGGCCCGCGCTCGCGATGTTCGGCCCGCCCGACACCGGCGAGGCCGCCAAGGGGGGCCACACCGAGCAGTCGATGGCGTGGGGCATCAAGCGGTTCAGCAACGACGACCTCCGCCAGAAGTTCGTCGACATGACCGTCCCGCAGGCCCAGAAGCTCGGCCTCACCCTGCCCGACCCCGACCTGCGCTGGAACGAGGAGCGCGGACACTGGGACTTCGGCGAGATCGACTGGGACGAGTTCTGGCAGGTCCTGCGCGGCGACGGCCCGTGCAACGCCGAGCGCATCGAGCACCGCCGCCGCGCCCACGACGAGGGCGCCTGGGTGCGGGAGGCCGCCAACGCGTACGCCGCCAAGCACACGACGACCGCTGAGGAGAGTGCCGCGTGAGCGGAGCCACCACCCCGACCACCGGTGCCGGGGCCCCGTCCGAGCCTGCCCGGGGGGAGCGCAGCTGGCCGCTCTGGGAGGTGTTCGTGCGCGGCAAGCGGGGCCTGTCGCACGTGCACGTCGGCTCGCTCCACGCGCCCGACGCCGAGCTCGCCCTGCGCAACGCCCGCGACGTCTACACCCGCCGGCAGGAGGGCGTCTCGATCTGGGTCGTCCGGGCCGACGACGTCACGGCGAGCAGCCCGTCCGAGAAGGACTCGTTCTTCGACCCCGCCGGCGACAAGATCTACCGGCACCCGACGTTCTACGACGTGCCCGAGGATGTCGAGTACCTGTGAGCGGCCAGACGACCGACACCGGCACGACCCCCGTCACCGAGCCCGTCACCGAGCCCGTTACCGACGCGGCGACGTCCGCCGCTGGGTCCGCCCGGCGTGAGCCCCTGCCCGGGGCCGCCGAGAACACCGGCGCCGACCCCGGCGCCAAGCCGTATGCCGCCTACCTCGTCGGGCTCGCCGACGACGCCATGGTCTACGCGCAGCGCCTCGGAGAGTGGATGACGAACGCCCCGCAGATCGAGGAGGACATGGCTCTCGGCAACGTCGCGCTCGACCTCCTCGGGCAGGCGCGCGGGCTCTACCCGTACATCGGCTCGATCGACGGCAGCGGTCGCGGCGAGGACGACTTCGCCATGCAGCGCGACGAGCGCGAGTGGCGCAACGTCCACCTCGTCGAGCAGGAGCGCGGTGACTTCGCCGACGAGATGGCCCGGCTGCTGTGGTTCTCGGCCTACCAGGTCGAGCTGCACACCGCCCTGACCGGCTCGGGCGACGACGTCGTGGCAGGCGTCGCGGGCAAGGCGCTCAAGGAGGTGCGCTACCACCTCGACCACGCCTCGCTCTGGGTCGTGCGCCTCGGTGACGGGACCGAGGAGTCCCACCGCCGCATGCAGGCGGCGCTCGAGCGCGTCCTGCCCCACCTCGCCGAGCTCTTCGACGACGACGAGGCCTCGGTGCTCGCGGCCGACCTCGGCGTCGGCGTCCTGCCCTCGACCCTGCACGACGCCGTCGTGGCCCGGGTCGCGCGCGTCGTCGAGCAGGGCACGCTGACGCTTCCCGACGGCTCGCGGTGGCGCTCACGCGGTGGCCGCGCCGGCATCCACTCGCGCCCCATGGGCTCGCTCCTCGCCGAGATGCAGCACATCGCGCGGTCCCACCCCGGCGCGACGTGGTGACCGCCGTGGTCGCGGAATCCGCTGTCGCAGAGGCGATCTCGCGCATCCCCGACCCGGAGGTGCCCGTGATCAGCATCGCCGACCTCGGCATCCTGCGGGCCGTCGACGTCGACGAGGAGGCGCACACGGTCGCCGTGACGATCACCCCGACCTACAGCGGGTGCCCGGCCATGGATGCCATCGCGTCACGCATCGTCTTCGAGGCCGGACGGCAGGGGTATGCCGCCGACGTCCGCACGCAGCTGTCGCCGGCCTGGACGACGGACTGGATGAGCGACGAAGGACGAGCGGCCCTGCTGCGCTTCGGGATCGCGCCCCCGGGCGCAGTCCCGGCGGGGGAGCCGCACGGCCCCGTGGCCGTGACCCTGAGCCGCCACGTGGTCGCCTGCCCGCGCTGCGGCTCCGTCGACACGACCGAGATCGCCCACTTCGGCTCGACCGCGTGCAAGGCCCTGCGCCGGTGCAACGCGTGCCTCGAGCCCTTCGACGAGTTCAAGGCCATCTGAATGACCGACGTCACCACCCCGAGCGCTCCCGCACGCCACCACCGGGCGCGTTTCCATCCCCTCACCGTGGCCGCCGTCGAGCGCCTCACCGACGACGCCGTGGCCGTCACCTTCACCGTGCCAGAGGAGCTCGTCGACGAGTTCGTCTTCGAGCCTGGCCAGCACCTGACGCTCCGCGCCGACATCCGCGGCGAGGACGTGCGCCAGTCCTACTCGATCTGCCAGTCACGCCGGGCCGACCCCGCCGGTCGCAGCCTCCGGGTCGCCGCCGCGCGCGTGCCCGAGGGCCGCATGTCGAACTGGCTCAACGACGGGATCTGGCCCGGCGTCGTCGTCGACGTCATGACCCCGCAGGGTTCCTTCACGTGCCCGACCCGACCGGACGGCATACGCCATCACGTCGCGATCGCGGCCGGCTCGGGCATCACGCCCGTCCTCTCGCTGCTGACCACGGCGCTGGAGGAGGAGCCCGGGTCGCGCGCGACGCTGCTCTTCGGCAACCGGCGCACGTCCTCGATCATGTTCCTCGAGGAGCTCGAGGACCTGAAGAACCGCTTCCCCGGGCGCTTCCACCTCGTCAACGTCCTGTCACGCGAGGCCCAGGACGTCGAGCTCTTCCACGGCCGGCTCGACACCGAGCGGCTCGAGGCGATCTTCGGCTCGCTGCTGCCGGTCGGTTCCGTCGACGAGTGGTACCTCTGCGGGCCGTTCGGCATGGTCACCGGCGCCGAGGCGCTGCTGACCGGGCGCGGCGTCGACCCGCGGCACATCCACCACGAGATCTTCCACGTCGACGACGGCACCGAGCCCAAGCGCAAGGTCGTCGTCGATGCCGCGGCGCCCCCCGAGGCCACGGTCACGGTCAACCTCGACGGGCGCACGACGGTCATCCCGATGCCGAGCCGCGAGGAGACCATCCTCGACGCGACGCTGCGGGCCCGGCCCGACGCGCCCTACTCGTGCACCGGCGGCGTGTGCGGCACCTGTCGCGCCCGCCTCGTGTCCGGCGAGGTGCGGATGGACCGCAACTACGCGCTCGAGCCCGAGGAGGTGGCGGCGGGCATCGTCCTCGCGTGCCAGAGCCACCCGGTGACCGACGAGGTCAGCCTCGACTACGACGCCTGAGCCCGCCGGTCGGGAGTTGCCGAATGTCCCGCAGGCGGCGGTCGACCGGCGCACACTGGGGTCGAAGGCGAGGCGGTGACAGATGAGCAACAACGCGGGCGCCGCGGGTGGGGGCGCGATCTACGGCCTGGGCATCTTCGGGGCCCTGGTCTACTTCTGGCAGCAGGCGGACCAGCTCTGGGAGTACCTGCTTGCCGTCTTCCAGGGTCTCTTCTGGCCGGCCTTCATGGTCTACGAGGTCTTCGCCGCGCTGGGAAGGTGAGCAGCGGCGTCGGACGTCGGTGTTAGGTTGCCGACGTGCGGCAGTACCTCGACCTCCTCGACCACGTCCTGACCCATGGCCAGGAGAAGTCCGACCGGACCGGCACGGGCACGCTCAGCGTGTTCGGCCACCAGATGCGCTTCGACCTCGCCGATGGCTTTCCGGCCATGACGACGAAGAAGCTGCACCTGCGCTCGATCATCGGCGAGCTGCTGTGGTTCCTGCGCGGCGACACCAACGTGCGCTGGCTCCAGGAGCGCGGGATCTCGATCTGGGACGAGTGGGCCGACCCCGCGACGGGCGACCTCGGCCCCATCTACGGCTACCAGTGGCGGTCCTGGCCCACGCCCGACGGTCGCCGCGTCGACCAGATCGCCAAGGTCATCGAGCAGATCCGCACCAACCCCGACAGCCGCCGCCTCATCGTCTCGGCCTGGAACGTCGCCGACGTCGACGACATGGCCCTGCCGCCGTGCCACACGATGTTCCAGTTCTACGTCTCGCCGCCCGGACCCGACGGCCGCCGACGCCTGTCGTGCCAGCTCTACCAGCGCAGCGCCGACATCTTCCTCGGCGTGCCGTTCAACATCGCGAGCTACGCCCTGCTGACGCAGATGGTCGCCCAGCTGACCGACCTCGAGCCGGGCGAGTTCGTGCACACCCTCGGCGACGCCCACCTCTACCTCAACCACCTCGACCAGGCCCGCCTCCAGCTGACCCGCACACCGCACGCACTGCCGACGATGCGCATCACGCCCGGCAAGACCGACATTGACGACTTCGACCTCGATGACTTCGAGCTCGTCGACTACGTCGCGGAGCCCGGCATCAAGGCCCCCATCGCCGTCTGAACCCGCGTCTGGGAGCCTTGGCGCCATGACCACCGCGCTGCCGAACGTGACGATGATCGCCGCCGTCGGGCGCAACGGCGTCATCGGCGACGGGCTGGCGATGCCGTGGCACCTGTCCGAGGACCTCAAGTTCTTCAAGCGCACGACGATGGGCCACCCGATGGTCATGGGGCGGCGCACCTTCGACTCGATGGGGGCGCTCCCGGGCCGGCGCAGCGTCGTCGTCACCCGCCAGCGCGACTGGAACGCGCCCGGCGTCGAGGTCGCGCACTCCCTCCCCGAGGCGCTCGCGCTCGTGGCTGACGCCGACCAGGTCTTCGTCGTCGGCGGGGGAGAGATCTACCGCGAGGCCATGCCGTATGCCGTCCGCCTCCTCGTGACGGAGGTCGACCAATCCCCGGAGGGCTCGGTCACCTTCCCGGTCATCGACCCGGCCGTCTGGACCGAGACCGCCCGCGACGAGCAGCCCGGCTTCGTCTGGGTCACCTACGAGCGGCGCGGCTGAGGCGGCACACGCCATCTCGGGGAAAAATGCCCGGATCGGGCTGTAACGCGACGGCGACCCCGCCGATATAGGGGGTGGCGAGGCACTACTCGGACCCCCGAGCGAGTAGTGCCTCGCCTCTTTCGTGCCCGCCTCGAGCCCGCTCGAGGGTCCGGCGTGGGCGTGGCGTCGTGCGCGAGGGCCCGGGCGCTAACCTTGGGTCCATGGCTGACGCACCCGCCCTCGGACGTGTTCTCTCGGCGATGGTCACGCCCATGCGGCCGGACGGCTCGATCGACCTCGAGGCCGCCCAGCGGGTCGCGACGCACCTCGTCGAGGCCGGCCACGACGGCCTCGTCGTCTCGGGCACCACGGGCGAGTCGCCCACCACCTCGTCCGACGAGAAGGACGAGCTGCTCCGCGCCGTCATCGAGGCCGTCGGCGACCGCTGCGTCGTCATCGCCGGTGCCGGCAGCAACGACACCGCCAAGAGCGTCGAGTCGGTGCGCCACGCGCAGAAGGCCGGCGCCGACGCGGTGCTCGCCGTGACGCCCTACTACAACAAGCCCCCGCAGGCCGGGCTCGTCGCCCACTTCACGGCCCTCGCCGACGCGAGCGACCTGCCCGTCATGGTCTACGACATCCCCGGCCGCTCGGGCATCGCCATCGCGCGCGAGACCTACCTGCGCATCGCCGAGCACGACCGCATCACCGCCGTGAAGGACGCCCGAGGCGACCTCTGGTTCGCGAGCGAGATGATGCAGGAGACCGGCCTCGACTGGTACTCCGGCGACGACGCCATGAACCTCGGCCACTTCGTCAACGGGGCTGTGGGCTTCGTCGGCGTCACGTCCCAGGTGGCCCCGGCGGCCTACCGCGAGATGGCCGACGCGGTCGTCGACGGGCGCTGGGACGACGCCCGCGCCGTGCACCGACGCCTCACCCCCGTCGTCAACGCCGTCATGAACGTCACCCAGGGCGCCATCATGGCCAAGGCCGGCCTCGCCGAGCAGGGCATCATCGAGTCCACGGCCGTGCGCCTGCCGCTCGTGCCCGCGGACGACGAGCAGTCCGCCCTCGTCCGTGCCGCTCTCGCCGCCCTCGCGGCCCTCCCGGCGGTGGGATGACCGCCCCATGACCTCTGACCGGAGCCCCTGACGGCCCGGCAGCACCACCGAATGACAGGACACCTGTGAGCCACCCCCACCCCGAGCTGACCACGCCCCCCGCCCTCCCCGACAACGGCCTGCGGGTCGTCGCGCTCGGCGGGCTCGGCGAGGTCGGACGCAACATGGCCGTGCTGGAGACGAAGGGCAGGCTGCTCGTCATCGACTGCGGCGTGCTCTTCCCCGAGGACCACCACCCCGGTGTCGACCTCATCCTCCCGGACTTCACCTACATCGCCGACCGCCTCGACGACATCGAGGCCATCGTCCTCACGCACGGCCACGAGGACCACATCGGCGCCGTCCCCTACCTGCTCAAGCTCAAGGGCGACATCCCGCTCATCGGCTCCACGCTGACGCTCGCGCTCGTCGAGGCCAAGCTCAAGGAGCACCGGATCCGGCCGTACTCCATGGCGGTCAAGGAGGGCCAGCGCGAGAAGCTCGGCGTCTTCGACCTCGAGTTCGTGGCGGTCAACCACTCGATCCCCGACGCGCTCGCCGTCTTCGTGCGCACCGAGGCGGGCACCCTGCTGCACACCGGTGACTTCAAGATGGACCAGCTGCCGCTCGACGGCCGCCTCACCGACCTGCGCGCCTTCGCCCGCCTCGGCGAGGAGGGGGTCGACCTCTTCCTCACCGACTCGACGAACGCCGACGTCCCCGGCTTCACGACGCCCGAGCTCGAGATCGCGCCGGCCATCGACAAGGTCTTCCGCCACGCCCAGCGGCGCGTCATCGTCGCCTGCTTCAGCAGCCACGTGCACCGCGTGCAGCAGGTGCTCGACGCCGCGGAGAAGGCCGGCCGCAAGGTCGCCATGGTCGGACGCTCGATGGTGCGCAACATGGGGATCGCCGCAGAGCTCGGCTACCTCCGGGTGCCCGACGGCATCCTCATCGACATCAAGAAGATCGACAGCCTGCGGGACGACGAGCTCGTCCTCATCTGCACGGGCTCCCAGGGCGAACCGATGGCGGCCCTCTCGCGCATGGCCAACCGCGAGCACCGCATCGACGTCGGCCCCGGTGACACCGTGCTCCTCGCGAGCAGCCTGATCCCGGGCAACGAGAACGCCGTCTACCGCATCATCAACGGGCTCATGCGCCTCGGCGCCACCGTCGTGCACAAGGGCAACGCCAAGGTGCACGTCTCGGGCCACGCCAGCGCCGGCGAGCTGCTCTACTGCTACAACATCGTCAAGCCGCGCAACGTCCTGCCCGTGCACGGCGAGTGGCGGCACATGTACGCCAATGCCCAGCTCGCCATCGCCTCCGGCGTCCACGAGGACAACGTCGTGCTTGCCGAGGACGGCGTCGTCGTCGACCTGGTCAACGGGGTCGCCGAGGTGACCGGTGTCGTCGAGTGCGGCTACGTCTACGTCGACGGCAGCAGCGTCGGTGGCGCCGACGAGGCCCTGCTCAAGGACCGCCGGATCCTGCGCGACGAGGGCTTCATCACCTGTGTCGTCGTGCTCGACGCGGCCACCGGCAAGATCGCGAGCGGACCCGAGATCACGGCCCGCGGGTTCGTCGAGGCCGACGAGATCTTCCAGCAGGTCATCCCCAAGGTCGAGCGGGCCGTCGAGGAGGCCGTGGCCAAGGGTGTGCGCGACGACCAGCAGCTCCAGCAGGTCATCCGCCGCGCGGTCGGCTCGTGGGTCGGCGGCAAGATCCGCCGTCGGCCGATGATCATCCCGGTCGTGCTGCAGGCCTGACGTGACGGTGCAGGAGGTCGCCCGGCGGACCGGGCCCGCCGGCGACGGCGACGACGTGCCCGCCGACCCGCCGGGGGACACCGGGGAGACCGCCGGGTCGTCGACGCCGGAGCCGGCGCGACGGGGACCGCGCCGGCGCTGGGTCGACGTCGTCATCGGCGTCGTCCTGCTCGTGCTCGTCGCGGTCGGCGCGCTGCGCTGGTACGACTCGACGGCGTACGTCGTCGTCGTGCTCCAGACGGCCGGACCCTTCGTCGTCATCGGCCTGGGCCTGCTCACTGTGGCGACGCTCGTGCTGCGCCGGTGGTGGATGGTGGCCCCGGTCGTCGTCGCGCTCGTCGTGGCGGCGACCGTCGCGGCCCCCGCCTTCCGGGCCACGTCCTCGTCCAAGGCCGACCGCGACCTCACCGTCATGTCGGCCAACGTCTGGGTCGGCTCGGCCAACGCCGGCCAGCTCATGGACGCCGTGCGCTTCCACTCGGTCGACGTCCTCGTCCTCACCGAGGCCACGCCGGCGATCCTGCGGCGGCTCGACGCCGAGGGCGCCGGCGACTACTTCTCGCAGCGCGAGGGCGTGGCCCGCGCCAACACCTCCAGCGGCACGATGGTGCTCTCGCGCTACCCGCTCTCGGTGCGCAGCCTCGGCACCGACCCGGCGATCGAGGGCACCCAGAGCGTCCAGCCCGAGGTCGACGTGACCGTCCCCAACGGCACGGTCCGCCTCAAGGTCGCCCACCCCGCGGCGCCGTTGCGCGGTGACACGCTCGAGTGGCGCGCCGGTCTGCGGGCGCTCGAGTCGTGGAAGCAGCGGCTCGACGGCGACGAGCTCGTCGTCATGGCCGGCGACTTCAACGCCGGCTTCGGCCACCCGGGCTTCCGCGACCTCGCCGCCGGTCTCAGTGACGCGCAGCGCACCGACGGGCAGGGGTGGGTGCGCACCTGGCCGTTCGCGGGCAACCGGCTCCCGGCCTTCGTGCAGCTCGACCACCTGCTGAGCCGCGGGCTGACGGTCGTCTCGGCCGGGCAGGTGGCCTTCAACCGGGCCGACCACGCCGCCGTCTGGGCGAGCTACGCGCTGCCGGCACGCTGACCGACCTCCCCGACCGACAACCCGGACCGCCGGGCCGAAGGCGCTGACACACCGACCCCGATCAGCGGCAGACGCCCGCGGTCACCAGGGTCGCTCGACCTCGACGTCGCGTGGGTCGGTGCCCTCGAGCGCCCAACCGGTCTCGGTGAGCGTCCACTCGGCGTCGGTGCCGTGCTCGACGAGGCGCGCGACGGCGGCGACGAGGCGCTCGACCCCCTCGAGCGTGCTGCCGAGGCCGATGCTGGCGCGGACGGCGGTGACGGAGCGCTCGCCCCAGGGGTCCTCGAGGAGCTCGTCGACGAGCAGGTGGGCGCAGAACTTGCCGTCCCGCACGCCGATGCCGTGCTCGACGGAGAGCACCTGCGAGACGAGCGAGGAGTCCCAGCCGTCGATGGTGAAGGCCACGACGCCGACGCGGTCGCTGTCGTCGCCGAAGATCGAGAGGACCTCGACGCCTGCGACGTCGTCGAGGCCGGTGCGCAGCCGCTCGAGCAGGCGGGTCTCGTGCTCCTCGATCGCCTCGCGGTGGCGGCTGATCGTCGAGCACGCCGCGGCGAGCGCGATGGCGCCGATGACGTTGGGGCTGCCGCCCTCGTGGCGGGCCGGGCCGGTCGCCCACGTCGTGCCGTCCTCGGTCACCGAGCGCGTCGCGCCGCCGCCGAGCAGGTAGGGGTTGCCGGCGTCGAGCCAGTCGGAGCGCCCGGCGAGGACGCCTGCGCCGTAGGGGGCGTACGTCTTGTGCCCCGAGAACGCGACGTAGTCGGCGTCCCACGCGGCGAGGTCGATGGTGCGGTGCGCCGAGAGCTGGGCCGCGTCGACGGCGATTCGGGCTCCGTGCGCGTGGGCCAGCGCGGCGAAACGCTCGACGGGCCAGACCTCACCCGTGACGTTCGAGGCGGCCGCGACGACGACGAGGCGGTGGCGCGACGGGTGGTCGGCCAGTGCCTCCTCGAGCAGGGCGTGCGCGTCCTCGACCGTCTGCGGGACGGGGAGGCGCACGGTGCGGAAGCGGCCCCACGGCAGCAGGGTCGAGTGGTGCTCGGTGCCGAAGACGAAGACCGTCGTGCCGCTCGGCAGCGCCTTGCTCAGCAGCGCCCAGGAGTCGGTCGTCGTCCGGGTGAAGACGACCGAGTCGCCCTCGCGCGCGCCGACGAAGGAGGCGACCTCCGCGCGGGCCTGCTCGTACCACGCGCTCGTCAGCCGCGATGCGAAGCCGGCGCCCCGGTGGACGGAGGAGTAGGTCTCGAGGGCACGGTCGACGGCCGCCTTGACCGTCTCGAGCGCCGGCGTCGAGGCCGCGTGGTCGAGGTTGGCGTATGCCGTGTCGCCGTGCAGCGTCGGCACGCGCAGACCCGCGCCGACGACGGTGGGCAGCGTGCGCGCCTCCGGCACGACGTGCAGGGCGCGGGTGCGCATGAGCGGTGCGGGGGAGCCTCCACAGAGGGAGGCGGCGGGGTGCGTCGAGGGAAGGACCGACATGGGAGTGCTCCTGGGTCATGGGACCCACCTCGTGCAGGTCCGCGCTTGCCGACCTCGAGGACGCATGCGGACCGAGGGCGGCCTGGTCGTCACCCGGAGCACCCCACCGCGGAGGAGGGTTGCTGGCCAGCGAGCCGGGGCTTGTCACTGGCACTCATGACCTGCGCAAGACCATAGGCGGGACGGTCGCCGGCTGTCCACCGGTCGGTCCCCGGGTGTCGCGATCTGAGACGCCGCCCGGCCCGAGGTGCGCCCCGCGGCACCCGACGACGGTCCCCACGGTGCCCGGGAGGTTCGCCCACGGCATACGAGAGCCCTGTGAGCCCTGGAGAGCGCTGTCCGACTGATCGGTCCTGTTGCGCGTGTGACGCGTGAGTTCATCGGTGCGTTGACGTACGGTGCCAGCATGGCGTCACGTCCGTCCACCAGCCAGCGCTCGAGCTCCGCCGCGGCCACCCGCGCCAAGGGGTCCGCGGGCAGCGCCTCGTCACGCCCTCCGGCAGCACGCGGTGGGAGGCCGGCGCAGCGCAAGCCCGCTGCCCGCAAGCCCGCCGCCAAGACGGCGTCCAAGACCCGGGGCGGAGGCCTCCCCTTCCCGCTCGGCGCGATGCGCAACACGTGGATGGGGGTCTCGCACATGGCCGGGGGGGCGGTGCGCCGCGTCGGCCACAGCGCCGCCGACCTCGAGCCCGAGCATCGTCGCGACGGCATCGGCTTCGCCCTCATCGCGCTTGCCGTCGTCGTCGCCGCCCGTGAGTGGTGGGGCGTCTCCGGCACTTTCGGCCAGGTCGTGCACGCCGTCTTCGCCGGCACCTTCGGCCGCGTCGCGTACGCCGTCCCGCTCGTGCTGCTCGCGCTCGGCCTGCGCATGCTGCGCGCCCCCCAGGACGACGCGGCGACCAACCGCATCGTCGTCGGCACCATCGCCCTGACCTTCGCCGCGTGCGGTCTGTCGCACCTCGCCGACGGCATCCCCAACCCGCCCGACGGCGCCGACGGCATGCGCGCCGCCGGCGGCATCCTCGGCTTCCTCGCGTCGAGCCCCCTCGCGGCGGCCGTCTCGACCTACGGTGCGCTCGTCCTGCTCATCCTGCTCGGGCTCTTCGGCCTGCTCGTCATCACGGCGACGCCGGTCAACATGATCCCGACCCGCATGCGGCAGCTGCGCGCGCTGGTCATCGACCGCGACCACGTCGACGAGCAGCCCGACGAGGCGCTCGACGCCCCGGCCGCCGCGGTCAAGCGCGCGCGTCGCAAGGCCGTCGACCTCGCCGACCGTGACGGCGACGAGGCGTTCCGCCAAGCCGCGCAGAAGGCCCTCGAGGACGAGGCGACCACTCATCTGCGGCCCGGCGAGAAGCGCCCGACGCCTCCCGGACTGCTCGCCCCGCGCCCCGGCGGCGAGAAGGGCGCCGAGCGCGTCATCGACGCCACCGACCCCAAGACCCTCGGCGCCCCCGACACGAGCAAGGTCGGCCCCAAGGCCGAGCTCATCCCGCCGCCCATGTCCGACCTGCCCGCTCGCGTCGAGCAGCTGAGCCTCGGCGGCGACATCACCTACCAGCTGCCCGACCACTCGATGCTGACGCCGGGTCCGCCGCACAAGACGCGCAGCGAGACCAACGACCGCGTCGTCGAGTCGCTGACCAACGTCTTCGACCAGTTCGACATCGATGCCGCGGTCACCGGCTTCACCCGTGGCCCGACGGTGACGCGCTACGAGGTCGAGCTCGGCTCGGGCACCAAGGTCGAGCGCGTCACCGCGCTCTCCAAGAACATCGCGTATGCCGTGGCCTCGGCCGACGTGCGCATCCTCAGCCCCATCCCGGGCAAGTCCGCCATCGGCATCGAGATCCCGAACCTCGACCGTGAGAACGTGTCGCTCGGCGACGTGCTGCGCAGCAACACGGCCCGCACCAACGAGCACCCGATGGTCATGGGTGTCGGCAAGGACGTCGAGGGCGCCTACGTCATCGCCAACCTCGCGAAGATGCCGCACCTGCTCGTCGCCGGCGCCACCGGCTCGGGCAAGAGCAGCTTCGTCAACTCGATGATCACCTCGATCCTCATGCGCTCGACGCCCGAGGAGGTCCGGATGATCCTCGTCGACCCGAAGCGCGTCGAGCTGACGGCCTACGAGGGCATCCCGCACCTCATCACGCCGATCATCACCAACCCGAAGAAGGCCGCCGAGGCGCTCGCGTGGGTCGTCAAGGAGATGGACCAGCGCTACGACGACCTCGCGGCGTTCGGCTTCAAGCACGTCGACGACTTCAACAAGGCCGTCCGCGCCGGCAAGGTCAAGCCGCTGCCCGGCTCGGAGCGGCAGATCACGACCTACCCGTACCTCCTCGTCGTCGTCGACGAGCTCGCCGACCTCATGATGGTCGCCCCGCGCGACGTCGAGGAGTCGGTCGTGCGCATCACCCAGCTCGCGCGCGCCGCCGGCATCCACCTCGTCCTCGCGACGCAGCGGCCGTCGGTCGACGTCGTCACGGGCCTCATCAAGGCCAACGTGCCCTCGCGGATGGCCTTCGCGACGTCCTCGCTCGCGGACTCCCGCGTCGTGCTCGACCAGCCCGGCGCCGAGAAGCTCATCGGCCAGGGTGACGCGCTCTTCCTGCCGATGGGCGCGAGCAAGCCGATGCGTGTGCAGGGCGCGTGGGTCAACGAGTCCGAGATCCACGAGGTCGTCAAGTTCGTCACGACCCAGCTCAAGCCCAACTACGTCGAGAACGTCACCGTCGCGGCGCCGAAGAAGCAGATCGACGACGACATCGGCGACGACCTCGACGTGCTGCTCCAGGCCACCGAGCTCGTCGTCACGACGCAGTTCGGCTCGACGTCGATGCTCCAGCGCAAGCTGCGCGTCGGCTTCGCCAAGGCCGGTCGCCTCATGGACCTGCTCGAGTCGCGCGGTGTCGTCGGCCCGAGCGAGGGGTCCAAGGCCCGAGACGTGCTCGTGCGCCCGGACGACCTCGAGCAGACGCTCGCGCTGCTGCGTGGTGAGGACGTGCCGCACCCCAACGAGCCCGTCGACGCCGACGACCTCGCCGACATCATCGAGCCCGCGGAGCCGTATGCCGCCCCGCCCGTCGACGTGGAGCCCCCGGCCGTGTCGGCCGGCTACACCGATGAACCGGAGGAGGCCGCGCCCCAGCGGACGGCCGCCCTCGTCGCCGAGCGTGGCGAGCAGCGCGCCCACGAGGACGAGACGACCGCGGTGCCGACGGCCCGGTGGACGCCGGGCGACATGACGCGCACCGTCGACGAGGACGACGAGGAGTCCGAGGACGCCTGGAACCTCACCGACCGCGGCCCTCGCGAGCGCTACTGACCCGAAGGGCTCGACGTCTTCCCGTCCCAACCGTCGAAAGGCCACAAACCGGGAGGGACGCGCTTCGCGCGGCACACCGGTTTGTGGCCTTTCGACGGTCAGGGGTTGAAGCGGTAGCCGAGGCCGGGCTCGGTGACCAGGTGGCTCGGGTTCGCCGGGTCGGGCTCGAGCTTGCGGCGCAGCTGGTTGGCGTAGACGCGAAGGTAGTTCGACTCGCGGCCGTAGGACGGGCCCCACACGGCCCGGAGCAGGTCCTGCTGCTGGACGAGGTGGCCCGGCTCGCGACACAGAGCCTCGAGCACCCGCCACTCCGTCGGCGTCAGACGGACCTCCTCGCCGTCGACGGTCGCACGACGCTCGGCGAAGTCGAGGACGAAGTGGTCGGTGACGACGGGGCCGAGGTGCCGCCCGAGGTCACCGCCGCGGCGCACCGCGGCGCGCACTCTGGCGAGGAGCTCCTCGACGCCGAAGGGCTTGGTGACGTAGTCGTCCGCGCCGAGGTCGAGCGCCTCGATCTTGTCGTCGGACTCGTGCCGTGCCGACAGGACGATGACGGGCACGACCGATGCGGCGCGGATGCGGCGGAGCACCTCGGTGCCGTCGAGGTCGGGCAGCCCGAGGTCGAGGATGACGACGTCGGGCGCGTCCTCGAGGACCGACTGCACGGCGGTGCGACCGTCGGCGGCCGTGACGACCTCGTTGCCGTGGGCGCGCAGCGCGATCGTCAGCGTGCGCTGCAGCCGCGGGTCGTCGTCGACGACGAGCACTCGGGTCACGCGTCCTCCTTGGTGTCGGCCGGCTCGGTCGCCCCGGTGGCCCTGGTCGCCTCGGTGGCTCCGGTCGCCTCGGTCGAGGTGGTGCCGGCCGCGACGTCCCTGCCGCCATCACCTCGAACCGAAGGGGCGGGCGGGGCGTGCGGGGTCGGGGTGAGCGGCAGCTCGACGACCATGGTGATCCCACCGCCCGGGGTGTCCTCGGGCACGAGCGAGCCGCCGAGGACGCTCATCAGCCCTCGGGCGACGGCGAGCCCGAGGCCGAGGCCGTCGCCCTGGGGCGCATCGCCGACGCGCTGGAACGCGGCGAAGATGCGCTCCTTGTCGGCGTCGGACACCCCGGGCCCGCGATCGACGACCCGCAGCTGCACGGTGTCGCCGATGCGACCTGCGGTGATGCGCACCTCGGCGTCGCCGCTGTGCCGCAGGGCGTTCTCGACGACGTTGGCGAGCACCCGGTCGAGCAGCCCGAGGTCGGTCCGCACGAGGGGGAGGTCCGGCTTGAGGTCGACCTCGACGCGCTGCGGCGCCGACGTGGTGCGCACCGTCGACACGACGGCGTCGAGCAGGTCGATGGAGTGGTGGTGCGCGCGCACGGCTCCGGTCTCGAGGCGTGACAGGTCGAGGAGGTTGCCGATGAGGGCGTCGAGGCGGTCGGCGCTCTCCTCGACCGACTCGAGCAGCTCCGCCTCGTCCTCGGCCGTCAGGTCGAGACCGGCCTGGCGCAACGTCGAGACGCCGGCCTTGATGCTCGCGAGAGGCGTGCGCAGGTCGTGCGAGACGGCGGCGAGGAGCGTCGTGCGTGCGGCGTTGTCGCGCGCGAGCCCGGCGGCCTCGCGCGCGGCCCGGACGAGCTGCTCGCGTCCGTGGAGGATCGCGGCGTGCGCGGCGTAGGCGTTGACGACGCGCTGGTCCTCCGCGGCCACGGGAGGGCCGTCGAGCAGCAGGTGGACGCCGTCGTCGACGGTGACGTCGAGCGCCCAGCCCGTGCCGGCAGGGAGCACGCTTCCCGCCGGCAGGTCGGCGTCGGTCGAGGCGACGACGGTCGTGGGCCGGTCGGGGTGCACCTCGGCGAGCACGGCGGCCCGCATGCCGAGGTCGTCCCGCGCCCGGTCGAGCAGGGCCGGCAGGGGCCGAGGCTCCGCGAGCAGGTCACGGCTCATCGCGGCGAGCGCCGACGACTCGCGCTCGGCCGAGATCGCCTGTTCGGTGCGGCGGGCGGCGACGTTGACGACCGACGAGACGGCCATGGCCACGAGCACGAAGACGGCGAGCGCCAGGGCGTTGGGTGGGTCGCTGATGGTCAGGGTGCCCCGCGGCTCGGTGAAGAACCAGTTGACGACGAGCGACCCGACGACGGCGCAGAAGAGCGCGGGCCAGATGCCGCCGACGAGAGCGCAGACCACGGTGAGGGCGAGGTAGAGCAGCAGGTCGAGCGACAGGGTGTGACCTTCTCGCGTCGCGACGAGGACCCCCGTCAGGGCGACGAGGGCGACGACGGCGAGGAGCAGCCCGGTGACCACCCGACGGGTGGGCAGGCCGGTCGCGCGCGACCGCCGTCGGCCCACCTTCGAGCCCTCGTGCGACACGAGGTGGACGTCGATGTCGCCCGACTCGTCGGCGACCTCGGAGGCGATGCTCGGTCGGAGGATCTGCTGCCAGCGCCCACGTCGGCTCACGCCGACGACGATCTGCGTCGCGTTGACGCCTCGCGCGTGGTCGAGGATGGCCTCGGCCACGTCGTGACCCGACACGTCGTGGAACTCCGCGCCGAGGTCGTGCGCCAGCCGGTGCAGGCGAGCGAGCACGGCAGGGTCGGTCGAGGTCAGCCCCTCGGCGGACCGGACGTGGCAGGCGATGAGATCCCCGCCGGCGGCCCGGGTGGCGATCCGGGCGCCGCGTCGCAGCAGGGTCTCGCTCCCGGTCTCGCCGGTCAGCGCCACGACGACGCGCTCGCGCGCGGGCCACTGGTCGAGGATGCCCTGGTCGGCCCGGTAGCGCTCGAGGGCCTCGTCGACCCGGTCGGCGAGCCAGAGCAGGGCGATCTCGCGCAGCGCCGAGAGGTTGCCGACCCGGAAGTAGTTGGCGAGGGCGGCGTCGACCTTGTCGGGTCCGTAGATGTTGCCGTGGGCCATGCGACGGCGGAGGGCCTCGGGCGACATGTCGACGAGCTGCACCTGGTCGGCGTGGCGCACCACCTCGTCGGGCACGGTCTCCTGCTGACGGATGCCGGTGATCGACTCGACCACGTCGTTGAGGGACTCGAGGTGCTGGATGTTGACGGTGGAGATGACGTCGATGCCGGCCTCGAGGATCTCCTCGACGTCCTGCCACCGCTTCTCGTGGCCGGCGTCCGGACCGTCCGCGACTCCGCCATCGGTGGTGTCGCGGCTGCGGACGTTGGTGTGTGCGAGCTCGTCGACGAGGACCACGTGGGGACGTCGGGCGAGGACCGCGGGGACGTCGAGCTCGGTGAGCCGGCTGCCGCGGTACTCGACCGTGCGACGAGGGAGGACCTCGAGGCCCTCGAGCATGGCCGCCGTGTGGGACCGCCCGTGCGTCTCGACGTAGCCGACGACGACGTCGGTGCCGCGCTCGAGGCGGCGGTGGCCTTCATCGAGCATGGCGACCGTCTTGCCGACTCCCGGTGCTGCCCCTAGATAGATCCGCAGCGACCCACGCCCCATGAGGCGATCCTCTCAGGTCGCCCCGCGCTCGGCGCCGTGAGGCGCGCGAGGGCGAGGTTGAGCTCGAGGACGTCGACGCGCGGCTGACCGAGGAAGCCGGCCACCCGCTCCCGTGTGTGCTCAGCCACGAGCGACCGCACCTGGGTCACGTCGAGCCCACGGGCTGCGGCGACGCGCTCGACCTGGGCTCCGGCATACGTCGGCGAGATGTGCGGATCGAGCCCGCTGGCGGATGCCGTCAGGGCGTCGGCGGGTGCGCTGGTCGCGTCGAGGGCGGCGGCCTGCCCGCGCTGCGCGACCTCGGCGTCGAGGTCGGGCCCGGGCCCGAGGTTGGTGCCGCCGCTCGTGTCCCCGGCGTAGGCTCTGGCCGAGGGGCGGCCGTGGAACCACTCGTCGCCCTGCCACAGCTGGCCGATGAGGCTCGAGCCGACCACCCTGCCGCCGGACGAGACGAGCGAGCCGGCCGCCTGGTCTCGCGCCACGACCTGGCCGACACCCCACACGACGGCGGGGTAGAGCACCCCGAGCAGGACGGTGAGGACGAGCATGGCCCGGAGGCCCGCGAGGGACTGCTTGACGACGTTGTTCACAGGTCTCACATCATTCCGGGTAGGTGGCTCACGACGAGGTCGATCAACTTGATGCCGATGAAGGGGGCGATGACGCCGCCGACGCCGTAGACGAGGATGTTGCGTCGCAGGAGGGCGGTGCTGCCGGAGGGTCGGTAGCGAACGCCCCTGAGCGACAAGGGGATCAGCGCGACGATGATGAGCGCGTTGAAGATGACGGCCGAGAGCATCGCCGACTTCGGGGTCGACAGGCCCATGACGTTGAGCGCGTCGAGACCGGGGAAGAGGACGACGAACATCGCCGGGATGATCGCGAAGTACTTCGCGATGTCGTTGGCGATCGAGAAGGTGGTCAGCGCGCCTCGGGTGATGAGCAGCTGCTTGCCGATCGAGACGACGTCGATGAGCTTCGTCGGGTCGGAGTCGAGGTCGACCATGTTGGCCGCCTCCTTGGCTGCGGACGTCCCGGTGTTCATCGCGACACCGACGTCGGACTGCGCGAGTGCAGGGGCGTCGTTCGTGCCGTCACCCGTCATCGCGACGAGCCGGCCGCCCTCCTGCTCCTTCTTGATGAGCGCCATCTTGTCCTCGGGCGTCGCCTCGGCGAGGAAGTCGTCGACCCCGGCCTCTGCCGCGATGGACCTGGCCGTGAGTGGGTTGTCGCCCGTGATCATCACGGTGCGGATGCCCATCGCGCGCAGCTGGGCGAAGCGCTCCTTCATGCCCGGCTTGACGATGTCCTTGAGGTGGACGACGCCGAGCACCCGAGCCGGCTCGCCCGGCTGCATCGACGCGACGACCAGAGGGGTCCCGCCGGAGCTCGCGATCCCCGCGACCTCGGTGAGCACCCCGGACGGGACGCCGCCCCCGTGGTCGGAAGCCCAGCGGCACACGGCGTCGGACGCGCCCTTGCGCACGGACGTGCCGTCGGGCAGGTCGATCCCCGACATGCGGGTCTGTGCGGTGAACTCCACGAACGTGGCACCCTCGCGCCGGACCTCGTCGAAGCGGGTACGCGTCTCGTCGGCGAGTCCCCGTGCCGACAGCTCGACGATCGAGCGCCCCTCGGGCGTCTCGTCGGCCAGCGAGGAGAGGTATGCCGCCTCGGTGACCTCCACGTCGGGGAGCCCGGGGGCCGCGAGCAGCTCGGTCGCACGGCGGTTGCCGAAGGTGATGGTGCCGGTCTTGTCGAGCAGGAGCGTGGACACGTCACCCGCCGCCTCGACGGCGCGCCCCGACATGGCGAGGACGTTGTGCTGGACGAGCCGGTCCATGCCCGCGATGCCGATCGCCGAGAGCAGCGCCCCGATGGTCGTCGGGATGAGGCAGACGAGCAGGGCCACGAGCACGACGACCGACTGCGCCTGCCCGGAGTAGACGGCGAGCGGCTGGATCGCCATGACGGCGAGGACGAAGATGATCGTCAGCGTCGTGAGCAGGATCGTGAGGGCGATCTCGTTGGGCGTCTTCTGCCGGGCGGCCCCTTCGACGAGCGCGATCATCCGGTCGATGAAGGTCTCACCGGGCCTGGTCGTGATGCGCACGGTGATGCCGTCGGAGAGCACGGTCGTGCCGCCCGTGACGGCGCACCGGTCGCCGCCGGACTCGCGGATGACCGGGGCGGACTCGCCCGTGATCGCCGATTCGTCGACCGTGGCCATGCCCTCGACGACGTCTCCGTCGCCGGGGATGACCTCGCCGGGCCGCACGACGACGAGGTCGCCGATCGTGAGGTCCGAGGCGGCGACCGTCTCGAGGGAGCCGTCGGCACGCCGGCGCTGCGCCGTCGTCGTGGTGCGCGTGGCCCGCAACGTGGCCGCCTGGGCCTTGCCGCGACCCTCGGCGACGGCCTCGGCCATGTTGGCGAAGAGCACGGTGGCCCACAGCCACAGCGTGATGCTCCAGGCGAACCACGAGGGGTCGACGACGGCGACGACCGTGGTCACGAGCGAGCCGACCCACACGACGAAGACGACGGGGCTGCGCCACACGTGGCGTGGGTCGAGCTTGCGGACGGCCTCGGGGAAGGTCGCGACGAGCTGCCGCGAAAGGGTGGCGAGCGACACGGACGCACGCGCGGCACGGATGAGCTCCGACGCGGGAGGCGCCGTCTCCGTGGCGCCGGACCTCGGGTCGGTGCCGGCGCCCTGACCGGTGGTGGGTGACGACGGCGTCGTCGTCGACGACGGCGTGGGCGAGGGGGTCATGACAGTGCCTCCGCGAGGGGACCGAGGGCCAGGGCCGGGAAGAACGTGAGTCCGGTGACGATGACCGCCACCCCGACGAAGAGGCCCGCGAACGTGGGTGTGTGGGTGGGCAGCGTGCCGGCATTGACAGGCCGGCGCCGTTGCGCCACAAGAGAACCGGCAAGAGCCAGCACGAGGACGATCGGCACGAAGCGGCCGAGGAACATGCACAGGGCGAGGGTGAGGTTCGTGTAGGGCGTGTCCGCCGAGAAGCCCGCGAAGGCGCTGCCGTTGTTGTTGGCGGCCGACGCGTACGCGTACATCACCTCGGTGAGCCCGTGCGGCCCCGAGGCGAGCATCTGCGACGAGACGAGCGGCGCGACCATCCCGATGCCGGTGAAGACGAGCACGAGGGCAGGCATGACGAGCAGCGCGAGCGCGGTGAGGGTGATCTCGCGCCGCCCCACCTGCTTGCCGAGCAGCTCGGGCGTGCGCCCGACCATGAGTCCCGAGATGAAGACGGTCAGCACGGCGAGGAGCAGCGCGCCGTAGAGCCCCGAGCCGACGCCACCGGGGGAGACCTCGCCGAGCAGCATCGAGAAGAGCGCACCGCCGCCGCCGAGCGCACTGTAGCTCTCGTGCATCGAGTTGACGGCGCCGGTCGACGTGCCGGTCGTGCTCGCCGCGAAGAGCGCGGACGGCCAGACGCCGAAGCGCAGCTCCTTGCCCTCGAGGCCGCCGAGGGGTCCGCTCGCGGCACTCACCTCGGCCCACGTCACGGCGGCGACCATGAGCCCCCACAGGGTCCCCATGAAGGCGAGCACCGTCCAGCCCTGCCGGCGGTCGCCGACGAGGACGCCGTAGGTCCGCGGCAGCGAGAAGGGGATGACGAGCAGCAGGAAGATCTCGACGAGGTTCGTGACGGCGTTCGGGTTCTCGAAGGGGTGGGCGGAGTTCGCGTTGAAGTAGCCGCCCCCGTTGGTACCGAGCTCCTTGATCGCCTCCTGGGAGGCGACGAGCCCGCCCTGGATGACCTGCGACCCGCCGGACACGGTCGTGACCTCCGTCGGCGACATGAGGTTCTGGATGACGCCGCCGAGCAGCAGCACGACGGCGCCGACGAGCGCGAGCGGCAGCAGGACGCGGACGGTGCCCCGCACGAGGTCGACCAAGAAGTTGCCGATCTCGGCGCCGCTGGAGCGTGACAGCCCGCGCACGAGCGCCACGGCCACGGCGAGGCCCACGGCCGGAGAGACGAAGTTCTGGACGGTCAGCCCGAGCGTCTGGACGAGCGGCGACGTGCCGGACTCACCGGCATACGACTGCCAGTTCGTGTTCGTCACGAACGAGACGGCGGTGTTGAGCGCGGTGTCGAGGTGCATCGACGCGCCGCGCGCGAGCGGCAGGACGCCCTGCAGGGCGATGAGCGCGAAGAGCAGGACGATCCCGACGACGGAGAAGCCGAGCACGGCGACGGCATACGTGCTCCAGCGCTGCTCGGACGACGGGTCGATGCGGCACAGGCGGTAGACGAGGCGCTCGACGCGCCAGTGCTTGGCGTCGGTGAAGACGCGGGCCATCCACGACCCGAGGGGCACGTGAGCGACGGCGAGGGCGGCGACGAGGACGGCGATCGTGAGCAGCCCGCTGGCGGTGTCGCTCATCAGAAGCGGTCCGGGTGGAGGAGCACGTGGACGAGGTAGGCCAGCACGGCGAGCCCGACCACGCCGAGGAGGATGGAGGTGAACATGACTCCTTCCTAGGGTCGCCACCGCTGCCGACCGCGGCCGTTGACCTCGCGCTGACGGCTCTTGACGCGTTCTTGACGGGGCCGCCACTAGAGTCCGAGTCGTGAGTGCGTCGCTGGAGCTCTGGCCGTCATCGCCCCGTCGTTCGGGGCCGCCGTCGCGGGTCGACCGCCTGCGCCGCAAGGTGAACGAGCTGCCGTGCGCCCTCCTGCTCTTCACCCAGCTCGCGGCGCTCGTGGCCTACCCGTTCATCGAGACGCGGGCGGGTGACGTCCGTGAGACGGGCCGGGCCATCTTCGGCCTCATCGGCCTCGTCGTGCTGTTCCTCGCCGTGCGGGCGGTACGGGCGACACCGGCCCTGACGTGGGTCGCGGTGGGGCTGGGCGGCCCGGTCGTGCTGCTCACCATCGGCGAGGCGGTGTGGCCGACGAACGACGTCGTCGCCTTCTGGAGCGCCCTGCTGCACGCGCTCTTCTACTTCTACACGGGCTACGGGCTGCTGCGGTACATGTTCGCCGACAACTGGGTGACGCGCGACGAGCTCTACGCCACCGGCGCGACGTTCACCGTCGTGGCGTGGGGCTTCGCCTACCTCTACGTCGCCGTCCAGCTCCTGTGGCCGAACTCGTTCACCATCTACGGCGAGGCCGACCCGGGCACGCGCACGTGGTTCGAGCTCCTCTACCTCTCGATCACGACCATGACCTCGACGGGCCTCTCCGACATCATCGCGGTCGAGCCGCACGCCCGGGCCTTCGTGCTGCTCCAGCAGATCGCGGGCATGCTCTACGTCGCGCTCGTCGTCGCCCGCCTCGTCGGGCTCACCATCGCTCGCTTCCGCCAGTAGGCGTTCGCGCCCACCGAGGGCGTATGCCGTGCGCCCGGGTCGCGCTCGGACGACCTCAGCGGGTGCCGTCGAGCTCGGCGAAGGTCCTGAGGCTCGGGGCGCGGGTGGCCTGCAGGTCGCGGGCCACGGCCTCGACGTCGCGCATGACACGCAGGGTGTTGCCGCGGACGAGCCGCGCGACCTCGGCCTCGGACCACGACCGGTCGAGCAGGGCGGCGACGAGCCGCGGGTAGCCGCTGACGTCCTCGAGACCGACGGGGAAGGTGTCGGTGCCGTCGTAGTCGCCGCCGATGCCGATGTGGTCGATGCCGGCGACCTCGCGCACGTGCTCGAGGTGGGCGACGACCTGCTCGATCGTCGCGTCGGGCTTGGGGTGCTCGCGCTGCCAGCCGGCGGTGAACCGGCCGAACGCCTCCCAGTCCCGCGCCTCGACGCCCACCTCGGCCGCAGCCGCGGCAGCCTCGACGCGCCAGGCGGCGGTCGCGGGGGAGACGAACTCGGGCACGAAGGTCACCATGCACACGCCGCCGTTGGCGGGCAGCGCGGCGAGCACGTCGTCGGGCACGTTGCGGGGCGTGTCGCACAGTGCGAGCGCCGAGGAGTGGCTGAAGATGACGGGGGCGTCGGTGGTCTCGAGCGCGGTCCGCATCGTCGTCGCGGCGACGTGGCTGAGGTCGACCATCATGCCGAGCCGGTTCATCTCCCGCACGACCTCGCGGCCGAACTCGCTGAGCCCGCCGACGACGGGCACGTCGGTGGCCGAGTCCGCCCACGGCGTGTTGTCGTTGTGCGTCAGCGTCAGGTAGCGCACGCCGAGGACGTGGAGCAGGCGCAGGGTGCCGAGCGAGCAGCCGATGGAGTGACCGCCCTCGGCGCCGAGCAGCGACGCGACGCGGCCTGTCGCGGTGGCCGCCTCCACCTCGTCCGCGGTGCGGGCCAGAGCCAGCCGGTCGGCATACGACCCGATCATCCGGTGCACGCCGTCGACCTGCTCCAGCGTCGCCGTGACGGCCGAGTCGCCCTGAAGGGTGCTCGGCACGAAGACCGACCAGAACTGGGCGCCGACCCCGCCCTCGGCCAGGCGCGGGAGGTCGGTCTGCGTCGACGTGAGGCGACCGGAGATGTCGAGCGCCTCGAAGTCGTAGCCGGTCTGCTCGCGCGCCTCCCACGGGAGGTCGTTGTGGCCGTCGACGAGGGGGTGCTCCCGGAGGAGCTCGCGTGCCCGCGTCAGGAGGTCGTCATGGCCCTGGGGGGCGGTTCCGAGCATGTCGGCCATTGAACACCCCGCCATCTAGAGTGGACGCATGACCCCTCCCCACCCGAGCGCCGACAAGAGCGTCGCACTCGTCACCCTCGGGTGCACGCGCAACGAGGTCGACTCCGAGGAGCTGGCCGGCCGGCTGCTCGCGGAGGGCTGGCGTCTCGTCGACGACGCGGCCGAGGCCGACGTCGCCGTCGTCAACACGTGCGGCTTCGTCGAGCAGGCCAAGAAGGACTCCATCGACGCCCTCCTCGAGGCCTCCGACCTCAAGGGCGAGGGCGGCCGCACGCAGAAGGTCGTGGCCGTCGGCTGCCTCGCCGAGCGCTACGGCAAGGAGCTCGCCGACCAGCTGCCCGAGGCCGACGCCGTGCTCGGCTTCGACTCCTACCGCGACATGAGCAGCCACCTGCAGACGATCCTCGCCGGTGGCCACGTCGAGAGCCACACGCCCGGAGACCGCCGCACGCTGCTCCCGCTCACCCCGGTCGAGCGCCAGCAGGGCTCCGCGTCCGTCTCCCTCCCGGGGCACGGCGACGCCCGCCCGGACCTCGCCGACAGCGACGTGCCGACCCCTGCCTCCGGGCCCCGCGTCATCCGCGCACGCCTCGACGGCCGCCCGTGGGCGCCGCTCAAGATCGCGTCGGGCTGCGACCGCCGCTGCTCGTTCTGCGCCATCCCGATGTTCCGTGGCGCCTTCCTGTCACGCCGTCCGGCCGACATCGTCGCCGAGGGCCGCTGGCTCGCCGAGCAGGGCGTCAAGGAGCTCTTCCTCGTCTCCGAGAACTCCACGAGCTACGGCAAGGACCTCGGCGACCTCGCCCTCCTCGAGAAGCTCCTGCCCGAGCTGACCGCCATCGAGGGCATCGAGCGGGTCCGCGTCTCCTACCTCCAGCCGGCCGAGATCCGTCCGGGCCTGTTGCGTGCCATGGCCGACACCCCCGGGGTCGTGCCCTACTACGACATCTCCTTCCAGCACGCGTCCGAGCCGCTGCTGCGCTCGATGCGCCGTTTCGGCTCGCGGGAGGCCTTCCTCGACCTGCTCGGCCGCGTGCGCGTGGACGCGCCGGAGGCCGGCATCCGCTGCAACGTCATCGTCGGCTTCCCCGGCGAGACCGAGGCCGACCTCGACGAGCTCGAGGCCTTCCTCACCGAGGCGCGCCTCGACGTCGTCGGCGTCTTCGGCTACTCCGACGAGGACGGCACGGAGGCGGAGGGGTATGCCGGCAAGCTGGCCCCAGAGGTCGTCGCCGAGCGTCTCGACCGCTTCACCCGCCTCGTCGAGGAGCTCAACGCCCAGCGGGCCGAGGAGCGCGTCGGCGAGCGGGTCCTCGTCCTCGTGGAGGAGATCGACGACGAGGAGGGCACCGTCATCGGGCGCGCCGACTTCCAGGGCCCCGACGTCGACGGCGTCGCCATCGTGCACGTCCCCGAGGGCGCCCCGGCCCCTCAGGTCGGCGACCTCGTGCCGGCTGTCGTCGTCGGCACCGAGGGGATCGACCTCGTCGCGGAGCCGCGATGACGCCACAGACCTTCCACCGGGGGGAGGGGCCCGCGCCCCGGCCCACCGACTGGAACCTGCCCAACGCCCTGACGGTGCTGCGCTTCCTGCTCGTGCCCGTCTACGCGATGCTGCTCTTCCAGGACGGCGGCCACGAGCCGTGGTGGCGCTTCTGGGCCTGGGCGGTCTTCGTCCTCGCCGCGGTCACCGACGGCATCGACGGCAAGATCGCGCGGCAGCGCGGCGAGATCACGAACTTCGGCAAGGTCGCCGATCCCATCGCCGACAAGGCGTTGACGGGCACGGCCTTCATCGGGCTGTCGCTGCTCGGGGTCGTCTGGTGGTGGGTGACGGTCGTCATCCTCGTCCGCGAGATCGGCATCACCGTGCTGCGCTTCGTCGTCATCCGGCACGGCGTCATGCCGGCCGGTCGCGGCGGCAAGCTCAAGACGATGCTCCAGACGCTGTCGCTCGGCGCCCTGACCTTCCCCCTCTGGGTGCTCCCGTTCGGCGACGCCTGGCTGCTCGCGGCGTACGTCGTGCTCGGCGCGGCCCTCGTCATGACCGTCATCAGTGGCATCGACTACGTCTTCAAGGCCGCGCGACTGCGCGAGACGAGCGAGCGGACCCTGGCACGGCGGGCCGCCCGCGCCGCTGCCCGCGATGCCGCCCGCGATGCCGCCCGCGATGCGAGGTCCGAGGCGGCGGACGGCCCGTCCGGCGACCCGGCACCGCCCGAGCGGACGGCGAAGCGGGACTGACGTGGACGACGTCGCCGAGTCCGTCGAGTCCGCCGAGTCCGCCGAGTCCGTCGAGTCCGTCGAGGCGCCCGGGGCGCGGCTCGTGGCCCGCCTGACCGAGGCGCACGAGACCGTGGCGTGCGCCGAGTCGCTGACGGCCGGCCTCGTCGCCGCCACCCTGGCCGACACCCCCGGTGCGTCCGCGGTGCTGCTCGGTGGGGTCGTCGCCTATGCCGCAGCCGTCAAGACGGCACTGCTCGGCGTGCCCGCCGACCTCGTCGCGCGGGTCGGCACCGTCGACCCCGAGGTCGCCGTCCTCATGGCCGAGGGCGTACGCCGCCGGCTGGGCTCCACGTGGGGTCTCGCCACGACCGGCGTGGCCGGTCCGGGACCGTCGGAGGGCAAGCCCCCGGGCACGGTCCACGTGGCCGTGGCCGGGCCGTCGGGAACAGTGACGCGCGCGCTGGGGTTGAACGGGACCAGGGCCGAGATCCGGTCGGCCACCGTCGACGCGGTGCTCCGGCTCGCGGTGGAGGAGACGGGCGCCACGCGCCAAACACCTGCGCCGCCGTGGGACCCTCGGGGTACGGTAGGGCTGTCGGGTCGCCCCGACGACGGCTCCACACCCGAACGCACGACACCAGCGACCTGAAGGAGGACGGCATGACGACACTGTTGCGGCGCGAGCTCGGCGACGTCCTCCGTGAGCGCCGGCGCGCCCAGGGTCGCACCCTCCGTGAGGTCTCGGCGACCGCCTCCGTCTCCCTCGGCTACCTCAGCGAGGTCGAGCGCGGCGAGAAGGAAGCCTCGTCCGAGCTGCTCGCCTCGATCTGCGGCGCGCTGTCGCTCCCGCTGTCGCAGGTCCTCATCGACGTGTCCAACCGGATGGCCGAGAGCGAGGGCCTCGCCCCGACCGTCTCGCTGCCCGTCCCGTCGGGCGACGTGGTGTCCGCCTCCGCCGCCTGATCGTCTACCGTGCTGGGGTGCGCAGCCCCTTCTCGGACCTCGACTCACGACTGGACCGGGCCGTGGTGCCCCGGGACCCGTCGGCTCAGCCGCAGCCCGCCACCGTGTCGGTGTGGCTGGGCGACCTGCAAGGCCGGACCCGCTACGAGCACGACGCGCTCGCACCCCACTACGCGGCGTCCACCATGAAGCTCCCGCTCGTCATCGCCGCCTTCCGGCGCGTCGTGCGTGGCGAGCTCGACCTCGACGCGCCGGTCGCGGTCACCGGCACCTTCGCCTCCGTGCTCGACGGCTCCCCGTTCGAGCTCGACGAGTCGGAGGACCAGGACCCGCAGACGTGGGCGGCCGTCGGCGGCACCCGCACCCTGGGTGAGCTGGCCGAGCAGGCCATCACCCACTCGAGCAACATCGCGAC
Source organism: Terrabacter sp. R4-6 (assembly GCF_057529065.1). Taxonomy (NCBI): domain Bacteria; kingdom Bacillati; phylum Actinomycetota; class Actinomycetes; order Micrococcales; family Intrasporangiaceae; genus Terrabacter; species Terrabacter sp. R4-6. The sequence goes on along the minus strand of NZ_CP197224.1, from coordinate 498,823 downwards.
CAACCTGCTCGTCGACGTCGTCGGCCTCGACGAGGTCGCCGAGGTGCTCCGCATCGTCGGCTGCTCGCCGGCCACCGTGGTCGGGCGCGGCATCGAGGACGCCGTGGCTCGTCACGCCGGGATCACCAACACCGTGACCGCCGCCGACCTGGGGCTCGTCATGGCCGCGGTCGGGCGTCGCGAGCCCGCTCTCGGCGGCGACGAGGTGCTCACACCGGTCGAGGAGATGCTGGCCCGTCAGGTCCACGTCGACCAGGTGCCGGCCGGACTGCCGCCGGGCACCGCGACCGCGAGCAAGTCGGGCTGGATCCCCGGCGTCTCCCACGACGTCGCGCTCGTGCGTCCGGAGGGGGAGGAGCCCTTCGTCATCGCCGTCTGCACGACGATCGACCTCGACGAGACGGAGGCGGCCGTCTTCGTCGCCGGCATCGCCCGCGACGTCTGGCGCGCCGAGCACCCGACCGAGGACACCAGCGAGAACACCGAGGAGGAGCGAGCATGACCACCGTCGCGCGGGTGACGACGACGACCTCGTCCGTGCCGCTGCACACGCCGTTCGTCACGGCCCTGCGCCGCACCGAGACCACCGACACCGTCGTCGTCACCGTCAGCGACAGCGACGGCCGCACGGGCTGGGGCGAGGCGCCGCAGGTGTGGCAGGTGACGGGGGAGTCGCTCGCGAGCGCCACCGCCTGCATCGAGCAGGTGCTCGCCCCTGCCGTCACGGGTCACCGGCTCGACGACCGCAGCGACCTCGCCGCAGCCGCTGCCGTCGTCCAGCGCGCCGTGGCCCGCAACTTCGGCGCCAAGGCCGCGGTCGACGCGGCCCTGCACGACCTCGTCGCCCAGGCGGAGGGCACGTCGGTGGCGGTGCTGCTCGCGGCCCGGCCGGACGGCATACGCGAGGTCCTGACGACCGACGTCACCCTGTCGGCAGGTGCCGCTGACGCCCTCGCCGACACGGCGCGAACGCGCGTGTCCGACGGTTTCCGCACCCTGAAGATGAAGGTCGGCACCGACGCGAGCACCGACGTGCAGCGTGTCGCGTCGGTGCGCGACGCCGTCGGTCCCGACGTCGCCATCCGGCTGGACGCCAACCAGGGCTGGACGCGCGAGGAGGCCGTGCAGGTCATCCGTGCGCTCGAGGTCGCCGACCTCGGGGTCGAGTTCGTCGAGCAGCCCGTCGTGGCCGACGACGTCGAGGGACTGGCCTGGGTGCGCGAGCGGGTCGGACTGCCGGTCATGGCCGACGAGTCGTGCTACGGCCCCTTCGACCTCGAGCGGATCATCCGGCTGGACGCGGCCGACCTCGTCAACGTCAAGCTCGCCAAGTGCGGGTCGCTCACCGTGGGCCGTGACATGCTGCGCCGCGCCCACGACGCAGGACTGCGCACCATCGTCGGATCGATGATGGAGAGCCACGTCGGGGTCGGGGCCGCGGCGGCGCTCGTGGCTGCCGAGCCGACCACCGAGGTGAGCGACCTCGACGCCGCATGGTGGTCGGTCAGCTCGCCCGTCATCGGGGGAATCACTTACTCCGGCAACCAGATCCGTGTGCCGACCACTGACGGCCTGGGGATCACGGGGTTCGTCGACCGCGCGTGACCCCGCTGGTGCCAGACACACGAAGGGCCCCGCCGGAGCGGGGCCCTTCGTGTGTCGCGGGTCGGGTCAGTCGCCCAGGACCCGTAGTGAGAACGAGCCCTCACCGTTGCCGGTGTTGGTGGCGGTGAAGCCGACGGCACGCAGCGACTCGAGGAAGGACTTGGCCTCGCCGTGCACCTCGCCCTTGACGATGGCGTCGATCTTGTCGAGGTCGACGAAGAGGGTCGCGGTGGCGTTGCCGACGTCGCCGACGGCGAGCTTGAACGTGTCGCTCTCGCCGAGCTTGCCGCCCGACTTGAGGTCGTCCGCGTAGTCGGGCGTCGTGGCCACGAAGACCTTGTCGCCCTCGACCTTGTGGGTCAGCACGTCGCTGCCCACGCCGGCCGACTCCATGAGGCGACCGACGAGCTCGTCGGCGCGCTTGGCGTCGCTCGAGACGACCTTCGCGCCGAGGACGGGCACGTCGGACTGGAGGTCCTGCTCGGGCATGGCCAGGGTGAAGGACCGGCCGAGCAGCACCTTGAGGTCGTCGGGGAGCTTCATGCCGAGCTGCTGCTCGACCATGCCGATCGGGTCGGACTCACCGTCGGCGGCGGCGAGGCTCTCGATCTGCTTCTTCAGCTGGGGCCACGCGGAGTCGAGCATCTGGTCGGCGCCCGAGACGTTGAAGGCGGCCATCGTGTTGGCCGGGAGGGAGGCCACCTCGCTGCCGTCGCCCTTGACGGACCTCGTCGCGTCGGCGCCGCGCACGACGCCCGCCATCTCGACGTAGTCGGCGTCGAAGCGGACCGCCGTCGCGACGCGTCCCTTGGCCGAGGCCAGGGCCGTCGCGTCCATCCCCGTCGTGCCGCTGAGCTTCTGGATCTCCTTGAGGCCCGTGCCCATGTCGAACCACGCCGACAGGATCCCCTGCTCGCCGAGCGCCGCCATGTCGGAGGTGAAGCCGGCGTTCTGCGCGAGCGTGCCCTTGGAGGCGGCGGCGAGGGTGGCGTCGCCGACGCCGGGCGGGGTGACGATGGCGTAGCCGTCCTTCATCCGCAGCTCGGTGTCGGAGCCGCCCTTGTCGCAGGCGAAGAGCCTGGTCAGGGTGTCCTTGGCCGCCGACTCGTCCTTGACCTGGATCGCGATGGCGACGTTGGGGGCGTCCTCGGTGCCGCCGGGCCGGATCGCGGCGCCGACGCGGTCACCGAGCCAGGGCGCGATGTCGGTGTCGTAGCTGAACTTGGCGACGCAGTCGTTGCTCGCGTCCTTGGAGGCGAGCTGCCACAGCTGCTTGCGGGGGTCGTCGGCGCCGAGCGTGTCCTTGACCTTGGGCAGCTTGCCCAGGAAGCGCACCGCGGCGATCTTCTGGCCGGCCGACGGGTCGATGTCGAGACGGAGGTAGGCGTACGCGTCGCCGGGCAGCACGTCGGCGGGCTGGGAGCCGCCACCGCTCAGCGTCTGGAAGGCGAAGGCCCCTGCGCCGCCGAGGACGAGGGCCGTGACGACGCCGCCGACGAGCAGGCCCGTCCGCTTGCGGCCACCGGACGCGGGCGGCTGCGGGTCGTCGGAGAGGGTGACCTCACCGGGGACGGTCTCGGCCGCGCCGGCGGGCGTCGGGTAGGTGTAGGGCTGGGCCGCCGCGCGCGTGGGTTCGGTGGGCTCGGTGGGCCCGGTGGGCTCGGTCATGGTGTGCTCCCCTGAAGAGTTCGGTGTGCCGCGCGGCTGCGCGCGCGACGAGAGGACGATACCGGCCGCGCCGGACGTTCGCGGGCGGTTGCGGTAACGCTCCGACGACGGGTTCGCGCGGAACGGTTCCGGCCCGGCGGGTGGCACACTGCAGTGGTGCGGATCAGCCACTTCTGGACCTTGATGGACGACGAGTTCGGCGCGGCGTATGCCGGGTCGCTCGCCCGCGACCACGTGCTGGGTGCGCTCGGCAACCGCACCGTCGTGCAGGCCCTCGCCGAGGGCGAGCCGCCGCGCGCCGTGTGGGAGGCGCTCTGCACCGACATGGACGTGCCGCCGGAGCGACGCCTCGGACGCGACACCCGCGTCGCGCGGGGAGCCCAGGGCGGTCAGGCCGGTCGCTGACGCCGCCGCCGTTCGGCCCGGTGCGGAGCGGGGGAGCGCGCGGTGAGCGGGAGCTCCGCGTGGACCGCGTTCGACCGGGCGCTCACTCAGGTCCGGGCGACACGCTGATCTCGGCACCGGCGTGTCGTGCAGACTTCGAACACCTGTTCGGTAGTGTTCTCCACAGGTCCTGCGCCACCACCCGCATCGTCCACAGGCCGTCTCGTGGATCCTCCCGATGTCGGCGCCGGCACCTAGCGTCTGACCCGACAGCGGACCTCGCAGCACGAGGCCGTGGCCCGGGTCGAAGGTAGACGACCGCAACGCAGACGGCAGATAGGTGACCGACATGGCTTCGGTGCAGGAAAAGGACAAGGACAAGGCCCTCTCCTCGGTGATGGGCCAGATCGAGAAGAGCTACGGCAAGGGTGCGGTGATGCGTCTCGGCGACGACATCCGTCCTCCCATCGAGGTGATCCCCACCGGGTCGATCGCCCTCGACGTCGCTCTCGGCATCGGTGGTCTGCCGCGCGGACGCGTCGTCGAGATCTACGGCCCGGAGTCCTCGGGCAAGACGACCGTCGCCCTCCACGCGGTCGCCAACGCGCAGAAGGCCGGCGGCATCGCGGCGTTCATCGACGCCGAGCACGCGCTCGACCCGGACTACGCGAAGAAGCTCGGGGTCGACACCGACGCCCTGCTCGTGTCGCAGCCCGACACTGGTGAGCAGGCGCTCGAGATCGCCGACATGCTGATCCGCTCGGGCGCCATCGACATCATCGTCATCGACTCCGTGGCGGCCCTCGTGCCGCGCGCCGAGATCGAGGGCGAGATGGGCGACAGCCACGTCGGCCTCCAGGCGCGACTCATGAGCCAGGCGCTGCGCAAGCTCACCGGTGCCCTCAACAACACCGGCACCACGGCGATCTTCATCAACCAGCTCCGCGAGAAGATCGGTGTCATGTTCGGCTCGCCGGAGACGACGACCGGTGGCAAGGCGCTGAAGTTCTACGCCTCGGTCCGCCTCGACGTGCGTCGCATCGAGACCCTCAAGGACGGCACCGAGCCGGTCGGCAACCGCACCCGCGTCAAGGTCGTCAAGAACAAGGTCTCCCCGCCGTTCAAGCAGGCCGAGTTCGACATCCTCTACGGCCACGGCATCTCGCGGGAGGGCGGCCTCATCGACATGGGTGTCGAGCACGGCTTCGTCCGCAAGGCCGGTGCCTGGTACACCTACGACGGCGACCAGCTCGGCCAGGGCAAGGAGAACGCCCGCAACTTCCTCAAGGACAACCCCGATCTCGCCGACGAGATCGAGAAGAAGGTCAAGGAGAAGCTCGGCGTCGGGCCGCGCGTCGACCAGCCCGCCGAGGTCTCGGACGTGCCTGTCGACTTCTGATCATGGGTCTCTCCGAACAGGAGACCGCACGGGACCGTCTGGCTCGCGCCGCGGCCGCCCTGGCTGAGGCCGAGGGTGTCGCCGGGGTGCGAGCCGGCGGTGCGTCGGGCATGGCGTCGGGCGCAGTGTCCGGGGAGTCGGCGTCCGAGGTCGGCGCAAGCCGGTCCGGGCTTCCGTGGTCCGAGCCTGCCCACGTCGAGCCATCCGGGCGCGAGAGTGGTCGTCCAGCGAGCACGAGCGCGACCCGACCCGGCAACACGGGCTCGTCTGGAGCGGCGGGCGGGTCCCGTGGCGGCGGGCGTTCGGGCCGCTCCGGTGGCGCGAGCGGTTCCGGTCGTCAGGGTCGCCGGTCGTCGAGGCCCCGCTCGGGCTGGGGTTCGGACGAGGCGGGGGAGCGACCCGACTGGGCGCCTCCTCCCGACGACGTCGAGGTGGCGGTTCCCGACGCCGACGCAGAGTCGGTGGCGCGGGCCATCGTCCTGCGACAGCTGAGCATGGCTCCGCGCAGCCGAGCCCAGCTCGAGAAGAAGCTGCGTCAGCGCGGCTGCGAGGACGACATCGCGGCCAAGGTCCTCGACCGCATGACCGAGGTCGGCCTCATCGACGACGAGGCGTACGCCCAGATGCTCGTCCGGTCGAAGCAGTCGGACAAGGGCTTGGCACGGCGCGCCCTGGCGCACGAGCTGCGCAAGCAGGGCATCGACCAGGAGGTCGCCGACGAGGCGCTCGGTCAGGTCGGTGCGGGCGACGAGAAGGTGCGGGCCGAGCAGCTCGTCGCCAAGAAGCTCCGGTCGATGCGGGGTCTGGCGCCGGACGTCCAGACGCGACGCCTCGCCGGGCTGCTCGCGCGCAAGGGCTACTCGGGTGAGGTCGCGTGGCCGATCATCCGCGACGCCGTGGACGGCCTGCCCGAGCACCGGCGCGACTGACGTCCGGTGCAGTGCTGACCAGGGCCACCCGGGCTTCTGCGGACACCACGAGGGGGTGAGGACCGTGCGGTCCTCACCCCCTGGGTGTGCTGTGGTGCGGTGCTGCTCAGACCTCGGCGGGCACGTTGGCGATCGCGGACACGTCGAACTCGAGCTTGACCTTCTCGCTGACGAGGACGCCACCGGTCTCGAGGGCGGCGTTGAAGGAGAGGTTCCACTCGGTGCGGTCGATGGTGACGTCACCCTCGAAACCGACGCGGGTGTTGCCGAACGGGTCCTTGGCCGAGCCGGTCTCCTCGAAGGGGATCGTGACGGACTTGGTGACGCCGTTGATGGTGAGGTCTCCGGTGATGTCCCACTCGGCGCCGTCGCGCTCGACGTTCGTCGAGACGAAGGTGATCTGCGGGTAGTTGGCGATGTCGAAGAAGTCGGGGGTCTTGAGGTGACCGTCGCGCTGCTCGTTGCCGGTGGTGACGCTGGCCGCCTGGATCGTCACGGTGACCGAGGAGTTGGCCGGCGTCACGGTGTCGACGTGGGCCGAGCCCTCGAACTCGTCGAAGTGGCCGCGGACCTTCGTGACCATGGCGTGGCGGGCGGAGAAGCCGATGCGCGTGTGGCTCGGGTCGATGGTGTAGTCGCCGGAGATGTTCTCGACGGCGACCGACGCGGTCTCGGTGGCGGTCTCGTCCTTGGTGCGGTTGAACAGGCCCATGATGTGTCCTTCGGAGTAGGTTATTGAATATTCAACAACTATGATGCAACCAAGTCGTTGAACTGTCAAGCACCGGGGTCAACAGGTCCACCATCGCTCCTATTCCTCCGTCTCGCGCGTCGGGACCAGAGCCTGAGCAGCACGCCGCCCGTGCGCGACGCTGACCGGGCGCTGCACGACGTACCCTTGTCGGTGCCATGACAACGCAGAACTTCGCGCCCGCGCCCGAGGCCGCCACCGCGCCCGCCGGCTCGCCCCGCACCTACGACGTCCGCACCCACGGGTGCCAGATGAACGTCCACGACAGCGAGCGCCTCGCCGGCCTGCTCGAGACGGCCGGCTACGTCGACCTCGCGAGCCTGCCGACGCAGGACCGGCCCGAGGTCGCCGACGTCGTCGTGTTCAACACGTGCGCGGTGCGCGAGAACGCCGACAACAAGCTCTACGGCAACCTCGGCCAGCTGCGTCCGGCGAAGCAGAAGAACCCCGCCATGCAGATCGCCGTCGGCGGCTGCATGGCGCAGAAGGACCGCGGCACCATCGTGCAGCGCGCGCCGTGGGTCGACGTCGTCTTCGGCACCCACAACATCGGCTCGCTGCCGGCTCTGCTCGACCGGGCTGCCCACAACAAGCGGGCCGAGGTCGAGATCCTCGAGAGCCTCGAGGTCTTCCCCTCGACGCTGCCGACCCGTCGGGACTCGGCCTACAGCGCCTGGGTCTCCATCTCGGTCGGCTGCAACAACACGTGCACCTTCTGCATCGTGCCGAGCCTGCGCGGCAAGGAGCAGGACCGTCGCCCCGGCGAGATCCTCGCCGAGATCGAGGCCCTCGTGGCCCAGGGCGTCGTCGAGGTGACCCTGCTCGGCCAGAACGTCAACACCTACGGCGTCGAGTTCGGCGACCGTCTGGCGTTCGGCAAGCTGCTGCGCGCGTGCGGCGAGATCGAGGGTCTCGAGCGCGTGCGCTTCACCAGCCCGCACCCGGCCGCCTTCACCGAGGACGTCATCCTCGCCATGGCGGAGACGCCGAACGTCATGCCGAGCCTGCACATGCCGCTCCAGTCCGGCTCGGACAAGGTGCTCAAGGTCATGCGTCGCTCCTACCGGAGCACGAAGTTCCTCAGCATCATCGAGAACGTCCGCCGGCACATCCCCGACGCCGCGATCACGACCGACATCATCGTCGGCTTCCCCGGTGAGACCGAGGAGGACTTCCAGGGCACGCTCGACGTCGTGCGCGAGTCGCGCTTCTCCAGTGCCTTCACCTTCCAGTACTCCATCCGGCCCGGCACCCCTGCGGCGACGATGGACGACCAGGTCCCGAAGGCTGTCGTGCAGGAGCGCTTCGAGCGGCTCATCGCCGTGCAGGAGGAGGTCAGCTGGGCCGGCAACCGCGCCGTCGAGGGCCGGGAGGTCGAGGTGCTCGTCGCACCGTCCGAGGGCCGCAAGGACGTCGAGACGAAGCGGCTGTCGGGGCGGGCCCGCGACAACCGGCTCGTCCACTTCGCCGTCCCCGAGGGCGCCGAGGTGCCCCGCCCCGGCGACATGGTCACCGTGAGGGTCACGTACGGCGCGCCCCACCACCTCGTCGCCGACTCGGGCCTCGACGGTGGGACGTATGCCGTCCGGCGCACTCCCGGGGGAGACGCCTGGGCGGCGCTCCAGGACGCGCCGCAGGGCACGGGCAAGCCGGCCGTCAGCCTCGGTATGCCGTCCGTCGGCCGACCGGCCGCGCCCCCGGCTGCGCCGGGCTGCTCTGTCGTCTGAGCCGATTCGGGTGAGCGCGTCCCCTCGTGCTTGACTTGGCGCATGAGTGTGCGCCCCATCGTCATCACCGGTGAGCCCGTCCTGCACCGGGCCGCCGCCCTCGTCACGGACTTCGACGACGAGCTCCGCACCCTCGTCGAGGACATGTACGAGACGAACGTCGCCGCCAACGGCGTGGGACTCGCCGCACCCCAGATCGGCGTCGGCCTGCGGGTGTTCATCTGGAAGATGGCCAACGAGGACGGCGTCCCGGAGCAGGGGCACGTCATCAACCCGACGGTCACGACGTCGAGGATCCCGCAGGAGCGACCGAACCCCGACGAGGAGACCGAGGGCTGCCTGTCGGTGCCCGGCGAGGCCTTCCCGCTCAAGCGGGCCGACCGGGCGCACGTCGTCGGTCTCGACGTCGACGGCAACCGCGTGGAGTTCGACGCGACCGGATGGTTCGCGCGCTGCATGCAGCACGAGTACGACCACCTCAACGGCACCCTCTACGTCGACCGGCTCGACGACCGGCAGTCGAAGAAGGCCCGCAAGGCCGTCAAGCGCAACGGTTGGGGCAAGCCCGGCAGCTCGTGGCTCCCGGGCGTCGACAAGGACCCGTTCGGTCACGACGAGGACGAGAGCGACGAGTACGCCGACGACCTCATCGGCTGAGGGCGCGCACCTCTCGTGACGGGCACCCCCAGCTCCGGTCCGGTCAGCCGTGACGCCTGAGAGCGCGTCAACGGTCGGTGCGCCCGTGGTCGCGGTCGTCGGGCCGACGGCGACGGGCAAGTCCGACCTGGCCCTCGACCTCGCCGAGCGGCTCGGCGGGGAGGTCGTCAACGCCGACGCCATGCAGTTCTACCGCGGCATGGACATCGGCACGGCGAAGCTCCCCGTCACCGAGCGACGCGGCATCGCCCACCACCAGCTCGACGTGCTCGACGTGACCGAGGAGGCGAGCGTCGCGGGCTACCAGACGGCGGCGCGCGCCGACATCGCCGCCATCCGCGGCCGACGCCACCGGCCGCTCCTCGTCGGCGGTTCGGGGCTCTACGTCCGCGCAGCCCTCGACCGGCTCGAGATCCCGCCCACCGACGCCGCGGTCCGCGCACGCCTGGAGGCCGAGGCAGAGGTGATCGGCGGGGACGCCATGCACGCGCGGCTGCTCGCCCTGGACCCGCGGGCGGCCGCCGCGATCCTGCCCGGCAACCGCCGACGCGTCATCCGAGCCCTCGAGGTCATCGAGCTCACCGGTCGCCCCTTCAGTGCGTCGATGCCCACGCGTGAGTTCGTCTCTCCAGCAGTGGTGCTGGGTCTCCGAGTCGACCGCGAGCTCCTCGTCGAGCGCATCGACCGGCGGGTCGAGCGCATGTGGGCGGAGGGTCTGCGGGGCGAGACCGAGTCCCTGCTCGCGCAGGGCCTGCGTGACGGCGTCACCGCGAGCCGGGCCATCGGCTACAGCCAGGCCATCGCCGTCGTCGACGGCACCCTGGACGAGGCCACGGCGCGGGGCGACACGGCGCAGGCGACGCGCCGCTACGCGAGGCGGCAGGAGTCGTGGTTCCGGCCCGACCCCCGGATCCTGTGGCTCGACGCCACGGACCCGCACCTGCTCGACCGGGCGCTCACGGCGGTTCGTGAGGCGGATGCACGGGTGCGCGACGGCATACCGGAGAATGTCTGACATGACGCGTTTCACCAAGGGCCACGGCACCGAGAACGACTTCGTCCTCGTCCCCGACCTCGAGGGCTCGCTCGAGCTCACCCCGGCCCAGGTGCAGCGCATCGCCGACCGGCACGCCGGTCTCGGGGCCGACGGCGTCATCCGCGTCGTGCGCGCGGCACTCTCCACCGACGAGGACGTGCGGGCGCAGTCGCGCGAGGCCGAGTGGTTCATGGACTACCGCAACGCCGACGGCTCGCTCGCCGAGATGTGCGGCAACGGCACCCGGGTCTTCGCCGAGTACCTCCGCCGTGAGGGCCTCGCGTTCGGCTCGACCTTCAGCATCGCCACCCGCGCCGGCGTCAAGACGGTGCGTGTCGTCGACGAGGGGTATGCCGTCGACCTCGGGCCGTGGCGGCTCGGCGACGAGGAGGGAGCCCGCCGTGACGGCTTCGACGTCATGGTCAAGCCGCGCCACGGCAAGCCCGTGCCGGCCCTGACCCTCGACCTCGGCAACCCGCACGCCGTCGTCATGCTCCCCGAGGGCATCTCCCTCGAGAACCTCGACCTCGGTGAGGCCCCCGAGCTGCATCCCGAGCCGGCTGACGGCTCCAACGTCGAGTTCGTCCGGGCCGTCGGGCCCGGCCACATCGCCATGCGCGTCCACGAGCGAGGAGTCGGTGAGACCCGGTCGTGCGGCACAGGCGCAGCAGCGGCGGCCCTGGCAACGCGCTTCTGGTCGGGCGTCGAGGACCTCAGCCCGTGGACGGTCGACGTGCCGGGCGGTCGCCTGACGGTCACGCCCCTGGCGGGTCAGCGCGTCGAGCTCGCGGGTCCCGCGGTCCTCGTCGCCGACGGGGACTTCCCACTCTGACGACCGTCACCTCTCGTTCGAGGTGATGTCGGCTCACTGCGGGCCCGGGGTCACCTCGAACCGAGAGGCGGTCGCGCCGCGGGGTCGGTGCCGGAGAGCCGGTGGCCCTCGAAGAGCGGACCTCCGTTGCGGGCCAGCACGTCGTCGGCGAAGGCGAGCACGAGGGACACGTCGCCGGCAGCGGCCGTGACGAGCGCCTGCTCGTGCCGGACCCGCCAGGAGCTGCCTTCACGCTCGTCGAGGTCGGCCAGCTCGCGCACCACCCACTTGCCGCGGCCCCACCAGTGGCCTGCCCCGTGCAGGAGCAGGCGGGCGGCCTCGTCGGCGAGCAGGACGGCGCTCACGAGCCGCTCGTGGCCGTCGTGTGCGTGGGTCACGTCGTCGAGCAGGTCGGTGACGGCATACCTCAGGGTGGCGAGGTCGTCGCCGGTGAGCCGCGGAGGTCCCGCGGCCAGCAGCTGCTGAGCCGTCTGCTGCCACTGTGCGCCGGTCCCGTCCGTGTCGACGAGCACGACCGACCGTCCGACGAGGCGTGCCATCGTCGGACGCCCGCCCTCGACGTCACGCCGCACGTAGTGGCCGAGCGAGGTCTCGGTGTGCACGAAGAGCTCGACCGGCCAGCCGCGATAGCGCCGAGAGTCCCGGTACGGCGCAGGCGGCCCGGGGAGCAGCACGGTCACGTCGAGGTCGGAGCCCGGGGTGGCCGAGCCGAGGACGACGCTGCCGCCGAGCCACGCCGCCCGTGCCTCGGGGAACCACTGGGCCGCGAGGGCACGCGCGTCGTCGACGGCCCCGTCCACCTCAGGCACGGCGCACCTCGAGGATGCGGAACGCCTTGGCCGACGACAGGCGCGTGCACGTCAGCCCCCAGTCCTGCTCGTTGATCCACCGCTGGAGCGAGTCGGAGCCGAGGTGCTTCTGGACGACGAGGTGCGCGACCCCGTCGTCGGCCAGGCGTGGGAGCCACCGCTCGAGGAGGGCGTGCAGGGCGGCCTTGCCCACGTGGATGGGCGGGTTGGACCAGATCGTCGCGAACCGCACGTCGTCGGGCACCTCGTCGGGCTCGCAGAAGGTCGTGTTGTCGACGTGGGCCGCCGCGGCGTTGGCCCGGGACAGGTCGAGCGAGCGGCGGTTGACGTCGACGCCCCAGACCCTGGCAGCGGGGGAGCGGAGCGCGAGCGTGAGGGAGATGGGCCCCCACCCGCAGCCGATGTCGAGCAGGTCGCCGGTCGGGCTCGGGTCCGGGGCGCCGTGGAGCAGCACGGCCGTGCCCGGGTCGAGGCGGTCGGGGGAGTAGACGCCGCGGGCCGTCGTCAGGGTGAACCGGCGCCCGTCGAGGGTGACCTCGATGGAGCGACGCTCCTCCGGTGTGGCCGGCTCGGCGGTGAAGTAGTGGTCGGTCGGCTCGCTCATCACGGTCACCGTATCGGCCCCGAGGTGCCCTCCGCGGCACGTGCGCGCCGTGCCCTGGGCGACGCATCGGGCACAAACGAGTGGCTCGTGGCGTTGGACGAGTGGGACCATAGGGAGAACATGACGAGCAACCACACGAACCACCCCAGCGACACCGACCGCGCCGTCCAGCGCGAGCGCACCCTCTTCGCCACCCGCGCCGACGCGCTGGCCGAGGAGCTCCACGAGACCGACGAGACGGCATACCCGCTCTACGACGGTGACCAGCTCGACCGCGAGGAGCGCGCCGCGCTCCGCCGCGTCCAGGGCCTGTCGACCGAGCTCGAGGACATCACCGAGGTCGAGTACCGCCAGCTGCGCCTCGAGCGCGTCGTGCTGGCCGGTGTCTGGACCGAGGGCACCGCCGACGACGCCGAGAACTCCATCCGTGAGCTCGCGGCGCTCGCCGAGACCGCCGGCTCGACCGTGCTCGAGGGCGTCGTCCAGCGCCGCCAGAAGCCCGACCCGGCGACCTGGCTCGGCAAGGGCAAGGCGATCGAGCTGCGCGACATCGTCGTCGAGGAGGGCGCCGACACCGTCATCTGCGACGGTGAGCTGGCCCCCAGCCAGCGACGAGCGCTCGAGGACGTCGTCAAGGTCAAGGTCATCGACCGCACCGCGCTGATCCTCGACATCTTCGCCCAGCACGCCAAGAGCCGCGAGGGCCGTGCGCAGGTCGAGCTGGCCCAGCTCCAGTACCTCCTGCCGCGCCTGCGTGGCTGGGGTGAGTCGATGTCCCGTCAGGCCGGTGGCCGCGTCGCCGGCGGTGAGGGCATCGGTTCGCGTGGACCCGGTGAGACGAAGATCGAGCTCGACCGTCGCCGCATCAACACGAAGATCGCCAAGCTCCGCCGTGACATCAAGGGCATGAAGACGAGCCGAGACACGCGCCGGCACTCGCGCCGCGCGGGCGGCGTCCCGTCCGTCGCCATCGCCGGCTACACCAATGCCGGGAAGAGCTCGCTCCTCAACCGCCTCACCGGCGCGGGTGTCCTCGTCGAGAACCAGCTCTTCGCCACCCTCGACCCGACCGTGCGTCGCACCGAGACCGAAGACGGCCGCGTCTACACGCTCGCCGACACCGTCGGCTTCGTGCGCAGCCTGCCGCACCAGCTCGTCGAGGCGTTCCGCTCGACGCTCGAGGAGGTGGGCGACTCCGACCTGCTCCTGCACGTCGTCGACGGCTCGCACCCCGACCCCGAGGGGCAGATCACGGCCGTGCGCGAGGTGCTCGCAGAGGTCGGCGGCGACCAGATCAAGGAGATCATCGTCGTCAACAAGGCCGACATCGCCGACCCGGAGGTGCTCGACCGGCTCCGCCGCCACGAGAAGCACTGCATCACCGTGTCAGCGCGCACCGGCGCCGGCCTCGACGAGCTGCGTGCCCTCATCGACGAGGAGCTGCCGAAGCCCGACATCGAGGTGGACGTGCTCGTGCCCTACGAGCGCGGTGACCTCATCTCGCGCCTCCACGAGGAGGGCGAGATCCTCGAGAGCGAGCACGTGGCCGAGGGGACCCGGCTGCGCGCGAAGGTGACGCCGAGCATGGAGCCCGACCTCGCGGCATACGCCGTCGTCGCCAGCTGACGTCCACCGCACCGTCGAAGGGCCCCTCACCGGGGCCCTTCGGCATGTCGGCCCCTGGCCGTCGGGGGCGTCGGGGAGGATGAGGAGCATGGCCCTCGAGATCCCGTGCCCCTACTGCGGCACACAGATGTACGCCGAGCAGGCGCACAACCGCTGCCCGAAGTGCCTCTACATCGAGCCCTGCTGCGACGGCGCGCCGCTGGCCGCCTGTGAGACGCGCGCGCCCGAGCGACAGGCGCCGTGACCGCTCCCGCCGACGACGGGGCCGTGTGGCTGACGACCGACCGGCTCGTCCTGCGCCGTCCTCGGGCCGACGACCTCGACGACTACGTGCGCCTCCACAGCGACCCACGCACGTACGCCCACTCGCCCTCGAGCATGCCCAGCCCCGAGCGGTGCCGCGAGAGGCTCGAGGCCGACCTCGCCGACTGGGAGCGGGACGAGCTGGGGTATGCCGCCGTCCTCGACCGCGCGACCAGTGAGGTCGTCGGGTGGGCGGGCTTGCGGCACAAGGACTCCGACCGCTCTTCCCTCAACCTCTACTACCGGCTGGCACACGACCGGCTCGGCGCGGGTCTGGGGCGGGAGATCTCCCGCACCATCGTCGCGTGGGGAGTCGAGCACCGCCCGGACGCCCTCGTGACGGCCATGGTCGACGCGGTCAACACCGCGTCGATGCGCACGGCGGTCTCCGCAGGACTCGTCCAGGTGGGCACCCGCCGGATGAAGGGCGAGCCGGACGGCGAGCCGATGCCGTACTTCGTGTCGCCGAGCGTCGTGTCCGTGCCGCGTGAGGCCGTGGACGCCGGGCTCCGGGAGGCCGTCGTCGGCCTCTGGGTGCGCGTCAACGACGCCGGTGGCTCGGTCGGCTTCCTGCCGGGTGCAGCCCGACGCGACGTGGCGACCGCCCTCGACCGGCACCTCGACGACGTGCACGAGCGGCGCTCCCTGCTCTGCGTGCTCAGGGAACCCGCCGGGGCCCTGCTCGGGGTCGGCCTCTGGGAGCACTCGAGAGGCTTCCCCTACGACCACGTCGCCGGGCTGAAGCGGCTCATGGTCGACCCGGCCGCCCAGGGGCGCAACCTCGGGCGCATCCTCCTCGGTGGCATGGTCGGCATCGCCCGACGCGAGCTGCCGTGGGTCGAGCTGCTGCGCCTCGACTACCGCGACGGTCTCGGTCTGGGGGAGTTCTACGTCCGCGCGGGCTGGACCGAGGTCGGTCGGGTGCCACGCGGCCTTCGACTCAGCGCGAGCGACTACCGCGATGACGTCGCGATGGCGCGGCGCGTCGACGGGACTCCGCTGTCGTGAGCGTCGATGCCCCGCTCGTCGCCCTCACCGCTGCCGCTGCGCTCCACGCCGGGTTCCAGGTCACGGTCACGGCGCTCGTCTACCCGGCGCTGCTCTGCGACGACCACGACTGGGCCCGGCGCCATGCCGCGCACGGCCGCCGGATCGTGCCGCTCGTCGCCATCGCCTACGGAGCCGTGCTGCTGACGGTGGCCTGGGTGCTGTCGAGCGGACCGGCATCGCTCAGCGTGTGGGTCGCCGCCGGCGCGTTCGGTGTCATCCTCGTGCTGACCGCCGTGGGTGCAGCCCCACGGCACGGACGGCTCGGGCGGGGCTACGACGCCGATGTCGCGGCCGGCCTGTCACGCGTCGACCAGTGGCGCTGTGCCCTGGCCCTCGTCATCGTGGGTAGCGCGCTGTGGGCGCTGATGACGGCCTGAGCCGATGGACCGGATCGGGTCGGACGGTCACGACAGGCCCGTGACGGAGCCGTCCGCGCTGATGTCGATGCGCTCGGCGTTGGGGGAGGTCGGCAGGCCGGGCATGGTCCGCATGTCGCCGCAGACCGCGTAGACGTAGCCGGCGCCGACCGCGGCCCTGACCTCGCGCACCGGCATCCGCCACCCGCGCGGCGCCCCGCGCAGCGACGGGTCGGACGAGATCGACAGGTGCGTCTTGGCGATGACGACGGGCAGCCCGCCGTAGCCGAGACGCTCGTAGTCCTTGAGCGCCCTGGCCGCCGCCGGGCTCACGTCGATGCCGTCGGCGCCGTAGATCTGCGTGGCGATGGCCTCGATCTTCTGCTCGAGCGGCAGGTCGAGGGGGTAGAGGAACTCGAAGCTCGTCGGCTCGTGCGCGGCCTCGATGACGACCTGGGCGAGCTCGAGCGCGCCGGCTCCCCCCTCGGCGACGTGGCGGGTCACCGCAGAGCGCACCCCCAGGCTGTTGCAGAAGCGACGGATCACCGCGTGCTCCGAGTCGTGGTCGTCCGGGAAGGCGTTGATCGCGACGACGGGCTGCACGCCGAAGCGCCGCACGATCTCGATGTGCTTGCGCAGGTTGGCCAGCCCGGCCTCGACGTCCTTGGGACTCTCCTTGAGCAGGCCCGCGGGCAGGGGCTTCCCGGCCTTGACGGCATACCTGCCCGAATGGGTCTTGAGGGCACGGACCGTCGCCACGATGACGGCGACGTCGGGCTTGAGGCCGCTGACCCGGCACTTGACGTCGAAGAAGCGCTCGGCGCCCATGTCGGCACCGAAGCCGGCCTCGGTGATGGCGTAGTCGCTGCCGCGCATGGCGATGAGGTCTGCCGTGACGGAGGAGGTGCCCGTCGCGATGTTGCCGAACGGTCCGCAGTGGATGATGGCCGGGCCGCCCTCGAGCGTCTGGAGCAGGTTGGGCTTGAGGGCGTCCGCGAGCATCGCCGTCATGGCCCCGGCCGCGTGCAGGTCGTCGGCGCTGACGCCCTTGCCCTCGGTCGTGTAGCCGACGACGATCCGGCCGAGTCGCTCGCGCAGGTCGCGCAGCGAGGTCGCGAGGGTGAGCAGGACCATGACCTCGCTCGCGGCGGTGATGTCGAAACCCGTCTCGCGGGCCACCCCGTCCTGGCGGGCGCCGAGCCCGATGACGACGTTGCGCAGGGCCCTGTCGTTGACGTCGAGGACCCGGCGCCACGTGATGTTGCGGACGTCGAGCCCGAGCGCGTTGCCGTGGTGCAGGTGGTTGTCGATCATCGCGGCGAGCAGGTTGTGGGCCGACGTCACGGCGTGGAAGTCGCCCGTGAGGTGCAGGTTGAGCCGCTCCATCGGCACGACCTGGCTGTAGCCGCCGCCGGCCGCACCGCCCTTGATCCCGAAGGTCGGACCCATCGACGGCTGGCGCAGCGCGACCGCAGCGCGCTTGTCGAGCCGCTGGAGCGCCTGGGCGAGCCCGACCGCAGTCGTCGTCTTCCCCTCGCCGAGCGGGGTGGGCGTGATCGCCGTGACGACGACGTACTTCGCGTCCGGCTGGTGCGGTGGCTCGTCGAGGACGGCGAGGTCGATCTTCGCGACGTCACGCCCCCACGGCTCGAGGCGGTCGGGGGTCACGCCGAGGTCGGCGGCGACGTCGACGAGCGGACGCAGGGTCGCCGCGTTCGCGATGTCGAGGTCGGTGGGCAGGGGTGCGCTCATACCTCGATACAACTCCCGCACCTGCCTGCGCACAACGGGATCGCCGGACGAGCTGTGGTGACGTGCGTCCCAGCACCGACGGCGATCGGCGTCTCCTCAGCGCGTGGGGGACCAGCGGGGATCGCGCCCGAGGTAGCGCAGCAGACGGTCGACGGCGTCCCCGTCGTCGCCGGGAAGCGCTGCGGCGTAGGCGAACCCGCGCAGCGGCTCGACGATCTCGCGGGCCACGGCATGCAGCTGCTCGGCCAGCACGGCGTCCACCGGGGACGGCTGCCCGGTCGCGACGGCGATGTCCCAGGCGTGCACGGCTGCGTCCAGCGCGCCGGCGCCGACGGCGACCGGCGCGGCCAGCCGTCCCTGCGGCAGCGGCACGGGGACGGCGGGGTCTGCGGCGTCGACGCGCGAGAAGGCGAGCCGGGCGGCCGCGAGCGGCGGGTCGAGCAGGTCAGGAGCGTCGGCCTCGAGAGCGCCGGTGGGGGAGAAGGGGTCGTATGCCGGGAAGTCGCCTTCGCCGAGGACCGCGGCGTAGGCCTGTTGGTCGCCGGCGGCGTGCTGCAGCACCTGGGCCACGGTCCACTCGGTGCACGGCGTGGGACCGTCCCACTGGTCGCTGCGGACCGCGGACACGGTGTCCCGCAGGGCTGTGTGCGCCGTGTCGAGGATGGTCCAGGCGGTCGGGGCGGCGTCCATGAGGTGACCTCTCTATCGGAACGATGCGTTCCGACCAAGATAACGGAACGAAGCGTTCCGTTCAAGTGCTACCGTCGGCGGATGACCAGCGACCGCCCGCAGGAGCCCAGCACTCACGCCGAACGGGCCCGTCCCCGACGAGGCCGCCAGGCCGAGGCCGCCCGCAACGACACGGCGATCCTCGAGGCGGCACGCGCGACGCTGCTTCGTGACCCGGAGGCGTCCATGGCCGCCGTGGCGCAGGCTGCCGGCGTCGGCGTCGGCGGCCTGTACCGCCGTTATGCCGGCCGTGACGAGCTGCTCCAGCAGGTGTGCGGGGACGGGCTTCGTCGTTTCGTGGAGCTGGCCGAGCAGTCACTCGCCGACGACGGCGACGCCTGGTCGTCCTTCGAGACCTTCCTGCGCCGAGTGATCGACGCCGACGTCCACGCCCTGACGGTCCGGCTCGCCGGCACGTTCAGGTCGACGGGCGAGCTGCGGGACCTGGCCGCGCGCAGCGGTGGGCTCGTCGACGCCCTGGTGCGCCGGGCGCAGGCTGCCGGTCGGCTGCGCCCCGACGTCGAGGCGGCGGACGTCCCGATGCTCCTCGAACAGCTGACGGCCGTGCGCGTCGAGGACCCCGAGCGGACCGCCGCCCTCCGGCGCCGCTACCTCGGCCTGCACCTCGACGCGCTCCGGGCGCCCGGGCCCTCTGTGCTCGACGCGACCGCGCCGACGGGAGCCGAGCTCGGCGAACGCTGGGCCCGAAGCCACTGAGTCGCCGGGTCGCCGGGTCGCCGGGTCGCCGGGTCGCCGAGTCGCGAGTGCGTGCCAGACCATCGAGGCACGCCGGACCACGCGTCGCGCGCGGGCGGGGGACGGGTGGCACAGCAGGTCACCCCTGCGGCATACGCTGATCCAATGCCTCAGCGACCCGCGCTCGACGACCTCCTCCACGCCGCGGTGTCGGGGGTCGGCGGCGCCGAGCGTCCCGGGCAGGTCGAGATGGCCAAGGCCGTCGCCCACGCCATCGACGGCGGCGAGCACCTGCTCGTCCAGGCAGGGACCGGCACCGGCAAGTCGCTCGCCTACCTCGTGCCCGCCGTCGCGCACGCCTTCGAGGCGGGCAAGCCGGCCGTCGTCGCGACCGCGACCCTGGCGCTGCAGGCGCAGATCGTCGACCGCGACATGCCGCGCGTCGCCGACGCGCTCGCACCGGTGCTCGGGCGTCGACCGACCTACGCCCTCGTCAAGGGCCGGCGCAACTACGTGTGCCTCAACAAGCTCGAGGGTGGTTTCCCCGACGACGAGGACGGGCTGCTGTCGGTCGGCCAGGTCGACGCCGCCGTCGGGCGTCTCGGCCAGGAGGTCGTCCGGCTGCGCGAGTGGGCGAGCACGACCGACTCGGGCGACCGCGACGAGCTCGTCCCCGGCGTCTCCGAGCGCGCGTGGCGGCAGGTCTCGGTCTCGGCGCACGAGTGCATGGGTGGCAAGTGTCCGCTCGTCGCCGAGTGCTTCGTCGAGCGCGCCCGCGAGGCCGCCAAGGACGTCGACGTCATCGTCACGAACCACTCGTTCATGGCCATCGACTCCTTCGAGGGCCGGCAGATGCTGCCCGAGCACGACGTGCTCGTCGTCGACGAGGCGCACGAGCTCGTCGACCGCGTCACCGCGACGATCACCGACGAGCTGACCGGCACGATGGTCATGACGGCCGCCAAGAAGGCCGGCCGGATGTCCGAGAACACCGCCGCCCTCGACGAGGCGGGGGAGATGCTCGCCCTCGCGCTCGAGCCGCTCGAGGAGGGCCGGATGCTCGGCGTCCCCGACTCCGTCGGGCTCGCCCTCGCCCGGGTCCGCGACACCGCGCGCACCGTCCAGAGCGACCTCAAGCCACCCCCGGGCCAGGAGGCCGACGGAGCCCGCCAGGTGGCGCGCGCGGCCGTCGACGAGGTCCACGAGAACGCCGAGCGCATCCTCGAGGAGCGCGAGCTCGACGTCGTCTGGCTGAACCGCGACCAGCGCCGCGGTCCCGTCCTGCGCGTCGCGCCGATGAGCGTCGCGATGCTCGTGCGCGACAAGGTCTTCGAGGAGCGCACCGTCGTCCTGACGTCGGCGACGCTCGAGCTCGGAGGCTCGTTCGACGCCGTGGCCGGGACCATCGGGCTGCGCGGCGACGGCGCTCCGAAGTGGCAGGGCCTCGACGTCGGCAGCCCCTTCGACTACCCCAAGCAGGCCATCGCCTACGTCGCCGCGCACCTGCCGCCGCCGGGTCGCGACGGCGCCGGCGACGACACGCTCGACGAGATCGAGGAGCTCGTGCGTGCCGCGGGTGGGCGCACGCTCGGCCTCTTCTCCTCGATGCGCGCGGCCCAGACGGCCGCCGAGGTCATGCGCGCCCGCTTCGGCGACGACATCCCGGTCCTCTGCCAGGGGGAGGACCAGATCACGACCCTCGTGCGCCAGTTCGCGCGCGACCCGCGCACCTGTCTCTTCGGCACCCTGACGCTGTGGCAGGGCGTCGACGTGCCGGGCTCGTCGTGCCAGCTCGTCATCATCGACCGCATCCCGTTCCCGCGCCCCGACGACCCGCTCGCGTCGGCCCGTTCGCAGGCCATCGCGCGGATGGGCGGCAACGGCTTCATGGCGGTGTCGGCCACCCACGCCGCGCTCCGCCTCGCCCAGGGCGCCGGGCGTCTCGTGCGCCGGGCCGACGACCGCGGCGTCGTGGCCTTCCTCGACTCCCGGATGATGACGGCGAGGTATGCCGGCTTCCTCCAGCGCTCGCTGCCGCCCTTCTACCCGACGACCGACAAGACGATGGTGCTCGCGGCGCTCGCCCGGCTCGACGCGATGGCGCCGCCACCCGTCGCCGTCGAGGAGCCCGCCCTGCGCTCGCTCACGGGCGCCCGGTCCGACGCCGACGGCACCGAGCACCCGCGGCCGGTCGCGGTGGCCCCACCGGCTCCGGTCTCGTCGCGCAGCGCGGTCACGTCCGGCCACGCGTGGACGGACGAGCAGGACGAGGAGCTGCGTGACGCAGCCGAGGCCGGCATGCAGCTCGACGAGCTCGTCGACCACTTCGAGCTGCCCGAGGAGACGATCGCGGCCCGGGTCGAGCAGCTCGGGCTCACCATCGCCTCAGGTGCTCTCTTCGACTGACGGGACTGTCGCCCGGGCATGACAGAGTTGGGCCATGACCGACCCGGCCATCCTCCCCTTCGTGCTCGTGACCGGCCCCGAGGGCGTCCTCGTCGAGCGGGCCGTCGCCGGCGTCCTCGCCGGTGCCAGGGAGGCCGACGTCGAGGTGATCCGCATCGAGGCCGCCACCTACGAGTCCGGGGCCCTGCAGATGCACGCCAGCCCCTCGCTCTTCGGCGGCACCAAGACGATCGTCGTGCGCGACCTGCACGAGTCACCCGACGAGCTCCAGCTCGACCTGCTCGCGCTGCTCGCGGCTCCCGACCCCGACGTCGGCCTCGTCGTCGCGCACGGAGGAGGGATGAAGGGCAAGAAGGTCCTCGACACGATGAAGAAGGCCGGCGCCCGCGTCATCGAGTGCCCGGCCGTCAAGACCGACCGCGACAAGACCGACTTCGTCATGAAGGAGTTCTCGGCGGCCCGGCGCAAGATCACGAGCGAGGGCGTGCGGGCGCTCATCGAGGCCGTGGGCAAGGACGTCCGCGAGCTCGCCGCCGCCTGCTCGCAGCTCGTCTCCGACACCGAGGGCACGATCGACGACGCCGTCGTCGACACCTACCACGGGGGCAAGGTCGAGGCCACCGGCTTCCGGGTCGCCGACGCGACGATCGCCGGGCACTCGGGCGAGGCGCTGCGCCTGCTCCGGCACGCCATCGCCACCGGCGTCGACCCCGTCCCGATCGTCGCCGTCATCGCCTCCCAGCTGCGCCAGCTCATCAAGGTCGGTGCGGCCGGCCGGGGCAGCTCGGCCCAGCTCGCCAAGAGCCTCGGCATGGCTCCCTGGCAGATCGACAAGGCCCGCCGCGCCGTCGGCCACTGGACCGCCGACGGCCTCGCCGTCGCCGTGCAGGCCGTGGCCGCCGCCGACTTCGAGGTCAAGGGCGGCGGCCGCGACCCCGTCTACGCCGTCGAGCGGGCCATCCTCACCATCTCCCGGGCGCGGGCCGCCCGCTGAGCGCGCCCCCACCGGGCGTCCGCGCGGACCGCAGCGGACGGCATACCTCCGGTTTGGTCGAGCGCACCGGCCGCTGGTAACTTTGACCCTTGCGTGCGCGCTCAGGTCGTGCGCGCATGCATGCACCA
Source organism: Terrabacter sp. R4-6 (assembly GCF_057529065.1). Lineage (NCBI taxonomy): Bacteria > Bacillati > Actinomycetota > Actinomycetes > Micrococcales > Intrasporangiaceae > Terrabacter > Terrabacter sp. R4-6. Next base: position 476,382 of record NZ_CP197224.1, on the reverse strand, counting down.
CCCAGAGCCGCTCACGCAGGGTGTCCCCACGCCCGGTCCCGAGCAGCTTTGCCGCCCTCTAACGGCAACCATCCGACCGAACGAAAGAAACCATCAACGTGGCAAACATCAAGTCGCAGCTCAAGCGCATCAAGACGAACGCGACGCGCACCGAGCGCAACAAGGCCGTGAAGAGCGAGCTTCGCACGTGGGTCCGCAAGGTCCGCGAGGCCACGGCCTCCGGCGACAAGGACGCTGCTGCCGAGGCCCTCAAGACCGCCTCGAAGAAGCTCGACAAGGCTGTCAGCAAGGGTGTCATCCACCAGAACCAGGCCGCCAACAAGAAGTCGGCGCTGGCCAAGAAGGTCGCGTCGCTCTGACGCACCACCCTCGCGCGTGAGCGGGCCCGTCACCTCGTGGTGACGGGCCCGATCTGCGTCTCAGCCGTGGTGGGCGCGCGCGGCGGCCACGACCTCGTCGTAGCGGTCCCGCGGGAGCACGGCTCCCTCGCGGCGCACCCCGTCGGGGTCGACGCGGACGAGCCGGTTGACCCGTACCTCGCTCGGGCGTCCGCGGCCGTCCCACGCGCCGGAGCCGATGTCGACCCACTCGCGGCCGGAGCGCCGCTCCTGCTGCTCGTCGCGGTCGTGGTCCTTGCTCGTCAGGGGCAGCGCCACGAGCCAGTCGCCGTCGCGACCGATGACGAGCACGGGACGGTCCTTGCCCTGGGTGTGGTCCTCCTCGTAGGGCACCCAGGTCCAGACGATCTCACCCGGGTCGGGCCGTCCGTCCGGGCGCGGCGCGTACGTCGCGTCGGGCACACGTGTCGCGTCACCGGGGTAAGGCTTCGTGGCACCCGGAGGCGCCGCGGTGGCACCCGGCGGCGCCGGGCTGCGACCGGCCGGTGGACGGGTGCGGGTCGACGAGGACGTGGCCCGCACGAGGCCGCGGAGGCGACCGAGCAGGCGATCGAGGGTGCTGGACATGGGAATCACCGTAGCCGCGCCACCGTTACCGTTGAGGTCCGAGACCGGGTCGACGGCGATCCGCACCACGCCTTCCCGCGCCACCCCGTGGACGCCGACCAACGACCGAACCCGGAGAGCCCTGTGAGTCCCGCAGCACGCCGCACGACCCTCGCCATCCTCGCCATCGCGGTCGGCGGCTTCGCCATCGGCACGACGGAGTTCGTGACGATGGGCCTGCTGCCCCAGATCGCCGACGGGACCGGGGTCGGCATCGCCACCGCGGGTCACTACGTCTCCGCCTACGCCCTCGGCGTGGTGGTCGGTGCCCCGATCATCGCCATCGCCTTCGCCAAGGCGCCGCGCAAGGGCCTGCTCATGGGGCTCATGGCCTTCTTCGCCGTCGCGCACCTCGCCATCCTCGCGGCGAACACGTACCCGACCGTCATGGCCGCCCGGTTCCTCGCCGGTATGCCGCACGGTGCCTTCTTCGGCATCGGCTCGGTCGTCGCCGCCTCCCTCGTGTCGCACCAGCGCCGCACCGCGGCCGTCGCCGCCATCCTCGGCGGCCTGGGCGTCGCCAACGTCGTCGGCGTGCCCCTCGCGACCCTGCTCGGGCAGCGCTTCTCGTGGCACCTGCCCTACGTCCTCGTCGGCGCCATCGCGGCCCTGACGGTCGTGGCCATCGCGTTCTTCCTGCCGCACCAGCCGCCGAGCGGTGAGGAGTCGATGCGCGCCGAGATGCAGGCGCTGCGTCGGCCCCAGGTGTGGCTCGCGCTCCTCATCGGCGTAGTGGGCTTCGGCGGCATGTTCGCGATGTACTCCTTCATCACGCCGACCATGACCGAGCTCGCGGGGCTCGACGAGCGCTACATCCCGTGGGTGCTCGCGGCCTACGGCGTCGGCATGGTGGCCGGCATGGTGCTCAGCGGCCGCGTCGCCAACCGCGTCGGCGTGCTCAGGGGCATCATCGGGGCTCTGGCCGCCATCGCCGTGCTCCTCGCCCTCTTCGGGTGGGCCGCCCAGATCCTCTGGCTCGCGGTCGTCATGGTCTTCGTCCTGGGCCTGCTGCCCTCGATCGTCGTGCCGCTGCTCCAGACGCGCCTCATGGACGTCGCTCACGAGGGGCAGTCGCTCGCGGCCGCGCTCAACCACTCGACGCTCAACACCGCGAACGCCCTCGGCGCCTGGCTCGGCTCGATCGTGCTCGCCGCTGGCTGGGGCTACGGCGCGCCGAGTCTCGTGGGTGCCGGTCTCGCCGTGCTGGGTGTCGGCGTGGCCGTGCTCTCGGCAGTGCTCGAGCGCCGGTCCCGTGCCGCCGCGCCAGGCTCCGACCGTCAGGTCGAGCCCGCTGCCGTCGTGTCGGCCACGACGAACGCCTGACGGCCGGGGTCGCTCACTCGAGCCAGTCGGTGACGAAGCGGTCGTTGGCGTGGATGTGGACCGCTTCGTAGCCGCCGGGCCCCGTGCGGAACCGGTGCGGTGTACCAGCCGGCACGACGAGCACCTGACCGGCGTGTCCGAGGACCTCTTCCGTCCCGACCGTGAAGGTCGCCGACCCCCGCCGGATGATGAAGGTCTCGGCGTAGGGATGCCGGTGCAGGCGGGGTCCCACGCCCTCGCGCGTCGTCGACTCGAGGATGATGCTGATGCCCGCACCTCCGGGCAGCTCCTCGTAGTTCTCGGTCCAGTCCTCGCCGTCGTCGCGTCCGTCGGCCCGCTCGATCAGGGTCTCCATCGCTCGTCCTCTCGGTTCGGCGGCGGCGTCGTCGGGGCCGTCGCGTCGGGGTAGGGCGCGGGGACGCCCTCACTCCCACGTCGAACGGCGGGAACACCGTTCGACAGGGCGTCGACCGGGACGCCCTGCGTCACCTCCCGGCTCGGCACCGCCTCGGGGAGTGGCGTGGGCGAGAACCCGACCATCGCGGGGAGGGCGTACGCGCCGGGCGCGGCCGGAGCGCCCCACAGCCACGGCTCCCTCGGGCGCCAGAGCAGCCGTCCCGGACGGCGCCGGTCGCGCAGGGCGTGCATGCGCCACAGCAGCACCGGGTGGCTCGCCGCGGCGTTCGCGACCCAGACGAACAAGCCCGGCTCGGTGACGGCGCGGTCGGCCATCGCGTCGACGTCGACCGACCGGCCCAGGTACTTGCCCCCGGCGAGGGTCGCCATCGCCGACCGGGCGCCCTGGGGTGCGAGCGCGTGGCCGTAGTTGTCGGCGGTGTACTCCTGGGCCCGGCTCAGGGTCGACCCGACGAGCGGGATCCACTGCGAGGCGAACGTGCCGAGGATCCGCCAGTAGCTGACGTGGCCGGCGGCGATGTGGCCGACCTCGTGGGCGATGACGAACCGCAGCGCGTCGGGCTCTCGGGCCGCGCCGCCGACCTCGAGGAGGTCGCTGTGGATGAAGACGAAGCGACGGAACCCGTGTCCGGATGCCGCCGCGTTGATGACACCGTTGCCGAGCACGACGTACGCGTCCGGCACGTAGGAGAGTCCGGACCGGCCGGCGGCGTCGACGAGCATCGCGTACGCCTCGGGGAACTGCCCGGGGGTCAGCTTGATGCCGTTGAGCCGCTGCTGCGCCCACAGCTGCCCACGCGCGAACCAGACGAGGATCGGGGCGAAGACCAGCGCGAGCGCGTAGACGTCGGGCGTGCGCTGCTCGTCGACGGCGGCCGACACCTCGGCGATGGCCGCCAGGAGCAGGAGCAGCGAGGCGATGATGGCGACGACGAGCGTCACGATCTCCCGAGGGTGCCGCACGTGACGGCGCAGCGGCAGGTGCGACCCGGGGGCCACGGGCAGGACCTGCATGGGTTGGGCGCGCATGGCCGCCATTGTGCGTCACGACCCGGGGCGGTGGTGGGCGCGGGCCGTGAGGGCGTGAGCGCCGGGACCCCAAAGCATGGGACACTGTGCTGGCTGCGGCGGCACCCCGAGCGATCCGAGCGATCCGAGCGACTCGAGCCCGCCCGCCCACCGACCAGCACCATCCCCGTCACCCTGACTCTGCGAGGTTCGTCCCACGTGTCGCCCATGGCCCGCTCCGCGTTGGCACCCAACGCAACGCCGCCGGACCTGATCCGCAACTTCTGCATCATCGCGCACATCGACCACGGCAAGTCCACGCTGGCCGACCGCATGCTGCAGCTGACCGGCGTCGTCGACGCGCGCGCCATGCGCGCGCAGTACCTCGACCGCATGGACATCGAGCGCGAGCGCGGCATCACGATCAAGAGCCAGGCCGTGCGCATGCCGTGGGAGCTCGACGGCACGACGTACGCCCTCAACATGATCGACACCCCGGGGCACGTCGACTTCACCTACGAGGTGTCCCGGTCGCTCGCCGCGTGCGAGGGTGCCGTGCTCCTCGTCGACGCCGCCCAGGGCATCGAGGCGCAGACTCTCGCGAACCTCTACCTCGCGATGGAGAACGACCTCTCGATCATCCCGGTCCTCAACAAGATCGACCTGCCCGCGGCCCAGCCGGAGAAGTACGCCGAGGAGCTGGCCAAGCTCATCGGCTGCGAGCCCGAGGACTGCCTCCGGGTCTCCGGCAAGACCGGCGCGGGCGTCGAGCCGCTGCTCGACAAGATCGTCCGCACCCTGCCGGCCCCGGTGGGTGACCCCGACGCCCCGGCACGCGCGATGATCTTCGACTCGGTCTACGACACGTACCGCGGCGTCGTGACCTACGTCCGCGTCGTCGACGGCAACCTCAGCCCGCGCGAGAAGATCGTCATGATGTCGACCCGGGCCACCCACGAGCTCCTCGAGATCGGCGTCATCAGCCCCGAGCCGGTCCCCGGCAAGGGCCTCGGCGTCGGCGAGGTCGGCTACCTCATCACCGGGGTCAAGGACGTGCGCCAGTCGCGCGTCGGCGACACGGTGACCAACGCGAGCAAGCCGGCGACGAAGGACCTCGGCGGCTACCGCGACCCCAAGCCGATGGTCTTCTCCGGCCTCTATCCCATCGACGGCTCGGACTACCCGGACCTGCGCGACGCGCTCGACAAGCTCAAGCTCAACGACGCCGCGCTCGTCTACGAGCCAGAGACGTCGGCAGCGCTGGGCTTCGGCTTCCGCGTCGGCTTCCTCGGCCTGCTGCACCTCGAGATCGTCCGTGAGCGGCTCGAGCGCGAGTTCGACCTCGACCTCATCTCGACCCAGCCCAACGTCGTCTACGACGTCACGATGGACGACGGCAAGTCCGTCCACGTGACCAACCCGAGCGAGTACCCCGACGGCAAGATCCGCGAGGTGAGCGAGCCGGTCGTGCGCGCCACGATCCTCGCGCCGTCGGAGTTCGTCGGCGCGATCATGGAGCTGTGCCAGCAGAAGCGCGGCAACCTCCGTGGCATGGACTACCTCTCCGAGGACCGTGTCGAGATGCGCTACACGCTGCCGCTCGCCGAGATCGTCTTCGACTTCTTCGACCAGCTGAAGTCGCGCACCCGCGGGTACGCCTCGCTCGACTACGAGCCCGACGGCGAGCAGGTCGCCGACCTCGTCAAGGTCGAGATCCTGCTCCAGGGCGAGACCGTCGACGCGTTCTCGGCGATCGTCCACAAGGACAAGGCGTACGCCTACGGCGTCATGATGGCGAGCAAGCTCAAGGACCTCATCCCGCGCCAGCAGTTCGAGGTCCCGATCCAGGCCGCCATCGGGTCGCGCATCATCGCCCGCGAGAACATCCGCGCCATCCGCAAGGACGTGCTCGCCAAGTGCTACGGCGGCGACATCAGCCGCAAGCGCAAGCTCCTCGAGAAGCAGAAGGAGGGCAAGAAGCGCATGAAGATGGTCGGACGGGTCGAGGTGCCGCAGGAGGCCTTCGTCGCTGCCCTCTCGAGCGACGGCGACAAGGGCGACAAGAAGAAGTAGCCGAGGCCGCAGCCCTCCGGTGCGCTCGGGAGCGGACGGCATACGGCGTACGTCACGTGGGTGTCCGGGGACGACAGGGTTACCTGTCGGTACCCTGACCGGCATGACGAACGCCTACGCGCTCTACCGCCGTCTCGAGCACCGTCCCTTCGGCAAGCGGGTCTTCGCCCGGGCGTTCACGGCCGCGGCGCCCTACTTCGCCACGGTGCGTCCGAAGGTCGTCGACGTGGCGCCCGACCGGGCCGTCGTCGTGGTGCCCAAGCGGCGCCGGGTGCACAACCACATCGGCACGGTCCACGCCATCGCGGCCTGCAACGGTCTCGAGGCGGCGATGGGACTGCTGGCCGAGGCGAGCATCCCGCCCACCCATCGCTGGATCCCGCGCGGCATGGAGGTGCGCTACCTCGCGAAGTCCACGTCCGACCTCACGTGCACGGCCGAGACCGACCCGCAGGTGTGGCGCGACGGGCGGGCGGAGGTGCCGGTGCGCGTCACGGCCACCCGGGCGGACGGTGTCGTGACGGTCGAGGGCACGATCCACCTCTACGTCAGCCCTCGCGGCTGACGGCTCTGCCCGCGACCCCGGGTCGCGGCTCTCAGGCCTCGAGGAGCTTGCGGCGCAGGCGCTCCGTGTCGGCCGCCGTCCAGCCCTGGGCGTCGAGCCAGCCCATCGGACCGCCGTAGCGCTCGTCGAGCGCGGCGAGCAGCAGGCGCATCGTGTCGGTGGTCGGTGACTGCTGGGCCACCGTCTTGTCCTTGAGGTTGGCGGCGTAGGCCTCCTTGGCGCGCAGCCGCTCCATGATCGCGGCGACGCGCTCGGCCGACGCCGCGTAGTCGGCGACGACGAGGTCGTCGGGCACCCCGACGACCTTGAGCGCGAGTCCGACGACGGTGCCGGTGCGGTCCTTGCCGGCGGCGCAGTGCACGACCGCGGCGCCCTCGCTCGTCGCGATGGCGTGCAGGGCCGCCACGACCGAGTCGGGACGGCTCGCGAGGTAGCTGAGGTAGTGCTCCGACCAGAACTGGTCGTGGCTGGGGCCGTGGCCCTCGCCCCGCGCGGCGGCCGGTGCGGCGTCTCGGCGCTCGTCGGTCTCCCAGGGCAGGGCGCGCTCCGCGGCCGGGATGCCGGACTCCGTCGTGTCCTCGCGGTAGAGCGTGTGGTGGTGGTGACGTATGCCGTCCAGCGCGCGGAGCGGGCCGTCGCCCTCCTTGGCGACCTCGACGTCGGTGCGCAGGTCCACGACGTCGCTGACGCCGTAGCGGTTGACGAGGGCGTCGACGGAGCCCGGGGTGAGGTCCTGGAGGTTGTCGGAGCGCAGCAGCCGACGGGGCCGGACGGTGTCGCCGTCGGCTGTCACCATGCCTCCCAGGTCACGCATGTTGACGACGCCGTCGAGCTCGATCCAGTTGGGGCTGTACACCCCAGCACCATATGCGACGGCCGAAAACGAGTTGTACCGATGTGCCCAGCGCCATATATCTTGACGTCGAGATAAGTGCGGGGACGAGAGAGAGTGCCATGACGTCGACGACGACCCGACCGCTGACCCACCGCGGCATCCCGGTGGACCGTGACCTGCGCATCCTCGCGCTGGGCTCGTTCGCCAACCGGTTCGGCGCCGGGGCCGTCCTGACGACGAGCGCCCTCTACTTCACCCGCCAGGTCGGCTTCAGTGCCACCGAGGTGGCGCTCGCGATGTCGGTGTCGGCCGTGGTCGGCATCGTCGTCCAGGTGCCGGCGGGCCACCTCGGCGACACCCGCGGCCCCCGCCAGGTGCTCACGGCGTTCATGGTCGGGGCCGCCGTCTTCAGCGCGCCGCCGGTCCTCGCCACGACCCCGTGGATGCTCGCGCTGCTGCTCGGCGTCCTCGCGTTCTTCGAGCGCGGGGCCGGCGCGGTCAACCAGGGCGTCATCGCCCAGCTCGCCACTGGCGGGCGGGGCGTGCTCTTCAAGGCCTACCTCCGCGCCGTGACGAACACCGCGCTCGGTCTCGGGTCGGTGTTCGGGGGCGCCGCGCTCATCATCGACGAGCGGTGGGCCTACGTCACCGTCTTCGTGCTCAACGCCCTCTTCACCGGCCTTGCGGCCTGGAACTCGACGCGCCTGCCGGACCTCGCCCCGCACGAGCGAGCCGCCGGCGAGCCACGTCTGGCGGTCATCCGGGACTGGCCCTACGTCGTCATCACCGTCATCACCGGGCTCTTCTCGCTCCACTTCTTCGTCATGGAGCTCGGGCTGGCCCTCTACGTCTCGGCCCACACGTCGGCCCCCACGGTCATGGTGGCCGTCCTGCTCGTCATCAACACCGCCGCCGTCGCGCTCTTCCAGGTCCGGCTCTCGCGCCGGGCCGACTCGGTCGTGGCCGGCGCCCGGGCGCTCGTGCGAGGGGCGTGGTGGATCGCAGCGGGCTTCGCGATCGTCGCCCTCGCCGACCGCGGCTCGATGTGGCTCGCTATCGCTGCCCTCGTCGCCGGCTCGCTCGTGCACGTCGTCGGCGAGATGATCGGCTCCGGTGGTCAGTGGGGGCTGCAGATGGGGCTCGCTCCGCACGAACGGCAAGGCCAGTACCAGGGCTTCGCCGGACTCGGCTTCAGCGTGCTCGCCGTCGTGGCCCCGCCCGTCGTCACCTACCTCTGCGTCGACCTCGGTGAGACGGGCTGGCTCGTCCTGGCGGCCTTCATGGTCGTCATCGCCCTGGTGTCGGTCCCCGCCGCGAGGTGGGCGCTCGCCTCCCGGGCCCGCTACGGCGTCACGACGCACTCGGGCTGAGCGCGTCCTGCGAGCTCTCCGACAAGAGCCCCGTCCTGGCGTCCGGGTGGGTGCGGGCGTGCTTGGATGTCCCCTGTGCCAGCCACACGCCTACCGGACGGTGATGCCGCCGACCCCGTCGTGGGGGAGCCTCCGGTGCATCCGGCGAGCGAGCTGGTCCGGCGGGCCGACCAGCAACGATGGGCCGACGTGCGTCCCCACCTCGCCGCGATGGAGGTCGTCGTCGCCGCCCTGCGCGGGCGCACGGACGGTGCCGTGCTCGTCGTGGGTGGACCCGACGCCGCACCGTGGTCGACGATCCTGGCGGCCCAGTGGCCCCTGCTGCGCGTGTCGACGGTGCAGCTTCCCGACGACGCCTCGAAGACCCACGCGCGGCTCACCGTCGAAGGGCCCTTCGACCTCGTCGTCGACGCCTCCGACGAGAACGGCAACGACCAGGCCCTGCTCTTCGAGCGGGTGTTCATGCACCTGCGCCAGGGGGGCGAGTACGTCGCTCGTCGTCTCGTCCCGCACCCGCTCGAGGACGCCGTGGCCTCCGCGAGCCCCGGGGAGTCCCTCGCGCAGCGTCAGGCCGCGTCGCTGACCGCCTCGGACGGCGGCACCCGGATCGCGGTCGACGACGCCCTGCCCAACGAGAACCTGCCGCCGGAACCTGCCTACGCCGGCGACCTGTGGGGCCTGGTGGCCGCAGCCCAGGAGGCCCGCACGCGCGACTTCCACGACGAGCGGTTCGAGGCGCCCGCCTACCGGGACGTCGAGGGGCTCGGTCGCTCGCTCGAGCAGGTCCACGTCCACAGCAAGGTCCTCCGCGTCGTCAACGGCGTCCGCGTCGCCCCGAAGCTGCGTGAGGAGGAGGTCGACACGGTCCTCGCGGGACGTCCCGAGCTGGGGGAGCGGCTCGATGCGCTGCCCGCCGTCACGTGGACCGCGACGTGCGCCTACGACGTCAACCGGGTCGCCGATCCCTACGTCCAGTCCCGGCTGACCGTGCCCGAGATGGTCCTGCGGCGCTACGACGCGCCGACGTGCTCGCGCGGGCAGATCGTGACCCGGGACGACGTCCTCTTCCCCGAGACCTTCCGGCAGAGCTGGATGGAGCGGATCGCCAACGTCTACGTCGTCGAACGCGCCCCGCGCTTCGGGACGGTGCGGCGCGACATCAGCTCGCCGGACGAGCTGCCCGGGGCGTGGTTCCACCTCGACTCCGAGTGGCCCGGGCACTTCGGCCACCTCATGACCGAGCAGCTGAGCCGGCTCTGGGCCTGGGAACGGGTCCGCGCGCTGGAGCCGGACGTCAAGGTGCTCCTGACGCTGCAGCACGACCGCGAGCCGGCCGTGCTCGCGCCCTTCGAGATCGACATCCTCGGCGCGTTCGGCATCACCCCCGACGACGTGCACGTCTTCACGGCACCCTGCCGGCCCGAGCGGCTCTACACCGCGACCGGCATGTTCTCGCTGCCTCGATTCGTCCATCCCGCCATGGCGCAGCTCTGGGACCGCGTCGGTGACCACGTCGTTGTCTCGGCCGAGCGGCGTCGCCGGCCCGAGCGGATCTTCGTCTCGCGCCGCCCCTCGCTCAAGCGGTCGTGCCACAACGTGGCCGAGGTCGAGGCGTTCTTCGTGGCGAGGGGTTTCGAGGTCGTGCACCCCGAGGACCACCCGCTCGCCGAGCAGGTGGCGCTCTTCCGCGCCGCCGGGACGATCGCGGGCTTCGCCGGCAGCGGCCTCTTCTCGCTGGCCTTCTGCACGACGCCGAAGCGCGTCTTCGCCCTCGGGCCGGACGCCTACACGGCTCGCAACGAGTACCTCATCTCCGCCCTGCGTGGGCACGACCTCACCGCGGTGCGCAGCCGGTCGGACCTCGAGCACCCCGACGGCTCGTGGACCCAGCAGGCCTTCGCGTCGAGCTTCAGCTTCGACTTCGACGACGAGGGACGCTTCCTCGCCGACCGCCTCGACCAGCTCGACCGCTGACGCTCCCGCGCGGGGTCATCTCCGGGCGACGTCGACGGAGAGCACGCTGACCGACTGGAACGGCGGACCGTCGGGCCGGGTGTCCTCGCCGCCGTGGCTCGCGACCTGCTGCACGACCTCCTGCCCCGAGGTCACCCTCCCGATGAGGGAGTAGACGGGTGCGCCGGCCGGCACCGTGAAGTCCTGGTGGACGACGAAGAACTCACCCGCCGTGCCGGGGAAGCCGTCCCCGCGGGCCATCCCGACGTCCCCGACCCGGTAGGTGCGGCCGGCCGGGACGTTCTCGAGCGGCAGGTCGTAGCCGGGGTCGGCCGTGCTGCGGCCCGTCGGGTCGCCGCACTGGAGGAGCTTCGTCGGCGCCTGGCGCGAGGTGAGCCGGTGGCAGACGCTGTCGGTCCAGTAGCCGGCCTCTGCCAGCGTGACGAACGAGGCGACGCTGCGCGGGGCACGCGTCCCGTCCAGCCGCATGGTCAGGCTGCCGCACGTCGTGCGCACGACGGCGGACCAGGACGCGCCCTGCGCCACTGAGGCGTCCGGCGCCGACGTGAAGGTCGGGTAGGTCGTCGGCGGGAGCGGTGGCGGCGAGCACGTCGGGGCGGCGACGGGGGTCGGTGTGGGCAGCCGCCCGGGGCGGTTTCCCTCGACGAACACGTGTTCGGCGACCACGGGCAGCACGATGACGAGGCAGAGCACGAGCACGGCGACGCCGAGGAGGAGACGAGCGGCCCTCCGTCGCTGCGACGGACTCTCTGGCATGACCGCAGCGTACGACCGAGGGAGTGGACGGGACATGCCTCCGGGGCTGGGACAATGGGCGTATGCCGCCCTCCGCCCTCCCCGACGGCGACCCCGCTCCCAGCACGGGTGAGCTGCCCTCCGCGGCCCTGGCCGATCTCGCGAGCGCCGACCTCGGCGTCTACGTCCACGTCCCGTTCTGCACGGTCCGCTGCGGCTACTGCGACTTCAACACGTACACGCTCACCGAGCTCGGTGGCCCGGGCGCGAGCATCGGCATCGACACGTACGCCGACGCCGCCATCCGTGAGCTCGATCTCGCGCGCCGCGTGCTCGGGGACGAAGCGCCAGCAGTGTCAACGGTGTTCGTCGGTGGTGGTACCCCGACGATGCTGAGGTCCGCCGACCTCGTGACCGTGCTGGACGGCATACGCACGCGGTTCGGCCTGGCGGCCGACGCGGAGGTCACGACGGAGGCCAACCCCGACTCCGTGACGCCCGACTCCCTGCGCGAGCTCGCCGACGGCGGCTTCACGCGGGTCTCGGTCGGCATGCAGTCGGCGGTGCCCCACGTGCTCCGCACGCTCGAGCGCACCCACGACCCCGACAACGTCGCGCGGGCCGTCGCGGCCACGAAGGCGGCCGGCATGCAGGTGAGCGTCGACCTCATCTACGGCACGCCGGGGGAGTCGCTCGCCGACTGGCGCCGCAGCCTCGAGGCCGCCCTCGCGCTCGATCCCGACCACATCTCGGCCTACGCGCTCGTCGTCGAGGACGGCACGAAGCTCGCTGCCCAGGTGCGCCGCGGCGTCGTGCCCGCGCCCGAGGACGACGACGAGGCCGACAAGTACGAGCTCGCCGACGAGCTGCTCTCGGCCGCGGGCTTCGGGTGGTACGAGGTGAGCAACTGGGCGCGGTCGGAGCAGACCCGGTGCCGCCACAACGTCGCCTACTGGTCCGGCACGAACTGGTGGGGCGTGGGCCCGGGCGCGCACAGCCACGTCGGGGGGCTGCGGTGGTGGAACGTCAAGCACCCCAGTGCGTATGCCGCCCGGCTGGGTGCGGCGGAGTCGCCGGCCCAGGCGCGTGAGACCCTCACCGACGACCAGCGCTACGACGAGCGTGTGCTGCTCGGCACACGCCTCGTCGAGGGACTGCCGGTCTCCGATCTGCGAGGATCGGGTCGCACCGCCGTGGCCGGCCTCATCGCCGACGGCCTGCTCGACGGCACGGCCGTCGTGCGGGACTCCCGTCTCGTGCTGACGCGGCGCGGGCGCCTGCTCGCGGACACGGTGGTGCACCGGCTCCTCGCCTCCTGAGGGGCCCCGACGAGGAAGGCCCCGATGAGCGAGACCCTGTCGACGACCGCCGGTGACGAGGCGGACTCCCACGCGAGCCACGGTGCGGTGTCCCGGGCGGCCGAGGTCGTCGCCGCGGCCCGGCGCGCCTTCGACGACGGGGTCACCAAACCGCGGGCATGGCGCGTCGCCCAGCTGCGGGCCCTGCGCTCGCTGCTCGTCGACCACGAGGGCGAGCTCGCCGAGGCGCTGCACTCCGACCTCGGCAAGGGCGCCACCGAGGCCTGGGTCACCGAAACGGGTTTCGTCGTCCGCGAGATCGACCACACGCTGCGACACCTCCGGGCGTGGACCGCCCCGCGCCGGGTGCGGGTGCCGGTCTCGCTCGCCCCCGGCCGGGCCAAGGTCGTGCGGGAGCCGCTCGGTGTCGTCCTCGTCATCGCGCCGTGGAACTACCCGGTCCAGCTGTGCCTCGCCCCGCTCGTCGGTGCGCTCGCCGCCGGCAACGCCGTGGTGCTCAAGCCGAGTGAGGTCGCCCCGGCGACGTCACGGGTGCTGGCGCGCCTGCTGCCCCAGCACCTCGACACCTCAGCGGTCCACGTCGTCGAGGGCGCGGTGCCGGAGACGACGGCGCTGCTCGCCGAGCGGTTCGACCACATCTTCTACACCGGCAACGGAGCCGTCGGCCGCATCGTCCTGGAGGCTGCTGCTCGGCACCTGACGCCGGTGACGCTCGAGCTCGGGGGCAAGTCCCCGGCCTACGTCGCCGACGACGCCGACCTCGAGGTGACCGCGCGCCGCCTCGTGTGGGGCAAGTTCACCAACGCCGGCCAGACGTGCGTGGCGCCCGACTACGTCCTCGCGAGCCGCTCCACGCTCGATGCCCTCAAACCCCTTCTCGTGCAAGCGATCCAAGAGGCCTTCGGTGACGACCCGGCGGAGTCGGCCGACTACGGCCGCATCGTCGACGGCCGCCACTTCGAGCGGCTCACGGCCCTGGTCGACCCGGCTCGGGTCGTCACCGGTGGTCGTTCCGACGCCTCCACGCGCTACCTCGAGCCGACGGTCGTCGAGGTCGACGACGCGGACGACCCGCGGGAGCTCGTCATGCGCGAGGAGATCTTCGGGCCGGTGCTGCCCCTGGTCGCCGTCGACGGGCTCGATGCCGCCATCGACGTCGTCAACCGGCGGGACAAGCCCCTCGCGCTCTACGTCTTCACGACCTCCGACCAGGTGCGCCAGCGCTTCGTGCGCGACACCTCGTCGGGCGCGCTCGGCTTCAACATCCCCCTTGCGCACCTCGCCGTCCCGGGGCTGCCCTTCGGTGGGGTGGGGGCGAGCGGCATGGGCGCCTACCACGGGGAGCGGTCGGTCGCGCTCTTCTCGCACGACAAGGCCGTGCTCTCGATGCCGACCCGACCCGACACGACGGTCTGGGTGCGCCCACCGTTCACCTCGCTCAAGGAGCAGGTCATCGCCCGGGTGGCCTTCCCGGGCCGCCGGCGTCGCGCGGACGGGTCGTAGTCGCGAGGCCGCGGGAGCGCGCGGCCTCGCGAGCCTCTTGTGCCCGAGAATGACAGCGGTGTCATTAACACAGGAGTGACCCGAGGTCCCGTAGATCTCTCGCGTGTCGCATGGGATTTCTGGGAAACCAGTGATCGTGTGGCCCCATTGTCCTAGATTGCCGAATGCACCCACGGCGACCACGGGAGACACCTATGCCACTCGAGCGCGACCTCACGGCCGAGCCTCGTCTCCCCGGACCCGGCGGCGAGCCCGCGCGGACCTCTCGTCCCGCCCGCACGCGCACGGGTGCCGTCCTCCTCGCGGTGGTCGCGCTGCTGCTCGGTGCGGCCGGGACGGTCGGTCTGGCGGGACCGGCCCGCTCGGCCGAGTGGATCGTCCTGTGCACCGGCTACGACCCGTGCCAGTCGGCCGGCTATCCGCACTCGGGCTACAAGGAGAACAGCGCCACGAGCTACTGGCGGCAGTCGACCGGCCACAACTGCACGAACTACGTCGCCTACCGCCTCGTCAGGAACGGCCTGCCGAACACCAAGCCCGCCTCCCTGTCCGGCAACGCCTACAACTGGGGCCCGTCGTTCCCGAGCCAGACCAACGACGACCCGGCCGTCGGCTCGGTCGCCTGGTGGAACACCTCCTTCTCCTCGACGGGACACGTCGCCTACGTCGAGAAGGTGGTCTCGGCCGACGAGATCCTCGTGTCCGAGGACAACTGGGGCGGCGACTTCAAGTGGCGCAAGGTCACGCGGGCCGGCGGCAAGTGGCCCAACGGCTTCATCCACCTCAAGGACCAGGGCGCGACGGTCGTCGACACCGACGTCTACCGTCCCGTCCGCCCGACCCGTCTGCTCGACACCCGCACGGGACTCGGTGCGCCCGCGGCCAAGGTGGCGGCCGGCACGTCGATCGCCCTGCAGGTCAGCGGCCGGGCCGGTGTCCCGAGCGGCGGTGTCGGCACGGCCGTCCTCAACGTCACGGTCACCGCGCCCGCCGCCTCCGGCTACCTCACGAGCTACCCGTCCGGCGCGGCACGGCCCGGCGCCCGGAGCGTCACCTTCACGACGGCGGGCACGATCAGCGAGCTCGTGCCGGCGCGGCTCGGCACCGACGGCAAGGTGCGGCTCTACACCTCGGCGACGACGCACCTCGTCGCGGAGGTCGTCGGGTGGTACCCCACGACCGGACACCTCGTGTCCGTCACGCCGACCCGCGTCCTCGACACGCGCACCGGCCTGGGCACCGTGCAGGTCCGGGTGCCCGCGAACGGGAGCGTCGACCTCCCGGTGGCCGGGGCCGGCATCGTGCCGAGCACGGGAGCGTCCGCCGTCGTCCTCGCCGTCTCGGCGGCCGCGCCCGGCGCGGGTGGCTGGCTGACGGCATACCCGACGGGGACCGGCCGGCCGACGACGGCCCAAGTGCGCTATGACGCGGACGCCGGCATGACGGGCGTCGTCGTGTCGCGGATCGGCACCGGCGGAAAGGTGACCATCCACTCGACGGCGCAGACCGACCTGCTCGTCGACGTCATCGGGTGGTTCCGGACGGGCGGCGACCATGTCGCGGTCGCCCCGTCCAGAGTGCTCGACACGCGCGTCGGCCTCGGGGCCCCGACGGGCCGCGTCGCAGCGGGCTCGACCGTCTCGGTCCCCGTCCTCGGCCGCGCGGGGGTGCCCACCGTCGGTGTGGCCGCCGTGTCCATCACCCTGACGCCGATCGCGCCGACGGCGACGACCGCCGTGACGGCGTACGCCTCGGGCACGACCCGACCGAGCCCCGCGAACGTCACCGTGGCCTCGGGACGGACCCGGGTCAACGCCGTCGTCGTCCCCGTCGGCGCCGACGGGTCGATCACGGTGCACACGAGCGCGGCGTCCTACCTCGTCGTCGACGTCCAGGGCTACCTCAAGAAGTGACCCGGCCGCCGCGAGCCGCCGCGAACCGCCGCGAGCCGCCGTGAGGCGCCGCGGGCCGGCGCTCAGGCGCCGGGCTCGGTGACGAAGTCGATGAGCTCCTCGACGCGCGCGAGCAGGGTCGGCTCGAGGTCGGCGTAGGTGCGCACCGTGCCGAGGATCCGCTTCCACGCGTTCGCGATGTCGGCCTGGCTCGCGTGGGCCCAGCCGAGCTCGGCGCAGATGCCGTGCTTCCACGACGTGCCGCGCGGGATGACCGGCCACTGCTGCCAGCCGAGCCGCTCCGGGCGCACGGACTGCCACACGTCGACGTAGGGGTGGCCGAGGATCCGCACGTGCTGGGAGAGGCCCGGCAGGGCCTGGGCCTGCGCGACGATGCGGGCCTCCTTGGTGCCGGGGACGAGGTGGTCGACGAGCACGCCGAGGCGACGCCCGGGCCCCGGCTGGAACTCGGCGATGATGCCGGCGAGGTCGTCGACGCCGTCCATGAGCTCGACGACGACGCCCTCGACGCGCAGGTCGTCGCCCCAGACCTTCTCGACGAGCTCGGCGTCGTGGCGGCCCTCGACGTAGATCCTCGACCCGCTCGCGACGCGTGCCCGGGCGCCCTCGACGGCCACCGAGCCGCTCGCGGTTCGGGACGCGGCACGGCGCGCCTCGGCGAGGGCGGTGCCGGCGGCAGCCTGCGGGGGAGTGAGCGTCACCGGGGCACCGTCGACGAGGAAGCCGGGTCCGAGCGGGAACGCCTTCGTGCGTCCGCGCCGGTCCTCGAGGTGGACGACGTGCATGCCGCCCGCCTTCTCGACCCGCACGACGGCGCCGACCCAGCCGGTCTCGACCTCCTCGACGACGAGGTCGGGCTCCGCCGGGGTCGGGGTCGACCGGCCGCGCCGTGGGGCACGCCAGTCGCCGTTGAGCACGTCGGAGCCGTAGCGATCGTTGGGGGACACGACCAGTGAGGGTATGCCGCCCGGTGGGCTCCCACGCAGCCGCCACGCGGGCGGGGGCGGTGGCGCCGCGACGGCATACGGTTGGATGAAATCGGAGATCCGCGAGGCACGTCGTAGACTTGGCACTCGTCGATCGAGAGTGCCAGACCCGTGAAGGAGGGGACGCGATGAGCGAGGACCGCCGGCTGATGGTGCTGCGCGCGATCGTGCAGGACTACGTCCAGACCTCCGAGCCCGTGGGCAGCCGGGCGCTCGTCGAGCGCCACCACCTCGGTGTGAGTGCCGCGACCGTGCGCAATGACATGGCCCTGCTCGAGGAGGAGGGCCTGATCCACGCGCCGCACACATCGGCCGGGCGGGTGCCCACCGACGCGGGCTACCGCGTGTTCGTCGACCGCCTGAGCGCCGTCAAGCCCCTGGGCTCGGGCGAGCGCCGCGCGATCGGCCAGTTCCTCGAGGGAGCTGTCGACCTCGACGACGTCGTCGACCGCACCGTGCGCCTCCTGGCCAGCCTGACCCGCCAGGTCGCCGTCGTGCAGTACCCCTCGCTGACGCGGTCGACGGTGCGCCACATCGAGCTCGTGCCGATGGGGTCGTCGCACCTGATGATCGTGCTCATCGTCAACACCGGTCGCGTCGAGCAGCGCGTCGTCGACACCGGACGCGTGCTCTCCGACGGCACCGGTGAGGCACTCGTGGCCTCGATCCGCTCGCGCATCAACGAGGTGGCGGCCGGTGTGCCGTTCACCGTGGCCGCGACGCGGCTGCGGCGCCTCGTCGACGAGGCCGACGAGGCCGACCGCGCCGCCACGGAGGCCGTCGTGTCCGCGCTCGGCGACGCCCTCGTCGAGGAGCGCGAGGAGCGTGTCGTCCTCGCCGGGCAGGCCAACCTCGCGCGCGCCGGCACCGACTTCCCGCGCACCATCGGGCCGATCCTCGAGGCGCTCGAGGAGCACGTCACCCTCCTGCGCCTGCTCGGCCAGCTCGGGGACGACCCCGACCTCGTCTCCGTGCGCATCGGCTCCGAGAACCCCGTGACCGGGCTCCAGTCGACGTCCCTCGTGTCGATGGGCTACGGCTCCGGAGCCGAGCGCGTCGCAAGCCTCGGGGTGCTCGGCCCCACCCGCATGGACTACCCCACGACGATGGCCTCGGTCCGCGCCGTCGCGCGCTACGTCTCCGAGATCCTCGACGAGAACCAGGCCACCTGACCCACCTGCACCACAGCGGCCAGTCCGCCGGCGCAGCGCCGCGCCGGAACCGAAAGCACCACGTACCAAAAGGAATCTCAGCTTGAACGACTACTACGCCGTCCTCGGGGTCTCGCGCGACGCGAGCCAGGAGGAGATCAAGAAGGCCTACCGTCGGCTCGCCCGCAAGCTGCACCCGGACGTGAACCCCGGCGCCGAGGCCGAGGAGGAGTTCAAGCGGGTCTCGCAGGCCTACGACGTCCTCTCCGACCCGCAGAAGCGCCAGTCCTTCGACATGGGTGCCGACCCGTTCGCCTCGGGCGGCGGCGCCGGTTTCGGTGCAGGACAGGGCTTCTCGTTCAGCGACGTCATGGACGCCTTCTTCGGGGCGGGCGCCCAGGCCGGCACGCGCGGTCCGCGGGCGCGGGTGCAGCGCGGCCAGGACGCGCTGGTCCGCCTCGACATCGACCTGTCCAAGGCCGTCTTCGGCTCCGAGGAGGAGCTGACGCTCGACACCGCGGTCGGCTGCAAGCGGTGCGACGGCGACGGCGCCGAGCCCGGCACCGGTCGCCAGACCTGCCAGATCTGCAAGGGCGCCGGCGAGGTGCAGCAGATCCAGCGCAGCTTCCTCGGCCAGGTCATGACCTCGCGCCCGTGCGTCAACTGCCAGGGCTACGGCTCGACCCTCACCGACCCCTGCCACGACTGCTCGGGCGACGGCCGGGTGCGCACCCGCCGCTCGCTCAAGCTCAAGGTCCCTGCCGGTGTCGACACCGGCACCCGGATCCAGCTGACCGGCGAGGGCGAGGTCGGTCCCGGCAACGGGCCCAAGGCCGACCTCTACGTCGAGATCCGCGTCGTCAACCACGACACCTACACGCGTCGCGGCGACGACCTCCACTGCAGCGTCGAGCTGCCCATGGCAGCGGCCGCGCTCGGCACGAGCTTCAAGCTCTCGACCTTCGACGGCATGCAG
Organism: Terrabacter sp. R4-6; assembly: GCF_057529065.1. Classification (NCBI taxonomy): domain Bacteria; kingdom Bacillati; phylum Actinomycetota; class Actinomycetes; order Micrococcales; family Intrasporangiaceae; genus Terrabacter; species Terrabacter sp. R4-6. The sequence continues at coordinate 457,230 of NZ_CP197224.1, read as the reverse complement.
GACCTCGAGATCAAGCCCGGCACGCAGAGCGGCGACGTGCTGACGCTGCGCGGTCTCGGCGTGACGCACCTGCGCCACGGGGGCCGCGGCGACCTGCTCGTGCACGCCACGGTGCAGACGCCGACCCGCCTGACCGAGGAGCAGCGCGAGCTGCTGCACCAGTTCGCGACGCTCCGCGGCGAGGAGCGCCACGAGGGACGGCTCACGCCCGCCAACAAGGGACTCTTCGGCAAGCTGCGCGACGCCTTCAAGGACAAGTGACCCGTCCGTGAGCGCCCGGTGACGCACCAGCTCTTCCTCGGCGAGCCGTCCGCGGTGGCCGGGGCCGTCGTGGGCGCGTCCCTGCTCCTCGAGGGCGACGAGGGGCGCCACGCCGCGACCGTCGTGCGCATCCGCCCGGGTGAGCGCTACTACGTCGCCGACGGTGCCGGTCGGCGCGCCCTGCTCGAGGCCACCGACGTCGACCGGGCCTGGGTCCGGGGACGGGTCCTCGACGTGACGGTCGAGCCCGAGCCCGCCCCGCGGCTCGTCCTCGTCCAGGCCCTCGCCAAGGGCGACCGCGACGAGCAGGCGGTCGAGGCCGCCACCGAGCTCGGCGTCGACGAGGTGGTCCCGTGGCAGGCCGAGCGCTCCGTCGTGGTCTGGCGTGGTGACCGCGCCGCCAAGTCGCTCGCCAAGTGGGCCGCGGTCGTGACCCGCGCGACCAAGCAGTCACGCCGCTCGCGTGTGCCGGTGACGTCCTCCGCGGTGGGGCTCGCACCGCTCGTGGCCCGGGTGGCGGAGTCGGCCCTCACGCTCGTGCTCCACGAGGACGCCACCGAGCCGCTCGCGTCCGTCGAGCTGCCCGCGTCGGGTGACGTGCTCGTCGTCGTCGGCCCCGAGGGTGGCATCTCCGAGCGCGAGATCGAGGCCCTCACGGCCGCCGGGGCGCGTCCGGTGCGCCTCGGGGCGACGATCCTGCGGGCGTCGTCCGCCGGACCCGCGGCCCTCGCCGTCCTCAGCGCGCGCACCCGCTGGACCTGACGGCACACGCCCGTCCAGGGAGTGACCCGGGACGCCCCTCTGGTCCGGGGTGGTCTCGATCCTGAGGTGGGTGCCGCGACCACCCCGAACGGGTCGGAGCGGGCCGGTCAGCGGGCGGTGACGGGGACGAGCTGCTCGGCGACCGCCGACCCGTCCTTCGCGCTGGTGGCGAAGACGCGGACGACGTAGGCGCCGGGCGTGAGCGAGGTCTTCGTCGTGAACCGGTAGGTGCCGCGGTCCGGGGCCCCCGCCGACGCCGTCGTGAAGCCGTGGTCGACGCGCCGGCCGTCGCGGAGCAGCTCCCACTCGACGGTGGCCTCGAACGTGCTGGCGACGCCCTTGACGGTGAGCCGAGCGCCCGCCTTGACGGCAGAGCCCCGGGCCGGCTCGTCGACCCAGACGGGCGCCACCTGCTCGAGGACGGCCATGGCGTCGGTGGGACGGGTGAAGGTCGACGAGGCCGGGTGGCCGGGCGAGACCTCGGCGCCTCCGTCGGCCAGCTCGAAGCGGACGGGCAGCGCCTTGCCGAGCGCCGCCTGGACGGTCCAGACGAGCTGTTCGGTCGCGAGCGACTCGGACGAGGTCGTGCCGGACGAGAGCCGGACCGTGACGACGTCGGGGCCGAGCGTCACCGCCTCGGCGGTGACGCCCTGCCAGGCCGTCCGGTAGCTGCTCCCGGTCGGAGCCGGTCCCATCGCGAGGCGCAGCGCCGTCAACGCGTTGCCCGCCGGCACCGAGGGCGACGGGACCGCGGACGACACGAACTCGCGGAAGAGTCGCAGCTGGTCGCTGCCGGCCACGACCGGGCCGAGGTAGTAGACCGGCACGGTGGCGGTCGTCGTGGCCGGAGGCGGTACCGCGGTCGTTGCCGGTGTGGTCGGCCGCTGGGCCGTCTGCGTCGGGACGGTCGACGGTGCGCCGGACGACGTCGGGGACGAGGGCCGCGAGGTCGAGGAGGCCACGACCGTGGGCGTTCCGGCGACCGGCGGTGTCGGCGCGGACGGTCGGTTGACGGCCCAGACGGTGCCGGCGACGAGGACGGCCGCGGCCGCTGCGACCGCCGGCACGAGCCACCGGTGGTGCTTCGACCCCGACCCCGAGCCCGTCTGGTCCGACGCGTGCGCGTCCGCGAGGATCGCGCCGAGACGGTCGGTCGGGGCGATCGAGCGAGCCTCGGCCTCGAGGGAGCGACGCAACCGCGCCTCGACCGGCCGCAGCACGGCACCGATGAGGGTCGGCTCCTCGTCGGGCAGCTCGCCCGGTCGCTTCGGCTCGGTGTTCATGACAGCTCCAGGGGTTCGATGGTGCGGCGCAGGGCCGTGAGGCCGCGGTGGGCGTGGGTCTTCACGGCGCCGGGGGAGATCTCGAGCGCGTGGGCGATCTGTGCCTCGGAGAGGTCGGAGTAGTAGCGCAGCACCAGCACCTCGCGCTGGCGCGAGGGCAGGGTGCGCAGGGCGTCCAGCACGGCGTCGCGCTCGGCGGTGTGGAGGACCTCGGTCTCGGCGCTGCCGTGGCTGCCCCGCCCCGGGGCGTCGGCTGCAGCGGCGTCGCGGGCGTTCTGGCGGTCGACGACGACGGTGTGGCGCTGCACGGAGCGGCACCCGTTGACGACCGCGGTCTGGAGGTAGCCGACGACGCGCCCGCCGTCCCGGATGGCCGACCAGCTGCGGTGCGTGGCGACGAACGCGTCCTGCACGACGTCCTCGGCGGCGAGCTGGTCGCGCAGCAGGAGCCACGCGAGGCGCACGAGCCGGTGCCAGTGCGCGTGGTAGAGCTCGGTGATGGCGACGTCGGGGTCGGTCGGCAGCTGGGCTCCGGCGGGGGCGCCCTGCGCCGGGAGCCCGGTGCCGCCCGTGGCGGGACGGCCAGCGTCCCCCGAGGCCCCGGGGTCGCTGAGCTGGCCGGCCGGCATACCCAACGTTCTCACGGACAGATGACGCGCACCGGGAGCTGGCGGTTGACACGTCGGAGCGGGAGATGTCCGGAAGGCGTCGCGGGCCCACGGCTGCCAGGAGGCTTCCGTGGGCCCGCGACCGGAGGACGGCTCAGGCCTCAGCCCGCGGACCTCGCCAGCACCTCGACCTCGCTGACGGTCATGTAGCTCGACGCCGTCATGACGACCCGCACGGCGGTGGTGCGTGTGGGGGTGACCGGCACCGACACCACGGGCGCGGCCGGTCCGCTCGCGGCGACCGTCACCTCGCCCGACACCGGCGTCCAGGTGCCACCGACGAGTGCCTCGACGTGGAGCGTCCTGGCGTAGCTGACGTTCGCGCCGTCCTGGTAGAAGCGCGTCACCACCCGGGTGACGTCACGGGCACCGGGCAGCGTGACGGTCAGGGTGTCGCCGGGACGCTGGGTGCCCGAGCGCCAGTTCGACCAGGCCTTGTCGGTCAGCACCCCGTTGACGATGCCCTGCACGGAGTAGCCCGGCTCCGTGAAGGTCGCCGATGCCGTCGTGCCCGGCGCGAGGGCCGCGTTGGCCTCGACCGGCTCGGTCACCGTGACGACCACGGTGGCCGGCGCGGTGGACCCGTCGGGCAGGGTGGCCCGGCCGGGCAGCGTGACCGTGCCGACCGAGTCGTAGGCCGCGCCGGTCGTGTCCCACACCACCGGCAGGGTGACCGTCGCGGCGTAGCGGTCCGACGTCGCCGTGACGGTCGGCGGCAGGTCGGGCGTGCCGCCGACGTAGGTGCGGGCCTCGGCCGGGTCGGTCGCGGCGATGGTGTCGACGGTGAGGACGGCCCGTGCCGCGTACTCCCGTCCGGTGGCCGGGTCGGTCGCGGTGCCGAAGACGACGACCTGGCCCGGGCGCGCCCACCGCACGGCGGGCACGGGGCGCCACGTCACGGGCAGGGCGGCGGTCCCGGCGCCGACCCGGTCGGGCTTCACCGTCGTGGGCAGGGTCGGGGCCACCCCGGGCATCGTGAAGACCGGGACGTCGGAGACGCCGCGCACGGTCTCGTCGACGAGCCGCCACCGCTGGTTCGCGGCCGCGTTCGGCTGCCAGGTGCCGACGGGGGAGCCGTCGGCGGTCGCCTGACCGCCCACCTCGATGTTGCCGGGACCCGCAGCGCTCGAGATCGTCCACGTGCCGTCGCCGGTCGTCGAGAGGTACCACTGTGCCGCCACGTCCGGGGTGGTCTGCGCCGTCTCGAGGACGAGGGCGCCCGATCGCAGGGCCACCTGGCGACCGTCGAGCGCTCGCAGCTGGTAGCGCTCGCGGTTCGTGTCACCGCCGGTGAGCTTCGTCGTGGTCCAGAGCTGGTCGGCGCTCGCGGCGTCCGTCGTGCGGATCGCGAGACCGGTCTGCTCGGCGTCGAGGGAGCGCCCGCTCTGGACACCGACGAAGCGGTACGCGTGGTCCTCCTGGAAGGTCGCTGCGTCCTTGGCGACACCACGCACGTCGGAGACGACGAGCGTCGTGACCGACTGCGCGGGCACGCGGACCGTGGCCGAGGTGCCGTCGACGGGCACAGGGGTCTGCGACCGGAGCGCGCCCGCGGCGTCGGTGACGACGGCGGTCACGCTGGCCTTCGGGCCGACCTTGCCGAACTTCGACAGGTCGATCGCGAGGTCCTGGGGCGTCGTCCCGCCGTTGGTGTGCACGAGGGTCGCGGTGCGCGCACCGGGGCGGATCGCGGCGATCGTGCTCGCGTCGTCGACCGTGACGACATGGTCGCCGGGGCGGATGTAGTGGGTGAAGTTGCGGACGGTGTTGAACTTCTGGTTCGTGTAGATGGGGCAGGTGGCCAGCGTGTCCTGCGCCGTGCAGTCGAAGCGCATCTGGATGCTGCCCCAGTTGGCCCCGGCCGCGCTCTCGCCGCCCGGCTTCATGTTGTCGTAGTCCTCGACGGGCTGCCAGAAGACCCAGGCGGACGGCTCGAGCTCGCGCAGGTCGTCGGTCATCCGCTGCGCCATGCCGATGCCGGGCTCCATGGACGTGAAGCTCTGGCCGCTGCCCCAGCTGCCCTCGACCTCGGACATCCACAGGGGCTTGGCGTCGGACTTGCTGAGGTCACGCACGGCGGTGCGCTGCGCGGTGCCGTAGGTGTGGACGTTCATCCGCGACACGGCGGCCTTGACGTCGTCCGGGTAGCTCATCCAGTTGGTGACGAAGGTCCCCGGGTTGGTCTCGTCCATCGCCGCGATGCTCGCGTCGGTGCCCGAGCCGGCGAGCCGCTGCTCGAGCGAGCGGACGACGTCCTGCTGCAGCTGCGGCCCGATGTGGGCGCCCTCCTGGCGGCCGCCGGTGGGCTGCCCGTCGGCACCGAGCTGGGTGCCCCAGTAGCTCGTGTTCGGCTCGTTGAACGGGTCGATCGTGTCGACCTTGATGCCGTGCGCCGCCTCGAGGTGCTCGGTCACCCTGACGAGGTATGCCGTGAAGTCGCCGATGCTCTCGCGCTTCAGCTGGTCCTGGCTCGCGTCGAAGTTCCCCGACACGTAGCCGCTCTCGGTCATGAACCACGGCGGGGAGTTGCTGAAGGTCTCCCACTTCGTGATGCCGCCCTTGATGCGGTCGACCCACCAGCGCTGGCTCCGGTCGGCGTCCCAGTTCCAGTCGGCCTCGTCGTCCGGCGACCACCAGTCGACGTCGGTCCGCGTCGTGCCGGCCGGTGCCTTCCACCAGCCCTGCACGGCGCCTCCGGGGCGCAGGTAGTCCTCGACGTCCGGCGCGTTGCCGCCACCGATGTTGTAGCGGGCGATGTTGAGCGCGAGCCCGTCCTTGCCGAAGACGAGGTCGGCGAGCCTGTCACGGACGGCGTCGGGGTAGTCGCCGGTCGCGTTGGCGAACCAGACGAGGCTCGTGCCCCAGCCCTCGAACGCGGGCTGCTGGTAGGACGGGTCGGGCGTGAGGCGCACGACGGGGACGCCGTCGACGGCACTGGTCCGGGTGGAGGAGGAGGCGGTGGCCGAGGTCGGGGGAGCAGCTGCCGGGGCGGGCGCCGCCACGGCGACGGAGCCGGCCAGGAGCGAGCCGACGGCGACCGTGGCGGTTGCCAGGGCGCCCGAGGCGACGCGGGTGGGACGGGGTCTCATGGGTGGTGCCTTCCTGGAGCGACGGCGGTGGCGGTCCGGGGCGAATGCGCAGCCACCGCCCGGAATGAGCGTATGTTTGCGTAAACATCGACCGTCGCCACCGTCCCAGCCGAGCCAGACGGGTGTCAAGGGGCCGTCTCGCGGAGGCTGGCAGGATGGCGCCGGGGCGGACGGCATACGCCCGCCGGACGTGTGGGCCGAGTGACACGAGCAGGAGGAACGGTGGGGGAGCGACGAGCGGTGTCGATGGCCGACGTGGCGCGCCTGGCCAACGTGTCGTCGCAGACGGTGTCACGGGTGGCGAACGGCGAGACGAGCGTCGTCGAGAGCACGCGCCAGACGGTGCTCCGCGCCATGGAGGAGCTGGGCTACCGTCCCAACAGCGCGGCGCGAGCGCTCAAGCGTGGGGCGTTCCGTGCCATCGGGGTCATGACGTTCACCCTGTCGACGACCGGCAACGTGCGCACCCTCGAGGGCATCGTCGCGGCGGCCGCCGTGCACGACTACGCGGTGACGCTCATCCCGGTCAACGCCCCCTCCCAGGACGCCGTCCGCGGGGCCTTCACCCGCGCCGGTGAGCTCGCCGTCGACGCCGTGGTCGCCATCATGGAGACCCACCTCGCGAGCGACGCCCCCGCGCCCTACCCGCCCGGGTTCAAGGTCGTCGTCGCCGACTCCGACGACGCCGGCGACCGCCACCCGGTCGTCGACACCGACCAGGCGGCGGGCGCCGCCTCGGCGACCGACCACCTGCTCGACCTCGGGCACCGCACCGTGTGGCACGTGGCCGGCCCCGAGAGCTCGTACGCCGCGCAGCGTCGTCGGGACGCCTGGCGGGCGCGGCTCGTGGCCCGGGGCCTCGAGGTGCCTCCGGTGCAGCACGGTGACTGGACCCCCGAGTCCGGCTATGAGATCGGTCTTCGGCTGGCCGACGAGCCCTCCTGCACAGCGGTTTTCGCCGCCAACGACCAGATGGCACTCGGTCTCCTCCGGGCTTTCCACGACCGGGGCCTGCGGGTCCCTGAGCAGGTGAGCGTCGTCGGCTTCGACGACGTGCCCGAGGCGGCGTCCTACATCCCCCCGCTGACCACGGTGCGCCAGGACTTCGAGCAGATCGGCCGGCTCTGCGTCGAGCAGGTGCTCGGCCAGGTGCGGGGCACAGGGCCGACCACCGGCACGACCCTCGTGCCCACGCAGCTCGTCGTGCGGTCGAGCAGCGCCGCGCCGAGCCGCACGGGTGCGCGCCGACCACGTCGTGCCTAGGGTGCAGTCATGACCTCGCAGACCCCCAGTGACTGCCTCTTCTGCAAGATCGTCGCGGGCGACATCCCGTCCGACCGGGTCGCCGAGAGCGAGCGGTCGATCGCCTTCCGCGACATCAGCCCGGCGGCGCCGATCCACGTCCTCGTCGTGCCCAGGCGCCACGAGCCGACCGTCGGCGCGCTGGCGGCGGCGTCCGGTGACGACCTCACCGACGTCTTCCGGCTCGCGGCCCGTGTGGCGGAGCAGGAGGGTGTGTCCGACGCGCACCGGATGATCGTCAACACCGGCAGCGGTGCGGGGCAGACGGTCTTCCACGCGCACGTGCACGTGCTCGCCGGTGCGGCCTTCACCGAGGGGAGGATGGTGTGAGCGACGAGAGCCCCACCCCCGACGAGAAGACCTCTGCGACAAAGGGACCGGCGGACACGGAGCCGAAGGCCGCTGACGCCGGGGCGAAGCCGGTCGACCCCGTCGACGACCTCGTGACGACCCACCACACGCTCAAGGTGGGCCGGCGACGGCTGCGCTACACCGCGACGACGGGCCGCGTCGTCCTCCGCGAGGAGGAGCACAAGGACGGCACCTTCGGGGGCCACAAGGCTCGCGCGGAGCTGTCGATGACGAGCTACGTGCTCGACGACGCCGACGCCCGCACGCGGCCCGTCACCTTCGCCTTCAACGGTGGTCCCGGCAGCTCGAGCGTCTGGCTGCACCTCGGCCTGCTCGGTCCCCGCCGCGTCGTCAGCGGCGACGTGGGCGCCCTCGAGCCGCCGCCCTACCACCTCGTCGACAACCCCGAGTCGCTCCTCGCCGTCAGCGACCTCGTCTTCATCGACCCCATGTCGACCGGCTACTCGCGGGCCGTCGAGGGCGGCAAGCCGGGGGAGTACCACGGCTACCAGAAGGACATCGAGTCCGTCGGCGAGCTGATCCGGCTCTGGACCTCGCGCAACGGGCGCTGGATGTCGCCGAAGTTCGTCGCAGGCGAGTCCTACGGCACCCTGCGCGGCGCAGCGCTCGCCGAGCACCTCCAGTCCCGCTACGGCATGTACCTCAACGGCCTCGTCCTCATCAGCAGCGTCCTCGACCTCAGCTCGGTCGACTTCGAGAACCAGCGCAACGACCGAGCGCACGCGCTCTACCTGCCGACGTATGCCGCCGTGGCCCACTTCCACGGCAAGCACGGCCGCCGCTCCCTGCGGTCCGTCCTCGACGAGGCCGAGGCGTATGCCGCCCGCGACTACCCGTGGGTGCTCTCCCGAGGCCACCGGCTGACGAAGGCCCAGCGCGCCGAGGCGGTCTCGACCCTGGCCCGGCTCTCGGGGCTGACCGAGGACTACGTCGACCGCGCCGACCTGCGCATCGAGCACTGGCGCTACTTCACCGAGCTGCTGCGCGACGAGCGCCTCTCGGTGGGTCGCCTCGACGCCCGCTTCACCGGGCCGGCCGCCACGGCCATCGCCGAGAACATGGACGCCGACCCGTCGCACGACGCCATCGCCGGCCCCTACGCCGCGGCCTGGAACCACTACGTCCGCGATGAGCTCGGCTACGTCAGCGACCTCCACTACGAGCAGATCTCGCGTCTCGTGCACCCGTGGAGCTTCAAGGACTTCGAGGGGCGGCCCATCGACGTGTCTCCGAAGCTCGAGCGCGCGATGCGCCAGAACCCGCACCTCAAGGTCCACATCGCCTACGGCTACTACGACGGTGCCACCCCGCACTTCGCCGCCGAGGACGTCGTGGCCCACCTGCAGCTGCCGGCCGACCGGCTCGCGAACATCGAGCACGCCTACTACGAGGCCGGCCACATGATGTACGTCCACGAGCCGTCGCGCGTGCAGCAGAGCAAGGACCTCGCGGAATTCGTGGTGAGGAGCTGCGGCCGCGACACGTAGACTCGTCACCACGATGAATGACGCGCAACCTCGACCATCCGACAGCGACGGCCCTGACGCCCCTGACGGCACCCAGCTTCCTGCGGGAGCCGAGAGCGGCGGTGACGCGCCGGTGCTGACCCGGCAGATCCCGCCGCCCATCGAGATGGTGACCCTCCTCGGTCCCCGCGACGAGCTGCTGCGCACGATGGAGCGCCAGTTCCCGCTCGTCGACACCCACGTGCGCGGCAACGAGATGACCTTCGCGGGACCCGCCGGTGAGCTCGAGATCATCGACACCCTCGTCGACGAGCTGCTGACCATCGTCTCGACCGGACAGCCGCTCAACCGCGACGCCGTCGAGCGGTCGATCTCGATGCTGCGCGGGCAGACCGCCGAGCGCCCGGCCGACGTGCTGACGATGAACATCGTCAGCAGCCGCGGTCGCACGATCCGCCCCAAGACGCTGAACCAGAAGCGCTACGTCGACGCCATCGACGAGCACACCGTCGTCTTCGGCATCGGCCCCGCCGGCACCGGCAAGACCTACCTCGCGATGGCCAAGGCCGTCGCGGCGCTACAGGCCAAGCAGGTCAACCGCATCATCCTGACCCGCCCCGCGGTAGAGGCCGGCGAGCGTCTCGGCTTCCTGCCCGGCACGCTCAACGACAAGATCGACCCCTACCTGCGCCCGCTCTACGACGCGCTCCACGACATGGTCTCGCCCGAGACGATCCCACGGCTCATGGCGTCGGGCACGATCGAGGTGGCGCCGCTCGCGTACATGCGCGGACGCACGCTCAACGACGCCTTCATCATCCTCGACGAGGCGCAGAACACCTCGAGCGAGCAGATGAAGATGTTCCTCACCCGTCTCGGCTTCGGCTCGAAGATGGTCGTCACGGGCGACATCACCCAGGTCGACCTGCCCGGCGGCACGCGGTCGGGCCTGCGCGTCGTGCGCGACATCCTCGAGGGCGTCGAGGACGTCCACTTCGCCGAGCTGACCTCGCACGACGTCGTGCGTCACCGCCTCGTCAGCGCCATCGTCGACGCCTACGAGCGCGACGAGGTGCGGGCCGAGCGCCGGGCCCGGGCGAGGAGCGGGGCGGTCGACCACCGCGACCACCGGGGTTCACGTCGTGGCCCCGACCACCGCGACGACCACCGCGACCACGACGACCACCGCGACGATCGCGGCGGTCGCCGTGACGCCACGGAGGCCGGCGCGTGAGCATCGACGTCCTCAACGAGACCGACCACGACGTCGACGAGCTCGAGCTGCTGGCCTGCGCGGCCTACGTCATGGAGCAGATGCGCGTGCACGCGCAGGCCGACCTCTGCATCAAGCTCGTCGACGAGGACGCGATGGAGGTCCTGCACGTGCAGTGGATGGACCTGCCCGGACCCACCGACGTCATGAGCTTCCCGATGGACGAGCTGCGGCCCGGCCGCGAGGGCCAGGAGCCCGAGGAGGGCACCCTCGGCGACATCGTCCTCTGCCCGTCCGTCGCGACGAAGCAGGCGCTCGAGGCCGGTCACGCGCCGATGGAGGAGATGCTGCTGCTCACGACGCACGGCATCCTGCACCTGCTCGGCTACGACCACGCCGAGCCGGACGAGGAACGCGAGATGTTCGAGCTGCAACGTCAGCTGCTGCTCACCTTCCTCGCCACGCGCAACCGCCCGAGCGCCTGACCGCGGACGAGAGACCGAGATGTTCCCGCAGTTCGCCCTCCCGGCCCTCATCAGCATCGTCGTGGCGTTCCTGCTGTCGGCCGCCGAGGCCGCCATCTTCCGCATGTCACGGGTGCGCGCCCAGGAGCTCTTCGACGAGGGACGCTCGGGCGCCAAGTCGCTGATGACCGTGGTCGGCGACTCGCCGGCATACCTCTCGGTCATCGCGTTCCTGCGCGTCGTCGCCGAGGCCACCGCAGCGGTCCTTGTCACCTTGGCCGTCGCCGGGCGGTTCGAGTCGACCTGGAGCCGCGCCCTCATCAGCATCACGATCATGGCCGTCGTGTCGTTCGTCGTCGTCGGCGTCTCGCCGCGCACCCTCGGCCGGCAGAACTACGACACCGTCGCGCTGTGGAGCGCCCCCTTCGCCGTCGGCCTGCGGCGCGTGCTGGGCCCGCTGGCCAAGCTGCTCGTCGTCCTCGGCAACGCGGTCACGCCCGGCAAGGGCTACACCGACGGCCCCTTCCAGACCGAGTCCGAGCTGCGCGACCTCGTCGACATGGCCGGTGACTCCGACGTCATCGAGGCCGACGAGCGCGAGATGATCCACTCGGTCTTCGAGCTCGGCGACACCCTCGCTCGCGCGGTCATGGTGCCGCGCACCGACATGGTGGTGCTCGACGCGGACAAGACGCTGCGCAGCGCGATGTCGCTCTTCCTGCGCTCGGGCTTCTCCCGGATCCCCGTCGTCGGCGAGGACAGCGACGACGTCCGCGGCCTGCTCTACTTCAAGGACGTCGCCCGACGCCTCAACGCCGCCCCCGAGGACGGCCGGCACCCGGCCACCGAGGTCATGCGGCCCATGCACTTCGTGCCCGAGAGCAAGCCGGTCGACGACCTGCTGCGCGAGATGCAGCGCGACCAGAACCACTTCGCCATCGTCGTCGACGAGTACGGCGGCACGGCCGGCCTCATCACGATCGAGGACATCATCGAGGAGATCGTCGGCGAGATCGCCGACGAGCACGACCGAGAGGCGCCCGGCGTCGAGCAGCTCGAGAACGGCACCCTGCGGGTCCCGGCGTCGATGGACATCGACGACCTGGCGGAGCTCTTCGACGTCACCATCGACGAGGAGGACGTCGACACCGTCGGCGGTCTCCTCACGAAGGTGATCGGGCGGGTCCCGATCGTCGGGTCGTCCGGTACGGTCGCCGGGTTGGAGCTGACGGCCGAACGCATGGCCGGACGCCGCCACCGCGTCGCGTCGGTCATCGTGCACCGGGCCTCGGTGCCGGAGGACGACGCCGCGTACACCGAGACGGAGGACGCCCATGGGCACCCAGGACGCTGACCCGACGCACGGCGAGACCTCGGCCTCGGGGACGACCGACCGATCGGCCGACTACCGCGCGGGCTTCGCCTGCCTCGTCGGGCGGCCCAACGCGGGCAAGTCGACGCTGACCAACGCGCTCGTGGGCCAGAAGGTCGCGATCACGAGCTCCAAGCCGCAGACGACCCGCCACACGATCCGGGGTGTGACGACGACCGCGACGGCGCAGCTGATCCTCGTCGACACCCCCGGTCTCCACAAGCCGCGGACCCTCCTCGGCCAGCGCCTCAACGACCTCGTCCGCGAGACGCTCCTCGAGGTCGACGTCATCGGCTTCTGCCTGCCCGCCGACCAGCGCATCGGGCCCGGCGACACCTTCATCGCCCACGAGCTCGCCGAGCTGCGCTCGGTCCGGCGCCGCCCGGTCGTCGCCATCGCGACGAAGGCCGACGCCGTCGACCGCGAGCGGCTCGCCGAGCACCTCATCGCCATCGACCAGCTGGGCGAGTGGGACGCGATCATCCCGTGCTCGGCCGTCTCCGGGAGCCAGGTCGAGGAGGTGCGTGACGTCCTCGCGTCCTTCCTGCCGCGCTCGCCGCAGCTCTACCCCGACGGGATGCTCACCGACGAGCCCGAGATGGTCATGATCGCCGAGCTCGTGCGCGAGGCGGCGCTCGAGGGCGTGCGCGACGAGCTGCCGCACTCGCTGGCCGTGGTCGTCGAGGAGATGGTGCAGCGCGAGGGCCGTCCCGACGACAAGCCGCTGCTCGACGTCCGCGTCAACGTCTTCGTCGAGCGTCCGAGCCAGAAGGCCATCGTCATCGGGCGAGGCGGGTCCCGGCTGCGTGAGGTCGGGACGAACGCCCGCAAGGGCATCGAGGCACTCCTCGGGCAGAAGGTCTACCTCGACCTCCACGTCAAGGTGGCCAAGGACTGGCAGCGCGACCCCAAGCAGCTCCAGCGCCTCGGCTTCTGACCCGCGACGAACACTGCAGCCCAACGGATTTCGCTCTCGTCGCGCGGTGCTCTAGCCTGCCGCGATGAGCAGCCCGATCCAGCGCCGCGTCGGCCAGGTCTTCGTCCCCGTCCGTGACATGGCTGCCGCCATCCGGTGGTATGCCGCCGTGCTCGGTTTCGAGCCGGGCGTGGCCTCCCATGGCGGCACCGTCTACGACATCCCGACCGACGGGGAGACCCGGCTCGCGCTCGACGCGAACCGTCCCGAGTTCGTGGCGTCCGGGCCGCCGCGCTTCTTCCTCTGGACCGACGACATGGCGGCGACGGTCGAGCACCTTCGCCGCCTCGACGTCACGATCACCTCGGACGTCGAGGACATCGGCAGCGTCTTCTTCGTGCAGTTCGAGGACCCCGACGGCAACGCACTCATGGTCTGCCAACGCGCCTGACGTCACCGTGCGGTCCTAGACTTCGGGCAAGGAGGCGGACATGTCGGAGACGGCTGCACACGACCACGAGCTCGAGGTCCTCGAGGAGGACCAGACGGTTCCCCCGCGTCCGGAGGAGCAGATCGCCGACGCCCGCGAGGATGCTTCCGAGGCCGACGCAGCTGACCCCACCTCCGCGCCGTGACCGACGACCCCTGGGGACTCCACGAGCCACCTGCCGTCGCCGAAGCAGACCTCGAGCCGCTTCCGGGGGTCCTGGCCGAGATCGCCCGGGCCCTCGACTCAGGTGACCGGCTGCCCGCTCCTGAACGGGCGCACATGGACCGGCCCGGGGCGCGTGACCTGCCAGAGGTCGACGCTCTCGTCGGGCAGGGGTGGGAGCCTCTCGCCGCCATGCGCCTCGGCTCCGACGTCGGTCTGGTGCCCGCCGTGTGGCCCGCCGAGCACCGGTGCTGGCTTCACGACCGGGTCCCCGCCTTCGGCGTGTGCGCCTACGGACCCGGCGAGACGTACGTCGAGCCGGACCTGCGCAACCCGCAGCGTGAGCACTGGGAGCTCGCGCGCCACGCTCGGTCCGTGGGCCTACCACCCCCGCCGCCGGGTCGACTGTGGCTGCTGCGCTCACCCTGGACCGGGATCAGCGCCAGCAGCCTCCTGCTCGCCATCAGGCAGGTGCGCGACGCCGATGCCTTCGGCTGGGACGCCGTCGGCATGATGCGGGCGGCCGCGCACGTGCTCGACCACGGCGAGGACGCCCTGTGGAACCGGTGGACCGGACGCCAGGCCGATGCCGCCATGGCCTGGCGTCGCGAGGGTGCCATCGGCCGGGACGTCGCCCAGTGGGTTCGTCTCGGGCTGCGACCCGAAGACCTCGCCGTCCTGACCGCCCCCCTCGCCGAGGGCGGTGCCGGTCTGTCGCTCAGTTCGGTGCCCGAATGGTGCGAGACCGTCACTGCCATGACGGGAGAGCCGCGGGACGACGACGTCTCGCGCGTCATCGCCTGGCGGAAGATCGGGCTGTCGGAGGATGCGCCGGTGTGGCGGCTGTCAGGTGTGATGTTCGAGCGTGAGCCGGCCCACGTCCGGGCCTGGCTCGAGGCGGGCCTCGCCGTGGAGGAGATCGTCGCCTGGGATGCCGACGACCTGTCCCTGGCGCTGCGGTGGCGCGAGGCCGGCGTGGAGGTGCGGGACGCCAGAGCGCTGACGCTGGCCGACCCGACCTTGACGCCGGAGGAGGCGCTCACCTTCGACGCCATGGGGATCGAGCGACGCGCCCGGCAGCGCTGGGTCGAGGCCGGCTTCTCGGCCGATGAGGCCAGGACGTGGACCGATCTCGACATCGTGGCGTCCGAGGCCCGCGTCTGGCGTTCCCTCGGCCGTGGAGTCGAGGAGGCCCGAGCACAACGAGCGGCTGGCGGGGCTGCACTGCCGGCCGGGTTCGAGGGCGGGTGGATCGGCTTCGGCTCGGACCGCGACGACGTCAGTTATGGCGTCACCGACCCGCCGGGCACTCGGGGAAGCGTGGCGAGCATCGGTCCGGACGGCATGCCGTACCCCTGACCGGACTCATGTCTCACGATCCGGGCAGCGGTCCCGAGGGGTGGACGCGAACGGAGCGACCGGCATACGGTGAACGGGTGCGAGCGGTGAGCCTCCTTCTTCTCTGCCGCGACGAGGCCTGACCCCGGCCCTCCTCGTCGCGGAGTTTCCCGTGTCCGGCCGGACACCGAGCGAAACGCAGACGAGAGAGTGACGCGATGATCCACCCCCAGCAGACGTCGGGAATGCCGTTCCAGAAGTACGTCCCGTTCCACGAGCAGATCCCGTTCGAGCTCCCGGACCGCACGTGGCCGACGAAGCGCATCGACCGGGCCCCGCGCTGGTGCGCCGTCGACCTGCGCGACGGCAACCAGGCGCTCATCGACCCGATGAACTCCGAGCGCAAGCTGCGGATGTTCCAGCTGCTCGTGAAGATGGGCTACAAGGAGATCGAGGTCGGCTTCCCGTCGGCGAGCCAGACCGACTTCGACTTCTGCCGCGAGCTCATCGAGGGTGGGCACATCCCCGACGACGTGACGATCCAGGTCTTGACGCAGTGCCGCGACCACCTCATCGAGCGCACCTACGACGCGATCCGGGGCAGCAAGCAGGCCATCGTCCACTTCTACAACTCGACCTCGGCCCTGCAGCGCAGGGTCGTCTTCGGCCTCGACCAGGACGGCATCATCGACATCGCCGTCCAGGCCGCGCGTCTCTGCAGGAAGCTCGAGGAGACGATCCCCGACACGACGATCTACTACGAGTACTCGCCCGAGTCCTACACCGGCACCGAGCTCGACTTCGCGATGCGGATCTGCAACGCCGTCGTCGACGTCATCGACCCGACGCCCGACCACAAGATCATCGTCAACCTGCCGGCGACCGTCGAGATGGCCACGCCCAACGTCTACGCCGACTCCATCGAGTGGATGATCCGCCACCTCGAGCGTCGCGAGTCGATCGTCGTGAGCCTGCACCCGCACAACGACCGCGGCACGGGCGTGGCCGCGGCCGAGCTAGGCTACCTCGCCGGCGCCGACCGTATCGAGGGCTGCCTCTTCGGCAACGGTGAGCGCACCGGCAACGTCTGCCTCGTCACCCTCGGCATGAACCTCTTCAGCCAGGGCATCGACCCGCAGATCGACTTCAGCGACATCGACGAGGTGCGCCGCACCGTCGAGTACTGCAACCAGCTGCCCGTGGGCGAGCGCCACCCCTACGGCGGCGACCTCGTCTTCACCGCCTTCTCCGGCTCCCACCAGGACGCCATCAAGAAGGGCTTCGAGGCCATGGCGTCCGAGGCCAAGGAGAAGGGCACGGGCATCGACGACCTCGTCTGGGGCGTCCCCTACCTCCCGATCGACCCGCACGACCTCGGCCGCTCCTACGAGGCCGTCGTCCGCGTCAACAGCCAGTCCGGCAAGGGCGGCGTCGCGTACATCATGAAGACCGAGCACCAGATGGACCTGCCGCGCCGGCTGCAGATCGAGTTCTCCGGTGTCGTCCAGCGCGGCGTCGACCAGGACGGCGGAGAGGTCGCGCCCGCCGACCTGTGGGCGAGGTTCCAGGACGAGTACCTCCCCGACCCGACTCGTGCGTGGGGTCGCTTCGAGCTCGTCAACGTCGTCACGGACTCGACCGTCGACGGGGCGAGCACGATCGAGGCGACCGTCCGCGACGGCGGCGAGTCCCTGACCGTCACCGGCACGGGCAACGGCCCCATCGCCGCCTTCGTCGATGCGCTCTCGACCGTCGAGGGCACCCCGGACGTCCGGGTCCTCGACTACGCCGAGCACGCCTTGTCCGCTGGTGGCGACGCCCGCGCTGCGGCCTACGTCGAGTGCGCCGTCGGCGACCGCGTCCTCTGGGGCGTCGGCGTCGACCCGTCGATCGTCACGGCGTCCATCAAGGCGATCGTCTCGGCAGTCAACCGCGCCCACCGCGACGCCGTCCCGGCCGCCTCGTCGGACGCCTGATCTGACGCCCACTCGCGTGGGGTAGCGTCTGGCGCCATGGAGTCCCCGGTCGGTCGAGCACTGCTTCGACTGGCCGGGGTCTCTCTCGTCGCGGTCGCGGTCGTCGGTCTCGTCGCGCCCCGACCCGTCAACGTCGAGCACCGCTGGCAGGTGGTGGTGCCCGTCACGGTCGGGCTGGTCCTGCTGGCCGCCGTCGTCCGCGTGCCCGGGTGGGCGAAGCGGCGCTGGGTGCCCGTCGTCGTCGCGGTCGGCGGGGGCGTCGTCGCGACGATGGTCGGGCTCATGACCCGCTACCGCTACGGCTGGGACGCCCGCATCGTCATGGACATGGCCCGGGGACTGCAGTCTGGCCGACCGCTGAGCCCAGCGGAGTACGACTACCTCTCCCTCTACCCCAACAACCTGCCGCTGCTCGCCATCGACCGGATGGGCGTCGCTGTCGGACAGGCGTTCTCGCTGGCGCCCGACGCCGTCCTCATCCCGCTCAACGGGATCTGCGTCGGCGTGACGCTGTATGCCGTCCACGACCTCGTCGGGCGCGTGGCAGGTCGCGGGCCCTCCCTCGTGGCCCAGCTCGCGACGCTCGTCCTCGTCGGCACGAGCCCCTGGCTGGCCGTGCCCTACACGGACTTCTACGCGATGCCGTTCGTCGTCGGGGGCGTGGCCCTCGCCGTCCGGGCCATGACCCCACGGGCGCGGACCGGCCGGGTCGTCCTGTGGCTGCTCGCCATCGTGTCGGTGACCGTCGCGTACTCCATCAAGACCACGCCCGTCGTCATCGCCATCGCCGCGGTCCTGACGGCCGTCGTCGCGATCTTCGACCACGACCTCCTCCCCGCCCGACGCGCGGGCGTCATCGCAGCGTGCGCAGCGTCCGCGCTCGCGTTCGTCGGCCTCGGAGTCGGGCTGGCCGCCACCGCGACGGCCGCATCGGGCGTCGACTCCGCGCGCATCGACACCGCGGTCTCGCCCCCGATCCTCTGGTGGGTTGCGCTCGGCGCCGACGAGCAGCGCTCATCGACCGGGGTCGTCAACTACGGCGCCTACTCGAGGGAGATGGTCGACGCCGTGACCGGCCGCAGCCAGGCCGAGATGAAGACGTATGCCGCCGGCGTGCTCGCGGACCGGTGGGCCGAGCGCGGTCTCGGCGGCATGCTGGCCTTCTACGGCAACAAGGCCGCGTGGAACTGGGGAGACGGGATGTTCTGGGCCTGGGGTGAGGGCCCCGACTCGCTCCCCGGCACGCTCGTGCCCGCGACCGGTGTGACCGCGGTCGTCCACGACCTCAACGGGTTCCAGGGCTCGGGATACCAGACGCGCGCCGACCTGACGCAGGCGTTGTGGCTGGCCCTCCTGCTCGTGGCCGGTGTCGGGCTGCTGCGCGCGCCCTACCGACGCGAGACCCTGCTCGTCGCCGCCTCGGTGCTCGGCATCGCCGCCTTCACCCTCGTGCTCCAAGGCCGGTCGCGCTACCTCTTCGCGTTCGTCCCCCTCGTCGTCGTCCTGGCCGGGATGGTCCACGCCTGGTTCCCGGGCCCGGGGCGAGCAGGTCGCATCGGGCGCCGCACGGGCTGAGCCGTCCGGGTCCGTCGTCCGGGTCCGTCGTCCGGGTCAGTCGATCGAGTCAGTCGATCGAGTCAGTCGATCGAGTCAGTCGATCGAGTCAGTCGATCGAGTCAGTCGATCGAGTCAGTCGATCGAGTCAGTCGATCGAGTCGGAAAGCACGGCGTCGACCGCGGCCAGCGCTGCGGCGTCGCCGTCACGCGTGATCTCGCCCTCGGCGGGGCGGTTCCAGAGCCAGCAGTCGATGTCGGCCGCGGACCCACTGATCTCGGCCGCCGCGTCGGCGTCGGGCCCGTCGCTGACGAGGAAGCGCAGCACGTCGATCTCGTCGCCGTTCCACGTGCCGGTGATGCGCACCGGGGTCACGGTCCAGGTGTGCATGGCGTCGACCGTCGCGATCGTCACCGGTGCCGAGACCGGCACGTGGGTCAGGTCCGGCTCGGGCTCGTGACCGCGCATGATCCGCAGGGCCTCGTCGATGCCGTCGGCCGCGAGCCGACAGTCGAGCGGGGTGCGCTCACCGACGGTGAGCTCGGCGTCGATGCGGTGCACCATCGCCTCGTGGGCCTGACGTCGGCGGATGTAGCCGGCCGTCTTGTCGTCGGCCCACATCCACAGCGGCGTCTGCGGCGGCAACTCGCCGAGAACCCGGTGCAGCCTCTCGCTCGAGCGGTCGAAGAAGTCGAGCAGACCGGCGCGGTCGGCCGGTCGCTCCTCCCGGGTCGCGTTCATCGCGTCGAGGTCGGCGGCGTCGGTCAGCCCTCGCTCGGCGATCTCGCCCCAGAACCACTGCACCTCACCCAGGTGCCACAGCAGGTCGTCGGCGTCCCAGTCGGGGCACGACGGCACCCGGGCGTCAGCCGGCGCCGTCGCGAGCACCGTCCGAAAGCGAGCCGAGTCGGCCGCGAGGTGGTCGAGGAGGGGAAGGGGGCCACCTGAGCGGCTGGACGGCATACGTGGGTCTCCTGTCAGCGGACACCGGCTACACGGAACTGCACCGAGATGCGCGGCCCCATCGGCTCCGACGTCTTGGGGACCGCATGGTCCCACGTCCGCTGGCACGAGCCGCCCATCACGACGAGGTCACCATG
The DNA here is from genome assembly GCF_057529065.1 of Terrabacter sp. R4-6. NCBI lineage: Bacteria > Bacillati > Actinomycetota > Actinomycetes > Micrococcales > Intrasporangiaceae > Terrabacter > Terrabacter sp. R4-6. The sequence continues at coordinate 437,441 of NZ_CP197224.1, read as the reverse complement.
TCCCAGGGGATAGCGCAAGCTCTTTGTCGTCGCCCCGGGGATCGGCCCGCCGTCGCGCGGGCGGAGCGCGAGCGTGCGCGCCGAACCGAGGGAGAGGATCGCGATCATCGTGTCGCTGTCACGGGAGCGCCCGATGCGGTCGCCGTGCCAGGCGACGCTGTCGCGACCGTCGCGGTAGAGGCAGAGGCCGGCCGTGACGAACGGTTCTCCGAGCTCGGGCGCGTAGTGCCGGCTCAGCGCGTCACGCGCCTCGACGAGCATCGGGTGGGGGAGCCTCTCGTCGCCCGCGTAGAACTTCGTGAGGCGGGGGACGTCGACGACGGAGTCGTACATCTGGCGCCGCTCGGCGTGCCACGGCACGTCGCGCAGCAGCGCCGTGAAGAGCTCGTCGCCGGCCGCGAGCCAGCCGGGGCGGACGTCGACCCACGCGCCGTGGGCCAGGTGGTGGCGGGTCTTCCCGGTGCCCACGTCGCGGAGCGTCATCGCGTCGGCGAGGTCGAGGAGCGAACCCTGGAGTGAGAGGTCCATGCCCCCACGATAGCCCAACCTGTCGAACGGGTGTTCTGCATATCTGCTTGGGTGAAGTAGGATCTGTGGATGACCGCGAATCCGGTTCGGGGTGTGGATTATCCGTCGACGTATCAGCAGCTGCTGGAGTGGTTCCCGGACAACGAGTCGTGCCTGGACTACCTGGCCGGGCTGCGGTGGCCGGACGGGTTCGTGTGCCCCAAGTGTGAGCAGCGCGAGTTCTGGCGCACGGGTGCCGGGTTGTGGATGTGCCGGGCCTGCGGGCGGCGGACGTCGGTGACCGCAGGGACGATCTTCGACCGGACGCGGACGCCGTTGTCGACCTGGTTCGCGGCGATCTGGTTCCTGACCTCGCAGAAGAACGGGATGTCCGCGCTGGGGCTGCAACGGGTCCTCGGGTTCGGCTCGTACGAGACGGCGTGGGCGTGGATGCACAAGCTGCGCCGGGCCATGGTCCGGCCTGAACGCGACAAGCTCTCCGGCATCGTGGAGCTCGACGAGACGATGATCGGTGGCGCCACTCGTAACAGCGGTGGGGGCTACGGCGACAAGGTCGCGGTCATGATTGCCATAGAGCGCAACGAGACTCATCGTCTGGGCCGGGTGCGGCTCGCCGTCGCCGACCACCCCGGAACAGCCCAGCTCGTCGACTTCGCCACCACCGTCATCGAGCCCGGCTCCACGATCCGCACCGACGGCGCCCGCACCCTGCGCCGGCTCGCCGACCTCGGCTACACCCACGAGTTCACCCTCGGCTACTCCGCCCCCGACAAGGCCAGCGTGCTGCCCGGCGTACACCTGGTCGCATCGCTGCTCAAGCGCTGGCTCATCGGCACCCTGCACTTCCGCGTCGAGGAAGCGCACCTGCCCTACTACCTCGACGAGTACACCTTCCGGTTCAACCGCCGCAACGCCAAGTCACGCGGCCTCCTCTTCTATCGCCTGCTCGAGCAAGCCGTCGACACAACCCCGCATCCGCTGAAGGACCTCCTCAAGCCAGAAACCGGCATACCGGACTTCACCTAAGCAGATATGCAGTACGGGTGTTCGAACGACGGCGGCGTTTCGCGACGACCTCGGGCAGACCGGCGCGTGCGGTGCCACCCACGCCCCGGCGGGGGAGAGAATGGACCCATGCCCCTCTACCGTGACGAGGCGATCGTCTTGCGCACCCACAAGCTGGGCGAGGCCGACCGCATCATCACGATGCTGACCCGCACGCGGGGCCGGGTCCGCGCGGTCGCCAAGGGCGTACGGCGCACGAGGTCCCGCTTCGGGTCGCGCCTCGAGCCCGGGATGGTCATCGACGTGCAGTGCTACGAGGGACGCAACCTCGACACGGTGACCCAGGTCGAGACGCTCGCTCCCTACGGCGACGCGATCGCCCGTGACTACACCGCCTACACGTGCGCGACCTCGATGCTCGAGACGGCGCTCCAGCTCACGGAGGAGCACGAGCCCCAGACTCAGCAGTACCTCCTGCTCGCCGGCGCCCTGCGCTCCCTCGCCGAGCACAGTCACGACGCCGGGCTCGTCCTCGACGCCTACCTGCTGCGCTCGCTCGCCGTCGCCGGCTGGGCGCCGAGCTTCGTCGACTGCGCGAAGTGCGGTGCGCCGGGCCCCCACCGCGCGTTCAACGTGCAGGCCGGCGGCGCCGTGTGCTCCGTGTGCCGTCCGCCCGGCTCGAGCGCCCCCGCCCCCGAGACCTTCGAGCTGCTCGCGTCACTGCTCACCGGCGACTGGGACGTCGCCGACGCGAGTGACGACCGCATCCGGCGACAGGGCAACGGCCTCGTCTCCGCCTTCCTCCAGTGGCACATCGAGCGAGGGCTGCGGTCGCTGCGCCTCGTCGACCGAGCCTGAGCCAGCAGCGAACCCGATCCCGACCGACCGGAGACCCATGTACGCCAAGCCCTTCCCGCACCCGTCCGGCGCGACGCCGCCCGCCATCCCGACCGACCTGCTGCCCAAGCACGTCGCGATCGTCATGGACGGCAACGGCCGCTGGGCCAACGCGCGAGGGCTTCCGCGGACCAAGGGCCACGAGGCGGGGGAGGCGTCGCTGCTCGACGTCGTCGCGGGAGCCGTCGACATCGGCGTGACGCACCTGTCGGCCTACGCCTTCTCGACGGAGAACTGGCGCCGGTCGCCCGACGAGGTCCGCTTCCTCATGGGCTTCAACCGCGACGTCATCCGGCGGCGGCGCGACCAGCTCCACGAGTGGGGCGTGCGGATGCGCTGGGTCGGCCGCGCGCCGCGCCTGTGGCGGTCGGTCATCAAGGAGCTCGAGGTCGCCCAGGAGCTGACGCAGCACAACACGGGTCTCACGCTCTACTTCTGCGTCAACTACGGCGGGCGCGCCGAGATCGCCGACGCCGTGCAGCGGATCGCCCATGACGTCAAGGACGGTCGGCTCCGCCCGGGTTCGGTCGACGAGAAGACGGTCAAGCGCTACCTCGACGAACCCACGATGCCCGACGTCGACCTCTTCGTGCGCAGCTCCGGCGAGCAGCGCACGAGCAACTTCCTGCTGTGGCAGTCGGCCTACGCCGAGATGGTCTTCCAGAACCGGCTGTGGCCCGACTACGACCGCCGAGACCTCTGGTCCGCGATCGAGGAGTACGTCGACCGCGACCGCCGCTACGGCGGAGCCGTCGACGCCCCGACGACCACCTCCTGATCCCGCCCGCGGCTTGAGCGACCCGCTCGGGTCGACGCCACCCGGTCGGGTCGACGCCACCGGTGTCCGGGGGCCTCGCAGCCGTCACCGTGGCGTCGCCTCGAACGGCCGGCTGCGGGCGATCGCGGCCCGGATGCGCTCCCAGACCAGCTCTGGCCGGTCCAGGTCGCTCCACGTGACCCGGACCACCGTCCAGCCCTCGTCCTCGAGCGCGTCCTGGCGCCGCTTCTCCTGCCACAGGACGTCGGCCCCGTGCTGCGGGTCGGTGTACTTCACCTTGCCGTCGAACTCGACGAGCACTCGGGTGCCGTCGATGCGGAAGTCGGCGCGGCGCGTGCCGAGTCGGGTCGAGACCTCGAGCTGCGGCGTCACGGGCAGCCCGAGATCGGCCAGGAGGTGGGCGAGGCGCGTCTCGCCGGGGGACTCGTGCCTGCCGTCGCACCGTTCGAGGGCTGCTGCCGCAGCCCGGATGCCGCGGTGCCCCGACAACAGGACGGTGGCCTCGCGCAGCGACCCGGCGGTCACGAGCCCGGCCCGCAGGGCGGCGTCCCCGCAGATGGCGGCATCCATGGCGCCGGCGACGAGGCCCGTCTGGACGACGGCGACGGCCAGGGGCACGAGCGGTCCCAGGGCAGGTGGGCCCGGCTCTGGCGCAGGTGTGATCGGGACGAGCCCGGGCACCGCCGAGTGGCTGACGACGTGCGGCCTGCGCCGCGTCACGCGGTCACCGACCCGGGTCACGTGGACCGCCGACAGGTCGGCGCGCCAGACCGGGAGGCCTGCGATCAACACGCGGGAGTGATGGCTGAGCGCCACCCGTCCGTCGAGATGGCGCACCACGGCCCGGGCGAGAAGCAGGTGCCGGTCGACGGCGTTCTCGGGGCGTCTCGTGGCGTACCAGCCCGTGCACAACCGGTGCAGCCGACCAGCCCGGAGGAGACGCCGGACCTGGTGCGAGTCGATCCCGTGCCGAGCCAGGTCGGCCGCGCTGAGGACGTCGTGGGCGGCATACGGCAGGTCGACGTCGGGCTGCGTGCGGGTGGGGGCGCTCATGGTGACAGCCTGAGCCGCACGCCCGGTCTGGCTGGCGGGACCAAGCGGGCTGTGGACGACCCGCCGCGGACGCGCGGGGGTGTGGACGGAGCCGCGCCGCCGGGGCCGGGCCACCCTTGCGGCACGGAGCGACCCGCCCGCCAGTGGCTCGCTTCCGCCAGGGTGGCGTCGGGCGTCGAGGGTGGCGTCAGCCGGCGGCGGTGCAGTCGGCGCAGGTGCCGAAGATCTCGAGGGTGTGCGTCACGCCGCTGAAGCCGTGGTCGCTCGCCACCTTGTCGGCCCACTTCTCGACGGCGGGGCCCTCGACCTCGACGGTGCGGCCACAGGCGCGGCACACGAGATGATGGTGGTGGTGGGTCGAGCAGGCCCGGTAGACGGCCTCGCCGTCGTCGGTGCGCAGCACGTCCACGGTGCCGGCCTCGACCATCGACTGGAGCGTCCGGTAGACCGTGGCGAGCCCGACGCCGGCTCCCGCGTCTCGCAGCCGGGCGTGCACCGTCTGGGCGGAGGTGAAGTCCTCGGAGCGCTCGAGCAGCTCGGCGACGGCCACCTGTTGCCGGGTCGGCTTGCGCGAGGTCGCCGAGGCGCTCGAGGTGTTGGTGCCGCTCGTCATGGTCTCGATCCTGTCGTCGGGCCGGTCGCCGTGCCGGCGGTGCCGGTCGGGCCGGCGCCGGCCGTCTCCGGAGCGGGTCCGGAAGGGTGCTCGTGGTGGACGCCGTGCTCGTCGTAGTGGCCCTCGTGGGCGGCGTGCAGGTGCCCGTCGTGGACGTAGTCGACGTGGTCCCCGTGGGTCACGGCAGGGTGGCCGCACTCGACCCCGTGCTCGTGGGCGTGCGTCTCGGCTACGTCGTGCCGCCGGCCTCCGACCCTCGCGATGACGCCGGTGACGACGGCCGTGACGACGAAGAGTGCGACGGCGAGCAGCACGATGGTGCCGCCCGAGGGCGTGTTGAGCGGGTAGGACAGCGCGACCCCGCCCACGGACGAGACGAGACCGAAGGCGATGGCCCATCGGAGGCCGCTGCTGAACGACCGGGCGATGAGCTGGCTCGCGGCGTTGGGCACGATCATGAGGGCGCTGATGAGCAGGAGCCCGACGACGCGCATCGCCACGACGACGGTCGTGGCCGTGAGGACGGCGAGCACGATGTTGAGCGGCAGGACGGGGATCCCGACCGCGCGGGCGTACTCCTCGTCGTTGGCGACCGCGAAGAGGCGCGGGCGCAGGGCCCAGGTGGTGAAGGCGATGACGAGGGCGAGTCCGGCGAAGACGTAGAGGTCGCCGCGCTGGGTCGTGAGGATCGAGCCGAAGAGGTACTTCATGAGGTTGGCCGGGGTGCCGTCGGGCGACTTGCTGATGATCACGACGCCGCCGGCGATGCCGCCGTAGAAGATGACGGCGAGGGCCACGTCACCGTTGGTGCGGCCGCGGGCCCGGAGCAGCTCGATGACGACGGCGGCGAGGACGGCCGCCACGAGTGCCGTGAGCACGGGTGCGGCCCCGGAGACGAGGCCGATCGCGACGCCGGCGAGGGCGACGTGGCCCATGCCGTCGCCGATGAGCGAGAGCCGCCGCTGGACGAGGAAGATCCCGACCATGGGTGCGACGGTGCCCACGAGCAGCGCCGCGATGAGCGCGCGCTGCATGAAGTCGACGGAGAGGAGGTCGATCACGGCCGGCTCCTGTCGGGGTGGGTCACGTCGAGCGGCCCGTGCGCGAGGGAGGCGTCGTGCCCCTCGAGCTCGAGGTCGTGGTGGTGGCTGTCGTGGTCGTGGTGCACGCTGTCGCGCGCGGCGGCGTACTCCCGCGGGGTGCCGTCGAAACGGATGCGGCCGCCGTCGACGACGACGATGCGCGTGAGCAGCCGCTCGAGGGCGCCGAGCTCGTGCGTCACGATGACCATGGTGACCTCGCGCTCGACGAGGCGGTCGAGGACGTCGGCGAGCACGTGCTGGTTCGCGGCGTCGACCCCGGCGGTCGGCTCGTCCATGATGAGGACGTCGGGCTGACCCGCGAGGGCGCGGGCGATGAGGACCCGTCGCTGCTGCCCGCCCGAGAGGGTGCTCACCTCGGTGGCGGCTCGGTCGGCGAGGCCGACGACGTCGAGCGAGCGGGCGACGATCTGCCGGTCGGTGGCCCGGAGCCTGCCGAGCCAGTTGATGCGGGGGAGTCGTCCTGTCGACACGATCTCCTCGGCGGTGGCCCGCACCGACGTCGACAGCGTGTGCCGCTGCGGGACGTAGCCGAGGCGGGCCCGGTCGTCCAGGTCGCGACTGGGCGCCCCGAAGAGGCTGACGGTGCCCGAGACGTGGTCGTTGAGGCCGAGGATGCCCTTCATGAGCGTCGACTTCCCCGACCCGTTGGGACCGACGACGGCGACGATCTCGCCGCGGCGGATCGTCAGCGACGCACCGCTCAGCACGGCGCGCTCGCCGTACCCGAAGGCGGCGTCGTGCAGGTCGATGACGATGTCGTCCGGTCGCTCCGGCGCCGAGGTGACGGGCGGGGTGCCGGTGGTCACGAGCAGCCCAGACCCTTCTGGAGCGCGGTGAGGTTGCTGCGCATGACCTCAAAGTAGTCGGTGCCGGCCGATGCCTTGGTGATCCCCTCGAGCGGGTCGAGCGTGGCGACGGTGGCCCCGGTGGAGCCCGCGACCGTCTCGGCGAAGTGCGGCTCGACGAGCGTCTCCTGGAAGATGGTCGTGACGCCCTCGCTGCGGACGAGGTCCGAGATCTGCTTGAGCCCGGCAGCACTCGGCTCGGCCTCTGGGGAGATGCCGGTGATGCCGTGCTGCTCGAGACCGTAGCGCTGGGCGAGGTAGCCGAAGGCGGCGTGGCTCGTGACGAGCACGTTCGAGCGGCACGAGCCCAGGCCGGTCCGCAGCTCGCCGTCGAGCGCCGTGAGCTTCGCGACGAAGGCCGCGGTGTTCTTGTCGTATGCGGCAGCGTTGGCCGGGTCGTCCGTGGCCAGTCGGGCGCCGATGGCCTTGGCCACCGCCGCGTAGCGCTGGGGGTCGAGCCAGAAGTGCGGGTCGCTGCCGCCGTGGTCGTGGGCGTCGTGCTCCTCGGTGGTCTCGTCCTCGTGCCCCTCCTCCTCGGCGGAGGTGAGGGTCAGTTGGGCGGCGTCGGCGACATCGAGCACCGCGCCCGGCTGGACCTCGGCCATGGCCTCGTCGACGGCGGGCTGGAAGCCGTCGGCGTAGACGACGAGCCTCGCCCTGGTCATCGAAGCGATGTCCTGCGGGGCCAGCTCGAGGTCGTGCGGCTCGGCGCCGGGCTTGGTCAGCACGGTGACGGGCAGGGTGCCACCGGTGATCTGCTGGGTCGCGTACTGGAGCGGGTAGAAGGACGTGACGACGGCCCCGTCGGTCGACCCGGCCCCTGGGTCGGACGCGCTCCCGCAGGCGGCGGTCGTGAGCGCCAGCGCGGTCGCGGCAACGAGGGCGGACAGGGCGCGGCGTGGGGGAGCGATGGCCATGAGCACCATCATTCTCATAATGAGAATGATTGTCAAAACCGTTCTCGCGAACCGGCGGCGGACTGTCAGCCGGCCGGGACGATCCTCACGACCGCGACCGCCACGGCGAGCACGAGCACCGACGTACGCATGAGCCGCTCGGGCAGGGTCAGGCGCTGCCACGTGAGGAAGAGCAGCCAGCCGACGAAGGCCGCGACGACGAGGAAGGCGATGCCACCCCACGGACGCCGGGCGAAGATGCCGACGGCCAGCAGGACGACGAGGGCGGCGAGCGCGACGGGACGCGGGACGGCGTTGAGCCGATCCACCCACGGGTAGGAGGCGTGCTCGAGACGGGAACGGAAGCTCAGGGCCACACGACGAGCCTAGGGGACGCGACGGCATACCCCGGACGCGTGGCAAAGCAGTGGCGCAGGCCCGATAACCTGTCCCGCATGGCAAAGCAGACATCCATCGTGGACACCGTCGTCAGCCTCTGCAAGCGCAGGGGCTTCGTCTTCCCGAGCGGTGACATCTACGGAGGCACCCGGTCTGCCTGGGACTACGGCCCCCTCGGCGTCGAGCTCAAGGAGAACATCCGCCGCCAGTGGTGGAAGTCGATGGTGACGAGCCGCGACGACGTCGTCGGTCTCGACTCCTCGATCATCCTCCCGCGCGAGACGTGGGTCGCCTCGGGCCACGTCGGCACCTTCACCGACCCGCTCGTCGAGTGCCTGAGCTGCCACAAGCGCCGCCGCCAGGACCACCTCCAGGAGGCGCTCGCCGAGAAGAAGGGCATCGAGGACCCCGACTCGATCCCGATGTCCGACATCGTGTGCCCCGACTGCGGCACCAAGGGCCAGTGGACTGCACCGCGCGAGTTCAACATGATGCTCAAGACCTACCTCGGCGTCATCGAGGACGAGTCGGGCCTGCACTACCTGCGCCCCGAGACCGCCCAGGGCATCTTCGTCAACTTCAACAACGTCATGCAGGCCTCGCGCAAGAAGCCGCCGTTCGGCATCGCCCAGACCGGCAAGAGCTTCCGCAACGAGATCACGCCGGGCAACTTCATCTTCCGCACCCGCGAGTTCGAGCAGATGGAGATGGAGTTCTTCGTCAAGCCGGGCGAGGACGACGAGTGGCTCCAGTACTGGCTCGAGGAGCGCACCCGCTGGTACGTCGACCTCGGCATCAACCCCGACAACCTGCGCCACTACGAGCACGCGCCCGAGAAGCTCTCGCACTACTCGAAGCGCACCGTCGACATCGAGTACCGCTTCAACTTCGCCGGCTCCGAGTGGGGGGAGCTCGAGGGCATCGCCAACCGCACGGACTTCGACCTCTCGACGCACTCGAAGCACTCGGGCACCGACCTCGTCTACTTCGACCAGCAGACCGGTGAGAAGTACACCCCCTACGTCATCGAGCCGGCAGCAGGCCTGTCCCGCTCGCTCATGACCTTCCTCGTCGACGCCTACTCCGAGGACGAGGCGCCCAACACCAAGGGCGGGGTCGACAAGCGCGTCGTGCTGCGTCTCGACCCGCGACTCGCGCCGGTCAAGGCCGCGGTGCTGCCCCTGTCGCGCAACGCCGACCTCTCGCCCAAGGCCCGTGACCTCGCGGCCACCCTGCGCAAGCACTGGAACATCGACTTCGACGACGCCGGCGCCATCGGCAAGCGCTACCGCCGCCACGACGAGATCGGCACCCCGTTCTGCATCACGGTCGACTTCGACACGCTCGAGGACCACGCCGTGACGATCCGCGAGCGCGACTCGATGGCCCAGGAGCGTGTCGCGCTCGACCAGGTCGAGGGCTACCTCGCGCAGCGCCTCGTCGGCTGCTGACGCAGCACCACCGCACCACCGACGTATGCCGTCCGCCCACCCGGGCGGGCGGCATACGTCTGTAGGCGCCGTCCCACGCGTCCCCGAGCCTTCGCGCGCGAATCATCACCGGTGACAAGGGTTTTCGCATCCCGAGCCGGGCGTCCTGACGATGAAATGGGTTTCAAGGACTTCTCTTGACCGAACCCGGAGGCAAGCCTGAGGCGGTCCATGGACCGGTCTTGAGCGGCCCTTCCTAGGTTCGTCGTCGTCGGCCGGAAGCGCGGTCGACGAGCCCGACACAGGAGAACCGCGCATGATCCGCACGAGCTTCACCGCCCTGGCAGCCACCGCTGCCGTCGCGACGGCGATCACCGTGATGCCGGCCCAGGCATCGACCCTCGCCGCAGACGAGACCCCCACGCCCACCCCCGCGGCGTCCACCGACTCCGGCCAGTCCGTCGCCGAGATGTCGGCCCGCTGGCTCGCGAAGGACCGTGGCATCTCGCTCGCCACGGCGCGTGAGCGCGTCGCGGCCCAGGACGGGCAGGCCCGCACGGCGACCTCGCTCGAGCGCTCGCTCGGTGCCCGAGCCGCAGGGTCCTACATCGACGCCACGTCGGGAGTGCTCGTCGTCAACGTCGTCGACGCGGCGTCCGCCGCGAAGGTGCGGGACGCCGGAGCCGTCGCCCGCGTCGTCGACCGCTCGACGAGCGAGCTGTCCGCGACCGAGCGCACGGCGCGTGAGCGGGCGGGTTCGGTCGTCGTGTCCTCCTACACCGACCCCGTCACCAACGGGGTGGTCCTGACCGTCCCCACCGCGCGGGTCTCGGAGGTCCGCAGCGAGGTCGCCGGTCTCGACGGTGTGGCCGTCGCGGGCACCGACGCCCGGACGACGACGCAGGCCAACGTCTACGGCGGCCAGCAGATCGAGTTCAGCGGCTACGTCTGCTCGCTCGGCTTCAACGCCACCCGCGGCGGGTCGGCCGTCTTCATCACCGCCGGGCACTGTGGTGAGGGCTACCAGACCTTCAGCAGGGGCGGCACGACGCTCGGCAAGACACAGGCCTACTCCTTCCCGGGCAACGACTACGCCTACTCGACCCTGACGTCGAGCTGGACCGGCATCGGTGCCGTCGACCTCTACGACGGCGTCAACGCGCGCCGCGTCTCGGGTTACTCGAACGCGCCGGTGGGCACCGCCATCTGCAAGTCGGGCCGCACGACCGGCTGGACCTGCGGCTCTGTCCAGGCCAAGAACGTCACGGTCAACTACAGCAACGGTGACGGCACGACGAGCACCGTGAGCGGCCTGACGAAGAGCAACACGTGCACCGAGGGTGGGGACTCGGGCGGCTCCTGGATGGCGAGCACGTCGGCTCAGGGCGTGACGAGCGGTGGTGCCGGCTACGGCGCGAACAACGTGTGCGGCGAGAAGGTAGGCCAGCCCAACATCGCCTACTTCCAGCCCGTCGACGAGATCGTGTCGCCCTACGGGCTGACCCTCAGGACCTCCTGAGGTCCACCCCTGCCGACCCGTTCCTCCCGGGTCACGACCGACGGCCCCCACCACGACGACGTGGTGGGGGCCCGCCGGCCGTCCCGGGCGCCGCCCGTCCGGGATGGGCGGCATACTGCCCGCATGGTCGAGCCCGAGGTGCTGCACGCCACGCCCGGCGACCGGGCCAGGGCCGCTGCGGATGCGCTCGGTGACGACGTGCTGACCGGCTGGTGCGCCGACCTGCTGTCGGGCCGTGCCACGTGGGGCGACCCGGCCCTTCCCGACATCGGCTGGGTCGGCGGCCAGGTGGTGACGGGCTGGGGGTCGCCCGTCCACCTCGACGACCACACCCGCTACTGGTCGCGGGTGTGGGCTTCCCGCACCCTGCTCTACGTCTGGTCGGAGCGGTGCGGGCCGGATGTCGTTGCAGGACTGCTCGATCCGGCCTGGCGCGTCCGCGAGATGTGCGCGAAGGTCGCGGCCCGCTGGGAGGTCGGACCAGCGGCCGAGACCTGCGCGGACCTCGTCACGACCGACGACGTGCCGAGGGTCCGGGCCGCGGCCGCGCGGGTGCTCGGCGCCGTGGGGGAGGCCGAGCACGCCGACGCCCTGCACGAGGCCGTGGACGACCGGGACGCCTCCGTGCGCGTCGCGGCCGCCCGAGCACTCGGCACGCTCGAGCGTCGACTCGACCGCGACCTCTGACCGCGCCAACACGCCGAGCAGGTCACGACGCGCCGGGATCCGATCGCGGTGAGCCGTGACCTGCTCGGTGTGTTGCGGGGTGGAGTGGGTCAGCCGCGGGAGTGGCCGGTCGCGACGGGCCGCGCGGCGTCGCGGATCCACTCGCTCCAGGATCCGGGGTAGAGCACCGTGTCGACGCCGAGCTCGGCCAGTGCGAGCATCTCGTGGGCAGCGGTCACACCCGACCCGCAGTAGACCCCGACCGTCCCGTCGCCGGGGTCGACGCCGTCCGTCACGGTCGCCCAGTGCTCGGCGAGGTCGCGGCGGAACGTGCCGTCGCCGGTGACCCACGCGGCCGTCGGGCTGTTGACCGCCCCCGGCACGTGCCCGGCCACGGGGTCGATCGGCTCGGTCTCGCCCGCGTAGCGCTCGGGCGCCCGCGCGTCGAGGAGCAGCCCGTCCCGGGCCAGGGCGGCCGCACCCGCCGCGTCGAGCGTCGGCAGCTGCCCCGGCCGCACCTCGACGTCGCCGTGCCGGTCGGCAGGCTCCTCCGTCGAGACCGGAAGCCCGGCCGCCAGCCAGGCGGTGTACCCACCGTCGAGCACGCGGACGTCGCTGATGCCGACCCAGCGCAGCACCCACCACGCCCGCGCGGCGGCATACGACTCCTTGCCGTCGAGGACGACGACGCGGCTGTGCTCGGTGATGCCGGCGCGGCGCAGGACGGCCTGCACCACGGCAGGGTCCGGCAACGGGTGGCGCCCGCCGTCGCCCGCCGGCGAGGCGAGCTCGGTGTCGAGGTCGACGAAGAACGCGCCGGGGACGTGGCCGGCGTCGTAGTCCTGCCGGCCCGCGGGGGTGTTCGCCGTCGTCAGCGCCCACCGCACGTCGAGCACGACGACGTCCTCGATCTCGTGGGCGAGCTCGGCGGCGGTGATGAGGTGGGTCACCGGGCCATCGTGGCATCCTCACCGTGTGCGTGCTCACCTGGTCCTCGTCCACGGGTCGCGCCTGTCGAGCACCCAGTGGGCGCCCCAGGTGCCGCTCCTGCGGGACCACGTCGACCTGACGCTCGTCGACCTGCCCGGGCACGGCGCGCGCGTGGACGAGGAGTTCACCCTCGCCCGCTGCGTCGACGTCATCGACGAGGCCGTGGCCGGGGTCCCCAACGGCACGCCGGTCGTGCTCGTCGGCCACTCGCTCGGCGGCTACGCCGCGATGGCGTATGCCGCAGCGCGTCCCGACACGCTCGCCGGGCTCGTCCTCGCCGGGGCCAGCGCGGTACCGACGGGGCCCGGAGCCGCGGTCTACCGCGGGGTCGCAGCGCTGACCGACCGGCTCGGCGCGGAGCGGATGACGCGGGTCAACGACCGCGTCCTGCACCGCCTCTACCCGCCCGAGCGCATCGACCCGGTCATCGCCGGTGGCTACTTCTTCGCGCCGACGGCTGGGGCCTGGCGGGAGGTCATGGCGCACTGCCGGCCCTCGATGCTCGAGCACGTGCACTGCCCGGTGCTGCTCCTCAACGGCCAGTTCGACCAGCTGCGGATCGGCGCCCGGGCCTACCTGCGCGCGTGCCCGAGCGCGCGCGAGCAGATCGTCCGCCGGGCCGGGCACCTTTCCGGCCTCGACCGGCCCGAGGCCTTCGCCGACGCCCTGCTCGGCTTCGTGCGGACCGACGTCGATTCGGCCCCGCGCGCCTGATCGGGGACAATCGAGCCCGTGACCGACGTGATGAGCCCCGCGACGCAGGCCGGTGAGGCCGCCCCCGCAGAGACGACGGGCGCCGTGCTGCCCCCGCTGCGCATCGGGCGCCACGTCATCGAGTCACCCGTCGTGCTCGCGCCGATGGCGGGGATCACGAACCGTGCCTTCCGCCGGCTGTGCCGCGAGTACGGCAACGAGGGTCGTGCGATCGGTGGAGCCAGCGGCGCGACGAGCCTCTACGTCAGCGAGATGATCACCTCCCGCGCCCTCGTCGAGCGCACGCCCGAGTCGATGCGCCTCATCGAGCACGACCCCGACGAGAACCCGCGCTCGATCCAGCTCTACAGCGTCGACCCCGCGACGGCACGGGCCGCCGCCCGGATGCTCGTCACCGAGGACCGCGCCGACCACATCGACCTCAACTTCGGCTGCCCCGTCCCGAAGGTCACCCGCAAGGGCGGCGGCTCGGCCCTGCCGTGGAAGAAGGACCTCTTCAAGGCGATCGTCGGCGCCGTCGTCGAGGAGGGCGCCAAGCGCGACATCCCGGTCACGGTCAAGATGCGCAAGGGCATCGACGACGTCCACCTGACCTTCCTCGACGCGGGCCTGGCCGCCGAGGCCGAGGGTGTCCTCGCGGTCGCGCTGCACGGACGCACGGCCGCACAGGCGTACTCCGGCACCGCCGACTGGAGCGCCATCCGGATGCTCAAGGAGACCGTGACGAGCATCCCCGTCCTCGGCAACGGCGACATCTGGTCGGCCGAGGACGCGCTGCGGATGGTCCGGGAGACCGGCTGCGACGGCGTCGTCGTCGGACGCGGCTGCCTCGGTCGTCCGTGGCTCTTCACCGACCTCGCGGCTGCCTTCGCCGGCACCCCGGCGCGGGTGACGCCGACGCTCGGGGAGGTCGCTGACACGCTCCGGACGCACACGGCGTACCTCTGCGACTTCTACGGCGAGGAGGAGCGCGCCTGCCGCGACATCCGCAAGCACATCGCCTGGTACCTCAAGGGGTTCCCGGCCGGCTCGACGATCCGCAACTCGCTGGCGCTCGTCGACTCGATGGCCGCGCTCGACCGGCTGCTCGCGACCCTCGACCCCGACGTGCCGTGGCCCGGTGAGGCCGCAGAGGGCCAGCGCGGGCGTGCCGGGTCGTCGCGCACCGTGGCGCTGCCCGACCGCTGGCTCGAGTCGCGCGAGCTGTCCGAGGAGCACCGACGCACGATCGCCGAGGCCGAGCTGTCGGTCAGCGGCGGCTGAGCGTCACTTCAGCCAGACGCTGAGCCGGCCGATCCGCTCGCACCCCGCGGCGACGGCGGCCTCGACGCCCGCCCCCGCCTCCCAGCCGACGAGGGGCATGCCGCCCACGACGCCGCGGCCGGCGGCCGCGGCCGCGGCCCAGGCGCGCTCGACGTCGCCGTCGGACGTGAAGACGTTGCCGAGACCGGCGACCTCGCCCGTCACGTTGACGATTGCCCCGGAGACGAAGGGTGACGTGCTGTCAGCGGGGTCGTCGGACGAGCGGGCGCCGAGGACGTGGACGCCGGGCTCGTCGAGCAGCGACGGGCGCAGGATGGCCTCGGCATCGGGGTCGCTCGCCCACGCACGCACCCAGTCGGCCATCGCGTCGGGCGTCGTGACGCGCTGCCACGCCGCCGCGGGTGCGTGCACGGGAGGTGTCGACGGGTCGAGCCAGACCCACTCGCCGACGACGAGGCGGGCGAAGTCCTCCATCGACAGGTCGAGACGCGACCACGAGTCCTTGACCGAGCAGCCGTCGGAGTCGTCGACGCGCGCGAGGACGTCGTACTCGCCGAGCTCGGGGGAGAGGGTCACGGCGTCGGGGTAGTAGGGCGGCGTGCGCGTCGACGCCGTCCACGCATCGTCGTCGAGGGTGCACACGACGCCGTGCGAGCGGGCCACGGCGTCGCACCAGAGCGCGTTGTTGCGGGCGGCGAGCAGGATGCGGTCGGTCACGGCACGATCCTCCCAGCGTCGGTGGCCGATGGCAGGATCGGGGCATGCGACAGGGCGGATCGGCCGAGCGGCCCGCGACCTTCTTCGACGACGCCGAGGACTTCCGGGCCTGGCTCGAGGCCCATCACGAGAGCGCCACCGAGCTGTGGATGGGCCTCAACAAGAAGCACGTCGAGCCGCGCGGTCTGCAGTGGGCCGAGGCCGTGCGCGAGGCCCTGTGCTTCGGCTGGATCGACTCGATGGCCCAACGCATCGACGAGGACGCCGTGCGCCAGCGGTGGACGCCGCGCAAGCCGGGCAGCAACTGGAGCGCCATCAACATCAACGCCGTCGCCGAGCTCACTGCCGCCGGGCGCATGCGTCCGGCCGGGCTCGTCGCCTTCTCGAGGCGCCGCGAGGACCGCTCCGGCATCTACGCCTACGAGAACCGCGAGCTCACGTGGTCCGACGACTACGAGGCGATGTTGCGCGCCGACCCCCGCGCCTCGGCCTTCTGGGACGGGGCGACACCCTCCTACCGCAAGATCGCGACGAACTGGGTGCTCACGGCCAAGCAGGAGGCCACCCGCGACAAGCGCATGGCCGAGCTCGTCGCCGACTGCTCCAACCTGCGCCTCATCAAGATGCAGCGCTACGGCACCGAGCCGGCCTGGGTGCGACGCATTCAGGCCGAGCTCGGCTGAGCCGGGGCGAGGTCAGACCGTGTCAGACCGGTGTCAGACCCGTGTCAGACCCGTGTCGGACCGAGGTCAGCGCTTGCCCTTGGGCGGGATGATCTCGGTGTGGTCCTTGGCTGCGGACTTCGCGTGCTTGTCGGCACGCTTCTCCTTGAGCGATCTGGCCTTCGTGGACATGTGGGACTTCGGTGACTTGTCGCCCATGGCGCGCTCCTGAGGTTGGAAGCCTGAGCGGCTCCATGACTCAGTATGCGCCCGGGAGCGGCGCCGCGGTCGGCTGCGCCTCGCCGCATAGAGTTCCGGTGTGGGCTACGAGGGTCGGGACCGGGAGCGCTGGGTCGCGGAGGACCCTGCCCAGAAGCGGGCCGACCGCGACGACTTCGCGCGCGACCGGGCGCGGGTCGTGCACTCCTCGTCGCTGCGCCGGCTCGCCGCCAAGACGCAGGTGCTCGCACCGGGCCACGACGACTTCGTCCGCAACCGCCTGACGCACTCGCTCGAGGTCGCCCAGATCGGCCGCGAGTTCGGGGCAGCCCTCGGCTGCAACGCCGACGTCGTCGACACCGCGTGCCTGGCCCACGACCTCGGTCACCCGCCCTTCGGGCACAACGGCGAGACGGTCCTCGACGAGATCGCCTCGGGGATCGGCGGGTTCGAGGGCAACGCCCAGACGCTGCGCCTGCTGACGAGGCTCGAGGCCAAGCGTGCACACGCCGACGGCACGTCCGCCGGGCTCAACCTGACGCGGGCCAGCCTCGATGCCACGACGAAGTACCCGTGGGCGCGCGGCGACGGCCCCTACGAGACGCACAAGTTCGGGGTCTACCCGTCCGACCTCCCCGTCTTCGAGTGGATCCGCGAGGGCGCGCAGCCGCAACGCCGGTGCCTCGAGGCCGAGGTCATGGACTGGTCCGACGACGTCGCCTACTCGGTCCACGACGTCGAGGACGCCATCGCCTCGGGCTGGATCGACCCTCGGCTGCTCCACTCGCGAGACATGGCCGACGTCATCGACGTGGCGGGCCGCACCTACGCGCCCGACCTCGGCGCCGACGCGCTCGGGGCCGCGCTGGAACGCATCCTCGCGTCGGGAGCGGTGCCCACGGCATACGACGGCTCGCGCGGCGACCTCGCGCGCCTCAAGGACATGACGAGCCGGCTCATCGGCCACTTCGTGCTCGTCGTCGAGCAGGCCACGCGCGAGCGTCACGGCCCCGGTGAGCTGTGCCGCTTCGAGGCCGACCTCGTGGTCCCCGATGGCACGCGCGCCGAGTGCTCCGTGCTCAAGGCCATCGCCAACCACTTCGTCATGACCACCGACGAGCGCCTCGCGATCATGTCGGGTCAGCGCGACGTCGTGCGCGGCGTCGTCGAGGCGTATGCCGCCGCGCCCGAGGAGCGCCTCGACGTGGCCTTCCGCCTCGACCACGAGGCCGCTGCCGACGACGGGGAACGGCTGCGCGTCGTCGTCGACCAGGTGGCCTCCCTGACCGACGTCCGGGCGCTCGCGCTCCACAGCCAGTGGTGCCGGTGACGGGCACCTCGGGGCCGAGCACCTAGAATCACGGATGGCGACAGGAGGCAGATGGCGGGGCTGATCAACAGCGAGGACATCGCGGCGGTCAAGGCGCGGTCGTCCATCGAGGACGTCGTGCGTGAGCACGTGACGCTCCGCTCCGCCGGTCCGGGGTCGCTCAAGGGCCTGTGTCCCTTCCACGACGAGAAGACGCCGTCGTTCAACATCCGCCCGGCCGTGGGTGCGTGGCACTGCTTCGGGTGCGGCGAGGGCGGCGACGTCATCTCCTTCATCCAGAAGGTCGACCACCTCAGCTTCTCCGAGGCCGTCGAGCGCCTCGCGCAGAAGCTCGGCATGGAGCTGCGCTACGAGAACGGCGACCGGCCGCGCGAGGAGGGGCTCGGCCGCCGCAGCCGCCTCGTCGAGGCCCACCGCGTGGCCGAGGAGTACTACACCGAGCTGCTCCTCGGCAGCCAGGGCGCCCGGCAGGCGCGAGACTTCCTGCGGGCCCGGGACTTCAACAGCGAGCACGTCAAGCAGTTCGGCATCGGGTTCGCGCCCCGTGGGGGCGAGGACCTCGTGCGCCACCTGCGCGCCAAGGGCTTCACCGACGACGAGCTCGTCACCGGCGGCATCGCCGGCCGTGGCGCGCGGGGTCTCTACGACCGCTTCCGAGGGCGTCTCGTCTGGCCGATCCGCGACATCACCGGCGACACCGTCGGCTTCGGAGCCCGACGGATCTTCGACGACGACCGCATCGAGGCGAAGTACCTCAACACGTCCGAGACCCCCATCTACAAGAAGTCGACCGTGCTCTACGGCCTCGACCTCGCCAAGAAGAAGATCTCGCAGGGCCGCCAGGCCGTCGTCGTCGAGGGCTACACCGACGTCATGGCCTGCCACCTCGCCGGCGTCGAGACCGCCGTCGCCACGTGTGGCACGGCCTTCGGCGCGGACCACATCAAGACGCTGCGACGCCTCATGCGTGACGAGGCCGACCTCGCCCCGGCCAAGGTGATCTTCACCTTCGACGGCGACGCCGCCGGCCAGAAGGCAGCCATGCGCGCCTTCGCCGACGACGAGAAGTGGACCTCGCAGTCGTTCGTCGCGGTCGAGAAGTCGGGCAAGGACCCGTGCGAGCTGCGCCAGGCCGGGGGAGACCCGGCGGTGCAGGCGCTCATCGAGGACGCCGTGCCCATGTTCGAGTTCGCGGTGCGCACGACGATCAAGCGCTTCGACGTCGCGACGGCCGAGGGTCGCATCCAGGCCGTCCGCGCGGTGGCCCCGATCATCGCCTCGATCCGCGACCAGTCGCTGCGGCCGGAGTACACCCGCGAGGTGTCCGGCATGCTCGGCCTCGACGTCGAGCAGGTCGCGACAGAGGTGTCCCGGGCCGGCAAGATCAAGGTCGACGAGGACGCCCGCACGGACCGGGCCGACCGGGCCGACCGGGCCGACCGGGCCGACCGGGCCGACCGGGCCGACCGGGCCGACCGGGTCGACCGGGTCGACCGGAACGGCCGCGACCGTGGCGACGGACGGGACGACGTGGAACCGGACGCGGGTGACGGGGGAGGCATGCCCGTGCCGGACCGTCGCGATCCCGTCGTCCACGCCGAGCGGCAGCTGCTCCAGGTCCTGCTCCAGTTCCCGACGGTCTTCAAGCCCGGCGCCATCGACCTGCTGACGCCCGAGGCCTTCTCGGCGCCGGCGCACCGCGCGGTCTTCGACGGCATCCGCATCGCGCACCACAGCGGCGACAAGGGCAACGCGCGCGCCTGGACCTCGGCCGTCACCGAGGCCGCGCCCTCGCCCGTCGCCGGGCTCGTCAGCGAGCTCGCGGTCGACACCCTGCCGACGCGTATGGACGCCTCGACAGGGCTGCCCACGTCGCGCTACGTCGACGAGCTCTTCGACCGGGTGCGCACCATCGCCCTGACGCGGCAGATCGCCGACTCGATGAGCGAGATGCGCCGGCTCGACCACGCCGAGACGCCGTCGCCCGAGCGCACGCGTGAGCTCGGCATCCAGCTGCAGACGCTCCAGCGCGAGCTCGCGGCGATCAAGGCAGGAATGGGCTGATGGCACTCTTCGAACGCCGGCGTCGACCGGCGCTGACCGCTGACGTCCGCGCGGCCGTCCCGCTCGACGGCGGGGAGCAGGTGCTCGCCTGGGCCCGTGACGAGACGAGCGGCGCCCACGTCGTCGCGACGACCTACCACCTGGCCCTCGTCGACGCCGCCGGCGGCCTCGTCTGGCGCCGCGCGTGGCACGAGGCCGAGTCCGGCACGTGGCAGGGCGAGTCCTCCCGGCTCACAGTCACCTGGGTCGACCGCGGGATCCCTGCGCGCTGGCACCTGACGGAGCCCTCGCTGCTGCAGCAGACCTTGCGTGAGCGGCTCCAGGCGAGCGTCGTGCTCGCCGACGAGTTCCGCACCGCAGGGCGCCGCACGGTGCGCGTCGTGATCCGTCAGGACCTCGCCAGCGGCGCTCTGCTCGAGCAGACGATCCCGGGCAAGGGCGCCGACCTGACCGACCCCCAGGTGGCCCGCGAGGCGGCACAGCGGATGGCTCGGCTGCGCTCCGAGGTCGGGCTCTGACGGGACCTGACGAGGTGTCCCGGAGGCTCGTCAGGACGTCGTCTCCGACCCGCCGAACCCGATTTCTCGACGGCGCTGATGCTTTGCTATGGTTGCGCAGCAGCATTCCCCTGTAGCTCAATTGGCAGAGCAGCCGGCTGTTAACCGGCAGGTTATTGGTTCGAGTCCAATCGGGGGAGCCCAGCGAGAAGGGCCCCGACACCACTGGTGTCGGGGCCCTTCTGCTGTCGGTCCCGCCGACGTCGGCCGGCACCACACCGAGGCGCCGGCAGCCCCCGACGGTTGCGTCCGTCAGGGGCTGCCGACTGCTCGGGGTGCTGCGACGAGGTGGTTCAGCGGCTGTTCGCGTCCCCGGTGCGGACGCCCGCGCCGTCGATGCCGACGGTGGGTGCGTCGACCGTGCCGGCGCCGACCACCCCGGCGGTCTGGGCGGCCTTGCGGGGGCCGCGGCCACGACGGTTGAGCCGGCGCTCGACGCGACCGGCGAGCACCGTGAGGCCGTAGTTGAGCAGGATGAAGATGACCGCGACGAAGATGTACGCCGGGATCGTGTTGCTGTAGGCCGTGCCGATGTCCTTCGCGGCCTGGAGCAGCTCCGGGTAGAGCACCGCGGTGCCGAGCGCGCTGTCCTTGAGGATGACGACGAGCTGGCCGACGAGGGCCGGGAGCATGGCCGTCAGGGCCTGGGGCAGCTGGATCGAGCGCAGCGTCTGGCCAGCGGTCAGGCCGATGGACAGGCCCGCCTCGGCCTGTCCCTTCGGGAGCCCGAAGACTCCCGAGCGGACGAGCTCGGCGATGACGGAGCCGTTGTAGAGGGTCAGGCCCGTGACGACCGCCGCGAGCGGGTTGATCGCGTTGGTGAAGACACCGTTGTTCGAGTAGTAGAAGTAGGTGAAGTACATCATCAGCAGCACCGGGACGGCCCGGAAGAACTCGACGATGACGCCGCACACCCAGCGGACGGCACGCAGGTGCGACAGCCGGCCCATGCCGAAGACGAGACCGAAGGCGACGGCGAGCACGATGGAGATCGCCGCGGCCTTGAGCGTGTTGATCAGGCCGGGGATCAGGTAGGCGGTCCAGACGTCCGCGGTGAACAGCGAGGTCCACATCGAGGCCTCGAGCTGCCCCTGTGCGTGGAACTTCCAGATGACGAGCGCGATCGTGGCCGCGGCGAGGACGAAGCCGAAGGCGGTGAGGATCGCGTGGCGGCGCCGGGCACGGGGGCCGGGGGCGTCGAAGAGGACGGACTGTGCGCTCATCGCTTCACCGCCAGTCGCCGCGACAGCGACGTGAAGAGGATGCCGACCGGCAGCGTCAGGATGACGAAGCCGAGGGCGAAGATGAGGAAGACCGTGACGCTGGCCGTCTCGTTCTCGAAGATCTCGCTCATGAGCAGCGAGGCCTCGGCAACGCCGATGACCGACGCGACGGTGGTGTTCTTGGTCAGGGCGATGAGGACCGAGCCCAAGGGCGCGATCGCGCCGCGGAAGGCCTGGGGGAGGATGACCTCACGCAGGCTCTGGCCGAAGGTGAGCCCGATCGAGCGGGCCGCCTCGGCCTGGCCGACCGGCACGGTGTTGACGCCGCTGCGCAGCGCCTCGCAGACGAAGGCCGCGTGGTAGACGGCGAGACCGACGATCGCCCACCGGATGTTGTTGTCGACGATGGACGTCGGCGAGCTCGGGTCCGCGAGGTTGATCTGGAGGATGTAGAGCACGCCGAGCGAGCAGAAGACGAGGATCAGGGTCAACGGGGTGTTGCGCACCGTGTTGACGTAGAAGGTCCCGAGCCGCCGCAGGACCGCGACCGGGGACACGCGCATCACCGCGAGGACCGTGCCGATCACCAGCGCCCCGATGGCGGAGAAGAAGGTGAGCTTGATGGTCATCCAGAACGCGCCGAAGATCGCGTACTTCTCGAAGATGTCGAGCACTACGCCCCTTTCCGCAGGAGAGTCACACCGTCGTGGGTCGTGCGGTCACCCGTGGATGACCGCACGACCCGACGAACCGGCTGGGGGTCAGGAACAGGCAGCCGGCGTGGGCGGGTTGCCCGGGCCCGGCTTGTAGTTCGCCGGTCCGAGGTTGTCGGCGATCGCCTTGTCGAGCGAGCCGTCGCTCTGCATCTTCTTGATCGCGTCGGTGATCTTCTGGCACAGGGCGGTGTCGCCCTTCTTGAGGCCGATGCCGTAGTTCTCGGTCGAGAAGGGCTTGCCCACGACCTTGAACTTGCCCTTGTTCTCGGGCTGGGCGGCGAAGCCGGCAAGGATCGTGTCGTCCGTCGTCAGGGCGTCGACACCGCCCGTGGCGAGGGCCGGCAGGCACTCGGAGTAGCCCGAGAACTCCTGCAGCTGCACGGTCTGGGCGAACTTGTCCTTGACCTTCTGCGCCGACGTCGAGCCCTTGACCGAGCACAGCTTCTTGCCGTTGAGGCTGTCGGGGCCGGTGATCGACGTGTCGTCGGCCCGCACGAGCAGGTCCTGGCCGGCGACGAAGTAGGGGCCGGCGAAGCTGACCTTCTGCTTGCGCTCGTCGGTGATGGAGTACGTGGCGACGACGAAGTCGACCTGCCCGGTCGAGATGAGGTTCTCGCGCTGGGCGCTGGGTGCCTGCACCCAGGTGATCTTGTCCTCGGTCGTGCCGAGCTCCTTGGCGACGTACTTGGCGACGTCGACGTCCATGCCGGAGTACTCGGTGCCCTTCTTGAGGCCGAGGCCGGGCTGGTCGAACTTGATGCCGATCTTGAGGCCGTCGCCGCTGCCGGCGTCGCCTCCGCTGGTGCCGGAGCCGCACGCGGCGAGCGTGAGCGCCAACGTCGCAGCCGCCGCGACGGCTCCGATTCGTCGTGCCTTCATCTGGGTTCCTCCCTGAGTGGTTGCACGCGGCACGCGGTGCTGCGTGCCGCGCCCTGTCGCTTGGTCCAGTGGGTCGGTGGGTGAGGTCGGTTCAGTGGGTGAGGATCTTGCCGAGGAAGTCCTTGGCGCGCTCGCTCCTGGGGTTGGTGAAGAACTCCTGCGGCGTGCCGGTCTCGACGATCTGGCCGTCGGCCATGAAGACGACCCGGTCGGCGGCCTTGCGGGCGAAGCCCATCTCGTGGGTCACGACGATCATCGTCATGCCCTCCTTGGCGAGGCCGACCATGACGTCGAGGACCTCGTTGACCATCTCCGGGTCGAGGGCCGATGTGGGCTCGTCGAAGAGCATGACCTTGGGGCCCATGGCCAGGGAGCGCGCGATGGCGACGCGCTGCTGCTGCCCGCCGGAGAGCTGCGCGGGGTACTTGTCGGCCTGGGCCTCGACGCCGACGCGCTTGAGCAGGTCGGTCGCCTGCTGGTCCGCGTCGGACTTGGACTTCTTGCGCACCTTGATCGGTCCGAGCGTCACGTTGTCGCGGATCGTCTTGTGCGCGAAGAGGTTGAAGGACTGGAAGACCATCCCGACGTCCGCGCGCAGCTGCGCGAGCGGCTTGCCCTCCTCGGGCAGGGCCTTGCCGTCGATCGAGATGGTGCCCGACTCGATGGTCTCGAGACGGTTGATGGCGCGGCACAGCGTCGACTTGCCCGAGCCGGACGGTCCGAGGACGACGACCACCTCGCCCTTGCCGACCGTGAGGTTGATGTCGCGCAGCACGTGCAGGTCGCCGAAGTGCTTGTTGACGCCCTCGATGACGACCATGGGGTCACGAGGCGTGTCCGGGGTGCGATCGCTCGGCGCCGCGGTGTCGGGGTTCACGTCGTCCATCCCGGAAACCTATCGGCTCCGGGGACTGCGGGGCACCCTCCGCGCCGAGCGTGCCCGAATCGTGAGGAGTCCCGTCCGACGACGCGCAGGCCGCGTCGGCCGGAACGGACCCGCCGAGCTCCCCCGTGCCCCGGGCAGGTGCCCGCGGACGTCCGGGTCAGGCGCCGCCCTCGGCGGCCGCCGTCGTCGAGGCGGTCGGCTCGCTCGTGGACGTGTCGCTGGCCGTCGCGACCGCGGTCGCGACCTCCGTCGCCGTCTTGAGGACCTGGGTCGCCGTGGCGGTCGCCGTGGCCGTCGGCGTGGGGTCAGCGGCCACGGGCGCGGCCGACGGCTCGCTCGACGTGCTCGGCGCCTCGGACGACGGGGCGGGCGGCGGGTCGCTCGTCGTCGTGGGCGGCGGCTCGCTCGTCGTGGTCGTCGTGCTCGGCGGCGGGTTGGTCGTCGTCGTGGTCGTCGTCGTCGGAGCGGGCGTCGTCGGGGCCACCGTCGTGGTGGGCGAGCTCGTGGTCGTCGAGGGCGACGGCTTGGTGCTCGTCGGGCTCGACGTCGTCGTCGGGCCGGGAGCGCTCGTCGTCGTCGAGGGACGGGTCGTCGTCGGCGTGCCCGTGGACGTCGTGGGCTGCGTCGTGGACTGCGTCGGGGTCGACGTCGGCGGACGGCCGCCAGTGCTCGTCGGGGTCGGTGAGCTCTCGGTCGCCTCGGGGATCGGCACGTCGCCGTCCTCGACGGTGCGGATGACGCGACCGCCCTGGTCGAGCACGAGGTGCGGGACGACGGCATACGGCACGGAGGCCGTGGCCGACGGCGCGAAGCCGAGGTACGGGGCGGGGTCGACGTAACGGTCGTTGACGATGACGTCGAAGTGCAGGTGGCAACCGGTCGACCACCCGGTCGTGCCGCTGAGGCCGATGACCTGGCCCTGCTTGACGCGCTGGCCCTCGGTGACGAGGAACTTCGACTGGTGGCCGTAGGCCGTCTTGAGCGTCGGGCTGTGCTCGATGATGGTGCGCCCGCCCCACGACGCCGACACGCGGGCGTAGATGACGGTGCCGTCGGCGGCCGCGTGGATCGGGGTGCCGCACGCCGCGGCGAGGTCGATGCCCGTGTGGAACATCGGACGCCCGAGAAGCGGGTGGATGCGGGGGCCGAACGGCGAGGTCTCGCCACCGGCGACCGGGTGGATGAACAGCGGGCGCCCGATGATCGGGGCGGCGATGGCCTGGGCCGTGGCCGGAGCCAGGCTGATCGCCGGGAACATGAACAGGCCGCCACCGATGGCGGCGGAGAACGCCGAGTCGACCGGGGCGAGCGCGGCGGTGGGCGACGCGGCGACCGAGCCGCTCATCTCCTGGCGGGCCTGCCCGACGG
This sequence comes from Terrabacter sp. R4-6, assembly GCF_057529065.1. Lineage (NCBI taxonomy): Bacteria > Bacillati > Actinomycetota > Actinomycetes > Micrococcales > Intrasporangiaceae > Terrabacter > Terrabacter sp. R4-6. The sequence continues at coordinate 412,121 of NZ_CP197224.1, read as the reverse complement.
CTGCCACGGCGTCCTGCACCGCGGCCGGGGATCCGGCTGCGAGGACGACCGAAGCGGTCGGGGTCTGGGGGGTGCTACCCCCGAGGAACGGCAGCAGCGCGAAGAGCAGCACCATCGTCGCGAAGGGCACAAGGCGACCGCTCATCCTGATGTTCAGGACGAACGGACCACTTCGCTCATTGGCATCTCTCACCGTCAAGCCACCCCCTCGAGGCACACGCGCTGTCACCTTCGACACTCTCCCGGCAGTCGCACCGCCGCAACCGGAAGGCCCCCACGGACGCCCCCACGTCCTGACGTACCGGTCTCGACCACCATAGGTCGACCGGTTGCGCAAGGGGCGGTTCCCGGGAAAATGCGTCGGGAATCGGTGACGTATGTGACTGATGGGGACAATGTCCGTCTCTCGTTCGGTCGGGAATCGGGAGCGTCGTCGCGAGGTTGGCGTTGGAGACCGTACCCCGCAGAGCAGATGGAGCCAGCATGACCCCGCAGGCAACCTGGATCGACGCCGTCCGCACGTCCCACGAGAGGCTCCGGGGGGTCCTCGACCGGGTCGAGCCGCAGCAGTACGAGAGCAGGGCCTACCCGTCCGACTGGAGCATCGCCCAGGTGGCGTCCCACCTCGGCAGCCAGGCGGAGATCTTCGGCCTCTTCCTCGACGCCGGTCTCGCGGACGGTGTCGCCCCGGACGGCGACGCCTTCAAGGCCGTGTGGGACCGCTGGGACGCCATGGCGCCGGCCGACCAGGTCACCGGGAGCGTGGTCGCCGACGACCGCTTCGTCGCGCGGCTCGAGGAGGTCGCGTCGTCCGGTGCGCCGTTCGAGGTCGACCTCTTCGGCGGGCCGTCCGACCTCTCGGGCGTCGCCGCAGCCCGGCTCGCCGAGCACGCCGTGCACACGTGGGACGTCGAGGTGGTCCTCGACCCCGAGGCGACCGTGGGGCCCGAGGCCGTGGACCTGCTCGTGGACCGCCTGCCGGGCACCGTCGCCTTCGCCGGCCGACCGTCGACAGACGTCGGCCCGACCTCCGTGGTCGTGGGCACGCTCGGGACCGAACGTCGTTTCCGTCTCGACGTCGACGCGGACGCGGTCCGCCTCGAGCCGGTCGACGTCGGGACGGAGTCCGGGGCGCACACCGCCGACGTCGTGCTGCCCGCGGAGTCGCTGGTCCGCCTCGTCTACGGCCGCCTCGACGCCGGGCACACTCCCGCCGACGTCGCCGGCGCCGAGCACCTGCCCGCGCTGCGGGCGGTGTTCCCCGGCTTCTGACGCGACCCGGACGCGGTGGACCCCGCCGGTCACGAGACCGGCGGGCTCCGCCGTCCGCAGCACACGGCATACGCCATCAGCGCGCCGAGGCGGCGACCGTCAGCTCCTCAGGACCCTTCCGGAGGGCGACCCAGGCGCCACGGGGTCCTGGCGCGTGACCACCTCCGACGGGCGGAACGGTGGGCTCGGAGCTATACCACGACGGATCCCGTCGCGTCCCTTGCGCCAATCTTGCGGAAACCACGGCATTTGGGGGGTTTCGATCTTGCAGTCCGCACGGCACAGTGGTCGTTGTGGGGGAGGAAGCCCGACCAGGACCGTGGGGGGACGGGTCGGGGGCGTGACCGGCGGGGGAGCCGGCTGGGGGGTGAGGACGGGGCGGGTTCTGCCGGGGGAGTCGGCGGGACCCGCCCCGACCGCTGTCCGCCCACGTCGCCGTGCACGGCGTGACGATGTCGTGACTGCCGGATCTGTGCCGTTTGCACCCGGGACGCGCGGGTGCGGGTGGACACTGGGACCAGGGCCTCGCAGGCCCCTTCTCGGGAGAAGGGTCGGCGTGGCCCAGCGGACGGTGCGGCCCTCGTGGTCGACGAGCACCGGGCCCCGACTCCCACCCCCGGGGTCCGTGCTCTCCCTCAACGCCGTCCGGGCGCCGACCGGCCCGTGAGCGGGCCGCCCGGTGCAGGACTGGCCGGCGGCGGTCGCACCCCGCCGGCCAGCCCCACCGTGGCGACGGGCCGGTGCGTGCGGTGAACGGTGGGGCAGCAGGGGCTTGAACCCTGGACCGACGGATTATGAGTCCGCTGCTCTGACCGGCTGAGCTACTGCCCCGGGACCGTCGGCGGGCGGGGCCGCCGAGATCGGTCGGAGTCTAGCGACCGGCCGGCAACCGTCGTGGAGGCGGGCGCGGGTGCTTGCGACCGAACCTCTAGGCTCGCCGTGACCATCGACACCGGGCACGTGAGGAACGACAAGCATGAGTGACGGCATCCGCGTGGCAGCGGTCGACGACGTCGAGCCTGGTGAGGCGCTCGTCCTCGACACCGCGGTCACGGCCACGGACGAGCCGATCTCGCTCTTCCGCGACGACGACGGCACGTACTACGCCCTCGACGACACGTGCTCGCACGAGGACGCGTCACTGGCGGACGGCTGGATCGAGGCCGGCGAGGTCGAGTGCCCGCTCCATGCCACGCGCTTCTGCCTCAGCGACGGCAAGCCGATGTGCCTGCCCGCGACGAAGCCGGTGCGCACCCACAAGGTCGAGGTGCGGGGCGACGAGGTCCTGCTCTTTCCGGGCGTGCCCGCCGGCACCTGAGAAGGGCGAAAGCCACATATCGGTTCCTGAGACTGCTGGTGCCGATGAGACTCGTGGTGCACAATGGGCGAGTGCTCGGAGTCGAGCACGCTCGTCCGGCACCACCGAGTCAGTCCACCGGCACGTGAAGCAGCAGGCGTTGGGGAAGACGTCCCTGCAACTTCAGGAGGTTCGGATGGCTGTCGCGATGCCGCGCACCACGACACGTGGGGTCCTGTTCGTACACGGAGCCCCCGCCGCGCTCTGCCCGCACATCACGTGGGCGATCGAGGCCGTCCTCGACCAGCCGGTCACGTTCGACTGGATCCCTCAGCCGGCCGCGCCCCGGATGGTGCGCACCGAGCTGGGCTGGACCGGCGCCCCCGGCACCGGGGCCGAGCTGGCCAGCGCCCTGCGCGGCTGGGACGGCCTGCGCTACGAGGTGACGGAGGACCCGTCGCCCGGATGCGACGGGTCCCGGTGGTCCTACACGCCGCGCCTCGGCATCCACCACGCCATGACCTCGGCGTCCGGCGACGCCGTCGTGCAGGAGGACCGCCTGCGCGAGGCGATCCTGCGCACGCGCGGCGACGTCGAGGCGCTCCAGGACGAGATCGACCTGCTGCTCGGAGTCCCGTGGGACGAGGAGCTCGAGGTCTTCCGCTATGCCGGTGACGGTGCCGCCGTGCGCTGGCTGCACAAGGTGGGCTGACCACCACACGTCTCGCCCGTCGCGACCTCCAGCGCGGCGCACGAGATGACGAGGGCCCGGGCGGTTCGTGCTCCCGCGCCCTCGTCATGCGTGGCACCGTGGACGGCCCGTGCAAAATCCTTGGCGGACAGGTGCTGTCGCCTGTCATGATCGACCGGGGCACGACGACCGCTGTGCCCCAAGACCTCTCACCGTCCGTCATCGAAAGGCCTGTCATGGCAACGGGACCCATCATGGAAGCGAAGCGCAGCCTGTGCCTCGCCGATGCGGCCTACCCGTTCCCGGGGGAGTGCGGCATCCGGCACCCCCAGCCACGGCATCCCCGCCTGCGATCTCGCTGACGCGACGAACCTCACGGTTCCGTCCGACGAGCCGCCCACCGGGATGACCCGGACGGGCGGCTCTTCTCGTGCCGCCCGTCGGCCTGACAGCAGCGCACCACGAACTGCAGCGCACCACGAGCAGCAGCGCACCATGAGACGAAGCCCGAGACGGCACGACGGACAGGAGGTCCCGGTCATGACACAGGTCGAGGTGTGGAACGCCGACGAGACGCTCCTGCACCGCGTGTCCGTGCGGCACGCCGTGCGGATGATCTGGCGCGGCGTCGCCACTCCCGTCGAGGTCCATGCGACGGAACGGTTCGGGCCCTACCAGGTGCCGGTCGTCGTGCGCCTCGTGCGCTACGTCGAGCAGAAGTGGCTCTACTCGCGCACCCGTGCCACCTACTCCCGTGAGGGCGTGCTGCTCCGCGACCGCCACCAGTGCGCCTACTGCGGCCGTTTCACGGCCACGACCATGGACCACGTCCTCCCGCGCTCGCGTGGCGGCGCGACGGCGTGGGCCAACGCCGTCGCGGCCTGCGAGCCGTGCAACGTCCGCAAGGGCGACCGAACCCCCGACGAGGCGCGGATGCCGCTGCGCTGGGAGCCCTACGTCCCCACCCGGGTGCAGCTGCACTTCGCACGCACCACCTCATTGTCCGCAACGCACGTCACCGACCTCGGGAAGGAGCCCGCCAGATGACGAGGAACCGCACGATCACCCGCACCCAGTCCCTCGGACAGGTCGGTCTCCGACCGGCCGCCAGGAGCGCGCACGGCCTCGACGCGTGGATCTTCCGCGCGGCGTCGGAGCACCCCTTCGAGCCGGGCGACGTCGAGCCGCTCTGCGCGGGGGAGGACCCGAACCTCTTCTGGCCGGCCACCGAGGCCGAGGCGGAGCTGGCCAGGGCGGTGTGCCGTGCATGCCCCCTGACGGAGGCCTGCCTGGCCGTGGCGCAGCAGCGCCTCGAGTGGGGCGTGTGGGGCGGGCAGCTGCTCGCCAAGGGACGTGCCACGACCGAGCTCCCGGGCAACGTGCGTCCGTCGGCGCACGACACGGCGCGCAGCGCCTGACACCGAGGACGTATGCCGGGTGGTGGGGTCCATGGGGACGCCACCACCCGGCATACCACCACGCCGACAGACCCTGTCGGCGACACGAACGTCCGACCACGACGTCCGGGCGCCCGCCCGGCACCACGAAAGGATGAGGACCATGACCACCTTCCCTGTCGCGCTCCCGGGCGCGCAGGCCTCCACTCTCATGTGGGCCGACCCCGCGCAGGTCGAGCCCGCAGCCCTGGAGCAGCTGCGCACCATCAGCCGGCTGCCGTGGGTGCACGGCCTGCGCGTCATGCCGGACGTGCACCTCGGCAAGGGCGCGACGGTCGGCTCGGTCATCGCCATGCGCGACGCCGTCTCCCCGGCTGCGGTCGGCGTCGACATCGGCTGCGGCATGACCGGCGTCCGCACCAACCTCACGGCCGCCGACCTGCCCGACGACCTCGGCCCGCTGCGATCGGCCATCGAGGCCGTCCTGCCGGTGGGCTGGCACGCGCACGAGGGAACGGCCCCGGTGCTTCGACGCGAGCGCGCGCTCGCGGCACGGTTCGACAGCCTCATGGGGCGCTTCGGGGAGCTGCGCGCCCCGAGGATCGCGGACCGCCAGGGCCGGGCACTGGCGCAGTGCGGTTCGCTGGGATCGGGCAACCACTTCCAGGAGGTGTGCGAGGGCGACGACGGTCACCTGTGGCTCATGCTCCACTCCGGGTCGCGCAACATCGGCAAGGAGCTCGCGGAGCGGCACATCGCCACGGCCAGGACGCTCGAGCACAACCTCGGGCTGCCCGACCGTGACCTCGCGGTGTTCCTCGCCGACACGGACGAGATGGCGGCGTACCTCCACGACCTCTACTGGGCCCAGGAGTACGCGCTGATCAACCGCGAGGTGATGATGGCGACGACGCGCGACGTCCTGGCGCGGCACTTCCCGCACGTCGTGTTCGACGAGCCGGTGCGCTGCCACCACAACTACGTCTCGGAGGAGACGTACGACGGGGTGGACGTCGTCGTGACCCGCAAGGGGGCGATCCGGGCAGGAGTGGGCGACCTGGGACTGATCCCGGGGTCGATGGGCACCGGGTCGTACGTCGTGCGCGGACTGGGCAACGAGGCGTCGTTCAGGTCTGCGAGCCACGGGGCGGGTCGCCGGATGTCGCGCAACGCGGCCAAGCGGCAGTTCACCGTCGAGGACCTCCGGGCGCAGACCGCCGGGGTGGAGTGCCGCAAGGACGCCGGCGTCATCGACGAGATCCCCTCTGCCTACAAGGATCTCGAGTCGGTCATCGCGGCGCAGGCGACAGGGCCGAGCCCTCTGGTCGCGGTCGTGGCGCGGCTGACCACACTGCTCTGCGTCAAGGGCTGACAGCGAGTCACGGATAGACGGAGTGCCCACCCGACGAGCAGGTCGGGTGGGCACTCCGTCACGGCAGATGCGCCATGCGAGTCAGATGCTGCGGATCGCGAGGGCGACGTTGTGCCCGCCGAAGCCGAACGAGTTGTTCAGGGCGGCGATGTCACCGTCGGGCAGCTTCTGGTGCTCGCCCGTGACGACGTTGAGCGGGATCTCGGGGTCCTGGTCCTCGAGGTTGATCGTCGCCGGGACGAGGCGGTGGTAGATCGACTGGATCGTGATGACCGCCTCGAGGGCCCCGGCCGCCCCGAGCAGGTGCCCGGTCATCGACTTGGTGGCCGTCACCGACATGTTCTCGGTGTGGTCACCGAACGCCCGCTTGATGGCGTTGTACTCGGCCACGTCACCGACGGGGGTCGAGGTGGCGTGCGCGTTGATGTGGATGATGTCGGTCGGTGCCAGGTCGGCCCGCTCGACGGCGTACAGCATCGCGCGGGACGCGCCGGAGCCGTTGGGCTCGGGGGCGGTGATGTGGTGCGCGTCGGCGGACATGCCGACGCTCGCGAGCTCGGCGTAGATCCGGGCGCCGCGGGCGCGGGCGTGCTCCTCCGACTCGAGGACGATGACCGCGGCGCCCTCACCGAGGACGAAGCCGTCACGGCCGGTGTCGTAGGGGCGCGAGGCCTTGGTCGGGTCGTCGTTGCGCGTCGACAGCGCCTGCATCGCGGCGAAGCCGGCGATGGGCAGCGGGTGGACGGCTGCCTCGGTGCCACCGGCCACGACGATGTCGGCCCGGCCCGTGCGGATCATGTCGATGGCGTAGCCCATGCTCTCGGCGCCCGACGCGCAGGCGCTGACCGTCGTGTGCGCCCCGGCGCGGGCGCCCAGGTCGAGCGAGACGGCCGCGGCAGGGCCGTTGGGCATGAGCATCGGGACCGCCAGCGGGTAGACGCGGCGGGGCCCCTTCTCCTTGAGGACGTCCCACTGGTCGAGGAGGGTCCACACGCCGCCGATGCCGGAGCCGATGGCGGCGCCGAGCCGCTCGGGGTCGACCTCGGGGGCGCCGGCGTCGGCCCACGCCTCACGGGCCGCGATGAGGGCGTACTGGCTCGAGGGGTCGAGACGTCGCGTCTCGACCTTGGCCAGCACGTCGACGGGCTGGGTGGCGATCGTCGCGGCGAACGTGACGGGGAGCTCGTACTTGGCGACCCAGTCGAAGTCCATGGGGCGGGCGCCGGACCGGCCGGCGAGCAGGGCCTCCCACGTCTCCGTGGCGGTACCGCCCAGGGGCGTGGTGGCTCCGAGACCGGTGACCACGACGCGTCGGTCGCGATTGGACGTCATGGTGACGTGCTCCTCTGGGTCGAGTGGGGTGGTGTCGTGCGAGGGGTGGTGGCTGTGACGGGACTGCGGTGCTGCTCGTGGGGCGGGCGCCCGTGGTGCGGCTCGGTCGGCGCCCGGTGGTGCCGGGCGCCGACCGGGTGCATCAGGACTGCGCGCCGGCGATGAACGTGACGGCGTCGCGGACGGTCTTGAGGTTCTTGACCTCGCTGTCCGGGATGCGCACGCCGAACTTCTCCTCGGCGTTGACGACGATCGTCATCATCGAGAGGGAGTCGATGTCGAGGTCCTCGGTGAAGGACTTGTCCATCTCGACGGACGCGGTGTCGAGGCCGGTCTCCTCGTTGACGATCTCGGCAAGACCCTCGAGGATCTCCTGCTCGGACTGAGCCATCTGTCTGCTCCTTGTTCGTGTTGGCGGTTCGTGCTGGCGGTGGTGCTCGGGGCTGTCATCCGCGTGGATGGCATTCCGTGGCCCGAATGACCCGTCGGGACCGGCGGGAGTGCTGGACTGCCCGTGCTGGGAGTGCTCAGGGCAGCACGACGACCTGCGCGGCATACACGAGACCGGCGCCGAAGCCGATCTGCAGGGCGAGGCCGCCGCTCGGGATCTCCTTCTCGGCGAGCATGCGGGTCGTGGCGATCGGGATCGAGGCCGCCGAGGTGTTGGCGGTGGTCACGATGTCGCGGGCCACGGGGATGTCGGCCGGCAACTTGAGCTGCTTGACCATCGCGTCGATGATGCGGATGTTGGCCTGGTGCGGGATGAAGGCGTCCAGGTCGTCGGCCTTGATGCCGGCCTTGTCGATGGCCTGCTGCGCGACGGGGGCCATGCCCCAGACGGCCCAGCGGAAGACCGTCTGGCCGGCCATGCCGATCGCGGGCCACACGTTCTTGTCGGCCTGCGCGGACTGCCACGACTCCCGGACGTCGGTCCACGCCTGCTTCTGCGTGATGGCGTCGCGCTGCGTGCCGTCGGAGCCCCAGACGGTCGGGCCGATACCCGGGGTGTCGCTGGGACCGATGACACAGGCGCCGGCGCCGTCGCCGAAGATGAAGGCGCTGCCGCGGTCGTAGGGGTCGGTGAAGTCGCTCAGCTTCTCGACGCCGACGACGAGGACGTAGTCGGCGGAGCCGCCCTTGACCATGTCGCTGGCCATCGCGACGCCGTAGCAGTAGCCCGCGCACGCGGCGGAGATGTCGAGGGCCGGGGCCGTCGAGCCGAGACGGGAGGCGAGCTCCGGAGCCGCGGCGGGGGTCTGGTACGGGTGCGTGACTGTGGCGACGAGGACGAAGCCGATCTGCTCGGGCGCGATGCCGGCGTGCTCGAGGGCCTGGCGGGAGGCTGCCTCCGCCATGTCGATGACGCTCTCGTCGTCGGCGGCGAAGTGGCGGCTGATGATGCCGGACCGCTCCCGGATCCACTCGTCGCTCGAGTCGATCTTGTCGACGATCTCGGAGTTCATGACGACGCGGGCCGGGCGGTAGGCGCCCACGCCCAGGATCCGCGAGTGGCGTGCGGCGCCGTTGTCGACGAGGGTGCCGGTGCCCTTGGGCGTCGGCGCGGTGGCGCTGGGGGATGTCACGTGAGGCCTTCTCGAGGGTGAGGGTTCAGGTGGGGTCGTGGTGCGGCGCGGGGGAGGTCCTGGTCGGGCGGGGTCACCGTCGGACGGGGCCCTCTCCACGAGCGTGCCCCTGTCGGGGTCGGTGCGCCAGTCATGGGACGTCGGTGTCGTCAGGGGCTCGAGTGGGTGGCGACGAGCCCGCGGGCCGCCTCGAGGTCGTCGGGCGTCTTGACGGCGAGGGTCTCCACGCCGGGCATGGCGCGCTTGGCGAGACCGACGAGGGTGCCGGCGGGAGCGAGCTCGAGCAGCCCCGTGACGCCGAGCGCGAGCATCGTCTCCATGCAGCGGTCCCAGCGCACGGGGTTGCTGACCTGGCGCACGAGCCGCTCGAGCGCGTCGGGACCGTCGGCCACGGTGGCTCCGTCGGCGTTGGACAGGAGCCGGAGGGTGGGCGCCGAGGGCGTGACGTCGGCCGCGGCGGCGGCGAGAGCGTCGACGGCGGGGGACATGTGGCGGGTGTGGAACGCGCCGGCGACCTGGAGGGGGATGACCCGCGCCTTGGCCGGGGCAGCCGCGCGGAGGGCCTCGACCTGCTCGAGGGTGCCGGCGGCGACGACCTGTCCCGCTCCGTTGATGTTGGCGGGCGTCAGGCCGTGGGTCTCGAGCGCGGCGAGGACCTCGTCGGGGTCGCCGCCGAGGACGGCGGCCATGCCGGTGGGGGTGACCGCGCTGGCCTCGGCCATCGCGCGCCCGCGGGTCGCGACGAGGGAGATGGCCTGCTCGTCCGTGACGACGCCCGCGAGGGCGGTCGCGGTGAGCTCCCCGACGGAGTGCCCGGCGAGGACGGCTCCCGTGCCGGCGAGCTCGTCGCGCGAGGGGAAGAGCGCCGAGGCCGTCACGAGCCCGGCCGCCACGATGAGCGGCTGCGCGACGGCGGTGTCCTTGATCGTCTCGGCGTCGGACTCGGTGCCGTGGGCGACGAGGTCGTGCCCGGCCGCACGGCCGAGGGCGTTCAGCTGCTCGCGCACACCGTCGAGCTCGAGCCACGGGGCGAGGAAGCCGGGGGTCTGGGAGCCCTGTCCAGGGCAGACGATCGCTAGCACGTGCTCAACCTTTCCGGGTTACCGGTGAGGACCTCGCCACCGAATGTCACGAAGTCGTCGGGGATAGTTTGGAGGTTTCCTCCAAGGGGGAACGATCGGTTGTGCGTGGCCGCAGTCGTGGCGTCCGCGACGGGCTGGTCGGGCCGTCGCCGCCCGGCGGGGCGAGGCCGCCCGCGCCGCGGGTGCCAGCGGAGCCTCCGGACCCGCCCGTGCTCGCCGGGGCGGCAGCGAGGCGGCCGAGGGCGAGCGCGATCCGCACGGCCCAGGCCTCGCGCGGCGTCGCGAGGTCGTAGCCCGTGACGTCGGAGATGCGCCCCAGCCGGTAGCGCACGGTGTTGGGGTGCACGAAGAGGACCCGCGCCGTCGCCTCGAGCGACCCGCCGTGCTCGAGGTAGGCGGTCGCCGTCTGGAGGAGGGGTGCGTGCCCGGGGGCGGTGAGCGGGCGGTGGATGCGGTCGACGAGGATGCGGCGCGCCGGAGGGTCGCCGGCGAGGGCACGCTCGGGCAGGACGGCGTCGGCCTCGAGCACGCGCGGTGCGTCGGGCCACGCCCCGGCGGCCGCGAGCCCGCTCAGGGCGGCACGTGCCGACCGCCCCGCCGCGAAGAGGTGGGGGACCGTGGGCCCGAGCACGATCGGGCCGGGTCCGAAGCAGTCCGCGACGGCCTCGACGACCCGTGACGCCTCACGCGTGCCGCCGAGGATCGCGATGAGGCGAGAGCGCTGGACGATGGCGAGGGCCTCGACGCCGTGCTGGCGCACCGCGCGGCGCAGGTCGTCGACGGCGGGAACCGCTCCGCCGCTCGCCGTCGGGGTGCTGCCCACGACGAAGGTCACGTCGGCGAGCTCGCCCCAGCCGAGTGCGCTGGCGCGGGACTGCATCGAGTCGTCGGCCTCGCCGCGCAGCACGGCGTCGACGACGAGTGCCTCGAGCCGGGCGTCCCACGCGCCACGGGCCTCGGCCGCGCCGGCGTAGACCTCCGCGGCCGCGAAGGCGATCTCACGGGAGAAGCGCAGCACCGACTCGCGCAGCAGCTGCTCGTCCCCGGGCGCGGCGAGGCCCTCGACGCGCGACTCGACGACGTCGACGACGGTCCGCACGAGGTCGAGCGTCTGGCGCAGGCTGACCGACCGGGTCAGCTCCTGCGGCGCGTTGGCGAAGATCGAGATGGCCGACGGCGGATGGCTCTCCTCCTGGTGGAACCACGCGATGAACTGCGAGATGCCGGCCTGGGCGACGAGCCCGACCTGAGAGCGTTCCTCGGCCGAGAGGTCGCGATACCACCGCAGGTGCTCCTCCATGCGCTGCGACGCGAGGGTCGAGAGCTCGCCGGCGCTGCGCTCGACGGCGCGGGAGGTCGCCTCGCTCGGGTGCTGTCGCCGTCTGCTCACGGGCCCAGCCTAGGTCTCCGGCAGCCTTGACTTTGTATGCCGCTCACAAAGGGATGGCGGGCACGTGACATCGCGGACGGGTCGGGTCGCCGTCGGAGCGGCGTCAGTGGGCCGACAGGACGGCGGTGTGGCCGGCGTACGTCCGAGGGCCCTCGAAGTGCGGGAGGGACTGCGCGAGGTCGGGGGAGAAGGTCGCGAGGTAGGCGCTCGCGGCCGCGTGGTCGGCGAAGGTCGCGCGGGTCTCGACGTCGCGCTGGACGACGTGCTCGAAGTGTCGACCCAGCACCTCCGCGGCGTTCTCCGACATGAACTGGGTGACGAGCGCGTCGCCGCCGGCCTCGCGCAGCAGCCCGGCCAGGTGCTCGCGGCCGTTCGTCGCGACGTACAAGGCCCCTCCGTCGCGCAGGACGCGGCGCAGCTCGCGCAGCGTGCCGTCGAGGTCGGGCACGTGGTAGAGCATCCAGGCCGCGACGGCCGCGTCGCACGTGCCGTCGCCGAAGGGCAGGACGTCCGAGGAGGCGACCTCCGCCGGGACGCCCAGGGCGCGCGTCGCCTCGACCATCGCCGGGGACAGGTCGGTCGCGACGTAGTCGACGTCAGGCGCCTCGTCGAGGACGGAGCGAGCGAACTGTCCTGTGCCGCAGCCGATCTCGATCAGTCGCTTCGGCTGGGAGGACACCACGAGCGTACGCAGCACGTCCACGGGCGACACGCCCTCAGGACCGGGGCCCCACACATCACGCCGCGTGAGCAGGTTGTCGGTCGAGCGGTACTGACGGGCGACGTGGTCGCTCTCGGTGAGGTGGGTCGTCGAGTCCATGACCGGCCACCCTAGCGGCGGTCACGGGGAGATCCCATGACCGCCGAGAGGTGCGTCGGTCAGCTCGAGACGGCTGACGCGAGGTTGCCGAGGCTGTCCTCGAGCTGGCTCTTGTCGACGAGGGGGAAGCTGACCTTGGACAGGATCTCCTTGTCGGTGACGTGGCTCCAGTCATAGGTCAGCGTCACGAGGGTCGCGTTCGGGCCCTCCGGCGCGAGCTCCCACATCCACTCCCACCCGGGGGGCGGGGTGTCGGCGGGAGCCGTCTTCCACGCGAGCAGGGAGTTGTGCGAGTAGCCCGAGACCGTGTTGTCGGTCTGGTACTCGCCACCCATGTGGTCGCCGGCCATGTTCATCCGGAACACGTCGCCGACCTTCTGGAGGCGCTCGGCCTTCTCGTCGGACCGGACGAAGCCGGACCCGTCGAGCTGGACGTGGCGCTTCGGGTTGCTGAGCACGTCGAAGATCTCGGCTGCCGGGGCGTCGATGGTGCGCTGGACGGTGATTCTTCCGTTGTCGCTCATGCAGGGTCCCTACCCGATCGGTGCGTTCCCGCGACGGGGTCGGACGGGGTCAGTCCGTGCCGAACTCCATGGCGGCGCGGTCGAGCGCGTCGTCCTGGTCGTCGAGTCCCACGGCCGCCGGGTTGGCCGAGATCGCGGCCGCGCCGCCGGGCGTCAGCTCGCCCACGAGCTCGCGCGCGTCGGCGCCGAGGAGGCCCTGGGCGGCATACAGCTCGAGCTTGGCGCGCGAGTCGGCGATGTCGAGGTTGCGCATCGTCAGCTGACCGATGCGGTCGACGGGACCGAAGGCGGCGTCCTCGGTGCGCTCCATCGAGAGCTTCTCGGGGTGGTAGCTGAAGGCCGGACCCGAGGTGCCCACGATCGACCAGTCGTCACCGCGGCGCAGCCGGATCGTGACCTCGCCCGTGACGGCCGAGGCGATCCACCGCTGGATGGACTCGCGGACCATGAGCGCCTGCGGGTCGAGCCAGCGTCCTTCGTAGAGAAGGCGGCCCAGCTTGCGGCCCTCGGCGTGGTAGTTGGTGATCGTGTCCTCGTTGTGGATCGCGGCGACGAGCCGCTCGTAGGTGATGTGGAGCAGCGCCATGGCCGGGGCCTCGTAGATGCCGCGCGACTTCGCCTCGATGATGCGGTTCTCGATCTGGTCGCTCATGCCGAGGCCGTGGCGGCCGCCGATGGTGTTGGCGGCGTCGACGAGCGCGACGGGGTCCGCGTACTCCTGGCCGTTCACGGCGACGGGGCGGCCGCGCTCCCAGCGCACCGTGACGTCCTCGGTCTCGATGGCGACCGAGGGGTCCCAGAACTTGACCCCCATGATCGGCTCGACGACCTCGATCGACTCGTCGAGGAACTCGAGGGTCTTGGCCTCGTGCGTGGCGCCCCAGATGTTCGCGTCGGTGGAGTACGCCTTCTCGGCGGACGCGCGGTAGGGCAGCTCGCGGGCCGTCAGCCACTCGGACATCTCGTGCCGGCCACCGAGCTCGGTGACGAATTCGGCGTCGAGCCACGGCTTGTAGATGCGCAGGCTCGGGTTGGCCATGAGGCCGTAGCGGTAGAACCGCTCGATGTCGTTGCCCTTGAAGGTCGAGCCGTCGCCCCAGATCGACACGCCGTCGTCCTGCATGGCGCGCACGAGCAGGGTGCCCGTGACGACGCGGCCGAGGGGGGTCGTGTTGAAGTACGTCTTGCCGCCACTGCGGATGTGGAAGGCGCCGCACGCGATCGCCGACAGGCCCTCCTCGACGAGGGCGGCCTTGCAGTCGACGAGACGGCTGATCTCCGCGCCGTACTGGCCGGCGCGGCCGGGGACGGAGTCGATGTCGGGCTCGTCGTACTGCCCGAGGTCGGCCGTGTAGGTGCAGGGCACGGCGCCCTTCTCGCGCATCCAGGCAACAGCCACAGAGGTGTCGAGGCCGCCGGAGAAGGCGATGCCGACACGTTCACCGACGGGGAGCGAGGTCAGGACCTTGGACATGGATGCAAGTATATGCACAGCCGCGCATACCTATCCAATCGCCGTGGCAGCCCGTGAACATCGCGTATGCCGGGTGGCCGACTGCCGCTCAGCAGCGTCGGTCACGCTCAGCCCCGGTGGAGGACTCCGGCGCTGGTGAGCCGTCCACACCCTCCTGGGACCGGCCCACGTCGTCCACAACCCGTGGCGGACCGTCGCCGCGGGTGCGCGCTTCAGTGGACGCTCGAGCGCATGGACCTCCACCTCATCGCGCGTGACGGCGTCTTCTCCACCTCGGACGCGGCCCGCCTCGGACTGGACCGCAACGCGCTGGCCCGCCTCGTCCGTCAGGGGCGCTGCCTGCGCCTCACGACCGGTTGGTATGCCGTCGTCGACGGAGAGCCGCCGGCCCCCGAAGCACTGCACCGGCTCACTGCCGTTGCCGTCGGGAGGGCGCTGCGCGGACGCGCCGCCCTCAGTCACCACTCGTGTCTCGTCGTGGCTGGGCTTCCGACGTTCGCGGCCGACCTCACGACCGTGCACCTCACCTCGCTGGTCGAGACGCGAGGTGGCGTGTCGGTCACCCGGCGCGGCGTCACGGTGCACCGGCGCGTCGGCAACCTCCGCATCCCCGCACCGGACCTGCTCGCACCGGACCGGCCGCGGCTCGTACCGACGGCGTGGGCAGCCGTCCAAGCCGGCATGGCAGCCGGGCCCGAGGCGTTCGTGGTGTCGGCCGACGGCGCTATGCGCGCGGGAACAGCCACGCCGGATGCGCTGTCCCGCGCGGTTGAGGTCTTCGCGACCCACACCGGCATCGGCCCGGTCCGAGCTGCGCTGCCCCTCGCGGATGCGCGGCACGAGTCGCCGGGTGAGTCGCGCGCGGCCTTTCTGCTGGCGGCTCTGGGTCACTCGGTGGAACCGCAGGTCGAGGTGGTGGCCGAGGGGCGGCGATACCGCGCGGACTTCCGGATCGTCGGCACGCGGGTGCTCGTCGAGTTCGACGGTGCGGTCAAGTACGAGGACCGCCGCGCACTGTTCGAGGAGAAGCAGCGCGAGGACGCCCTGAGGCGGGCCGGTTGGGTCGTGGTCCGGGTGGTGTGGGGCGACCTGGACGACCCGAGGCGGGTCGCGCGGCGGTTGGCGGCGGCCCTGGCCGTCGCCGCGTGACCTGCTGTGGCGCTCAGCGGACCCACTCGAGCTCACTGACGCCGGAGGCCTGCGGCGCCAGTGAGAGCGACCCGCGCGGGTGAGAGCGACCGGCGTCGCTGGGGTGGGGGCGGGTGGCCGGGTATGCCGTGCGGCCCAATCCCTGGGCAGGGAGCGGGCCGCACGGCATACGTCATCGGGGAAGCGTCAGCTCTCGCCGCCCGCGTTGCCCGACGTGCCCGCCGTGACGTCGTCGAGCTGGTACTTCTCGGCCGCGCGACGGGGGACGTCGGCGTCGACCTTGCCCTCCTTGGCGAGCAGCTGCAGCGTCCGCACGGCGACCGAGGGGCCGTCGATGTGGAAGAAGCGGCGTGCGGCGGGGCGGGTGTCGGAGAAGCCGAAGCCGTCGGCGCCGAGCGTGGCGTAGGTGCCCGGGACCCATTCGCGGATCTGGTCCTGGACGGCCCGCATGTAGTCGGACACACCCACGACCGGGCCCTCGGTGCCCTCGAGGCACTGGGTGACCCATGGCTTGATCGGCGGGCCGTCGGGCTTGAGGAACTCCTGCTCGTCGGACCGCAGGCCGTCACGACGCAGCTCGTTCCACGAGGTCACCGACCACACGTCGGCGGCCACGCCCCAGTCGTCGGCGAGCAGCTGCTGCGCCTCGAGCGCCCACGGCACACCGACACCGGACCCGAGGAGCTGCGCGCGCGGCGCCTCGTGCGTCCAGCCCCCGGTGTCGGCCACCGAGATGCGGTGCATGCCGCGCAGGATGCCCTCGACGTCGACGTCCTCCGGCTCCTTGGGCTGCTGGATCGGCTCGTTGTAGACGGTGAGGTAGTAGATGACGTTCGACTCCTCGGGCGTGTTGCCCTCGCCGTACATCCGCTTGAGGCCGTCCTGCATGATGTGCGCGATCTCGTACGCGTACGCCGGGTCGTAGTGCACGACGGCCGGGTTGGTCGCGGCGAGGAGCGGGCTGTGGCCGTCGGCGTGCTGCAGGCCCTCACCGGTCAGGGTGGTGCGGCCGGCCGTGGCGCCGATGAGGAAGCCACGTGTCATCTGGTCGGCGGCCGCCCAGATCGAGTCGCCCGTGCGCTGGAAGCCGAACATCGAGTAGAAGACGTAGATCGGGATCATCGGCTTGCCGTGCGTGGCGTACGACGTGCCCGCCGCCGTGAACGCCGCCAGGGAGCCCGCCTCGTTGATGCCGAGGTGCAGGATCTGGCCGCTGACGTTCTCGCGGTAGGCGAGCATCAGCTCGGCGTCGACCGGCGTGTAGTTCTGCCCGTTGGGGTTGTAGATCTTGATCGTCGGGAAGAACGCGTCCATGCCGAACGTGCGCGCCTCGTCGGGGATGATCGGCACGATGCGCGGACCGAACTCCTTGTCGCGCAACAGGTCCTTGAGCAGGCGGACGAACGCCATCGTCGTGGCGACCTCCTGCTTGCCCGAGCCCTTCTTGACCTGGGCGTATGCCTCGTCGCCGGGCAGCTTGACCGGCTCAAAGTCGACGCGACGGCTCGGCAGGGTGCCACCGAGCTTGGTGCGGCGGTCGATGGAGTACTTGATGACCTCGCTGTCGGCACCCGGGTGGTAGTACGGCGGCTGGTAGGGGTTGGCCTCGAGCTGCTCGTCGGTGATCGGGATGCGGAGGCTGTCGCGGAAGGCCTTGAGGTCGTCCAGCGTCATCTTCTTCATCTGGTGCGTGGCGTTGCGGCCGGCGAAGTGCGAGCCGAGGCCGTAGCCCTTGATCGTCTTCGCGAGGATGACCGTCGGCTGGCCGGTGTGCTGACGGGCAGCCTGGTAGGCCGCGAAGACCTTGCGGTAGTCGTGGCCGCCGCGCTTGAGGTCCCACCAGACCTGCTCGTCGGTCCAGTCCTCGACCATCTTGGCCGTGCGCGGGTCGCGACCGAAGAAGTGGTCGCGGACGTACTTGCCGTCGTTGGCGCGGAAGGTCTGGTAGTCGCCGTCGCTCGTCTGGTTCATGATGTGCACGAGCGCGCCGTCGCGGTCGGCGGCGAGCAGCGGGTCCCACCCGCGGCCCCACACGACCTTGATGACGTTCCAGCCGGCGCCACGGAAGAACGCCTCGAGCTCCTGGATGATCTTGCCGTTGCCGCGCACCGGTCCGTCGAGCCGCTGCAGGTTGCAGTTGATGACGAAGTTGAGGTTGTCGAGCTCCTCGTTGGCCGCGAGCTGGAGCAGGCCGCGCGACTCGGGCTCGTCCATCTCGCCGTCGCCGAGGAAGGCCCACACGTCCTGCTGGCTGGTGTCCTTGATGCCGCGGTTGTGGAGGTACTTGTTGAACTGCGCCTGGTAGATCGCGTTCATCGGGCCGATGCCCATCGACACCGTCGGGAACTCCCAGTAGTTCGGGAGCAGCCGCGGGTGCGGGTAGGACGGGACGGCCTCGACGGTGCCGTCGACGCGGTGGCTCTTCTCCTGGCGGAAGCCGTCGAGCTGCGCCTCGGTCAGGTGGCCCTCGAGGAAGCTGCGGGCGTACATGCCGGGGGAGGCGTGGCCCTGGAAGTAGATCTGGTCGCCGCCGCCGGGGTGGTCCTTGCCGCGGAAGAAGTGGTTCATGCCCACCTCGTAGAGCGTCGCGGCGGACGCGTACGTCGAGATGTGCCCGCCGACGCCGATGCCGGGCCGCTGCGCGCGGTGCACCATGATCGCGGCGTTCCAGCGGATGTAGCGGCGCATCTCGCGCTCGACGTCCTCGTCGCCGGGGAACCACGGCTCGCGCTCGGGCGGGATCGTGTTGATGTAGTCGGTCGCCGTCAGGGACGGGACGCCGACCTGCTGCTGGCGCGCGCGCTCGATGAGCTTGAGCATGATGTAGCGCGCCCGCGTCCGGCCCTTCTCGTCGAGGACGGCGTCGAGCGAGTCGATCCACTCCTGCGTCTCGTCCGGGTCGATGTCCGGGAGCTGACTGGGGATGCCGTTGAGGATCGGTCCGGCCTCGGATGCCACGTCGTGGGTCCTTTCTCGTCGCGAGGCGGCGCCCGCGGCCGGTCGGCCACGGCGCTGCACCCACCCATCCTCTACCAAACCGTGGTGGCCGTCACACTCGGGTCCAGCACCGGGACGGCCACTCCGGCGTCGCCGCCGTCCCACCCGGTGGTATGCCGCGTGCTCCCTCTGGCGCGGCGTGCGCGTTGCGCACCCACCGGGTCGGGCTTGCGCGATAGCGTCGGAGCCAGTGCACTGATCTCGTGGCACCCACGCCACGACACGACGCGCCAACGATCGAGAGGACCGGTGACAGTGAGCGAGACCGCGGGAGCGGCGTCCTTCAGCAAGCTCGGATTTGCCAAGGGGCAGATCATCCAGGAGTTCGGCTATGACGACGACGTCGACGACGACCTGCGGTTCGAGCTCGAGGACGCCATCGGGACCGAGCTCGAGGACGAGGACTTCAACGACGGCGCGGACGGGGTGCTGCTCTGGTACCGCGACGGCGACGACGACCTCGTCGACCTCATGGTCGACGGGCTGACGAAGCTCTTCGACCAGGGCTTCATCGTGCTGCTGACGCCCAAGGCCGGGCGCTCCGGTCACGTCGATGCCAGCGTCGTCGAGGAGGCCGCCTCGACAGCCGGCCTGACCACCGGGGGCCAGGTCAACGTGGCCGCCGACTGGGCGGCCACGAAGCTCATGCCACCGAAGGGCCCGCGCCGCTGAGCCCCGTCTGACGTCGGGTCCCGGGCCGAGCCCGTGTCGAGGGTGGCGGCGACACCCGGGCAGTGGTGTCACACTTGCCGCCATGACGAACGCGCACCCGACCGAGTCACCGGTCCAGGCGTCCGCCCCGTTGGGCGTCGGCGCGCTGGCGCCCGACTTCACCCTCGTCGACCAGTACGGCGTCGACGTCAGCCTGTCGGCCGTGCGCGACGTCAAGAACGCCGTCGTCGTCTTCTACCCGGCGGCCTTCTCGGGCATCTGCCGCGGCGAGCTGCGCGAGATCCGTGACGGGCTCGAGGACTTCCAGGACGACGACATCCAGGTCTTCGCCATCTCGTGCGACTCGATGTACACGCTGCGGGCGTGGGCCGACGCCGAGGGCCACTTCTTCCCGCTCCTGTCGGACTTCTGGCCGCACGGCGAGGTGGCGCGGCGCTACGGGATCCTCGACGACGAGGACGGGTTCGCACTGCGCGGCACGTTCCTGCTCGACCGCTCGGGCCGGATCGTCTGGACCGAGGTCCGCGGCATCGGTCAGGGACGCGACTTCCGGGCCTACCGCGAGGCGCTCGCGACGCTCCGCGCGAGCCAGCGCGATGCCGTAGGCTGACCGCCGCCTGCCGGTGTCAGCCACCTGCCTCCTGCGGGCACGTGAGGGGCCTGTAGCTCAGTTGGTAGAGCACCGCGTTTACACCGCGGGTGTCGTCGGTTCGAGCCCGGCCGGGCCCACGTGGACGACATCGCCCCCGCCCTCAGCCTCCGTGACGTCGTCGCGGCGCTCGAGTCGCTCTACCCCCTCGAGAGCGCGGCCGACTGGGACCGCGTCGGCCTCGTGACGGGTGACCTCGACCAGCCCGTACGCCGCATCCTCTTCGCCCTCGACCCGACCCTCGCCGTCATCGACGAGGCGCGGGCGTGGGGCGCCGACCTGCTCGTGACGCACCACCCGCTGCTGCTCCGCGGCATCCACTCCGTCGCGACCTCGTCGGCCAAGGGCGCCTCCGTGACGGCGCTCGTCCGCGCCGGCGTCGCGCTCTGGGTGGGCCACACGAACGCCGACGTCGCCGACCCCGGGGTCTCGACGGTGCTCGCCGACGCCCTGGGGCTCGTCGACCAGCGCCCACTGTCGACCGAGGGTGGGTACGCGATCGGTCGGGTCGGCGCGCTGACCTCGCCCGTGACGCTGGCGGAGTTCGCCGACCACGTCGCCGCGGCCCTGCCCGCCACCGCCGGCGGCACCCGGGTCAGCGGCGACCCCGATGGCCTGGTCTCCACCGTCGCCGTGATGGGCGGGTCCGGTGACGACCGCTTCGACGACGTCCGCGCGAGCGGCGCCGACGTCTACGTGACGGCGGACCTCCGACACCACCCGGTGCTCGAGGCGCGCGAGGAGGCGCGGGGCGGTACGCCCTACCTCGTCGACGCGGGCCACTGGGCGACGGAGTCGCTGTGGCTCGCCAGCGCCCGCGACCGTCTGCTGACGGCGCTGGAGCAGGTGCCCGGAGCGACTAGGGTCGAGTCCAGAGTCTCAGCCATCCGCACCGAGCCGTGGACGTTCGTCGTCGGTGCGAACGCCGCGCGGGCCGACCGTGCGGCTCCCTCACCCGGAGGTGTGCCCTGAAAGCCGACCCGTCCCGCCAGTGGCGCCTGCTCGACCTGCAGGCGATCGACACGCGTCTCGACCAGATCACGCACGCGAAGGCGACGCTGCCGCAGACCCCTGCGCTCGAGGCGGCCCGGCGCGAGCTGGGTGCTCTCGAGACCGAGATCGTCAACGCCCGGACGGCCGCGGGCGACGTCCAGCGCGAGCTGACGAAGTCCGACCAGGACGTCCAGCTCGTCCGCGACCGCGCGGCGCGCAACCAGGCGCGTCTCGACGCCGGCCAGGGCAGCGCCAAGGACCTCCAGGCCCTCCAGCACGAGCTGACGTCGCTCGCGCGGCGCCAGGCCGAGCTCGAGGACGTCGAGCTCGAGGTCATGGAGCGGTCCGAGTCGCTCACGGCACGGGTCGCCGAGCTCGAGGCCCAGCGGGTCGAGCTCGCCGCACGCGTGGAGACCCTCGAGTCCGAGCGCACCGCCGCCATGACGACGCTCGATGCCGAGGCCGAGCAGGTCGGCTCCGGACGGGCCGACATCGTCGCGGGTGTCGGCGACGAGCTCATCGCCCTCTACGAGAAGATCCGCGCCAGCAGCGGTGGCATGGCCGCCGCCGAGCTGCGCCACCGCCGCTGCGGCGGCTGCCGGCTCGAGCTGGGCAACGTCGACCTCGCCCGCATCCGCAACGCTCCGGAGGACGAGGTCGTGCGCTGCGAGGAGTGCCGCCGGATCATGATCCGCACGGGCGAGTCCGGTCTGTGACCGCTGCGTCTCGCGGATCGGGACGCCGGCTCGTCGTCGAGGCCGACGGCGGCTCACGGGGCAACCCGGGGGTGGCCGGCTACGGTGCGCTCGTCCGTGACCCCGAGACCGGCCGGGTGCTCGTCGAGCTCGCCGAGCCGCTCGGCAAGGCCAGCAACAACGTTGCCGAGTACTCCGGTCTGCTCGCCGGCCTGCGCGCCGTGCTCGACCTCGACCCGGGGGCGTCGGTCCGCGTCAAGATGGACTCCAAGCTCGTCGTCGAGCAGATGTCCGGGCGCTGGAAGATCAAGCACGAGGACATGCGCCGGCTCGCGCTCGAGGCGCGCGACCTGTGCGCCGAGATCTCCGAGGCCGGTGGCAGCGTCGACTTCGAGTGGATCCCGCGCGAGAAGAACAAGGACGCCGACGCCCTGAGCAACGACGCGATGGACGGCAAGAGCGTGCACCGGGTCCTCACGGACGAGGCTGACGGAGCCGATACGTCGGCCGGCGCGGATTCCGTTGCAGCGCAGAAAATCTCCGAGACAACCTCGCCGCAGCCGGCGTCCCGACCGCTCCGCCTGCTGCTCGTCCAGGCACCCCACGACGGAGCGGCGGCGCCCCGCATCGTCACGGCGGTCCGACGCCTCGTCGGCCCCGGCACCCGTGTCGTCGGCGCCGACGACGACCTCGCTGCCCGGGTGGCGGCCGACCTCGCCGCGGCGCTCGACGTCGAGGCCACGACGACGGGGGACTGGTCCGGCCAGGCACCCGGCGAGGGAGCCGACGAGAGGGTGCGGACGGCATACCACTCGCTCGCCGCGACCGGCGGCACCGTCGTCGCGGTGACGAGCCGCAGGGGCGTGCTCTCGGTGCTCAGCGACGTGCTCGGCACGCCTGTCGGGCGCTTCTGGGCCCTGGCGACCGCGGCCGGCAGCCTCACCGCCGTGGAGGTCTGGGAGGACGGGTCCGCGTCGGTGGCTTTCACCAATCGGACCGACCATCTCGCCTGACGGACGCTGTGCGATATTCGGGGCATGAGCTATGCCGGTGACGTGACCCCCGAGCAGGCCTGGACGGTCCTGCGCGACGAGCCCGGTGCGGCGCTCGTCGACGTGCGCACGAGGGCGGAGTGGTCCTACGTCGGACTGCCCGACCTCGGCGAGATCGGCAAGGACGTCGTCCTCGTCGAGTGGCAGACCTACCCCGACGGCGCGGTCAACGAGCGGTTCACCGCCGAGCTCGAGGCCGCCGGGGTCCCCAAGGACGCTCCGGTCTACTTCCTCTGCCGCTCCGGGGTGCGCTCCGTCGCCGCGGCCGAGGCCGCCACGCGTGGCGGGTGGGTCCGGTCGCACAACGTCGTCGAGGGCTTCGAGGGACCGCACGACGAGCAGCGCCACCGCGCGGTCTCCGGCTGGAAGGTCGCGGGACTGCCGTGGGTGCAGGGATGAGCGACGCAAGCCAGCCGTGGCGTCCCGACACCCTCGCGGTGCGGGGAGGCTTGTCCCGCAGTGGTTTCGAGGAGACCTCCGAGGCGCTCTACCTGACGTCCGGCTTCGTCTACGACACCGCGGAGGACGCCGAGGCGGCCTTCAAGGGTGACGTCGACCGCTTCGTCTACTCCCGCTACGGCAACCCGACCGTGGCGATGTTCGAGGAGCGGCTCCGGCAGATCGAGGGCGCCGAGGCGTGCTTCGCCACCGGCTCGGGCATGTCCGCCGTCTTCGTCGCGCTGGCGGCCCTCCTCGGCCAGGGCGACCGTGTCGTCTCGTCCCGGGCCCTCTTCGGCTCGTGCTTCGTCATCCTCGACGAGATCCTGCCGCGCTGGGGCGTCGAGACCGTCTTCGTCGACGGCGCCGACCTCGACCAGTGGCGCGAGGCGCTCTCCGAGCCCACCACCGCGGTCTTCTTCGAGACGCCGAGCAACCCGATGCAGGAGCTCGTGGACATCGCTGCCGTGACCGAGCTCGCCCACGCCGCGGGAGCGAAGGTCGTCGTCGACAACGTCTTCGGCACGCCGGTCTTCTCCAAGCCGCTCGACCTCGGCGCCGACATCATCGTCTACTCCGCGACGAAGCACATCGACGGCCAGGGCCGCACCCTCGGCGGCGCCGTGCTCGGGCCCAAGGAGTTCATCGACGGGCCGGTGCAGAACCTCATGCGCCACACGGGGCCGTCGATGTCGCCCTTCAACGCGTGGGTGCTCGTCAAGGGTCTCGAGACGATGTCGCTGCGCGTCGAGCGGATGGCCGACAGCGCCCTCGAGGTGGCGCGCTTCCTCGAGACGCACCCGAGCGTCAAGCGCGTCGTGCACCCGTTCCTCGAGTCGCACCCACAGCACGACCTCGCCAAGCGCCAGATGCTCGCCGGCGGCACCGTCGTCACGTTCGAGCTCGACGGGGGCAAGGACGAGGCGTTCGCCCTCATGAACGCCCTGCAGGTCATCGACATCTCCAACAACCTCGGTGACTCCAAGTCGCTCATCACGCACCCGGCGACGACGACGCACCGCCGCCTGACACCCGAGGCGCGGGCATCGGTCGGCATCACCGACGGCGTGCTGCGGGTCTCGATCGGCCTCGAGGACGTCCGCGACCTCGTCGACGACCTCCGCCGCGCGCTCGGCTGAACCGACGTCCGCACACCTTGCGGTCAGTCGCGCGCCGCGTACGGCGTGCATCCGGCTCCGGGGTGTGCGGCTGACGGCATCGTGCATGCCGTGGGCCGGGTCAGGTGGTGGCGGCGAGGGCCAGCGTGGCGGTGGCCACCACGGTGACGGCGCAGAGGGCACCGGTGCGCGCGATGCGCCCCACGTCCACGGTGAGGTCGGCGGAGCGGCAGCGCGAGGCCCAGAGCAGCGTCGCGACCGAGCCCCACATCGTGATGATGGGGCCGGCGTTGACGCCGATGAGCAGGGCCGCGAGGCGCGCCGGGGAGTCGGCCACCGTCGGCTCGAGCGCCAGGTAGGCCGGCAGGTTGTTGATGCCGTTGGAGGTCAGCATGCCGATGCCGCTGACGCGGAAGAGGTCTCCCGTGCCGGTGCCGTGCCCGACGACGGTGCGCAGCCACGCCTCCAGCCCGAGGCGCAGCGCGGCGTCGATGACGAGGAAGAGGATGCAGATGCCCATGACCGTGAGCCACGGCATCTTGATCCGGCGCAGCAGCTCGGGTGCCCGCCAGTAGGTCGCCGCGAGCAGGACGAGGGCGGCCGGCACGGACGCCAGGGCGGGCTGGATCCCGACGACGAACGCCGGGGCGAGGAGGACGCACACACCGCCGGCGACGAGCATGAGCACCCGGTCGTGCGGCTCGGCGCGCGGCGGCGTGTCGTAGGTGCTGCGGAGGTCGCGTCGGTGCAGCAGCCAGAGCACGGCGACGGTGGCGATGATCGCGACGACGGCCGGCACGGCCATGAGCCTGATGTAGCCGGGGCTGCCGACGCCGAGCACGGCGAACGGGTGCAGGGCCAGCAGGTTGGTCAGGTTGGACACGGGCAGCAGCAGCGACGCCGTGTTGGCCAGCCAGAGCGTCGTCATGGCGAACGGCAGTGGCGGGGCGCCGACCTGACGAGCCACCGTGATGGCCACGGGCGTCAGCAGCACGGCCGTCGTGTCGAGGCTG
Organism: Terrabacter sp. R4-6; assembly: GCF_057529065.1. Classification (NCBI taxonomy): domain Bacteria; kingdom Bacillati; phylum Actinomycetota; class Actinomycetes; order Micrococcales; family Intrasporangiaceae; genus Terrabacter; species Terrabacter sp. R4-6. Next base: position 387,111 of record NZ_CP197224.1, on the reverse strand, counting down.
AGCACGATGGTGCACACCACCGCGAGCCCGACGATGAGCAGCCACAGCACGAGCACCCGGCCCTTGGCGACGCGCGCGGCGTGGTGGGCCAGGACGTCGAAGAGCCCCGACAGGTCGCAGATCTCGGCGACGAGGGTGATGGCGACGAGGAAGACGAGGATCGGGGCCACGCGCTCGACGAGCAGCCCGAGGTCGAGCACCTCAGGCCCTCGGCGTCGTGGCCAGCTGCCACGGTCGTCCCGGGCGCGGCGGTGGCGTCAGCTCGACGTCGAAGCGCTCCGAGAGGCGCTCGGCCAGGGCCTGCGGTGTGCGCGGCGCCTCGGCCTGCACGAGCTCGCGCGAGACGAGTCCGCGGGTGTGCTTGGCCATGTGCGAGGCGCCGGGGACCGTGACGTGCACCCACCGCTCGGCGCGCTCGCCCGTGGGACGCCACACGGCGGCATACGTGCTCGACCGGCAGTCGACGACGAGCTCGCGGGGCTTCACCGCGGCGTCGAGGGCCGTCGGCAGCTCCTTGCGCCACTCGTGCGACACGTAGCCGATGCCCGGGAGGGTGCTGCAGATGTTGACGCGGTAGGCCGGCACGCGGTCACCGAGGCGCAGCGCGCCGAAGAGAGCAGACACGACGACGACCCAGCGGTTGGCGCGGCGCTTGGAGGCCGCGTCGAGCGAGTCGACGTCGAGGGCCTGGTAGAGGACTCCGGTGTAGACGTGGGCGGCCGTCGCCGTCGGAGCGGTGCGCAGGACGGTGTTGCCCTTGAGGTCGGCGACGAGGTTGGGGTTGATCTCGAGGACGCGGGCCGCGTCGGGCTCGCCGCTCAACCGCTCCACCGTCTCGACGAGCGACTCGCGCAGGGGCGTCAGCTCGGGGAAGGAGAGGCTGCCGAGGTCGAGCGACCGCCCCCGCCGGGGTCTGGTCTTGCCCTCGGACGGGGGGAGCAGGATGAGCACGGGGGTCAGCCTAGGCAAACCGGACAGGGATGTCTCATCCCTGCGCGTGTCGCGGACGACGAGCAGCGGTCCGACCGACGGGCGGGAGAGCGGGGTGCCGGGACCGCCCGGAGCGGGTCGTGATGCGTAGGGTGACGCCATGGCCCAGCGACACATCGTCTTCCGCCCGGCGACGCAGCCCGGCGACGTGGCACGGCAGCTCACGGCCCGCTTCGAGGCGGTGCGCCGCGAGTTCGAGGTGCCCGACCGGTTCCCGCCGGAGGTGCTGGCCGAGGCGGCAGCGGCCGCCGGCGCCGCGCCCCTGCCGGAGCGGGACGAGACGGCCATCCCCTTCATCACCATCGACCCCCCGACGTCGATGGACCTCGACCAGGCCATGTCGATCGAGCGCAGCGGCGACGGCTACCGCGTGCGCTACGCCATCGCGGACGTGCCGGCCTTCGTCCGTGCCGGTGGGGCCGTCGACGGCGAGGCCCGCCGCCGCGGCCAGACGGTCTACTGCCCCGACGAGCGCATCCAGCTGCACCCCACCGAGCTGAGCGAGGGTGCGGCCAGCCTGCTGCCCGACCAGGTGCGGCCCGCCTTCGTCTGGGACATGACGCTCGCCGCCGACGGCGAGGGCACCGCGGTCGAGGTCTACCGCGCGATGGTCCGCAGCGTCCGTCGCTACGACTACGAGCAGGTGCAGAAGCAGGTCGACGCCGGCACCGCCGAGGAGTGTCTCGTCCTGCTCAAGGAGGTCGGCGAGAAGCGTGTCGTGCTCGAGCGCAAGCGGGGCGGTGCGACCCTGCCGATGCCCGAGCAGGAGGTCGAGGAGGACGAGGACGGCAGCTTCCGGATCTCGTTCCGCCCGCTGCTCGCTGCCGAGGACTGGAACGCCCAGATCTCGCTGCTCACCGGGATGGGCGGTGCCGACCTCATGCTCCGGGGCAAGGTCGGCATCCTGCGCACCATGCCGGCACCGGACCCGCGGGACCTGGCGCGCTTCCGGCGGCAGGCCGCGGCGGCCGGTGTCGACTGGCCGAAGGACCTGACGTACGGCGAGCTGCTGCGCACGCTCGACCACAGCAACCCGCGACACCTCGCGCTCATCCACGAGGCGACGTCGCTCTTCCGAGGCGCCGGCTACACGCCCTTCGACGGTGACGTCCCCGCGCAGCCGGCGCACGCGGCGGTCGCCAACCCGTACGCCCACGTCACGGCCCCGCTGCGGCGCCTCGTCGACCGCTTCGGGCTCGTCGTGTGCGAGGCCCTCTCGGCGGGTCAGGACGTGCCCGGCTGGGCGCGCGAGGCGCTGCCGACGCTGCCCGAGATCATGGCGACCTCCGACCGGCGCACCAACGGTGTCGAGCGTGCCTGTACCGATGCCGTCGAGGCCGCCGAGCTGCACCCCTGGGTCGGGCGCACGGTGCAGGGCGTCGTCGTCGACGAGAACGACAAGGGCGTCGTCGTCCAGCTCATCGACCTCGCCGTCGTGGCGAAGGCCAGCGGGTCCGCCAAGGCCGGCGAGACGGTGACCCTGCGGGTGGACGCCGCCGACGTCGGCACGGGCACGATCGCGCTGTCGGTCGCCTGACCCCACGCGGCCGAGCGCGAGGGACGCTGCCGAAAACCGCTGGCACCGCGCCGACGTGCGCTCCTAGCCTCGAGGGCGTGCGGGTGAGCTTCGTGAGGACCGGCGAGCGTCGCTACGAGGTGCGCGTGGAGCGAGACCTCGCGACGGACCTCGTCATGAGCCCGGCCCCTGGCTGGAGCGACCTCGCCCCGCACGACCTCGTCCACCTCGTCGTCGAGCACCGCTTCGGCCTGCGCGACGGCATCTTCGGCCAGATCGCCGCGGGCGGCAACGGGGGCACCTTCGTGCCCACCCAGGAGCCGCGCACGAAGGCGTGGGCCCGTCGCGTCGCGCGCCGGAACCAGTCCCGGGGCACGCAGATCGGGCGGTCGGAGCAGCTCGCCGCAGCCGTCTACCCGGCCTGGCTGCGACACCGCGGCATGACCCCGGACGTCCACCACGATCGGGGGGCAGAGGGAGCGGCGGACCTCGGAGCCCGCGAGCTCGGCGAGGTGTTCACCGACCTCGACCGGCTCTCGGCCCAGTGGTCCGGGCTCGCGGTCGGGGAGTCCGTCGACGTCGACTGGCCCTGGCCCGAGCGACGCTGACCGACCACGACGACGTATGCCGTCACACCCGACGGGCGCGACGGCATACGCCAGGAGGTGGCTCGGACGCTCAGGGAGCCGTGACGGGGGCGCTCGGGGTGCTCGCGCCCGGGTCGGGCGCGGCCGGCGTCGTCGGCGGCGTCGGGTCGGCCGACCCCGTCGCCCCACCCGGGGTCGCCGGGGTGGTGGGGGTCGCCTGGGTCGTCGCGGACGGGGTCCCCGTGGAGGTCGCCTGACCGGGCGTGGACCCGGCGGGCGCCGTCGTCGCGCCGGTCGCGGGCGCGGTGGGCGCCGTGTCGACCGCGCCGGTGTCGGTGGAGGTGCCGTCGCCGGCGGTGTCGCGCGCGGTGCCGCCGGAGGTGCCGCCGGGGCTGTCGACCACGGCGCCCGCGCTGGTGCGGCCGCCGAGGTCCGTGCCGGTCACCTGGGCGCCGGTCGCCAGCTGGAGGCCGGTGAGGAAGGCCGCGGCGATGGCGAAGACGGCACCCGTCGTGACGAGCACGCGTCGCGTCGTCGCCCGGTCGGGACGTCGCCACCACGTCTCGCGCACGACCTCCACGTCCACGCCGTCGGGCCCGCGGCGCGATCGCACGAGCACGACGGCCTCCTTGGCGCGGGCCATGGAGTTCGTGTAGAGGCTGGCCGCGATCGCCGAGATGATGCTGAGCACCGCGGCGCCGGCGATCGTGCCGACGACGCCGAGCCGGGAGCCGAGGGCCGCGGCCGTGGCAGCCGCCATCGAGCCGCCGAGCAGCTGGGTCAGGGAGAGATCGAGCAGCTTCGCTCTGGGCCGTGCGCCAGGCTCCGCATCGGGGGCGGATCCGGGTCGGGTGTCGGGCAGGTCGTCGGTCAGCGGTTGCGTCATGGTCCTGGGGTCGGTTGCGATCGTCATCTCCCATGCACGACGAACGACGTCACCGGATCGTTGACGCGACCGGCGAGGTGTGACTCGGGTCACCTCGCGTCACGTCGTCGTCGGGCCCGGTGGGCGGTGCCGATTCGGGCGATCAGGCCCGACGGTGACAGACTCGGGGCGATCACTGGAGGACCATGGACGCCACCGCACTGCACGACCGCGACCTCGCGGGCAGCCGAGACCCCGACGGCGCGGACCACCACGGGGGAGCGGTCGCCGAGGAGGCGGCCCGACGCCGCACCTTCGCCGTCATCTCGCACCCCGACGCCGGCAAGTCGACCCTGACCGAGGCGCTGGCCCTGCACGCGCGCGCCATCGGCGAGGCCGGTGCCGTGCACGGCAAGGGCAACCGGCGCGGCGTCGTCTCCGACTGGATGGAGATGGAGAAGGACCGCGGCATCTCGATCACCTCTGCCGTGCTCCAGTTCGCCTACGACGGCACCGTCATCAACCTGCTCGACACCCCCGGCCACGCCGACTTCTCCGAGGACACCTACCGGGTGCTCGCCGCCGTCGACGCCGCCGTCATGCTCGTCGACGCCGCCAAGGGCATCGAGCCCCAGACGTTCAAGCTCTTCGAGGTCTGCCGGGCCCGCGGCGTGCCCGTGATCACCGTCGTCAACAAGTGGGACCGGCCCGGGCTCGACGCGCTCGCGATCATGGACGAGCTGACGACCCGGATCGACCTGCACCCGATGCCGCTCACCTGGCCGGTCGGCGTCGCCGGGGACTTCCACGGCGTGCTCGACTGCGCGACGGGCGACTTCGTCCAGTTCACGCGGACGCCCGGCGGTGCCACCGAGGCCATCACCACCCGGATGAGCGCCGAGGAGGCCGAGCGGCTGCTCGGCTCCGTCTGGACCGACGCGGTGGAGGGGTACGACCTGCTCCGCTCCTCGGGCCACGACCTCGACCTCGAGCTGTTCCTCTCGGGCGCGGCCTCGCCCGTGCTCTTCGGCTCGGCCGTCCTCAACTTCGGCGTACGCCAGCTGCTCGACACGCTCGTGACGCTCGCCCCAGCGCCGGGTGCGCGGCCCGACCGCTCCGGCGACCCCCGGGCCGTGTCGGCGCCCTTCTCGGGCTTCGTCTTCAAGATCCAGGCCGGCATGGACAAGGCGCACCGCGACCGGCTCGCGTTCGTCCGGGTCTGCTCGGGCCGGTTCACCCGCGGGATGGTCGTGACGCACGCCGACACGGGCCGCCCCTTCGCGACGAAGTACGCGCAGAGCGTCTTCGGCCGCGACCGGTCGACGCTCGACGAGGCCTTCCCCGGCGACGTCATCGGCCTCGTCAACGCCAACGCCCTCCGGGTCGGCGACACCCTCTTCGCCGACGAGAAGGTCGCCTTCCCGCGCATCCCGCTCTTCGCCCCCGAGCACTTCGCCGTCGCGCGGGCGGCCGTCACCGGCAAGCAGAAGCAGTTCCGCAAGGGCATCGAGCAGCTCGGCGAGGAGGGCGTCGTGCAGGTGCTGCACTCCGACCGGCGCGGTGCGCAGGCGCCGGTGCTCGCGGCCGTCGGGCCGATGCAGTTCGACGTCGCCAAGCACCGGATGGAGCACGAGTTCGGCTCGCCGATCCGGCTCGAGCCGCTCGGCTACTCGGTAGCGCGGGCCGTCACGGCCGCCGCGATGCCGATCGTCGACAGCCGCCCCGGCGCGGAGTCGCTGACGCGCGAGGACGGGCTGCACATCGCGGTCTTCGCCGACAAGTGGCGCCTCGCGTCCGTCGAGAAGGACCTGCCGGCCGGCTCACTCACCCCGATCTTCGGCTGACGTCGTGAGCCGGCGCTTCGAGGAGATCGACTGGCAGCAGACGCCGATGGGCGAGATCAGCCTCCGCCGCCGGCTCGAGCCGTCGCTGCTCGTCGACGTCTACGAGGTGAAGCTCGGCGAGGAGTTCCTCATGTCGAGCCTCTTCACGGTCGCCGAGGTGGAGCTGGCCCGTCTCGGGCTCGCAGCTGTCGAGGGGGACGGCTCGGGCGCGGGGCTCGACGTCGTCGTCGGCGGCCTCGGCCTCGGCTACACCGCGGTCGCGGCGCTCGAGGACGACCGGGTGCGCACCCTGACCGTCGTCGAGGCGCTCGCACCTGTCGTCTCCTGGCACGAACGGCAGCTGCTCCCGGACACTGCGGTCCTCACCGTCGACGCGAGGACCACCGTGCTCGAGGGTGACTTCTTCGCCCTGGCGCGCGAGGGACACGGTTTCGGTGACGCGCCGGACCTGCTCCACGCGGTGCTGCTCGACATCGACCACACCCCGCACCACGTCCTCCACCCCAGCCATGCCGACCTCTACAGCCGGGAGGGGCTCTCGCGGCTCGCGGCCACCCTGCACCCCGGCGGCGTCTTCGCGCTGTGGTCGGACGACCCGCCCGAGGACGCCTTCACGGCCCTGCTGGCAGAGGTCTTCGCCGACGTCGCGGCGCACGAGGTGTCCTTCGCGAACCCGCTCACCGGGGGCACGTCGTCCAACGGTGTCTACGTCGCGACCACTGCGGTCGGCGGCCGGCCCACCGACTGAGCCGCATCTGGTCACACACCACCCGAAGTCGTCCTAACGTAGGGCCGAGGACTCCGACGTCCACAGGAGGTTCGATGAGCGTCACGGTCTCGGTCAACGGCGCCGTCACCACCGCCCGGCTCGCGGGGGAGATCGACACGTACACCGTGCCGGACGTCCGGGCGGCGTTCGAGAAGCTGACCCTCGCGCCGGTCGCAACGGTCGTCGTGGACCTGCGCGACGTCACGTTCCTCGACTCGTCGGGCCTCGGGGCGATCATCGGGCTCTACCACCGCGTCGTGGCCGCGAACGCCCGGCTCCAGCTCGTCTGCGGCGACCTGACCCTGCGTCTGGTCAGGCTCATGCACCTCGACCAGGTCATCGACGTCGTCGAGGCGGCGGACGCCGATGCGGCCGCCGGTGAGCCGGCGGACCCGGCACGGGCCGACGCGGACCGTTCCTGACGGTCCCGACCGTCCGGCACTCCGGGTCCCCTCGGTCAGGACGCCAGGCTGAGGTGCACGCCGATGCGCGTACGCGTCGGGCGGGCCTCGATGGTCAGCCGGTCGCTCAGCCGCTGCGCGATCCACAGCCCCCGGCCGCTCGTCGCGTGATCGTCGAGCGCGAGGACCTCGGGCACCGACCCGGTGCCGTCGTCGTCCTCGACGGTGAAGACGAGCGAGTCGGCCGTCTCGTCGATGAGCAGGACCCCGTGACCGCCGCCGTGGACGATGCTGTTGACCGCGATCTCGTGGACCGCGAGGACGGCGTTGTCGGCCCGGTCGGGGATGCGCTCGCCCGCGATGGCCCGCACGACGTCGCGCACATGACGGAGGTCGTCAGGACCGAACTCGACACGGCCGAGCTCGCGTCCCCTGGCCACCCCTTGACCCGTCACCTCTGCATGCTCCCACTTCTGCGGCATCCGTGGGTGCCCAAGCCCATCGGCTGTCAGGATGACCCCATGAACGCGCCATGGCAGAGCCCGGCCGCGAGCCGTGCGTCGGTCCCTCCGCGACTGGCGTCGTTGGCGGGCGTCGCAGCGCAGGTCGCGGCGGCCACGACGCTCGACGAGCTCACCGAGACCATCACCGAGACCGCCTCGAAGGCCATGGGTGCCTCACGGGCCGTGCTCGCTGTGCAGGACGGCCCCTCGAGGCTGCGCACCATCGCCACGCACGGGCTGACCCCGTCGGAGGCCCGTCAGTGGGCCAGCCTCGAGCTCGACGACAGCTCCCCGCTCACCGATGCCTTCCGGACCACCGAGATCGTGTCGGTCGCGGGCCGGGCCCAGCTCCGCGAGCGCTACCCGGACCTCGACGACGGCACGGAGCGGTCGTCGGTGACGCTCCCCCTCATCTCGCGGGCCGACGGTTCCGCGATCGGCGCCGTGGGGTTCCGGTTCGACGGACCCGTCGGCCCGGTCGACCCGGAGCTCGTCTGGGTCCTGGGCGTGCTCACCGACATGTGCGCGCAGACCCTGCTGCGCCTGCGGGCCGAGGCCCAGAGCGCGTCTCGCGCGGCGCAGCTCGAGTTCCTCGCCGACGCGTCCCAGGCGCTCGCCACCTCCCTCGACTATCGGCAGACCCTTCGGCAGGTAGCCTCGCTCGCCGTGCCGACGCACGCCGACTGGTGCTCGGTCCAGATGGTCGACGACGGGGTCCTGCGGACCCTTGCCGTCGCCCACGTCGACCCGGACAAGGTGCAGCTCGCCAAGGAGCTCGAGACCCGCTGGCCCTCCGACCCCGACCGCCCCGGGGGAGCCGCCCAGGTGGCGCGCACCGGGCAGAGCCTGCTCATCGAGAACGTCACCGACGAGATGCTCGTCGCGGCGGCTCGGGACGAGGAGCACCTGCGGGTCGCGCGCGAGCTCGGTCTGCGCAGCGCCATGACGGTGCCGCTCAAGGCCAAGGACCGGGTGCTCGGGGTGCTGACCTTCGTCGCGGCCGAGTCCGGTCGCCGCTACACGCACGACGACGTCGCCTTCGCCGAGGACCTCGCCCGGCGGGCCGGGCTGGCCATCGACAACGCCGACCTCTACTCGCAGACGCGCCGCGTCGCGTCGGTGCTCCAGGCGACGCTCCTGCCCCAGGACCTCCCCGAGATCCCCGGCTGGCAGATCGGCACGGTCTACCGCCAGGCCGGCCGCACCGACGTCGGCGGCGACTACTACGACGTGAGCGGACTCGACGGCGGCCGCGTCGCCGTCGTGCTCGGCGACGTCATGGGGCGCGGTGTCGACGCGGCCGTCGCGGGATCCCGTATGCGTTCTGCCGCAAGGGTGCTCGCGACCCAGGACCCAGAGCCCGATGCACTCGCAGGCGCGATGGACCGCTTCATGGCGACGGAGCCGCCGACCCAGATGGCGTCGTCGGTCTACCTGCTCTTCGAGCCCGAGCGCGACGACCTCGCCGTCGTCGTCGCCGGACACCCGCCACCGCTGCTCGTCCAGGGCGGTCGCACCCGCTTCGTCACCGAGGACGGCTCGCCGGTCCACGGCCTCGGTGAGGTCCCCCGGGCCTCCGCCCGGGTGCCTTTCGCCGTGGGGGACATGCTCCTGCTCTACACCGACGGCCTCGTCGAGCGGCGCGGCGAGAGCATCGACATCGGGCTCAAGCGCCTGCAGGCCGCCGCCGAGGAGCTGCTCACCGGGGCCGACGACGACACCGACCTCGACGAGGTCCTCGACGAGCTGGCCGAGGCGGTCTCCGACCCCGACCGGCACGACGACGTGGCCGTGCTCGCGTTCCGCCGCGTCGTCTGAGCGGGCCACCGGTGCGCGTCGGCGCCGGGGGAGCGGCTCGCCGGCGGGCGCGGACGCAGCGGACGGCATACGCCCCTATGCTGGTGCGCGGATGAGTCGGCCAGGCGGTCGCGTCAGGGCCTCGGCCCTGCCGAGGAACGTCCGGGCTCCACAGGGCAGGGTGGTGGCCAACAGCCACCCGGGGTGACCCGCGGGACAGTGCCACAGAGAACAGACCGCCGACGGCTTCGGCAGCCGGTAAGGGTGAAACGGTGGTGTAAGAGACCACCAGCGCTCCAGGTGACTGGAGCGGCTAGGTAAACCCCACCCGGAGCAAGTCCAGACAGCACACGATCGACGCCTCCGGGCGTCGGGAAGACCGGCCCGGTCGAGTGTGCGGGTAGGACGCTCGAGCCGGCCAGCAATGGTCGGCCTAGATGGATGGCCGTCGCCACGTCACCGGTAACGGGGGCGCGGAACAGAACCCGGCGTATCGGCCGACTCATCCACTTTCAGGCCTCTGACCTGCGGTGATGTGTTCGGTCGTCCCCCTTTGGTCCGCATGGGTCCACACGATTTTGGAGGACTCCGTCGAGGGCGGCCCTCGTTCGCTCGTCGTTGTCGCGCCTGAGTGCTCCTCCCGTTCGTCACCGCTACCGCCGGCGCGGGGCGCCTGCGCATGAGGATCAGTACTTCGGGCCATCTCGTGAGTGCCAATCCCGAATCACGTGGTGTGGCCGCGACGGCAGGTCATCGGACACGGCCTACCCTCGGGCCGCCGCTCTCAGGCCAGGCTCAGGAAGAGCTTCTCGAGGACGGCCTGGTCCTCGTCCTGCAGGCCCTCGGGGGAGGTGATGCACTCGCGCAGGTTGGTCGAGATGATGGCGAAGCCGGCCCGGTCGAGGGCCTTGTTGACGGCAGCGAGCTGGGTGATGATGTCCCGGCAGTCACGGCCCTCCTCGATGAGGCGGATCACGCCGCCGATCTGGCCCTGGGCTCGCTTGAGCCGGTTGATGACCGGCGTCATCTCCTCGGCGGGGGGTGTGACCATGAGTGGACCTCTCCTGTGTTGGACGGCGCCCTCCAGGGCGCTGCGGGTGTGGTGGTGTGCTCGGCGCGATCTCGGCAGGTCGCCGCGGTCAGGCAGGACGGCCGAGCGCTTCGAGCGCGCGGCTGAGACGCTCGCGTGCGTCGGCGGCGACATCGGCGAGCTGGTCGTTGCCCGTGAGCTCGACCATCGTGGCCGGGTCCATCGCCTCGACGATGGTGCGCCCTGCCCCGATCGCGCGGACGACGACGTTGCACGGCAGCAGGACTCCGATGGAGGGCTCGGCCCGGAGTGCGGCATGAGCCAGTGGTGGCCTGCAGGCGCCGAGGATCACCTGGGGCGCGATGTCCATGTCGAGCTTCGCCTTGAGGGTCGCCGCCATGTCGATCTCGGTGAGGATCCCGAAGCCCACCTCGGCCAGCTGGGCACGGGTCGCGGTGAGTGTCGCGTCGAAGTCGGCGTCGACCGTGGTCGTGAGCGTGTAGTCCATGTTCTCTCCTGGGGTGGTTGATGACGGGCGAGCGGGGGAGGGGGCGCGCCTGTGACGGCCCGGTCCAGACTCAGACGTCGGCCGTCTGCGACGCGGCGACCTTGGCCCGGACGTCGTCCATGTCGAGGTCGCGGACTGCCGTGATGACCTGCTCCAGGGCGGCGGCGGGCAGGGCGCCGGGCTGGCTGAAGACGAGGATGCCGTCCCGGAAGGCCATGAGGGTCGGGATCGAGGTGATCCCCGCAGCGGCGCTGAGCTGCTGCTCGGCCTCGGTGTCGATCTTGCCGAAGACGATGTCGGGGTGCTTCTCGGACGAAGCCTCGTAGACGGGTGCGAACATGCGGCACGGTCCGCACCAGGCGGCCCAGAAGTCGACGAGGGTGATCCCCTCGCGGGTGATCGTCGACTCGAAGTCAGCGGCGGTCAGGTTCTGCGTGGACATTGGATCTCCTTGTGTGGGAACGGTACGACTGGATAAGGTTATACCCACCGGGGTATAACCGACCGGCGTAAGAGATCATTCCCGCCTGAGCGGCGCATACGGGCAGGGGTATGTGTGCGGCGCGCCGGCCGGTTCGACGAAACGCCCTGTCGCGGGTTACGGTTCTGTCCGTGAGATACCCCCATGGGTATCAATTCCCTACCTCAGGAGCGAGAATGACCACCAGTGCCAGCATCGACGAGCTCGCTGCCGCCGCGGCTGACGGTGCCGCCGTCGTCGACGTGCGGGAGCCGGGTGAGTACGTGGGCGGGCACGTGCCCGGCGCCGTGCTGATGCCGATGGGTCAGCTGCCGTCACGGCTCGGCGAGCTCGACCGGCACCGCCCCGTCTACGTCATCTGTGCCAGCGGCAACCGCAGCCGCGCCATGAGTGACTACCTCGCGTGCGCCGGCTTCGACGCCCGGTCCGTCGACGGCGGGACGGCGGCCTGGGCCGCGGCGGGGCGCCCGATCGTGGGCGGCGCCAAGGCCTCCACCTGCCACCTGCCACCTGCCACCTGCCACCTGCCGCGCCGGCCTGGCCCGGCGCCGCACCTGACCGCATACCGGTCCGTTCCCGAAAGGACCCGCTGCATGGCGACCATCATCCCCATCGACACCCCGACGCTCGGTGACCGCAGCTACCTCGCCCATGACGGGCAGGTCGCCATCGTCATCGACCCCCAGCGCGACATCGACCGCGTCCTCGACCTCGCGAAGGACGCCGGCGTCTCGATCACCCACGTCTTCGAGACGCACATCCACAACGACTACGTCACCGGCGGCTACGCCCTGGCCCAGGCCACCGGTGCTGCCTACCACGTCAACGCTGCCGACGAGGTCTCCTACGACCGCGTCTCCGTCAGCGACGGCGACGTCCTCGAGGTCTCACCCGCACTGCGGATCCGGGTCATCGCCACCCCCGGGCACACCTACACCCACCTCTCCTACGCCCTCGACGCCGCGGACGAGGCGACGGGGACGCTCGAGCCGGTCGGGGTGTTTACCGGCGGTTCGCTGCTCTTCGGCGCGACCGGCCGACCCGACCTCCTCGGGCACGAGCACACCCACGACCTCGTCCACCACCAGTACGCCTCGGCCCACCGGCTGGTCGACGAGCTGCCCGAGCACACCCACGTGCTGCCCACCCACGGCTTCGGCAGCTTCTGCTCCGCGGGCTCCACCGGCGACACGACCGCCTCCACGATCGGCCGGGAGAAGACGGCCAACCCGGCCCTGACCCAGGACGAGGAGCAGTGGGTCGCAGACACGCTCGCCGGACTGGATGCGTACCCCGCCTACTATGCCCACATGGCCCCGGCCAACAGTGCCGGCCCACACGCGGCCGACCTGTCGGCCCCGGCGCGTGCCGACAAGGCCGTGCTGGCCCGCCGCATCACGGAGGGCGAGTGGGTCGTCGACCTGCGCACCAGGACGGCGTATGCCGCCGGGCACGTCACGGGCACGCTGAACTTCGGCGTCGACGGCCAGTTCGCCACCTACCTCGGCTGGCTCATCCCGTGGGGCACCCCTCTGACTCTGCTGGGGGACAGCCCCGAACAGGTCGCCGAGGCCCAGCGCGAGCTCGTCCGCATCGGCATCGACCACCTCGAGGGCGCCGCCACCGGCACCCCTGAGGACTGGACCGACTCCCCGCTCGGCTCCTTCGAGCGCGCGACGTTCGCCGACCTCGCGCAGGTGCGACACCACCGCCGCGTCGCGGTCCTCGACGTCCGCCGTGCCTCGGAGTTCACCGAGTCGCACATCGACGACGCCGTCAACATCCCACTGCACGAGCTCCTCGAGCGCCTCGACGAGACTCCCGCAGGCGAGGTCTGGGTGCACTGCGCCGGCGGCTACCGCGCCTCCATCGCCGCATCCGTCCTCGCCGCCCACGGGCACCACGTCGTCGCCGTCGACGACAGCTACGGGGAGCGCGCAGAAGCGGCCGGTCTGCCGCTGACCGCGGCCGCCTGACGCGCCGCCGAACTCTCACCACACCTCATCACCAAAACCCACCCACCGCCGAACACCGACGGTAGACAAGGAGATCCATCATGTGTCGTCCCGCCACCTGCAGGACCTGCGGCAAGACCACCTGGGCCGGATGCGGCCAGCACGTCGACCAGGTCATGCGCAACGTTCCCGCCGGCCAGCGCTGCCTCGGCCACGTCTCTGCCTCCTCGGAGGGCAGCGGGGGCGGCTTCCTCAGCCGCATCTTCGGCGGCCGCTGAGCCGCGCGGTCGGCGGCGGGTCGCTCGCCTTCGGCCCCATCACCGCCCACCCGGTCTGTGCCCGGGCGGGTCCAGCCCGGGAGTCCGCCCCCACGGACCTCCCGGATCCGATCCCGAGCCCGACGTCCCCCATCACCAGTAGCTCGAAGGAGCTCCATCTCATGTCCCTGCTGGCCATACCGCTCGGCGTGCTGATCGGTCTCGCCCTCGGGGCTCTGGGCGGAGGCGGCTCCATCCTCACCGTCCCAGCCCTGGTCTATGTCCTCGACCAGGACCCGCGTGACGCGACGACCAGCTCGCTCATCATCGTGGGGATCACCTCGCTCATCGCGCTCGTACCGCACGCCCGGGCCGGCCGCGTCAGGTTCGCGCAAGGGCTGCTCTTCGGTGCCCTCGGCACCGCAGGCGCGTTCGCGGGCACAGCCCTCTCACGGTCCGTGGCCCCCAACACCCTGCTGCTCGCGTTCGCAGCCCTCATGCTCCTCGTCGCAGCGCTCATGCTTCGTCGTGTCCTCGACCCCGCTGAGCGGTCGACACCGCTGGACCCGACGGTCGAGCCGATGATCACGCTTCACCCGTTCAGCTGCGCCTGCCCACGCGTCGCCAAGGTCGTCGTGACTGCCACCCTCGTCGGTCTGCTGACCGGGTTCTTCGGTGTCGGAGGGGGATTCGCGCTCGTACCGGCCCTCGTCCTGGCCCTCGGCTTCCCCATGCCCACCGCGGTCGGCACCTCGCTGCTCGTCATCGCCGTCAACAGCGCCACCGCGCTGACCGCGCGCGTCACCCACACGAGCAGCAACCTCGACTGGGCGCTCATCGCGACGTTCACGGCCGCCGCCGTCGTCGGCAGCCTCATCGGAGGGCGCATCGCGTCCCGGGCCAACCCGCGACACCTCACCATCGCCTTCGCCGTCCTGCTCGTCTGCGTCGCCCTGTACACCGCCGCGCGCAGCCTCTCCCTCCTCGGCTGACACCAGCCACCGGAACGCCGGGCGCGGTGGCCGATCCGTCGCGCCCTCCCTCGGAACCCGCACGCCTCCCGGCGCGCGGAACGGCAAGGGAACCAGCCAGGCGCCCGTGCCTCGGGCAACGGCCAGTCCGCGTGGCTCGCGTCCAGCCCCAGGACTCCGCCGCGGAGGAGTCAGTGGTCGCCGCTCTCCTCAGGCGCACGGGCGATGAGCACGGAGCACGGAGCATGGTGGATGACGGCGTGCGCGGTGGATCCGAGGACGGTACGACGGAGCCCACCGATGCCTCGTGTGCCCATCACGACCAGGTCGGGGCCGTCAGCGGCAATGGTGTCGAGGATCGTCGCCCGGACGTCGAAGGTCGCCGTGTGGGGCAGTGCCGCCAGCAGCCGGGTGCCGGAGAGCGTGACCCCGCGGGTCTCGAGGAGTCGCACAGCCTGCTCCACCCCCCGCTCGACGTCCGCGTGCTCCTCGCTGACGCCCAGGACCGTGACCTCGGTCGTGTCGATCCACGGGAGGCTGGCGAGAGTCTCTGCCGCCCGCTGGGCGTGGACCGAGCCGTCGACGCAGAGCAGCACCTGTCGGCTGGGGCGTGCCGATCGCACGATGACCAGTGGCGTGAGAGGGCGATGCGCCGAGATCAGCCATTCAGCCGTGCTACCGATGAACAGGTGCTTCAGCCGTCCCGTGCCACGGGGTCCGATGGCCATCAGCGCCGCGTCGCTGAACGAGTCCAGGACGAGCCGAGGGTCGGCCTCCGCCATCAGGTGCTCCACCGGCGTCGCGCCGTCGGCGAACAGACGTCGCGGTGCTGGCGGGTCCCAGGGGTGTGGGGATGACCGCTCAGGGCCGACCGAGGCTGTCAGAGGGATCCGCTTCGCCGTGACCACGGAGATGCGCCACCCCGGCCAAGGGTGGTTGTTGATCCACAACCAGACGACATCGGCGGCCGCTGATCCGTCGTCGCCGAAGACCAGGTGCCGGCTCTCGGTGTTCATGCGTGGCCCTTCCTTCGACGGTCTTCGGGATGCGACCCAGCAGCACGTGCTCGCCCACGGGGCTGATCCCGAGGACCGCGCCGACCCTGGGAACCCGGCACCAGGTGCCCTCGAGCGGCCGGGGGAGACCCCCTTCAGGAACTATGCCCCGTCTGGGTCGGGGGTGTCTCGTGATCCCCTGAGACGGGCCTCCGCGGGCGGCACCCGTCGCGACGCCGTGGAGGCGGGACGTGTCGGGCAAGGAGGTGTCGCGCGGACGCGAAACCCTCTGGCGGTGATCAAGAGGTGCGGTGCCACGCGCACCGATGGCCGGTCGGACCCGTGGACCAGTTCCGCGAGCTGATCTGGGCGCCGAAGAACCGGCACCTCCTGCTGCGCCTCTTCGACTGACACGGCGCAGCGACAAGCGCCGAGGCACCGATGCGGTCGTGCAGGAAAGCAGCCGGGGCGGAGGGGGCGTCGGCCCGTGACGGACCGGCGCCCCCTCCTCGGGTGAGATCAGACCCGTGGGTTGCAGCGGGGCGAGCAGCCGTCAGAGGCCGAGCAGGCGGTTCAGCAAGGTGGCGAGCCCGTTGACACCGCTGCCGTCGAGCAGCCCGGTGATGGCGCAGAGCAGGTTGCCAAGCAGGTTGCCGGCGCCGGTTGCACCGGTGATGTTCAGCACGACCTGGTTGAGGTCCACGACGAGTCCGAGGACGTCGAGGTGCAGCGGTCCGAGAACGAGGTTGAGGATGTCGCAGGAGCCCGCCGCCGTCGCGCCGGCCACTGTGGTCGTGACGGTCTGGGTGACGGGCACGACCGCCCCCGTCAGGGTCGTGAGCGTGCCGGTGACGACGCCGGTCACCGCGAGCTGCCCGTTCTGGTTGGTGAACGCCGTCGGCGTGAACGAGCCGGCGAACGTGCCGACCCCGGCGATGACCTGGTTGATCGTCGATGTCGCCGTGGTCCGAGGCGTGCTGGCTGCCGGGGCGGCCGACGGAGCAGCGGACGGTGCCGCGGACGCGGTGGCAGCGGGCATGAGGCCCAGCGCAGCGGTCGTGGCCAACGTTGCTCCGGCGGCGCACAGCTTGGTGGTCAGCTTCATGGGTGTGACTCCTTGATCGGTCTGCTTACCGGCCTCGTGGGCCGTCGGTCACACCTGAAGAGTCCGTCGCCGTCATGGCATGACGCGGGGTCGGGTCGACGGCATGCGTCCTGATGCACGGCCCCCGGCGTCGTGACCCTCCGAATCTCGGGGACTGCCACGTCATGCCATCACCCCCAAGGCGTCCGGGGCGCGGCTCAGGGGTCGAGCACGCTCCGGTTGGTCATGTCGTATGCCGCGAGCACCTCGAGCAGCAGCTCACCCGCCGTCTCGAAGATCTCGTGGTGGTCCGCGGCGCGTGTCTCGTCCAACAGCTCGAGGCTCGAGTCGTGGTGCACCCGACAGACATCGAGGAGGCTGATGCCTCCGGTGAAGGCTCGGCGCCCCAGGTCGTAGGCCGCCTCCCTGGCAGCCTCGTCGCGACGGGGGAGGAAGCGACGGAGGGTCAGGCTGTAGTTCTGTCTGAAGTCCTCCTGGCTGATGTGGTCCCTCGCCTGTCCGGGCATCGTGATCCGTCAAGCCTCGGATGCGTCAGGAGCCGAACGGTTCGACCCGTGCTCGGCGAGAAGCGCGAGGCCCTCCTCGAGGTCCAGCGCGGTCGGGACGGCGCCGGTGCCCATGCCGAGGCGGACCATGGTGAAGGCCACCTCCGGCTGGATGCCGACGAGGACGGTCACCGCCCCTCGAAGGCGCGCCATCTCCGCGATCCGCCGCAGGGTGAGAGCAGCGAAGGAGTCGATGACGTCCAGGGCCGCGACGTCGATGATGACGCCGCGGGAGCGGTGTTCACCGATCTGGTCGACGAGGTCGTGCTCGAACCTGATGAGCTCGGAGTCGTTCAGGGCAGTGTGCACCGACGCGATCAGGGTCGATCCCTGCCGCATGATGGAGACGAGCGCCGGTCCGCCGTTCACGAGCTGGTGCTGACCTCCTTCCGGGTCACGGTGTAGCCGAGGAGCCGCTCGGCCTCCTCGAGACCCCCTTGCAGGTCACCGATGGTGTTCATCTTGCTGAGGTCCACCCCGATGGTGACGAGGGTCTGCGCGATCTTGGGGGAGAGACCCGTGATGATGACGCTCGCGCCCATCAGGCGTGACGCGTCGACGGTCTGCACGAGGTGGTTCGCCACCGACTCGTCGACGTCGGGGGAGCCGGTGATGTCGATGACGACGACCTTCGCGCGGTGCTTGCGGATGCCGGAGAGGAGCTGCTCTGTGAGCTGTCGCGCGCGTTCGCTGTCCAGCACGCCGATGATCGGCAGGATCAGGAGCCTCTCCCGGACGGGAAGCACCGGGGTGGACAGCTCACGGATGGCGTCCTGCTGCTGGCGGATGACGCGCTCGCGTTCGTCGACGAAGCTGACGGCGACCGTGTTGGCGATGCGGTTGGCCGCGGGCTCGTAGGCGTCGAGCACCTCGTTGAGCATGGAGAAGTCCCGCTGGTACTTCTCGAAGAGTGACCGGGCGAGGACGTCGCGGAGGAGCAGCACGATGCCGACGACCTCATGGGTCTCGACGCCTCGCGGGATGATGCGCTCCGAGAGGTCCCGTGCATAGTGCTGCAGAGCTTCGACGTTGCCGGTCTCGAGCACCTCGACGTAGTTGTCGTAGACCGACGTGGTCTCGGCCGCCATCTCCTGGGGCGTCATGGCAGTCAGCAGGTGCGCTTGCTGGATGCGCTGCGACCACTCCTCCTGAAGGCGGGTCCGATGCTCTCGAAGGTGGGCCACCAGCTGCGACAGGAGGTGACCGCCGGGGCCGGAGTGCGCGGAGTCGTGATCAGGATGGGGTACGGGCTGCATCTGCCGTCGCTCCTCAGGTCGGTCGTTCATGGTCGGTCCTCTCCCACTTGGTCATCGTCACGGTGGTGCCGTGACCGGGCTCGCTCGCGATGGCGAACTCGTCCATCAGTCGCCTCACCCCGGGAAGGCCGAGACCCAGCCCTCCGTAGGTGCTGAAGCCGTCGCCCAGCGCTCGGTCGATGTCTGCGATGCCGGGACCGCCGTCGCGCGCGACGATCTGGATCCCGCGCATCGGCCCCTCGAGCAGCTCGACGACGATCTCTCCGGCGCCTGCGAAACGGACGATGTTGCGGCACACCTCCGAGACGGCCGTCGCGATCACCGTCAGCTCGGTGGTGCCGAAGTCCAGACGGGAAGCCATCTCGCGGGCAGCCCGGCGGGCCGACACGATGTCGGCGTCTGTGCTCACGGCGACGCGCAGACAGTCGTCGCGTTGCTGGCCGCGATCGAGCAGCGGCTGGCTCAGCCGGGCACACGGCTCGCACTCGAGAAGGTGCTGGGCTGCCCGAACCTCACGCTGACGCCGTTGGTCGCCGCTGCTCAGGGCGATCAGGACCGGGCGACAGCGATCGGTCGGTGGGTCGACGTGCTCGAGCGCCAGCAGGTACTCGACGCGCAGCCGTGCCCTGGTTCGGTTGAGCTGCGCGGCCACCGCACCGGCACTCGTGCCGTGGCGAGCGGCCAGGGCGTGCGTGTCGGTCCCGTCGACCTCGTGGTCGAGCAGCGCCCGCCGTTCCCGCTCGTCGAGCCGAGCCAGAGCCGTGGCCATCGCCGACTGCTCCTCCTCGAGAACCACCTGCCTCTCAGGTGGCTCCGGGGCGCTGAGGTCGACGAGCCGGTGCTGGTTGCGGCGCTTGCGGTCGATGTCCCGCCACAGCGTGGAGACGACGTTCCGGGCCGTCACGATCGCGTAGGGCTCGAGCATGCCGGGCTCGATCGTCGAGGCTGCGGAGAGGACTCGGGTCAGCGTCTCCTGCACGAGGTCCTCGGCCGACGGGTGGGAGCCCACCCTGGCGTACACGATCCGACGCACCATGGGAATGAGGTCCGCGACGTCCTCGGCGGTGTGGCCCGCGCCGGTCCCGGAACGCTCGGGCGCGCTCATGGGGTGACCGTGCCCGACCGGCGCTCGTCATGCGGTCCGGTCGGTGGCGTCGTCAGACAGAGACCGGTCGTACACGACGGTCGGCTGCCACCAGGAACGGACATGACGCTGCTCACGATTCTGACCCCGCTCGGGGGACTCGTTCTCCTTCTGTCGCTGGGGCGTCTGGAGACGTGGCTCGACGGCGAGGTGCCCGGGCGCCCACGCACATCGTCAACGCGCATCCGCCCGATCGCCGGCGGTGCGGCTCGCTGCGCACGCCGTCCATGCCGCCACACTCGGAGGCCGGGTGTCTGCCGCACTACCCACGAGTCTGGGGGGCCACCCTGCCGGTGTCGGTGGCGATGACACGCTCCTCGAACCACTGCAGCGTCAGCAGCAGGCCGAAACCCAGCACGGGGGCACTCAGGGCCAAGGCGATCACGGCGACTCCTAGCATCGGGATGTGGTGAGAATGCGTCGCCCCGCCGAACGCATCACGCTGGTCCTTACCTACCCCGATCCACCTGAGTGGGCACACGTACTCGGTATCCGGCACATCGTCCTTCCTTCTCCTCCGCCATCCCTCGGGGACGCGTCCCGCCACCCTGGCCACTACCCGCCGAGCGTGAGCTGCCGGCGATGGTGGTCGTAGTGCAGGACGGGGTAGGCGTAGACGGCAGCCACCGTCATGCGTCGCTGGAAGTACGGGTCCCAGCTCGTCGGGAACCGCATCCCGCGACCGAGCACCTCTTCGGGCTCCTGCATGAGGCTTACGACCAGGCGGTCGACGGTGTGGGCGCACAGGCGTCCCATCCGGGTGTGGTCGAAAACGAGTGCACCCCCGCATGAGCCCGCGTAGTTCACCCAGTGGAAAGGCGCCCGGCCCGCCTCGAGCACGGCGGCGAAGCCGCGGTCGACCCAGTCCGGGGCCACGGACATGAGTCGTACGAGCGGGAGCAGGCGGCGCACGACGAGAAAGCCGAACACCATGTGGAACAGCAGCTGCTCGTTCGTCCACCTGGTGCCGCTACTGGGCCCACGCAGCTCCGCGCGGGTGGCGGTGTCGAGGAGCACGAGCAGGTCGGCACGACACCGGTCCAGATCAGCCGCGATGGCATCGCGGTCGACGGGACCCGCGGCTCCGTCCCGGGGCCTCATCGCCACATTCCACCCACCACGGGCGGTTCCCGTCGAGACGATGGGCCCTGGCGCGGCGGCACGGCATACGCCCTCGTCAGCCGACGCGCTGCCGCGTCGATGGCCAGGCCATCGGGGTGGTGGGGAGATGGAGGGCGGCGTCGATCTCCTGAGGGGAGAGATGGTGAGGATGCTCGGAGGCGGTGACGATGACGTCGAGCAGCAGCTCGATCTCGTCACGCAGCCGGCCGTCCTCGAGGGGCGGGGGTTCTCGGCGGGACCGGGTGCGATCAACCGGTTGTCGGCTCATGGCTTCTCCTGGAGGGGTGGTCGAGGGCGCACGTGTGGACTGGCCGCCCTCGGCGAATCACATGGTGTCCGGTGTGGCCCCACCAGCCATCGGGGGCGCCCGGAAGCCGTCGATGCGGGTTCAGGGGACCGGTCCTGCGATCTCGCAGGCAGTCACCAGCCCGGCCGGTACGGCTCGGCATGAAGACCATGGGACCTCGGCTCGCTCGACGATGTCGGAGGTGCCGGGGTCTGGGGTACCTGTCTCGACGGTACTCCTGATCGGTGGCCGCCGCGCGGGTTGGCAGCACTCGTCGGGATCGTCGGAGGCGCGCAGGTCAGGACCGGGAGGATCAGGTCGGCGGCCTCGTGAGCACGGGGTGTCGCTCGGGGTCGTTGACGATCTCGGTCGCGACGGCGCTCAGACCGAGCCCTGCGCTGCGGGCGTAGGAGCGCAGGAGCGTGAACGCGTCGTCGACGCTGATGCCGTGGATGCGCGACAGGATGCCCTTGGCCTGCTCGATGCTGATCCGGCTCACCAGGGCGTACTGCAGCTGCTCGGTGAGAATGCCGCTCGCGCGGATGGAGCGCTCCTGCAGGATGCCGATCGTGGCAATGTCGGCCACGGCCTGGATGACCTTCACCTCCGCGTCCTCGAGGGGGTGCGCGTGGACGCTGAGCAGCGTCAGCGCGCCGATCGCG
This sequence comes from Terrabacter sp. R4-6, assembly GCF_057529065.1. Lineage (NCBI taxonomy): Bacteria > Bacillati > Actinomycetota > Actinomycetes > Micrococcales > Intrasporangiaceae > Terrabacter > Terrabacter sp. R4-6. The sequence goes on along the minus strand of NZ_CP197224.1, from coordinate 365,522 downwards.
GTGCCCTGGTGGCGCAGCGGGAGCGCGTGCACGGACTCGTAGCCCATCGACACGGCGAGGTCGGCGAACGCCGGCCACCGCCGCAGTGCCTCGGTGTCACGCAGGTCGGTGTTGACCACCGGCTCGCTGGTGCGAAAGCAGTCCTGGCACGGACCGTTCTCGCTCTGGACCGCAAGGGCCTCGAGGAGCCGGACTGACTCCTCTGAGGCGGCGACGAACTGCAGTCGCCCCGTCGGGTCGCCCAGCACGATCCCGGCCGCGCTGGCCGTGCTGATGGTGGCAGCCTTCTGGGCGACGAGCTCGAGGAACTCGATGATGTCGAAGTCGGCGATCAGGGTGTCGGCGACGGCGACGAAGACGTCGGTGAGCTTGTCGATGGCGATCACGAGCGCTCGGCTCCTTTCAGCGTGAGGGGCACGTGGCGGGCGGTCCACAGACCTGTTCGAGGGGTCATGGCTGGTCCTCGGGATCTGGAGGTGGATGGTCTCGTTGCAGGCGGAGCGTGCCGTCGATGACGCTGCGGGCCACGGCTGTGATGTCCTGGCCGGTCCCGAAGGCGTGTCCACGCAGACGTGCCATCGCCTCGTCCGACCTGACCCCGAGGTCGACCATGACCATTCCCTGGGCCTGGTAGACCTCCATGCGGTAGGCCAGGGCGTCGTCCAGTCCCACAGGTGCCCGTCCCCCGGGGGACTCGGCCTGTCCCTGGAGCAGCAACCGGAGGGCGACCTCGGCGAAGGTGTAGCCCGACGCCAGTGCCTCGGCGGTGAGCGGCCCCGCCTGCTGCCGGTAGATGTCCAGCACCCCCACGCGTACTGAGCCGACCTGCAGCGGGAACGCGAAGACCGCGCCCACCCCGAGCTCGGCGGCCCGGGGTCCGTAGATCGGCCAGCGGTGCGACCCGGCTCCTGCGAGGTCGGGCTCGAACATCGCTCGCCGCGCCGCATGCGCATCGAGGCACGGGCCCTCGCCCAGAGTGAACTGCAACTCCTCCAGGCTGCGGCTGCGGGGCCCTGCAGCAGCAGCGATCCCGACTGAGCCATGTCCCTCACCCACGAGGCTGATCCCTGATCCCGACGCCGGCAGGTGGCGCACCAACGCGGCGCACAACCGCGTCAGGGAGCTCACGAGTCCGTCCGCTCCCGGAGGCTGAGGCTCCTCAGCGAGCTGGAGAAGGACCCGGGCGACTGCTGGATCCGGGCGGGACGTCGTCACGTGCAACCTCGTTCTGCGGCATGGACCACAAGCCCGACGCCACGGTCTGGGGTCGTCCTGCCTGAGATGACTCCACCCTACGCCTCGGCACCGGGCGGTCGGGACCCGACGAGCTAGCTGGGCGCGGCCCGCTCGGGTGGGGTGAGCGGGCCGCGCCGGGTGCGCCAGCGGCAGGGGGGTTGCCGCTGGGGCGTGAGCGCGCCCGTCGAGACAGGGGAGCATCGACGGGCGCGCGAGAGCGACAGTGCCACACCCGGCTGAACGATTCCTGCGCGCCACGCCGATCGAAAACTGCGTCATGATCCGGGCGCTCGATCGTCTTCCAGGTGACGGCGGTTCACCCCGAGTTGCCGACGTCAGGGGTCCCGGGTCTGCTCATGGAGGGGTGCCTGGGACCCCACCCCCAGCCGGTGCCGGGTCGTCCCGACGTCAGCCGCGCAGCTCCATCCGGTGCTCCGGGGGCTCGTCGGCCGGCCACCACTCCGGGACGCCGGTGTCGACGAAACCGACCCGCTCGTAGGCCCGGCGGGCGCGGACGTTGTCGCGGCGGACCATGAGGTAGGTCGCCCTGTCCTGGGCGGTTGCCCAGTCCACGACCGCGCAGATGAGCTGCCCCGCCAGCCCCGTGCCGCGCGCCTCCGGGGCCACCCACATCGAGATGAGCTCGACCCACGTCTCGTCGGCCGGCTGTCCGCTGACGACCCCCACCACCGTCCCCTCCTCGTGGGCCAGGAGGGTCAGCGGCACCTGGGTCAGGCGGGAGCGCCAGCGCTCGGCAGGGGCGTCGACCCAGTCGGCGTGCCGAGAGCCGAAGGCTCCCGGTGCCTCGGACAGCGACGCGAGCCGGACTGCTCGGAACTGCTCCCAGTCGTCCGCTGCGATACGCGTGATCTCCACGCGAAGAACGTAGCAAGCGGCGGCAGGCCACCCCGGTGGGCTTTCCAAGGGGTGGCCACGTGAGCCCGACCGGAGCATGCGTGACACCATCGGGTCGGTCGAACCAGGTGTGGCAGGCGTGCTCGAGCCGCTGCCCACCGACCCGCTTGCACCACAAACCGTCCTGCCCCGGACAAGGAGGCGCCCGTGAAGGTCCTGCTGCTGGAGAACGTGCACCCCGTTGCCGTCGAAGCCTTTCGAAGCAACGGCCACGAGGTCGAGGTCCGGTCCGGGTCCCTCACCGAGGGCGAGCTCATCGACGCGCTGGTCGGGGTCTCCCTGCTGGGCATCCGGTCCAACACCAAGGTGACCGAGCGGGTGCTCGCGCGGGCGGACGACCTGCTCGCGGTCGGGTGCTTCTGCATCGGGACCAACCAGGTCGACCTCACCGCGGCAGCCGCGCACGGGGTCCCCGTCTTCAACGCCCCCTTCTCGAACACGAGGAGCGTCGTCGAGCTGGTCATCGGCGAGATGCTCGCCCTGGCCCGCCGACTCCCCGAGAAGACGCAGCGGATGCACGACGGGATCTGGGACAAGTCCGCGCGGGGGAGCCACGAGACGCGCGGCCAGACGCTCGGCATCGTCGGCTACGGCAACATTGGCACCCAGCTGTCCAACGTCGCCGAGGCCATCGGGCTGCACGTCGTCTTCTACGACACCGCGGACCGGCTGGCCCACGGCAACGCCCGGCGCGTCGGCTCGCTCGAACAGCTGCTTGCCGAGTCCGACATCGTCAGCCTCCACGTCGACGGGCGCCCCGGCAACGCAGGCCTTTTCGGCGACGAGCAGTTCTCTCTCATGAAGCCCGGCTCGGTCTTCATCAACGCCTCGCGCGGCATGGTCGTCGACGACCTGGCGCTGCGCGCGCACATCCTCTCCGGCCACCTCTCCGGCGCGGCCATCGACGTCTTCCCGTCCGAGCCCAAGGCGCAGGGTGACCCGTTCGAGTCACCGCTGCGGGGGCTCGACAACGTGATCCTCACGCCGCACGTCGGCGGGTCGACCCAGGAGGCGCAGGAGGAGATCGGCTCCTTCGTCGCCGCCAAGCTGCTCGGCTTCGTGCAGTCCGGCGTCACCTCCCTGTCGGTGAACCTCCCCGAGGTGTCGGCGCCGCCGGCCGACGGTGGCGGCTTCCGGGCCGGCTACCTCCACCACAACGTCCGGGGTGTGCTGGCGTCGATCAACCAGACGCTCTCCGAGGCAGGTGCCAACATCACCGGCCAGTCGCTCTCGACGCGCGGCGAGCTCGGCTACGTCATCACCGACACCGACGTGGCGCTGTCGGACGAGACGCTGAAGCGGCTGCAGCAGCTGGAGGAGACCGTCTGGCTCCGGACCTGGGCGACCTGACAGACGCTCAGGATCCGTCTGCGGCGGGAGCCGATAGCGCCACGACGAGCTCGCGCACGACGGACGGGTCGAGGAGCCGGTCGCCGTAGAGCTCGCGCACCTGGCCCATGCGGTAGCGGACCGTCTGGGCGTGGACGTGGAGCTCGGCGGCGACCGCGTCCCGACGGCCCTGGTGGAGCAGCCACGACAGGAGCGTCTCGGCGAGCCGGTCGCGCGTGCTCGCGGGCAGGTCGGTGAGCGGCTCCAGCGCGTGGGCCCGGAGGTCGGCGAGGGCGTCCGGGTCGGCGGTGAGGACGAGGTCGGTCAGGTGCCGCTCGGTGTCGATCGGGGCTCCGGTGCGCGACGGCCGCACCAGCCGCGCCGTGCGGGCGGCCCGGTCGTAGGACGAGCGGGCGTCGTCCCAGGCGCGCGGCGGCCCGACGACGGCGTGGCGTCCGGCGAGCACCCGCAGCAGGTGGACGCGGCCGGGCCCGTCGGCGTCGGGGACGAGCAGCAGCGTCAGGGGATGGTCCGGGTCGACGTCGTCGACGCCCGGCAGGTCCTCGCCGACCTGGAGTGTGTCGGCCCCGAGTGACGCGAGGGCGCGCCGTCCCTGCGCCGCCGGCAGCAGCACGGCGGTCAGCGTGGCCGGGGGAGTCCACTCGGCACGGGCGGCAGCCGCGGTCAGCGCGTCGACGCCGGCCCGGGCCAGCAGGTGCTGACCGAGCCGCTCGCGGTAGCGGTCCCGGACCCGCCCGCTCGTCGTCAGCTCGTCGGTGTGGCCCGCGACGCTCGCCGCAGACAGCTCGTCGATGTAGGCGAAGAGCAGCTCGGCGAACTTCGCCATCGTCGTCGCGGGCAGGCCGGCCTCACCGGCGGCCCCGGCGAGCTCGCGCCACGAGACGCGGGCACCGACTCGGTATGCCGCGAGAAGGCTGTCCATCGAGCGTCCCCCACGTGCCTCGCCGCGTCCGAGGGCGTAGGCCCCTTCGCGGGTCGGGCCCAGCGGGGTGCTGGGGTCGACGTCGCTTCCGCCGCCCGCGAGCTTGAGGAATCCGGCGATCGCCATCTGCACGGCGCGCTCGATGGTGTCGCCGGCGGACCCGCCGAGGGCGCCCCGGTAGTCGGGGACCTCGTCGACGACGGCCGTGACCGTCGTCGACGCGATGGCCGGGAGCCGCTCGCGCAACACCCGCAGCACCGCATGGTCCAGCTGCAGGTCGGCCGCGCCACGCACCGTCGCCCTCGTCGCTTCTGAGGCCATCGACTGTTCCCTCCGCACAAGAGTTCCCGAACACTTCACGCCCTGCGGTCAGGATCTTACCCTTGCCCGTCAGTCATGCTGAGTGCATGAGCCTGACCGCGCCCTCGAAACCCTCGACCCGAGCTAGCCGCCCGTCGCTGCGACGACGGTTCCTCCAGCTCGCCGAGCGCGCGACCTCCCCGCTGCTGCCCGCCGACTACCTCGACCTCTTCGACCCGCTGCGCCCCGGCGCCGACCTGCGTGGACGCATCGTGGCCGTGCACCCGGAGACGGCCGACGCCGCCACCATCGTCATCCGCCCCGGGGCCGACTGGGCTGGCCACGTGCCGGGACAGTACGTCCGTATCGGCGTCGACGTCGACGGCATCCGCCAGTGGCGGGCGTACTCCCTGACCCACGGGCCGCGCGCCGACGGCAACATCTCCATCACCGTCAAGGCGGTGCCGGACGGGCTCGTCAGCACCCACCTCGTGCGCGAGTCGCGACCCGGCACCCTCGTGCACCTCGAGCAGGCCCAGGGCGACTTCGTGCTCCCCACCGACGGCGGGAAGTTCCTCTTCGTCACCGCGGGCTCCGGCGTCACCCCGGTCATCGGCATGCTGCGCAACCTCTTCCCCGTCGCCGACGGCGGCGTCGTGCGCCTGGCCCGCTCGGCGGCATACGACATCGTCGTCGTGCACGTCGCCCCGAGCGAACCCCACTCGATCTTCATCGACAACCTCCGCGCCCTCGACGAGGCCGGGCTCATCCGCCTCGTCGCGCGCTACGACGACGAGCACGGCGTCCTCGACGTCGCCGACCTCGACACCCTCGTCCCGGACCTCCATGAGCGGATGACGCTCGCGTGCGGTCCCGGCGGGCTGCTCGACGCGCTCCAGGGCCATCACGACGAGCGCGGGCTCGACCTGCTCACCGAGCAGTTCCGCGTCACGACGCTCGTCGTCGGCGAGGGCGGCACCGTCGACTTCACCGGCTCGGGCACGACCGTCGACGCCGACGGCTCCACTCCCATCCTCGACGCCGCCGAGGCCGTCGGCGTCCTCATGCCGTCCGGGTGCCGCATGGGCATCTGCTTCGGCTGCGTCCTGCCCCTGCGCGAGGGCGCCGTGCGCGACCTGCGCACCGGTGCCGTCACGACCGCGACGCCCGGCGAGACCGAGGGCCAGGGCGTCCCGATCCAGACCTGCATCTCCGCAGCCGCCGGCGCCTGCGTCATCGACCACTGATCCGATCCACAGACCTCCCGACCCCCTGACCAGAGGAGTCACCATGACCGTCCTGCAGAAGAAGGCCCACAACCCGATCGGGCACCTCTCGCCCGAGGACATCGAGCAGATCGGCGTCGAGCTCGACGCGATCCGCCAGTCCGTCATCGACACCCGTGGGGCCGACGACGCGGCCTACATCCGCAAGGTCATCGCCACCCAGCGCAAGCTCGAGCTCGGCTCGCGCGCGGTCCTGCTCGTGTCGATGTTCCCGCCCGCCTGGGTCGTCGGCACCGCCGGGCTCGCGGTCGCCAAGATCATCGAGAACATGGAGATCGGGCACAACGTCATGCACGGTCAGTGGGACTGGATGCGCGACCCGAAGATCCACTCGACGACGTGGGAGTGGGACAACGCCAGCCCGTCGGAGCAGTGGAAGCACTCGCACAACGAGCTGCACCACACGTACACGAACGTCATCGGCAAGGACAACGACCTCGGCTACGGCATCATGCGCGTCGACGAGGACCAGCGCTGGGTGCCGCTCTACGCCGCGCAGCCGCTGTGGAACTTCGTCAACGCCTGCTTCTTCGAGTACGGCATCGCGGCCTACGACCTCGAGCTCGGCAAGAACCTCGCCACCAAGGAGCGCCGCCAGGACCCCGACTTCCGGGCGCGCGCCAAGGTCACGCTGAAGAAGATCCGCAACCAGATGACGAAGGACTACGTCATCCACCCGCTGCTGTCGGGCCCGTCGTTCCTCAACACGCTCGCCGCGAACGCCACGGCCAACCTCATCCGCAACCTCTGGACGCACTCGGTCATCATGTGCGGCCACTTCCCCGAGGGCGTCGAGACGTTCGAGCGCCGCTCGATCGTGGGGGAGACCCGCGGCGAGTGGTACCTGCGCCAGATGCTCGGCTCGGCCAACATCAGCGGCAGCAAGGCCATGCACTTCATGACCGGCAACCTCAGCTTCCAGATCGAGCACCACCTCTTCCCCGACCTGCCGAGCAACCGCTACCAGGAGATCGCCCCGCAGGTGCAGGACCTCTTCCGCAGGTACGGCCTGACCTACACGACGGGCTCGCTGCCGCGTCAGGTCGCCTCGGCCTGGAAGAAGGTCATCCGGCTCTCCCTGCCCAACGACTTCCTCGGCCGCAACAAGGGCGCGTCCGTCACCGACCTGCCGACGTCGCTGCCCACCCGGGAGCACGCCGCCGCCTGACGCCGGTCGCGCCGCGCACCTCGTGGAACCGCGTGGAACCTCGTGACACCTCGACGCGAAAACCCTGTCATGAAATGGCACCCCGGTCGTCTACAGGGTGAAGGGACGCCTCCGGGCGTCCTGGCAACAGCCTCGGGTGTTCGTGGAGGGGTACCCCAGGCTGGCCCGTCGGGGACGGGCAGCACCGAACAGAGCCCCCGCTCGCCCACCTGAGCGGGGGCTCTGTGCTGCCCGCGCCCGTGCATCGGTTCCCGGTCAGCCCCGGACCGTGGGGTCCCAGCGCCAGGCGTCGAGGCGTGGCCGGTCCGGGAGGGCCGCCCGGCCGCAGCACCACAGGAGGACCTCCGTCGGGTCCCCGTCGGGTGCCTGCGGGAAGAGCCGCGGCAGCACGGGCCGGCTCAGCTGCGGCGGCGGCGCCCAGCACAGGCCCAGACCCAGGGCGATGTCGTGCGTGTGCACGAGCATCTCGACGACGCCCATGGCCGCGAAGCCCTCCGCGTCCGCGACGCCGGCCGGGTGCCACGCCCGCAGCCGGTCCGGCGCGGCCGCACACGCCAGGTGCAGCAGCTCCGCGCACGCCACGGCGGATGCGACGAGACGGCGGGGCGTCGCGGCGTCCTCGACCGTCACCTCCATCGGCAGGTAGGCCCCGTCCGGCTGCGCGACGACCTGGCCGGCATACGAGAAGAGCACGTCCGCCACGTGCGCGGTGGTGTCTCGGCACGACCAGTCGAGGTCACCCGCGGGCCCTTCCCAGTCGCGGTCGACGGCGGTCTCGAGGACGCGCCCGCACTCGGCCGCCACGGCGGGGAGCAGGTCGGTGATCGGGCGCGGGTCGGCGAAGGGTGCGGAGGTCGTCGCGGTGGTCATGGCCCGACGGTGCCAGCGGATCCGGACGGTCCCCGACCGGGATGCGGCGGACTCACCCCTGTTGCCGGCGCTCGCGCTCGCGGACCAGCTCCTCGACGGCGCTCGGCAGCGTCTGCTCGAAGTCGATGAGCTTCGCCCACGTCGGGGTCACGACGATCCGGACCATCCCGTCGTAGAGCGAGCGGACCTCGGCCTCCCACGCGACGCGCTGCTCCGGCGTCATCGTGTAGGTCCCGTTCATCTGGAGGTACTCCTCGGGGATGCCGTCGACGACGTCGAGCTCGGCCGTGCCGCGGATGAGCAGCATCGTCGGCGGGTGCACCTCGGTGTCGATGGTGAGCGCCACCGACGGGTCGCGGCGCAGGGCAGGCAGCTTCGGCGCGTTCGTTGAGGTGCACATGACCAGCTGGGTCCCGTTCCAGGTGAAGGCGATCGGGATGGCGCGCGGCGTGCCGTCGGTGCCGACGTAGGCCAGGCGGGCCACGTCGCGGGACAGCATCTCCTGGGCCCCGGGTCGGTTCAGGACCTCGGTGATCTCGTTCGGTTGCACGGTCGTCCTCCGTCGTCACGGGCCCCCGGGTGGATGCCCTTCACCCGTGGGACGGAGCCGGCCCGCACGTCTCGACATGGCGCCGGTCCCGACCTCCGAAGACGTCAGCGGGCGTCCGCCACGGTCACCGCTCGCCGGCTCGCGACGAGCGGGCACAGGAAGGGGTCGTTGTCCTTGAGCCCGACCGTGTTGAGGTGGCTGATGACGCTTCCGTATGCCGTCCAGAGCGTCGTCTGCGTGTAGCGCACTCCCTCGGCCGCGCAGTAGGCGACGACGAGCGGCTGGACGCGCCGGAGGTGGGGCCGGGCCATCGACGGGAAGAGGTGGTGCTCGGTCTGGTGGTTCAGGCCGCCGAGGAGCACCGACATCCACCAGCCACCGCTGATGTTGCGGCTCATGAGGACCTGGCGGTTGAGGAAGTCGAGCTTGAGCCCGGGCGCCACGAGTGGCATGCCGATGTGGTTCGGGGCGAACGAGAGGCCCATGTAGAGGCCGAAGAGGCCGAGCTGGACGGCGAGGACGGCGACGACCTTCGCCGGCGACATGACGAGCAGCAGGAGCACCGGCAGGCCCGCCAGGCGGATCGTGAGGAAGGTCAGCTCGACCCAGCGACGGTCGACCCGGCGGCGGCCGGTGACGCGGTGGATGCCCTCCCAGTGCAGCGACAGTCCTTCGAGCAGCAGCAGGGGGAAGAAGTACCAGCCCTGGTGGGCCACGAGCCACCGGACGAGTGGTCGCTCGGAACTGTGAACCTGCTCGGGGGTGAAGGCGAGGACACCCGGCGCGATGTCGGGGTCGTAGCCGACCTTGTTCGGGTTGCCGTGGTGGCGGGTGTGCTTGCTCTGCCACCAGCCGTAGCTGATGCCGACGAGCAGGTTGGCCACGACGAGGCTGACCCAGTCGTTCATCCGACCGGAGCGGAACATCTGGCGATGGGCGGCGTCGTGGCCGAGGAAGGCGATCTGGGTCATGAGCACTGCGAGGACAGCAGCGGGTGCGAGCTGCCACCAGCTGTCCCCGATCCACACGACGACGAGCACCCAGGCCGCCATCGCCACGACCGCGCCGACGAGCCTGGTCCAGTAGTAGGCGTACCGCCGACGCATCAGCCCGAGGTCGTGCACCTGGCGGGTGAGCGCGGTGAACGAGCTCCCGGTCGTCTGGTCGTGGTGGGTGCTGGTCACGGCGATCGATCTCCTTGGGTCACGGTGGGTGCCCGTTGGTGTGCGACCGGTCGCGGCCAGCACGACACAGGGCTGCACGGGGGATGTGAGCCGTGACCTGGCTCGCGGACGGCGGTGCCGGACGACGCGCGAGGTCACGTTCTCGGGAGGGACGCGACCGGGGTCCAGGGACTCGCCTACCACCCCGAGTGTACGCGTCCGGCGCGGAGTCGGCTCCCGGGCGTGACCGCCGGGACCGGACGACGCGCGCCGATCACTGCGCAGCCCCGCCTCGACCAGACGACGCGGGCGTACGCCACCGGCCCGTGCGGCGCCCGAGGCGCTCACGGCCGGAGGAGCGACCCGCGTCAGTAGCCGACGTCGTCGGCGAACCCGGCGGTGCACAGGGCCCAGATGACGAGGGCGTTGAGCGCCAGCAGCACGATGGACCAGAACGGATAGGTCGGTATCGAGGCGAAGTTGAGGACCATCGCGAGCGAGACGGGGACCAGACCGAGGATCCGGCCGATGGGGCGCTCGGCGAGGATGAGCCCTCCGACCACGACGAGGACGATGCCCCAGACGAGGTGGATCCATCCCCAGGCCGTGACGTCGAAGGCGAAGATGTAGCGCGGCGTGTTGACGTAGAGCGTGTTGTCGAAGAGTGCCGACAGCCCACGGAGGAACTCCAGGACGCCGGAGACGAGCAGCACCGTTCCCGCGAAGAGCACGGTCCCGTACCTCCAGCCGTGCGGGCGGGTCGGAGCGGTGATGGGCGAGGTGGTCATGCGTCCTCCCGGGCTAGGCGATGCCTCATCGTCGCCCGGTGGGTGGCCGACCGTCCTCACCCGGTCGGCATGAGATCGCTGCGCTACACACCGGCCGGGCGGCGCGGGCCTGGCGAGGTCGCGTGACCTCGCCAGGCGGCAGGACCGTCAGGAGACGACGGCGTCGACGGCCTTCTTCATGGCGCTGGGCTGCTCGGGTCGGCGCGGCGCCTTCTTCCTGGCCGCGAGCAGCTCCTCGCCGAGCTCCTGGAGCTGCTTGCGACCGAGTCCGTCGCGGACCTTGGGGAACCAGTCCTGCTCCTCCTCGGCCATGTGGTGCTCGACGTTCTCGATGAGCACGGTGGTCTTGGCGTCGAAGCGCTCGTCGGTGGCGTCCATCGCGGCGAGCTCCATGGCGAGCACGTCGGCGACGTGGTGCTCCTCGTAGGACTCGAGCACGTCGTCCTCGAGGTCGGGCAGCAGGGCCCGCACGCGGGGGTACATGACCTCGTTCTCGATGTAGGTGTGCACGGTCAGCAGCTCGAGGATCGTGTCGACGATCTTCTGCTTCTGGACGGGGGTCTGGTCGGGCTTGCGGAAGGCGCGGAACTGCTCGCGCACGTCCTTGTGGTCCTGCTTGAGCATGACGATGGCATCGGTGGACACGGGCACTCCTTCGAGCGGGGTGGGTGCTGCAGACGAGGGGTCGGCCCTGGACGTCCACCGGTGTCATACCCAGAGCGGGCGCGGACCCCGTGCGCACCTCGGGTTCGTCCGGCCCTGCGGGGGGTACGTCGAGCAGGAGGCGGACGAAGGGACATCGTGACGACGACGGATGCAGTGGTCATCGGCAGCGGACCGAACGGGCTCGTGGCGGCCAACCTCCTCGTCGACGCGGGGTGGTCGGTCGTCGTGCTCGAGGAGCAGGACCGGCCCGGGGGAGCGGTCTCCAGCGACGACTCCGTCGCGCCCGGCCACGTGCACGACACCTTCAGCTCCTTCTACCCCCTCGCGGCCGCGTCGCCCACCATCCGTCGGCTCCGTCTCGAGGAGCACGGGCTCGAGTGGTCGCACGCCCCATCCGTCCTCGGCCACTCGTTCGGCGACGGTCGATGGGCAGTGCTCCACCGGGACCGGGCGGCCACCGCGTCGGCGCTGGACGAGCACGCATCCGGTGACGGTGAGGCCTGGCTCGCCCTCTGTGAGACGTGGGACCGCGTCGGCGACGACGTGCTGCGCGGCCTCCTCAGCCCCTTTCCCCCCGTGCGTGCAGGCGCCGGCCTCGCGCGTCAGGTGCTCCGCCCCGGTGGGCTGGAGCTGCTGCGCGAGATGGCGATGCCGGCCCGGAGCCTGACCGAGCGGCTCTTCCGCGGCGAGGCGGCGCGCATGCTCGTGGCCGGCAACGCCGGTCATGCCGACATCGGCCTCGAGTCCCCGGGCTCGGCGGCGATGGGTCTGCTGCTCGCGCTGCTGGGACAGTCCGTCGGTTTCCCCGTCCCGCGGGGCGGGGCCGGCCGGCTGTCGACGGCCATGGTGAGCCGGCTGGAGGCGAGGGGCGGCGAGCTGTGCCTCGGCGAGCGGGCCGAGGGCGTACGCGTGGAGGGCGGTCGCGCGGTCGCCGTGCGGACCGCGTCCCGCGAGATCCGCGTCCGCCGCGCCGTCCTCGCCGACGTGTCGGCACCCGCGCTCTACGGCGGGCTCGTGACGTGGGACGTCCTGCCGACCCGGCTGCGCCACCGGATGGCGCGGTTCGAGTGGGACCCCTCCACCGTCAAGGTGGACTGGGCGCTGGACGGCCCGGTCCCGTGGGAGGGCGCACCGGCTGCGGCCCCCGGCACGGTGCACGTCGCCGACTCGATGGACGAGATGACCCTGACCGGGGGACAGGTGGCTGCCGGACTCGTGCCGGACCGGCCGTTCCTGCTCGTCGGCCAGATGGGTGTGGCCGACGCCTCCAGGGTGCCTGCCGGGGGGGAGTCGCTGTGGGCGTACACCCATGTGCCCCAAAGGGTCCGGGGTGACGCGGCCGCCGGGCGGCCCGGGGTCCGTCAGGTGCGCGGCACGTGGGACGAGGGCGACCTCGAGGCGATGGGCGAACGCATCGAGCAGCGCATCGAGAGCCGTGCACCCGGCTTCCGTGACCGGATCACGGCACGACGGGTCCTCGGCCCGCACGAGCTGGAGGCCCGTGACAGCAACCTCGTCGGGGGAGCGCTCAACGGCGGCACTGCAGGACTCCAGCAGCAGCTCGTCTTCCGGCCCGTCGCCGGGGCCGGACGATCCGAGACGCCGGTCATGGGCCTCTACCTCGCCTCCGCCTCGGCCCACCCCGGTGGCGGCGTGCACGGTGCCTGCGGAGCCAACGCCGCACGGGCAGCCCTGTGGCACCACAAGATCCAACCGCCTTGGAGGCGCACATGAGCACCACGACACGAACCGTCCACGGCACTCCCGAGGCGGTCTTCGACGTCCTCGCCGACGGGTGGAGCTACAGCCAGTGGGTCGTCGGCGCCTCGCGCGTGCGCGACGTCACCCCCGGCTGGCCGGAGCCGGACACGCACATCCACCACTCCGTCGGCGCGTGGCCGCTCCTCATCGACGACACGACGACGGTGCGCCGGTGCGAGCGCCCGCACCTGCTCGAGCTGACCGTGCGCGCGTGGCCGTCCGGTGAGGGCGTCGTGCGGATCACCTGTCGTGCGAGCGGAGCCGGTACCGAGGTGACGATGGAGGAGGACGCGACGAAGGGGCCCGCGAAGCTCGTCCCGAAGCCGGTGCGCGACGTCGTACTCGACCGCCGCAACCGCGAGGCGCTCCGTCGTTTGGCGATCCTCGTCGAGCGCGCCCAGCCGGACCCGACCTGACAGTCCTCGCCGGGCCACGGCGCTGAGGTCGTCAGTGGGAATCTTGCGGCAATCTTGCGAAACGGCTGCGCGAGTCTTGCGCAATCCGGACAATTCGGAGGGCTGGTCGCCACCCCTCGTCCCGGAGTCCTCTCATGCTCATCACCCGTCGTGCCCGCGCCACTCGCCTCGTCGCCGGGGCCCTGGCCCTCGCGGGCACCACTGCAGCCCTGCTCGCCACGGCTCCCGGCGCAGCCGCGGCCCCCAAGGTCAGGACGGTGACCACCGTCGCGGCGTCGGCCCAGGACGCCCGGGCCATGTGGGTGTGGGACACGAGCACCCCCGCGGCCACCGTCGACCTCGCCGTGAGCACCGGCATCGACCAGCTCTTCGTCGCCGTCCCGCCGAACCTCGCGACGTCGACCCAGCTGCCGAACATCACGACACTGAGCAACCGGGCCCGTGCCGCCGGGATCCGTGTGGACGCGCTCGGCGGTGACCCGGGATGGGTGGACAACCCGGCGTGGGTCGTCACCTACTGGCTCAAGCCGGCCAAGAGCTCGGGGCTCTTCACGGGCATCCACGTCGACGTCGAGCCCTACTCGACGCCCGCGTGGAGCACCAACCAGGCCACCGTCGTCAGCAGGTACCTCAGCCTGCTCGACAAGCTCAAGGCCAGTGCCGGCGCCGCCCCGATCGAGGCGGACATCCCCTTCTGGTTCAACACGATCCACGCCGTCGCGTCCACGGGGTCGGCATCGACCCTGGATCGGGAGATCATGAAGCGCACGGCCGGCGTCACGGTGATGTCCTACCGCAGCAGCGCCACCGGCACGGACGGGACGCTCGACGTCGCGGCATCGGCCCTCGCGGCCGGCGCCTCGCTGGGCAAGCCCATCCGCCTCGGCCAGGAGACCAACTACCTCGGCGCCACTGCGGTCGACACGAAGCAGACGTTCTACGGCTGGACCCGCACCGCCATGGAGACCCAGCTGGCGCAGGTGGACGCCGGCGCGAGCGCCTACGCGACGTATGCCGGACTGGCGATCCACGACGCCTCCGGGTATGCCGCGATGGCCCCGTGACCGGGCGCTGACGGAAGGGCGACGGGAGCGCGACGGCTCAGCCGCCGCCGATCCGGCCGGCGATGATGCTCGTGATGATGACGGACGTGATCGTCACGGTGGAGAAACCGGCGACGATCATCTTGGGCAGGATCTCGTTCTCGATCGCGGCCACCTCCTCGGGAGTCTCCCCGGCCCCCTTGGCGGCCTCCTGGGACAGGATCATCGTGCCGGGGAAGCCGTACAGCGAGGTGAGCCCGATCGCCACGGACATCGGGACGCTGTAGCCGAGGAGCTTGCCGACGAGCGCCGCGAAGCCGGCGATGCCGACGATCCCGAAGAGGAAGGCGATGAGCAGGGGCCCGGCCAGCGCCGACACGTCGGAGGGCTTGACGGTGGCCAGTGGTCCGAAGACGAGGATCATGATGGCGATCATCATGAGGCCGAAGGCGTCGATGCCGGAGAGGACCGAGGGCTTGAACACGCCGGTCGTCCGCAGCCCGATGCCGAAGAGCAGGGCCACGACGAAGGTGTTGAGGATGCCGTCGGTCAGGTTGTTGATGCCGAGGCTGACGAGCACGACGACCCCGACGATGAAGAGCGTGCCGGCGGTCGTCTGCAGGGCGGCGGGGAGCTTCGTCTCCGGAGCGGGTGGTGCGGACGCCTTCGCCGCCTCCTCGCCCCGGCCACCACCGCCGCCGGCGGCGGCGGCCGCTCCCGCCACCGCAACGGGCGCAAGCGTGCCCGCGCGGTACTCCTCCCTGAGACGGGCGGCCTCGCGGCGCAGGATGATCGAGGTGAGCGGGAAGCCGATGAGACCTTGCAGTGCGGCGATGAGGACGGGGAAGACGGCGATGCTCGTCAGGCCGACTCCGAGGGCGGCCTCCTGGACGATGAGCACCGAGATCGTGCCGCCGCTCAACGCGCCCGTGCCGGCGATCACGAAGTCGAGCGCCTGCGCGTAGCCGTCCGCAGCGGCGCCCGAGATCTTGGGTCCGAAGACGAGACCGGCGAGGAGCAGGGCCAGCCCGATGCCGATGACAGTGGCGATGCCGACGAGCAGCGTCTTCCACTGCTTCTTGAAGTCGTCGAGGCTGATCATCGTGCCGAGGTGGACGATGACGAAGCCGACGACGACGCCGGCGAGCGCGAGCAGGCTCGAGCTCGCGAGGAGGTCCTCGGGGAAGACGTCGGTGAGGAAGCCGACGAGGAAGATGATCGAGGCGACGAAGAGCGAGGACAGCAGTGACTGCGTCTTCTTCGCGACGAGGTCGCTGACGGTCCAGACGAGCATGACGATGACGAACGCGAGCACCGGGTTCACAGCGGCCTCATCTTCCTCGTGGTGGCGGGGTGGTCGTCTCCCGATCGTGCCGGGCAGGGGGGAGTGCCGATTCCCCCTCCGTGGGTGATCGGGACCCGGTCACGACGTCAGCCCTGCGCCCGGGCGGGTCGCAGGAGAGCTCGACCTCGGTCCAGAGGGGGCCACCGCCGTCGCTGTGCGACCCGGCAGAGCGCGGCCGTCCCGTCCGTCGACGGCGATACCCCGATTATCACGTCGAGTTAAGTGTCCTATAACCTTTTGAAGGTGAACGTCGCGCGACCCCGGATGTCTGCCGCTTCGCGGCGCTGTCCCTAGCCGCACCGCCGACGCGCCTCGCGTGGCGCTCGGCGTGCGGCACGCCCGTTCCCCACCAGCCAGCACCGTTGCCCGGCGAGCCGGGCCTCGGCGCGCCCTGACCTGCCCGAACGAGAAGGACCACACCCATGCCACTGCTCCAGCGCTCCCTCACGGCCGCCGCCGTCGCCCTCGTCTCGCTCTCGCTGGCCGCCTGCGCCGGCGGGTCGTCCGCGAGCCAGGGGTCGGCCGACAACCCTTACGACCTCCAGCAGCCCGGCACGCTGCGCGCCGGCACCCTGACCGACGCGCCGCCGAACGTCTTCCTCAAGGACGGGAAGTTCACCGGCTTCGACAACGACCTGCTGACGGCCGTGGCCGCCAAGCTCGGCCTCGAGGTCGAGTTCGTCGGGACGGAGTTCAGCTCGCTCCTCGCCCAGGTCAAGACCCGCAAGTTCGACGTCGGCTCCTCGTCGATCAGCATCACCGAGGCGCGCAAGAAGACAGTCGACTTCACGAACAAGTACGACTTCGGCTTCCTCGGCCTCGACGTGCCGAAGGGCTCGAGCATCACCTCCTTCGACCAGCTCGCCGGCAAGCGGGTCGTCGTCGTCCAGGGCACCGTCCAGGACGACTACGCCACGCGCGAGAACCTCGACCCGGTCCGCGTCCCCGACTACAACGCGGCGCTGAACCAGCTCCGCGCCGGCACGGCCGACGCGTGGATCACCCCGGCCGAGATCGGGGAGAAGACGGCGGGCGACTCGGGCGGCAAGGTGCTCGCCGTGGCCAAGCAGCTCGACCCGGGCGGCATCGCGTACGCCGTCGCCCCCGGCAACGACAAGCTGCGCGCCGCGCTCGACAAGGGGATCGACGCGGTCGTCGCCGACGGCACGTGGGCCAAGCTCCAGAAGCAGTACTACCCGAGCCGAGAGATCCCGGCTGACTTCGAGCCGGGCAGCGGTTCCGCCGCCGCCCAGTGACCCGACGCCGTAGCCGCACCCCCACCGAGAGGAGGGCCGGATGGACATCCTGACCACGTTGCGGGAGACGTTCTTCGACCTCGACGCCATGCGCGAGGCGCTGCCCGACCTGCTGCGCGTCGGCCTGCCCAACACGCTCATCCTGGCCCTCACCTCGGCGGTGATCGGCACCGTGCTCGGCATGGTGCTCGCCGTCTGCGGGCTCTCGCACCGACGCTGGCTGCGCTGGCCCGCGAGGGTCTTCACCGACGTCTTCCGCGGGCTCCCGGCTGCCGTGACGATCCTGCTCATCGGGGTCGGCCTGTCTCCCGTGGGACTGCAGATCTGGGGTCCGAACCCCTACCCGCTGGGCATCCTGGCGCTGTCGCTCATCGCGAGCGCCTACATCGGCGAGATCTTCCGGTCGGGCATCCAGAGCGTCGACGACGGCCAGCTCGAGGCGGCGCGAGCCCTGGGCTTCAGCCGGCCCTCGGGGATGCAGCTCGTCGTCATCCCGCAGGGGGTGCGCCGGGTGCTCCCAGCCCTGGTCAACCAGTTCATCGCCCTGATCAAGGAGTCCTCGCTCGTCTACTTCCTCGGCCTGCTCGCCAGCCAGCGCGACCTCTTCCGGATCGGGCAGGACGCCGCGGCCAACACCGGCAACCAGTCGGCGCTGGTGCTCGCGGGGCTGTTCTACCTGCTCGTCACCGTCCCGCTGACGCACGTCGTCAACGCCGTCGACCGCCGGCTGCGTGACGGCCGACGCGCGGACGGCGCCGCGCCGCCCGACGACGTGGGCAGCGACGACCGACCGGCTGACGCGCCGCTCGCCCTGACCCAGGAGGCACGATGACCCCCGGCCGCACGACCATGACCGACACGCCCGCCACGGTCCGTGGGGTCGCCGTCTCCACCCGGGACGTGCACCTCTCCTTCGGGTCGAACCAGGTCCTGCGCGGCGTCGACCTCGACGTGCCGGCGGCGACCACGGCCTGCGTCATCGGGCCCTCGGGCTCGGGCAAGTCGACGCTGCTGCGCGTCGTCAACCGGCTTCTCGAGCCAGAGCGGGGAGACGTGCTCCTCGACGGCCGGAGCGTGCTGCGCGACAACCCCGACGAGCTGCGCCAGCGGGTGGGCATGGTCTTCCAGCACTTCAACCTCTTCCCGCACAAGACCGTCCGAGCCAACGTCACCCTGGGCCTGACCAGGCTCAAGGGGCTCTCGAAGGACGCGGCGGCCGAGCAGGCAAAGCACCACCTCGAGCGGGTCGGCCTCGCCCACAAGGCCGACGTGCGCCCCGGCAACCTCTCCGGGGGTCAGCAGCAGCGGGTGGCCATCGCCCGGGCCCTCGCCATGGAGCCGGAGGTCATGCTCTTCGACGAGGCGACCTCGGCCCTCGACCCTGAGCTCGTCAAGGGAGTCCTCGCCACGATGGCCGACCTCGCGTCCGATGGGATGACGATGCTCGTCGTGACCCACGAGATGGGCTTCGCACGGTCCGTGGCGCAGCAGGTGCTCTTCATGGACCACGGACGGGTCGTCGAGTCGGCGGAGCCCGACCAGCTCTTCCAGGCCCCGCAGACCGAGCGTCTCCAGCGCTTCCTCTCCCAGGTGCTCTAGACCTCGAGACAACGCGCACCGGAGGCGACGAAACCCCGCGCTCGCTCGTCGGGCGCGACGTCGCACCCTATGCGGCCGGCGGGAGGAGCTGTGCCAGGGCGTCACCCATGCGGTCCCGGCTGCCACCGTCGCGCCCGATGTTCCCCAGGCCGAACTGCAGGTTCGAGGACAGCGTCACCTGCACGGTGCCCGGAGTGATCTCACGGATCCAGGCAGTGACCTTCTCCCCGAACGAGAGCACCACCCGCCCTGCGGTGAAGACGAAGACGCCGGTCGCAGCATCAGAGGAGAGGTGCTGCATCCCCGCGCGGCGCGCTGCGTCCTCGAGCGCCGTGACCGCCTCGCCGGTGCTCGCGCGGAAGGTCATCGACCGCGTGTTCCTTGCGCTCATCTCACCGCTCCCTCACCCGACGCCATCCGTGGGTCCGCGGCGGGTCACACTCCATGGTCGGCCCGACTGCAGCCCTTCCGCGCGTAGGACGAGACTAGCGAGACGACGACGGCGCAGGCGGTGCTTTCGGGTGCACCGACGTCAGGGACCGGACGGAGCGGCGGTACGTACGGTCCGGCGCCACCCGACCGTGCGTAGTTCCCGAGGTGCTGCGTTCGCGCGCGGGCCGGCGGGCGGGAGCCCTACATTGGGGCATGGCAGACATCATCCTGGGCCTTTTCGCCATCATAGCCGGTGGTTTCATGCTCTTCGCCGGACAGCTGCTGCTGCGCTTGGTCCTCCCCATCTGGGGCTTCTTCGCCGGATTTGCTTTCGGGGCAGGACTCTTCGCTGAGCTTGCCGATGAGCGTGTCCTCGGCACCGTGCTGGGTTGGGTGGCGGGCTTCGTCTGCGCCCTGATCTTCGCCCTCCTCGCATACCTCTACTTCGCTGTGGCCGTCGTTCTCGCCATGGCTGCGTTCGGTTTCGCGATCGGTTCGGGCCTCGTCGTCGCCCTGGGCATCGACTGCAACTGGGTTGCCGTGCTGGCGGGCATCGCCGTCGGCGCCGTGCTCGGCCTGGTGGCGGTCATCGGCAACCTGCCGATGATCGTGCTGGCTGTCGTCAGCTCGATCGCCGGGGCGGTCAGCGTCGTCGCCGGTCTGATGCTGCTGGTGGGCGCGATCGACTCCGCCGACTTCACCCGGGGCAACTTCACGCAGGCGGTGCAAGCCAGCTGGGGCTGGTACGTGACCCTGCTGGTGCTTGCCCTGGTCGGCATCGTCGCCCAGACCCGGCAGCGGCTGGCGATGCGCCGCTCCATCCAGGAGACCTGGTACGTCGAGAGTCGCTGACGGGGGACCCTGCACCTCGGGAGCCGCGGTCGCGGACATTCGGCGTCGTCGGCGTGGCGTCAGCCGGGTGAGCGGCTCCGCCGCCGTGCCGAGCACCAGATCGAGACGCCACAGCGAGGCTTGCGACGTCTTCGTCGCGGGCCACACGGTCGGACGACTCAGCGCTCGAGTGTGAATGCAAACTCTCCGGAGCGTCTGCCGCTCAGGCGGACACTGGATCTCAGCCTCCCCTCGGCGATGAGCTTCTCGACCTCGGCCCGCGAGAGGCCGAGGCCCTCGGCGATCAGTCGTGTCGGTCGGACGGGGATCGGCGCTGCGAAGCGCACGACGACCTCGGCGTCCTCGTCCACCAGGTCAAGCGGTTCAGAGGTGTCGAGGCGCCAGGCGTTGTCCCAGTCGAGCGCGACGCGGTTACGTCGCCGCACCGTCGGATCCGCGAGCAGCTCGGCCGCCAGACGGGGGTCGTTGTGGTGCAGGCGGTCCAAGAGCTCATGCCTCACCGACCGGACGTTGATCCGTTCAAGCACCGTGAGCTTCGTGGTGTCGCCGCAGATGGTGCACAGGGCCAGGAGCCAGGAGTCGAGCAGCTTGTGGTTGGCGTTGACGCGGAACTTGCCGCTCGTGCGAAACCGTTCGGAACCACAGGCGTGACAGCGTCGGACGATGGTGGGCAGGCAGGTGGGTACGACGACCCAGATTCTGGGCACAGAGATGCACCGGTTCCCGTGAGAGGTTCGAAAGCGAAAGGAGCGCGACGCGCATTCGCGTCGCGCGACGAATCAGCGCTCGAGAGGTCTCACAGGTGGTGCATCGGCGGGTCCTTGGCGGTGGCTACTGGGGTTGCCGCACCGTAGCAACGCGACGAAGGACCGCTCCATCGGTTTCCAGGGGACCGTCGGCCTGGCCACCCAGCTGGCAGCCCTCGATCACTGTTCGCCGACGAGCTCCTTGAACTCTGGTTCGTCACGGATCGGAACGAAGTCGGCGTCGGCGCGTGCATCTGCCCGGTACTTCTCCGAGGCGTCGATGGCGTGCCGGAGATGACGTATCGCCTCGGCCGGGCGGCCGCGGAGGCTCTCGCAGCAGGCCAGGTTGTAGGCGAGCATCGGATACCCGGGGTTGGCGGCGACGGCTTCCTCGAGTCGAGCGCTCAGCTCGTCGTGCTCGCCTTCGTCGTAGAGCGGTCTCAGCGGTGCCCACAGCTCCCAGCCGGTCGCGTCGTACGCCTTGCCCGGTGTGCCGTCGAAGACGAGGACGGTGGTTGCCGGCTCGGCCGCGACGGCTGTGCGCCGGGTGCCCTGTCTGGTGAACACGAGAGTGCCAGGGCTCGCTTCCACGCGTTCGTCCTCGAGCTCGAAGACCGCTCGCCCGCTGACGACGACGAAGAGCTCCTCGGCCGGCTCGGAGTCCTCGTCGAACTCGTTGATGATGGCGTCACCGTCAGAGCCCACCCATGCGGTCACCCCGAAGCTCGTGATGCCGAAGTGGTGCCGTACAGGCCGGTAACGACCCGGACCGTCGGCCAGCACGTCGATCTCGTCCAGTCGTGCGACTGCGTACCCTCGCTGCGCGTCCGCAGGCTGTGTAGACGTTGCCATCCACACACGCTAGGACCGCTTCCGGACGACCGGCGTCCGGGACAAGGTTCACCGTCGGGTGCCATTCCCGTGCGGGCACCATTCGTCCTGCAGCGGCACGCACACGGCGCCCTGCCCTGCTAGGGCCAGAAGTCGCCGAGCTCCAGCCGACGGGACCGTGCACTGCTGGGGCCCGTTCAGGAGCGTGTCCGCGTGCTGGGCCGTCGCGGTACGGTCACCGGGTGCCGGGTCACATCGACATACCTTCCGACGAGTTCGTCACGCTCGACGGTGTCCGCTTCCACTACCTCGACTGGGGCGGCGACGGAGACCCGCTGCTGCTGCTGGCAGGACTGGGCGGCACCGCCCACGTCTTCGCCGAGCTGGCCCCGCACCTGAGCGACCGGTTCAGGGTGCTCGCCCTGACCAGGCGCGGGCACGGCCTGAGCGACCGCGTCGAGGGCGGCCACGCGCTCGCCGACGCTGCCGAAGACGCGCGACGGCTGCTCGACGCCCTGGGCATCGAGCGTGCCCACGTCGCGGGGCACTCGATGGGAGGGGGTGAGGTCTCGGCCCTGGCCGCTCGTCATCCCGGACGCGTGGCCAGCATCGTCTATCTCGACGGGGCCTACGACTGGGCCGACAGCCCCACACCGGAGTGGCCGGAAGAGGCCGCGAGCCCGGAGCGGTTCGCCTCGTACGAGGACTACGTCGACGTCGTCCACTCATTGCTCCCCGACGACATCCGGGGACCCGCCCTCGACGCGATGCTGCGCACCTCCGTGGAGACCCAGGAGGACGGGTCAGTGGTGGACACGTTCTCCTCCGTGGCTGCCGCGCCGTTCGTTCAGGCCCTCAAGGCGTTCCGTCATCCCTACTCCGACATCACCGCACCCGCGCTGGCGATCTACGCGCTCGGGGACCAGTGGCAGGGGCCGGAGGCGATCTGGCGGGTCGCGTGTCGTGACCGCTTCGCCGCAGAGACGGCGGATGCCCACGTCATCGAGCTCCAGGCCAGCCACTACCTCTTCATCGACCGCCGTGACGACGTGCTCGCCGCGATGCGGGCGTTCCTCTCGTAGCGGTCACCCCGTTCTGCGAAACGCGTCACCCGCCGCCGTCCTCCGTGCGCGAGGTCAGCGGTCGCACCTGCCGCCGAGCGGCGGTGCCGACGAGGGCCGGTGGCCGAGCAGGTCGGCGGCCTCGTAGAGAACGACGACATGAGAGTGCCGGGACCGGAGGCGCCGGGCGGGCACCGTGCCTTTCCCTGTGCCAACGTTGGCACGTCGCTCCCGGCCGGGGGGCACCCAGGGAAGAGGGACGTGTGCGAGCCGACCACTACGACAGCTTCGCCGAGAGCTACGCGAAGGCCAACGAGACGGGCCTCTTCAACGCCTACTACGCACGACCGGCGATGGTCGAGCTGGCCGGCGATGTCGAGGGGCGTCGCGTGCTCGATGCCGGCTGCGGCTCCGGGCCCCTGTCCGAGGACCTCCGCTCGCGGGGCGCCCACGTGAGCGGGTTCGACTCGAGCCAGGCCATGCTCGAGCTGGCACGGCAGCGCCTCGGCGCGGAGGCGGACCTGAGAGTGGCCGACCTCAGCCAGCCTCTGCCGTATGCCGATGCAACCTTCGACGACGTCATCTGCTCCCTCGTGCTGCACTACCTCGAGGACTGGACGGCGCCCTTGGCCGAGCTGCGGCGCATCCTCAAGCCCGGAGGCCGCCTCCTCCTGTCGGTCAACCACCCACGCATCCTCGAGTCGAGCGACCCCGATGCCGACTACTTCTCCGTCACCCGCTACTCGGAGGAGTACCTCTTCGACGGCCGGCCCGCGGTGCTCACGTACTGGCACCGGCCGCTGCACGCCATGAGCGACGCGTTCACCGAGGCTGGCTTCCGCATCGCCGTCATCAGCGAGCCCCCCTTCTCGCCCGACACCCCACGAGACCTCCTCCCACCGGACATCGGTGGCCGGACCGCCTTCATCTGCTTCCTCTTCTTCGTCCTCGAGGCGCACTGACGTCCAAGCCCGTTCCCGGCGCGATCGATGGTGGTCAGGCACCCGCGCCAGACGGGTGGTGGCCGACGTGACGCGGGAGGGGTGTGCGGTGCGCTCGGAGACCGTGCTGCCTCTCCGGGGCACCGAGGCTCGTGTCGCGGCTAGGGTCCCCGTGTATGGACATGCTGAAGAGCGCACAGATCGCCGAGGCCGACCTGACCGACTGGCGCAAGCTGGCCCAAGGCCTGCACGCCCGCTACCTCGTCGACGACTTCGGCACCGGCGCTCGGTTCGTCGCGGCGGTGGGCGACGCGGGCGATGCCCTCGGCCACCACCCGCGCGTGTCCATGGGCAACGGTGTCGTCGACCTCAAGCTCGTCAGCGACGACGCCATCTACCGCGACGACGAGGGCACCGAGCACGTCGTCGAGTGGGTGACGCAGCAGGACGTCGACCTCGCGCGACGGATCACCGAGATCGCCGCGGACCACCACCTCGATGCAGACCCGGCGTCGGTCAGCGACATCGAGCTCGGGCTCGACACGAGGCGCTCGGCGACCATCGCCCCGGTGTGGGCCGCCCTGCTGACCGGCAGCGCCGACTCCCAGGGTCGCGGGACGCCCAGTGACGAGATCCGGGACGCCACGAGACGTGTGCCGAACCTGTGGTTCGGTGACGCCGACGAGCAGGACTCCCCGCGCCAGCGGTTCCACGTCGAGGTCTACGTGGCGCCCGAGGTGGCGGACGAGCGGATCGCCGCCGTCCTCGCTGCGGGCGGGACCGTCGTCGATGACAGCGACGCGCCCGGGCTCACCGTGATGGCCGACCAGGACGGCAACAGGGGAGTCCTGTGCGTCGACGTGTCCGCTGCCAGGAAGGCCTGAGACGCCGATCCTCGTGACGCGCGGCCGGCCCCGCGAGCCTCACGACGCCAGCGACGAGAGCGGCTCGGGGTCTCACCGTCTGCGCCCGCCCGATCGCCCGACCGATGTCCGGTTCGTCCGTTCGGCGAGGGTTCACGCAGACGCCACGTCGCGGCCACCCCGTCCGGGCGGGAGATCCATAGCGTCGAGGGGCCAGCCCAGCCCCGAGTGAAGGATCTCCGATGCCCGTACGCCGTCTCCTCGTCAGCCTGGCCCTCGCCGGACCCCTGGCCGCCCTGACCCTCGGCCCCGCCGTCGCCGCCGGAGGCGCCGGGGCCAGCGGCGCCGTCGCCGCCATCACCCCCCAGGGCTGCCGTCACGCTCGAAGGCGCGGGGGAGTCCGGCGCTCGCGCCGTCCTGCCGCAGAAGACGCACTTCGACCTTCAGGCCCACCGCGGCGGCATCGGGATGACGACCGCGGAGTCCCTCGAGGGATTCGCCAAGGCGATGCGCCTCGGCGTCCCCACGCTCGAGCTCGACACGCAGGTCACCAAGGACGAGAAGGTCGTCGTCAACCACGACCGCCAGGTCAGCGCCCAGAAGTGCCGCGACACCGCCCCCGTCACGCCCGGCGACCCGATGTACCCCCGTGGCCCGCCAGTCGACGGCCCGCCCGCCGGGCTGCGCCGTCTCGCCGGGGGTGTCGTGCATGAGCGGCACGCTGACGAGGTCCTGGCGCACGCCGAGGTGGGTGCGCGCGAGGTCCGAGAGCTTCTCGGCGAGGAGGTGGAACAGCTCGAAGTCGCTCTTGGCCTCCCAGGGCGGGTCGATGGCCGGGGTGAAGGCGTGCACGAACGGGTGCATGTCGGTCGAGCTGAGGTCGTGCTTCTCGTACCACGTCGCGGCGGGGAGCACGATGTCCGACAGCAGGGTCGTCGACGTCATGCGGAAGTCGGCCGAGAGCAGCAGGTCGAGCTTGCCCTCCGGCGCCTCGTCGTGCCACTTCACCTCGGAAGGCCTTGGTGCCAGAGGGTTCTCGCTGCCGAGGACGTTGTGGTGCGTGCCCAGCAGGTTGCGCAGGAAGTACTCGTTGCCCTTGGCCGAGGAGCCCATGAGGTTGCTCCGCCACAGCACGAGGGTGCGCGGCCAGTTCTCGGGGGCGTCGACGTCCTCGATGGCCGAGGTCAGCGTGCCGTCGTGGAGAGCACCGGCCACGTATGCCGCCGGGCTGGCGGCGGTGCCCGCGTCGACGGCGGCCTGGGCGTCCTGCGCCACCTGGAGCGGGTTGGCGCCGAACTGCGGGTAGAACGGCATCCACCCCATCCGGGCGGACTGCGCGATGGTGTCGGCGGTGTGCTTGCCGGCCAGATGCCCTCTGGCGAGGGGCGAGTTGAGCGAGTCCGCGGAGTAGCCGTCGTTGCGCCACTGGTCGGTGTGCATGTACCAGTACGACGTGCCCGTCATGGTGCGCGGCGGCCGGCCCCAGTCGAGGGCGTTGGCGAGGGAGATCCAGCCGGTGATCGGTCGGCACTTCTCCTGGCCGACGTAGTGCGCCCAGCCGCCACCGTTGCGACCCATGCAGCCGGTGAGGACGAGCAGCGAGAGGATCGCGCGGTAGGTCGCGTCGCCGTGGAACCACTGGCAGATGCCCGCACCCATGATGATCATCGAGCGCCCTTGTGACTGCTCGGAGTTCGTCGCGAACTCGCGCACGATGCGGATGCACTGCTCGGCGGGCACGCCGGTGATCTCGGCCTGCCACGCCGGCGTGTAGGGCGCGGTCACGTCGTCGTAGCCCGTCGGCCAGCTACCCGGCAGCCCTTCTCGCTCGACGCCGTACTGCGCGAGCATGAGGTCGTAGACGGTCGTCACGAGGTGACCCGCGACGCGGCGAGCAGGCACCCCTCGGCGCAGGACCGAGCCGGTGCCGTCGGGCTCGACGAAGGCCGGCAGCAGCACCTCGACGGCCTCGGCGGCGTCGCCGGCCATCGTGAGCGCTGGGCTGACCCCGTCGAGGTCGAGGTTCCAGCGCCCCTTGCCGGAGTCCGCGTAGCGGAAGCCCATCGAGCCGTTCGGCACGACCGGCTGACCGGTCACGTCGTCGAGCAGCACGGTCTTCCAGGCGTCCTCGTCCGGGGCCGTGCTCCCTTCGGCGGCGAGGTCGGCGGCGGTGAGGAACTTGCCGGGCACGAGGGGAGCGGTGGCACCGGCACCCGACGCGGCGGCATACGCCTCCTCGGGGGCCTCGAGACGGATGAGGAAGGGGAGGTCGCTGTAGGTGCGCACGTAGTCGGTGAAGAAGGAGACCTCGCGGTCGACGAAGAACTCCTTGAGGAGCACGTGACCCATCGCCATCGCGAGCGCGGCGTCGGTGCCGGCCTGGGCGGGCATCCACTCGTCGGCGAACTTCGTGTTGTCGGCGTAGTCGGGGCTGACGGTGACGACCTTCGTGCCGCGGTAGCGGACCTCGGCCATCCAGTGCGCGTCGGGCGTCCGGGTCACCGGGACGTTGGAGCCCCACATCATGAGGTACGTCGCGTCCCACCAGTCGCCCGACTCGGGCACGTCGGTCTGGTCGCCGAAGACCTGCGGGCTCGCGACGGGCAGGTCGGCGTACCAGTCGTAGAAGCTCGTCATGACGCCGCCGATGAGCTGGATGAAGCGGGTGCCGACGCAGTGCGACACCATCGACATCGCGGGGATCGGCGAGAAGCCGGCGACGCGGTCGGGGCCGTACTCCTTGATCGTGTGGACGTGCGCGGCGGCGGCGATCTCGACGGCCTCGCCCCACGACGCACGCACGAGGCCGCCCTTGCCGCGAGCGCTCTGGTAGCGGCGGCGCTTCTCCGGGTCGGTCGTGATCTCGTGCCAGGCGGCGACCGGGTCCCCGAGGCGGGCCTTGGCCTCGCGGTACATCTCGAGGAGGACACCGCGGACGTAGGGATAGCGCACGCGAGTAGGGGAGTAGGTGTACCAGGAGAACGCGGCTCCGCGCGGGCAGCCGCGGGGCTCGTACTCCGGGCGGTCGGGGCCGACGGACGGGTAGTCGGTCTGCTGCGTCTCCCAGGTGATGATCCCGTCCTTGACGTAGACCTTCCACGAGCAGGAGCCGGTGCAGTTGACGCCATGGGTCGAGCGGACCACCTTGTCGTGGCTCCACCGGTCGCGGTAGAAGACGTCGCCGGCCCGCCCGCCCTCACGGAAGACGGCACGCCCGTCGTCGGACTCCTCCCACCGCGTGAAGAACCGGCCGGCCCGGAGCAGCGCGGACGTGGCCGGGCCGTCGACCCCGCCCGTGGCGGCCTCGGTGCTGCGGAAGGCCGCGCTCACGGGTGCCACCCCGGTCGGGGGCGGCGATGGGGCAGGAGAGCCATGACTCCTCCAAATCGACGATGGGGGGTGCATCGAGACGATCGGCTGCGCGCGTTCGACGGCCCCCGGTGCGCTGCCCCGGTGTCCCCGAACTGAGCGCCACGCCACTGCTCACAACAGGTTCCGGCGCGACAAACGCGCTCCGGATGATCGGCCTTCTCCACCCGTCACTCGCCGGGGCGTGCTCCGGCCCGTCCTCCGCATCGACGAGAGGAACGCCGTGCAGCGTCGCCGTGAAAGGAGCGCCCGGCCGCCGGGTATGCATGCCGCGTGAGCACGTCACCAGCGCCCGGATCCCGTCGTGGCCGCTCGGAGGGCACCATCGACCGGGCCACCGCGCCCATGAGGCGATCGGGCACGTCCGACGGCATCGACCTCGCCGTGGCCGTCGACCTCGTGATGCTGCACCGCGGCCTGACCGCCGACGAGGCCCACGCGCTGCTGCGCGGTCACGCCGAGGTGACCGACCGAGACCTCGACCAGGTGGCGAGTGACGTCATCGACCTCGGGACCTCGCGCCTGCCGCGCTGAGCCGGGCCGTCGAAGGTTCTCGGGTGGGCGGGGCCCGAACGTCCTGACCCGACCGTCGTGACCCGACCGTCGTGACCCGACCGTCCTGACCCGACCGTCGTGACCCGGTGGCAGGGTGTGCACACCGCCGCCCCTCCAGCCGACCCAGGAGCGCCCATGAAGGTCTACGTCGCCGGTCAGCTCGCCGACACCGCCGCCGTGAGGACGGTGCAGCGCGCGATCGAGGCCGCCGGTCACACGCTGACGCACGACTGGACGCTCGAGCTCGACCTCGCCGACGACTACGCCGCCTGGCCCGAACGGTCGGCGCAGATCGCCCGGACCGACCTCGGCGGAGTCATGGCGGCCGACGCCGTGGTCGTCGTCGCATCGGGCGAGGAGCCCGGGCGAGGACTCTTCGTCGAGCTGGGGGCGGCGCTGGCGCGCGCCGAGCTCGGGCGGCTCGACCACGTCGTCGTCGCGGGGGACATCGTCCACGAGAGCGTCTTCTACTTCCACCCGCACGTGCGTCGGGTGCGCCTCGTCGACGAGTGGCTCGCCGAGGTCGGTTAGGGCTCCGGGGGACCCTCACCGTTGGCCACGGCCTCGACCCAGTCGACGGCCGCGTCCGAGAGCTGCAGTCCAGCGGGGCCGCTGCCGGCGACCCACCACGCGTCCGGATCGACGGGACCACTGACGCGCGTGATGTCGTCGACGACGTCCACCGGTAGCGGTTCGCCGTTGTGGGCGACGAGCCAGTCGCGGGTCTCGGGCCTCACCGCGGACCACCACGTCTCGAGGGACATGAGCCCACTGTCGCAGCCTCGCGGGCCCGCGTCGAGGCCTCAGCCGGCAGGCCCCGGAACCCGTCGCGCCGGCGCGAGCAGGCGGCGCACGACGAGGCGGCTGACCAGGAGCGCGAGGATGAGCAGCGTCACCGACACGAACCCGCCGAGGCTGACGCTGTCGCCGAAGACGAGGTCGACGGTCTTGAGCACGACGAACTTGCTGCCGACGAGGACGCCCCAGAGCAGCAGGCCCGCGCCGACCTTTCCCGCGGCGCTGCGCGCCGAGGTGAACCGCCACCTCGCGCGCTTCTTCACCGCGACGACGACCTCGAGGACGCCCTTGAGCAGGACCGCAGTGAGCAGCGACAGCGTGAAGGTCTCACTGATGACGGCCGGGAAGTACTCGACGAAGAGGTTGAGCACGACGACGTAGACGAAGACGTCGACGACATCGGCGGCGCGCCCGTTGCTCGGGCTGGGCGTCGGATCGACCTGACCGGGCACGGGGCTCACTGTAGGGCCGTCATCGCGCCGCGGGCGTGACATCGGCACACACCGGCTCGTTGGGGCAGGACAATCCGGATCCGCCCGTGCGGCGAACCACGGAGGCACCACCACGTGCAGCCCGCCCCACCCCCGGCACTTTCGGTTGCACGTGCTCGTTCCGAGAAGGGACCCCAGTCGATGACGACGACCCCCGGCCACCCGCACGTCCAGAGCCCCGCCCGAGCCCCGGGTTCGCCACCCGGCGGCGTCAGCCGGAGGCGGTTCATAGGCTTCGTCGTGGCAGGGGCCACACTCACGGTCGCGGCGGAGGTCGGCGGCGCTGCCCCCGCCTCCGCCGCGGTCCCGAGCGCACCGCAGGTGCCCGAGCTCTACGACCTCGGCGACCTCCAGACCCACTCGGCGCTGCCGACGTCACAGCTGATCACCATCACGGTCGACGACCACGGACTGGCGCACTTCGCGATCCCGCGCATGGAGGTCGGGCAGGGCATCACGACGGCTGCGGCCATGATCATCGCCGAGGAGCTCGCGATGCCCGTCGAGGACGTACGCGTGACGCTGGCGCCCGCACGCCCCGAGCTCGTCTTCAACCAGCTCACCGGCGGCTCGAACACCATGCAGTCGATGTTCACGCCGATCCGGGTGGCGGCCGCGGTGGCCCGCGGCGCCCTCCTCGAGGCTGCGGCGACAGCCCTCGGCGCCACGGTCGCCTCGCTCGTGGCCAAGGGCGGCGTCGTGACGGCGCCGGACGGCAGCAGCCGGACGTATGCCGAGCTGTCGGGTCCCGCCGCCGGCTCCACGACCACGGCCGTCGACGTCGAGCTCGCTCCGGTCACCTCGTTCGACGTCGTGGGCACGCCCCGCAACCGGGTCGACGCACTCGAGGCCGTGACGGGGCGCAAGCGGTTCACCATGGACCTCGACGTGCCCGACGCGCTGCCGACGATGGTGTGCCGACCCCCGACGCTCAACGGCTCGCCGCGCAGCGTCGACAACCTCGCGGCGGTCCAGGCACTGCCCGGAGTCACCGACGTCGTCGTCGTCGACACCGGAGTCGCGGTCCGCGCCGAGACGTTCGGCCAGTGCATCGACGCCGTCCGCGCCCTCCGGGTCACGTGGGACGGCGGTCCGGTCGAGGGCGAGTCGGACGACTCGGTGCTGCGCCGTCTCAAGGCGGCGGAGCTGCCGATGGCGGTGCCCAAGGTGCCCCTGCTGACGCAGACCGTCGACCTGCGCTTCGAGTTCATGTTCCGCAGTAGCGCGGCCCTCGAGCCCAACTGCGCCATCGCCGACGTGCGCGACGACCGCGCCACCGTCTGGGCAGGCCTCAAGGCTCCCATCGTCGCCCAGCGCAACATCGCCAAGGCCCTGGGCCTGCCGATCGCACGCGTCGCCGTCAACATCGTGACCGGTGGAGGGTCCTTCGGGCACAAGCTCTTCGGCGATGCGGCCATCGAGGCTGCGAAGATCTCCCGGGCCATGGGCAAGCCCGTCAAGCTCATGTGGCACCGTGCCGACGAGCCCCGCCAGGGGCGGACGCACCCCATGGCGACGTCACGGATCCGTGCCACGCTGCTGGCGGGGGAGGTGCTCACCTTCGAGCAGCGGCACACGAGCATCAAGACGGACTTCTCGCACGGGCTGGGTGAGCGGCTGACGGCGATGGCCTCCGAGCTGCCCGCCGGTCTGGGCAACCTCGGTCTCGCCGAGTCGATCTTCACGCTGACCCAGGAGCTGCCCTACGACTTCGGGGTCGTGACCCAGCTGCTCAACGAGGTCGACATGGGCTTCAACACCGGGAGCATGCGCAACATCTACTCACCCGACGTCGCGTGCGCCAACGAGCTGTTCATCGACCAGCTCGCCAAGAAGCTGCGCAAGGACCCCCTCGCCTTCCGTCTGGCGTTCCTGCGCAACGAACGCGTCAAGGCCTGTCTGCGCAAGGTCGCCGAGGTCGGCCAGTGGGGACGCTCGATGCCGGCCGGCACCGCGCAGGGGATCGCGATCCACTCTGAGTACAAGGGCGCCACCGCGGTCCTCGTCGAGATCGACTGCCGCCCCGAGACGGTGAACCGGCAGGTGCGCGATGCCGTGACCGGCCCACGCGTCACCAAGGCGGTCATCGCCATCGACGCCGGACTCGTCGTCAACCCACGCGGACTGGAGGCGCAGATGATGGGCGGAGTCTCCGACGGCATCGCGCTCGCCCTGACGAGCAGCAACCACCTGCAGGACGGTCACTTCCTCGAGGCGAGCTGGGACAACTACTTCTACACGCGGCAGTGGAACGTGCCCCCGACCTTCGAGTGCATCGTCATGCCCTCGGACGCCGAGCTGCCGGGCGGCGCGGGGGAGGCCGGTGTGGCCGCCTCGGTCGCCGCGACGGCGTGTGCCTACGCCCGGGCCACGGGCACCGTCCCGACGCGGTTCCCCATCAACCACGGGACCGTGTCGTTCACCCCGAAGACCTTCGTCCCACCGGTGCCGCCGTCACCCACCGACGGCCTCGACCACACCCACTGAGGAGCACACCCATGGCACAGCACACCTTTCGGGTGAACGGCGAGTCCGTCACCGTCGACGTGGCCGACGACGTCCGGCTCCTCTGGGTCCTGCGCGACGTCCTCGGCATCACCGGGCCGAAGTACGGCTGCGGCATCAACGTCTGCAAGGCCTGCACCTCGCACATCAACGGCAAGGCCTTCAACCCCTGCTCGGTCCAGGTCAAGGACGTCGGTCCGGACGACGAGATCACGACCATCGAGGGACTGCCCGACACGGTGGGCGCCGACCTGCACCCCATGCAGGAGGCGTGGCTCCAGCGGGACGTCGCCCAGTGCGGCTACTGCCAGCCCGGGCAGATCATGGCCGCGGTCGCTCTCGTGCGGAAGGTGCGTGCCGAGGGCCGCGCCATCACCGACGACGACCTCGACGGCATACGCAACGTCTGTCGGTGCGGCACCTACACCCGCATCCGGGAGGCGATCAGGGACGGCGCCGAGCGGATGTAGCTCCGGCGTCCGGCCGTCGACCAGCGGTCGGTCGACGGCCCACCGGCGGCCGCGCGTCCTTCGGGCCGCGGCCGTCGGCTGACCATCCCTTGCACATTTCTTGAGACTTTCTTGCAGATATTCGGGCAATAGGGACGTATCCGTCCTTTACGACTGGTACACCTACTCCAAGGACACCGGCCACAGGGTAGAGCCGGGTGCCGCGACCAGGGAGAACCACCATGAGCGCAGTGACGGCGGCCGACGACGAGACCTTCGCGACCGTGATGACCGGCAGCGAGCGGGCAGCGATGCTCGAGCGTCTCGCGCAGGTGTGCACGACGAGCGTCGTGGCCCCGGTCGGCGCGGCGCGGAACCGAGCAGGGCACTCTGCACGTTCACTGGTCATGTGGCGCTGCCCCTGACGGTCCTCCCGTCACCGTCGAGCCACACCCCGAGCACCCCGCCGTCCGCGGCGCCCTGCCCCAGATCTGAGTCACGGCCACCCGAACGCGGACGGCGGGGCCTCGGGGCGCATCGGCTGCCGCAGCGGCCCGGCCGTCGTCAGAGCCGGCGGCTGCTCAGCACCGACGATCGGTCGATCTTGAGGATCCCGCCGTCGTCCACGAGCGAGTAGGACGTCCGCTCCTCGAAGCGACGCCCGTCGTCGAAGGCGTAGCGCAGGGTCGCGACGACCGACCGCGGCGCCGACCCGGTCGCCTGGCGCACGTCGACGGAGTCGACGGAGCCCCAAAAGCGCTCGTAGGTCGCGCGGCTGCCCGACGTCGTGGACCGGTAGCGGTCGGTCAGGCGCGCCCACCCGGCGTCGGTGTCGCCGGGCAGCAGCGCGTAGTAGTCCCGCACGGCGCGGGCCAGCTCGGCGTCCGTCGGGCCGCCCGGAGCCGTCGTCGTCGTGGAGTTCGAGGGCGTCGAGGGCGCCGTCGTGGGCGTCGACGACGGCGAGGGTCGTGGGCTCTGGGGCGCGCTCGTCGAGGGCGAGGGTCTCTCGGCCCGAGACGTGGTGGGAGCCGCCGTCGTGGGTCGCGTCGTGGCCTTGGAGGTGCTGGAGGCGATGGGTGGCGCAGCCTGTCCGCCGGGGTCGGTCGCGTCACGCTGCAGGCCCCAGACGGCGAGACCGGCACCGGCGAGCACGACCACGGCGATCAGGAGGAGCACAGCGCTCCGGCGGCGGCCCGGGCTCTCGCCGCGGTCCACGTCATCGACCTCGCCGTCGTGGTCACCGCCCTCCGGCCACGCGACGTCGGCGGGTGGGGGTGGCGTGGCCGACCCCGGCGTGTCGGTGGGGTCGGGTGCCCCGGCCGTCGGCAACCGCGTGGTGGCGGGGGTCGCGCCGCCGAGGTCGTCGCCGCCGCGGTCGCCATCGTGCGTCGACGCGCCGCCCGCGGCCGCGGCTGCCGCCCCGGCTCCCGCGGCCCGCACCGCTCCGCCGGCGGGCAGGACACGCGTACGGTCAGGGCGGTCGGCGGGTCCGTCGCCCGAGGTCACCGCTCCGCCGCGGGGCGGACGTCCGGCAGCGACCTCGGCGAGCTCGGCCGACACGTCCTGCATCGACGGACGGTCCTCGGGTGATGCGGCGAGCATCGAGAGCAGGACGGGCGCGAGGGGACCGTCACCGGGCGGGGTGATCGAGCCGGACGCGACCCGGTGCAGCAGGGCCATCGCGTTGTCGCCGGTCCCGAACGGTGGCGTGCCCTCGGCAGCGGCATAGAGCGTGGCGCCGAGGGAGAAGACGTCGGAGGCCGGGCTCGACGCCGCCCCTCGGGCGACCTCTGGCGCCAGGTAGGCGGGGGTGCCCGTGACCATGCCGGTCGACGTCAGGGACGCGTCACCGAGGGCGTGCGAGATCCCGAAGTCGGTGATGCGGGCTGTGCCGTCCTCGGCGACGAGCACGTTGCCCGGCTTGACGTCGCGGTGCACGATGTCGGCGCGGTGGGCGGCGGCGAGCGCCGCGGCGAGCTCGCAGCCGAGCTTGGCGACCTCGCGCACCGGCAGGGGTCCGCGCTCGGCCAGAACGGCGTGCAGGCTGCGCGACGGGAGGTACTGCATGACGAGGCACGGCTGACCGTCGTGGTCGACGACGTCGAAGACGGGGACGGCGTTCGGGTGGTGGAGGCGGGCCGTGTTGCGGGCCTCCCGCATGGCACGTTCGTGGGCGACGCGGGTGTCGGCCTCGTCCAGGCCGACGGGGGAGCGCAGCTGCTTGAGGGCCACGGCACGGCTCAGTCGCTCGTCCCAGGCGAGCCACACGTGTCCCATGCCACCGGAGCCGATCCGGTTCATTAGCCGGTAGCGCCCGGCGACGAGGTCAGCCTGTCGGTCCACCATGCTCGGCCTCTCCCTCGGGTTCGTGTCGGCTCGTGGCCGCCGTCCGGAGGCGACCACCCGCCCTGTGCGGGCGACGCATAGGGCTTCGTACCCACAGCAGCGCCCCATGCTGCCATTGCCCGCCGACGACCCGGGACCGGCCCCGTCCCGTGCGGCCGTCCCACCCATTGGGTACGGGCAGGGAATGGCACCCGCAAGCGACCCCTCACGCAGCAGCCGCGGCCAGGCGCAGTCCGGCACCCCCGACGACGCCCCCGACAGCAGCCCGGACGGCAGTCCTGATGGCACAGACCCCGGCACGAGGACGTCCGCGGAGCCGGACAGTCCCGCCGACCTGCCCCGCTCCTCCCTCGTCGCAGCCCTCAAGCGTGCCCGGGTCGAGTTCAAGCGGGACAACCTCACCGATCTCGCGGCGTCGTTGACGTACTACGGCCTGCTCTCGATCGCCCCGGCGCTCGCCGTGCTCGTCGCCGCGCTCGGACTCATGGGGCGCAACGCCACGGCGGAGGTCATCAGCCAGGTCCAGGCCATCGCACCCGGGTCGAGCGCGGACTTCGTGCGCACGCTCATCGCCCAGGCACAGGCGAACCGGACGAGCGCCGGCTTCGGGGCGGTCCTCGGCCTGCTCGTGGCCCTCTGGTCGGCGTCCGGCTACGTCTCGGCGTTCATGCGGGCCTCCAACGTCATCTACGACATCCCGGAGGGCCGTCCGCTCTGGAAGACCGTTCCGATCCGTGTCGGGGTGACCCTCTTCGCCGTCGTCGTCATGGTCGCCAGCGCGGTGATCGTCGTCGTCAGCGGGCCGGTGGCCGAGCAGGTCGGCAACCTCATCGGCGCCGGTGACACGGCTCTCCTCGTGTGGGGCGTGCTGAAGTGGCCCGTGCTGCTCGTCCTCGTCTCCGTGCTCTTCGCCGTCCTCTTCTGGGCCAGTCCCAACGCGAAGCAGGGAGGCGTCAAGTGGGTCAGCCCCGGCGGCGTCATCGCCGTGCTCATCTGGCTCGTCGTCTCGGGGCTCTTCGCGGTCTACGTCGCCCTGTTCTCGTCGTACAACAAGACCTACGGGTCCCTCGCCGGTGTCGTCATCTTCCTCGTCTGGCTGTGGCTGACGAACATCGCGATCCTGCTGGGCGCCGAGGTCAACGCCGAGCTCGACCGGAGCCGCGCGATCGCCGAGGGCGTCCCGGAGGACCTCGAACCGTTCGCGGAGCCGCGCGACACCCGCGCCATGGACGACATCGACAAGCGGGCCGTCGAAGAGGCGTCGCAGCGCAGGTCTTCGTGATCGGCCCCGCCGGGCGGCGCGAGGCGTCCGGGACGGCGCCTTCGGTGCCGGGTGGCGCGCCGCCGCGTGAGGGGCTCCGCGGATGAGCCAGTGGCGTGACGACGCGAGGCAGCGGGTGCGCGCCCTGCGACGGGCGTTCCAGCAGCCCGGTCCCGAGCGCGACGCGCTGCTCCTGCTCGTCAAGGCCGCGGTGGCGACCGTCCTGGCCTGGCAGTTCGCCGTGCGGGTGCTGGACAGCCCGGTCCCGTTCTACGCGCCGATGGCAGCCCTGCTCGTCGTGGACCGCACCATGGTGCGGTCGATCTCGGCCAGCGCCCAGCGGATCGCAGCCGTCGTGCTCGGGCTCAGTGTCGCGTGGGTCGTGGCGACCGTCTTCGGCGTCACGTGGTGGACGATGTTCGGGGTCATCCTCGTCGCGCTCGTCATCGGTCGGTGGTCCCGCCTCGGGGAGCACGGCATCCAGGTGCCGGCCATGGTGCTCCTGTCGCTCATCACCGCCGGCGGAACCGACGAGCAGTTCACCTACCTGACGATCGTCGAGACCGTCGCGGGCGGCATCATCGGCGTGGCGACCAACGCGATCGTGTTCGCACCGCTGCACCTGACCAAGCCCCGTCAGCGGGTGTCGGCGCTCGCGCGACAGGTGCGCGAGCTCCTCGAGGAGATGGCCACCGGGCTCCGCGGGGACTGGGACGCCGAGTCGGCGCGTCGGTGGTACCGCCGCGGCGGCGAGATCGGCGACAAGGCGCCGTACGTCGTCGACGACATCCGGACCGGGCGCGAGAGCACGCGCTACAACCTGCGCGACAACCTCCGCCCCGCAGACGTGGACTGGGACGGCTACGAGCGCACGGTCACGACCCTGCGTCGCACGGTCTGGGAGGTCACGGGCATCGGACGCACCCTCGTCGACGCGGCGGACGAGCGACGTCGACGACCGGCCCCGTCCGACACCTTCCTCGGGGAGTATGCCGACGCGCTCGAGGCCATGGCGCAGGCCGTCTCCCAGCTGGGTCGGCACGACGACGACGCGACGGCCGCGTTCGACGCCGGCACGACGAGGGCCCGGGAGGTCCTCACGTCGCTGCGCGAGGAGGTGCGCACGACGCCGCTCGAGGACCCCGAGCAGTGGCCGGTCTACGGCTCGCTCATCAGCGACTCGCTGCGGGCCGTCGCCGAGCTCGAGTCCGCCCGCGAGACGGCGGTGGTCCCCGGTGACACGGGGTCGCTACGACTGCCTCCGTCCTCGTCGGGGCTGTGGTCCCGGCTGCGACGACACGGGGAGCCGGGTCACTGACGTCGGCGGCCGGCGCGTAACCCCCGGGGGTGTCGGGTCGTTCCCAGAGCACGCGGCCACGAGGTCCGCGTCCAGCGCGGTCGTCCCCGACCGGGCCGGGGTCGGGGGACCCGCCCGGTCGGTCGTCCGCCGAGGAGAGAGGAGCGACCTGTGCCGGCACCCACCCTGCTCGAGACCGATCTCCCGCCCGACGCCGCCGTGACCCGGGCACCGGCCCCACGCATACCTCCTCGTCCCGCGGACGCGGTCCCGAGGGCCGCGCGGTGAGCCGCGACGGATGCGCCGGGAGACCCGGCCCCGGCTGGGAGTGCTGGACGTGGCCCGCCGCGCAGGAGCGGCGGCTCGCCCCCGCCCGCGGCGTCGGCCGTCGTCGCCGGCGGCTGCTCCGGGTGACCGTGTGCAGGCCCGTGTCAGGCGGTCGTGAACGCGACAGTCGCCCTCCCACTTGACTTCGAGCGCGCTCGAAGCGTCAGCATGGGTCCGTGACCGCCATCGCACCGCCCCAGGGCCTGACCATCGCCGAGGCGTCCGAGCGCACCGGCCTCACCACGCACACGCTTCGCTACTACGAGCGCGACGGGCTGATGCTGCGCGGCGTCGGCCGCACGAGCTCGGGCCACCGCGTCTACACCGAGCACCACCTGACGTGGGTCCGGATGCTGACGCGCCTGCGCGCCACGGGGATGCCGATCCGCGAGGTGAAGGCGTATGCCGCCCTGTGTCGTTCGGGCGACGGCAACGAGACCGAGCGCCTGGCGCTGCTGCAGAACCATCGGGCGAGGGTGCTGGCGCAGCTGGCCGAGGTCACCGAGCACCTCGGCGCCATCGACAACAAGATCGGGATCTACCAGTCCACGCTCGAACGCGCCGACGCCTGAGCCCTCGTGGCAGGCGGCTTGACTTCGAGCGCGCTCGAAGGGTTTGACTCGAACGCATGACCCAGAACCCCGAGACCACCGCCCCCGCCGGAGCCCGAGCACCGCTCGGCACGCGCACCCTGGGCACGGCGTCGCCCCTGACCGTCTCGACCATCGGCCTCGGCTGCATGGGGATGTCCGAGTTCTACGGCACGGGTGACGAGTCCGACGCCGTCGCGACCATCCACCGAGCGCTCGACCTCGGCGTCACCTTCCTCGACACGGCCGACATGTACGGGCCGTTCACCAACGAGAGGCTCCTCGGACGCGCCCTCGACGGCCGCCGCGACGGCGTCGTGCTCGCGACGAAGTTCGGCAACGAGCGGGCCGAGGACGGCACCCGTCTCGGCATCAACGGCCGGCCCGACTACGTCCGCCGTGCCGCCGACGCCTCCCTCCAGCGGCTCGGCGTCGACCACATCGACCTCTACTACCAGCACCGCGTCGACCCGACCGTCCCGATCGAGGAGACCGTCGGCGCGATGTCCGAGCTCGTCGAGGCGGGCAAGGTCGGCCACCTCGGGCTCTCGGAGGCCTCGTCCTCGACCATCCGGCGCGCGCACGCCGTCCACCCGATCACGGCGCTGCAGACGGAGTACTCCCTCTTCACCCGCGACGTCGAGGACGAGATCCTCCCGACGCTGCGCGAGCTCGGCATCGGCCTCGTGTCCTACTCGCCCCTCGGTCGCGGCATCCTCACCGGCGTCATCACCTCGCCCGACGACCTCGAGGCCGGCGACTCGCGGCGCACCGCCTACTTCCCGCGCTTCCAGGGCGAGGCCCTCGAGTCCAACCTGGCCCTCGTCGCGCGGGTGCGCGACATCGCCGCGTCGAAGGGCGCGACCGCCGGGCAGCTCGCCCTCGCCTGGGTCCTCGCCCAGGGCGACGACGTCGTGCCGATTCCCGGCACCAAGCGGCTGCGCTACCTCGAGGAGAACGTCGGGGCCGCCTCCGTGCAGCTCACCGCCGACGACCGTGCAGCGATCGACGCCGCCGTGCCCCGGGCTGCCGTGCAGGGCGCACGCTACGGCGACATGTCGAGCATCGACGCCTGAGATCCCCGAGAGCCCCTGAGAGACCTGGTGGCGGCCGAGGCTCCGGTGCAGCGACGGCGTCGCTCCGTGCCTACCGCCGCAGGACGTCCCGGAGGTTGACGACGAGCACGATCACGGCCACCGACACGAGTACCCAGTAGCTGACCAGCTGCCAGTTCCCGGCGAAGTCGGAGAGCAGGGACAGCACCACCGTGAGCGCGACGAGGCGCAGGACGTAGGCGAGGAGGTAGCCGCGGGCGAAGGCTTCGACGCCGAGGACGAGGGTGATGACCACGAGTGCACCCAGCGGCCGGTCGGTCACCTCGGGCTTGAAGAAGCCTGCGACGAGGTAGAGGACGAGGGGCGTGCTGACGACGGCCCAGACCGCGAGCAGCCGGTTTCGGGAGCGCTCGCTCGCGGCGATCGGCGTCCGACGGTGGGACAGGTGCGCGTGCGGCGAGGCCGTGGGGAGCCCGTCGCGGAGGGCGCGCTCCATGCGGGACCGCTCGTCGCGCAGGCGAACCGCCTTCATCCGCACCGCCGTGAGCTCGCGCTCCTCGGGTGCGAGACCGCGCACGTCGGGGCTGTCCGGACCGAGTCCGGCTGCGCGCGTCGTCAGGGCGTGGACCTTGGCGTCGGCCTGCTCCGTCAGGTCGGCGAGCTGCTGGTCGATCTCGTCGATGCGGTCGGCGACGAGGGCGGCCTCGGCTTCGGGGCTCGGGGCGACCTTGGCGAGCGCGGCCCAGCCCACCGGGTCGCCCCAGGACAGCCGGACCGTGGCGTCGCGCTCGTAGCGCGGGCCGGCGGGCCCGCGCTCGCCGCCGAACCGGTCCTTCGTGTCGTGTCCCCAGAGCCCGCGGTAGTCGCGCACCCACGCGGTCCTGTCGTCGATGACGACGGGACTCCAGGCCAGCTCGGCCGAGGGGCCGATCGACGGCCCGTCGCCGCGTGCGTAGTCGATGTACGGGATGCCGAGCCCGGCGCCCTGGGCCGCGCGCGCCCACGGGGCGAAGAGCTTGGCGAGACGACGCACGGCGGGGATGACGCCGCCCCAGGACGGTGGAGCGACGGTGATGAGGTAGTCGCCGGGCAGGTAGGCGCCCGAATGGGATCCGGCGCCGGCGAAGACGACGGGGTGGCGGCCGTCGACCGTCTCGAGGTCGGGGTCGTCCCACCGGCGACGGAGGTCGTCGCCCGTCTCGTCGTGGGCGCTGAAGACGACCCAGCGTGGTGGTGGCAGGCCGTCGTCGCCGAGCGTCCCCGTGCCGTCGAGGAAGATTGTCACCTGTTCCCAGTCGGCCTCGTGCTCGTTGACCCCGGAGAAGCCGGATCGCCAGTTGTTGAAGGCGTAGAAGAACCAGTACTGGCACACGACCCAGCCGTCGCTGCGCACGACGCGGCCGTAGTAGGTCGGGCGGTCGGGGGAGAGGTGCTCCTGCTGGACGGCATACGCGGTCGCGGCGCTGCCGCCGGGCACCGAGCCGCGGAGCAGCAGCGACAGCCGGCTGAGCGTGTCGATGGTCCGGCCCAGCAGGCCGACCTGCGCCAGCCTGCTCCCGGCCCGGAAGCTCGGTCGGGCACCCGGGAGCGCCCTCCGCAGGCGCTCGACGAACGACCGCGGCTCGGTGATGCCCGACAGCGACAGCCCGGGCCCGTCGTGGTCCGTGCCGTGGGCGGCGAGGGAGGCCAGGTCGAGCGTCCCGGGCGGAGCGACGACCGTGGCCGACCCCGCCTCGTTGCGGATGAGGCTCGCGTGCGTCACGTAGGCGTCGACGGCGACCGGCAGGAAGTACTCGCCGCGGGTGAGCCGCACGACGGGCTCGTAGGCCCGGAGCAGGCGGAGGTCCTCGTCATGCTCCACGGTGTCCACCCGCCGTCACCCCGATCCAGCCACGCCCGCACGTGCCGGTCCTGGGAGCGACCGGTCCTGCGGTGAGTCTGTCATCCGGCCATGACGCGTGCAGAGGGATGTTCGCGGGTGTGCGCTGTGTCTCGCGGTTCGGGCGGCGGGGACCGTGATTAGGGTGGTGGCATGCGCGTGACTCACCTCGGACATGCCTGCCTCCTCGTCGAGACCGCGGACCGTCGCATCCTCATCGACCCGGGCAGCTTCTCGACGGGCTTCGAGGAGCTCACCGGCCTCGACGCAATCCTCGTGACCCACAACCACGCCGACCACTTCGACCCCGAGCGCGTCAGTGCCCTGATCCGCTCCAACCCCGGCGCCACGGTGCACACCGACCCCCTCACGGCCGAGAAGCTGCGCGACGAGGGTCTGGCGGCGGTGCCGTCGCGGCAGGGCGAGGACTTCGCCGTCGGCGACGTCACGGTGAGCCCGGTCGGCGAGCTGCACGCGTTCAACCACGCGTCGATGCCGCGCATCCCCAACGTCGGTGTCGTCCTGCGGGCCGACGGCGAGCCCTCCCTCTTCCACCCGGGCGACGCCTACGACGGCGAGCCCGGGCAGGTCGACGTCCTCGCCCACCCTCTCAACGCCCCGTGGGCCGCGAGCCGGGACTCCATCGCCTTCGTCGGGCGCATCGCCCCGAAGGTCTTCATCCCCATCCACGACGCGCTGCTCAGCGACGTCGGGCACCGGATGTACTCCGGCCACATCGAGCAGTTCTCCGGTGTCGACGGCCTCACGTACACCCCGCTGCGCGACGCCGAGTCGGCGACCTTCTGACGCTCGATCTCGGGGGAGTGACATGAGCGACGTGACCGATCTGCCTGCACCGCAAGGCGACCCGACCGAAGGGCCGGCGATCGCGTTGCGCGGGCTGGGCAAGCGCTTCGGTGACCTCATCGCCGTCAAGGGGATCGACCTCGACGTGCCGCGCGGCTCGTTCTTCGGGCTCGTCGGGCCCAACGGCGCCGGCAAGACGACGACGCTGTCGATGGTCACGGGCCTGCTTCGTCCGGACGCCGGTCAGGCGTTCGTCCTGGGCCGCGACGTCTGGGACGACCCCGTCGCCGCCAAGCGGCTCATCGGCGTGCTCCCCGACGGGCTCAAGCTCTTCGACCGCCTGACCGGTCTCCAGCTCATCACGTATGCCGGTCTGCTCCGGGGGATGTCGCGTGAGCTCGCGTCGGAGCGGGCGTCCGAGCTCGTCGCCGCCCTGGGCCTCTCCGAGGCGCAGGGCAAGCTCGTCGTCGACTACTCGGCAGGCATGACGAAGAAGGTCACGCTCGCGTCGGCGCTCGTCCACGCGCCGCGCGTGCTCGTGCTCGACGAGCCGTTCGAGGCCGTCGACCCGATCTCGGCCGCGACGATCCGTCGGATCCTCTCCGGCTTCGTCGAGTCCGGAGGCACGGTCGTGCTCTCGAGCCACGTCATGGACCTCGTCGAGCGCATCTGCACGCACGTCGCCGTCATCTCGGACGGGCTCGTCCTCGCCGCCGGCCCGCTCGAGGACGTCCGGGGTGGCCGGTCGTTGGAGGAGCGGTTCGTCGACCTCGTCGGCGGGTCGACCGAGGTGGTGGGGCTCTCGTGGTTGCGCACCTCGTCCGACTGAAGCTCACCCTGCTGCGCAACATCTTCCGGCGCAGCCGGGCCCAGGCCATCGGTGCCGTCGTCGGCATCGTCTACTTCGCTGTCCTCGTGGCCGGGCTCGCCGTCATCCTCGCCTCGTTCCGCCAGTCGCTCGACGCGGCGCGCGTCGTCATCCCGCTCGCGGGCGCCGCCGGCATCGTGCTCTGGACCGTCGTGCCGCTCTTCTCCTTCGGCTCCGACCCGACGCTCGACCCAGGGCGCTTCGCCACTTTCGCCGTCCCGCACCGCGACCTGGCGGTCGGCCTCGTGGCCGCTGCGCTCGTCGGCCTGCCGGCGATCGCGTCCATGGTGCTGTCGGCCGGGGTCGTCGTCGCGTGGTCCCACACCGTGGCCTCGACCGCGGTCGCCGTCGTCGCGACGGCGGTCGGTCTGCTTACGGCGATCACGACGAGCCGCTGGGTGTCCGCGATCATGACCCATGCGATCTCGAGCCGTCGGGGCCGTGACGTCATCGCGGTCCTGGGGCTGCTCCTGCTCATCGTCATCGGGCCGGCCATCTCCGTGGTGGCCAACCTCGGCGCGGATTTGCGCGACGTTGCCACGACCGCCGCAGCCGTCGTCGGCTGGTCGCCGCTCGGCTGGGCGTGGGCCGCCCCGGGTGACGTCGCGGCGGGCGACACGGCGATCGGGCTGGTGCGCCTGGCCCTGGCCGCAGGACTGCTCGTCGTCGTCTTCTCGCTGTGGTCCCGGGTGCTCCGTGACGAGGTCGACAACCCGCGCGCGGTCTCGCGGTCCGACTCGGGCACCTCTGTGGGCGACGACCTCGGCCTGCTGGGCCGGCTGCCCGGCACGCCGCTCGGCGCCATCGCGGCACGGGTTCTGACCTACTGGCGTCGGGACC
This sequence comes from Terrabacter sp. R4-6, assembly GCF_057529065.1. Taxonomy (NCBI): domain Bacteria; kingdom Bacillati; phylum Actinomycetota; class Actinomycetes; order Micrococcales; family Intrasporangiaceae; genus Terrabacter; species Terrabacter sp. R4-6. The sequence goes on along the minus strand of NZ_CP197224.1, from coordinate 321,725 downwards.
CCCGCTACCAGATCAGCATGGCCATGACCCCGATCGTCCCGCTCGCCCTGCTCATCCCGTTCGTCACCGGCGACGTGACATGGACGCCGCTGCTCATGGGCCCGCTCGTCGCGTTCCTCCTCGGCTGGAGCGAGCACAACGCCGTCGCCTACGAGTCCGACGCGCTCTGGCTGCACGTCGTCTCCGGCACCTCTGGCCGCGACGACCGGCGGGGGCGCCTGCTGCCCGACGTCCTCCTCGCCACGGTCCTCGTGCCCGTGTACGTCGTCGTCGGGGTCGCGGTCGCCCACCGCTGGGACCTCCTGCCGGCCGCGCTCGGTCTGTCGGTGGCCCTGCTCGGAGCGGGGTATGCCGTGTCGAGCGTCATGAGCGTCGTGCTGCCCTATCCCGTGCCCGAGTCAGGCGAGAGCCCCTTCAACGCGCCACCGGGCGCCGCCGGGATCACCATCGCGGCCCAGTCGATGGCCAGCCTCGGCACGCTGCTGCTCGCATCGCCGACGATCCTGCTCGCCTGGTGGGCCTGGCAGGGGTCCGTCGCAGCGGGCTGGGCGGCCGGCGTCGTCGGGCTCCTGCTCGGCGGTGTCGTCGGCGTCGTCGGCGTCGGCGTCGGTGCACGGCTCTACGAGCAGCGTGCCCCGGAGCTGCTCTCGGCGCTGCGGCGCTCGTAGGCCCAGCCCTGACCCGAGCCCGTGCACCGAAGCGTGTGCCGGACCGGCCGGCCAGCGCGGCCTCGAGCGCTAGGCGAGGTCGACGGCGAGGTGGGCGGCGCCGATGATGCCGGCTTGGTTGCGCAGCTGAGCCGGGACGATGGGGCAGCGCAGCTTGAGCTTCGGCAGGAAGTCGTCGCTGTCCTTGGAGATGCCGCCGCCGACGATGATGAGGTCGGGGGAGAAGAGCTTCTCGATGGTGTCGTAGTAGGTCTGGAGGCGCTCGGCGTACTCGTCCCACGAGAGGCCCTCGGAGTCCTTGACGGACGACGCGGCCCGGTCCTCGGCGTCGTAGCCGTCGATCTCGAGGTGACCCAGCTCGGAGTTCGGCACGAGCCGCCCCTCATGGATCAGGGCGGTGCCGATGCCGGTGCCGAGGGTCGTGAGGATGACGAGGCCCTGCACCCCCTTGGCGGCCCCGTAGTACATCTCGGCGAGACCGGCGGCATCGGCGTCGTTGAGGACGGTCACCGCGCGACCCGTGTGCTCCTTGATGAGGGCCTCGGCGTCGGTGTTGATCCACGACGGGTCGATGTTGGCCGCCGAGAGCACGGTGCCGCGGATGACGACCGCCGGCACGGTCACGCCGATGGGGGAGTCGCCCGTCACGTCGGCGAAGTGGTCGACGATCTGGTCGACGACCTCGGCCACGGCGTCGGGCGTGGCCGGCTTCGGCGTCAGGATCTTCAGCCGCTTGCCGGCCAGGTCGCCGGCCTTGAGGTCGACGGGCGCGCCCTTGATGCCGCTGCCGCCGATGTCGATGCCGAGGGGCTTGCCGTGCTTGGCCATGGTCCGTACTTCCTTGTCGAGGACGTGGTCGTGGGGTGTCAGCTGGTGGTGCGGGGGTGACGCGGTGCGCTCAGATGCTGCCGTGGGTGCGACGTGGTGCGAGTGGTGCGACGTGGGTGGCCGGCCGGCTCAGGGGGCGGCGTCGCCCTCGGGCAGGGTGAGGATCTCGAAGCCGTCGTCGGTGATGAGGATCGTGTGCTCGAACTGGGCCGACCGCTTGCGGTCGCGCGTCACGACGGTCCACCGGTCGTCCCACATGTCCCACTCCGGCGTGCCGAGGTTGAGCATCGGCTCGATGGTGAACGTCATGCCGGGCTCGATGACGGTCTCGTAGTGGGGAGCGGCGTCGTAGTGCGGGACGATGAGCCCGGAGTGGAACTCGAGCCCGATGCCGTGCCCGGTGAAGTCGCGAACGACGCCGTAGCCGAAGCGCTTGGCGTAGCTCTCGATGACCCGGCCGATGACGTTGATCTCGCGGCCGGGACGGGCGGCCCGGATGCCGCGCATCATCGCCTCGTGGGTGCGCTCGACGAGGAGACGGGACTCCTCGTCGACGTCGCCGACGAGGTAGGTCGCGTCGGTGTCGCCGTGGACGCCGTGGATGAAGGCCGTGACGTCGATGTTGACGATGTCGCCGTCCTCGAGGGGCCGCGCGTCGGGGATGCCGTGGCAGATCACCTCGTTGACGCTCGTGCACACCGACTTCGGGAAGCCCTTGTAGCCCAGGGGCGAGGGGTAGGCGCCGTGGTCGAGCATGTACTCGTGGGCGATTGCGTCGAGCTCGTCGGTGGTGACCCCGGGCGCGATGGCCCTGGACGCCTCGACCATGGCCGTGGCCGCGATGCGCGAGGCGATGCGCATCTTCTCGATGGTCTCGGTGTCCTTGATGCGCAGGTCGCCGTCCTCGCGCGGGTTGGGCACGTCGACGTAGTGCGGCCGCTCGATCGAGGCGGGCACCGGTCGTCGCGGACTGAGGGGGTGCGCTGACACCCGCGGCTGGAGCAACGGCATACGGTGGAGTCTAGGTCGTCAGCGGGTGCCGTCCACGAGGGGCGTTCACGACGCGGACCCGCTCGAGCCGGATGGCAGGTCGGAAGAGTCCGAAGAGAGAAGGAGTGCGCACGTGAGCTTCTGGTACAACGTCGACACGGGTCAGGTCGAGACCGACGAGAACCGCAGCCGCGGTGAGCAGGTGCTCGGGCCGTACGCCACCGAGGCGGAGGCGCAGGCGGCCCTCGAGACCGCCCACAAGAAGACCGAGCAGTGGGACTCCGAGGACCGCGACTGGAACCAGCGCGGCGGCTCGGCCGCGGGCGGCGACAGCGACGCCTGAGCGCGGCAACCCGCCCCACCCCACACCACACCACGCTCCGCCCGACCGGTCCCGACCGGTCGGGCGGCGTCGTCTCAGGACTCGAAGGAGTGCTCGGCGTCGGGGAATGCGCCCGACTCCACGTCGGCGGCATACGCCCGGGCGGCGTCGAGCAGCGTGCCGCGCAGGTCGGCGTACTTCTTGACGAACCGCGGTGCCTTGCCGCTGCGCAGGCCTGCGAAGTCGCTCCACACGAGCACCTGGGCGTCGGTGCCGCTGCCGGCGCCGATGCCGATCGTCGGGATGCTCAGCACCTCGGTGACCCGGGCCGCGACGGGGGCCGGGACCATCTCGAGGACGACGGCGAAGGCGCCGGCGTCCTGCAGTGCCCGCGCCTCGTCGACGAGCGCGTCGGCCGCGTCGCCGCGCCCCTGCACGCGGTAGCCGCCGAGCTGGTGCTCGCTCTGCGGCGTGAAGCCGACGTGGGCCATGACCGGGATGCCGGCGTCGGTGAGAGCCTTGACGAGCGGCACCATGGCCGTGCCGCCCTCGAGCTTGACGGCGTGGGCCAGGCCCTCCTTCATGAGGCGCACGGCGCTCGCGAAGCCCTGCTCGACCGACCCGCCGTAGGAGCCGAAGGGCAGGTCGGCGACGACGAGCGCGCGACGAGTGGCGTTCGACACGGCCCGGACGAGCGGGATCATCTCGTCGAGCGTGACGGGCACGGTCGTCTCGTAGCCGTAGACGTTGTTGCCGGCCGAGTCGCCGACGAGGAGCACGGGGATCCCGGCCTCGTCGAAGATCTGCGCCGCATACATGTCGTATGCCGTGAGCATCGCCCAGCGGCGTCCCTCGGCCTTGAGCGCGTGCAGGTGCGGGATGCGCACCTTGCGGGGGGACGGAGCGGCGCTCGCACCCGCGGGGGCGTCCTGCGCCCGGCTGCCGGAACCGTAGGGACTCTGCTCCTCGGGGGCGTCTGCGCTCATCCCGGGAGCATATCGGCGCCTCGGGGGAGGCCCCAGGTGGTCGGCACCGTCGCCCAGATGCCTCTGTGACAGATGGGGTTCTATACCCGACGCACGGGCGTCTGGGAAGGGTTGAGGGGTGTCTCTATACAAAGATTTTACGTTTCTTGCGATGAACTGCCTTGTGGCACAAGTTTTTTCGATTTGTCTGGCAGCGGACGCCAGATTGTCTGTGTTCTGTGTTCTTATACGCGAGGTGCCGGAATTGCGGTGCCTAGTGACCAGGAGGACAGATCGTGAACAAGCGCCATTGGAGTGCTGTCTCGGGGCTGGCTGTGGGGGCGCTCGTCGTCACCGGGCTCAGCGCACCGATGCAGGCTCAGGCAACCCCCCTCGCGAAGGCCCCGGTGAGCGGTGACCCCGCAGCAGCCCAGGCCTCGCAGCCCGACAACCTGCCCAATCCCCTCGCCGAGGCCCAGGCCGCGGAGACGAAGGCAGCCGTCACCAAGCTGCTCAAGGGCGAGGCCACGACCAAGACGATCAACGGCAACCGCGTGATCGAGGTCAAGACCACCGCCAAGAACGGCAAGGCCGGCAAGTCGAAGTACGTCAACTACCCCGTGAACCGCGAGGAGGACATCTTCACGATCCTCGTCGAGTTCGGCGACCAGGTGAACGCCAGCACCAAGGGCACTCCCGGGCCGCTGCACAACCAGATCGCGGCACCCGACCGCAACTGGGACGGCGACAAGACCGACGACAACTCGACGTACTGGCTCTCGGACTTCAACCGCGAGCACTACCAGCAGATGATGTTCGGCGAGGGCGAGTCCTTCCGCGACTTCTACCTCAAGCAGTCCAACGGCCGCTTCCTCGCCAAGGGCGACGTCTCCGACTGGGTGAAGGTCCCCTTCAACGAGGCCCGCTACGGCTCCAACGGTTTCGCCCAGAGCTCGACCTACTGGCCGTTCGTGCGCGACACCGCCAAGGCCTGGTACGACTCGCAGGTCGCGGCCGGCAAGACGCCCGCCGAGATCAAGGCGTACCTCGCGCAGTTCGACAAGGTCGACCGCTACGACTACGACGGCGACGGCGACTTCAACGAGCCCGACGGCTACATCGACCACTTCCAGGCGATCCACGCCGGAGAGGGCGAGGAGGCCGGTGGCGGTGCCCAGGGCACCGACGCGATCTGGTCGCACCGCTGGTACGCCTACTCCACGAGCGCCGGCTCCACGGGTCCCGCCAACAACAAGGCCGGCGGTGTGCCTCTCGGTGACACCGGCATGTGGATCGGTGACTACACGACCGAGCCCGAGAACGGCGGCCTCGGCGTCTTCGCGCACGAGTTCGGCCACGACCTCGGTCTGCCCGACCTCTACGACACCAACGGTGGCGACAACAGCACCGCGTTCTGGACGCTCATGAGCGGTGGCTCGTGGCTCAACCACGGTCCCGACTCGATCGGCACGACGCCCGGCTACATGGGACCGTGGGAGAAGCTCCAGCTCGGCTGGCTCGACTACAAGACGGTCCCCTTCGGCGAGGACACCTCGGTCAAGCTGAGCCAGGCCGACCTCTCGACGAAGAGCGGCTCCGTCCAGGCCCTCGTCGTCCCGCTGCCCGAGCGCACGGTCACGACGACGCGCAACACGCCCCACTCCGGCAAGGCCGAGTGGTGGAGCGGCTTCGGTGACAACCTCAACGCGACGCTCGCACGCACCGTCGACCTGACCGGCGCCAAGACCTCTGCCTCGATCAGCGCCTGGGTCCAGGGCAACCTCGAGAAGGACTACGACTACATGTACGGCGAGGTGTCGACCGACAACGGCGCCACGTGGACGCAGATCGGTGCCCCGCTCAACAACGTCTTCGACTGGACGCAGAAGTCGTGGGACCTCTCGGCCTACAAGGGCCAGAGCGTCCAGTTCCGGTTCCGCGTCGCCACCGACGGTGGCGTCGCGAGCGAGGCCTTCGTCGACGACATCTCGGTGACCACCGACGGTGTGGCCGGTGCGGTCGACGACGTCGAGGCCGGTGCGGGTGCGTGGACGGCCAAGGGCTTCTCGATCACGAGCGGCACGACGGCCAAGCAGGTCCAGGACTTCTACTTCGCCGAGAACCGCGTCTACAGCGGTTACGACGAGACGCTGAAGACCGGCCCGTACAACTTCGGCTGGGGCACGACGAAGCCCGACTGGGTGGAGCGCTTCCCCTACCAGAACGGCATGCTCGTCTGGTACGCCAACGGTGAGTACGCCGACAACAACACCAAGGACCACCCGGGCGGTGGCGAGGTCCTCCCGGTCGACGCCCGCCCGGCGCCGATCATGCTCGCCAACGCCGACGGCACCTCGACGATGCTGGGCAACCGTCGCCAGCCCTTCGACGCCACCTTCGGGCAGGAGGCCACCGACGCGGTGACCTTCCACCGCAACGGTGTCGCGACGACGGTCCCGTCCTCGCCGGCCCTGCCGACGTTCGACGACTCGGTCGCCGACCGCTACTGGTCCGCGGCGAACCCGTGGGCCTCCACCAAGGTGGCCGGCTCGGGCACGACGATGACCGTGACGAAGACGCGTGACGGCGGCAACGAGCTGCAGGTCAAGGTCGCGTTCAAGTGACACACCCCGTGACCGCGAGGTCATGAGCGCGTCGGGCCCCCGGGACATGTCCCGGGGGCCCTTCGCGTGCCCGCCCGGCGGCATACGACAGGGCTCTCGTCCCAAAGATCGTGTGTCGCAACATCCGTGAAACAGCCATGCGGCAGGATCGACACATGAACCGTCAGGAAGAGTTCGTGCTGCGCACGATCGAAGAGCGAGACATCCGGTTCGTCCGTCTGTGGTTCACGGACGTCCTCGGCACCCTGAAGTCGGTGGCGGTCGCCCCGGCCGAGCTCGAGGGGGCCTTCGCCGAGGGCATCGGCTTCGACGGTTCGGCGATCGAGGGTTTCGCGCGCGTCTACGAGGCCGACATGCTGGCCAAGCCCGACCCGTCGACCTTCCAGATCCTGCCCTGGCGCGGCGACCCTCCCGGCACGGCGCGGATGTTCTGCGACCTCCAGCTGCCTGACGGCACGCCGAGCTTCGCCGACCCGCGGCACGTGCTCCAGCGGGCCCTCGGCAAGGCCGCGGACCTCGGCTTCACCTTCTACACCCACCCCGAGATCGAGTTCTTCCTCCTCGAGCAGGGACGCGGCCCTGACGGGCGGCCCGTCCCGGTCGACGACGCCGGCTACTTCGACCACGTGCCGCACGGCACCGGCCACGACTTCCGCCGCGCCGCGATCACGATGCTCGAGAACATGGGCATCTCGGTCGAGTTCAGCCACCACGAGGGCGCCCCGGGCCAGAACGAGATCGACCTGCGCTACGCCGACGCGCTCAGCACGGCCGACAACATCCAGACCTTCCGGACGGTCGTCAAGGAGGTCGCCCTGACGCAGGGGATCTACGCGACCTTCATGCCCAAGCCGTTCTCCGAGCACCCCGGGTCGGGGATGCACACGCACCTCTCGCTCTTCGAGGGCGACTCGAACGCCTTCTTCGAGGCCGGCGCCCCCTACCAGCTGAGCAAGGTGGGGCGGCAGTTCATCGCCGGCCTGCTGCGCCACGGGGCCGAGATCGCCGCCGTGACGAACCAGTGGGTCAACTCCTACAAGCGCCTCTGGGGCGGGGGAGAGGCTCCGGCCCACCTCACGTGGGGCCACAACAACCGTTCCGCGCTCGTCCGGGTGCCGATGCACAAGCCCAACAAGGGCCAGTCGACGCGCGTCGAGGTCCGCTCGCTCGACGCCGCCTGCAACCCCTACCTCGCCTTCGCGGTCCTGCTCGGGGCGGGCCTCAAGGGCATCGACGGGGGCTACGAGCTCCCTCCCGAGACCGAGGACGACGTCTGGAGCCTCACCGACTCCGAGCGCCGCGCCATGGGCATCAAGCCGCTGCCGTCCTCGCTGGGGCGGGCGCTCGAGGTCATGGAGGAGAGCGAGCTGGTGGCCGACGTCCTCGGCGAGCACGTCTTCGACTTCTTCCTGCGCAACAAGCGCCAGGAGTGGCTCGACTACCGTCACGAGATCAGCCGCTTCGAGCTCGACCGCTACCTGCCGCGACTCTGACCGGACGGGCCCCACCCTCCCTGACCGAAGACCGAGCGATTCGACACCGATGTCATCACGCACCAGCACGACCGAGGGAGCCCTGGCCCGGCTCGGTTTCGCCGACCCCGACCGCGGCGTCGGGCTCATTGACGACCGCGCGCTGCTGCCGATCCGGGCGGCCTTCGAGGACGGCCAGCTCGACCCCCTCGCCGCCGTCATGGGCGACACCGCCGACCCCGACCAGTGCCTGCTCGGGCTGGTCCGGGTCGCGGAGTCCCTCGCCGCACTCGGTGACCCGCCCGGGTGGGGCATCTCGGCCTTCGCCGCCGAGCTCGCCACGCCCGGTGTCGGGCGCGACCGCGTCCTCGGCGTGCTCGGGGCCTCGACGGCACTCGTCGACGAGCTGGTGCGACACCCGGAGCACTGGGTCGACGCCGCGCGTGCCGAGCGCCGCACGGGCGAGCAGGTGCGCAGCGACCTCGTGCACGCCGTGACCGACGAGCGCGGGGACCGCACGCCGCTCGACGCCCTGCGCATCGCCTACCGCCGCGGGCTGCTGCGGATCGCCGCCCTCGACGTCACCGCCCCCGACCCGCTCGCCGAGATGCCCGCCGTCGGCGAGGCCCTCGCCGAGCTGGCGGAGGCCGCCTTGGAGGCCGCCCTCGCCATCGCGAGGGAGGAGTACGGCGAAGGCCACGAGGTATGCCGTCTCGCCGTCATCGGGATGGGCAAGACGGGCGGTGGCGAGCTCAACTACGTCAGCGACGTCGACGTCATCTTCGTCGCGGAGCCGGCCGACGGCGCCGACGAGGACCTCGCGCTGCGGGTCGGCACGGCCCTCGCGACCGCCGTCATGCGGGCGTGCTCGACGCCCACGCCCGAGGGCAGCCTGTGGCCGGTCGACGCCGCGCTGCGCCCCGAGGGCAAGCAGGGCCCGCTCGTGCGCACCATCAGCAGCCACAAGGCCTACTACGAGCGCTGGGCCAAGACGTGGGAGTTCCAGGCGCTGCTCAAGGCGTGGGTCTCGGCGGGCGACAAGGAGATCGGGCTGCGCTACAAGGCGGAGATCTCGCCCATGGTGTGGGAGGCGGCCGGACGGGACAAGTTCGTCGAGGACGTCCAGGCGATGCGGCGCCGCGTCGAGCAGCACGTGCCCGCCAACGAGGCAGCGCGCCAGCTCAAGCTCGGTCCGGGGGGCCTGCGCGACGTCGAGTTCAGCGTGCAGCTGCTCCAGCTCGTGCACGGGCGCACCGACCCGAGCCTGCGGTCCGCGACGACGCTCGAGGCCCTCGCGGCGCTGGCCCGCGGCGGCTACGTGGGCCGTGACGACGCCGCCATCCTCGACCGGGCCTACCGCCACCTGCGCTGCCTCGAGCACCGCATCCAGCTGCACCGGCTGCGCCGCACGCACCTCATGCCGGTGACGGAGGCGGACCTGCGCCGGCTGGGTCGGGCGATGGGCCACCGCACGCACCCGGAGCGGGCCGTCGTGGCCGACCGCCAGGCGTCGGCCCGGGAGGTGCGCCGGCTCCACGAGCGGCTCTTCTACCGCCCGCTGCTCGCCGCCGCCGCGAAGCTCAGCCCGACCGAGGCACGACTCAGTCCCGAGGCTGCCCGACAGCGGCTCCTCGCCCTCGGCTTCCGCGACCCGGCCGGCGCCCTGCGGCACATCGAGGCCCTGACGACGGGTGTCAGCCGTCGCGCCGCCATCCAGCGCACGCTGCTGCCGGTCATGCTCGGCTGGTTCGCCGACGAGGCCGACCCCGACGCCGGGCTCCTGTCCTTCCGTCGCGTCTCCGACGAGCTCGGCTCGACCCACTGGTACCTCAAGATGCTCCGCGACGAGGGACGTGCTGCCGACCGTCTCGCGCACTGCCTCGCGCGCAGCCGCTACGCCGCGGACCTGCTCGTCCGCTCGCCGGAGAGCGTCTCGATCCTCGGCGACGACAACGGGCTGACCCCGCGCACGCGCGAGGCCATCACGGCGACGATGCAGTCGGCGGCCGGTCGGCGCGACTCGGCCGCGGACGCCGTGGCCGCGGTCCGCGCGATCCGGCGCCACGAGCTGCTCCGCATCGTCATGGGGGACCTCGTCGGGGTCATCGACCTGCCCGGTGTCGGGGCGGCCCTGACCGACCTCACCGGTTCGACGATCCAGGTCGCCCTCGAGGCGGCCACCCGCGAGGTGGAGCGGCGTGAAGGTGAGCCTGTCGGGGGTGACATCCTCGTCGTCGCCATGGGCAGTCTCGGTGGCCGGGAGCTCGGCTACGCCAGCGACGCCGACGTCATGTTCGTCCACCAGCCGCACCCCGGCTCGTCGGAGAAGGACGTCCAGGCCCGCGCGACCCTCGTGGTGCAGGAGCTGCGCAAGCTCCTCTCCGGCTCGGGCCCCGACCCGGCGCTCGGGCTCGACCCCGACCTGCGTCCCGAGGGCAAGGGCGGCCCGCTCGTGCGCAGCGTCGACTCGTTCCGCACGTACTACGAGCGATGGGCCCTCACGTGGGAGTTCCAGGCGCTCCTGCGCGCCACCCCGATCGCGGGGCCGTCGTCGCTGGCCGAGGCCTTCCTCGAGCTCATCGACCCGTTGCGGTGGCCCGAGGGCGGCCTCGACGACAGCCAGGTGCGTGACATCCGCACCCTCAAGGCGAGGGTCGAGAGCGAACGCCTGCCGCGGGGCGCCGACCCGCGCACCCACATCAAGCTGGGCCGCGGCGGCCTGACCGACGTCGAGTGGGTCGTCCAGCTGCACCAGCTCGAGCACGCCCACGCGCACCCGGCCCTCCGGGTCACCGGCACGATGGCCGGGCTCGCGGCGCTCGAGTCCGAGGGCCTGGTCGCGACCGAGGACGTCGTGGCGCTGCGCGAGGCCTGGCGTCTCGGCGCGCTCATGCGCAACGCCGGTGTGCTGTGGCGGGGGAGGGCCATCGACAGCGTCCCGTCGGACCTGCGAGACCTCGACGGGATCGGCCGGATCATGGGTCGGCCGGCGGGCGAGGGATCAGCCCTCGCCGAGCTGTGGCGCCGGGTGGCCCGACGCTCCCGGCACGCCACTGATTTCAACTTTTACGACACCCCACCTCGGGGTAGCGTCGTCACGTGAATCCGAGCCAGGTGCAGGGCGACAGCGCGCCGACCTACGCCGCCGTCCTCCGGGTTCCGCGGTACCTGCCGGTGTTCCTGGCCAACGCCCTCTCGATGTGGGGCGACTACATCGCGCGCGTCACGATCGCGGCCGTCGTCTACGAGCGCACGTCCTCGCCGCTCGCGACGGCCACGACGCTCGCGGTCAGCCTCGTGCCCACCTTCTTCGGGCGCAGCCTGATCGGTCCCGTCGTCGACCGGTTCCCCTACAAGTGGGTCCTCATCTGGTCGCACCTGTTGCGGGCCGCGTGCGTCCTGGGTCTGATGTGGCTCGTCCTGCAGGGGTCGAGCCTCTGGTTGATGTTTCTCGTGCTCTTCGGGCTCGAGCTCATCGGCGGGGCGTCGACGGCGTCCTACATGGTGCTCGTCACGGACCTCTTCGAGGATCGCCACCTCTACGCCCGGGCCGTGGGACTCGGGGCGATGTCCGAGCAGTTCAACCAGGCGATCGGCCTGGCCGTCGGCGGTGGGCTCATCGTGCTCGTCGGTCCCGAGACGGGGCTGCTCTTCGACCTGCTGACGTTCGTCGTCGCGGCACTCGTGACGCTCTTCGTCGTCGAGCTCAGGCCCGTCTCGGGCGAGCGGGGTCGTGGCCTGCGCGGCTTCGCCCGCGACCTCACGACGGCCGCGGGCGACCTCGCGCGCCACCCGGTCCTCGCGCGACTCGTGACCCTGAGTGCCGTCGCGTGCCTCGGCATCGTCGCTCCCGAGGCGCTGGCCCTGCCGATCGCGGGGCAGAACGGCTGGGGCGGCGTGCTCATGGCCTCCCCGATCGTGGGGGCCGTCGTCGGCATCGTCCTCATCGGCCGCCGTGACGTGCACCAGCAGAACCGGTCGATCGTGCCGCTCGCGCTCCTCATGCCGCTGCCGCTGCTGCTGACTGCTCTCCAGCCGCCGATCTGGCTCGTCGCGCTGCTCTTCTTCGTGTCCGGCATGATGCAGGCGTTCATGGTGCCGCTGCAGGCGACGTTCGCCCTCGTCACGGAGCCGGCCCTGCGGGGTCGCATCTTCAGCCTGGCGGGGTCCGTCTCGATCGCCGCGGCCGGCCTCTCCTACCTCGCCGCCGGATGGGTGGCTCAGCACTCGAGCGCCTATCGCGCGGTCACCATCTGTGCGGCCGTGTGCCTCTGCCTCATCACCCTCATCGCCGTCACGTGGCCGCACAGCCGGGTCCGTTCGGCGGTCGACTCCGCCTACGCGACGCCGTCCTCCCGCGCCGCCTGAGCGACGCGGAAGGACGTCCGGTGCCGGATGGCGTCCGGCGGGGCCCCTAGGGGCCAGGCCTTTCGTCAGTGCATGCCGTGGGCAGCGAGCAGGGCCCGCCAGGTCGACGGGTAGGTGATGCCCGTGGCGCCGAGACCGTGTGCGGTCTGCCACGTCTTGAGGCGGCTCGTCGTGACCGAGGCGAAGGTGCCGGTCGCCGGGGACACCCCGATGGCCTGCTGCAGCGTCGTCACCGCGGGCCCGGACATGCCCGGACGCAGGACCATGCCCGAGCGAGGGACGAGCTGCTTGAGCAAGGTGCTCGCGCCGGACGGAGCCTTGACGACGGCGTAGGTCGGGCAGCGCCACGGGTTGGGTGCCGCCTGGCCCTCGGACCAGTTGAGGTCCGCGGGTCGGCAGGGGCCCCAGTCGACCGGCGCGACCGCCTTGGTCCAGAACGAGGTGCGCCCGTTCGCGCCCTCCCACGAAAGGCTGAGGTGGACGTGGTTGCGGTGACAGGCCGTGTCGTACGCCGACGAGGGCGTGTCGGCGCAGTTGCTGTACGGGCGCCATCCCTCCGAGGGGCGGTAGGAGCTCCACATCTTGTCGTTCCAGATGATGTACATGACGCCGAGTCGCCGGGCGTTGGCGTAGCGGTTGCCCGCCTTGTCGTACGCCAGCAGCCAGGTCAGCAGGGCGCTGGCCTCGGCGCGCTCGGTGGCGTTGCGCACGTTGAAGAACGTGTCGATGGCACGCCCGTCGAAGTGCTCCGACGACGGGGTCGTCGCCGACGTGCAGGTGCGCGAGAGGCTGTACGTGTTGCCGTACGTCGCCTGGATCAGCGAGGCGAGCTTCGCCGAGCCGGTCCGGGTGCGCAGGTCGCAGCCCGTCGGCGGGACGTAGGGCGACAGGCCCTCGATCGCGACCGGGAGGCCGGTCGGGGTCGGGGGCACGGCGGCGCCCCCGCCGGCGGTGGCCGGCGCGGCCACGGCGGACACGATGGCGAGCGAGGCGACCGCTGACAGCAGCAGGCCGAGGCCGCGCAGGCGTCGGGGAAGGGTGGGGTGCTTCATGGGTTCTCCGAGACGGGGATCGGTGGGATCCACCCGGGCCGAGGCAGGGTGGCAGGGCGCGAGGGGTCTGGTGTTGTGATCCCGTGCGCGTGGAGAGAGGCCGTCAGGGAACCTGCGAACGCGGGTGTGGCAATTTAACCCATTTGTCCGGCTACTGCCCAGTCAACGAGGACATCGACCTCCGGACACGCCGGACAGACCGCGTGACCCGTCGCTCACGATGAGGTATGCCGCGCTCATCCGGGACGCAGGTGGTAAGGCCGGGACAGGCCCCGGCCGGGATCCCGGATCAGCGTCCGAGGGTGGACGCTGCCCGTTCGCGCCGCCTGCGCCCGCGCAGGTCGAGGGAGCTGGCGAGCAGGGCGACCGCGACGAGGCCCGCGGTGACGCGCAGGGCCGTCGACGCGTCGAGGCCGCCACCCGACGCCGCCGTCGAGTAGAAGACGGCTCCGACGAGGGCGATCCCGGCTGCGGTGCCGATGCGTTGGCCGGTCTGGAGGAGCCCGCCCGCGGTGCCGGCTCGCTCGACCGGGACCTGGGCGACGGTGAGGGTGATGTTGGGCGAGATGACCAGCCCGCTGCCGAGACCGGCGACGAGCAGGGGTCCGGCGAGCCACCAACCGAGCGAGGCGTCGTGGACCGCGCCGAGCACGACGTCCACCGCCACGATGCCCACGAGCACCACGGCCAGCCCGCCGGTCACGAGCGACCTCTCGAAGCGAGTGACGAGTCGCCCGCCGATCGCGGAGGTCACGGCCGAGCCGGCGGCGAAGGGGGTGACCGCCAGCCCGGCGAGCAGCGGCGAGTAGCCGAGCTGCTGCTGGAAGAAGATCGTCAGCACGAAGAAGATGCCGGTGAAGCCGCCGAAGTAGATGCTGCCGACCGCAGCGCCCGAGGCATAGCCGGGCACGCGGAAGAGAGCCAGGTCGACGAGTGGGCTCCGGCCGCGCCTCGTGTAGGTGCGCTCCCACCAGAGGAAGGCCACGAGGAGGACGCCGCCGATGACGGCGACCCACCCCGGCACACCCGCGCCGCCACGCCCGGCCTCGACGACGGGCAGCAGGATGCCGAGCACGCCGGCGCCGAGCAGCACCACGCCGAGGGGGTCGGCGTCGACGTGCCGGTTCGGGTCGCGCGGCGGAGGGTCGGGCAGCCAGCGCATCGCGAGGACGACCGCGACCACGGCGATCGGCAGGTTGACGAAGAAGATCCACCGCCAGCCGCGCTGCTCGCCCAGGCCGTCGAGGATGACCCCGCCGACGACGGGTCCCACGGCCGTGGAGATGCCGATGGTCGCGCCGAGCAGGCCGAACGCCCGGCCACGCTCGGCGCCGCGGAAGAGCTGCTGGATCAGACCCGAGACCTGCGGGTTGAGGATCCCGCCGGCCGCCCCCTGGACCAGCCGGGCGACGATGAGCAGGGTGGCATTCGGCGCGATCCCGCAGGCCAGGCTCGCGAGCCCGAAGAGGACGACGCCGACGACGAACACGGTGCGGCGGCCGAGCGCGTCGCCCAGGCGTCCCGCCGGCACGAGGGTCAGGCCGAAGGCGAGCGCGTAGCCGGACACGACCCACTGCAGGTCGCTCGGGGTGGCCTCCACCCCGGTCTGGATCGAGGGAAGGGCCACGTTGACGATGCTGACGTCGAGGAGCGTCATGAACCCGGCCACGAGGCACACCCACAGGGCCTTCCAGCGCCGCGGGTCGGGCGCGTCCGCTGCGTCACCCATGGCCCGACCAGATGGCTCACGGTCGGTCCGCTGGTCGGTCCGCTGGTCGGTCCGCTGGTCGGTCCGCTGGTCGGTCCGCTGGTCGGTCCGCTGGTCGGCGAGGTCGGCCTCGACGGGGTCGTCGGTCACGAGCCGAGGATCCCGGTCGTCGCGTCGTCGCGGCGGCCCTCGAAGAAGTGCTCGAGCACGCGGGCGAACGGCTCGGCCTCCTCCGCGTCCCGTGCAGCGAGCTCGAAGAGCGTCATCGACGAGCGCAGCTTGGTCGCGTCGACGGGACCGAGCACGCGCACCGGGTCATCGGTGTCGAGGGCGTCGAGCGTGTCCGCGCACTCGCGCAGTCGGGGTCCGAGGACCGGGTGGCGCAGGTAGGCGCGGGCCTCGCCAAGGCCCGACACGGCATACGCCTTGGCAGTCTCGCTCCTGCCCAGCCCGCTGACCTGGGGAAGGATGAACCACATCCAGTGACCGCGCTTGGCGCCGGCCCGCAGCTCCGAGAGCGCGGCGGCGTAGGTGCCGCCCGCGTCCTGGGCGCGCACGAACCGCTCGAGGTCGGGGGAGTCGTCGGTCATGTGGAGGTCGTACCCGAGATGCCGGCCCGACCGGACACCCCTGTCCAGGGTCGCGACCGTCGGTCAGGACGTCAGCGCACGCATCGTGGCGATCTCCCGCATCTGGCCGGCGACGACTGCCTGGGCGAGCGCTCGCACGTCGGGGTCCGCGGTCGTCGAGAGCACCGTCCTGCTCATCGTGACGGCTCCCTCGTGGTGGGCGATCATCATCGTGAGCCACAGCCGGTCGAACGCCTCGCCCTCGGCGTCGGCGAGCGTCGTCATGTCGGCATCGGTCATCATCCCGTCCACGCCGTGGTCCATGTGACCGGAGGCGCTCGTGGGGGCTCCCCACTCCTGGAGCCAGCCCGTCATCGTCGCGATCTCCGGTGCCTGGGCGGCGCGGATCTGGCGGGCGAGGTCCCTGACGGCGCTCGAGGTCCCCGCCTTCTCCAGCGCGAGGTCCGCCATCTCGACGGCCTGCTCGTGGTGGGGAATCATCATCTGGGCGAACATCACGTCGCCCGGAGCCTGGGCCGACCCGGTCGTCGACGCCCCTGAGGTCGCCGACGGCGACCCGGCGTGGGTGGCGACCGAGCCGTGGTCCATGCCTGCGGTCGCCCCGGTGTCGTGCCCACCACAGGCGCCGAGCGCAAGGGTGGCCGTGATGCCGACGGCGGTGAGGACGGGGATGCGGTGTCTGTTGCGCACGATGTCTACTCCTCGGGTTTCGGGAGTCCAGCATACCCCATAGGGGTATCCCTGCCCGGCTGGGCGGCGTACAGCGCGAAACGCGGGCCCCCGTAGGGACCCGCGTTCCGAGTGTGGCCGTCCCACCAGGGGACCGGCCGGTGCTGCCGAGTCGGCTCAGATGTCGAAGTACATCTCGAACTCGTGCGGGTGCGGACGGAAGCGGATCGGGTCCACCTCGTTCTTCCGCTTGTACTCGATCCAGGCCTCGATGAGGTCCTGCGTGAACACGTCGCCCTCGAGGAGGTAGTCGTGGTCGGCCTCGAGCGCGTCGAGCACCTCGGGGAGCGAGCCGGGCACCTGCTGGATCGCGGCGTGCTCCTCGGGCGGCAGCTCGTAGAGGTCCTTGTCGACCGGCTCCGGCGGCTCGATGCGGTTCTTGATGCCGTCGAGACCGGCCATGAGCTGGGCGGCGAAGCAGAGGTACGGGTTCGCCGACGGGTCGGGAACGCGGAACTCGATGCGCTTGGCCTTCGGCGACGTGCCCGTGATCGGGATGCGGACGCAGGCCGAGCGGTTGCGGGCGGAGTAGACGAGGTTGACCGGGGCCTCGTAGCCGGGGACCAGACGGTGGTAGGAGTTCACCGTCGGGTTCGTGAAGGCGAGCAGCGACGGGGCGTGCTTGAGCAGGCCGCCGATGTACCAGCGCGCGAGGTCGGACAGACCGCCGTAGCCGCGCTCGTCGTAGAAGAGGGGCTCGCCGTCCTTCCACAGCGACTGGTGCGTGTGCATGCCCGAGCCGTTGTCACCGAAGAGCGGCTTCGGCATGAACGTCGCCGTGTGGCCCTGCTTCCACGCGGAGTTCTTGACGACGTACTTGAACTTCATGAGGTCGTCGCCGGAGTGGAGCAGCGTGTTGAAGCGGTAGTTGATCTCCATCTGGCCCGCGGTGCCGACCTCGTGGTGGCTGCGCTCGACGTTGAGACCGACCTCCTTGAGGTCGAGGCAGATCTTGTCGCGGAAGTCGGCGAAGTGGTCAACGGGGGAGACGGGGAAGTAGCCACCCTTGTAGCGGGTCTTGTAGCCCTTGTTGCCGCCCTCCTCGACGCGACCGGTGTTCCACGCGGCCTCGATGGAGTCGAGGTAGTAGTACGACGCGTTCTGCTTCGTCTCGAAGCGCACGTCGTCGAAGATGTAGAACTCGGCCTCGGCACCGAAGTAGGCGGTGTCGGCGATGCCGGTGGACTTGAGGTACTCCTCGGCCTTGCTCGCGATGTTGCGCGGGTCGCGGCTGTAGCGCTCGTCCGTGAACGGGTCGAGGATCGAGAAGTTCATGACCAGCGTCTTCTCGGCGCGGTACGGGTCGACGAAGGCCGTGGCGGGGTCCGGCACGAGCTTCATGTCCGACTCGTGGATCGCCTGGAAGCCGCGGATCGAGGACCCGTCGAACATCTGACCAACGGTGAAGAAGTCCTCGTCGACCGACTCAGCCGGCACGTTGAAGTGCTGCATGACACCGGGCAGATCGCAGAACCGAATGTCGACGAACTTGACGTCCTCGTCCTTGATGAACGTGAGGACCTCGTCAGCTGAGCTGAACATCCAACCTCCTGATGTGGGGCGAGGGCGTCTCCCGGTCCGGGGCTCCACGGAGCGGCAAGGATCGAGGGACGGCCTCGTGCTGTCGGTGTCGACACTATCGACTGCCGATTTCTCTGCCATGACCCTCATGTTTCGCGGGTGTTACGGATGGACAGGCCCGGGCAAAGAGCCCGGGCCGTGTCTCGTTACGCTGGACCCGTGGTGGACCGCAAGGATTTCGGCTCGTGGCTCGAGGGCCCGCGCGCACGTACGAACGCCGAGGGGCAGTACCGAGGCCGCGACCTCGGCCTGCCCCCGCGCGGACCCGGCTCGGTGGCCGGCTTCGGCATCCGGTTCGCGGGTGTGCTCGTCGACTGGACCATCGCCTCGTTCATCGCGAGGGGCCTCTTCGGGGTGCCGCTGCCGTTCTCGCAGCCACCGGCGTCGGGCGCCCAGGGGTTCGTCGTGCTCGCCGTGTTCGGCGTCATGCACCTCGTGCTCGTCGGCACGGTCGGCTTCACGATCGGTCACCGGATCATGGGTCTGCAGGTGCGCTCGCTCGTGGGCGACCGCGTGCTGCCGCTCCAGGCCGTCGTCCGCACCGTCCTGCTCTGCCTCTTCCTGCCCGCCGTCGTCTGGGACCGTGACGGCCGGGGCCTGCACGACAAGGTGCCGAACACCGTCATCGTGCGCACCCGCTGACGCGAGCACGCCTGCGAGGACGGGGTATGCGCAAGGGCCGGTTCCCGGGGAACCGGCCCTTGCGCATACCTCTGGGTCGTGCCGCCGTGGCGGCCGGGCTCACTTGCCGCGCAGGGCCTTCCGGTCCATGCGGGCGCGCATCGGGTCGACGCCGGGCGGGAGCGGGGCGCGCAGGCCACCGAGTGCCTTGAGGCGCTTGTTGACGAGCGCCATCTCGTCCTTGGTGATCTGCGGCTTGAGGCGCTGGACCTTGCTCGCGAGCTTGGGGAGGGGCACCTCGTTGTCGCCCGAGCCGACGCGCATCGTCGTGACCGGGACTCCGGGGGCGACGCGCTCGACGCGCTTCTTCTCGGTGGCGAGCAGCTTCTGGACGCGCGCCGTGGGGCCCTCGCCGACGAGGACGACGCCGGGGCGGCCCAGTGCGCGGTAGACCATCGCGGCCGAGTTGATGTCGCCGGGCCGCGCCACGTCGGCGGCGACGGGCTCACGGTCGGTGTACCACCCGCGGCGGATCGAGGTGAGGGCGGCGCCGGCGGCGCCGGCCTGGCCCTCGATCTGGCTGTATGCCGCCCGCTCGGCGCGACGGCTCATGATGATCGTCGCGGCGAGGATGCCGAAGAGCACCCCGAAGATGCCGAAGATCCACGGCAGCTTGACGAGGAAGCCGATGACGAGCAGCACCCCGAAGACGACGAGGAACGACAGCAGC
The DNA here is from genome assembly GCF_057529065.1 of Terrabacter sp. R4-6. Lineage (NCBI taxonomy): Bacteria > Bacillati > Actinomycetota > Actinomycetes > Micrococcales > Intrasporangiaceae > Terrabacter > Terrabacter sp. R4-6. The sequence continues at coordinate 302,477 of NZ_CP197224.1, read as the reverse complement.
ATGAACCAGCCGATGAGCGGGTCAGCCTGCTTGGAGACCCGGTAGACGTCGCGGATCTGGGACAACCGTCCCTGCTTCTTCTCCTGGGGCGCGCTGCTCGCGTCGCCGTCCTTGTTGCGTGCCATGGTGCTCAGGATACGGCGCTCTGGGCGCGGGCCACCAACGACGCCGCCTCCTGGCGGGCGGGGGACCCGGCGGCCTCGGCCAGGTGCGAGAGGTGAGCGGGGATCTCGCGCCCCCACTTGCGCATCGCAGTGGCCCACAGGCGACCGGCGCGGTACGACGAGCGCACGAGCGGACCGGCCATGACGCCCTTGAATCCCATCTCGTCGGCGACCTCGGACCAGTGCACGAACTCCTCGGGCTTGACCCACCGGTCGATCGGGTGGTGCAGCTTGGAGGGCCGGAGGTACTGCGTGATGGTGAGGATGTCGCAGCCGGCCTCGTGGAGGTCGCGGATGGCCTCCTCGATCTCGGTGTCGGTCTCGCCCATGCCGAGGATGAGGTTGCTCTTCGTGACGAGCTCGGCCTCACGGGCCATGCTCAGCACTGCCAGCGACTTCTCGTAGGTGAAGGCAGGACGGATGCGCCGGAAGATGCGCGGCACCGTCTCGAGGTTGTGCGCGAAGACCTCGGGCCGGGCGTCGAAGACCTGGCCGACGAGCTCCGGCTTGGCGCCGAAGTCGGGCGGGAGGATCTCGACGCCGGTGTTGGGGTTGAGCAGGTGGATCTGGCGGATCGTCTCGGCGTAGAGGCCGGCGGCGCCGTCGGGCTGGTCGTCGCGGGCGACACCGGTCACGGTGGAGTAGCGCAGGCCCATCTGGGCGACCGACTCGGCCACGCGGCGCGGCTCGTCGAGGTCGAGCGTCGTCGGGCGGCCCGTGGCGATGTCGCAGAAGTCGCAGCGCCGGGTGCACACGTCACCGCCGATGAGGAAGGTGGCCTCCTTGTCCTCCCAGCACTCGAAGATGTTGGGGCAGGCGGCCTCCTGGCACACCGTGTGCAGTCCCTCGGACTTCACCATCGAGTGCAGGGCGGTGTACTCGGGCCCCATCTTGGCCGTCGTCCTGATCCAGGACGGCTTGCGCTCGATGGGGGTCTCGGCGTTGCGCGCCTCGACGCGCAGCAGACGACGGCCGTCGGGAACGACAGACACACGGGCTCCTTGGTCGGGATTTGCTGCTCCGCACAGGTTACGCCTCTCCGCCGACGGTCCCGGACCACCCTCGACGTGGGCGTATGCCGGGTGGCCGGGTCCGGGGAGGGGCGTCCTCGGCGTCAGGTGACGTCGCGGCGCCGGAACGACGCGACCCCGACCAGCACGATCGCGAGCGCGACGACGAGGAGGAAGACCCAGCCGTGCGTGTAGGTGAGGGTCCGCTCGGTGTAGTCGCACGACGTGGGTCCGCAGGACTCGGCGAAGTAGGTGGTGCCCCGCTCGACGAACGCCTCGATGTTCTTCAGGACCGACCACTGCTGGAGCCGGCCCTGGAGGAACGCCTGCATCGCGATGCCCTCGACGACGACGGCGAAGCCGAGCACGGTCCCGATGATCGCCGCCGTGTGCCGGAGCAGCAGGCCGAGCGCCGCCCCGACGACGCCGGCGCCCACGGCCAGCGCGACGATGCGCAGCCCGAGCAGCGCCAACGGCTCCTCGAGCGGAGGCGCCTGGGGCAGCTGGAGGTCGGACCCGGGGCGGTTGACGACGGCGACCATGCGCGCGCCGAGGTTGGTCAGGACGAGGCCGAGGACGGCGACGACGGCGCCGCCGACGGCGGCCGCCGTGAGCTTGCTGGCGGCGACGCGCAGCCGACGTGGCTGGAAGGTGAGCCACAGGCCCATCGAGCCCGTGGAGAACTCGGCTCCGACGAAGCTCGCGCCGAGCAGCAGTGCCACGAAGGCGAGCAGCAGGGCGATCGTCCTCGCGATGCCGTCGGTGACCGTGTCGGCGACGGGCAGGGCGAGGCCCATCTGCTCGAGCGTCGGCGTCTGGCCCTGCTGGTCGCAGCCGAAGTCGAGCGTCTGGTCGCCGCTCCGGTCACGCTCGATGGCCTGCTGCTTGCGGCACTCCTCGATCATCCGGGGTGCTTCCTGCTGCATGATCCGATAGCTGTCGAGCTGCTGGGCGAGGCGCTCGGGCGTGCTCGCGTTGTAGGCGTTGAAGACGCTGGCCCCGATGAAGACGACGACGGCGGCGAGAGCCACCTTCGTCAGTCGGCGCCACCAGAGTCGGCGCAGCTCGACGCCGACGAGGCCGACGAACGACGTGCCCTTCGGCTGTCGGGCGGCGCGGGGCCCGGAGTCGGGGGAGACGAGGGTGCTGCTCATGCCGCGCCCCCGTTCCGGCGACCGCCGGCGGCCCGGTCGGCCTCGCTCCCGAGGCCCTCGTCGGCGGTGAGCGCGAGGAAGGCCGACTCGAGGTCCGGACGCACCGGGACGAGCTCGGCGACGTAGAGACCGTGCCCGGCGAGGGAGCGGGTGACGGCCGAGGGGTCGTCGGTGCCGACGACGAGGTAGGCGTCGTCGCGGGTCAGGGTGAAGCCGTCGGCGGCCAGCACCTCGGCGGCCCGGTCGGGCGAGGCGACGCCCACCCGCACCTGGGCGGTGCCGGCGGCACCCGCGCCGCCGAGGATGTCGCTCACGCGCCCCTCGGCGAGCAGCGACCCGTGGCCGATGATCGACACCGTGTCGGCGACCTGCTCGACCTCGGCGAGGATGTGCGAGCTGACGAGCACCGTCTTGCCCTGCTCGCCCAGCGACCTCATCGTGTCGCGCACCTCGCGGATGCCCGCGGGGTCGAGCCCGTTGGTGGGCTCGTCGAAGATGAGCAGGTCGGGGTCCTTGAGGAGCGTCGCCGCGATGGCCAGGCGCTGCTTCATGCCCAGCGAGAAGCCGGCGTAGCGGTCGCGCCCGCGGTCGCCGAGGTGCGTGGCCTCGAGCACCTCGTCGACGCGCTGTCGCGGGCTGCCGATCGCGCCCGCGAGCAGGGCGAGGTTCTGGCGGGCGGTGAAGGCGGGGAAGAACTTCGGCGACTCGACGATGGCCCCGACCCGGTCGATGACGTGCGGCAGCCGCTTGGGCACCGCCTCGCCGAAGACCTCGGCCGTGCCGGAGTCGGCGCGCACGAGGCCGAGCAGCATCCGGATCGTCGTCGTCTTGCCCGAGCCGTTCGGGCCGAGGAAGCCGTGGACGCCGCCGAGCGGCACGGCCATGGACAGGCCGGTGACGGCGACGCGTCTCGACCCTCGGCTCAGGTACGTCTTGCGTAGGTTGACGGTGCGGACGGCGACGTCCATCGATCCCCCTGGTTCGACCGGTTGGTGGTCGACACCCTAGGGGTGGCCCGAACGGACCGCGCGGGGACCCGCCGGTCACGACACGGCATACGGGACCCGGGGGGCGGGAGGTCAGGCGAGGGCGCGGCGGTTCGGCTGGAGCGTCGGCAGGATGTCGGCGAGGTGCTTCTCGACGTGGGGGAGCACCTCGGTCACGGGCACGTCGCGCCCGAGCTCGTAGGACAGCGAGGTGACACCGGCCCCGACGATGCCGCACGGGATGATGACCTCGCCCCACGACAGGTCGGGGTTGCAGTTGAGCGCGAAGCCGTGCATCGCGACCTGACGGCTGACGCGGATGCCGATGGCGCCGATCTTGCGACGCGGGCCGCGGTCGTCGGCGGCGATCCACGTGCCGCTCTCGCCCTCGACGCGTCCGGCCTCGACGCCGAAGTCGGCGCAGACGCGGATCATCATCTCCTCGATGTGGCGGACGTAGCCGACGACGTCGATGGGCGCCGGGAGCCGGACGACCGGGTAGCCGGTGATCTGTCCCGGACCGTGCCAGGTGATCTTGCCGCCGCGGTCGACGTCGATGACGGGAGTGCCGTCGCTGGGTCGCTCCTGGGGCTCGGTGCGCTTGCCCGCGGTGTAGACCGCGCGGTGCTCGAGGAGGTAGACGGTGTCGGGCTCCTCACCCGCCACGACCTTCGCGTGCGTGTCGCGCTGGACCTGCCACGCCTGCTCGTAGTCGACGAAGTCGGGGTCGAGACCGAGGTGGACGAAGCGCATGCGGCCACCCTACGCCGGGCGGCATACGATGCCGGAATGCCTGCCACCGACCCGTCCCCGTCCACCCCGCCGCGTGTCGGACTCGTCGGCTACGGCTCGGCGGGCCGGGGCATCCACGCCCCGCTCATCGGGCGGGCCGGCCTCACCGTGGCAGCCGTGTCGACGTCGAACGCGACCCGCGCCGACGAGGTGCGGGCCGACCTCCCGGGGGCCGAGGTCGTCCCCGACCTCGAGGCCCTGCTCGGCGTCGAGGGTCTCGACCTCGTCGTCCTCGCGTCGCCGAGCGGCGTGCACGCCGAGCAGGCCGAGCGCGTCATCGAGGCGGGCATCCCGCTCGTCGTCGACAAGCCGCTCGCCGTCGACGCGAGCCGTGCCCTCGACGTCGTCGACCTGGCCGCCCACCACGGCGTGCCGCTCACGGTCTTCAACAACCGGCGCTTCGACCCCGAGCTTGCGGCGCTGCGCATCGTCCGCGACGACGAGCTCGTCGGCGAGATCTGGCGGGCCGAATACCGTTGGGACCGTTGGCGTCCCGTGCCCAAGCAGCGCTGGCGTGAGCAGGTCACCGCCGAGGAGGGCGGCGGTCTGCTGCTCGACCTGCAGACCCACCTGGTCGACCAGGCGGTGCTCCTGCACGGCGAGGTCGAGTCGGTCTATGCCGAGGTCGACTCCCGCACGACGGTCGCGGAGGACGACACCTTCCTCGCGTGCCGGCACACGTCCGGCGTCGTCAGCCACGTCATGTCGAGCTCGGTCAACGGCGCACCCGGACCCCGCGCCCGCGTCAACGGCTCGGCGGGCTCCTTCGTCATCGGCCGGCAGGTCGACGACGTCAGCGCGTTCACCGAGTTCGAGAACGACGGGGACGCGATCGGCTGGATCGTGCGCGGTGACGAGCGCGAGCGAGGACCGGTCGTGACCGACGCCGACCAGGCGGACTTCTACCGCGCGGTGGCGGCGGCACTGGCGTCGTCGGACCCGCAGGCGACGATGCCGGTCGACCCGCGCGACGCCGTGCACGTGCTGGCGGTCGTCGACGCCGCACGGATCAGCGCCCGCGACCGACGGGTCGTCGACGTCGTGACGCCCGGCCAGACCCCCTGACGGGAGCCGGGCACCGACCGGTGGTCGTATGCCGGGCGGCCCGGTACGTCGTCGCGCGCGGTCCCCTCGCGACCTGTGGACGACGCGCCCGCGGACGGCTGCGGCGCTGCTTGCATGGCCGGGTGACCGAGAACGAGCGAGAGCAGCCACCGGAGCGTCCCGACGTCGCGGGGCACCGCGTGGACTCCGTCATCGGCGTGGGATCGTCGGCAGTCGTGTGGTCCGGCGTCGACGCGACGGGACGCCGGGTGGCCGTCAAGGTGCCGCACCTCGTCCGCGACCAGCTCGACCGGCAGCAGTCGCTCGCCGAGCAACAGGTGCTGCTGGCCGTGCAGCACGACCACCTCGTGCCGCTGCGGTCGGTCGTGCCGCTGGCCGACGGCCGCGAGGCGCTCGTCTTCGACCTCGTCGCGGGGGCCCAGCTCGCCGGGATGGTGCGCAGCCGCGGCCACCTCCGGCCGGGCGAGGTGGTCACGGTCCTGACGCCCGTGTGCGAGGCCGTCGCCCACCTGCACGCGGCAGGAGGCCTGCACGCCGACATCTCGCCGTCCAACGTCATGCTGACCTCCGACGGGCGACCGGTGCTGCTCGACCTCGGAGCCGTGCGCGTGGCCGGCCACCAGCCCGGAGCCGTCCACGGCACGGCCGGCTTCGTCGCCCCCGAGGTGCTCCTCGGCGGCGCCCCGGACGAAGCCTCCGACGTCTACGCCCTCGGCGCCGTCGCGTGGTTCTGCCTCACGGGCAACGGTGCGCCGGACACGGTGGTGCGGCTCGCTGAGGAGACCGTCGTGAGCCACGTCGGGCCCGAGCTCGCGGCCGTCGTCGCGGCGGCCATCGACCCCGACCCGGACCGCCGCCCGGGTGCGGCCGAGCTCGCACGGCTCGTCTACGACGCCGCTCCGGCCGAGCCCGTCGAGGTGGTGGTCGGAGCAGACCAGGCCTCGGCTCTGACCCACCGGCTCCGCGCCGAGGCCGGTCGCGAGCCATCGCTCGTGCAGCCCGACCGCCGTCGCTGGCCGCGGCGACTCGTCACGTCCGTGCTCGTCGCGCTGCCGCTGCTCGTGGCCGCCGGGTGGGCGTGGGCGGCCCGCGCTCCGGGACCGACGGCGCCACTGGCAGCGGTGGCCACGACGGACGCGAGACCGGGGTCCACGACACCCGGTGCCGCTGGGGCGGCGACAACACGCCCGGCCCGAGTCCCGGCAGCCTCGCCGCCGACCGCGTCCTCGATGCCGTCGACGGGGCTGAAGCCGCCGAAGCCGCCGACACCGGCGGTCCCGACGCCCTCGTCCGGGTCGGCCGTGGGCACCGCCGACCGGGTGCTGCGTGACCCCGCCGGCGCCTCGACGAGGCCGGAGGACCTGCTGCAGGCCCTCAGCGACCGGCGTACGGCCGCGCTCGTCGATCGCGACGCGAGCGCCTTGACGGGAGTCCACGCGCCCGGCTCGCCGAGCCTGTCGAGCGACCGGGACCTGGTCTCCGGGCTCGTCGAGGCCCGCACGCGGTGGGAGGGGCTGCGGCTCGAGGTCGCCGAGGCGCTCTACGTGACGGGGTCACCCACGGAAGCGGTCGTCCGCGCCAGGGTCGACTGGACGGCATACGTCGTCGTCACCGCGGGCGGTGCGCGGCTCGGTCGACCGGCGGACGTCGGTCGTCAGCTCGACTTCCGGCTGACGCGTGGAGCGCAAGGTTGGCGGATCAGCGCGATCAGCGCTTCACCAGCCACCTGACAGCGCTCTCCAGGTCGGGGTGCTCGAAGGAGAACCCGGAGGCGAGCAGGGCCTTGGGCTCGACGCGCTGGCTCGCGACGACGTAGTCGGCGAACTCGCCGATGACGGCGCGCAGGGCGAAGTGGGGCGCGGGGACGAAGGCCGGGCGTGACAGCGCCGATCCGATGGCCGAGGCGATCTCGCGCTGCCGGGCAGACCCCGGAGCGACGAGGTTGAACGGGCCGGTGAGCTCCGGGTGGTCGACGAGGTGCAGGATCGCGCGCACCTCGTCGACGAGGGTGATCCACGGCCACCACTCGCGCCCCGAGGCCATCGGGCCGCCGAGGCCGAGACGGCCGAGCAGCACGACCTGCTCGAAGGCGCCGCCCTCGTGGGCCATGACGAGCCCGGTGCGGGCCAGCGCGACGGGCAGGCCCGCCTCGACGGCGGGCCCGGTCGCGGCCTCCCAGCGGACGACGACGCAGGAGAGGAAGTCCTGACCCGGCGTGCTCGTCTCGGGGAGGTGCTCCTCACCCCGGTCGCCGTAGTAGCCGACGGCCGACGCGTTGACGAGACGGATGGTCTCGCCGGTGCGGTCGCGGTGGGCGACGAGGGCCTGCGCGACCGTACCGGTCGCGTCGGTGCGCGACCGCTCGACCTCACGCTTGTGCTCGGCGTTCCACCGGCGGTCGCCGATGCCGACACCGGCGAGGTTGACGACCGCGTCGACCCCGTCGAGCGCCCCCTCCTCGAGACGGCCACGGCTCGGGTCCCACAGGACCTCGTCCGGCGCGGACGGGGCATGGCGCACGAGACGCACGACGTCGTCCCCGCGCTCGGCGAGCGCACGACGAAGCGCGCCGCCGATCAGGCCGGACGAGCCGGTGACGGCGACGCGCTTCGTCATGGGGTGCTCCTCATGCAGGGGACCTCAGGCCTCGAACTGGCCCTCTTCGAGCCTGGCCTTCATCGTGCCGAGGAACCGTGCTGCGTCGGCTCCGTCGACGATGCGGTGGTCGTAGGACAGGGCGAGGTACATCATCGAGCGGATGGCGATGGTCTCGCCGCCGTCGGCGTCGGTGACGACGACGGGCCGCTTGACGATCGCGCCGGTGCCGAGGATGGCCACCTGCGGCTGGTTGATGATCGGCGTGTCGAAGAGCGCGCCGCGGCTGCCGGTGTTGGTGATCGTGAAGGTGCCACCGGCCAGGTCGTCGGGCGTGATCTTGTTGCTGCGCGTGCGCGCGGCGACGTCGGCGATGGCCCGGGCGAGACCGGCGATGTTGAGGTCACCGGCGTTCTTGACGACCGGGACGATGAGGCCCTTCTCCGTGTCGACGGCGATCGAGAGGTTCTCGCTGCCGTGGTAGACGACCTCGTCGCCCTCGATGCTCGCGTTGACCATCGGGTGCGCCTTGAGCGCCTCGGTCGCAGCGAGGGCGAGGAACGGCAGGAAGCTGAGCTTCGTGCCCTCACGGGCCTCGAAGTCGCTCTTGACCCTGGCGCGCAGGCGGGCGACCTTCGTGAGGTCGACCTCGACCACGGTGGTCAGCTGCGCGGAGACCTGCAGCGACTCGACCATGCGGGTCGCGATGACCTTGCGCAGTCGGGTCATCTTCTCGCGGGTGCCACGCTTCGGCGAGACCGCCGCAGCCGTGGGGGAGGCGCCGGGTGCGGCCGCGGCTGCCGGAGCGGCGGCGGGCTGCGCGGCGGGTGCCGGCTCGGCCGGTGCCTTGGCTGCCTCGGCGGCGTCGAGGACGTCCTGCTTGCGGATGCGACCGCCGACGCCCGTGCCGGTGATCGAGCCGAGGTCGACACCGTGCTGGTTCGCGAGCTTGCGGACCAGGGGCGTGACGTAGGCGGCGGCGTCGTCGCGCGACGGCGCCTCCGCCGGGGCGGCGGCCTCGGGGGACTGCTGGGCGGGGGCGCGCTCGGCGTCGGCCGGCTTTCCGGCAGCCTCCTGCGTCGCCTCCTCCGGCTGCTCCTGCGCCGGAGCCTTCGGCGCCTCGGCGGCGGGCTCGGGTGCCTTCTGGGGCTCGGGCTCGGGCTCCGGCGCCTTCGCGGGCTCGGGTGCCTTCTCCGGCTCGGCGGCCTTCTCGGGCTCGGCGGCCTTCTCGGGCTCGGCGGCCGCGGCGGGCGCGCCACCGCCGATGACGGCGAGGTCGGCGCCGACGGGGACGGTGTCGTCCTCCTGGACGAGGATCTTGGTCAGGGTGCCGGCGACAGGAGAGGGGATCTCGGTGTCGACCTTGTCGGTGGAGACCTCGAGGAGCGGCTCGTCGACGGCGACCTCGTCTCCCTCCGACTTGAGCCAGCGGGTGACGGTGCCCTCGGTGACCGACTCGCCGAGCGCGGGCATGGTCACGGTCTGGCCCTCGCCACCGCCGGATGTCGAGGAGGCAGCAGCCTGCGGCGCCTCGGCCTGCTCGGCCTCGGGCTCGCTCGTCGCGGCCTGCGGCTCCTGCTCGGTGCTCGGGGCCTCGGGTGCCGGGGCGGCCTCGGGCTCCTTCTCGGGCTCCGGCTCGGGCTCGGGCGCCGACTCGGCGGCCGGGGCATCGCCACCGGAGGCGGGAGCGTCGCCGTCGCCGATGACGGCGAGGTCGGCGCCGACGGGGACGGTGTCGTCCTCCTGGGCGAGGATCTCCTGGAGGGTGCCCGCCACGGGGGAGGGGATCTCGGTGTCGACCTTGTCGGTCGAGACCTCGAGCAGCGGCTCGTCGACCTCGACGCGGTCACCGACGTTCTTCAGCCAGCGGGTGACGGTCCCCTCGGTGACTGACTCACCCAGGGCCGGCATGGTCACGCGTTCTGACATGACGTGTTTTCTCCTCTTCCCAGTTTCTGGCTCAAGCGTGTGCGTGCAGGGGCTTACCCGCCAAGGCCAAGTGTGCCTCGCCGAGCGCCTCGTTCTGTGTGGGGTGCGCGTGGATGAGACCGGCGACGTCCTCCGGGTGCGCCTCCCAGTTGACGATGAGCTGTGCCTCGCCGATCTGCTCACCCATCCGGGCCCCGATCATGTGGACGCCGACGACGGGCCCGTCGACCTGGCGCACGAGCTTGACGAAGCCCTGGGTGCCGAGGATCTGGGACTTGCCGTTGCCGCCGAGGTTGTACTCGTACGTCGCGACGTCGCCGTGCTTCTCGCGAGCCTGGGCCTCGGTGAGGCCGACGCTCGCGATCTCGGGGTCGCAGTACGTGACGCGGGGGATGCCCGTCTCGTCGATGGGCGCGGGTGCGAGGCCAGCGATCTCCTCGGCGACGAAGATGCCCTGGGCGAAGCCGCGGTGCGCGAGCTGGAGCCCGGGCACGATGTCGCCCACGGCGTAGACGCCGTCGACGCCGGTGCGCAGGCGCTCGTCGGTGGGCACGAAGCCGCGGTCGACCGTGACACCGGCGGCCTCGAAGCCGAGTCCCTCGGTCACCGGCCCGCGGCCCACGGCCACGAGCAGCAGGTCGGCCTCGATGGTCTCGCCCGACTCGAGCGAGACGGTGACGACGTCACCCTCCTGTGTGGCACCCGCGAAGCGGACACCGGTCCGGAAGACGATCTTGCGCTTGCGGAAGGAGCGCTCGAGCTGCTTGCTGATCGCCTCGTCCTCGGCGGCGACGAGCCGCGGCAGCGCCTCGACGATCGTCACCTCCGAGCCGAAGCTCTTGAAGACGGAGGCGAACTCGACGCCGATGACCCCGCCACCGAGCACGACGACCCGGGCCGGCACGTGGTCGATCGAGAGGGCCTGCTCGCTCGTCATGATGCGGCCGCCGATCTCGAGCCCCGGGAGCGACTTCGCGTAGCTGCCCGTGGCGAGCACGACGTTGCGGCCGGTGATGCGACGGTCGCCGACGACGACGGTGTGCGGCCCGTCGAGGACGCCCGCGCCCTCGACGTAGTCGATCTTCGCGGCCTTCACGAGACCCTGCAGGCCCTTGTAGAGACGGCTGACGACGCCGTCCTTGTAGGCGTTGACGCCCGACATGTCGACCGACTCGAAGGTCGTCTTCACCCCGAACGACGCACCCTCGCGGGCGACGTCGGCGACCTCGGCCGCGTGGAGCAGCGCCTTGGTCGGGATGCAGCCCTGGTGCAGGCACGTGCCGCCCAGACGCCCCTTCTCCACGAGCGCCACGGAGAGCCCCAGCTCTGCCGACCGCAGGGCACAGGCGTAGCCGCCGGACCCTCCACCGAGAATGACGACGTCGTAGTCGCCTGCGGCACCAGCCGGCATGTGCATGTGCTCCTTCGGGTGAATCGCCTGCTCCCGCCGTCGTGCAGCAGGAGTCCGCGGACGTTCTGGCGTACGCGTGGGTGGGCGTACGGGTGGGCGTGCAACAGCATCTTGTCATTGATCGGATGAGACGTCACAGGCAGGTCACGCCTCCCGGCGCGCTGTGGTGGTGGGCACGGGTCGACCCCGTACAGTGCCGCCATGGGCTGGTTCTCACGACGCGGCAGCCGCAAGGGCAATCCCTTTCCCGGCCGGTCCGACGGGCCGCAGATGGAGATCGACCGGAAGGCGGTCGAGCAGCACCTGCGCGCGTTCGTCGAGTCGCGCCTCGGGGTCGAGGCCTACGTCGAACCCGCCACGAGCGTCACCCCGACGACGATCGTGCTCATCGCCTGGGACGGCGAGTGGACGCGTCGCGCCGTGCCGTCGCCCAAGGACGGCTTCGAGATGAGCCAGAAGCTCGGCGTCCCGGTCTACGACGTCAACAAGACGGGCTATCCCAACCGGATGCGCGAGTGGAGCAAGCGCCGACGTCAGGGAGATGCCTGACCCGGCGGCACGGCATACGACCTCGTCGTCGGTTGCCGGGCAAGAAGGCAAAAAGGGTGGACCGGGCCCCGGTTCGCTGACAGGGTGAAAAGTGTTCAGTCCGTGCCGGATTCGGCGCCACAGCACACAGGAGGTTCTCGAATGTCGAAGCAGGATGGCGAATCCGCAGGTCCGAGCGAGGAGATGAAGGCCAAGTTCCGGGCGGCGCTCGACAAGAAGCACGCCCACGGCGGCAAGGACGTCTCCGACGACCACGACCGCACCAAGGTGCACGGCGCACACGGCCCCGCCAAGGCCCAGCAGATGTTCCGTCGCAAGTCCGGCGGCTGACCCCAGCCGCAGACGCCGAGAGGCCCCGTTCCGTCACGGAACGGGGCCTCTCGCGCGTCGACGTCAGACGTAGGGCGTCAGACGTAGGACTCGGCGAGGCCGACCAGGGTGCGCACGCCGAAGCCGGTGCCGCCCTTGGGCCAGTAGCCCGTCGGGGCCTTGTCGTTGTAGGCGGGCCCGGCGATGTCGAGGTGGCTCCACGGGATGCCCTCGCCGACGAACTCGCTGAGGAAGATGCCGGCCGTCAGCATGCCGCCCTCGGCGCCGCCCTTGTGCGCGAGGTCGGCGTTGATCGAGTCGAGGCCGGGACGCAGCTCGGTGGGCAGCGGCATCGGCCACATGGCCTCGCCGACCGTGGAGGCCGCGTCGAGGACGCGGGTGCGGAAGTCGTCGTCGTTGCCCATGACGGCAGCCGTGTTGGCGAGCGCCACGACCTGCGCACCGGTGAGCGTGGCGATGTCGACGATGGCGTCGGGCTTGCTCTCCGATGCCAGGGCGATGCAGTCACCGAGGACCATGCGACCCTCGGCGTCGGTGTTGAGCACCTCGACGGTCGTGCCGCCGCGCATCGTCACGACGTCGCTCGGGCGCTGGGCCGTCGAGCTCGGCATGTTCTCGGCGAGTCCGAGGTAGCCGGTGACGGCGATCGGCAGGCCGAGCTCGGCGATGGCGAGGACGGCGCCGGCGACGGCGGCCGCACCGGCCATGTCGCACTTCATCGTCAGCATGCCGTTGGCCGGCTTGATGCAGAGGCCGCCAGAGTCGAAGGTGATGCCCTTGCCGACGAAGGCGATGGACGCCTTGGGTCGCGTGGGCGTGTAGCTGAGGACGGCGATCCGCGGCTCGTTGGCCGAGCCCTGGCCGACACCGACGGTGCCGCCGAAGCCGCCCGCACGCAGGGCCTTCATGTCGTAGGACTTGAGCTTGACCTTCGTGCCCTTGACGCGGTCGGCGAGGGAGTCGACGAACGTCTCCGGGTAGAGCAGGTTCGGCGGGAGGTTGACGAGGTCACGCGTGTACGCGACGGCCTCACCGAGCGCGGCGGCTCGCTTGACGGCACGGCGCGAGGCGGCGTCGGCCGGACCGACGAGCGCGACGGCCGCGACGGCGTCGGTGCTCCGCGTGCCGGCCTTGGACACGGCGTACGCCCCGAGCGCCACGCCCTCGGCGACGGCGGAGACGACCTCGACGGACGTGCCCGGCACGACGACCGCGACCTTCTTCTTGCGGCTCAGCGAGCGGATCGCCCCGCCGATGCCCTTGCGGACGTCCTCGAGCGCGGACGCGTCGGCGGACAGCTGGCCCACACCGGCGAGCACGACGAGCTTGGCGGCCACCTCGGGCACGGCCGCGAGGGTGGTGACCTCACCGACCTTGCCGGCGAGCTCGAGGTCGGTGACGACGGACTTGAGGTGGGCGACGGTCTTGCGGGGGAGTCCGTGGCCGGGGGCCAGGGTGGCACCGCCGTCACTGGGGACGAGCGCGACGACGAGCGCGTCGCCGGCCGTGTCGGCGGCCGAGCGGTTCGAGATGGTCAGGTTGGCCACGAAGGACTCCTTTGTCGAGGTGCTTGCGGGCGCACGGTCACAGCACGTCCTGAGGGGTGCGTCGAGGGTGCGTCGCTGGCGCACGGGCTCGTGCGCCGGTCGAACTCACGACACCGCCGCTGGTGGCGGCGTTCGATGATAACGAGCGGAGGCGGCATACCCGCTGGGCGGTAGGTTGACGACCATGACGACAGCGACGTCGGGGACGACCTCCCCGCTCACCTCACCCCTGCACGACCGCCACGTCGCCCTCGGCGCCAAGATGGCCGACTTCGGTGGCTGGGACATGCCGATCGAGTACCCGGGCGGCGGCGTCGTCGCCGAGCACACCGCAGTGCGCGAGCGCGTCGGCGTCTTCGACGTGAGCCACCTCGGCAAGGCCTCGGTGACCGGCCCGGGCGCGGCCGACTTCGTCAACGCGTGCCTGACCAACGACGTGCGCCGCATCCAGCCCGGCTCGGCGCAGTACACCCTGTGCTGCGACGACGCGGGGGGCGTCGTCGACGACCTCATCGTCTACCTCAAGTCCGACGACGACGTCTTCCTCATCCCCAACGCGGCCAACACCGCCGAGGTCGTCCGACGGCTGCAGGCCGCCGCGCCGGAGGGCATCACCGTCACGAACCTGCACCGCGACTACGGCGTCATCGCCGTCCAGGGCACGAAGAGCGACGAGGTGCTCGAGTCGCTGGGTCTGCCGACCGGCCACGACTACATGTCGTTCGTCGAGGCGGACTGGCAGGGCACGCCGGTCATCGTCTGCCGCACCGGCTACACCGGTGAGCGCGGCTACGAGCTCGTGCCGCGCTGGGACGACGCGCCTGCGCTGTGGGACGCGCTCGTCGAGGCGGTCGCCCCGTTCGACGGCAAGCCCTGCGGTCTGGGTGCGCGCGACACGCTCCGGACCGAGATGGGCTACCCGCTGCACGGACAGGACCTGTCGTTGCAGATCTCGCCCGTCCAGGCGCGCGCCGGCTGGGCCGTCGGCTGGAAGAAGGACACCTTCTGGGGCAAGCAGGCTCTCGAGGCCGAGCGTGCCAACCCGACGCGCCTCATGCGAGGTCTGCTCGTGACCGGTCGCGGCATCCCGCGCGCCCACTGCACCGTGTCGTGGAACGGGGCCGCGGCCGGCGAGGTCACGTCCGGCACCTTCTCGCCCACGCTCAAGCAGGGCATCGCGCTCGCGCTGCTCAACCCCGAGATCGCTGACGGCGAGACGGTGTCGATCGACGTGCGAGGTCGCGCCCTCGAGGCGACCGTCGTCAAGCCGCCGTTCGTGCAGGTGCAGGTCCGCGAGAGCTGAGTCCCAGCTCCGAGAACGTATGCCGGGTGGCGCGCCCGAGTGCGCCACCTGGCACACGTCGTCCGTCGGGGTCGCGGGCGGCTACTCGCGGAGGGAGAAGCGGCGCCGGCCGTGGCGGTCGAGGATGCTCGCAAGACGCTCGCCGTCGAGGGCGTGGATCGTCAGGCCGTCGCGGCCCTCCATCGTCTCGGCCTGGAGCATGGCGTTGAGGATCGCCTCGGCGGTGGCCTCGATGACGGCGCCGAACATCGCGTCGAAGTACTCGAGGGCGAGCATCTCGACCTGCATCCCGATCTCGGTCCGGGCGCCGGGGCCCTGGTCGGGCATCCCGTGCGCGGCCGTCGAGAAGGCGATCATGAGGTCACCGGAGTAGTTGTCCCCGCGGGCGCCGAACTTCGCGATGCCGAGCCCGGCGCGCTGGGCCAGCCGGTTGAGCTGGTGTGGGAGCAGGGGCGCGTCGGTCGCGACGACGGCGAGCACCGAACCCGTGCCCGGCGGCGGGACCCGGGTGATCTCGGACATGCGGGGGAAGGGCACGACCTTCTTCGTGAGGACGTGGCCGACGGGCACGCCGTTGACCTCGAAGTGCTTGCGGTCGCCGTGGTTGGCCTGCACGAGGACGCCCACCGTGAAGCGACGGTCGCCGAGGTCGACGACCCGCGAGGCCGTGCCGGTGCCGCCCTTGAAGCCGTAGCACTGCGTGCCCGTGCCGCCACCGACGTTGCCCTCCGCGATGACGCCGGTGCGCGCGTCGTCGAAGGCGGCATGCACGTGCTCGCGGGTAACGTGCTGGCCGCTGATGTCGTTGAGGATGCCGTCCCACGTCTCGCCGACGACCGGCAGCATGATCGGCATCCGCCCCGGCACCCGGGTCTCGCGGGCGATGAGGGAGTCGCGCACGACGCCGACGCTGTCGGTGTTGGTCAGGGCGATGGGGCTCGAGAGCATGCCCGACTCGTGCAGCCACTCGAGACCGGTCAGCTCGCCGAACCCGTTGAGCCGGTGGTAGCCGGCGAAGACCGGCTCGGTGGAGGCACGGCCGCCGTGGGGGAGCACCACGGTGACGCCGGTGCGCACCGGTCCCTGCCCGACGGTCATCTCGCCCTCGCCGTGCACGATCGTGCTGTAGCCGACCCGTACGCCTTCGACGTCGGTGATCGCGTTGAGTGGACCCGAGCGCCCCGTCCCGATCTCGATCCCGACATCGGTGGCTCGCACGCGGTCTCCTCCTCGTCCACCCGCGGACCGGGAGAACCGGTGCTGCGGCTACGATCTGGCTTGTCGATCTGGCATGTCACCGAGCGGTCGCCCCTCGCTGCCGAGCGGCGCGACCCACGATGTCGAGAAGGGTAACCGCTTTTGTCTGACGCACGCGATCCGCTCCGCGCCCGCCTGGCGCTGGCCACGGGACGGTCGGCGGGACGGCTCTCGCAGGCCCTCGGCAAGGGCTCCGGCTCCATGATCGGTGGCCGCCTCGCCCTCCGCGTCGACCCGCAGGTGCTCCGCGCCGTGGCCGGTGACCGGCGCAGCGTCCTCGTCACCGGCACCAACGGCAAGAGCACCGTGACCGCCCTCGTCGCCGCGGCGATCACGCCCGGCGGCACCGTCGTGAGCAACACGACCGGCGCCAACATGACCGACGGCATCGTCACCGCCCTCTCGGCAGACCGCACCTCCGAGCTCGCAGCCCTCGAGGTCGACGAGGTCTACCTCGAGCCGGTGGCCCGCGGCACCCGGCCCAAGGCGGTCGTCGTGCTCAACAGCTCCCGCGAGTACACCCGCGGCGTGTCCCTCCGGAGCACGCTCGAGCACTGGCGCCGCACCGCCGCCGCGCTGCCCGACGACTGCGTCGCCATCGTCAACGTCGACGACCCGCTCGTCAGCTGGGCCTTCGAGACCGCGCCGCGCCGCATCGGCGTCAGCGGCGGCCTCTACTGGCGCGGCGACGCCCTCATCTGCCCGGCCTGTGGCTCGGTCCAGGACTTCACCGACGACTCGTGGAGCTGCCCCGGCTGCCAGCGCTCGAGACCGGAGCCCGACTGGAAGGTCGTGCCGGACGGCGACGGCTGGGCCGTCGAGCACTCCGGGGAGCGCACGCGCATCGAGGTCACGGTTCCCGGCCGCACCGGTCCGGTGGGCGGCGCCTTCGCCCTCGCCGCGGCCGACGCGCTCGGCGTCGACGTCGCCACGGCCGCCGAGCGGGTGAGCGCCGTCGCCGACGTCGACGGCCGCTATGCGCCGTACCGGCTCGGCCACCACGCCGCTCGTCTGCTCATGCTCAAGAACCCCGCCGGGTGGGCGGAGGCGATCGACGTCGCGGTCTCGACCGGCCGGCCGCTCGTCGTCGCCGTCGACCCGTTCGGCCCCAAGGACACCGCCACCATGTGGGAGGCGCCGTTCGAGCGCCTCGCGGGCCAGCGGGTCGCCGTCACGGGCGGGCGCACGGCCGACGCCGTGGCGATCCTCGACGCCGCGGGGGTTGAGGTCGTCGAGGCCCCCGACATCGAGTCGGCCGTTCGCGCCCATGCACCGGGCGAGGTGATGGTGGCCTGCAACTACCCGGCCTTCCGACGCATCTCCAAGCAGTTCCGAGGAGGCACCCATTGAGCCGGGCACTCACCGTCGCCACGCTCTTCCCGCTCGCCACGGTCGCCGCGGCCGACGAGGCCAACGCGAAGGCGCTCGTGCGCCGCGGCGCCGCGCGTGACCTCTCCGTCGAGACCGTCACCGTCGACCGCGCCGACTCCTTCGTCGACGCGGACGTCTACCTCGTCGGCGGCACCGGACGCGGTGGCGTGGCGGCCCTCGTCGAGGCGCTGACGTCGACCGACCTCGCGGCACGCGTCGCTGACGGCGCCGTGCTCCTCGCGGTCGACGCCGGTCTCGACGCGATCGCCCGCTCGTGGGTCGACCCGTCCGGTGCCCGGCACCAGGGCCTCGGTCTGGCACCGGTCACCGTCCACCCGGCTCCCGAGGTCACCGGCACCGTCGTGACCCGGCCCGACGCCTCGCTCGACCTGCCGGCCCTCATCGGCTGGGAGGCGCACGACCTCCGCACGGATCGCGAGGACGGCGCGCGGGCCCTCTTCACCCTCGAGGTGGGCGCCGGCAACCGCACCGACGACGCCGCCGGCGCCACGACCGAGGGTGTGCTCGCCGGGTCGGTCCTCGGCACCCGTCTGCACGGACCGCTGCTGGCGCTCAACCCGGAGCTCGCCGACCTCGTCCTGGCCCGGGCCACGCGCCGGACCGAGCCGTGGGCCGTGCTCGAGTCCCCGGCGGTCGAGCGCGCCCGTCGCGAGCGCATCGCCGAGGTGCGACGCGAGTCGCCGAAGGCCGACTGGCGCGGCCGTCTCCCCGGACCGGTAGCAGGCCGCCTCCGCCGCTGACCCCATCCGCGTCAACCGTCGAGAGGCCACGACCGACAGCCGTGGGGCGCCGCCTCGCTCGTCCAGACGTGGCCTCTCGACGTGAGGGATGCGGCCGGACGTGGCCAGTCGACGTGAGGGACGCGGCCGGACGTGGCCTCTCGACGGTCAGAGGTGGGGGAGGGCGGTGGTGACGACGGTCGCTGCCACGAGCCCGGCGGCCAGGGCGACCTCGACGGCCGCGCCGATGACGTCGCCCGTGACCCCGCCCAGACGCCGCACCGCGTGACGCCGGGTCACGACGGCCCCGGCCACCGCGACGAGCACGACGACGACGGCGCCGAGGCCGACGGTCCACGACGTCTCGCCGAGCACCCCTGACAGCCCGCCGACCGCGAGCCCGGCAAGCACGCCCATCGCGGCGACGAGCCCCAGCAGCCGCCCCCGGGCCACGGTGCCGGCGACACCCTGACCGAGTCCCTCGGGACGGGCGGGAGGTATGCCGTCCCGCGCGCACACCGCGCACGCGAGCCGGCTGGCCACGAGGGCCACGACGGCCAGCGCCGTGCCAAGCGCGCCGACGAGCAGGGAGGCGAGGCAGGCGGCGTCGAGGAGGAGGACGAGCACGACCGCTGCAGCGCCGGCCGGACCGGTGTCGCCGCGTCGCATGACCTCGAGAGACCGCACCGGGTCGTGCCCGGAGGTGAGCCCGTCGGCGAGGTCCGCGAGCCCGTCGAGGTGGAGCGCCCGGGACAGCAGCGCCGTGACGACGAGCGCGAGCACGGCCACCACGCCGGAGGGGGCCCAGCCTGTGACCGAGACCGTGCCGAGCACGATCCAGGCGAGGGCGGCCGGCGCCGCCGTCACGGGTGCGAGGAGCATGGACCGGCCGAGGACGGCCCGGTCGACGTGCGTCGGGGGCCCGACGGGCAGGGCCGTGAAGGTGCCGAACGCCAGGCGCCAGGCGTCACGCATCGAGCGTCCCGCTCCGCGGCTCGCGGGTCACGACGGGGGCGTCACTGAGGTCGACGACGCGTCCCGCGACGACGAGGTGCACGCGGGCCGCCACCGTCGCGACGAGCGCGTTGAGGCGGCCCAGCTCGTCCTGGAAGAGGCGTCCGGAGGCCGTCGTCGGCACCAGCGACCAGCCGACCTCGTTCGTCACGACGACCACGGGCACCGTTGCGGCGCAGAGTGCCTCGACGAGCCCGTCGGCCTCGCGACGCACCGCGCCCGCCGCGGCGACGAGGTCGTCCCAGCCGGCCTCGTCGACGAGGGCCGCGAGCCACGTGCCGAGGCAGTCGACGAGCACGGGACCCGTGGCGGCCTCGATCGACCCGGCCACGTCCGTCGTCTCGAGGGTCCGCCACGTCGCGGGTCGGCGCGTGCGGTGGTCCTCGACGCGCCGGCTCCACTCGGGGTCCGAGGCGTCGGCGCGGCGCCCGGTCGCGACGTAGGTGACGTCGTCGTGGCCCTCGACGAGGTCCTCGGCGTGGCGGCTCTTGCCGCTGCGCACCGGTCCCGTGACGAGGGTGGTCGTCCGGGCCCGGCGAGGTGAGAACGCGACGCCGTCCGTGCTGGTCATCGCAGCCCGCTCGCGTCCTGCAGCGGGACCTCGCGGGTCGCTCCTGGCGCGGGTGCCGGGCCGAAGACGACCGGGACCCCGAAGGCCGCCCGCCGCGCGCCGCGCCGGAAGACACGGAGCAGCGCCGGGCCGGCCAGCAGGACGAGGGCCGCGTTGAGCACGCCCCGCGGCAGGTCCCACGCGAGGGACGTCGCGAGGTAGAAGAGGGCGTAGTGGGCGAGGTTCTCCGAGACCGGGGCGCCGGGGACGAAGCCCATCCCGCTGGGCGCGTTGGTCCCGAGGAACGGCCAGAACCAGAGGTTCATGAAGAGCCCGAAGGCGAGTCCCGTCACGAGGGCGTATGCCGCGAGCACCCAGTGCTCGACGCGTCCTCCCGCACGGCCGGGGAGCAGGCCGGCGCCGAGCCCGATGCCTCCGGCGCAGATCATCTGGAAGGGCAGCCAGGGGCCGACCCCGCCGGTCAGCAGGGCGCCCGTCGTGACGGCGAGCGCCCCGGACACGAAGCCGACGCCGGGGCCGAGCACGCGTCCGGCCACGATGACGACGAAGAACATCGGCTCGAGCCCGGCGGTGCCGGCGCTGAGCAGCCGCAGGCCACCGCCTGCGGCAGCAGCAACGCCGAGGACCGCGATCGTCTTGGCGTCGAGACGTCCGGCCGTGACCTCGGCGAGGCACACGACCGCGAGCAGCCCGAGCAGGACGGCGAAGAGCCAGGGCGCGTCGTTGCCGTGGTCGCGCGCGAAGTCCCCGGTGACGAAGAAGGGCCACGTGAACGCGACGAGCCCGACGATCCCGACCACCCCGACGGCCACGACGGCCGGCCAGCGCAGCGGGATGACGCGGCGGCCCGTCATGCGATCCTCGCGAGGGCGCCAGCGACCTCGGCCACGGTGAGCCACGTCTGGGGCAGGAGCACCTTCGTCACCTGCGGGGCGAACGCCGGTGACGAGGCGAGGACCTCACGCGTCGGGCCGTCGGTGACGACCTCCCCGTCGGCGAGGATGACGACACGGTCGGCGACCTCGGCCGCGAGCTCGACGTCGTGGGTCGCGAGCAGGACCGTCGTGCCGTGCGCCGCGAGGCCCGTGAGCATCTCGCCGAGCCGCTTCTTGGCGCCGTAGTCGAGGCCGCGCGTCGGCTCGTCGAGCAGGAGCACCTCGGGCGACCCCGAGAGGATGACGGCGAGCGCGAGCTCGAGGCGCTGGCCCTCGGACAGGTCGCGCGGGTGCACGGTGGGGTCGATGCCTCCGGAGATGCGGTCGAGCAGGCCGCGGGCCGTTCCCGGAGCGGCGCCGAAGTCCTGGTCGGCCGCGGTGCACTCGGCCGCCACGGTGTCGGCGTAGAGGAGCAGCTCGGGCTGCTGGGGCACGAGCCCGACGGTGCGCACCCGCTCGCGGGCGGACCGGGCGTGCGGGTCGACGCCTCCGGCCCCGACGCGCACCGTCCCGCCGGACAGCCGGTGCTGGGCCGCGATGGCGCCGAGGAGCGTCGACTTGCCGGCGCCGTTGCGCCCCATGAGCGTCGTCACCGAGCCGCGGGCCACGGCGAGGTCGACGCCGTCGAGGACGACCCGGCCGCCGCGCGCGACGCGGACTCCGTCGACGGTGACGGCGTCGGCGGGCCCGATCACCCGGAGGTCGGCCAGGGGGCGCGGGGTGCTCGTGCCGAGGGCCTCGCGCAGCGCGGCGGCCTTGCGGCGCGCGTCACGGATGGACAACGGTGTCGGAGACCACCCGACGAGCCGGGAGAGGCCGACGACGGGCGGGTAGATCTGGGAGCGCAGCATCGCCTCGGCGGGGTCGAGCAGCTCGGACACGTGGCCCTCGTCGACGAGGACGACGCGGTCGGCGTGGTGCACGACGCGCTCGAGCCGGTGCTCGGCCAGCACGACCGTGACCCCGAGGTCGTGCACGATGCGGTGGAGCGAGGCCAGGACCTCTTCTGCCGCAACGGGATCCAGCGCCGAGGTCGGCTCGTCGAGCACGAGGACCCGAGGGCCGGCGGCGAAGAGGGCGGCGATCGCGACGCGCTGCTGCTGACCCCCCGAGAGGGTGCGCAACGCCCGGGCGCGCAGGGGAGTGAGTCCGAAGAGGTCGAGCGTCTCCTCGACGCGGCGACGGATCGTCGTCGAGTCCAGCCCCATCGTCTCCATGCCGTAGGCGACCTCGTCCTCGACGACGTCGGTGACGAAGGTCGAGGACGGGTTCTGCTCCACGAGGCCGACCACGGTCGCGAGGTCGCGCGGACGGTGCTCGGCCGTGTCGAGCCCGTCGACGGTGACGCGTCCGGTGAGCGTGCCGCCGCTGAAGTGCGGCACGAGCCCGTTGATGGTGCGCAGCAGCGTCGACTTGCCGCTTCCCGTGGGGCCGACGACAAGGACGAGCTCGCCCTCGGGGATCTCGAGCGTGACGTCGTGGAGGCTGGGAGCGGGAGTGTCGGCATACTGCATCGACACGTGCTCGAAGGTGATCATGGAGCGACCTCCCGGGGACGGGGCGACAGCCAGGCAGGCGTGGCGGCCACGAGCAGCGCGAGGACGGCGAGGAGCGGCACGGCGGGCAGCTCGGCCTGCTGGCTCGGCACGATGCCCTCCCAGCCCTGCACCGAGCCGACGACGAGGACCGCGGCGGGCACGGCGCCCGCGACGACCGTCACGGTCTCGGTCCACGTCCACCGGTCGCGACGATGTCCCGACCGGGGGTCGCGTGACGCGCCGACGAGCAGGCTCGAGCCGGCGAGCAGTGCGCCCAGCACGAGGACCGGCAGCCCGAGCACCCCGCCGGCGGAGGAGTCGAGCAGACCGTAGAGCCCGGCGAGCACACCGACGAGACCAGCGAGGGCGAGCCCGGTGGCGGCACGGCGGCTCGTCGTCGTGGAGCGGACCGCGCGACCGTAGCCGCGCGACTCCATCGACGCGGCCAGCCCGAGCGATCGCTCGAAGGCGGTCTCGAGCACGGGCACGGTGAGGCGCGCCATCTCCCGCAGGCCCCGGCCGTCGCGTCCGCGCAGCGTGCGGGCCGCCCGCACGTCACGGGCGTCGGTCAGCAGCTGCGGTGCGAAGGTCAGGCCGACGACGACGGCCGTGCCGACGTCGTAGAGCGTGGCGGGCAGGTAGCGCAGTAGCCGGCGCGGGCTCGCCAGCGCGTTGGCGGCGCCGAGGCACGCGAGGACCGCGGCGAGGCGCAGGGCGTCGTAGGCGGCATACAGCAGGGACTCGAGCGTGACCGTGCCGCCGATGCGCACGCCCGCGGCCCACTCCGGCAGCGGGACGTTCGGCAGGGTCATGACGACGGTCTCGCCGACGATGCCGTTGCCGAGCAACGCCGTCATGACGATGCGGAAGGCGACGATGACGGCACCGATGACGAGGAAGGCGGGCAGCGGGTTGACCGTGGCGGGGTCGTGGCGCTCGCTGACGACGAGCACGCAGACGCCGATGACGAGCAGCAGCAGGACCGGGTTGGTCGTGCGCGACGCAGCGGTGGCCAGGCCCAGCCCCCACAGCCACCAGGCTGCGGGGTGCTGGAGCCGGGCCTTGCGCTGGAGTCCCGCCACGTCCGTCGGGGCTCCTCAGGCGTCCTGGCGGGCGCGCGAACGCGAGCGCACGAGCAGGTAGCCGACGAGCGCGAGCAGGACGAGGCCCGCGATGACGTATGCCGCGACCGTCCCACCCGAGGTGCCGGACGTCGGCGCTGCGGCGACGTCGGTGCCCGAGGCGGCAGGGGTCGTGGCCGCCGCGGACGGTGTGGCTGCCGGAGCGGCGATGGTCACCGGCTGGTCCGCCGCCTTCGCCTCGGGGCTGACCTCCTTGACGGCACCGCCGCAGTCGCTCGTCGGGTAGCCGTCCACCCCGCAGACGAGGCCCTTCTCGGTGCGCACGTCACCGGCCTGAGCGAGCACCACGGCGCTCGTGGCGTCCGTGGCGACGACCGCGCACAGGGCCTTCGGCTCGGGCGGGGTGGCGCCGTCGGCGGCGTCGGCCGGACGACCGAAGTCGACGACGAGACCGACGCGCTTCTTGCCCGCCTCGGCGGGGGTCGTGCCGCAGACCTGGTCGAAGGTGAGGACGGCGCGCGGGTAGCGGGTCGAGGCCTCGTCGGCGACGGCGAAGCGCCAGCCGTCGACGCTGCCGTCCTTCGGGACCGTCTGGTCCGGGCCCTTCTGTGCGAAGGTCCAGGCGCCGTCGGAGAGCTGGTAGAAGCCCCAGTAGCGGTAGGCGGCGGCGTGGGCCGGCGCGATGGTGAGGGCCGAGAGGCAGGCCGCGATGAGCGCGGCGAGCACGACCCGGAGCGGGGCACGACGGACAGGGGACACGGTTTCCTCCTCGCGGTCGGACACCATGTCGGGTCTGCTGGCTGAGGCCGGCCCGGCGGGGTGACTCCGGTCCGCATTCCACGACAGACTGACAAAGGAGCCGGTGGGACGCGGGTTTTCCGGCTGGTCACCCCGGGCCGCGCTGCGGCGGGAGGTGGCTTCACGGTTGCGGGTCAGCGCCGGAGTCACACCGGCTTGCCCCATCGTCCTTCGGTTAGGCGAACCGTCGCACGCGGGGCGTCCGCCCGTCAAACGGCGCGCCAACTAGGGTGGCCGCATGAGTGCTGACTGGTCCTGGCTGTTCCTCGACGCGCACGGCAACCCGGTGGAGGGGGAGGGCGTGACGACGTCGGGCTTCCCGACCCAGAGCGACGCCGAGAGCTACCTCGGGGAGTCGTGGCGCGAGCTGCTCGACGCCGGCGTCGAGGCGGTCACCCTGCGTGAGAACGACACCGTCGTCTACGGCCCGATGAGCCTGCGGGCCGCGGAGTGAGCGCGCCGCTCGGCGCCGGCAACCCGTCGGACACGGCGCTGTCGGCCGGGCTCGAGCGCGACCTGCTCGCCCGGGTCGTCACGGCCCAGCGCTCGTGGCGCTCACCGGGCGTCAGCGTCGGCGTCGTGCGCGACGGCGTGCTCGTCTGGTCGGCGCACGTGGGGTCGGCCCGCCTCGGGTCGCAGCCCGCACCGGCCACCGACGACACGCAGTTCATGATCGGCTCGGTGACGAAGACGTTCACGGCGCTGGCCGTCATGACGCTGCGTGACGAGGGGCTGCTGTCGCTCGACGACGCGCTCGAGACGTACGTGCCCGGCACCAGGCATGCACGGGTTCCCTTGCGGCAGATGCTCGCCCACGCCTCGGGACTGCAGCGCGAGCCCGTCGGCAACATCTGGGAGAGCCTCGTGGCGCCCGAGCGCGAGGAGTTCCTGGCCGGCGTCGAGCAGGCCGAGCAGGTGCTCCCCGCCCACCACGCCTTCCACTACTCCAACCTCGCCTACGGCCTCCTCGGCCAGGTCGTCGAGCGCGTCACGGGACGGGACTGGGAGCACGTCGTCCGCGAGCGCGTGCTCGAGCCCCTCGGGATGAGCCGCACCGGCCTGACGCCCGCCGACGACCGCGCCCTCGGCTACCAGGTCGACCCCTATGCCGGCACCGCGAGCGAGGAGCCGCTCTTCACGCTCAACGCGACGGCGCCGCTCGGTGGCCTGTGGTCGACCGTCGCCGACATGGCGCGCTACGCGGCCTACGTCGCGAGCCCCGACGACCGGGTCGTGCGGCCCGAGACCGTCGAGGAGATGTGCCGGCCGATCATCATGACCGACGTCGACGGCTGGAGCGGCGCCTACGGGCTCGGCTTCGGCATGGGCCGTCGCGGCGACCGCGTCTACGTCGGCCACGGCGGAGCCATGCCGGGCTTCCTCACCGGCCTGCGGGTCCGTCGCAAGGACGGCGTCGGCGCGGTCGTCTTCGCCAACGCCACGTCCGGGGCCATGACCCTCGGGCTCGCGACCGACCTCGTCGAGGCCGTCGTCGACGCCGAGCCGTCAGTGGCGGCGGCGTGGGTGCCCGAGACGGAGCAGCCGGCCCTGGCCGAGCTCCTCGGCCTGTGGTGGTCGGAGGGCTCGCCCCTCACCTTCTTCGTGCGTGGCGGCGAGCTGTGGTCGCGGCTCGCCGACGACGAGCCGCTCTCCGAGACGCGGTATGCCGCCGAGGGCACCGACCGCTTCCGTGCCGTGGCGGGTCGGGAGCGCGGCGAGGTGCTCGAGGTCGTGCGCGCCGGTGACGGCTCCGTCGACAAGCTCTACTTCGCGACGTACGCCGTGACACGGGCGCCGCTCGCGTTCGCCGACCTGCAGGGCTGAGCCGGGCGGTCAGCAGCCCGTCGCACCCGAGGTCGGTCAGGCGGGGTGCTCGCCGCGGGCGACCTGCGGCTTCGGCATGCGCGTGCGGCGCATCTGGAAGGCACGCATGATGGCGTACCACGCGTCGCCCTTCTCGGCGCCGCCGAACCTGTCGTCCATCTTGCGCCGCGTGCGGCGCCACATCAGCAGGGCGTCGCCGATGGCCACGAGGATGAGGCCGTAGACGAGGACGAAGACGAGCAGCAGGGCCCAGTTCGTGCGGACGAAGCTGAGCAGCAGGACGATGAGCATGATCGGCAGCATGAACTCGCCGATGTTCCAGCGGGCGTCGACGGTGTCGCGGATGAAGCGACGGCGGGGGCCCTTGTCACGGGCGGGGAGGTACTTCTCGTCCCCCGTCATCATGCCGGCGCGCTGCTTGGCCATCGCCTCGCGGCGGGCTGCCTTGTCCTGCTTCGTCGCGGCCTTGCGGTCGGTGACGATGAGGGGACGCTTGTTGAGGGCCTCCTGCTCGCGCCGCTTCGGCGTCGGCCGGTTCTTCGCGCCGGGGCGCGCCGACTCGTCGGTCGAGGCCGTGGGTGAGAGCTCTTCGTTGAGGGTCTTCTTGCGTCCGAACACGGGGACACTCTAAGCCGAAGGGCGGCCGGGACCCGCATCGCGCCCACGGCCACACGGCATACGGCCCCTCGTCGTCACGACCCGGGTGACGTGCGGAGCGGGACGAACCGGTAGTGCCCGTGCCGCGTGGTCCGGAGCGTGCCGTGGTCGCGCACGGCGAGTGTCATGGTGCCGGCGACGGGGACGACGAGCCGCCCGGGGTCGCCGAGCTGGTCGACGAGCGGCTGGGGCAGGGTGTGCGCCTCCGCCGAGACGAGGATGCGGTCCCAGGGCGCACCGTCGGGATCTCCGAGCACGCCGGCGGCGGCCTCGTGGATCTCTGCCCAGGGCATCCGGGTGGCAGCGAGGTTCTCGGCACCCCAGCGCGCCAGGGCGGGCTCGAGCTCGACGCCGACGACCTCGCCGGTCGGCCCGGTGAGGTGGGCGAGCAGGGCGGTCGTCCAGCCGGAGCCCGAGCCGACGTCGAGGACGCGCTGGCCGGGTTGCACGTCGAGCAGGCGGAGCATGTCGGCGACGGTCCGCGGCTGGGAGTTCGTCTGGCCGTGCCCGATGAGGATCGGGGCGTCGTGGGCCGCACGGGACCGGGCGCCGCGGGGGAGGAAGCCCGCGCGCGGCACCGCGGCGAAGGCCTGCTGCACCCGGTCGACGGCGTCCATGGTCCGAGCCAAGCACGACCGGGCGCGGACGTCAGCCCCCGGCGGCGTGGCGGGACGCGCCGACGGGGGAGTCAGGCCCTCCGCCGGGCGATGACGTGCACGAGGGTCCCGAGCGCGCGGTAGGGGTCGGTCGAGCCGAGCATCTCCTCGACGTCGAGCAGGGTCGCGAGCTCGTCGCCCTCCGGAGGCGGCTCGTCGACGGCGACGTCGTCGCTCGCGACGCGGATGCCGTACCACGCGACGACCTCGAGGCCTGCGGCCTCGCAGTCGGCCGTCAGCGAGGCGAGGGTGTCGGCGCGGGCGTCGACGCCGATCTCGTTGCGGTAGCGGGCGTGCCGGCCCTCCCGGGCCGCGCGGCGCGTCTCGTCGAGCATCGCGAGGGCCGCGGGCCACTCGTGCCGCCCGGCCGGGCGCCAGGCCATCGCGTCACCGTTGCGGGCCGCGATCGACACGATGCCGCCCGGCGCGACGCGACGGGCCAGGCCGGCCACCGCGGAGCGGCTCTCGGGGAGGTACATGAGGACGCCGTGGCACATGACGACGTCGTATGCCGTCGG
Source organism: Terrabacter sp. R4-6 (assembly GCF_057529065.1). Taxonomy (NCBI): domain Bacteria; kingdom Bacillati; phylum Actinomycetota; class Actinomycetes; order Micrococcales; family Intrasporangiaceae; genus Terrabacter; species Terrabacter sp. R4-6. Next base: position 274,681 of record NZ_CP197224.1, on the reverse strand, counting down.
CCGCGTCACGCTCGCGAGGCCGGCGAGGTCGGTGGCCTCGAGGGTGACGTGGTCGCGCTGGTCCGGAGTGAGTCCGGCGGCGGCCTGCTCGAAGGTGGCGCGCATCCGCCCGTCCGGCTCGACGGCGGTCACCGAGTGGCCGAGCCGGGCCAGGCGCAGCGCCTGCGTGCCCTGCCCGGCGCCGACGTCGAGGACGCGGAGCGGGCCACGTGGCAGGTGCGCCGCGAGCTGCCGGGTGACCATCTCCTGGCGCACGACGTTGCGCAGGTTGCCCAGGCGCTCGAGCCACGGGTCCTGCCCGGCGACGAACGGGTTGTCTCCCATCCGTCCGAACCTACCCATGGGGGACGACAGCTCCCGAGGCGGCCACCGCGAGGGTGGTGGACCGGGGCCTCGCCTGCCTCGTGGGACGGACGCCCGCGTGGGTAGGGTCGGCACGTGACTGACGACGCCCTCACCCCCGCCCAGATCCAGCAGATCCGCGACCGCGTGGCCGAGCTCATGCCGCAGGTCCGGGCCGACCTCGAGGAGCTCGTGCGCATCCCGAGCGTCTCGGCCTCGTCCTTCGACCAGAGCCAGGTGACCCGCAGCGCGGACGCCGTCGCCGAGCTGCTCCGCGGCGAGGGACTCGACGTCGAGGTCGTCGTCGAGGGTGGCCGTCCCGCCGTCATCGGGCACCTCGACGGCCCCGAGGGAGCTCCCACCGTGACGCTCTACGCGCACCACGACGTGCAGCCCCCCGGCGACGACGCCGACTGGGACAGCTCGCCGTTCGAGCCCGAGGAGCGCGAGGGTCGCCTCTACGGCCGCGGTGCGGCCGACGACAAGGCAGGCGTCATGGCCCACGTCGCCGCACTGCGTGCCCACGCCGGCAACCTGCCCGTCGGCGTCACCGTCTTCGTCGAGGGTGAGGAGGAGTCCGGCTCCCCGTCGCTCGGCACGATCCTCGAGAAGCACGGCGACCGCCTCGCCGCCGACGCCATCGTCATCGCCGACTCCGGCAACTGGGACATCGGCACGCCCGCCCTCACCACGACCCTGCGCGGCGGCATCCGCGTCGTCGTCCGAGTGCAGACGCTCGACCACTCCGTGCACTCCGGCATGTTCGGCGGTGCGGCGCCCGATGCCACCACCGCGCTCGTGCGCCTGCTCGCCTCGCTCCACGACGCCGACGGCACCGTGGCCGTGGCCGGGCTCGACGCCGGTGAGGCCGCCGACATCGACTACGACGAGCAGCGCTTCCGCGCCGAGTCGGGCCTGCTCGACGGCGTGTCGCTCATCGGGTCCGGCTCGATCCTCAGCCGGCTGTGGAACAAGCCCTCGATCACGACGATCGGCATCGACGCGACGTCCATCGACAAGGCGTCGAACACGCTGTCGGCCAAGGCTGCCGCCAAGATCTCCGTCCGGCTGGCACCGACCCAGGACCCGCTCGTCGCCTTCGAGCGGGTGCGTGAGCACCTCGAGGCCCACGCCCCGTGGGGTGCCCGCCTGACCGTCGAGCTCGAGGAGCACGGCTCGGGCTTCGCGGCCGACGCGAACGGCCCCGTCTACGACGAGGCGCGGGCATCCTTCGCCGACGCGTGGGGGACCGAGCCGGTCGACATGGGCGTGGGTGGCTCGATCCCGTTCATCTCCGACTTCTCGGCGCGCTTCCCCGACGCCTCGATCATCGTCACCGGGGTCGAGGACCCCGACACCCGCGCCCACGGCGCGAACGAGTCACTGCACCTCGGCGAGTTCGAGAAGGTCTGCGTGGCCGAGGCGGTCTTCCTCGCCCGGCTGGGAGCGCTGCGGTCCGCCCACTGAGGCGGGCGGCATACGCCATCGGTCCGAGGGTCGACCGATCACGTGTGCGATGGTGCTGCGTCTGCTGGGGTGGTCACACCACCGGAGGCGGCACCATCAGCAAGGTCCTCCACGCCGGAGCCCGGCGGGCCCGGGCCGGCCCGGCGGCTCAGGGGGCGGGGACCGCCGACCCCCGGTAGCGCTGCTCGCGCAGCTCGAGGGCGTACGCCTCCGCGCCCGGCATCCCGAGCTCCTGGGCGATCGCGACCTCGGCCTCGACGTCGTACGGGACGCGCACGAAGGCGATCCCGACGTGGCCCGGCGGCTCCTCCTCTCCGGGGGCGGTGAGGCTTCCCTCGAGCACGACGTAGGGCGCGCCCGGGCCGTCGAGGGCGTTGCCGACCGAACCGGCGTTGAAGACGGTGAGGCCGTAGTCGACGGCGAGGTAGGCGCCGTGGATGTCGCCGTAGCCGACGATCGTGGGGACCGGCCCGTCACCGGTGAACTCCGTCTGTGCGACGAAGGCGCGGTGCTCGGCCTCGGTGGTGGGCGCGTAGACACGGGTGAACTCGTCGACCGGGGACGCGTGGAAGAAGCGGATCGGCTGCCCGCTCAACACGAGCTCGTGCACGTTCGGCAGGTCCGCGAGCCACCGCCGGTCAGCAGGTGTCAGCTCGTCGTGGACCCACTGCGGGTGCTCCCAGGGGTGCTCGTCGTCACGCGCGATGAAGGCGTCCCAGTTGCCGCGGACCGTCGGGATGTCACGGTCGCGGGTGATCCGGATGCACTCCGAGCCGCGCGGGCCCTTGCCGACGACGTCACCGAGGTTGACGACGTGCTCGATCCCGCGACGCGCGATGTCGGCGAGCACGGCTTCGTACGCGGTCACGTTGCCGTGCACGTCGGAGACGACGGCGACCCGGTGGAGGTCGCCTGCGGGTGACGTCACCGTGGCTTAGTCCTTGTGGGTCGTGCCGGGCAGCGCGAGCATCCGGTCGAGGGCCGCGCGGGCCTCGGCGGCCACGGTCGGGTCGACGTGGATGGGGTTGACGACCCGACCCTCGACGAGGGACTCGAGCGCCCACACGAGGTGCGGCAGGTCGATGCGGTTCATCGTCGAGCAGTAGCAGACGTTCTTCTCCAGGAAGGCGATCCGCTGCTCGGGGAACTGCTGCGCGAGCCGTCGCACGAGGTTGAGCTCGGTGCCGACGACCCACGACGTGCCGGCCGGCGCGGCGGCGATGGTCTGGATGATCTTCTCGGTCGAGCCCACCTCGTCGGCCCGCTCGACGACCTCGTACTGGCACTCGGGGTGGACGATGACCTTGACGCCCGGGATCTCGCGGCGGGCGGCCTCGACGGCGTCGACGGAGAAGCGGCCGTGCACCGAGCAGTGCCCGCGCCAGAGGATCATCCGCGCCTTCTCGAGCTGCTCGCGGGTCAGGCCGCCGTTCGGGCGGTGCGGGTCCCAGACGACGCAGTCGTCGAGCGAGAGGCCGAGCTCGCGCACCGCGGTGTTGCGGCCGAGGTGCTGGTCAGGCAGGAAGAGCACCTTGCCCGTGCCGGTCCCGTCCAAGCCGACGCCACCGACCTGCTCGAAGGCCCAGTCGAGGGCGGTGCGGGCGTTGGAGCTCGTGCAGATGGTGCCGCCGTGCCGGCCGGTGAAGGCCTTGATCGCGGCGGAGGAGTTCATGTAGGTGACGGGGATCGTCTCGCCGGCGACGCCGGCCGCGGTCAACTGCTCCCAGCAGTCCTCGACCTGGGCGATGGCGGCCATGTCGGCCATCGAGCAGCCCGCTGCGAGGTCGGGCAGGATCACGGTCTGCTCGTCGCTCGTGAGGATGTCGGCGGACTCGGCCATGAAGTGCACGCCGCAGAAGACGATGTAGGGCGCGTCGGGCCGGGCGGCGGCGTCGCGGGCGAGCTTGAACGAGTCGCCGGTGACGTCGGCGAACTCGATGACCTCGTCGCGCTGGTAGTGGTGCCCGAGGACGAAGACGCGGTCCCCGAGCGCCGCCTTGGCCGCGCGGGCGCGCTCGACGAGGCCGGGGTCGGACGCGGGCGGCAGGTCGCCCGGGCACTCGACGCCGCGCTCGGTGTGCAGGTCGGTGCCCTGCCCGAGCACGAGGAGGGGGAGCGGAGCAGGTGCCGGGGCCGATGCCGTGTCGGTCGTCATGAGCAGATCGTATGCCGCCGCGCGGGCTCCCAGCGCTCGGGCACTTGACCTCAAGTCAACGTGATGTCTGACGCTGTGGCCATCGACCCACGACCACCACAGGAGTCATGATGCCCACCGCACTCGTCACCGGCGCCACCCAGGGCCTCGGCCGGGCCCTCGCCGAGGCCCTCGCCGTCCGCCGCTGGGACCTCGTCGTCACGGCCCGCGACGCCTCGCGCCTCGCCGAGACCGTCTCCTCCCTGCGCGACCACGGTCACGTCGTCGTCGGCCTGTCCGGCGACGTCAGCGACGCCGTCCACCGGGAGGAGCTCGCGGTCGCCGTCACCGCGCTGGCAGGGCCCGGCGGCCTCGACCTGCTCGTCCACAACGCGAGCACGCTCGGCCCGGTCCCGCTGCGCCCCCTGACCGACCTGACGACGGACGCCCTCGCAGCCGTGCTCGCCGTCAACGTCATCGCCCCGCACGCACTGACCCGCTCGCTCCTCGCGTCCCTCGAGACCGCGGGAGGGACGGTCATCGCCATCTCGTCGGACGCCGGCGTCGAGCACTACGAGACGTGGGGCGCCTACGGCGCGAGCAAGGCCGCGCTCGACCACCTGACGCTGACGCTGGCGGTGGAGCTGCCGTCCGTCCGGGCGTACGCCGTCGACCCCGGCGACATGCGCACCGCGATGCACCAGGCCGCGTTCCCCGGGGAGGACATCGGCGACCGCCCGCTGCCGGAGGAGGTCGCCGTCCCCGCGATCCTGGCGCTGCTCGCGTCGCGGCCCGCGAGCGGCCGGTACCGGGCTGCAGACCTGCTCGCGGCCGGTTCGGCGGCCGGCTCGGCGGCGGTGGCCTCGTGACCGCGACCCTCGCGCACGCGCCGCACACCGTCTTCCGCGTCACCGACGACCTCACGGCCGACGCTCCACCCGAGACGAGGGGTCTCGGTCGGGACGGCGTACGCCTCCTCGTCGCCTCGGAGCCGACCTCGGACGGGGTGCACGTCGAGCACACGACCTTCGCCGCGATCGGTGACCACCTCGCGCCCGGCGACCTGCTCCTCGTCAACAACTCGGCCACCGTGGCGGCCGAGGTCGACGGTCGGGTGGCCGGACGAGGAGCCGTCGTCGTCCACGCCGCGACCGCGCTCGACGACTGCACGTGGGTCGTGGAGCTGCGCACCGCGCCCGACGCCGCGCACCCGGTGCTCGACGCCCTGGAGGGCGACGTCGTCGAGCTCGGGCCGGGCGGTCCCCGGCTGCGCCTCGAGGCCCCCTACCCGAGGCCCGACTCGTCGCCGACGGGCCGCGGCAACCGGCTGTGGCGAGCGGCCGAGCTCGACGACTGCACCCTCGCGGAGCACGTCGCGGCGCACGGCAGACCGATCGCGTACGGCTACCTCCGCTCGAGGTTCCCGCTCGAGGCCTACCAGACGGTCTTCGCCCGGCTGCCGGGCAGCGCCGAGATGGCCAGCGCCGCAAGGCCGTTCACCGCCGACCTCGTCACCGCCCTCGTGTCCTCGGGGGTACTCGTCGCCCCCGTGACGCTGCACACCGGCCTGTCGTCGCAGGAGGCGGGGGAAGCGCCGCAGCCGGAACGGTTCGCCGTGTCGGGGGAGACGGCCGCCCTCGTCAACCTCGTGCGCGACCGCGGCGGGCGGGTCGTCGCGGTCGGCACGACCGCGACCCGGGCCATCGAGTCGGCGACCGCCCCGGACGGTCGGGTGCACGCCGCGGCCGGATGGACCGAGGTCGTCATCTCGCCGGACCGGCCTGCCCGCGTCGTCGACGGGCTCGTCACCGGCTGGCACGACCCGGACGCCTCGCACCTGCTCCTCGTCGAGTCGGTCGCGGGGGCCGAGCTGGCCCAGCGGGCGTACGACGAGGCGGTCGCGCACCGCTACGCCTGGCACGAGTTCGGCGACGCCGGCCTCTTCCTGCCCCACCGCTGACGGGGCGCCGTCGCCGGTTCGAGGTGATCAGGGCACCCTGTGGCGCCCACGACCACCTCGAACCGGCACCCGGCGGCGACCACGGCAGTGGGAGGATGCCGGACGTGCACGTGATCATCGCCCCCGACTGCTACACCGGCACCCTCACCGCGTCCCAGGCCGCGGCCGCGATGGCCGAGGGCTGGGGACGCACCGCCCCGGGGGACCGCCTGACCCTCGTGCCCCTCTCCGACGGCGGACCGGGCTTCGTCGACGTCCTCTCCGAGACCCTCGCCGGCGAGGTGCACGCCGTCGTGACCACCGACCCGCTCGGCCGCGAGGTGCCCGGCACGATCCTGCTGACGACGGGCGCGGGCGGCCGGACGGCATACGTGGAGTCGGCGCAGGCGGCCGGGCTGCACCTGCTCGCCCCCGACGAGCGCGACCCCACCCGCACGTCCACCTCCGGTGTCGGGACGCTCGTGCTGGCGGCCCTCGACGCCGGCGCCCGGCGCGTCGTCATCGGGCTCGGCGGCTCGGGCACCAACGACGCGGGGGCCGGCCTGCTGGCCGCCCTCGGCGTGGGTCCTGCCGCCCGCCTCGGGCACGGAGGCCTGGCGCTCGCAGCGGCGACGCCCGACGACGTCGCCGGCCTGGACGCCGCGCGCGACCGGTTGCGCGGCGTCGACCTCGTCATCGCCAGCGACGTCGACTCGCCGCTGCTCGGCCTCAAGGGCGCGAGCGCGGTCTTCGGGCCCCAGAAGGGCGCGTCCGAGGAGGACGCCCAACGGCTCGAGAACGCGTTGGGCCACTTCGCGAGCGTCGTGGCGAGGGTGCGCCCGCCCGCCAAGGACCTGCTGACCGGCACCCTGCTCAAGCCCGAGCGCGAGCCGGGCGCCGGGGCCGCGGGCGGACTCGGCTACGCCCTGCACCTGCTCGGTGCCCGCCGGGTGTCCGGGGTGGAGGCCGTGCTCGACGCCGTCGGGTTCGCCGACCTCGTGGCCTCCGCCGACCTCGTCGTCACCGGTGAGGGCAGCTTCGACTGGCAGTCGCTGCGCGGCAAGGTCGTCGTCGGTGTCGCCGAGGCCGCCGCGCGCGTCGGCGTGCCGGTCATCGCCGTGCCGGGCCAGTCGCTCGTCGGCCGCCGCGAGGCGATGACGGCCGGACTCTCAGGGGTGTATGCCGTCGCGGAGCGTCCCGACCAGGTCGCAGCCGCCCTCGCCGAGCCCGCCGCACGCCTCGCCGACCGCACCGCCCGCGTCGCGCGGACGTGGTCGCCGTCCACATCCTGAGCCGCCGGAACGGGGGAGGATGCACGGATCGAGTGGGTCCCGACGTATCCTTGGAGGCGTCGGGAACACATCCGGCGCGGCATGGGTTCTCACTTCCGACCCATGCTCCACGACGTGAAGGACCAACACATGAGTGTCGAGACGAACGCATCTCCCGCCGAGGTTCAGACCGAGGCTCCCGCCCACGGTGTCGTCCTGACGGACGTCGCGGCCACGAAGGTCAAGAGCCTGCTCGAGCAGGAGGGTCGTGACGACCTCCGTCTGCGTGTCGGTGTCCAGCCCGGCGGATGCTCGGGCCTGATCTACCAGCTCTACTTCGACGAGCGCAGCCTCGACGGTGACCTCGTCCGCGACTTCGACGGCGTCGAGGTCGTCGTCGACCGCATGAGCTCGCCCTACCTCGAGGGCGCGACGATCGACTTCGCCGACACCATCGAGAAGCAGGGCTTCACCATCGACAACCCCAACGCGGGCAGCAGCTGCGCCTGCGGCGACTCCTTCAGCTGAGCCGCCTGCGCCACGGCGCACACCGCACCGCACGTCCGAAGGGCCCGACCGTCACGGTCGGGCCCTTCGTCGTCCCCGGGTCGGCGTCGGCGACGCCGTGATCCCGGGTAGGTTCGTGCTGTGCAGATCGCCATCACCGGTTCCATCGCGACCGACCACCTCATGACCTTCGACGGACTCTTCGCCGACTCGCTCGTCGTCGAGCAGCTCGACAAGATCTCCCTGTCGTTCCTCACCTCGGACCTGCAGGTCCGACGGGGCGGGGTGGCCGCGAACATCGCGTTCGGCATGGCCAACCTCGGACAGCGCCCGCTGCTCGTCGGGGCGGTCGGTGAGGACTTCACCGACTACCGCAGCTGGCTCGAGCGCCACGGCGTCGACTGCGGCGCCGTGCACTACTCCGAGTCCCAGCACACGGCACGCTTCATCTGCACCACCGACCGCGACATGGCCCAGATCGCCACCTTCTACGCGGGCGCCATGACCGAGGCCCGTGACATCGAGCTCGCGCCGGTCGCCCAGCGCGTCGGCGGGCTCGACCTCGTCGTCGTCGGCGCCAACGACCCCGAGGCAATGCTGCGCCACTCCGACGAGTGCCGCTCGCGCGGCATCCCGTTCGCGGCCGACCCCTCGCAGCAGCTCGCCTTCTGCGACGGGCCGACCATCGCGCGCCTCATCGACGGCGCCGAGTACCTCTTCACCAACGAGTACGAGAGCCACCTCGCCTGCCAGAAGACCGGCTGGAGCGAGGACGAGCTCGCCGACCGGGTCCGCGTCCAGGTCAAGACCCGCGGCAAGGACGGCGTCACGGTGCGCGTGCGCGGCGAGGAGCCCGTCGAGGTCGGGATCGCCCGTGAGGTGCGCAAGGCCGACCCGACCGGTGTCGGCGACGCCTTCCGGGCGGGCTTCCTCACCGGGCTCGCGGCCGGGCTCCCCGTGAGGCGGTGCGCCGAGCTCGGCTCGATGCTCGCCACCTACGTCATCGAGACGATCGGGACGCAGGAGTACGCCCTGGGCAAGCAGCGCTTCCTCGAGCGGCTGGCAGACGCCTACGGTGCCGACTCCGCCGACGAGATCGGGCCCCACATCACGTGTCCACGGCCATGACGCCGTCGCCGGCCCGGCGCTGACGGTCACCACGAGCCGCTGAGCAGCCCACCCCCACGACAGCCGGGAGCCCCGTCAGTGCCCACGCCGCCGCCGCCCACCCCCTGGGACTTCGCGCTCGACCGCGTGCCCCCGGGGGAGGACCTCATCGGCATCGGCGCCGACCTCGACGTCGCGACGCTCTTCGAGGCGTACTCCGTCGGCGTGTTCCCGATGGGGATCGGCGACCACGGCGCCGAGCCGATCGGGTGGTGGTCACCGGACCCCCGGGGCATCCTGCGGCCGCGTGAGCTGCGGGTCAGCCGGTCGCTCCGCAAGGCGGTGGCCCGTTTCGAGGTGCGCGTCGACACCGACTTCCGCGCGGTCGTCGAGGCGTGCGCGGCACCCGACCGCGACGGTCGCTGGATCACGCCCGCGATCGTCGACGCCTACGTCGGGCTCCACGAGGCCGGGTGGGCCCACTCGGTCGAGACGTGGCTGGACGGCGAGCTCGTCGGCGGGCTCTACGGCGTGGCCATCGGCGGCCTCTTCGCGGGCGAGTCGATGTTCCACCACGAGCGCGACGCCTCGAAGGTCGCCCTCGTCGGCCTGCGCGACCTCCTCATCACCGACGGGGACCCGCGACGGCTCGTCGACGTGCAGTGGCAGACGCCGCACCTGGCCACGCTCGGCGTGCGTGAGGTCCCGCGCGACGAGTACCTCGCGATCCTGCCGACCGTCCTCAGGGCGCCCCTGCCGGCCTGCTGGGCCTGACGATCTCGACGACGTATGCCGTGTGGTCGCCCTCCGCGCGCGCCTCGACGAGGCGGTGGCCGCGCATCCGGCACCAGGCCGGGATGTCGTGGGCGGCGGCGGGGTCGGTGGCCAGCACCGTGACGCTCGCGAGGTCGGGCCGGTCGCGGACGAGCCGGGCGAGGCGGATGACGGGCAGCGGACAGCGCTCCCCACGCGCGTCGACGACGGCCGGGTCGTCGGTCACAGGTCCCCGACCCCGAGCTGGTCACGCACGGCCCGGACGGTCGGTGCGATGGCGGCCGTGAACTCGCTGACGTCGTCGGCGAGCGAGGGGGAGACTGCGGGCAGGGGCAGCGTCACCCGGACGTTGCCGTGGGTCAGGACCCCCATCGCCGCGAGGACGTGGCTCGGCTCGAGCGTGCTCGACGTGCAGGCCGACCCGCTCGCCACGGCGAAGCCGGCCGTGTCGAGGGCGCCGACGACGGTCTCGCCGTCGACGTAGAGGCTGGAGAAGGTGACGACGTGGGGGAGCCGGTCGTCCGGATCACCGACGACGACCGTGTCAGGCACTGCGGACGCGGCTCGGCGGATGTCGTCGACGAGCGCGCGCGTCACCTGCCTGTCAGCCGGTCCGGTGGCCGACGTCTGCTGCCACGCCTCGGCCGCGGCGAGCGCCAGCGGCACCCACGGCGTGACGTCCGCGCGACCGTGCTCGACGTCGGCCCGGGCCTCCGACCAGTGCCAGCGCACGCCCTCGCGCACGACGAGCACGCCGAGCGGGGGCCCGCCCCACGAGCGTGCGTCACCGACGAGGACGTCCCAGTCGGCAGGCACGTCGTCGCGTCCGAGGGACGCCGTCGCGTCGACGACGAGGGGTGTGCCGTGGGCGGCGGCCGCGTCGCGAGCCGCGGCGAGAGGCTGGCGGGTGCCCACCTCGCCGTTCGCGCTCTGCAACGCCGCGACGACGGTGCCCGGGACCGCCAGGGCGCTGCGCCACGCGTCGAGGTCGAGCCGACCCAGGGGGTCGACGGCGACCTCCGCGAAGAGGGACGCGTCGTCGGCCGCGGCCGCCCGGGCCCGGCCCGGCACGAGGACGGCGGAGTGCTCCACCGCGGAGGCCACGGTGCGCGCCCCACGCCGGCGGGCGGCATACGCCAGCCCGTCGACGGCCCGGGCCAGGGCGGTCGGCCCGCTGGGCAGGAAGCTCACCTCGCCGGGGCGGACCCCGAGGCCCGCGGCGACGATCTCACGGGACCGGTCGAGCAGGGCCCGGGCCCGGCGGCCCTCGGCGTGCAGGCGGGCGGGGTCGGCCCAGCCGACCTCGACCGCGGCCAGCAGGGTGTCGCGGGCGACGGGGTGGAGCGGGCCGGACGACGCGTCGAGCAGCCGGCGCGTGGCGGGCGAGCGGGGCGGCGCAGGTGCCGGCGCAGGTGCCGGCCCAGGGGCCGGCGCAGGAGCGCGCTGAGGGTCGCGCTGAGGGTCGCCGGGGAGCCCGCCGGGCGCCTGCTGGGAGCCTCCGGAAGGGGACGACGGGCCGGGTCCAACGTTCGTGCCCGGATCGTGACTGACCACGGCGCAACGTTAGCCGCCCCCTGCGGACACCGTCAGGAGTGGGACGGTAGGGTTGCGCCGTGGGCCTTTGCTGCCCAGACGGTTTGACGTGAACACGTTCGACGCGCGCCCTGCGCGCCCACGTACGGAACGAAAGGTGCACCTGGTGCCTGAGCACGAAGACACCCCAGCGGCGTCGCCGGTGGTGACGACGGTGGATGGTCGGACCGGGCGGCGACGCACGGGTCTGCGCATCGCCGGGATCGCCGGTATCGCGGCACTGGCCCTCAGCGGTTGCCAGGGACAGGTGTCCAACGGATACCTGCCCCCCGTGGTTTCCGACAGCGGCCAGCGGGTCACCGACCTCTGGATCGGCAGCTGGATCGCGGTCCTGGCCGTCGGCGCCGTCACGTGGGGCCTGATGCTCTATGCCGCCATCCGCTTCCGCAAGCGTCGGGGCGACGAGACCCTTCCCGTCCAGCTGCGCTACAACGTGCCGATGGAGATGCTCTACACGGTCATCCCCGTGTTCATGGTGGCCGTCTTCTTCTACTACACCGCGCGTGACGAGGCCCGCCTCGTCGACACGAGCACGAAGAAGGACCTCACGGTCAGCGTCGTCGCCAAGCAGTGGAGCTGGGACTTCAACTACGTCGACTCGAACGTCCACGAGACCGGTGTCCACACCGAGCTCGACGGCACCGAGGGCAAGCGGGCCCAGATGCCCGTGCTCTACCTGCCCGTCAACAAGCGCGTCGAGTTCGTTCTCAACGCCCGCGACGTCATCCACAGCTTCTGGGTCCCCGCGTTCATGATGAAGATGGACATGCTCCCGGGCAAGACCAACAAGTTCCAGCTCACGCCCACCCAGGTCGGCACCTTCCAGGGCAAGTGCGCCGAGCTCTGTGGCGCCTACCACTCGCAGATGCTCTTCATGGTCAAGGTCGTCCCGCAGGCCGAGTACGACCAGGAGATGGCCCGACTGAAGTCCATCGGCCAGGACGGCCTCATCCCCGTCGACGTCAGCCGCGAGAAGATGGTCCAGGCCGACATCGACAAGATCCCCGCACCGGCTCGCACTGGGAGCAACTGATGACCTCCGCAACGTACAACCGTGAGGCGCAGGCCCCGAGCACGACCGCCGCGGCCCGCCCGCGCCTGGCCAAGGGCCAGACGTTCGTCAAGTGGGTGACGACGACCGACCACAAGGTCATCGGCAACCTCTACTTCATCACGTCGTTCATCTTCTTCCTGCTCGGCGGGCTCATGGCCCTGCTCATCCGCGCCGAGCTCATCGCGCCCGGCCTGCAGGTCGTCGACAACCCCGAGCAGTACAACCAGCTCTTCACGATGCACGGCACGATCATGCTGCTGCTCTTCGCGACGCCGCTCTTCGCCGGCTTCGCCAACGCCGTGATGCCGCTGCAGATCGGTGCGCCCGACGTCGCGTTCCCGCGCCTCAACATGTTCGCGTACTGGCTCTACCTCTTCGGTGGCCTCATCGCGTCCGTCGGCTTCCTGACGCCTCAGGGCGCGGCCGCCTTCGGCTGGTTCGCCTACGCGCCGCTGTCCGACGTCAGCTACTCGCCCGGCGTCGGCGGTGACCTCTGGGTCTTCGGCCTCGCGCTCGGTGGTTTCGGCACGATCCTCGGCGCCGTCAACTTCATCACGACGATCATCTGCCTCCGCGCGCCCGGCATGACGATGTTCCGGATGCCGATCTTCACGTGGACCGTGCTCATCACGTCGCTGCTCGCGATCCTCGTCTTCCCGATCCTCGCGGCCGCGCTCTTCGCCCTCGGTGGTGACCGGCGCTTCGGGATGCACATCTTCGACGCCGAGAACGGTGGGGCCATGCTGTGGCAGCACCTGTTCTGGTTCTTCGGGCACCCAGAGGTCTACATCATCGCGCTGCCGTTCTTCGGCATCATCAGCGAGGTGCTGCCGGTCTTCTCGCGCAAGCCGATCTTCGGCTACAAGACCCTCGTCTTCGCCACGATCGCCATCGCGGCCCTGTCGGCGAGCGTCTGGGCGCACCACATGTACGTGACCGGGCAGGTACTCCTCCCGTTCTTCGCCGTCATGACGATGCTCATCGCCGTGCCGACCGGTGTGAAGTTCTTCAACTGGATCGGCACGATGTGGGGCGGCAAGGTCGTCATGGCCACCCCGATGCTGTGGTCGATGGGCTTCCTCGTCACCTTCCTCTTCGGTGGCCTGACCGGCATCATCCTGTCCAGCCCGGCACTCGACTTCCACCTCTCCGACAGCTACTTCGTCGTCGCGCACTTCCACTACACCGTCTTCGGCACCGTGGTCTTCGCGATGTTCGCCGGCTACTACTTCTGGTGGCCCAAGCTGACCGGCCGGATGCTCGACGAGACGCTCGGCAAGATCCACTTCTGGATGCTCTTCATCGGCTTCCACATGACGTTCCTCATCCAGCACTGGCTCGGCGTCGAGGGCATGGCCCGCCGCTACGCCGACTACCTGCCGGAGGAGGGCTTCCAGCTCGCGAACATCGTCTCGAGCGTGGGTGCGTTCCTGCTCGGCGCCTCGATGATCCCGTTCGTCTACAACGTCTGGAAGACGTGGCGCACGGCCCCGCTCGTCGAGTCCGACGACCCGTGGGGCTACGGCGCGTCGCTCGAGTGGGCCACCTCGTGCCCGCCGCCGCGGCACAACTTCACGTCGCTGCCCCGCATCCGGTCCGAGCGTCCCGCGTTCGACCTGCACCACCCCGAGGCCGCTGCGGGCGTCGCGCCCGTCGCCGACCAGGGCACCCTCGTCCAGGTCATGGGCCCGGCCGACGTCGCCGGGTCCGAGAAGGCCCCCGCCAGCCCTGCCAGCACCGAGAAGCGTGAGGACTGATCCCGATGCGTGTCGAGACCAAGCTCTTCCTCTACCTGTTCGTCTTCTTCGTCCCCGTCGTGCTCATGTACGGCTTCTGGTCCAAGTGGGAGGAGCCGATCGGCGTCACGGCGCTGATCCTCACCGCCCTGCTGTTCGCCCTGACCGGCTTCTACCTCTGGATGACCGGCAAGAAGCTGCCGCTGCGCCCCGAGGACAACGCCGCCGGTGAGATCGAGGACGCCGAGGGCAACTACGGCTACTTCGTCGCCAGCTCGTGGACGCCGCTGTGGCTCGCCGGCTCCGGCGCCATCATGTTCGCCGGTCTTGCGATCGGCTGGTGGCTCTTCATCATCGGCGCCGTGTTCGCGATCGTCGCCGTGTGCCTGTGGGTCTTCGAGTCCTTCTCCGGCGAGTACTCCATCTGATCGCCATCTGAACGTAGGAGGGCCCCGGTCGTCGACCGGGGCCCTTCGTCGTTGTCCTGCGGCAGCTCGTCAGGCCGGGAGCCCTTGGCGCCAGCCGTGGCGCGGCTCGAAGCCGATGAGGCGTCGGGCCAGGGCGTTGGACAGCAGGGTCTCGTGCCCCGCGAGCTCGCCCCGGATCTCGACGTCCGGGAAGACCTCGTGCATGAGGGCGGCACTCGGCGTCTCCATGATCGTGTCGTCGGCGGCGATGATGACGTTGACCGAGCCCGTCGTGTCGGCCTCCAGCGCGTCGCGGCACGAGGCGGCGGCGTCGCGCACGTCGATGTAGCCCCAGAGGTTCCACATCCGGCCCCTCGCGTCTCCCTGGAAGGACGGGACGCGTCGGTAGTCCTCGTCGGTGAAGATGTTGGAGAAGCGGAGCCCGACGAAGGGGATGCCGCTCCACGTGCTGATGTGCTCGGCCATCGTCTCGGAGAGCACCTTGGACAGGGCGTAGGTCGACTCCGGGTGCGGGTAGTGCGCCTCGTCGACCGGCGCGTAGCGCGGGGGAGTGTCGGGACCGAAGGCCAGGCCCAGGGTCGTCTCGCTCGAGGCCCACACGACCCTGCGCAGTCCGAGGGTCTGCGCGGCGAGGAAGACGTGCGCGTTCATCGTCGTGTTCTCGGTCAGGGTCCGTGCGGCAGGCCGCAGACCGGGAGCCGGGATGTTGGCCAGGTGCACGACCGCGTCCGCCCCGTCGAGGACGTCGACGACCTGCCCGTGGTCGGTGAGGTCTGCCCGGAGGTATGCCGTGTCGAGGCCGTCCGGTGGCGGCGTCCGGTCCGTGGCGGTGACCCGGTAGCCGTGCTCGAGCAGGTCGGCGACGGCGGCTCGCCCGGCCTTGCCGGCGGCCCCGGTCACGACGATGTGCTGCGGTGATGACGTCATCGCCCAACCCTAACGACGTGACCTCTGGAGCCGGACAGCGCGAAGGGGAAGGCCGTGGGCCTTCCCCTTCGATCCGACCCTGACCTTCACGGTCCGAGCGGCTCGCAGTGCGATCGTGTGGGAGAGAACATCTGACGCACCTCCATCCGATCGGTTGAACGGTTCCTCGACGGTATCTCCGGCCGGCTGCGACGTAAAGGGGCGCTCCGTGCGGGTCCGACAAACTGTCCCGGGTGCGAGACGGCACGCTGCGGGCGTGGCCGGGGACGGTGGGGATGTGGCGGACCTCAGCCCCAGCCCAGCTCGTGGAGGTGCTCGTCGTCGATGCCGAAGTGGTGGGCGACCTCGTGGACCACGGTGATGGCGATCTCCTCGCGCAGCTGGGCGGCCGTGTCGCACATGCGCTCCAACGGGCCCTGGAAGATGGTGATGCGGTCGGGGAGCGAGCCGGCATCCCACCAGCCGTCGCGCTCGGTCAGCGGCGTCCCGTCGTAGACGCCGAGCAGGTCGGGGTCGTCGGGCGGGGGCTCCTGCTCGACGAGCACGACGACGTTGTCCATCGCCCGCGCGAGCTCTTCGGGGATCGAGTCGAGGGCATCGCCCACGGCCTCCTCGAACTCCGCCTCGGACAGGTGCATGGGCCGAGTCTGTCACGACGCCGCGGAAGCGTTCCGGCCACCACTGCCGTGGCTCACGGCGCGCAGCGCCACGCTCAGCGGCTCAGTCGTCGTCGCCGCCCCCGGCGGGCGCGGGGGTCTGCGACACGGGGTCGGACCACGCCGCCTGCGCGCCGCTGTGGCCGATGCGCACCACCTGGACGGTCGTGCCGAGCGCTGCGACGAGGCCCACGACGGCGCCGCCGACGAGGAGCCGGCGGGGCACGAGCGAGGAGCGAGCCGAGCCCTCGGTGGCATCGGTGGCATCGGTGGCGTCGGGGGTCCGGCCGGTCCGGCCGGATGGTGTCTCAGCAGCGGCGGTGCGGAGAGCGCGCCGCTCGCGCCGCGCCACGACGAGGAGCAGGACCGCCACGACCGCGAGGCCGACGACCCAGGGCAGCAGGCCCTCTGCAAGTTCCGAGTGCGTCTCGATGAGGTCACTGCGCCCGACCCGGCGCTCGAGCGACTCGCCCGACTCGGTCGACAGGGGAGTGAGGACCACGGCGAGGACGGACAGCGCCAGGGGCATCCATCCGGCCCAGCGGCGGAAGCGGGGCCACACGGCCGCCAGCAGCACCGCGAGGGCAGCGGCCGGGACGACGACGGTCGTCGCGTGGACGACGAGCGGGTGGACGGGGAGACCGAAGATCGTGTCGAGCATGGACCTGCCTGTCGTTCGGGGACGGGGTGCAGCCGTGCGCCCAGATGCTCTCGACGACATCTCAGAAAGTTCTCATAACGGGCAGGCCGGCCCCAGAACCCGGCCCGAGACGCCGAGAGGGACCTCCCGCGGTGGGAGGTCCCTCTCGTGTCGTTCTCGCCGGACGGCGATCCGGCGTCAGCCGTGCTGCTTGTCCGCCTTGATCGTCTCCCGCTCCTGGCCGGCCCCTGCGGACTCGATGGCCTCGTGCGCACCGTCGGGTGCCGCCGCGTGGTCGTCGTGCTCGTGGTGGGCCGCCTCGAGCTCCGACGGGGTGGCCGGGGCGACGCGGTCGCGGAAGTAGAAGTTCGAGAACTTCGCGCGGAGGCGCTCCTTGCGGGCGATCGGGCTGTCGACGCCGTTGGCGTCCTTGCCCGCGGTGAGCTGGAGCGGCTCGAGGGACTCGTGCTGGACCAGGACCCAGCGCTCCTCGGGCGTGAGCGGGGCGTGGATCTCCTCGAACCGGCCGTCGGCGTGGCGCCAGATCGTGCCGGTCTCGCGACCGTGCAGCACCTTCTGGCGGTCGGCACGCTGCAGGCTGAGGCAGATCCGCTTGGTGATCCAGAAGGCGACCGGCGGCGCCACGAAGAAGAGCACGCGCAGCGTCTGCGTGATGTCGTTGATCGACAGGTGCAGCTTGATCGCCATGAGGTCGTTGCCGGCGGCGAGGAAGAGCACGACGTACATCGAGATGCCGGCGATGCCGATGGCGGTGCGGGTCGGGGCGTTGCGCGGTCGGTCGAGCAGGTGGTGCTCGCGCTTGTCACCGGTCACCCAGGACTCGACGAACGGGTAGACGCCGATGATGGTCCACATCAGGGGCAGCAGGACGAGCGAGCCCGGGAAGATGTTCATGCTCCACGTGAAGCCGAACGTCTCGAACTCGAGGAAGCCGGGCAGCAGTCGCAGCGCGCCGTCGGCGAAGCCCATGTACCAGTCGGGCTGGGAGCCCGCGGTGATGGGGGAGGGGTCGTACGGACCGTAGGCCCAGATCGGGTTGATGGTCACGACGGCCGAGATGAGGGCGATGACGCCGAAGACGATGAAGAAGAAGCCGCCGGCCTTGGCGACGTACACCGGCAGGAGCGGGTAGCCGACGACGTTCTTGTTCGTGCGACCCGGTCCGGGGAACTGCGTGTGCTTGTGCAGGAACACGAGCAGGATGTGCGCCGTGAACAGGCCGACGAGGATCGCCGGGATGAGCAGCACGTGTGCCGAGTACAGACGCGGGATGATCGCCTCGCCCGGGAACGCCCCACCGAAGATGAAGTACGACATGTAGGAGCCGATGACCGGCGCCGACTGGATGAAGCCGTTCATGGCGCGGATGCCCGTGCCCGAGAGCAGGTCGTCGGGGAGCGAGTAGCCGGCGAAGCCCTCGATGCAGGCCAGCAGCGACAGGATGGTGCCGAAGACCCAGTTGATCTCACGCGGCTTGCGGAAGGCACCGGTGAAGAAGACGCGGGCCATGTGGACGAAGACCGACACGACGAAGATCAGGGCGGCCCAGTGGTGGATCTGCCGGATGAGCAGACCGCCGCGGATGTCGAAGGAGATCGCGAGCGTCGAGCGGTAGGCGTCCGACATCGTCACGCCCTGGAGCGGGACGTACGAGCCGTCGTAGACGACCTGGCTGGCGCTGGGCACGAACCAGAACGTCAGGAACGCGCCGGTCAGCAGGCAGACGATCATCGAGTACATCGCGATCTCGCCGAGCATGAACGACCAGTGGTCGGGGAAGACCTTCTTGGCCAGGAAGGAGACACCCTTCGCGCCACCGAGGCGGTCGTCCATCCACCCCGCGATGCCGCCGAGCGGCTTGGTGGAGGAGGCGCGCTCGTCGGCCTGGCGGTCGCCGGCGCGGAGTGCGTCGGCGGGACGAGTCTCGTTGATGGTGCTCATCGCGCACGCTCCCAGAAGCTCGGTCCCACGGGCTCTGCGAAGCCTGCGGGGGCGACGAGGTATCCCGCGTCGTCGACGGTGATCTTGAGTTGCGGCAGCGGCCGCTTGGCCGGGCCGAAGATGACGGCGCAGTCCTCGGTGAGGTCGAAGGTCGACTGGTGGCACGGGCAGAGCAGGTGGTGCGTCTGCTGCTCGTACAGGCCGACCGCGCAGCCCACGTGGGTGCAGATCTTGGAGTAGGCGACGACGCCGTCGACGCCCCAGTCCTTGGCCTTCTGCACCTTGATCAGGTCGGGGTCGAGGCGGATGAGGATGACCGCCGCCTTGGCCTTGGCCTCGAGGACGTGCTTGCCCTCGTCGATGTACTTCTGGAGGGTCTCGGGCATCACGTGGAAGACCGAGCCGGACGTGACCTCGTCCAGACGGATGGGCGTCATCTCCGGGTCACGCATGAGCCGGATCGGCTTGCCGTCGTTGTCCTCCGGGTCCCAGATCGTGTGCTTGAGCTCCTCGATGGTGACCGGTCCGAGCGAGCCGGCGACCTGCAGGCCGAGGGGGAGGATGAAGAGGCCGAGCGCGCCGCCGAGGGAGTACTTGAGCAGCGGGCGACGGTTGAGTTGGGTGGACTCGACACCTTCGGCGACGACGGCAACGGCCTTGGCGCGCTGCTCGGGGGTCGAGGCCTGCTCGTGGCGTTCCTCGACGACCTCCTCGTCGGACATCAGCGTCTTGGCCCAGTGCACGGCGCCGATGCCAATGAGGAAGATCGAGAAGCCGAGCGAGAGGCCGAGTACGACGTTCTGCGTCTTGGCCAGGCCGACGCCGGGGAAGAAGAAGGTCGCCTCGTCGGGCACGGCGAAGTAGCTGACGACGAACACGAGCGTCGCGAGCATCGACAGCCCGAAGAGCGTCGCGACCTGGCGCTCGGCGCGCTTCGCGGCGGCGGGGTCGTCGTCGGCGGCCCGGTGGACGTGCGGGGGAAGACCGGGGTTCTCGAACTGGTCGACGTCGGTGATCAGCGACGCCGGCAGCAGGTCGTGTCCGTCACTGGACGCCGGGACGAGAGACGTGCTCTTCCCGTGGTCCGTGGTCTCGTGGTCGTTCATCGGGTCGTGGTCCTGTCGTCGTTCGTGATCGGGACGATGCAGCGCGGGGTCATGCGGCCTTCTTGCCGAGCCAGACGGCACAGCCGATGAGGATGCCGAGCGCGAACACCCAGGCGAAGAGGCCCTCGGACACCGGGCCGAGGTTGCCCAGCGTCAGTCCACCGACGTTGGTCGCGTTCTCCTGGGCCTTGAGGTAGGAGATGACCTTCTGCTTGGACTCGGGCGTGATGTTCATGTCGTTGAAGACCGGCATCGACTGCGGGCCGGACACCATGGCCTCGTAGATGTGCTTCGGCGTCACGCCGTCGAGCGCCGGGGCGTACTTGCCCCGGGTCAGCGCGCCGCCCGCGCCGGCGAAGTTGTGGCACATGGCGCAGTTGACGCGGAAGATCGCGCCGCCCTCGGCGATCGCCTTGTTGTTCTCGGGCGTGCCGGGCTCGATGACCGTCGTGTACTTCTCCTCCGGGATCGCCGGGCCGGGGCCGAGCGACGCGACGTAGGCCGCGAGGGCGGAGATCTGGGCGTCGTCGAACTTCACCTTGTTCTGGGGAGCCTGGACGTTCGGGCCGGCGAGCGGCATACGGCCGGTACCGACCTGGAAGTCGACCGACGCGGCACCCACGCCGACGAGCGACGGGCCGGACTTCGTGCCCTGGGCGCCGACGCCGTGGCAGCTCGCGCAGTTGGCGATGAAGAGGTCCTTGCCCTTGGCGACGTCGTCGGCCGCAGCCGTCGGGGCGGACGCGTTGGCGTCCTTGGGGGCGAGGAAGGAGTAGGCGCCACCGGTCACGAGGAGGCCGAGCAGCAGCAGCACCGCGATCGCGGCGGGGTGTCGGCGTCGGGCGGCCAAGGCGTTCACTGTGGGTTCCTGTCGTCCATGGAGGTGGGGTTCGGGTTCGGCTGTGCGCTCATGCCGGAGGTCAGCGCAGGATGTAGATGGTCGCGAAGAGCGCGATCCACACGACGTCGACGAAGTGCCAGTAGTACGACGTGACGACGGCGCCCGTGGCGTTGGCGTGCGTGTAGCGACGCGTCGTGAACGTGCGGGCGATGATGAGCAGGAAGGCGATGAGGCCACCGGTCACGTGCAGACCGTGGAAGCCGGTCGCCATGTAGAAGACCGAGCCGTAGGCGTCGGAGCTCAGCGTGACGTTCTCGTGGACGAGCTCGGAGTACTCCATGACCTGGCCGGCGATGAAGAAGGCGCCGAAGAGGTACGTCAGGACGTACCACTCGCGCATGCCCCAGCCCTTGATGTCGAGCAGCTTGCCGGTGCGTGCCTTCTGGCCGCGCTCGGCCTTCCAGACGCCGAGCTGGCACCACACGGAGGAGATGACGAGCACGAGGCAGTTGACGCTCGCGAAGGGCAGGTTGAGCTTCTCGGTCTGCAGCGCCCAGAGGTCACCGCGGACCGACCTGAGCTGGAAGTAGACGGCGAAGAGACCCGCGAAGAACATGAGCTCGCTGGAGAGCCACACGATGGTGCCGACGGCAACCATGTTGGGGCGGGTCGCCGGCCCGTGATGGGCCGGATTCGCTACTGCGCTTGAAGGAACTGCCGATGCTGTCGCCACGTTGGACATTATTCCCACATTCCTGTCCGGCTGTGCGAGGGACCCCCCGCTTCGGGGCCCTTTCTCGCGCGGGTGTAGAGGATTCGTGACCATTCCGACACGAACCCTGAACAGCCGTGTCGTGGGCCGTCCGGGACCACCCTCCCACGTCGCCGTCCCGGGGCGTCTCGCGGGTGGGAGGTCCGTGCGGGCGCCCGCGACCCGCCCGGTAGCATCGGTCGCATGACCGCCTCGAACGACAGCGCAGCACAGGGCACGTCCACCGACATCGCGACGACGACCGGCGCGCAGCGGCCGGTGGCGCGGGTCAGCGTGCTGCTCTACAGCGACGACGTCACGACCCGCGACGCGGTGCGCGCGGCGGTCGGTCGTCGCCCCGCCAAGGACGTCGAGGTGGTCCGCTGGCACGAGTGCGCGACGGCCGACGCCGTGATCAGCTCCGTCGAGTCCGAGCGGTTCGACATCCTGGTCCTCGACGGCGAGGCCGCGAAGGTCGGCGGACTGGGCCTGGCCCGTCAGCTGAAGAACGAGATCTTCGAGTGCCCGCCGATCATCGTGCTCACGGGCCGTCCGCAGGACAGCTGGCTCGCCGCCTGGTCCCAGGCCGACCTGGCCGTCCCGCACCCGCTCGACCCGATCGCGCTGACGTCGGCCATCGCCACGCTCGCGCGTTCGGGCGTGCCCACGGCCTGACGCATGGCGCCCGACGCGACGACCTGGCCCGCACTGCTGACCGACCTGATCGCCGGTCGTGACCTCGACCGGACGACGGCCGAGTGGGCCATGGCGCAGATCATGACCGGTGAGGCCACGCCGTCACAGGTCGCGGGCTTCCTCATCGGCCTCCGGGCCAAGGGCGAGAGCATCGAGGAGATGCGGGGCCTGGCCGAGCAGATGCTCGCCCACGCGCGTCGTATCGAGGTGCCGGGCCCGAGCCTCGACATCGTGGGCACCGGCGGCGACCGGGCCCACACGGTCAACATCTCGACGATGTCCTCGATGGTGGCGGCCGCCGCCGGCGTTCGCCTCGTCAAGCACGGCAACCGGGCTGCGTCGTCCTCGTCCGGCTCGGCCGACGTGCTCGAGGCGCTCGGCATCGACCTGTCCCTGCCTCCGGAGCGCGTCGTCGAGGTGGCGTCGGAGGCCGGCATCACCTTCTGCTTCGCCCAGACCTTCCACCCCTCGTTCCGTCACACCGCGGTGCCGCGCCGCGACCTCGGGATCGGGACGGCGTTCAACTTCCTGGGCCCCCTGACCAACCCGGCCCAGCCCACGTATGCCGCCGTGGGCTGCGCGGACGCCCGCATGGCCCCGCTGCTGGCCGGAGTCTTCGCCCACCGCGGCAAGGACGCCGCGGTGTTCCGCGGCGACGACGGCCTCGACGAGGTCACCGTCTCGACGACGACGCACGTCTGGTGGGTCCGTGGTGGCGCCGTCACCGAGCGTTCGCTCGACCCCACGCGCCTCGGGCTCGAGCTGCACCCCATCGAGGAGCTGCGCGGCGGCGACGCCGCGCACAACGCCGGCGTGGTCCGCGACGTCTTCGCCGGTGCCCCCGGAGCCGTCCGGGACGCGGTGCTGCTGAATGCCGGCATCGCCCTCGCGCTGACGCGCCCGGACTCCGGGGCGTCGGAGAGCGACTTCGACGGCGACGTGCGTGCCGGGATGGACCTCGCGGCGGAGGCCATCGACAGCGGCGCCGCGACGAGCCTCGTCGATCGCTGGGTCGCAGCCACCCGACGCTGACCCCTTCGGCTCAGCGGTCCGTGGCGGTCCGTGCAGTGCGGCGGTGGTCCCTCCGCGAGCCGGCCGACGTCGGGTCGGGCTAGTCGCCCTCGAGGCCGAGGCTGAAGGCTGCCTCGAGGTCGTGCGAGGAGTAGGTGCGGAAGGCGATGTGCGTCGACGTGCCGACGATGCCCTGCACCTTGTTGAGCCGGTCGGCGATGACGTCGGCGAACTCCTCGTGCGCCTTGACCCGCACCATGGCGATGAGGTCGGCGTCGCCCGTCACCGAGTAGACCTCGGACACGGCCGGGATGTCCGCGATGGCCTCGGCCACCTCCGGGATGCGGTCGACCTCGCAGCTGATCATGACGATGGCGGTGATCACGACAACACCCTAGCCGGGCCTACCCGGCCCGACGCAGGCCGCCGCCCCTGCCCGGACGGGCGGCGCGACCGGGCCGGCCTCCGTGGGCCGCGCCACCGCGGAGTCCCGGGACGTCGTGATCGAAGCCGACGACGTCGTGCGCCGACGCGACCGCGGGCTCGAGCTCGCTGCGCACCGAGCCGGCGCCGCCGACGGGGCACGTCCAGGACCCCTCGAGCTCGACGATGCGCACGCCCGGCGCCTCGAGCCACCGGAGCAGGATCTCGGTCTCCTCGGTGAGGGCGGACGGGCGGTCGGGCGTCGGTGCCGGCACGACCTCGGCGGTCGCCTGCATCGAGTGGACGTAGGGCATCGGATCGGCGCCTCGCGGGCTCACGGCAACGCCGGCCATGCGGCCGTGGCGGATGGAGACGAGCTCCCACCCGCCGAGGTCGCTGCGGCGCGCGGCGATGATCTCGGGGGAGCGGACGAGCGGGGCGAGCCGTTGTGCGCGGGCCGCCCCGCGGACGAGCTGGAGGAAGCGGTCGCGCACCCGGGCCGCGTCCTCGAACCGCTCCTGGGAGGCCAGCTCCTCGAGGCGGACCCGGAGCAGCTCGGCGCTCGGTCGGGCGTTGCCGGTGAAGATGGCGCGGCACTCGGCGACGACGACGGCGTAGTCGCCCTCGGACTGCGCCCCGGTGCACGGTGCGCCGCAGCGGCCCATGTCGGCGAGGGCGCAGGCGGTGCCGCGGCCGGTGAGCCGACCGGTGCACTGGCGCAGCGGCACGACCTCGTGGACGGCGTCGATGGCCGCCTGGGCCGTGGCCCTGGAGCGGAACGGCCCGATGTAGTGGGCGCCGTCGTCGCGGACCTGCCGGACGATCGACAGGCGGGGGAAGCGCTCCTGCGTGAGCTTGACCCACATGACCTTGCGGCCGTCCTTGGACCGGCGGTTGAAGCGTGGCTTGTGCTCGTCGATGAGCCGCAGCTCGCGCACCTGCGCCTCGAGGGAGGTCTGGCACACGACCGGGTGGACGACGTGGGCGAGGCGCACCATCTCAGCCATCCGGCTGCGTTGCTCGGAGGCCGTGAAGTAGGTGCGCACCCGGGTGCGGATGTCGCGGCTCGTGCCGACGTAGAGGACGCGGTCGCTGCCGTCCTTGAAGAGGTAGACGCCGGGGGCGCTCGGCAGCGGGTCGGCGAGGAAGCGCTTGCGTCGCTGTGACGGAGTGACCCGCGAGCTGTAGCTCGAGAGCTCCTCGAGCGTGTGCACGCCGAGGTTGCCGACGCGCTCGATGAGTCCGTGGAGCACGTCGACCGTCGCGCGCGCGTCGTGCAGGGCACGGTGGTCGGGGGCGGTGGTGGAGCCGAAGACCTGGGCGAGCGAGGAGAGCCGGTGGTTGGGCGACTCGTCACGCACGACGAGCTGGCGTGCCAGCTGGAGCGTGTCGAGGACGGGGAAGCCGGGCCACGGAGCGCCGACGCGCGCGGCTGCCGCCTTGAGGAAGCCGATGTCGAATCCGGCGTTGTGGGCGACGAGGACGCTGCCGGCCGCGAACTCGAGGAAGGCGGGCAGGGCGCTGTCGATGCGCGGCGCGTCGCGGACCATCGTGTCGGTGATGCCCGTGAGGACGGAGATGAACGCCGGGATGGGCTCGGCCGGGTTGACGAGGGTCTGGAACTCGCCGAGCACCTCGCCGCCGCGCACCTTCACGGCGCCGATCTCGGTGATGCCGCACTGAGCGGGCGAGCCGCCGGTGGTCTCGAGGTCCACGACGACGAACGTGACGCCGGCGAGGGGTGTGCCGAGGTCGTCGAACGTCGCCTGGATTGCCTGCATGACCTCGACGGTATGCCGGGGTGCCGACAATGCCTCGGAGGCGCGTCGGTCGCAAGCCCTTCTGGCACAAGGGGGCCGGGCCCGTCCCCTCGTCACGGTGTCGTGCCCCGGGACTCCGCGGGCGCGACTCGACAACCGGTTCCGACGCAGCAGGTGGGCGCCGGGAGGCGACTCGACGGCCGGTCGCGTCGGGGCAGTGTCAGTGGGCCCGCCTAGCGTCTTTCACGACAGATCGCAACGAGAGACGAAGGGTTGGACCACGATGATGCTCGTCGACTGCCAGACCTGCCCGGTGCGGGACGTCCACTGCGCAGACTGCATGGTGACCGCGCTGACGGCGATCCCGCTGCGTCCGGGAGCGACCGCACCCGGCGCCGACACCGAAGGCCGGGGCCGCGCGGGGACGCGTCCCGGCCGTCCGCGCGCGGTCGACGACCGCCGCGACGTCGACGGGGTCATGACCGCACCGCTCGACCGCGCCGAACGACGGGCCGTGTCGGCCTTCGTCGCGGCCGGACTGGTGTCCGCGTCCACCGCCAACGCCGCCCGGGCGGAGCTCGAGCCGGCCGAGGTCGTGACGCACCACCGAGCCCGACGCGCCGTCTGAGGCGCACCGTTCCGGCGACAGGACCCTGGCGACAGGTCCGCGTGACACGATGTCGCGGTGTCGAGCACCCGTCGTCGTGGACAGGCGAGGTCTGCGGCCTCGGCGGCGCTGGCAGCCCTCACGGCCCTGGCCCTCGCGGCGTGCACGGCGGTCGGCTCGGGACCGGCCACGTCGTCCACCGCGGCCGCTGGCGCGACGTCTCCCGGCGACGCCGTCGCCACCACCTCCGACTTCACCCCGGAGGCGTGGGCGGCCGCCCGTCAGCGCGCGGTCACGGACCTGCTGCGCAGGCGCTTCGCTGCCGCCGACCGGGCGGACGAGGCCGGCTGGCTCGCGCCGCTGCAGGGCGCGTCCTCCGCGTCCCTGCGCACGAACCAGGCCGCGGTGCTCGACCGCATGACGCGCATGCGGGTGGGGAGTGTCCGGCTCGTCGGCGTCCGGGAGACGACCGCCCCGGTGCCGGCCGCGCGGGGGACCGCGGTGGAGTGGGACGTCAGGGCGAGCCTGACCTACCGGCTTCGCGGCTTCGACTCCGCGCCGCGATCCTTCGACCTCGACCTCACCTTCAAGGCCGACCCGGCCCGTCCGGCCGGTCTCGCCATCACGGCCTCGGCTCCCTCGGGGCGACCGCAGCCGTGGGACCTCGCCGGCCTCGTCGTCAGGAGGTCGGACACCGCTCTGGTGCTGGCCGTGGGCGACGACGAACGGGTCGAGGAGGTGGTCCGCCGGGCGCGCACGGCGGCCTCGCGTGTCGCGACCGTGTGGGCAAGCGTGCAGCCCGCCGTCTGGATCTCCCCGGCCACCGATGCCGACGCGGCCAGGCTGCTCGACCGCACGGCCGGCGAGCTCGACGGCGTCGCAGCGGCCACGGACGGTCCGCTGACGCCGGGAGAGCGGGCCGGGGCGGACCGCATCGTGCTCGTCCCCGGGGCATGGGTCTCGCTGCGTCCCGACGGACGCGACGTCGTCATGACGCACGAGCTGACCCACGTCACGGTGCGGGCCTCGACGACACGGGCCGTGCCCGTCTGGCTGTCCGAGGGCTTCGCCGAGCTCGTCGCGTACGAGCCGATCGACCTGCCTGAGGCAACCGTCGTCGCTCCGGCGCTCGACCGGGCCCGGGCCGCAGGTGTGCCTCGGGCCCTACCCGCCGACGCCGACTTCGACCCGGGCACCCACGCGCTCGCGGCGGCATACGGCCTCTCGCTGCTGGCGCTGCGTACGCTGGCCGACGCGCACGGCACCCAGGCCGTCGTGCGTCTCTACCGGGCCGCCGCCGGCGGGCTCGACGTCCCGACCTCCCGGCTCGACGACCAGGAGGCGGCTGTCGACGCGGCCCTGCGGAGCGCGACCGGGACCACCCGGTCAGCCCTCGTGGGGGACTGGCAGGCGCGCATCCGCGACCTGCTGCGGTGAGCCCTCAGGCGTAGAGCTTCTCGACCTCGTCGGCGTAGTCCTTCATGACGACGTTGCGCTTGAGCTTGAGCGACGGCGTCAGGTAGCCGTTGGCCTCGGTGAAGTCGCCGGGCAGCACGGCGAACTTGCGGATCGACTCGGCCTTGGAGACGGCCTCGTTGGCCCGGTCGACGGCCTCCTGCAGCGCCTCGAGCACCTTCGGGTCGGTGCGGGCCTGGTCGAGCGACACGCCCTCGACGCCGTGCGTCTTGGCCCAGAGGGGCCACATCTCCTCGTCGAGCGTCAGGAGGACGGCGACGAACGGCTTCTGGTCGCCGACGACGATGCACTGGGAGACGAGGGGGTGCGCGCGCAGCCGGTCCTCCAGCACGGCCGGGGCGACGTTCTTGCCGCCCGCCGTCACGAGGATCTCCTTCTTGCGGCCGGTGATCCGGAGGTAGCCGTCGTCGTCCATCTCGCCGATGTCACCGGTGCGGAACCAGCCGTCGACGATGGCGTCGGCGGTCGCGGTCGGGTTGTCGTGGTAGGCGCTGAAGACGCCGACACCCTTGAGCAGGATCTCGCCGTCGTCGGCGATCCGGATGCCCGTGCCGGGCAGTGGCGGTCCGACGGTGCCGATCTTGATCTTGTCGGGCGTGTTGACCGCAACGGGCGCCGTCGTCTCGGTGAGGCCGTAGCCCTCGAGGATGACGACCCCGATGCCCCGGTAGAAGTGGCCGAGGCGCGTGCCGAGGGGTGCCCCGCCGGACACGGCGTAGCGCACGTGCCCGCCCATGGCCGCCCGCAGCTTGCTGTAGACGAGACGGTCGAAGACGGCGTGCTGGATGCGCAGCGCCAGGCCGGGCCCGCCGGCGTCGAGCGCCTCGCTGTAGGCGATGGCGACGGTGGCTGCGCGCAGGAAGATCTTGCCCTTGCCCTCGGAGGCGGCCTTCGCCTCGGCGGAGTTGAAGATCTTCTCGAAGACCCGAGGGACGGCGAGGACGAAGGTCGGCTGGAAGCCGGCGAAGTCGTCGAGCAGGGTCTTGATGTCGGCCGAGTGGCCCATGCGTGCGCGGCCCTCGACGCAGAGCACCTCGATGAAGCGGGCGAAGACGTGCGCGAGGGGCAGGAAGAGCAGGGTCGAGGCGTTCTCGGTGAGGACGACCTGGCCGAGCTTCTCGATGGCGTTCTCGGCGAGGTCGAGGAAGTTCCCGTGGGTCAGCTCGCAGCCCTTGGGCCGCCCCGTCGTACCCGAGGTGTAGATGATCGTCGCGACCGACCGTCGGTCGAGCCCGGCCCGGCGCGCAGCGAGGTCGGCGTCGGTGACCTCGCGGCCCTTCTCGCGCAGGGCGTCGAGACCTCCGGCGTCGATGGTGACGACGTCACGGAGCGACGGCAGCTCGCCGCGGACCTGGTCGACGGTGGAGCGGTGGGCGTCGGTCTCGACGACGACGACGTGGGTGTCGGAGTCCGAGAGGATCCACTGGACCTGCTCGGCCGAGGAGGTCTCGTAGATCGGCACGACCACGGCGCCGGCGCTCCAGGCCGCGAAGTCGACGAGGGTCCACTCGTAGCGCGTGCGCGACATGAGGGCCACGCGGTCGCCGGGCAGGAGACCGTCGGCGATGAGGCCCTTGGCCACGGCCGCCACGTCGTCGGCGAACTGGGACCACGTCACGTGGGTCCAGCCACCGGAGGGCGTCTTGCGGGAGAACGCGGTGTCGCTCGCGTTCTCCGCGGCGTTGCGCACGGGGAGGTCGGCGAGGCTTCCCTCCGTCGTGACGGGGGCAAGTGGTGCGACGACGTTGTCCTTCACTGTCACTCCTGATGGCGGGGCCGGGGAACTGTGCTGCACCTTACCGATCGGTAACCGCGCAGACCACGTCAGCATGATCACAGGGCGGGCTCCGCGGTCGGGCGCGCCGCCCCTCGGCGCAGGGCTGCCGTCGTCCCCATCTTGGCACGCGGCCGACGCGCGATGACAGCGGCAGGGACATCCACCGTGGGCTCGCTGGTGACGCGATAGCCTTCGGCGCATGGCCGATCGCACCGAGTCCTCCATCGTCATCGACGCCCCGCCCGGCGAGGTGCTCGACGTCATCGCGGACTTCGAGGCCTACCCGGAGTGGGCGGGCGAGGTGAAGGACGTCAGCGTGCTCGCCGAGGAGGGCGACGGCTGGGCCGACCAGGTCCAGTTCACCCTCGATGCCGGTGCCATCAAGGACACCTACGTCCTGGACTACGAGTGGGACGTCGTCGAGGACGGCACCGGGGTCGTCTCCTGGTCGCTCGTCTCCGCCCACGTCCTCAAGGCCATGAACGGCTCCTACACCCTCGCGGGCGACGGTGACGGCACGAAGGTCACCTACCGGCTGTCGGTCGACGTCAAGATCCCCATGATCGGGCTGCTCAAGCGCAAGGCGGAGAAGGTCATCGTCGACACCGCGCTCAAGGAGCTGAAGAAGCGCGTCGAGGCCTGACCGACCGTGACCCCGAACGACGGTCCGGACGCAGCACCTGCCGCTCCCGACCAGCCCCACCGACCTGACGTCGACGCGTCGGCACGCCCTGCGGACGCGCCTCCCGGCAGCGTCGCCGCGGAGGCCGCGCTGCTCGTCGACCTGCTCTCCGGCCGCAGCTGGTCGAACCGCTCGCGTATGCCGTCGAGCGGCGTCCGAGGTGAGCGCCCCGGCGCAACCCCTCACGACCACTCCGCGGGCCCCACGTCGGCCACGGGTGACCGGTCGGGACCGGAGCCGACGACCACTCAGGACGGACCTGCAGGGGAGTGCACGTGCGGAGGGGCGACGCCCGCCGCCTGCCGCGTCTGCCCCGTCTGCCAGCTCATCGCCTTCGTCCAGCAGGTCAACCCCGACACCATCGAGAAGG
Organism: Terrabacter sp. R4-6; assembly: GCF_057529065.1. Lineage (NCBI taxonomy): Bacteria > Bacillati > Actinomycetota > Actinomycetes > Micrococcales > Intrasporangiaceae > Terrabacter > Terrabacter sp. R4-6. The sequence goes on along the minus strand of NZ_CP197224.1, from coordinate 244,644 downwards.
TCGCCGACTTCGTCGGCTTCGCGGCCACGGCCCTGCGCGACCTCGCGACGGCGCAGCGGGAGCGACGGTCCGAGCCGGCACCCGACACCGACGAGGCCGACACCCCCGACACCGACGACGACGTCACCGACGAGAAGGGGCCCGGAGGCAGCGCATGAGCAGGCGTCTCGCGATCGGCATCGACATCGGCGGCACCAAGGTCGCGGGCGGTGTCGTCGACGAGTCCGGTGTCATCACCCACCGCACGCGTCGTGACACCCCGCACCGCTCGACCTCTCCGGCGGTCGTCGAGAACACCATCGTCGAGTCGGTCGAGGAGCTGCTCGGCCGGGTCGACCCGGACGACGTCGTCGCCGTCGGCATCGGTGCGGCGGGCTTCGTCGCCGAGGACCGCGCGACCGTCGTCTTCGCGCCGCACCTGTCGTGGCGCAACGAGCCGCTGCGCGACGCGCTGTCCCAGCGCATCGCCCTGCCGATCACCGTCGACAACGACGCCAACGCCGCCGCGTGGGCCGAGGCGACCTTCGGTGCCGCCCGGGGTGAGTCGCACGTCGTCGTCATCACCCTCGGCACGGGCATCGGTGGCGCCCTCATCGTCGACGGCAACGTCCAGCGCGGACGGCACGGCATCGCCGGCGAGTTCGGCCACATGCAGATCATGCCGGGCGGCGCCCGCTGCGAGTGCGGCAACCGTGGCTGTTGGGAGCAGTACGCCAGCGGCAACGCCCTCGTGCGCGAGGCCCGCGCCATGATCGAGGCCGGGTCGCCCGTCGTGGCCGACCTGCTGGCCCGCCTCGGCGGCGACGCCAACGCGCTGACCGGACCCTTCATCACCGAGGCCGCCCGGGAGGGCGACCCGACCGCCCGCGAGCTGCTCGCCGACATCGGCGAGTGGCTCGGGATCGGGCTGGCCAACCTCGCCTCGGCCTTCGACCCGGGCCTCTTCGTCATCGGTGGCGGCGTCAGCGCGGCCGACGAGATGCTCATCGGGCCGGCCCGCGAGGCCTTCCGCCGTCAGCTCCCGGGCCGCGGCTACCGTCCGGAGGCGCGGATCGTGCGCGCCGTGCTCGGCAGTGACGCGGGCCTCATCGGGGCTGCCGAGCTCGCGCGCGCCGGCCGCTGACTCCGTGGTCCCGCGGCCCCGTGGCCGACCGGAGCACGTGCTCCGGGTCATGAGCTACAACGTCCACGACCTGCTCGACGACCGGGCCGCGGCCGCCCGGGTCGTGCGCGCCGTCGCTCCCGACGTGCTCTGCCTCCAGGAGGTCCCGCGCCGGCTCACGACCGAGCTGCGCCTCCCACCGCGCGCGACTGCGGTCTGCACTGGCACGGAGGCCGCCTCGGCACGGGCGGGACCGCCGTCCTCACGGCCGAGGACGTGGTCGTCCACGGCGTCTCGCGCGCCCGCCTGCCGGTCCGCTTCCCCGACCGCATGCGGGGGTATGCCGCCGCGACCGTGTCGCTCCCGTCAGGCGGTCCGTCGTGTCGTCCTGTCACCGTCGTCAGCGTTCACCTCGGGCTGCGGGCGTCCGAGCGTGAGCGCCACGCGGCAACCGTCCTCGCGCGACTCGGCGGACGTGACGGAGTGGGCGGCGCGGGCGACCGCGCCGTCATCGCCGGGGACCTCAACGAGGGACCCGGCGGGCCGGCATACGCGATGTTCGCGGCGCACCACCCGCCGGTGTGCGGCGACGTGCCGACGTTCCCGGCACGGCGCCCGAGCCTCGCCCTCGACGTGGTCTTCGCCGGCCCGGGACTGCGGTTCGTCGAGACCGCCCAGACGCCCGTGGACGAGCGTGACCTCGCGGCGGGCTCGGACCACCGTCCGGTGTGGGTCGACCTCGACGTCGGGTCCGACTGATGCGTCGGACCGCAGGGATGGCCTAGACGCGGGTGCCGTCGTCGAAGGGGTCGCGCTCGGTGCCGCCGCGCAGGACGAGCAGCACGAAGCCGACGACGACCATGGTCAGGGCCGTCACGACCCACCAGCCGCTGCCGTCCCGGTCGAAGAAGAGGACGTAGAGCAGCAGGAGCGGGCCACCGCCGAGCCCGCCCACGATCGCCCAGAACATCGGGTCGGTCTCGGCGGACGGAAGGTCGATCTCGGACGGCGGGACGAAGTGGTCGTCGCCGTCCGAGAGGTCGTCGACGTCGTCGCGACGGGAAGTGGGGCCGCGCCACGCGTGGGACGTCGTCGGGGCGATCGGCAGCTCGAGCAGGCCGGACGACCCGGACGGGCTCGACGCGCCCGCTCCGGGCTGCTGGGGCGGCGCGGCGGGATCGCTGCCCAGGCCGCCCTCGGGGCGCTCCGGCGCCGAGGGCGCGGCGCCGGGCGTCGACGGAGGACGAGGCTCGTCGGCCGCGGCGGTCGGGTCGCCACCGACGGGCGGTGCCGGCGGTGACGCAGGATCGGGCGCCGGCTCGGGCGAGGGTGCGGCATCGGCCGCAGCATCGGGCGCGGCGGGGTCACGGCGCTGCGGCTCGGGTGCCTCGGCGTCCCAGCCTGCGATGATCCGCGCGAACTCGGCGTCGAGGTCCCGGTCACTCATCGACGGTCCCGGGGACGGTCGTGCGGAGGTGCTCGGCAGACATGCCGAGGCCCACTGCGGCGTCGGGACGGACCGTCACGGTGGGGCTCCTCGGGCGAAGCGGCTGGACCTGCTGATCCTCGCATGCGCCGCTGTCAGTGCGCGAGTGTCGTAGAGTTCGAGCCGTCACAGACGGAAGGCGGACACGGTTGTTCTACTGGTTCCTCAAGACGATCGTCATCGGGCCGATCATCAAGCTCCTCTTCCGTCCGTGGGTCGAGGGGGAGGAGAACATCCCCGAGGAGGGTGCCGCGATCTTCGCGAGCAACCACCTGTCCTTCTCCGACTCGATCTTCCTGCCGCTCGTGGTGTCCCGCCGCGTCACGTTCCTTGCGAAGAGCGACTACTTCACCGGCCGAGGCATCAAGGGCCGGCTCACCGCCGCCTTCTTCAAGGGTGTCGGGCAGCTGCCCGTCGACCGGTCGGGCGGCAAGGCGAGCAACGCTGCGCTGACGTCGGGCCTGAAGGTGCTGCGTCGCGGTGACCTGCTCGGGATCTACCCGGAGGGCACTCGCTCACCCGACGGACGCCTCTACCGCGGCCGCACCGGCGTCGCCCGGATGGCGCTCGAGGGCAAGGTCACCGTCATCCCCGTCGCCATGATCGGCACCGACAAGGCGCAGCCGACCGGCAAGGTCATCCCGCGGATCATGCGGGTCGGGGTGCGGGTCGGCAAGCCGCTCGACTTCTCGCGCTACGAGGGCATGGAGGACGACCGCTTCGTCCTCCGCTCGATCACCGACGAGATCATGTACGAGCTGATGCTCCTCTCGGGCCAGGAGTACGTCGACATGTACGCCACGTCGATGAAGGACCGGCTCGTCTCCGCGGCCCGGGCCAAGGCCCGTGAGCTGCAGGAGGCCGCCAAGCCCGGCAGTGCCGCCCCGGAGCTCGAGGAGGCGCTCGACGCCGCCGAGGGCAAGGCCCGTCCCGCGAAGACCCCTGAGTCCACCGAATCCACCGAGTCCACCGAGGCCCCGGACTCCACCCAGTCCACCGAGGCCACGTCGTCGACCGGGCCGAGCGAGTCGGTCGAACCCGGGGCGTCCTCGGCCTCCGACGACGACGGCGACGCTCCCGTCGTGGCGGCGTCCTGACGTCATGGCTCGCACGCGCCACGGCGCCGGCCCGGAGCGCGACCGTGATCCCGGCGGTGAGCCGGGCGGTCCGGACACCGACCTGATCCCCGCCCCGGCGCCGCTGTCCGACGACGACCTGCCCGCCGTCGTCTCGGGACCGACGGTGGCGGTGCTCGACGACGAGCACGCCATCGTGCGAGGGCTCTGGCGGGGCGTCGACGTCTTCCGCTGGCTCGCCCTCGTGTATGCCGCGTGGTCGGTCTGGGAGCGTCACGAGCAGATCGCCCACCTCGTCGGGGCGGTCGCCATCCTCGGGGTCCTCGCCGGCTGGACGCTGGCCGTCACGCTGCGGCCGATGCGGACGGTCCGCGCCTACACGGTCGAGCTGGCCATCGGCTGCTCCGCGATCCTCGCGACCCGGCTCGTCGACGACCCCGACGTCATCACCGCCGGCGCCAAGACCATCCCCTCGATCTGGCCGACCGCGGCCGTCGTCGGGTTCGCCGTGCTGCGCGGGTGGCGCGGCGGGCTCGCCGCCGCCTCGCTCGTCGCGGCGTGCTCCTTCGTCGAGGTGGTCCAGCCGACCCCCAACACCATCACCAACTCGATCTTCGGGCTCCTGCTCGGTGGCTGCATCGGCTACTGCGTCGACCTCGCCCGCTCGAGCCACGCGGCCCTCGCCGAGGCCATGCGGCTCGACGCGGCCCGTGCCGAGCGCGACCGGCTCGCCCGGACCGTGCACGACGGGGTGCTCCAGACGCTGGCCTTCATCAACCGCCGCGCGAGCGACATCGGTGGCGAGACGGCGCGGCTCGGTGCGATGGCCGGTGAGCAGGAGCGGATCCTGCGCACGCTCGTGAGCCAGACCGACCTGGCCGAGGTGGGTCGGGCCGTGAGCGGCGACGCCGACCTGCGCGGCCTGCTGCGCCACGTCGAGGGCGAGGGCGTCCAGCTCGTCTCGCCCGCCGACGCCGTGCTGCTGCCGAGACGGGTCGCCGACGAGGTCGTCGCGGCCGTCGAGGCCGCCCTCGACAACGTCCGGCAGCACGCCGGCGACGACGCGCGGGCGTGGGTGCTGCTCGACGACGACGGCGACGAGATCGCCGTGACGATCCGCGACTCCGGTCGGGGCGTGCCGGCAGGCCGGCTCGAGGAAGCCGTCGGCCAGGGCCGTCTCGGCGTCTCGTCGAGCATCCTCGGCCGGCTGGCCGACCTGGGCGGCACCGCGACCATCACGTCCGGACCATCCGGTGGGACGACCGTCGAGCTGCGGATCCCCAATCGCCGGACGGCACGTCTGACCAACCGGCACCATGGTCGCCGGACGCCCGCGACGACCGAACCGGTGACGCAGGCCCGCACCGAGGGACGAGGAGCATCGTGACGGAGCAGGAGGACGCCATGCCGCAGCAGGGGAGCAGCACGCCGCCCGACCACATCCGGGTCGTCGTCGCCGACGACCACCCGATGTGGCGCGACGCCGTCGCCCGTGACCTCGCCGACGCCGGCTTCGAGGTCCTGGCGACCGCCGACGACGGCCGGTCCGCCGTGGCGCGGACCCGAGCCACGGTGCCCGACGTCCTCGTCCTCGACCTCAACCTCCCGGGACTGTCCGGCGCCGAGGTCTGCGCCGCCCTCGCCGCCGCGCAGGTGCCGACCCGCATCCTCATCCTCTCGGCCAGCGGCGACCACCAGGACGTCCTCGACGCGGTCAAGGCCGGGGCGCTCGGCTACCTCGTGAAGTCGGCGGGGCGCGAGGAGTTCCTCGCTGCGGTGCGCGCGACGGCCGCGGGCGAACCGGTCTTCACCGCGGGCCTCGCCGGTCTCGTGCTCGGTGAGTTCCGGCGGGTCAAGGCGGCGGGCGGCGGCAGCCCGGAGCGGCCCATCCCCGAGCTGACCGACCGCGAGACCGAGATCCTCAAGTACGTCGCGACCGGCATGGGCTACAAGGAGATCGCGGCGACGCTGTTCCTCTCGCACCGCACCGTGCAGAACCACGTGCAGAACATCTTCGGCAAGCTCCAGATGCACAACCGCGTCGAGCTCGTGCGGTTCGCGATGGAGCGCGGGCTCGACCTCGCCGACCCGACGTGACCCGAGCCGACCCCGGCTCGTCCCGACGGACCCCGTGAGCGCGCCGGACGGCATACGTCGTCGGTGACGCCGCCGGGACCCTGCGGGACCCGGCGGGACCCGGCGAGACCCCCGAGGTTTCGGGATGCGGACCCGCGCGGGGGCACCCCCGTGCGACGTCTACGCTGTCGGAGTGAACACGAGGACCGCCACCGCCGATGCCGGCCTCGAACCCGTTGACGGGTCCGAGGCCCTCGCCGCCCTCACGGCCGCGGCCACCGAGCTCGAGGCCCAGCAGCAGCCTGCCTGGCCCGACACGGCTGCCCTGGCCGAGGTGATCGAGACCCTCGCCTCGTATCCTCCGCTCGTCTTCGCGGGCGAGTGCGACATCCTCACCGACCGGATGGCCAAGGCCGCCGTCGGCGAGGCCTTCGTCCTCCAGGGCGGCGACTGCGCCGAGACCTTCGCCTCCGCCACCGCCGACAACATCCGCGACCGCATCAAGACGATCCTGCAGATGGCCGCGGTGCTCACCTACGGCGCGTCCGTGCCGGTCATCAAGATCGGGCGCATGGCCGGGCAGTACGCCAAGCCCCGCAGCTCGACCGTCGAGACCCGGGAGGGCGTCACCCTGCCGGCGTTCCGGGGCGACATGGTCAACGACTTCGCCTTCCACGAGACCGCTCGCATCCCCGACCCGCAGCGCCTCGTCCGGGCCTACCACGCGAGCTCGGCGACCCTCAACCTCGTCCGCGCCTTCACGACCGGCGGCTTCGCCGACCTGCGGCACGTGCACGACTGGAACCGTGGCTTCGTCGCCAACTCGGCCAACCAGCGCTACGAGAAGATCGCCAAGGACATCGACAAGGCGATGCGCTTCATGTGGGCCTGTGGTGCCGACTTCGACGCCATGCGCACCGTCGAGTTCTACGCCGCACACGAGGCGCTCCTGCTCGACTACGAGCGGCCGCTGACGCGCATCGACTCTCGCTCCGGGCGCCTCTACGACACCTCGGGCCACTTCGTGTGGGTGGGCGAGCGCACCCGTCAGCTCGACGGCGCGCACGTCGACTTCGTCTCGCGCATCAGCAACCCCATCGGCGTCAAGCTCGGGCCCAAGGCCGACATCGACGAGGTGCTGCGCCTCATCGACAAGGTCGACCCGAACCGCACCCCGGGCCGTCTCACCTTCATCACCCGCATGGGTGCCGGCACGATCCGCGACGCCCTGCCGGCCCTCGTCGACAAGGTGACGGCCTCCGGTGCCACCGTGACGTGGATCTGCGACCCGATGCACGGCAACACGTTCGAGAGCCCCTCGGGCTACAAGACGCGTGACTTCGAGGACATCGTCGAGGAGGTGCGCGGCTTCTTCGAGGTGCACCAGTCCCTCGGCACGATCCCCGGCGGCATCCACGTCGAGCTCACCGGCAACGACGTCACCGAGTGCCTCGGCGGGGCGGAGAAGATCATCGACTCCGACCTCGAGAAGCGCTACGAGTCCGTCTGCGACCCGCGCCTGAACCACCAGCAGTCGCTCGAGCTCGCGTTCCTCGTCGCCGAGATGCTCGGCCAGGCCTGAGCGGTGGTGGCGACGAGTCCCTTCCGGGCGGACCTGCTCAGCGACACCCTGACCCGGCCCTCCGCGGCCATGCGCGATGCCATGGCGCGCGCGGAGGTCGGCGACGACGTCTTCGGCGAGGACCCGACGCTGCGCGCCCTCGAGGAGCGCGTCGCCGGGATGCTCGGGCACGAGGCCGCGCTCTTCACGCCCTCGGGGTCGATGGCCAACCAGCTCGGGGTGCGCCTGCACGTCAGGCCGGGGGAGGAGCTCATCGGCGACTCGCTCGCCCACGTCGTGCGGGCCGAGCTCGGCGCGGCGGCGGTGCTCTCGGGCATCTCGTCGCGCACCTGGGTCTCCGAGCGCGGCCGCTTCCGCGCCGACGACGCCGCGTCGCTCATGATCACCGGCGTCGGGCCCTACCAGGTCTGCACGTCGCTCGTGATCGTCGAGAACACCCACAACTTCGGCGGGGGCACCGTGCAGTCGCTCGACGAGATCCGCCGGGCACGAGAGGTGACGCGCGAGCGGGGTGTCGCCATGCACCTCGACGGCGCGCGGCTCTTCAACGCCCACGTCGCGTCGGGCGTCCCCGTCGGCGACTACGGCCGCGAGTTCGACACCGTCTCGATCTGCCTGAGCAAGGGTCTGGGCGCACCCGTCGGCAGCGTCCTCGTGGGGTCGGCCGACGCCATGGCCGAGTCACGGATCTGGCGCAAGCGCTTCGGTGGCGGCATGCGGCAGGCCGGGATCCTCGCTGCCGCAGGCCTTTTCGCCCTCGACCACAACGTGGAGCGCCTGGCCGACGACCACGCGCGGGCGCGGCGCGCTGCCGAGGCGATGGCCGAGGCGGCACCCGGTGCCGTCGACCTGGCCACGGTCGAGACCAACATCGTCATCGTCGACGTCGCCGCGGTGGGGTGGACCTCCGCCGCCTTCGTCGACGCGGCCCTCGCCGCCGGCGTGAGGACGTATGCCGTGGGGCCCGGTGCCGTGCGCCTCGTGTGGCACCTCGACGTCGACGACGCCGGCACCGACGTCGCGATCGACGTCCTCACCGGCCTGCTCCGTTCGGCGCCGGCAGCCTGACCCGAGCCACGCCTCCCGCACCGAACGCCGCGTTCGGTGCCGAACTCACTGGTGGAACAGCGCTTTCGCCACCGAACGCCGCGTTCGATGAGGAGGGTGGGCTCAGACCTCATGGTGGAGGGCCTCGGCGGGCAGCTCGCCCGGGCGTCGCCGCGCGAGGAGCTCGACGGCATACATCGCGGTGAGCACGAGCGCGCCGCCGACGACCATCCGCAGCGTCGCGGTCTCGGCGCCGAGCGTCACGGCGAAGAAGGCCGCGAAGACCGGCTCGAGCGTCATGACGATCGCAGCTCGCGTGGCCGGCATGTGCGCCTGCGCCCACGTCTGGACCCACAGCGCGAGGATGCTCGCGAAGACGACCATGTAGAGCACCGACGCCCACTGGGCCGGCGTGCTCGGCAGGACGATGCCGCCGGGCACCGCACCGACGACGCACAGCAGCGCGATGACGACCATCTGGACGACGGACAGTCCGGTCGCGATCTCGGACGCGCTGTAGCGGCCGAGCCCCACGATGTGCAGTGCGTAGAGCGCGGCGGCGAGCAGGGTGATCGCCTCGCCGACGCCGACGGAGAAGCCGTTGAGCGAGAGCAGCGCGAGGCCCACGGTCGCGAGCCCGACCGCGGCCCAGGTGGATCCGGCCACCCGCTCGCGCAGCAGGACGGCGGTGAAGACCGGCGTGAGCACGACGTAGGTGCCGGTGATGAAGCCCGACACGGAGGCCGGCGTCGTCGCGAGACCCTGCGTCTGGAAGATCTGGGCCAGGCCGTAGAGGGCCCCGAGACCGACGCCGACGAGGACCTGACGGCGGCTCAGGGCCCGTACCGGTCGCCAGAAGACGATGAGCATGATGACGGCCGAGAGGCTGAAGCGCACCGCGAGGAAGTCGACCGGGGGGACGGTCTCCACGAGGTCGCGGATGAGGAAGAACGTCGAGCCCCACACCGCCGTCAGGGCGACGAGGAGCAGCGTGGCCAGGCGCGTGCGCGCCGCAGGAGTCACGGAGGCCCTCAGACGATCGTCAGGTGGATCGTCGTGCCCTTGGGCACGGGCGTGCCGGCGGCGGGGTCCTGGGCCCGGACCTTCTTCTCGAAGAGCTCGCCGAAGGGGTACTGCGTGTCGACCTTGAAGCCGAGGTCGGTCAGCGTCTTCTCGGCGGCGGCGTCCTGCTGGTCGACGACGTCGGGCACCGGCACCATCACCGGACCCTTGGACACGACGACCGTGACCGTGTCGCCCCGGTGCAGCGTGCCCTTGTCGGGTGACTGCGAGACGACCTGGCCTGCAGGCACGCTGTCGCTGTTGACGTCCTCCCCACGCTGCACCGTGAGCCCGGCCTTCGTGATGGCCGCCGAGGCCGCGTCGAACGGCGCGCCGGTCACCATGGGCACCTCGATCGGCTCGCGGCCCTTGGACACGACGACGGACACGGGGGTGCTGCGCTTGACCGACTCGCCCGAGGCCGGGTCCTGGGAGATGACGACGCCCTTGGCCACCGTCTCGCTCCACGCCTCGGAGCGGTCGCCGAGGCGGAGCGTCAGGGGTGACAGGGCGGCCCCGGCGTCGCCCAGCCTGGCTCCGACGAGCTTCGGGACGGCATACCGCTCCTTGCCCTTGGAGACGACGAGACGGACGGTGGACTCCTTGCCGAGCTCGCTGCCAGCGCCCGGCTCGACGCGGAGCACGACGCCCCTGGCCCTGCCCTCGGAGAACTCCTCGACGGTCTCGACCGTCAGGGAGGCCTGCTCCATCGCACCCTCGGCCTGCGCGACGGGCTGGCCGACGACGGCCGGCACGACGGTCGACCCACCCGGTCCGGCCGTGAACCACCACCCACCGAACGCCCCACAGGCCACGACGAGGACGGCCGCGAGCCAGAGCGGCCATCGTCGGCGGCGTCCGGCCCGTCGGTCGATCGGCATGGCCGCGGTGTGCTCGACGGCGGGACCGTCCTCGTGGACGGGCAGGCCGGCGAGGGCGGCGCGTCCGACCTCGTTGGGCCGGGTGCGCTGGCGCTCGGGGGCGGCGGGCAGGTCGGCTCGCTGCGGCCGGGCGGGAGTGCCGGGCTGCGTCGTCGACGAGACGGGTGGCAGCACGGAGCTGGCGGCGGGGTCCGTGGTGACGGCGCTCCCGCGCCGGTCGAGCTCCTCGGCCGAGAGACCGCGACGCACCGCGCGCAGGGCGGCGACGAACGCGGCGGCCGAGTCGAAGCGGTCCTCGGGCTCGAGCGCCGTCGCGCGGGCGACGAGGTCGTCGAGCTCGGCGGGGATCCCCGGGACGACGGAGCTCGGCGTGACGATCGAGCCGTGGACGTGGTTGTACGCGATCTGGATCGGGGTGCCGCCGGTGACGGCCTTGCGCCCGGTCAGCATCTCGAAGAGGAGCAGACCGGCGGCGTACACGTCGCTGCGGGTGTCGGCGACGCCGCGCTCGACCTGCTCGGGGGAGAGGTAGGAGACGGTGCCCAGCAGGACGCCCGTCTGGCTCGTCGCGGCCTGGTTGGTGATGGCGCGGGCGAGCCCGAAGTCGGCCACCTTGACCTCGCCGTCGCGGCGCACGATGACGTTCTCGGGCTTGACGTCGCGGTGGATCATGCCGGCCACGTGGGCGGCCCGCAGCGCCAGCAGGATCGGCTCGAGGATGGCGAGCGCCTCCCGTGCGGTGAGGGGCGCCTCCTCGTGGATGACGTCACGCAGGGTCTTGCCCTCGACGAGCTCCATCGCCAGGAAGACCTCGCCGTCGTCCTCGCCCTGGTCGAAGACGGCGACGACGTTGGGGTGGCTGAGGCGCGCGGCGGACCGGGCCTCGGCGCGGAAGCGCTCGACGAAGACGTCGTCGGTGGCGAGACCGGGGCGCATGATCTTCAGCGCCACCTCCCGGTCGAGGCGTCCGTCCAGCGCCACGTAGACAGAGGCCATGCCTCCGTCTGCGAGGTGGGAGAGGATGCGGTACCGGCCGTCGATCACCCGACCGACGAGGGCGTCCGCCACGCTGGACGTCACGGACCGAAGTTTACGGGCTGGTCCGGCGCATCCCGCGCAGGCCAGCCGCGGCGGGGTCTCGCGGTGTGGGCGCGCTGCCCGCCCGGTGGGCGTGCCGGCTCATGCGCACCGCGAGACCTCCGCCCGGCGCTCCGCAGCCGTGGGGCCGTCCGTCGACCAGCCCGACGGACGGCCCGGGACGCGGAGCAGCACCCCGTCAGAGGCGGTCGTAGACGGCCAGCACGGTGGCCACGTACTTCTTCGTGTCCTCGTACATGCCCTTGGTGCGGACCGAGTAGAGGCCCTGGTAGTAGCCGGCGATGGCCTGCTCGCGCGAGTCGGCGCTGGCCTGCAGCGCGCGGATGATGAGGACGCCGCCGGTGATGTTGTCCTGCGTGTCGTAGCGGTCGAGCGTCCGGCCCGCGAGCTGCGAGGCCCACGTCTGGGCCACCGGCATCAGCTGCATGACGCCGACGGCGTTGGTGTAGGAGACGGCACGCTGGTACCACCCCGACTCCAGGTATCCGATGGCGAGGGCCAGCTTCGGGTCGACACCGTGCCGGGTGGCCGTCGCGCGGATCATCGCCGCCGTCTCGGTGCGGCTGGGCACGTCCATGGCCGCGAGCTTCGCCTTGCTCTCGGCGACGGCCTGGGCGGTCTTGCTGGGGTACTGGTATCCCGGGGCGGGTGCCGGAGCGGGGGCCGGCGTCGTCGGCGCGGGCGCCGAGACGGTGCCGGGGATGACGATCCTCTGGCCCACGTAGATGCGGCTCGCGTCGGGCAGCTTGTTGGCCGCGAGCAGCTTGGTCAGGGACACGCCGTGGCGCTGGGCGATGACGCTCATGCTGTCGCCGGCCTTGACGACGTAGATGGCGCCGGCACCGCTCGGCGTCGTCGGTCCCGTCGTCGGCTTGGAGGGCGTCGGCGTGGAGGGCTTCGGGGTGGCGGGCGCCGGCGTGGCCGGTGCCTTCGCGCCCGGCACGCTGATCCGCTGCCCGACGAAGATGAGTCCAGCGTCGGGGAGCCGGTTCGCGGCGAGGAGCTTGGTCAGGGACACCCGGTACCGCTTGGCGATCCCGCTCATCGTCTCGCCGGAGCGCACCACGTGGATGACGGTGGCGGTCGTGCTCGCCGGACGCGGCTGGGCCTGCGTCGACGAGGCGGACCTGGCGGGGGTCGACGACGGACGGCCGGGGACGAGCAGCTTCTGCCCCGGGTGGATCACGGATCCGCCTGCCGCGAGCCGGTTCTTCTCGACGATCGCCTGGACGGTCGTGTGGTGGGCGATGGCGAGGTGCCAGAGCGTGTCACCCGGGCGGACCGTGACGGTCTTCCACGGCGTGGCGGCCACGGGGGCCACGGCGGCGTGAGCGGGCAGCGCGAGCGCGGCGACGTCGGCGAAGGGCATGGGGTGGAGTCCTTTCCTGGAGCCCGAGCTGAGTTCGATAAGCGTGGAGGGGCGTTCGGAAGGGGTTCGGTGGTGGTGCTGGAGGTTGCTCTGGTGCTGCGGAGGTGCTGTGTGACGCTTGTGAGCGGAGTGGCGCCTGTGACGATAGCGCATAATTGAGCACTAAAGTATAAATACAGCGGTGTAATTCGTCCCTGTCCGCGCCAAAGCGGTCCGGCCGGGGAGGTGTGCGCGGACCCGTCGGGACGGTGGCAGACTCTCGTCCTGTGAGCGAGACCCCCGAACCGCAGCCCGACGTGCCCACCTCCCACGACCTCGAGTCGCTCGTCGGGGAGTGGCTGACCGTCCCCGACGTCGCCGAGCGCCTCGGCCTCCACCTGTCGCAGGTGCGTCAGCTGATCGCCGACCGCGAGGTCCTCGCGGCCCGGATCGGCGAACGGCGCGTCGTCGCGATCCCGGCGAAGTTCTTCGACGAGGCCGGACCCCGGCCGGAGCTGCGTGGCACCTTCACCGTCCTCGCCGACGGCGGGATGGACGACGACGAGATCATCGAGTGGCTGCACACGCCGGACGAGACGCTGCCCGTCGAGGGTGCGCCCATCGACGCCATGCTGGCCGGGCACAAGACGGAGATCCGGCGCCGCGCGCAGGAGCTCGCCTTCTGACGCGTCCCGATCGGCCGAACCCCGACAGGCCGGGGCCCGCCAGGCCGAGGGCGTATGCCGTGTGGCCCGGTCGTCAGGACCGGCGCGCGGTCGAGACGGCGACGAGCGCCTCGAGGACGTCGAGCGCCGACGTGTCGTAGGAGCCCGTCGCCCGGGCGCGTTCGACGGCGTGGCAGGCCTCGTCGGCCAGCGTCGTGATGAGGCTCTCGACCCGGTCGACCGCCCCGGTGTCGACGAGGACCCTGCGGATCGCCTCGACACCCGCGAGGTCGAGGTCGTCGCGGCCGAGGAGGCCCTCGACCGTCTCGCGGTCGGTGTCGGACGCCGCGTCGAGGGCGTGGGCGACCAGCACGGTGCGCTTGCCCTCGCGCAGGTCGTCGCCCGCCGGCTTGCCGGTCGCCTCGGGGTCGCCGAAGACGCCGAGCAGGTCGTCGCGCAGCTGGAACGCCTCGCCGAGCGCGAGGCCGTAGTCCGACAGGGGTGCGAGCGAGCCGTCCGGCGCCCCGCCGACGAGGGCCCCGATGAGCAGCGGGTGCTCGATGGTGTACTTCGCGCTCTTGAAGCGGATCACCTTGCGGGCCGAGGCGATCCGGGCATCGAGGTCGAGACCGTCCCAGCCGCGGGCCGACTCGAGCAGGTCGAGGAACTGGCCGCCCATGAGCTGTGTGCGCATCGAGTCGAAGAGCTGTCGGCCGCGGGCCAGCTCGTCGGCGGGCAGGCCGCACGTCGCGTACAGCTCGTCGCACCACGTGAGGCACAGGTCGCCGGCGAGGATCGCCGTGCCCTCACCGAAGCGGTCGGCGTCACCCGCCCAGCCACGCGCCTGGTGCAGGGAGGCGACGGCCCGGTGCGCGGACGGCATACCCCGTCTCGTGTCGCTGCGGTCCATGACGTCGTCGTGGAGCAGCGCTGCGCCCTGGAAGAACTCCATGCTCGCCGCCAGGCGCACGAGGGCGTCGGAGTCGGCGCCACCGGCGGCGCGGTAGCCCCAGTAGAGGAAGCCGGCGCGCAGGCCCTTGCCGCCGGTCAGCAGGCCGGACACGGCCGAGACGAGCGGGGCGGTCTCCTCGCCGATCGCGGCCAGCGACTGCGTGGCCCCGGCGATCTGCCCGTCGATCGCCTGCTGCACCCGACGGCGCAGCACGTCGAGGTCGGTGGGGGTCTGCACGGGGTCCTCCATCGAGTCGCGGGAATCGTGGTCAGCCTACGCGGCGAGCGGGCGCGCCCGTGAACAGCCCGGACACCGCGGACGCGCGCGGCTTATGGTGTGCGGCATGGCACACGGCACGGCATCCTCGATGGCGCGGGCGGAGCGGTTCACGCGGTCCATCCCGGCGATGATCGAGGCCGACACCCCGACGTTCAGCTTCGAGTTCTTCCCGCCCAAGGACGACGCGTCCGAGGCGCAGCTCTGGGACGCCATCCGACGCCTCGAGAAGGTCTCGCCGAGCTTCGTCTCGATCACCTACGGCGCCGGCGGCGGCACCCGCGACCGCACCGTGCGGCTCACCCAGCGCGTCCTCGAGGCGACCTCGCTGACGCCCATGGCACACCTGACGTGCGTCGGTCACTCCGTCGCGGAGCTGCGCGGCATCGTCGGGTCGTATGCCGCCGCCGGGGTCCGCAACATCCTCGCCCTGCGCGGTGACCCCCAAGGCGGCCTCGGCCAGCCGTGGGTCGCGCACCCCGAGGGCCTCGACCACGCCGACGAGCTCGTCGCGCTCGTGCGCGGCCTCGGCGACTTCACGGTCGGGGTCGCGGCCTTCCCCGACGGACACCCCGAGTCGGGCGACATCAGCGAGGACGCCGAGACCCTGATCCGCAAGGAGCGCGCCGGCGCCGAGTTCGCCATCACCCAGATGGTCTTCGACGTCGACCACTACCTCCGGCTGCGCGACGAGCTCGCCCGGCGCGGGTCGCGGCTGCCCGTCGTCCCCGCGATCATGCCGATCACCAACGCCCGCCAGGTGGTGCGCATGGCGCAGCTCGCGGGTCAGCCGATGCCGACCGCGGTCACCGACCGTCTCGAGCGGCACGGCGACGACGCCGCCGGAGTGCGCGCCGAGGGCATGGCGATCGCCACGGAGGCGTCGCGGCGCCTGCTCGACGAGGGTGCTCCCGGGATCCACTTCATCACGATGAACCGCTCGTCGGCGACGCTCGAGGTCTTCGGCAACCTCTGACCTGCGAGCGAGGCCGAGCCGTCGGAGGCAGCGGCACCGTTGGAGCCAGCGGCACCGTCCCCCACGGCATGGGGACGACCGACCCCCAGGGAGGGGCCGGTCGTCCGGTTCGTGGGCGGGTCGGGTCAGGTGGTGCTCGACGGGGTGGCCGTACCGTCGGGGGAGGCCGGTGCCTCGCCCTGCTGGCCCAGCTCGCCCTGCTGGCCCTGCTGGCCCCGGGGGCCGTCGCCGTCGTGGTCCGCGCCACGGCCGCCGGGTCCGCCCGGGCCGCCCTCGTGGACGGCGGTCACGGTGAAGGACGCGTCGACCTGCACCGTGATGTGCGTGCCGTCGGTGCGCACCATGTGCGCCTCGTAGACGCCGTCCGAGTCGGTCTCGACGCGCTCGATCGTCGCGGTCGGCTCCTTGGCCTCGGCGGCTGCCGTCACCTTGGCGGCGACGTCGCCCGTGAGCAGGGTCTCGTCGGAGCGCATCGGCGTGCTCGGGTCGGTGTTGCCGGCGGTGCTGCCGTCGGCCTGGCGTCCGGCGCTGGCGCCGGGTCCTTCGCCGAGCTGGCCGTAGCTGGTGGCGGTGCCTGTGGCACCTGTCTCGTCCGCGCTCGCGAGGGCTGCCCCGCCGAGCGCGAGCGCCGACGCGGCCACGATGCCGGCTCCTGCCAGCGCGATGGTCTTGTTCCTCATGCGTTCCACTCCTTCGATGGGCCGGCCTCGTGCCAGCTGTGTCCACCGTCGGCAACAGGGCTGTGCCCGCGCCCTCGTCAGGGTGGGGAGGGACTGTGAGACGGGCCGCCGTCCTGTGAGTGGCACCCGTCGGGGGCGCGGCCGGACCCTGGCTCAGGAGTCCTGGTCGAAGGGTCGTTCGAACCGCTCGTGCTGCTCCTGCCACTCGTGGCGTTCCCCGCGGGGGAGCGGCTCGGTGGACCCGGCCGACGGGCGCCGCGGGTCTGCCTTGGTGTCGGGCGCTCGGCGGTCGGACGGGACGGCGATGCCCACGCGTTCGCCCCACGCGTCGTAGCGGCGCTTGTAGCGACGGATGCGTCCGGCGAGCTTGTAGACGAGGAAGGCGCCGAGCACGAGGAAGACCAGGGCGATGGCCGCCGCCAGCCACGGGTGCGCGATGGCGAGGGCCGTGACGCCGGTGACCGTGACGTCCTCGGTGGTGCTCACGAGGACGTTGCTCGCGGGCTCGGGCGAGGTGTTGACGGCCGCGCGCAGGCCGGCCTTGATCCCGTGCGAGATGAGGGCCGTGACGCCGCCCGTCGCCGCGCCGACGGCGGCGTCGAGGCTGGCCGTGTCGTGGCCGATGAGGTAGCCGATCGTCGCGCCGACCGCCGGCCTGACGACGGTGTGCACGGAGTCCCAGACGGAGTCGACGTAGGGGATCTTGTCCGCGAGCATCTCGACGACGAAGAGGACTCCCGCCCCGATGAGCACGTCGGTGCGGGCCAGGGCGTTCGGGATCTGGCTCAGGTTGAAGATCTTGTCGGCCAGCCCGAGGACGAGCACGACGGCGTACGCGTTGATGCCGCTGCCCCACCCGGTGGTGAAGGCCATGGGGATGAGCTCGGCGCCCACGACACCCCTTCGGTCGTGCGCCGGTCACGATGGGCCGGTGCGGGTCTGGCCAGGCCGGTCGGCCGAGCCCAGGTCCAACGTCCCTGACGCTCCCGTATTCCCGTGGGCGACGCAACGGGGCGCGCTGGGCTGGCCGGTCGGGGGCAGCGGAACGGGCCCGATCCGTGAGCGGACAGGACCCCTGCGCCCCTCCGTTCGCGGACCGAGCCCGCGGCATCACTCTGCCGCTGGGGACGCGCACCGACCTGAGCCCGGGTACTCAGATCGGTCCGGACCGTGACGGAACGGGCACGTGCGCCGTGGCCGGCTGCAGCGGTTCCGGATCGCGTGGAGGTGACCCGCGGACCGCCTTGACAGGCTGTCGGCGGCAGGGGTTAGGCTTCGAGTATCGAACAGGTGTTCGAATCTCGTTCTTCCGGGTGAGTGCCGGGGAGAGGAGGTCCGGGCCGGTGTTCGAGCCAGTCAGTGGTCAGTCAGTGGTCAGTCAGTGGTCAGTCAGTGTCAGTCAGTTGTCAGTTCAAGTCGTCGGTTGGTGTCGGGCCGCTCGTGTGGGGCGCGGGTGGTCTGGGTCGTGATGTCCGGCCTCGACGTGTCCGAGGGAGACGTGTCGTGGTGCGCAGGTTCAGTGACGCCGTGCAGGTGAGAGTGCGCGAGCGGAAGCAGCAGGAGCAGTCCGTCGTGGGCCGGTCCGATGGCCGGGCCGATGGCCGGGTCGCGAGGTCGACCCGGCCGCCCGGGTCCTCGGGAGCCACCGGGTCCCCGGGGTCCCCGGGGTCCCCGGGGTCGGAGCCATCGGGATCGCCGGCGTCGCCGGGGGACGGGACCCCCGAGGCGCCACCCGAGGCGTTCATCTGGCGCGGTCGTCTCTACGTCGTGCGTGGCGTCCTCGCCCAGTGGCGCGAGCGGCGGGCCTGGTGGCACGACGCGCTCGAGGCCGACGAGGCGCAGGTGCGTCCCGGCGAGACGCTCGTCGCCGCGGCGAACGAGCAGCACGTCTGGCGCGTCGAGGCGAGTCCGGGGTGGTCGTTCACGCCCGGGGTCTACGACCTCGCCCACGACGAGTCCCCGCGCGGCGACCACTGGTCGCTCGTCCGGGTCGCCGACTGAGCCCATGAGACGAGAGAGGAGAGGAACCACCATGACCACCGCCCACGACCTGCGTCGCCCACCCATCTCCGTCGCCGTGCTCGACCTGCTCGAGCGGGGCCGGGCGACCCTCGAGAGCGCGTGCCGCACGAGCGACGCGTCCGAGCGCTACCGCGACGCCCACCTCGGGGCCCTGCGCGCCGCCGCGGCCCTCGTCGCCGCCCGCACCGTGCCGTCGCCCCGCTCGCGACCGCGCAGCGTCTGGCAGGTGCTGCCCGGGGTGGCCCCCGAGCTGGGGGAGTGGGCCGCCTTCTTCGCCGCCTGCTCGGCGCACCGGTCGGTCATCGACCGCGGGGGTCACATCAGCGCGCGCGAGTCCGACGACCTGCTGCGCCAGGCCGAGATGTTCCTCGAGATCGTCCAGGACCTCCTCGGCGTCCCCGCGACGATCCCGCTGCCGCAGTCGATCACCCCGGTCTCGAGGAGCCGGGCGAGCGGGGCGTGACGACCGGTATGACCACCATCACCAGGAGCCGCACCAGCAGCGGCACGGCCGACGGCACCGAGAGCTTCGTGCACCTGCACGTCGCGTCCGGCTACTCCATGCGCTACGGCACGGCCAAGCCGCACGAGCTCGTCGAGCGTGCCGCCGCGTTCGGGCAGCCCGCGCTCGCCCTGACCGACCGCGACGGGCTCTACGGCGCCGTGAAGTTCGTCCGTTCCTGCATGGAGCACGACGTCGCGCCGATCCTCGGCGTCGATCTCGCGCTCGGTCCCGACCAGCCCGAGCGGCGGGGCGGACGTCCGGTGCGCACCCCGGTCCGCGGCGGCGCCCTCGTCGACCCGCGGCTCCCGCGGGTCACGGTGCTGGCCCGGGGCAGCAGCACCGGTCTCGCCCCGGGCGCAGGGTGGGCGGCGCTGTGTCGCCTCGTCACCGCGACCCACCTGCGCGGCGAGCGCGGCAACCCCGTGACGACCACGGCCCTCGTCGCCGAGCACGCGCGCCGGCTGACCACCCCGCCCGTCCCGTCCGTCCCGCCCGTCCCGTCCGTGCCGTCCTCGGCGGAGGGCGACCGACCCGACCGACCCGACGGGCGACGCGGACCCGACGGACGAGGCGGACGGCATACGCCATCGGTGGCAGACGGCGGGCCCTCCCGCCTCGTCGTGCTCCTGGGGCCCGACTCCGACGTCGGTCGCGCGGTGCTCGCCAAGCGACGCGACCACGCCCGGGCGGCGCTCGAGCGCTGGGTCGCGCTGCTGCCGCGGGGCGCCGTCGTCGTCGAGGTCGTGTGCCACGGCGGACCCGAGCACCAGCCCGGCAGCCTCGGACAGGCCGGACGCATGCTCGCGCTCGCCCGCGAGGTCGGCGTGCCCAGCGTCATCACGGCCGCGGTGCGCCATGCCGACCCGCAGGACGCCGCCATCGTCGACGTCCTCGACGCCGCCCGCCGGCTCGTCGCGCTCGACGCGCGCCACCTCGACCGCGTCACGACCGCCGGGCACCTCTCGCCGACACCCCTCATGCACGCGCTCGCCCTCGATGTCGTCCAGGTCTCCGGCCCGGGGCTCGTCGGCGGCGGGTCCCTGGCCCGCGAGCAGGCACGTGAGCTGCTCGCCCGCACGACGGCGCTGGCCGCCGACTGCGTCCAGGACCCGCGGGCCGACCTCGGCATCGGCTCGGTCCACCTGCCCGAGCCCGGCGTCCTCGGCATCCGGCCCGGCACCAACCCGCACCGCGTCCTCGCGCGTCGGTGCCGCGAGTCCATCCCGACCCGCTACCCCGCCCGCACCGAGAGCGAGCTCGTCGCCGTCAGCGACCGGCTCGAGGACGAGCTCGGCGTCATCGAGACCCTCGGCTACGCGACGTACTTCCTCACCGTCGCCCAGGTCTGCGACCTCATCCGCGAGATGGGCGTGCGGGTCGCCGCCCGCGGGTCCGGGGCCGGGTCGCTCGTCAACTACCTCCTCGGCATCTCCGGCGTCGACCCGATGCGGCACGGGCTGCTCATGGAGCGCTTCTGCTCACCGCTGCGGGCCGAGCTGCCCGACATCGACATCGACGTCGAGTCGGCCCGGCGCACCGAGATCTACGAGCGCATCCTCGACCACTTCGGCGGCGAGCGGGTCACGTGCGTCTCGATGATGGACACCTACCGGGTGCGCCACGCGATCCGCGACGCCGGGGCCGCGCTCGGGCTCCCGCCGCCCGAGGTCGACGCCATGGCCAAGGCCTTCCCGCACATCGCCGCCCGCAACGTCCGCAACGCCCTGGCCGAGCTGCCCGAGCTGCGCGCGAGCGGCCTCGACGTGCCCCGCCTGCAGCTGATGTTCGACATCGTCGAGCGTCTCGACGGCCTGCCTCGGCACATCGCGCTGCACCCGTGCGGCGTCGTGCTCTCCGACTCGGTCCTGCTCGACCGCACACCCGTCGAGGCGAGCTGGCTCGGCTTCCCGATGAGCCAGTTCGACAAGGACGACGTCGAGGAGATGGGACTGCTCAAGCTCGACGTCCTCGGCATCCGGATGCAGTCCGCGATGGCCCATGCCGTCATGGAGGTCGAGCGCGTCGACGGCGACCACGTCGACCTCGACGACGAGTCGCAGGTGCCCTTCGACGACGAGCCGACCTTCGAGCTCGTCCGCT
Source organism: Terrabacter sp. R4-6 (assembly GCF_057529065.1). Taxonomy (NCBI): domain Bacteria; kingdom Bacillati; phylum Actinomycetota; class Actinomycetes; order Micrococcales; family Intrasporangiaceae; genus Terrabacter; species Terrabacter sp. R4-6. The sequence continues at coordinate 223,710 of NZ_CP197224.1, read as the reverse complement.
CGACGAAGACCCTCGGCTGCTTCCAGATCGAGAGCCCCGGACAGCGCGAGCTCATCGGCAAGTTCGGGCCACGCACCTTCGACGACCTCATCATCGACATCTCCCTCTTCCGCCCCGGCCCGGTCAAGAGCGACATGATCATCCCGTTCCTCAACGCGAGGCAGGGCTGGAAGGACCCGTCCTACCTCCACCCGTCGCTCGTCCCGGCGCTCGAGGAGACCGAGGGCGTCGTCGTCTTCCACGAGCAGGTGCTCATGATCGTCGCCGAGACCACCGGGGTGACCCTCGCCCAGGCCGACGAGGTGCGCCGCACGCTCGGCACGCCCGACGGGCAGAAGCGGATCGAGGCGTGGTGGCGACCCGCGGCCCGGGACCGCGGCTATGCGCCCGAGGTCGCCGACAAGATCTGGGAGGTCCTCAAGGCGTTCGCGTCGTTCGGCTTCTGCAAGGCGCACGCCGCGGCCTTCGCGCTGCCGACCTACCAGTCGGCCTGGCTCAAGACGCACCACCCCGCGGCCTTCCTCGCCGGGGTGCTCACCCACGACCCCGGCATGTACCCCAAGCGCCTCATCCTCGACGACGCCCGCACCTTCGGCATCGCGATCCTCGGGCTCGACGTCAACGTCTCGACCGGCGCCTACCGCTTCGAGCGCACCGACGACGGCGGCGAGGCCATCCGGCTCTCGCTCGCCGACGTCCACGGCATCAGCGAGGCCGAGGTGGCACAGATCGTCGCCGGTCAGCCCTACTCCAGCCTGTCCGACTTCTGGCAGCGCGCCCACGTGTCGCGGCCGGTCGCCGAGAAGCTCGTGCTCGCAGGAGGATTCGACTCGCTGCACGACATCGACCTCGGTGGTCCCTCCCGCCTCGACGAGAGCGGGTCCGGGGTCGTGGGCCGGGCGCGCGGCGGCCTCGGCCGTCGCGGTCGGGTCACCCGGCGCGACCTGCTGCTCCACGTCGCCGAGCTCGACCGCTGGTCCTCCTCGCAGCGGTCGTCGCGCCGGTCCTCCCGGCGGGTCTCGGCCGCGAGCCGGTCCTCGGGACCTGGCTCGTCACGGGGCCGGGTCACGTCCGTCTCCGCCACGGGAGACATCCGGGCGCTCGCGGCCGCCCAGTCGCAGGCCTCCGCCGGGGCGCCCGCGCAGATCGCGACCCAGCTGACGCTCGACCTCGGCGACACGCCACGGCTCTCCGCGACGAGCGGCCTTCCCGAGATGACCGGCCCGGAGCGCGTCCGGGCCGAGCTCGAGGTGCTCGGCCTCGACGCGAGCGGTCACGTCGTCGACTTCTACGGCCCGCTGCTCGACGCGCTCGGCGTGACCCGGGCGCGCGACCTGCTCTCCGGCCGCAGCGGCCGCGAGGTGCTCGTCGCCGGGGTCAAGGTCGCCACCCAGACCCCGCCGATCCGCACCGGACGCCGCGTCGTCTTCCTCACGCTCGACGACGGCACCGGCCCGGCCGACCTCACTTTCTTCGAGGACGTCCAGGGCCCGTATGCCGCCACCGTCTTCCACTCGTGGCTGCTGCTCTGCCGAGGGGTCGTGCGACGCACCGGCCCACGCGGCGTCTCCATCCGGGCCACCGGTGCGTGGGAGCTCTCGGCCCTGCAGGACGCGTGGACCTCCGGAGGCATCACCGCCGTCCGTGACGCGCTCGAGGCCGCAGACCGGTCGGCGTGGGAGCGCGCCACCGCGCTCGCCGGACCCGACGGGGCGAAGGCCGGAGTCGGTGAGGGGCCGGACGGCCGGCGGGTGCTCGTCCATGCCTCGGGCTTCAAGCAGTCGCCCTACGCCGACATCAAGCCGGCGGGTGACGACGTCCGGGGACCGCGCGGCACGAGCGGGCTCGTGCCCACCGAGACCGTGGGTGGCCCGCCACGCAAGCTGTGGCACGCGAGTCCGGGAAGCTCGGGGCACTAGGGTGATGACGCACACGAACCACACGCGGCACCACGCGTACCACGTTCCCAGACGGAGGATCCCGTGCCCGACGAGCAGCGCCCCCAGCGACGTGGAGGGGTCCGGCCGTCGGCCGTCGTCTCGGCCGTGGGTCGCATCGCCGACGAGTGCTCGCAGCGCCTCGGCCGTCCGCTCGAGGTCCTCGACCTCGGGGGCGGCACCGGCGGCGTCGCCGTCCCGCTCGCCGAGGCCGGTCACCGCGTCACCGTCGTCGACCCCAGTCCCGACGCGCTCGCATCGCTCGCCCGCCGGGCCCGCGAGGCCGGCATCGTCGACCGCATCACCGCGGTCCAGGGCGACGGCGACACCCTCGGCTCCGTCCTGGCCGGGCGTCACGTCGACCTCGCCTGCTGCCACGGCACGCTCGAGTTCGTCGACGACCCCGCGGCCACGCTCCACGCCATCGCGCAGGCGCTGGGCGAGGGCGGTGTCCTGTCACTGCTCGTCTCCGGCCGCCTGTCCGTCGTCTTCGCCAAGGCCATCGCCGGTGAGTTCGGTCAGGCCCGCGCCGCCCTCGTCGACCCGTCCGGTCGCTGGGGGAGCACCGATCCGCTGCCGCGCCGCTTCGACGTCGAGCAGCTCGAGACGCTCCTCGCCGACGCCGGCTTCACCGACGTCCGGGTGCGCGGCACCAACATCCTCGGCCACCTCGTCCCGGCCTCGCTCATCGACTCCGAGGCCGACCGTGTCGCCCTGGCCGAGCTCGACGAGCTGCTCGTCACCGGTCCGGGACGCGAGTTCCTCCGGACCCTCGGCAATGCCCTCCACGTCGTCGCGCGTCGCGACTGACCGCGCTGTCGTGAGCGCGTCGACCCGTCCGGCGGGCCGACGATGAGCCGCCGCCAGTTCACCGCGCCGACCCGAGCCGGCTCCGAGCCGCCCGACGACACCGGCTGCACCGTCCTGCACGTCGACATGGACGCCTTCTACGCGTCCGCCTCGCTCATCTCGCGTCCCGAGCTGCGGGGCCGACCCGTCATCATCGGCGGCGCGAGCGGGCGGTCCGTCGTGCTCTCGGCCACCTACGAGGCCCGAGCCTTCGGGGTCACCTCGGCCATGCCGATGGCCCGGGCCCAGCGGCTGTGCCCGCAGGCGGTCATCATCGAGCCCGACCACCGCCGCTACGCGGCCATCTCCGAGGCCGTCATGGCGACGTTCGCGACGATCACCGACAGCGTCGAGCCCCTCTCGCTCGACGAGGCCTTCCTCGACGTCTCCGGGGCCGTACGCCGCCTGGGCCGTCCGACGCAGATCGCCGAGCAGCTGCGTGACACGATCGCCGACGAGCAGGGCATCACCTGCTCGGTGGGGGTGGCCTCGACGAAGTTCGTCGCCAAGCTCGCCTCCAACCTCGCCAAGCCCGACGGGCTCATCGTCGTGCCGCGCGAGGAGGTCGTCTCGTTCCTGCACCAGCTGCCCGTCGGTGCGATCTGGGGTGTCGGCGACAAGACCGAGGAGCACCTGCACCGCCTCGGCCTGCGCACCGTCGCCGACCTCGCGCACACGCCCGTCGAGACCCTCCAGCGAGCCCTCGGCGACGTCGCCGGCCGCAGCCTGCACGACCTCGCGTGGGGTCGTGACCCCCGGTCCGTCGTGCCGGAGCGACGCGAGAAGTCGATCGGCGCCGACGAGACCTTCGCGCACGACATCGACGACCCCGTCCGCATCCACCGTGAGCTGCTGCGCCTCGCCGACCGCACCGCGGCCCGGGCCCGGTCCGCCGGGATGACGGGACGCACCGTGTCGATCAAGGTCCGCTTCGCCGACTTCACGACGATCACCCGCGCCAAGACCCTGCGCCACCACACCGACGTGTCCCGCGACATCTTCGCGACGGCACGCGAGCTCTACGACCGGCTCGGCCTCCAACGCGCCCGCATCCGGCTCGTCGGCGTCCGCCTCGAGGGACTCGTCCCGTCGGCCGTCGCCCCCATCCAGGCCACCCTCGACGAGCCCGAGCACGGGTGGCGCGAGGCCGACCGCGCGGTCGACCGGGCGAGCGCCAGATTCGGTGCCGGGTCGGTGCGTCCAGCATCACTGATGCCTGACCGACCCTCGGGTTCCCAACGCGGTCGGCGCGACCTATCCTGAGGGAAAGAAGTCCGCGTCGGCCGTTTCCGACATACGATTCGGGCACAGTCGATTTCGCACCAGGGAGGTGCCCGGTGGCACTCTCGGAACACGAGGAAGCACTCCTCCAGCAGATGGAGGAGGCCCTCTACGCCGAAGACCCTCGATTCGCGTCGCGGATCGAGAAGACGAAGTCACGCGGTCTCGGCCGTGGGCGCCTCGTCGCCGGCGTGGTCGCAGCTGTCGTCGGTCTCGCCCTCGTGGTCTTCTCGGCGATGAGCAGCAGCATCTGGCTCGGTGCGGTCGGGTTCGCCATCATGGTCGCGGGCATCGTCTACGCGATCACTCCGTCCAAGACCAAGCTCGCCGCCGTCGCCAGCGACGGCACCACCAAGCCGCGGGCCGGCAAGGCCAAGGCCGCCTCGGCCAAGCAGGCCAGCTTCATGGAACGCCTCGAGGAGCGGTGGGAGAAGCGGCGCCGCGACCAGTGGTGACGCGTCGCTGACCGGCTCCGGCCACCCGCACAGACAAGGACCCTGACGTATGCGTCCGGGTCCGTCGTCATGTCCGTGGCCCGTTCGGGCCCGTCACGGGGGCAGCGCGCCTGACCTCAGGGCGGCCTCAGGGCGGCCTCAGGGAGGTCCCAGCGAGAGGGCTCAGCGAGAGGGCTCAGGGGCGGGTGGCGTAGACCCCGAGAGCCCACGTCGCGATCATCGCGAACGCCGTCACGAGCTCGATGCCGATGTTGAGGGCCACCGCCCGCAGGGCCTGCGTCGTCGCGTGCCAGGCCGGGGCGTGGGCGCGGTGCTTGACCCGCTCGAGGACGTAGATCGTCAGGACGAAGCCCAGCGGCGCGCCCACGACGGGCACGACGAAGAACCCCACCACGGCGACGGCCAGCGCCACCGCGACGATGACCCCGTCGACGCCCGCGGTCTTCATCCGGCGCCCGGGGACGAGGTACTGCGCGACGAGGCCCACGGCATACAGCAGGGTCGAGATGCCGAGGACGAGCCAACCCGGCCCGTCCTGACGTTCGAACGCCCAGACGAGCGTCGCTCCCCACACCAGGAGCAGTCCAGGGAGCACCGGGACGACGATGCCGACGGTGCCCACGAGCATCGCGAGGAGAACGAGGACGTTCGTCGCAGTGATCACGGGGCAGCCGTCGGCGGCGTGCGGATCAGGATGGGGTCAGGAGGGGCCGGGTCGGAGATCGCCTCTGGACTCAGTGTTCGTCCACGGGAGAAGATCCCGGGACCTCGGTGAGTCGTTCCGTCTCGTCACGGATGTCGAGAGCCTTGTCCTTCAGCGCCGGGAGGTGCTCCCGTCCGTGGTGCGCGCAGAAGAGCAGCTCTCCGCCGGAAACGAGGCGGGCGCGGATGTAGGCCTGAGCCCCACATCGGTCGCAGCGGTCAGCAGCAGTCAGTTCGGGTGCCAGTGCTGTCGTCATCGTATTTCGCCTCTTTCCTCCCTCGGGGGTCCCCCGGAGGGAAACCCTGCCATGTACCTACGACGCCCGATCGGTCCATCGGGTGGACCTCTCGCGCCTCGTGGACGTTCCAACAGTGAATCACGTCGAAACCTTCCCGATGGTGAGGCTCGGTAACTGAGACGCCCGTCGGACCAACATCGTTACGTGTCAGTGATTCGCCGCGCCGCCCAGATACGGATTGGTGAGGTGCTCCCGGTGGGGCCCGCGGGGCTGTCGGGGAATCGTGTCCGGGTCGTCCGTGAGGTCGGTCGCCCGGGGCCCAGCGAGCCTCCCGGGAGCGGTCGGTGGCGGTGACTAGGCTTCCCCTGCCAGCCCTCCACAGCCCGACCGCTGGCCGCACACCGACGGAAAGAGAACGACACACCGTGGCCTCCGCCTCACGACCCGCTCCCTCCGGCAACGGCGACTACACCGCCCGCCACCTCCAGGTCCTCGAGGGCCTCGAGGCCGTGCGCAAGCGCCCCGGCATGTACATCGGCTCGACCGACCAGCGCGGCCTCATGCACTGCCTCTGGGAGATCATCGACAACGCGGTCGACGAGGCCCTGGCCGGCGTGTGCACCGACATCGAGGTCATCCTCAGCGGCGACGGGTCCATCGAGGTCCGCGACAACGGCCGAGGCATCCCCGTCGACATCGAGCCCCGCACGGGCCTGTCCGGCGTCGAGGTCGTCTTCACCAAGCTCCACGCGGGCGGCAAGTTCGGTGGCGCGTCGTATGCCGCAACCGGTGGCCTCCACGGCGTCGGCGCGTCCGTCGTCAACGCCCTGTCCGCGCGGCTCGACGTCGCGGTCGACCGTGGCGGCAAGACGTACGGCATGAGCTTCCGGCGCGGCGAGCCCGGCACCTTCGGTGACCGCACGGCGATCCACTCGCCCGACTCGGAGTTCACGCCCTACGAGAAGAAGAGCGCGCTGCCCGTCGTCGGCAAGGCCAAGCGGGGCGTCACCGGCTCGCGCGTGCGCTTCTGGCCCGACCGGCAGATCTTCCTCAAGGACGCCGAGCTCGACTACGACGCCATCCTCGGTCGTGCCCGCCAGACCTCCTTCCTCGTCCCCGGGCTGCGCCTCGTCATCCGCGACGAGCGGCGCCTCAAGGGCACGCCCGGCGAGGAGGGCCCCATCGAGGAGGTCTTCCAGCACGACGGCGGCATCGCGGACTTCGTCGAGTTCCTCGCGCCCGACACCCCGATCACCGACGTGTGGAAGCTCGAGGGCTCCGGCACCTTTACCGAGACCGTCCCGGTTCTCGACGTCAACGGGCACATGACGCCGACCGAGCTCGAGCGCGAGTGCGCCGTCGAGGTCGCCCTGCGTTGGGGCCAGGGCTACGACACGAGGGTCCAGTCCTTCGTCAACATCATCACGACGCCCAAGGGCGGCACGCACGTCACCGGCTTCGAGCAGTCCATCGTCAAGGTGTTCCGCAAGCAGCTCGAGGTCAACGCCCGGCGGCTCAAGGTCGGCAACGACAAGCCCGAGAAGGACGACATCCTCGCCGGCATGACGGCCGTCGTCACGGTGCGCCTCGCCGAGCCGCAGTTCGAGGGGCAGACCAAGGAGGTCCTCGGCACCAACGCCGTGCGCGCCATCGTGGCCAAGGTCGTCGAGAAGGAGCTGACCGACCGCCTCACGTCGACCAAGCGCGGCGACAAGGCGCAGGCCGCACTGCTGCTCGAGAAGGTCGTCTCCGAGATGAAGTCGCGCATCAGCGCGCGCCTGCACAAGGAGACCCAGCGTCGCAAGAACGCCCTCGAGAGCTCGACGCTGCCCTCGAAGCTGCGCGACTGCCGCACCACCGACGTCGAGCGCTCCGAGCTGTTCATCGTCGAGGGCGACTCGGCCATGGGCACCGCCAAGGAGGCCCGCAACTCCGAGTTCCAGGCGCTGCTGCCGATCCGCGGCAAGATCCTCAACGTCCAGAAGGCGTCGGTCTCCGACATGCTCAAGAACGCCGAGTGCGCCTCGATCATCCAGGTGATCGGTGCGGGCTCGGGCCGCAGCTTCGACCTCTCCGCCGCCCGCTACGGCAAGGTCATCATCATGACCGACGCCGACGTCGACGGGGCGCACATCCGCACGCTGCTGCTGACGCTCTTCTTCCGCTACATGCGTCCTCTCGTCGACGCCGGTCGCGTCTACGCCGCCATGCCGCCGCTGCACCGGCTCGAGGTCATCAACGCCGGCGCCAGGAAGAACGAGCTGATCTACACCTTCAACGAGCCGGAGATGCGCCGCACGCTCGCCCGCCTCGAGAAGTCGGGCAAGAGGATCAAGCAGCCGATGCAGCGCTACAAGGGCCTCGGTGAGATGGACGCCGACCAGCTCGCCGACACGACGATGGACCCACGTCACCGCACGCTGCGCAAGGTGACGATGCGCGACCTCGAGACCGCCGAGCGCGTCTTCGAGCTGCTCATGGGCAACGAGGTCGCCCCGCGCAAGGACTTCATCATCGAGTCCGCGGCCGAGGTCGACCGCGAGCGGATCGACGCCTGACGGGAGCGTTAAGGGCCCCCGGAGCGTCCGTGGGGTGACGGGACCACCGGCGCGGCACAGCCAGCCGTGCTTACGATGTGTCCCTGCCGGCGCGACTCCCTCCGCCGGTACGCGTCGAGAAGGGGAATCGATGGTGGGCAACGTCAACGCCGAGGAGTCGGTCGCCGACGGCCAGCAGGCCCAGGCCGACGGTGAGACCTTCACCGTCGCGCTCCCGGGCACGGCAGGCCACGCGCAGGACGGTCCGGTTGCACCCGCCCAGGACGGGCACGTGATGGGCGTCCCGAACGTCCCGGACGACGCGGCCGTCCCCGACGAGCCGGAGCAGCTCTCTGGCTCGCCCGCCGCCCCCGACGAGGACGTCGCCGTGGCCGGCATCGACACGGCTCCGGACCGCACCGCCCCGGCCCCGACGCGCTACCTCACCCCCGAGGAGCTGCACTGGGCCGGCGAGACCATCGAGGCCATCTCGACGGCGTTCGCCTCGAAGGTCGTCGGCCAGGCACGACTGCAGGAGACCCTCCTCATCGCGCTGCTGACCGGGGGCCACGTCCTCCTCGAGAGCGTCCCGGGACTGGCCAAGACGACGGCCGCACAGACGATCGCGCAGGCCGTCGGTGGCAAGTTCCATCGCATCCAGTGCACCCCGGACCTGCTGCCGAGCGACATCGTCGGCACGCAGGTCTACAACCAGCACTCCGGCACGTTCGAGACCCAGCTCGGCCCCGTCCACGCCAACTTCGTGCTCCTCGACGAGATCAACCGCAGCAGCGCCAAGACGCAGTCGGCGATGCTCGAGGCGATGCAGGAGCGCCAGACCTCGATCGGCGACAAGAGCTACGCCCTGCCCGACCCGTTCCTCGTCCTCGCGACCCAGAACCCCATCGAGCAGGAGGGCACCTACCCGCTGCCCGAGGCGCAGATGGACCGCTTCATGCTCAAGGACGTCCTCGACTACCCGTCACCGGCGGAGGAGGCCGAGGTGCTGCGGCGCATCGACTCCGGGATCTTCCTCACGGCGTCCGAGCCGGTCGTGTCCGTCGCCGACGTCAAGCGGCTGCAGGCGCTCGTCGGCCGGGTCTACATCGACCCGGCCATCGTCAACTACGTCGTCGGCATCGGCTACGTCACGCGGCACCCGCGCGACTACATCGAGCCGCGCCTCGCCGGCTACGTCGACTTCGGCGCGAGCCCGCGTGCGAGCATCGCCTTCACGAGCGCCGCGCGGGCCCGTGCCCTCGTCGACGGCCGCAACCACGTCGTCCCCGACGACGTCAAGGCACTGACGCACCGGGTGCTGCGGCACCGGGTGACGCTCGGCTTCGAGGCGGCGGCCGACGAGGTGGCCGTCGAGAGCATCATCGACGCGATGGTCAACGGGATCCGCACCCCCTGACCGGGGGAGCCGGACGAGAGACGCGACATGCCGACGACGCTGCTGACCAGGGTGAAGAGCAAGCTCTTCGTCCATGCGCGCCGCAAGTCCCGCAGCCTCCTCGAGGGCGAGTACGCCTCCGTCTTCCACGGCCGCAGCCTCGACTACGACGACCTGCGCGACTACGTCCCGGGTGACGAGGTGCGTGACATCGACTGGCGGGCCACCGCCCGCAGCCAGTCGCCGCTCGTCAAGCGCTACGTGGCGACGCGCAAGCAGAACGTCATGCTCGTCATCGACACCGGCCGCGGGATGGCGGCCTCGACCCGCAGCGGCGAACCGAAGAAGTCGGTCGCCATCGCGGCGGCGGGCCTCGTCGGCTACCTCGCGCAGCGCCACGGAGACCTCGTCGGGCTCGTCCGCGGCACCGCCGGCTCGACGGTGGCGCACGACCTGCGTGGCTCCGAGGCGCACCTCGAGCTGCTCCTGCGGGCCGTCGACGCCGCGACCGTCCTCGACGGCGACCAGAGCAACCTCGCGACGCAGCTGCGCTGGATCGTGCGCAACGTCCGGCGCCGGCTCGTGCTGCTCGTCGTCGCCGACGACAAGGAGCTCGACCCGGCCCTCGACGAGCTGCTGCGCCGGCTCCACGTGCAGCACGAGATCCTCTGGATCACCGTCGAGGACGCCGACCCCACGGCCATCGAGGGGGACCGGACGGCATACGACGTCGCCGACACGTACACCCTGCCGACGCTCGTGCGGCTCGACCCGCGGGTGCGCGCGGCGTATGCCGCGTCGGTCGCCGAGCGCGTGCTGCGCACCACCGAGCTGCTCGACCGCCGCGGGATCAACCACGCGCGTCTCGGCTCGTCCGACGAGGTCGTCGCCACGGTCTTCGCCCTGCTCGAGAGGCAGCGCCGTGCGCGCCGCTGACGCCCCGCCGCCGGGCTTCTACGCCCCCGACCCGTATGCCGCGACGTGGCTCTGGATCGGCATCGGCGCCCTCGCCCTCGTCGCCGCCTGGTACGCCTGGGTGTGGTGGTCGACCCGCGAGAAGAAGGTCGTCGTCCCGCCGCGCATCACGTCGGACCGGCTGACCCGCCTGCGTGCCGACTACACGCGGCAGATCGACCTCGTGCTCGACCGAGCGGCTGCCGGCGAGATCAGCCAGCGCCGGGCGCACCAGCAGCTCAGCGTGCTCGTGCGCCACTTCGTCCAGGAGGTGTCGGGGATCCACGCGCCGACGATGACGCTCACCGAGCTCAACGCGACGGGGTCCCGGCTGACGCCCGTCTCGGAGGTCGTCGGCTCGCTCTACCCGGGTGAGTTCGGGCCGCGTGAGACGGCGACCCTCGTCGGGGCCGGCAGCGTCGCCAAGCAGGTGGTGGCGCGATGGAGCTGAACGGGCTCGACCTCAAGTGGCCCGGGGTGCTCGGCCTCGGGACGCTGCTCGCGGCACTGCTCGCGTATGCCGTCTACCGCCTCATGTCCCGACGCCAGGCTCGCGCGTCGGCGGCGGTCGCCAACTCGACCGCGCTGACCGAGCTGCCGGAGTACCGCCGGGCGCTGCGCCTGCACCGGATCCGGATGGCGGTGCTCGCCTCGAGCGCCGTGCTCCTCGGTGGGGCAGCGCTCGTCGGCGCGGCCCGACCGCTCGACACCACCATCGACAAGCCGCAGACCCGCAGTCGCGACATCATGCTGTGCCTCGACATCTCCGGCTCGATGGCTGCCTACGACGCGACGCTCGTGTCGACGTTCAAGACGCTCGTGTCGAGCTTCCAGGGCGAGCGCATCGGCCTCGTCATCTTCAACTCCTCGGCCGCCACGGTCTTCCCGCTCACCGACGACTACGACTTCATCAACGGGGAGCTCGACTCGGCCGGCCGCGCGCTGACGGGCGACCCGGAGTACGACTCCTTCTTCGCCGGCACCTTCAACGGCCGCGGCACCTCCCTCATCGGTGACGGCCTCGCCACGTGCGTCTCGAGCTTCGACAAGGTCGACCTGCAGCGCGCCCGCTCGGTCGTCTTCGCCACCGACAACCACCTCGCCGGGCGGCCGATCATCGACGTCGACGAGGCGGGGGAGCTGGCCAAGGCCAAGGGCGTGCGCGTCTACGGGCTCAACCCGGAAGAGGACGGGGCCGACGATGAGGCGGTGGAGATGCGCGACATCGTCACCGGTACCGGCGGCCGCTACTTCGCGATGAGCGACCAGGCAGCCATCAAGGGCATCGTCGACGCGGTCCAGGCCCAGGAGGCGACGCTCATCGACGCGGCCTCCCGCGCCCTCTACTCCGACAACCCGACACTGCCGATCACGCTCGCCGGGATCGGGCTCATCGGCGTCATCGGTGCGAGCCGGAGGTGGGCGTCGTGACCCTCCTGCCCGTCGCCCCGTGGCCCGTGCTGCTCGTCCTCGTCGTCGGGGCGCTCGCCGCCGTGTGGTGGAACCCCTCGTCGCGGGCGGTGCCGGGGGAGTCGCGGGCGACGCACTGGCGCCTCACGGCTGCGGTCGTGCTCCTCGGGATCGCCGCGTTGCGCCCGGCGGTGCCGGGCGAGCAGGTCGACACCACGGCCGCCAACCTCAACGTCTACTTCGTCGTCGACACGACGAGCAGCATCATCGCCGAGGACTACGGCGACGGACGTCCGCGCATCGAGGGCGTCTCCTCGGACATCTCGGCCATCGCCGCGTCCCTGCCGGGCGCCCGCTACTCCGTCGTGACGTTCGACCAGGAGGCGCGGGTGCGCCTGCCCCTGACGACCGACACGACAGCCCTCGACGCCGCGGTCGAGACGTTGCTCCCCGAGTCCTACGAGGTCTCCAGGGGCACGTCGGTGAGCGAGGCCAACACCCGCCTCAAGACGCTGCTCCAGCAGGCCGACGCGCGCACCCCCGAACGCGGACGCGTCGTCTTCTACTTCGGCGACGGGGAGCAGACGGCGCAGGACCCTCCCGCGCCCTTCGACGTCGACAAGCGGCTCATCAACGGCGGAGCGGTCCTCGGGTACGGCACGACCGAGGGCGGCCGGATGAAGGCCACGCGGTCCCGCTTCGACACGACCCGCGACTACATCAAGGACCCCGCGACCGGTGAGGACGCCAGGTCGGTCGTCAGCGAGGACACCCTGCGCACGATCGGCGACCAGCTCGGCCTGACCTACCTGCACCGAGAGGCGGGCGACGCCATCGGCCCCGCCGTCGACGGCATCGACCTCGAGCGCTTCGGCACGAGCGAGCAGATCGAGAAGCAGAAGGTCATCGCCCGTCGCGAGCTCTACTGGCCGCTCCTGCTCGGAGTGGCCGGGATCGCCGCGTGGGAGGTCGGCGCCGGCATCACGGCGCTCGTCCAGACCCGCCGCCGGAGGGAGACCCGCCCATGACGCTCCTCGACGAGCGGCCCGCACGCGCGGACGACGTCCCCGACGAGGGCGTACGCCGCCGCTTCCGACTGCGCCGACGTGACCGTCGTCCCCTGCCGCCACACCTCCGCCGGCGCCGCAGGCGCCTGCTGCTCGCCTCCGCTCCCGTCGTCGTCCTGCTCGTCCTCGTGGCGATCAGGCTGGTCTCGCTCAACCTCGTGCACGCGCAGACGCTCGACGCCTACGAGGCCGGCGACAAGCCCCGCACGCAGACCTGGGGTGAGCGACAGGGATGGGTCAACGTCGTCGAGCAGTTCCGTTCGCCCTTCGCGATCGGTGACGCCCACGTCCTCTCGGGACACTTCGAGCTGGCCCGTCCGTGGTTCGAGCAGGCCTTCGAGCAGGTGCCCAAGGGCGGGATCGACGACTGCAAGGTGCGGGTCAACCTCGGCCTCACCTACGAGGCCCTCGGTGACGCGGCCAAGGCGCGCGAGCGCACCGACGAGTGGAAGCAGTACTACGACAAGGGCATCACCATCACGAAGGAGCGCCCACCGCTCTGCGAGGCTCCCGAAGGTGGCCAGACCGGGGAGCAGCTGCAGCAGGCGCAGCAGCGGATGGAGGAGAAGAACTCCGACGCGCCGCCCCAGGACCAGCAGCCGCCCGACAACCCCCAGCCGCAGCCCGGCCCGGGCCAGCAGCCCGCTCCCACGCCGGATCCCGGGAACACGCCGAGCCAGGAGGAGCAGGACTACCTCCAGGAGCAGCAGCGCCAGAACACCATCGAGCGCAACCAGCAACAGCAGCAGGGCAACGACGACACGGTGCCGGGCGACGGGTCGCAGACCGTGCCGAAGCCCTGGTGAGAGGGCCCGTCGAGGTGCCGGGCTAGAACCACGCCTCGAGGATCGTCGCCCGGTGCTCCATGACCTCGATCGCCTTCTTGCCGCACGACTCGGGTCGGGTGCGACCGACCGGCTCGCGCGTGACGCGCACGTGCCAGCGGCGCCCGTCGGCATGGGTGACGGTCACGTCCCAGCCGCCGTCGGCGGGCTCCGGGGCGTCGGCCCAGAGGGCGTCGAGGCGGGTCTCGCCGGTCTCGGCGCGGACGTGCGACTCGGCGCACTGCGAGGGACCGGTCACGCCGGAGCGGCCCCGGTCGTGGAGCGGGCCGAGCAGCTCGGCCGGCAGGTGCCCGGTCTCGCTCGCGCCGAGGAGCCACTCGCAGGCCCGCTCGTCGAGGCGCGCGAACGTCTGGCCCCAGGGCAGGAGGACGGCGGTCGGCGCGAACCGGTGACCGCCGGTGTGCGACACCTCCCACGCCCGACCGGGAGCGACCCGCGCGGCGTGCGCCGCGAGGGGACGTCCGCGGACGGCGCAGCAGACGTCACGGCGACCGTTGGTGCACACGAGCAGAGTCGGCTCAGCGTGTCGTGAGCCGAGGAGCGAGGCCTGCACCAGCGCGCGGCTGCCGCGGGCGAGGGCACCCCAGTCGAGGCCGAGCAGGTCGCCGAGCTCGTCGACCTCGGACGTGAGGAGCCAGGCGTCCTCGGGCCGCGCACCGGCGTGCGCGACGAACACGTGGCGTGGGCCGTCGTGCGCCGGGTGGCCTCCCGGGCGCCGAATGAGCATGAAACGCCCGCCTGCCCGGCTCGTGCGGCCCTCCAGCTCGGTCCCGAGCTCCCGGTCGAGGTGTGACTCGCGGGCCGCGTCGCGGCCCCACGGGCCGGACTGCTCGACGATGACGAAGAAGCGCGCCGTCGCCGCGGTGCCGTAGGCACTCGTGCCGTCGTGGTCCCACAGGACCGAGCACGCGTCGGACGCAGGAGTGCCGTAGCCCGTCGTCGCCGGGTGCTCGGCGTGCTCGGGCTCGACGGGCTCGACGGGCTCGGTGTGCTCGGGCCCTGTGGGCCCGGTGGGCTCGGTGTGCTCGGGCTTGGCGTGTTCCGGGTCGTCTCGTGGCGCGGGATCTCCTGAGACGGCGTCGACGACCGACGCCACCGTCGCGGATGCGGCAGCCGTGGCCGCCGCGGCGACGGCGGCAGCACGTCGGGCGGCCTTGCCACCTGGCGGCGTCACGCGTCGCCTCCGTCGGTCGGCGCGCTGTCACCGGTGCCGGCGTCCGGGGCGGCGTTGGCCCCCGGCTCCGGGTCCGTCGACTGGGTCGTGGCCGGTGGGGCCGCGACGTGCGCGATGACCGCGGTCGTCGGCACGCCGGAGCCGTCGCGGCGCCCGTCGGCGGTGGGCAGCTCGATCGCGACACCGTTCGCGGCGGCAGCGCGGGCCGGGGTGTTGCCGGCGAAGGCGAGCACGAGCGTGTCCTCGCCCTTGAGGAAGCGATGGCAGCGGACGCCGCCGGTCGCTCGCCCCTTCGCGGGGTACTCGGCGTACGGCGTCACCTTGAGCGACCCGCCCTCGGTGCCGGGCAGCGCACCCGACGAGCCGGACGACGTGACGACGACACCCTCGCGGGCCGGGTCGGCGACGCCGAAGAAGGCCACCCGGGCGCCGGCGGCGAGCTTGATGCCCGCCATGCCCCCGGCGCTGCGTCCCTGGGGCCGCACCGTCCGGGCCGGGAAGCGGAGCAGCTGGGCGTCGGTGGTGACGAAGACGAGGTCGAGGTCGTCACGGTCGGCGACACCGGCCCCGACGACGCGGTCGCCGTCCTTGAGGCTGATGACGTCCCAGTCGTTGCTCTTCGGGGCCTCGTTCGTCACACGCTTGACGACGCCGGCAGCGGTGCCGAGGGCGACGAAGGGAGCGTCGGCCCCGATGGGCACGATCGTCACGGGCTCCTCGCCCTTGCCGAGGTCGACGTAGGCGGCGAGCGGCGCACCCCCAGACAGCGTGGGGGCCCCGTTGGTCGGTGGGAGGGTCGGCAGGTCGAGCGCCGAGAGGCGCACCATGCGCCCGGCGCTCGTGACGAGACCGAACTCGCCTCGGGCGGTCGTGCGGACGGCGCCGACGACGACGTCGTGCTTGGCGCGCGAGCCCTCGGCGGTGACCGGTTCGGCCGTGCCGGTCCGTGCCAGCAGGCCGGTCGAGCTGAGGAGCACCCAGCACGGGTCGTCCGCGATCTCGAGCGGCGAGGCGGCCGTCGCCGTCGCGCTGGCGCCCGAGCTCTCGAGCAGCACCGTGCGGCGCGGGGTGCCGTGCGCCTTGGCGACGTCGGCGAGCTCGGTCGACACGAGCTTGAGGAGCAGCTTCTCGTTGTCGAGCAGGGCCCGCAGCTCCTCGATGGCGCGCTCGAGCTCGGTCTTCTCGTTCTCGAGCTCGATGCGCGAGAACTTCGTGAGGCGGCGCAGCTGGAGGTCGAGGATGTAGGTGGCCTGCAGGTCGGACAGGTCGAAGACGTCCATGAGCCGGGACTTGGCGGTGGCCGCGTCGTCGGAGCTGCGGATGACCTGGATGACCTCGTCGATGTCCATGATCGCGATGAGCAGGCCCTCGACGAGGTGCAGCCGCTCCTCGCGTTTGGCCAGGCGGTGGGCGGTGCGTCGGCGCACGACGTCGGTGCGGAAGTCGACGTAGACCTTGAGGAGGTCCTTCAGGCCCATGGTGCGCGGCTGGCCCTCGACGAGCGCCACGTTGTTGATGCCGAAGTTCTCCTCCATCGGCGTCAGCTTGTAGAGCTGCTCGAGGACGGCGTCGGGGTTGAAGCCGTTCTTGATCTCGATGACCAGACGCAGGCCGTTCTGGCGGTCGGAGAGGTCCTTGAGGTCGGCGATGCCCTGCAGCTTCTTGCCCTGGACGAGGTCCTTGACCTTGTCGATGACCTTCTCGGGCCCGACGAGGTAGGGCAGCTCGGTGACGACGATCCCCTTGCGCCGGGCCGTGATCGACTCGATGCGTGCCGTCGCCCGGGTGCGGAAGCTGCCACGCCCCGTGAGGTAGGCGTCGCGGATGCCCTCGAGCCCGACGATCTTGCCGCCGCACGGCAGGTCGGGCCCGGGGACGAACTTCATGAGGTCCTCGAGCGAGCACGTCGGGTTGGCGATGAGGTGCCGTGCGGCGCCGATCACCTCGACGAGGTTGTGCGGGGGCATGTTCGTGGCCATGCCGACCGCGATGCCGGCCGCGCCGTTGACGAGGAGGTTGGGGTAGGCCGCGGGCATGACCCCGGGCTGGAGCTGGGTGTCGTCGTAGTTCGGGACGAAGTCGACGGTGTCCTCGTCGAGCCCGGCCACCATGAGGAGCGCGGCGTTGGCCATGCGCGCCTCGGTGTAGCGGGCCGCCGCCGGCCCGTCGTCCAGCGAGCCGAAGTTGCCGTGCCCGTCGACGAGGGGGAGTCGCAGGGTGAAGGGCTGCGCCATGCGAACGAGGGCGTCGTAGATCGCCTGGTCGCCGTGCGGGTGGTACTTGCCCATCACCTCGCCGACGACGCGCTGGCTCTTGACGTGGCCGCGGTCGGGCCGCAGCCCGAGCTCGTTGGCGCCGTACAGGATCCGTCGCTGGACGGGCTTGAGCCCGTCCCGGGCGTCGGGCAGCGCCCGGCTGTAGATGACGCTGTAGGAGTACTCGAGGAAGGCGTTCTGCATCTCCTCCTCGACGTCGATGCCGACGATCTTCTCCTCGAAGTCCTCCGGTGGAGGCGGGGGGGTCTTTCCACGGGCCATGCCGGGTGGTGCTCCTTGCCGCTAGCGGGTGAACACCCCATCTTCGCGCAGGGTCATGACACGTCCTCACCTGCCACGCCGAAGCGGCCCCAGTGGGACACCTCGCGGCCGGTGCGCCGGTGCCGCCGCAGGCTCGGGCTCCGGGGGCCCGGGACGGCATACCCGATGGACACGACCCCGACGATGCTGCGGCTGGTGGGGATGCCGAACGCCTCGTGGACGGCGGCGTGGCGCTCCGGCGGCACCCCGAAGAAGAGGCTGCCGAGGCCCTCGTCGGTGGCGGTCAGCAGGATGAGGAGCGAGGCCATGCCCGTGTCGACGTCCCAGTAGGGCACCGGCCAGCGCGCCTCGTCACGGTCGGTCCAGCCCTTGTCGGGTGCCGCGTAGCGCTCGAGGTAGGCGTCCTTGTGCGAGAGGCACAGCACGAGCACCGGAGCGGCGCGTATGCCGTCCAGCCAGGGGTCGCTCGCAGCGCCGGGCTCCGTCGTGGCCGCCCAGAAGGCGTCGCGCTCGGGCGGGCTCGTCAGCACGACGAAGTCCCAGCCCTGGCTGAATCCGGCGCTGGGGGAGCGAACCGCGTTGTCGAGGCAGCGCTCCACGACCTCGCGCGGCACCTCCCGGTCGGGGTCGTAGCGGCGGACCATGCGTCGGGAGCGGACGACGTCGGTGAACTCCATGCGCCCACACTCCCATCTCCCGGGGTCGTGCAGCCCGACGTGACACGATGAGGGCATGGAGGGTGGCGAGCTCAGCGACGACACCGGCGCGATCGAGCGGGTCTCGGCGCAGGCCACGGGTGCCCCCGTCGAGTGGGAGGCGGACGTCGTGCTCCGGGACGGCACCGTGGCGCACATCCGGCCGATCACCCCAGACGACGCGGACGGCATACGCCACTTCCACAGCCTCCAGTCGGCGGAGTCGATCTACCTGCGCTTCTTCGCCCCGCTGCGCGAGCTGAGCGCCCGGGACCTCTACCGCTTCACGCACGTCGACCACCACGACCGGGTCGCCCTCGTCGCGACGCTCGACGGCGAGATCATCGGCATCGGCCGCTACGACCGCATCGACCCGACCTCGGCCGAGGTCGCCTTCAACATCTCGGACCACTTCCAGGGCAAGGGCATCGGCTCGGTCATGCTCGAGCACCTGGCCGCCATCGCGCAGGAGATGGGGATCAACCGGTTCGTGGCCGAGGTCCTGCCGCAGAACCGCAAGATGCTCACCGTCTTCAAGGAGGCGGGCTACGAGGTCACGCACCACATCGAGGACGGCGTCGTCGAGGTCTCCTTCGACATCTCGCCGACCGAGCAGAGCAAGGCCGTCCAGCTCTCGCGGGAGCACCGGGCCGAGTCCCGCAGCATGCACACGATCCTCTTCCCGGAGCGCGTCGCGATCATCGGCGCGAGCCGGCGGGAGGAGTCGATCGGCGCCCTCGTCATGCGCAACATCCTGGCCGCCGGCTACCAGGGCGAGCTCTACCCGATCCACCGGGTGGCCGACCGGATCCAGGGCCTCACCGCCTACCCGAGCATTTACGACGTGCCGGAGCCCGTGGACCTCGCCATCGTCGTCGTCCCGGCTGCGCAGGCCATCGAGGTCGTCAAGGACTGCGGCAAGGCCGGTGTCAAGGCGCTCCTGGTCCTCTCAGCCGGCTTCGCCGAGGCGGGCGAGGAGGGAGTTCGCCTGCAGGAGAAGCTGCGTCGTCGCGTGCGCCGCGCCGGGATGCGCATCGTCGGCCCGAACAGCTTCGGCCTCATCAACAACGACCCGTCGGTACGCCTCAACGCCACGCTCGCGTCCGTCATCCCCCAGTCCGGTCGCCTCGGTCTCTTCGCCCAGAGCGGTGCGCTCGGCGTCGCGGTGCTCGCCTCGGCGGCCCGGCGCGGCCTCGGCATCTCGGTGTTCGCGTCGGCCGGCAACCGCGTCGACGTCTCGGGCAACGACCTCATGCAGTACTGGATCGACGACCAGGAGACCGACACCGTCGGCCTCTACCTCGAGTCGATGGGGAACCCGCGCAAGTTCTCCCGCATCGCCCGGGCGCTCGCGGCGGTCAAGCCCGTCGTCGTCGTGAGCTCGGGGGTCTCGAGCTTCGCCGCCCCGCCCGGGCACCGCACCCGCGTCACCAACGTGCCCCCGCAGGCGTTCGACGCGCTGCTGCGCCAGGCCGGTGTCATCCGCGTGGAGAACGTCCACCAGCTCTTCGACGTCGCCCAGCTGACCCTGCACCAGCCGCTGCCGAAGGGTGACCGCGTCGCGATCGTCGGCAACTCCGACGCCCTGGGCGCCCTGAGTGCGAGTGCCTGCGTCAGCTGGGGCCTGCGGGTGACGCACGGCCCGGTCTCGCTGCCGCCGCAGGCGTCGGCCGAGGAGTTCGCCGCCGCGCTCGACGCCGCCTTTGCCGATCCCGAGGTCGACAGCGTCGTCGCCGCCTTCATCCCGCCGCTCGTGACGCAGGACGAAGAGGTGCACATGGCGGTCCGCACCATCGTTGCCGACCACGAGAAGCCGTGCGTCGCAACGTTCCTCGGCATGCGCGGAGTCGGTGACGGGCTCTCCTACGATCAGCACGGCATCCGGCGGTCGGTGCCGGCGTACTCCATGCCCGAGGACGGCATCCGGGCGCTCAACGCCGTGACGCGCTACGCCCTCTGGCGCCAGCGCGACCGCGGCACCCAGGTCGCGCCGGTCGGCATCGACCGGCTCCGCGCCGAGGCGCTCCTCGACGGCTACCTCGCGGACAGCCCCGACGGGCGCGCGCTGACGCGCGAGGAGGCGCGCGAGCTGCTCGGGGCCTACGGCATACGCGGCTGGCCCGCTGTGGAGGTCGCGGGCGTCGACGCCGCCGTGGCTGCCGCCGAGGAGCTGACCTACCCCGTCATCCTCAAGTCGACCTCGCCGGTCGTGCGCCACCAGCCCGGCCTCGTCGGGGTGCGCGGCGACCTCGTCGACGCCGAGGCCGTCCGCGACGCGTACACGTCCCTGACCCAGCGGCTCGGGCCCCTGGGAGCCGACCGGTTCGTCGTGCAGCGCATGGCCGTCCCCGGCGTCTCGTGCGTCATCCGCGCGAGCGAGGACCCGCTCTTCGGTCCGGTCGTCAGCTTCTCCGTCGCCGGGCCTCCCACCGAGCTGCTCGGCGACGTCGCGCACCGCATCCCGCCGCTGACCGACGTCGATGTCACCGACCTCATCGACAGCGTCAAGGCCGCGCCCCTGCTCAGCGGGCACCGGGGTGCGGCACCGGTGCACCGCGCGGCGCTCGCCGACCTCATCGCGCGGCTGTCGGTGCTCGCGGACGACCACCCCGAGCTGTCCTCGGTCGAGCTCAACCCCGTCAACGCCTGGACCGGCGGGGTCGACGTGCTCGGCGCCGAGGTCGTCGTGCGACCCGCCCTCGTGCGCAAGGACCCCGGGCGCCGACGCATGACCTGACGCCGCACGGTGTGGACCGCTGGGAGGGGTCATTCTCTCGCTGGTGCAAGGATGGGGGCATGCGACGCGTCACCACGGGCACCGGTCGGGCCCTTCCCGAAGACCTCACCGAGGCGATCACCCGAGCCGGCTACTACCCCTCGCTCGTCTGCGACGTCGTCGAGTCGGCGATCGCCGACGACGAGGTCGTCTCGCACCTCGTGCACCAGGAGACGACCTTCGACCACGAGACGGTGCGCCGTCACGTCACCGTGCTCGTCGTCACGCCGCAGCGGCTCGTCATCGCTCACGCCGACGACCACGCCGAGTCTGAGGACAAGCTGATGGCGACGGCCACGACCGAGACGGTGCCGCTCGCCGCCGTGCGCGGCGTCATGCTGACCCATGTCGTGGCGCAGCCCGACACGTTCACGCCGGGCACCCACGGCCGTGACCTGACCCTGACGCTCGGCTGGGGCGCCGTGAGCCGGCTCGACATGATCCCCGCCGCCTGCGGCGACCCCGACTGCACCGCCGACCACGGCTTCGAGGGGACCATCGCCTCCGACGACATCTCGCTGCGCATCAGCTCGGCGGCCGACGGCGAGGACGCCGTGGGCCGCGCGATGAGCTTCGCCCGGGTGCTCTCCGCGAGCATCGGCGGCGGCACGGCGCACTGACGCGCGCGCCGTGGCCGACGACGTGACCACCCACGCCGCCACGCCGACCGACTGGTCGGCGGGCACCCTGGCATCGGTGCTCCCGTCGGTCGCCGACCGTCTCGGGGTGCCGCGGTATGCCGGCCGCGACGTCTTCGACCTGCCCGCGGTGCCGCGCACCGTCGTCGTGCTCGTCGACGGGCTCGGTCACGACCTGCTGCGCCAGCGCAGCGGCCACGCGCCCTTCCTGCGCAGCCAGCTCGGCACCGCCCACCGGGTGCCGTGCGGCTTCCCGACCACGACGGCGACGTCGATGGGGACCTTCGGCACGGGCCTGCCGCCGGGCTCCCACGGTCTGGTGGGCATGCAGGTGCTCGACCCCGCCACCGACCGGCTGCTCAACGAGCTGTCCTGGGAGGACGGTCCCGACCCTCGGGCCTGGCAGCCGAACGAGACGGTCTTCGAGGCCGCCGAGAACGCCGGCGTCTCGGTGACCATGGTGGGTCCGCACTACTTCGACGGCTCGGGCCTGACCACCGCCGCCCTGCGCGGCGGTCGCTTCCGGGCCGGGCGCACGCTCGACGACCGCGTGTCCGCCACGGCCTCCGCGGTGCGGGCGACGCCGCGTGCCCTCGTCTACCTCTACTGGGGCGAGGTCGACAAGATCGGCCACGTGCACGGCTGTCAGTCGTGGCAGTGGGGCGACGAGGTCGAGTCGGTCGACGCCGCGCTCCGGCAGCTCGCCGCGCGCGTCCCGGACGACACGTCGATCGTCGTCACGGCCGACCACGGCATGGTCGACGTCCCCTTCCACGACCGCATCGACCTCGTGCACGAGCCGGAGCTCATGGCTGGCGTGCGCCATCTCGGCGGTGAGCCGCGCAACCTCCAACTCTACGCCGAGGCCGGCGCCACCGATGACGTCGCGGCTGCGTGGGCGGCCCGGCTCGGTGACCGGGCGCGCATCCTCACCCGTGAGCGCGCCGTCGACGAGGGCTGGTTCGGCCCCGTGCGCGCGGGTGTCGAGGGCCGGATCGGCGACCTCCTCGTCGTCACGGAGGGCTCCTTCGCCGTCGTGCACTCCGGCCTGATGCGGCGGGAGGTGGTCGCGCTGCTCGGTCTGCACGGCTCGACGAGCGACGCGGAACTCGCCGTGCCGGTGGTCGTGGTGCCACCCCGCCGGGGCGCCTAGGGTGGTGCCTCGTGGCTGAGCTCGTCTTCTTCTCCGGGACCATGGACTGCGGCAAGTCGACCCTCGCCCTCCAGATGGACCACAACCACGGCGCGCGGGGCCGTGTCGGGCTCATCTTCACCAAGATGGACCGCGCCGGCGCCAACGTCCTCAGCTCGCGGCTCGGCCTGTCGACGGGTGCCCTCGAGGTCCGCGACGACCTCGACTTCTGGGAGGCGATCGTCGACCGGGCCACGGCGGGCACCCGCATCGACTACCTCATCTGCGACGAGGCTCAGTTCTACACCAGTGACCAGGTCGAGCAGCTCGCGCGGATCGTCGACGAGATGGACGTCGACGTCTTCGCCTTCGGCATCACGGCCGACTTCCGCACCGAGCTCTTCCCCGGCAGCAAGCGGCTCATCGAGCTCGCCGACAAGGTGCAGGTGCTCCAGGTCGAGGCGCTGTGCTGGTGCGGCCGTCGCGCGACGACCAACGCCCGCGTCATGGACGGCGTCATGGTCGTCGAGGGAGAGCAGGTCGTCGTCGGCGACACGAAGCCCGGCACGACCGGGCTCGTCGAGTACGAGGTGCTCTGCCGCCGGCACTACATGCGCCGGATGACCTCGCACGCGGCCCGGGCCGCCGCGATCTCGCCCGAGGTGCTGCCCTTCGACCTCGACGTCTGCCCGCTGCCGCCGCTGCCCATCACGCAGGCCGACTGAGCGCCACGTCCCCAGCCGAGGGCGTATGCCGTCCGGCGAGCTCTCGGGCCCGCCCACCCGGGTGCCGCGGCCCCCGACTGGTCGGTGCCAGGGCCGGGTGGGGGACGGTGCGTGTCGTGGCCCCGAATGGTTGCGGGGGAGGCGCTGGGTGGCCGTCAGTCGTTCTTGCGGCCGAACATGATGTCGTCCCAGCTCGGCACGCTCGGCCGTCCGGACTTGCGCGCCGGTGGAGCCGGGCGGGGGACCGGCTTGGCCTCCGGCGCGGCTGCCCGCTGCTCGACGACGTCGTAGCCGTCGTCGTCGGGCTCACCGGACTCGTCGCGATCTTCGGCTGCGGGGGAGGACTCGCCCTTCCCGGCGGGGACGCGTGACAGTCGCCGGGAGTCCTCGCGGCGGTGCACGGCCGGCCGCAGCGGCTCCTCGACGGGCTCCGACGGCGACCGGTCCGTCGGGTCGTCGGCGACGTCAGGGGCGTCGTCGAGGTCTACACCCTGACGGCGGTGCTGATCGAGCTCGGCCGCCGACTCGCTGACGGCCTCGGCCGCCGGCTCGGGCTCGCCAGCAGACTCACGCTCGGGCTTGCGGATCAGGTCAGCGGGGTCGGAATCGGGTGCAGGCTCCGCCGGGTCCGGACCCGGGTCCGGGGCGGCGGTCGACTGCTGCTCCGGCGCCTGTCGCACGGGCTGGGTGGGCTCGGTGCGCCGTGCCTTGCGGCGGGCGGCGTCGACCCCGACGCGCTGCTCGACGGAGCCGGTCTTGACGACCTCGGGGTCGTCCTCGGGGTGCGTGTGCGCCGGCGGCGGCAGCTCGTCGCGTGGGTCGCCGGCGAGCTCCTGCAGCGGCAGGGCCTCCTCGGGCGCCTCGTCGAGACCGGGGACCTCGGTGGACTTGGGACGGCGGCGACGACCGCGCTGGGCGCTTCGTTCGCGCATGGCGGCCATGAGGTCGACGGTCTCGCCCTCGCGGCGGCGCATCGTGGCCGCGCCGACCCCACCCTCGGCCTCGACGTCGTAGACGCGGCTCGGACGGTTGGAGGCGCTGAGGTGCGGGGCCGGGATCGGGCCGGGAGCCTGCTGGTCCTCGTCCTCGCTGAGCCAGCGGGCCTCGTCGTCGACGGCCGAGATGGTGCGGGCGAGCGGGTCGTACTGCCAGGCGGCCTCGCGCTCGCGACCGCCGGCGGTGAAGAGCAGCAGGACGGTCCAGGCGCCCTTGTCGGTGCGACGGGAGTCCCAGCGCGCTGTCACGGAGTCGATCTCGCGGGTGCGCAGGCGCTCGGTGACCCGCGCGTCGAGGGTGGGAGCCGCGCCGTGGGATCCGCCGCGCGGGCGCAGCCGGACCTGGCGGGCGAGGCCGGCGACGTGCTCGCGCTCGGCGAGGATCGGACCCTCGTAGCGGTGGACCTTCTCGACGGTCCAGCCGGCGCGCTCGGCGACCTCCTCGGCCGTCATGCCCGCCCGGATCATCGCCTGGACGTCCTTGGGCCGCAGGCCGCCCGAGATCTCGATCTGGAGCTGGCCGAGCCGCGGCCGATCGCGCCGCACCGCAGCGCGGAGCGAGTCGTCGAGCGGGACGGAGAAGCGGTTGCCCTCGTCGTCGGCCAGCAGCAGGTGCAATCCGTCCTCGTGGACGCCGACGAGCCTGAGGTGCTGCATGGGTGGGTCTCCCGGTACCGAGTCTGCGTGGTCCTGCCGTGAAGGGTGCGCCGGTCGCTGGTGCCGGCCGGTGCGCCGTGCTGTCGAGCATGCCACCGGCCCGGGTGGCACCAAAGCGACCACGCCGCACGGGTACCGTTTGCTCTGGCATGCCTACCTCTTTCGCGTCCGCGCAGCTCGCCCTCGACCTCGTCGGCGTGTTCGTCTTCGCGCTCTCCGGTGGCCTCGTGGCCGTCAAGAAGCGCTTCGACCTCTTCGGGGTGCTCGTGCTGGCCTGCGCTGCGGCCCTCGGCGGCGGCATCGTGCGCGACCTGCTCATCGGCGACATCCCGCCGGTCGGCATCAGCGACTGGCGGCTGCTGACCGCCGCGGCGCTCGGCGGCCTCGTCACGTTCCTCTTCCACCCGGGCGTCGAGCGCATCACCCGCTTCGTCCGCGTGCTCGACGCCGCCGGCCTCGGCGCCTTCGCCGTCGCGGGCAGCCTCAAGGCCGTGACGACGCTCGGGGTCTCGCCCATCGCGGCCGTCCTCGTGGGCGTCATCACGGCGGTCGGGGGCGGGGTCGTGCGCGACCTGCTGGCGGGACAGGTGCCCGAGGTGCTGCGCCGCGAGCTGTATGCCGTCCCGGCCATGCTCGGCTCGATCCTCGTCGTCGTGGCCGCCCAGCTCGGGTCGCTCCAGGACTGGGTGCTCTGGACCGCCGCGGGTCTGGTCTTCGCCCTCCGGATGCTCGCCGTCCGCCTCGACCTCAACGCCCCGACCCCGTTGCGCTCCAACCCGACCTGACGACGGCGCACCACGGCCCTGGCCCCTCGAAACCCTGCTCACCCACCGATGGCGGAGACATGACACCAGACGCAGCACCGACGCCCGACCAGCCCCAGCCCTCGCCGCTCGAACCGTACGACGCCGTGATCCTGCTCGGCTTCGGCGGTCCCGAGGGCCCCGACGAGGTCATGCCCTTCCTGCGGCGCGTCACCGCCGGCCGGGGCATCCCGGACGAACGTCTCGAGGCCGTCGGCGAGCACTACCACCACTTCGGTGGCCGCAGCCCGATCAACGACCAGAACCGGGCGCTCATCGCGGCCCTGCGCGCCGAGCTCGACGGGCGCGGCATCAGCACACCGATCGTCTGGGGCAACCGCAACAGCGAGCCGTTCATCGACGACGCCCTGCGCGAGAGCCACGCGGCCGGGCACCGACGCGTCGTCGCCCTGACGACGAGCGCGTACTCGTGCTACTCCTCCTGTCGCCAGTACCGCGAGAACCTCGCCGACGCCGCCGCCACGGTGGCCGAGGACGGCATCGAGCTGCAGATCGACAAGGTGTCGCAGTACGCCCGGCGCCCCGGGTTCGCCGCGGCCAACGCCGGCGAGCTCGTCCGGTCCCTGCGGGCGCTCGACGGCGCGCCGGACGCGGAGATCGCGCTGCTCTTCGTCACGCACTCGATCCCCGACGCCATGGACGACACGTCCGGTCCCGGCGACGGGGAGGGCAACCTCTACCAGCGCCAGCACCTGGCGCTCGCGTCGCAGCTCACCGAGGAGGCCAACCGCGTCCTCGGCCGCGACCTCACGGGTGAGCTCGTCTTCTGCTCGCGCTCGGGCCCGCCCACCCAGCCGTGGCTCGAGCCCGACGTCAACGACCGGATGCGCGAGCTCGCGGCGGCCGGGATCCGCACCGTCGTCACCGCTCCGATCGGCTTCGTCAGCGACCACATGGAGGTCGTCTACGACCTCGACACCGAGGCGCAGGAGACGGCCGACGAGCTGGGCCTGACCCACGTGCGCGTCCCGACGGTCGGCACGGACGAGGTCTTCGTCCGAGACCTCGTCGACGCCCTGCTGGAGCGCGCGGCGGAGGCCCGCGGCGAGGACGTGCCGCAGTTCGAGGGTCGGATGCCCTCGGTGTGCGCACCCGGCTGCTGTCCCAACCTGCGCCAGGCCCGCCCGGCCCTCTGCGGCAGCGACTGAGGACGCCGCGATGACGACCGAACGCCCTGTTCCCGCTCTCCCCGACGGTGTCACGGTCCAGGAGCTCGAGCGGCTCTGCGTCGAGCTCGCGGTGGAGGCCGCCCGCTTCATCCGTGACGAGCGCCCGCCCCGGATGGGCGTCGCCGCGACGAAGTCGACCGAGACCGATGTCGTGACCGTCATGGACCGGCGGTCCGAAGAGCTGCTCCACCGGCTCATCCAGGCGGCCCGCCCCGACGACGGCATCCTCGGCGAGGAGGGGGCCGACGTCACCGGCACCTCCGGCCTGACGTGGGTCGTCGACCCCATCGACGGCACCGTCAACTACCTCTACGAGATCCCTGCGTATGCCGTGTCCGTGGCCGTCGTCGTCGGGGACGCGCACTCCCAGGGCGGGTGGACCCCCGTCGCGGGTGCGGTCGCCGACCCGTGCCGGCGCCTCGTGCACCACGCCGGCCGGGGCACCGGAGCCCGGACGAGCCCGGAGGACCCGACCGAGGACGTCGCGTCGAAGCAGCTGTCGGTCTCGGACGAGGACCGTCTCGCCCGCACCCTGCTCGCGACCGGCTTCGGCTACGCCCCCGAGGTGCGCGCCCGACAGGCGGAGGCGCTCCTGGGGGTCCTGCCCCTCGTCCGTGACATCCGACGCATCGGGAGTGCCGCCCTCGACCTCGTCCGCGTGGCCGAGGGCTCCGTCGACGCCTACGCCGAGACCGGCCTCAACGCCTGGGACCTCGCCGCGGGCTGGCTCGTCGTCGAGGAGGCGGGAGGCGTCGTCATCGGCGCGGGGGAGGAGCCCGGGTCGGCACCCGGCACGGCCCTCACCGTCGCCGCGGGACCCGCCCTCGTCGAGCAGGTGCGCGCGCTCTTCGTCGCGCCGCAGGGCGCAACCGGCTGACCGTCACGCCGCTCGCTCGAGGACGCAGGACGAACGCCCCACCGGCCGAGCCGGGTGGGGCGCCTGTCGTCGTGCGGGAGCGGACGGCATACGTCCGCGGTCGTGCGTCGGGTGACGCTGCTCAGGCCGCCTGGAACGGCTCGAGCTCGGGGACGCGGACGCCGTTCTCCGTGGCGAGGCGGGCGAAGGACTCCAGCTCGCCGGTGTGCACCTGCACGCGGTAGTCGTCACCCGCCTGTCGTGCCTCGGCGAGGTCGCCCAGCGCGTCGTTGACACGTTGCCTGATCTGGTCGACGAACTCGGTCATGGGTGCCACCTCCGGGCCTGGGTTGTCGATCGGTCGAGTCCGGAGACCCTACCGCGCCGTAGGACCCCCAATGTGCACCCGTGGAGGTCGGCGGATGGCAAAGCGCAGGTGAACTGTTCGTCCGAAAAGGGCAGGTGTGAGTGGTGCGGGCGGGGGCGCGTCTCAGGCCTTGGCTCGGGCAACGTGACAACGCGGTGGGGATCGGGCACCATACGCGCACGCGGACATGTTTCGTCGCTGTTGACAACGTCGTTGACCGCGCGGGTTCTCCGGGAACAAGCACGGGCCCACGAGCGTTCTCCGCGTCACAGACCGCAAGGCGCAGCACGAGTAGAAGTGAGACAACGAGATGGCAACCGATTACGACGCGCCACGCAAGACTGACGACGATCTGAGCGAAGACTCCATCGAGGAGCTGAAGTCCCGTCGGGTCGACAAGACGTCGTCCAGCGTGGACGTCGACGAGACCGAGCAGGCCGAGGGCTTCGAGCTCCCGGGTGCCGACCTCTCCGGTGAGGAGCTGTCGGTGCGCGTCCTGCCCAAGCAGGCCGACGAGTTCACCTGTGGACGGTGTTTCCTCGTCCACCACCGCAGCCAGCTCGCCAAGGAGAGCAACGGCATGATGATCTGCACGGAGTGCGCAGCCTGAGCGCATTCCCCACCGGGCAGCAGCATGGCCAGGAGCAAGTAGGGTCGGTCCTCGTGACCGACCCTTGTGCTGTCCCGGTCCGGAGGCTCGACCCCGACCTGGCCCTGCCCCGCTACGCGCACCCCGGGGACGCCGGCGCCGACCTCTGCTCGCGCGTCGACCTGACCATCGAGCCGGGGGAGCGTGTCCTCGTGCCGACGGGTGTGGCCCTCGCTCTGCCCGCTGGTCACGCGGGCTTCGTGCACCCGCGCTCCGGCCTCGCGGCACGTCACGGCATCTCCATCGTCAACGCCCCCGGGACCGTCGACGAGGGCTACCGGGGCGAGATCCTCGTCAACCTCGTCAACCTCGACCCACGCGAGCCGTTCACGGTCCGCAGGGGCGACCGGATTGCCCAGCTCGTGGTGCAGCGGGTCGAGCGCGTGCACTTCGTCGAGGTGGATTCGCTCGACGACACCAGTCGGGGGGACACTGGACACGGATCCACCGGTGGGTTCGCCACCGGCGGCGCCGCCCCGCCGACACCGGGGGAGACGCCCACCGGGGCGTGATCATCGGATACGGTTCGCCGGGCGCTGCGTCAGCGCCGCGACGACCACGGGCGGGCATCGTGCCCACCGTGCAGCAGGACTCAAAGGACGGAATGACGTGGGACTCTTCAGCCGGGGCAAGTCGAAGGACCGCCCGGACACCGATGCCGTGGACCTTCCCGACGACCTCGAGCAGGATGAGCTCGGTGACGGCGGCGTCGACGGCGACGTCGACGGTGACGGCGCCCCTGCGGCCACGTCCCGACCGCTCGACCGCAGCGAGGTCGAGGACGACTCCGACTACCTCAACCTCGGCGCCATCTGGCTGCGCGGGCAGCAGGGCATGGAGCTGCGCCTCGAGGTCAACGAGCAGGAGCAGCAGATCACGGGTGTGACCGCCGTCATCGGCGAGTCGGCCGTGCAGCTGCAGGCCTTCGCCGCTCCGCGCACCGAAGGTGTCTGGATCGACATCCGCAACGAGATCGCCGCGAGCATCGTCGACGCCGGCGGCACCGCCGAGGTCCTCACCGGCGAGTTCGGCGAGGAGCTGCTGACCCGGATGCCGCAGGCCGGCCCCGACGGCCGGACGGTCTTCATGCCGGCCCGCTTCGTCGGTGTCGACGGCCCGCGCTGGTTCCTCCGCGCCGTGGTCTCCGGCCGGGCCGCGATCGAGCCCGCCGCCGCCGAGGCGGTGCACGACGTCATCCGGACGACGGTCATCGACCGTGGCGAGGAGGCCATGCCTCCCCGCGAGCTGCTGCCGCTGCGCCTCCCCGACGCCGACGGCGCCGCCCAGGCCGGTGAGCCGGACGACGCCGCCGAGCAGGGCGGTCCCGACCTCAAGCCGTTCGAGCGTGGACCCGAGATCACCGAGGTCCGTTGATGTCCGGCCCGTGTCCCGCACCGCGTCCGAGCCGGACGCGCCCGTGAGCACGGGCCAGCCCGGCGCCCTGCGTCGCCTCACCGACCGCCTGACCCGCTCGTCGCACGAGATCGAGGCGGCCGAGCTGCGCCGTGAGTCCTCGGACCTCGACGGCGTCGTGCACATCGGCGACGCGCCCCAGCGCGTCAGGGTCACCGTGTGCGGCGAGGTGCGGTCCGTCACCCTGCGGCCGCGCGAGGAGACCCCGGCGCTCGACGTCGAGGTCTGGGACGGCACCGAGTCGCTCCACCTCGTGTGGCTCGGTCGTCGGCGCATCGCCGGCATCGTGCCCGGGGTCAAGATCCAGGCCACGGGCCGCATCACCACCCGCCGGAAGGTCAAGACGATGTTCAACCCGGCCTACGAGCTCATCGGCCGGGCGGGGCAGGCGCATGGCTGACGCCGAGGGCACGGCCGTGGGACCGGGCGGAGAGCGCACCGGGGAGGGCGACGGGGTCGTCCGCTCCGAGGCCGACCTGCGCCGCTACGACACCGTCGAGGAGCTGCTCCGCGACAAGCTGTCCGAGGCGCTGGGCGGCTGGCGCGGCGCCGTCGAGTCGGCTGTGCCGACCCTCGCCTTCGCCCTCGTGTGGGCGCGCACCGAGAACCTCCGCACGTCCCTCGTGGTCGCCGGCGTCCTCGTGGGCGTCCTCCTGCTCGTGCGCCTCGCCCAGCGCCAGGACCCTCGCTTCATCGCGTATGCCGCTGCGGGCGTGGGGATCTCGGCCTTCTTCGCGCTGCGGTCGGGTCGGGCGGAGGACGCGTTCCTGCCGGGCATGCTGCAGAACGCCGGGCTGCTCGTGCTGCTGCTCGTGACGAACCTGACGCGGTGGCCGCTCTTCGGCTTCGTCGTCGGGGTCGCCGAGCCCGAGGCGTTCGCCGAGAACCCCACGTGGTGGCGGCGGCACCCCGGCATCGTCACGGTCGCGGCGCGGCTCGCGTGGGTCCTCATCGCCCTCAACGTCGTCCGGCTCTCGATCATGGTGCCGCTCTACCTTGCCGAGCAGGTCGCCGCTCTGGGCGTGGCCAAGGTGGTGCTCGGCTGGCCGGCGTACCTGCTCGCCATCACGGCGATGGGCGCCATCCTGCTCCGCGGGCGCACGCCGATCGACCCCTCGCGGGTCCCCTGACGCCCGGCCCGGCGACGTCGAGGTCAGTCCTCGAGGTGGGTGTGGTGCCGCTCGCCCGGTGCGACGAGATCCTGGAGGCGGTCCTCCTGCTCCGTCGTCGTGATGAAGAGCAGCTCGTCGCCGGCCTCGATCGCGTCGTCGGGGGTGGGAGCGAGCGGACGCTCCTCGCGGATGATCGCGACGAGCACCGTGTCGGTCGGCCAGTCGACGTCGCCCACGCGGCGCCCGGCGAACGGGCTGCCCTCCGGGAGGGTGATCTCGACCATCGAGGCCCGGCCCTGCTGGAACTCGAAGATGCGCACGAGGTCGCCGATGCTCACGGCCTCCTCGATGAGCGCCGTCATGAGCCGTGGCGTCGACACCGCGACGTCGACGCCCCACGACTCGTCGAACATCCACTCGTTCTTCGGGTTGTTGACGCGGGCGACGGTGCGCGGGACCCCGAACTCGGTCTTGGCGAGGAGTGAGAGCACGAGGTTGGCCTTGTCGTCACCGGTGGCGGCGACGCACACGTCCGACTCCTCGAGCCGGGCCTCCTCGAGGGCGGCGAGCTCGCACGCGTCGGCGAGCAGCCACGACGCCTCGGGCACCCGTGAGGCCTGCACGTCGTCGGCGTCCTTGTCGATGAGCAGGACCTGGTGCCCGTTGCCGAGCAGCTCACGGGCGATGGAGCGGCCGACGCTTCCGGCTCCGGCGATGACGACGCGCATGGGGGTTTCTTCTCCTGTGCCGGGTCA
This sequence comes from Terrabacter sp. R4-6, assembly GCF_057529065.1. NCBI lineage: Bacteria > Bacillati > Actinomycetota > Actinomycetes > Micrococcales > Intrasporangiaceae > Terrabacter > Terrabacter sp. R4-6. Next base: position 191,564 of record NZ_CP197224.1, on the reverse strand, counting down.
GTGGGCGGCCGGGGCCTGGTCGCAGAGCCGCTCGACGCGAGCGAGGTCGTCGCGCGGGACGGTGAGGTGCACGAGGTCGCCCTGCTGGACGACCATGTCGGGCCGGGGGAGCGTGCCCTCGCCGAGCCGGGTGACGTAGGCGACGCGGGCGCCGGTCTGCTCCTCGAGATCGGTGAGGTGCCGGCCGACCCAGCCCTCGGCGAGGGGGACCTCGGCGATGACGATCTTGCCGCTCGGGTCGGTCAGCTCGGGCACGGCGCCCTGCGGCAGCAGCCGCTGGATCATCTGGTCGGCCGTCCAGCGCACCGTCGCGACGGTCGGGATGCCGAGGCGCTGGTAGACCATGGCGCGCTGCGGGTCGTAGATGCGGGCGGCGACGTGCTCGACCCCGAACGTCTCGCGCGCCACGCGGGCCGCGAGGATGTTGGAGTTGTCGCCGCTGCTGACGGCCGCGAAGGCGTAGGCGTCACGGATGCCGGCGGCGATGAGGGTGTCGCGGTCGAACCCGATGCCCGTGACGGTCTGGCCCTCGAAGGAGGTGCCCAGCCGGCGGAACGCGGAGGCGTCCGCGTCGATGATGGCGACGTCGTGGCCGTTGCGGCCCAGGGTGCGGGCGAGGGTCGACCCGACGCGGCCGCATCCCATGATGACGAAGTGCACGGACGCGACGCTACACCGTGGGGACGTCGCCCACCCCGCAGGCCGCGCAGGCCGGACGCCGAGCGAAACGGGCAGGACGGCATACGTTCTCGGGACGGTGTCCGCGCCGTCCGGAGTGGGTCAGTGCGAGGGGACGATCCGTCATACAGTTGCGTCGTGCCCGGTACCGGTTCGCTGTTCAAGCGCCTCCTCCTCGGTCGCGCGATGCGCAGCGACAAGCTCGGGGAGACCCTGCTGCCCAAGCGCCTCGCGCTGCCGATCTTCGCGAGCGACGCCCTGTCGTCCGTGGCCTACGCGCCCGACGAGATCCTGCTCATGCTCGGGCTCGCCGGCGGCACGTTCGTCGCGACGCACAGCTGGCAGGTCACCATCGCGGTCGTCCTCGTCATGGTCGTCGTGGTGGCGTCGTACCGCCAGAACGTCCACGCCTACCCCTCGGGCGGCGGCGACTACGAGGTCGCGACCGTCAACCTCGGTCCGCGGGCCGGCCTCACCGTCGCGAGCGCCCTGCTCGTCGACTACGTCCTGACCGTCGCGGTGTCGATCTCGTCCGGCGTGCAGAACGCTGCCACGGTGCTCGGTTTCGTCCGCGGCCACGAGGTCATCGTCGCGGTGGCCCTCATCGTCTTCCTCACCGCCATGAACCTGCGCGGCGTCCGGGAGTCGGGCAAGGCGTTCGCCGTGCCCGTCTACGCCTTCATGCTCGCCATCATCGGGATGGGCGTCTACGGCTTCATCCAGCACTTCACGGGCAACCTGACGCCGGCCGAGAGCGCAGGCCTGACGCTCAAGCCCGAGGAGGGCCAGGGCCTCACCGGACTCGCTGCCGCCTTCCTGCTCCTGCGGGCGTTCTCGTCCGGCTGCGCGGCCCTGACCGGCGTCGAGGCCATCAGCAACGGCGTCCCGGCCTTCAAGAAGCCCAAGAGCACGAACGCCGCGACGACCCTGCTCCTGATGGGCACCCTGTCGGTCGTCATGCTCGGCTCGATCATCGCCCTGAGCCAGTGGACCGGCGTCAAGATCGCCGACGACCCGGGCGCCCAGCTGCTGCGCGACGGACAGCCGGTCGGTGACTCGTACATCCAGCACACGGCCATCGGCCAGCTCGCCGAGTCGGTGTTCGCGGACTTCCCGATCGGCGTCGTCTTCGTCTCGATCGTCACCGGCCTGATCCTCGTCCTCGCCGCCAACACGGCGTTCAACGGCTTCCCGGTGCTCGGCTCGATCCTCGCCCGCGACGGCTACCTGCCCCGGCAGATGCACACCCGCGGTGACCGGCTCGCCTTCAGCAACGGCATCCTCATCCTCGCCGGGGCGGCCATCGTCCTCGTCATCGTGTTCAAGGCCGAGGTCACCGCGCTGATCCAGCTCTACATCGTCGGGGTGTTCGTCTCCTTCACCACCTCGCAGATCGGCATGGTGCGGCACTGGACGCGCCACCTGCGCCTCGAGCGCAACGCCAAGGAACGGTCGCGCATGCAGCGGTCGCGCATCATCAACGCGGTGGGTGCGGCGATGTCGGCGACGGTGCTCATCGTCGTCCTCCTGACGAAGTTCCAGGCCGGGGCGAAGTACGCCATCCTCGCGATGGTCGTCCTCTTCGCCCTCATGCTCGGGATCAAGAAGCACTACAACCGCGTGCGTGACGAGCTCGCCATCGACTGGGACGTCGAGCGGCCCATGCTGCCGAGCCACGTGCACGCCATCGTCTGCATCTCCAAGGTGCACAAGCCGACGATGCGGGCGCTGGCGTACGCCCGGGCGAGCCGGCCGTCCTACCTCGAGGCCGTGACGGTCGACGTCGATCCCGACGAGACGCAGGCACTGCTCGACGAGTGGGACAAGCGCGAGATCCCGGTACCGCTCAAGGTGCTGTCCTCGCCGTACCGCCAGATCACGAAGCCGATCCTCGACTACGTCCGGTCGATCCGCAGCGGCAACCCGCGCGACATCGTCACGGTCTACCTCCCCGAGTACGTCCTCGGGAAGTGGTGGGAGCAGGTGCTGCACAACCAGAGCGCGCTGCGTCTCAAGGCCCGGCTGCTCTTCACCCCCGGTGTCATGGTCGTCAGCGTCCCGTGGCAGCTCCAGTCGTCCGAGGGCGCCGAGCGCGACTGGATCGACGAGCCGCCGATCAGCGGGTCCGTGCGCGGTGGAGCGCTGTGAGCGGCCGCCAGAACCGCGAGCGCGCCGCAGGGGGTGAGTCGCTCGTGGGACGGGAGTGGACCGTCGAAGTCGGGCCCGTCGCCCACGGTGGTCACTGCGTGGCCCGGCACGAGGGACAGGTCATCTTCGTCCGCCACACGCTGCCCGGCGAGCGCGTCGTCGCACGCGTCACCGAGGGGCGCGTCGGTGACAGCTTCGTGCGTGCCGACGCCGTGGAGGTGCTCGAGGCCGCGCCCGGTCGCGTGCCCGCGCCGTGCCCGTATGCCGCCCCCGGGCTCTGCGGTGGATGCGACTTCCAGCACGCCTCCCTGGACACGCAGCGTGCGCTCAAGGGCGCCGTCGTGCGTGAGCAGTTCGCGCGGGTGGCAGGACTCGACGTCGACGTCGTCGTCCAGCCGGTGCCGGGCGACGAGGGAGGGCTGCGCTGGCGCACCCGGGTCGAGTTCGCCGTGGACGGTGCCGGGCGCGCGGGTCTGCGCGGTCACCGGTCGAGCCACATCGTGCCCGTCGAGGACTGCCTCATCGCCACCCGAGGGGTCATCGACTCCGGCGTGCTCGACACCGAGTGGCCCGACCTCGAGTCGGTCGACGTCATCGACGCCGTGCACCCCGACGAGCCGGTGCTCGTCCCGCTGCCCGCGCCGGAGGGTGGCGGCAGCGGCGGTGGGCTCGTCGGCGAGCTGGCCCGCGACGGCGACTGGGAGGGCGAGTACGTCGTCTCCGCGAGGGGCTTCTGGCAGGTGCACCCGGGCGCGGCCACGACGTTCCTGTCCCGTGTGTCGACGCTGCTCGGCGCCGAGCCGGGGGACCGCGTCCTCGACCTCTACGCCGGGTCGGGCCTCTTCACGATGCGCCTCGGCGAGCTCGTCGCGCCCGACGGTGTCGTCCTCGGTGTCGAGGGGAACCGTCGCGCGGTCGAGAACGGCGAGTCCAACACCGAGCACCTCGAGAACGTCGAGTGGCGGGCCACCCGCGTCGACCGTGAGCTGCGGTCGCTCGTGGACCAGGACGTGACTGCCGACCTCGTGGTGCTCGACCCGCCCCGCACGGGGGCCGGCAAGGACGTCATGGGGCTGCTCGCTCGGATGGGGCCGCGCCGCGTCGTCTACGTCGCGTGCGACCCCGCGGCCCTGGCCCGAGACGTCAAGGCCGCCGGGACGCACGGCTACGACCTCGTCGCCCTCGAGGCCTGGGACGCCTTCCCGATGACGCACCACGTCGAGTGCATCGCTGTGCTGGAGCCCCGTGACGGGTCCGCCAGCGCCTGAGCACACGTGGCCGAGAGCCCACTCGGCGCGCGGGGCATGGCGTGGGTGCGGGCGCATGGCCGGGGGCGGCGCGCTGTCGGTGGCTCGTACTAGTGTTCGATCATGGAGTCGAGGAGTGCCGTGGGGAGCAGCGAGGTCGCTGCCGGGGGCGTGCTCGCCTTCGTCACCCAGGTCCCCCCTGACGTCTTCGACGCGCTGCCGCCGGTCGCGCAGGCAGCCGTGGTGTGTCGCGTGGTGCCGGAGCGGTTGCGCAGTCTCGACACGGCCGGCGCCGAGGCGGTCCTCGCCGTCACACAGCGCGCGATGAACGTCCTCGGCGCCGTCCAGGATCTCGCGCTGGCCGCCTGCGTCCGCCGTCAGGAGCTCGACCTCGCCGACCTCGACGGGGACTGGTCCGACGGTTCCGAGTACCGCCCGTCGTCGGTGAAGATCGTGGCCTCGAGCGTCGCGCCCATCCTGCGCTCGACCCCACGTGGCGCCGAGTCGCGGGTCGCCGACGCGCTCTGCCTCGTCGAGGACCTCCCGCGCACCCTCGCCGCCGCGCTGGACGGGCACCTCAGCCAGCGGCAGACCGCCGTCGTGGTGGACCAGGCGGGCCTCGTCGCGGTCGATGCCCGTCCGATCTTCGAGGCCGTCGTCATGGAGGGAGGCGGGGCGGAGTCGCTGACACCGGCTCGGCTCCGTCGGCAGTGCGAGCGTGCCGCCATGGCGACCGATCCGTCCTCGGTTCAGTGCCGATCGGAGCACGCCCTCCGTGACCGCTTCGTGCGGGTGGAGCCGGGTCTCGATCCCGGCACGACATGGTGGAAGGCCTCGCTGCCGGCGCGGGACTCGATGCAGGCGTGGGGTGCCGTCGACGAGCTGGCGCACGAGTACGTGCGCGCCGACCCTGCCCGGTCGATCGACCAGGCTCGCGCTGACGCCTTCCTCGATCTCCTCCTCGGCAGCGCCCAGGTGTCCACCACCGTCGAGCTGGTCGTGCCCACCTTCGTCGGTCCCGCGTCGGACGACCGGCGTGGCGTCGCGCTCCGTGGCCCGGACGAGGCGGCGGCAGTGCCCTCCGCCATCCCGGGGGCCGACGTGCGACCCAGCGCCCCGTCCCGCCGACCACGTCCGGGAGATGGGCCGAGCCGGTCGTCATCCGTCGATGTCGGGGCGTTCGACCTGGCACACATCACCGGTCCGCGCCTCGCACCGGAGCATGCGATCGGGTCAGAGCTCTTCGGGCTCGGGTGTGCGCCGCGTGCCGGATGCGACGCCGACCCGGCAGCCGCCGGGGCGTGGCTCGCGCACCAGGCAGCAGTGCCCGTCAAGGTGACAGGAGCGGTCGAGGACGCGGCGAGCCCCCAGCGTCTCCCGGGCGAACGATGGCGACCACCGAAGCTCGGTGTCCGACATCCACGGTTCGGCTGGATGCTCGCACCCGTGCTGGCAAAGGTGCTGTCAGACCCCGATGTCGTGCTGCGCGTGAGCCGAGCCGACGCGCTGACCGGTGTCACTGCGGCGCGCGATCCCGCTACCTACCGGCCCAACGCCGCTCTGGCGCAACGTGTTCGGGACCGCGATCGGACGTGTCGCTTCCCGGGGTGCGGCGTCGCTGCGCGCCGGTGCGACCTCGACCACGTGGTGCGCTTCCCCGACGGCTCGACCACCGAGTGCAACCTCGTCTGCTTGTGCCGCACCCACCACGGCTTCAAGCACCACGCCGGATGGACGTTGACGATGGACGCCGACGGCACGTGCACGTGGACCGCACCCACGGGGCGCTGCTACGTGACCCGTCCGGCTGACGTGAGACTCGACGCTGCCTAGGTCGCGACCGTCAGCGATCGGCGAGCACGGAGATCACGACGCCAAGGGCCCGTGCACCTGTGGGCTTCCCTCGCGCCCGCCGGAGCACTCACGCGCCGGCAGTTTCGGCCAGCACGTGGCTGACGGAGCACCTGAGGGACCTGACGACCAGAGCAGGTGGCCGTCGCGAGAGCATGGGGCCATGTCGTTCAGCTACCCCGTGGCCGTGAAGTTCTCCGAGATCGATCTCGCCGGCGTCGTCTTCAACTCGCACTACCTGACGTGGTGCGAGGACGCGAAGATGGCCTTCCTCGACCACCTCGGCTACGGGCCCTACCGCTTCGCCGACGAGCACCGGCTCGCCCTCGTCCGGCACGCGGAGATCGACTGGACCGCGAGCCTCAAGCCTCTCGACCACGCCGACATCCGTGTCGTCGTCGACCGGATCGGCACGTCGTCGTTCACGCTGCGGCACGAGATCTGGCGACGGGGCGAGCAGCCCCTGCTCACGGCCACGTGCGTCATCACCTACGTCTGGTTCGACACCGAGGCCGGCGCCAAGGCCGAGCTCGACCCCCACTTCCGTGAGGCGCTGACGGGCGAGGGCGCCGGCGACGGTCCCGCCTGAAGGCCTTCTGGCGCGGGCCCTGCGGTGCTAGCGTCGAAAGACGTGCTCGGCATCGGGTGGAGGCGACATGGATGCGTTCATGAGGTTCGACGGCATCGAGGGCAGCAGCCAAAGCAAGGACCACAAGGGCGCGATCGACGTGGTCTCGTGGAACTGGGGCGTGACGACCCCGACGAACGGCTCGGGCAGCGGCGGCGCGGCCGGCCGGCCCCGTGCCCACGAGTTCCGGATCGTCCACCGCTACGACCTCGCCTCGCCCCATCTGGCGTCCTTCGCAGCGACGGGCAAGCACCTCAAGGACGCGACGCTCAACGTCGCCCATCCCGGCGCGCACAAGGACTTCCTCACGGTGACGATGAAGGACCTCGTCGTGACCGAGGTGCTCGTCTCCGGTGAGGAGGACGACGTCGACGAGGAGGTGGCCCTCCAGCCTGCGTGGATCCGCTTCGACTATGCCGAGCCCGGTCCCGGCGGCGGCGCGAGCGGCCGAACGTCCAGCGTCACGTGGGACATCCGATCCAACAAGATGGGCTGACCAGCGGCCCGGGTGGCGACGGGCACCGCGTCGGACCGGACGACGCGCTCGAACGGGCGCTGGCGCGGCTGCGCGCCGGTGACGGGCCGGGAGCCGAGGAGGCGCTCGCCGGTGTGACGGGGGCGCACGACGACGTCCGCGTCCTGCACCTGCGAGCCGTCGCGGCACACCTGTGTCGAGACGACTCCGCCGCTGAACGGCTCATGTCCGAGGCGCTCTCGGCGGTCACGGACCCGATGGTGCTCGCGAGCCTGCACAACGACCTCGGCAACATGCGCCTGGAGGTGGGGGACCCGGCGGGCGCGGTCACGTCGTACGAGGCCAGTCTCGCGGTCCACCCGACCGATGCCCCGACGTGGGCCAACCTCGCCACCGCACTGCGGCTCGCCGACGACCCGGCCGGTGCCGGGGACGCGGGCCTCCGGACCCTGGAGCTCGAGCCGCAGAGCTGGCGCGGGCGGGGCGCCGTGACCGCTGCCGTGCTGGCCCTGACGGCGCGTGACCGTGAGGCCGAGGCCCTCGACCTCGTGCGGCGGTGGGTGCGGCTCGACCCCGACGACCCGGGTGCCCGGCACCGTCTGGCCGCCCTGGGCGGGCTGCCTGCCCCGGACCGCGCGCCGGACGACTACGTCGAGTCGCTCTTCGACGCCACCGCCGACGCGTTCGACCCGCACCTCGCGGGTCTCGGCTACCGGGCGCCGGAGCTCGTCGTGGACCGGGTCGCCGAGCTCCTCGGCGAACCCGTGGCTGACCTCGACGTGGCCGACCTCGGCTGCGGCACGGGTCTCGTCGGCGCGCTCGTGCGTTCCTGGGCGCGCACCCTCGCCGGCTGCGACCTGTCGCTGAACATGCTCCGGCACGCGCAGGTGCGCGGCTGCTACGACGTCCTGCAGCGCAGCGAGCTCAGCGCGTTCCTCCGCGCCCAGCCCACGGCATACGACCTCCTCGTCTGCGCGGACACGCTCTGCTACCTCGGCGACCTCGGCGCGACGACGGCGGCGGCAGCGCGGGCGCTGCGGCCGGGCGGCACCCTCGTCGGGACCGTCGAGCGGCTCGTCGACCCGGTGGGGGACTGGCGGCTGACGCCGTCGGGACGCTACGCGCACGGCGAGGGGTACCTGCGGTCCGTCAGCGCCGCCGCGGGTTTGGCCGACGTGGAGGTGACCCGTGTCCACCTCCGCCTCGAGGGCGGCGTCCCGGTCGAGGGACTGCTCTGGTCGGCACGCCGACCCGGGCCCGGGCAGCGGTCCGACCAGCGGTCGGGCGGGTACGCGACAGGGGCGCGACAGGGGGCGACAACGACGCGAGCGGAGGGAAGGATGGACGGGTAGGGGTGGACTGACAAGGACGGACGCGTGTGGTTAGATATATCTTGACGTCAAGATAAATCGAGCACCGTGACATCAGAGTTGCTGGAAGGAGCCCGTCGTGGGCAGTGTTGACAGCTTCAAGGCCAAGGGGACCCTAGAGGTCGGTGGCCAGTCCTACGAGATCTACCGCCTCGCAGGGGTGAAGGGGCAGGAGACCCTGCCGTACAGCCTCAAGGTCCTCCTCGAGAACCTCCTGCGCACCGAGGACGGCGCGAACATCACCGCCGACCACATCAACGCGGTCGGCTCGTGGGACGAGAACGCCGAGCCCGACACCGAGATCCAGTTCACGCCCGCGCGCGTGATCATGCAGGACTTCACCGGTGTGCCCTGTGTCGTCGACCTCGCGACGATGCGTGAGGCTGTCGCCACCCTCGGCGGCGACGCGGCCAAGATCAACCCGCTCGCGCCGGCCGAGCTCGTCATCGACCACTCCGTCATCATCGACGTCTTCGGCCGCGCCGACGCCTTCGAGCGCAACGTCGAGATCGAGTACCAGCGCAACCGCGAGCGCTACCAGTTCCTGCGCTGGGGCCAGACCGCGTTCGACGACTTCAAGGTCGTCCCTCCGGGCACCGGCATCGTCCACCAGGTCAACATCGAGCACCTCGCCCGCACCGTCATGGTCCGCGAGATCGACGGTGAGCGCGTCGCCTACCCCGACACCTGCGTCGGCACCGACTCGCACACGACGATGGTCAACGGCCTCGGCGTGCTCGGCTGGGGCGTCGGCGGCATCGAGGCCGAGGCGGCCATGCTCGGCCAGCCCGTCTCGATGCTCATCCCGCGCGTCGTCGGCTTCAAGCTGAGCGGCTCGATCCCCGTCGCCGCCACCGCCACCGACGTCGTCCTCACGATCACCGAGATGCTCCGCAAGCACGGCGTCGTCGGCAAGTTCGTCGAGTTCTACGGCGAGGGCGTCTCGCAGGTCCCGCTCGCCAACCGCGCCACCATCGGCAACATGAGCCCCGAGTTCGGCTCGACCTGCGCGATCTTCCCGATCGACGAGGTCACCCTCGACTACCTGCGCCTCACCGGCCGCTCCGACGAGAGCGTCGCGCTCGTCGAGGCGTACGCCAAGGAGCAGGGCATGTGGCTCAAGGCCGGTCCCGACCAGCCGGAGGCCCGCTACAGCGAGTACCTCGAGCTCGACCTCTCGACCGTCGTCCCGTCGATCGCCGGCCCCAAGCGTCCCCAGGACCGCATCGCGCTGACCGACGCCAAGGACGCCTTCCGCAAGGTGCTCCCGACCTACGTCGCGCACGAGGAGGGTGACGCGGGTGCAGCCTCGTCCTTCCCGGCGAGCGACCCGACCCCGCAGGGCACCGTCGAGGGCACGAACGGCGGCGACCGCCCGGCCGACTCCGGTGGCGTGAGCGGCCGCCCCTCGAAGAAGGTGTCGGTCACCGACGCCGAGGGCCGCGAGTTCGAGATCGACCACGGCATCGTCTCGATCGCCTCGATCACGAGCTGCACCAACACGTCCAACCCGTCGGTGATGATGGCGGCCGCGATGCTCGCCAAGAACGCCGTCGAGAAGGGCCTCTCGGTCGCGCCGTGGGTCAAGACGTCGATGGCACCGGGCTCGAAGGTCGTCACGGGCTACTACGACAAGGCCGGCATGTGGCCCTACCTCGAGAAGCTCGGCTTCCACCTCGTCGGCTACGGCTGCACGACGTGCATCGGCAACTCGGGCCCGCTCAACGAGGAGATCTCCAAGGCGATCAACGACAACGACCTCGCCGTCACGTCGGTCCTCTCGGGCAACCGCAACTTCGAGGGGCGCATCAACCCCGACGTGAAGATGAACTACCTCGCGAGCCCGCCGCTCGTCATCGCCTACGCCCTCGCCGGCACGATGGACTTCGACTTCGCGTCGCAGCCGCTCGGCCAGGACGAGGACGGCAAGGACGTCTTCCTCGAGGAGATCTGGCCGGCTCCCGCCGACGTCGAGCGCACCATCGCGAGCTCGATCAGCCAGGAGATGTTCACCGAGGACTACGCCGACGTCTTCGCGGGCGACGAGCGCTGGCAGTCGCTGCCGACCCCCGAGGGCGACACGTTCGCCTGGGACGCCGAGTCGACCTACGTCCGCAAGCCCCCGTACTTCGACGGCATGTCGATGGAGACGACGCCCGTCAGCGACATCGAGGGCGCCCGCGTCCTCGCCAAGCTGGGCGACTCCGTCACGACCGACCACATCAGCCCCGCCGGCGCCATCAAGAACGACAGCCCTGCCGGCAGGTACCTCGCCGAGCACGGCATCGAGCGCAAGGACTTCAACTCCTACGGCTCGCGCCGCGGCAACCACGAGGTCATGATCCGTGGCACGTTCGCCAACATCCGCCTGAAGAACCTCCTCCTCGACGGCGTCGAGGGCGGCTTCACCCGTGACTTCACCAAGGGCGGCGAGCAGACGACGATCTACGACGCCGCGCAGAGCTACGCCGAGGCCGGCACGCCGCTCGTCATCCTGTCGGGCAAGGAGTACGGCTCGGGCAGCTCGCGTGACTGGGCGGCCAAGGGCACGAGCCTGCTCGGCGTCAAGGCCGTCATCGCCGAGAGCTACGAGCGCATCCACCGCTCCAACCTCATCGGCATGGGCGTCATCCCGCTGCAGTACCCGGCCGGCCAGAACGCCGACTCGCTCGGCCTCGACGGCACCGAGACCTTCTCGGTCACCGGCATCACGGCGCTCAACGAGGGCACGACGCCCAAGACGGTCAAGGTCGTCGCCACCAAGGAGTCGGGCGAGACGGTCGAGTTCGACGCCGTCGTGCGCATCGACACCCCCGGTGAGGCCGACTACTACCGCAACGGCGGCATCCTCCAGTACGTCCTGAGGTCGCTCGTCAACAGCTGACCCGCAGCACGGCCCAGCAAGACGGGCCCGTATGCCGTACGCCACGGCATACGGGCCCGTCGCCGTGTGCGCGGGGCTGGGGACCCGGCCGGACGGCATACGCCCTCGGATGGCATGCTCGTCGCGTGAGCGAGCGACACGCTGTCCTGACCGTGTGGGAGACCGGCCTCGACTGGTCCCCGGCGCCTGATGTCGACGACGTGGACGTCCACGTCGACGGCGCCGAGCCGGTGACCTACCGCACGCGGTTCTGGGAGTCGTCGGTCGTCGAGTCGCCCTTCGCCGCAACGGAGCTCATCCCTTCGTGGAACGCCCGCACGCCGGCGGGCACCTGGCTCCACGTCGAGGGTCGCGTGGGCGACGCCGCCGGCTGGACGCCGTGGTTCACCTTCGCGCGGTGGGCCGAGGACGACCCGGCGGGGGAGTCGCCGATCACGCGGACCACGGTGCCCGGGCAGACCTTCGAGGCCGGGAGCGTCTCGACGGACACGTGGCTGTCGGCGCCCGGGCGGGGCGTCGACCGGTGGCAGCTGCGCCTCACGGCCCATGCGATCCCCGATGGCGACGTCGGCTGGCCGACCGTGACGCTCGTCGCCGGCGCGGCCTCACGCTTCGACATCACGCCCGACGAGCCCACGAGCCGGCCCGGCGTGGGATGCGCGCACGAGGTGGCGGTCCCACCCCACTCGCAGCGGCTGCACGTCGGCTCGTTCCCCGAGTGGGACAACGGCGGCCAGTCGTGGTGCTCACCGACGTCGACGACGATGCTCCTCGAGCACTGGGGGCGTGCGCCGGGACGCGACGAGACGTCGTGGGTCGGCCACGACACCGACCCCGAGGTCGTGCACGGCGTGCGACGCGTCTACGACCGCGCCTACGGCGGGGCGGGCAACTGGGCCTTCAACACGGCCTACGCCGGGGCGCGGGGTCTGCGTGCCTACGTGACACGCCTGCGCGACCTGACCGAGGCCGAGGCGTTCGTGGCGGCCGGCATCCCGCTCGTCGTGTCGGTGACCTTCCGTGAGGACGAGCTCGACGGGGCCGGCTACGAGACGAACGGTCACCTGCTGATGGTCGTCGGCTTCACGGCCGAGGGCGACGTCGTGTCCAACGACCCCAACTCGCACCGCATCGCGAGCAACGAGCAGGTGCGCACCGTGTACCGGCGCGACCAGTTCGAGCGGGTCTGGCTCGGTCCCAACGGGGGTCTGGCCTACGTCATGCACCCGCGCGAGGTCGCGCTGCCGTCACCGCCTGCCGAGCCGAACTGGCGCTGACCCGTCAATTTCCTCCGCGACGCGTCCTCATCGCGAGAATTTACGACGGGAAGCCCCCACGGGGCGAGGACCGGGTGTTGACTGGCCGCGCGATCCCCCTCCGGAAGGTGTGCCCATGCCCAGTCGCTCCACCGTCTCAGCCGTTCCGTTCCAGCCCAGCCGCCGCTCGCTGCTCGCCAGCGCCGCCGCCGGTGCCGCCCTCGTCGGCGTCTCCGCCACGCCGCGGGCCCGCGCCGCCGAGGCGAAGAAGGGCGCTGCCGAGCGACACGTCCACTACGCCTCGTGGTCCGGTGCCGACCTCGTCTTCGGACCGTTCGACCGGACCCTCGACTACACCGACCCCCACGCCACGGACGGCACGCCCGTCACCTACGAGGTCGCGACGTGGACCTCTCCCGTCGTCGCGCCCGGCTTCGGCCTGACCGAGCTCGTCGCCTCGTGGAACGCCGCGACGCCCGGGGACTCGTGGGTCGAGGTGCTGGTCCGTGGCACGAGCGCCGGCACGACGACCAAGGACTACGTGCTCGGGCGCTGGGCGGCCAAGGACCCCGCTGACGGTGGCGGCATCCACCGGACCTCCGTCGCCGGCCAGGGTGACACCGTGGCGACCGTCTACACCGACACCCTCGCCACGCGCAGCGGCTTCACCCTGACGGACTGGCAGCTCGAGGTCCGCCTCATGCGTCCCCAGGGCACCACGGACACGCCGAGCGTGTCGGTCGTCGGGGCCATGGCGTCCGCGCTCCCCGACACGAAGAAGGTGCCGCGCAGCCCCAACGGGCCCGCCTGCGGCACGATCCTCGACGTCCCCACCTACTCGCAGGAGGTGCACATCGGGCACTACCCGCAGTGGGACAACGGTGGCGAGGCCTGGTGCTCGCCGACGTCGACGTCGATGGTCGTCGCCTACTGGGGAGCCGGTCCCTCGACTGCCGAGACCGCGTGGGTCGACCCGCCGGTCGACGCCCAGGTCGACTTCACGGCCCGCAACGTCTTCGACTACACCTACGACGGCGCCGGCAACTGGCCCTTCAACACCGCGTACGCCGCCACCCGGGGAGACCTCCACGGCTTCGTCACGCGCCTGCGCACCCTCACCGAGGCGGAGGCCTTCATCGCCGCCGGCATCCCGCTCGTCGTGTCGGTGTCGTTCAAGAAGGGCGAGCTCGAGGGCGCCGGCTACGGCACCAACGGCCACCTCATGGTCGTCGTGGGCTTCACCGAGTCCGGTGACGTCGTGTGCAACGACCCGGCCTCGCACCTCGTCGCGAGCAACGACCAGGTGCGCGTCGTCTACGACCGCGAGCAGTTCGAGAACGTCTGGGCGCCGCACAGCGGGGGCATCGTCTACGTCATCCGGCCCGCGGGCCGGCCGCTGCCACCGGCCCCGGCGCACGAGCCCAACTGGTGACCTGAGCCCGAACGGACGCCCCGCCGCACGCTCGTCACCGACCGAGGCCGGACCTCGGGTCGCGGTCGGTGATGCAGTAGTGGGCGCCGGTCGGGTCGCGCAGCGTGGTCCAGCCGCCGCCGTGGTCGGCGACGACCGTCGCGCCGAGTCCGACGTGTCGGGAGACCTCGGTGGGACGGTCGTCGCAGGCCAGGTCGAGGTGCCCGGTGACCGGCCCGTGGGCCGGCTCGACGAGGCGTTGCAGCAGCAGCCGCACGGGGATCCCGTCGGGGCGCACGAGGTGGTGGAACTCGGGGCGGCTCACCGACCTGCGCAGCGGCCAGCCGGTCAGCTCGGACCAGAACGTGCACTCGGCCTCGTAGGCCGCGGGCGGGATGTCGAGGCACACCTGGTCGACGACGCTCTCGTGCTCCTGGGGCCACCGGGTCGGCCAGGGACGCTGGGCGAGCGGCTCGTGGACGAAGCAGAAGACGAAGCCGCCGGGGGAGCGCAGCACGACGTAGCCGTGCTCCGAGCGGTGGACGACCTCGGCACCGTGGGCCTCGGCCCGCGCCGAGGACTGCTCCGGCGACGTGACGTGCAGGTCGAGGTGGACGCCGGGGGCGGTGTCACCGCCGTCGGCGTCCGTGCGCTGGATCTTGAGGTACGGGTCACCGACCGGAGGTAGCAGCGTCGTGAACTCCGCGTCGTCCCCGCGAGGCGGCGACACGGCATACCCCGTCACTGCAGACCAGAAGTGGGTGCCCGCCGCGTGGACGTCGGGCGGGAGGTCGAGGAAGGCCGTGACCCAGCTGACCGTCGTCATGGTCCGAGACTAGGCGAGGCAGACTGTGAGCATGCCGACTCCGACACCCTCCGAGTCTCGGGGGCACACCCCACCGGGGTGGCCGCCGGGCGTCCCGCCGGCGCACACCCCCGGCTGGGAGGACCGCGCCGTGCTGTGGCTGCTCGACCAGTGCCCACCGGACTACCGGGCGTATGCCGGGTGGCGGCGTCACCCGATCGCGCTCGCCTGGCTGGCCGGTCGGCACCTCGACGGGCAGGTGGTGGCCATGCGCGACGCGTGGCGCGAGGCTCGCGTCGCCATCGGGCCGCACGTGCCGGCCGACGCCCTCACCGAGATCCTCGGGCAGATCGAGGCCGAGGGGATCCGGCTGCTCGCCGCCTCGCGCTCGGCGCGGCTGCTGCACGAGGCTTTGCAGGGCAAGGTCTTCGCGCCCCGCCTCTGACGGGCGTCGGGGCGACCGTGTGGAGGTCGTGTGACGAGACCGACAGGGCCTCGTGCGCACGGTTGGGAGCCGCCGGACGTTGACCCGTAGACTCGATCGACCCACCCCAGGGGATCGAGACACCACCGAGAGGACGAGGCAGCGTGGCCCTGCTGGAGACGATCACGAGCCCCGCGGCGCTCAAGGCGCTGCCGGCGACCCAGCTGCCGGCGCTGGCGGAGGAGATCCGCACCTTCCTCGTCACCGAGGTCTCCAAGACCGGTGGACACCTCGGCCCCAACCTCGGGGTCGTCGAGCTGACGATCGCGCTGCACCGGGTCTTCGACTCCCCGCGCGACACCCTCGTCTTCGACACGGGCCACCAGTCCTACGTGCACAAGCTGCTGACGGGGCGTCACGACTTCAGCAAGCTGAAGAAGCAGGGCGGACTCTCGGGCTACCCGAGCCGCGCCGAGTCCGAGCACGACGTCGTCGAGAACTCGCACGCCTCGACCGCGCTCTCGTGGGCCGACGGCATCGCCAAGGGCCGCCGACTGTCGGGGGAGGCCGACCGGCACACCGTCGCCGTCATCGGTGACGGCGCGCTGACCGGCGGCATGGCGTGGGAGGCGATCAACAACATCGCCGTCGACAAGACGCTCCCGCTCGTCATCGTCGTCAACGACAACGAGCGCTCCTACGCCCCGACCATCGGCGGCCTCGCCGACCACCTCGCGACGCTGCGCACGACGCGCGGCTACGAGCGCTTCCTCGACTGGGGCAAGCGCTCGCTCGCCAAGACGCCCGTCGTCGGTGGCGCGATGTTCGAGACGCTGCACGGCGTCAAGAAGGGCATCAAGGACATCGTCGCGCCGCAGGGGATGTTCGAGGACCTCGGCCTCAAGTACATCGGTCCCGTCGACGGCCACGACGAGCAGGCGCTCGAGCGGGCGCTGGGCAAGGCCAAGGACTTCGGCGGCCCCGTCATCGTCCACGTCATCACCCAGAAGGGCCGCGGCTACCAGCCCGCCATCGACGACGAGGCCGACCAGTTCCACGGCGTCGGCAAGTTCAACCCCGAGACCGGGCTGCCGTTCGAGGTGTCCGGGCGCATCTGGACCGACGAGTTCAACGAGGAGATGGTGGCCATCGGGCGCGACCGTCCCGATGTCGTCGCCCTCACCGCCGCCATGCTCATCCCGGTCGGCCTCGACGGCTTCGCCGCCGCCTACCCCGACCGCGTCTTCGACGTCGGCATCGCCGAGCAGCACGCCGTCACGATGGCCTCCGGGCTCGCGTATGCCGGCCTGCACCCGGTCGTCGCCGTCTACGCGACCTTCCTCAACCGGGCCTTCGACCAGCTCCTCATGGACTGCGCGCTCCACCGGGCCGGCATCACCCTCATCCTCGACCGGGCCGGCGTCACGGGCAGCGACGGCGCCTCGCACAACGGCATGTGGGACATGACGCTCACCTCGATCGTGCCCGGCCTGCGCCTGGCCGCGCCCCGCGACGGCGAGCAGGTCAAGCTCCAACTGCGCGAGGCCGTCGACGTGTCCGACGGGCCGACCGTCATCCGCTTCCCCAAGGGCGACGTCGGTGACCCGCTGACCGCGGTGCGCTCGATCGGTGACGTCGACGTGCTCTTCGAGAACGCCGGCGACGAGGTCGACCTGCTCGTCGTCGGCGTCGGTGCCTTCGCCGGGATGGCCATCGAGGCGGGCGAGAAGATCGCCGCCCACGGACGCACCGTCCGCGTCGTCGACCCGAGGTGGGTGCTGCCCGTGAGCGACGACGTCGTCGCGCTCGCCCGCCGGGCGAATGCCGTGGCCGTCGTCGAGGACAACCTCGTCAGCGGCGGCGTCGGTGCGGCTGTCACGCTCGCGCTCCGCGAGGCGGACGTCGACGTGCCCGTGCACACCTACGGCATCCCCAAGCGTTTCCTCGACCACGCGTCGCGCGGGCAGATCCTCGAGGAGCTCGGCCTGACCGCCGACCAGGTCGTCGTCGACCTCGAGCCGAGGCTCTGACATGCAGCTCCGGGACGCAGCCGACGTGACCACCGCCCCCATCGCCGCCCTCGGACTCGTCGGTGGCTACGTCGTGGCCCGCGAGAGCGGCATCCGGCCCCTGGGTGGGGTCGTGCTCGGTGCGGCCGGCCTCTACGCCGGCCGCAGCTGGGTCGCCAAGGCCGGAGGAGCGGGCGCCGCGGGTCTCGCGGCGGTCTACCTTGGTGGTTTCGGCGCCTCGCACGTGCTCGCGAAGAAGATCGGCGCCTGGCCGTCGGTCCTCACCGTGGCCGCCGTCAGTGCTGCAGCGTCCTGGGTCGTCGCCGACCGCCGTCGCTGACGGCCCGACACCCGGGGCCGCCGACGAACGACCGTTGGTCGACTGCGCCGCGCGACACGCCGCACGACACGCCGCGACGTGGCTGCCACTGCGACCAACGGTCGTCGGTGTGCGCCGGTGTCGCGTCGCCGGGAGCTGCCTCAGAACTCGCTGCGCACTCGGCTGCGCTCGTCGACGACCCGGCGCTCGTCGTAGATGTGGCCCGCGCGCGCGGAGGCCCGCCACGGCCGAGCGAGGTCGAGGGCGCCGCGCAGCGCCGGGTCCCGGCGATCCAGCGCCGTGACGACCAGCCCCGGCTCGCTGCCCACGTCTCGGCGAACAGGTCGGAGAGGTTGATCTCGATGCAGATCGCCAGGCCGAAGCGGAAGCCGGTCAACGGGTGGGCAGAGCCGAGCACCACCCAGATCCCGAGCTCGCCGTCGAGTGCGGCGACGTCCTCGAGCTCTCGGCGGACCAGCGCCCAGTCGACGGTGTCCCACGAGGACACGTCCTCCACCGCGTACCCCGACAGGAAGCCCTCGGGGAAGTGGGCGAGCCGCGCACCCGCGGCCGCGGCCTCCCGGAGCATGCGGCGCACCTCGGCACCGTTCGCCCGGGGATCGGACGACGAGGTGGGCTGGCAGGTGGCGATGGCAAGACTCATTCGCGCATCCTGTCAGGTCCGGCTCTCGCCCCGGTGGGTGGCGGCGAGACACATGCCCGGACCGTGTTTGTGGTCTCCGGTCCCACCGCGGGCCGTTCGAGGCTGAACTACTTTCGCCGAAACGGTTGGGCGCAACGGATCTCGTTGCAGCAAAGGCGCGAGCGCCCGCCAGAGGTGGAGGACATCGGTGTCCAAGCGGTGGAGTCTCGCGCTCGCGAGCGCCATGATCACGCTGTCGGTCGCAGCCTGCGGCTCTCCCGGCCAGCCGGGTGCGCCGGCTGCCGACAACGGCACCGGGGCTGCCTCGGGCGGTGCCGGCGCCCCGTACAAGGTGGGACTCGTCTACTCGAAGTCGGGCCCGCTGGCCAGCTACGGCGAGCAGTACCGCCAGGGCCTCACGGCCGGCATCGACTACGCCACCAAGGGCACCGGTGCGGTCGCGGGCCACACGATCCAGATCACCGAGCAGGACGATGCCGGTGACCCGGCCAAGGCCGTGGCGTCGGCGACCGATCTCATCGGGCAGGGCAACACGATCATCGCGGGATCGACCTCGAGCGGCGTGGCCCTGCAGGTCGCACCGCTGGCCAAGGACAACAAGGTGCTCTTCATCTCGGGGCCGGCCGCCGCCGACGCCGTGACCGGCGCCAACCGCTACACCTTCCGGTCGGGTCGCCAGACCTACCAGGACGTCGCGACCGCGGGCACCATCCTCGGCGACGTCAAGGGCAAGAAGGTGACGGTGCTCGCCCAGGACAGCGCCTTCGGCAAGGCCAACATCGCCGCCGTCACGGCCATCCTCGGCGCCAAGGGCGCGACGGTGAGCGCCGTCGAGGTCCCCTCGGCCGCGACCGACCTGACCCCGTTCGCGACGAAGGTCAAGGGCGCCGCCCCCGACCTGCTCTTCGTGGCCTGGGCCGGTGCCAACGCGACAGCGATGTGGACCACCCTCGGCCAGCAGGGCGTCTTCGACTCCACGAAGGTCGTCACCGGGCTCGACATCAAGGCCACCCACGCGCTCTTCGGCGAGGTCGCGACGAAGATCAACTTCCTCTCGCACTTCTTCGAGGGCGCCGCGGACAACGCGGCCTACCAGGCACTCGACGCGGGCCTGAAGAAGCAGGGCGCGAGCGTCGACCTCTTCACCACCGACGGCTTCGTCGCGGGCCAGATGATCGTCCACGCGCTGGAGGCCGGTGGTGACGACGTCGAGAAGATGGTGACCTCCCTCGAGGGCTGGACGTTCGACGGGCCCAAGGGCTCGCTCGAGATCCGCGCGGAGGACCACGCGCTCCTGCAGCCGATGTTCACGGCGACCCTGAAGAAGGACGGCAGCAACGTCGTGCCGCAGCTCGTCGACACGCTCGACGCGGCCACCGTCGCACCACCCGTCACCCCCTTCAAGTGATCGGACACCCCCCGTCGTGATCAGCGCAGAGGCCGTCGGCTGGAAGGTCGGTGGCGCCCAGATCCTCGACGACGTCTCCCTGACCGTTGGGGCCGGTGAGCTGCTCGGCATCATCGGCCCCAACGGCGCGGGCAAGTCGTCGCTCGTCAACATCCTCAGCGGGGTGACCAAGCCGTCCGCCGGCCGGATCACGCTGCAGGACAAGGACGTCACCGGGGCGAGCGCCACGCGGCGCGCGCGCCTGGGGCTGGCGCGCTCCTTCCAGACGTCGGCGCTCTTCGACGGCCTGACGGCAGGGGAGAACGTCCGTCTCGCCATCCAGGCCTCTGGCTCGGCGGCGTTCTCACCCTTCCGCGCCGCCGGGTCGGCGTCGTCAGGAGCCATCGAGACCCTCCTCACCCGGGTGCGTATGCCGGGTCGCGCGCCCACGCTCGCCCGTGACCTCTCGCACGGCGACCGTCGCAAGCTCGAGCTCGCGATGGCGCTCGCCTCCGAGCCCGCGGTGCTCCTCCTCGACGAGCCGATGGCGGGGGTGTCCGCCGAGGACGTCGACGGCCTGAGCGAGATCATCGGCGAGGTCCGCGACTCGGGAGTCGCCGTCGCGATGGTCGAGCACCACATGCACGTCGTGCTCGGACTCGCCGACCGCGTCGCCGTCCTGCACCACGGGCAGCTGCTCGCCGTCGGCGCCCCGACCGCGGTGACCGCCGACGAGCGTGTCCAGCAGGCCTATCTGGGAGAAGCGCTGTGACCGAACGCAACCCGTCCGCACCCGAGTCGTCGCCGCCAGCTCCCGTGCTGACGCTCGAGGACGTCCACGTCCGCTACGGCGGGTCCCACATCCTCCAGGGCGTGTCGTTCGACGTGCCCGACACCGGTGTCACGGCGCTGCTCGGCCGCAACGGCGTGGGCAAGACGACGACCCTGAGGTCGATCATCGGACTCGCCCCGCGCAGCGGCCGGATCCTGCTCGAGGGCAGGGAGATCCAGGGCCAGACCACGGCCCGCATCGTCCGTGGCGGCATCGGCTACGTCCCCGAGGACCGGGAGGTCTTCGGCGGCCTCACCGTCGAGGAGAACCTGCGCCTCGTCGACCCCGACCGTGGCGTGGACGCGCCCGTCGTGGCCCGGCTCTTCCCGGACCTCGTGACCCGGCGTGGCCAGCGTGCCGGCACGCTCTCGGGTGGTCAGCAGCAGATGGTGTCCTTGGCACGGGTGCTGCTCCGCGAGAACGCCCTCCTGCTCGTCGACGAACCCACGAAGGGGCTCGCTCCCAAGCTCGTCACCGAGGTGGCGGACGTGCTCGCCGAGGTGGCCAGAACCACCCCGATCCTGCTCGTCGAGCAGAACCTCCCGCTCGTGCGCCGCATCGCAGACCGGGTCGTCGTCCTGGACGCCGGGTCAGTCGTGCACCGCGGTGCCGCCGCCGACCTCGTCGCGGACGCGGACCTGACGCGCGAGCTGCTCGGGGTCTCGATGCGACGGGAGGGCGCGGCATGAGCGACCTCGTCCTGCTCCTCGTCACGGGCCTCGGCCTCGGCGCGCTCTACTTCATCGCCGCGAGCGGGCTCAGCCTCATCTACGGGCTCATGGGCGTGCTCAACTTCGCCCACGGCGTCTTCATGACGGCCGGGGCGTACGCCGCGTGGCTGACCATGGGTGCCCTGCCGGCCGCGTGGCCCGTGGCCGCCCGCCTCGGGGTCGGCATCCTTGGGGCGGTGGCCGTCGGAGTCGTGGTCGGGCTCGTCGTCGAGGTCGTGCTCATCCGGCCCCTCTACCGCCACCACATCCAGCAGGTCCTCGTCACGGTCGGCCTCTCGCTGGCGGGCGTGGCTGCTGCACAGGGGATCTGGGGTGCCGACCCTCGTCCGGTCGACAAGCCGCTGTGGATGAGCGGGACGACCGACGTCCTCGGCGCGCGGCTGCCCAACGACCGCTTCGTCTACGTGCTCGTCGCCCTCGCGCTCTTCGCCGGGCTGCTCGCGCTGCTCCACCTGACCCGCCTCGGCCTCGTGATCCGGGCCGGCGTCGAGAACCGGACGATGGTCGAGGCGCTCGGCATCAACGTGCAGCGGACCTTCACCACCGTCTTCGCCCTCGGCGGCGCCGCGGCAGGTCTCGCCGGGGTGCTCTACTCGCAGTACGCCGGGGCCGTCTCACCCGCGCAGGGCGGCTCGCTGCTCATCTTCGCCTTCATCGTCGTCGTCATCGGCGGCATGGGGTCGCTCACGGGCACCGCGGTCGCAGCCGTCGTCGTCGGGCTCGTCCAGCAGCTCGCCAACTACTACGCGGCGAGCGGGGTCGGCGACCTGTCGGTCGTGCTGCTCCTCGCGCTCGTGCTCCTGCTGCGACCGACCTCCCTGAAGGGAGCGACGGCATGACGTCGCCCACGGACCACCTGACGCACCAGCACCCGCCCTCGGTGTCACCGGACGGCGAGGACGAGGCGACGGGGACGCCGCCCTCGGCGTCGCGAGAGGGGCGCCACGTCGCGCGCCGCCTGCTGCGGGCACTGCCCGTCGTCCTCGGCCTGGCCGTGCTCGGCTACCTGCCCTACCTCCCGGTCGAGCTGCCGGGCATCCTGCCGGGGCGGGTCAACGGGCCCGGCGCGATGCAGCTGCTCGCGACCTGCCTCGTCGTCGGGGGCATCGCCCTGAGCTATGACGTCCTCTTCGGCCGCACGGGGCTGCTCAGCTTCGGGCACGCCCTCTTCGTCGCGTCCGGCAGCTACCTGCTGACGGTCTCGCTCTCGACGTGGGCTCTGCCGCTGCCGGTCGCGGTGCTCGTCGCGCTGGCCCTGTCCACCCTGCTCGCCCTCGTCGTGGGTGGCATCGCCCTGCGCGTCGGCGGTATCGCGTTCGCCATGGTGACCCTGGCGTTCGCCCAGGCCGCCTCGATCATCGTCATGCGCAACCCGGGCGGTGTGACCGGCGGCGAGGAGGGACGTCCGCTCGACCGCGACGCCGTGCCGGACCTGCTCGTCGGCGTGGCCAACGCGCCCTACCGGTACTGGTTGGCGCTGGGCTTCGTCGTCGTGGCCTGGGTCGTCGTGACGCTCCTCGTGCGGTCGCGAGCCGGGCACGCGATGGCGGCCGTGCGCGAGAACGAGCAGCGTGCGTCCGTCATCGGCTTCGGGACCTACCGCGTCAAGCTCCTCGCCATCGTCGTCGGCTCGTTCCTCGGCGCCCTCGGTGGGGTCGTCCACGCCCTCGTGCTCGGCGGCTCGAACCCGTACCTGACCACGTCGGAGTTCACCCTCTCGCTCCTCGTCATGGTCGTCCTCGGCGGCGCCGGCAGCCGCTGGGGTGCCCTCCTCGGCGGCGTGCTCTACACCTACGCCGACGCCCGGCTCGTCGAGGTGAGCAACGCCGCGTTCCTGCAGGACCTGCCCGTCGTCGTCCGCCAGGTGCTGTCGCAGCCCCTCTTCATCCTCGGCGTCTTCTTCGTCGTCGTGGTCTACTTCGCTCCGTCGGGCCTCACCGGGCTCGGCGGCAGACTGATCAGGAGGTCAGGGTCCAGATGAGCACCACACCGTCCGCGTTCGTCATCGAGCTGCCCGAGGGCAGCCTCGCCATCCACGACCTCAGCCTCGGCACCCCTCCTCCCGAGGCGCCCGTCGTGCTCGCCGTCCACGGCATCACCGCCAACGGCCTGTCGTGGCGCCGGGTCGCCGACGAGGTCGGCCGGCGCCACGGGCCCGGCGGTGTCCGCTTCCTGGCGCCGGACCTGCGCGGACGCGGTGACAGCCGGTCGGCCCCCGGACCCTACGGTCTCGGCACGCACGTGGACGACCTCACCTCCATCGCCACCGTGTTCGGCTCGGCCCCGGTGCTCGTCGGCCACTCCATGGGCGCCTTCGTCGCGGCCCTCGCCGCAGCCCGGCACCCCGAGCGGTTCCCGGCGGCCGTGCTCGTCGACGGCGGCCTCGCCTTCCCGGTGCCCGACGACCTCGACGTCGACGCCGCCCTCCAGTCGGTGATCGGGCCGGCCATGGACCGGTTGACGATGCGCTTCGCCGACCCCACGGCATACCTCGACTTCTGGTCGGGGCACCCCGCCCTCGGGCCGGTGCTGCACGGGCCGGGTGGCGACGCCGCCCGGGCCTACATCGAGCACGACCTCGTGCAGGACCCCGCGGACGGGCAGTGGCGCAGCACGTGCGTGCTCGAGGCCGTGCGCGCCGACGGCGCCGACGTCATGGCCGACCGGGAGACGCACGCGGGTCTCGCGACCGCGGTCGGGCAGGGTGTCCGGGCCGAGCTCGTGTGGGCCGAGCGGGGGCTGCTCGACGAGCCCCAGGGGCTCTACGACGAGTCACGGCTGGCGGCCCTGCAGCTGCCGGACGGTGTGCGGACGACCCGTGTCGATGCCAACCACTACGACGTCATCCTCGGCGACCGCGGCGTCGCGGCGGTCGCCGACGCCGTCGACCGTCTCCTCGTCGGCTGACCGCGAGAGCCGGGAGTTTCACCGTCTGCGGGTGATGTCCCGACCCCGCGCGGCGGCTGATCCTGCCGTCATGACCGGGACCCACGTCAACGCAGACACCTTCGCCCGCGCGGAGACCGACCGGATGTTCACCGCGCTCGCGAGGGACGCCGGTGGCGTCAACCGCCTCAACCACTCACGGGTGCCCACGCCGCTCGGTCACCAGCCGGTGATCCGGATGAACCGGGACACGCTCTACAGCTCGGCCATCGTCGATATCACCGGCGGCGCCGTCCTGACGCTCCCCGACGCCGGCGACCGCTACCTCTCGGCGATGGTCGTCGACCGCGACCACTACGTCGATGCCGTGTTCCACGACCCGGGCCCGCACGAGCTCACGACGGACCGGTTCGACACCGACTTCGTGTGCGTCGCGATCCGGACGCTCGTCGACCCGGCCGACCCCGCCGACGTCGCCGCGGTCAACGCCGTCCAGGACGCCATCGACCTCTCCGCCCGCTCGGCGCGCCCGTTCACGGCGCCGGACCACGACCAGGACTCCCTGGACCGGACGCGGTCGGCGCTGCTGGAGCTGGCCAAGGGCTACCCGGGGTTCGACCGCGCGTTCGGCGCACGGCAGGACGTCGACCCGGTGCGCCACCTCATCGGCACCGCTGCCGGCTGGGGTGGTCTCCCGTCCGAGGAGGCGACCTACGTCAACGTCGACCCCGGACTGCCCGTGGGGGAGTACCGGCTGACGGTGCGCGACGTCCCCGTGGACGGCTTCTGGTCCGTCAGCGTCTACAACGGCGACGGCTACTTCGACGACGACGGAAGCCGCGTCAGCCTCAACAACCTGACGGCAGAGCGAGATCCGGACGGCTCCGTGACAGTGCACCTCGGCGGGTGTGGCGACGGCCGACCCAACTGCCTCGGCATCAAGGAGGGGTGGAACTACCTCGTGCGCCTCTACCGCCCGCGGGCCGAGGTCCTCGACGGCACGTGGACGTTCCCGGAGGTCTTACCGGTCCGGTGACCCGTCCCGTCGACCCTTCTGCCGACCGGACCGCTGACGGACCGCTGACGGACCGCTGACGGACGCTGACGGACGCTGACGGACCGCCGACGGGGACGGCGGCGGTCAGGCCGGGGCCTGCAACGACCGCAGGCGCAGCGCGATCTGCAGCTCGAGCGCGTGGTCGGGGTGCTGCCACGACTCCCCGAGCAGGGCCGCGATGCGTTCGAGCCGCTGCGAGACGGTGTTGACGTGCACGTGGAGCGTGCCCGCAGCGTGCCGTGGGCTGCCGCCCGCGGCGAAGTATGCCGCCAACGTCCCGACGAGGTCGGTGCCGCGCCGGTCGTCGTAGTCGAGGACGGGCCCGAGCAGCTTGCGGACGTACTCGTCGACGTCGGGTGCGGAGCCCACGATGAGCCCGGCGAAGCCGAGCTGCGTCGCTGCGGCGCCCTTGCCCCGGTGGCCGAGGGCGATGAGCGCGCCCACGGTGCGATGGCCCTCCTCGTGCGCCTCGCTGATCCCGTCGACGTCGGTGACGGGACCGACGCCGGCCACGGTGACGCACGTGCGCTTGCCGATGCGGGCGGCCACGGCGCGGGCCAGACCGTCCGGGTCGGTGCCTGGCACGAGAGCGATGACGTCGCCGTCGTGAGAGCCGACGAGCGAGGCCTCGCCGGTCGCGGCGCTGGCGGAGATGAGCAGGGCCCGGTGTCCGGTCGGCTCGTCGCCGCGGAGCACGAGCAGGCAGAAGGGCCGCTGCGGGTCGAAGCCCACGGCGCGCGACAGCGCGAGGCGCTCCTCGCGGGAACCGCGCGCGCTGACGAGGTCGCTGACGAGCCGGTTGCGGGCTGACTGCCGGGCGTCGGCAGCCTGGCGTTCGAAGAGCAGGACGAGAGCCGTGACGACGCCGGCACGCTCGACGGTGCGCTGGTCCGAGTCGCTGAGCGTCAGGCCCCCGACGTAGATCGTGCCGAGCCGCTCGCGAGCCGCGGTGACGGCGACGGCGTACACGCCGTCCCGCTCGACGAGTCGACCGGCGGCGAGGCCGGGGAGGGCGTTGAGCGCGGCGAACGGGTCACCTCCCGCGGGTTCGTGCTCGGGCGCCGGGCCGGAGGAGCTGTGGCGGTGGCCGTTCTCGTCGACGAGCACGGCCCACCCGCCGAGCAGCTCGGCGAGGGCGTGCGTGATGTCGTCCACGCCACCGCCGCCGAGCACGAGGGAGGCGAAGCGGTCGTGGGCGGCTGCTGCCTTCTCGACGCCCTCGGCATACTGCCGGACCGTCTCGTGGGCGTCCGACAGCGCGGCCAGGGCGTTCTCGGCATCGGCGAGGGCGCGCGTCTGCACGAGGGTCACCGCGGCCAGGGTGGCGAGGTTGCCGAGGAGGCCGACCTCCTCGCGCGTGAACGGGCGTGAGGACCGGTTGGCGGCGAAGAGCACGCCGACGAAGTGCTTCTCGACGATGAGCGGCGTGCCGCAGATCGCGATGATGCCCTCCTCGCCCACGGCGCCGTCGATGGCGTTCGTGTGGCGGAAGCGCTCGTCGGCCCAGTAGTCGGCGGTCCAGTAGGGCTTGTGCGTCGAGGCGACGAGACCTCCGAGGCCGGCGCCGAGGGCGAGACGTACGGACTGGAACGCCGCCGAGACGGACCCGTCGGTGGCCCGCATGAACGTGTCGCCGGCCTCGGGGTCGTAGAGCGTGAGGTAGGCGAGGTCGGTGCCGACGAGACGGCGGGCGCGGCGGACGATCGCGTCGAGCACGGAGCCGGGGTCGCTCTCGGTCGCGAGCTCACGGGCCGTGTCGAGCAGGGCGGCGAGGCCGGCCTCGCGGTGCTGGTGCACCTCGCGGGCGCTCGTGATGCGCAGCGCCAGGTCCCGGGCCTCCGCCGGCGCGTCGGCTGCCGCGATCTCGCCGACCGGGGCGTCCGCGGCCAGCAGCTCGAGCAGGTGGATGACCTGCTCGGCCGTCGACGTCTCGCTACGGGTGGCCACGGGCAGATCCTAGGCGGGTCGGGACGGGGTGGGCGGGGAGGCGTCGTCAGTGGGCGGTCCAGCCGCCGTCCATCGAGAAGGACGTGCCG
Source organism: Terrabacter sp. R4-6 (assembly GCF_057529065.1). NCBI lineage: Bacteria > Bacillati > Actinomycetota > Actinomycetes > Micrococcales > Intrasporangiaceae > Terrabacter > Terrabacter sp. R4-6. The sequence continues at coordinate 164,466 of NZ_CP197224.1, read as the reverse complement.
CTGATCGAGCCGGAGGCCGGTCCGCAGAGGAAGAGCGTCAGTGCGGCGACCTCGTCGGGCTCGACGAGTCGCTTGACGGCCACGGGCTCGAGCATGATGCGTTCGACGACCTCGGACTCGGGGATGCCGTGGGTGCGGGCCTGGTCGGCGATCTGCTTCTCCACGAGGGGGGTGCGGACGTAGGCCGGGTTGATGCACGTCGACGTGACGCCGTGCGCGGCACCCTCGAGGGCGACGACCTTCGAGAGGCCCTCGAGCCCGTGCTTGGCCGTGACGTAGGCCGCCTTGAAGGCGCTGGCGCGCAGGCCGTGGACGCTCGAGATGTTGACGACCCGGCCCCACCCGCGGTCGTACATGTGGGGGAGGCTCTGCCGGATCAGCCGGAAGGGCGAGGTGAGCATGAGGTCGAGGATGAAGTCGAAGCGGTCGAGCGGGAAGTCCTCGATGGGGCTCACGTGCTGGATGCCGGCGTTGTTGACGAGGATGTCGACCTCGGTCGGCAGGTCGGCGAGCGCGTCGAGGTCCGCGAGGTCCGCCGCGATGGTCGCGACGCCCGACCCCTCGGCGAGGGCGGCGAGGCCCGCCTCGTCCCGGTCGACGGCGTGCACCTTGGCGCCGGCGGCCGCGAGAGCCCGGGCGACGCTCGCCCCGATGCCGCTGGCGGCGCCGGTGACGAGGGCCGTGCGCCCGGTCAGGTCGATGGGTTCGTTGACCGCCAGGGAGCCGCGCTGGAGGCGGTCCGGGGCGTCGTCGCGTGCGTCGTTGCGGGCGTCGGCCATGCGGGAAGACTAGGTAGGGGCGTCCGGGCCACCTGTGTGGTGGACGAACACAAAACGTCCCAACCCATGTGGAGACGCGTCACGTCCCGAGTACGGCCGGACGGGTCGAGACGGGCCGGGACCTTCGGCTCTGGCGGCGGCGGTGCCGACGCGCGGACGCTGAAGAGGTGCAGACCGTGGCCAGGACGAACCGGGGATCGGTCCGCGGCGCCGTCACCGACGGGATCCACACCTTCCTCGGCATTCCGTATGCCGCCCCGCCCGTGGGTGCCGACCGGCTGAGACCACCGCGACCCCATGCGTCGTGGGACGGCGTGCGCGACGCGACCCGCCCCGGAGCGGAGCCACCGCAGGTCGCGCCCCCGCGCACCGGCGGCCCCGTCGCCGGAGCCGCGGAGGACTGGGACCAGATCGGCGAGGCGTTCGGGGCGGTCGTGCGCGGGGACCCGTCGACCGAATGCCTCAACCTCAACATCTGGACGCCGGATCCGGGGGCAGCGGGTCTGCCGGTGATGGTGTGGATCCAGGGCGGGATGTTCGAGCTGAGCTCGACCGCGGCGTACGACGGGACCGCCTTCGCCCGGGACGGCGTCGTCTGCGTCGTCCTCGACTGGCGGCCCGGGGCCGAGGGATTCCTCTACCTCGACGACGAGATCGCCGACCTCGGCCTCCTCGACCAGGTGGCGGCTCTCGAGTGGGTCCGTGACAACGTCGCCGCCTTCGGGGGCGACCCGGGCAACGTCACCGTGTTCGGGGAGTCGGCCGGCGCGATGAGCATCGGCTGCCTGCTCGCCATGCCGCGTGCTGCCGGCCTGTTCCGCCGGGCGATCCTGCAGAGCGGCGCCGGGCACCACGTGAGCGAGCCCGAGGACGCCCTGCGCATCGCCCACGACCTCGCCCACCGGCTCGGCGTCCCTCCCGTCCGGGACGCGATTGCCGGGGCCGGCGTCGCGCGGCTGCTGGCAGCGCAAGCCGAGCAGAAGCAGGACCTGCTCGCCCACCCGGACCCGGAGCGCTGGGGCCCGGCGCTGGTGACGAGCACGATGCCGTGGCAGCCCGTCGTCGACGGAGTGGTGCTCCCTGCACCACCGATCGACCTGATCGCCGCGGGCTCGGCTCGCGACGTCGACGTCGTCGTCGGCACCAACACCGAGGACTGGCGGCTCTGGCTCCTGGTGAGCGGCGCATTCGCCGGGATCACGGACGAGGTGCTGACCGGCGTCGTGCGCGCCCACGGGTACCAGTGTCTCGAGGCGTATGGACTCGAGGCGCAGGCCGCGCTGCGGGCCTACCGGGAGCGCTACCCGCATGCAGTCCCGGGTGACCTGCTGGCTGCGGTCCAGACCGACTGGTGGATGCGGATCCCCGCCATCCGGCTCGCCGACGCGCACGTCCGACGCGCCCGCGTCGGAACCGGCACGTACATGTACGAGTTCGCCTGGGCGGCGCCGGGACTCGGAGCGGTCCACGCGCTCGAGGTCCCCTTCGTCTTCGACACGGCGCGGCCGGACGCGCCGCTCTTCGGACCGCTGCTCGGACCGAACCCGCCGCAGGAGCTGGCGCGGACGATGCACTCGGCGTGGATCTCGTTCGCGACGACCGGTGACCCGGGCTGGCCCGCCTACGAACGCGAGGGACGCGCCACGATGCGGTTCGACACCACGTCGTCGGTCGTGCACGACCCCCGGACCTGGGAGCGTGCCTTCTGGGAGGACCTCCGGTGACCGCGGGCCGAGGCCCCGACCCGGGCTACGTGGTCGAGCGGGTCCCTCGTGACCGCCGCCCGGTGCTCGACCGGTTGGCGGGAGCCGGCCGACGGTTCCAGGTGCACGCGCTCGTCGAGCTCGACGTGAGCGAAGCCCGAGCCAGGATCCGCACGGCGCCGGAGCCGGTGACCTGGACCGCCTTCGTCGTCGCCAGCGTGGCCCGGGCCGTGGCGGCGCACCCGGAGCTCAACGCCCGGTTGTCGGGCAGCCGGGTCATCACCTTCGACCGCGTCGACATCGGCGCAACGGTGGAGCGGTCGGGGGAGGGCCGGCCCGTGCTCGACATCGTGGTCGTGCGGGGCGCGGACCGGCTGGACTGCGGCGAGATCACGCGGATGCTGCACGAGGCCAAGACGGGACCGGCCCTGGAGCATCCAGCGCGAGGACTCGTCGCCCTGGTGGTGCGCCTGCCCGGTCCGCTCCGGCGCACGGCGGTCCGGCTGGTGGCGAGGCGGCCGGCCGTGTCGGCCACCTTCGGCCCGGCGGTCGGAGTGACGTCGATCGGGATGTTCACCCACGGGTGGGGTTGGGCGATCCCGTTGGCACCGCTCACCATCATCGCCACGGTCGGCGCCGTGGTCGAGAGGCCCGTCGTCGTCGACGGCGTCGTCGTGGCCAGACCCATGCTGCCGCTCACCCTGAGCTTCGACCACGCGGTGGTCGACGGTGCGCCCGCGGCCCGGTTCGTCGAGACGTTGCGTGACCTGGTCGAGACGGCGGCCGCCCTGCACGAGCCGGCCGCCGGCCCCTCCTGGGACCCGGGTCAGATGTCGCGGAAGACCTCGATCGTCGCGCCGAGGGCGTTGAGGCGCTCGGCGAGGTCCTCGTAGCCGCGGTTGATGACGTAGACGTTGCGCAGCACCGACGTGCCCGGTGCGGCGAGCATCGCGAGGAGCACGACGACGCCGGGACGCAGGGCCGGCGGGCACACGACCTCGGCCGCGCGCCAGCGGGTCGGGCCCTCGACGATGACACGGTGCGGGTCGAGCAGCTGCACCTTGGCGCCGACCTTCGTCAGCTCGGTGAGGTAGATCGCGCGGTTCTCGTAGACCCAGTCGTGGATCATCGTGCTGCCCTCGGCGACGGCGCCGATGAGCGCGAAGAACGGCAGGTTGTCGATGTTGAGGCCCGGGAAGGGCATCGGGTGGATCTTGTCGATCGGTGCATGGAGCGGACCGGGGATCGTCGTGAGGTCGACGAGGCGCGTCTTGCCGTTGGCCGAGGTGTACTCCGGCGTGAGGTCGTACTTCATCCCCATGCCGTCGAGGGTGGCGAGCTCGATCTCGATGAACTCGATCGGCACCCGGCGGATCGTGATGGAGCTGTCGGTGACGACGGCGGCGGCGATGAGGCTCATCGCCTCGATGGGGTCCTCGCTGGGGGAGTACTCGACGTCGACGTCGATCTCGGCGACGCCGTGGACCGTCAGGGTCGTCGTGCCGATGCCGTCGATGCGGACACCGAGCTTCTCGAGGAAGAAGCAGAGGTCCTGGACCATGTAGTTGGGGCTCGCGTTGCGGATCACCGTGGTGCCCGGGTGGCGCGCGGCGGCCATGAGGACGTTCTCCGTCACGGTGTCGCCGCGCTCGGTGAGCACGATGGCCCGCTCCGGTCCGACGGAGCGGTCGGACCGCGCCTCGTAGAAGCCGTGGGTCGCGGTGACCTCGAGACCGAACGACCGCAGCGCGGCCATGTGGGGCTCTACGGTGCGCGTGCCGAGGTCGCAGCCACCGGCGTACGGCAGCTGGAAGGACTCGTGCTCGTGGAGCAGCGGGCCGAGGAACATGATGACGGTGCGCGTGCGGCGTGCGGCCGCGACGTCGATGTCGTCGAGGTTGAGCACGGCCGGCGGGATGATCTCGAGGTCGCTGCTGTTGGGCAGCCACCGGGTCTTCACGCCGATGGAGGCGAGCACCTCGAGGATGCGGTTGACCTCCTCGATGCGGGCCAGGTTGCGCAGGGTGGTGCGTCCGCGGTTGAGCAGGGCGGCGCAGAGGAGGGCGACGGCGGCGTTCTTGGACGTCTTGACGTCGATCGAGCCGGTGAGCTTCTGTCCGCCGACGATGCGCAGGTGCTGCGGTCCGGAGTGCCCGAGCGAGACGAACTCCGAGTCGAGCGCGTCGCCGATCTTGGCGAGCATGTCGAGGCTGAGGTTCTGCTTGCCCTGCTCGATGCGGGTCACGGCGCCCTGGGAGGTCCCAAGGAGCTCTGCGAGGTCCGACTGGGTCATCCCCTTGTGGCGTCGCGCGTCGCGGATGAGTCCGCCGATCCGGGTCAGGTAGGTCTGAGGCACGACGACGAGGCTAACTCATATATGAGTTACGGCAAATCCCGTCACGTCGAAAGGCCACGAACCGGGAGCGCTGCTCGACGCGAGCGCCCGCTGAGCCCGGTTCGTGGCCTTTCGACGGTGGGAGGTGGATCGGTCAGGCAGGGGTCCTGGCGTTGGCCACGCCGTCGGGCAGGAAGCGCGATCCGGTGACGGCCTCTGCCACGCCGGTCCGGTCGAGGAGCGGCGTGATGCCACCGTTCCAGAACTGGAAGCCCGCGCCGGTGATCATCGCGAGGTCGATGTCCATCGGCGCCTGCGCGACACCCTCGTCGAGCATGCGTCGCGCCTCGTCGGCCAGGACCGTGAGCACGCGCTGGCGCACCTGGGGGAGGTCGAGGACGACCGGCTCGGCCGGCTTCTCGATGAGCTCGGCGACCTCGGGGTCGAGGACCGGGCGACCCGAGCTGAGGTCGTAGAAGCCGCGCTTGCCGGCCGCGACGATCCGCTGCAGCGTCGGGGACGCGTAGAAGCGGTCGGGGAAGGCGCGCACGAGCGTCTCGCCGTTGTGCAGTGCGATGGCCGGCCCCACGAGCCCGATGAGGACGAACGGCGGCATCGGGGCGAGACCAGCGAAGGCGCGGTCGACGACCTCGATCGGCGTGCCCTCGTCGAGGATCTTCGCGGCCTCGCCCATGAACCGCCCGAGCAGTCGGTTGACGATGAACGACGGCCGGTCCGCGGCCAGGATGCAGGTCTTCTTGAGCGCCTTGCCGACGGCGAATGCCGTTGCGAGAGTGGGGTCGTCGGTGCGCTCGCCCGGGATGATCTCGAGCAGGGGCATGACCGCCACCGGGTTGAAGAAGTGGAAGCCGACGACCCGCTCCGGGTGCTCGAGCGTCCCGGCCATCTCGGCGATCGACAGGCTCGAGGTGTTCGTCGCGAGCACGCACTCGGCCGAGACGACGGCCTCGACCTCGGCGAAGACCTGCTGCTTGACCGACATCTCCTCGAAGACCGCCTCGATGACGAAGTCGGCGTCGGCGAAGCCGTCCTTGCTCGTCGACCCGCTGACGAGCGCCTTGTAGCGGTTCAGCCTGTCGGGGTTCAGCCGACCCTTGCCGGCGAGCTTGTCGAGCTCGGCGTGGACGTAGCCGACGCCCTTGGCGACGCGGTCGTCGTCGATGTCGGTGAGCACGACCGGCACCTGGAGGCGCTGGATGAAGAGCAGCGCGAGCTGGCTGGCCATGAGGCCGGCGCCGACGATGCCGACCTTCGTGACCGTGCGTGCGAGCGCCTTGTCCGGGGCTCCGGCGGGACGCTTGGCGCGCTTCTGCACGAGGTCGAAGGCGTAGAGCCCGGCGCGCAGCTCGTCGCTCATGAGCAGGTCGGCGAGCACCTCGTCCTCGGCGGCGAAGCCCTCCTCGCGCGTCGCGGTGCGAGCGGCGGCGAGCAGGTCGAGGGCGGCATACGGGCTCGTGGCCTGGCGGCCCGTCTTGACGTCGGCGAGGCCCTTGGCCTTGGCGATGGCGGCGCTCCACGCCGCCTCGTCGCGATCGACCTCGGGGCGCTCGACGGTCACCTCACCGGACAGCACGCGGGCCGCCCAGGCGATCGACTCCTCGATGAAGTCCGCAGGCTCGAGCAGCGCGTCGGCCATCCCGAGCCTGTAGGCGTCGACGCCCTTGAGCATGCGGTTCTGGCTCAGCGGGTTGTCGATGACGACGGTGATCGCCTTCTCGATGCCGACGAGGTTGGGCAGCATCCAGCAGCCGCCCCAGCCGGGCACGAGGCCGAGGAAGACCTCGGGCAGGGCGACGGCCGGGACGCCCGCGCTCATCGTGCGGTAGGTCGCCGACAGCGCCAGCTCGACACCGCCGCCCATGGCGGCGCCGTTGACGAAGGCGAAGGTCGGGACCGGCAGGTCGGAGAAGGCTGCGTATGCCGCGTGGCCGGCCCGGGCGATCTCGAGCGCCTGGTCGCGCGACCCGATGAACGGCACGCCGGTGAGGTCGGCGCCGACGGCGAAGATGAACGGCTTGCCGGTGACGGCGACGGCGACGATCTCGCCCGCCTCGGCGCGCTCACGCAGGCGCTCGACGGTGGCCGCGAGACCGGCGATCGACTGCGGGCCGAAGGTGTTGGGCTTGGTGTGGTCGAAGCCGTTGTCGAGGGTGATGAGCGCGAGGGTGCCGCCGCCACCCGGGAGGGCGATGTCGTGCACGGGGGTTCGCGTCACGACCTCGGAGGCGAAGTCGCTTGCGGCCGTGGGCTTCTCTGTGGTGGTGGCGCTCACTTGGCCATCTCCTCTGCGGTCGTGCTGGTCGTCGAGGACTCGTAGGCCTCGTGGTGCGGGTTCTCCCAGATGACGGCGCCGCCCATGCCGATGCCGATGCACATGGCAGTCAGGCCGTAGCGGACCTCCGGGTGCTCCTCGAACTGGCGCGAGAGCTGGGTCATGAGGCGCACGCCGGAGCTCGCCAGCGGGTGCCCGGTGGCGATGGCACCGCCGTACTCGTTGACGCGCGGGTCGTCGTCGGCGATGCCGAAGTGGTCGAGGAAGGCGAGCACCTGGACGGCGAACGCCTCGTTGAGCTCGAAGAGGCCGATGTCGCCGATGGTGAGGCGCGCCTTGGCGAGGGCCTTCTCCGTGGCCGGCACGGGCCCGACGCCCATGACCTCGGGCTCGACGCCGACGAAGGAGAACGACACGAGGCGCATCCGCACCGGCAGGCCGAGCTCGGTCGCAGCCGTCTCGGAGGCGAGCAGGCACGCGGTCGCGCCGTCGTTGAGGCCGGCGGCGTTGCCCGCGGTGACGTTGCCGTGCGCACGGAAGGGCGTCTTGAGCTGGCCGAGGTCGTCGACGGTCGTGCCGGGACGCGGCGGCTCGTCGGCGGTCGCGAGACCCCAGCCCTGCTCGACGTGACGGGTGGCGACGGTGACGAGATCGCGCTGGATCTTGCCGTCGGCGTACGCCTGGGCGAGCTTGTCCTGGCTGCCGACGGCGAAGGCGTCGGACCGCTGCTTCGTCAGCTGCGGGAAGCGGTCGTGGAGGTTCTCGGCGGTCTTGCCCATGACGAGCGCGTCGGGGTCGACGATCTTCTCGGAGACGATGCGCGGGTTGGGGTCGACGCCCTCACCCATGGGGTGGCGGCCCATGTGCTCGACGCCGCCGGCGATGGCGATGTCGTAGGCGCCGAAGGCGATCGAGCTCGCCGTGTTGGTCACGGCGGTCATCGCGCCGGCGCACATCCGGTCGACGGAGTAGCCGGGCGTCGTGTTGGGCAGGCCCGAGAGAAGCGCCGCGGTGCGGCCGAGGGTGAGGCCCTGGTCGCCGATCTGGGTGGTCGCGGCGATGGCGACCTCCTCGACCTTGTCCTTGGGCAGGTTCGGGTTGCGGTGGAGCAGCTCACGGATGCACCGGATGACGAGGTCGTCGGCGCGGGTCTGGGCGTACATGCCCTTGTCTCCGGCCTTGCCGAACGGCGTCCGGACGCCGTCGACGAAGACGACCTCATTGAGTGCGCGGGGCACGGTGCCTCCCAGTGGATCGAGGGTGATCGCGGTGGATCGGGGTCGGTGGGCCGGCGATGACGCCGGCGTCGGGCCGCGGGGGAGCGCGACCTCCTCGATACTACTTCTCGGTAACTTCGGGGCCAACGGGCCCACGGGTGACCATCCTCACCACGGCTCGCGAGGGAGGGACACGCCTCAGGCGGGCGGGTTCTCGCTGCAGGCGAGGGAGATCAGGGGCGCGGTGATCGTCGTCTGCCAGCGCCGGGCCCCCATGGCGGAGAGGGCCTCGGCGACCTCGGAGGTCGACGGCGCGGCCGGTCCCTCCCACAGGAAGCGCCGCAGCAGGTCGGGGGTCAGGAGGTTCTCGACCGGGACGGCCAGCTCCTCGGAGATCGCACCGAGCAGCTCCCGGGCGCGGGCCAGGCGGGCCGCGGCGACGGGGTCGCGGTCGGCCCACGCCTTGGGCGGCGGCGGGCCGCTCGGCGGGAGGGCCAGGACGGGCAGCTCGTCGTCGGGGAGGGCGAGGGCGCGCGCGACGACCTCGATGATCGCCTCCTGGTGGCGGCGCACCGAGCGGGCCAGCCGCGGCTCGGCGGAGCCCACGGTGCGTGGCGGCTTCGTCGCCCGCTGGTTGGCGATGGCGATCTCGCTGATCGCGGCGTCCGGCAGGACCCGTCCGGGGGAGGTGTCGCGCTGCTGGGCCACGGCGTCGCGCCAGAGCCACAGCTCACGCACGATGGCCAGACCCCGACGGCCGCGCACCTTGTGCATCCCCGACGTGCGACGCCACGGGTCGACGCGCGGCTCGGGACCGGTGAAGTCGAGCAGGTGCGTGAACTCCTCGGCGGCCCAGGCCGCCTTGCCCTGCGACGCGAGCTCGGCGGCCACCGCGTCACGCAGGTCGACGAGCACCTCGACGTCGAGAGCGGCATACCGCAGCCACGGCTCGGGAAGGGGGCGCACCGACCAGTCGACGGCCGAGTGCTCCTTGGCCAGCTGCAGGCCGAGGTAGTGCTCGACCATGGCGCCGAGCCCGACGCGGGGCAGACCGGCGAGACGGCCGCCGAGCTCGGTGTCGAAGAGCGACTGGGGGCGGAGCCCGACCTCGGCCAGGCACGGGAGGTCCTGGGTGGCCGCGTGCAGGATCCACTCGGCGTCGCCGATGGCCTCACCGACGGGGGAGAGGTCGGGGCAGGCGATGGGGTCGATGAGCCAGGACCCGGAGCCCTCGCGGCGGACCTGCACGAGGTAGGCGCGCTGGCCGTAGCGGTAGCCCGACGCGCGCTCGGCGTCGATGCCGACGGGGCCGGTGCCGTTGCCGATGGCCTCGGCGGCGCGCATCAGGGCGCGCTCGTCGACGACGACGTCGGGCACCCCGTCCCGCGGGTGGGTCAGCGGGACGAGCTCAGCGGCGGCGTCGGGTGCGAGGTCGGCGGCCTGGTCGTCGCCGAGGTCGTCGGCGGGCTCGTTCGGCTCCGCCGTCACCGTCGCTGCCCCGGGAGGGGGACGACGCCGTCGGGCAGCGGCGGGATGCCGGCGATGGTGCAGAGCATGTCGGCCCACGCGCGCAGGTGGTCGGTGGCGTCGCCGCCGACCGGGGTCCAGGAGGCGCGGATCTCCATCTCGACACTCGCCTCGCGGTCGGCGAGACCCGCGAAGCTCTCACTGACCACACGGGTCACCGTGCCGGCCTCGGCCGTCCAGCCGAGGTTGCGGTTGGCGAGCGAGTCGGTGAGCCACGACCACCCGACGGCCCCGAGCATCGGGTCGCCGGCGAGCTCGGGCTCGAGCTCGGCCCGCGCGAACGTGACGATGCGCCACTGGCCGTCCCACGTGTCGGGGGCTGCCGGATCGTGCAGGAGGACGAACCGTCCGGTCGCGAGGTCGTCGTCGGGGTCGGCGACGTCGATGACGTCAGCGGTCAGGGCTGCGGCGTACGGCGCGATGCGCGTCGGCGCCGGCACCTCGGTCAGCCGCACCTCGGAACGCAGACGGACGTCTCGCAGGGCGCTGAGCGTCCTGGCGAAGACCGCGCCGTGGTTGCCCGGCAACGTTCGCGTGTGCACCAGATGAGGGTATGCCGGAGTCGGGCGATCTGTCCTCAGGGCGCGCCGGACGCGCGTGGCGCAGGGGCACGTGCCCGCCGTGGCAGGATTGACCGGTGCCGACCACAGCCCCGCCAGACACCCGCCAGAGCGACCTCGTCCGCGCTGCGCGCCGCGAGTCGGTGACCCGGACCCCGGTGTGGTTCATGCGCCAGGCGGGGCGTTCGCTGCCCGAGTACCGCGCCGTCCGCGAGGGCATCCCGATGCTCGAGTCGTGCATGCGCCCCGACCTCGTCACGGAGATCACGCTCCAGCCCGTGCGCCGCCACGGCGTCGACGCGGCCATCTTCTTCAGCGACATCGTCGTGCCCCTCAAGGCCATCGGGGTCGACCTCGACATCGTGCCCGGCGTGGGCCCGGTCGTGGCCCACCCGATCCGCACGGCCGCCGACCTCGACCAGCTCGTCCCGCTGACGCCCGAGCACGTCCCCTTCATCACCGAGGCCGTGGGCCTGCTCGTCCGTGAGCTCGGTGACGTCCCGCTCATCGGCTTCGCCGGAGCGCCCTTCACGCTCGCGTCCTACCTCGTCGAGGGCGGCCCCTCCAAGAACCACGAGAAGACCAAGGCCCTCATGCACGGCGACCCCGAGCTGTGGGACGCCCTGTGCGCGAGGCTCGCGCAGATCTCGGGCGAGTTCCTCCGCGTGCAGGCGCAGGCCGGCGCCAGCGCCGTCCAGCTCTTCGACTCGTGGGCCGGTGCCCTGTCGAAGGCCGACTACGCCGCGCGCGCCATGCCCCACTCGTCGGTCGCGCTCGCCGCCGTCGCCGACCTCGACGTGCCCCGCATCCACTTCGGCGTCGGCACGGGTGAGCTGCTCGGCCTCATGGGTGAGGCGGGCGCCGAGGTGGTCGGCGTCGACTACCGCGTGTCGCTCACCGACGCCGTGGACCGCCTCGGGCCGACGTATGCCGTCCAGGGCAACCTCGACCCGGCCCTGCTCTTCGCGCCGTGGGACGCCCTCGAGCGCCGCGTCCGGGAGATCGTCGAGGAGGGGCGCCACGCCCCGGGCCACATCTTCAACCTCGGCCACGGCGTGCTGCCCACTGTGGACCCCGACGTGCTGACCCGGGTCACGGCACTCGTCCACGAGTGCTCGAGCCGCCCATGACGACGGCGGCACCGTCGGTCGCTCGCTCCAGCCTCACCATGCTCGGTGGGTCTGTGGCATCGCGCGTGCTCGGGGTCGTGCGCAACGGCCTCATCACCGCGATCATCGGTGCGAAGCTCGCCGGTGACGCCTTCTCCCTGGCCAACACGCTGCCCAACGTGCTCTACGTGCTCGCGGCCGGCGGCATCCTCAACGCGGTCCTCATCCCGTCGCTCGCCCGGGCGATGAAGCTCGAGGACGGCGGCCAGGAGTTCACCGACCGCGTCATCACGGTGGCGCTCACGGCGATGGCGGTCATCACGGTCGTCGTCATGGCCGCCGCCGGGGGGTTCGTCTGGCTGCTCGCCCGCAGCTCGTCGCCGGACTTCAAGGACCTCGCGCTCGCGTTCTCGCTCATCTGCCTGCCGCAGATCTTCTTCTACGGGCTCTTCGCCCTGCTCGGGCAGATCCTCAACGCACGCGGGCAGTTCGCCGCCTTCGCATGGGCCCCCTTCATCGCCAACGTCGTGGCCGTCACCGGGCTGGTGCTCTTCCTCTTCGTCTTCCCGAAGGACGCACCGCGCGGAGCCCCCGGGCGCGACCAACCGCGGGACCCGTCCGAGTGGACCGGGCCGATGATCTGGCTCTTCGCCGGCTCGGCCACGTTGTCCGTGATCGTCCAGGCCCTGTCCCTCGTCCCTGCCCTGCGGCGGACGGGGTTCCACTACCGCCCCCGCTGGGGCCTGCGCGGGGTCGGCCTCGGGGGCGTCAGCCGTCTCGCCCTCTGGGCCTTCGGCGGGCTGGCGGTGTCGCAGATCGGCTTCTTCATCAGCCAGGGCGTCCTCAACAACGCGACGGCCTCCGCCACGGCGCTCGGTCTCGAGGACGCGGTACGAGGCCCGGCGGCATACGCCATCGCGTTCACGCTCTTCATGCTGCCGCACGCATTCATCACGGTCTCGATCATCACCGCGCTCTTCCCGCGCTTCTCGGCCGCCGCGGCCTCCGGGGACAAGGAGAGCCTGCGCCGTGACTTCCGCACCGGCCTGACGATGCCGCTCGTGGCCAACGTGCCGATCATGGTCGCGGTCATCGTGCTCGCGGAGCCGATCGTCGCGCTGCTCAACCCCGGCATCGAGCCGCGCTCGGTCGAGGTCTCCGCCAGCGTCCTCATCATCATGATCCTGGGGCTCGTGCCCTTCGGCCTCGACCTGCTCTGCTACCGCATGTTCTTCGCCCTCGAGGACGGCAAGCCGACCGTCGTCATGCAGGTGCTCCTGACCGGCATCAGCGCGCTCGCCGGCGTCGTGACGCTCTTCATCAACCCGGTCTGGGCCATCGGGGTCATGGCGATGGGCCAGACGGTGGGCAACGTCGTCAGCTCCATGGTCGGCCTCTTCCTGCTGCGTCGGCGCATCGGGAGGCTCGGCCTCGGGGAGGGGCTCGTCACGGCGTCGCGCGTCGGCCTCGCCGCCGCCGTCGCCGGCGTCGTCGCCTGGGGTGTCACCCAGGTGCTCGACCCCATCACCGGGGCCGCGGTCGAGGGGACGACGTCGGCCCTCAAGCGGATGTTCGCCAGTGCCATCGAGATCGGTCTCGTCGGTCTCGTCTTCGGCGTCATCTACCTCGGCATCGCCCACGCCATGCACGTGCGCGAGGTGCGCCAGGTCGGCGACATGGTCCGCCGGCGGCTCGGTCGCTGACCGAGCCACCGACGGCCCCTGCGCCGTTCTCGTCGCCCTGCGTCAGTCCTCCGTCGCCGACGGGGAGGCAGATGCCGGTACCGGGGCTGCTGCCGGCTGCGGTGCCGGTGTGGGTCCGGCGCCGCTGCCGGTACCGGCACCACCGTTGGAGTGGGAGGTCACTGACGGCGTACCGGCAGCACGGCGACGCCACAGGCGCAGGGCGACCAGGGTGAGCGGCACGAGGAGGACGAGCCAGGGCAGGAGCGCCGCGAGGCCGGTGAGGATGACGGTGAGCGAGCCGACGAGGCTGTCCCACGCGGTGCGCAGCCCCCCGGTGAGGCCGCTCTCGGTCTGCACGGGCGTCGTCGCGTCGGTCCAGAGCGTCACCGTGACGTCGCTCGTCGTCGTCATCGCGTCGAGCTGGGCCAGACGTTGCGTCAGCGAGTCGAGCTCGGCCTGACGGCGGGTCAGCTCGCTCTCGAGCAGGATGACCTGCTGGAGGTCCGTCGTCTTCGTGAGCAGGGCACGCACACGCGTGATCCCGTCCTGCATGGGCTCGATGCGCGCCTTGGTGTCGACGTAGGTGTCGGTGACGTCCTGGGACTGCGACGAGCGGTAGGACACCGTCCCGATCTTGGACAGCTGCGTCAGCACGTCGTCGAGGGTCTTGGCCGGGACGCTGAGCACCATCCGGGCCTCGTCGACGCCGACGGTCGGCAGCGACGATCCCGACTCGAGGCGGGGGTCGACCCCGCCCGGTCCGGTCGGACCGCCGGTCGGGTCGACCGAGGTCACGACGTTCTCCGACGTCACCTGGCCCCCGGCGTCCGTCGCGATGACGCGGGCTCGGGCCGCCGATCCCGTCAGGTCGGTGACCTTGATCCCGAGCCACGCGGACCGCGCGATCTTCGGCTCGATGACGGCGACCGACCCCGCGACGCCGGTGCCGAGCGAGCCCGTGTCGGCGGCGGGCGACTTGGCGCCTGCCGTGGCGTCGGGCTGCGGCGCGAGGTCCTGCCCGACCACGCCGTTGCCGGTCACGTCACTGCGGCTCGCCTCTCCGGCCGATGCCGCGGACGAGGAGGAGCCTGAGGACGAGGCGCCCTGGAGAGCCTTGAGGCCCAGCGGGATCGACAGCGCGAGCACCGCGACGACCCCGGCGACCACGGCGAGGAGACGTCGCCGTGCGGGAGGGAGCGAGGCGAGACGCGGCAGGTGTGGCGTGGCGGTCATGGCGAGCCTTTCGACGGGTCGCCTCCCGTGCCGTACCTGACGGTGGAGCTGTGGTGCGCACGGTGTGTGTGGCGACGTCCCTTGTCACCAGAGACACGCAGGTGGACCCGATCGTTGCGGTGCCGCGCGGGGCGGTCGCGGCGGTGGGTCAGCCGTGCTCGTGGACGCGGCCGCGGCGGGTCCGGCGCACGCGGCGCACGACGAGCCAGCCGACGAGGACGACCACGGCCGTCCCGACGACCCAGTCGAGCACCGAGGAGTACCGGTCGACGAGCTCGTAGCGCGAGCCGAGCACCCAGCCGAGGCCGATGAGCAGGCCGTTCCACAGGGCACTTCCCGCGACGGTGAAGACCGTGAACCGCGCCAGCGGCATGTGGACGGCGCCGGCGGGGAGGGAGACGAGGCTCCGGACTCCGGGGACGAGCCGGCCGAAGAAGATCGACCGGCGCCCGTGGTCGGTGAACCAGTCCGTCGCCCGCTCGAAGTCGTGCCGGTCGACGAGCGGGAGCCGGGCCATGACGTCGATCGCTCGCTCCTGGCCCAGGCGGTCGGCCAGCAGGTAGAGGGTCAGGGCGCCGAGGTAGGAGCCGAGGGTGCTCGTCACGAGGAGCAGCCCCAGGCTGAGCTGGCCCTGCCGCGCGATGAAGCCGGAGAGCGGCAGCACGACCTCGCTCGGGATGGGAGGGACCACCGTCTCGAGGAACGTCAGGGCTCCGACACCCCACTCGCCGAGCGCCTGGATGACGCGGTAGGCGGCACCGACGAGTCCGGAGAGGTCCGCGGGCTGGGCGACAGGCTGGGCGACGGGCAGCGCGGGCGTGCTCATGCGCCCAACATTCCCTCATCGGCCGGGCCTCGGACAAACCGCCGGAGCCGGGATGGAAGAGTGGCGCCATGGGCAGGACGGTCGCGGTCATCGGTGGTGGCATCAGCGGACTGGCGGCCGCCTGGGAGCTCGGTCGCTCCGGCGTCGACGTCTCCGTCACGGTCCTCGAGGGCTCTGACCGGGTGGGCGGGAAGCTGCGGCTCGAGGAGGTCGGCGGGGTGCGCATCGACGTCGGCGCCGAGTCGGTGCTGGCGCGTCGCCCCGAGGCGCTCACGCTCGTCGAGGAGCTCGGCGTCGCGGCCCTCACGACGCACCCCGGACCCGCCGGCGCCTCGATCGTCTCGCGCGGGCGCCGCTGGCCGATGCCCCGCGGCACGGTGATGGGGGTGCCGGCCGACCCGGAGTCGGTGCGCGGGCTGCTCACCGACGACGAGGTGGAGCGTCTGGCGCACGAGCGCGTCGAGGGCCCCGTCGTCGGTGACCTCTCGGTGGGTGACCTCGTGGACGCCCGGCTGGGGCGTGCCGTCACGGACCGCCTCGTCGAGCCCCTGCTCGCCGGCGTCTACGCCGGGCACGCCCGCGAGATCTCCGCCGAGCAGGCCGTCCCGGTCCTCGCGGCCGCAGCGCACGACGGCCGACCGCTGCTCGACGTGGCCCGTGCCGCAGCCGAGTCGGCAGCGAGCGGACCGATGGCCGGTCGCCCCGTCTTCGCCTCCCTCGTCGGCGGCCTCGGGACGCTGCCCGAGGCCCTCGAGCGCGAGCTCGTCGCCGCTGGTGTCCTGGTGCGACGGGGTGCGGTGGTGCGCGGGGTTCGTCGCGACGGCGACGCCTGGGTCGTGTCGACCGGTCCCACGACCGACGTCGTTGAGCAACGTTTCGACGCCGTCGTGCTCGCCGTCCCCGCGGCTCCGGCCTCGCGACTGCTGCGTGACGTCGCCCCCGCGGCCGCCGCGGCGCTCGCGACCGTCGAGTACGCGTCCATGGCCATCGTGACGTTCGCCCTCGACGGTGCCGCACCGGACGTCCTCGACGGCAGCGGCTTCCTCGTCCCGCCCACGGAGTCGCTGACGATCAAGGCGTCGACGTTCAGCTCGGTCAAGTGGCCCTGGCTCGCAGCCGCCCACCCGGGCCGGACGTTCCTGCGGGCCTCCGTCGGCCGTCACCGCGAGGAGGCCTCGCTCCAGCGCTCCGACGACCAGCTCGTCGCCGTGGCCCTCGCCGACCTGCGCACGGTGCTCGGGCACGGGGTGCCCGACCCCGTCGACGCGCACGTCCAGCGCTGGGGCGGGGGACTGCCGCAGTATGCCGTCGGGCACCGTTCGCGACTGGCGCCCACCCGCGTGCTGCCGCCCGGGCTCGCGCTGTGCGGGGCGGCATACGACGGCGTGGGCATCCCGGCGTGCATCGCGTCCGGCCGCGCTGCCGCGCGGTCGGTCCTGACCCGCTGACGAGGGGCTCCGAGCCGCTTGGGATGATGGGGCCATGAGCGAGCGCCTGACCCCGGCCGAGATGCGGGAGATCAACGACACCATCCGCTACTGCATGTGGTCGGTGTTCAGCACCGTCACGCCGGTCGGCGACGACCGCGACGCGGTCACGGCGGACCTCGAGGCGTTCCTCGACGAGATCGCCGGCGAGGGTGTCGTGGTCCGTGGCATCTACGACGTCGCAGGCCTGCGCGGCGACGCCGACTTCATGGTGTGGTGGCACGCCGAGACGATCGAGCAGCTCCAGTCGGCCTACCACCGACTCCTGCGCACCGAGCTCGGCTCGCACCTCGAGCCGGTCTGGAGCAACGCGGCGCTGCACCGCCCCGCGGAGTTCAACAAGAGCCACGTCCCGGCCTTCATGGCCGACGAGGTCGCGCGGAAGTACGTCTGCGTCTACCCGTTCGTCCGCTCCTACGAGTGGTACCTCCTCGAGGACGCCGAGCGCCGCGACCTGCTCCGCGAGCACGGCCAGATGGCGCGTGACTTCCCCGACGTGCGGGCCAACACCATCGCCTCCTTCGCCCTCGGCGACTACGAGTGGCTGCTCGCCTTCGAGGCAGACGAGCTCCACCGGATCGTCGACCTCATGCGCGAGCTGCGCGCGTCCCGCGCCCGGATGCACGTGCGCGAGGAGATCCCGTTCTTCACCGGGCCGAAGGTCGAGCCGGCCCAGCTCGTCGCCAACCTGCGCTGAGCGCCCGCGACCCACGCGCGCGCCGCTGAGCCCCACCTGCACGTGCAGGCGGGGCTCAGTCGTCGATCGCCTTGGCGATCGCCACGATGACGGGAATGAGCAGGACGACGAGCCACGACTCGGTGCGCAGGAACGCGGCGAGCGCGATGAAGGGGGCGAGGCTCACGAGCACGCGCGCCACCCTGCTCCGTGGCCCCTGGCGGGGCGCCGACGGACGCGAGACGGCGCCGCCCCGCGCGGGCTCGAGCCGCGGACGTGGCTCGGGCAGGTCGACGAAGAGCTCGGTCAGGTCCCGCCGGACGACGGCGTCGGTCGCCCGGCCGCGCCGGTCCTCGTACTCGTTCGCGTCGAGGCGTCCCGCGGCGTGGTGCTTGGCGAGCGCGGCGAGCGCCTCGTCGCGCTCGGCACTGCCGATGCGGATGTCGCCGTCGTCGACCATGGGACGAATCTAGGCGAGGAGTCCGGGCGACCGCAGCCCGTCGGCGGTCGGCCGGTCAGGCCTGCGCAGACGGTCCCTCGTCGGGCTGCAGGCGCAGCGAGATCGAGTTGATGCAGTAGCGCTGGTCGGTCGGGGTGTCGTAGCCCTCGCCCTCGAAGACGTGCCCGAGGTGCGAGCCGCAGCTGGCGCACCGGACCTCGACGCGCTTCATGCCGAAGGCGCGGTCCTCGATGTACTCGACCGTGTCACCGGCGAGCGGGGAGTAGAACGACGGCCAGCCGCAGTGCGACTCGAACTTCGTGTCGCTGCGGAAGAGCTCGCTGCCGCAGGCCCGGCAGGAGTAGACGCCCTGCGTCCTGGTGTCGGTGTACTCGCCGCGGAACGCGGGCTCGGTGCCGGCCTGTCGCAGGACCTTGTACTCGGCGGGCGTCAGGGCTGCGCGCCACTCCTCGTCGGTGCGCTGGACGGCATACGGCTTGTCGGAGGTGTTCTCGTGGCTCATGTCCAGACCAACGCCACGTCACCCGGGTTTGTGCCCGCCCGGCGACGACGTGGTCCTTACGAGGTCTTACGGGCCGGGTGCGGACGCGCCACGAGGGCCCCGGTGGGTGGCCGGGGCCCTCGTGCTGCTCGGCCCGGGGTGGTCGGGGCCGCGCAGGACCTTCATCGACGCGCTGGCGTCACTTCTTGTTCGGCGGGACGGTGCAGGTGGCCGTCGCCGTGTTGCCCGCGGCGTCCGTGGCCGTCAGGAGCAGGTCACCCTGGACGGTGACGTGCCAGTCGACCATGCCCTCGAAGGGGACGGACGACGGCGTCGCACCGAGCGCCTGCGTCATCTTGATGTACGTGCCGGGGTCGTAGGGACCGAAGGAGGCCCCCGTGACGGTGTCGGAGACCGTCACCGTCGTGCCCGGCAGGTTGTCGTCGGCGACGAGCTGGTAGAAGCCGGCCTTCTTGTAGCCGGGCGGCGTCACACCGTCCGGGTTGACGCCGGGGCCGCACGAGACGGTCGGCGGCGTGACGTCGTTGACCTTGATGCTCACGGTCTGGACGAACTCCGGCCCGGCCTCGGCACCGTTGACGAGGAAGGTCGTCGTGCAGGTCAGCGTCGACCCCTGCGGGGCGTCGGTGGCGACCGTGATGGCCTCGTCGAGCACGACGTCGCTGCCGCTCGTCACGGTCTGGGGCAGGGCCGGGGTGAACCCGATCGACAGGCCGGCGTCGCAGTCGACGTTCGCCGTGACCTCGGCGGGCAGGTTGCCCAGACCGGCGAGGATGGTGCTCGCGACGTTGCCCGGCGTCACGCTCGGGAAGAACGCGCCCGACGTGGCGTCGGCGATGCGCTGGGCCTGGCCGGTCGCGTTGAGGCCGTCGGCCCCACCGGACTCGACGTTGATGGCGATGACCTGGGCGCCGACCCCCGTGAGGGATGCCGTCGCGTCGGCCTCGCTGTGCCCGCCGCTCGGGTCGTGACCGCTCGCGTCGCCGAACCAGACGACGATGCGCGAGGAGTCGGGTCGGTAGGCGATGGCGCCGCCCCCGGACCCGACCTGCCACAGGGCGTTGAGCTGGCCCTCGGGGGTGTCGCCGCCCCCGGACGCGGACAGGCTGTCGATCGCGGCCTGGGCGGTGGCCTGGCTGCCCGTCAGGCCGGTCTCGACCTGGAAGAACTCCGCCCCGTCACCCTCGTCCTTGTAGGACGCGATGGCGAACTGGGCCTGCGGCTGGGCTCCCTGGACCGTGGTGACGATCGAGCCCATCTCGGACTTCACGTTGTCGATCGCCGGCCCCATGCTGCCGGTCTCGTCGACGACGAGGACGATGTCGGGCTTGGGCGGGATCTCCGGCGTGCTGATGGTCTTGGTGACGTGGACGGTGTCGCCCGGGTCGACGGACGCGTCGTAGGTGGCCGGGCTGACGCCGGCTCCCATCGCGAGGGCCGGCGTGGCGACGAGCGCCCCGGCCGCCGCGATGCTGAGTGCGCCGCGGCGCAAGGTGGTGAACACGGATGTCCCCTTTCGTGGGACGAGACGGTGAGAAGCGGCGCGTGGACCTCGTCCTCGCACCCCGAGACGGCGAGGTGGTGACCGCGACCCCGAACGGGCGCCTCCTCGACCGCGACCGGCCCACGGGTGGGCCGGGGAACGATCAGGGGGTGCGGCACGCCGCCCGTGGGTCCCCGAGGCTCCCGAAGGACGGTGCGCCGGACGCCCGATTTGATACGCCTGTCCTGATCCGTGTGCGCCCGGCGGCACGCCCTCCCACGGCATGCGCCGGTCGTTTGCGACGATGGCCCCGTGCAGGTGCGCCGTCTCGTCTCGCGTCCGGTGCTCGTGGCCGCGGCCGCCGGCACGGGATCGGTGCTCGGCGCGGCCGGCGGTTCGGTGGCGGCCGCCGCGTACTTCGCACGACGCGTCATCACGCCCGACGAGCTGCAGCCGGACGACGTCGAGATCCTGCGCCACGACGCCGACACGGTCACCTTCGGCGTCACCCCCGAGACCGTCGTGCCGGGCCGCTACGGCGTCTGGCTCGACGGGGGAGCGGGCCATGCGCGGGTCGGTGAGATCGTCGACGCGGACCCCACGTCGGTGACGCGACGGCTCGTGGCGGTGGACCGGGGAGCCATCGAGACCGCGACCGCCCGCTGGAACCAGTACTACTTCTGGGACCGCCCCTCGGTGAGCCTGGGCCTGCCCGACGAGGACGTCAGCATCCTGTCCGACGTGGGCCCGCTGCCGGGCTGGGTGGTGCGCCGTAAGGACGGCACGACCGGGGCCGACTGGGCCGTGCTCGTGCACGGCCGCGGTGCGCGCAAGGAGGAGACGCTCCGGGCCGTGCCGGTACTGCGCGAGGCCGGGTGGACGAGCCTCGTCGCCGCCTACCGCAACGACCGCGACGCCCCGCGTGGCCCGGACGGGCGCTACAACCTCGGGCTGTCGGAGTGGCGCGACGTCGAGGCGGCCATGGGGTATGCCGTGTCGCACGGTGCCCGGCGCATCCTCCTTCTCGGGTGGTCGATGGGCGGCGCCATCGTGCTCCAGGCCCTCGACCGGTCACCACTGTCGGACTACGTCGTCGGGGTGGCGCTCGACTCCCCGGTCATCGACTGGGGAGTCGTGCTGCGCCACCACGGGCGGCTGCACCGCGTGCCCGGACCGCTCGTGCGGGTGGCCACCGACCTCATGGGCTCCCGTCGCACACGTCGGCTCGTCGGGGTGCACGAACCGATCGACGTGGCCCGCACCGACTGGGTCGCGCGCGCCGGCGAGCTGCGGCACCCCATGCTCGTCATCGCCTCGGACGGCGACGACTTCGTGCCGATCGGGCCCGCGGTGGCCCTCGCAGGGCGGCGGCCCGACCTCGTGCGCCTCGAGCGGTGGGACACCGCGCGGCACTGCCGCGAGTGGAACTACGACCAGGACCGCTGGGAGCGCGTCCTGCGCGAGTTCGTGGGCGTGTTCGCCGAGGGCCGCTGAGCGCTCGTCGTAGGGCGTCAGACGCCGCCGAGCGCCGTCGTGCGGCCTGGTGCGGCGTCGTGCGCCTTCGTCACCGCCTGACGAACCAGCGTCCCATCAGCGTCGCGTCCTGCTCGACGAGCACCTCGAGGTCGAGGTCGGCGGGCGTGCCCTCGGGGCCGACCGGGCGCGGGTGCTGGCCGCCGACGACCTGCGGGGCGATGGTGAAGCAGAGCTCGTCGAGCCGACCCGCCGCGAGGAAGGACCCGAGCAGGCTCGGCCCACCCTCGGTGAGGACGTGGTCCCAGCCGCGAACGTGCAGCGCCTCGACGAGGGCCGCGACGTCGACCACGTCGTCGCCGCAGACGAGGACGTGGTCCTCACCGAGGTCACGCCTGGCCGAGTCGAGTCCGGCGGCCGAGGCCGGGACGGCCATCAGTGCCCGGCCGTCCCGGCATCCGCTCAGCGTCGGGGGGACGTGCCCCTGGTTGCTCACGGCGACGAGGGGCAGGGCGTCCGGGAGGCCGCGGTCGCGTCGCAGGTCGACGAGCGGATCGGCCACGGACAGAGGCGGATAGCCCTCGGCGCGGATCGTTCCTGCACCGACGACCACGACGTGGCTCAGGGCTCGCAGCACCTCGAAGACGACGTGGTCGGCGTCGTTGTTGATCGAGCCGGAGCGTCCGTCCGCGCCGGTGGCGGAGCCGTCGAGGCTGGTCACCATGTTGCACCGCACCCACCGGTCCCGGGGCGGTGCATAGGCGCTGAAGAGCCCGGTCGGGTCGAGGTCGGAGTGGGCGGGCAGGCCGGAGCGACCGGGCACGAGCAGGCGCATGGGGCCAGTATCGACGACGGCCCGGGACGCCGCGCGGATCGGTGACCTCACATCCCGTCGCACCGGTCTCCGGTCGGGCAGGATGACGCCATGGGCAAGGGCGCGAAGGGCAAGGGCAAGAAGTCCGGGAAGTCGTCGGGCAAGGAGGGCAGGATCTCGAGCAAGAAGGCGGCCAAGGAGCTGGAGGCCCAGGTCGCCGAGGACGAGGTCATCGCGGCGCACGAGGAGGCGGCCGTCGAGGAGATCAAGGACGTCGCCAACGCGCTGAAGGTCGGGAAGGGCTTCGTGCTCGCCGACGTCGACACGTCCGGCACCCCGGGTTTCACGGGCGACAAGATCGCGGGCAAGGCGGCGCTCAAGGCCTGTGAGGCCGAGCTGTCCGACCTGCTCGAGCGGCTCTTCGCCGCTTCGACGGCCGGCTCGAGGCAGTCGCTCCTGCTCGTCGTGCAGGGCATGGACACCTCGGGCAAGGGCGGCATCATGCGCCACGTCATCTCCGTCAACCCCCAGGGCGTCAAGGCGACCGGCTTCAAGGCGCCGACGAAGGAGGAGCTCGCGCACGACTTCCTCTGGCGCATCGACAAGGCCCTGCCCGGCGCCGGCCAGCTCGGGGTCTTCGACCGCTCGCACTACGAGGACGTCCTCGTCGTGCGGGTCCACGAGCTGGTGCCCGAGGCCGTGTGGTCCAAGCGCTACGCCCAGATCAACGCCTTCGAGCGCAGGGTGATCGCGGCCGGCACGACCGTCATCAAGGTGATGACCCACATCTCCAAGGACGAGCAGAAGGCGCGGCTCATGGAGCGCCTCGACCGCCCCGACAAGCACTACAAGTACAACCCCGGCGACGTCGACGAGCGCAGCCACTGGGGCGCCTACATGGAGGCCTACCAGGCCGTCCTCGACAAGACCTCGACGGTCGGTGCGCCGTGGCACGTCGTGCCGTCAGACCGCAAGTGGTACGCCCGACTCGCGGTGCAGCAGCTCATCCTCGAGGCCCTGCGGGGGATGAACCTCCAGTGGCCGCCGGCCGACTTCGACGTCGAGGCAGAGAAGAAGCGCCTGTCGGCGAGCTGACGCGCTCGGCGCCGCAGGGGGCGCAGACCCGAGGACGTATGCCGCCCAACGGGTCTCGCGTGGTGCCGCGGTTCGCCTCTCGGTGCGTCAGCCGGCTCGGTCGATGACGGTCGCCGCCGCCCCGGCGAGGTCGACGTCGAGGGAGCCGAACGAGTGTCCGCGACGGCCCGCGATCCGACTGGCCACGAAGGCATCGGCGACGGGGCCGGGGGAGTGCTGGACAAGCAGGCTGGCCTGGAGGGCGAGCGCCAGCCGCTCGACGACGACACGCGCGCCGAAGGACGCCTCGGCGGACGAGGGGTCGAGCGAGCGCGCCTGTGCGAGTGACGAGTCCACGTGCGCGTCGAGCTCGGCGCTGCGGCCGCGGACCTCGTGCAGCTCCTTCGTCAGCGCCTCCAG
Source organism: Terrabacter sp. R4-6 (assembly GCF_057529065.1). NCBI lineage: Bacteria > Bacillati > Actinomycetota > Actinomycetes > Micrococcales > Intrasporangiaceae > Terrabacter > Terrabacter sp. R4-6. The sequence continues at coordinate 140,810 of NZ_CP197224.1, read as the reverse complement.
GGTGGTCGGCTCGCGGGTCACGGCACGCATGACGTCGAGGGCGTTGACGTTGCCCGAGCCCTCCCAGATCGAGTTGAGCGGCGCCTCGCGGTAGAGGCGCGCGAGGCCGTTCTCCTCGACGTAGCCGTTGCCGCCGAGGCACTCGAGCGCCTCGGCCACCATGGGGGCTGTCCGCTTGCACACCCAGAACTTGCCGAGGGCCACACCGAGCCGGGCCAGCTCGCTCTCCCCGGTGTCGACGGCGTGGGCGAGCCGCAGACCGAGCACGGTCGCCGCCTCGGCCTCGAGGGCGAGGTCGGCCAGCACGTTGCGCATCAGCGGCTGGTCGACGAGGAGCGCGCCGAACGCGGTCCGGTGACGGGCGTGGTGCACCGCTCGGGCCACGGCGTCACGCATCGTCGCCGTCGAGCCGAGGATGCAGTCGAGGCGGGTCGCGCCGACCATGTCGATGATGGTGCGGACCCCACGACCCTCGTCGCCGAGCCGGCTGCCCCACGTGCCGTGGAGCTCCACCTCGCTCGAGGCGTTGGAGTGGTTGCCGAGCTTGTCCTTGAGGCGCTGGAGGGCGAAGGGGTTGCGTGTGCCGTCGTCGAGCCCACGCGGCACGACGAAGCAGGTCAGGCCGTCCGGCGCCTGGGCGAGCACGAGGAAGACGTCGCTCATCGGCGCCGAGCAGAACCACTTGTGGCCCGTCAGTCGGTAGGTCTCGCCCGGCAGGGCCCCGCCGGGGGAGGCGATTGCCCGGGTCGTGTTGGCGCGCACGTCCGAGCCGCCCTGCTTCTCCGTCATGCCCATCCCGGCGATCGCCCCGGCCTTCTGCGACACGGGCCGGATGCCGAACTCGTAGTCGCGGCTCGCGAGGGCCGGGAGCCAGTGGGCACCCAGGGTCGGGTCGTGTCGCAGGGCCGACCCCGCGGCATACGTCATCGAGACGGGGCAGCCGTGCCCGGCCTCGACGCGTGACCACAGGACGAATCCGGCCGCGCGGCGCACGTGGGCGCCCGAACCGGCGGGCGACGTCCACGGTTCGGCCGTGAGGCCGGCCCCGACGGCCCGGGTCATGAGCCAGTGCCACGACGGGTGGAAGTCGACCTCGTCGACGCGGTGGCCGCGCGCGTCGTGGGTGCGCAGGACCGGCGGGTTCGTGTCGGCGAGGCGGCCGTGCTCCTGCGCCTCCGGGGTGCCGGCGAGGGACCCGAGCGGGGCGAGGTCCGAGACGGCCGCGGGGCCTGCCCAGCGCTCCACCGCCTCCCGCAGCGCGACGTCGTCGGAGAGGAAGTCGCCGCCGACGAACGGGGGCACCTGGTTGGTCACCTCGTGTGTGCTCACCCCGCCGAGACTAGGCGCCGAGCGGGTGGCCCTGCCCGCCGGGCGCGTGTCGTGCCGGTCACGCGTGCCGCGGTTGGTCGTGGCCCCGTTAGCCTCGGAGACGATGAGCGTGCGGACGAGGATGCGGGCAGTGCTGGAGCGAGTGCCGTGGGGCGTCCCGCTCGCGCGGCTGACCCTGGAGACGATCCGGGTGTGCCTGCGCTACCGCGTCACCGGCCTCGCGGCCGAAGGCGCCTTCTTCATGCTGCTCAGCCTGCCGCCGCTCGTCCTCGGGCTCTTCGGTGGGCTCGGCTTCGTCGGCGGCTGGATCGGCGCCGACACGATCAACAGCATCGTGTCGGCCATCGAGGTCTACGCCTCGCGCTTCCTGTCCGAGTCGAGCATCAACGAGCTGCTCCTGCCGACCATCGACGACGTGCTCAAGGGCGGCCGTGTCGACATCATCTCCGTCGGCTTCATCCTGTCGCTCTGGTCGGGGTCGCGAGCCCTCAACGTCTTCGTCGACACCGTCTCGATCATGTACGGGCAGAAGGACGCTCGCGGTATCGTCCACATGCGCGCCTTCAGCCTGCTGCTCTACACGCTCGGCATCCTCTCGGCGATCATCGTGCTGCCGCTCATGCTCCTCGGGCCGGGTCTGCTCGCCTCGTGGCTGCCCGACGCGGCGGCGACCGTGACCAAGGCGCTCTTCTGGCCGACGCTCATCGTCTTCAGCGTGCTTCTTCTCGCGTCGATGTACCACGTGTCGACCCCGCGACGGAGCCCCTGGCGGCGCAACGTGCCGGGCGCCCTGCTGGCGATGGCGATCTGGCTCGGCGCGTCCTACGTCGTGCGGATCTCGCTCGAGGTCTCCATGGGCGGCTCCTCGATCTACGGCCCGCTGAGCACGCCGATCGTCCTGCTCATCTGGCTGTACGCGCTGGCCGTGGCCATCCTCATCGGCGCGGGCCTCAACGCCGCGGTCCGCACCCTGTGGCCCGTCGACCTGCACGAGGGCGCGGACGTGCGGCTGGTCAACTGGGCGATGGAGGGTGCCGGTGGGCTCATCGCCCGTGCGGAGCCCGAGACCAGCGACGGTGGACCGGGGTCGGACACGGACCCGCCGGCGACGTTCGACGGCGTCGACGTACCAGCCGCCGACGCCGGCGCGCACGCGCGTCGAGGGCGCGACCAGCAGTACGAGAGCACCGACCACGGGCCGATCAAGACGGCGATCCAACGCAGCGTCGGGGAGGGGGCGAGGGAGGTCGAAACGACCTCTGAGCAGGCCTCCGGAGAGGCCTCCGACCCGACCTCTGACGAGGCCGCGCGGCGGCGCTGAGGTGCCGGCACGGGGCCGACGACAGCCGGTTTTGTATCTCGTGGATCGATCGGCTAATGTCTACCAAGCACCGAGCGGGGAGGTTACACCGCTGGTGTTCCCGCGGACGTAGCTCAGTTGGTAGAGCGCAACCTTGCCAAGGTTGAGGTCGCCGGTTCGAGCCCGGTCGTCCGCTCGGAGGCAAAGATCCACTTGCCTTCCACGGTGGAGTGGCCGAGAGGCGAGGCAGCGGCCTGCAAAGCCGCGTACACGGGTTCAAATCCCGTCTCCACCTCGGTGAGACACCACGCAGTACCAGCAACACCCAAGGGCGATTGGCGCAGCGGTAGCGCGCTTCCTTGACACGGAAGAGGTCACTGGTTCAAACCCAGTATCGCCCACCAGCACGAGACAGCCCCTGACCAGCGGAGACGCGGGTCAGGGGCTGTTCTGTCATGTGGCCACGGGCGCGCACGAGCCGTCATCGCGTCGTGGCGGATCGCCGCCAACGGCCCAGGTCTGCTCGGTCGCCCTCTGCCGGAGGTGGGCCGTGTCCGCAGCCCTCGTCCGAATCCGGGGGTGCCGACGACCCCACCGTGCTCAGAGGGGCGGATATCGGGCGTCGCCCGCCTCGGAGTCCTCGGACAGGTCGTGCGGATGTGGTGGCGCGGCGGCCGGGTCGAGCGGAGGTCGCCGTGGTCCTTCTCGAGCCCGATGACGTCCTCGATCGCGATCACGCGGTCGTGCCGTTGCCAGATGCGCACCAGGCGGCGCATGTGCAGGTTCGCCAGGTTCTTGGCGACCTCCTTGGGCACGACGACGCTGCGGTGGTAGCCGAGGTTGCCGTCGGCGTCAGCCGAGACGAACCGCTCCAGGCTGAGTCCGCTGGACGGGCTGGTGTCGCCGACGACGGTCATCGACACGTCGATGGGTCCGTAGCCGGGAGCACCGCTCGCCGATGCCATCAGCGGCGCCGTCGGCGCCCCGCCGCGGTCGTCACGGAGGCCATCGGGCCGGCGACGTCCGCCACATCACCGCGAGCTCGGAACGGATCGCCAGGGAGCTCGGATGGCGCGCTCAGATCGGTCTCGCGGAGGGAATGAGGGAGTTCGCGGTCGCTCCGCTGAGGACACCTGTCAGCGGACCGATCACGTCGTGACTGTCTTCCCCGGTAGAGGTCCATCCGATGGTCCACGCGATGGCTGGCGTCGTGGCTCCAACGCAAGGCCCTGGCTCGACCCGACCGAGGGCCGCCGCCTGCTGTTGTGGAGTGGTTGTGCGGGACGGCGACCACACTGGTCAGCCGCCGTCCCGCGCCCTCCCCATCGCGTCTGCGCCCGGGTGTCCCAAGAGACGTCACTGCTCGGGTGGAGCGCTCACGCACTCAGGCTCGAGTATCACGTCGTCACCTGCTACATCCACGCCTGTCGGGTTCTGTTACGCCGAGGCGCAGGGGCGGCACGTCGCTCGCAGAGTCGGGGCAGGAGTCCGGCGCCAGACCAGCTGGCAGGTGATCAGGGCAGCGGGCCCTTGGGCCCGTGGTCCTTCTGGAACTGCACGGCCTGCTCGACACGGTCCTCCGCGTCCTCCTGACGCGAGTCCGCGAGATCGGCGTCGGTGGACCCCGAAACCGCCGAGGTGACCTTGTCGGTCGCCGTCCGGGCGGCATCGGCCACCTTGTCCGCCACGACCGGGGCCTGCTCGCGCACGAGCTGGGCACCCTGGTGCGCCTTCGCCTGCACACGAGGGTCGTCCTTCAGCTGTCCGATGGCGCGCATGAACTGCTCGTAGGGCTCCCGACCGGCCCGCGAGCCGAGCAGGAATCCGACCGCGCCGGCGGTGACGATGAGCAGTCTCTTCATGAGGGGCCTCCGTGTCTCAGGGTCGGCTGCCCTGGTCCGGCGCCGACGATCTCCCTCAGCCATACCCACCAGCACCCCGTTCAGCATCAACGCCAGGACGCGTCGACACCGACCGTCGGCCAGAGCGGGCGTGGGGCCTGGGGCGCGAAGGTCACACCTCGGGCAGGGCCCCCGTCTCCAGGAGGTCGGCCGCCACCTGCACGAGCTTGCGGTTGGTGTGCTGGCTCGCTTCGCGGAGCATCTGGAAGGCGTCGGCGGGCAGGATGCGGTGCCGCTCGACGAGAATGCCGATCGCGGCGCCGATGGTCCGGCTGTGCTCCAGGGCCGACTGCAGCTGGACGGAACGGTCGTCGCTGCGGGCCGCCTCGACCGCGATGGCGGCGTGCTCGGCGACGAGAGCCGCCCTCGCGACCGACCCCTCGTCGAACGAGCGGGGCCGGGCGCTGTAGAGGGTGAGCACGCCGACGGTGGCGCCGTTGAAGCGCAGTGGGACCGACAGCACCGCGCGGATGGGTGTGCGTGCGACGATCTGCGTGGCGTATGCCGTGAACCTGCACTCGTGCGCGAGGTCGTCGCACCGCACGACCTCTCCGGCCTCGAAGGCGGCGAGACCGGGACTGTGCCCCGCCTCGGCCGCGACCTCGGCCACCGTCTCCATGAGCGCCTCGTCCGTCGAGTCGGCCAGTCGGGCCCGTGTGCGCGTGAAGTGCTCCGCCACGGCGACCGCGGCCCAGTCGCAGGGCACGAGGTCGACCGAACCCGCGGCGATCTCGTGCAGGGTGGGTAGTACTCCGGGTGTCTCGGCCAGGGTTCGGGCCAGGCTCGTGAGGACGGTTGCGGCGCCCAGACCGGACGTGGCGCCCACCGTGGTGTCGGGGCGGTTCGTGGTCATAGGTGCATGATGGCACTGCGCCGGCCCGCAGGGGGAGGTCACAGACCCCCCGGCCGAGGTCGCCATGCGGCGGCGTGTCTCAACCCGTGAGCGAACCCTGGGCGGTCAGGGCCCCGAGGTAGTCGGCGAAGCCACCGGGCGTGCGTCCCCGGGTGCGTCCCGAGGTGCGCACGTGCACGGACGAGGTGGCCAGACAGCTGGCGCCGGAGGCCCGGACGCGTTCGACGAGGCCCACGTCCTCATGGACCGCGAGCGGCTCGAAGCCCCCGGTCGCCCGGTAGGTCGAGAGCCGGAGGCCGAGGTTGGCCCCGTGGACGTGTGGGTGACCGTCGCGCAGCTGGTGCAGGGCGTGCCATCGGGCAAGGGCGTCGGGGCCGAGCTCGTCGTCGGGCTGCACGGTGCCGGTGACCAGGTCGAGTCCGGTGTCGGCGAGCATGACCTGGCGCACGAGCCAGTCGGTCGGTACCGCGCAGTCCGCATCCGTGCCGGCCAGCCAGTGAAGACCGGTGTCCGGTTCCGCGACGTGGGCCGTGGCGACGGCGACGCCGTGGGCACGAGCCGCACCCACGCACCGGCGGTCGACCTCGACGACGGTGACGTCGCGGTGCCGTGCGGCGACCTCGCGCGAGCGGTCGACGCAGCCGTCGAGCACGAGGACGACGCGTGCCCGGACGTCGGGCCGGGACCGGTGCAGCTCGGCGACGGCGTCGTCGAGGGAGCCGAGTGCACGGGGCAACAGCGCCTCCTCGTCGTTGGCCGGGACGACGACGTGCACGTGGGTCAACGGACGGGGGAGACGAGCCGTCACGGCGACTCCGCCCGGTGCGCCGAGGACGTCGACAGCACGTCGAGCCGGAAGTCGCCCTCGACGTGGGTGGCCACGACGGGCAGGGCGGACGTGCCGGTCCACAGCTCGTGGACCCGAGGGCCGTCGAGCGGCCAGCCCCGAACCGGGTGTCGCCAGTGGCACAGCACGACCGCGCCGTCGTCCGTGAGGGAGGCGTCGACGCGCGTGACGAGCCGCCGCAGTCGCGCGGGGCTGAGGAAGTATCCGACCTCCGAGACGACGACGAGGTCGAAGGGTGCGTCGGGCCAGTCGTCGGGGACGCTGCCGTGCAGGACCTCCACGTTGCCGAGCCCCTGCAGCGAGGACCGCGCGGTCTCGACAGCCGCTTCGCTCTCGTCGACGACGACGAGTCGGTCACACCGTGTCGCGAGGTCCTCCGCCAGGGCCCCGACGGACCCGCCGACCTCCAGCGCGCAGCCGTACCGCTCGTGAGGGAGGGCCGCCAGGGTGACCGCCCGCTTGCGCTGCTCGTACCAGCTCGTCCGGACCTGCCACGGGTCGCTGGACGAGGCGTGGAGCTCGTCGAGGCTGTCGTCGGCAGGCACGTCCAGCCGGAGGAAGACCTCGAAGGAGCGCGCGAAGTGGGCGAGCATGTCCCCGTGGAGCACGGCCTCGTCGCCGGGCTGCTCGGAGACCGGAGCGACCTGCGTGCGGTGCAGCGCCACGGCCTCCTGCTTCACGGCCAGCACGTCGGGGTCGAGCGCGAGCGCGTGGAGGTCGGCCCACGGGGCCTGCTCCGGCTCGCACCAGTGCCACAGCCACACGGGGTACTCCCACAGCTCCGCGTCCGTACGCCGGCACGCCACGCCCGCAGCACGACCGGCCGCGTCGTGGTCGGCGTGGCCGTCGTGCCGCCACGGCGCGACGACGACGGTGTCGGCGCCGCGCTCCCCGACGACGTCGACGAGGCCCGTGACGGTCTCGTCGGCGTGGACGGCGACGTGGCCGTCGGGGAGACCGAGCCGCTCGATCGTCGCGGACGGTGCGAGTCGGGCCAGCGCCGCGCGGGACTCCTCGACCCTGAGTCCGGCAAGGTCGTGGCTCGACAGGGTGGGGGAGCCGGGATGCGACGCCTCGCCGTCGGTGAGCAGCACGACCGTCACCTCGAGCCCGGCTCGGGCGGCGAGAGCGATGAGTCCGCCGGCGGCGAGCGTCTCGTCGTCGGGGTGGGCGGCGACGACGACGAGTCGACGGCGCCCCGAGAGGAGCGCGTCCGCCGACCTGAGGTCGCCCCACTCGGGTCGCTCGCTCCACTCGGTCTCTGGCGTGCCCGACTCGGTATGCGTGAAGGGCCGCGCGCCGGTCACCACGGTCCGCCGTCGGTGTCGCCGTGGGTGCCGCCGTGGGTGTCGCCCCCGACGTCCTGGACGTGACGGGCGAGGACGTGGCGACCCAGGGCGGCCTCGTCGCGTTCCGCGTGCTCCTGGCGCAGGTAGAGCTGCAGGTCGGCGACCCGCGCGGCGTGGTCGTCCTCGAGCGCCAGGGGTGCCGGTCCGGTCGCATGGGCGACGCGCTCGAGGACGGACTCGGCGACCCGGGACACGACGTGCCGCACGCGCAGGGCGAGCAGTGCGCCGTCCTCACCCGCCGCCCGGCCGTCGTCGACTCGGGAAGCCGCGTCGGCGAGACAGGTCCGGGCTGCCCAGAGCCCGGCGTCGACGGCCCCCACATGCATCTGCGCGATCTGGTCGGGCTCGCGTCCCCGGCGCAGCAGTCGGCGGGCCACTCCCACCGCGCCGCCGTACCAGACGGCCGCCACCCCCATGCCGCCCCAGGCGAACCCGGGGCGCTCGAGGTACCAGCCCGTCGGTCCGACCGGGACCGCCTCGGCGCCGTCGAAGTCGACAGGACCGCTGGGCACGGCGGTCAGACCCCGGGCGAACCACGCCGAGGGCTGGACGGTCACGTGGTTCGACGGGCCCAGCCGGACGGCATACAACCGTCTGGTGGTGTCGCTGTCCCAGGCGGTGACGAGGGCGTGTGAGAGTGACCCGGCCAGCGAGCACCACGGCTTGGTCCCGTGCAGCCGGACGGCGCCGGCGGCGTCGCTGGAGCTGTCGCGGGCCTCGAGCCGGACACCGGGGCCCTCGGCGGCGAAGACCCCCCACGACGCACCGTCGGGGGCGGCCGAGGTGACGGCGTGCCCGGCCGAGCGGGCTTCTGTGAGGATCGCCAGCGCGTCGAGGTGCGGCTCGATCGTGCGGGCCGCCATCAGGTCGACCGCCGCGACGGACGCCAGCGACTCCCACAGGGTGCGGGTCGAGCCCGAGCCGGGCACCGGGAAGGCGTCGGGCAGGGCCCGGACGAGCTCCGTCGTCGCCACCGGGTCGCGCCCCTCACGGAGGCGACCACGGAGGTCGTCGACGAGGTCATCGAGGCGCGACGGCGACGTCACACCGTCCCCGAGGCGCACGGCCCCGGTCACAGGAGGGGTCCCGGCGTGGCGGAAGGGTGTACGTGGTGGCTCACTGGCTGCACATACCCGCTCGTCCACGAGACCAGGGATGTGCGACTGAGCCCGCCCGGGGTGGGTACGCCGTGACCAGCGGCGTCGCTCCTCCGATCCTCCCCTGTGGTCCGGGGGGCGGCGCCGTCGGGGGTGCGGGGTGCGTTCTCACCGGGGACGGGTACCCGCCGGCGTGAACCCGGACGCGTCCGCGGGCCCTGAGCGGGTACGGCACAGTCTCACCGGCAACGCGCCGCACGGCGCACGACGACCAGGACTCAGCATGACGGCATACAGCACCATCATCCGCGCCACCCACGTCGTCACGAACGCAGCGTGGTTCGGCGGCTCCCTGGCTGGGGCCGTCGCACTCGACCCGGCTTCCCGCAGGGCTGACGTCGTCCGCCAGCGTGCCCAGGGCGCCGACGAGGGGTGGCGGCGGTGGGGGCCGGTGCAGGGCGCCGCCATCGGTCTGCACCTGCTGAGCGGGATCGCCATCCTCGCCGACAACCGACACCGCGTCGTCGCGCACCCCCCGACGGCGGTCGCCGTCGTCCTCAAGACCGCGCTGACGGGGACCGCCATCCTCGTCAGTGCCGAGGCCTACCGATCCGGCGCCGAGCTCGAGGAGGCGCTCGAGGGCTCCGAGACGGATCCGGCTGCGCAGGACCGGGCGCGCAGGCTCGCCAGACGGATGGGGTGGCTGCAGTGGGCCACGCCGGCGGCCACGGCAGTCCTCCTGGCGCTCGACGCCTATCTCGGCGAGCAGCAGCGCGGCGTGGCCGGTCTGCTCGACCGACCGTCCTCAGCAGGGCGCGCGTCCTGAGCCGCGCGTTCGCCTTCGCGTGCGAGCCCCTCTGCTGACAGGGTGCAGCGCAGGCAGTCTGTCCGACCACCGGTGAGTACGCGGGCTCGGTCGTCGGAGTGTTTTGCGATCGCGGCCACGGGTACCTGTCGGTCATGCAGAGCCGTCTCACGCCCTCCGGCCCCCAGAGTCCCCGACGACGCGTTTCGGGCGAGCCGCGATGCTGAACGGAGCGCGCGGGCCCGGTCGTCTGCCGACGATGGACACGCTCGTCCTGGTCCGCCACGGCGAAAGCGTCGGCAACGTCGCGGATGCCCGAGCCCGCAGTGCCGGCGCGGGCCGCCTCGACCTCGACACCCGCGACCCCGACACCCCCCTGTCCGAGCGGGGGGAGCGGCAGGCGACGGTGCTGGCCCAGCACGTCGCGACAGCCGAGGCGCGCGGCCCCGACGTCGTGCTCAGCTCGCCGTACCTGCGGGCGGCGAGCACGGCACGCGTCGTCGCGGCGGCGGTCGGGCTGGAGCCCGTCTGGGACGAGCGGCTGCGGGAGCGTGACCTCGGCGTCTTCGACGGACTGACCGGTTCGGGGATCCGGGCGAGCCACCCCGAAGAGGCCGAGCGGAGGTCTCGCCTGGGGAAGTTCTACTACCGTCCGCCCGGCGGGGAGAGCTGGACCGACGTCGCGCTGAGGGTGCGCCATCTGCTCCTCGACCTCGCGCTGACGCACGGGGGTCGCAGCGTCTGGGTCTTCACCCACCAGGCCGTGATCATGAGCTTCCGGCTCGTGCTCGAGGGTCTCGACGAGACGACCCTGCTCGACCTGGACCGGACCCAGCCGCTCGCCAACTGCTCACTGACGCGCTATCGAGGCACCCCGGGCGGAGCATTGGCCCTCGAGTCCTTCGCCGACACCGGTCATCTGGAGGAGGCTTCCGTCGAGAAGACCCACGAGGCATCGGCGACCGAACCCGTGGCTCCGCGCGAGGGGAGGACGTCACGGTGACCGAGGAGTGTCCTGTGCACGTGGACGACGGCCTCCTGCGGGGGTGGCGACTGCCGGAGCCCCGAGGCGACAAGTCCGACCGTGGCACGGTGCTCGTCGTGGGCGGGTCCCGGCAGACGCCGGGGGCGGTCCTCCTCGCGGCCGAGGCTGCGCTGCGCGTGGGGGCCGGCAAGGTGCAGGTGGCCACGGCCGCCGACACCGCTGCAGCCGTGGGTACCGCGCTGCCCGAGGCGTTCGTCGAGGGACTGCCCGTCCTGCATGAAGGCGATCTGGCCGTCGCGGGTGCCGACCGAGTGCTCGAGCTCGCCTCCGGCGCAGACGTGGTCCTCTTCGGTCCAGGCCTCGGTCACCCACAGAGCGCGAATCTCCTTGCTGCGCAGATCGTTCCGCACCTCGACTCTCAGCTGGTGCTTGATGCCCTGGGGACGGCGTATCTCACGGGTCGTCTCGACGGAGTACGCCATCTGGCCGGGCGGGTCCTGCTCACCCCCAACGTGACGGAGCTGGCAGCGCTCCTGGAGATGGAGGAGGACGACGTCTCGGAGGACGAGCTCGGCGCGGTCCGCACGGTCGCTGACACCACCGACGTCGTCGTCCTCGGCGGGGGAGAGGTCTCGTACGTCGTCCGTGCGCACGCCGAGTCGTGGTCCTGCGACTCCGGGCCCTCCGCTCTCGCGACGGCCGGGTCGGGAGACGTCAAGGCCGGCGCGGCTGCCGGGCTGCTCGCCCGGGGAGCCGCACCCGAGCAGGCGGCGGTCTGGACCGCCTGGCTGCACGCCCGCGCGGGGGAGGTCCTGCAGGACCTGCAGCCCGGGTTCCTCGCCCGAGACGTCGTCCGCGCCGTGCCGAGGGTGCTCCACCGCTTCGAGTCCGCCTAGCGCCTGGAGGCCGACCGAGTCGTGCCGGCTCGCTCGCTGTCACGAACACAGGTGGTATGCCGTGTGGCCCGCTCCCGCTGCTACGGGTGGCCGTGGGGAGTGACGTCCAGTGCCCCGGTGTCGATGACGTCGAGGGCGACGTCATGCAGCTTGCGGTTGGTGTTCTGGCTGGCGATGCGCAGCAGGGCGAACGCCTGGTCACGGGTGAGCTTGTGCTGCGCGACGAGGACGCCCACGGCGGTGCCGATGTCGCGGTTGGAGCTCACGGCGCGTTCGAGGTTGTCGACCCGGTCGCGCAGGTGGGCGGCCTGGACGGCCTGTGCGGCGTGCGTCGTGAGCAGCAGACCCTCGGAGAGGTCGTCGTCGTCGAACGAGCCGGGCTCCTCCGCGTAGAAGTTGAGACCTGCCACGAGGTCGGTCCACTCGAGGTTCATCCTGAAGGACAGCATGCTCCGCAGACCCAGCTCCGACGCCACTCGGCGACCGTACTCCGGCCACCGCTCGTCGGACGCCAGGTCCTTCGGTTGGTAGATGGTGTGCTCGACGATGGCGTCGACGCACGGTCCGGACCCGAGCTCGTACTGCATCGCGTCCGCCCGCCGGGCCACGTCGTCCGACGCTGCAGCGGTGACGAAGCGGTTGTGGCTCAGGGTCGTGATGCTCGCGGCTCGCGCCCGCGGCACCCGCTCGACGGCAAGACGCGTCACGGCGCCGAAGGCATTCCTCGCGTCGCCTCGGCCGATGTCTCGGCCGAGGCGGTCGAAGTCCTCGGCCATGCCGCGCAGGCGGTCGGGGACGCTGACGTCGCTGGTCGTGTCAGTCATCGGGTGTGCTCCCGTCGGTCCCGAAGCGTGTGTGGCGCCGTCGAGAGGGGTCGAGGGCGGCGACGTCGTCTTCCGAGTCACCGTCGGGTGGTCGTCATCATCGTGGAGCCCTTCCTGCCGGCTCGGGTGTTCCGTACCCATCTGCACGCCGCCCACGTCCATGGCCCTCGACGAACCCGAGGTCGCTGCGTGTTTGGCCCCGGCCCGTCCGGGCACGTGGGGGTTGGGCGGCGGGAGGCCGCTCGGTCCGTCCAGGGTGGGCGGCCGCACCAGGACGTCGATGGAGAGACGGTGGAACCGATACCCGAGACCCACGAAGCGCTCGTCGAGCTCGAGCGCTACGGCGACATGGACCTGCGCAAGGACCTGGAAGAGCTCACCGCCACGGCCCGCGCGAGCGTGCCCGGACTCGTGGGCGTGAGCCTGGCCCTGCTGACGGACGACCTCGTCCTGACCTACGTCTCCTCCGACTACCGCATCGCCGCACTCGACGGAGTGCAGTACGTGGACGACGGTCCGTGTGTCGAGGCGATCCGCGAGGACAACATCGTCCTCACTGACACGGCCGGACTCCTTGATGAGTCGACGTGGCTGCTCTTCGCCCAGGCGACGGCCGCCGCGGGGATCCGGAGCACGCTGTCCTTGCCCTTCCGGCGCAGCGGCGTCGTGACCGGGGGAGTCAACCTCTACGGATCCGAACCCGAGACCTTCCACGGCAAGACCGAGGTGCTGGCCGAGCTCTTCGGTGCCTGGGCGCCGGGGGCCGTCACCAATGCTGACCTCTCGTTCGAGTCTCGTCTGGAAGCCGTCAAGAGCCCTGAGCGTCTACGGGGACAGGCCTTCGTCGACCACGCCGTGGGGCTGCTCATGAGCGCTCGAGGTCTGAGTCCGGACGATGCCGAGAGACGGCTCCAGGCCGCCGCGGCCCGCGCAGGCGTGGCGGTGTTCGTCCTGGCGCGCACGCTGGTGGAGGTCTTGTCGGACGAGGAATGACGGCCGTCTGACGTCGTCGCGCGTCATCGCCCGCTCGCCCCTCCGACTCAGGCATCGCGTGTTGGGTAAGGGACCGCCGAAGGGCCAACGGTCCTGACCCGCTCGCCGCTCGCCGACGGCCTGTTGACGAGGAGACGCCTGTGACGACCGAGGACCGCATTGGCGACGTCTGGGGTGACCGGACGCCCTACTCGCGCGGTGGCGCCTGGCCGGTCAGGGTCGACGCGCACCTCGCGTCAGGAGTCGCCCCCGCCGACGTCGACCGCTGGGTGCAGACGGCATCGACGCTGCACTCCAACGGGGACGCCTTCGACGTCGCCGTCCGCGACGGTCGGATGGTCGGCGTCCGCGGCCGCGCGGACGACCGTGTCAACCGGGGACGGCTGGGTCCCAAGGACCTCTACGGCTGGCAGGCGATCCAGTCAGCGGATCGGCTCACGCGTCCTCTGGTCCGGCGCGACGGCCGACTCGTCGAATGCTCGTGGGACGAGGCGATGGACGCCGTCGTCGCTCGGACGCAGCAGCTCCTCGACGAACAGGGACCGAGCGCCATCGGCTTCTACACGACCGGACAGCTCTTCCTCGAGGAGTACTACACGCTGGCGCTCGTTGCCCACGGTGGCATCCGCACCAACCACGTCGACGGCAACACGCGCCTCTGCACCGCAACGGCGGCCGAGGCCCTCAAGGAGACCTTCGGCAGCGACGGGCAGCCGGGCTCCTACACGGACGTCGACCACGCGGACGTCATCGCCCTCTTCGGCCACAACGTCGCCGAGACCCAGACCGTGCTGTGGATGCGGATCCTCGACCGGCTGGCCGGCGACGACCCGCCCGCGGTGATCTGTGTCGACCCGCGACCGACTCCCGTCGCAGGGGCCGCGACCGTCCATCTCGCTCCACGCCCGGGCACCAACGTCGCCCTCATGAACGCCCTGCTCCACCAGGTCATCGCCGATGGCCACGTCGACGATGAATGGCTGAGCGCCCACACCGTCGGCTACGCCGATCTCGAGATGACCGTCGCCCGCTACACGCCGGAGGTCGTCAGCACGATCTGCGACGTGCCAGCGGCGGACATCCGGGCCGCCGCCCGTCTCGTCGGAGAGGCCCGGGCGCTGCTCTCCACCGTGCTCCAGGGCTTTTACCAGTCGCACCAAGCGACCGCCGCCGCGGTGCAGGTCAACAACCTGCACCTGCTGCGCGGCATGATCGGGCGGCCCGGCTGCGGCATCCTGCAGATGAACGGGCAGCCCACGGCACAGAACACGCGCGAGTGCGGCGCCGACGGCGACATGGCGGGCTTCCGCAACTGGGGCAACCAGGCCCACCTCGAGGACCTCGCGCGGGTCTGGAACGTCGAGGCCAAGCAGATCCCGCACGCGACGCCACCCACCCACGCGATGCAGATCATGCGCTACGTCGAGGACGGCTCCATCCGGTTGCTCTGGGTGTCGGGGACCAACCCCGTGGTCTCGATGCCGGAGCTGGCCCGCATGCGCTCCATCCTCTCCCAGGAGCGGCTGTTCCTCGTCGTCCAGGACATCTTCCTCACGGAGACCGCGCAGCTCGCCGACGTGGTCCTGCCGGCCGCAGCGTGGGGCGAGAAGACCGGCGCCTTCACGAACGCCGACCGCACCGTGCACCTGTCGGACAAGGCCGTCGACCCACCGGGAGAGGCGCGGTCCGACCTCGACATCTTCGTCGACTTCGCGCGCCGGATGGGCCTGAAGGACAAGGACGGCCAGCCGCTCGTCACGTGGTCGACGCCTGAGGAGGCGTTCGACGCCTGGCGCGAGTGCAGCCGTGGACGGCCCTGCGACTACAGCGGCTTGAGCTACGAGAAGCTGCGTGGAGGCAGCGGCATCCAGTGGCCCTGCACTGACGAGGCGCCGGACGGGACGGAACGGTTGTATGCCGGAGGCGCCTTCTGGGCGTCGCCGGACGACTGTGAGACCTACGGCCGCGATCTCGAGACCGGGGCGCCCGTCGAGGAGCAGGAGTACCGCGCGCTCAATCCGTTCGGTCGGGCGGTCGTCAAGGCCTCCGACTACCGGCCGCCGCACGAGATGCCCGACGAGCAGCACCCGCTCCAGCTCATCACCGGGCGGACGGTCTACCACTTCCACACCCGGACGCGCACCGGGCGCGTGCCCGAGCTGCAGGCCGCGGCGCCCGATGTCTGGGTCGAGGTGTCGGCCTCCGACGCCGAGACGTACGGGCTTCGCGAGGGCGACCTGGCGGAGGTCGCGACGCCGCGGGGCGAGGTGCACGCACGGGTGCGCGTGAGCGGCATACGCCCCGGGGTGGTGTTCCTGCCGTTCCACTACGGCTACTGGGACACGGCGGAGGGGTGGCGACCCGAGGAGCACGGGCGCGCCGCCAACGAGCTGACGGCGACGGACTGGGACCCCGCGTCGAAGCAGCCCATCTTCAAGACCGCCGCCTGCGCCGTGCGCAAGGTTGCTGACGGCGACGGCACGCCGTCGCCGGCCCCGGACAACACGGCTTCAGCGCCGGTGCAGGCGGACGCGACCGAAGGAGCGCAGCGATGAGGATCGGAACCGTCCTGCGGGACCTCCATCACGACGAGAACGAGCTCGCACGGACCCTTCTCAGGCTGTCCGACGAGCACCGCGCCGATCACGAGGTGCACCGCATGGGCCGACACCTCGCGGAGTGGTCAACCCGCCACGTGCGCGAGATCGCCTCCATGGCAACCGCTTTCGGCGAGGACCTCGACCCGGTGCCTGACGGGACGCCGACGCTCGTCGACGACGCACGGCAGTGGATGTCCGAGCGCCGAGGACGTTCCACCGAGACAGAGCTCGCGATGGTCCGCGATCTGCGCGACGTCTACCTCCGCGCCTCCGGGGTGCTGACCGACTGGGAGATGGTGGGGCAGGCCGCGCAGGCCATCGTCCATGACGAGCTGCTGGAGCTCGCGACGCGATGCCAGTCGGAGACGAAACGCCAAGCCACCTGGGCGAATGCCAAGATCAAGGAGTCCTCGACCCAGGCGCTGGTCGTATGAGCACGAGCACCTCGACATCTCACGGCGTCGACACGGACCGCGTCGAGACACGTGTCGTGGTGCGACCGATCGGCAACCCCCTTCCGCTCGGGTTCCTCGCGCTCATGGTCGGCACAACGTCAACGGCGATGCTGCAGCTCGGCGTCCTCGCGCCCGCTCAGGGGCACGTCGTCGCGCTCTCGCTGCTCGTGCTCACCACGCCGCTCCAGACCATCGTCTGCGTCCTGGGCTTCATGGCGCGAGACCCGGTCGCAGGCACGGGCATGGGGATCCTCGCGGGGACCTGGGCGACTGTGGGACTCACGACGCTCGGCTCTGCCCGGCACCACGTCTCCTGCGCTCGGCGTGCTGCTCCTGTGCTCGGCCGTGGCGATGGTCGTCCCCACCGCAGCTGCGACGGGCAAGCTCGCCGCCATGGCCGTCATGGGCCTCAGCGCCGTGCGCTTCGCCATGACCGGCGTCGGGCAGCTGACCGGCTCAGCATCGTGGCTCACCGCCGCGGGCTGGGTCGGTCTGGCGCTCGCCCTGGTCGCGGGGTATGCCGCCATCGCCTTCGAGCTCGAGGACGTGCGGCACACGACGGTGATGCCTCTCGGGCGACGTGGGGCCGGAGCAGACACCATGACGGCCACGCGGCGCGATGAGCTCGCCTCGCTCAGCCATGAAGCCGGCGTCCGCAAACAGCTGTGAGGTGGCCGACGGGAGACAGGGTGCCGACCTGGGACGTCTAGTGACGCCCCAGCGTCTCCTCGCGACGTGGGGAGTCGGCGGGCGTGGCCTGTTCCCCGGGGCCGAGCTCGTCCTGTGGCTCCGGCTGGCCTTCTGGGCCCGCATCCCGTCGGCTGCGCAGCTCGGCCAGTAGGGAGCGTTCACGTCGACGCAGGGCGGCCTCACGACTGACTTGCCCGGGAAGGGGGTGGGGCCCCACATGATGGGCCTGCTCGCGCAGCCGGTCCTCGACGCGAGTGAGCTCGGCGAGCAGCTCCCGGATGCTGAGCTCGGTGACGGGGCGGTGCTCTTCAGCGATCACGAGGCTGAAATACCCGATCTCATCGACGCCAAACGGGCTCTGGCTCGGCACAGGTGGGACTCAGGGCCCCGCTGTCCGACAGAACTTCAGGCGGAATGGCCGCAGGTCGCGCACGTGCAGTCGTCGCACGGGCACGAGTCACACGTGCAGCCCTCCGGGCAGTTGTCGCAGTCACAGGGACTCTCCGGACCGCTCTCCACCGGTACCGGGGGAATCTGGCCGCTCATGGACACTCCTTCACTGGTGTTCGCCGACGCTCGCTCTGGCAGTTCAGGAGATGACGGCGTCGACGGCCTTCTTCATGGCGCTGGGCTGCTCGGGTCGGCGCGGCGCCTTCTTCCTGGCCGCGAGCAGCTCCTCGCCGAGCTCCTGGAGCTGCTTGCGACCGAGTCCGTCGCGGACCTTGGGGAACCAGTCCTGCTCCTCCTCGGCCATGTGGTGCTCGACGTTCTCGATGAGCACGGTGGTCTTGGCGTCGAAGCGCTCGTCGGTGGCGTCCATCGCGGCGAGCTCCATGGCGAGCACGTCGGCGACGTGGTGCTCCTCGTAGGACTCGAGCACGTCGTCCTCGAGGTCGGGCAGCAGGGCCCGCACGCGGGGGTACATGACCTCGTTCTCGATGTAGGTGTGCACGGTCAGCAGCTCGAGGATCGTGTCGACGATCTTCTGCTTCTGGACCGGGGTCTGGTCGGGCTTGCGGAAGGTGCGGAACTGCTCGCGCACGTCCTTGTGGTCCTGCTTGAGCATGACGATGGCATCGGTGGACACGGGCACTCCTTCGAGCAGCGGAGACGGGCGGCGACGGCCACGACGCCGTCCAGCCGTCCCGTACCCACAGGAGATTCGGCCAACCAGACCGGGGCTGGCTGCCCCACCTCTGGTCCTCCCGTCGGCGATCGCGGGGGCTGGGAGAACGCTGACAACGTGGCGTGTGTGGGGCTCTTGCACCTTCCGAGACCGTAGGGTCGCGCCATGACTCGTCGTCGAGTGCTTCCTGCGTTCGTGGTGTGCGCCTGCTGGGCTCTGGTTGGCTGCTCGGGCGATGCCTCGCCCGGGGCGACAGCAGCCGGCGAGACCGCCACGATGTTCAGCGCAGCCGTCGGGGCACAGCCCGACACGGCCTGTGACCTCCTGGCTCCGGAGACCCGTCAGGAGCTCGAGGACGCCTCCGGTCCGTGTGCCCAAGGCATCGCCGACGCCGACTTGCCCGACGCCGGGCGGGTGCTCACGGTGGAGGTGTACGGCCAGGACGCCATGGTCCGGCTGGAGCACGACACGGTGTTCCTGGCGCTCTTCGGCGCCGGCTGGCGTGTCACTGCTGCCGGCTGCACGCCCCAGGAACAGGACCGCCCCTTCTCCTGTGACCTGAAGGGAGCCTGATCATGCGCGTCGCCTTCGTGGGCATCCTGCTGTTCATCGCCTTCGTGCTGGCCGCCTGCATCTTCGTCGGGATGGTGCAGCGATGAGGCGCGTTCGTGAGCAGGGACTGACCTTGGCGTTCACGGGCCTGCTGGTGGTGGCTCTCGTCGGGCAGGCGCTGACAGGTCTGGCGTCCTACAACCGGCAGGCGGCCGACGCCGGATTGCCGTCGATGGGGCTGCTCCGGTACGTGACGTCCTCGCAGTTCGCGGTCGACGTGGCCGAGAACTGGCAGTCCGAGTACCTGCAGTTCCTCCTGTTCATCCTGCTCACCGTCTGGCTGGCCCAGAAGGGGTCCCCCGAGTCGAAGCCGCTGGTATCGCTGGGCCGCGAGTCCGACAAGGACCAGAAGGTCGGCCGTTACGCCCAGGAGGACTCGCCGGCGTGGGCGAAGGTGGGCGGGTGGCGCCTGCGACTGTTCTCGCGATCGCTCGGCCTGACCATGGCGGCCATCTTCCTGCTCTCCTGGCTGGCGCAGTTCATCGCCGGACGTGCGGCGTACAACGCCGACCAGATCCAGGACCTCAAGGCGCCCCTCGACTGGACCGAGTACGCGGCCGCCCCTGACTTCTGGAACCGCACCTTCCAGAACTGGCAGTCCGAGTTCCTGGCCGTCGCGAGCATGGTGGTGCTGAGCATCTACCTCCGGGAAAGGGGTTCACCCGAGTCCAAGCCCGTCGGGCAGTCGCACTCCTCAACCGGTGTCGAAGGCTGAGCCGAGATCGGCAACAGCGGTAGACGGTGCTGATACATACCCGGTCCCGGCAACACTCGATCGGCCGAACGAATCGGCTTGAGTTGCAGAGGGTTTGGGTATTTCACCTGTGCAACAACCGCGTGTGTGGAGGCTCGAGAAGCTGGCCGTTCCCGCCGCGCGGCCAGCGAAGGGAAACACCCCATGACCGAACGACCGTATGACACGCCCACACCAGTCGAGGTCGCCGGGAGCTCCACTCCGGTCTCCAGCGCCGCACGCACCACCCCGGACGTGGTGACGCCTCAGGGCGGCACGGACAGCACGGACAGCACCAACAGCACGAACAGCACGAACAGCACGAAGGCGGTCGTCGGCGACGAGGCCAAGTCCGTCGCCTCCGACGCGGCCCAGAGCGGGCGCCAGGTGGCCGAGACGGCTGCGACCGGCGTCAAGGACGTCACGTCCGAGGTCACCACGCAGCTGCGTCAGCTCTTCGAGCAGGTCCGCTCCGAGCTGGACGGGCAGGCCTCGTCCCAGGGCGAGCGCGCGGCGAGCGGGCTCCGCTCGATCGCCGACGAGCTGAGGCAGATGGCATCGAGCACCGAGACGAAGGGCATCGCGGGAGAGGTCGCCGAGCAGGCGTCCGACCGTGCCCGGTCCGCGGCGGACTGGCTGTCCGAGCGTCAGCCCGGCGAGATGGTCGACGAGCTGCGCTCGTTCGCCCGACGTCGCCCCGGCACCTTCCTGCTCGGCGCTGCCGTGCTCGGCGTCGTTGCTGGAAGGATGACGCGCGGACTCGCCGCGGGCTCAGGCACATCCGACGCCGGACGGCCCGGGCCTGTCCCCACCGCGACGGACGTCCGATCGGGCTCGGGCGTCGGGGCGATGATGCCGACCGCTCCCGCGGGGACAGCCTCCGAGGACGCGCCGTACTCCGTCGGGGTCCGTGACAGCGAGACCCATGCCGTCACGGCGCCGTACGGCACGGCTCAGGCCGACGCTGTCGACCTGAGCGCCGAGGGCCACGGCGGAGCTCGCTGATGAGCACCTGGCCCGACGCGCCTGGCGCGCACGCACCCGAAACGCCGGGCGCCCACGCACCCGACGCGACGGCATACGCGGACACCCTCAGTGCCAGCGAGGCAGCCCACGACAAGGCCGAGCGCGCATCGCTCGGCGAGCTCGTCGGGGACATCAGCGAAGGGCTATCGACCTTGCTGCGTCAGGAGGTCGAGCTCGCCAAGGCGGAGGCCCGCGAGTCCGCGACACGGGCGGGCAAGGCCGCCGGACAGTTCGGCGCAGCCGCCCTCGCGGGGTGGATGACGCTGCTGTTCCTCTCCCTCGGCGTCTGGGAGTGGCTCTCCAACGCCATGGACAGCAGAGGGTGGGCGGCGATCGTCGTCATGGCCGTGTGGGGGATCGCCGCCGCGGTCCTCGCGATGCTCGGCCGACGAACAACGAGACAGATCCAGGGAATGCCGCGCACGACGGAGACCGCCAAGCGGGTCCCGGGTGCGCTGATGGGAAATGAGGACGCGCGATGACCATGAACGATCCGACCGTGAACACAGCCACCGACACGACGTCGAACGACCCGGACGTGATCCGCGCCAACATCGAGCGGACCCGCGAGGGGCTGAGCCGCGACGTCAACGCGTTGGGCGAGTCGGTGAGCCCCAGCCATGTGGCGCACCGTCAGGCCGCCAAGGTCAAGGACCGTGCGGCCTCCGTCCGTGACCACGTCATGGGCACCGCCTCCGATGCCGGCGACAAGACCACGCAGATCGCCCACGGGGCCGGGGACTCCGCCGCCCAGGCTGGTGACTCGCTCAAGCGCCGGGCCCGCGGAAACCCCCTGGCTGCAGGGATGATCGCGCTCGGCGCCGGATGGCTCCTCGGGTCGCTTCTGCCGGCCTCGGAGAAGGAACGCGAGGTCTCGCAGGACCTCAAGGACCGGGCCGCCCCCATCCTCGACGAGGTGCAGAGCGTGGCCAAGGACGTGGCGAGCGAGTCCGCCGACCACCTCAAGCAGCCCGCCCAGGAGGCCGCGCAGGCCGTCACCGAGACGGCCCGCAGCGCTGCCGCCGACGTGAAGCAGGAGGGACAGCAGGCGGTCGGCGACGTGCGCAGCAGTGCGGCGGACTCCGCCGACGCCGTGCGGGACCGCACTCAGGACTGAGCACGATCGCACGAGCTCGAAGGACCGGTGGCATGAGCCGCCGGTCCTTCGGCTGGGCCCGTCCCCAGCGAGCCGGGTCACTCCTCGGGTGTCAGGCCGCCTCCTCGGAGCTCCTCGTACGGGCACTCGAGTGGTCTACCGTCGTCAGGAGCCGAGTCTGACGAGAGGACGGCCGAGGAATGAGCGCCGCGCCGAAAGCCGACAAGAGTCGTGAAGGACGCTTCTCTGCGCAGGAGCGAGCCGCGATGAAGGATCGCGCGGCGGAGCTGAAGGCCGAGGGCCGCCGCGCCAGCGCCGAGGACAAGGCGGCGGCCGATGCAGCGGCTGCCTTGGCGAAGATCGCCGAGATGCCGCAGCCCGACCGCGCCACGGCTGAGCGTCTCCATGCGATCGTGACCGAGGCCGCGCCAGAGCTGCTGCCGAAGCCCTACTACGGACAGCCGGGCTGGGCGAGAGCCGGAGGAAAGGTCATCGTCTTCTTCCGGAGCGGCCTCATGGACAAGGCGCGCTACTCGACACTGGGATTCAGCGTCCACGCCACGCTCGATGAAGAGGGCGGGCTCTGGCCGACGTCGTACGCCGTGGAAGAGCTGAGCGACGAGAGTGCGAAGACCATCGCGACGCTCGTCGAGAGGGCCGTGCGGACGTGAGCTGACTGCTCGCACCGTCGTCGACCTCGGGCGTCGCGTCGGGCGTGCCTGCGTCGGCGGCAAGGCTGGACAAGATGGTTCGCGCAGGTCGTTGAAACCTGTAGACATGGCTTTCATGTCCGCTGACGAATCCTGGTCGTCCGACCCGAGGCTGGACCCCTATCGCGATGCCGTCTGGGAGCTGCGGATCGAGGGTCGAGCCCAGGCACACCTCCTCACCCGCGTGACCTACGACCGTTCCTCCCCGTTCCGTGGCGACGTCGAGGAACGGATGTCGTGCAAGGTGTGCTGGCTCGATGGTCGACAGGACCGGCCGGAGGAGGACTACGGGCCCGAGTGGTTCACCGTGGCCGAGCTGGAGCGGGGCCGGTTCGAGAGCGGGAGCCGCCCCGGTCTCGTCTTCGACGCCGGCCGGGTGACGGGCGGCCGACGTGACGAGGTGTGGCAGCGGTTCGGTCCGCCGTGACACTGACCACCCGAGGCGCCGTGACCGCTACATCCCGGTCTGGGCGTCGAGGCGCCCGGACCTGACGGCGGCGACGAGCGCCTCGTAGTCGCGCTCGTTCTGGTCGGCGTAGGAGGACGAGAAGTCGGCGATCGCCCGGTCGAAGGTGTCGCTCGTGCCGAGGTAGGAGGCGATGGCGATGCGGTCACCCGAGCGCGCGTGCGCGCGGGCCAGGGTGGCCCCACAGATGCGGGCGTAGGCGCCCATGACGCTGGAGGGCATGGTCTCGACGTCGGCCGAGCCCTTCCAGTCGCGCAGCTGACGCAGGTAGAAGTCGCGCACCTGACCGTCGAGCCCGGTGACGCGCTGCCACCCGAGGAAGATGTCACTGGACGCCTGCATGAGCCGCTGTCCCGCGACGACGCGCTGGCCGTGGTTGAGGTACCGGCTGCGACCGACGAACCTCTCGAGGACGGACTCCTCGGCCTCCTTGGCCTGGAGGAAGAGCGGGTCCTGTCCGTCCCTGCCGAGCAGGAGGATGATCCAGGCCCGGGTGCCGACGCTCCCGACCCCGACGACCTTGCGGGCGGCGTGGACGTAGTGGAAGGACTCGAGCAGCTCGCGCCGGTCCGTCTCGAGGGTGCGCCGGTAGGACCGGATCAGGCTGCGGAGCTGGCTCTCGATGTCGTCGCGACTCGAGTCGGCCGGGGCCAGGTCCTCGATCGGCACGACCAGGGGGGCGTCGGAGATGATGCGACGCTCGCCGTCGACGTCATGGGTCAGCTTGGTGAAGGCCTGCATGCTGTCGCGGGTGCGGGCCTTGGCGACGTTGGCCTCCGCCTTGGCCTTCTGCTTCTTCGTGACGCTGGACTTGAGGACCTCGAACAGCTTCTCGACCTCGATGCGGGCGTACCAGACGTCGAGGTTGCGGGCCTCGGCGAACTGCTGCATCCGACTCCGGTACTCCGCGACGCAGGACCTGACGACCATCCTCCGGTCCGCGGACGAGAACCCTCTGTCGCGGCCGGCGATCTCGAAGCTCGCCGCGAGACGCTTGACGTCCCACTCCCAGGGCCCGGGGAGCGTCTCGTCGAAGTCGTTCATGTCGAAGAGGAGCCGGCGCTCGGGTGAGGCGAAGACGCCGAAGTTCGACAGGTGCGCGTCGCCGCAGATCTGTGAGGTGAATCCCGAGCGCGGGGTGGCGGCGAGGTCGCTGGCCATGATGAGGGCCGCGCCGCGGTAGAACGTGAACGGTGAGACGAGCATGCGTCCGTATCGCAGGGGCACGAGCTCGGGCACCCTGCTCGTCGCCTGCACCTCGAGCAGCGTGATCGGGTCGGGCCGGTTCGTCGTCGGCTCCCACGAGCCGTGGCTGCTCCTCGGCGTCTCGTTGCGGGCGCCCTTGCCCCTCGCCACCCGCTCGTCCGGGCTCAGGTGGGTCACCTTCCCGGCGGTCCCCGGCTCGCGCGCCCCCGACGTCGTCGCTGACTGGCTGTCGCTGCTCACGGTCTCTCCTTCAGGCGCGTCGTGACGGAGCGCGAGGTGCGCCCTCCTCGACGCTGGCACCGCACGCCCGGCCGCGCATCACCTCGTCAGGGCGATGTCCCGGCGGAGCGTGCCTTGCGCATCCGGGCCCGGGCGTCGATCCTTGGCGCGTGGACGGCGCCGAGGGTCGGACGAGCCCGAACGCGGCGACCGTCGACGTGTGGGTGCGCGAGACGACGACCCACGGGTTCCCGGGCACCTCCGCACCTGCCGACGCAGGCCTCGACGAGCACGAGCGAGAGCGGTGGGTGCGCTTCGCGGACCGCCGCGACGCCGCGGCATACCTCGTGCTCCACGCGCTCGCGCGTCGGGAGGTCGGCCGGCTCGTGG
Organism: Terrabacter sp. R4-6; assembly: GCF_057529065.1. Lineage (NCBI taxonomy): Bacteria > Bacillati > Actinomycetota > Actinomycetes > Micrococcales > Intrasporangiaceae > Terrabacter > Terrabacter sp. R4-6. The sequence goes on along the minus strand of NZ_CP197224.1, from coordinate 116,302 downwards.
GCCGGCCACCCGAGTCGCTGCGCTTCGACCGCACGTGCCCCGACTGCGGCCGGCAGCACGGTGTCCCACGCCTGCTCGACGATCCCGGGATCCACCTGTCGCTCAGTCGCACCCGCGACCTCGTCGCGCTCGCGCTCAGCCGGTCGGGACCGGTCGGCGTCGACATCGAGGTCGTCGACGCCGTGCAGTTCCGCGGCTACGCGGACGTGGCGCTGCACGCCGACGAGCGGGGCCACGGCTCGAGGGGACTCCCGGACGCGGCGGCGTGGGTGCGCAAGGAGGCCGCCCTCAAGGCGCTCGGCGTGGGCCTGCGCGTCGACCCGACGACCTTCGTGACGCCCGTGCCAGGCGTCCCGACCGACGTCGTCCCCGGTATGCCGTCGGTGACGGTCGTCGACGTCGACGTCGACGTCGACGTGCCGAGGGCGTATGCCGCCGCCGTCGCACTCGAGTCCGCCGCGGGAGCGCTGGTGGTACGCGCCCACTGAACCGTCAGGCGCCCCCGACGAAGCGGGGCAGGGGAGTGGCCCACAGCCACCGCTCGAGCAGCTCGCGTGCACGTCGCGCGCCGGCGTCACCGTCCACGGGGGTCGTCTCCCGCACGAACGTCTCGACGTGGGTGACGAACTCCTCGGTCGTCACGGACCCGTGCCGGTGGGACGCGACCCAATCGCGCACGAGGTCGAAGAAGGTCACGTCGCCGAGCTGCACCCGCAGGGCGTGCAGGGTCAGGGCGCCCCGCTTGTAGACGCGGTCGTCGAACATGAGGTCGGGCCCGGGATCGGCGATCACGACGTCCTGGGCCAGGTGCGAGAGCCTGGACCAGTGGGTCGCGGCGTTGACCCGGACCGGGACGCCGTCGGCGTGCTCGGCCCAGAGCCACTCCGCGTAGCACGCGAAGCCCTCGTTGAGCCAGATGTCGGACCACGTCGACGGGGTCAGGCTGTTGCCGAACCACTGGTGGGCGAGCTCGTGCGCGACGAGCCGCTCGTGGCGGCGACGCCCGTCGAGCCAGTTCGGCCCGAACGTCGCCATGGCCTGCGCCTCGAGCGGGATCTCGAGGTCGTCGGCGGTGACGACGACGGTGTAGTCGTCGAAGGGGTAGGGCCCGAAGAGCGCCTCGTAGAGGCTGGTCATGGCGGGGAGCCGCTCGAGGTCGTGCATGACGTCGCGCTCGCGGGTCGCCGGCAGCACGACGACGATCGGCACGTCCGCCGGTGCCAGGGCGCGTCGCACGTAGCGGCCGACGTGGACCGAGGCGAGGTAGGTCGCCATCGGGACGTCCTGCTCGAAGACCCGACGCGTCCGGCTGCCACGCGCCCGGGCAGCCACGAGGGCACCGGTCGCCACGACGTCGTAGGGGGTGTCGCACTCGAACGCCAGGCGGTACGTCGCCTTCGACCGCGGATGGTCGTTGCACGGGAACCACGTCGCGGCTCCGTTGGGCTGCGCGGCCACGAGCACGCCCTCGGTGAGCTCCTCCCAGCCGACGTCGCCCCAGCGCGTCGCCACGGGACCGGGCGTGCCGGCATACGTGATCGCGACCTGCGTGCGTTCGCCGCGCGACAGCGGCACCGACGGGGTGACGACCACCCGGGGGCCACGGTGGACCCACTTGGCGGCGCGACCGCCCACCGACACCTTGAGGACGCGCAGGCCCACGAGGTCGACGACGAGCCGCCGCACGTCGTGGAGCGCGGTGACGTGGAGGACCGCGCGACCGGCGAGGCGGTTGGTCGACACCTTGTAGTCGAGGTCGAGGTCGTAGTGGGTGACCTCGTAGGCCGGGTCGCCGCGGTCGGGCGTGTAGGCGTCGGTGAGGGCAGGGACCTGGTGGGCGAGCCCGCCCGTCATCGGACGCCGCTCGCGACGTCTCCGGACGACTCGGCCGGCGCGTGCCCGGAGGCGTGGGCCACCGGGTCGGAGCCGCTCCACGGCGCGATGGGGTTGCCCGTCCACCGGGTCCCGCGGGGCACCGCCTCGCCCCGGAGCACGAGCGAGCCCGGGCCGACCGTCGCGGCGACGCCGATGCTCGCCGCGGGCAGGATCACGCCGTTGGGGCCGAGGGTGGCTCCGTCCTCGAGGGTCACCGTGTCCATGCTCATGATTCGATCATGGAACAGGTGGGTCTGGAGGACGCAGCCCCGGTTGACGGTCACGCCGTCGCCGAGGGTCACGAGGTCCGCCTCGGGCAGCCAGTAGGTCTCACACCACACCCCATGCCCGATCCGGGCCCCGAGGCTTCGCAGCCAGACGTTGATGGCAGGAGTTCCCGTCGCCGTCCACGCGAACCACGGCCCGGCGACCATCTCGACGAACGTGTCGACCACCTCGTTGCGCCAGACGAAGGAGCTCCACAGCGGGTGCTCGACCGCACCGATGCGCCCGACGACGACCCACTTCGCGAGGGTCGTCACGGCAGCGGCGACGGCCCCGGCAGCCGCGAGGACCACACCACCCAAAACGGCCGCCCCGGCGAGGCCGACGAGCTCGATGAGCCACTGGAGCGACACGAGGACGCTGACGCCGATCGCGACCGTCACCATGACAGGCACGATCCGGCACAGCTCGACGAGGCCTCTCACCACCTTGAGCCGCAACGGGGGAGCGAACGTCCGCTCGTCGTCGGACCCCTGCGGTGGCCGGCGCAGCCGCACCGGTGGGCTGCCGAGCCAGCTCGACCCGGCCTTCGACTTCTGCGGCGCGGCCGAGAGCACCGCGACGAGGCCGTGCTTGGGCACGCGTCGGCCCGGCGCCGTCATGCCGCTGTTGCCGAGGAAGGCGCGCTTGCCGATCTTGGCGGGGGCGATGTGCACCCACCCGTGGGCCAGCTCGTAACCGGCGACCATCGTGTCGTCGGCGAGGAAGGCCCCGTCGGCGACGGACGTCATCGACGGCAGCAGGAGCACCGTCGAGGCCTCGACGTCACGACCGACCCGGGCCCCCAGCGCGCGCAGCCAGATCGGGGTCACGAGACTCGCGTAGACGGGGAAGAGCAGGGTGCGTGCCTGGTCGAGCAGCCGCTCGGTCGCCCACACCTGCCAGCCGACCCTGCCGCGCACCGGGTGGTAGCCCTCGCGCAGCCCGATCGCCAGCAGGCGCACCAGCACGATCGTGATGGCGGCCAGCGAGGCGAGGCCCAGCACCGTCAGGACGGGCACCGCCGCGTATGCCGTCCCGACCGCCTCGCGCGACCCCGTGGCCCGGGCGACCGCGCCGCCGACGACGAGTGCGCCGGGGACGAGGGCGAGGAAGGGCAGGACCGACAGGAGGATGCCGGACAGCCCGTAGACCACGAGCCACGCCGGTGCGTTCGGGGGACGGGTCGAGGGCCAGCCGGAGCGGCTCGGGGCGGAGACCCGCTGGGCGGGGGAGCCGGCGACGACCCGTCCCGGCCGCACGGACCGGAGGACGGTCGAGCCGGCCTCGACGACAACGCCGCGACCTACGTGCACGTCGGGACCGATGGTGCTCCGGGCCCCGATGACGGCCTCCCGTCCGATGTGGACGAGGCCGACGTGGACGACGTCGCCGTCGATCCAGTAGCCCGAGAGGTCGACCTCGGGCTCGATGCTGGCACCGGAGCCGATCGTCAGCATGCCCGTGACCGGCGGCACGGAGTGCAGGTCGACGCCGACTCCGACGGAGGCGCCGAGCATCCGCGCGTAGTAGATGATCCACGGCGCCCCCGCCATCGTGATGGCACCCATGGCGTCGGCGAAGCGTTCGGCGGCCCAGAGCCGCATCTGCACGCTCCCGCCGCGGGGGTAGCTGCCGGGTCGCACGCCCGCGAGCAGGAGCCGGGCGGCCAACGCGGACAGGCCCATCCGGCCGAGCGGGCTGATGAAGAGGAGCCAGCCGACCCCGAGCGCCCACCACGACACGGGCTGGGACCAGTCGGCCAGACCAGCGAGGCGCAGCAGCTCGGTGAGGGTCACGAGGCCCACGAGCCACTGGAGCCCCTTGACCGTGAGCAGGACCATCGACACGGCCGTCTGCACGAGCTGGGTGCGCCGCGGGATGCGGCGCACCGTGCGCTCGGTCCGTGACCCGTCGGCGGTGTCCATCGTCTCGAGCAGGTCGGCCTGCGCGCCGAGGCGGGGATGGGCGTGGACGTCGGCCACGGTGACCGTGGGGTAGCGCTCACGCAGCAGCGACACGAGCCGGGCCGACGACAGGCTGCCGCCGCCGTGGTCGAAGAAGTCGGCCTCGACCGAGCGCACCTCGGTGCCGAGGACCGCGGTCCAGTGACCGGCGAGCCAGGCGGCCGTGCCGGAGAGGTCGGTCGGCTCGTCGTCGGTGGCGCCGGACAGCGGCCACGGCAGGGCCGCACGGTCGACCTTGCCCGACGTGCGGGTCGGCAGCGCCTCGACGACGGCAAGCACCGGCACGAGGGCAGCCGGCAGCTCCTCGTGCAGCCGCGCGAGGGCCGCGGTGCGGTCGAAGGCGGTGCCCGGCGCCGTCGGGTCGGCTGCGCCGTCGACCTCGGGCACGACGTAGCCGACGAGCACCTGGCTCCCCGCACGCGTCGTCTTGACCGCCGCGGCGGCGCCGGCGACCCCGGGGAGGGACTGCAGCGCGGCGTCGACCTCGCCGAGCTCGATCCGGCGACCGCCGAGCTTCACCTGCTCGTCGGCGCGGCCGACGAACACGAGGCCCTCCGGGTCGTTGACGACGAGGTCTCCCGAGCGGTATGCCCGGTCCCAGCCGAGGGTCGGCATGGGGGCGTACTTCTCGGCGTCCTTGGCGGGGTCGAGATAGCGGGCGAGCCCGACCCCGCCGATGATGAGCTGGCCCGTCTCGCCCCGGGGGACCGGTCGGTCGTCGGGGCCGACGACGGCGAGGTCCCAGCCGTCGAGGGGCAGGCCGATCCGGATCGGGGTCGTCCCGTCGAGCCGAGCGCCGCACGCGACGACCGTCGCCTCGGTCGGACCGTACGTGTTCCAGACCTCGCGGTCGGGAGCGACGAGCCGCTCGGCGAGCTCGGGCGGGCACGCCTCGCCCCCGAAGACGAGCAGTCGCACCGGCTCGAGGGCCTCAGCCGGCCACAGCGCGGCCAGCGTCGGGACCGTGGAGACGACCGTGACGTCCTGGGCCACGAGCCACGGTCCGAGATCCATGCCGGTGCGCACGAGGCTCCGGGGCGCCGGGACGAGGCAGGCTCCGTGTCCCCACGCGAGCCACATCTCCTCGCACGAGGCGTCGAACGCGACCGAGAGACCGGCGAGCACCCGGTCGCCCGGGCCGATCGGACTGTCCTGCAGGAACATCCGAGCCTCTGCGTCGACGAAGGCTGCCGCGGACCGGTGGGAGACGGCCACGCCCTTGGGCACGCCGGTCGACCCGGACGTGAAGATGACCCAGGCGTCGTCGTCCACACGAACGTCCGGCAGGGCAGCCCGCGCATGGCGACCCTCCCGGGCGGGGCGCGGGGTGGGACGTCGTGTGGGCCGCACGAAAGAGGAACCGGACGGCACCAAGACCTGGCGACGGGTCCCGACGACCGCAGCGACCGCGGCCTCGGAGAAGACGAGGTCGGCCCGCTCCTGCGGGTCGTCGACGTCCACGGGGACGTACGCCGCCCCGGCGTGGAGCACGCCGAGGACGGCGACGTAGAGGTCAGTGGTCCCCGAGGGCACGCGCACGCCCACCCGGTCGCCACGGCGTACGCCCACGGCGACGAGCTCTGCGGCGAGCCGTCTCGCCTGCTCGGTCAGCGCGGCGTACGTCAGGACGGTGACCGTGTCGTCGAGGGCCGGCGCATCGGGGTGGCGCGACGTGACGTCGGCAAGGACGTCGACGAGCGTCCGCGGCTCGGCGGCGCGCTCACCGGCCAGCAGGGGGTCCACCACGCGTACTCCTCGTCAGGACCGACGCGGACGCGTCGACCACCATGCCGAACCTAACGCTGCCGGGTGAACGAATGGTGCTGGTTCGACGACGTCGGCCGTGTCCTCCGGTGGCACGCATCGGCTCGGATGTCATCCCGATCGTGTGAGCAACCCCGGGGAGGGGCAGACCTAGCATGGGCGCGACCCCAAGGGAGACAGCCATGAGCCCCGTCGACGTGCAGCCACCATCGCCGTTCACCGTGGACGACTACCTCGCGCGCGGAAGACGCGTCGTCGCAGCCGCTTCCGAGGCCGGCCTCGCGGGAGTGCTCGTGACCCCCGGACCCGACCTCGTCTGGCTCACCGGTTACCAGCCCACGGCGATCACGGAGAGGCTGACGGTGCTCGTGCTCGCGCCCGACGAGGAGCCGACGCTGCTGGTGCCGGCCCTCGAGCGGCCCGACGCCGAGGCGGCAGTGGGGGTGCGCGGCATGAGGGTCCTCGACTGGGCCGACGCCACCGACCCCTACCGGGCTGCCGCTCCGCTGCTGCGACCCGAAGGCACGTACGGCATCTCCGACTCGGCGTGGGCCCTGCACCTGCTCGGCCTGCAGGCAGCGCTGCCCCGCACGGCCTACCGGTCACTCACCGAAGGCCTGCCGATGATGCGGGCGGTCAAGGGACCCGACGAGCTGGCGCGTCTGGCGGCCGCTGGCGCTGCGGCCGACGCCGCCTACGGCGAGATCGTCAAGGTCCGCTTCGCCGGACGCCGTGAGACCGAGGTGGCGGCGGACCTCGCCGGGCTGCTGCGTCACTTCGGGCACGAGCAGGTCGACTTCACGGTGGTGGGGTCCGGCCCGAACGGCGCCAACCCGCACCACGAGGCCGGTGAACGGGTGATCCAGGAGGGTGACGCGATCGTCCTGGACTTCGGCGGCCTGATGTTCGGCTACGGGTCCGACACCACCCGCACGGTATGCGTGGGGGAGCCCACCCAGCAGATCCGTGAGGTCCACGAGATCGTGCGGCTCGCGCAGGAGGCGGGTGTCGCCGCCGCCCGGACGGGTGCGACGTGCCAGGACGTCGACCGCGCGGCGCGAGCCGTCATCACGGACGCGGGCCACGGCGAGGAGTTCATCCACCGGACGGGTCACGGCATCGGCGTGACGACCCACGAGCCCCCGTACATGGTCGAGGGCGAGGAACGACCCCTGGTCCCCGGGATGTGCTTCTCGGTCGAGCCGGGCATCTACCTCGCCGGACGCTTCGGCGTGCGCATCGAGGACATCGTCACCGTGACCGACGACGGCCCGGTGCGGCTCAACACCACCGACCACGGGCTCGCCGTCGTCGAGTGAGTCCTGTCCGGTATCACCCCGAAGGGGTGACGCCCCTGGATGAGACGCGCAGGAATCTTGAGGAACGCGCAGGGATCTCAGGAGTGGACGGTGGTCGGCATGCAGGCAGGCGTGAGGGCATACGAGCAGCACAGGCGGTCGACGCGCGGGCGCGGTTCCACCGGGCGCCCGTTCACCACGACGGTGGCGGGGAGGCCGGCATGAGCGCCATGGACGCATCGGCCGACGAGCCGGTCGCGGCCACGCGGAGGCGCACCAGGGCGCCCGCCGCGGCCTACATCTCGTGGATCGCCCTGGCCATGATGACGACCAGCTCCGTGGCCAGCCTCCGGGCCGCCCCCACCATGGCGGTGTACGGCCTGGCCTGCGTCTTCCTCTACATCGTCCCGGCGATCGTCTTCCTCATCCCGACCTCCCTGGTCTCGGCGGAGCTCGCCTCCGGCTGGGACGGCGGCGTCTACAACTGGGTGTCCCGCGGCATCTCCAAGCCGATGGGCTTCCTCGCCGTGTGGTGCCAGTTCGCCATGACGATCTTCTACTACCCCAGCCTGCTGGGCTTCGTCGCGAGCACACTCGCCTACGTCATCAACCCGGCTCTCGCGTCCAACGGGGTGTGGACGGCCCTCGTCATCGTCGTCGTGTACTGGTCAGGCGTCTGGGTCTCCTCCCGAGGAGCGAAGGGCGTATCGGGGCTGGCGAGTGCGGGGCTCATCATCGGCACCCTGATCCCCGGCGTCGTCCTCGTCTTCCTGGGCGCCGTCTTCCTGGGTCAGGGCAACCCCTCGGCCGCCCCGATGACGGCGGACAACCTGCTGCCCGTGTGGGCGGGTCTGTCGAGCCTCGTGCTCATCGTCAACAACTTCCTGTCGTACTCCGGCATGGAGATGAACGCGGTGCACGTCGGCTCGTTGAAGAACCCCGCCAAGGAGTTCCCGAAGTCGATGTTCCTCGCGATGGGGCTGGTGCTGACGATCTTCATCCTCCCGGCCCTCGCGATCAGCTGGATCGTGCCGGCCGAGGAGCTGTCGCTCACGGCCGGGGTCATGCAGGCGTTCGACGCGGTCTTCGCCAACTTCGGCGCGCAGTGGCTGACCCCGATCGTCGGCATCATGCTGGTGACCGCGTCGCTCGGCGGCATGCTCACCTGGCTCGCCGGCCCGTCGAAGGGACTGCTGCTCATCTCGCGCCAGGAGGGCTACCTGCCACCGGTGCTGCAGAAGCTCAACAAGAACGGCGTCCAGCAGAACATCCTCGTCGCCCAGGGCGTCATCACGACGATCATCGGACTCGGCTACGCGCTGATCCCGAACGTATCCAGCGCCTACTGGATCTTCTCCGTCATCACGACGCAGGTCTACCTCATCATGTACCTGCTGATGTTCGTGGCGGCGGTGCGCCTGAGGCGCAACGACCCCGACCACGCCCGCGGATACCGGGCGCCGATGCTCGGGGCGCTCTGCGGCATCGGATTCGCAGCCTCGCTGGCCGCCCTGCTCATCGGTTTCGTTCCGCCGTCCCAGTTCGGATCGGGCAGTCCCGCAACGTATCTCGTGATCGTCGCGGCGGGCGCGCTCGGCCTCGGACTGCTCGTCCCGTTCCTCTTCTACAAGCTACGCAAGCCGTCGTGGAAGCAGCCTGAGGCGTCAGAGGTGGCCGCGTCATGAACATCACGGAGAACGAGACGTACCAGCGGAACCGGACGACGTACATCGTGGCGGGCATCGCGGTCGTGGCCCTGACGGTCATCGCGCTGCTCACCTTCCACTCGGGCAAGACGTCGCAGCAAGCAGACCAGAAGGCCACCGCGCTCATCGCGGCCATCACGGCCGCCGGCGCCCGCGCGCCGAGCAAGGAGCAGGTCGTGCGGCTCCTCGGGGACGACGGTGGCCCGGTCTGCGACGACCCGAACGGGTCCTTGCGCAAGGGCATCCTCCTCGGCCAGCTCATGAACGGCGCGGCCGGGCCGGGTATGCGCCCGGTCATCGCGGACAACCGAGTGGTCAAGGGACAGCTCCTCGTCCTCAAGATCTACTGCCCCGACGAGGTGCCGAGCTTCCAGGAGCTCGTCGACGAGCTCAACCTCTCCGACACGGCGAGGGGCTGACGACTCGTGGAGCTGCGTGAGCGTGTCGCCGACCTGATGGGTCAGGCCCGATCCGACCTCGCCGAGCTGGTGGCGATCCCGTCGGTCGCCGACCCGCGACAGTACCCACCGGAGGAGTGCGCCCGTGCCGCCCGGTGGGTCCTCGACGCCTTCGTGGCGGTCGGCTTCGCCGATGCTCATCTGGCCGAGACCGCGGACGGGAGCCAGGCGGTCGTGGGGTCACGACCCTGCGGCGACCCCGACGCCGTCACGGTCCTGCTGTACGCCCACTACGACGTGCAGCCGCCGCTGGACGACGACGCGTGGCGCACCCCGCCGTTCGAGCTGACCGAAGTGGACGGCCGGTGGTACGGCCGCGGTACGGCCGACTGCAAGGGCAACATCGTCATGCACCTCACCGCCCTCCGGGCGCTCGGTGACGATGTGCCGGTGAACCTCAAGCTCGTCGTCGAGGGCTCGGAGGAGCAGGGGACCGGCGGCCTCGAGGACTTCGTGCCGAAGCACGCCGACCTGCTGCGCGCGGACGCCGTCCTCGTCTGTGACACGGGCAACGCAGCCGTCGGACGACCTGCTGCCACCGTGAGCCTGCGCGGCATGGTCAACGTGGTCGTCACCGTCGACGCGCTTGTCTCGGAGATCCACTCGGGCATGTTCGGTGGGGCTGCTCCGGACGCCCTCGCGGCGCTCGTCGCGATGCTCGCCGGACTGCGTGACGCCGAGGGCAACACGACGGTCTCCGGTCTCGAGAACAGCCAGGAGTGGTCTGGGGCCGTCTACCCCGAGGACCAGTTCCGCAGCGACGCCGGCGTCGTCGAGGGCGCGTCGCTCCTGGGCAACGGCAGCGTGTCCGACATGCTCTGGGCGCGGCCGTCGCTGACGGTCCTGGGCATCGACTGCCCGCCCGTCGTCGGGTCTGCAGCGGCCATCGTGCCCCGGGCCCGGGCCCGACTCAACCTGCGCATCCCTCCGGGAACGGACCCTGCCGTGGCCGAGAGGGCGTTGACGGACCACCTCGTCGCCGCTGCTCCCTGGGGCGTGCACGTGTCCGTCGAGACGGAGGCGACGGGCTCGCCCTTCTCGGCCCGGACCGACGGGCCCGCCTACCGCGCCATCGCCTCGGCCATGGAGGAGGCCTTCGGTACCCCGATGGTGAGCCTGGGCCAGGGCGGCTCGATCCCGCTGTGCAACGTCTTCGCCGAGACCTACCCCGAGGCCGAGCTCATCCTCATGGGGGTCGAAGAGCCACTCGCGCTCATCCACGCTCCGAACGAGAGCGTGCACCCGCAGGAGATCGCGGACATGGCCCTGGCCGAGGCCCTCTTCCTCCAACGCCTGACGCGCTGAACCGCGCGCGACGACGTCGCCTCAGGCGCTCTTCGTGGCTGCATCCACCGCCACGGCTCCGGTCGCCGTGGTGCGCAGTGTCATCGCGGTGGAGGCAGCAGCGGCCGCCGAGTCGTGGATTGTGCCCGTGGCGGCTTGGTGGCGTCCCATGAGGACAGCCATGAGCACCCCGGCGAGGCTGAAACCGGCCATCACCCAGGAGGTGGTCGCCAGACCCGAGGCCAGGGCATCGGCTGGAGGACGTCCCTCGGTGGTGCGGTCCGCGATGACGGCTCCGTAGATCGTCGCCGCCAGCGCGGTGGCAACCGCCGCCCCGACGTAGCGCGCCATGTTGGAGACACCGGATGCCGATCCGACCTGCTTCTCCGGGACGCACGCCGTCGATGCCGACGACGCGGGCCCGTTGGACAGGCCCATCCCCACGGCGACGGCGATGAGGGGGAGCAGGAAGGCGCGGTAGGCCCAGTCCGCGTCCACGAACCCGATCGCCGCGAACCCGATGGCCGTGAGGAGGAAGCCCACGGCGACCACCTGGCGGCCGCCGAGGCGTGCCGTGAGCTTCGGCACGGCAGCGGCGATGGCGACGAGCCCGATGGTCGCCGGCAGGGTCGCGAGACCCGCCTGCAAGGTGCTGAATCCCAACGCGTGCGGGTCCTGGAAATAGAGGCTGAGGAGGTACATCAGGGCATTGATCGTGCCGGCACCGATCAGGATGGCGATCGTGGACCCGACGAGGACGCGGTTGCGGAGCAGGCCGAGGTCGAGCATCGGGACGGACACGCGCCGCTCGACAGCGACGAACGCGAAGCCGGCCACCACGCCGACGGCGACGCAGGCCAGCGTCGCCACGGACCCCCAACCCCAGTCGCCGCCCTTGCTCAGCGCGAGGATCAGCGGGGCGAGGGTCAGTGCGATGAGCAGCGACCCGGCGTAGTCGATCGACCGCGACCGGGTCGTGTCACGCGACTCCGAGACCTTGCGCGCCGTGATGAGGATGCAGACGACGGCGATCACGGCGTCGACCCAGAAGAGTCCCTGCCAGCCCATGACCGAGACGAGCACCCCACCCATGAGCGGGCCGGCCGCGGCGCCCACGGCCGCGGCGGCGCCCCAGAGGGAGACGGCACGCAGCTGGGCCTGTCCGTCGTTCGCCACGGACAGGAGGCTGAGACCGCAGGCGAGGATGGTGGCACCGGCGGCACCCTGGACGACGCGGCCGGCGATGACGGCGCCTCCGGACGACGAGAGGGCGATGAGGATGCAGGAGACCACGAAGAGCATCAGGCCCAGCTGGAAGACGCGCTTGCGGCCGAAGACGTCGCCGAGCGAGCCGGACGTCACGATGACGGCGGCACCGACGAGCGAGTAGCCGGTGACAGCCCACTGCAGTGTCGTCACGTCCATGCCGGTGTCGGCGCTGATGGCCGGCAGGAGGATGCTGACGGCCGAGGTGTTGGCGTTCACCACGAAGGTCGACAGGCAGGTGGCGGCCAGCACCCCACCCGCGCGCGCCGCGGTCTGTGCTGCCGCCTGCCCCGAACTCCCGGACCCAGCCGGCGAACTCGCTCCGGTCATGGTTGCGCTCCCTCCGCCACGCACACGCGCCTCTCGCGCCCCTCGAATCTAGGACGCGAACCGCGTGGGAGAGTCACCCGTAGAGGATGACTCTGACGACCGTCGCCGCTGCCACGCTGGTGACGTGACCAGCGATGCGGACCCCGCGGCCGCGGGCCCAGCCACACCCGCTGCGCGCGTGCGGTCGGTGCGCCGCCGCTGGTGGTCGCGCGTCGCGGAGATCGCCCAGAGCCACCTCGCGCCGCTCGGTCCCGCGGTGGACCCCGAGCCCGAGGACTTCGACGCGCCACCCCCCGAGGCCGTCCTCGACCTGCTCCGCCATCTCGGCGTCGTCATGTCCCGTGCCGGCGACGCGACGGAGCGTGTGACCCAGATCCTCGAGGAGGTGGCGGAGGTGTACGCCGCCACGGGTGTGACGTTCTTCGTCGTGCCCACAGGTGTGTTCGTGCGCATCGACACGGGTGACTCCAGCCGGATGGACTTCGAGGCCGGCAGCAGCGTGCCGCTCCGGCTCGACCAGGTCGACGCGCTGTACCGGCTCATCGACGACATCCGCCACGGCTCCGTGGACGCCGGGGTCGCGCGCGATCGCCTCGACGCGCTGGTGGCCTCGCGGCCACGCTTCGGCGGGGGTGTGTCGATCCTCGCCAGCGGCGTCCTCACGGTCGGCCTCGGTCTCATGCTCAACCCCACGGCCAGCGCCCTGCCGGCGTTCCTGGTCATCGGCTTCCTCGTCGGTGGCCTTCGCTGGTGGGCCGACCGCGAGCCGATGCTCTCGCTCGTCCTTCCCGTCGTGACGGCGACGGTGGTCACGGCCATCGTGTTCCAGTGGGTGGCTCCGGCCCTCGACTCGCCGCCCCTCGAGATCGTCATCCCCGCACTCGTGACCTTCCTCCCCGGTGCGGCCCTCACGATGGCGACCGTCGAGCTGTCGACGGGAGACATGCTGGCCGGCTCCGCCCGCCTGGTCTACGGGCTCGAGCGGCTGCTCGTGCTGACTTTCGGTATCGCGATGGGGGCCGAGCTCGCCGGCCTCCCGCCCACCGTGGGCCACGCGCCGGAGTCCCTCGGGGCATGGGCGCCCTGGGTGGGTGTGCTCGTCTTCGGGGCCGGACAGTTCGTCGCCTCGTCCGCGCCGCGCCGCACCCTCGGATGGCTGCTCGTGGTGCTCTACGTCGCCTACGGGGTCCAGGCGCTGTCGGGGCGTGCCCTCGGGACCCTCGGCGCGAGCTTCCTGGCCGCGGCCGTCGTGCTGCCCGTGTGCTATGCCATCCAGAGCCGGCGAAGCGGTCCTCCGGTGCCGGTGACCTTCCTGCCCACGTTCTGGATGCTCGTGCCCGGGGCGCTCGGCCTCCAGGGGGTGGCGCGCATCGTCGGGGTCGACCAGGCCGCCGGGCTCGGCGACTTCGTCAACGCCCTGCTGAGCATCGTGGCCATCGCCGTCGGGGTGGTCGTCGGCTCCGGCCTCTCGGAGCGGATCGGTCGCGCCACGTCCACCTGGCGCGGGATCTAGGCCGACACGTCCCGTGACACGGAGCGTCACCGGCGAGGCGCCGGTGCCCCGCCCGGAGACCCGTACGTGGTCTGCCCGCCGACCGACCGGCGCACCGCCAGGGGCTCGGCCGCGGGCTGGGTCTCGACCGTCGGACCAGTGCGCTGTGCCCAGTCCCCGTACCGCTGCGCCCAGGGACCCGCGGTCAGGCCGTGCAGCACGACGCTGAGGAGCACGGTCGTGGCGACGGCGCCGATGACGGTCTGGACCCCGGGGTCGGCTGCGCCCAGGGTCTCGTAGGTGATGAGCGCGAAGACGACGGAAGCGAGCCCACGCGGACCGAACCAGCCCAGGAAGAGCACGGTGCGTCCTCGCAGCCCCGTGCCCACGAGGCACAAGGCGACGGGAAGCATCCGCAGGGCGGTCAGTGAGAGCGCCGCGTAGAGCAGGCTCTGCCACCGCACCATCCAGTCGAGGTGCTGGGCGACCGTGATCCCGAAGAGCAGCCACACGGCGAACCCGAGGAGCGCGGAGAGCCGGTCGGTCATCTCGAGGCCGGCGTGCGTGTGCCTCGAGTCCGTCTGGGCGGCCGCGTATGCCGTCCCGGCCACGAAAGCTGCGACGAACCCGTTGCCGCCGACCTCGACGGCGCTGTAGTACGCGAGCACGGGCACCGAGAGCGTCGCGACGGGCAGCAGCGCCGACTCCGCCCACCCGGCCCTGCGCGAGCGCTCGATGAGCCGTCCGGACGCATACCCCGCCGCGATGCCGAGCAGAGCCCCGACCGCGAGCTCGCGCAGGGCATCGACGAGGGCGTCCTCGGGTGTCGCTCCGGCGGCGGCCGCGACGGCGAAGAGGACCACCGGAGTGGCCATCCCGTCGTTGAGCCCGCTCTCCACGTTGAGGATGCGGCGCACCCGCACCGGCACGACCGGGTTGAGCACGGTGGCGGCGCCGAGTCCGGCGTCCGTGGGTGCGAGCGTCGCCGCCAGCAGCAGCGCCAGCCAGGCGCTGGACCCGGGGAAGACTCCCCGGGCCAGCAGGTAGCCGACCCCGATCGTGAGCGGGAGTCCGATGAGGAGCAGCCGGCCGGTGAAGACCGAGTCACCACGCACCTCGCGCGGCTGAAGCTGAGCGGCGTCGTGGAAGAGGGTGAGCGCCAGCGTCACCTCGGCAATCGTGCGACTCGTCTCGGCTTCCGCCTCGGTCGCGCCCGTCAGGAGGAGGCCGACGCCGATGCCGGACGCGACGAAGACGATGGGACCCGTCAGGTGCGCCCGGCCGACGCGGGCCGACTGGGTCACGAAGACGACGACCAGCAGGGCGAAGACCGCGACGACCCCCGTCATTGCCGGCCGCCGTGGCCTACCCGGACCCGGCCCCGGCGCCCTCGGCGAGGCGCTCGAGCAGCAGGGCCTGGGCCACGATCATCTTCTCGATCTCGCCCGGGTCGACGCTCTCGTCCGAGGCGTGGATCCGCGCGGCCGCCACGTCCTCCGGTCCCCACAGCACGAACTCCGCGCCGGGAGCGGCCCCCTCGAGCGTGCGGAGAAGTGGGATGGACCCGCCGCACCCCGCTTCTCCGGCAGGCCGGCCGAACGCCTCGGCCAAGGCGTCGCGCGCCGCGGCATACCCCGGCCCGTCCGTCTTGCAGAGGAAGGGGGGCGCCGCCTTGGTGCGCTGCACCTCGACCTTGGCGCCCCAGGGGGCGTGCGTCTCGAGGTGAGCCACGAGGGCGTCGAGCTCGGCCTCCGGCTCGGACCCCGGCACGATGCGCATCGAGATCTTGGCCCGGGCCTCTGGGATCAGCACGTTGGACGAGGTCGCGATGTTCGTCATGTCGACACCGATGGCGTTGACGGACGGGCGAGCCCACAGCCGCCCACCGATGGGGCCGCTGCCCGTCAGCTCGACTCCCTCGAGCACGTCGGCGCTCGACCGCAGGTCGTCCTCGGTGAGGTCGGCCCCGTCCCAGACCGTCTCCGAGACGCCGTCGATCGCGACGTTCCCCTCGTCGTCGTGCAGCGTCGAGAGGAGCCGGGCGAGCGCCATCATGGCGTCGGGGGCCGGCCCACCGAACACCCCGGAGTGCAGAGGGTGTTCGAGGGTGCGCACCGTGACGACGCAGGCGACGTCTCCGCGCAGCGCCGTGGTCAGGGCCGGTTCGCCGACACGGAGGTTGCCCATGTCGCAGATGACGAAGAGGTCGCAGGCGAAGAGCTCCGGGTGGGCCTCGACGAAGGCCTCGAGGTTGCTCTCCGTCTCCTCCATGCCCTCGAGGATCAGCTTGACCGTGCACGGTGGCTTCCCGTCGAAGACCCGAAGCGTGCCGAGGTGGCTGACGAGCCCGCTGATGTCGTCGGCGGCACCCCGGCCGTAGATGCGGCCGTCGTCCTTGTGGGTCGCGGTCCACGGGTCGCTCGTCCACCCCTGCTCGGGCGGGGCGGGCTGGACGTCGTAGTGGGCGTAGAGCACCACGACCGGCGAGCCCTCCGGCCCCTCGATCTCGGCATAGATCGGCGGGTACCCGGATGGCACCTCCATGAGCTCGGCGTTGGTGAAGCCGACGTCACGGAACATCTGCAACGTGGTGGCCCCCATCTGCTCCATGGGCTCCGAGGGGTACCCGGGGAAGGCGATCGACGGGATCGCCACCAGCTTCTCGAGGTCCTCGATGACCCCGGGCATGAGCGCCCGGGCCTTGTCGGCAATCTCGTTGGCCTGCATGGTCTCTCCTTCGTGGTGGTCAGTGGGCGCCGTCAGGCCGGGTCAGAAGAAGACCCCGCCGATCAGCGCGCCGACGGCGATCGTGACCACGGACATGACGAGCATCGGGACGAAGAAGCTGTGGTCGAGCAGCTTCGTGCCGAGCTTGGTCGTGCCCGTGAGGTCGAAGTTGGCGGCGGCGATCTGCGTGCCGTTCGCGGGCAGCGTGTAGACGCCGCTCAGGGCGCCGGCCCACATGCCCGTGACGACACCCGCCGGAAGACCCGCGGCGAGGCCGATGGGGACGATGGTCCGCGTCGCCGTCGACTGGCTCGTCGTCAGTGCAGCGACGAGGAAGACGGCGAGGGCGAAGATGAACTGCCAGCTCGTGACCCAGCCGCCGATGGTGCTGACGATGTAGTCCTCGTGGGCCGAGATGAAGGTGGCGGTGAGCCAGGCGATCCCGAACAGGGCGATCGCCGAGATCATGCCGGCCTTGAACACCGACTGGTCGGGGACGGTCTTCACCTCGGGGCGGCCGAGGAAGAGGATCGCGACCCCCACCACGAACATCACCATGACGATGGTCGTCGTCATGTCGATGGGGACGGCTGCCTCGCCCTCGGCGGCGAACGCCGGCCGCAGCTGCGGGAAGAGGCCGAAGACGACGATGAGGATGACGCCGGCGAGGAACGCGAGTGCGGAGTTGCGACCCTCCTTGGTGTAGGTCAACCTCGAGGAGGCCGACTCGCCCTCGACGGCCTGCTGGGGCGCGGCGAGCTCGCCGGAGGCGATCTTGGCCTGGACCTCGGGGTCGTCGTCGAGGTTCTTCCACATGCGGTTCACGACGAGCGAGGTGACGACGATCCCGATGACGCACGACGGGATGGTGATCGCGAGGATCTGGGTCAGCCCGAGGTTGTAGGGCGCCACCTCCGTGAGCGTCAGCATCGCGGCCATCGCCGCAGAGACGGGTGACGCGGCCAGGGCCATGCCCGACTGGACCACGGTCACCGTCAGTGGTCGCGCGGGTCGGATGTGGTTCTTGTAGGACACGTCGTAGATGACGGGCAGCAGCGGGTAGATGATGTTGCTCGTGCCGGCGCCGATGGAGAAGAGGAAGGCCGTGAGCGGGGCGATGAGGGTGATCTGCTTGGGTCGCTTCTCGATGACGCCGGCCGCGACGTAGACCATCCAGTCGATGCCGCCGGCGGCCTGCATCATCGCGGCTGAGGTGACCACGGCGAGGATGATCGCGAGGGCCGCTGCTGGCGGCTCGCCGGGCGGCTCGCGGAAGACGAAGACGAGCACGAAGGTGCCGAGGCCGCCCCAGAGGCCGACCCCCACGCCGCCTGCACGGGTTCCCATGACGATCGCCCCGAGCACCACGAGTGCCTCGAGCACGAAGCTGACGCTCATGTCGTTTCCTTCCTAGCGAGCGGCCCGGCCGGTCAACCGGTCGGGCACTGGGTGGCGAGGGACTCGTTGAGCTCCGCGTAGGCCGAGCTCACGTCCTTGAGCGACGACGTGAGCTGCGGTGCGGCGGCGGTGAACGCATCGTTGCCGGCAGCGGCGAGTGCCTGCCGGAAGGACTCCAGGTTCGCGCGCAGGGTGGAGACGGCGGAGTCGAACCGTCCCTCGGTCACGGCCTGGAACTGGGCGAGCCTCGCCAGAGCGGCATCGACCTTCGCGGAGAGGGCGTCGAGCTTCGCACCGTCGGGCTTGAGGCCGCGCATCTCCTCGACCGCCGACGTGAGGTTCTTGGCGTTGCTGCACAGGTCCTGCGTCGCCGGGGCGGTGGCGCACCCTCCCAGGACGAGGGTCGCCGACACGGCCACGGTTGCTGCCGTCCGGCCGAGGGTTCGGTGTCTCATGGCGCTCACTCCTTCGCTGGTCGGGTGACGATCGCAACGAGGATCTGGCACGCGAGCACCATGTCGTCGATGGCGATGTGCTCGGTCGTGGCGTGCTCGTCGACCATTCCGGTCGGCAGCGCCACACAGGGAATCCCCTTGGCGTTGAAGTAGTTTCCGTCGGTGCCGCCGCCGGACTTGCGGGGGGATACCTCGAGCCCGAGGGACCTGATCGCGGCGGCGGCCTCCCGGTAGGGGACGGCGTCCTCGGCGATCCGGTAGGTCTTGTAGATCTCCTCGGCGTCGAAGTCCACGGTGGCGCCGGCTGCCTCGGCCGCCCGCTCGCACGCGGTGCGCATCGCCGCCAGCTGTTCGTCGAGCTTGGCCTGGTCGTGGCTGCGCGCCATCCCCTCGAGCACGACGGTGTCGGGGATGATGTTGCGGGCTTCCCCGCCCTTGATGGTGCCGATGTTGGCGACGGTCTCCTCGTCGATGCGACCGAGCGGCATCGACGCGATGGCCTCCGCGGCCACGCGCACGGCACTGATCCCCTTCTCGGGCTCGACGCCGGCGTGCGCCTTGCGTCCGTGGAAGCTGATCGTCAGGTAGACCGAGGTGGGCGACCAGTACGTGATCGACCCCATGACCCCGGCGGTGTCGAGGACGAAGCCGTGCGTCGCGTCGAGTCGGCTCACGTCGAGGTGACGTGAGCCGACCAGACCGCGCTCCTCACCGACGGTCGACACGAACTCGATCGTCGGGAAGGACCAGTCGCGGTTGGCCTGCAGCAGCCTCAGCAGCTCGAGGCAACCGGCGATGCCGGACTTGTCGTCCGCCCCGAGGATCGTCGAGCCGTCGGTCCGGATCACCCCGTCCTCACCGATGACGGGGATGATCCCGCGGTCGGTGCCGGCCGTGTCCATGTGCGTCGACACGAGAATGGTGCCGGGCCGGGTGCCCGGGTAGACGGCGACGACGTTGCCGATGTCGTCTTTCGAGGTCGTGCAGCCCAGCTCCCGGTACCGGGCTTCGAGGATGGTGCCGATGGACTCCTCGTGACCGGTCGGGCTGTCCACCGCCACCAGCCCGAGGAACGTGGCGAGCAGGCGGTCGCGGTCGACGGACCCGGTGGGACGCAACGCCCCCGGGGCCGTCGGGGTCATGACAAGGCCCGCGTCTTGATCGCCGCGAACTCCTCCGCCGTGATCGCGCCGGAGTCGAGCAGGGACTTGGCCTGCGTCAGCTCCTCGACGGACGAGGACCGGGGCGCGGCGACGCTGCGGATGTAGTCCTCCTGCGCCGCCATCTGCTCGGCGTTGCGCTTCATGGTGCGTTCCGCCATTCCGCGACCGCGGACGATGACGTAGACCAGAGCCGAGATCAGCGGGAAGAGGATGAGCACGACGATCCACAGCGCCTTCGCGACGCCGCCCAGGGACTCGTCCCTGAAGAGGTCCCCGAAGATCTGGAACAGCATCATGAGGTACGCGACGAAGAAGAAGGACCAGACGAGCAGCCAGAAGAAGCTCCAGAAGTCCATGGTGATGACCGCCCTTTCCGTGCCGCCGGCTGCGGCGGCGTAGGTGTGCATTGACCTGCTGTCGAGCCCTACGTTCATCCTCCGGACCGGGAGCAGCATCGCTCTCCGAGAGCGAGATGGGAGATAGGTCAGCGGATGGGGCCGGGGGGGTCGGGGGCGCCCGGTTCGGCGACGAGCCGAGTGGAGGTCACCTCGAGCCCGAGCGCGGTGAGCGCGGAGAGCACGCCGACGAGCTCCTGGCTGTCGTGGACGTGGATGCTCAGCGTGGTGGACGTCCCGTCGCTGTCTGCCCAGACGGCATACGGCCACACGTCGCGCTCGTCGACGTCACCGGCAACGACAACGACAGCGCGCATGTCGGCCACCTCTCCAGTCGGGGGTCCCGTCACCTCTCCGTCGAAGCCTGTCGCGGCGAGGGGCGACGCGCGTCATCCGATGAGGTGGAGATGACGATCGGCGGCCGCGTCTCGAGCCGATCTAGTAGAGGTCGAGGTCGGCGGCGCGACGGATGGCTGCGCGTCGGCTGCCGACGCCGAGCTTCTGGTAGATGTGCGCGATGTGCGTCTTCGTCGTGTGCAGCGAGATGAACTCGGCCTCGGCGATCTCGGCATTGGTGAGGTTGGTGGCGAGGTACTGCAGGATGACCCGCTCCCGGTCCGTGAGGCGCTCGCCCCAGCCGGGGACGCCGTGTTCGTGCTCCCTCGCCAGGCGCGCCAGCACCTGCGTCAGCGCCGCCGGATGACTCGTCCCGTGGCGCAGGTGGGCCTTGAGCAGGTCGGCCATCCGTTTGCCGCCGGCGAGGAAGGGTCCGTAGAGCTGGTCGGGCTCGGCCGCCGCGAGCGCGAGCTCGAGCGACGCGTGGGCATCGGTCCTGCCCAGGATCGAGCGAGCCTCCGCCTCGATACAGCGCGAGAGGCACCTGACCTGCACGAACGTGCTGTTGGTCGGCACCCTTCCGAGCTCGACGAGCGCGGCGGCGGCTTCTCCGGCACGCAACAGCACCCTCGCACGGTGAGCGGAAGCGAGGCGGTACTCCGGCTCGGGTGCGGGCGACGACGCCAGCGCGACGGCCTCACGCGTCCGGCCTTCGGCGATGAGGGCGAGCCCCTCCAGCCCGGCCAGCATCGAGGGCCACCACGGCGGGACCGGTGCCGACGCGCTCATGGCGGCGATCTCCGACATGCTGGCTCGAGCGGCCTTGACGTCGCCGAGTGACAGGCACGTCTTCGCGTGGAAGTTCAGGGTGAGGCCGCGCAGCTCCGCGTCGAAGGGCACCATCATCGACAGGCTGCGCTCCAGCTGGGCCCGCGCCTGGGCCAGGTTGCCCCTCCAGTAGTCCAGCCAGCCGAGGTAGGAGACGGCAGGAGCGAGCGTCACGAGCCCGACCCAGCCACGCTCGGCTGCCCGGGCCAGCACGTCGACCGCGAGATCGTGCACCTCGGTCAGCCGACCCTCGGCGATCGCGGGGATGCAGGACTCGGCCAGCGTCGTCAGCTCGAGGGCCACCAGACCGGTGTCGTGCGCGGTGGCGGCCGACGCCCGCAGCATCTCCAGCGGCAGCTCGAGATCGCTCTGGAGGCGCGCCTCGCCCATGCCGACGAAGGCCTGCACCGATGCCTGGATCGCTGCGTCAGGCACCCGGAGATCGTGGGCCAGCCGCTCCAGGAGAGCCTCACCGGTGTCCACGGCTTTCCGCAGCCCCTGGTCGTGGCCGGTGAGGAAGAGGTCGACGAGAGCGGTGCGCTGCTCGAAGCGCTCCTTCGTCGGCGCAGGCAACGATGCCGTCGTCGTCCGGGCCGCGGCGACCTCGGCGCGCGCGGCGTCGAGCCTGCCGCCGCGCACGAGGACCAGCGCCTTGACGAGGTGCACGTCGGGGTGGTCGGCAAGGTCATGCGGCAGGTGCTCGATCGCGTGCATGACCGCATCGACGCGGCCCTCGAGGAAGAGGGCCAGCCAGTGCTCCGAGAAGATCTGGGCGGCTTTCTCACTGTCGCCGGCAGCCATGGCGTGCCGCATCGCGGTCGGTGGCTCGAGGTGGACCCACCAGGCGGCGGCGGCGGCGTGCAGCTCGGCGGCGCGTTCGGGCTGATCCGTCGACAGGCGGCGCATGACGTGGGTGGCGAAGAGTGGGTGCCAGCTGAACCAGGGCTCGTCGGTGGACGCGGTACTGCGCGAGAGGAAGATGCCCTCGGACACGCACTGTTCGAGCAGCATCTCCGCGGTGGTCGTCCCCCGGATGCTGTCGATGAGTGACGGGCAGACGTGCTCGTCGAGACAGCTGTCGAGGACGAAGTCCCTCAGCTCGTCGGACAGGGACGCGAGCACCTCCGTCGCGAGGTAGTCGGCCAGTGCCTGGTCGCGGCGCAGCTCCGAGGGCAGGTTGCGGGGTCGGTCGACCTGGCGGGCCGCCAGCATCGCCATCCGCACCCCGGCCGGCCAGCCACCGGTCGCCTCGTGGATCGACGCGACGATCTCCGCATCGAGGTCCAGTCCGGACGACTTCACCGCCAGTGCGGTCTCGTCGGGGGTGAAGGCCAGATGGTCGTGGGCGAGGTACGACAGCCGGTCGTCGAGCCGGAGGCGCTGCAGGCGCAGGGGCGGCACGACGCGCGCGCCGATGAGGACGCGCATGTTGGCGGGCGCCCATCGGAGCAGGTGGTCGACCACGGCAGCCGAGGCCTTGGACCCCGTGAGGTGCTGCGCGTCGTCGAGGGCCAGGATCAGTGGCTCGGCCGTGTCGTAGAGGGCCTCGAGCAGCGAGTCGACGAGCGTGAGCGGCTCGGCCCGCATCGACGAGGTGCGCAGCGGGGCGATCGCCTCGGTGAGCTCGTCGATGCCGGTGAGGCTGGCCGCGGACAGGAGGTCTGACACGAGGCGGACCGGGTCACGGTCCGAGTCGTCGACGGTCAGCCAGAGTCCCGCGCCGCGGATCCGTTGTCGACCGACCGCCGACGCAAGGAGGGTCGACTTGCCGAACCCGGCCATCCCGGCCAGGACGGCGACGGGTCTGTGGTCCAGCAGAGGGACGAGTCGAGGGCGGTCGATGACCCCTGCCGAGGGCATGGGTGGGGTCATCCGAGCCTGGCGTGGACCGGGCATGAGGGGTTCCCTGTCTCCGAGAGGTCATCCCCGCTGGTGGATGCGGGGAATCACTGACTCTTCGAGAGTAGCCACGAGAGGACCCCATGAGCGACATTTGGCGTTTCTCGGAGGTGAGGTCACCATGCAGGTCTACGAGGTCGTCGTCGACGGAGAGCTGTCCGCGGACGTCGTCGACTCACTCGGTCCCATCCCGCGGCGGGACGTCAGCGGTGCCACCGTGCTCAGCGTCTCCATGGACGAGCCCGACGCCCTGGCGCGCGTGCTGGCCCTCCTCGAGACCCTGGGCATCGGGGTTACCGCCGTGCACCAGGTGGGGCGCTCAGGGGCGGGTCGCGACAGCCCTTCCCAGTGACGGCAGCTCGGGGTGGAGCAGCGGGCAAGTCATCCTCGCGGAGCGATGCAGCGACATGGTCGCACGACGAGTCTCGGTGTGTCAGTGGACAGTCGCCAAGGAGGAAGACATGAGTGTCAACGTCGACGTCGGACCGATCGACTACCTCGCGCTGGAGTTTCCCGGTGCCCGGCTCACGGGTGAGGGGATGGCGGAGCTGATCAGGCTCGTCGACGCCGGCGTCATCCGGGTCCTCGACATGAGAGGCCTCGTGCGCGATGCCGACGGGACCGTGACCGCGGTCGCCATCACGGACCTCGACGGGGACGGCACGCTCGACCTCGCGATCTTCGAGGGCATCGAGTCCGACCTGCTCGACGAGGAGGACCTCGCAGCAGCAGCAGACCTCGTGCAGCCCGGCAACGCGGTGGCGGTCCTCGTCTACGAGAACACGTGGGCCGGTCCCTTCGTCTCGGCCATGCGACGTGCCGGGGCCGAGGTGGTCGCCAGCGTCCGTCTCCCCGCCGACGCCGTCATCGCCCGGCTCGAGGCGCTCGAGGCCGCCGACAGCGACAGCGAGCAGGCCGAGTAGCGCAACCGCAGCCGTACCCGTCGGGCGACCCGACGCGCGCTGCCAGGACGAACCACAGACGAGAAGGAGGAGAACACGATGGGACTACTACGTGGGATGGCCCGCACGGCCGTCGTTGCCGGCACGGCGACGGCAGTGTCCAACCGGGTGTCACGACGTCAGGCCGGACGATGGGCGGCCCAGGAGGAGCAGCAGCAGCAGGCGCAGTATGACGCTCCGCCGCAGTATGCCGCTCCGCCACCCCCGCCACCCCCGCCACCCCCGCCTCCGCCGTCGGCGCCCGACCCGGACGCCGACCTCGCCCGACTGCAGCAGCTCGGGGAGCTGCGTGCGTCGGGAGTGCTCACCGAGCAGGAGTTCCAGGCCCAGAAGTCCCGGATCCTCGGTCTGTGACCACGCCCTGACGGGCCGAACCGTCCAATGGCCGACCGCGCACTCCCTCAGGGGTGCGCGGTCCGGCTGTTCGCGATGGTCGACGCCGTGGCGGCGAACGAGGTGGCGTGAACGATGCCCGTCAGGCCACGTGTGACGGCCGGACCGGTTCGAAGGGCCGGATCTCGTCGTCGCCGGGCTGGATGACGCCGCAGGACGACTCCGGCACCTCACGCCAGGCGCCCGGCAGGTCGCGGAGCGGCTCGGACACCACGAACCGTGTCTCGTCCCCGAACGACCTCAGCCTCTCCAGCTCCGGGTAGAGCTCCCGCAGCTGGGCGACGTTCGTGGAGTGGAAGAGGGTCCGGCTCTGGTGCTGCGAGGAGTAGCGGAAGGCCCAGACGCGCTCACCGTCGCTCGTGGCCATCGTGGCCTGGACGGGGTTGCTCATGCCGCGGCGCTCGGCAAGGTCCTCGACGAAGCCGACGGCTCGGGCGACCGCACCGATCGGGTCGTCCTGCAGGCCGAAGGTCAGGGCGAGGAAGAAGAGCGCCTCGGAGTCGGTCGAGCCCTCGACGTCGGGGTAGAGCGAGGGGTCGATCGCGAACATCAGGTCGCGCTTGAGCTCGTGGAAGCCGAAGACGGCGCCGTTGTGCATCCACAGCCACGTGTCGTGGCGGAAGGGGTGGCAGTTGCTCCGTTGCACCGGGGTCCCGGTGGAGGCCCGCACGTGCGCGAACATCAGCCGCGTGCGCACCTGCGCGGTGAGCTCACGGAGGTTCTCGTCGTTCCACGCAGGGTCGACGCTCTTGAAGACCGCGGGTCTGGGGCCGTCGCCGTACCAGCCGATCCCGAACCCGTCCCCGTTCGTCGTCGTGGCGCCCATCCGCGAGTGGAGGCTCTGCTCGATGAGCGAGTGCTCCGGCTTGAAGAGCAGGTCCTCGGCGAGGATCGGGTCACCTGAGTACACCATCCAGCGGCACATACCTCCATGGAACGCGCGCACCCCCGCCACAGGCATCACTCCCCGGGGATGACGGCCTCCGAGAGGGGACGATGGTGGCATCGCCCGCGGGGGTACGCACTCGTCGGACCGTCGCAGCGCCACCTCTCCAGCACCCGCGAGAACCAGGAGTGACCAGCCTTGATCTTCATCACCGCGAAGTTCCCCGTGAAGCCCGAGCACGCCGACGACTGGCCCGAGATCTCCCGGGCCTTCACCGAGGCCACCCGCGCCGAGGACGGGTGCCTGTGGTTCGACTGGTCGCGCAGCCTCGACGAGCCGACGGAGTACGTCCTCGTCGAGGCCTTCCGTGACGACGCCGCCGGCGGCGCCCACGTGCAGAGCGACCACTTCCGCGAGGCCACCTCGAGCCTGCCCGCCTACCTCTCCGCCACACCGAGGATCGTCAACGCGACCGTCGACGGGACGCAGTGGTCAGAGCTCGGCGAGATGGCTGTCGACAAGTAGCCGAACGGCCACTCCGAGAGCGGGTTTCGGCGCATTTCGCCAACCGGCCGACCGTCCGCTATTGTCTACCTCGCACCCACGGAGCCCCGGCTCCGAGGGCCTGGCAGGCGGACGTAGCTCAGTTGGTAGAGCGCAACCTTGCCAAGGTTGAGGTCGCCGGTTCGAGCCCGGTCGTCCGCTCCGCTGGAAGGGCCCGTCGACTCGCGTCGACGGGCCCCCTCCGCACGTCCGGGGGCGTATGCCGTCCGGCCGGCTCATGCGCGGCCTCGCCGGTCCGCGCCCCGACCGAACCCCCGAGCGGGCCCCTGACCGAGCCCCCGACAGAGCCCCGACAGAGCCCGTCCGGACCTCCCGGTCCGTAGGCTGTCGCCCATGGCTGCGTCGAGCAAGGCCCCCGCCGTGGAGATCGAGGTCGGCGACCACACCGTGCGCCTGTCGAGCCCCGACCGCGTCTACTTCTCCGAGCGCGGCGAGACCAAGCGCGACCTCGTCGACTACTACCTCTCCGTCGGGCCGGGCATCGTCAACGCGCTGCGTGAGCGGCCGTGCATGCTGCACCGCTTCCCCAAGGGCGTCGACGGGCCCAAGGTGCACCAGAAGCGGCTGCCGGCCGGTGCCCCGCCGTGGGTCGAGACCGTCCGGCTGCACTTCCCGCGCTACGGCCTGCACGCCGACGAGCTCTGCGTCATCCGCCTGGCCGACGTCATCTGGGCGGTCCAGATGTCGACGGTCGAGTTCCACCCGTGGAACAGCCGTCGCGCCGACACCGAGAGCCCCGACGAGTGGCGCATCGACCTCGACCCGATGCCCGAGTGCGGGTTCGAGAAGGTGCGGCGCGCCGCGGCCACGACCCACGAGATCCTCGACGAGCTCGGCGCCGTCGGCTGGCCCAAGACCTCGGGCGGGTCCGGTCTGCACGTCTACGTCCGGATCGCGCCCGACTGGGGCTTCAAGGACGTGCGCCGCGGCGCGCTGGCCTTCGCCCGCGAGGTCGAGCGGCGGCTGCCCGACGACGTGACGACGACGTGGTGGCGCAAGGACCGCTCGCCGAAGGACCTCTTCGTCGACTACAACCAGAACGCGCGTGACCACACCATCGCCGCTGCCTACAGCGTCCGCGGCAACCCGCGGGGCACCGTCTCCGCACCTCTGGCGTGGGACGAGATCGCCGACGCCGAGCCGCAGGACTTCACCATCGCCACGATGCCCGAGCGCTTCGCCCGACTCGGTGACCTGCACGCCGGCATCGACGACGCCGTCTTCGACTTCAGCACGCTCGTCGAGTGGGCCGACCGCGACGAGCGCGACGGCAAGGACGTGCCGCCCGAGCCCGACGACGAGGCCTCCTCGTGACGGCGGCCGCGCCTCAGTCGCGGGAGATGACGTAGGGCGGGGGAGCGAGCGGGTCGCCCGCGGTGGGCCTCGGCTCGGTGAGGACGGAGCACGTGCCGTCCGTCGGACAGCCGACGAGACGGTTGCTGCCGTCTGCGGTCACCGTGCTGAGCTCGAGGGTGCGCGGCACGGGACTCGTGCGGTAGCCGGCCTGCACGACGATCGACCCCGCGGGGACGCGCACGGCGAAGGTCGGCCGGCCCGTCGACGTGTCGACGAGGAGCACCTCGCTCGCCTCGGGTCCGGTCGGGGTGCTCCAGGCGATCGCGTAGCGCCCGTCGCCGGTCAGGCCCTGGACGTCCAGGCCACGGCAGTCGAGGTTCCGGGTCGCCTGCGACGGCGTGCCGACCTTGAGCACGGCGAAGCACCCCCCGGCCGAGCGGCCCACGGCAGTGCGGGTCGTGTCGTTGAACACGACCATCTCCGCCTGCCGCCACTCAGCAGCGCGCCGGGTGGTCGTGTCCCACCGGAAGGTCGAGCCGTCGTCCGTGAAGAAGACGGCCGACCCGGCGAAGCCGACGACCTCGGCCTCGGGCCCCACGTCCGGCAGGGCCGCCACCTCGGTGCCCTCGACGTCACGGACGCTGAGGTGGCCGTCGCCCCGGTCGACGTAGGCGAAACGCGTGCCGCGGTTGGCCTCGACCCGACTGCGAAAGCCCCCGAGGTCCACGAGCGACTCGCCACCCGTGTCGGTCAGTGACATGCGGACGTTGCCTGCCTGCGACACCGTCACGACCCGGTTGCCGTTCGGCAGCCGCAGGACGTCGATGAGGTCACCCCAGGGGCCGATCTGGCTGCTCCCGGCCGCGCTGATGTAGTCGCCGCCGACGGCATACGGCAGGACGAGCTGTCCTGAGGGCGTGCCCGAGACGGGCAGGTCCACCGTGCGCATCGCGGCCGGGGTCGGGCCCGGTCCCGCTGTGGTCGCGGACGACGCCGTGGCGGATGGCGATGGGCTCGCCGAGGTCCTGGGGGTGTCGGTGATGCGCGTGCCGAGTCCCACCGCCACGGCCGTGACCACGGCGAAGCCGATCCCGGCGCCGATGACGAGGCGTCGGGCCCGCTGTCGTCCTGCGGCGTCGGCCGTCACGAGCAGGTCGACGACGTCCCGCGCGTTCGCCGGTGGGGCAAGGGGACTGGTCGCCGGTGCGTACGTCGCCGTGGGCGCCGCCCCCGGCGGCGCCGCCTCCCCATCTGTCGCAGACTCGTTCGCCGGCTCGTGCACCGACGTCCCCGCCTCGACGCCACCTCCGCCGACGGCTCCGACGGCCGCCGCCCCACCGGGCCGGACGCGCTCCAGCAAGGCGGTGACGTCGGCGTAGTCCGGGCGCTCGGCGGCGAGCTGCTCGAGCATCGGCACGGCGGTCTGGGGAGCGTCGGAGGCGAGGGCGCCCTGCGCGACGTCGTAGAGCGACTGCCACCGGGTCTCGGGCGAGGTCGCCTGCACGGCCTCGGGGGCGAACGAGAAGGGCTGCCCCCCTCCCGACCGGAGCAGGACCGCCGTGCCCCACTCCGAGGCCTCGTCGGAGACGGCCATCGCCTTGCGCACCTCGCAGATCGCGGCGTCGATGGGCAGCCCACGGGTGAGGAAGGAGTAGAACTCGTGGCTGAAGACGAGCGCGGCGCGGTCGGAGATCTCGGTCTGCATCGCGACGACCGCGGGCAGCCCCTGGCGCACGAGGGCCTGGCCGACCCCCGAGAACGCGTCCCGTCCGGACGACCGGGCACCTTCGCACGCGTTGAGCACGGCCAGCTGCAGCTCGCGGGCGTCGTGGAGCAGGGTGCCGAGCCGGGCGCCGCTCACCCGGTGCGAGGTCCGGCCCTCGCGCTCGAGGACGAGCACCCCCTGCTCGGTCTCACGGTCCCAGCCCCCGTGCCCGATGAAGTGGAAGACGTGGAACGGCTCGAGCAGGGCGCGTTGGAGGGCCGGCAGCGTCGCCCGGTCGAGCACGACGAGCTCGAGCCGGCCGGCCGCGACGAGGTCGCTGGTCGTGGCCCGGAGCAGCTGCTCCTCGCGCTCGACGGCGAGCTCGGGCATGTCGCTCGGGCTGGAGATCATGACGAGGACGCGCAGCGGCGCCTGCACCGTCACGGGCGGGGGCGGGTCCAGCGCGTCGAGGAGCCGGACGACAGGGGTCCTGGTCGAGAGCGTGAGGAACCGGCCGAGCCCGCCGGAGTACAGGTACTCCCACGGCACCGCCTCGAGCTCGGGGACCGTCTCGAGCCGTAGGCGCACCCGCACGTCGCGGCCGTGCGCCCGGGCCTCGTCGAGTCGCCGGCGGAACGCCGCGCCGACGCTGCCGCTGAAGAGCGCGTCGCCGAGGCGTCCTCCGTAGTCCTTGACGTCGGTGACCCTGGCCGCGGCCGGCACGAGACGGCGCGTGGCCGCGCGGGGAGGTCCGACGGCGACCATGAAGGCAGCGAGCTCAGTCGGCGCGAACGGCAGGACGAACGGGGCCGTGACCGGGGCGTCCGCCGAGCCGTCGGAGGGGCCCGGGGTGTCCACGCGGACGGCATACCCCTGCTCGGCGTGCTCGATGGTGACGTCGAAGTCGACGTAGTCCTCGGACATCGGGCACCTCCTCACCACGAGGGACGCACGGCGACCGGAGAGGTTGCCCCCGTCACCAAGAGGGTCCCACCGTCAGGGCTGATACGGCAGCCCCGCGCTGCACGTGGCACCCATCCGTCGACGTCACGGCACCGAACCACCGACACGACCCACCGCGACGACGCGCCGCCCTGCCTTGCACGCCCCGGTCGACCGCCGATTCGTGGTTCGGGGGCTCCACGGGTGAGGATCGGGTGACGCGAGACCACCAGAGGAGACACCGTGACCGTCCTGCACGACTTCAAGGCCACCTCCATCGACGGCGGGGAGGTGTCGCTGGGTGAGTACGCCGGTGACGTCGTCCTCGTCGTCAACACCGCCAGCCAGTGCGGCTACACCCCGCAGCTCGGCGGGCTGGAGCAGCTCTACGAGACCTACCGTGCCCAGGGCCTGACGGTCCTCGGCTTCCCGTGCAACCAGTTCGGCGGCCAGGACCCCGGGAGCGACGAGGAGATCGGCGCCTTCTGCCAGAAGAACTACGGCGTCACCTTCCCGATGTTCTCGAAGGTCGACGTCAACGGTGCCGACGAGCACCCGGTCTACACGTGGCTCAAGTCCGAGAAGGGCGGCCTGCTCGGCAAGAAGATCAAGTGGAACTTCACGAAGTTCCTCGTCGCCCGCGACGGCACCGTCATCGGCCGCTACTCGCCGACGACCGACCCCGCCGAGCTCGCCGGTGACATCGAGAAGGCCCTCTCGGCCTAGGCCCTACGATCTGCGGGTGGACCACGCCCGCTTCGCCGACCGGGACGCGCACGGAGTCGTCGACGTCCGCCACGGCCACGAAGCCCTCGACGCGATGACGCGCGGGGGCTTCTGGGCCGTCGTGGCCACCTTCGAGGGTGCCGTGACCGCCGTGCGCTTCGCCGAGGTCACGCCGAGGGCGTATGCCGCCGGGCCGGGTCGCGACCCGGCGCCCGATCCGGCCCCCGGTTCGTCGACCGCGTGGCAGCCGCTCGACCGCCGCTGGCACACGTCGCTGGACCGGACGGCATACGTGGGCGCCGTGCGCGAGGTGCGCGAGCGCATCGCGGCCGGGACCGTCTACCAGGTCAACGTCTGCCGCGTGCTCAGCCACGCGTTACCGGCGGAGGCAGACCTGAACGGCCTCGATACGCTTCTGCGGCAAGGCAACCCGGCACCGCACGCCGCGCGCATCCGGTGCGATGCCGCCGGGCTCGACGTCGTCAGCGCCTCGCCGGAGCTCTTCCTCGGGCGGCGTGGCCGGCACCTCGTGACGCGCCCGATCAAGGGCACCGCCACGACAGCCGAGCAGATGCTGCCCAAGGACTACGCCGAGAACGTCATGATCGTGGACCTCATGCGCAACGACGTGTCGGGCGTGTGCGAGCCGGGCACCGTCTCGGTGGACGAGCTGTGCGCGATCGAGGCGCACCCCGGCCTCGTGCACCTCGTCTCCACGGTCAGCGGTCACCTGCGCGAGGGAGTCGGCTGGGCCGACGTCTTCGCGGTCGCCTACCCCCCGGGGTCGGTCTCCGGTGCGCCGAAGTCCAGCGCCCTGACGGCCATCCGCGACCTCGAGACGGTGCCCCGCGGACCGTACTGCGGAGCGGTCGGCTGGGTCGACGCCGACGCCGAGGAGGCGGACCTCGCCGTCGGCATCCGCACCTTCTGGGCCGAGCGGGACGACGCCGGCCGGCGGTGGTTGCGGTTCGGCACGGGCGCCGGCATCACCTGGCACTCGGACCCCGAGGGGGAGTGGGCCGAGACCGAGCTCAAGGCGGCCCGCCTCATCGGGCTCGCCGCCGGCACTGTGACACCATGAGGGCTCCCGTCGGGCGCCTTCCGGGCGGCCGCCGAGCCACCAGGAAGGGACCATGAGCACGACCACGCGCGTCTGGGTCAACGGCGACCTCGTCGACCCGACCGGGCCCTCCGTCTCCGCCCTCGACCACTCGGTCACGGTCGGTGACGGCGTCTTCGAGACCGCCAAGATCGCCGCGGGGCAGCCCTTCGCCCTGACGCGGCACCACCGGCGCCTCGAGCGCTCTGCGGCCGGGCTCGGCCTGCCGCCCCTCGACCTCGCCTTCGTCGACAAGGGTGTTGCCGCGGTGCTCGACGGGCCCGCGATCGACTTCGGGCGCCTGCGCTACAGCGTCACCGGCGGGGTCGGCCCCCTCGGGTCCGACCGTGACGACTCCTCCCTGACCTACATCGTGCTCGCGGCGCCGCAGCCGCTCCCGCCCGAGAGCGGCAAGCTCACGGTCGTGCCGTGGACCCGCAACGAGCGCTCGGCGGTCGTCGGACTCAAGACGACGTCGTACGCCGAGAACGTCGTCGCCCTGGCGCGCGCCAAGCAGGAGGGCGCGGTCGAGGCCGTCTTCGGCAACACCCGCGGCGAGCTGTGCGAGTGCACCGGCAGCAACGTCTTCGTCGTCGTCGACGGCGTCGTGCTGACGCCTCCCGCCGGGTCCGGGCTGCTGCTCGGCATCACGCGCGAGCTGACGATCGAGTGGGGTCGGGCCGCCGGCATCGAGATCCGCGAGGAAGCACTGCCGCTCGACGTGCTCCAGAGCGCCGACGAGGTCTTCATCACGAGCTCGACCAAGGACGTGCTGCCCGTCCACGCCGTCGACGACCGGGCGCTGTCCAGCGACCGGCCCGTCACGAGCGAGCTCCAGCGGGTCTTCCGCAGCAACGCCGAGCGGGACTGCGACCCGTGACGGGCCAGGACCGCACACGCGACGAGGCCCGTCCGCCCGTCGACTACTCCGACCCCAACACCACGATCGATGCCGACGAGGACCGCTGGGCCTGGCGGGCACGCCTTCGCCGCAACCGTGTCACCCACGTCATCTGGCGCACCGCCGTCGGCGTCGTCGGCGCCGTGGTGACCGTGGGCGGCCTCATCATGGTCCCGGCGCCCGGTCCGGGCTGGCTCGTCGTCTTCGCGGGGCTGCTCATCCTGGCCAGCGAGTTCGAGTTCGCGCAGCGCTGGCTCGACTTCGCCCGGCGCCACGTCAGTCGCTGGAACGACTGGATCATGGCCCAGGCGATCTGGGTGCGTGGCGTCGTCGCCCTCGGCACCCTGCTCGTCGTGTGGGGAGTCGTCTGGGGCTACCTCGCCTGGGCGGGCATCCCGCAGTTCGTGCCCCAGTGGGCCGAGCAGCTCCTGACGCAGGTGCCCGGGGTCGACTGAGCGGCGGGCGACGTGTCGCCGTGACGGGACCCGAGGGGCGATTACCGCCCCCGCCTCCGCACCGGCTATTGTTTCCCTCCGTCACCCCGACGTCAGCCGGACACCATGTCGGCACAGGGTGCCCGGACGTGTAGCTCAGCTGGTTAGAGCGCTCGCTTCACACGCGAGAGGTCAGGGGTTCGAGTCCCTTCACGTCCACCGATCGACGACGACCGGCTTTCGAGCCGGATCTGGCCGCTGACGCCGCGAGCCATCTGTGCGATGGTGGCGGCATGTCCCTGCTGACGGGGTACCGCCGCGAGTGGCTGCGTGGTGACCTCGTCGCAGGCGTGACGGTCACCGCGATCGCGATCCCCGAGTCGCTGGGCTACGCCAGCATCGCGGGGCTGCCGGTGCAGACCGGCCTCTACTGTGCCCTGCTCCCCGCGATTCTCTTCGCGCTCATGGCCTCGACGAGGCAGCTCGTCGTCGGTGCGGACTCCGCGACCGCGGCGCTCGTGGCCGCCGGCGCCGGGGCCGTCGTCGCGGCAGGCTCGGCCGGCTACGCCGGCACCGTGGCGGTGCTCGGGCTGCTCACCGCCTGCATCCTGCTCCTCATGGGCGTCGCGCGCCTCGGCTTCCTGGCGGACCTGATCTCGCAGCCCGTGCTGGCGGGTTTCCTGAGTGGGATCGGCGTCTCGCTCGTCATCGGCAAGCTCCCCGGGATGCTCGGCATCGAGGCGTCCGGCACGACGTGGGACAAGCTCGTCGCCACCGTGACGGACCTCGGTCACGTGAACGCGACCTCCGCCATGCTCTCCCTGGGCGTCGTCGTCTCGATGCTGGTCATGGAGCGGGTCCTGCCCAGGCTCCCCGCGGCGCTCCTGGCCGTCGTCGTCTTCAGCGTGCTCGGCGCCCTCGTCGGTGCCGGGGGCCGCGGGGTGTCGATGGTCGGCCAGGTCCCGGCGGGCCTGCCGAGCCTGACGCTCCCGAGCGTCTCGGTGGGGGAGGTCACCCGGCTCGCGGGCAGCGCGGCAGCCATTGCCGTGGTCATCCTGGCGCAGAGTGCTGCGGTGGCCCGCAGCTTCGCGACCAAGAACGGCTACCGGGACGACACCAACCAGGACCTCTACGCGCTCGCTGCGGCCAACACCGGCAGCGCCCTCACGGGCGGCTTCGCCATCAACGGCAGCCCGCCGCGGACGGCGGCGGGTGACGACGCGGGAAGTCGTAGCCAGCTCGTCAACGTCGTCATGGCCGTGGTCATCGGCCTTGTGCTGCTCTTCGCGACCGGCCTCTTCGAGTACCTGCCGTCCCCCGTGCTGGACGGAGTCGTGTTCTCCATCGGGATCGGCCTGGTCAAGGTCGCGCGGCTCCGGGCCATCAAGCGCACGAGGCTGTTCGAGTTCGGCGCCGCGATGCTGGCTCTGGTCGTCGTCGCCTTCGTCGGGGTGGAGCAGGGCATCCTGCTCGCGGTCCTCGTCTCCCTCGTCGACCGGCTTCGCCGCCAGTACCAGCCGCACGACCAGGTGCTGGTGTCGGACGGTGAGGTCGCGCCGCGCCTGCTCGGTCGCGTCCGGCCGCGGACGCCGGTGGACGGCCTCCTGGTCTACCGGTTCGGGACCGGCCTCTTCTTCGAGAACGCGGCCCACTTCGACCAGCGGGTCCGCGACCTCGTGTCCACGGCGACCGTCCCGGTCCGGTCCGTCGTCCTGGACATGGCGGCGATGGACGACATCGACTTCACCGGGACGGAGGTCCTGCGTCGTCAGGCCGAGGACTTCGCGGCCCGCGACATCCGCGTGTTCGTCGCCGAGCTCTCGTCGGACGCCGAGGCGTGCGTGCGCCGGGCCGGACTGGACCAGGTGCTGACGATCGTCCCGCGTCTCGAGGAGGCGATCACCGCCGCCACCTCGTGACGGTCGACGACCACTTCCACTTCCACTTCCACTTCCACGGCACGGTGACGGCGGCGGGGGCCTGCACGCACTAGCGTGGCGACCATGATCGCCGCTGTCTCGAGCCTGTTCATCTATCCCGACTCCGACGCCCCCGGGCAGGAGCTCGCGTCGTTCGAGGTCACCGAGACCGGTCCCGAGGGCAACCGCTCGAAGAAGCACGCCGTGCACCTCGTCTCCGTCGACGACTACGTCGCGACCCACCCCAAGGCCAACATCGTCCTCGACATGGACTCGTCGGTCCTCGAGAAGCTCGTGGGCCGGGTCGTGCGCCTCGGCGAGTGCACCCTCGAGGTGACCCAGACGCCTTCACAGTGCGCCGGCGTGTACGCCCGCGTCGTCGTGCCGGGCGAGGTGTCGGTCGACGACGCCCTGCTCGTCGCCGAGGACGAGTGAGCGTCGACCCGGGCCGGCGGCCCGGACCGCCGGCGGGTGCGTGCGCGACGTGACGATCCACACCGAGCACCCGTTCGACACACCCGACGAGGACCGTGATCCGGTCCGGCGACTGCGGGGCCGCATCGGTGGCACGGTGTCGCTCTGGACGTCGGGCGAGGGCGTCGAGCGGGTCGGCCTGACCGTCTCGTCCTACCTCATCGCCACCGGTGACCCCGGCCGGGTCGTCGGGCTCCTGCACCCCGACGCCGACCTGCTCGACGCCCTCGACGAGACCGGCACGGCCGTCGTGACGCTCCTCGGCGCGCGCGACGAGCGCCTCGCCGACGTCTTCGCCGGCGTGATGCCCGCGCCGGGCGGGGCCTTCCGGCTCATCGAGTGGGAGCAGACCGAGTGGGGTCCCCGTCCCAGCCATGCCACGACGTGGATGGGCGTGCGCCTCGACCCTGGCAGCCGCCGCGACGTCGGCTGGTCGGTGCTCGTCGAGGCGACGATCGAGCACGCCGAGGTCGGGGCCGAGGACGCCCCGCTCGTGCACCGGCGCGGTCGCTACCAGCGCGCCACCGAGTGACGCGCGGCTGACCGCGCCGGACGGCATACGACCCCAGGTGGGGTCAGGCGGTGCCTGACATCTCCGTCGTGAGCAGGCCGTCGGGGATGCCGAAGGCATCGACGAGCGTCCGGGCGTGCGGGCGCAGCTCGGCGCACACCTCGTTGACGAGGGCGGTGAGGGCCTTCGTGCGTGCCGGGCTGAGGCGGTCGTGCTCGAGGTACCACGCCTTGTGGCGCTCGATGGTCGACAGGACGTAGAGGTCGCAGACCCTGGCCAGCACGGCGCGGGCCTCGCCGTCGGCACAGGACTCCACCGACGCGGCGAAGGTCTCGGCGACCAGGCGCTCCACGTGGGCCGTCGCCGCGTCGACGAGGTGGTCCTGCGTCGCGTTGAAGATCGCGAACGCGTCGGCGCCCGGCGCGGTGGCCCGTCGCAGCCGTCGGGCCAGGCCCTCGACGAGGTGGTCCTCGCGCTCGCGCAGCAGGCGCAGCTGGGTGCCGCGGATGCCGAAGGTGACGTCCTCCTCCCGGCCCGGGGCCGCGTCGACGAGCCGCTGGATGATGCCGCGCGCCGACGACCGCTCGATCACCGTGCCCCCGACGAGCCGGGCACCGAAGCGCACGATCCCGGCGGTGTCGAGGTCGCCGAACGTCGCCTGGTAGTCGGTGAGGAGCGACTTGGCGACGAGCTGGAGCAGCACGGTGTTGTCGCCCTCGAACGTCGTGAAGATGTCGGTGTCCGCCTTGAGCGCGGCGAGCCGGTTGGCCCAGAGGTAGCCGGCGCCGCCGCACAGCTCACGGCACTCCTGGATGGTGTCGGTGGCGTGCCGGGTCGTCAGCACCTTGATACCGGCGGCCCGCGTCTCGAGCCGGCGCTGGTCCTGCTCCGAGGTCGCGCGCCCGGCGAGCACGTCGTCCATCGCCGCGACGAGCTCGTGCTGGGCGAGCTGGAGGGCGTATGCCGTCGCGATCCTCGGCAACAGCCGTCGCTGGTAGGTGCGGTAGTCGAGGACGGTCGTCTCCACCTCGCTGCCCGGGGCCGCGAACTGGCGCCGCCCCGCGGCATACGTCGTCGTGACGGCGAGGGCCGACCGGGCGGCGGCGCCCGCCCCGCCGGCCACGGAGATGCGGCCGCGGACGAGGGTGCCGAGCATGGTGAAGAAGCGACGACCGGGGTTGTCGACGGGGCTCGAGTAGGTGCCGTCGTCGCCGATGTCGCCGTAGCGCCCGAGCAGGTTCGTGCGCGGCACCCGGACGTGGTCGAAGAGGAGGCGTCCGTTGTCGACGCCGCCGAGGCCGAGCTTGGGCCCGCAGTCCTCGATGGTGACGCCGGGGGCCGGGGTGCCGTCCTCGTCGCGGATCGGGACGAGGACACAGTGCACGCCGCGGGACTCGCCGTCGACGACGAGCTGGGCGAAGACGGCCGCGAGCCGCCCGTCCCGGGCCGCGTTGCCGATGTAGTCCTTGCGCGCGGCGGGCTCGGGCGAGTGGACGACGATCTCGTCGGACGCCGGGTCGAAGGTCGCGGTCGTCAGCAGGCTCTGCACGTCGCTGCCGTGACCCGTCTCGGTCATGGCGAAGCACCCCTGCAGCTCACCGGACGTGATGCGGGGCAGGAGGTGGTCGTGGCGGCTCGTGCCGAGGAGCGAGACGGCGCCGCCGAAGAGGCCCCACTGGACGCCGGCCTTGACGAAGAGCGAGAGGTCCGTGTGCCCGAGCATCTCGAAGGCGGCGACGGCCTCGCCGTAGCGGGCGGTGCCGCCCTGGCGCTCGGGGAAACCGTGGGCGGCGTAGGGCTCGGTCGCCAGGGCCGATAGCTGGGCCGTGACCCGGGAGCGGTGCTCGTCCATCGGCAGCGGGGTCGGCGGCGGTCCGAACGTCGCCGGGTCGAGGGCGCGGCAGTGATCACGCACCTCACCGAACGGGCCGTCGAGGTGAGCGCGGAGCGCCGCGGTGAGCGCGGGACCGGCCGGGTCAGCGGCCCCCGGGATCGGGTCGAGCTGCTCGGGTGCGGGTGCGGGTGACTCGGTGGGGGAGCCTGTGGCCGTGGACATCTCGGTGCCTTCCGGTCTGGACCTCAGGAGGTCGCGGTGGTCGAGGTGGTCGAGGTGGTCGAGGGGGTGGATGCGGTGCTGGCGTGGGGCGTGAGGACGGGGGAGAGCCCGTGCCACGCGAGGTCGGTCAGGGCCTCGACGACGGCGGCCCGAGGTGCGCGGTCCCCCTCGGGGGTGGCGAGCCAGTCGTCGGCGACGGCGCGGACCGAGCCGACGAGGGCGATGGCCCACGTGCGGGCCCGGGACGGGTCGGTCGCGGGGGACCGGAGGGCCTCGAGGAGCAGGCCGGTCAGCTGGTCGGTCACCTGGCTCACCGTGCCGCCCACGGGGTCGTCGGCGAGCGGGAGGTCGACGAGCGGCCGGTTGACGACGAAGCGGTAGACCTCGG
This sequence comes from Terrabacter sp. R4-6, assembly GCF_057529065.1. Classification (NCBI taxonomy): domain Bacteria; kingdom Bacillati; phylum Actinomycetota; class Actinomycetes; order Micrococcales; family Intrasporangiaceae; genus Terrabacter; species Terrabacter sp. R4-6. The sequence continues at coordinate 78,141 of NZ_CP197224.1, read as the reverse complement.
TGTCGGACTCGACGAGCGCGAGGTAGGCCTCGACGGTGGACGCGACGAGCTCGCGGGTGCCGGCGAGCGGTGTGCTCGACCGGCCGAGTGCCGACCCGACGTTGCCGACGACGCGACCGTCGATGCGGGCGGCCACGGCGCGGTAGAGACCCGCCTTGTCGTCGAAGTGGCGGTAGATGACGGTCTTGGAGGTGCCCGCCTCGGCCGCGATGTCATCCATCCCGACGCCCGCCCCGTGGGTCCGGATCGCGCGGATCGTCGCGTCGACGAGGGCGGCTCGGCGCTCCTCGCGGTGGCGCTCCCAGCGCGAGTCCCGCCCGTCCCGAGGGGCGGCGGGAGGCTGTCCCGGACGATCGACGTCGTTGTCCATCTCACGAAAGTAACAGGTACTTGCTGTATCGACTACTGCTGGTTTCGGTTATCTTGGTCGAGAACGACAGGTCACACATCCGACAGCAGGAGAGACCCATGGCTTCCCAGTCCACCCCGCGCGCACCGCGTCGAGTCGCGGTCCTCGGGGGCAACCGCATCCCGTTCGCCCGGTCCAACGGCCCCTACGCGAAGGCGTCCAACCAGGACATGCTGACCGCGACCGTCGACGGCCTCGTGGCCCGCTACGGCCTCGCGGGAGAGCGGCTCGGCGAGGTCGTGGCCGGCGCGGTCCTCAAGCACAGCCGCGACTTCAACCTCACCCGCGAGACCGTCCTCGGCACGCGTCTCGACCCGGCGACGCCGGCCTACGACATCCAGCAGGCCTGCGGCACCGGCCTCGAGGCCGCCGTCCTCGTCGCCAACAAGATCGCGCTCGGTCAGGTCGACGCCGGCATCGCCGGGGGGGTCGACAGCGCCAGCGACGCCCCGATCGCCGTCAGCGAGGGCCTGCGCCAGACCCTGCTCGCCGCCAACCGGGCCAGGTCCGCGGGGGAGCGGGCCAAGGCGCTCGCCGGCCTGCGTCCCGGTCACCTCGTGCCGGCCATCCCCGAGAACGTCGAGCCGCGCACCGGCCTGTCGATGGGCGAGCACATGGCCCTCACCGCGGCGCAGTGGGGCATCACCCGGGAGGCCCAGGACGAGCTCGCCGCCGCGAGCCACCAGCACCTCGCGGCCGCCTACGAGCGCGGCTTCTTCGACGACCTCGTCACGCCCTACCTCGGGGTCTCGCGCGACACGAACCTCCGTGCGGACTCGACCGTCGAGAAGCTGTCGACGCTCAAGCCCGTCTTCGGCAAGGGTGACGGTGCGACGATGACGGCCGGCAACTCGACCCCGCTCACCGACGGCGCGTCGGCGGTGCTCCTCGCGAGCGAGGAGTGGGCAGCCGAGCACCGGCTGACGCCTCTCGCCTGGTTCGTCGACGCCGAGACCGCAGCCGTCGACTACGTCCACGGCGACGAGGGCCTGCTCATGGCCCCGGCGTACGCCGTCCCGCGCCTTCTCGCGCGAAACGGCCTGACCCTGCAGGACTTCGACTTCTACGAGATCCACGAGGCCTTCGCCGCGACCGTGCTCACGACGCTCAAGGCCTGGGAGGACCCCGACTTCTGCCGCGAGCGCCTCGGCCTCGATGCCCCGCTCGGCTCGATCGACCGCAGCAGGCTCAACGTCAACGGCTCGTCGCTCGCCGCGGGCCACCCCTTCGCGGCGACGGGCGGGCGCATCGTCGCCTCGCTCGCCAAGCAGCTCAAGGAGGCCGGCGGGGGCCGTGGCCTCATCTCCATCTGCGCTGCCGGTGGGCAGGGCGTCGTCGCGATCCTGGAGGCGTGAGCATGACCGATCTCTTCTCGACCATCGTCCGCTCGCCCGTGGCCCGCAAGGTCGGGGTCCCGCAGCCGACCCGCCTGCGGCGCTACGAGCCGGGCATGCCGCTCTGCGAGGGTCCCGTGCTCGTCGCGGGGGGCGGTCGCTTCGCCGACGGCGTCGCCGCCTGGCTCGGGGGTGCGGGGGTCGCCGCGGTGTCCACCCTGCCGGACGCGGGCGAGAAGGTCGGCGCCGTGGTCCTCGACCTCAGCGCGGCCGTCGACCCGGCCGAGCTCGACCAGCTGCGCCTGCTCGGCGCCCCGGCCGTCAAGGCACTGAGACGCAACGGTCGCGTCGTCGTCATCGGCACCGACCCCGAGACGCTGACCGACGTGGCCGCGGTGGCGACCCAGCGTGCGCTCGAGGGTGCCGTGCGGTCCGTCGGCAAGGAGCTGCGCGGCGGTGCCACGGCGAACCTCGTTCTCGCGCAGGGGGATGCGCAGGACGGCGTTCGTTCGGCCGTCGAGTTCTTCCTCTCCGGGCGGTCGGCCTACGTCGACGGCCAGGTCGTTCGCGTCGACGCGTCCACGAGCGGTGACGTGGACTCGCTGCGCCCGCTCGACGGCACGGTGGCCGTGGTCACGGGAGCCGCCCGGGGCATCGGCGCCGAGATCGCCCGGGTCCTGTCGCGCGACGGTGCGACGGTCGTGGCGGTCGACGTGCCTTCGGCCGGCGACGCGCTCGCCGTGGTCGCCAACGAGGTCAAGGGCACGGCCCTCCAGCTCGACGTCACGGCCGACGACGCGGGCCGGCGCATCGTCGAGCACGCGACCTCGCGCCACGGCGGTCTCGACATCGTCGTGCACAACGCCGGCATCACCCGCGACAAGCTCTTCGTCAACATGGACGACGACCGCTGGCGCAGCGTCATCGACGTCAACCTCCGCTCGGTCCTGCGGATGAACGACGCGATCCTCGGCGAGGGAGGCCTCTCCGACGGCGGGCGCATCGTCTGCGTCGCCTCGATCGCCGGCATCGCGGGCAACCGCGGCCAGACCAACTACGGCGCGAGCAAGGCCGGTGTCATCGGGCTCGTCTCCGCCCTGTCGCGTCAGGTCGCCGATCGCGGGATCACGGTCAACGCCGTCGCGCCCGGTTTCATCGAGACCGAGATGACGGCACGGATCCCCTTCGCCACGAGGGAGATCGGCCGGCGCATGAACTCTCTCCAGCAGGGCGGTCACCCGAAGGACGTCGCCGAGACCATCGCCTGGTTCGCCCAGCCCGGCGCCGCTGCGGTCACGGGACAGGTGGTCCGCGTCTGCGGCCAGAGCCTGCTCGGGGCGTGAGCGTCCGATGACGAAGGAGATCACCCTCGAAGCGGCACCGGACCTGCGCCGCATCTACGCCACGGCCGCCCTGCGGCGCGGCAACGCGAGCGACACCCTGCCCGACGTGCGCTGGTCACGAGCCGGCATACGCGTCGACGTCGACGACCTCGTCGCCTACGCGCACGTGTGCCGCTTCCCCGTGTCGGGCAGGCTGCCGCCCACCTACCCGCACCTCGTCGCGTTCCCGCTCCAGATGGCGGTCATGAGCGGCGACCGCTTCCCGCTGCCGCTGCTCGGAGCCGTCCACGTCGAGAACCGCATCGAGTCGCTGCGGCCCATCCAGCTCGACGAGCCCCTCGACGTCTCGGTGTGGGCGCAGGACCTCCGGCCGCACCGCCGCGGGCGCCAGGTCGACCTCGTGTCCGAGGTGGGCGTGCGTGGCGAGGTGGTGTGGCGCGGGGTGAGCACGTACCTCTCGCGGGGAGCCGAGCACCCGGACGCCGAGCCGTCCGAGCCGCCGTCGACCGAGTCGCTCGCAGCCGTGGCGGCCGGGCCGACGTGGCGGCTCGGAGAGGGCACCGGACGGGCGTATGCCGCCGTGTCGGGCGATTGGAACCCCATCCACGTGCACGCCCTGACCGCCCGACCGCTCGGCTTCTCGAGCGCCATCGCCCACGGGATGTACTCCTACGCCAGGGTGCTCGCCTCACTCGGGCCACGGCTCCCTGATGCGGGGCTCACGAGCCGCGTCTGGTTCCGCAAGCCGGTGCGGCTCCCGTCGACCGTGCGCCTGCGCACGGCGTTCGAGCCCTCCCGCACGCTCTCGGTCCTCGAGCACGCGAAGGGCGAGATCGAGCACGCCGTCGTCGAGAACGCCTGGTGACCCGTCGCCTGCCCGAGGGCTGTGAGCGTCAGCACCTCGGGCAGGTCAGGGACCAGCCGGGTGGATCGGCTGTGTCAGCCGGAACACGCCGCTGCGCACCACGTAGCCGAGCTCCCGGTTGATGCGACGGATCCCGTGGTTGTGCTCCTCGTTGTTCGTCCGGCTCGAGGTCGCGCCCGCGGCGCGGGCGGACAGGTGCGCCTGCTGCTTGACCAGCGACATGAGTCCCCGGCCGCGGTGGGCCGGGTCGACGCCGCTGTAGGCGATCGAGAGGCTGCCGTCCTCGACGCCCCCGAACGTGATCGCGACGGGCACCCCGTCGACCCGGGCCACGACACCGATCGGCGTCTCGCCGGACGCCACGAGACCGCGCAGCCTGGCCAGGTCGAAGAGCCAGCCCTGCGCGGCCTCGGGGTTCGTCTGGCTGGCGAGGAGCATGCTTTCGACGGCGTCCTCGTCGTCGAAGACGAGGTCGGGGGCGTCGTGGAGGGAGACCCCGTCCGGAGGATCGGGCTCGGGCAGCTCCGTGAGGTCGAGCACGGACTCGATCGAGTGCTCTGCCACCGAGAAGCCCCAGTGGCGCGCGACCTCGAGCGAGCGCGGGTCGTCGTCGAAGGTGCCGCCGATGAGGTGGGTCGTGCCGGCGGGCAGGTGCTCGAGCAGGCTCGAGCGCACCGCACGGCCGACGCCCCGCCCCTCGTGCTCCCGGGCGACGACGACGCGGAGGAAGGACCGCCCCGTCGGGGCGAACCGCGGGTGCGCGGTGAACCCCACCCCGAGCATGACCCCGTGTCGGTCCACGGCCTCGACGGCGCAGAGCCCCTCGAACATCTCGGGGGAGGTGAACACCCATCCCGCGTCGCTCCGCGTGACGTGCACCTGCCGGGCGCACACGAGGTCGAGGGCCTCCGTGTGGCGGCCGGTGGGAAGGGCGGCCACGCGTACCTCGGACGGGTCTGGGGGAGCCGTCGACCGGCGGCCCTCGAAGCCGACCACCTCGGCAGGTTCCATCAGGACGTCCCCCTTCGCCAGACCTCCGTCGGGCCGCCCTCCGAGGCGGCCTTCCGGCTCACCAGTATCCGCTCGGCCGGGGTCTCACGGGGGTCTTTCGAGTCAGGCCGGCAGGGCCACGACCAAACCGTGTCGCCCGGCTCGCCGGGGCCTCGATACGCTTGCACGAGCCGCTTCGAGCGGCACCACCCACGACCCGCCGCCCGCCGGCGGGTCCCTGTCGAACGAGGAGCACCAACCGTGTCTGCACAGATCACCGTCGCCGTCGCCGGAAGCGAGCGATCGGTGGCGGAGCAGACGACGGCGGGTGACCTCTTCGAGGGTGACCGCGCCGTCGTCGTCGCGCGCGTCAACGGTCAGCTGCGCGACCTCTTCCACGTCCTCGCCGAGGGCGACGTCGTCGAGCCCGTCACCGTCGACAGCGAGGACGGCCTCGCCGTCCTGCGCCACTCGACCGCCCACGTGCTCGCCCAGGCCGTCCAGTCGCTCCACGCGGACGCCAAGCTCGGCATCGGCCCGCCGATCCGTGACGGCTTCTACTACGACTTCGACGTCGAGACCCCGTTCAACCCCGATGACCTCAAGGCCCTCGAGAAGGCCATGCAGAAGATCATCAACGAGGGCCAGACCTTCGCACGCCGGGTCGTCACCGACGCCGACGCCCTCGAGGAGCTGAAGGACGAGCCGTACAAGTGCGAGCTCGTCGGGCTCAAGGGCGGCAACGCCGACGACGCGGCCGAGGGCGCGGGCGTCGAGGTCGGCGCCGGCGAGCTGACGATCTACGACAACATCCGTCGCGACGGCACGCGCGCCTGGGGCGACCTCTGCCGCGGCCCGCACATCCCGAGCACCAAGCTCATCGGCAACGCCTTCAAGCTGATGCGCTCGGCCGCCGCGTACTGGCGCGGGTCCGAGAAGAACCCGCAGCTCCAGCGTGTCTACGGCACCGCGTGGCCGACCAAGGACGAGCTCAAGGCCTACCTCGACCGCCTCGCCGAGGCCGAGCGCCGCGACCACCGTCGCATCGGTGCCGATATGGACCTCTTCAGCTTCCCCGACGAGCTCGGATCCGGCCTCGTGGTGTTCCACCCCAAGGGTGGTGTCATCAAGCGGGAGATGGAGGACTACGTCCGCCGCCGGCACATCGAGGAGGGCTTCTCCTACGTCGGCACGCCGCACATCAGCAAGGAGGGCCTCTTCCACACCTCGGGCCACCTGCCGTACTACGCCGACACGATGTTCCCGCCCATGGAGCTCGAGGGCGTCAAGTACCAGCTCAAGGCGATGAGCTGCCCCATGCACAACCTCATCTACCAGTCGCGTGGCCGCTCCTACCGCGAGCTGCCCCTGCGCCTCTTCGAGTTCGGCGGGGTCTACCGCTACGAGAAGTCCGGCGTCGTGCACGGCCTGACCCGCGTGCGCGGCCTGACCCAGGACGACTCGCACAGCTACGTCACCAAGGAGCAGGCGCCGAGCGAGATCAAGCACCTGCTCGACTTCTGCCTCGGGCTCTTCCGCGACTTCGGCCTCGACGACTTCTACCTCGAGCTGTCGACCCGCGAGACCGAGGGCGAGAAGGCGGCCAAGTTCATCGGCTCCAACGCGCAGTGGGAGGAGGCCACCGCCGTCCTCGAGCAGGTGGCCACCGCGTCGGGTCTCGACCTCGTGCCGGACCCGGGTGGTGCCGCGTTCTACGGCCCGAAGATCTCGGTCCAGGCACGAGACGCCATCGGCCGCACCTGGCAGATGTCGACGATCCAGTACGACTTCAGCCAGCCCGAGCGCTTCGGCCTCGAGTACCAGGCGGCCGACGGCTCGCGCCAGCAGCCGGTCATGATCCACTCGGCGAAGTTCGGGTCGATCGAGCGCTTCCTCGGCGTCCTCGTCGAGCACTACGCGGGCGCCTTCCCGGTGTGGCTGGCCCCGGTCCAGGCCCTCGGCGTACCGGTCGCCGAGGACTACGCCGACTACCTCGGTGAGGTGCTCGACCGCCTCAAGCGCAAGGGAGTCCGCGTCGAGCTGGACGCGAGCGACGACCGCTTCCCGAAGAAGATCCGCAACGCGAGCAAGTCCAAGGTGCCCTTCACGCTCATCGCCGGCGAGGAGGACCGCGCCGCCGGCGCCGTCTCCTTCCGCTACCGCGACGGGTCGCAGAAGAACGGTGTGCCGGTCGACGACGCCATCGCCGAGATCCTCGCCGCGATCGAGAGCCGCGCGCAGGTCTGAGCGCAGGTCCGACCGCGTCCAGGGGCCGCAGAGCCACCGACGACGTATGCCGTCGGGCCGGGTGCCCGTCCACGGGACCCCGCCCGGCGGCATACGTCCGCTTCTGTCCGATGTCGCGCGTCCATCGGACAGGACACCGGTCACCGGTTGACCGTCGCGCCGGTCGTCACGAGTCTCGGGCAGGACATCGTCGTCGCCCGTGAAGGAACTCCCATGCGCCCCGTGCTCCGCTCGCTCGGCACCGCCGTCCTCGCCGCCGCCGTCCTCGGCCCCGTCCTGCCGTCCGGGGCGCCACCTGCCGAGGCCGCCGCGGCCGAGAGGCTCGTCGACGCGGTCAACCCCTTCATCGGCACGCAGGACAACGGGAACACCTTCCCGGGGGCCAGTGCGCCGTTCGGCATGGTCCAGGTGAGCCCGGACACCGGGGGCGAGGGTGGCTACGACCACTCCCAGGGCTCGATCTACGGCTTCAGCCAGACCCACCTGTCAGGGGTGGGCTGCCCCGTCGTCGGTGAGCTGCCGGTCATGCCGACGACCGGCACCGTGACGACCGTCGACCCGGGCCGCTACCGGTCGAGCTACAGCCACGCGGACGAGGAGGCCGAGCCGGGCTACTACCGCGTCGGGCTGCCGACGTACGACGTCCAGGCCGAGCTGACGGCGAGCGACCGCACGGGCTGGCAGCGCTTCACCTTCCCCGCCGACAAGCAGCCGAACGTCCTGCTCAACACCGGCAAGGCCAACATGCGCGTCTTCGACTCCGAGGTGCACGTCGTCGGTGACCGGGTCGTCGAGGGGCGCATCCACGACGGCAACTTCTGTGCGGGCAAGGACGAGCACACCGTGTGGTTCCGGGCCGAGTTCGACCGCCCCTTCAGCTCGTTCGGCACGTGGAGCGGGTCGACGCTGACGTCGGGAGCGCGCGACGCCTCGACGAAGGACGGCGGCAACGGTGCCGCGGTCACGTTCCCGACCGGCACGACGTCCGTGACGATGAAGGTCGCCCTCAGCTACACCGGCCCCGACGGCGCCCGCGCCAACCTGACCGGAGAGACCGGCGACTCCTTCGACTTCGACGCCACCCGCGCCGCACTCGCGCAGCGGTGGGAGTCCGAGCTCGGCAAGGCACGCGTCACGGGCGGCACGACCGAGCGCCGCACCGCCTACTACACGGCGCTCTACCACTCGCTCATGCACCCGAACCTCGCCTCCGACGTCGATGGCCGCTACCACGGCTGGGACGGGAAGAACCACGTGGCACAGGGCTACACGCCGCGCCAGAACTTCTCGCTGTGGGACACCTACCGACCTCAGAACCAGCTCCTCGAGATCCTCGCCCCCGACGTCGCGCGGGACTCCTACCTGTCCGTGCTCGCGATCGGTCGGGAGGGTGGCTGGCTGCCGCGGTGGGCCCTCGTCAACAGCGAGACGAACATCATGACCGGCGACCCGGTGACGCCGTTCCTCGTCGAGGGCTGGAGCAAGGGCTTCCTCGCCGGCCACGAGGCCGAGGCGTATGCGCTCCTCAGGCAGAACGCGACCGAGCGCCCGCCGGCCGACAGCCAGTACAACGGCCGCGCCGGGCAGCACTGGTACGAGAAGCTCGGCTACATCCCGTTCGGCCTCGACGTCGGCACCGACTGCGTCTCCCACGGCGGCGACAACGACTGCGCCCACCCGGCGTCCGCGACGATGGAGTACGCGGCCGCGGACGCGTCCCTCGCCCTCATGGCCAAGGGCCTGGGGCACACGGCGGACGCGGCGATGCTGACGGAGCGCAGCGGCTGGTACCGCAACCTCTGGGACGCCGGCACGCAGACGTTCCGCCCGCGACTGGCCGACGGCACGTGGCTCGACCCGTACGACCCCGTCGAGGCGTCGCACGCCTTCCACGAGGGTGGCTCCTACCAGTACCAGTGGCTCGTCCCGCAGGACCCGGCCGGGCTGACCGAGCTCTTGGGTGGCCGGGCGGCGACCGAGAAGCGCCTCGACGACTTCTTCGCCTACCCGAAGCTGCTCACCGACCCGGCGGGCACCGCGCGCACCGACTGGATCGAGGCGACGTACGCCTACTACAGCAAGCCGACCTACAACCCGAACAACGAGCCCGACCTGCTCGCGCCGTACGTCTACGCGTGGGTCCAGCAGCCCGCCAAGATCGCGACGGTGGCGCGGGCCGCCTTCACGCTCTTCACGTCCGGCCCCGACGGGATGACCGGCAACGACGACCTCGGGACGATGTCCGCGTGGTACGTCTTCTCGTCGTGGGGGCTCTACCCGACCATGAGCGGGTCGAACGTCTTCGTCGTCAGCTCGCCCCAGTTCGAGCGCGTCGACGTCGCCGTGGCCGCGCCGTCGTCGGTGCGGACCGGCCAGGGCGGTCGCCTCACGATCACCGCGCCCGGCGTCTCGGACGACCGGCGCTACGTCCAGACCCTCACCGTCGACGGCTCGCGCAGCACGAAGAGCTGGGTCGGCTGGGACGCCCTCCGGCAGGGCGGGTCGATCGCGCACACCGTGGGCACGACCCCGAGCCGGTGGGGCACGACGCCGGCCGACGTGCCGCCGTCGGCCGTCCAGGCCGGACGCGACCCGCGTCTGTCGCTCTCCATGGCCGTCCGGCCGAGTCCCGTCGTCGTGCCGACCGGTGCCCGTGAGGCCCGCCTCACCGTGGACCTCGTGGGCCAGGCACCCAAGAGCCTCCCCGTCGACGTGTCCGTGACGGCCCCGGCCGGGTGGACGGCCGTGGTGGGCTCCGGCGACGACGGCGCCGCCGTGCTGCACAGCAACGGTGTCCCGGCGAGCGCGTCGGTGCCCGTGACCCTGCGCCTGCCCGCGGGTCTGGGGGTGGGGGACCACGAGGTGGTCGTCACCGCCACGGCGCCCGGTGTCGATCCCGTGACGCGCACCGTCCCCGTCCAGGTCCGGGAGGCGCTCGACTGCGTCGCCGGTGCACCGGGCTGCGCGCTGGACCTGACCCCGGCCCGCAACCACGACGGCACGGCGACCGTCGCCGCGCCGAGCGAGGGCAACTTCGACGGCAGCGGCTGGAGCTACGACGCCGCTCTGCTGCCCGCCCCCGGCCCGTGGGTCCACGACGGCATCACGTATGCCGCACCGGTCACGTCGGGCACGACGCCCAACCTCGTCGAGGGACGAGGCCAGACGCTGCTCGTGCAGGCCGGAAGCCGCTCCACGATCCACCTCGTCGGGTCGACGCACAACGGCGACGTGTCGACGGCCCTGCGTCTGACGTACACGGACGGCAGCGTCCAGTCCGTCCCGGTGGCACTGACCGACTGGGCCGCGGGCAGCGGGCACAACGGCAACACCGTGGCGATCGCCATGGACCACCGGATCAAGGGCGGCTCCGGCGTCGACGGGCCCCCGGTCCAGATCTTCGGCACCACCGTCGCCGTCGACCCGGCCCGGCAGCTCCAGGCCGTCACGCTGCCCGCTGACGACCGCTTCGAGGTCTACGCCCTGACGCTCCGCTGACGGGCGCCCGTGCGGGCTGAGGGTATCGGTGCGGCGTGTCCCAACGACACGCCGCACCGTCCGGGTCACCGTGAAGAAAGTGCCGACAAGGCCTTGCGCGCCGGCGTCCGCGGGGTTACAAATGAGGGACCGAACCGCTTCGGCGGATCGGTTTCAGAATCGCTTCGGCGAGGACGAACAGAAGGCCCGGGAACTCATACTTCCCGGGCCTTCACCTTCCTTCACGCGCGGTCGACCGGCGAGTCCGTCGACGCCGTGCGTGACCGAGGATCCCGGCCCTGCGGCTCTCACACCCGCAGGGCTGTTCCATGCCGCAGGGCAGTCCCGCGTCCGTCGACCGCGCCGGGAGACGACGAAGGCCCTGCGGTCTCACACACCGCAGGGCCGACTCCATTGAACCGAAGGTCGGCCCGATGGGGAAATCGACACGCGGCCGGTGGGTCGTCGCGGCTTGCGGACCTCGTCCTAGGATCAGTCACCATGACGACGCAGGGGAGTGGCCCGACGCCCACGGGTGGGAGCCCCGCCCCCGGGCACGAGCACGGGCGCCACCAGGGGCCCGACCACGGGCCTGACCACCAGCCCGTCCTCGAGCCGGCAGCCGACTTCGCCCGCGTCGAGGACGGCTTCGAGCGGCTCTGGACCCCGCACCGGATGGCCTACATCCTCGGTGACAAGCCGACGGAGGAGGCCGGGCACGGGTGCCCGTTCTGCGCCGCTCCGGGCAAGACCGACGCGGAGGGCCTCATCGTCCACCGCGGCGAGCACTGCTACGTCGTCATGAACCTCTTCCCCTACAACCCGGGCCACGTCCTCGTCTGCCCCTACCGCCACGTCTCCCTCTACGTCGACCTCACGGACGACGAGACGGCCGAGTTCACGGCACTGACGAAGCAGGCCGTGCGTGCGCTCCAGGCGGCCTCGGAGCCGCACGGCTTCAACCTCGGCATGAACCAGGGGGCCGTCGCCGGCGCCGGCGTCGCGGCTCACCTGCACCAGCACGTCGTGCCGCGCTGGAGCGGCGACTCGAACTTCCTGCCGATCGTCGGCCAGACCAAGGCGCTGCCCGTCCTCCTCGAGGACACCCGCGCACGGCTCGTCCAGACCTGGCCCGCCGGCTGAGGACCGCTCGGCTCGGTGTCCGCAGGTCACGGACGCGCCACGGTGCGTGCGCCCGGCCCGACCACGCCCGAGCGGTCAGTACGCTGTCACCACCATGCTCAACAGACTCCTGCGCGCGTCGCTGACCAAGATCCTCGGTCCGATCGCCCACCTCTTCCTCCGCCTCGGGATCAGCCCCGACGTCGTGACGGTCGTCGGCACCCTCGGGGTCTGCGCCGGGGCGCTCGCCTTCTTCCCCCGCGGTGAGATCTGGGTCGGCGTGCTCGTCATCACCGCCTTCGTCTTCTCCGACAACGTCGACGGCATCATGGCCCGCGAGTCCGGCCGCTCCAGCAAGTGGGGCGCCTACCTCGACTCCACCCTCGACCGCATCGGTGACGCCGCGATCTTCGGCGGCCTCGTCCTCTACTACGCCGGCAAGGGCAACAACCAGCTCATGGCCGGTCTCGCGCTCAGCTGTCTCATCCTCGGCAGCGTCGTGTCCTACGCCAAGGCCCGGGCCGAGGGCCTCGGATACACGGCGAACGTCGGCATCGCCGAGCGCGCCGACCGGCTCGTCGCCGTGCTCGTCGCGGCGTTCTTCGCCGACCTCCTCAACTCGACGATCCTGCTCGGCGTCGTCCTGGGGCTGCTCGCGGTCGCGAGCCTCGTCACGGTGCTCCAGCGGATGCTCACGGTCCGTCGCCAGGCCCTCGCCTCCGGCGAGGTGGGCGCGTGACCGACCTCGCGCGCCGGGCCACCGACACCGTCAGCGTGCTCGGCTTCAGGCTCGGGTGGTCCGTCGTCCGCGCCCTCCCGGAGCGGGCGGCATACGCCCTCTTCGACCGGGTGGCCGCCATCGCCGTCCGGCGCGGCGGCAAGGGCATCGTGCGCCTCCGCTCGAACTACCGCCGGGTGCGTCCCGAGCTGTCCGACGCCGACCTCGACGCCCTCGTGCGCCAGGGGATGCGCTCGTACATGCGCTACTACTGCGAGGCGTTCCGGCTCCCGTCGCTGACCCGGGCCCAGGTTGACGGTGCGGTCGTCGTGCGCGGCGACGCCGAGATCCGCGAGCTGTGCGCGCGCGGCGAGGCAGGCGTCGTCTTCGTCGGCCACCTCGGCAACTTCGACCTCGCCGCGGCCTGGTCCGCCGGCAACCTCATGCCGGTGACGACCGTCGCCGAGCGGCTCAAGCCCGAAGAGGTCTTCCAGGAGTTCGTGGCGTTCCGGCGCAGCATCGACATGGACATCATCCCGCTCACCGGCGGGGGCGACCCCTTCCACGGGCTGCTCGACGCGACGCGGGCAGGAGGTCGGCTCATCGCGCTGGCCGCCGACCGCGACCTCACCAACGGCGGCGTCGAGGTCGACCTCCTCGGCCACCGCGCCCGGATGGCCAAGGGCCCGGCCGTCCTCTCGCTCATGACGGGCGCACCGCTCTACGCGGCCCGGATCTGGTACGAACCCGCGCCCGCCGGTACGGGACTCGGCGGCCACCGCACGGTCATCGAGTTCAGCGACCCCCTGGTGCCTCGCGTCGAGGGCACGACCGCGGCCAAGGCGGCCGACCTCATCCAGCAGTGTGCCGACCACCTCGCCGTCGCGATCCGCGAGCACACGTCGAGCTGGCACATGCTCCAGCGGGTCTTCGTCGACGACCTCGCGGCGCCCGCGCGGCCGTCCGCCGGTGCGGCGTCGCCCGCGTCCGTGGAGGCGTCCACCCCGACGACGGGACGCGCGACGTGAGGATCGGGATCGTCTGCCCGTACTCGTTCGACGTCCCGGGCGGGGTGCAGTTCCACGTGCGCGACCTCGCCGAGCACCTCATCAGCCAGGGCCACGACGTGTCGGTGCTCGCCCCGGCCGACAGCGAGACCGAGCTGCCCGACTACGTCACGTCGGCCGGACGGGCCACGGCCGTGCGCTACAACGGCTCCGTCGCCCGCCTCAACTTCGGCCCCGTCACGGCGTCCAAGGTCGGCAAGTGGCTCGACGCCGGCCAGTTCGACGTGCTCCACCTGCACGAGCCCGTGACGCCCAGCGTCAGCGTGCTCGCCCTCATGGCGGCCGAGGGGCCCATCGTCGCGACCTTCCACACCTCGATGCTGCGGTCGCGGACGATGCAGACGGCCTACCCCATCATCCGACCGAGCCTCGAGAAGATCGCCGGCCGCATCGCGGTGAGCGAGGACGCCCGACGGACCGTCACGACCCACGTCGGCGGCGACGCGGTCGTCATCCCCAACGGGGTCTACGTCGACCGGTTCGCCCAGGCGCCACGTCGCTCGGCGTGGATGGGCACTCCCGCCTCGCCGACGATCGCCTTCCTCGGCCGGATGGGCGAGCCCCGCAAGGGGCTTCCCGTGCTCGCGGCCGCGCTCCCCGAGATCCTGCGCTCGGTCCCGGGACTGCGCGTCCTCGTGGCCGGGCCCGGCGACCCCGAGGAGGTCACCGAGGGCTGGCCGCCGGAGGTCGTCGCCGCGTGCGAGTTCCTCGGCTCGGTCTCCGACGACGACAAGGCGTCGCTGCTCGCGTCCGTCGACGTCTACGTGGCGCCCAACACCGGTGGAGAGAGCTTCGGCATCATCCTCATCGAGGCGATGAGTGCCGGCGCCTGCGTCCTCGCCAGCGACCTCCCGGCGTTCTCGCGGGTCCTCGACGGCGGCACCGCCGGTGCGATGTTCGCCAACGAGCAGCCCGACGACCTCGCGCGCACGCTCGTCGACCTCCTGCGTCGACCCGAGCGCCGGGCCGAGCTCGCCGCCGCCGGTCAGCACCGCGCCCGACTCTTCGACTGGTCGGTCGTCGCCGACGAGATCCTCGCCGTCTACGAGACGGTCATCGAGGGTGCCGCGGCCGCGCACCTCGAGCCGCACGGACGCTGGAACCGCTTCCTGCGCGGAGGTGCCCGGTGAGCGAGGTCCTCTCGTGGGTCTTCGCGATCCTCTTCGTCCTCGTCGTCATCGCCTGGTACCTCTCCTACACGGCGGCCCGCCTCGACCGGCTCCACGTGCGCCTCAGCGGCACGCTCGCAGCCCTCGACGCGCGGCTCGTGCGCCGGGCCGAGGCGGCGGTAGAGCTGGCCAACTGCGGGCTCCTCGACGGCGCGACGGCGCTCATCCTCGCCAACGCCGCGGCTGAGTCCCTCGAAGCGCCGTCGGAGCACGGCGAGGCCCGCGAGCTCGCCGAGAACGACCTCACCGAGGCCCTCGACCTCGCCCTGACGCCCCAGGCCGTCAGCACGCTGCGCTCGACGGCGCTGGGGCAGGACGTGCTCGCACGGCTCGCCTCGGCCTGCACCCGCGTGCAGCTCGCACGACGGTTCCACAACGACGCCGTCACCGACGTCCGCCGGGTGCGGCGCAAGTGGACCATCCGCATGTTCCACCTCGCGGGCTACACCCCGATGCCGCACACCGTCGAGTTCAACGACGACTCGCCGGAGCACCTCGCCCTCGTGTGACCGGGCCCACGCGCGGGACGGCGGACCCCGTCGTGCGCCCCGCGCGCGGGGGCCTACGCTTTGAGGCACACCGAACCCAGATCACGGGAAAGCAGGACATCGTGAGCACCACCCCGACCTCGGGCAGCACGCCCGCGGCTGACCAGCAGAGCGGCACGAGCCACACCGGCACGACGCGCGTGAAGCGCGGCATGGCCGAGATGCTCAAGGGCGGCGTCATCATGGACGTCGTCACGGCCGAGCAGGCCAAGATCGCCGAGGACGCCGGCGCCGTCGCCGTCATGGCCCTCGAGCGGGTCCCCGCCGACATCCGCGCCCAGGGCGGCGTGTCGCGCATGAGCGACCCCGACATGATCGACGGCATCATCGAGGCCGTCTCGATCCCCGTCATGGCCAAGGCCCGCATCGGCCACTTCGTCGAGGCGCAGGTGCTGCAGAGCCTCGGCGTCGACTACATCGACGAGTCCGAGGTCCTGACCCCGGCCGACTACGCCAACCACATCGACAAGTGGCAGTTCACCGTGCCCTTCGTCTGCGGCGCGACCAACCTCGGCGAGGCCCTGCGCCGCATCACCGAGGGCGCGGCCATGATCCGCTCCAAGGGTGAGGCCGGCACCGGCGACGTCTCCAACGCGACGACGCACATGCGCACCCTGCGCGCCGAGATCAACCGCCTGCACTCGATGAGCCCCGACGAGCTCTACGTCGCGGCCAAGGAGCTCCAGGCGCCCTACGAGCTCGTCAAGGAGGTCGCCGAGGCCGGCAAGCTCCCCGTCGTGCTCTTCACGGCCGGTGGCATCGCGACCCCCGCCGACGCGGCGATGATGATGCAGCTCGGTGCCGAGGGTGTCTTCGTCGGCTCGGGCATCTTCAAGTCCGGCAACCCGGCCCAGCGCGCCGAGGCCATCGTCAAGGCGACGACCTTCCACGACGACCCCGACGTCATCGCCAAGGTCTCGCGCGGCCTCGGCGAGGCGATGGTCGGCATCAACGTCGACGAGATCGCCCAGCCGCACCGCCTCTCCGAGCGCGGTTGGTGACCACCGCACCCCCAGCCACACGCTGACGTATGCCGCCGTGCCCCGCCGGGCGCGGCGGCATACGTCAGCGTGTGGCCTCGTGGCTGGCACGATCGTGGCGTGAGTCCCACCGGAGCCGAGCTGTCACGGTCCTACTCGGAGCAGGTCGTCGAACCGCTCGTGCGCGGGCGATGGCCGGGGATGCCCTGTGCCGCGGCGAGACTCGGGAGCGGTTCGGACGTCCTCGGTCTGGATGACGCGATGTCGCGCGACCACGACTGGGGCCTGAGGCTCAACCTCCTCGTCCCGCACGACCTCGTCCCCGCGGTCGACGACCACCTCGCCGAGCAGCTGCCCGAGTCGTTCGCCGGCCACCCGACGCGGTTCGCGACGACGTGGGACCCGACCGTGCGCCACCGGGTGCAGGTCGAGACGGCTGGAGACCTCGCCGTGTCGCGCCTCGGCGTCGACCCCACCCGCGACCTGACGGTGGACGACTGGCTTTGCCTGACGGGCCAGGCCGTCCTCGAGGTCACCGGGGGAGAGGTGTTCGTCGACGACGCGGGCGAGCTGGACGGCATACGCCGTCGGCTCCAGTGGTATCCCGACGACGTCTGGCGGCACGTCGTCGCGACGGACTGGGCCCGGCTCGCGCAGGAGCTGCCCTTCGTGGGCCGGACGGGGGAGCGCGGCGACGACCTCGGCTCGCGGGTGGTCGCGGCGCGGCTCGCCGGGACCGCGATGCACCTTGGCCACCTGCTCGAGCGGCGCTGGCCGCCCTACTCCAAGTGGCTCGGCACGAGCTTCACCCGGTTGCCGCGGGCAGGTGCCGCGGGGGAACCGCTGCACGCGGCGCTGGCGGCCGGCAGCTGGCGAGAGCGCGAGCAGGGCCTCGTCGCGGCGCTTCGTGTGCTGAACCGGGTGCAGGGTGAGGCTCGGCTGCCGACTCTCGCCGACCCCGTCGAGCCGTTCTGGGACCGGCCCTACCGCGGCGTGCGCGAGGCCGTGGTCGTCGTGCTGGAGGAGAGCGTCGAGGACTCGGCCGTCCGGGCGCTGCCGCGAGGCGTGGGCTCGGCCGAGCAGTGGAGCGACAACGTCGACGTCCTCACGAGGTCCGGTCGCCGCCGGTCGTCACCGTGACCCGCACACCCTGGCAACTCACCGAGCAGGTCACGGCTCACAGGCTCCCGATCACGGCGAGCTGGAACCCTCTCGGTGTGGTGCGGGAGGGGACGACTCAGGTGACGGCGCCGCGCTCGGCGAACTCCGGACGCTCGAACTCGCGACCGTCGAGGACCTCCTTGACGTGCACCGCGGCCCGCACCGCGTCGACGTGCGTGACGTAGAGGGGCGCGAAGCCGAGACGGATGATGTCGGGCTCACGGAAGTCGCCGATGACGCCGCGGGCGATGAGCGCCTGCACCACGGCGAAGGCCTGCGGATGGCGTAGCGACACCTGCGACCCGCGGCGCTCCGGCTCACGCGGCGTCGCCAGCGGGAGGTCGACCCCGAGCGCGTCGAGGGCGTCGATGAAGGTGCCGGTCACCGAGAGCGATGCCGCCCTGACGTCGGCGGGGGAGAGGCCGTCGTATGCCGTGAGCGCGGCCTCGAGGGCGAGGACCGACAGCAGGGGCGGGGTGCCGACGCGGGCCCGGGTGATGCCGGGCGCCGGCTCGTAGTCCGGCCGCATCTCGAACGGGTGCGCGTGCCCCTGCCAGCCGGTGAGGGGCTGCTCGAAGTCGTCCTGGTGGCGGCTCGCGACGTAGAGGAAGGCCGGCGCACCCGGCCCGCCGTTGAGGTACTTGTAGCCGCACCCGACGGCGAGGTCCGCGCCGCCCTCGTCGAGGTCGACCTCGATGACGCCGGCCGAGTGGCACAGGTCCCAGCAGGCGAGCCCGCCGACGGCGTGGGCCGCCTCGGTGATCGCGCGCAGGTCCCACAGCTCGCCCGTGCGGTAGTCGACGCTCGAGTAGGAGCCCAGGGCGAGGGCGTCCCCGACCTCCGCGATCGCGGCGACGGCGTCACGAGGGTGGACCCGGCGCACCTCGAGGCCGGCCAGAGCGGCCGCCGACTCGGTCATGTAGAGGTCGGTCGGAAAGGAGTCGGGGTCGGTGAGCACGACCGTGCGTCCGGGCCGCAGGCGTCCGGCGCCGATGACCGCCTTGAAGAGGTTCACCGACGTCGAGTCGGTCACGACCACCTGTCCGGGTGCGGCTCCGACGAGACGGCCGACGAGGTCGCCGACGCGGGTCTGCGCACCCCACCAGTCGGCCTCGTTCCACGAACGGATGAGCCGCTCGCCCCACTGCCGGTGCATGACGTCGTCGACGACTCCGGGCACCGCCCTGGGCAGCGCCCCGAGCGAGTTGCCGTCGAGGTAGATGACGTCGTCGGGGAGGGCGAAGCGGTCCCGGGTGCCGTGCAGCGGCGAGGCGGCGTCGGCCTCCGCGGCGCGGGCGGTCAGGTCGTCGTGGGTGTGCACCGTCGTCATGGCCGCAACGTATCCGGTGGCGTCGTGCCGATGTCAGGGCCGCCTCCACGGACGTCTGGCATCCGAGACGGTTCTCGGCGCTCGACCCCTGGCGCGACCGTCACGACGGGCGCTCTACGCTGACCGGGTGAGCACCACCAGCACCGTCTCCGGCACGACCGCCGGCACGACCGCCGGCACGACCGCCGGCACGACCGGCAGCACGACCGCAGGCACGACGGCCGCCCCTGCGGACGTCTCCCTCGGCGTGCCGCGCATCGGCGTCCTCGCCGTCCAGGGCGACGTCCGCGAGCACCTCGCCGCCCTCACGGCGCTCGGCGCCGAGGGCGTCACCGTTCGCCGACCGTCCGAGGTCGAGGCCGTCGACGGGCTCGTCATCCCCGGCGGGGAGTCGACCGTCATGGACAAGCTCGTCCGCGCCTTCGACCTGCGAGAGCCCCTGCTCCGGCGCATCGCCGAGGGCATGCCGGCCTACGGATCCTGTGCCGGGATGATCATGCTCGCCGACCGCATCGCCGACGCCCGACCCGACCAGCAGACCCTGGGCGGCCTCGACATCACGGTGCGGCGCAACGCCTTCGGCCGCCAGGTCGACTCCTTCGAGCAGGACCTCGAGTACACCTGGAGCGACCCGTCCACGACCGGCACGGTGCACGCCGTCTTCATCCGCGCGCCGTGGGTCGAGCAGGCCGGCCCGGGCGTCGAGGTCCTCGCCCGCGTGAGCGAGGGCCCGGCCGCCGGTAGGATCGTCGCGGTCCGGCAGGGCAACCTCATGGCCACGTCCTTCCACCCCGAGGTGGGGGCCGACCGCCGGATCCACGCCGAGTTCGTCTCGATCGTCAGAGAGCACCGACTCCAGCAGTCGGGTGCACGCCAGTCACCGGAACGCGAGGACACTGCATGAGCGGCCACTCCAAATGGGCCACCACGAAGCACCAGAAGGCGGCCAAGGACGCCAAGCGCGGCAAGCTCTTCGCCAAGCTCATCAAGAACATCGAGGTCGCGGCCCGCCAGGGCGGCGCCGACCCCGCCGGCAACCCGACCCTCTACGACGCCATCCAGAAGGCGAAGAAGACGTCGGTGCCCAACGACAACATCGACCGCGCCGTCAAGCGCGCCTCGGGTGCCGAGGCGGGCGCGGCCGACTGGCAGACGATCATGTACGAGGGCTACGCCCCCAACGGTGTCGCCGTGCTCATCGAGTGCCTCACCGACAACCGCAACCGGGCCGCCGCCGAGGTGCGGACGGCGCTGACCCGCAACGGTGGTCAGCTCGCCGACCCGGGCTCGGTGTCCTACGTCTTCAACCGCAAGGGCGTCGTGACCGTCCTCAAGGACGCCGGCTCCGAGGACGACATCCTCGAGGTCGTGCTCGAGGCGGGCGCCGAGGAGGTCAACGACAACGGTGACACGTGGGAGATCATCTCCGAGGCCACCGACTTCGTCGCGGTCCGCAAGGCGATCCAGGACGCCGGCATCGACTACGAGTCGGCCGAGGCCTCGTTCGTCCCGAACCTCCAGGTCCCGCTCGACCTCGACGGTGCGAAGAAGATGATCCGCGTCATCGAGGCCCTCGAGGACAGCGACGACGTGCAGAACGTCTTCGCCAACGGCGACATCCCCGACGACGTGCTCGCGCAGCTCGACGACGACGAGGACTGACTGCACGGGCCCACCCGGCCCGGGGGTTCGACGAGGAGGCACGCCGGGACCGGCGTGCCTCCCCTCCTTTCGGGGGAGGCCCGTTAGCGTTGTCCCGAACACCTGTTCGGATCGTCCAGTGCCCCAACCCAGGGAGGTATGCCGTGCGCGTCCTCGCGGTCGACCCCGGGCTCACGCGCTGCGGCGTCGGCGTCGTCGACGGGGTCCCGGGGCGCAAGCTGTCCCTCGTCGAGGTCGGGGTCATCCGGACGCCGTCCGGAGACCCGACACCGAGACGGCTCGTCGCCGTCGAGGACGAGATGCGCCAGTGGTTCGCGCGGCACCGTCCCGAGGCCGTGGCCATCGAGCGCGTCTTCGCCGACACCAACGTCTCCACCGTCATGGGCACCGCGCAGGTGACCGGGATCGTCATGATCATGGCCGAGCGGCTCGGCCTGCCCGTCACCCTCCACACCCCGACCGAGGTCAAGGCCGCCGTCAGCGGCAACGGCCGGGCCGACAAGGCGCAGGTCACGACGATGGTGACCCGTCTGCTCGGTCTCGACACCCCACCCAAGCCGGCCGACGCGGCCGACGCCCTCGCCCTCGCGATCTGCCACGTGTGGCGCGGCGGCACACAGAGCCGCCTCGAGACCGCGCGGCTCGAGGAGCTCGCGCGCTCCGGCCGCCGGGGGAGCGGCATACCCCGCCGTGTGCCGCCGGGAGCCGCCCCACCGGTGCAGCGCCTGCGCGCCGCGACCACCCAGCCCACCCGCACCGGCCCCACCACCCGACCCCACCCTGGAGCCCAGCCCCGATGATCGCCTCGCTCTCCGGCACCGTCCTCAAGGTCGGCCTCGACTCGGTCGTGGTCGGCGTCGGGGGTGTCGGCATGCTCGTCCACACCACGCCGGCCACGGCGACGTCCGTGCGCCTCGGGCAGCCCACGCAGCTCGCCACGAGCCTCGTCGTGCGCGAGGACTCGCTGACGCTCTACGGCTTCGCCACCGACGACGAGAAGCACGTCTTCGAGACCGTCCAGACGGTCTCGGGTGTCGGCCCGCGCCTCGCCTTGGCCGTGCTCGCCGTCCACTCGCCCGACGCCGTCCGGGTCGCACTGGGCACCGGAGACCTCGTCGCGCTGACCAAGGTCCCGGGCATCGGGAAGAAGGGCGCGGAGCGGATGGTCCTCGAGCTCAAGGACAAGCTCGGCGCCCTGCCCGGCTCCGCCGGCCAGACCGACCCGGTCCACCTCGACACCGGCGAGGCGTGGCGCGAGCAGGTCCGCGAGGCCCTCGTCGGTCTCGGCTGGACCGCGCGCCAGGCCGACGAGGCGCTCGACAAGGTCGCGCCGCTCGCCGCAGAGGGCGCCGGTGTCTCGGCCCTGCTGCGGGCTGCCCTGCAGGAGCTCGGCCGATGAGCGTCGACCGCTCCTGGGAGCTCGACGCCGGCGCCGAGCCGGACGTCTGGGACGACGGGTCGTTCGACGCGACCGCGCGCATCGTCGACGCCGCCGGCGACACCGACGAGCGCCAGGTCGAGGCCGCCCTGCGTCCCAAGCGCCTCGACGACTTCCCGGGGCAGACCCGTGTCCGCGACCAGCTGGGGCTCGTCCTCAAGGCGGCGAAGGGTCGTGGCACGCCGCCCGACCACGTGCTGCTCTCCGGGCCGCCGGGCCTCGGCAAGACCACCCTGGCCATGATCGTCGCCGGTGAGCTCGAACAGCCGATCCGCATCACCTCGGGCCCCGCGATCCAGCACGCCGGTGACCTCGCGTCGGTGCTCTCCTCGCTCGCCGAGGGGGAGGTGCTCTTCCTCGACGAGATCCACCGGATGTCCCGCTCGGCCGAGGAGATGCTCTACCTCGCCATGGAGGACTTCCGGGTCGACGTCATCATCGGCAAGGGCCCGGGCGCGACCGCGATCCCGCTCGAGCTGCCGCCCTTCACCGTCGTCGGTGCGACGACGCGTGCCGGGCTGCTGCCCGCGCCGCTGCGGGACCGCTTCGGCTTCACCGGCCACCTCGACTACTACGCCGCGGCCGACCTCGTCACGATCCTGCACCGGTCGGCCCGGCTGCTCGGCCTCGATGCCGACGAGGACGGCATCCGCGAGATCGCCCTGCGCTCCCGTGGCACGCCCCGCATCGCCAACCGGCTGCTGCGCCGGGTCCGCGACTGGGCCCAGGTGCACGGCGAGGACCGCGTCACCCACTCCGCCGCCCGTCAGGCGCTCGAGCTCTTCGACGTCGACGAGCGCGGCCTGGACCGCCTCGACCGTGCCGTGCTGGAAGCGCTCTGCCGACGCTTCAACGGTGGCCCGGTGGGCCTCTCGACCCTCGCCGTCGCCGTGGGCGAGGAGCCCGACACCGTCGAGACGGTCGCCGAGCCCTACCTCGTGCGGGAGGGCTTCATGGTGCGCACCCCGCGCGGCCGCGCCGCCTCGAGCCTCGCCTGGGAGCACCTCGGGCTCACGCCACCGCACGACTCGCAGGCCCTCTGGACGGCGACCCTGCCGATCGACGAGGCCGGGGGCGCGCGGTTCGACTCCTGAGGACAGCCCCGGCGCGCCGTGCCGAGGCCTCCAACTGCAGCCAAAACGTGACACGGGCAGACGGCGGCACCCGTTCAACCGGTCTGACAAACTGCACCGGCGCACGTAGACTCCTGCGGGCACCATCGCCGCTGCCGCGGCACCATCCGGTGCCCCCGGTCGTTGACGCGACATCCGACCCGATCGACGGGTCGTGGCGCGCGCCCGCGCTGACCGGACGAAGACACGAAGGACTGAGCTGACATGAACAACAACGGGGCCCTCTCGTTGCTGATTTTCGCCCTGCCCCTGCTGCTGCTGGGCTGGCTGTTCTTTTCCCAGAACAAGCGGATGAAGCAGATGCGCGACTTCAGCTCGGCACTCAACGTCGGTGACGCCGTCGTCACGTCCTCGGGCATCTTCGGCACGATCAAGCACCTCGACGACAGCAGCGCCTGGCTCGAGATCGCCGAGGGCACGACCGTCCGTTTCGACCGGCGCGCCATCGCGATGAAGCAGACCGACACCGTCGCGAGCGACACGCCTGCGGCCGACGCCCCCGTCGACGACGCACCGGGTGCGACGCCCGGCCCCCAGCAGAACGGTCAGTGAGGCTTTCGTGGCACGCAGCTCCACCAAGACGTCGGCGAGACGGAGCCTCCTGGCACTGGTCGTCGTCATCCTCGCCCTCGGCGGTCTGGCCGTCGGCCTGACGAAGTGGGCCGACGGGTCGATGACCCCCCGCCTCGGTCTCGACCTCGAGGGCGGCACGGAGCTCGTGCTCCAGCCGCAGCTCAACGGCACCGAGACCATCAGCGAGGGCCAGGTCAACCGTGCGGTGGACATCATCCGCCAGCGCATCGACGCCAACGGCGTCTCCGAGGCCGAGATCACCACGCAGGGCGGTCGCAGCATCGTCGTGTCGATCCCCGGCCAGCCCACGGCCGAGCAGCTCGACGCGCTGAAGAAGCCCTCGCAGCTGCGGTTCCGCGCCGTCTACGTGCAGGCCCTCGACGCCAACGCCAGCCAGGCCAACCCGAGCGGGACGCCCACCGGCACCTCGACCGGCACGACCACCCCCTCCGGCACCGCGACCGGCACCGGCACGCCGAAGGCCACGAGCACCGCGACGCCCTCGACGTCCGCGACCGCGCAGAACGGCGTCGTCCCCGACGCGCTGCGCGCCGCCACGACCCCTGCCACTCCGACACCGACCGGGTCGGCGACCACGCCCTCCGGCACCGCGACGACGCCTGCCCCCGCCGCCACCGAGGCCCCGGCCCCGACGGCGGCCCAGACCGAGGCCGCCATCAAGGCACAGGTCAGCACCGGCCTCGTCGGGCTCGGCTGGGACAAGGCCAAGGCCGACGCCGCCGCCGCCAAGGTCGCCAAGGAGTACACCGCGCTCAACTGCTCGACCCCGGGCGCCCTCGACAAGATCCAGGACGACCCGACGCAGCCCATCGCGACCTGCGGTGAGGACCGCGTCACGAAGTACGTCCTCGGCCCGAGCGAGATCGACGGCAGCGAGATCGCCGACGCCACGAGCGGCTACCAGCCCGGCCCGAACGGCCAGCCCACCTCCATCGTCGAGGTCGCCCTGTCGTTCAAGGACGCCGGCAAGGCCAAGTTCGCGGCCGTGACCAAGCGCCTCTACGGCCTCCAGTCGCAGCCGCCGCTCGACCAGTTCGCCGTCGTGCTCGACAAGGCCGTCATCACGGCCCCGCAGGCACGCGCCGTCATCACCGACGGTCGGGCCTCCATCACCGGCTCGTTCACCATCGACTCGGCCAAGCAGCTCGCCGAGCAGCTGAAGTTCGGTGCGCTGCCGATCTCGTTCGCGCTGCAGACGCAGGACAACATCACGCCCCAGCTCGGCGAGGAGCAGCTGCGCATCGGCCTGCTCGCCGGCTTCATCGGCCTGCTGCTCGTCGTCGTCTACTCGCTCATCCAGTACCGCGCCCTCGGACTCGTCACGGTCGCCTCGCTCGTCGTCGCGTCGGTCATCACCTACCTCGCGGTGACGGTGCTCGGGACGACGCATGGCTTCCGCCTGACGATGGCCGGTGTCACGGGTCTCATCGTGGCCATCGGGGTCACGGCCGACAGCTTCATCGTCTACTTCGAGCGCATCCGCGACGAGGTGCGTGACGGCCGCCCGCTCGTGGCCGCCGTCGAGACCGGCTGGAAGCGCGCCCGCCGCACGATCATCGCGGCCGACGCCGTGAACTTCATCGCCGCCGGTGTGCTCTACTTCCTCGCCTCGAGCAACGTCCGTGGGTTCGCCTTCACGCTCGGTCTCACGACCCTCATCGACCTGCTCGTCGTCATCCTCTTCACGCACCCCACGGTCCAGCTGCTCGCGCGGACGAACTTCTTCGGCACGGGTCACAAGTGGTCCGGTCTCGACCCGGAGCGCCTCGGCGCGAAGGAGTCGCCCCGCTACCGCGGCCGGGGCCAGTTCGGGGCACCCGGCGCCCAGCGCCCGCCCGCCACCGTGGGCTCGGCCCGCCTCTCGGATGGGAAGGCCCAGGCATGATCAACTTTGCCCAGGTCGGCAACGACCTCTACACCGGCAAGCGCTCGATCGACTTCATCAAGCGCCAGAAGACCTGGTACGCCATCTCGGCGGTGCTCATCGCCCTGGCCCTCGTCGGCATCTTCGTCAAGGGCCTCAACTTCGGCATCGAGTTCAGCGGTGGCTCGGAGTTCCGCGTCCAGGGCGTGGCCAACAGCCAGGGCTACGAGGAGAAGGCGCAGAGCGCCATCGCCGATGCCGGCATCGACGGCAACGTCGTCACGACGATCGTCGGTCAGGACACCGTCCGCGTGCAGTCCGAGGCCGCCGCAGACCGCACGGACGAGGCGCGCACCGCCCTCGCCGAGCGGTTCGGCGTCGAGGAGGGCTCGGTCAGCGCCTCGCTCATCGGCCCGAGCTGGGGCCAGTCGGTCAGCCAGCAGGCGATCCGGGGACTCATCGTCTTCCTCGTCATCGTGACCCTCGTCATGGCGCTCTACTTCCGCACGTGGAAGATGGCCGTCTCGGGGCTCGTGGCCCTGCTGCACGACCTCGTCATCACGGTCGGCATCTACGCCCTCTTCGGGTTCGAGATCACCCCGTCGTCGATGATCGGGTTCCTCACGATCCTCGGGTACTCGCTCTACGACACCGTCGTCGTCTTCGACAAGGTGCGCGAGAACACCGCCGACGCGTTCCGCACGAAGCGCATGACCTACTCGGCCGCGGCCAACCTCGCCGTCAACCAGACGCTGGTCCGCTCGATCAACACGACCGTCGTCGCGTTGCTGCCGATCGCGGCAGTGCTCTTCGTCGGCTTCACCCTGCTCGGCCCGGGCACGCTGCTCGACCTGTCGCTCGCGCTCTTCATCGGCATCGCGGTCGGCGCGTACTCCTCGATCTTCATCGCGACGCCGCTGCTCGTCGACCTGCGTCGCAACGAGCCCGCCGTCCGTGACCTCGACAAGTACGTCGCGCGCCACGGTGCCAAGCAGGGCGCCTCCGCGGCGCAGCGAGCCGCCGAGCCGGCCTATGTCGGGGCGGACACCACGGGTGCTGCGGCCGATGCCGACTACACCGTCGACGGCGCCCCGCGTCCCGTGCACAAGTACGCCCAGGCCGGTCCGCGCAACCAGCCCAAGCGCGCGCCGAAGTCGCGACGCTGAGGTCGGGGGTCGCGGGAGCGGCCCCTGACCCGCACACCGCACGTCCACACCTGTAGGAGCCGGCGTGAGCCAGATCAGTGACCTCGTCGCGTCGCGCGTCCGCGACGTCCCCGACTTCCCGAAGCCCGGGATCGTCTTCAAGGACCTCTCGCCGCTGCTCGCCGACGGCATGGCCTTCGGCGCCCTCGTCGACGACATCGCCCGGCGCTGGAGGGGGCAGGTCGACATCGTCGCCGGCGTCGAAGCGCGCGGCTTCATCTTCGGCGCGCCGGTGGCCCACGCCCTGGGACTCGGCTTCGTCCCGATCCGCAAGGCCGGCAAGCTTCCCGGCGACACGATCGCGTCGGCGTACTCCCTCGAGTACGGCACCGCCGAGGTCGAGGTGCAGGCGGACGCCTTCCCGGCGGGCGCGCGCGTGCTGCTCATCGACGACGTCCTCGCCACGGGCGGCACGGCCGCGGCGGCGTGCGAGCTCATCGAGCGGTCCGGCGCCACGACCACGGCTCTCGAGTTCCTCATCGAGCTCGGCTTCCTCGAAGGCCGCTCCCGGATCACGTCCGGCGCCGTCAACGCCATCCTCACCGTCTGATCACAGAGGGACCGCCTAGACTCTCTTCATGAGCGAGGACGTCCGCAACGAGCTGTCCACCCCGTCGCGGGTGCGCGCCCGTTTCGCCCGGTTCGGGGCCACCCGGCCGGCGGGCAACCCCGTGCTCGAGCCGCTCATGACGGCCGTGCGGCAGAACCACCCCAAGGCCGACCTCTCGGTCATCGAACGGGCCTATGCCGTCGCGGAGAGCGCCCACGAGGGCCAGATGCGCAAGAGCGGCGACGCGTACATCACGCACCCGCTCGCCGTGACGACGATCCTCGCCGAGCTCGGCATGACGCCGCCCACCCTCGCGGCGGCGCTGCTGCACGACACGGTCGAGGACACGGCATACGGCCTCGACGAGCTGCGCCACGACTTCGGTGACGAGATCGCGATGCTCGTCGACGGCGTGACCAAGCTCGACAAGGTGACCTACGGCGAGGCCGCCCAGGCCGAGACCGTCCGCAAGATGGTCATCGCGATGGCGCGCGACATCCGCGTCCTCGTCATCAAGCTCGCCGACCGGCTGCACAACGCCCGCACGTGGCGCTACGTCAGCCCCGAGTCGGCCAAGCGCAAGGCCAACGAGACGCTCGAGATCTACGCGCCGCTCGCGCACCGCCTCGGCATGAACACCATCAAGTGGGAACTCGAGGACCTCTCGTTCGCGACGCTCTACCCGAAGGTGTACGACGAGATCGTGCGCCTCGTCGCCGAGCGCGCCCCCGCCCGCGAGGAGTACCTAGCCGGCGTCCGCACCCAGGTCACAGAGGACCTCACGGCCGCCAAGATCAAGGCCGTCGTCACGGGCCGGCCCAAGCACTACTACTCCGTGTACCAGAAGATGATCGTGCGGGGCCGCGACTTCGAGGAGATCTACGACCTCGTCGCCGTCCGCGTCCTCGTCGACACGGTGCGCGACTGCTACGCGGCGCTCGGCGCCCTCCACTCGCGGTGGAACCCGGTGCCGGGGCGCTTCAAGGACTACATCGCGATGCCGAAGTTCAACATGTACCAGTCGCTCCACACGACGGTCATCGGCCCGCAGGGCAAGCCGGTCGAGATCCAGATCCGCACGCACACGATGCACCGCCGCGCCGAGTACGGCGTCGCCGCGCACTGGAAGTACAAGGACCAGAGCAACGGCGGCGGTCCCGCGCGTCCCGGCGAGATCACGCCCCAGAACGACATGGCGTGGCTGCGCCAGCTGCTCGACTGGCAGCGCGAGACCGAGGACCCGGGCGAGTTCCTCGACTCGCTGCGCTTCGAGATGGGCAGCAGCGAGGTCTACGTCTTCACGCCGAAGGGCTCGGTCGTCGCGCTCCCGATGGGCGGCACTCCCGTCGACTTCGCGTATGCCGTCCACACCGAGGTCGGGCACCACTGCATCGGGGCGCGCGTCAACGGGCGCCTCGTGCCCCTCGAGTCGACGCTCGAGAACGGCGACGTCGTCGAGGTGCTGACGTCCAAGGCCGACGGTGCCGGTCCGTCGCGCGACTGGCTCCAGTTCGTCAAGAGCCCGCGCGCCCGCAACAAGATCAAGCAGTGGTTCTCCAAGGAGCGCCGCGAGGAGGCCATCGAGGCCGGCAAGGACTCGATCGCCAAGGCGCTGCGCAAGCAGAACCTCCCGCTCCAGCGGCTCATGAGCCACGAGTCGATGACCGCCGTCGCGACCGACCTGCGATACCAGGACATCGAGGCGCTGTATGCCGCCGTGGGCGAGGGGCACGTCTCCGCGCAGCACGTCGTCGGCAAGGTCGTGGCGTCGATGGGTGGCGTCGACGGCGCCACCGAGGACCTCGCCGAGGCGACCGTCCCGACGCGCGCGGCCAGCCGCCGCAAGCCCGGCGACCCCGGCGTCGTCGTCGTCGGCACGGCAGACGTGTGGGTCAAGCTCGCCAAGTGCTGCACCCCGGTGCCCGGCGACCCGATCATCGGCTTCGTGACGCGTGGCAACGGTGTCTCCGTGCACCGCGTCGACTGCACCAACGCCGACCAGCTGACGGCCAACCCCGAGCGGCTCATCGACGTCGAGTGGGCGCCGAGCTCGGCCAGCGTCTTCCTCGTGCAGCTGCAGGTCGAGGCGCTCGACCGCAACCGCCTCCTCAGCGACGTGACCCGCGTCCTGTCGGACCAGCACGTCAACATCCTGTCGGCGTCCGTGCAGACCTCGCGCGACCGGGTGGCCATCTCGCGCTTCACCTTCGAGATGGGCGATCCCGCGCACCTCGACCACGTCATGCAGGCGGTCCGCAAGATCGATGGGGTCTTCGACGTCTATCGCGTCAACGGCGGCAAGTCCACGATGTAGGCGAGGCCCGGTTGCCCGAGCCACCCGCCTGAACCGTCGAAAGGCCACAAACCGGGGGTTGGGCGGGCCTCAGGCCCGCCTTCGCTCCCCGGTTTGTGGCCTTTCGACGGTGGGGTGGTCGAGTGGTCAGCCGCCGAACTCGGCGACTCCCGCGCGGGCCTGGTCGAGCCAGACCTGACGCGCGTCGAGGGCCTCTCGGGCCTTCTTGATCTTGCTCGCGCTGCCGGACGCCTCGGCCTTGGCCAGGTCGTCCTGGAGGTCGGCGACGGCACGCTCGAGCTGGTCGACCATGGCCCGGGCGCGAGCTGCCACCTCGGGGTTGCTCGACTTCCACCTGCGGTCCTCGGCGTCCCGCACCGTCTGCTCGATGCGGCGCATGGCCTTCTCGACCCGCTCCATGTCGGACCGCGGGACCTTGCCGGCGGCATCCCACTTGTCCTGGACGACCCGCAGCTGGGACTTGGCCTTCTCGAGGTCGGTCACGGGCAGGATCGCCTCGGCCTCGACGAGGAGGGCCTCCTTGACCGCAAGGTTGCCGCGGTACTGCTCCTCCTCGGCGGCGACGACCTCGTCCTTGGCGGCGAAGAAGGCGTCCTGCGCAGCCTTGAAGCGGGCCCACAGCTTGTCGTCGTCGGACCGGCTGGCCCGGCCGGCGCGCCGCCACTCGTCCATGAGGCGCTTGAAGGCGCCCGCGGTGGCCGCCCAGTCGGTACTCGTCGCCAGCTTCTCGGCCTCGGCCACGAGTCGCTCCTTGGCGCCCTTGGCGTCGGCGTGTTGCGCGTCGAGACCCGCGAAGTGGCTGCGTCGTGCCTTGTCGAAGCCGTTGCGCGCGCTGCTGAAGCGCTGCCACAGGTTCGACTCCGTCTCGCGGTCGAGGCGGGTGGCCGAGCGCTGGTGCGCCTTCCACTCGTCGAGCAGCTCACGCATCCGGGCGCCGCTGCTCTTCCACTGGATCCGGTTCTCGGGCTGCCCGGCGATCGACTCGGCCTCGGCCACGATCTTCTCGCGCTCGGCCGTGGCGGCCGCCCGCGCCTCGGCGCGGTGCTGCTGCTCGACGTTGCGCTTGGCCGCGAGGCCGGACTGGATCTCGTCGAGCTTCGTGGCCAGGGCGTCGAGGTCACCGACGACGGTCGCGTCCTTGACCTGGGCCGCGAGGGTCTTGAGGGCCTCGGCGACGTCCTTGGACGGCACCTCGGGCTGCGAGAGCCGCTGCTCGAGCAGCACCGCCGAGGCGAAGAGCTCGTCGTACTTGCGCGCGAAGTAGGTCAGCGCCTCCTGGTCGCTCGCGCCGGGGTAGGAGCCGACCTCCTGCTCCTCGCCGTCCTTGGTGCGCACGAAGACCGTGCCGTTCTCGTCGACGCGCCCGAACGCCGCCGAGGCGGAGTGGTCGGTCGTGATCGGCGCCGGTGCGGCAGGCGTCACCGTCGGGTGCGGCACGACCTTGGCCAGCGCTGCCGGGGTCGGGATCGCCGAGGGCTTGGGGACGCTCGCCGGCGAGGGCGCGGTGGGCGCGGCCTCGGTGGCGGGTGCGGCCTCGGTGGCGGGCGCTGCCTCGGTGGCCGGGGCCGCCTCGGTGGCGGGCGCTGCCTCGGTGGCCGGGGTCGCCTCGGTGGCGGCTCCGGACTCCGTGCTGCTGACGGACGCCACGGCATCGGCGGTCTCGACCGCCGCTGCCACCGGCTCGCCACCCTCCACCGCGGCCGGGGCGGCGCCGGCCGGCTCGGCTGCCTCGGGCTCGGACACGGGCGCCTCGGCCGCGGCCTCGGGTGCCGTGCCCGCAGCGACGGCGCTCTCCGGCTCCGTCGTTGCGACCGGCTCGCTCTGGACCGTGGGCTCGGCCTCCGTCGGCTCGGCGTGCGCGGGCTCCGCCTCCGCGCCGAGCTCTGCGACGGGTTCTGCGACGGGCTCGGTCACCGCGGACTCCGTGGGCTCGCTGGCCGTCTCGGTCGTGTCGCCGGACTCCGTGGCCTCCACCGACGCGACGGCGTCAGCCGTCTCGGTCGCGGACTCGGGTGTCGCTGCAGGCTCGGGCGTGGCCGGGCTCTCGACCGTGTCGACCGTGTCGACCGTGTCGACCGTGTCGGCGTTCTCGGCGGCCGGTTCGACCGCTGCCTCGCCGTGCTCGGCCTCCGTCCCGGGGTCGGTGGTGTCGTCCGGCTCGGGCTGCTTGATGTCGGTCATGCCTTCTTCTCCGTCACGCTGACGCTGAGGATGCTGATCGGGGAGACGGGGGTTCCGTCCGTCGGGCTCGGGGGCAGGGCCTGGTTCGCGGCGATCTTCTCGACGATGTCGAGGCCCTTGGTCACCTTCCCGAAGATCGTGTAGCCACCGCCGTCGGTGGGCAACTGGGTTTCCTTGTAGGTGATGAAGAACTGGCCGCCGTTGCTGTTCGGGTCGGAGGTGCGCGCCATGGCGAGAACGCCGGTGGCGTACTTCCCGTCCTTGGGCGCGTTCTCGATGCCGAAGGTGTAGCCGGGGCCACCCTGACCGGTGCCGGTGGGGTCACCGCACTGGAGCACGTAGATGCCCTCGGTCGTGACGCGGTGGCATGGGCTCGGGGCCCAGAAGCCGGTCTTGGCCAGGTTGATGAACGAGGCGACGGTCTGCGGCGCCTTCGTCCCGTCGAGCTCGAAGGTGAGGTCACCGCACGTGGTCTTGACGGTCGCGACAAAGGTCTTGCCGGCCGCCGTGGCCTTGGCCGGGACCTCCTTCTGCTGCTTCGGGGTGGTCTGGTTCGCCGGGGGAGCGGTGCAGCCGGCCGCGAGCTTCTGCCCCTCGGCGAGCCCGCCCGAGCTCGTCGGGGTGCTCGCCGGAGTCGTCGACCCGGCCGCGGGAGTGGCTGCGTCGGAGCTGCCGACGAGCTTGGGCACGACGATGACCGCAGCGATGATGAGGATGACCGCGAGGATCACACCGAAGACCTGCTTGTCGCGCGTCGAGTCGCTCACCGGCGGCTTGGCGGTCTTCTGCTGTTCCTCGTGGCGGCGGCGCGCACGTGCGCGTTCCTGCTCTTTGGTCACGAACCTCTCCTCGTACGGGCCACATGGGCTGTCCCCGGGCGTTCGGTCATTTTATGGAACGACTGCGGTGCGCACGCAGCGGGACGGGTCACGAGTCCGTGACATCTCCCCTCCGACGCGCGGATTTGCGCCCGGAACCCCCGCTGACGGCATACCCGCGGTCGTCCGTCCCCACTCCCGAGCACGTATGCCGCGTGCCCCGGCGCGCGTCGTCGCTAGGCTCCCAGCGTGCTGACCATTGCCTTCCCGGCCCGGGCGTTCGACACCAACTGCTACGTCCTCGCCCCCGGCGCGGGGGAGGAGTGCGTCATCGTCGACCCGGGGATCGGGGTCGAGGAGACGCTGCGCGAGGTGCTGGCGGAGCACCGGCTGCGGCCGGCCGCGGTGCTGCTCACGCACGGGCACGTCGACCACGTCTACTCCGTGACGCCCGTCTGCGGGTCCGACACCGCCGCCTACATCCATGCCGACGACCGCTACCGGCTCCACGACCTGCTGAGACAGAGCAACCCTGGCCTGATCGCCATGTTCGAGCAGCAGTTCGGCGCCGCGGCGACGTGGACCGAGCCGACCAACGTCGTCGAGATCACCGACGGCACCCGACTGACGCTCGCCGGCCTGGAGCTCGACGTGCTCCACGCACCCGGGCACACCGAGGGCTCGGTCATGTTCGGGATCGACCGGGTGCCCGACGGCATCCGCGACCAGGTGGACGTGGACCGGACGATGGTGACCGGCGACGTGCTCTTCGCCGGTTCGGTGGGACGCACCGACCTGCCGGGCGGCGACCCGGCGGCGATGCAGCGCAGCCTGCGCGACGTCGTGCTGCCGCTGCCCGACACGACGCTCGTGCTGCCGGGCCACTACCAGGCGACGACGATGGCCCACGAGCGCGCCACCAACCCCTACCTGAGAGACTTGCCCGCGTGAGCACGCGTCCCGCCTCGAAGTCCGGCAAGGTCACCCCGATCAGCGGCTTCCCCGAGTACCTCCCGTCCGAGCGCATCGTCGAGCAGCGCTTCCTCGACGTCATCCGGGAGACCTTCGAGCTGCACGGGTTCTCGTCGGTCGAGACCCGGTCCATCGAGCCCATCGAGCGCCTCAGCGCCCAGGGCGAGGACGCCGACAAGGAGATCTACGCCGTGTCCCGTCTGGCCGGCGGCAGCGACGACGACGCCCGCTGGGGCCTGCACTTCGACATGACCGTGCCGTTCGCACGCTACGTCCTCGAGAACGCCGGCAAGCTCGCCTTCCCCTTCCGCCGCTACCAGATCCAGAAGGCGTGGCGCGGGGAGCGGCCCCAGGAGGGTCGCTACCGCGAGTTCACCCAGGCCGACATCGACGTCGTGGACGTCGGCGCGCTCTCGCCGCACTTCGAGGCCGAGATGCCGCTCGTCATCGCCGACGTCTTCAGCCGGTTCCCGGTGGGCGAGTTCGTCATCCAGGTCAACGACCGCAAGATCCCCAACGGCTTCTACCAGGGCATCGGCATCACCGACGTCATCGGGACGCTGCGCATCGTCGACAAGCTCGACAAGATCGGCCCCGAGAAGGTCAAGGCCCTGCTCGTCGAGTCGGGCACGACGGACGAGCAGGCCGACCAGTGCCTCGCGCTCGCCGCGATCCGCTCGACCGACCTCGGCTTCGTCGAGCAGGTCCGCGCCCTCGGCGTCGAGCACCCGCTCCTCGACGAGGGGCTCGACTCCCTCGCCAACGTCATCCGCACCGGCATGGCCCACGCCCCCGGCAAGCTCGTCGCCGACCTGCGCATCGCGCGCGGCCTCGACTACTACACCGGCACGGTGTACGAGACCCAGTTCGTCGGCCACGAGTCGTGGGGCTCGTTCTGCTCCGGCGGCCGCTACGACGCCCTCGCCAGCGACGGCAAGAACACCTACCCGGGCGTCGGCATCTCCATCGGCGTGACCCGCATCCTCGGACTGCTCATCGGCCGTGGGCTCGTCACCGCGTCGCGGTCCACGCCCGCCGCCGTGCTCGTCGCGCTGACCGACGACGAGTCGCGCGAGGGGGCCGTCGCGGTGGCCACGGCCCTGCGCCGGCGCGGGATCGCCTGCGAGGTCGCCCCGTCGGCGGCCCGCTTCGGCAAGCAGATCCGCTACGCCGAGCGTCGCGGGATCCCGTACGTCTGGTTCCCCGGGGCGGGGGAGTCCGGTGACGAGGTCAAGGACATCCGCAGCGGCGAGCAGGTCCCGGCCTCCGCCGACGCGTGGACCCCGCCGGCGGAGGACCTCGTGCCGCAGGTCACCCGCGCCGACTGAGCCCCCGACCGAGCCCGCGACCGAGCCCCCGACCGAGCCCCGACCGACCGCCCCGCGCGACCAGGCGCGTGGCGAGGTCAGGTGCCGGGCGGCGGGCGCAGACCCTGGTCGCGCAGCTCGAGCAGGGCGAGCTCCCGGATGACGTCACGGTCCTGGCGTCGCCACGCCCCCGCCGGGTCGTCGGAGACACGGGCGAGTGCGCGCATCGGCTGTGTCGCCATCGCGCGGAAGGCGAAGAGGTCGAGGTCCTCGCCGGCGTCGATGAAGCGTTGTGACTGGGTCGCGTTGCGCACGAAGCGAACCCGGACGTAGAGCCAGACCACGAGGACGAGCAGGATCGGCACGAGCGCCGTGCCGAACCCGAGTCCCCGGGCGAGCGTGTCGACGGTGTCGGCCATCGACGTCCCCGCCTCCTGCAGGGTCGTGCCCGATCCGGCCGCCTGGGTCAGCCACGTCTTCAGCTGGTCACCCACGAGGGGCAGCTGACCCGCCTGGTCGCCCGCGCCCGTGAGGGCGCCGTTGACCGACTGGCCCGCCGACGTGATCGAGTCCGCGGGGGCACGCAGCTGCTCGACGGTGTCGTGGACCTGGCGACCGGCATACGCCCAGAGACCGATCCAGAGGAGCATGAGCACGTCGGACAGCAGCTGTCGGGTGCGGCGGGCGGGGGTGTCTGCGTAGAGCTTCACGGACCCATGTTGGCGAAGACGACGACGAAGAACACGACAAGGGCGATGAATGCGGCGAACCCGCCCACCAGGGAGCCCACGACGAAGCCCCCCGCGAACGAGCGCAGTGCCGGGAAGGCCGCGGCCGCCGCGGCGACCGCGAGGCCGATCGCGAGCAGCACGAACGCCCCGGGTGGCTCCACTCCCTGGAAGATCGGTCCCCAGACGGCAGGCACGGCGAAGACCGCGCCGGCGACGACGCCGTGGCGCCGTGTCAGCACGGGCCCCTCCGCCCTCGGGTGCCTCGAGGGCCTCGGCGGCCTCGGCGGCCGTGAACCGGCCGGCGCCACCGGCCAGGTGTATCCCTCGTGCCCCGGCGGATCGGTCACGACCCCTCCTTCTCCGAGCTCGTCGACCGCGGTTGGCGGTGAGCACACTGTGGCACGGGTCCAAGGCCGGTCGGAGGCAGTTGCACGAGGTCGTGACCGGGCCGTGACGCCCACGGATACAGTGGCCTCGCGGCCCCTGCGGGCCTCTTCTCACCACGGCAACGGCGCCGTGGCCGAGTCAGTCCGGAAGGAAGTGCAGCAGCATGAAGGTCGGCATCCCCCGCGAGGTCAAGAACCACGAGTACCGCGTCGCCATCACGCCCTCGGGAGTCCACGAGCTCACCGAGAACGGTCACGACGTCATCGTCGAGAAGGACGCCGGGGTCGGCTCGCAGATCAGTGACGACGACTACGTCGCGGCGGGCGCGCGCATCCTCGGCTCGGCCGACGACGTGTGGGGCGAGGCCGACATGGTCCTCAAGGTCAAGGAGCCCGTGGCGGAGGAGTACCACCGGATGCGGGAGGGCCTGACCCTCTTCACGTACCTGCACCTCGCGGCCGACAAGCCGCTCACCGAGGAGCTCGTCAAGCGCAAGGTCACGGGCATCGCCTACGAGACCGTTCAGCTGCCGTCCGGTGCGCTGCCGCTGCTCTACCCGATGTCCGAGGTGGCCGGCTGCCTCGCTCCGCAGGTCGGCGCCCACGCGCTGATGCGCGCCCAGGGCGGCCGCGGCGTGCTCATGGGCGGTGTCGGCGGCGTGGCCAACGCCAAGGTCGTCATCCTCGGCGCCGGTGTCTCGGGCCAGAATGCCGCCAACATCGCCCTCGGCATGGGCGCCGACGTCACGCTGCTCGACACCGACCTCGACAAGCTGCGGATGTCCTTCTGGCGCTACGAGAACCAGGTCCACGGTCTGGCCTCGAACCGTCTGACGGTGCAGCAGCAGGTCCAGGAGGCCGACATGGTCATAGGCGCCGTGCTCATCCCCGGCGCGGCCGCTCCCAAGCTCGTCTCCAACGAGCTCGTGTCGCAGATGAAGCCGGGCTCCGTGCTCGTCGACATCGCCATCGACCAGGGCGGCTGCTTCGAGGACAGCCACGCCACGACGCACGCCGACCCCACCTACACGGTGCACAACTCGGTCTTCTACTGCGTCGCCAACATGCCGGGCGCGGTGCCCAACACCTCCACCTACGCCCTGACCAACTCGACCCTGCCGTATGCCGTGAAGCTCGCCAACCAGGGCTGGCGCGACGCGCTGCGCGCCGACCACGCGCTCGGCCTCGGGCTCAACACGCACGACGGGCACGTCACCTACGCCGGTGTCGCCGAGGCCCACGGCATGGCGTCGGTCGGTCTCGACGAGGCGCTCTCCTGACCGAGCAGGTCCTCACCGAGCCACCCGCGGCACGTCCCTCGCGCCTCGAGCGCGACGTCCGCGGGTGGCTCGACCACGTCCGCGTCGAGAAGGGCGCGTCCGACAACACCCTCAAGTCCTACGCCCGCGACCTGCGCTCCTACGCGGCGTTCCTGGCCGCCAAGGGGATCGACGACGCGAGCCGGGTCACCGAGGCCGACGTCACCGACTTCCTCGCGTCCCTGCGCGAGCGCGGGCTCGCCGCCTCCTCCGCGGCGCGCACCCTCGTCGCCGTGCGTGGCTTCCACCGCTTCCTCGCGCTGGAGGGTGAGGTGGCCGGCGACCCAGCTGCCAACGTCGCCCCGCCCAAGCCACCCGCTCGGCTGCCCAAGGCGATCCCGATCGAGGCCGTGGAGCGGCTGCTCGCGGCGGCATCCGTCGGCGACACGCCCGAGTCGCTGCGCGATCGCGCACTCCTCGAGGTCCTCTACGGCGTCGGCGCACGCATCAGCGAGGCCGTCGACCTCGACGTCGACGACATCGAGACCGCCGGCCCCGCAGACACCTCTGGCACCGCACCGACGGGTGGGGGAGTGGCATCCGTCCGGCTGCACGGCAAGGGCGGCAAGGAGCGCGTCGTCCCCGTCGGGCGCTACGCGGTCGAGGCCGTGACGGCCTACCTCGTCCGCGGTCGACCGGCCCTCGCCACGCACGGCAAGGGGGGTCCGGCGCTCTTCCTCAACCAGCGCGGCGCCCGGCTCTCGCGGCAGTCGGCCTGGGCCATCATCCGGCGCGCCGCCGAGCGGGCCGACCTCACCGAGCACGTGTCCCCCCACACGCTGCGCCACTCCTTCGCCACGCACCTGCTCGACGGCGGGGCGGACGTCCGGGTCGTCCAGGAGCTGCTCGGGCACGCCTCCGTCACGACGACGCAGATCTACACGATGGTCTCGGTGCACCGACTCCGCGAGGTCTATGCGGGCGCCCACCCCCGTGCCCGCTGATAAGGTCACACGTGATCAGCGCGAGGCTGACCGCAGCATCCCAGGGCAAGGCCGAGCGGAGTGGAACACCCGGTGAACGAGGAGTCACACGACACCATGCAGTCCGTGCCGTCCGAGGACCTCGACCAGCCCCGACAGAGTCCGGTCAGTGCCTCCCCGCGGGTCGCGCACCTGCCGGGCACCGAGTCCGCCGGCTCCGGCGCCATGGGCCCGACCGGCCGGCCGCTGCCGGACTTCCCGAACCCCCCGCCGCTCTCGAGCCACGGTCCCGCGCGCATCATCGCCATGTGCAACCAGAAGGGCGGCGTCGGCAAGACGACGACGACGATCAACCTCGGCGCCGCGCTCGCCGAGCTCGGTCGCAAGGTCCTCGTCATCGACTTCGACCCGCAGGGCGCGCTCTCGGTCGGTCTGGGCGTCAACGCGCAGGAGCTCGACACGACGATCTACAACCTCCTCATCGAGCGCGGCCACGAGATCCACGACGTCATCCAGCACACGCGCACGCCCAACCTCGACCTGGTCCCGGCCAACATCGACCTGTCCGCGGCCGAGGTCCAGCTCGTCGGCGAGGTCGCCCGCGAGCAGATCCTCGCCCGCGTGCTGCGCCCCGTCGTCGACGAGTACGACCTCGTGCTCATCGACTGCCAGCCCTCGCTCGGCCTGCTCACGGTCAACGCGCTGACGGCCGCGCACGGCGTCATCATCCCGCTCGAGTGCGAGTTCTTCGCGATGCGCGGCGTCGCCCTGCTCATCGACACGATCGACAAGATCACCGACCGCCTCAACCCGCGCCTGCAGGTCGACGGCATCCTCGCCACGATGTACGACAGCCGCACGCTCCACAGCCGGGAGGTCGTGCGCTCGGTCGTCGACCACTTCGGCGAGCAGGTCTTCCACACGGTGATCAGCCGCACCGTGAAGTTCCCCGACGCGACGCTGGCCGCCGAGCCGATCACGTCCTACTCGTCCGAGCACTCCGGTGCCAACGCCTACCGCCAGCTCGCCCGTGAGCTCATCGCGCGCGGCGGCGCGGCCTGAACCGCAGTGATCTGATGACCGAGCAGGACACCGTCGACCGCACCGCGGTCGACGCCGACGACGCTGCCGTGCCCTCCCAGCCCTCCCAGCCCTCCCAGCCCTCCAAGCCCGGGCAGCCCGGGCAGCCCGCCCAGCCCTCAGCGACCGGCGATCCCGACGACCTCACGCTCGCCGCGGTGCCTCGCCGGACCGCGCCGGAGGAGCTGACCCCCGGCGGTGTCATCACGCGCCGTTCGGCCGCGCCGTTCGAGGTCCACCTCGACGTCTTCTCCGGGCCCTTCGACCTGCTGCTCGGCCTCATCAGCAAGCACCAGCTCGACATCACCGAGGTCGCCCTCGCCAAGGTCACCGACGAGTTCGTGGCCCACATCAAGACCGCCCAGGCGGCCAACAGCGACTGGGACCTCGGCCAGGCGTCGGAGTTCCTCCTCATCGCGGCGACCCTGCTCGACCTCAAGGCCTCGCGCCTGCTCCCGCAGTCGGGCCCGCAGGACGACGAGGACCTCGCCCTCATCGAGGCCCGCGACCTGCTCTTCGCCCGGCTCCTGCAGTACCGCGCCTACAAGGACATCGCCGCCACCTTCCGCGAGCGGATGGCCACGGCCGGGCGCATCACCCCGCGCCAGGCCGGCCTCGAGCCGGAGTTCGCCGCCCTGCTGCCCGAGCTCGTCATCGCGATCACGCCCGAGCAGTTCGCCATGATCGCGGCACGCGCGATGACGCCGAAGGTGGTGCCGACGGTCGGTCTCGAGCACCTCCACGCCCCCCAGGTCAGCGTCCGGGAGCAGGCCGCGATCATCGTCGAGCGGCTGCGCCACCGCGGCCAGGTCTCGTTCCGCAGCCTCGTCGCCGACGCCGACAGCACCCTCGTCATCGTGGCGCGCTTCCTCGCCCTGCTCGAGCTGTTCAAGGAGGCCGCCATCGCCTTCGAGCAGGCGGAGGCCCTGGGCGAGCTCGACATCCGCTGGACCGGCACCGACGACGGCGACATCGCCATCGACGACGAGTTCGACGAGGACGACGAGGTCGACGAGGACGCAGGCACCGAGGGTGACGCGTTCGACGACGAGCCAGCCGGCGACGCGTCCATGCACGACACCGAGGAGACGGGTGGCGACGCCACCGCACGAAGAGGAGCAGACGATGAGTGACCAGTCGGCGCAGGGGCCCGACGCGACCGTCGAGCCCGAGGGGCTCGGTGACCGCGAGGGTGCCGACGAGCAGATCGCCTTCGACATCAACGACTTCCCGGGTGGCGCCCGCTCGGCGCTCGAGGCCGTGCTCATGGTCGTCGACGAGCCGGTGACCGAGGTCGCCCTCGCGTCCGCGCTCGAGCTGC
Organism: Terrabacter sp. R4-6; assembly: GCF_057529065.1. NCBI lineage: Bacteria > Bacillati > Actinomycetota > Actinomycetes > Micrococcales > Intrasporangiaceae > Terrabacter > Terrabacter sp. R4-6. The sequence goes on along the minus strand of NZ_CP197224.1, from coordinate 37,583 downwards.
CCGTCGACGACGTGCGGGGCCACCTGCACGCCCTCGAGGAGGAGTATGCCGCCGCGCAGCGCGGGTTCACCCTGCGCAGCGTCGCCGGTGGGTGGCGCGTCTACAGCCGGTCCGACTTCGCGCCCGTGGTCGAGAAGTTCGTCCTCGACGGCCAGCAGGCCAAGTTGACCCAGGCCTCGCTCGAGACGCTCGCCGTCATCGCCTACCGCCAGCCCGTGTCCCGCGCGCGGGTCAGTGCCGTGCGGGGCGTCAACGTCGACGGCGTCGTGCGCACCCTGGCCTCGCGAGGCCTCATCGAGGAGGTCGAGGACGTGGGCGAGAGCGGTGCCATGCTCTTCCGCACGACCCCCTACTTCCTCCAGCGGATGGGACTGTCGTCGCTCGACGACCTCCCGGCGTTGGCGCCCTACCTCCCGGACGCCGACGTCATCGACGAGCTCATCGAGGAAGGACACGCATGAGCGAGTACTCCAGATCCCCCCGCCAGCCGCGCAAGAAGGGCTCCGGGCCCTCCGGGGGCCCGGGAAGCGTCGGCGGCGCCCGCCGGGGCGGCCGGCCCGTGTCGGGCGGCAAGACCGGCGGCGGCAAGAGCGGCGGCGGCAAGAGCGGCGGCAAGTCCACCGGCCCGCGCTTCGCCGGATCGACCAAGGCCAGCCAGCCCACCAGGCTGCCGGACCGCAAGGCCGCTCCCGAGATCGACGTCCACGACCCCGACGGCGTGCGCCTGCAGAAGCTCATGGCCGCCGGCGGCGTCGGCTCGCGGCGCGTCTGCGAGAACCTCATCGAGCAGGGACGCGTCGAGGTCGACGGCCAGGTCGTGACCGAGCTCGGGGTGCGCATCAACCCGCAGACCCAGGTGGTCCACGTCGACGGCGTGCGGGTCAACCTCGACGAGGACCGCGTCTACCTCGCCTTCAACAAGCCCAAGGGCGTCGTCACCACGATGCACGACGAGCTCGGCCGCATCTCGCTCGAGGACTACGTCGGCAACCGCGAGCAGCGCCTCTTCCACGTCGGGCGCCTCGACGCCGACACCGAGGGCCTGCTGCTGCTCACCAACGACGGCGACCTCGCCCACCGACTGCAGCACCCGGCATACGGCGTCCTCAAGACGTACGTCGCGACGATCCGCGGCCCCGTGCAGCGTGACGTCGGCAAGCGTCTGCGTGAGGGCGTCGAGCTCGAGGACGGTCCCGTCAGCGTCGACTCGTTCCGAATCGTCGACCACCAGCCGGGCAAGGCCATGGTCGAGGTCGTCCTGCACGAGGGTCGCAAGCACGTCGTGCGCCGGATGCTCGAGGCCGTCGGGCACCCGGTCCTCGAGCTCGTCCGCACCGAGGTGGGGCCGATCCGTCTCGCCGACCTGAAGTCCGGGCGCACCCGACGGCTCAACAAGGCCGAGATCGGGGCGCTCTACAAGGCCGCCGGTCTGTGATCCGGACGTCCCGGCCCTGGGACGACCCGCTCGCTACGCTGACGGGGTGAGCACACACGTCCGCATCGTCGGCGCTGGGCTGATCGGGACCAGTCTCGGTATCGCCTTGTCCAACAACGGATTTCGCGTGTCGCTGGCGGACCCGTCCCCAACGGCAGTCCGCCTCGCACGCGACCTTCGGGCAGGCGAGATGGCCGAGGACGTGAGCGACGCGCCGGACGTCGTCGTCGTCGCCGCCCCGCCCGACGTCGCGGCGCGCGTCGTCGTCGAGGCCCTGGGGCGCTGGCCCGACGCCGTCGTCACCGACGTCGCCTCCGTCAAGGAGTCGGTGCTCCGCGTCGTACTCGACTCGGGCGCCGACGCGAGCCGCTACGTCGGGTCCCACCCGATGGCCGGTCGCGAGCGCTCGGGTGCCGCGGCCGCGCGCGCCGACCTCTTCGACGGCCGGGCGTGGGTCGTCGTGCCCCACGAGGCGTCGACCGAGGCGGCCGTGCGCCGCGTGAGGGACCTCGCGATCGCCGTCGGCTCCGCGGTGCGGGTCATGCCGGCCCACGAGCACGACGAGGCCGTGGCGGCCGTCTCGCACGTGCCGCAGCTCGCGGCGAGCATCGTCGCGGCGTGCCTGCGAGAGCTGCCCGAGTCCGCCGTCGGTCTCGCCGGGCAGGGTCTGCGCGACGTCACCCGCATCGCGGCGAGCGACCCACGGCTCTGGACCCAGATCCTCGCCGGCAACGCAGCGGCCGTCCGCGACGTCCTGCGCCACGTCCGCGACCAGGTCGACGACGTCGTCGGGGCCCTCGACGCGCTCGTGGACGCCGACGGCGCCGGGTCGCTCGGCACCCTGAGCCGAGTCCTCGAGGCCGGCAACCTCGGCCACGCCCGCATCCCCGGCAAGCACGGCGCCGCTCCGGCCGCGTACGAGGTCGTCTCGGTCGTCGTCCCCGACGAGCCGGGATCGCTGGCGCGGCTGCTCACCGACGTCGGCCACGCCGGGATCAACCTCGAGGACCTCCACCTCGAGCACGGGCTCGGGCAGGCCGTCGGCGTCGCCGAGATCTCCGTGGTCCCGGCCTCCGTCGAGCCGCTGCGGGCCGAGCTGGCCCGGCTCGGCTGGCGCGTGCACGACTGAAGATCCCGGCTCCCGGGCAGGTCCGGGAGCGGCCGGGACGAGGCACTATCCTCGTCCGCATGCCGCAGACCCCCGAGGACCCCCTGTCCGGTTTCGTCGTCGCCGTGGACGGTCCCTCCGGGTCCGGCAAGTCGAGCGTCAGCAAGCAGGTCGCACGCTCGCTCGGCTACGGCTACCTCGACACCGGCGCCATGTACCGCGCGCTCACGTGGTGGTGCCTCCACGAGGGTGTCGACCTCGCCGATGCAGACGCGATCACCACTGCGGCACAGCGCTTCCCGCTCGTCATCGGCACCGATCCCGACGCACCCACGGTGGAGGTCGACGGCACCGACGTCGCCGCGGCCATCCGCGAGACCGGCATCTCGACGAACGTCTCCGCGGTCGCCACGGTGATCCCCGTGCGCGAGATCCTCCGGGTCCTGCAGCGCCGCCTCATCTCCGAGGCGGCCGCGGCCACCGGCGGCGTCGTCGCGGAGGGCCGCGACATCACGACCGTCGTGGCCCCCGACGCTCCCGTGCGCATCCTGCTCACGGCCTCCGAGGAGGCGAGGCTGGCGCGCCGCTCGAAGGAGCTGCACGGCGCCGACGACGCCGACGCCGTCGCCGCGACCCGCTCGCAGATCGTCGACCGTGACAAGGCCGACTCCGCCGTGTCGGAGTTCACCGTCGCCGCCGACGGCGTCACGACGATCGACACCTCGCACCTCGACTTCGAGGGCTCGGTCGAGGCGGTGCTCCAGGTGGTCGAGGCGGCCCGGGCGTGAGCCAGGCGGTCGCTCCCCACCCGAACCGGGCCCGGATCGGCCGCCCGATCGGCAAGGTCATCTTCAGCACCCTCTACCGCGGCACGGCCCTGCACCTCGAGCGGGTACCGCTCACCGGGCCCGTCATCCTCGTGGCCAACCACGCTGCGTTCCTCGACGGACCCCTCGTCTTCGGCATGGCGCCCCGCCCCGTCAGCTTCCTCGTCAAGCAGGAGGCCTTCTCCGGCTTCTGGGGCTGGACGATCCGCAACGTCGGCCAGATCCCCATCGACCGCTCCGTCGGTGACCGTGCAGCGCTCGCCTCGGCGAGCGCCGTCCTCGAGGGTGGGGGAGCGGTCGGGATCTTCCCCGAGGGCAACCGGGGAGACGGCGAGGTCCACCAGGTCAACCACGGGGCCGCCTGGATCGCGCTGCGCACCGACGCGCAGATCGTGCCGGTGGCGGTCAGCGGCACGCGCGTCCCGGGCGCGACCAAAGACGACTGGCCGCCCTTCCGCTCGCGTCTGCTCGTCGACTTCGGCGTGCCGTTCCGGCTCGCCGTCGACGCCTCCGCACCCGGCCGCGACCGCCTCCGGCTCGCCAGTGACCAGCTGCGCGACGCCCTCGCGTCACATGTACGCCGCTCGCGGGTGGAGAATGGTCCCTCAACAGACGTTCACTGATTCGAGGACACCGTGACTGACGAGACCGCCCGCCCCATCGACGAGGGCGTTCCGATCTCGACCCCCGACCCCTCCGTCGACGACGCCGCCGTGGAGCGCGCCCTGCGCGCCGGGCTCGACGACTTCGAGCTCAGCCCCGAGGACCAGGCGCTGCTCGATGCCCAGGGGCCGGTCTCCGACGGCGGCGCGGCCCAGGGACCGCTGCCCGTCGTGGCCGTGGTCGGCCGACCCAACGTCGGCAAGTCGAGCCTGGTCAACCGCATCCTGCGGCGCCGTGAGGCCGTCGTCGAGGACGTGCCGGGTGTGACGCGCGACCGCGTCTCCTACGAGGCCGAGTGGGGCGGGCGTCGCTTCACGATCGTCGACACCGGCGGCTGGGAGGCGGACGCCACGGGCATCCACCTGCGCGTCGCCGAGCAGGCCGAGATCGCGATCGACCTCGCCGACGTCGTCATGTTCGTCGTCGACGCCACGGTCGGTGCGACCGACGACGACGAGGCGGTCGTCAAGCTCCTGCGCCGCTCCGGCAAGCCGGTGGTGCTCGTGGCCAACAAGGTCGACGACCAGCGGGGCGAGGCCGACGCGGCGATGCTGTGGAGCCTCGGCCTCGGCCAGCCCTTCCCGGTGTCCGCCGTGCACGGCCGCGGGAGCGGCGACGCCCTCGACGCCGTGCTCGAGGTGCTGCCCGACGTGTCGGCCCACGGGGCCTACGCGCAGGGCGGTCCGCGACGGGTCGCGCTCGTCGGGCGCCCCAACGTGGGCAAGTCGAGCCTGCTCAACCGCCTGGCGGGCTCGGAGCGCGTCGTCGTGGACAACGTCGCCGGCACCACCCGCGACCCCGTCGACGAGCTCATCGAGCTCGGCGGCAAGACGTGGCGCTTCGTCGACACCGCCGGCATCCGTCGCCGGGTCCACCAGAGCCGGGGCGCCGACTTCTACGCGTCGCTGCGCACCCAGACGGCCCTCGAGAAGGCCGAGGTGGCCGTCGTGCTCATCGACGCCGAGGAGCCGATCGCCGAGCAGGACATCCGTGTCGTGCAGCAGGTCATCGACTCGGGCCGTGCGCTCGTCATCGCCTACAACAAGTGGGACAACCTCGACGAGGAGCGCCGCTACTACCTCGAGCGCGAGATCGAGAAGGAGCTCGTCCAGGTGCCGTGGGCGCCCCGGGCCAACATCTCGGCGCGCACGGGCCGCCACATGGACCGCCTCGTGCCCGCCATCGAGACCGCCCTCGAGTCGTGGGACACCCGCGTCCCGACCGGGCGGCTCAACGCCTTCCTCGGCGAGATCGTGGCTGCCCACCCGCACCCGCTGCGTGGCGGCAAGCAGCCCCGCATCCTCTTCGCGACCCAGGCCTCGACGCGTCCGCCGCGCTTCGTCATCTTCGCGTCGGGCTTCATCGAGGCCGGCTACCGCCGCTTCATCGAGCGACGTCTGCGCGAGCAGTTCGGCTTCGAGGGCACGCCGATCGAGGTCTCCGTCCGCGTCCGCGAGAAGCGCCGGCGCTGACCCCGACGCCGACCGAACGCCCTCCCCGGCACCGTCCCGACGCCGAGGCGCCGCCGGCCCGGAGGGGCCGGGGGGCGTTCACGGGGGCCGATTGGGACCAGCGGCATCCGGTGCGCTAATGTTCCTTTCGCCCCGAGGGGCATTCGGGCTGTGGCGCAGCTTGGTAGCGCACTTGACTGGGGGTCAAGGGGTCGCAGGTTCAAATCCTGTCAGCCCGACCGAACGACGAAGGGCCGCACTCTCCACGGAGAGTGCGGCCCTTCGTCGTCGTGTCTCCCGGGACTCGATCAACCTGGTTCCGTGGTGGTCTGAATCCGTTTGTTGTGCAAGGTGTCCCGGCCGCCGCTGCAAGGTCGGCGTCGTGTCCACAAGCAACCCGCAAGGTATGCGCAACGTTGCCCGAGGTGCCCCCGAATCGGCCGAATCGCGTGTCACTGTTCCCTCAGCAGCACACCAAGAACCGGTAAAGCCACTCGAGGGAAAGGTCATGGGGGACACCATGCGCACTCAGAAGAAGTCCAGCTCCAGGAAGAAGAAGTCCGCAGCCTTCGTCGCAGCCGGGGTCATCGGCCTCGCGACCGCCGGCGGCGCCTACGCCTACTGGACGAGCCTCGGTGGCGGCACCGGCACGGCCTCCACGCGGGCCGGGGCCGGCAACGTCTTCCTCGTCACCGGCGGCAGCGCGACCGCGATGTACCCCGGCGACTCCGCCCAGACGATCACCGCGACGGTCAAGAACACGGGCACCGAGAACTACAAGATCCAGGCGGTCAAGGCCTTCGTCACGACCGACAAGGAGGGTTGCGACGGCACCGACTACATGCTGAACGGCAACCCGGCTCCCACGTCGCAGGCCACCGCCGCCTCGCTCAGCCTCACGCCGACCGACCTCGCGCCGGCCGCGACGACGACCGTCGACTACACCCTGCAGTTCAACAACAAGACGACGAACCAGGACGCCTGCAAGGGCGCCGCGGTGACGATCACCTACGTCGCCAGCTGAGACCCGGAAGGGGTGGGACGCCGCATCGACCCCGGCGCCCCACCCCTTCCGCGTCCGTCGCACGACGTCACGAACCACAGGCCGCACCGACCACGACCGGGGAGTCCCATGAAGACGCCGACGAACGCCAGGCACACCGCCCTGGCGCTGCTCGGCGTCTTCGTCGCGCTCCTCGCCACCGTCCACGGCATGCCCCGCGCGGCCTCGGGCCCGTCGGTCGTCAGCCCGACGATCACGGCGAGGCCCTCCAACCCGTCGGCGAGCACCAGCGCGACGTTCGCCTTCACCGCCATGGCGGGAGCCGGCTTCCGGTGCGCGCGCGACGGAGCCGCGTTCACGGCCTGCGCGAGCCCGGTCACCTACTCAGCCCTGGCGCAGGGCGGCCACACGTTCAGCGTCATGACGGTCGTCAGGGGCACGGAGAGCATGCCCACGGCATACACCTGGGTCGTCGACACCGTCGCGCCGCCGGCGCCCGTGCTCACGACGACCCCGTCGAACCCCACGTCGACGGCGACGAACACCGCGACGTGGACGTCCGCCGAGACGGGCGTGACGTTCCGGTGCTCCCTCGAGAACGGTGCGTGGACCGTCTGCACGACACCGCTGACGTGGGTCATCGACACCTCGAACAACGGACAGCACCAGCTCGCGGTCCGGGCCGTGGACGCAGTGGGCAACGTCTCCGCCACGACGGCGTACGCGTTCAAGTACCAGAAGGGCCTGCCCGAGACAGGCCTGCCCTTCACGGTCACCGGCAGCGTCGGTGATCTCGCACCGGGTGTGTGGCGGCCGCTCTCGGCCACCGTCACGAACCCGAACCCCGTCACCATCAGGGTCTCGGCGCTCACGGTCGCCGTCGCGGCCGACAGCACGCCACCCGGCTGCACCTCGATACCGAACCTCGAGCTGCGCCAGCCCACGGCCTCGGCCGACCTCGTGCTCCTCGTCCCGGCCCGGGGCACCGTGACGCTTCCGGACCAGGGCGTGGCGACGGCGTCCATCCGCCTGCGCAACCTGCCCACGGTCAACCAGGACGTCTGCAAGAACAAGAGCTTCGCGCTCACGTGGTCGGGGACGGCGAGCAACTGATGCCGGCCCCGACGCCCCCGAAGACGCGCGCACGCCGTGCCGCCCAGAGCCGCGGCGTGCGCGCCTTCCACGTCGGCATCCTGCTGACCGTGCTGATGACCGTGTCCGGCACCGCCTGGGCGTACTGGGCCGTGAGCGGGGGCGGGACGGGCAGCGCCCCGACCGCGACCCTCACGGCCCCGTCGTCCGTGACGGCCACCGCTGCCGCCGGCGCCACGAGCGTGGCCGTCGCGTGGACCGCGCCCTCCGCGGGCGTGGCGCCCGCGGGCTACCGCGTCGAGCGCACCGACGTCGCAACGGCTGTCAGCGCCGCCGCGTGCGGCACGTCGCCGTCGTCGCTCCTTCCCACGACCTCGTGCAGCGACGCGTCGGTGCCGGACGGGACCTACCGCTACACCGTCGTCGCGGTGCGCTCCGGCTGGTCGGCCACGAGCGCGTCCAGCGCCCCGGTGACCGTCCAGGCGTCAGTCGCGACGACGACCTCGGTGAGCTCGGCGACGAACCCGTCGGTGGTCGGACAGGCCGTGACGTACACCGCGAGCGTCAGCTCGGCCTCCGGGACACCGACCGGGTCGGTCACCTTCCGTGACGCGGGCTCGGCGATGACGTGCGCGGGCGGCTCACCGACGCTCAGCTCGGGCACTGCGACGTGCACGGTCAGCCACCCTTCCGCGGGCACCCGGTCGGTCACCGCGGCGTATGCCGGATCGGCGCCTCACGCAGCCTCGTCCTCCGCAGCCATCACGCAGGTCGTGGGCGCCGCCTCGACGACAACGGCACTGACGTCGTCGACGAACCCGTCGGCCGTCGGACAGGCCGTGACGTACACCGCCACCGTGTCGGTGGTCGCACCCGGCGGCGGCACCCCGAGCGGGACCGTCATCTTCAAGGACGGCTCCACGACCCTGACCTGCGCGGGTGGCAGCCAGAGCCTCAGCTCCGGATCGGCGACCTGCGTGGTGAGCCACGCGTCCGCCGCGACGCGCAGCATCACCGCCGTCTACGGCGGCTCGACCAACCACCTGACCTCCACCTCGCCGGCCGTCAGCCAGGTCGTCGGCCCAGCCACCACGACGACGAGCCTCACGACCTCCGCGACGACGGTCCGCACCGGCCAGAGCGTCACCTACACCGCGACCGTGGGCGCCACCGCACCCGGCGGGGGAGTCCCGACCGGCAGCGTCACCTTCAAGGACGGCGCGAACGCGATCAGCTGCTCCTCCGGCTCCCAGACGCTGAGCGCCTCGGGTGTCGCCACCTGCACGACGACCTTCGCGACGCCCGGCACCCGCTCGGTCACGGCGACGTACGCCGGCACGGCGAACCACTCGGCGTCCACGTCCGCGGCGGTCGGCCAGGACGTCGTCAACGGACAGGCGGCGGGGCTCGTGTTCTCGGGCGTCACCCTCAACGGCGTCGCGGTGACACCGAGCTGCACCGGCACCGTGGGCTCCACGTACAGCTGCACGGTCTCCGGAGGCGGCAACAACGCCGTCGTCCGGGCGACCGTCGGGTTCGGCACCGGCTCGGGGACCGCGGTGTCCTACAGCGGCGCGACGGAGACCATCAGCTGGTCCTCGACGGGCAAGACCGCCGGCACGGGCACGGTCAGCGTGGCGGCGAACGCCACGACCTCGACCGCCTCGGTCTCGGCGACGAAGAACGGCGTCAACGCGGCGGCGGTCTCGGTGACGTTCACCGAGTCCGGGGGCGCGACGTGGACCGCGGTCCTGACGATCTCCTGACCGTCGCCACGCCGGGTCCGCGACGGTGTGGCAGCGGACGCCGAGAAGGGTGAGGTGCGCGGGTCAGGTGCGACGGGTCATCGCGCCGGCCCGGGCACGGACGGCCTTGAGGCTCCGGCGGGTGCGTCGACGTGCACCGGCGTAGATCTCGCGGCTGCGTGACGGCCTGCTGTCGGGGTCGACGGTCAGGGTCCAGTAGTCGGTCGACTTCTTGACCGAGGCCGCGGTCGGCTTCCGGTAGGGCGGGTCCAGGGTGAGGTGCGGTCGCTCCCAGGCCACGTTGCGCTTGACGACCTTCGCCGGCGATCCGGCCCCGACGACGTTGTTGGGGAGGGACCGGGTCACGACCGAACGCATGCCGACGACGGTGCCGTCGCCGATGGTCACGCCACCGAGGACACAGGCGCCGAGGCCGAGCCACACGTGGTTGCCGATGACGATCGACCGGGCGGCGTTGACCCGCTTGCCGGTGCGGACGTCGAAGATGGGGTGGCCGTCGTCGGCACGGATCTGGATGTCGGAGGCGATCATGACGTCGTCGCCGATCGTGATCGACGTGCCCTCGGCCGTCGACATGGCCACGGTCGTCGTCGACGAGACGTTCTTGCCGATGCGCACCTGGCAGCCGTCGCCGACACGGATCGCCGCCCGCAGGCCCGGCACGCCCTGGCTGCTGTCGATCTCCACGAGGCCGTTGTCACAGTCGAAGTCGACGTAGAGCTGGGCGATGTTCTGCTGGGTCGCGACGCGCAGGACGTTGTTTCGTCCCTTGAACTTCACACGGATGTTCTTCTCGACGCTCCCGCCGAACTCGATGCGGTTCCCCCGGTCGTCGTCGTACGCCTCGAGGGTCGTCACACGGTTCATGGCGGCGAGCCTAGTGGTTGCTGAGAACTCGTTGAAAGTCCGACGAGTCCCGCCTGACGCAACCTGCGGAGTGACCTGCGCCGATGCCGTGACGGACGTTCCGGGACGCCTCCGTCACGGTCAGGACGAGGACATCCGCGAGCGCGCCTCGGCGCGTGTCGCGGGTTCCGGCGGCCCGCTCGCGGCGCGGACGAGGTCCGCCGCGGTGGGACCCTGCTGCTCCGCCCCGTCGGCAGCACGCGGGTGGCCGGGGCCGCGTCCTGCGCCATCCACCGGCGCCGGCGTCCGCGCAGCCCCGACGGTGAGGGCAGCGATCGCCGTCGTGACGGGCACGGCGAGCACGAGTCCGATGGCGCTCGCGAGCGTGCGCACGATCTCCTCGGACAGCGACTCCGTCTGGAGCATCTCGAGCACGGGACGCTCGTAGAGGAAGAGGAGCAGGAGCACGGGAAGCGCGGCACCGGCATACGCGAAGACGATCGTGTAGATCGTCGAGGCGATGTGGTCGCGCCCGATGCGCATGCCCGACTGGAAGAGCGCACGCCGGCCCATGGAGGGAGCGGCGGCCCGCAGCTCCCACACCGCCGACGACTGCGTGATCGTCACGTCGTTGAGGACGCCGAGACCGGCCACGATGATCGCGCACGTCAGCAGCTCGCGCGGGTTCATCGTCGTGACGAAGGACGCCAGCGTGGCCCCCTCGTCGTTGGCGACTCCGCTGAGTCGGGCCAGGTCGACCGCCAGCAGGCCGAGACCCGCCGTGATCGCGACACCGAAGAGCGTCCCGGCGAGAGCGGTGCTCGTCCTCACCGAGAGCCCGTGCGCGAGGTAGAGGACGACGAACATGATGGCCGAGGAGCCGATGAGGGCCACGAGCAGCCCGGACTGGCCCTCGAGCAGGGCCGGCAGCATGAACCTCACCACGACGAAGCCGCCGAAGACGAGACCGACGAGGGCGAGCACCCCGCGCCATCGTGCGACGACCGCCACGACGAGGAGGAAGAGCGCGAGCATGAGGGACAGGGGAGCGCCGCGCTGCACCTGGAGGAAGGAGTACGTCTCGGGCTGGGAGTCCTGGGGCGGGGTCCGCAGGAGCATGACGGTGTCGCCCTCGCGCAGCCCCGACGTGGAGATCGCGGGGGGCACCGAGACCGACACGACCGGACGGACGTCACCCGAGGTGGCGGTCGGCTGCTCGAGCTGGACGGTGATGGCGCCGCAGGTCGGGTCCCCGTCGACGACGTCACCGCCCTGGCCGTCCGCGGGGTCGGCCCCGGTGGCGGCGTCGGGGCCCTCGCAGACCGGGAGGACCCGCTGGACCTCGGCGACGGGAAAGGTCACCCCGGGTGCCGCGAAGTCCGAGGTGCCCACCCGGTCGGGCCCCTGGGCCTCCGCCGGCCAGTAGCGCACGAGACCGAAGACCGTGGCCGCGGCAGCGAGCACGATCAGGATCGTCAGGCCGACGCGGGCCAACGTGCTGACGGCGACGGTGCCCGACGCCGCATGGGCTCCGTGGGCTCCGTGGGCATGGCTGTGGGAGTGTCCGCCGGGCATGGTGCCGAGTGTGCCAGAGCAGGTCGAGCCCGAGGCGCCTGCCGCACCGGGCTTCCGCGTGCTCGTCCTCCGGCCCGAGCCGCGTCGTGTCCGGATCGATGCCGGGGACGGAACTCGCCCACTCCGGGCGCCCGTTAGGCTTGCCGCCGTGGAGGTCGAGAGAACGGGGGAGCGCGAGCACGTCGTGACGGAGCGCCTGCTGACGATCCCCAACGTGCTGTCGGTGCTGCGGCTGCTCGGCGTGCCCGTCTTCCTGTGGGCGATCGTCGCGGAGCAGGACGGGCTCGCCTTCCTCCTGCTGCTGTTCTCCGGCGTCACCGACTACCTCGACGGCAAGATCGCCCGCCGGTTCAACATGGAGAGTCGCCTCGGCCAGTTCCTCGACCCCATCGCCGACCGGCTCTACATCCTCACGACGCTCATCGGGCTCATGTGGCGCGACATCATCCCGGTGTGGCTCGTGGTCGTGATCCTGGCCCGCGAGGTCGTCATGGCCCTGATGCTGCTCTACCTGCGCACCAAGGGGCAGCTCGGGCTGCCGGTGCACTTCGTCGGCAAGGCCGCGACGTTCAACCTGCTCTACGCCTTTCCCCTCCTGCTCCTCGCGCACCGCGACGACTGGCTCGGCGACCTCGTCCGCCCGATCGGCTGGGGTTTCGCGTGGTGGGGCGTCGCCCTCTACTGGCTCGCGGCGGTGCTGTATGCCGTCCACGCGCGTCTCGTGCTCGCGCAGCGTCCGCGGGTGGTGACCCCGTGAGCACCGAGCGGCGGCCGGACGAGTCGATGACGCTCCTGACGACGATGATGGAGCGTCCGCTCGACGCCGGCTACCAGGAGGCCGCCGACCGACGGGTCGCGGCCGGGCTCCCGGGAGCCACGTCCACGCGTACCGTCCTCGTCGTCGTGCTGGCGATCCTCACGGGCTTCCTCTTCGCCGTGGCGGCACAGTCCCTGCGCCCGAAGCCCACGGCCGCGGCGGCCGTGAAGAAGGAGCTCGTCACCCGCATCGAGGCCCTGCAGAAGCACGGGACCGACCAGGAGGCCAAGGTGGCCGCGCTCGGCAAGCAGGTGCGCGACTACGAGGCCCTCGCCCTGCAGCAGTCGGGTGGCACCGATCTCACGAGCACCATCAAGGACCTCGAGGTCCAGGCCGGCGCCGTGCCCCTGAGCGGGCCCGGGCTGACGCTGACGCTCGACGACGCCGCCTCGACCGACGCCGGCGCCGACGCGGGCAGCCGCCCGAGCAGCGGGTTCGAGGAGGGTCGGGTCACCTCCGGCGACCTCCAGATCATCGTCAACGGCCTCTGGGGTGCCGGAGCCGAGGCCATCTCCATCAACGGGCACCGGCTCAGCTCCACCGCCGCCATCCGTTTCGCCGGCCAGGCGATCATCGTCGACTTCCGACCGCTCTCGCGCCCCTACGTCATCACCGCCCTCGGCGACACCCAGGGCATGCAGCGGCTCTTCGAGCCCTCGTTCGCGGGGCTCTACCTCTCGCAGCTGACCGACGAGTACAAGATCCGCTCGATCATGGCCGGGAGCGACTCCCTGACCGTGCCAGGCGACTCGGCCGCACGGCTCGAGGTCGCAGAACCCATCGGTCCGCCCGTAGGCTCGGCCGGGCCGGGCGCGACGACGCTCCAGCAGGGCACGACCACCGAGAAGCGGAGCGCGGGTGCCAGCGGCGCCCCGACCGGCACGAGCACGTCGAGCACGGACCCGCACTCGGACACCCCGCGCGGCACCACCGACTCCGGCACCGGTAGCCCGGTGTCACCGACCAGTCAGGAGAACCCTTCGTGATCCCAGTTCTCGGCCTTCTGGCCGGACTCGCGGTGGGGCTCTTCCTCGATCCCTCGGTGCCGGTGTGGCTCCAGCCGTACCTGCCGATCGCGGTCATCGCGGCCCTCGACGCCGTCTTCGGTGCCATCCGCGCGATCCTCGACGGCATCTTCAACGACAAGGTCTTCGTCGTCTCGTTCCTGTCCAACGTCGTCGTGGCCGCGTTCATCGTCTTCCTCGGCGACCAGCTCGGCGTCGGGTCGCAGCTCTCGACCGGTGTCGTCGTCGTCCTCGGCGTGCGGATCTTCTCCAACGTGGCCTCGATCCGCCGGCACCTGTTCAAGGCCTGAGCATGGGCAAACGCAAGAAGGGTCGCCCCGCACCCGCTCCCGCCGACCAGCGGGAGCCGGTGGTCGACGCCACCGGTACCGCGGAAGTCACTGACACCGCGGAGGTCGCCGACACCGCGGAGGTCACCGACACCAGCGACGTCGCCGACGCCACGGACGCACCGCCGACCGAGGTGCCGACGTCGTCCGACCCGGATGCCGAGCCGACTCCAGAGCTCACTCCCACGGGCGAAGCGACTCCCGACCTCGCTCCCGACTCCACGGACGAGGCGACTGGGGAGGCGCCGTCGGGACCGCCCGGGCCGTCGTCACCCGAGCCGGCCGCACCGTCGCTCGAGCCGACCGCCGAGCCCGCCGCGGCTCCTGCTCCGGTCTCGGGGACGGATGTCGGCGAGTCCGCCTCGGGCGACGGCCCCGAGACCGGGACGAGCCGGGTGCCCGTCGAGGGCCGGGCCGCCTGGACGCGCCTGCGCAAGATGAGCAGGCCCCGCGCCACCCGGGCCAACGTGCTCGGGGCCCTGCTCGCGGTGCTCCTCGGCGCAGGCATCGCGGCCCAGGTCCAGCTGACCAACCAGCGCGGCCTCGACGAGTTGAGCCAGACCGACCTCGTGCGCGTTCTGGACGATATCTCGCTGCGGTCGTCCCGCCTCGACCAGCAGGTCCGCGAGCTCGAGTCCACCCGCGACCGCCTCAAGAACGGCACGGGCACCGCCGCCGAGGCCCTCGAGCAGGCGCAGAAGCGCGTCGACACGCTCGGCATCCTGGCCGGAACCCTCGCGGCCAAGGGACCGGGTATCACGCTGCGCATCAGCGACCCGACCAACGCCGTGACCGGACCGATCGTCCTCGACATCATCCAGGAGCTGCGGGACGCAGGGGCCGAGTCGATCGACGTGGGCGGCGTCAGGGTCGTGGCCTCGTCGTTCGTCGGCGACCGCGACGGCGAGATCCTCGTGGACGGGGTGCAGGTGTCACGCCCCCTCGTGATCAAGGTGATCGGCGACTCGAAGACGCTCTCGTCGGCCATGACGATCCCGGGCGGGATCGTCGAGTCGGTGCGGCAGAAGGGCGCCGAGGCCTCCGTCACCGAGTCGAGCCTCGTCGAGATCACCTCGCTGCACCGGCCCACCGAGATGACCCACGCGAAGCCCGTCGAGTGACCGCACCCGACTGCCGGAGCACGGCCGGGACGACCGGACGGGACACCCAGTGGGGCCCACTCCCTGCGCTCGCCTCGCGGGCATGGCATCCTCTCAGGTGCCACCGCATCGCCGGCGACACCAGCGCCCAGCAGCACGCGCATCCACCACGACCCCGACCGGGGCCGTCCACTGACGAAGGAGCGACATGAGCGACCTGGACTACCCCTCCGACCTGCGCTACACCAGCGACCACGAGTGGGTCCGCGTCGGCGACGACGGAGTGGTCCGCATCGGCATCACGTCCTTCGCCCAGGACGCGCTCGGCGACGTCGTCTACGTCTCGCTCCCCGCCGTCGGCGACACCGTGACGCCCGGCGACTCGTGTGGCGAGGTCGAGTCGACGAAGTCGGTCAGCGACGTCTACGCACCGCTCGAGGGCGAGGTCACGGCCACCAACGCCGCTCTCGACGCCTCGCCCGAGCTCATCAACTCCGACCCCTACGGTGAGGGCTGGATGTTCGAGCTGCGCCCGGCCGACGCCTCCGCCGTCGACGGGCTCATGGACTCGGCGACCTACACCGCGTCGCTGTCCTGACCGTCCGGCGGGCGCGTGCCCGCCGTGGCGCCGGGCAGGTTCCGACCGCGCCCGGGTCAACTAGAGTGGATGGACCCGAATCCGCCCGCACCACAGAGGAGGACCGCATGTCGAGCGACCTGCCCGACCCCGACGACATGAACGTCGAACCCCGCACCATGCGGTTCCAGGGCGTGCCGTCGCAGGACAGCGACCACGTCGACAGCGTCGGCGCCCGAGGCCTCACGGCCGAGGACCAGGCGACCATCGAGGCCCTGCGTCCCGGAACCGCCCTGCTCGTCGTGCTCCGCGGCCCCAACACCGGCGCCCGCTTCCTGCTCGACGACCAGGAGGTGGCCGCCGGTCGCCATCCTGACTCCGACATCTTCCTCGACGACGTCACGGTGTCGCGCAAGCACGCGGCGTTCGTCGCGCAGGGTGGCGGCTACGTCGTGCGCGACGCCGGCTCGCTCAACGGCACCTACGTCAACCGGGAGCGGATCGACGAAGCCCCCCTGCACCAGGGCGACGAGGTCCAGATCGGCAAGTTCCGCCTCGTCTACTACTCGTCCGGAGCACCCCAGCACCCGCCGGCATGACCGCAGGCACGGTGGCCGGCGACGGGGGAGCGCCGGCAGCCCGGCGCCTCACGATCGGCAAGGTGCTGGCGACGCTCTCCGAGGACTTCCCGGACGTCACCGCGTCGAAGATCCGCTTCCTCGAGGCCGAGGGGCTGGTGCTGCCGCACCGCACGCCCTCGGGCTACCGCACCTACACCGACGACGACGTGCGTCGGCTGCGCTACGTGCTGTCGGCGCAGCGCGACCGCTACTGGCCGCTCAAGGTCATCCGGGAGGCGCTCGATGCGCTCGACCGGGGTCTGTCGGACCCGGGTGAGGAGTCGGGTGGGCGGCCCCGCCCACCCGCGCCGGCACCCGACCCCGAGGTCCCCGCGCCCCAGGACCTGACGGCCCGGAGCGAGGTGTCGCTCACCGGGCCGGAGCTGCGCGAGGCGACGGGGATCGACCGCGACACGATGATCGCCCTCGAGACGTACGGCCTGCTCCAGCCCGACGAGAAAGGCCACTTCGGCCACGACTCGCTCGCCATCGCCGCTGCGGCGCGGACGCTCGCCGGTCATGGTCTCGAGGCGCGCCACCTGCGCCCCTTCCGCACCGCCGCCGACCGCGAGATCGGCCTCGTCGACCAGGTCCTGGCAACGCGTTCGCGCAGTGGCACGCGCGAGGAGCGGGCGGCCGAGATCGCTTCTGCCTGCATCGCGTTGCACGTGGCGCTCGTCCGCTCGGGCCTGGCCCGCTGAGGCCGGTCCCCGCCTCCCGCGTGCCGGGGTACGGTGGAGGAGTGAGAGAGGTCGATGTCCTGGGCGTCCGCGTCGAGATGCCCACGAACCAGCCGATCGTCCTGCTGCGTGAGCGGGACGGCGGGCGCTACCTGCCGATCTGGATCGGCGCGGCCGAAGCCGCTGCGATCACGTATGCCCAGCAGGGTGTCGTGCCGCCGCGACCGCTGACCCACGACCTCATGCGAGACGTCCTGTCGGTGCTCGGTCACGAGCTGACCGAGGTGCGCATCGTGGCCCTCAAGGACTCCGTCTTCCACGCGGCGCTCATCATCGACGGCAAGGCCGAGGTCAGCTCGCGAGCCAGCGACGCCATCGCCCTCGCCCTGCGCACGGGCGCCAAGGTGCTCGTCGAGCCAGCCATCCTCGACGAGGCGGCCATCGTCGTCTCCTCGGAGGAGGACGACGAGGTCGAGCGCTTCAAGGCGTTCCTCGACCACGTGTCCGCCGAGGACTTCGAGGGACCGGCTCCCGAGGCGGAGCCCGGCGACCGTCCCGACCTGCCCGACCGGCCCGACTGACCGGCCCGACCGACGACCCGCGCGCCGTCATGCGCACCTTCACCTTCAGGTGACACCTGAAGGTTGCCTCCACCGCCTCGACACGCCGCCGCGTCATGGCCGTGGTGATTGACCGGACGGTGGACGCGGCCTACCGTCAGGAGAACGACGTGACTGTAGTTATCCGGATGTCGTCTGCGCGCACGCACCACCGCGGCCCGCAGCCTGAGCAGGAGGAGGACGGCATGGCCGCCATCGAGGACGCGCACGACGCCGGTCGGGTCATGCCCGCCGGGTCCCAGGGCCTGCTGTTCACCGACGACCTGCCCGAGCTGTCCGAGGACACCGGCTACCGCGGTCCGACCGCGTGCAAGGCCGCCGGCATCACGTACCGACAGCTCGACTACTGGGCCCGCACGGGTCTCGTCGAGCCGTCAGTCCGCAGCGCCACCGGCTCCGGCACGCAGCGCCTCTACGGCTTCCGCGACATCCTCGTGCTCAAGGTCGTCAAGCGCCTGCTCGACACCGGCGTCTCGCTCCAGCAGATCCGCGTCGCCATCAGCCACCTGCGCGAGCGCGGTGTTGAGGACCTCGCGCAGATCACCCTGATGAGCGACGGCGCCTCGGTCTACGAGTGCACCTCCGCCGACGAGGTCATCGACCTCGTGCAGGGGGGCCAGGGCGTTTTCGGCATCGCCGTCGGTCGGGTGTGGCGCGAGGTGGAGGGCGAGCTCGCCCTCCTGCCGAGCGAGCGTGCCGACGAGGACGTGCTGGCCGACCACCCCGACGACGAGCTGAACGCGCGCCGTCAGGCCCGCCGCCTGGCCTGACGGACCACCTGGCGCGCCACCCTCACGCACCACCGTTCGACACGGCCCGACCGGACTCTCCGGCCGGGCCGTGTCCGTGCCGGGACGTACCGTGACCATGGCCGCCTGCTGGTAGATTTGCGGTGCCGATCGACCCTGCGTGGGAGAGTCCTCGGGGTGCCCAGCACCTGCGAGGCGCCGAAGGGGCAACATCCCCGGAACCTCTCAGGCGCCAGGACCATGCGGGCGAGGCAACTCTGGAGGCACCGTCGCGGTGCTCGACAGACGGGGAGCGTGTGTCATCCGCTCGAACCCGTCAGGAGCCCGCATGTCGATCGACCAGCTCGTGCCCATCACCACCGGAACATCCACGGAGACGGTGATGGCCGACTTCGTGCGCCGTCACGTCGGCCCAGCCGGCGACGACGTGCGCCACATGCTCGAGGTCGTCGGCCAGCCGAGTCTCGACGCCATGTGCGACCGCGCCATCCCGGGCGCGATCCGGTCCGGGTCGCTCCTGCGCATCGAGGCGGCCGCCAGCGAGAGCGCCGTCATCGAGGAGCTGCGCGGTTTCGCGTCTCGCAACACCGTGCTCACCTCACTCATCGGGCTCGGCTACTACGGCACCGTGACCCCGCCGGTCGTGCGCCGCAACGTGCTCGAGAACCCCGCCTGGTACACCGCCTACACGCCTTACCAGCCCGAGATCTCCCAGGGCCGGCTCGAGGCCCTGCTCAACTTCCAGACGGTCGTCACCGACCTGACCGGGCTCGACGTGGCGGGCTCCTCCCTCCTCGACGAGTCGACCGCCGCCGCCGAGGCGATGTCGCTCATGCGTCGCGCGAGCAAGGCCGCGGCCGACGCCGTCGTGCTCGTCGACGAGCGGCTCTTCCCGCAGACCATCGCCGTCATGCGCACCCGCGCCGAGGCGCTCGGGCTGCCCGTCGCCGTCGTCGACCTGCGCGCCGTGACCGACACCGACTCCCTGTCTGCAGCAGCGGGCGGCCGGGCCGTCGTCGGGGCCATGGTGCAGTACCCCGACTCCACCGGCGAGCTCGTCGACTGGGCCCCGCTGACCGCGGCCGTCCACGAGGCCAAGGGCCTCGTCACCGCCTGCGCCGACCTGCTCGCACTCACGCTCGCCAGCGCTCCGGGGGAGTGGGGCGCCGACATCGCCGTCGGCAGCGCCCAGCGCTTCGGCGTCCCGATGGGGTTCGGCGGCCCGCACGCCGGCTACATGGCCGTCCACCGCGGGCTCGAGCGCCAGATCCCCGGACGCCTCGTCGGCGTCTCCGTCGACGCCGAGGGACACCAGGCCTACCGCCTCGCCCTGCAGACGCGTGAGCAGCACATCCGCCGCGAGAAGGCCACGTCCAACATCTGCACCGCCCAGGTGCTCCTCGCCGTCATGGCGGGCATGTATGCCGTGTGGCACGGGCCCGCGGGCCTCGTGGCCATCGCGCAGCGCGTCGCCGGCCTCACGGCCGCCCTGCGCGGCGCCCTCGTCGACGGCGGCCTCGACGTCGAGACGACGGCGTTCTTCGACACGCTGACGGTCGTCGTGCCGGGTCGGGCCGAGGAGGTCACCAGCGCTTTCGCCGACCGGGGCATCAACGTCTGGCGCGTCGACGCCGATCGCGTCTCGCTCAGCCTCGACGAGACCTCCACGCCCGCAACGGTGCTCGCCGTCCTCGAGGCCTTCGGCGTTCCCGCCTCCGCCGACGCGGAGAGCACGACCGGCACACCCGGCGCGAGCGGCATACCCGAGGCGCTGACCCGCACGTCCGAGTTCCTCACGCACCCGGTCTTCCACGCCCACCACTCCGAGACGGCGATGCTGCGCTACCTGCGCCGCCTCTCCGATCGCGACTTCGCGCTCGACCGTGGCATGATCCCGCTTGGCTCGTGCACGATGAAGCTCAACGCCACCACCGAGATGGAGGCGGTCACCTGGCCGGAGTTCGCGAACCTCCACCCGTTCGCCCCGGCCGAGCAGACGGTCGGCATCCGTGCCCTCATCGACGACCTGTCCGCGTGGCTGTGCGAGATCACCGGCTACGACGCGGTGTCGCTCCAGCCCAACGCCGGCGCGCAGGGCGAGTTCGCCGGGCTGCTCGCGATCCACGCCTACCACCAGGCCCGTGGCGAGGGACACCGCCGCGTCTGCCTCATCCCCGCCAGCGCCCACGGCACCAACGCCGCCTCGGCGGTCATGGCCGGTCTCAAGGTCGTCGTCGTCAAGACGGCCGCCGGCGGCACCGTCGACATGGACGACCTGCGCGCCAAGATCGAGGCGCACCGCGACGACCTCGCCGCCATCATGGTGACCTACCCGTCGACGCACGGCGTCTACGAGGACACCATCACCGAGCTGTGCGAGCTCGTCCACGAGGCCGGCGGCCAGGTCTACGTCGACGGCGCCAACCTCAACGCGCTCGTCGGCCTGGCCCAGCCCGGGGCGTTCGGGGCCGACGTCAGCCACCTCAACCTGCACAAGACCTTCTGCATCCCGCACGGCGGCGGCGGTCCGGGCGTCGGTCCGGTCGCGGTCCGCGCGCACCTCGCGCCGCACCTGCCGAACCACCCGCTGTCCGCGGAGGCCGGCCCCGAGACGGGAGTGGGCCCGGTCTCGGCCGCGCCGTTCGGCTCGGCGAGCATCCTGCCGATCTCGTGGGCGTACGTCCGGCTCATGGGCGGCGAGGGTCTGCGGCACGCCACCCAGATGGCGGTCCTCGGCGCCAACTACATCGCGGCCCGCCTCCGCGAGCACTACCCGGTGCTCTACTCCGGCAACGACGACCTCGTCGCGCACGAGTGCATCCTCGACGTTCGCCAGATCACGGCCGAGACGGGCGTCACCGTCGACGACATCGCCAAGCGCCTCGTCGACTACGGCTTCCACGCGCCGACCATGAGCTTCCCCGTCGCGGGCACGCTCATGGTCGAGCCCACCGAGTCCGAGAACCTCTACGAGCTCGACCGCTTCTGCGACGCGATGATCGCGATCCGCGGCGAGATCGAGGCGATCCGCGCGGGCGAGGTGGCGGTTGGCGACAGCATGCTGCGGCACGCACCGCACACGGCCCTCAACATCGCGGGGGAGTGGGACCTCCCCTACGAGCGCACCGAGGCCGCCTTCCCCGTCGGGATCAACGCCGCCGACAAGTACTGGCCGCCGGTGAGCCGCATCGACGGCGCGTACGGCGACCGCAACCTCGTGTGCTCCTGCCCGCCGCCGGAGGCCTTCGAGGGCTGAGCGGCCCGCCCGCCCACGGGTCACCACCTGACCCGCTCTCGGTCAGGTGGTGACCACTCCGTGCGCGCCCCTCGCGCCGGGACCGCGAGTGTGGTTGTCTCGGCACGTGGGAGCCGACGTCGAGCAGGCCAGGTACACACGCGAGCAGCGGCAGCAGTACCGGGAGAAGGTGCGCCGCGACCTCGACGTGTTCGAACGCATGCTCGGCAAGAGCGAGTTCGAGTTCGACCGACCCATGACGGGTCTCGAGATCGAGCTCAACCTCGTCAACGAGGACCTCGGCCCCAAGCTCGACAACAAGACGGTGCTCGAGCAGATCGCCGACGAGGACTACCAGACCGAGCTGGCGCGCTACAACATCGAGCTCAACGTCCACCCGCGGCCGCTGCCGGGCGACTCGGCCATCGAGCTGGAGCAGCTGCTCCGCGAGTCCCTCAACCGGGCCTCGGCCAAGGCCGCCGAGGCCCATGCCGGCATCGTCGCCATCGGTATCCTGCCGACGGTCATGCCCGAGCACTTCGAGGGCGACTGGATCAGCGAGAACATCCGCTACGCCGCCCTCAACAACGCCGTGCTCGACGCGCGCGGCGAGGACGTGTGGCTCGAGCTCGAGGGCCCGACCGGTGAGCGCATCGCCCGCTACTCCGACAGCCTCGCACCCGAGTCGGCGTGCACCTCGATCCAGCTGCACCTGCAGGTGCAGCCCGAGCGGTTCGCCGACCACTGGAACGCCGCCCAGGTCCTCGCCGGGCCGCAGCTGGCCCTCGGCGCCAACTCGCCCTTCTTCCTGGGTCAGCGACTCTGGGCCGAGACGCGCATCCCGCTCTTCACCCAGGCCACCGACACGCGGTCGGTCGAGCTGAAGAACCAGGGCGTGCGCCCCCGTGTCTGGTTCGGGGAGCGGTGGATCACCTCGATCTTCGACCTCTTCGAGGAGAACGTCCGCTACTTCCCGGCCCTGCTGCCCGAGCTCTACGACGAGGAGCCCGAGGAGGTCTTCGAGCGGGGCGAGGTGCCCGAGCTCAGGGAGCTGCGCCTGCACAACGGGACGGTCTACCGCTGGAACCGCCCCATCTACGACATCGTCGGCGGCCGCCCGCACCTGCGCGTCGAGAACCGCGTCCTGCCCGCGGGGCCGAGCATCGCCGACGTCATGGCCAACGCCGCCTTCTACTACGGCACGATGCGCGTGCTCGCCGAGGAGGACCGTCCGGTCTGGACCCGGATGAGCTTCTCCGCGGCCGAGTCGAACTTCGAGGAGGGCGCCCGCCTCGGCATCGACGCCCGCACCTACTGGCCCGGGCTCGGCGAGGTGCCCGCCACGGAGCTCGTCCTGCGCCGTCTGCTCCCCATGGCCCACGAAGGCCTCGAGCGCTGGGGTGTGTCGGCCGCCGTGCGCGACCGCTTCCTCACGATCATCGAGCAGCGCTGCCTCCTGGGCGTCAACGGCGCGTCGTGGCAGACCGAGTGCGTGGCCCGCCTCGAGGCGCGGGGGCTGACCCGCGACAAGGCCCTGCGTGAGATGTTGCGCCACTACATCGAGGGCATGATGGCCAACGAGCCCGTCCACACGTGGGAGCTCCCCAAGGACTGACGCCCGGCCGCGGACGTCCTGAGCCACGGCGCAGGTGTGCGTATGCCGGGTGCCCGGCGACCCGGCATACGGCCCTCTCGCGCGGGGCTCAGTCGGAGAGCAGGCGCCAGGGGGAGAGGTTGTACATCCCGAGGCACCGGGTCGACCGGTGGTGCGTCAGCACGCTCATCGAGCCCGCGTCGAGGATGAGCTGCGCGCCGAAGCGGGGGTCGAGCCCGAGGTAGGTCGCGGTGAGGACGCGCAGCGCGTGGCCGTGGCCGAAGAGCGCGACGTCGCCGTGCTCGAGGTCGGGCCACACCTTGTCGATGACCTGCTGCGCACGCGCCGAGACCTGCTCGACCGTCTCGCCCGGGGTGACGCCGGGCTGCACGCCGTCGACGAAGACCTCCCAGGGGTGGCCGATCTCGGCACTGATCTGCTTCGTCGTGATGCCCTCGTAGGCGCCGTAGTCCCACTCGCGCAGCAGCGGCTCGACCTCGAAGTCGCCGAGGCCCGCGAGCTCGGCCGTGCGCCTCGCGCGCTGGAGGGGAGAGACGAGGACCCGCTCGAAGCGGTGCTTGCGCAGCACGTCGGCGAGCTCACGTGCCGCCGCCTCGCCCTCGGGGAGCAGCGGCAGGTCCGTCGTGCCGGTGTGCTGCCCGCTCAGCGACCACTCGGTCTCGCCGTGCCGGAAGAGGTAGATGTTGCCGGGGACGACACCGTCGGGGGAGGCCATGTCGCCACAGTATCGGCGCGGCGGGCCCTTCGACCCTGCCGCCCGGGCCGGGGCTCGGGCACACTCGGGTGCATGGACCTGCCCTTCCACCTGCTCAACGTCTTCTCCATCGAGGGAGAGCCCTTCTCGGGCAACCCGCTCTGCGTCTTCCCCGAGGCGGGTGGCCTCTCCGACGACGAGATGCTCGCGTGGGCGCGGCAGTTCAACCTCAGTGAGTCGACGTTCGTCACGTCGCTCGGCGACGGCGCCACGACGGGCGACGCCGCCGTGCGCATCTTCACGCCCGGCCACGAGATGCCGTTCGCGGGGCACCCGACCCTGGGCACGGCCGAGGTCGTCGCGATGCTGGGTGGCGGCCTCGACGCCGTGCACCTCAGCATGCCCGCCGGGCGCATCCCGGTCGGACGGGTCGACGGCGGCTGGCGCCTCGCGGCCCGACCCGCGACGGTGCGCGAGGTGACCTCGAGCGGCGCGGAGCTGGCCGAAGCGCTCGGCATCGACCGGAGGCTGGTCGTGCGCTCCGACGCGTCCTGGGTCGACGCCGGCGTCGAGCAGCTGCTCGTGCGCCTCGACTCCGTCGACGCCGTGCGCGCCTGCGACCCCGACGCGCACCTCATGGCCGAGCACATGACGTCCCCGCCACGGGCTCCCCACGTCTACGCGTGGGCCTGGACCGGGCCGAAGAGCATCGAGGCCCGCCTCTTCTACACCCAGGGACAGGCCGTCCTCGAGGACCCCGCGACCGGGTCGGCGTGCGCCAACCTCGGAGGGTGGCTCGTCTACCAGGGCGCCCGCGACGTCTCGGTCGTCGTGAGCCAGGGCATTGCCGTCGGGCGCCCCTCACGGCTGCTGCTCGACATCGACGCCAAGGGTGCCGTCCACGTGGGAGGCCGCGTCGAGACCGTCGGCCGCGGCAGGTGCTCGGTCGGCTCGGTCGGCTCGGTCGGCTCGGTCGGCTCGGTCGGTTCGGACAGCACGGTCGGCACGAGCGGCACGAGCGGCACGAGCGGCACGGTCGGGGCCTGACGTGCCGGTGTGGATCGGCTTCCTCCGTGCCGTCAACGTCGGCAAGCGGCAGGTGCGCATGGCGTCGCTGCGCACGCTGCTCGAGGCGGAGGGCTACGAGGACGTCGAGACCCACATCCAGAGCGGCAACCTCAAGGTCCGCTCGTCCGCGCGCAGCGCGGCCACGGTGGAGAACGACCTGCGCCGTGCCATCAGTGCCGAGTTCGGCTTCGACGTGCCCGTCGTCGTGCGCACCCCCGCGCAGCTGAAGGCGCTGGCCGACGAGGCCGAGGCCCTCGAGTCGCCGATCGCCGCGGACGCCAAGCGCTACGTGACGTTCATGACCGGCGACCTCGACCGCGAGGGCGTCACGGCGCTGCATGCGTGGGACGTCGCCACCGAGGGCGCCCGCGTCGTCGGCAACGACGTCGTGCTCTTCCTCTCCGACGGCGTCCAGGCGGCGAAGCTGTCGAACACCCGCATCGAGAAGCTCACCGGCGCGGTGGGCACGGCGCGCAACATCACCGTCGTCCGGGCGCTCGCCGAGAAGTGGGGCGACTGACGCGGTCGCCTCAGAGGCGCGCGCGGCGGACGAGCTCGAAGCAGACGACCGCGGCCGCGGCCGAGACGTTGAGCGACTCGACGCCCGCAGCCATCGGGATCGACACCCAGGTGTCGACGAGGTCGGCCACCTCGGGAGTGAGCCCGGCCGTCTCGCTGCCGAGCACGAACGCGACGGGCTCGGGCAGGTGGGCTGCGAAGAGGTCGTCGTCGCCGCCCGCGTCGAGCCCCACGACGTGGAAGCCGGACCGCTTGAGGTCGGCGACGGCCTCGGCGGCCGTGAAGGCCTTGAGGATCGGCGCCCGGAACGCCACGCCGGCGGAGGCCTTGACGACGAGCGGGTCGAGGGAGGCGACACCTTTGCGCGGGACGACGATGCCGTCGACACCGGCCGCCGTGGCCGAGCGCAGGATCATCCCGACGTTGGCGGGGGTCGTCACGCCGTCGAGGACGAGCACGGCACGGAGGGAGCCGGCGTCCTCGGCGAGCGCCGACTCGAGGGGGCGCATCCGTGGCGCGACGACGTCGGCGAAGACCCCTTGGTCCTGCCGGCCGTTGCCGGCGAGCTTCTTGACGCGCTCGGCGCTCGCGTACTGCACCTCGACACCGCGCCGGCGCGCCGCCTGCTGGATCTCGCGCAGGCCGCTGCCACGGGCACCGTCGGCGATGACGACCTTGTCGACGTGCAGGTCACCGTCGAGCAGCACCTCGTGGACGGGGTTGCGACCGTAGACCGTGATGAAGCGGTCCTTGGGGGAGATCTCAGCGCTCACCGCGACAGGATCCCACGCGCCCACTGCAACACACCGTGCAGGTCACAACGCGCCGCGATCGCATCCCGGTGGGTCGTGACCTGCACGGTGTGTTGCCCGGGGGAGGGCGCGGGAATGGGGAAGCACCCCTCGACGTTCAGTATGATTGAATCGTCAATCAAAAGGAGCTGGGACACATGCAGTTCGGGATCTTCACCGTGGGCGACGTCACGACCGACCCCACGACGGGGCGTACGCCGACCGAGCACGAGCGGATCGAGGCCACCGTCGCCATCGCCAGGAAGGCGGAGGAGGTCGGGCTCGACGTCTTCGCGACCGGACAGCACCACAACCCGCCGTTCATCCCGTCGGCCCCGACGACGACGCTCGCCTACATCGCCGCCCAGACGGAGCGGATCATCCTCTCGACGTCGACGACCCTCATCACGACGACCGACCCCGTGCGGATCGCCGAGGACTACGCGACGCTCCAGCACCTGAGCAACGGGCGCATGGACCTCATGATGGGCCGCGGCAACACCGGTCCGGTCTACCCGTGGTTCGGCAAGGACATCCGCGACGGCATCCCGCTCGCCATCGAGAACTACGCGCTGCTGCACCGCCTGTGGCGCGAGGACGTCGTCGACTGGCAGGGCAAGTACCGCACCCCGCTCCAGGGCTTCACCTCGACGCCACGCCCGCTCGACGGCATACCCCCGTTCGTGTGGCACGGCTCGATCCGCAGCCCCGAGATCGCCGAGCAGGCGGCCTACTACGGCGACGGCTTCTTCTCCAACCACATCTTCTGGCCGGCCAGCCACACGCGGCAGATGGTCCAGCTCTACCGCCGCCGCTTCGAGCACTACGGCCACGGCAGCGCCGACCAGGCGATCGTCGGGCTCGGCGGTCAGGTCTTCATGCGCAGGAACAGCCAGGACGCCGTGCGCGAGTTCCGTCCGTACTTCGACAACGCTCCCGTCTACGGGCACGGCCCGTCGCTCGAGGAGTTCACGAGCCAGACGCCGCTGACCGTCGGCAGCCCGCAGGAGGTCATCGAGAAGACGCTCGGCTTCCGCGAGTACGCCGGTGACTACCAGCGCCAGCTCTGGCTGCTCGACCACGCAGGGCTGCCCCTCAAGACCGTCCTCGAGCAGCTCGACATCCTCGGTGAGGAGGTCGTGCCCGTGCTCCGCAAGGAGTTCGCCGCCCTCAAGCCCGCCCACGTCCCCGACGCCCCGACCCACCCGAGCCGGCTCGCCGCCGCCGGGGGCACCCACGACGCCCCGGTCCACGCCGTCGACGACGTGACCGGAGCCTCGCCCGAGCCCACCACCGCAGCCACCCTGGAGGTGACGACGTGACCGCCTTCCACATCGCCGTCATCACCGCCGGCATCACGCAGCCGTCGTCGACGCGTCTGCTCGCCGACCGCCTCACCGAGGCCACCGTCCGAGCGCTCGCCCGGCACGACCTCGGAGAGGTCGTCGTCGAGGTCGTCGACGTGCGCGACGTCGCCCACGACCTGACCAACAACGTGCTGACCGGCTTCGCGTCACCCGACCTGCAGGTGCGTCTCGACGCGATCGCCGAGGCGGACGCCGTCATCGTCGCCACCCCGGTGTATGCCGCGTCGTACAGCGGGCTGTTCAAGATGCTGGTCGACGTGCTGCCCAAGGACGCGCTGCGCGACACCCCGGTGCTGCTCGGCGCGACCGGCGGCACGGCCCGTCACTCGCTCGTCATCGACCACGCCCTGCGCCCGCTCTTCGCCCACCTGGGCGCGCTCGTCGCTCCGGTGGCCGTCTTTGCCGCCAGCGAGGACTGGGGCAGCGTCGACGCCGGTCGGCTGGGCGAGCGCATCGATCGCGCCGGAGCGGCCTTCGGCGCCCTCGTGAGCGGTTCGCCGCGGGCCGACCGGGTCGACCCGTTCGAGCAGGTCACGCCCTTCGAGTCGATGCTCACCGACCTGCGCGCCTGACCGACCGCACCTGCCGCCACCCGCCCGGCCCGAGGGGACCCTCTGGCCGGGTGGGTGCGACCGGCGTCGTCGAACGGCGCAAACCCGGTCAAGGCCGTCGACGCGCCGGGCGCCACACTTGGGGCATGGCCACCCACCGCCCAGGCCCGTCCCTCGCACGCCGGCTGACCACCCCGGACGCCGTCCTCATCGGCGTTGGATCGATGGTGGGCGCCGGGATCTTCAGCGCCTTCGCCCCCGCGGCGCGGGTCGCCGACGGATGGCTCTTCGTCGCCCTCGGCGTCGCGGCCGTCGTCGCCCTCTGCAACGCGACGTCGTCGGCGCAGCTCGCCGCCCAGTACCCGACGTCCGGCGGCACCTACGTCTACGGTCGCGAGCGGCTGGGCCCGTGGTGGGGCTTCACGGCCGGGTGGGGCTTCGTCATCGGCAAGACGGCGAGCTGCGCGGCCATGGCACTCGTCTTCGCGGCCTACGTCGTCCCCGACCGCTGGCAGAAGGCCGTCGCGGTGCTCGCCGTGGTGTCCCTGGCCGCGGTCAACTACCGCGGGATCACGCGGACGGCGCGCCTCACCCGTCTCATCGTCGCGGGCGTGCTCGCTGCCCTCGCCGTCGTGCTCGTCGTGGTCTCCGTGTGGGGCGCTGCGCCTCCCGGCCCGCCGACGGACACCGGTGGAGCACCCGGGTTCGGGGGCGTGCTGCAGGGGGCCGCGATCCTCTTCTTCGCCTTCGCGGGCTATGCCCGCATCGCCACCCTGGGGGAGGAGGTCGTCGACCCCACGCGCACGATCCCGCGCGCGATCGTCGCGGCCTTCGCCGTCGTCGTGCCGTTGTATGCCGTCACTGCCGTCGTGCTCGTCCGTTCCCTCGGCACGTCCGGCCTGGCAGCGAGCGACGCCCCGCTGCGCGACGCGGCCGACACCGTCGCCAGCGCGGGTTGGCTGCCGCCCCTGGTCGCCGCCGCGGCGGCCGCAGCGACCCTGGGCGCCCTGCTGGCGCTCGTCGCCGGGGTCGGGCGGACGGCGCTCGCGATGGCCCGCGAGGGGGACCTGCCGCGCCCGCTCGCCGCCGTCCACCAGCGCTACTCGGTGCCGCACGTCGCCGAGGTCGCCGTGGCCGCCGTCGTCTGCCTGCTCGTCGTGCTCGTCGACCTGCGCGGCGTCATCGGCTTCTCGTCGTTCGGAGTCCTCACCTACTACGCCGTCGCGAACGCCGCGGCGCTGACCCAGGCGCCGGCCCAGCGCCGCTACCCTCGGGTGCTCGCGCTGACGGGCCTCGTCGGGTGCGTGACCCTCGCGCTGGCCGTGCCGTCGGGGTCGCTCGTGGCCGGGATCGTCGTGCTCGTCGTCGGGCTCGTCGGCCGGCTCGTCGTCCTCCGTCGTCGGGGCTGAGACCGGCTCGCTGGGCACGACACGCGGGGAGTGCTCCCCATGGACCGTCGGCGGCACCCCACCTACCGTGGGGCCCACCGTCGACAGGAGGCCCACGTGCTCTACCGCAAGGGTGCAGACCCCGAAGCGCTCGAGCGTGCCGCGCGCGAGCTGACCGCGTGCGCCGGCGAGGTGGACGGCATCCGTGCGACCGGGACCCGGGCGCTCGCGGTCATCGGCCGCTCGTGGGGTGGCGACGACGCGCAGTCGGCCCAGGAGAGCTGGCGCTCCACGTCCGCCGCGCTCGTGGCCCTCGGATCGACCCTGGAGACGATGTCCCGTCGACTGACCGACAACGCGCGCGCCCAGCGCGGCACGAGCGGCGACGGTGCGGGTCCGGGCGGCGGCGGCCTCCC
This sequence comes from Terrabacter sp. R4-6, assembly GCF_057529065.1. NCBI lineage: Bacteria > Bacillati > Actinomycetota > Actinomycetes > Micrococcales > Intrasporangiaceae > Terrabacter > Terrabacter sp. R4-6. The sequence goes on along the minus strand of NZ_CP197224.1, from coordinate 7,656 downwards.
CGGCCCGTTCCCGTTCCCCGGTGGCGCCGGGTCATCCACCGGCCCGGATGCCGTCGCCGAGCCGCCGCCCTTCGCCGACGACGTGCGTGGGGACCGTCCGCACGACATCGACCTCGAGCTGGCCGAGCTCGCCCGTGGCGTCTACGACGGCGAGGGCACCGAGAGCTTCGACCCGCTCAGCGACTCCGAGCTCGAGTCGCTCGGCATCGACCCCGACAGCCTCGAGGGATCGGGCGGGTTCCAGGCCAACATCTACCGCGACGACGAGGGACGCTACGTCCTGGCCTTCGCCGGGACCGACCCGTCCAGCGTGCGTGACTGGGGCACCAACCTGCAGCAGGGCGCCGGCGGGCTGAGCGCGCAGCACCTCCAGGCCGTCGCCCTCGCCCAGCACCTCGCCGGGGCCGTGGGCAGCGAGAACATGGTCCTCACCGGTCACTCCCTGGGCGGCGGGCTCGCGAGCACCGCCTCGGTGGCCACCGACGTGCCGGCCGTGACCTTCAACGCAGCCGGCGTGCACCCCAACACCGTCCTGGCCGCCGCGGCGCTCGGCCACGACGACGCCTCGCTCACCTCGGGCCAGATCCGCAACTACCACGTGCGCGGCGAGGTCCTCACGACCGTGCAGAACCCTCTCGGCTCCTTCACCGACCACGTCCCCTTCATCGGCGACAACCCACTGCCCAACGCGCTCGGTACGCAGATCGCCCTCGACCCCGCCGAGGGTCCCGACCTCGACGTCTCGCCGTGGGAGCTGCTGAGTCCCGTCAGCCTCATCGCCGACACCGCCGTCGACCTCGGCAGCTACGCGATCGGCCAGCACGGCGCGCCCTCCGTCATCGATGCCATGGAGGCGAGCGACTACTTCGGCAAGCACTGACCCCCGCCGTCCGCAGTGACGCCGCCGGGGCACGGTGTCGGTACCTCGTCGTCCTCGCCGTGGCGGCTCAGGTGAGGCGCCTGACGGGCGATCAGCCCAGGTCGAGGAGCGCGACGACCCGCTCGGCGATCGCGAGGGATGCCGTGGCCGCCGGAGAGGGCGCGTTGCGGATGCACAGGACCGACCCGACGCGGCTGAAGCGGAAGTCCTCGACGAGCTCACCGTCCGGGTCCATCGCCTGGGCGCGGACCCCCGCGGGCGCCGGCACGACGTCCGACAGGCCGATCTCCGGGACGTAGCGGCGGACCCGCTCGACGAACGCGTGCCGGCTCAGCGACCCCACGACCTCGTGCGCTCCCGTGCGCAGGTTGGCTCGGGCGAACCGCAGGAACCCGCGGGACGAGACGAGCCCACGCACGACCCCGAGGTCGACGTCCCGACGCCGATAGCCCTCGCGAGCGGTGGCGAGGACGGCGTTCGGCCCGAGGAGGACCCGCCCGTCGACGCGCCTCGTCAGGTGGACCCCGAGGAAGGGGTAGCGCGGGTCGGGCACGGGGTAGACGAGTCCGTGCACCAGGTGCTCGGCGGACGGCACGAGGCGGTGGTACTCGCCGCGGAACGGCACGATCTCCGGGTCGGGACCGTCACCGGCCAGCCGTGCGAGCCGGTCGGCCTGCAACCCGCCGGCGATGACGACGCGGTCGGCGACGAAGCGCCGGCCGTCGGCACCCCGGACCTCGACGCGATCACCACGGCGGTCGAACCCCGTCACCTCGAAGCCCGTGACGACCGCTGCGCCGAGGGACGCCGCGTCCTCGAGCATGGTCGCCGCCACGCGGGCGAAGTCGGTGATGGCCGTCGTGGGCGAGTGCAGCGCCGCGCGCCCGACGGCATGCGGCTCGACCTCGCGCAGCGCGTCGGGCCCGAGCCACCGCAGGCCCGGCACGCGGTTGGCCCGGGCGCGGGCCTCGATGTCGCGCAGCCGTGCCTCCTGCACCTCGTCGAGCGCGATGACGAGCTTGCCCACCTCCTCGTAGGGCAGCGCCCGCTCGTCGCAGTAGCGGCGCAGACGCCGGACTCCCTCGCGCGAGAGCGTGGCCTTGGCCGAGCCGGGGGCGTAGTAGAGCCCCGCATGGACGACACCGCTGTTGCGCGACGTCTGGTGCCGACCCGGCGCCGTCTCCTTCTCGACGACGGTCACCTCGGGGCGCGGGTCCGACAGGGTGAGCCGGCGGGCCACGGCCGACCCGACGATGCCACCACCCACGACGACGACGCGCGGGCGAGTCACCCGGCACTCACCCCGCGCTCACCTCGCCGTCACCCCGCGGCCGCCGCCCGCTCCGCCGCGTCGACGTCGTCCCGGGTCGGCGCGAGGACGTGGGCGGCATACGGCTCCGGGTGACGGCGGAGGTACACCTTGATGTACGGGCACAGCGCGACGATCGAACGGCCCGCCGCGACGGTGGCATCGAGCGCGTACGCGGCGAGGCGCCCGGCGAGGCCCCGACCCTCGTAGGCCGGACTCACCTCGGTGTGGAAGAAGACGACACGGGCGGGCGTCCCGGGAGTGGAGCCCGGGACGACGGCATAGCTGGCGACCCCGATGACGTGGTCCCCGTCGTGCAGCTCGAAACGCCCCCGCTCGGGGTTGTCGAGCACCTCGATGCCGTCGTGCTCGCCGTCAGCGACGATCCGGCCCTCACCCGTCTGCTCGGTCATGGCACCAGCATGGCAGGGTGGTGCCATGGCGAAGTACTTCGACGTGCACCCCGTGGATCCTCAGCCGCGGGCGATCGCGCAGGCGGTCGAGATCCTGCGGTCCGGCGGGCTCATCGCCTACCCCACCGACTCGTGCTTCGCGCTCGGCTGCTCCCTCGACAACCCGGAGGGCAAGGAGCGCATCCTGCGGATCCGACGCCTCGACGACAAGCACCACTTCACGCTCGTCTGCTCGGACTTCGCCCAGCTGGGCCAGTTCGTGCACCTCGACAACTCGGTCTTCCGGGCCATCAAGGCCGCGACGCCCGGGCCCTACACCTTCATCCTGCCCGCGACGAAGGAGGTGCCGCGACGCCTGCTGCACGCGAAGAAGAAGACCGTGGGGGTGCGCATCCCGGAGCACCCCGTCGTCCGTGAGCTGCTCCGGGAGATGGGTGAGCCGATCCTCTCGAGCACGCTGCTCATGCCCGACGACGACGAGCCGATGACCGAGGGCTGGGAGATCAAGGACCGCCTCGACCACGTCATCGACGCCGTCATCGACTCGGGGGAGTGCGGCCTCGAGCCGACGACCGTCGTCGACTACTCCGACGGCTACCCCGTCGTGACCCGTGTCGGTGCGGGCGACCCCAGTCCCTTCGAGTGACCTGCCGCCGGTGAGGGCCGCGTGCCCCTGTCGCGCAGCCGCCCGGTGCTGTTCAATCGGGCCATGAGCGACGCTGCGCACGACGTCCGGCCGACGGCGGAGTCGGTGACCTCGCTGCTCGCGGGGCTCGACGACCACGACCGCGAGACGCTCGAGCTGAGGCTCGAGCGATGGTCCGACGACCTCGTCGCGGCGCTCATGGTCCTCTATCCGGAGCACGACGTGTCAGCGCTCGCCCTGCGTCTCGTCGAGAGCGCGGTGGCCGGCTACCGTCAGCGCTCGCCCGAGCTGCGCCGCCTCGACCAGCGCCGGCTGCTGCGCCCCGACTGGCTCCAGCAGCCCGGCATGTTCGGCTACGCCTGCTACACCGACCGGTTCGCCGGCGACCTCGACGGACTGCGGGGGCGGGTGGGCTACCTGCGTGACCTCGGCGTCAGCTACCTGCACCTCATGCCGCTGCTCCAGCCCCGTGACGGGGACAACGACGGCGGCTACGCCGTGCAGGACTACCGCACCGTCCGGCCCGACCTCGGCGACGTGGAGGACCTGCGCCGGCTCGCGAGCGACCTTCGGGGGCAGGGCATCTCGCTCGTGCTCGACCTTGTGCTCAACCACGTCGCGCGCGAGCACGACTGGGCCCGTCGCGCCCGGGCGGGGGAGTCGCGCTACCGCGACTACTTCCACGTCTACCCCGACCGGGTCATGCCGGACGCCTACGAACGCACCCTGCCCGAGGTCTTCCCGGACTTCGCACCGGGCAACTTCACGTGGGACGACGAGCTGCGCGGCTGGGTGTGGACGACCTTCAACGAGTGGCAGTGGGACGTCAACTGGGCCAACCCCGACGTCCTCGTCGAGTACGCCGACATCGTCCTGTACCTCGCCAACCTCGGTGTCGAGGTGCTCCGGCTCGACGCGATCGCGTTCACGTGGAAGCGGCTCGGCACGAGCTGCCAGAACCAGCCGGAGGTCCACGCGGTGACCCAGGCACTGCGCACCGTGGCGCGCATCGCGTGCCCGGCGCTCGCCTTCAAGGCCGAGGCGATCGTCGGTCCGCGGGACCTCGTGCAGTACCTCGGGCAGGGCGAGCACGCCGGCCGGGTCAGCGACCTCGCGTACCACAACAGCCTCATGGTGCAGGTGTGGTCCATGCTCGCCACGGGCAGCACGGGGCTCGCCAAGCAGGCCCTCTCGGCACTCCCGGCGACCCCGCCGAGCGGCACGTGGATCTGCTACGTCCGGTGCCACGACGACATCGGGTGGGCCATCGACGACGGGGACGCGGCCTCCGCCGGCCTCGACGGCTACGCCCACCGGCGCTTCCTGTCGAACTGGTACTCCGGAGACCACCCCGGGTCGTGGGCCCACGGTCTCGTCTTCCAGCACAATCCGGCGACCGGCGACAAACGCATCAGCGGCACGGCCGCATCACTGACGGGCCTCGCCGACGCGGAGGCCCGCGGTGACACCGACGGGGTCGGTCAGGGACTGGCCCGGCTCTTCCTCGCCCACGCCGTGGTTGCCGGCTGGGGTGGCATTCCCGTCGTGTGGAGCGGCGACGAGCTGGGGATGCCCAACGACCCGGACTGGGCGCGCGAACCCGGCCACGAGGACGACAACAGGTGGGCGCACCGCGAGCGGCTCGACTGGGCGGTCGCTGCGGAGCGGGATGACCTCGACACCGTGTCCGGGAAGGTCTTCCAGGGACTGCGTCACCTCGCCGGCGTGCGCGCAGACCTGCCGCAGCTCCATGCGTCGGCGCAGACGAGGGTGCTCCTCGAGACCGACGACGGTGTCCTGGCCGTCGTCCGCACGCACCCGAGCGGCTCGATGGTCTGCGTCTACAACGTCACCTCGTCGTGGCACCGGGTCGAGGTCCGCCACTTCGCCGACGTCGGCATCGCGCATCCCTACGACGCGCTCGGGGGATACCCCGTCTTCGGTGGGGCGGACGGGCTGGCGTCGTTGAGCCCGTATGCCGCGTGGTGGGTCGTCGAGGCCCCGGTGGACGTCGCGCACGCCTAAGCACGGAGCCTCCTTGATAAAGGTTGTGCGATAACCTTAACCAAGGAGGTGTCACCGACATGGCAACGACGTGGCCCGCACTCGGCTCGACGACGATGGTCTGGCAGCCCGTCGAGGGCCTGCTCGACCTGTCCCGACGTGCCCTCCGGTCGACGCCGGCCACGTTCGAGGCCGCGGTCGTGCCCACGATCGCCGAGGCCGAGCTCGTGCTGCCGGGCGACCTCGCCGCGGACCTCGACGAGGCCACCCGGCTGCTCGCCACCTTCGACGCCGGGGGAGCGGGGGAGATCGCGCCGTTCGCCTCGGTGCTGCTCCGGTCCGAGAGCGCCGCGAGCTCGCAGATCGAGAACCTCACCTCGTCCGCACGGGCCCTGGCCGAGGCCGAGATCGGCGAGGGCAACCGGGCCAACGCCGCCGTCATCCTCGGCAACGTCCGCACCATGCAGGCCGCGCTCGACCTCGCCGGGCGCCTCGACGAGGACGCCGTCCTCGCGATGCACCGGGCCCTCATGGCGCAGCAGTCGCTGCACCCGGCAGGTCGCTGGCGCGATCAGCAGGTGTGGGTCGGTGGATCGGCCCTGCACCCGGGGGAGGCGCACTACGTGCCGCCCGGGGCGACCGACGTGCCGGCGCTGATGGCCGACCTCGTCGCCTTCATGGACCGCGACGACCTGCCCCCGCTGGCGCACGCGGCGCTGGCGCACGCGCAGTTCGAGACCATCCACCCCTTCACCGACGGCAACGGCCGCACCGGTCGGGCGCTGCTCCACTCGGTCCTGCTCCACACGGGGGCGATCCGGCGGGTCACCGTCCCGATCTCGGCCGGCCTGCTCGCCATCCGCGACGACTACTTCGACGCGCTCACGGCCTACCGCGGGGGAGACGTGGAGCCCATCCTGCGATGCGTGGCCGAAGCCGCGCGCAACGGCACCCACATCGGCGAGCGGCTCGTCGGGACCCTTCGACAGGTACGCGCGGACTGGGCCGCGAAGCTCACGGCACGAGCGGGATCCACGGCGTGGTCGATGCTCGACCTCCTGCTGCGTCAGCCCGTCGTCACGGCACGAGTCGTCGCGCGCGAGCTCGAGGTCTCGCCCCCGACGGCGCAGGCGGCCCTGCAGCGACTCGTCGATGACGGCATCCTCGTGGAGTCGACCGGGCACCGGCGCAACCGCGTCTACCGCGCCCCCACGGTGCTCCGGGCGCTGGATGCGTACGCGGCAGGTCTGGGCCGTCGCAGGCGCTGACGAATTCCCTTGCAGCCCAATATGATTCGCCCATAATCGACATTATGCAATCGGCCATGCAGTGGGCCCCGGCGTCGACCACGTCGACGTCGGGACCCACCGGGCTCAGAAGGCCTTCGGGACGAGCAGGATCTTGACCGCCTCGACGCGCTTGGCCTGATTCACCGTGCCGGCGGTGGCCCCGTCCGTGACCCACGGCTGCCACCCGACGTCCTGGACGTGAGCGGAGTAGCGGACGGAGTAGTGCTGTGCCAGCTCACCCGTCAACCGGATCTGCAGCGCCTCCAGGCGTCGTGCCTGGCCGACCGTGCCGATCATCGTGGGCGGCGTCGTCCAGCTCATCCAGCCGAGGCCCTGGACGTTCGCGCGGTACTCGACGTGACCCGCGAAGGGCAACCGAGCCGTCGACATCCGCAGCGCCTCGAGGCGCAGCGCGCGACCCGTCGTGCCGCTCACCGCACCGTCGGACACCGTGGCCATCCACCCGATGTTCTGCACGTGCGCGGCATACGACGTCGACGGCGCCTTGGCCAGCAGGCGCACCTGGATCGCCTCGATGCGCAGCGCTCGGCCCGTCGTGCCGGCCGTGGCGCCGTTCTTGACCCACCCCATCCAGCCGACGTTCTGGACGTGGACGCGGTAGGAGAGGTCGTAGCGCGTCGCCAGCTGGTCGGTCAGGCGCAGCTGGACGGCCTCGAGCCTCAGCGAGCGCCCGGTCGTGCCGACGAGTGCACCCGGGGAGCCCCAGCCCGTCCAGCCGACGTTCTGCACGTGGCCGTTGCCCTGGACCCCGCCGGTGAAGGCGGTGTTGGACACCGCGAACCGCAGGGCCTCGAGGCGACGCAGCTCGCCGGTGGTGCCGGCGATCATGCCGGAGGAGACCGCCGGCTGCCAGCCCGTGCCGGCGAGGTAGGCCGGGAAGGTCAGCGTCGGCATGGTCGAGCCGTACGCGAGGCGGAGGTAGGCGGCGCGGGCCGAGATCCAGTTCTTGAACGACGTGACGCCCTTGTCGAACGTGGTCGCCGAGTAGCCGAGGTTGCCGTCCCAGCGCTGGAAGTTGAGGCGGGCCGACGCGTCGATCTGGGTCTTGAGCGTGTCGATCTGCGCCAGCGTCGTGTCGATGCGACTCGCGAAGG